>NZ_CM149972.1:0-4562389 GCF_056311775.1 Alteromonas sp. ABH4_454 | reverse complement strand
CTGAAGCAAAGAAAAATAATGGGGTCAGAGTCACGACACTGACCCTCAACTCTGACCCCATTTATTTGCCGTAGGTTTACGCCTCGGTTTGTAGGGCTTGTTTCTTCAGAGTTTCTATCATGTGTTCACGCATTTTAAACTTCTGTAGCTTGCCTGTTACTGTCATTGGGTACTCTTTTACTACACTGATGTATTTAGGTACTTTAAAGTAGGCAAGTTTCGATTTTAAGTAGTCTCGTATTTGCTCTTCATCTACATGCCTATTGTCTTTTGCTTTTATCCAAAGGCACACTTGTTCGCCATATTTGTTATCGGGTATTCCAAATACAGCAGCGTCAGATACATCGTCATGTTGGTACAGCACCTCTTCGATTTCTCGTGGATAAATATTCTCGCCCCCACGAATGATCATGTCTTTTATTCTGCCTACAATAGTGACATAGCCTTCTTCGTCCATTTCGCCAAGATCGCCAGAATGAAGCCAACCTTCGTCGTCTATGGTAGCTCTAGTTTTAGCTTCATCTCCCCAGTAACCTTTCATTACGCAATAGCCTCTTGCACAAATCTCACCTGGCTCTCCGATTGGAACAGTACTGCCTTGTGCGTCGATAATTTTTACTTCCGTATGAGGCATAGCTCGGCCGACTGTTTTAACCTGTTTTTCAAATGGTGAATCAATATCGGTAATATGATTGATAGGGCTGCACTCTGTTTGACCGTAACCTATAACGACTTCCGTCATATGAAATTCACTATGGACTTTACGCATTAGTTCCTCAGGACATGTACTTCCCGCCATAACGCCAGTTCTCAAGCTCGATAAATCGAAGCTTCCAAAGTTGGGAAGCTCAAGCTCGGCGATGAACATGGTAGGCACGCCGTGCAAGCCTGTACACTTTTCTTCTTCTACTGTGCGAAGCGTTTGTTCAGGGTCAAAAGACTCCCCAGGAAATACTGCGCATGCACCAGATGCTAAACAGACTAAGTTGCCCAACACCATACCGAAACAATGATAGAGTGGTACGGGAATACAAAGCTTGTCTTGGTGCGTAAATCTCATTGCTTCTGATACTAATAAACCATTATTTAAAATATTACGATGAGTGAGTGTTGCGCCTTTCGGGTTACCAGTCGTACCTGAGGTGAATTGGATGTTGATGTTATCATCAGCATTTAGCGTTCTTTCTATGTCTTTTAACTGCGATTTTAAAGCTTCAGTAGGCTCTACTTGCAGTTTTGAAAATGCCTGTAAGCCGTCTACAGACGTTTCACCGATAGTATATACGTGTTTAAGAGAGGGTAGCTTCGAAAGCGATAGCGCCGCGTACGTTTGACTCTGTTCGTCAGAATCTAGTTCCGGGGCTAATTCCTTCAAAATGGCGATGTAGTTTGAGTGTTTAAAAGACTGTGCCATCACCAAGTGCTTTACCCCGACATTGTTAATAGCAAAGGCTAATTCATCTGGGCGGTAAGCGGGGTTAAGACATACCATGACCGCGCCAATTCTTGCCGTGGCCATTTGTACAAGTGACCACTCGATGTTATTGGGGGACCATATCCCAACTCGATCACCTGGCTCTACGCCATGGGCAAGTAAACCACAAGCCACACGTTCTACTTCACGCCAGTATTGCTGATAGGTCCAGTGAATACTTTGATGTTTTACGATGATCGCTGGGTTATCGCCATAATTGTCGACAACCTTTTTGAAGTATTGACCTATTGTGAGTGATGTCAGTTCAGCATCACAAGGACCGCTAAACTCACTTTTTTGAAGTGGAAATACAGTGTTTGACTGTGTATTTGATTCCATTATTTCTTGCCTCCATGCGCGTACGCATATGATTTAAATGTAATTTTAGATAATCGCTATCATGATTTTGAAATCGAAGTACACAATAGCGACCTTTGCGCTAATTACAGAATGCGCGATTGAGTAAACAAAATATTTAACCTTTATTAACAATATGGTTGCAAATGCGTTTTGTCGACAAGATGTTGGTCGTATACGGTGCTGTTCAACGAAAAATATTAGCGTTTCGTCGCAGGCTATTTATTAGGGGGCGAACTGGTGAGTTTCGTGGGGTGTAATGTTTAAAGGAAAATAGAAAAGCCCCGCACTTTAAGCGGGGCTACATAGTTGGGAATACTATGAATTATTTAGTTTAACTATTCTGATTCAATCTCTTCAAAATAGGTACGGTATTCCATACGAGTTATGTACGAATCACCATCTTCATCCATTGAGTCAAAGTCGCCTTCAACGTCGGCCATTTCTAGCTCCTTCTCACTGATTTTACCATCGCTATCCTTGTCGATTTTAGTGAACTTAGTATTGGCCGTTGCAGACATCTCAGTGCGCAACTCTTTATTCTTTTCTGAAATCATTTCATTATCAGCTTTAGAAAAAAGTGCTGGATTGCCTTCTTCGGTTAGTACAGCGTCTGTTGTACCTTCAGCTTTAACCTGCGTGATAACCTCATCGCTGAACATCGATGGTTTTTCATCGACAAATGAATTAAACTCTGCGCGGCTAACCATACTGTCTCCGTCAGTATCCATTTTAGATACTAACTTGCTGTCGATTGTACCTGACGATTCTGAACCGACTATGTAGCCATTACCGTCTTGATCGAGCGCATTAAAGCTCTTAGAAATTTTTTCTTCATGATGGCCTGCGAATGCTGACGCAGAAAGTGTAGCGGCAACAACGGCACTAGTAATCATACTTAACTTTGTGATCTTCATAATCAAATTCCTTCTGTTTCTCTTTGCGAACACGGGCTATCAATTGCCCTAATCACTAAATTGAACGCATGTTGATTGAAGTTAATTCCTCAAACAAACCTATTTAGCTACTCACAAATATCTTATTCACTTGTCGTGCCAACGAGTTAAGTTATTGAAAATGTGTGTAATTGCTTAAGGTGGGAATAGATTTAGAGTGTAATTTTTTTGTTAATTTGTCACGAATCCTGAAAGATCTTCATACAGGTAAACATAATTAAAATAAGGAAAGCTGAGCGTTAGCTATGCGCTCAAAATTAAGGGATATCAATGGCAATATACTATCAGCAATAGGCTTTATCTGTTTCTCTATATAGTGGTCATAGTCAAGCGGCGCAGAGATTGTTTCTACTGTTTGCGGCCCTTGAACGGTAATTACATAGGCTATGGAAGTATTAGATTGGTAGCGAAGTGGTAAGCCCTGTTCTTCGAATAATTTGTCGGCCCGTCTCGCCGCTTTAACGTGAGGAGGAAGAGATTTTACATACGAAGAAAGTGGTTTTCTGAGTCGCTTTTTATACACCAACTTGTCATCCATCTTTCCCGCTTTTATTGCGTTTAGCGTTTTATTGATGTACTGCTTTACAGGTTCATTGGTAAAGACTCTTTTGTATAGTTCGTATTGGAACTCTTTAGCAAGCGGTGTCCAATCCGAACGCACGTTCTCTAGACCTTTAAAGATAAGCACACCGTCTTTCATCCCTGCGTAGCGTTTTTTACTACCTTCAGAAGAGCCACGAATTGTTGGCATAAAGAAGGTAGAAAAGTGAGATTCGAACTCAATCTCCAAATGGCAATCAATATTGAATTGACGCTTAAGTAACTCAGTCCACTTCTCATTGATAATTTTGGCAAGCTCGCGACCTGTTTCAGAAGGTGTACCTAGTGCAGTATTTCCTTCAACATGCACAAAGGTTGAATCGGTATCACCGTAGATAACTGTATAGCCCAATTCTTCAATCCAACTCGCGGTGGTTTGCATGATCTCATGCCCACGCAATGTAATTGAACTCGCAAGACGAGGATCGTAAAAAGGACAGCCTCCGCTACCAAGTACTCCATAGAAAGAGTTCATTAATATTTTAATGGCTTGAGAGCGTGGTGCGTCTTTCTGTTTTTTGGCTTCGTCGCGCTGAAGCCATAGGTTTTCGATAATTGAAGGTAGAAAATGTGATTCGCGGCTAAATACTGCGCCTTTAAACCCCTCTATTGCCGTATTAGGAGACTTAAGTCCTTCTGCAAGCCCTAACGGGTCGATTTTAAATGTGCGAATAATGGAAGGGTAAAGGCTCTTAAAATCGAGGACTAAAACATCCTTATATAAACCTGGTTGCGAACGCATTACATAACCGCCCGGACTAGCTAAACCGCCATTTTCTGGCCTCACTCCAGCGACATAAGACTTGCGGTGTAGCTTAGGTAAATAAACGTTTAAAAACGCCGCTACCGAGCCTCCTGGGCGGCTCATATCTAAGCCGGTAAGAATGCTCCGTAATGCCAGAAAATCAATAAACTGGGTTTTATCCTGAATGCGGTTTACTAGTTCGGTGTCTTTAAAGTTGTAGTTCGCGAGTGCAACAGGATCGCTATGATAAAGATGTTTTATCGCTTCAAGTTTGTCGGCAGCTTGAATAAGCTTATTTTCACGAAGCAGTTCTTCGGAAACATGGTCAAGAGAGAAGGACTCAAACTGATAGGTCATGGTTTTAAGTGCTTCAATACCATCAATCACGCATCGGCCAGGTACATCAACAAGTGTTTGGTCTTCCCACTGTCTTACTGAAGCCTCTCGGCCATGGCGGCCAATAGCATACTTGAGCGAATTTGCCTTAGCACGGCGGCCCAGCACAGCCATATCAAACTGCTTAACGTTCCAACCCAAAATAATGTCTGGGTCGTGGGAGGTTAGGTGTGAAAAAAAAGCTTCTAGCAGTTCTTTTTCAGACTCGACCGTAACAAGCGTGTATGGACTGTCTTCTTGCTCCTGTAATGTCTGACCAATAAAACTCGGTGGACAAACAAGCAGCACTACACTTTTTCCGTCGCCTGCCAGTGCAATGCTGAACAGCTCTTCGTGTTCATTACACTCAATATCTATACTTAATGACGTAAAAGTAGTTCTGAAATGGCAGGGTCTAATTTGCGCATTTTCTATAACAAGTTGTGACGTATCATCGACAACTTGTGGGGTAACGAACTCCACTGCGCCATACACAAAGCGCTCCATTAGATAGCGATCGGCCACGCGAATATCAGCTTCATACAATACAATACTTTGCTCTTGCGCGCGTTGGCGAAGCTGGTGCATATGCGATTCGGTGGCGGTCTTGACCGTAGCCACAGGAACTTGTTCTAGCGTGTGAAAACCATCTTCTGAAATTATGATCTTAACTGGCATACGAGCAGCAATGTCGCGCAATGCAGCAGATTGTTCGAGGGACACAAAGCAAGTGGGGTTCTGAGGTGACGATACTAATCTAGCGGTGTTATTGGCGGTTTTAACCCAGAGTTCAACATATACTTTGCCTCGCTGGGTAAACGTACTTTTGTTGAGTATGAACCCTTGCTGTATTACTGGGGCTGACATGAATTTGTTTTTACTAACCGCTTTTTAAAGGTGTCAATTTATTAGGAAAGCCCTAAGTGCGTGGGCGTTGATTGAATTTTTCTAACCATCTATAACCAGCATTTTACGTATTCAGTCAAAAGCGCAAAAGGTACAAAATACGTCGGCTATCAACTTCAACAACCACAGTATAGCGTTTGTTATCACCAAGTCCTATAGATCTCTATTCGACAGATATGTTTGTTTTTGTTAACGGAGCGAGTTAGAACGAGACTGGTACTAATTATCTTGCATGAGAACGAAGGTATCAGACCAATAAGATTATGCTGCGTTTACACACTAGCATTATCGACTTACGGTTTTATCAAAAAAGGCGGTCGTACCTAGGCTATTTTAGCAGCCATTGGAAACTGTGGAACGACTCAGTGAATATTAAAAGATGCAGGCTAGAAAAGGTGAGGGCGATATGGAGTATCTATACGACAAACAGGTAGAACCGGGTGAGCTAATTGAAGTAGCCGAAGATGTACTTTGGCTAACTATGCCCCTTCCATTTGAACTCGATCATATAAACCTGTACTTAATCCGCGGTGAAGGCGGCTGGGTAGTAATTGACACTGGCATTGGAACGTCTACTACCAAATCACTCTGGAAGCGTATATTTGAACAATTAGATGCACCAATTGTCGGTGTTATTGTTACGCACTTACATCCTGATCACGTAGGGTTAGCAGGTTGGATAGCTGATACATTTAACGTACCTTTTTATATGACCCAAACCGAGTATTTCACTGCGAGAGCCTTCGCAGCAGGCAGAAACGGCGCTACTAACGCAAGAGATGTTCTGTATTACCAACGGGTAGGGCTTGATGAATCAATGATTGCAAAGCTGACTTCTGGCGAGGGTAATGGTTACAGCAGTGTAGTCTCGCCACTTCCCATAAGCTATACCCGTTTAAAGCATGGCATGACATTATCGCTTGGCGATAATGAATGGGTAATTATGATTGGCCGCGGCCATTCTCCCGAACATGCCTGCCTTTACAATGAAAAGAAAAATATTCTTATATCTGGCGATCATATTCTACCGATCATCACACCCAATATCGGCGCCTATTCAACAGAGCCTGACGCCAACACCCTAGACGACTACCTGAACACCTTGCCCCAGTTTAAAAGCTTGCCGAAAAATACAACCGTGTTACCCGCACACAAACTTCCCTTTATTGGTCTTCACGAGCGGGTAGACTCGCTCATTGCACATCACCACGAACATCTTAAAGCCTTGTTAAAGGCTTGTGAGAAACCTCAAACGGTAGTCGAGCTGTTACCCGTTATGTTTAAGCGCAAGCTTTCAAGCCGTAACATGGTGTTCGCTGTGGCGGAGTGTTTATCTCACCTTAACTATTTAATAAATGAAGGGAGTATTTCGCGAACACTCAATGAGGAAGGTGTATTTATATTTAAGGGGTGCGAAGCGAGTAAACTAGCAAGCTAGGAATCACTGGTGGGCGCTGCTGGGGCTTTAGGTATGGTGATTTCTACAACAGTTCCTTTAGCCTCTTTACTGCTAATGGATATTTTACCTTGGTGTTGTTCTATGGCGGTGTAAGCCACAGAAAGGCCCAGACCTTGACCTTGCCCTTCAGGTTTGGTGGTAAAAAAAGGTTCGAACACGCGTTTTAAGTGTTTTGTTGGGATGCCACAGCCTGAGTCCAGTATTTTAATCGTTACTGATTGCGCGGCATCAATTACGGTGAGTTTAACAAAGCCCTTATCTTCTATCGCCTGCGCAGCATTTATCATTACGTTCATCAGGGCTTGTTTCAGTGGCCCTGGATTTCCCATAACCTCCACCTTTTCTTGCTCACATTCAATTTTATATTGGGGGGCGCTGTATTGAGCGGAAATGAGCGTGATGAGCTGATTACATATGGCACATATATCTACGGTTTGCATCCCTTCGGCAGTTTCTAGTGAGAAGTTTTTAAGGTTCTCGACAATATCTTTTACACGTGTAAGCCCTTCAGTAGACTCTGCAATTAGCTCGGTGATATCGTCTTTCAGTAGGTCATAGTGATTCGACTCAAATAAGGCATCTATTTGTTCCTTAAGCTCGTCATTAAAGAGCTCAATTTGCCCTTTAACACCGTCACATATGGCAAGAAGATGCGAAGCGTATTGACCTAGCGTATTGAGGTTAGCATTAACAAAGCCAATCGGATTGTTAATTTCATGAGCTATACCTGCTGCAAGCTGCCCCGTAGACGCCATCTTTTCAGCTTGAATAAGCTGGCTTTGGGCTGTATCGAGTTTGCGAATGAGCTTTCGCTGAGCTTCATGCTCTTTTTTTAGGGCTTCGGAAAGTTTTTGCTGGGCTCTGAAATAGCTCGCTTGGGCGGTTACATCTTGCAGGAATATACAGGCTAAACGCTGCCCGGTTTTCTTATCTTTAATGGGCAAAATTTCCATATTTTGGTACATCTGCGTCTCTTCGCCCGTTATAGGTCGAGAGCTTTTAAATGGAAATATATGCGGTCGTTGCTCCCAATAGCTAAAACTTGGGTGTTGTAGTACGAATACCGACTTTAGTCTGCGTTTGAGGAATTTGCCTTGCCCTTGAAATAACTCAATCACGGGCGTGTCTTTATAACAGTCGCGCATTTTATGAGGGAGGCGATCTAAAAAGAAGTCGTTGAGATAAACGACGTTAAAGCTTTCATCGACTACACCAATTCCGACAGGTAACTTACCTACCAGCTGTTCAAACATTATGCGAGTAACTCATCCAATGTGTTTTTCATGCGAGCAAGAGATTCATCGTCTAAACAAAACACAACGCGCATGCTAAATGAGGAAATTGCGATAATGAACTGGACTTCCATCACCAGGCTGTGCTGCCACTGAAGCTCATCAAAGTTCGCTTTATCGGGTAAAAACAACGTAGGCATATTTAAGTTGGTGGTAAGCTCTAACTGATCAGAAAGGCCAGCTAAACATGCACCCGCTAAGATATTGCAAAGCTCCAAAATGATTTCTTGAATATCTTCCTTACTTAACGGTTCGTCGTAATCCATTAAAGTAGCAACTTCACTTAAACCTGCTTGTGACAGCACGGACATGACTTCACCGTGCACATCGCCTAAGAAAGACTGACGGGTATAAAAGGCATCTTCGGTTTCAAATAAGAGGCTGTAGAGCTGAGTGGGCGTAACGGCTGAAATTTTGGGTATAGAAATGTCGATTTTCGTTTCAATAAGTTGAGCGAGCGAGTTCGCGGCTTGCCCCATCGAAATATTTAGCAGTTCTTGAAGGGCATCTCTTTGCTCTTCATCCAGTGGTAGTACGATACTCATAGATACCCCAGCTCAAACAGTGCCATGGCCAACTCTTCTTTATCTAAGGGCTTGCGAAGAAAACGCTTAGCGCCTAAAGACATCACAATCTTCTGCTTTTCAGGCTGAAAATCAGCACTTATCACAATAACGTTTGGCATGTTAGACCTTGCATGCAGATGTTCTAACACGCCAACCCCGTCTACTTCGGGCATGGTAAGATCTAAAAGAACAAGTGCAAATTCGTTTTCGCAGAGAGCATCTATTGCCTCTTGTCCGTTTGTTGCTTCAGTTATCTCGTATTCTAAATCTTGGGGAAGCGAACGTATAACACTACGCCTCGACAACTTGGAATCATCAGCAACTAGTACAGAAAGTGACATTTACAGCCTCCTTAAGCGGCATTTAACGCAATGCCTTTTTAGTAAAGTATGTGCAACTTTTACGTTACTGCAACAATACCGTTGAAAATTATTGCTACAGTTATACTTTACCTGTTTATTTACTAATTTCAGTATATGACAAAGGTGACTTTTGTGCGTATTAGACTTTTAGTTGAATTGGTAATGTGCGGGAAAAGAACGAGGTAAGAAACGGAAGAGGGCATGTGCTGATACAGATACATGCCCTGTGTATTTAGCCTTTTTGCATTGTTTGCATTTTTTCTAACGCAGCAGGCATTGCATCAACATAACGTTTAACGTCAGCTATTTTACCCATGCTTACACGAGACCAATTATTGTAAGTACGATAAATGCCTCGGATAAGTACGTCTTTTTCAGCCATAGCTTGTCGAAAATATTCGGCATTGCCATCGCCAAGATTAACAAAAATAAAGTTAGTACTAGAGGGAAGAGCTGTCAAACCGTTAGCCTTAACGGCATCCATTACCATAGATTTACCTTCATAAATTTTTTCTTTAGAGAACGCTAAAAAGGCGTCGTCATTATAGCTCGCTATTGCGGCAGCAAGGCCTGCTTGGTTCAATGTGTAGCCACCCATACCATAGCGATTAATCCATTCAGTATTTTCCTCAGAAGCAATAAGATAGCCTACTCGCATACCCGCTAAACCATAAATTTTCGAGAAGGTTCTTGCTACGATGACATTGTGGCCTGCTTTCACAAGTGGAATCATTGAGTGTTTTGGTGGCTCATCGATAAGTTCGTTATAGGCCTCATCAACTAAAACCAGTGTCTTTTTAGAGGCTTTGATACAAAACTCGCGAAGCTTATCTGGATCAAGCACTTTGCCCGTGGGATTATTAGGGTTACAGATATGTACCATACCGATAGAGTCATCAATAGCGGCATACATGGCGTCAAGGTCAATGTCGAGATCTGCTGTATTAGCAATTCTTACTATTTCAGGCGCACCTTGTTTCTCAGGTGCTTTTGACGTGGTGTCCCAAAAAAGATCCGGTCCAAGAATTTTCCCATTCTTACTGGCTGCCACGGCAGCGTAGGAAAGGATAGGGCTAGACCCTGCGCTTAGGGAAATATTCTTACGCGTTATGCCATGACGCTCAGCAATCATATCTAACAGGGTCATCGCGGCAGGATAAGCGTAATATGCACCGCCTTCAGCTGAGGCTTGAGCAATGGCGTCCAGCGCTTTCGGGCTAGGGCCAAATGGGTTTTCGTTAGCGTTTAGTTTCGCTACACCAGGTTTTGGACCATAAATGACTGATGCAGCTTCAGTCATTGCTGCACTTGTAGATTGAGCGCTAACTAGGCCGCTAAAACCTGTTGCACCTACGGCTGATGCTGCTACCGAGCCACCTAAAAATAAACGTCTTGAACGGTTATAACTCATAGATATTCTCCTTTTTATTTTAAATGGCTTTATAGAACATTGCGCTTGAAACAATGACGAGATAAATGCCAAACAATCGCTTTAGCTTTTTTTCACTAAAGTTATGCGCCATCTTCGCTCCGATAGGTGCAGTAAAAATTGCGCCTATGCTGATAGCGATGAGCGCTGGAATGTTGATGTAGCCAATAGTGCCAACAGGAAGAGAGGCTGTTTCTGGATGCTTCATAAATAGAAAGCCGATGGCGCCAGGAAGACCTATCAGGAAGCCTACGCCGGCAGCGGTAGCAACAGCTTGCTGAATAGTACGTTGGCACATCACCATCGTTATGACGGTTGGCGTGCCGCCTCCTATACCAAGTAACGCAGAGAAGCCGCCCAATACAAATGCTAATACCGCTTTGCCTATGCCCTTAGGCATATCGAAAACAAGGCCAGGGCGCACGACAAATTCAGGGAAAAGAAAATATAAAGAATAAAGCAGTACACCTGCAGCGAATACTACGGTTAAGCCATTCGCACTAGAGTTATTCGCTATTAATAGGCCTCCGCCAACACCAAGGATAAGCCAAATACTCCAAGACTTAAGGATGTCAAAATCTACGGCACCTTTGGCTCGATGCGCCATAACAGAACGCGCGCTAGATACGACAATTGATGCCAATGACGTGCCTATTGCAACTTTGACTAGTGATTCAGAAGGGGGAGTAAAGAAAGGGAAAACAGCGAGTAGGGCAGGAACAACAACAAAGCCTCCACCATTGCCGAATAGACCTGCGGTAATACCAGCAATGGCACCGGTTATACACAAGGTAACTACAAACCACAGTAGTTCTATTTCCATCAGTTTTCTACCCCACACAATACAGCTTTAAACATTGAATGACCTTTTAAGTTTTACTTATATACAGTTATTTAAAAACGCAAACACCGGCTTGCGCCGGTGTTTGTTAACCCGGGTTAGAAACGAGCAGCTAACCGTGTGTAATAGTACCCACCCTGCCAGTCGACTATCGATCCAGAGTCATACAGCTCGCCACAACAAGCGTCACCGTTAGTACTCAGGTCTGGGTAGTTATCAAATAGATTTCTGACACCCACTGAAAGCGTAAGGTTTTCGCTAATTAGGTAAGAGCCTTCGATATCAAACATAAATTCGTCGCCGAAGGTTTGAATGCTTGTTGGGTCCACACCATCATCGCTCCCCGCGTTTTCGTATTCGCCGAAATAGCTAAGGCGAGCTACCGCAGACCATACGTCGTAACTGTGAGTGACTGAGAACACACCGCGCATTTCAGGTCGGCTATTTTCAAAATCGAACTGATCTTCTGCATCCAGATATTCGCTGGGGTCAGAGTCGAACTCAGTTTTATTATAGTTAACCGAGCCGGTTAAAACGGTTGAGCCATACTTGGATTCCATCTTGTAGGTAGCTACGACATCCAAGCCTTCTGTTACAGTATCGAATGCGTTTTGGAAGAAGAAAACACCACCGATTGACTCAGCGCCCGACACGTTTGCTCCAGCAAGGGCTAAGTAATTCTGGTAAGCATCATAACCATCAGCATCTGGGTCGGTGACCACCGTTGTTGAGACATCACGTGTGGAAACAGAGTAAAGGCGGTCCTCTAATTTGATATTGTAATAGTCTACGGTAAGGGTTAAGTCACCATAATTAGCCGTCATACCTAACGTGAAGTTGGTCGACTTTTCAGGTGAAAGCTCTTCTGCACCAAGTGCCTGCGCAACTTCACCGCCTGCAGGGAATAAGCCTGTAGCTACAGGGAAGCCATCAGGTAAGCGAGTCGATACATTAGTGGTACCCTGCTGACCTGGGGTTGGCGCTCTGAAGCCTGTACCAAATGAAGATCTAAAGCCTACATCATCATTTAATTGATAGAACGCCGCGACTTTGTAAACTACCTCAGAGCCAAAGTCTGAATAGTCCTCATAGCGCAATGCTGCTTGGGCAAATAGCTCGTCAGTAATGTCTCCCGAAATGTCTGTGTACACCGCATAAGAATCACGTTCATATGAACCTGAATAGTCAGGTGAATAACCTGGGAATCCGTTAGAGCCAACGCCAACGACTGTATAAACAGCATCATCTGGGTCAGCACAATTTAATGTCGAGCCGTTTGCGATAACAGCTAGCCCTTCGGCGGTAGCGGTAGCTCCGTCACAGAAACCATACGGGTCAGAGGTAGCGTAAGGGCCTGCAAAATAAGAGCTTTCCTCTCCTTCAGATATTTCATAAGACTCATCTAGGTAGCTAGCGCCAAAAGCGAGTACGTACTCACTCAGGTCGTAGGTGAAATCAGCTTGAATTTGTGTTTCTTCGTTAGTTAAATCGCCGGGCTCAAACGATGTAGGCGACTCATTGCCCAGAGAAGGGTTAATGGTATTTGCTAGCGTGTAAGAAATTTCGTTGTTGCCGTAACGACCACTGATATCGTAAGTAAGATCACCCGACATGCCCTTTACGCCACCCACCATTGAATAATCAGTGACATCACCAAAGAAACGCGGTGTAAACCCGCCAGGGAAAAACTCTGTAGGATTCCAAATAGAACCGTCTTCAAGGCGGATATCTTCAATAGTCCCGTTGCCTGGATAGCGATAGTAAAAAGACCCGTCGCCTTCACTTTCAGAATAGTTACCAAAAGCGTATAACTCCGCTTCAGCGCTTAGTGCGTACCCCGCGTTGAAAAAGACGCGTTTACCGCTGGTATTAGGTTGCCCCCAAGGTTGTACTACGTCAGAACCATGCACACTGTTGGCCATGGCGGTAGCATCAGCGATGTATTCGGCTGACTGCTCGTCTACGCAAAACCATGGCTCACAATATTGTTCGCCTCTATAGGTTGCTTCACTATCTGAATATTCGGCTGAAATGCTGAAAAAGCCATCGTCACCAAGGGCGAAACCTTTGTTTCCTGTAACGGTAATCTGGTCGCCATCACCTTCAAAGTAGCTACCGTAATCGATGGTGAAAGAGCCGCCTTCGGTATTGTTTTTAAGTTGGAAGTTAATTACCCCCGCGATGGCATCCGAGCCATACTGAGCTGCGGCACCGTCTCGCAACACCTCAACACTTTGGATTGCTGCTGTAGGAATAGTTGCTATATCTGGACCTTGAGTACCAGAGCCACCGATTGAAACAAGCGCTGCTCTGTGACGGCGTTTTGAGTTCACCAAAACCAAAGTCTTGTCTGTAGGCATGCCTCGAAGCGTGGCAGGACGAATAAAGGTGCCGCCGTCTGAGATAGGCTGTCTGCCAACAGAGTAGGAAGGTACAAGGGTCATTAGAACGTTGTTCATGTCGGTAAACGCAACGGCTTCAACGTCTTCTGCGGTTAATACATCAACGGGAACGGGCGAACTTGTTACTGAGCGCGGCGCACCTCGAGCGCCAACAACGGCTATACGTTCTAAATCTTTAGCTTCTGTAGTTTCCTTGCTGGCTTCTTGCGCCTGTACGACCATTGAGGTAGTGAAAAGGGTTAATCCGGTAAGTGCGTAACGTACTGCAGTGTGGAGTTTCTTTTGATTCATTAGTGTTCCCAATCGTGCTTATTGCTACTTAATTTATGAATGCGGATTAATTGGATCTGCACTCTTTCTAGGCACGCACGAGCACCACATTGATGCATACACATCTTGTAATTGTTATTGTGTAACTCGTGTACAGGGACTAGGCTAAAAACTCTTTGCCGCTGGTGGAAGAAAGAAGAATATTCAGGGGTATAAGAAAAATATTGACCCCTTCGGAAACTCACGGTTTTCTTGATATTAGACTTAAGTAGCATCTAATGTGAGATTTTTTTAACCCGTCTGTGGGCGCTTTTATTTACATTTTTGCTTCATATAACCTATTGGAATGGCATATACCTTGCTGACTTCAGATGCAGTTACGCTGGGCTATTCTCTATTGCCTTCCAAAAGGGGGTTAAGTGCACTCTAAACAGCTACATTACTTTATAACCACAGTACAGCGAGGCAGTATTGCTGCGGCGGCAAGAGCCTTAGATATCGCTCAGCCTGCTATTAGTCAGCAACTCGCAAGCTTGGAGCGAGAAGTCAAAGCAACGCTGCTAGAACGAAGCTTTTCGGGTATAAGCTTAACGCCCGCTGGAGAAGTATTTTACAAACACGCAGAGAAAATAATGGGGGAAATTGACAACGTGAAATCAGCGTTGCAAGCATTTCAGGGAGAACAGCAAAAAGTAATAAAAATAGGAATGCTTCCGTCAATTGGCAACGTACTTTCCCTGCCGTTGTTAACTGAAATAACGAGTAATCATAAAGCGTTGAAAGTAGAGATCAGCACTGGGCCTTCATACACCATCAACGATTGGCTCGAATCAAAACAGGTAGATATTGCTTTAACCTACCAGCAGGCGATAGAACCTAAATTTATGAGCGTGACCCCTCTTATTCAAGAAGAGCTACATCTCGTATTTACTGGTTCCCCAGCTTATCCCGAGTACGCCAAGCTTAAAGATAAATCAACGATAAAATTCTGGGAAATAAGTGAACTACCTCTTTTATCGCCCGGAAATAAAGATGCGCTTGGTCAGCTTATTGCTGATTACGAGAAAGCTACCGGAGTGAGCCTTAAACATGATCTTGCATATTCTGGGCAGTTGATGACAGGGCTAAGGCAAGTAATGCAAGGGGAAGGGGTAATGATATTGCCCACTTCGGCTATTTTTCACTTAAGAGAATCAGGGCTGGTTTCTACGCTAAAAATTACCCACCCTGAAATGCATCGCACTGTGCTAGCTGCTACAAACAAACAGAGAAAAGCTACGCACGAATTTCAGCAAATTATCGATATCATTCGAAAAGTGGTAGCTAAGGAGAATGCACTCAAACATTGGTGTGGTACCTTAGAGTTTGCGGCATCATCCTTTGTAGCGAAATCAGCGTAATCGAGCACACCATACTTCTTGTGAATTAAAAACGTTGGCTAGTTCAAGCCTCGGGTAGAACGATATCTACTAATACGGGTAAATGGTCGGATAACACCTTAGTTTTTTCGTTCTTAATTTTCCTGCACGATCTTACTTTAATATCTTCTGTCACCCATACGCGGTCGAGGGAAAATATGGGAAAGTTGCTAGGAAACGTGGCACCAATTTTTTGCTGCAATAGCAAATCATTTAAAGCCTTAAAGGCCTTTGAAAAAAACTGCCATTCATTAAAATCACCCGCTAAAAATAGCGGAGTTTGTTTATCTTTTAAACGCCGCGATAAATGTTCGTGGAGCAGAGAAAACTGCGAACGACGCTCAAGTTTCTTGAGACCTTTGTGGGTATTCACTACCGTCAGAGGCGTTTTCTCAGTTTTTAATTCAACAATCTGCACATTTCTTGGCTGTCGTCCTGTTTGACTCACATCTATGGTGTCGTGTTCCAACACATCAAAACGGGTCAAAATTGCATTGCCGTACCACCCATCAGATTCTCTAATTGCTGGGGAGGGAATTAATTTAAACGTATTACCAGCGCAGATGTCTTTTACATCTTGCGCTGTATCTCGTTCGGGAGGGCGCGTATCCATTTCTTGAAGCAAAACTACGTCAGCGCCGCTGTTCGCAAGAAACTGCCCGATACGTTTGTAGTCGTGCTTCTTATCCCTGCCAACTCCGCTATGGATATTGTAGGTTACTATGCGGCACATTTTTCAGACTCATCCTTACAGTTGTTACTGTCTTCTTCCGTGTTGGTATTAGCCTCTTTTCGTGCTTGGTAGTAGCGCGCGAATTTTTGCGACCCCCAAATCATTAAGCCCCATAAAATGATGCCTCCCACTAGGTAACTAATAGTTTTAACAGATGGATCCTGCCAAATTTGCGCAATAGAATCGCCAACAAAGCCTTTGGCTATCATTGGAGGGAACATGCCTAAAAACGTACCTACCAAAAATTGAAAAATGCCTATAGATGAAATGCCCGCGACCAAATTTACCAAACTAAATGGTGCAATCGGCAACATTCGTATGGCTGCTACGCCAACTACACCACTGCGTTTCAGCTTTTCATCAACTGCGGCAACCTTTGGCCCACCAATCTTCCTAAGTCCTGCGTTACCCGATAACTTGCCGATACCAAACATAATTGCTGAACTCATTAGTGCTCCCATGATGCCGTAAATAGGCCCCCAAATTGGGCCAAAGATAGCGGCTACTGCCAGAGATAGTACAGTCACAGGGAAGAACAAAACGCCGCCAACTACATACACGAGCAAAACAGTTGGAAGGGCAAAATAAGTGCCTCTACTTTTTTCTAAAAAGGCGTTGATGCTTTCTGAACTTAACCATGGGATTGACTGGCTAGCCCAAAACATCAGCCCGCCAAGTACTGCAATAATGGCAATGCCAATTAAAATCATTATGCTGCGTCGCTTAGGGTTACGAGCGGGTAGCGCGTCACCATCAAATGTAGGTACTGAAATAAGCGGTTCTTCTGGGTCTGATAAGGCGCGAAATACATTTTTAACCGAGTGCTCTGTAAATACTTCGTCGCGAACTTCGGTAAGCACGTAACCATGTGCTATTTGATCTTGCATCAATGCTTCTACAGGGTACTGGCTGTTAAATATCTCCGGCATCGCATCTATATCACGACCTGTATGCTCAGCAAGTAGGTCGTTTCTCACTTGCTCTATACATGCTTGGTTATCTTTACTATTGCCGAACAAAACCGTATCAATTTCAGTGTCGAGGGTCATTGAACGGTTACTTAGGTTTGAAGACCCAATAACAAGGTACTTGTTATCAATGGTCATCACCTTAGAGTGAATGCGTTTGTATGCTTTTCGCCCCTGCATGTCTTCTATTGAAGAGTAAGTCAGTTTTACTCGTCTGGGGTCTATACCTTTTTCCAAAATCGCCTTGAACTCAATACGGCTAGCCCAAAATGCCTCACACTCAAACTTACCTTTGGGTTCGTAAGAACTAACAATAACAACGGAAAGATTTGGTTTTAACTTAAGTTGTTTATTAAGCGCTTCAGCGATTTCTTGACGGGTCGTGAACTGATTTTCGATATAAATAACCGATTCTGCTTCGCCAATAAGGTCGAGCAGCATATGACGTACTTCTTGTGCTGGCTCTGCTTCATCCATAAAAGGGATGGTTCGAGCAAGTGCACACTCTACGTTTTCAAAAAGTGGAGGGTAGTCTTCTGGCCATGCTTCAGGCAAAGGCGCATTTTCATCTACTCGCGCATCTTCACGAATATCAATAGGAGTGTCTTCAGCTACTCGCTGCCATCTCCACCTGACAAGTTGTGCAAAATCGGCAACAACAGGCCCGCTTGAAACCATTTGAACATCGTGTAACGGACCATACTCGCCATCGGGTCCATCTCTTTCCTCGGATACCACGGGGTGGTCTCGCGTATCCCAACGGTTAGTCGAAACGTCCATACCGCCTGAAAAAACAAGTTCGTCGTCAATAACTACAATTTTTTGATGCTGGCTTCCGCCCATTGGAATGGTATCGTCTAGCTCTGTTTGAACATTGTCAGGCGTTTTCTCTTCCCACACTTCTTTTGCCCACATTTCGCGTTGAGCGAAGAAGGCCAAAGAAGAGTCCCAGCGCAGTAGGTAAATTTTAATGTCTGGGTTTTGCTCTGCTTTCCATTTGAGTAAGTCGCTAATAACACTAGGCGCTTCGCTGTTAGCTTCATCGTCACCACGTAACAACCGAATGCGACTGTCTATATCCCAACCAACAATAAAAATACTGTGTTTAGCTTTAACAATTGAGCTATGCAAGGCTTTGTAATAGTTTCCGCAATCTATCAGAGGAGTAGAGAAGCGAGCTTTGCTCTCTACCCAACAGTTTTGACCTGGTTGAAAAACACTCTTACCTGATTGCATGGTTCCTTACCTATTATATTAAATCTATCTATTCACGTGTTGTTGCAGAATCCGTACCTCAATACTTGATGAATTTCCTTGTTTTAAGTGCTTGATTTAAATGTTTAATTTACTTTTAAAGAAAATTGTGTGTATTTTTCATGGTCTAGTTTGTGTAATTTTTTCACGATAGAACGCGTTTCATGTTTAGTATTGGCAAAAGGTCGTAATGTCTTCTATATAACTTTAGGGTTATATAAAAGGTTAGGGGCAATGAAGTTTTTTTCCAAAGAAAACGCATCTAAGCAGGCACTAGAACAGTCGATACTCGCGGTCGTGACTATTGATGAGAAAAATAACATCACGTTTTATAATGACGCAGCTCAAAAACTATGGGGTTATACGCCTAGCGAGGTAATGGGAAAGAATATAAAAATACTTGTACCTCAGGAACACAAAGCGAATCACGATAGCTACGTCAACTCACACAGACAAACCAACGTAAATAAGATTGTTGGAAGTTCACGAGAGGTTGAACTGGAAACCAAAAACGGTGAGCGAATTTGGGTTCAACTCGCCTTGTCACAAGTCGTTGTGCAAGGCAAAAAGCATTACACGGCGTTTGTACGCGATGTTACAGAAGAGCGTGAATCTCGTGAAATTGTGGAGCAAACCCTAGAGCAAGCGTTAGATGCAGTAGTGTGTATAGATGAGAACAATAATGTCACTCTATTTAACGCATCGGCTGAAAAGCTTTGGGGGTACGGGCGACATGAAGTTATTGGCCAAAATGTAAAGATGCTTGTTCCCCAGGCGATACAGGCGAACCACGACAATTATGTGAACGCAAATAGAGAAACGGGTCAAGATAAGATTGTCGGCACGAGCCGCGAAGTAAAAGTCGAGAGAAAAGACGGAAAAAGCTTGTGGGGAAGGCTCTCGCTATCGAAAGTAAGACTCGCTGATAGAACACTTTATACGGCTTTTATAAAGGATGTTACCGAAGAGGTCGAACAGCGAGAGATGCAGAGAATGCTTTCTCTTGTTGCTAACGAAACGGATAACGCGGTGATTATCTCCGACGCCAACGGATTAATAGAATATGTGAATAATGGATTTTACCGGCTAACGGGCTGGCAGTTTGAAGAAGTTAAAGGTAAAAAGCCGGGCTCATTCTTACAAGGCGAAGAGACGGATCAGCGGACCGTTAGTGTTATCCGACAGAAAATCAAAAACTGCGAAGCGTTTTATGACGAAATCCTCAACTACCGCAAAGATGGTTCTCCCTATTGGACTTCACTTTCGATAAACCCTGTTTTCAAAGAGGGCAACTTAGTTAACTTTATCGCAGTTCAGGCTGATATTACCCGTGTTAAACAGATGGCGCTAGACTTTACAAATAAATTAAAAGCCATCGGCAGTGCACTTGTCTTGCTTGAAATGGAGCCTAACGGAAAAATCATCGAGGCAAACAAATTATTGCGCGAAACCTTGAATGGTGTAATGAATACAAAGGCATTTGCTGATGAGGTTATGGGGGGGTTAAGTGCAGAGGACAAATCGACATTAGAAACGTCAGGATTCGTTTCAAAAATTATCGAATTGGATCTTGGGGATAATTACCTAGCCTTTGATGCTCGAATAAGTGCGCTCAAAAATTTCAATGGGCAAGTAACGCGCTACGTATTTTTCGCTATTAATGTTACGTCTAGAAAGCAAGCCGTGAACGATACGCAAGAAGCAATGAAAGAGCTATTGGTAACCAGTCAAACTATTAGTAATATTGTTGGCACAATTAACTCCATTTCCGAACAGACTAACCTGTTAGCGTTAAATGCAGCTATTGAGGCGGCCAGAGCAGGAGAAATGGGGCGAGGGTTTGCTGTCGTTGCTGATGAGGTAAGAACGCTTGCGGGCAACTCACAATCATCGTCAAATGAAATTGATAACCTTGTAAAAACGACGGTATCTAAGATAGAAGAGTTAGCGCAACTTATTCAGCGCATAGACGGTTAATTAAAAAGCCTTCGTCGTACGACGAAGGCTTTTTATTCACATCAATTCAAGTTAAAACTGTAACGCTGCAAGTAATTAAAAACGGTATTCTACACCGATGCTTGCTTGTTTAAGATCAGTTTCAAAGTCAGTATCGTCGATATCATCAAACGCTTCGTCCGCGTCTAGTTCTGTGTCGTATACCGTGTACTCGGCGTTTACTAGGAAGTTACTGGTAACTGCATAGCTCAGACCTGCGCCCACGAAAAGACTTTCGTCATCGTTGTCACGAGAAACACCCGCAAAGTTGTATTCTGTTTCAGACCATAGCTGACCTGCTTTAGCATAAAGAGAGAAGCGTTCGGTTAGCGGAAGGATACCTTTAATAGCGGCTGTATAACCATCTGTTTCAGCACCTGCAATGTCGTTACCGTAGTCACCAAAATCGATATAGCCACCTTCAATAGCGACCCATTCGTTAAACTTGTAGCCTACAAGACCTTGCCATACGTCTTTGTCGTCATCGAAATCATCTTCGCCTTCAACGCGCAGGTAACCGTAATTACCACCTACATAAAAACCACTGTCTTTTGCTTCAATTTGATTGGACTGAGCGTGTGCGCCGAACGATGCCATCGCACTAATAGAGGCAACAGCAGCAAGTCCAGAAAGTGTTTTAAGTGTGTTTTTCATAAGTTCATCCTCATTACTTCTTAATAAATCATCGACTTCTCACTTGAAGCCGACGTGTCCTGATTACACACTTTCTGTTTCAACTGCTGTGCCATGGTAGAAATTTCAGTATTCATTTCAAACTAGAGCAAAATTTACAGATGTGGTCACATAATTGTTTGTTATTTAGGCATTTTCGATTTGTAGTAAAAACTACGGGCAAACACCGTAAGAAAATTTTTCCTAGCGTCTGAAAGAGATTCATAAATATGCGTTGCGGCTAGAAATTCATCGACTATATTTTGGACAGTGATGGCGCTGATAATTGATAAGATTATTAAGATATTGAAATTTAACAAATTTATTTTGATTAGATTTTCCAATCATTTGAATTCATTTTATCAACTGTAAATATTGCGTAAGCGTGTCTATCTTTTAACGGCTTATGAGGTAAACAAAATGTTAACAAGTGGTGGCACTTAGAAGTGTCTATCACGTGATAACTAAAACAAACTCAGATGGGAAAAGACCATGACTTTAAATAGGTTTAAAAAAACTACGTTATCGGCGCTAGTGGCGCTTTCGCTAGGCGCGTCAGGTGCTATTGCCAATGATCAGATAAGTAAGCCCGCTGGTGCTAAAGGCACAGGGATGACTAAAGCTTTCCAAGCGAAGACGAATCAGTTTTGGTGGCCTGACCAACTCGACCTCTCACCACTTCGAGATCATGACAACCGTTCTAACCCGCTAGGTGAGGATTTTAGCTACGCTGAAGCGTTTGCAAAACTTGACCTTGATGAAGTCAAAAAAGACGTAAACGAACTGCTTACCACATCTCAAGACTGGTGGCCTGCAGACTTTGGCAACTACGGTCCTTTCTTTATCCGTCTTTCATGGCACAGTGCAGGTACCTACCGTACTCTAGACGGTCGCGGCGGCGGTGATGGTGGTCAAATGCGTTTTGACCCGCTTAACAGCTGGCCTGACAACGGCAACTTAGACAAGGCACGTCGCCTACTTTGGCCAATTAAGCAAAAGTACGGTGAAAGTTTATCTTGGGGCGACTTGATGATCCTTGCCGGAACAGTAGGCATGGAAAACATGGGCTTTGATACCTATGGTTTTGCAGGTGGTCGTACTGACGACTGGGAACCAGATATGGTGTACTGGGGACCGGAAGTAGAAATGCTAGCTAGTGACCGTGAAGAGCGCGACGGCAAGCTTCAGCGTCCTCTTGGTGCCACGCACATGGGCCTAATATACGTTAACCCTGAAGGTCCTAAAGGTGTACCTGATCCAATGGGATCAGCGAAAAACATTCGTACTGCATTTGGTCGCATGGCGATGAACGATGAAGAGACTGTAGCGCTAATTGCTGGTGGTCATACATTCGGTAAAATGCACGGTGCGCACAAACCTGCTGACTGTTTAGAAGCTGAGCCTGGCGGCGCAGGCTTAGAAGAGCAAGGTCTAGGCTGGAAAAATAACTGTGGTAAGGGTAATGCTGAAGACACAGTAACCAGTGGTTTAGAAGGGGCGTGGACACAGTTGCCGACTAAATGGACAAGCTTATACCTTCAAAACCTACTAGGTTTTGAGTGGAAGCAAACTCGTAGCCCAGCCGGTGCCATTCAGTGGGTCCCTACTGATGAATCGCTTCACAAGTCAGTGCCAGATGCACACGTGGAAGGTAAGAAAAATCCACCTGTAATGACTACAGCGGACTTAGCGCTCAAATACGATCCTGAGTATCGCAAAATTGCCGAACGCTTTTTGGCTGATCCTAAAGAGTATCAAACGGCCTTCGCTAAAGCATGGTTTAAGCTAACACACCGTGATATGGGGCCAAAAGCACGTTACCTAGGTAACGATATCCCAGAAGAAAACTTTATCTGGCAAGATCCTGTGCCTAAAGCTGATTACAAAATGATTTCTGCTAAAGACGTTAAAAAGCTTAAGGCAGACATCTTAGAAAGTGGCCTTACGGTTCAGCAGCTTGTAAAAACAGCGTGGGCAGCGGCGGCAAGTTTCCGTGCTTCAGACCTGCGTGGTGGTGCAAATGGCGCACGTATCGCGCTAGAGCCACAAATGAGCTGGGAAGCTAATGAGCCAGAGACAGTAAAAGCTGTAGTGTCTAAGCTTAAAGAGCTACAGGAAGACTACAACGAGCGCATGTTCTCTAAGAAGAAAGTGTCACTTGCCGATTTGATTGTTATTGGTGGTGCTGCAGCTATCGAAAAAGCAGCGGCTGACGCGGGTGTTGATGTGACTGTACCTGTAGTACCAGGTCGTACAGACGCAACTCAAGAGCAGACAGACGTTAACTCATTTTCTTTGCTAGAGCCGACAGCTGACGCGTTTAGAAACTACTACAACGCTGAAGGTAGCTATCGTTCGCCAACTGACATGTTGGTAGACAAAGCTGATCAACTAAACCTGACGGTACCTGAAATGACCGTATTATTAGGTGGGTTACGTTCATTAGGGGCTAACGTAGGCGATGTCAAACACGGTGTATTTACTGACGAAGTAGGCACGCTTAACAATGATTTCTTTGTGACGCTACTTGATATGGGCGTTAAGTGGAGAAAAACTGACAATCCATCGGTATATGAAGGCGTGAATAGAAGCACTGGTGAAGTTATGTACACAGGTACACCTGTAGACCTCATCTTTGGTTCGAACAGTGAGTTGCGTGCCGTAGCCGAAGTTTATGCTTACGACAATGCGAAGAAACGTTTTGTTGAAGACTTTGTGGGTGCATGGACTAAAGTGATGACGCTAGACCGCTTTGACTTACGTCATGACCTAAATGCCAGCTTAGGTAAATAGATAAAGCGAGTCTGCTATCGCGAACTTGTTAGCGATAGTATCAAAGTTTAAAAGGGCGCTTCGGCGCCCTTTTTCTATGCTGAACTCAAAGTACTTTATAAATTGTTAATGTAGCTAAAATGGCCTTGGGAGCGTCGCAAAGCTTTCTTTATTTCGATACACTGAATCTTTACTTTACGCCTCAACAGACAAATATCGCGATGGCTAGCCTTCAACGAACCTTGGTAAACTTAGAAATGCTAAGTGAGGATATTAATGCATTAAATGACAATGCTATTAATTCCGCCGCTCACATAAAACTTCTGCACAATGTGTTAAAAGAGCTCAAAAACGCAGAGTCATTTGTTGCCTTTGAGACAGAAGCAAGCTTTCATAAATTGTTATCTGGCTCTATGTTCGAGGACGTTTTCGAAAGAAAGGGTATGGTCGGGGTTTACATTAAGCTGGTGGGTTATGTGATCTCCGCATGGGAGGCTACCGATAAAGCGAACGCTATTATTAGTGAAAACTTCGATTCAAAAGCCGATAAACGGTTAGAGTTGCTTCAGGTTAAAGCTATAAAGGCGAAATCTCAGTTAAAAACGGTGGCGTCTGCAATGGGTAAAGAAGACTATAAAAAGTTTGTTAACACGCTAGGCCTGTTTGCTCAGGAGTGGCAGTGGGATACCCTTCGCGCCAGGTTCTAATCAGCGCGAAGGTACGGTTTTAGTATGCACACCTTAGTATACGCTTTAAGCGCTATGGCGTGGTATTTCGGATATTCATACTTTGCTCGTTGATAACCCGAACTTCTCGTTGAGGGAAAGGGATCTCAATATCGTGCTCACGTAGTGTTTCAAAGACAGTAAGCAGCAAATCACCCCCCACGCGGTTCTTGCCATCGTCTACACCTTCCATCCAAAACTCGACAAACATGTTTACGCCAGAGTCACCAAAACTGTCTATTTCACAGTCCGGTAGTTCTTCAAAAGGGATATTGTCGCCACTGATAACTTGCGGGTGCTCTGATACCGCTTCCTTAATGATTTCTACCATTGCGCGTATATCTGTTTTGTAGGCCACCGAAAAATCGATACGGTAACGCTGCTTAGGATCTTTATGCGTCCAGTTTATCAGCAAAGAACTGATAAACTTCTCGTTTGGGACTAGGATGTCCTTGCCGTCATAGGTTTCTAACACGGCATAGCGCATCTTAAACTCTCTAACGATACCTTTTTGCCCGTCTTCCAATTCAACGAAATCGCCAACGGTCAACGATTTATCCAACAGAATAATAATGCCGGAGATAAAGTTTGAAGCAATAGACTGCAAGCCTAGGCCTAAACCCACACCCAAGGCTCCGCCGAAAACGGCTAATGCGGTAAGGTTAATGCCCATAACGTTAAGTAATAGAAGAAACACAATACAGAACAGAGCTACTTCAAACAGTTTGGCGAACACTTCCTTGGTAGATACATCAAGCGATTTGTGGTTTCGAATAATATCTTGCCCTATCGCATTAGAGCTGCGACCGAGCCAGAACAGCAAACCACCAAACAATAAGACTCTTGTTACGCCATACGCAGAAATTTCAACATTACCCACTGATATTGCTATCGACTCTAAAGCTGACGTAATGAGGGGAAGCACGTCTATAAGATGTAAAAACAGGATAGGGAGGCCTATCCAACGCATAAACGCAGCGATGGTTTTATTTTCAACGAAGCCTATGATTAAAGAGTTTACGAACAGCATAAGCGCTACGACCACTGCAATTTCCAGTAGCCATGCGTCGAACTGAAATTGCGCACCTAACACAGTGGTAAGCTTTAATAAGCTTATAGTGATAAGTGGAAACAGTGCCTCGCCAAGATTATATAGAAAGCCGTGCATGGTATGTGCGCCTTGCTGTGGCTTTTCTCGAGTAAACTTAAAAGGCTTTTTTACCTGCTTGGCAAGTAAAAACGCTACGCAGTATATTACCGCGATAGTTGTAAGCTGGATAATAAAGCTATCAGACATTACTGACGCTTTGACTAACGCCAATTTCTCTTCGAAGTGCTGGGTTAAACTATCAACATTCATGTGTTCTACTTAATTTAATTACCGCGCAACGTAAGTGCGGGTGTTGCTTAATGAGCGTGGAATCCCTGCGCGCTTTTTATCTTTATTATCAACTAGGGTAAAGCTTTTTTCACCGAATCAACATATATCGATTGTTTATTCATCACTGGTCATACAGATTTCGGCTGTTTTTACAGCGAATAGAGGATGGACTTAACTCGATATAACCTTTCAGATATATACTAATCGGTATGGGTTGACTTTATTGTATTGAAATAGAGCATTTTTTTGTTTTTGTGACAGTTGAAGGCTCAAGCAAAGATGATATTCCTACCGAATTAATTTTGTCGACTAGATAGAAAAATTAAATCCTCCCAATTATTGGTAATAATAATTGGTTGACATCTGGTAAGGTCGAATTGTAATATGGATTTGTTTTCTGCTGCTTGTTTAAGCAGAGTGTGGACTAGCTTATCTATGCGCTTATACGAAAATCGGCATGTTGAAGAGTGTAAACTTAATGGCAAACCGCAGTTTTTGTTTTGCGCTTTGAAGCAAAGATAATAAAAACAGTTACTCTCAAGAGTACCCTACAAAGCAAACAGGCTTCTTAGAAATAAGAAGCCTGTTTTATTTTGTAATAAGAAAAGTACGTAGTCGTAATTACTGTCTAAGATGAGCGATAGAATAAAGCCCACGCGTTTCATCAGTTTTACGTTTTATCTCTTCTAGCGCTTTTGCCTCGCTCGCATCAAAAAGGGCGTTGATAAGGCGATTAAAGTGCTGATGCATTGCTCGCCTTGCGCCTGCGGTATCCTTACTAGCAATAGCATCATAGATAAGCGTATGTTCTCTCAGCCTTTGCTCTTCACCTTGTGAGCACACATCGCTGTAGGCAGATATAACCTGAGGGACAGTTCTTCGCAATTCCCATAAATTTTCAACTGAAAGCATAATGGCGTTATTTCGTGTCGCTTGAGAAATAATCTGATGGAAGCGCTGGTCTGCCTCGTCGGCTTTTTGAGGAGTCTGCATCTCAACTAAGGTTTGTTTTAGCGCTTCTAACTCTTCATCTGAAATAGTTGCGGCAGCAAGCGCAGCAGCTTCACCTTCAACAAGCGCGCGCGCCTGGGTAAGCTCAAATGCGCTGATTGGCTTGGTTGCTTGGCCTTGTTTTTTCTGATGCAAGACGTATACACCAGAACCGGTTTTTACTTCTACACGCTCTCGTACTTCCAGCGCGATAATGGCTTCACGGATAGTAGGGCGACTAACGTTATACGTCTCCGCGAGTTCCCTTTCTGCGGGTAAGCGGCTACCTTCAGGATAAATTCCTTGGTCGATTAGCGCTTCAAGTTTTTCAACTATGCTCCAGAAGAGACGACGAGTCTTCATATTTACAGCCCTTGTTTGCCTGTTGCTTACCTAAAAAGAAGAGACAATTGGTAAATTAATTCTATCTGACCATTGTATATCGAAACTAGCATAAAGCGCAAAGTCCCGAGTAGTGTGCTTTGAAACACTTTATGAGCAGAAAAGTTCTTTCAATTGGTAATACATTTTATTGTTATTGGTAAAATAAATTGGTTGTTTTTGGTCTGTTTATTGGTTAGATTCTAAAACAGTCAGTAACAAATAAATAACAGCATAATTGCGTTTTTGCAAAAGAAGATTGGCAATTTATGTGCGATTTATACGATTTAGCAAGGTCAGTGGCACTATCACGGTAGATATCACCGAAGATCTTGCCAGCGAAATGGGGAAAGTATGAAAGTAGCAAATATCTGTAAGTCAGCGATCGGAATTATTACGCTCTTGGCGTTTAATACAACGGCATACGCCGAAGACTACTTAGTTGACTCTAAGAAAAGCTACCTCAACGCGTTAGAGAAAGTAGTCCCTGGCGACGATATCGTACTGAAAAATGGTACTTACCATGATTTTGAAATTAAGTTCAAAGCGCAAGGAAGTGAGCAAGAGCCAATTACATTGAGAGCGCAAAGCAAAGGCGGTGTTATTCTCTCTGGTCAATCAAACCTATCTATTGCGGGGAGCCACTTAATTGTATCTGGGCTTGTATTTAAAGACGGCTATTCTCCATCAGGTTCAGTAATTAGCTATAGAACGAGTAAGGACGAACTCGCGAATTATACCCGCGTCACTGAAGTCGTAATCGAAGACTATTCTAAGCCAGACAAATTTGAAAGTGACTATTGGGTTGCGCTGTATGGAAAGCATAACAGGCTAGATAGTTCGTACTTAGCAGGCAAGCGAAACCGAGGTGTAACGGTCGCAGTAAGGTTAGATTCAAAAGATAGCGTAGAAAACTATCACAAAATAGACAATAACTATTTTGGCTTCCGACCTGAGTTAGGTTCAAATGGTGGAGAAACCTTAAGAATTGGTACCAGCCATTATTCACTTGAAAACTCTTTTACCCGAGTCGAAAACAATGTGTTTGACCGATGTAATGGCGAAGTTGAAATTATCAGCGTTAAATCGGGTGGCAACGTTCTTCATGGCAATACCTTCATTGAGTCTCGCGGAACGCTAACGCTAAGGCATGGCAACGGTAACACAATCACCAATAACGTGTTTCTGGGTAATGGTGTTCCAAATACGGGTGGAGTACGCGTCATTAATGCCGATCAAGAAGTAGCAAATAACGTGTTTAAAGGGCTTACTGGCTACCGCTTTGGCAGTGGGTTTACAGTAATGAATGGCGTGCCCAACTCACCTCAAAATCGCTACCACCAAGTAAAAAATGCCAACATACATCACAACACTTTCATTGACGTTTCACACATTCAATTGGCTGCTGGAGCAGATGAAGAGCGTTCAGCGCCACCTGTGGATAGTGTTTTTGCTAACAACCTTGTTATCGCTAAAATGGTGCCTACTACATTTAGCTTTTTTGATGACATTAGCGGTATAGCATTTATCAACAATGTGGCTAACTACAGCGTAGAAAGTCAGATTGAAAAAGGCTTTACGAAGCGAAGCGATATACAGCTATCTTCATCGAACAGTATTTCTTCGGAGGAGATGAAAGTAGGGGCGGACGACAGCGTTAAGCCACTTCAAAAAGCAGAGGTAGGGCCAAGTTGGTATCAGAAAAAAGAATACGAAACGCCGTTTGGTTCAGGAGATGAAATTACTGTAGAGCCAGGTGTAAATTCGCTTTTTGAAGCGGTCGCGAAAGCGAATGATGGTGATGTTCTTATACTTAATGATGGCGTATATAGCGAGCAAAAAATTGTTAAGGTAACTAAAACTCTCTCTGTAAAAGCAAGCAGAAACGCAAAAGTCATTATCCGTCCTCAGCGCTCTGCACTTTTTGAAATAAGTGACAATGGTTCACTGGAAATTGAAGACATAACGCTTTCAGGTAGTGATGCACCAGATGCGGCTGGAAATACATTCATCCGCACTAAAAAGTGGGGCATGTTAACAAATTACCGATTCACAATGGATAGGGTGACAGTAACTGACCTAGACATAAACCATAGCTATCACTTCTTTTCGGCAGGCGCCCGAAGCTTTGCGACTTTGTTATCTATCACTAATAGCCAATTCGACACTATCACTGGTCACGTACTTGCGTTAAACAAAGAAAAAGATGATTTAGGTATCTACAACGTTGAAGTGTTGAATTTAGAAAACAACACATTTAGCGATGTTGAAGGGGCACTAGCACTTATCTATCGCGGTGGCACCGACGAAAGTACTTTTGGGCCCAAGGTAACGATAGCTGAGAACGTTTTGACGAATGTAGGTTTGGGTAAAAGAAACAAGCGTAAAGCAAGCATCTTTCTTCACGGTGTACAAAAAACACAGATTCGAAATAACGAGTTTAGCGCAAGTGCGCCAGTCAAAATTGAACATACCGTTGGCGAGCCGCAAACATCGCATAGCGGCAATACATTTAAAAATAAAAAAGGCATCGACATTGTCGATTTCTTGAAAGCGAAAGACGAATGTCGCTGCTCTGAGTAAAAATGCTCAAACTAGCGCGCAACTTATGTAACGAAAGTAATTACAGTAACAATTAAAGACTACGAGTTCGTAGGGTGGATGATATGAGAGTTGGTTTTATTGGTGAGTGCATGGCCGAGCTTAAAAAAGTAAACGGTGTATTAGAAGAAGGGTTTGCTGGCGATACCTTCAATTCTGCCGTTTATCTAAAGCGCACGTTTCCTCAATTAGATAGCTACTTTGTCAGTGCAGTAGGCAGTGACGCGCTTTCAAAAGAGATGCTCGACTTTGCGCAAAGCGAGTCGATTAATACACGCTTCATGTTTTCCCATCCAGAAAAGCATATTGGGCTTTATAAAATTTATACCGATGCAGAAGGCGAGCGCTCTTTTACTTACTGGAGAAATGATTCTGCTGCGAAGTGCTTGATGTCTTTAATTACTGATGACGATAAAGCGTCGATGACAGCGTTAGACTTAGTGCTGTTTTCGGGCATTTCACTCGCTATTTTAAATACTGAAGACTTACCAAAGTTTTGGCGTTTACTTGCAACGCTTAAAGAAAGTGGAACCAAAATTGTTTTTGATATGAATCATCGGCCAGCCCTGTGGAAGGGTAGGGATGATGCCACTGCATTGTATGAAAAAGCGTTTGAAATTGCAGATGTTGCGTTACCTGGATTAGAAGACTTCAACTTCTTGTATGGGTTTGAAACGGTAGAAGAGATCATAAACTTTTTAGCGCCTTTCTCATTTAAGCAGCTCGTTATTAAAAATGGCGCAAGCGCTATAACGCTAGTGGATGAAAGCGGAGAGGTTTCAGAAGTAGGGCTAACCCCCGTTACTAATGTTGTTGACACTACCTCTGCTGGTGATGCCTTTAACGGTGTTTTTCTAGGGGCGTACCTTACGGGCGAGAGTCCTGAGGCCTGCGTAAACAAAGCCGCTAAGTGTGCAGGTTTTGTGATTCAGCACCCTGGCGCCATTGTAGATAAAAAGGCCTATGCAGACCTAGTGACATCTATCGCTTAAGTAAGTTAAAGCGAAGTATTCAAATACCAAATAAAACACTATATCGAACTTATAAGGGCATCCGCCCCTCGTATTACAAGAGACAAACCATGAAAAAAATATCAGACATTATGGGCGGCCAAACCCTGCTCCCAATCATTCAAGCCGATAATGTAGAAGACGGTGTGGCCATTGCGAAAGCAATGTCAGCTGCGGGCCTTAACACAGTTGAAGTTGTATTGCGTTCACAAAATTCAGCGAAATGCATTACAGCTATTAAAGAGGCGCTGCCAGATATGATAGTTAGCGCTGGTACCGTAATCGATAAAGCATCTTTAGATGCCGCTATCAATGCTGGAGCGGATTTTATCGTGACGCCTGCGGTAACCGAGCGCCTGCTGACTATGCTAGTAGACTCAGGTTTACCTGTACTGCCTGGTGTATCGAACGTATCAGATATCGTGTTAGCACGGGAACACGGGTTCAGAGAAATGAAGCTGTTTCCAGCATCTTTGTCAGGTGGTGCGTCTTTCCTGAAAGCGGTAGGTGGTTTATTTAAAGATACAAAGTTCTGTCCAACGGGAGGCGTTTCGCCAGAGAATTTCAACGACTATCTGTCGCTAGGTAATGTGTTTGCAGCAGGCGGTACTTGGGTTGCGAAACCTCAATGGGTAGCAGATAAACAGTGGGACCTCATCACAGAGGCATGTTCGCAAGTGTAGCGAACGCGACACCTTCCTAATTTTCATTCCTTAAAAAGCTGGCACATTCGCCAGCTTTTTGATTTTTCAGCGTATTAATTGGTGTTATAGCTTAACCGAGCTATCATTAGTGAAATAGTTCGCGCATACAACGCAGTGGCGCTAGCTTTATACAATCAGAATGAAAACGTGACTATGATCAAATTGATAGTGCTGCCTTTCACCATTGCAGCCGCCCTACTTTTGTCTGTCGCCGAAAGCCGTGCTAATGAACTTGAGTTTTCAGGTTTTGCAAGGGCGGTTGCAGGTCAACTAGATACAAAAAAAGCTACCTATGAAGGGTATGACGACAGCATCAGCTTTTCTGAAAAATCTCTTGTTGCTTTGCAGGCTGACTATTCCTACTCATCATCGTTCTCAGCGTCCGCTCAACTTCTCTTGCATACCGACGACGATAGAGAGTCAGGTATAGAGTGGCTGTATTTAACCTATGCACCTAGTGAAAGTTTTCAAATTAATGTTGGCCGGTTGCGCACGCCTTTTTTAAAGTATTCTGATGTTATTGATGTTGGGTTTGCCTATCCATGGATTAATGCACCGCAGCAACTCTACAGTAGTTATTTGTTCTCTCAGTATGAAGGTGGTAATGCTAGGTTGAGAAGGTCTTTTGGCGATGTTGTAGTTGATTTTGAGGCTTACTACGGAAAGTATGAAGATGCGCTAGCTTCAAGCGGTATCAACGTAGATGTTGAAGTGAAAAACTTATTCGGCGGCGTTATTGAAGTCAACTATGGTGGCTTGCAGCTAAGAGCAGCCAGTGTTAATGCGCCTAAAGTTGAAACAACTATCGATGAAATTGCGCCTCTTGTTCAGGGACTTAGAGCTGCTGGATTTGACTCCATAGCTGAACAGTTTGATATCAACGATCGCGCGGGCTCTTTTTTACTGGGCGCCAGCTATGACACGCTTAGTTGGTATGTAAGCGGTGAGTGGATGAAGGTCTCGTCTGATATTGATGTACTTGCGAATTTAGAAAGTTTTTATGTTTCATATGGCTACTATTTTGAAGAGGTTCTTTTACACTTAACTTATGCTTCATCCAGACAATCACTCAATACCATCGACAATGTAATACCTGTAGGTGTGTCGCCTGAACTCGATCAGCTTTATTTCGCAGTCGAGCAGCTAAATAGCTTTTTTCCGACGGATGATCTTGATACTTGGACTCTTGGCGGTAGGTGGGATGTGAAAACCAATATTGCACTTAAAGCTGAGCTGTCGATTCTTGATGGTAAAGAAGGTAAAACATCGTTTTACGACATAAAAGAGAGTAGTTTCGATAGAAATGCGGCCCTGTATCAAGTGGCAGTAGAGTGGGTATTTTAATGCAAAAATACTTGCTCATTTTCTTTCTCTTACTTTGTTCTCGTATAGCCGTTGCCCAAGATGGCATTTGGGTCGTTGCAAACCTTCCTGGTCAAAATTTCGCACTAACAAAAGCGGAAGTGCGCAACCTTTTCATGAGCAGTGGAACATCTTCCGACGATGCATTAATACCCGTAGCTATGAGCCCTGGCAATAGAGCGCGAGCAATTTTCAATACCAAGATAATTGCTTTGCCCGAATCACGAATTCAATCCTATTGGGCACAGATGCGCTTTAGTGGACGTCAAAAACGGCCAATCGAGTTCAATAATTCAAACGCCTTGCTTGAACACGTAACAAATACTGAAGGTGCGATAGGTTATGTTCCCTCTGGAACAGTACTACCTGAAAACGTAAAGGTGGTTTATCGAAGTCTTTAAGCAATCATTAATCTTAAGAGCTTTGTGATTGCTTTGTAGTACTATTAACCAATGCCATCAGTGGAATTGGTTTACTGTAAAGATAACCTTGAAGCGTGTTACACCCTTGGCGTATTAGAAAGTTGGCTTGCTCTTGCGTTTCAACACCCTCTGCACACACCGAAAAGTTCAGGCTTTTAGCCATATCAATAATAGTCTTGGTAATCATTTCTGATTGCTTAGATTCACCTATTTTGTTTACAAAACTTCGGTCTATTTTTAGTGTGTCTATATCAAACTGCGTTAAATAACTCAGAGAAGAGTAGCCTGTACCGAAATCATCAAGGGCAAGTCTACAGCCTAATTGCTTCAGCGATGCAAAAAACGGGTTCGCCGCATTGAAATTGTTTATATATGCAGATTCCGTAACTTCAATTTCTAAGTTTGAAGCGGGGAGTCTACCATTATCTAATTCATGCAGTAAAAATTGCGTGACATTGTGGTTATTTAAATCGTGGGGGCTCAAGTTCACCGATATAACTAAGTGGCTGCCAAAGGCTTCAAGGAGTACTGGAAATTCGTAGCGAAGTTGTTTTAATACCCATAGGCTTATTTGTGATATTTTATCAGTCTGCTCTGCAATAGGAATAAACTCAGCAGGCGAAACTGGACCTAACACTTCGTCTTGCCAGCGAAGCAGAGTCTCAAACCCAGTTATGTTCTTATCTGAGTCTACTTTAGCCTGATAAGTTAGGTAAAACGCATCGTTTTCAAGAGCTTCAGTAATGCGAGTAGATATGAGTATTTTGCGCTGCGTATGCGCCAGCATTTCATCGGTAAACCATACAAATCTAGATTTGCCATCGTCCTTAGCTTTATACATGGCAACATCAGCGTTAGTTATGAGGTTGGTTAGTGAGTATTCACAGTCACTTGCAAGTGCAAGACCTATGCTAGCACTTGAGTCTAGCCTCAGCCGGTTAATGATATGAGGTTGAGATACTGCTTCTACGAGTTTTAGCGCTGTTTCTTCTAAAAAACTAGGGGATGTAAGCTCGGGTACAATAACAATAAACTCGTCACCGCCTAAACGCCCCAGTGTGCAGTTATCCTCAAGTGTACTGTCCATCAACAAACTGATATGAAGGAGAAACTTATCTCCCGTGTCGTGCCCAAACGAATCGTTGATAGTCTTAAAACCGTCTAAATCGATAAACAACAAACCCAGTTCGTGAGCATTCTTCTGCGCTATAGCGAGTTCATTTGATAAAAGCTTCATTAAGCATTGTCGATTAGGCAGCCCTGTTAAGGTGTCGAAATTAGCAAGCCGCTCCATCTGAGATTGTTGCTTCTCTAGCATTTCGTTTTTTTGCCGGTTCGCTTCAGACTGGTTTTTTATATTCTCCATCATATTGTTAAAGGCTCGAGACAAAGCAAGCATTTCCTCTTTGTCTACTTCCTCAACCTTGACATCGTAAGCGTTGTCATCCACGACACTGTCCATTGTTTTAATTAGGGTGTTTAGCGGACGCATTGCTCTGCGCTGCGCTCGTGATGATACAAATAACGAGATGATAATGAGAAGTACCACGGAAGGCGTGACCAAAATAATGTATCGTTGCCGACTTACTTTTAATGCTTCTTCAAGATTGAAGACCAGGGCAAGTTTTCCCAACGGAAAAACGTCTTCGCCCACTGTTTTTACTACTATTACTTTGCTAGAAGTGCGATGTAAGCCAATGGGTAGCGTCGCGATATTACGATCAATGTTGGTCCCTCTGAGCTGCGAGGACGTTTGTTCTTGCGGTTTAGTGAGCCTCCCTTCAAAACCTGCAGGACCCACATAATGATTCAACAGCGTACCGCTATTACTGAAAATATAAGCTGCTTCAGCATATTCATATTCATCTAAGCGAAGCAGAATTTCCGTTTGATTGAAACTGCCGGATGGCTCTTCTATATAGTCAATGAGATCGACAGCCATGTTTACGCTTAATGCGTCGACCTCTTCTGAGACAAATTCAATATAAAGCTTTTCATAAACATAAATAGACAGGCCGATAATAAGGGCACTGACTATAGCGATAGATGCAAGTGTATTGAAGGATATCTCTGACCTAAGACTTTTCAAAAAATGCTCTTTTAAGTTGAATGGGATCGCAGTAACGACTTTGAATAAAATGTAGGAAAGGACCGTCACCTATTCACAAATCTAGTATAGACGGTTTTCGTCATTTCTTAATTAGTAATTAGATTGAAATTGTATGAAGGGGTAGAGCTATGCTTTATTTAGATGTCTTTTGAACAAAAAATGCGCTGGTGGCCTAAGGTGTTTAGTGGTAGACTCCGCACGCAATTTGTAAGAGTAAACACCTACGTTCTTTTCTTGATGTCAAACACCAATAAGCCAAGTTGGCAATGGCGTGTCTCTTTAGGTTTTCCCAGTAATCTATAACCCCCCACGGTTAGCAATAAAGCACTAACGCTTATACCTTTGCGGTATGCAACTTTTTATAAATACCTATGACAGGAGTTTATTAATGTCATTTACCCAATTAGGGCTCGCTGAACCCTTGTTAAAAGCTATTGAAAAACGAGGGTTTAGTACGCCATCACCGATCCAGGAAAAGGCAATACCAGAAGTATTGCAAGGAAAGGATGTGCTGGCGGCTGCGCAAACGGGAACAGGGAAAACCGCGGGATTTGGACTTCCTATTTTACAAAGACTGATGTCTGGCAAGCCAGTATCTGGCAATAATGTTCGCGCGCTTATCTTAACACCAACTCGCGAGCTTGCTGCTCAGGTGGAAGAAAGCATTCGAGCATTTAGTGAGTTTTTACCATTAAAGACCGCTGTGGTATTCGGTGGTGTGGGCATAAACCCTCAAATGATGAAGCTTCGTAAGGGCGTGGACGTACTAATTGCGACCCCTGGACGATTACTCGATTTGTATCAGCAAAACGCCGTGAAGTTTTCACAGCTTGAGGTATTGGTATTAGATGAAGCCGATAGAATGCTTGATATGGGCTTTATTCACGACATCAAAAAGGTATTGAAGCTATTGCCACAGGAGCGTCAGAGCCTACTTTTCTCAGCCACATTTTCTGATGAAATTACAGCGCTGGCGAAAACGATAACTCGTGATCCTGTAAGTATTTCTACCGCCCCTGCCAATACAACGGTGGACGCTGTCGAGCAGCACTTGGTGACCATTGATAAGTCTAAAAAGACGACTGCGCTGATTTGTTTGATTAAACAGCAAAAGTGGCAGCAAGTATTGGTTTTCAGCCGTACCAAGCATGGCGCTAACCGAATTGCGGAAAAGCTGACTCGCTCGAAAATTCCAAGTGCAGCCATTCACGGAAACAAAAGTCAGGGGGCAAGAACTAAAGCCCTTGCTGATTTTAAAAGTGGCGAGATTAAAGTTCTGGTGGCTACCGATATCGCTGCACGCGGTATAGATATCAGCGAACTGCCGATAGTGGTTAACCTGGATTTGCCGAACACAGCGGCTGACTACGTTCACAGAATCGGTCGTACTGGGCGCGCAGGAGCGAGTGGACAAGCTTGGTCGTTTGCTTCTGCCGAAGAGTTACAGAACCTAAAAGATATCGAAACACTCATTCAAAAGCTGCTCCCTCGCAAAACCCTTGAAGGTTTTGAGCCTCAGCAAGAAGTACCTGTTACCACGCTTTCTAAGCCGAAAAAGCCCAAAAAACCGAAAAAACCTAAAGCATCACAAGGTGAGAGCGGTGCGGGGAAGTCAACTGGCGGTAATAAGAAAGCGGGACAACGACAGGGCAACCGTAGTGGAAATGGTAGCTCTCACGGGGGCAAGCCAAATACTCGTAACAGTGGCGGCGGTAAACCTGCAGGTCAAAGACACTCAGGAAGCGAAGGTAATGCTGCTAGACGACCTGCTAAGCGCAGAAACAGCCCGTCCAACAGTTCGACTAGTAATAGGACTTCCAACAGCGCAAAAGCGTAAATAGTTATATTTTATCAATAAAGCTATGGTTAATTGATAAAGGGCCTTTTGTATAAAAGGCCCTTTTTTGATGTTCCTTAGAAACTAAAAACTAATGCTTTAGTTATGCTCCCATGAAAACGGGTTGTAATGGCGCAGCGCTGGCGTGGTGTTTACTCCGTTGCTATTCGCAGCGTCTAGCGTGAGCTCAGCACGTTTAATGAGTGTTTGTTGTAGCTCAGTACGAAAGCCTTTGGTTTCTTTCCATAGCTGGTTAAGCCCTTCTGGAGTATCACCTTGTAAATCTTGTGTAAGCAGCGGCCCAAGCTTGTCATACGCGCTTTGAAGCCTAATTGCCTGTTCTTTGTTATAGGCAGCTTCTTCACCCGTAGCTTTCCAATTAATGAATGGGGCTTTCTGCGCATCTGTCATAGCAGGAAAACGGGAAAAGTACGTTATGTACTCTGATAAGGGGATGCTATCGGCCCGCCCCCAAATATCCATCGTCGTTCTGTTCAGCAAAGCACTGGTTTTAGGCTCAACTACCATCACAGTTGGCGTTGCGTAGTAAATCGGATAGTTGAATCGCTCGGTAATATTTCTTCTGTCTTCAAGCGTTCCTACGTCAACAAATACAGTTTCATAATGGGCGCGTAGAATAAGATCCATTTCTTTTGTTGCGAAGCGCTCAGCTAAGCCTGTACTGTCGTGGCACCACTGTGCTCCCAGGACAACCAGAAGCAACTTGCTTTCCTCCACAGCTCGTTGCTGCGCGTTAACCACGTCTTGATAAGGTGAGGAAGAAGGGGAATAAGTATAAGGGTTTTCATTTTGGGTGCTGACACAGCCATTTAAGATAGAGAAAGCGGCTATAAAAGTAGCTATGGTTAAGCTGCGCTTAATCAACTGGGCTTGACGTTCAAAGAAAGTGTTTTGCATACAATGATCAAAATAGTAGTTAAATCAACATCAATGTAGCATAAAAAGTAAAGAGAAAAGCGGTAATTGACCGTAGTAAACTACCGCTTTAGCAGGTCGGTTCAAGCTGATACAGGGATCAGCTTCATGTTGATATTCCCAACACCCTCGAAACTGACTGTAGATGTGGCACCAGCCACAGTGTCATGTACGCCAGTAATAGCGCCTGAGCAGATCATACAGCCTTTTGGAAGAGTAATATTCCGCGCTGCAGCTTGGTCAATTAAATAAGCTACAGCCGCCATAGGCCCACGTAATACGTTGTTTGATGGTGCAGTATTGATGTGATCTTTATCAATGAACACAGATGTCTGCATGTTTTCAATCACCGTATCCCACGACGCGATAGGGGCGCCAATTACCATACCTTGGTTTACACCAAAGTCACTGATGATGGCAGTGGGGCCATAGCTATTTAAATCAATAACAGGGCTACTCGCTATTTCTACGCCTGCATATACAGCTTTGATTAGGTGTTTCAATGGTCCCTTGGTATCAATTGAACCGGGCGTAATATCTTCTCCCAGTTCAAATACCAGTTCGGCTTCAACAGCAACCATACCGCCTGCGTAGACTTCTAGCTCAACGAATTCATCGTCTGCGTGGGAACGACCAATGAAATGGGTAACCTTTTTAAAAATTGGGCCCATTAAGCGCTCTGCGCCCATCTGATCGCGAAGTTCGGGGATCACCATGCCTACTTTCCAGCCGGTGATCTCGTCGTTCCACTGTTCAAGCGACATGTCTTGAACGCGGTAGGCCGCGTCCAAAGTTGTCGGAACATCACCTGGAAAAGTTTCTAATACAGTGGCTTGCTTGCGTGCGTTAACCAGGGTATTCGAAAGCGTTTTCAGGTTGTCTTCTGTAAGTGGTTTATCAGGAAACATCGTGACGATTAAATCCCTAGTGCCTGACCGCCACCAATTTGAACGGTTTCGGCAGTAATAAATGACGCATCTTCACTTACCAAGAAAGACACTACAGACGCGACCTCTTCAGGCTGTCCTAGGCGACCAAGCATGATGTTATCTTTCCAAGAAGCAAATACTTCTGGCTTAGTCGCTTTAATTTGCGCATGGAAAGGCGTATCAATGGTGCCAGGAGAAACAGCATTTACACGAATACCAGCTGGTGCAAGTTCTTTAGCAAGTGCACGGGTCAAAGTATGTACCGCACCTTTTGAAACACCATAGATACCCGCACCAGGGCCACCAGCGTTCCAACCAGCATTAGATGTGTAATTTACGATAGAGCCGCTGTCAGATTTCTTTAGATAAGGAATAGCTGCACGAGAAACGAAGAACGCACTATCAAGGTTCAGCGCCATAACAAAGCGATAAAACTCTGTTGTCATCTCTTCCATTGGGCTGCGTCCGCCAAGGCCGCCGGCGTTATTAATGACGGCGTCGATCTTGCCGTATTTATCGCCAATCGCTTTTACGTTTTTATCAACGGCTTCATCGCTTGTAACGTCAAAGCCATAGTATTCTGCTTCAATACCTAAGTCGCTGAGCTCTTTTACACGCTCTGCGCCCTTATCGTCTTCAATGCCATTTAAAACAACAATGAAACCGTCTTGGCCAAGTCTTTTAGCAACTTCAAATCCGATGCCGCCTGTTGCTCCAGTTACCAGTGCTACTTTCTTCGTCATAACAATAACTCTTTGTGTTGTATTACATTGTGTATAACCAATCTTAGGTTAATAAAATTAATTGGTCTACCTGTTTTGTGTGTTTTTTGTCATGGTTTTATAAATTTATCTTCAAATGTATAGCGGTGTTAAACTTTGCTTATCTATAAATGTTTGAATTTTATTGTTTTTGGTTGTAATTTGAAAGGGGGTGGTTAGAGTGTCAACAAGAACGAATAAAATGACAATAATGCAAGTGTTATCATGGTTATTGGTAAGTCCAATTTTATGTTTAAATTGAGTTTGTAGAAAATGTTATTGGATTTTGTTTATAGGAATAGAAAGGCGTACCACGGTTCCCATTGGGTAATCGCGGTTTATATTGAGGGTGCCATCTATCAACTTAGCGCGCTCTTTCATCGAAAGCAGGCCTAGTGTGGGCTGAGCGTTAACTGAATCCTCAATGGTTTCGGGTATACCCGCACCATCATCTGCTACAGTGAAGGTAGCACTTTGCGACTCATAGGAAATATCAATAGAAAGTGTCTTCGCATCAGCGTACTTGATGCTATTAGTTACCGCTTCCTGAACTATGCGATAGATATGTATTTTCTGCTCGGGCTTAAAAGCAATAGGCGTACCGCTAAGATTGAATGAAAAATCTATTTTTGCGCGCTTAAGCGTAGTTGTGATGTCGGAGCGTTCGATCACGCTCTCGATGGGAAGAGTGTCGATGCCAGAGGGGCGTAAACCGCCTAGGCTCTTTTTCATTGCCTGGTACAAAGCATCTATTTTGCCGATTAATATGTCGTGGTCTTTGGTTGTGTCAACCAATGATAACTGAAGTTTTAAATCGACGATGCGGTGGCCAAAATCGTCGTGCAGATCGCGAGATAAACGCTTTCTTTCATCTTCTTGTACTGCCACTAGCTTGGCTGCGAGGGCTTGTGCATTTTGCACTGCAATTTCAAGGTCTTCGTTGTTTCGGGCCAGTTTTTTATTCAACTTACTCGACTGGTTAATAGAAGACCCTAGGATGAGACAGCTTACGCATAGCGCTAAAATATAAAATTGATGTTCAATGGGAGGTAAAGCGCTCTGACTGGCTACCACAAACGCTGTAATACCAATAAACAAACAAGATAGCGCACTACCGAACACAGCATAGCGATACGATAAGAAAAGGGCTGGAAATACCGCAAGGTATTTAATTTGATAGCTGATATTAATATTTTGAGAGTAAAGATAACTACTGAAAACTAAAGTAAGTAACCATGTTCCTACGGTTATAAACAGTGTTGATTCGTTTTTATTAATATACTGGCGAGTGTATAGCGCAAATAGAAGGGGGCAAAGGACGATAATTCCTACAAAGTCACCAAGAGAGAAATCGAACAAAATAGAAAGAAAAGCCGCTACGTCAGTTTGTAATTCAATAGCCCGTCTGCCTAGAAACACTGCCCCTAGCGCTACGCTTATCAGCATGCCGAATGCCAAGGTGGCAAGGGTACTGCGGACATTATCGAAATAAGGTGCTGCAAAACGGCGTCTAAAGACATAAACACATCCGCAAACTACCGCGGGTGATATGAATAAGTGCACTAAATACCAGCCAACACTTCCGCTTAAAAAGGCGGTGTTATCAAGAACGCCCCCTGGATGAAATAAAATGAAGTGGATTAACTTTTCTGAAAAAAGCAATAAGGGCCAGCTTGCTAACGGTAATAACAAAAATGCGGCCAAGCGAACGCCAGCGGGTAAATACCAACTCACAGTCCCTGATATAATTTCAAATTGGGTGCTAAATAGCCATACGCTATGAAATAGACCGGTATATATCAAACCCATCATCAAATAGGTAGTGTTGATATACCGCCTGATATTCATTAATTTGCTTTGACTAAGGTGTCGTCATAGATGACGTCAGATACATCTAAGTATCCGGTTTCTAATGCTATGCGAAGCAAGCCAAATTGAGACGTAACATTCAGCTTTTTGTAAATATTAGTTCTGTGAACCATTACTGTCTTTGGCGCTGTGTCTATGTGATAGGCAATTTGTTTGGGTTGGAAACCTTTAGCTAGTAGTAAAAAAACTTCCTTTTCTCTTTCTGTAAGAATGGAAGTCAGATGCTTATCGCCAAACGCTAATTTTTTACTGATATCTGAACTTAGATAATTTTCATCTTTTTCTAGTGATTCAAGTGCATCCATTAACTCTTTTGTAGCGGCACTTTTTGTAACGTAGCCATCGGCGCCAAGCTCAAGCGCTTTAGTAATATAACCCACGTGATCGTACATGCTTAGCATCAAGCATTTTACAAATGGCGCCTCTTTCTTAATTTTGATAAGGGTATCAAAACCATTTTCTTGAGCTAAGGAAATATCCAAAACTGCTACATCTATGTCATCTAGAGATGCGAAGGCGGGGAGTGCGCTCAATGAACTTACAGCGTAAGCAACGTGCCAGCCATACTCTTGCTCGATAAGAGTTTTAATGCCGTCCCTTACAATCTCATGGTCATCAATGAGGAGTATGTGCATGGAAAAATCAAATTATTATCTTAATGCATAAAGTTTACGTTGTATTTGGCTTATAGGGAATAAGCCGATGGCTTAGATTGACGGTGTATTCTATTTTTCGCATGAAAAAAGCCGGCCTATCCATGGCCGGCAGTTACTTAAGCTTTAGTGTTTAGCAGTTTAAGTGCTAATAATCACTTTGCGTGTAATAGCAATACCAAACGCGGTATTAAAGGTTTACCGTCACCGGCGCTGAACAAGCAGACGTTTCATCACACACCATATAGGTATATTCGCCAGGCTGAACGCCACGGCTTCTATCGCGATAACGACCAGTATTGCTTACTTCTTCAAGTAGTTCACCATTGCGATAAATCATTACAGTATCAGCCATTGAGCCGCTGTAAGATAAATCTACACGTAGTGAGCCGAAGCGAGAAAGCATAGCGCGGTCAATTTCTGCAACAATATTACTGTCTGAAACCGACACTGTCTCTGTTGAAACGCCAGTTTGGCCTTCAGAGTCGGTAACCGTAAGGGTTACATCATAGGCGCCTGTGCTTACGTACACATGAGTTGGGTTCTCTTCTGTTGAAGTCGCACCATCACCGAAGTCCCAGCTGTAGCTAACAATGTCGTCATTAACGTCATTACTATTGTTAGTAAAGCTCACTGATAGACCTGAAGCGTCATAAGTAAATGCAGAGTTTGGCGGTGTTGGTCCTACTTCACCAATACCGGTAACTACTAGGCTCCATGTGTTAACGGTACCGTTATCTCCGTTAAAGGTATCAAGCACGTTTAAGGTCCAATCGCCGGTAGCCACTTCGCCGTTAAAGGCATCAGTGTTGTAGCTTTCAACGATATCATCTGTACCACCACCTTGGTTTTGGCGCAGAACGGTAGTTGTTCCTTGTGGAGAAGTGAGTGATAGCACTAAGTCACCGCTATATGTATGCGTAATATCTACCGAGGCTTGCATACCAAACACCGTTAAGTCATCCGGTACGTTTATCACTAGGTCAACGCCTACATCATCTGGATCTTCTTCATTCGGTAACGTAGGTACAGCATCGCCTGAATATGCGTAAGGGAATTCGTTTAGCCCTTGCGGGTAAACGTAAAGGTTGGCGGATTTAGACTTTTCAATTTCGCCACTTACACCATTAACAGTAAAGCTATAAGCGCCCCAAGGGGTATCATCAGAGGTTTCTACTGTTAGCGTAACGGTGTCGCCAGGCATTGCCGTGTTAGCACTTAAATAAGCAATGTCACTTTCTTCGGCAAGAGAAAGTTGTACTTCTTCTTCGTAGCCCGCGATAGAGCCTACTTCAATAGTGAAGGTATAAGCTTCACCCGCCTCAATTTCCGCTGAGCCTGGTGTGATGCCTAGTTTAAAGCCAGGGGTTGGATCGGCTTCTTCTAACGCATTTAGCACATTAAGACGGTTGCCTGAAACAGTGCGCCCGTCTGCCCAAAGACTGGTTTCACCAGTAGTCATTAACAGCTCTTTCATTTCTGACGGCGTCAGTTCTGGGTTTAATGACCATACAAGGGCCGCTGCACCCGCAACATGTGGCGTAGCCATTGATGTACCAGAGTATGCGGCGTAGCCGTCGCCCGGTATAGTAGATAAAATAGCTGTACCTGGCGCTGCAATATCCACCGTTTCCAGACCGTATGAATAGCCGCTATCGCCGTCAGTTCGAGTGTGGCTTGCAACTGCCAATAAACTGTTTGTTGTAGTGACATAGTTAGACGGATAGTTGTCGACGTTGTCATTGTCTGAACCAGAGTTACCTGCTGCAGCAACAAACAAAATTCCAGCTTGGCCTGCCACTTCAATAGCTGTCTCTAGCGCTTCACTGTAGCCGCCACCGCCCCAGCTGTTGTTCGTAGCTTTTACGTTGACGCCACGGTTTTCTTTCAGGTCGGTGAAGTAATCAATACATTCGATAGCGCCAGCGGTTGACCCCGTTCCATCTGCACCGAGGAATTTACAGGCAGCGATAGACACATCGTGGTTTACGCCAACTACACCTATACCGTTTCCGCCCACAGCGCCAATAGTCCCAGCTACGTGCGTACCATGAGAATCATCGTCCATAGGGTCGGTATCACCGTTTGCTGTATCAATTCCGTAAACGTCATCAATGTAGCCGTTGCCGTCGTCATCAATACCGTTGCCGGCGATTTCACCTGGGTTTACCCATGCATTATCTGCAAGGTCTTCATGGTTGTAGTCAACGCCGGTATCGATAACACCTATCACTACATCGCTATCACCTGTTGTAATATCCCATGCTTCTGGTGCATCGATATCTACATCTGCAGTGCCGCCTGCTTGCCCGGTATTATCCAAGCCCCACAAATCACCGTAAGACGGGTCGTTGGGAATTAATGCTTTGCGATATAAAAAGTTTGGCTCGGCAATTTTAACCGCCGGGTTTTTCTTTAACGTTTCAATGGCGTCTTTAACCGATTTTCCACGAAGTTGAAGTTTGGCAATGCGGCCATTTAGAAGGTTGGCAAAGCGGTCATCAACTTCATCACGATTAGCGTCACTGATTCTTGCGCCCACTGATGAACGAGCGCGCATTTTTTCCGCTTTGCTCACATTTTCTTTGTATACAACAATAACGCTGTCATCGAAAATTTCGGCTTTCGCAGCATGTGCGTGGCTAGAAGCCATTAGCGGAAGTAGGGCTAATGACAGTGCTGAAAGGCCTGTTTTAAAAGGCTTTGTTTTCATAGTTAGATTCCATAATTAGCAATAATGCTTTAATCACGAAACCTTCTCATTCGGTCTGATATAACTAACGGTTAAAACTTATAACGCAAATTTTAAAACCTGCCACCCTTAACGCAAAAAATAGTACAAAAATACAACTTAACCACTAGTTCATGGCCATGAATAAAAAGTGAAGTGGTACTTAATTATTAGACAGCGCACTCAAATCGAGACGCTATCTCCTATTTTCATCAAGAGGTCTTACCAATAAGTTTTTTTGGTGTGATTTTTAAATAAAACTAGCACTAAGGTATTAGCTTTAACCGCAAGAACGCTAATGAAGCGCATACTGATGTTATTTCGATTGTAATAAATACAACTTAATGGTGATGGATTCTCTCGCTTTTAAGGCGTTTTATAGAAGGGTCACCTTTGTTGTTAATCAAGGAAGCAGTCGTTCTAATGGACAAGAAATTAAAGGTTAAAAAATACCAATGCGCCAAAAACGTAAGAGCATTAAAAGCTACTGCGCTTTTAGCTTCAGCGGTGTGTGGTCTTCTAACCGTCAACTCTCCTGTCTATGCCCAACAGTCTGATTTATCAACAAGCTCCGACATGGTGGAATCTTCTCTTTCAATGAGTCTGAATGCTCAAGCTATTACGATAGACGATGAAACGGTCTTCATTGCTGTCAGTCAGTTTGGGCTGAATAACATAACTAACATTATCCAAAGCGGCAACGGCGCCAACCTATCGAACGTTGTTCAAAACGGCAGTAATAACGAAGCTATCATCACTCAACTTGGTGAAGGCAACGTTGTGAATTTGCTGCAGCAAAATAAAAACAACTATTTCGAAATTATTCAAGACGGGTTCGACAATGTTGCCAATGTTAATCAATTAGGTGAGCAGTCTTTCACTGTTTATCAGATAGGGAACGAAATGGTAATTAACATCACACAATATCAAGAATGATGTGATTGCCATAGGGAGACAAATGTGAAAATGAAAAAAACAAAAATAGCTAGTGCATTGCTTTTAGTAGCAGCATCAGGATGGGCGTCAGCTCAGGAAGTTCCTGCAGCTAAAACTGTCGACTTTAACGCCACAGCAGATTTTGTAGCAGCGGCAGAAGGCAATGAAATTACGCTAACTCAAACGGCGCCAGAGGGAAACGAAGTAGGTAATGAATCAGTATTAAGCCAAGAAGGCGACCTTAACGCTATCGTTGTAGAGGTAACTGGTGACGCTAACGAAGTGCTTGCATCGCAAATGCAATCGGGTAACACCTTTTTTGCAAGCGTTACTGGTAACGGCAATTTCTTGGAATCAGAGCAAGATAGCTTAAGCAGCACGGCTGATTTCGTAGTTGAGGGTGACGACAACACGGTTTCACTTGTTCAATTAGGTGACGGCGGCCCCATTGGCTTTATCTTCAACCGCTCAATAAATAGCATAGTGGGTAGCGGCAATACGCTATCAGTATATCAAGGCGATGGCGGAAACTGGGCTAATAACGCGATTTCTGGTAACGACAACACAATCTTTGTTGATCAAAGCGGTGACTGGCACGAATCCTATGTTCGCGAACTAAGCGGCGATGCTAACGTAATTGACGTTATTCAAGATGGTTACTACAACATTTCAGATTTAACCGTAATCGGGTCTGACAATGAAGTTGAAATTGACCAAGATGGCGACCAGAACGTTATCGGTTGGACCATGATTGGCGATGCTAATGTGCTTGAGTTCGAACAAGACGGCGATGGCAATGAAATTGCCACTGGCGTGTTTGAAGGTTCGGGTAACGAAGTCAATGTTGACCAAATTGGCGATGTAAACCTTGCTACCGTTGAAACTATCGGCGGAGCATCTAATACGTTCGAAATTAACCAAGTGGGCGAAGGAAATACGGCTTACGCTGGCGTGATTGGCTTATTAAACGAGTTCGACTTAACCCAGGTAGGTGATGGCAACGAAATCAGCACAGTAAACTTTGATGGCCTGTTTAATACGGTTGAGATTGAACAGGATGGTGATGCTAACTTGGCGTTAGCGCAAGCTGGTATTGGTGATGCAACTTACTATGCAGATGGCAATATCATCGAAATGTCGCAAGAGGGCATTGAAAATACGGCATCAGTTGAGTTAGCTAGCACTGTTACTTCAAGCTACAACGAAATTATGGTTTCCCAAACAGGTGAGCTTAACTTACTAGACCTGCTGGTTAACGGTGACGAAAATATAGTTAGTGTTATGCAAGAAGGTGTTGGAAACTGGGTAACGGATGAAACGGGTGGGCAGTTTGTTATTTCAGGCGATATGAATACCTTTGAAGTTACGCAAATGGGTAACGACAACTTAGTTACAGGTAGCATCACTGGCAATGGCGGCACGGTAAGTGTTACGCAGGTTGGTGACTACAACGTAGCTACCGTTGTTCAGATGTAAATGTACTAACGTACAAAGTGAATAGCCGGGCGAGTGCCCGGCTCAGTTCAATAAAATGAAGTACCTGTATCGATTCTCCTTTCTCACATTAGTTTTAGGTGTGCTCTTTTCTCCGATTCACGCGGAAGAAATTCGCTTAGGCGGGTTACTGCTCGATAACAGTATAAGCCGCCAAGGGCACGAATTTGCTTCGCGAATTAGTCAATATTGGCGGGAGGTTCCCGACAGCTCAGGTAAAAACCTGGTAGTCAAAGAGATCATAGTGCCTCAAGCAGGTACCTTGCTATCAGTAATCTACGACAACAAAGTGGTTTACCAAACTTATATGGGGCGTAGGCAAGTTCCGATAGATGAGAAAGTGCAGCAAGCAATCATGTTGGTATTAGACGCAGTAGCAAATGCGAGTATAGACAGTAGAAGCCCAGATTTAGCAGGGGACGAATGGTAATGAAGAAAAAAATTGTAATTGCAGCGCTTGCAGTGGCGACGGTAGTAGCGCCTGCAATAACGCAGGCAACTGAATTAGTTTATGAGCCAATAAACCCGTCTTTTGGTGGCAACCCACTTAACGGTTCATTTTTATTAAGTAAAGCAAATTCACAAAATGCGCATAGTGCTTCTCTAAGCGAGCGCTCCTATGATGAGCGTCTTCAAGAGTCACTAGAGCGTGCCTATATAAATCGCATCGTTCGTGAAATTACAGATATCGCTTTTGGCGAGCAAGAATACGACGAAGATGGCAATCCGATAGACAGTATTTTTAACCAAGATAGTATTTTTGTTAGCGGTGACTTCCAAGTTGAGCTTATAACAAGTAACGCTGATAGTATTATCGTAAACATTACTAACTTGTTGACAGGTGAAGTCACCATTGTAGAAATTCCACGGTTTGGGTAGGGACACACATGAGAAGTACCGTTTATTTATTATTGGCTTTGGCATTAACTGGTTGCCAGTCCATCACAAATACACTCCCGCCTGATACTACGGCTGCGGATATTATTAAAGATAGTGCTACCCTCTCTGAAGTAAAAAGTTTACCAGCACCCATGGGGCAAATACCGGTTTCCGTATACGCGTTTAGGGATCAAACTGGGCAATATAAACCGAGTACGGGAGCGAACTCTTTTTCAACTGCAGTGACTCAGGGGGCTACGTCTATCCTTGTACAAACCCTAAGTGAAACATCGTGGTTTTTGCCTGTTGAGCGCGAAGGGCTACAAAATATTCTTACTGAAAGAAAAATCATCCGGGCTGACGAAAAAAACGGGGGCGATTTACCGCCACTCACGACTGCTAGAATTATTATAGAAGGCGGCATAATTAGCTACGACACCAATATTCGTACTGGTGGGGCTGGCGTCGAATATTTTGGTGTCGGCGCGAGTGAGTTGTTTAGAGAAGATCAAATTTCTATCTATATGCGCGCCGTTGACGTGAGAACGGGTCAAGTACTGGTATCGGTTTCAACATCTAAAAAAGTACTGAGCCAAGAGGTGAGAGCGGGATTGTTTAGGTACGTTTCGCTAAAGCGTTTGCTTGAAGCTGAAACCGGGTACACCACCAACGAACCCATGTTTGAATGCGTTAAGCAAAGCATAGAGAAAGCGGTGAGTGAATTAGTATTACAAGGAATGGAGAAAGGAGTATGGCGCGCCAAAGCGTAAGCGCCATACAGTGTTTTAACTTACATTGCTCGTCAGTTTAGTAGCTTACCTGCTGGGGCTGGCTAAACTGATGGTCGAACCATTTGATGAGTTCAACCCTATTTCTGCATTCTGTTTTCCTGAATATGCTGTATACGTGTGTTTTCACCGTATTCACACTGATATGCAAGCAATCTGCAATTTCTTGGTTCTGTGCGCCGTCGGCAATTTTTCGTGTAATGGCCAATTCTCGTTTGGTTAAGACAGTAGTTGACGATTGAAGCGCAGCAACGGGCTTAGTTTTTGGTACTAGATTGGCATCAATATAACGGCTCATAATTTCGCGACTAAACCATTTGTTTCCTGCCTGAACCTGCTGAACACCTCTAACTAACAACTCTAAACTATCTTCGATATGAAACACCCCATTGATACCGTGTTGAAGTGCCGCGTAATGAAAGTCGATGTTACTTTCTGGCACGTTGAAAATCACCTTGTTCAATTCAGGGTGATCGTTAACAACCGGCAAGCTGAACATAGCAGCAGGGTCACAATACTGTGCATCAATGAAGAAGGTATAAGTGTTGTTGAGCACGCTTCTAGGCGGGTGGATGGCGCCAGTCGTAACGTTAAATCCACACGAAGGCAAAATACTAAGGAATCGTTCGTAAGCCCCATCCTTTTTAGTATTTTCCGCGAAACTACTTTTTGTTAAAACGAACGCTTGGTGTGACATGAAAGCTCCTTTTCGTGTACATAAACCTTACGAACTATACAATAGCTTTACAATACTCCTGTGGTCTTACTTGTAGCGCCAAAGCGTAACAAAATGTAACAGTGAAAAACTTATATTAATTTTGCTTAAAAATAGCTGTTTTTTAAGTAATCGGTGAATTAAATATAAGTAAATTATCTCTATAAAAAACGTTTGCCCCCTTTGTTAAAAATGACGTTAGTGTATAGTTCATCACCAAGCTAATCCTTCCAAAACTTCAACACACAGAGAGAACCATGACCGTAAATGTTGACACTCAGTCTTTGATTGCATCTATGCGCGATGTAGTAGGGCAAGCCTATTTGTTAACTGATAAAGCGAAGAAGCAGCCTTATACCAAAGGGTTTCGCTTTGGCGCAGGTGAGGCGCTCGCAGTAGTAAGACCGGGGACATTGGTCGAAATTTGGCGCGTGTTGAAGCTTTGTGTTGAAGCCGATGTTGCGGTAATTATGCAGGCGGCAAATACAGGATTGACAGGTGGTTCTACGCCAGACGGTAAAGATTACGATAGGCCTCTTGTTATCATAAGCACCATGCGAATTGATGAGATTCAACTGGTGGACAATGGAAAGCAAATTGTTGGCTTAGCGGGTAGCACTTTGTTTGGGTTGGAAGAGACGCTTGCGCCTTACGGTCGAGAGCCACATTCGGTTATTGGCTCTTCGTGCATTGGTGCTTCTATCGTGGGTGGTATTTGCAACAATTCAGGTGGCGCTTTAGTAAAAAGAGGCCCTGCCTATACCGAGCTTGCTCTTTTTGCGCAAATTGATGCCAGCGGCAAGTTATCTTTAGTAAACAACCTTGGCATCAATTTAGGTAGCGAACCAGAAGAGATTTTAAATAATCTTGAAAACAAGCGTTATAAAGAAACTGATGTACAGCACCCCGACGCTCGCGCCTCAGATAACGAATATGATGAGCGTGTACGAGATGTAGACTCTGACACGCCATCGCGTTTCAACAATGACGGCAGGCGACTTCATGAGGCTTCAGGCTGTGCGGGTAAACTTGCCGTGTTCGCAGTGAGGCTAGACACGTTTCCTATTCCTGAGAAAAAGCAGGTATTTTATGTGGGGTCTAACGACGCTGCAGTGTTTACCAAAGTTCGTCGCGACATTCTTTCTACTTTTGAGAACTTGCCTGACTCGGGTGAGTACCTTCACCGCGATTGCTACGACGTGTCGAAGAAATACGGCAAAGATATGTTTATCGTTATCAGCAAGCTTGGGGCGAAGTTCATTCCAAAACTGTTTGCGTTTAAACGCAAATTCGATGCATTTACTGACAAGTTAGGTTTTTTACCCAACAAAATGTCAGACCGTGTTATGCAGTACATGAGCTATATTTTTCCTAATCACTTACCAAAGCGCATGGAAGAGTTCAGGGACAAGTATCAACACCACTGGATTTTGGAAATGAGTAATGATGGGGTAGATGAAGCCAAAGCCTACCTAGATGAGTTCTTCAAAGCTAATGAAGGCAGCTACTTTGAGTGTACAGAAGACGAAGCTGACAAAGCGATTTTACACCGCTTTGTTGCCGGTGGAGCAATAGGTCGCTACCACGTGATGCACAGTAAAGACGTGGGCGCCATGATGACCATAGACGTTGCGCTTCGCCGTAACGACCCTGATTGGTTTGAAGTGTTGCCTAAAGAAATAGATGACCAGATAGATACCAAACTGTATTACGGTCATTTGTTTTGCCACGTAATGCATCAAAACTATGTATTGAAGAAAGGCGCCGACGCGAAAGTGCTAAAAGGAAAAATCCTTGAAACCTTTGATGCTAGAAGTGCTGAGTATCCTGCAGAGCACAACGTGGGTCATGAGTACTTCGCCAAAGACGCTCTTAAGAACTTCTATCGCGAACTCGACCCAACCAACAGCTTTAACCCAGGCATAGGTAAAACCACCAAACTCAAAAACTGGGCTGAGCATGAAGGTGGCTGTTGTGGTGGACATCACTAAAAGCCCGATGACATAAAAAGCACTTTAAAAGGGTTCTGCTTGTTGTTTTCTAAATTAAAACCAAGTAGAACCCTTTTTCTTTCCAGCTAACTTTTTGCAGTTAGCGCTTTAAACAAGTTCTGAGATCTACACCACCTTGTTAAATCTGGACTAACCTGAACCAAACCCGATCTCCGCTAGTAACAAAAGAAAGTGTTTAAACTTTCGCAGGTTATTAGTTTACCTGTAAGTGAAAAGGGATTTGCTATGAAAGGTCAAGTAAACAACTCCACCATCCTTCTTCCTGTATTTCTTCCCGCCGTTGCCATTATTCTGCTTCTGGTTATCGGAACAATCAGTAACCCCGAACTCGCAGCCGAGGCTTTCAACAACACATTGGCATGGATCACCGAAAGCTTCGGTTGGTTCTATATGCTGTCGGTGGCAATTTTTTTGGTCTTTATTGTATCGATTGCATCATCTAGCTGGGGGAATATCAAATTGGGGCCCGATCATGCTGAGCCTCAATATAGCTTTCCTGAGTGGTTTTCAATGTTATTTTCTGCGGGCTACGGGGTAGCGCTGCTCTACTTCGGCGTGGCAGAGCCTGTACTGCACTATTCTTCACCGCCAGCAGGATCGGCTGAAACTATTAATGCGGCGAAACAAGCTATGCAAATCGCGTTTTTTCACTGGGGTTTCCACATATGGGCGATTTATGGGTTAGTGGGCTTGGTGCTTGCCTATTTCGCTTTTCGTCATGGTTTGCCCCTATCTATTCGCTCTGCTTTGTATCCGCTGATAGGAGATAAGATTTATGGCCCAATAGGTCATGCAGTAGATGTATTTGCCATTCTAGGAACACTGTTTGGTATCGCCACTACCCTTGGACTATCTGTTACGCAAATCAATGCGGGGCTTAACTATCTGTCCGGTGATATCCCCATCGACATCATGGTACAGGTAGGTACTATCGCTATAGTGACGATAGCCGCAACAATATCGGTTATTGCGGGAATGGATAAAGGCATCAAGCGACTTTCTATTCTGAACATGCTTTTGGCTGTATCTCTTATGGGCACAGTTTTTGTCATGGGGGAAACCGTTCATATTTTAGAGACTTTTCTGCAAAACACAGGGAGTTATGTTAACGGTATTATCGAGCGCACTTTTAATCTACAAGCTTACAGTCGTAGTGACTGGATAGGGAACTGGACCCTGTTTATTTTTGGCTGGACCATCGCTTGGGCGCCGTTTGTAGGCATGTTTATCGCCAAAATAAGTCGAGGCAGGACCATTAGACAGTTTGTGTTTGGTGTAATGTTAGTGCCTACCATGTTTACTTTCCTTTGGTTTTCCGTGTTTGGTGACACAGCACTAAATGCCATTATGAACCAAGGGGTGACGACGCTTATTAGTGATGTACAGGAAAACGAGGCCGTAGCTTTGTTTAAGCTTTACGACTTGTTACCCGGTGCGTCAATCATGTCTGGTTTGACCGTGTTATTAATCATTACCTTTTTTGTTACCTCATCAGACTCAGGATCGCTGGTTATCGACTCGCTTGCTTCTGGGGGGAAAGAAGAAAGTCCGGTATGGCAGCGTATTTTTTGGGCGTGTTTGGAAGGAACCGTTGCAGCGGTACTGCTGTTGGCTGGTGGACTAAATGCACTGCAAACTATGACCATAGCAAGTGCCTTACCTTTTGCCTTCATAATGTTAGCGTCTGCAGCAGGACTTTGGCGTGCACTTGTCATCGAGGGCTATCGAAATAATAGTTTGACGGCAAATACGCTGAATAGAAATCATGGTCGGACAACTAGCCTTAAAGGCCGGTTTGCCGCAATGGTCGATTACCCGAGTCGAAACGAGGTGCATGAATTTATTGATAAAACGGTGATTGCAGCGATGAAAGACGTTCAGGCTGCTTTGAAAGCGCGAGAGTGGGAGGCGTTCGTTAAACTTGATGAGGAAGCGGGAAGAGCCACCTTCACTGTTGAGCGTCACGATCACATGGACTTTATCTACGACATTCGCATGACCGAGTATTTAGTACCAGGGTTTAGCTACGCAGAGCTGCGCTCGGAAGATGACGAGTCGGAAAAGTACTTTCGTGCTGAAGTGTTCCTTCGACGCGGCGGTCAAGCCTACGATATTTATGGCTATGATAAGGAGAGTATCGCCAAGGATATCTTAGACCAGTTTGAAAGCTACTTGCATTTCCTTGATACCAGTCCAGGTGAACTTCCTTGGGAAATGGATGCTTATGACGACATGCTTAACCAGCCAAAAAAGTAAACTTTTTAAGGTTAAAGCAGCAAACTATCAAAAGGCGTAGCCACGGCTAATTTAAAATAAAAAAAAGAGCGAGTAAAATCCTTTACTCGCTCAGTAAGAAGGCCACCTCTTCTGAGGGAAAGTAGCCGTCGGAGAAATGTTGGTTTTCTCTTATGCTAATCGGTTGATTATTGAAGAGAAATCCATTCCTGCATTGCCTTCTTCACAATGCATTTCAAACCACTTTGCAGCAAGCTCACCCATAGGTACTTGCGCGTTGACGCCCTTCGCGCCCTGCATGGCCAGCCCCAAGTCTTTGAGCATAAGCGCAGAAGCGAAACCGCCAGCAAAATCGCTATCAGCAGGGCTTTGTGGCCCCACACCTTTTACTGGGCAGTAGGTGGTCATTGACCATGTCTGTCCCGAGGCATTTGACGCGATATCGAAGAATACTTGCGCATCTAAGCCAAGTTTTTGTGCCAGCTGGAAACTCTCACACGTCGCAATCATAGTCGCTCCCAGCAGCATGTTGTTGCAAATCTTCGCCGCTTGCCCCGCACCATGGCCGCCTGCATGAACAATTTTTTTGCCCATCGCACCAAGAACGCCTTGCGCTTTATCGAAAGCGTCAGTATCGCCGCCCACCATGAACGTGAGCGTGCCGCCTGCGGCTGCTGAAACACCACCAGAAACCGGGGCGTCGAGCATTTTAAGGCCTTTTTTCTCAGCCAGTTCTGACACACTTTTCGCCGTTTCCACGTCAATGGTGGAGCAATCAATAAGCAAGGTGCCTTCGCGTACAGAAGCCAGGATCTGATTTGAATAGATATCTTTTACGTGCTTGCCTGCGGGTAGCATAGTTATAACGATGTCAGCTTCAGAAACAGCTTGTTCGGTACTTTGAGCGATAGTGCATCCCGCTTCTTTAGCTTTTGCCAGCGCCACTTCGCTTAAGTCAAAGGCCAGTACGTTGTAATCGTTCTTAACCAGATTATCTGCCATCCCCGAGCCCATGTTACCTAGGCCAATAAATGCAACTGTGGTCATAATCGTCTCCTCACTTAGCCCATGGTTGGAATAACAAAGGCGTTGTCGTTGGTATCTGAGCCATCAGGCCAGCGCTGAGTAATGGTTTTAACCTTGGTCCAGAACTTCACTCCTTCCATACCATGCTGGTTGGTATCGCCAAATGCAGAGCGTTTCCAGCCACCAAAAGTGTGATAAGCAACCGGCACAGGAATAGGCACGTTAATTCCCACCATGCCTACGTTTACGCGCTGCGCAAATTCACGCGCCGCATGGCCGTTACGGGTGTACATAGCAACGCCATTACCGTATTGATGATCGCTAGCTAAGTTAACCGCTTCATTAAAATCTTTAGCGCGCACCATTTGCAGCACGGGGCCAAAAATTTCTTCTTGGTATGAGCGCATGTCTTTAGTCACGTGGTCGAAGAATGTGGGGCCGATGAAGTAGCCCTGACTGTTGTTTGGAATCTGACTGGTTCTACCGTCGTAAACAAGCTCAGCACCTTCTTCTATGCAAAGGTCGATATAGCTTTCAACGCGCTCTTTGTGCGCAGCAGTAACCACAGGGCCATAATGAGCATTAGGATCTTCACTATGACTTACCATAATGTCTTTAATCGCCGGGATAAGCTTGGCTTTAAGTTTTTCAGCGGTTTCATCGCCAACCGGAACGACAACCGGCAGCGCCATGCAGCGTTCACCGGCACTGCCGTATGCAGCACCCACTAAGTCGGTTACCACCTGATCCAAATCAGCATCAGGCATTACGATACCGTGGTTTTTCGCGCCGCCCATAGCCTGAACGCGCTTTCCAGCACGAGCGCCACGCTCGTACACGTAGTTAGCAATATCAGAAGAGCCTACAAAACTCACCGCCTTAATAGTTTGATGATCTAAAATACCATCAACCACTTCTTTGTTGCCGTGTACAACGTTAAGTACGCCAGCAGGAAGGCCTGCTTCAATCATAAGCTTTGCCAACTCAACAGGTACTGACGGATCGCGCTCTGATGGCTTTAAAATAAACGCGTTACCGCACGCAATTGCAACGCCGAACATCCACATTGGGATCATGGCGGGAAAGTTAAATGGCGTAATACCCGCCACTACACCAAGTGCTTGGCGCATGGAATACACATCAATACCTGGGCCCGCGCCCTCGGTATATTCACCTTTTTGCGCATGAGGAATGCCGCAGGCAAACTCGATAACTTCAAGGCCGCGCTGAATATCACCTTGCGCATCAACCAACACTTTACCGTGCTCGCTTGATAATAGTGCCGCTAAGCGGTCGCGGTTTGCTTCAACTAACTCCTTAAACTTGAACATGACACGAGCGCGTCGTTGAGGATTTGTTGCTGCCCACTCAACCTGTGCAGCTTGGGCTGTTTCAATTGCATAGGCCAACGTTGAAATGTTAGCTAAACTAACTTCAGCCTGTACTTCACCTGTGTTAGGCGCAAATACCGACGCGGTATTTTCGCTGCTATCCTCAAAATCTTTACCTGCAATAAAGTGAACAATCTTTCTCATGACATAGCTCCTAGGGTTTTTAACAATATTGAAACCTTGTGTTTGCAAAGACAATACATATACTTGCAGTATGGTGCTGTAAAAATGCAGGTGTTTTAGTGAATTGGGATGACATGCGCTTGTTTCTTGGTTTGGCAAGAAATGGTCGTGTAGCTATTGCAGCTAAAGGCTTGAAGGTAGACCCTACCACGTTAATTCGTCGTGTAAAAAAACTGGAGGACTCATTAAACTGTAAGTTGTTCGAGCTAACGAAAAAGGGATATGTGCTAACCACACATGGTAGTGAGTTGGTTACGTATATTGAAAAAGCAGAGCATTACTTTTTAGAGGCCCAAAACGAACTAGGTGATGAACGTTCCCACTTAGCGGGCACGATTCGAGTAAGCGTTTCCGAAGGTTTCGGTAGCTGGTTTTTAGCGCCATTACTCCCCGATTTTAAAAAGCAGTACCCAGGAATTAGTATTGAGCTTGTGGCAACAAGCGGTTTTCTAAACCTGAATAAACGGGAAGCCGATATGGCTATCTTGCTAGAAAAGCCTAGTAAAGGCTTACTGGTTACCCAAAAACTGACTGACTATAATCTTTATCTTTATACCCATCAGTCCCTTATCAGCGACAACGAACCACGAACATTACAAGAACTCACCGCGTTCAATTTAGTGAGTTACGTGCCTGATTTGGTTTACGCCCCCCAATTGAAGTTCATTGAAGAGACCGCGCTGTCACAGCTAAGTGCGCTGCGCAGCACCAGTATTAATGCGCAGTATCAAATGCTTGTAAATGGCGCAGGGGTAGGCATTCTGCCTAAATTTATGGCTGAAACTCAGCCAGGCTTAGTTCGACTCATTGAAAACGAGATTCATATTAAGCGTACGTTCTGGCTTGCCACACACAAGGAAACCCATTCTCAAGCACGCTTTCAGGTATTCACACAATGGCTTACAGATAAAGTTGCGCAATACCATTCAAAATTTCTCGACTAAAAAATTAGACGATCATCTACTGTCTTTTGCTGAGTAAATATGTGAAAAAAACGCAGGATAAAAGCGAAGAAATTTGTCTGTATTCATTTAACCCAAGTGGTGAATGTGGTCTAGGCTATATTTATTGCATGACTAAACTAGATCATAAGGTACTGTCGAAAAAACAAACTTAAGCATCACGCTTTGTAAATCTTGCTTACATTAATCAAATTATAGTTAAGGCACGATAAACAACTGCCGATACATTTTATATTACTGCCATTCTCTGTCAGGGAAGATCCTATGTTCAATAAACACTTAGTTAAAGAAAACGAAGCACTTAGAGAGGAACTACACATACTCAAGCAAGTGCGAGACGGGTTACGTGAAGACATGATTTTTCTTCGCCTAAACGAGCGTGGTGAGATTGACGAGGTCAATAGGATGTTCGAAGAGGAACTAGGTTACTCTCTGTCTCAAGTAAAAGGTAAACGCTTTTTTGAATTTGTTCCTGAAATTGCACGGAACACTCCTCATTTTAAAAAGTTAAAAGATGCCCTTGAACAGCGCGTTCACTACTGGGGGGCAATAGAATTTGTGCGTGCAACTGGTGATGAGGCGTGGCTGCGGGGTGTAGTAGAGCCTATTTTCGATATTAATGGCAATATACATAAATACTCGGTAAACCTAAATGACCTCACGCGCACCATCGCCAAGTCGAAAGAACACGAAGACTTAGTAGCTGCTTTACACAAATCTAATGCGGCGATTGAGTTCGATCTCAATGGTGTAATTCAAGACGCTAATGAAGCCTTTTTGAAAACCGTTAAATACAGTTTGAACGACATAAAGGGCAAGCACCATAGAATATTCTGCGATACTGAATACGCTAATTCTATGGAATACAAAAATTTTTGGGATCGTCTAGCCCGTGGTGAATTCGTTGCAGGGCGCTTTGAACGTTTTGATGCGCATGGCAATAGCTTTTGGTTAGAGGCGACTTATAACCCTATTTGTGACTCTCACGGCCGCATGTATAAAGTGGTTAAACTAGCTACCGATATTACTGAGCAAGTTGCTAGAGAAAACGCAATCTCTAATGCTGCTGATATTGCCTATCGTTCTTCTAATACTACTGATCAAATTGCATCTCGAGGGAAGGAAGTAGTAAGTGAATTGCTTTCTGAAATGTCTTCGCTGTCGGATCAAATGGACAGAGCTAAGGAAGGAATAAACGCACTAGATAGCCAGTCTCAGCAGATAGCCACTATCATAGGTAGTATCAGTGCCATCGCCGAGCAAACTAACTTACTAGCTTTAAATGCGGCCATTGAAGCCGCGCGCGCTGGCGATCAGGGACGAGGTTTCGCCGTAGTGGCAGACGAAGTACGCCAGCTAGCGTCGCGTACTACCGAGGCTACGGAAGAAATTATCAATGTGGTCAAGCACAACCAAACGTTGGCAACCGATGCCGTAAACCTTGTGAATGAGGGTGATGCAAAAGCACAGTCTGGGCTTAATTACGCCAACGAAGCGGGTGAGGTTATTGAGCAAATCCAAAACGGCGCGAAGGAAGTTGTGGATGCAGTCGGGCAGTTTAGCAGTCAGCTTGTAAATTAAACATTAATAAGTAGCGTTGACATGAACGTGTAGAACGTAATCAATAAGCGTACCTATTGCCTCACTTGTAACACCTATGCTTGAAAAAGTGAGTTCATCCTACCTTGGTAGGATGAATTCGCCCCTATTGCAGGATGTGCTTTTGAGCGCATGCTGTATAGCATAACCCTGTAATAAAAGGCTTGCAGGGGCGCTTATGTCAGGTTTTACGAAAATATCTACAGCTGTAGTGGCCGTATTCATTGGCTGCTTTTTGGTTTTTACCTGTCTGGTCTACTTCCACATACAGGATAATATAGAGGAAGAAATGACCGGCGCGCTTAATCAAGTGCGAGAAATGGTAAACCTCAATATCCCTGTCGCTGATATCGAAGCAATTGTAGAGCCTAGTCCTCACTTATCTGCCCATTATTTCACGGGCCGTCTTCGGGCAGAGCAGCCCTCAGCAATGTCTACATCTGAACGCAATGCACTGACACCCGTTATCATCCCAATTCAGGAAAATCAGTATCTTATTGTTACGCCTTCCGATACTACTGAGCTCACTCAGAATCTTACGTTTTTTGCCTTGGTAGCTGGGCTGTTTTTTGCGACTTTTGTTCTGCTTCTATTTACATTAAATGTAGCGGTTAAACAAAGGTTAGTGCCGCTAAATCAGCTCGCTGAAGCGTTATCTAAGCTACGAGAAGGCAAGGAATCACAGCCTCTACCACATTCAGATATTACCGAAATGAACAGGGTGTTAAATCAATTTAAGCACCTGCAAAATGCGCTTAAAACAAAAGAAAAGCAGCTCATCAAAATAGATAAGCAGTTAGCTCTTCTTCAAGAGCAAGAGCGAAATTACCTTGCCAGAGAACTTCACGATAACGTGGGGCAGTTGCTGACAACGATAAAAGCCCACGCCTATATTCTGGTTAACGCAAAAGAGCGCTCTGTTGTTGAATTCTCTGCTCAGAAAGTTCAGGTGATGTCACATCAAATAAGCGATGCAATTAGAAAGCTCACTGCTCACCTTCACCCGCTTGTTTTGGATAGAGTCTCTCTTCAGTCGTCGCTAGAACGTCTGGTTTACGAACAAGAAGTGGCACAGCCCGATACGCAGTGGAACGTGTCAATTAATCTAAAGCGCTATCAAGAAGATAATGAGCGAGATATTCATCTTTACCGATTTGCTCAAGAAGCCATTAATAACGTGATTAAGCATGCGAAGGCCACCAAGGTTAGCATTCAAATTTATGGCGATACTCACCGGGTTTCTGTGATGGTCAAAGACAACGGCCGGGGATTGGGTAACCACATTGTAGAAAATATTGGCATGTCTTCAATGCGCAGCCGAGCGCGTTGTATAGGAGCAAATTGCAGTGTGACGTCACCAGATGATGGCGGCGTTGCTGTATCGCTGTCCCTTACCCTTAAAAAAATGCCTCCTCTTATGGGCGCTAACGTCGCATGAATATTCTGATTGTCGACGACCACGCTGTGGTACGTGAAGGATACAAAGCTTTACTCAATGCGATGATGCCCGATTGCCGTATTTTTGATGCTGAAAACGGTGCACAAACCCATCGTTTATTAGCCAGTAGTGACATTGAGATCTTAATCCTCGACATAAACCTTTCAAATGAAAGTGGCCTTGTTTTAGCCAAGATTTTTTTGAAGCGACATCCAGATTTAAAAATTATCTTTTTCAGTATGTTCGAAGACAGTGTCATATTGCACCGCGCCATGCAGACCGGTGCTATGGGGTACATCAGTAAAAGTAGTTCGCCTGAAATATTGATCTCGGCAATTAAGGTCGTCGCAAAAGGGCAAAAGTATATTGAGCGAGGCCTGGCGGTAAATTTAGCCAATCAACTTCTCGATACCAATGTGGACATTGCTGCCAAATTAACAAAACGTGAGTTCGAAATATTTATTGCGATAGCAATGAATAAATCCCGCTTCGATATTGCTGATGAGTTGGGCCTATCGGCTAAGACTGTCTCTAACGCACTTACCGTCATTAAGCGAAAGCTCGACGCGGTGCCCTCGCAGTTTTCAGCCATTGCGGCTAAACACGGTTACATCGGTGATGCAGAGCTTTCAGCGTCTCATTCGGTGTCTTTTGTCGAGAAAAGTGGCAAGTAGCCATAGGTTTCCCCTCCTAAAGTAGGAGTCAAATCGGTCTATCGCATCATGGTAGGTACAACGTAAAAGTACCATTATCAAACTACACAACAAACCAAGTTAGTGCGCGTGGTACGCGCAAAGTTATCAAAAGGTACTTCTTATGATTTATGCAAAGCCAGGTAGTGAAGGTTCGGTCGTAAGCTTCAAAGAAAGCTACGGTAATTTTATCAATGGCGAATGGGTTGCACCGGTTAAAGGTGAGTACTTCACCGCAACATCACCAGTAGATGGCAGTGACATCGCACAAATCCCTCGCTCAACGTCTGAAGATATTGAGCTTGCGTTAGATGCAGCTCACGCTGCGAAAAAAGGTTGGGCAGATACATCAGTAGCTGAGCGTTCTAACATTCTTCTGAAAATAGCCGATCGCATCGAAGAAAACCTAGAGCTACTCGCCGTTGCAGAAACTTGGGATAACGGTAAAGCCGTTCGTGAAACACTGAATGCCGACATCCCGCTTTGCGCAGACCATTATCGTTATTACGCAGGCTGTATTCGAAGCCAAGAAGGCACCATCGGTGAAATTGATAAAAACACGGTGGCGTATCACTTCCATGAACCTTATGGTGTAGTTGGACAAATCATTCCATGGAACTTCCCGCTACTTATGGCGGCATGGAAACTTGCGCCAGCACTTGTTACCGGTAACGTAGTGGTGTTAAAACCAGCAGAACAAACGCCAGTATCTATCTTATTGTTCGCCGAACTAATCCAAGACCTATTACCGCCGGGTGTACTAAACATTGTTAACGGGTTCGGCGCAGAGGCTGGACAGGCCCTTGCAACAAGCACAAGAATCGCAAAAATTGCATTTACTGGCTCTACGCCGGTTGGCGGGCACATCCTTCGCTGTGCTGCCGAAAACCTTATTCCATCTACTGTAGAGCTTGGCGGCAAATCGCCAAACTTATTCTTCGCAGACATTATGGATCACGAACCAGAATTTATCGATAAGTGTGCGGAAGGGTTAGTGCTTGGCTATTTCAACCAAGGTGAAGTATGTACGTGTCCTTCTCGAGCGATTATTCACGAAGACATCTATGATGCTTTCATGGAAAAAGTGTTGGAAAAAATTCAGAAGATCAAACGCGGCAACCCACTAGACACAGACACCATGGTAGGCGCGCAGGCATCTAACGAGCAGTTCGAAAAGATCCTTAAATACATCGATATCGGTAAGTCAGAAGGAGCTCAGGTTGTCACTGGAGGTGAGAAAGAACAGTTACCAGGCTTTGATGGAGGCTACTACATTCAGCCGACTATCTTGAAGGGTGAAAACCACATGCGTGTGTTCCAGGAAGAGATTTTTGGTCCGGTAATCGCTGTTCAAACCTTCAAAACCGAAGAAGAGGCGATTGAGATTGCCAATAATACAAGCTTCGGACTTGGCGCTGGTGTATGGAGCCGCGATGCGAATGTAGCATTCCGCGTAGGTCGAGCGATTGAAGCAGGTCGCGTATGGACGAACTGTTATCACTTGTATCCAGCTCACGCTGCATTTGGCGGCTACAAGAAATCGGGGATTGGCCGCGAAACCCACAAGATGATGCTAGATCACTACCAGCAGACAAAAAATCTATTGGTAAGCTACGACATCAACCCACTTGGTTTCTTCTAAGTAAACCTGAGGGCGGCGCCTACCGCTGCCCGCTACTTTTATGCGCATCGCATTTTCCTCAATCATTTTCTTGCTGTTTCTCAGCACCAATGTGTTGGCGCAGTCTGACGCGACAGACATTCCACAAGACATTTACAAAATATTTCCTAACGCTACACGCGTGGGGGAAATGCATACAGATATCAAGGTAACCCCGGTCTATCAGCTTCAGCAACTACTCGGATATGTTTTTGAGTCGAATGACTTTGTCGACTTCATAGGCTTTTCAGGCAAACCGGTTAATGTGGTGATTGGGCTAGATACACAAGGCAATATGGTCGATCTTTTCGTCAAGCAGCATAGCGAGCCGATTTTTTTGCACGGGCTTGGTGAGAAATCCATGTTTGATTTCGTTGCTCAATATCAAGGACACAGTGTCAAAGAGCGTTTTATCATTGGTGGGAAAAGCAATGTAGGCAAAGACGCTACCTACTTTGATGGGATTACGAAAGCCACCGTATCGGTGCTGGTTATCAACGATACCATCGTGACATCTGCATTAGCTGTTGCCAGAGCTAAGCTCGATGGCTTTGTTGCGCCTAGCAACAATATTATCAATCCAGACTTTTACGAACCTCTTACTTTTAGCGAGTTGGTGGACAAGGGCTACATCCAAAAGCACCAGATTACTCGACGGAATACAGAAGGCCTCTCGAGAGAAGTGGTTCGGGCGGTTGACGATATTCAAAGCGAGTTTGCTCTTGATGGTGACATCATTGCCGAACACTACTATGCGTTTTTAAGTCTTCCTATTGTGGGGAAAAACCTGCTGGATGAAGAGGAGTTTGCTCGGTTACAGGAAAATCTAAATCCAGGAGAAATGGCACTGATGGTACTGAATACGAAAGGGTTCAGTTTTATCAGCGATGAGTTTATTCCCCAAACCACGCCTGAGCATTTACGGGTATCTCAAGGCGGTTTTCCCACGGCAATCCGCGATATCGATTTCTATAGCTTCTATGACCCCGCATTTTCACAACCATTGCCCGACTACAACGAGATCAAAGTACTTCGCGTAAAATCGAAAGGTGGGCTGTCACTTGACCAAGAAATGGAAATAGCGATTAGTGTGCCGTTTAAGCCAAGTTTCTTCGACCAAGATGAGCATCTGTTCCCTTTGAAAGTGACACTGCCTAGTGAACTATTTATGGAAAATCCTGAGGCTCAGTTAGCGAAGCCCATTCCGTTGTGGCAGAAAATTTGGGGGGACAGAGCCTTAACGATAAGCATCACCGTTGTTTATCTTGTAGCGCTGTCGTTGTTTTTTGCATTCCAGCAAAGGCTAACGCCTTACACCAAGTTTGTGCATACAGTGCGGGCATTTTCCCTTGTGTTCGTGCTGTTTTTTATTGGCTTTTACGCTCAAGGGCAACTGTCTGTTGTCAACATATACACGCTGCTACTGGATATTGTCGATGGATTTTCCCTAGAGGTATATCTTCTCGACCCGGTCATTTTTATTTTGTGGAGCTTTGTATTTGTCTCGTTGTTTATTGTTGGTCGGGGACTATTTTGTGGCTGGCTTTGCCCCTTCGGAGCACTTCAGGAAATGATGGGAATACTGGCTGAAAAGCTCAGGATAAAACAAATTAGAATTAAGCCTCAGCACCACAAACGGGCGCAAAAAATTAAATATGTATTGCTTCTAGGCCTAGTTGCGTGTTCATTCTATTCGCTGAACCTTGCGGAGAAGCTCGCTGAGATAGAGCCGTTCAAAACGTCCATAACCCTACACTTTGTTCGATATTGGCCCTTTGTGCTGTATTCGGTTTTATTGCTGCTACTTAGCTTAAAAATTCATAAAGTGTACTGCCGCTATTTATGTCCGTTGGGAGCAGGGCTCGCCATTCTGGGGCGTTTCCCTTTAGTTAAGTTGCTTACACGTAAAGATGCCTGTGGTAATCCGTGTCAGCTGTGCAAACAAAAGAAATGTGGTATTGATGCTATAGAACAAGACGGCAGCATTGACTATGCTGAATGTATTCAGTGCCTAGAGTGTGTGGTTACGTTAGATAACCCTGACTTGTGCAAAATCGATAAATATAAAAAGAAAAAGGTGCCAACGCGTGTCAAAAACCTCAATCCTGTCCGCACTTAGTCAACCTGCTAATAGCAAGGTTAACGATGACAACCATTCTAGTTTATACGGTGCTAAAGAAGCCTGCCGTGATGTGGCCAATGAGATTTTAGCCAACGTTAAGTGCGATGAAATAGAGCTATTACTTTTTCATACCAGCACGCTTTTTGACTTAGACACCGTAGCAAAGGAAATCTCCGCACGTTTTCCGCACGTGAATATTGTTGGCTGCACCAGTGCAGGAGAATTTAATAAAAACGGCTACGGAACAGAAAAACTTTTGGCCGTCGCGTTTTTGAAAAACGAATTTTCTATTGCCACAGCATTGGTGCCTAATTTGGGCGAAGTAAACTTTGATGAAGCCCACGATATTGCCAGTGGTTTGCGCCGAGCCTTACAGGGGAGGGAGCGTCGTTACGATACAGAGCAGCACTTCGTTATTTCTGTGCTCGATGGACTTACCCGCCATGAGGAACATTTTCTAGAAACCTTTGCGACTGCATTTGGTAATATTCCACACTTAGGCGGTAGCGCTGGCGACGATCTAAAGCTTGAAGCCACCTATGTGTTTTATAACGGTGAATTTCATCGAGACGCAGCAGTACTGCTGCTTGTTGGCACGGGAAAGCCCTTCACCGTGTTCTCCATTGACCACATTAACTCTCCCGTTTCAAAGCTGGTGGTCACCCACGCCGATCCTGAGTCGCGAACTGTGTATGAGATTAACGGTGAACCCGCAGCGCAGTATTACGCCAGTTTATTGGGAATGAAAGCTGAAGACTTAACGCCGGATGTGTTTTCTCTTTTCCCTTTGGCAGTATTGGTGGGTGGAAAATACTTTATTCGCTCAATCCAGAAAGTAGATCTGGCGACTAACGCTATTACGTTCTATTGCGCGGTTGATATTGGCATTATTCTTACGTTCATTCAGCTAGGCGATTGTATTGAAGCACTAGAAGACAAGTTGGATAAATTGCAAACCGAGCTTGGCGAGCCCGAGTTCGTTTATGCCTGTGACTGTTTCTTACGAAGGCTCGAAATTCAACAGGGCAAAAATGACTACGAGATAAAACGCTTACAGCAAAAATACAAGGTTGCGGGCTTCAATGCCTATGGCGAGCATATCCACTCGGTTCACTTGAACCAAACGTTTACGGGGGTGTATTTTGCAGCCCAATAATCAATTTACCGACGTGGAAGCGCTCCAAAAGGCCCTTTATGAGCAACGGCGTGAAAACGAAAAGCTTGAAAAAATAAACGCAGCGCTGATGTATCGGATGGAAGAGGGCGGTTTTAATCATCACAGTTACCGCGCCTTCGAACATTCGGTTCAACTTTCTGAAAAAGTGAGTCAGAAAACAGAGGAGCTGCAGTCAGTACTGCAAAAGCTGGAGCAGTCAAATGCCGAACTGGTGCGGGCTCACGAAGAAACCCATCAGGTTAAACAGCGTTTACACGATGCCATTGAAAGTACCAATCAGGCGATGGTGTTGCTAGATAGGCTGGGCGGGATCATCTTCTTTAATCGGCACTTTGAAACTGTGTGGGATGACCTTTCCATTACCCCTAAAATTGGCGACAACTATTACGATATCACTCAAGCTGCCAAGCATTCCGGGGTTATTCGCCGCGCCCTGCCTGCTGATGTCGAAGGTAGGATGATTTATCAGTTGTCGAACCGGCGGTGGTATCAGCTGACCAATCGACCCACGCAAGAAGGCGGGAACGTTATTCTGTTTAACGACATCACTGAAGTAAAACTGCTTGAATCGAATCGTTACGAGCAAGTCATTAAAGAGAAAAACAAGCTGTTGCAAAGCCTTATCGATAATATTGATGTTGGAATATTGCTTATTGATAAAGAAGGTGGCATCGCGTTTTGGAACAACACGTTTTTGACCCAGTCAAACGTGCCTCAGCACGTACTGGTAAACAGTAAGAATATTTATGCCCTTCAAAATAACCGTCACTGGAGCGGGCTCAACTTAAACCCGGTGGGGCCAAGTACCCAGATTATCCACGAGCAACTGGTGGTTGAACGCAACATCACTACACTGCCCGACGGCAATACGCTGTGCACGTTCACCAATGTTACTTCGCAGCATCACTACGCGGAAACGCTGAAGCAAAACGAAAGCTGGATCCGCATGATAACCGATAATGTACCGGCGCTTATTGCTTACATTGGTACCGATAAAAAGTTTCAATACACCAATAAAGGTTATCGCGATTGGTATGGCGTTAGTGAGCAAGACATTAATGATATGCCTATGGATCGAAGCCATCTGAAAGAGGTTTACCCCAATCTTATTCAGTACTTGCGCCGTGTTAACCAAGGCGAAGTGGTGAGCTTTCAAAGCAAAGAAAAAAATGCTCATGGCGACGTTGGTTTTTTACAGAAAGTTTATTTGCCTCATTTCAATGAGTCTGGCGATATCACCGGGCACTTTGTCTTGGCAACAGACGTGTCGCAGCAGGTAGAAAGCCAACTCCAGCTTAAAGCGGCTAAAGACCAATTAGAATCGAATGTAGAAAAGCGTACCCGTGAACTCAATCACGCCAACATTGCCCTTCAAGAAGCCATTGATTCAAAGAGCAAATTTTTGGCTGCTATTAGCCACGATCTTATGCAGCCCCTTAGCGCTGCCATCTTGTTCAACGAAACATTGAAAGATCAAGTGGATAGTTCATCCAGCCCCATTGTTGCCGCACTCGATAATTCACTGTCTGATTTACATGGCCTTATTCGCACGCTTATTGAAACATCCAAACTGGACGCTGGGGTGTTACAGCCCGATAAGCAGCAAGAAAATATATTGCCGTTACTTATGCAGCTAGCCGAAGAGTTTACGCATATCAGTAAAGACTACAGTGTAGATTTTCGCTATCGCTTGAAAGAAGCCTTCGTGGTGACAGACGTGAACTTACTTTCTCGAATATTGCGAAATTTACTAATAAATGCAATGAAATACGGTGCTAACGGCAAGGTGTTACTGGCAGCACGGAAGGTGAATGAGAACCTAGAAATTAGCATCTATGATCAAGGTGTGGGTATAAGCGAAGACGATCAGAAAGTTATTTTTAAAGAGTTTTCCAGATTAGAAAACGATTTTAACTACTCTTACAGTTTGGGGCTGGGACTATACATTGTAGATAAAATGAGTAAGTTGCTAGAGCACGATATTCGAGTGCGCTCGAAAGAGGGCGTAGGCGCGTGCTTCACGGTGACCATTCCTATTACCGAAGTGTGTGATACGAGCCAGGAGCAAGACTATCTTTATACTTTGGAGCCATCGTTACCAGATTACGTTTTGGATAAGCATATATGGCACATTGATAACGATGCGAATATGCGCATTGCTATGCAAACGTTGTTCGCAAACTGGGACATGGAGGTAGACACCTTCTCAGGTTTTGAACAATGCAGTGCCGTAAATAATGGCAGCTTTGACGAGTGCGACATGCTTATTGTCGATTACCACTTAGATGAAGAAGAAACCGGTTTAGACATTGCGAAACGCGTAAGAAAAATCGCGCCTTCAATGCCCATTATGATTTGCACCGCTAATCACTCGAAAGCGTTAGCGAATGAACTTGAAGGCACCGACATTCAGCTGCTGCACAAACCTGTTAACTCTTCGGTGCTTAAGGCGGCGCTAGTCTCAAGCTTGAATGGATAAAAGTATAGAAACATGGGGCCTGTTAATCTTCGGTGCACAGCAAAGATCAACAGGTCTTAATTAAATACGTATTGATTAAAGTCGATATTCGCGGCACTGGCGACAACCTTTACTCGGTTGCTGGCGCCTAATTTTTTGAGAATAGATGATACATGAGACTTAACTGTGGTTTCAGAAATATTAAGCTCGTAAGCAATCACTTTATTGGCTAACCCTTGAGTTAGATATTTGAGTACAGTCAGCTCTTTTCGTGTTAATGAACGAATTTGCTCCGGCGAAATACCGTTGTCATTGGTCATGCGTGTTCTGGTAGACGGCGTTCTCAATATCTCTGATGGTAAACACACGTTCCCTTCAAAAATACTCTCGATAGATGTGGCTATTTCTTCAATCTTGCTGCTTTTGGAAATAAAGCCAACGGCACCATAAGAAATGGTTTGCAGTATATTTTGCTTTTCCGTTTCAGCGGAAATAATCACTACAGGTACGTTAGGGTGTTGGTTTCGAATTTCTAAAAGTCCGTTTAGGCCACAGGTTTCCGGCATATTTAAATCAAGCATGATTAAGTCGAACTTCGCGTCTTGCTCTAGTAACGTTAACGCTTCAGAAATTGAATTGGCTTCGAGGGTTTCTGAGTCGGGAAACTTTTTCCCTAAGATAGTAATCATCGCGTGACGAAAAATAGGGTGGTCGTCAATTATCAAGATACGGTGCATGGTCTTTCCCTCAGCTAAAAAAGCGACATTTGCCGCTGGCCTTGTGACTTATTTGGGCTGGCGTTTTATTCACACATAAGCCTTTTAGTAAGACAAAATTATGGCGTAAATGAAACGCTTCAAAGTGACCAAATTCTCCGAAATATTAAAAGCTAAACAGTCACTTCACATGTTTACAATGTTAACATTAATATAACATTAAATCAGGCCTAATAAGACCAATGGCTTATAATAAAAAAGCACGTAAGACCAGTACGGACGGGACTTTCGTTCTATAACTCGTCAAGTAACTGCCTTCTTTTTTCGGCGTATTCTGTTTCGCTAATTAGGTTTGCCTTTTTTAGTGCGTCTAACCGTTTAAAACGAGCAACGATATCGTTTTCTGCTGGTAAGGGGGCCGAGCCAGCTACGTCTTTCTTACTGGGTGTGTTTTCCCTATTCGCTGGGGAAAGTGTCTCCTTTTCTACAGGTGCTTCAAATGCCAGCTGAGTCGGTGCGACCACCCAATCGAAGCGATTTTTCGTTTTCAGCTCTATACCAGGTGCGGAAAAAGAGAGTGGGGAATCGAATGAGAACTTTGCTTGTTTGCGATTACCAAAATCAAAGTCGTATTTTACCAAGCCCTGAGAAGTAGGATCATAGGCCATTTCGTAGGCTTTATTGGCTACTTTATCGAACTCGCCAATAAGAATATTGAGCTGGTCGTCTGCAACGAAAATACTGCCTGCAACGTAATACGTTTGGGTTTTAAGGCCTGCCAAATATCGCTTCTCTTTACTAAGAGCAAAAATTACGTCTTGCTGAGCAGTCGCTGTTCGCAGCGCCTCAGGCAGATAGGCGGCAAGTAACGCAACCTGTTCGTTGGAAAAAAGCGGTGTTGACGTATTTTTGTTCTTAACCACATCAATAGCGCTAAGTATGGCGGATACATCCTGCTCTTGCAGCGTAAAGGGGTGCTGGTTGGCACGCACGTCACTGTCTGTTTCGTTTTGCTTTTCAACAAGGCGAATAAAATTGTTTTTGTCCTCCTGAAATATGACCTGTGCGTCTGCGATATGTACTGTCGTTATGAAGAGTAGGGCTAACAGAATGGGTTGAGCTGAACGTAATGAAAATAGAGATATATTTTTCATGATCTTTCCTTTTTAAATAGGAAAAGCGAGAGTGAATCTCGCTTTTTTATGTCATATCTTTTAGCTTAATTTTAATTTCTGACTTAAGTTTAAAATTGATCAGTTTTTATCATTAATTAAATGAATCGAGTGATTTTTAAAATTCAGGATAATTAGATATAAGTTCAATGTTAAAATATGACTGATTTTTAATTCTCAATTAAAAGAACACAGTGCCACCTAGTTGAATTAGGGTTAAGTCTTCTGCGCTGTTATAAATTCCTTGCGCAAATTCTGAACCATCAATATCTAAACTTAGGTTTTCGTATTTCGCGTACACCAAGAAGCGCGAGCCAAAATATTGTTCTGCTGCAACACCCCACTGACTAAGCTCTGAGCCGGTAACGCCATCTAAATGAGCCATGCCGTATTGGTCGTTATAACTGGCATATTCAGCATAGAAAGCAGAATCTCCAAAGCGATTAAACTGTTTTCTAATACCCGCTTTAAAGTAATAGGCATCCGTATCGTCACCCGACCCAACAATCGCGTCGTCAGCTTCTTCCATCTGATAAGTGGCTACCCCAAATACACCTGACTCAATATGCATGAGCCCTGCTTGCAGTTGCAGCGTAGTTGAACTGTTGCCCCCAACATTGCTACCGCCATCTTTATTCACTGAGTAACCTGCATGAAGGTTAGTTTTGAAGCCTTCGTGCTCAGCCGCATACTTAACCGCAATATCGTAAATTTCGTCGTTTGCATAACCTACTGCAATACTCACGTTGCCTATTTGAGGGAGATCGTAGCGCACGCCGTTGCGATATATACCGTTACAGTCAATACCAATACCCAAGCCAGGCGTAGCCAAGCACTGAGCAAATTGACCCCACACGACATTGGTTGAACCTTCTTCTACGCCTCGAATAAAGAAGCCATTTGCTCTAAATAATGGAGAAATTCCCGACCAGATTGTGCCAGAGGGATCGGCTAGAACGGCAATGTTATCGGTGGGAAGGCTTTGTAAACCAATGGTGATTTTACCCCAGTCGCCACCAAAGTAGAGGCTACTGCCCAACAGGCCTATGTCGCCGCCATTGAAGGTGTCTAAGTTATCCTGGTTTGCAAACAAAAGCGGGGTTTGATGGCCACCACCGGCGTAGTTCGGTGCGCCTGAAAGAGGTTCAATAATGACCTCAAAGCCCACGTCCATGCCTTGTTCTTCCAGTTTATAATTCCCTGAAAGCGTAATACGGCTGCCTAGCGTTGTACCGTTGTCTGAAAGTTGTGCCACATCACTACCCACACCGTCGTCGTAATAGGTTAAGCCTTCGTTTATCCACCCAGAGATATTCCATGAATAGGGCTCGTCTTGGGCAAAACTATGGCTACTGACTGTGCTTAAAATGGCAATAGATAAACAGGTTTTTGTAAATGTATTTTTTTTCATTTTACTGTCCCAATATTGGTAGTGTTGATTAATTACAGTGGCTTTTTATTTTTATTTTTGACTGGTTTAATGCTTTCGGTGTCCAGTAAATTGATAATAGGTTTTATTGAATTTTGAACCATCGGCCGTAAGGCGTGTTAATCTCCTTCTTTAGTAGCGGGAAAATTAAATGTATAAATGATAAAAAACGCGACTACTGTGAAAAAGTAAGTCGCGTTTTTTTGGTTTTTGTTGCAGTTATAGCGGCTTAATTAGTTGGCGATCGACCCACCGCAATCAGCGTTTATGCTATTATTAGAACCACCTCTTATTCTACAATTGGGTGTCCCTCTTACTTTTCCGCTATTTACCTTAGTGTTGGATGAGTCTTGAATGTAAATACCTTCTTTATTGCTCGACGCTATATCTACATAGTTTACTGTTGTACCACTTGAGACCGCTGACGCTAAAGAAGCCGCGTCCGGAATTACGAGATTTGACTGAGCCTACTTGAATATTTCCGCCATTATTATTCGCAACTCTGAACGTGGCGTATCCCCCATATTGATCATTTTTGTCGCCTTCTACGCGAGAAACAGTACCATTTCTGCTGCGATTAAGTAGTAAACCACATCCATCTGTATTGTTCGCTTTGATTGTACCTATTGTAAACCCGTTGGTGTCCCACAATTCCACGGCATGGCCACCCACATTGTCGGCTTCAACGTTGTTTATGGTGACGGTTTTATTTTCGGTGCCTTTATCAAACCTTATTCCGCCAACACTATTGCTCATATTTTTCATTTTAAAGTTCTCGATGGTGAAACTACTACACCCTCTTGCAAGTAAGGCGTAGCGAGGGCTGTTGGTTACCGTTACATTTTTTATCGTTACGCCCCGCCGGTTGAAGCAACGGAACAAACCATTGTCTGAAATATTGCCTCCATCAATGGTTCTGCCTCCAAAGTCGTAGGTCTCATTATCAATTAAATTAATAGCAGAGGAGGGTTTATTTGGAATCTGAGTGGTGTCCGCTGCATCAGCCACACTTACCAATGATAGAGCAATTGCCAATGCACCCAGTGGTGATATCCACAAAGCCTGTTTTCTTGCTATTTTTAAAGACATAAAGCATTCCTATTGTGTTGTTATGTTAACCGTGTGTTAAATTTTTATTTTTTCAATCAATATTGGTCAGAATCAATTGCTAATATTCAATTTGATTCATAATTGAAACCTATTACGCGGATGGTACTAAATAGGAAAACATGCAGTGAGGTGAGCGAATGAAAAAGGGGGATGGCATTGTACTAGGTGTCGCAATTGGCGTAGCTGTTTCATTTCTAGTATTCACAAAATGGTATGGAGAAATGACTTACGACAACAACAAGCCTTTGCTGAGCGAAGTGAGTAATGGCAACGAAGCAATCGTAAATTGTACTATGCCTTCTTTAATATCATGGCAAAGTTCGCGTTCAGAGAGCAACGTAACAGCTAATATAGACGCTGGTTATAACGCGTTGATCAGCGGCGATAAATCAAAACTTCTGGATTTCTTGTTTTTGCTCCGAACCCATCCATCACCCCATGAGTTTATGGTTCACAAACTATTAAGCGCGAATTATTCCGAGCAGAGAATTTTACTTGATGCCCTCTCTCTCGAGGATGAAAACCTAAGATTCTCCGTGTTAAACGGTCTTTTTCATGAGAGTACACCGCAAGCGGTTGATTTAGCGCTTGATATTGTCAAAAAGCATCACTTTTCAAATACTGCTATGGAAGTAGAAGCGCTTTTGATTGAGCAGAGTTATCAAATGGAGAAATCGTCCCATATAGCTGATATCACTAGGTTGCTAAATTTACGTAGCGCTCAGGCGTACAAGAAAGAAGACATAGCGCAGCATATGGAGGCATTATTACAACATCAAAATCAGGATATCCAGATTCAAGCTATCGCAGGTATTACGCTCTACGGAACTCAATTAAGTCTCGTATCGGCAATAGAGAAACTATTATTCCAACCTGATCTGGCACTAAGGCGAGCGGCCATTAAAGCAATGTACAGTGTCGAAGCATCGTGGCTCCACGCCAACTTGATTCATGAAGTAGAACACATTGCAAAAAACCAATCTCAAGAAAATTCCTTACAAAAACTGGCTGAGGATATTATACATTTTCACGGCCTATGAAGTATTCGCGCGCTCATAATTCATCTATTGTTATGTTTCTCATTTGAACTTTAATGTTTCCTAGTATTTACATTTCTTGAGCATTTATGATTGAATTTGAATGTTAAAGGCTGGTGTGTGAAGTTTGACCGGTGTTACATAGGTTTTCGTGTTAATACGAGAAAACCATCGTCGCTGTCAAAGTAAACGCGAGAGTCGTTTGTATATTTTTTGGCGCGTTTACGCATAATCACCTCAAACCCTACATGTAGGCGCGCCGCCTTATTTAAACCTTGCGCCACAGGGGGACTCGGCATAATCGTTTTCATTTAACGAAATCAGTGCTGGGTAAGTGCGTTGTCAGTGAGCTCTAATAGGATATTTGAAATGGAAAAAATAGCGTTTGTAATGCAGTTGCTGCCCGGTTTTGAGGATGAATATAAAAAACGTCACGATGAGATTTGGCCTGAACTTGTGGCTTTATTGAAAAAAGCGGGTATCCACGACTACTCAATATTTCTGCACCCAGACACCTTGCAGTTGTTCGCGGTGTTAAAACGGGAATCGACTCACGATATGGATAACTTACCCGAATACGAAATCATGCAAAAGTGGTGGGCATTTATGGGCGATATTATGGAACACAACCCCGATAACAGCCCAGTTGTTCAGCCGCTTACGCGAGTATTTCATCTAGACTAGAGCCTGTTAGCTGCTGCCAAAAAGTTCAACAAAAAACAACAGGTTCGAGTATCACTTTTTGTTAGTTCGCATGTAGAGAAAATTAAGCCAGCTATGACACTGGCTTAGTGAGTGCTATGGGGTTGTATTGGCCCATACTTTAAAATTTCTATACTGGAACTGAGTCCATTTCATCTGTCTAAAACCTATAAAGCCGTCTGTCAAAGGTTTACCCGTGTCGACGTTGTCTATAACCGAAGTGTTATCTATATAGTCAATCACCTTTTCGTCATCAACAAACAGCTGTATGTGCGCGCTTTGCTTCACTAGCGTGATGTTATGTATCTGTGTTGACTGAGCAGGAATGCCTACTTTTCCTTTTTGCAGTAGTGAGAATGTGTTGTTTTTTCTCAAATTTGCGTGTTGACGATTGGGGTTGTGGGCCGCGTTTGCATAGTAAGATATATGATAGCTTTTAATATCACCCTCGGTATATTGAGTGAAAGTACCATTTCGAGGTCCAAGCTGGTCGTCGAAAATAGACTCTCCATTTACCCCTTTAGCTGCGAAAAAAATAATGACTAACCCAGCGTCAGTATTGAGGGCTTGCGCTTGCCAACTCGCTACAAAGCTGTCTGGAAATGACACGGGAGCCCAATACACATGATGCATGGCTTCATCAGGTGACCACATTTGCATCCAATTACTCTTGAAGTTTACCTGCCCAGGTCCCTCCATTCGCCAACCAGCCATATCTTCGTCACTGTGCATGGGATTGTCATAGATAAGCTGCATATGTTGCGTTACTTGTGCAGGGATCGCGTTGGAGGGCGTGGTTTCACGTGCCTTTTGGCAGCCAGGCAATGACAGCCCTACGAGTGTAAATAAGCTAGCTTTGGCTAGTAAAGTAAATATATTCGACACAGTGATCTCTCCCCTGAAGGTTTAAATGCGCAATTATTATCAATCAAGTCCAATCATAATTGGTTATTTTATTTCTTTTGTGATAAAAATTAAACAAAGATTAAAAACTAATTAACAATAAGCGTTATCGGAGTCCACATGGATAGACGAGAATTTATTATCCGTTCTGGGGTGGCAGCATCTGTGCCATTTTCATTCACAGCGTGTTCAACATCAACCAAGCCGTCTAGCGGTACGCCTCTTCAATCATCAAAAAAAATAGAGCGTATTAAAGGTGCTCTCAATTGGCTAGACGGTGATGAGCCCGGCGAACTAAAAGGGACGACTTTTGGTTATCCATGGAAACAGGGTGCGTTGCGTAAAGGAGAGCCACTTTCGCTTGTTAATGAAAAAAGCGAGCAGATTCCTCTGCAAACATGGGTAACAGCATTTTGGCCTGATGGTTCTATAAAGTGGACGGCTCATGCTATACCTGCATCAGCAGAAGTCGGTCGCGCGGCAAAGATCATAAAATCGGCTCCAAAGATTCCCAGAACACCGGTCAAGGTAAGTGAAAACGCCAATGCGGTGACACTTTCAACAGGCATAGCGCAGTTTGAAATTCCTAAACAGGGTACGCATATTGTTAGTAAGTTGATGCGTGGTAACAAGTTAGTTGGGCAAAACGCACATCTTGTCGGATTGGTAAAGTCCTCCCCTGACTTCGATGCAGTTACTACTCAGTTTTCTTCAAAAATACAAAGCGTTACGGTTGAGCAGACCGGACCTGTGCGTGCTGTCATCAAAGTTAAGGGGGTTCATGCTAGAGAAAATAGTAAACAATGGTTGCCCTTCACAATACGACTGTATGGATACGCTGGCAGCGAGGCGTTACACATAACTCACTCTTTTGTTTTTGACGGCGATGTAAACAATGACTTTATACAAGGTTTAGGTTTGCGTTTCTCGGTACTGCAAAACGATGCACTTTACGACAGGCATCTGCGTTTAGTAGGGGAAGGAGAAGGGCTATGGGCAGAAGCGGTAAAGGGTATTACGGGACTTAGGCGAGACCCCGGTCAAGCGGTAAAAGATGCCCAGATCGCGGGACGCAAAACACCTCCTTTAAGTGAATGGGATGAGCGTGTAAGTAGTCGCTTGCAATACATCCCAGTTTGGAACGATGTTACATTAACGCAAATAGGTGCTAACGGCTTTGAGATCAAAAAGAGAACCAAAGCAGGTCACGGTTGGATAGGTGTAGATCAAGGGGCGCGTTCAAGTGGGGTAGGTTATCTGGGCGGTTGTAGTGGCGGTATCGCTTTTGGCATGCGTGACTTCTGGCAATTGCACCCAGTACAAATCGATATACGCGATGCAGGAGAAGCGATTTCTCACGCCACAATATGGTTTTACTCCCCTGAAGCTCCCGCCATGGACGTACGCTTTTATCACGACGGAATGGGTCAAGAAACCTATGAGGAGCAACTCGACGCCCTCAATATCATCTACGAAGATTATGAGCCTGGATTTGGCGATGCTCATGGCATCGCGCGTACCACCGAATTTACCCTTTCAGTGAAAGACAGTACACCAGCGAGAGATGATATTATTCGCATGGCGGAGCAAGTACGCCACCCCTCTAGATTAGTGGCGGCGCCAATTGATTACTTAGAAGCTAAAGTATTTGGCGGCGTGTGGAGCTTACCAGATCGTTCAACACCTGCACGCAAACAAATAGAGGACCGACTAGCATGGCAGGTTCACTATTATGCTGGACAAGTTGAACAGCGTCATTGGTACGGATTTTGGAATTACGGGGATATTATGCATACCTATGATGCTGATCGTCACGTTTGGCGATACGACATAGGGGGGTATGCATGGGATAATTCTGAGTTGTCTCCTGATTTATGGCTATGGTACTCGTTTTTACGCAGTGGCGATCCTACCAGCTTTCATTTAGCTGAGCGCATGACTCGGCACAATCGCGATGTGGATATATATCACGCCGGTAAATTTAAGGGGCTAGGTACTCGTCACAACGTACAGCATTGGGGGTGTAGTGCTAAACAAATGCGCATAAGCACCGCGGCTTATCGTCGTTTTCACTACTACATTACCGGTGACGAACGAACTGGTGATGTTCTCAACGAAGTTGCAAATGCAGACGCTGCACTAAGCTGCTGGTAAATCCAACCCGGAAGGTAGATAAAGTTAACCCTATTCCTGGATTGGCGAAGATGGGAGTAGGAACAGATTGGGGCTCTACTGCTGCAAACTGGCTAACGGCATGGGAGCGCAGCGGTAACGACGAGTACAAAGAAAAGCTCGTTAATGCGATGAAAGTTATTGGTTCTCACCCTCAAGGGTTCTTTGCAGGCGCATTTGGCTACAATGTGAAAACACAAAAATTAGTTCCCTATGAAGATACAGGGCCTAAGCTATCCCATTTAAGCTCGGTATTCGGACTAATAGAGATATCCACTGAATTACTGCAATTACTCGACGTGCCTGAATACAAAAAAGTATGGCTGCAATACGGCCGCTTATATAGTGCGCCCGCGAGTGAACAAACAGCAGTACTTGGCAAGCGTATGAAAGGCAACAGTCTTACGGTGGCTCATTCTAGACTTACAGCCTATGTTGCAGCTCAAGAGAATGATGAAACCCTGGCTAAACGAGCTTGGCGGGAGTTCAATAAGGCTAGTAGTCAAGGTGCCATCCAAACTGACTGCATTGCGGGGCCGAGAACCCTAAATTCGGTTGACGAGGCAGCTTGGCTTGCAACGAATGATGCGTCCCAGTGGGGACTTGCTGCAATCCAAAATCTTGCTCTTATTAAAGACGCCTTATAGAGCAGCCAACAATTAATCGTTTAACCTTTTATAAGGCGCTTAATTTTTAAGCGCCTTTTCTTATTTGAACAAATAAATTTCATATATGAATTTAAATTGTAAAAATCACTTCGGTAATCATGTTAAATTGATGTGAAATGATGTATTGTGATTGAAAGTGATTTTTTACGGCGGCTATATTTGAGCCCGTATTGTTTAATTAGAGGAATTGTTATGCCTGCTATCGTAAACGACATCGCCTATTCAACGGTTCGCAATAAGATTGATTTACTTATCGATAATCTTGTCAATATTACTGATGAAACCGGCGAGTTTTTGCTTAAACTCGAAGATGGACGTGTTATTGACACTAAAGGCTGGGGAGATTGGGAGTGGACGCACGGTATAGGTCTGTACGGCTTGCTAAAGTATTGGGATATTACCGGCGACAGCAAGGCGCAGGAAATTATTGAAGCATGGTTTGCTGACCGATTTGCAGAAGGCACGCCGACGAAAAACGTCAACACTATGTCTCCTTTCCTAACCCTTGCTTACATGCAAGAACGCACGGGTAATCGCAGTTACCTCCCTTATTTAGATGTGTGGGCAGAGTGGGTAATGCGAGACATGCCGCGCACCGAAGAAGATGGTTTACAACATATTGTGTTTAACGCAGACAACTATCAGCACTTGTGGGATGACACATTAATGATGAGTGTGCTTCCCCTGGCTAAAATAGGCCTGCTATTAGACAGACCTCATTATGTTGAAGAAGCGAAGCGTCAGTTTATGTTACATACCAAATACCTCGCTGATAGAAAAACAGGACTTTGGTTCCACGGGTGGACATTTGATGGTCGTCACAACTTTGCCGATGCGCGTTGGGCTAGGGGAAACTGTTGGGTCACTATCGCTATTCCTGAGTTTATCGAGTTGCTCGATTTACCAGAGACTGACAGCTTGAGATTGTTTTTAATTGAAACATTAGAAGTACAAATTAAAGCACTCGTTGGGACACAGCATGAAAATGGTTTATGGCATACCTTGCTTGATGATCCTGACTCTTATCTAGAGGCGTCTGCAGCCGCAGGATTTGCTTACGGCATTTTGAAAGCAGTGCGAAAAGGTTACGTTGGTAAGGAGTATCTCCCTTGCGCAGAAAAAGCAATCAAAGCGGTGATTGAACATATTGATGAAACCGGTGAACTTCAGCAGGTCTCATTTGGTACGCCTGTTTTCGATACCCTTCAAGGCTACAAGGATATCCCGTTAACGTCGATGCCGTATGGCCAGTCTATGGCGATACTGGCTCTGGTTGAGTATATGAATAACTACATCTAATCAACAATCACACGGGAAGAGGGAATAGAATAATGACAAGACGAGAACTAAAACCCGTCAATTATATCGCGTATGGTCTTAATGACATCCTCGGTGCAGGCTCCATGGCCGTCATCAGTGGTTGGATTTTGTTTTTCTATACAACGTTTTGTGGTCTATCAGCAGTGGAAGCTGCGAGTATTTTTGCCATAGCACGTATACTAGACGCGGTTGCAAGTCCTCTTATTGGTCATATATCAGACGGCCTAGGCAATACGCGACTTGGGCGCCGGTTCGGCCGTCGCAGAGTCTTTTTATTGTTTTCTATTCCCTTGCTTCCGAGCTTTGCATTAATGTGGGTTAGTGGTCAGCATTACCTCTACTATTTAGTTACTTACGTATTTTTCGAATTAGTTTACGCAGCGGTGATCATTCCTTATGAAACGCTTGCTGCCGAAATGACAGATGACTATAAGAAAAAAGCAAAGCTTGCCGGTGCGCGTATTCTTACCGGACAAATGTCGGCAATTTTGGCGGGCATTCTACCTAGTTGGATTGTCAGTTCAGTTGGGGGGAAAGAGTCAGCATCAACTTTCCTAATTATGGGGGTTATTTTTGCGGCCTTGTTTATGGCAGTGGTTTTCATTGTGTGGTTGTTTACGTGGGAACGTGAACAAACCGGTGTGAGTGAAGACGCGCTGGCGCAGGAACGCAAAGGAAGTGTGGCTGATACCTTCAAAGTGTTATATACCAATCTCACTTCTACACTGAAGATTCGAGCATTTCGTTTACATCTAGGTATGTATCTCGGTGGTTATATTAGCCAAGATGTATTTAATGCTGTGTTCACCTATTTTGTCGTATTCGCAATTGGCGGAACCGTTGTCGTGGCATCTGAAATGATGGCGGTAACTTACATTGCACAGCTCGCCGCCGTGGCAGTGGCAATACCGTTAGTTATGCGGTTTGGACCTGCACCAACCTATCGCGTAGCAATTTCACTTTATATCGTTGCTATTGTCGCGCTAGTGCTGATGTACGTCATGAGTGGAGAGTTTAACCTGTTATGGTTAGCCGCAGGCGTGATTATTGCTGGTCTTGGTCGGGGCGCGCTTAATTACATTCCTTGGAACACGTACAACTACATGGCGGATGTAGACCAAATCGTGACCGCTCAGCGTCGCGAAGGAAGTTTTGCGGGTGTCATGACGTTCATTCGAAAAGCAACACAGGCGCTTGCGGTCATGTCAGTGGGGATCATCCTGGAAATGGGGGGATTTATTTCAGGCGCGGACGCGCAAAGTGACCAAGCAGTTTCCACTATTGTGGTCATGCTAGCGGTTGGGCCTATTATCGTTTTGTTGCTCGGCTTCTACGTATCTACGTTCTTTAAATTAAGTAAAGAGACCCATGAAGTATTGATGGGAGAGATTGCTCATCTGAAAACAGGCGCCACTGCGCCAACGTCGGAACAAAACAAGCGCATTGTAGAAGATCTATCTGGTTTTAAATACGACGACCTCTGGGGACGCAATAACGTAGGGCGTTTTTCTCCTTCAGTTACCAAACCAGGAGTGAGAGATGCACTCAATGAAAAGTAATCACGCGTTTTCTAGCCTCCTACTCACTTTGGCATTATTCGCTACCTCAAGTGTTGCCAACACGATTCCTAAGGAGTGGATAGACGAGACGACGGGCCACCGTGTTGTAAGGCTGTCTGAAGAACCTGGCTCTCGCTCATTGTACTTCCATCAAAACGGTTACAGCGCCGAAGGAGATAAATTGGTTATCTCTGTTGATAATCCGCGAGGCATTGCAACAGTAGATTTGACTACCTTTGAAGTACGCAGGCTCTACGAACATCCTGATGTCGGGTTGTTATTTATGGGGCCGAAAAGTCGCAATGTGTATGTAACACAGATCGAAGGAGTTGGTAGCGGGAAAGTTGTAGCGAAAAACGAACTGCAGCAACCTACCCAAGTACTTGCGATTGATATTGATACTGGTGATGCAAAGCACGTTGCTACTGTGCCTAGGGGGAAAGTTCACTCAATCAATGCCGATGAAACTTTGCTTATAGGTGCGTTTGCAGAGCGTGCTTATCAACTTGAATCGGGACCAAGACATGCTCGATTTGAAGCGCGATATGAGGCGCTAGGTGAGGACGGTAAACCACTTACTTTTGCTGAAGCCAAAGAGGTAAGAATTAATGAACGCCTTGAAGCTAGAATTCCTATGCAGATGTTTGTGGTCGATATCAAGACCGGAGAACAGCGAACCATCTATAAAGCGACAGACTGGTTAAATCACATTCAGTTTTCTCCTCAAGATCCTAACAAGATTATGTATTGCCACGAGGGTCCATGGCATAAAGTTGATCGCATTTGGACCATGAATTTAGATGGCAGTGAACGTAAAAAAATGCACGCGCGGACGATGAATATGGAAATAGCAGGGCATGAGTTTTTTGATGCCTCAGGGGAACGAATTTTCTACGACCTGCAAACGCCGCGAGGAGAGGTATTTTGGCTGGCTAGTGTAAACATAAACACTAACGAGCGGGTATGGCGCCACCTTCCTCGAGACTGGTGGTCGGTTCATTTTAATATTGCGCCTAACGGAATTCTATTTGCCGGTGACGGCGGCGACAGTGAGATGGTTGCTCGCGCCAATGATGGCAAATGGATATACCTTTTTGATTCGCAACTTGTTAAAGACGTGGCAGGAATAAGTGCGCCCGATGCTGAGCATTTGATTAAGCCGTCAGTTTTGAAAGCAACTAAGTTAGTGAATATGGAAAACCACGATTACAGGTTAGAGCCTAATGTTACCTTCACACCAGATAATAAATGGGTTGTTTTCCGTTCCAATATGCACGGCCCAGTCCACGTATATGCCGTTGAAGTTGCACCAGCAAAGGTGCAGTAAATCGATAACTACTTTTAGCAATCAATTTTAGTATTAGGGAGCAAGAAGCGATGGCTTTAAATTTTGAACTACATGGCAAGACTGCCCTGGTTACAGGAGCAAGCCGAGGTATCGGACAAGCGCTTGCGGTGGGTCTGGCTCAATCAGGCGCAACTGTAATTTGTGCCAGTAGTCGAAAAGGTGGCTGTGATGACACAGTGACTAAAATTAAGGAACTAGGCCTGAATGCATATGCCCTTAGTGCTGATTTAAGTGATGCGGATGCAACGCGCGCGCTCGCTGATGAAGCACTGACAGTAACAGGTAGCGTAGATATTTTAGTTAACAACGGCGGTACCATTTATCGCGCGCCAGCAACGGAATTTCCACTTGAACAATGGCAGAATGTGATGCATGTGAATATTGATTCTGCATTTATATTGTCCCAAGCAATTGGTAAGACTATGGTCAAACACGGGCGTGGAAAAATCATCAATATAGCTTCAATGCTCAGTTACAGCGGGGGTATTACGGTGCCTGCATACACCGCTAGCAAACATGCTATCGCTGGCTTAACTAAGGCATTAGCGAACGAGTGGGGGCAGCACAATATTCAAGTTAACGCCATTGCTCCTGGCTACATTCGTACCGATAACACGCAAGCGCTTCAAGATGACAGTGAACGCAGCAATGAAATACTCAAGCGTATCCCAGCAAATCGTTGGGGCGAGGCAGAAGATTTACAAGGTGCGGCGGTATTCTTAGCCAGCGATGCCAGTGCCTATGTAAATGGTCATATCCTTGCAGTCGATGGCGGTTTCTTAGCGCGTTAATAACCTTGAGTCCGAGGCGCGAAAGCGCTTCAGCACTTCAAAAAGATGGAGTCAACATGGCGACAGAACGTTACACAATACCCAGTGTGGTTCATGCTTGCGAAATTTTACGATTGATGGCAAATAGCGAGCAAGGGTTAAGTATGCAAGCCCTAGAGGAAGCGTTGTCTCTTCCAAGAACCACAGTGTTTCGTTTGTTAAAAACGCTACTGGCAGAAAACCTGCTCGAAAAGCGGGGCAAACTCTATTTCAGCGGAGCAAGTCTATTACAGCTAGGGTTACAAGTTATCCATTCTGACCGTCTGCAGCATTTTGCCATCCCCCATATTCAACGTTTAGCGCTGCAAACGGGGTATACCGCCCACTTAGCGGTGCCAAACCATGGGAAAGCACTAATAGTGGAAGTGTTTGACAGTCCTAGCCCCTTGATGGTGTCTAAGCGTCCGGGGGGGAAGCTCAGCTTCATTGCTCTGCCACAGGAAAGGTATTTCTCGCATTCTTATATGCAGATAATGTCGAGCTACTTATGGAAGAGCATCCGATGGAAAAACATACTGACCTGACGATTACTGAGATTGATGTGCTCGAGAAAGAGTTATCTAGGGTAAGAGCCATGGGGTATGCCGTCGATGAAAGGGAATACAACAAGGATATACGCTGTGTCGCTGTACCTGTCAGAGATAGCATGGGCACAGTAGTAGCCGCACTTGGTATCACAACTCCTGCGGCAGTATTTCCTAAAGGTAATATCCAACAAGTATCCGACTTGGTTAAAGAAGCCGCTCGTGGCATCTATAAAGATACGTATCAGCTAGATAGAGCAAAATAAATTTTTCCGATTATCGCAAAACCACAAACAACCTAGAGCAAATTTATGTACCACAGTGTTTTTATTGGCGAGGTGATGGTAGAGCTGCCTATGACAGAGAGTAAAAACGTTACCCTAAACGTCGCAGGTGATACCTTCAATAGTGCAATCTACTTCAAGCGGGTGTTTAATGAGAGTCAGGTGAGCTATTTAACCGCAATTGGTACTGATAAATTTAGTCAGCGTATAAGCCATTTCGCTGAAGAGGAGGGGATAGATAGCTCGCTGATGTTAAAACATCGCAACCGTTTGCCTGGACTTTATGCAATAGAAACCGACTCACAAGGTGAGCGCTCTTTTCATTATTGGCGTGATAGGTCCGCCGCTAAAGATCTTATGAATCTTGCTTTTAATCACGGTGTAACGCTAGACAACGCTGATCTCATTTATTTTACAGGCATAACCCTTGCCGTGCTTTGTGCGGCTCAACGACAGATGTTGCTCGACTTCCTAGAAGAGAGTAAGGCCAAGGGGGCAACCATTGCTTTTGATCCGAACTATCGCCCTATGTTGTGGGAAGGGCTTGAAGATGCAGTCTATTGGACACAAAAAGCTTATTCTTTAAGCGATATTGTATTTCCAGGGTTGGAAGATCATACCGCATTATTTGGACATGCTTCTATACCTAAAATAGTAGACTTTTTTTCCTCTATGTCGCCACAGGAGATGATCTTAAAAGATGGGGTTAAACCTGTAAGAGTCGTTACTCCATTCGAAGACACCTCTGTCTCTATCGTACCAGTAACAGACGTAGTCGATACCACATCAGCGGGCGACGGTTTTACCGCAGGGTACTTGGCGTGCAGGGCAAAAAAAATGTCAGTAACGCACGCTGTTGAAGTTGCCGCAAAATTAGCGGGTACGATTATTCGCCATCCTGGCGCTATCATTCCTCGCCAAGTGATGGACTGTAACCATGTTGATTTATTATCTAGCCCGGTAGGTTAATCGCCTTAATTTAGGCACAAATACCATAAGGAAGTATTCATTCATGAGAAAAGCCGTTTTAGACATAGGGAAAACACACATTAAGCTGTTGTTTCTCGAAAATAATACTGAATTAGCCAGTTTTAGCTGTAAAAACTCGCCGGTTATAGGTATGTATAGTCAGTGCGATGTCAATGCAATCTGGTCTTGGCTTACCGAGACACTACGCTCATGTAATTTCACAGCCTCGGTAGAAGCGATTAGCGTAACAACGCACGGAGCAGCTGGTGCTTTAATTAATCATACAGATAAATCTAACCCTACGGGGTTGGTACTGCCTATATTAGACTACGAATACGAAGGTGTAGATAGTTGCGAAAAAGATTATATGACTGTGAAACCAAGTTTCAATGAAACGTTCTCTCCTTCGCTACCTTGCGGTCTAAACCTTGGTAAACAGTTGTTTTGGCTTGAGAGTCATTACCCAAAAGCATTTTCCTCTGCAACCGCGATGTTGATGTACCCGCAATATTGGGCCTGGAGGCTCTGCGGTGAACTGGCTACAGAAGTCACCTCCCTAGGGTGCCATACGGATCTATGGGAACCGGTTTCAGGTCAGTATTCCACCTTAGTCGAGAAACAAAGTTGGCACCAGCTTTTTCCCCCTTTAAAAAATGCGTGGGATTGTTTAGGCACTGTGACAGATGAGGTTAGTGAAGAGACGGGGTTGCCGATAAGTTGCAAAGTTTATACGGGGGTCCATGACAGCAATGCGAGCTTACTGCGGTATTTGAAACTAAACCATAATAAAGCATTCTCTGTCATTTCAACGGGAACCTGGACCATTTTAATGCAAGTAAACGGTAACCTTGAAGGCTTGGGAAATCATCAGGATACCCTGTCAAACGTCGATGTTTATGGTAACCCCGTTGCTTGCGCCCGTTTTATGGGAGGCCGTGAATACGAACGAATCTGTGCTTCTTTGGGGGGCAATATAGTGATGTCACCGACCCAGCAAGATCTTCAAACCGCCATAGATAATTTGTGGATGGTAACGCCCGATTACAGTAACGGAAATGGGCCTTTTGGTGGACTTTCGCCCAGACAGTATTGCCCAGAGAACTCGAGTTCTGTGCACGCCATTGCAACCTTATATTGTGCATTGATGATTGATCGGCGATTAGACGATTTAGACGCGCACGGCGAAATTTATATTGAGGGCGCATTCTTAAAAAACCAACTACTCTGTGCGTTGGTAGCTCAATTACGCCCTCATCAAAAAGTTTGGTTGTCTGCTGACAATACCGGTACTGTACTGGGAGCATCGGCATTGACGGAATTTGAGCATTATGATGGAAGTGATATCGCAGTAGAGCCATGCTTAGCGTCAAATTTTAGCGGTATGGAAAAGTACAGAGCACAATGGCTATTTCGCATAAACCAATCAAATTAACGCGTTTTCAATAGTGTATGATTGATGTTGAGCGTAACTGTGGTTATATTAATGTTAACAAAAAGACCTAACGACAAGGGATATTCATGCTTGAGAAACAGCGCCACCAATTGATTCTCGATATTCTTGATGAAGCCACCTTCATCAGCGTGCGAGATTTGTGCACGCAGCTGAATTCATCAGAAGCCACTATACGCCGAGACCTCAATAAATTGGCGGCACAAAATAAGCTAGAGAAAATACGTGGCGGCGCTCAAGTGATAGAGAGTCGATCCGTATCGAATATACGCCTATCAGGTAATGCATTCCTAGTCGATAGAGAAAAAAATACCAACACTAAACGTATGATTGCCAAGGCTGCTACGGAAATGTGTGAAGATGGCGAATCAATTATTATCAATGGTGGAAGCTCGACGTTCATGATGTCGGAGTTCTTAGTTGATCGACGTATGAATGTATTAACCAACTCGTTTGTACTTGCTCATGAGCTGCTTGAAAATAGTCAGAATCAGGTAACTTTGCCTGGCGGTGAGGTGTACCGAAAACAAAGCATAATTTTAAGTTCGTTTGAGAATGACACCACGCAAAATTATCGCGGCAGTAAAATGTTCATGGGTTCCCCTGGCGTAAGTGAATTCGGTGTAGTGGAGGGAGACCCGCTGCTTATACTTGCCGAGCAGAAGCTACGAAAACGGGCTGAGAAGCTTATTGTGCTTGCCGATAGCTCAAAAATTGGCGTGAAAGGGAATCTTATCTTTTGCGGGATAAAAGACGTAGATACCGTAATTACTGATAGTAATGCCGACGCTGCAACCTTGAAAAAATTGGAAGACAACGGCGTAAATGTGATTGTGGTACAGGCCTGCGATTAACTCGTGTTTGTTAGCGCTTTACTACCGCGTTTTTGTTTTGTAACGCGCTAAACATCAACTCCATTTTTTATAAAACACTCTTCTATTGCTGCATACCTTAAGCGTCTTAGCTAGGGGTCACTCCTACAATGCCTTTCTCTCTTTATTAACTTATTGCTGATGTAATCTTCATGTGTTTCATATGTAACATTAATGTTTAATTGTGATTGAAAATGATTGACATAGATTGTTGTGGATGTATATTGAGCGTTAGTGGGCTGGTTTAGTTTGCTTTTTGCCCAAAACTCGTAAAATACATTCACAGGACGCGCTTACATGCCTTATAAGCCAGAAGACTACAAATTCGTAAAGTACCTATGGGAAGATGACGTTGCTGACAAACTTGATCCCGTCGAAAACCTTGTATATCGCTCCAATAAACTTGGTGAAGACCAGCGAATTACTAATACCGGTGGCGGCAATACGTCAGCGAAACTTATTGAAACGGACCCCCTTACTGGAGAGGACGTCGAAGTATTGTGGGTAAAAGGGTCTGGTGGTGACTTAAGAACATCTAAAAAAGAGAACTTTTCATCACTTTATCAGGATAAGTTGAATGCCCTGGATAATACTTATCAGTCGTTTAGCGATAAGGGTTACAAATCTGCTGGTGAAGACCGCATGGTCGGTATGTTTAAACACTGTAACTTTTGTTTAAACCCTCGCGCTTCTTCAATTGATACACCTTTGCACTCAATGATTAGTGAGAAGCATGTCGATCATTTACACCCGAATGCAGTGATATCTGTCGCATCTTGCAAAGATCAAAGAGTATTAACTGAGGTTATATGGGGAGGTAAGTTAGCTTATGTACCTTGGATGCGTCCGGGGTGGGAAGCTGCGAAACTGTGTGAAGATACTTATGCTGAAAACCCGGAAATATGGGGTATTCTGTTAGGCCAACACGGTCACACCAATTGGTCGAATGAAAGCAAAAGCTGTTATGAAACATCATTATGGGTTGTTGAAACGGCGGCGCGCTATATTGAAGAACACGATAAAGGTGAAATGACATTTGGTGGTCAAAAATACCCATCGCTCGATGAATATAGTAGTAAATCGATGCTAACTAAGTTTCTACCCGTAGCACGTGGTATGTTGTCTAACAATGTGAAGTTTATAGGCACAGTCCAAAACGATGAAGCTACATTGCGTTTTGTTAACAGTGTTGATGCGCCACGATTAGCCGAATTAGGTACGTCTTGTCCAGATCATTTCTTACGTACGAAGATAAAACCGCTTTATGTCGATTTTAATCCTGAGCAAGACGACATACATATCCTGATTGAGAAGTTCGAACGCGGTCTTGCGAAATATCGCGAGGATTACACGGCTTACTATAACGCGTGTAAACGGGCCGATTCTCCTAAGATGCGCGACCCGAGTCCAACGGTCGTATTGATTCCCGGTGTGGGTATGATTGCTTGGGGCAAAAACAAAAGTGAGTCGCGGGTTACCGCAGAATTCTACAATTGTGCTATTGAAGTGATGCGTGGGGCAGAGGCTATCTCTGAATATACGGCGCTGCCTGCTCAAGAAGCTTTTGACATAGAATACTGGGCACTTGAAGAAGCTAAACTGCAGCGTATGCCGGCCGAGAAAACACTGGCAAGAGATGTAGTGGTGGTTATTGGTGCTGGTGATGGCATCGGTAAAGCTACGGCGCACCGGGTTGCCAGAGAAGGGGCACATGTTGTATGCGCTGACCTTAATTTGGATAGTGCTGAAGCGACGGCTAAAGAGCTAACTGATATATATGGCCAAGGTATTGGCGTTGCAGGCAGTGGAATATCAGCTTGTGGCCCTGCTATTGCTTTAGCTGTCGATATCACACGGCGTGAAGCCGTTGAAGCAATGTTGGCAGAGGTTGTTTTCGCCTATGGCGGTATTGATAAGGTCATTGTTACTGCAGGCGTCTTTATTGCCGAAGGGCCAGATCTAATTAAAAACGACAGCGTCTTTGATGTTAGCTTCGGTGTGAACGTTAAAGGCGGTTACATTGTGGCGTCTGAAGCGCAAAAAATTTGGGAAAAGCAGGGGCTGAATGGCGCCATGGTTTTAACGACGAGTGTTAACGCCGCGGTATCGAAAAAGGGTTCACTTGCTTATGACACGAGTAAAGCCGCTGCAAATCACTTGATGCGTGAACTTGCGGTGACGCTCTCGCCGTTGATCAATGTGAATGCATTAGCGCCAGCGACTGTGGTACAAGGAAGCAACATGTTCCCTAGAGATCGCGTTATCTCTTCTCTTTCAAAATATGATATAGCCTTTGAAGATAGTGAATCAACAGAGTCACTGAGAAATAAGCTAGCGCAATTTTACGCACAACGCACACTAACAAAACAACCTATTACACCAGAAGACCAAGCTGAGGCGGCGTATTTACTTGTGTCGGGACAGTTGAGCAAAACTACCGGACAAGTTATCAGTGTTGATGGTGGTTTACACGAAGCATTTCTGCGGTAGGAGCGACTTTATGTTAAAACGAATAGATCAAACATTACTAGAAAAAGAGAACGTCACACTAAAGCGTGATTTAGAAGCAGATTATGCAGCGCTAGGCGAGAAGCTAGCACGGAGTGACGTGGATATTGAGCGGCTTACCTGCGCCGCGGGCGAATTTCAGATTGCTGTTCCTTCTTGGGGAACCGGTACGGGTGGAACACGGTTTGCGCGTTTTCCTGGCGAAGGCGAGCCTCGCAATATTTGGGAAAAGCTGGAGGATTGCGCCGTAATCAATGAGCTTTCTGGTTGTACTGATAGTGTTTCTCCGCACTTTCCGTGGGACAAGGTCTCAGATTTTAGTGAGCTAAAAGAGAAAGCAGACGAATATGGCATAAAGTGGGTATCGGTCAATTCTAATACCTTTCAAGATCAAGTGGGGCAAACCGCGTCTTACAAGTACGGCAGCTTGAGCAATACACAAAAAGCCTCTCGAGAACTCGCTATTGCCCACAATTTAGACTGTATTGAATACGGTAGAAAACTCGGTGCGAAAAGTCTCACGGTATGGGTAGGTGACGGCTCAAATCACCCCGGTCAACAACACTTCCAACGCGCATTTGAACGTTATCTGTCAAGCATGGAAGAAATTTATAAAGGGTTGCCTGACGATTGGGAAATGCATATTGAGCACAAAATGTTCGAGCCTGCGTTTTACTCGACCATTATTCAAGATTGGGGGTCAAATATTCTAGCAGCTATGCAGCTAGGACCTAAATGTAAATCGCTTGTTGATTTAGGGCATCATGCACCCAATACCAATATTGAGATGATTGTGTCTCGTCTAATTCAATTTAAAAAATTGGGCGGGTTCCACTTCAATGACAGTAAATACGGAGATGACGATTTAGACAGTGGCTCTCTGCATCCTTATCAGCAATTTCTTATTTTTAATGAATTGGTTGATGCAGAATATCGTCAGCAAGAAGAGTTTGGGCCTGCATATATGTTGGACCAGTCGCACAATGTGACTGACCCTGCGGAGAGTTTGATTAACTCAGCGATTGAGGTTCAACGTTCATATGTGAAAGCGCTCATCGTTGACCGTGAAAAGCTATATGGTTATCAAGATGAAAACGACGCACTAATGGCATCTCTTGAACTAAAAAATGCGTTTAATCTGGACGTGTCGCCTATTTTGGCAATGGCTCGATTGCGCAAAGGGGCGGCAATAGATCCGCTGGCGGTTTATCGCAAATCTAATTATCGAGAGAATATGGCGAAAGCACGCCCGAGAGATCCTAATGCAACGGGCTCAGGGATTGTGTAATGAGGAAGGCTCGACAACATATTTACACTATTGCTGGCAAGTAGTGTCATCAGTGTAAGTGTGCTTTATCATTAATTTTCAGCCCGTTTACGCGGGCTGTTTTCGTTTCATTCATCACTTTTGATGGCGGAGTTTTCATGAAATTGAGTCATTGTCACAACTTCCATGATTTCAGAAAGTTGGCACAAAAGAAATTACCCGGCCCCATATTTAATTACATTGATGGGGGCGCAGACGACGAAACAACGTTACGACGCAATTCCAATGCTTTCAATGACTGCGACCTAGTGCCTAATGTACTAACTGGTGTTAAAGAGATTGATTTAAGCGTGAGCGTAATGGGGCAACAGCTCAAGTTGCCTGTATATCTTTCACCTACCGCGCTGCAACGACTCTTTCATCACCAAGGGGAAAGGGCAGTGGCGTCGGTTGCAGAGAAGTACGGCACCATGTTTGGCGTATCCTCACTAGGTACTGTGAGTATGGAGGAGATAGCTAAGCAATTTAACACCCCACAAGTTTATCAATTTTACTTTCATAAAGACCGTGGTTTAAACCAAGCAATGATGGAGCGGGCTAAAGCGTCTGGGATCGAAGTAATGATGTTGACCGTTGACTCCATTACTGGGGGGAATCGAGAGCGTGATTTACGGACTGGATTTTCAATTCCGTTTAAATTGAATGCTGCTGGCCTGTGGCAATTTTTATCGAAGCCCGCTTGGGGCATTAACTACGTCACGCATGAAAAGTTTTCTCTGCCTCAATTAGATGCACACATCAATATGGGGGGCGGAACAAGTTCGATAGGCGACTATTTTACCAACATGTTAGACCCATCCATGAACTGGGACGATGTGGCCGAAATGGTTAAGTTTTGGGATGGTCAATTTTGTCTTAAGGGGATTATGAGTGTAGAAGATGCCAAGCGTGCTGTTGATATAGGCTGTACGGGCATTGTTATTTCTAACCATGGTGGTAGGCAATTAGACGGTTCAAGGAGCTCATTTGATCAACTCGCTGAGATAGTGGATGCGGTCGGTGAGCAAATCGACGTGATATTTGACAGCGGTATTCAACGAGGTACGCATGTGTTGAAAGCGCTGGCGCTCGGTGCTAAGGCGGTCGGATTAGGGCGCTACTACCTCTACGCCCTCGCCGCGGCTGGAGAGAAGGGCGTTGAGCGCGCAATGAAACTAATGGTGGCTGAAATTGAGCGTGATATGCGTTTGATGGGGTGTAGCTGTATATGTGAACTTAATCGAGACCATATTCGTTTTCGTTAGCCTCTATGGCAACCAAAGCAAAAACTTCTTTTTGCATCAGAAGCAAAAGCATATACATCGTTTATTTCAAATATGGAACTAAGTCATAGTAGTTGAGAGTACACAGTGAGGTGTAAATTGTAGGTATGCTAGGCTAGCTCAATCTCGGATAAAGAAAGAATCAGTTTGGAGAAGTTATGAAAATTGCACTAATGATGGAAAACAGTCAAGCGACTAAGAATCCGATAATATTAAATGAGCTCACGAGCGTCGCAGACTCGTTGGGACACGATGTATTCAACGTGGGTATGAATAGTGAAACGGATCATCACCTTACCTATGTGCACTTGGGCATAATGGGAGCTATCTTACTCAATTCTAAGGCTGTCGATTTCGTCATTTCCGGCTGTGGTACGGGTCAAGGAGCAATGATGTCTTTGAATGCTCACCCAGGCGTTTTTTGCGGTTACTGCATCGACCCTTCAGATGCATTTCTGTTTAACCAAGTTAACAATGGAAATGCGTTAGCGCTACCTTTTGCCAAAGGCTTTGGGTGGGGCGCTGAACTTAATGCGCGCTATATCTTTGAGAAAGCGTTAACAGGAGAGCGTGGTGCTGGCTATCCTGTTGAACGTAAAGAACCCCAAGTACGAAACGCTGGTATTCTCGCAGATTTGAAACGTGGGTTGGCTCCGGAGAGCTATGTTGATTCACTGAAAAAAATGGACGTTGAACTGGTTAAAACAGCTGTATCTGGCGAGCGTTTTCAACAATGTCTATTTGACCACGGTCAAGATGAAGATATTAAAGCATACGTGAAGTCGTTATTGGCATAGGCGGTCGACATATAGTGAGACAATGAAAATGTCGGAAAAAACGCTGATGCTCAGAAAAAAGCTTCAGCGTTTTTTTATTTGTCGACAAAAGCGATAGCTCAAGGCTTAACGCGTAAACGTAAATAACACGCCTAACCCGCGCCCTTTAAGAAGCGGGTAATGAATAAACCAAATGCTTCCATCGTGTAGCTTCACAATGTCGTATACGAGTGATAAGCCCAACCCATTTTCTTTGCTGGTTCTACTCCCGTCTGCCCGATAAAACCGGCGTTCTCGATTCACAATTACATGTTCACCCACGCCAACTCCAGCACAGTTCACGGCAGTCACGATATGACTCGCCGTGATAGAAAGTTCTACGGTAACTACATTGTTTTCGTTACAGTACTTTATGGCACCATCTAACACGTTCGCTACAGCTTAAAAGAGTAGATTAGGATCAGCAAGCATTGTGGCTGCGTCGAGCTCGATAGGGCGATATTGCGCTCCTCTGCAAGGGAATGGAAAGGTCAGCCACGTCTTCCACGATGGCGCGCACGTCGGTGATACAAAAGCCTTCTTTTTTGTTAGGAGTTTCAAGGCTACTTATGTGTAGCAAGCTATTAAACATATTAAGCAGGTTATCTGCTTCTTGCGTTGTGTCTTCCCTAAGTTGGTCATCTTCGATTTTTTCTTTGTTTAAAAAAGCGGCCTGTACGGATTTCTTCGTCCTTTAGACTTAATGCAGACCTATCGTTTAGAAATGGGCACTAAATTAGCAAACCCTGAAGGTAAAGACCTGTATGCGTTATGGGACGCTCGCATAACTTATTTGCTAAATAGGGCATTAGAAGCACAGCGTGACAATGTGTTGAAGAACCTTGCTCCAAATGAGTACTTTAAAGCGATTAAGAAGAAGTCTTTAGACGGCATGAACATCACGCCAACGTTTAAAGACTGTAAAACGGTCAGTAAAATTTATGAGTTTTTTTGCGAAGAAAGCGCGTGGTTTAATGGCGCGCTATATTCTTGAAAACCAAGTAGAAGATGTAAAAGGTTTGAAAAACTTCGACGTAGACGATTATGCGTTTGGTGAATAACAAAGTTCATCAACTGAACTCGTGTTTATACGTAACCAAGAGTGACTATTAGTTAAGTAAAATAGGGGCTATTAGCCCCTATATCTACATACTGCTATTTACATCTTATAAGTGAAGCCTACAGAAAACTCTCTTCCAGAGTATCGGATGTCACTGATACGGCCTGGGCCATTGACATATATATTGCCTTCTTTAAGTAGATTTCTAACGTCGAAATGAAATTTGAAGTTTTCCAACATACCATCTTGAGGGCGATAGACCACTTTCGCGTCTAAGAAACCTGCATCATCTACGTATACAGGGTTACCGCCCCTATCTGCAGGTGCTTGGAGATAGCTATCTCTGTAATTATAAGCGAATTTAACACTCACTTGTGGCGTCTCATAAAACCACGTTATGTTATAGCTATTTTGCGATTGAGAAGGGAAGTCTAGTTCCTCTCCCGTTAGTTGATTGAACAAGCCGACATCTTCGGAAGTCATGTAAGTGTAGTTTGCGTTGATCCCCATATTGTTAAACGGGGCTGGTAGCATAGAGAAGAAGGTCGACCCTGCCAATTCTATACCATTTGTTGTTACGCCACTTCCATTAATTTTCTGTCTTACATCGTATAAGTTCCCGTCACCAAAAAAGTCCTGATCAAACGTTTCAATTGCATCTAGAATCCAACTATCCATTTTTTTGGTAAAATACGCCCCAGAAAGCATTGAATCCTCGTTAGGATACCAATTTAATGCCACGTCCAGTTGCTTAGCCACGTAGGGCTGAAGGCGAGGGTTACCCGCAGTACACGTATTTGGGCGACCTTCTTGTTGTGAGAGTGCGTCTAAACGAAGAGTACAGCTCGCTGATATATTGAGATCTTTAGCTTTTGGGTGGGCCATAACTTTGGCAGCGCCAAAATAAAGAATTAGTTCATCAGGAATCAATCCAAAGTTTACATTAAAGCTGGGCAAAAGCTCACTGTAGTCGTTTGATAACGTCGTTTGGTCGTTAAAAGCTTCTGGATGGTCTGGGTCAATCATATTACCTTGATCTGGATCGCCATCTACCACATCGACCTGAACTTGAACGATAGCATTGCCCGTTGTATCTACTTGAGTGCGAACGTAACGCATGCCCATGTTTCCCCAATAGGGAATATCGCCTATTTCAGATTCAAAATCAGCCTGGACATAAAAGGCTTGGGAATCCATCTCTACTTCATAGTAGCCTGCCTGAGTAAAGGCTTTTTCAGCGTCGGATATATTGTCTCCGTGAATGTCCATAAAGCCGTTGTAAAACTCTAGGGGCTTAAGTGCCAACCAGCTATCAATAACTGGCACACCAGGATCATAGTTTCCAAAATAGTTATCAACAGTATAGGAGTTAGCGTCAATTAACGAGGCCTGGTCTTCTAAGGTCCACTCAGTACCGCCGTATTCATTGCCGGCAATTCTAGTAATACGGCGGTCTAGTAATTCATGATCTTGGTACTCTGAGCTTACGCGTACACCTGAACGGACTTTGGAGAAAAAGCCTTCTGGTATATAGTAAGTAAAATCAAGTTTACCCATTAGTTGGTCATTATCTTGCGCAATTGGCTTATCGTAGATTCGAGAGTAAAACCAATATGAGTCTGCGCTATTTGCGTCAAACATTTGATCGACATCGGCGCGATTGTTACCGGTATTGAGGTCATATATCGGAGCGCCATTATCAGCAAATTCTACCAAGACATTCTCGACTCTGTTGGCATTTACACGTGATTCGATTTGATAAATATTTTGAGTCTGCTTGGTATAACCTAGCACCCCTGAGACTGAAAATAGATCGTTGCTATAGTCAAAACCTGCATCGTATATTGCCGTTTTTAAATTCCAATCATTATTAATGCTACGATTTACTATTGTGGCGTCACGTGTGAGGAAAGATGAGGCGTTGTGATTATCGCCAACAGTAAAGCTGTCTTCGTATAGATGACTTTCACTAGGAACTTCTAATTGAAGATTAGTATCGACTTGAGTGAAGTCGCGCTCGGTATATGTAACACCAAAATGAGTTGAAAGGTCTGTACTAATCCGATACTGAAACATAGCGTTAGCACTTATTCTGTCTTCATCTCTAGACCATACACTGTTTCGCGGAATTCTCGCACGGAAATCATACCATTGAGCTTCACAGGCAGAGTCGGGGCAATCCGATACGTCAGTTATATCGGCATAGTCTTCATCAACAAAAGTCTTTTCTAAAGAGCCATCGTAATCAGCTTGTCGTACCCATTCGGTATTTCTCAATGCATGAAACGCTGTTGCACGATCTTGAGTTGTAAGGTTTAACATGGCGCCAACGTCATCGCTAAACTTATAAACACCTGTGAAATTGTACTTCTGATTATTAATTTCAGTTAAGTCGTTGTACTGATTTTCAGCGCTTACTTGCAAGAAGTTTTCTTCGAAATCGTTAGGCTTACGGGTTATCACTTTAATTGTGCCACCAATGCCCCCTTCGGTTAAACGAGCCTCAGAGCCTTTAATGACGTCTAGCGCTTTTACCAGTTCAGAAGACATGCTAGCAAAGTCAACGGAGCGTCCAGAGCCGGCAAATGGATCAGATGCCCCTACAGCAGCAACGCCGTTAACTTCAACATTCACTAATTGAGGCTCGACACCGCGGATACTTACAGCTGTACCCTCACCGAATTCTCGCCCTAATTGAACACCAGTTACGCGTTGTAATGCTTCACCAATATTTTTGTCAGGAAACTCACTAATATCTTCAGCTACGATAGAATCCGTTGCTGTGCCAGCTTCTTTTTTTCTATCGATAGCACTTCTCAAGCTAGAGCGCATTCCATAGACTTCAATAATTTCCGTTTGCTCCTCTTTCGCTTCTTCATCTTTATCGGAAACTTGCTCTTGGGCAAATGTTGGTATCGAAGCAAAAGTGACTCCAGTCAATAGTGCAATTGAAATACTGTTGGCAATAAATTTACGTGTAGCAGGCAATGAACCATCGGCGTATTTTGTGTTTTTCATTGTAACCTCGTTCTCCATATCAAAACTGGTTTAACAATCTGGCAATTAATGAATGACCTAAACCAACCTAAATAAACTTTTTATTAATATCTTGTTTACATATGTTGCATGCTAGTGACAATTTAGGTGTCAAGTCAACACAAAATCCATCAAAACCACTCATAATGAAGCTTTATTGCTCAATGAGTTTCATATATGAATTTTCAAAGTTTCGAATATACTATAACGTTGGTAAAGTGCTTGGTGCTCAATAAGGTTGATATTCTAATTGCTTGTAGAATCTATTTGACCATGTGTGGGTAAAGGGTTTAGCTTTACCCACGCACACAGTTCGAACTGGCTAGAAGCATATTAATTTAGGTTTTAACTCTCTGGAATTGCTGAGATTCCAACTATTGGCGCAAGTTGCTTTGCCACGATACCTGCAGTGAGCTTCGCGCCCTCTTTATTCGTGTGAGTGCGGGCATCGCCAAAGAGAGCGTTGACTTCATCTCGACCTAGCGCTTCGTAGCGTTGGGCAACTAAATTATGTAAATCGATAAAAGGCGTGTTGCTTTGTCGCGCTACCTGCAAAGCCCACAAAGGATAACTTTCATCATCTCTAGCAATAAAGGGTGTATTTTCATGCCATATTTTGCGGGGGACAGGCGAGCATATTATTGGAAGTATTCCATTTGCTTTTGCATCACCGATAATTTGCCGCAAATAAGCACCATAACTTTTCACAACTTCCTTTTGTCCTGTTAGCATATTTTCTATTGCTTTTCGCTCATGTCCTATTCCTGGAAGCGTACCACGTGCCCGAGTGGCATCATTGATTTGACTTGAATCATTATGACCAAACTGCACAAGAACGATGTCTCCAGGTTTCATCATAGCAAGAGCGCGTTTCCAATGTCCTTGGGTAATGTAAGTTCGGCTAGATAACCCTCCTACCGCGCGATTAACAATATTTATCCCAGAATCATCTAGCCACTCATAAACAAAATCACCCCAACCCCATTGTTGATCAGCGCCGTCTCCTCGACCATTTCTCACCGTAGAATCTCCTACAAAGAAAACACTTCTGTGCTCTTTATTGGCTACAACCGGTAGTTTTACAAAAGTCCACTCATAACCTTTTACCGCGTTTCCTTTATCAGAATAAAGAGATTGAGCTAATGACGGACGTAAACCTTTAAGCTGGGCCACTATTAAACGGGCATGGAGGTCTGCTCCTTCACTATTGAAATGAGTATGATCTTTGGGGTATAAGGCGTCAGTGCTTGTTTTACCTAGGATCTCAAGTTCGTCAGCTGCGGAATTTGAAAGGTCGATATAAGGAATGTCGAGTTCTTTTGCTAACTGATACATCCATAAGCCATACTGTCCTGAGCCTCGTTCTATTCGGTGGTTTTTCCAGATGTTCCTAACAGTAAGAGAGACTAATATAGGTAGCGCCTTTTTTGCTTTCACATCCTCGACCATTTTGCGAATATAGTGGCCAAAAGAATATACGCGCTCTTGTTGATTGGTTATCAGGTTTTGTATATCAACAGTATTATCACCAATCCCTGCTAGTGTGCCGCGTGCCCTCCGACTATCATTAATTGGGCTTGCATCATTATGACCAAATTGAATTATGACTACATCTCCGGCAGTCACATTAGCAATCAATTTCTGCCACAATCCTTCAGTTATGAATGTCCGTGAACTTTTACCGCCACTAGCGTGATTTTCAATACTTATGTTGTCATTGTTAAAATAGCGCTGGAACATCGAACCCCAACCTTGCTGCGCCGAGTTTGTATAACTAGCTGCTGTTGAATCTCCAGCGATGAAAATTGTTGAAGGAGTTAGGGGATCGAAAGACTCCGCGCTCGCTTTATGGGCGAATAATAATATAAATAGGAAAAAAGCGTTTTTTGTTATAAATTTCATGTGTATAAATCTCATTGATGAGCGGTTGTCAACGCGATAACCAAATAGCTGTAGCCGCAATTAATGTAAGTTTGAATTTTTGTTAATTTATTTATTAGGACATTAACACTGCATTATTTAAGCGAAAATGTCGTAACTCTGTGGATGTACGTGATTTGATAATTTGTTCCATATTTGGAAAAAGCGTATTTTTCCATTGAAATTTGTTTTCAAAGACGTGGGGTCAAGCGAGAGGTATCTTTTTCGAAAAGGTAATGCACTGGGATCAAGGCTATAGAGCAGGTGAACACATGTTTTTATAAACCTTACAGTCAACATTAATTGAATTGAGTTACGCAGTGAGCAGATTAAGAACCAGAGTAGGCCAAAAGAAATCACTGCCATTCCTGCTTTACTTAACCTGCTGCATATAAAAGGCTGTTTGATATCAATTGATGCGATGGGTTGCCAACCCGATATTGCAGAACAAATTGTCGGTAGAAACGCATGTGCTAACAACTGCTACCTTATTAGAATCTCGCTTTTAGATTTACACTGACCATTCGCGGTTGTGCGGGGCCCACGAACTCTGCACCTTCTACGTCGGGATAAATGTCTTCTAATACCTCATCAGCCTCGCCATAAGTGCCAAAGGTTTCGTAGTCTTTGTCGAACACATTGTTCACACGTAGCGATGCGGTAAATGTGTCGTTGAAACGGTACGATGCATAAATGTTTGCAATAACGTATCCGTCAATCTTTTCATTTTCGTTAGCCTCATCGCCCCTAAAGTACTGACTGGATGCTGAAATAACTTCTGCCCCCAAACGCGCTTTATCCGTTAAGGCGTAATCTGCGTAGAGTTTGACTAAATGCTCTGGCTGGCCTGGAATTTTGTCACCTGGCGTTACGAGTCTGTCTGGACCCTGAGGGTTAAAGGGGCTAAACGACGTGAATGTCGATTCATAGGTTGCGTTAAGATAGTTGTAGTTTAACCGGTAGGTTAGCTTTTCCCACGTTGAGCCTACGCTGAATTCAACGCCCTGACGCTGGGTTTCATCAACGTTAATAAAGTATCCGCGAGAGGCAACAGAGCCAGCTTGTTGGAAGATAATGTCGTCCTTACTCCTACTATGAAAAACATTTAGCATCAGGTCGATGTTATCAATGCGTGTGGTGTAGTTCGCTTCAATAGTTTGGGTGACCACCTGATCAAGAGGAGGATCGGCCACAAATCCATTCGGTAACCGACACGGGTCGTCTTCATCAGCACAGCTTAACTCCGCTGGGCTTGGCGTTCTTGAAGACTGGCTGATTGCAAGATTCAACTGGCTTTGCTCATCAATAGTAATGTCTACACCTACCGCTGGATTAAATTGGGTAAAACGGTGATTACCGTCCAATGAACCTTCACCGTCATCAATCAGGTCTTCCATAACAATGTGGTCTCGGTTAAAACGTCCACCAAGATTGAGTGATACGGCTGAAGAGAGCTGTGTACTATTCATGAAAAATAGCGACCATGCGGTGGTGTCTACATCTAATCTAACTCGTGCTTCTTGTGCCATAAGCCCGTCGATGGGTAAAACGGTGCGTGAGTCTTGTGCAGATTCGTTTTCCAAAATACCAAATGTAGTATCAGCGGCGTAGTTAACATCTCCTTTGGTGTAGCTGGCACCAACAATTAACTCTGAACTGAAGCCGCTTAAGGCATATTGTTTTGCTAGCTGAAAAGATAACCCAGTAGCTTTGGCGTCTGTGCGGCCCGTATTGTATGTTCCATCAAGTTCATCTGCGTCCACATCTGATATTTCGGCAAGCGCGGTGTCGTCATCAAAGCCAATAAATTCAACCGCTTCTATATCGTCACCTTCTCCTACAACAGGCAAATCATCGTCATCGTCGTCGCCATCATCATCACTATCAAGCGGATCATCATCGTCATCGTCGTCATCATCTTCAAATTCACACAGTGTTACGCGTCCATCAGCGAACTGGCAGGCACCAAAATCACTGTCATCGCCGTTGATTGATTGAGTTTGTGTGTCGCGATAAAACATATTGGCGGTTAAAGATAAGGTGTCAGTTAAAACGAAATCACCGGTTATATTAACGTGCGTAAGCTCGTTGTTGGTCTGATCGGGGTGGGTGTAGACCGCTTCTCTTCCTTCAATATCCAGCAGTTCTATAGGTGACGCACCATTTCCGAGTAACTCGTTATCGGCCATAAACAGGTTCATGTCGAGATGCATTTTGTCACTTTTATAGGCAAGGGACGTAAATACTTGCTGCACTTCAGATGGCGAATAGTCGCGCCAGCCACCTTCTTCATAGTGATTCAGGTTCACATAATACGCCCAATGATCGTTATGACCACCTGATTCCACAGACGCGGCTTTCTGGCCGAATTGTCCAGCCTGTAAATCTATTTCGTTGGCGTTGAAGCTAAACCCTGTTTTCGTTCTTAGCGCAAGGGCGCCGCCTAGCGTGTTTTGGCCAAACAGAGGGTTTGAACCAGAGTACAAAGAAACGGTATCTATAGCATCTAGCGGCATTAGGTCCCAATGTACAGTATCGCCAAACGCTTCATTAACCCGACCGCCGTTCAAGTACACCGAAATGCCCTGAGGTAGGCCAAGCAGCGGAGAGGCAGTAAACCCGCGGTATTGTAGATCGGGTTGGAACGGATTGTTTTGAACATCGTTTAGGTTCACGCTTGCTAGCTGAGTTTTGAGTAGCTCCGGGAGTGAACGGTTGACGCCCCCTTCAATGTCATCTTGAGTGATTGTTTGAACGTTACCAAATACGGCAGAGTTATTGCTGTTGGCGCTAAGCGGCGTCGCTCCCTGCACCTCTATAACCTCGTAGTGGTCCATTGCATCGTTAGCTTCTGCAGCAGAGCTAAACGCATAGGTTACAGCGCTTGCAATAATCGCAAGAGCAAATGGTGAACGGGCAAGTTGGTGTGTTGGAAATTGTGAAACGTTTTGGCTAGAGCTTTTAGTAGAAATTCGCGTAGGCATGGTCTTGACTGCTTCGTTATTATTTATACTTTCAGTATTGCCTTAACCATTCCCTAAAAATATCCTCCTTAAGTGGGAGGAAGTATCATAAATTAGTAGCAGTGTTTTTTCCTGAATTCCCTACGAGAGCATCGATAAAACCTTATGACACCAGTTTTCACGCTCTGTGATATTTGTATCGCTGGCACCAAATAGAAAAAGATTATTTTCAAAAGTCGCAGCGCCCAGTGCGTAGCATTCCCCCGAGGTTCTTGGTTGCCAAAAAAGCTGGTCAGCCAATACCTCGTGTAGTCTTGCTTGTTGATAGAAAGCAATGCGATACACCCAGTGCGAGGCTGAATAACTAGAAACTGAATTTAGAGGCACTGACTGTACTGTTGTGGGGGAGGACGGGTTTAAAAATGGTGCTAAGTGCGAAGCAATTTGTTCTGCGTTAAATCGCGCTAAAGCAGTGGTGTTTTTAGCGAGGGGGTGTAACAACCGTGGGAGCGAAGGCATGTTCTCTAAAGTAATAAAATGTTGGTACTTGGAGACAAGACGCGGCATTAAAAGTGACTGGTCGCTATTGGAAGCGCTGGCCTGCGCGGAAAAGCCTTTACGTGCCTTTCTAATCCGCTCGAGAGCTATTGACTTTTTAGGTGGAGGTAGAGCCCCTAAATAGGAGAGCGATACCTTATTAGCACTCGCCAAATAAGCGCTTTTGGTGGCACAATCTTTGGCGGCACGCCCGTTCAAAGACAACCCATTCGTTAGTTGCGCAAAATAGCGAATAGCCGCCCCCACACCTTCTGCGTGTTTATCAGTGTTTGCCATCGGGTTTGAAGGCGCGATATCTAATGAGGCGAGACACGTGGATACCACATTTTTTAGTCGTCGCAGCCTTTTATCATAATCATCGCTCACGAGCTTGTGTGTCAGATGTTGTGAAAGCTTTGGAAGTGCTTCTATCGAAAACTCTCTTGCTTCTTCTTTAATCGCTTCTTTTGTGACGAGGCGAATTGCGAATTTACCTTGTTGATTAATTTCGGGGTCAATAAATAAGGTGTTTTCAGGGCCTACTACAGTGTTAAGCGTTGCCTCTTGCTTCTGTAAACCATTTAGAAAGCACTGAGGAAACCACCAGGTTAAGACATGGCTTATTGATTCATTTTTGCCATTTATTGTTTGTGCATCAAGAGAGGCTTCTTTGTCTGAATATGAGTGTTCGCGTTGAGGTGGGTGCTGATTCAGAGGGGCGTCTCTGTTCAGGGGTGGACCTTCGCTTAAAGCCGCTTTCTCGCTCAGGTTTTTTTCAGCGCTCAAGGCTGTTTTTTCGCTCAAGGCTGTTTCCGAGACTCAAGGCTGTAACCACCTCTTTGCACTGTTCAAATAATAGGGTTGAATCGCTGTAAACCAGCGTAGTGATATTGTTTGGCTGATACCACTGGCGTTTGTAGTCTTGAAGCGCTTGAATACTGTTGCTGCCTATGGTTTGTGTAAAACCACCTGCGTGTTGATAGGCATTATTATCGGTATCGGCTAATCGAATAGCGGCGTTTAACGCATAGTCGCTGTTTGCCTCTAGCATGGCGAGCTCGTTAAAAATAACCCCGTCACGCTCTAAGATAACCTCATCGGTACCGTAATCCCAGTTAAGCAGGCCACAGTATAAGTAATTTATAGTATCAAGCAGTAGGTTCGCTTTTTCAGACGAGGCGAAAAAGAAGGTGTACTCGGCGAGTGTGGTAGCGTTAATAGTAACAGGCAGAAGTGTATTGGCCGTAAAAAGCTCGTGGGCAGCAGGGTATGGGTGAGAGCGTCGAAAGCTCATGTGCTCAGCTAAATGAGACAACCCAGTGTAGCCTTCAGCAGGGGTTTTTAGCGCAAAAACGACGCTATGCACTTTTGACCCAGAGCCGGCATCAATGAAATGAAATTCAGACATACACTTTTATCATAACGGGTTAACAGTCTCTCTTACCACTTAGCGCTCACCATTTCGTACTCGCCACATAGTATTTATCCCAAACACTTAGCTTGATGTATTTACTTCTAGAATGGGAATCGGCTTTTCCACCTTCCGATACTGTAGTGCCTTCGACGGTGCAGTACCTGCTTTATCGGTAATGTCTTTCATCAAATGGTGATCGGGCGACTTACTGCAAACCGGATCCGTCTTATACATATCACCTGTTAGTAGGTAGGCCTGACATCGGCAGCCGCCAAAGTCTTTATCTTTTTCATCGCAGTCCCTACAGGGCGAAGGCATCCAGCTATCGCCACGGAAATGATTAAAGCTAAAGTCTTGGTGCCAAATATCGTGCAACGAGCGTTCTTTCACATTAGGAAAACGAAGGGGCAATATTTTTGCACTGTGACACGGAAGGGCACTGCCATCTGGCGTTACGGTTAAAAACGTTGTGCCCCAGCCATTCATGCACGCCTTAGGGCGAGATTCGTAGTAGTCGGGCGATACAAATATGAAGGTTGGGCCTTTACCGTTTTGTTGCGCGCGGTAGCGGTTCACTGCGGTCTCAGCTTCCTGTAATTGCTGTGACGTAGGCAGCAAATGGTCTCTATTTTCATAGGCCCAGCCGTAATACTGTACGGTAGCTAGCTCGACAAAATCAGCGTTCAGCTGCTCGCTGAGCGCCATCACGTCTTCTATTTCGTGAATGTTCTGCGCGGTAATACAGAAGTTAAGCACCATAGGGTAGTTGTATTGTTTTACCAGTTTCGCAATTTTAAGTTTTTGTTCAAATGAGTGACGCTTGTTGCCTATTAGGTCGTTGACTTCAGCATTGGCTGCCTGAAAGCTCAGCTGAATGTGGTCAAGGCCGGCTTCTTTGAGTTTGGCAATACGTTTTTCTGTCATGCCAATGCCAGAGGTGATCAAGTTGGTGTAAAAACCCAAAGCCCGCGCATAAGCGACTAAGTGCTCTAAGTCTTTTCGAATCAATGGCTCACCGCCAGAAAAGCCCAATTGCACGGCGCCCATTTCCCGCGCTTCACGCAGTACACGCTCCCAATGCTCAGTAGAGAGCTCATTAAATGTTTCTTCCATATTTACTGGGTTTGAGCAATAGGGGCAATGCAATGGGCACTGATAGGTAATTTCGGCTAGGAGCCACAGCGGAGGCGTTATGGTATTTGGTACGTCGGTTTGTAAATCAACGTCTGTATTATTCGTCATAGCGGATCCACTTCTTTTGCTCGGCATGAAGTAGAAATGCATGAACATCTTCTTCTAAATCATCGGGTGCATCTGGAAACGCTTGGCGAAGTTCAGCACAAATGGCATTTTCCGTATTGCTTCCATTTACTCGCTTAAGAATTTCTGCCGCAGAAGGGTTAAGTTTGATCATTCCTTCGGGGAACAACAAAACATAACAACCCTGAGCTTTCTCGTACTGCATACGAAAAAGCGGATTTAAAGAAGCTATTTTGTCTCTTGTGCGGCCGCCCTCGTTGCTGTGATTGCTGCTATTTTCAATGTTGTCTTCCGGGTTATTTGAACCAATGTCATCAGCACCGACGCTATCAGCATCTAAGTGGTGTTCGGTTTGCGATTGTAAATTCGACATCGTTAAAACCTCCCTTTATGGCACACCCGCTGATCGGCAATACCATCGAACGGCTTTCTCTTGTATTCATAGGCAAAGCAAATGGCATCAGCAATGCTCCACAAAATATCAATTTTGAACTGCAGTATATTGAGCGCATGTTCTTGCTGTTGTCGGGTAATAAAGTGCTCAAGGGTAATCTGCAGGCCATGCTCTACATCACGGCGCGCCTGACTTAACCGCATTTGAAAGTAGGTAAAGCCTTCACTATCAATCCATGTATAGTGCCTAGGCCAGGTATCTAATCGGCTTTGATGTATTTCAGGGGCGAACATTTCAGTTAACGATGAGCAGGCAGCCTCTTCCCACGACGCACGGCGGGCAAAATTCACATAGGCATTTACTGCAAACTTAACCGCTGGCAACAGGTGGGTTTCATCAAGTAATTCACTGCGGTTCAAGCCTACCGCTTCGCCCAACCGCAACCAGGCTTCTATGCCGCCCAGTCCGTCTTCACCTTCCCGTCCATCATGATCGATTATTCGTTGGATCCAGGTTCTGCGAACCGATTGATCTTCGCAATTCGCTAAGATTGCCGCGTCTTTAACCGGTATCGCCATTTGATAATACAGTCGGTTGGCCACCCAGCCCTGAATTTCATCAACGCTGCAGTGTCCTTCATTCATGCGTTTATGAAAGGGGTGATGAATATGGTAGTAAGCGCCTTTTTCTCTCAGTTTTTGTTCGAATTCTTGTCTAGACCATGCGTGTTCTGTCATTTCTACACCTCAATTTCCATACCGTCGTAGGCCAATTCAATACCTTGCTCACACAGGCTGTGATAGGCACTGGAGTCTTCGTCAAGCACGCGATTTGTGTTGTTGATATGAATAAGTACTTTACGCTCAACGTTAAATTCCTTTAGCAGCGCAATGGCTCCGCCCTTTCCATTAACCGGCATGTGTCCCATATCAGTGCCCAGCTTGTTGCTAAAGCCGTGATCTATCATTTCTTCATTAGCCCACAGCGTACCGTCAAATAGTACGCAGTGAGATTCGCGCATCACCTGTTTTACTGTGTCGTTTGCCTGCATACATCCCGGCGCGTAAAAAAGCACGTTGCCCGTGGTGTCGTCAGTTATCTTCAGGCCGATATTGTTGCCCGGCACAATGTTGTCGCGATACGTCGAGTAAGGGGGCGCATTAGACTCTAATACCACAGGTTGGAAAGTCAGGCCTTCTGCTCCTTTTGGTACAAAGCGTTGATGATAATCGGTATTAATTGAATGCTGCTGTAGTCCGCCGTGCCAGTGTTTTAATACGGTAAAAAGCGGGAAGCTGGTGGTTAGGTCTTCGGCCACAACATCGGTACAGTAAACGGGAAGGGGTAAGCCTTCGCGCAATGTTAGCAGGCCTGTCGTATGGTCTATTTGACTGTCGGTAAGCACAATTGCGCTTATGCGTGTGCCGCGAGACACATGGGCGTCGGGCCACAGCTGCGGATGGCTATTTATCTGCTCCCTTAAATCGGGGGAGGCATTAATGAGAACCCAATTTTTACCATCGCTACTGACAGCAATGCTCGACTGTGTTCTGCCTTTCGCCTTTATTTTACCTTCGCGTAAACCCTTACAATTTGGGCAGTGACAATTCCATTGCGGAAATCCACCCCCGGCGGCAGCACCAAGAATCAATACGTGCATAACAACTCCATACTACAAGTAAAAAAAGGCTGCATCGGCAGCCTTTTTGTTCATCATCCCAGAGGGCGTTGCCTAGCGGTTATTGATGTAAAGAGTTACTTCAAAACCAAGGCGCATTTCTGTGTATTGGGGTTTAGTCCACATAATTGTTCCTCTTCTTTATGATTAAACGCATGACTGAGTATATGTTGAATATGTGTTAACAGATATCCTCCTAAGGGAGGAGAACTGTCATGAATTTTGATGATTTATTGATTATTTTTGATTGCGCAGCGGCTTAAGTAAGATAACAGCAAAGGAATAGGGCGGCCGGTCGCCGATAACGATTTGGTGTAGGTAAAAGCGGTTCCTGCTACATCGAGGTGAGCCCACGGGGTGCCGTCAGCAAAGCGAGAGAGAAAGCAGCTTGCCGAAATAGCACCGGGAGAATTTATGCCCGTATTCATCATATCCGCGTGCTGAGAGGTAATGGCGTCTTGATATTCTGGCCACAGTGGGAAAGGCCAGCACCTGTCGTTAGCCTGTTCACCCGCTTCAACTAACGCACTTTCAAGCACTGGAGCGTTGCTAAAAAGCGCAGTGGCTTTGTACCCCAGTGCGCTAATAGCCGCGCCGGTTAGGGTTGCAATATCAATAATAACCGAGGGGGAGAACTGTTTCGCGTAGCTGATTGCATCGGCCATAAGCATACGCCCCTCTGCATCGGTACTCATTACTTCCACGGTTTTTCCTGAGTGCATAGTAATGATGTCACCCGGGCGATAGGCTTTGCCATCAATCGCATTATCGGCGCTCGCCACAATACCAATAATATTTATATTTAACCCCAGCGTGGCAACCGCCTGAATGACGCCCAATACACAGCCAGCGCCTGCCATGTCGTAAATCATATGGCGCATATCAGGGCTGCGTTTTAAGGTTATGCCGCCGCTGTCAAAGGTTACACCTTTGCCAATCAACACTACCGGCGGTGAATTCTCTAAACCTTTGGCTGTGTAGCGAAGAATAGGCATGGTGGCAGCAAACTGTGAACCTGCATTTACCGCTAAATAACCGTTCATACCTAGCTGCTTGAGCGCACTTTCATTGAGGATATCGCAAGAAACCGTATTAAAGGTTTGCGCCAGATGCTGAGCTTGTTCGGCCAGATAATCTGGTGTACATAAGTTGGCTGGCATGTGAGCGAGATCTTTAGCCCAGGTCATCGCGTCATTAAGGGCTGTTTCATAGCGTATAGTGTGTGAGACGAGACGCTTTTGCGCGTTATTAAAATGCTTGGCATCTAATGCAAGATAAAGCGTGCCTCTAATATCAGTTGCTTGGTTAATTGCTTCATTATTTGCATCGTTGTTGTCATTACGAGTTCGACTGTTGGAAACCGGCGTGTTATTCGTCTTATAGCCTTTAAAGGGATAGCCATGCTTAAAATAGCTTCTAAGTAGCGCACTTAGAAACTGTGAGTGGCTCGCAATGGTGTTAACAGGGTCGCTGCTTGCTGTTTCAGTATTAGAATGCGCCATTAACGACAGCTTTTCTAAGGTTACCGACATGCTTTTAAGCTTTTTAAACAATGCATCGAACTGCTGTTCTACGTAGCGAAAAGCTGGCGCGTCATTTTGCTTCAAGTCACTGCTGCTTTTTGAATTAAACGCAGAATTTGAATCGCTAGCGTAGCTTGAGCGGTTAACCATGGAAGGGTCATTAGTTTTAGATAAAGTCGAGGCACGGCTAGAGGCGTTGGGTGCATCTGACGCTTCAAAAAGCGCAAAATCGACACCATAAAACAGCACCCGTTTTACTTCAGCTAATTGTTGGCTAATTTTGTTTTTTCCGCTGTTTTCAGTGTCTGAGATGTAACTTGTTTTAAACGCCTTAAGGCCCTGTACGAATACACATTGGCCTTTATTTCCTGCAAAGCCTTCATCGTCAAAAACCTGCTCAATGTATGTCTTAGCGGGTGTTGAAAAGTGAAATAGTTGGCTCGCCAGCAACGTGGGCGTAGTTAAAATAAGTAAGCAGTCACTATCTTCTAACGTTTGAATTTTATTGCTTTCGTCAGCCCAGATTAGGTTTGTTTTTATCACGAGAAGCGCCCTTTTGAGGCTTTGGGGCGAAAGCTTCTCACAGCGAAAATAAAAGTGATAGCCGTAAGGCAAAGTACAACGGCAAGCGCTTTGTGTTCGAGTTTTTCGTAGAGCGCAAATCGCAGTAATTCTACGCCGCTACTAAAGGGGTTAAAGGCACAAATCTGATACAGCCATTCGCTGGCCTCACGCATTTTCCAAAGAGGGTATAGGGCGCTTGATAGAAAGAACAACGGGAAAATGACAAAATTCATGACACCAGCAAAGTTCTCTAGCTGCTTAATATAGTTTGCCAGTAATAAGCCTAACGAACCTAAAAACAATGACAGTAGCGCAATAACAGGCAACGCATAAACGTATCCCAACGCAGATAGGCGTACATCTAGTAAAAGCGCAAAGGCAAAGAAGATGTACACCTGAATAGCGCTTACCAAGGTGTTGGCTATAAGCTTGCTGCCTAGCAGAAAAGGGCGGGGAACCGGGCTTAACAGCAGTACTTTCATGCTGCCCATTTCTCTGTCGTACACCATGGACAATGAACTTTGCATACTATTAAAAAGCACAATCATGGCGGCAAGCCCAGGTACAATGTACTCTTCGTACAAAATATAACTCTCGTAAGGCTCGGTCATTGAAAGACCCAAGGCCGAACGAAACCCTGCGGCAAAAACAAATAGCCAAAGCAGCGGGCGCACCAATGCACTTAACAGGCGTGTACGTTGCTGCCAGAACTTCAGCATCTCTCGGGTAAGTACGCCCACAAAACAGCGCCAATACATCAGGAGCCTTCCTGCATCAAATGCTGCCAAAGGTGCTCAATATCCTGTTGATGATACTTGGCTAACAAGGCTTCACATTTATCGTGGGCTAACACTCGTCCTTTTGATAAGACTATCAAGTTGTTGTTGTGCTTCACTTCTTCAAATAAATGCGTGGCCCACAGTACACTTACGTTTTGGGAATGGGCGAGCGCTTGTACTACCCGCAAAATAAGATGACGGGATTCTATATCTAAGCCAACGGTAGGCTCGTCTAATAGCAGCAAGGATGGCTTGTGAATAAGGCAGCGAGCTAACTCGACCCGACGTCTGTGCCCGCCATTTAAATTTCGAATTTTTGTGTTGAGCTTGGTCGTAAGGTCGAGCTCGTCGAGCAGGCCTTGAATATGAGACAGCGCGCTAGTGGTACTTATGTCGTGGAGCGAAGCAAAATAGGACAAATTTTGTTTTACCGATAAGTCGATATCTAAAGTACTTTGCTGAAATACCACGCCCATTTTCGCCATAATACTTGTGCGAGATTGAGACAGAGTAGCACTATCAAAGGTAATGCTGCCTTGCGTGAGTTTTTGAAGGCCCGTAATAAGCGCAAATAAGGTACTTTTGCCTGCGCCATTTGGTCCAAGCAGCATGGTTAAGCCTGGTTTTAGGCAAAGGCTTATATTGTCCAGCGCGTTGTGGCTGCCGTACTGATGTGAAACCGCTTGAACCGCTATTTCCATTTAACCGCCACGCCCCAAGGGTATCGCCCCACTTTTACGGTATGCTCTACGTTTAACGAGTGGGTATTGATGACAGAAACATCACCGCTCACACCGTTAGTGGTCAGCAATAAAGACTGATCTTGATTAAACGCTAATTGCCACACTCGTCGCCCAACCAAAATGTAGTCTTCCACTTCGAAGGTATCGGTATTGATGACCGCTATGCGATTCGCAGGACCAAGCGCCACGAAGGCGTAGGGTTTATCTTTCATAAGCACAATACCCACTGGCTGAACCTTGTCGCGATAAACGCCTTTAATGGCAAAGGAAAGGGTCTTCACTTTTTGCTTAGTAGCAGTATCGAAAATACTAACGGTGCCACCTATTTCCGAGCTTACCCAAAGGTACTTGTCATCTTTGGTAAAGTGAGCATCTCTGGGTCTTGCATCAACTAAGTTATTTGCAATATTTTCATGCGTATTGGTATCTATCCAGTGCACCATGTTAGTGGTCTCTGATGTAACGACCATCATGCTGCCGTCGTGACTCACCGCCAGCCCCTCAGGCTCTACGCCTACATCTATCTGAGAAATGACCTGAGCCGTTGGAATGTCGATAACAGTAAGAAGGGCATCGTCTTCATTAGCTGTGTAAATAGTGGTGCCGTTAGGATGTAATGCTATGGTTTCAGGATCTGCACCTGAGGGAAGATCGCCCACTATGGAATGGGTAGACAAATCCATAATTTGAATGCGATCAGCATCAGAGGCACAGATATACGCGTGGGACTGGTCTGCACTTAAAATAAACCCTCGGGGTCGCTCTCCAACCTCGATAGTTTCAATCACATTAAATGTCGTCATATCAATGACAGATAGCGTGTTGTCTTTTTCGTTAGTGACATACGCCTGAGGAAGTGCAAAGGCTTGAGGAAGTGCAAAGGCAGCCATTAAACTGCCAAGCAAGAGTGCAAAGCGATAGCTCATAACTTGTCCTTACAGGTAGTGTGTGTTGCGCCTAATGTGTCCAGTTCGTTGGTTTGGTGCAAAAAGCCTTCAAGGGGCGCATGAGTCACCAATGCGTCTTCGTGGGCCAGCGCAATAGGCTGACGAAATTGGTGGGTGTAGGGGCGAATAGAAAGAGGGCGGCCTTTATAGGCACCCAGCGTGTAGAGCTCGCTAAGCAAGGTTTTAAGTATTCCTTTCTGCGTTAAATCGCTTCCTTGCTGCGCCGCATTTGCCACTGCCATTACCGCAAGATACGCGGCGAAGTCGACTTCATTCATGTGTCTGTTAAACCCATCGTTAAAGCGGCTTTGAAGCTGACGGGCGCCCCATTGTTCGTGGGTAAAATGCCAACCTATTGCTTTTAGGCCGGCAGCGCCTACCACAGGTACGGGATAATAGGTGTTAAAGGGTAGGCTATACGCGAATTGCGCCGCGCTATCGGCGCTAAAAACAGCCTGATAGGTTTCTGTTGTTCGCGTAAATTGAGGAATTTCAGCAAAGGCAGCCCTGCGTAAATCAAAACTGTCCTGCCACTGTTTAGTTTCAACAAGTGAAAGCTTAAATTTTTTAGCGCTGCGTTTAAACGCGGCTAGGTATGCAGCATCGTCAGCGGTTTTTCCGTAAACTGCAAATATCTCGTCAATACGCTTAGTGCGAAACCACTGGGCTAGCGCGTCGGCTTTCATCTGATAGCTGGGGATTGTATGGAACAAGGGCAAGCGACATGAATTTTGTCTCAGCAGATCATCGCTATTCGCTACGTTAAAAAATACGGCATTAGGAAACGTGCTTTGAATAGTGGCAATCAACTGCTCAATTGAGGCAGCCTTTACCTTATCACTGCTTCGCATATCCAGTAGTACAACAGGTGCGATGTTGCCTTGCTGATTGCTGCTTATTTCTATGTAATTTGTGTTAGCACTTGAAGCTGATTGCTGGCGTGTTTTAGCTAAAGAAGCTTGCAGTTCGCCGATAGAAGGCACAATGATTTCAGTTAACTCAAACTGATAACCAAGAAATTTTCCCGTGATATTGGCATCCTTTATCGCCACACTTGCGCCAGCTGTCCCCTCATTGCTGGGGGACTTTAAATAGTCTGGTGTGCCTGGTGGAGATGTGCCCGCAACTTTTATGTAAATGACCACAATAGTGGCAAAAGAGGCCTGTGGTGCAGCTTGTTGAGCCTGTGAAGGATGCGCTTCATTAAACGCGAGCGCGCTGTTTAAAAACGGCAACAGAACGCAGCAAAAAAGTGACGCTATACATTTTTGATAGCGCCTACCGGTTAATCGTCTTTTAACCGTGCTTTTTACACCCTTTGCCATATATCACCCCGAGCTCAGCTGCATGCTTTTGCTGATATCTGTTTGTCTGACATAAGGGTATATGGCAATTTTCCCGAAGAACATCCTCCTAAAGGAGGAATGCTATGGCGCTAAAGTAGCATTAGTAAAATCACGCTAACCCCTTAGTATGCTTAAGAAGTTCGATTGAATAAGTGGGTAAGCTGTGCAGTTAGTTAAACCTTTTCGAGTTATTTTCATTTTACTCTGCCTGATAACGGGTTCTGCGCTTTCTGCGTTCGGGGAAGCGAGATCGTTAGACGATATTAAAGACAGCGGTTTAATTAGAATTGCGGTGTACACCGACTATCCTCCATTTTCATTTATTGAAAACGACAGCCCCACAGGTATTGATATTGATATCGCCTGTGAAATCGCGAGCGCCCTTGATGTTGAGCTAGAACTGATATGGATGACACCAGGTGAAACGACAGAGGACGATTTCAGAAATTACCTATGGAAGGGCCATATAATTCATCGCATTAAGGCTGATGTGATGATGCGCGCGCCTTACGACCCAAGCTTTTCTCAAAAACGTGACGACGTGGGCTTGTTGGTTAATGAGTTTGTTCATATGTTTGCCCCCTATCAGCGTGAAAGCTGGCAAATCATTCACAACACGCAAACCTTGCCCGAAGTGGAAACCATGGGCATGTTTCAGTATCACACGATTGGTGCGGAAATAGACAGCATTCCCCACTTTTACTTAACGTCAGCGTTTGGCGGCCGATTGCGAGAAAAAACATCGCACTATGGCTCAAACGCAGAAGCGTTTGACGCGATGAAAGCGGGAACCGTCGAAGCGGTAATGGGATTGCGCTCGCAAATATCCTACCTCAGTCAGTTTGTTGATAATGAGCAATATCGCCTTGCAAGCAACGCGTTTCCGCTTATTGGAAAGCAAAAGTGGGATATAGGACTTGCTGTTCATACTAATTATCGCGCGCTAGGCTATGAAATTGGTGATGTAATTACGCGAATGGTGGTCGAGGGCGATATGCAACGGTTATTTGAGAAATACAAAACCATTTATGAGGTGCCGCCCTATTTTACGGGGCAAGAGCGTTCAGAATAAGATAATTCAGTATAAAAGCATCTGACCAATAGCATTCAGCGCGATAGTACTTTAGGCAATAACTCTATGACCAACCGCCTTCTTACCTCTAGCGCCGTCATCAGTCACGCATTACTTTAAAAAGACGTGAAAGCGTAAAGGCGTTAATCAAAAGGGAAAATAGCCCTTCATTCCTCCTCCTAAAGGAGGAGTCAAATCACTCCGCTGTTGCATAGGCATCGACATCCCCCCTAGCTATGCTAATCCTAACGAATAGTCTGAAACAGACCATTTATGGCCTACATGCAACTAGGAACCGTTATGAATAATAATATGCCAATTAAAAAACTTGCCCTATCTATGCTGGTTTGTGCAAGTGCGTTAACTCCTGTCCATGCTGTTGTCACCGACAAAGATATTCAAAATGACCACGTTACCACTGACGACGTAGTGACGTATGGAATGGGCTTGAAAGCTCAGCGCTATAGCCCGCTAACCGCCATTAACCGCGATACAGTAGAAGAAGTACGTCCTGTGTGGGCGTTCTCATTAGGTGGTGAAAAGCAGCGGGGTCAAGAATCGCAGCCTCTGGTAAAAGATGGTGTGATGTATGTAACCGGATCTTACTCTCGTGTGTGGGCCATCGATGCGAGAACTGGTGAAGAATTATGGCAATATGAGGCGCGTTTGCCCGACGGCATTATGCCTTGCTGTGACGTTATAAACCGTGGCGTTGCGCTTTACGATAACCTGGTCATATTTGGCACCTTGGACGCCAAGCTAGTAGCACTGGATAAAGACACGGGCAAAACCGTTTGGAAGAAAAAAGTTGAAGACTACCGAGCGGGCTACGCCATTACTGCAGCGCCTATTGTTGTTGACGGAAAAGTCATTACAGGCATCTCCGGTGGTGAATTCGGTATCGTCGGTAAAGTGTATGCTTACGACGCGAAGTCTGGCAAACAGCTATGGGTTAGACCTACCGTTGAAGGGCACATGGGGTACTTATGGAAAGACGGTAAGAAAACCGAAAATGGAATTTCAGGCGGCGCGCCAGGCAAAACATGGCCTGCTGATTTATGGAAAACCGGTGGTGCAGCAACCTGGCTAGGCGGCACTTACGACTCAGATACAGGTTTGCTATTCTTCGGTACGGGTAACCCTGCACCGTGGAACTCTCACCTACGTCCGGGCGATAACTACTTCTCGTCGTCGCGCTTAGCTATCGACCCTAATACAGGAAAAATTGTTTGGCACTTCCAAACCACACCACACGATGGCTGGGACTTCGATGGCGTAAACGAGCTTATCTCGTTTGACTACCAGGAAAATGGCAAGACAGTGAAAGCGGCGGCAACCGCCGACAGAAATGGCTTTTTCTACGTCCTTAACCGCGAAAACGGTGACTTCATTCGCGGCTTCCCGTTCGTTGATAAATTGAACTGGGCAAAGGGGCTAGATGAAAAAGGTCGACCTATCTACATTGAAGAAAATCGCCCAGGAAGCCCAGCGCAATCAGCTGATGGTAAACAAGGCGCACAGGTTGTCGCTCGCCCTGCGTTCTTAGGCGGTAAAAACTGGATGCCAATGGCCTATTCAAAGGATACTGAACTCTTTTATGTGCCTTCAAACGAATGGGAAATGGATATCTGGAACGAGCCAACCTCTTACAAGAAAGGTGCAGCGTACCTTGGTGCGGGCTTCACCATCAAATCAGTGAATGAGGACTTTATCGGCGTACTTAAAGCGATTGACCCTAAAACAGGTAAAACCGTTTGGCGCTATAACAACTTCTCTCCACTTTGGGGCGGCGTGTTAACCACAGGTGGTGGTTTGGTTTGGACCGGTAACCCTGAAGGTTATCTGATGGCCTTTGACGACAAAACCGGCGAAATGGTTTACAAGTTTCAAACTGGCTCAGGTATTGTTGGCTCTCCAGTGACATGGGAAATGGATGGTGAGCAGTACATCTCTGTACTATCAGGATGGGGCGGCGCAGTGCCATTATGGGGCGGTGAAGTTGCAAAACGCGTGAAGCACTTCAACCAAGGCGGCACAGTGTGGACGTTTAAATTGCCCAAGCGCTATCAGCAGGTGGCAAAAAACTAATCTTAGCTGAGCAGTAAATAGTGATTAATACATGGCCAGCGCCTACGTGCGCTGGCCTTTTTTCATCACCTATTCATTAACCTGTTGCAAGGTAAGTCTTTATCATTCTTATGGACGTTATTTCGACTCTGACTTTAGCTCTGACGTTGAAGCAGCTACGGTAAAGCTTGCGCTTTCAGAGGCTATCATTGTGGACTCCTACCAAAGGAGGAGCCTTTCAAAACCAAAGTAGAGTTACCCCTTATTTCCTCGTACGTATACTTGATTCATAGTCTTTTGAGGATGTATGAATTATGAAAACAAAAATATCGATGTTGTTTGCGGCACTCGTGGTAACTGGCTTGTCTGGCCACGTGCTTGCACATGGAAATGTTATCCCTCAAGGAGCAGATAGCTCAGCTATGCCGCCAATCACTGATGGCGATGAGTCTGAAAATGGCTGGGTGTTTGAAAACCCATATCGAAGCCTTGATGAAGAAACCAAAACGAAGGTCATCAAGTTTGGTGAGTCAGCTTATGCAAATAACTGTGCGGGTTGTCACGGCCTGCACGCGCAGTCTGGCGGAATAAACCCAGACCTTCGTGAACTCGACCCAGAAAGCTTTGAAGACGACGAATGGTTCGTTGAGCGCTTGCGTTTTGGCTCGGCTAAAGGCATGCCCGCACTTGGCGGTATTCCTGAAGGTCAAACCGATCCTATCCTAGATCAAGAAACACTTTGGGCTATTAAAACCTACGTTGAAGCACGTCGCGTTGTCGCTATTGAAGAGGGTGAGATAGAAGCAGATTAAGGTGACTGCTACACCTTTTTCGCCGGGTTAACGTCGAGTTGCCCGGCGCTTTTCGTTTTAGCGTGATTTTTGTACAGCTTGGCTGTTTCTATTGCAATAGTGTCGGTAACTTAGCAGCATGGTGTTTGTGTTTACCGTTTAAAATGCTCTCTTCAATTGGAAACCTAATGACCACGTCAATTGCTCGCTCTTTTTGTGTCATCACGTTAATCACTTCTCCTATGTTGTGGAGTTCGTCCTATGCCAAAGCGACACAAGTCGCGTCTCCATCAGATGGGATCGAAACAGTAAAAAGCGCTTCGTTATTAGAAAATAAAACACCGCTTATCCCTATGACAACCTATCCGTTAGATAACAAGCCTATGCCGCAATTTAGCGTTGATGCAAGTTGGCCATCGTTGCCAGAAACCTGGACGTTAGGGCAGGTGTCGGGTCTTTCTATCGATAAATATGATCACGTGTGGATATTGCAGCGTCCCAACTCTCTGGGTAAAACCGATACAGGGCTTGTTGCAACACCTCCCACCGCGGTGTGTTGTGAACCAGCACCCCATGTTATTCGTTTTACGCCCGATGGCGAGGTAGCTACAGCATGGGGCGGTGAAAACAATGCGCCTACGATTGACGGTGTAAACCAATGGCCGGTAAACGTACACGGGCTGTATGTTGATGAGAATGACACGGTTTGGTTAGCTGGCAACGGCAAAGATGACCATGTGTCTGTGGGTTTTACTTTTGATGGCGAGTTTGTGAAAGGCATAGGTAGGCGAGGGCAGACCAACGGCAATATGGACCTGCATACTTTGGGTAACCCCGCAGATATGTTCATGGACAGTACACACAACGAGTTAGTGATTGCAGATGGCTATATTAATGCGCGCATTGCAAGTTTTGATGTTGAGAAAGAGAAGGCCACTCACGTGCTTGGTGCTTATGGAGAAAAGCCATTAGGGCCCACTCGCGAAGGAGATTTCGATCAGTCCCAAGCTACTCAGCCGCAAAAACAGGGAATAGACCCGGAAAATCCTTTGTTTGGGAATATCGTGCATTGTATAAATCAAGACAGCGACGGGTTTATCTATGTTTGCGATCGTCGAAACAACCGCCTTCAAATATTTAAACGGGAAAAAAGCGGAGATATCCGCTTTGTAAAAAACTTTGCCGTACGACCTGAAACCGGCGGTCTAGGTACTGCAACTGACGTGGTATTTTCACCAGATGGAAAATACTTGTACGTAGCCGATATGATGAACGGGCGTATTTGGATTTACGATAGAAAGTCTCATGAAAAGCTAGGTTCGATAGGTAAAAACGGTCGCTATCCAGGCCAATTTATATGGCTACACAGTATTGATACCGATAGCGAAGGAAACCTATATACCACCGAAGTTAATACGGGTAGACGAGTTCAAAAGCTGGTATTTCAGGGCGTGAAATAACGCCCTTGTATGACGGTCATGACCGTTTTCGGATTTGGGCGTAAAGGCAAAGAAAAATACCTAAACGCGCCCCAGAAATTTACCATCGGTTTTTTAAAAAGTAATAACTACGCAGAAATTAGTCATGCAATGCGTTTAAAAATGGCACCTTAAATCGCTCAAAAGCTTCAATGTGAGGCAAGTGGCCTAACCCTTCTAATTCAATAACATGGATGTTTGAATTACGCGCTTTTACTTCATTGCCTAATTTGTCGTAACGACCTAATTCTCTACTTACGTTGTCATGTTTATTCGCACGTCCGGGCGCAGTGCGATCGCGGGTACCTAATATTAGTGTGGTTGGCAGAGTTAAATCATCAAACTCTTCAATAACCGGCTGCGTAAATATCATATCGTAGGTCAGCGCATTAACGCGCGCTAGCGTTTGCCAGTCTGGGCCGTTAATCCACCCTTGCAAAAAATCGGCATGCTCGGCATATGTGTTGTTCCAAGTACCATCGTAATAGTTTTTTGTTTGATAATTAACGATCATCTCTGGCGTTTTCTTAAGCTCGTTTTGATACACCTTTTCTATATCGGTGTAACTTTCATATAGAAGATAATTTTCTAGACCAATTGGGTTTATTAATATCAGCTCTTCGCTTTTGTCGGGGGAAAGCAATGCAAATCGCGTAGCCAACATACCGCCCATGGAGTGCCCAACGATAATACTTTTTTCGATATTTAAAGACTGCATTAGTTGTCGCGTATTGTTCGCAAGCGTGGCAAAACTGTATTGATATTGTGTAGGTTTAGACGATTTTCCAAAGCCTATTTGGTCGGGTATAAGCACACCATAGCCCTGACTTTGCAGAAGGCGAGCTGTACTTTCCCAATAAGAGCCGTTGAAATTTTTGCCGTGAAAAAGTGTTACAACCGGCTTGTCTTTTTTAGGGGGCAAAAACATATAAGCCATTTCAAGATCGATCCCCTGTGAAGAGAAGCTAAACATTTTTACATCGAATGGATATTCCACCGTGCTTAAGCGTTTATCAAATGCGGGGCGGGCTAGCGAATTGGCGTCGGTTCCCAGTGCAAGAGAGACTTGTGAAAAGAGTAGCAATGACAGCATGCCATGAATTAGCAATACCTTTACATTTTTGAGCATAAATCACCTTCTGGCCGGATCAAAAGCGGAACGAGCCCAGTATGGCATACCCGCTTTTATCTACCCACTCATCCTCGCCTAGATACGACAACAGTACAAAATTTAGCGATGCTTCCCGATAATCTCAATATGGCGCAAATGCTCTTGCTGTGTTCTTTTGATTATCCTTTCTTTATTTGTTCATTATTTGTAATCAAAAATAACCCTTTTGATAGCCTTTAAAGGTAAGGGTGTGTAAAAAGTGATTTTACTTTTTATTAAGTTTTGAAAATTTACAATTAAAATTAATAATTTAAAGCTCTTTATTATCAATCGCTTGCAATGTTTGTGCTATGCATTGATAAAAACTTGTTAATTTTTTGGTTGACGGGGATAACAAATGGTGGTCATATTCCCACGTGTTGAGCATTTGATCTTTATGTGAGCATTTGGGTTTTAGTGATGTTTATCCCGATTTCTCCAAGATACGAAGACTCTTCAAAAATTACACTCCACACAATTACGAAAGAATAATAGAGGGTTCACAATGGGACTAGATTCAACGAAACACGTGACGCAATCAACTAAGTGCGCTAAACGCGCATCTTTAAGTCTGATCGCTGCCGCTGTATTGGCGGCCACCGTGCCAACATTAGGTATGGCGCAAGAGCTAAGCCAAGAAAAGCCGATGTACGTACCACCTAGTGAACCCAATGAATTTCTTGATGGACGAGTGCAAGTTAACTTCTTAGCTATGCAGAACTACCAAGCTATCCAAGCCAAAGATGGTGCGTTTCGCCCAGAAGATGAAACTCAGTCTGACGGATTCGGACGCCTTCGCGTTAACTTAATGTTTAAGTTCAAAATTACCGAAAACATAACTGCCGATATTGATATCGCTGAAGAGCCTAATGACTTTGGTAATAATGGCGACAGAGACTTCTCATTCCACCAAGATTTTGCCGGCGTTGAGTTTGATATGTTTGGACTGACTGGCTATGAAAAAGAGAACGCTAGCCTTATTCTGCGTGTGGGCAACATAGGTGCCTCTCCTTTCCAGTTTAAAGGTTTCCAAGACGGTGCGGACAACCAAGGTAACGCACTTATCGGTAACGGCATTAACGACTACGCCACTGCCGAAAACGGTATTCAGCTAAGCTACACCGAAACCTTCGATAGCGGCATTCTTCGCTCATACAATGTGGCTGGTCACATGACTACGTCAAGCTTTGGTGAAGCTTTTCAGGAAGATCGCGGCTACAACTACCGTTTGCAAGGTACCTTGGAATTTGAAGGTGGCTTTAAAGCCGGTCTTAACTTCTTCAATGCTAATCAAGGCGAGCAACTTGTATTCGAAAACGGTCTTGCCAGCTTAGATGGCGTTACCACTACCAACTATCGTTTTGGTGACGGTGAAAACTATAACTTTTCTGCGTCTGCTTCTAGTGAACGTGATACTCACGTAGGTGCACTACCAGGGCTTAATCAATCAATTATGCAGCTTAACTTGGCGTATCAGCCAAGTGACCAAACCAGCGTTATTTTAATGTTAGGTAAAGCAACTGATGATTATACCTTTGCAGACGTAGAAGGTAATGCTGTTGCAGGTATCACTTACTTCGGTAATGAAGGCGTGTTAGACCCAACAGGTACTACGTTCGATTCTAACCAAGTAATTGAGGCTGATTCGTCAGTTGAATACTGGGTAGTAGAAGCGCAGCAGTACATTATTCCAGAGAAGCTCTATGTTGCTGCACGTTATGCAGAATCTGAAAATACGTCAGACCTTATTGAACAAACAGACAACGACGTAACGCGTCTACAGGTATCAGCGGGATATTGGATCAACGACCGTACTCTTTGGAAAGTGGAATATGTAGACCAAGACGAAGGCGTTAACTCTGGTGGCCAGATTGGCGCAGGTTTCGACGGTCTAACGTCTGAAATTTCAGTTAAGTTTTAATCGCTAACCACGTTTTAACACAAAAGGTTAGGCACTGAGTTGCTTCGCTGCCTAACCACCTAACTTACTTTAATACCTCTGATTTTCTTATCCCCGCATTAACCAAATTTGGGCGGGGAGGGGAAAGTCATATCTGATAAGAGTACAAAGGGGAGAGACCCGATGTTAAAAAAACTATCTTTAATTGTAGCCAGCGCACTAACCATTAATTCGGCGGCGCAAGCAGAAACTATCACTATTGCTACCGTAAATAATGGCGACATGATCACCATGAAGTCGCTTAGCAGCGAGTTTGAAAAGCAGCATCCTGATATCGACCTCAAATGGGTAACGTTAGAAGAAAACATTCTTCGTCAGCGCGTAACTACCGACGTTGCTACTAGCGGTGGGCAGTACGATGTAATGACAATTGGCACTTATGAAGTACCAATTTGGGGCAAGCAAGGCTGGCTTACTGAACTTAACGGGCTAGGTGACGATTACGATATTGACGACTTGTTACCTGCCATTCGCAGTGGCCTTTCCGTAAACGACAAGCTTTATGCTGCACCGTTTTATGGTGAAAGTTCAATGGTGATGTACCGCACTGACCTAATGGAAAAAGCGGGCTTAGAAATGCCAAAAGCGCCAACGTGGAGCTTTATCAAAGAAGCTGCTGCAGCAATGACAGATAAAGACGCCGGGGTATACGGTATGTGTCTGCGCGGGAAAGCCGGATGGGGCGAAAACATTGCGCTATTAACGTCAATGTCTAACTCTTTTGGTGCTCGCTGGTTTGACGAAAACTGGAAGCCGCAGTTCGACTCTAAAGCGTGGAAAGACACTTTAGAGTACTACGTAGATGTGATGGAAAAATACGGTCCTCCAGGTTCTTCAGCCAATGGTTTTAACGAAAACTTAGCACTGTTCCAAACCGGTAAATGCGGCATGTGGATTGACGCTACCGTAGCGGGTGGCTTTGTTACTAATGAAAAAGACTCTGAAGTTGCCGACAAAGTAGGTTTCGCGCTTGCTCCTGATAACGGTCTAGGTAAACGTGGTAATTGGCTATGGGCTTGGACTTTAGCTATTCCATCAAGTAGTAAGAAAACCGATGCGGCAATGAAGTTCATCAGTTGGGCAACATCAAAGGGTTATTCAAACTTAGTTGCAGATAAAAAAGGGTGGGCGAATGTACCTCCGGGCACACGTACCTCACTTTACGAAAATGACGCTTATCTAGAAGCCGCGCCATTTGCGCAAATAACCCTAGATTCTATTAATTCAGCAGACCCGAAAAAACCAACAGTAGAGCCTGTGCCTTACGTAGGTATTCAGTTTGTCGCAATCCCTGAGTTCCAAGGTATTGGTACCGCAGTAGGTCAGCAGTTTAGCGCCGCACTAACCGGCCGAATGACGGTAGACCAAGCACTGCAAAGCTCACAGCGTTTAGTTGAACGCGCTATGCGCAAAGCGCGCTACCCGAAATAAACAGCGTTAACCACAGGGGAAGTGCTTTATTGCACTTTCCCATTTAATAATTATAAGAGGGCTAGTCATGGCGACCACACAATCTCGTACTTTAGCCAAAATCATGCTTTTTCCTTCGGTCTCTTTGCTTTTAGCATGGATGATCGTGCCTTTATGCATGACCCTTTATTTCTCGGTTTTAGACTACAACTTGCTGATGCCGGGCGATAACGAATTTATCGGCTTTCTCAACTACGAGTTCTTTTTAACTGATCCCGCATTTATTGAGTCATTTTTTAACACCCTATTGCTAGTAGGCGGTGTGTTGTTTATTACCATTTGCGGCGGAATTGGCTTAGCGGTGTTATTAGACCAGGCAATATGGGGACGAAACTACGTACGTATTATGGTGCTAGCGCCATTTTTCGTTATGCCTACGGTATCTGCGCTGGTATGGAAAAACATGTTTATGAACCCAGTGAATGGACTGTTTGCCCACTTCGCTGAGTTTATTGGCGTAACGCCTATCGACTTTTTTGCGGAACTGCCTTTACTGTCAATCATCATCATTGTGTCGTGGCAGTGGCTACCGTTTGCTGCACTGATTTTACTTACGGCTATTCAATCGCTTGACCGTGAGCAGCTAGAAGCGGCAGATCTTGACGGTGCAGGCCCGTGGAGCAAGTTCGTTTATATTGTGTTGCCTCACCTTTCTCGTGCGGTCACGGCAGTAATTCTAATTGAAACGATCTTCTTACTGTCGATTTTCGCTGAAATCCTAGTAACGACCAGCGGTGGTCCTGGATATTCATCGACCAACATTACTTACCTTATTTATACCCAATCGCTTTTGCAGTTTGATGTAGGCGGTGGTTCGGCAGGCGGCATCGTGGCAGTGGTTATTGCCAACATAGTCGCTATTTTCCTAATGCGCCTAATTGGCAAGAACTTAGAGGGATAAGTAATGGCGATTAAAGATACGAATAAATCAAAACTTATCTACACCCTTGCGGCGTGGACAGTAAGCGGGATGATTTTCTTCCCCATTCTTTGGACAATTATTACAAGCTTCAAAACAGAGTCAGAGGCCATTTCTGCTTCGCCTAGTTTGTTTATGTTCGATTGGACCTTAGAGAACTATGCAGAGGTGCTTTCTCGCTCTTCTTATTTCGACCATTTTATGAACTCGGTTGTGATTTCGCTTGGGGCTAGCCTCCTTGGGTTGCTTATTGCTATTCCAGCTGCTTGGTCCATGGCGTTTGTGCAAACTAAGCGCACAAAGAACCTACTTATGTGGATGCTTTCTACCAAGATGCTTCCACCGGTAGGCGTGTTAATTCCTATTTACCTGCTATTTCGCGATTTTGGATTATTAGATACACGTATTGGTTTGGTCATTGTAATGACGCTTATCAACCTGCCTATCATGGTGTGGATGCTTTATACCTATTTTAGAGAAATCCCTAATGAAATATTAGAAGCGGCACGCATGGATGGCGCTGGAATAAAGCAAGAGATCTTCCAAGTGCTGCTGCCGATAGCGCTGCCAGGCATCGCATCAACATTACTGTTGAACGTTATCTTGGCGTGGAATGAGGCATTTTGGACACTCATTCTTACAGCAGCTAACGCAGCGCCCCTCACCGCGTTTATTGCCAGTTACTCAAGTCCAGAGGGTTTATTTTACGCAAAATTATCAGCCGCCTCAGTAATGGCCGTAGTGCCCATTCTTATTCTTGGTTGGTTTAGTCAGAAACAGTTAGTGCGCGGCTTAAGCTTCGGCGCAGTTAAATAGGAGAGCTTCAAAATGGGAAGTATTACCTTAAAACAAGTAACAAAGAGCTTCGGCGACGTTAACGTGATTAAGCCGCTGGATTTAGAAATTCGAGATGGTGAATTCATTGTGTTTGTTGGGCCGTCGGGTTGCGGCAAGTCAACTTTACTGCGTATGATTGCCGGCCTTGAAGATACCACAAGTGGTACTATCGAAATCGATAATCAAGACGCGACAGACATGCCACCCGCCCAGCGTGGTTTAGCAATGGTGTTTCAGTCTTACGCCCTTTACCCTCATATGTCGGTAAGAAACAACATAGCGTTTCCGCTAAAACAAGCGAAAGTAGAGCCTGCAATTATTGAACAGAAAATTGAAAAAGCGGCGAAAATGCTAAACCTTACCGATTACCTTGACCGTAAACCGGGTCAGCTGTCGGGCGGACAGCGCCAGCGCGTTGCTATCGGACGTGCTATAGTACGCCAGCCTTCAGCGTTCTTGTTTGATGAGCCGCTGTCGAACTTAGATGCATCACTTCGCGTTAATATGCGCCTAGAAATATCTGAACTTCATAAAAGCTTAGATACCACCATGATTTATGTTACTCACGATCAAGTTGAAGCCATGACCATGGCCGACCGTATTGCGGTATTTAATGGCGGTATTATTGAACAAGTGGGTACGCCTTTAGAGCTTTATCAAAAGCCAGTAAATCAATTCGTGGCAGGCTTTATCGGTTCGCCAAAAATGAACTTTATAAGCGTTGATGCAAAAGCGGGCGACCCAACGTGCAGCTTGGGCGTGCGCCCAGAGCACTTCAGAATTACCGAAGAAAAAGGGCTGTGGACTGGTAGAGTTGGCGTGATTGAGCACTTAGGGTCTGAAACCTTTTTGCATGTTCATGTTGACGGTGCCGGTACATTAACAGTGAAAGCTGATGGGGATTGTAAAGTGGCTTACGGAGACACAATTAACCTAACGGCTGCCGAGGAAAAAATTATGCACTTCGACAAAGATGGCGTAACCATCCCCGAGTTGTCTTGGGGAGAAAAAACGTCGTCTTCTGCGGCTTAGTTGCATTGTTGACGCGTTGAACACAAGGTATCAATGAGCGCATAGCAAGTACACTATTAGGTTCTCAACATTAGTTAATAGTGTACTTCTTTGCCGTTAGGACATTAGCGCTCACCGGAAAGACAGAACATAGATAGCATGTTTTAAACCAAGATTTAGTCAGTAACCGTAGCAAGGTATGGAAGGCATATCTGGCAAACAACGGGCAAAATAAGCAAGGAATTATTATGGAGCAGAAAAAGCCAACAGCACTTAACACCGATATCGAGTTGGTTATTTTCGACTGTGATGGCGTACTTATTGACAGTGAAATTTTGTGTAAACGCGTGCTTATTTCTATGCTTTACGACCTTGGCGTTAGAATAGATGGTGATTACTTCGATAGGCACTTTTTAGGCAAGAGTTATGAGTCTGCAAAAGCGCAGATAGCCGAAGACTTTAACATCAACCTACCCGTGGCTTTTAAGGACGATTATCTAACTGCACTATTGGCTGTGTTTGCCGAAGAACTTATCCCCACACCTGGCTTAGAGGCTATTTTACAGCGTCTTTTGGTTAGAAAATGTATTGCGACCAGTAGTCATCCTGAACGAGTCACCTTTTCTTTAAAAACGACGGCATTAGACAGTATTTTTAATGGCGATGTAACCACAAGTGCTGAAGTTACAAGAGGGAAACCTGCGCCTGATATTTTTCTGTTGGCGGCAGAAAAGATGGGCGTATTACCTGAAAAATGCCTAGTTATAGAAGATTCTGATGCAGGCATTAAGGGTGCGTTAAGTGCCGGAATGTCGGTAGTGAAATACACGGGGGCGAGTCATATTGAAGGGGGAGTATCGAGTGCATTTGAAGGCGTACCGGTGATCGAGCACTGGCGCGAGCTCCCTGATCTTTATCCAACGCTGTTTGAATCATCTAACTAAGCTCAATATTAATACCACAAAGTAGAGAAGATACTTCTCGAGCTTATCTCCACTTTTCCCTTGTCTCCCATTGCTGCAACCAGATAGGTAGGGCTCTGGGGGGCATAGGGCGAGCTATGCCGAAACCCTGAGCAAGCTCACAACCTAGTGCTAACAAAGATGCTCCATGGGCAACAGTTTCTACACCTTCAGCGATAACACTGCGGTTAAATGAATTAGCCAGCGCTATTACACCAGTAACAATCGTTTTATCTTCTGAGTCTACAAGCATATCGCGAACAAATGATTGGTCTATTTTTATCACCTCAGCGGGCAGGCGTCTTAAGTAAGTTAAAGACGAATAACCCGTTCCAAAATCATCAATGGCAAAGGTAACGCCAAGCTTTACGCAACCTTTCATAATTTCAGAAACTGTTTTGATGTTAGATAGCTTGCTGGTTTCAAGCACTTCTAGCTGAATTGCGTAAGGTGGAGTCTCTGGCACTTTTGAAAGCAAATGTGCAAGGCGAGTCGGAAAGTTTCTTTGTTGTATCTGCAATGCAGAAATATTCACGCTAATTTTGATATCTATGCCCAATTGCTTCCATTGGTGGTATTGCCGTAACGATTGTTCAATAACCCATTCGCCAACGTCGATACTCAGCGGGTGATTTTCGATAAAGGGTAAGAACTCTGCCGGAGAAAGTAGTCCACGTAGTGGGTGTTGCCAGCGAATCAGCGCTTCTACACCAACAATCTCTCCTGTACGCATATTCACTTTAGGTTGGTAGTGAAGTTCAAACTCATTATTTTGAAGCGCCTTGCTTATATTTTTAACTGTTTCATGGCGAGTTTTAATTGCATCTTCTGATTCAATGTCAAAAAGGTGGAAACAGTTCTTCCCTTTCTGTTTTGCTAAGTACATGGCTTGATCAGCATGTCTGATAAGTTGCTCTGCATCGGTTTCGTCGGAAGGGTAAACCGTAACGCCAATACTTGCTGAAACTTTGAGTTCATTTTCACCATATTTAACTGGCGTTGAAGCTGCTTTAAGCATGTTCTTTACTGTATTCCTAAAGTCCTGGGCTTGCTTTAAATCGGTAAGTACTGCTACAAATTCATCTCCACCAAAACGGGAAATGGTATCTCCCTGGCTTAGCGTGCTTTTGAAACGGTGAGCCAATGTAATAAGTAACTCGTCTCCTACGCTGTGTCCGAACGTATCGTTTATCTCTTTGAACCCGTCTAAATCAAGTAACACAACAGCGGCGTAACGTTCATTAGTCTGGCACTGCCTAAGAGCACTATCCAAACGTTCAGCGAGTAAAGTGCGGTTAGGTAAATTAGTCAAAACATCGTAGTGAGCCATCTGCTCAAGACGATATTGCTGTTCTTTTGTTTCGGAAATATCGCTAAAGATAGCAATATAATTTTTTACTGTGCCGCTATCATCTTTTACTGCACTAACCGTTAATAGCTGGGCATATATTTCGTCGTTTTTTCTCTTGTTCCAAACTTCTCCCGCCCAATAGCCTTCATTGATTATTGACTTCCACAGGTTCTCGTAAAATTCCGGAGACTGCTTTCCAGATTTAAACATACTGGGCTTATTGCCTAATACGTCACTTCGCGAGTAGCCGGTTATCTCTTCAAAGGTTTTGTTTACATCAATAATGTTCGATTCACTATCGGTAATAAATATACCTTCTCTGGCGTGAGAGAAAACACTGGCTGATAACTTTAATTTATCTTCTAAGCGTTTGTTTACAGTAATGTCTTGAACTAACGAAACGACACTAATTACTTTGCCAGAGAAGTCCAAGATAGGGGTGCTGTACCATTCGCAAGTGATTGTTTCGAGCAGTCGAGTGAGGTTATCGTTTACCCTACGGACGGTTTTTTTGCCCTCGACTAGTATTTCGAATACGTCATTTATTTCACGGCGTAGTTCACTTGGGACCACAAGTTCTGAAGCATGCTTACCTATGGCTTCTTCCTTGCTATAGCCAAAGATCAATTCAGCCGATTTGTTCCAATCAGTGCAGATGAAGTCAATATTCCAGGTTACGCACCCTAAAGGTGTGTTTTCAATATGACTCGCTAAGATATCTCGACTTTCCTGCAGCGAGTTTTGACTATCAATAAGCTGCTTTTCAGCATCTAGGCGCGTTCTGGCCATCTGCGCAAAATGTTGCTGTAGTTTTTGTAGCTCTATGCTGCCCTTAGTCGATGTTTCGTCGACCTCTTTACCTTCGGCCAACGCTGTAGTCGACTTCAAAAGGGTTTTTATGGGTATCAAAACGTTTTTTCGAATCAGCCATACTGAAACACCGACGAAAAATAAAACGATCAACGCTAATATAAGGGTGGTTGTCGTTAACCTGGTATCAATTGCTTCAAACGTATGTTTCAGCGGAATACCAATGGTGATGTTGATATGCTTCCCATCATCAAAAAGTGGGTGCGTTACATAAACCCGTTGATAAGGGTCTTCGGTCAGAAAAACAGTATTATCCAATGTTATGTCTGTATATTCGCTCTTATCACCCTTTTCTTCAATATCTAGCTGAGTGCCAATCAGTTCTTGTCTAGCAGGGAATGCTGCCACAATTTTGTTTTCACTATCAGTTATAAATGCCACGGTAGCATCAGGCAGGTAAGACTCAGAAAGTATTTCGTTCCACCACTCGAGTGATATAACAGCTACAACCAAACCGACTAAATTACCTTGTTTTGAATTTATAACGGGGTAGGCAAAGTTAATACTGGTTAAATTTGTCGCCCGGTCTATTTGAAATTCACTGATTGAAAATTTTCGGGTGGCGATGGCTTGTTGTATATAAGGTCGGTCGTAAACGTTTACCGAACGTTTTAATTCTCGGGCATTACATAACAATTCACCATCTGCGCTTGGTACACCTAGATTTACATAATTACTGTTTACTTTAAGCACGTTAGCAAGGAAGCGACTACACTGTTGTGAACTAGGCTGCTGCACTGCATCGAATTGCGCCAAGTTCTTTAGAAAATGTTGTGTTTTATCAATGAGGTTTGCTTGGATCTTCGAGTGTGTTTTTGTGGTATTTACTGCTTGGATAACTGCAGCCTTTATTGCTTGCTCTCTTTCCACGAATGCATCGTAAAAGATGCCAATGAAGCCGGGTATGGCAATCATTAAAATCAGAATAATAACTCTTGCCTGTAGAGTCTGAAAAAGTTGTGACATGTAATTTGTTTAAATCCATTTAAGCTTGATTAGATTGGAGAACATCGGTGATTTTCGATATCCACAACTTTCCAAAAAATTTTACGTGCGCTCAATTGTTAGTTGCTAAAGGTAGTATAGTAAAAATATTATAGAAGGGTTATTAAAGTTAAAATGCTCAGCTCAAGAAAGTGACGGGCAAATTTTATAGGTAATGGGCTCCCTTGAAATAGCGCCACCAGCTACTCCTTTTTAGCGCGTGCTATTAATAAGAAAAATGGGGGAATATCCATTGCTAAAGTAGAAAGTAAGAATTTAAAATGAACAAAGCCTCTAATGAGGCTTTGTTTTAAGTTACTTCGCGATAAGAGTGAAGCGCTTTTCACCTATAGGCTTTTACATATAAAAGTAAGGGCCTACCCAGCTATAGCTATCACCGTTAATCTCAACCTTGTGTTTTGCGCTGTTATCATTATTGCTATTAGCGATAATAAACAGCTGAGTGTTACCTTTTACATCGGTAATACGCACACCAGTATACGCGTCGTTTTCTAAAACAACCTCAAGGTTTTTGATACTGCTTCTTGAGTTAATCGAAGATTCACTCACTGGGCTGTATGAACCATGAGGTTCTACTACAGAAACAAACAAAGTGTCTTGGGTGTCATTTCGTCTAAGCGTAATCGCAGCGTCGCGACGTAGGTTGAATTCTGGATCGTTTGCGCCGATGCGAGTCAAATACACCTCGTCTTCAGCGTTGGTAACCGTAGTCAGCGTATAATACTTGCCATGCTGAAGCCACTGGAACTTAGTGTTGCCTTCACTCGCGTTACCCTTGCCCTCTACGAATAAATGTTGATAGCCATTGTCTTCACCAAATGGTGATAACGTGGTGGGTGACTCGTGAGTAAAGTTCTTATCAATTATCTGCCCCATGTAATAGAAGGGCAGGTCATATTGATTCTTCTTGTCAGTGTCAACTCGTAGTATGTCTAATACAAATGGCTTTTCGAAGTTTTCGTCTTTGATAACGGCCATAGTGCGGTGCATTAACGTGCCCGGATAGGCATTTTCTTCTGTTGCGCTAACCACTTTTACGTTGTCATCTTCTGCGTTAAAAGTGAAAAGTTCTGAGTGATGCTGGCTGGCAACGTCGTACACACCATCAAAATGCTTTGTGCCATTTATTGATAAAGTATTATGTGCAATGGTTGTCTTAGCCCACGTGGTATTTTCTTTTAGATAGTTACCACCGCCTTTTTGACCGATATTTACAAAGCGAGCTAGGCCATAATCTTGCAGAACTTCCTCGCCTTTTTCGTATAAGGAGAACGACAACTTATCGTAATGACCGTGACTCAGACCCTGCGCGGCATATTTAAATACCAGGGTTAGATCTTCATTGCCATATCGCAAAACTCCTACGCCGCCTTGGTCACCGTTCGGACCATCACTTAAATTTACGGAAGACTTTACAAAAGGAACCGCTTTTCCATCTCGAATATCAATAGCAGCTTCAAGCCCTGATTCTTGTAGTAGTACTTCACCTTGCTTTTCTACCACGCTTAACAAGCGGGGATCTTTCTCTCCGTAAAAATACGCGAGATCCACTGCAGTAACTAAAGAGGCTTTCTTATAAGACATGCCTTTTTGTGCATCGTTAAGCGGGAAAAATTCACCATCGGCATCAGAAAGGTTAAGAAGTGCATTAATGCCTTTCAACAAAACATTGTCTTTATGCTGTAGCACTTTTAAGTCTGGACGATTGTTCTCCATAGCCAGCGCAAGTATTAGGAAAGGATACATTGCATAGCGTTGATAGTAAGGGCCTTCGGTATAGTAGCCATCAGGAGAGAAGGGCTCCTCTAAATTAGCAAAAAAGCCCTTACGCTGACCTTCTACTTTAATAGTGCCGCCATCGTTGTCTTTACCACCCACTTCTAAGCCATCATCTTCAATACCATAAAGCGCGCGTTGAATAAGCTCTTCATCGTTCATAACAAGGCCAATCATGCCTACGGCAGCGATGCCCCAGGTACTGTGATTGTGAACGCGGTTAAAAAATTGTGGGTTTTCTAACGAAATGAAATCGGCAAACGGACGGAAGAGGTTGTCCTCTAGTGTTTTGCGTTCATCAGCTGATAGGTAATCGTAAATAGCATCATAAGCTTGGCTCATGTAAACCAGCCAGTTGCTGTCGTTTAAGCATTGCCAGAAAAGTTTGCCACGAGAGTACGAACGCTCTTGCGGGTGCAAAGGTAAGTCTTTGTACATGGCTTCATATTGAAACAACATGGCACGAATATATTTGGCGTACTTTTCATCTTCTAACACTTGATAAAGCACGCCAGCTTTTTGCGCAATAAAGAAGTTTTGTTTATGGCGCTGGTGGGTATAACCACCTGAGAAATCCTTTGGAATAGGCGTATCGATACCCATTGCAATTTCGGTATCTACTTCTTGCTTAACGGTTGCCAAACTTTTATCAAACAGAGGAACTTCACCCAAGCTGTCTCTCATTCTTTCTACGCCAGGTTCGGTAAGAATAAGGTTGGGGTGACCTTTTGCTTCGCTAGCAAAAGACGATAGGCTGATACTAACAGCTAGCATGGTAAGGCTAAATTTCTTGATGTTCATTGTATTTATTTCCTTGTTATCAAATAGCCATTGATCAAAACAGGCAACAACGGTTGTAGGGTAAACATGTTGTTATTTAAAAATGACAATTTGTAATAAACACAATAACAGAATAGAAGATGTGGTGGATAGGCCAATTTTAGTTTTTGGTAAAAAATAAAAATAAAATTGGTAATATGTGCTTGGCTAGCTGTTGCTAGGTTATGGGAGCTTTTTTGCTCAAATGGAACGCTGTGAACGAGAAAATTGCGAAATAGCTCTATGCAAATAGGAATAGCCTTGATGCGTTACACAAGGTGCAATTTGCTTAGTACCCCAAAGGCGAGGGCGGTAATCGGTAAAGACGCTAATGTGCTGACTGCGATAATACTTGCTGCTAAGCGATAGTCGCCTCCTAAGTTTCTCACCATGACATAGCTTGCTGCAGCGGTTGGTGAGATGGCTAATAAAAGAACAATACCCAGCTCCATTCCTTTAAAACCAAAAGCATAGGCAAGGGCAACCAATACAAATGGGTAAACTACACATTTGCTGGTTGTACTAAGCACAATATTAAACCAGTCACTGGAAAAAGAGCGGAACTGCAGTGATGCGCCGGTGCATATAAGTGCAAGTGGCAGGGTAAGCTGTGCGAAGTACTCCCCTGTTTTCACTAGGGTATCGGGAAGCTGCCATTCGAAGTATGAAAAGGGCAGAGCTGCGGCAATCGATAAGATCAATGGGTTTTTCGCCATGCCGGTAACTTGGCCCATTAAGGAGCGCGACGTACCTTGGTAAAAGTTAAGAACAAACACTGAAAGTACATTAAATAAGATGGTAATACACCCCATGTAGACAGACGCTACAGCAAGCCCTTCTTGCCCATAGGTGTTAGCACAATAGGCTAAGCCGATAATACCCATATTGGCTCGAAAGCCGCCCTGAACAACTACACCTCTGGCTTTATACGGGTGTACTGTCAGGTGAGAGATAATCATAAGCGCAGCAAATACAATAAGTGTTCCTATCACTCCCACGCTCATAAGAGATAGATTCGCGGCTTTAGAAAAGTCAGCCCGTGCTATCGACAAAAATAACAGAGCAGGAAGCGCAACGTTAAACACCAGCTTTGATCCAGCCTCTATAAAGCCTTCATTTAACCACTTAATACGAAAGAAAAGCCAACCCATTAAAAGAAGGATCAATACAGGAATAAGCGTACTGGTAATAAAGCTAAGCATAAAAAGAACTAACGCCATTGAGTAGATTTGCGAAACAAAGCAGTAGATTGCTGCTTTGCAAATAGGCATACAGGACCATAGTATGCCAAGCTTCTGAGCTTATGCATAAAGTAAATGTGTAATTTACGAAAGAAAAAGCGGCTACATAGTGATCTACTAAATAAACTTATTCACAAACCTTGTTGATAAGCGTAAGTTAATATTTAAGTTTACAAGGGTTAAGCTTTTCTAATTCCAACCCTGTCTCTGAACCCCTATTAGAAAGAACTGATGTATGAGAGCATTTCTTTTCTTTGTTGGCTTGGTGATAGTTTACAGTCTTTGGGGCGGGCTTTCTTTCGCTTATGCTAAAGGAACAGCGCCATTAGATAAGATGGAGCTGATAAATCACAAGCTTTGGATGTATTTCGAGGGCGGTAGTGCGTCAGCCGCCGAAGACATTTTAGCAAAATATAAACAGAATAGTTTAGTCAAAAATGTAGGAAGGCAAGTCAGTTATGGGTTTACCGATAACACCGTTTGGGGTGTGCTAAAGATTGAACTTAATAACTACAGCGTACTTACCAATCAGGTTGATGAAACCCGGCAACAAACGATTTCACCTTTACCTCTTACAATAAAAATAGACAATGCGTGGATCGATGATATCGACGTTTATTTTTTTGAAAGCGGTAAAAGAAAACACCATGTTCGTCTTGGCGACAACCAGGTGCATAGCGCACGTCGTGAAGATACTCGCATGCCATCACTTTCCTATCGGTTTACTCAGCCAGAAACGCTGGTAATTTTTCGGTTTGCGACCCAAGACCCGATGACTATCCCCATTTATGTCGGACCTCCCAGAGCGGCAAAAGATAAATCGACGGAAAATGCGTATTTTTATGGTGCTCTATATGGGGCGCTTATCATTCTGTTGCTGTATAACCTCGTCTTATACTCTTATCTTAGAGAACAGCGCTACCTACTTTATTCACTATATCTTTCGTCGTTTCTGTTGTTTAACTTCACCTACACAGGTCACGGTTTTTGGTGGGTATGGTCAGAGTCGGTATTCCTTCAGCAGTGGCTAATGCCAGCGCTTATGTTTTTTTATTTATTCAGCGCGGTAAGATTCACTATCGAGTTTCTTAATACCCAGCTTTACCTGCCCAGGCTTTATCGGTCAAGGAAGTATATTTACGGTGCTCTAGTTGGGCTTGCGGTAATCATCGTGCTAGTTGGAAACCGCTCTTTTGCGGTGATGTCACAACTGGTGGTACTGACATCAATTTCGGTTTGGATGCTGTGTATCGGAATACTAGCCTATCGCAATGGTGACACCCTTGCTAAGTTTTTTCTCCCCGCTATTTTGTGTGGAACAGGTGGTGCAACGGTGTCGAGTTTGGCCACGTGGGGGCTTATTCCTTATTCAAAGTGGGCATTTAGAGGTATTGAAATTGGCATGGTATTGGAAATGTCTCTACTGTCTATTTCACTAGCGTTTAACTACAAGCAAGTGCAGCAAGCGCGAAAAAACGCTGAGCGCGACGCAAGACTCGATCCTCTCACCTCGCTCTATAACCGGCGTGCTTTTGAAGATTTGGTGTACCCTATTTGGGAGCTAGGAAAACGCAGTAATAAGTTTATGTCAGTTATGCTTATTGATATCGACTGGTTTAAAAAAGTTAACGATAAGTATGGTCATGACATGGGCGACAAGGTGCTGCAAAAAGTGGCAGAAGAAATAAAAGGGCAGGTTAGAGGCTCTGACATCACCTTTCGTTGGGGGGGAGAAGAGTTTTTAGTATTTTTACCTAATACCCGCGTTCAGTACGCTAAGCAAATAGCCGAAAACCTGCGCCTACATCTATTCACCCATGACATCAATAAACTGCTTCGTGTAACAGTAAGTATCGGCGTGGCAGGCACCACTCCGGGCGAACATGATATCAATGTGTTAATTAAAGAGTCAGACCAAGCCTTGTATTTAGCAAAAGCGAAAGGGCGCAATAAGGTGGTGCTGTGGAACGAAGGCCTCGAATAAAGAAAGAAGCCAAGAACCAGAGAAATTAAAAAGGAGTAGTTGGAAATAAGAGGAAGTACCTCGCTGTTTTATATATACAGCATTCTCACGTATGATTCTGTTTTCGTTTTCTCAGAGTATCCTTTTCATGTACCAAGACTTTCAAGCAGAGCTGGCGTGGGCCAGCCTGCATATGCCGCGCACTCGCAAAGCCATAGCATCACTTCCCGATCTGTCTAACGTCAAGCTTGCCTGCAACATGCATTTAGATTTAAAAATGGCACCTTTGGTAGAGGGGCTACTTTCACGTGGATGCGATATCTTTTTAACCACGTGCAACCCTACTACGGTTCAAGATGACGTGGTGTCTTACCTTGTTGATAAAGGTGCAACAGCACATGCATGGCGAGACATGAGCGACGCTGACTGGTCTGAGTCATTTGATAAAGCGCTAGCATGGCAACCCACTCACTTATGTGAAATGGGGGCGGACCTTACTACTCGACTGCATGAAAATATAAAAGCAAACAAGCCAGTTCCAAGCATTGTATCGGGCTTAGAAGCAACGGGTTCTGGCATTAACCGCTTAAACGGTATGGCGCCAAACTACCCGATATTTAACTGGGATGATTTGCCAGTTAAAGAAGGGCTTCACAACAGGCATATGGTGGGTTTAAGCGCATGGCAAACCTTTTTCCAAACCACCCATTTAACCCTGCACGAAAAAGTAGTGGTTGTTATTGGTTATGGTTTGGTAGGGCAGGGCGTGGCAGCGTCGGCAAAGGCGTTTGGTGCACAGGTTCAAGTTGCAGAACTTGACCCAGCAAGAGCCCTTCAAGCGAAATACGACGGTTGGCCAGTGGTTCATTTAAACGAAGCTGCTAGCCAAGCTGATGTTATCGCCACTGCGACTGGTGCGTATGGCGTAGTGAATTCAAGCCATTTAGACAGCATGAAAGACGGGGCGTTTATTTTAAATGTAGGCCATGTAGCTCAAGAAATTGATGTGCCATACCTTAAAAACAACGCTACCCATAGTGAGCCAATGCCTTATGTAAACGCTTATAAGCTGGGCAATAAAACACTGTATCTTCTCGCTGATGGTTCTATGTTTAACTTAACGGCGGGCTATGGCGACAGCATCAATGCGTTTGACGTAACCCTTGCCGTGATGGCTGCGGGCATCGGCTATATCGTGAATGAAGGAGCAACAAGCGAGAAAGGTTTGTACTTACTTCCAGAAGCTGCGTGGAAAAGTGCACTGTAAAATTGAGTTGTAGTAAGCGAGTGTTCAGCAATAGTTACGCCATTTAATAGGCATCACTACCCTCGCTTATCTCGACTTTCCTACCCATTATTGTACAGTGTGCCCGTTTTAATAAATTTATAGTTAAGGCGGGCTGAACGCACTCCAATAAATTATCAGCCTTGCGCTAGTGTAGGGACAAAAAATGGGCACAACAATAGGCACAAAAACACCACAACAGGCTTTAGATAGCCTCGTCAACATGTCTGGCGACCTAACACCCATCCCACTTTCAGAATACAAAGCCCGAATTGCCAAGGCGCAGCATTACATGCAACAGCATGGCATTGGCGCGTTATATCTTAACGCGGGTACTAACTTAGCGTATTTCACAGGCATGCAATGGTACGCCAGCGAACGCTTGGTCGGCGCACTTTTACCTGCAAAAGGTGATCTTGTATATCTTGCCCCTACGTTTGAAATAGACTCATTAAACGAGCTTAAACTAGTAGAAGGCGAGATTATCGGTTGGCAAGAACATGAAAGCCCATACGCGCTTGCCATTTCTATGTTAAGCGAGCTGGATACAGCGGGTGGCAGCAAACTGGGTGTGGATGAGTCTACGCAATTTTTTATTGTAGATGGCTTTAATAAACTGCTGGAACAACCATGGCAAATTATCAATGGTGCTGAGGTAACTGCACACTGTCGTATGCACAAATCGAACAATGAAATAGCGCTCATTCAGCGTGCCATGGACATGACCCTTGCTGTACACAAAGCCACAGCCAGTATGCTTTATGAAGGCATAACTACGACAGAAGTTGAAGCATTTATAAATGATGCACATAAAAAAGTAGGCGCCAGCGGTAACTATTTTTGCATCGTGCTTTTTGGGAAAGCGACCTCGTTTCCCCACGGCGTTAAAGACCCTCAAGTATTAAAGAAAAACGACTTAGTATTGATTGATACTGGTTGTAAGGTTCATGGCTACCTGTCTGATATCACTCGTACCTATTGTTTTGGTGAGCCAACCGATAAACAACGGGCAATGTGGGAAAGCGAAAAGCGCGCACAGCTTGCGGCATTTAATGCCGCCAAAGTCAGTGTTCCTTGCGGCGAAGTGGATAAAGCCGCCCGAGACAGCTTAGCAAAAGATGGCTTAGGGCCAGATTATAATCTACCAGGCTTGCCACATCGAACAGGACATGGCATAGGCATGGATATTCACGAATGGCCGTATCTAGTAAAAGAAAATCCTCACCCGCTAGCACCTGGCATGTGTTTCAGTAACGAGCCTATGATAGTGGTGCCAAACGAGTTCGGTATTCGCTTAGAAGATCACTTTTATATGACCGAAGAGGGCCCAGTTTGGTTTACTGAGCCTAGTTCTGCCATCGATTCGCTGTAAGTAGACTGAGACGCCGCTGCTCTTCGCTAAGAAGAGCAGCTATAGTGTGCAACACCGCCAGCACTGAAAAACTCAAGTGGGCGCAGTTGGTAGTACTTATTTTCTACCTCTTCTGCTTGCTCATCATAAGGCGCGGTAAGTATATTCTGTAGTTGGTGAATTTGGGTAAAGTCACCTTTCTCTGCAGCTTTGTAGGCAGGCACAATAAGCCATTCACGCCATGTGAATTTAGGGTTAGCTTGGCGCATGTTCTCTGCGGTAGCAGCAATAGCGTTTGCTGCATCAACTTGTGCTTCAGCGTCCTTTTCAATACGCTCACGCCAGGTTTGTAGCCAGGCTTCCCATTCTGTCATCACCTCTGCTTTAGGCGGGTAGTAAAAGCTCTTCGTCAAACTCGCCATATCTTCAGGTATTGATGATAGCTCTCTGAAAAACATATTGTAGTCAACGCCAGTGCGAAGCATTAATTGCAGCAGCTTGATAAGCAAGTCGTGGTCATAGCTGGCAAGGCCGAGCTTTGTTGCCCACATGCTCTCCATGGCGCGTTCCATAACGCCAGAAAAACCGTCGTTAATATCGTTTAGCTTAGCGAGTTGTTCACTGTTGCCTTCAAGTAACGTCATCAGTGAGCGACAGAACATATCAAAGTTTTTCTGTGCAGCAATGGGCTGGTTTAAAAACGAGAAGTGACGACCGCCGCCTGTCCAAGGTTGGTAGTCTGCTTCAAAAAACTCACAAAAGCCGAATGGCCCGTAATCCAGCGTAAAGCCGCCGGCGGCGCAGTTATCGCTATTAAAATTGCCTTGGCAGTAACCTACGCGAACCCAATTAGAAACCAGGCGAGTTAATCGGCCTCTAAATAGCTCAGCCAGCGTTACCACTTGCTCTTCAAATGGCGCTTCTGCGTCTATTTCACTTGCGTACTCTCGCTCAATAAGGTGCTTAACAATGGCTTCTAGCTCGCTTAATGCTTCGCTGTGTTCATTACACCTTGCGCGCCTAGCAAAAAGCTCTATTTGTCCTACGCGCAAAAACGATGGGGCGACGCGGGTGGATATCGCCGTTATATTTTCTACCATCACTTCAGGCTCATAGGAGTGAGAGCCCTCGCGATACCAAGGTCTGCCTACCGTGTCTGATTCAGACATAAACAAGCTTAAAGAGCGGGAAGTGGGTACGCCAAGCGCATGCATGTGCTCTTGCACTAAAAATTCGCGTACGCTAGAGCGCAATACGGCTCGACCATCTGCGCCGCGACAATAAGGCGTGCGACCCGCGCCTTTTAACTGCATTTCCCAACGCTTACCGTTAAATATCCCTTCAACAATAGAGATAGCGCGACCGTCACCATAGCCATTACCCGTTCTAAACGGACACTGCTGTGTGTACTCCGTACCGTAAATAGAAAGCGCATAGCCGGTTGCCCAGCCGAACGGCTTCATAGATTCAGGCACTGCAGACATGTCGCCTGAAAACAGCTGGGTGAACTCTTTAGAAGTTGCCAAGCTGTCGTCTAAACCTAATTCGGCAAACAAAGTTTCACTATGAGCAATATATTTGGGAGAAGATAATGGGGTCGGAGTAACCGGCACATAGTGACCAGAGAAAACTTGGCGTGGATCATGGTCGTTGCCATCACACGTCGACTGTGGGTCTGGGGTAAGGGTATTTAGTAATGAATAATCTACGTGCTTTGCAAATTCATCTAGCGTTTTGATACGTTCTGTCACTATGCCTGCCTATTTCACTGAATGGGAAAATCTGTTTGCGAGCATCGAGGCTCAGGTTACTTTCGTACCTTTAACAATTAGTAACCTCGACACTGCTTACGGAGTTTCAATGATTATTGTTTAGGTCGAAGTGCAAGCTTCCCTTGCTCAACGGTTAGCTGTAAGGGCACGGTTGAAAGCATGCTTACTGCTTTGTTTGCAGGGTCTAAGCGATAAACCGGGTTCGATGCTAAATAACCGTTGATAAGCTGCATAAATTCGCCGCTTACAGGTGCTAAGTTACCTTTAAAACCGCCTGCATCAATGGTGCTATCAAGTAGAGACAATGAGCGCACAAAAATCGCTTTTTCTTCACTGTCGTAATAAGGCGTGCCTTCTAAAGCAAGACTCACTTTTGCAGGGTAGTTCAACCCAAATGCACTAACACGCGCCGTGGCAATAGCGCCTAGCTGAACCACGTCTCTGCCGTCTGGGCCTATGGTTGCTGTCATATCTTCCACGTCTAAATAAAGAGGAATACCAGCGAGTGAAGTTTGTTTTTGCAGCTTACTCACTTGGCTATCAAGTACTTGTTCTAGCTCGGCATTAGAAACAGTATAAACCGCTAACTGAGAAAGGGTTGCACAGCCTGCAAGCGCAATAGCGAAAGCTATAGAAAGTAGAAATCTCATAAAAAAGTCTCTTTAGTAATTAGGTGTCGAATTACACAGCGTGAGCTACTAATGCTATCGCTGTAACAACAGAATGCATTCATTGTAAGGGCTGACGCAACAGATGAACAACGAAATCGTGTACGGGCTAAGACAACGGCTTATTCAGGCAATACGTTTCTTTGTTTAATCTAGATATTCATAACAAAGAAACACCAAGTCTGTAGTGATGACTTTAAGGAAGTGCCATGAAAAAACAGCTATATATGAATTCCAATGATACTGCAGAGCCTAAGAAAAAAAATGATGGTAGCAGTGACTTTGACAGAGAGACTATCCAATCAACCAAGGATGCTCTGAATGAATCGATGGTGCTAACAGATAGCGAAGTAGAAACCTACCTTAAGTGGCTAAGCGGTTATCCAATGGAAAGCCGAGGCGAAGGAGTCTCTATTACCATCGAGTTTTTACCCGGCTTTGGTGAGCGTATAGTCGCTAAGCTTTCCAACAGCGAGTGTGTGTTGAGGGATTATTTTTAGAGTTATATTCCGTCACATATCACCAACTAACAGTTTTGCCCACTACAAAAACTTTTGCCATAACGTCTGTAACAAAGCAGTATAAGAAACTCTTCTTATTCAAAATAAAAACACGACAAGGCACTATCTATGGTTTCACAGAGACTGGTTTCTCGGAAAATGGTGGCCGCTTTTGCTATTTGCGTAAGCGCACTTTCTAGTTTCTCGCATTCTGCATTCGCACTTGAAGATACGGTTAACCCCGAACTTTTCGATAAAATGGAGTATCGCTTTATTGGGCCTTATCGCGGTGGGCGCTCTGTGGCGGTTACTGGGGTTGAAGGTAATACCAATCTTTATTTTATGGGCACCGCAGGTGGCGGTGTTTGGAAAACCGAAAACGCGGGTTTATCGTGGAAAGCCATATCCGATAAAACATTTAAGGTAGGCAGCATAGGTTCTATCGCTGTTGCGCCTTCAGATCCAAACGTTATTTATGTAGGTACGGGTGAAGGCCCTATTCGAGGCGTAACCACTAGTCACGGAAAAGGTGTTTATAAATCTACTGATGGCGGTGAAAGCTGGAAACTGGTGGGTTTAGAACAACGTGGTCAAATACCAAAAATTCGCATACACCCCACTAACCCTGATATAGCCTGGGCAGCGGTACAAGGTAATATTTGGGGGCCCAATGAAGAACGCGGTATATTCAAAACGATAGACGGCGGTAAAACATGGCAGCATGTATTGAAAGTTAATGCTGATACGGGCGCTGCCGACTTAGCTATCGACCCTACTAACCCGAGAATTCTCTATGCCAGCATGTGGCATCACGGCAGAACGCCTTGGTTTATTAAATCGGGCGGTGAGGGCGGTGGCCTTTATAAGTCAACAGACGGCGGCGAAAGCTGGGACAAGCTAGAAAAAGGGTTACCTAAGCTTATCGGTAAAGTGGGTGTTGATATTGCCGCGTCTAATCCAAAGCGCCTCTACGCCATTATCGAGGCTGAAGAAGGCGGTCTATATCGCAGTGACAATGCGGGCAAGTCTTGGTCGTTAATGAATGGCGACAATATCCTTAAAGCTCGCGCATGGTACTACAACCACATCAAAGTCGACCCAAATGACGAAAATACCCTGTATGTGATGAATGTGCAGCTGCATAAATCCATTGATGGCGGTAAAACCTTCGAAATCAAATCTTTGCCCCACGGTGATACCCACGATATGTGGATAAACCCGGAAAACAGCTTAAATATGATTAACGCTAACGACGGTGGCGCAACCGTTACCTTCGACGGCGGTGAATCCTGGTCAAGCATTTACAATCAGCCAACGGCGCAGTTTTACCGCGTTATTACTGACAACTTAAACCCTTACTATGTTTATGGCGGGCAGCAAGATAACACAACCATGGCAACCCCGTCTGAAACTTGGGGTGACGGTGTAGGAATTGAAGATCAATTTGCTGTGGGTGGTGGTGAAAGCGCGCATATTGCGTTCAACCCTGACGATCCAACCCTTATTTACGCCACTACCATCAACGGTACATTAACCGAATACAACCGCGATACTGGGCTAACGCGGCCCATCATGCCTTACCCTGAATATGTGTTTGGCAGAAATGCACGTGACCAAAAGTACCGCACCAACTGGAATGCCCCAGTGGTAGTGTCAAAGCATGATCCTGACACCGTGTACTATGGCACGCAGATGATCTTAAAAACAACAGATCGCGGTGTGAACTGGCAGGAAATAAGCCCGGATTTGACTCGAAATGAGCCTGAAAAGCAAGGGCTGAACGGCGGGCCGATCACCAATGAACAAGCTGGTGCTGAATACTACAATACGGTTTTCTATATTGCAGAATCAGCGGTTAACAAAGGTGAACTCTGGGTGGGGGCCGATGACGGCAAGCTACATATTACCCGCGATGAGGGTGAAAACTGGAAAGATATTACTCCTCACAAAAAAGAAGCGCAGGTCAATGCCATAGAACTTAGCCCTCACGCACAAGGCCGAGCTTATGTGGCAGTTGCGGGTTATAAATTAAATGACTATACGCCTTATATTTACAAAACCGACAACTACGGCAAGCGCTGGAAGCGTATTGATGAAGGCCTACCAGAGGACGCCTTTGTTCGCGTAGTGCGCGAAGATACAGAGCGCGAAGGTATGCTGTTCGCGGGTACAGAAAGCGGCATGTTTATTAGTTTCGACGACGGTAAACACTGGCAAGAACTAGACTTAAACCTGCCGCCTGTGGCAATTACCGATATGCAGGTTAAAGGTGATGATCTCGTTGTAGCAACCCAAGGACGAGGCTTTTGGATATTAGACGACATTAGCCCGCTACGTGAAGTGCATAAGTCGTTAGATAACGAAGCACTGTTTCAGTTTGAACCCATAGATGGTATTCGCTTGCTATCTGGCGGTGGCATGACTGACCAGCCTCAAGCGAAGAATCCACCGCGTGGCGCTACCTTCCGTTATTACCTGAAAGACGCACTAGAAGAAGAGCAAACGCTGCGCATCGATATATTTAATGCCGATAACGAGCTGGTTCGCACACTGTCATCTGCACCCAGTGCATTTGAAAAATGCGCGAAGGGTAACGAAGACGTTCGTAGCCCTATCAAATTTATACACCCTGCATCAAAAGCAGGTTACAACGAATTTGTATGGGACCTTCGACGTGAGCCGTTGAACTGTATTGAGAACGTAAAACTGTTTGGTGGTTGGAAAGGCGCCCGTGTTATGCCTGGAGACTACAAAGCGAAAATCACAGTAGGTGAACTTGCACAAACTCGCGCGTTTAAAGTACTTCCAGACCCAAGAGAAGAAGCAGATAAAGCGCAGCTTCAAGTAGTTGAAAAGAGCATTCAGGCTACAGAAACCTTATTGAATGATTTGTTTGCACACCTGCAAAAAGCCCGTGATGTTAGAGCGCAATTAAACGGTGTGTCTGAAGATAACGTTATGCTGGCAAGCGATGTGTCGGCTTCAATCGAGCGCATTGTTAGTGCAATCGACGACTGGGAAGCGTTGGTCATTCAGCCAAAACATCAAACTTTCGAAGACGACATTAACTGGCCGAATATGCTCGACAGACAAGTTCGCTTTTTAATGGATAACTTCGACAGAACCGGTGCGCCTGCACAAGCTGGTGCACTAAAACGGTTAGAAGACTTAGAGGATAAGTGGCAGCAATACAAAGTGCAGCTAGAAACCTTGTTTGGCGAAGAAGTGAAACCATTGAACGAAAAGCTCTCAAAGCAAGGCGCGTTTGATTTAGAGAGTTTATAGGATTGAGGTAACACCATAAAAAAGCCCCGTATTACTTAGTAGTAATACGGGGCAAAAAGCATCTTTAACGGGAGTTATCGATACTTGTTACGGGTCAACTGTTTAACTCGGGCGAATACATCAACACCAAGCTGACGGTAAACGTGAAGTAAGTCTATTAGCACCCAGTTCTCGCGTATCATGCCGTTCTCATTGCGCCAAAAATCTAAGCTGCGCATAGTGATGGGCTTATCGTTTGGCACAATGCCAAGCCAGCCATCGCCTGAAATGGTCATGCTCATGCCAGGCCAGCCAGTGAACCCCACATAATTATTTTCGGAGAACAAATGGCCGTTTGCGGGGTCGCCCACGCGGTTAGGCATACCGTTTAAAAACGCTTCCTGATGGGTATTGCGAAAGCCTTGAATACCGCGCCCTGTACCAATACCAGATGGGCCATACCAGTTTGATTTAGGATGCCAGTATTTGTCTAGGTTCATGGCAGCAACACCGCCTTCGGCGAATTTCCCTAAACTATTTAGCATATCAAGTACAAGCTGATGGCTCTGTGCGGTAAGCGACTTGTCTTCTTCAAACAAGTGTATTCCGTCTTGGGTTGTTGGCCCTGGCACATGCCACTCGGTACCTAAGCTTGGACTAAACGGCCAGCACTTTGCCTGCATCATGACTTCAGGCAAGTCCCAAATGGCTTGAACTTCCACTATGGTGTCGCCTTCAAAACGATAAAATTCATGAAAGCGCATATGAATTTGATCGCCAGTCGCAGGGATGTCTAACCAAGGCTTTTCAAGACGCCCAGTGTAATAACCACAGCAACCTAACCAGCGCAATTGTTTGTCGTCCTCGCCAACCATAATTATGGTATCGCGGCGCTCAAGATCGGGGACAGACTCCAGCAGTGGCGCATACACCTTATCTAGCATTTCGCGGTGGCCTGTCATGTCATCAAAAGGCACACAAAACTTAATGGCGGCATCCCGTGAAAAGAGGGTATCGCCCAGTGCTTTTAGCTTTTCGAGGTTAAAGTCGTACTGTGCTTCTCGAAAAGGAAGAAACGCTTTTTTCAATGCTATATTTGAAAAAGTAGACATCGCATTTGCCTCTAATCAATAAATTCTGGGGCTTTGGCTGTGTCACCACGTCGGGTCACATAAATTAATGCTTCCTCATCACCTTGCTGGGCAAAACTGCGGGCTGCGCCAATAGGTGTGGTAAATGTATCGCCTTTATTAAGAATGAGCGCTTCGCCGTCAACAAGCATTTTGATGCTACCGTCTTGTACATATACTACTTCTTCGTCGAAGCGTTTATGCGTAGTAATGAAAGCTCCCGGCTTGAATTTAAGGGCGCGAACGCAGAATCCATGAGACCAGTTTAGCTTTGTTTCACCAAGCTTTTCATCGGCACTTGCAGGGCCGATAAGCGGCGCTTCTAATACGTCGGTTCCTTGAGTTAATGCCGTATTGTTGCTAAACGGGAAATCAGCTAAACGCACCACGCACTGCTCTAACGCTTCATCATCAATTACGCGGTGTTGCGCTATTTGTTCTGCCGATGTTTTTGGCATAGGCGCAACGCCTTCAGGAATTTTTTGTCCCAGAGTAGTATCAACTAAACCACCGTTTTCGAGCAAGACAAGCCCGTAGTCGCTGGCCATATCAAAAACTTGAGGAGCCCAAAGTACACGACCTGGATCGTCTTGTCCCAATACTGCGTAAAGGTATCCCGTGCCGTCGCCTACATTTTCAAAACCGCGAAACAAATCCATAGGAATAGAAATAATGTCGCCTTCTTCCATACGCACTACGGCATCGTTGCCTTCAACACCCGTAGTAAAGTGCCAGCTACCTTGAGACACAACAAATACCTCTTCGGTTAGGTGGCTATGCTGCGAGTTAAGGCAGCCGGGAGGCTGACGAGCTCCGCCAATGTTAAAGCCGTGCGGAATAGCAATGTGAACATGTTGGTCAGGGTTTTCGGCGACACCTGGACCAATTATGGTGAAGTTCTCTTTTTGATCACTGCCTGGCGAGCGCGTATCGATAAACGCGTTGCGGCATGGGATTAATTCTTCATAGCGGACTAAACGCTCGGATAATACTGACACAGTGATACCTCGTATTTAATGGGCGGTCCAACCGCCATCGACTTTAAGACAACTACCCGTGGTGGTCATAGACAATTCACTAAGTAGAAATATGCACGCGTTAGCAACGTCTTCGACGCTGCCTAAGCGTTGTAAGGGAATGTTGTTCATCACCATTTCAGCAAACGCTGGCTCTTCAAGCATGGGCTCAGTCATTGGTGTTTTAATAAATGTTGGCGCTACGCTATTGACGCGAATATTATTCGGCGCCAGTTCCACAGCCATGGCTTTCGTTAAGCCTTCAATTGCGTGTTTACTTAAGCAATAAAGCGTGCGGCCAGGAGAGCCGACAAAGCCCATTTGCGATGACATGTGAACAATAGATGGTGCCTGACTTTTAAGCATTGGCGTAATGGCCGCCTGCGCAACTTTGTATGCTGAGCGAATATTTAAATTCAAAATATCGTCAATATTTTCATCGCTCTGTTCTTGCATTGGCGCAACACGGTTCGTTCCGGCGTTATTGATTAACCCATGGAGGAGGGGAAGTGCTTGGATCTTCTCATAAAGCGCCTTTTCTTGAACATCTCCCACCCAAAAGCTTAGCCGTTCTGAACTCTCGTTCTTAAGCGCCACAAGGTCACTTTCGGTACGCGCCACAGCAATAACATTTGCACCACATGCGTCAGCCAATAAAGCACATGCTTTACCAATGCCTTTACCCGCACCTGTAACCAAAATTGTCTTGTCTTTTAATAGGTCATGAGAGAAAGCCACATGTCACCTCAAAATAATAATTGCATTCGAAGTCATTCTTATGTAATTTTTGGTGAAGATCAAGATAAATATTTGTTCGATTAATGTAACATCTCATTCACCTTTGTAGAGGAATAGACCGTGATCAAGTACTTGAAGCAAGGCAAGCAGGCTGAAGAAAAAGCAATTGATAATCAGAAAGTTAAAGAGATTGTTGAAAATATAATTAGCGATATTGAAAAACGCGGAGACGAAGCTGTTTCGCAATATTCTGGTCAGTTTGACAAATGGACTCCGGAGTCTTTTAGGTTGAGTCGTGAAGAAATAGACGCATGTTATGAGCAGTTAACCGAACAAGAGATTAGCGATATCAAATGGGCGCAGGAACAAGTTCGAAACTTTGCGACCATTCAGCGTGAGTCAATGAAAGACGTTGAAGTTGAAACGCTGCCCGGTGTAGTGCTTGGCCACAAAAATATTCCGGTAGATAGTGTGGGTTGTTATGTACCCGGTGGTAAGTATCCGCTGGTGGCTTCAGCACACATGAGCATTGTTACGGCAAAGGTGGCTGGTGTGAAACGGGTTATTGCTGCTACTCCTCCGTTTCAGGGTAAACCCGCACCAGCGGTAATTGTAGCCATGGACTTAGCCGGTGCTGATGAAATATATACCTTTGGTGGTGTGCAGGCGATTGCCGCTATGGCTGTGGGCACTGATACTATTGAACCGGTAAGTATGATTGTTGGGCCGGGCAATGCCTTTGTGGCCGAAGCAAAACGCCAATTGTTCGGGCGCATCGGTATTGATCTTTTTGCGGGTCCAACAGAAACGTTAGTTATTGCTGACGACAGTGTTGATGGCGAATTATGTGCGGCGGATTTGCTAGGGCAGGCTGAGCATGGGCTTAATTCTCCAGCCGTGTTGCTTACCAACAGCGAGCAACTGGGTAAAGATACTATGGCCGAAGTAGAGCGCCAGTTAACTATTTTACCTACTGCAGATGTGGCCTCTGTCGCATGGCGAGATTACGGTGAAGTCATTGTATGCGACACCTATGATGAAATGTTAGAGGTCGCTAACGACCTAGCATTTGAGCACGTTCAAATTATGACGAAAGACGTGCCGTACTTTCAAAAGAACATGCGTAACTTCGGTGCACTGTTTTTAGGCCCTGAAACCAATGTGTCTTACGGCGACAAATGTATTGGTACAAACCACACTCTACCCACGAAGGGCGCAGGTCGTTATACTGGAGGTCTATGGGTTGGTAAATTCTTAAAAACCTGTACATACCAGCGTGTTACGGAAGAAGCCTCAGTGATGGTTGGCGAGTATTGTTCACGTTTATGTGCAATTGAAGGTTTTGCAGGTCACAAAGAACAGGCTGACATTCGATTACGTCGTTACGGAAAAAAATAATTGAATAAAAAAAATAGGGTGACGTCATATGACGTTGCCCATGCAGCAGGAGTCTCTCAGTCGGCAGTGTCGCGGGTATATCGCCCGGGCGTTAGCGTATCTAAGAAAACCCGTGAAAAAGTGCTAAAAGCCGCAGAAGAGTTAGGCTACAAACCTAACGCCATTGCACGCATGTTGATAAACCAAAGCACGGGCATGATTGCGGTAATTATTTCATCGCGAGCTAATGTGAACTTCCCCGAAGTGTTGGCACAGCTAAATAAACACATCGCTGAGAAAAACAAGCGGGTGCTGTTATTCACACTTGATGACGCAGAACAGCTAGAAACGGTTATTGAGCAAATATTAGCGTACCAGGTCGACGGCGTAGTTGCGCTTACAGCGCACTTCGAACCCGACAGTGTCACGCAGTTTGCTAAACACAATATTCCAGTGGTGTTGTATAACCGTGAGCTTCCTGATCACAGTGTAAGCTCGGTATGTTGTAACCATGACCAAGGCCTTCGCATGTTGGTGGATATTCTAGTTAACCATCATCACCAGCACTTCTTAATTATGGCTGGCCCAAAAGATTCTGATGTGGCCCGCGCAAGGTTAAGTGGAGCAAGGAATGCCTTATTATCTCATGGGTTTACCGACACCAACGTGGTTTATGGCGACTACAGCTATGACTCGGCGAGAGAGTGCTTAAGTGCTTATGCCGAGAAAAATGCGCTTCCTACTGCAATTATTTGTGCCAACGACACAATGGCAATTGGTGCCATTGACGAAATACGGGAAAACCTGAATTTGCGGGTACCTGAAGATATTTCAGTTGTTGGGTTTGATGGTATCAGTGCTTCTTCGTGGCACAGCTACCAGTCTGACTACCGTAAGTCAGCCAACCTATTTTATGACAAAAGCAGCAGTAGAAACCCTGGTTAACTTAATTGAGAGCCCTGATATACCGCCAGAGACACGTTACTGGCCGGGCAAGCTCATTGAAGGAAACTCAGTGGCCGCTGCGCCAAGAGATAATGAGTAAACTATTATTTATACCCGGAACCCTTTGTAACGGAAACGTTTTTACCAACCAAATAACGACCTTAACCAATGCTGGTCATCAGTGCATTACCTTAGAGTATGACCAGCATGACAACCTGAGCGATCTTGCCAGTCACGCGTTACGCCTTTTTGATGAAGGCGAGCCATTCAGCATTTGCGCCTTTTCAATGGGCGGTATGGTGGCGTTTGAACTTTTAGCGCGCGTTCCCGAGCAAATTGAAAAAATAGCATTGCTAGACAGCAATGCGCATGCAGACAAACCCCAAGGGCGATCAGCCAGAAGCGAGCATTTAAACTATGCCGTTTCGCATGGCCTAGACACGCTTATTCACGATAAATTTAGCGCCGTCTATCTGCATAAGCCCAATGAAGCTTTAATGAATTTAATTGCTCAGATGGCGCAGGATACAGGAATAGAGCGCTATAAAGCCCAGCTCGAAATTCTTGCAACACGCCCGGATGCTAGCGAACTGTTAGCTAATTGCGCACATCCAATGCTGATAATTGGCGGTTGCAAGGATGTGCTTTGTCCGCCTTCAGAACAGCAAAGAATTCATAACCTGGCAGCGAATAGTGAATTGGTGCTGATTGAAGACGCGGGGCATTTCGCAATGCTTGAGCAAAGCGCAAAAGTGAACCTGCATTTGTATAACTTTTTCGGAGGTGCAGCACATGCTTAAACAAGCGCTTAAAAACAAGCAAAGCCTTTTGGGTACGTTCATAAAAACGCCTCACTACAATGTAATTGAAGTATTGGCGCACGCTAGCATGGACGTATTGTGTTTAGATGCTGAGCATGCACCATTTTCAAGACAGGATTTAGACACCTGTATTCTTGCGGCTAGGGCAGGGAACATGCCTGTTCTAGTAAGAACACCAAACGATGCCCCAGAAACACTGCTAAATGTGCTGGATATGGGCGCAGACGGTGTAGTTGTGCCACATGTGAAAACGGCGGAACAGCTAAGTGCTATCGTCAGGCATTGCCACTACGGTGCAGGTGGAAGAGGCTATGCAGGTTCAAGCCGGTTTGCAGGCTACACAACAAAGCCATTAAGTGAAAACTTAGAAGCGGGCAAAAAGGTTAGTATTGTTGCCCAGCTTGAAGATTTAGACGCAATCGACAACATAGAAGCCATTGCACACGTTGACGGTGTCGATTGCTTGTTTATAGGTCGAATGGATTTAACCGTAGCACTTGGCGAAACCAGTGCAGACGCCCCAAAAGTTAAACAAGCGGTTGAACACTTAGTTGAAGTAAGCCACAAGGCAGGAAAGGCAACGGGCATGTTCGTGGGTAATTTAGGAGAGCTCGCCTACTGGAAAGAAAAAGGCGTTTCTCTGTTCTTATTAGGTTCTGACCACGGTTTTATGTTAAGTGGCGCCAAAGCACTGCGAGAGACGTTTGATAAGGCGTAAAAAGACGGAGTTATACTTTTTTTTTGATTGGGGCAGCCTTTTGGCTGCCTTTTTTATGGCATGTCGTGTTTACTTATCTAGGCATGCACCAGCAACATTTATGTTAGAAAACGATTCAGTTATCTGGTACGTATATGTGATGTTTTGTCTGACGGCTTAAGCTCAACGCATATTTATATGCATGTCAGTCAGGAAGAAATACACTTGGTTCATCAGCGGATGCATCGTTTGGAATGACATCTAGGGTTAAAAGTTACTAGCTAAACGGAGCTCAAGAGGGGTAGCAGAGCTGTTCTTTTTAGCTTCAAACCGGCTCGTGAGATTTGAAAAAAACAACTCAAAACCATATACTAAGTTCATACCTCGTGACTAGAAGTAACTTCAGTCAAAAAATTCGAGGTCACTACCGGCTATGATTCAGTTACTCTTCACTGGGGTGATTTAAATGTTTTTAAGTTACCTCAGTGTTAAGTAGTAAACCTCATGAATCAAACTAACGTTTATTCGAGATTTGGCGAGGCGATCCGCTCCCTTCTCCTTTATCATGGCTTAAAGATGGTTTGATTGCTCTTCAGGACTGCTTATCGCAATGAAAACAAACACAAACGAAAGCTATAGGACGTTTCAAGAAGTGTTTGTTTCCAATTTTCATAACTCTCTCTTGTTTGATGACTTTCTTAACCTTTCCGTCGATAACAATATTGCAGTTACCCAGGTAAAAGAGCGCGAGATTGTTCAACCATCTAAACGACTCAAACGTATACTCCATTTTTTGGCAAAAAACGTGTTTGACTATGGAAATATTGCTAATGAAGTGGTTTTTTCATATCGAAAGGGCGTAAATGTTCGTGATGCAGTATTACCTCACTCTAAGAACAGATTTTTCTTTCAGACGGATATAGCTAATTTCTTTGGCAGTATAACAAAACCCCTAGTGAGTAAGTCGATACGTAACGGGTTAGGGAGTGTTCCCATTGCAGATATCCATGAATACGCAGACGTCATTTTAAATATTGTCTCATATAAAAATTGCCTTCCATTGGGGTTTCCTACGTCTCCCGCCATCAGCAATATGTGCCTGTTAAATTTTGATAAAGAGTTATTAATACAATCGAATGAATTAGATGTTAGTTACACTAGGTATGCTGATGACATCATTTTGTCTGCGAACAATGATGAGGTTTTAAGAATGCTTGCAGCTAGGGTTGGTGGGCTGTTGCAAGAGTTCCTCGGTGCGGAAATCAAGCTAAATGAAGCCAAAACGCGTTACCTACAGCAAGGACAGAAGGTAAAACTGCTAGGACTAGTAGTTTTACCCAATGGACAGATTTCGATTGATAGAGCCGATAAGATTGAAATTGAAACATTGCTTCATCACTACTTAACCAACGACGACAAGTTCTTAGGCTACGGAGTAGTACTCAAAAACAAAAGAGCTAAGAATAATAAGGTTCTTACTCGCGAAAATGTTATCTCGATGTTGTCTGGACGCTTAATTGGAGCAAATGCAATGGCTCCAGAGTATCTATTGAAACTACGCCAGAAGTACGGCAACACGATCATAGAAATGTTTTTGCATAAGTCGGCAAAGTAACAAAATGCTACTCTCAGTCTTAATAGAGAACGTACAACATATACAGCACTGTTTTTTTGAAGTCGATCTTTCGCTAAATCAACTTCAATGTTTGGTGGGTAAGAACGGGTGCGGTAAAACTACTCTCGTTAGAGCAATTCGTAACCTACCTATCAACGATACATTCCAACAGACAGGCGCTCCTTACATATTTGATGAATCAAGTCATATTTCCTACAAAGTAGGAAATAAGACATATAGTTTTTTGTTCAACAAAAAACTGAAAGCGATCGACTCTAAGCAGCTTATTGACAAAGACATAAGGCAATTGTTTGGTGTTGAGCTCCCAATCCCACATGGGAAACGCTTTAGTCACTTTCAGGAGCTTGTTAAGTACGACTCGGATATTCGCTCAAAAATGGCAAATGGTGATTTTGAAGAACCAGAAGAGCTTATTCAATTTCTCAATCGAGTATATGGCGATGATCGATTCAACAATCTCAAAAAAGTCAGCATCAAAAGCAAAACTTTTTACGCCATTTTGCGAGATCCAGTAGAACGTTTTTATATCAGAGAAGACTACCTCAGCTCTGGAGAGTATTTCTTAATAAACTTGTACAGATACATTCAAGAAAAGCGTAAATGCATCGTTATAGATGAAATTGATATTGCACTTGACGCATCAGCGCAAGTCAAACTTATCGAAGAGCTCAGGAGGCTATGCGAGCTTTATGAGGTAAATGTTATATTCACGACCCATTCTCTCGCCTTAATGGAGACGCTCCACGAGGGGGAGTTGCACTATATGGAAAACTTAGCGGGGAAAGTTTCTACAAGGGAGATATCACACAATTATGCAAAGAGCATTTTGTTTGGATTTCACAAGAACTGGGATCGCTATATTCTTGCAGAAGATGAGTTATCAGCAAATTTCATAAAGTATCTTATCCATAGAACGGGCGAGCAGATTTTTTCCAAATACATCGTGATTCATTTCGGTGGGGCTCAAAATACAGTTGATATACGACATAGAAACGAGGCTCAGGAGTTTTTTTCTAGTCCTGAAAATGTCTTATGTGCGTTAGACGGCGATCAACTGAATGTCGGTAATCTCGTGGATTTAAAAAATGTACTATTTTTGCCTTACCAAGATTTAGAGCATGAGCTCGGACTTTATTGGGATGCTCATCATGACGAAATTTATGATAAAGAATTAAATGTTAGAGGGAATTCTCCAAAAAAACGGGGAAAATCTCTACTGAAACAATATGCGCATAATAAGCTTAAAACAGAGTTTGAAGTGTTTGAGTTTCTAATTACTCACTCTCCTGATGGTATCGACGAATATCAAACAAAACTTATAGAGTTTTTGTCCAGATAACCGCTATTTCACGTAGTTGCTCAGAAGATTTGGTCAGTTGTTTTTACATATACATCGCTAGCAAATTACACTCCTAGAGTCCGAATAATTTATCTGTAACGGATTTTTACCAACTAGTTAAAAAAGCTCACTATTCCGTGAAAAGGCTCAGAAAAAACAAACTAACCTCCCAACCACCACTAATAGAAAGCCAAAAAAAACGCCTCTACACACGGAGAGGCGCAAAATTCTAACGTATCAAATTTTAGTGACTGGAAGCTGATACGTTAGCTTAAAAAGGGTGGTTAGAAGGGAAGGGGAGCACCAAAGCGTTTTTCAAACGCGATAGAATCAACTACCCAGTACTCAGTAGTAATCTTATTCTCGTTAAACGTAAGCATGGTTGCTATGGGCAGGCGCACGCGTATTAGGCCGTTATCAGTCTTCAGGTCTGCATCTATTCGCCATCTGACTAGCGCGTTACTTTCATCCGCTATTACTTGTTCCAGCTGACAGTAGCGGCGGTGTAATTTGCTTTCAAGTAAAGTCAGCCAAGACGAGACAGAAGGAAAACCTTCTTTGTTTAACATTTGGCTATTTACGCTAATATGGGTAGCGTCACTGTATAGCTCTTTGATACCTGCCGTGTCGAAGCCTTGCCACACTTGCCACCATTGCGATAGTAGCGCCTTGCTTTTATCGCTAGTGTTACTTGCAACCACATCGTTAATGCCCGCATGGGTTGTCTTAAGATGAAGTTGAGGGTCAAACTCGCTCAACTGTAATGGGTCTGGCTCGGGCCAAAAAGGTAGCGACATCGAGTTGTCATCGCCAGAGGCTTCTTTTGTATTGTAGCGCCTCGCAAGCGAAGCACTGTCTACCCATTGAAGCAATTGCTTGATAGCGCCATTGCGATGTTCGCATTGTGCAATAAAGTAGGTGCTGGTCGATGCTGATGAAAGACAAAATACACCTGCTTCAACATCACCACTTTGCACCTTCGCGCATAACTCAACGGTCTCAAAATGCGTTGTAATATCAAGCCAATTAGCCATTAAACCCCGTTGCTGAATTGGCCCGTAGTGCAGCCTTTCTCCTAAAAGCCAGCGGCTTGAATGAAGCAAGGCAGCGGTAAGTGATTGTGTGTCTTGTTTTTCTAGCAACTGCTGAATTGTGCTTAACATGCTTATGCCTCCGTCGCTTGTGGTAGTTTGCGCATAAGGTTTGCTAATGCCGCTACTTCGTCAAACACCGTAAATTCCTTGGCTATAACACCGTCTTCAATCTCAAAGTGAGTTGCCCCTAAAATATAATGGGGTTGCTGATTAAACTGCGCATATTTGCTTTGTGTTGCATTGTAATGACCCGCCAAGCCCCATCTAAGCGCAATGTTCACGCGATTGTCGTCGTAATGGGTAACGCAAATATGATCCACTACCATGTTGGCGTCTGGGCAACTGGCCAGGTACTTAATGAACATGCCGCCAATAGCTGCATTGCCAGTGGCTTGGCGTCCGCCCGGCCACTGCACTGACGCATTGGGTCTGTAAAAGTCAGACAGCTTATTGAACATGCGCTTATTGAAGATTTGGTCGGCCCATGATTTGGCAAAGTCGCCCCACGGCTTGTCTTGCTCTGGCAATGCTTCCCAGCGCGACGCCTCGTTAGCACATGTTCGCGCGTACTCTTCATTTAGCCATTGGGTAAACGTGCTCGAAACAGGAAACTTGGCTTGAAACGCTGCAGCATCGTCTAGCTCAATACCAAGCTGAGCGATAAGAAAGCTATTGTCTCGCATTAGCCATTCGTAAAAAATCTTATTGTCTCTGCACATGCAGTCTGCAATGGTGGTGACACGCCCGGTTTTGCCTGTTGGCGCGCCAAATTCAGAGGGGCCTTTATTGGTCATAATACTGGTGATACGGTGCGACGAATAATACACCTCGTTGGCTTCTTCACGGTAAATAACGTCTTCACCTATAAGCGACCTGTCAGGGAAGGCGGCAATGGTTTTTAACGTGTTTTGAACTACCACATCAACACTGTCGGCATAACCGCCAAGCGTATGTACTGGGCAGTAGTCAGCATAATAATCGTAGCAAGCACCAATGTTTTTCTGCTCCCAAATACGATGGGTTATGCGCAAAATATAGTCTGCTAAGTCGACAAACTCTTCATCGAAACCCGCCAAGGTTTGCGTTTTACTTCGTGCAGGGTCCAGCATGTCATGCAGAGGCTGCCAATACACCGTTTTTGCTATGGATGTTTCGCTCATAGAATCTCCCTCAAAAGCGCTGAGTTTGGCTTTTAAAACATAAATTGAATTGAAAATAAGAACACGAGTGTGAGTAAGAAGAACCCAAACAATATGTAGTTGATTGGGTCTACGCGGCCGGGTACGCGATACCATCCTTGCTCTTTCTCATCGAGACCTTCGCGCGCGAAGTGTTGCTGCTGCCCTTTAATGGTATAAGCGTTGTATTCGGTTTGAACGCCATCAATAAGGCGACTAGCAATCATAGACACCACAATATTAGCGCTTGCACCTATGATGCAGTACCAGGGCCACGCAATATCTGTATTCAAGGCCACCAAGGTCACAACAATAAAGCCGCTCAATGTGCCAATGATCAGGCCATTTTCGGTTGTCTGCTTAGAAAAGAACCCTAAGAAGAACATGCCCATTTGCGCACCTACAAAATAGGAGCCTACTTTAGACAAAATTTCTAAAATTGAGCCTTCGCTGAATAGGTGGTAGCCAATTGCTGGAAAAATAATAAGTACGGCGAAGAACAAGGTAAAAATACGCGAAGCCTTAAGGTAATGGGCATCTGACGCGTCTTTCTTGAAGTATTTAATGTAGAAATCGATAGTTGCCACTGTCGATAGCGAGTTAAATGAGGAATCTAGGCTAGACATGGATGCGGCCATAACCGCGGCTGCAATAATGCCCATTAAACCCGGCAAGCCGTAATCGGTTGCGAACTGCAAAATAATTGTGTTGCTGTTTTCGAAGGTTTTGCCTTGATAAAAATCGTAAAACAACACGCCAAGTACAATGAAGAAGAAGTAGATGAAGAACGCGCAGAAACCCATTAATAAATAAGATTTTTTGGCGTCACCAATATTCTTGGCAGCCAGCGTTCGCTGCACCATCATTTGGTTGGTGCCGTAAACGGTGATGTGGTACAGCGTCATAGCAATAATGCCGCTCCACACTGTAGTTTCTTCAGTAAAGTCGAAGTCCCAATTAAGTGGGTTTAATTTACCCTGAGCTTTAAGCTCGCTCATTGATGAAGATAGCGTAGTGTCGCCGCTTTCAAGCAGGGCGTACATAATAATGCCCGCGCCCACAAATAAGATCACTGACTGAATAACGTCAGTCCAAATTACGGCAGTAATGCCGCCCATCATGGTGTAGATAAGCGCTATGGCAGTAACTATAACTATAGACCACACTACAGGTACGCCAGTAATGAACGACAAAACAAGAGAGGTAGCATAAAGAATAGCTGCTGAGCTCATGATTTGGCTTAGCATAAAAATGCTGGATACCATGGCGCGGGCACGCTTGCCGAAACGCCGTTCTTGGTAATCGTAAATGGACGCGACACCCGCGTTATAGAAGAATGGGAAAAAGAATATGATTACAGCCATGATGACGAGAGGGTAGTTCAAATGAAGTGCTATAACGGATAGCCCCTCTGAATAAGCCCAGGCTGGTGCCCCAAGAAACGTCATAGCGCTAACGTAAGTGGCAATAACCGAAATACCTATTGCCCACCACGGAGTTTGTTTTTGACCGAGATAAAAATCGTCGGAATTTTTTATATTTTTACCAATCACCAAACCCAGCAACAGGTTCGCAATGATGTACCCGCCTAAGATAGACCAGTTTAAAACGCCAAAATTTTCAGTCATATTCTTTACTCTGCCTGCTTAATAAGCGCGCTTTCTATTTACAATAATATTCAACCTAATACATAATGACTTCGAAGTCATTAATTATTTCAGGCCAGTATTAACAATTTTTTAAACAAAGAGGCGTAAGTCATGAGTTTTAATAGCGAAAAAGCCGTTGTCAGATCCTATCAAGCCGCTTTTGACAAAGGTGAGGCAAGTGATGTTAAAGGCGTAGTGAAATCGTATGTTGATGAAAATGCAAAGATTTATGCCTGCTATCCGTTTGATAAATGTTCGACTCCAGCAGAATTAGTGAAAGAGTTGTGGGAGCCGTTAAAACAGAGTTTTACGCGTATGAAGCGCCGTGAGGACGTATTCATGGCGGGAGATAACAGCGCCGGCGAAGGCAAGTGGGTTATGTCGATGGGTCACTTTGCTGGACTGTTCGACAAGCCGTTTCTTGGTATTAGAAGTACGGGGAAACTGGCTTTTTTACGGTATGCCGAGTTTTTTGAAGTACGTGAAAATAAGATAGTTAGCCACGCTATTTTCTTCGACTTAATTGCACTAATGCAGCAAGTTGGGCTTAATCCTTTGCCCGTAGAAACAGGCCATACGTTTGTTTATCCAGGGCCATGTGATCACAACGGTTTACTGTTTGAAGAGCAAGATCCTAAGGAGTCTAAAAAGACCATTGAGCTGGTTGAGGAAATGGTAAAAGACCTAGATTCTTTAAATAAATCGGGTAACGACAACTGTCCTCCAGAGCTTCTCGCCAAATGCTGGAGCGAAGATATGGTGTGGTACGGGCCAGCGGGAATAGGGGCTACATACACCATCGAGCGTTACCAGCAGCAACATCAATTTCCTTTTCGTAAAGGTTTGAAAGATAAAGTTTTTAATGGTCATGTGGCGCGCTTTAGTGAAGGCAGTTTTGCCTGTTTCTTTGGTTGGCCGAACCTATCGAATACCGCAGGCGGCGGCTTGTTCGGCATGCCGGCGTCGGGTATACGTGCTGACATGCGAGTGGTTGATGTGTACTATCGCAAAGGGGATAAATTACTGGAAAACTGGGTGCTGATGGATGTGCCTTATTGGTTAAAACAACAAGGGTTAGATATCTTATCGCGCACTACCACCTACAGTTAAGCTAACAACATTAAAGGCTTTATACCTGAAATAGGTGTACTGACTGACGTCATTTTCCCATGAAGCTACCTAGCAAAACGTCCGTTTTTGCTAGGTGGGCTTTCTGATAAGCCAAACTATCTTAAGTGCACTTTCTTATCTATTTCCACTAATGCTTAACTCATGCATCAGCATTCGGTTTCTATATTTTAAAGTGCCATTTTTCTATGCAGATCCTACCAGTCATTTTTGACTTGAAGTCTTAATATATACTTCGGAATCTTATTTTTATTGTCATTGATAAAGCCCTTTATTGGTTAATAAAGTTATTAAATACATGAGCTTATTTGTTTTTGGTATATTTAAACAAAAAATTAAAATTCATGAATTAACAATCTTTGAACATTTTTATTGACTTCGAAGTAAATTGGGTTGTATGTTTGTTTAGACCAAGAATTAAACAACCTAGTATGATGTTGTCACAGGCAGGGTCATCAAAGGCTTGATAAACGCAGGGCACTAACAGGTTACTGCAGATAAGGTTTTATTAATCCGGGAACTATCACGATGAAGCAAGACCAACGAAAGTACCATACAACATACCTCTCCCGCGCTATTCAAAGTGCACTTCTAATCAGCGTTAGTTTTTGCGCTAGCGCCCAACAAGAAACCCCTGACAGCGAAGCTAAAGCAGCGGGTGTTGAACGTATTGAAGTAACAGCAAACCGACAATCTCAAGATTTGCAGGAAGTATCGTCTTCTGTGAGCGCGTTAGGTGCAGATGATATTTTGCGTAACGGCATTGAAAATATTAGTGGTCTTGAAAACGTTGTTCCCGGATTAAGAATAGGCAGCTCGGGTGGTGAAGTTCGTCCCGCTATGCGTGGTGCTCGTACCAACGAAGTCGGCGTGGCCGGTACAGGTATTGCTGAACAAGTTGTTGGTATTTTCCAGGATGGTATTTATGTGCCAACGACCACCGGTGGCTTAGGGGCTTACGTTGATATTGAGCGCATTGAAGTACTGCGCGGGCCGCAGGGAACATTGTATGGAAGAAATACATTTGCAGGTAGTATCAACGTTATTTCAAAGCAGCCTGAACTTGGCTATACCAGTGGTTCTGTGAAACTTACTCATGGTAGCTATGACCGTTCGGCCTATGAAGCTATTTTAAACCTGCCGCTAAGTGATAAGGCCGCTACGCGCTTTGTCATGAGCCACGACCGTCATGACGGCATGATCGAAAACCATTTCTTGCCGGGCTCGTCAGACGATTTACGCGAAAAGAATCAATTCTACTTACGTAACACGACTAAATACGAATTCTCAGACGATGTTACTGCATTGCTTCGCCTTGATTACAGTAAGAAAGACGCAAACTCAGAAGCGATTTGGGGTTACCAACAAATTGCGGGTTATCAAATTTCTGAAACCTCGCCGGGGTCGGGCGTTTACAACCCTGTTGCTACGGTAACGCCTGGCCACATTTATCAGCCAGCTGATGCTGAGCGAGATGATGAAGGCCCATACGATGTATACAGAAATGCGGTGTCTTTCGATAACCAAGAAGCGTGGTCGGCAACCTTGACGCTAGACTGGGCGATGGACTGGGCAAATGCAAAGTGGACCACCAATTATTCTGAACTGTCAGGCGAGCAATTCTACGATAACGACTACAGTGATGGTGGCTTAGACTTTGTTGGTGGCTTTGGACGTCAGGACGATCAAAAAGCGTTTTCTACCGAACTACAGTTGTCGTCTGTCGAAAGCGATAGCCCGTTTTCTTGGATAGCAGGCGTTTATTTGTTCTCGCAAGAAGCGGATTGGGAATGGCTGTGGCGTGAGGATACAACCGGTAACGGTGAGCCAGATTCTATTACGGTTCCTTCGTGGGGAAATCCAAATCACGACCCGCATGAAGTCGACTCTGTAGCAGTATTTGGCCAAGCTCGTTATCAACTTAACGACAGCAACCGCTTGTTGGTTGGCCTTCGCTACAACAAAGACGAGAAGACATTTACAGGCGATTCAATTCCCGATTGGGACGACTCAGCGGTATTGTGGAAGTTAGCTTACGAGCTAGATGTTGCAAAAGACATGATGGTCTATGCCAGTGCAGCAACAGGTTATCGTACTGGTGGTGCTAACGACGCGAGGGTGGTAGCGCGTGGTGCCGATCCGCTATACGACAATGAAGAAGTTATTTCTTACGAAATTGGCTTGAAGAGCTTTTTATTCGATAACACCGTTCGGTTTAACGTTTCTGCTTTTGCAAACCAATACGATGACGTGAAAGCGCAGCTGTTTGCAGTTTCGTGTAACGACACAACAACTGACTTAACCGTGGCACAGTGCGTTTCTACTGGCGTTAGTACAACCTTTGAATACTATGAAAATGGTGGTCAGGTTGACACCTACGGGTTAGAAGCTGATTTGGAATGGCGCCCACTAAGCGAGTTAACGTTAAATGCAACCTTGGCACTTCTTAATGCCGAGTTCGCTGACGACTTTGCTGTAGGTAATTCTCAACTTCAGCCTCTACTTGGGTTAGGCAATGTTGATGGCCGTCAGGATATAAACGATCCAAATAGCCAGTTTAGCTTTGCGGGTTACTCTCCAGCTATGTCGCCAGATTATACGCTGGGCCTAAGCGCAAGGTATGAGTACTCATTGCCAAATGGCGGTTACTTAACGCCTTATCTTCATGTGAACTTTGTTGACGATCACTACGCGTTTGATATCAATATTCCTGAAACAAAAGTAGATGCTCACGCCATGGTAACGGCTCGCATTTCTTGGGAAGTAAATGAAAACTTAAACGTCGATTTCTTTGCAAATAACCTGACAGATGAAGAAGTGCTTACTCGTGCAGTGGTTCAGTCTCAAGTGCTTAATGGGCTGCCTATCAACTCCATTCAGGCAAACTGGAATAACCCGCGTACATACGGCGTAAGCTTACAGTACAAGTTCGACTAACACGTGTAGCGCAGTGCGCTATTTTAAACGCTGAACAAACTGGGCAATCACTAGGGTGATGAGCCCAGTTTTGGTTCTTAGCGCTAAATCTCTACTTTACGCTCTGTTTCAAAAACCTATATATGCACTTTTTAAACAGAGCTTCTAACATGCAGTACTCAACACTTTCTTGGGAGATATGAGATGAAAGGTTCACGTCCAGAACAAGGCATTCTTACAAAAGACAACGACTTGTCAAAAACGCAAGAAACCATTGATACCATTGACGCTATGGTCGATGGATTAAATGATCATGATATCGACAATATGGGCCGTTTCTTCAGTGAGAACTTTCGCTGGATGGGCAATGCAGGTTGCGGCTTCAAACAAGGGTTAAAAGAGTTTCAAGACAACTGGCAGCGACCGTTTCAGGCTGCGTTTTCTGATAAAGTTTGTATAGATGAAGCTCGCGTCACACAAGGTGAGTGGTGCGCTGCGTTTGGTCGCCAAGAAGCGGTTCACACTGGGACTTTTATGGGAATAGAGCCTACTGGTAAAAAAGTCGAAATTCGCTATATGGATTTCTGGAAAGTGGTAGACGGTAAAATTGTAGATAACTGGGTTAACGTTGACTTCCCCTACATTATGCAGCAGCTAGGTGTAGATCCGTTCAACGGGCACGGGTGGGAAAACCGTGACTCAGGGAAAATGCCAGTGCAAAACGGCGAATAGAAATGTATACCCAACAAGCCGGAACATCGAAGCCACCGGCTTGTTTGATTTTATTACTAGAACTGGTACTTAACGCTCACCGTATAGTTAGTTAGTGAGCCCGGCATGGTCCAAAGCTGATGGTATGAGTTCTCAAAATAATCTCTGTCGAACAGATTATTCACGTCAAATCTCATAGAAAGCGCATCGCTGATATTCACTGACCCTGCTAAGTTCACAAGGGTATAAGACGGCAAAATGAATGTTGGATCGGTGGTTTGTCCTAAGCGATCGCCCACGTAACGCATGGTCACACCAAAGAACGCTTCTTTTTCAAATACGCTGGTGAAATGGTTAAGCGAGATATACCCCGAATGCTTGGCAATATTGATTAAGCGCGACCCTTTAGGAATAGGCACGCCCCAATCCAAGTTATTGACTTCGTTTGCGGTTTTAGCATCTATGTACGCGTAGGCCATATCAAGGCGAATGTCTGAAGTAAGGTCAGTCGTTAACTGAAATTCTACCCCTTGGCTTTCAACTTCACCGAGTGTAGCTGAAAAGCCAGTGTTAGGTTCAGCGGTAAGCATGTTGGTCTTTTCAGCATCAAAAATAGCGACGCTACCAGAAAACATATCAGCAATGTTTTCCCACTTAGCTCCTACCTCAAAAGAGGTGGTCTCTTCAGGGTCAAACGCGTTGCGGTCAGAGTCAAGTCCGGGGTTGGGTCTGAAACCTTCTGCATAGCTAGTGTAAAGGCTTACAGAATCATTGATTTCATACACGAAGCCAAAGCGCGGTGTCACTTCCGTTTGGTCTTGTTCTTGCCCTTCATTGCTTAACTTATTAAGAATGTCTTGCTCGAATTTGTCCACGCGAAAGCCAACTAAAAGCTTGGTTGCTTCGCTAAGTTCTATAACATCTTGTGCGTAGAAACCTAACCCTTTTTGCTTTTCAGCCGTGAGTGTAGTGGGCGTAACGTCAGGTCTGAAAATAGTGTAGTCTGGATTTTCAGGGTTGATGCTGTAAGTGGTATCACCCGCACCCCACGCAGTGCGCCAACGACGATAGTCTGTGTCGATGTGGTAGTTGTAATAGTCCAAACCAAACAAGACGTTATTTACGAAGCCTGCCACGTCTACCACGCCACTTAATTCAAAGCGTAGTGATAAGTCTTGCGCTTGATAGTCACGGGTTCTGCGTTGCCTTGAAAGTATAGATGGGTCGGTATACAAAAGCTGACGACCTTCTGACAGTTCAGTATCTGAAGACTGCCCTTCAAAAGAAGAGTCTCTGTAGGCGAAGCCACTGAGTAAATGCCAGTTGTGATTCAACTCGTGATTTAACACTAAGCTGATGTCCGAAGGCTTTAACTTCATGGGCTCCGTCTCTAACATCACCATAAAAGTCTTCGGCATCTACGGCGTCAAAGTCGTTATTTAATATGAACACACCGCGATCAAGCGGCTTTTCCTGATCCAATATTTCCATCTGGTAGCTTAAGCTGGTGTGATCAGAAATGTTCCAAATAAATGAAGGGTTAAGGTTCAAATTCTTGAAAAACACGTTATCGCGATAAGTATCAGAGTCTTCGTATGAACCGTTAACGCGATACGCCATGTCTGAATTAATGCCGTTCGTGTAATCGAACTCTACTTGTTTTTTATCAAAATTACCTACCGTGCCTTGAATGTAGCCTTGCTCTTCAAACTGAGGTTTTTTGGTAATAACGTTAATGGTACCGCCAGGTTCCCCTTGACCATATAAGGCTGATCCCGGACCCTTCATTACTTCTATGGTTTGAACGTTAACCGTGCTTCTATTACCGCTATAGCCACGCACGTTGAAGCCGTTTATTAAATAACCCGATGGGTTATTTTCATCGCCAGAAAAACCTCGGATCGCAAAGCTATCGAACATGCCGCCAGAGTTGTTTTGTCTAACAATGGTGGGCGCAAAATCTAGCGCATCGATGAAGCGCGTGATCCCTTCATTCGCTAAGGTATCAGCAGTAATTCGGTCGATTGCTTGTGGGGTGTCGATTAGCGGTACATTACCACGGTATGGCTGAAAGTGTCTTTTTACCTCAATGTGTTCAAGTTCATCATGAGCACCTTGAAGGGAGCTTTCATCACTTTGCGCAGCGGCGCTTACTGATAATGCAACTAAAGAAAATATAAACGGTGTTTTAAGATCAAGCATAAGCAAGGTATTACGTGTCTTTGGCAGGTTTTTCAGAGGTCGCGAATGTTATGTTATCTCGTTTCTTTCCGCAAGAGGGCTTAGGAACCAAAAGGTGAGATTAATGATTCTTGAAGACTAATTGCATATCGGGCGCTTCATTCGGAAGGTGAAAACGCGCAAAGCGTTATTACAAAGCGTTGTTGCAAAGTGAATATACTGGTCCAAACTCAACTATCTGGCGTTTTCCTCTGCCTGCCAATGCTATACACTTCGCGTCTTTGTTACGCCTCCTTGCTGGCTACCCGTAAATTTGAACTAGGACCCTAAATGCGTCATACAACCCTCTCATTACTCTTTTGTACTCTACCTTTTTCTGTCATGGCCGCTGAAAGTGTTGATACTTCAAGCGCTAACGCTGGCGTGAACAGTAACGAAAAAGGCGTGGAGAAAATTACGATTGAAGGGGCGGCGACGGCGAATGACAAGCCAGTAGGCACGTTTAATTCACCTATTTCAAATTTAGAGTACGACCCGCGTGTCGATTTGCAATCGAGGAACATGGCAGAAGCGCAGGCTGATGTCACTATTCGCGGCGGTATATTCGAAAACACGGGGTTTCGCATAGGAAGCGCGACGCTTATTGACCCGCAAACGGGGCACTATTTCGCTGAAATTCCTATTGCGCCAGAAATGTTGACGAAACCGAGTATTTTTACGGGCGTCGATAATGCACTTTACGGCGTAAATAGCTCTGTAGGTACGGTGTCTTACGGTTGGCGTCCTATCCAAACAGCAGGCAGTGTGTCAGTGGGAGTAGGTAATAACAACTTCAATCTGCAGCGTGTACACGGTGCAGTAAAGCACTCGCTTGATGGCTTACTTGGTTTGAAAGCCGGTTGGTCTGTTGGGGTTGAAGGCGAGTATTCTCGTTCTGAAAGTGATGGCACTATTGCCAATGGCGATCATAATTTCGAACGCGCGTCAGGGCGTATCCAACTAGCAAGTGACGATTCACAAACTGATTTGTTTTATGGCTTCCAGCAAAAGTTCTTTGGCTGGCCTAACTTGTACACGCCTTTCGACGTCAACGAAACAGAAGACATTCAAACTCGTTTGGTTATGCTAAATCATAAACAGCGCTATGGCGAAAAGGGTATAGAAAATAACTTTGAAGTTTCTGCCTACTACAGAGAGAATGACGACCATTACGTTTTCTCACGTGAAAATCCTGAATCGTTTCAGGCATTTCACGAAACCCAAGTGAAGTCATTCGCGTTTTCGGGTACTCATAATGTATCGCAAGAATTTGGTATCAACTATGCAGCACAGCTTACTGCAGACGACATCACATCAACCACGCTAGAGAACAATTTCACCTCTCGCGACTACTACAAAATAAGCCTAGTGCCCGAGTATCGAACTCAGTTGAACAGCAATGAGTCACTTACCGTTCGTTTAGGTGGGGCGTTTGACGATACAAATCGCGACGACGACCGACTGTCTTTTGTGGGCGATATTAGTTGGCTTACCCAAACAGGGAGCAACACCTCGCGTACACTCTATCTTTCGTATGCAGAGGCGACGCAGGTGGCTGGCTACACTGCTGTAGGCGGCAGCACCACAAGCGGTCTGTTTAGAAGTAACAACCAGTTACAGCGAGAAGTCAGCAAAAACCTAGAGTTTGGGGCGTCATTTGATAAATCCTCTTTCAAAGTTGATACCGCCGTATTCTATCGCTGGGATAACGAGTCTGACAGATTGGACGTATAGCTTCGACGCTACTTCAGCACGCAGTGCAAACCCAGTTGATATTGAAACCCTGGGTATTGAGTTAATTGCCATTAAACGCTTTGATAGCGCAGATGTGGTAGCAAGCTATACCTATTTAGATAAGTCTGAAGACTATCGAATTGATGAGGTAGACGCGAGCTTTTACGCGCTTAACTATCCGCCGCATCGCGCAACCCTTGGGTTGGTGTGGTTTGCAACCGATACGGTTGAAGTTCGCATTGACAACGAGTGGCGAAAACAAGAAGCCAATGCGCTTAGAAACGGCAGCGACTCAGCATTCTTCTCGCATGTTGCCCTTACGTATTCACCGGCTCAAATTGAAGGGTTAAACCTAGTATTGGCCGTGGATAATTTGTGGGATGAGCGCTTTGAAGAAATCCCAGGAACGCCGGGCCGAGGCGACCAATATTCAGCCACTGTAACCTATTTTTGGTAAGGGAGGCGCAATGACAATTAATTCTCCTAATACCTTGGACGATTTTGCTGGACGATGGACGCTATCGCGCAAAATTCTCCAGCGAAATGGCGATGTATTTACCTTTTCTGGCAAAGCTGAATTTAGCTGGCTTGAAGACAAAGGCTACATAGGTGAAGGCTACGTAGGTAACGGTCACACCGGCAAAGACGACATAGTCAAAAAATACAAAGGCAAAAAACACGAAGACAACGTCGGCGCAAAAAAGGAAATGTGCAGCTTAGCGTATAACGAAAAAGGTGAGGTAACGGCGCCTAACGGCAGTGTAATGCCTGCAGAACGTCGGTATTTCTGGCAGCAGCCTCAAACTGGTTTATTTGAAGTGTTGTTCGACGATGAACGTTATTTTCATTCTTTCAGTGCGACCAACCCAAACGCTGAGCACTTATGCGGCGATGACAATTATGTAGTGCGCTATGACTTCACAGCGTGGCCTGTGTGGCGCTCTACATGGCAGGTGATTGGGCCGCGTAAAGACTACACCATGATAAGTGAGTATAGCCCTGCGTAGCGTGGGCTTTGGTAAGGCTTATGCTCGCCCCTGTTTTTTGGCGTATTGATGAGACATCCAAAGCGCAACAGCGATGATGGCACCACCAAGAAACAGGCGAGTAAAATCGGTGTCTTTTTGCCAAAGCACTAAATTAACTATCAGCCCTGCCGGAATCAGTGCGTTATTCATTATGGCTAACGTACCACCAGAGACTTTTAGCGCGCCTTGATTCCAAAAGTAATAGCCAAGCCCCGATGCGACAATACCCAACCACAGCAGCACTCCCCACTGCTCAGTATTCTGCGGGAGCTGGCTTGTGTTGCCGAATAGGAAAAATGCAGGCAAGGCTACAACTAACGCGCCTAAATAAAACCACGCGAATACGTTGTGATAGGGTACTTGAGCTGTAAAAGTCGAGGTCAGCTTTTTATAACCCACTTGCCCTAGCGCAAAGGAAAGGTTAGCACCTTGAACAATGGCAAAACCAAACCAATAATTATCAGTCACGCCATCAAAACGAATTATTGCTGCCCCAGCGGTGGCGATAAGTGCGCACAATAAATAAAACGGGGTAAACCGCTTAAACAGGGCGTCGTTTAACATAACGACATAAAGTGGCGTAAAAATGGTGAAAAGCAACACTTCTGGCACGGTTAAATACAAAAACGCGTGGTAGAAGAAAATGTACATTAACCCCAGCTGCACAGCACCTAAAGCCGCCAACGCCGCTTTTTGCTTTGCGTTTAACAATGATACTTTTAGAAACGGAAGGAACACCGCTGCAGCAAGAATTATGCGGGTTAGTACAGCAAAGTAGCTATCTACCGAGCCCGCCAAAAATTCACCGATAAGCGAAAAGGATAATGCCCATAGGACTGTAACTGCAACAAGGTATAGCACGCGTTTCTCTTTTTCTAAGTAGGACGCGCGCTAAAGTATTGCAATGGGCAGTATTTATCAACTAATAGCTTGTTTGGACATTACTGAAAACATTTAGTGAACAACGCTAGAAAGTACAGGCACTGGCGCTGACTCAACTTTTTTGTTGCCCTTATTACTTTCCTTAAATTCGCCAGCTTCCTCAACCAGCGCCGTCATAGCGTCAATAATATCTAAAAAGCTTGATAACTGCTCTGGCGTTAGGCCATTAGACAAATTTTCGATTTTATTGATAAGTTGTTTAGTAGGTAGGCGCATAGTGTCAAAATCTCGTTGTTTTCTAGCGTGAAAGCTAAATTTCCAAGGTATAGCGTTATCAAAAACGTTATTTTCAACTAAATACTTCAATAAACTTGCCAACTTTTTTCTGACGGTTTTGTGCAAAAATCGTTGCTTATCAGTTTTTTATATTATTTGAATTATTCCTAATCTTGTTTTGCGTTCAGCGATATCTATTAAACCTAATGATAACGGCTGCTTTTCCATGTCGAAATTATAAGTAGTTTCTCCGCGTGTTGCTCTATTAGCACGTTGTAGTGAGTTATTACTAAGCAGTGAGTTCATGATTAAGTACGTTTTAATCTGTTCTCGTAAACCTAGTTACTTCTTGTAGAAGTGAAAGAAGGCGTTGAATATGAAAAAAGTAAGAATGTCACTGACAGCAGTTGTTATTGCCATCAGTGCCTGTAGTTCTGATGAAAACAATGTTAATACACCCCCTGTAGTAGAAGCAGGGGAGAGGCAAACAATAGATGAAAGGTCTATGGTAGTGCTTCAGGGTAATGCTAGCGATACACAAGGTAGCGTTAGCGTTCAGTGGGAGCAAATATCAGGAGAGTCGGTTGATATCGAAGATGCAAGCTCACTTAATGCGAGTTTTCGAGCACCGTCTACCTCAGATGACGAAACCCTAGTGTTTCGGCTTACCGCAACAGATAGTGAAGGGGTTACGGCCTCAGACGATGTAACCGTTGTGGTGAACGACCGTAGAGCCTCGTCACAAGGTATCGACGAAGACGCCAATGAACGACGTGAACGAGTAAATAACGACAGGGACAACGACAGCGACTTTGTTGATAACAGAGAAGTGAGAACAATTGATGGCTCTTTAAATAATAATGCCAATCCACTTTGGGGAGCAGCATTTACTCAATTAAAACGCTGGGTTGATCCTGATTACGAAGATGGCGTTGCTTCAATGTCAGGCACTAATCGTCCTAGTGCTCGTTTGATTTCCAATAATATACATCATCAAGATACGGGCGAAGTTATCCCAAACACTTTCGGTACATCTGATTTTGTTTGGCAGTGGGGGCAATTTATCGATCATGATTTTGGTCTAACGGATGGCTTAGAAGAAGTGGCCGATATTCCGGTGCCTGTTGGAGATGCGCTTTTTGACCCTCGAAGTACGGGAACCGCAACTATCCTGTTCTCAAGAGCTATTTTCGACCATGATACGGGCACATCTACCCGAAATCCGCGAGAGCAAGAAAATGAGCTCACTGCGTGGATCGATGGAAGCATGGTCTATGGGTCTGACGAAGAACGTGCGTTGGCGATAAGAGTAGGGGAAAACAGCCCTTACTTAGACACAAGCGAGGGTAACTTACTGCCTTTCAATACCAGCGGGCAAACCAATGGTAACGCGTTTGGTGTGGAAGACGACGAGCTGTTTCTAGGTGGTGAAGTGCGTGCCAATGAGCAGGTTGGACTTACTGTTATGCACACTCTGTGGGTAAGGGAGCACAATCGACTTGCGGCTATATTGGAAGAACAGTCGCCAGGTGCATCTGGTGAAGAAATTTTCCAAGCAGCACGGCGACTGGTTATAGCTGAAATACAGTCTATTACTTACAACGAATACTTGCCTGCACTGATAGGCGACAACGCATTGTCTCGCTATCAAGGCTATGACAACACAGTGGACCCTGGGCTTTATAATGCATTTTCTGTGGCTGCGTTTCGTCATGGTCATTCGCTAATAAACGACCAAATTTTGCGACTTAATGCACAAGGAAATACGATTGACGAAGGGAATTTATCGGTAAGAGAAGTGTTCTTTACTGCGCCCAGCATTCTTACCGATGAGCAAAGTATTGAGCCTATTTTAAGAGGCCTCGCAAGTCAGTTGCACCAAGCCATCGACGTGAAAGTAACCAGTGAGCTGCGTAACTTTCTATTCGGTTTGCCGGGGCAAGGCGGACTAGACCTAGTTGCACTAAACATTCAACGAGGGCGAGATCATGGCGTACCTTCTTACAATGAAATGCGTGCCCAATTCGGTTTGGAGCCTAGACAGTCCTTTAGTGAAGTAACCTCAAATACTGAGTTACAACTTGCGCTAGAGGCGACCTACGACAGTATTGACGATATTGACTTGTTCACGGGCGGTCTTGCTGAAGACCCTGTGGCGGAAGAAGGTTCCCAGTTAGGCCCTTTGTTTCGCGCAATGATTACCGAGCAGTTTGAAGCACTTCGAGATGGTGACAGATTTTGGTACCAAAATTATCTAACAGATGAAGAGCTAGACATGATTGAGGGGGTGACGCTAGCTGATGTTATTCGTAACAACACAGGTATTGGAAATGAAATACCAGACAATGTGTTTTACGTAAGCGACTCGACTAACTAGCTACAAATTACATACCACTACACAACTTGTGTAGTGGTATTTTCTTTATTCCAATTTATCCTTTAGTAGGGGAATACTATTTTTAAAAATAGAAAGGAATAGGCAACTTTTCTTTCAGTTCAGCTTTTTGGTATTCCTTCTTTCACTTCTCCATGTTGTTTACTCCACATCTTTCCACTGTTTTTGTCGCACAAGGCTGAAAATTTTATCATTGCCTATCATTCTGTTTTTATTGCAAAAAGCGTTTAAACATAAATGGCCATGTGGGGTATTTATACTGAATATCCATTTTTCTTCTTGCAAAACGTTTCTAAATAAATAAGATCAAACGCAAATCATTATCATTTGCGTTAAAAAGAAAAATAAATGAAACGAGCCTACGTTTTACCTTCACTTGTCATAGCCGCCACACTTCCTTTGGCTCTTTCAGTTTTAGCCGAAGATGACCTAGAGCGAGTTGTGGTGACTGGTACTAGGACGCCGAAATTACTGGCTTCTTCACCAGTGAAGGTTGACGTAGTTGATAAAGAAGAGATTGCTCGATTAAGCAAAGGAACCTTACGCCAAGTGCTTGAGGTGATGCCCGGTGTTGTGGTTAGACGCAGTCAAAAAGACGGGTACAACGTTCAGCTAAATGGCTTCAATGGCGATCACGTATTGGTGTTAGTTAACGGCCAGCCCATCATTTCACCTACAGGTTCCTCGGTCGATCTTGACCAAATTAGTGTTGCCAATATTAAGCAAATTGAAATTGTACGAGGTGCTGCTTCTGTGCTTTACGGCAGCTCAGCCATGGGTGGTGTTATCAATATTATCACCGAAAGGGTAGAAGGCTCGCAGCTTTCAGCAGACTACGAGGCATCTTATTTTACCGATGATGCAATTGACGGTGATGAATTCGGGCACACGTCTAGGGTCACTGCAGCGAAAGCAGTAAGCGATTGGCAGCTTGGCATCACGGCTCAGAACATTACTAACCCGGGTTTTGATTACGACGGCGAAACTACATCACAAGATGGTGGCGCGGTAGACAAATCTTTTGTGCAAATGTCTTTATCAACGTTGATAAATAGCGTTAGCGTGCAATATAAAGGGCAATGGCTGGACGAGAAAAAAGACAAACCTCAATCATCAATACCCGGCCAAGCCACCATTATTAGTTATCTTTCTAACGTTACTCAGTGGCAGCACGATGTTCGCGTTGAGCAGCAATACGATTGGCATATCAACACGCGCTATCTTTCACATGATGAAGAGAGTGGTAACAGCAACGGGTTGCGTCAAACCGATATTCAGCTAGCGGAACTAGAAGCGCAGAAAATTTATTCTACCGAAGATATCGAGTGGGTAGGCGGCCTTGTTTTACATGGCGACACGCTGGACCAGCAAAACCTCAGCACGGGCACGGTTGAAGTTGACGATGTAAGTCGTGAAAGTGCCGAGCTTTATTTACAAGGAAACTGGCAGAAAAACGACACCCAGCTTTTAGCTGGCGCAAGAATACAAAACGATTCTGACTTTGGTTGGCACACTGCACTTAAAGCAAGTGCAAGCCAGTCAATTAGTGCTGACAGTACTTCATGGCAACTTCGCGCAGGGGCTGGCAGTAGTTATCGCGTGCCTAACCTTAAGGAACGCTATTACATATTTGACCACAGTAACTTGGGTTATATGGTGCTTGGCAACGACGCACTTACCCCTGAAACCGCGTTGAATGCTAACTTAGGCGCTAACCTTCGAGTAGAACCGATCCAAAGTGACTGGTTATATCACCTTGATATTAACCTTCATTACACTAAAGCTGATGACTTTATCACCACAGCGGTAGATGTGGACGCATCGCAAGAAGCAGGTTTAGATATTTCAGTTTATCAAAACCTCGATGAAGCGACCCTATACGGTGCAGATTTAAGCGCCAGCGTGCAGAATGATAATTGGCAGTGGCAACTGAATTACAGTTATTTAATTGCTGAAGATGGTAATTCTCAGCGCTTGCCTGAACGCCCTACGCACTTAGTTAAAGCATCCGTTACTTATCAGTTTAGCCAAACCGACACCAGCCTTCAGCTTTACGGAGTGCATGAGGGAAATGTATCTCCTTCCAGTGGCTATACATCAGTTTTCAAAGACAGCTTTACCACGCTAAACGCAGTTGTACAGCACCAGTTCACGCCTCAGTGGCAAGCGCGCCTCGGGCTTGAAAACCTCACCGATGAGCATCGCTCAACCGACGCACTTCTAGCGGGGACTTTCGACGCAAGGCCGATTACTGCCAGGCGGTTGTATCTGGGCGTGAGTTTTCAGTATTGAAATAACCATTAAACGAAAGCACCGACATAGAAAACAGCGTTTGAGATCAAAACAAAAAATACCTAACGGCAGATCCCAAACCAACAACTAAAAACCGCTGGCTAATTCGGCGAACTTTAAAAAAGGAAAACACATGAACAAAACGTATTTGGCGCTATTGCTTGCCATGACATTCGGTTTAACTGCTTGTGGTGGTTCAAGTAGCGATGACACCTCAGTTGAAACGCCTGATCAAGTAACCGATGGCAGTGGAGATTCAGATGACGGAAGCAGTAACGGCGAAAACGAAGAGGCAACAATTTACGGGCCTTTTAGTACAGGGTCTACATCCGAGCCTGTTGCCGTTTATTTTGACTTAGATACACAAACAAAACTTACGCTTACTGAAGAAGAAGCCGCAACGGATACCACGTGGGATATTGGCTTTAAGCGTACCAATGTGTTTTTGAATACAAACCAGGAAACCGCTGTTAGCCTTTACTTTACCGGAAATAACAGCGACTTTTATGATGATACGGGCGCACCAGTGTCTGACTTGTTCTTAAATGCTACGGCTGATAGCGAACTAGACGACTACTTAGCTGTTACTCAAAGCGATATACCAGAAGCTGAAGCGTTCAGCACAGATACAGAAACCCAAGTAATCGGCGATACCTTTTACAACTACGACTTTACTACTCACGTAGTAACGCCAAATGAAGAGACGTATTACATTGTGTCCTCTGACAGCAACTACACAAAATTCCACGTTACCGACATTGTCACTGAAGGGCGCGGTATTGGCGAAATAACCCTTGGCGTTATGCATCAAAGCGTTCTTGACGGGCAAAGCACCTTTGCTGAAGAAGTTGCACTTACCGTTGATGCAGTGGGTTGTAGCGACGCCGTTTACATTGACTTCGATATGCAGCAAGTAGTTACACAAGCGGACGGTTGGGACTTATCAATTCCGTGTGCGGACGGGGCGGGGGAATTTACCCTTTCTATTGCTGATGATGCAACCGTACTTCGCACCGACGCTGAAACTTATGATGGAGTGGATACCGAAGCGGCACAGTTTTATGGCTTCAGTGAAGAGACCGTTAGCGAGTACGCTATGGCTACGAACAACTGGTATTTCTACGACAGTACCAGCCACTTACTTTACTCACAGTTTGGGGTTTATTTAATTCAGTCTGGCGACACTACCTACAAGCTTCAAATTACCAGCTATTACGATGAAGAGGGAACATCAGGTGCGTACAGTTTCCGCGCCGACCCGGTAAGTGGAGAGTAAACAATGTTGCAAAAGGCTCTTTCACTTTCATCTATTGCCGTAAAAGCGATGTGTACTGTGATGGCGGGGTGGAGTTTGTTTGCGGGAGGGGCGTTTAGCGCCCCTTTAGTTGAACCGCAAACTACATCTCCTAGAATTGTTACCGCTGGCGGCAGTATCACCGAAATTGTTTTCGCGTTAGGACGAGGCGATTGGGTAATTGCTACTGACAGTACCAGTATGTACCCAAAAGAAGCGGCAAGTTTAACTAAGCTTGGGTACTTTCGACAGCTTAGCACTGAAGGAGTATTGGCCCAACAGCCCACAATGCTGCTAGGAGCTGAGGCGACAGGCCCAAGTGTTGCGCTTGAACAAATAGCCCATGCTGGCGTAGAGGTTACTACCTTTAACGTAGACAAAAACTTAAGTGGCCTTAAGCGCCTAGTACTGGATATTGGCGAAAAACTATCGGCAAGTGATAACGCCATTAACCTTGTTCACGATATTGAAAAGAAGGTAGAGCAACAAAAAGCGCAGTTCGCAGATAAAACCTTAGCGTTCAATACGCCAATTAAAGCGCTTTTTGTGGTGGCGAATAATGACAGAGGAATAACGGTTGCGGGTAAAAATACTGTGCCCCAAGCGCTATTCGATACGCTGGGTATCGTTAATATAGGTGCAGCAGTGGAAGGTTACAAAGTGATGAGCGCAGAGTCTGTGCTGATGCAAAATCCTGATATTGTGATTGCCGCTGGGCACATGCTACGTGGGAAAAGCGCGAAGGACGCCCTTTGTACGCACCATGCGTTGGCAGCCACCTTTGCTGGTATCCATTGCCTGGTTGAAGCCATGGATAGCAGCATAAGTTTGGGCCTTTCTCCGCGCTTTGATGTAGCGCTTCAGCATGTTGCAGAGTATGCAGAAAAAGCTATTGAAATTAAGCAAGCGCAAAACGCGGCTAACAGTAGTACGAGTCAATAATGCAGTTATCTTCGGCAGCTAAGCACAGTGATAACCTAGCTGATAAGCTAGGCGATAGTGCGTCTATGTCTGTGGTACTTCAGCTTATTAATGCCCGCGCGCAGCGAAAACGTATTGGCATAGGAATATTGGTTGTATTGCTGTTGCTCTGTGCTTATGTGGGGTTAACCCGCGGCAGTTTACCAATTGATATTGAACAGCAACTTAGATACTTCATTAGCGGCGGAAATACCGCGGCAAATAGCACCCATTGGTATGTGTTGTCTGAAATAAGGCTGCCGAGGGTGATCATGACAATGCTGATTGGCGCGCTTCTAGCCGTATCTGGCTGTGCAATGCAGGGGCTAGTGCGTAATCCTCTTGCCGACCCTGGTTTAATTGGTATTGCAGGTGGCGCAGCCGCAGCCGCAGCTCTTAGTATGACCATAGTACCTCCCCTCATCCCTGCGCTTGAGTCTATATGGGTAGCCATGTGGGCCTTTGGTGGTGCACTACTTTCTGTATGGACAGTGCTTCGGTTTTCAAATGGGCCGCAAGGCGTTTCAGTAGCCGCGCTTATTTTGGCAGGGGTTGCCATTAACGCCTTAACCGGAACTGTGATAGGGGCTATTAGTTATGTAGCAAGCGATGATGCACTTCGCCAAATAAGCTACTGGACCATGGGTAGCCTTGCCGGAGCAAGCTGGACGCTTTGTGGTCTTATTGCGCTAGCTGGGCTTGTTGCTTTTACTGGTCTTATGAAGTCACGTAATGCGCTTAATTTACTTGCGCTTGGTGAAAAAGAGGCGGCCTATATGGGGCTTAATGTTACCCGATACAAACACGGGGTTTTATGGCTGGTGGCGTTCTCTGTGGCACTAGCGACGGCGCTGTGCGGCATTATTGGCTTTGTAGGTTTGGTGGTGCCCCACATGTGCAGGGCAATTTTTGGTGTAAACCACCGGGTGCTAATACCTGCCTGCGCACTAATGGGCGCGTTGCTATTAATGGTTGCCGATACATTGGCTCGTACCTTATTTGTGCCTATGGAAATACCTATTGGTATTGTTACATCAGCAGTAGGGGCGCCATTTTTCCTTTACTTACTGTGGCAACAACGCCGTATATTTAGTGGTGGGGTGTAGCTGCTATGAAAATTGAAAGCTTAGAGCAAAGCGATAACGATAAACGGTTAAACACTGAGTTGCTTACATTAAAAAATGTTGTCATTGCCAGAGGTAAAAAGCGCTTGCTAGAGCAAATATCGTTGTCATTTAACACTGGCGAATTTACAGCGATAGCGGGTGAAAACGGATGTGGCAAATCTACGCTTCTAAGTATGCTCAGTGGTGTAGAAACGCCATCTGGTGGAACGCTAACCCTTGACGGGCAAGAGATTAGCTCGCTAAGCGCAAACCAGTTAGCAAAGCAGCGTGCAGTGATGGCACAAAGCGCTGCAACGCCATTTGGATTTATCGCCGACGAGCTACTTCATTTGGCGCGGTATCAGCATATTGAATCGCTAGAACACAAAAGTCGTCTGATTAATCTTGTAGCCGAGCAGTTCGACATTACGCACTTACTTACTCGAAATATTCAAACCTTATCTGGCGGAGAAAGGCAAAGGGTTTTTTTAGCCAAGGCAGTTCTTCAAATATTGCCAAGTGATCAGAATGAGACGTTGGAAGGCAAGCTTTTGCTGTTAGATGAACCCACCTCAGCGCTGGATTTACGTCACCAGAAACTGGTCATGCAGCAACTGGTCGCGTTACGAGAAAAAGGGCTTTGCATTATTTGCGTAAGTCACGATCTGAATTTAATTTCGCCTTACTGCAACAGACTTATTTTACTGGGTGAAAAGCGTTGCTTAGCCGACGGAGCACCAACGCAAGTGCTCACTACCGATATGCTATCTCGGTGCTATCACACCCAGTTAAACCTAATTAAAAACGAACAAAAACAAGTTTTCGTCACACATTAACTATAGCGAAAATATAGCGAAAACCGATAAACAAGAACGGAGTTAACCATGAGTATGCAAGATATTGCATTTCAAGCAAAACAGCTAAGCCGGACCCATCATAGCGGTGTATTGGGAACGCATTCAACATCAATGCCCGGCTACCCTTTTGGTTCGGTTGTACCTTATTATTTAACGTCTGCCGGTGACGCAGTTATTTACATCAGCGATATCGCTCTGCATACGCGCAATATTAAAGCGAACGACAAGGTTAGCTTAACCATTTTCGATGCTAGTGAAGATGACTCTCAGGCGAATGGTCGCGTGACTATTATGGGGAGTGCGGAGCTAGCGAACCAAGATGACGTGAAAGCGCAGTATCTTCGTTTATTCCCACAAGCTAAAAAATACGAGCAAACTCACGACTTCAATTTTTACGTTATTCGTACTGAGCGAGTCCGTTTTATTGGTGGGTTCGGAAAAATCCATTGGGTTGATAAAAACTATTGGCGCGTTGAAGCCCAAGACTGGCATAGCGCACCAGAGGGCATGATTACCCATATGAATGAAGACCATCAGGACGCGATGCAGCTTATCTTGCAGCACAAAATAGGCGTTAACGTTGAAGCGCCGATAATGCACAGTGTATTTCCAGAAGGCATGCATTGCGGTACAGAAAAACAGACTTGGTTTATCCCCTTCGAGGAGCTATGCGCGTCTTCGACGGATGTAAGGAAAGCGTTAGTGAAACTGACCAATGACGCCCGGGAAGCGCTTAATGTACCAAAAGCGGTGTCATAGCTGCTGCAGTTTAGACGATAGCTGGCTGTTTTAAATAATAGCTGGCTATAGTTGCTTCGTTTTCGTCATAGTGCGATGGTAGGTAGACCTTCGATAAAGCGCTTAACCATGGAGCATCAAAGATGACGGATATAAAACGTAGAAAGTTTGTAACGAGTGCCGGCGCACTGGCTTCTTTTGCTGCATTACCTGCTAGTGCCAGTTCTCCAAGTTCTATACCTTCAGCCTCTGCTAAGTATTCAAGCATGAAAAGTAGTATGCTTCCCCCCATACTTCATATGGTTTATTTTTGGCTTAACAATCCCGGCTCCAATGAAGATAGAGCGAAGTTGATAGCTGGCTTAGAGTCTCTAAAAGCTATACCGCAAATTCATTCCCTTCACATTGGCGTACCTGCCAATACCTTAAAGCGCGATGTTATTGATAATTCTTTTGATGTGTCTGAGCTCATGTTTTTCGAAAGTGTTGAAGCGCAAGATGAATACCAATCTCATCCCATTCATAAGCAGTTTGTCGAGCAGTGTTCGGGTTTATGGCGCAAGGTTGTAGTGCGAGATTCTGTTTCGGTATAGGGCTTATTGACGGCTTGGATATCATAGTTAACGGTCACTTTTTTCACAGTCTATGAAAGCTGGTAACGAGTAAATTAGTACTTCCCACAGCTGAACTGTCTAGTGGAGCGACTATCGTACCGCGCATTGTGAAAGGTTGACTTAATATGCTCTGGCTCACATCGAGAGGCTTCTTCTGAAGGGTAAGAGGTAATTTGGATAGTGAGTAATTGATGTGAAGTAAAATACGGCACAGTGGCTAAACAGGCAATAATTCCTCTACTCTCAAGCACAAGCTTTAACCCATCTTTACACTTATCCTATGGTGAGCGGAAAACTTATTCACTATGATATTTTTCTACTTTGAATATCTTTTCTTAGTAGTGTGAACTATGTCTAACCTAAGTGGCTAGTGACACTATTTCAAAACCATTTATATAGGAAAAGTAATGCGCCACTTTGCTTATTTTTGTGCATTTGCTGCGCTAATAATGTCTTTGTCAGCATTCGCTCATCACGGAAGTAGCGGACAATTCGATACCAATGCCACGGTCGAGTTTAGCGGTAACATCACTAGGGTACGTCTTGTTAACCCACATGCTTACGTGTATTTCGACTCAATTGATGAAACAGGTAAGGTTACAAACAAACGGTGCGAATTGCAGTCTGGCTCATTATTGAAGCGAAGAGGCTGGACTCAGTCGCTCTTCAAAACGGGTAGCTTTATTTCCATTAAAGGTTCACCAGACAGAACCGATCCTACTACTTGTTACATGAAAGAAATTACGTTTGAAAATGGCGTTGTTGCATCACGAAATAGCGAGTTTGATGAACAAGGGAATGTACTTGTAGCAAGTGAAGGGGCTTTAGAAGACGAGCCTTCCAAAGACTATCACGCTGAAGAGCATGACGAGGACCATCATGAAGAGGACGTTCATCATGATGAAGGCGGCGATGTTGAGACCACCTCTCCAGAGCAGACCGTAGACCCAAGTTCGCGTGAGCGTCTTCGCGAAGATGGTTCGTTGAATATGGCTGGAAATTGGGTCATGGTTCGCTCAGGCGAAGGCCCTCCCGGCGGGGGCGGAGGCAAAGCAGTGTTAACGTCTGCCGGAGAAAAAGCGGTTGAAGACGCTACATCCGCTGATAATCCTCGATATCAATGTGAGCCAACTAACATCATTATGGACTGGTGGTTCGATATGATGGTTAATCATATTGACCAAACAGATAAACGTATTACGTTGACATACGGCTTCATGAACTTAAAGCGTACTATTTATCTAGATGGCACTACTATTCCAAAAGACTATCAGCCTAATCGTGCCGGTTTTTCTACTGGACATTGGGAAGGAGAGGAATTAGTTGTGACAACCACAGGGTTTGATGAAGGGTGGATAATGGCGCCTCTTGGAGGTAATCCTGGCGGCCCGCCACCGGGGCAAGAAAGAGCAAACCGACCACCACGCCCAGACGGTGAACAAGGTATGCCTAGTGAGGGGAGAAGTGGCCCCGAGGGAAGACCAGGCCCACCTTCTCCAGCTAAGAACAGTACACAGATGACGATTGTAGAGCGCTTTACGTTAAGTGAAGATGGCACTGTTTTAACCAGAAAATATACGATAACAGACCCACTATATTTAGCGTCACCAATGGAAGGGCAAGATCAGGTAACCTTCACCAGCGACCAATACATAGACTACGAATGTGAAGATCTAACCGCTGAACGAGGGTCAGACAGTTTAGGTGGGGTAGGTGTAACACGTGCCTCAGAAAAAGTTGGAGCAGGTCAATCGGTCAAACCTCTTTTGTATTGGTTTGAAGAGACAAAAATTGGAACAACTGTATCAAGCACGCAATGGGGCTATCCCATTATCCTCTCGCTGCATGCGATTGGTATGGCGATTATGGTGGGCGTTTCATTGATGTTATGTGCTCGTGTTTTAGGATTTGCGTCAACCATACCTCTTTCGTCCTTTACTCCCTATTGGTCGATAGGCTTGGTTGGCTTCGTGATTAACTTTTTATCTGGTTCAGCTTTGTTTTTCGGTAACGCTTCCGAACTTTATTTCAACTTGGCTTTTCGAGTAAAAATTGTATTGGTCATTTTGGGGCTTACTTTTACTAAGTTGATGGTCAAAAAAGCGATGTCATCACCAAGCGAAAACGATAAAAGGCATAAGACGCTGGCTGTCGTCGCACTGCTTTGTTGGGTGTTTGCTATTATTGCTGGCCGCTTGATTGGCTACACAGGTTAGGGGCGTAAAAATGAATACTTTTCTATCCACAGTGATCGATACATTACAATCAAGCCAGCTTAATCATTTCGTTATGGACAATGCCGCAGTATTTCCAATATTAGAAATGGCACATTTTTTAGGTTTGAGCATGCTTTTTGGGGCTCTGCTGATCGTAGATTTACGTCTTGTAGGTGTAGCCAAAAAAATTCCGCTAAACAATGTTGAGTTGTTTCTCCGTTTTGCCCTTATCGGTTTTGCTATTAATTTGATTTCGGGTGTCTTATTTGTAGTAGGCGACCCTGGACGATACCTAGTTAACCTTGCTTTCGGGCTTAAGATGCTGGCTATTGGGCTAGCCGGTGTTAATACGATTTACTTTGTAAAAAGAGTAAAACCGCAACTACATAAGACTCACCAGCCACCAACGATAGGCAAAGAAGCAGCGGTAGTGGCTTGGTTATCTATAGCGCTATGGTTGTGCGTTATCGTATTAGGTCGCTTCATTCCTTATTTAGAAACACCTTAAATAAAACTCACTTATTACATCTTTCCATATTTTCATTGCAACGGAAGTCGTATTTTTAGCAAGATAAGAAGGTGTTACTTCGACTCAATAAGCCTTATCCAGTGGTTAAACACCCCTAAGTTTGCCAGTATTATTTTCACACACATTAAGATAGGTACAGCAAGCAACACACCAATTACGCCCCACAACCAACCTGTTATTGCTATCCAAATTATAATAATGAGTGGATTAAGCTGCATACTTCGTCCTAAAACAGCCGGTGTGATCAACTGAGACTCGGTGATATTTAAAATAAGAAAGACCCCCGCGGGTAAAAATACACTACTTGTAAGCCCAAACTGAACTAGCCCCACAACAAGAAGTACAACGCAGCTAGCAACGCCACCTAAATAGGGTACGAAGTTCATTAAAGCGACTAGTGCCCCCCACAATAAGGCATCTTCGATACCAAAGTAATGAAATGCGCCTGCGGTAGCCAGCCCTAAACAAGTATTTATAATACTAATCGTTACTATGTATGAAGAAAGCTCCCGTTGGATTTGATCGACTAACACTAATGCTCGTCTTTTATCCGTAACCACGGGAAAGTCTCTTATGAAAACGTGAAACAGGTTAGGACCGAAAACTAACAAGAAAAAGATTAATACTACACAGCCCAGCATTTGCGCTAGCAAAAAAGGCGCGCTACTAAAAAGCGTTAAACCCATATCAATGCCGGTTTGCTTAATTTTGTCGGTCACTGAATTTGTTTTATCAGACTGAGTCTCCGGAATATCGGGTTCATCCTTGTCGCCAAACCAATCAAAAATCGAAGACTCTCTTTCTTCGGTCTCGGTCTCGGGAGGAGGTGGAGGGGTAGTAAAGGCGTCAATACTGCTACTAATTTCTTCTATCTCTTCCGTTATTTCGGCAGCTATTTTAGGTAGGGAGTGTAGCCAACGTTCGGCGGGCTCAGCGAGCTGTACTGATAACAAAGTAAAGGGGGCTACCAACAGTACAATTAGAGCGCCAGCCGAAATTGTCCGTGGCACATATACCTTTCTAGCAATGGCGACAAGTGGGCTGAGTAGTAAGGCTATAAAAGCTGAAAAGAACAGTGGAATTAGAAGTGATTTCGCTAAATACATGGTGTAAATAAAGGCGAAGATCACCAGGGTGTTCAGCAACTTAGTTTGCTTGGCTATTTTAGGGTACGCACCAGTTAAATTCTTTCGTTGTTGTTCGTTAGTAGAGCCAGCGTTATCCATGTCTTAGCCTTGGGTGAGAAGCGAAATTTGCGCGATTTTTTCGTCAATCTTGAAGAAGAAAGAGTATAAATATTACGAAAATTTCATGTTTAAAGTTCAATTCCTTCAAACTCTAGTCTTCGTATCTTCTTCGACAATATTTGGGTGATCTGTATAGGCAAGTAAAGCACTATTAAAATCAAACATGGATTATTGTCTTATGGAGAGGGCTAATGCCTGGTATTACTCGTCGTCACTTCCTTCAAATAGCGGGTTCAGGTTTACTCGTTGCCCACAGCCCTTATTTACTCGCTCAGACACCTAAGAAGAAACTAGGCGTAGCCTTGCTTGGTTTAGGCAATTACAGCACAAATTTATTAGCGCCAGCGCTACAGCACACCAAGCATTGCGAGCTGCGAGGCATCATCACGGGTAGCGAAGAAAAAATTCCCAAGTGGCAAAGAAAATACGGTATTAAAGACCCCAACGTATATACATACAGCTCAATGGCAGAAATAGCGAATAACGACGATATCGACATTATCTATGTCGTTACCCCCACAGGTACGCATAAAGACTTCGCAGTGCAAGCCGCAAATACGGGGAAACACGTGTGGTGTGAAAAGCCAATGGCCATGGATAGTGAGGAGTGCCAGGCCATCATCAATGCCTGTAGTAAAAATAATGTGACCCTGTCTATTGGTTATCGCATGCAGCACGAACCTAATACCCGCACTTTTCATCAATACCTTGAAACGAAACCCTACGGAGATATAACTGCCGTGTCGAGCTTCGCTGGTTATGCGGGGCAGGGTAGACCAGCTGACAACTGGCGTATGAAAAAGCATATGGGAGGCGGTGCCCTTTATGACATGGGCGTTTATGCAATAAACAGTGCGCGCTTTTTAACGGGGCGAGAGCCCTTGTCTGTTACCGGTAGTCATCCTCCAAAGCGCTTCCCAAACAAGTTTACTGAAGTTGATGAAACTACCTTATTCACCATGGACTTTGGTAACGGGCTGGTGGCGGATTGCGGCACTAGCGTAGTAAAAGGGTTTAACCATTTTAAAGCTGACTGTAAAGACGGTTGGTATCAGCTAAAACCAATGCAGAGCTACAACGGTGTTACGGGTACAACATCTGATGGGAAAACACTGCCACCTATTGACGGTATGCAGCAAACACTTCAAATGGATAACGACGCCCTAGCCATATTAACTGGGCGACAGCCAATGGTACCTGGTAGTGAAGGGCTTGCTGATATTAAGATTGTTAACGCGATATTTGAGGCAGCGAAAACGGGTCAAACGATTACGCTGTAAGATTTTGCCACAAAGTTAACTAGGGTGAAGCGAACATCATTAATTAGTAGCTTACAATGCGCTCAGTTAGACATTCGCTTCGCCCTGAAAGTACACAGCCTTAAACTACAATACTTTTATATCCTAATTATTCCTCGGCGAGCGAATCGATCAGCGAATTTAGCTTTTTCGCATCAGTTAATTCACTAAACCATGGCATTATTTCTGCCCCGTGCATTAAACCTAGTATGGCCCCTAACACAAAACCGCGATGCACGTTGTCACCGCCCACATTAGTGTTTGCTACAAGCGCTCTTTTCGGATTATCTGCGTAGCGGTATGCGAAATACAAAACGGCGGGCCAGGCGTCTGAGATATAACACGCTGGCGAATACATGCGCCCTACAACTTCAATATCGCTTTTGTTTTTTGCCGTAAGGGACGGCAAGTTCAACCCTGCTGAGTTACGCGCAATTTCATCTAAAATGTCTTTGGGTGATTCATCTTGGCGGTGAACCAATTTGTATATCAGCTCTACATAGTAATCACAGACTGAAGCTAACGACTCGTCGGGATGAGTTAAATATAGATGCTTACGACACAGGTGTTTGATGTCATTAAGCGCAGTGTTCTTAGCTGCTTCTACTACCGCTAAAGGTGTTACTGATACAAAAGCCCCTATCGAAGCTGTATCGTGGGTAACCGCTCCACATTTTTCTGCCGGAATGCCTTGTACGAGATTTGCGAAAAAACCTCTGTGATAAGACTCGGCATACGTGTCGGGGTGCTTAGGAACATCGGCGCGCATAAAGCTAATGTATTGGTTTAAAAACTCATCTGCGTCATAGCCTTTAAGCGCGCAGGTTAAAACAATACGGGCACAGTGGGCATTAAGCGTATTTTCACCTGCTTTCATTCCCTGATGGTAATGAACGTTGTCTTTACCCCAGTACTGCCTTTTTCCTTTTAGAATAACCTCACCCACTATCTCTTTTTGGCTAGCTGATGCTTTGTTTGCCCGTCCACCTTGCTGAGTAGAGTGTAGCGACATTATTGAAGAGGGGTGGAACGTTGGAGCATCTTCAAATTGTTCGATACCTAATGGAAAGGCTTTATAAATATCGGCAGGGTTGTAAAACCAGTGCACCGGCATAGCGAGTGCGTCGCCGACAAATGCGTTTTTGAGTGCTGCTCTTGCGCGTTCTACCATTAATGAAGCCATCTTTCCTCTCGCCTGCCAACTAACTCATTGGGATGGGTATGCGTGTATTAACTCATTTAAATTACGCGCAAATGGCCAAAAATGATCGCTTTAATGCTCGTCAAACAAAGACTTGTTGCGGATATATTTTCGCATGTAGTGGTAGGTAATAGGGCGCAACAACCAGCTTTTAAGAGACATTAAAAATCGCCTGTGAGTAGGCGTGTTTTCATAAATTTTATCATCATGCAGCCACAGCATTTTACCCACATGCCAGAAGTAAAAAGGGAAGGGAGGCATAAAGGTAATAACGTCTAGGTCGCAGCAAATGCGATACGTTCGATGGTGTAACAAGTAATGCTTGTACCAAGAGCGGGTGCCAACAGCAGGTTGCCCAAAGGTAACCACTCTTTTTACTGACTTAGGGAACCGTCTTTCGAAATAATCGGCCATGAGCACGGCGACCGCACCACCGGATGAGTGACCGATAAATGAAAACCGTTTGCCTTGTGCACGAAGTGGCTCTAATACTTTTACGAGTAGTTCTCTGAGTGGTAAGGCGTCATCAGAGGTTTTTGTACTTGAGTACATAGGTTGCGCAAGTAATCGGGCAAACCCCCAGTGGACAAAGAAACTTCTATTTAACTGGTGCAATTTATAGGGTATGAAAAACAGGTTAGCAAACCAATCTTTGAAGCCTAAGGAACCTCGGAAAACGATGATGACTTCTTTTTTGTTCTCTACCCACAGGATCCTCACGCTCATTCTGCCGTACTTATCGACAAGATGTCGTTCATGAAAAGGGTCGAGTATTTTTTCGTATTGCGCGTCGGCATCGGGGTAGGCGAGTTGACAGAGGATGGCATATCGTTCGTATTGATAGCGTTTCAATTTCTTCATGAAAACTCGTATCGGAGCAATGTGCGTTTTGAAATAGTGCTTTTGACGGCACTTTCAGAGAACCTTATACGCTATAGGATATTTATTTCAGAGATATTACGGCGAGAAAAATTTGGATAAATTTAGCATGGAAGGGCTCTATGCAATTGCGGTATATCATCAATCATAGAGCCTAGAATCCGTTCTTGCTTTTAATGCTTAGTCTGCAATCTCAGCAGCAACAACTGAGATTTCTACAAGCAGAGCCTCACGCGCCATATCGGCTGTAACACAAGCTCGCGCCGGAGCGTAACCCTCTGGTACCCAGTTGTCCCACACCTCATTCATTTTCGCAAAATCATCCATGGTTTTAAGGTAAATGGTCGCTGAAAGCATATGCTTTCTATCGCTGCCTGCCTGTATAAGCAGACTGTCGACTTTATCTAACATGGTTTGAGTTTGATGAGTAATATCTTGCGTGGCATCTGCGCATACTTGCCCGCATAAGTAGATGACGCCATTGTGCTTCACAATACGACTCATGCGCTGCTTAGTTTCCATTCGTTCAATGTTCATTAATTAAAGCCTTTTAAGAAGTGAGAAGGGTTTGTGCTGAGCGACTTTAATTGGTTTGGTGGGGGACTTCAATTGTTAGGCAGCACCAAATGAAGTAACCCCAATACATCCCACTATGAGTAAATTAAAAACGATAACCCAACATAAAAGCTGCGCTAGATTCATATTCATCGGCAACTTTCTGTATATTCACTTCAAAATCTAACGCGATGTTTTCGAAACCATATTGGTGCAAGCTAAGTGATGCTGCATCGATTGGCTCATCACTTCCATATTGGTTGAAGGTCCTACTTAAGCTAATCGCCAACTTACTATTCAGTTTTGTATATGCATATAGCCCAATAACGGGTTTGGCGTACACAAATGCTTCGTGCTTGTTAGCGCCTGCACCTACTATGATGTCGCTATACACCCCTAAACCTTGCATTACTTCACGTGTTAAGCCTAACCCAAACTCCGATTGCACAATGAGTTTGCGTTTTCGCTCGTCAGTTAGCACGCGGTTTAGCCCTATGTTAAATGATGATGACCAGTTGCTTATATTTTGTGTAACAGGTACCCGCGACACCATTTGGTAAAGCATGGCCTTGTCCATATAGATATCACCTAAGTTGCTTTGTTCTAAACCAACTCTGAACTCAACGTCGGCCAAGATAAGCTCGGTTTCACCAATCATGCTTCTGTTGTCGTCGGCTAGCCTTCTTGCAACAGGAAAGGCTCGAATTGACATAAACGAACGGCTGTCTTGATGAGTGAAGCCGGCAGCAACATATCCTTCTTGCTGGCGAGTGGAAGGAACAGGAAACTCAGACACGTCTAAAGAAAGGTGTTGATATTTAGCATCAAACGCTGCAATTTCAGCGGAGTTCTTTTGATATTTCTGTTCTGAAATTGTTTGAGCTGACCTAAAGTATTGATTAAGCGCCAGTGCGTATTTGGTTTCAACAAACGAAAGTGATAATGAATCTAGCTGAGCGCGAGCTAAATGCGAAGATATGGCAGACGCGCGTTTACTCCCGATACTTTCTTCTAACGTCGTTATTTCCCATTTGTTAGAAGGAACAAATTGGGTTGATGCAACGAGAGAGTTTGCTTGTGCAAATTTAACAACATCAAGAGGGGTCAGCCAGCTTGCAACCTGATTTAGATGAGCAGGACGAGCAATATTTACCAACAACTGAGTAACGGTGGCACAGTTGAATATATGAAAAAAATAAGCGGGGCTCTGCTGTCCCAATTCCCATATGTAGTCTTGTACAAAGTGGCGCTGCTGCTCACTGAAATCTAGCGTGTATCGCCAAATATTTCTTTGCTCTTCATAGAGGTAAAACTGCTCAAATTCTTGGTAAGGAGCAACCTTAAATACGCCTTCTTTTCCTGTCATCAATGTTTCGTACATGATGTGAGGGACGTTTAAAGAGTCTAATTCTGTAAAAAACGTAATACCGTGCTTAACGGGAATGCCTTTATAGTTAGTTCCATCTAGTCGAAGCATAATATGCCCCATCATAGAGCTCGCAGATGTAACATTTTCTGAGGCATAAATTAGTTTGATACTATCGGCCGGAACACTTTCAACAAATTTGCGATATTCTGCGCAGTGCTCGGCAGGGGTAATAGATTCGAATTCTGGTATGTAACGCTTGAGCAGCCGTAAACGAGCAGGGTAGTTGCAAATGTTTTGGGTATTACGCTGAAAAAGGTCTATGGTAGCTTGCGCTTCGGCCAACGGGCTGACGAACGACTTTGATATATAGATAGAGGTGTCGTTAGTAATTGGCTTCCCATTTTTTAGTTGTAACAATAGGTGCCACAACGGGTCGTTAGCTATTTGCTGTAACGTTGCGCTATCAACTTTCGAGTAGCTAGTTTGAGTAACGTCACTGGCCGTGGAATTAGCTGAAAAAATCAAAAAAAAGGAAGCAAGAATGCTTCCTTTTAGAATTCGAGTAAACATATCTTATTTACAAGGTACGCTTACTGAATCTTGGTATTTCCACATTTTGTCTGAGCCGTAATCGGTAGACGAACCGAATACACCGCCACTAATAATGTTGATGAAAAACGCAGATTCGACTTCTTTGTTCAAGTTAACGTCGGTACATTTTGCATCGTCAGCAACTAGCACTTTATCTTTGTTCTCTTTCTTAACAGTAACTACACCAGGAACTGTTTGAGACATGCCATCAACAGTAACTGTAGTCGTTTCACCGCTAGTTGTTGTAACGTTTATTTTGTGTGTTTCTTCGGTAAGAATTGTGGCACAACCTGAGGTAAGAATAAGGCTTGCAGCAGCTAGTCCAATTATTTTTTTCATTATATTTCCCTTTCTGATTTTGAATGTCGAATTTTCGACGAGCGTTAATATAATGTTTGCGCTATAAAAATCAAATAAAGATTGTTTCTAAATTGGTCTGCTGGTGGGAGAGGGCAAATATAAGTAAGCGTATGCGCCAAGATAATGCAGTTAGTGCCAAGTAACCCTGACACTAACTTCATCAGTGCGCTTATTTGTGCATACCGCGAATAGGGTAGTTGTTATCAGGGTTACGAATCCAGCCCAAACCACTTACTAATGTCTCTAACTCAGGTCTAACAAATGGGTTGTTAGAAATATCAGCGACGTGCACATTACCTTCATTGTTCACAACAAACAGCGCGGGCTCAGAAAACGGGTGATCAGTTTCTTGAGGAGATCTTGGATCAGAGATATATACGCCTAATTCTTCCATTTGCTCCACCGTTAAGCCGTACGCAATTGGAAAGTTAATGTCCAACCTAGGCAGGTGACTTTCAAGCTGCGCTTTACCGTCGCCAGACACCGCAATAAGGTCTACGCCAGTTTCGGCAAGATAACCTCTAACACTCTCAAGTTGATTGAGGTATCGAGTGCACAGTGGGCAATGTTGCCCTCGGTAAACCACTATCATTTTCCAATCAAGACCGTTCTCAGGTGTCGCTAACTTTTTAGTGTCGCCATTTAACAGCTTTGCTGAAATATCTGGAAAGGCAGAACCTGCATGTAACTTATTGGTGTATTCAGTACTCATGATAAATCCTTAAAAATGCTTGTTGATGTGGGCTTCAAAACGTTTGAAATCGTTTTCTACATCGGCGTTTTTCATTACGTCAAAGCTAGCGAAAGTTTCCATTGGCTTCATGCCAAAGAACTTAAAGTTCATATGCATTGGAAATAGTAAATCGTCTACAGATTTACCTTCGAAAAACTCTTCGCTGTCGTTAAATGACTCTTCTGGAGCATTGAAGGTTAAAGACATCATATATTTAACGTCGGTAAGGGTACCGCCTGTGCCGTAGTTTTTCTTCGGCGCTTCTTCAACGCGACCATCGCCGGCACATAGGGCTCCACCCATACCTGCAGTGTAGATTTCATCCATATACTTCTTGAAAGACCATGGCACACCCATCCAGTTAATTGGTGCCTGTAGAAGGACAATGTCAGCCCACTGATGATGGGCCAACTGTTCTTCAACGTTGTGCTCTTCGGCCATTGTCACTACACGAGTGTTATAGCCTTTAGCTTCAAGAAGCGTTACTGCTTTATCGACGAAAGATGCGTTTAGCTTGCCTTCCGAGAAAGGGTAATACTGGTGTGCATTAATAATTAGTACATTGCCTGCTTTTGTGGTGGTCATCTCAAAACTCCCAAAAAAAATTGAATAAAGATTATTGCTTATAGGTAGTTTATTTTAGTGACCTTTTAACTTTAAACAACTAGTAGTGTTTTAGTAACTATGTTGGGGATTAATGGGATATTGTATAAATTGACTTTGAATCAATTGGTTAAGTGATTAAAGAATGTGGGTTGTCGAGCGAAGTTTATTGCAGCCTTCAAGCGCTTACTGCAACGAAGCTTATTTTTTATTGCTTCTAGGCAAACAGTAAATTTTCACTCTATTCAATTAGACAAGACTTGGTGTATTTCATTTCTTAGCCACCTTCTCATTGGATCCTGATGCGTGCGTCCGTGCCATATTTGGCTAATGTTTACCTTTGGTAAGTCAATTGGACACTTATGTATGGTTAATCTGTCGAAAGTGAAAGCATACATTTTAGCGATAGACTCCAAGCACACTAAAATGCAGTTTGTATCTTTTGCAATAAGCGGGGGCGTTAAAAAACTTGAAACGCCAGCAACAACATTTCTGGTTAAGTTTAGATTACGTAGTGCTTTATCTACTATTCCGTCAAGATCTCCGGTTAGTGTAGTGACGATATGCCTAGCGTCTAAAAAAGTGTTTAGGTCTAGTTGCGCTGTTGGGGCAAGCTTTTCGCTGCTACTTAAAACAACGAAAGACTCGTCTCTTAGTTTTTGCTGATAAAAGGTATCAGGTAACTCATTGTAAAAGCCTGCAATAGCTAAATCACATTCGCCTGTTTCCAACTCTTTTTTGGGCACTTTGCCCAAGGTATTGTGGCAGACTATTTTAAGGTTTGGTGCCTTCGTTTCTATTCGCGTTAGCAGATCAGGCAATAACAGTTGCTCAATAAAGTCTGTCGTATATATGTGAACAATATCTTCATTAAGTAAAAAGTTTTGAGATTCGAGTTGATGATATAAGCCTTCGATAGATTGAACGGCTTGCAATACGAGCGGCGCAATTTGTTCAGCTAATGGGGTTATGGTTAAGCCTCTAGCTGCCCTTACGAAAAGCGCGTCATCGAATTCATTCCTTAACTTATTTAGCTTATGGCTAAGTGCAGGCTGGCTAAGAGCCATGCGTTTAGCTGCATTGGATAAGTTCCTCTCTTCAAATAAAACCTTAAATACATAAAGTAAGTTTACGTCTTTGGTTGAGATATTCATAAATTGGATTGGTGTTATTTAACCTATTCATTTCTTGTGATTCTAGTTTGTACTTAAACTTCCCGTCAATTAATCACTGGAGGTAAGTATGAATAAGTTACGTTTAGGTATTGTTGGTTCAGGCATGATAGCGGGTATTATCGCAAATGCAGTAAAGCAGGTAGAAAGTATTGAATTAGCAGCCGTGGCAAGTCGCCGCCCGGTTTCAGCTAAAGCATTTGCTGATGAGCATGGCATTAACCTCGTGTTTGATACATGGCAAGAGATGTTAGCGTCAGACTCGATTGATGCAATTTATGTAGCAACACCAACGGCAAGCAAAGAAGAAATTGCGATTTATGGCGCACAAAACAAAAAGCATTTGCTGGTGGAAAAGCCTTACTCAAGCGCAAAGTCACTAGAAAACATGATAAATGCAGCAAATGTGAATGGTGTTAGCTTTATGGACGCTACGCATTTCACCCATAATCCGCGGACTAAAGTCGTTAATGACATAATGGAGAAGGAAATAGGTGCACCACAAGCGGTTAGAACGTCTTTTTTCTTCCCATTCATGGATAAAACTAACATCCGTTTCGATACCTCAAAAGAGCCGACAGGCGCAGTGGGTGACATGACTTGGTATTCAATGCGGGCCATTGCCGAGTATTTGAAGCCTACGGCACCGCTAAAACAAATTTCTGGCGCAATTGTTAGGGACGAGGAAACCAATGCTGTCATCCGAGGTTCGGGCGTTGCAGTGTTTGAAGATGGCAAATCGTCTACCTTTGACTTTGGCTACAACGTTGGAACGTGCCTGATGGATTTAGATATTCTGGGTCATGAGGGAGTATTTAGCATGTCTGACTATGTACTTGATTGGAAGAATGGTTTTGCATTTGATAACCAAGACCATGTTGTCGGTTTTACTAAGCGCAAAGAAATGCAGCAACCCAGCGAGCATCAATATATTGAAGCAGATTCCTCAGAAGCGCAGTCAGTCTTTATGATGAGAAATTTTGCGGCGCTAACATCGGATGTGGAATCGACCGAAAATGCAAAAGCGCAACACTTGGCCCTATTAACCCAGAGGTTGCTAGACGCATATTGGGATGCAGTGGCATAGAAGATATGGCACCTGAGTCCGAGCTTGATTGGTCCCCATGCGATGAAGCGAAGTCTCGGGCGACCCCCCTTGCGTGGCGATTTGCTGAAATTCAGGCACAAAAAAACCGACTCAAAGGTCGGTTTCAGTATCTACTTCTAAAAGAAGAAGATGGTACCAGTGGGCGGGCTTTGATTGGACCGACACTCGGCCGCCACGCTATCGCTAGCAACGGATTTTGAAAGGTTATCGTGTACTTTGTTCTTATAAATCAGTGTCTTAATTCTCTTATAAATAGCTTTTCAAAGCTATTGAGAATAAGTCTCGCTTATCCCCAAAATATACAAGTGGTAGTGGCCGTCAAATCCAAACGTCGTTTTCAGCTCTAAGACCACTATCTGTATCACCAGTATTAACCACGCCTTTGGGCTCAATGAGCATTACGTGACACTCTTTTTCTGCTACAGGCTTATGCTCGACTCCTTTAGAAACTATGTACATTTCCCCTTCATTTAATTCGACACAGCTTCCTCGAAGCTCAATGCGCATAGAGCCGGAGATAACAAAAAATAGCTCATCGGTATCTTTGTGGTCATGCCAAGTAAACTCTCCCTCAAATTTTGCTAGTTTTATTTGATAGTCGTTCAACTCCGAAATAACCCGAGGAGACCAAAAATCATTAAATTTTCCAAATTTATCTTTTAAATTTATTGCGTTAGCCATTATTTTTCCGATATTTACGTTGATTGTTTCTATTAAATAAAAAAGTTACGTTCGATGTCCGATTAATTGCTGGTAAATAACATCACACCAAAGATCACAAGTCCCATTCCGCAAGCTTGATTTATAATGCGACTAAATTGCTGAAAGGTACCGAGAGCCTTGGTGGATGTAACAAGAAATGCCAAAAAGCAAAACCAAATAATGTGTAGTAACGTGATGTACAGACCATATATCAATACAAACATAAAGTTGTTCTCACTTTCCGGTGACACCAGTTGACTAAACACACTGAGAAAAAATAACATTGTTTTAGGGTTTAATGCGTTACACAAAAAGCCTTGTGCAAAACATTTCTTAGCACTGCTATCAACCGTCTTTTTATTCTTAATGTCAATGGTAAGTTTCGAGTTAAACAATCCTGAGAGACCAAGATAGATCAGATACGCTGAGCCTGCGTATTTAACTAAACCAAAAATAGCCTCGTTATGTGATAAAAAGTGACTAATTCCGAATGTTGAGTAGCTAACGTGAATACAAATGCCAAGGCCAATGCCTATTCCAGTCATTAATCCTGCCTTCCTTCCACTACATAGGCTATTTTTTAATACTAATATGAAGTCTGGCCCTGGGCTTACAACGATTAATAGGCCTAAAGCTGCATAGCTGATTATTTCCATTTCTACTCTCTTTACTCCTCTAGCTTACCGTCATTGTAATGACTAAAGAGCGAGTTATAATCGAAATAAACGCTTAGTTAGTGTGAGAAAAAATCACAGATGAGACACCTTAAAGCCCTTCATGTTTTTCATATTGCAGCAGAATCTACCAGTTATAGTGAAGCGGCAGATAAGCTGTATATAACTCACGGAGCAGTAAGTAAACAGATAAAACTGTTAGAAATGTATCTTTCTAAGACATTGTTTTATAAAAATGGTCGGGGAATGAATCTTACTCAGGACGGGGAGTTGCTTAAGCGATATACCAATGTAGCTTTTGATGCGTTAAATACTGGCATCAGTAAGCTAAAAGAAACAACAAATGATTATCTTGAGGTTTCCTGTGAACCAACATTAACTATGCGTTGGCTTATGCCAAGGCTTTCAAATTTCTATCAAAGCTCTGAGATTGATATCCGGCTGTCTACAGCGGGCGGCCCCGTTGTTTTAAGTGAGGCGGGGTTGGCAATGGCAATCCGCCGAGATGACTTTGATATACCTTCTGACTACGCGAAACACAATTTGGTTGAAGAATGGGTTGGCCCGGTAATGTCTCCTCAGTATTGGAACATGATCCAGAACAATCATGCGAGTATTACTTTGCTTCATAGTAAAACGCGTCCAGATGCTTGGGATGATTGGATCGCGGTATCACATCATGCTCTTCACCTGAATAAGTCTAACCAATCGTTTGATCACTTTTACTTCTGTCTACAGGCTGCGGTTGATGGTCTGGGAGCAGCAATCGGCTCACTTCCGTTAGTTGCTGACGACCTTAAAGCTGGGAGGCTTATTGCTCCATTTGGTTTTTGCCCGTCAGGGCATAATTACTTACTAATACGACATTCACAAAACCTGAAAGCAAAAGAGGAGCGGTTTCAGCAATGGTTGGGAGACTGAGCTTTCGAATTGTACCCCTGATAAGTTCGAGTTATGCATTTAATCTAAATTACAGGTGCTTATGATGTATATTGCATATTTTCGACCTTGGGGATTGCAGAATAAGAGTGATGAGTCGTTGTGCCATGCCGGTTACTAGACGGGATAGTGTTATCAACAGGGTAAAATGAATGCTAATCCTTTTATTTATGGGCGAGAGCCGACTCAAAGTGCGGTTTCAGTATCTGCTTGTAAAGAAGAAGATGGCATCGGTGAACGGGCTTGGATAGACCGATACTCGGCCGACACGTTTGCGTGGCGATTTGCTGAACTTCAGACACAAAAAAACCGACTCAAAAGTCGGTTTCAGTATCTGCTTCTAAAAGAAGAAGATGGTACCAGTGGGCGGGCTTTGATTTGACCGACACTCGGCCGACACGTTTGCGTGGCGATTTGCTGAAATTCAGACACAAAAAAAACCGACTGAAAAGTTGGTTTAATGTTTGGTACCAGTGGGCGGACTTGAACCGCCACGCTATCGCTAGCAGCGGATTTTGAAAAGTTAGTGTTTGAAATAATTATTTCAAATCAGTAAGTTAAATTGTAATAATGACGCTTTGCAAATTCTTTGCATGACTAACAGCTTTTCGCAAAGAAAATGCTTATAGCCACTTTACCCGATTCTCCCTCCCCCAGTCCATGAAGCCCCAAACAAAGGTGATGAGGTTTAGGTGGAATCCCTTTCTATCAGACTCAGATAAACGGCGTGTTTTGGTTTTAAATTCCATGCCATAACAAATAAATTGATGTTTATTGAAGACGCTATGATTACTGATGCAGCACACATTCGATTAGAGTAAATGACGTTTTTTATCAACGGATTCATATGTGCGCAGAAATCAGTTCAATAAACAGAGGCGTAGCTATGATTTCTTTGGAAAATCCATTTGTATTTTCATCGGTGCTTTCACGTTTTTCTATTAGTCCGACTTGCCATGCAAAGTCGAACCAGAAATGAAAAATATACTGGGAGGGCAATTCTATCTTTGAAAGCTCTGACAACGGATATGCTTGATCTGGGAAAGCCTGCCCATAAAGTGCCTGGTATTCTCGGTAATGTCGCCATTCAGTGCCAAGATGACGAAGCATATATAATGAGATTTCCCAGCGGGCAGGCTTTGACTGGTCGCCGCGCGAGGGGGCTGGTTAGATTTCTGTATTCCCTGTTCTTGAATAGCTGACTACTAAGGTTTTTGCCGGATTTTGACTTGGCCTCTTGTAATCATCCGAAGTTACCCAATGGGTCTGAGTTTTGTAGTAGTGATAGCCTGCTATGACTGCCGCTGCACTACAAATAACTAGAATAATCATCCACTTTGACATATTGACGACCTTTAATTTCAACTGTTTTTTTGTGCCGTATGTTGGTAGCTGGAGCAGTGATAAATGTAGCTACTTACAAAAAAGACAGCAAAGTTTTGATCTTACTGCCTTTTGAGTATGGGGAAAGTTCTCATACAACTGACAATGCAGTCCTATTTAGTTTCCAAAGCGGCTCAAATTTTTCACTTAGCAATTAATAAACATTATTAAACTCCTTATTGCTTCTAGTGTCAGTCCCAAGTTTATCAACGATTCGAACGAAGCACTTTTCACGATCATGAAGTCAAGTTATTGATTCTTTGTCATTAAAGTAAACGTTTACTTTTTGGTTTTTTGCTCGTGTGGTTGTTTTTAATTTTTCTTCTATGTAGAGATATAGCAGTTAGGCGGCACCATAGATGTTAAAGTACACTTTTTTGTTTACTTGGTATTTACAATTTTTGCTGTATGGTTTAACTTTACGTAAACGATTACTCTTTTGGCTTCGAATTTTAGTTTTCAGACAGTAGAATTAGGACACACGAGGTAACACAATGAACATGCACATAAAAACAATTAAACCTCTTGCTCTTGCGGTCTCATTTGCATTGGCAGGACAAGTAATCGCTCAGACAGATGAGCAGCAGGTAGACTCTCCTGAAGCAGAAAAGTCAACGTTTGAGCAGATTATTGTCATAGGGAACATGCAAAAACGACTGATTGAAGCTTCAGTCCCATTCTCCCAAATTACAGAAGAACAAATTGCTCGTCAGGCACCGAGAAACATCTCAGACGCGTTGACTAATATTCCTTCTCTTCAAGTCGAAAATACTTCAGGTAATACAAACAATGAGTATCGCTTTCGTGGGGTTGGTGCAGGCGGTACTCAATTTTTGGAGTTCGAGGAAGATGGAATTCCTATTATGAGGGATGCACCTGACTTTCTATATCGGGTGAGTAACGCAACAGGAGGAATTGATACAATTCGTGGTGGTAATGCACCTATTCTGAGAACTGCAGCAGTAGGCGCGGTTATTAACTTCCGACATAAGGAAGCAACACAAGAGCAATCGGGCGATGTATTTTTTCAAACTTCTGACTTCGGAATGTTTAGAACTGAGCTATGGTTAGGCGGTCCTATTAACGAACAACTCGAATATACGCTTGCCGGATATTACACGACGGACGACGGTGTAAGAGAAGTCGATTTTCCAGCAAACGAAGGCTACAACCTTCACGGAAGTCTTAAATACCATTTTGAAGATGGATCTGGGCACTTCAAGATGTCTGGACGTACCTTTGAAGAGAATAATATTGTTTACTTAGCAGTTCCACTGCGCGGTGATCCAGCAAATCCTGAGCAGTTCCCCGGTGGTCCAGACATTACTACAGGTTCTTTACTAAGCCGAGAAATCGCCCTTTCAAATACTTTTTCTGCACCCAATGAACCTAGTGTATTGGATTTGTTGGACGGTAATGCCTCCGACATGACTTATTTAGGCACGGAATTGAAAAAGAACTGGGACTTAAAAGACGGTTCAGCGCTTGAGTTTACCAGCCGAAATAGGTACACCAGCGTTAGTTCTCGCTTTTCAGGTTATTACGCTGCTGGGTTTGCGTTAGGCGGTGATTTTCAAACAGGAGAATCTCTTGTTCCAAACATGCTAAATACAAATACGATGGGTGCAGGTCTAGTTAACTATAGTTATGCGCTGCCAGAAGGCTTTGCGCCAACCGGATATACAGTCACAAATCAACAAGGGGCTGTCCTTGATAACGGTACAATTGCCGATACAAATGGCAACGGGATCATTGATGCAGGAGAAGCAAGTTCGACTGCGACATCGCTTGCAAATGGAAATGGGATATTCATGCCTGTTGCCGCATTTGATCAGGACAATCCATTTACCAGTTTCCAGCAAGATTTAGAGTTGGCTTATAGTTTCGATACTGACAATGCTGAACATTACGTTTCTGCTGGTTACTACTACATGAAGATGGACAGGGAACAGGATAACCGTCAGCAATTGTTCTTGATTGACTTAAGACCTCAGGCAGGCAGAGTGGATGTAAATCTGCAAAATGCGAACGGAGATCAAGTAACACTTACGGATGATGGATTCTTGACCCACAACCACTGGTTGAATCGAGAAGCAATTACTGATGAGATTAATGCTTTTTATGTTGATTATGAAATCAAACTTGATCAATTGACTCTCGATGTGGGTGCTCGACACGATGAGTTCTCAAACATTATTCAAAGAGCAAACACAGTTAACTTTTTTGGAGACGGGCCAAACCAAGTTGCGCTTCCTGAGCCCGGCACAACAGTTTCCCCGGCTGTATCTGCAATTCAGCGATACGATGGTTCATTTAGAACTGACCAAGACTTTACGACTAGAGAATGGAGTTATACGTTCGGTGCGAACTACTTAGTACAAGACAACTTTGCTCTTTATGGTCGCTATACAGAAGCTCATTTGCCAAACCCAAGAGGTGCTACAGGCACGGATGTGATAGAGCTTGGAGCTAGGTATGATGGTGGTGACTTTACTATTGCCAGCAACATTTTCAGATTGACGCAGGATGGTGATATTCAGGAACGAGGTCTTACGATTGATGGACAAGAAGTCATTGCTCAGTTCCAAACAGACCGTGAATCAGTCGGCCTTGAAATTGAGGCTGTTTGGGATATCACTGATGCATTGAGCCTGAATATTAGTGGTACTTATCAAAAGCCAGAGTTTGCTAGTGGCGGCTCGGCGACCCCTCGCCCCGGCTTTGATGTTACACAAGATCAACTTGATGCCGCGATAGGTGATTTGACATCTATCGATGGTAACCAGATAGCAAACCAACCTGAACTGCTTGGTAATTTGGGCTTAGACTATGAATGGACATTGGGTGACTATGGCTATTTGAACTTCAATGTAGTGCTTCGCTATGTGGATGAGGTGCCTCTCGATGATGCCAACTCAAACTATACTGAATCCTACACACAAGTTAACACAGGCCTTAATTTCGAAAGCCTTGAAGGTGACTGGTACGCTCGAATAAACGTTCAGAATCTGACAGATGAAGAGTCAATTCAACGTGTGTTTGGTGGACCTCAGTCGATTGTTGAACAAAGCGTTGCGGCGGATGGGTTCTATGGGAGACCGCTACTTGGTAGAAACGTTGTATTCGGCGTAGGTTATAGATTCTAAATAAAGCCAAAGGACAGGCGCTTTTGTTCCTGTCCTTATCCTATTCACAATTGATATTTCTAAGTCTACTAAAGTTTGATCAATACTCTTTCGCAGGGACATCAATGATAATTAGAACTCTCGTCTCGTTTATATGTATCGCTTGTTTTAGTCAAAGTGTGTACGCAAAGAAACAAGTCACTATTGCTGGGTATGGTGGAAATGACGTCTTCGCCATGAAGCTGTTGTTAGAAGAGACACTTAAGGATGAGTTTGATAAGCGAAATATCGATGTATCCTATTTCGCGATTGAGAGTGACTATCCTAAATATGTTCTAAATGCATTGTCTTCAGGTAATGCACCTGATGCATTTTACGTCAACACCGATGTCGCTCAAAGCTGGATTCAAACTAACCAGTTGCTGCCTCTTCCAGAGTCTCTAAAATCAGCAAGAGCGAACATTACTCAAAAAGTTTTAGAAAACTTTACTTTCAACAACTCACTATTCGCGATACCTAAAGACATGAATGCTATCGCATTAGTCTTTAACCACGATGTATTCACAGATGCAGGTGTTACACCTCCAGATAACAATGATGATTGGAGTGACTTAAAGTCGAAACTAGAAAAAGTAGTTGAAGAATTAGGTGATGAGGGCGTCACAGGACTTTGTATAAGTACCGATTTCAATCGATTTGCTCCATTTGCACTTGCTACTGGCTGGAAGCCCTTTGACAAAACAGGTCGAACCATACTTGACAAAAATTTTAAGAGAGCTTTTTCGTTCTATCTCTCATTACATGCTAGTGGTCTAGCAAAATTGCCCTCGGACCTCGGTCAAAATTGGGGGGGGGGTTGTTTCGCTATCGAAAGAACGGCCATAGCCATTGAGGGAAGTTGGATTGCTGGCTACCTACGAGACAAATCCCCCAACTTACTTTACGGAAGTACACTGCTTCCAAAAGATCCCGTATCTGGTGAAAGAGGAAATCTGCTATTTTCAGCCGGGTGGGCTGTAAATAAAAATGCTGAAGACGTAGAGGCTACACTAGAAGTCATTGAACTTTTAACCAGCAATGCAGCGCAGTCCACAATATTATCTTCTGGATTAGCGATCCCTAGTTCAACGCTTTTAGACGACCATCCTTATTATGACTCGCAAGAGCCAAAAAATCAGCTAGCAAAAACTATACAAGAAGGTACTCAGGTCAACAATACAATGACTTTCAGCTTTGGGAAGTATGGTAATCAATGGTTAGAGCCTATACAGATTGCCCTGTCTTCCGTCATGTTAGGTCAGTTAAGCGAAGAGGAAGCGCTTGAAGAGGCGCAAAGAGCATATGATGAAATGTTCAAAAAAGTCGGAGCCAACAAATGAAATTATCATCATCTTTCAAGCACAACGCGTTTGGTTGGCTACTTATATCTCCGTTTGCTTTATCGCTGGTTCTCTTTTTCTTCTATGCATTACTGAGAACAATCGCTTATAGCTTTACAAGTTACGACCTCTTCAACTCTCCTGAGTGGGTTGGTTTTAAAAACTACGTCAATCTGTTCTCTGACCCATTGTTTTTTAGAGCGCTGACAAATACGTTTGCATTTTCACTCATCGTAACGCTAATTCAAACGACACTTGCCTTGCTTCTCGCCGTTGCGCTCAACGCTGAAATAAAGGCAAAAGGCTTTTTTAGAACCGTTTATTATGTTCCGAGTATTATGTCTAGTGCGGCAATAACGCTCATTTTTGTATGGGTGTATCAGAAGAACGGTTTTTTAAATCAACTTTTACAAAACATTACTAGCAACCAACAATTCATACTCACATTTATTGTTGGGTTTATTGCTTGTCAGGCTTCACTCGTAGTTTCAGGAAGAAAAAGGAATCAGCGAGTTAGAGTAACGGACCCGTTCTATGCGCTTATTAGTCTACTCGTTGCATTTAGCATTTGTGTATTCGTTAAGAATACAGGGTTAGTAAGTAGCCAAGATTCTTCCGTTGTTGTCTCATGGCTTGGCACCAGAGATATGGTGGGGCCTCTGCCACTGACTCTTTGGGCCATCGTTATACAAAATATATTTACCACTGTCCCAACACTCATGCTTCTGTTCCTTGCAGGGTTACAAGGCATTCCTGATGATCTTTATGAATCTGCGACGGTTGACGGAGCAAACAAATGGCAACAGCTCTGGCACATTACTGTGCCCCAGCTTGCTCCAGTTACTTTTGTTGTCATCACTATGGGTATTATTGGGACATTGCAAATGTTTGATCAAGTAGCTTTGCTAGGGGGAGGCGTTCCACTTGAGTCAAGGATTACGTTGGCATTTTACGTTTATCACTACGCTTTTCCCGATGGCACATCACCACAAATAGGAGTAGCAAGTGCTTCCGCGCTCGTTCTTGGAGGGATAACACTCGTACTAGTATTTCTCCAGAAGAAATTAGGAATTAAGGAGCAAAGCGATGGATAACATTTTGTACAGCAAAAGCGCCTCTCAGTTTAGACAACGTCGCTTTGTCTCCCATATAGTGTGGGTTTATGGACTTCTTTTGCTATTAGCAACCGTAACGTTAGGTACGTTTTTGATAGCGTTTGTTGCAAGCATCAAAGATGACGCTTTAAATGAACCAAGTAAGATCAGTATTCCTCAGCTACAGCCTTCTAACTGGATTGCTGCTGGTTCATTGGGAAGTCAGGGTGGGAAAAGCATCTTATGGGGGGGCTTTGTTCCTGAATCTGAAGTTACATTTCAAGTTACTTATGCCACCACAAATCAAAACGAACTCTTAGTACCCGCCATTAGTGTTCCTAGAAGAAAGCCGGGAAGTGGTATGGCATCCATTGCGTACCCACATTTCGCTGCGGACTATGCCATTGTTTCCCAGCCAAAACTTATCTCTACTTCTGACAATGTAGAATACATCCAGACTTTGGGGATAAGAAAAGAATCTCGAAGCGGGCATAGTGCAACGTGGGAATTCACCATTCAATACAATGGATATGGTCCAAATATAAAACACCTACCACTGGATATCACAACTCCCAGAGAGCAGGTCTTGATTGACTCTACGATCCCCCCAAACCGATTTGAACGACGTGGCAGAGTGGCAAGCTGGGGAAATATTTCACCCGGACTGATAGGTTACGTTTTCAAGAGCTACATCAGAGTATGGAATGAGTCTGTAAGTCTCGATACTGGAGAAAGCTTGTTTTGGAACTGGACCATTAACTCTTTTTTTATTGCTCTGGTAAAAATGGTACTGACAGTATTAATTGCATGTGCTGGAGGCTTCGCCTTGGCTAGAATGAAGTTCGCAGGATCTCGTCTCATATTCTTCGCCTTAGTTATATCAATGGCTGTCCCCATGCAAGTTAGCTTCATCTCAAATTACGAGGTATTCAATACGCTAGGTCTATTAAACACTCCGTGGGCAGTAATTGGGCTGTTGGTGGCCTCTGCGCAAGTGCTCATCATGAAGCAATTTTTTGAATCATTTCCGAAAGAACTTGAAGAAGCAGCAATAGTCGATGGCGCGTCCCCTCCATCTATACTTTTGCACGTATTTATGCCTCTCGCGAAACCAGCGATTGCTTCAGTTGCTATTTTAGGTTTTCAAGGCACATGGAACGATTTTTTCTGGCCTCTCGTTGTGCTTACTACGCCACCTGAAACCTATACGCTTCCAGTAGGATTATTAAGTTTGCGCAACAGCTATGGAGTGGCGGGTGACTGGAATTTAATTTTGGCAGGCTCGTTTCTCTCAACCGTTCCAATACTCATTATTTTCATTGCATTTCAAAGATATTTTGTAGGAAACAACGTGAGTTCGGCTGTCAAGGGTTAGCCGATAGAAGGTGAATAAATATATGAATAAGCTTCGCTTGAAAAATATAAATAAAGTTTACGATCCCAGTGGTACACCTGCTCATATTGTAAAAAACGCAAACCTTTCGATTGAAGAGGGAGAGTTTGTCGTATTTGTGGGTCCGTCAGGCTGTGGTAAGTCAACAATGCTAAGGATGATAGCTGGGCTTGAAGAAATAACAGGTGGAGAGCTAGTCATAGACAACCAAGTTGTCAATGACTTGTCGCCCAGTGAGCGTGGCATAGGAATGGTATTTCAATCCTATGCTTTGTATCCACACATGACTGTAAGAGAAAATATCGCCTTCGGAGTGAAGTACACGAAGCGATGGTCTAAAAAGCAAACAGATGAAGCTGTTGAATCGATAGCTGAAGCACTTGAGCTAACTAGTTTACTCAATAGAAAGCCAAGTGGCCTGTCTGGAGGCCAAAGGCAGCGTGTGGCGATTGGTAGGGCGTTAATTCGAGAGCCAAAGGTGTTTTTATTGGATGAGCCACTTTCTAATCTAGATGCTGCATTAAGGGTTCGCATGCGGCTCCAGATAGCGGCTTTTCATAGACAGTTCAAATCAACGACAGTGTATGTGACTCATGACCAAGTTGAAGCCATGACTTTAGCTGACAAAGTAGTCGTTTTAAACAAGGGAACGATTGAACAGATCGGCTCACCTTTAGAACTTTATCACTTCCCAAAAACTGAGTTTGTCGCCAATTTTATTGGTTCACCAAAGATGAATATGGTTGACGTTAAATTCGTTGAAGTTGTTGATGATTTAGTTGTAGTTGATATGGGCGGCAAACTGGTAAAAGTGGCCGTAGACGGAAGCGAATTACGACCAAATCAACGATTAAAACTAGGAATCAGGCCAGAAGATATTCAGATAGGTGGTGTAAACGACATCCCCGTCTACGTGACAGGCAAGGAATTACTAGGTGCAGAATCAATCTTATTTACCAGTACAAAAGCGGTAAATGATGAATTTTTAGTGAGATGTCCGGGTACGCTCAATGTAAGTAAAAAAGATGCTTTGTTTGTGAGGTTTCCTCCCGCTGCCTGCCACCTTTTTGCAGACAACGGAATTGCGCTGAATAGAAAAGTTGATAGAAATTCACTTTTTGTAAGCCCTCAGGATTTAGTACCACACTAGTGTGAGGGGAATAGGTTTATTGGAATTTGCCTTTGCTATCATTCTGGCCACAGTTTTGCTTTTGCAATCCTTGAAGCTTGATATCAAACTGCAAGTGTAAACCTCCCCTAAACTAGTGGCATACTTTTTTAGAGTCTTCGGCGTACACTGAGCCAAGAAGGAGAACTCCTGATGAAAAAGTCCCGATACACAGAAACACAGATCGTTAAGATCCTGAAAGAAGTGGAAGCTGGCCGACTGGTTAAAGAAGTCTGCCGTGAGTACAGCATTTCAGACGCCACCTACTACAACTGGAAAGCCAAATATGGTGGTATGGAGGCTTCGGACATCAAGCGCCTGAAATCGATGTCTGCCGATCTCAGCCTGGAACACCGGATATTGAAAGATATCGTTGAAAAAAAGCTGTAAAGCCAGCGATCAGACGTGAACTTGTGAATTATGCGCGAGAGCAGCATGGCGCTAGTTTACGGATGGCGTGTCGCGTAGTTGGCATCAGTGACTCGCTTTAGCGGTATCAGCCGGATAAAGCGCGCGATGACAAGGTCGTCGCCAAGCTAAAGGAAGCCGTTGAACGGTACCCCGCCTACGGATTCAGTAAGCTATTTAAGATCCTAAAACGCTGGGGGCACGGCTGGAACCATAAGCGTGTTTATCGCATTTACTGTGAGCTAAAGCTGAATAAACGCCGACTTGGAAAACGACGCCTACCAGCAAGAAACCCAGAGCCTCTAGCGGCTCCAGCTTAGGCCAACCATTGCGGGTCGATGGACTTTATGTGTGACAGGCGCTTCAGAACGTTTAACCTGGTGGATGACTTCAACCGTGAAGCGTTGGCCATTGAGATTGATTTAAACCTGCCGTCGCAGCGGGTTGTACGCGTACTGGAACGCGTCGTCGCTTGGCGAGGTTACTCAGCCAAACTACGCATGGATAATGGGCCAGAGTTCATCTCCATCACACTGGCCAGTTGGGCGGAAGAACATAACATCGCACTGGAATTTATCAAACCGGGTAAGCCAACACAAAACTCTTTCATAGAGAGTTTTAACCGGACTTACCGCGACGAAATACTCAATATGTACGTCTTCAGAACACTCAACGAAGTTCGTGAACTGACGGATAAATGGGTGACTGAATACAACATAGAACGCCCCCATGATGCGCTGAATAATCTAACGCCATGGGAATATTTAACGAAACATGAGCTGGCCGAAACCTCTAATTATGGGTGTACTTAATTAAGGGAGGTTTACAGCACTACATGCATGAAAGTGTTGTATCCATGACTCAACTATCTTTACTGCTTGGATTCGCAGAACCTAGTATTTTTACTAGAAAATTTAAGTCTTGGAGTGGAGTAACCCCAACAGAATACATCAGGGCTTCGGGAAGCAGATTAAAGTTAAGAAGTTAATCTTGTTGCTCGTCATCAATGGTCCAAAATTTTGCTGTCAATTCGCATTTCCCATTTTGGGGCGCAACCGCCAAATCTACTCTTGTAGATGTCGGAAAACAGAGATTTGAAAACGCAAAAGTATTGTTCACAATGAGCGTACACAGCCCTCTATCCAATAAAACTTGAATATGAAGGTTTTCGTACTTAGGTAGTTCGACCGAGTAATCATGGTTGAATCCACTTTCTATAAGGTCTCGGTGCTCGGAAACAGCTCTAATAGATCTGACGACCGTTTTGTTTTCTTGCTGCGAGACAACGAACTGAAGTTCTTGTTGTTCAAATAAAGAAAGTATAATTGCTTTTGAATCGTTAAACGTAGTATTAAACTCCAAGAATGCTACTTCGGTGTTTAGTGACTTTGTAATTGGTTGACTGCTATCTACTACGAATTCAACTTCCTCGCACGATTTGAACTTGTCATACAATCCTTCAACAAAAGTCTGTTGTAACTCAAATGAGCCTTTTCTCGAGCGACGTATGCTGAGTTTTCGGGGAACAATCATAGCCCCTCTGAATCTAGATGTTGGAGTTGATTTGGCATATTGATGGTTACTCATCCAAGCACTGATGACTCTTTCGTTAGCGCTTGTGCCGCTGAAAGACTGCGTAGCGTAATGGTCTCGACCAAAATCTAACCACCGCTTTTTGTCGTGCCTTTCTACACACGTAAAATCAAAACCATCAAACGTTCCGACAAAGTATTGAGTGCCCGAACCGCCAGCCCAAACACCCTCTCCAATACCTACTATCAAGACCCAGAACAACTCGCCAGAGTCTTCACATTTTAATGGAAAAAGGTCAGGGCACTCCCAAGGACCTTTACTATGGAAACCATATCTGTGTCCGAACTCACTAACTTTTACCCAGTTAATAAGATCCGGTGACCGAAAAATCTCAATGAATTGTCCGCTCGCTAGAACCATAACCCATGCATTGGTTTCGACATGCCAGAACACTTTAGGATCTCTGAAGTCAGGATTACCCTTAGAATACAAAACTGGTTGTCCATTATTATACTTCTTCCATTTGTATCCGTCTTCACTAAAAGCGAGCGCCTGATGTTGTTGAGGTCTAATGTCAATATCACCGTCTATACATTCGTATTCGCTCTCAATGAAAGTCGTGAAGAGAGCTACTATCCCTCCTTTTTTGGGAAATAGTCCTGAAGTGTTTGTGTCATCGAATACTGCCGAGCCTGAAAAGCACATACCACTTTCGTCAGGGTAGAGGGCGACTTCATGCTCCTCCCAATCTACTAAATTTAATGAGGATTGGTGCCCCCAATGCATTGGCCCCCAAAGTGTAGAGTTTGGGTGATACTGATAGAATTGGTGATATCTCCCCTTAAACTTAATGAGCCCGTTTGGGTCATTAATCCAACCAATACTCGAGGTTAGGTGTAGCGAGGGACGGTACTTTTCAGACTTCGACACTTATTCACTCTCCGTCGTTCATAAGGTAAACGAGAGCAGCCGCAGACCATGCCTGTGGTCTACATGCTTCTACATAAGGCAGAATAGGCGTTAATCCTCTAGGGTAACCAGAGAAGAGCTCAGGAAGTCGTCTATCTTTTTGAGAAGATGCAACATCCACTAGAGCTGACTTTACAACACCAAACTCTTTCTCTTTCCCATATCTTTTGAGTCCAGCAGCAAAAATTGCCGTGTCATGAGGCCAGATTGAACCGTTGTGATATGAAATTGGGTTATAGCGTAATTCTTGAGTGCTCAAAGTTCTTAAACCCCAACCGCTCCACATATCTTCTTCGAATAACCGATTTACAAGAACATCGACTTTTTCGTCCAATACGATACCTGACCAAAGCAAATGGCCGCTATCTGAGCTGTTTACATCTAATTGGCAATTATGTTCGTCCACAGCTATAGCAAAGTTATTGTGCTCGGGCATCCAAAATAAGCTATCGAAGGAGTGTTGAAGTTTGTCAGCCTTTTCTTTGTAATACGCAGCTTGCTTAGTGTCGTTCTCATGTTTATAGAAATTCGCGGCAGCTAAGTACGCGGCGTAAGCGTAACCCTGTACTTCGGCTACTGCTAGTGCTCCTTCACCAAGCTTCCCATTTTTATAACTCAATGAATCATGTGAGTCTTTCCAGCTTTGTACCGTCAAACCTTTAGTGTTGCCGCGAAAAACGATTAACCCTCTTTCGTCTTGATACTTTTCCATCCAATGTAATGCGCTTTTCCAGTTGTCCTTAAGCTCATCAACTAGAGAGTAATCTTTTGTTTTCTCGACATAATCGTGCAAAAGAACAATAAACAGCGGCGTGGCATCTGCAGTTCCAAAGTACGTTAAGAACGGAAGTTTTGCTAAGCGGCTTAACTCTGCGTACCGCTGCTCATGAAGAATTTTTCCAGGCTGCTCATCACGATATTCATCAATTTTTGTACCTTGATTTGCTGCAAGAAACTGAAGCGTCCCTCTGGCTAAATCAGGGTATGTATTCAAGAGAAACCACGAAGAAATAATTGAATCGCGACCGAAGGGTGTAACAAACCAAGGTATCCCCGCTGCTATAGTTAGGCCGTGTTCGGTTGATAATAACAGATCATGCAGATCTCTCTCTGCCTGCCTGTAAACTTTCGTATGATCTGGTATCGATTTACTACTTAACCAGTCTTCAGGAATACCCTGAATAGTTGATGCAATTGAATATGTTGAAGTAAATTTTGCATTTATTTTAAGAAGGCGCTTCGACCGAGCAGCTATTGCCATTTGCTCGTTAAATTTAAAACCTTCCAGCTCCAATTGAACTTCGGACTTTACATCATCAGGCGCAATATAGTGAGCATCATAGCGGTTGCTAGACTGATGATGATATACGTCTCGGACACCCTCACTTGGTACATGTCCACGAACTTCAAACATATCGATGAAGTCACTATCTAGTTTGAGCTCCGCTAAAAAAGTATGGTCTTCCAAATCATCGTTAATCAACTCTAACTCATCTGTAAAGCCACCGTCCTTTACAGATAATGTTCTTACGATCATCAGACTTTGTTTGTGTTTCTCGAACTTGCTGAAATACTGTTTTATACATCTACTTCCGATGTATTTAGTGTGTAACAACTCGAATCCTGCAAAATTCCATTCGTACTGGCTTATTACACGGGTGTCTAATACGTATCCACCAGACTCTGAACATGCTATAGCGGCATCATGTCTACTGTTAATTTGACCTTCATCATTGAGAATAAGATAAGTAAAATTTTTCTTTAGAGGGATCACGTAGGCAAGCCTCCTATCCGTTAAATATTGAAAGTTATTAACGCATAGTAAACGTTTACGTAATGAGTTCAAGTGTTATTTTTTATTGTATGCGAGACGATTCTCTAATAACCAAGTTCACTGGCAATACTCTACTCTCTGGTGCGTCTCCGTTTCGAGCTTTATCTAAAAGCTCAACAGCGTTTTTAGCGATCTCGTTAATATCTTGATGTACCGTTGTTATGGTTTCAAAAATGCCGGGAAGATCATCGAACCCAACGATTTTCAAATCATCTGGGACAGATAAATCAGAGTCCTTACAAGCGAGCATGGCCCCATATGCAATATCGTCGTTTTCACAAAAAATGGCGTCAAACTTGGACGAATTGTTTTTGAAAACTTTCATTAGGGTTCGATAAGTCTGAAGTTCAACAGCCATTGAATCATCTATGTAAAGTTGACCTGCAACAAACCCTTTTTCTTGAATGGATTTCTGAAACCCCATAATTCGAGCCTTAGTCCCTTTGCTTCTTAATGCGCTTTCAACTATGAGAAATTCTTGACACTCTTGATTTAAAAGGTGTGAGGCCGCCAGTTGCCCCCCCTGATAGTCATCTGGGCACACCCAGAATTCCCCTTCAACCTGACCGATAGATACGAAAGGCAAAGACGCTTTTTTGAGGCTAGCCACTCTTGAATCACTTTCCTCGACACCAGTAAGAATTACTCCACTTGTATCTCTTACCATGCTATCAAAACTGTCATAAGGATAAATATTTACGATTAACCCCTCTTTGCTTAGAAGCGTATGAATGCTCTCGAATAGAGAGGATATGTAGTGGCCGTGCGGCTTGTCACTTTTGCCTAGGGAGATTGCAACATGACTATTTTTGCCAAACTTTAGACGTCTTGCTGCATCTGATGGCTGATAATCAAGCTCATTGCAAATATCAATTATTCTCTGACGTGTTGTTTCAGAAATTCCGGGTTTACCATTTAATGCGCGAGAAACAGAGGCTACAGAAACTCCAGCGAGTCTTGCAGCTTCTTTGATTGAGTTTTTATTCATGATTCGGCTTTGCAATTGTTCGAAAAGTGAGAATACCAAATCAAAGTTTCAATTAAAATGCTGGAAGTTTAGTAATCGTTTACTCTTGCGGTTGGTTCAACGATATGCAAGTCCTCCTTAATGAAAATTTAGAGATGTTAATGTGTTTCGTTGCAACTGAAGTTGGTGGTGCAGAATTACACTCAGTCCAATGTAAGCCGTTGAGTGAATCATTTGCTGGAAATCGGTCTCGCTATCGGGCAACGGAGCGCTTTCGCTTGGAAGTCTGAATCGACTCAACCTCATTAGACAGGTTCTCGTTTTGATCTTTTAACCTTTTTACACATCAATACAGGCGCTTCATACTATAATTGATGATATTTAAAAGTTTCTTATAACGTAGACTACTAGATAATAGATAACGTTAATAACGATTAACGCAAACTAAATAATCAACTAAACCAAATGTTGTCGAGTCTTAAATTTAATGTTTGAAGAGCGTGCTACGCGGATATGCTGAACTAGAGCAGTAATAGCTTCTTTGGTATAAACTTTATTCCAGAAACAAAAAAACGACTCAAGGTCGGTTTCAGTATCTACTTCTGCAAAGAAGAGATGGTACCAGCGGGCGGGCTTTGATTGGACCGACACTCGGCCGACACGCTTGCGTGGCGATTTGCTGAAATTCAGGCAAAAAAAACCGACTCAAAAGTCGGTTTCAGTATCAGCTTCTAAAAGAAGAGATGGTACCAGTGGGCGGACTTGAACCGCCACGCTATCGCTAGCAGCGGATTTTGAATCCGCCATGTCTACCAATTCCATCACACTGGCATAGTGTATAGACATCAACGTGGTGTTGATGCTTGGCATTATAGCGATGCGGCGCGCCTATACAACTACTTTTTGTGCTTTTTATGGCTAAGTGCCGAAAGATTGTCCAAAGGCGCGCGCTGCTTTAGTCATTTCTTATTTTTTTGTCACTCAGTATAAGCTTACTCTTATCTCTCAATTAATAACTAGGTGTGCCGCTGCTACCATCTCTGCAACGTCCAGTTAATCGCTATAACCGCAATAATTGATGACGCAATTGGCATAATGGCTTTCGAATATAACCTGACGTTTCTAAGTAGGATAAGTATGGGAAGTAGCAGTGCAACTATGGCAAGTTGTCCTATTTCTACACCTAAATTAAATGCAAGCATGTTCATCACCAAACTGCCTGACTGGGCATTTAGGTCGCTAAACACGCTTGCGAATCCCATCCCGTGAAGTAGGCCGAATCCAAAAGTAACAAATCCCAAGCGCATGATAACGGGGTACACGTTATTTAGTGCAGTAATGGCCACCGAAATCGCAATGCCGAGTTCAACAATACGACTATTAAGCGTTATTAAATCAAGAGCTGTAAGGGTCAACGTAATTGAGTGCGCTAAAGTAAAAGTGCTTACCAAAATCACCGTGCTTTTTACAATCCGTTTAATACTTTTTTCTTTTACCCAACGTTTACTTTTTCTAAGTAAGTTAACGGTCAGCAATGTCGCGACTAAAAACAGTATGTGATCTAACCCAATAAAAATGTGCCAAATACCCTGATAAACCATTTCGCTAAACTGTGAAATCCAGTGACTATTTTTAGGAAATACAGATACGAAAGTTTGCTCACTATCAAGTACATGCACACTTGTTTGTTCATTAAGGGTGACGGAAGTAAGCAGTTTATGTGTAGGAAAATCGCTCACTAAACCTGTGTAACGTACAGACACTTCGTTTAAAAAAGCGCAATTCACCGAAAGTGGATATACCAATAATGACTCCGCAGATATGTCACGTATGGAAGGTGATGCAAGACTTACTGTACACCGTGTCTCGCTACCACGAATTATTAGGTGATTTTGAATGTAATCATTCGCTAGATTGTGGTTTCTTTTCACTTCACCCCATGTCAGATTGCCGTCATTATTGGTATCGAGTCCGGCAGCTTGCCCTATGTCTTTGGGTTTTAACAAAAGCTCGCCTGAAAGTGTCTCGCCAGAATCATTTTTTAGGGTTAAATAACCGTTGCTTAGCTCGTGAGAAAGGGTTGGAAAACTGAAAGACGCTACTATGAAAAATACAATAAATCTTATCATGGTTCGTTCGCTGAAATAGTTGAAAGATCTAAGCATTGGTTGATTCACCATTAGCTTTGCGGGCACGCTCTAAAAGCTTTTTGTCACTTAATGCTTGGGCGTACTGCCAATTGATTTCAGCAAACTTGAGGGCCTGCGGGTAATTTTGCTCTATCTCTAAAAAGTAGGTGGCAACTTGTGCCGCGTGCGAGCTATCCTCTCTCCACACTCTAATTTCCATATTTTTTGACAGTTGAGATTGCACCGTTGAGGACGTGATACCCTGGGCACGTTCTGCGATAGCCCATTTCAAAAGCAAGCCGTCATCTGCTTTTTTGATATCGGGTACATTGCGGGCGAGCGTGGTGGTAACAGCCTCATAATTTTTTAATTGAAAATTAGCGTCTGACCATACTAACAGGGCACTTATAGGAAGCTTTTCAAACTCTGTTTGTGATAGATACTCAAGCGCTGCTTCAGGGTAGCCAAGCTGCAGTGACATATCCGCAAGTACTTCATAAAACCACTGGCGTTCAGAAGGCCGAGCATTACTGATATAAGTTTCAAAGGCCTTCAGTTTTTGAAGCAGCCTCGCTTGAGCGTTCTGGGAAAACTCTGCGTTTACCATGCAAGTAAATGCAATGAGAAAGCTTGTTTTCCCTACCAGTCTTTCACAGTTTTCTTTTGCTTTTTTAACATCACCTTGTTGCGTGGCAATATCAGCCATAAGTAAGTAAGCGGCCGGCGAGCGAAAGTAGGCAATTTGTTTTAAATGTTGCTTGGCTTCTTCGAACCTATGAGTGCCTTGTAACAAGCGAGCCTCTAAGATTACTAGGCGTTCTTGCTGCCCAGCATTTAACGATGTGAAGTTTGCTCGCATAGAGTTGGCGAAGCGAGCCACCCGCTCTCTTTCGTCTCCTTTTGCGGAAATATAGCGACTTGATGACAGCACTTTTTCTGCTTCATTCAAGCTTGTTATTGATAACTGTTCAGGCTCCCAGCTTGCTATTACAGTATTGATATCAGAGATTTGTTGTTGAGCGTATATTGAAAAAGTCGAAAGGGTTAGTGATGTACTCGCCAAAATGAACTTCAGAGCAGAGTACTTGATAAACTTCATTGCTACTTCCTTAAAAAAAGCCTTCCTTGGCTTTACGGTTGACACTGGTTATGTGCTAACAAACTCCTGTTATTTGATGCGTGTTATTGGTCTATCAACAAGTCATCAAATGTAGAGTCGTCAGCATCTTGGATGAACTCCCTTCCATTTATTGGTAATGGATCATCCGTTGGCGCTTGATTGAAGGCGTCGCGTGTATAGCTAGAAAGCGATACCTGCTGTGCCTCAATCGTAACGCTAATGGTGGCCGTAACCTCTGGGTTAACACCGTCAGAAACGGTGAATGTAAAGCTATCGCTTCCTGTTACCTGAGCGTTAGGTGTGTAGGTAAAGCTGCCATCAGCATTAACTTCTGCATTACCTAACGTACCGTTTTCACCAAGCCCGAACGTAAGCGCATCACCATCGGCATCGGTAGCTGACAAGGTGCCATCAATCGCAATATCCGCTTGTGTCGTCAACATTTCATCAACGGCTACCGGCGCAGCATTTTCTTCTGGGGCTTGATAGTCGTTATCGTCGTCACTATCGAAACAACCTGAAAGTGCTAATACCAACCCTGAAGCAATCCACATACGGTGTTGTTGACGTTTACCTGACGTTTGCTTTTTAGGCGCAGTTGCATCACTGAGCTTATTTAATAACCTAATCTTCGTAGACATGATGGATCTCCTTATTCAGAGCCAGCAAGTGGTGTTTTTAGGTAAGGGAATGATGTATCAATCATGCTCGCATCTACAGGCGCGCCATCAGTGAATGGTACATTACCTACACTCGCGTCTTCAGGTGCACAAAGGCCAAGGTCTGTGTCTTCGCCTGCAACAGGAATGGGGTAGCATAAACGGCCCATTACTACGCGAAGCGCAATATCAACCACGTCATCACCAGGGCGGCGGCCATTTGGGAAGCCTGCTAAGTCATCGCCTGCTACACCGAAGGTAGACTGTGATTCCGCTGGAGTTGCTGGGATCCCTGTATTTAGGCGCAGCATTTCAGACGCTGTAACCGTAGCTTGCTGGTTAACACCTGGGAAGCCAGTAAGGAAGGCTGTCACCAAGTCCATACGCGGGAAGTTAGTAGGTGCAAGGGTTTCAATATCCGTACCCAGTGTGGTATTCACTGCATCTTTAAACAGAATGTTGAGCAACTCTGGCAGCGATGGGTGAGTGACATAATCTGCAAATTGACCATCTGCACTTGGATGAGAGCTAGAAAACTTATCTTTATCGCCAATACCAATAACAAGCTCGTTAACTAGCGGGCTGCCTAAGCGAGACACTTGTGTCATTGCGCCGCCATTGGTTTCTGGCTTCTCAAACGTGGCATCTGGGTTAAGAATGCGCGCCTGAGGTAAACTTGCCGTGGTCCAGCTACCAATTACGCCATTGCCTTCACCGGTAACACAAGCCTTTGGTACTTCAATAGAGAGAGCAGTCACGTTTTTGTCTACTAAGTCATCATTCATAGCACTTTGTGTAATGCCGCCAGGGAAGCCCTCGCCATCGCCTGCACCCGGTGCGCTATCGCCCTCAACAGGTACATAATTGACCAAGTCGAAGGTTTTGCCTAAGTTAACAACGAAGGGGTCTTTGCGCTGGCCAACAAATACTTTGGCCATATCATCGCAGCCAGGGATGCTGAATGAGTAAATGAAGCTTTCAGCATAACGTGCGTATTCAGCTTCACTGGTAAAAGTTTTGTTACCAATGTAATCAAGGGGCTTTTTGAACATATCGCCCATGGCCGGGGTAAGCGTAGTGCGCGTGCCCGTTTGCATGTCACCGCTTACCATCGTAAGGCTATACATTTCTGAAAAATTCGCTGCGCTTGAATCATCTGCGCTTATACCACCTACATTTTTAAGCGGCACTTTCACCATCTTTTGATCGCCTTCAGGGCCTATTGGCAGGGCAATACCTTCGTTATCTGCAGCGAGCATATTGTTAAATTGGAAAACAAAGCTTAAGTCTTCAACCGCGTCGCCGTCGCTATCGATATGGATGGCATAGTGCGCGTTCGGATCCATCGCAAAATAATTAGGGCCGCCGTAGGCATCTTGCAGTGGAATATAGTTGGCGATGAAAGTCACATAGTCTTCACGGCCTTCTTCATAACTGTTAAAAGCGTAAAAGTCTGTGCTATCTAAGGCTGGGTGACGGGTAATGTTCGGTGCTTCTCTGTGGCTTGATGCAATTGCACCCGCAGTGACGGCGGCGCATGTCACGGCAATAGCCAATGGTAAAGTTTTGCGTTTGAATTGGATCATGTTGGGTCTCTCTGTTTTTTTATGAGTTCAAAAGTTAAACGTCTGAGAATTCATGTTGGATGCAAAAGTTTTTAAAAAAATTAAAATAAAATTTTAGTTAAGTGTAAAAGCAGGTAGTGGGGGAAAAGGAATAACGAAAAAGCGTTAGCAGTTAGAAGAGCAAGAGAGCCCTGAGAGACTACTGGTGAAAACTAAGCAAGCAGCGATAGAAAAATAAAAGGCCACAGATTGTGGCCTTTTGACGGAAAGTTTAGTGTTTAAAACTACACAGACACAATGGGTGCTATGTAAAGTACTTCGGTCGGTGCACCCGTTACCGAGCCACCAGGCGCTTCTAAACTCACTGCCAAAGCCATGATGCTTTGATCTAGCAGTATATCTGGTGTTGCCCTGGTATCTCCATTTGCTTCAGGCATTAGACCAAGGGAAATTGGCGCTTCACCGTTTGCCGGTACCATCCACAGCTCGTAGTCTTTGTCTGCTAGAGCCACGAAAGCATCGGTAACCTTAACATTCATGGTCGTGTCAGATACCTCTATCACCCACAGTGGCGTGTTATCAGCGTTGTTGACTACGGCGATATGGGAAACCTCTGGGGCAGGCGCAGGTTGCATAACAAAAAGCAGTACGGCTAACACCATTGCAGCAGCCGTAGATATAAACGATAAATTTTTCCAGCGTTTCTGCTTTTCTTTCTCAAAGTCAATAACCTCGCCAGACTTACTGGAGGGTTGTGTATCGCTAGCTATGTTTGCGTCGTTAGCGGCTTTATGTCCAAGTTTTACTTGGATGTTTTCCCACACGTTGTCTGGCGGCGTTACAGGCGGGAGCGTCTCCGCAAAGCCGGTTAGATATTGTTCCCATTGGGCCGTTGCATCGCTCACCGCTTGATATTGCATCATTAACTTTTGATAGCGTGTACGCGCTTTACCTCTGAGGGTACCAACAACGTATTCCGCTGCCAGTGCATTAAGTCGTTCTTCTTTCAAATAATTCATAGTGACAGGCACCTCTGCAAGCTCTGCAAGCCTCGTCTTATCCAGCTTTTAATTGTACCAAGGGGCGAGGCCAAGTGACTCACCACTTCCTGGTGAGACATGCCGTTAACGTAAGCTAAGTGAATGGCTTGGCGCTGAGGGCCGTCTAATTCATCCAAACACGCGGCTAATCTAGCTTGCTCTGCACCCAGTTTAACATTTTGTGCGCTTTCTACTCCTGATGGTGCATCATCGTTCAGCTCAACTTCATTTCTTACATTGTGATAGCGAATTAAATCCAGCGCTCGATAGCGTGCAATGCTTACCATCCAAGTTAGCACCGTACCTTTTCCTCGCTGATAATTGCCAGCGTTATGCCATATTTTAATGTAAGCATCTTGTGTGGCTTCATCGGCAAGCTCTGGCCGTTTTAGTAGCTTTAAAGCAACTGCATAAAGCTGTGGGCTGGTTATTTTATAAAGCTCTGCGAAGGCTTTTTTGTCACCGTCTGCTGTTTTACACAGCAAAGGGAACAAAGTTTCATGTTCCATCGTTGCTCCTACCTTTTATTGTTATGGCACCATTTTCACAATGAGACTTACTATTGAAAAGTGCGGCTTCTAAGTATTTAAACTAGCACGCTTTTTAAACATTTACATAAAATATTGCGGCGCCAAAAGGGCCTGCGCCGCTGTTATTAAAAACTTCTGCTCGGCTAATATTTCAAGGAAACAGTAAGGCGAACGTTTCTTGGTTCAACCGGGTGATAGTGCAAGTCCTCTATGCCCTCTTCAGGCTCGCCAGGAAGTCTCGACGCATAAAAGTAGTCGATATCATGATCATCACTATCAAGGGCATTTAACACTTCTAAAGTAACGTCCCACATAGGCTGACGATAAGCGACCTGTGCATTCATTAAAAATGTTGATGGCGGCGAAACTTCATCGAAACTCTCCACCGTGCGAGAGCTTAAATAACGACCTCGCAGCGTATAGCTAAACCCAAGCTGGTTTCCGTTTTGAAAATAGGTCAGGCCCGCGCTCACAACGCCCGGAACTGTACCGTCAATATGGCGGCCTTCACCCTCTACGCTGTCGCTGAATCTTGCTTTTGTCCAAGCAGCTTCAATGTCAGTTGTTAAATGATGATTAATCCAGTAGTAGGCACTTACTTCTATACCGTGTCTTTCTGATGGTCGGCTCGCTTCAGTGAAGCCTGCGTCGCCGACATAAACCAGTTCACTATCTAGTTCTAGTCGCCACAATGCAGCGGAAACGTTATAGGTTCTGTTGTCGGTAAAATTAACCCCGGCTTCATAACCAAGAGACTTCACTAATAGCGGTGAAGTTTCGGTTGCATCCCCACTTACCGGATCTACAGTAATAGTTGCACCCCGCGCGTCGTTTGAGTGATAGCCTTGACCGATATTGGCAAATGCGGTGAGCTGTTCCGACAGCAAATATTTAAGACCTGCTTTTAACGTAAAAATACCATCGTCAGCACTACCGCTGTTAGCGTCTAAATCGCTATCTACGTCAACATCTAAATAATCATAACGACCGCCTAAAGACAGGCTTAATCTATCATTTAGAAAAATATTGGACTGAGCAAAAAGTGCATAGCTATTGCTGTCTATCTCGTCTTCTCGGACAGTGCCAAAGCGGACTAAGTTTTGGGTGCGGTACAAGCCTACATTATCGATATCATCAAAACGCCACTGGCCGCCAAGGGTAATACTACTGCCATCGGTAATGGCTAAGGGCAGGGTAGTGAATATTTCGCCACCGTATATCTTTCTGTCGTCAGCTTGTTCGAACTGATCGCCTCGAACAGGGTTATCAAGGAAATAGGTAAAATTAGAGAACAGACTAAGTTCGGTATCTATGACATAAAGCGAAGCATTCCATGTATCACTGGTGTAGTTTGCAGATAAACTATACCGAGAGGATTCACCGCCAACTTGAGTATCGATAGAGCCAAGACGGTCTATTAAGCCGCTTTGAATAGCGCGCTCTGGAACCTGGTCGGCGCCATTCCAGCTATTGTCATAAGCCATGCCTGTTATGGTAAGCTGGCCATCTAGCAAGGGCGTAATATAACGAATGTGTGCGTTTTTCTTTTTTACGTCTTCGTCTACATCAGTCCATGGGCCGTCATAAGTTTGATATTCTAAAGCTGTAACGACACGGCTCTCTCCTGCTTCAAACTGGTTTAGTGCGACGGCGCGTTTGAATCCATATTCACCTAAGCCCAAGAATACCTGGTTGTTTTTAAGGGAATCTCTCAAATTAAAAATTGCGCCGCCTGCGCTAGAAAAATCGCCAATGTTGGCGTAATAGGTGCCTTTGAAGTAGCTAAGGTTGTCGATAAATTCAGGAATGATGAAGTTCAGGTCGCTGTAGCCTTGACCGTGTCCATGGCTTCGCATGTTGACCGGCATTCCATCAACGCTTACGGTGAAATCGGTTCCATGGTCAAGATTAAAACCGCGAAGAAAATACTGGTTGGCTTTTCCTGAACCGCTGTGCTGCGTCACCATCATACCCGGAATAAATTCCAATATTTCACCAGCGCGAAGCATTGGTCGGTCAATCATAGTGTCACCCGACACCCATCCCTGAGAAGCAGAAATAAATTCACCGTCTTTGACCGACGAGTCACCGCGTACCCGAATATGTTCAATATCACCTTCTGGGTCATCGAGGGCGAGTGTGGGCGCAGTTGCGAGTAATATAGCGCTAGCAGTTAGTGTTTTTGCGAAAGTTAATGTGGTCACTTTAAGATTTCCGTTATCCGTTTTAATAACAATAACGAATGAATTGAATGCTTGGATGCATTATTTTTAATAACAGTGCAGTTATCGGTTTATCAATCACTTTATTAAATGACGTTTAGTGTGGCTTATTGTGTTTAAGCTATAGGGCGCTTGTGTCAAAATATGTATTGAAAATGATGATGTGAAGAGATACCCGTGGCAAGACACGATAAGAAAGTTAAGAAAAGGCAGCCGGCACCAAAATCGTCGACGACTGCTGAATATGAAAATGCGAGTAGCGCAGACTCAGAAAGTGAAACCCTTGAGCGAGCAGGGTTTGTGCGACGCTTGTTGGCCATGATTTACGATACGCTAGTGGCTACTGCTGTCGGTATGTGTGCGGCTATGGTGATGATAGTAACCTTGGTGGTTATGTTGAAAAATGGTGCGCTTGATTTACAAGGTTATGCTGAACCCGCTGACCTTATACAAGCATCCTTTGGCTATAAACTGCTTATTCAAACCTGGGTAGGCTTATGGATTGCGGGTTTCTTCTTGTGGTTTTGGCGCAGAGGCGGGCAAACACTTGGCATGCGTGCTTGGCGGTTACGAATTTACAGCACAGTTGAAGAGCCTATGACATGGCCGCGTTTGTTCATTCGCCTTGTCGCATCATTGGGTGGTTTAGGGACATTACTTGTTTTGTTCGATTTTAAAAACAAACAATCTCTACAGGACCGCTTAGCAAAAACAGAAGTGTTGAAGCTGAGCAAAGAAGCGAACGACCACAAAAGTTGGTAGGACACAGCTTGTAGGGCGCTAAAAAATCATAGGAAAGAGGCTGCAACGAGCCTCTTTTTTGTAAGCGTTGAGCGTTTAATTAGCCTATCGCTGATAGCTTTATCAACGTTTAAGCATCACACCTGCGACAGCAGCGAACAGTAAACTCGGTAGTAGAGCGCCCAAGAAAGGCGGCAGCTGATATACCAAACTGACAGGGCCAAACACTTCGTTAAGAATAAAGAAACCAAAGCCCGTGAGTACGCCCATAATAACTCTTGCGCCCATGGTAACGCTACGAAGCGGGCCGAAGATGAAAGACAGTGCCATTAACAGCATTACGCCAACAGAAATAGGCTGAAAGATTTTTCGCCAAAGCGCTAGCTCATAGCGCGAGGGATCTTGGTCGTTGTTATCTAGATAGTTTACGTAATCTAGCAACCCAGTGATGGATAAAGCCTCTGGCTTAACGGCAACAATCCCTAGCTTGTCAGGCGTAAGCGTTGAGTTCCATCGCATACGCTCGTTTTCTTCTACCGACACCTTGGTCTCTGAAAACTCAGTTACTTCAACATCGCTTAACCACCAACCGTCGCCATCGAAAGCACTATTTTTCGCGTAGGTAATACTTTCAAGAGACAAGTCAGGATTAAAGCTAAAAATGCTTACGTCTTTAAGCGAGTCTTGGCTAAGTACTTGACCAATACTCACAAATCGGTCGCCATCCTTTGCCCACACCAGCTTGTCGGAAGAAAACAAGCTACCGCCTGAAATAGCCTCGGTTCTTATCTGTTTTGCTTTGGTTTCGCTGTATGGAGTAACCCATTCACCAACAGCCATCACCAGTAAAATCATTACAAGGGTGGATTTCATGGCTGAGTTTATGATGTTCCAACGGCTCATACCCGCGGCCTGCATTACTACCAGTTCGCTGTTGCTGGCCAATACGCCCATACCGATAAGACCGCCAAGTAAGGTGGCCATAGGGAAGAATTGTTCTAGGTCGCGAGGTAAGCTCAGTAAAACGTAGATAAAAGCGACCAGCATGTCATAGTCGCCTTCGCCAATTTTACGTAGCTGTTCTACAAATTTAATGAGCGCGCTCAAGCCGATAAGTACGCTAAGCGTAACGGTAATAGTACCTAACAGCGTACGGGCGATATATAAATCGAGGATCTTAAACATCTACTTTTTCCCCAATATCCAAGCGCGAAGCTCTGTGCCAGTTTTTCTGTCCCGCACGATTAACATGACACCAATGACCAGCATGATGGTATGTACCCACCATAAGCCTAATTGTGGTGGCATTTTTCCATCTTCCAGTACGCGTCTACTTGCAAGCAATAGCAAGAAGTAGCCTAAGTAAAGCAGGATGGCAGGGAACATTTTACCGAAGCGGCCCTGACGCGGATCGACTGCGCTTAGCGGCACCGCAATCAGCACTAAAAAGGGTATCGATAGCGGTATGGCTATACGCCACTGAAGCTCGGCTCTGGCCTCAATACTGTCGTCTTCCCAAAGCTCGCTGGTGGGCAATACGCTTACTTTCCGGCGTGTTTCATCTGCTGGTTTATCGGCAATCTGAATTTGGTATTCGTCAAACTCTACTTTGCGATAAGCCTTTTCAGATTGTTTGCCTTCGTACTGCACACCTTCTTTTAATACAAGGTTTCGGGTACCGTCGGGGTTGTTTGCCACTTCACCAGTTTGCGCATATACAACGCGTACATCGCCTTCGCTGTCATTCGTTTGATTTTGCGATAAAAATACGCGTTGCAGCTTATCGTTGCTATCTACATCGTGCACAAATATAACCGCTTTTTCGTTACCCGTTTGCTGGAATCTACCTGGCATTAGGGCTGAAAGCCCCGCTTCGTTACGGGCTTTTTCACGTAGTTGGTATTCGTTTTCAGCGGCCAAGGGCGCGAAATAAAGAGTGATTGCGCCTGTGACTATCATGATGATTACGGATAAAAACAGCATCACCCGTGTGACGTACCATTCACTGATGCCACAAGCCCGCATTACGGTCATTTCGCTGTCTACATACAGCCTGCCGTGTGCCAGCATAATGCCCAAATAAGCACTGATAGGCAGCACCAAAGATGAGAGAATAGGAGCATATAAACCTAAGAAGCCAAGCACTAGCCCAGCAGGGATATCACCGTCTGATGCGTCGCCCAAAACGCGCACAAATCGCAAGGTGACAAAAATTGCCATTAGGATAAAGAAAATCGCTAACTGAGATTTCAGCGTTTCCTTAAGTAAATAGCGGAATATCAGCATCTCAGCCCTTCCGGAAAATTAGGAATTTTAGTGAAAGAAAGCACAATTTTGTTTAAACTTACCGTTTTTACAAGTTTTGCCTGCAATCATAAACCGTTTGCATGGTGTTTTGACGCAAATTTAACCTATATTCAATAGGTCTGTAAGCGTGAATTGCAGCGAACTAAAAAGTTATGCTGCGTATTAAAACATAAAGCAGCGCGAAACGTTACGTGATTTTAGTCATCGTGCAAACCATAAACAACGAAAAGCGAGGTGATATCGTGGAGTTTAGTGTAAAAAGTGGCAGTCCTGAAAAACAACGCAGCGCATGTATTGTTGTGGGTGTCTTCGAGCCGCGCCGCCTTACGGCAGTGGCTGAACAACTAGACGAAATCAGTGAAGGTTATATCAGCAACTTGTTGCGCCGTGGCGACCTTGAAGGTAAAGCGGGCCAAATGTTGTTGCTACACAACGTGCCAAACGTACTAAGTGAGCGCGTGCTTCTTGTTGGTTGTGGTAAAGAGCGCGAGCTAGATGAGCGTCAGTACAAAAATATTATCGCTAAAACCATTCAAACATTGAATGAAACCGGCTCGATGGAAGCGGTGTGTTTCTTAACCGAGCTTCACGTTAAAGGTCGCGATACTTACTGGAAAGTGCGTCAGGCTGTAGAAGCGACTGAAGATACGCTTTACACCTTTATGCAGCTTAAAACCAAAAAAGGCGAGCCTCGCCGCCCGCTGCGTAAAATTGTATTTAACGTGCCTACCCGTCGCGAGCTTACTGTTGGTGAGCGCGCTGTTGAGCATGGTTTAGCTGTAGCCCGTGGCTCGAAAGTAACCAAAGACGTAGCTAACATGCCACCAAATATCTGCAACCCAGCGTATCTGTGGCAGCAAGCACAAGAATTAGCAAGCCAGTACGACAGCGTAACCGCCGAAGTAGTAGACGAAACTCAAATGGCAGAGCTGGGTATGCAGTCTTACCTTGCCGTTGGTCGTGGTTCTGCAAATGAAAGCATGATGAGTATTATGCATCACCGCGGTGGCCCAGCTGATCAAGCGCCAATTGTGCTTGTAGGTAAAGGCCTTACTTTCGATTCAGGCGGTATTTCAATAAAGCCTGGTGAAGCCATGGATGAAATGAAGTACGACATGGGTGGGGCAGCAGGCGTATTAGGTACAATGCACACTATCGCGGCGCTTAACTTGCCAATTAACGTTATTGGCGTATTGGCTGGCTGTGAAAATATGCCAGATGGCAAAGCGTACCGTCCGGGTGACATACTAACGACTATGTCGGGTCAAACTGTTGAAGTACTAAATACTGATGCGGAAGGCCGTTTGGTGTTGTGCGACGCGCTGACCTACGTTGAGCGTTACGAGCCAGAGCTAGTGATTGACGTAGCCACGCTAACTGGCGCAGCGATTATCGCACTTGGTCATCACGCAACAGCAGTAATGAGCACGCACAACCCACTAGCTCACGAGCTACTTAATGCATCAGAGCAAAGTTCAGATCGCGCATGGCGCTTACCGCTATGGGACGATTACCAAGAGCAGCTTGAAAGCCCGTTTGCCGACATGACGAACCTTGGTGGTCGCCCAGCTGGGTCAATTACGGCGGGTTGTTTCTTGTCACGCTTCACTAAGAAGTACAACTGGGCTCACCTTGATATTGCCGGTACGGCATGGCGCAGTGGTAAGAACAAAGGCGCAACAGGCCGTCCAGTGCCTATGCTGTCTCAGTTCTTAATGAACCGCGCTGATATCAAGCTAGAGGACTAATCATTTATGCCACAAGTGATTTTTTATCAACTTACCCGCGGTGATAATGGTGTGGCAGGCCGCGCCAGTGAAGTCATTGCCTCAGCGTTTGCTAATAAGCAAAAAATTAGCGTGCTGTGCGATACACAGGCGCAAGCTGAAGAAGTTGATGAATTGTTATGGCAACTGCCCGGCAGACCGCTTTGTGCCCCATAACCTTTATGGTGAAGGGCCGCAATCGGGAACGCCGGTGGAAATTTGTTGGCAGCCCGAGCAGGTAGCCAGACGACAAATGGTGGTAAACGTGGGTTCCGGTATGGTGCCTTCACCCAACCAGCATCGTCAAATCATCGATTTTGTACCCGTGGACGAGAATGCCAAACAGGCCGCGCGGGTAAGATACAAAAACTATCAGCAAGCTGGATGCAACATGCAGTTCAAATCTGCATAAGTCATTCGCGTTTAGCTTCAATTTGAGAGTGTGTAATGGATAAAACCTTCGAACCGCAGTCCATCGAGCAGCAATGCTACAAGTCATGGGAAGAGGCGGGTTTATTTAAAGCTTCAGGTAGCGGCGACCCTTATTGTATTTTGCTTCCGCCACCAAACGTTACCGGTAGCCTTCACATGGGCCATGGTTTCCAACAAACCATTATGGACGCCTTAACCCGTTATCACCGCATGAAGGGCGACAACACCCTTTGGCAAGTGGGTACCGACCACGCAGGTATTGCTACCCAAATGGTGGTAGAACGCCAACTTAACGCTGAAGGCAAGACGCGCCACGATTTAGGCCGTGAAGACTTCATCAAAAAAGTGTGGGAATGGAAAGAGCACAGTGGCGGTACTATTACTGGTCAAATGCGCCGTTTAGGTACTTCTCCTGACTGGTCTCGCGAAGTATTCACCATGGACGAAGACCTGTCTAAAGCCGTAACCGAAGTATTCGTGAAACTACACGAAGAAGGCCTTATTTATCGTGGTAAGCGTTTGGTTAACTGGGATCCAGTGCTTCACACTGCAGTATCTGATCTTGAAGTACTAAACGAAGAAGAAGACGGCCACATGTGGCACATGCGCTACCCGTTAGCTGACGGTAGCGGTGAGCTAGTAGTTGCAACAACGCGCCCTGAAACCATGCTAGGTGATACAGCGGTTGCGGTTCACCCAGATGACGAGCGTTATCAAGGTTTTATCGGCAAAGAAATTAAGCTGCCTATTACTGGCCGTTTAATTCCAGTTATTGCCGATGACTATGTAGATCAGGAATTTGGTACAGGCTGCGTTAAAATTACGCCTGCTCACGACTTCAACGACTACGATATGGGTAAGCGTCATAACTTGCCTATGATCAACATTCTTACCGACGATGCGAAAATTAATGATGATGCGCCAGAAGCGTATCGCGGTTTAGATCGCTTCGACGCCCGTAAGCAAATTGTTGCTGACCTAGAAGCCCAAGGCTCGTTGGTTAAAATTGAGCCGCACAAGCTTAAAGTGCCGCGTGGCGATAGAACCAACGCGGTTATCGAGCCATACCTTACTGACCAGTGGTATGTAGCGGTTGAGTCTCTTGCTAAACCTGCAATTGAAGCGGTTGAAAGTGGCGAAATTCGTTTTGTACCAGAGAACTGGAACAAGACTTACTACCAGTGGATGCACAACATTCAAGACTGGTGTATTTCACGTCAGCTGTGGTGGGGACACCGCATTCCGGCGTGGTATGACGAAAACGGCAAGGTTTTTGTTGGCCGCACCGAAGAAGAAGTGCGTGAAAAGCACGGCCTTGGCAGTGACGTAACCCTTTCACAAGACGACGATGTACTCGATACCTGGTTCTCAAGTGCACTATGGCCGTTCGCAACCATGGGCTGGCCAGAAGAAACGCCAGATCTAGAAACCTTCGTACCGTCTTCGGTACTCGTAACTGGCTTTGACATCATTTTCTTCTGGGTTGCCAGAATGATCATGATGACAAAGAAGTTCACCGGTAAAATTCCGTTTAAAGATATTTATATTACTGGTCTTATCCGCGATGAGAACGGCGATAAAATGTCTAAGTCGAAGGGCAACGTGCTTGACCCTATTGATTTGATTGACGGTATTGATATTGAGTCGCTAGTCACTAAACGCACCGCGGGCATGATGCAACCTCAGACTGGCTGAGAAGATTGCCAAGCGTACTCGTAAACAATTCCCAGAGGGTATTCAGGCCTACGGTACAGACGCATTGCGCTTTACCTTTGCAGCTATGGCCTCAACCAGCCGCGATATCAACTTTGATATGGCCCGTGTTGAAGGCTACCGCAACTTCTGTAACAAAATTTGGAACGCATCGCGTTTCGTATTGATGAACACAGAAGAGCACGATACAGGTCGCGACGGTGGCGAAATGGTACTTAGCATGGCCGATCGCTGGATTTGGGCTAAGTTCCAACAAACGCTGGTTGAGTTTGAAAAAGCGCTTGAAGACTACCGTTTCGACATTGCTGCGCAAACCGTTTACGAGTTTACTTGGAACCAGTTCTGTGACTGGTATCTAGAGCTTACTAAGCCTGTGCTTAGCAATGACGCTAGCGCCGAAGCTGAGAAGCGCGGTACACGTCATACGCTTATCAATGTGCTTGAAAGCCTGCTGCGCTTATTGCACCCGCTAATGCCATTTATCACCGACACTATTTGGCAGCGTGTGGTGCCACTAAGTGCGCTTAAGGTGGAAGAGGGCGCTAGCATTATGGTTCAGGCATTCCCTGAAGTTGATGCAGCGAAACAAGACGACAAAGTACTTGCTGATATCGAGTGGGTGAAGAAGTTTATCGTGGGTATTCGTAATATCCGTGGTGAAATGGATATCTCGCCAAACAAACCGCTTAATGCGCTACTTAAAAACGTAAGCGACGAAGACGCTCGTCGTCTTGATGCGGCTAAGGCATTCCTTGATAAGCTTTCTAAGCTTGAAACCGTAACCATATTAAAAGACGGTGAAGAAGCGCCAGCCAGCGCGACCGCGCTTGTGGGTGAGATGGAAATTCTTATCCCAATGGCAGGACTTATCGACAAAGACGCAGAGCTTGCGCGTATTACTAAAGCCATGGAGAAAATCGAGAAAGATGTATCTCGTACACGTGGCAAGTTGGGTAATGATAAGTTTGTAAGTAACGCGCCAGAAGCGGTAATTGAAAAAGAACGCGGTAAGTTGGAAGAGGGTGAAAAAGCCCTAGCCAAACTTAAAGAGCAGTTCGAGACTATCAAAGCGCTATAGCTAGATACGCTTCATCATAATGACTAAAAACTAAAACGCTGCCATTTGGCAGCGTTTTTTTATGAATATTTTGGTCGCTATACCAACGTTGTTTCTGCTATGACCTCTGGCGACACCCTGTTTCGCCCTGTTTTTTTTGCGTTATACAGTTCTTTATCTGCCCGATTAAACAGTGTATTCCACGTATCTTCGACGTTGCTTGAAGAAGACATACCTACGCTAATGGTTACTTTAATTTCTTCAGAGCCACTGAATATAACAAGCGAAGACACCGATTCTCTCAATCTATCGGCAACGGTAAAAGGGGGCTCAGAATGTCGATTAGAGATAATAACGCCGAACTCTTCTCCGCCTAAGCGACCCACTATGTCACCTTTGCGCAACTGTGCTTGTAGACACTGTGCCACATTTTTTAGCACTCTATCGCCTTCAGGATGACCATAGCTGTCGTTAATGGTTTTAAAAAAATCGATGTCAATTACTAGTAAAGTGAAAGGCCTTTTGCTTTTGGACTTCAACTTTTTCAATACCGTGCGAATAAACGCGCGACGTCCTAACACGCCGGTTAACTCGTCGAAGTTTGCCATTGCTTCCCATTCGCCTTTTTCTTTTGACAGAATAATAAATGGGAGAAGTGCTGAGGTGGCAAGGCAAAGTAGTACGTGGAGCCCTACAGTAACCGTTATAAAAACTTGCAAGTTAGATACTAAGCCATAATAGGTAACACCAGTGGTAAGCCCCGCCCGTATCACCATTATGATAAAGTGAATGAACAGTATGCTTCGTATCAGAACAGAAATACCTTCAATGGTTTTCCATTGCTGTGATTGAAAGCTCTGAAAACAAAATAGAAACATTAAAGCAATAAAAAAGGACGTTGTTGGCTCGACTAATTCAGGGTACCAAGACGCTCCAATCAAAGAGAGAATAGCTATTACAAAAACACGGTTACCTGTGCGTTTGACGGTAGAATGTACACATTGAATGTTAAAACTTAAAAAGCCATGAAGTAGCAAATAGCTGGCCGTTAAATAAAGAAGCCCAGTGAGTGTGCTGAGCACGTTTATACTTGGCGCGAACATAGTGAGCGCGCTGCCGACTAGCCCTAAGCAATACACCAAGCACGATGCGGCCCAAAAGTTGAACGCGACAGGTTCGTATTGGTTTTTCGCCAAGATGCGAAAATATCCACCTACCGCAGCATTTATAGCGAGCGACAGGAGCAACACAATTAAAACGGAACTTGTCATTTTTTCGCCAACAAAATTAGACAAAAGTATTATTAATAATGGCGTTGAATTAAAAATTTACGTAACGATAAAGGTATGGAGGTGAATAAATAAGTATTTTTTTATATACCTTTGAGGCAAAAGTCTTTTTGAAAAAGAGGTGCTAAGCTTATGCAATATAAGAATTTGTTAATTTATTTAGGGCTCGCTGTTTGTGAACGTCAACTTAAAAAGTTTTTTACCACTGCAATAAGCGACTTCTGCTTTATAGGCTTGGTTAAATAATCATTCATTCCCGATTGAAGCGCGTTTTGTTTATCTTCTTTCATCGCATTGGCTGACAGGCCAATGATAGGTACGGCTGTAAAGCCTTTTTCGCGAAGCAGCTTAGTGGCTTCATATCCATCCATAACGGGCATTTGTACGTCCATTAAGATAAGGTCGTATTGAGGGGCGTTTTCTACTTTTTGTACTGCTTGCTTACCATCTTCAGCGATATCAAACGTAAGTCCCAGGTTTGTTAGAATTTCACCGGTAACGAGTTGGTTTATATTATTGTCCTCTACAAGCAATATGTGCCCTTCAAGTTTTAAGCTATCGGGTTCCTCGTTATATTCTTTACTTTGATAGTTAGCATCTTTTGAGATTATTTGGTGTACAAAACTTTCAAATTGGGCGGGGGTGAAAGGATGCATAATTAAAGGGCCTTTCCACAGCGAATCATATTTAGACTGCAGGGCACTACCAGCGCTCTCCATCACTAAGCCTACAGACTTTCCGCTTTCTAAAAGACTGTTCAGCCAGCTAATATTTTTCCTAAACGAGCTAAATTCATGAACGTCGACAATAATATGATCAGGGAGAGTAGCAGCATTTTTAGCATTTTCAATCGACATGCTTGATGCTGTCGACAGCTGAATTTGAGAGCAATAGGCTTCTGGGAGTAACGGCGATTCAGTTACGTAAAGGCTATTAGTAGGCAACTGTGGAGAGTTTTGTAATACCCCTGGCTGATTCTTAAATGCTTTAAGAGGAAGTTCAACCTCGAATCTACTGCCTTTCCCCATAGTCGAGGTTGCATCAAGGCGTCCATTCATAAGCTCAGTAAGCTGGCTGACAATGGCAAGGCCCAGTCCAGTACCGCCGTATTTGCGGTTAGTTGAGCCATCAGCCTGTGTAAAAGGCTTAAATATTTTATCGAGCTGTGCTGGGCTCATGCCTATACCTGAGTCGGCAATTCGCATGATGAGGTTTAGTAGGTTACCTTTTTCATTCAAGTTACCGTCAAACTCTATATCTATACGCCCTTGTTCGGTAAATTTCACGGCGTTGTTGCCAATGTTCATAATAATTTGAGCAATACGTAGCGGGTCGCCTATGACCTGAGGCGGTATTTTGGGGTTTACCGTGAAATGAACCGATAGATTCTTTTCTTTTGCGCGTAGCGCTATTACCGCGATAAGGTTGTCAAATAGCGAGTGCAGTGAAAAGCTAACCTCTTCTATCTTCAATTCACCTGCTTCGATCTTTGAAAAGTCCAGAATGTCGTTAATAACGCTCAGTAATATTTGCCCAGAGTACGAAGCTTTATCAAGATAGCCTCGTACTGTTGGAGATAGTTCTTGCTGTTGGGCTAGCTCTATCAGGCCAATGATACCATTCATGGGGGTACGAATTTCGTGACTCATATTGGCCAAAAACATACTTTTCGATGCGGTAGCTTGCTCGGCTTTAACTTTAGATTCAGTAATAACTTTATTTAAGTTTTCCAACTGAGAGTTCATGGTTCGCGCTTCATTGAGCAGCTTTTCTGTCTCACGATTCTTATCACTAAACACAAGCGCGGCTTTCGCTAGCTTGCCAATTTCGTCTTTTCGATTGCTGCCAGGAATATTAGAGATTTGTATGCCTTGAGCGAGCTTGTTGAAAACTTCAGTGATAGAGCGGATAGGGCCAAGGATACGCAAGGTAGAAAAAAGCGCAGCCGACAGAGCAAGTAAAATGGCAAATAGAGAAAAGAGCTCGCCATTGCGTTGTGTGCTCTCTGCTATTTGGTAGGTACGCTGGGTTATAACTTCAGAATCGGTACTTACCTTTTTAGCCAGTTCTCCACTTAAATAGAGAAATTCGTTGGCAGAGCCTGCCATAACAACATTGACCAGAAAAAGGTTGCCCTGTGTTATTTGCGTCAGCTTAAAAAAGTCGTTTTTAATTCTATCTATAATGCGCTCAATACGCTGCTGCAGTTCAGGAGAAGCAGTAGATGGTAAGCGTTTCAAAGCGTCAATAGCATCATTAAAAGACTGGATGAATTCCATATCAGGCTTCATCAGGTATTTCAGCATCGCATTTTCTGTATGTATAAGAATGACCTTGGCATCGTCTACGAAAGCAGCAGAAACCTTTCCTTGTGCTAAAGCCTTATCTAGCTCACTCCCGAGTAGAGTAATGTCAGACATTGTGCCTTGGTCGATGAGGTTATCTCTTTCAGAGCGTGCTTCAACAACCTGAGAGAAGTTTTCTTGATAAGCGTTCAAATGCTCTCTCATTCTATTGAGAATTTGATTGCTGTCATCTTTTTGTTCGGCGCGTTCGTTCACCACCGCAAGCTTATCGAGTTTACTGTTGATCGTAACCATCAAACGACTAAAGCGCGTAATGGCCGACTTACTGGCATTTTCTTTAAATATCAGAACATTACGCTGAAGGTCAACAACGTCCCGCTCAAGCTCTTTAACTATACCAACATCAATGACGGCTTTCGCAGCAGACGCAACCCCTTCGTTTAAGACCTCTTGGTTTTTTCGTGCCACAAAACCTTGGGCGAGTATCAGCGCGATTAAGGCAACTAACACTGTTATAAGCTGTATCCGGATTGACGATAACATATAAGCCTAAAGAACCTTCTTCCATTTAAGATGTGGTATTACACTGTTTTATGCAGTGATAAATTCGTACCACTTTTGTAAGCTATATTCATAGCTTGGCATAACCGTATTCCAAACTGCAACGTTGCTAAAGCGCTCTTCGTAACTACCACCTGTCCGCTGCGCGCCTTTTTGTACACTCACCTTGCCATCTGGGCCTTTTAGCGGTGTGGAGGCAATTTTCCCCCTATACCAATAGTCCCACTCAGCTTGCGACAAATACTCGGCAGAACGTTGAGGGTTTGAAATGTAATAGCCTTGTCTTGCTATAAACGCACCAGGCCACCCTGAAAGCCACCAATTCATATATTCGTAAGCTACATCTTTCATTCTTCCTTGGGTAGCAGAAGAAAGGCACATGACGCCGTGCCATCCTCTATACCCTTCTTTAGGGGCTGCAAATGTGACGGGAATATTTTGGCCGTTTAGTGCTGAAACCGCAGGGGAGAACATACTTTCAATGGTAACCCGGCCACTTTTCATAAATTCAACAGATTCGGGAACCGATGTCCAAAACCCGCTAAAGTGATTTAATTGATTTAACTCTATAAGCAGGTTAAACAGGTCGTCTAGCTCGTATTCTGTGATAGCACCAATATCTTTAAAAGTAATGAACCCTTTAGCTTGTGCTGCTAGCGCTAAATCGAATAGCCCGATAGTAGGGTCGTTCACAATGCCCACTTTTCCAGAAAAATTACGGTCTAACAGCCATCCCCAACTTTCTTCTTGCCCTTTTAGTTCAGCGGGGAGTTTTGACGTGTCGTAACCAAATGAGTCCACGTTGTGCACATAAGGTAAAAAGCTGATGGTATCGGTGTGCTTCTCACCCAAAGAGCCATCTCCTTGCACATTAAGAATCTTGTGGGGAGCGTCGCCCGCGCCCATGCGAGCGTTTTCAGTGAGCTTACCGGTTTTGCTTAAGTCATTTATTTCTTCCCAATAGCGAAGGCGCTTTTTTTGTATCGGTTGAATAGCCTTCGCACGCCACAGCACGTTAATGCTATTTGACCATTGTTCGTATAAATCAAAGGAGTTGGGATTCATAGAGGCTTTTTGCAAAACAGTGGCACTGCCGCCAGGTTCAAACACTATGTTAATACCTAAGTCTTCGATAGCCCGCTGACGAATAGCCTCCTGTAAAGTAACGTGGGTTCCCATAACCCGAAGCGTTGGCTTAGATTTACCTATAGCGAAAGGTGTCATGCCAGCTGTTAATCCAAACGCTAGTCCGCCTTTTAGTAAAGTTCGGCGTGATGCTGAAGAGTCATTGTTTTTAGAAGGCTTAGTAGGCATTAAGAAATTCCGTATAAAGACGTTCCTTTGATACATTCTGGCACTTATTTCATTTTGTTACCAAAAAATGTAAGAAGATTGTCGAAAAAGTGGTGGTGGAAGTTGAAGAAACTCAACCTACGAAGAATGATGGTTTATAAGATTCACTAATAGGCCTAGTGTTTAACAGCGCGAGCATTTTTAAAGTGAGTGGTATGCGCTTTTTTTTTGATGTAGTTTAGAGCGCTTCCCGTGATTTATCGTCTAAAGGCTCTGGCGCTGAAATTGGTGAAATTTTCGCACCTTCCTGACTACACTCCACCGTATTTCTTCCACTATTTTTAGCTTTATAAAGCGCTTTATCGGCATAGGTGAGAAGCTGTTTGGCGCTTTTTTGCTGGAGTTCTTTTGTTTGCACTGCCCCAATACTTACCGTGATTTTATGACCTTTTAAAAGCGGCTGGGTTTCGTGTAATTTGCTTATTTTCTGCCTTAGTCTATCTAGTATTTGGTAGGGGGAAACCTGGCTTAGAAGCACAATGCAAAAAGCAAATTCTTCCCCTCCAATTCTGCCTATTGCGTCTTCGGCGCGAAAAAAACTCTGCATTGTTTGCGCAACGATAGTCAGGACTTCATCGCCAAATCCATGGCCAAGGTTGTCGTTTATTGATTTAAAGTGATCAACATCTGCAATGCCTACCAGAACTTCATGGTTGTTGCGCTTGGCAAACATTAAAGATTTAGAGAACGCATCCATAAACGCTCGCCTGTTAGGAATATTGGTTAAGGCGTCAAAATATGCCAGCTTTTCTAATTTCAGGTTTGCATCTCGCAGCTCACTTGTACGTTCGTGCACTAAACTTTCTAAATCGTCTTTTATTCGTTTCAGCTCTGAATTTCTTTTATCTAGCTGTTCAGACTGAAACTTCATCTCGCTTACATTGCGCTGCACCGCAGCAAAGTGTGTAACTTCACCAAAATCATTAGTCAGCGGGAATATATTCATTTGCACCCAGAACGGTGTTCCGGTTTTTGTATAGTTCAATAATGTCTCGGTACACGGATGCTGTTCAATAAGGGCTTTGCGAATGCGATCGGTAGATGCTTTGTCTGTTAGGGTTCCTTGAAAAATTCTGGGTGTTTCGCCAATTAACTCTTCGAAGGTATACTCAGTGTGCTTACAGAGAGCTTCATTGGCGTAAATTATCTTAGGCGAGAGTGGGGCATTGATGTTTTTCGCTTCTGTCACCAGGATCATATCTTGTGAATTTTGCACGATATCTTTATAGGAAAAGTCATTTATTTTCTTGGTGATGTTCGTAAAGTAGACGACTACAAAGGGCGGTGTAATTCCCTTCACGCTATGTTTCTCAGGGTAGGCATTTACACTAAACCAAGCTGTCGTTTCGGTGGTTTTGTCGATAACGCCTACTATTTGATTATCTACAGGTTTACCCGTCGATAGTACGCGAACTACGGGTAATTCATCATAGGAAATCCGTCGGTTTTGCCTATCAATGAATTCCCACGTCTCTACATTCATGCTTTTGTCTTTAAGTTCTTCAAGGCTGAAATTAAGCATCAACGCAGCGGCGGGGTTGGCATACTCCACAGAGCCGGACGCGTTGTGAATGACCACACCAATTTGTGTGTTTTCTAATAGATTGAACAAGTTAACATTGTTGAAGCTCATTGCACTACACCACTTGAAAGCGTCAGTATGTACTGTTTTTCTTTGTACATTTGCGAATCAACGTTAATTAGAGAGAGGATTTAACTTATATATTAGACTTTAGTTTAAAAAATAGCCAAAAGCTGTGTTTAAAACAGCTTTTGGAAAGGATAAGTATTAAAGAATAAATTAATGGCGAGCGGATTTGCTTAAGCGTCTCGTAAGCACAATGCCTCCTAGTAGGAACAATGGAAGTAGCGACCAAGCACCGCCATGCTCTTCTACTATTACCACTGTATCTTCTACAACGTACTCGTTGTTTTCACTTTCAAGAGGTAGATAGGCAAGGGCGCTGTCATCATAGGCATCGGTAAATGCCACTAGCTCTTCAGTGTCGGCATCGTAAAGTTCTAGCAGTATGTCGTATTCACCAGGAGGGAAACCAGATACCAATGAGCTTTCAATGGTGAATGTATCGGTTGAATCTTCTGAATAAATATAAAACTCAGACGACACGTGAATGGCATCGTAAATACCGTCTTTACCTAAATACAATACAGCGTATACCGGTGCCCGAGTAAAGATAGTGTCGGCATCAAATTCAATCGAAAACGTGGAGTGATAGCCATCGTAATCGATATCTTGTTCTAGCGTTACCCAACTTTCATAAATCCAGAATTCATTAACGCTACTTACTACAATGTCGCTTGATGACTTGGTTAAACCTAGGTGTTGTTGATGTTTATTCGTTTGAGCGTGTGTAGTTTGTTGTGCGTTGATCTTATCGGTAGACTGCTCGACAACACTATCATTGACCGATTCAATTGTGGTTTTCGGCTGTAGTGATTCATCGGCGACAAAAGGTTTGTCGTAACGGAATTCGGTTGAGGTAACCTGTTTTTCTTCTGAACTATTATCAGTATTTGCATGCACAGGTGACAAAAACGCAAGCTGTAATGTGACGATAGCAGAATATGCTGTAAGTGCTGATACTAAGTTTTTCATCTGTCCATCCTTTTCCAATCGATAATGACAGGGTCATTGTTGAATAAAAAAGATGAACAAAAGCTGAAGAGTAACTTAATACCCCTTCAGCTTTATCGGGGAATTTAAGAATTAGTCGTCGAAGTGATAGTCTTCTTCTTCGTACTCGCCTTCTTCACGCGGTTCAAAATAGGTGCCCCATCCATCGTAGGTTACATCGTGTTTGTCGGCAATTTTTAACAGTGCGTCTGAATCAGCATTAAGCTTTTCAATATCTAGCTTTCTTTCTACCACGGCGTCGAAGCAAAAAATGGTTTCGCCGTCATCAAGAATTAGCTCTTCGGCGTCAGTCACCTCAAAGCCCGCTTTAAAGGCATCTACAGCGGCTTTTTCTAATACGTCGAAGTCGGTACTGGCGAAATGGTGCTCAATGGTATAGTCGGCATCTGCTTGACTGCCATCTTCTAGAAGGGCATCAATAGTTTCTTGGTTAAACTCGTACCACTCTTCTCTTTCATCGAACTGGGTCATAATAAACACTCGTTAGCAATTTAGGCGCAAGTTTACCTGCTTTTTTCCAGTTCATCGACCTGTGTATTAAGCACATCAAACTTTTGTTTCATTTCATCATTGAAGTGCACCATCCACTCTTTAATTGTATGTTCTTCGGTCAGTGGTTGAGGCGCTGCAATATCAATCAGCACAATTCCATTGTTCCAGCGGTTCCATTTAACCTTCTTATGCAGGTTGCTCGCTGTAACCATAACAACAGGTTCATTCGTGGTTTTGGCTAAACGAAAAGCCCCTTGTTTAAATGGCAGAATGCCTCTGCCGTAACTTCTGGTACCTTCAGGGAATAACCATACAGACGTTTTCTTTTTAGCTATGCGGTTAGCGGCAATATCTAAGGTGTTTCGCGCTTTTCCTGAATTTTTTCTATCGATCATGATATTCCCCGACAGCCAATAAATTTGGCCGAAAATAGGGATCCATTTCAAACTCTTTTTACCGATGGTAACTACGCCGGGAAGTGCTGCCTTACAAATTGTAATAACGTCAAAGCTGTTTTGGTGATTTGCAATGAAAACATAGGGCTCGTTCGTTTTTACAGCGGGGTCTCTTTTTATAATAATTTTGAGGCCCACTATTTTAGCCATAAGCGAATACAAACTACCGGCAGCATGCACGTTATCTTTGTGAAAAGGGCGCACGATACAAATGATCAGCAAAATAATGTTGATTAATAAAAAGGCGATAAATAGTGCCGGTATGCGAAATAAAGCGATCAAAACAACTCCTAGATACAATTGACGCGCGCAGTATAGATGAAGTTTCAGCGTACACTTGTCCGATGAGTTTTTACAGTGTTTAGATTTAATCGGTCATCACTTATGAAAGTTCCTTCTTTATCACCTTTAGTATGAGGAAATTTTGCCGATACCGAATTACAATAATAGAAAGCTTAATAGAACCTAACTCGGTATTCATTACATGCAGACATTTACTCCAGACGACCTAGAAGAAGATATTCTTGCTGACCTTATGGAGGAAATTAACGAACTCTATGAATCAAGTGAGCAAACTTTGATTGAATTAGAGCTTCGGCCGGAAGATAACGAGTTGCAACGGGCCCTGTTTCGTTCAATCCACACTATTAAGGGCGATTTAGGCTTGGTTAATTTCTCTCCTATGATCCCCCTTTTGCAGCATGTTGAAGATTTACTCGATTATTTGCGCAAAGGGCAGGTGGCATATACCAGCACTATGAGTGATTTGGTACTTCTTACCATGGACAGGGTAAAAGCCTTTGTCGAAGCTGTAATGGCTGACGGTAAGGCCGAGTATGATGACAATCTTCACAACCAGCTAGTGCTGGCTATCAGTCGTGTTACGCCTGACAATTCTGCTGAACATGAAAAACGTCTTACTGAAGCTGTGTTGTTACTCAACCCTGCGTTAGACATTGTCGCTGACGGCGACGACCCCGAAAACGTGCAAATAAAGCCGCCCACATTAGCTGCGACAGGTATACCTAAAGACATTAGCAGCGAGAAGAAACAAGATATTTTGTTTTTCCGCGATCTTATGCAAACCATTGAGCGGCGTTCTAACTATTGGGTTGGACGAGGTGATCGCATTGCTAAGTTGGCCATGTACATTAACGATGTCGCTGAAAATCCAATTGACGAAGACCAGCTGGCGGTAGCCAGTTACGTTCATGATTTTGGCATGGCCTTCATGCCGTTAAAGCTGCTGCATAAAGGCGATGAATTGACTGATATCGAGTTTAATCTGATGCGATCTCATGTTTACAAAAGCGCCCGTTTGTTAGAGCACCTAGATCAATGGGACATGGCACGTAAAATAGTGATGCAACACCATGAGCGCACGGATGGGACCGGTTATCCGCTAGGCATAAAAGAAGACGATATCTGTGAAGGCGCGAAGCTACTTGCCATTGTCGATACCTACGATGCAATGACGCACCCCAGAGCGCACAATGAAGATAATGTGCTTTCCAAAAAAGAAGCGGTGATCGAGATAAATCGCAGTGCCAAAGGACAGTTCAGTATGAAGTGGGTGAGGCTGTTTAATCAGGCTATGACAGCGCTATTGACTAAAGGGCAGTAAACACCGCCCTAATCTTGCTACGTGATGTTGGCTGAGAGCCTAATTCAGCTAAAGGCTTCTCAGCTACTTCAAGAAGCGAAGCAGGTTTAATTTACCCCTAATTCCTTTAGTTTACGGGTAAGGGTATTTCGCCCCCAACCTAAACGCTTAGCCGCATCTTGCTTGTGACCGTGCGTGTGCTGGAGTGCTCGCTCAAGCATAACGCGCTCAAATGTAAGCATCGCATCGTTTAGAATGTTGTGATGGCCGTCGCGAAGCTGTTTGTCGGTCCAGCTCGCAAGTAAATCTGGCCAATCACCCGATTCGGCACTAGGTTTTTCAATACTGCTATCGCTATGAATTTCTGGCGGCAGATCGCTCGGTAAGACTTCTTGTCCACTTGCCATCACTGTTAGCCAGCGGCACACGTTTTCTAACTGCCGTACGTTACCCGGCCACGGTAACTGAGACATAACGCGCTCAGCTTCTTTTGAAATGCTTTTCGCCTCCACATCAAGTTCTTTGGCTGCTCGGCGAAGGAAGTGACGCGTTAACAAAGGAATATCTTCTCGGCGCTCGTTCAGCGATGGAAGGTGCACACGAATAACGTTTAGGCGGTGAAATAAATCTTCCCTAAATTTTCCTTCAGCAACGCGCTGCTCTAGGTTTTGGTGGGTTGCTGCAATAATGCGTACATCAACGCTTACCGACTGATGGCCACCTACGCGATAAAACTGACCATCCGCGAGTACTCGCAAAAGGCGGGTTTGCACATCTAACGGCATATCGCCTATTTCATCTAAGAAAAGTGTACCGCCGTCAGCTTGCTCAAAACGCCCTTGGCGTGCCGCTTGTGCACCGGTAAAGGCGCCTTTTTCATGACCAAACAGTTCAGATTCTACAAGATCTGCAGGTATGGCCGCCATATTAAGCGCAATGAAAGGCTTACTCGATCTAGGGCTGTGTCTGTGAAGTGCGTGCGCTACCAGTTCTTTACCCGTACCTGATTGGCCGTTGATAAGCACGCTTATCGAAGAACGTGAAAGTCGACCTATAGCACGGAAAACTTCCTGCATAGCAGGTGCTTCACCAATTATCTCGGTTACAACGTCTTCAACTTGTGATTTGGATACCGTCGACTGCTCTCTTGCATGAGCAAGGGCGCGCTGGGTTAAGGTTACCGCTTCGTCAATATCAAAAGGTTTTGGCAAGTATTCAAATGCCCCTTTTTGATAAGCGTTTACCGCACTGTCTAAATCCGAATGCGCCGTCATAATGATAACGGGAAGCAACGGATGGGAAGCGTGCACCTCGTTCAGTAATGTCATGCCGTCCATTTGTGGCATTCTTATGTCTGAAATGATGACTTCGGGGGCTTGGCCGCTTTGAAGTTGAAGCAATAAATCTTCAGGGTTTTCAAAACTCAAGCAGCTGATGTCAGCGGCTTGTAAGGCCTTTTGCAGCACCCAACGAATAGAACTGTCATCATCGACAATCCACACAGACTCATTCGTCATCGTCTGTCTCCTTACGATCTATTGGTAGGTAAATTACGAACTCAGTGTGACCAGGGTAGCTGTCTACATCTATTTTGCCGCCGTGGTGGTTAATAAGGGTTTGTGAAATAGACAAACCCAGCCCAGAGCCATTTTGTTTACTTGTGACCATGGGATAGAAAAGTGTGTCTTTAATTTCAGCGGGAATACCCGGGCCGTTATCTATAATTTTTATTTTTGCTACCAGCGCATGACGTTTTGTTTGAATCGTCATCTGGCGCTCTATTCGCGTAACTAGCCTAATTTCTGGGTTAGGGGTTTGGCTCTCGGTTAAAGCCTGAATACTATTCCTGACTATATTGAGCACCGCCTGCTGAATCATGTCTGGGTCTAGTAAAAGTGGTGGTATGCTAGGGTCATAGTCGCGAACTATGGTTATAGGGTTGTCTGAATCAAAACGCATAAGACTACGTATTTTTTCAAGTGCTTGATGCACATTGCTTTCTTCGAATCTAGGCAGTGAATTCGGTCCTAGCAAACGGTCTACCAGGTTGCGCAGACGGTCAGACTGCTCAATGATCATACGGGTGAATTCTTTATGTTCTTCCGACAGTTCCTTTTCTAAAAGCTGCGCCGCGCCGCGAATGCCACCTAGTGGATTTTTTATCTCATGCGCTAAACCACGTACTAGCTCTCGAGCCGCATAATGCTGTGCGTTTTGTAAGTTTTCGCGAGAAATTCGTTTTTGTTGATCAATCTTTTTGACTTCGAACAGCAGTCGAGGGCCATCGTCAAAGTGTAAGTTGGTAACGGTCAAATCCGCAGAAACATAGCGGTTGTCTCTGAACGCTAGTTTAATTTCGTTCTCGGTAAAGTCTTCACCTTTTCTAATGGCCGCTTTTAGTCGGGTAGTCTCTATTGTTCCCGGTAAGAAAAAGTCTTGAAGCGGGTGCCCGATAAGTTGCTTCAAGCCTGTTTCGAACAAAGCTTCACCCGCGTGGTTAGCGTAAACAATGGTAAGTTTGTTATCTACCATTACCAACGCTGTGTTTAGGCTGTTTATAAGCTGTTGTGTTTCTAACTCGGTGGAATGCATCCGAGCTCGTCTCCTTTGCACCATAATTGTGCATTGTAGCTTGCAATGATGCGATGCGCGAGTAAGAGGCTAAGCAAATGTAGTCTACTGAACCTCGGTGGTGCGCTTACAGAACAATGGTTGCACGCTATTAGTTATTAATTAACGCCGATGCCTGATGTAGGTAAAGGGTTTGTTCTGGAGACGATGCAAGAGTCTTGCCCGTATTGTTCGTTAGCTCAACTTTGTAAGTATGTGCTCCACGATGGATACCTGAAAGTTTAAATACGCCTGAACTATTGCTTGCAAATGGGGCGTTATCGAAAATTAAGCGATAGATGGGCGCTTTGGGTGCACCAGTTTGTGCCGCAGAAATAATTAACTCACCTAGATTATTTCTAATAGTTGCTTCTGGTGCAGGAGATTTGATAACTACGCGATAATTTGCTTTAGGGGCATCAGGCTTAAGCGGTGGTGGGGGGGCAACTTTGGCTGCTGTAACTACGTTTTGCGTTTTATCATCGAATGCCAGCGGCTCAGCATTTTTTTGCGGCTTATCGGTGAAAGTAATAGAGCCGTCTTTTCCTACCACCTTATAGATTGTTGTAGTCGATGGGGACGTCGTAGTCGATGCATCGGGAGCTCGTTCTGCCTCGTTCGTCAGTGGTTCTTGCTGCGCATTGTCTTGCTCTAAACCAAGCGTAGCGGCTTGCAAAGGTAACACTCCATTACTGCAACACAATAATAGGGAAGTTAAGCAGATATATCGCATCATGTTTTGCACGTGTTGTTACCTAATCATTGTATTTGAAAACTGCCAGCTTACTACTTTTATCATAAGAGGCCTGTGGCTAAATCTTTTAAGCGGTACTCAAATAAGGCAGCCCTTAGTTTACTGCCCAAGGTAAGCAAACGTATAAGCCACTTTTAGCGCAGACACAATGACATAGTAGTTAAATTGCAAACATAAAAAAAGCCCGCAGAGCGGGCTTTAGTATATATCGCTATACAGTGTGTTATTACACGCTGTAGTACATGTCGAACTCAACTGGGTGAGTTGTCATGTTAAGCTTAGTCACTTCTTCAGACTTAAGGTCGATGTAAGCATCAATCATGTCGTCAGTCATTACGCCACCGGCTTTAAGGAAGTCACGGTCGTTATCAAGTGCTTCAAGTGCCATTTCAAGCGAGCTTGCAACAGTTGGAATTTCAGCCGCTTCTTCTGCAGGTAGATCGTACAAGTCTTTATCCATAGCATCGCCAGGGTGGATTTTGTTTTTGATACCGTCAAGGCCAGCCATTAGCATTGCAGAGAATGCAAGGTAAGGGTTAGCTGTAGGGTCAGGGAAACGTACTTCAATACGACGCGCTTTATCGCTAGTTACGTGAGGAATACGAATTGATGCAGAACGGTTACGTGCAGAGTATGCAAGCATTACCGGCGCTTCGAAGCCAGGAACTAGACGCTTGTAAGAGTTAGTAGAAGCGTTAGCGAAGGCATTGATTGCACGCGCGTGCTTGATGATACCACCGATGTAGTAAAGCGCTTCTTCAGAAAGACCTGCATATTTATCACCTGCGAAGATGTTCACGCCGTCTTTAGAGATAGACTGGTGACAGTGCATACCAGAACCGTTATCGCCAACGAGTGGCTTAGGCATAAAGGTAGCAGTTTGGCCGTATGCGTGCGCAACGTTGTGTACCACATACTTGTAAACTTGAATTTCATCCGCTTTCTTAACTAGCGTGTTGAATTCACAAGCGATTTCGTTTTGACCCGCTGTCGCTACTTCGTGGTGGTGAGCTTCAATAACAAGGCCCATTTCTTCCATAACCATACACATAGCAGCACGAATGTCGTGAGCAGAATCTACCGGAGGTACTGGGAAGTAGCCGCCTTTAACGCCAGGGCGGTGAGCCATGTTGCCGCCTTCGAATTCTTCACCTGAGTTCCACTTTGCTTCTGAAGAGTCAATCTTGTAGAACGAGCCTGCCATATCTGTGTGGAAACGCACGTCGTCGAAAAGGAAGAACTCTGGCTCTGGGCCGAAGAAGCATGTGTCGCCGATACCTGTAGATTTCAAGTACTCTTCTGCGCGACGTGCAACAGAGCGTGGGTCACGCTCGTAACCTTCCATTGTTGAAGGCTCAACAATGTCACAACGGATGTTTACTTGTGTTTCTTCTGCGAAAGGGTCTACTACGCAGCTGTCTGCGTCTGGAAGAAGAACCATATCTGATTCGTTGATGCCTTTCCAACCAGCAATTGAAGAACCGTCGAACATTTTACCTTCTTCGAAGAATTCTTCATCAACAACACTTGCAGGAATTGATACGTGTTGTTCTTTACCTTTGGTGTCGGTAAAACGTAAATCTACAAACTTCGCTTCACTTTCTTTAATCAGTTCTAATGCCTTATCTACTGACATCGTGTCCTCCAGGTTTAATGTAAAAATGCGGAATGATCAGCTTCACTCCAACAGTGGCAAAAGTGAAAGCGATTATCATGCCATTTACAAGCATGCCGGTTTTTGTGGCATGGACAGGCATCTATCACTTCCATTTGAATTGCAATGCACCAGAAGGGTGCGTCAATGCTCCATGGTGGTGCTTAATTGTTACTTTTATGTCATCTAGCCTAGATCACTTTGTATCACACCACCACTGTATATGTTCAATTCGGTGCAAATAATATTGTCTATTTTTTAAACTAAAGAGTTAATTCTAATAAAAGTGACTTCTTATCAAAAAAAGGTGCGCAAACGTCGTGGTTTTTCTGTACAATCCGCGCAAATTTCTCTATCTGCATTTTTTTGCAACAAATCTAATGCAGACTTATTCGATTCCCGAATTAAGTTGGCATCGATTTACACAGGCTCTATATAAGCATGAATACCACTGATATTAGTAAATTGCGTAACATCGCAATCATCGCCCACGTTGACCACGGTAAAACCACCCTGGTAGACAAACTGTTACAGCAGTCTGGCACCCTTGAATCTCGAGGCGAGCAAGAAGAGCGCGTAATGGACTCGAACGACATCGAGAAAGAACGTGGCATTACCATCCTAGCTAAGAACACAGCGATTAACTGGAACGACTACCGTATCAACATCGTAGATACTCCAGGACACGCTGACTTCGGTGGTGAAGTAGAACGTGTAATGTCAATGGCTGACTCTGTACTTCTACTTGTAGATGCACAAGAAGGTCCAATGCCACAAACGCGTTTCGTTACGCAAAAGGCATTTGCTCAAGGTCTTAAGCCAATTGTTGTTATTAATAAAATCGACAAGCCTGGCGCACGCCCTGATTGGGTAATGGATCAAGTATTCGACCTTTTCGATAACTTAGGCGCAACTGATGAGCAGCTTGACTTCCAAGTTGTTTACGCTTCTGCACTAAATGGCTGGGCATCACACGATGCAGACGCGCCTCAAGAAGACATGACTGCGCTATTTGAAACTATCGTTGAGCAAGTTTCTGCGCCAGATGCTGACATCGACGGTCCTTTCCAAATGCAGATTTCTCAGCTTGATTACAACTCATACGTGGGTGTAATCGGTGTAGGTCGCGTTAAGCGCGGTTCAGTTAAGCCAAACCAACAAGTGACTGTTGTTACTGCTGATGGCGAAAAACGTAATGGTAAAGTTGGGTTAGTTTACGGCTATCTTGGTCTTGCACGTCATGAAGTTGAATCAGCGCATGCTGGCGACATCATTGCTATTACAGGTCTTGGCGAACTTAAGATCTCTGACACAATCTGTGACCAAAACACAGTTGAAGCGCTGCCTCCGCTTACGGTTGATGAGCCTACTGTAACTATGACTTTCCAGGTAAACACGTCTCCGTTTGCGGGTAAAGAAGGTAAGTATGTAACGTCACGTAATATCCTAGAGCGTCTTAACGACGAACTAGTACACAACGTTGCGCTTCGCGTTGAAGAAACTCAAGACCCTGATAAGTTCCGCGTATCAGGTCGTGGTGAACTTCACCTAGGTATTCTTATTGAAAACATGCGTCGTGAAGGTTACGAGCTTGCTGTATCTCGTCCAGAAGTAATTCTGAAAGAAGTTGATGGCGAAACACAAGAACCTTACGAAACACTAACGATTGACTGTGAAGAAGAGCACCAAGGCTCAATCATGGAACAGCTTGGTCTTCGTAAAGCTGAAATGACCGATATGTCTCCAGATGGCAAAGGTCGTGTACGTATCGACTTCATTATTCCAAGCCGTGGCCTAATTGGTTTCCAAACAGACTTTATGACAATGACGTCTGGCTCTGGTTTGCTTTACCACACGTTCGATCACTACGGTCCGTACAAGGGCGGTATTATCGGTAAGCGTAAAAACGGTGTACTTATCGCAAACGCAAACGGTAAAGCATTAACTAACGCCCTGTTTAACTTGCAAGAGCGTGGTCGCCTATTTATCGGTCACGGTGTTGAAGTGTACGAAGGTATGGTTATTGGTATTCACAGCCGTGACAATGACCTAACTGTAAACGCACTTAAAGGTAAGCAGCTTACAAACGTTCGTGCCTCTGGTACTGACGAAGCGCAAACCCTAGTTCCACCAATCAAGATGTCACTTGAGCAAGCGCTTGAGTTTATTGATGACGACGAACTAGTAGAAGTAACACCTGAATCTATCCGTATTCGTAAGAAGCTTCTTACAGAAAACGAACGTAAGCGTGCATCTCGCGCACCTAAGTCTTAATACTCTTTAAGACTTTAACAATCTTAAAAATGCCAGCTTATGCTGGCATTTTTTATTAAGCGTTTGAACTTTGTTAATCTAGTATTTGCCGCTAGCCTTCGCTAACTTTTGAAGGTTTAAAGTTTTCCTTTCGAACTCTCCAACTCAGTTACTTCACTGTAATGGTGAACATCGAAAAGCGTAAATATCGACCAAAGGTTAGTGGTCAAACATGCTTAGAGCTTCTATCCTTATTCAAGTACATGTTTACGCATTAACTCGTAAGCTAAGTCGTTGTAATATCGACGGCTAATGACCTAACAAGAGGGGAAGGATAGTGTTTTCTGTAGCCGTTGTTGAAGATGATCCTATTACGCTAGACCTTATTACTGATGCCTTAGAGACGCAGTTAGACGCTACTGTTTTTCCATTTACGCGTAGTAAATTTGCAAGAGATTTCTTGCTGCAACAAACTTCCGACACTATAAGCTTGATCATAAGCGACCAAGTAATGCCGGATTATGACGGGCTTAGCCTTTTAAAAACTTGTCAGTCGTCTGGTTTGGACGTCCCTTTTTTGCTTATTACTGCCGACCCTAACAAAGAGCTCGTTATTGAAGCACGTAAACTTCAAGTATCAGGCTTTTTAGCTAAACCCCTGAATATGGAAGAGCTGGTTCAAAAGTCGAAAGAAGCAGTCACACAAGCAAGTTAGCCTTAAAGCTTTTTTGACATGGTACGGTTTCACTGACGCGACCACTTAATAACGAACACACAATAACGAAAGTAAACAGGCTTTCACCGTAGCCGGGTATGAAATGGAAGAGTCCACCTTGCCATTGCTCATCTAGCGCCTAAACTTTACCTCTATAAAAGTACATTTCGATATAGCAAATCTGAGTTAATTCATCTTAAGCCCCTAGTTTATGAGGCGCTAAAATTCTACACTGGTGTCATAAGTTTTTGAGCAACAGGATGTAATGTGAGCGCCTTATTCGATAATACCCCTTCTAGAAAAGATACGTTTTCATTCAAATGGCAAAAGTACAAAGGAAAAGACATCATTCCTGCTTGGGTGGCTGATACCGAGTTTCGATGTGCTCAGCCAATCTTAGATGCCATCTCTGGTCAAGTTGAACATGGCAATATGGGGTATATACTGCCTGCCCATCACGCTGGTGCTATTCAGGCTGTAGTACGATGGCTTAAAGATAAGCATAATTGGGAAATCCAGCCCGAGTGGCTAGTGTGGACACCAGGAGTTGTACCTGCGTTCAACGTAGCGTGCAAAGCGTATTGTGACCCCGGCGATAAAGTGCTTATTCAAACGCCTAATTACCCGCCACTGCTGGCGGCGCCAAAGCTAAACGGCCTAGAGCGAGTAGATATAGGTACGGTTGTAGAAAGCGCGAACGGTGAACGTTTAGATAGTATCAGTGAAGTCAACGGAGCGCGCTATACACTGGACTTTGACGCGTTAGAAAAAGAAGCTGCGGATCCTAAGTGCAAGCTGTTTATTCTTTGTAACCCAATGAACCCTGTAGGTTCGGTACTTTCAAAAGCGGAGCTGGACCGCATTGCCGAAATCTGTAATGCGAACAATGTTAAGCTTTGCTCTGATGAAATACACTGTGACCTTATTTTAGAAGACGGGAAGCAGCATATCCCGGCAGGCCGCGAGGCTAATCTTGCTGAAAATAGCGTAACGCTTATGGCTGCCAGTAAAACATTCAATATTGCGGGGTTAGGTACGTCTTTTGCCATTATTCCTAATCGCCAACTGCGTCAGGCATTTACTAATGCCGCAGCAGGCATAGTGCCGTGGGTAACCGTATTAGGCTTAGCGGCAACAGAAGCTGCATTTACTCAGTGTGACGATTGGCATCAGCAGCAGCTTAGCTACTTACGTGAAAACAGAGACATGGTGTTTAACACCATCAACAGTATTGACGGGCTTAAAATGCTAAAAGCCGATGCGACGTTTCTTGCGTGGGTAGACGCCAGCGGGCTTGGCGTAGAAAACGTACAGGAATGGGCGGAAGAGAAGGGCGTTGGCCCATCTCCGGGTATTGATTTCCACAAAGCGGATCATTTCAGAATCAATTTTGGCTGCAGCAAATCCATGCTTCAAGACATACTCCAACGCCTCGCCAGCTAAAAAAACTGTGGGGTCAGAGTCAGGACTCTGACCCCACACCTCAAAGATGTTAGCTGAAAACACCGATCAGTTTATATAGGCCTAAACCAATCACTGTGCCTACTACCACAAAGCCTGCGAGATTACTTTTCCACGTGTTTCTAAACTCACCCAGCGCTGTGCTTTTATTCATAACGACCAGCAAAAATATTGCGATAATAGGTAGCAGTAAGGCATTTGTTGCCTGGGCAAACAAAATAGCGGGTAGAGGCTTAAAGCCAAGTGCTGCAACACTTACCCCAACTACAATGATAATGAACCAAACAGCTTTAAAGCTTTTACTTTGCATATCATCAGATAGTCCTAGCGCGCCAGTTACGGCATAAGCGGCGGCTAAAGGCGCGGTAATGGCGCTGGTTAAACCGGCCGCGAACAAACCTAATGCAAAGAACCACTGTGCTTTGTCACCTAAAACCGGTTTTAGCTGCTCGCCCATGTTAGACGCGTCCATAGTGGCTGCTTGGTTGAAGAACGCCATCATAGCTGTGGCCATAACAATTAGCGTAATAAGTCCACCCATGCTAATTGCTCTAGCCGACTGGTTTCGACAGGCTATTACGGCGTCATTTTTATCCTGTCCTTTTGATGATTTGGCAACTAGGCTGGCGTGAAGGAATAAGTTGTATGGCACAATGGTTGTACCTATAAGGGCTAGCACAGTGGTAATAGCATCTGCGTCTAGTCGCGGTGAAGTAAACTGGCTAAACATAGCAGCAATATCAGGCTTGGCTACGAGCAACGTCACTAAAAATACACCCGCCATGATAAAGACAAGGTAAACCAATACTGTCTCTATCCACTTGTAGCTGCCTGACCATAGCAACACAATTGCGATAGTGCCCAATATGCTGGCCCACTGACCAATGCCTAAATTGATAAACGCGTCTAGACCGATTGCAGCGCCGGTTAGGTTGCCCGATTCATAGGCTGCGTTACCGATGCCAATAGCGCTAACGATGAGTACAATGAAGGCGTTTTTAAGCCATGGCTTATACGCCATGTTTTTCATTGCGCTTGCCAAGCCTTGACCACTTGCAACACCAAGACGTGCCGCCATGTCTTGCAATACTATGGTTGCAAAAATGGAAAAAAGTAGCGCCCATACCAAGTGAAAACCAAAGTTTGCACCCGCCAAGCTTGCTGTGGTTACTGTTCCAGGGCCAATGAAGGCGGCCGCGATGATATATCCTGATTTATCTTTTGCCATTGCAACGACTCTTAGTTAAGTTTTGCTATCATGACAATAGGTGGGCGAGCACGCAACAGTACCGCTAAACCAATACAGTAACAGATTGGTTTTAAACCTATTGTCGCGTACCCAGTGCAAAGGACTTATTTTTTCTGCGTGCCTAACCCCAACTATGTGGGAGAAGTATAAGGTCAGAAAACACGCCCTCTGCAAAGTGGCCGCGCAGACTACCGTTTCGAGAAAGAGAACGCAAATTAAAAAAGGAAGGTAATGATGAAAGACGGGTTTCCAGTACACATCATCAGCGATATTGTTTCGCATCCCAATTTCAAAAATGTACTTCCGAATGCTTATCAGGTTGATGGGATGATCTTTGCGGTTGCCGCCGCACCAGAAATCCCCATGCCCGAACAATGGATGCCTTGGCTCATTCAATCTAGTGATAGCAAGCTAGTAGATAAAGATGTCGATAAGCTTGCAGATACCCTGATGAACGGCTTGCGCTCCCATTTAGATTTAATGCGCCAGAGTAAATCACCTTTATCTATTGAACTCACCGAAGCGATAGAAGTGAAAGGAGTGATGAGGCCTTCAAATGAGCTAGAAAGCTGGCTGAACGGGCTTTTACAAGTACATAAGCAGTTAGAGCCAGTGTGGCAAAATGCTTGGAACCATCTTGATAAGCGCTCTGCACAGAATACAAGTGACGACAAGAATAAACTAGAAGAGGATAAACTAGCTGAACCTGCGGAGGCGAGGTTGTCCCGTTGTTTAAAACTTTTTTCAACGCTTGCCAATATAGAATTAGCTTTGTCCTACAGAAACGAAACGCAAGTTGCACAGCTTGAAAGTAATATACACATGCTTGTTAAGCAGTTGCCATCGGTACTCGCAGATTACACAAAGTTATCCGGAGAGCTGGCGCAAGCACTACCCAATCAATTCGAAACCTTTAACAAAGTTACTTAAGGCTTAATATAATCGGTCTCACCGTAGCTGGTTAACGCTGCCGTTGCTGTTGGTGACGTTGATTTAACGTGTGTTTTAGCGAAGCCGTGTAGCTATCTAGCTCAAGTTTCGCCTTCTCGTATTGCTCATTTAACAGTATAGAGGCTGGCTCTCTCATTAGCGCCTTAAACGCAATATCCGTCTGTTGTAGTAGGTGTTTGAGGTGTTGATTACTGTCATCCATGGTAAACATTCCGATAAAAACAATTCAATAAACCCGATATATCGTGACTCTCGGGCGGCTATGTGTGATGTCTACAACACTCTCTACATAAAGATTCAAAAACTTTTTTGCATCACACTGTAGTACGAATTCCTTGAGTACTGACTTCCTTACTGTCTATGGATGTCTGCGTGTAGTTAAGCCCTAGAAGGGTTTAACTACAGCTAGACATACAACTGCGAGAATAATTAACACTGGGGCTTCATTCAAAAAGCGATAGAAGCGGGGAGTGTGCCTATTTTCATCTCGTGCGAACTGCTTCATCAACTTAAACAAATAGAAGTGGTAAGCGTAAATAGCAAATAGCAGCAGCAATTTTATGTGAAGCCATCCTGACATTTTAAACCAGGTGCCACCATAGCTGACAATAAGCGCAACGCCGAATGCCAGAGTTAATAAGGCGAATGGAGTAACGAAGAGCCACAATCGGCGCTCCATAACTTTAAATTCATCTTTAACTATTTGAGACTTAGTCGTGGCGTGATAAACAAAAAGTCGTGGTAAATAGAAAAGCCCTGCCATCCACGCCAGCATGAAAAAGATGTGCAGTGCCTTAAACCATAAAATGTACATATTAGTAGTGTGCCTTTTGTAAGAAGCTTTGCAAAATATTCCAGGTTACTACGCCAATGATATCGTTAAGCTCCTGATCGTAAATATAAACTGCGCCAGAGCGCGAATTTTTAAGATGTTCGTATACTTCGTGCAGCGTAGACTGCGCGCTGATGCCTTCCATTTCATAATAGTTTAACGCGGAGGCATCGTGTTCCAAACTTACATTGTATTGGACCAGTTTATACTGCACATCTATTTCAAATTTTGATTTCTGAATGACAATTTTTGTCGGATCGCCTTCTAAATAGTTAATTAGCGCTTGTTCTGGAGCATCGTGAAAAAGCTTATAATCTGTATTCATTGCTGCCAGTACACCGGTCTTTTCAAGAGCCTCTCGGATAGATGAAATGGCGTATGGTAGATTCTGATAGTCAAGCTGACGTATAAAAATAGAGCGGTTGCCGAAAAACTGCGTTGAAGTTACGTAAGCAGGTACTATCACCAGCATGGCTGGCAGAATGATTTGAGGGCTATAAGAAAGCTCCATAACCGCAGATAGTGCAGCGAGAGGCGCGTGTAATACCGCCGTCAACATACCCGCAATACCAAGCAATGCGAAGCTGTTAGTGAACTCAGGCACGTTGATAAAGTAGGATAGCGGCAATAAAAGCACGGCACCAGCGAGCATACCGATAACCATCACCGGGCCTATGATCCCTCCAGGAATACCAAGGCCGATAGCAAATACCGCTAAGATAACCTTAAACACAAGGGTAGATACCAACAATAGCGCGCCAGGTGAACTATCGAATAAGTGCTCTACATCGATAAAATTCGCCCCAAGTGCCTCAGGTATGAACATACCTATAGTACCGGTAATTAGCGCTGCAAGTATTAAACGCCACACCATAGAAACCGGTCGGAACCAGGTCATAACACGCATAAGTTGGCTATTAAAAAGCACAGCCAACATACCCAGTAAAATGCCTAACAGTACTAAATAGAAATACATCCACTGGCTAAAGGCATTGAAAGATAAGAACGAAAGTTCGTTGACCTCTCCAAATACAATACGGGTAAGCACAGAGCCACAGGCTGCGGCCAGCATGATAGGTACAAATATATGGATTTTGTATTCTCGCAGCACCACTTCCATTACAAAGATAACGGCAGCGAAAGGGGTATTAAACGATGCAGAAATGCCCGCAGCAATGCCACAGCCTGCAAGAATTCTAATACTGTTATAGGGCAGACGAAGCCATTGCCCAAGAAAACTACTGCCCGATGCTCCCATATGAACAGAAGGACCTTCTCTTCCTACGACGAAGCCTCCAGCAAGCGCTAGCATACCGCCAAAGAACTGATTGATGGTCGTTCGAAACGGAATATGACCGTAATAGTATTTTACCCGGTGAATAACGAAAGGAATACCCAAGCGGTAGTGTTTGAAGCCAGTGAGAAAAGCAATGAATAGTATTAAGCCAACACTAATAAGCGGCATGATAAGCCACACTAACCAGTCGTAAGCAAGAACTGACTTAAGCGACGATACCCCTGTTTCTTGAAGCCATTCAACGCATAGTCGAAACAGTATGATAATAAGCGCCGCGCAGGTTCCCCCTACAATGCCCAGCATGCACAACTGAATAGTAGTGCGTGGATGAGCTAACTCCTCTCTTAAAGCCTGCAAGCGCATGTTGTGGTACAGTAGATTAACGTAGCTAGCAGCTTACCATAAACACTTAAAATTCATAATATTTAGAACGCGTTAGCGTTTTTGTGGTTTTTTACTGAAGAAATTATGACGACAGACCAATTAAAAGAATTATTAGGCAACTATAAATGGACCTTGATGGTCGCGCTTATCATGTTCGTCATGATTGGATTCGGTTTCAAGCTGGCGCGAATTATTGACGAAGGCGACAGCAAGAAAGTGCAGGCTCAAAAGGAAACTATTGCTATTTTGTCAAAAGAGAATAATGCGCTAACGACGAAAGTAAACCAGCTTGAAGTAGCCGTGGAACTTGCCACACTCGAGTCTGAAAATATCGCAAAAACGTTAAGTGAACAGAAGAAAGAGCTAGAAGCACAACAAGAGCTGTTAAGCTTCTATGAGCGTGTTATGGCGCCCGAGAAAACCGATGAAGGCTTTGCTATTGAAGGGGTAGAGATCTTTAAATTAAGCGATACATCATATCAGCTCAGGTTAGTCTTACTGCAATCTAAACAGAGAAAAGCAGTGATAAATGGCAACTTAGATATTGCTATTGTAGGCAAAAGAGATGGAAAGCCTGTTAGGCTAGAATCTGGCAGTTCAAGCCTACTTGCTGAAGACGTTAAGTATCGTTTTCGTTTTTTCCAAGCGGTTAACGTAACGCTTAATATCGAAGAGGATATAGATGTAGAATCTATCGATTTTACTACACGGGTTTATCAATATAAAACCCGCAAGGGCAACTATGAGGTTAGTGTCTCATGGAGCGAAGCGCTTTCAGTTGATGTAGAGTAAGTCTCTAACAACCATAGTTTAGCTAAGCACATAGCTAGGTATACTTAGGTTTTCCACACATATTGATTTATTCACGCCCATGGTTTTGGTAAGTAAAAGCTTAATAATTTCTAGGGCATGATCTTGTTAATATTCAAACAGGTACCAGTAGCCATAGCCTACAAGAAAAGCTGGAATGGCAGAGTAGACAGTAGCGATAAGGGCTGCCTTTGGTGAAAGCGCGATAGCGGGAAACAAGGCATCGCCATCGTTACTAATCGCGTTGCCTAACTGAGCTGAAAAAGGGACTGCGCCATTTAAATACAAACTGGTGACCAATATTTGAGGGCCGCAGCCGGGTAAAAAACCTATAACAATAGCCAAGCCGACCAAGCCCGGTCCCATAGCTTTAAGCATTCCCGCTATGTCTAGTCCAAACCAGACAACAGAAAGCTCGAAAATCAAAAATGCGAGTATCACCCATGCCAATACAAATTGCGTATCTAATGCGGCTTTTTCCTGCCACTTAGGCGGGGGCGGAATGACGTCTTCTTTGGTGACTGAAGCGTATCCGCTTCCAGAACCACATAGTGACCAAAGCACCAAACTTGCTATACATAAAGAAGCGCCAATTAGTGTTAGCGTATTCTCACTGATAGCCAAGTAACTGTGAACGGGGAGTTGAAACGCCAGAGCCAAGGCAACTGCTAGCGACGGTAAGCTCATAATCATCCAGAATGCTGTAGATAGTGAAGCGGCTTTATGGCTTAGTGCTTTCGGTTTATCTGTGTTCAGGGGCTCTTGGTTAGAATCAACAGTTTCAGGTGCTCGATAATTATGGAATTTACTAACCACTAATCCCGTTGCAGCGCCTACGATAACACTTACTGCCATTACCGTTAACGCATCTAATGGTGCTTGGGCTAGTAATAGAAACGCCGCATCTCCCATGGTGCTGGTTAATACCGCTACCACGGCTCCAAAACTGGTAACACCTCGTGTGTACTGCGTTACCACAATAATTGCGCCACCACAGCCGGGTAAAGCACCAAGCAGTGCCGAAAGGCCTACCTCGTGGACGGGGTGGGTTTTCATATAGTTGCCAATAGCATCGGCTGAGACCCGCAATGTGGTCAAGTAATAAAGTGCAAGCGATGCATAAACAAATGCTGCTACTTGGAAGTATGCGTCTGATAAAACTGAAAGCGTTACAAAATGGGTACTGCTATGAGTAAGTGGGATTAAAACTAAAAGCGGCATCAACAGTCGCTTATTAGCTAACAGCGGGTAAAGAGTGCTTTTAATGAAAGCTTGAGTAAAGCCACTTAGAAGATGTGGTCGAGACTTATCGCGCTCCAACGTTCTTGAACTTTTCGATGTTTGGGGCGCTGTATCCATTACCACTTCACTCTTAAATTACTGAACACTATTTTGAAGGCGCACAATTGAAAGTGCGCCTTCCGTTTGCCTATCGGCAAATTGCATTCGCTTAGCTAGAAAGGGTAACCGTGCCTTGCATAATTCCGATATGACCGGGGAATGAGCAGAAGAACATGTATTCTTCGTCTTTGCTTAGACCTTCAACAGAAAACGTAGTAGAGGTTTGTTCGCCACCACCAATAATCTCTGTAGCGCCAATTACACGTTCGTCACCAGGCTTAATGTAGTCATTATCGAGTCCAGCACTCATGCCATCTGTTGCTACCGCTTGCCCATTGGCCTTGGTGGTCATTACCCAGTTATGACCCATAGATTGCTTCGGGAGTTGACCAGTATGCTTAAGCGTTACGGTAAATTCGCTGCAGTTTGCAGGAATCGTTATGTTTTTTGTATTGAACTGCATCGCGTCATTTGATTCCACAGTAGTCTCACATTCGTTAGCAAATGCACTGGAAGCTAAAATGAAAAGGGCTGTGCCGCCAAGTAGTTTCTTCATCATGAATAATATCCTTTGAATATAGATTAACCGCACCTTTCGGTGGAATTAGAAGATTCCATTTTCAATACGAAAAAGCATAGCACTGGATCATGTTAAATGCTAATAATTATCATTTGAGTTTTTAAGGTGAGTTTGCTATCAATAGTTCTTGCCTATTCACCGCGTTATTTTTTGATGCACTCTTGATAAACGAAAAAGCTAATGTCATCGATACGAAATACACGTAAACAAATTCGTTTTGGACACAACGGTGGTGAACTGAATGTATTGGTTAACTATCTAGACAGTGTGGCCTGCATTGCTAGTGTACTACCACAGAAAAGCGACAAATTTACGATTTATAAAAATGCAGTCGAATTGCTGTATGAAGTCATTTGTGACCCGCTAGTCTGTAAAGAGTGGCGTTATGCCTGTTTAGACCACTTATACAAGCCTTTACTTAACGCTGAGCGTTACGCCTGTAATGAGAGTGATCGAATTACGCTTGCAAGATTAAAAATAAATATGCATGTGCTAGTCCCCCATTTTTTATGAGCGGCTAGCGAGGGAGATACCTACTCAGTACTCTTAGTTTGCACTTAGTAGCCCGAGTAGACCTTTGATGACAGCGTGATAAACACGCCAAAAATTCAGTTACATCAACACAAGGATACGAGTTATGACAGCAACACGCACAGAACGCGACAGCATGGGTGAGTTACAAGTGCCTGAAGATGCACTTTACGGCGCACAAACTCAACGTGCTATTCAAAACTTTCCGGTCAGTGGGCAGCGCATGCCTGAAGCTTTTATACGCGCGTTGCTCACTGTGAAAAAAGCCGCAGCGCAAGCAAATATGAAGCTGAAAGCACTAGATAGCGATCGCGGTTTGGCGATAGTTAAAGCCTGCGATGAACTGTTAGCCCTTGACGATGTTATGCAGCACTTTCCGGTAGATGTCTTTCAGACGGGGTCCGGTACCAGCACAAACATGAATGCCAACGAAGTAGTAGCCCGTTTGGCATCTGGTTATTCAAGCGAAGAGGTTCACCCGAACGATCATGTAAATTACGGGCAAAGTTCAAATGATGTAATACCAACAACCATTCACGTAAGCGCGGCTATTGCCTTATCAAATGAGCTAGTGCCTGCTGTGGAAGGTTTGGTTAGCATTATTGAAACGAAAGCAAAGTCTGTCGCGCAATATTGTAAAACCGGGCGCACTCACCTTATGGATGCGATGCCAGTAAGAATGGATCAAAGTCTACTAGCTTGGGCATCTCAGCTTAAGCAGCAGTTAAAAAATCTTCGTGCTGTGCAACCTGCTATCCAAACCCTTGCTCAGGGAGGTACGGCAGTGGGTACGGGTGTAAACGCCCATGCTGACTTTGCAACAACATTTTCAGATACGCTAGGAGAACTGACCGATATCGCGTTTAAACCAGCAGATAATTTCTTCGCGCTAATTGGCTCTCAAGACACTGCAGTAACGCTTTCAGGTGCGACGAAAAGCCTGGCTGTAACACTTATGAAGATTGCTAACGACCTGCGTTGGATGAATTCCGGTCCGCTAGCAGGTTTGGGTGAAATAGCATTGCCTGCGTTACAGCCTGGATCATCGATTATGCCAGGCAAGGTTAACCCAGTTATTCCTGAAGCGGTGGCAATGGCTTCAGCACAGGTGATAGGTAACGACGCGGCAATTACCGTAGGCGGGCAGTCTGGAAACTTTGAGCTCAACGTCATGCTGCCTATGATTGCCAGCAATTTGTTATCAAGCTTGTCGCTAATGACCAACAGTGCGACGCTTATTGGCGAACAAGCAATTGAAGGATTCACGGTCAACCAAAATAACATTGAAGCGCCACTTTACAGAAACCCTGTTCTCGTCACCGCGCTTAACCCTGTCATTGGCTATGCAAAAGCTGCGGAAATTGCCAAGGCAGCGTATAAGGAGAATAAGCCTGTTATCGATGTGGCTGAAGCAATGACAGATATCTCCCGGGATGAGCTGGAAGCCCTACTAGACCCTAGAAAACTCACTTAGCTGTAAAGCGCTTAAAAAAGGTCTAGAAACAGATGTGGACTGAAAGAAGTGCGATTTACCATCGCACTTTTTTGTGGTTTGACTCAGAGGAAATTGGGTAAAAAAATCGCACAGCGCCTGCTTGCCTAAAAACTATTCGATGGTTGGCACGTTCCTAGCTAAAAAGCTTAGGTAAAACCTGTTTTAACCGGTATAGAGTTGCTGTATGTGAACAGGAATTTTGGTACAGTGATGTTATAAATTATTTGTATAGCTGCGTAAGACAGCGACAGACATTAGCGCTAATAGGTTTTACTTATTTTGATGGCGAATTGCTAGGAAAAAAGTAACGCCTTTTCGGGATGAAAAAATGACAGAAACTTGCTTTCGCATGAAGGGCACTACGCTCACCAGTATTGTGTTAGAAGTAATAGATTTTGAGCCAGATAACTTCGAAGCTCAGCTATCTAAGAAAGTTGCGAGCGCGCCGCAGTTCTTTACCCGTTCCTCACTGATTTTGCATTTGATAAAGCCTTTGTCTGCTACCGAGTTCGAACTGCTAGTGGCCATTTGCCGTCGTTTGCAATTGCAGCCTATGGCAGTGAAAGGTGAAGTGGTAGAGCTGAAACCGACCATTAATGATTTGGGATTAGCAGATGTAAGCCAAAGCAAATTTACAGACAGCGCGCTTCGCTCACAAAAAGAGAGCGCTAATAACGGCACTGAAAGCGGCAGCGACAAAGCTCATAGCAACGAGCGCCAGCCGCAAGCATCTGCCGAGCCTCCTAAAAGCGAGCCTGCTCCTACAGCAGTCCCAGCACTTAAGCCTGCTAAAGTTGTCAATCGTCCTGTACGTTCTGGTCAGCAAGTTTATGCTGAAGGCTGTGACTTAGTAGTAACTGCGTCAGTGAGCGAAGGTGCTGAGCTTTTGGCTGATGGCAACATTCATGTTTACGGTACGTTGCGCGGACGCGCGTTAGCTGGCGTTAAAGGCAACACAGGGGCTCGTGTATTTTGTCAGTCATTAGACGCAGAACTCATTTCAATTGCTGGGCAATTCATTATGCACGACACCGTGAAGGGTGAGTGCTGGAAGAAGCCTGCACAAGTGTATTTAGAAGAAGAAACATTACGTATAGAGCCGTTAGCTTAATGCTTTGTACGCACTAATAGGAAAGAATAGATGGCAAAGATTATCGTAGTAACCTCAGGAAAAGGTGGTGTAGGTAAAACTACATCGAGTGCAGCAATAAGTACGGGGCTTGCGTTAGCAGGTCATAAAACGGTAGTGATAGATTTCGATGTAGGCTTGCGAAACCTTGACCTTATCATGGGTTGTGAGCGCCGCGTTGTTTACGATTTTGTTAACGTTATCAACAAAGAAGCGTCACTAAAACAAGCGCTAATTAAAGATAAAAGAACAGAAAATCTTTTCATCCTTCCCGCTTCTCAAACTCGCGATAAAGATGCACTCACTGTAGAGGGTGTACAAGCAGTATTAGATGAGCTTAAGAAAGACTTCGAGTATATCATTTGTGATTCGCCAGCAGGTATCGAACAAGGTGCTCAAATGGCGCTTTATTTTGCTGATGAAGCCATTGTAGTAACCAATCCGGAAGTATCGTCGGTACGTGACTCAGATCGTATTTTAGGTATTTTACAAAGCAAATCGATGCGCGCAGAAAAAGGCGAACCGGTTAAAGAGCATCTGCTTCTTACTCGCTACAACCCAATGCGTGTAGAAAGTGCGGAAATGTTGAGTGTTGCCGATGTGGAAGAAATTTTGGCTATTCCACTTTTGGGGGTAATTCCAGAATCAGAATCAGTGCTTAAAGCGTCTAACCAAGGGCAGCCGGTTATTCTTGACGAAGAGGCTAATGCAGGACAAGCTTATGCTGACGCCGTTAAACGTCTGCTAGGCGAAACTGTTCCACATCGTTTCCTTGAAGCAGAAAAGAAAGGGTTCTTTAAGCGTCTTCTAGGAGGGAAGTAATGGGAATTTTCGACCTGCTCAAAAAGAAGCAAAAGCCGAGCACTGCCGCTGTAGCTAAAGAGCGGTTACAAATTATCGTTGCACATGAACGTAAAAAGCGTACCGAGCCTGACTACTTGCCCATGATGCAGCAAGAGATCATTCAAGTGATTAGAAAATACGTTTCTATCGCAGATGATCAGGTATCAGTTCAGCTTGATAATAATGACGAATGCAGCGTACTAGAGCTAAACGTAACGCTTCCGGAAAACTAGTTGGTAATAACCGATAGAAAATAGTAATAGATTATTCTTTATCGGTGCTTCTTAGCTTTTCCTCATTAACGTCTAGTTGTTTTGAAGCCATAGCAATGAGCTTCTCATCTAAAGGGGGAGGGGTAATATCTACCCCTTCACTTAATGCTTGAACGAGGGTCTCAAGTACGTCAACTCTCGCCTGCCACTTGTACTCTCCATTTATAATATGCCATGGGGCGTAATCGGTATGAGTCTTCTCGAACATATCGTTGATAGCTTCAACGTAATGTTCGCGCATGCGACGATTATGTAAATCCTCTTCAGTGAGCTTCCAACGCTTAAAAGGGTTGTGTAAGCGCTCTTCAAACCTTTCGCGCTGCTCGTCGGCAGAGATATGCATAAACAACTTTATGATGCGAACTCCATTATCGCTAAGCGTTTTTTCAAATTCGTTTATCTCTTTATAACTACGCTGCCAGTCTGTGGCCGGGGTTAGCCCGTCAACACGCTCTACCAGCACTCGTCCATAGTGGGAACGGTCAAAAATTGTGAGCTTTCCAGGTGAAGGGATCTGTTTCCAAAAACGATAAAGAAAGTGTTTTTCACGCTCTTCCTTTGTTGGTGCAGCTACTGGACACACGTTTACGGAGCGAGGATCTAACTTTTCTGTGATACGTCGTATAACACCACCTTTGCCTGACGCATCCCAACCTTCAAAAACGATAAGCGCGCGTCTTTTTTGGTGATAGTAGGACTGCTGAACATGAAAAAGAGATTCTTGGCATGCACTTAACTGATTTTTGTATTCTTCTTTCTCACTAAATCGAGAACGACCGAAATCGTCAAACAAGGTAACGGAAGTTTTTGAATGAGAAGAGCTCATATAAATAACCTATATTTCAGATAGATATCAGAATGTTAACCGCGAATTATTAATTTTTTAGAAATTACATGCAGAATTGAAAAGAGCGTCTACACTTACCTGTCAAATTACGCTAACAGGATATTAGTATGCAGTTCAACGTTTATTCGTTGGTTCTTTTGACGGCAATTTTTCTTTTTTCTTTTAATACCCGTAGTGCAACGTGGAGTGAAAACGAGCTTCATATCCAGCACGGGAAGCTCAATCAGCCTTTTGCCGAGGCCTCGGGTACTGAACTTACTACGACAATTTTTACATTCCAGCACGCCAGCGGGTGGGAGTATGGAGGAAACTTCTTTTTTGCTGACTATTCAAGCACTTCTGCCGGTGATGAACTATATGCAGAGTGGTACCCCACTTTCAGCTCTAAAGCTCTATTTGATGCTAATTACAGCGGCCTTCTAAGCGACATCAGTTTTGTCATGGGCGTAAATATGGCGCCAGAGTCAGACGTTTTAAAATATCTACCAGGCATTCAATTTCATCTCGACGTTGAAGGCTTCCAGTTTTTGAATGTGCTTGTCACCGCATATTTAGATGATAGCGAGGGGCTCAGTGCTGGTGGAGCACCTAAAGAAGACGACAGCTGGATGGTTGATATTGCTTGGCGATACCCCCTAAGTCTTTATTCACAGCAATTTTATATTGAAGGACATGCAGAGTACATCGATGAAAGAACGTCTGAAATACCTGGCGCTGTAGTCGAGTCGTGGGTATTGGCTCAAATCCAAGCGCGATGGGACGCTGGTCAGGCTTTCTTCAATGTGAAGGACAGGTTGTTTCTAGGGGTAGAGTATCAGTATTGGAACAATAAGCTAGGAACGCAAGAAGAAGACAGCGTTGTTCAAGCGCTGGCAGTATGGCGTTTTTAAGCCACACTTAGTGTTGATAGTTATTCAATTAATTTGGAGTAAATAATATGCAATTAAAGCGTCTGCTTTTCATTGCGTTAATTTCCGCGCTTATTGTACCTGTGGTTATTACCACGGCCGTATTTGCAACGTCTATTTTAACTTTTCTTACTAATAAGGTAGAGACATCAGACCTACCTACCGCCCTTGAAGAGGTCAAGAATGCTGTTGAACTAGATTTGCAGAGTACAATACTCCCAAGCCGTTCATTGGCTAATAATATGTACATAAAGCGTTGGATGCAAAATGGTGAGCCTTCAGAAGGCGTTAACGTACTCACCAGCCACCTTGCAGAAATAAAGCGAGAAAGTAATGCCATTAGTGCTTATGTTGTGTCAGGAAATTCTGATAATTACTATACCCATGATGGTATAGATCGCCAGATCACACCTCAAGGCGACGCTTGGTTTCAAACCTTTATTAATAGTAGCCAGCCTTTTGAAATAGCTATTGATATCAACAAATCGAACGGTGTTGCTTCGGCGTTTATTAACTATGCGATAAAAATTGAAGGTGAGCGCGTAGCACTGGCAGGCGTGGGTTTATCGTTAGATGCAATGTCTAAGCTGATAGCTTCCTATAAAGTTGCTGAGAGTGGCATTGTTTATCTAGTTGACGACGCCGGTAGTATTGCTTTGCACCCAAACATGTCAAAGCGTGGCGAAAAGTTGAATGCAAGTGCATTTGTGAACAATCCCAGTGAACTAGAAGTGTCTGGCAGTGATGTAACACGACTTGCAGTAAAACTGAATTCCTTGGATTGGTATTTAGTTACAGAAGTTCCAACCGGTGAGCTTTACGGAGCCATTAACACGGCTGTTTTAACTAACATACTCATTGCGCTTGTTATCATAGCGCTAGGTTTGGTGGGAATGAGATTCTTGTCGAACAAGATTTTTGCACCTATTGATACTATTACCGCCGCTGTTACTTCGTTAAACGAACGGGATGGTGACCTTACTGCTCGCTTGAATATCAGTGAAGATAACGAGGTTGGCGCTTTATCTGCTCAAATAGATTTATTTTTGGAAAAGCTCCATGCCATGTTCATCCAAGTTTCAGAAAGCGCGCAGCACGTAAAGGGCATAGCTGCCCAAGTTTACGAACAAATAGAGCTTTCCCAAAGCTACTCTTCAAGACAAACCGACAGCACCAACTCGGTAGCTGCAGCAATTGAAGAAATGGACTTGACCGTACGTGAAATATCAAACAGTGCTCAGGGCGCATCTGAAGTCGCTAATACTACCGAAGAAAACGTCAGCGCTAGTGCCAATACAATAGACAAGGCTATGCAAAACATGAGTGAGCTTAGCGGTGTCATGACAAAGTCGGTCAACTCAGTTAACGAGCTCTCTAGCAGTATTAATTCTATTTCTTCTATTTTAGATGAGATTAGAGGCATTTCTGAGCAGACCAATTTACTTGCGTTAAATGCAGCGATTGAAGCGGCTAGAGCAGGGGAGCAGGGCAGAGGTTTCGCTGTAGTCGCCGACGAGGTTAGGAACCTCGCAAGTAGAACAAACGAGTCTACGACAGAAATTAGCCAGCTTATGGATGAACTAAACAAGCGCACGTCGGACACTGTAGCTGATATCTTGCGAGGTAACGAAAGTACACAAGCCACGTCTGAGTTCTTATCAACCTGTGTGCAGGCTCTCTCAAACATATCGGCCGAGGTAAGCAAGTTAACCGAAGCTAATACCCATGTAGCTTCAGCAACACGGGAGCAATCTGCGGCTACCGGTGAGATCAGCGAAAATATTTCTGTCATTTCGCAAACCGCAGAGGAAACATCTCGCAGTATGGAAAGAAGCTATAGTTTGGTCAATGAGCTTGATGAAGAGGCGAAAGCGTTGGATAACACTATCAGTAAATTTACGCTTTAATGCAGGTTAGCCACAGTCGTTGTTTGGATAGTTCGAGAGCTACTAGAGTTAATTCAGGTGTTACTAGTTGGTTCAAGTGCTATCACATGGCTTAATTTTTATCTCATGGTTTGATTGTTAACTCATGGCTGTGGTTGAATCGTTAAGTTTTGCCCCAATAATTGCTAACTATCCGCAAGTATTAGATAATTGCGAGCAAGCAGAAAGTGCGTTAGCACGAGATTATTGTAGAGGTGGGTATGTCTGTAGAAACGGCGTTGCCAATTGAGTTTTCAGACGCTGCAGCAGCGAAAGTGAAAGCCCTTGTTTCAGAAGAAGAAAATCCTGATTTGAAATTACGTGTATACGTAACAGGTGGTGGTTGTTCGGGCTTTCAATATGGTTTCACATTCGATGAGAAGGTGAACGAAGGCGATATGACTATTGAGAAAGACACAGTAACTATGGTTGTCGACCCAATGAGCCTACAATATCTAGTAGGTGGAATAGTTGATTACGTGGATGGCCTTGAAGGGTCACGCTTTTTAGTTCAAAACCCTAATGCCACGACTACCTGTGGCTGTGGCGCAAGCTTTAGCGTTTAAGTAAGTTCGTTTAAAAGCGAGCTAAACGCTGAGCGCTTAAAACACGAAAGTCTGCATTTATAACCATTTGCAGTTTAAGCGATAGGCATACATCGCATCATTTTGTATGCCTGTCGGTTGTTCTACTTACAATACTTCCTTTTAATTTCAAATTCTGGCTACACTGATTTCAACAAACGACCATAGTTTAGGACAGCGTTTATGAAATTATATGGCTCTACTACTTCTCCCTATGTACGCCGCATTCGCATTGTATTAGCGTCTACAGAACACGAATTTTTAAATCTTCAAATCTTTTCAGGTGAAGATCGCGAACTGCTTGCTTCGCGCAACCCAACCTTAAAAGTACCTTGCCTTGAAGACGATGGGCAAATGATATTCGATTCTCGCATTATCTATAGTTATCTTGCCGATAAGCTTGATCATGATGGGTTAAGTTGGGAAGAAGAGAATCAGCTAACATTAATTGACGCCGCTAACGATTCATTTGTTCAGCTTATGCTTCTAAAGCGTTCAGATTTTGATATTAGCGAAGATAAAATGTATTACCGACTTCAAAATGAGCGGATTGAAGCAGTATTGGATGCGTTGTCAGAACAACTCGATGCGGGTGGCTTTAGTGGGTGGACTTACCCGGAAATCTGTTTGTATAGCATGATCGACTGGGTGCTTTTCCGCGAATTACACAGCATGAAAGACTACCCACAATTGTTAGCGTTCCATGAAAAGCACCATGACAGAATTGAAGTAACCGCAACTGACCCGCGTAGTTAAATTTAGTCAGATATCATGGCCAGGTAAATGTAGGTAAATTAGGTATAAATAGGTAAGGTTGTCCTAACTTACAATCACCACTCTATAGCTACGCTCAACCAAGTTTTTGAATGTGCTATAGAAAGGGGTGCTAAAATAAGGGCTACTAAACAATTAATAGCCCTTATCAAAATTAAACTGGTATTTAAGCGGTTCGCCTTTGATATAGCGCAGCGCATTGTCTAAAAACACATCTGCCACATCGCTAGGTTGAGATTCTGCGGCCGTGTGAGCAGTCACTGAAATATTAGGGTGCTGCCAAAACGGGTGAACGGGGTCGAGGGGCTCGCTGCGAAATACGTCCAATACTGCATGCGCCAAAGCGCCTTTGTCTAAAGCTTGCAAAAGCGCATCGTCGTCAACTGCACTGCCTCTACCCGCGTTAATGAAGACACTATGAGGTTTAAGTGCATTAAAAAAGCCGTGAGATAGCAAGTTTTGCGTTGTGGGAGTATCTGGCATTAAATTCACGACGTGATCACATGCACTGGCAAACCCGTCGATGTCGTCAGGAGTGTAAACAGCATTAGCGCCTTCCACTTCTTTCCCGCTTCTCGTTAGACCTACAACCTGCATGCCGAAGGCGTGAGCAACCGGAATTAGTGCTTGCCCTATACTGCCAAGTCCGACTATACCCAGCGTTTGACCATTTAAAGGTACCCGTTTTGATGCCTCCCACTTCGGCTGGGCGGCGCGCTGATTTTGTTCAAACGCTTTTGTATTTCTAGCATGCTCCAGTAAATAGGCAAAAACGTATTCCCGCATTAACTTACCGAAAATTCCTTTTAGCCCAGTAAGTGTGTAGTCTGATTTATTCGCATTCAGCAGCGGGGCATTGCCCGCCCACGTTGATTGACACCAAGTAATCGCTGCACAGCTGTGGATGATATTAGAAGCGAGATCAGGGTCTGCGAGCATCACGCTGACGTCTTTGGTATCTACATCTTCTGAACGCGTAGTTATTTGTTTAAGCGTTATAAGTGGGCAGCCATCGGCCCCGATAAAGCTATCGTTATCTGCTATTTTTTCTCGAAGTGCATCTGCAATATCGTTAGCTTCATTGCTTAAAATAGTAAGTTCAATCACCTTCGAACTCCTTGCTGTCATTGGCCTAACACTCCTAAAGTAAACTTTTCTTTCCTCTGCCTGAATGCATTATCGTCAAGCTGGTTGTTCTAAAAATGTGATTTAAGTTTTACATTTTTGTAAACATTGTCGGTGTTATGTATTTACACCTGAAGTTAAATTGCAACGGAATCGCTATGCAGTCAGAAAACAAATTCCAAAATTCAATAGATGTTGATGTAATGCACGCTAAAGTGCTATCACCTAAGCGTAACACGACCCAAGCCTCAACATCGCAGGCTTTAGTTGAAGAGCAACTTTCACATTTCGGCATAAGCGCCGAAAGCGACTATGGCAAGGCACTCGCCAATACGGCTCATCACTTGTACGGTGCTCAGGCCAGCGTTATGCAGCTTTGGGATATTACTAGCAACACGTTGCAAGAACTTGATAAAGAAGACAGACTTGCCTACTTCAATGCCAAAAAGTTTTTGTCTTTTCAAATTGCTAAGATATTAGATACGCTGCAAAACCCGTTTCGAGCCACATACCAAAGCTTGTCGAGCGGCAACGGCTCACAAGGGCACTATCCGCTGTTCGACAATGTCACTGCACTTTTTTCAGCTACACCCGTGGTGGTAAGAACAGCAACCTATGTGTATGCCTGTACTGAATGGGTAGACGATGCTTTTCAAGGAAAAGAGTTTACCCATCAAATTTATTCGCGATTATTAAACCCTACCAACATCTCCCTTGCCAACGCAATTGTAGATATGGAAGCGGGCCCTTACGCCGCTGAATACTTGGCGTGGAATTTTAATTCGGGCATGGCGGCAATTGATGCCTGTTTATCGAACGTGCTGAGTCATGGCGATGTGCTCATTGTTTCTAGAAACGTATATGGTGGGGTGTATCAGCTGCTTCATGATTACTTCGCTCGCAGCAACCGTATGGATATTCAAATTGCATGGTTTGATGGCTATGACGCACAAAGCTTTGCGTCATTTATGCAGCAAACAAAGGCCGAGCATGCCTCACGTTTAGACAATGGCGCCAAAATGCATGTGTATCTAGAGTCGCCATGCAACCCACATGGTTACGTACTGGACGTACCCGGAATATGTGAGTTAGCACACGCACAAAATGCGTTAGTTATGTTGGACTCTACGCTTGCTACGCCTGTGTTGCACCAACCGCTACAGCATAAAAACAAAGCCTCACGTCCCGATTATGTCATCCACAGCTACACCAAAGATCTGTGTGGTAGTGGCGCAACCACAGCGGGCGTTGTGATAGGCGAGGGACATCGCATGTTCCAGCCAAAAGGCAGCTCAGTAAACGGGGTAGACTGGTCCGAAACCATGTTCTGGGATGTGTACTACATCAAAGGTGCATTCCTAGATTCTGAAAAGGCGTTTGATGTATTAAACGGTATGAAGACCTTGGAACAGCGCATGATGACTAAGGTTATCAATACTCAAGTCTTTACCTCATTCCTAAATGCCCACGACCAAATTCGCGTTAACTGTCATGCGTTGCCTGAACACAGCAATGCAGGTTTGCGCGAGAAGCAGCATACGCACGGCTGGCCTTGTACCTTATTCACTGTAGACATGGCGCCCGCGAATTTACCTCGCGACGTGTTTGTGCGCTTTTTCGATGCCCTAGAGCCGGCCTTTAGCCACCAAGTAAGCATAGGTCAAAACAATACAATAATTTTGTGTCCTGCGCTGACGTCTCATTCAGAGCTCAGTGGCGACGAACAGAAAAAAGCCGGAATAGAATTAACGACTATGCGCATTGCAATGGGTACAGACAATGTTAAGCAGCTTATTGCTCATTTCATGTTGGCCGCCAAGCATTTTATCGAACCTCATGCGCCTGGTTTTTGTGAGAAGTTTATGGCAAACGCCGACATTGATAACTTGTATTTATCAGTAAGTGAGAGAGTAAGCTCACAGCATTTTGGCAGCAAGGCCAGTATGGATTCACTGATGAAAGGGGCTTAGGTGCACTTTTAGTTCAAGAATTTGTCTTGAACTGTCGATAAAACATATTGAGGATGTTCTCCTTCTCCCGGGCCTTTCCTTACGCGGGCTCGGGATTTTTTATTTTTGGCAAAGCTTATTAGTGATGATGAGCGATTCTCTTTGCTATAAAGTGAAAAGACACTAAAACCCTTACCTTCATAAAATAACTAAGGCGGCTTTATGCACGAGTTTAAAATTGATGTAACGCTAGATGCATCATTGCCCTTTATTTTTACAGCATTTCACGAACCTGAGTATCTCTCAGAGTGGTTTGCACCAGGCGATTGTTCAGTTACACAAATTATGAGTGACTTCAAAGAGGGCGGACGTTATCGGATAAAAATGATGGATCCCAGCGGTATAGAAATGTCATTGACCGGTGAATACGTGACCATTTTAGCGAATGAGCAGCTGTCGTTTTCCTGGGCGTGGGAAGATGACATGGAAGAGTCGGTAATGACATCGGTGGACATTCACTTCGAAAACACCGAAGAAGACAACGTAAGGCTAGTTCTTATTCAACAGGGCTTTTTAAACAAGCAAGAGTGCGATCAGCACAACTTCGCGTGGATGTCGTGCTTGGAAAAACTTGCCGTGTTAGCAGCTAGGACGAAATCGTTTAATTAACCATTTTTCTGCAGTCACCAGCTTTCTGCAAGTTAGGCCTAGTTTAAGCCTAGTTTAGGCATAGATCAGGTATAGATCAGGTATAGTATTAAGAGCGACGCGTATACATGGGGCACAGTGTTTGATACAAACTGTTTGATTAAAATTCAGTGGGCGCAAGGCAAGGGCAGAGCGGCTTGCTCTGCCCTTAGCTAATTTAGGTTAGCGACGTCATCGCGTCTTTTCCGCTTTTTTCTCGGTAAGTGTCAAAGTCGTTATAGCCTTCTTCACCTCCCCCGTACCATGCAGACGGATCGTCAAACGAAGCTAACGGATAACCGTGCTTGAAGCGAGTAGGTAGATCCGGGTTTGTGATCCAAGGTCTTCCAAAAGCAATCATGTCTCCATCACCGTCAGATAATCGCTTTTCCGCTTCTTCTTTTGTATAGCCACAATTCCCCATCAACATACCGTCAAAAAGGGCCCTGAATTCTGCTAACGTCATGGCTTCACCACGCTCATGAAACCCGAATGCTAAGCCATCCATTACATGTAAATAGCCTATTTTTAATTTATTTAGCTGTTGGGCTACATAAGTAAAAGTTTCACGAAAATCATCGGCACCCATATCGTTAAACGCGCCGTTTGGCGACAACCTTACACCGACATGCTCTTTTTCCCATACGCTCAATACTGCGTCCATCACCTCGCTTAAGAATCGATATCGGTTGTCTAGACTGCCACCGTAATTATCGTTACGTTGGTTGCTACGGCTATCTAAGAATTGGTTTATAAGGTAGCCATTTGCCGCATGGACTTCCACGCCATCAAACCCTGCAGCTTTGGCGTTAATAGCTGCCTTCTTGAAGTCTTCAACAGTGCGCTTTATATCATCAAACGTCATGGCTTTAGGCACTTCGTAGGGCTTTTTGCCTTTAGGCGTGTGAATCTCATCGCCTTCAATTTTGATAGCAGATGCTGAAAGAGGTAAATTACCGTTGTGAAAGTCGCTGTGAGATGCGCGCCCGGTGTGCCAGAGTTGAAGTACGATTTTTCCACCCGCTTCATGAACGCGGTCTACGATTGAGCGCCAGCCTTCAACCATCTCGTCAGTATAAATTCCAGGAGTATCAACCCAACCAATGCCTTCCTCTGATATGGTCGTCGCTTCAGTGATAATAAGCCCTGCATCTGCACGCTGAACATAGTGATCGCCCATAATTTTATTGGGTATGCGATCGGCGCCCGCTCTACCTCTTGTCATAGGTGCTAATACCATGCGATTTTGCAATGTGTTACCTGCCCAATCGAACGAGACTGAAAAGTACTGAGTCTGTCATTCGTATTCCTTATTCAACGAAGAAGAGTTTGTTGATGAAGCGTTACGCTTGTTAGCGCTATAAACGCCAGAAGATAAGTATTGAATACAGGAATAGCGGGGAGTTGGATTTATAAAAGAGCGCCCGAAGGCGCTATTGAGTGTATTGCAGGGAGAAAAACTTTACAGTAAAGCTGCTAGGTTGACGTCGAACCGTAGGCCTAGAACAATAGCATCATCAAGTGCCATTACTCTGTCGCGCTCTGCGAATTGGTCGGGATTGATGATGTAGTGAACGTTTGGCTGAATTCTTACGTGGTCGTTGAGTTGATAGCCATAACTCAGTTCTAACATGGTTTGGCTACTTGCTGGAGTACCAACCCCGCCGTTTATGGCTCTTAATATACGCTGATCCTCTAGCGCTTCATCACTGTATTGCTGACGGGTAAACACGAAGCCCAGAGTATCGTCAGGACGTGACGCCATGGTACCTCTTAGTACAAAGCCTGCTTTGACATAATAGTCTTCAATCAATTCGCCAGATGTACCGGTTAGCACGGCGCCGAAAAGCGTTAACCCTTCTTTCGTGAGCGGGTTAGGGCGAGTAACAGTTTGTTCAAATCGAGCAAATATACCCGAGCGACCGTTTCTAACAGCGTAATCATTACCTGTTTGCGCCGCATAGTTGCCTTCATCATCAAAGACAGGATCGGTGTAGTCTGCGCCATCATACCAACCGCCAATTTCATATCTTCTTGGTAGTTCGTCATTATCCCAAGTAGTTTGATACCCTAGAGTGAACGGAACAACAACGCCAGTAGCTTCATTAGTCGCCCAATCGAAGCCGTGATCGCCTAAGTCCTGATGACTGGTATTATCTTCGTACACGCCGGTATGAAAGTATGTTTTTGGTGAAAGCCTGTATTTAGCATGGCCACCCCAACTCGAAACCGGCCACCAAGTAAAATTACTGGTTCTAAATACAAAAGTCGGGTTCCCACAGGCAGCATTGGTTTGAAAGTACTGGCAAAGTTCAGAGCCTAAAAAGCTGATATTCGCTACAGTACGGCCACCTTCTAGTTCTAAATCGCCATCAAGAAATGTGGAAGAAATCGTAAACCGTGCAAGACGGGTATTTTGACCGCCAAAGATCTCTTGTACAGATGTGCTGTTTCCGATGTAGTGCTCGGCTAAGTTTTTACCGTGTCGATTTGTCATGGCAATATGAATTTTAGTGTCATCCCAACCTGCTAACGTATTTAAGTCGAGTTCTCCACCTACAAAAAGCTGACCAGCATAGGCACTACCTCTGCGCTCACCACCGTCAATGTTGGTTGCTGACTCGCCTGTGTAACTTGCTTGAAAGTCAAACGCTTCTTGAAACTTACTTTGTGATGCTGACGCGGTGGCAGCAAAAAGAACGGTACCAGCGAGTATTGTGGTGTATGACCCTCTCTTATATCTAGAAAGGCGACGTGTAGCTGTAGTTGTTTTCATCGTTATTCTCTCAATTAAAAATGTTTATGAGCCGTAGCTTGTTACGAGCGTGTGACTGATGGCATCTACACATTCTTTGCTAACTCTTTGTTGACGCTAGATAAATCAGAGCGGGCTCTCGTTACAGCGTTTTAACATGTCTATGCTTTTGACGAAATTTAACGAACCTTTGTCATTAAATCAACCATGTTTATTTACTTGATTTTCTAATTTTGTGTATTTTTGGTTAATAAAAAAATGGTTTCTTGGAAATGAACGCGTCACGAAAAAATTTTTTCGGTTAGTTAGCTTGTCCATGTATCATGCTGATTATTAAATGGATTTTTATTTGTTGGTGTAATGAATAGAAGTGGGTGGAATTATTTTGTTAATACTCATCTAAATATAAAGTCTAATTCTTAACGTATTTTAGTATAAATAAATTAAATTGATTTATTGACAGGGGAAATGGTCGGTGCTTAAATTGCTTAACTAATTTTTTACAAGCGAAAGGCCGTTTTTATGAAAAACAACGCCCCTTTGGTTTCCAAAGACACACTGATTCCCTTTGTATTGTTAACGATTTGCTTTGCTGCATGGGGTGTGGCTGCGAACATGACAGACCCTTTGGTAAAGGTATTTAGTAAGATATTTACTATGTCGTCTCTGCAATCGGCACTGGTTCAATTTGCTTACTATGGCGCATATTTTTGCTTAGCCATTCCTGCTGCTTTTATTAACAAGCGCTTTTCTTACAAAACAGGCGTTTTGACAGGATTAGGCTGCGCGGCCGCGGGAGCATTTCTTTTCTACCCTGCTAGCCAAACTATGACTTATGGTTTTTTTCTAGCCGCTCTTTTTGTATTGGCTGGTGGCTTATCTATTCTTGAAACGTCGGCCAACCCTTACGTTATGGCGATGGGAAATCAAAAAAGTGCGACACGTCGTTTAAATTTAGCGCAAGCGTTTAACCCTGTCGGTACCAATTTAGGTGTATTTTTGGCCGCAACACTTATATTGCCAAATTTGAATCAAGCATCTGCACAAGAGCGTGCCGCCATGTCAGTAAGCGAGCTTAAAAACGTGATAGGGGCGGAGCTTGATGCAGTAATGCTTCCTTACGTAGGTATGGCATGTGTGCTTGTTTTAGTTTGGGTTGCTATCTTCCTAATTAAAGCGCCAATTCAAGAATCGGTTGAGTCAAGTGTGGAAGACGTTAAATTGGGCGCATCGCTTAAGCGCTTAGTTGCTAACAGGCATTACCGTTTTGGTGTATTGGCTCAGTTCTTCAACGTTGGCGCACAAACATGCGTGTGGACCTTCACTATTCAATATGCGATGAAAGCGACTGGCGGCAATGAGGTGAGTGGTGGCGAAATCTTACAGTACAGCATGATTGTATTTCTAATTTCTCGCTTTGTGATGACGTGGGTAATGCAATATCTCTACCCAGCTAGACTACTAATGATCATGTCACTGGTTGCCATGGCGCTATGTATCTTCATGACACAGTCTCCTAATTTAGCAGGCGTAATCGCATTGGTATCTATCTCTGCTTGTTTGTCACTAATGTTTCCAACGATTTACGGCATTGCGCTTGAAGGGCTGGGTGAAGATACCAAACTAGGCGCAGCTGGCCTTGTGATGGCGATTCTCGGCGGCGCTATCATGCCACTCTTCCAAGCAGCCATTATTGACAGTGCTGGTGTGGTTGTATCTTATGTCGTACCAGCCATCTGCTTTTTACTTGTGGGCGGTTATGGTTATTTCGATATGCGAGCCAAAAAGAGCATTGCTAAACCACAGTCTGATAGTGATGTTAGCACACTAAAAGATATGGAAATGGAAATCGCTAAATAGTACTTCTGAATGAATGGTATCAAAGAGCCGCTGATTGCATCAGTGGCTCTTTTTTATGCTTTTTTAAATAGCGCACCTAAAACCGCTGCTTTTGAAGCGCCAGTCACTGTAGGCACATTACCGGGAATATCATGCAAATAAGCATGTGCAAACCACGCAAACGCAGTGCCTTCTACATGCTGTGGATGTATGCCCAGAGCATAACTGTCAGCTACGGCATAGTCGCTCAAAGCGTTGTTTAAATAGACCATTAACGCTTTATTAAACGCGCCGCCACCGCACACAATCACTTCACTTTGTAAGTTCGCATTGCTCGCTTTTGGGAGGTGTTTCATTATTTCCTGAGCGATGGTGCTGCCGGTAAGGCTAAGCAAAGTGGCTTGAACATCTTCTGGAGCTAAATTGTTGTTTTCTTCTTCGCTTTGCAGGTCTGCACTAGAGGGAAAATAATCAGCAAGGGCGTTGCTTAACCAATCAATATTGAAATGCTCTCTACCTGTACTCTTAGGTGCGGGTAAAGAAAAGTAGTTATCTAATAAAAACCTGCCTAGTAAGCCGCTATGGCATTGTCCTGTCGCGGCCCATTTCCCGTCTTTATCGAAACTTTCATTTAAATGTAGGCTAATCCATTGGTCCATTAAGGTATTACCTGGCCCGATATCAAACCCTCTAGGTGGTATGTTATCTTGCTTTGGCGCAAGCAATGAAATGTTTGCGATGCCGCCAATATTTACCAGCGCTCGATATCTATTTTCACTGGCGAAGACCGCATTGTGAAAGGCGGGGACCAGGGGCGCACCTTGCCCGCCTAACGCAATATCTTTGCGCCTAAAATCGGCGATAACATCAATGCCGGTGAGCGCAGCGATAGTGTTAGGGTCGCCAATCTGACAAGTGAAGCCTCGGATAGAAGGGCTAGAAAAATGGGCAGACATCACGTCAGAATTTGGATAGTGACGCACTGTTTGACCATGAGAGCCAATGGCAGTGATATCTGATGCTTTAAGATTGTTTTTATCAAGTAACGCTAGAGTAACTTCTGAGAAGGCTTCTGCAACGAGTCTATCTGCAATGCCGAGCGTATTGAGCTCGTCAGGGCCTTCATTACACAAATCATTAAGCGCGTGAAGCAGTTCGCTAGGGTAGGGAATTGTATGTGCTGAAAGCGTTTTGCACGTCGTTGCAGTGATGTCACATAGGACGGCGTCAACGCCGTCCATGCTAGTGCCTGACATCAAGCCAATATATTTCGCCATAGCGCAACTATTTCATCGCGAGCATAATACGTTTGTTGTTATTGAGTTGCTGCTGACGAAGTTTTGCAATTTCCATAAATCTTTCTCGCTCTTCCTTTGCTATGGGTAAAGCTTTTGGCAGTTCTACGGTGCGTGGATTTCTATGCACACCATCTACCAAAAATTCATAGTGAAGATGCGCACCAGTCACCATGCCAGAACTTCCAAGGTAACCTACCGTTTGACCCTGTTTAACGATGTCGCCGACTTTGACCGCACGTTTTTTAAAGTGAAGGTACTTAGTGGTGTATTTCTCGCCGTGCTGAATAAATACATGGTGACCGTTATATTTATCATAGCCTGCTTTGATAACTTTTCCATCGCCAGCGGCCATAATTGGTGTACCAACGGCTGCTACGTAGTCGGTACCACGGTGTGCTTTCCAGCGTTTTTGTACTGGGTGGAAACGTGCCTTCGTGAAGTTAGAGCTGACATATCTGAAATTAACCGGCGCACGTAAGAAGCTCTTGCGCATACTACGACCTTCCGGGGTGTAGTAGGTACCGTCTTCATGAAGGATTGCACTGAACTGTTCGCCTTGGTTGGTAAATTCAGCCGCTACGATATCGCCGTATCCTACGAATTCGCCATCAATATATTGCTCTTCAAAAATAACGTTGAACGTATCGCCTGAACGAATCTCCATCGCGAAATCAATATCCCAGCCGAAAATACCTGCCAAATTCATAATTTGGTTGCTGGTAAGCCCAGCATCTCTCGCGGCATTCCAAAAGCTTGAGTGAATTTCACCCTGGGCGAAGTTGTAGCGAATGTCGACATCTCGCTTTTCAAGCTCAGCAGTTAAGGCGCTGTTCTCATCAGTCGAATCCGGACGTACAAACAGTGTTTCTGTTGAAGATAGCTTGTACTTTAACTCGCCGAAGCTACCGTTTTTGTTCGCTTTAAACGATAATTCGTCGCCAGGCAGTAAAGTAACAAGCGTTTTTGTTAGTTCACCAGCCTGAGTCACATTGTAAACATCGCGCGATGTGAACCCTGCACGCTTAAAAAGCTTTGCTAGGGTATCGCCACTTCGCACTTTATACGTTTGCCAAGTAGACTCTTCTTCATTCGAAAAAACGTCGGTTGACGGTGTAATGTTAAGATCTACAGGGTAGCGGACACCTGCGTCTAAGATATGTGCCTCTTGATGACGGCTAGCCTCTACAGACTCCGACGGCAAAAGGATAAGCCCGCCAAGAAACAAGCTTGCGATAGCAATGCCGGTTCTATGTTGCTTAGGTAAATTTTTATATAAATGTAGCGCTTTAGAAGCGTCTAATTTCTTTCTCATACTACAACCCACCTGAGAAATGTTATGTGCACAACACTATTTCACATACGTTGCTTAAAAATGCAACTTTTCTCATTATTTTGTTAGCGCAAATTGTTACACCCAATAGCTCTTAAACTCGCAATTACATAATGCGCTATCTAAATATCAGTGAATGTAAGGGGAGGGTTGGAGCAAACTTTCCACCGCAGGGAAGCGGTGGCGGAGCGCCCATGGGTGGGGTTACCGCGTGTTTGCGAAAGCCCTTCCCCTCTCTTTCAGTTCAGCTATATTAATACGCTAATTTTGCGTTCAAAGCTGTTGGGTTTAACAACATGACTGTTTGTAATCCTTTTTTGACGCGCAAAGCTTTTAATGGTTCCGTTGTACGCGTAAAATGCCCGCCAATATTGAATGTACAGTTATGTAGAGTGTGATTAACAAATGAAAGATTGGCAAACAGCGATAGCTGAGATTAAACGGGGCGTTGATGAAATACTCCCCGAAGAGGATTTAATTGAAAAACTAAAATCCGGCAAAACCCTAACCATTAAAGCGGGTTTTGATCCAACTGCGCCTGATCTGCATCTAGGTCATACTGTGTTGCTCAACAAGTTGCGTACATTCCAGCAACTAGGCCACAAAGTTGTTTTTCTTATTGGTGATTTTACTGGCCTAATTGGCGATCCTACAGGTAAAAATGTCACACGCAAGCCTTTAAGTAAAGAACAGGTATTAGAAAACGCTAAAACGTATCAAGAACAAGTGTTCAAGATCCTTGATGAAGATAAAACGGAAATTCGTTTTAACTCTGAGTGGATGGACGGTCTTGGTGCGGCGGGTATGATCAAACTTGCGGCAAGCCAAACCGTGGCGCGTATGCTAGAGCGTGATGATTTTAAGAAGCGCTACAACAACGGCCAGCCTATTGCTATCCACGAATTCCTATATCCACTGGTGCAAGGTTGGGACTCGGTAGCCCTTGAGTCAGACGTTGAAATGGGCGGTACTGACCAGCGTTTCAACTTGCTAATGGGCCGTGAGCTTCAAAAAGAGCAAGGCCAAAAGCAGCAGTCAATTGTGATGGTTCCGCTACTTGAAGGCTTAGACGGTGTTCAAAAGATGTCGAAGTCATTGAACAACTACATTGGTATCACAGACGCGCCAAACGATATGTTTGGTAAAGTGATGTCTATCTCTGATGACTTGATGTGGCGTTACTACGACCTTATCAGCTTCCGTCCGTTAGAAGAGATAGCAGAGCTTAAAGCGCGCGTTGAAGGCGGTGAAAATCCGCGTGATATCAAAATCATGTTGGCAAAAGAAATTATCGCTCGTTTCCACGACGATGCTGCCGCTGAAGGCGCGCACCAAGACTTTATTCAACGCTTCCAGAAAAATGCTATTCCTGATGACATGCCAGAGCTTGAAGTAGCGCTAGGTGAAGAAGGCATCGCTATCGGCAATTTATTAAAAGAAGCGAAACTTGTTGGTTCAACGTCAGATGCCATGCGCATGATCAAACAGGGCGCAGTTAAAATAAACGGCGACAAAGTAGAAGACACCCGTTTAGTGCTCACTGAAAAAGGTGAAAACGTTTATCAGGTAGGTAAGCGCAAGTTTGCCCGTATCACGTTAGCTTAACGCTTCACTAAGCTAGTATTGGAAAGCCCGCTTATTTAAGCGGGCTTTTTTTTGCCTTAAATATCTCGTTCAAGAAAGGGCGAACTTTCTAAAAAAAGGATTTTTTGCTGATATGCAACAGCGTTGTACTTCCCGTTTGGGCGTGAGGGATTTGCTTTTTATTGTTTAAATGGTTGATTTAATTGTATTTTTAATTTTATTCACTTTTTTTGAAAAAAGTTTGTCAGTTTTTTGTCATAGCCATCGTCTATAGGGGAAAAGTTAAACAATAATCCCAACTGTACGATGAGCAGTTTACGCGTAGCAGCCTGGGTGAAATTCCAATGATACTTAGGTCAACTGACCTTTAAATATACGCTTACGCAATGCGAAAGGATAATGTGATGACAACTGTAACTACAACCCGTGCAACATACCAACAAGTTAACCAAAGTCTTCCAGCTAAAGAAGCGCTCACATGGCTTAAAGAGGGCTGGCAGCTTTTTGCAAAAGCGCCATTTAAACTATTAGGGCTCTCATTTGCTACGCTACTTACTGCTGGCCTTATGCAGGCTTTGGCAGGTCCTGTAGGTTTAGGGATATCTAAATGGGTAAGCCCGCTTTTAGCCACAGTAATGTGGTTGGCCATTGCTAATTTAGCGGTAAAAGGCAAGGTAAGCTTAACGGGCGGAACCGTACGTTCATGGGCAAACATCGCACTTTGGAGTTTAACCGGTCCGTTGATCGCATGGATGCAGTTTCAAATTGGCGCTATGTTAATGGGAGCAGAACCAGTAGCGGCATTAGCAAGCGGTAATGTGGTAGAAGTACCGGCGTGGAAAGTAAGCCTAATGATGGGCTCGGCAACACCAATAAACCTACTGCTTTTATTTGTACCTATGTTGCTTATTTTAAAGCATCTTTCACTTTCAGCGTCATTTTCAAATAGTATTGCTACAGTAGCGGGAGCTTATAAGCCAATGTTGGTAATAGGTGCCATGATTTTCTTAACAGTTGCACTTGCACCTTATACCTTCGCACTGTCGGGGTTAGTGTTCGGCCCTGTTGTTTCTTGTGTGTGCTTTATTGCTTACCAACGTTTGTTTCGCTAATCGACAACAAAAAAGTTACCAGCTATTTAATGCGTGGAATTAATAAGAATAAAAATGGAATTGCAGTGAAAGAAACCATTCAAATAGAAAAACTGCTCAGTGAATACGCGCCGCTTATGGCGCGTATTGCCGCAACGTTTGAGGCCAATAAATCACTTCAAGATGAACTGATACAAGAAATGTCACTGGCGGTCTGGCGCGCCTTTGTTGGAGCTTCGAAAGGTAGTGATAGTGGCTTTCGCGGTGAGGCGAGTGTGAAAACCTTTGTGGCCAAAATTGCGCATAACAAGGCGGTAGACCACGTAATTAAAGAGCAGCGACACAAAGAGTTCACCCACGACGGAGAATTTGACCCCTCTAATGCATCGGGCGCCGGTTCATCTCGTGATGCGACGATGCAAGAGAATGCGATGGATCTTATGACAGGCTTACGTCAGCTAGAAATAAAGTACAGACAGGTACTTTCTATGATGCTAGAAGGGTTCAGTCAGATAGAAATAGCCAATATGTTGGGCATCAACGAGGGCGCTGTCGCCAAGCGAATAGCTCGAGCCCGCCAACAGCTTACTCAGGTAATGGAGCAGCAGCCATGAGCGACAACAAAAAAGTGATTAGCGAAGATAAAAAAGCTATTAGCGAGGATAAAAAACTCGTTAGCGAATACAGAGAAGGTGTGCGTGACCAAGAATCAGATACTAGCGCCAACAGCCCGCAAATGAGCGAGTTAGATAAGCAATTTTCACAGTGGCAAAGTGCCTATAAGAATGCAACCCCTTCGGTAGATACAGATTCACTGTTTAAAGAAATCAAAAGCGTGAGGTTTAAACTAAAACTAAAAGGTGCCGTTGATTTGCTACTCGGGCTTGCGGTTTCAGTGTGGTGTTTGACTTTGGTATTGTTTGAGCCGCTCTCCACGTACCAATTTTTGTTATTCACGGTACTGGCGCCTATCCCTGCCGCTTTTGGGGTATGGGGATATCGGGTAAGACAAAAACAGTGGAAAGCTCAAACGTTAGATGTGCATTCGATGCTGTCATTTAAACAAACCCAGCTACAGCAGCAGTTACATTACTGGAAAATTAGTCTTTATGGGTGTGCAGCACTTTGGTGTGGGTTATTTGTATTAGCCATTTTCAACGTATTCATGTTCAACGCCTATACTCTGTGGGGCACGCAGCTGGTGATAAACAGCGTGGTCGTCTATATCGTATACCGCAGGTACAAAAAGCTAAACGCCGATTTGCCGTCGGCGCTAAAGAAAATAGAGGATATGAAATAGCTGAAACTGATAGTGTTATAATTCCAGCATTGGTACGAAGCCCCCGTAAATAAGGCGTTTACCGTCAAAAGGCATGGGGTTTTCGTTCTCCTGCATTCGTGGATCTTCCATTACTTTTTTCCACGCAGTATCGCGTACTTCTTTTGATGGCCAGAACGCGATAGAAAACACCACGGTTTCATTTTCTTTGGCTTGTACCGCTAAAGGAAAAGACGTTATCTCACCGTCGGGTACATCGTCACCCCAAGCTTCAAGAATTTTAGTGGCACCATACTCTTTAAAAATATCGCCAGCGAGTTTGGCGTGTTCAATGTATAACGCTTTGTTTTCTGTGGGAACGGCTACAGCAAAGGCATCGATGTATGACATGAGGTGGCTCCGTCAGTGATTAGAATACTAACATAGCCTAAATAACGAACAGTGCGCAATGGTGAATACGGCAGACTTTTCGTAAACAATCTACTAAGACTAACGCTCTGCAATTTTAGCCCACTGATATAAACCGTGCAGCGCTAGTCTTCTTGCCTTGGGAAATGGGTATTTTTTAAGGGGCGATTGATAAATAGGAAGAGATAAGTCGAGGTCGCTTGTGCCCATCATTCGTTGAGCAAGCCGCTGCCCGGCAAAGGCGGCAAAGGAAACCCCTGAACCACAATACCCCATAGCATAACCGATGGAATAAGCAGAACGGTTTGCGTTATTACTGCTGGCTTCACTGTCTACGAAAATACGTGGCATGCTATCTAGCGACACGCTCACCCAACCACTCCAAAAATAATCCATGGCGATTCCGCTAAGTGAGGGGAAGCTTTTAACTATAGCGCGGTATAAGCGCTGTTTTTCTGAAGCGTTATCTGCATCTTTGCCTTTTACGGCACCACGACCACCGAATAACAATCTGCCATCTGGCAGCACACGGTAGTAATACTTCATCATCCGCGTATCCATAAAGCTCATGGGGGTGGTCAACCCGGTCGAAGCGCGTTGTTCCTTATTTAAAGGGGCGGTAACAAAAATGCTCGACTGTACGGGGAATTGCTTATTGTCTACGCTGTCGTGAAAGCGTTTGGGAGTATAGGCGTTAGTAGCAATGAGTATATGCTTAGCTGATACTGAGCCGCTTGGCGTGGTGACAAGGAACCCTGTTTTTTGCTTTTCGATGCGAATGGCAGGAGAGTCGTAAAAAAGCGTGGCACCAAGTTCTTTAGCTACTCTTGCATATTCACTTGCCAGCTTTAAAGGGTGTAAGCATGCACCTTCAAGTTCAACGCCACCGTAAGCCCCGTTTATATCAAAATGGGTTGCAAGGTCTTTTGAAGAGAGGGGAGTGCTTGGTACATTGAAGTTTGATGCTAGACGATTAGCACTGGCGCATAGTTGCTCGGCTTGCTTGACGTTATGGGCCAATTTTAAATAAGGTCCTTCTACTAAATCGACCTGCATATCAAAGTCTGTAATACGCTTTTTAAGCAAATCCACGGCACCATCAAACTCGGCCTGCATGCCCGTGGCGATTGTATGACCCCATTTATCTTCTATAGCGCTTAATGACAGTCTACCGCTTCCAGAGAGGATAAAACCGCCGTTGCGGCCTGCACAGCCAAATCCGAGCGAGTTTGCATCAAGTAGCGTAACATCCTGCTTAGCTTGAGCAAGCGTGATTGCAGCGGATAGGCCCGTATAGCCACCACCTATAACGAGGTATTCGGAATTAACCTTTTTGTTCAAAGGCGGTAGTGTTGGCACTTTATGCGTAGCATGCCAGTAGCTTTTGGGCGCGGGAAGCATTGATGAAACGCCGCGAGAAATAAGAGGATCGTAGGTCATAAAATAAGATGGCTGTGAGCGTTTACGTCATGTTGGGCATTAGAATTGTAGTAGCATTTCCGCACCTTCACATTCACAGTAGCCCTCACAGACTGGGCAATCATAGCCCTCGTGAATAGATGCGTAGCGCCATTTGTTGGCGTGTTTTTTTATCAATTGGCCGCCATTTTTGGTGAAGTATTTAAATGCACTATTGCCCGGGCTTGCCAACCAAATATGTGCTAAACCCGCTTCTGCACCTTGAGCTTCCGCACACTTTATAGACTTGCGTAATAGCGCACTGCCAATTCCACAACCCTGCATGGCGGGGTCTACAGTGTTGCATTTAAAATAACATACGGTATTTGACTCTACGGGCCAAAGAGTAGGCGTACACCACTCATCGGTTTGCCACTGCGTATGTGCGAAGGTCAGTCTGAAACCCACTACCTTATTTTTGTATAGCGCTACCCAGCTAGCATTAATGTCGCCAATAAAGCTTTTAGCATAGTAGTCAGCTAGTAACTCGCTAGTGAGGTAGTTGTCACCATGTACGTAATTACCAAGAGAAATCACGCCTTGAAAAAACTCAGGCGCTAAATGCTCGTAAGTTATATCGCTTTGAATTAAATGATTCATGTGATTGGTTGGCGTCATGTTTTTTCTTTATGAGGGGCATTTTTCATCCCATCAAGGTGAACATCTAACGCTTCTACAGAAATCAGAATTTCTCTTACCGACATCCATAGTGAATATAGTAGCGACACTAAGCTTGCAGCGAATACCCAGTTGCCTACTTGTTGATATGTAAGGTAAATGGCCAACATTGAGACCACACAAAGAAAAAAGCTGCCCACCCCTGCGATCTGCATACGTTTAATCAGTTGAATGCGCAACCGAAGGTTTTTTATTTGCGCTTGAGTATTGTCATCTTTCTCTTCTTTTGAAAAGTTTCGGATGATAGTCGCAAGGGTTAAAAAGCGATTGGTATAGGCTAGAAGCAATAAAGAAATTGCCGGAAATAACATAGCCGGAGTAGCAATATCTATTTTCATAGGTGTTTCATGCAATCGTCGAATAAAAGAAGTGTATCACAGGGGATGCGTTACACACAGTCATCAGCTAAGCGCTTGGTTTTTAGCGCATTGCGTGGTTTTCAGGGGAAAGCAACTAGACTACATTCTGTCAACTGTCATGCCTGCCGCGCTCCAGCCTAACATGTCGCCTTCTAAATGCATGACTTCGGAAAAATCGAGTTCTTCCAACACTTTCATCGCCAATTTAGCGCGTCTACCGGAACGGCAGTAAATGATGATAGGTTTGTTTTTGTGGCCTTCTAATTCGCTGAGGTAGTCATTGATGTTCTCGTGGGGCATATTCACGGCACCAGGAATGTGGCCATCGGCAAATTCTTTAGGTGAGCGAACATCAATAAGCAGCCAGTCATTATTAGCCACACGTTCGATAAGATAAGGCGAAGCGGCAACAGAAGCTTGTGCGGTCGCTTTCGCTGTACACTGAAGCGAAACGAATAATGCAACACTAACAATAACTAGAAAACCCGCAACAACAATCCGCATGAAATGATGCTCTTACCTTCTTACTGATATTTTAGACTTAAGTATAACGCTTATGCGTTTTATTTAATACCTTCACATAATGATTTTAGTTCATTTATTAATCGTAGTGAAAAGCGGCTAGTGACATCCGGGTCGACCACAATAAGCGGTGCATCAAGAAACCCGCGATGAGCGCGCCAGAATACTTCTAGGTCTTCGTGTGGACTCTTGGAGGCGGCAATGAGTGCATGAGGTTGGCGAACTAGCACGTCTTTAACCGCTACTTGAGGGTAATCTATCGGGCTATCGTGAAATAGCGTTTGTGCCCCGCAAACATTTAATAGTTTATTTCCCCATGCATTGGGGCCAATAGTCATAAGTGGCGCCGTCCATGAATAGTAAAACACTGATTTACGTGGCTTCTTATCGTATTTTTGTATTAGGTTTTTTAACTCGCTGAGAAAATCATTGGCGAGCTGGGTGGCTTTTTTTGGCGTGTTAGTAAGTGCACCAAGCCTTTTTATTTCACTAGCAATATCTGTGATATTTCCAACCTTGCTGGTAAATACATTAAGCCCCATTGAAGAAAGTTTATGTATATCCTGAGGTTTGTTACCTCCGTCCCAAGCAAGTATTAAATCTGGTTCTAACGCCACTATTGCCGCAATGTCAGCACCTTGAAAGTCGGCTATCCGTTGAATACTCTTGGCTGGTTCTGGATAGTCACTGTAGTCACTTACACCTACAAGGTTTGAACCCAAACCTAAACTAAATGCCCATTCTGTAAGGTGTGGAGCAAGGCTAATTATTTTTAAGTCGGAAGGTTCCGCATCCAATTGTTCATTTAAACCGCCGGAAGGAAGTTGCTCTTCGTTGGTAATTTTTCTTGTCCCGACGGTAGGCTCTGTTGCTTTGTTGGCATGTGCGCAAATAGGCATTGAGCACAGCAGAAAAAAAGAAAAAGCGCTTAGTGCGCGCAATATTTTCATAGGGCAACGGCCATGGCAAACAGGGTTAAAGATGCAAATGCACTCGTTGCTATCATTGCCAAAGTAACCGTGTTTTTAGCTTTTAACATGTGAGAATACTTAACGTCATTTATGCCTCCTACGCGGGCATATCGGATTTTCTTATTGGCATAAATGGCAGGGCCCCCCAGTTTTACATCTAGTACACCACCCATAAGCGCCAGAAGTAGTGACGTCTTATCTTTTACTGGTGAGCGTTTTATAGCGCTAATGCCTTTTACGGGATGGCTAATTAACAAAGTTATAAGGCCGCCAATAGCAGCGGGTGGAAGGGAAAGTAAATAAACCAGTTTACGAACAGGTTTCGCAAAGAGTGCCATACCAGGCGTGCGGTAGTGCCATTGCCACGATGTAAGCAAAAGTAACCGATAGATCAGTGCACCTATTGGCCCTGCAACCACAAAGTAAAAAATAACGCCGCAATACAGGTAAAGAAATTTAAGCCAAAGCGACTCAATCGCTGCTTTAGCAATACCGATATCTGTTAAAGAGTTACATTGTCGTGCGGTAATGGTTTGGACCATTTCTCGGGCAAGAGACTTTTTGTTTCTACCTACACTTGCCAGTACTTTTTTATACTGCTGGCGCTGGTAGCCAAAATCGAGCAGCACGACAAGAATAATGGCTTCAAAGAAAACGGGGTACTGGGCCATATATACTAAAATGGCGATACAAACTACTAAAGGCGCAAGTAAGACTAGTGCGGCTAACGAACCCGAAATGTAGTGCTGAGATGGACCGAAGTCTCGTGATGGCACTACCTTACGCCCCATTTGCAAAACGAGGTAGCGCATAAGCGTTAGGGGGTGAGTACTTTGGGGCCAACGCCACAAGGCATCTACGGCAATAGCCAGCCAAAGTACCAATAGCGACTGATATTGCGGGTCGCTAATTACCTCTGTCATATTATTTTGCGAGGGCCTTGATCATCGCCATAACTAGCTGTGCAGAATGCTTAGCAGCAGTGTCTAAATATTCTTTGAAGCTTACTGACGATGTTTTTCCAGCGATATCAGATAACGAGCGAATCACAAGAAACGGTGTATCAAGCATATGACAGGTTTGACCGATAGCTGCGCCTTCCATTTCCACCGCTTTCATATCGGGGAAGTTTTCACGTAATTCCGCCACCGCTTCATCGCTCCCGATAAAAGCATCACCGGTGCAAATCAAGCCCGTTGTCGATTGCAATGATGAAATCTCTGCAGCTGCACTACGCGCTGTTTCCATTAATGCGGTATCACAGCGAAAATCTTCAGGCATACCTGCACATTGACCCAGCTTGTAACCAAAATGGGTTAAATCGGCGTCGTGGTGAATAACGTGACTTGCTATCACTAAGTCACCAATATTCAGGTTCTTGTCGAAACCACCTGCAGAGCCTGTATTAACAACTGCATCAGGAGCGTACTGCTCAATCAATACAGTGGTAGCGATAGCCGCTGCCACCTTACCAATGCCGCATTTAACCAACACCACTTCAATGTCGTTGAGTGTGCCTTCATAAAATGTAAGGTGTTTCCACTTTGTTTCTTTTACGTTCCAAAGCGATGCTTTAAGTAGCGCAACTTCTTCATCCATTGCACCTAAAATACCAATTTTTTTCATAACATTACCGAGGGTGTTAAGAGAGTTAAAAGCGTGAACACGCTATTGAATGCACTAATTGTATAAGGAAAATAGAGAAACTGACAGAAAAATGCCTTTGTTACCGCTATTTGAGAGTAAGAAAACAGCAAAGTAACAAAGGCTAGGGGAAGCTCTAATTAACCGTATCAGGCGGCAGCTGGTCTGCTTGAACGCACAGGACGGGTAGGGCGCTTGGGTGGTTCTGGGTTGTGCGTAGGTAGCTGTGCCATTTTATTTTGTAAACGGCGATAAGGAATCAGTTTGTTTTCCAAGCACTCGCGAATATCGTCAACCGTGTAGCCAGATTTAACTTTAATCCTTGCGTGCGGAAGGCCTGCAGCATCTAAAGCGCCCGTTACAAACCAATCTTTTTGCGTTTTATAGCCTTCTTTCCCTTGGCTGTGAACCAAATCGATAGCCATAACAGGGCTCATATCTTGTTTATCGACCAGTACAAAGTCGAGTTGTCTGCTAGATGCTCTGCTAAGCGCTTGGCTTGCTGTCTTCTTGTTGGTTGATTGACGTACTGATACAAGGTCATTAAGACGTACGCGGCACACTATTCTAAACTCTCGACCCATGGCCTGTTCAATAAGGTTTAAAAAAGTATGCTCTACCGGAGTGAATAGTTGTGCTTTCCGCCTAAATGGAAATGCCACTCCACCGTCTGACAACTTTATGGCACCTAGTGCAACGACTATAAGTAACATCATTAAAATAATTGCCAATTCCATCGTAACCCTCGCAAATATCAATAGAAAAAGTCATGACATGAGTAACTGAAGGTCAGCCTAGCCCGGTGTATATAGCTTAGCGGCATTAGCTTCGTTTACGGCATAGGCGTCATAAAAATGACGCTTATTGCTGTCATGAAGTAGTTATTGATGAAATTGCAAAGCGGGTGCCAACATTAGCTTTGTTGGCAAATTTCTACGATGTATTTATTGATTTTTTGAGGTGACTAGAATATCAACCTGAGAACCGGCATTGTCAGGGCTTATAACTACCCTTACGGCATTATCTTGAGAGGACAATAATGTACGGCCTCTAATAGCTGGATGGGGCTTAAGTAGTGGGTGAGCGCCTTGGTATTCGCTAAGTATCTCACTTGGGGAGCGTGGTGAGTGATAAACCATAACTGCCGACGTGTCTTTTTCGAAGGCTTGGCACTGTCTTGCATCATTAGATATTTTCACCTGCTGGAACTCGGCGGGGCACGACACAATAGAAGGTTGGCTTAAAGACGGCATCGCACCCTGGTTAACTTTTTGCTCATTAACTTGGGCGTTCGACGAAGAATCTACTGAAAGAGTGTCTGCAAAACAGGCACTTCCTGAGGCTAATGCTAAACAAAATAAAAGCTTCTTAGTGTTGACGTGCTTCATAGGTAGGTTCTTCATCCAGTGGGCGATATTCTTAATTCCTTGTTACGATACTAGAGGCGTTGCGCTTTTGCTTCAACTAAACCTTGGTCTATTAAGGTATGTAAGTAGAGCTTTTCGTATCTTCTGTGGCGTGTAAAACAAAAAAGCTCGATAGCGAGGCTATCGAGCTTTTAATGACCAGGAATATTCGCGAAGGTTAAACGCCAATATAATCCATGATACCTTCGGCAGCCTTACGGCCTTCGTCGATAGCGGTAACAACCAGGTCACTACCACGCACCATATCACCACCAGCAAAAACTTGAGGGTGTGAGGTTTGGAAGGCAAACTTACCAGCAGAAGGCGCGCGTACACGACCTTTCTCATCAAGCATAATGCCGAAATCGGCAAACCATGGTGCAGGGCTTGGTTGGAAACCAAATGCAATGATAACTGCATCTGCTTCAAGTACGTGTTCAGAACCTTCTACTTCAACAGGGCGGCGGCGACCATTTACATCTGGCGGCCCCATTTCTGTTTTTACGAACTTAACGCCACAGGCTTTTCCGTTTTCATCAACGGCTATATCAAGAGGCTGTAGATTGAATTTGAATTCAACACCCTCTTCTTTAGCGTTAACTACTTCGCGGCGTGAACCAGGCATACTTTCTTCGTCACGACGATACGCACAGGTTACTTGCGCAGCTTCTTGACGAATAGAGGTGCGTACACAGTCCATAGTGGTATCACCACCACCTAGCACAACAACACGCTTGCCTTTCATGTCAACAAAGTCAGCAGGGTCTTTTTCAAGACCCATTACGCGGTTGGTGTTGGCGATAAGGAAAGGAAGTGCGTCATATACGCCTTCAACGTGTTCGTTATCGAAACCACCTTGCATCGACTTGTACGTACCCATGCCCAGAAATACTGCATCGTATTTATCAAGCAAATCCTGGAACTGGATGTCTTTACCAATTTCGGTATTGAGTACGAACTCAACACCCATCTCGGTAAAAATTTGGCGGCGTAGCTTAATTACGTCTTTCTCTAATTTAAAAGACGGAATACCAAATGTAAGTAGGCCACCAATTTCTTCGTATTTATCGTAAACAACAGGTTTAACGCCGTTGCGAACGAGAATATCAGCACATGCAAGACCCGCAGGGCCTGCACCTACAATCGCCACTTTCTTGTCGGTCCATACCACGTCAGACATATCTGGGCGCCAGCCCATTTTGAATGCCGTATCGGTAATGTATTTTTCAATACTACCGATGGTAACAGCACCAAAATCGTCATTCAGCGTACACGCACCTTCGCAAAGTCTGTCCTGCGGGCATACGCGACCACATACTTCCGGCAAGCTGTTGGTTTTATGAGAAAGTTCTGCCGCTTCTAGAATACGGCCTTCATTTGCCAAGCTTAACCATTGGGGAATGTAGTTGTGCACAGGGCACTTCCATTCACAGTATGGGTTACCGCAGTCCAAGCAGCGATCTGCTTGGCCTTCGGTTTGAGATTGGCTTAGCGGCTGATAAATTTCCGCGAACTCATGTTTACGTACCATGATCGGCTTTTTAGGCGGATCAATACGTTCAACATCGACAAATTGATATACGTTCTTTGCCATAAACTAAATCCTCCTACTGAGCCTGAATGCGTAATTCAGCACTTGAACGACTGATGTGACCAAGCAGGTTTTTCACATCACTGGTTTTGGGCTTAATAAGCTTGAAGCGTTTCAGCGTTGCGGCGAAATCAGTAAGCAGCGACAACGAGTGCTCGCTTCCTGTTTCTTCGTAATGCTGATTGATTAAGCCACGTAAGTGTTCAGCAAGAATCGCTTTATCTTCAATTGGCATTACATCGACTAGTTCGGCATTTACGCGGTTATCAAGGTCGTCGCCATCATCCATAAGATAAGCAAAACCACCTGTCATACCTGCGCCGAAATTCACACCAACCGGACCAAGAACTGCCACGATACCGCCTGTCATATATTCACAGCCGTTATCACCAATGCCTTCAACTACTGCAATAGCACCTGAGTTACGTACCCCAAAACGTTCACCAGCGCGGCCAGCAGCAAACAACTTACCGCCAGTTGCGCCGTAAAGGCAGGTGTTACCCATAATGGCACTATCGTGGGCGTCATACGAGATATCGCGCGGCGGGTGGATAACAAGCTTACCGCCAGTCATACCTTTACCTACGTAATCGTTGGCATCGCCTTCAAGATGCATATGTAGGCCGCCAGCGTTCCATACGCCAAAGCTCTGGCCCGCTGTACCGGTAAGTTCAACCTTTATAGGTGTATCTTCAAAGTCGTGATTACCGTGATGTTTAGCAATTTCACCTGATAGCAGAGCGCCTACAGAGCGGTCTGTATTGCGTACTGGGTATTTGAGGGTAATTGACTCACCATCTACCACAGCTTGCTGAGCATCTTTAAGCATCTGAGCATTTAACTCGCCTTTATCGATAGGCGCGTTAGTGGTTTGCGAACAAAATAGGCGAGTGTGGTCGCCCGCTTTAGGCTGCGCAAGTAGTGGCGACAGGTCCAAGCGATTTTGTTTAGCAGTAATGCCGTCTAGCACTTTAAGTAGCTCTGTGCGGCCAACTAAGTCGTCGAACTTAGCCACACCCATAGACGCCATGATCTCACGTACTTCCTGAGCGATAAACTTGAAGTAGTTCATCACCATGTCAGGTAAGCCAATAAAGTGATCGTCACGCAGCTTTTGATCTTGCGTTGCTACACCGGTCGCACAGTTGTTTAAGTGGCAAATTCGTAAGTATTTACAACCAAGCGCTACCATTGGGCCTGTACCAAAACCAAAGCTCTCAGCACCTAAAATACCTGCCTTAACTACGTCAAGACCGGTCTTCAAACCACCGTCGGTTTGAACGCGTACTTTATGACGCAAGCCGTTTTCAATTAGGGCTTGTTGCGTTTCAGATAGGCCTAGTTCGAACGGACTACCGGCGTACTTAACAGACGTTAATGGGCTTGCTCCTGTACCGCCGTCGTAGCCTGAAACGGTAATAAGGTCGGCATAAGCTTTTGCTACACCTGTTGCAATGGTGCCTACACCAGGCTCAGATACCAGCTTAACCGATATAAGTGCCGTTGGATTAACCTGTTTCAAATCGAAAATTAGCTGAGCCAAATCTTCAATTGAATAGATATCGTGGTGCGGTGGTGGTGAAATAAGGGTTACACCTGGTACAGAGAAACGAAGCTGTGCGATGTACTTATTTACTTTATCACCAGGAAGCTGACCACCTTCACCTGGTTTAGCACCTTGCGCTACTTTTATCTGAATAACGTTAGCGTTTACCAAATAGTGAGGTGTTACACCGAAGCGACCTGACGCAACCTGCTTAATTTTAGAATTCTTTTCAGTACCAAAACGAGAAGGGTGTTCGCCACCTTCACCCGAGTTAGACTGACCGCCTAAGCGGTTCATGGCAATAGCCAGCGCTTCGTGCGCTTCAGGGCTTAGTGCACCAATTGACATGGCTGCGGTATCAAAGCGCGGGAATAAGTTCTCCGCTGCCTCTACTTCGCTAACATCAATAGGGTCGCAATCAGGGTTAATAGCTAGCAAGTCGCGAATGTGTGCTGGCGCACGGTCGTTAACAAGCTTGGCATATTGCTGATAGTCATCGTAGTTACCTGACACCACAGCCTTTTGAAGCGTACTCACTACGTCTGGGTTATACGCGTGATATTCGCCACCGTGAACGTATTTAAGCAAGCCGCCGTGATCGACAGACTTACGCTTAAGCCATGCAATACGGTTAAGGTTCACAAGGTCTTGATGGAAATCATCAAAGCCCGCACCTTGAATGCGTGAAGTCACACCTTTAAAGCAAAGGTTCATTACTTCATTGTTTACGCCCACCGCTTCAAATAGCTTAGAGCTACGGTAGCTAGCAACGGTGCTAATACCCATCTTAGACATAATCTTATACAAGCCTTTGTTGATACCCTTACGGTAGTTCAACGTGGCCTGCATAGGAGAAATATCCAGCTCACCTTTTTCGCAAAGCTGCTCAATGGTTTCGTATGCTAGGAATGGGTAAACCGCAGTAGCACCTAAACCAATCAACACGGCAAAGTGATGCGGGTCGCGGGCACTTGCTGTTTCAACAACAACGTTCGCGTCACAGCGCAATGACTTTTCAACGAGACGGCGCTGTACCGCACCTACCGCCATTGCTGCTGGAATAACCAAGCGGTTTTGCTTAATGTTTCTGTCAGACAGAATAACGAATGCTGCACGCTTGTTCTTAACCAGCATTTCTACTTCGTTACACACGCGCTCGATGGCTTTCTTTAAACCTTCTTGCGGTGCGTATTGAAGCTCTACAACCTCTGAATAGTAGTTGTCAGGGTTAAATTCACGCAGCTGCTTAAGATCGGTATACATTAATACAGGCGAGTCGAACAACACGCGGTCAGCGTAACCTGAAGTTTCGCTAAAGACGTTTTGCTCGCGGCCAATACAGGTTGCTAACGACATAACGTGGTTTTCACGTAGCGGGTCGATAGGCGGGTTAGTAACCTGTGCAAATTGCTGACGGAAGTAATCGTAAACAGTACGCTGGCGCGATGACATAACCGCCATTGGGGTGTCGTCACCCATTGAACCAACGGCTTCTTGACCGTCTTTTGCAAGCACTTTAACCACTTGCTGAATTTCTTCGTAGCTGTAGGCGTGTAGCTTGTGATATACCGCCATGGCATCATCGTCAAACACGCGTTTGCCAATTAGCGAGGCATCAAGCTGCTCGATTGGAGTCAAACGACGAATGTGTTTTTCTAGCCACTCTTTATATGGATGACGCGCTTTTAAGTCGTCATCAATTTCTGTAGAACGCCAGATTTTGCCTGTATAAGTATCTACAGCAAGCATTTCACCAGGACCTACACGGCCTTTCTCAATAACGTCAGCTTGCTCGTAGTCCCAAATACCCACTTCTGAGGCAAGAGTAATAAACCCGTTTTTGGTGATAACGTAACGTGCTGGACGTAGGCCATTTCTATCTAGGTTACAGGCAACGTGACGGCCATTCGTTAATACGATGCCGGCAGGGCCATCCCATGGTTCCATGTGCATCGAGTTAAACTCGTAGAATGCACGAAGGTCATCATCCATGGTTTTGTTATTTTGATATGCAGGTGGAACAAGCAAGCGCATGGCGCGGAATAAATCCATACCACCGGCTAAGAATAGTTCCAGCATGTTATCCAGTGACGATGAGTCTGAACCTTCAGTATTTACAAAAGGTGCGGCATCTTTAAGGTCGGGGATAAGCGGCGTTGAAAACTTAGCAGCACGAGCCATCGCCCAATCGCGGTTACCTTTAATAGTGTTAATTTCACCATTATGCGCAAGGAAACGGAAAGGTTGGGCTAGCGGCCAGCGTGGTAGTGTATTCGTTGAAAAGCGTTGGTGGAAAACGCAGATTGCGCTTTGCATACGCTCATCGGCAAGATCGTGATAAAAGGCGGGTAAATCTTTTGGCATTACCAAGCCTTTATAGATAGTTACCAAGCCTGATAAACAAGCTACGTAAAAATCGGGATCTTTTTCAAGACGTTTTTCAGCGCGGCGACGGATCATATACAAACGACGCTCTAGGTCGCGTTTTCTCCAGCCCGCAGGAGCGTTCACAAAAACCTGTTCAATCTGTGGAACGCCTGTAAGCGCTAATTCACCCAGTACTGAGCGGTCGACAGGCACTTCGCGCCAACCCACTACTGAAAGTGTTTCTTTTTCAAGTTCTTCATTAAGTACTTCACGCGCAGTTTGCGCAAGTACTGGGTCCTGACTTAAGAAAATCATGCCCACGCCGTATTTTTTGCTGAGTTTCCAGCCATTTTCTTCGGCGATTGCATGGAAGAACGCATCCGGTTTCTGTAGTAATAAACCACAGCCGTCACCGGTTTTCCCGTCGGCGGCGATACCGCCACGATGCTGCATACGGTCAAGACCGTGTATAGCAGTAGTTACCAATTCGTGACTGGCTTCCCCATGAGTGTGAGCAATTAAGCCAAACCCACAGTTGTCCCGGGAATCATTGGGATTATATAAACTCATCTCTTAACTCCTTCAACCTTTTGACTGGGCAAGGTATGCGTTGCGTGTAGATGCGCCTAGGTTTGCGTATCACAACATTATTAGACGTCTTTTAAACCTGCGAGCGGTATTGCTCGCGGCATGCGCCTTTCTTGTCGTTATTTATTATTAGAGGATTCCAGTCTTTTCCGCATGTTTATGCATTATTGCTGTGCGGGCCGTACAAAATACCCACATTGAAAAATAAAATCAAACGCTAAAAATTCGAGGTTTATAGAGAATTGGTATAAATATAAATAAGTTTATTAAAATCATAGATTTGCAGTTGAACTTTTAGGTTTGTAACAAAAATGTTATCAGCGGATAAAAATGATAAATTTTAGTTGCGTAAATGGTATTGGTTCTCATTCGCTTTTTTAAAGTGAATAATTATGCTCTCATGGTGTCGTTTTATGTTGTCAAATGCCTTTTGTTTGTATTTTTATTAAATCGTAAAGTTACGGTTCCACTAATATAAGTAGTTTGCTATATTGGTTAAAAATTATTCGTATGTAAGGTTGTGTCTCACTTGATAGGACATTCGTGTAATTTCCACGAACGCATTAGCGTTAGTTAAAGAATAAAAATTCACTGAAAGCTCATGCTACCAGGTCAGTGAGGACTATCGAATGACTGCATTACAGGCAAGCCCCAACAGCACCTTTATTATTAACGACCATATAATAACCGGCGAAGACGTAAGTTTTACGCCTTCTCCCAATAGCTCAGGGCTTTTTGAGCAGGGTTTTCCTGACACTATCGTCATACACTTCACCGCAGGCAGTAGCCTAGCGTCGTCAGTTAATGTATTAACCAGGCCAGGCAGTGGCGTGTCGGCTCACTTTGCCGTGGGACGCAGTGGCAATATAGTACAAATGTTGCCAACCAATAAGATTGCATGGCATGCAGGGGAAAGCCATTTCGAAGGGCGTAGCGGATTAAACCAATATTCAATAGGTATTGAACTAGATAATGCAGGCCAACTTAAAGAAAGAAGTGACGGCACTTATGAGAGTTGGTTCGGTAAAGTATTTGAAAAAAAAGAAGTATTCGAAGCTAAAAAGAAAAACCAGCATGCCACTGGCTATTGGCATAAGTATTCTGATATTCAAATTTCGCGAACCCTTACCTTGTGTAAAGCACTGTGTGAGCACTACCAAATTTCTACCATTGTAGGGCATGAAGAGATTGCGCCCTCGCGTAAAGTAGACCCCGGCCCCGCCTTTCCCTTACAAAAATTTAAAGAACTCGCATTACATCCCGACAGTAACGTTTGGGAAACTGATTCAAATAACACCAATTCACAGCGAGAAGCCCACGACCAATTCCGACGTGACATAACTAGCCCCATAAAGAAAATTGCGAATGTGAGTGCAAATGCGCTTAATGTTAGAAAAGGGCCTGGCACTTCATTTCCCATTATTGATAATGGTTTAAATAAAGGAGAAATATTAAAAGTACTAGAGAGGCAGGGCGATTGGGCGAAAGTATCTTTTACTAAAGTCGGATGGGTAAACACCTCATTTATTCACGAAGTTACGGAAAAGTCGCCGTTTAAATCGTGATCGTGAAGTGGTGTCATCGCTTTGCTACAACAAACCGCATTCCCGAAGTGATTAAAGCCTGATAGGATACAGGCAAAATAAGATTAGATTAGACGTACATGCATTCAGATTCACCAAACGATTCTTGGGCAATCCGCTTTGCTCAATTTGTTCAGCGTTTTGGCACTCTAAAGCTCAGCATTTTGTTTGTTGTTCTTTCGCTGGTGTTCACGCTAGGCGGTTCTTACGTGATACGCGTGAGTATGGGAAGCCAAGTTCAACCTGACGATTTCATAAGTGCAGTCATTCTCACGATGCTATCTGCGCCTTGGGTACTCTACTTCTTCAGTGAATTAATAAAGCAGCTAGAGAATTCGCGTACCAACTTAAAAGAAGTTGTTAGCCAATTAGAAAGCTTACGTGAAGAAGACGTATTTCTTAACCGAGAACTACAGAGCAATATTCGTCAGCTTAATCATGAAATTGAACAGCGTAAACAGGCGCAGGAAGAGCGAGAAGCTCTGTTCAAAGATTTAGAAAGAGAAATTCAAGACAAATCTGAGCAAGAGGCTCAAGCGCGACGTTTGTCCACGCTATTGCGCTCTATCATTGATGCGTCGCCTGACTTAATTTACTACCGCAATGAGGAGGGTCGATTTGCAGGCTGTAACCGCATTGCCGAGTTAATGACGGGCAAAACCGAGCAAGAGTTGCTTGGGTTGACGCCAAAAGATGTATACGAAGAAGAGTTAGCCCGCCAAATTGTAGCAAGCGACCATGAAGTATTAGAAACCAACGCAAGTATCACAGAAGAGTTGTGGCTCCGTTTCGCTGACGGCCGTCGTCGCTACTTTGAAATGAAGCGCGTACCTTTCTTCGACAAAGAAGGTAATCGTTTAGGTTTATTGTCTTTCGGTCGAGATATGACGGAACGTAAACAAGCCGAAAACGCTGCGGCGAAAGCAAGCACCGATAAGACGCGCTTTATAGCGACCATCAGTCATGAACTTCGTACCCCATTGAACGGTATTGTAGGCCTAAGCCGCATGCTGCGTGATACCGAATTAAGCGATGAGCAATTTAGCTGGGTAAGTACTATTTACGCTAGTGCTATTACATTAGGTAATATCTTCAACGATATTATTGATCTCGACAAATTAGACAGAGATAAACTAGAGCTAAGCCTTAAAACGATTTCGCTAAAAGATTTCACAGAAGAATTAAGCAGTATTATTCGACTGCTAGCGGCAGATAAACAGCTTGAACTAAAAACGACGATTAATGAGCCGTTACCCCGTTTAGTGGAAATTGACGGTACCCGTCTTCGCCAAATTTTGTGGAATATATTGTTTAACGCAGTGAAGTTCACACAAAAGGGGCACGTGAGTTTATCAGTATCATCAACGAAACCTGATGGTGATAAGGCATACGTTACCTTCATTATTGAAGATACCGGCGTGGGTATTCCTGAAAGCGAAATCGATAAGATTTTTGCTATGTATTACCAAGTCGATCACCCCGATCATCAGTCAGCCACAGGCACAGGTATCGGTCTGGCTATTTGTAAGCAAATGGTCGATTTAATGAAAGGTGAAATTCACGTTTCTAGTAGCGTGGGTAAAGGCACCCGTTTTGAGATTGTACTGCCAGTGCAAATCTCTAACAGCCCAATGAAGGTCGCACAGCTTCAAGTGACGGGGCTTAATATCTTGTTGGTAGAAGATATTGAGCTGAACGTTATGGTTGCCAAAGCCTTGCTTGAGAAGCTTGGGCAAAAGGTTGATGTTGCAATGACGGGCCAAGAAGCTATTGATAAGGTAAGGGAGAACCAATACGACCTTATCCTGCTCGACATTCAGCTGCCTGATATGACTGGGTTCGATGTGGCGAGCACTATTATTGAAGAAGACTTGGTCATGCAGACGCCTATTGTGGCGCTAACGGCTAACGTAATTAAAAAGCGTGATGAATATTTAGAAAACGGTATGGACGATGTGATTGCAAAGCCAATCAAGAAGTCTCGGGTAATTGAGGTGTTCAACGAGCTGTTCCATGCACCTCCAGCTCCGCTAGAAGTTGACGGCGAAGTAGAGCGCCCTGAACCAACTAAAACATTAAGTAACATTTTAGATATGGACTTATTGCAGATGTTGGTAGATACCATAGGGGATGAGATGGTGCGCGCTAGCGTTAAAGTATTCCAAGAAAAAATGCCTGAATACATGGAAATACTGCAGCTTAGCCTAAGCGCTGATGAAAAGTCCGAAGTGTGCTCACAGGCTCACAAAATTAAAGGTGCAGCTGGCTCTGTAGGCTTGGCTCGCGTACAACGTATCGCTAATCAAATCCAACAAGGTGATCACCCAACGTGGTGGGAGAACGTGCACGATTGGGTAGAAGAGCTTCAAATGGCGGTTCAACACGACATGAAGGCGCTGCACGATTGGTTAAACGAACAACAGGTTGACGACTAGTCAGCGCAACGCGCTCTTTGATTTGTAATGTTAAAAAGAGGGCTTGCCCTCTTTTTTGTTATAAAAATAGCGGTAGAGTAGACGTTAAGAACAGCGTTGCTACGTAGCTAAATGGCTCTCAAAAAGGCGGAAGGCTTTTTATATCTATTCAGTGGTAAAAGGAATTAATGTGATGACAATAAGCGCACAACAAGAAACCGTATTTTCAAACGATCAGTTAAGCGTTGACGAGATTCCCTCACTTCAAACGCTCGCGTTACTGCCTATTTCTAAAAAGTACCGAGCGCTGAATATTTTCTCAATTGGATTGATAGCTTTAGTGCTAATAGGCATCGCCACCGGACTACGAGTACAAAACTTTTGGTCACTACCAGAAGGGTTACTACACGCTTATCCATATGTTATCGCAGGTATCGTCGCTTTAGGCAGCGTGTGGGCGCTGTACCACTTCTTTGCTGATGTCCGCATATTTTATGCAATACGAGAGCAAGATATTAGTAAACAGTCTGGGCTCATTTTTAGAAAGCTTTCGTGTCAGCCTATATTACGTGTTCAGCACGTTGAAGTTAACCGCGGGCCGTTTGATAGATGGGCGGGTCTTGCTTCTCTTCAAGTATTTTCGGCTGGCGGTGAAATGCACACCTTTGAAATACCCGGGCTAAGTATTGAAAGGGCTGAGCAGTTACGTGAATTTATACTTGCTCACAAAGATATTGGTGCTCGCTAATGTCGGTATCAGAAACGTCCTCAAACGAAGCGTCAGAACATAATCTGTCACATGAGATAAAACCTGATGCTGCTGTGCAAGCACCGACATTAAAGGTAGAAACGGGTGATGAGTGGCAGCGCCTTTCTCTTATTTCTATTCTGTACTTTACCATTCGTAATTTTTCCGCCTCGGCACAAGTACTTATCTACACCATTCCCGCGTTAGCCATATCGTTTAATATTTGGGATAACTTGCTGTCGCCTGAAGTGCTAATTGGTGCCGGGATCCTGTTTTTATCTACTAGTAGTAGCGGCGTAATAAGCTTTCTTATGTACAAGTTTCGTGTGCACAACCAACACGTCGAAATTCATCATGGTGTGTTTCAGCGCCGCTATACCAACTTGCCTTTGTGGCGTATTCAAAACGTTAAAATAGAACGCCCTTTCTATTATCGCCCGTTTGGGTATGCGTTAGTGGTGCTTGATACCGCAGGAAGCGGTAAAGAAGAAGCAAAAATAGTGGCGGTGCCTCAAGACTATGCTGAAGCACTGAAGAAGCAGGTGCTGTATGAAAAAGCTCATCATGACGTGGGCGATATAGATGAACTAACTGGTGAGAACCTTTCTGATAGTGAATTGGCTGACGGAAGTTCGATTTCACGTACAAAAAGCATGAGTGATAAAGCGGCAAGTAACGCCCATACAAGTGAAGAAGTATTAAATCGTCGGTCTGTCAAAGACATTATTATTCACGGCATCACTAACAATCGAGTTTGGATCATACTGGGTGCAGCAGCGCCTTTTTATGACGATGTGTTTGGGGTTGTGTCAGAGTGGTTGGCTGATAAGGGCTTACAGCTTAATCAGTTGGTCGGTGAACAAACAGTCGCTTGGTGGCAGTTTGGACTGTATGCCTTCGTCATACTAATGATGCTAATGGCGTTAGTGGCGCTACTTAGCGTAGGCGGCGCGCTTTTCACGTTCTATGGCTACACGCTTTCACGATCGGGAGACAGATATATCCGTCGCAGCGGCTTACTGAATAAGCTGGAAGTAAGTATGCGTGCATCGCGTATTCAAATGATTACAGCGAAGCAAGACTGGCTGGATAAAATACTAAAGCGGGTGAATTTGTATTTTGAGCAGAACTCTACGGCTGGGCAGCAAATGCAAGAATTGATGTCGCCAAATAAACTTATTGTGCCATCGGTCACTGAAAATGAAGCCTTTGAACTTAGCCAAGAGGTTATGCCTGGTTGCGATTTACGTGGTCAGCCTTATCAGGTTATCAGCAAACGCTTTATAAGCTTTTGGTTGCTTGCAGCATGGGCGTTGCCAGTTTTTGGTTTTTTCACACTGGGAGCCGTCACTTCCCATTTAGACATTATGATTGGCGCAGTTACTATTTTTATCTCTGTTGCGCTTTTGCTGACACTTAGATGGTGGCGATGGGGAATAGCTTACGATAACAAATATGTGTATATAAGACGAGGTCGTATAGGTGTCGATTATCAGTGTTTCGAACCTTATAAAGTACAGCAAGTGATTATTAAGCAAAGCGTGTTTATGAAGCGTAATAAGCTTGCCACGATAAAATTTGTGCTGGCCTCAGGCGCGGTGACGGTACCGTTTTTACCAGAGGAATACGTCGATAAATTAGCAGATAGTGTGCTGTTTGAAGTGGAGTCTACCAGAAGGTCTTGGATGTAATGTAAGGCACTTCTATAGCGCAATTATCTATTCACTGTTTTAAGTACTGTTTTTATACGCTGTTTTTTTATGCAAATAGCGCGAGTTTGTGTAAAGGTAGGGATTAAGTTACACAACCCTGCGTCTATATGGATATTCTTGATTACAGTGTTATTGCGATCTACCTCATTATCTTACTTATCATTGGTTTTAGTCTGCGAGGACAGCAGTCGAAGAAAGACTACTTTTTAGCTGGCAGAAGCTTAAGTTGGAAGCCGCTATTGCTGTCCATCATGGCGACTCAACTTTCAGCGGTTAGTTTTATTTCGGCTCCGGCGTTTGTTGGGTTTCGCGAGGGGGGCGGGCTAATTTGGCTTTCTTACGAACTTGCTGTGCCTTTAGCAATGCTGTTACTCGCTACTGTTGTATTGCCAACCCTGTATCGAAGTGGCGTAGTGAGTATATACGACTACCTTGAACGCCGCTTTTCCACCTCCACGCGTATTTTTATTAGTATTGTGTTTCAATTCAGTAGAGCGTTCGCCACCGGGATAATGGTTTACGCCTTGTCTATTATCTTGCAAGGAACGATGCAAGTATCAGCTACACAGGCGATATTGCTAATTGGTGTTATTACGCTTTTGTATTCCTTACAGGGCGGTATGAAAGCGGTCGTTTACGGTGACGCTGTTCAAATGATCGTTATCGTGATGGGCACCGCTGTTTGTATCGCGTTTGGTCTTAATGCACTGGGTGGCTGGGACGCCTTTATGCAACTCCTCCCCAGTGAGCGGGTATCGACCATTAACTTCTCCTCACTAGGCTTCGACGGCGATAGTTTTGGTTTTTTACCCATGGTGTTAGGAGGTGTAATACTTTATGCCTCCTATTATGGATGCGATCAATCTGAAGCGCAGCGAGCATTATCCGCTCAGTCCGAAAACGATCTTAAAAAGATGATGTTAGCTAATGGAATATTTAGGTTTCCAATTACGCTTCTTTATTGTTTAGCTGGTTTAGTGGTTGGCACTTTGGCGTTCAACGATGGCGACTTGTTATCTCAAATTCCCAAAGATAATCCAGACTGGCTAATGCCAGTATTTATTCTTAACTACTTGCCCCACGGACTTATAGGCTTGTTAGTCGTCGCTATACTTGCTGCCGCCATGTCATCGTTAAGCTCAGCAATAAATTCTCTCGCAGCAGTATCACTGGAAGATTTTTTCAAGTTAACGGGAAGGCAGTCCAAACCTGAAGGCTACCTTCGCAGCGCTAAACTCGCGGGATTGATATGGGGCGTGATCATTTTGTTGCTTTCGCTCAATGCCGGCGACATAGCGCCCACTGTAATAGAAGCAGTGAATAAGGTGGGCTCAGTCTTTTTCGGTCCTGTGTTGTCTGTTTTTTTACTTGGTATTTTGACTAAAAAAGTAGATACAAAGCACGTTAACCTCGCGCTTTTATGTGGTGTTGCAACAAATCTAAGCTTCGCATTTTTTGTAGAGGGCGTATTCTGGTTTTGGTGGAACGTCACAGGGTTTTTGGGAACAATGTTACCTGCGGTTATTTTTTCGGTGCTTGTTCCTAGCGATAAAGCTAACACTAGCAATGCCCGTCGAGAGAATGAAGGCAATGCACTGAAAAACAAAACCATTGCCGCCTTGTTAGTAAGCTATTTCGGCTTACTGGTGGTTTTCTGTTATTTGATACCAGGGTGGCTGCAGTAGCGTTGACATTTTAAGCTTAAGCAGTTTGTGCAACTGCATCCCTAAGAATAATCTGATCTTTGCCGGCATGTTTAGCTTTATACAAACGCGCGTCGGCTTTTTCTAGCTGCGACTCTAAACATTTGTGCTCTTCAGTACTCACACCGATACTGCACGTAATGTTAAATTTGTGGCTGGTAAAGAGCGTAGTGCGAACTGCATCCATAAATGCTGAAAGCGCCGATAAATACACCTTAGGCGGCCTCACCGATACCACCGTAAACTCTTCGCCGCCGTAGCGCACAATTAGGTCGTCAGGAAAGTAATCTTTCAGTAACGCTGCGAACTCCTGCAATAACATGTCGCCAGTTTTGTGGCCATACGTATCGTTCACGCTTTTAAAGTTGTCAGCATCAATCATAGATACAATAACGTCTTTTCTAGACGTACTATTGGCGAAAAGCTCCTCCGCTTTTTCGTGTAGAAAACGGCGATTATACACTTTCGTCAATGCGTCTAAGTTCGCCGAGTTACGAATGGTTTGAATCATTTCTTGGGATTCAAGGTTTTGCATTACACGGCAGTAAAATTCTTCGTGATAAAACGGCTTAGATAAAAAGTCATTAGCACCGCTTTTAATAAACTTAGAAGTGAGCACGCTGTCGCCGGTGGCTGAAAGGCCAATAAAAACTAAGTCTTGCATCCGCCTTTCGTGTCTAATCGTTTTAACTAGCTCATAGCCATCCATATTAGGCATTCTATGATCTGCGATCACCATTTTGATATCGCGATGGTTTTCCAGCACCTCAAGCGCTTCAAGACCGTCGTTGGCCTCATGCACCTGAAACTGGAATTTGCGAAGTAATGAACAAATGTGATTGCGGCTCGTTTTTGAATCTTCTACAACAAGAACTTTAGTCGTTAGGTTTTTCCGCAGGCGATCAACTAATTTAGAAACTTGAAGGTATGAGTAACGAGATTCTTTTGTAATGTAGTCCAGTACGCCTTGATCTAATAATTGGGCTCGAGTGAACTCGTCAAAGTTCCCAGTTAGCACGATAGTTGGAACGTTGTAAGAAAGCGCGAGCTCAACGCTCTCGCCATTCGGAGCATCGGGAAGATTCAAGTCGACGATAGCTGCCAAGTATTCGGTATCGCTCTCAAGCGCACTTCGGGCTTCAGCGAGGTCTTCACAAAGATCACAGGTAAAGTGAGGGTTATCCTCAATGAGTTTGTTTACTATCTTTCGGACAGTTAAGCTGTCTTCTACTACAAGAACTTTATACATGTGATTTACTCAAGGCATTTAACTTATGATAATAACCAATAAAATATAAAAAAGCCCTCAATGAGAGGGCGTTTCATACTTATGTCTAAATAAGGTTTTTCTTATATTGCATTGGTTAGAAAGGCGCTACTAACTTTGCTCAACGGGAACGCGCACCTTACCTTCCATCAAAACACGGGCGCTTCTGCTCATTACAGCTTGCTCGATTTTCCACTTGTCGTTTTCAAAAGTGGCTTTAGCGCCTACTCGAAGCGTTCCGGATGGGTGGCCAAAAGTCACCGATTCTCTGTCTTCACCTCCTGCGGCTATATTCACCAAGGTTCCTGGAATGGCAGCAGCGGCGGCAATAGCTACTGCTGCTGTGCCCATCATGGCGTGGTGAAGTTTCCCCATAGAAAGCGCGCGTACTAGTACGTCTATGTCGGAACCTAATATATCTTTGCCGCTTGACGCTTTATAACCTCTCGGAGAGGCGACAAACGCAACCTTAGGTGTATGCTGCCTGTTTGCAGCTTCACTGACATCTTTGATTAGCCCCATTTGAACCGCGCCGTGTGCACGAATGGCTTCGAACTTCGAAAGCGCCTCTGCATCACTGTTAATGTCGTCCTGCAGCTCAGTGCCTGTGTAGCCAAGATCTTCCGCATTAATAAAAATAGTCGGAATACCCGCGTTTATCATAGTCGCCTGAAGTGAACCTACGCCTGGGACTTCCAGTGTGTCGACTAAGCGTCCAGTAGGGAAAATAGCGCCTTCACCGTCGGCTGGGTCAACAAAGGCCACTTCTACTTCTGCGGCTGGGAAAGTAACGCCGTCTAGCTCAAAGTCGCCCGTTTCTTGTACTTCACCATTAGTCATTGGTACTTTTGCAATAATGGCTTTGTTAATATTCGCCTGCCAAATGTTGACGGTGGCAATGCCGTTTTCCGGAATCTTACTTTCATCAACTAAGCCATTGCTGATAGCAAAAGCACCAACCGCTGCGGTAAGATTTCCGCAGTTTCCGCTCCAGTCTACAAAAGGTTTGTCGATAGCCACTTGTCCAAACAGGTAGTCGACATCGTAACCTTCACGTTCACTTTTGCTTAAGATCACTGTTTTGCTGGTGCTTGAGGTAGCACCGCCCATGCCGTCGGTTTGTTTACCGTATGGATCTGGGCTTCCGATGACACGAAGAAGTAGGGCATCGCGCGCCGGACCCGGCTTTTGTGCTGCCTCTGGCAAGTCAGATAAATTAAAAAACACACCTTTACTGGTACCGCCACGCATGTAGGTAGCCGGTACTCGAAGTTGTGGCGCATACTTTGTCATGCTTTTTCCTTTTCTGTTTTTAAAGGTTGGAAGCTGTTTGTGTTTTGAAACACGCTGTGAACACGTCCGTGTGCGCTTCCCAGCCGTATCCTTGCGGCTGGAAAGTCTCAAATCGTAACCAACTTCCTTCTCAAAACTATTAAACGAATCCAGTAAGGGAGAGGTGAGTTAGTTTCAAGGCCTTCAACTCGCGTGGATGCGAGTTGGGAGCCTACAGGGACGTATTTACGGCGTGCCCTGTGGCTAACTTATCTCTCCCAGCTCAACTAGCTGATGCAAGCAACGGAGGTGGTGGATTAGTTTTAGGGCCTTCAACTCGCAAGGATGCGAGTTGGGAGCCTACAAGGACGTATTCACGGCGTGCCCTATAACTAATTCGTCCCCACCGTCCGAGAACTAGACCGCAAAGGAAGTACTGAGTCGGTTACGGGGCCCTCAATTCGCATGGATGCGAATTGGGAGCCTACATGGATGTATTTACGGCGTGTCCCGTAACCGGCTCAGTTCTTCCTAGCTGAATCAGCTAGCTTCCGCTTCTAAGAAGTCCTTGGCGAAGCGTTGTAATACGCCGCCTGCGCTGTAAATAGAGACTTCTTCTGCAGTATCTAAACGACAGGTTACCGGCACTTCTAGCTGCTCGCCGTTTTTACGGTTTACTATTAGCGTAAGCGTTGCGCCAGGTGACGGTTCGCCGCTTACGTCATAGGTTTCCGTACCATCTAGCTCAAGGGTTTTACGGGTTGTGCCCGGTTTAAACTCAAGCGGTAATACGCCCATACCAATTAGGTTAGTGCGGTGAATACGCTCAAAGCCTTCTGCCACAATTACTTCAACGCCTGCTAGACGTACACCTTTAGCTGCCCAGTCACGTGATGAACCCTGACCATAATCAGCACCTGCTACAATAATCAGCGGTTGTTTACGGTTCATGTAAGTTTCGATAGCTTCCCACATGCGTACTACTTTACCCTCGGGCTCAATGCGGGCCAGTGAACCTTGTTTTACTTCACCGTTTTCCAGCACCATTTCGTTGAACACTTTCGGGTTCGCAAGAGTAGCGCGCTGTGCGGTTAAATGATCGCCTCGGTGGGTAGCGTAGGAGTTGAAGTCTTCTTCCGGTAGCCCCATTTTTGCTAAGTATTCACCTGCAGCACTGCTTGCCATAATGGCGTTCGAAGGTGATAGATGGTCAGTGGTGATGTTGTCACCCAAAATGGCTAACGGACGCATACCTTTCATTGTACGCTCGGCATCCATTGCGCCTTCCCAGTAGGGCGGGCGGCGAATGTAGGTGCTCATTTCACGCCAGTCATAAAGCGGGTTAATGTCTTTGCCATAGTCCACGCTTAAATCGAACATTGGCTCGTACACTTTTCTGAAGTGTTCAGGCTTTACCGACTTCGCAACAATAGCATCAATTTCTTCGTCGCTTGGCCAAATGTCTTTAAGCGTTACTGGGTTGCCTTCTTTGTCAGTGCCCAATACGTCTTTTTCAATATCAAAACGCACGGTACCGGCGATGGCGTAAGCTACAACAAGTGGTGGCGAAGCTAGGAATGCTTGCTTTGCGTAAGGGTGAATACGGCCGTCGAAGTTACGGTTACCCGACAATACTGCTGTTGAGTAAAGATCGCGGTCGATGATTTCTTGCTGAATTTTTGGGTCTAGCGCGCCGCTCATACCGTTACAGGTAGTACACGCAAACGCCACAACGCCAAAGCCTAAATCTTCCAGTTCGCTCATTAAGTTAGCTTCTTCAAGATATAACTTAACGGCTTTAGAGCCTGGTGCTAGTGAGCTTTTAACCCACGGTTTGCGGGTTAGACCGCGCTGGTTGGCATTGCGCGCAAGTAGGCCTGCTGCAATAACATTGCGCGGGTTTGACGTATTAGTACAGCTGGTGATAGCCGCGATAATAACCGCGCCATCAGGCATTTTGCCTTCTTCTTCGGTCCATTTCGCTGCTATACCGCGACTTTCTAAATCGCTGGTAGGTAAACGTGCGTGAGGGTTAGACGGGCCAGCCATGTTACGGCCAACTGCAGAAAGGTCGAATGTAAGCACGCGCTCGTATTCGGCGGTTTCTAAATCCTCTGCCCATAAACCAGTATGCTTAGCGTATTGCTCAACAAGTGCAATTTGCTTTTCTTCACGCCCCGTTAGGCGCAAGTAATCAATGGTTTGCTGATCGATGTAGAACATCGCTGCAGTGGCGCCGTATTCCGGCGTCATGTTCGAAATGGTAGCACGGTCACCCAGCGTTAAGTGCGATGCACCTTCACCGTAGAATTCAAGATAAGCAGATACCACGCGTTCTTTACGCAAAAATTCAGTAAGCGCTAATACAATGTCAGTAGCGGTAATACCCGGCTGTGGTTTGCCCGTTAGCTCAACACCTACAATATCAGGTAATCGCATATATGACGCGCGGCCCAGCATTACGCTTTCCGCTTCAAGGCCGCCCACACCCACGGCAATTACGCCAAGTGCATCAACATGCGGCGTATGGCTGTCTGTACCTACTAGCGTGTCAGGGAAGGCTACGCCGTCGCGAGCTTGAATAACCGGCGACATACGCTCCAAGTTGATTTGGTGCATAATGCCGTTACCCGGGGGGATAACATCCACGTTCTTAAATGCCGTTTTTGTCCAGTTGATAAAGTGGAAACGGTCGTCGTTACGTCTGTCTTCAATTGCACGGTTTTTTTCAAACGCGTCTTTCTCAAAACCAGCATGCTCTACAGCTAATGAGTGATCCACAATCAACTGTGTTGGAACTACTGGGTTAACCTTCGCCGGATCGCCGCCTTTTGCGGCAATAGCATCGCGAAGCCCCGCTAAGTCTACCAGTGCCGTTTGACCCAAAATGTCATGACACACTACGCGAGCAGGAAACCACGGAAAGTCCAAGTCGCGCTTGCGGTAAACAAGCTGTTTAAGCGAGTCGGTAAGCATTTCAGGGGCGCATTTGCGCACTAAGTTTTCAGCCAGCACACGCGACGTATAAGGCAGTTTGGCGTAGGCGCCAGGCTCAATAGCATCTACCGCTTCACGGGTATCGAAAAAATCGATCCCCGCGTTTGGAAGCGGTTTACGGTAATCAATATTCATAAAACCTCAACCTTACGCGCGTTCGCTGATAGCAGGCACTGGGCGAAGTTCTTCGCCTGTGTATTCTGCTGACGGACGAATAATACGGTTGTCAGCGCGCTGTTCCATAACATGTGCCGCCCAACCTGTTAGACGAGACATTACGAAGATTGGCGTAAATAGCGGTGTAGGAATACCCATAAAGTTGTACGCAGAGGCATGGAAGAAATCAGCGTTACAGAATAGTTTCTTCTCGCGCCACATCACTTCTTCACAACGAACTGATACAGGGTAAAGCACGTCGTCGCCCACATCGGCAGCTAGCTTTTCAGACCATTGTTTAATGATTTCATTACGCGGGTCAGACTCTGAGTAAATCGCGTGACCAAAGCCCATAATTTTCTCTTTACGCTCAAGCATGCCCATCATTTTTTCTTCAGCATCATCGGCAGACGTAAAGCCTTCAATCATTTCCATGGCCGCTTCGTTAGCACCACCGTGAAGTGGACCACGCAGAGAACCGATAGCACCTGTTACACAAGAATGCATATCAGACAAGGTTGAAGCACAAACACGCGCCGTAAAGGTAGAAGCGTTAAATTCATGCTCTGCATAAAGAATTAACGATACATGCATGACCTGTTCATGAAGTTCACGTGGCTTTTCACCGTGAAGCATGTGAAGGAAGTGCCCACCAATTGAATCGTCATCGGTTTCAACATCTACGCGCACGCCGTCGTGCGAGAAGCGGTACCAGTAACAAATGATGCTTGGGAAACACGCCAACATACGGTCTGTCACGTCTTGTTGTTGCTCGAAGCTGGTTTCCATTTCAAGGTTACCCAGCATTGAACAGCCTGTACGAAGTACGTCCATTGGGTGGGCATTCTTCGGAATGCGCTCTAGCACTTCTTTAAGTGCTGTTGGAAGGCCGCGCATGCCGCGAAGCTTAGTTTTATATGCGTCTAGTTCATGCTGGTTAGGTAGCTTGCCTTTAAGAATAAGGTACGCCACTTCTTCAAATTGACAGTTTTGCGCTAAATCTTTTACGTCGTAACCACGATACGTTAAACCAGAACCTGATTTACCTACGGTTGATAATGCTGTTTTACCTGCAACTTGGCCGCGTAAACCCGCGCCACTTAACTGTTTAGCCATCTTGTTGTCTCCGGTCTTGTATAATATGTAAGGTACTTTTTAGTGTGATATCTTCGTCATTTGGCGCTTGAAGTTGGCGGGCACATTGGCTGCAGGAGCAAAGCACAGTTCCCTGCCACGCCGTAAACCCATCCATGGGGGCTCCGCTTCGGCATCCATGCCTCAGAGGGGCAGGGAACTGTACTTCACCCCTGCATCTTCGCGCCGGCCAACTTCAAGCTGAATTTATTTACTAATTTTTGCCTTCTGCGAATAGCGCATCTAGCTTTTGCTCGTACTCGTGGTAGCCAAGATAATCGTACAGTTCCATGCGTGTTTGCATACTGTCGACAACGGCTTTTTGGTCGCCGTTTTCAAGTATAGATTTGTACACCATTTCTGCTGCTTTATTCATGGCGCGGAATGCACTTAGCGGGTAAAGCACCATATCGGCACCCCATTCTCCAAGCTCTTCTTTGTTCCATAGTTCGGTTTTGCCGAACTCAGTGATATTGGCAAGGATCGGTACGTCTAGGGCCTCTGAGAATGCACGGTAGTGCTCTTCAGTTTGAACCGCTTCTGCGAATATGCCGTCGGCACCTGCTGCAACGTAAGCTTTTGCACGCTCAATAGCTTTTTCTAAACCTTCTTGCGCAAACGCGTCGGTGCGCGCCATAATGAAAAAGTCGGGGTCGGTTCTGGCATCAACTGCAGCTTTAATGCGGTCCACCATTTCTTCTGTGCTTACAATTTCTTTGTTAGGGCGGTGACCACAGCGTTTTTGTGCAACCTGATCTTCCATATGAACGGCCGCCGCGCCTGCTTTTTCCATGTCGCGAATGGTTTTGGCAATGTTGAATGCACCGCCCCAACCTGTGTCGATATCTACCATTAACGGAAGGTCGCATGCGCTGGTAATTCGCTGAACGTCTGCAATCACATCGTTAAGCGATGTCATGCCTAAATCGGGTAGGCCGTAAGACGCATTAGCTACGCCGCCACCTGATAAATAAATAGCTTGGTGTCCAATGGCTTTGGCCATCATTGCGGTATAGGCATTAATGGTGCCCACGATTTGTAGCGGTTTATTGTTCTTTAATGCGGTTCTGAATTTCTTTCCTGCACTCATGATAATCACTCGCTTATTTAAAAGTAGGGTAGAGGTGAATTAGGTATGAAGAAGACTGATCAGTGTTAACCATGACTAAGCTTCTTCTCGATATTGTTTTTGGAATATAGGATGTGGCGACGCATTAGCATTTCAGCCAGTTCCTCGTCGCGATTAGCAATGGCGTTAACGATGTGTCTGTGTTCATCAAACGCAGTGCTTACGCGAGGGCCAGCCATACCGAGCTGCACGCGATACATGCGCACTAAATGGTAAAGCCCGTCTACAAGCACACTAATGAGATGATCGTTTTTGCTGCCAGTTACAATTCGGTAGTGAAAATCTACATCGCCGGCTTCTTGGTAGTAGCTTTGGCCACCTTTCACTTTATCGAAGTGGCTATCGAGCAATGCCTGCATATCGGCAATTTCTTCATCGCTCATGTAGCGTGCAGCCAAGCGGGCGGCCATACCCTCTAATGCTTCGCGCACTTGGTATAGCTGAATAAGGCCTTCAGGTGAAAGTGCAACCACGCGAGCGCCTACGTTCGCTTTACGTTCTACTAGGTGGCAAGTGGCTAGGCGGTTTATAGCTTCACGTATAACGGCGCGACTAACTTCATACTTTGTCGACAATTCCATTTCACTCAGCTTACTGCCTGCTGGAATGATGCCCTCAACAATATCCTTTCTTAATTGAAAGAAAGTGCGGTCGGCATTGGTGATGGCTTGTTCGCTTTTTACTAACACTTTACATCGTCTTTGATTAACTAATGTCGACAATATATGCCTGTTAGACGTCTTTTTCAACCTTTCTAAGCCCAAATTGTCGACAACGAGCGTAAGCTGTTGGTCTTATGGAGGTGTTTGAAAATTTTGCTTAAGCCAGGTGTAGAAAGCTTTGGTTCTATCTGAATATGAACGCAAACTAGTTGTCGGAACTCGCATTCGCACGCTGTCGCAGCGGGGTTGAAAGTTGGGGCGGGTATTGATTGGAATTACGTAAGGTAACCAGCGTCACAACAGAAATATCTGCAGTGAGTAATTTGATTAAAGTTTGTCCGCTTGGTCTAGGTTTTGATTTATCATTTTAAACAGACTTTGTTAGGTGGTTGTTATATTTATTTGTTTGATATTCATTCTCTTTTTTGGCTTTCAAAGAAATTCGAGTCTTGGTGCTTAACTTAACCAATTAGTCTAATTTTGAAGTCTTATTTTAGTAAAAGTGTAATATTTTACTTTGCAAGGTCGCAATCTAACGGTAACATATCGTTCCAGTCTTCAAGCCTAAATTCTTCTACTGAATTTTAGAGGACTGGAAAAGTATTCACTACTTTTAAAGCAGAGTTTTATTGAAAGTAAGTTTGTAATGTTTTATTGCGACTTACTTTTTTATTGCCTGTAATCCAGTATTAGCACAAGGTTATGTGTGCCTCTTAGTTCAATGAGTTTAGTCTTTCAAGGTTCCAAAGAAGAACTTGAAGCAGCTTATAACAACAAATTTATACCTAACACTCACGCAAAAGGGGTTACACCATGAAATCCAATACTGACGTGTCTAAGACACTCGCCAGTAAGCTTTCACCTGTCGCACTAGCAGTAGCGATGACCGTTCCAGCTCTTTCAAACATTGCTGTTGCTCAAGAAACTGAAGCAACTGAAGAACAACAGTTTGAAGCCATTACCGTTACAGCGACAAAACGCCCTCAAGTTATTTATGAAGTGCCAATTGCTATCAGTGCTTTTGACGGCGATAAGCTAGCTTCTCAAGGTATTACTGACCTGACAGACGTTGGTAAGTTTGTACCAAATCTAAACGTTACTGGTTTTTCTGCTGGTCATACGTCTTCTGTAAACCCATTTATTCGTGGTATTGGTCTTCAAGATCACCTAATTACTACAGACCCGGGTGTAAGTGTTTATGTTGATGGTGTTTACCTAGGCCGCCAAGTTGGTCAAAACTGGAGCCTTAACAACATTGAGCGTATTGAGGTACTTCGTGGTCCTCAAGGCACCCTGTACGGTCGTAACTCTATTGGTGGTGCAATAAACATCATCACTAAAGAGCCAGACCAAGGCGATGTAACTAAAATCAATACTGAGTTTGGTACACGTGGTCGCGTAAAAGCAGACCTTTTTGTTAACCACGCTTTATCAGAAACTGTTGCGTTCAATATGAATTTGGCTTTCAACAAGCGCGACGGGCTTGGCGAATTTATCAACGTGCCAAATGCTGAATACGACGTAGGTGAAACTGAAGATATTTCAGGTCGTGTTTCACTTAAGTGGGAGCCTTCAAATGACTTCCGTATGGTATTAACTGCAGACGCTAACAATGGCGACGGCGGCCTTCGCCCATACACTGTGCTTATTGATGAAGTGGGCTCAGCACGTTACTTTGGTGGTGGTAATGGCCTTGGTATAGAGCTGCGTAATAGCGATGTGACGCCTGAAGGCGCTGATATCTACGATAACGCAACAGGTACTGAAGCAGTAACTGGCGTATCGAACGAAGCGCGCGGCATTTCATTGACTGCCGAATGGGACATCAACGACGACTACACAGCTAAAGTGGTAGCAAGCCAACGTACATCAAAGTACAAGGCTGGCCTTGACGATGACGGCACGGTTTTCTCTCTAGACCAGTTCCCTGAGCGCGGTGAAGCAGATCAAACGTCAATTGAGCTTCAGCTTAACGGCTATATCAACGAATACACGGACTTCGTAGCCGGTCTTTACTACTTCAACGAAGAAGGTAGCAACCGCCAAGGTGATGACTCTAGTTTTGACGGCGGGGCTAACCTCCTAGAACTAGATCAAGAAACCACCTCTAAAGCCGTATATGTAAATGTACGTCATGATTTGACTGACGAGCTAAGCGTATCTGGTGGCCTTCGCTACACCAAAGATGAAAAAGACGCGTCTGCGAACGTATTCTCAGCACTTGGAACTATCTACGATTCAAACGATTGGGATGAAGTAACTTGGGAGCTTGCTACAAACTATACGTTTGAAAATGGCATGACAGGTTATGCGACTATTCAATCTGGTTATCAGTCTGGTCAGTTCCCAGCGCGCCCTTACTGCCTAATAGGCCAGTTCTTTGGTGCTGGTGGCTTCGATGATATCGAAGGTGCACAAGCAGCAGTTCGTGCAAACAACTGTTTCACAGCTTCAGACAATATTACCGCTACTAACTACGAAGTGGGTATTAAAGGTCGTGTGAATGACTACTTCGATATCAGTGTTGCCGTATTTAACACTGAGTTTGAAGATCTTCCTTACCAAGTAAGTCGAGTTAGCGAAGGTGGTTTCGATACAGCAAACCTTGTTGTTGAACAAACTTCTCGTGGCGTAGAAGCTGATGCAACATTTAGTTATGGTAACTTCAGCATGATGACCAGTATTGGTTATATGGACGTTGATGTTGAAGAGCAAGACGGTTTCAACCCTGTTGCACCGCTTACGCCTGATCTAACGTTAGCAATTGGCCCGCAATATACCTTCGAGCTTGATGGTGGCGATTCAATTCGCGTGCGTGCTGATTACTCATACCGCGCTGAAATGTATGGCGAGCCGACGTCTGCACCTGAGCGTATGACCGAGCTAGATAGCCGTGAGCTAGTAAACTTTGACATTGCTTACACGCCAGCGAATGATGCTTACACCGTAGCCCTTTACGGTCGCAACATTTTCGATGAGCGTTACGACAACGCACGCTTGAATACAGGTGACTATATCCTGCAAATTTTAAGCAACGATGCGAGCGAGTTTGGTGTTAGGTTCTCAACTGAATTCTAATATCAACAACGAGTTATAATAATAAAGCCAGTCTTGTGACTGGCTTTTTTTTGCTTATTTTTTCTTGTTTTATCTGCATTATTAGCATAGTTTTAGAATTGTATTAAAAGTAATCGACCAATAACAATGAAGCTAAAATCAATTTCTCGTTTAATCACCATGTTTGCGACAAGTCTGCTTTTTAGCTGCACATACACTGTATATCTACCGGATGATGAAGCAGGTAATGCCACTCGCAACGAAAGAGCAGCATTAGCCAACCCTGAGTTTGGTAACCAGTGCCGCTATGGTAGTAACGGCGAGTACGGCACATGCCCCACGTCGAACGGTGAAATGGTTGGTACGTCTTGTTCTTGTCCGACTCCTTCAGGGCAAATTATGGGAACGGTGTCGAAATATTAGAAATGCTTTAGCTGCACGTTAAGCCTTTCAATCATACGGAGATGGAGCGTGGGTTTTTTTACCAGTTTCAAAAAATCGCGGTTAGAAAGAAAGTTTAAGAAAAACGAATGGGTAATCATTCAGCCTATTCCGTTCTCTCAATTCGAACAACTTATCGTAGAGCATGTTGACGCAGGTTGGGAAATTGAGGATGACTATGAACGACTTGCTGAAACCACAGCTAAATGGCAGTGTGAATTACGCAAAGGTACCAGCATTTTAACCTGCGTATGGACTGCAAAGCATCAAGGAATACTCTACGGTCCTGAGCGCGTGCTTACCGGTTTGTCAGAAAAATTAACTATACCCACGTCTACGACAATTTCTACGACGTGGTTTTAAGCTTCTATTAAAGCCAGCCTTTTTGTTTCGCGATGCGTGCTGCGTCGACACGGTTCGTTGCATCAAGCTTTGATATCGCTTCGGAAAGATAGTTTCTTACTGTACCTTCTGATAAAAACAACGATTGCGCGATGTCTTGGGTTTTGAGTCCGTCAGAAGCAAGCTTAAGTGCCGCCATTTCTTTCTGCGAAAGCGGATTGTTGTCGTCGAGGGCCATGATAGCCAGCTCTGTCGAAATCACTTTTTCCCCCGCAGATACTTTATGTATGGCATCTATCAGGTAGTCGCTGTCAGACTCTTTTAAAATAAAACCTTTAACCCCTAAGCTTAATGCACGTTTAATATATCCCGGTTTTGAAAATGTAGTCATTAAAACTACCTTGGTACTAAGGCATTTTTCTGTCACGTGGGCGGCCAAATCTAGGCCTGAGACCAGCGGCATTTCAATATCGCTTAGGATAATGTCTGGCGCAGGGTGATCGCTTAAATACTTAATCGCTTCTTGCCCATTACTGCATTTAGCTGCGATGGTTAGGTCGTCCTCTAGTGACAGAAGCATGGCTATGGCATCTCGAATTAGCGATTGGTCTTCAACAATTAAAATGGTTGTTTTCGCTTTTAAATTCATAGCGCCACCTTTTCAGACGATGGGTTTTCTATAATAAGCTGCACGTTTACAGAAGGGTGGGGGTGAAACGAAATGCTCACATCTGCATTTATAGATGCTGCACGTTCTCTAATACCCATTAATCCGTTTCCTTCTTTAATTGACCCGCTGTCCTCAACTACACCGTCATCTTGATAGGTCATGATCAAAGTTTGCGGATTATCGTTAAGGTCAAAATTAATAGATACCGTCTTTCCCTTTGAATAGCGCAAGGTATTGGTGGTTAATTCCTTTACTATAAGCGCAAGCTGGCTTTCTTGCTTTGAAGTCAGCTTCATCAAAGCGCTGTCATCAATAGTGGTTGAAACGTTAAAGCCGTTTTCTTCTAGTAGTGCTTTATCTTTCGCTATTTCATCGCCAAGGGAAAGTTGTTTAATGTCTGATACTGCCTGACGAATGTCGCTTAATAATGCTTGAGATAGTTGCGCCAACGCCTTTACTTCCCTATGCGCGTCAGCAATTTTATCCTTACTAATAAGCTTATCAGCCAGTTGAGCTTTCAATGAAATTGAGCTTAATGCGTGACCTGCAACATCGTGTAAGTCTCTGCCAATGCGTTCTCTTTCAGCTATCGCGGATAATACGTGCAAGGCTTCAGCTTGCTGGCTTTCTTTTAGGCCATGAAGGGTTTCCTTACGCTCCATAACGCCAAAACCAAACAATACCAAACTGTTAATTATTGAAGCACCTAAGAGGAAGTGTGCATTTTCAAACATAGTAATATTTAGGGTGAAGAGCACGATCATCATTATGCTTATGCTTGCTAACCCCGTTTTGAACGAGTTGTAATAGCCAATAATGAATGCAATGAAACCTATAATCGTCGCGCCACCTGGATTTTGAAAACAACAGGCGACAGAAAGCAAAAACATAGACAATAAATAGGAAGGAATAGCTTTGACAGGCTGGCTTATCGCTTTGATGTACAGAACAATAAAGCTTAGGTATCCCAAGCTTTGAATTACCCATACCTCGATGGGAAGAGGGCGGGAAATTATAAGGGGCACAAAAAAGAACAGCGAAAAAAACAAGCTGGCATGAGACCAGCGCTTTTTTCTACCACTTCCCAACAATGGCATGACCGGCGCCATATCGCTTTTGCCTACATTATTTATTGAGCCACCCACTGTCGCAGTGCCTTCATTTAAATGAGCTGTAGGCACTGCGTCGTTGTTATTTTGCATGCTGTTATGGCTGCGCATTGTGAGTACTTCGTCCTTACTGAAATACAACGGCTGACTTGCTAGTAATGAGCAAGGTACCAGAGATAATTAACATAATACCTAGCACGGCATAAATGTCGAAAGTTTGTTTCCAAAATATCACCGAAGCAGCAGTGATTAGCGCGATACCCATCCCTGACCATATCGCATAGGCAACGCCAATTCCCATGTTTTTTAGGACCATGGCAAACAACATTCCTGACACGGTATAAAAAAATATAGCGCCGTAGCCAAAGGCCCATTTCTCCCAACCGTTCGACATTTTAAGCAGCATGGTAGCCGTAACCTCAGTGATAATTGCAACCGCTAAAAGTAAGTAAGTCATCGTATGTTCCTTCTTGTTAAAGTGAAATTAGTTAGATTTGATTGTTTGAAAACGGCGTTCAAGAGTGATGAGCGACACAATGTAAACCGCGACAATTAACGCCGAAATTGCTTCTACTCGTGCTTCGGGAAACAGGTACCAAGCTACAACAATCCCGAAGGTTCTTGCGATAGTGTGAAAATAGCCAACCCAATGCTCTATAGCCCACGATAAAGGCATCCACATTAGTCCAGCGAGAATGCCGATACTCAACGGCACGGTTGTGTGGTCAATAGCTGCAACCGGAAGGGCGATGGCAAAGACCAGTAGGCTCATAAACATACCAACAAAGAAAAGGCGCTCGAAGCTGTTATTTACTGCGCTTTTCGCAAAGAATCTTTCACCGGTAAGGTAAGACAAACCTGCGCCTAGATAGAAAATTGCCCCTGTGCCGATATAAAGCATCCAGGTTATGGTCAGCTCAGATACAAAGGGTGCACTTATACCAAGCAACGCCCAAACAAGGGTGCCTGCAAGCGGCATTGCAATAAACCTTTTCTTTTTGAAGTCTTCGCGCTGTTGTTCAAGCGAAAGAGGGTTGCTCTGAACACTGGCTGTAGAAGTGTGGTCTACTATATGTTCCATGCTCTTTACCTAATGTTGTAACGTCGATAGGTAAAGTATGCAAAAGTGTCTTAGATGGCGTTAGTCACAAACGTCACCAATCGCATGTGACATTTGTCACAAGATTTACAAGCATGGGCTTGGGCTAGCTTTGTCGCGCTTTTTTCGCCTTGCGCTTGTTTAAGACAGAGTCACCATCTTCTTTCGAAAGCATTAAGCTGTCGTAAATACTCACTAGCGCCACAGCTCCCATAAACATCATAGATAGGGTGAAGGTTTGTAGATTTGGCGTGTCGGGGCTTTGTCCAAGAATGAAGGCTGCAGCAGCGATGGCAAGCGCTGATAAGGTAATACCAAGGCCACGATTCATTTGCATTAGAATAGCGCCTAGCGTATTCGCATCTCGCATTTTATTAGGCGGTACGTCGGCAAAAGCAATAGTATTTATTAACGTTAAGTGCATTGAACGAGTGACACCGTTAGCAAACAAGATAGCGGCAATGGTAAACGACGATGTAGTGTGATTTATCATTGCTAGTGCGACAAACCCAAGAGCGATGAGCACGCCGTTCACTACAAGTACACGTTTGAAACCAAACGTATTCATGATCCACGTTGTAGCGGGCTTTATTGCTAAGTTTCCTGCAAAAAGCCACAGCAAAAGGGAACCAGCCTCTACAGGCGAGTAACCTAGACCTAGCTGTAGCATAAGCGGCACAAGAAAAGGCGCACTTCCAAGTGCCACTCGCACAACAGAGCCTCCGTAGACTGAAAGTCTGAAGGTTTTATGCTGCATGGCATCGAATGAAAATAGGGGGTTTTTGGCTTTTTTAACATGTCGTAATGCGAGAATCATGAGTGTTAAGCCAACGGCAATGACGCCAAGAGACTGAAGAAGTTTGTCGCTGGTACTGGCAAGAAACTCGATACCAGCCATAAAAAGCGCAAAGCCTACGCCAGTAAGCAAAAAGCCTTTAATATCAAACTTGCCTACATCACCTTTGGTGTTTCGCAATAGGTAAAGAGAGGCGAGGATCGCGATAATACCCAGCGGAATATTCATATAAAAAATCCACTGCCAGCTAAAATGTGTGGCTATGTAGCCGCCAAGTACTGGGCCTAATAGCGGTGCACTCAAGGCGGGCCATGTAATAATCGCTACGGTTTTTACTAGTTTTTCTTTTGGCAAATCCCGCAATACAACTAATCTTCCAACCGGCACCATCATAGCACCGCCTAACCCTTGAAGAATGCGAGATAACGTAAATTCAAATAGGCTGGTACTTAAGCCACAAAGAACCGAAGCAAAAGTAAAAATGGCAATCGCCGCTATAAAAATCGTGCGAGCCCCAAATTTGTCAGCAGCGTAACCGCTTAAAGGGATAAAGAGCGTGACGGCTACCAAATAAGCCGACACGCCGATAGAAAGGTGAGCTGCCGGCACGTTGAAGTCAGCAGCAATAACAGGGAGCGCCGTGGTAATTACCGTGGCGTCCAGAATTTCCATAAAGAGTGCCCCTGCTACCAAAAGGGCAGTGGCAAGCTCTTTATTGAACAATTTCAAAGGCTCTAACGACGCGAGCTACACCCGTAATATTACGCGCAATATCGACCGCTGCTGTAGCTTCAAGGTTAGTTAAGCGACCCATTAAAAATACCTCTGAGTCTTGCACAACCACTTTAATCTGAAGCGCCGGTACGCGCTCATCAGCGACTATCTTAGTGCGTACTTTTGACGCGAGCCACAGGTCGTTGGCTTGTGTACCAGCACCTATTGGTTCGCCAATGCGTATTTGGTTGTGAATTTTCTTAATGTAGCTGACTTCCTGAGCACGACTAACTGCTTCGTCTATAAGCCCTTGGTTGGGGGCTTGACCGGTAAGTAAGGCAACACCGTTATAAACATCAACCTGAAGGTTAGTCTGCTCTTTAAGCGCGTCACTTTTCGACCATTGGTAAGACACCGCTGCATCGGCATTTTGATCGTCAAGTTGTGTACCTACCGTACGTCTATCGTTAGCCACTTTTGCAGCCATGGCGCCGGCAGCACCGACTGCCACTACGCAACCTTGTAATGTTAAAATTAGGGCTAATACAGTGCCAAGCAGGCTTAAGTTTTTTATTTGTCTACTCATAGTTAGTTTGATCAGTCGTCGCCATGATCAGCAGGGAATAAGCTGTCGTCAATGCATTCACATAGGTTGTGAATAACTAGAAGGTGCACTTCTTGAATACGTGCGGTACGGTTAGAAGGGACGCGAATTTCGACGTCATGCTCACTTAAAAAACCAGCCATTTCGCCGCCGTCTTTACCGGTAAGCGCAACTATGGTCATGTCTCGAGAAAGTGCTGCTTCCATTGCCGCGATAACATTACGTGAATTGCCGCTAGTGGAGATAGCCAAAAGAATATCTCCCGGCTGGCCTAACGCACGTACCTGCTTGGCAAATATTTCGTCGTAACTGTAGTCATTAGCGATAGACGTGATGGTCGACGTGTCTGTGCTTAACGCAATAGCAGGTAGGCTAGGGCGGTCACGTTCATAGCGGTTTAACATTTCTGATGAAAAGTGCTGGGCATCGCCAGCAGAACCACCATTACCACAGCTCAGTACTTTATTGCCTCTTATCAAGGCTTCAACCATCATGTACGCCGCTTTTTCAATATATTCTGGCAATATTTCCGATGCTGCAATTTTTGTCTGAATGCTCTCGGTAAAGTTCGCTTTTATTTGTTCAATCATCTGTTATCTCTTTTTTTCAACTGCCTACTGATCATTATTTAGTGGTTGCAGCACTAAGTTACAACGCATGGCTAAACATAATGATCAGTATCTGAGAAATATTTGCTTATGCTTTGCATTATCAAAATCAAATATCAAATACCACGTGACATTGGCCTTTACTGCAATGCCAAAGCGTTATTTATTGAAGCGAGCGAAAGAACTCGACTAAGTTTCTTGCTTCATCTTCAACCTTGAAATTTTTTAGAATGTGTTCGCGACCTGCTTTGCCCATTTCTGCAAGTTTATCCATATCTGAAAGTAGCAGGTCCATTTTTTCAGTTACAGCTTGCTGGTCTCTGGTAGGTACTATATATCCATCAATACCTGGTCTGACAATATCTTCCCATGCGCCCGCTTGTGTTGCTAGTACAGCCGCACCTGCGCTCATGGCTTCAGGTACGGTTAAACCAAAGCCTTCGTTGTAGCTAAGCGCACTTACTAGAGACAATGCACTGAATATGCTAGGAATCTGTTCAAAGGGCAACTCACCGGTGAAAATAATGCGATCAGTTAAACCTGCTTCAGACACCTTTTCTTTGAGTTGATTTACAAACCCTTGGTTGCTTGGCGAAATGGCGCCCACCACAACCGCATTTACATCAGGGTATTTAGGTAATATTTTGATGCAGGCCTCCACAAAAAGGTGAACCCCTTTTTGCTCTCTTACTCTACCTAAAATTCCTATTCCGTATTTTCCTCCGTAGCCCAGAGACTGCCAAGCTTCCTGCTTGTTTTCTGCTGGTCTGTAATTATCAATCTGCACACCGTGAAGATTAATCTTGGCAGGAGGTTTGTTTAAGTACTTTGCAGAACGGTTACTCATCGCAATAATAGCGTCCATTCTGTTGCTTAACCATACGGTGGAAGCGGAACGCTCCCGTTGAGCCGCTGAGCTAAATACAAGCTTTATCTTTGCGCGAAAAATGTATTTCAGAAGCACGCCCTGAATCATTTCGTCAACGCGGCGTGCGTGAAAAATACGCCACTTACCATTGCTAAGCGGGCGTTGACACATTTTAACGACTTCCCAGAATGTTATCGTCATTGACGGATCTGAAACAAAGTGTTTACCCATGATCCGCAAATTGATCATGTGCTTTTGAATAGATGTCACCTGCAGCATAGTAGACGTTACACCAGAAAAGTTGGCACTAGAGTTACCAACTATTAATTCAATTTCTTGGTTATCAACGCTGCTTGGCGAAATCTCGTTGTTGGGATGACTCATTGTTTGTAGGAACCTAAGACACTTTCGTCACATAGAAGAAAGCGTGTAAAACTATGATAAAACAAATGGAATACTTCTGACATAAAGACATTTTCATTAATATCGGACGCGTCCATCGTTGCGTACGTTTAGCGTCCTCTTTGGGCAACACCGGTTTTAAAGCTGATATTGTCAGTCTTTAGCCCACGTTCTTCAGCCACTGAAGGTTGCTTCCGTCTATGGCAATAACGTCTATCCGCAAGGGCGTAGATGCTGGATTCAGGTTATTATCTAACAAATAGAAACCAAACGCAGCATGAATTCGATTTAGCTTTTTATCCGTTACAAATTCTATTGCACTGCCAAAATGATTCCTTTTCCGATATTTGACTTCAATACACACAATAGTATTGCCGTCTTGCATTACAATATCTAACTCACCACGTCGCGTACGGTAGTTTCGACACAGAAGGGTAAGGCCTTGTTCCTCAAGATAATGACAGGCTTTGTCTTCTGCTGCATTCCCTTGCAGTTTTGACATATTTTACTCCGACAGCATCTGTACTTTTTCGTTACGGATCATAGCTTGAGGCTGCTGGCGAATGACTTCGCCTTTCTCATTAAGCGAAAGGGTTCCGGTCAAGCCTTCATGTGAAAGGTATTTAAGCGTGTTTAGCATGCCTAGCTGAGGCAGCAGCTGGTAAGCATCGAAGCCAAACGCAAACAAACGTTTTTGCATGGTATTCTGATTTTGCCAAGCTTGCTCCACCTCTTGCTGAAGAGGTTGCCAATTGTGTGAAGGCATCAACCATGGCATATCGATAAAATGCACGTTTTGTAAATCACGCCATTGGTTTTTTCCGCTGTCGTAATCCATCGAACGAGATGTGGCATACACAGGAACTTGCTTACCGTCGTAAGGGTTTAAGCTTGCTTCAATTATTGGGTTTAGCAGCTCTGTGTCTTGCGGAGAGGCAAACGCGACTATGGCGTCAATATCACGTCTGCTGCGAGGCATGTTGTACACTTCATCGTTGGTCATGTACTCAATTTGATTAATGCGATCATTGCTTTGGGCAACATCGAGTGCTTGAGTGATACCCTCGCGAAGCGAGTTACTGTCGTTAAAAGTAATCGATGTTATGTTAGTGCGACGCTTATTCTCTTTATTGTTAAGCGCTCTCCAATGCGTCTTAAACGTGGTGTCCATTCGCTGATATAAACTGCTTTGGGCGGCAATTACGATAGGAGCACGGTAGCCTTTATTGAAGATATATTCAGCAAGCTGCTTGGCTTCATCTTCTGGGGCAAGACCGAAATAGTTCAACGAAGTGGCTAGACCTAATGCATCCAACTCCCCTTGGGTTTCGGTGGCTTTCAAAACGTTGGCAGGCATAGTTGAATCATTATTTAGCGCAGGACTGGGCGATGTCGCTAGCGTATTGCTGGTCGACGTATCATTTGCTACTACTTTGTCTATCAGTTCTTCTGGCCGATTCAATGCTAGTACGTTCACACCTGTCGGTAAATTAGGAATTAAACTTTCTACGGTATCTTTTAACAGCGGGCCAACAATGAATTTAGTGTCGCCAATTTCATTTAGTAGGTGCTGCGTATCAACGCCATTAGTGTCAATAAAACGAAGTCGCGGCAGTAAGTGCTCATCTTGACGTTTTTCAACATCAGTATAATAGGCCGACATTATACCATTTTTTACTACTTGCCCCGTGCGCGCTAAGCGGCCGGAAAGTGGAAGTAGTACAGCAATATCATTGGCGCCAGCGTCAGTAAGCTGTGTTGCTTTAAGCACATTGTTAGGCAAAGTCGTTTCTAAAATGTGCCCGCGATAAACTTGTTGAAACTTTTGAAGTTCTCTTGCTAATGTTGCGGGCGATGAAGCATTCGCTTCAGTCAACTCGCGAAGCGTGATGAAAGGTGATAGAGCGGGATATGCTTTTCCTACTTTTGAAAGCGTTTCTGTCGGTATGGAAGTGAGCCACTGCCATACCTGCTGTACTTTATCTTCGTTTGGCAAGTTGGTTTGTAGCACGCTATTGGCTGCTGCTGCAAAATTACCTTGCTGTGAGTACAGCTGAGTTTGAAGTTCTGCTTTTTGGAATGCAGTTTCCCCTGTGCCCATTACACCATCGAGCATTGCCAGCAATTCGTCTGCTGACGCATCAGGCATCCCCGCATAGGCTTTGGTAACTAAAAGAGAATAGTACGAGTAGTTACGTTCTGACACACCATCTTCTTTAACTTCATACAACACCTGCTGCGCTAATACAGGTTGCTGGTTTTGAAGGTATAAATCAGCGGCCTGCAGTAATAAGCTATTACGCTGTTCTTTATCTCGGGTACGTTCCCATACCTTCTTAGCTTCTAGGAGTTTGTGCGAAGGTGTGACGTTCTCTTCAACCTGGGTGGTTTCAATTGGAGTCGGTTCCACTACCACAGGTTTCGACTGAGTTTTTGGAGTACTCCCACAACCCGATAGTACCAATACTGTAGCAATGGCTGATAGCGTAAAAATTTTTCCAGATTGTCCGATATGACGCACAGTTTCATTCCTTTTACATCGTTATTGGTCAAGTTTATCTTAACCAGTGTGAAAATCTACGCTTGCCAGCATAATCTGGACTAATGGCGTGATACACTTAACGCATAACCTTTCAATTTAACGTAAGACTTAACCACTGTTATGACAGACACCGCCACTCTTTATATTGTTCCTACGCCTATTGGCAACTTAGATGACATCAGTGCTAGAGCAATTCGCGTATTAAGTGAAGTTAACTGGATTGCTGCCGAAGACACCCGTCATAGCGCGCGACTTCTACAGCACTTTAGTATTGGAACTAAGACCCTTTCACTTCACGAGCATAATGAAGATAAGCGTACAGCTATGCTTTGTGAACGTTTGAAAGGTGGTGAATCTGTTGCTTTGATAAGTGATGCGGGCACGCCACTTATCAGCGACCCGGGTTTTGTTTTAGTGCGTAAATGCCGTGAGCAAGGCATTCCAGTTAGTGCTTTGCCCGGACCATGCGCCGCAATTACTGCATTAAGCGCGTCAGGACTGCCTACAGATAAATTTACATTTGAAGGCTTTTTGCCAGTTAAAACCCAAGCGCGTGAAGGTGTATTATCAGCGCTATTAGATAGAACTTTCACCACGGTTTACTATGAAGCGCCTCGTAGAATTCTAGACACAGTTACCGACATTCAGCGTGTATTAGGCGAACGCCACATTGTTGTGGCTAAAGAATTGACTAAAACCTTTGAAACCTATGTAAGTGGTAACGCACAAGATGTGATTGATTATCTCAATGTGGACGCCGCCCACCAAAAAGGGGAGTTCGTTGTGATGATTGGTCCCGCTAAGGTAAGTGACCAAGCAATACCCAGTGAAGCAATGTCACTCCTAAATACCTTGTGCGAGCACATGCCGTTGAAAAAAGCAGCGGCTGTGGTAGCAAGTCATTATGACTTGAAAAAGAATGCGCTGTATCAAGCAGGGCTAGATGCAAAAGCGTAATTTGCTCTAAGAAAGATTGATCTTAAGCGTCATCGGCGAAATACAAAGTAGTACACTGTATGACAGTCCAAGATGAATGGGCTGGTTACTAAAGGAGGCGCAGATGACAAAGACTCTTAAAATCACTATGTCTGATGGCAAATGGCTGGTAGATATATTCTCTCAAACGAATGACTCTGGCGTTTACGATTTAATCCATCCAAATGATGTGACAGAAGTCTCATTGAACGAAGGTGAGATGTACGGCTTTCGCTACAGTTTGCAGGGGAAGCCTGGCACAACCTTTAAAATAGAATTAGGTAATGATGTCCTTGCTGAAGGAGAGATTGACAAATCTGAAGCTGCTTCGGGTAGTGGTGTGGTATAGCTATAACGTGTTACTACTATCAAAAGTATTGAGAGCCGAAGCCGCAATTTGCGGCTTCGGGTTCAATGTTCTAATAGCTAAATACCCTCTGGGAACAGACTTTCTTTTGTTACTACCTGTATGCTTTCAATAACTTGACGAACTTCGTCGTCAAGTTTTTCATTTCGAAGCGCTAATGTCCGGTTTCGCTCAAACAGTTCAGTGTGGCTTTCCAACCTTCTTCCCATTTTTCTCCATGCTTGCACCCTAGCCTCATATGGCCACGCTTCAAGTTCAATGCGATGAGAGTCTAGCTGAGTTAAAAGCATAGTAGCAGCTGCCGCCATGGACATGCCGCCAGGCCAATTAGGGTTATTATTCTCTGGGTCGAAAGAAACAAATGCAGTCATTAACGGGCCATAGTTTTTCAGCCAGTCATAGTACCTATTAAAGGCTTTTTCATCGTATTCATCGACGTCAAAATTGTAAGACCTGCGGTCTGAAACGGTGACCCTAGAAGGGGTGTTGTCGACATAGACGGCAGTAGTTGTTGTTGAGGTAGTTATCGCTGGCGCATCGGTAGCATCTGGCATGGCATCATCAGCGCCCCCCACTGTTAACCTTCCTCCTTTTCCTAGCCCCCCTTCAACTTCCTGCGCTTTGTAAGAGCGAAGTGCGACCACCATCTGGTTAAAAGAATCGGCGAAAGCAGTGACCAGCATTTTACCTTCAGGTGTTTTTGAGAAGCCGCCAGCGCCACCTGCTGCTGCGCCAGCAAACATGCCGCCAAACAAGCTAAAGTCGTGATTCGCAGCACTACCTGTTGCAGCAGAAACCTGAACACCGGAGCGGTTATCTATAAGCAGTAACGAGGTAGCCGCTTCATTCTTGCTAAAACCTCCGCCAACGATAGAGCCTAATGTGCCAAACAGTGCACCGGCTATGGCTTTACCGCCCTGGGTTTTTTCGGCAAAAAGTACAGATGGGCTGAGCGTGTAATCAGCTGCTACCATTTGGCCGCCCCCAATATTTGAACCAGAGCGAAGTTGCCCAGATTGCATTAGCTGACGCTCGGTGTTCATTGCATTCATAGCGCGGCCACGCTCAACAATGACAAAACAGTTAGACTGTTGAATCATTAACCTGATAACAGGGATGGTACTGCCGAGTTTTGGGTAAGTTCTGCGATACTCTGACCACCAGGGCAAACTTGTATCTTCAAAAACACTTAATGTACCGAGTGTTTCGTCACAATTCTCTAATTGCGCATTATTGTTTGAAGCCGTAGCGCCGCCGGCGCCACCACTTACTGCGCCTGAACTTCCACCTCCCATAGAAGGAGTTGTCGACATACAGGCCGTGGTTAAAAGTAGCGCACTAAGCGCAGATACAATAGGTTTGGCAAATGTGTGTACTTGAGTTGCACAGTTTGAGCCTAGATTATTCCTTCTCACGATCAATTCCTCTGATAAAGATAAGATATAACCGAGACAGGCAATTTTTGATGGTTTGATACAACACCTGAATTCGGTGTTGAACAAAAGACGACGGAGATTAAGGACTCACCTCAGAAAGGACTGGTAGGTCGAAATTCCCTTTTGACTACTCAACAATCTCAAAATAGCACTAGAGCAGATTGGGAACAAGCTAATTGATCAAATATTGATCAATTAGCTTTTGGTATACTTTTTAGTGAAGGGTTAAGGCTAAGACAAACGGCCTTTAAAGTCTTCGTAACTGAACTCACGAACTAGTTCGAAATCGCCATTAGTTCGTAAAATACCAATAGCAGGGTGCTCTACACCGTTAAAGAACGTGGTTTTTACCATGGTGTAATGCATCATATCTTCGAACTGTAAACGATCGCCAGCTTTTAACGGTGCGTCAAATGAATAGACATCAATAACATCGCCAGCAAGACATGAATTTCCGCCTAGCTTCACGTTACACGCTTTTTCATCTGGCATACCTGCACCTAAAATGGCAGGGCGGTAAGGCATTTCCAAAACGTCCGGCATGTGAGCGGTAGCCGAGATATCTAGAATAGCAATATCACCATCGTTTTCTACCATATCTACCACTTCACAAATTAGTGGGCCTGTTTGCCACGCAACCGCAGAGCCTGGCTCTAAGATAACGTCTAAGTGCGGGTAACGCGCTTTAAAGTCTTTTAGCGTTTTAATAAGGTGCTCTACATCATAACCTTCACGGGTCATAAGGTGTCCACCGCCTAGGTTCAACCATTTCAATTGACCAAGCCATTTACCAAAGCGCTTTTCGATAGCTTCAAGGGTACGTGCAGTAGCGAAAGAATCACATTCACAGAGGTTGTGGCAGTGGAAACCCTCTATACCTGTCAGATCCACGCCTTCTAGTTCACTGGCGCGTATGCCTAAGCGCGAGCCTGGCGCTGCTGGATCGTACAGTGGCGTATCAGCCTCTTGATGCTCAGGGTTTATGCGAAGGCCTAACGACACGTCCGCTAGTACTTCTTTGTGCGTATTCCACTGGGTTAGACTATTAAATGACAGGTGATTAACAAGGCTCGCTAATTCCTTCGCGTCATTAACTTTATACGCTGGTGAATAAGCGTGAACTTCTTTACCCATCTCTGCAGCAAGTTTCGCTTCCCATACCGAGCTTGCTGTTGCACCGTGTAAATACTGTTTAATAATGTCGAAGCATGACCACATTGAAAAGCCTTTAAGCGCCAAAATAATGCGGGCGCCAGATTCATCTTGAACCCGTTTCATTAGCTCAAGGTTTTTAATTAATTTTGCTTCTTCCAGCACGTAACAAGGAGAAGGGATATCAGTGCGTTGAGTTAAATCGGTCAATGGGTAAAGCTCCAAAAAATAAAACTGCTTTCAACATTTATCTAACGCCCAATGTATTACATTACATGTCATAGCTCAAAACTACGCGGAATAACACGTTCGTATAATTTGGTCTAGTTTAAACTGTGGCGTTAATAAAAAAGGGCGCTTGAATTAAGCGCCCGGGTATCTACTATTTGGTGAAAGGGCTGCTTTCACATTCAAGAACGTGCCATGGAAGACCGTGCTCGTTAAGCATATCCATGAATGGATCTGGGTCGAATTGTTCCATGTTCCAAACGCCCGACTCTTTCCATGTACCGTTAAGCATAAGCGCCGCGCCAATCATCGCCGGAACACCTGTGGTGTAAGATACGGCTTGTGCGCCCACTTCTTCATTACATTTCGCGTGGTCACAGTTGTTGTAAATAAAGATAGTCTTTTCTTTGCCATCTTTAATACCTGTGATGTAAGTGCCAATACACGTCATGCCGCTATAGCCTTCAGCAAGTGAGCCTGGGTTAGGCAGTACTGCTTTCAAGAACTCTAGAGGCACAATCTTCTGGCCTTGGAATTCAACTGGCTCAATGCTAGTCATACCAATGCCTTCAAGTACGCGCAGGTGGTTAAGGTAAGCATCACCAAAGGTCATCCAGAAGCGCGCGCGCTTCAGAGTAGGGAAGTGCTTAACAATAGACTCTAGCTCTTCGTGGAACATCAGATAAGACGCACGAACCCCAATGTTTTGGTAATCTAGGTCTTCACGTACGCTTAGCGGATCGGTTTCTTTCCACTCGCCGTTTTCCCAAAAACGACCGCGTTGAGTAATTTCACGTATATTGATTTCAGGGTTGAAGTTAGTGGCGAAAGCTTGACCGTGGTCGCCGCCGTTACAATCCACAATATCAAGGTAGTGAATTTCGTCAAAATAGTGCTTTGCCGCGTACGCCGTATAAACGTTCGTTACACCTGGATCGAAGCCACTGCCAAGAAGGGCCATAATGCCCGCGTCTTTAAACTTGTCTTGGTAAGCCCACTGCCACGAGTATTCGAATTTCGCTTCGTCTTTAGGCTCATAGTTGGCAGTGTCTAAGTAATCTGTGTTAGTCGCAAGACACGCATCCATAATAGGCAGGTCTTGGTATGGCAACGCTAGGTTGATTACTAGGTCTGGTTTTACTTCGTTAATAAGTGCTTCAACTTCTTTTGCGTTGTCAGCATCAACAGCGAAAACACCCTTAACGCGATCTGCACCTACTTCTTGTTGTAGTGCTTCACACTTAGATACCGTGCGGCTTGCTAAGTAAATTTCGTCGAAATGTTGCGGTAAACGTGCACATTTTTTCACAGTTACCGACGCAACTCCGCCAGCACCAATAATTAAAACGCGAGACATAATAACTAATCCCTAATTTTGCTAATGAATTTTGGGCTGAATGCTAGCAGACCAATGGGATTTGGCAAGCAAAGACAGCCTATGAAAGGACAAAAAATTTTAATCGTAACAACGAATGTAAAAGGTAGTGCACGCACTGGCGAACCTACCTTAAGGCTATTGTAATAACCGATCACGGTTTGTACTAGGTAATTTGAAATACAATGCTTTCACTACCGTATTGCACTAACGCGTTACCGTATCTATAGGCGGAGAAATGACTACTTTGTCATCTACCTTGTAGTAAGGATAAAGTATGAGCCGTTCTTCATGATTTGGTGTGGCAGTTGCAATGGCAATCGCATCAAGGGTTTTACTGTCTTGAGTATTAACTGCCGCAGCATACACTAAGACACTGTAACTATTTGTATCTGTTGTGGTATCGATTATTCGCCACTGAAGCTGTTCAATAAGCTGTGACTCGCGCTTTTTAGTTCCAGACTCGTCGGCAAAAATACAACCGATGCGACCATTTTCGTAAATAGCAGCAAAAGGATAAAACACATCACACACGGGTAACATAAGCTCACATAGATTTAGTGACTTTGACACGAGTGCATTTAACTGCGTTGGCAATGTAACTGGACGGTCGATCATAGCGTATCTCCTGTGAGTTAGCGTTGCTGTACACCTGATAATACCTACGCGTTCTCAGTCACATTAGTTTAATAATCAAAATTTTGATAGTAAAAAATTGCCTATTCAGACTAAAAGATTATAAGTCACATCACCTTTCTCAAACCGCAATTACGCGTGCGGCAAGGTTAATAACGAAATACGGTTATTCTTCTGATATTAGCTGTTTTTGATACCTAAGCGGTGTGGTGGAAAACCACTTTTTAAACGCGTGGGTAAATGATGATTGCTCTTGAAACCCCAATAAATCTGCGGTGTCGGCAATAGAGTATTGTTTAAGAAGGTCGTCTAAACGAGATTTGCGCTCACTATCAAGAATTTGCTGAAAACTAGTGTTGCTTTGCTTCAACTTTCGCTGCAGGGTGCGCGGGCTTATGAATAGCGCTTCGGCCATACGCTTTTGATCACACCCCTTTAGCGTTGGGTTGGCTTTTAAAAGTGCAACGACTTTGTGAGCGATATCTTCGCGTGGATTAGGGTAAAAATGGCGCTTGTTAGTTTGAGCAAATCGTTCCCCTTTGCATTCGCTCATCTCTTTTTCTGTCACTTCTATAAGCGCGCTGAACATAGCCTTATTTTCACTGGTAAACGGCACATGCAGTAAGTGTAGGGGGAAGGTAATGGCGTTGGCGCGGGCGCAATCAATCACCTCGCAGTTAAACCACTGCGCTAACGTATTTTTTTCCAATGTACTTAAGGGGAAAGTAAAGGTAATAGCATTTAATTTGCAGGCTGAACCCAATATTTTATAAACGGTTGCTACCCAAGCAGTGGTATTGCGCAACACCATTTGTTTGTTATCTGGGCTTTTAGGCACCCATTCAACCCGGGCATTGTTAGACTCAAAAAGTACGTTTGTTGTGCCGATATCAGCGACTAGCGCATCAAACCGAGTAAGCGCCTTTATAGCTTGAGCTAAATTTTCGCAACTTTCAACGAGGTAACCCAACACTCCATAATCTTTTGCCTGAATATGTTTGCCTAACTCAAACCCAAATAATGCATTGTTGGTGAGCGATGCACCTTGGTTTAACAGCTCGACGTAGGCTTCCATGGAAACACGGGATGAACCTGGAAGTGAGCTATGCTTTTGCGTGAGTCGCGACATTTCTTTTGCATCAACCTCTAAGCTAATTAAAAAGCTTTCTATACTTTGGATATAAGCAAAAGAAACTGATGGCATGGTTATGTCGCAAAATAACAAAAATCATGACGTATTAACGCAAGATCATATATGAATGTCAATTTATGCTAATAGCCACAAGAAAAGGACACATTGTAAATGGTTGACGTTCACTATCAGAAAGTTATTAATGCAACGCCACGAGAGCTTCGCGATACGCTGCTTGACCACCAAAATTTAAGCGACTTCTTTAACGCTTCGTTTAAGGTATTAAGGGCAGCAAATAATACTGAAGTCAGTGGCGGAGTGGGCTGTGTGAGAGAAGTGAATATTCTAGGCGTCAGCTTTAAAGAAGAGATTGTGAAAGCAGACACAGATGGTATTGAATATCGTGTTGTTGACGACTTTCCAGTAAAAGATCATCGGGGAGTTATCAGGTTTTCCGCACAGGGTAGCCTAACCAAAGTTTCTTATCGCATTAGCTGTTGCGCGCCTTGGTATATACCCAACTGGCTACTGACACGCCTTTTACAAAACGACGTAGAGCAATGTTTGAATAAGTTAGGAGCACGTTTTGATCCCCGTTGAACTTATTTTACTTGGCTTAAGCCCGGTTTTTTTACTGTGTGTTTTTGTGGAGTTCAAAAAGGCACGGCAGTTCTATAATGTAAAAGACAGTGTGAACAATGCTTTGCTTGCACTGCTTCATCAGGGCTCTGACGCTCTGGTGTTGCTACTGTTGATGCCTTTGTTTCTTAGGCTGCACCAGTTTTCTTTATTTAACATAGAACTTACGGCAGTATCGCTTTTTGCGGGTTTTATCCTACAAGACTTTTTGTACTACTGGTTTCATCGGGCTTCACACAACATACACTGGTTTTGGCTGGCCCATGTGGTGCACCACAGCTCAACTAAAATGAATTTCACCACAGCGTTTAGACAAAGTATTTTGTACCCATTTGTGGGCATGTGGCTGTTCTGGGTACCAATGATACTTATTGGTTTTTCTCCGAGCCTGGTCTTTGCCATTGTCGCAATAAATCTTGCTTATCAGTTTTTTGTACATACGCAAACGATTGGTCATTTAGGCTGGGTAGAGCATATCTTCAATACGCCTACTCATCACCGCATTCATCACGCAACCAATAAGCCTTATATTGATAAAAACTATGGCGGCGTACTTATTATATGGGATAAGTTATTCGGCACTTTCGCTAAAGAGGACAAAACGATAACGATAAAGTACGGCATTGTAGGAAAAATGCCTAAGGACGATCCTCTCAGCGCCAACTTCAGTCAATTAGGCGTGCTGCGTGAACAGCTTCAGCAGGCAAAAGGAGTAAAAGCAAAGTTTAAGAGACTGTTTGGCTATCCTGTTGAAAATTGAATTAAAGGTCTGAGTTAAGTGATAAACGGAATGCTATCGCTATTTAAAGAAGCGATAGCATTCGCATAACACTACTCTTTATTTGCAATTTTTTGAAGGTTGCTGTGAATTTTGAAGAGAACGATAAGTAGTTCGCACCAGATTCTTGCGCCAATACAGCCAGACACGATAATAAATAGGCCGTATAAGAAGCTTGCGTCGTAACCTACAAACATTGTTGTTACGCCACTTACCACTGACGCTAGAAGCAATAGCCAGTACACGAAAGTGATAATTTTAGGGGTGAGCATTGAGTCGAAGAAGAAAATATCTTTCATAATCATTCCTTGATGAAGTTTGCAGGTAGCAAGCTTTAAATTTTATGCCGCGTCCTGCGACAAACTTCTTGTTGTTATCGTTGATTTATTATTCATGAGTGATGTGAGCATGCCCACGAATTTAGTTTTATCACTCATACATAGTTAAAACAATACTTTTTTATAACAAGGTTTTACCTTGAACCTTGTAAACCACCCGTGTGCAATACGACGATGCGTGAACCGTCCTCAAACTTGCCTTTAGCCAGCATATCTTTAACGGCCCAGAAAGCTTTGCCCGAGTAAACTGGCTCTATTTCAAAATCCATAGTGTTATTGAAATCGTTGCAAAAGGTTTGAAGCTCACTTGGCGCTTTGGCGTAGCCACCAAAATGGTAGCTATGATCAATATGCCAATTTGCTTGGTTAGTTATTGGAAGAAATTGCTCAACCAACCCCTCTAGATAGCCTTCACCTTTTAGTACACCTATGCCAATGGCTTTGTAACGAGAACGAAAGTCAGTAGCCGTTGTACTATTACGTTTATTTAATGCATTTACAATTCCCGCCAATGTCGCGCCGCTTGCGACGGGCGTAACGATAAAATCAAAGTCTACCTCGATTTCATCGGCCATATCTTTTATCCCCTGAAGCGCCAGGGCCTGGCTTCCACCTTCAGGAATGATGATCGCATTGGGGAACTGCAGCTTTAGTTCATCTAAATAGACGCTATCGTTACGCTTTTTGTAGGTAATTCTGTTTACATATTCAATGCGAGTCTTCCACTGCATCAAGTCCTTAATCATTGGCGATGGTGAAGCACTGTAGTCCCCGCGAATAATGGCGGTAAGGGGAATTCCAAGTTTGTAACAAGCAAACCCCAACGCATGAAGGTGGTTAGAAAAGCCGCCGCCGAAACTGATGACGGCGTTTGGCAAAGGGCTAGTTAGTGCATGGCTTAGCTTTCGCCATTTGTTTCCTGACATCACAGGGTGAATAGCATCGTCACGCTTAACATAAAGCGATACCTTGCTTGCGCCCTCCCAGTTCGGTTTGAAAGGAATAAGAGGCGAGGGAAGAGTGAGTGACGTTTTAAATTCATCAAGGGAAAGCACGATGAGAGCCTAGGGACAGTTGATCAATTGGACATTGGCAAGAGTATAACCAGATAGAAATTCAATAAAAGACCTGTAATTTTTATTACGCTTTATAAGAGCATTTTTATGGTTACTAAGAAAAACTTTATTTTACGAAAACCTGTGATTTACACCCCATCAGGTTTTCTTCATTACGTAAAAAACGCTAGCACTTCTTTTACGTCTCACGTTAATAAAATAGCCGCGGCATTTACCTTTGCTATGTTTGTTTCCATATCACTGAGCGCTGTCATCATGTCAAAAAACGCCTATGCGCAAGAGTATGATTCAGAAAACATTAATGAGTATGTTCCCAATGCGAAACTAGTGGGGAAAGGCATGTTTTCTTACTACTTTTGGGACGTATATACCGGTGAGCTTTTTGCTTCTGAAGGTAGATACGCTGATCAGCCTCCTTTTGCACTTCGTTTGACCTACCAACGGGATCTTGAAGGAAAAAAGATTGCCGAGCGCTCTATTGATGAAATGAAAAAGCAAGGAGATATCGCTGCCGATGATGCTGATAAATGGCTGTCGCTAATGGAGCGTATCTTTCCTGACGTTAGCGAGGGCGATGTAATTACAGGGATTGCAACGAAAGAAGGCACAAGCGTGTTTTACGTAAATGGCGAAAAAGCGGATGAGATAAGTGACAAAACGTTTACGCAGCGTTTTTTCGATATCTGGTTAAGTGATGAAACATCGGAACCTAAGTTTAGAAGAAAGCTACTCGGAAAAGATTAGTTTAGTGATTTTATAGATATAAAGCCCAAGCAGGGTTAGTTGAGCAGGATAAGTAAAATGATAAAAAATATGATGAAGTTGTGTTTAGGAGTGGGGTTTGCAGCATTGACCATGGCAGGGCTTTCTGGATGTTCTGTGTCGGTCGATGGTGAAGATTATCAGTCGGTATCTCCGGTTTTTGATATTGAGCAGTTTTTCGATGGAAACGTTAAGGCATGGGGCATAGTACAAAACCGCTCAGGTGAGGTGGTACAAAGGTTTGTGGTAAACATTGATGGCTCAATAGTGGGGAATACCCTAACACTTGATGAAACGTTTGATTATGGCGTAGGTGAAGGGCCTGAATCTCGGACTTGGAAAATAGTAAAGCAAAGCGATAACACTTTTGTCGGTAACGCGGGTGATATTGATGGTCCTGCAAAAGGTACGAGCTATGGTAACGCTTTCAATTTTCACTACCAGATGGATTTGCCGGTAGATGATACTACTTATTCAGTAACATTTGATGACTGGTTTTGGGCTTTCGATGACACTACCATGATGAACCGTTCGTACATTCGTAAGTTCGGTATTGTGATGGCAGAAGTTACTATCTTTATGCAAAAGCAAATTGATTGATAATTTACAGATATAAATCTGGAAAGTTTGCTGACCTGTACCATCCATAGGTCAGCATTCAGAAAAATAAAATTAGAGAGTACAACTTAGCGCACCCGATATCTAGATAGTGCCTGCAACTTGCTGATTCAGACTAGCTGATTTTGACGCAGATTAATCGGAAAACAAAAAACAACACCCAGACCATGTCCTTGCATTAGCGGGTCGTGCACAAACCAAGTTTGCCCATCGTGAAGCTTCACTATTGCGGAGACAAGTGATAAGCCTAGCCCATTGCCTTTGCTCGTTCTGCTGCCATCAGCGCGATAAAAGCGGCGTTCTAGATTTAATATCTCGTGTTCACCCACGCCTATGCCTGCATCATTGACGGCAATAACGATGTGTTTTTCCGTGGTAATTAGCTGAACCGCAACCATACTATTTTCATTTGAATACTTGATAGCATTATCTAATACGTTGGCTACAGCTTGGAAAAGTAAGTTAGGGTCAGCAAGCATAGTCACGCTTTCAAGCTGACTGGACAGCTGAATATTGCGCTCCTCGGCAAGGGGGTGGTAAAGGTCGACCACATCTTCAACAATAGCTCGGGCATCGGTACTGCAGAAACCCTCTTTTTTGTTCGTGGTCTCAAGACCGCTTATGCGCAATAAACTGTTGAACATATTCAGCAGGTTATCTGCTTCTTGTGTAGTGTCTTCTCGAAGCTGATCGTCTTCAATTCTTTCTAGCGTATTACGAAGCCTTGAAAGCGGTGTGCGCAGGTCATGAGCAATACTGTCTGTGACTGACTTGATGTTATTAACCGAGCTTTCAATGGTATCCAGCATTTGATTAAAAACGAAGGAAAGACTGCTGAGATCGTCCCAATTGCTATCAATCTCTAGCCGTTCTTCGAGGTTGCCAGTCTTTATAATCTTATCAGCAGTTTGAGACATGCGGTTAATTCGATTGACCACATACACGGCAATAGCAAAGCTTAGAATACTTAAGGCACAAAGCAACACGACAATGATCCAGCTAAAGGTTTTGCCAAACCACTGCGCGCTATATAAGTCATCGATACCACGCCCAACATAGAGGGTATAGTCCCCAAGTACATCTTCCCTCATCAATGCTTGGCGCAAAGTTTTCCTTGATGAGCTGTTAGGCCGAGTAATAACAATTTCTGCAGTATCAAAGTTAGCCCCTTTGTGCCGCTCTAATACCAGTGGGATAGATGCTAAGTTCCCCGCAACTACTTGCTCATCTTTGCTCAGAACGACAAAGGATCGCAAATGTTCGAATGAATGAGAGGGAGTTTTCGCGCTAGAACGGTTGTGGTTATTATCGTTTACAATGGCCGACTTAACGGCATCAATACCAAGGTTTTCATAGAGAGTTACGAGCGCGTTTGCTTTGGCATTAACGGCAGCATTCGACTCGGAAATAAACAAGTCACTGCTCGTTAATCGCCAAAAGTAAACAATTAAAACAATGGCAATACAAGCTAGGGTGGTGAGCAATACGCCTACGCGAAAACTAGAACTACGCGTAAAGTCGCGTATTGCTATCATGCAAGCTCGTCCGCTATGCGGTAGCCAGTGCCTCTTACGGTTTCAATAAGTGGAACATTAAACGCTTTATCCACTTTCTGACGTAGACGGCTAATGTGAACATCAATCACGTTAGTTTGCGGGTCAAAATGATAATTCCAAACCTGCTCCAACAACATGCTCCGCGTTACAACTTTACCTTTATGACGAAGTAGACATTCAAGTAGTTGGAATTCCTTTGATTGAAGATCAATTTCTTGATCGCCACGCAATACTTTACGGTTAACTAAGTCTAGCGTGAGGTCCCCAACTTTTATCAAGGTCTTGTCATCGCCGTCTTTATTGCGACCAGCCAAACCTTCAACGCGAGCAAGCAGCTCTTCAAAGGCGAAGGGTTTAGTTAGATAGTCGTTAGCGCCGGTGCGAAGGCCTTTAACCTTATCTTCAACTTGGCTCTTGGCGCTTAGTAATAGAACAGGGGTCGTGTTACCTTCTTCGCGAAGCTTCTCAAGCACAGTGAAACCGTCGAGTTCGGGTAACATTACGTCTAAAATTACCGCGTCTAGTTCGTTACTAGCGGCTTGTTGGTAGCCTGATGTTCCATCACCTACAGTAATACATTCATGCCCTTCACCCAACAGTCCATTTGCAATGTGCGAGGCAACCTTTGGATCATCTTCTACAAGTAGCACTTTCATTATCAGGATTCTTCTATTTATCTACATTCACACACTTGTTTGGCATTGCTGATACCGATATGCGGTATTTAACAAACAGCAAGCGAGAACAAGCAGTCAAAAAGCGATATCGCTTTGCCTCTTTTACGAGCTATACGACTTAAAACGATCACTTTTAAGCTTTTTCGCATGTAGCTAAATTTTGTCCTTATTTATATAGCGCTATGTCCCTTTGAACGTTAGTTTAAGGTGATACGGAGGATGCTTTTTATTCACGTATCCAGTCTATTCACCTTTGTCAAAGCGCATGCTCGGGTTATAAGGGGTAAAATGCTGCACATCTCCACGGGCACACTTCTTTTGTACACCATGCCAGTACTCAGGTGTCATCAAGTCGCCGTGCAATGACTTAAGTATATCTTTGAACTTTCTCTTACCAACGATGAAGTGCTCGAATTGCTCGGGAAATACGTCGTTAGGCGCTACTGAAAGTGAATCAATGGCATAGGGGTCATCAGATTTTGGCAACTCCCTGAAATTACGTTCGTTCATTAAACAAATTTCATCATAGTCATAGAAGATCACGCGACCATGACGGGTAATGCCGAAGTTTTTGTGTAGCATGTCGCCAGGAAATATGTTTGCCATAGCAATTTGTTTAATACATAAGCCAAGCTCATCGAGCGCACGCGTTATTTTTTCTTCGTCGGTTTCTTCTTGAAGATATATATTAAGCGGCGTCATTTTCCGCTCAATGTACATGTGCTTGATGATAAGTTCTGTCTCAGTAAATTCTAAACTCGATGCACATGTTTCTTTTAGCTCTCTAATAAGCTCAGGCTCAATCCTATTTAACGGGAACCTAAAATTAACGTATTCATGGGTGTCAGCCATTCGGCCCACACGGTCTGACATTTTTACTAGCTTGTAGCATTCCTTAACGTGGTCACGAGTGATTTTCTTACTTTCTGCAAATTCATCTTTAATAATTTTAAAAACAACGCCATAAGAGGGCAGATGGAAAACCATCATCACTAAGCCGCGAATTCCCGGCGCAGCTTCGAACTTGTCATCAGTCTCGTCCATGTGTGCTAAAAAGTTGCGATAGAAAACCGTTTTGCCGTGTTTGTAATGCCCCATCGACATATATAATTCGAAGTGTTTTTTATTCGGCAATAACTCTTGTAAAAAAGCGGCAACCTCGGCCGGGTTTTGCGTGTCGGCCATAAAATAGCTACGAGCAAAACCAAAAATGACGCTTAGGTCTTTGCGGTCGGTCAGAAGGGCATCAACGAACATATGTGGCTCGTTGTATCTTCGCATGGCGATGACAAACGGCAGGGTTTCATCGGGCATACAAATGCGACCAATCAAATAAGCCGCTTTACCACGAAAAAAAGTAGGCTTTAGGATCTCAACGGCTTGTACACTGGCTAGTTGCTCTTTATTCAGTCGAGCGCGTAGGGCCGTCTCAAGGCTTTGTAAGTCCCTTTCAAAGTTTTCAAACGGAATATTGTATCGGTAAATTTTGAATATCGACTCGTACATTTCACGTACGGTAGTGGTGGTGTCAAAGCTATTGACTACTTTGTCTCTGTCTTGCCCCGGCAAAAAGCAGCGGCTAGGCAGGACAAACATCATGTCGTTGTCTATTTTTCTGTGCTTAAACAAACGGCCAATTACTGAGTTATAAAAGGTTTCGGCCAATTCGAACTGCGGGTGGCCTTCTAGCTGTAGCGCAAACACTTTTTTAAGCTCTTGCCAGAAAGCATCATCTTTTTGGTGGACCTGAGTAAGTTGATAAATTTCGGCAACCGCATCTGACAGGCTTTGTTCATAAATGGTAATGCGCTCTTTAGAGGCTAGCTGGGTTTCTTTCCAATTACCCTTTTCAAATCTTTCCTGAGCGCCCCGTGTAATTCGGGTGAACCACCGGTAACTCTTATCGAAATGAGACAGGATCTGATAGGCAACTTTTCTCACCAAGTTTTTGTCTTGGCTTGCAGCTAACTCTTGCATAGGGATGTTTTCCTTTTTTATTTCGCCTTATATCTACCATAAAACATGCTATTAAGAGAGGGGAGTTTGGTGTAGTTATCGAGTAAGTAGCCAATAATTCAATGTTTTTATTATTTTCTTATACTTTCGTTTAATGTATTCTAATGGTTGATTAGTAACCAATTATAAGATTGTAGTTGATGGGTTTTAATATTCTAATTTGTGACGATTCAGCACTTGCACGGAAAATGGCCAGAAGTAACTTGCCTAGTGGGTTCGCTGAAGCTATTTATGAAGTGTCAAATGGTATGGACGCTCTAGAAGTATTAGCACATCATACTATTGACCTTGTATTACTAGATTTAACAATGCCTGTGCTGGGCGGTCTCAGCGTTTTGAGCGAAATTAAACGCCGTAAACTTGAGACTTTTGTTATTGTTATTTCAGGTGATATACAGCCATTGATGCAAGAAAAAGTGATGTCATTAGGCGCATTAGGTTTTATTGAAAAGCCAATTAAGCGCGACGAACTTACGTCGGTTCTACAACGCTTTGGTTTCATTCTTCCCGATACTTACAAAGCGCCCATTGCGGTTTAATAATGTAAAAAATGAGAAGGGCGAGCCATTGGCTCGCCCTTTTTTATTTTTGCAATGTCACCAGTGCAGACTGGGGTAACACTGCTTAATCAAACCAATGGCGCGTTTTGTTCGCAAACCACACTAGCGAAAGCATAACGGGCACTTCAACTAGTACGCCAACCACAGTGGCAAGTGCTGCGCCGCTGTGTAAACCAAATAGTGAAATGGCTACGGCTACCGCCAACTCGAAGAAGTTAGACGTACCAATCATACATGCTGGTGCAGCTACATTGTGCGGCAGTTTCATGCGCTTTGCGGCAAAGTAGGCAATAGCAAAAATACCGTAAGTTTGTATAAGCAGGGGTATCGCAATAAGTACGATATCTTGGGGCTGCGATAATATCGTTTCTGCTTGAAGTCCAAACAAAATAACAATTGTCAGCAGTAACCCAATTACGGAAAACGGCTTAAATTTACTTACTAGCGCGTCGACCGCGTTATTTCCTGAACCTGCCTTCTGTGTGCTGTCGTTTTTGTTTTCCAAGTGGCGGCGCGTGATATAACCCGCTACCAGCGGCAATACTACATAGAGCGCTACAGACAGTAGCAGGGTGTCCCAAGGAACCGTGATATCTGTTACACCCAACAGCATGGCGGTAAGCGGTGCAAAGGCAACGACCATAATAAGGTCGTTAATTGATACCTGAACCAGGGTGTAGTTAGCATCTCCTTTGGTAAGGTGGCTCCATACAAAAACCATGGCAGTACAAGGAGCGACGCCAAGTAAGATCATACCTGCAATGTATTCAGTGGCGGTTTGCGGGTCTACCCAGTCGGCAAAAATACCTTTAAAGAATAGCCAGCCTAATAGCGCCATAGTGAAAGGCTTGATAAGCCAGTTAACCACAAGGGTTAGCACCAGACCTTTTGGCTTTTTACCCACATCTTTAATAGAGCCAAAGTCTATTTGCACCATCATTGGGTATATCATTAGCCAAATAAGTACAGCCACTACAAGGTTTACGTGTGCATATTCAAGCGCTGCAATAGACTCGAATAGGCCAGGCAAGGCATAGCCTAGGCCGACCCCTGCAATAATACAAAGGCCAACCCACACTGATAAATAACGTTCAAAGAAACCCATCTCTACTCACCTTTGTCTTAATTTCACAACGATTTTTGATTAACACGTTTGCTTACTTCTTCTGCGCTTTCAACGCGCTCAGAATAGCGATCAACTAAAAAGTCTTTGTTGTCGCGGGTAAGCAATGTGAATTTCACCAGTTCTTCAACTACGTCTACAATTCGGTTGTAGTAAGGTGATGGTTTCATGCGACCATCGTCTTCAAATTCTAGAAACGCTTTTGCCACAGAAGACTGGTTAGGGATGGTTAACATGCGCATCCAGCGGCCTAAAACGCGCATCTGGTTCACCGCATTGAACGATTGTGAACCGCCTGATACCTGCATAATGGCCAGCGTTTTCCCTTGAGTAGGGCGCACGCCACCAAGGCTAAGCGGTACCCAGTCGATCATGCTTTTCATGATGCCGGTCATGCTACCGTGACGCTCTGGCGAGCACCAAATTTGGCCTTCAGACCACATCATAAGCTCGCGCAGTTCTTTAACCTTTGGGTGTGATTCATCTTCAGTATCGGGCTGCGGCAAACCGCGAGGGTCAAAAATTTTGGCCTCTGCGCCAAAGTATTCAAGCAAACGCGCTGACTCTTCTATAACTAGACGGCTGTAAGAGCGTTCTCTAAGCGAACCGTAAAGCAACAAAATGCGCGGCTTGTGGTCTGAAAACCTTGTTGCAAAGTTTGCCATAATGGGCTTGTGCATTTGCTCCATTACTGCGTTATCAGAGGGGCTTTCAGCTGTTGTTATTTCCTGTTCCATTGATTGACCTTTGCTCATTACTGGGCGCCTAATTTTGATAGCGCCTCTTTAAGCGCTGCTTTATCTAAGTTTTTCTCAGCAAGCTCTGCTAATGCCGCTACACGCTTTTCAATAATATTGATGGTGTTGTTGAATGCTTCAGCTTTTTCTTGCTCGCTACCTTCTAACTTAGACGGGTCTTCTAAGCCCCAGTGCACCTTAAGCGATTTGCCGAAATAAACGGGGCATGACTCACCCGCCGCTGAATCACAAACGGTTACAACGAGGTCAGCGCCATAATCTTCAAATTCATCCCACGATTGGCTTTGAAGCCCGTTGGTCTCAAATCCGCGCTCTGCAAGGTATTTAAGAGAGAGAGGGTGAACTTCACCGACAGGCTGACTGCCCGCGCTGCGCGCTTCTACATTACCGTTAGAGGCATTAGTGATGGCCTCGCAAAGAATACTGCGGCAACGGTTGTGCGTACAAATGTATAAAATCTTCATATAAAAACCTTATTTAAATGGCTGACGCTATTCTGAATAGCTATCAAAAAGTTGAAAAAGTTAAAAAGTAAGCCGCTTGCAATGTGCTAAGGGCAACCACCTTAGTGATGTACATCAAAGTATGTGAGCGTTAGCAATTCTCGCAGGGTAAGTTCGCTAATGGCTCTTCGATGTATGCACTATTATTCGACGCCGTGTTTTTGATAACCTCTAGCGCCCAAGCAGGTAAGTCAGGATGAAGTTGGTAATACACCCACTTGCCCTTGCGGGTATCGAGCACTAAACCGCATTTTCGTAAATCTGCAAGATGTCGCGAAATTTTTGGCTGGCTTAATTGGAGCGCATCGGTGAGATCGCACACGCATAACTCGCCTTTTACACTAAGCATAAGCAGCGTCTTCAAGCGAGTGTCTTCCGACAGACATTTAAAAAATGCTAGGGGCGCTAACTGCGCAGGTTCACAACAATTCGACATAAAAAACATCACATATGAAATTTCGTATGTGATATATCGTATATGAAATTTCGTATGTGTCAATAACGCATCTGAAATTTCATATATGTGTAATAGAAATGAAGTGGTTTAAAAGCTAACTAAGGAAGCGCTTAATTTTATTGGCTTTCAGGAACGGCGGCCTCAAATGACATCGCTACTTGTTTGCCGTTTACCCCATTGTAGTGGATGATAACTTCGTTCATAAAGGCGTACCATGTAGGGTTGGGGTGCCAAATGGCCATAAGGTCTTTCTTTGCGGTTTGTTCACTTTCACCCAGTACGTTAATTCTATAAAGGTAGGTAAAAGCAGCACCCCGCCAATTCAGTTTACAGTGAGTGAGTACCTTGTCTTCCTTAACATCTACGCTTTGCATAAATGCTGCGTAATTTAAAAAGTTAGCGAGCGTTGGGCCTTCCCAATCAACGGGCACATTAAAGTAGTCGAGGCCTAATTCTGAGGTAGTTAAAATCTCACTCGCTCGATTTCCTGGGATCAAATCTATAACGTGTGTTACCCCTTCCTCTTTTAACAAAGAAAGATGAGAGGCATCAGGCAAGCCTGAAGAATACATAAAGGGCGCGTTTTTTTGGTAGTTAGTGAGCGTTGAAAGGGTAGGTGTGGTCTCAACCTGCGTGTCGGCACTTGTTTTCGATGCTGTAGCGTGAGCGTTCATAGGTGCACTTAAACCTAGCCCTAGACCGATACAAGCAGCGGTAACAGTAAAACTAAATGTAGGCTTTTTAAACGATAGTGACTTTTTCATTCTTGTATCTACTGCTGGCTGGGGCTTTTTCATAATTTAGCGCTCAATGTTGACACTGTTTAAAGGTGGCAATGTTGCCACGTCTTACGTTACACACTTGATTGCGTGTTGTCCAAACGGTAAAGCCACCCTTTTGTAATTAGGGCTAGTTGACCTTTGATTTTAAATAAAGGTCGACAAGACCAAAACACTAGCATAGATAACTGCCGTTATATTTTGGATTAAGCCCTCAGCTTTTTACCGCCTTAGGCTTTAAAGACGGTGCCTTATTTCAGTTGAAGATCAAATACTGACGTGAGAGATAGAACAAGAGCCGTGCTCAAAGCATTAGAGCACCGAGTTATTTAGTTATACTTTTATACGACATGCTAAAGAATAAGATACACAGGTTGGACCACTTGATAAAATATACTTATAGAATCGCGCGTGGTTTTGGAGAAGTACATGAGCAAGTGGTTAACAGTTCTATTTTTAGTTTTAGGTGTGAGTACGTCCGCTCATGCTAACTTGATATTAAATGGTAGTTTTGAAGATAACGATATCAGAAGTAACAGCTGGAAAGCCTTTACCTCTGGAACCGTAGAGGGTTGGAGCGGCACGAATATGGAGTTATGGGATAACTTTCAACGTTTAAACGCTTTTGATGGTAGCCAATACGCTGAACTAAATGCTAATGGAAACGGCGGTCGATATTCTATTTTTCAGACTTTTTCTACTGAGGCCGGAAATACTTACGATGTGTCATTTGCCTATGCAGCACGACGCAGTGGAGAAAGTTTCCAGTTAGACATACTTAGTGATACCAATAGCGTTTTATACAGCCAGGTGTTTGATGACCATGCCATTAAAAGCTGGTCTGAGTTCTACGGTGATTTTGTTGCACAAACTGCTCTAACTACCATTCGTTTCTCTACCATTAATACAGGAACCTATGGCAATTTTGTTGACGATATCGTGGTAACTGCAGCGCCTAGCTTTACTGCGAGCGTTTCCAGCGTTTCTGTTTCTGAACCAGCAAGCTTAGCAATATTGCTACCTCTATCGGCTTTGGCGCTGATAAGACGCAAGAGAGCCAAGTAAATTCACATATGAAGTAATTACGAAAAGGCCCGCATTTATGCGGGCCTTTGTTTTACATTCAAAAAATATCTGCGCTTTGGTTCTAACGCTTATTTATCCATATGGACAACGGAGCGGATACTTTCGCCTTTATGCATTAAATCAAAGGCTTCGTTTATTTCATCAAGACCCATGGTATGAGTGATAAACTCTTGAAGGCCAAAATCACCGTTTAGGTATTGTTCAACAATTCCTGGTAGCTCTGAGCGACCTTTAACTCCACCAAACGCAGAGCCGCGCCATACACGACCTGTCACTAACTGGAATGGACGCGTTGAAATTTCTTGTCCTGCGCCTGCAACACCGATGATTACTGATTCACCCCAACCTTTGTGGCAGCATTCAAGCGCAGAGCGCATAACGTTCACGTTGCCAATACATTCAAATGAGTAGTCAACGCCGCCGTCAGTCATTTCAACAATCACTTCCTGAATAGGCTTGTCGAAATTCTGTGGATTTACCACGTCAGTTGCGCCAAGCTGCTTCGCCAGGTCAAACTTACTTTCGTTAAGGTCAATACCAATAATGCGACCAGCGCCCGCCATACGTGCACCTATAATGGCAGATAGACCGATACCACCTAAACCAAAAATAGCAACCGTGTCGCCTTCTTGTACTTTTGCTGTTTTAAGTACTGCACCCATACCCGTAGTTACACCACAACCAAGTAGGCAAACCTCGTCGAGCGGTGCATTTTTGTTAACTTTAGCCAGCGATATTTCAGGCAGAACCGTGAACTCAGAAAATGTTGAACAGCCCATATAATGATAAATTGGCTCGCCATCTTTAGAAAAACGACTTGTGCCATCTGGCATTAGGCCTTTACCTTGCGTCTCGCGCACTGCTTGGCAAAGGTTAGTCTTACCTGATTTACAGAACTTACATTCGCCGCACTCTGCGGTGTAAAGTGGTATTACGTGATCGCCAACCTCTACACTAGTAACGCCTTCACCCACCATTTCAACAATACCGCCACCTTCGTGACCTAAGATCGAAGGGAATACACCTTCTGGGTCATCGCCAGATAGTGTAAATGCGTCGGTGTGGCATACGCCTGTTGCTACGATGCGTACAAGGACTTCACCTTTCTTTGGAAGCTCTACGTCAACCTCTTCCATCTTTAATGGTACACCAGGGCCCCAAGCAACCGCAGCTTTTGACTTAATGTGCGTTTGACCTTTCTGTAATGAATCTTTGAACGCCATATACTGACTCCGTAATTATTAATGAATATAGATAATCTATGCCCAAAGTATAGGAGAAGGGGGATAAATAATAAATACAGATTAAGTAAATCAGTTTTTCATATCTGTAATAATTTATGGTAGCGTAAGCTAACTAAAAGTGACAAACAGCGAAGCATTTCGCATAGCTGCATAGAAAGGTAATAAGATGAAGTATTTAGAGGGTATTGCAGAGTTTTGTGCGGTTGCCGAGGTAGGCAACTTTACTGGCGCTTCAAACAAGCTTGATACATCTGTAGCGCAAATCAGCCGTAAGGTAGCATCGCTTGAGAAGCAGTTAGGTGTAAAGCTGTTACAAAGAACAACGCGCAGTGTCTCGCTTACCGAAGCCGGCGCTCTGTACTTTGAGCAAGCGCTGCCAGCCCTAAAAGCGCTAGAAGATGCGCAGTCTCTCGGTGAGTGCACTGCAAGATTCTCCACAGGGTCTTATTAAACTTACGGCACCAGTGGCATTCGGAGAAGCATTTATAGCGCCTTTGCTCAATGATTTTATGCACAAATACGCAGGTATTAGCGTGCAGTGTACTTTTTCTAACGATAAGCTTGATATTGTTGACATGGGACTCGACTTGGCTATTCGAATAGGTAAACTTGAAGACTCCACGCTTGTCGCTAAAAAACTCGCGACACGTCACTTGTTTGTGTGTGGCAGCAGCAGTTATTTTGAAGATAATGGCCAACCAGGGTCATTAGAAGAACTTAAAGACCACGCTCTATTGATAGGATCGCAGCCGTATTGGCGTTTTCTAGTGAATAAGGAAATACAAAGTATCCCGGTTCAAGGAAGAGTGCGTTACAACAGTGGTAACGCACTGTGTAGTGCTGCCGTTGCCGGTTTAGGGATTGTCCAATTGCCAGGGTTCTATGTTCGCGAAGCGTTGGCTAGGGGCGAACTTATTGAGATATTCCCTCAATATAAGGACAAACAAGAAGCCATTTGGGCAGTGTTCCCTTCAAATCGAAATGTCGCACCAAAAATTAGATTACTCGTAGATTTCTTGTCTCAGCATATTGTTTCAGATAGTTGAGTTGGTTAACTCATAATTTACTAACAATATAGTCAGTCCCGCGCACGCTGATAATAGCACTTAATACTGTGCGCTATTACGCAACAAAAGTGTTAAACGGTACAGGTAGAATCTCTTTGAGGCGATACATTTTTTGTAGCCCGTCTAGGTTACCTAAATAAATTGGCATCTCAGCATCATAGAACTCAGATATTACTTGTAAACATAGAGCGCATGGCGGGACGGGATTTTCTTGGTCGGCGACAACAATGAGGTACTCCATGTCTCGCTTACCTACCGCGGCAACACCGCTCCAAATAGCATTTCGCTCGGCACAAATCGTTGCACCATAGCTTGCATTTTCAACGTTACAACCGTAAAAGATTTGCTCTACACCTTTAAATTTTACTGCTGCACCAACTTTAAAATGAGAATACGGTGAGTAAGAGTTTTCTCGCGCGCTAAGTGCGTTTTGGTACGCATCCACCACACCCTGATGTACATTTTCTAGCATTTTTTAGTACCACTTTTCTAAAGGGGGAGGTGATATTAACGGCACTTATCAAGCAGTACAACGTAAAATTTACAATGTTTTCAACCGCCCCAATCGAACACCTATCGAACACTTATCGAGAAGTCACTGCTCAGCTTGGATTTTTCCATGCTTGTTGATATTAATGCCCATTGAAGTCAAGGGAGTCAGTGAGTGAGTGGGAGCTTGTTATCTATTTAGTAATAGTATTTTACAGATTGTGTAATGATGAATGTCTCTCATTTGTTATAACATACTTTGGGTCTGTTGAACTCTGATATACAGCATAGATTAACAGCCCCTAATATTAGTTGCTGATCATCATTAGATTGCCTAACTAGCAACCCTTTTTTCTGACAGTGAATTACCGTTTAGTAAGAGAGTAGTTATGACCCAGAATGCATCATTAATTCCCACCAATATTTTGACCGGTTTTTTAGGTGTGGGTAAAACTACAGCCATCAACACACTATTAAGCAATAAGCCGGAGGAGGAAAACTGGGCTATTCTCGTTAATGAATTTGGCCAAGTTGGCGTTGATCAAGAAATGTTTCCCGATAAAAACGGCCTTTTTGTTAAAGAGTTGGCTGGAGGCTGTATTTGCTGTGCCTTAGGGGCTTCACTAGGTAAAACAGTGCGCGCCTTAATTGAACAAGCTAGGCCCGACCGGCTGATTATCGAACCAACAGGTATAGGTCATCCTGAGGGTATTATTGATACTTTAAGCGGGCCAGCGTTTCGTGGGAAGCTTGATTTACGGGCGACTATTTGTTTGCTGGATCCTCGTTCGCTGGGAGAGCCAGAGGTAATCAATAACGAAACATTTCACGACCAACTAAACCTTGCCGATGTGGTACTTATCAATAAGTGTGACCTGGCAAGCGAAGCTCAGATTACCGCCACCGAAGACAGTTTAAACGCAATGTTTCCTCCCAAGCAGTTTATTGGTCGAGTAACGCGTGCTGCATTTGATATTGGTTTACTTGATGTAGTAAGAAATGGGGAACTCAAAGCGCAGTTTCCAGAAGCTCACCAACATCATCACCACGACCATGGGCACAGCCATGAGCTCAGTAAACATAGCCATGAGTCCAGTCAACGCAGCCACGAGTCGAGCAGAAATAGCCATTCACACGACGCTTACAATGATATAGCGGCGCCGGGTAAACCTTTGCGTAAAACGGGTAACGGGAATGGGTTATACAGTTGTGGCTGGGTTTTCCATCGCAACGACTGCTTTGACTACTGGCAGCTTGAAACCGTGCTTAACAAGCTTAAACATATAAGCCGTATCAAAGGGGTAATAAAGATAGGTAATGTTTGGGTATTTTACAATCGCGTAAAAGATGAGCATGACTTCGATAAGGTTGCCTATAGACGAGACAGTCGCATTGAGATCATCAGCACTGAGCCTTTGAACTGGGCGCAAATCGAAAACGAAATGTTGAAGTGTCTGCAGGCATAGCCTGTATAAGTATGAACTTTACCGATTAAACGGTGAAGACTACTTCTGTGTAAATAATTGATCGGAAAAACGGCTTTTAACCTACACATATTTATATTTAACAGCTTTGTGTCTACAAGGTAGAACTGCTAATTGCAAAATGAAATAGGTGTGTAGGTGCAATATAATGAAAGGCAACAGATTAAAGGGCAAATAAACGAAGGGCATATCGCGGTGCGCGGTGCCCGTGTACACAACTTAAAGAATATTAGTATCGATATACCGCGAAATGAAGTGGTGGTGTTCACCGGTGTATCTGGTTCAGGAAAATCTTCTTTGGCTTTCGGCACGCTTTATGCCGAGGCTCAGCACCGCTATTTAGATTCAATATCACCTTATGCCCGGCGGTTGATTGAGCAGGTGGAGAAACCTGACGTAGACGCGATTGAAGGCCTACCTCCTGCTGTGGGCCTCCATCAGCGCCGTGGCGCACCTTCCGTTCGTTCTTCTGTTGGCAGTATCACCACGCTATCTAATAGCCTGCGAATGCTTTATTCCCGGGCAGGCGACTATCCCGAAGGGCAGAACATTGTTTACGCAGACAGTTTCTCTCCTAATACGCCTGAAGGTGCATGTGAACACTGTGACGGTATTGGAAAAGTTTTTGACACACAAGCTCATCGCCTTGTACCCGACGATAGCCTTACTATACGGAAGGGCGCTGTGGCAGCTTGGCCTGGGGCGTGGCAGGGCAAAAACCTAGTAAGGGTATTGTTATCGCTTGATATTGATGTTGATATTCCATGGCGTGAACTGCCTCAAAAAACGCGCGACTGGATCCTGTATACCGACGAAATGCCACAGGTACCCGTCTATCGAAATTACAATCTAGCGCAAACTCGTAAAGCACAACAAGAAGGTGAACCTGCTAGCTACAATGGAAAGTTTATCAGCGCGCGGCGTCATGTGCTCGACACCTTCAAAACGTCTCAAAAAGAGAAAATGAAGCAGCGAATCGCTCCCTTCATATCTGTTGAAGCATGTCCAGTTTGCCGTGGAAAAAAGCTTAAGCAAAAAGCGCTGGCAGTGAAAGTTGATGGCTTAGATATTATTGATTTTTCAAGGCTGCCACTACAGCAAGTTCATGAAAAGCTTCAGGCGTTAAGAAAGTCAGTCGACGGCGATACTTCAGAGCGTGGTCAGGTAATACGCAATATTACGGGCGACATTATTGAAAGAGTGAAACCGATAATAGCGCTTGGGCTTCATTACCTGTCGTTAGATAGAAGTACAACAAGTATCTCAGTAGGCGAACTACAGCGATTGCGTCTGGCGACCCAGCTTAAATCGAACTTATTTGGCGTTGTATTTGTGATGGATGAACCCTCATCAGGTCTTCACCCTCGCGATGTAGAAGGGCTTATTCGCGCGCTTCACACTATTACCGAAACGGGAAATTCGTTGCTTGTTGTCGAGCACAATCCTTATGTTATCAAAGGCGCTAACTGGGTTGTAGACGTAGGGCCGCGAGCGGGAGTGAACGGAGGTGATCTGGTTTATAGTGGGCCGGTTAAAGAACTGGCAAGCAATAAAAGCTCCCCAACGGCAGACTACGTTTTTAACAATAAAGCCCTAAGCCAGCGTAGCAAACGCAAATCATCAAAGGCATTGCGTTTAAAAGACGTTTCCAAAAATAATGTCAGCCATGTTGATATTAATATTCCACTTGGCGTGATGACCTGTGTTACTGGCGTTTCCGGCTCTGGAAAGTCGAGTTTGATTAGCCAAGCATTAGTTGAGTTAGTCAAAGATGGTTTAAGTACAGTCGAGAAAGAAGAGAAGCGAGCGAAAGAAACGAAAGAGACGAGAAAAACGAAAGAACTGCTTACTGACGCCAATTCGCTCCTTGCTCAAGACGCTTTTTCTCATGAAACTGAGCCGCAGCAAGGCTATGTTGAAAGCGGGCTTGATGAGTTAAGTCGTATAGTTGTGGTAGATCAGTCTCCCATCGGCAGGACACCTCGTTCAACATTGGCAACCTATACCGGCATATTTGATCAAATCAGAAGTTTATTTGCTTCAACCGAAGAAGCGAAAGCCCGTGGGTACGATGCGGGTCATTTTTCGTTTAACGTCGCAAAAGGGCGGTGCCCACATTGTGAAGGCTTGGGCGTGGTATCGGTAGAACTACTGTTTATGCCGAGTGTTTATTCCCCCTGTACCGTTTGTAACGGACAGCGTTTTAACGATAACGTACTGGAAGTTGGTTACAACGAACACTCTATCGCTGACGTACTATCGCTTACGGTTGAAGAAGCACTATCTATATTCAAGAGTAATCAAGTCATTACGCGGGGGCTTCGAACGCTAATGAATGTAGGGCTTGGCTATTTAACTCTGGGGCAAAGTGCTACTGAATTATCAGGCGGCGAGGCGCAGCGCATTAAATTAGCGTCAGAACTTAAACGTGCTCAAAATGCTAATACTCTTTACGTGCTGGATGAACCTACAACAGGTTTACACCTTTCAGACACCTCGCTACTTATGCAGCATTTAACCACGCTAGTTGAAGCGGGGAATACGGTGGTGATGGTTGAGCACAATATGCAGGTGGCTGTGGCTTGTGACCACATTATAGATATGGGGCCGGGCGCTGGTGATGAGGGGGGAGAAATCGTTGCTGAAGGTAGCCCAGAGGAGGTTGCTAAGGTTAAACAAAGTGCAACAGCCCCATTTTTGAAGGCGAGCTTGCTCTAACAAAGGCTTTCACTGAATGAGTTCGGTTTAAATGATCGTAGAAATAAGTACTTGTTTAAAGCTACTTAAGTACAAGTAAGCCAATTTAGAAACTGCTTAAACTGTATTTGTACCTCAAAAAGAAATATTAATTAAAGAGTGTTTCATATTTTGCAATACAGTGTGGTGAAAACTGCGGTTGACTTATAGACGTCTATACGGCAAATTGCTTGTATGAAAAAGATTCTACTTACTCGCACCACCATTATGTTAATTACCACCTTAAAAAGGGCGGTCGCTGACTAGTGCAAGTAAGCAAAAGACAACGAAAGCCCGCCTAACACAGAGCGGGCTTTTTTTTACACACGTTTTAGCATGCGTAACCTTAAGGAGCAGCATATGAAAGTCTTAAAGTTTGGGGGTTCTTCTCTAGCCGATGCACCGCGATACATGCGCGTTATGGAAATTAGCACGGCAACCCACCAAACCGACGGTGCTGCGGTTGTACTCTCTGCCCCAAAGGGGGTAACGAACGCGCTTTCACTACTTTGTGAACAAGCAGCCGCGGGTGAAGATTTCCAGCCATTATTCGATAAGTTGAATGACACGGTCACAGGCATTGCCAACGACCTGAACGATGAACTCGACGGATTTGAACACGCAAGCGTGGTGGAATTTATCAATAGTCACTTATCAGTATTAAAACAGCACCTTGAAGGCATTAAACTGCTCGGCGTTGCGCCAGATAATGTTGCTGCTGGTATTCTTAGTATTGGCGAATACATCTCGGTTACGCTCTTTAGCGCTATGTTATCGGCTAAAGGCATTGCAAACCGCGTTATCGACCCAGTTAAATATGTGCTTGCTGAGGGCGATTACTTAGACAGTATTGCCGACGTATCGCTAAGTAAAGCGCGTTTTTCAGATGTGCCTACCGATGGCAGTGAGTTTTTGGTTATGCCTGGCTTTGTAGCTGTTAACGAAGCAGGCGAAAAAGTAACGCTAGGACGTAATGGCTCTGACTATTCAGCGGCTATTTTAGCGGCGTGTATAGACGCTAGCTGCTGTGAAATTTGGACAGACGTAGACGGTGTGTATAACGCTGACCCCAATCAAGTGGAAGGCGCGGTGCTGCTAGACAAGCTTACTTATCAAGAGGCGATGGAGTTGTCTTACTTCGGTGCCAAGGTGCTTCACCCTAAAACTATCGGGCCTATCGCCCAGCATCACATACCTTGTTTGATCAGAAATACGTTGAACCCGGCAGCGCCTGGTACGTTAATCAGTAATGAGAAAAGCGAAGTGTGGACGTCGGTGAAAGGTATTTCACAGCTTGATAACGTCACCATGTTCAACGTTGCAGGGCCAGGCCTTAAAGGCATGGTGGGTATGGCGAGCCGTGTGTTTGAGGTTATGTCGAACGCTAATATTTCAATTAGCCTTATTACGCAGTCATCTTCGGAATACTCAATTAGTTTTTGTATTCAAAGCAAAGACGCCAGCCGTGCATTAACGCTACTTGAAGATGCTTTCGCGCTAGAGCTGCAAAATCAATTGCTAGATCCTATCGAAGTACGTCACGATCTGGCCATTGTTACTTTGGTAGGCGATGGTATGCGTCAAACCAAAGGTTTGGCAGCGCGATTCTTTAACTCACTAGCCCAAGCACGAGTAAATAACGTTGCTATCGCACAGGGCTCTTCAGAACGCTCAATTTCCACAGTAATCGAAAGTAAGCGTGCTAAGAAAGCGGTTAAGGTTATTCATCAGAATTTTTTCTCTGACCGCCATACCATAGACGTATTCCTAGTAGGGTGTGGCAATGTAGGCACTGAACTGCTAGGTCAGATTGAAAAACAACAGCCAGCACTTTTAAAACGTAATATTCAGCTGCGCGTTTACGGTATAGCAAATAGCCGTAAATTGCTGTTGAACAGCCAAGGTATTGATTTAAGCAGCGATTGGAAAGCGGCCCTGGACTCTGCAAGTGAAGGCTTGAGTGTAGAGCGCTTGCATCAGTTCGCAAACGATACCAGCTTGGTCAACCCAGTCATTGTTGATTGTACAAGCCATGAAGCCATCGCTAATCAGTACGTTGATATGATGGAAAGCGGCTTCCACGTAGTAACGCCTAACAAAAAGGCGAATACCAGCGCTATGTCTTATTACCGCAAGTTACGTAAGACTGCACTTAATACGAATCGCCAATATTTGTATGAGACAACAGTGGGCGCGGGCCTTCCTGTTATCGACAACCTGCAAAAACTATTCAGTGCAGGTGATGTGCTGCATCGTTTTGAAGGTATTCTTTCAGGCAGCTTGTCTTACGTATTCGGTAAGCTTGAAGAGGGCATGAGCCTGTCGCAAGCGACACAAACGGCCAAAGACAACGGTTTTACCGAGCCAGATCCTCGCGACGATTTAAGCGGTATGGACGTTGCTCGTAAGTTGCTTATTATGGCCCGTGAAGCCGATTTAGAGCTTGAGCTTTCTGATATAGAGATTGAGTCGGTACTGCCTTCGGGATTTGCAGAAAACTGTTCTATCGACGAATTTATGCAGCAGCTACCCGAGTTAGATGCTGCGATGAATGATAAAGTTGAGGCGGCTAAAGCGGAAGGCAAAGTGCTTCGCTATATTGGCAGCATTGAAGATGGAAAGTGCAAAGTTAGTGTACAGGCCGTCCCTGCTAGCAATCCGCTTTCTCAGGTGAAAGACGGCGAGAATGCACTGGCGATTAATAGTGACTACTACAGTCCAATCCCTTATGTAATTAGAGGATATGGTGCAGGTGGTACGGTAACGGCGGCAGGGGTATTTGCCGACATTTTACGCACTATGCCGTGGAAACAAATGGCGCATTAACCGCTAAATAACGCAAAGCATGCTTTGCGTAATGGGTAAGTGGCTAAAGTAAGAAATTCGAAGGTGTGACTTAGGCCAGTGATTTATCGCGTTAAGTCGCAAGCGAAGTAAGAGAAATTATATGAAAGCATTCAAGGCCTTTGCGCCGGCATCAATTGGAAATGTAAGCCTAGGCTTTGACGTACTGGGCGCAGCGCTTGCGCCGGTTGACGGTACTAAGCTCGGTGATGAAGTTGAAATAAAAGCGGCTGAGTCATTTTCATTAGAAACGGTGGGGCGCTTTGCTCACAAGCTTCCGGGCGATGCGGATAGCAATATAGTTACTAAGTGCTATCACTATTTTTGTGAGCAAATGGAAAAGGCTGGAAAGCCAACCTCTCCTGTTGCACTAACGCTACATAAAAATCTACCTATTGGTAGTGGTTTAGGTTCAAGCGCAAGTTCTATTGTGGCAGCGTTTGCGGCACTTAATGCTTACTTCGATACGCCATTTGATGAAGATACGCTACTTATTATGATGGGTGAGTTAGAAGGTCAAATAAGCGGTAGTATTCACTTTGACAATGTTGCGCCATGTTATTTAGGTGGCATGACTTTGATGACAGGTAGCGATGCGCCGGTCACTCTGTCTCTACCTCTTAACGATGACTGGTACTATGCAGTTTGCTATTCGGGTATTAGCGTATCCACAGCCGCAGCGCGTGACATCTTGCCTAAGCAGGTGGATATGGCGACGGCGCTTACCTTTGGTCGACAACTTGGCGTGTTCGTACACGCACTGCATGCGGGTAACTTTGACTTGGCGGCGTCGGTAATGAAAGATGTTATTGCCGAGCCTTACAGAAAATCGCTATTGCCAGGTTTTGATGAAGCTCGCGCGTTTAGCGAGCAAGCCGGGGCACTAGCTTTTGGCATTTCGGGCTCGGGGCCTACGGTGTTCGCTGTATGCCCAAGCAAGGCGCAAGCGGAAGAAGTCGCGGCATATTTAACCGCGAACTACATCCAAAACGAAGATGGCTTTAGCCATGTGTGCCAAATACCAAGCCAAGGTACTACTATTTGTTAAAAGCACATGTATTTGTTAAAAGCACATGATTTCTTAAAGTCATAGTAACTTTTAAAAGCAAAAAGATTATTTAAAAGATTGAAAGGGCGAAGTATTTGCCCACATAAAAAGGTAACAGCAAGTGGAATTGGTAAATTTAAAAGATTCATCGGACACAGCAAATTTTGCTGAAGCCGTTAAGCGCGGCTTAGGTAAAAACCAAGGGCTTTATTTTCCAGAGCATATACCAACACTAGATAATATCGATGAACTGTTGGAAAAACCGTTTGTCGAGCGCAGCATTGACGTGCTTCGCGCGCTCATCGGTGACGAACTGAACAATGGCGAACTAGAAGAAATTGTTAAAACCGCATTTGCTTTTGGTGCGCCGGTTGAGCAGGTTAATGATAATGTCTACAGCCTAGAGCTTTTCCACGGTCCAACGCTGGCATTTAAAGATTTCGGCGGCCGTTTCATGGCGCAAACCCTTTCGCGCATCAGCGAGGGCAAGCCAGTGACTATTTTAACCGCAACATCAGGTGATACAGGTGCCGCAGTTGCTCACGCGTTCCATGGTATTGATAACATCAACGTGGTTATCTTGTTCCCGAAAGGAAAGATTAGCGCGCTGCAAGAAAAGTTATTCACTACGCTAGGCGGTAACATTCATACCGTTGCTGTAGAGTCAGACTTCGATGCATGCCAATCGCTAGTGAAAACCGCGTTTGACGACCCTGATGTGCGTGAAGGTCTTCACTTAAACTCAGCAAACTCAATCAATATTAGCCGTTTGTTGGCGCAGGTTTGCTATTACTTTGAAGCGGTAAGTCAAGCTGCCTAAAGAGAAGCGCGATCAGCTTGTTATATCAGTTCCTAGCGGTAACTTTGGTAACCTGACCGCAGGCATGATTGCTAAATCTTTGGGTCTACCTATTAAGCGTTTTATCGCGGCAACTAACCTAAATGATACGGTACCTCGCTACCTTAAAACTGGCGAGTGGGACCCTAAAGCGACGGTTGCAACTATGTCTAACGCGATGGATGTTAGTCAGCCAAACAACTGGCCTCGTATTGAGGCGCTTATAGAGCGTGGTTATATCGACAAAGCGTGCCTGAAAGGTGAGATGGTAGACGAAGAGTATACTCAGCTTGCAATGCGTCAACTAGCGCAGCAGGGCTATACCAGTGAGCCGCACGCCGCTATTGCCTATCGCGCGGTAAGTCACGACTTAGAAGACGGTGAAATTGGTTTGTTCTTAGGAACAGCGCACCCGGCTAAGTTCAGAGAAACAGTTGAAAACGTGTTAGGTAACCCAATCAGTTTACCGAAAGCCTTGGCCGATGTAGCGGGAGAAGACAGCTTAGCGGTGGACTTACCCGCGTCCTACGATGCACTTAAACAGCACATGATGGATTTGCTTAAGTAATGTCATCATCGGAGTTGACTTGGCAAAGCACGTTAGGTGATGAAAAACAAAAAGACTATTTTGTTGAATTGCTTGAACGGGTGAAAAACGCTCGTGAAGCGGGTAGCGTTATTTACCCGCCTCAGTCTGACGTATTTAATGCACTTAAATACACCCCGCTTGATAAGGTTAAAGTCGTGATCTTAGGGCAAGATCCCTATCACGGACCTAATCAAGCACACGGGCTATGTTTTTCAGTAAAAGCGGGCGTTAAGACACCTCCATCTCTGAAAAACATGTACAAAGAATTGTCAGCCGATATAGACGGTTTTAGCGAGCCTAATCATGGCACGCTTACGTCTTGGGCAGAACAAGGCGTACTTTTACTCAATACCGTGCTAACGGTAGAGCAGGGGAAAGCCCACAGCCATGCGAAATGGGGATGGGAAACCTTCACCAATAAGGTAATCGATGTGGTCAATACGCACGGCCACAACGTTGTATTCCTTTTGTGGGGAAGTCACGCGCAAAAAAAAGGTAAGCACATAGACCGTGAAAAACACCACGTCTTACATGCACCTCATCCATCTCCGCTTTCAGCGCACAGAGGCTTTTTAGGTTGTAAACACTTCAGCCAAACCAACCAATATTTGGTCGACAAAGGTAAAACGCCGATCACCTGGCAGGTATAGCGTTAGCTTTTACGCTAAGTATTTACACCATGCTAGAAAGTAAAAAGGCCGCCTGTATTACAGGCGGCCTTTTTATTTATCTTTCCAGTGTCTCTAGCTCGTACTCGAAACCACAATCGAGTTCGGCGAGTTCTTTTTCTAAAGCGTACCTATCGCGTAGTGCCTCGATTTCTCTCCACTTCCTTTTTTTGCTTTTGGTTTTTGCTGGGCTTGCTTCGATGTCTAACATGGCAAATAGATCTGATTTATCCACTGGGATCTCCTTTTTATACCACTACAACTAATACAGAGTTTTTGTTTTTAATTCCCTCTGTACGATTTTGTATCACAGCCGCCACTAAAATAAAATAGTTTAATTTACCTTTTATTAACAAATTGTGACGATATGATGACAAGGGTTAGGAAATGTCCAGTGTGTTTAAAGCGTGAACAATAACTGTATGTAATTGATCCTATTTGGTTTCTTAGTAATCAACTGTACAGTGTTACGGGCATCAAAAATGTCTGTCGTGTGCTTGATAAATACCGCAACAAAAAACGGCTAGCTTCCGAAAAAGCTAGCCGTTCAGTTTGTTATTTGCACCAAGTGGGTGATTTTAAATCACCTCGCATTCCTTATTTTGGTGCATTCGCTGCTCTGAATTTAGCAATCAATTGTTGTGTTGAAGCGTCGAAATTATCTTTGTCTGCTTCGCCTTGAATGCCAGCAAGTACTTGGTTTCCTAGTACTTTACCTAACTCTACGCCCCATTGGTCGAATGAGTTAAGGTTCCAGATAACACCCTGAACGAATACCTTATGCTCATACATTGCAACCAGCGCGCCAAGTGTTTTAGGCGTAAGGCTATCAAACAAGAAAGTATTGCTAGGCTTGTTGCCAGGCATGGTTTTATGAGCCGCCAAGCGTTTGCGTTCAGCGTCGTCTAGGCCTTTACCGTCAAGGTCTGCATAACACTCTTCAAAGGTTTTACCCTGCATCAGCGCTTGGGTTTGACCAAAACAATTAGACGCAAGCATAGCGTGATGCGTGTCGTCTTGGTTAGGAACGTTAAGCGGCAGCATAAAGTCTGCTGGTATAACCCCAGAGCCTTGGTGAATAAGCTGATGGAAACTGTGCTGCCCGTTTGTACCTTCGCTACCCCAAATAATTGGGCCAGTAGGGTAGTCTACGCTTTCACCTTCTTGCGTTACTTCCTTGCCATTACTTTCCATATCCAACTGCTGTACGTAGGCAGGTAAACCGCGAAGATAGTGGTAATAAGGCAGCAATACATGAGACTGTGCATCGAAAAAGTTTCTGTACCATACGCCTAACAACGCAAGCAATACAGGCATGTTTTCTTCAAGTGGTGCAGTAGTGAAATGGTTATCCATCTCAAACGCACCTTCAAGTAAGCCTTTAAAGTTTTCAAAGCCGAGAGCTAATGAAATAGGTAGGCCTATAGCAGACCAAAGCGAATAACGACCGCCTACCCAGTCCCACATAGGGAAAATGTTATCAGCGCTGATACCAAATTCGGTCGCTGCTTTAACGTTTGAAGATACCGCGACAAAGTGCTTAGCGATATCTTCTTGTGTACCGCCAGACTTTAAGAACCAGTCTTTAGCCGTTAGCGTGTTCTGCAGCGTCTCTTGGGTAGAGAAAGACTTTGATGACATAACCACAAGGGTTTCTTCAAAATCAACGCTAGATAGCACGTCGTGAATGTGGCAACCGTCAACGTTGGCCACGAAGTGAACCTTAACCGCCTCAACCGTATGAGGTTTTAACGCCTCGGTCATGATTTTAGGGCCAAGGAACGAACCACCAATACCAATCGCTACAATGTGCTTAATAGGTTTGCCAGTATAGCCCTTGTGTTCACCACTGTGGATTGAGGCAGTAAAGGCTTCAATTTTTTCAAGGGTGGCGTGCACCTCAGGCATGACGTCTTCACCGTCTACCAATACTTTGCGGTCAGAGAAGTTACGAAGCGCGGTATGCAGCACTGCGCGACCTTCTGTTGAGTTAATCTGCTCACCAGAAAACATTGCGTCGCGCAGGGTTTCTAGTTTGCACGCTCGAGCAAGATCGAAAAGCCCTTTAAGCGCGTCGTCATTTACACGGTTTTTTGAGTAATCAAGAAAAATACCGCAGGCTTCAAGCTGCATCTTTTCTGCGCGATTTGCATCTTGTGCAAACCAGTCGCGCATATGGGCATCTTTCACCGCTGATGCAAGTTCAGACAGCTTTTTCCATTCGGGAAGAGAAGTTAAAACACTCATTGTCTCGTCGGTTCCTTATGCACTTAGTTTTTCGCGAAGCATGGTTTCAAGCTTTTCTTGGTCAGCTGCGAAGTTGCGAATGCCTTCAGATAGTTTTTCCGTTGCCATCGCATCTTCGTTCATTGCCCAGCGGAACTCACTTTCTGTTAAACGGTCGCCTGGCGTTTTTGTCGCACCATTGTCTTTAAGCTTAACTTCTAGTTCACCTGGCTCGTTGGCTAGTTCTTCAAGTAGTGCAGGGCTGATAGTTAGACGGTCACAGCCAGCTAGTGCCTGAATTTCGCCAATGTTGCGGAAGCTTGCGCCCATTACAACCGTGTTGTAGCCGTGCTCTTTGTAGTAGTTATAAATTTTGGTCACTGACACTACGCCAGGATCTTCATCTGCTGCGTAAGATTCAGTGCCAGTCGCCTTTTTGTACCAGTCTAGAATACGGCCTACAAATGGAGAGATAAGGTAAACGCCTGCTTCTGCACATGCTTGTGCTTGGGCGAAGCTGAATAGCAGGGTTAGGTTGCACTGAATACCTTTTTTCTCAAGTGCTTCAGCAGCTTGAATACCTTCCCACGTAGACGCAATTTTAATAAGAATGCGTGACTTATCGATACCTGCATCTTCGTACAACTGTACCAAGCGCTCTGCTTTTTCAATAGTAGCGGCAGTATCAAATGATAGGCGGGCGTCTACTTCTGTAGAAATACGGCCAGGGATGGTTGCAGAAATTTCTTTACCAATGGCTACTGCTAACTTGTCAGAGGCATCAGTTAATTGCTGGTCAGCATCGTTTGACTGAAGTTTTGCCCACGCTACAGCGTCATCAATTAAGCTTGCATACTGAGGAAGACCTGCTGCTTTTAGCAGTAGCGACGGGTTGGTAGTAGCGTCAACCGGCTGATATTTTTTGATGGCATCGATGTCGCCGGTATCGGCAACTACGGTAGTGATATCACGTAATGAAGCTAACTGATTGCTCATAATTCTCTCTGTACTTTATCAATAATAAACTTGGACAACTCGCTAGAATAGCCAGTTGAATAAAACGATACGCTTGCGCGTTTTTGTAGGATATTGCGCTTGCGTTTTCTCTTTGTTTACTTAGCTTTTAAAAAACAAACTAAGCTAAGTCGAAAATAGCGCTTTGGTTTTCAAGAAGCACTCATAAGCAGTGCATCAAGGTTATTGTTTGAATATTTTTTGTAATGCTATTTATATCAAACCCGTGTGACAATTCATACATTGAATAATGACAAATTCGCTAATCGGATTTCTCTGTTAAGCCAATTTGTGTCTTTCTTATGCCATTTTGCTTTTTACTGCGTATCAGGTGGTACAATAAGTGCGTAAAAATTTAAGGAGTCGAAATGTTAGTTGTAGTATCCCCAGCAAAAAATTTAGATTTTGAAAGCGAAGTTCCTGTAAGTCAGTTTACACAACCTGACATGCTTGAAGACACTGAACGTTTGATGGAAGTGTGCCGCACTTTGTCTCCGGCTGACTTATCATCGCTAATGAAAATAAGCGATAAATTGGCAACCTTAAATGCTAACCGTTTTGCTGAGTTTTCTACACCGTTCACACCAGAGAATGCGCGTCAGGCAATGTATGCATTTAACGGTGATGTTTATACTGGGCTTGATGCTTACTCGCTAGACAGCGACAGTGTAGAATACGCACAAAAACATCTTCGTATTTTGTCTGGTCTGTATGGGCTGCTAAGACCGCTAGATTTAATGCAGGCCTATCGTCTAGAAATGGGCACTAAACTCGCGAATCCTGAAGGTAAAGACCTGTATGCGTTTTGGGATGACCGCATTACCTACGTCTTAAACAAGGCGTTAAAGGCGCAGGGTGATAATGTGTTAATTAATCTTGCGTCGAATGAATACTTTAAAGCAGTAAAGAAAAAGTCCTTAGACGGCATGATCATTACGCCCACCTTCAAAGATTACAAAAACGGTCAGTATAAAATTATCAGCTTTTTCGCGAAGAAAGCCCGCGGCCTAATGGCGCGCTACATTCTTGAAAACCGTGTTGAAGATGTAGAAGGCTTGAAAAACTTCGACGTAGACGGCTATCAATTTAGCGAAGAGCAAAGCTCATCAACAGAATTGGTATTTCTGCGTAACCAAGAAAGTTAATAGCTTTTTTGAGTAATAATGACTGATAGTGAGCCGGGCTCAGCAGCTTCGCTCTGGATTAGCTAAAGAAACTTCGCCTTCGATACATAGCCATCGCATTTGCGCGATGGCTATTCTATATCGAGGCCCAATCACACGCTTACAATAGCTGAAGTCAAATCTTTTCCCTTCTTTGTAATAAAAGCGAATCGCCGTACTACGATAAGATTAGCTATCATACTAACTGCTGCATGCTACAATACGCATAGTACTTTTCAGCCACAAAGTAAGGCACAAACTTGAGCATATTAGTTCGTAATTTACCCAAATCATTTACTCATGAAAATCTTGAAGATTTGTTTTTTGAGTTTGGCACTATAGAGTCATGCGACCTAGTGATGGATGAGGCCTCGGGTTTATCTAAAGGCTTCGGCTTCGTTGAAATGAGTACCCAAGAAGAAACCGATAAAGCGATTAAAACGCTTAACGCCAAAGTTATCGAAGGTAAAAAGATTCGAGTTAAATGGTCAAATCAAGAGAAGAAGCAAGCAGCAATAGACGATGCTCCCGCGCATAAAAGAGACATCCCAGAAGATGTATGGGGAAGTGTTTCTCGCAATAATTCCGAACTCGAAAACGACGACCGTTAATAGTTGAGTTAACTAAATAGCAAAACTTTGTCTTATTTTTAAACTTTTGTTTTGAGAATTAGAGCAGTGCTGACAACCATTGTTGTCAGCACTAACAGGTAACTCAGCTAGATAATGCTGTTGCTCGCTCTCGGGTATTGCGAGCAGTCATAACAATGGCTAGCCATATCAACACGCCACCACCGGCAAGCGCTAGGCCTACCCAACCCGTTGATGTATAGCCGTAACCCGCTGACAGCGTCATTCCAGCCAACCAAGGCCCAAGCGCATTAGCGGTATTAAATGCTGCATGGTTCATGGCGCCTGCCAAAGTTTGCGCTTCGCCAGCTACGTCCATCAAGCGTGTTTGCAATGGCACGACCATACCGCCGCCGATGCCAATAAAAAACAGTGAGGCTGCCATCAGGTAAGGGTTGCCCATAGACGCGGCGTATGCGGCTGCAGATAAGCCCAATAGAACCTGAAAAACGATAGCTGATGTCAGTAATCTGCCTTCAGAATATCTACCCGCAATAATGTTGCCGAGGGTTACGCCAATGCCATAGATAAGCAAGGTTGCAGAGATTCCCCATTCAGGTGCTGAGGTCGTGTTTAAGTATGAGGCACTGAAGTAAGAATACACAGAGAACATGCCCCCAAAGCCAATTGCGCCCATAAGTAGAACCAGCAGCACATCTTTGTTTTTTAGCGCTTTAAGCTCAGTCAACGGGTTGGCATCCGGGTTTGGTCCGCGGTATGGTGCAGTTTTCCACACCATTAATGCGGTGACTAAGGCAAAGGCTGAAATCATAAAGAAACCGGTTCTCCACCCGAACATTTGCCCGATGCCACTAATTGATGGAACACCTATTATATTAGCGATGGCTAAGCCCAAAATGATGTTACTGACTGCTTGTGCACGCTTGTTCTTACCAGCAATGTCAGCGGCAAAAAGCATGGCAATACCGAAATAAGCGCCGTGTGGAAGACCAGCAATAAAGCGAGCTATATTCATTGTCCATTCTGACCATGCTAGTGCTGTTAGCAAGTTTCCGGCAGCATAAAAGACCATCATTGAAATAAGCATGGTGCGCCTGGCGAGGCGAGAAAAGAAAATAGTGATAAGCGGCGCGCCTACTACAACGCCAATGGCATAGGCACTAATCGCATGGCCCGCAACGTTTTCCGTGATACCAAAATCTTCAGCAAAGTAAGGCAGTAAACCCATTGCCGCAAATTCGCTGCAACCTATTACGAAAGTACCGAAAGCTAGCCAGAATGTAATTGTCGCCAGTGAATATTCTTCTGCCGCTGATTGCTCTTCCGAACGGGCTCCCTTATACGCTGCCTGAGTAGAAGTGATATTGTCAGTTTGATTCGCCATAAACTATCTTTTTTCCTTCATATCGTACCATTCAGTCGCTTGCTTGCTGCTTGAGCATGGCGCACTTGCACAAGGTTAAAATACAAAAACCGGCAAATGGTATGTTTGCCGGCTTTCTATTTTTAAAAGCTATTGCTTTGGTTATTCAAAAAAGGCCAAAAGCCCCAAGCTTGTGCTTTGTTCATTCATTAATAAGCTGAGATCTTAGCAGCGAATGACTATTTAGTAACGGTAGCTGATAAGATTTCTTAATCATTTCAGCGCTTTAAATGTAGTGTGTTTGTTAATGATTTGATTCACGTCATTTTTTCAGTAATACACATGAGAGCTAACTCAATACTAAAGTGGTTGTTTTCTGTGCGTAAAAGCCCTCGACATCTTTTGTTTTTACTCAGCTAACTATTAACATTTTATGCAGGGCTAGCTGTCATAGCTGGTTTTATCTTTTAATGATTATTCGTATAAAAAATAAACTTCTTGACTTTACTGCGTTCTATATATAGAACGTTCTTTAAATGGAACAAACTGGTTTGGCAACGAGTGAATCAATCTACCCTCAATATTTTAGGTAGGCATCTGCAGAAACTTAGGCAAGATAAAGGTGTCTCTCTGTCTCAATTAGCCGCAGGTGCAGGTATTGCAAAATCTAACCTCTCTAGGCTAGAGCAGGGCAACGGCAATCCGACGTTAGATACGATTTGGCGATTGGCCAAACAACTAGACGTGCCCTTTGGTCAGCTTGTTCAGCCCCTTAGCACAAGCGTAGGAGAGAATGGGGTGGAAGTGCGTCTTATTGAACAAGGGCAGGGTGTACCTAATGTTGATGCTTACTGGATGTCGGTCGCACCTAATACATTGCGAGAAGCCGAAGCTCACGCGGCCGGAACAAAAGAAACCATTACGGTAATAAGCGGTTCCTTAGAAGCCGGGAATATGGGCAGTACTCAGCTACTGCTACCCGGCCAAATTACCGACTTTAGGGCTGATTTACCTCACGTCTACAAAACTCAAGATGACTGGGCAACCTGCCTTATCACTATCGTTTATCACAAAGAGGCAACGGAATGAGCCAAATTTCTTCAAAAAGTGGGCTTAAGCAGGGGATTATAGATGGGTTACCCTTGCTAGGAGGGTATATCCCGGTTGCTATTTCATTCGGCGTTATCGCTATTCAAGCTGGCTTTTCAACATTAGAAGCAACGCTGATCTCTGTGTTCATTTATGCTGGCGCGTCGCAGTTTCTTCTAGTTGCCATGGTGGCTTCAGGTGCACCCCTTTGGCTAGCGGTGTGTATGACGTTATTAGTTAATGTACGCCATGTGGTTTACGCGCCCAATTTAGTGCCTTACTTACCACAGAGTAAGGCGTGGCCCTATTTAATGCATGGGCTTACCGATCAAATTTTTGCGCTAGCCCATACACGTTTACCCTCTATGGAAGACGCAAAGAAAGTTGATTGGTTTAAAGGTGTTTCAATGGTGGCGTGGTTTAGTTGGATTTTAGGTACTGCGCTTGGCGGGTTAGCTGGAGATTCGCTTACACAGAAATGGCCTGTCTTAGATAGTGTAATGCCGTTTGCCTTACCAGCCTTATTTCTCGTTCTGCTAGCGCCAAAGTTTTCTAGTAAACAATGGGTTGTTACCTTATTGGTCACTATCTCCATCGCCCTTTTCATTGCACTTAGTAGTTTCAAAAATGCGGCTATTCCTTTAGCTGCACTGTTTGGTGCGCTTACATTTTATGTTCTTACCTCCCATGTCGGAAGGAAACCGTCTCATGCAAACTGATATTTGGGTAGCAATTATCGTAGCGGCTATAGGCACCTATGCATTGCGCGTTGCACCATTGTTATGGACACAGCGTCACTTCAATAAACACAAAGCCAACAATTCAGAAGCGCGCCTGCCTACATGGTTGAGTGTGCTAGGACCATTAATGATAGCTGCTATGTTAGGGGCTTCCCTTGTTCCTAAGGTTCCGTCAACGTCTAGTTGGATAGCAACAGTTGTGGCAACAGCCATAACAATACTCGTTTGGAGAAAAACCAAAACATTGGGCCTACCTGTCTTTTCGGGTGTCGCCGTTTTTGGCGTAATTTATTGGTGCGCTTTACATTTTCTATAGATATAACGCAGGCTAAATGGAAAAGTTAATTGATAGTTAGCCTCCCATGGCTTTGTCACCCCAGACTTCTTTTAAGCGCTGGTCGCGACCACAGTTCCAACGGTAAAATTTGTAGCGAACAGGGCTTTTCTTATAAAAATCTTGGTGCCCTATTTCATCACCCTTAATTGGATAAAAGGTGGAAGCATCGAGTATTGGTGTTACCACGTCTTTATTCGGAAACTGGGAGATTACGTCAGCTTTTGTTTTTTCGGCGATAGCGCGTTCTTTATCGTTCGCAACAAAAATAGCGCTCAAGTAGCTGGTGCCTTTATCACAAAACTGGCCTCGGTCATCAAAAGGGTCAATATTTACCCAAAAATGATCGAGTATATCTTTATAAGAAAGCACTTCACCGTCATAAGTGATTTTGACCGCTTCATAATGCCCTTTGTGATTGCCGTTATAGGTAGGGTTTGGTGCACTTCCACCAGTAAACCCAGAAACTACGTCGGTTACGCCTTCTAATTTTTCAAAGTCAGATTCCATACACCAAAAGCAGCCTCCCGCTAAAATAGCTTCATCGGCTTTTGTCGATGGTGTAAATACCGCGGCACTCAAAGTTGCGCCGAACAATACTGCGGCGATTGTAGATTTCATCTTGTACCTTTTACGTTTTGACAGAGCCATAGAGCTATGCGCTATGGCTAAGTTTTCCTTTTAAGCTTTTCGACTTATAAAGTGAGGCTATGTTAGTGAACATATACGAGTATTAGATAAAGAACGGTTTAGGCTGCAATTTATTTCACTGCAGTTTGAAGCATCACCTTTTCCTCGCTTACAAAAGAAAGAGCTTAGCTAGCGATTAATAGCATCGCACTAAAATCAAAAACAATTAATGCCAAAAGAGGGTAAGTAAAATTTTCATCAGACTCTGTAGTCTGCGTTCACTGATAGCAAAGTCACTGCAATTTCATTTCCCCAAACTGCTCTGTATCCCTTCCATGACAGGGCCTTAGAATAAGAGGCTGTCGGTCGGCAGAGCACTTGCATCTCAGCAAGTACGTGTGAGTAAAAATACGCGACAACTTGTGATTTCACTTAGTGAGGTAGTTCAGCTTTGTTTAGCGCTGATCAAACACTGCTTTACTTCATGCAGCCGGTTGTCGGTTATTCGGCTCTCTAAAAGAGCTTGGCTCAGATTAAATTAAGTCGAAAGTAAGGAAGGTAATATGTCTATAGTCAAATCAGGTAGTGCAGCTTACAAGCCGTTAGGTAAAAAAGGGAAGGGCAGCATTTCTACGGAAACAGGCGCTTTGTCTAATCAGCCTTATGGTTTTAACACACGGTTTGAAGATGAAAAAGGGACAAACCCTGAAGAGTTAATTGGCGCAGCCCATGCGAGCTGCTTCACTATGGCACTTTCTTTTGCATTATCCGATGCAGGGTATGAAGACGGCGAATTAAATACAACAGCCAAAATTAGCCTAGACAAAAGCGATGACGGGTTTGAAATTACTCAGTCGGCATTGACGTTAGATGCTGAAGTTGACGGTATCACCGAAGACGAATTTGAAAAAATAGCTCAAGAAGCGAAGGAGAATTGCCCCGTTTCTCAACTACTGAATGCCAATATTACGTTAGAGTACCGACTAAATAAGGGCTAACTGTTTTAACCGAAATCGCCTGCTTGAATAGTGGGCTATTCTTTTACATTTTAAAAAATAGTGAAAAAAAAGCGGCTTATCAAAGCCGCTTTCCTCTATCTACACGAGTAGAAGTGATTTATTTTCCAATTACACCACAAGCCACACGTTCGCCCCCGCCGCCAAGCTTTTTAGGTGAATCAGAGTAATTATCTCCGCCCGCATGAACCATCAGCGCACGACCTTCAATATCTTCCAGTTCAAGTTCTGGCGCGAAAATCGGCTGAGTAGCCTCGCCTTCTTCGTTCACATAAAGCACAGGAAGATCGCCTTCATGACCGCGCTCAGACCATGGAGCTCTATGTTTATCGGTATTTTCTGGGTCAAAGTGACCGCCAGCTGCGCCACCTAGCACCTTTTTTCCATCCTTCATTGCTGAGGAGCAATCTCCATTTTGATGAACGTGGAAGCCATGGACTCCCGGCGTTAACCCTGACAGCTTAGGTGTGAATACCACGCCGTCATCATCGTGACTACTCACCATAACTGTACCAATAGCATTGCCAGTTTCTAAATTTTTCATCATCACTTCTTTTCCTTCTTCGTGATGACCGGCAAAACTCCCAGCACTTAGCACTAAAGAAATTGAGCCTGCTAACGTAGTAAGTAAACGTTTCTTCATAGTATTCTCCTTCACTAAATTAATGATTCGTTTTCGAGCAACTACAAAGTTAAACAGCATAAAATAAACCAGTTCGAGCGAATTAAAAGAAAAGGTGCTGAAGGCCTTATCACTGTGAACTTTAGGCCATACATAGCTCTCAGATTTTGAAAAAATCCCCTACGTTGGCTGCAAGACTTATAGCGTCCCTATGAAAAAGTTACCGAATGCATTTCTATATTTTTTATGCGTTTTATGAAATGAAGGCGGGTAAGTTTGTAGTAGCGCGGTAAAACTCAGTAACAATATGGTAGTGGCACTTTTCTCCTATTCGACTTACAGTTAGCACCAATTAGGCTATCAAAGGACATAGGCATGTATACACTTTATGGTTATCCGAAAACCCGCTCGGTTCGCGTGGCATGGGCATTGGAAGAGCTCGGCTTGCCTTTTGATTACAAGTTGGTTGACCTAAAACAAGGACAGCACCTGTCAGAGGAATACAAAGCTATAAGCCCGGCTGCAAAAATTCCAGCGCTAGCGACACCCGAAGGCACTTTGACTGAGTCTGCTGCTATTGTCACCTTTTTAGCTGAAAGACACGGCATGCATGAATTTATCCCAGAGCCAGGCAGTTTTGAGCGTGCAAAATATGAAGAGATGATGCTGTTTCTTACCAGTGAATTAGAGCAGCCCATTTGGAATTTAGCAAAACACACTTTCGCACTGCCTAAAGAGCAAAGACTTGAACAAATGCGTGAAGTGGCGGTATGGGAGTTTAAGCGCGTACTGCCGGTGTTTTCTTCTATGCTGGGCGATAAAGAATTTGTATGCGGCACCATGTTTACCATGGCCGACGTGATAGCAGGTCATATTTTGGCGTGGGCAAAAGGCAGTAAGCTAGATATCACGCTAAACGGTAAAACTGACAACATAGCCGCTTATGCCGAGCGTATATTAGGCCGAGAGGCATACGAGAAAGCATGGCGAAAAGAGATGGCCCATTTGCCTGAGTAAACCGTGCTGAGATTAGAAAACACATAACGACAGCGCTTTTTTTGCGAAATATAAGCAAAAACAGCGACGAAATAACAAGGGAATAAAAATGAAAGCATTTAAAACACTGCTCGTAAGTAGTGCTGTAACTATGGCTCTGGGCCTTAGCTCAGCTGTGGCTCATGCACACAATCACGCAGATATGCAGAGTCCATCAACAAGTGAATCAGTGACAAAAGAAGCGTCTGAGCACGAGAAGCTTTTTGCGTTATTTGCAGCCGCTGACCAGCGCAATATTGAGCTAAACCCAATTATGGCCATTTTTCGCGGCGATATGCGTTACGCAGACAGAATGGGCGATTTCTTTACAGACTCTCACGCTTTAGCGGGAAAAACGGCCACATTACTCAACTTGTCAGAACTTAAACAGATTGACCGCAGTAAGCTAAGCGATACTGACAAACTTGCCTACGATGTATTCAAATACAATCAAGAGCGCTCGCTAAAAATGTCGAGCGATGAAATTGAAGCACTGACAGCTGTGCGCCCTATAAACCACTTTAGCGGATTTCACACTTTTTACCCGACCTTTGCTAGCGGAAAAGGCGCTGCGCCATTTAAAACAGTAGAAGATTACGAAAATAATTTATCTCGCCATAAGGATTACATTGCTATTTCTGACCGCGCTATCGGAAAGTTCCGCGAGGGCATGGAAAGTGGTGTGCTTGAAACTAAGCTAACTATCGACCGTGTGATAAAGCAGTTTGATACTCAGCTGGCTATCCCTATCAAAGAGTCACAATTTTGGGGGCCAATTACCATGTTCCCAGAAAGCTTCTCTGACGAAGAAAAAGCCCGTTTAACTGCTGAATATGAAAAGGCGACGCAAGAAATTTACGATGCAACCACGCGTATGCGCGATTTCCTTCGCGACGAGTATTTGCCTGTTGCCCGTGAAAGTATCGGCCTTAGCGATATGAAAGGTGGTGCAAAGCTATATCAATTGATGGTGGAAGGGTCAACGACACTGCCAATGACCCCTGATGAGCTGCATAATCTTGGTTTAAAAGAAGTTAAGCGTATCAAAAATGATATGCTTGAAATTAAAGACGAAGTAAAGTTTGAAGGAACATTAAACGAGTTCTTCGACTATGTACGCACCGATCCTAAATTCAAACCTGAAAGCCGTGAGGCACTAACCCAGAGCTATTATGATATTGGTCGTGAAGTGGATGAAAAAATTGACCAATACTTTTCTCTACTGCCAAAATCTGAGTTAGAAATAAAACCTTACGACCCCGCTATTGAGCAATTCAGTGCGGGTGGATCCTATCAACCGGGCACGCCAGATGGCTCTCGCCCTGGTACTTTTTACTTTAACGCCTACGACTTGCCTAGTCGTTTAACTACAGGCAACGTTACCTTGTACCTTCATGAAGGTGCTCCGGGCCATCATTTCCAAGTGAGCCTTGCCCAGGAAAACGAAGCGCTGCCGTCTTTCATGCGCTTTAGCTTCCTACCAGCCTTCGGTGAAGGGTGGGCGCTATATTCAGAAACCTTGGGCTATGAAATGGGCTTTTTTGATGACCCGTGGAACCGTTACGGCACGCTTCAGGATGAACAGCTGCGCGCTATGCGTTTGGTAGTAGATACGGGGATTCACGCCAAAGGTTGGAGCCGTGAACAAGCTATCGATTTTATGCTCGAAAACTCAGGCATGACTCGCACGGAAGTCGTGGCAGAAGTAGAGCGTTATATTGCTATACCATCACAAGCGCTGTCTTACAAAGTTGGCGCGCTTAAAATTCAAGAGCTGCGCGCTCGCGCGGAAAAAGCATTAGGCAACGATTTCGACATTCGAGAGTTCCACGCACAAGTGTTGAATACGGGCGGAATTCCACTTGCTATTCTTGAACAGAAAATTGACCGCTGGATTGCTAGCCAACAAAGTTAGTGAAAAGCGGCAAATTAAGTAGAGCTTAAAACACTATAAAGCCAGTAAGTTTCAGACCTTACTGGCTTTTTTCGTTTTTGCGACCAATAGCAGTGATATTGACGAATAGCTTCACTAGAGTAGTAATTGTACAATTTTCTAAAGGTTTAAAGGAGCGCAAGGTGGAGTTAGGGTTATTTTCATTAAGTTTAACGGTTAAGGATATTAATAAATCGAAAGCCTTCTACGAAGCATTAGGCTTTGAAGCTATGCCTTCATGTGGTTCTGTAGAAGACAAATGGTTAATGATGAAAAACGGCAACACCATGGTTGGTTTATTTGAAGGTATGTTTGAAGACAACATTATGACCTTTAACCCCAGCGATGTTCGAGCACTTCAAGCTAGCTTAGTTGAACAAGACATTGCATTGGATGTACCTGTGAAAGGCGATAGTGGCCCTGGTCATTTTATTGTAAAAGACCCCGACGGCAACACTATTATGTTCGATCAGTTTTAAGAAGAATTCTTTTAATTGCCATTGTAACCTTACTAGCCAAGTTTTTTGAGCTATTACTCTTAATCAAAAGGAAGTGAGGAGGGAGGGCAGGTTGAAAACAAAATCGTTATTTCTAGCTATAGCGTTGATGACAACAGTAGCGTGTCAGAGCACCAAAAGTACTAACATTCAGGGCAATAGTGAATTAAAACCATTCGATTGGCAGGTTAAGGAGTTCGTAAGGGTTGATGTGGAAGAGCCTGAGTCATTATTTGCGTTGTCTGAGCAGCAAAAGCAACACTTTCTTTCTTACTATAACTCGCCGACTAAAGCACATATATCACCCAATTTTCGCCTCGCTTACTACTTAAACGATCTGGTCTCAAATTTTAGTTACGCCGGCGATACCCTGAAAGCACAAGATGTTTTAAACAACCGTTACGGGAACTGTATGTCGCTTGCGTTGCTAACTACAGCTCTTGCCAGGCTCGTTAACCTAGATGTAGTTTATCAACAAGTCCATACCCCACCACTGTACCGAAGGTTTGGAAAGACACTCACTACGTCTACACATGTTAGAAGCATAATTTTAGGGCCGGAACCCGAAAAAACAGGCGATAGCATAGTTTTTAGGGGAAGAGCGATCATTGATTATTTTCCATCAAGCCGTAACGACCGAGGAGTTTATATCTCAGAGGCCGATTTTATCTCTATGTACTACCAAAATATGTCTGCTGAAGTGATGAGTGACAACCCTGATTTAGCCTACAGTTATTTGTATCGCGCAATGCAGTTAAACACAGCGAATGCATCTACGCTAAATTCTCTCGCTGTACTCTACCGCTCGAATGGCTACGAAAAAGAAGCTCGGAAGTTGTATGAGTTCGCTATCGAAAACCATATCCAGTCGGTACATACGCTATCAAATTTCGCAGTGTTGCTTAAAAAAGTAGGCGATGTAGAAACCCTATCGCGGATTGGGGACATGTATTTAAAAACAGACGACGACAACCCTTATCGATGGATAGATTTAGGTAATGCATTTTTAGCAAAGGGTAAGCTTTCAGAGGCAGAAATGTTTTTCAATAAAGCCATCGCTACAGGACCTTATTTGGGGGAGAGTTACTCGGCTATGGCTAAAACTTACTTTTTACAGGGCGAGGTGATCAAAGCTGAAAGTATGATGGAAAAAGCGCTCTCTCTTTCACTGCCTTCGCAGAACAGAGCGCTTTACACCGCCAAGCTACAGGCTATTCAAAATAGCCAATAACATAGCCAGTAACGAATGAGTTTCTATGAGCTGGCTGCGCGCTTAAATTCGCGCTGCCAGTTCAGCGCCCTGACGAATAGCACGCTTGGCATCAAGTTCTGCCGCGACGTCAGCACCACCGATAATGTGTACGCTAAATCCTGCCTCTTCTAGAGGTTGCTGCAGAGGTTTAAAGGGCTCTTGGCCTGCACATACAATAATGTTATCGACAGGCAATACTTTGGGTGTGTCGTTAATCAGCACGTGAAGGCCTTCATCGTCCACTTTCTCGTAGCTAACACCATTTATCATTTGAACATTGTGGTGTTTCAATGATTGCCTGTGGATCCAGCCCGTTGTTTTACCTAGGCCTTTGCCCACCTTCGAGGTCTTGCGTTGTAGCAAATACACCTCGCGTTCAGAAGGCTCTATCGCCTTTTCTTTAAGTGCCCCTGGTGCTGAGTAATTTTTGTCGATACCCCAGTGAGCTAGCCATTTTTCTTTATCCTTAGCTAAGTGTTCGTGCTCAACTAAGAACTCTGCTACGTCAAAGCCAATACCGCCAGCACCAACAATTGCCACTTTTTTGCCCACCGGTTTGTGGTCACGCAATACGTCTAAATAACTCATCACTTTAGGGTGGTCGTGACCTTCAATAGCAAGTTTACGTGGATTGATGCCTGTTGCTAACACCACTTCATCGAACCCCTCATTTGACAAGCTTTCTGCATTAACTTCGGTGTTAAGGTGAATGGATACGCCAACCCGCGCTAGCTGATTGTCAAAATAACGCAGGGTTTCATAAAACTCTTCTTTACCCGGCACTTGCTTGGCGTAATTAAATTGACCGCCAATTTCACTGGCTTTATCAAACAAATGCACGTCGTGGCCACGCTCTGCGGCATACATTGAAAATGCCAATCCAGCTGGACCGGCACCCACAACCGCTAGCTTTTTCTTGTTTTCCGTAGGTGTAAAGATAAGTTCGGTTTCATAGCATGCTTGCGGGTTTACCAAACAGCTTGCCCGCTTTTGCTCAAAGGCATGGTCAAGGCAGGCCTGATTGCAGGCAATACAGGTATTGATAAGTTTAGATTCATTGCGCATGGCCTTGGTCACAAAGTGTGCGTCAGCCAAGAAAGGGCGGGCCATCGATACCATGTCAGCATGCCCTTGCGCCAATACCGATTCCGCTACTTCTGGTGTGTTGATACGGTTAGTAGTGATAAGAGGGATAGACACCTCTTTTTTCATGCGTTCGGTTATCCAGGTAAACGCTGCACGTGGTACAGATGTAGAGATTGTGGGAACGCGGGCCTCGTGCCATCCGATACCGGTATTAATAAGCGTAGCACCTGCTTTTTCAATTTCTTTAGCCAAGTACACGACTTCATCCCACTTCGCGCCGCCTTCTACTAAGTCCAGCATAGACAGCCGATAGATAATAATGAAGTTAGTACCTACTTTCTCTCGCACACCTTTAACGATCTCAACTGCTAAGCGGGCTCGGTTTTCTAAACTGCCACCCCATTCATCATTTCTGTGGTTAGTGCGTTCACAAAAGAATTGATTAATGAGGTAACCTTCTGAACCCATTATTTCCACACCGTCGTAACCTGCTTGTTGGGCAAGGGCAGCACATTTAACATAGTCTTTAATGGTGCTTCTCACGCCGCGCGAGGAAAGCTCGCGAGGCTTAAACGGAGTAATGGGCGACTTCATAGGTGAAGCGGAAACAGCAAGCGGGTGATAACCATAGCGACCCGAATGCAGTATTTGCATGCAAATTTTACCCTCTTCTTTATGTACAGCATCGGTAATAACACGGTGCTTCTTGGCATGACGAGAGCGCGTCATTCTGCCGGCGAAGGGCGCAACCCAACCTGAAATGTTAGGACTAATGCCGCCAGTCACAATAAGCCCGGCACCGCCTTTTGCCCGCTCGGCATAGAAAGCTGCCAGTTTATCAAAGCCGCCTTTTTCCTCCTCTAAACCTAAATGCATCGAGCCCATCAGGGTACGGTTACGAAGTGTAGTAAAACCCAAATCTAATGGGGCTAATAGGTTAGGATAAAAAGGTGACTGCTGTTCTGACGTATTTACAGAATGGGCTGCGGCGGTCTGAGGTGCAGACTGTGACGAGGGCGTATTCATATTTATTCTCTATTTTTTACTATGAAGGCATCTAGCATGTTGTTTAGTTATTAAAGTAAGTAGAAACTGATTTTAATCGCGCTTCAGCAGGCTTCAGTAACTAATGCTTTAATCTTTACAATCCAACTTGCCCGACCAGTTGCTTTGATTATTTACTACTGCATCAGTTTGGTAAAGGGAAGTTATCAATTTTTTAACACAATAAAAAAGCGAGATACCGATTATCGGCAATCTCGCTTTAACAGTTTTAAAATTAAGTTTAGTAAGAAGAGGTTACAATTTACTAGCGTCGGCAAGGTTTGATGCGTAAACAATATTGCCTAAGAAAGTAACCTGTAGTTGCCTATTCATCCACATACATTTTTTGTTGGAATTTCAGCGTCTGTTTACTTGAACCCTTTTGTACGTCTATTTCAAACCTGAACGTTTCCTGGTCGCGAAATGGTAGTACTGCGAGGTAATAAATAGCATCGCCATCTTCTACTTTCTTAAAGGTTAGCTTTCGCGAGTTACCCAAAAGGTTCTTTGCCGTACCTGTCACGTCTGCACGCTGCGCTTCACCTGAAACTTTGTCGAGTACGGAAATGTTGACCAGCGCGTTAAACTTGCTTCTTACAATACCGTAATTAGCCGCAACTTCAGGCGTTAAAAAAGGCGTACTTACGACCATGTAGTGTACATCCCATTCGCCGAGCGTTTTCTTCTGTTCGGCAAATGCAGAGAAGCTTAAGCAAGCTATAGCTATTGCAAGAAGAGCTGCGTACCCTTTCTTAATTTGTTTTATTTTACTCATGATAGACCTTACTTTGCCTTCATATTTTTCTTTTACAAAACAGCGGGCGTACCCGCTGCCTAATACTGTATGACCTAAGGTTTCACCTTTGATGCCTGTAGTAAACATTGTTTACATAGGGAAAGTGTCTTGGATCAGAAGCTGTAAAAACTGTAATGCGATGATGGCAATCAGTACCGACAAGTCAAGGCCACCTAGCGGAGGAATGACTTTGCGAATAGGCGCTAAAAAGGGTTCAGTTAGTTGATACAGCACATAGTCTACCGGAGATTGACCTTGCGATACCCAACTTAAAATTGCACGTAACAGCAATACCCAGAACATTAGCGATAGGGTTTCTTTTACCACGCCAATTACCGATAAAACGGCTATGCCTACGGGGTTTAGCGTACCGCCAAACATAAGTCCAAGAGTAACGAGTTTAAGCGCGCATACCGCTATCGCCAATACAAAGGTAGCGGTGTCGAACCTGCCGATTGACGGGATAACACGGCGCAACGGCCCCACGATAGGGTGGGTTGCTTTTACTACAAATTGACTCATTGGGTTATAAAAGTCTGCTTGAACCATTTGTAACCAAAGGCGCAGAATAACCACCATCAAATAAAGGCTAAATAAGGTATCAACCAAAAATACCGTTGCATTCATGTTGTGTTTTTCCTAAAACGTTATAGCTGTTTTGCCATTTCTTCAGCGCGCGCTACGGCTGCCCGCATCGACCTGCTGACAATATCTTTTAAGCCTTCATCAATGAAGGTATTTACGGCCTCGGCTGTGGTGCCGCCCTTTGACGTAACTTGGGCACGAAGCTCACTTAATTCAAGGTCTGGGTTGTTACAAACCATTTCAGCTGCACCCAACATAGCCTGCTGCACCATAAGGCGTGACTGGGCTTGGTCAAAACCCATATTCATGGCTTCTTCTTGCATGTTTTGTAGGAACAAGAAGAAATAGGCTGGACTGCTTCCTGCTGCCGCAATAACACCGTTAATACCATCTTCTTTATCTACCCAAACAGTTTCGCCCACGCTGTTCATCACATCGTCTACGTACTGTCTGTCAGACTCAGACACTGTATCGTCGGCGTACATACCCGACATGCCTTTGCCTAACAAGCTTGGTGTATTTGGCATAATACGAACCACAGGGTATTCGCCGCCTAACATCTCTTGTAATCTGGCAACGGGTAGACCGGCTGCGATGCTCATAAACAACTTACCTGATAGGTCGTTATTTTTTTGCAGTTCGCCGCACATATCACCCATAATTTGTGGTTTTACCGCAAGCACAATGGCGTCAGCGAATTGGCAAGCTTCATCGTTAGATTGAGTGGTGTGAATACCAAACTCGGCTTTAAGGCCGTCTAACTTTGGAGTGGACGGGTTTGCCGCAAGAATATTTTCTTTCGCATACCCAGATTTGATAAGACCACTGATGATGCTGCGGCTCATGTTACCCGCGCCAATAAATGCTAATTTTTTCTGTTGCATGTAAATCCTATTTGTTGATTGCATTTAAGTCTGTGTAGCATGGCTGTTCACTAAAAGCTCAGCACGATAGGTATCACTAAGTACGTTTACCAAAAATAGCAGTACCTATTCGAACCATGGTAGAGCCATATTGAATTGCTTCTGCCATATCACTACTCATTCCTACGGATAGGGTATCAAAATTGCTCAGTGATGTATGGTAGTGGTCAAATAATTCTTTTAGCTTAGTTAGCGTAGCGCGCTGTTGTTCTTCACTAGGATTGGCCTTGGGAATAGCCATCAAACCGCGTAAGCAAAGGCGCTCCTGTGACGTTACGAACTCAACTAAAGACGCTAATTCGTCGAGCGCTACGCCAGACTTACTGCCTTCATCATCAATGTTCACCTGAATACATACGTTTAATGGCGGCATTGAGGCTGGGCGTTGCTCATTAAGGCGGCGGGCTATTTTCTCTCTGTCTACTGACTGAACCCAGTCGAAATGTTCGGCTACTACTTTAGTTTTATTTGACTGAATAGGGCCAATCATATGCCACTCAATATCTTCGAGTCTTGAAAGTTCCTGAACCTTTTCAACACCTTCCTGCACGTAGTTTTCGCCAAACATTCGTTGTCCCGCTTCATACGCTTCAATGATATCTGATACGGGTTTTGTTTTGCTAACCGCTAGCAATTTAACGGTTTTTGGTGGACGATGTGCACTGGTAGCGGCTTGGTCTATTCCTTTTCGTGCGGAATCTAGTCTTTCTGCTATTGTTTGCATTATTCACCTTGTTTTGGAGAAGTGGTTGTGGATATTACCGAACTTTTGGCTTTCAGTGTTAAGAATAACGCCTCAGATTTACACTTATCAGCGGGCCTACCACCAATTATTCGTGTAGATGGAGAGATGCGTAAACTTAACGTGCCTGCCCTCGATCACAAGCAAGTTCATGGTCTTGTTTATGAGATTATGAATGACATGCAGCGCAAAGAGTACGAAGAAAACTTAGAAACCGATTTTTCATTCGAAGTAAATGGCTTGTCTCGTTTTCGTGTTAATGCCTTTGTTCAAAATCGCGGTGCCGCGGCGGTGCTGCGTACCATTCCTAGCAAGGTGTTAACCTTAGACGACCTTGGCGCGCCCGAAATTTTTAAAGACATCATCAATCAGCCTACCGGAATTGTGCTAGTCACTGGCGCTACAGGTTCGGGTAAAAGTACCACCCTAGCAGCCATGGTTGATCATATTAATACGCATAAACGTGAGCATATTCTTACCATTGAAGACCCGATTGAATTTGTTCACGACAATAAACTTAGTTTGGTAAACCAGCGTGAAGTACACCGCGATACGCACTCGTTTAATAACGCCCTGCGCTCAGCCCTTCGTGAAGATCCAGATGTTATTCTGGTGGGTGAGCTTCGTGACTTAGAAACCATTCGCCTTGCAATTTCAGCTGCAGAAACAGGCCACTTGGTATTTGGTACCCTGCACACTAATTCAGCACCGAAAACCATTGACCGTATCATTGATGTGTTCCCTGCAGAGGAAAAAGCCATGGTGCGCTCAATGTTATCGGAGTCGCTTCGCGCGGTTATATCGCAAACGTTACTTAAGAAAGTAGGTGGGGGCCGTGTTGCTGCTCACGAGATCATGGTGGGCATCCCAGCTATTAGAAACCTTATTCGTGAAGATAAAGTGCCGCAGATGTACTCGGTTATTCAAACCGGGCAAGCGCACGGTATGCAAACCATGGATCAATGCTTACAGCGATTGGTTGCTATGGGGGTCATTAGCAAAGAAGATGCGGCGGCAAAGTCGGTAGATAAACAGTCTATGAACAACTTCTAGAGGGCATCATGCTAGATTCACTATTACAAAAAATGGTTGATACCAATGCCTCTGATTTGTTTATAACGGCAGAGTTTCCGGTAAGTGCCAAAATCAACGGCAAACTTACCCCAGTAACAGAAAATGCCACGTCGGTAGAAGAATCGCTCGCGCTGGTTCACGAAGCGATGACTGAAAAGCAGCGAGACGAATTTCATACGTCGAAGGAGTGCAATTTTGCTATTGTGCGCGATGGCATTGGCCGTTTCCGTTGTTCTGCGTTTTGGCAACGAGACCAAGCGGGTATGGTTATCCGTCGTATTGTTACTCAAATCCCGAAAGCGGATGATTTAGGTCTTCCTCGGGTATTAAAAGAAATTATTATGTCTAAGCGCGGCCTTGTTCTATTTGTAGGTGGGACAGGTACCGGTAAGTCAACCTCGCTCGCGGCACTTATTGGGCATAGAAATGAAAACACTCATGGGCATATATTAACCATTGAAGACCCTATTGAGTTTGTGCACGAGCACAAAAACTGTGTTATCACACAGCGTGAAGTGGGCATTGATACCCAGTCTTTCGACGATGCTCTTAAAAGCTCGTTGCGTCAGGCGCCGGACGTGATTCTTATTGGTGAAATTCGCTCAATGGAAACCATGGAATATGCCATGTCGTTTGCCGATACGGGGCATTTATGTGTAGCCACACTGCATGCCAACAACGCGAACCAGGCCATTGAGCGTATCATGCATTTAGCACCTAAAGATCAGCACGATAAGCTGCGTTTCGATTTAAGCTTAAACATACGCGCTATTGTGGCACAGCAACTTGTGCCTACTCCTGACGGTAAGGGCAGGGTAGCGGCAATAGAAATACTGCTTAACTCGCCGTTAGTGCGCGATCTTATTCAGCGCAACGAAATAGGCGCATTAAAAGAAGCTATGAAAAAGGGTAAAGAGCAGGGCATGCAAAGCTTTGATATGGCTCTTTATGACCTTTATAAAGCGGGCAAGATTGATATGGACCAGGCACTTCACCATGCTGACTCGCCTAACGATTTGCGCTTAATGATCAAGCTTGATACCAGTGACGGCTCAAGCTTAGGCACCTTGTCTAATGTATCTATTGATATGGATGACTAGACGCAGCTTCTTCAGTGCTGCAGTTACACTTTGAAAAAGCGGCACCTAGATAATTACGTCATTGAGTAATTCGGTTTTCTTACTTAAAAAGCAGCTAAAGGGCTGCTTTTTCGTATAAGCTTTACGCGATGTGCATTATTTTTTGCAATAGGATAGCCATTGAAAAAACTTTTCACCTCACAAGACGCTTTTGAAATGCAAGCGGTTCGCAGCGAACTCGATGCGCTGTCTATTCCCTACATGGTAAAAAACGAATTTGCTGGTGGTGCTATAGGAGAGCTACCTTGGCAGGATTCTCAGCAGGAAGTATGGCTCGTCGACGATAGCTGGTATGCGCGAGCGTCGAAAGTTATCGAGGCCTTCGTTCACAAATCACGTAATACGAATAACAGCAGTGAAGACTGGCGATGTGACGCGTGTGGAGAGGAAAACGGCAGCGCATTCGATGTATGCTGGCAGTGCGGCGCGGAAAAATAGAAGTACAGGAACTAAAAATTAAAAGCAAAGAGTAGCGCAAAAGCGGCTACTCGTATTGGCTTTCGCTCCAGCTGGTGAAGATCACGCATGCTGATACGCTATCCACTTTATCCTTAGTAAGCTTTTTGTAGCCACCTAACTCAAACAGCATAGATTTAGCGTCTGTAGTAGTAAGACGTTCGTCACAGGTTTCCACTGCAACACGAAAACGTCCGTGGAGTCGATTGGCGAACTTGCGAGCTCGTTGGGTCATTTCCTGCTCTGTGCCGTCCATATTTAGCGGTAAACCCACAACGACAACATGGGGTTGCCATTCTTCATAAAGCTTTTCTATCAATGTCCAATCTGGAATGCCGTCTCGTGCCTTAACCGCCGCAAGCGGTGAGGCAGTGCCCGTAATTTCTTGACCTACCGCTACACCAATACTCTTGGTACCAAAATCGAACGCCAGTACAGTGCGATTTCCTATATCAGGCATGCCCAACTCCTGGCGCTAGCTGCCATACATCAACACCGAGTTTATTTACGGTTGCTTGCCATTTTTTATGCATAGGTGTGTTAAACAAAATTTCTTCGTCCGCTTCTATGGTTAGCCAGGCATTTTCCTGCATTTCCTTTTCAAGCTGACCGGGTGTCCACCCGGCGTAACCTAAAGCAATGAGCACGTCTTCTGGGCCCTCATCATTGGCGATAGCTGTCAAAATGTCCTTTGATGTAGTAACCATGATTCCTGGCGCGAGTTTAAGACTCGAAGCCCAAGACTTTTGCGACGAATGCAACACAAAGCCACGTTCTTGGTTGACCGGTCCGCCCGCAAGTACGATTTGTTCTGCCTTGTCTTCAGAAACTGTTAACTCTTTATCAGTTTGTTCAAGAAGTTGTTTGACGTTCATAGTAGAGGGCTGATTTACCACAATACCCATAGCACCCTCAGCATTGTGCTCACAAACATAAATGAGTGAACGTGAAAAGTAGGGATCGTCTAAGCTAGGCATTGCGACCAAAAAGTGATTTTGTAGGCTTTTTAATTCCGTCATAGTTTGCTTTTTACTACTATATTTTACTAACGTCTTTTACTTTAGAGGGCCTTTTAATATTAAGTATAAAAGGCCCTGCATTCACCCATGTTGAGCTTTATCTGAGCTTCTCGCGCCAGCGACTAGTGCAAAGCACGTTTTATCTGTTGGCTAAGCGCTTTTCAATTGCGTCAAACAGTGCGCCCATAATGTCTACGTCGTACGCGGCTTCTATTTCTCTTACGCACGTTGGGCTAGTAATGTTTATTTCTGTAATTTTATTGCCAATGACATCAAGCCCTACAAACAAAATATTATTTTCTTTAAGCGTCGGGGCAATGGCTTCAGCCAATGCGCGGTCTGAATCAGAAATAGGCTGAGGGCGGCCAGTGCCACCGGCGGCCAAGTTGCCTCTTGTTTCCCCTTTGGTTGGCAGTCGCGCTAAGCAGTATGGCATCACTTCACCATCTACTATTAATACACGCTTGTCACCGTCTTTAATCTCTGGAAGGTACTCTTGTACCATCATATAGCGGGTGCCTAGATGAGTCAGCGTTTCAATAATTACACCTAAATTATTACCGTCAGGTTTTACTCTAAATATAGAGGCCCCACCCATGCCATCCAGAGGCTTACAAATAATATCCTGATGCTTGGCATGAAACTCACGAATAAGCGCCTGATTGTTCGAAACTAGAGTATTCGGGATATGCTCTGGGAAATACGACGTAAACAATTTTTCGTTGTAGTCACGTAGGGCCTGAGGATTATTTACAACCAGTGCTCCAGCGTCTTGCGCTAGCGACAATATCTGGGTAGCGTACAGAAATTCGCTGTCAAAAGGCGGGTCTTTACGCATAAGTAAAACATCAATATCCCCTAAATGCAGGGTCGCTTCGTCTTCAATCGCATAGAAATCTGTCGCTTGGTCTTTAACCGACACGGTTTTGCCCAACCCCATAGGCTTACCATTGTCTAAATACAGGTCTTTTAGTTCGAAATAAACAACCTTTGCACCGCGGCGCTGAGCTTCAAGCATCATCGCAAAGCTTGTGTCTTTATGTGGCTTAACGCTTGCGATGGGGTCCATAATTACGCCAACGGTATATTGCATAATGTTCTCACCTTGAATGTTTATAAAATGCCGGCTCATATAGCCCTGCTGATAATCTTTGTATATTGGGTCACACCCTAATACTTCAAGTTATGGGTATAGCATAGGCCTGTAAAAAAAAGGGTTTAGACTATATCCTCAAAAGTCGCCGTGTTGTGCCTGGAGAATACTTAAACTGGTAATTGCCGCCGTTTCGGTACGTAAAATACGTGGGCCTAAACTTACCGATTGATAACCGTTTTCGTTAGCTTGGTGAATTTCTGTGTCTGATAACCCGCCTTCTGGACCTATTAGTAGTCGAAAGCCTTGCGTATTATAGGGTTGCCTCACTAAGCTTTGTTCTGCACCGGGTGCTAATACCAACCGCGTAGTATTGGTCGATGAGGACAGCCACTGACTTAAATTTACCGGGGCGTTAAGCACAGGAATAATATTGCGACCACTTTGTTCACAGGCTCCAATGATAATTTTCTGCCACTGCTGAATTTTCTTTTCCCAACGCGACTCGTCAAGCTTTACTGTGCATCGTTCAGTAATAACAGGCGTTATTTCTGTTACGCCAAGCTCTACACTTTTTTGTAACACAGTGTCCATTCTATCGCCCTTAGAAACACCTTGACCTAAGTGAAGGTGGAGGGGGGACTCTTTTGCTAAGGAAAGGCATGCATCGGCTTCAACCGTTACTTTCTTCCTTTGAACACTTATGACTTGTGCACTGTATTCGTTGCCATCGCCATTAAATAGCACGATAGGGCGATTGGGTTTTATGCGCAGCACAGTAGCGATGTGATGACCCGCATCTTCGGTTAATTCAAATTCTTGTTCTAAAGGAATGGGGTTGGGGTAATAAACTCTTGGTATACGCATAAGGAATCAGGTGTTTGGTTTTGATGCGTATGATACGTGTCAGTATATGCAGGTTGCAATGCTGTCGACGGCATCATGTAAATAATTGGAGAAAAACTTACACAAACGGCAACACGCGACCTATCTTTAATAATCACCTGACTCGTAGGTTTACTCTATGCCGCAGAGGGCGAAGAGTTGCTCGAAGAGTTTTCCAACACTGTGGAAGATGGCTTCGATTTTTGTGCTGGGCGGTATTCCGCTCTTGCATACTTAGTGTGTTTTCCTTTATCGGTGCGAAGTGAATACAAAAATAAACACAAAACAACCGAAAATAGGGTTATGAGAAGCAACATGCGTTAATCCTTTAAGTGACATAGTTTGCTAAAGCTCGTTCATGAGAACTAAAACAAACACATCGAAAACGATAATTTGGTTTAGTTCTTATGAGACTTTAGTCTAAAACTTTAAGGCTAAAAAATCATCAAAAAAAAAGTCTTAAAACTCGGTAACTTCCGACAAAGTTAAAAAGACAACAAAGCGCATTCAAGCTTCGGTGTAAAATAGTGCATTTGTTGAGTGACATGTGTGTGACAATTATTCAAAAAAATACTTAAACTTTGGTATACGTTGTACCCAAGATTAGCGTTATGTATCGCTACTTTTGGATAATGCTAACACTATCAAAGGCCTATAGGGCTTAGACTTTAGGGCGAATTTATGCTGTTTGGACCTATTGTGTATTGGTGATAATACGAATAGCTGCTACCGTATACGTGCTAATTACAACTAACCATGACAAGGACCATATTATGGAAGAAAAACTCTCACTTTTTTCAGCAAGTGATGTTGAAAGGTACATAAACGACTACGCCATTCCGTGGGGTATCAACATTTTAATGGCAATAGCGATTTATGTAGTCGGTAAAATCGTAGTTGGATTTATTTTGTCTTTATTTAGACGCCTGATGGCTAAGTCTAAATATGATGACATGTTAGTAGATTTCCTAGAGGCGATAATCAGCGCTATTTTGATGTTATTCGTTATAGTAGCGTCACTGAATCAACTAGGTGTGGATACTACTTCTCTTGTTGCTATTTTAGGTGCGGCTGGTTTAGCCATTGGTCTGTCACTTCAAGACTCACTTAAAAACTTTGCAGCAGGCGTAATGCTATTAGTATTTAAGCCGTTCAAAGCAGGTGATTTTGTTGAAGCTGCGGGTACTGCTGGATCAATCAAAAAGATTGGTATTTTCACAACTACAATGAATACGCCTGATAACAAAGAAATTATCGTTCCAAACGGTAATATCTATAGCGGTAACATCACTAACTACTCTGCTAAAGATACTCGCCGTGTAGATATGGTTGTTGGTATTGGTTATGACGCCGATTTACTGAAAGCTAAGCAAGTATTGCAAGAAATGGTTGCAGCAGACGACAGAATTTTAGCTGAACCTGCTCCAACTGTAGCGGTTTCTGAACTTGCTGATAGCAGCGTTAACTTTGTAGTACGCCCTTGGGTAAATGCTGCAGATTTCTGGGCAGTTAAGTTCGATTTTACAGAGCAAGTTAAACTTCGCTTTGATAAAGAAGGTATATCAATTCCATTCCCACAAATGGATGTGCACCTACACAAACAAAACGGCGAGTAATCGTTATCTTGAAAACGAAAAACGCTGCTTGATGCAGCGTTTTTTTTGCCTAAAAAAAGTATAGCCCTATAAGGCTGTGCTTTTATTTACAGTTAGGTCGATACGCCGTGGCCTGGTAGTCAGCATAGGCAGCGGGCATATTTGCCTGTAGGTTATCAATTCTTGTTTGAGGTGCAGGGTGAGTTGATAATAGTTCCATTGGGCGTTCTCCGCCGCTCGCCGCATCCATATTTTGCCATAAGTTTACAGACTGCCTTGGATCAAACCCGGATTTTGCCATCAATTGAAGACCGATAACATCGGCTTCCGATTCATGGGTTCTGCTAAAAGGTAACTGAACACCTACTTGCACGCCTAAACCAATAGCCGCCATAATCGGACCTGATTGAGGGACTTCGTTCGCTGCCAATATTTGACCTACTGCTTGACTACCTACATTAATCAACGTTGACTGAGACATACGCTCGTTACCATGCTCTGCTATAACGTGTCCTACTTCGTGACCAATTACCGCAGCAAGCTGGTGCTGGTTTTCCGCTACATTTAACAAGCCTGTATAAACACCTATTTTTCCGCCGGGCAGTGCGAACGCATTAACCTGTTCATCGTCAAACACTACTACTTCCCATTGACCACTAAAAACGCTTGTCGGAACTTGGGCAGTAATGGCGTTTGCAACGCATTCCACATAGGTATTTTGTACTGCTTTACTCGATATTTTTAGCTCTTCTTTCATACCTGAAAAAGCTTGATCGCCCATTTGTGCGAGCTGGGCTTCTGAATAAAGTAATACTTGATTTCTGCCGGTAGGAGATGTTGCACATGCGGTTAATGTGAGCGCAGCAGCAATAACCGCTGAGGCAGTGAATTTCAATTTCATAGTTAATCCTTTTGATTGCTGAATACACTCATTTTTAGTGACGCTGTCACAAAAAATGATATTCCATTCAGTTTATACATCTGTTTGACCGTATTAGTATCAGATAGCGAGAGTAAATAAAACTAGACATTCGCGCTAAAGATACTGCTTTGTGCTCACGGGCGTTTCTATTGGATTCAATAAGTAATAAAAGATGTTGAAATATGCACTTACAATTGGCGCAAAGTCGGCTAGGTGTGTACTTTTTATAGAAAAATGACACGCTTTTGCCTTCTTAATATTTGTGTCATAAACTGATTTTAATTTATACATAGAAGTTGAATAAATTTTCTGGTGTACTAGGAGCAGAAATCCCAGATTTCTCGGACCTCGCAACGTACGACAAAAAACAATTAAAAAGGAAATCAAATGGCAGTGCGTAACAAGTTTAAATACGGATTAATTGCATTTTTAGTTTCAGCTGCGCTCACAGGATGCGGCCTTGATGGTGACGATGGTGCTCAGGGTGAAACAGGAGCACAAGGGCCACAGGGCGAACAGGGTGATCCAGGTACTGATGGCAGCGACGGCACCGATGCTTCTATCGGTATTGCAATGGATATCGTTGGTCGTGCCTTCTTAGGCAATCAAACGGCAGCTGAAATCGTTCAATATCATTCTGATTCCAGCACTATTTACGCCACTAACGGCGAAACAAATACAATTGCAGTTATTGATGCCTCAGGCGTTAGTACGGCAACAATGTCAGATCCAATCAATACGACCACGCTAACACCGACTACGATAGCATTACCTGCTGACATTAACGGTGTCGCACTAGGCAGTTTAACAAGCATTGCAATAAGCGGTGACCTTATGGCCGTTGCAGTACCTGCGGATGTTAAAACTGATAATGGTTACGTGTTGTTTTACAACGGACTTGATAGCTCTGCTCCCGCATTTTTAGACTCGGTAGAGGTAGGCGCACTACCTGATATGGTCACTTTCACCCCTGATGGCGGTAAAGTGTTAGTAGCCAACGAAGGCGAACCGTCTGATGACTATACTGTTGATCCTGAAGGTTCTATCACGGTTATCAACATTCTTGCCAGTGGTGAGCCTGAAGAAACAGGCACTACCGTAGGCTTTAGCGCATTTAACGGCAGTGAAGCTGAGCTTATAGCACAAGGAATGATGTTCCCAAATCCAGCAGGACGCACAATTAATGGAACAGCTATCACCTCGACTGTAGCGAAAGACCTAGAGCCTGAATATATTACGGCGACTAACGATGTTGCCTATGTAAGTCTTCAGGAAAACAATGGCCTGGCGATATTAGATTTAGAAGAGTTAACCGTGGATGTTGTTGGTTTAGGGACTAAGTCTTGGGCTGGCCTTAACATAGATATCCAAGAGGATGATGCGGTTAGCTTTGGCCAATATACTGGCCTGTATGGTGTATATCAGCCAGATACTATCGCTAATTTTACGTGGAAAGACGCAACTTTCATCGTGACTGCGAACGAAGGTGACGCCCGTGAGTACTTCTTTGAAGCTGCTGATGAAGCTGCATGTACTGCCGCTGGTGGTGTTGATTTCGACGAAGATGATGGTTGCCTTGCCTACACAGATGAAGTGAAAGTAGAAGACCTAACGGCTGCTGCAAACTCTGAATTGGCCATGCTACAAGCAACAGGTGAGGCTGATGATTTACGTGTAACTTCAGCTATGGGTGATGCTGATGGAGACGGTGAGTACGAGGCAGCATACGCTTACGGTGCGCGCTCATTTACCATTTGGGATCAAAACGGCTTAGTGGTTTATGACTCTGGCGACGATTTTGAACGCATTACCGCTTCAGTTCACGGCGCACAGTTCAATAACGGTGACGACGAAAACGCTAGCGATTCACGTTCTGAGAACAAAGGACCAGAGCCAGAGGCATTGACCGTGGGTCAAGTTGGCGACCGTACTTATGCATTTATCGGTACAGAGCGCATGGGTGGTATTTTTGTTTACGATGTAACGAACCCTTACGATGTTCAATTTGCTGAGTATGTGATCAACCGCAATCTTACCGAAGGTTTAACCAGCGATGATGTTATTGGTGACCTTGCGCCAGAAAGTTTGGTATTTGTTAGCGCTGACGACAGCCCAAGTGGTGTGCCTCTTCTTGTTGTAGGCAATGAAGTTAGCGGTACAGTATCGGTATGGCAAATTAACCAGCTGTAATTTAACACTAAATAGTTAAACAAAAACCCGCTTAATTAAGCGGGTTTTTTATTATCTAATAAAAAAGCCCGAGCTTGAACTTGGGCCTTTCAGAGTCGCGTAATCCCTTGCGTTTGCTAAGGCATTATCTGTTGCGATTGGAAGTGCTTAGTACTTAACCGTAACACCTGCAAACAAGCGAGGACCATAGTCGTTAACTTCGCCAAGGTTACCTTGAACGTAGTAGTCTTGAGACTTAGGTGCGCTGAATAGGTTAATTGCTTCAACCTTAACACGTACGTGGTCATTAACCTTGTACGATGCGCGTGCTTCCCACACACCTACCTCGTCTACGTAACGCAAGCGCGTCCCGTTGCTGGTGTAAGGTTGGAAATATTCGCTTCTGTACTTATAGATAAGCGCTGTATCTAGGTCTCCAATCTGGTAATAAACCTGACCGCTAAACACATGCTCAGAGAATCCAGGTACAGCGCCCGGAGGAATGATACCTTGGGTTAACTGAGTAGTATTACCGTCAAGGTCGGTAATAAATGTATCACCGTAATTACTATCCTCAAACTCGTAATCTGTGTCAGCATAGTTATAACCAAACTTAACACCAATACCACTATCCCAACGATAAGCGATTGAGGTTTCGATACCAATGATGCTGCTGCTTTCGTCTGTTGTTACAGAGTTAGTAATAGGCAAGTCATAATCGTCACCTTCAATTTCAAACGTTTCTAGCACCGTTTGCTGTTGGAAGCCACCGTTAAACTGCTTGTAGTAAACACCGAAAGCAAAAATTGAGTCTTCATTCGGATACCATTCAATGGCAACGTCATAGTTCCAAGACATAAGTGGCTTAGTACTCGGGTTACCAGAACCGTTTACGCCAACAATTAAGTCTGAAATAGTCGTAGGAGCCACTTCATCATCAGTTTGGAACGTACGGCTAAAGCCTAGGTCTGATGGGTCTGCGCGAGACATACCGCGATAAATACCAGCACGTAGCAAAATATCGTCGCTATAATCCATTACGAAGTTAGCGCTAGGCAGCACTTCAGTGTAGCTACCACCACCTTCGATACGCTCAACCACTGAGTCATCTTCAACAAGTGTCAGTGTACCCAGTTCACCTTCAATAACTTCAAATGAATTTCTGAAGCCAATTGAAGTAACTTCAGTGTTTACAACACGAACACCAAAGTTACCGCGAATGAATTTACCCCACATTTCTGTGTCGTAGTTCGCCATCAAATAACCGGCATAAGTGCGCTCAGTGACATCTATTGTTCCCGAGTTCTCATATTCCAACTCAGGGTAAGCGAAATCATCGCCGTTAGATGCAGCTACGGCACGGGCGAAGCAGTTGTTGTCATAGGTTGCCCACGAAGAACCAGTGCCGCTATCTACGGTATTTCCGTCTCCATCAACGTGAGTAATAATGTCACCGTCTGAAACAGAAGATAAGAAGTCACTTTCTGGGAAGTCAATTTGACAGCCTTGCATAAGTGCAATTGCTTGGGCGATCTCTTCTTCGTCAGATGAGCCTTCAGTCGGAGAGAAGGTCCATTCAGTTCTAGAACCGTTACCTTGAGAACCGCCTAGCTGAACGAATGTCATTTCAGAGGCACGTAAGCCACCTTCGATGCTTACAAAAACGTTGTGGTCAAGAATATAGCTAAAATCTACTCTAGCCGACTTAACTTCGTTTTCGCGCGTATTTTCTCTGTCTGCACGGGTACGTAAGCTATCGTAGAAGTTAGTGATATCAGTCACGTCAAAGTTCTGTACCGTGAAATGAGGAATATCATCACCCATATCCCACGAGAAGAATTGTCTGTCTTCGGTGCGGGCACGGTTTGAAATTTGTAGCTCTTCACGCTCGGTTTTTGAGTAGGAAAGGTCGAAACTTAACGTTAATGCATCAGTAGCGAAGTGCTCAACATTGATACCAAAACCGTGGTAAGTCTCGTCACGCGAGAACTGTTCACCAGAGCTTTCGATACGATCTTGGCCTTCCCAGTGTAGAATGCCGCCCACATCATTGGTCACCAACGTAGGGCCAGTCAAACCAGGTATCGCACGCTTTTGTAGGAAGATTAAGTCGTGTCTTGCTTCTTGTTGCAAGCGATTCGAGTACTGGAAGTCAGTGTTAATATCCCAGGCGTCATTAGGCTGAAACTGTAGTGCTAAGAAGAATGCATCTCGCTCATCAGATGTTTCGTTTTGACGATAGCTACGAGAACTACCTGTCCACGCATAAGGTGAACCTGCACTGATTGCCTCACCAGTTTCTGGGTCGATTTCTGTGTTGTAGCCTTGGTTTGAGCTACCGCTAACCTGGTCTTCACAGTCGCCAGCGCTGCTGCGGAAAAAACCTTCATTAGTGTTGGTAGGATCGTTCAAACACGCCCATAGTGAAGAGCCCGTTGGGCTAGAGCTTCTGTACTCGGCCTCAGGTTGAGTTATATCCTGGCGCTGGGCACCGATAGAGATACCTAACGCAGAGCCGTTATTGAACTCAAACTGGTCAACATAGCTTATCGTTCCACGATAGCCTAAGTCACTATGCAGTGAGTTATCTACATTGCCTTCGTCAGGGTTATAGTTGCCTTTAACTTCACCCTGAATACGCTGTTTGCCGTAATCAAGAGGTGCAACAGTTTCTAAGGCGATAACACCAGCCACACCACCTTCAATCATAGAGGCGTCTTGGGTTTTATAGATAGCAATTTTCTTAACCAGTTCGCTTGGGAACTGTGAGAAGTTAACCGAACGGTCACCGCTACCATTAGTCGCTTCACGGCCGTTAATGTGCGTCGCACTTAAGAACGGACCTAGACCACGAATAGTAATTTCTGTAGCACCACCATTTTCACGGTGTGACGCTGCGCCCGTAATTGATTCTAGTGCTTCACCAATAGAAAGCGCAGGTAGATCACCAATGTCTTCGGCCGATAAGCCGTCAACAACAGTAGTAGATTCGCGCTTGATTGAAATTTGGTCTTGTATAGTACGACGTGAGCCAACAACGTCGATAACTTCTACGTCCTCCGCTGCGGTCTGCTCTTGCGTTTCTTGCGCTTGTACCGAAAAAGCGGCAGTGCTGGCTACACCAGCAATGAATGCGGCTCTTACCCAACGCGCAGTTGGGTTTAGGGTAAAGGGTGTGCTTCTTTTCAACGACATTACAATTTCTCCGTTGTGTTATCGATGCACTAACGCCCCGAAGGGCGCAGTGACTTAATGTGTAGGGTATTTGTGTTTTATGTATTAATTATCTGCCGTCCATGTAGAGCCAGCACCTACATCAGTAGACTGAATGTAGTAAAGCCCTTTAGCTCCAGCGACTGCTTGTGCACCGTTCGGGTCGGTTTCAATTAGACCGTTGGGAGCGGTAACAAACTCTGGCACTTCCTTGCCATTGTCTGCGGGGTTTTGGTCGATAGCGCCGTCGGTATCAAATTCGCCGTTGCCGTTAAGGTTGCGAATGTCTACCCAAGACTCATCTTCAACATCGCCCGATGCATAGCTATCGGTAAAGCCGAAGTTGTTAGAAAGTAGTGATTCTTCGTGGTTAATTAGATCACAGTCGTATTCAAAAGCGTGGTCACTACTAATCGCTTCAGAATCAAATGCAAGCCCAAGCGTGCTTTCTTTATCTGCTTCGTTAAAGCCATTTGCAATTGCATTAGCATCGAAGTCGATTACAAAGAAGTTTTTGGTAAGACCATAAAGAACTGGCGCGTTATCTGCAGTTAGTTCGTCACAGTCACCCACAGGTGCTCTGCTGCCAATCTCGGTGCTGAACACAATGGGTTGAAGTGAGTTTAGTACGGTATTCTTGGTAACAGTTAGCGTTAGGTCACCGCTGCCGTCAAGCACAGCTTGGTTACCTGCGTTAGGTACACCGCCGTCAGCTTGAGAAAATGGGTTAGCCGTGAACACTAAGCCGCCAGCTTCTTTATTGCCTGAACGAATACCTGCAATGTAGTTATTCGTTACCGTATGACCGAGCGGTGTCATCAATACACCACTTGGGCGTTCGTCTGAACCAGAAATATCAGTGGTCCGAATAATGATATTGTCAGCAACGGTGTTAAACCCACCGTCTTCTAAGGAAATACCGCCTTTCGGGTCAATAATCGTGTTACCTTGAATAGTAGCGCCAGACGTTTGAACACGCATTAGGCGACGGCCTGAAGTGAAGTTATCAATACGGTTGTACTGAACAACAAAGTTAGCGTCTTCTGCCGCATCTGCACCCGTAGTGCTTCCGATGTTAAGAAGCAGTAGGCTTGATTGGTTGAAGTTCGGGTTAACCGCATTTTCAAACAAATTGTACTGGATTGTATGGTTTAGGCCCGAAGAAGAGAGCTTGATTACCGAGCCTTTAACCGCGTTGTTTCTATTGCGGAAGGTATTACGCTCAATCATGGCGCCTTCACCATTAACAACAAGCCAATGATGAGTTTCTTCATTCAATGTGGTCTGGTCGCCGTCCATTGTATTTTCAGCAAAAGTGAAGTTATCGCCTTCTGAATAAATAACTGCGGCTGCTTCGCTTTCACAGTAAGAATCTAATGCCGTATCAATGCTTTCAAAACGCATGCCCTTTATTGCTGCACCGTCTACAGTACTAGCAACATTTATACATGCTTCACCAGATATGACCGGCGTTTCGCCTTCTACTGCAGTCATGGTTACAGCACTGGTTAATAAAATTGGTGCTAGGTCAGCATAAACGTTGGTGTTTAGACCTAAGACATCGCCGTCGGCAAGGCCGCTATTAAGTGCACTTTCAAGACCGGCTTTATCGTTAACTACAGTAGTATAAACAATGGTATCAACAGCATCTGATGCTGAACCTTCAAAACCGTCATTATCGGTGTAAGAGGCTTCTACAGAAATGATTGCGCCAGCGTTAGCACTTGGTGTGAAAGTGCTGCTGTTGCTATCAGCAATCGCTACGCCATCAGCAAACCATGTGTATTCAACGCTTGCTTCGTCAAACCCATTATTGTCTGTCAGTGTTGCCGTTAATACACCGTCTACCAAATAAGGGACGGTTCCCGTTATTTCAATTGAGCCAGCCTCGTCAACAGCTTGCTCATTAACAGGAATGGTAGGTTCTGAGGTAATAACTTCTTCAAAACCATTATCATCAGTATAAGACGCTTCTACCGTAATGACCTGGCCTACAAGGCTTGCGTCAACGACGTAACTGCTTTGAGTAGCACCTGAGATGGCAACGTCATCGCCATACCATTGGTATGTCACTTCACCGGTAGCGCCATCTTCATCGCTAATTTCTGTAGAAAGGGTGTTGCCAACAGTAGGCGTGCCTACAATAACGATTGCACCTTCTGAATTTACGCGACCTACAGGGTCTGTTGGTTCAGACATAGGGGCTTCATCGAAGCCGCGGTTATCAGTAAAAGCCGCTGATACGGTAATAACCTTACCAAACTCATTTTCTGTAAGCGTGATTGTAGATGTAACTTCATTCTCAATAGCAACATCATCTGCATACCACGTATAAACAATGCTTTCTGGTTCTACACCGTTTTCATCTGAAACTGTGGCAGTAAGCATACCGCCTACTACAACATCGCCAGAGATGGCAATACTTGACTCAAACGCTATTGCCATTACATCACTTGTTGGTTCACTCACGTGAGATTCGTTAATACCACCATCGTCAGTATAAGAGCCTTGCACCGTAATAGCCGAACCAATTTGATCGTCAGTAAGAGTAAAACTTGCACCGCTTGCGTCAGCAATAAGTTGATTGTCAGCGTACCAAAAGTAGTTTACGTCTGATGAAATACCATCTGGGTCGCTGACTGAGGCAGTTAGCGTTTCGCCAGAAGTTGGCGTACCAGATAGCGTGATACTACCTAGGGTATTAGGGTTGTTATCAGAATCTACATCACATCCCGTAATGGCTGCGGCTATGGCGCAAAGTGCAAATGCTTTAATCTTCATGATGGCATCGTGCTCCAAGTTAAAGTATAGGGTGGTAAAGTTTTTATTGTGTTTTGGTGTTACCAATATGTGTATTTGTTTTTACCAAATTGGTAATAAGGCTAATAAAAACACAATTTATTAACATTTGCTAGCAAATTTACTAAATTTCTTAAAAATTAAGACGTTTAAAATGAGCTTGATAAAAGGGATTAGCGGAATTGGTCAGATAGGTCTGGGGTCAGAGTACTTTTCACTGTGACAGCAAGATAAGTTTTAGGTTAGGGGGCAGGTTATAGACACCTGTTAGTTGGGTTTACGTTATGGGTAAAAAATGCGCTACCAGACACCTAATAATTCTGATAGCGCATCAATTTACTAACGCTTAGGCTTAAGCATTTCTATTTTTGGGATAAGAAGCCAAATGGCTGCAATTGCAATGATAGCTAACGACGCTCCTATGACGAAGGCTGGCGTATAATTACCATCTGCAGTAAGCCATGGAACCAACGATGTTAAGCCCACCGCACCCAGCTTCGCCGCCATACCTGAAAAACCAGATAGCGTACCCACGGCTTTTTTACCAAACAAATCACTCGGAAGGGTTTGAACGTTACCTATTGCTGTTTGGAAGCCGAACAGGATAACCGCCATAATAAGCACCGCTACCGTTGGCGCGCCAGGATCTGACATTGCGATAAGAGCAGGAAGCATTATTAGACAACCCAAGGTGATAACTAGCTTCCTTGTCTTGTTCGGCGTCCAGCCAGCCGCTATACGATTTTGCGCCAACAAACCGCCAAACCATGCGCCAAGCATTGCGCCCACATAGGGCACCCAGCCGTATATACCTATCTCGGTAACGTTCATGCCATACACTTCGTTAAGGTAGATAGGGATCCAGAATACAAATAACCACCAAATAGGGTCGATTGCCGCCGAAGCGATAATTACGCCCCAGCTTTCTTTGCGAGAAAGCAGTTCACCTGTTGAAGGGCTGTATTCCTCCATTTCCTTGGCATTACCATTTTCATCTTTATCTTCGCTCATGGTGCGCTGACCAGAAAGAATATAGTGCTTTTCTTCCTCGGTAATCCAAGCGTGCATCGCTGGTGGAGCTTTAACTATAATAACCCAAGGCAATAGCCATAAAAGACCGATGGCACCTACGATAATAAATACCGCCTGCCAGCTAAAATGCAGAGTTAAAAAGCCAATAATTGGAAAGGCTATGATGCCACCAATAGCCGCACCAGAGTTAAAGATGCCTTGGGCTAGCGCACGCTCTTTCGTAGGAAACCATTCGGCGTTACCTTTGGTTGCACCAGGCCAGTTACCAGCTTCGGCAATACCTAAAATCGATCTAAAGATACTGAAGCTCAACATGCCTTGCGCAAATGCATGAGCAATAGTGGCGAGTGACCAAACACCGATAGAAAGAACGAAGCCAATTCGCGTTCCAATCCAGTCGAAAATCTTACCGAAAATCGCCTGACCAAACGCGTAAGAGAAAACAAACACGATGGAGATATTAGCGTAAATCTGTTTCCTTTCTAACGCTGATTCATCTGGAAACAAGTCTTCTACAATAGCAGGCCATAATACGCTTAAAGCTTGTCTATCGATGTAATTTATAATTGTTGCGAGAGCAATAAGTGTAATTACCCACCAACGTAGACCTTGAATTTTCACGGCATCACTTCTCTTTTAGGTTGTGTATAGTTTCGCCAGAGCGTTCGTTTACTACTTATCTAATTTGACAAAATAGTCGTAGATTTCAGGAACGTTGCCGTTACCCAAGCCGGCGTCAAAGGCTGCTTGTAAATTAGCTGATGAACCTTCAGCAATTTTCGACTCAGTACCTAAGTCTTCTACCATCTTCAAGAAATAGCCTAAATCCTTGTTGGCATTAGCAATAGAAAAGCCTAAGTCACTATTATTATCCACTGCATAGTTTTTGCAGAATTGCATAAATGGCGAGTTAGATGGACCTGCAGACATGATGTCGAAAAGCTGTTGGCGGTCAACGCCAGCGCGCTCTGCTACAGCAAAAGCTTGTGACATTGCACATACGGTGGTCATACCCATGAAGTTATTAATCAGTTTTGTAGTGTGACCTGCACCAAGCTGACCGAGGTAAAAGACATTTTCACCTTGTTCATCAAGAACTGGTTTCACTTTTTCAAACGTTTCTTTGTCGCCAGACGCCATAATATTAAGTAGGCCATCTTTCGCATGTGCAGGAGTTCGACCTAGTGGTGCATCTACCATACCTACGCCTTTGGCTGCTAAGTCTGCGCCAATTTTTCTTGTTGAAGAAGGAATAGAAGTTCCAAAATCAATAACCACGGCACCTTCTTTTAGCCCCGCCATAATGCCGTCTTCAGCATACATTACTGATTCGACAATATTCGATGTCGTTAAGCAAAGCATGACGATATCCGCGGTTTCAGCTAATTCCTTACCTGTTTTTGCAACCTTTGCGCCGCGTTCGGTGCACTTAGCCACTGCATCAGGGTTTAAGTCCATAACTGTGGTTGGAAAACCTTTGTTTAAAAGGTTTTCAACCATGTTGCCGCCCATTAGACCAAGTCCGATGAAACCAATTGATGGTTTAGACATTATCTTTTCCTCATAAGTAAAATTTCGAAGGTTAGATACAACCTCGTCACCTTTGGTATCACCTAGTCTTAAACAGATTATTGCCGAAAAGACGGCACTGAATAATCGAGAGACTATTGTTATTACCAATTTAATGTTTAAACCCTATTTCTATCTTGCCAATTTGTCAACCAATATCGCGTTGAAGGTCATTATTTTGTAAATAAATTGTAGAGGTGCGAGGGCGTCTATTTGCTAGTCACTTTAATTTACGTTCGTTTTAAATCTCTAACTCTCTAATATTTTGAGGTTTTTGTTTGCTTACTTAAGCTGTGGATGTGAAAGGGAAAGAAGTTGATTTTGTTTCTTTGAATAAACAATTCTTTTTGGAGTGGCTCAATGGATGCTGTTTTATTGGTCAAGTCAATTCTATTTCAGCAGCGATTTAGGTGTTTGAGTGGGAACGGTGGCTTTCACCATAGTTACAGTGACCACGGATTAAGGTAAGCTATAGCTCATAAAACGCAGTCGTATTGCTAACAAAAGGTACGATTAGGCTTAATTGCACTGGCACCGTAGCGTGAAGGACACGAAGTAACGCGACGTTTTAAAAGCCAGAAGTGTTAACAGATAATAGAGAATGCTTATGTCTCAACAAATAGTGATTAGCGGTGTGGGTGTTTGGCACCCAAAAGACAGTATTACCAATGAAGAACTAGTAGAAAGTTATAACGCATACGCCGACGCGTTTAACGCTGAAAACAAAACTAAAATTGAAGCAGGTGAGCTAGCCGCCGTGCCTTACTCAAGTGCAGAGTTTATTGAAAAGGCGTCGGGAATTAAAAGTCGCTATATTTATCAAAAAGAGGGCGCGCTAGACATCACTCGCATGAAACCAAAAATTGCGCCGCGAGCAGATGATGAACTTTCTCATCAGGCGGAAATTGCCGTTGAAGCCGCTAAGTTAGCTATGGCTTCAGCGAATGTGAGTTCGGATGAGATTGATGCCGTTATTGTATCGTGTGCCTACACACAACGTGCCTATCCCGCTATCGCTATTGAAGTGCAAGAAGCACTGAACATTGAGGGCTTTGGCTTTGATATGCTAGTCGCCTGCTCAGCAGCAACCTTCGGCATGCATCGCGCTTATGAGATGCTAAGCGCTAGAAATGCTACTCGCGTACTTGTTATCAACCCTGAGTTAGTTTCTCCTCAAATTAACTACGCAGACCGAGACAGCCACTTTATCTTTGGTGACGTAGCAACAGCGACTGTGTTAGAACTCGCTGAAACGGCTAAAAGTGAACACGTCTACGACGTGCTTAGCACTAAGGCACTGACGAAGTATTCAAATAATATTCGTTCGAATTTTGGTTATATGACCCGTGCTGAAGATGTCGATCCTTACGGTCCTGACAAGCTTTTCCACCAGGCTGGGCGCAAAGTATTTAAAGAGGTTTGCCCGATGGCTGCGGCTCATATTGAAGCGCACCTAGCAAGCCATGACATCACACCAGAAGGCGTGAAGCGTTGGTGGCTGCACCAAGCTAATATTAATATGAATACCTTAATTTGTAAGCGCTTATTGGGGCGCGATGCAGACAGAACAGAAGCGCCCATCGTACTCGATGAATACGCAAACACTGCTTCTGCGGGTTCTGTTATTGCTTTTGGTTTGAATCATGAAGACTTAGTCTCTGGCGATATCGGAGTGCTTTGCTCTTTTGGCGCGGGCTATTCAATTGGTTCCTTGGTAATTCAAAAACGGTAAAGGTTTAATCGGTAAAAGCTCAGAGCGCAGGCTTGGCCTGCGCATCACGAAGGACGTAAGTTAACTATTTATTTTGTGAGCCCGTTTTACCAACTCGTTGCTCTATCTAATACGGCAATAGGACAAGATGCACAGCATAAGTGCAGTTCTTGCTGCTACTTAGGAGTTATACAAAAAACGAGATGGAGTTTTGCAGCATCTAACATGGTCGGTATATATCGAGTGTTACCAATGTAATGATCTGCTAGCACGCAGATCTATGCCTCCTAATAATGATAATAAAGGTGAGATAAAAGGATGATTTCAGATGTAGGCTACGGGCTAAATAGTCTCGCGCACCTAGCCCTTTTATTGTTATTGCTAACAGTAAGAAAGCCAGGCGTTGCCAAGCACCTGCTTGTCGTTGCGACCGCTGCCACTTTTTTATGGTCGACAAGTTTAATTACCTCGCTGTTCGGCCCCATTTCCCTTAGCTGGCTGTTAAGCGTTGACGTTGTAAAGCAATTGGCTTGGCTTCTGTTTTTGTCTGCTTGTATTCAAACTAACTTCAGTAATATAGCTGCTGTATTAAAACGCCCCATTACGCTGATTATTGTCGCCCCAGCGCTTATCGCGCTTCTTGCACCCTATTTATTGGCAATTAACCCTGCGTGGAGCTTTCTCGTTTTAATCGTACTTTCTTTAGAAGTCCTTGTACTTTTAGAGGTTGTCTATCGGCAAGCAGGAAGAGAGCAGTGGGCCTTCAAACCGCTTATTATCTATCTTGGCGCAACAAATTTGTTCGAATTTGTAACCTACGCTAACGCGACCATGGTTAACCAAGTGGAAATTGGTTATATCGCTGCACGGGGTTATATCTACTTCTTGCTCATGCCTTTACTCGTAATATCAATTCGCCGTATTCATCACTGGGGGATAGATATATTTATATCCCGCGATGTGGTTTTACATAGCTCATTATTGCTTGTGGCGGGTGGTTACCTATTTGTCATGGCTGTGGTTGGCTATGCCATCAACTATGTCGGGGGGAGCTGGGGCGCTACCGTACAAATTATCCTGGTGGTGATGTCATTCGCGTTGTTAGCCACAGTATTTTTATCGAATGCCTTTCGCACAAAAATCAAAGTTTTTATAACGAAGCATTTCTTTGCCAATCAGTTCGACTATCGCGTCGAATGGGTGAAGTTAACCCAGTGGCTAACTAGGGCCGGTGATTCGTCATCAGATGTTTATCACGCTGGGCTAACGGGCATGCTGAACGCTATTCAGTATGAATCGGGCCTGCTCTATAGGGTGAATGCAAATGGTTATGAACGTGTGGCCGAAGCATCGCCTATTACAGATATAGCCAGTGAAACGAAAGGCAGTGCCACCTACACTATGTTAGAAACGTTAGCGCAATATAGTGATAAAAATGGTTGGATTATTGATACAGATGCTTATCTGGTGAAGCCTTTTGATTACGAAGGGTTAAAACTAGACCGCAATGCTTTAAAAGAGTGGGGCTACCAGCTTTTTGTACCTTTCTTGAAAGACGGAGGGTTATGGGGATTTGCCTTACTTGCGCCTGGAGACAAAGAAAAAATTAGTCTCAATTGGGAAGTTAAAGACTATCTTACTGCGGTCTCTGAGCAGGTAGGTACCTATATGCAGCATCATGAGGCGGCACAAGTAGTTGCTGAAAATGCACAGTTTGCTGCGTTTAACAGAATGTCTGCCTTTGTACTACACGATCTAAAAAACGTGCTTGCTCAAGTTGACCTTATTTTGGCAAACGCGCAACAACATAAGCACAATCCCGAGTTTATCGACGATACATTCGAAACCTTAGAGCATACTAAAGCTAGAATGGAGAAAATGTTAAAGCAACTCACTGACAAAAAGGCGGTACAGGAAGGGGTTGACGCTGAGCTTTTACTCTCGGAAGTTGCCAAGGATGTGGTAAGTAGTCGTTGCTCAGGTTTAAACCCTATACCGAAAGTGCATGTGCTTAAAGAAACGGCTGTTATGGTTGATAAAGAAAAAGTAGCCAATGTCTTTTACCATTTAATCAGTAACGCGCAACAAGCAACAGGTGATGACGGTGAAGTTGATGTAGTGATAACTGCCAATTCCGACAGCAATATCCAGCTTGTCATGATAGAAGATACTGGCGTGGGGATGGAAAAAAGCTTTATTGAAGAACGTTTATTTAAACCCTTTGATACCACAAAAGGGAATGCAGGTATGGGAATAGGCGCTTACGATGCGAAAACCTATATCGAGTCTATCGGTGGTAAACTAACGGTCCAAAGTGAACCCGGACGCGGTAGCTGTTTTACGCTGCATTTTCCGATAGGATAGACAAATAATTAGAAAGTGGATCCGTACGCGACAAAAATCCACATTCCTCGGATGGATGAAGTAGATTAATAGGATGATGAAATGACCGATACCATTTTGGTAGTAGATGATGATTTAGGCATTCAAAAACAGCTTAAATGGAGCCTTACGGATTACAATGTTGTTTTTGCTGACGATCATACTTCTGCTATTGCGCAGCTGCGTCGTTTTGAACCTAAAGTGGTTACGCTAGATTTAGGGCTTCCACCAGACCCTGCCAACGCTTCTGAGGGCTTACGAATCCTTCACGACATCATTAAGCTGGCGCCAAGAACAAAAGTCATAGTGGTCACAGGTAACAGCGATAAGCAAAATGCGCTTAAAGCCATTGATTTCGGGGCGTACGATTTTTATCAAAAGCCTATCGACTCAGACACTATTAAATTATTGGTCAATCGCGCGTTAAACCTGTCGAAATTAGAACATGAGAACAGCATTTTAGCGCGGACTCGTTCAGGTATGTCGAGGATAGTTGGCAATAGTGAAGCTATTCAAAAAGTGGTTCGCCGCGCCGAGAAAATTGCCAACACCGATATCAGCACGCTTCTACTTGGTGAAAGTGGTACCGGTAAAGAAGTGTTTGCACGCAGCATTCATGAACATAGCCCAAGAAAAGATAAACCTTTTGTGGCGATAAACTGTGCATCAATACCCGAAAACCTGCTTGAAAGTGAGTTGTTTGGGTATGAAAAAGGGGCATTTACAGGCGCTAATAAAACCACAGTAGGTAAGATTGAAACGGCACAGGGCGGTACGCTATTTTTAGATGAAATTGGCGATATGCCTATTGGTTTACAAGCTAAGATGCTGCGTTTCTTGCAAGAGAGAGTGATCGAACGGGTTGGTGGGCGCAATGAAATTCCCGTTGATATACGCGTGATTTGTGCGACTCACCGAGATTTGCAAGCCATGGTCGCGCAAGAAACCTTTAGAGAAGATTTATATTATCGAGTGGGCGAAATGCCCATTATGATCCCGCCGCTACGGGAGAGGGATCAAGACATTATTCTGCTTGCTCGTACCTTCTTGAACATTTACCGCGAAGAGTTTAAAGCCAAAGCCAAGAGTTTTTCAGAAACGGCAGTCAATGCCATGTTAGCCCATAAATGGCCGGGCAACATTCGTGAGATGCAAAACAAGCTTAAGTCAGCAGTGATCATGGCTGAAGGGACGGTAATACAGCCTGATGACCTAGGGCTAATGCCAGTTGACGCCCACGATGAGCCTGAAACATTAAACTTGCGTGAAGTGAGAGAAATAGCTGAAAGTCGCGCCATACGAAGGGCATATCAAAAAGCGGACAAAAACATGTCGAAAACTGCCGAGCTGCTTGGCGTTACCCGACCTACACTTTATTCGTTAATTGATAAGTATCACATGGAAGACATTAAAAGCAGTGACTAAGCGTTTGTCATCATAGCTTTAGGTGCTAACGGGAAAAGGGTGAGTGCATCCCACCCTTTTCATCCGCGTTATTAAACAGTCAATAGGCTTTGTTGTATATCGCTTGTTCTTATTTAACTGAGCTGAACTGAACTGAGCTAAACCGACTAGAACTGCTTTATAAGATAAATTGGCGGTGAGGCTCAGCTAAAGCGTCGTGACCGCTAAACGCGACGTCAATTAGCACTTTATTTGGGCTCACCTCTATGCATATTACACTTCCACACACGTTACATACATGGTGCGTTTCACCGTTTGCTTGATGTAGTTCGGCTAGCGCGGAAGGCGCGCAGTCAATCACAAGCCTTTCTTTTTCAACGGCCATACGCAGTTTACTGATATCTGTCTGAATGAGTGTTTCATCGTCGGCTTCGAACTCATCAATATGTTCAATTTCATATTGAATGGCTTGGCAACTGCAACTTCCTCTATACATATCTCATTTCCTCTACTGCTATTTATCGAGGGTATCTGGCCATTGAATACTGGCTACGTTATTAAAAGACGTGGCAATTCTAGAACCAGGAAAGTTGAACTTAGTATCTAACAAAGTTGGGTGCGCTCTCGGTGTTTCAAGAGTTTCTATAACACCCACCCAGCCGTTTCTACCGGACAGCTTAGTTGCGTACAGCGCATAATCTACAACGGCAAACGTGCGCTTCCATGCGGTATCAAAGTCATCTTCTTTATCTGGAGGAAGAAGAGAGAAGCCAATGCTACAGGTAATGTAGATAGGCTCTTCTAAACCGATATCAAAAGAGGTACGAGCCACCATTTCCCGACAACGTTCAGCCAGCTCTGGCAATTCTTCTCTGTTTGATTGTCGACACACTACTAAGAATTCTTCGCCGCCCCATCGAATAATGAGATCGGTTTGCCGGAATACCTCTTTTAGGACGCCGGCAAATGCTGACAACACCTTGTCTCCTGCTATATGCCCATAGTCGTCGTTGATCCGCTTGAAGTGATCAATGTCAATAAGAAGGCAGAGTAAGTCTTGTTTAGACTTATTGGCATTTGGGTTTTGTCTTGCTGAAAATTGACTGCGTCTAATTTCGCCCGGAAGCTGTGACTCCAGATAATGCCTGTTGTACAAGCCGGTTAAAGGGTCGCGTAAGCTTACTTCCTCTAGGGTTTTGTAAGCGCGTTCTAGTTCTTGGTTTTTCTCTTGTAGCGTTAGCGTTTGCTGTCTAACTTCGCGACGTAGAATAATAGTTTGTTGACGCTGTTTGTAACGACTCCAAACTAAAAATGTGAGCAGAAGTGCAGCTAACGATACACTCCAAAACAAGGTGGTTTGTAAGTTTTCACGCTCAGCTTGGGCAAGTACAAGTTGCTTCGACTCTTCCAGTTTTTCTAGTGTACGGGACTGACGCACAAGCTCAATTTCAGCCTGAAGCCCCTCAATGGCTGACTTGTTTTCTGAGTCGAGCAAAACTTCGCGTAATTGTTGAATGACAGATTGAACATCCAAGGCTTTCTTAAATTCACCTAAAGATACAAAAGCACTAAGCTGCAATGAAAGGAAGCTCAACTGCCCACGAATATCTCTGTTTGTACGCGCATCGATAGTACCTGTTCTCGCTTCTGTAAGTGCCAGTTCGAAATTTTGTTCTTTCATATAGGCTTGAGCAAGAGCGAGTCGTCCCTCTTTCATTAATTTTGTCTGCCCCGATGAACTTGCAAACTGCATAGCTTCTTGCAGAAGTGTTCTACCTTTAGCAACCTCGCCACCTTCAACGAACGCTTTACCCATTAGCATCTTTGCTTGTGCGATGGCACCAACGTCGTTAGTAGAGAGCAGAAGAGTGAGGCCCTCATTTATGGTTTGTATAGCTTGCTTGATGGCGCCAGACTTTAATGACAGCTCGCCCATTCGTGTTTTAATTGAACCGAGAAGTTTAGGCGTCCCTGTGCTTTGAATGCTATCGAATGCATCTTGGTAGTAGGTGTGGGCTAACGTGGACTGATTAAGTAAACTATAAATTTCGCCAATGCGAAGAAGGGAAAGGCTCATTTCGTTAGCCATGTTATTTTCCCGAAAGTAACGTAGCGCGTTTTTCAGTGGCTCTAACGCCGCTTCTATTTCGCCTTGTTCTTGTTGGATTATACCTAGCTCGAGATTTAAACGGGCTTTTAAAAGATCATCGCGCTCAATTTGAGCGATAGACATTGCGCGCCTGACATAGGTTACGGCATTCGTATAATTAGACAGGTGTCGCTCGGAGGTGGCGAGTTGTAGGAGCGTTGCTCCCATTTGATTGAGGCGACCTTCGAGGGTATAACGCTCTAACGCAGCATTAAAAATGGCTTTTGCTACTTCAAAGCGAGAAGCATTTTGCAGTAGCTGACCCAGTGATGAAAAGGTATCTGCGGGCATTTCCTGTTGTTGCAACGCTTGTTCTAATAGCAAGAGCGCTGTGCTGTCCGCTTCGGCATATTTTTTAGTGTTAAGCAGGTTTTCAATCTGCCTGACTTCTGTATGAAACAGTTCGAACGCTTTTACTGACTTGCTTGATGTTAGATATACAGCAATCATCAGGGCACAAACCAGCACGCGCGCTGTGCTTAATCCTCCACGGCCCATTCTATTGTATCTCCTATACGCTGTCAGAATACGCTAAATACTAAGTATCTCAATAGGCCTTCGGCCTAGCAACTTTATTATTTTGAAGGATAAAACGAATCTTATACGTATTTGGATTTATACTTTAGTTTAAATTTTGCTATTTTCTTCAATCCACTCGCGAATAAGCGCTGACTTTGCTTTTCCTGTTCTATGAGCAATATCTGCAAGCTTTTCAATACACTGCGGCGTTAAGGTAAAGGTAGCGTGACGCATACCTTCCGTCTTGGCCGGTTTTCTTATTGGTGCAACGCTCTGGCTGTTTACGGTTTTAACGCAACCTTTTCTTCCTTGTTCTTCTTGTTTATTAAGTTTGCCTTGCGCATAAAGCAACGCATCATCAATAAAATCTTCTATCGAACGAAGATTGGGCTTAGCTAACGGCTTCGACTTTTTGAGGTTGAGCAAACTCATAAGCATCCTCCAATTTGCCAGCTAATAGCTCTTCAAACAGCGCTCTTATTTCCGTAGCGGCTTTGCCCTCAGGCTCACTCTCAATCACCGATTGCCCTGATTCTTCAGAATCGTCATACATATTTCTACTAAAGGTGACAGAGTTTAAAACAGGGATGCCGAATGAACGACACACTTCTTTTGCCTCTAAAATGCGGTTAGCGAGACTAGGAAGCGAAGGACATTGTGTAATCACAAAAGCTGCGTTCATTTTCGGGTTGACCATTTTACAAGTCGACAAAATATCTTCCATGTGAGGCACGGTTTTGAGGTCACGACGCTTAGGTCTAAGTGGAATCAGTATATGGTCAGCCACCGCCATTGATGAGCGCAAGGCTAGATTGTCTTGTCCACCACAGTCGATCACTACGTAATCGTAATACTGTCGCAGACTGAGCAATTCGTTACGTATTTTGCCATATAATTGAACACAGTTAATTTCAGCCAAACGAGGGTTTGCTTTACGCTCTTGGATCCAGTCTGAGGTCGTTCGCTGCGGGTCACAATCCACCATCAATACCTTGGCACCTTTTTCAGTGCGAAGATACACTGCAATGTTCTGTGCCAAGCAGCTTTTTCCGCTACCGCCTTTTTCTCCACCAACTAAAATAATCATGGTGATAACCCTCGAATATCGCTTACGTTAAAATGTTGAGCGTTGCGGGAACCTTCATAGATAACATGACTCTCCCCAACCTCGACTAAAAGCATAGGCAGGCTAGAAGCGAGCTTCAGCATCAAAATCGATATTAACGAATGTAAGATAATACCTATTGATTTGTGACTGGACTCATTCTAGTCTTCTACTCTTAAATGAATATTTACAGTAGAAATTACCGATAAGAGGTTGTTATGTCAGAAAGTCGCTTCACTTCCAAAGAAGGCCAAAAAGTACCAAGCGTGTCGTTTCCATGTCGAGAAGGGGATGCATGGGTAACAAAAACGACCGATGAATTATTTTCTGGCAAAAATGTCGTGGTGTTCTCACTTCCAGGTGCTTTTACACCAACTTGCTCGTCCACGCATCTACCTCGTTATAACGCATTAGCAAAGAAGTTTGCGAAGCACGGTATCGACAACATAGTGTGTATCTCAGTAAACGACACTTTCGTTATGAATGCATGGGCAGCTGACCAAGAAGCCGCAAACATAACGGTGATCCCAGATGGCAATGGTGAATTTACTCACGGCATGGGCATGTTAGTAGATAAAGCGGAGCTAGGCTTTGGAAAAAGAAGCTGGCGTTACTCTATGCTTGTGAAAGATGGCGTTGTGGACAAGATGTTTATTGAGCCAGATGTTCCTGGAGACCCCTTTGAAGTGTCAGATGCAGATACTATGTTGGCTTACATTGCGCCAGAAGAGCAAACTAATGCTCCTGTGTCTATTATCACAAAACCAGGCTGCCCTTTCTGCGCTAAAGCTAAACAGTTGCTAGATGAAAAGGGTTATGAATACGAAGAAGTTGTGTTGGGCAAAGATGCCTCTTTAACAAGCTTAACGGCGATTAGTGGTCGCGAAACCGTGCCGCAAGTTTTCATTGGCGGTAAGCACATCGGTGGTTCTGACGATTTAGAAGCGTACTTTAGTTAATACCTTGTAGGTTTTAATCGGTACAAAAAACGGGAGCATGGTAAACTGCTCCCGTTTTTTATTAATTATCCGTAGCGGAGAATAATGGTGTCATCGAAGTTTTTTGTAAAAATGCTTGTAGGTATTGTTGCGCTTTTAGGCGCGAATCTGGCCATAGCTGCAAATGTGTCTATACCCGATACTAGCGAAATGAAAAGCAGAGGTTTTTCAGATCTGCAAAATCAGTTCAAAGCATTTTATGAAAAAGAGTGGGGTCAAACCCAGCCGTGTAGAGAAACAGCACTCAATCGCTTTTCTGTTTGCAGCAACGTATTGCGTAATGAAGGCAATGCCCCTTTCATGCTGACTAACAAATCAAGCAGCAAGGTGGCAGTGCTTATCCACGGCCTAAGTGATTCGCCTTTCTTCATGCGTGAAATTGCCAATCTATTATTTGAACAGGGTTTTACCGTAGTCGTGCCGCTTCTACCTGGGCATGGTAAACGCGACGCCGAAGATGACATGTCTGATTGGGATTTAGCTGAACGCTGGCAGTCACATGTAGATGAAGTTGTCAGTTTGGCCGATAATATGGGCGATACCTTGCTTGTTGGTGGCTTTTCTACAGGTGGGGCATTAGCGGTTGAGCACTATCTTGATGAAGCTAGTAATGATGTAAACGACATCGACGGTTTAATGTTGTTTTCTGGTGCGCTAGCCCTGTCTGATAACGCGGAAAGCATGTCTCGAATATGGGGAATTAAGCTTTTAGCGCGAGTGATTGATGGTAGTTATCAAACCCATGGGCCTAACCCTTACAAATATCCTAACGTGGCGGGTTTAGCTGGGTTGGAATTGATGGACTTAATCAACACCATTCGCGACAAAGTCGAGGAAGGGCAGCAAATTGAAGTGCCATTATTTGCCGCTCATTCTCAAGCGGATGTCACTACGCCAATTCACGGCATAGAGCAGTTAATGGAAGCAAGTAAAGGTCCGAACACTTTTTTCGTTATCGATGAATCCTACGGGTTGTGCCACGCCGATTTAGTCGTGAATACAAGCTTGCTCAATAAAATGAATTTCAACGCAAACATGGTGAATCAGCAGGAAGAATGTGCGGTACCTAAAGCAAACCCACTGTTCTCGACAATGGGCTTGATGTTGAAAGATTATTTGTCGCAATTTAAGTAAATTTGAAGCGTGATGAAACACTCCCTTGCCTTTACTGGTCAGTGACATCACGCTATTATTTGAGTGAATTTTAAGTCGATACAGCAGTGTTCTGAGTACAGTATTTGAAAACGTTTCGGATTGGTTTAACGCTTAATCGGTATAAATCGGCGAATGCAAGTTCGTGGTTTATTATACTGTTTTTAATGATGGCCCTTGTGTCTTCAGGTAGCGCTGTATCTATTGAACATTCATATGAACATGCCCATTCAGAGTCGGCGATGACGCCGCAATTTGATTCACCTCATGCTAAGCATCAAGTTCAATCACCTGAGTCTGCTAATACACACTGTCAGCACCACGAGGTGTCATCACAACATGCAGATTTAAGTGCTAAAACCAGCAAGAACAAACCCGCTCAGTTCGACGGCGTACAAGTTAGCGATGCAGGCGTGAATAGCGTGAAAGCATCGCAGATGAGCGACATGTCTTGCTGCAAAGACGAATGTAATTGCCCAACCGATCATTGTTTTAATATTAGCGCTAGTGCGCTTATCCAGCCTACAGTCGAGACCGAAATATCGGTAGCAAGAATGGCTGCAGCTGCACCTATTCTAGGACAGTGTACACCTCCTCACTTCGTGCAGTTTCGCCCACCTAAATCACTTTTCACAGCATAGATCTATCTCGCGGATTTATTTCGCAGCAGAGACGTTTTTATATAGCGACGTCGTCTAGTCGTTTTGAGATGTCTCTACTCTTTTATCTATGTAACGCGTGGTAAGCCTTTTTGCTTATTCTCTTTGTCAAATTTAGCGAAGAGCGGGGCAACGTCAACACGCCTTACACCTAAAAAGTGATGTTATACATGAGCAACTATTCGGTACCTAAAAAAGTGAACGAAAGCGCTGACAGAGCTTGTAAAGTAAGCGCTTTGTTCGCCTTAATTTTTGTGCTTTCTTCTTTTTTGATGGCTAATAAGCCTGTTGTGGCGCAGACCCTAAGCCTGGAACAAGCGCTGCAGTTAGCTATTCAACAGGACCCTTTACTCAAAGGGAATGTGCATCGCAAGGATCGCTTTAATGCAGAAGCCGAAGCCTCATCATATTGGGCAAATCCTCAGCTTTCAGCGTCTGTACAAAACTTGCCTACCGACGGCTTCGCATTTGACCAAGAGCCTATGACGCAATTTAAAGTTGGTTTGAAGCAGCAGTTACCGCGAGGCGATGAAAACCTCTACAGCCAGCAAAAGTATCAGGTTATGGCTGATCAAATGTCGGTAGAGAGCCAAGCGAGAAAGGCGTGGCTTAAACGTGAAGTTACCCTTACTTGGTTAGATTGGGTCTATGCAACACGTCGCATTGGATTATTGGACAAAGAAAAGTCACTGATTACACAGCTACTCGACTTTACTGACTCCAGATACAGTCAAGGCGTTGGTGCAGCGGCGCAGCAAGACATACTGCAAGTGCGCTTGGCATTGTTGTCTTTAGACGATAAATACGTGCAGGCATACCAGCAAAGAAATGAAGCGAAATCGGCACTTTCAAAATGGTTCGGCGCACCGCTAGATGACTCTGTAATCACGCCGCTAGATGACTCTGTAAGCGCACCGCTGGCTCAATCAACGCAAGAATCAACGCCTTCTTATCCAAAGCGCTTCGAGATCGATGCTATCTTAAACGACAGCAGCCTCAGCCTTTCTTCGTTCTTAACGGTTATTGAGAACAGTGAGCCTTTTTCAATACTACAGCATCATCCTGAGGCTATGCTACTTCAAATTCAGACCCAGGTAGAAGCGCAAAATGTAAACATAGCGCGAGAGCAAACTAAGTCTCAGTGGGCATTTGAAGCAAGTTATGGATACAGACAAGACGCGCAAAACGGCGCAAGCCGGGCTGATTTTGTGTCACTGGGTGTTCAAGTAGACCTTCCGTTTTTCAATAAGTCTCGCCAAGACGCTTCAATAGCGGCGGCGGCTTCCAAAATGAGTGCGTCTGAAACGGACTTCCGTTTGAAAGTGAACGAGCTTGCCGCGAATGCAGAGGTGCTTAAATCACGCTTGTCAGCGCTAAGTGAGCGCAAAGCGCTTTATGAAACGGCATTAATTGGTGAAACACAGCAACTTTCTGAGGCTGAACTGACAGCTTATACCACAGACACCGGTGATATCAGTGATGTGGTTAATGCCAACCTCAAGCAAGTACAGGTGCAGGATGATTTACTCAAAATTGACATCGAACGCGCCAAGACACTGGCGTCACTTGCTTATTTGTACCTGCCCACTCACGCCCATTTTTCGAATATTGAGTAGTTAATATGACGTCTTCAACAAACCCTGCTCCAGATACAAAAAGCACACTTATAAAAGGTTTGCTAATAGGTCTGCTAATCGGCGGCCTGTTAGCGTTCGGCTTTGCCTCATCATTGTTGGCTGATTCATCAAAACTTGGAAATGGTGAAAGTGCCCACAGCGATAAAAATGCCCACAGCGACGAATCTGACAATAAAGCCCCTTTATATTGGGTAGCGCCTATGGATGACAGCTATCGCCGTGACAAACCGGGAAAGTCACCGATGGGAATGGATTTGGTGCCGGTATACGCCACTGAGGAAGCAACATTAGCGCAAAGCAATGAGCGTACGCCGGGTACCCTAATGATTCCGCCAAATGTTCAGCACAATATGGGGGCTAAAGTCGCGCCCGTTACCATTGGAACACTTCAACAGACCGTAACGGCAGTAGGCAACGTTGCCTACGATGAAGAGAGTATTGTGCACATCCACCCTAGAGTATCAGGTTGGGTCGACAGGCTTTTCATTAAATCTCAAGGTGAGCAAGTTGAAAAAGGACAGACACTTTATACCCTGTATTCGCCAGAATTAGTTAGTGCACAAGAAGAATACGTTTTAGCCCTTAAGCGAGGAGACGCACGTTTAATTGAAGGCGCAGCAGAGCGCCTAAAAACTCTGGGGCTATCAAAGGGCGTTATTGATGCATTGCAAAAAACTAGACGGGTAACACAAACCGTTACATTTAACGCGCCGCAAAGCGGTGTGGTAGAAGCGCTGAATATCAGGGAAGGATTTTACGTTCAGCCCGGGACAACCTTAATGAGCATCGCACAGCTGGATACGGTGTGGGTGATTGCTGAGGTGCCAGAAAAATACGCGCAAATCATAGCGCCTCATAATAGCGCTGTAATTACCCTTGATGAAATGTCCCATGGGGCCGATGCTAAATGGGAAAGCCACGTTGAGTATATTTATCCCTCTTTATCAAAAGTAACGCGAACCTTGAAGGTACGCATTCCCTTGGCTAATGAGAACCACATATTAAAGCCTAATATGTTCACGCAGGTTTCTCTAAAACCTTTACAGCGCAAGCCCGCTCTATTAGTACCGCGTAGCGCAGTTATTCGCACGTCTGAAGGCGCCAAGGTGGTGTTGAGTGGTGGTAACGGAAATTTTAAATCGGTACGCGTAAAACTGGGGCAAAGCGATAGTACGCATTTTGAAGTCGTCGAAGGTTTGCTGCCAGAGGATGATGTGGTGGTATCAGCACAATTTTTAATTGATTCAGAGTCGTCGAAAAGCAGTGACTTTGAGCGAATGAAAGCGCCCGATCACCAGGCCACGACGACAGGTACTATTGAGGCAATTGAATTGACTGCTGAAACCGAAACAAATGGAGCTTCGGATAACGCAAAAATAGTGATTGCTCGCGGTCCAATTGAAAAATGGGGACGGGGACCTGCGACAATGTCATTTGCGGTTTCAAAGCATATTGACTTATCTCAGTTCAAAGAAGGTGACAACATCATGTTCACCTTTGTGACTGGCGAAGCGTTCACGGTTATTGATATGCGAAAGCGAAGTGAACATGCAATGGACAAGGGCATGGTGCATGACTCAGGTTACAGTAATCATAAACATGACTCTGGCGACCTAAAGGGCGATGAAGAGCAAAGCGATGCTCACGAGTCAATGGTTCATAAGTCAATGGCTCATAAATCGATGGAGCATAAATCGATGGAGCATAAATCGATGGAGCATAAGTCGGCAGAACAAAAATCGATAAATCATAAGGAGCATATGCACCATGATTGAATCGGTAATTCGCTGGTCGGTAAACAATAGAATACTGGTATTGCTGAGCGCTATTATGCTCAGTATTGCGGGTGTCTGGGCGGTGAAAAACACGCCTGTGGATGCTATTCCTGATTTATCTGATGTCCAAGTCATAGTGAAAGTAAACTATCCCGGTCAGTCGCCACAAGTGGTGGAAGATCAGGTGACCTTTCCTCTCACCTCTGCGCTAATGTCAGTGCCTGGCGCACAAACGGTGCGAGGGTATTCATTCTTCGGCGATGCCTACGTATATATAATCTTTGATGATGATACAGACATGTACTGGGCGCGAAGCCGCGTTCTGGAATACCTAAGCCAAGCGTCTTCGCAACTTCCAGAAGGGGTGACACCTCAGCTAGGTCCAGATGCGACAGGGGTAGGTTGGGTTTACATTTATGCGCTGGAAAACGATGCTAGTCAGCCAAATGCGCTAGATGCTGGTGAGTTAAGGGCGTTGCAAGACTGGTTCTTAAAGTTTGAGCTTCAGTCGGTTGAAGGCGTATCTGAAGTGGCGTCTGTTGGAGGGATGGTTAAACAATATCAAGTTATTGTCGACCCTGAAAAATTACGTGCCTATAACATTCAGCCATCCACGATAGAAATTGCCCTTAAGCGGGGTAACCGCGCATCAGGCGCTTCGGTTATTGAAATGGCGGAAGCCGAGTACATGGTTAGTGCGCAAAGCTACATTCAGGGCATTGATGACATACTGGCGTTGCCCACAGGCGTTATCAAGGACGGCGTTAGCATAACGATTAACGATGTAGCTCAAGTGGTAGAAAGCCCGTTGATGCGCCGCGGTATTGCTGAACTAAACGGGAATGGCGAAACCGTGGGTGGCATTATAGTGATGCGCTACGGCGAAAACGCAAAAGCCACTATCGATGCGGTTAAAGCTAAGCTGGATTCTTTAAAAGCGAGCTTGCCGGAAGGGGTGAACATAGTCCCCGTTTACGACCGCTCCACCCTTATTGATAAGTCCGTCGATACCCTCACCAATAAGCTAGTTGAGGAATTGCTGGTTGTTGGTTTGGTATGCGCTATCTTCTTGTTTCACATACGTTCATCTATGGTTGCGCTAATCAGTTTGCCTATTGGTATTCTCGCCGCCTTTATCGTAATGAAGCTGCAGGGACTTAATGCCAACATCATGTCTTTAGGTGGCATTGCTATCGCTATTGGTGCAATGGTGGATGGCGCTATTGTTGTGGTTGAAAATTTACACAAGCATATTCATCAGCATGCTGCTTTTTTAAGTCAAGGGGGCTCAGCAAGTCAGGAAGCCTCAGCGAGTCAAAGGGATTCAGCAAGTCAAAAGGGGTCAGGGAGTGCCCAGTCGCGAACATCTACACCAGCCTCTGCGCCAACATCTGCAAAGCTTTCGGCAGCTAAACGTTGGGAACTGGTGATTAAGTCGACCACCGAAGTTGGCCCAGCATTATTCTTTGCGCTCCTAATTATAACCGTATCCTTTATTCCTGTTTTCGCATTGGAAGCGCAAGAGGGGCGTCTTTTTGCGCCTCTTGCCTTTACCAAAACCTATGCTATGGCAGCCGCTGCGGCGCTGGCAATTACTTTAGTTCCTGTGCTGGCGGGTTATTTTGTACGCGGAAAAATACGATCTGAAGCCCAGAACCCGGTAAATCGAGTTTTAGAACGTGTGTATCAGCCATTGCTGACGCGGTTGCTTAACTACCCACGGACCACCTTGGCGGGGGCATTTTGCTTGTTGCTTTCCATGTACTGGCCGTTAAGCCAGCTAGGTAGTGAATTTATGCCCGAACTGGACGAAGGCGATTTGATGTATATGCCTACAACCTACCCGGGTATTTCAGTGGGTAAAGCCAGAGAGCTTTTACAGCAGACGGACAAGCTTATTGCAACCTTACCCGAGGTTGAAACGGTATTCGGGAAAATTGGGCGCGCAGATACGGCCACAGACCCTGCACCATTGACCATGATTGAAACCTTCATTCAGCTTAAACCGAAAGCCCAGTGGAGGGAAGGCATGTCCACTGAAAAGCTCAAAGAAGAGCTTAACGCTCTGGTGCAATTTCCTGGGCTGACCAATGCGTGGGTCATGCCAATTAAAACCCGCATCGACATGTTGGCAACCGGGATAAAAACACCGGTTGGGATCAAGATTGCGGGGCCTGACCTTGCGGGCATTGAAGCCATCGGAAAGGATATAGAGACACTGCTTAAAGACCTGCCCAACACAGCATCAGTATATGCTGAGCGGGTGGTTGGTGGTCGTTATGTTTATATCGATATCGACAGGCAGTTGGCGGCGCGTTACGGCATGACGATAGACGATGTTCACAGTATTCTAGCTTCGGCAGTGGGCGGCAAAGTAGTTACACAGTCAGTGGAAGGGCGTGAGCGTTTTCCTATTGCCATGCGTTTTTCACAGCACTACCGCGATACGCCTGAATCTTTAGCATCCATGCCTTTCGTTACGCCAAGCGGTGTTCACATTACCCTTGGCGATGTCGCGACCGTGCGTATTGACGACGGACCAGCCGGAATTAAAAGCGAAAATGCCCGATTAAACGGATGGGTATACATTGATATCTCGTCAGACTCGGCCACAGGTATTGACTTAGGGGGCTATGTAGATAGCGCGAAACGTCATTTGTCACAGAACCTTGATTTACCCACTGGATACTCAATTACCTGGGCGGGGCAGTTTGCTTACCTTGAGCGCGCGAAAGCAAAACTGTCGGTGGTTATACCGCTAACGTTAGCCATTATCTGCCTTTTGCTTTATCTGGTATTTAAACGTCTTCGCGATGTGGCACTCATACTTGCTACCTTACCGTTGGCGCTGGTGGGCAGTGTATGGTTGCTTTACCTTCTTAACTTCAATCTGTCGGTGGCGGTAGGTGTTGGGTTTATTGCCTTAGCAGGTGTAGCGGTAGAAATAGGCGTTATCATGCTGGTCTATCTAAACCAATATGTATCAGAAGCACTTACTAAGCACGCAACAGAAAGTGGCAACACCAAAAAAGATGAGCTTGTGAAAAAGGCTATTGTCCATGCCGCCTCGGCAAGGCTTCGCCCTGTTATGATGACATCGCTTTCTATTATTGTTGGCTTGTTGCCTGTGCTTTATGCCACTGGAACCGGAAGTGAGGTGATGCAGCGAATTGCGGCGCCTATGGTAGGCGGTATGGCGAGTGCACTGGTATTAACGCTGTTGGTATTGCCAAGCGCGTTTTACTTAATTGTGTCAAGCAAGAAATAATGGAGTTGAAAGTGCAAGATTGAAAGTGCAATAGACTAGATAAAGCATGGGGAAGCGATAACACGCTTCCCTACGCATCATTTTTTAGGCGTCGCGCGACTAATGCGATGCCGCCTGATCTTCCGCATAATCTTCCACTTGTTGCCAAACACGCAAAAGGTTTCCGCTCAATATCTTTTCAATGTCGGTACGGCTATAACCTCTATCCAGCAACCCTTGTACTAGGTTTGGAAAACTCGCCACGTCTTTAAGCCCAATGGGTAATGAGTCACCTACACCGTCATAGTCTGAACCAATACCTACATGATCAACACCAATCAGTTTTACCACGTGATCGATATGGTCAAGCACTTCATCAAGGGTTGAATAAGGGTAAGGCACTTCTTTGCGATAATTCTCTTCAAAGTTCTCTAGCTTAGGGCTGTCTTCACCCTCTTTTTCAACCAAGGCTTTGCGCGCTGCAGTAAGGCCACTACGCCATTTGCCCGCTTCTTTAGACACAAAACTTGAACCAAAGTTAATCATAATTACACCGCCATTTTCACCGAGTTTTTTGATCATCTCGTCGTCCATGTTGCGCTCAAAGCCAGGAGTAAATCGGCGCAGTGAAGAGTGCGATGCTATGACTGGCACCTTTGTTAACTCAATAACCTGATAAAAGGCGTCGTCAGACACATGGGAAATATCCAGCATGATGCCGATGTTGTTCATTTCGCCCACTAGGGTTTTGCCAAACGGGCTTAAGCCTTTCCATTTTCTACGCAAGTCATATGAAGAGTCAGAAATGTGGTTGGCTTGACTATGAGCAAGGGTAATATAGCGAATGCCGCGCTCGTAAAAAGCCGTTAGATTCGCCAAATCACCTTGAATAGGAGAACCATTTTCCATGCCCATTGGCAATGAAATTAATCCTTTTTCAAATTGGGCTTTTACGTCAGAAGGGCTTTTAGCAATGGCAAATTTATCCGGGGCGCGGGCAACAATGGCTTCTACTGAATCGATGAGCTCATGGGCAAGTTGGGTAGATTCAGGCGAATTGTCCAAGCTGGCAGGTACATAAATACTCATAAAGGGGGCGTTCAGGCCGCCAGAAACTGCGCGAGGGTAGTCAAAGTCTCCACCTTCAGTGGCTTTAGTAACATCAACCCACTTTTCCTTTACGCGATAAGGTACATCGATGTGACCATCTACAATAATGGTTTCTTGTGCGATCGTGATAGCTTTTTCAGATGCTGAATAAGTTGAGCTCTTAGCAAGAGAAGAGTGTGAAGCAAAAAGCGCAGAGATAAGTAATGCGCAAGTAGAGAGTGGGAAGCGCCCCTTCATAGAAAATCCTTATTTTGTTTTTTTGTCGCTTAGGTCAACAACCGCTAACTAAGTAGCAATACGAGACTAAAGGATTATGCACACCGCGACAATAGACTTTTACTTGCTATGCATTTACCTCAGATTGAACACGTACATCCCTAAATTAGTCGATATTGCTCATTTTTAGAGCGCTTGTGCTTGTTTACCTCAAGTTTACATTGCAATAAAAATTTAAAACTTGTTATGGTGAAGACTGCGTGACTTCATTGCGCGAATACGGGATACTCCCAAGCGCTCCGCCAATTATCGATGACTACTGTGCATCAGCGCGTGTGCATCAGCGCGGCCGACGTAATTTTTTAGTGGCACCCGCTCTTCTCACACAATTAAGCCGGGGCCACAGCTAACAAGTATGAGAAATAAATATGGCTATTAATTTTGTACCGCTAGATAAAGAAAAGCATAAAGACCTAAAGGTTGCGGTAAACACATCTTTCAGCTTTGCGAAAAACACACATCTTGCAGCAGCAACTATTCGTGAATTTGCACAACTAGCTGCAACAATGCCGCTAGTGTTCATTGAAGACACTGCATCTAAGCGTCACCACGTTGTGACTATGCTTGGTATGGAGCAAGGTCAAAACCTTTTCCTAACTGGCGACAGCTGGAAAGGTCCTCACGTTCCAATGAACATCCTTCGCTACCCGTTCGACGTACGTCCAGACGGCGACAAGCTTGGGGTTTATATTGATGAAAACTCTGACCTTATTTCTGATGAAGGCCAAGCGCTATTCACTGAAGCTGGTGAAGCAAGCGAGTTCCTAGATAACCGTCAGAAATTCCTAGCAGACCTAGCGAATAGCGAAATGCTAACACAGCGTTTTGTAGCTAAAGTTGTTGAGTTAGACCTACTTGACCCAATTCAAATTCGTCTTACTTACCAAGACGGTAAGCAGCGCAATGTTACTGGCATGATGAGCATTAACGAGAAGAAACTTCTTGAGCTACCTGAAGAGCAAGTACTTGAGCTACACAAGCAAGGCTTCCTAGGTGCAATTTATGCGATAATGATGTCAGTGGGTCAGCTTAATCGTCTTGTTGAGCTTTCAAACGATACAGAAAACCCAATTCGCAACATGCAGCTTTCTGCTGTTAAAGCGGAACAAGCGCCAGCGGAAGCGACGCCAAACGCGTAATCGCTCCTCCATTTTTAAGTTTAAAAGCCCGCAAAGTTGCGGGTTTTTTTGTACCTTAAATTTACGTTCAGACTTCGTCATGTTTCGTTCAGAAACCGTTAAGTTTTAATACTTTATCTTACACATCGTTCCCAACACATTTTTTAAGGACAAAAGACATGAACATCAAATCTAATAAGCTTTCAACAACGCTAACTGCACTGTCACTCATAACGGCTTCAGTATTTTCAGTCTCAGCAGTACATGCCGCTACACAAAACGAAGTACAAGTTACTGCTGTCGATTTTGAAGGGGTAGATGATAACCTCTACGGTGCTAGATATGTGCGCTACCTTGATGAGGTGAGTGGCAACAGAGGCGCTTACCTTATTAATCCTTATCTGCAGCGAGTATCAAGTCTGTCTGGTGGATACGCTAATTTAGACGGTATCGACGTGTTTAACTTAGGCACTACTTTTTATTTCGACGATACATGGATGCTAGCCATTGAAGGCGCCCACAGTAAATTTGACGACGACTTTGTTGATGAGGATTACACCAATATCGATTTAAAAGTAGGATTTAACTTATCCCGTCAATGGCAAATTGGTGCAGGGGTAATTTATCAGCGCGCCAGCTACGATATTAATGACGGTACAAATAGCTACAGCGAAAGTGAGAATGAAACCTCACCACTTGTATTTACTCGCTACACCACGGTAGGTAATGGGGGAACTGGCTGGGACTTCACCGCCCAGTACATAGCAGACGATGTTGATGTTTTATCAGGAAGTGCACGATACTTCTTTAGCCCAGGTTTAAGTGTTCAAGGAAGCTATAGCTATACCAATGCGCCAGACGGCTTTGACAACTTAAAAACTGTAGGGGTGGCTTTAGATTACTGGGTGAATGAACAATTCTCAGTAGCGGCAAGCTATGAAACAGATATTGATAGCGATATCGAAAGCGATGTAGCGTCGCTTACAGCTTCTTACCGTTTTTAAAGTAATTCAGCCATCAACTATCGATAACTAGCGAATATTAACAATGAACTATCAACTTCGGTTGGTAGTTCATTTTTTGCGTTTATTCCTAGATACTGCTTTTAACCTAACCAACGCATTTAAATTAGATACAAACAGCCGTTCATCGATAAATTTTAAGTTTCATTTTGCCTACCTGAATATTTTTTAATCTTTTTTACGCGCCTAATCATACACTTCCTAAAAATACTGTATATCCAACCAGTTTAATCCCAGTGTTTATGCGGCTTTCACGCCTCTTTTCTACTTGACAGTGGGGATCATTGGTACCTAAACTGTATCTCAGTGGGTAAATGTGGCGAATTGTGGATCAAATCATCATCACTTTGCAGATTAGTACTCAAAAAACAAGAAAACCAAGAGCAAATAATAAAAGGCTAGGGGAATGTTCCGCGGCGCTAACGCAATCAATCTGGATACAAAAGGCAGACTGGCTATACCGACGAAGTATCGTCAGTCGCTGCTGGATGATTGTCAGGGACAACTGGTCTGCACAGTCGATACACAACAAAGTTGTTTGCTGCTTTACCCACTTCCCGAATGGGAAGAGATTGAGCTAAAACTCTCTAAACTTTCAAGCATGATCCCAGCCGAGCGTCGCTTGCAGCGATTGCTACTAGGTTATGCTTCAGAAGGCGAGATGGATAAAAGCGGACGTATTCTTATCCCTACTCCACTGCGAAGTTTCGCAAAACTCTCAAAAGAAGTCATGTTAGTTGGTCAGTTAAACAAATTCGAAATTTGGGATGCCGATATTTGGGCACAACAAGTTGAAGCTGATATAGACACCGAACGCAAAGGCGAATTTGAACTTACCGAACGATTACAGGACTTTTCTCTATGACGCAGCCTAGCGAATTTAAACACATTTCAGTACTGCTTGATGAGTGCATTGAAGCGCTAGCGATCAAACCGGACGGTATTTATATCGATGCTACGTTTGGACGTGGTGGGCATTCAGCGCATATTTTAGAATCATTAGGTGAACATGGACGACTCATCGCCTTTGACCGTGACCCGCAAGCAATCAAAGCGGCAGAACGCTTCGCTGAAGATAAGCGTTTTAGCATTATCCATTCACCGTTTGGTGATATGGCAGAAGAAATCGAAGCGCTAGGGCTAACCGGTAAGATTGACGGTGTGCTTATGGATCTAGGCGTATCTTCACCTCAACTTGACGATGCTGAACGTGGCTTCAGCTTTCTTCGCGACGGCCCGCTTGACATGCGCATGGATACCTCTCGAGGACAAAGTGCTGCAGACTGGTTGGCTAGCGCAGAAGAGCAAGACATAACACAGGTCATTAAAGAGTTTGGCGAAGAGAAGTTCGGCAAGCGCATTGCTCACGCTATTGTTAACACACGTAAAGATACACCTATTACCCGTACTGCTCAGCTTGCCAAAATCATCGATGAAGCCGTACCTGTAAAAGACAAATTCAAACACCCTGCAACCCGCGCATTCCAAGGTATCCGCATTTATATCAATGCTGAGCTAGAGCAACTTCGCGTGGGTCTTAAAGCTGCCACACAAGTGTTAGCAAAAGAAGGCCGATTAGCCGTTATTTCATTTCACTCGTTAGAAGACCGCTTAGTAAAGCGCTTCATTAAGGATCAAAGTAAAGGGAAAGTTGTACCGCACAATTTACCGATAACCCAAGCTGAAATAGATGCAGATAAAGTGCTCAAAGCGCTGGGTAAAGCAATAAAACCCTCAGAACAGGAGATTGCGAACAACGTTCGCTCCCGCAGTTCGGTATTGCGTGTGGCAGAAAAGTTATGACCAAAGCCATACCAGACAAGGCCAGCACTAATTTCAAATTACTGCTCATTATTGTTTCAGATTTGACCCGCAACAAGTTGCGGGTTTTGTTGTATTTAATGGTTATCACAAGTGCTATGGCGGTAACGCTTAGCAGTCATCACAACAGACAGCAGGTCATCGCCCTTGAAGACCTTATGCAAGAGAAAGATGAGCTTGATGTCGAGTGGCGAAACCTGGTGCTTGAACAACGGGCTTTGACCGAGCATAACCGCATAGAAAACCTGGTTGAAAAGCAGTTAGAAATGTATCGTGCCACGGCAGACGATGAAGTAGTGGTGAGGCTGAAATGAGTACATCTGCACTTTCTCGTAAGCGCAACAAGACAGGCGCAAAACAAAATGTGACGCCAAGCCTAGTACACTGGCGTTTTGTGGTTGTGCTTATTGTGATCATGCTAGTGTTTGGTGTGTTAGCCGCACGCGCAGCTTACATTCAAGTTATCGAACCTGATGAGCTTATTCAACAAGGCGACAATCGCACGCTTAGAACCCGAGATATGCCGACCTATCGCGGGCTTATTACCGATAGAAACGGTGTTGAGTTAGCGGTAAGTGTTCCTGTTCGCGCCATCTATGCAGACCCTAAGATTATCCATGAGAACAACGGCTTCGAGGAAGAACGCCGCTGGGAAGCGCTGGCAGATGTACTGCGCCAAGACGTAAATGAATTGAAAGATAAAGTGGCAAACCCCAAGCGCCGTTTTGTCTACTTACAGCGCCAAGTGTCGCCCGCCATGGCAGAATACGTTGATAAGCTTGATATCCCAGGTATCTATCTTCGCCGTGAAAGCCGCCGTTATTACCCTACCGGTGAGGTGTCAGCCCAGTTAATTGGGGTAACCGATGTTGACGACACCGGCGTTGAAGGCTTAGAGCGCATGTATAACGAGTGGCTAACGGGCACGCCTGGCTCTCGTAAAATACGCCGCGATGCGAAAGGCCGTCAGGTAGAAATCTTAGAAACTAAATCTGGTGAAAAAGCCGGCGACCTGCAGTTGACTATCGATCAGCGCATTCAAGCACTTGCTTACAAAGAAATTAAAGAAGCCATGATTTACTATCAATCAAGTTCGGCTTCAGCCATCGTTATCGATGTAAAAAGCGGTGATGTATTGGCTATGGTTAACGCGCCTTCCTTTAACCCCAACGACAGAAGCAAATTGTCTGCGCATAGAATGCGTAACCGGGTTATTACTGACGCGTTCGAGCCGGGCTCAGCATTGAAGCCACTGGCAGTGCTTACTGCATTAGAATTCGGTGAAGTTGAGCCTGAAGATTCAGTAAACACCCACCCTGGTTGGATGCGTTTAGGCGGTAGCCTAGTAAAAGACTCACGCAACTATGGCGAACTAACGCTAGAAGAAATTATTCAGCATTCCTCGAACATGGGCACATCTAAACTGGCGTTGTCTGTGCCTAAACAGTTTTTGCTTGATACCTACTACAACATGGGCCTTATGAGCGATACCGGGCTGAACATGGCAGGCGAGAGCAGTGGTATTTTCCACGAGCGTAGTCGCTGGTCTGAATTTGAGTTAGCCACATTGTCGTTTGGATACGGTATCTCTGTAACCACGGCACAGTTGGGGCGTCTTTACGCTACATTGGCAAACGGCGGTACAAAAACACCACTTAATATAATCAAGTCACCAGAACAACCTTCGTGGCAAGCTCAGTCAGAGCGTGTGATCAGCGAAGAAAACGCAAAAGCCATTGTTCAAATGATGGAAAGCGTAACCCAGCGCGGTGGCACGGCAACCAAAGCTGCAGTTCCAGGTTATCGGGTAGCGGGCAAAACAGGTACCAGCCGCAAAGCGGTAGCTGGCGGGTACGGGGAAGAGTACGTCAATATTTTCGCCGGTATCGCACCTGTGTCTGACCCAAGACTAGTGACTATTGTGTTGATCAACGAACCCGGCGGTGATTTGTATCACGCGGGGGATACCGCTGCACCTGTCTTTTCATCGATTATGGGTGGTGCACTGCACATGTTAAACGTTACGCCCGATGACAAGCAGGTTACGTCAAGTCGCTTATTGAAAGGAGGTCAAAGTGGTAGTTAGTGCCTTTATTCAAAGTATTAAAGCCTTGTTAGCAAAATTTGGTGTAGATGCCCCCGATATCCGCATTGAGGGTTTAACGTTAGATAGCCGTGAAGTGAATACGCGCTTAGCGTTTGTTGCAGTTAAAGGGCATGAACGTGATGGTCGCGATTTTATACCCCAGGCAATAAGTTTAGGGGCTCGTGTAATTCTGGCGCAAACTGAAGACAGTAGCGCTCATGGTCAAATGGAAATGCGCGACCACAGCGTCATCATTTCGCTATATGAACTACCGCAAATGCTCTCTGCGTTGGCTGCTGCGTTTTATGACTACCCTGCCCAGAAAATGACGACGGTAGCAGTGACAGGAACTAATGGAAAAACCTCTACAGTTCAACTGCTTACCCAGTTAAAGAGCGCGCTAGGTACCCGTTGCGCGAGCATAGGAACCTTAGGAAGTAGTGTGTTTGAGGGCGATGAAACCCAGTGGTCGAACACGCCAGCGGCAAATACCACCCCCGATGCCATACGTATGCAATATTTGTTGGCAGACTTTGTGCAAAGCGAAGTGCGCCATACGGCCTTTGAAGCAAGTTCTCACGCATTGGTTCAAGGACGTCTTGGTACAGTAAAAACCGATATCGCTGTTTTCACCAACCTTACTCGTGACCACTTAGATTATCACGGCACAATGGAAGAGTATGGCAGAGCCAAGCGCTTGCTACTTCAACAGCCGGGTTTGAAAGTTGTAGTGTTAAACGCTAACGACGATGAAAGTAAGAAGTGGGATGGTGCAGCAGATAAGACGATTACACGCGTCTGGACAGGTATAGATGAAAGTGGTCTGGATGGAAGCGGTGAAAGTGAGTTCTTGCGAGAGCATAACAATCCTCAAAGTCGCCATTGTTTCGCCACAAATGCTTCTTATCATGCAGGTGGATGTAGCTTTGAACTGTTAAGTTCGTGGGGAAGCGCTGCTATTTCGCTGCCACTATTTGGAAAGTTCAATATCAGCAATGTACTTAGTGCTATAGGTACGTTACTCGCTGAAGGTGAACGTTTTGATGACGTGGTTAACGCGGTAAATGCAATCACGCCTGTACCCGGGCGAATGGAAGTTTTCCCTGTAACGGGTGCTGCTAACGTGGTGGTGGACTACGCGCATACGCCAGACGCTCTCGAGAAAGTGCTGTTAAGCGCAAAATTCCATACTACAGGCAAAGTGTGGTGTGTGTTTGGCTGTGGTGGCGACCGTGACAAAGGTAAGCGACCACTAATGGGGCAGGCTGCCGAGGTTGGTGCTGACGCTATCGTGATCACCACCGACAACAGCAGAAGCGAAAGCCCTGAGTCTATTGCCAAGGACATCATCGCGGGCTTAAAAAATTCTGAGCTGGCCGTGTCTATACCCGATCGCGAGCAAGCTATTCGCCACTGCCTTAAGCATGCGCATGAAAGCGACATCATCATTGTGGCCGGGAAAGGCCATGAAGATTACCAAATTATCGGTGACAAAAAGACTAACTATAACGAACGTGCAGTTGTGGCGCGACTGCAACAGGAGTACAGCAAATGATAACAACAACGCTGTCATGGATAGCCGAAAAGGTTAACGGAAAATTATTAAAAGGTGCTGCTGACATCGAAGTGTCTGCAGTAAGTACCGATACCCGCACTCTAGAAGATGGCGCAGTTTACTTGGCCTTGAAAGGCCCGAATTTTAATGGCCATGATTTTATTTCAACGGCTGAGAAAGCAGGCGCTAGCGCGGTTATTGCCAGCGAAGACGTAGCGACCACGTTACCTGTCATCATGGTTGAAGATACAAAAGAAGCGCTTGGCCTGTTAGGTGCGGCGGTGAAAGCTTCTGTGGCGCCTAAAACGATTGCGATTACGGGAAGCAGCGGTAAAACCACCGTAAAGGAAATGTGTGCCGCTATTTTGGAGCGAAGAGGCAATGTATTAGCCACAAACGGTAACTTCAATAATGATATCGGTGTGCCGCTAACGCTTCTACGCCTTGAGCCTCAGCATGAATACGCGGTTATGGAGTTAGGCGCAAATCACATTGGTGAAATTGCCTATACCACGAACCTTGTTAAACCAGATGTCGCCACTATCGTAAACGCTGCTGCCTCTCACTTAGAAGGGTTTGGAAGCTTGCTAGGCGTTGCACGTGCTAAGAGTGAAATTTTTAAAGGTTTAGGCAGTGATGGCGTGGCGGTAGTCAATGTTGATAGCCAGTTCGCTGAATTTTGGCAAGGCAAACTTAAACAGACTAAAACGCTTACGTTTTCCCCGCAGCAGAAAAATAATGCCGACTTTAGAGCAGAAGATATCACCATTGGATTAGATGGCTGCGCCGCATTTCACTTGGTTTGCCAGCAAGGTGATATGTCTATTCAACTAACAATTCCAGGCGTTCACAACGTGGGTAATGCCCTTGTTGCTGCTGCGCTAACGTTACAAGTTGGAGCCACGTTAGAAAATGTACGCGATGGCTTACTTGCCATGAAGCAAGTTAGCGGTCGTTTGAATGTAAAACAGCTTACCGAACAAGTTCGCCTGTTAGATGACACCTACAACGCCAACGTTGCGTCTGTTAATGCAGCAATTGATACGCTAAGTAGCTTTTCAGGCATCCGCGTTCTTGTATTAGGCGACATGAAAGAGCTGGGCGAAAAGGCGCGTTATTACCACGAGCAGGTAGGGGAATACGCTAAACAAAAAGGAATTAATTACCTGTATACCATGGGTGTTTTGAGTCAATCAGCGAGTGCTGTGTTTAATGAAAATGGTGGCCATTTCAGCGATGTTGAAAGTTTGTTGGCCGCAATGGAGAGTGATTTGTTAGTGCAGCAGCGCGATATTTCAATTTTAGTTAAAGGTTCACGCAGACTCCAAAATGGAGCGTGTGGTAGAGGCGGTAGAGGCCTCTGCGCTGGGAAAGCACGATAGCCGTCGGGAGCGAATAGCATGTTAATTTGGCTAGCCGACTGGCTGACACAATTCGATTCAGGGTTTAACGTATTTTCATACCTTACCCTTCGTGCAATTTTAAGCACGCTGACCGCGTTACTTATTGCCATTCTTATTGGCCCTAAGATGATTCGCTATTTGCAGCGTATGCAAATTGGTCAAACGGTGCGTGACGATGGCCCGCAAAGCCATCTATCAAAATCCGGTACACCCACCATGGGCGGATTGCTGATCCTTGCGGCCATTGTAGTAAGTGGTCTTCTTTGGGCTGACCTGACTAACCGTTATGTGTTGGTAACCCTTACCGTGGTTGTGGCCTATGGTATTATTGGGTTTGTTGATGACTACAGAAAAGTGATCCGCAAAGACTCGAAAGGGCTTATCGCGCGCTGGAAGTATTTCTGGCAATCGGTCGTTGCATTAGGGGTCGCGTTCTATCTATACAGCAGCGCAACGATAAGCGCTGAAACCTCACTGTTGGTGCCTTTCTTTAAAGAAGTGTTTCCGCAGTTAGGTGCATTCTTCATTATCATTACCTATTTTGCCATTGTAGGGACCAGTAATGCGGTAAACCTTACTGATGGATTGGATGGACTTGCCATAGTGCCTACCATTTTGGTGGCAGGCGCATTTGCCATTTTTGCCTATGTGACAGGCAACGCGAACTTTGCTGAATACCTGAACATTCCCCATATTCCGCTTACCAGCGAACTGGTGATCGTGTGTACCGCTATGGTCGGTGCAGGCTTAGGCTTCTTATGGTTTAACACGTACCCAGCACAAGTGTTTATGGGCGATGTTGGTTCACTAGCACTAGGCGGCACATTAGGCGTGCTTGCAGTACTAGTGCGTCAGGAACTGGTGTTAATCATTATGGGTGGTGTTTTTGTTATGGAAACCCTGTCGGTCATCCTTCAGGTAGGTTCTTACAAATTGCGTGGTCAGCGAATTTTCCGCATGGCGCCTATTCACCACCACTATGAATTGAAGGGCTGGCCAGAGCCACGCGTTATTGTGCGTTTTTGGATCATTTCAATCATTTTGGTATTGGTGGGTCTTGCTACCCTCAAACTTAGATAAGCGGTAAAGAGATAAATAGTAATGTCGTATAACGTACGTGAGCATAGTTATGTAGTCGGTGGCCTAGGTGTTACAGGTCAGGCTTGCGTGCGCTTTTTGTTGCAAAAGAAAGCAACGGTTAAAGCGTTTGATACCCGTGCTAATTTTACTGCACCTGCTGCTCTTGATACTGACATGCAAGCGTTTATGGCAGACAAGGTCACTTGCCATGCCCTAAGCGAAGATTACTTTGATGGTGTAGACACCTTGGTGTTAAGCCCGGGGCTTGCTCTGGATATTGAACAAGTGGCTTTAGCGCAAAAGTGTGGCGTTGAGGTGATCGGCGATGTTGAGTTGTTCGCCCGTTTAAATGCCAACACGAGCAGTACTGCGCCAACTAAACGCGTAGTCGGCATAACCGGTTCTAACGGTAAAACCACGGTTACTCTATTAGTGAACCATCTGCTTAAAAGCTGTGGTGTAAAAAGCATTGAAGCGGGCAATGTAGGCCGCCCTGTGCTTGAAGCACTACAAAGTGATGCAGATGTAGTGGTGATGGAGCTATCAAGTTTTCAACTTGAAACAACCTCTAGCCTTGTGCTTGAAGCTGCTACTGTGCTTAATATTTCCGATGATCACCTAGACCGTCATATCACCCTTGAGGCATATATTGATGCTAAGCATCGCATTTTTGATAACGCAAAATCTGCGGTTGTGTGGCGAGACGGTGAGTTTGTAGCGCCAGACGAGCAGATTATTGCTGATGCTAAGGCTAATGTTGCATTAAACGCCGTATCTATTGAAGATTCGCTAGCGTCAAAAGATATTGTTGAATATGGACTGGGAGAGTCGACTACAGGGTTTGCGATTGCGTCTTTTGACGGTGACGATAGTGCTCGTGACGACGCACAAAGTCTATACATCACGTTTAACGGCGAAAAGCTTATTGCCCTTAGCGATATTCACTTAGCGGGCATGCATAACGTTCTAAACATCATGGCTGCATTAGGCATCTGCCTTCAGCTAGGTGTTTCGCCAGAGTTAGCGGTTAAACATCTACATAGTTTTAAAGCAGCACCACATCGGTGTGTGGAAATAGCCCGTGTAAACGACGTTCGCTATATCGACGATTCCAAAGCAACCAACATTGGTGCCACCGTCGCGGCCCTTGAAGGGTTAGCCCTGACTATACAAGGGAAGCTAATTCTTATTGCAGGTGGTGACGCTAAAGGTGCTGATATAGCCAGCCTCTCGCCTTATTTAATTAAATATGTATCGCACGTGTTTGCATTGGGCAAAGATGCACACCTGTTTGAAAAGAGTTTTGCGCATACTACTCGTGTGGCAACAATGAAAGACGCCGTGAAAGCAGCAACGAGACTTGCTGCCCCTGGTGATGTTGTGCTGCTTTCGCCTGCGTGTGCAAGTTTAGATATGTTTAAGAACTATATGCATCGCGGTGACGTGTTTAAACAAGACGTGCACGACCTACATAATTTACACAGTAAGGGCAAGGGCGCTGTGGAGGCTGCATCATGATGACTGCCTCTACTAAACTTAGCGCGTTATTTGCCGCGAAGCACGACGGGCAGCCCTCGGTAACGCAACCCTATGATGTAACGCTGATCTTGATTGCGCTTGCACTGATGAGCATTGGGGTTGTTATTGTTACCTCGGCGTCTATGCCGGTGGCAGATAGGCTGCACGACAATCCCTTCCATTTTGCTATTCGCCACGGTATTTATATTGCGTGTGCCTTGACGGCTGCAATGATAACCCTTCAACTGCCGATGCAGTTTTGGCGTACCACTAACCCGTACCTGTTACTCGCGGCGATTGCGCTGCTCGTAGCAGTATTGCTTGTTGGTCGAACAGTGAACGGCAGTACCCGTTGGTTAGTCATCGGTCCTATTACGGTGCAAGCCGCTGAACCTGCTAAACTCTACTTTTTCGCTTATCTAGCAGGGTATCTGGTTCGCCGATACGAAGAAGTTACCGAGAACCTAAAAGGCTTCATAAAGCCCCTTGTGGTGTTCTTTGCACTTGCAATGTTGCTTTTGCTTCAGCCCGACTTAGGTACAGTAGTCGTGATGTTTGCCACCACAATTGGCCTGTTGTTTTTAGCAGGTGCACGACTTTGGCAGTTCTTTGCATTGGTGTTCGCGGGCATATTGGCGGTTGTAGCGCTTATTGTGTTTGAAGAATACCGAATGAAACGGGTTACCTCATTTTTAGATCCTTGGGCCGATCCATTTGGTGCTGGTTATCAGCTTACCCAGTCTTTAATGGCCTATGGCCGTGGTAACTGGTTTGGGCAAGGCCTGGGTAACAGCTTACAAAAATTAGAATTTCTGCCAGAAGCGCACACTGACTTTGTTATGGCTATTTTAGCTGAAGAGCTCGGCTTTGTTGGCGTACTTGCCGTACTTGGCCTTATTTTATGGATGGTATTGCGTGCACTGAGTATTGGAAATAAGGCACTTGAAAAAGGGCGAGCGTTTGATGGTTACATGGCTTACAGCATAGGCATCTGGTTCAGTTTCCAAACGGCGGTAAATATTGGTGCAAGCGCCGGTATTCTGCCAACCAAAGGGTTAACACTGCCGTTGGTTAGCTACGGTGGCTCGTCACTTATCATTATGTCAGTAGCGGTAGCCATATTACTTCGAATCGATTTTGAATTACGCGTTGATGGCGTACAGGCGATTGGCCGAGGAGACAGCAAATCCGGTAAAAGCAAAGCCCGACGTAAAAAGCCTATTCCTACAAGCGCGTCTCAATCTAAAGCGGCACATGCTGATGATGGAGCGAGTGTAGAGAGCAATAAAGATGAAACAGACTTTTCTACAGCGACGGTTGAAGCTAAACCTAGCGCCAAAACATCAAGTGCGGAAGATGAAGGCAAGGCCGGCATTAAAGCCATACTCGCGCGCGTAGCGCAGGAGGCTGATAATGGCTAAGCGTTGCTTAATTATGGCTGGTGGTACAGGCGGGCATGTTTTCCCTGGTCTTGCGGTAGCAAACGCGCTTCGAAATGAAGGCTGGGACATTCATTGGCTAGGCACTGCCGAGCGAATGGAAGCGCAGGTTGTGCCTAAGCACGAGATACCTATTCACTTTATTCCGGTAAAAGGGCTTCGTGGCAAAGGTATGTCGGCACGCCTTCAAGGTGCTGTCGCTTTAGTAAAAAGCTTATTTTCTGCAAGACGAATTATAAAACGTCTACAGCCGGATATTGTTATTGGTTTTGGCGGCTATGCGAGCGGTCCTGGCGGCGTTGCAGCGAAGAGCTTAGGTATTCCTGTGATAGTGCATGAACAAAACGCAGCGGCTGGCATGACTAATAAGCTTCTCAGTAAATTTGCAAGCCGTGTGTTGCTTGGCTTTAACGATGCTAAAGAACAATTTTCAGGGGTTGCAGATAAGGTGCATACTGTTGGCAATCCTGTTCGCGATGAAATTTGGCAGGTGATACCTAAACCTGTAGACATTAACGCAGACGCTCGTGCAAACACCTTTGAAAACACTAGTGAGCACAAGCAAGGTTTAAATATGCTTGTAGTTGGCGGCAGTTTAGGTGCACAGATTTTGAATGAAACTGTGCCTGAGACATGCGGTGTCCTAGAAGGTTTATCAATAAAGCACCAGTGCGGTAAAGGCAACAGTGAAAGTGTTGCTCAAGCTTATAAATCCGTAGGCGCTGATATGGCGAAAGTTGATGTCAGTGATTTTATTGATGATATGGCCGCAGCCTATGAATGGGCTGACTTTATTGTCTGCAGAGCCGGTGCGCTTACGGTGAGCGAGGTTGCAGCTGCAGGACGCGCGGCGATTTTCGTTCCGCTACCTTTTGCGGTGGACGATCACCAAGCCAAAAATGCGCAGTCGTTGGTGAAGCAAAATGCGGCACTGATGATTGCTCAATCTGTATTGAAAGAAAATTTGGGGCAGGCGGTGCGTCAGTGGTTAAAACACCCTGAAGACTGCTTAAGAATGGGTGCTGTAGCGAAAACATGTGCAAGCACTCATGCCACGGAAAATGTAGTAAGCCACGTTAAAAGCGTGGTAGGAGTAGGGGACTAATGGTTTTTAAAACCCCATTTGAAAGCCCGCAAATGCGCCGGGTTAAAAATATATTCTTTATTGGTATCGGCGGTGCCGGTATGGGTGGTATTGCCGAAGTATTACTAAACGAAGGTTATGCTATTGCTGGCTCTGACATTCAAGAAGGGCCAATGACCCAGCGCTTAAGCGAATTAGGTGCTGATGTTAAAATAGGTCATCGCGCGGAAAATGTCGAAGGCATGGACGTTATTGTGGTTTCTAGCGCCATCAATGAGCAAAACCCAGAAATTATCGTAGCTCGTGAAAAGCGCATTCCGATCATTCGTCGTGCAGAAATGTTGGCAGAGCTGATGCGCTTCCGCCACGGTATTGCAGTAGCGGGTACCCATGGAAAAACGACCACAACCAGTTTGATTTCTACGATTTTCGCAGAAGCTGAGTATGACCCTACCTTTGTTATTGGTGGCCTGCTTAATAGCGCTGGTACGAATGCGCGACTAGGCAAAAGCCGTTATCTAATCGCCGAGGCTGATGAGAGTGACGCGTCCTTCCTTCACTTGCAGCCAATGGTATCGGTTGTAACCAATATTGAAGCGGACCATATGGATACCTATGGTGGCGACTTCTCGAAAGTAAAAGATACCTTTGTTGAGTTTTTGTCAAACCTACCGTTTTACGGTCAGGCCATCGTATGCGGTGACGATGCGAATATTCAAGAGATTCGTCCTCGCATAGGCCGAAGTATTCTCACCTACGGCTTTGAATCTCATAACGACTATCGTGCAGAGAATATTTCACTGTCATTTGGTAAAGCGAGTTTTACCGTTATTCGACCAGAGCGTGAACCGTTAGATATTACGTTGAACCTCACCGGTAACCACAACGTGCTTAATGCCCTTGCTGCTATTGCTGTAGCAACGGATGAAGGTGTAGATGACGACGCTATCATTCGCGCGCTAGCCAGCTTTGGCGGCATAGGCCGTCGTTTCGAGCAGCTAGGTACGTTTACTACCAGTAAAGGTGAAGTTTGTTTGGTGGATGACTATGGTCACCACCCAACGGAAGTTAAAGCGACTATCGCTGCGGCTCGGGCAAACTGGCCTGATAAACGCTTAGTTATGGTTTATCAGCCCCATCGCTTTACGCGAACCCGCGACCTCTATGAAGATTTCGTTGAAGTGCTATCTAGCGTCGATGCACTGTTGCTTCTAGATGTATATGCCGCCAGCGAACAGCCTATTGAAGGCGCTGACAGTAAAGCATTGTGCCGCTCCATACGTCAGCGCGGCCAGATAGAGCCTGTTTATGTGGGCGATAAAGAGGCGCTTCCAGGAATTTTGGCGAATATCATACAGGATGGCGATATCGTCATGACCCAAGGTGCCGGTAATATCGGACAAATTGCTAAGCTTCTAGCACGCCATGAGTTAGAGCCTGCATCGCTTACGAAGGAAGGGAAGCAACATGATTAGTCCTTCGGTAAGTGTTCGCTCGCAGAAGACCCATTTACCGAGTGAGTACGGCAAAGTGGCTGTGCTGCTTGGTGGAGACTCTGCAGAGCGCGAAGTATCACTTAATTCAGGTAATGCGGTATTAAAGGCGCTATTAAGGCAAGGTGTGGACGCCTTTGGTTTTGACCCAGCAGAGCGACCGCTTACTGATCTTCTTGAATTAAACGTCGACAGAGCACTAATCATGCTTCACGGTCGCGGCGGTGAAGATGGCTCTATGCAAGGGGCCCTTCAGTTCCTAAAAATTCCCTATACGGGGAGCCCTGTTTTAGGCTCTGCACTGGCAATGGATAAAATTCATACTAAGCAAGTGTGGCAAAGTTTAGGTTTACCCACTGCAAAATATGAAATTGCTGATAAAAGGCACTTTGAAGCTGGTAAGTGCAGCGCTATAATGGATAAATTGGGGAATGAAGTCATGGTAAAACCGGCCAGAGAAGGGTCGAGTATTGGCATGGCGAGAGTGACAAGCGCTAAACAACTCGAAACTGCCATTCAGGACGCCTTTAAATACGATAATCAAGTCCTGTTAGAGCAGTATATAGACGGCCCCGAATTCACTGTTTCTGTTTTACAGGGGCAGGCGTTGCCGTCTATTCGCATGTCTACTCCACATACGTTCTATGATTATGCTGCGAAATATCAGGATAATACAACAGAATACTATTGCCCAAGCGGCTTGTCTGAAGAGCAAGAAGCACAGTTAGCAAAACTGGCATCTCGTGCTTTTGACGCTATTTCTGGCAGCGGTTGGGGAAGAATTGACGTTATGCAGGACAACCAAAGGCAATTTTACTTGCTAGAGGCGAACACAGTACCTGGCATGACAGAAAAGAGTTTGGTGCCCAAGGCAGCCAAAGTTGCAGGATTAACATTTGACGAACTGGTACTAAGTATTCTTTCTACCAGTTTTGATGACGTTGCAAACAAGGCGTAAACGTGGCGGATACCAATACTAACCAAGTTAAGTCTGCTTCTGAAAAAGGCGGAAAAAGCAAAACGGCAGTGTGGGGCGGTGTCGCGTTCTTACTGTTTGTAATTGCTGGGTTAGTATTTGGCGGGCTTAAAGCAAACCAGTATTTGCAAGACGAACAGCAAATGCCGGTTCAGGTTATCGATTTTTCTGGTGATTATCAGCACATCGATATTACCAAGCTAGAGCGGTTAATACGCAAGGCGCAGCCTGGAAGCTTTTTTGCGCTTGACGTAAACGAAGTATTTGAGCTTGTTGAAGCGCAGCCTTGGGTTTATCGCGCGTCAGTAAGAAAGAAGTGGCCAAATACGTTAAAAATTTATTTGGTTGAGCAGCAGCCGGTTGCGCAATGGAATGAAGATTTGTTGTTAAACCCTTATGGGGACACGTTTAACGACGAAGGCGTGAAGCTTGATTTGCCGCGCTTGTACGGTCCGGGCGGCAGTGAAAAAACCGCCCTCGAAGGCTACAACGCGATGCACGCGTTAATAGCAACAACAGACATGACAATTGATGAATTGTCACTGAGTGAGCGATTTGCGTGGCAAGTGCAGTTGGAAAACGGCATTAAATTGAATTTAGGGCGTCAGGAGTTTATCGATAGGCTACAAAGGTTTATTGATGTTTATCCACTTTTGGCGCAACAAGAGAAGGCGGTGAAATACGTCGACCTTCGCTATGACACGGGCGTTGCAGTCGGATGGAAAGATGACAGCGCCACAGATGAAGAGAGTTAAGGAAACCATGTCAAAACCTGCTGAACGCAATTTGATTGTAGGGCTAGATATCGGCACCAGCCAAGTAAAGGCCGTGGTGGGTGAATTACTAGAAGACGATCAAATCAGTATCGTTGGCGTGGGCACCCATGCATCGAAAGGCATGGATAAGGGCGGCGTTAACGATTTAAACCTGGTCGTTAAGTCAGTACAGCGTGCAGTAAACGAGATGGAGTTAATGGCAGATTGCCGTGTATCTTCAGTTTTCATGTCTATCTCGGGGCGTCACGTAAAATGCCAAAACGAAAACGGCATGGTACCGATTAACAACCAAGAAGTAACACAAGAAGATGTAGATAACGTTATTCATGCGGCGCGCAGTGTGCCAATTGCTGCAGAACGTCGTTTACTTCATGTGTTACCTCAAGAGTTTACCATTGATGTACAAGAAGGTATTAAAAACCCTATCGGTATGTCAGGAGTACGAATGGAAGCCGACGCCCACATTATCACCTGCGCCGACGATATGGCGAAAAACATGGTGAAATGTGTAGAGCGTTGTGAACTGAATGCCGACCAGCTGATCTTTTCAGCGTTGGCGTCAAGTTATGCCGTGTTAACTGACGATGAGCGTGAGCTTGGCGTATGTGTGGTTGACATTGGTGGTGGCACTATGGATATGGTTATATTCACAGATGGTGCGATTCGCCACACGGCAGTTATACCGGTTGCGGGTAATCAAATTACTAGCGACATTGCTAAAATATTTAGAACGCCTATCAGCAATGCAGAAGAAATTAAGGTGAATTATGCCTGTGCATTGAAAGATATGGTGAGTATGGAAGACAGTATTGAAGTACCTAGTGTGGGCGGGCGCCCGGCTAGAGTGATGTCTCGACATACGCTAGCTGAGGTCATTGAACCTCGCTATCAAGAGCTTTTTGAGCTGGTACATGATGAAATTCGTGCCAGCGGTCTGGAAGAGCAAATCGCAGCAGGTCTTGTACTTACTGGTGGTACCGCTAAGATGGAAGGTGCTGTGGAATTTGCCGAAGAACTTTTCCAGATGCCCGTGCGCGTGGGCAAACCCATCGACGTAAAAGGCTTGTCTGAATACGTTGATGATGCTGGCTTTGCAACAGTCGTAGGGCTGCTGCAATATGGCAAAGTACAATCTGATAATAAGAAGTCCAGTACGCAGAAAACCGGTGAAAGCTTATTTCATCGAGTGCAAAGCTGGTTTAAAGGTGAATTTTAATTTTATTTTGGGGGCGCTATAGCTACGGCATTAAGGCTAGCAGGAAGCAATTAGCCTAAGGGAATGACCTGGCGTAGTGTTTAAAAAGACGTACAACCGGAGAGTAAGTATGTTCGAATTAATGGATAGTCACGGCGAAGAAGCCGTAATCAAAGTCATCGGTGTCGGTGGCGGCGGTGGTAATGCCGTAGAGCACATGGTGTCTCAAAGCATTGAAGGCGTAGAATTTATCGCAGTGAATACTGACGCACAGGTGCTTCGTAGCTCAAGTGCAGACGTAACACTTCAAATTGGCTCAAGCGTAACCAAAGGCTTAGGTGCAGGTGCCGATCCAAATATTGGCCGCGAAGCTGCGCAAGAAGACAGAGAAACCATTCGTCAGGCGCTAGACGGTGCCGATATGGTTTTCATCACGGCCGGCATGGGCGGTGGTACAGGTACAGGTGCAGCACCTGAAGTGGCGAAGATCGCCCGAGAAATGGGTATTCTTACGGTAGCGGTAGTGACTAAGCCCTTCCCATTTGAAGGTAAAAAACGTACCTCGTTTGCTGAACAAGGTATTGTTGAGCTAGCTAACAACGTTGACTCGCTTATTACTATTCCGAATGAAAAGCTATTAAAAGTGATGGGTCCAGGCACGCCGCTTCTGCAAGCATTTAGCGCAGCAAATGATGTTTTGCGCGGCGCAGTTCAAGGTATTGCGGAGCTAATCACTCGCCCTGGTCTGATCAATGTTGACTTCGCAGACGTACGTACTGTTATGTCTGAGATGGGTAAAGCTATGATGGGTAGCGGTGCAGCAAGCGGTCCAGACCGCGCTGAAGAGGCCGCTGAATCAGCGATTGCTAGTCCATTGCTTGAAGATATCGACTTGTCAGGCGCGCGCGGTATTCTTGTGAATATCACTGCGGGTCCAGATTTCGCTATCGATGAGTTTGAGACTGTAGGTAACGCTGTTAAAGCGTTCGCATCAGAAAATGCGACTGTGGTTGTCGGTACCGTTATCGATATGGAAATGACAGATGAGCTTCGCGTAACGGTTGTTGCAACCGGTATTGGCGCAGAGCGTAAGCCTGACATTTCATTAGTAAGCGCAGAAGGTTCTCGCCTTACACAGCCGGCTAAGGAATACGGTAATTCACAAACAAGTGAACCGCGTTCTGCAGTAGGTGGCACAGAAGGCAACCAAGCGCTGAAAGCTGACGACAGTGCTCAGCCAGACAACGATTTGGAGTATTTGGATATTCCTGCGTTTCTTCGCAAGCAGGCAGACTAATTTAGCTGCCTGAAAAGGAAGGGAATTATTTTACGTTTGTGTTGTCTTACTCAGTAAGGTGTATTTACACAGCGTGAAGAATTTCGCGTGAATAAGTTAAGAAAATGCGTAATCTGACAGGGTGAAACTTGCCAGAACGGGTGTTTTTTGACATGTGAGTAATAACTCACTATAATTCGCGCCCGCTTTTTTAATAGGTAAAAGCTTAAGCAGATGATTAGACAACGTACAATCAAGCAATCGGTACAAGAGACCGGAATTGGGCTTCATAAAGGGGAAAAGGTCACAATGACTCTCCGACCTGCGCCAGCAAACACGGGTATCGTGTTTAGGCGTGTTGACCTTGAACCACATGTTGACATACCTTCGCGTGCGAACGCGGTAGGTAATACCATGCTGTGTACGTGCCTAAACAACGAAGACGGTGTAACTATCCAAACGGTAGAGCACTTAGCGTCTGCACTTGCAGGTTTAGGCATCGACAACATTATTGTTGAAGTAGACAGTAACGAGCTGCCAATTATGGACGGAAGTGCTAGCCCGTTCGTATTTTTACTTCAATCTGCTGGTGTTGAAGAGCTAAACGCGCCTAAGCAGTTTATTCGTATTAAAAAGCCAGTTCGTGTAGAAGATGGCGATAAGTGGGCCGAGTTAGTGCCTTACGATGGCTTCCGTGTTGATTTTCAAATTGACTTTGACCACCCTGTGATCAGTCAAACTCGTCAGCATATGGTGATGGATTTCGATTCATGTTCGTATGTTAACGAAGTGAGCCGTGCGCGTACCTTTGGCTTCATGCGCGACTTAGAATACATGAATGCTAACAACCTAGCGTTGGGTGGCAGCATGGAAAATGCAGTAGCGTTAGATGAGTTCCGCGTGCTTAACCCTGAAGGGTTACGCTACGATGATGAATTCTTGAAGCACAAGATTTTGGACGCTATTGGTGACTTGTATCTTGGCGGCCACAGTTTGATTGGTGAATTGCGTGCGTACAAAACAGGCCATGGTCTGAACAACAAGCTACTAAACGCAGTACTTGCGCAAAAGGAGTGTTGGGAGTTTGTGACCTACGACTCGCAGGAAACGGCACCCATTCGTTATGCTCAACCCGCGTTAGCGTAAAAATTTAGAAAAGCCGCCTAACGGGCGGCTTTTTTTCATATGGCAATTACTGTAATAAATGATACAGTAGCCAAATAATTAATATAAATTTCACCCATGCGACAAAAAACTATAAGTTGAAGGTTGTCGCCTTTGGCTAAAACACATTCATAGTGTTATTAAGTGGTATGAAAAAGAGTGGCGTGAAACAGCAATTTTCTTCGTGGTATGAAATTAACAATCACATTAGCAGGTAAAAACAAACGCTACAGGCACAGCATTAGTGTCCGTACGCTCGTGAGCGCGACCGTGCTCTCGTCTATTTTTATGCTAGTGTCGAGCCGTTCTACAGAATCTGTGTCGGAAGATGTCGCACGGGTTCGCTTAGCGCAGACTGAAGTCAGCGAAAAACAAAAAGACGTTGAAGCGCTAAAGCAACAAACAACGATAAAACTAAAAGCTTTGCTTTCTCATGTAGCAGAATTGTCTGCACAGGCCTCGCTACTTGACGAAAAGGGCAAGCAAATCGCAACAGAATTAGGTATGTCAGCGGCTGACCTGGACGCTTTCGTACCGGTATCGATACCGGAAAACCTCCAAGACGACCCCATCCTTCATGATATAGCCAAACTAGAGCAATCACTTGATTTAAAGTCTCAACAGTTGTCTATGCTTGAAAGTTTGGTAAGGGGTCACCATATCAACGAACAGAGCCAATTATCTGGTCGTCCGATAGAGTCAGGGTGGTTGTCTTCTTATTATGGTATGCGGGCCGACCCGTTTACTGGCGAACCTACTATGCACAAAGGGCTAGACTTCGCGGGTAAAGCAGGGGAAAACGTAGTAGCAACTGCCGCAGGTATTGTAACCTGGGCGGGTGAGCGCTATGGCTATGGCCAACTAGTAGAAATTGATCACGGTGATGGCTATGTTACCCGCTATGGGCACAACGACACCCTTACTGTTTCAATAGGCGATGTGGTGACCAAAGGGGAGCCAATTGCAAAAATGGGCAATACGGGGCGCTCAACTGGCGTTCATGTCCACTACGAAGTAATAAGAAACGGAAAACCAATCGATCCTCTGCCTTTCGTTTACAAAAAGTAGACAAGGTAGCAGCCAGGTAATTCTCGTTGATGATGCCTTGTTAGTTAGGTCATTTGAAGCGAAGAAGCATGATTTAAGAACATCGCAAAACACAACGCATTTAATATTGTGTTTTATACGTTTAATTTAGCTGTGCACGATGTGCGGCGCCTCGACAAGTAGTGGAATATAAAAGCTAATGTTTTCAAGCATCCTTCGAAAAGTATTCGGTAGTAGAAACGACCGATTATTAAAAAAATTACGCAAAAACGTAGATGCCATTAATGCACTGGAAGCAGAATTTGAAAAGCTTTCCGATGAGGCGCTAAAGGCTAAGACGGACGAATTTAAAGCCCGTATCGAAAAAGGTGAAAGCCTAGATAGTATCCTTATTGAGGCCTTTGCTACGGTACGTGAAGCCAGTAAACGTGTTTACGGTATGCGTCACTTCGACGTGCAAATGCTTGGCGGTCAAGTACTGCACGAAGGCAAAATTTCGGAAATGCGTACCGGTGAAGGTAAAACCCTTACGGCTACTTTGCCAACTTACCTTAATGCCCTATCGGGCAAAGGTGTTCATGTTGTTACCGTGAATGACTACCTAGCACGTCGTGATGCTGAGTGGAGTAATCAGTTATTCATGTTTTTAGGTATGCGCGTAGGTTGCAACGTACCGGGTATGTCACCTGAGCAAAAGCGCGATGCTTACCAAGCAGATGTTACCTATGGAACCAACAACGAGTTTGGTTTTGATTACCTACGCGACAATATGGCGTTTAGCCCGCAAGATCGCGTTCAGCGCCCGCTTAACTATGCAGTAGTGGATGAAGTTGACTCCATCCTAATCGACGAAGCCCGTACGCCACTTATTATCTCTGGCCAGGCTGAAGATAGCTCAGAATTATATCGCCGTATCAACGTCATTATTCCTAAGCTTGTTCAGCAAGAAAAAGAAGATGAAGAAGGGCAAGAAGGCGATGGTGATTACACTATCGACCTTAAAGCAAAACAAATACACCTTACCGAGCGCGGTCAATTACACGTTGAAGAGATACTTCATGAAGAAGGCTTATTGCCTGAAGGTGAGTCGCTGTTCGCTGCTGGTAATATTTCTTTGCTGCACCATATCAATGCGGCACTTCGCGCGCACAAGCTGTTCGCGAAAGACGTAGATTACATTGTTAAAGACGACCAAATAGTCATTGTTGACGAGCACACGGGTCGTACTATGGAAGGCCGTCGCTGGTCTGAAGGTTTACACCAGGCCGTAGAAGCGAAAGAAGGGGTTCGTATTCAAAACGAAAACCAAACCCTTGCGTCAATTACCTTCCAGAATTACTTCCGCTTGTACAACAAGCTTGCAGGTATGACAGGTACTGCCGATACAGAAGCCTTTGAATTTAATCATATCTACGGCTTAGAGACGGTGGTTATTCCAACCAACCGCCCTATGCAGCGTAAAGACATGGCTGACCTTATCTACCTAACGGCAGAAGAAAAATACGAAGCCATTGTTGAAGACATTAAAGAGTGCGTTAAACGCGGTCAGCCTACGCTAGTGGGTACGGTGTCTATCGAGAACTCAGAGCTGATTTCTCGCATTCTTAAGAAATCAAAAATCCCTCATAAGGTACTAAACGCTAAGTTCCATGAACACGAAGCAGATATCGTCGCACAGGCTGGTAAACCAGGTGCTGTAACCATTGCGACCAACATGGCAGGCCGTGGTACCGATATCGTGCTAGGTGGTAACTGGCAAGCAGAAGTTGAGAAAATTGAAAATCCAACTGAAGCGCAAATCGAAAAGATTAAAGCTGAATGGAAGAAAAGCCACGACGCAGTGCTTGAATCTGGTGGTCTACATATTATTGGTACAGAGCGTCACGAGTCTCGCCGCATTGATAACCAGCTTCGCGGTCGTTCGGGCCGTCAGGGTGACCCGGGTTCAAGCCGTTTCTACCTGTCATTAGATGATGCACTAATGCGTATCTTTGCCTCTGAAAAAATGGGCAACATGATGAAGCGTTTAGGCATGGAGCGCGGTGAAGCTATTGAGCACCCGTGGGTAACGCGAGCTATTGAAAATGCACAGCGCAAGGTAGAAGGCCGTAACTTCGATATTCGTAAGCAGTTGCTTGAATACGATGATGTAGCCAACGATCAGCGTAAAGTTATTTACGAGCAGCGTAATGAACTTCTTGATGAAGGTGATATTAGCGAGACTATCGCAGCTATCCGTGAAGACGTTATTTCGAGCGTTGTCGATGAGTACATTCCGCCGCAGTCACTAGAAGAAATGTGGGACGTAAGCGGCCTTGAAGAGCGCATGCGTGCCGACTTCGCCGTAGACCTGCCAATTAAGACTTGGCTTGAAAATGACGACAAGCTTTACGAAGAGAAGCTTCGTGAGCGAATTTTAGGTGAAGTGGTCAGTGCCTATAAGCAAAAAGAAGCAGTAGTAGGCGAGCAGGTACTGCGTCAGTTTGAAAAAGCGGTAATGCTTCAAAACCTAGACAGCCATTGGAAAGAGCATTTGGCGGCAATGGATCACCTGCGCCAAGGTATTCATTTACGTGGCTATGCGCAGAAGAACCCTAAGCAAGAGTACAAGCGTGAGTCGTTTGCCTTGTTCTCGCAAATGCTAGAAGCACTCAAAGTTGAAGTGATCACGATTCTTGCGCGTGTAAAAGTACAAGCTGAAGAAGACGTGCAAAAGGTAGAAGAGCAACGTCGTCAAGCTGACGATGTGCCTAAGAACTTTGAACACGAAGAAGCGAGTGCAACGCCTGAAGAAGCAAGTGACAAAGTGCGTACCCAGGTTCGCGAAGGCGCGAAAGTAGGCCGTAACGACCCATGTCCTTGTGGCTCTGGTAAAAAGTATAAGCAGTGTCACGGTAAGCTTAAGTAATGAAAGTAGTACATGTTGCTGTGGGCGTTATCGCCCGCGGCGATGAAATATTCATTACTCTTCGCCCTGACGATGTTCATCAGGGCGGAAAATGGGAATTTCCTGGCGGCAAAGTGGAAGCGGGTGAAACCGTTCTACAAGCGTTAAAGCGAGAGCTTGCTGAAGAAGTAGGTATTAGCGTAAACCACAGTGAGCCGGTGATTGTGATAACCCATGATTACGGTGACAAGCAAGTTAAACTAGACGTTCATCGCGTATGTGACTTTACCGGTGAACCTCATGGCAAAGAAGGCCAACAGTCGCGGTGGGTAAATGTGCAGGCGCTTAACGCAGCAGACTTCCCTGAAGCTAACGTTCCTATTATTAGTGCACTGCAGTAAATGCGATTTAAATAGCAACAAACCAAAGCGGCCAATGGCCGCTTTTTTATTATACCTAAGTATAAACTCCTCATTTTCAAACATTTTCTTTTCAAAAAAAACACGCCTCTAACAAGATTGTTAGACTTTTGTACTTTGACAAAATCGCCATTCTCATCTTGCATAACGCCTAATATATAAGTTTTTGTTTTTATATAGCAATATTAAAAAGCGCCATTTGTGACTTTAATGACATTTTGGGGTTGAGGCACAAGAATTTGTGCGTTGGGTGCTTGTTTTTATATAAACGTATCCGGATTCATACTTTAAGGGGGTAAGATTTAAACGATATTTAAAAGGTGCATTAACAGCCATTTATATATCGAGGTTAATTATGGCGCTCAAAAAATCATCTGACCCAGTAGCCGCACCTGCCGTTCGCGTAGATGCAAAAATGAGAAAAGAAGCGGAAGAGGAGCGCCGCAAAGCGAGAACGTTAGCAAGGCAGCAACAGGCAGCAGAGCGAGTAGCTTCGGCTACAACAGAGTTAGCCAGCGGTATTAACCAGGCATCAAGTGCCACCGACCAACTCTCAACGGCGGTTAACGAGATTGCCGCCGGGGCCGAAGAGTCAAGCAGTGCAAGCCAAGAAAGCTTAGCGGCTATCACTCAGATTTCAGGTGGCCTGGTTGCGCAGCTTGAACTGGCAGGCTCGACAATGGACAAAACCAACGAGCTTCAAACTTACCTTGAGCGTGTGGTTGGCGATTTAAGCACCATGATGACCAGCGTTAAAACTGCGTCTGAGCATCAATCACGCTCAGTGGTGATGATGAGCGAGTTAGAGCAACAAGCATCGAACATCGGCGAAGCTGTAAAACAAGTGACCCGCATTGCCGATCAGACTAACTTGCTAGCGCTTAATGCTGCTATTGAAGCGGGACGGGCTGGTAAGCACGGAAAGGGATTTGCCGTAGTCGCTGATACGGTGCGCGCACTCGCAGAAGTCTCCGATAAGAGCGCTGCTGACATAGCCAAACAAATAGAGCGCATTCAAGAGCAATCAAATCGAGTCTCTGATGCGGTTAAATCGTCTTCAGAAGCAGCGCTTGAGGAAGTGACTAAAGGCGAAGCGGTTACCGAACAGCTTACAACCATCAAATCAGACATGCAGAGTATTGCCGATGGTGCAGGTGAACTACAGGCACAGGTCAAGAGTATGGATGCCGCAGCCAAAGAAATTCAAACCGGTTCAGAAGCAATCTCGTGTGCTGCCGACGAGCAGTCAACTGCAGCCCAGGAAGTGTCATCTAATGTCTCTGAGCAGAGCGTAGCTTTATCTCAGGCCGAACAGGCAGCACAGTCACTAGAAATAATCACTGAAGAGCTTAAAAACAGTACAGACATTAATAAGAGCGCAGAAGAGGTGGCCTCGTCAGCAGAAGAATTGTCAGCAACCCTTGAAGAAATCAATCGCTCATCCAGTGAAATCATGACTGCACTGACCCAAGTTAATAATGGCTCGCAACAAGCGGCAAGCTCTGTCGACCAAGCCGTAGGAAATATCGACCTGTTAAGAGAAGGCGTTGACAAAGCTTCAGCGCAGTGTGATGTAGCGTTAGAGAAAGGGAATGCTATTACTGGATTGCTTAAAGAAAACCGTGCGTTGATTGAGGGAATGGTTAGCGGCATAAACCTCGCCCTTGAAACTAGCAAGGAAAATGTGAGTGCCATCAGTGAGATGGAAGTCATGACACGTCAAATAGATAAGGTTATCGATACTATCACCACAGTATCAGTGAAAACCAGCATGCTGGCGGTTAATGGTGCGGTAGAAGCGGCGCGAGCAGGTGAGTATGGCAAAGGTTTTGCGGTTGTGTCAGCAGATATTCAAAGCCTAGCTGATGAAGCGGCTGAAAACGTAGAGCAGATAAAAGACCTCATCAAAGCCATTCAAGATCAAACCATGAGCGTGAAAACTGACTTAACAAACGTTGCAGAAAGCGCGTATAGAGAGGTCATGAAAGCGAAGCAAACGACGCAAGATGTCGAACAAATTGCGACTGACATCAGCGAAGTTGTGCAATATAACCAAGCGATGAAAGAGCGGGGTGAAGAAATTGCTGCCGGAGTTACACAGGCCCAGCGTGGGCTTGAGCAAATTGCGACAGCAAATGAGCAAGCGAGCAGTAACTGTCAGCAGGCACTCAACGCGGCCGACCAGCAAAGTAAGGGCATGGAGATACTGGCTAAGTCTATTGAAGAAATCGCTTCAGTAGCAGATGAAATGCAAAACGGCTAATCCATCGCCCTAGGCTTTAAAGAGGGAGCTGCCTCATGAGTAACGATAACACTTTTGACGAACCTGAACGCAATACAGAACAAGCGGCGGACGGCGAACAACAGTTTGTCTCCTTCTTGGTCAACAAAGAGCGTTTTACTTTTCCTATGTTGTCCGTAGGGGAAATTATTCGCGTGCCGACAATGGTGTCGGTACCGCTGGGGCCGCCGCAAATGATTGGTTTAGCTAATCTTCGTGGGAATGTATTGCCCGTTTATGACCTAAGCGCGATTTTGCTGGGAACCCATACACAAACAAGTGATGTGACTCGCGTTATTGTCGTTGAGTCTGAGCTTGGCAGCGTTGGTTTCTTGGTCGATAGAGTACTCCGTGTGTACAGCGCACCCAACGACACGGTCATTGATAAATCGGCAATGACAGACTCTATCGCCTATGACTATATGCTGGGCATCATCAAACAAAGCGACCAGCCAGTCGAGCAAATTCTAGATGTATCTGCACTTGCTAAGGCGCAAGCTGTGACTAAGCAGGACGGTAATGCCATGCAGTTGTCGGGAATGAAACGTATTGATAACGACGAAGTTCAAGAAGCCGAAGAGGATGACAGTCTACAGCAGCTAGTTTGTTTTTCTCTTGAAGAGCAAGAGTTCGCTTTTCATCTCCAAGATGTAGAAGAAATCGTGCGAGTACCTTCAGAAATTTCTCAGTTGCCAGACAGTGCGCCAGCAGTGTTGGGGTTGGTAAATCTTCGTGGCCGTATTATCCCGATTGTCGACCTTTCCAATGCTATAGGCATGATGCATACCGATATCAACGAAGCCTCGCGAATAGTGGTAACGCAAAACAGTGAGTTCGGCAGCGTAGGCTTTGTCGTCGCTAAAGTTAGTAATGTGGTGTCTATATCTGCTTCAGAGCTAGAGAGTGTACCTTCGGTATGTAATGACGGCGCGGAATCAGGCTTGCTAGAAGCAGTATATCGCAGCGATGGCGGCAAACGACTAGTGTCAATTATTAACCTTTCTAATATCTACGGTCGTGCATTAATGAGCGCACTTAGCAGCATTGAAGACGATATCAAGCAGGAGTCGCAAATGAGCGAAGGCAATGATGTGACTATCGATGAAGATGATTGCGAACAATACGTCATCTTTTGGATTAACGGGCAAGAATATGGCGTGAGCATTGACGATACTCAAGAGATTACGCGCGTGCCTGAAAAACTAGAAAGTGTGCCGAGCACGCCCGATTACTTAAAAGGAATTGTGAACCTTCGTGGTACGGTGCTGCCTGTCATCGACTTGCGCAGTCGCTTGGGTATGCCTAGCAGCGAAACCTCAGAGCGCCAGCGCATTGTTGTTCTAACCAAAGACAAGCAGCGCACGGGATTCATTGTCGATGGTGTGGCGGAAGTAAAAACGGTGGTAAGACAAACCATCGAAAATGCGCCGTCACTCTCTGATATGCAGTCTGAGTTTTTAAACCGCTTGATAAAGCTTAATGACGAAAAGCGCATCATTCAGATCATCGAACCCAATGTGTTACTCAATGACAACGCCGTAGCCGCGGCACAACAGCAGTGTTAAGAAGACGATTGAGGTAGTGTATGACAGTTAAAGTACTTATCGTTGATGACTCTGCGTTAATGCGAAAGCTGTTTACTCAACTCTTTGAAAAAGAAGGGTTTGTTGTTCAGTTGGCGCGTAACGGTGAAGAGGCATTGACGAAAGCCGTAGAGTTCGAACCCGACTGCATCACCTTGGATATAAATATGCCGGTAATGGACGGCATGACCTGCTTAGCCATGCTAAAAAAGCTGTATCCATGCCCAATTATCATGGTGTCCTCTTTAACGCAGAAAGGTGCAACTATCACCTTGGAAGCACTCGCCCTTGGCGCCAGTGACTTTGTGCTTAAAACAGGTGGTACAGTTACGCGGGATATATCTGATTTAGCGGTACCTCTGGTAAATAAAATAAACGCGTTAGCGAAAACCGGTAAACCCCAGCGTCCCACCATTAAAACGCCGCCCGTTGTCAAACAAAGGGTTGTGCGAAACACGAGCAGTGCGGCCTATGAAATAGTACTGGTGGGTGTCTCAACGGGGGGACCGAAAAAGCTGGAACATTTGGTCGCAAACCTGAGTCCGGCCTTTCCTGTTCCAGTTGTTATTTCTCAACATATGCCCGCGTCTTTTACCAGTGCGCTGGCAAAGCGTTTAGATGGCCTTAGCCCACTCAATGTCGTTGAAGTGAATAGAAAAATGCCTATTCAACCGGGCACTGTTTACTTGGCCAAAGGGGACGCGGACCTGGCGTTTTCAAAAGTAGGCAGTGAAGTGTCGGCGCGCCCTGTACCATCTAGCCCCAGCTTTTTGTGGCACCCCAGTGTAGATCGAATGGTAGATAGCGCACTCAACTGCTACAAGCCGCTTTCCATGCTGTGTGTTCAATTAACTGGGATGGGCTGTGATGGGGTTGCCGCAATGAGTAAAGCATTCAAAGAAGGAGCAACAACTATCGCGGAGAGCGAAGCCACGTCGGTCGTGTTCGGTATGCCCAAAGAGCTTATCGAAGCAGGCTGCGCCAGTTTTGTACTAGACAGTCCACAGGTCGCATCGAAATTAAATGCGCTTTGTCGTTAATAGGAGTAGTAAAAATGGGTTTGAAAAAGAAAGTGGAGCCTATTGCCAATATTTCTGAAGACTTTGAAGAAAAGCGCGAACACCCCAGAACTACAGAACAATTGGTTAGCGACTTAAGTTCAGACGACTGTGACATTCGCCGATGGGCGGTAAGAGATTTGAGTGGCCAGGAAGACGCCCACGATGTGTTTCTCAGCAGACTGCCACACGAAGACGACCCTACCGTCATCGAGGCACTTTTTAGTGCTCTTGAACATGACATGTCAGAAAGTCACGCGTCACAAGTGCTTACTATGCTCAAGAGCGAACATGTACAGCTTCGAAATGGTGCTATAGAGCTCATGCAGCAAAACCCGGATGTATTCGCCGCTAACGTGAATATGTTGATGCATGACGATGACCCCGATACACGTATTTTCTGTGTGGATATTATTGGCGCAGTGGCGCACATTGAGGCAGTAAACTGGCTACATCAGTTTGCACTTAACGATGACAATGAAAATGTAGTCGGTACAGCACTAGATAAACTCGCCGAAATTGCCGACGTATCTACGTTAGAGATATTGCAAACCGTAGAAAGTCGATTCCCAAATCATAGCTATATCCAATTTGTTATTTCATTGATACGAAACCAAATAAGGGGCGGTGATGAGTAACGCAGTGCTAGAAAAAATAGATGCTGCCGACTTTGAACGGTTCCGCGCTATGTTTTATCGAAAAACGGGCATTCACTTTGAAGATTCAAAGCGCTACTTCGTTGATAAGCGTCTTCATGAGCGGATGAAAGCCACGGGCCACACAACGTTTAAAGGCTATTTTACCTATATGCGTTTTCAAGCATCGGGTGAAGAGTTCCAAAATCTTGTGAATTCGATGACGGTGAATGAAACCTATTTCTTTCGCGAAGAATACCAGTTTGAGGCAATGGTACGAGACATCATGGATGAGCTAGATGGTTACCGTGCGCCAGGAGAAGATTTGAGAATTTGGTCAGTTCCCTCAAGCACGGGAGAGGAGCCATACTCCATTGCAATATACCTTATTGAGTATTGGAAAGGCCTAGCACACAGAGATGTAGAGTTGGTTTCATCTGATATCGACAGCAACGTGCTGGCTTCAGCAAAGAAAGGGCTCTATTCAAAACGTTCTGTACAGAATATCCCGCTGCCTCTCGTCAAAAAATACTTCAAAGAAGTCAATGGACAATACCAGCTAAGTGAAGATATTCGTGAGTCGGTGTCATTCACATTGGCTAATATTTTGTCGGGCAGCAACATGAAGCAGTTTCGGCATTTTGACCTTATTTTTTGTCGCAACCTGCTTATTTATTTTGATGATGAATCTCGAAAAAAAGCGGCGCACGTGCTTTACGACGCCATGAAGCCTGGCGGCTATATCTTTTTGGGACACAGCGAGTCGATGAGTCGAATTTCGTCAATGTTCAAGGTTCGCAAGTTTGGCGATGTGATTGCCTATCAAAAGCCACTTGCTGGAGGGGCTTAACATGAAAACAGTAATGATTGTTGATGATGCCTCTACGGTAAGAATGTTCCATAAAATGCTGGTATCTACTCCTGACAGGATAATTGAAGAAGCAGAAAACGGTGTAGAGGCGTTAGAAAAAGCCATAGGGACGCAGGTCGACTTGTTCCTCGTTGATGTGAATATGCCAAAAATGGATGGCTATCGACTGTGTAAAGAGATTCGCCGCAACGATGCCTTACGCGCAGTGCCTATAATCATGATCAGCACAGAGTCGGCTAATCAAGATGCTGAGCGCGCTTATCAGTGCGGTGCAAATTACTACATGACCAAACCTGTCGATGCAGACATGCTGAAGTCGGTGGTGAGTGCAGTGATTGGAGGGAGCGCCAATGAGTGAATTACTTGATGTCTTTATTGGAGAGTCGCGAGAAAACTTAGAATCGGCAAGCCAAGAACTGTTAGCAATTCAATCGTCGGGACCAGCATCAGAACGCGTAGATAAAATCTTCCGAGATTTACACACTATCAAAGGGTCGTCTGACTTATTTGAAATTAAACCTTTAACTCGGTTAGCCCATGCGGCAGAGGACTTGCTCGATAGTGTAAGAGCGAACGAAGTTGCTTTTAATGACGATATAGGCGACCTACTGCTTGAAGCCTTAGATCAAATTTCGATATGGTTTGACGAACTAGAGGTGGGCTCACAAGACCTAGAGCAGTGGCAACCCATCTCGGCTAAGTTAGGGGCACAGTTAAGGCATTTTATCGACCCTAATGGTTTAGACTCGCCTGGTAACGAAAATAACGCTGCACATAATGATTTGACATCATCAGATGATAAAACGCTGACTGACGAACAAAGAGACATGTTGGCGGTTTTTAGTGATAACGCTGACCTTAAGCTTTTAAGTCAGGTCGAAGGGCCATTTTGTTACCATATTAAATACACGCCAGATGAAGGCTGTTTCTTTCGGGGTGAAGACCCTATAAATGTGGCGCTTGCTTTACCGGGTCTTAAAGCGTTCAACATAGATATGCCCGAACTTAACCATGATGCCGATATTTACAACTGTGTGACCAATATCAAAGCACTTGGTTGTGCAGATGCAGACGCAATTAAGCAGCACATGGCTTATTACGAAGGGCAATATTCCTTTACGGTATTTACTAGCCAAGCGTTAAGAGCAAGTTGCGTAGATAAAATCAAAGACAATGTTGCCCTCATTGCTGATCAAACGTTATCGGATGCACTGAAAGAGAATGATCTTGAGCAGGTGCACGCTAGTGCAGGGCTGTTGCTTGCTTCCCAGGACGTAAGTGATGCTCTTTTTGATGATGCGAAGCGGGCGGTGCTGGAATGCTTATCGACAGCAGGCGAACTCGACTTTCTGAATCGGGACGCGCAAGCCAATGAAAGTGGTAGTGAAGATACTCATATTGATAAGGACAGTACTGCATTTAGCGCAGAAAGTACTTCTACCGACAGCACGGCTGGCAAACTTGGCGACGATAGCCCACAGGAAGCTGGAGGAAATTCACCACATGCTTCTATGCTGTGTGGAAAAACGTTAGCGCCCCATGAAAAAGCGATCCTTACACAACAGCTCACGCTTTTGAATTCAGACAGCTATAAGTCAGAGTTTATGTTTCCTTCTATCGCAGGGCTGGTAGGAAATATCTTAGGCGAAACCTTTAGTGATGAAGACGCCGTGGCCGTTGCCATTTGTAATGCGCTAGATGACGAAACAATTAAGGAGCAAGCCGAAGAAGTACAAAAGCAAGAAAGCGCAGAAGAAACATCAGTAGAAGCATCGAAGACCGAGCATACAGCAGAGAGCGCTGAAGCTGTGGACGACACTAAACCCTTAAGCAGTGCAGAAGACAATGTACAGCCAGTAAAAACCGAGCGCCAAGCAGTTAAGATGCTAAAAGTCGACCAAGCTAAAATCGACTACTTAATGGATATTGTTGGCGAACTCACGGTGGCGAAAAACTCATTGCCTTATCTGGCCAAACAAGGCGAGGAGGAAGGAGGAAGCAGAAAGCTTAGTAAGCAAATTAAAGCGCATTTTTCTATTGTTAATCGCTTAACTGAGTCGCTGCAAAGTGCGGTATTGCAAATACGCATGGTACCTGTCTCTCATGTATTCCAACGCTATCCTCGCTTAGTGAGGGACTTAGCGAGGAAGCTCGATAAAAAAATTGAGCTTTGTATGCAGGGTGAAGACACCGAGTTCGATAAAAACTTAATTGAATCACTTTCAGAGCCGCTTATTCATTTATTGAGAAACAGCATTGATCACGGTATTGAGTCACCGTCTGAGCGGATTGCAGCGGGCAAGTCAGAAATGGGTCGTATTGACCTTATTGCTACGCCCCTTGATGACAGCGTAATTATTGAAATCCGCGATGATGGTAAAGGGATAGACCCACAAAAAATTAAACTACTCGCCTTTCAAAAAGGGGTCATCAGCGAAGCTCAACTAGAGAGCCTAGACGATAACGAAGCCCTACAGCTTATATTCGCTGCTGGTTTTTCTACCTCAGAACAAGTCTCAGATTTGTCTGGACGCGGCGTCGGTATGGATGCGGTAAAAACCATGGTAAGCCAGGCAGGCGGCACTATCGAAATGCACAGCGAAGTAGGCGTAGGTACTACTTTCAAATTGCTGCTACCTCAAACTATGTCGGTTAACCGTGTAATGATGTTTGAAGTAAACGACCAAATGTTTGGTGTGGGAATGGATGCGGTGGTGGAAACTGTGAAAGTGCCCACCTCAGACATTCAGCGCATTCGCAACGAACAGGTTCTTGTTATTCGAGAAAAGCTAATACCACTGTGTAATCTGCGCGACGCATTGGGTTTTGAAGAGGCAGAGGGAAAAGAAGAGCACTCAATTTTGGTGGTAGCAACACCACAGGGAGAGTTCGGGTTAATCATCGATAAATTTCATGAGGGTATTGATGTTATTCAAAAACCTCTTGAAGGGGTGCTAGCGGGATACGCGCACTTTTCGGGAACAGCGTTGCTTGGTGACGGGCGTGTGCTGTTAATCATCAATGTACAAGAGGTGTTAGCCAAATGCCTATAGCGTTCAAAAAGAAAGTGGCGGTGATGACCGGACATTGCGAAATTGAAGAGGCAGAAAGTCTGTTTGCCTGGCTAAACGAAGAGGTCTCTAGGCAAGTTAATTTAAAGGCCTTAGTCAGTGCACACACTGCGGTATATCAGGTACTGCTCGCAAAGAAGCCAAAAGTCAGCGTGTGGCCAGAATCTGAAAAGCTGATTTGGCTCACTAAAATGATGAATAAAAAAAGCAATGTGTGGTGCGAATGAAAGTAATAACGGTGGCTAATCGCAAAGGCGGTACAGCAAAAACTACAACGGTAGTAAACCTTGCTTATGGTTTCGCCCAAGCGGGTAAACGAGTTATGGTCATAGACCTTGATAATCAGGGACACGTGATGCATGGCTTAAAAGCGCTTGGATGTACACCACAGAGCGAGATTACCGAATTGCCAATTAGCCACTTTTTCACGTCAGTAGTGAAATGCTCAGAAAATATTTACGCAACCAATGTAGATACGAACAAGGCCAATACGAACGATAACATTACTTTAGACACTTTACGTAATTGGTGCGACTCAGTTCCTGTTACAACACATTTCGACATTGTGTTAATCGATACACCGCCGACCCTGAGTCCGCAACTGATTGCCGCGCTATCAGCCGCTACCGACATTATTATTCCCGCTACGCCTTTACCGCTTGCCAGTGACGGCGTGCAAAAATTATTAACGGCCTGCAGAAACGCTATGGCGGAGCGAAAGTTTAGAGCGACTAGGCTAACCATTTTACCCGTAATGGTTGAACAAAATTTAAAGCTTCACAGGCAAGAACTTGGTGGCTGGTATGAACGCTACGGGCGCAACAAAGTGCTGCTTCCCATAAGAAAGAGTATCAAATTAGCCGAGGCATTTGCTCAAAACAAACCCGTTTTTACTTATGCACCTCAAAGTCGTGGCGCACACGACTATACTGAATTATGTAAACAATTAATCGGCTAGAAACAAGAGGTAATGCAATGAGCGCAATACACTTAGTAGATGATTCAGCAACAATGCTAATGAGTATGGAAATGCTGCTTAAACGGGCAGGCTATACAGTAACAAAATCAGAAAGTGCAGAGGCAGCGATGGCGGCACTTGAGTCCATATCGCCCAAATTAATAATAACGGATTTAAACATGCCGGGTATGAACGGTATAGAACTAATAAAAACACTAAAGCAGCAAGCTAAATTTAGGTTTACCCCCATGTTGATGTTAACCACGGAGTCGCAGCAAAGTCGTCGAGAAGAAGCGAAAGCTGCTGGTGCTACAGGCTGGCTTGTCAAACCCGTCGAGCCAGAGCAATTGTTAGGTGTAGTAAAGCAGTTGGTACCAGCTGCATAAGGTAAAAACATGAAAGTACTTGAAAAAGCAAAGCAGTATTACGAAACAGTGCTCGCTGAGAAAATAAAAGTGCTTAAGGAAAAGACAGGTAACATGCAGGATTCGCTTTTACTTTGGGGCGGGCTTTTAACCGTAACAGTAGTAGGCGTAGTGGGGTCGCTGAGTATACCTATAGAGATAATGGGCCTGCAGGGGGGAGTCTGTGCAACTATTTTAGCAATGTTGACCTTTGTACCTTGGTATGCAAACCGACAGAATCGCATGTTTGCTGCCAAGTTAAGTCGTCAAGAAAGCTATTTGCAAGAAACTTCATCGCAGTTAAGCGAAACCCATGCTCAGGTTAATGATTACGTAGCCATATTAAAAGGGCAAATGGATGGCATAAGTGCAATAACTGAAGACGCCTCAATGGAGCTAATGAAAGCGCTGTATGAGATTGAAAGCAGTATTCAAGATAGTATAGACAACGTTGAATTGGGTCAGAAGAATGCTCTCAATTGCAAGGAGAAAAGCGCAGCCGAGTTTGATCTGGCGGCGCAGCGCCTGTCTAATATAAAAGAAATGATTAATACACAGCGCGCGCAACAGATTGCAGATACTGAAGCCATTCAAGGGGTAATGCGTGAGGTTGAAAACCTAAAGGAACTCACCGAATTAGTTAAAAATATTGCTTCGCAAACCAATTTATTAGCCCTTAATGCTGCAATTGAAGCGGCGCGAACTGGCGAATACGGACGGGGGTTTGCTGTGGTAGCTGAACAAGTGCGCATTCTATCGTCTCAGTCTTCAGAAGCGGCTGAAAAAATAGAGTCGGGCATAAAATCAGCGCTGGACGCTGCACATGTTCAAGGTGAAAAAATGCTTAATTCAACACGTGCGAACGATACGTGTGAATTATTAACTGGGTTTTCTGATTCGCTTGAAAATATAACGCAACACTATCGTGTGCTTGAAGAACTAAACCCTAAAATGCTGGCGTGCTTCTCGCAAAGCGCCACCGACGTTGCGGTAAAAGTAAGCGGTGCCATCGCGAAAATTCAGTTCCAAGACATTATTCGCCAGCGCACCGAGCATGTGAAACTAGAGCAAGACGCTATTGTAAGTTTATTTGGGCAGTTTTCTTCTTACATTAACAACCGCGAGCATTTTGATGAGTCGTTTAATTTAAGCACCAAAGAAATGTTTGAAAAATATGTGATGGAAGATCAGCGTAAAATACATTTCGATATTAATGAGTCTTCATCTGAAGAGAAAAATGAGTTTGAAGAGGCCCGAGAGCCTAAAATAGAGCTTTTTTAACATACTCTGACTCAGGGCCTATGTTCATTTCTTTAAGTTGAGCGAGCCGTGAAACTTAGGCTGACGTGCGAGAAAGCCTACCTTACAACAAAAGTGCCAGTCGGTCTCTGACCGGCATTTTTCTATTTAATGCTTTAAGCGTTTCAGCGTTTTTTTGATATCGCCAGTTGATTTCGGCGTTAACTTTTGAAACTTGCAGAGTAACCAACCTGTATTGCCTAAAGGGTGATACGCTCAGATGTAGCAAACGCAACGTCCAGTTTAAAGTACGCCGCTTCATTTATAAAATGCGGATAAGTTTCTCTTTCCCCATCCCACGGGATATCTTTTCCATCAAAGGTTCTAAACATGGGAGAACCTGGTAGCAAGGGCTTAAAATCATTATCTTGCAATGAGTGGTGGATCATCGCGGTACGCGCGCCATTTTCATCTAAAGGAAAGCCGACGTTTTCACCTAGGCGAAAGGCTTCACACGCAGGCAGTGCGTCTGTTTCTATCCTTTGGTTATTATAGGCTACACAAAAATCTAAAATGGCCTCGGCCATAGTTTGTGTTAAAAGATAAACATCTTCTCTTAATACGCCTTGAGGCTGACCGCCCACTTCAATCATTACACCTTTCTTACCGGTAGTACACAAATAACCGTGTTCAAGATAAGGCTTTTCGTCTTCCAGCAAAATATTCGCTTCGGGCATTTGTCGTTTAACAAATCGTGCTAACTGAACGTGAAATTCATCCGCTTCTAGGATAATTAGCGTGGCGCCCATCTCGCTGGTGGTATTGTGAATATCAATAACAAAATCGGTATTTGAGTTGCCTTTCGGCCCGAATTTTTCATTCAGCGATTTCGCAAGTGCAGCTTCTTTAGCGGTGTTTTCATCAGATAAGCGCTCAAAGGTAAACTGACGATTTAAATCTTCTTCTACAAACCGCACGTTAGCAGCAAGGGCAGCTTCGTTGGCTATGTTCAATGAAACATTCAACTCATTAAATCGCGAAGGTAGCCCGAACCGTTGCCAGTTTCGAATAAGCTGAATACCACTGGTTTCATTGCCATGAGTGCCACCAACAAGCGCGATAGAATTAAACATTCATATTCCTTTTTTACTAATGTGAATAAGCGGTAGAGCGGTGTTTTAACAGTCAAAAACCGGTGAAGACCAAAAGCGCTGTTGCCAGATTTTTATACGAATCTAGCGGGGTGTTTGTAGCACCAGGTTTCGATAGCAGTGAAACGCGAAATCTGAACTTAAATACACTAACTCTGATTGCCTTGATACTACACCAGCGAAGGTGGCTCGAAAACAGGAAAAATAGCAGAGAGAGCGAGTTTACCCACTTACCTCGCGTAGATTTTTAGATAACTGACTAGCGTCTTAGTGTTTAAAAAAGTTATCAGACTGCTGTGCCAACATAGCCTCGATTTCTTCTACATCTATATGTTTTGGCGTGGCATCCTCTGCAGGCTTGCCGGCAATTTTTCTGTCTTCTGCAGCCCATTCACCCAAATCGATAAGTTGACATTTTTTGCTACAAAAAGGGCGGTATTCGCTTGTTGGGGCCCAAACAACCTGTTTGGCGCAAATAGGGCATTTCACTTCCATAATAGACTCCAGTGAAATACGTCTTGGCGGCACAATCTATGAACTATAAACAAAGAAAGTACCCAAGACGAAAAATATTGAATAAAGGCGGATTTTAGCAGGCCGCTAAACGAAACTGAATACTGTTTTCCACTGCGCCAGTTTGGCCTTCTTGCGGCGAAAACAACATAAATCGCAGGGCGTAACGGTATTTATTGCCGCTTAATGTTGGGTAGTAGCCTTCATCTACGCTGCACTTTACGCGTATCAGTTCGTTTTTATCTTCCGCTGCGCCTTGATAAAAGCCGTTCTCTGCTACCGCATTTACAAACTGACCTCGTTCGCGGATAAACGACAGGCTAACCGCAATTGCATCGTCAAGAAGCCCTAAAGTCTCTAACCATTGTGCAATCTCAATTTGACGCTGTTCTAGTGGCTGCTGTAACCAAAAGTGCAAATTAGGAAGGTCAAAGCTACATGCGCCACCGGGTATGGCAAATCTTTGTCTTATAGCGCTAAGCAGTTTATCGTCTTTAAGAGCACTGCCAAAACGGCGATCTGTCTTCAGCTTTTGCTTTAGTGTAAGCACTGTTTTTAACGCTTGCTCTAACGCCGTACTGTCTATTTTGGGGTGTTTTGACCAATAGACTAAATTCTTCTCGTGAGCTTCAAGATCTTTAGTTAAATCTGAACGAAGATCGAGCCTTTCTATTAGGTCGAGCAGTTCGAAAAGTTGTTCAAAAAACACAAGCTGAAGGTGCGTGTGTTCTGATTTGGCGGTTATTTTAAGTTGACCAAGCAGCTGCTCAACACGTAAATAGTTACGTACTTTTTCCTTTAGTGGAAACTCGAATACAGCGCTACCCATGGAACCCCTTAAAACACATAGACTTAGAGAAACTGCACTACGACCTTGTAGTGCGGCGAATAACAGCAAGCCTAAAGCATCAAGGCTTTTAAGCCAAGTCTACTTGTTCGACAAATGCTTAGTTTGACGCTGATTGTTCAAAAAAGTTTCAAAAAGTAACTCTGTTGATCGGGAAGACCCGTTATAAGTTAAAAATGGTAAGAAGCGGATGGTAAGGCCCCACAGGGGAAAAGAAGAGCGAAGCAGCAGAGTGAGATAGAAAAGAGAAGCAGAAAAGCCAGACAGCAAAGGTAGATATGAAAAGTAGAGGTAGAAGCGGTTTGCTATTGTGCAAACCGCTTATGCTTATACTGAAGCAAGGCTGAGTAGCTTCTGGTGTATAGTCGCTATTTGGCTGGCAAGCGCTTCTAGCGTTGTGCTGTTATCCAGCACATCGTCCGCTGCGCTAACACGTTCTTGACGTGAAGCCTGCGAAGCTATAATGCTTCTAATAGTTTGCTCTGTGCTGCCGTCCCGTTTTAATGCCCGTTCAAGCTGCATTGTTTCTGGACAATCTACCACCACTACATGGTTGCACATTTCAGTTAGTTTGTTTTCTACCAGTAAGGGCACAGATAAAATACAATAGGGCGATGTCGACTCGCTGATTAGCTGCTGCATTCGAGAGCGAATAAGGGGGTGCAGCAAGCCGTTTAACCAATGCTTTTCTTCTGCGGCGGCGAACACTCTTTCGCGAAGGGCGGCGCGATCAAGGCTTCCATCTTCTAGCAAAATCGTTTCGCCAAAATGCTCGGCAATATGCCGTAAGCCTTCTGAACCTACTTCAACTACGTCACGAGCAACTTCATCAGCATCAACAATATCAATTCCAAGGTTTTCAAAGATAGCAGTAGCAGCTGATTTACCGCTGCCTATGCCGCCGGTAAGACCCACTACAAACACCTGTTGTTTATCCATAACCATTAAGCCTTAAAATTAGAGCACTACTTGAGGTTTAGCTTCTAGAGCACCGCATTTAGATAAGCAGTGATGATTTCTTCTTTAAAAAGCAACGTCAGCCAGCCTGCCACGGCCAAATAGGGCCCGAAAGGAATAGCCAACGACTTGCCCTTATTCTGAATGACCATAATGAGTATGCCTGCAATAGCACCCACAAATGAAGACAGCAAAATAATAACAGGCAAGCCTTGCCAACCAGTAAATGCCCCAAGCGCTGCAAGTAGTTTAAAATCGCCATAGCCCATGCCTTCCTTACCAGTAGCTAATTTAAATAGCCAGTAAACAGTCCATAAGCTTAAATAGCCGGCTGCTGCACCGATAATGGCGTCAGTGGTACCAACAAATATGTTTTGTGTACTCAACAGTAAACCTAGCCAAAGCAGAGGCAGTGTTAGCTGGTCTGGTAATAACATTTTATCTAAGTCGATAAACAGCAGCGCAACCAGCACATAAGTGAAAAACACAGCCCATAGCGCTTGAGAGGTTACGCCGAACTGATACGCAGCGAAGGTACAGGTAATAGCTGTGAAAAGCTCAACTAGCGGGTAACGTATTGAAATACCTACTTTGCATTTGGCACATTTGCCTTTGAGAAACAGGTAGCTGATAACCGGGATATTTTCCCAAGCGCGAATTTTGTGGCCGCAGCTTGGGCAGGTACTGTCTGGTTTTACCAGATTGAATGTATCTGTGGATACCGGGGACTTGTCATCGGCAGATGTGGTGGCGCCGTCATTTTCACTGTCATTTGTGCCGCCACTTGCGCTGTCATTAAAATAGCTTTCATACTCTTGCTGCCAGCTGCGCTCCATCATAATAGGCAGACGATAAATCACCACGTTTAGGAAACTGCCCACCATTAAGCTTACGAAAAAAACAAGAGAGTAAAATACAGCAGGGTAGAGCTGACTAAGTGTTATTATGGCGTCCATGAAGTGCAGATCTTTTTAGTTTTAATAGTGGCTAGAAAAATTCGGGTGTTAAGCCTTGTGTATGGGGGCCACTAAAAAGCGTCGCCCAAATCGTTCACATTTATAGAGCTAATAATTGTAAAACTAATAATCACAAAGCTAGCAATATGTGCAAGTTATACCACGTTACCCATTTCGAATATAGGTAAGTACATAGCTACAATCAAGCCGCCGATAACCACGCCGAGTACAGCCATAATCATAGGTTCAAGTAAACTGGTTAAACCGTCTACCATGTCGTCAACTTCTGCTTCGTAAATGGTGGCAATTTTACTCAACATTTCGTCAACGGCACCCGATTCCTCACCAATGGCAATCATTTGCGTCACCATATCAGGGAACACTTGGGTAGCACGCATGGCCACATGCATAGGCATACCGCCTGCTACTTCTTTTCTTATATATAAAATGGCATCGCGATACACCGCGTTGCCGGATGCACCCGCGGCCGATTCAAGCGCGCCGATAAGCGGAACACCTGCTGCAAAGGTAGTCGCCAAAGTGCGGGTAAAGCGGGCGATACTGGCTTTCTTAAGTATTTCACCGATAACTGGAATTTTTAAAATATTGCGGTCTACACTATCGCGCAACTTTTGGCTGCGCCTATGAGCACGCACAAACATAAAGCCTGCAGCAGCAACACCCATAGCAATAAAAATACCGTAGTCTTGCACAAATCGGGAAATAGCGAGTACAAACAGGGTAAAAGCAGGAAGCTCAGCCCCAAAGCTGCTAAATATTTCTTCAAATTGAGGTACAACGAAAATAAGAAGGATAGTGGTAACAATAAAAGCAACTACCAAAACCGCGATAGGGTAAAACATCGCTTTTTTGATCTTTGATTTTAGTGCTTCAGCTTTTTCTTTATAGGTGGCTATGCGGTCGTAAATGGTTTCAAGGGCACCTGATTGCTCGCCGGTATAAACCAAATCGCAATACAGGTCATCAAAGTAAAGAGGATGTTTTCTTAGTGCTGAAGAAAGCGGATTACCTGATTTAACTTCTTCAGTAATTTCACCAAGAAGTTTGCGAACTGATGAATTCGCGTGACCCTGTGCGATCATGTCAAGGGACTGTATAAGTGTAACCCCCGCGGCAAGCATAGTAGCGATTTGCCGTGAGATTACGGAAATGTCTGCTGGCGTGATTTTCTTTGCGCCGCCAAACAGGGGTTTAGCGAGTTTTTTAACTTTGTTAGCTGAGATACCTTGGCGACGGAGTAGGTTTTTTGCTTCCGATAACGACGTTGCTGACACTTCACCTTTGCGCGCCTGCCCGTGTCGGTCTTTTCCTTGCCAGGTAAATGTAGTTACAGCTTTTGCCACAGTCTTTCCTTATTGAAACAATAAAGCCCAGCTCTAGACTGGGCCTTCGGTTGCTCAAAAAATGCAAACTAGCAAAGAGTTGCTGGGTTACAGGCCGCTGTCCATGTAACTCGGCCACCGTTAAGGGCTGGAGTAAGAACATAAGTGCCTGGTGCAGGAACGTCCATATCACCATGCGCTGTCGCGGTAATAACACCGTTAGCGCCAGTATCAACGCCCACGATATCTGGGTTAGCATTTGCTGCAGATGCGGCTACCGTTGCAGGTATGCCGTTAGAGTTTTGGACGCAGTTTGCTAGGTCACCTGTTGTTTGAGCACAAACTTCTACAGCAGATTTTACCGCTGCCGTCGCATTAGTAACTTCAGTAAAACGCGCTTTTTGCGTGTAGTTCTGATAAGCAGGCAATGCGATTGCTGCAAGAATACCGATGATTGCTACAACAATCATTAGTTCGATTAGTGTGAAACCTTTTTGGTTTTTGTTATTCATGTTCATCATGGTTTTTCTCCGGGACGTGTATAACACGTAAAGTTTAAAATCTAATTCAAATTGACGTCTATACCCGAGTCGTCCTTTTTAACGCCCCTGGTACTTGATACTCAGTATAGAATTTTATTTGTTACTGACAAGTATAGGCAAATATACGTATGTCTAGCTTTTGCAGTATGACATGGATAGCTGCGCTATGGCAGGCGCTATCACTTGTACTTTCGTATAAAAGTTAATGACTTATCTACGTATATCTATCTATACACAGAAAAACATGATGAGAAATAACTGGGAATGATCGTGAGTTCTAGTATTTTTGATCATACTACAACTCACGCTTTTGCTTAGCGGCTAACTAAGGTGTTGACAACAAGTTAGCTGACTAAAGCACCTTCTAAACTGCTCTACTACGACAAAGTAATTCGAAGTGACAAATCAATCGCCTGAACATGTTTGGTTAAGGCGCCAGATGAAATGTAATCTACACCTAGTTGTGCAAGTGATGCCAGTCGTTCATCAGTAATGTTCCCTGATACTTCCAGTTTACATTGGCCTTTATTAAGCGCTACTGCCTGTTGGATCTGTTCGTTAGAAAAATTATCCAGCATGACAATATCGGCACCCGCTGAAAGGGCCTGTTCGAATTCAGCTAAGTTCTCGACCTCAACTTCAACAGGCTTGCCCGGCATCATGTTTTTAGCACGGCTAACGGCTTTTTCGATATTTCCACAAGAAAAAATGTGGTTTTCTTTAATTAGAAACGCATCAAATAAACCTACGCGGTGGTTTTGACCGCCGCCACAGCGTACTGCATATTTCTGTGCATAGCGCAGACCCGGTAAAGTTTTGCGGGTATCTAAAATTTTAGTGTTAGAGCCAGCTAGAAACTTGGCATAAAAGGCAGTCACTGTAGCTGTTGAAGAAAGTGTCTGCAGAAAGTTAAGCGCTGTACGTTCGGCTGTTAATATCGCGCGCGCAGAGCCTTCCAAACTCACTAAAACCGTATCAGCCTCAACTTTGTCGCCATCTTTTACATGCCAGGTTAGCGACACTGACTCGTCAATAAGCGCAAATGCTTGATTAGCCCAAGCGATTCCGCAAACCACGCAAGGCTCGCGAGTAATAATAGTCGCTTTTGCGCTAACGCTCTCATCTATCAGGTTTGCGGTAATGTCGTTTGCAGCATTTAATTCGCCGCCAAGATCTTCAACAAGCGCGTTTGATACTTGCTCTCGAATCGCCTGCATGTCTGGTGATGTCATTTTCATCGCTATGGTCTGTGCTGTTGTGTATTTAAAGGGTACGCAATATTAACCATTCTCCGCGCTGAGTAAACTCTAATTGGCGAAGAACACTCATTCCAAGCAGTATATGGTCATCTTGCATACCGGGGTTTAAGTTTGCGTCTACATTACGCACTACAATTTCGCCAATGCGTAAGGTGTCAATTGTTGATTCTGCAACCCTCACTACGCCATTGGCAGTGCTGGCTAAACCCTCACGTCCGGCTTTTAGCTTAAGCTTGTTGGCTAAGTGTGCGGGAACCGCTACATCAGTAGCACCCGTATCAACAAGAAATATGACTTTCTCGCCGTTAATATAACCAGTTGTTACATAATGCCCTTGGCGATTTTGCTTAAGGCGTACCTCAGTTTGTGAACCAATGCGTTCGGACGTGGGCTCGCTGTTCGGGTTAATTTGTTTTTCAAGTAAGTCAGAGAAGACAAAAACAAGTAAACCGAAACCGCAAATCCATGCAAGGGCAACCATCCATTTGCCCGCTGAGGTTGTCGGGTCTTGTTGTTCATTCATGTTTTTACCTTATTAATAACTGCCTTACTAATAGCAGTGATATGCTGTTTTCTATTCAAGCTTTCTTTACAAGTTTTCAAAAGAGCTTTCTATTAAAGCAGTGGCATAAAATATTAAGCTAGCAACGGCATGCAGCGCTTCTAGCCCTATACACTTATATCCCTATACAATGTAGGCTATAAAACAGAAAATCAATTACCGAAGCAAATACTATGGTGCTTTATAACAAAGCGAAGTACACCCAAAGTCCGCATTATGATGCTCGCCCTGACGATACCGATGTCAGTCTTTTAGTAATACATAATATTTCACTGCCGCCTTCTCAGTTTGGTACGCCAGGTATTCGACAATTGTTTACCGGCACGCTCAACCCAGACGATCATCCTTTTTATCAAGAAATTGCTGGTTTGCGAGTCTCTGCCCATTGTGTGATTTATCGAACAGGCGAAATAGAGCAGTTTGTGCCTTTTGAAAAAAGGGCGTGGCACGCGGGCCTTTCAAGCTTCCAGGGCCGCAGTCGCTGCAACGATTATGCTATTGGCATTGAACTGGAAGGCACTGATACATTGCCTTTTACCGATGCGCAGTATAAAGCACTCGGCGAGCTCACTGATTTTATTACACGACACTATCCTCGGATCACTTTAGGGCGTATTGTAGGTCATAATGATATAGCGCCGGGGCGTAAAACTGACCCTGGTGTTGCTTTCGATTGGGCAAGATACAGAATGCGCGTAACTGGTTTATAGAACACCACTTGATCTAGGTTACTGAAAAAAAGGAACGCAATACCTATGATGTTAATGAGCCTATTGTTAGTTCTTAGTCTTGAGCGACTGATAACAAAAACACCGAATTGGCATATTGAGAAGTATGCCGCGCAATATCGCGCTTTTCTCCAAGATAAAGGTTTAATCAAATTCCAACAAACGGATGAAGAGAGAGAAGAGGAAAGAGAGAATAAGGGTAAAAAGGCATCGTCTACTGCGCTTTATTTTTACCTTTTAGTCCCGGCACTTGTGCTAGGTGCTATTGAGTACTGGCTGCTTGGCGCATTCCTTACCTTTATTGAGCAAAGTTTAGTGCTATTCATATGCATTGGCTGTCCGGTGTTAAGAGGTATTTATAAAAACTTTCTAAACGCCGCCGACCGAGGAGATCTTCAGGCTTGTAGTATGTATACCGACCAGCTAGGCCATTGTGCAAGTCAAACTGAAAGCGACGGCAGTGCGGGCACAGAAGGTAAAAGTTTTGGCCAGCACCTTACTTGGCTTAACTACCAGCACTACGCAGCAGTGATGCTGTGGTTTATTGCATTCGGCGCCCCAGGCGCACTGTTTTACTGCTTAAGTAGAAGCACCACAGAGGCTTTGTGTGACGCTAATCACCCTTTAAAAGTGGCTGCGGGTAGGTTGATGTTCGCTCTCGACTATATTCCTGTTCGCGTGACCGCCTTCGGCATGTTGATGATGGGTCACTTCTCAAGAGCGTTACCTGAATGGTTAAAACACGCGCTCCAGTTCGATGTACCTGCTTACGACGTGCTGACGCAAATTTCCTCGAAAGCCGAGGTGCTAACTCCAGACGAACAGCAGTTACAGGCTGAAAATGCAGCAGTTGAGCCACAAGTGCTGGTAAAGTTAGCAAAACGTAATGTTATTTTTCTACTTGTTATAACGGCAGCGCTAACCCTTGTAGGCAGCTTGGCATAATCAATATTTTTAACATTTACTAAGCTACTTGGTTTAGAAAGGCGTTTGGTCTATTTACTAATTGTATGTAGATCAGACGCTTCGCATAACTAATATCCCACCTTGCTTCTCATCAGACCAGTTCTAACGTAAATACTTTTCTTAACAAATTCAACAATAAAGCTTAACACCAAGCAAATAGCATAGGCTTTGCTATGCTTGGGAGTATTTACCTCGAAATCGATCTGCCTTAAACTAGATAGGTAAAATGGTATTACCAATTGTGTTTGTGTTTAAATTTTCCATGATTATTTTTTACATTCACCGCTGTTATAACAGTGCTGGTTATAGATAGAAGGATACGTTGAGCGCATGCGTCAGCAGCGAAAAAAACTCTCTGATGTAATTACCGAGCAACTCGAGTCAATGATACTCGACGGTACGCTATTGGCCGGTCAAAAGTTACCGCCAGAAAGAGAGCTTGCGCTTGAATTCGATGTATCTCGTCCATCATTAAGAGAAGCCATTGGTAATTTGCAAGCGCGCGGTCTGGTAGAGCGCAAGCAGGGCGGCGGTACGTTCGTTAATCGCAACCTGAATTCAGCCATGAAAGATCCGCTCATGGACCTTGTAAGCCAGCGTCCTGAAACTCAATTCGATTTGCTTGAATTTCGTCATGCCCTTGAAGGGATGGCGGCGTACTACGCGGCACTTCGTGGTCAACCTGAAGACTACGATGCATTAAAGCAAGCATTAAGCAATGTGCCTACGCCCAAAGCGCACGAAAGCAAGCGTGCCCAAGCGGAGGCGCTAGGACAGTTTTATATCATTATGGCAAGAGCATCACACAATATGGTGTTGTTGCACGTAATGAGCACCATGCAAAGCATGCTGGTAGACAATATTGAACGAAACTTTGACATGCTGGCTGCGCACCCTGAAGCGGTGGAAGACATCGCGAAGCAGCGTCGTGAAATTGTAGAAGCTATTGCTTCTCGCGATCCTGAAGCTGCCCGCCAGGCATGTAACACGCATTTGGCGTTTATTGAAAAAACGCTTTTAACCATTAATCAACGCGATACCCGCGTACAGCGCGCATTGCGGCGATTAGAGATTTAGTTACCTAGCATTACCTGTAACAAGGGCTAGATAGCTATACATTCGCAGAGGCCGGTCAGGTTTTTCCTGTGCCACTGCAAAAGCAGGTGAGCCAGATTGGGTCACTGTGAGTACAACGTAATTTAGTTTTCCTTCTTTTAGCGCCTTTAAGATAGAGGCAATGCTAATGGAGGATTTTCTATATAAGCAAAAAATAGGATGGCACCATGTCTGATATGATGCACCAAGATGTAGATCCTCAAGAAACTAAAGAGTGGATTGATGCGCTTGAGTCGGTTTTAGAAGAGGAAGGCGTAGAACGCGCCCACTATTTACTCGAAAAACTTATTGATAAAGCACGTCGCAGCGGAGCGCATTTACCGTATGACGCTACTACTGCCTACATCAATACTATCCCTGCAGCGCAAGAGCCAAAAATGCCTGGCGACTTGACCATCGAAGCGCGCATCCGTGCTGCTATTCGTTGGAACGCACTAATGATTGTATTGCGTGCATCGAAAAAAGACCTAGAGCTTGGTGGCCACATTGGTAGCTTCGCATCATCGGCTATGCTTTACGATGTTGGTTTCAACCACTTCTTTAAAGCGCCTAATGAAAATCAAGGCGGCGACTTTATTTTTGCACAGGGCCATATTTCTCCAGGTATTTATGCGCGTTCTTTCATGGAAGGTAACCTAACTGAAGAGCAGTTAAACAACTTCCGTCAAGAGTGTGCGGGCGATGGTCTGTCGTCTTACCCACACCCTCACTTGATGAAAGACTACTGGCAGTTCCCAACCGTATCTATGGGCCTTGGTCCACTTCAAGCTATCTACACAGCACGTTTCCTTAAATACCTAACTAACCGTGGTATTAAAGACTGTTCAGGTCAGCGCGTATACTGCTACATGGGTGATGGCGAGTGTGATGAGCCAGAGAGCTTGGGTGCAATCGGTCTTGCGTCTCGTGAAGGCCTAGATAACCTAACGTTCGTTATCAACTGTAACCTACAGCGCCTAGACGGCCCGGTACGTGGTAATGGCAAAATTATCCAAGAACTTGAAGGTACGTTCCGCGGCGCAGGCTGGGAAGTAGTGAAAGTAATCTGGGGTAGCTACTGGGATGAGCTATTAGCTCGTGATAAATCTGGCAAGCTAATTCAGCTTATGGGTGAAACAGTAGACGGAGAATACCAGAACTGTAAAGCCAAAGGCGGTAAGTACACACGTGAGAACTTCTTCAACAAGTACCCTGAAACAGCGGCACTTGTAGCGAATATGTCTGATGATGACATCTGGCGCTTAAACCGTGGTGGTCACGATCCAGTAAAAGTATTCGCAGCTTACCAAAAAGCGATTGATACGAAAGGTCGTCCAACAGTAATCCTTGCTAAAACGGTTAAAGGTTTCGGTCTTGGTGCATCAGGCGAAGCACAAAACGTAGCGCACAACGTTAAGAAAATGGACGTTGATTCAATCAAAGCGTTCCGCGACCGTTTCAATATTCCAGTAGCAGACGAGAAGATTGCTGACCTGCCTTACTTCAAGTTCGACGAAGACAGCGAAGAAATGAAGTACCTTCGCGCACGTCGTGAAGCGCTAGGTGGCTACCTGCCTTCTCGCCGTGAACAGGCTGAAGAGCAATTAGAAGTTCCAGAACTAAGCGCATTCGATGCTATCTTAAAAGGTTCTGGTGACCGTCAAGTTTCATCAACGATGACGTTTGTGCGTGTACTTAACGCATTGTTGAAAGATAAGAAAATTGGTAAGCGTGTAGTACCAATTATTCCTGATGAAGCTCGTACTTTCGGTATGGAAGGCTTATTCCGTCAGGTAGGTATTTATGCCAACGAAGGCCAGAAATACGTACCTCAAGATGCCGACCAGGTAGCTTACTATCGCGAAGATAAGAAAGGTCAGGTACTTCAGGAAGGTATTAACGAGCTAGGTGCAATGGCATCGTGGGTAGCGTCAGGTACGTCTTACTCAACGTGTAACGCTACGACTATTCCGTTCTATATTTACTACTCAATGTTTGGTTTCCAACGTGTTGGTGACCTTGCATGGGCAGCGGGTGATAGCCAAGCACGTGGTTTCCTATTAGGCGCTACAGCAGGTAGAACTACGCTTAATGGTGAAGGTCTACAGCACCAAGACGGTCATTCACACGTTCAGGCGAACCTAATTCCTAACTGTATTACTTACGATCCAACGTACGGTTACGAAGTAGCGGTTATTGTTCAAGACGGTCTGCGTCGCATGTACGGTAACAATGAAAATATTTTCTATTACCTAACATTGATGAACGAGAACTATCAGCACCCTGCAATGCCAGAAGGTGATGATGTTGCTGAGCAAATCATTAAGGGTATTTACAAGCTTGAGCGCGTTGAAAACGACAAGTCTAAGCTTAACGTACAGCTAATGGGCTCTGGTACTATCTTGAACGAAGTGCGTAAAGCGGCACAAATTCTGTGTGAAGACTACAACGTATCTTCTGACGTTTACTCTGTGACCTCATTCAACGAGCTAGCCCGTGAAGGTCAAGACGTTGCGCGCTGGAACATGCTTAACCCTGAAGCTGAGCAAAAAGTACCTTACATTGGTCAGGTAATTACGAAAGATGCAGGTCCTGCGATTTCTGCCACTGACTATGTGAAGAACTACTCAGACCAAGTACGCGCGTTCATTGAAACTGAATACCGCTGCCTAGGTACAGACGGTTTCGGTCGAAGCGATAGCCGTGAAAACTTGCGTACTCACTTTGAAGTTAATGCGTCATACATTGTGGTGGCATCACTTTACGAACTAGCTCAGCGCGGCGACGTTGAGAAGAAAGTGGTAGCAGAAGCCATTAAGCGTTTTGATATTAACGCTGAAAAACTTAACCCACTTTACGCGTAAGCCAGATAAGGTATTTTACATATGTCAGATATTCAAAAGATTATCGTACCCGACGTAGGCGGTGACGAAGTTGAAGTTATCGAGCTATGTGTTGCCGTAGGCGACAACATCGAAGCCGATGAAGGCGTTGTTACTGTTGAAAGTGACAAGGCGTCAATGGACATCCCAGCACCGTTTGAAGGTGAGATTGTAAGCCTGTCTGTTTCAGTAGGTGATAAAATCAAAGAAGGCGATGTGATTGGTGAAATGAAGGCTGCAGGTGGCGACAGTTCTGATAAGAGCACCGCTGAAGAATCATCTTCAGACGACGCTTCACAAGAAGAAGCGCCTAAGCAAGATGAAGCACCAAAAGAAGAAAGCAAGTCAGAGGCAGCACCTGCTGCGTCTGGCAGCAGCGAAGTCATTGAAGTTGCAGTACCGGATATCGGTTCTGACGACGAAGTTGACGTAATTGACGTTTTGGTTTCAGTGGGCGACACCATTGAAAAAGAAGATGGACTAATTACCCTAGAAACCGATAAAGCGACCATGGACGTTCCTTCAACACACGCAGGTACGGTGAAAGAAGTATTCATCAGCACTGGCGATAAAGTGAAAGAAGGTACGGTTGTTATTAAGCTTGAAGTAGCGGGTTCAGGCTCGTCTTCAAGTGAATCGGCGTCTAGCGATGCTTCTTCTGAAGCGTCTGCACCGGCTGCGCAGGAAAGTGAAAAGCAAGAATCAGCGCCAGCGGCATCTTCAAGCAGTGAAACCATTGAAGTAGCTGTGCCGGATATTGGTGAAGACGGTGAAGTAGACGTTATCGACGTACTTGTATCAGCTGGCGATAGCGTTGAGAAAGAAGACGGCTTAATTACGCTAGAAACTGATAAAGCCACCATGGATGTACCTTCAACCCACGCAGGTACTATCAAGGAAGTCTTTATCAAGACGGGTGATAAGGTTAAGCAAGGTACATTGGTTGTTAAGCTTGAGACCAGCGGCGGTTCGTCTTCAAGTGCAGCTGAAAAGCCTGCTGAAGCACCTAAGCAAGAAGCACCTAAGCAACAAGAAACCAAACAAGCGTCACAGCAAGAAGCCTCGCAAGGCCGCTCTCCTGTGCCGCCAGCGCCAGAAGCTAAGAATACAGGTAAAGCACATGCTTCTCCTTCCGTCCGCCGTATCGCGCGTGAGTTTGGTGTAGACCTGACTCAAGTTAACGGTTCTGGCCCTAAAAACCGTATCTTGAAAGAAGACGTTCAGGCCTACGTGAAAGCTGAGCTTGCGAAACCTCGCACGGCTGCGGCTTCTGGCAGCGCGCCAGTAGGCGACAACGTACTTCAGATCGTGCCAGTTAAACCTGTTGATCACAGCAAGTTTGGTGAGATTGAAGAGCAAAAGCTTTCTCGTATTCAGAAGATCTCTGGACCGTTCTTACACCGTAACTGGGCGACTATCCCGCATGTTACACAGTTCGACGAAGCCGATATCACTGAAGTAGAAGATTTCCGTAAAGAGCAAAACGCTTACCATGCGAAGATCAAGTCTGGTCTTAAGATCACGCCACTCGTATTCGTAATGAAAGCGGTAGCGAAAGCCCTTGAGAAATATGAAGTATTTAACTCATCACTGTCTGACGATGGTGAGAGCTTAATCATTAAGAAATTTATCAACATTGGTATTGCGGTTGAAACACCGGGAGGCCTTGTTGTACCTGTTATTCGCGATGTAAATAAGAAAGGTATTGAAGAACTTTCTCGCGAGCTTATCGAAACATCTAAGAAAGCCCGTGAAGGCAAGCTTAAAGCGGCCGACATGCAGGGTGGTACGTTTACTATCTCTAGCCTAGGTGGTATTGGCGGTACGGCGTTTACGCCTATTGTAAATGCACCAGAAGTCGCCATATTAGGTGTATCTAAGTCTGAGATGAAGCCTAAGTGGAACGGTAAAGAATTCGAGCCGCGCTTAATGGTGCCGCTTAGCCTGTCTTATGACCACCGTGTTATCGACGGTGCAGTAGGTGCAAGATTCTCTACTGAGGTTGCTGCAAACCTAACTGACTTACGCAGAATCATACTTTAATTAAAAGGCCGAAAAAGTTTACAATATCAGTAACATTTTCGATGATTTTATCAGCCTTTTTGACGGCATTTAGGTTATGCTATTACACAAAAGTAATAGCATGACCCTACAAGAACAGGATTGAGGTTCACAATGAGCGAAATTAAAACGCAATTGGTGGTACTGGGCGGCGGCCCTGGCGGTTATTCAGCAGCATTCCGTGCGGCTGACTTAGGTATTGAAACAGTTATCGTAGACTCACGCGACACGCTTGGTGGTGTTTGTCTTAACGTTGGTTGTATCCCTTCAAAAGCCCTTCTTCACGTTGCAAAAGTGATGAAAGAAGCGAAGCACCTTGCAAGCCATGGTGTTACGTTTGGCGAGCCTACCATCGATTTAGATAAAATCCGCGAATATAAAGACAGTGTTGTTAGCCAACTAACAAACGGTCTTGGCGGTATGTCTAAAATGCGTAAAACCAAGCATGTACAAGGCTACGGTAAGTTCACTGGCGCAAATACTCTAGAAGTAAAAAATGGTGACGACGTTACTACTATTACTTTCGAGAAAGCGATCATCGCTGCGGGTTCTGAGCCTGTAAGCCTACCGTTCATCCCAGAAGATGACCGTGTAATCGACTCAACTGGCGCGCTGGAAATGAAAGACATTCCAGAGAAAATGCTAGTACTAGGCGGTGGCATCATCGGTCTAGAAATGGGTACTGTGTACGAAGCACTTGGCTCAAACATTGATGTAGTTGAATTCTTAGATCAGCTAATTCCAGCTGCTGACAAAGACATCATGAAAGTATTCATGAAAGACTACAAAGACAAGTTTAACATCATGCTTGAGACTAAAGTTACTGCGGTTGAAGCTAAAGATGATGGCCTATATGTAACGTTTGAAGGCAAGAACGCACCTGCTGAGCCAGTACGCTACGACAAAGTACTTGTTGCTGTTGGTCGTAAGCCAAATGGCAAGATGGTTGGCGCAGATGCAGCTGGCGTAAACGTTGACGAGCGTGGCTTTATCAATGTTGATAAGCAAATGCGTACAAACGTAGACCATATCTTCGCAATTGGTGACCTTGTAGGTCAGCCTATGCTTGCGCACAAAGCGGTTCACGAAGGTCACGTAGCAGCAGAAGTTATTGCTGGACAGAAGCACTACTTCGACCCACGTGCTATTCCTTCAGTAGCGTACACTGAGCCAGAAGTAGCTTGGGTTGGTCTAACTGAAAAAGAAGCGAAAGAGCAGGGCGTAAGCTACGAAACAGCAACCTTCCCGTGGGCAGCTTCAGGCCGTGCCATTGCATCTGATGCAACTAACGGTATGACCAAGATGATTTTCGAAAAAGAAACGGGCCGTGTTATCGGTGGCGCAATGGTAGGTACCAACGCGGGCGAAATGCTTGGTGAAATTGGCCTAGCTATCGAAATGGGCGCTGATGCTGAAGATGTAGCATTGACTATCCACGCTCACCCAACGCTTAACGAATCAATTGGTCTTGCGTCTGAAATCTTCGAAGGAAGCATTACTGACTTGCCAAACCCTAAAGCAAAGAAAAAGAAGTAAATTAGCTTCTTTTCAAAATACTTTCTTTTTAGATTATTTAAAAACCCGCTTTTAAGCGGGTTTTTTTGTACTACACTTTATTTCGAATTTAATTTCAAATATCCATGTTCGGTGAAAGAAATACTAAGCGGTAGTAGATGTCAGCAAAAATTAAAGATCCAATTAAAGTACAATCAAAATTTGGCGAATACAGCGTTGAACTTAAAGGAAACGTTATTCGCCTAGATGGAAAGGGTGTAGTAACAAAAGCGCTCTTTCAACACTACCACGAAGATGTCAAAAAACTCGCCTTACCTCTAGGTGGACAGCCGTGGGGTTTTTTGATTTTCGTACAAGGAGTGGGAATTTTAACACCAGACGCCGAGCAAGCTTTAATTGAGTCCGTTCGTCTAAGAAAGCAATATGGTATGCAAGCTTGTGCTTTTGTCACTAATAACGCCGACATACCCGCTTTGGTTAAAAGTCAGTTTGAACGCGTATATGCAACAGCCAATTTAGCATGCTATTTCAGTGATTCTGAAAGTGAAGCGCTTGCATGGTTAGCCACCCTAGGCTGTTTTTTTGAGACTGACTAAAAGACTTAGGCCGTCTCTTTTCCCGCTATGACTTTCGCTTCTTCATCGTTACTAGGCGCATTTAAATGAGCGGGCGTAAACTCTTCACAATCCATATTGCGCTGGTCCATAAAGCGTTTAACCGTATCGGCACAATATGCTTTGCGGCAGCACTGAGACAGTAGCATCTCGTGGCGCTGAACACGCTCACGAATAAATTTAACCACTAAGCTCCTAAGCCACTGCAAGCCAGCGTCTTGGTCTTGGCGCTTATGCCACATTACAGATAGAGGGGAGCTAATAATTTCTACAGGCGTTTCAAACACTGCTAGTTCACCTGAGAAAATCTCTCTCTCCATAACCAACGATGGTGCTACACAAATAAGGTTGCTCTCTTTTAATAGCGGGGTAGCGTTGTAGAACTGGTTTACTGACATGGCAACACGGCGCTTGAGGCCCAAATTAGCGAGCGCCTGATCGGTTGGGCCGGTTACATCGCCTGTCACTGACACTAGCAAGTGATCTGCTGCTACAAAGTCTTCCAACGATAGTTGTGATTTTGCTAGTGGATGATCGGGGCGCATTACCACAACCCAGCTTGGGTCAAGCACATGTTCAGAGCGAATTACAGAGCCGGGCTCTTGGTGTTTAGAGAAGGTCAGTTCAGCTTCGGCATCTTTAAGTATTTTATCCGTTTCCATATCGTAATTAGGAATAGCATGGATATTAATACCAGGCGCCTCATTCTCAATAACTTTGCGTAGCGGCCCCCACACCATAGAAACGATGCTGTCAGTTGCAGCTATACGAAAGGTACGCTTTGCTGTTGCAGGGTTAAAGTCAGTTGGGTTAACGGCAACTTCAAGCTCGCCTAAAGGCCCCTGAATCTGGCTCCATAAGTTTTTAGCAAAAGAGGTAGGCTGAATACCACGGCCGTCTTTCACGAATAGCTCATCATTCCATGCTGTGCGCATGCGTGACAGGGCATTAGAAACGGCGGGCTGCGTCATCGACAGTCTGTCAGCTGCGCGAGTAATGGCACCCTCAGTCATGATGGCATCAAAAATCATCAATAAATTTAAATCATGTGGACGCATGGTTGTCTCCGGTGTCTATTGCGGACAATCTGCTTTCATCAATCGAACAATGAAAAAAGCTGCCGTTTACCTCGTTTTTGGCTATGTAATTTAACTGACATAGTTTAGTTATAGGTTATAGCTAAAAGCATTTATTTTCCAAATGAATGCGACGAGCGACATTGGTACACTCCACCGCTGTAACCGTTGATTTTCCTAAGTTCACGCTTTTTATACGGTTATTTTTAGTTTCTCTACGAAACCATGCTTTTAAATCTTTAAAAGCAGTTGTCTCTTCTAGCCCGATCTCCAATACATAATATCATGTGATGTGTTTCATATAAAAAGATAATTATTTTTATTGTTTGAGGGTGTGCATAATGCGCGGCATCAAACTTTAGTCTAACTTTTAGAGAATCTTGCAATGAATACTTTTACCCGTTTATTGGCAATAGTCAGCCTAACTGCGCTTGTCGCTGCATGCGGTGGTGACGAGCAGGATCCAAGTCAATCAATGAGCGCAAACAAAAATGCAGGCGTTCCTGTTGATGTGGCTACCGTGGTGACTCAGCGTTTAACCGAGTGGGATAATTTTACAGGTCGTTTAGAGTCTCCGCAAATTGTTGCGCTTCGCCCTCGCGTGTCGGGCTATATTGACTTTGTTGCATTTGACGAAGGCGAATATGTCGAACAAGGGCAAACTCTATTCTTAATTGATAACCGGACGTTTAAAGCAGAAGTTGATCGATTGACTGCACAGCTTGAAGAAGCCAAAAGTCGCGTTCAGTTGGCTGAGCAAAACTATAGCCGTGCTTTTAAACTTCGTAAAACCCAGGCGGTTTCTGAAGAAGTGTTAGATGCTCGCCTAGCTGAAAAAAACCAAGCGCTAGCCAGCTTAAATCAAACGCAAGCCGCGCTGGAAGTAGCGCGTTTGAATCGTGGCTTTGCGCGTGTTGAAGCACCTATTTCAGGTCGCATATCTCGTGCAAATATCACCGAAGGCAACTTTGTTACAGCTGGACAAACAGAGTTGACTCGCATCGTATCGACCGACCGTTTATATGCGTATTTCGATATTGATGAGCAGACCTACCTAAACTATCTAACCGATAAATCAGCGGCTTCAACAGCAGTGAGCGAGCAGCCAGTAGCAATGCGCCTTGCTAACGAGTCTGATTATAACCACTGGGGTCAAATTGATTTTATCGACAACCAGGTTAACGGTAGTACCGGCACACTTCGCGTTCGCGCGGTTTTTAATAATAAAGAGGGGCGTTTAATCCCTGGCTTGTTTGCGCATCTAAAATTGGCAGGTGACACCGATGAAGAGGGCATTCTTATTAAAGAAAAAGCTATCGGCACAGATCTGAATAACAAGTTTGTACTGGTTGTAAATGACGAAAGTAAAGTGGAATACCGTGCGGTTAAGCTAGGCGACAAAGTGGGCAGCATGCGCATTATCACAAGTGGCCTAAACGCTAACGACACTATTGTAGTTGATGGCCTACAGCGTGTGCGCCCTGGTGCACAAGTTGCCGCAAATAAAGTCCCCATGGGTGATGAAGATGCGCTTGCAAACTTATCCAACTGGCAGTCACGTGTTGATAACGCTACCCAAGTAACCCAAAACATGGCGCAGTATGAAGATGTTTTATCTGGTGGTTCATTTACCTCGGGTACAGCAACGGCAGGTCTTAAGTAATGAACATTTCGCAGTTTTTCATTAGCCGCCCGATTTTTGCGGGCGTGCTTTCCCTACTTATTTTTATCGGTGGTGCCATCGCTGTTTGGCAACTGCCCATCACTGAATACCCTGAAGTGGTGCCGCCTACTGTTGTGGTAACCGCGAATTATCCTGGCGCTAACCCTGAAGTTATTGCTGAAACAGTCGCTACGCCGTTAGAACAAGAAATTAACGGTGTTGAAGATATGCTGTATATGTCTTCTCAAGCTACCAGCGACGGCCGCATGACCTTAACGGTAACGTTTGCGATTGGCACGGATCCAGATGAAGCCACAACGCTGGTACAAAACCGTGTAAATCGCGCGACACCGCGTTTACCTCAAGAAGTGCAGCGCTTAGGTGTGGTAACTGAAAAATCGTCACCAGATTTAACCATGGTAGTGCACCTGACGTCGCCTGATAATCGTTATGACATGCTTTATCTTTCAAACTATGCTGATCAGTTTGTCAAAGACGAGCTAGCGCGAATCAATGGCGTTGGGCAAGTGCGCCTGTTCGGTGCTGGTGAATTCAGCATGCGAGTATGGTTAGACCCTAACAAACTGGCTGCGCTCCAGTTAAACCCTGGCGATGTGGCAGCAGCTATTGCCGACCAAAACCAGCAAGCGGCGGCAGGTAGTCTTGGTGCACAGCCTACGGGTACCAGCGAATTTCAGCTGCTTATCAATGTGCGCGGCCGTTTAAAAGATGAAGCCGAATTTGAAAATATTATTGTTAAGTCGGGTGAGAATGGTGAAATAACCCGTCTTAAAGACGTTGCGCGTATCGAACTAGGTTCAGAGTTTTATGCACTGCGTTCACTTATTAACAATAACCCTGCGGCAGCGGTGCCGGTTTTCCAAGCACCAGGCTCTAATGCTATCCAAATTTCAGATGACGTTCGCGCTCGTATGGCGGAACTGTCTAAGGCGTTCCCTGAAGGCCTTGAATACGAAATTGCCTACGACCCTACCGTATTTGTTCGCGGTTCGATTGAAGCGGTAATTAGTACACTTCTTGAAGCTGTATTGTTAGTTGTACTTGTTGTTGTACTGTTCTTACAAACATGGCGTGCGTCTATTATTCCACTCGTTGCAGTACCTATTTCACTTGTGGGAACGTTCGCGTTTATGCAGCTAATGGGCTTCTCGCTTAATGCACTGTCGCTGTTTGGTTTAGTGTTGGCAATTGGTATTGTTGTGGACGACGCCATCGTTGTTGTCGAAAACGTAGAGCGTAATATCTCTGAAGGCAAAGCGCCGTTTGAAGCCACCGTACAGGCAATGAAAGAAGTAACCGGTCCTATCATTGCCACAACATTGGTACTTGCTGCGGTATTCGTACCTACTGCTTTCATGAGCGGTCTTACCGGGCAGTTCTATAAGCAGTTTGCCCTAACAATTACTATCTCTACGGTAATTTCTGCAATTAACTCATTAACGCTTAGCCCTGCATTATCTGCATTGCTGTTAAAACCCCATGGCAAAGCGAATGACTGGCTTACTCGTGGCATGGATAAAGTGTTTGGTCGCTTTGTATTTTCACCGTTTAACCGTTTCTTTGACCGCAATTCAAAGCGCTACACTGGTGCTGTGGGTGGGCTTATTCGTAAAAGCAGTATCATCATGGTGCTTTACGCAGGTTTGCTTGGGCTTACTTACTTCCAGTTTGCCAATACACCAACAGGCTACGTTCCGCCGCAAGATAAGCAGTATTTGGTTGCCTTTGCTCAACTGCCAAATGCAGCAAGCTTAGACAGAACTGAAGAAGTGATCCGTGAAATGTCTCGTATTGCTATGGAACACCCTGGTGTTGAAGATGCAATTGCATTCCCTGGCTTGAATATTAACGGGTTTACCAATAGTCCAAGCTCAGGCGTGTTGTTTGCAACCCTGACCGACTTTGATAAAAGAACGACGCCTGATCTATCTGGTGGCGCCATTGCTGCCCAGCTTAACCAGAACTTTGGATCTATAAAAGGTGCCTTTGTGGCGATATTCCCGCCGCCACCAGTTATGGGGTTAGGCACCATTGGTGGTTTCCGTTTGCAGGTTGAAGACAGAGGAAACCTAGGCTTTGAAGAACTTGAGCGTGTAACGCAAGAAGTGATTGGCAAAGCGTGGGCACACCCAGCGCTTACCGATGCATTTACCAGCTTCACTGTTGCTGTACCTCAGCTCGATGTAGATGTAGACCGTGAAAAAGCGGTAAGCCAAGGTGTAAACATCGATACCTTGTTTACCACCATGCAGGGCTACTTAGGTTCGTTATACGTGAACGACTTCAACTTGTTCGGTAGAACTTACCAAGTAAATGTACAAGCTGATGCCCAATACCGTCAGGATATTGAGAACATTACGCAGTTTAAAGTGCGTAATGCACAAGGTGAGATGATCCCGCTTGGCTCATTCTTGAACATTGAGCACAGTGCAGGCCCTGACCGTGTTATGCACTATAACGGATACGTTACCGCTGAAATAAACGGTGCAGCAGCGCCAGGCTATTCGTCTGACCAAGCGAAGGCAGCTATTGAGGAAATACTGGCTGAAACGTTACCACTTGGCATGACTTACGAGTGGACTGAGATCACCTATCAGCAAATATTAGCGGGCAATGCATCAGCGTTTGTATTCCCATTAGTTGTGCTTTTGGTGTTCTTAGTACTGGCTGCACAATACGAAAGCCTGCGTTTGCCACTGGCAATCATATTGATTGTACCTATGACCTTGCTGAGCGCCCTTATTGGTGTGCAAGTTTATGGCGGCGACAACAATATATTTACCCAAATAGGCTTAATTGTATTAGTTGGCCTTGCCACTAAAAATGCCATTCTTATTGTTGAGTTTGCCAAAGAACTTCAAGACAAAGGAATGGACGCGCTTTCAGCCATTAAAGAGGCTAGCCGTTTACGTCTTCGGCCAATACTCATGACATCCATTGCTTTCATCATGGGTGTGCTGCCAATGGCGGTATCGACCGGTGCCGGCTCTGAAATGCGTCAAGCCATGGGTGTGGCAGTATTCTCTGGCATGATTGGTGTTACCGTATTTGGACTTATCTTAACTCCGGTATTTTATTACCTGATACAGCGTAAAGGTTAACTCTCCCGTCTACCCAAGCGTTGCCCTCTTAAGGGGCTCTTTAGGCCACTCATTTGAGTGGCCTTTTTTTTGCCACCTTTGGTCAGCATTTATCTCGTATTACATTATCTAAATGCTTATATTTCCCTGCATCCTTAAGATAAAGTTAAAAAGTACAGCAGATAAACGGAGATTCGAATGAAAATAGGTGCGGCGTTAGTAATGGCCTTGGGCATGGTGGTTGCGGTGGCTTTGCTTGGTGTTCAGGTATCATCGTCAATGAACGATATGCAAACGTGGGATAGGGTAGTTACCGTAAAAGGACTGTCGGAGCGAGAGTACATAGCAGATCAGGTTATTTGGCCTATTCAATTTGTTGATGCGGGCAATGACTTACCTCAACTGTATGAACATATCGAAAAGAATAGCCTTCAGGTGGCTAACTTTTTAGAAGAGAAGGGCATTTCAGCAGAAAGCATTACTATTGGAAAGCCTGAAATAAATGACAAATTGGCACAACAATATGGAAGTAGTGAAAAAGCACCATTTCGCTACAGCGCCATTCAAACCGTTACTGTCTTTTCAAATGATGTCGAAAAAGTGCGAGCGCTCATGCAGCAAATTGGGGAGTTAATTAAAAGCGGTATTGTATTATCAGACCAAAGCTATCGTGCACAGCCTGACTATGTATTCACCCGCTTAAATGAAGTAAAGCCTGAAATGATTGAAGAAGCTACGCTTAATGCTCGAGAGGTGGCGGAAAAGTTTGCCAAAGATTCAAACAGTACATTGGGTAAAATTAAACGCGCCAACCAAGGGCAGTTCAGTATTTCAAGCCGCGATAGTCACCATCCTCACATTAAGAAGGTGCGGGTAGTGTCTACCATTGAATATACGCTTGTAGATTGATATTCATGCTATGCTAAGACTGGCAACGTGAATTGACTAGACACGGCGAGTTCACGCATTTGTGCACTTTATGTATTAGATTACTGCTAATGTCTAGTGGCTAGATTTGCGGGTATACGTTTTAATTTAAAGAAGTGCTGAGTACTTCAGCGCTTAACGCTTATTAATTAAGGTGGCAAGCCTGAAATGAAGGACCCTAAAGCGCAGTCCCAACAGCTTGAGTTTTTTGAAATTCCAAGCCCTTGTATTGGTGTCTGCGAGTCTGGTCCAAGAGGGTTTTGTAAAGGCTGTTACAGAAGTCGAGATGAACGCCTTTATTGGCTCAAAGTTGATGATGCGACAAAACGAAAAATAATCAGTGCGTGTGTAAGACGTGAAAAAGCCGTATTGGCGAAGTTACGCAAAGCGCAAGAGCTAAAAAGTGAAGAGTCAGCCGAACAATTTTCTCTTTTCAATGAGCCGCCTGAAAAAAGTTAAAAAGAGTTAGAGAATTTTTTGATGCCGTTAGATAAGTATGTTTCGTATGCTACAAAATCGTTTACGTTACCCGATATATGCGTTCGCTTGCGTTCAACGCTAGATGATCCTCGCTCTAGTATCGAAGAGATTGCTGTATTAGTTAGTGCCGACCCTTCGCTTACTGCTAAAGTTTTACGGCTAGCCAATAGTTCACTTTTTCGTTTTCCCTCTCAAATCGCGTCTCTGACAAAAGCGATTAACGTAATAGGTGGCGAAGCGCTTTATAATTTAGTGATTGCTGAAACGGCAACCACTGCCTTTAAGCACTTCGATACATTGCTAATTGATTTAGACAAGCATTGGCATGCCTCTGTTTATTGCGGCATGGTCGCGAAAAGTCTAGCGATGCGACTGAATATTCGCGGCGCTGAACGTTTTTTTGTAATGGGAATTCTTCAGAATCTAAGTGAGCTCATTGTCGCTAAGAAAGAACCCAAGCGTTATGACGATTACCGTCACGCACAAAAAAGCGAGTTGCCACATACTGAACAGTTAGCTCATTTCGGTTTTACGTTTGCACATTGTAGCGGTATCATACTGGAAAAATGGCACTTGCCTATTGGTTTGTACTATCCGATATCATTTATGAACGACGAAGCAAAGTACGCTTCTGATGTTGATATCTGCGTCCTTGCTCTTTCTAGTCGAATAACGCTTAGTCAACTTGATAAAGAAAGTTATGCTGACATTGAACTTTTTACGCCTGAGATAGCCAATACAGTAAGTCTCGATATGGAAGTGATAAGTAATTCAATTGAATATGCTGAGCAAGAAACAGCAAAAATTGTCTCGCTTATTCACTGAGCTTTCAGTGCCTCAATTCTGTTATAGCACTGATAAACTGTAAAACACAGTAAAGTTCTTCCAGAGGATTGGTATTATAAGCGTCTTATTTAGACGTAATCTAATAACTAAAAAGCTCGACGTAAAATCAGATTATGTTCACAAAAATCTTCCGGCCGCACGTTGTTGTAGGTGCTATTTGTATTGGTATGTGTTTCTCAGCACATGCAAGAGACCTTATTGAGACCCTTTATCACGCCGATTTTACTCCAGACGCTGATGACGAAATTCCCCGTTTTACAATGGATGGAGAACTGGGTGTACTTCTCAATACAGGCAATACGTCTGCTGCGAGTGTGAAAGCGGCAGTGAATGCCGATCATGAAACCGAAAATTGGAGCAGTGTTTATTTTGCTGAGCTGCTCTACAAAGAAAGCGGCACGCCTACCACAGAGCGCGACATAAGCGCACAGCGCTTTTTTACCAGCGCGCAATTCGACTATAAGCTACTTACGCCAGGCCGCCGCCTTTTTATGTACGGCGACTATGAAGATGATAAATTTACAGGGTATGAGCACCGAGCTTCATTAGCCGCAGGTTGGTCCCAGCGCGTTTGGCGAAACGAAGACAGTGAGTTTCGTTATAGTGTAGGGCCAGGTTACACCTTTATCGAAGCAGAAGAAGACAGCGATAATCTTGTTAACGACGGGGTAATAGTACGCGCATCAGCCGAGTACAAATATCACTGGAGTCTCGGGTGCCAAACTGCGTCAATTTGTGAGCACAGAAGCTGGTGAAGAAAATACCAAGTCCCGTTCTGAAACCTCACTTTCAGCAAATGTATTCGGCTCATTAGCGATGAAGCTTTCGTTTATACTAAATCATGAAACCGACACCCCTGAAGATGTCGCAGCGTTAAGCACAGAGACATCTGTAGCATTGGTCTATCAGTTTTTTTAGTCAATTAGTGTAAATTTAAGGCTTAAAACCGGCTTTTTACCGCGGGTGGATTGACTGAGAGCGTTGAAAATGTACACTGCGCACCATTGTTTGTAGCGTTGGTTTATTTTTCGACGCTATTTAGCTGACCTCTTTTAAAACTCGTGTTGTACCGCCTTGCAGTACTTAAGGTGTCGTGTACAACGAATGGACCGATAATCAATAGGATTGTTCAATGAAAAAGCAAGTGCTTGCATCTCTAGTTGCAATTTCTCTTTCTCCTGCCGTATTCGCTCAAGCTAAAGAAGTAAAACCTTTCACAATGGAAGGGGAGCTTGGCTTCATATCTACATCAGGTAACACTGAGACGACTTCAATCAGCGCGGGTATTACCGCACACCAAGAGTTAGAAAATTGGAGCAATGACTACGCCCTTGAAGGTCTATACAAAAAAGAGACTACAGAAGATGATAATGGCGAAGACGTTGAGTACACATCTGCGCAAAAGTTCTTCGGCTCGGCGCAGGGTAACTATAAGCTAGAAAACCCTGATAACCGTTTATTTGCCTTCGCATCATATGAAGACGACCGCTTTAGCAACTTTAACTACCAAGCAACGGTAGCAGCGGGTTGGAACCAAAAAGTGCTAGAGAATGATCGCCACACTCTAGAATATTCAATTGGTCCTGGTTACTCGTTCATCGAAACACAAGAAGATGAAAATCTTGATAGCATGATTGTTCGTGCATCAACAGCGTATTCTTGGAAAATTTCTGACACTGCTAAATTCACGCAAACCGTGAGTACTGAAGTGGGCTCTGACAACACGAAGTCACGTGCTGAATCTGCACTTACTGCTACGATCAGTGGGAACCTTTCTATGCGTCTTTCGTTCAAATTAGATCACAACACTAACGTTGATGAAGACGTAGAAAAACTTGATACAGAAACTGCAGTAAGCCTAGTTTACAACTTCTTTTAAGCTTTGCTGAAGCGCCTTGACTGCTCGGTTGTGCGTTGAGGCGGTTAAATGTTTTACCTAGGTAATTCCTTTATACACTGATGCCATAGTGTTGTTGGAATAGGCGCTAGAACCAGTGCATTGCTAAGTAAAACAAAAGTACAGATACAAAAAAACGCTGCAAATTTGCAGCGTTTTTTTTAACTAAATATCAAGCAAGTGTTTTATTAAACGTTTTGTTTAATGAAGGATTCTGGTCTTAATAGTGCCGTCTATTTGTTGAAGTTCTGCTAGTGCTTCATAGCCGCGGTCTTCTTTAACATCTACTACTACATAACCAATTTCAGCATTAGTTTGTAGATACTGAGCTTCAATATTGATGTCTTTTTCCGCAAAGGCTTGGTTAATTTGCGTAAGAATGCCCGGCTGGTTTTTGTGTACGTGCAGCAAACGCGAACGACCTGTGTGCTCAGGCAGTGATACTTCAGGGAAGTTAACTGCCGACAACGTAGAGCCGTTATCGCTGTATTTTGCTAACTTACCCGCTACTTCAATACCAATGTTTTCTTGTGCTTCCTGCGTGCTTCCGCCAACGTGTGGCGTAAGAATAACGTTGTCGAACGCGCGAAGCGGCGATTCAAATTCTTCAGTATTAGACTTAGGCTCTACTGGGAATACATCAATTGCTGCGCCATTAAGGTGACCGCTTTCCAGTGCTTTGGCAAGTGCGTCAATATCAACCACAGTACCGCGAGATGCGTTAATAAGAATGCTGCCTTTCTTCATTTGAGACAGCTCTTTTTCGCCAATCATATCTTGGGTTTGCGGCGTTTCGGGAACGTGTAGTGATACCACATCAGAGGTATTAAGTAGCTTTTCAAGCGACTTCACCTGAGCTGAGTTACCCAGCACTAGCTTGTCTTCGATATCGAAGAATTGAACGCGCATACCAAGGTGCTCAGCAAGAATACTTAGCTGTGTACCTATGTGGCCATAGCCGATAATACCTAAAGTTTTTCCGCGAGCTTCGTACGAACCTACTGCGGTTTTTTCCCATTCACCGCGGTGAGCTTTGGCGTTTTTGCTAGGCACTTGGCGAAGCAAAAGAATAATTTGCCCAAGAACAAGTTCTGCAACCGAGCGAGTATTAGAAAAAGGCGCGTTGAAAACGGGAATACCACGGCGCTGCGTAGCTTCAAGATTAACCTGGTTGGTACCAATGCAGAAACAACCAATAGCAACAAGTTTTTGTGCCGCATCAACTACTTTCTCGGTAATCTGTGTACGTGAACGAATACCAACAAAGTGGGCGTCTTTAATCTTCTCAATTAACTCATCTTCAGGAAGAGAGGTTTTGAGAAATTCAATGTTGCTATACCCATTGCTTTGTAGTGTTTCCAAAGCACTTTGGTGAACACCTTCCAACAACAAAATTCGGATTTTATCCTTCTCTAATGAAACTTTGCTCATGAACTCGCTATCTCTCGCTGATTTAATTGGGGTTTCTGGCAGTGCCAACCATAGCATCTCATAAATTCTCAGTAGCTAACATTTAAAGATGCACTACCTTATTTGCAACAGAGCCTTGGTTTAGCGCCTGCTATCTAGCGTTTTAGTTACGCTAATTGCTCTAATAAAAAAGGTTCATAACCTTAAGCAACATAAACATCTAGCTGCAAAAATATTATTAATTAAGACATCTAGACGTCTAAACGGAAATTAACAGAAAACGCGCTAAGTTAAAAGCAGTATTTCGCTTAGCTTTTCAACAAAACACTAGAATAGGGGCGGTTAAGCCGCCCGAATCACTTAAAGGTTTCAACACCACTGTCGGTTGCACTTAACACTATATCTGCGCCACGTAGCGCAAAAATACCGTTAGTTACTACCCCAGGAATATTATTGATTTTTTGCTCTAACTCACGTGGGTTTAGTATTTCAAGATTGTGAACATCTAAAATAACGTTACCGTTATCTGTTACAACGCCTTGTCGATACTCGGGGTCGCCACCCAGTTTTACCAGTTCGCGAGCGACAAAAGAGCGAGCCATTGGAATAACTTCTACAGGAAGTGGGAAGTCACCTAAAACAGGTACGCGCTTACTTTCATCTACAATGCAAACGAACGTGGTAGCGGCACCGGCTACAATTTTCTCGCGGGTCAGAGCGGCGCCGCCGCCTTTAATCATGTGCTTGTGTTCGGTAACTTCGTCGGCACCGTCAATATAAACTGAAAGGTTACTAACTTCATTCAACTCGAAAACTTCAATGCCCAAGGCTTTCAAGCGCTCGGTAGATGCCTCTGAACTTGAAACCGCGCCTTCAATTTTGTGCTTAATTTTGCCCAGTTCTTCTATGAAAAAATTAACAGTAGAGCCCGTACCCACACCGACAATACTGTCTGCTTCAACATAGTCGATGGCTGCTTTGGCTACGGCTTGCTTTTTTTCGTTCTGATCCATGGTTACTCTCCAACTTATTATGCTTGCAAGTGTAACTTATAAGTGCAGATGAACCCATAAGTTCATAGGTTCAATTTGATATAGTGAAATTACGGTTTAGTGAATATAAGTGTGCGAGAAGGGGTCACGATAGCATCGAGGGGCACATCCCACGGCGCAATGGGCAGGGCATCAACTTCTTGCACATCGTGAGCGATACCTACCAATTTTGGCGTATGCTGGTTTAAGGCCGATTGAGTATTCAACTTGCGTTGCGTAAAGCTTAAGGTGCGGTCGTAATAGCCCCCACCCATACCCAAGCGGTTTCCGCTTGTATCAAACCCCACTAGCGGCATAAGAATAACATCGCATTGTGTAACAGGTATGACGGCTTCACAGGTCAATGCAGGCTCTTCTATATTGTATTTGTTATTAATTAACAAAGAATTGGGGGTATAAGATAAAAAAAGCAAATGCCCTTTACATACAGGATGTAGCACAGGCAATGCGAACTTTTTGTGCGAGAACTGCCACGTTGATTCGATGTAGTATTTTAAGTTTACTTCGCCATCGTTAACCAAGTACCCGGCTACAGTAGTTGCGCTTTTAACAAAGGGAAGGGTGTTTAGCTGAGTCGCGATGCACTGGGCAGCGTCTTCATGCTGTTCGTCAGGTAAATTACGGCGCGCTTCGCGAAGCTTTTTGCGAAGTAGGGCCCTAGCTTTCTGTTTTTCTGGTGAAACGCTTACTTGCATATTAGGCAACCGTGCTTGGCGTGTATGGCCGTTAGTGATTCTTCTGCCCTAAATAGTAATTCAGCACACGAACTAACTCACTATTGTCTATGGGTTTGGTTAGCACGTCATCAAGACCTCTTTCTCGCAAATACTCAGAGTCAGTTATTACGTCAGCGGTTAATGCTACAACAGGTAAGCTTGGCTTGTGAGCTTTTATCTGTGCCGTCGCTTCGTCGCCTTGAATGCCGGGTAAGTTAAGGTCCATTAACACTAGGTCGACAGGATTAGATCTAGCGTATTCAACCCCTTCTTCACCTGTGCTTACCACAGAAAGCGCCACGCCTAATTTTTCAAACAAGGTTTGAATAACCACTTGGTTTATATAGTGGTCTTCAACCACTAACACGTTTGCAGATTTATCAATGTTAACTTGTGCTACAAAGCTCTGTGGTTGTGCCTCAACGAACTGATTCGCACTTAGCGCATCGGCGGGCAAGGTTACGCTTATGCGGGTACCGTGATTTAATTTACTGCTAACTTTAATCGTCCCATCCATAAGCTCGATAAGACGCCTGGATATATTTAAGCCTAAGCCAGTTCCACTAATCTCTTGCGCGTTACCCATCCGTTCGAAAGGCTCAAAGAGTCGCTTTTGATCGTCTTCGCTAATACCAATGCCTTCATCTATGACATTGAATATAACTTTTCCACCCTTGTATTTTACTTGCGCTCTTACAGACTTATCTTTATTGGTAAATTTAATGGCGTTAGACAGTAAATTTAGTGCAACCTGTCCAAACTTGGTGTCATCAAAAAATAGCGAGTCGGGCACCGATTTATCAATGCTGGTGGAAAAGGTAATACCGCTGTCTTCGGCGCGAATCTTAGTTAACGAAAAAAGATGTGTAAAGAAGTCGTTTGTATTCACCGCTCGTGCCATTACGCGCATTTTACCGGCTTCTATTTGCTTGATATCTAACACCGAATTTACAATTTCTAGAAGCCTTTCGCCGCTTTGGCTTACATGTGAAAGCGGGGTGGTAAAAGACGGGGGGAGATCTAACTTTTTAGCTTCGCCTTCAAGAAGACGGCTAAACGTGTTTATAGCATTAAGTGGTGTTCTGATTTCGTGGCTAACATAGGACAGGAAATCAGACTTGAATTGGCTAGTACGTTCAAGTTCACGGTTTTTCCGCTTAAGCTCTAAATGTGCTACCACTGATTTACTTAACGTCTGTAACGACGTCTTTTGTGCTTCAGTTAGCGTTCTAGGCTTGCGGTCGATAGCGCAAAGCGTACCAATAGCGTGGCCTGATGGTGTAATGAGTGGCGCACCTGCATAAAAGCGTATATCTGGCGAACCAGTTACTAAAGGGTTGTCATGGAATCGCGGGTCTAAGGTGGCATTAGGGATTTCAAACACTTCTTCTTGCAAAATAGCGTGGGAGCAAAAGGCTATTTCGCGAGATGTTTCTTCAGCATCTAGACCAACGCGAGATTTGAACCACTGCCTGTCAGGGTCAATAAGACTGATAAGTGCAATAGGGGTTTCGCATATTTGAGAAGCTAACGTGGTAAGGTCGTCGAAAAGCTGCTCCGCTTCAGTATCAAGAACATCGTAGCTGAGTAGTTCGGCAAGACGTTCATCTTCATTTTCAGGGAGTGCAGCTGCTTCCATCTATATAAACCTAACGCTGAAATAAAAAAGGGATTGTTCATTAACAATCCCTTAAACATATCACAAAGCGTAGGTGTCTATGAATAGTTGTTCCAGTTTTTGATGGTCAACTTTAGTCGCTACTTTTATGGTATTTGCTTCATTCCATAGCGGGCTAGGTGTTGTACCTGTTGGTGCCACCACCGTTTGGCCTCTGTCCAGTGTGCCAGTACCAACGCGAACGTGGCCTTCAGTCAGTTCAAATAACTCTGGGTGGCGAAGGTGAGCAATTGGGAACGCATCGTGGAAGAAACATACGCGGTCTTCACGGTTTTGCGAGTAGAAGTCCATGTAGAACTGAGCACTTTCCTTCACAAAGCCACCAAGGGTATTGTTTTTCTCTTCAAGTTTTTCAACAAAAGCTGGCGAGAATGGCGTGAAGTTCGTCACGTCCAAACCAAACATAGTCAATTCCCAATCTGCCGCAAATACGATTTCTGCTGCGTGGGCGTCATTCCAAATGTTTGCTTCTGCTACAGGCGTAACGTTGCCAGGTACAAACGCAGCGCCACCCATAATGCTAACGCCTTTAACCAGCTTAGGTAGCTCAGGCTCTAGACGAAGGGCTAGGGCTAAGTTACCCAATGGACCAATAGCCACTAATGTAATTTCGCCTGGGTACTTACGCGCCATGTCTACGATAAACTGCGCAGAGCTGCGAGGGTCTAGTTCCGTCTTAGGCGCTTCAGGTTTAATGTGACCAAAGCCGTGTTCACCATGTACGAAGTGTGCATAGTTTGACTCTGGGCCAACCCATGGCATACCAACGCCTTTGGTTACAGGAATATCTTTACCTGCAATTTCACAAAGTGTTAGTGCATTTTGCGCTGCCATCGTTACTGGAACGTTACCGTAAACGGTAGTTAAGCCAAGTACTTCAATGTCTGGAGACTGAAAGGCGAAAAAAATCGCCATTGCATCATCAATCCCCGGATCTGTATCTAATATGATTTTATGTGCCATCGAATTTTCTCAGTGCGTCTTGCTAGTTGGCGTGTTTCGCTAAGAAACGATCCACTTCTTTTTGTGTTGGAATACTCTGTGCTGCGCCTTCACGAGTTACTGCAATCGCTGATGCGGCACAGCCACGACGCAACGCCTGTTTAGCATCGGTGTGGTTACTGTAGGCAGATAAGAAATAACCGATAAAGGTATCGCCTGCCGCAGTTGTATCAACTGCATCTACAGAAAAAGCGTTTACTTCTATGACGTCGTCTTTACGCAGCATCATTACGCCTGCTTTACCCAGTGTAATGATAACTTCGCAGTGTGACCATTGTTCTTTGAACACTGTCACAATATCTTCAAATTCTTCTTTGCCAGTTATAGCTGCCGCTTCTGTTTCATTAACAATAAGCAAATCGACGCATTCCAGTGGTAGCTGTTTAACCGACTCGCTCATAGGCGCAGGGTTAAAGGCAACCTTCAACTGTTTTTCTTTCGCTTGGCGAAGTACTTCTTCAATGCTGCTGGTTTCGTTTTGGGTTAGTACCCAATCTGAAGGGCGTGTATCGTCTAGCGCTTGCATTACCGTTTTTGCTGTAATGGTTTGGTTAGCACCACCAAAAAGCACAATGGCATTTTCGCCGCTAGGTGTAACTTGAATGATAGCGTGACCAGAAGGAACTTCTGAACACTTAACACCACGGCAATCTACCCCTTTTTTGATAAGGGCTTGCTTGAAAGAGGCGTCGTTTTCGTGAATGCTGCCGACGTGACGTACGTCTGCACCTGCTTGCGCTAAAGCAATCGACTGGTTTGCACCCTTACCACCTAGTAGTGTTTGGTAATGGGTTGAGGCCAACGTTTCTCCAGGTTGCACAAAGTGTTCTACCTGATAAACGTGGTCAATATTTATAGAGCCAAAATTTATTATTGCCATTTCTTCTTCCGTCGAAAGAGGGCGCTTCCCAGAATGCCGCTGTCCATGTTTCGCCCGTGAACCGAAAAGTTCAGGGCGGAAGAATCACAATTGCCGTAGGCTTCTCGATACGCGTCGAGCTTGCACAATAGCAGCTGTTTCAACTTCCTAGGTTTAAAGCATCGGCCAGGGACATGAATGAACTAGCAAACATCCCAGGAAACATTGTTGTTGTATTAACGCAACAGGGTATAACAAACGCGAGATCCAGTGAAGAGGATCACCTAACGCGCTTTATAACTATTTTTGCGTGGTGAATATAAAAGCGGTAAAAAAATACTATTTTCTTGACCAATTGGTCAGCAATTATACACGCATACAAGATAAGCTCAATAATAACCAAACAGGTAATTTAGTTACAAACTTAAAAGTCTTTTAAATACTGCTGCGAGAGGAATTCCGTATCCAGCAATGATGATCTTAGATTAATTATGCGTTCGTTACTAGGGATAGCAGCGTGCATTTCGTTAAATTAACGCCAATTCGCGGTTGTTTGAACAGTCAGTAAACAATGTATGAGTTTGTTGTACAAAGTATAATCTTTACTATAAATGCGCTGTTCAAACACTACACGCTAAATTGTCAAAAGTGGGCTTTGTATATTGATTTTTGCTAGTATTAACGCCATCACGGAGTAACGGCCGAAATCAAAAAGGGCTGTGAAAACTCAACTCATCTTAAACAAAGAGAACGAATCGTGGAAAAACAGCTCGATTACGATAGCGTAACTAATAAATTGTCACAGCAAGGTATCATTGTAGATGCGGCAGAAGTACACGGCATTCTAACCGGAATGCTTTGTGGTGGCATGTCGCTTACCGACCAAAAGTGGCTTGAAGCCCTTAGCGAAACCATCAACCAAGGTGATGCGTTCAGCGACCAAACTCAACACCTTCTCAATACGCTTTTCAATCAAACCTGTCAGCAGTTATTAGAGCCTGAATTTGCGCTTAGCTTGCTACTCCCAGAAGACCAAGCGCCTATTAACGACCGCGGCGCTGCGCTTATCAACTGGGTGCAGGGTTTTATGCTTGGTTTCGGTTTACATCAGCAGGACCTTGTGCAGTGTTCTGACGATGTTAAAGAAGCCCTTGAAGACTTCTCAGATATCTCTCGTATGGAAGAGCCAATGGATGCGGATGAAGAATCTGAAAAAGCGCTTTTTGAAGTAGAAGAATACGTGAAAATCTCAGCTATTTTATGCTTCAGTGAACTGGGTCAATCACTTCTTGATGATCAACAAGACACACCATCCGTACACTAGTACTTAGGGTAAGTTAAAAGTAGCAGCTGTTTAAAGGGCTCACTTTACAGTGAATTAGTTAGGGTTTTCTAGTTTATGATTAGCGCTCAAGAGTTTATTGCCAGACAAGACAGGCTGTTGGCGCAGTGCCAACCAAACAGTGTATGTATAGTACCTGCCGCTGGGCTGGTAACGCGAAGCCGAGATACCGAATATACCTTTAGGCAAGACAGCGACTTTTGGTATTTAACGGGCTTTGAAGAGCCTGGTGCATGGTTGATATTGTCTAATCACCCTCGCTACGGCGAGAGCTATCGCGCAATGGTAGTTCAGGAAAAAGACAAAAGCGCTGAAATTTGGCACGGTAAGCGCCTCGGTGCTGAAGCTGCGCTTTCCCGATTTAGCTTAGATGAAGCGTTTGAAACACATGAATTAGAAGAAGCCTTATTGGCGTCTATTCAAGGGCAAGACAATGTTTACTTCGCTTTAGGTCATAACCAAAGTCACGACCGATTATTTACTGAAGCTTTAAATACTTTGCGTGAAGCGCCAAAAGAATCATTAGCGCCTTACGCAGTACACGATTTACGCCCACAGCTTCATGAAATGCGATTGTTTAAATCAGCCTGCGAAGTAGCAATGATGAAAGCGGCGGGGGAAATCAGTGCCCGAGCTCACAAACGCGCTATGCAATTTGCGTCTCCTGGCTGTTTTGAATATCAGTTAGAGGCTGAAATTCACCATGAGTTTGCTATGGCTGGCGCACGTTCGCCTGCGTACAGCACTATTGTAGGAAGCGGTGACAACGCCTGTATTTTGCATTACACGCAAAATAGCGCACAGATAAATGACGGTGATTTGATCTTGATCGACGCCGGCGCGGAATATCAAGGCTATGCTGCTGACATCACCCGAACATTTCCTGCAAATGGTAAGTTTAGTCACGCTCAGCGTGAAATTTACAGCGTTGTATTGAAGGCGCAAAAAAGCGTATTGGATATGCTAGCGCCCGGCGTCACGCTTTCCGAAGCAATGCTACACAGCGCAGAAATTATTACCGAAGGTTTAGTTGACCTTGGTGTTTTAGACGGTAGTGTGGCAGAAAACCTTGAGAACGAAAGCTGGCGGCAGTTCTATATGCACGGGTTAGGTCACTTCTTAGGGCTAGATGTGCACGACGTAGGCAACTACAAAATAGATGGCCAAGACCGCCCATTAAAGCCAGGAATGGTGATAACGGTAGAGCCGGGTATTTATATCAGTCAAGACAGTGTGGCACCCGATAAGTACAAGGGTATAGGTGTTCGCATAGAAGATGATGTGGTCATCACAGCATCGGGTGTTGAAATTTTGACATCCGACGTGCCTAAAGAGATTGACGAAATCGAATCACTTATGGCGAAAAACTAAAAGAATAAAAAGCGCTAAAGCTAGAGCGACGGGAAGACAAATATAGTGGAATCGGCAGCGGTTGATGTAGTTATTATTGGTGGCGGAATTGTAGGAACCGTGCTTGCTAAAGCACTTTGCGAAGACATTGCTATTGAAACGCCCGAAGGTAAAAAATGCGGATTGAGTGTTGCACTTATTGACGCTGCAGACCCAAAAGAAACGACACCCTCTCACAATGATTTCAACCCGTTTACCGATACACGAGTTATTGCATTAGCAAGACGTACCGTTAACGAATTAGCCGATGTTGGTTTAAGCCTTGACGACTTAGCCAAGCAGCACAACGGCGAACTACCTCCTAAAATAAAGCAGATAGAAGTGAGCGATAAGGGCAATCTTGGCCTTTTAAACCTGCACAGCCAAGATTATCACATCGACGCATTTGGCCAGGTGGTAAGTTTAAGCGCGCTAACGCGCTTAGCAGCAAATGCGAGTACTGCTTATCAGCACATAGCGCCAGCAAAAGTGACCGGTGTTGAGCAGCACCGTGACAATGTTGACGTGTTGCTAGATAGCGGGGAGGTGATAACCACTAAGCTGCTAATACTTGCAGATGGCGGGCGTTCGGGTTTGGCCGAGCAGGTGGGTATTGCTAAAACAGTTAGTGACTATCACCAAACTGCCATTGTATTTAACGTGCATACGCAAATGCCTCATGAAAACAAAGCGTACGAACGCTTTACCGATTCTGGCCCCCTTGCTTTTTTACCCTTCGATAGTGAAATTGACGGCGTAAAGGCAAATGGCAATGGTTTTTCAGTGGTATGGACGCTAGAAACCCAAGCCGCTGAAGCACTTATTGGAATGGATAAAGCGTCGTTTACTAACGCGCTTCAACAAGCCTTCGGTTATCGTCAGGGCAAAATACTAAGGGTGAGTGATACGGCTAGCTATCCATTAGCGCTTACTAAAGCCCAACAAGTTACCAGCCACCGAACGGTAGTGGTGGGGAACGCTGCGCAGGCGCTACACCCTATAGCGGGGCAGGGGTTCAACTTGGGCTTACGCGATTTGAGTGCACTCGTTTCTGTACTGAAAAAAGAATCTGTAATGAAAAGTACTGTATCTGAGCATTCTAGAACGCAAATTTCGAAGCAAGAAAAGACGCAGAAAACGCAATCGGAAGGTGGTCTTGATCACTTTGATGCTGGGGCATTTAATATTGTTCAGCGCTATGCGAACGAGCGTAAGAAAGACCGAGATAACACGATTGCGCTTACCGATACCCTAGTGCGAACTTTCTCCAACCAGTATTTTCCTACCGTCATAGGCCGAAACGTTTCCTTACTAGCATTAAGTATGATGCCGCAAGCGAAGAAAACCTTCGTAAAGCACACAACAGGTTATGGCGTAACACCACACGGAAATAGAGATAACAATGCAGCATGTTGATATAGCAATAGTGGGCGGTGGAATTGTGGGGTTAACCCTAGCCGCAGCGCTAAAAGAAAGTGAACTAAATATAGCAGTTATTGATAAGTCGCCTTGTTATCAGGTGCTTGCAGATAAGCCAACGGCGCGTGTTAGCGCAATAAATCAGGCAAATATTAAAGCATTGCAACAGTTTGATGTGTGGCCTCATTTACAGCAGGACCGCGCCAACCCTTATACTGAAATGCATGTGTGGGACAAAGACAGTTTTGGTGATATACATTTTTCGTGTGACGAAATGGGAAGCGATACACTTGGCGTGATTGTAGAAAACCAAGCTTTAGTTAATGCACTGTCTAAAGCTGTGGAATCGCAGCCTAATGTAGAGTTGATTACTGCGGGTATTGAAAGGGTGCTTGCAGGCCCTAATCAAACCATGCTGATGCTAGACAACGACGACGTGCTAAGCTGCAGGTTGCTTGTTGGCGCAGACGGCGCTAATTCTTTTGTAAGAAAGCAGGCTGGCCTGCCAATTACCTTTAAAGATTATGAGCATACGGCCATAGTCGCTAATATCAAAACCGACGAACCACACAACAATGTGGCGCGCCAAGCGTTTACGCCCACAGGCCCACTTGCGCTACTTCCAATGGCCGAACCAAATGTCTGTTCAATTGTGTGGTCGCAAACGCCAGAGCAAGCAAGCGCGCTAATGGCACTTGGCGATGACGCTTTTTGTCACGCTTTAACTGCCGCTAGTAATAGTGTTCTAGGCACTACTTCGCTAGAAACCAAGCGCGCCGCGTTTCCATTAACCATGCGCTATGCAAGACAATGGGCTAAAGATGGGGTAGTGCTGGTGGGCGATGCAGCGCATACTATTCACCCGCTAGCCGGACAGGGCGCCAACTTAGGTATGCAAGATGCACTGGCACTGGCGAAAACCCTAAGCGACTTAAAGGCGTCGGGCAAAGACATAGGTTTGTACAAGCACCTGCGCAGCTATGAGCGAAGCCGTAAAACAGAAGCCACGAAAATGATAGCAGCAATGGATGGCTTCAAAATCTTATTTGACGGTAACGATCCTCTCAAAAAACTAGTACGCGGCATAGGGCTTTCAGCCACAGACAAACTCACAACCATCAAAAACGCTTTCGTCAGCCACGCCATGGGCCTTTAAACCCAAATAATGGGGTCAGAGTACATTTCTCATGAATAATGGGGTCAGGGTATATTTCTCTAGTTTTGAAGTAGGGAATGCCAATAATGTACTCTGACCCCATTCTTGGCGTTGAGATAGTCGGCGGTAAAGGATACTCTTCGGTATCCTTTTTTATTTCTACCAATGGCTTATGTTTACATTCTTGTGCAAACCTTATCGCGCCTTTTCCTTTGCATGCGCAGCGTCTCTACTTACTTCTACTTTACTTACTGGTTCAGCGAATGCTGACGTCACTACTTCCAGCTTGACCTCGGTTGAGCCTTCGTCGGCGAAAGCAAAAAACGTAGAGATGTCGCTGAGTAACGCTTCTATCGATTTAGAAGTGTATCGTCAGCACGTTAAAATATTGGCTAGTGACGAGTTCGAAGGGCGAGGACCTTTATCAAAAGGGGAAGAAAAAACCGTAGAATACTTGGTGGCAGAGTATAAGAAGTTAGGGCTAAAACCGGCTTTTGGTGACAGCTATACGCAAGCTGTGCCGCTCGCAAAAATTACGCCCAGCAACATGAGCACATTAAACATTGGCGACCTTTCTTTTGAAGGGGGAAGCGAGTTTACTGCTCGAACACAACGTATAGTAAATGAATACTCACTAACTGATAGTGACTTGATTTTCGTGGGGTACGGTATAAATGCGCCCGAGTATAACTGGAATGATTACGCTGGCCTTGATGTAAAAGGAAAAACGGTGGTAATGCTGGTAAACGACCCGGGCTTTGCATCTAAAGAGCCAAATTTATTTCAAGGCAATGCGATGACCTATTATGGTCGTTGGACATACAAATACGAAGAGGCCGCTAGGCAAGGCGCAGAAGCTGTTTTCATTGTTCATGAAACCATGCCTGCGGGTTACGGCTGGGGCGTAGTCGAAAACTCAAATTCTAATACCAAATTTAGCCTAGTCGATGACAATGGTAATGCGTCACAAGTAGGCGTAATGGGGTGGCTTCATCTAAAAGCCGCTAGGCAGCTTTTCGAAAAAGCAGGTTTAGATTACGGCGAGCTTAAAAGAAAAGCATCTACGCCCGGCTTTACGCCTATCCCGTTAAACACTACAGCATCGTTAAGTTTCGCTAACTCTATAGAGCATGCTGAATCGCAGAATGTTGCCGGTATTTTAGAAGGCACCTCAAAGCCAGAAGAGTGGGTAATGCTGCACGCTCATTGGGACCACCTTGGTAAAGTAGAGAAGAACGGCAAGACTACTATTTACAATGGTGCGGTAGATAATGCGTCTGGCACAGCTGGAGTGCTAACACTGGCAGATGCGCTATCAAAGCACAAAGAAGGCTTTGCGCGTACGCTAATGTTTAGCGCGTTTACAGCTGAGGAAACGGGGCTGCTGGGTGCTAATTATTTTGCAAATAACCCCCCTGTACCTACCAAGAACATGGTGGCGTTTTTAAATATCGACGGTATGAACGTAAACGATGATGTTGATTATATCTTGCAGTATGGCGAAGGCTATTTATCTATTGAAGATGATTTAGCTACGGCAGCAGCGTTACAGGGGCGAACCGTTAAGATGGACCCGCGCCCTCAAAATGGCCTGTTCTTTCGCTCAGATCATTTCGCGCTTGCTAAACAGGGTGTGCCATCTATTTTGTTCATGAGCTTAGGCGATACCGACCCAAGCTTTATCGCTAAACGCTATCACAAAGCAGATGACGATTATCTTCCAAGCTGGACACTAGGTGGCGTTAAACAAGACCTATCTCTTATCGGGACCATGCTTACTCATTATGCTCAAGGCGATGTATGGCCTTATTGGAAGCGCGAAAGTGACTTCAAAGCAAAGCGTCTACAGGCGTTATCTGATAGCGAAACCACTGCCAAATAAAAAAGCTCGAAAGGCAGGTAGTAAAATAACTTTGAAGGTAAAGCAACGCTAATGAGTTGGGTTTTATTTACATTGGGCGCGGTTATCATGCAAACCGTGCGTAATGCGCTGCAAAGCAGACTGAGTGGTTCAGTTAACACCTCGGGTGTTACGCTATCTCGTTTTATCTTGGCTCCGCCCATAGCCCTTGTTTATTTGCTTATGCTCTACAGCAGTAGTGCCAGTCAGATGCTGCAATTTACGGGCCCATTTATCACAGCGATCTTGTGTGCTTCACTGCTTCAAATAGCAGCCACTTCTTTAATGGTGATTTTGTTTAAGCAAAAGAACTTTGCTATTGGAGCAGGCTTGGCTAAAAGTGAAGCTTTAGTGGCGGGTGTGGTAGGCATGCTGTTTTTTGGTAGTTACCTAACACTTCTTGGGTGGGCTGGCATAGTCATAGGTGGAATAGCTGTATTCGTGCTTAGCAGCGGTAACCGACTTCATGGTATTAGTGTGAAAACCATGGCTATCGGTCTAGCTTGTGGTACCTGTTTTGCGCTGACATCACTTCTAGTGCGCGAGGCTAGCCATATGCTTAATATTCAGCATACAGTAGCCGCAGCATGGGTTTTATTATGGGTGCTGTGCGTTCAGACGGTTGCTTTAAGTTCATACATAGCATTAACCAAACCATTCGTGTTTAAGCAACTAGTGAGCGCTAAGAAGCAGGTGCTAGCGATAAGTACAGTAAGCTGTTTAGGCTCAATATGCTGGTTTACAGCTATGGCGCTACAACATGTGGCGCTAGTGAAAACGCTTGGGCAACTAGAAGTTTTACTCACTTTAGTACTCTCACATTTCTGGCTAAAAAACGCAGTTACAAAACGCGAAATTACTGGGCTGCTCTTAATCGGCGCTGCCGCTATTATGGTGATGTGGGCTTGATGTTATGTAGCTTGTCTTTTTTGTTTTTTGCTTAGCTTTAAGAAGGTAAGAAACAGATATTTTTAATGGGAATAAAAAAATTTTGAAACATCTATTGGGTCTTTTGATTTTCTCAGTACTAACCGCTTGTAGCGCTGCTTCAGTGAGTGATAGGGAAACGGAATATAACGTTACTGTTGAAACAAGAAAAAGCGATGTAGAACCAGCATTTCAACTTGTTACATTGGGCGATACTGGCGGTATTAAAGACGGTAATTTGAGCGCATTTCTACTGCGAAGTTTAGAAGAGGAGCGCTATGTTGCTCTAGACGCAGGAAGCATAGTTAATGGTATTGATGTTGCGTTAAAAGAAGGGGCTTTTGACAACTTAAAAAGCAAGCCCAACGATAACCTGAGAGCCAACGGCAATGTACTGCATAATCACGTTGCTGCATACCTGATTAGCCATGGTCACCTAGATCATGTTGCAGGGTTACTCATTGCTTCACCAGATGACAACAATAAACCCATCTATGCCTTAAAGTCAGTAAACGACACCATGGGGGCGACTTACTTTAACTGGCAGGCATGGGCAAACTTTACCAATCGAGGTACAGAGCCAAAGCTGAATAAATACGATGTTGTCGACTTGGCTCCGCAACAAGCCACTGCAATTAAAGGCACTAATTTAACGGTAACGCCCTTTAGTTTAAGCCACCCCTTAGAATCGACGGCTTTCGTTATTGAAAGTGACAACGATATGTTTGTTTATTTTGGTGACACTGGCCCGGACGATGTCGAGAAAGAAGGCAAGTTAGCCGAAATATGGCGCTACCTTGCACAGCAAATGCGAAACAAGACGCTAAGAGGTATGGTTATTGAGGTGTCGTTTGATAACAGTCGCCCTGACAATCTACTGTTCGGACACCTTACGCCTAAGTGGTTGATGCAAGAACTTACTCGCTTTTACGAACTAATTGAAGATAAAAGCCAGGTTCCAGATATAAATATTGTGATAAGCCATATTAAATACAGCTTAAAAGCGGGAGAGAGCCCACGCTCTGTCATTTCAAAAGAGTTAAAGCAGGCTAATAAATTAGGCTTTAATTTTATACTAGCAACACAAGGCCAATCGCTTATCTTCTAATAGCCTTTTGGTATAGTGAAGTAAGTAAACATTCGAGGAATCAGGCCTTTAGTTATACTTTCGTCGCGTTTTATGACTTTGTAATCAAAATCTATATAGGTAATCTCTCAAAATTTTTACTAGCTGTTACACTTACTTGATAATCGTTAATAAAGGAAATACGTGATGTCAGAACGAAAGTTTAGATTAGTTACCCGAAGCGATTTTGACGGGCTAGTATGCGCAGTACTACTGAAAGACTTAAATATGATTGATGATATTTTGTTTGTGCACCCTAAAGACATGCAGGACGGCAAAATAGATATCACTGAGAACGACATTACAACTAACTTGCCTTACGTTGAAGGCTGCCATTTAGCCTTTGACCATCACCTTAGCGAAACCGTGAGAAACGCCAGCGATATCGAAAATCATATTATCGATCCAGAAGCGCCGTCAGCCGCGCGAGTAGTGTATGACTATTATGGCGGAGCAGAGAAATTCCCAAATATCTCAGTAGATATGATGGACGCGGTAGATAAAGGTGATTCTGCGCAGTTTTCAAAAGAAGAAATTTTAGAGCCTACCGACTGGGTGCTTATGAATTTCATTATGGACGCGCGTACTGGGCTTGGCCGTTTCAGAGATTTTAAGATCTCTAACTACCAGCTAATGATGAAGCTAATAGATGCGTGTAAAGACCACAGTATTGAAGAAATACTGCAAATGGAAGATGTGGCTGAGCGCGTAAGTTTGTATCACGAGCACAATGAAATGGCGAAGGCACAAATAGCTAAGTGCTCTACCGTACACGATAACCTTGTGGTACTCGATTTAACCGAAGAAGAGACCATTTACGCTACTAACCGCTTCGCTATTTACGCCATGTACCCAGACTGTAATATTTCTATTCACAAAATGTGGGGGCTTAAAAAGCAGAACGTGGTGTTTGCGATAGGTAAGTCGATTACTAATCGTAGCTCTAACACCAATGTGGGTGAGTTGTGTTTGAAATATGGTGGCGGCGGTCACATGAATGCGGGTACTTGCCAAGTTGAAACCAGTAAAGCAGAGACCGTGCTTGCTGAGCTTATTGAAACCATCACAAATGATGGTTAACGCTGATTAGCACACGGATGAAGGGGCAGAAAAAGTACTCTGACCCCTTTTTTACTGGGTTAGGCGCACTTTGAAGAATTCGGCGAGGGTTTTGCTGATAACTGGATGCTGGGTGTCTTGGTTAAACAGGCAAATATTGACCTTTCCCAACTTAGGCAGATGCGGGTGGTTTAGCACTGCTAAATTTGCCGGTAAGCTAGATTTTGCTAGTGCTGTAACACCAAGCCCTTGTTGAATGGCGGCAACCAAACCGCCTAAATCGGCGTTGGTGTAGCTGATTTTCCAAGCAAACGTTTGCTGCTTTAGCTGTTCAATTACCCGGCTTCTGTACATGCAGCCATCTGGCGCTAGTACTAATGGAATATTGTTTCCTACCAACGGGTGAGACGTATCACCAACCCACACCACGTCATCTTCTAAAACAACTTCGCCCTCAGTTTCTTCATCTGGATTGACCAGTGCCAGAATTAAATCGAAGTGATCTCGTTGAGACGGATGAAGCAGATCGCGGCTTAGCGCGGAAGTAACTTCTAAAGACACATCTGGGTAGCGCTTCGAAAACTCACCAATTAAACCAGGCAGCAGGGTAGAGGCAAACTCGTTGGGGATGCCTAAACGCAATCTACCGCTTAAAGGCGCAGGAGTTAAGCTTCGAAAGATATTGTCGTTAAGCTCTAGCAGCTCTTTCGCTTTTGGGTACAGCCAATTCCCATCGGCGCTAGGTACATGGCGTTGGCCTACTTTGGTAAACAGCTTTCTGTCTAGCTGTGATTCAAGCTTTTTGATTTGCAAACTAATAGCAGGCTGAGAGCGACCTAAAAAGTCGCCCGCTTTTGCATAGCCACCAAGCTCAATAACGCTAACAAAGGTGCGTAGTGTGTCTAGAGAAAGCTGCTTCATCGTTAATTACGAGTTCCAGTATCACCTGCAATAAATACTTCTTTAAAGAATAACACTTATGCGTATAGTAAACCCACCAAGTCGTCGCCTAAATTACCATTCTCTTAGACGCCACCCTTTCAATGCGTAGAAAAGAATAAATGCATAGCAAGGTATCGTTGTCCAGTAAGCGTTCAACACTCCGAAGTGATCAGCCGCAAATCCGAAAAGTAAGGGGATAATTGCCCCCCCAGCTATACCCATTATCAAAAGTGCAGAACCGCGAGCAGTGAATTTACCTAGCCCCTCTAATGCTAGAGGCCAAACTGCAGGCCAAACAATGGCGTTAGCAAGTCCCAAAAGTGCAATAAGAGTAATAGGATCAGGAAGCGTTGCAATACCTGTCCAACCCCACAGAAAACCTGCAAAGACGTGACTTTCAGCGTTAGTGAACGGTATACCGATCGACAAAACAATACCTAAAACTGAAGAGAGAGTAAGTAATTGGTGCTGAGTGCAAAGTCGGGGCACAAGTGCTAGACCTAGGCTATACCCAATAACCATAAAAAACATCGTATATGAAGTGAGCCCTAGTGCTCCCGGAACGCCAAGTTGTGAGCCCGCTAGGCCAATAGTATCCCCGGCGACAACTTCTACGCCCACATAACAAAAAAGTGCAATCACACCTAGTACTAGCTGAGGGAATTGTAATACCGAGCCTTTACTTTTTTCGCGTTCTGCGAGTTTTTTATCCTCCACATCCAAATCGAGTTCAGGCAAGCCTGAAAAACTTAGCGCAACAGCAAGTAATACTAACGCTGCAGCCATTCCTAAGTAGGGCATGATAAGGCTTTGTGCTAATTGTTGTATTTGTGCGCTGCGTTCAGCTTCTGGCAGTGCAGCAATACTTTGTTCGGTGATACCTGATAAGTCTCCGAGTACAAGAGCAATAAAAACCATAGGTGCGAGCCAACCTGCTCCTTTATTTAACAAACCCATAATGGATATTCTTGCTGCTGCACTTTCTGACGGCCCAATTTTTACTAAATATGGGTTTGATGCGGTTTGTAAGATAGTTAAACCGGAACCGACGACGAACTGAGCTGTAATGAATAATATGAATGTTTGCGTTTTAGCGGCAGGAACAAATAAACAGCACCCTGCAGCAATCAGTAAAAGCCCGAAAGTCATGGCGTTTTTATAGCCCAATTTATTGAGCACGAATGACATAGGAAGTGCCATAACAACATATGCGATATAAAAACTAAACGCGATTAGCAGTGCTTCTGTTCCGTTCAAATTGCAAACAATTTGCAAGAAGGGGATGAGTGCTCCATTTAACCATGTGATAAAACCAAAAACGAAAAACAATGTGCCGATTATTGCCATAGGGAGTATCGTCGACGGGGGGGATTTAACTGCAGTTTGCATCACGTTTCCTTCTTATAATGTTTTTATTTCACTGTATTGCTTACTTAATATTTTAATTTTTTGTGAGTACGTATTATCTGTTGTTCAAAAGAATACCGGGCTATGCATATTAGCTGCATACCTACCGGACGACTTCGCCATTGCGCCAACAGCGTGTCACCCTTAAGTCTTTATTTAGCGTTATGAAGTTAGCGAAAGAGCCTGTGCGTAACGTTCCAATGTTCGCTTCGCTTTTTATAAATGAAGCAGGGGTCGACGTTGCCATTTTCAATGTTGCTTGCAGATCAATACTCAGGTCGAAATGCGTATGCTGGATGGCCTCTTCCATCGTTAATAGCGAACCCGCCAAGGTACCGTCGTTAAGACGAAGTGCATTATTTTTACGTATGACTTTAACGCCTTGATAAACGAAGTGGTCGACGTTACTTGCTGCCGGTGCCATAGCATCGGTTACCAGCATTAAGCGTTCATCACCTTTAAGCTTTATCGCTAGCTTTGCTGACACAGGATGAACATGATGATGGTCAACGATTAGTCCGCAATAGACGTCATCTCTGTAAAGTGAGGCCCCAACCACACCAGGCTCTCTGCTGGTAAACGGTGACATGGCATTGAAAAGATGTGTAGCACCGGTAGCCCCCGCATCAAAAGCGGCAAAGCAATCGTCGGAGGTGGCGTTAGTGTGGCCTATGGACACAATTACGCCTGCATTGGTTAGGGTCTCAATATCTGAGGGCGAGACCGCTTCTGGTGCTAGCGTGACAATTACTTTACCAAGATCATTTCGAGTAAATAAGGCCAACTCTTTGTCGCTCAGTGATCGGATGTGTTTTGAACTATGCATGCCCTTTTTGGTTGTGCTGAGGTGAGGCCCTTCAAAGTGGACACCTGGGATAGCGCCTGGATCCCATTTGTGACCTAACGCTATAGCGTCAGCGCCTTTATTCATAACGTCGATGTCGTCAGTAATAATGGTTGGCATTAAGCTGCCCGTACCCACTTTTAAAAAGGCCTCTGCCATTTGCTGAAGCGTAGATACTGTAGGCGATTCGTTAAACTGAACGCCGCCTCCACCGTTTACCTGAACATCTACCATGGCGGGTATGACTAGCTCATGGATGACCTCAGCATTGCTATCATCCACGCTGCCTGCGCAGAAAGCGGACACTCGGCTGTTAATCACTTCAAAGCGCACGTTCGAATGAAATGAAAAGCCGTCAAAAAGGAGTTTGGCAAAATAAGATTTCATTGCTAGAGGGTTTCCGTTACTTTTTTAAGTCCTATAGGGCTGTCTGGATCCATATCCATCTCGCGCGCAGCTTTTTCAATATCTAAGTAAAAACGTTGCATAACAATGAGCGCCGATGTGAGAGGATGCACATCCAATGGTACCTCAAATAAAGGGAAAACTTGTGCTCCTCTGCGGATCACTTCTTCAATTTGTGACTTATGTACAGCACTAGAAGCGTCAGGAATATGGGCATCGATAATAGCTGTTTTGCGGTTTAGAAGGGATATGGGCCCGTGAAGAAATTCCGCGCTACTGAAAGCCTCAGCCTGTATTCCACAGACTTCTTTCATTTTAAGCGCTATTTCTCTGGATATGGCGTAACCGAAAGCGCGGCCTAGTACAACGCATCGTTCAAGCGGAGCTAAGTGCTCTGCGGTAAGTACAAAGGGGGAAGTTATTACCGACTCTAATTGTGTAGGTAGGGCAAGTAAAGCTTTGTGAAGATCGTTGCGTTTAGTGAAATTTGCAACAATGCTTAATAACGCATACAAGGTCGCCAGATAGCTTTTGGTGGCGGCAACGGCAATTTCTGGCCCGGCACAAAGTGGTATAAATATGTCTACAATATCTTTAACTGGTGATGACTCGTCATTTACCAGCGCAACACAAAGCGCACCTTTTTCCTTTGCCATTTTGGCTTGTGCAAGTATATCTGGGCTTCTACCTGATTGAGAAATGATAAAAACCAGGGCTCTATTTAATCGAAGCGATTTGCCAAAAACGCTGTTTACCGATGGCGCGGCAGAAGCAACAGGCAGCCCCATTTCAGTTTCAATCAAATATTTTCCAAACACGCCGGCATGGTCTGAGGTACCGCGGCCAATAATATACACAAATTCTGGATCGTGCTTTTCTATCTCTTCAGATAACTTGTTATATACATGGCTATTGTTGTCTAGCTGTCGTTTCAGCACTTGTGGCGTTTCTGCTGCTTCAGACGCCATTTTGGTCACATAAGCCATATTAACACTCCTTTACCAGGTCTTTTATCAATGAAATTGCACCAAATTCAGGTGAACACTTTGCGGGTTGTAAACGTTGTTGAATATTGTCAGGTAGCCACTCAGCCCATTGCGAAGACAAGCCACCAATCATTGAAATGCGTTTAGCACCGAGCTCCTCGAGTTGAGAAACGACACCTGAAAGGTACTGCTTTCCTCCGTTCACAATACTAAGAGCAACGGGGTCACTGCCGTTAGCACATCTCACAACAATTGGCGCAAACTTACCGAAATCACTCGACTTGAAGTGCAGCGACTTACCGACTATCGCCTGAGGGTCGTTTGTACCAAGAGCTTCGCACATATCAGTAACGAGCTGAGAGGAAGGTACCAAGAAATCGAGTGCTTCAAGGGTGTATTGCAAGGCCTGCAGGCCAAGCCATGCGCCTCCCGCTTTGTCGCCTAAAGGGAAACCGTGGCCACCGATACTTGTTAAGTTGCCACTCAAGCTTGCAAGTGCTGAACTACCGGTTCCAGTTATAATAATTGCGCCGTCTTGACCTGCATGAGCGCCTAAACAAGCAATGTGTAGATCGGTGGTTATGTGTGTACGTTTAAATGGAAATATCCAACTCTGTGCAATTTCTCGATAACGCGTAACGTTTACACCTGCAAGACCTAGACAAACATTAAGATCGCTTATTTTTGTCGCTGACATTGAGGCTGCCTCTAATGCCAGTGTCGTAGCTTCGATAATTGATGCGAACGCGGTGTCGGCTGATTGAGCAGGGTTGCATGGACCTGACAATCCTTCGCCAAGCAATTCGCCTTGTTCGTTTTCAAGTCGCGCTTTGCATTTAGTGCCACCGCCATCAACGCCTACAAAGTAATTCTGAGTCACAGATTCCACCTTAAATCTTTACGAAAATTTGTTTGCGATAGAGGACATATACAGGAATAAAACAAACGCTGAGAAACAGAATGACCCACAACGTTGCACTTATAAAATCACTTGCTCCCATATCAGACATAAATGTGGTGTAGCTGTTGTGAACCGATACACCGGCGATTTCCCAATCAAGTAGCTTCTCTATGATTACGTGCAGGATATATGCGGTGATCGCGTTAGCCCCAAAGATGGTGGCTATTTGAGTACCGTTTCTGAAGCCTTTAATATCGGTGTACCACATCATACAGGCCAATATCATGGCGCCTATGCCGCCGGTGGCTAATACAAATGAGCTGGTCCACGCCTGTTTGATGAAAGGAAAACCTAGGCTCCAAATACATCCTAGAGAAAAAGTAACAAAGCCGAATACAAATAAATTCATCACCGTGGTAGGTAAGTCGTCCTTGCCTTTAACTATAACCTGGCCAATGAGCATACCCATAATACCGGTAACAATGGCAGGAAAAGTACTGAGCAGACCTTCGGGATCCCAAGTACCACGCCACAGCATACCCGGTACAAATTGATCGAACCAGTTTATAATGTTCTCTCCACGAGCAAGATGCCCGCTAGGGAGGCCCGGGGCAGGAACCAATAGAATAAATACCCAGTACAGAAGCAAGATACCAATGCCCACTTTAACCACGTTCTTTGGTTTGCAGTAAATTGCTAAATAACAGCAGGCAATATAAACAATGCCAATTCGCTGTAAGACGCCTAGTAACCTTATTTGTTCGAAGTGGGTATAGAACAAATTAACAACGAGCCCGAGCCCAATGAGCGTAAAGCCTCTTCTCCACACTTTTTTCAAAATACTGGTCAATTGTGGTGAAGATGAATCAATATTCTTAAACCCCAAACTAATTGCTACACCCACAATGAGAATGAAAAAAGGAAACACTAAATCGGCAAAGTTGATGCCTATCCAATGTGCGTGCGCGAGTTCTCCATAAGTATTCGGACTGTTTACTACAATCATTGCGATTATGGTGAGCCCTCGAAATACATCGAGAGACAGAAGTCGTGAAGATGTCGTGTTTGTTGTCATGTTTCTTGCTTTTTTATATTCAGTTGTTTAACCCTAACCCTTTTCTTTAACCTATGTCAACGTTGTCATTGTTGTTTTTTTGAACCTTGATGAAATTGTATTAATTATTCATTGGTTTACGAAGACCAAGAAATTTGCTTAAACAGGGGGTTCACTTTATTCTCTCTAACACTCAATACCTTTCACCGAAAAAGAGTTTCATGAAAAAGCCAACTATTAAGGATGTCGCGAAATTAGCGGGAGTATCGTTTAAAACGGTTTCGCGAGTGGTTAACCAAGAACCAAATGTTAGTGAGTCGGTAAAGGAAAAAGTGCTTGAGTCAATAAAGCAGTTGAACTATCAGCCTAACCACACAGCAAGGGTAATGCGTAAAGCACCGTTCTCTCTTGCGTTTGTTTATGACAATCCCAACAGCCATTATGTGATTGAAATGCAAAATGGAATTATTTCTGAATGCAGAAAAAAAGGGTTTGAATTAGTTATTCACCCCACCGATTCTCATTCTGATGAGGTAGGGAATGAGCTTGCGGCTATGATTGGTTCAAATCAGATTGGCGGAATTATTCTCACCCCGCCATTGTCGGAAAATAAAGAGCTTGTTACATTTTTACTCAGTAGAGATGCTAAAGTAGTTAGGATCTTATCTGGCGAGCAACCCCCTGATAACCTCGCCCCAGTGTTGCATGTAGACGACGTGGATGCGGGATTTAAAATAACGCAGTATTTGCTGGATTTAGGCCACAGAGATATTGCTTTTCTTGGTTTTCATGCATCGCATGAGTCTAGTTTAGGGAGAGTAAGAGGTTTTAAAAAGGCACATGAAGCAGCAAAATTGCCTTTTGATAAAAATTTTATCATTGATGGAGAGTTTACATTCGAATCCGGCATGGATATGACTAAACAAGTACTTGCCATGCCCAAACGACCTTCCGCCATTTTTGCATGTAACGACGAAATTGCAGCGGGAGCTGTATTTATGGCGCGTCTTAACAACCTTAAAGTTCCAGAAGACATCTCGATTGTTGGTTTCGAAAACAGTCCCTTCGCCATGCAAACGTGGCCTCATCTTACTACGATCGACCAGCCTAACTTTGATATTGCAGCAACAGCTGCAGCAATGGTTATTGAAATGATGAAATCTAATGATATTCATGCTGTTGATTCAAAAGGGTTTTCTCTTGATGTGGTTGTAAGAGACTCGGCTTCTAATTATTCGCTTGAAAGCGCAGTTTAGCGTTTTCGTCTTACTGAAAGTTCATATTATGGTCTACCCAATATCGTAATAATAATTCCTTATTTTTTGTTGACAACGTTGACATTGGTTGGTAGCGTCAATGGCAGGTGATGAAAAAATCATCGTTAATAATAAGAAATAAAATTAATCAGCTGGTTGCCTAAAGCTGAACAACAACCACTACAAAGAAGATGGGAACCACATCATGAATAACGCTCGTCCAAAGAAAACGTTACTCGCCAGTGCTATCGTAGGCATTCTTAGCTCGCCTGCACTGGTTTTTGCTCAAGCTGCCTCAGACGTAAGTGACAGTGAAGTTGAACGTATTGACGTTACTTATCGTTCTAGTTTGGTCCAAGCTGCGGCACTAAAACGCGATGAAACGAAAGTTGCAGACATTATTACATCAGAAGATATCGGAAAGTTTCCTACCGAGAACATTGCTGAAGCAATCCAGCGAATCCCTGGCGTACAGATATCAAATATTAACGGTAGAGGTTCTACAATCAGTGTTCGCGGTTTAGGCTCGCAATATGCCAGAACTACCGTGAATGGCCAAACTATGGCGAGTGCGGATTTTACTGGTGGCTTTCGTTACGACATTATACAGTCTGAGCTAGCTTCAAGTATTTCAGTAATTAAATCTCCCAGTGCAGACATGGATACTGGTGGTTTGTCAGGTACTATTAATATCGATACTACAAAGCCACTTTCCTACAGTGAGCGTAAAGTTGTAGCTTCCGTTAAGGGGCAATATTCGGAATTCTCACCCACAGATGATGTGACCCCCAAAGGTAATATCACCTATATCGACCAATTTGCTGATGACACAGTAGGATTATTTTTAAACGCAGGTTATCAGGAACTTGACGACAGGGTAGATAACTTCTGGATGGGTAGGTGGTTCAGCGACGATGAAGGCAATGATATTCCTCGACGTCCGCGTTACCGCCGTATTGACCGCGAAACCAAACGCTATTTGATGAACGGCGCAATACAGTGGCGTCCTAGCGATAATTTCGAAACAACGTTTACCGCAATTTATGCTGATGACGATACGGTACAAGATTTGAACCAGCAGGTTTTCTTGTTCGATCGCGACGATATCACGCTACTTGGTGAGCCGGTAAATGGCGTTTATAACCAAGTGCGTATTGACGACTTTACTCTTGAAAATAATCGCCAAGCTGAGGACAAACAGGCTACCAGTAAAGCGTTTACGCTTGAGTCAAAGTACGAGACAGAAAACTGGACTTTAGTCGGTGTAACTCATTACACGAAAGGCGAGGCTGTGCATGCAGAAGAAGCGGTAATCTTAGCGACTACGGTATCTGCAAACATGGATATTTCAGATCGCAATAACGTTATCTTCAACGTGGATGAAGATCTAACCGACCCGTCTTTATACCCTGCTGACATGCCAAGGAACGAGTACCCAAACGGAGCAACTCGATACATGGACTCTTCTGAAAGTGCACTTCAATTTGACGCAATTCGCGTGCTTGAAGGCGACTTTTTCACTGGTTTTGCTTTTGGAGGAAAATTCCGTAAAGAAGAATTCAATAGAGACGTTTTTCGTACGGATAGATTCGCGATTGGTGAAGCTGACCCAAGTGATCTTCCGTTAATGAGTGACTTTAACTATATGGTAACTGACTTCTTGGACAACCAAATGTCCATAGAGCATGGATGGGTCGCGCCAGATATTCAAGCTTACCGAGATGCGCTTGTGGCTGAAGGGGTAACAGTTCCAACTTTATTCGCTGCTCAATCTTCATATTCAATAGAGCGAGATATCCTATCGGTTTACGGAAAAGTTGATTTCGAAAGTTACATCGGTGAAATGACGTTGAGAGGAAATATTGGTGGTCGTTATGAAACTACCGACAGGACGATCAATACCTATCTGACCGGTGAAGATAACCCGATTAATTCTGAAATCAGTTTAGTGATTGGCGAAACGGCATTTGACTACGATTACAACAATTTTTTACCGAGCGTAAACCTTGTGCTTGAATTGACAGACGAAGTACAAGCGCGATTTGCTGCTGCCAAGGTGCTAGTTCGACCATTGTTGACATCTCGTACGCAGATTGCTGCTTCTGAAACATCGGTGAATAATTCATTTGGTACGCGGACTTACACCGTAGACCTCGGTCAACCCAACATGAAAGCATTGACAGCCGATCAAGCCGACTTAGGGCTAGAGTGGTACTACGGCGAGGGTAATAGCTTAGCACTTACCCTTTTCTGGAAAGAAATTAAGAATGGTTCGGTTTCTGAGTTTGTTTGCCCTGATAGCTACAATGACGTTGCGCTAAGTGGAACGCCGGAAGATTGTGTGGATACAGAAGGTAACATCTATGAAATCACGAGCACCTATAACGATGATAGTGGTACGACTATCAAAGGGTATGAACTAGGTTGGAACCAGAGCCTTGATGCACTGCTACCTATCGATGGTTTCGGTTTCTCAGCAAACTATACTTTCATCGATGCAGAAGATAGCGAAGACTTCGTGCTAACTAATTCGTCAGAAGAGACTTGGAATTTCATCGGATATTGGGAAAACGACACGTTTAGTGCAAGGGTCGCAGTGAACAACCGTAGCCCTTACGTTCAAGATAACACTGATGCATTCTTTGCACGCGAGGGAAGGGTAGTCGACGGTAGAAATCAGGTTGATATTCTATTGAGCTATAACGTTACTGAAGCACTTAACCTTCGTTTTGGAGCACTGAATATCAATGGTAACAACGAAGAAGCCTATTTCACAGAAGAGAAGCCGGTGTGGCAAACGACAAGTATTATAGGCACTAGCTATTATCTGAGTGCGGTTTACTCATTTTAAGACAATTATGCTGCGGGCAACCGCAGCATTTTTTTACGATTTTATCAGGATATTAAGCAATGAAGAAAACGTGGTCACTCTCGATAAGCGCATTGTGCCTATGCTTGTCTGCTGTATTAGCTGGCTGCGAACAGCAGCAAGAAGTCTCAGAAGTTGCATCTAAACCGTTAGACCCTCAGGTGAGCGCTGTTCTAGAGCGAGTTACACAGGGACAAGTAAAAAATATATCAACGATTAAAGTAACTGATAAAGAGCCTGAGTGGTTTGAAGTAAATGTAATTAATGGGCAAGCGGAAGTGCTGGCAAATAGTCGTACCGCACTAGCGTATGGCGCTTATCAATACTTACGAGAACAGGGCGCTTTGTCAGTAAGTTGGGAAGGAAAGCGCGTTGCGTTCCCTGATGTCTTTGAAGACTTTGATGGGGCAAAAACAACAACCCCATTCGAACAACGTACTTATCTAAATGTTTGTGCTTACGGTTATACAACACCGTGGTGGGACTGGGAGCGTTGGGAGAAAGAAATAGACTGGATGGCGCTTCACGGAGTAAACAATCCTGTAGCAATGGAAGGGCAAGAATTTGTATGGCAAGCATTATGGAAGGATTTCGACGTTACCGATAAAGAACTAGCCGATTACTTTTCTGGCCCAGCATTCACGCCATGGCAACGCATGGGGAATATCGAAGGGCACGAGGGGCCTCTCCCGCAAAGTTGGATAAACAAAAAACATCAATTGCAAAAACAAATCCTCAAGCGCATGAAAGCGTTGGGTATGCAGCCCGTTGTACCTGCGTTTAGTGGCTACGTACCTAAAGCGTTTGTTGAGCGTTTTCCCGACGCCAAGGTTTATGAAATGCCACGCTGGACTGGATTTGAAAATGCTACCTATTGGTTAGACCCTGCTGACCCCCTCTTTAAAACAGTGGCTAAGCGATTTATTGAGCTTTATACCGAAATTTATGGTGTACAGGACTATTACCTATCAGACGCATTTAATGAAATGCTACCGCCGGTTTCTGAAGAGAACCGACACGCTGAGCTCGCATCTTATGGAAAACGCATTTATGAATCTATTGCTCAGGTTGCACCTGATGCTGTGTGGGTAATGCAAGGATGGATGTTTGGCGCAGACGAAGAATTCTGGGACCTCGCATCTATCGAAGCGTTCTTAAAAGATGTTCCTGATCAAAAAGCAATGATCCACGATATCGGAAACGATAGATATCATGTGTGGCAGCGAACAGAAGGCTTTAAAGGCAAGCCGTGGGTATTCGGCTTCATTCATAACTATGGTGGTTCAGACCCTGTATATGCTGACTTTGCAGACTATGTTGAGCAACTTGACGTGGTTACAAGCTCGAATAAAAAGGGTGCGCTGACCGGGTTTGGTGTATTTCCCGAAGGGCTCCATAACAATTCTGTGGCCTATGAGTTTCTGTTCGATTTGCCTTGGAACGCCAAGCCCGATATGAAAGAGTGGCTAGCAAATTATACTAAAGCGCGCTATGGAAAGACTTCACCCGAACTTATCGCAGCATGGGAAAAGGTGATAAAAGGAGTGTTCTCTGTAAGCTATTGGAAAAGCCGCTGGTGGGAAGGCTCAGCTGGCGCGTACTTGCTGTTTAAGCGCCCAACAATCGACATTGTAAACTTTGATGGGCACCCGGGTAATTTAATGGCTTTAGACGATGGTATCTCACAGCTAATTGAGCTGGCACCGTCGATGGAGAATGCGTACCTATATCAGTACGATATTGTCGATTTTGTGAAGCATTCAGTGTCTTTGCATGTTGACCTTATGCTGCAAGAGGTGGTTAACGCGTATTCATCAAAAGACTTCGAACGTGGCGACGAACTTATGGCCTCAATTGACGTTGCCATCACTAAGCTAGACAACTTGCTAGGGTTTCATCAAGAAAGCCTGCACACGTGGTTAAGTGACGCGGCTGCTTATGGTGAAACTGTGAAAGAGTCGGCATATTATGTTAACAACGCGCGTTTACAAATCACGCAATGGGGCGGACCAAAGCTGAAAGATTATGCATCTAAAGCGTGGCAGGGTATGTACAAAGACTATTATTTGCCTCGCTGGAAAATGTACTTGTCTGCGTATCGCATCGCACAGGAAGCTCAAACTCCGTTTGACGATGCTGCGCTGCAGGAAGCGCTGATAAACTGGGAGCGTGATTGGATAAAGCAAACGGAAATTCCAACGCAATATACCCCAGAAACACCAATCGAAGATGCGCAAGCGCTTATGGATACGATCTCGCTATAATAAAAATTGTTGTTTCCGCACTTATCAGAAGCCCCGTTACCGACTTGTGTACGGGGCTTTTTACATTTGTATATCTAATCCAGTTGCTCGAATACATTTGCTTTTTAAATGTATTGATAAAAATTTCCAATTTGTTGCATAAACGTTAGCTCACTATACTCAATTTCGTTTTCTACCTTTCAAATTAAAAAGAGTAAGTGGAATGTCTAGTACCACCGCCCTACACGCAAAGCACCTAGAAGCCGGTGCGAAAATGGTCGATTTCTTCGGCTGGGATATGCCAATTAACTATGGTTCACAAATTGAAGAGCATCACGCTGTGCGTCAAGACGCCGGTATGTTTGATGTGTCTCACATGACCATTGTTGACGTAAAAGGCGCACAAGCCAAAGCGTATCTTCAGTACCTTTTAGCCAACGACGTGGCAAAACTAAAAGACAAAGGCAAAGCGCTTTACAGTGGCATGCTTAACGAAGAAGGCGGTGTTGTAGACGACCTTATCGTTTATCACTTCGACGAAACTAACTATCGCCTAGTGGTTAACTCAGCAACGCGCGAAAAAGACATGAACTGGTTAATGAGCAAAGCAGAAGGCTTTGACGTAACCATCACCGAGCGCCCTGAATTTGCCATGATTGCCGTACAAGGCCCTAACGCAAAAGAAAAAGCCGCTAACCTGTTCAGCGCAGCGCAAAAAGAAGCGGTAGCGGGCATGAAGCCATTCTTTGGTGTACAAGCAGAAGATTTATTTATCGCTACCACAGGTTACACCGGTGAAGCAGGCTATGAAATTATGGTGCCAGCTGAGCAAGCACAAAGCTTCTGGCAAGCACTGCTCGACGCGGGCGTTAAGCCATGCGGCCTGGGTGCTCGCGACACCCTTCGTCTAGAAGCAGGCATGAACTTGTACGGCCAAGATATGGATGAAACCGTATCACCACTAGCCGCCAACATGGGCTGGACAATTACATGGGAACCGGCTGATCGCGATTTCGTAGGGCGTAAAGCACTAGAAGCGCAGCGCGAAGCGGGTACCGACAAGCTAGTAGGCTTGGTAATGACTGAAAAAGGCGTGCTGCGTCACGGTCTTAAAGTGAAAACAGAAAGCGGCGAAGGCGTTATCACTTCAGGTACGTTCTCTCCAACTCTAGGTCACTCAATTGCGATGGCACGAGTACCAAGTGATGTTGGTGAAACAGTAGAAGTGGAAATGCGCAAAAAGTGGGTTACAGTAAAAGTGGTTAAGCCCTCCTTTGTTCGCAATGGAAAAAGTGTTTTATAAGTTAACAGAGAATAACAGGAACGATTATGAGCAACATCCCAACTGATTTACGCTATGCCGCTACGCACGAATGGGTTCGCCCTGAAGGTGACGGTGTTTTCACTGTAGGTATTTCTGAGCACGCACAAGGCTTACTTGGCGACATGGTTTTCGTTGATTTGCCAGATGTTGGCGACGCAGTAAGCACGGGCGACGACGTATGTGTTGCTGAATCGGTAAAAGCAGCGTCTGACGTTTACGCGCCAATTTCAGGTGAAATTGTAGCGATTAACGAAGACCTAGAAGATTCACCAGAACTAGTTAACTCTGACCCTTACGGCGATGGTTGGCTATTCAAAATTAAGGCTGACGATGCGGCAGAAGTAGAAGGTCTACTAGACGCTGAAGGCTACGAAAACAGCATCGACGAAGAGTAATTCGTTACGCAGTTTTAAAAGAACCATAATTTGAAAAGGGGCATGAAGATAATTCAGCCCCTTTTTAACTTAAAGATTTAACGCGCCCTTGCGGCAACCATTACGAGTGCTTAACAACGTTATGTCGAATACTTCCCCTACATTGGCTCAACTAGAGCAAAAAGATACATTTATCCGCCGTCACATTGGCCCGGGTAAAGGCGAAATTGAAGAAATGCTGTCTGCTATTGGTGCAAGCTCACTAGACGATTTAATTGAGCAAACTGTACCAGCAGGTATTGCGCTACCAGAGCCACTAAAATGTGGTGAAGGGGCGACAGAAGTTGAAGCATTAAGTGAACTTAAAGCCGTTGCACAAAAGAACAAAATTAACCGTTCTTTCATTGGTATGGGTTACTACGATACTCACGTACCAAACGTTATTCTTCGCAACGTGCTAGAAAACCCAGGTTGGTACACAGCGTACACGCCTTACCAGCCAGAAATTGCCCAAGGTCGTTTGGAAGCTATTCTTAACTTCCAACAAGTGACCATTGACCTAACAGGCTTAGAGCTAGCATCCGCGTCATTACTTGATGAAGGTACAGCGGCAGCAGAAGCCATGGGCCTTGCTAAGCGTGTGTCTAAGAACAAAAAAGCGAATGCGTTCTTTATTGCTAACGACGTTCACCCGCAAACGGTTGACGTGGTTGAAACCCGCGCTGAAATGTTTGGTTTTGAAATCATCAAAGGTGCGGCAGAAGAAGCAGCTGAACACGACGTATTCGGTGCGCTACTTCAATATCCAACCTCTACCGGTGAAGTAAAAGACATCAGCGACATCATTGCTGCAGTACAAGCGAAAAAAGGTATTGTGGCAGTAGCCGCTGACCTAATGAGCTTAGTAATGCTTAAGTCGCCTGGCGAGCTAGGTGCAGACGTGGCACTGGGTAGTGCACAGCGCTTTGGTGTACCTATGGGCTACGGTGGCCCACACGCGGCATTCTTTGCTACACGCGACAGCTACAAGCGTTCGCTACCTGGCCGTATTATTGGTGTAAGTAAAGACACTCGTGGTCGCCCAGCACTTCGTATGGCGCTACAAACCCGTGAACAGCACATTCGCCGCGAAAAAGCGAACTCGAATATTTGTACAGCGCAGGTGCTGCTAGCCAACATGGCAAGCTTCTACGCGGTATACCACGGCCCTCAAGGCCTTAAAACTATTGCTGAGCGCATTCACCGCTTCGCCGACATTCTTGCTACTGGTTTAAACCAGAAAGGTAAAGAAAAAGGTGTAGCTCTTAAGCACAGCACGTACTTCGACACGCTAACCGTAATGGTAAGCAACAAAGAAGACGTACTAGAGAAAGCCTATGCAAACGGCATGAACCTGCGCGCAGACCTTGAAGGTGCGGTAGGTGTGTCGCTAGACGAAACCACTACACGTGAAGACATTGTTGCGCTATTCGACGTGCTGCTTGGTGAAGAGAACGGCCTTACTGTTGAAGGACTAGACGCAGAAGTCACCACGCAAGACGTAAAATCTATTCCTGAAGGTTTAGTACGTACTAGCGACTTCCTAACGCACGAAGTGTTTAACAAGTATCACTCTGAAACAGAGATGCTTCGTTACATCAAGAGCCTTGAAAGCAAAGACTTGGCGCTTAACCACTCAATGATTTCATTGGGCTCGTGCACCATGAAGCTAAACGCAACGGCTGAAATGATCCCAGTAACATGGGCTGAATTCGGTCAGCTACACCCGTTTGCACCACTAGATCAAGCTGCTGGCTATCAAGAAATGATTGCCGAGCTTAGCGAGTGGCTAATTAACGTAACAGGTTACGACGCGCTTTCAATGCAGCCTAACTCAGGTGCACAAGGTGAATACGCGGGCCTATTGGCAATTCAGCGTTACCACGAAAGCCGTGGCGAAGGTCACAGAAACGTGTGCCTAATTCCAAGCTCTGCCCACGGTACTAACCCTGCGTCTGCGCAAATGGTTAGCCTTAAAGTGGTAGTAGTAGCGTGTGATAGCAAAGGTAACGTAGACCTTAACGACCTTCGCAAGAAAGCGGAAGAAGTGGGTGACAACCTATCGTGCGCCATGATCACGTACCCGTCAACTCACGGTGTATATGAAGAAACCGTGCGCGAGATTTGTGACATTGTTCACCAATACGGCGGTCAGGTTTACATGGACGGCGCGAACATGAACGCGCAGGTGGGCATTACGTCACCTGGCTTCATTGGTTCAGACGTGTCGCACCTCAACCTACACAAAACCTTCTGTATTCCACACGGTGGCGGTGGCCCAGGCATGGGACCAATTGGTGTTAAGTCGCACCTTGCGCCTTTCCTACCAAACCATACGGTTATTAACGTAGAAACAGCTGGCAAAGACTGTGGTGCGGTATCAGCAGCGCCATGGGGCAGTGCATCTATTTTGCCTATTAGCTACATGTACATCAAAATGATGGGTAGCGCAGGCCTTCGCCGTGCAACCGAAGTCGCTATTCTTAACGCTAACTATGTGGCTAAGAAGCTAGAAGGGCACTTTCCAGTGCTTTACAAAGGCAACAATGGCCGCGTAGCCCACGAGTGTATTATTGACCTTCGCCCGCTTAAAGAAGCAAGCGGTGTAACCGAGCTAGACATTGCGAAGCGCTTAAACGACTACGGTTTCCACGCACCAACCATGAGCTTCCCAGTAGCGGGTACGCTTATGATTGAGCCAACCGAGTCGGAAGCGAAGTACGAACTAGACCGTTTCATTAACGCGATGGTTAGCATTCGCCAAGAAATTGCGAAGGTAGAGAGCGGCGAGTGGGATGCCACTGACAACCCGCTACACAATGCACCACACACACTAGCTGACATCTGTGACAGCGACTGGAACCGGAGCTACGACCGCATGCTAGCGGCCTACCCAGCACCAGAAGTACACAGAAACAAGTTCTGGCCAACGGTTAACCGTATTGATGACGTTTATGGCGACCGTAACTTGATCTGTTCTTGCCCTAGCATTGAGAGCTATGTTGAGGAGTAGGTTGGTTGAGTACGACAATTAAAGTTGGAAACTCTTAAAATAAAATGCGAGCTTTACAAAGCTCGCATTTTTTTGACGCCAGTTTTAATTTACTCAAGGGTTATAACAATTTATCTTGAAAACTCGAGCCTTCTAGTTAGCGCATAACCACTTTGGTTGCTAATTGTTAATCCCGCCTAGAATTAGAGTTTTCTCGATATTCTCATTTAGGAGCAAGTGCTTATCTATTAAATGATGAGCCCCTGTTGAACGATAAGAATTCCAGCATGGTCTAAGATCGCCCGACATGAAAAAATGGTGTTTATTCCTTGGGCTGAAAATTTCGAAGGATTTTAAATTGCTAGCAATTTGAGACGTTAAATTTACTCTTTTTTATAACGGGCTACTTTCTTTTGCTCTACAAAGTACAAGCTTCCTTTAGCGCGGGTACACGCAACATAGAGTTTATTTTTCGTAGTAGCTGGTAAAGTATGTAACTCATTGTCATTTAAAGCTTTAAAACTCTTTGGATTCAGTATTACACATACATCGTCAAAGTCATCAAGCCCTTTGGTATTCCCCCAGTTTTCTGTATGCCCACAATACTGTTGGCTACTTTGGTAAAATAGTTTCACAATTTGATCATTAGAATAAATCAGGGCTATTTCATCTTCGTCATCAACGATCTTGACTTCAGCATTATCATTACGATGTGATTGAATATTAATCCTCAAGTTATCTTCAACAAAGGAGCAAATCGTAGGGCTGCACCTGTAGCTATTTGAAAGCGTGTCAGTATCGATAGAGTAACCTGCTTTTTGAAATTCTGAACAATACTTAGCGTAATTGGCATGTAGCGATTTTCTGATATTGCCGTCTCGACTTGTATCAAAAGTATGTTGATAGAAATCGCCAACTAAACGCATTTCAACGTTTGTCCTACTCAGTGAGCATAGTAAATTGAAGTCGTTCGCAGCAAAGTCTTGAACTTCGTCAATACAAACTAAATCAAAAAACCTTTCTATTCTCTCTCTAACATCTTGAATAGTTTTGGATTCGATCAATAGCTTTGCTATGCGGCCTGCGTACAAGCGTTCATTGCCGTCAATATAGTGAGCATGTTTATTTTTTGGGGTTCGCTGCGCCCGAATGGGTAGCGGTACATCAAAGTTGATACCTTTTGTTTTTAATTCAGGGCCCATAAGCGGCCTTATACAGAATGAATACAAAAAGGTAAAATATTTATAAATTCTAACTCCATGCGGGATATACCCAAATTTAGCAATTACCCTGTTCTGTAACTGCGCAGTATTATTTTCCGTATAAGTGATCAGTAAAACACGGCTATCTTCTTCTATGAGATCAATTATGCTCGTAGATTTTCCTGAGCCAGCAACGGCAAATATTACTCGTTTATCCATGCTATTGCCTCTTGTATATATGCTGGCGCTTCTAGGTCTTCTGCATGATTGTCTATTAGACGCAGAGCACTTTCAGCTTTGTTATCAAGCATGAATTCTAAGGGGGCTTTAGTTATGCCACCCCCAGAAAATAAATCATCACAAGTCGCCTGATTATCTTGGTACAAACATATTTCAAAGGTGTACCGAGTATTATCTTTATCAGCAAACACTTGGATATTGTCTGCAACATGGTTTGCATAATTATCTAAACATTTAGCTTGGTAATCCTCATCATTATCTCTGATTACTGCTGTTCGAATTTCTAATGTTTTAGCCAATTCCATATAACGTTTAAAGCTCGTACCACCGACTGAGATAATATGCACGCCGTCTTTTTCAAGCGTACTGCCTGTGCTTTGGGAATATAAGGCATTCATTAGAATGAATTCAGCATCCCCCTCAACTAAAAGCACTTTGTTCGACAACACGAATTCCAGAATATTGTTATCTGGTGCTTTCATGAAAAATTTTGCTGTCGCTCGTGGCAATTTAGAAAGTGATAATGGTTTGGCACTCGAACTATTTAGTAATGTAGAGTTACGTAGGTCTAGGCGGGTACTTATCAGGCTATTATGAGTGGCAATAATGATTTGGTTATCATGAGACTCTGAGATGTTTGATATAAGCTTTTTCATATTTGTATGGCTTAGGTGGTTCTCAGGCTCTTCTAGAAGTATTACGTCAATATTCTGCCCGTTAGCACTTCTGTACAGAGCAAATTGAGTTTTTATAAAGCACTGTTGCCCTTTCCCTCTTTCATCAATTGGTATGTCTTCTTGTGTTAGCGTTAAATCTGTTTCAAGGTTGAATTTAGCGCCAGAGCGAATAGCAAAGTCATACTCTCCTAGTGTGTCATTAATATTGACCAGGCTATTTGTTTGAAAATCTACTTTTTGCTGACGGTAAGCATTTTTTAATTGAATTCTAGTCGGGTGGTCTGCTACCGAGTCATAAACAGTCTTAATATATTCTTTGTTGGCGTATTCGCTATTTATTTGAGAGCTATCGATGGTTAGGCTCTTGAGAAAACGTCTGTAACCAGAGTATGCTTCACCACTGAAAGTTATAAATCGAACAATGTAATACTCAAACGGAAAATTATCGTTGCTTTCAGCAAGGATTTGATTGATCTCTGTAGCAAGCTCTATATTGGGTTCACAGATCATCTGAAGCCCAGAAGTATTATCCTTATCTGAGTTATTTCGACCTACTAAGTCAGGGTTGCCTTCATCGCTTAAATACAGTTCAGCTTTAAGGATAGGTAGCTTATCGATTTTCTTGTCTCCTGCTAGGAATTCAGCAACACAAGATTTGTTAAGTAGCGATTCCATACCAGCAGACTCAACTCTATGGCGACTGCCATGTGCGACCAATTCTATCGCTTGAATTATGGAGCTTTTACCAGCTTCATTGTCTCCAATGATGGTGTTGATTTCTTCATTGAACCCAATTTCTAATTCTGGAAATTTTTTGAAGTTAAATAGTTTTAGTTTACTTATATTTGGCATGACTACTCCCTGTTGAACGCACTCCATTATCGATCTATTCTGATTTTATATTCTCTTAATATCAAGTGCTTAACTTATTTTTGATATTTATCTGAACCCACTCTTAACTTGCTGCATACCCCGGTAGAGTTCTTCGGTGTGAGGCCCCCTTTGCGGTGCGTGGTAACGGGAGTGTGTTGTTGCCAAGCGAGGTTATATCAGTCATTCTGAAATGCTGCAAAGAAGGGCATTGAGTCGCTTTACTTCTATTAAACCCGAAAGCGTTCGCATAATTCTTCTATCGAGAGGTTCAACTGCATTTACAGTATGGATGTTTACAGCTTGTACGTCTCAAGAACATTGAACGAAGTACTTAAGTCTACTGAAAACTGGATGAGAGAAATACAACGAAGAATGCTCCCATAGTGCGCAGAACGATCTGGCACTATGTGAACATTTAGTCATACACGAATAAGCCGAAACTACAACCTATGAATGTATCTAAAAGCGGGAGGTTTACAACTTCAATAAAGAAATTGTTAAACCTCATCAATATTGAACTGCATAGTCTCTACCACCTCAGTGCTCAGTGCGCCCACTCTTGTAAAAGCCTCCAGTTGTTTTTTCTGAAGTCTATCGTACATTTCATCACAAGCTTTCTTTTTCTCTTTGGACCAGTTTCTTCTACTTAAAGAGACGAGGTTTAGATTTATTATGAATATAGAAGATGTAACACCCGCTATAGCAGCACTAATTGCCGCCCCCGAATCCCCCCTGACGGCTGAGTAAGCTTTGTCAAAGATAAAATTCCCATGGTCAATCAATTTAAAACATTGGTCTGATATTCGAAAAACAAAGTCGGTTACATGCTGTAGCTTATCAAGCGATTCTTTGTTGTATTTTGATTGTAACTCTTTGTCACCATTGGCTCCTGCTTGGATTCGCTTCTTTCTGAGTTCTACAACTTGCTCAAACTCTTTGGAGTCTTCTTCGAAAAGGTACTTTAATTCAGGCTCAATGTTGTTTTTGATATCATCTATTATGAATTGAAACTGATTTTCGAAAGGAATGAATTTTAATTGGCTAGACTTAATCGACCCATCATCGATTCTCCGTTTTTCTTGTGTGGCCTTTTTTATACTGAGACTACAAACCGTAATTATTAGTTTTCCTGCCAATATTCCCATAAGAGCAGCTGCGCTCCCTGAACCTGGTGCAGAGTTTCCCGCTCCAAAATCATCTAACAGACCATTGACTGACTTGTCTAAAAGACTGCTTGTTGTTACTAAATTTCTATCCATCATATTGTTACTGCATCCTTGGCTTGTCGCTGATATTTCATAGTAACACTTGTTTCCCTTGAAAAACTAAATTCTGTTTTTCAAGGGAAAGAAAATGAAATGGCAACTTCGAGTAGATTTCGGCGAACTAAAAGATACCGGGTTATGGTAGCAATTGGCGTAAAAACTCGAGTCTTTCAAGATACAAACACCCGTTTGTAGTCTGAGGTTGCTCTCAGCCAACTACTCCTTCTTAGCACCCCGAATATTTCCATCCATCACAAGCGTCTTAACCTGCCCATTTTCTTCATCCATCTCAAGACGAATACTACTGCCATTCTTCGCAAAAAATAGCCCTTCACCCTCATGAAAATATTCTTCATTTTCAACATAAGGTAAGGCGTCAAGCACAAAGCCATTCGCTGTTTTTTCTAGCACCACATTTACAATAACTGGTTTTGTCACCGCATAGGTGCCAACGTATTGGCTCAGTTCGGCTTGGCTAATGGGTACTAGTGTTTTTATTTCAGGCTCAGAGTAACCGACGTCCAACGCTTCTTTTAAACGTATTTCTAGTTCAGTTATTAACTGCCTACCGTTGTTGCCGTTCGTCATAATGGCGTAGCCGTTTCCTGTATCTAGTTCAAGGTATAGCTGCGACATAAACCCAGCATCTGCGCCGCCGTGGCCAAAGCCCAGAATTTCTCCATCGTCACTCATGTTGATAAAAAAGCCGATGCCAACATTAGGTGCTTCGTTGGTTGGAGTATTGTTGGTTAACATTTCTTGCGCGGTGGCTTGCGATATCCAGTCTGTTTTTTGCCCTAAATATGCGCTGCGTACGCCGCTTGCCATTTTCAGCATGTCTGAGGGCGTGCTCCACATGCCAGCTGCTGCAAGCGTAGCGTAGGTATGGGCGCCACCTTTAATTGGCGCACCATCTCCGTCATATGGCGTAGCCATATTATTTGATAAGTTGGTAGATATGGGTTGTTCGAAGCCAGAACGCGTCATGCCTAGTGGATTAAACAAAAGCCGTTGCGACATGGTTGGTAAGGATTCGTTAGCTACGTCTTGCAAGGTAAGTTGAGCAAGCGTAGTGCCGCCACCTGAATAACGCATTTGCGTGCCAGGTTGAATATCAACAACAACGGCATCGGTATTGGCGGGAAATGCACCTTCTAGCACCTGCTGCAAAGTAGGTACTGGTTCGCCAGCTGCGTAACCAGGAAAGCCATGTACTGTGGTACCTGCCGTGTGACTCAATAATCTGCGCAATGAAACAACGTCTTGCCCAGTCCATTCGTGTTCAGGCAACTGCCAGCTGGTGAGTAAGGTACTAACATCTGCATCTAAATCTAGCGGGTTATCTTGGCGGTACTTCATCAATACTGCCGCAAATGCGGGTTTTGAAATACTGCCCGCTTGGAACACCGTGTTTTCATCAATAGCCAATTCAGTGGCTAAATCTTTAACGCCGCTTTGCATGGTCCAAGCTAGTTGCCCATTTCTCATAAACGCGACAGACACACCAGGCACATCATAATGCGCTTGTCTTTGCTCTAAAGATTGGTAATCAACCTCTTGCCCTTCAATTCGAATGCGTTCAGTAAGCCCAGTTTTTAAAAGGCTGGCTTCTTTTGATTCTGCGGCAGCAGAAGGGGAGGCGGGCAGGGTTTCAGGCTCTGTACAGCCCAATAACGAAGCTAAACAAAACGAAAGTGTTAAAGAGGAGAAGAGCTTGATTGATGTCATTATGTGTATTCCATTACGAGTGAACGTACCAGAGAACGTTCCTACTATTATTCGGTCAATGCTGACGATTTTCTAATTCAGGCACTTGATAGCTAGTCGCCTTTACCTTCCACAATCTTCTTTCGCAAGTTAGCTAGCCGCGTTTTAAAAGCACCATTCTCAACATTTTCTTCATAGCTCATTGCTAGCGCTTTCTCTCGCATTTCAAGTGCCATGGCTAAATCGCCGTTAGCTTCATAACCGTCTGCCAGGCTGTCGTAGGCATCAGATTTGTTAGGGAAGCGAGCTATATTTTTCTTAAATATTGCTATGGCAGAGTCAAAGTCTTGTTTGTTTAGTGCCGCATAACCCGCGTGGTTTACGGCTTTATATTCTGGCTTTGCTTCAAAAGCGTATTTTGCAGAAAGGTCTTTATAGTATTGCTCTACCGCAGGAATGCCTTCTTGTATTATCGCACCTGTTGGGCGTAACGAATTAAGCTGCTTTTGAAGCGCCAAGCTCATACCTGCAAGAGCAGTCGTATTGTGGCTTTCAGATGTATCTAGCTCCGTGTCAAAGGTAAACCCTTTTCGTTCGCTGCTATTTAGCAGTTCAACGTAACGTTCGTACGCGCTTAGCATGTTTCCACCTTCGTTACCCATATTGATATAAAGGTATTTGTTAAGGTCGCTATCTGACGCAAAGAACGCTTTTGCCTCTGGAAATATTACTTCTTCGTGCCACCACAAACTTGGGCTAAATGCGAAGTAAGCTTGAAACAGTTCAGGCCGCTTTTGCAGTGCGTACAAGGTAAAAAGGGCGCTTAATGAATGCCCAGAAACAATCGCGTAGTTGTTGGTGCGATAGTTTGCTTTTACGTAGGGCTTTAGTTCTTTGTCTAGAAAGTCTAGAAAATTGTCGGCACCACCAGATATTCCCCACGGGTTGTAGCTTTCATCATAGGTAGGTGTGAAGTCTAGCGTGCGCTCGGTGTTGGTAATACCGATAACAATCATTTCCTGCGCCATTCCAGACTGATTTAGAAGGTCAAGCGTGCCTACGGTATGAGCAAAATTACGCTGTCCATCTAGCAAATATAAAACTGGGTAGGTGGTGTCTTTGTAGCGGGAATAGTTATTAGGTAAATGAATAAGCAGTTCTCGCGACTCATTCAAAACTTCTGAAGTTATTGTTGTAACTACGGCCTCGCCTCGCACTTTGGCGTTTACGTTAAAGCTAAGGCTAAAAGTAAGTAAGGCACCGATAAAAACACAGGCAAGCTTTTGATACATTTGAAATTCCCTTTCCCGCTATCAAGGGCGAGTTTTTTTATTGTTTGTTTATCCTACGCTGTCATAGTCGCACTTGCTTGTCAAAAAATAGCCAAATAGTAGCCAGTTAAAAAGAAAAAAGCCGCAATCAGCAACGTGATGCGGCTTTCCGAGCTGGGCTGACAAGGCAGCCTTATAGAGCAATTGCGTAAAAGGGGTTAGCTAGAACGACCCTCACTCATAGCTGCCTGTTCAAATACCTTAACTCTAGACATATGATCACCTCCTTATCTTCGTTGCTAAAACTAAATCGAAAATAACATAGGCGGGGCTTAAGTAAAGTATGGCTTCATTAAAGAAAGTTTAGGGAAGTACATACCGTTCAAAATACAAATAACAAAACCACCGCGACAATATAAACCTGTTTAATTAAATCTACGTAACTAATGCTAACTGAAACCCTTTGCGCCGCCCGTTGACGTGTAATTAACGCCTCAACGTGTAACCAGTAGTACGCAAACCTTCAAAAAGGTTAGAACGCAGATGCAAACAACAAATACGCACAAAAACAGCATGAGCCGAAAAGCTGCACTATTGGTTATGCTTTTTGCTACCTCTTTTTTTACGTTTGGCCAGTCAAACTCATCTGAACAAATTGATATGAAAGGCAGTAATGGCACGACCGTTAAAGGTAGTGTTCAAGCTACCTTCGACAGCCCTTGGGCCATGACGTTTTTGCCAGATGGGCACAGCTTGGTAACGGAAAAGGCGGGCACTTTATGGCTGCTTGATGAAAACCAGCAAAAGCGTTTTGCGGTAAGTAATGTGCCAAATGTTACTGCGCGTGGGCAGGGCGGTTTGGGGGACGTTATTATTCACCCTGACTTTGCGTTAAACAACACGATTTATATTTCCTACATTGAACGAGATGAAAAAGACGATGCGTTTAGCGGTGCGGTAATAGAGCGTGCTACGCTAAGTATTACCGGTAGTGGAGCGAAGCTGTCTGATAGAGAGCTAATTTGGCGTCAGTCGCCGAAGATGACGGGAAACGGCCATTATTCACATCGCATGGCATTTTCGCCGGACGGCCGTTTGTTTATTACCTCGGGCGAGCGCCAGAAATTTACGCCAGCCCAAAATATGGCAATGAATTTAGGTAAAGTTGTACGCTTAAACGACGACGGTAGTGTGCCAGAAGATAATCCGTTTTATGGTCAAGGCAGCGTAACCGAACAAATTTGGACGCTAGGGCACCGCAATCCGCTAGGTATAGATTTTGACGAGCAAGGGAATTTATGGGTTCACGAAATGGGGCCGCGACATGGAGATGAACTTAACCTTATCGAAAAAGCTCGCAACTACGGTTATCCCACTGTGTCGCAAGGCGACCATTATTCGGGCGTAAAAATTCCTAATCACGAAGAGATTCCTATTTTTAAATCGCCCGAGTTAGCGTGGGTGCCTGCTATCAGCCCTGCCGGTTTTATTATTTATAAAGGCGATAAATTTCGCGACTGGAAAGGTAACGGCTTTATCGGTGGTTTGTCTTCAAAAGCGCTGGTGCGTGTTGCTTTTGGTAAAGATGAAGAAGGCAAGTGGAAAGTGGAAGAAGCAGAGCGTTACGAATGGGGTAAACGCGTACGTGAAGTCGAGCAGGACAGCATGGGTAATATCTATGTGCTTGAAGATAAGGAAGGTGGGCGTTTGATTAAATTAAGCCAGTAAAACGTAAGCACGTTATTATTTGGCTTGTTGATGTGATAGTTTTCAATTCACGCTCAAATATGGAAAACGGAAACAAATTTTAGGAACTCTATGATTCAATCTCCTCAAAACTTTAACTTTGAACGTTGTGAAGACGAGCCAATACACATTCCCGAAAGTGTACAAAGTTATGGGTTTCTTATCGCGTTTAGCTACGACGATTTAAATATCTCAATTGTTAGTGAAAACAGCGACACGATATTTGCTGAGAAGATCATAGGTAAAAACTTTTTAGATATTCTTTCCTCTGATACTAATGAGCGCGCGTTTCTTGAAGAAACCTTCGATAGAGTGTCGAAGAGCAAAATACGGCTGCCCATTAAGCTGATTTTAAATTCGTCGCTTTTAGTAGAAGGGGAAGCAGGAGATTATTTAGCGGTTGTTTACGATTCAGGTCATCATTATGTGGTCGAACTCGAGCCTGCTACAGAATTTAGAGATGCCTACAGCGCAGAGCAATTCATTAAGCTTTATTCAATGTCTATCGCGCCACGCTTCAAGGAAATGACATCTCTCGGTGAGATGGCGCAAGAGATGGTGTCGACCATTAAATATCTCACTAACATGGATAGAGTGGTGCTTTACAAGTTCAACGATGACTACTCAGGTAAGGTTATCGCGGAAGCTAAGGCTGAAGATATGGAGTCTTATCAAGATTTGTACTTTCCCGCTTCAGACATACCAAAACAAGCCAGGGAGACTCTACAAAACAAATTGGGTACGGTTAACGCCTGATACAGAATTGCCCCCAGCTAGATTGGTGCCGTCCATCGAGGAGACTGGAAGAGACCGGTTAGACCTCACTCGTTCGCTGTTGCGCACTTTCTCGCCTATTCACCTTCAATATATTAGAAACCAAGAGTTACGCGCGTCGTTTTCCATATCTTTAGTTACAGACGGAGAGTTATACGGGCTTATTTCATGTCATCATCGCGAGCCTTGTTATATCCCTCAAAATGTTAGGCTGCAGTGTGAAAACTTAAGCCAGTTATTTAGCTGGCATCTGTTGGCAAAAGAAGAAGAAATAGCCAAGCACAAAAAATATGTCACCGACGAAGCCGTGGATGCCATGCTAGACAAAATAGGGCCAGCAAATCCTATCAGTCGCGTGGTGAAAAGCGGTGAACGGGCGTTTTTAGATGCGCTTAATAGCTCTGGGTTTGTTTACTATTCGCAGTATGAAACCATTACGCTTGGTGAGACCTTACCAATAGAACTTATCAAAGATATCTTTTCTAAAGCGAGCGGCGAAGGCGGTTTTCCTTACACTAACGATTCACTTTATGATGATTATCCTGAAGCGCGAGAGTATGGAATAGCGGGTATTATGATTATCCCGCTGTTTGAGAAAAAGCAGTACTTTACCGCTTGGTTTAGAAAAGAAACCCATCGCGTTCAAAAGTGGATTGGCGCTGAAGATGAAAAATCTGAAGATGCGCCAAAAGCAGAACGTCTTAAACCCCGTTCGGCGTTTACTATCCATACACGCATAATTAAAGGGCGTTCAACAACATTTGATAAAACTGACGTCGATACTGCCAACCGGTTAAACAGGATGTTTTTGGTTTATGCACTTGATGTGCAAGAACGTATGCATATCAGTATCCAAGAACTTGAAAAGCAGGATAACTACAGAAACGAATTTCTTGCTACCTTGGCGCATGAGTTGCGAAATCCATTGGGCCCAATTATGTCGGGCGCAAGCATTTTAGAATCGGTTGATGATGATAAAACCCGCAAAAGAGTAACGGCAATTATAAATCGTCAAGCCGAATACATGTCCAAACTCATTAACGATTTAATGGACGTATCTCGTATTACGCGAGGCAAGGTTAAGCTTGAATTTGAGCGATTAAGTATTCAAGACGTGCTTTCCGATTCTCTTGAAATTGTCGAACAGCAAGTAAAAGCGAAGAAACACGATATAACCGTAAATTGTCTTGAGGAAGATGTGACCGTTTACGGCGACAAAGCACGTTTAAGCCAGATCTTCTCTAACATTATTCACAATGCGACCAAGTATACAAAAGAGTCTGGAAAGATTGTTGTAGATATCAGAAAAGAAGGCGTGATGATCGTCGTTTCTGTGAAAGACAACGGAATGGGTATTCCTGAAGATAGGCTAAAAGATGTGTTTAACATGTTCACTCAAATTGAAGCTCATTCTACGCATACCAAAGGCGGTCTTGGCATTGGCCTTACCTTGGTGAGTAAGCTTGTGGCTTTGCATCACGGTGAAGTCTCTGTAGTGAGTGATGGCGTTGACCAAGGCAGTACCTTCGAGGTAAGGCTACCTATTTCCAAAACCGCTTACGAACAGACAGAAAGTACAGAACTCGAGTCTACAGTTCAAAGCAAAGGTAAAGTAATGTTTGTGGACGATAACGCAGACCTTATCGACGCTTATTGTTTGCTGACTGAATCGATGGGGGTTACTGCTCTGGGCATTACCTCGCCTAAGGAAGCTGTTGAAGCATTTAAAACCTTCAAACCTGACTATGCATTTCTAGATATCGGCATGCCAGATATAGACGGTTACGAGTTAGTTAAAATGCTTAAGGCGTTACCTGAAGCGGAGAATACGAAATTTTATTCTCAAAGCGGGTGGGGGTCAGACAAATACGTAGAAGACTCTAAATCAGCTGGGTTCGACGAGCACTTTGTAAAACCCTTGTCTAAAGAGACTATTAAGTCTGTGCTAAGTTAGGTTTGCTAGGCCGGCCAGTGCGGTAGCCAAAGATTGGTGCTGAGTAAAGAAAAGTGCTCACAAGTGAATAACAGCTGCGAAACGGGTTATAATAGCAGGCAAACGTAATTAGGAATAAATATGAAAGTCTGTGGTATAGATTTAAAAGGTAACGAAGCAATTATTAGTTTAGTGTCGCTAGCTGACGGTTTGTTTCATTTGCCCGACTGCCGTACGCGCCGTTTAACCCTTGCCGATACCAGCGCTAAGGGCTTAAAAAGCTTTCAAAGCACCTTCGCAAAGCTTGTCGAAGACTATAAAATTGATGCGGTAATCATTCGCCAACGCCAAAGCAAAGGCAAATTTGCGGGAAGTGCAATTGGCTTTAAGCTAGAGGCAGCTATTGAGTTAATTGATGGGTTAGAAGTTATTGTATTTAGCCCTACAGATATTAAAGAATCGCTACGCAGAAACCCGCTAGCAGTTCCGTTCTCTGAAACTGGTTTAAAACAGTTCCAAGAAACCGCGTTTACTACAGCATATGCATGGCTGATGAAAAATGAGTATGCGTCGCAAGAGTCTAGTGAAGGCTAATCATTAGCCGCCTGTTGCTTGCTAATACAAGTAAGGCCTACATATTTTTGTAGGCTTCGCTATTTACCCCATCATCCCCTTAACTTTTTCACCTAATTCCAACAAAGCGCCGTGAAGGGTTTCCAACTTTTCATTAAAGTCGTCGGTTGTTTTATGTTCGTTGCGCTTTATGGTTAGCTCTATCGTGCTTGCTAATTCTGCAAGCGGAAATGCGCCGATATATCGAAGCGCCGTTGTGAAGATGTGCGCTATTCTTGCGATGGAAGGGTAGTCATGGGTATCAATGGCTTGTTTGAGCGCGCTTATCTCACCTTCTAAAGCCACAAAATCGTTAAGCAAGTCGTTATAAAGCGTTTCATCACCAAGCAAGGTTTCTAGGGCTTTTGATTTGTCTATTAACGTAAGTGAATCAGTCGCTATGAGCTTGTCTTTAGCGACTTCTGAGGTGGCCGAAGACTGTCTTTTATCCAATACCTCAACAAGTACATCAAAAAAGCGATTAGGGTCGACTGGTTTATTTATATGGCCATCCATGCCAGCCGCTAGGCTTTTATCAATGTCCTGTTGCATGGCATGAGCGGTTGTGGCGATGATAGGTAAAGTTAACTTCAGCTCTTCTCTAATGTGTTTGGCTGCCGTTAAACCATCCATTACCGGCATCTGAATATCCATCAATACTACGTCGAATGCGCTGTCTTTACGCAGTATGCTTATTGCTTCTAAACCATTATTGGCAACTTCAATTGAGGCTTTGGTTTCAGCTAAAAGGCCAATCGTTACTTTTTGGTTGAGTGCATTGTCTTCAGCAAAAAGAATACGTGTACCTTTTAAGTTAGGCACTGTTGGTTTGTCTTTAGGCAAGGCTTTAGTTTTTACGTTAAGACAAAGCTCTTGCAGTTCATCTATCAGTTCACTCGTGCTAAATGGTTTCTTAATAAAGTTTCGTATACCAAGTTGGTTCGCCTGTTCTCTCATACGTGGCGATTCAAACGCATAGAGCATGATCACTTTTGGCTGCTTAATTGAAAACTCTTGGCTCATTATTGCCGCTACATCCAGGCCATCTATATCTGGCATATTCCAATCTAAAATGAGGACGTCGTAGGGTGATGATGCGGCTAATGCTGCGCGCATTTTTACAACCGCGTCTTTTCCGCCAGAGGCGATATCAGCTTGAATGTTGGCCATTGAAAGAGCTTCAGAAATTGCGTCTCGCGATGCTTCAATATCGTCTGCGATAAGCACTTTCAGTGCAGAAAGCTGCTTAGATGGCGAAATAATTTGTTGAGAAGCGTCCTGCGTCACTTTTACGGTAAAGTGAAAAATAGAGCCTTTTCCTAGCTGGCTTTCTACCCAAATTTCGCCGCCCATTAAAGCGGTGAGCTGTTTACAAATTGCTAGGCCTAAACCTGTGCCACCATAGCGCCTTGAAATGGACTCGTCACCTTGATTAAACGGTTGGAACAGTTGGGCTTGATGGGCGCTACTTAAGCCAACGCCTGAATCTTTCACTTCAAACTCAAGTTGAATATCGTCTGCGGTTTGTGTGCACCTAACGCTTACTGAGATAAGACCATCTTCAGTGAATTTAAGCGCGTTACTTAGTAGGTTGTTAAGCACTTGCTGTATACGCAACGGGTCGCCAATCAAGTTTAGCGGCACGTCTCGAGAAATATGTTGTATAAGTTCTATGTGCTTTTCTTGTGCGCGAGTTAGGTGCAGTCTAATAGTTTGGTTTACTAAAGCATCCAAATTGAATTGCGTCGACTCGATATCCAGCTTGCCAGCTTCAATTTTAGAAAAATCGAGAATGTCGTTGATTATACTGAGTAGCGTTTGCGATGCGCCTTCAATCTGAATCAGATTGGTTTGCTGATCTTTGTCTTCTGCAGCGCGTTGAGAAAGCTTGGTAAGGCCTATAATTGCGTTTAGCGGTGTTCGAATTTCATGGCTCATACGAGCCAGAAAATCTGACTTCGCTTTGGTCGCTTTGCGTAAGTCCAGCGTCAGCGTATTAAGGGCTTTTCGTTGTAGTCGGGTTCTAAGCCATAGCCCAACTACTAAACCTAATGAAAGAATAACAAAGCCAATAAAATAAAGTTGCTGAGTGTTCTTTTTCTGTTGGATAAGGTTTCGCTGTTCTTTGAGCTGATTGTCTTTTTCTAGAAGCTTTATTGTCTCTTCTTTTTCGGACACGGCTAATCGCACGCGGTGTAGCGCCATCAGCCTCGACTGTTGCTCATTAAAGCTTTTCTTGAATGCTTGCTTATACTGCTTAGAATAGCTAAGTGCGGCTTCCAAGTTGCCGTTTTCCTCGTGAAGCTCGATAAGTTGGCTTAAAAGGTCGGTAACCAATACTTTGTCATTTTTAATGACGTCTTTTTCAAGCCCAGCTTCAAGTTCGCTGATAGCAAGCTCAATTTCACCCTGTTGTTTATAGATGTCTACAAGATGAAGAAGGTGAGAGCCTTCGTTATAGCGAAACCCAACCTGACGGTCGGCTTCTGACGCTTGATTCAGTTTCTTTAATGCTTCGCTCAAATTCCCTTGTGCAATGTGAAGCTCTACCATGGCGCTGTGTACAATGCCGATGAAAGGGTAGTTAGCTTCGCGAAGTAAATTTTCAGCTAACAATAGGCTTACTTTCGCATTTTGATATTCGCCTAACGCACGTTGTGCATACCCTTGGAAAAAGTATGCGGTTCCTTCTCCCTCTTTATTATTAAAACGTTGCGCTGCAGCCAAATACTGATGCGCAAATGTCAGCATCAGTTCATAATTTTTTAGCGACATGTAAACGTTGCCCATGGCGCTATACACCAAAAGAACGCGGTCGCTTCCTACTTCATTGTAAAAGTCTAGCGCTTGGTGCATGGCTTCTAGTGCGCTGGCATGCTCGCCTGAAAAGTCTAGAATTAAGCCCTCTAAACGATACGATTCTGCAAGCGCCCGCAGATTTTCTGATGAATTCGCATACTTTCGGGCTTCAAGTAATGCTTCGTAGGCCGACGCATAATCCTGTTTTAAAACATAAAAATACGATTTAATGTTTAAGAATTGTGCATGTTCGAAAGCATCTGGCTGAGCTGCAAAAAAAGCATGCAATTCTGTAAACGTATTTTGAACGTTCGGGTCGTTCTCTTGAATTCGAGCTCTAAGCTCAGAAAGCTGATGTACGGCAGAGGAAACCTTGTCTTGCGGTGTAGCGAGAGCGCGCGCAGGCAGTGTCATTAGGGCAATGACACTAATAATGCACAAGACAAAGCGCTTCATAATTCGCTTACTATGAGTTAGTAGCTAACAACACGAATCGTCTTACTGGTATCGTCAAAGCGCTTAGATAATTCGTCCCAGTTTTTATCTGCAATAATTTTTACTTCATCGGCAGATAAGCCGTATTTCTTTGCTGTTGCAACAGGGTCGCTTTTGTAGGCGTCCATAAGCTTACTGTTGGTATCTAGTTCAACCATGAAATCTTGAATAGATTTTGCCATTTTTATTATCCTTTTTAATTTACAGTCGGGTTTCTATAGTTAGTCACTTGTTTTTCTGTTAGCCCTAGCTTTGCTAATCGGTCCTGCCTATACGCTGGCATTCCTTTGGAAGGAACAACGAGAGTAGAGATTAAAGTGGGTTTTGCGAATTCTAGTTCACGAAGCAGAACTTTTTCTATTTTGGGTTCGCAAAGTGGCAGTGTTGCTGCTTCATAAATAATAAGTTCGTGATCCGCTGGATAATGCTCTGCCAATATATCTGCCAACATGGCTAGCCCTGATTGGCTATGACTTGCATCTAATACGCTCAATGTGGCTTCTCCGGCTAAACCAATTTGCCAGATTATTTGAGTCATATGTGGGTCGATGCGGTAATCGCGAAACAGAAACTGTGTGGCTTCGTAAGACTGGCAGCCAAAGCGTGAGGGGTCTATGCCTAAATCGGCAATTAAGCAGTCTTCTGCCGATACACCGGGCAACATTTTTGCCTCTAAGTTCATCTGTTGAACACGGCGGACAGCTTCATGAGAGGGGGTAACAAAAACACCAGGGTGACCATAAAAAGCAACGCAAACTTTATTGCCTTCTACTACAGAGTCTACAATTCTATCGGCCATTTGAGAATAGGTGAGGGCGCGGGATTTACCTTCTTCATAAAGGTCGTCTAGCGATACACTATTAGGATTAAGTTTGGTTACCACGTGTTCGCCAATTTTGTTCATGATGCCCATGAAGACGATGTCGGCATTTTCAATATGGCTTCTAGCGGAAAGCGTCATTTGGCCTGCAACACTAATGCCTGTGCCGACCACAACGAGTGACCCTTTTTTATTGGTGTCCATACTTCCTATACCGTCTACGACACTGTTGTTTTGCCCACTATAAAATAGAATTAAGGTTTTTGCTATATTCACAAGTTAGCCCAAGACCAATAAATTATATTAAGTAACCGTTTGATTGTGTTTAGGCTATTATCGAAAAATATCGCTAATAAGAATGTATAAAAAGGATTAAAGCGTGTTCTCAATTCATGTAGAGCGAACCATAAATAAACCTATTAAAGAGGTTTTTTCCATATTAAGTGACCATGCTAACTATGCACAGTTCAAAGCTATTGAGCAGTCTAATTTATTGGTTAAAGGTAAACATGAACCAAATGGGCTGGGTGCTGTACGTGAAATTATTTCTGGGGGCTCGAACCTTCACGAAGAGATAGTGGCTTACGAGCCGCCTTATAAACTAGGCTACAAAGTGGTGAAGTCGAAGCCTTTACCATACGATCATCAGTTAGGTGAAATAACACTGAAAGAAGAAGATGGAAAAACGCATGTTACTTGGCGCTCGAAGGGGCACATTACCATTTTTCTTTTAGGTAGCCTTTACTTTGATATACAGATTCAAAGCGTTGGGAGCCGTGCCTTCGGCAGCATTCTAAAGCAGATAGATAATATGGCGTAATCAGGCGTAATCAATCGTAATCAGGTGGAATAAAGCGTAATTGAGCGTAATCAGGCGTTAGCGTTAAAGTTTCGCTAATCCGGTGGTAACATGGCTCATGTAACGGGCATATAGTAAGAAGCATATGCCCGTTTTTAGTAACAGGCACGAGTTTAATTTAAGGCTGGTCCGTTATTGGCCCTTAACAGCTGGTTCTACAAGTCATTGGCATAGAGCTGTGTTCACTTCTTCTAGAACGTCTGCATATCGGCAGTGTTCAAAACTGCCAAATCCTTTCACTTGTCTTATTTTTAAGCGGCTAAATAAAGGCATAGTCATGCCAGTCAGAAAGCGGCAATAAATAGTAGGGGTGATAGTGCCTTCAAACTTACCGCTTAAGTGCGCTTTCAGCGCTGTCATAGCTTCAGATACATGCTTACTATCTGGTGTTGAAATTGGTGATGAATTGCTAAGCTTTGCCACATCGCCTTTACATACACTGCAATGTCCACATGCCTTTGGAGCTTTAGTATCATCAAAATATGCTGACAAGTTGTGGCTTAAGCAGGTGTTTTGTTCGAAAAAGCTTACAAGTGCGGCGATGCGCTCAACCTCTTTACGCTCGTTTTCAGCAAAATAGTGGGCTAGTTTGTTTGTCAAATCGCCGTTTTGCAGTAGTTCGTTGTTAACACGATATACATCTGTAATTAAGCGCGATGCAAGCTCTACATGATTGTGCTCGTGCAAGTATTCTAAGGCAGCCACTACTCTAGAACGCTCTGCGCCGTAGTGCTGATAAATACTGTCAAAATCGACCACGCCCCAGACTTTCTTCATATTTGAATGGGTAAATACGGCATCTAGAAAGCGCGCGCGCTCTTCTGAAAACAGACTTAATATAGTGGCTTTATCTGTAATGAAGCGGAATTTGTATTCTGCGAAATAGGCAAATAACGGGCGAATAACGTTGGCAAGCTCAAGCTGTACTAACAGCGTTTTAAGAGGTAGCTGACGAATATTACTCGCACTTGATAAACTGTTTATCTGTGTTTCCCATTGGTATACGCTAGCTTCGTTTTCAATTGATGGGTTAGTTTGGTTAACTGCATCTTGCATTTCTCTATTATGCGTTACTCTTTTTTCCATCGCAGGGGCTTGGGACTTAATGTCGTTAAGTACGCGTTCAATAGCGCTTTTATCTGGCGTGTCGCCGTAAACAAAGTTTTCTATGGTGATAAGCCCATCTAGATTTGCGAGAACTGTACAGTTTGCTGCTTCTCCATCCCGTCCGCCCCTGCCAATTTCCTGGCTGTAGTTTTCGATAGATTTTGGCAGGTCGTAATGAATTACAAAACGAATATCTGCTTTATCTATGCCCATACCAAAGGCAATAGTAGCCACAACAACTTGAAGCTTATTGTGCATGAAGTCTTGTTGGATACTTTGTCTTATTTCACTGTCGAGGCCAGCGTGGTAGGCCTTCGCAGTAAACCCTTGCTGCTGCAAAAAGCGCGCTACTTCCTCTGCGCTATTTTGTAATGTAACGTAAACAATCCCAGCACCTTGTTGTTTTTGAATTTCTTCAATCAATGCTTGGTTTTTATGGGGCTCGAGAACAGGGCGCACATATAAATTTAAGTTAGGTCGATAAAACCCTGTTTGAATAATATTGGCAGGCGCGATATCAAAGCGGGCCGACATATCTTCTTTTACTTTTTTAGTGGCCGTTGCTGTAAGTAGTAATACCAGGGGGATATTAAGCTCTTTTTGGTAGGCAGGAAGCTTAAGGTAATCAGGGCGAAAGTTATGGCCCCACTCAGAAATGCAGTGCGCTTCATCAACCACCAACATACTGACCTGAACGGATTCAATAAACTGCCTAAAGCGCTCGTTCTTAAAGCGTTCCACTGACACCATTAAAATTTTACACTGCCCTGAACGCACGTCATTCATCACTTGCTTGTTTTGCTCAGGTGTTAGCGTGGAATCTATGCTAGCTGCCGCAATGCCTTTACTATGCAAAAATTCTAGCTGATCTTTCATTAGCGCCAGTAATGGAGAAACCACCAAAGTTAAATGTGGCAGCTGCGTAGCGACGAACTGGTAACACAAAGATTTGCCCGAACCAGTGGGAAAGATCGCTAACGTGGAATGCCCACTAAGTAGAGAATCCACCGCCTCTTTCTGCCCCTCACGAAACGCCGAAAAACCAAAAGTTTGCTGTAAAATATTGGGGTCAGAGTACATTAATTTATTTCCAAACAGTTTGTCGTTAAGTGTTTGCCGTTTTGCGTTGATTGAACCAACGCGACGTTTTCATAAAATTTAAAGGGGTCAGAGTACATTAAGCTATTTCCGATTGATCAGTGGTCAACTGTTAACTGGTTTGCGGTGGTCTACCCAAAGTTTCGTGCTTTAAGCGGTGCCCAGTTAGCGTTTCAATTTCTAACTTGAAAGTATCACTTCCTAGTACTAACCCCTTTCGTGTACCGCTTTGTATTTTATCGATGACAGTTTGTGGTAATTCTTCTTTGAACAAAGCACGGTAGTTCGCAAGTCGCTGATTTTGTGTGGTTCCTAGGTTCAAAAACACAAGATGTGGAGTGCATAGTGTCGAAGATGTGCCTAGCGCATTGATCCTATAGCTTGACCATTTGTATTCAACCGGTTTTTCAACCATATTCGCCCTAACGGGGTTAAGCTCAATATATCTGTAAACTGTAAGAAGATATTCATCTTTGGAAACTAAGCTGGAATGAAACCTTCCTTCCCACAACGTCCCAGTACGCTCGTATTTATGATTAAAGTACCTCACATACATGCGTCCAAGCGCCTGCATCATCTTACTTACTCCGAGGTTATCAAGGTTAGGAGTGCAAAGTAAATGAACGTGATTAGTCATTAATACCCAAGCATGTATACCGACGTTGAACTTCGAAGAGAACTTTTTAAGCCAGCTTATATAAGCGATATAGTCACTCTCACACTTAAAGCATACTGAGCGGTTGTTGCCTCTTTGTATCACGTGTTGAGGGTAGCCAGCGGGGGCCAAACGGGGTTTTCTCGCCATAGCTTCACAAGATTCCTATCTATTTTTTATATTAAGATGAGGGAATTAAATACAGGCGGCAATCCTGTACCTGCTAAAACTGGCCTAAGGGGCAATTCATCATACAGTAGCGGGCTTCAAAGCAGTGACGGGGCAGAAAATGTACTCTGACCCCATTATTCGTAGCCCCACGGTACGCTGGGAAGGGTAGTGGTGTGTGTGGTGTCAAAGTCTACTTGTACTTCGCGCGCTGGGCGAATCAATCGGTAGCTAAAGCGGTTGGGGTAAATCATCATTTGCCACACGTTATCTGTGGATGCTGCAATCCCAGATTCTATAAATAATGCTTTTGAGTAGGCGTCCGCAGGGAATGATTGAACTTGGGCGTATCCTTCATCTACAGTGTGCCCGCCGTACATGGTTGAAGAATGGAAACTGCCGTCTTTATTTCTGTGGTCGTGTTTTAACATAAGACCAGCGCCAGTCTTTGTTAATATCCATGTGCGGGACGCGTCATCACCCACATGAAAAGGGATCTGAATCTCTGAGTCTGTGCACTTTCGTATGTGCATTACAAGCTCTGCATCACCGAAGGTATTACCTACATTATCTTTACTCACTTTTCCTTGAAACGCTTTTCCGCAGTGCGCTTTTATTGAGTTAAAAAACGCGTCCTGGGTAGGAATTGAGACCAAAGGTGCAGCTTTACCAAACGCCACATTGCTTATTCCAACAAGACCAAGACAGAGGTAGGCAAAATGTTTATTCATTTCTATTCGCTATAACAATCCTAAACACGGCATTACAGTGTAACTCATCTAAATAATGGGGTCAGAGTACTTTAATTGATATATGTTTTATGGCTGTAAAAAGTATATTGGTTAATGCACTTGTGAGGTAACAACATCTACTCATATCCAATTGGCTTGCCGAATGGAGAGTGAAGTTGAGAAATGTACTCTGACCCCAACTTTTTCTTCTAGCGCGGCAATAAGCTTGGTTTTCGGGTGCTTTCTTGTGATGCGTGAACTGAGTTCTGCGCGAGTTTGTGAGCGAGCTAATGGGTGGGCAGGAAAAATGTACTCTGACCCCATTTTTATGGTGTATAAACCGTCGAAACGCATATGTATTCGAAATATAAATACTGCTGATAGTGGTGGCGTGTTAGCTTAACAGTACATAGAGCGTTTAATTTTTAGGGCACAAAAGTCAACATGAACAAATCTAAACAACTATTTACGCTAATTACATCAGAAGGTGAGCTTCAGGTATCGCTAAAAGAGGTAGATGTTCCAGAGCCGAAGGCACATGAGGTTATTGTACGCATGGAAGCCTCTCCAATAAACCCGTCAGATATGTGGCCCATGTTTGGCCCGGCAAGTCTTGATAAAGCCACTTTCGATGCTGATAAAAATGCATTGATTGCGCCGGTACACAAGCCTTTACTTAGCCGTATTAAGTCTCGTCTCGACCAAACTTTGCCTATCGGAAATGAAGGTGCAGGTACGGTTGTTAAGGCAGGTGAAAGCCCGGAGGCGCAAGCATTAATGGGCAAAACCGTATCTATTCTTACGGGCGCAGCGTACACCGAGTTTGCCTGTGTGCCTGTGCAGGCATGTTTACCTCATATGGATAGCACTACGCCGCAACAAGCCGCGTCTTCATTTGTTAATCCGCTTACTGCACTTGGTATGGTTGAAACCATGCGTATGGAAGGGCACAAAGCCTTGGTTCACACTGCAGCGGCGTCTAACCTTGGGCAAATGCTGAACAAGATTTGTTTAGAGGAAGGCGTAGAGCTAGTCAATATCGTGCGTAGCCAAGAGCAGGTAGACCTGCTTAAAGGTATTGGCGCGAAAATTGTGCTGGATTCTAGCAGTGAGAATTTCAAAGCTGAACTTTACCAGGCCATAGACAGCACTGGTGCTACGCTTGCGTTCGACGCCATTGGCGGCGGTGAGCTAGTTAGCGATATCCTTACCATGATGGAAGCGTCGGGCAGTAAAGATGCAAAAGGCTTCAATACCTATGGCTCGGACAGCAATAAACAAGTGTATATCTACGGTGGCTTAGACTTCTCACCGACTATTTTGAACCGTGCTTATGGTATGACGTGGAGCATTGGTGGTTGGTTGCTAATGCGCTTCTTAGGCAAGCTTGATAAGAAGCGTGTAGGCGAGCTTTATCAAAAAGTGGCTACGGAAATTAACACAACCTTTGCTTCGTCTTACAGTAAAGAGTTAAGTCTTGAAGAAGCACTACAGCCAGAGAATGTGGCTTTGTATAATGCGAAGAAGACCGGCACTAAGTATTTGATTGTGCCAAACAAGGGTTAATCAGCGAAACGTTAAAATACGGCAAACTTAGCTTAACTTTGATTCATAAAAGGGTCTGTTGATCTTTGATGTACTAACTTCGGTTTAAAGTACATTAAAGGGCTACAGGCCTTTTTTGTATTCGTTATCATATAGCTGCAAAGAAGCTGAAAATGATGCGAAGTAACCAGTAAACAGTAACCGAGATAAAGGTATTTAAGATAGCATGCCTGAAGGCCCAGAGATCCGTCGCGCTGCGGACAAAGTCGAAGCAATAATTAAAGATACTCCCTTAGAAAAAGTAGAGTTTGGGTTAGCGCAGCTTAAACCCTACGCTCAGCAGTTAGAAGGCGAAAAAGTGCTGCACATGGAAACCCGTGGCAAGGCGTTAATCACCCATTTCAGTAACGCGCTTTCTATGTATTCACACAATCAGCTTTATGGCGTGTGGCATACCTGTAAACGCAACGAAATACCGGATACTACCCGCCAGCTAAGGGTAGGGCTTCATACCGCAACACACAGTGCTATTTTGTATAGCGCGTCTGACATAAGTATTTGGCCAACACAAACTATTCATGAGCATCCGTTTTTGCAGCGGGTAGGGCCTGATGTACTAAACGATTCAGTGACAGAAAAGTTGGTACTAGAACGCTTACGTTCAAAAGCGTTCTATAATCGAGCACTAAGTGGTTTATACCTAGATCAGCGCTTTATGGCGGGGCTAGGCAACTACCTTCGCAGCGAAATACTATTTGCAGCAGGCGTTCACCCATCACTCAAACCTTCTCAATTAGATGATGAGCAGCTGCGCAGCTTGGCACATCACACCTTAGCCATATGCAAACGCAGCTATGAAACAGGTGGCTATACCGTGTACACAGAATTACGCGAAGTGCTTGAAGCAAAAGGCGTTAACTTTGAAGGCACGCGGTTTATGGTGTTCGACAGGGAAGAGCAGCCTTGTAGAGTCTGTGCCACTCCAATAAAACGCCAAACCTATAACGGGCGACGTCTCTATTGGTGTAGCCGGTGCCAGGCGAAGTGAACCACATCCCCGAATTTTGATGATCAAATAATAATCTGTTTGACTTGTCTCCAATTACGATTAATCATATCCGTAACTGGTTACGGAGTTTTGTGAAATGAAGACATTTAATGAATTGGGGCATATTGCATTAGGTACTGCCTTACGTCAGTTAGCCGCGCAGGTGTCAAAGGATGCGGAAAATACCTATGCGAAATTTGGATTTGCGATAGAGCCAAAGTGGTTTCCAGTATTTTACGTGCTCGCGTCAAAAGGTGCTGATTCTGTCGTGAATATCGCTAAAGAGATAAATCATTCTCACGTGTCGGTGAGTAAAATCGTAAAAGAAATGAAAGCACGCGACCTTATTGAAAGTTATAAATCGAGCGACGACTCGCGGGTTACGCTGGTGGCTTTAAACGATAAAGCGAAAGCGATGGTGCCCCAAATGGAAAAGCAGTGCGATGCCATAGACGCTGCCATGCGCGAGCTAAAAGATGAAACGGGTATCGATTTATGGGAAGCGGTGAGCGTAGTTGAAAGGCATCTTCGATATCGGCCTATTAGTGCAAGAGTGGACGGTGACTCGCCTGATATTAAGGTGGCCGATTATGCGCCAAAGTATCGCGAGGCATTTAAATCGCTCAATGTAGAATGGATAAGCAAATATTGGGAGTTAGAGGAGCCCGACTTTAAAGCGCTCGACGACCCTGAAGGCTACATTTTGAATCAGTCGGGTGTGATACTGATCGCGTTAGATAAGGGCGAACCCATAGGCTGCTGTGCACTTATCAAACAAACTGACGATACGTTTGAACTTGCCAAAATGGCGGTGTCTCCCAAAGCTCAAGGTAAAGGGATAGGGCTGCTGTTGGGTAAAAGCATTGTCGAAAGAGCGAAATTGATGGGATTAAAGCAGCTTTATTTAGAGAGCAATTCGGTACTTAAGCCCGCAATACGTTTGTACGAAAAGATAGGGTTTAAGCATATTAAGCGGGCTTCATCGCCTTATGCTAGATGTGATGTGCAGATGGAGCTACGATTAAAATAGTCTGGGTGTACTAAAGCATAAAGAAAGTACGCGCAAAAAAAGGCAGGCTTCTAGCGACCTACCCGGTACTTTACAAACATGAACACTAACATCACGTTTAAGCCGAATATGGCAATGCACAGCGACCCTATGGTGGCATCTCTAAAACTAAAGAATTGGGCCACAGTGCCCGCGCCAATGGTGCCTAACATCATACCCACACGGGTGGCATTTGAATAAAACGCTGATGTGAACCCTGTTAAATCGGGTGCTTGTTGTTGCAGTAGTGTCAGCCCAATACCGGCATATAAACCGTAGAACAGTGCGTTTAATATTTGAAGTGTTAACAGCTCCCAACTTGACTGAGAAAAGTACACGCCAACGTAAAAGCAACAGCCGAAAATAAAAGCCACAGCCATAATACCCGCAGGAGGGAAGCGTCGAGCCAGCTTGGCCGCGAGTAACATAGTAGGTATTTCAAGCGCAGCCACTACGCCCATCATTAGCCCTGGCAAATTTTCCGCTAATCCTAGCTCATTCATAACGTATAAAGGCATGGATGATAAATACATAACGTTACCCGCCATTCCGGCAAGTATGGCCAACCCAACTAGCCAAAAAGGCAGCGATAGCGAGCCTTTGAGGCTTGTATTGAGTGACTGTTGGTTGGCTTTTTGAGGCGGCACAACATTCACTACGAAAAGCGTTGCAACAACCACGCACGCGATGGCCACCGAGAAGGACGCTGCGAAGCCAAAATTGGCAACCAGCGTAAATGCTAGCGGCGGACCTACTACCCAAGCGAGAGAGATAGCAGCGCGAACTTTTGAGTTAAAGGCGGCTAAGTCGATGTCTTGGTTTTTTGCCCATAATCCCGAAACGGTCAACATCTGAGACACGGCCCCGGCACCTACCGACATAAACAATACGCCTGCTAGAAAAACGTGCCAAAACTGTTTGCTGAATATAAACGCGACCATGGCTATACCCACGCAAATCATGGTGAGCCCGTAAAGATGATTTGCGTTAAAACCTTTGTCTGCTAAGTGACCTAAGTATTGACTGATCACTAAACCTGATAACGTCACAGACACCATATATATACTGATATAAATAGGCTCAACATTGATCTCATCAATGAGAAAGTAGCTCATCAGTGGCGTAACAAACGATGATGTTAGGCCAGTTAAAAGGCTTAACAACAGAAAAGGAAGTTGCGGTGAAAATGTGTGACGCGATGACATGAGGATACGAACTCCGAGGGGCTGTTAAACGAGGTTGATCGAAAATCGTAAAGAAAAGGTCGCAGCCCTTATTAACGAGGGCGCATTATAAGTGCTGCGTATCTCATGTCTATGACAAAGCTTTTATTAGTTATGCTGTTTCAGAGACTCGGTTTACATCATACGCTCAAGCCCTGCGCGCTTTTTTAATTTACAGAAAACTCGCAATCTCGCTAAGCGATTTTTTATTTTTGGCGTGAGCAGGAATGGTGGCATTGTCCGCCGGATAGCCCGCAATAATGAGCATATAAGCGCGCTCATTGTCTGGTCGCTGACAAACATCGGTTAAAAAGTTCATAGGTTTTGGTGTGTGAGTTAAGGTTGCCAAACCTGCGTTGTGAAGTGAGGTGATAAGCATACCCACCGCGATACCGACCGATTCGTGCACATAGTAGTTTTGGCTTTTTTCGCCTGTTTCTGTCTCTCCAAACTTTTGACTGAATACGGCAATTAGCCAAGGCGCGGTTTCCAGATAGGGTTTACATGCGTCAGTACCTAAAGGCTTAAGGTCATCCAGCCACTGTTGCCCAGCACGTCCATTGTAAAAGCCTTGTTCATGGGCTTCAGCCTGTTCGCGTATTTGTTGTTTTACTTTGGGCGACTGTATTGCGGCAAAATGCCAAGGCTGATGATTCGCCCCGCTAGGCGCGCTTCCCGCAGTTAATATACAGTTTTCAATTACTGCTTTATCCACGGGTCGGTCGCTAAAGTGTCGAATGCTGTGGCGACGTTGCATGGTTTTTAAGAATTTTTCGCTGCGAGCTAGCATTTGCTCTTTAGGGTATTCAATAAAATCGTTGAGTGGTGAATGGTCGTGAGGCTGCATTTACTTTCTCTTATTTGTTTTCTATTACTTTATCGCTTCTGACGCGTTATTAAAAATAAAACGGGCAAAACAAATGTTGTAGTACAGAGCAAAATAACAGGTCACGTGATTACGTATGCACAATAAAAAAGCGATTCACTCAGGCAAAAGTGAATCGCTTTGGTGCAATCGGTTGGAAGTTGCAAGCAACGATTAGTGACGCTTGAACGGCGGGCGCGTGCCTCGTTTTTGTGTGTCAGCTTGCTCTTCGAGTACCTCAAGTTGAGCTACGTCGTAAACCGGCATCATTTTCGTCACTCTACGAAATGGGGGCTTGCCGCGCATAATGACGTCTTTCACTTCTACATACTCGATGGCGTCTTGTCCTACCGACTCTAGTTGTGCAACATCATTAACCGACAAGCTTACGATTTTGCGTTTAAACGGTGGCTTACCTGAATAATCAACAACTTGCACATCAACCGTTTCATCGCTTGATGCGGACATTGCCTGTGCTGCATTTGCAGAAAAGCCAAGTGAAACAGCGGTAATTAACGAACCCAATACATAGCGTAATTTCATGTTGTGTCCTCTCATTGAATTGCTACTTTAGTCTATTGTATGACCAAAAAAGTTCTAAACAATGGCGATTGGTGATAGCCATTTACTATCACTTAACTGCATATAGGAAATTTCAACAATCAAGAAGATCGCGAGGAATAGAGCGATAACGGTTCACGATAGACATTGGGCGGTTAATCATAGTGCAGGAAAAATGAGTGGATGCACCGTTGTGGTGCTATAGCGCTATGCGGTTTTGAAGACTGCTGGCTAAATCAATCACTTACCCTTTGGTCTTTATCTTGCTGTCACCTAATACCTATTTAGAATCGGCAGAAGGTATCGTTGCGGTGAAGTTAAAATTCAGGGTGCCGTCTTTGGCGCTATCAACTTTATTACTCGCTTTTGCATCGACAGTGTCGGCGATAGAACAAAGTATTCCACTTTCACAAAGCAAAGGCGGCACGCTCTATTTAGAGGCGACCTTGGAAACGAATGTGAATGCTTCATTTTTATTGGATACGGGCTCAAGTCTGCTGACCCTAAATCAAGCCACCTTCGATGCTTTAACACGTAACCAAAAGCTGCTTGCCACTCGAACCTCGGCAGCAAGAATGGCGAACGGAAAGATCGTAAAGATATCTCAGTATCAGTTAAATTCTGTTCGAATTGGTAACACTTGTGAAGTAGGACCGGTTGAGGTCGCTGTGCTCCCGAAAGGCAATAATATTTTAGGCATTAATACCTTATTAAGGGTTGCCCCCTTAACGATAACGTCCGATTCTGTGATTTTAGCGGGGTGTGAATAGCCTTAATTAAAAACACCTGTTTTAGCAAACGCCAACAAAAAAGCGAACCCGAAGGCTCGCTCTCTATTTTTTATAGCGCGGTTAACTTAATCGTCGCACTCGCTAACGTCGCCGCCCATTTGCTCTTTCATTTTTACGCAAGCTTCATGTGCTTTCTTCGCTGCTGCATCTTTAAACTCACCTGCTTTTTCTGCAGTTGCGTCATACGCGTCAGAGGCCATATCTTTGCCGTCTTCATATGCGTCTGAAGCCATCTCTTTGCCATCTTCATAGGCATCAGAAGCCATTTTCTTACCGTCATCAAAGGCATCAGATGTTGCATCTTTGGTTTCATCCCAAGAATCTGCCGCGCCTTCTTTCGCCTCTTCATAGGCTTCAGAAGTTGTCTCGCCTGCCTTTTCCATCTCTTTGCTTACTTCGCTTTTTGTTTCTTCGCTAGATTCTGTACAGCCCATTAAAGACAGTAGTAGTGCTAACGCCATTGCTTTAGTTTTCATTATGAAGCTCCTTTTACTGGGATAGTGGCTATTTTTATAACCGATCAACATGGTGTTCGAACATGCAGCATAAGGCTAAGTGGTACTAGCCATTTAATATCAATATTTGGCAAGCTGAATATTCAACTAATCCAGTCTAGCCTACTTATCTAGTAAAGTGTAAGTAGACTTTATGCTGAAAAATGAAAGGTTTATAACAAAATTTACGCGATTTATAGAATATGTGTGCATCGCAAGACGTGGTTTTGTGATGCACTACGCGCGTTAATCTTCTGGACCTTGCGTAGTGAATACAAGATGTCGACGCATGTCTTTCAACACTACACCTTTTTTAAGTAGCGCTGCGCTTAATCGTCGCTGCCATTTTTTTAATTCAGGCTCGGACCGTGACAGCGTCTCTTCACTTTCGAATTGAAATCTTAGGAGTAAAGAGCCGGGGAATTGATGATATTGAACGTCGAACCAGCATTGTTGCATACCTTCAAGTTCTTCAATTCCTTGTGCTTCCAAGCTATCGGCTACACTGAAAACCAGTGCTTGTTGTTTAAGCTGAACGGCAGAGAGCTTTTTCATTACAGGTGTTTCTCGATAGGCACTTCCACGCTCTCGGTCACATCGGCACCTTCGATGGTCAGCCACATTTGCCCATCTTGAATGGTAACTTGTATTTGCATAGAGCGATGAACAGCATTAGCTAACGTAGCGGCTAGCGACTCTGGTAAAGTAAAAACTGACAGGTTCTTTCTTGCCTGTAACTTGTTTTGCTCTTTCTTCCACCAGGCATCAAAGCTATTGTCAGCGTATGAATAAATCATCATCTGTTGACTTTGATTACAGCCCTTTTTGATGCGCTGTTCGGACGGTTGGCCTAACTCAATCCACAACTCGACTTCATCGCTAAAGCTCTTCTGCCACAAATCGGGCACGTCGTCGTCAGAGAGCCCTTTGGTAAACTCCAAACGCTCGTGAGCATTAACAATAAAGGCGATAATGCGGAGCATCATGCGCTCGTCATTTTCGGATGGATGCCGGGCAATAGTAAGGTTGTGATCGTTGTAGTAGTTACGATCCATATCCGTTATTGATATGTCAGCTTTAAAAATGGTCGCTTTAAGAGCCATGGTGATCCTGCTTTGTTTTTATTAAGGCTTTCGAAAAACCTCGTGTGCCATGCGAACAAACGCTACAGCAAATTTTGACGCTATATTACCAGTAAAACTCGTTGCCTGCTGTAGCTAAGAGGCCTTTATCACAGGTAAGTACGCGTTTATTTTCATGCGTAATGAAATTTTAAACAAACCTTCTCGGTCATGTTCTTGGGCATCGCGCGAAGCGCGAATAACTAAAACGGTAAATAAGCCACAATAAGAATATAAATTTGGAGAGGGATCAATGAAAAGACTCGTCGCTATGGCAGTTATGGTATTCGCCTGTGTTGCGGGTACATCAAATGTACATGCTTTAGAGCGCGGAACCATTGCTGAAGATGCAGATTCGGTGACGCCATTACTCAATGGCCAGGTTGCGCCTAAAACAACGCTTAAAATGGCTGACGGATCACCGGTAAGCTTACAAGCGCTGACTATGCAAAAGCCCAGTATTGTACTTTTTTATCGTGGCGGGTGGTGCCCATACTGCAACGAACAGCTTGCCCAGCTAAAAGATATTGAAAAAGACTTAGTGGACATGGGGTATCAGATATTGGCAATTTCGCCTGAATCACCTGCGCGTTTACAAGAGCAAAAACTTGAAACTGAGTTTTTGGTTACACTGCTATCTGACGACAAATTAATTACGATCCGCGAATTCGGCGTTGGGTTCTACGTAGATACCATGACTGAATTAAAATACAAAACCTATGGTATTGATTTAACCAAAGATGAAAGTGGAAAAAGCGTGTTGCCAGCGCCTGCTATTTTTATGCTAGATAAAAAAGGGAAAGTTTTATTTAGTTATGTGAACCCTGATTACAAAGTTCGCCCTTCGGCAGAACTGGTATTAGCAGTAGCAAAAACACTTAAAAAAGAGATGTAATGACTTGTGCAAGCCTTATCAAGGCACAGCCCTTGAGCCTTGATAAGCTATCGCCAGCACTTAAACGGCAAGCAGAGTTGCGATTTGCGATGCTAGTTTTTTAGGGGCAATGTAGGTATCGCCCTTACAGTCTTTTACTACGTTCAATAGTGCTTTAAGCAGCGGTTTATTTTCTACATTGCGCTGACAGACCGCGTGAATAGTATTGAGCGCCAGTGTACCTCCCAACGTTTGGATATCGTCAATGTTCAAATTTTGTAAAACGCGATTTGCCGTATAGCGGCGCCATGACATGTGGTAGCTGTCAAAATCGCACGTTAGGTCAACGCTGAGTGCCGCTTGAAGCGCCCAACTTAAAGGGCGGTAGTGCAATAGGTGTTCGGTAAGCAAAAAGATCTCAAGTGCGTGCTCAACAAATAAAGAAGGCTTAGCGTGTTTACTTAGTTCAACAATTGGGAACACACCTCCATCAGAAAACATCGAAGTCACAAGTTCAAAGGTGTAATAGCCATTGCCATGAATGGCAAGCAGGAGCGATTCTATCTCATTTAGAAGAGCTGCGTCCGAATGGTTACCGATGTGCTGCAACGTTAAGTTATCCAAAAATTGCGTAACAAACGGATAGCGAGCATTAAGCTCTACCCATTCGCTGTCTGTTGAGTAACGTTTCGCTTTTTGGCTTTCTAGGTAACAGTCATAGCAGGCCAAATTGACAGAAGCATGGGGCGAACTTGTCGAATAAACATAGCCTGCCCATGCCATCATTGGCGATGAATTTAGGCCGAGCGCTTTTAGATGCTCGGTTGACGTACCTGGTGAACAAACTACTTCGACAAACCCATGGGCGGACATCACGTCTAGCCCCATAAAATCGGGGTCTTCTTGCATGTGTTCGAATGAATACGCACCATTACGCCAGCCTGCTAAATAGCAGCCTTCTATACACTTTCCGCACATAACTGTGCTCCTGTTATTTACGTTATAAGGGGAGGTGACTGGTTAGTCTTAGGTGGAAAACAGCTTATGTACAAAGCCACATCAGAAATTGGGAGAACTTGGCTTTGAAAAACTGCACAAAGCATCGATAAGTATTGCGTCGACACAATGGCCTAAACTTAAAACAAATTTCGTTTCAAAAAAAGCACAGTTTTGTCCCGCTATAAAAAAGTTATTTTCGGGCAGAAAGCGAGGTTTAACGCGGCAAGTGTTATACTTAAGAATGCTCGAATCCAAATCGTATTCCCATGTCCAATAACACACTTCCGCTTCTAGATTTACATCGCCACCTAGATGGTAATGTGCGCCCGCAAACTATTCTTGAGCTTGGACGGCAATTTAATATTAATCTGCCCGGTAACTCGATAGAGGGGTTGCGACCACACGTTCAAGTAATGAAAATCGCGCCGGATTTGGTGTCGTTTTTAAATAAGCTAACATGGGGCGTTAAGGTTTTAGGCAATCTTGATGCTTGTAGACGTGTGGCTATTGAAAATGTTGAGGATGCGGCAAAGCAGGGCATTGATTACGCAGAGCTGCGCTTTAGCCCCTACTTTATGGCAGAAAGCCACGATTTGCCTACACAAGGTGTGGTTGAAGCGATTATAGATGGTGTAAAAAGCGCAGTCGAAGAGTACGATGTTAAGGTTAACCTGATAGGTATATTGTCGCGCTCTTATGGCGCAAAAGCATGTCAGCAAGAGTTAGATGCAATACTGGCGTGCAAAACTCACATTACTGCCATTGATTTGGCGGGCGATGAAAAAGGCTTTCCTGGTGACTTGTTCGTAGAGCACTTTAAACAAGTGCAGCGTGAAGGATTAGCTATCACAGTTCACGCCGGTGAGGCGATGGGCCCTCAGAGTATTTGGCAAGCTATCGATGAGTTAGGTGCTACGCGAATAGGGCACGGTGTTAATGCGATTTATGATAGTAAGCTTATGGACTATTTGCGCGATAAGCGCATTGGCATAGAAAGTTGTTTAACCAGTAACATACTCACAAATACGGTAACTTCATTGCCAGAACACCCGTTAAAAACTTTTTTAGATCACGGCATATTAGCCTGCCTAAATACCGACGATCCAGCCGTTCAAGGTATAGAGCTAGATCACGAATTTAATGTGGCGGCTAAGCAAGCGGGCCTGACTGCTTCTCATATTAAACAAGCGCAAGAAAACGCCTTAGAAATAGCATTTTTAAGCGAAAGCGAGAAATCCGCACTCGTCAAGAAAGTGGGGTCAGAGTAACAACACTGACCCCACAACTTCAGTTTTATGAAAGCTTGAGCTCGACAACTAACCTTAAATGGTTGTCTTGGGCGATGGTATGAAATGGGTAACAGGTGACTAAATACAGCCTTTTTTGATTGAGCTGAACATTCAGCGTTTGGTTTTTTATATCAACAATGCGCTTGGCTGAAATTCGATAGGGGTGCCATATCCCATCAGAAGTTTGAAGTTGTAGCGCATCACCAATATTTACCTTTTCAAGAAAAGAGAAATGGGTGTCTTTGTGGCCTCCAATAACGCTGGTTTCACTGGCCAGCTCTCCAGCATTGATATGTCTTCCTGGGCCAAAGGCCAACGCATTACCCTGGGCACCTTCTAGAATATATAAGTCGGTATCGCTTTTGGGGTGCTCTAACCGACCGACGGGCCACGTGTCTGCCCATTGCCACGGCTTAACTTCAGCGCCAGTTTGCAAGGTTTCTGCCCAAGCTTTTTTGATCAGTACTTGGGCTAACTCTGCTTTTATCGATATCCACGCAACATTGCCAAATCCAAAGGCTACAGCCGCAATAAGCAACACACTTATGAGTATTTTAGGCTTAACCATTGTGCGTTACTCTTTCGTCTTTTATGAAAATACGGCATTGCCTTAAAAGAAAACCTTGAGTTTCCCTCGTGTAAAGCAGTATCAAAAAGAGGAGTGAAAGAGCACCAATTGCGAGGTAAAAATTAATTCCTGCAGAAGTTTGCGGATAGCTAACGGCACGCATTTGTGTACCCTGCGGCATTAGGTTTTTTATATTCTGCGATTTAACGTTTGCCGATTCAGGTCTTGATACTACCTCTTCAATAGCAACAAAGCTGGTATATGCCGTAATTAGATTGTGGGCTAAGGCTACGTTAATAATGTCGTTTTTAACCTCGTTTTCTTTTCTACCAAGAGCCTTTTCATCCATTAGCGCCGCAACTTTTTTACGTGCCCATGCGGTAGCGATACCATTGCGTTGAGTTGAGTGTGATGGTTTAGCATTAGCCGAATTATCGCTTACGTTATTGGTACGTTGAGCTGTTAAAGAACGAGCTTGTATACTGCGTTGCCACTTATGTGTATTACCGTCTTTGTCAGTTAAAGTACCCTCAAGCACCAAGCTATTGTCCGCAGTATTCTGTTCCAAATTATTACCATGACTGCGCTTTTCGTAGGCAAGGTCGGGCACTTTTAAATTAATGAGCAGTGGCTCGCCAGCGTACAAATCAGGCAGACGTTTGGGATAAACTTCAACGTTGTCTTTATGCCGTATATTCATAGGCAGCGTTAAAGAAAGATTGCTCAATACAGGGCTTTCAAGCTTGCTAAATAAGCGCTGCATTTCTTTTTGAATGTTATTTGGGTTGTCGACAAACACATAACTACCTCGGCCGAATTGTGCTGCGCGGGTCATAAAGTAGCTGTTAGGTGCGCTGCCAATTCCTACCGTAAAAAGCCTTGCGTTACCTAGCTGTTGTTGAATCATTGAAAAGAGTGCAGCTTCATTTCCGACGGCGCCATCAGTGATAAATACAACCTGTTTAATATAGTTTTCTTTTGGCTGTGCGCTTAGCGCTTCTAAAAGGGCGCCCGCCATTTCGGTCCCACCGTTTGCGTGTAGCTCAGAGATAAAAGATAGGGCCGTGTTTATATTATGTGGCTTAGTATTGGCAGGTTGGCTGAATAGTTTTGTGTAGCTTGAATTGAAGGCCACAATATTGAACCTGTCCTTTGCGCCAAGTCTTTCAATCGCTAGCTTTAACGCGGCTTTGGCATCTTTAATCGGACGTCCGCCCATCGAACCCGATGTATCTATGATAAAAGTAATGTCGCGCGGAAAGTCTTGAAGATCGTCAGGGTTAATTTGAGGTGGTGTTAGCATAACTAGCGCATAGTGGTCTGAATCTATATCTTCAGCGAAATAGGCTGCTTGTGGGGTAGCATCCTTCGATGGACGCCACCGCAACCACACATCTTTATTCATGGTTACGTGTTTATCATCAATCCAAGCGCGGTATTGATATTTAGCGTTTTCAATAGCATGCCAGTTAAGTTGATGGCCTGTGCTATTGATAGAATCAAGCGGCACTCCCGCGTTTATTGTTGCATTAAAAGAAAGCTGATTCGTAATACTATCGGGCTGAGCTGGCGCCATGAACGGTGTTATTTTATCGGCGTCACTGACTTCATTTGTGGGTAGTGCCCAGCCTGAAATAAATGTGTTGTTGCTCGATAAACGACTGCTGCCATGATCTGTGTTTTGCGGGGCTTGCTTACTTCTACTTTCAGCGTCGTCGCTGGACGCGTCATTGAAATTTTCTTCTTTGTGATTGTTTGCGCCAGTGTTGCCAGGGTAAGCATGTTCAATTAAATCGGCATCGCTTAAGTTTCTTGTAGGAATGCCAGGGATATAGCGAGGAGTAAGGGTGGTAGGAAGGTGGAAGCTAAACTCTCCATTATCATACGCAACCTGCTGTATGTACTGTAACTTAACCGTGATCTGTTCATGTGGAGCTATATTTGCTAAATGTTGAGTGAATAAGTTCGGGCGCTGTTGTTGCGTTAAGCTGGCTTTCTTTCCCGCTTTTTTTGCTGCATCAAACGCTTCTTTCGCTTGAGCTTTCGGCTTTATTTTCCCCAGGATAACTCTATCGCCAATAAGCATTTCCATACTATTTATCGCCGCGTTTTCATTAAGCGGAAAGGTATACACACCATGTTTCCATTCATCGCTATCATTGGTAAACGTTTGAGAATAGGTGACGTGAGCAATCATGCCGTTAACTTTCAGCTCAACGTGAGTAGAGTGTAATAAGGCGGGTGACGGTTCTCCACCCTTGCTCTGCATCATGAGCTCACCTGACTCTGCGCGACTTAGTGGGCTTACCGCCATACCAAGCAAGAAACACAGAAATGAAATAAGTATTAACAAGGTATGGCTGCGAGACTTTGGCGCGTGTTGCCGCTCGCGAAACAAGGGCCTATGTATGCGACTAGGGGTAATGTAGTCACGCTTGGGTGTTTTGGTAAATAGCATGGAATAAGCTCGCGTTAAGTGACGATGCTTATTATTAAACGCCCAGAATAGGGCGAATTATGAACAGTTATTATGGCGAGGTGGTGAAGAAAAATGGCGAAAGTGTGTTTCCCGCTTGCCGTTCAGTGCATTCTGGAAGGCGCAACATTTAAACGCGCTAACATTAAACAACCTATGCAAGCTACAAACAGCGAAGAGCTTCCTAGGTTTAAAACGCGTTAGCCCAGAAACGCGTTGCATTAGATAAAACTGTTCACAGGCTAGCGCTTTATTATAGGGGAGGGGAAGACATTCAGCTTTTTTGCTCCGATAGTGCAAAGCAGAGTTATGACGAAAATGACTGTTGTTGTAATCACCATTTCAGCATGCTCATGAAAACGAAAAAAATATGATAATGTCCTTAGCGCAAATACGCTCACTACAATTATAAAAAGCATGTAGGCAATATATTTACCTATTTGAACAATTGATATATTCATTGAAAAGCTCCGAAGTCGGAGGCGTTACGCCTCCGGATTTTTATTCTAGAGACGTGCGTTCTGACATTTTGTCGCCTATTTTTCCTCCAGCGTAACCTAGGCCGCCAGAAATACCGCCTAAAGCTGCGCCAGCCCAGCCTCCACCGATACCACCTAGTGCCCCTGCACCTACAGAAGCCATGAAGCCCGCAAAACTAAAATCACCCCAGCAGTGCTCTTCACAGCCGCCGGAAACATTTTCAATATCAGTAAAACTTAATTCTTGCATTGTATAATTCCTTTTATGAATTTACCCAACATTGGGTAAGAGAAAAGGTATACAAAATGCTGACTGAATTTAACTGAATAGAAGTATAGTTTTGTCAGAAACCCCTATTGCGCGGTTCACTAGCTGCTTGCAAGATTAGCTTTCAATATTATCGCGCGCTGCTAGATTTAAGACCGCTTACGTTTCAGGTCATCTGGGGTATGGTCAGCTACAAAAGCATTCCTTTCGCCCATAGGCTTGTCTTCGCCTTTGGTACTATCGGCTGTTGTTTGAAGCTCTATTGCAGAATTGACCTCTGCACCGATAAGGATGATGTAGGCACTTATATACAGCCACATGAGTAAGATGATAATGCCGCCCACAGATCCATAGGTTTTGTTATAACTTGCAAACTCATTCAGGTAGAAAGAAAACGCATAGGATGCAACCAGCCATAGTATGGTGGCGAACAGCGAACCTGGTGTCACCCAACGCCATTGGGCTTCACGGCGGTGTGGCGCATAGCGGTACAACGCTGACAAAGCTAGATTGAACAAGCAAAGCATGATGGGCCAGGTTATCCATGTAGCTTGCTCTGCGCTAATAGACTTTGCCGTTATCCAGACTATCGCTTCTGGTAAAATGGTAATGCAGGCTAAGGCGACTATTACAGTTAAGATCATGAATATCGTGCAGGTCACACGAGCCAGTATCCCTCTTAAAAAGCCTCGCCCTTCCGATTCACTGTACGTGATATTACAGGCTTTTATAAGTGCATTAGCGCCTTTGCTACTGCTCCAAAGTGAGAGCAAAAGGGTAAATAAAAAGCCCCAGCCGAGGGCCGAGCTGGATTTTTCGGTCAAATTGGTAAGCTGCTCTTCAATAATATACCGGCTATCGGCTGGCACTACGTTAACAAGTAACGACATATGGGTTTGTAACTCTTCTGGTGAAACCATAAGACCGTATAGGGCGATAGTGGCACCGAGTAATGGGAATATCGCCAGTAAACAGTAGAAAGCAACACCCGCAGCAATAAGGGGAATATTGTCTTTTTGCAGGCTAGTGAATATACGTTTCGTTATGCTCCACCAGCTTTTTAGTGAAAGCTCGAACGCAGATTTTGCGTGGCTGAATCGTCCCTTGCTCATAGTTCCTCAAATCTTTCTCGGTAAGTGCGCGTTTGTATACTTTGATACATCAAATTAAAGAAGACGGCTTAATAAGCTCTGTAAATCATTCATGGAGCGTGCGAATAATTGATAAAGCCTTCAATAAAGCTCAATTTGAACATTAATTAAAAAATTAATTTAAACAATGGGTTACGTGTTGTTGAAGGTGGTGGTTTGTAATTTGCAGTCTACTTTTTACCAAATTGATAAGCGTAGCCCTAGATAATCGTTCTAGCGTCTGTAGGGTTTCGGAAATTCGATAGAACGTTCAAAAGGAGTAACTAGTATGAGCAACACGCAAAACCTTCAGGGTAAAAAAATTGCTATTTTAGCAACCAATGGTTTTGAGCAAAGTGAATTGGTTCAACCTAAAGAGATGTTCACCGAACGTGGCGCAAAGGTTGATATCCTATCTATTGAAGATCAAACCACTATTAAAGCCTGGGATGAAGACGACTGGGGTAAAGACGTAAATGTTGATTTGCAGGTTACATCGGCAAATCTTAGTGATTACGACGCTCTTGTTCTTCCGGGCGGTCAGATAAACCCAGATGTACTTCGTACCAACAAAGACGCGGTAAGCTTTATTAAGGAAGCAAACAGTACTGACAGCATCAAAGCCGTAGGTGCAATTTGTCACGGCCCATGGCTATTAGTGGAATCGGGTTTAGCGAAAGGTGCAACACTTACTTCATTCCCTAGCATTCAAACGGATTTGAAAAACGCAGGTGCGAATTGGGTAGATGAAGAAGTGGTGACCGATGACAAGTTAGTTACCAGCAGGAATCCTAACGACATCCCAGCCTTTGTCGACCAAATTAGTAAGATGATTGCATAGTGTCTTTCCTAACTTTAGCTTCTCTTCATAGTGCGAAGCTGTGAGAGAAGCAGTCTAACGCTAATTTCTATGAGTTAAAAATGGGAGATGATATGTCAGATTCTACACCGAGCGACAAGGTTATTGCGATTACCGGTGCTTCTAGCGGTATTGGGAAAGAAACGGCAAAGCAGCTAGTTGATAAAGGATACAAAGTTGCGCTTATCGCGCGAAGTGAAGATAAGTTAACCGAATTAGTTAACGAATTGGGCGAAGACAATGCACGCGCTATCAAGGCTGATGTGAGTAACTTCGACGAAGTGAACCGCGCATTTGAGCAAGCACATGAACATTTTGGTCGTTTAGATGGCGTATTTGCCAACGCTGGGCGCGGCGCGAACGCTGCCGGTATTGAAAAAGGCGATGTAGAAGACTGGGACGGGATGTTAGGGGCCAATGTCAACGGTTTACTCTATACCGCTAAAGCAAGTTTACCTTTTCTTCGAAAAACGAAAGGGCACTTTATTATCACCAGTTCTGTAGCCGGAAGAGTGGCCATTAAAGGCTCTGTTTACGGTGCAAGTAAGTGGTTTGCCTATGGCTTCGGCCAAAATCTTGCCGAGGAGATGCGTGAGTGGGGTGGTCGATGTACCACCATCTGCCCCGGTATGGTAAACACGCCATTTTTTGACGAGCCCAAGGAAGATAAGCTTCAGCCTGCAGATATAGCAAAGTCGGTATTGTTTGCGCTGAGTGCAGATGAATCGGCCTGTGTCCGAGAAGTTTATGTGATGCCTGCAAAATAAGAAGGCCAGCATCGCCTGATATGAATTAGGCTATTAGATTTGAAAGAAAGGCAGTAATCTCGCTGCCCTTTCATTGCCAACTTACCCCCACTGCTTATTAGTTCTAAGCTTTTATTTACTCTATATCTTTTGTCGATACTTACTATCTGATGTTACGCAGCCTATCTGTCATTACGCAGCTTATCTTACGTTGCGTAGCGTATCTAACATTACGCAGCTTATCAGTTTCATGAAGCATTCCAAATTAGCCAAATAAAGTATGTTCTCAGTTGGTTTAACCCTAATCTATTTGCTTCCATAAGTGCTGAATGACTATCCTAGGTGTTAGTTAATTAAACGAAAGAAAGGCTCTTTCGTGCTTATTGGGAGGATCTACACAATAAGCCTACAGCGCTACAACAATAACAGGAGAGTCGGATGTCTAATGAATTTACGGGTAAAACTGCCATAATTTCTGGTGCCGCTGGTGGCATAGGGCTAGCGTTAGCAGAAGCGTTGGCGCAGCAGGGCATGAAGATCGTTATGGGCGATATTGATAACGTGGCGCTAGCCGAATCAAGCAAAGGATTACGCGAACAAGGTTTTGATGTACTGACTTGCGCCCTAGATGTAACCGACTATTCTCAGTGGGAAGATATAGTTGCCAATGCTAAAGAGAAATTTGGCAAGGTTCACATGGTTATTAACAATGCTGGTGTGGGCGGCACGCCGGGCAAAGTTGAAGATTCAGAGCATGAAACCTGGCGCTGGGTTATGGATGTTAACGTAATGGGTGTACTTTACGGCGCACAAGCATGCGTACCAGCCATCAAAGAACACGGCGAAGGAGGCTGGGTATTAAACGTAGCGTCAATGGCGGGAATGATGGGCATGCCATATGCGGGTGCGTATTGCGCATCAAAAGCGGCGGTGGTATCTATGACAGAAAGTTGGGTGCCAGAATTGCAACCCTTTGGTATTCATACCTCGGTATTGTGCCCAGCATTTGTAAAAACTCGCATCCATGAGTCGTACAGAAACAGACAAGAAAAATATGCAGTGGCAGCTGAAAAGCGCATTGATAAAGAGAAGCTCAAAGCAGGCGCTCAAGCGGCAACTAAGGCGGTTGAGTCCGGTATAGCTGCTTCGGTGCTAGCAGAGCGTGTAATAGAAGCCCTTAAATCAAAACAAACTTATATCTATACCCATCCAAATTATCGCAAAGTTACCACGGGTAGATTTAAAGCCATTGACGCAGCATTTGAAGATGCAGAATTAAGCCCTTCCGTAGGGCATTTAAAGGATGACGAAATCGTTACGTTTTAACGGAAACTTATTTTTCGTTTTAACTTCTCGACTTGGAAAATAGATTAACCGGTAATCAAGTAATACAAGCAACCGCTAACTAGGTAGCGGCATAAGCGTTAACTTGATTACGACCATTAGCCTTTGAAAAGAAAAGCGCTTTATCAGCCTGCTCTATCAGTTCTGTAGGGGATGAAGCGCCAAGTTCAAGTGAGGTAACACCAATGCTGCATGTTAATTTTATTTCGCCAAAGCCGTAACTTTCCACTTGTGAACGAACTTGTTCGCTAACGGTCAAGGCATCTTTTAGAGAAATATTGTGCAACACCATACAGAACTCTTCTCCGCCGAAACGAGCTAGCACATCGTCGTTTGATATATTTTGGCGTAGTACGTGTGCTACGCCTCTGAGCGCGTCATCTCCTGCATTATGACCAAAGTCGTCATTTATTTTTTTAAAATGATCGATATCTATCATCACAAGGCAGGCAGAGTTTGTTGCGCGTGATTCTGAGAAAAGGCTTCTCAATGAATCAAAAAGATAGCGCCTGTTAAAACATTCAGTTAGCGAATCGTGAGTAGCAAGATAGTGAAGCTCTTCATTTTTACGCCGCGACATGGTGTAACTTCGATATAAAATTAAAGCGATGCTTACTAATACGATAACCACTAGCGATAACGTTAACTTTGCGTATCGCTCTTTCGATAATTGAAGATTGGCTATTTGCTGTTCTTTGCGCGAAATTTCAATTTCACTACTCTGTCTTGCTATTTCTAGATAATCTAAGCGACTCTGTTCTTTAAGTGCTTCCACCTCGTTTTCCAATTTGAACGACAGTAATTTGGCTTTCGCTTTCACCAAATCTTTTTCATTGTTTTCAAGCTGTATCTGTTCACTTAACGCCAATTCTTTTTCAGCAAATTCGAGGGCTGCTTTAAACTGGCCAGACGCAGAACTTATCTCTCGCAGCCCCTTGAGTGCCGCCAAACGGTATGTCTTGTTTTGCAATTCTTCAGAAAACGTTAGCGCTGTCTCAAAAGCACGCTTACTTTCTGTTAAGTCTTGTTGCTGAAAGTATGTTTCGCCTAGTGGCAAAAGCGCTTTTACTTTATATAAATTGTTATCCAGTTCGTTAGCGATATCCAAGCTCGCCTGATAGTTGTAAATGGCCTTGGTAAGGTTATTTTCGCCTTTATACGAATCACCAATAATTCGAAATACAGCGGTTTTCTTTTCTGGTGCATTTTGTGTGTCATAAATAGCCATAGCACGGTTAGCGTAGTTACGCGCTTTTTGGTAGTTTGCTGCTTTTGCCTCAATCCCGGCCAATTCTCGAAAAGCGGTAGCTACAGTAGCAGGGGGGAGTTGATCAGCTGGGTACTCTAAGGCAACCTCATAAAACGACCGGGCTTCCTCAAAAGAAGCCAAACGCACATAAAGATGGGCTATTTCGTTCGCTGTTTTGGCCGTTCCTACGGCATCGTTTTCACGTTTGAAATAAGCATAAGCTAGCTTTAAATGCTCAAGAGATAATTCGTAATTTTCTATGTAACGCAAAATAATCGACGCGCCCATATGCGCTTTTGCTTTCCCTTCAGGGTCGTCAATTGTCCCGTGTATACGTAGACTTTCCATGACCAAATTCAGCGCAGTATCTAAATTACCAAGGTAGCGTTCGGCTTCCGCCAAGGTATTTAAAGTGCGTGCGATATAGCGTTTACTATCGATGCGCTTGTAAGTGGCTAACGCTTTCCTGTAGAAAGCCGCAGTTTCCTCGCGTAGTTTGAGTCTTTTATATGATTGGGCAATATAGGTGTAGGCTCTGCCCAGCCCAGATACGTCGCTTTCTTTAGTTCGGTTTTCTAACGCTTTAGTAACCCTTGAAAAGGTTGCAATGGCCTGCTCATAATTCCCTTCCTTATAGAAAGACAATGCACGTTCTTTCAGATCTTCAATGCTGGCAGGGTTAGCGTGAACTGTACTGTTCTGTTTTTCTGTTGCAGATAAGGACGCGTGCACCTCCACCGGTACACCAAGTGATAGCATCAAAATAAAGGAACGAAAGCTGCTTGAAACCAATTTCACGAAAACTATGCCATTTCAATTCACTAACTACATACAACGAGCACTAACTACAAAATAATCTACTTAATCCGTACAGTGTATCAGTAAAAGGTTATCAACACTGCCCCTCTTGTGCGTTTTTTGTAAGGTTACTGATACAAAGTATTACCTATGGTTTCTGTGCTGAGGGATAAATTAGAAGTCTTACCTAAGGGAAATAACGCGGTCGCAAGCTTTTTCCAACTGGGCTTTATCATGGCTTATTAGGAGCAAGCTGCAGTTAAATTCCCTACATTTGTCGACAAGTAGCAGCGTAATCTTTTTACTAGTGATAGGGTCTAGTCTTGACGTGGGTTCGTCTGCAATTAGTAGCTTGGGTTTTAGCATCAATGCTCGTAAAAGTGCCACTCGCTGAAGTTCACCGCCGCTGACGTCTAATGCTGAACGCCCAAAGATCGTTGAATCTAAACCAAGACTTGCTGCGAACTCCACTGCGTCATGCTCAGGTATTTTATGTAGCTTCAATAAATCATCAATTAAACGCTGTAACGTTACGTGTTCTGCAAACGCGCTCGGCGGGTCTTGGTATAGTTTCAGTTTTTGGTGGCGAGGTAACGGATAGTGGAAACGAATTTCACCTTTGTAAGGAAGAAGACCGAGCAAGGCATCGCCTAAAGACGTTTTACCGCTACCACTTTCGCCACTTAACCCAACGATTTCGCCTTTCCCCAAGGTAAAATTAACGTTTGAGAAAATTTCGTCAGCGCCTCTTTGTATGCTTAGATTCTCTACTGTTAAAAAAGGCTTAAAGCGGCTAGTTACTGCGCTTTTACTTGGCCAGTGTTCAGGTGATGAAGATATCAATAATTTTGAATAACTGGTCTTTGGTTGAGAAATAAGTCGCTGCGTATCGTTTTCTTCAATAAGCTTTCCATTCTTAAGCACTATACATCTACCGCCTAATGCTTTTGCAACTGCAATATCATGAGTGATAGTTAAAAGCGTTCCTTCGTTAGCCTTTTGCTTTAGCTGCGCAATGATGTCGACTTTTCTGCTGGCATCAAGCCCTTTAGTCGGCTCATCGGCTATAAATAATGGAGCTTGTGTGGCTGAAGCGCAGGCAAACGCTACACGCTGTGCCATTCCTCCAGAAAGTTGTGAGGGCACTTTTTGCCCATGCTTGCCAAGTGACCATTGTTCGAGCTCTTGTTTCGCACGGCGGCTCGCGACGTATTTATCTTGTTTCTGGTTGAATTGAAACACTTCGGCAACCTGATGGCAGACCTGCATCATTGGGCTTAGCGAACGCCAGGGCTCTTGAGGAAGCATAACCATGCTTGTGCCCCACATTCTCTCGCGCTGTAACTTTTTATTGGTAGCAGGGACGTTATCACTAAGCATATCTATACCGTTGACGGAAACAGTGCCCCTCGCTTCTAACGAAGAAGGTAAGTCCCCCATGATAGCTTGTGCCAAAAGGCTTTTTCCCGCCCCCGTTTCACCTAACACTGTGAGCGTTTCACCTTGAGATAGGCTCAGTGATAGATTTTCAATTATCGCTGTATTGCCCGCATAAATGCTTAAGTCTTCAATAGCTATAAGTTGACTCACGCGTTGTGCTCCGGCGTTTTGCTGGTAGGCGATTTATTTATGGGAGATTCAGCGCCTGTATGCGCAGGTGTGTTGGCTAGTGCGGGAGCAGACCGCCAATGACTATGTGACGAATTTCGGCTGCTATTTCCATCATTTGTAAGTAATTGAAAGCCTAATACTAAGATGAATAATGCTGTGATTGGTTGAGCAAGTAGCCAGGGAGCCTCGTGATAATAAGGAAAAAGTTCAACAATCATTAAACCAAGTTCCGGGCTAGGGGGCTTTAGCCCTACATATACAAAGCCTACCGACGCCATGGCGATGATAGAAGTCGATGCGCCGAACGCTGCAAGAGAAAGCACGTCTTGTTTTATGGCGGGCCAAATATGTGTTTTAAATAAGTAGCCCTTGCCGAAACCCATGAGCATATCGCACTCAAGGGCAGGACTATCTATTATTGATAACGTGCTGGCGCGTACTAAACGAAAGTATTCGACAGCCAAGACGATAGAGATGGCCAGGTAAAGCATAATAAAAGAGCCAGGCACTATCGCTGCGAAAAGTAAAATGAGTACCAGCCCCGGCAAAGCTAAAAGTGTATTGGCTATAAAGTTAAGGAGTGTATCTATCCAGCCTTTACGCCAAGCGGCGATCACGCCTGCTACTACCCCCATTATTGATGAGCTAAATACGCAAAGCGCAGCAAGCGACAACGATATACGAAGTCCTTCTGAAACTCTGGCCAGCATGTCCCTACCATAATGGTCGGTGCCCAAAAAATGCTGTGCGCTAGGAGGCTGTAGTATAGCGTTTAGGTTTTGTTTGTTGCCGTCTTGCCCCAATAATATAGGTTCACCTAGCGAAATCAGCACAAGCAAGCCCAATAATGAAATACCAATTATCCTAGTGACTGAAAAGGTTTTCATGGGCGATCACCTGCATTGCCTCTTACTCTTGGGTCTAAGGCGTACTGGCTTAAATCGACAAGCGTATTAACTGATACAAACAAAAAGCCCATTAGCAGTGCAGTGCCCTGTAGCATAGGTACATCACGTGAAAATACCGCGTGAGATAAACCATGACCAATTCCCGGCCAGGCAAAAAGACTTTCAATCATAATCACGCCTTCAATCAAGCCAATAAGTTGAACCCCCATAAACGCTAATGCCGGCACGACGATATTGGGTAGCGCGTGACGCCTGAATGCGTGAAAAGGGCTAAGCCCTTTAATCTTTGCAAAATGAAAGTAGCCAGAGTGCAGTGCGATAATAGTATTATTGCGAATAACGCGGTTTGAAATAGCGGCAAGAGATAGGCCAAGCGTCATTACGGGCAGTATGGTGTAAACAAACCCAGAAGAGCCTGCCACAGGCAACCAATTCAATTCTAATGCGAAAATGAATATCAGTATTAAACCTAAACAAAATACGGGTTGTGACCTAAGAAACGTAGAAAATGCCAGTACTGAATGATCAAAAATAGAATGTGGATTATTAGCGTTTTTTATTCCGCTATAAATGCCCAAAGGAAACGCAATAAGTGCAGATACTATGATCGCGAGACCAGCGAGTACAAGCGTATATGAAAGTTGATTTTGAAGCTCGTAAATAATAGGAGCGCCAGTCACTAAACTTGTTCCTAAATCTAGCGTTGCTAAATCTGCCATCCATGAAAGGTACTGTTCAAGTCCACTTTTATGCAGCCCTAGCTCTTCGGCTACGGCTTTTGCCGCACTGCTTGATACCGCATCATCGCCGTATCGTCCCGCTGCAATTTTATATGCCATATCGCCAGGTAGTGACCGGGTTATAATAAAGGTAAGTGTACCTACGCTCCACGCCATTAGAAGCGCTTGGAAGAGGCGCTGATAGAGGATCCTTTTCATTGATTAGGCGCTATAGTCATTTGTGAAACACGAAAAGAGCGCTCATAGGGGTCGAAGCTGAAGTTTCTTAACCTATTCGACGTTGCAGTTTGCTGAACATAATACATTACTGGTATAAGCGGTACGTCTTTACGGATTTCGCTCATGACAGACTCAATAAGGCGGTTGTAGGTCTCATCATTTGTCGTGCGGCTTAACAGATTAAGGTTGCTAAATACGGTGTCGTTGCGCCAATTCATTGGCCCCCAGTCGCCACCTTTTATTGTTGAAAAATCGGCAAGCATTATCCCCAAAGGGTCAGGGATATTGGCGAAGTTTCGCGCCATGAGAGCTGTTTCTAATGTACCGTCTGCATGACCTGAGGGGATAGCGCTAACGTTCTCCATATGAACAGAAAGCGCTACGCCAATTTGTGCCCATTGGTCTTGTATTGCTGTAGCTATAGTAATGAGCTCTGGACGGTTAGCATAGGTAATCATATTAAGCGCTAGCCTAGTGCCGTCTTTATAACGATGCCCATCATCAGCAAGCGCCCAACCGGCATCTGAAAGTAGGTCGTTAGCTTGCTGCTTTGCTTGTACAGCAGAAATTTTCTTTTGCTTTTCAGCTTGTGTTAATTGAACGTGCCACTGGGGAATATTAGGGCCAAATAGTTGGTTTGCAGCGATATCGGGGGTGCGCATTACACCAAGCGCTATGCCTTCTCTGTCGATTGCTAAGCTAAGTGCCTTCCTAACTTTTACATCTGTTAGAAAAGGGTGACCACTATTAAGTTTTATTAGCGTTGTGCGGGGAATTCTATCGCTAAACACGTTAACGTTGTTATTGTTTCGAAGCATGCTTACTGAAGCAGGGTCTAGATTATAAACGATATCTGCCTGACCTGTTTTAACCATCAGTGCGCGAGTTTCAGAGCGATGCCCTGTTATGTATTCCACGTTTTCAATATTGGCAGGCTCGCCCCAATAATTGTCAAACCGTGTGGTAGAAATATTGTGAGGTGGCTCGAAGTGAGAGATCTTATAAGGCCCCGTACCAATGAGCGTTTTTATTCTGTTGAACTTTCCAAATGAAGAAGGGGCAACAACAGCCGTGGTGTAGTTACTCATCAAGGAGGGAAATGGGCGGTAACTTTGATTCAATGTGAAAGCAATAGTGTTGTCTGACGTCACTTCCATATCAGAGATTATGTTTTTGGGAAATGGAGTGGGCTTACCAAATGCGACCGCGAGACTCTTATAGACAGCATCCGCTGTCATCAAGGTTCCGTCATGAAAGTGAACATCAGAGCGAAGTATAAATTCCCATTGAGTAAAGTCACTATTACTTGTCCACGAAATCGCTAATCCCGGCACTAGTTGCCCCTGGTTGCTTACTTCAACTAAGGTTTCTAAAACTTGCATTCTTGTAAACATATAGCCAGTGCTAGCGGGGTCATTATTAACCGGTTCAAAAGGCCCACTTATGATTATTTTATTTGCAGGTTGTGGGGGCGTGCAGGCACTAAGTATAAGGCAGGTTACCAGTGCCAACATTGTTATAAGCTGAATCTGCATATCATCTTGTTATCGTTATTTATTGTTGGGTGATGTTAAATAAAGTATGGCGGGCACTCAATGTATTTAACTCTACTATTGTGTTATTGGTCGTATGTTACATTGTAACTTCGAGCATTTGTTAGTAATGCTATAACTGATAATACTATAAATTAAATAGAGCACGATGCTCTACCAACACACGACGGATAATAATAATGAAAAAGCTTCTTAAAGCGGCAGTTGCTGTATCAGTTGCACTTGCGTGCCCCCCCGCCTTTGCAGACAAAAACGACAAGAATGAAGTCTTCAGCAGCTCAACATTCAAAGCCATGGAACTTAGAAACATTGGACCTGCTTATATGTCGGGCCGAATAGCCGATATTGCAATTGACCAGAACAACCCATCTACTTGGTACACCGCTGTTGGCTCTGGCGGTGTGTGGAAAACTACCAACGCGGGCACAACCTGGGAGCCTATCTTTGATGACCAGCCTGTTTATTCCATTGGTGATGTGACCATTGCGCCAAGTAACTCAAATATCATTTGGGTGGGAACGGGCGAAAATAATGGCGGTCGCCACATCAGCTTCGGCGATGGTGTTTACAAATCTTTAGATGGCGGACAGACCTGGAAAAACATGGGGCTGTCGAAGTCAGAGCACGTTTCAGACATTATCATCCATCCTACTAACCCAGATATCGTGTGGGTTTCAGCTCAAGGTCCTCTCTGGAGTGGTGGCGGCGAGCGCGGCTTGTATAAAACTACCGACGGGGGAGAAACCTGGAAGCAAGTACTTAAGCCTGCTGATAAATGGACGGGCGTAACATCCTTACTTATCGACCCGCGCAATCCAGATAAACTTTACGCAGCAACGTGGGCACGTCAACGCTCAATTGGTGCTTACGTAGGTACAAACGAAGGTGCTGGTATTCATACTTCTAACGATGGTGGCGAAACCTGGACTGAGCTTAAAACAGGGTTGCCGAAAGGAAATATGGGTAAAATTGGTATGGCTATATCGCCTATGAACCCCGATGTTATCTATGCCACCATTGAAACTGATAATCGCGGTGGTGGTTTTTATCGCTCAGCTGATCAGGGCGCTAGCTGGACTAAAATGTCTGATGAAGTAGGTGGCGGTACTGGCCCTCACTATTATCAAGAAATTTTCGCAGACCAGCATCAGTTTGACCGTGTTTATATCGCCAGCAACTACAGTAAAGTATCAGACGATGGCGGTAAAACATGGACGCCTATTAATACCAAGCGCAAGCACGTGGACGACCACGCCATGGCGTTCCACCCTACCGATCCGGATTTTGTGTTAATGGGATCTGACGGTGGTATTTACATGTCTCACGACAGAATGGCAAACTGGCGCTTTATGGCTAATTTGCCATTGACCCAGTTCTATAAAGTTGCGCCAGACGACTCAAAGCCTTTTTACAAAATTTACGCAGGGGCGCAGGATAACTCTACCCAAGGTGGCCCTTCACGCACTATGCGAGAAGAAGGAATAAAGAATAAAGATTGGTTCTTAACGTTAGGTGGTGACGGACACGGCCCTGCGGTAGAACCAGGCAACCCTGATATTATGTATTCTCAGTGGCAGCAGGGTAACTTGACCCGCGTTGATATGAAAACCCGTGAAGGCGTATACATTAAGCCTCAGCCACTTCCAGGCGACCCGGCAGAACGATACAACTGGGACGCGCCGATAAATGTTTCAGCTCATGACCCAGCGCGTATTTACTTTGCATCGCAGCGGGTCTGGCGTAGCGATGATCGCGGTGACAGCTGGACACCAGTATCAGGCGATTTAACGAAAAACGGCAATCGTATGCACTCGCCATTAATGGGGCGCACGTGGTCAGTAGAGGCCGGTTGGGACTTATATGCCATGACCGAATTCCACACCATCGCCAACTTTGCTGAAAGCCCGGTAGATGAAAATATTCTGTGGGCAGGCACTGACGATGGCATTATTCAAGTGACCACCAACGGCGGCAAATCGTGGAAAAAGATTGAGTTAGACGATATTAGAGGCATTCCTGCCAATTCTTATGTGAATGATATTCGCGCTGACTTGTTCGACCCTAATACCGTATATGTGGCGCTGGATAACCACAAATATGGTGACTACAAGCCTTATCTTATTAAATCAACTAACTTGGGTAAAAGCTGGACATCACTTGCTGAAGACTTGCCTGAGAAGCATTTGGTTTGGCGCATTGTGCAAGACCATGTGAACAAAGACCTGCTCTTTATTGGTACAGAGTTTGGTGTGTTTTTCTCGGTAGATGGCGGTAAAGACTGGGTTGAGTTAGATGGTGGCATGCCGACCATTTCGACTCGTGACGTGAAAATTCAGCGCCGTGAGAATGACCTGGTGGCAGGTACTTTTGGTCGTGGTATCTACATTCTTGATGACTATGCGCCGCTGCGTTCCTTAACAGAAAAGTCAATGCAGCAAGAAGCTATCTTGTTTGCCCCAAGCCGCCCAGTTAAATGGTTCCAGCTAGATGACAATCATACTGACTCTGACGGCGACGACCGCTTTGTTGCAGAAAACCCTGAGCATGGTGCAACGTTCACTTATTACCTGAAAGACAGTTTGCTTACGGCAAAAGAAAAACGCCAAGAAGCAGAGAAGAAGTTAATAGAGGATAAGAAGTACCCTAAATACCCTAGCTGGGAAGCTGTGGAAGCAGAGAACCAAGAAGCGGCGCCTGCGATTTATGTTGAGGTACGCGACAGCGACGGAGACGTTATAAAGCGCGTTGAGGGTAAAGCGAAGAAGGGCTTACACCGTATTACCTGGGATATGAAGCATACATCGACGAGTCCGCTTACGGATAAGGAAAGCAAAGACAGAGATCTGATGGCGTTGCCAGGCACCTACACTGCTACCTTGTTTAAGCGCGTTAATGCTGAGGTAACACAACTTTCTGAACCTGTTTCGTTTGAACTTAAGCCTATTGTTCAGGGGGCGCTTGAAAGTGCTACTTATGAAGAAATTGCTGCTTATTCAGATAAGGTAAGCACAGCGCAAAAACGTGCACTTTCCTCAACGACAGTGCTGACGCAGCTTAAAGATACAATGGCTCTATTGCGCACAGCTATTGACCGCACGCCAAATGATGTGGCAAAACTTGAAGCCCAATTTGCTGCGATTCAAGACGAGATAAACGAAGTGAACAGAGCGTTTTACGGTCTTAAATCACGCGATAAAATGGGCATTAAGCCAGCGAACATCATGAGTCGCCTGCGCTATGCTCGTTCTGCGTTAGGTTCATCTTATGGTCCTACACAGCAACACAAAGATCAGCTCGGTTATGCTCAAGACAGCCTAGATAGCGTAGTTACACGCATCAGTACTTTACAAAATACTGCTGTACCTAAGCTGCAACAAGCTGTGGTTGATGCTGGGGGACCGTGGACAACAGGTCTTCCTGTAATCGCTAAATAGCGGCCGACTAGCCTGATTTTCAGTCTAATTGTTAGTCTAGTTGGGCTTAGCACGCGGCAGTAGCATTACTGCCGCGTTTTTCTTTTCATTTTCAACCAGATTCTTCGGTACGTACTTTTATCATTCGTACGTAACGGTTAGTGAGACTTTTATTGTTTTCTTGTTTTCCAGCTCAACGTTCTTCAATGTTTATTGATACTTCATCAGGTTTACCTGCATCTATGACTTCGCCTTTAATATGTTCGTCGCCTATATCTTCGACAAGGGCTTTTGTAGTGTTTTTGCTATCACTTTTATCGACACCGAGCTTTGCTCAAAGCGAACCAACCAATAGCGTTGAACGCTATACGGTAACGGCTACGCGCCCCTATTATGACGAAGCGCTCTCACGCATATTTCCACAATATGATTTTGATAAAAGTAGTCTTGTTTCGCCTTTGCACACCAATGATGTGCTGCTTCAATCGCCGTCAGTATCGTTAAATGGGCAGGGAGGACAGATACAAAGTATTAATGTGCGAGGGTATTCGCGGTGGCGAATTCAAACCTTGCTGGATGGCGTACCTATCATCAGCGATAGGCGCGCAGGCTCAAGTGTAGGCTTTATTCCGCCTGATTTTATTTTATCAGCCACCGTATTACCGGGCGCAGCTTCCACTTATCTAGGCTCGGGCGCTATCGGCGGCGCGGTGAACTTACAGTTTGAATCACTCAAAGAGTCCTATTTGAGAGTAGGTTACAGTAGTAATCAGCGGATGAAAGCCGTGAGTTATGCCGGAACCAGTGCTGCCGATAGCAGCAAAAATGGTGATAACGGCACAGAAAAGTTAGGGGTTACAGATTGGAATATCTCATACAGAAGCGCGAATAACGGTGAGGATGCGAACGGAAACCTGCTGTTTGATCAATTTGAACAAACAGGGTTGTTTCTTAGGCACAGACCTGAAAATAGCATTATAAAAGAAGCCTGGACACTATATTCAAACAACAACGACATTGGTAAATCCAGCAGTGATTATCCTGAAAGCAGAATAACAACCTACCCAAATAATACCCATTGGCTTGGCAAAATAGCGTTTGAAGATAAACTATTTGCTGGGAATATTTGGTGGCATAAATCAAGCTTAGATACCTCGGTGTTGCGACCAGAAAGCAGGATAAATGACAGCGAAAACGAGGCGTTTGATTATGGTTTCAATATCAATACAGATACGCAGTTAAAAGGCTGGGACTTAAACTGGCAGTTTCAGTTATCCGGTCGTGAAGGTGTGGTGGCAGATGAGAGAGAATTCACTTTAACCCCAGTCGAAAGCGCATCGCTTAACTCTTCATTACCCAGCTTGATAACAAACGCATTTGAATCAGAACTTGCCTATGAAGTGCGTACTCTGGACGCTAGCGAGATTAATACTGCAGCCGTTGTTGATGCTTCACATCAATGGCAACGCTGGTCCGTTGCCATGGGGGCAAGGATTGATTGGCAGCGACAGTCTGATGATTCAGGTGCCAGCCCAACCCAGCCTAATAATGGCCAGCTTAATAATTCCCAGCCTAGTGATGCTCAGCCTATTAGGTCGCTATCTAACACTAATTTGAGTGGCTATTTGGGAGCAAATTATCAGCTCTCTCCCTATTGGTCGGCTAGCGTGTATGTTTCTAGTGCATTTAGAAACCCATCGTTAACTGAACGTTTTTTTGCTGGGGAAACGCCTCGAGGTACGGTGCTGGGTAGTACTCAGCTTGAAACCGAACAAGCCCTTAATAAACAGCTAACCCTGGCCTATAGCGCAAGACACATTCAGGGCTCGATTGAAGTGTTTCATCAGCAAATTGATAACTATATTGAACGTATTACAGTTGCTGAAGATGTACTTCAATATGCTAATTTAGATAGTGCAACCATAGAAGGCGCAAGCTATCAGGTTAGCTGGCAATCACAAGACAGCTTTTTAAATGCTCGGCTTAGTGGCATGTGGATTAGCGGTGAAGATAACTTGGGCAACACCATTGCAGATATACCGGCAAACAATCAGCGTCTAGATGTGGGTATTAATTGGCAAGCCACGTGCTTTTTTACGGTACTAAGCTATCGGGCTAGTAAGTCAGACATTGCAGACGGCGAACGAGCCCTTAGCGATGTTTTTACCCTGGATATTGGCGCGAACTGGCAGTTAAGTGAGGATATGCAACTTCAGGCCAGCTGGAGTAACTTCACTAACCAACACTATTACACCAGCGCCGATGACAAAGCCGCGTTTGCTCAAGGGGAAAGTGTACAGCTAGCCATCACTTACCAACTATGAGTTATTAAGCGGCTGGCGGTATTTCTTTTTTCGGTATTTGCTTTTTAGGGTGGTGTACAACATGACAAGGCCGGTTACCCACAGCACAAAAAGTAGTAGGGCAGCGGGTAGAAACAGCCATAGTTTGGCGCCTTCAAAGAACCAGCTGCCGTCATGAATGGCTTCTATGGTGTCTGTGCGTCGGTAGGCAACCTGAAGTACGTCGCCACTTTGGGCATTAAGCTGCACTTCCCAGTGGTTCTTGCCGCGCACTTTTATGATGCCTTTTTCGGGGCGAACATCTAAACGGTCGATATCGTCCCACGTATTAAAGTTAACCTGAGGCACCTGTTTTACAGCATCAAGCACTTCCTCGAAGGGCAGCGTTGGCGCACTGTTTTGGCCTTTTTGCACTTTCTGTGTAGGCGGTTGGATCCAGTCGAATTCTTTTTTAACCTGCAATAACAAGCCGCTAGCGATAACAATGATCACAGGGATAAAAATAACCAGCGACAGCCACAAGTGAATACTGCGACTATACTTGCGACTGTTTTTGCGAAAGGAAGCGGACATGAAACAACACTTAAAACAAAACGATAAATACACCATATACTATACGGTGATCTCGATAGGCAGTAAAAACCGTCTAGCGCGAGGTTTATCTGTTTAAACGGAAAAGTTCAGCGTCATTCAATCGCAGGGTGATTAAAGTGAAGCTTTGTATCGCAGGTAAGCGAAACAATCGACTCGGTTAATATAATTTCGCCAATTTCTTGCCAATGCGCTTTGTCTATTCCTGCATTATTAAACTCGGCGGCAGAAATAGTCCAAGTCAGTGTCTGATTGGGGTAATGTTGTAACGATAACTCATCTCTGAAATCATCTTCGTCTACCAGCGGTGTATCTGACCTTAATGCAGCTCTTAGCCAGTAAGGGCCTTGTTTTTCGGTTTTTATTTCAGCTTCGCTTTTTACTTCAAGCTCTCGCTCTATCTTGGTTTCTTTCGAAGTAATTGGCGCTGAAATGGCCAGTTCTGACGTACTTTCTTCTGTATGCCCCGCCATTCTGGAGTTTGCTTCACCAACTTTTACCGCAGCTAAATGAGAAACGGGTCTAAACCGCGCATTGGCTTTTTTACCGCTAAACTCTTTATCGGCTTTCTCAAGGTCGCTTTCCAATCGATAGGCAGTAAGCAACTGGCTAAAGGGCGGCAGCTCACCAAGCGCTGGTTCGTTAGTCATTCGCAAGCTTGCAACATGCTGGGTTTTAGTTCCCCCCAGCGAGTGCATTAAAAATATGTTCTCAGTAAGTGCACTATGGGCATTGGGGAAGAGCTTAACTGCCATACCAAAAGCACGCTTATCTCGCTGCTTTGTTCCGCTTAAACTGACTGAAGCCCTAACAATAATAGGTACCTCTGTACCCGCTTGAAAAAGGCCAGAGTAAGGGCTGTTTTGATTCATCTTCCAAATACCGCCAAAGCAAATTCCGTTGGCTTGAAGTAGCTTATGTTTGGTGTCTAGTTCGATAAAATTTGCATCAGATGAAAGGGTTCTTTGAGCGTGTTTTAGCAGTATGTTTTCGCCGTTAACATCAAAGTGTTTGCGCGACACTTTATATTGCGGAAGGCTTGAGTAAGGGTCAGAAAAAACAAGGCTTTTAACTTCCTCGAACGCACTCAATTGCGCAGCTAAACCGAGCTTTGCTTCACTAGTTTCTGCATGACTTGTTACGCAATAAAAGAATGTGGTTAGTGCAAAAAAACGGCATGCCTTGAAAGTATTTTTAAGTGTAAAAGGTCTTTGTTGATACTGAGTAGTTTGAAAAAGGTACATGGACATGGCGTGTTCCCCTGGCACCACAAGAAATCAACAACTTGCCTCTACACGAAAGCGAATGGGCGAACATTTTACTCCCAATCAACTTTTGGGGCGAACGCATACCATTGGCTGTGTTGCTGTCGAAATCACGCAAAAATGTAATCTTGATTGCACCTTATGCTATTTGTCAGAGCATTCGCAAGCAGTTCGTGATATTCCCATTCAAGAAGTGTTCAAGCGATTAGACAACGTGCTTAAACACTATGGGCCTGGAATTAGCGTGCAAATTACTGGGGGCGATCCTACCTTAAGAAAGCGCAGCGAGCTTATCGATATTGTTGCCTATGCAAATCAACTTGGCCTACATACGGCGCTATTTACAAATGGAATTGCTGCTACCAGAGACCTGCTTACTGAGCTTGTCGGAGCTGGGCTTAACGATGTGGCATTTCATGTAGACACCACCCAAGAGCGCAAAGGCTATGATGATGAGTATTCGCTAAATGCTATTCGTGAAGAGTACCTAGAGCGAGCTAAAGGCCTGGGCCTTATGGTTATCTTTAACACCACGGTACACACCGACAATTTCAAAGAACTGCCCATGCTGGTGGATTTTTTTGTACAGCACGCAGATACGGTAAGTTTTGCTTCGTTTCAGCTACAAGCTGAAACCGGCCGAGGCGAGTGGGGCGCGCGAACTGATGTGGTCGACCCGCTTACCGTAAAAGCGGCAATCGAGAAAACAATTTCTAAAGCTTTGCCTTGGGAAAAGGTACGTATAGGTCATAGTGATTGCCACAGCTACATGCCCACTTTAGTGGCTGATAAGCAGGTCTATTCGGTAGTTGACGATAGCGAGCTATTCGCCGAGTTCATTGAAGATTTCAAGCATATACAAACTACCCGCCAGCATGGTAAGGCAAAGATAGTAAGAGATTATATTCAAGCTTTACTGTTGCGCCCTCACTGGATTTGGCGGTTAGCAAAGGCATCATCGGCAAAGCTGTTAGAAATGCGCAGTAGTTTAGTTAAAAGTCGCGGGCGAATGCACAAGCTGTCGTTCTTCGTTCAAAACTTTATGGATGCCAGTGCGCTGCAGCAGGACAGAATTGATGCGTGTTCATTCATGGTAATGACAGCAGACGGCCCCATTTCCATGTGTAAACACAACGCAGAGCGCGACGAGCACATATTAAAGCCGCTTTCTTACACCAACCATCGGGGGCAGGTAAAGCAATATCAGCCTTTAGGCGAGCGGTATCGAGAGAATAACGTGATCCCCATTCGACTGCTTGCCGATGATAAGCCTGTTCACGAACCCATCATTGGGGCCTTAAATGAATCAATCAGTGAGCCAATTAGCGATCTAAAGCAAGAGCTAACTCAGAAGTCAGCTCACGGGGTAAATAACGATCTTGGCGCTAGACCAAGTAGCGTTCACTCAAATCAACAAACTTCAGAAATAGGGTAAGGAAGAAGCCATGCAGTATTCTAATTCGCTCAAGTTTAGCAGCGCTTTCGGTGACGCTTTGCGGGTGTTTGTTTCATGGGTTTTAGCGTTTTTCTTGTTGTTTTTTGTACAAAACACTAGTGCAAGCGAAAAGCCAAATGAAGTAAATCCAATGAGTGCTAACGCCGAAAACCAAGCGCTTGTTACGCTAAAGCAAGCTTACAAACAAGCGAACCAAGACTGGGAGTATGTATTAGCAAATTATGTTGATGAAGAAGGGCGAACTAATTTTAAGGCCTTGTCTGAGGATATTGCGCGGCTCGAAAATGTCGTGACGTTTATTGGTTTTGCTAGCCCAACAGCAACACCTGAATTATTCACTTCGCCAGAAGAAGTAATGAGCTATCACATCAATAGCTACAACGCATTAGCAATGTTTGGCGTGATTGAAAAAGGTATTCCAGATGGCTTTACCAGCTTTTTTTCTCGCGCCGCGTTTTTTAAGTTTCGGGATGTGGTGATTGGCGGGAAGGTTACTAATCTATACGACTATGAAAATGATGTGATAAGGCCGCTTGACGAACCAAGAGTACACTTCGCCCTTAACTGCATGGTGAAAGATTGTCCACGACTACCTAAAACACCGTTTTACCCAGAGCAATTAAATGAAACGTTAGAACAGCTTACCTATGAATTTTTCAGCAAGAAAAAGCACTTCTATTTGGACGATAAACGCAAACGAGTGTATGTATCAGAAATATTAGACTTCTATACAGAAGACTTTGTTGCGTCGGGCAAAGCCCGAGACTTACCTCAATATATCAACAAATATATTGAGCAACCTATACCTTCCAATTACAAGCTTCGCTTTATTGATTACGACTGGCGTATCAACGCACAGCCAACACAAAGCCGCGTACCACCGGTTTCAGAGAGCGAGTTAAATAAAACGCCTAGCGAAGCTTCAAACAACCCTATAGTAGAGGCGGCTTTTGCGCTTCATTCTAGGGAAAGTAATACCTATGAACCTGAGCGTGGAACTGCATCAGACGCGCCTTTCATACTTACCAGTACGCCTAATCAAACGACAGTTTTGGAGCTTTATACATCCCAAGGTTGCAGCAGCTGCCCACCAGCAGAAAAATGGATTTCAGGCTTTGTAGATAGCGATAAATTATGGACAGAGCTGGTTCCTATTAACTTTCACGTGGACTACTGGGATTATCTGGGTTGGAAAGATCCGTTTGCTGATAGCGCTTTTAGTGAAAGGCAGCGAGATTACAAGCGTGTAGGCAAAGCCAACACTATTGCCACGCCCGGTTTTGCTCTAAATGGCCGAGCTTGGAACGGTTGGTTTCGCGGGCAGCCGTTACCGGACAACACCGCCCCCTTGTCTGGCGTACTCAATGCTTCGATAGACAACGACAACATAGACGTAACGTTCAATAAAATAAACGCCAGTAAGAAAAGTTCTTTGTTAACTGTTCACGCGGCATTACTGGGCTTTGGCATAGAAACATCGGTAAAGCGAGGTGAGAACGCAGGGCGTAAGCTAACTCATGATTTCGTAGTGCTAGATTACAAAAAAGCGGTGCTAAGTAGCGAAACTGACAATGCTCGCGCATTTCAATATGAGACAAGCTTACCTTTGCCCAGCAACACGCATGTAGAAACCACAAAACGCGCCCTAGTTATTTGGATATCCTATGCTAACGACCCTTCTCCAATTCAAGTCGCCGCGTCTTGGTGGATGTGAAGCGGCCTCGTTGGGCCGCTTTTGATGCTCAGTTTTTACCAGCGATTATCTTATCCATAGTAATGGGGAAGTCTCGCACCCGCACTTTGCATGCGTCAAAAATCGCGTTAGCGATAGCGGCGCCAGCACCAGTAATGCCTAGCTCACCAATGCCTTTGGCGCCTACTGGCGATGCGGCATAATCAGGCTCTTGTAAGAAATCTAAACTTACCTCGCTAATATCTCTATTTACGGCAACGTGATACTCACCGAAGTCTGGGTTTACGAAGCTTCCCGTGTCTGTATGGTGGTGGATCCCTTCGGTAAGCGCATAGCCAGCGCCCCATACCATTCCTCCTTTTATTTGAGAGGCAGCTGTTTTCATATTCAAAATTTGCCCCGCACTGAACATGCCGTATTGACGAAGAAGCCTAATTTCACCTGTGTATTCATCTACCTCAACTTCCGCGAAATGTGCGCCGCAGGAGTACTGCTCATCATCACTGGTGTCGTCTTCGGATACTTTGCCGCTTGCTGATAACGGGAAGTCGCTGCGAGAGATAAAGTCGTCTAGCAAGTGCGTGTCAGTCGTAGCATCAATGTTACCTTGTGCGCTAGGCTGCAACTTTATCTGACCATCTGAAATGTGCACTTCTGCTTGGCTAAGGGCAGAGGGAAGTGAGCTTTTAATATTCGCAATAAGCGCTTCACACGCCTTTTTCACCGCCGAACCAGAGCTAGCGGCTCCGAATGAACCACCTGAACCGCAAGAGGCGGGGTAGCGGCTATCGCCGAGTTTTACTGTGACATTGTCTACCGACGTATTTAAAGTATCGGCGGCAATTTGTGTGAGAATAGTGTAGGTTCCCGTACCAATATCTGTCATGTCAGTACGAACCGTTACCTCTCCATTGGCACTTAATTCCACTTCAGCGGAACTCTCTACCAACACATTCATACGCATAGCGCTCGCTACGCCATGACCGATTTTTTTACCCGGTGTGGGCTGTGCTTTGTGCTGCCAATTGAAGTTTTGCGCGCCTTGGCGAAGGCACTCACCTAAATTGTGGGTGGTAAACCGCGTGCCTTTCATAGGGTGTACGACAGGCAGGTTTTTTATGCGAAACGTAAGCGGGTCGATACCTGCTTCGTGAGCAAGTTCATCAATAGCCGACTCAAAAGCGAGAGAGCCAATGGCATCTCCAGGAGAGCGGGTAGAGTCGATAAGCGGTAGGTCTACGTCTTTAACCCTATGCGTGCTCTCAATAAACTGTGATTTATAGGTAACCCGTGCGCCAGCCCCTGTTGCTTCGGCAAATTCATAGCCTTTAGCTTTTGGCATAGCGCTTTTGTGCTGTACGCTTAGCAGTGCATGGTCATCACCAGACGCAAGGTTTATCTGTTGTGTACTGTGCCCGCGGTGAGGAGTGTTATAAAAGACTTGTCGTCTACTTAACACCACCTTTACTGCGCGCTCTAAATGCCTGGCCCCTATACAAGCAAGCGTAGCATCGTAGTGAAGACCTAATTTAGAGCCAAAGCCACCACCTACGAAGGGGCTCTGTACCACAATGTCTTCTGGATCCATTTCAAGGGTAATGGCGAGCGCTTCTACAGCCGTTGCAATAATTTGCACGCTACAATAAACCTCAAGCTTTCCATCTTTAAAATCGGCAACCGTGGCGTGAGGCTCCATAGCGGCGGAGATTTGACTTGGCGTAGTATAGGTTGTGTGGACGCTTGCGCGAATATCGCTTTGCTGTGGTTTATTTCCGCTAGATGCGTCTGCCTCAAATCCACCATCTAACGACTCTGGCTTTTGCGTAGCATCATCAAACTCTGTGAGTAAGTCTGGTGTTTTACCATTTATGGTAAAGCTGACTAGACTTGCAGCATAGCGTGCTTGCTCCAAAGTGTCTGCAATAACTAATGCTACGGGCGCACCAAAATGACGAATGTGAGGTTCGTTAAGTACAGCGCGACTTTGGGTAAACCGGCTTTCATCTGCAGGCTTACTAAATGGCTTAAGGGGCCCTGCATTAATATGTGTGATCACCGCGTGTACGCCATCGGCCTGTTCTGCTTGCTCTGTATTAAGGGATGTGATTTCACCTACGGCAGTGTCACTTGATACAACCCAGCCTATCAAAGGAGTGCGTTCGCTCATATGCTCTGCAGCATACCTTGCTTGCCCTGTCACTTTTGCAGCGCCATCAACACGGCTAACTGACGTTCCTACCGTTTTAGCGTTATGAGTTGTCATATAAAGCTCCTTCATGCTCGGGGTGCTTTTCCTGATGTTTTGCTATCTCTAAAAGCACTTTCTCTAACGTCCTGCGCAATAGTTCTGGTTTGAAATCGTTACTGCCGTAGGTTTTTGCACTGGATAACTCAGCCTCAGACCCGCTTGCGATATCACTTCAGGTGTTATCTCAGCGCCTTCAAGAACACGAATAGCCTTTTGCGGGTACCAAGGCTTGGTGCCTACACCACCAAATGCGAGCGTAAGGTCTTTAACTCGTCCATCGACAATTTTTAAGCCAGCGGCAACAGACACAAGGGCAAATGCGTACGAAGAACGATCTCGTACTTTGTGGTAGTACTGCGTGCCGCTAGATTTCTTCTCTATGCTGACATGGGTGATAAGTTCATCTTCATATAACTGATTTTCTATGTGTGGTGTATCGCCCGGTTCACGGTAGAAATCTCGTAGCGAAATTTGACGCGTGTTGCCATCAGGCTGCTGCGTATGTACCTGTGCGTCAAGGCCCATCATGGCCACGGCCATGTCGGAAGGGTGTGTGGCAATACAATGTTCACTGGTGCCAAAAATGGCATGTATTCTATTCATGCTGTTAAGAGCGCTGCAGCCAGTACCAGGCTCTCTTTTATTGCAGGCTTTCGTTGTATCGTAGAAGTAATAACAGCGGGTACGCTGTAGTAAGTTGCCAGCCGTCGTCGCACGGTTTCTAAGTTGAACTGTTGCTCCACTTAATAAAGCTTGTGCAAGCAAAGACAGTGAGGGCTGCGTGTGAGCAAACTTCGCTAAGTTTGAATTAGTCACCATGGCGCCAATATAATAGTGATTGTCGTCTTCGGTGATAGCGTTAGCTTTTTCCCATTTCGCAAGACTCACCAATGTTTTAGGCGTTTCTACCTGTAATTTCATTAGGTCTATTAGGTTGGTACCGCCGGCCAAAAAACGTGATGTATTATCTAGCGGGACATTATCTAACGGGGCATTATCTAGCAGTGTTTTGCCGTCGTAGTGATGGAGATTAAATGGCTGCATTATTGTTTCTCCAAAGCAATCACATCTGTGATTGCGTCCACAATATTTGGATAAGCGCCGCATCGACAAAGGTTACCGCTCATGCGTTCGCTGATGTCTTCCTTAAGAGATGCTGTACTATTTCGTGAACGGCTGTAAGTAACAGCGCTAGGGTCTTCATTACTTAACTCACGAAGCAAAGATACCCCTGAACATATCTGACCGGATGTGCAGTACCCACATTGAAACGCATCGCGTTCGATAAAAGCCTGTTGTAAGGGATGAAGCGCTTCATCTTCATTTGCACCGTTACCTATACCTTCAATAGTTGTGACTTCAGCGCCTTCTAGCTGAAATGCAAACACTAAGCACGCGTTGATGCGCTCGCCGTCGGCGATAACAGTACACGCACCGCACTGACCGTGGTCGCAGCCTTTTTTAGTGCCAAACAGTGATAAATGTTGATGAAGAAAATCTAATAGTGTAGTTCGCGGGTCATCAGGAAGACTGACGTCTTTCCCATTGAGATTTAACGTTGCCATGGAAGGATCCTTTTACCAATGAGCTCAATTTCGGTACTCCAGTGAAATGAGCGTGACGAGATGTACAATGTCGTTACGCCAGGTACGTTAATTTGGTTTCATGACGTGTTAGTAGAAATTACGCGACTGACGGCCAGCGATAGATGCGAATGGTCAAGTAGTGTAAAATCGAAGAAAGCGCGTTTTGCGCTACACTTTAATCCATACCAATTATTGACTACTCCACTTTTCAGGCCCATTTTCATGATCCACAACGATGTTCTACGTCGCCTTCGTTATGCATTAGCTATAAACGACACCGCCGCAATAAGTATTTTTAAATTAGTTAACTACGATATGGAGATCGACTATTTACATGCCGTAATGAAGCGAGAAGACGAAGCTGGCTATTTGCCGTGTCGTGATAAGATTATTGCGCTGTTTCTTGATGGATTGATTATAAAGAACCGAGGCCGACAAGAAGGGCAAGCGCCCAGAGAGCTTGGGCCAAAAGAGCGATTAAGTAACAACGAAGTACTTCGCAAAATTCGTATAGCAATGAGTTACAAAGATGAAGATATGATTGAAGTACTTCAACTGGCTGGCTTTAGAATTAGCAAAAGTGAACTTTCTGCACTTTTTAGAAAGCCAGACCACCGCAATTACAAACCCGCAGGCGATCAAGTGGTTCGTAATTTACTGCAGGGTATGGTGAAAAAATATCGACCAGATTCATCAGGTACCGGCCGCAGTGCGCAAACAGGTCTTCAAAAGCCAGCCGCTAAAGTGTCAGACGAGAATCGGCCAAACGATAGTAAACGCGTTAAAGGTAAACCGAACGAGAATAATCCTCATACTAAAAAGCTAGGAGTTACATCGTCGGTAACTAACAAGTCTAAGCGCGCAGTTAGCCAAAGTGCTAACAATGAAGCGCAGAAAGGCAAGAAGCAAACTAATACGTCTGTGTGGGGCGAGCTACCTGCTAAAAAGCGGTGAATAAAGTTCACCGCTAGATGACTTCCATTTGCCTGTGCTTGAGAGCTTGTTAGGCTTACTGACTTCAATCAACATAGGGTGGAGTTTTCATTTATGCGGTTTACTTTTGGGCTTGCTACGTTTCTAGGTATAGCAATCATGCTAGTAGGGTGCGGTACGACTAAAAGCGATAAGAGCGAAACAAAGAGCTATAAGGCCGAAACGCCATCTTTAAATGTAGACAACATTAGCCCCCAGTCTATAGTTTACAAGACAGTTAATGGTAAACGTTTAGCATTGGACCTATACATGCCAACTTCCTCTGAAACTGCCCCCACACTCGCCGTATGGGTTCATGGTGGTGCATGGATGAGAGGGAGTAAAAACGAGACCCTGTCCAAAAATGGTAATTTAGTCGCCTCTTTGCTCAATGAAGGTGTGGCGGTTGCCGCAGTAAATTATCGACTTAGCGGTGAGGCTATTTATCCTGCAGCACCCAATGACATAAACGATGCGATTAATTTTTTAGTTGATAATAGCGATAATCTTAAACTAAGCGCTGATCACGCGATCATGATGGGGCGCTCAGCGGGAGGGCATCTGGCCTCGCTTTTGACAACATCAAACAACGACGACGCTCCATTTCTTGATGCAAAGCCGCGCTACCGCGTTATTGGTATGGTCGACTTTTTTGGGCCTTCTGATCTTATGGCCTTGCGGGGTAACAGCGGCAAAGTGGATCACGACGCGCCTGATGCCGCAGAAGCTCAATTTTTGGGTGAATCTCCGCTGGCCAACGAAGCTCTAGCGCGAGAAGCCTCGCCGACCACTTATATAGATAACGAAACGCCGCCTTTTATTATTTTTCATGGACTTGATGATGGCGTAGTACCCGCTTCGCAAAGCGAATTATTAAGTCGCCGCCTAGATCAATTTGGCGTGCAAAATGAGTTGTTTCTTGTTAAAGGTAAGCGCCATGGCGATCCGGTATTTGATACCGACGAATTTGTCTCAAAAGTAGTTAACTTTGTAAGAGAAGTTAAAAAGGGAAATAACTAATTTCATTTTAATAGAGTAAAGGAAAAATTATGAGCAGACATTTCGATAAGGCCGAAGGCCTTTATGAAGACAAAGACGACGCGACAAAAGGCTTTGTGTTTAACCAAACCATGCTGCGCATTGCTGACCCTAAGCGCTCATTAGATTTTTACACACGAGTGATGGGGATGACGCTGATTAAGCGTTTAGATTTCGAAGAAATGGAATTTAGCCTGTACTTTTTGGCGGCCGGAGATGATTTTTCTGATATTTCTGGTGATGTTGAAAAGCGTACCCAGCAGACTTTCGGTCGCCCAGCAATGCTTGAATTAACACATAACTGGGGCGATACGCCAGAAACCGTTAGCTATCACAACGGTAATGCCGAGCCTAAGGGCTTTGGCCACATTGGTTTTCATGTACCCGATGCAGAAGCAGCCTGCGCTAGATTTGCATCACTAGACGTTCCTTTTCAGAAAGGGCTTAATGATGGTTCTATGAAAGGGATCGCATTTATCAAAGACCCTGATGGCTACTGGATTGAGATTTTTGATGCATCAAAAGTTGCTGAAACTTGTGCGCCGCATTTGAAAAAGTAGCTTAGAGATTTTGAGGGCTCTTGCGTGTTGCTCGCAGCGTTTAGCTAGCCAGAAATTTTAAGAAAGGTGTCAATGGAAAAGGGTAGCTTAGTTAAACCGGCTACCCTTTTTGTTTATTAGTTCGCTTCCAAGGTTAGCTCAACGCCGCTAACTTCAGTATGTAAGTCGTGCTGAGTATTAAGCAAAAATAAACGGTTTGCTTCAATTTTACCTTCGTTGGCTAAATAGCTTTTTACCGCTTTACTGCGCAAGTCGGCAAGTTCAATTAACGCGCTTTCTGGAATGTCGATACTATTGCGAAGCTTGTTGTAACGGGCAATCGTCAGTGCTTTTTGCACGTCTTCTTCGTTAACCGTATCAATAAAATCATCATTACTGTTTTGACTTTCACCTTCACTTGCTAACTCAGGGTATAGCTGAGCCAACATTTTCTTATATTCTTGATCAAGGTCTGGCGTAAACATCTCTACATAATGTGACAAAAGGGCGTCGGCAAGTGGACCTTGCAATGGTATTCGGCTGCCGGTTAATAGCCCATCTTGCGTGCTACCACTGTTGCTGGGATTTTCAACCTCACTATCGGCAGAAGTACTCTCGTTCGCACTCTCATTGCCTGAAATTCTAGATGGTTCAACAAGCCCACTTTTTGCAAACAGCGTGGTGTTTAACTGGCGTTGTGCCAGCGTACTTGCATCTGATACTGCATTAACCGTACCTTCAATGTTCACTCTAAGCCCTGGACGTTTTTTTAAGGCTTTAGCTAGGGTATTCAGCTTTTCCTTAGCCTCAGCATTTAGCTTGTGTTCCCCAAACGTAAACGCAACACTGTCTAGCTCGTCGTCGCTGCCAACCAGATTTGCTAGTAGCGAAAACGGCGCGGTCACGGCCTTGGTAATGATATTGCCAATAGCATTAAGGATTATAGAGCCAAAGCTAAAATCTGGGCTGTCTACGTCTCCAGATACATCTAAACCTAAATCTATAACGCCGTTGCTATCCTCTAGCAGCGCGATAGCGAGCCCAAGCGGCAAACTTAGCGCTTGGTCAGAATTAGATTTTTTACCTAAGGTTAGCTGGTCGATAACCACATGATTCTTACCTTCCAGCGCTTTCCCATTAAGCTTGTATTGCACGGCTAATGACAACAAGCCTTTGTCAATGTAATAGCCCATGTAGGTGCCAGAGTAGGGGTTAACTGAAGTCAGTTCAGCGCCTTTTACAGAGAAATTTAAATCTAGGTCTAGGTCACTTTTTAATGGGTGAATGGTGCCCGCTAGTTTTACCGGTGCGTAGTTATCTATTTTTCCAGTGATATCCACATTAGCTGGCGTATCTGAACGGGAGTCTATGCCTGAAACTTTGCCATTTAGGCTTTCTATGGCCGACGCGAATTTCGGTGTTAATGAGTGATCAGCAAAGTAGGCTTTACCGTTCTCAATTGATATGGCGTTCACAACAATAGCAAGCTCTTCAGCGTTTGATGTCACCTTTTCACGAGTTTCAGATGTTATCGAATTTGTTGAGCTCATGCTGCCAGGTTCACCAGCGATATCATTCTTAACTGACTTTTCTGTTTTGTTGTCTTTGGTTGAAGCAACAACTAGCTTGCTCACATTGGTTTGCTTGGCTTCGTCAATAATGAGTCGAGCGAAGGGCGATTGCAACTGAACATTGTCTACGCTTAGCTGGTTTAAGGCATGGTTAAAATCAATATCGTCCACTATTAATGACTGCCATTGCAACAACGGCTCTTTGGCGTCATCTAGAACACTTAAGTCAGACACCTTCGTATTTGCCTTAACGTTTAGTGTTTCAGTTCCCTCATCACCCATTGCAGCGTCAAATTCCACGTTTAGATTGAAAAAACCTTTTTCAAGGGTAACGTTGGCATAGGGTGAAACATATTGCTGGAATTGATTAAGTGCTAGTTGCTCAATGGCAGCTTTACCTTGCACCGTTTGTTCTGCAATAACTAGGCTTCCACTGCTTGTCAGGGAACCTTTTGACGTATTGCTAAAGGCTTGGGTATCGGCAGAGACTTGTAGGCTTGTGGTGTAAGAAATGGGTTTAGAGAAATCAGTGGTGATTTCACCGCTTTCAATATCCAATCGACTAATTCTATAGTAGGTGCCATTACTTATGCTGCGCTCTAGCATATCAATAGTGCCGTTATTGAATGCAAACTTTTGTAGCGCTACTTTCCATGTCGTCTCTTGCTCTAGTTCCGGTGAGCCATTTTTAGTTTGGGCTGCTGTTTGCATCTTTTCGCCTGTTGATTCTGGCGAAACGGTCTCTGCATCAACGCTGTTGTCAGTTTCAGGTGTTATTTCACCTTCTAGCTGAGGTGTTATTTGTTCTTTAAGCTGACGGCTCTGGTCCTTAATTCCAGGCTCAGAAGGCGAATTTGTATTCGCATTGGCGCTTGTTTGAGCAGCAGAAGCGGTCAGACTTTTAGGTGTAAACAAGCGTTGTAAATCGAGCCCGGTCTCGTCAAACAAGCCCGACACTTTGACATCGTCTAGCGCAACTTTAGCAATATTTACCTGCTGCTTTGCGCCGTTTACGTTTATGTTGTGAACGGCAAATGAAGCGATGGCGAGGATCTCTTTCGAGATACTAACACTATCTGGCGAGCTTGGTGACGCGGCTGATGATGTGGGTGATGGTGCAGTGGAATTAAACACCAAGTTGTTGACGGAAAACTCACCGCCTTCCATTAGAAACTGAAGCGCATCTTTCTCTTCAAAAGCCTGTGCTCGAAGGCTTAAGTTAACCGTGCCGTCCACTAGTTTCGCTTCTACCAAATCTTTCGATAGCGACCAAAGCGGTGCTAAAGCAACGTCACTTATCGCAACGTCTGTAGCAACTTTAAAGGGAGACAGTTGGAACTCACCTTTAATCGAAATTTTGCCTTTTTCGGCGGTAAGCAAATCAAACTGGTATTGATTAAACGCTGCTTCGCTATTGTCATTAACACTAATTACAGCATGCGTATCTAGATCTTGAAGTGCAACGTCCAATTCAGGGTAATCAAGCAAGGTATCGGTAATTTCGTCTTCTAAAACAATATGGCCGTTACTTAGTTTAAATTGACCTAGTGTTATTCTAGGGATCTGCCCGTCAGATACCTCTTTCTCTTCATCTTTCTCATTTGTACTGCGCTTCTCAATGTGGGAAAGAATGTCGGAAAAGTTAAATGTCAGTGTGTCGTTATCGGTATTTAACCGTGCCACTTTTGCATATGGCGACTTGATAGCTAAAGACTCAACCGCAGGAGTAAGAGTAAACAGCGATTGCCAAAAACCGATGTCTAATGAAATATTATCGACACTGAAAAAACGGTCGCGTGACAATTCATTGTTGGTATCGCTTTCACTGCTATTTTTACTCTGCTCGTCACTATCACTGGTGGTTGACGGCTTAATTTCTGAATAGATAACAAAATCAGTAATGACTACCTTCAATAGAAAAGGGTTTATCGCAATATCTTTTACCGTGGCATTTCGACCTGTATTTTCTTTTATTAGGTTAGGTAATTTTGCCTCTAGCACCGCAGGGGTTACTATGCCTAAAAGAAGGGCATAAATAAGATAGAAAAGGACAAGGTAGGTAGAAACCCGAAACCACTTTGGTTTCGCTGAAAACCAAGATGTTGCATTTTGCATAGGCGATTAGGCTGCGTAATTGAGTATAAAAAGATGAGCAAGGTTGCCATTAGAAATACAGCCTTGCAAAAAAGATTTAAAGCGTATTAATTAGTGCAAGGCTGCATATATCAATACGCTTCTAATAGACTACAGAGCCGCTAGCAAATTATCTAGGCCAGATTTGAAGAGTGCTTGTGTTTCTTCGTCGGCATTTACATTTAAGTATGAGCTAATTTGCGTGGCAAAGCTCGCAATCATATCAGTTGATAAGCCAAGCGCTTCAAACTGTTGTTTCAAGTCATTTACAGATTTAAGTGTAGAGCTATATTCAGAGGCTTTATTAAGCAAGCCAGTTAGTGACGAGCTAGAACTTGCAGCTGTATCACTGCTAAGTGACGGCACATTTTCAAGTAGGCCATCAATGCCAGGAATACTGTTTGCCAGCTGCGCGTAGTCACCGCTAGAAAGGTTACCTTGAACATAGTTCATAATAGAGGCAATGCCGCCTTCTGACTGGGCTTCAGAGACATTGAGATTGTCAGAAACTGTACCTATCAAGCTAGATAGGTCGATACCAGACGCAGCACTTGTCGCCATTTCAGTTAGGCTACTAGTCCTAACAGTCGAGTCAGCTTTCTTATCGCCTAAAAGGCCTTTAAGCTGGTCGATATTGGCGTTTGCGTTTGTTGTAAAGACGGTAAGAGCAAGCACAGCAGGTGCTAAAGCGAAACGGTTCATAATAAGTTTCCTTGTTGTACGCCAAAAAAGTAAAAGCCCTAATGGCGTTGAGCGATTGCAAATAATCGTAGTTATTAGCTATCGATTATCTAAACCTTCCATAAATTAGAAGTATTAAGGTATGTGATTACTTACATTCTACCTTAGAAAAGCGGTGTTTTCTTCATGTGAAATGTAAAGGTGCTTTACACTTTTACTTAATTGAAGTGGAGCTAGGTAGTACGCAATAGTGAGATCTAGGCTAGTTTGGATCAACGAAAAATTAAGTCAATTAGACAAAACACTAAAAGGAGCGGTGTGCTCCTTTTAATATTCTGACTGATTGTTGGCCTTGCTTACTTCGTTTCTGGCGGAATGATTATACGCTCTACATCTGGAGAAGCGTTCTTTTCAGCATTCGTTGTATCAAGTTTCGGGCCCAGTTGATAGTCTAATTGGACGAGAAGCCCAGTTTGTCTGACGCCTTTGCCACCTTGAATACGTGGTTTATATTCCCACTGTTTTAATGCCACTTTAGCACTTTTATCAAACACGCCCGCTGGCTGAGATTTAACCACTTTTACATTATCTGTTGCGCCTGTTTCAGTGATATCGAAAGAGAGCACGACAAAACCTTCAAGTTCATTTTGTTCTGCTTTTTCTGGGTAGATGGGTGGGACGCGTTTAACTGGTGATGCTTCATTAACTTTTGATTTATCCATGTTGGCTTCAGCTTTTGGCGGCGGCTGAGGCACATTAGCCAATGCGGTATTAATAGTCAGTAAAGCTGCAACAGAAAGTACGCTCGCTGCCAGTACTTTATTGCTGCGCATAGGTTGTTTTATAGCATTTAGACGTTTGATCATAGTCGTCTTTTCTCCAAAGGTTGGGTACAAATTTATAGTGCGTGAACAATGCTCGGCACACTGCACAAGTGCTTTTGCATAGGTGAGTTTTTCCTTTTCTGTCTTGTTTTTTAGTACAGCATGATCACAAGCCAGCTCTTGGTTTATTCTGAAAGATTTAAGCGCAAGCCAAACTAGTGGGTTAAACCAAAATAGAATGGCGATAGTGAGTGCTAGCATATTCCACAGGTGGTCATAATGTTTGCGATGAACGCTTTCATGTTCCAATACCAGTGACTGTTGCTGCTTTGAAAACGTGCTTTTAAATGAAAAGGGAATAAGCACTTTGGGCGCGATGAAGCCAAACAGCATAGGGGTGGCTGCTTTACTGGAATAGTAGGCATTAGTGTGAATAGCACGTCGCTTCCCTATCGATGCCCATGTTGCAATATGATGTACTAAAACATAGGAAGTGATAATGCTTGCGCCTATGGCCCAAAGAGTAAACCAGGTTTCAAACGCAACAGTATTCACCGTAGGTTTAACACCCACTACATAGCGAGCAAAACTATTTGATGGGATGCTAACCAAAGACAGCGGAAGGTTATTAACTATCAAGCTGCCTGGTATCAACGCCCATAGCTTATAGGTTAATGAGGCACCTAATTTAGGTGTGAAAAAGTGCTCAGAAGCAATGAGTAAAATGAGCGTGAGAGACAAAATGGCTTGTTGAGCAATAATCCAATCAATCATTATTTTCTTCCCACTCTTTTATTAGCGCTTTAAGCTCGTTCACATCTTGCTTAGACAGTGAGTTTTGATTTGCAAAACCGGCGACCATAGGCGCGATTTTCCCTTTAAATAGCCGACTTACAAAACTTGCCGTTTCTTTTCTTGTATAATCTTCACGCGCAATCAATGGGTAATATAGGTACTGGCGCTGCTGCTTTTCAAAGCCTAATACCTCCTTTTTTACCAAACGACCCAATAGGGTTTTGACGGTTTTTTCATGCCAGTCTTTCTTATCGTTTAACCTTGAAACCACTTCGCTTGATGTAGCGGGGTGGTCATCCCACAGTACGTCTAGTACTTCAAATTCGGCGTTCGAAATTTCGGGCTTATCTGACATTTTGCTCATAGTGACGAATTCTATTTTACTGATTACAGTTGTAGTCGATATATTTAGATTACACTTGTAATTCTAAAGCGCAAGGTTTTTTTTGTGTAATTTTTAAACCAATTTTGTAAGGAAAGAGAAATAAGTTCAGTGCTTTCGTATTTTTAAGCAGAGAAGTGACTGAAAATGTGAGACAAATAGGCTAAGGCGTCGGTATGGGTATGACGATGTGTTAAAAAAGCGTGTAGTTCTTTTTAGTAGAGGACGTTAAAGTTAAGATCGTTTGACTCTAAGAATTCGCCTAAGATGCGCGATTGTTGGTTTCCTCTTGGAACCATTACATAACACGCTGGCTTAGGGGATACTTCCTGAAGGTCATACCATAAGGTATCCAGTACATCATTGCCGAATTTTAAAAACGTTTCCCCCCAAGACGTTTTATAGATTACTGCTACATCCTCAACCGTGGCTTTTTGACGTAAAGTCGGGAAATTTACAATAGAGAAGCATGCGGTTATACGCTCAGGAGCAAGTAGGTCATTTCGGGGGAGGGACGACACTCTGACGGGCGGGAAATGCTTGCACAAGTGCTTCAGAAGATCGTTAAGGTCTAATTCACTTACTTCGCCATAGTTATAATCTAAATAAACTTTACTGCGAGTATCAATTATTTTACTTGAGACCAACCATATCATTAGCGCAATCGCACTAGGCGCTTGGGATATTTTCTGTGCTTCATCAATAATACCGGATTTACTCAACAAATCACCCGCATAGGCAGACCATACTTCATCACCGTTTTTAAGCTGGCGCATGGCGATAGTGATTTTTTCGCAGTAAAGGCTTTCGTCGAAGGCGCGCCGAAGAAATTCTATTTTATCTTCTTTTTTTGCGTAATAAGTACTTAAGCGCCTACCCAAAACCGTCATGTCTTTTTCGTCCATAACTTGCTGGTGGTCGCTAAGCTCTTTAGAAATACGTCGATAGCACTTCAAAAGAAAACTATGAACACGGCGACTAAGTTGTACACGCTCACTAAATGTCCAATCCTGTTGGTTGTCTAGGTGGTGAATTTGCTTTCGGCTCCACCCCCATTGTCTAGCATAAGACGCTAAAATTCGGCGTTTAAAGTTTGGCTTTTCTCCCTCAAAAAGCGGCTGACTTAATGGGCATGCACATTTTAAGTACAAGCATTGCTGTAATATCTCAATGTCCTCGGGCTGTCCGTTGGCTTTATAGTGGGTAATAAGTTCGTCAAACATCAATGCGTAAGGGTCGATGTCTGCAACGCGGCCCGGTGCTTCAACACCACGATGAACGTGTTTTTTAAGCAGATTACAGAGCGGCTGCCCGTGTGCAATATTGGCCAAGTAGACTTCGAGCTTTGCCATTTTCAAAACCGACTTGAATGGGGAGTCCATTGCTTTCCCCAGTTGCCAAATGGCTGCGCCAAACAGTTCGCTGGCATCAAGTTTTTCTAAGTGGCCTAAATCCATAAACCAATCTAAATCTGGTGAGCCGCCTTTTTCCAGACTGTTGTAAATAGCCTGATATTGCTTTTCGCTGGTTTTTTCTGGGGTAAGCCACCAAAAGGGCGCTTTGCCCGCTACCACTATGTTGGTGTTGTAAAACTCAGCTTTTAAAAATAAAGCTTGTGCAGAGCCAGCGCTTTCACCTTCAGCAATACCGAAGTCATTCTCCTTTACTTTATCAATCTCAGATAAAAAGAAGTGAACTTCAATGTCAAAGGTGCTTTCCGCCCATTTCTCAATAGCAGTTAGCTTTTGTTGTAGTAAGGAAAGTTCAGTTTCTGAAAAGCGATTGCCTTCAATGCACACCCAAAAATCGAAGTCCGAGTCATCGGTTTGCGCAATAGTGCCCACGCTACCCATGAGTACGAGTGACTCAATGGCTCGCTGTCTAGGCCAGATCTGCTTGATATCAGAGAATAGATGATTCTTCGTTGGGAAAGACCGTATAAGCGCTTTTTCTATATCAGGCCGAAAAGAATAGTTATTGATGCCAAAAGGTACGCTTTCGCCGGACGATGGTGGGGCAATATAACCAGGAAGATCTTCGTGATTTACGTGAACGAGGAATGGAAGCACATGAAAAAGTGGTTTGTGCTTATCAGGCATGAGGGTAAGCGCACGTTCGATGCGGGCCTTGTTATACCTTAATACTCGCAATAACCTAATGGTAAGGTTTTGCTGAACGGAAAGCGGCTGCTGCGTTGCCATTATGTTAATCTGCACTTCTTCATGCCGCCAAGCATAACGCTAATTCGCATCGACTTCCTCTATTTTTGGAAACTAGATAAACTTAGTCGTGGAATCGATTTTGTGCAGGAAGCCATCATTTATCAAGTGAGCGCATTGTGCCATTGATAAGTCCAAGCTTCTTTTCACCAAAAGGTGTTTCACATTTGACCTGGCCTGTTCTTAGGTAACGTAATTTCAACCCTGAGTCCGCTTTGTTCTGGACTTTGCATTACAAGTGTTCCGCCATGCTTTTCCACAGCTTTTAGCGCAATGGTTAAACCCAGTCCAAAGCCCTCGGTATGCATCTGATTTCCAGCTCGGTAAAACGGCTGCATCAACTTTTCAATTTCGTTGTTATCTACGCCCACACCCCTGTCTTCAACAACGATGAAAACATTATTAGTATCCGAAGCAACGTTTACAGAAACCGGCTGCCCCTTGTCAGAGTACTTACACGCATTACCTACGATGTTGTCTAACGCCTGGTGCAGCGCTTCGGGATAACCATTTATGATGGCACCGCTTTTACAGGACTCTTCGAAGTCTAGCGAGGAAGGAATACCGGGATAGTTAATGGCCATATCGTCCAAAACACGATTGCATAACGCAATCACATCGCAAGGTTCAGCTGTCTGTGGTGTATGTTCTAGCGTTGAAAAGTTCAGAATTTGCTGAATGAGTTGGTCCATTCGGTGGCAGTCATTATGTATCTGCAGAACGTGTTTGTTATCTGGTTGATGCTGTTCGATTATTGCTGCTGACGTTTGAAGCCGAGCTAGTGGTGCGCGCAATTCATGGGACACGTCGTGCAATAACCTTTTTTGTGCCTCTATAGCATCGGAGGTTTTACGAACCATGAAATTTATATCGGCTGCCAAGTCACTGAGTTCATCTCCGCGAGAAAGCAGCTGAGAGGGAACCTGCGACGCTGTTTGGTCGTTGGCGTATTTTCGACTAAAGGCGCCTAAATACTTGATCGGTTTTACAATGCTCCAGCTAAGTAGGGCACTTACTAATGCCGAGGCTAAAAATATAAATACAAACTGCACTGACTGAAAACGGCTTAACACGTGTTTATAGATCCGCGGCGTTTGCGGTTGTCTAAATTGAACGATGTACTGCGTGTTTGAAGGGCCATAGATTTCACGTGTTACCCGTTGGTCCTCAGGCACCTTATTCATTCTGTAGTGATAAATTGCTTCGCCATCTACCGAGGAAATTAGCATGGGGATTAGCTGGTTTTCTCGGCCGTTTCTTCGTTTAATCCACTCTTTAATCTCGTTTCTAGCCCTGCCTTTTGTAAACGTTTCATGCTCGTATCGCCATACAATTTTTTCTGCCTGATTGGTCGCATCGTCAAAAAAACGTTTGGTATAATTACTTGAGGTATATTCATTTACTAAGACGTAGCCAGTTGCAGCCATAACCGCTAAACTGGCTATCCAAAAAGCAACAAAAATTCGCCAGAACAAGCGCTTAATCCCTAAGTTGGCTTTTATGTCCGACCATTTGATGTTACTTATCATTACCCAAACCTTCTATTCTGCTTGCTGAGGTACGGTTAGCATTTGATAGCCAATACCGCGGACAGATTGAATAACGTTAGTAACCCCCGCAGCTGAGAGCTTCTGACGAATTCGGCTAACGTGAACATCCATCGCTCTATCATAGGCTTCCAATGGTCGTTTCAATACCTCTTGCGTCATCTCCTGCTTGGAAATGGTTTGCCCTACACGCTCCATCAGGTAGCTAAGTGCGTTGAACTCAGCACCCGTTAACGCTACGGATTTTCCATTAACGGTGGCCTGGCGTGCGCCGGTATCTAAATGGATTCCATGTAGTTCGCTTGGCGAAGCGGCAGGCGTTGTTTTTAAGTACTGAGTTCTTCGGATGATAGCGCGGATACGGGCGCCAAGTTCTCTTGGGTTACAAGGCTTAGGAAGGTAATCATCAGCACCCAACTCAAGACCCACAATTCGGTCTATGTCATCGCCACGACCTGTTAGCATTAGAATTGGGGTTTGCTTTTCGGCCCTTACTGATTTCAACACATCAAGGCCCGACATACCGGGCATCATAATATCTAGCACTACGGTGTCGTACTGATCGGTGTTGAGTAGTGTTTTTATTGCTTCATCGCCGCTGTGGATGGCATCAACACGAAAGCCGTCCCCTTCTAGAAATTCTTTAAGTAGGGCGCACAAGTCTTTGTCATCGTCGACGAGTAAAACGTTTATTTTTTCATTTTCCATGCGCGAATATTACCCCTATTAACTGCCGTGTTTTTCAACTTTACCGAACTTTACACTAGCTTAACCCTACTTATCGATTGATTCACGCATACTTAATTCCGTTGATGAAACAACATTATTTTTTAACGTCATGCATAAACATGGCAAAACAAGTAGGAAGATTAAGATGAAAAAATTAATTACCGGTGTTTTATTAAGTGCATGTATCGCAACCACTGCTTACGCAGGCGGTAAGAATTCAGATGAACGTAGAGGTGGAGATTTCTTACCTTTGCATAAAATGGAAAGAGTACTTGATCTAACTGACGAGCAAATAGTGCAGTTTGAAGCATTGAAAGACGAACTTAAAGCTGAGCGTCAGGCTAAAAGAGCCGAAATGGGTGAAGAGGGTAAGCGCAGAAAAATGAATGCACTAGCAGGCCTAAACCCGGATGACGCTGATTATCAAGAAAAGGTAAATGCGATTGCAGAGCAAAAAGCTGAAAAAGTAAAAGCGCGTTTTCTTAAACGTGCCGAGCTTCGCATGAAAGTAGCGGATATTCTAACCGATGAGCAGCTTGAAAAGTTCGATAATATGAAAAAGAAACGCGGCAAAAAGCAGCGTCAACATAGCTAATTCATACCAAGTTTAATCAGTAAAAAGCGCCTTTATGGCGCTTTTTTGTTTACGAATGTTATAGTGTTGTCAGCATTTGTTTTAAGAGAACAACGTGGCTCAACCTTGATAAATGTGTTTCGCTAGTTCTGGTTAATTCTTGCTGGATACTGTTCAAGCAAACTTGTTACAAGTTCATCGAGCTTGTTTTGAATACTAATACTGTCTTTAGACTCGAGTTCAACGCTACCCGAAGCGCTATAAATAAATTTCCCATCTTTTACTATGTCTATTTGAAGACCTTGTTGGAAAGAGGTTTGCTCACCCACAGGTATACTAAATATACTGCCGAGAGAAATGCCACCAGAACGCCCGAACGTTCCTGTACCCAACCCTAAGTTTAACGTGGTTCCATCTTCTTTTGTGGTAGTTGAAGGAAGGTAGCCTACTGACACATCGGCTTCATTCTCTGTTGTTGGCGTTAAACCTTTGGTAATTAAACGCTCGGTTATGGTTGAAGACAAATGGTTAGCGAGAGTTTCATTGATAGGGTTTAGTGGCGCTTTGATATAAAACGTTTTAATGTCAGCAAAGTTTTGCGTGTCATCTACGCTCACTTGAGGTTTGCTGGCGCATCCAACAACTAACGCTAAACTTAACAACGACAATAAGGCTAACTTAATACCAAACTTTTGTTGTCTAAAGGCTTTGTGACATTCTGTTGAAGTTCGACTTCGCATAATAAACTCTCTTTGAATTACTGCTGTAAAAAAGGTTACTCAGTCAGCAGATAGGTTTAACTATATCTAACTTTAACGACAGAATACCCTGTTTAAGATCTGAATTAACACACAACGGGGTGACAATACGCTACAGCCTTTTGCTTACTGAAGATAATTCGCTGAACTGTTGTCACACGTCGTTGAATTGTGCTCTGCCTAGGTGTTTAAACCGTATGCTTTGTTATCTAAAGTTGCTTACCTACTTTCTGATACGCATGCTAAAGCGTACGCATAGAAATTTACGGTAGGCGAGCGGCTATGTCTTAAAAAAGGTTTGAAGGTAAAGGGTATGCATATTAAGCGCACGTTAACAGTTACTGCAATAGCGGCAGTTTTTTCTATTAATGCAGCAGCACACGAAGCACAGGATTCTCAAGTTGAATTGGTCGGTGAAATTAAAGGCACACAAATTACTGGCGTGACGGTAAGTAACGATGGGCGAGTATTTGTAAACGCGCCCAATTGGCGAGATGGTGTAAGTTTTTCTGTGGCTCAGGTTGCCGCTAACGGAGAGTTTGTTGCATATCCTAATAATGAAACAAACGAGTGTGTAGCGCAAAATGAGGTAAGAAAGGATTGCTTTTTGGCCGTGCAGTCAGTGGTTGCCCACAAAGATAAACTGTATGTATTGGACACCCGCAACCCTAAATTTAACGGGGTAGTGGATGCGCCGCGCTTGTTTGTTGTTGATTTAGCTTCAAACGAAATCGAAGGAACCTTGATCCTTAGTGAAGATGCCTATCACTCTGATTCTTACATTAATGATTTACGCGTAGACGAGAACACAAATCGCATATACATGACGGATTCGGCTCATGCGGGCTTAGTGGTGTATAACCTTGACGACAATACCAGTTATCGTATTTTAGATAATCATGAAACCACAAAAGCCGAGGTAGAGTCTTTAAGTATTCAAGGTAAGCCTTTCAATATGACCGTTCAATCAGACGGCATCGCGTTAGATACTTTGAACGACACATTATATTTCCATGCTTTGTCGGGTTATTCACTCCATGCCATTAATACCTCTGATATAAAAGAAGTATCGAATGAGGTACTGGCTAAAAAAGTGCGCAAAGTCGCTACAACAGGCGCGCCAGATGGCATGATTTATCACGAGGGCAACGTCTATTTAGCTGACTTAGAAAAGCAAGAGGTGCAGTACCTTACACCGAGCCTGGACCTTCGCACACTTGTAAAAGGCGATGTGGTGAACTGGGCTGATACCTTTAGTATTTATAACGGTTCGCTTTACTATACCAACAGCAAAATCCAAGATGCGGGCAGCGATGTAAGCGACATGACGTTTGAAGTATATAAAACAGCGCTACCTGCGCGTTAAAGTACAAGGAATATGGAAATGAGTTTGACAAAAGTGAACGGCAAAGCGGCAATTGTGTTGGCAGTAGCGTTCTTTATAACGGGGCAGGTTTCAGCTAAATCAGATTTTGAATATGGTCCAGTGTTTAGCTCTTTCGGAAAGCATGCGCCTGTGGAAGGCATCAGTTTCACTGAAAATCAGACATTCAAGGTTGCATTTGACGTAGCTAAAGCGGCAAAACCAGGCGAGGTTAACCGCAAGTTTGAGTCGCTGGCTCGTTTTATCAATATGCATGTAGCTAACGGTGTGAAGCCGGAAAATCTTTCGCTTGCGCTTGTGGTTCACGGTTCTGCCACAGAAGAAATGTTAAAGACTGAACTCTTCAAACAGCGCAAGGGGCAACCTAACGGCAATGAAGTTCTACTTACTGCTTTGATAGAGCAAGGCGTTAAAGTGATAGTGTGCGGGCAGTCTGCTGCGGGCTCATGGCGTTGAAAAAAGCGCCTTGATAGATGGAGTGGTAATGGACTTATCAGCCATGACAGCCCACGCTCGCCTGGCGCAAAAAGGGTATTCGGTTAATCCATTTTGAGTTGGTTTGTATAGGTGTAGGTAAGTGTTGTTCAGTTTAAGTGGTTTCTTGTTTAGTTTAGATATCAAATACACCACTGTAAAAAAACTATTTTAATTAATTTATTCATATGGTTATGTCTGATTTTTGTAAGTTGAAATCCGAAGCTTGAATCTCAACTATAAATATCGATTGATACCCATACAGAAATCTAACGTACCAAACCACCATGTTGATAAACTCATCAGGTTCATGATGAAGAGTATGGCAGTACAACACCGCGTCGCACGGCAGTCACTTCCTTCAGGCCCAGTGACAGCGGCGTATGAACGCAAGGTGGATGCGGGGGAGGTGCAACAAGATAACGCGCAATTTGCTCTGGCGGCAAAACTCGATGCTCTATACAAGTCTCTTGCTTCGCTCCCCCCAGTACCCATGCGCACCGACCATCAGACAGTGGGCAGCACTACAAGCAACGGTCCGCTGTTATTGGTGCGTTCTTTGGCATCCGAGCAGTCCTTTCTTCGAAAGAAGTTCCATTTGTGGTCTTCTGGTCCACCACCGCGAGGTATTTACATTCATGGGCCGGTAGGGGTCGGCAAAAGCTTTCTAATGGATCTCTTTTACGACTTGGTTAATGTTCCTGATGATTCTTGCTTTAAAGATAACAGTCACAAACACGCAAAAATAACCAAACGCCGCGTTCACTTTCATGAGTTCATGCTGGACGTCCATCATCGAATCTTCGTCTACAAACAAGAGCACCCACGGGATGATGCGATCCCCATAATTGCGCAACAATTGGCACAAGAAGCCCAACTCCTCTGTTTCGATGAATTTCAAGTGACAGACGTTGCCGATGCCATGATTTTGAAACGACTCTTTTTATACTTATCGGATTGGAATGTCGTGGTGGTGGCTACCTCGAATCGCTCCCCCGACGCCCTTTATGAGGGAGGCATTAACCGCTCTCTCTTTTTGCCATTCATAGACATGTTAAAAGACGCGTTCGACGTTATTTCTATGGATAATTCCCAGAAGGATTATCGACTTGAAAGTAGGGCGGATGGCCAATCCTATTTTTGGTCAGATAAAAGTGTTCATGGCGATAATAATATTAACAACAACATACAGGGGCAGTTGGAAGAAATATTTGGTGGCACTACATCCACAAATGAGACCGAGAGCATTTCCGTCCTCTTTGGTCGCAGCGTCCAGGTCGCCCGATTCAATGACCGGTGCGCCTGGTTTGACTTTTCCGAGTTATGCTACCAACCGCTGGGGGCGGCCGATTATATTTCCCTCTGCCGGCGATTTCCGGTCATCATCATGGACCGCGTCCCCCAACTGGACGCCAATTACCTTAACGAAGCGCGACGGTTCGTGACTCTCATTGACGCGTGTTATGAATCTCGTACCCGCTTGGTGCTAGCGGCACACGTCCCGCTCGACGAATTGTTTGTTGATTTTGAAGCGCAAGTCGAAAGCAGTGACGGTGATGGCGAATTGATTGTCAATGACAAGGGAGGAAACTCGAGTTCTTTTGCGACCACAATGATCCGCACCAAAGAGGGCGAATATTATGAATGGTCGGCGACGGGGCGAATTGGCGTGTCACTGGCACAATTTTCGTCTGCCAATGATCTCGCTTTTTCTTTTCGACGAGCCGCGTCTCGGTTAGTTGAAATGGGTGGTAAGGGATGGGGGCGGCAATAACGAAAGGTTTTTATCTTGCTCAATTATAACAAACCTGCCCCAGCGCAATAATGCGTTCAAATGGTGTTGTGTCGGGTAATGTACCTAAAGCAAAACCACTAGCATTGCCAAGCCTAGATTCACAGAACGCGTGGGCAATATCGATAAGGGCGTCGTTGTTGTCGAGCGGCGTAAAAAGAAGAGAGCATGCCTGAAGCGCGAGCGCCATTTGCTCAGTTAAATATCGGCTTCGCATTTCCATATTCTGCGTATTTGATAACTCGTCAAACAGCTTACTAAGGTGCATATCATAGTGCTTATTTTTGCCTACCTGTGTTTTAAGCTCTTTAAACAAGGCCTCTTTAACATTCGGCTCTTTGGCAAGTGCGCGCAGTACATCCAAGCATTGCACGTTTCCACTGCCTTCCCAAATAGAGTTTAGCGGGGCTTGGCGGTAATAACGGGACATAGGATTTTCTTCTACATAACCAATACCACCTAAACACTCTTGCGCTTCGTTTACAAACATAGGCGTGCGCTTACAAACCCAGTATTTTCCAATGGCCGTGGCCAGCCTTGCCAATGCTGCTTCATGGCTATCATCAGGCGCACTATCTACCGCTTTTGCCACGCGCATAGTAAGCGCGGTAGCAGCTGTGCATTCTATTGTTAAGTCTGCCAACACATTTTGCATTAAAGGCTGGTTGATTAGCGTTTTGCCGAAGGCGTCGCGGTGACTGACGTGATGTAAGGCGTGAACCAGTGATTGCCGCATAAGAGCAGATGAGCCAATCATGCAGTCTAGTCGGGTCAATGACACCATATCTATTATTACCTGCACGCCACGGCCTTCTTCGCCAATTAAATATGCTGTAGCGTCCTGAAATTCAACTTCCGAAGAGGCATTGCTCCAATCGCCTAACTTGTCTTTCAAGCGCTGAATGCGCACGTTATTCAGTTCACCGTTTTCTAATACTCTTGGTAGTAAGAAGCAGTCTCAGTCCGCCACCGGCTTGGGCAAGTATAAGATGCGCATCGCACATGGGGGCAGAGAAAAAAAACTTATGTCCTACAATATGGTAACTGCCATCAGCCTGCTTAGTCGCTTTAGTTGTATTACGCCTAACATCTGAACCTCCTTGTTTTTCAGTCATCCCCATACCAATTGTCAGCCCGTATTTTTGGCTTGCCGGTAAGGAACGAGGGTCGTACTCGCCGTTGATAACTTTATCTAAGTAGTAAGGTGGTAAGTTGTTTCCATACCGCATAGCCGGAATAGCGGCGTGTGTCATGGTCAGTGGGCAAGACGTACCAGCCTCAGCTTGATAATGCATATACATTAATGCTGCGCGAACAGTATGTGCACCCTCAACCCCCTCATGCTTCCACGAATAGTTATGCACATTGTGTTGCATCGCACTTTCCATAAGCGCGTGATAGCTAGGATGAAACTCTACATTGTCTGCACGACGGCCATAGCGATCAAAGGTCTGAAGAACGGGCTTATTTTTGTTAGCGAGTTCTCCATGATTCATAAGTGCATTACCTGCAAGTTGACCATATTTATCTAGTAACCCTTCGTCATACTGGCGGGATGGTGGCAAATGCTGATTTACAAACACACGTAGCAACGCATCATCACGCCACAAATTGTAGGGGGCTGGAATGGTGGGTTGGTTTTCTACAAGGTGCGTAACAAATCGATTAGATGAGGTCATGGCATTTCCACTCAATGAATATGTAAAGCGTATCGTTGTCCTAAGGCTTTACATTAAATCATTACACTAGAATATTACAGTAGTGGTTGTAAACTAATAAATTATGTAATGTTTGTGCCGGGCCTTTGTTTATATAATGATGGAAGCGACATGGCTGAGCTTATGCCATGTAAGCAATCAAATAAGTTGAAACAGAAGTCATTGCTTAGCCACTATCTAAAAAAAGAAGTAAATAGAACTTGCTGCTAGAAAAAGAGAAAAAGCCCGTCGCACGAAAACTACTGCTAAAGCTACTGGGTTCCCGTGACAATATTAAAATGAATGCTAGTGCGGCTGTTCGTGTGGGAGCACTGTTTGGTATTTCCGAAAACAACATTCGAGTAACGCTCACACGCCTGCAGTCTGCCCAGCTCATCACCTTGGTTGACAGGGGAGATTATAAATTGGCTGACAAGGGGATTAGATTTGCTAAAGAAATACATCAGTGGCGAGAGGATGAAAATAGCCTTGTACCTTGGCAGAACGATTGGATTATTGCTCAAACCAGTTTACTCCCTAAAAGTGATAAAAAGCAGCTGAGGACTACTGAACGTGCCCTTAAGCTTGTGGGTATGATGAAACTTTCAAGTGATATGTATATTAGGCCGAACAATTTTTCAGGTGGTGTAAGTGAGGTGCGAGACAAACTTCACACTCTTGGTCTATCAGGCAAAGCACTTGTGTTTCGCGCCAGCGATTTTGATAATCAAACGCAAGCTAAGGCTATGAAACTATGGAGCCACCTAAACTTAGAAACGCTTTATAAAGAAGGATGCAGTGAACTAGAGAAATCTCTTGCCCGATTGCCTACTTTACCCCTTGAAGAATCCACCAAAGAATCTTATGTGATAGGAGATAAGGCGTTATATCACTTGGTCTTTGACCCTTTGCTGCCAACACCACTTGTGGATGTGGCGATGCGAGAGCGTTACCGTAACCTTGTAAAAAAATACGATGATATGGGCGCACAGATATGGCTTCGCTTTTTAAACCAAAATTAGGTGAGTAAACGCTGAATTAGAACGGAAGTAGCTGAAATGGAAGTAAATATGACCGCATCAAGACCGTTATTTAAACATATTCGCAATCATACTGCGCTTTTTACTGAGCTTTCTCAATATAGAAACGCCGCAGTGAATGTGCTGGGTTTCACAGGTTATGAATTTCACAAAACACCGAAATTTGTTACTGAAGATGGAAGCAGACTTACTATAGAGCCTGAAAGAAGTATTGTTCTTCCAAAAGTGAACACGCTGGCAGGGCTTAAAAATAAGTTAACACAAGCTATTCCAACGTTACACATGGTTGAGCATAGTGAAATAGGCTATCGCTATCCAACAGCAGCATTAGCAGGGTTAGATGCACCATTTATAAAGCGTATGCGCTCTGAGTATTTTCATAAAGTAGATGAAGATAGAAGTATTTGTCGTCCTGTAAATTTGTCATATGGAATAAAAAGTCGCGGGAAAGCAGATAACCGACAAGAATACGAAGTGTGGATGCCAGAAGAAGCGCCAGATCAAAATCCGCTGCCTTTGCTCATAAACGCGTACGGTGAAGATTTACCCGATGATGTGAGGCACTTCGTGGAGCAGCCATCAAAGGTGCATGGTTGGATGGGCGTTAAGCGCGCGGCATTTGAAGCGCTTTATACAAATAAGCAATACTGCGGTGATCTAATTATTTGTATCGCCATGAGCGTAGATGCTTACAATATCGGCGCCAAGCCAGATTTGGCCTATTCTCCAGAAGCCGAGAGCTCTATTGCGGTGAGTAATGCCGAGTTTGAATGGGAAATAGAAGGTTATTATGCCCCGCGAGGCTGGGCATTTGATCACGATGAGGTATGGGCTGCGATAAATCACACGTTAGAAGCTATTAATGAGCCGCTCGATAGATTATACGGTAACGAAATTATTCCTATTGCAGAAAGCAAAACAGAGCGAATTTTGTCAACGCTAAAATCTCTAGGCATTAAGCAGGAAGAGGTAGACGAACTCAATCTTCAGCCATGGGAGTTCATGCTTACTGAAAGCGAGCACAGAGTTAAAGCGCATGATCCTAGTCGTTCCGTTAATTTATTAGGTAGACTCAATCGCCTCTTTTACCAACCAGAACAGCAGTTGCCATCACTTAATTGGATGCACGATCTCATTTTGTAGGTCAAAAATTTAAGGTTACGCTGGCAACAACTATTACCTCACTATAATTTTTTGAATTAAGCGCGCTGAAAGTAATTTCATGCGCGCTTTTTTGTGCGCTTGTAATGGGCGACCTGTAACTAAAAAGACTTATATGTAAATTTTTATATAAATGTTGTTATTTTATGTAAATTACTTTCATTTTTGTCGTGATCTGTATGTTTAAATCCTATTTTCTGTAATTAAATTACGAAAAATGCTTTATTTTTTGAAAGTTTTGGTCATAATGTACACATCACTTAGGTGATATCTAATTTAGTTACAAAATAGGAATTCAAAAATGAAACTGTCTACTTTCGCTATTGCTCTAACACTATCTGTTGCTGCTACTCAATCTTTCGCAAAAGATGTAGTACTAAAGCCAATTAACGACAACATCGAAACACAAGCGTGTTTGACTGCGGCTAAAGAGGGTTTTGGCTCTGCTTTGCGTCTTGTACGCTCTAAAGGTATCAACGCTGAAGAGTTCAGTGCATCTGTACGTTGTAACGGTGAATCACTTCGCACTTTCGCTTACATGTACAAGAACAACAAGGCAACTGAAAACGCAAAAACAGTAGCACTTGTTGCAAAGAATAAAGATGTTGCTTCACAAGCGTGTCTAGAAGCACTTTCTGTAGGTAAAGATGCAGCACTAGCGAAGTTTGGTCTGGAAGGTGAGAACATTATCTGTAACCACAAAGAAATGTCTGACTTTGTACGTGAATACAGCGCAGAAAACGTAGTAGTTCGCACTGCAGACTGAATAAGACCGCGTTTTAGGATAGCAACCTACTGCTAATATTTTGTACAGTTTCATGGCCTTTCGCTTGAAAAGGCGAAAGGCCTGACACTTTACGAGTTTTACTTTTAAATCCCTTTTCTACACTGGCTTTTCTTGCCAATAGATACCTCTTACTTTTTGAAAAAGGCATGAAGCTATACGCTTATTTATTGCTCTTCATCTGAATGAATCAAATGAAATTCGGTCTGCCTGCCATCTAAATAGCTTACTGACCTCCCGTCAAAAAATGCGTCCTCTTCCAGCATAATTCTAATTTCTTTGTTCCACTCTTTAATAAAGCTCGCTGCATTAAGCTCAATTGAATAGGCCGTCTGTGCAAACATTGGGTAGTCACCTTGAATTGGCACACCTTCTTGTGCATCCCACATTCCTATTGTTGGCCCTGCCGCGTGCCCGTGAAAACCAAGCGGGTGAGTATAAATAGCGGGCGTGATCCCTTGTTCGATAGCCTGCTGTCGCGACTTACTCAAAATAGTATTGCCCGTTCTTCCTACTTTAAAATTGCTGGTCAAAATGTCTTGCAGCTTATTACCCGCTTCAAGTGCTTTTTTAAGTGACGCTGGCGCGTCTTTTTCTCCAGGTTTTAATACGTAGGCATGCTGCTGTTGATCCGTGTTAAGTCGCAAGTAGGTAATGCCAAAATCAACGTGTATCAGGTCGCCCGGTCGTATGATGTTTTCTCCGGGACGTTTGCTGAAAGCACTGATTTGATCAAACACTTCATTGTCTTGCCTTTGGATGGAAACCGTAGGATGAAACCAATTGGTGAGCCCTAGCGCACGAGTTTGATCCCGAAGCCACCAGACAACATCATCTGTAGTGGTTACGTTAGGTGTGATGACTTCATTTGAAAATGCTGTCGCTATCAGAGAGTGACCAATTTGAGTGAGTACGGGATAATACTGCATTTCCAGTTCACTTCGAGTTTCTAACCAACCTATAGCCAGCCTTTCACCACTCACTACTCGGCTTTTTAGTTCTTCAGAAAGTCCACCCATAAATTTTTCGTGTTCAGTAGCAGTCATGCCATCTGCAAGAGCAAATGCATTCGACGTATTAGTAGCTATTTTTGAGGGATTCCGGGTCTCGATAATATGTTTCAATGCTTCCCACTGGTCGGGTTGTGCTTCCTTGTCCCACGCTTTTTTAAATAGCGAGCCTACTGCATATCTTGCAACGGCTAAACGTTCCAGTGGTTGACCATCGCCTGGGTTATAAATGACTAACATGGTATGGCGTCGTGCGGAAATCCAGGTTGAAGGCAGCATGGTTTTTAAAACCGGGTCTTCATTGTATTCCCGGGACATTAACACCCACATGTCGATGCCTTCACGCTCCATAATTTGGGGCAGCACGGAATTGAAGCGTTCAACGGTGATCTTGTCAATCAGCTCGCTGCGCTGTTTCATACTAAGTATGTTATCTGCCCATACGCTTGCTGATAGGGATAACATTACTAAACCTAGACTTATCGCTAGTACCTTTCTCATCCATGTTTCCTGTCTATTATTATTGAAATGATCACAGTGCGCGTACATTTTTAGCAAACAAACTTAGCAAAAAAATTAAGTAAAAACGCGCACGAGTGAGGTAACGTTAATCTAACACTAAATTTCAAAGTTCAGCTAGGTGTAACACTCAATGGCATTACACATATGAAACGACTTCAATTTCTATGTTTTGCTGTGCCATAAAATAAAAGCGTCTACCCGGTTCATAATCGCCGTGGCTGTAGGTATTGAAATTTAAGGCAAGAACCCGCTGTTCTGTTTCGTCTAAATTTTGAACCACAATGCCGATATGGTTAACGTTAGCCAGGGTTTTATAGTCGCTCCCTATCTCATTAATAGTTTTCGGTCTGTACAGGGCAAGGTAGTCTTTATCGTTTCCTACATGTACCGTGTAGCCGTCGTTTTTAGCGCCGCCGCTCCACCTTATTTTCCAATCGAACAAAGTGCAGAGAAGGCTTGCTAGCTCATCAGGGTTTTCAACGGTGATATTTGTGTGCTCTAAGTATGCCGTGGTCATGTGTTTTTCCTTGTATAGATAATCAACGAAAAACAGCTTAATATCTAAAGCTAACTTTAGATCAAGCGTTTTTTTACCCGCTATTTTGAAATTGGAAAAAGGGGCGTTATGGCACCAGAACCTATGGTAAGCATTGGCTTTATTGCTAAACGTACTGGCAATGCTGTTTCACTAATTCGCTATTATGCTAACGAAGGGCTCATTCCTTCTGTGCGCACAAATGGCGGAAATAGAGCATTCCCTCGTTCTGTCATTCGCAGAGTTTCTTTTATTTTAATCGCGCAAAATATGGGGTATTCCCTTGCTGATATAAAGAATCTTTTGTTTACACTTCCTGACAACAGAACGCCAACACAAGCTGATTGGGCAAAATTAAGTACGGTGTTTAATCAGCATATCGAAGCAAAAATTGCGGCGCTGACCAGTTTGAAAAGCTCGCTGGAAGGCTGTATTGGCTGTGGGTGTTTGTCATTAGAGCGCTGTAGGCTTTACAATACTGACGATAAGGTGGCAGCCCAAGGTAGTGGCGCCCAATTGCTCGATGAAAACGTGCAATCTCAGTTTTTAGTTTCACAAAAAAAGTAGCGCTCCATGCATCCTAAAAATCTCCATAAAAACGGCTATCCAATGGATGCGCTGTGCCAGTCATACCCTGCGCTTAAGCCTTTTCTCGTTAAAGCTAAAAGTGGCAATATCAGTATAGATTTCACTAATCCACAAGCGGTGAAGGTACTTAATGCAGCTTTGCTTCATCACTATTACCGCCTAGAGTATTGGGATATTCCCGATGGATACCTATGCCCCCCTGTACCTGGAAGAGCAGATTATATTCACGGTATTGCTGACTTATTAAAATCAGCAAGGTCTAATTTAAAAAACGGGCGTGGGCGAGATATACGTGGATTAGATATCGGCGTGGGCGCTAATGCTATCTATCCTATTATTGGTATTGCGTCCTACGACTGGTCGTTTGTGGGGAGCGATGTTGATGAAGTTGCTGTAAAAAGCGCTAAAGTCATTTCGAGCAAAAACAGTGTGTTGGCCGATAAATTCCAAGTGCGTAAACAAACCAATAGAGCAAGTATTTTCAATGGCGTAATTGAAGAGAACGAACAGTTTACCTTTACTATGTGCAACCCGCCGTTTCATAAATCTGCCCAAGAAGCCCTGTCTGGCACGCGTAGGAAGACATCCAATTTAACTCGCAATAAGCAGAAGCGAAGTGGTGCAAAGTTTACCGATAATCGAGTTCAAGGTTTAGGGGATAGTACATCTAAGCTAAAGGGTAAAAATGCCGCTTACCAAGGTAAGGACGCAAACTTGAATTTTGCGGGCCAAGCGAATGAACTGTGGTGCGAAGGCGGTGAACTTGCCTTCATTCAGCGCATGGTTCAAGAAAGTGTTTCTGTGAAAGACAACGTAGAATGGTTCACCTGCTTAGTGTCGAAAAGTGCTCATTTGAAACCGCTTAAAACCAGCATTAATTATTATGGTGCGACGCAGTGTAAAGTCATTGATATGGTGCAGGGGAGCAAGTTAAGCCGCTTCATAGCGTGGTCTTTTTCTGATTAAATTCATACGAATGTTGATTTGACAGTGTAGGTGATGTGGACAACTATTGTCGTAAAGGTTTGTTCTTAAATAGCACGTCTCCATTATTGTGAAATTCAAGCTCCCGACGTCTTTAATTGTTTTCTTTGAGGTTCAATGAAAAACCGTCCCTTTTCTTTATTCAATATCACCTGTCTATCTTCTTTAATCATTGTTCTTTTGAGTCTTTCGAGTGCTGCTTCGTGGGGCGAAAGCTACCGCGTTGAAAAGTGGAGCGTGGCTGGCGTACCGACCTATGATGTAGGGCAATATGTATCGGCAAAAGGGTTGCCTCAGATATCTATCAAATCAATAGTCAAAGATAACAATGGTTTTGTGTGGCTTGGCACAGAGAACGGACTTGCTCGATTTGACGGACGCAAATTCGAGTTTTTCAATACCATTAATACACCGGAGTTAGGCTCTAATTGGATCAATGCACTGTTTCTTGATAATACAGGACGACTTTGGATAGTGACTGGCGTCGGGTTAGTGAGTTTCGATGATGGTAAGTTCAAAGCATTTGGCGTTAATTTTGATGACAAACCAATAAAGCAAGTTATCGCCGATGCTAAAAACATGGTGTGGGTAATTACTGATTCACTATGGTCACTTCAAGGCGACAAAGCCAAGCCTTACAGTTACGCAGATATTACTTTTACAAACTCGTATTATGACACTCGTCATTTGTGGTTGCTAACGTCTCAAGGTGAGTTGCTGCAGACCAGTCTTACATCCTCAGTGCATGAGAAGTGCCGCTACCCCATTGGCGTTTTTGCCAACGCAGAACGTCTGTTAGTGCAAAAAGATACAGTCTACATATTGCAAAAGCAAAAACTTCACCGCTTCACACTATCATCTGAAAGCTGTCTTTTTAAGACAATGCCAGCCTTTGCTGAAATTAAATTTAAGAGCCTATTTAGCACTCAAAACGGGGGCGTAGTGGCGGTTTCGGATAAAGGCCAGCTTCTTGATATTTCTTCAGAAGCTGAGCCAACTTTCAATAGCTTAACACCGTTTGTAGATAATAACCTTCTGCTCGACAACAGCGTGCTTCTTAACGATGAAGAAACGTGGTTTCTTGGAACGAAAGCAAATGGGTTAGTAATATACTGGAAAACGAACGTAAGGCGCGTAGTTCCTACACAAAATATATCTAGTGCTCGTATATGGTCATTTTTTGCCCGGGAAGATCGCTTGTACACAGCAACAAACAAAGGTGTGTTTGAAAGTAACTCCGAAGACGACTGGACACTAATAGTTCCTCCCAGCGCAATAGAAGGTAGCGATGCTTATAGTATTTTTGAAGGTAACGGCGAATTCTGGGTTGGCACTCGTAGAGGCCTTTTTAGGAGCAAGAACGGAGCATCACAGTTTGAGGCGATACCTGAATTTACAGGTCTGCAAATAAATACCTTATATCAAGGAGATGATGCGTTTTATATAGCGACGACAAAGGGCCTATTCCAATTTGACGGTGTCGATTTTAAGTCCGTTCCACTATTTGAAAAGCAATCAGTTCGCAGCATCCTGACAGCGAAGGACGGTGTACTGTGGGTAGGCACAGAGTCAGGATTGTTTAGCCAAACAGATGGAAAGTGGCAGGAAGTAGAGTTACTTAACGGTACCAGTGTGTTTGCTTCTTCACTACTTGAGTTAAATGATGGAAGGCTTTTCGTAGGAACTTACGGTCAGGGTTTGTTGATGCTTGATGAAAGTAAGCAGTGGCGCTCATTTAACATTAAGAACGGACTACCATTTCAAAATTTTTTCAGTGTAACAACCCGTGGTAATAAACTTTGGTTAAGCGGTGCAAGTGGCGTTGCGTATGTGGAAATCGACGATATTACTGACTCGCATGTAAAGAGCACTGTTGTCTTGCGAGATGATGGCAATTTCAGCGCACGAGCCGATTTGAGATGTTGTAATGGCGCGGGTAATTTAAGATCTATAGTGTTTAAAGATACCCTATATTTGCCAACATTAAACGGTGTAGTAGCGGTTCAGAAAAGTGAAAACCATGAGTTAGCGGCGCGAACTGTCATTACGGGTGTTTATGTTGATGGCAAGCGAGAAAATAACTACAGCAATCGAATAAATCTCAACACAAAGAGAAATGCAGAGATTATTTTTTCACGTCCAATTTTTTCGGCAGAGTCGGTCCCAGAATATCGATATCGTTTAGATGACAGTGATTGGATATATTCCGGTTCAAGAGAAGAGGCTTTTTTAGCTAAGTTGTCAGCGGGAGAAACGGTTTTTGAAGTCCAGTCTAGAACTGATGGCGAGGGTTGGCTGCCTGGAGACGCAATAGTACTCTATGTAACGCCTCATTGGTGGGAGTCTAACTGGGCTAAGCTAGTCGGCGTTTTAGCCTTGCTTGCAGTTTTTTATATTATTTACCGCCTTCGCATTGCTTCGTATCAACAACGAAACGAGATACTTGAAGCTAGAGTCAATGAGCGTACTGCCGCTTTTGAGCGCGTAAACAGCGAGCTTCAACAAAAAAACAAAGCGCTAGAAGAGGCGGCAATTACCGACCCGCTAACAGGTTTATACAATCGAAGAGCAGTTAAAAATTTCGCTCCCAAGATCTTTGATGCAGTAAATGCGAAAACAGAACAGCAGGATGCGTCAGTTGGCGTCGATGAAGTGTGCGCTATTTTTCTTATCGACCTTGATAACTTTAAACAACTAAACGACACATACGGTCATGATAAGGGTGATAGTGCACTACATCATGTTGGCCAAGCGCTACGAACAGTCAGTCGAAATACTGATAGGTTAATAAGGTGGGGTGGAGAAGAGTTTTTGTTAGTCGTCCCGTCAATAAATCCAAACGATATTGGTGAGTTTAATAAGCGACTTCATAACGCTATAGCGACGCTTCACCATGTTTTGGAATTACCTAAGCCCATTACAATGTCAATAGGAGCAACTAAGCTTCCTTGGGATGATTGCATACTAGATTCAAAGGTATGGGAACATGCCATTTTGATTGCGGACTGGGCATTGTATCAAGCAAAAAATAATGGTCGAAATACCACTGTTTTTATTAATGCATATAAAGAAATGGCAGCGTGGACGGACTGGAGTGTCGATGGTCTTTCCAACGCTGCAAATAAAGGTCTACTGCTGTCTACATCTCTAAAAAATAAAAGCGATGATTAGTGCGAGCCTATTGGATTAAAAGCTGAAGGTTTTCGATACACCAAACACAATACGTTCATCGGCGGTGTCTATATCAAGGTTTGTGTTTTCAGCAGCAATTTCAAAGTCTAATCCTTTGTAGCTTGTCTGGTAGGCCAAACGGTAGTGATAGAAAGACGTGTTTTCGTCACGCCATACCCAAGTATCGCTGTCTAAAGAGTTAGACACGTCAAAGCTAGCGCGAAGGTTGTGGTTAGGAGCAAGTTCAAAGGTATGAGCAATCATAGCAACTGTGTGTCTTGAGCCCGTGCCAAAGTAGTCCCACGTGTACCACAGATTAAGCTCGGTATTACCATAGTCGCTCGCATAACCGAATTTAGTATAAATTTCAGGATAGTTACCGTCGCTTGAGTCGTCACCGCCGTGATAGGAATAGTAGGCAATGCCGTAGTCAATGCTGACAGCTTCTGTGAGCATTTGATAACGACCAATGTATGCGTCCCACTCAAGGTTGGTATCACCACCAAAATCAACGTTAGATGCCCAAGTACCAACGTAAGTCCCGTTATCAAAAGCTTTATCAACACCTCCCTGAAGAGCCGGGTCGTTTTGTGTTTGGCTTAAACCGTTAAAGGTATAATCTGATACTGCAGAGATATTGGCGCTCCAATCAGCGAACGTGACTGAAGAATACAATGCTGTTACGAGAGCCACTGTGAATATCTGAGTTGATGCAAAAAAAGATTTCATATTTTTCATTGTTAAACACCTGTTTTTATCGTTGTTTTATTTGGCCCGTTTTCTATCAAATGCGCTTCTAGGCAGATTTCGGGCAATACTTACCTCCGTTAGCTCAAAATTGAGCCAACGCTAACGAGGTAAGCAGTGATTGTTCTAATTAGTTAAGGTTTTCTATCTTGGTAAAGTCGATCTTGTTTTCTTTCGGCGAGGTTTTGATGGCCGTCACCGATTTAAACTTCTGACTTAAAATGAACGCAAAGCAGCTAAAGAAGATAGCGATAACTAGCGCACCTACCCACTGAATTTGCAAGAAGTCTAGTTTGAACAACAGTGTAAGTAACGATAGTGCGACTATGTTCAGAGCAATGTAGTTACCTTTACCAATACGCTCCACGGTCATATTAAGGTTGTCTGTATAAAGTCTTATTAGTGAATCAAGAGAGTTGATTACAAACACGATACCTACAAATACCATTGCCATATTGGTTATTCCTTCTGTAGGAATACCGGCGCTGTGATAGTGGTACAGTACCGAAAACCATGCGGCGATAGGGATAGATGGAATGACCATCATAGCCAGCATAACTTGATAGGTTTTGAGACCGCCTACAAAGCGAGAGGTAAACTGACCTATCATGATGCTCCAGCTGAACCACCAGAATAGATAAAACTCATGGTAATCATTGATGGGTAATACAAAGTTATCAATATTCGCAAAATATCCGCCAATTAGGCCTAGATTCTTGAAATAAGCTGTTATCTCACTTTCGCCAAACACAAATGCCGCAGCCCACATGCCAACAATGAGAGCGATAAATACCCACGTTGTGGTAAGGCTTAAAATACGCACGTACTTAATGCTAGTACTTGAATAGACCGCAAAGGCAATGGCTGCAAACACGATCAGGTAGAACGCAGGCACGACCGATTCACCATCACCTACTGACGGTAAATACCATGGAAGGTTAGACAGCAGTAAGAAAGCTGTGAAAGCACAGGTCCCTATGATTACCACGTTGTTTACGAACTTAACGATAGGAAGCTCGAAGAATTTAACCTTGGGTTCTATTACGCAGAAATAAAAACAAGTAAGAAAGTAGAATCCCCAAATTAAGAAACCCCAAAACCCAAACTCAATGGCGAGAGGATTGGTGAATGCGTATTCAGGACTTGCGCTTATGTCAGCATAACCAGCAAATTCAGTGAGTGGGAACATAATGAGGCCCACATCCAAACCCGAGGTAAAAAGAATGGCAATAAAGGTAAAGGTTCTAACTGGCGTTACACCTACCACTTTCATGTTGCCCCATTTAAATAGAATATAGGCCACTGAAAGTAGAGTGAAAATAATGCCTGCACTAAGCCATACTGTCATTGTCACCCTCCCAGTATTGATAAAATTGAAACATGTTTTTTCCTTTTTTTCGTTATTAAACAGACCACCCAGCTACATGCATCGTCACCTTGATTGGCGGCATATAGGCACTGTGGAAGGTGCGCTCGTTGCAAGAACAAGCGCACTGGTGCAAAAACGTTTTAACGTTTAGCGTTGCTCGGTTTGCCAATTAGGGTGTATGTCTACCGCTACATTTTGTGGTGGTAGAGCGGGTTTACCCAAAATTTTGTCCGCCGCTTTTTCCGCTACCATTATGGTCGGTGCATTTAGGTTTCCATTTGGAATGGTAGGGAAGATAGATGAGTCCACCACTCGCAGGCCTTCAATACCATGTACTTTGGTTTGAGAATCTACTACTGCCATGTCGTCTTCACCCATTTTGCATGAACACGAAGGGTGGTAAGCGCTCTCAACGGCTTCACGCACAAAAGCATCGATTTCTTCATCCGTTTGAATGTGCTCGCCAGGCTGGATTTCGCCATCTCTGAAGTCGTCGAATGCTGACTGTGCGATGATTTCTCTTGTTAGTCTTACGCAAGCTCGAAATCCTTCAATATCATCTTGATGCTGTAAGTAGTTAAACAAGATTTTTGGCGGTACTGTTGGGTCAGTCGACTGAATGGTAACGCTACCTCTACTTTTTGGTTTATTGTGACCTACGTGTACCTGAAAGCCGTCGCCGTCGAATGCTGATTTACCATCGTAACGGATAGCAACTGGTAAGAAATGGTACTGAATATCAGGCCACTCTACATCTGCTTTCGAGCGAATAAACGCGCAAGACTCAAAGTGATTCGTAGCCCCTAAACCTGAACGGTTAAGCAACCAGCGAGCACCGATCAACCCTTTTGAAATTAAGCCCAGTTTGCGGTTTAGCGTGATCGGTTGTTTACACTTGTACTGGAAATAGAACTCCAAGTGATCTTGCAGGTTTTGACCCACACCCGGCAGGTGGTGGTTAACATCGATACCTGCTTTTTCAAGAATCTCTTTATCGCCAATACCTGAAAGTTGCAGAATATGTGGCGAGCCAATAGAGCCGGCACTTAAAATAACTTCGTTAGACGTATTTGCCGTTTCGGTTTTGCCGTTAACCACATACTCAACGCCTTTTGCGACTTTGTTATCAAGAACAACTTTAGTCACCAGCGCGCCAGTCACTATGGTTAAATTCTTGCGAGATTTAACTGGGTCAAGATATTCACGGCTTGCTGAGCTACGAACGCCGTCTTTGACGGTCATATGCATAGGCCCGAAGCCTTCTTGTTGCTTACCGTTATAATCGCTTGTGATGTCGTAACCGGCCTGTTCACCGGCTTTGATAAAGGCGGTATAAAGGGGGTTTTTCATTTCATTGCCGTTGTTAACGCCAAGCTCACCATTGCCACCACGATAAGCATCGTTACCCTTGTACCAGGTTTCTGCTTTTTGGAAGTAGGGTAGGCAGGCTTGGTAATTCCAACCTTCTGCGCCGTGTGCTTCCCATTCGTCGAAGTCTTTGGCATGGCCACGTACGTATACCATACCGTTAATAGACGACGAGCCGCCAAGCACTTTGCCTCGTGGGCAGTGCATCTCACGGTTGTTTAAATACGGCTCTTTTTCAGTATTAAATTGCCATGCATACTTGTCGGTATTCATCGGAATAGACAGCGCTGTTGGCATCTTTATGAAAATGCTTTTGTCAGAGCCACCGGTTTCCAGCAGCAAGACCTTGTGCTTAGGGTTTTCTGACAGGCGGTTCGCTAGCACACAGCCAGCAGAACCTGCTCCAACAATAATGTAATCAAATGTCTGCATATGTACTCCTACTGCGGCTTAAAACGGGCTCTCAATTTGACTCATACCTACATAAACCGACTTGGTTTGCGTGTAGCTATTAAGCGTTTCAACACCGTTTTCACGTCCAATGCCAGACTGTTTGTAGCCGCCTACAGGCATTTCTGCTGGAGAATTTCCATATGCATTTATCCAGCAAATACCGGCTTGTAGCTGGTGGATGACGCGGTGTGCGCGCTGGATATCTTTACTGAATACGCCCGCTGCCAAACCTAGCTCAGTGTCATTCGCGCGTGCAATCACTTCGTCTTCATCATCGAATACCAACACGCTCATTACTGGCCCAAAGATCTCTTCCTTAACGATAGTCATATCGTCGGTGCAATCTGTGAAAATTGTTGGTTCAACAAAATAGCCGTTAGGCGCAGAAGCTGGAGAGGCAGCGTTACCACCGGTTAATAGCGTTGCGCCTTCTTCTTTCCCTTTCGCAATATAGCTAAGAACTAGCTCTTGGTGCTTTTTAGAAATAAGTGCGCCTAGGTTTACATTAGGGTCTAGCGGGTCGCCCATAATGATATTGTTTTCGGTACGGGTTTTAAGCTCATCAATAAAGGCTTGATATACAGAGCGCTGGACGTAAACACGAGTACAGTTAGTACAGATTTCCCCTTGAGTATAAAAATTGCCTAGCATGGCGGCGCTAATAGCCTGAGTAATATCGGCATCTTCAAATACTACAAGCGGAGACTTACCGCCAAGCTCCATAGTCACGTCTTTTAAGTTCGAAGCAGCGGCACTTTGCATCACTTTTTTACCTGTGCCTACTTCACCGGTAAACGATACTTTCTCAATGTCTGGGCTGTTAGTAAGCCATTGGCCTACTTGCGCTGCGCCTTGAACCACATTAAATACGCCAGCAGGTACACCAGCTTCAGTGAAAATTTCAGCCAGTTTAAGCGCACCCATCGGCGTTTCTTCTGATGACTTAAATATAAATGCATTACCAGCAGCTAGCGCTGGGCCTGACTTCCAGCAAGCGATTTGGATAGGGTAGTTCCATGCGCCAATACCGGCACAGATACCTAGCGCTTCTTTACGCGTGTAGAAGAAGTCGGCGCCCACAGGCTGTTGAGTACCCAATTGAGTAGGTGCAAGGCCCGCATAGTACTCAATAACATCAGCGCCAGTTTCAATATCAACACAGTCGGCTTCTTGAATAGGCTTACCGGTGTCGAGTACTTCTAATTTAGCAAGTTCATCATTACGTTCGCGAAGCAGTGCAACGGCCTTGTTAAGAATGCGAGTTCTTTCGATAGGCATCATTGCTGACCATACCGCAAATCCTTCTTTAGCACTCTTGATCGCTTCTTGTTGAATAAACTCATCAGCCACTTCTACGTGGTAAATTACCTCACCGGTTGCGGGGTTGGTGACTGCAAAGGTCTCTTTGCTTTTGTTTGCCATCGGCTTGCCGTGAATGAAATTCTGATAAGTCGGTAATGACATGCATAAACTCCTACTTTTAATAGTGCTGACAACGCTCGCCAATTAGCGCGCTCTTTGCGTGAAAAATAAATACGTACAAGCTAATACACATATTTGGTTTCAATACGATGAATAGTGTTGAAACTATTTTTCTCGCTAAGCGTTCGAAACGTTCGAACTAATCGCTCTTCGCTTAATAAACACCACTTTAACTTTCTTTACCTTGACCTCTCTCTAAGCCGCGTTTCTACAGGCTTTATAGGAGTTGATTTAGATGCGCTTAAGTAGTGTTTTTATTTTAATTGGCTGTTCAATAAAAATAAATTGTATAGTGTTCTAACTATTGTTTCAACGTTGAAGCATATTTAACGGCAAGTGATAAGGATGTTAAGTGCGTGTGTTTACAGCTTAAATGCCTGATTTATAGTGATTTAAGGCGTAACATTAAATATATAAATAAAGCGCTAACTCTGTGTTAAAGCTTTTAGTTTGAACAGGATGGAGTATTAAAAAGTGTTTAATTGAAACTATTCGACAGAGAGTAGTGGCAGATAACGTAGAATAGGTAAACCACAAATTGGTTTAAACAAAGAAGCGCTCTTTATTAAGGGCGGCTGAATAATTAAAGGTGAGAACAAAGGCACGTGTAGCTCATGACAAGTACTTCGGGTTTCGGGACGTTATCCAAAACACCGAAGCATGACATAAATAGTAGTGAACCTTTCTAAATAAAATGCGACGGCAGTATTACACGTTAATTTTGCCGTCTGATTTCTAATGATTAATTGTACAGTGGTAGTAGCCAGAGTTTATAGAAACGGTGGCAACATCACCTTTATTCCAATACACCACACCTTTGTTGTTTGTGTATTTCGCTCCCGATGCAGAGCGTGATAGCTGCACAATGTGATACGCGTTGTTGAGCGAGAGTGCTTTTGTATCTGGGCCAAGCGTATTTACGCGTAATTCTGTGATACTGGCGTTTGGCGTCTCACACTTATAGGTTCTGCTATTGGCTTGCGCAGAACTGTTGGCAATATCCTGCTTTTTAGCTACATCTTTTGGCTTTTTGTTAACTCCTGCCCCGGGTTTACCTGCATTACCGGTATTGGAACCTTGTGAAGGGGATGAGATTATTGCTTGAACTGTTTCATTGTCATTACTGTCATACAGGACTAGCCACGTGTTATCCAATATTGCATAAGTTTTCGATGAAGCTAAAGCATCAACAAAGCTTTGCTCTTGCTTCATAAGCGCTGGGGCACACATCTTTCTGGTAAGTACAATTTTATCGGCGGAGAAAGGTTGAGCATTGTTGTCAGCACTGAATACTTTATTGGCATTCGCAACGTTGAGCCCCCCTGTATACTGATTACAGCCTGTGCTTCCGCTTATTCTGCTAATATCCCCGCTTACATTTGCATTAAGCGTAACGTGGCTAAAGTCGATAATACCTGATTGATTTATGCTTTCGACCTGCCAATGGCTACCTGAAAGCGAAAGTTTGTTTTCTTCACTACGTTGCTCTTGCTCATCAGTCGAATACATTGAAGAAACTGAACTACAAGCCGTTAAGGTAAGAAGTGCAGGTACAGCTAAAGTTAAAAGGTACTTCCTTTTATTCATGAAAACTCCACTTATTATTTATCAATAGCGGTAGGAGTCGCTTTTCACGACTAAGTTCAGCAATATTATTTAGTTAAAAAACCGCAAACGCTAAACCAGTTTAGTTGAGTTTGTCGTCAAGCCGACAGTTTGTATGTGTTCGCAAAGAGTAAACTGACCCTTACAATACAAATAAAACGTTGGCGCAGTATGAAAAATCTAGAACAACACTTAAGTGAGTACGCTAAGTACCACAGAGATCAAAAAAACATCTACACCCATTATATCGGCATCCCGCTAATTGTTTTCTCGGTATTCTGCTTGTTGAGTAAGCCTGCATTTTTTGTAAATGCCCCCATTTTGGGAGCTATGGTCATCAGCCCGGCTTTGTTCGTATGGGTGATAGGCAACGCATTCTATATCAAATTAGACATAAAGCTCGGCGTTGTTATGGCATTTATTACGGGGGCTATGGTCTATTTCGCTCAACCCATTGCACAGCTTAGTGTAAGTATGTGGCTTGCTATCTCGTTAGGCATTTTTATCGGTGGGTGGGTGCTTCAGTTTATCGGTCATCATTATGAGGGCAAAAAGCCTGCTTTTGTTGACGATATTATGGGGTTAGCCATAGGACCATTATTTGTGCTTGCGGAATTAAGCTTTGAGTTGGGCCTAAGAAGTGCCCTTAAAGAAGAAATAGAACGCCGCTCTGGCCCTGTAAAGTAATCATTTCTAAACAACGCGTTGAAACAACCAGTCTCAACGCGTTGTTATAACTTGAGAGTTAAGCTTTCATCTTCTCTATCGTTTCTTTACGCAGCTGAAGTTTAGACTCAGCAAAAGACTGTCTAGGCAACATCTTCAGCTTTTCAGCATAACCCATGGCCGTTGCTAGTACTTGCTCCTGAGGTACTGCTGCATCTAAAAAGCCTGCTTTAACGGCTTCACTGCCTTGATAGATGCGCGAGAAGAGCAAGGCTTCAGTTTGGCTTGTATTGGCAAGTCTGGCTTTGGCGAGCTCCATACCGAATGGCGGCAGCACCATGCCAATGGCGGTTTCATTAAGACCGTATTTAGTGTCGGCATCTTTACCTATACGTAAGTCTGCGGCCATAAGCATAATAGCGCCCATGGCAATACTGTGACCTTCAGCAGCAACAACAACAGGTAGCGGAAAACTATAAAGTCGCACAATTAAATCAGCGCCTTTTGATACCAACTCTAATTGTTTTGCTTTGTCGTCGGCTTTCATTACTGATAAATCAAACCCTCCACAGAACTTGCCTTCGCCGCCGTGTAATACAACCGCTTTTGCGCTTTTCTCTGCTTCATCTAAGGCATCGTTGAACTGCTGAATAAGCTCAAAGCCTACGGCGTTAACTTTTCCGTCGTCAAAGGTGATTACTGCAATATCGTTATTAATAGCTAAATTAAACGCCATGGTATGTCCTGTCACTTTCTGGGTAGGGATGCTGTGTATAAATAATGTACGTCACACTCTGTTAAGCGCAACTTTCTAGCAGTGATTGTAGGTAATTGATATCTTTTATGAAAGTGCTTTAGGCTTCATCTTCAGGATATGTGCTATGAATATCGGTGATAATTCGCGGAAGTTCTGCAATAAGCTTCTTTTTGTATCGACGTTGTCTGCGTCGCGCTTTCGCATTATTCGCCCTCCATTGCGCACGTTTATCTTTCACAATACGCTCTAGGTCTTGGCCGTCTTGAATCAATACTGCATCATTGAGGGATGTGCGTTTTGTCATACTAAAACTCCAGCTTTAGCTGCTTATTGCGCCATTGGATTGAGCGTTGATTGAGCGCGTGAAGCGAGACACTTTCAGTGGCTATTTGCTTGGCAAGGCATAATGCGGCGCTGGCTTGTTCGTCGGTCAGGTTGTTATAGGCCGGCGAGGGAATAACCTCATACCAAGCACAGCCGACAATATTGTCTAAAATCACCCGCATAAAACAGTGGTCATGATGTATTGGCCAGGTGCTTTTCTTCGTTGAAGCAATAGAAGGGAGCACGTTTTTCGCGTAATGTAGAAATTCCCGTAGGTTACTTTTGTGCTTTGTTGATTTTGAAAGATAAGCGTGTGGGAATTGGTTTTGAAGGGAAGGTGTGTGCATGAGTGGTTAGCCCCGGTCCAATTCGTTTAGGCACTATTATTACGACATAGCAAGAGTTTACACGACACCAGTGAAATTCAGAGTTACACTATTTTTAGTTTTACTGTGTTTAGTTTATAGATTCTTAGTTTATTGATTCTTGGTTTTATGAGTTTTAGCCTAGCGCTAAATGCTCATTATTAATTACATGGTTGGTTAATGCGCCCTCATTTAAAGATTCTTGTTATAGAAGATGCTGTTGATCTATTGGAACAAATTACGTCGAGTATAGGCAACACGATTGCTTACTTTGACCGAAGTGACGTCGAAATAAGCCTGCTTGAAGCGAACTCCGTTGCAAAGGCACTACAATTTGTTCGTGAAGACGGTGACATTCAGGCTGTGGTATTTAGCTGGGATGTGGTTGCGAAGGTTAAAGAGTTGACAGACGTAGCGCCTTTAAATGGCGTACCTAATGAAAATACGAGCCCCGCAGCCGAAAGCGTCAGTTCACAAAACGCGAACGAGAAAACTACAAGCGAAAAGTCGTCTGCAAGCAACGCGGTAATTGATAATAACGCCAGAGTGATCGACGCCATTAAGCGTATTCGGCCTGAGCTTCCCGTGTATGTCTTAGGCGATGCAGTAAAAGGATTGGATATTGTAAACCAAGCCAATGGCATTGAATCGTTCTTCTATCGTAACGACATTATTTCGGACCCAGAATCTATTCTTGGCTATATCATCAATGACTTTGATGATAGAAACGAAACGCCGTTTTGGACTGAATACAAAGACTACGTTGTAGAGTCTAATGACTCGTGGCATACGCCAGGTCACAGCGGTGGCGCAAGCTTTAGAAATTCCCCCTATATTAGTGATTTTTATCGTTTCTTCGGTCGAAACGTGTTCGTCAGCGATTTATCTGTTAGCGTTGACTCACTGGGCTCACTATCAGATGGCACCCACGCTATTGGAAAAGCACAAGTTGCTGTCGCGAATACATTTGAGGTTCGCCATTCCTATTTCGTTACGAACGGCTCTTCTACATCAAACAAAATTATTTTGCAGACGCTGTTGCGTGAGGGCGACAAAGTTATTGCCGACAGAAACTGCCACAAGTCAGTGCACTACGGCATTATTCAGGCGCGAGCCATGCCCGTGTATTTAGACAGTGTATTTAACCCTGAATACGGTATATTTTCACCACCTAGAATGGCGCAAATTAAGCAGCTTATTGAAGAAAATACTGACGCTAAACTTATCGTACTGACGGGCTGTACCTACGACGGGTTATTGACCGACCTTAAGCAAGTCGTAAATTTAGCCCATGAGCATGGCATTAAAGTGTTCATTGACGAAGCATGGTTTGCGTATTCCTTGTTCCACCCTGCATTGCGTGATTACTCTGCTATCGCCGCTGGGGCAGACTATATTACTCACTCTGCGCACAAAGTGGTGTCGGCGTTCTCGCAAGCCTCCTTTATTCATGTGAACGATCCGGATTTCGATAAGGACTTCTTTAAAGAAGTGTTTGCAATTCATACCAGTACTTCGCCCAAGTATCAACTGATTGCGTCGCTTGATGTCTGTCGACAACAGCTAGAAATGGAAGGCTACAAAATCCTTAATGAGCTATTAAGCAATGTTGCCGAACTCAAATCGCAAATGGCCAAGTTCAAGCGACTTAAAATACTCTCGCCTAGTGACTTTGCGAATATGTTTTCTCACTTTGAAAGTGACAATATTGGGCACGACCCGCTTAAAATCTTAATTGACGTATCGGCTCTTGATTATTCAAACCAAGAAATACATCGTTTCTTGATGGACGAAGTCGGTTTAGAAATAGAGAAGTTCACTCATAGCACTATTCTAGTACTGCTTACGCTAGGTGGAATGCGCTCTAAAATTGTAAGGCTATACAACGCATTGAAACGTCTTGATGATGGCGCCGTTAATCTAAGCAAGCGCAAGAGCAAAAGCCCGTTACCGGCAGACATTCCGCCAATTCATTTAGACGACCTTCCGTCAAAAGCGTTTTTCAGCCCTAGGGAAGCCATTCCATGGCAAAACAGTGTTGGACGCACAGCAGCTGGCTTAATTACACCGTATCCGCCTGGTATTCCGCTTATTGTTCCTGGACAGAAAGTGGAACAAGCGCATATTGATTACCTTCAAGCACTGGCAAGCCAGAAGCTTACCGTACAAGGTATTTACGACGGTGACATTTACGTGGTTGCTGAAGATTAATTAAACCATGTTATAGGCAGGGTAAATTGTCACCTTGCCTTTTCCTGAACTTACCTTACACTTGCGCCGAAAGTTATAAAAAGGGCAGTGCAAATGAAACTAAGTGACGTTAAAAAGCTTCATCAAAAGAAATTTAGAACGCAGTTCGGATTCTATTTGGTGGAAGGAGAGCACTTAGTTTTAGAGTTAATTAACGTTGCTCAGCATGACAGCAGTACATCAGGTGATATCACCCTTTATGTGACAGCTGACTATGAGGCGTGGGTGAAAGAAAAACTTGTTTCTTCAGCCTCTAAAATGAAGGTAGAAACGGTATCGTCGCAACAAATGCAGCAACTCAGCGATACTAAGTCACCTCAAGGTATTATTGCTCGCGTTCCACTTCCTAACACTTCGTTAAGTTCAGAGCGGTCACAAACCAACATTTCAGCAAAAAAATCCAGTGCCGAAAAGTACATTTACTTGTATGAAGTTCAAGACCCCGGCAACTTAGGCACCATACTAAGAACGCTAGCGTGGTTTGGTGATTTTACGCTATTACTAAGCCCTAACAGTGTGGACCCTTACAATTCGAAAGTTGTACGCTCAAGTATGGGGGCTATTTTCCATGTGAACATGGAATTAAATGTAGCGCTTGAAAGCCTAGGCGAGCGGTTCGAACGTTTCGCTTTCTTGGATATGAGTGGTAGTAATATCACCTCTAACTCCTTTGGTGATTACCAATGTTATCTGTTTGGCAACGAAGCCCGTGGCGTGCCTGTTGACGCACTATCACGGCTAAACGCAACGGCGTATACCATTGCGGGAAGCGGTAAAATTGACTCGTTAAACTTAGCCAGCGCTGTGAATATCTGCGCTTATGAATTAACCCGTTAAGCACACCCCCTCAACTCGATTACGATAGGAAACAACCATGGCATTACAATGGTTTCCAGGGCATATGCACAAAGCCCTGAAAGAAATTAAAGAGTCGCTTAATCAAGTAGACATTCTTATTGAGGTGCTTGACGCACGTATTCCGTATTCCAGTGAAAACCCCGAAATTGCAAAAATACGCGGCGACAAGCCCTGTATTAAAATTCTTAATAAGTACGATCTTGCAGATCCAGAAATTACCGCGCGCTGGCAGGAAAGCTTAGAGAAAGAGCGCGGCGTGAAGACGATTACGACCTCTAGCGATAACCCGGGCAACAGCAAGCAAATTATGCAGCTGGTTAAAAGCATTTGTTCGTATAAAGAAGGTCAGCCTAAAGCAATTAAAGCTATGATCACTGGTATACCTAACGTGGGTAAATCGACGCTAATTAATATTTTAGCCGACCGAATCATTGCTAAAACAGGCAACGAGCCAGCTGTAACGAAAAGCCAGCAGCGCATAAATTTAGGCAGCGGTATTATCTTGTTTGATACACCGGGAGTACTGTGGCCTAAGCTTGAAAACCCACATTCTATTTACCGGTTAGCTTCATCAGGTGCTGTTAAAAACACCGCCATGGAATACGACGATGTCGGTTTTTTTGCGGCAGATTACCTTATAAAAGCGTACCCAGAGGTAATGAAAGAGCGCTATAAGCTAACCGAGCTGCCCGACACTGAAATTGAATTTTTAGAAGCCGCCGCTAAAACGCGTGGAGCGATTCAAGCGGGTGGCCGCGTAAATCTTCACAAAATATGCGAGATCCTGCTTAAAGAACTGCAGTCGGGTAAGTTGGGGCGAATAACGCTAGAGACACCGGAAATGCTGGAAGTCGAAAAAGAGGAAATGGCTATTGAAGCGGCGAAGAAAGCTGAAGCGAAGGCCAAGCGTAAAGCAAAATTCAAAACAGGGTCGTTGACGCCAGATAAGAAAGACCGGAAAGAAAAACGAGAAGAGAAGCGTCAAGAACAAAGCCGTAGAATGAAGAGAAACAAATGATGGCTTTCGATGCTTGCGCATTAAGAGGGAGAAGCGATAGGCTTTGATGCAATACCCAAGCAATAGTTAGGAAATGACGTTGGACGATATTAAGTATTTTGATAAAGCATTGTTTAGTGAGTTAAAACAGAAAGCGGCAGAGAGCCCTCGCCGGCGAGTTAATTTTAACGTTCACAAATCTTACACTGATATGGTTCAGCGTCTTTTCATTGCCATGATGCCAGACTCTTACGTACGGCCCCATCGACACGTGCAGCCTCACAAATGGGAGTTTTTTATGGTTGTGGAAGGCGAATTGGATATTCTGTTTTTCAACGACGACGGCGTAGTAAAAGAAAGAGTAACATTAAAGGCAGGTGGAGAAACCTTCGGCATTGAAATTCCACCTAATACCTGGCACGCAACTGTGTGCTCTAGCCCAGTGGTATTTATGGAAGTTAAGCAAGGGCCGTATGAAGTGACGGATGACAAAGGTTTTGCAAGTTGGTCTCCTGAAGAGGGGAGCGATCTTGTACCGCGCTTTCTCGCTTCGCTTAAACAAGCAAAGGTGGGTTCTGACGTTACTTGCTTAAGCTCGTCTGTTTCCTAAAACGGCGGCTTTCAACTTGCTTTGCAGACTTTCCTTTTTGGAAAGTCATTGCTATTGCTTATCTACATGGTATGGTTAAGGATAAGTGACACGAGGCGGCTACTGTTTTCACAGAATAATCATTAGCCCAACTATTTCACTTAGTCTCGGCAAAATGCCGTTTGTACAAGTACATTGTAAAAAGAGAATTATTATGCGAAACGTTTCAACTGGTTATTTTTATAATTTTAATTACTGATTGCACCTGACCGTCGGTGTTCAGGGGCAAGTATTGGCTTCTGGGCACTGCAGGTAAAAACGTTTTGCAAAAGCCCAGAAGGTATCACCATCTGGGCTTTTTTAATGCCCGAAATTCTCGGTAAAAGACAATGAAAGAAATTACACTAGGTGACATAAGAAAGCAGCACAGAGTTAAACAAGAAGTCGTAGCAATGGCACTATCAGTCACTGCTTCTGGCGTAAGCAAGTTAGAATCGAAGCGTATCCAAGATGTTTCTCTTCAACGCGCAGCTGCATATTTAGCAGCCGTTGGTGGAAATATGAAAATTGAAGTGACTATGCCAGACGGCGCTACTTTGCAAGTAGGGTAGTTTAGACTGGATACGCTATGTGTTTTTCATGAAAAATTAAATAACCCGCATTTGTTGTTTTCGTAAAACACCTAGACTTGCTCTAAGTAAACATGAATAAACATATTTTTACGACTAATCGCTTTAACTAAGGCACGGCTGGGTTAAAATATAGTGGAATCGATTACAAGGAGTCTTACATGGCCGTTCACGAAATTACCCATCCGCTTATTGCGCACAAGCTAGGGCTTATGCGAAATGCCAAAATTAGCAGCAAAGATTTTCGCGAGCTTGCCTCTGAAGTGGGAAATTTGCTGACCTATGAAGCAACCCGAACTTTGCCTACAGAACGCGCGACCATAAAAAGCTGGTCTGGCGACGAGGTGGAAGTAAGACAAATAAAAGGCAAGAAGATAACCGTAGTGCCTATTCTTCGCGCCGGCTTGGGCATGCTAGAAGGTGTATTGGAGTTAATCCCAAATGCGAAGATTAGTGTTGTTGGCCTTTATCGCGATGAAGATACCCTTCAACCCGTTGCTTACTTTGATAAGGTGGTAAAAAATATCGACGAGCGTACTGCCTTGATTGTAGACCCTATGCTTGCCACAGGCGGAACCCTAATTGCTACTATTGACCTACTTAAAAAGAAAGGTTGTCGCCGAATTATGGGGCTGTTCCTTGTTGCCGCACCAGAAGGCATTAAAGCCGTGGTTGATGCCCACCCTGATGTTGATATATTCACAGCTGCTATTGATGAAAGATTAAATGAAAAAGGCTACATACTGCCGGGCCTAGGTGATGCTGGAGATAAAATTTTCGGAACGAGATAAGACGCCAGTTTCTTAAAATTAAGCTTTCCAATAAAACTTAGGCTCAAACACCAGGTGTGTATTAAAAAAGCAGCGTTAAACGTTTAAGTTAATGATATAGTCAAAGGGTAGTCGAAGCGCACGCTTGCTACCCTTTTTTAATTACGATTCAGGGTAGTAAGTCTCGTTAAAAGAGCTAATAACAATGAATAAAACGAAACTTACCCTTAAAGATGTTGCTGAACAGTTAGGCGTATCAACAGCAACTATTTCAAATGCGTTTAATCGCCCAGACCAATTATCAAAAGCGAAGCGCGAAGAGATTTTGGCGCAGTGCAAAAAGATTGGTTACAGTGGTCCTAATAAAGCAGCGCAAATTCTTAGAAAGGGCACCTCAAATATTGTGGCTTTAGTCCTTGCCGATAGTATCTCTTACATGGTGAGTGACCCCGTTGCTAGTACATTTATTAAAGGGGTTTCATCCGCCCTTCAGGAGAATGGGAAGCACTTGTTACTCTATGCAGGTGACTCGGACAGCCTCCTTGATGTTGTTGATTTTGTTGACGGCTTTATCTGCTATGGTCAGCCACGCAACAGTAATTTGGTAAAAGAACTCGGGGTATCTCCTAAGCCGGTTGTTACGGTTGATTTTGATATTGAAGATAAGCCGTCTATTAACATTGATAACGAAGAGGCTGCGTATCGCGTAGCATCTCATGCCCTAAATGAAGGTGACAATGTAGCCATCTTTGGGCTGCGCCTTATCGACTCTCCCTCTACATGTCGAATCTATGATAGTCAGCTGATTGATGTAGACAGCTCGATTGCCCATCGCCGTCTAGATGGTTATTTAAAAGCTGCAAAAGAGAAAAACATTACGGTAAGCAATGAGCGTATATGGCACCTTCCAGAGAGTGATCGACACTTTGCAAGGCAGGCTGCCAAAGAAGTACTGACCAGCTCTCCAAGACCCAATGTCGTCTTGTGTATGAGTGATATCATAGCGCTGGAGTTGCTTAACTTAGCATTAGATATGGGAGTTAAAGTCCCAGAAGAGCTTAAAATAACCGGCTTTGATGGTATTGAAGAAGCCGAACGCGCTCGACCTAGTCTTACTACCGTATGCCAATCTAGTGCAAGTAAAGGTGTTGAAGCAACCAAAGCGCTACTTAATATGGTTTCTACCAAAAACACCTTGCCTTTCGAGCTTCGTGTTGGAGAAACTGTTTAAATAAAACCTTATCAAGAAGGTTAATAAGGCGTATGAATTTAGTGCGCCTTATTAACCGGTAGCAACCTAAGATATGGTAATGCCCTTTTTAGTAAAAAGCGTAATTAGTATTAAGCATATATGAAGGGCCAATTTGCGGCCTCCTTAATCCCACACCAACTCTTTAAAGTGCTTTCGACACATTGATTCGTAAGTATCGTTACCACCTATTTGAACTTGGTCGCCATTTTTTACGGCATTGCCATTCTCATCCAAACGCACAACAAAACTTGCTTTTTTACCGCAATGACAGACCGTTTTTAACTCTGACAGCTTATCTGCCCAAGCCAGCAAGTAGTGACTACCTTCAAAGGTTTCCCCTAAGAAGTCAGTTCGTAGTCCGTAAGCTAGAACGGGTACGCCTAGTTCATCAACAACGTCTACTAACTGCTTTACTTGGGCTTTAGTTAAAAATTGCGCTTCGTCAATAAATACGCAGTCGGGTTTACGTGCTTCGCAATCTTTACTTATCGACGTGAACAAGTCATCGCCTTTAGCGTATAACTTAGCGTCGGCCTGTAAGCCAATACGTGATGTTACTTTGCCAACGCCGTATCTGTCATCTAGCGCTGCTGTATAGATAATTGAATGCATTCCGCGTTCGCGGTAGTTATAAGCAGATTGAAGTAAAGACGTGGATTTTCCTGCATTCATTGCAGAGTAATAAAAATAAAGTTGAGCCATGGTGATTAATAATTTTCGTTATACCAAGAGATTAAGTCGCCGGCATTCATAGGTTTAGCAAAGTAAAAACCTTGTAAGTAATCAGTACCTAGTTGAGCAAGATGAAGCTTTTGATCTACGGTTTCGATCCCTTCTGCAATAGTCTTACAGCCAAACTCTTTTGCCATTAAAAGTGTCGCTCTTATTATGGTATCACTCTCTTCAGAGCTATTCTGTACAAAAGAACGGTCAATTTTAATAAAATCGCAAGGCATTGACTGTAGGCGACTCAATGATGAGTAGCCTGTACCGAAATCATCAATAGAAACTTTAATTCCTCTAGCTACTAGTTCATTGACTTTTACGCTCACTACTTCTTTATCACTAGCAAAAACACTTTCTGTTATTTCTAAATGAAGCCGCGCCGAAGATATTTGGGTAGTCTTGAGTGCGTTGTCTACCGTTTTAAGGAAGCTATCATCAAGCAGTTGAGAGACCGACACATTAACTGAAATCGCAAGGCCTTGTTTAAACTGCCAGTGAGATAAATCTATTAGTGCGCGGTTTAACACCCAAGCACCTATTTCCGGCATAAGTCCACTGCGCTCAGCAAGTGGAATAAATACGGCCGGAGAAATACTTTCATCATCGCATTTCCATCTAAGCAGGGCCTCTACTGAATAAAGTGTATTTGAAGCTACATCCATAATCGGCTGATAGAAAACGGTAAATTCGCTGTTATCGATAGCACAGCGCAAACGTTCGCAAAGTTGCTGCTCTCGTTTAATTTCTTGGTGAAGTGCTTGGCTAAAGACACCTATAGAGCCGCGTTGTTCGCGCTTTTGGTCATACATAGTTAGGTCAGCCTGCTGAATCAAATCAACAGCAGTTTCACCATGTTCGGGAAACATAGCTATGCCAATTGTTGCATCAAGAGTTACCTGGTTATCATTTGCAATGATAGGAACGGTTACACCGCTTCGCATGGCATGGGCGACAACTTTGGCTGTGTCGCCATTCGCGTAGGGGATAACAGCAACAAACTCGTCACCTCCCCACCTACCAAGGTGGTTTTCTTCTGTGTAGTTGCGTAATCGACTGGCGATTTCCGCCAGTACTATGTCTCCAATCTTATGGCCCAGACTATCGTTCACTTGCTTAAAGCCGTCTAGGTCGATAAACAACAGCGCTAATGAGTTATCGAGTGCTCGTGTGGTGTCAAGTAAGTTGTTTAAGTACTTTAAAAAACCGTTTCGGTTGAGTAAGTTAGTTAGCGGGTCTCTATTAGAAAGTTGATAGAGATCAGCGGTTCGTCGTTCGACTTCAGCTTCAAGCGTCGCGTTTGATGCATCTAGTTTTTCGTTAGTCGCAATAAGCAGTTGATTAACTTTTTCTGTCTCGCTGCGCTCAACCTTCATTTGCTCAACCAAGCTATTGTTTCTTGCCTTAAGATGAAGTGTGTTAATAAAAAATTTGTTATAACGAAAGGCACTTGTAAAAATACCGAACCAAAAAACTAACCCTAAAATGCCCAAGATAAAAAACTCCCCTCCATCGTCTGTAACAGCGCATAACGACATAGGAACAAGAAGTGCCGTAGAGTAGAAGCTTACAAGTTTTTTGTTTGGCGATAGAACGGTTCCTGCTCCCCCAGCCATAGCGGCGAGTACTACCATGGTTGCAGCAAGCTCTATGGTGGTCATAGACGAATAAAATAAAATCGAATAGAGGGCCCAAATTCCACCGGTTATGTACAAGCCAGCAGCGAACCTGATTAAAGCGGGGCGAGGATTGTACGCTTTGCCCACCAAATTAACTCGCCAGTAGATAGCATCGACAAGGCGCGCTACAGAAATGCTTACCATAGCGACCCACACTTGCAACTTATGTGTAAAAACCGACGGTTCGTTGTTTTCGAAGAAAAAGACAAGGCCTGAAAATGCGAAGATAGTCATTAGAAAGCCGACGAAACTATTGCCTAAAAGCATGTCAGTGGTGTCTCTTTCTATTTCGATCTTTGAGATTAAGTCTTCTTGTTTATTCAAGCTTTTGAAACCTTTACGTAGTGCCTGTTGCGTGCATCAGGGATTTTACTCAAACATCTAGTTCACTTAAGCAGCTATTAATTCTTTCCCATCTAACGCTCAAGAACGTACAGCTATACTATAGTATGTTTTTTAGTTAATGGTTTAAATGAGACCAAAGTTCAGAAAGTTAACGTCGGGACTAATCGATGAGTAAAGAAATACTTTCTTAGTGTTCCTATTCGTCGTGAATTTTTCTTAATCGATAATAATGTTTTGTTGAAGAAGCGTTTGTGAAGGTGGCGGAGCTGCTCTGGGAACAAGTATTTTAACATTAGGAGTGCCTTATCTGGTGCGATGTTAAATAAATTCTTCACAGGTTGTTTACAATGTTGGATTTTTGTTATAGATTCTTAATCGATTAAGTTTGTTGTGTTGCCGCCAACCCTAGTAGTCTAGGGAAAGAGGCTACTTAGGATTTAACAACTCCAACACATTGCCGGAGAAAAAACATGAAAAAACATCACACACTCAATGCATTGACTCTTGCCGTTTGTACAGCGCTTTCAGGAGCGGCTTTTGCTCAGGAAGCTGCGACATCAGACGCTGATACAAAGTCGAAAGAAAAGTTTGAACAAATCGTTGTGACTGCTGCACCTGGTGGCGCAACTATGCAGGAAGCAAGTGTTTCTGTAAGCGCGTTTGACGAAGAAGATATTCTTAAACTCGCACCACGTTCTACCGCTGAAGTTTTCCGCGCACTACCTGGTATACGAGCTGAATCTTCTGGTGGTGGCGGTAACGCAAACATAACCATTCGTGGTATTCCGCTGGCTACAGGTGGCTCAAAGTTCTTGCAGCTACATGAAGATGGCCTACCTGTGTTGGAATATGGTGACATTAACTTCGGTAATGCCGACAACTTCTTACGTTACGACTGGTCAGTGGCGAATGTTGAAGCAGTACGTGGTGGCTCTGCATCAACATTTGCTAGTAACTCGCCAGGCGGTGTTATTAACTTAATCAGTAACACTGGTGAAGTGGGTGGAGGCGCAATTGGTACCTCATTCGGCGTTGACTATGAAGAGTTTCGTCTAGATTTCCGCTACGGTGGCGAAATCAGCGACGACCTTTATTACCACATTGCCGGCTTTGCACGCGGAGGCGAAGGCCCTCGTGAAACAGGGTACAACGGCGACCAAGGCGGTCAGGTTAAGTTTAATATCACGAAGATGTTAGATAACGGTCACATTCGCTTCTTCTACAAAAACTTAGATGATAAAGTGTCGACGTATCTTCCTTCACCAGTACTCGTTAAAGGTGATGGCGAATATGGCCCAGTTCCAGGCTACGATGCGAGCTCGCAAGCACTGAATTCAGCTTACAACACGAATATTTCTACTTTCGACAGTTTCGGTAACCCAGAAAACCGTGATGTTCGCGACGGTATCGAGTCAAAAGTAAACTCATTTGGCGTAGAAGTTGACCTTGAAGTAGCTGAGAATTTGTTCCTATTAAACAAATTCCGTATTTCTGATATCTCTGGTGGCTTTATCGCACCATTCACGGATGGTTTCCCAGCAGGCCCAGGTGATGTTTCAAACTTTGCTTCAGCACTTTGTGACGGCGCGACAGATGGTGATGGCAATGCATTGAACTGTGATAGCACAAGCGTAGTTCTAGCCAATGGCCCAGGTGCAGGTGAAGTATATTCGGGTCAAGCATTCACGAACCTTCAGTTCGACACGCGCATCAATGATCTTGGCAACATGATCAACGATTTCAGCTTGCGTAAAGAGTTTGATAACGGTATCGACCTAACAGTAGGTTACTACTACTCAAATCAAGACATCGCTACAAGCTGGTCAAGCTGGCAGACGTTTATTCAAACACTTGATGGTGACAATTCTCAGTTGCTTACCATTACAGATGCAGACGGTGTTGAGCTTGTGTCTGATGGTTTACTATCGGCAAGCTTCCTTTCTTGGGAGTGGGACCTTAACTATGTGACTAAAGCACCCTACATGAACGTTGGCTTCGAGTTATCGGACAACATTCTCATTGATGCGTCGGTACGTCACGATACCACTGAAGCATCTGGCGAGCTTATTAGTTCTTGCTGTGGTGGTAATGCTGATTTCGACCTAAACGGTAACGGTGTAATTGAGCAAATTGAAGATGCTTCTGCAGTTAACAGCGGATTCATCAGTGGTGGTGTAATTAACCTAAATCGCGCTGGTGCGGCGTCTCAAATCGTAGATTACAGTGCAAATAACACGTCTTACTCAATTGGTGGCTCATACCTATTGAGCGATAGCCAAACCTTCTTTGCTCGCTACTCAAAAGGTGGCCGTGCGATTGCTGACCGTCTACTTCAGATTGGCGGTACGTTGAATGCTGACGGTAGTTTAACAAGCACTACTTCAGGGTACGACACAACCAAGCAGTTTGAAATCGGTTATAAGTACGGTACAAAAGACCTAATGGTTAACGCCACCTTGTTTGATACTGTTACTGAAGATACGCAAGCAGAAGTAACAAGTGGACTAACATTCATGCGTGAATACGAAGCGACAGGTCTTGAGCTTGAAGGTCGTTGGAATGCAACGGATAACTTTGTGATGTCAGGTAACCTTACATGGACTGACGCTGAGATTAGTGATGACGTTAACAACCCAGCATTAGAGGGCAATACGCCTCGCCGTCAGGCAGACTGGATTTGGACGATTACGCCTGAGTACGTTACAGATTACTGGTCTGTTGGCGCTTCACTACAAGGTTCAACTGAGTACTATGTTCAAGATAACAACGACCTTAAGCAAGAAGGTTATACGCTAGTAAATCTTTTCGCTACCTACTGGGTTAACGATCAATTCTCAGTGTCACTGAGCATGAATAATGCAACTGATGAGTTCATCATTACTGAGTCAGAAGAAGGTTCTGCAGAAGTGGGAAGTTATGTTCGAGCGCGCCCTCTGAACGGTCGTACAACAGTACTTTCACTTAAGTATATGTTTGACTAAAGCTAGGTAAGTTAACGCGCAATATAAAGAGATTTTGCCTAGGTAGGATATATAGCACGTTAAATTTCAAAGTCTTAAGGCGCCCACTTCATACAGACGTGGGCGTTTTTATTTGTATCATTTGTTGTTATTCTTTTTTAGTTCGAGTTGTTTGGCTATAGCGCCGGAAAGATGGTCTAATAAATGGGCGTGTTTTTTATGGATAACATGCACTAACTCGTGCTCTACAAGCGGGATATATTCTATTCCTGATTGCTCAAAAATAGCTTTTTCTGAATAGTCACTGGGTAAAATTGCGTAATCAAACCTGCCATTTAATAATAAATTGATGACATGATTAAAGTCATCGAACTCGAAGATATTAGCGCTAAGTTCATCTGGGTTCACATGCATATTGAAGAAAAAACGCGTGGTCACGGCTATTGCTTTATCTGGGGCTTGAATCACGCTTTTATCGCACTGTGCCCCTCTAATACACAGCAAAAAAGATGCACCATGGGAAAGAGACTGGTGGAACAATAATAATATTGTTGTCAGGCTGTGAGACGACGTCATAACGAATAACATCTGCATCCGTCATTCCTTCATTTAAAAGTCGAAGCCCTCGTTCACCACCAACTTTTTCAAATGTAACTTCTATACCAATATCACGATAAGCGCGTTGTATTAACGGTTTATAGAAAGCAGACACGCGAGGGTGGTTGAGTTCGCCTACGATGAAATTTTGTCCATTATCATGAGCTAAGGTACAAAACGGCAAAGATAACGATAAAACTAAAAAGAAAAAGAGAGAGGAAACGCTTTTATTTATTAAAACTAGCGCCTTTATCACAGCACAGATCCTTTCGTTAAGAGATGAGGTTAACTAAAGGATAGAGCACGAATTAAACAATGGAAAGAGAGCGAGCCAGTGATTTGAGTAAATACAAAAAAGCCCTGTCACTAAAAGTGGCAGGGCTTTTTATCAATATTACTGCACGGTTACGTTTTACGCAGCGTTCTGACCGCCATCAATCGCTTTAAGCGTTTGCGACGCTGGAACAAGCTCCATATCGAACGTGTATTCGTCTACACGAACTGCTAGCTTACGCTTCTCGTTGTAGTCGTGAAGCTTAGCTGCTTCATCAGCAGTTACCACACCTTTTTCTTGAAGCTTGTTAAGCGCGTGTTCAAAAGAGATGAACGGCACTACAGGCTCTTTGCGAAGTGCTTTTTGCACTTTACCAAGAAGGTGCGCTACTGCGTGTTTCGCTTTAAACGCTTGCTCGTTAATGTCGTTACCATCACCAGGGCTAACACGTACAAGGTGCGTAAGCTGGTCTTTCACGCTGTTATCTTGCATAGACGCAATTGATAGCTCACGTACTAAGTCGTCGCTAATACCCGCTACACTGTTTGTATAGGTATTGGTAAGAAGGCGCATTAGACCGCGTGTTGCTGTATTCGGGAAATTGTTGATGAAGTTAACAATTGCCTGATCAGCTTGTTGTAGAGACCATTGCATAGCGTACTCAAAGTACGGAAGTGCAAGCTTTCTATCTTCAATGCGCTGCTCGTAAAAACGAATTGCTGCCATTGCGCCGTATAGGTAGCTCATAACGTCACCTAGACGGGCTGATAAAAGCTCAGCTTTCTTAAGGTCACCGCCTAGTACCGCAAGCGATAGGTCAGCAAGTGGCGCTAGTTTTGCTGAGATGCTGTTCACACGCTTCTCGTACTTACGAACTTCTGGCAATGCCGACTCACTCTCACGTAGGAAAGGAAGGTAGCCCTTACCTAAGCTGCGGAACGCATTTTTAACACTGAAGCCTACAGTTTTACGAAGTACCTTGTTGAACTCTGCATCCGCTGAACTTTCGTTGCTGTGGATTAGGTCAACCATGTCTTTCAGGTAAGGGTGACAACGCATTGCACCTTGACCAAAGATCATTAGGTTACGAGTAAGAATGTTCGCGCCTTCAACCGTGATTGCAATTGGAAGTGCAGCATAACCGCCCGCCAATGTATTTTGAGGGCCACGTTGAATCGCCTTACCCGCCTGGATATCCATCGCAGAGTTCATAACGTCACGACCTAGCTCAGTCATGTGGTATTTAGCAATTGCTGTCACTACCGATGGCTTAACGCCTAGACCAAGACCTTCAGTTGTTAGAACACGCATCGCTTCAAGTAAGAATGTCTTACCCGCGATGTCAGCCATTTTTTCTTGAATACCTTCGAAGCGACCGATTGGAAGACCAAACTGCTCACGTACGAATGAATACTCTACTGTGCCTTTGAATGCAGATTGTGCTGTAGCCACACCCATTGCCGGAAGTGAAATACCACGACCTGCACCTAGACAGCTAACTAGCATCTGCCAGCCACGACCGATGTTCTTTTGACCACCAATGATAAAGTCCATAGGAATGAACACGTCTTGACCACGAGTAGTACCGTTGTAGAAACGTACGCCCATTGGGTCGTGACGGTTACCTAGCTCAACACCTGGGTGCGACTTAGGAAGAAGGGCACACGTAATGCCTAGCTCTAGTTTGTCGCCAAGTAGTTGGTCTGGGTCAAATACTTTAAATGCAAGACCAAGTACAGTTGCAATTGGAGCAAGCGTAATATAGCGCTTGTCCCAGCTTACACGAAGACCAAGAACTTCTTCACCGTTGTATTCGCCTTTAGTAACGATAGCCGCATCAGGAATAGCACCTGCATCTGAACCTGCTTCTGGGCTGGTTAGCGCGAAACAAGGAATGTCGCGACCATCCGCAAGGCGAGGTAGCCAATAGTCTTGCTGCTCGTTTGTGCCGTAGTGCATTAGAAGCTCACCCGGGCCTAACGAGTTAGGTACCATCACAGTTACCGCAATTGCACCGCTTTTCGCAGCGATTGTTGCAACAATAGTCGAGTTTGCATAAGGACTGAATTCAAGACCACCAAATTTCTTTGGAATGATCATCGAGAAGAAACGGTTCTTACCAAGAAAGTCTAAAACTTCTTGAGGAATGTGCTTACCGTTACCAAGCTCGAAATCATCGATCATATTCAATAATTCAGCTACTGGACCGTCCATGAATGCTTGTTCATCCGCACTCAGTTTTGCCTGAGGGATATCACGCAATGCCTGCATGTCAGGCTTACCCTGATAAATAGAAGATTCAATCCACACGTCACCCGCGTCTAGGGCTTCTTGTTCTGTGACTGAAATTGGGGGTAATACTTTTTTTAAGCTAGTTCTGATACTCATAATTAACTCATCCGCTCATCTGACCAGTTGTTTTAGTTAATACTACACCTTATTCACAAAAGATCAAAAAAAATCGCTAATCTTAACGTTAATAAGTGTTAATGTTGCTGTTTATCATATACTTATCAGATAAATCGCTACGTGTTGCATCAACAAGATATACGTAGGTGCGGTTATTTTTGATGATTAAATTTTTGTGTGGGTTATGTTAATTGCTGTTTTCAATGTAAAATTTCGTTATACAAAATCAAGGATACTGTGATGAGTCACACATCTAGCAGCGCGCCAATAGCAATAAGATTCCCTGTCATAACGCTAATATTAGTCATAGTGGTCACAGCCATTTCTCTTATCGGAGCTCAAAACTTATATTTCCGTGGGGACTACAAGGTATTTTTCGAATCTGACGATCCACAACGGCTTGCATTTGAAGAAATGCAGAACATTTTCAATAAAAGCGAAAATGTTGCATTTATGGTTGTGCCTAGCGACGGTCAAGTACTGAAGCCGTCCACGCTTACGCTAGTAAACGAATTAACAGAAGCTGCATGGCAACTACCTTTGTCTACAAGGGTTGAATCTATATCTAATTATCAAAATACCTTCGATGACGATGGCGATTTAATTGTTGAAGATTTAATTACTGCAGAGAAGCTCTCTAAAGAAGGTATTGCGAACATCGCTCAAGTACTTTCTCGCAGTCCAGAAGTCTACGGTCGACTCATATCAAGAACAACAGATGTTACCGTTATCGATACGACAATTCAGTTACCTGATGGCGATCAAACCCAGCAAGTAATTGAAATAGCCGAAGCTGCAAAACAAATAAAATCTCACTTTGAGAGTAAATATCCCGACCATGACATTTACTTAAATGGCATGGTGATAATGAACGATGCGTTCGCCGTGGCTGCACAGCAAGATGCCGAAACATTAATACCATTAATGTTTTTGCTAATTTTTATCGCGATTGCTTTAATTGTAAAGTCACTTTGGGCCGCGGTTTTCACATTAGTGGTAGTGATTTTTTCCGTAGCGATTACTGTAGGTCTGACAGGCTGGCTTGGAGTTTATTTAAGCACTGCCACTGTAAATGCACCGACTATGATTACAACGCTTGCTGTTGCAGACTGTATTCATATCATAGTTGGAGTGAAGTACTACCTAAACCAAGGCTTCACTAATAAAGATGCTATTAGAAAGAGTATTGAGGTAAATAAAAAGCCTATATTCATTACCAGTATAACTACTGCTATAGGGTTTGTTATGCTAAATTTTTCTGCTGTACCGGTTCTTTCCCACTTAGGCAATATGACAGCGGTTGGTGTAATGCTGGCTTGTGTCTTTTCACTCACGGTATTACCGTCACTTCTAACCCTGCGACCTCTCAAGCCGTCTGTTTCGGTAAATAATTCAGTATTCTCGAAGTGGGCAACCTTAGTTAATCGGCACCATCGGATATTGCTGCCTATTTCGCTCCTCGTCATTGTGGTAATTAGCCTATTTGCTACAAATAATGTTTTAAACGATGTTGCGGTTAAATATTTCGATGAACGTAGTGCGTTTAGGCAAGCTGTAGAAGTAAACGAAGATAAGCTTGGTGGAATGTCAAATATTGACTTCGTAATTTACACGGACCAATCATACGGTGTCACAGACCCTGTCTTTTTAGCGCAGATAGAGGAGTTTTCTAAATGGTTACGGGCGCGAAGTGAAGTTAACCACGTTTTAACTTTTACTGATACGCTTAAACGCTTGAACCGAAACATGAATGGCGATGACCAAAGCTTTAATGTAATACCCGCCGACGGCGAGCTCGCATCCCAGTATTTATTATTATATGAAATGTCTCTGCCATTTGGGTTAGACCTTGGTAACCAAATTGATATAGATAAGTCAGCACTTCGAATAATTGCACTTACTAAAAACTTGGGAAGTCGCGATATAACGACGCTTGAGAGAGAGGCAAAAGATTATTTTGCGAGTCTGTCGGACGATTATAGAATTGAAGCGGCAAGCCCACCGTTGATGTTTGCCCACATCGGTGAGCGAAATATGAAAAACATGGTGTGGGGAAGTGTTTTCGCACTTGTCTTAATTTCCATACTCATTTTATTTGCTTTGAGGTCGATAAAGCTTGGTGGCATAAGTTTAATTACAAACCTACTGCCTGCCGCGATAGGATTTGGAGTATGGGGAATTATCTCAGGTGAAATAAATATGGCACTCTCTGTCGTTATAAGTATGACGATGGGAATAATAGTTGATGATACCGTTCACTTTTTGACGAAATATCAGACCGCTAGAGAGCAAGGTTTAAACGCAAAAGAAAGTGTCGTTTATGCCTTTGAAACTGTCGGAATGGCTTTAACGACGACTACAATTGTCCTTACCTTAGGGTTTGCCGTGTTAGCATCATCAAGCTTTGTCTTAAATGCACATATGGGTATGCTGACAATCATTATTATCGTAGCCGCATTAATTGTTGATTTTATCTTCCTGCCTGCGTTGCTTGCATGGCTAGAGGACACTAGAACGGCCCAGAAGGAGTCTTAATATGAATTTTCTCTCGCGAATAGTGTTGATTGCAACATTAGGTTGTACCGCTAGCTACGGTTTAGCTTCAGAGATAAAGGGTGATGAAAAGGCCATCGCTATAGCAAAGGAACGCAAGGCTAGGGATACTGGTTGGGGCGCTAACGAGGCAAAAGTTCTGATGCTTTTGAAAAACTCGCAGGGAAAAGAAGCGACGAGAAAACTTGAAGTTAAGTCTCTGGAAGTAAAAAATGACGGAGATAAAGCACTTACCGTTTTTGAGTCTCCTAGAGATGTAAAGGGGACGGCATTTTTAAGTTTCTCGCATGCGCTTGAAGCTGATGAACAATGGATATTCTTGCCAGCGTTGAAGCGTGTAAAGCGTATATCATCGCAAAGCAAAAGCGGCCCTTTCGTAGGTAGTGAGTTTGCATTTGAAGATATGACATCGTACGAAGTGGAAAAGTTTTCGTACACATTCTTAGGAGAAGAAGAAATAAACGGGGAGGCCTGTTTCGTTTTAAAGCAGGTTCCAGAATATGATTTTTCAGGATACTCTTATCAAAAAGTTTGGATAGATAAATCACATTATCGTGTTCAGAAAGTTGAGTTTTTTGACCGTAAAGAGTCGTTGTTAAAAACGCTTTATTTGTCTGATTACAAGCAATACAAAAACAAATTTTGGCGTCCTATGAAAAGCTTGATGCGAAATGTACAAACTAAAAAGTCGACGTCTTTGATTACCGAAGAATTGACTTTCGACACAGATTTACAAGAAAGTGACTTCGACAAAAACAGATTAAAGAGAGTTCGATGATTAGAAAAGCGGTTGCACTGTCACTAATTATTAACTCTACCTCTTTCGCCAATTCTGCAGAGTTCACCGGCTCTGCAGGCCTTGATTTGCGTTATTATTTGCAGGATTCGTTGTATCCGCAGCAAGAGCGTACGTATGCTTCAGCGTATGTTTCTCCCGAAATCTATGCTGAGTTCAACGATGGCCAAGATACGCTGATTTTCAATCCTTTTTATCGTGTGGATGAGCACGATAGTGAACGCACACATGGCGATATTAGAGAATTGCAGTGGGCGCATTACAGAGATACTTGGGAAACTAAGGTTGGCATAGGTAAGGTGTTTTGGGGGCAAACTGAGTCTGTGCACCTCGTGGACATTATCAACCAAACCGATTCGGTAGAGTCTGTAGATGGTGAAGCCAAGTTAGGCCAACCAATGGTGAACGTTTCATATTTTACAGAGTATGGGAATTTTTCAGTTTTCGTTTTGCCCTATTTCCGCGAGCGAACGTTTCAAAGTACTGAGGGAAGGCTTCGCCCGCCATTGGCGATTTCAGATGCTATTTACGAATCATCAAGTGAAGAGAGTAACCTTGATTACGCACTTAGGTGGCAATCTTCGATTGATGACTGGGAAGTAGGACTTTCGTATTTTTCTGGTACCACAAGGGAGCCTGAATTAATTACGCAAATTTCCGATTCAGGAGAACTGTCCATAAACCCATATTATGCTCAGATAGAACAAGTAGGTGTAGATTTACTTAAGGTTAGCGGAGCATGGCTACTCAAACTGGAAAGTATTTACAGACAAGGGCAGTCTGAAGACTTTGCGGCACTAGTTGCGGGGTTCGAGTACACTCAGGAAGGTGTATTTGGCAGCAGGTATGGGCTCGGTTATTTAGCAGAATATCAATATGATGAGCGGGACGATAATTTCTTTGCTATAGCTCAGAACGATATGATGCTTGGTTTGCGAATTATGGCTAACGATATTGCCGGTAGTGAAATACTTGTGGGGTTCGTAAAAGACTTAGATGCTACGTCAACGTACTCTGCCTATATCGAAGCAAGTAGTAGATTGTCAGCGAACTGGCGATGGTCGTTAGATGGATATTTTTTCTCATCTGACGACCAAGATGACCCCTTCTTTTTCTTAAGAAGAGATGACCATATAGAATTTTCACTAGAGTACTATTTTTGAGGGAAAAAAATAGATGAATCGGTTTTTATGGATGCTAGGTGCGATGGCGCTTGGAGTTTCTCAAGCGAATGCTGCACCTAAAACTTATGGATTAGCTACGGTAGCTTATAACGACTTCGAAACGTCAACCACGAGCGAAAGCAAATTTGCTTATAGCCTCGCCTTTGGTAAACAAATACATAGACAGTGGTACGCTGAAGCTGGCTATATTAGTCTATTCGACTATGCAAAAAATGAGAACGAAAATAAAGGCGATGCCCTCTATCTCGCGCTCCTAGGTAAGGCAAGTGGTGGTACAGGGGAGTTATTCTACAAACTGGGTATTGCTAAAGTAGATGTGGATCTTTCTTCAGAGTGTTCTGACGCTGGGGTTGTTACGCAATGCCGAACTTCGGAAAGCATTGCAGCTGGAATCGCTGGTTTAGGGTTTGACTATTATGTCGGCATTAGATCGATGGTTCGCTTAGAATATGTTCATATGACTGGTGAAGATAGCTTTTCTACAAATATGGTTAACGTCGGTTTCAGATATAACTTCAATTGATCTTTAGTATTTTAAATCCAAAACCCGCTTGTTGATGTAAAAGTAAGTAAATTCACAACTATGGATTTACAATGAAAAACGAATTAGACAGCAAGTTCTTACTTCAAGTTTTCGATAAGATTCGCCAACATGGAGCAAAGGAAAACGAGCAGTATAAGCTTAAAGGGATAACTGCTTTTACTGACCATGACGGGTATACGCTGTACATTGAAGACGTTAACGTGAAGCTCCAGTTTGGTTTTCATAATCAGTATCACTTTGATTATGATTCAAAAGATCAGTACGAATCTTTTGAAAAAAAACTAAAGGAAATTGATAAAGAGTACTGATCAAGGCTCCTTTAGTTTTGTTATAGCAAGCTAAAAACAGGCGGTTATGTAAACGCATAGGCAAGGTGGTGATATTTAGCGAATTGTATAATCCTGTCACTGCCTGCTTCATGTCTGTTTTCATCCCTTTTATCCTAAACATTCTATTGGTCAACTGGCCCAATTAGCCCAGCTAAAAACCTTCTGCTACAATGCCGCCCACTTCACTTAATAGGAAAGATACATTGGCGTCGGCAATTAAAGCTCCTAAGTTTAAATTGGCATTCCTTGGCCCTAAGTTCTGGCCCGTTTGGCTGGGTGTTTTTATTCTATACGCTATTACTTGGCTACCTTTACCTGTTATCCGCACTATAGGGGGCGGTGCAGGAAAGCTAATTGCTCTTGTAGTGCCTAAACGAGCGAAAGTTGCAAAACGAAATTTACAGCTTTGGAACCCCTCGTTGTCTGAAAGTGAAATTGAAGCACTTTATAAAGAAAACATACGCAGAACGGGTATGGCACTGTTCGAAACCGCTATGGGGTGGTGGTGGCCTGACTGGCGGGTTAAACGCGCTATTGAAATAGAGGGCACTGAACATGTTGAAGCTGCCCTTGCTGAGGGCAAAGGCGTTTTTGGTATGGCACTACATAATATGAACTTAGAGTTTGCGTGTCGTGGCATTGGTTTTTATCATCCGAGCATTGCCTTTTATAGGAAGCACAACAACCCGTTAGTGGATTACCTTCAGTATCACGGTCGAAACCGCTCTAATAAATACATGATTGATAAGCGCAATGCCAAGGCGCTTATCGCAGCACTTGATGATAAAGAGCTATGCCTGTATTTGCCTGACCAAGACTACGGCCCCAGACAGAGCATTTTTGTACCATTTGGTGGCGTAAAAGAGACCGCTACAACAACGGCGACGCTTATGTTTATTAGGCGCACAAACTCTGAGCCTATGATCATAACGTCTCAATACACCAAACGCGGCTATAAGATAAAAATATATTCACCACTTTCTGAACTTGGTGCAATGGAAGATGCAGAAGCTTTAACTCTTTTAAATCAACACGTTGATAGCGCAGTAAAAGAGCAACCAGAGAGCTACTTATGGATGCACAAGCGTTTCAAAACGCGCCCCGAGAGTAATCCAGAATCTCTCTATAAGTCATTGTAAGCGCTAAACTGAAAGCCAATTTAACGAAAAAAGTGCGTTTAGCGCTTGAGCGTAATTAGAGCGAACGTTTTGCCACTAATCGGCAGCATGTGGAGTATTAAAACCTGGCAGTAGGTAACCAAAGAGCATAACCTTTGTTTATAACGTGGTTGGTCGCAACCTGTTTGCTCGTACTAAAATAGATAAATAGGATAAAGGCGTAATAAAGCCAATTCGTCTAATATAAACAAATCGGAGTTGGTTCGAACTGCGACAAAAAAGCGTCGAATTTCTTTTAGTGTATTCACAGATTGGTAGGTTATGGGACAGACGAGTTATTCAAGCTCTTCATTTTGGGCAAAGCAGATAGGTATTGCGGTAGTGCTTGTTATAGCAGCAGGCGTACTGATTTATATGCTACAAACACACGAACAGTCACCTACACCTGCGTCACAGAAAGAAGAGAAATCTGTTTCAAAGGGACTTAGCGAGTTTTATCGTGACTTTCGTATGTCTTCCACTGACCCATTAGAGGATGAACAGGGTGATTTCGTGCTCGATATTGCCGGAGTAGATCCTAACCTAGACAGCAAGTTAGCAAAGATGTCCAGTCAGACCCGTCCGGTAGAAAAGAACTGGACTGGCGAACACAAATACCGAACCTTCAAAGAAGGCAACACGCTTCGCGAGGCTATTTCACAATATGCTCAAGCGGAAGGTATGCAGTTAATTTGGAACTTGGAACAAGACTTCGTAATCAAGCATCAATTTCAATTAGACAACACAGTTGCCGGTTCTTTAGCTAAGATCGCAAGCGCCATCGACAGTAGTTTCGAAGGCGAAGTCCAAGCTTATCTATGTGCAGAGCAGCGCTCTTTAGTTGTAACGGCTCAAGAGACCGATTTTTTAAAAAATCAATGTCGCCGGGTTCGCGGGTAGCTCGTTTGCAGGCTCAGTCACTGAGCCTGCCGAATAATGTATCCCAGTGCTGCCTAACTTGCTCGCGTATAATATCTAACTCTTCACTTTGGTCAGCGTACTTGGTATCTGCCAGAGTAAGGTGGTGATATTGCTCACGAAGCCGCAGGTACGCTTTTTGGAGTTTTTGTGCTGTTGGTGTATCAATGATGTTCGCGCTGGCTGCAACATCGAAAATTCTAAGATTATCTGGGTACTCAGTCATTGCTTTCACAGTACAAGCGTGTGCTAATACAAGATATTGCGCAATAAATTCAATGTCAGTAATACCGCCTTTACACTGCTTCAAATCTACTTTTTCATTATTTTTAGCCAGTAAGTGTTCACGCATTTTAATCCGCATTTTGCAGACATCTTGTGACAGTGTTTGGGGGTCTCTAGATTGACTGAGAATTGAATGCCTTACCTTTGTAAAGTCATCCAAAAGCGAAGCGTCGCCGCAGATAGCTCTTGCTCTAACCAGTGCCTGGTGTTCCCATGTCCAAGCTTCCTCAACTTGATATTTCTCGAAACCGTTTATATGACAGCACAATAGCCCTGCGTTGCCAGAAGGGCGCAAGCGCAAGTCGGTCTCGTACAGCTGACCAAACAGTGTTTTAGTATTGAGAAGGTGCATAATGCGTTGGGCCAACTTAATATAAAACTGTTGTGCCTCAATTGATTTTTTGCCGTCCGTACTACTTGAACGGGGCGCATTGTGTATAAAAACTAAATCTAAATCCGACCCATACCCAAGCTCATAACCGCCTAATTTACCGTAGCCAATAACGGCAAAGCCTTTATCATTACCTTCAAGGTGCGAAGGAACGCCGAAGCGCTGTCGCATTTGCATCCATGCTGCATTAACGACGTGCTCTAAGATAACCTCTGCTAGAACGGTGAGTTTATCGCTAACGTTATTAATGGGTAGGGATTCACTAATATCACTGGCAGCGATACGAAGCTGTTGGCAAAGTTTGAACTGTCTAAGTCCATCCATTAACATTTCCACGTCGTCTTGCTCTATACGGAGCATAGTCTCGCGTAGCTCGGTCTGATATTCCTGCTTGCTGGTTTTAATGTCAGTATTCTGCTGCCCTAGATAGAGTGGGGTGAGCAGTTCATCTAACAATAGCGGGAATCGTCTAATTTCCTGGGCTATCCAATCGCTTCTCTCGCAAAGCCTTACCAACTGTTTAAGCACATCCGGGTTTTCAAGCAAAAGATCAAGATACGTTGTGCGGCCTGTAATTGCTTCAATCACGCCTAGTAATCGGCTCAAAACTTGTGCTGTGTAATTAGGGTGCTGCTTAATTAATACGTATAAAATTTCTGGAAGAAGTTTGTTAAGGGTATCTTCGCCTCTTTGACCTATGCGGTAGTTTCGTTGCTTGTCTTTGAAGGCGACGAGAATGGTGTAGATTTGACTACTTTCCTTACCGGAAAGATTGTCGCTAAACGTTTCAGTAAACTCATCTTCTTGCAGTGAAAGGCGCCATGCATCTTGGCACGCAATAAAAAGCTGATCTTCGTCTGAATGTGTGTCATGGCATTCCTCAACTAATTCGTTGAATTGACCGTGAATGCGACTCATGACTTCGTCTAAATGAGTTAAAAAGTCGCTATAAGAAGCAAAACCCATAACATCAATCAGCGCATTTTGTTGCCAAGGCTCGTCGGGCAATGTTTGAGTTTGACGGTCTTGGCTTTGCTGTAATGTGTGTTCTACTTTTCTTAAGAACAGATAGTCTTGTTTAAGCTGCTTTGTTACTTCGCTTTCTACAATATCTAATTCGCTCAAAACATCTAACGTGTGGAGCAAAGACTTACTTTGTAGCGCTGGCTCACGACCGCCGTGGATAAGCTGAAAACTTTGGGCAAAAAACTCGACTTCTCGAATACCGCCAGCACCCAATTTAATATTGTTGCTTAAACTTCGCCTGCGAATTTCGGTAGCAATAAGCTTTTTCATATTGCGCAGCGCATCCAGTGTGGTGAAGTCTAAATAACGCCTAAACGTAAAGGGGTGAAGAATGCCTTTTAACCACTCAGAGTTATCTGAATGATCATCATTAATGACCCGTGCTTTGACCATCGCAAAGCGTTCCCAGTGCCTGCCCTGGTCCTGATAGTAGTCCTCAAGCGCAGCGAAATGCATGACTAAGGGGCCGGAATCCCCGAACGGGCGTAAGCGCATATCAACGCGGTAGACCTGCCCATCGTTGGTTACTTTGTTCAGCGCTTGAATAAGCTTTTGGGCTAGCTTGGTAAAAAACTGTTGATGCTCTAGCGCTTTCTTGCCTCCGCTCGTTTCTCCTTTTTCCGGATAAGCGAATATCAAGTCAATGTCGGACGAAAAGTTAAGTTCTCGCCCACCGAGCTTGCCCATACCAAGAATATACATGTGCATATCTTGGTTGTTGCTCTTCGGAGTTCCATATCGGTGACCCAAATGCTGGTAAATCCAATGGTAAGCGCTAGTTATCAGCGCATCCGCCAATGCCGAAACTTGAGCAAGTGAATCTTCAATACTCTGTTTATTGAGCACATCTAAGAAGGTGATACGCGCCATTTCTTGATTGCGGTATTCACGAAGGACCTTTAGTAATTCGTCTTCGCTTTTGAGTGTTTCAAGCTTTGTTTTTAATTCAGTGCTGAAGTGAGTAATGGTTGATTCAGAAACAGTTAAATCAGACACAGGCTCGACGACTCTGGAAATAAACGCAGGCTTTTGTACCAGTGTTTCAGCTAGGAAAGCGGAGCGAGCAAAAGCGCTTAAAAGGGCTTCGCGATGGTTTTCTGCAATGACTTGGTCGGTTTCGGTTAAGGCGGGTGAATCTAGCAACTGCTGCCATAATTTTCCGGATTGCTCTACGTTTGTCATGCTATTTTCGTTGTCTATTGGCATAATGCTCGCGTCTTAAGAGATAACATCTGTGTAAAATAATGAATACTCACATCTTTATTGCAAGTATTCATAGCCTGCTGAGTTTTACCGCCTTGGTTAATGACGGTGACTTTTTCAGGCCCTTATTAAAATAAATCTGAACAAGTTCGCTGTCATCCTTGTACCAATTTAGCAAGGATAGATACTGATGCCCTTATCGTTATCACTACAACGATACCGATTGAAGAATAGCGATCAGGAAGGAACTTTGTATGTTCAAGGAGCAAAGATAACGTGGAAGCCTTACTAAAACTAGTACCTCTAACGCAGGAACTTTTAATTTACCTTGCCATGGATGTGGCAATAGCGTTAGTGCTACTGATGATTATGAAATGGCTGACTGGTGCATTTAGAAAGTACTCAGTAACTGAAGAACTTGGTGTTAAAGATAACTTTGCGTTTGGCATAAGCATTGCCGGGGGCATGTTGTCTTTATGTATTGTACTGAGTTCAGTAGTAGGACGGCATATAGGGGTAGGGTACCAAGAAGCGGCCATTGGCATGGTTACTTTTGGTTTTGTGGGGATCATGCTAGTGAAGTTTGGTCGCTTTGCTCACGATAAGCTGGTACTTAACAAATTAGACACTCACACAATGATTGCTGAAAGAAGCGTTAGCGTTGCACTTGTTGATGCTGCGAGCTTAGTAGCCAGTGCGATAGTACTTCGCAATATTATGATTTGGGTAGACGGTAGCGACATGAACGCGCTGATTGCCATAGTAACGGGCTTTACCGTAGTTCTGACCATGCTGCTAGTAATGACACGAATTTTAGAGTTCAGATACGCACGGGACAATCAAAATGACTCGTTTCAGGGGGCATTAGAAAAAGGGCAGTTAGCGCTCGCTATCGAGCATAGTGGTAATCTGCTTGGCACGGCTATGATTGTTTCAGCAGCGAAGAACTTACTTATCTACAATCCATCGGGCTATGTGAGTAATGTAACGGGGTGGTTGATTGTAAGTGTGGGTTTGGCTATCGCACTTCACTTATTGGTTCTAGTGAATAAAAAAATCATACTTTTTGGCATGAACTTCCGCCGAGAAGTGGACCATCAACATAATGTAGGTGTAGCGGCGTTAGGTTTCACGCTAAGCATTGGTAACGCTATGATCATCAATGGTGTTTTAGGTGGTTAGATTAGCAACTTGAGAGCTTTTCACTACCTAGTTTTCAAGGTATTTCGCCTTTGGCGCTCTCATTAAATGATATCTGGCGACAAATCTGTCGCCAATCACTTAGTCCTCAAACGCTGACTTTACACATGGCAAATCGTTGAGCCGCTTCATTTGAATAATGCTGTTCTTCTGAGTGCGGCTCATTTGCTTAACCGCATATTCAAGCTTTGCCGCTTGCGCTTTGTCGGCAACTTCAAATACAGCTCTAAAAATTAAAGGAGACTTGCCTTTAAGCGCCTTTGCGCCTCCTTTGAGTATTCCCCTATGCTGGGCAATACGACGTTTAGGATCAGTAGTGATACCCGTATAAATTTGCCCGAGCTTGTTCTCGACCATATAAAGATACCAAAGTGTATTTGCGTTTGGTTGGTGGGTATTGCCGGTCTTGGCTGTTATACTCTGTGCCAATGTACTCAATGTCTAAAAAATTACTCTCAGCATGATATTACCAGATTTTAGTAAAGCAAAAGTGCTTATTGTTGGCGACCTTATGTTAGATCGTTATTGGAGCGGTGGTACAGGGCGTATATCACCCGAGGCACCCGTGCCAGTAGTGAATGTTAATAGTTCTGAAGACCGAGCTGGTGGTGCCGCGAACGTTGCCGTAAACGTGGCTACCCTTGGGGCTGAGGTAACCTTGCTGGGAATGTGCGGTAAAGACGAAAACGCCATCATATTAAAAGAGCGATTAGAGACACACGATATTCGCTGTGAGTTCTTCGAAGTTGATGGCTTCGATACTATTACAAAGCTTCGAGTAATGAGCAGAAATCAGCAGCTTCTGCGTTTAGATTTTGAGAAGAGTTTTCAGGATACGGACAAATCAGCATTGGAATTAGCTTTCGATAAAGCGCTAGACAATGCTGACGTTGTTATTCTAAGCGATTACGCAAAAGGGTGTTTAAGCAACCCACAAGGACTGATAGAAAAAGCGCGCAGTAAGAACAAGCGTGTGGTAGTAGATCCCAAGGGTAGTGATTTTGGTAAATACGCTGGAGCTACGTTAGTTACACCGAATATGGACGAGCTTCGCGGTATTGTCGGCGAGATAGATAGTGAGCAAGTGCTGGTGGAAAAGGCGCTGTCATTAAAAGAATCGCTGAATTTAAACGCACTTCTTGTAACGCGTTCAGAAGACGGTATGACATTGTTTGGTGGAGATAACAATGAGTTTCATCTACCCGCAAAAGCCAAAGAGGTGTACGACGTAACTGGGGCAGGGGATACGGTTGTCTCAACACTCGCTGTTGCCATGGCCTGTAATCTGCCGCTTCAAGCTGCTTGTGTGCTTGCTAATTTAGCAGCAAGTGTTGTGGTTGGAAAACTGGGTACCTCCACTGTAACTAACACAGAGCTAGCATTAGCATTAGGCGAACAGTCGGTACATTTAGATGGCGGCGTGATGAGTGAAGACCAGCTGGAAATAGCGCTTCAAGCAGCTAAAGCACGCGGCGAACGTATTGTCATGACCAACGGCTGTTTTGATATATTGCACTCTGGTCATGTTGCTTACCTTGAAGAAGCTGCACAGCTTGGTGATCGCTTAGTTGTTGCAGTTAACACTGATGCGTCTGTGACCAAATTAAAAGGCCCAGGTCGTCCTGTAAATAACGTTAGCAGGCGTATGGTTGTACTAGCAGGCTTAAGCGCAGTCGATTGGGTTGTACCCTTTGAAGAAGATACGCCTCAGCGAGTTATTGCCCGCTTACTACCAGATGTGCTTGTTAAAGGCGGCGACTACAAAATTGAAGAGATTGCAGGTGGCACTGAAGTGCTGGAAAACGGCGGGGAAGTTAAAGTGTTAACGTTTGAAGATGGTGTATCGACTACAGGTATCATCGAACGCATTACTGAAAACAAACTGCGATAACCTAGTCGCTGACACGATAATACTTCGATACCGGCGCGTTGTTAGTTACCATGTAGGTTAAAAGCATAGGTAAAAGGCAGTGCGCTGTTTTTAACCAACTTTAAGCGCTGGTTGTAAATACACATTTCTAATGGAATAACGGTAAATAGCATGTACGAAAGTTACTATGGACTTAACTCGAAACCGTTTCAGTTAACCCCAGACCCTGAATTTTTCTTCGCAAGTAAATGGCACAAGCGCGCCATGTCTTACTTGCAGTATGGCCTGTCTCAAGCCGAGGGATTTATTGTTATTACTGGCGGAATTGGAACGGGTAAAACTACCGTAGCAAACAGTCTGCTTGAAGAAATTGAAGACGATATTGCGGCAGCGCAAATAGTTACGCCAAAGCTTTCGCCAGACGAACTAGTAAAAATGGTCGCCTCCAAATTTGATATCCCTACTGAGGGGCGTTCAAAAGCTGATATTCTTAAAGCGTTAGAAATTTTCTTGTACGACTTAAATAAAGCGGGTCGCCGTGCTTTATTACTTGTAGATGAAGCGCAAAACCTTCCGTTAGAAACCATCGAAGAGCTTAGAATGCTGAGCAATTTTCAGCTTAACGGCAAGCCGCTTATCCAAAGCTTTTTACTTGGTCAGGAAGAGCTACAGCCTATACTGCGTGCGCCGAACATGGAGCAGTTTAGGCAGCGTATTGTGGCGTCTTGCCATCTAGCACCACTTTCTTTAGAAGAGTGCAAAGAATATATCGAATACCGTTTACAACATGCCGGATGGAATGGTTCAGCACTATTTAGCGACGAAGCGTTAGAACGCATTCATATGTTCTCTCGTGGCATACCTCGTAAAATTAACACCCTTATGGATAGGATAATGCTTTATGGCTTTCTTGAAGAGCTAGAGAGCTTTAACGCCGATGCGGTAAACGAGGTTATTGAAGAAGTGAAAGCCGAAATGTTCGAGCCAGATAAAACCGGCGCTGAAGTTACCGAGCATATGGGATTTGCTGACCACCCCGAAAGCCAGACTATTATGACGCCGAAAGGGAATGTTGTTCGTGACACCAAGTATTATTTGGATATGCTAGCAGAGTTGGTAGATGCGTTAGATGACGCAATTTCACAGAAAGTGAAAATGACCCAGTACGTAGATAAGCTTATGAAGAAAAAGTTTAAGACGTATGTGCGGCTTAAGAGTGATGATAAGAAAGAGCAGTAACTTTTGAAAAAGTTGACTAAACTCAGTTGCTAATGGTGTTTTGTTGCAAGTTTGAAGCACTATCATTAGGCGAGTAGTAAAGCGTTATCAAAAAACGTCTTTCTTGATAACGGTCAAACTGATTCAACGAATCTAAATCGCGGTACTGGCCTTGAACGCCTATAGTTATATCTCTTTTTATCCTGAAATTCATCCCGACTGTTCCAACATAACTTTCGGAATCGCTTCTTGATAGACTATCGAATTCTGTTTTTATATAAGAAACATTGGCGTTGAGTGACGTTTTCACTCCAATGCGAGCAATCAATGATGTTGAGAAAGAGTGTTGTAATGAGTCTGGAGTGTCGTCGAAATACAATGATTGGAGACGTCGCCCTTGGAGGGAGACAGTCAATCGATTAAACTGATAGCCAGTGTTTACTACCCAACTTTTTCTTACCCGTTCACTATCATTAATATTATCTTGAAATGTCGAAAGGTCAGTATATTGCTCGCCAGGTTGTAATTCGTAATTTAGAGTATCTGGGACAAAACAGTCATCTAATGTAAGATAAGTTTCTGGGCAAACGAATACGCCATCAACGGCGGAGTCAAAAATTGATGAATTTGCAGTTACTTCTTCAGAATATGTAGCTGTAGCTCTAAGTTTTCTATTAGCATAATTGAAAGAAAATGACTCAGTGTCTCCATAAAATGCTTGATTTTTACTTCCTGAAAGGTTGGTCCTGGGGCTGAGTTGGACTCTGAAGTCAATCGAATAAAAATCACTATCGTCATTATTTGATAACGTACTCTGTTCTCCAACACTGTTGTATGCGATCCTCAGCAAGTTGTTTTGATTTTGATACAAAACCCCTGCGTTGTAGGTTCTGTACGTATCGATACCATCTACTCCATTTAAATCCTGCTTAGACTCGTTAATTCCCGCAACTAAAAAAAAGCGATCAGTTATGGCAAAATTAGCATTTGCATATGAGTTGCGCCGCTTTGTATCAAAACTACTTTCTCGCTGAGTTTCTCTGTAAGTGGCTCCCAAGTTCCATCGAAGGAATGAAAACCTGCTGCCACTAGCTAAGTTGAAACTCGAACGGTAGCTTTTTGTGTCAAAAGCGCTTTCACTTGTACTGCTTCTCTCACTTTCGAATAATGATGCAGATAAATTTGATGATAACGTAACCCAAGAGTTACCAAAATTAGTGGTTCGGAGGCCACCTGTATTATTTCTAGTTTTCGCTAGGTTGCTTGGATTGGTAACCAAGTCGTCTATAAGTAAATTGCTAGAATTTATTGAGTTATATTGCTGAGAACCGTTTGCGTATAAAAAAATACTTTGGTCATGGACTTCGTACTGAACGTTGTAGCTACTAGTCAAATAACTTTCAAATGAGTCACCAGAAAAATCTCTATAGATATTTCTGTTATTCACTGTTGCAGAAGCAGATAAATTATTACTTTGATAGGTTAATAATGCTTTTGGAGATAGTTCACCTGCAAAAAAATTGTCTCGGCTATCTGTTACTCTTTCGACGTAATTTAATGTGGCTGATACCGAGGGAGTGAATTCAAAATCGGCAGCATGTATATTCGATGAAGCTACCAAAGTTATTATGCTAAGCTGAACTAAAGAATTACCAAACCCTTTTCTTTCCATTTTCTTAGCTTCCATTACTTCCATAGTAGTAGCCATAATACCCAGGCCCATTCTCTTGCCTCAAAGATTTATTAACCACAAAGCCAATTGCCATTTCAGGGTTTAGGTGAGCTACGGAACTTTTTATATCATGAATTTTACTACGGCCCTCCTCACAAACAACGATAGCCTGTCCAGTTAGATTTGCGAGGACTGAAGTTTCGTTTATTCCTAAAAGTGGCGGAGTATCTATAATTACGATACGGTCTTTGTAACGTGTTGAAAATTCATCAACAGTAGTCCGCATAACTTCACTAGCGAGAAGTTCGTTAGATAAGTGGTGAGATTTACCAGCGGCGATAAGCTTTAGTTTAGGAATGTTTGTAGAAAGCATTACATCTGAAATATTTTGCTTCTCTCCTAAAAGGTATTCAATCAGTCCCTCTCTGTTACGAGAGCCTAGAGTTTTCATAACGTTGGGCCTTAACACGTCAGCATCAACAAGTAACACAGTTTTGTCTTGTTCCGACGCTATGCTTAGAGCCAAATTTACAGCAGTGAATGTTTTTCCCTCGCCCGGCTTGGAACTCGTCACCATTACAACATTACTACGATCAAGTGTTTTTGATAATGGCCCAAACGCATTTGATAGGATCTTGCGTTTTATTGCTCGGTATTCTTCATTAATTAATCTTCTCTCAGCGCTATTATCAACCATTCCTTTTGCGCTAAGTGATTCTAAGTCTAGTTGGATTTCATCATTTACACTGACCGTTTTCTCAGCAGAGTAATCGTTTATATTTTCCGATTTCTTATCTTTAATTTCGGGCTCAGCAGGAGTATCGGCCGATTGAGTATCCTGGCCCATGACTTCATCTAAAGACTCGTCTGATTTATTCTCAACAGCGCTTGTTTTTTTGTTTTTCGCCAATGCTTTTTCAATAGTACTCATCACATAAAACGCTCATATAGGTTTATATTCATCATTGACAGTAGAACTAGGGCACCATATATCGCAAGTAATATTGAAGATAAAGTGAGAAATATCAGCAAGTGTTTTCTTTGTTTTTTGCGAACACTCGCAATTTCTAGATCTGCAACAGTTCCATAGATTGGAAGTGATACGAGTGCAGACAACTGTTCGGCTCTCATCAAAACTGGAGAAAACTGCGAAACAATAAATGCTAGGCCTAACCCACCTGCAAAGCCAACAACTAGAGTTGCGGTGTAAAGCAATATCCTGTTTGGACCTGAAGGTTGTCTGGGTAAAACTGGCGGTGAAATAACACGGAACTTTAGATCATCATCTGAAATGTCAGCTTTTTTCCCCAATTCGGCAGAATCTTGTCTTTGCAATAATTGCTCATACTTACTTTTAATTATGCCGTAATCTCTGTTTAGCGCTTTTTGTTCTAGTTCTAGTTGCGGTACGAAATCAATTTTCGCCTGCAACTCAGCTATTTGTGATTCGTAATCGTTTTCTCGTACTTGCAATAGTGCCAGCTGACTTTCTAATTGCCCAATATCTATTGACAATGGGTTGTCGGCGCTCATGGAAGATGCATTTTCGATGCTGGAAATATAGCTATCTACTTCTTTTTTTCTCAGCACTATTAATCTGTCTAGTAAATTATGAGTCTCGATTACATCTGGGTGTTCATCAGTAAAACGAAGCTTTAATTCATCTAGTTTGTTTTCTAGCGCTTCAATTCTCGAGTCGTAACGAGTTGGAATCAGAGCACCGTCATTAGAGCCTGCGCTTTGCATTAACTTTACATTTTTCTTTAAAGAAGCGATTTGTTCTTTAATTTCGACCATGGTGCGTCTAGTAGTTGCTAGATTACTTTCTGCTGACTTGAGTCGAGAGTAGTAAGAACCTGTCTCAGGTAATATGTCAGAATACTTGCGTTTAAAGTCTGCTACACGCATCTCCGCCTCAGTGAGCCTCTGCTCGTACTCATCAATTTGCTGTTGTAGGAACTGATATGCAGAATCTGATTGTACTCGATTTTTACCCAGGCTACCTTCAATAAGCAGATTAAGCGTTTCTTGTACAACGTTGCGCGCAATGTTGGGATCTTGGTTTTTATAAGAAATATTATAAATATTGCTTCTACCGCCAGAACTAATTCTAATATCGCTCTCTAGTTCACTAATCAATTGGTCAAAAGCACCAGGACCGATTGCTTTTAAATCCAGATCTGTCTCTCTTGCAATACGCTCAAGGTTTTCTCTGCTCTTAAGTGTTTTCGCTATTAAACTTACTTCCTGTGCTTGGTTAGGGTTTATTACTAAGCCCCGTAGTAATGGAGCCAACATTGAACGTGTATCAACATGGACTCGTGCTGAGCTTGAGTATGTATCTGGTAAGGAAAGTGCGTACAAAAATCCTAAAGGGCAAACTAACCAACTAACGAAGAGTATATATCTTTTTTTAATCCATATGCCCTTAAGATAGTCGAGTATCTGGGCATACAACTGCTGTAAGTCGAACATTTACTTCCCTTTGTTCTAGAACCAAGCTTCGGGTACTATTAATATGTCTCCTGGGAGCATATCTACGTTTCTACTAATATCTCCATCCCGAATTAAATCGTCTATAAACACTCGGTACACTTTTTGTTCCCCGTTTTCTATCCGTATTAGTTGGGTATTGTTTCCGTCTGCAAACTCTGTTATTCCACCTACAGATATCATTAAATCTAAAAGTGTCATATTCTCTTTATAATTCACGGCTCTTGGGTTTGTAGCTTCGCCTATCACCCTTACTTGCTCACTAAAAGGCCCCACATAGCCTCCGATAGTTACTGACACTCGAGGGTTATTTATATAAACACTAAGTTGCTCTTCTAATTCCCTTGCAAGTTGAGTTGGTGTTCTGCCCGTTACTTCTATATCTTCAATTAATCGAGTAGTAATCATACCGTCAGGCCTGACGCTAAACGACCCTGATAACTCAGGGTTACGCCAAACAAAGATGTTTACAGAATCGCCAGGACCTATAAGATACTTGTAATCGTTTATATCTGTTGTGTAGGATGGGTGTAACGTTGCTTCAGGTAGTACGTTATTTGATGAGCAACTCCACAAACAAAGTAATATGGAAATTACGCAAGTGAATTTGAAACTTAACATCTGTACCTTCATTCGAGCGATCCTTGTTAAATCCTTTTTGGAAGCGAAAGTTTACTCATAGTTCGTAGAATCATTGTTAACTGAATTAAAAATTTAGGCAAGCCTTAAAGGCTCTAACTTCGAGATTATTCTTTGATAAATGTTCAAAAGTAGATCCGAGGCCTATTCATTGTTTTCGTATATTGATTTAATATAACGATTATTGAGACGCGTATGTATTAGTAACGCCAGGGACTGAACTTAATGGCTGCAAACAATAAAAAGCAAAATAAGCGTTCTAATTTGCTTGTAATCTGTGATTTCACACTAGTGAGTTACATCACCTATTTAATGTATGTGATGCTTGATAATTATTACTTTAATGGTTCAGTTGATACTCTCAAGGTTTTAACAACTACATTTTTATTTACTTTCTTCATTGTCATATCTTCTCTTTCTGTAGGACTTTATGAAAGTAAATTAAGAGAGACCTTTAGAGGAATAATTAGACGAATTTTCGTTAGTGTCGGTATTTCTTACTTCTGTATTGAGATAGTGAGTTCAACCATTGGAACTTCGTTAAAAATTCATCCTTATTTTCTTCCTGCGTCGGCCGCTGTTTCGATTATCACTTTGGTTGTTTTTCGTTACTTCACGACACGTTTGGGGTTGCTTGGGTTGGGGAAAACCCGAACGTTGATAATTGGGGCGGGTGAAAGAGCATCGATTATTGAGAAACGAATGAGAAGGGATGTCGATAGAATAGGGTTCGATTTGGTTGGATTTATACCTGTTCCTGGCGATAATCGTGAAGACGGCATAAAGTCGGAAAAAATTATTCACATACGACTGGAGCAAAACCTTCGTCAGTTCATTTATGACAACGAAATAGAAGAAGTTGTTATTGCATGTGATCAGCGCCGTGGGACATTGCCTTTAGAAGAATTGTTTGAATGTAAGTTAAGAGGCGTTGAAGTAACTGAATTGCTGGACTTTATGGAACGAGAAACTGGGCAAATTGTAGTTAATCTTATGTATCCCTCTTGGGTAATTTATTCAAATGGCTTTTCAACGCAAAATTATTTAAGAGATTCCCTCGATTATGGAATCAATGCATTTCTCGCTCTTATAGTATTGATAATTACTTGGCCATTTATGTTACTTACTGCCGCTTTTATCTATCTTGATGACGGTTTCAGAACGGGCACATCGGTTTTGTATAAACAGGAGCGAGTAGGACTTAATGGTAAGTTATTTCGAATCATGAAGTTTAGAAGTATGCGCCCTGATGCTGAAAAAGACGGAGCAAAATGGGCTTCAAAAGACGACGATAGAGTAACACGCATCGGACACTTTATTAGAAAATATCGGATAGATGAGTTACCCCAATTATTTAATGTTTTTAAAGGTGAAATGGCCTTTATTGGCCCAAGACCTGAGCGACCTGAGTTTGTTGAACAGTTAGTTCGAGAAATTCCTTATTACAATCAAAGGCATAACGTAAAGCCTGGGTTGGCAGGGTGGGCGCAACTTAATTATCCATACGGGGCTTCTGTTACTGACTCTATGGAAAAACTGAAATTTGATTTGTACTACGTTAAGCACCAAAGTCTTTTACTCGACTTATTAATTTTAATCAGGACAACTGAAGTTGTTCTATTTGGGCGTGGAAGATAGTTCTTTACTGGCGGGAATAACCTTTGAAAAATGCAATGACAGTAGATGTTGAAGACTATTTTCAAGTTTCGGCATTTGAAAAATCAATTTCGCCAAATGATTGGTCGAAACTTCCACTGAGAGTGGGGGATAATACTAACAGATTGATAGATCTGTTTGCGGAGTATGATGTAAAAGCAACTTTTTTTTGCTTGGGGTGGGTTGCTGAAAGGTGCCCCGGAGTTATTCGAAGACTTGTTTCGGAAGGCCATGAAGTAGCGAGCCATGGATATGATCATACTCGGTCTCGGCTTTTTAGACAAAGAAGGTTTTGTTGAAGACATTGGCAAAAGTAAAAAAATTCTTGAAGACACAACAGGCGTGGAAGTTTTGGGCTACCGGGCTCCAAGTTTTTCGATCAACGAGAACACTCAGTGGGTTTATGAAGTCCTATCTGAACTAGGTTTTATATATTCGTCAAGCACTTACCCGATTGAACATGACCTGTATGGCGTTCCGGCCTGGCCCCGCTTTATGCATACCCGCCCAGAGGGTATTGTAGAAATACCAATACCAACCTTAAGAAACAGAGAGACAAATAAAGGTATCGGAGGAGGTGGATATTTCAGGCTTTTTCCCTATTGGTTATCAAAGCGCAGGATTGAGCAATTTTTGAGGTCTGAAACTGAACCATATAACTTTTATTTCCACCCATGGGAGATTGACTCCAAGCAACCTCGCATAAAGAAAGTACCTATGAAGTCTCGTTTTCGTCACTACGTGAATCTGAGTCACATGGAAGGGAAACTCCGCTCTTTATTGAACGATTTTCAATGGGGAACAATGGAAGATGTTTATAAACTGAAGGAACAGACGCGATGTCAAAAAGAGTTTGTAAGCTAGCGACAGAAAAAAGCGAGTTTGAACTATGGGATGCGTACGTTGATAGTCACGAAGATGGTAGCTTTTTTCATCTTAGTGGCTGGCGAGAAGTAATTTCAAAGATTTATAAACATACACCTCACTATTTATTTTTAGAGAGAAATAACATTATTTGTGGTGTGTTGCCTCTATTTGAACAGAAAAGCAGGCTATTCGGTCATGTCTTAATATCGACACCATTTTGTGTTTATGGTGGAGCGATAGACTGACGATGAAGCCGGGTTGTTGCAGTTGGAGAATGCAGCCGTTGAACTAGGACGTAAACTCAATGTTGATTACGTTGAGTTCAGATATTTCAAGCCACGTTACAATAACCCGAATATAACTCTAAACTGCAACCACTCTACCTATCTAATGCCAATTGCGGACGACGATCAAGCGATATTACAATCAATAAAGAAAAAGCAGCGTGCGAACATACGACAATCGCTAAAGAATGGTTTAACCGCGGAAGAAACGTCTGACATTAGCGATGTACACCGCATTTATTCTGAAAGTGTAAGAAATCTTGGGACACCGGTATTTCCAAAGCGTTATTTTTCAAAGCTTAAGGAAGTATTCGGCGACAAAGTAGAGCTTTTGAGTATAAAGAATGGGAAAAAGCCCGTATCTGCTGTCTTATCTTTTTACTATAAAAACACAGTGTTGCCATATTACGGAGGCGGTACCCCAGAAGCTAGGCATTGCAGAGGTAATGACTTCATGTATTACACCCTAATGTGTCGAGCTAGGGCTAATCGTGACTGCGAGATATTTGACTTTGGGCGGAGTAAAAACAATTCGGGGTCGGGAAGTTATAAAAAAACATGGGGAATTGAGCCAAAGCCACTCTTTTATTATTGTCATTTAGTTAAAGCCAATAATCTGCCAAACTTGAGTCCAGATAATCCTAAGTATAAGTATTTCATCAAAATCTGGAAAAAGCTTCCTTTGTTTATTTCTGAGCGCTTAGGACCTTACCTAAGCCGCTTTTTAGGTTAGAGCGCGGTTCGCTGATGTTTTGCAGGAATATATGTCAATGAGACAAAGTTCGGTGAATTCTTACTTGGCTTGCGGGGCACTTGTGTTTTTAGTTTGGGGATACGTTTACTTCCAAACGCTTCAACACATGGTGACAGTATGGTCTCAGTCCGAAACTTACAAACATTGTTTTTTTATTTTACCTATAACTCTCTATCTCTTATACGAAAAGAGGATCCGCCTAAAAAGCTTAGATTACCGCCCTACTTGGTTGGTAATTATTCCACTGCTAATCACTCAAACTTTATTTTTTTTAGCGCAGCAACTGTCTGTACAGCTTGTTTCACATTTTTGTGCCGTTACCTCGCTTATATTGATCACCTGGACGCTAGTAGGAAACAGTGTTTTCAAAGTTATTGCGTTTCCCGTTTTTTACCTATACTTCGCTGTTCCTTTCGGAGAAGAACTTGTCCCACATTTACAGGTAATTACTGCAGATATTAGCTGCCAACTCCTTATGGCGGTAGGTATTCCGGTGTATCGTGAGGGGCTGTATCTCTATTTGCCAAACGGCACCTTCCACGTAGCAGAAGCTTGCGCTGGGATCAGGTTTTTAATAGGAACTTTTGCACTAGGCGTGCTCTTGGCTTACCTAAATTATCAACGTTTATGGAAGCGGCTGCTATTCGCAATGATTTGCGCATTTGTCCCCATAATTGCGAATGGCATCAGAGCTTTTGGTATCATGGTCATAGGTTATGCTACAGATATGCAACATGCTGTCGGAGCTGATCATTTAGTTTATGGATGGTTTTTCTTTCTATTCGTTCTAATCATTCTGTTTTTTCTTGGAACTTTCGGCAACGATCCCCAAGTGAATCAAAAAGACAGTGGGGGGAATGGGAGTATTCAAGCAAACAATTCGGTAGTTTTTGCATCCGTGTTAGTTATTCTCTTTCCATTATTGTCCCACTTTGGAATAAGTAATGAGAAGCTACCTGAAGATATTAACGTAAATTATCTACTTAATTCTAACTATCAACCAGTAGAGCAAGGAACACTTAGCTGGATGGAGGTCAAGGATGATTCTATTCAACCTACATGGAGCGGCTTTCTAGATAACATCCCGTTGAGATTAACCTATCGCGATGATAGTGATACGCAGGAATTAGTAAGTTCTTTACATCGACCATTCAATGATGACGAGTTCAGCTTACTTAAAGCTAAAGAGCTAATTCGTAGAAATAATAATTCTTACGAAGTAATCAAGATTCAAAATGTACACGGGCATAGTAAGAAGCTATTGATTTGGTACCAGCTGGAAAACCAATCTGTAGCTCCTGCTTTAACCGCAAAGTGGCAGCAATTTCTCAATCGTATTTCTGGTAAAAGAGCCGATGGTTATTATGTCGTTGCAGAAATACCCGAAAACCTTTCAGTTGACATTGTATTAAAGCGGTTAGGAAATTTACCTTTACCTCCAGTTGAAATAAAGGCTGCGCCATGACTAAGACTATTTTTCATGTGGTATACGGACTACATGTCGGTGGTCTTGAAAGGGTACTAGTTAACACTGTCTCTCGTATGCCGAAAAATTATAAGCATACAGTAGTCTGTCTCACTTCTTATTCCGACTCTTTTGCTTCACTACTTCCTAGTAATGCAAACGTGGTAGCGTTAGACAAAAAAGATGGTCAAGACTTTGGACTTTTTTTTAAATGGTGGAAACTTTTGCGAGCTTACCAGCCCGACGTGGTTCATAGCTATAACCTTGCGACGCTAGAGCTCCAAGTGTTGTCAGCCTTAGCTGGCGTAAAAGTTCGGATTCATGCAGAGCATGGAAGAGACGTATATGATCCCTTTGGCGACAATAAAAAATATCAGCTATTAAGAAGGTTAGTTTCGCCATTTATCCATACTTGGGTGTCAGTTTCATTAGAGTTACATAAGTGGTTAGAAAATACGGTCGGTCTTTCTACTAGTAAGACAAAGCTAATTAGAAATGGTATCGACACTGAGCTCTTCGCACCTCAGAACAAGTCGAGTGATGAGTTTGTTATAGGCCATGTGGGCCGTCTTAGCCCTATCAAGAACCAGACACTGCTAATAGATGCGTTTTGCTTAGCGACTTGTCGTAACGCTGAATTTGCTAAAAAAGCGAGCTTGAATATTGTTGGAGAGGGGGAGAGCGAATCGACTTTGCGAAACCACATTACTTCAAAAAATATGTCAAAAAAAATAAGCTTGATAGGGTTGCGTGAAGATATGCCTGAGGTCTACAGAAGCTTTTCGGTATTCGTTATGTCATCTATCGGTGAAGGTATACCAATGACATTATTAGAGGCTATGGCAAGTGGTGTTCCCGCAATAGTAACTGACGTAGGAGGAATGCCTGAGGTAGTTACACAAAAAGAAGGTGTAATTGTGCCTTCGCAGAATGCAGATGCCTTGGCCGATGCAATGATATTGCTTTTCGAGTCGTCAGATTTACTAAGCAGTTTCGCAAATGCATCACGTAAAAGAATTTGTAAAGATTTTGATGAAGATAAAATGGTCTCTGATTATTTATCCTTATATAACCAATGAGAAACCGGCATGTGCGGAGTTAGCGGAATATTCAGTTTTGACAAAGAGCAACTTGTATCTAAACAAGCGCTAGAAGACATGAACAATGCTCAAATACACAGAGGGCCCGATGCTGGAGGTTTTTACTTTGGAGATGGAGTTGCTTTAGGACATCGTCGTTTATCAATAATAGATATCTCGGGCGGTGGTCAACCCATCTATAGCGAAGATAAAAATGTAGTAATAGTTTTTAATGGTGAAATATTTAATCATCATGACATTGCTAAAGAACTTAAGTCAAAAGGCTATCAATATCAAACGCATAGTGACACGGAGACTATACTGCATTCATGGAGGGAGTGGGGGGTCGAGTGTTTAAGTAAACTGCGAGGAATGTTCGTTTTTCTCATATGGGACGAAGTTAAACAGCAGCTATTTGTAGCGAGAGATAGGTTAGGCATCAAACCGCTACATTATTCTCAACTTGCTGATGGCAGTGTGATTTTTGGCTCAGAACTGAAAGTTTTAAAAGCGCATCCTGAGTTTGACCGAACGCTAAATTATTCAGCAATAGAAGATTACCTCACTTTTGGTTATGTACCTGACCCAAAGTGTATTTATTCTTCAGTGCAAAAATTAGAGGCAGGCCACTACTTGTTGTTCCAGCGGGGGAATGCAGAGACTTTACCACAGCAAGTACAATATTGGGATTTACCGTGGGATCAACCACAATACAACGAACTAGACAAAGAAGTTCTAGTTGAGCGTTTTCGTGAAGCCGTGGATATTCGCTTAGAGTCAGAAGTTCCCCTGGGAGCGTTCTTATCCGGGGGAGTTGATTCAAGTGCGGTCGTAGCAATGATGTCTGCACTGCGCAAAGAGCCTGTTACTACACTCTCAATAGGTTTCGATGTTCCTGACTATAATGAGTCCGAATTTGCATCATTAGTTGCTAAACAATATGAAACTTCACACCACTCAGAGGTAGTAAATCACGAAGATTTTTCGTTGATTGACAAAATGGTAGAGTTATATGATGAGCCCTATTCTGATTCATCGGCTCTCCCCACCTACAAGGTTTGTGAGCTAGCGAGAAAACATGTGACGGTAGCGCTTTCAGGAGACGGCGGCGACGAACTTTTCGCTGGCTATCGTAGGTATCGCCTCCATATAAATGAACAAAGAGTACGAGATATTATTCCTGATTCGATTAGGCGACGAGTATTCGGTTTGTTAGGAAGTATTTATCCAAAGCTTGATTGGGCTCCCCAATTTTTACGAGCAAAAACGACATTACAATCTTTATCTTTGAGTTCTTCAGAAGCCTACCTAAATAGTGTGAGCAAACTGCGTTTTGATGAGCGAAGACTCTTTATCATGAAAGCTTTAAGCGTCATATTGGCGAATACAGCTCGAATCAAGTATTTGCCAACGTACTTAAAGGCAAGCAATTTGAGGATAAGCTTAAAGAAGCACAGTATCTCGATTATAAAACTTGGGTTACGGGTGATATTCATACCAAAGTGGATCGAGCAAGCATGGCTCACGGACTTGAGGTTAGAGTTCCTATTTTTGATCATAAGCTAGTAGAGTGGGGCTTCAGGCTGCCCTCAAGACTGAATTTGAATAATGGTGAAGGAAAGTTCAGTTTCAAAAAGGCTCTTGAGCCTTTCCTATCCAAGGACACTCTATATCGCGAGAAAATGGGCTTTAGTGTGCCAATGGCTCAATGGTTACGAGGACCGCTGAAACAAAAAATGATAAGTTTGTTATCTTCTGAATGTGTTTCTAGACACGAAATTTTCGATAAAAATGCTTTGTTGGAGAAAGCTCAACAACACATTAGCGGGAAATACGACCATGCCGCCGCGTTATGGACAATAATGATGTTGTGTCAGTTTTTAGTAAAAGAAGAAAATGAGAGACGTTCATGAAGCCTCCTTTGTTATTTCTGTGCCACAGGATGCCCTTTCCTCCAAATAAAGGGGATAAGATTACAACCTTTAATCTTATGAATTACCTAAGCAAGCGCTTTGAGCTTTATTTGGGTAGTTTTGTTGATGATGATTTTGATAAAAAATACATAGACGATGTAAAAGCCTACTGTAAAGAAGTAAAATTCATCGACATTACGCGCAAACGATACCTAACAAGTGGTTTAAAATCCCTAGTGTTAGCCGAGTCTGTTTCTACTGCACATTACAGAAATGAAGAATTACAAAGTTGGGTTCACGAGGTTATTAATGACCATGGTATAGAGTATCTATTCGTATATTCTTCAGGGATGGCTCAGTTTATTGACTTCCCAGAATACAAAAACAAAAAACGTGTTCTAGATATGGCCGATGTAGACAGTGATAAATGGCGTCAGTACTGTGAAAACAAGCCTTTCTATTCGCAATTAATTTATGCAAGAGAATACAAACTACTAAAAAAGTTAGAGCAAAAGGTTCTTTCAGAGTTTGACGCAATAACGCTTATAACAGACGAAGAAAGAGACTTGTTTAAATCACTTTCTCCCAACGCTTATAGTGACAAGATAGTTACACTCAGTAATGGCGTAGACACCGATTATTTTGACCCTTCTGCTAAGTTTGATCACACTGATAGTCCTTCTGAGGAATGCCCCTCAATTTGCTTTACAGGCGCAATGGATTATTGGGCCAACGAAGATGCGGTGGTATGGTTTTGTGAAAACGTGTGGCCACTAGTAATAGAGAAGCACCCAGCACTGACTTTCTACATAGTTGGAGGGAAACCCACGGAGCGAGTTAAAAAGCTGTCCTCAATCCAAGGTGTTATTGTTACAGGGAGAGTCGTCGATGTGCGTCCTTATATCGACAAAGCCCTAGTCGCAGTGGCGACTTTGCGTATCGCTCGGGGAGTCCAAAATAAAGTGCTTGAAGCAATGTCAATGGCCAAGCCAGTGGTCATGACCCCTATGGCACAGGAGGGAATAGCGTTACCAGCGGAACAAGAGAGTTTAGTCATTGATGATGAAAATATTATGGCTCAGACAATTCTAGACCTGGTTTCTGACAGTGCGCGCTCTGCGGCAATCGGTGAAAAAAATCGGAACTGGATAGTTGAGCGATATAGTTGGGAAGGTGCGCTAAAGCCTCTCGATAAACTTTACCCAAGGAAAAACAGCAATGATAGTACGAACTAAGGCACCGCTTCGTATAGGGTTAGCAGGAGGTGGTACGGATGTATCCCCATATAGTGATAAATATGGCGGTTTTATACTAAATGTAACACTCGACATGTTTGCTTACGCGACAATTCAGACCAGGGATGACGATAAAATCTGTTTTGAAGCTCAAGATATAGAGCAGACCTATACACAGAACATACATGATGAACTTGTAGTTGAAGATGAATTAATTCTTCATAAAGCTATTTACAAACGGGTCGTACAAGACTTTAACAATGGTGAGCCTATTGGCCTTGACATTATAACCTTTTCTGATGCCCCACCAGGGAGCGGGTTAGGCTCCTCCTCAACTATGGTTGTGGCTATTCTTGCTGCCTTTAGGGAACTACTTAAATTACCTCTCGGTGAATATGATCTAGCGCATCTTGCTTATGAAATCGAGCGAGAAGATTGCAAATTGTCAGGGGGGAAACAAGATCAATACGCAGCCACATTTGGTGGCTTCAATTTTATGGAGTTTTATCAAGATAGGGTTTTAGTGAATCCGCTGCGTATCCGAAACGACATACAAAACGAGCTTGAAAGTCAGATCGTACTTTATTTCACAGGATTGTCTCGGGATTCTGGTAAGATCATAGATGATCAAATAAAAGCATCAACAAAGACAGATAGTGACAAGTCATTAGAGGCACTTCATATGGTTAAGCAAAGTGCTTTTGAAATGAAAGAGTGCCTATTGCGCAATGATATAGAAGGTATGTCGAGAGTATTAGAGGCGTCATGGTTGGCGAAAAAATCAACATCATCTTCGATCTCAAACTCCTATATTGAAGAGGTAGCTTCCATGGCTATCGAAAATGGCGCAAAGTCTCTAAAATTATCAGGGGCTGGTGGAGGTGGTTTCATGATGCTTTTTGTTGACCCAGTTGACAAGCAACCGCTCATCAAAAGGCTAAAGCAGACTTCGGGGCAAGTACATAATTTTCAATTTACAAATTTTGGGGTAAAAGCGTGGACGGTACACAATACATAAAAAGTCACTTCGAAAAGAGTATTGAGGTAAAACAGAAAATACTTAACGATAGTGCATTGATAGAGCGAATTGTTGAAGCAAGCGAATTGTGTATAGAAGCGCTGCAACGGGGAAATAAGGTAATGTTTGCAGGAAATGGCGGCAGCGCTGCTGATTCTCAACATCTTGCAGCAGAGTTTGTAAGCAGATTTAACTTTGACCGTCCAGGTTTGCCTTCAATTGCTTTGACCACGGACACTTCAATGTTAACAGCTATTGGTAACGATTATGGTTTCGAAAATCTGTTTTCTCGCCAAGTTCAGGCGAATGGCAGAGAAGGTGACATATTTGTTGGAATAAGTACATCTGGAAATTCGGCGAACGTTGTGAAGGCAGTGGAACAAGCAAAAGAAATGGGCATACATACCATTGCTTTATGTGGTGATGCAGGAAAGTTACCCGAAATGTGTGACATAACGCTAAACGTACCTTCAACGTGTACGCCTTTCATCCAAGAGTCACACATTAGCATTGGCCACATTATATGCGCTATTGTCGAAGAAACACTGTTTGCTAAATACAAACCTTAGGAGTAAGTGTGGAAGCCATTCTTCTTGCCGGTGGTCTAGGGACTCGGTTGCATAGTGTGACTGGGGACAATTACCCTAAGTGTTTAGCGGAGGTAAATAATGTACCTTTTTTACACTACGTACTCTGGAATTTTCGAAATCAGGGGATAAGACGTTTCATATTAGCAGTTTCACATCTTTCTGAAATGGTAGAAGAAGAAGTTAGGCATCATTTTGCAGATTGGGATATTGAATTTTCAGTTGAGCGTGAACCTCTCGGAACTGGTGGGGCAATTAGGGAAGCGCTGGCGCTTTGTTATGACAAACATGTGATAGTTGCAAATGCAGATTCATTTATTGAATTTTCTTTACCGAAATTTGTTCGGGACATGCGTGAAAACGAAAGCGATCTGGGGCTCGTATGCACAGAAGTAAATGACCTGTCTCGTTTTGGCGCGGCCAATATTGAACAAGGAAAGCTCATTGGTTTCTCTGAAAAAGGGAAGAGCGGCAAAGGGCTTATTAATGCAGGAATCTATTGGTTGAAAACTTCTCATTACGCTTTTTTAGACCAACCTGAGCGTTTTAGCTTTGAAAAAAATGTATTAGGTAATAAAGGGTTAAATATAGATGTGTTCAAAACAAAAGGATTATTCTTCGACATTGGAACTCCTGGTGACTTTGCTGGTGCTCAACGCCTTGTAGAATTAAATCAGGGGCTCTTTTCTACATCTCCTAAATTCGTAAAAGAGTAAAGTTGATGGAAATTGTCACCATTAGCACACTTTATCCAAACAAAAACGATCTAAAGCATGGTGTTTTTGTTCACACACGACTAAAGCAACTACTGCGTGCTTACCCAGAAATATCGGCCACGGTAATTGCTCCTGTGCCGTGGTTTCCTTTCTCGTGGAAAAAGTTTGGCGAATACGCAAAATATGCCGGTGTACCATACAGTGAAACTATAGACGGCATTACAGTTTTCCATCCCAAATATGTAGTCTTACCAAAAATTGGTATGTATATAACTCCATTTTTTTTGTCTAAAGCTATCAAAAAAACATTACACAAGCTTCTAAAACGCAAAAATGTCGATTTGATTGATGGACATTATTTTTACCCTGACGGAGTTGCTATTGAAAGAGTGGCAAGCAGACTTAACATTCCTTTTACCTGCACTGCAAGAGGGACTGATATCAATTTAGTGCCCACATATCCAAGAGCTCGAAAAATGCTACAGTCGGTTTTCGAGAATTCATCCCACATGATGAGCGTTTGCCAAGCACTTAAAGACGAAATGATAGCACTAGGAGTCGATGACAGACGGGTAACTGTTGTAAGAAATGGAGTAGACCTATCACTTTTCAGTGCCAGTGATGATGATGCACAGCAAACTTTAAAAAGCTCTTTGGGTTTAAGTACTCCGAGTTTAATTATCTCAGTAGGTTGGTTGATAGAGCGAAAAGGTCATCACTTAGTCATTGAGTCACTAAAAAAGCTGGATGGTGTAACTCTTGCAATTGCGGGTGACGGCCCCGACCTGAAGAAACTGCAACTACTTGCCAAAGAGTTAGGAGTGAGTGAGCGAGTCAAGTTTCTGGGGGCGCTAAGCCAATCGGATTTAAATAAATGGTTCCGTAGTGCGGATCTTTCAGTCCTTGCGTCAAGTCGTGAAGGTTGGGCAAATGTACTGCTGGAGTCAATGGCATCAGGGACACCTGTTGTTGCGACGAGGGTGTGGGGTACGCCCGAAGTAGTTAAGACAAAAGATGCAGGTATTTTAGTTGAGCGCTCAAGCGATGCTATCGCTGAGGGAATTCGCCAATTGTTAGATGAGAAGCCTTCACGTGTTCAAACGCGTAAGTACGCTGAGAAATTTTCATGGAGTGAAAGCTGTGATTCCCTTTACAGATTATTCCGCTCAATTAATGAAGACAAGGTAGAGCCATCATGAGCATAAAAGAAAATACGCTCATCATGCTGAAAAGATACTTTTTTTATACGGGCTTATTAGGTCATATTGTGCTGATTATATTTATAGTATTGCGTCCAGACCTAGTCGATAAAGTTTCAAGTAAAATTTTGAGTAAATATTATACTTCGGCGAAGGCCAGTGAGCGTAACGAAATGCTTAAGTTCCCAAGCCTTCAACAAGAAATAGAAGCAGTTTTTTCGAAATGGCAGCCAAGCGATGAATACACTTCTTCTAACCTACATTTTGTGAATGGGAAACCTTTTGAATCTCTTCAAAATGCTCTTAAAAGCCTCAAAGATGGTGATACGCTGGAAATTGCACAAGGCGTATATTCTGAACCTTTTGAAATACATCACAACCGTCTTACCATTATTGGAAAGGGGCATGTGGTTTTTGAAAAAGCAGCAATAAGAGGAAAAGGGTATATCGTTAATTATGCTGATGATTTAACCGTTAAAAATATTGAATGCAGAGGTATTACAGTAGGTGACCGGAACGGAGCGTGTATCCGTCAAGAGGGGGCAAACCTGACGTTAGAGCATGTGTATTTTCACAGTAGCGAGAATGGTGTACTAGAAGCCACTAGCAAAACCAGCAGAATCCTTATTTATGATAGTCGTTTTGAACAGTTGGGACGTTTAGGACGGGCTCATGGTGTCTATACTAATACAGCAGAGCTTTATATCTACGATAGTATGTTTATTGCTTCAAAGAGTGAAGGACACGAAATCAAAAGTAGGGGAGCTGTTACCGAAATTCACGGCAGTATTATAGCATCACTATCAGGTGTAGATAGCAGACTACTTGATGTACCAAACGGCGGTAAGCTTGTTTTGAGCAAATCATTGCTTCAGCAAGGGGCTATGTCATCGAATGGACAAGCGATTGGTTATGCTCAAGAAGGAAGAAAACATACCGAAAATAGCATCACACTTAGAGAAAATGTTTTTATATTCGACAGAATTGGCTATGACAGTATGTTAGCTACAGATAACCAATACGTAGAAACTGTAATATCGCAAAATATAATAGTGGGTGAGGTTGATACACCGGAATTAGACACCTCGAATCTAACATATGAAAGTAGGGAAAAAATTGGTTTTCCTGAATATCCTTTTCTTCCTAATGCTTGGTGTGCTGAGCAAGATAAATGCCTAATAAGAACTATAAGTCAATGAAGATACTCTATCATCACAGAGTTGCCAGCAAAGACGGGCAATATGTTCATATCGAGGAGATCGTAAATGCACTTCGAAAGCTGGGGCACAACGTTCATATTGTAGCACCGAAAATGACTGAACAGTCTAGTTTCGGCAGCAATGGTGGTTTTGTCAGTAAGCTTAAGAACCATTTACCTCAAATGCTGTATGAGTCTATAGAATACTCCTATAGCTTCTGGGCGTTTTTTAAAATGCTGTGGTCTATCTGGAAATTCAAGCCAGATGTTATTTATGAACGCTATAACTTATTTTTTACCGGCGGAATTTGGGCAGCCAAGCTTTGTAAAGTACCTTTACTGTTAGAGGTCAACTCTCCTTTGTATGAAGAACGGATTGACTATGGTGGACTTTCTCTTAAGCGGCTAGCTAGATGGTCAGAATATTATGCTTGGCGTAATGCTGACGTTGTATTGCCCGTCACGCAAGTACTTGCGGAATTTATATTTAATGCGGGGGTACCTAGAGAACGAATTGAGGTAATTCCTAACGGGGTCGATGAGGCTCGTTTCGACCCGTCTCTTTACACTCAACGACTACCTAAACTGAAGGAAAAGTGTGTTGTAGGGTTTGTAGGGTTTTGTAGGGAGTGGCACCACCTTGACAAGGTCATGCGGTCGTTAGCTTCCCTTAATAGAAAAGACATTGTTTTTTTGCTTGTTGGGGATGGCCCTGTGTTACCTAGCCTAAATGAACTTGCTGATGAATTGGGTTTTACGGAGCAATTTATATCTACAGGTTTAGTCGCTAGAGACAAAATGCCATATTGGTTGAGTCAAATCGACATTGCTCTTCAGCCAGCGGTTACGCCATGGGCGTCGCCTCTAAAACTGCTTGAATACTTAGCGATGGGGAAAGCGATATTGGCAGATGACAGTCCTAATATAAAAGAATTGTTAACTGATGAGCACAATGCGTTACTTTTTCAAAGTGGAAACCTCGAAGATATGGTTGATAAGTTAATCAAAATGATTTCATCGCCCGAACTGGTCGACAATCTTACCAAGGCTGCTACTCAGACGATTGAGCGAAGATCTCTACAATGGATAGGAAATGCCAAGGTCATCGAAAATTTAGCAGAGGAAAGGGTTATGAAGCGAGGTCAGTTTGATGCTTCTTGATAGCCTAATAACCAAATTAAATAAAGTAAGGTTTCAGAAGGCTGCGCTTAACGTACGTTCTACATGTATGTACCCATCAATTAAAGGTGCTAATGTCGTCTTACTATCGCAAGTTTATCACGGTGCGGTAGATATGGCTCTGTTGGCGCTTAAAAGCTTCGCTTACCAGTTGGGAAGTTGCGCAATCGAAATTGTCGATGATGGTTCACTCACCGGTGAAGATAAAAACCTGTTTAAAGCACACTTTTCCGACTTAACAATTACTAATATTAACGACATCGATGTCGGTCACTGCCCTCGAGGCGGGACGTGGGAAAGGTTAGTCAGAATACTAGAACTCTCTCGAGAGCGTTATGTAATCCAAGTAGATACTGACACGTTAACCATCTCTGCTATTCCCGAAATATCCAAAGCGGTTAACGAGAATAGAGCGTTTACGATTGGAAACCCTGTTTTCAGTTTCCCTGTGCCCCCTGAGTACATGGCAGCGATTTCTAAAAGGTGGCAGGGCAATCATGTGCAAGTAGAAACGGAAAGAGCTATTACGACTCTACAATCTGAAAAATTTAAGAAATATTGTCGTGGATGCTCCGCTCTTACTGGCTTTCCTAAAATGGGGCCTAGCTTTGAAAGACTAGAAGCACTGTCTCAAGAGCTAGAGGGTAAGGTAGGGCCTAAAAAATGGAATGAATGGGGCTCAGAACAAGTCGCGAGTAATTTAATGGTTTCCTTATCAGACGACCCCTTTATTTTGCCATGGCCCAAGTACGCAAATTACGGCTTCCCATCGACAGGCAAAGGGAACAAAGACCCTGATAATTTTATCGGCAAAGTGTCTACACTACACTTTATAGGAAGTCATCGCTTCAGTTCGCGCGTATACGAAAAGTTGTCACAATACGTAATCAATGAATTTTTGAGGCATTTGTAGTGATAGACAATACGGTTTTCTTGCTCGAGATTGTGCTTCTAGTTTGGCTATCACTTAAAGCTATAAAAATAGACAATCAGGACGATGATAAGTAATGCGTGATTATCTTTTAGTGTTAATTCTACCGCTATTACTTTACGCAGCGTTGAGAAAACCATTTTTATCAATATCATTCTGGATTTGGTCGGCCCTTGTGCCTCCCTTTTTATGGGCCCACGGTGGCATGGCGACATCTGTGCGTTGGAACTTTCTTTTCGCCGTAGTGACCATGGCTAGCTTCGCGATAAACAAGGGAAATAAAAAACCTCCTAGTGGTGCTATCTTCGTTCTTTGTGTGATCTTTTTTGCACATTGTGTTGTTAGCACAATGCTTAATAATGGTTATGGTCCTTATGTTTGGTTTAGGTTCGATTTGTTTTGGCGGACATTACTATTGTTCTTTTTTATTGCTGTAGTCGTGAGAAAGCAGGTGCATTTTGAAGCAATTGCCTGGGGTATTACTTTATCCTTCGGAGCACTAGCGATGATAGAAGGAGCAAAGTTCGTTATATCACTAGGTGGCCACAACATTTTTGGTTTAACACCCGCATTCAATGATAATAACCTTTCAGCATTGGCGTCTCTGATGTGTATTCCAATAGCAATTTTTCTCGCCCGCCAATATAAAGACAATTTTTATTTTAGAAACGGACTATATGGCGTAGCATTTTTCAACGTCATGTTTGTACTGGGAACTGATTCTCGTGGCGCTTTTCTGGGGCTTGCCGTGTTCAGCATTGCTTACTGGTTAAAATCGAAAAACAAGTTTCGTGATGGGTTTGTAATGTCTTTGGGTGGGTTGATTGCTCTTGCTATTCTATCTGATGAATGGTTCAACAGGATGGAAACCATCGGCGATGCAGGGGAGGATGGATCTTTCCAAGGCAGATTAAAGTCTTGGAAGCTTGCTATGCTGATGGCTATTAGGCATCCTTTTTTTGGAGGTGGATTTGATTCTACATTTACAAATAGAGGGACGATCAACAGTCTTATTGCAGATTGGGAAACGTTGTCTTGGATACCAAGTGCGACCCTAAATGTTGGTGATACGGTTTTTGTCGCCCACAGTATTTACTTTCAGGTGTTGGCAGACCACGGTTTTCTTGGTGCTATCTGGTATGGTTTCATTGTACTAATTACATTGAAAACCCTTAGCGGGATTACAAAGACAAGTAAAGTATTTTGGCATGTCAATTTAGCAGAAATGCTCAGGCTTTCGCTTATTGCCTTTTTAACTGCTGGCGCAGCTCTTAGTTCAGCTTATAACGATTTGTTTTTTGCGCTCGTAGGAATGACTGCTGCACTTTCCGCTGTCGTTAAAGGTGAAGAAAAAAGAGTCGCAGAAGTGCGAGCGAGAACAATGCAACAAGCAAGGTTTGGTAATGAGACTGGCCATATTAATACATGACTATACTGCTATGGGGGGGACCGAGAGAGTCACTCTTCAGCTTTGTAATCAATTAGCAGAACGACACACGGTTACTCTGATTTCGGTGCAGCAAACTGGTAAGAAACCTGCTTTCAGCCTATCAAACGACGTTCAGGTTAAATTTCTCGGCGGTGACACTGCGAATATGTTCAAAACACTGCCACAGAAAGTCTATGCATTACGAAAAATCCTAAGCGAGAATCAACCGAATGCAATCATAGCCTCAGATTCTCAGATGGCACTGTTAAGTCTTCCTGCAACAATTGGTAAAAATTGCCAGAGGATTGTATGGGAACATTTTAATTCTCGTATTGAAACTCGATTTGGTAGTCGTTGGTTTGCTAGGAGGCTGGCTGCCAAATTTGCTCAAACTATCGTTGTATTAACTCAGCAGGATAAACGAGAGTGGGAAAATAAGTATAAGTGCAGAGCTACTGTTGTCGTGCATTCAAACCCTTGTGCATTGCCATTACCTGTACTTAATCCATATAAAGATGTCCACGTCGTGTTGTCTGCTGGACGTTACACTGAGCAAAAGGGGTTTGACCTTTTAGTAAAAGCATGGAAGAGCTTGTCGAGCGATATGCGTCAAGATTGGGTTCTTCGAATAGTAGGCCCTAATGGCAGTGCGAAAGCAGAACTCTTGTCAGCAGCTAAAGAGGATGAAAGTATTCAGATTGACGGCCCATCTTCAAACATGAAAGAGTGTTACTTAGATGCTGGAATTTTTGTTTGCAGTTCTCGCTATGAAGGCTTCGGCTTAACCATCGTAGAAGCTATGACGCATGGTGTGCCAGTTATTGCTTTCGATTGTCCTATGGGGCCAGCCGAAATAATTAACGAGGAATATGGAAAAGTCGTTGAATTAGCAGATGTAAGTGCCTTGTCTAGAGAATTAGCGTTAATGATCGAAAGTAAATCAGATCGGCAATTTTACTCGGAACGTTCATTTGAACGAGCGTCTCATTTCACTCCGGAGATTATAATAAGCCGCTGGGAAAGTTTGTTAGAAGCATGTGCTGATGAGGAAATAAACGTACCATGATACGTCACATTGAAGTGTGTGTGGTTGCACATAATGAAGAAGACTTTATTGTTTCATGCTTAGAAAGCATAGAAGTGGCTTTAGCTCGCATTCCAAATTCTACAGCTTCCAAAGTCCATATCGTAAATAACGGAAGTTCAGATAGTTCAGATTCTGTTATCGATAGTTTTTGTTCCACCCGAAATAATTTCGACGCTAAGCATATTAAGTTAGGCGATAAATCTAATGCATGGAATGTTGCTATATATGAGCTAGTTCAGAATAGTGAAAGCCTGATAGTTATGGTCGATGGTGACTGCACAATAAGTGCAGAAAGTTTAGTCGCTTTTTTGGAGGGCGCTAAATTAAATATTGATGCATATCTTCTAGCCGCTATACCAGAACCTATCGGTCGTTACAGCGAAGTTATCACCAGAAATACGCTTAATGGTAAAGCGTTAAGTGGTAACTTTTATGCTATCACGCCATTATTCCATAAAAAAATTAAACAAACAGGCTTTATGCTACCTGTCGGTTTGATCGGCGATGACAGCCTTTTAGCTTGGGTTGCTCAATGTGACTTTAGATTGAGCAATGGAGTTAAAGATGGATTGATGGTTGGTGTAAAAGGAGCCTTGTTCGGCTACCATCGGCTGATTCCCAATTCATTCAAAAATATTAAGATGTACTGGCGTAGGCTACAACGCTATAGCTTGAGACACCTTCAACAAAATTGCATCAAAGAGTACCTTATTCTTGAAAGTGATGACTTTGCTTCACTGCCGCGCAATGTAGTTAATCTGTATACTTATCACAAACCTGAGCATGTTAGGACTGATAACCGACTGAATACTTTTCTGGACACGCGTACCTCAAAAAAAATAAAAGCTATTAGTGTCGCAAAATGAGTATTCAAAAAAAGTTAACAGTGGCCTACCTATGGAATTTGCTCGGTAAGTGGGGCGTTCGTTTTATTGGAATAGGTAGCACGCTTGTTCTAGTAAGGTTGTTAGACCCCTCTGCATTCGGGTTGGTCGCGCTTGCAACCATTTGTATCGGCTTTTTTGAGACCTTAACAGACATCGGTATAAACAGGTATTTAATATCTCAGACACAGCTCGATAAACAAGCAATGGACTCGAGTTGGACAGTCGCTTTGCTACTTAAGATCGCTTTAATTTTTTTGATTATTGCGTTGTCAGGCTTTCTTGCAGACTTTATGAATGCCCCTGAAATTCAGTTGATTATTGTAGTTGTGGCTTGTTCAGGCATTTTCTCTGCGCTTAATAATATTGGTTTAGTTCAATTTGAAAAAGAGCTAGATTTTAAGCGTATTTCTGCTTTGATGCTTAGTGCAAAGCTGGTCTCAACAGCCGTGATGCTGGTGTTTGCGTTCTGGTTACAAAATTACTGGGCCCTCGTGGCGGGGGGGGTATGTAATGCGATGGTATATTGCATCGGGTCTTATCGAATATCATCCTACCGTCCTAAGATTAACTTCAATATCGCAAAAGGTCAGCTACGATTTTCTAGTAAAATAATGGCGCGCGCTGTGCTGGGGTACACTCGTAATAAACTTGATACATTTCTTGTGGGGCGGTTATTCGATAATGGCGCTGTAGGCAAATATAGTATTGGACTTGAATTCGCAGTGCTCCCTCTTGCCGAAGTAATAACTCCAGCGTCTACAGCAATGTTTCCAGCCTTAGCGGGCTATAAGAACAATAAACAGGAATTATTCGATAAAACTTACAAATACTTCGGTTTGGTCTATGGTTTTGTAATGCCTTGCATCGTTGGAATTTGGTTTGTTGCCCCTCAATTTTGCGACGTGATCTTAGGGCCAAAGTGGGCAGACACTGCGCCTGTAATGGCTGCTTTAAGTGTCATGATGCTACCTTATCCCCTAACAGCAATTACTAACAACTTATTTGATTATCTCAATAAGACTCAATATAGCCTTTTCAGTGATGCAATGGGGATAACACTTCTAGTCGGTGCTTTCTGTTTGTTCACTTTTAGCGAATTGTCTGAGTTTGCTTGGGCTAGAGGTATCGTTGCGCTAATCGCCTTCCTATGCATACTGATTTTTACACGGCTGACGATTGGCTTATCTATCAAGAAAATGTTGAGCGTACTTTTACTACCATCCACAGCCGCCTTTGCGATGTGGAGTTGTCTAGAGTATGGCTATCATTTTACTGAACTGTCATTTTTAGCACTGGTGGGAAATATAGTAATTGGAGCAGTAGTTTACTCGATAGCGCTATCAATACTCCTCAGAATATTCGCGAAGTTCGACCCTACATGGGAGTTTTGGTGGAAAAAACTTAAGGCTTTACCAATAATGCTTCACAAAAAGTTGGGTGAAAATTGTGCTTAAAAGAATCATTGGGCATTTAAGTATATTATCGTTGGGGGCAATTATAACTGCTGTAGTGCTTCTCTCTATTGATAATGCAAGACGAGCCGTAATGAATTATTTATCTCTTCACAGTTCCAGCCCGGTAGTGCTAATACTTGGCGATTCCCACCTCGCTAGGTTTGACGGTTGGCCAGATATTTGGTCTTTGAAACCGTGGCAAATTCGAAATATAGCTGTTGATGGGTATCAAGCTCGCCAAGTATATTCAATGTATCGAGATCAAGTCTCAAGTGATGACCATTGTGTACTGGTAGTCATGGCCGGTATAAACCGGACGAAAAAAGACATGCCCAATGATGCTGCAGATGCTATTGATAAACTGGTTCGTATTGCTAAGAAACGAGATAAAAGGCTAGTTATTTTAGAGGTAATGTACACTGAGCGCCCAAATGACAGTGCGTATGTAGAAGACTTAAATATGCAATTGCGAACTATTGCCGAAATTAATAACACGATGTTTGTAAGTGTGAATCATAAACTAAGCGGTAAGAAAAAGCTTCTATCTCAATTCAGCAGTGATGAGTTGCACTTAAATAGCGCAGGCTATTCCGCCCTAATGGCTGAGATTCGGGAGCAAACACTACAATTTATATCAACTGAACTTAAACAATGTAGAGGCTAAATTCGTGTTTGGTACATACCGATTAATATTAGCATTCATGGTAGTTTTCTTGCATTTGGCTGGTTGGCCGGGTTTTGGAGAGTATGCAGTTTTTACTTTCTTTTGTTTAAGCGGCTATTTGATGACTTTTATAATGCAGCAAAACTATGGTTATGACAGGCAGGGAGTGAAAAAGTATGCTATTGCAAGAATGCTTCGTATCTATCCATTGTATATCGCAGCTTGCTTACTGAGTATTGTAACCTTATTGCTGGTTGGAGAGGAGGCTACCAGTGCAGTTATCTTCAATTTGCGTTGGCCCGAAGGAATAGCTAACACGTTCTCAAATGTTACACTAATGAATTTCGATCATAAATCGCCTGCGCTCGTACCACCCTCTTGGGCATTAACTGTAGAAATTATCTATTACGCTTTAATCGGGCTTGGGCTCTCAAAGACCAAGACAAGAACCTGGATATGGTTCGGTGCAGGAACGATATACACAGTCGCTATATTCACAACAAATTTGCCATGGTGGGACTATGGCTATTTTCATCCAGCTGCTGCTTCTCTCCCCTTCGCTACGGGAGCACTAATGTATCATTACAAGGATGAAATAGGGCAGTCCATAGGACGTTTTGCGCGACTTGATGTGGCTATTCTTTTATATGGCGTTGTTCTATTAAACTGGTATTGGCAGTACAAAAACGGATCAGGTTTATCCATTGGCTTTTACTTGAACTTTTTAATCAACTGTCTTCTTCTTGCTGTCTTAACTCACGTCAAGGTGGAAAACAAAATATTGCTAAATTTTGATAAAAAAATGGGGGACCTTAGTTATCCTATATATCTAATACATTGGACTGTCGGTGTTCTAGTGTTCTACGGTGCGGCACAGTTAGGCGTTGAGCTTACTAAGCGAACTGAAATGTTTGCAATAATCTCGATACCTTTCATGCTATTTTTTGGTCAACTTACTGTAATGAGCATTCACAAGCCTGTTGAGACCTTAAGAGACTGGATAAAAAGAACCTAAGTGCTGCATATTGACTTGATTCGCTTCGCGATTTCTTGTTCTCCGCGAGCCTTGCGAATTTTAATAGTGTTTCTTTTCCAATTTTCATAAGAGGCGAGAATTTGCTCCGGCTTGTCTGCTAAATCCTGAAAAAATTTAAACAAGTCTGACTGTTCAGACCTCAGTATGCCGAACTCGCCATACTTTTCCTTAATAGCAATATGTGATTGATTTGACGTTGTTATCAACGGTTTTGCTGCGGCAAATGCATCAATTATACTTCCGCTCGAAACATATGATACTGAATTTGGAAGTGGGAGACACACAAGATCCATCGTTCCAAGCAGTTCGACGAACTTTTCTCTCGCTAAGTGGGTTTTGTGAGGGGGCAGTGCTAATCCAGAGGTGTCAAATTCTGAGGCTTGAGCAGTATTTTCTTTTCCTATTGCATAAAATTTTAAATTATCGCTATTAAACTGTTTAGCGATTTTGCAAAAGACGTCAAATCCTTTCCCTTTTCCGCAATGACCCAAGAAAGCAATTTTAATAGGTTCTCCAGCAATTAAATTTTTTGGGGGTAACCATTCAGATTCAAGTACTGGGTGTTCAACAACTTCTACTGAGCCCCTCATAGCAGGGGCTATGTCTAAAATAACATCGTCCAACCCCAGTTCCAGCACTAATAGCTTTTGATTTTTTGGCAATCCTCGCTTCAGGACAGAGATATAATCGAAATAGCGTTCTATAGGGTTTCGAGAACGCCAGCTTCTGCTTATTCCGAGTTGATTATGCTGTAAGAAATGGCATTCCCCGGCCATGTTTTTCCAAAACTTTTTCAAGACATTAATTACTGGCGCTCTTGAACCAAGAACAGTGATTAAATCAATATTTTCTAAGTTAAAATTGTCAGACAGCCATTTTGTGTAATATCGAGCGGCTCTTCTTCCATAAATAGGGTGGTGATAAGAATGATGAGAAAGTAACTCATCAAATTGAGGGATGACTCTGTATTTAACGTTAGAAAGTGCTCCAACTTGCGCCCTTATATTTTTTACATGGCCATCGCAAGCTGCAAATGTAATGGCTTTGTCAGGATACGCAAGTGACATTGCCTTAACGTAACCTTCGTTAAAAGGTAAATGCATTTCACTATGGCTAACCATATCTATTAAAACAATTTCTTTTGTCATTATTCTGTTATCGACTTCTTTAAAATTTGCGAGTTTTAACCACAGTTTAAGTTATAAGAGTACGCTTTGTTGGGCTTTGGAATCCAACAATATTCTCACTCTGTTGTAAGTGTTTTGGCAATGCTTGAAATATGGACTCTCTGCGTAAGGAACATGAACGGGCATGAGTTCCGACTGAATTATTTCTCCTTTCAAAAGTGAACTCGAAGAGTCTCCAGCTTTTTCTTTGCCAGTGTTATGCATTTTCTCATACTTTGTAGATAGCGTGGTTTTAAGCTCAAGGAATTGAGAAATTCTTTGTAGTGTTAGAGTTGGTTTCGATTTGATTGCATCTGCATCAAAATATAAGTAGTTGAAATTTTTAACCGAAGCAATATCAGCAAGAAGTTCAAGCCTTTCACAGTAATACGCAGCAGCGAATTCAGGGTTTGTAAATTCATGGCTGGGATTTATTTTTTGGTACAAGGATACAATGCTTGGGATGGTAAATTCTGGCGCTCTAATACTTATAAGGAAGTGGCTTTTAGGGTGCTTTTGTATACGCTCGCTGATGTGGTGCTCGTTGTGAAGAACTTTATCAAACATATAGACGCTGTTTTGCTTTATGCTATGTTCTTGGGAATAAAGTATCTTTTGGCGCATTAAGCTTTTTAAACTGTAATAGCCTATATGCATTTCGTAATAGCCATTAATTTGCTTATGACTACCGAGCAAATGCCCCATTAGACTCGTATTAGCTCTCATATGGCTAAGTAAAAAAAGGTGCTTCTTGCTAGAAAGTAAAGATGGAGTAGTTATGATCGAGCGTAAAGCTTGAGAATACGACATCAGCGCTGTTTATCCTATAACTCTATAGATACCCCAAGCATTTAGTTGTGCTAAAGGCTTCAAGGAAAGAGATTCTATGATTTTTGGAGGTAAAGATTCGGCCACAATAACAGTTATACCTGCAAGCTTGAGAGATGATTGGTATAACATTAACTGCTCGTCAGTTAAACTATTTAGGCTATCTGTTAGCGTTTGTAGGCGTTCCCTTAATTTCGTTTCTTTTGATGAAAAATATGGCTGGCTCCAATATAGAGGTCGTGAAGCTATGAGCTTCGCATCTCTAGGTAGCATGGGGAGCATTTGTGCGACAATATCTTGCGCGACAATAGTATCGGATTCTGATGTAACGCGAATCGTTTCTTTCGCAGCACGCATGGCTTCGGAAGGAACTTTGTGAAGAATGAAGGATGATGAATATCTTTGTAAAGCATAGCTGCCATTAAGTACTATAAAGGCCGCAAAGATTGAAAATAAAACCGGATATGACAATGTTTTCGCATGCCTAGCTAGCAAAGGGCTATTTGGAACGAAAAAACGCAATATTGCGGTTGAATTTTGAATTATTAACGCACTGCTTAGCGCGATGACCAGTGATAGCGGAGCTGCCCAATGATAGCGCCAGATAAGGTTGCCAGGACCTATGGTATTGCCGAGAAAGCTTGCTAATGGATGACTAAAGCAGAGTATTATTATTAGGCCTAGCCAGCGAAGTGAAAGTAGTCGCTCTTTAGTTTGCGAAGCGTAAGACGCCATCAGAGCAACGAAAACGATACTTAATATGATAAAGAGTGAATAATTGTCGCCAAACAACCAATACATTGATGAAATTGGACGTTCAGCAGGTTGCATTGGTAGCACTGTAGGTAACGTAGAAGATAACGCTAAATTTTCTTCAACGTTAGCTAATGTGGAAACTGGAGAGTATGAGTTTACTTTTGCTATTGCCGTTTTTACGACCACTAGCATCACTAAATTAGGCAAACTAACCAAAGCTAAGAGTGCAAGGTTCTTCAATAAAACCTTTATACTCCATTGGGAAAATGCTAGAAGTGAGATACCGGCTACCAGCCCTGCAATATAGAAGCCAGTACTTGAAACTCCACCGCAAGCAACCATCGCTAAACCTGTTGCTATCAAGTAACGACGGGAATTTGTTCTACACCATAATAAAACCATTAGACAAGTCAACGGCGCGTATAGCATAAGAAGCAACGCTTTACCTTGAAAAAATCGAGGTATAAAGAAAAAACCGTGCATGTGGTTATGAGTAGACCAAAGAAGCAAAAAAGTGAGTGAGAAAAGAGTTCCCAACAGTGCTTGTTGCGGTGCAAAATGTCTGACAAAAGAATAAGTTACCCAAGGTACAAAGATAACCAGTATGCATGGCGCAATCGTGTAGTACCAAGTGAGGTGGTCAATGCCGCTAAAATACGATAACGCGGCAATAATAAACTCCCAACTTTGGCCGAGGTTTAGTGCAAAAATGTGATTCGGTAAGTTTTCATTGTAAATGGTATCAATAGAAAAAAGGGGGGCGTCGGGGTGTTGTAAAAGCCCTACTATGTAAGAAATGAAATGTGTGTCGTCGGCATTATTTACATTGCTTAGTAAATATAGAAACATCAACAATATAGAGCACAAGCTTAACCATATTACGTGACTTTTCGGTGCTTGTTCTGAAGAGACGATAGCTTTGTGATAGCTCGTGACTACGTTAGACAATAATAGCGTTGCACTACCAGTTGCTGCAATAAACCATGTATAGCTAAATTCATCATCAATGCCAAAAGCTGTAATGAGAAGAGCTATTACAAAAGTAATAACGCAGAAAATTAATTGGCTTTTTGAGCGTGATCTAACTTTATCGGTGGGAGCGTTTACCGTTGGAACAATGACTGCGCTGAAAGTATTCAGTTTGATTAACACTGCCAACACGGCAGAAAAAAAGACAATAAACGGAAAGACAGCATTAAGATCTGCAAACGACATTCCTAAGCTTTGCGCCGGCCACAAAATAAAACAGCTAGTTGTTATCAAAAACAACAAAAAACTAAAAATAGTTTCCAAAGAACGCACAAAGTACAAAGTGAAACTCATTTTTTTGAAAGTCCGTTTATTCTATTCAATGCAATAGCATACAAACAAAAAGGCTCACTTTAAATTGGTAATTGCAGATACAGCCAAAGTTATTTAGATAGGGGGCTTTACCGTTTAATTGTAAGCATTTGTGGAAGTATCGTTAATTGGTATCGTTGTCATCTTACCTTTAGCTATATTTTAGTGTGTATGCTCATTGTCTGCAAAACTTCTGGTACATCAGGGGCATTGAATTCTTGTCTCTAATGAAATGCATTGCACAGTAGTCCCAACGGACAAAACGGTTGAGCTTGGAAAGCCTTGAGTACTCGCTAGGAAACAACATCAAGTGTGTATAGTAAAGTTCATTTTTGCTACGTAGTACATGACTTATCACTCGATCTTCGCCTTGGTTATTGTTGAGTTCATGAGCGACAAGGTGGTCTATGTATTCCAGTGTAACTTTAGCTAAAACTCGCCGCAGTAGTTGAGCGTCAATAATATATAAACCGCCTTGGTAGAATTCATAGTTGTCCCAATGCCCGTCGCCGAAAGAAAGTAAATTTGAACGGGCGATACGGCTCAATTTTGAGCTTTCAAAAAATAGTATGTCGGAGTCTACTTTAGCGACGAAGTCTCCTTCAGGGCATTCTTCACAAACGTCAAGAAAAGCGCCAAACTCTGCCATTGTCGACTCAGAAGATGCCCATGAAAAGTTGTATATTTTCTTGAATGTCAGCCTTTCGTCCAATGCTTTCAACTCTTTTTCTTCAGTTTCCGAAAAAGGCGCTTTTTGGTCTACAAATACATATATTTTTCTTATCTCTTTGCAGTAACGTACCAGGGTTTTTATAGATAAATATAAGAAGGAGTAGTCGGGTCGGTAAGAAAAGTACACAAAGTTAAATTGCCGCACATTCTTTGAGGAGTTTAACATTTTCAGGTCGTTAACCCAGCCCGTAACCGCTTTGTCAACAACGTTCCTACCAATTGGAGTGTTGGCTAATATCATCGAAATACCCTCTGCGTTTGTTATGTTGATTCTGACCAGCAGACCTTTATTGTTAGTACAAAACGTTTTAGAAGGAGACAGGGAAGGCGTTTGCGACAAGCATGCTTATCGAGTGCGATGGTAAGCATCCTGATCCTTCAGAACTTTTTACTTCCTTTGTATGAATATTAACCTGTGTGGTTAAATTTGCAACTGTTTTGGCGGGGGGAAGTACAACTAGATAAGGAGAGTATCTCTTGAACTTCAAAAATACGTTGCAGTGAGTAATGTGTTCTTCTGGTAATCCCTATATTCAATTCATAAGACTGTTAGTTATTGCAAGATGTACTCTTTTTGCTAAGGTGAGCACCTGCGTCGCCACTAATAATGAAAGAAGTGCATGGCTCGCTTTACTTAGGGCAGCACTGGCACAAGACCAAAATCTAATTTAAAAATCTTGAGGACATCCACAGAGCAAATTACAATTCTGATGCGACTAATTCTTAATAATTTTCCGTAAAACCACGTTCGAGACAAGGTTTGAAGTAGTATCGTGAAAATTAGAGTTTATTTCGACATATCTTTCGCGCGACTGTTCGCCTCTGGCTTTCAGTTGTTCAATATCTGTTTGCAATATTTCCTCTATCTTTGTTTCTAAATCGGCTACTTCAATTTCGTAAAGATCGCTGAAATATCGTTGCTCCCTACTGTGAGACTCAATAAGACAGCCTTCATCAGCTACTAATTCAGCCATAACACCGTTGTTAGTTGTAAAAACAATCGCACTTGTAGAAAGCCCTTCTACAATTGTATGCCCAAAACCTTCAGCTTCAGACGGACACAAATGTATACCGTGAGTGTTAGCTATATTTTTTAGCTCATTATCTGGTATAAAATTAGTTATTAACCTTATGTTGTCGTGTTCAGAAAATTCTGCAGCTTCAGCCAAAGAAGATATTACGGTTATTTGTGGCCACTCTGGGTGTTTAGACCAACATTCTAAAACTGCCAAAGTACCTTTTTGGGGGCTTTTGCCTCCCACATGCAAAAACTTGCTGTAGTCAGGTTTAACATTTGGTAAGTTTATGTCTTTGGAGGAAAAGCCTAGATAATAGATTTCAGAAGCTGCACTTTTTATTTTAGCAAGTGCGTACTTACTTTTTACGAACGTTATTACATCACTTTTAGCCATTTCCGCGGCACTTAAGCTTCGTAGCCACTCCTGATTTGGTATAAAAATGTTTAAATCATTAAATCTTTTCAAGCCACTTTGCACCTCTTCAAGATGAAATGCGATTTGTTTCCTAAAGGTGAATTTTCGAAAGACAATTCCAATAAGTTGAAAGAAAACGAAGGCAATACCTTTGTTTTTAGATACTATATGAATATTGGTGTTGGGTAGGCATGAGCACCATGCAGAGGAGAGAATCTCAGCGTCGTTTAAAAGCCCTTTGGAAGCGACGGGTAGAAAAATGTTGAGGTGAACTCTTGTGTTATCCATAAACTATTTTTCATTTTTTATGTCCAGTGATGTATAAGTTACAATAACGTTTAATATTTTAGAATACATCATTCTCTGAAAATCGAAATTTTCTAACTGTGTAATGAACATAGTGAACTTTTTGTTGAGAACGACTGGGGTAGTTTTTCAAGAGTATTATTTGTAAGGCTAATATTATCGGTTCTTTTAAGGAACGAAAAGCTTATTGCTTTGTTAACAAGTATGTTATCGAGCAAGGAAAATAAGACACCAGTTGAACGTGTACTTAACTCAAAAAAAGATGTAACTAAAATGCAGTGCCATAGCATGGAATTTTAGAAGAATAGCCAGAGTAAGATAAGTTTTGAAGCATTTGAAAACATTAAGAGGTGTGAATTCCTACCGTCTAGTAGGATTTCTAAATTTTTGAAATGGATATGTAAGTTTGTGAATTTAAGAAGAATTAATAGCTTATTAAAAATGAAGTTCGCTAGTTTTGACAGCCTGAACCAAAAGTCAAAGCCTCATTATAACCCAATCGTAAAGAGAGTTTTTGACGAAACTGGCCTCTGTTTCGTTCATATTCCGAAAAATGGTGGTACATCTGTTGAAGCTCTCGCGTTTGACAATATGCGCGTTGGCCATAGAACTTGGTCTGAATGGAAGAGTATTGGTGGTGAAAATTATGAAGACTGGGTTAAATTCTGTATAGTGCGAGAGCCAGTCGAACGTTTTCTTTCGGCCTATGACTACTTACATCGAGGAGGTAGAAACCCGATAGATAATGAAATTGGTAAGCGATATGTTAAACCATTCAATGATGTGAATGCTTTTACCCGTTCATTAGCTCGAAAGCGAAAATGCAGCTTAATGAGCTACTTTCATTTCATACCGCAAACCGAATTTATATTGGATAATGATTTGTGCATGGTCAATAAACTTCTTGATTTCGAAAATTTTGATGTAGAGTTAGCGTTGCTTCTTAACATAGACGCGCCAAAGATTAAGCACGAAAATAAAACTAGAGGAAAAAGGACCTGCAGGTCAGCACTCGACTCAACGAGTTTAGATATATTACGTCGCCTTTATCAAAAAGATTTTGTGCTTTACGAATATAGAAAAAATATGTCTTTCGTCAATGATTTCTTTGGTGAGGCAATCAAAAGTTAATGATTTACTTTCCTATAGACTGAGGACAGGTGCAGTGCATGTTTGGTATATATAGAACGTTCTTAGCTTTTGTCGTTGTCCTGCATCACTTATGTTCAGTTCCTGTTATTGGCCACTTCGCTGTACATGGATTCTTCATTCTCAGTGGATATCTAATGACACTTATAATGAACGAGTCTTATGGATATAGTATATATGGTTTGTTAGCTTTTTTAAAAAATAGATTGCTAAGGCTCTTTCCTATTTATTGGTTTGTTCTTTTAATATCGTTGCTAATTATATTCTATTATGGAGAGGCATTGTCTCAATCTTATAGAAGGTTTATTTATATTCCAAACGATGTTTCAGGCTGGATACAGAACATTTCCTTAGTGTATTTTGATTTTTTTCCGAATAAAATAGAGCCTAGAATTTCTCCTCCTACTTGGGCTCTAACAGTTGAGCTGTTTTTTTATTTACTGGTCGGATTTGGGATCAGTAAAACCAAAGGCTTTTCAGCAATTTGGTTCGGCTGTAGTTGTCTATACATGCTTGCAACTCACTGCTTTGATGGTTCGTACTCTATGAGATATAGCTCTTTAATAGCTGGTACTCTCCCATTTTCTCTCGGTGCTTTAATTTACCACTTCCAAAATGAAATCAATTTTTTAAAAAAATCGCCTAGCCATAGGCTGTTATTTTTTGTCATTGCAATCACTATATTCAATGCTTGCCTTGGTGGGTTTGTTGTCTATAAAAATCACTCTAGTTTCTTTTTCTATCTAACTTTCTATTCAAACTATATACTCAATTCTTTGGTTATCGTACTGCTAATAAATATTAGTTTTTCGTCGAGGCTAAAATTTATAGATGCAGAGGTTGGACGTTTTAGCTATCCAATATATTTGTTTCATTGGCAAGCGGGGTTTTTATCATCCATGCTGTTGTGGAGTGAACCTGTTTTGGGGTTCAGTTATGAAGGAATTCTTTCAATGTTGCTTTCTTTGTTTCTATGTTTAATCGTGTCTATCTTTAGCATCAAATTTATAGAAAATCCTTTAGAAAAATACAGAAGGAATATCAAGAAATTCGTTCGAAATAATTAGCTAAGTGAGTTATTTTTTTATCAATCTCTGTACGCTTCCTCTTAACCTAGAATTAAATCTTAAGCAGGCAAACATTACACATATGCTAATTATTACTACAATAATCTCCCTAATAAAAAAATGATTGAAAGAGTAGTTTTGTATTATCAAGTATAGTAGTGAAATGGGTAATACATAAAGCATTAAAGGAAACCCAATTGATTTTATCAGTTCCAAATATGTAACTTTTATAACTTGGTTTACTACAGCGATATTAACTATGGGTATAATTAACATCTGAAATAAGATTAGCGTATATGCTAGCGTGATGATTCCGTCTTTAGATGATACTAAAATAATTACTAAACTGGGGGTTAGTACGCCTAAATTCCAGTAAAAATTTGCTTTTGTTTTTCCAGTAGCTAACACCAAGGGGCCGATAAGGTTGCTACCAGCAACACGAAGGAACCAGAAAACACCCAGTAGCGATAGTAAAAAGTACATTGAGGCATAAGTATCACCAAGAAGTAATTCAGCTACCCACTTTGAAAAAATAACAACGGGAACGTAAAAAAATGATAATGCGAGTGATTGGAGCGCTATGAAGTCTAGATAACAAGTTTTGAGTTCTTGATAATTCTTTTGCAATATGGCGAAGGTAGGTAACGCTACATTATTAACCACAGGTTGCAAGGCTTGAGCAGGTCTGCTCGCCAGTTGTTTGATAACATGATAAATACCCAAATCACTTGTGGTAAGCGTTGAAGAAAGTACGATGATGTCTAATTGTTTTCGAATAATATTTAGACTTTGAGAGCCAACTTCAAATATTCCATATCGGAGGATATCGATAGCAATTTTGGCGTCAAAAGATAAGCTTAATTTACTTTGCGGGCTGAAATAGAGTAATAGACCAATCAGTCTGAAAATATAAAATGCAATATTCGAGATCACTAAGCAATATATAGCATGTTCTATTGTGAATAATGCAATAAAAAAGGATAGTAATTTAGATACTATTTCAATCTTCGCAAGCTTATTATGCGAGTAACTCTTTAAAGCGATTGCCACATATTGTGATGACACTGCGGATACTGGCAGAATTATTGCGCTTAGTTGAAGTGGAATAACTATTGATTCTGTATTAATGTGAACTGAAATGACTTCTATGAAAGAGTAAATAAGTAAAAAGGTGAAGAGTCCAAAAGCAGAAACAATGACAAAGCAGGTATTAGTTTCGTCACGTGTAATGTTTACCTTGTGAATAATATATGTGGATATTCCACCCAAAGCTACTGCGCTCATTATTTCTATAACTAAGGTTATAATAGCGAATTGACCATAGGTTTCTGGTTGAATATGGTGAGACAGTATGGAAATTTGTAATACGGTGACGAGAGTAGTTAAAAGTGTAGAGACCGAACTCCATGATGTAGCTTTTACTATTCTGCTCATTTAGGGGCTATTTCCAATATGTTAATGAGGTTGCGCGACTCAAGGTAAACCATAATAATTATGAAAATGTAATGCTTCGAACTCTTTTTCGTTAACTAACATAATGAACGATACTTTTAGCTTATAATAACATAATATTTGCTTAGTCAGCATTACAACATGCTATTTATTAGAAGTGTGAGTTTTGACCTATTGACTAGGTGTTTTTTAAAAAAACGATAATCTTCTTAGTAAAAACTTTATAAGTTAATAGGAATGTAAATGGCATCTGAACCCAAAATTTCAGTGATTACCGTTGTTTTCAATAACGAAGAGTTTATAGAGTGCTGTATGAAAAGTGTTCTTGAACAATCGTATGAAAACCTTGAATACATTGTCGTTGACGGGGCTTCAACTGATTCTACTTGTGAAATTATCGAAAAGTACATAGGTTCGATAGATGTTTTTATTTCGGAGCCTGATAGCGGTATTGCAAACGCAATGAACAAAGGAATAGCGAATGCAAGTGGTGAATATTTGATATTCTTGCACGCTGATGATTATTTTCATAATGAAAACTCTTTGAAAGAAGCTGCAGAGAACTTAGTCAACAACCCCAATATTCTTCTTTGTGACATATTGTACGGAAAAGGAATCGAGCGAAAAAAGTCTAGAGGTTTAGATTGGAAAACAAACTTTAAAACTGGCGTGTGGCATCAAGGGTCTTTGTGTAAAAAAGCTCTTTTCGATAAATTTGGTGACTTTGATGAGTCTATAAAAATCACGATGGATTTCGATATATTTTTAAGGTTCTACAAGAATGGAGTTAGGGCTACTCAATGCGCGGTAATTCTGGCTGTGATGAGGGATACCGGTATAAGTTCGAAAAAAGATTGGAAAAGCCTGTATAGTCGATTCTTAGATGAAAGAAAGGTTATGAAAAAATACAGTGTTAATTTTATGCACCGTTTTTTGATTGATTGTTATTTTTATTCTTATATTATCTATCGAGCATTGAGGTTTCGTTTACAAATATAAGAATACAACTGCCTCTTTAAATGGGGAGTGAATCTAACGAGAATTATGAACTTTAAACTTGCAGCTTCATTCAAAAATCAAATCAGCTGTTTGTAAAGACTTTCGTGAACTTTTTTTGTACATAAGCTAAGTGATCAAATAGGTCAGCACGAAAAACAATTAGCCTAAAACATGTTGATATAGGTCGCAGTACTCACCAGCAATAACATCGTAATCTCTTAATTTTTTCGAGTTTTGATGTATTAGCAAGCCACAAAATTTGGTATCAATCGCTTTCTCTAAACTCTTCTGAAGAGACTTTTCGTCTATCTGTTCGGCTAAAAAGCCATTTATATCGTTTTTGATTAAATCAGGCATGCCACCAACATTGAAGGCTATAACAGGTGTGCCACATGCCAGTGATTCAACTACAGTATTTGGTAAGTTGTCTTGTATCGAAGGTGCTATAAAATAATCACTAGCGCAGTAAATTAATCTTAACTCGTCATCTTCTTTAACTGAACCTAAGTAATGAACATCAATTCCATATAAACTACCTTTTCCCTTTTTTTTAGTACCAAAAACGACTAATTGAACTTTGTGTTTGTTTTCAGGAGAGAGGTTTTGAATTGCCTTCTTTAGATACTGAAAGCCTTTTCTCGGGTCATCTTCGCTTGATATAGCTCCAAAAGAAAAGGTAACCTTATTTCTTTTCAAATTGAGTAATTCGACACATTCCTTCTTGTCTTGCGCAAAGTACTGATTGTGGTCTAGCGTATTTTGTATAACCTTAATGTTTTGATTACGGGTTAAAGCGGAATTAGAAGCTTCATTCGCAAGCCACTGACTTGGAGCAACTAGTATACATCTCTTGCGAGTGTAAAAAGTTTGCCTTTGACGCAAAGTTATTTTGGCGAATAAATCGGCGCTTGCCTCTCCGCTTAATTGTTCATCGTGAAAGTATGTAGAATCTGGTACGTAATGTTTTCCTACGGTGAACGGCCACATATCGTGCATAGTCCAGACTATTGGAGCGTTAACTTTTGATAAGTCGCTAAATGAAGCCATTCCAGCACCTATCCAGTGAAGGTGCACTATGTCTGGTTGTAATGCATTGATTATTTTGCTTACCGACGGCGATATTAGATTATATGAAGTTTGCTCTCTGGGTTGTTTAGACACAATTGGGGTAAGCTTTTTTGTCAGAAAGTTCATGATCTCAATTGCCAATTTGTTTAACAGTCCGATAGAAACAATATTGTTTTTATTGCATTCTTTATTAACTACAAGCAGTTGGCTTTCTATCCCTTTTTTGCAAAGAGATTCATGCAATCTATACATGGCTCTCGCGGTTCCTCCAGAAATGTCATTGTAACTAAGATGCAAGACCTTCATACCACCTCCTAAAGTGCAATTAATTGGCAAAATTATTAGTGTTGACGACAGCTAGTAACTCTTTGAACAATTTTTCTTTATCAAATCTCTTTCTTACTGTTTTGAAGCCATTTTCTCTAATTGAAGTAGTTAAATCATAATTGGAGATTGCAAAATCTATAGTAGAAGCTAAAGATTCAACGTCGTTCTCTGGAACCAATAAACCTGATTCAAGGTTTGTAATTAACTCTGGAATACCTGAGTGGTATGTTGATATTGTTAATTTTGAACTTGCCATAGCCTCCATTAAAGAAACTGGTATACCTTCTTGGTCCCCGTTAGGTGCTGTGCAAGAGGGGAGTATAAATATGTCTGTTTCATTTAAAGCGTTGATTGATTCGTTGTGGTTTTTTGCTCCGACAAGAGACACCTTATCTCTCAAGTGCAGAGATTCTATCAAAAAATTAGCTTTATCTTTGAGCGGTCCGTCTCCAATAATGGTTAAACTGAGATTTTGACAACTAACTTTGCTTATTGCCCTTATTAAAGTAAGTACCCCCTTTTTCTCTGTTAGACGCCCTGTATAAAGTATCTTTGCTTTCCCATTAATCTGATTAGGCTTAAAAGTATTCGCTACAGAAATCCCCATGTGAATTACTTGAATTTTCGCCTTCTCTATTCCAATAGCGCAAAGTTTTTGTTTCCACCTTTGGCTTATAGGAAGAATTGAACCGGGGTTTTTGTTCAGGAGACGATAAAGTGGAATCCAAAAATCGAGGTATTCATATGAACTAATCTCTACTCCATGAAAGATGGAAAATATAGGCAGTTTCTGCTTGTGATATAAAAAGCGTAAATTCAATTTAGCAGCAATATTTCCAAAGTGTGCTACATAGCTACCAGTTTTTATTTGAGAGTCGTTTCGAACTACAAAGCTGCAGATGTTTAAAACCTCTGCCCTTCTTGCAGTAAACATTGATTGAAGAAAGTTAAACCCAAGCTGAAACTTTCCTTTAGAGAAAAAGAAAAATATTATTTTCAGTAAGTAAATCAATTTTTTACTAGGTATTACCTTTTTAGCTGGAAGAGAATTTATAATTCGAACGTTCTGAACGCTTGAAATCTTGGAGTTGTTTATAAGTTCATGGTCTATCTCGTCAGCATAGACTGTGACCAGCATTCCTTTATTAGCGGCCTGTGCTACCTGGTCAACTACAAAAGTTTGAGATAGTACTGGAAACTTCTCGACATAAAAATTGATTTCATTGTTGTTCATATAAATCGCTATATTCCTTAGCTATCTTATCAGCAGAAAAAATATCCCTTGTTATACGCTTCATTTCGTTCTTATCGTGTTTCTCTATTAGTGAATCAATTACGCCTTTCATGTCTAAGCTATCGCTGTAAACCTCGTGATAGTCTTTATAAAGCTTTCCAATTTCTTCAGGTGCACCATCCGGTAAAGTGACCACTGGCGTCCCTAAACAAAAAGACTCTATAATAGTTTTTCCGAAGCCTTCTTGTACAGAGAGCATTAAGAACGCATCCGCAGCAACATAGGCATACTTTATTCTTTCTGCATTTAAAAGCCCCAGTGCTTTAAACTCGCCTTTTCGTTGGCCCACAATTTTTTCAGAGTTCTTGCCGAATACTACAAACATAAAGTCTTCATGATATTTTTCATAAATAGACTTAAAGATATCTGCTCCCTTGTAGGGGTCTAAAACGTTGTGGCTGCCGAAAAGTAAAACAGGCTTTTTTGTTTCTATTTGAAGTGATTGTCTTGCTTCACTCTGAGTTACCGAAAAATCAAAGTAAGTATCATCAACGGAATTATATATTCTAGTGATACATTTGTTTGTTAAGATAGGTGACTTTTTTGCTTCGTCTTTCATCCAGTCACTGATTGCGACAAATTTTATATTGCGAAACATCAGGGCTTTTTTCATGTGGCTTGCAGTCTGAAATATCTTCTTTTGAATTAGAGTTGAGAATAGGGCAATGACCACATCCAACAATATACCTCTCGCAGTCCAAACTGTAGTGGCAACCTCCAGTAAACGGCCACATATCTCTTAATGTCCAAAAAACGTTATGTTTCTCCGATAGTTTTTTTAATCTTTGAAGTGATATCCCGTAGTTTGGCCAGTGTAGGTGTATTATGTCTCCAGCAACGAGGTTTACCAAAGCGAATATGTTGAAAAGCTCGTTTCCTGTAGTAAAAAATCCGTCACTTTTTTTATTGTATCTTTTAAGCGAAAACTCGTTAATACCTACATTAATTTTTCGTTTCCAACGCTCTTTCAACCTATTTAAATTAATTAGATTTTTGCAATTAAAGTTTTCATCTCTATTGTAGGCAACTAAATAAGAGTCTATGCCGAGATCTAAAAGCGCTAAGTGAAGCCTTAAAGTGCCCAGTCCAGCCCCAGACTGGACATCATTAGATAAGAAATGAAAAACCCTCATTTGAAGCGTTCCTAGCGTAATATGTAAGTTCTCACTAGAGCTCTAACAAAGTTAAACAGTGAGCGTGGGAGTGATATGTATTGACTTTTCCTCTGAATATCATACACCTCAACAAGTGTTTTCCATACAAAATTGTTGCTCACCCCTCCATCAGCCATCACCACAGTAATTTTATTAAGGAATCCGCTCTTCAGCATTGGGCCTTGATTTAACAAAAGTTCATAATCTGATGCTATCCTATACAGCGAGTTGTACTCCATGGTACTGTACATTGATCGCTTATGAAGTGAGCCAGGATGCGCCACGACCATTCTTTTTTTAATGCCATTCCAACTCCAAGGTAAGCCTCTCACGAGCCGCGCCTCACCAATCTCATCTACCAATTGATACTTTGCTGATACGAAGTCTAAGCCCTCTTTATCGGCCAAATTGAACAAATCACTAAGGGCATTAGGGTACGCAAAGTAGTCGTCACTTCCTATAAAGCAGATGTATTTTCCACTGGAAAGTTTAAGCCCTTTATTCCAAGCGTCATAAATTCCTTTGTCAGGTTCAGAAAGCCATCGAATAGCTTTAGAGTTAAACTCTTCAACAATTCTCATCGTCCCGTCTGATGAATTGCCATCAATAACAATAACTTCAATTTCATCGAGAGTTTGGTCTTTGATACTGTCCAGCGTTCTACTAAGAGTTTTTGCTGAGTTATATGTAGCAATTATGATTGATAATTTCATAGTCAGTCTTTAAAAAAACTTTTCTCAACAAGGTGCGTCCAAGTGAAAGAGTCTACGTTGTAAGGGCTGAAGTAGTGCTTAGTAGCCAGCTTCTCAATAATTAGTTCCACGAAGTTCTCTACATCGAAGGTTGCGATATTACTTTCGTTAATGACTCCATTTAGTGAATTAATAGGAGTAATAAGAAAATCCACTTTACAAGCTATAATTTCTGCAGTTTTGCTCGGAAAGCAATACCTTGTAAACTCATCTTTTCGATTGGGTATGATCACTAGGTCACAACTGTTTATTGCTGATGCCATCTGGTTCAGTGGTACTTTCCTAGTTACGGTGCAATTAGATGGAATGCTGAAGTCGATTTCCGAGTTGGTTACTATATGAAATTCAAAGTTTTTGAGCTTGGGAGAATTAACAATAGTAATAAGATTATCTTTGACTCTTTTATCAATTGAACCGGTAAATCCGATAGTTTTTTTATCTACTCGCAATGAGTATTCGCGCTTGCATGATTCTTTATCCATCGGGTAAAAAATTCTAGAGTCTATACCATTAAAAAAGATGGTGTTTTTTTGTTCGAAGTCGACATCTAAATTTGCTAATTCTTTTGTAACGTAGGCTATTTTTTCGGCTTTTCTTTTAATGTTTCGTTCGAACAAACTCAAAAGAGGGTAAATAGAAGGAAAGTAGGTACGGTAGTTGTCTAGAACTTCGTAGATTATCGAATTGCTTTTGGCTTTTACAAAGAGTCTTGAAAGAAATCCTACGAGAGGTCCATTTGTATACCAAACATGCGTTGATTTATTTAATACTTGATTAAGTAGCTTTCGCTTCCTGAAGTTAAAAATATCAAGCAGATTTAAAACTATCACTTCGTTCTCGTCGAACGACTTGGTCGAAAACAAACTTTTATAATTGATGAGTATGACCTTACAGCTTACTCCACTCATTCGAAAAGCTTCGCAAATTTTATGTGTTCGGTACTCTCTATTAAGGTACACATTCATGTTTGATGTGAAATAGTTACCTATAATCACAAGACTTTTAATTTTCATAAAATTTTGTTCAGAATTCTCAACTTTTTATAGACAAAGTTATCTTTTTTATAAACTTGGCAACGGTATTACTGACGAGGTAATGTTCGCTTGCGAATAGTTTCGAAGATTCAGTCATATATGAATTGGTGTCTACAAGAGCTAGTTTTAAAGCATCAGCCAAACTATTTGAATCACCTGGCTCAGCCAACCAGCCAGTTTTCTCATGAATTACCGCATCAGGTATTCCACCGCTTTTTGTCCCAACTACCTTGCAACCGGCAAGCATTGCTTCTACAAAGGTTAAACCTTGTGCTTCTATCCAGCCGTCGTCAGCTTGTTTCGAAGGACCAGCAAACACATCTGCCGCTGCGTAATAGTAGTAAATTTCCGAACTGCTGACCCATCCAACGAATGTTACTTCTTTCTCAATGCCAAGGTTTTTAGCTAACTCTTTGAAGCGGTCTTCATCATGTCCGCTTCCTACGATAGCTAAATGTACTGCCTTTTCATTATCACGAAGCTTTTTCGTTGCTTCAATTAACTCTCCAACCCCTTTCTCTTCGTTTACACGCCCCACAAAAAGAATTAAGTGTTCAGCCCCTTTCGGCAGCAACGACGCTCTTACTTTTGCTATTTTTTCTTTGTTCAAGTGAGGTAAAGGTAAAATGCCAGTAGGCAGCAATAACAAGTTGTTTGTAGAATAGGGTGATAGTTCTTCAGCTTTGGCTTTGGTTACTGAACTATTAACTGTCACTATATTTGAATGCTTGAGAGCGAATGCTTTAAACTTTCTAAGAGTATTGCTATCTAGGGCTAATACGTCGCCACCGTGAATTGTTGCAACATGCTTTGTTTTTGTCAGTAAAGCAACAAGCGCACATACGAAACCTTGTGGTATAAGCCAGTGAGAATTTATCCAAGTGGGTTTCCAAACTAATGTTTGAAGTAGGGTAAAGAAAAATTCGCAGGCCACTAAAACAGGTAACTTAATTTTGTTAAGCCAGCTTTTTTGCAAGTTACCCAGTGCGCCACCTTGATAACACACTGTTTGGCCTGATTCAGGTAACCAATATCGAAAACGACGTATTTCAACACCATCCATTTCCTCTTTGGTTTTGGCGCCTTTATAGTGCGGCGCTATAACTCTTACTTTAACCCCCTGGCTAACAAGCTCTTTAGCGAAATTATGTACAAAAGGAGTTGTGCTATCACCTTCCCAGCGGGGGTAATTGGAGGTAACAATAAGAATTTTCATCAAGAACGATTCTTCAAGTTATCGTCATCACGTGCTTTCTTTTCATCAAGCATTTGTAACTCCATTCGTCTCACTTTTTCTAGTGTTTGTTCTATGAGTTGACGGTTAAAGTTAATGAGGTCGGCTATGATCGCAATTAAGAATGTGATTATACCTAGTAAAGTAAGTACTCCACCTAATATTAAAGACTGTATGTGACCGTCTCCATCTCCCATTATGTAGAAGATGAGGAATCGGACTATAGGAATAAGGCCAATTAAAGTGATCAATGCACCAAGTAACACAAATACCCTGAGTGGTTGGTACATGGTGTACATTCGTAAAATCGTAGTTACCTGACGCTCGATGAATTTAGGAATACTTGTGAAAAGGCGAGACTCTCGCGTTTTAGCGTTAGTTTCAACTGGCACATGAGTTACAGCCATATGCTTTTTACCTGATTGAATCAGTGCCTCAATGGTATAGCTAAACGGACTTATAATGTTCAGTTGCAACGCAGCTTCTCTGCTGTAGGCGCGAAATCCACTCACAGCATCCGGAACCTTTACACCAGATACTTTTTTGACGACATAACTGCCTACACGTTGCAGTAGTTTTTTCAACGGCGAAAAATGCTCAATATCGTTTGTTTTTCTATCCCCAACTACAACATCAGCTTTCCCTTCAAGAATTGGAACGACTAGTTTTGCAACATCCCACCCTGCATACTGGTTATCGCCATCGGTGTTAACGATTATGTCGGCACCGCGTTTTAAGCATTCATCCAAGCCTTTTCTAAATGTTCTTGCTAGCCCTTTGTTATTCTTATTTACGACAATATGGTGCACACCAAGAGATCTTGCTACTTCAATCGTTTTATCAGTGGAGCCATCATCAATAATCATATACTCGATTTCATCGATCCCCTCTATTTGATTAGGTAAATCATTAACCGTTTGGGGTAATGTGTGCTCTTCGTTGTAGCAAGGTATTTGAATAATTAGTTTCATAGTATCCACTTAGCTAAGCAGTGCTTTTGTTTTCAACCAATATGTAAATACAAGCCATTTGATGCTAAATCGACAGGCAAGTGCTTTTGATGCGTACGATGAAGCTTCTTTTACACGATTGGTAGAAAGTAATTCGTGAGTAATGTGTTGATAAATAAATCCTAAATACGCCAGGCAATAGGTACGCAGTGAAGAACGTTTTAACAGTAAGGTTCCTTTTTGAAAAACCGTTACCTGATACAAGCGTTTTTCCAGCATATTTACCATGGTTGTCATATTTTCTTTTTTACTTGTATCAGGGATGAGATGTCGAGACACTACGCAGGGGTTGTATAGTATTTTATCTGCTTGGTCTAGAGTTCGAAGATATAGGTCTCGGTCGCATTCCCAACGGATGTTTTCATCCATACCGTTTATGCACAAATAGAGCTCGCGCCTGATAATAGAGCAATTCAAATGGGCAAAGCCATGGCTTTCGAGCAGTTCAGAAACGCTCACGTCCATCGTTCCCCGTACGTCAGATTGCTTATATTGAAGTTTTTCAGCTAAATCTTCTAGCCATATCGGTCCCTGCTTTACTACACCGTCTACAAATACTGCTGTTTGATTCGTGTAATAGGCATCTACCGTACTATCACTATTTGATATGCTTTCATATGCTCGTGCTAGGTGTTCAGAGTCAATCCATTCATCGTCATCATCGAGGAAACAAAGGTATTTACCAGCACCAACAAGAGCGCCAGTATTCATAGAGTAACTTTGGCCATGCCCATTTGGGCGTTTTATTTGATATCTAAAATAAACGTTTGAAGGCGTTTCCTTTTCAAATTGCTTGTAAGCTTCAAGAGACTCTTTATCAGAACCATCATTTACAACAATTACTTCAAAGTTAGTGAATGTCTGAGATAAAACAGAGTTTAGGGCTTTTTTAAACAAGTCGACCCTATTTCGAGTGGGGATTACGACACTAAAAAATGGGGTGTTTTTTACATCAGTGTTGGTCATAGTTTACGTACCAATGGGTGTTCGTTGATAGTAATAAATTCACCATTCATTGATTCTTCAAACCAATTAACGAAAGACAATATTTTTTCTATAAACTCATCACGTTCCCTATCATTTCTGACATAAGGAGTAAGGCCAACTTTCACGCTGGGTGAGTGAAATGACAGAATAAAATAGTTTTGTCCGAGAGTATTTTGAAATTTTGTGACATTTTTCATGTCAGCAAGCGAAAAGCCCTCTGGAGAAAGTCTATGTAGCTTAGCTCTGAAAACTTTCTTCAATACATTTATAAACAAGCTTTCACTTGAATATGAAGTTGGGGAAGAGTTGAAATAGTAGCGGACAAATGGGAAGGGCGAAACAACAGCACTTGAATGTGGCCAGCTTAGGATTTTGTTTTCTAATTTTATATCGTTATTGAAGTTTCTAAAATCAGGACCATGTTGATGTCGGTAATCAGCGAAAGGACTAATACTTACGTCAATCTTGTATTCCAATTCATTTAAAATTTGGTGCGTGTTATTGCCGATACCATATCTACCCGCGAGATAAGTTACGGGACGAGTTCCGGTTTGCTCGGTAATTTTATTGGTTAGTTCTGCAAGTTTTACGCGTTCTTGTTGGTAATCTAAATTACCTGGGTAAGATAGCTGCTCTGGAATGAAACCACTCTTTTTTTCAAATGGAGGGTTGACCCATGGGTGCAGATGAGCTCCAAACTCAACTTTCTGCGATATTTCCTTACTCGCCTTAATGTTAGCAATGCAATGCTGGCCTTGAACGCTATTTACAAATGGATAGTCCATTGCAAGCGTTGTTTTAGCGCCAATTAAAGAAAGAGACTGAACTAGCTCAAATAATTCTTCGCCATGAGTCACAGAAGTAGCGTCAACATTAAAGCCGCCTCCCCAGTCAAACTCTTCTTCCGTGTGAATGACTATCGCTAATTTGGGAGGGCATACATCGCCATCAGTCACTATAACTTTATTCCGTGTTTTAAAGTAAAAAGTAATCGTATCTATTCTTCAAATAGGAGTAAAGCGCAAGCTATAACAACTGAGCGTTTATTTTAACTTTACTAGATTTGCCGAACTCGTATCTACGCATTCTTTTAGAAGTTTTATAAAATTTCTATCGAAAGCTAGCTTTTGCTCTTCGTATCGAATTCTATTTTTTCTGCCAATATCTTTGAGCCTATCTATGGCTGTCGACTGTATGAGTTCAATAGTATTCTCTATATCTTCGATAGAGCATTCGTTGATACTGCTAAAATAGCGCGTACGCTTACGTGAAACGTTAAAAAGGAATAGGTCTTCACCAAACTCATTCATGGGAACTGCATCAGTTACGGCTACAACTGCACTGGTTGACATCGCCTCGTTGATACTGTGACCGAAGCCTTCAGCCTCAGATGGACACAGGTGAACGCCGCATTTATTCATCAAAAACTCCAATTCATCTTGAGGCAAAAATGAACTGAGAACTCTCACATTTTTTGCCTTATAATTCTGGTGCTCACTTAGTCGACTAACCACAGTAAGAGTCGGCCACTCAGGGTGCTTTTGCCAAGCCTGTAAAAGTGGAATGGTGCCTTTTTGTTCACTTTTCCCTGCAACGTGAAGATATTTACAGTAATCTTTCTCAATAGTTTTATCTTGAAGGTCTGTAGAAGTGAACCCCGTAAACTCGCAATGTAGCCACCTAGCACTGAGTTGTTTTAATGCGTATTGTGTTTTACAAAATACGTGCACATTGTCGTTTATTCTTTGCTGGGTTTTACTGCGTAACCATTCTTGATTGGGAAAAAATATATTTACGTGAGAGTTAACCATTATCTCGCTATAGATTTCTTCAAAATGAATGGTAAGTTGTTTTTTTCCTAGGAAAATAGATGAAAAAAGTTTACCTAGAAGCTTCCAACAGTTAATAGAAGCGTGTTTAGCGCCATCGAACTCTCGAACTGTCCTGTACGGAAAATGCTGCTTTATCACTTTACTCACGATCAGAGCATCGTTTTTGAGCCCTTGCGAGGAACCGAATACAACATTTATTTGCCAGTCGTCCATGAGCTAAACCTAAACCGTTGATCGTTTTTTGTTCAGTCTAGGTTAGCTTAAGTTGCGCCAAAATTTATATATTATTTTGTTATAGAACCTGATGCAGTTAGAGTAGTTAAAAGTTCGTCAAGTGCACTATTGATATTTAAATAACATTGCTCAAGTTCATCGGGAGATCCGTTATAGGGATCAGCAATTTCTTTCAACGGCCCCTTCGGAGACGGTACGAAGTGAGCCAAATTCAAAGCTCTGTAATTCTCATAATAGCTCTCTAATAAATGCTCATGCTTCAGATCAAAGTATATTATTAATTGTCCATGGTTTTTTATCATAGATTGTGACAACCAACTAGAACGATGGTTGTTCAGATCTACGTCCCACTTATTAGCTTCCAATATACATCGTTCGGGGGAAGGACGGTTTTCGAGTTGATGAAACCCTGCTCCGTTTACCGTTACCTGAATCCCAATCTGTTGAAGCTTTTTCTTTAACAGATTTACCGCAAACGGAGAACGCATAATATTCCCGTAGCAGAGAACTAAAATCTCATTGATTGGTTCACCTAGTAAATTAGCGTTATGCGCTGAATCGCTAGAGTATTTTGAAATCCTAAGTCCGCGTCTTATCTTTTCCCCTATAAGCTCATCAATCTCACAGAAAAACGGTTGTATATCGCCCCTTTGGAAGGTATCGATAGTATCGTTACCTGTAAGCAGCCTAATAAAGCCGAACAAGCGTGGAAGAGTTTTAGACAAAGCTTTAGCTGTTCCGTATTGCGTCCTGCTGCGTTCAAAGCTGGCTTTTATATCGTAAAGATCGGAGGTTAAACTTCTGGCGTGTGCTTTTAAATTGTACGTAAGCTTGTGGGGTTTCTCATTAGTTAACAAATAAGTAGCGAGAATCTTTGGGAAATCAACACCGGCAAAAATAGCGAGCGGAAGGCTGCCCCAAAAGCGTGCATTAATTTCGATGAGTATCCATTCATTTGTGCTATTGTTATGTTTAAACTCAAACATAGCTACACCGCTATAGTTCAAGTGAATACAAATTTTTTGGCAGGCATCAAGCATATCTGGCGGTAATAGGCATGCTTTCCTATATGAACTTCCACCACCGTGCTCAGGCTCTGACACTCGTTTATGAGCAAATGCTGCCCGTATTTTACCTTTCCAAGAGAATACAGATACTCCCATGCCTGTCCCTTCAAAATACTGCTCGACCAAGCACTGATCATTTTGTTGTTTAAATAGTTCAATATCAGAGGTTGAGCGGGCTATAAGCACCGTGTTTCTTCTATTAAGTTGTTCACTTTCGTATGATTTGGTTGGTTTCAATACAAGGGGGAGTGAATATTTAGAAATCAAGTTTTCAGTAGAATTCTCATTAAATTCAAAGTGCTCTCCAAAGGCGACATTAATTCCTAATTCTTTGGCTAATTTTCTTGTTTCTTCTTTGTCAAATAGGGGGCCAAGAATATTTCGTTCAGGAATAGCAAAAATTGCTCGTGTTTTTTTTGAGGCTTGAATTTCTAGTAGTGGATACAATGATCGTTCATCACAAGGAACAATTAAATCATAATCCCCATCCTGTATGATTGCAGTTACTTTATCCGACCATTCAAATTGAGTAAAAGCCTGATAATTAAGTTTATAAGCTTTATTAACATACTTCGATCTAAGAGCAGGGGTAGTATTCAAAAGCGTCACGATATCTACTTCCATACCGGCTGACCCTAGAGAGCGAATTACTGAAAGGAAACTCCTAGTGTCTTCACCCAAAACTAACACACGTTTTTGTACAAGTAACCGAGTCACGCTAAAATATCCTGATTGAGTTTTAGAGCAAAAGAATAAAGATTATCAAAAATTTGCCATCTTAAAGGTGTGTTTTCTGGCTGAAAAGCATGCCCTGACTTAACAAGTATGCACCGTTTAATATTAGCCGCCTCAGCAGCTTCTAAGTCGCTGAACTTGTCTCCAACCATAAAGCTTTTACTTACATCTATATCATGCTTATCAATTAGATCGAGAAGCATACCTGGCTTTGGCTTACGGCAACTACAGTTTCTTTTGTAAATGCCATTCGCGCCTGTAGGGTGATGGGGGCAGAACTCGATATCAGTGATATTTACACCATGTTTTGCAAGTTCTGCGTTTAGCCAATTCATTAAATTGTGAAAATCCGATTCAGAGTAATATCCTCGTCCAATACCTGCTTGGTTAGTCACAATAAATAACTTGTACCCAGCGTTCTGTAAAAGCTTTAAAGCACAAATGCAATTGTCAGTAAATTTGAAGTCCTCGATTTTGTGAAGGTAGTTAACTTCTTGGTTTATGACTCCGTCACGATCAAGGAAAATGGCTTTTTGCTTAGTACTCATTGTGAAGCCTTGTTGTACACTTTATTTTTTATAGAGAGCGCCACTTGGGTCAACAACCTTCTGTCTTCGGGGGAAAAAAGAGGCAAAAGCGTGGCTAAGAATATAGATATAAAGTAGGTTGCCGCGCCAACAAGTGAGGTGAATAGAATTTTTACAAATAGACTGTCGAAAATGTTGCAGGACATCAGGACGAAGAACGACATAATTATCCCACAAATGAAAATAACGCTGCACATTCTAATTAAACGTTTCACACTAATTCTAACCACTACTGAAAGCCAAGCTAAGCTGCTCAAAAACATAAATACGCTAAATAGCGCTCTAAATTTCGCCAACGAATCAGGGCTGGTAAGAAGTTGATAAGTCAAGTAGAGAGATATAAGGGCTATAATAAGTGTAATTAAGTCGTATAGGAACACATGCCTTACTAGGCCGCGAGACAATAAAGCATCACTGACAAAGTCTCCTGTCGTAGCGCTCAGTGTTAATATTGCTAGTGTTGCTAATACGGGGGAATATGCTACCCACTGTTCACCAAGTAGCAATAACGTTATGTCTTTTGATAGTAGGAAAAGGCCTATCGCCATGGGTGTACATAGAAGTAGCATGATGAAGCATGTTACATAAATGCGATCAAAACCTTTTTCTTGCCTGTTACCCAATGACATAAATGAGAAAAATACTTGGAACAGAGGTCCTACAAGTTCTCTTGATGGTAGCATAGCAATATCTTTTAACGTGTTGTATCCGCCAACATTAGATAGACTGAAAAGCGAAGCAGCAAACCATACGTCGAACTTTGCGCGGACATGTGCAACGCCATTTCTCAATAGTAACCATTTCCCAAAATGCAGAGGTTTTCTGAAATGTTTGAAAGTGAAAGTCGTACGCTCATTTAAAAGTACGTAACTTATGCAACATTGAGCTAAGGCGTTGCTTAACATTCCAATCACGAGTGCCCAGTGATTCGTATAAAAATAAGCAATGCTAATAGATATAACGCTACCTGCAATTTGTCCGAATACTGCAAACTTAGCAAAGTAGTGAAACGACAACTCGCGTTTCAAATGAATAATAAAACCGTTGTTAGCTGCATTAATTAGCGGTAGAAAACTTAGCGCAACAAGAGGGAACAATAAGTCTTCCCTTTCTAGCAGTTCTACAACAAAAGGCGCGAGACATACAAGCAGAATAGTAAGACTTGTTTTAATTCCAAAATTTAAAGACCAGCAGGCACACAGTTCTTCCTTTGATACCTTTAATTTTTGAATGTAATATTGGTCGACACCTAAATCAGTAAAGACACTCGTGGCCTGAATAACTAGCAGTAGTACAGTGAAAGCACCAAAGTCCTCAGGGGAAAGTAGCCTAGCCAAAAGAAAAACTGAAAGAAAGCCTAAAATTCGGTTAAACCAAGCTGCACCTAACACCCAAGTAGAACTTCTAAAAAGTAGATTACCCTCGCTCATTTAAAAGACTGTCCGAAAGCCTAAAACGGGATCTGGATTTGTCAATCCAGCGTTTTAAAAGTAAAAGGGGGCGCTTTCTTTGGAAGCTAGTGATTATCAAAGTCTCTTCATCACTGCATAACGAAGCTTTGTACTGACCTCTTCCCCCCATAAAATCATATGTAGTCTTGCCTTCTCCAGCATAAAGAGATATTGCAAGAGCATGGGCAACCAATCCCGGTTTTAATTTGTTGTCATCTTCATATTTTATGCCTGATAAGTAGAAATATACATAACCGTGGTGTATGAAATTGTAGAGAAAGCAAGCAGGTGTACCATTAACACTTAAAGATAATATATCAATACACCCGCTACTAAAGTTACGCTTTATCAGTTCGTGGTGAAAATCTCTGAATCGTGAATTATTGAACCCACTTTTGCCTCCCTTCCATCTCAAACGATGAAGCTTTCCCGCGTCCGAAAGCATTTCTAGCGCTTCTTCTAGAGAATCTGCACGTTTTAATTTTACGTCACCTTTTTTATTCAGAAGTTTTATTGAACGTCTGATCTGATGCCTAGTGTTCTTTGATAATGTAGCAAGGTAGTTATCTAAACACCCAAACTCAGGTTTGAGTGTCGTTGAATAACTTTTAGTTTCCCAGATTGTTCTTGGAAAAAGGTTTGTAGAGCAGGGAGTTTCAGAAATTTCTTGTCGGCTAACACCCAAAACGAATTCATCTACAAATGGATATTCTGCCGTTAGATAGTCTAATACGACAGTTCGGATAGACCACTCTCTTCCTCTTGGGCATAGTATGTCATTGTATTCACTCCATATTTGGTCAAAATTTTGTTTCCCAGTTCTGTTTATCCAAAGTTGATTCGTGGAGTAGAAGGTTCTGTTTTCCTTATGGATAGAAAAAAATGCCATACCAACAACTTGGTTGTGCTCATAAACAGTAATCAAATTAGTATCGTAGTTGACCATTTTTAGCCAACAACCGATCCACTTCCAGCTAGTAAAAAAGCTTTTACTCGAAAGTTTTTCCAATTTGAGCCATTCATCTGCAATATAGGTTAACTGCTCTTTTTCTAATTTTTTAGTTGTTACAGCTAGAGAGTTCATAAGATGTGCAGTCTTTTGCTTATCCAATCCATTTTTAGGCTTCTAGAATAGAACCATTAGAGATTTTAAGCAATTGCGGACTCGCTAAGTTTAGCATTCACCACAACTTGGAGCTTCGATGAAATTTTCATTACAGCTGTTTGTAATTTTTTTGATTGTGTCAACATTGTTTATAGTGTTGACCATTTCCACAAAGCCTATTTTAACCGATAGTGAAAAAGTCTCTGGCCGTGTTGTAAAAAAAGCGTACAGCTCTCTCACAGCGCTAAGAGAAGAGTTACTAAAAGACGATCAAAATTTCGCAGTCGATCTGTCTGAAGAAGAGCTTAACAATATGCTTTTGGTAGTCAATGACCTAGCGAGTGTCAATATGAGGATTAATCTTGGTGTAGAGAATGGGATTTTTGTTTTTCAATTGAGTTCTAGCATGCTCAGCCAACCGCTTTTCATAAATGGGTTTTGTTTATTAGGGGGGGCCGCAGGGAAATTAATAGATGAGTGTAAGATAGGATTAATTCCGATTAATGGAAAAGTCATGCAGTTTTTTATTACTAACAGCGTACAACTTTTCGGTGGGAAAGAATTGGCGGAGTTAATAAAAGGTTCTTTCAGTTCGGTACGAGTGAACCATGGGCACCTGGTTGGAAAAATGAGAAAGTCTCAAACACTTGGAGAGAACATTCGCAAACGAAAGAGGCAAATCGTTAATGTATCTAAAAAGTTATTTCAAAATGCAACCGTACACGAAGACGCCGTCGCAGTATATATCGATGAATTAATTTCTATTCCACACTCTGAAACCCGTTTAAGCGTCTATATTGCTCACGCTTTTAAAACTGCTAAAGCTTCGCCAAATGCTTTGCCACCGACAAAAGAAAATGAAGCTGCCATGTGGGCAATTGCGATCTTAGTTGGGTCCAACCAGTTTGCAGATATGATTGGATTGGATAGGTCGCACTATAACTTAAGAAGAACTCAAATAAATGGCCGTTTCGACCATAGCCTACATTATGTCTATTCCATGATAATCGAACTTACCACAAATGTTTCGTTAAGTAATAAAGTTGGTTTGTACAAAGAGCTGCTAGATAGTGAAGGTGGGAGTGGGTTTAGTTTTGATGACTTGGTTGCCGACAGAGCAGGGACAAAATTAGCTCATATTGCTACTCTAGACAATAAGCATGCAGTTCATGTACAGGGGTGGTTTGCTTCTAATGAGATAATTCTTCTGCCTAAATTAGAGTTCCCTAAAAACCAGTTACAAAGTAATAATTTTGAGAGATATTTTGGAGAAGATAAAAACGGTGAATTTGAAGCTATGCTCGAACGCATTGATTCGGCCGTTGATAGTTTAGAAATGTATAACCTGTAATAATTGGTAATGATTTAACCAGTACGAATATCGGTTAAAGAGTGCTATAACTAAACAATACATTTTTATCTTTTATAAGGAAGTATGAAGTGGCTTTTGATTACAACGAAGCTTTTTCTAGAAATATTGGGTGGGTCACCGAAGAAGAACAGAAAAAGTTGAAGAACGCGAAGGTAGCAATCGGTGGGTTAGGCGGCGTTGGTGGTGACCATGCAATTGTTTTAGCTCGCTTAGGAATCGGTCATTTTCATATCTCTGATATGGACGCCTACGATTATGTTAACTTCAACCGACAAGCTGGCGCAAATGTAAATACGGTTGGTAAAGACAAATCGTTAGTTATGGAAGAGACGCTGACTTCTATAAACCCATCAGGAAGTTTAAAGAACTTTCCTAGCGGGATTTCTGAAGATAATTTAGATGAATTTCTAGATGGCGTTGATTTATATGTAGATAGCTTAGATATTTTCAAAGTTGATATACGTCGCAAAGTTTTTCAAGCATGTTACGACAAAGGTATTCCTGCTATTTCCGCAGCGCCAATGGGTATGGGCACAGCCTTGATGTGTTTTTTACCAAACAAAATGAGCTTTGAAGAGTATTTTTGTTTAGAGGGTGTCGATTTCGAAGAGCAAATACTTAGATTTGTGGTAGGTATGTCACCGAGTATGTTGCAGAGGCATTACCTTGTAAAAAAAGCGAGTGTTAATTTCACCGAGAAAGAGTCTAAAGTACCCTCTACTTGTATGGGAATATCTCTTGCCGCAGGAGTGCTATGTACTAACGCGTTAAAAATCCTACTTGGAAGGGGGGAGGTAATCCATGCACCGCAAGGGCTTCATTTTGATGCTTACTTAAATAAGCTTGTCAAAACCAATCGGCCAGGTGGGAACAAGCACTGGAAACAGCGCTTTATGTGTTGGTATTTGAGAAGGCTTCTTGCAAAAGGTGATGATTAGTACGTTTTGAGTACCCCCGCCTAGCAAAGTTTGAATTTTAGAGAAAGGTAAAATAAAAAGCCCCAAATGATTATACGTTGGGGCTTTTTTTTCAATTTAAAAAACAGCTATATCGTTGACTTAATTACTTGCGACGACGGCGGCTAGTACTTACTAAACCAAGCAGACCTAAGCTCATAATTGCTATCGTTGAAGGTTCTGGAACCGCAGCAAAAGATATAGAACCGTCGTGAAGTCCTCTTAACGTTGATGTGCCATCACCGTTATCATCGATCTGAACCTGCGATGCATCAGTGTTGTAGTCAACACTTGCAATTACGTTAACAAAAGATGTAATCAAGTCATTAAACGAGCCTGTGGCAAAATTGAACATATCACCGACCATAACGCCGTTTACTGTCCCTGTTCCTACCGAGCTCAAAACGCCAGCTAGGTTTTGACCGCCAGCTGGTGTATTAATAGTATCATACACATCTATTGTAAATAGCTCAGTAAATGTGTCAGCTATTGTTGCTTCAAACGAATCATAGTAGTAAAACGTTATAGCTCCACTATCGTAGTCTGTTACTAACTCACTGCCAGAAATTGTGCCACTTAAATCGAATTGAAAAGTAAGACCCCAATCTTGTGAATAGTTGTTATCACTAGGACCAGCCTGATTGAGGGTGTCCTGAGGCGATAAGTCACTGATTCCGTTCAGGCCTAACGAAGCTATTGCATCATTCACCGAGCCAGAAAAATCTACGCCACCGGACGTGTTAATGTTGCACCCTGTGGGAAGTGACAGTGCACCACAGTCTGCCACAGTGGTTGATTGATAGTTATATAGTAATTCGCTTAACCAGCCAGTTGTAGTTGACCCAGCAGTCTGTGTTTGGGTTTAGGCCGCCATCGAAGTCTACACCTACATCTATATAAAACTCTTCAGCAGATACTGCTGAAGTCGCGAGCGTTAGTGCTGCGCCTATTGCAATGTGTTTTAATTTCATTTGTGGATCCTTGTAACAAAACTAAAAATTTTAGTAAGGCTGCTACATCAAAATACTTCAAATCCTTTATGCAGCCGTTCAGTAACATACTATGCTAAAAGCGCGCCAAGTAATTAATCCATATAAATCATGACTCTACAAGAAAGGTGATTGGTGGTTGTAAAACTTTCTGACAAAGCGAATACCTTGAAAACGAATTAGCTCGCGTTTTTTGCAGAGCTAGCTTCATTTAAATGATTTATGATTTGTTCATTGTCCGGGTCAATTTCTAAAGCCTCTTTTAAAATAAGAATTGCTTGTTCAATGTCGTCATTTTTTAAAAGTGCGTAACCATAGGTGTCTAAAACAGTCGCACTTTTCGGTGCTATCGCGAAAGCCCTCTCAGCAAACTTCAGTGCTTCCTCAAATTTTTCCTGCTTAATGAATTGCCAAGATAAGTTATTCAGAATAATGAAATTGTTAGGTTCTGAATTCGCTAGTACTCGATAATGCTTGATGGATTTTGTTACATCGAATTTTGAAAAAATACTTGCCAAGGTTAGTCTTATAGTTGCGTCATCAGGCCGTATTTCAAGGTGTTGTTCTAGAAATTTAACCCCCTGTTCTGGGGTGTTATTGTTGACGTTTGCGCTATATATAATCGAAGCCGTTCTCGAGGAGTTAGAATAGTTATAATATTCAGTCAGAGCACTAATGGCTGAAGGGAAGTTTCCGTTTGCATAAGCTATATGCCCCATAATACTTTTATACTCAGGAGTACTTTTCGACTCTTCGCTTAGCAGGTCAATAGCTCGTTGGGCTTCTTTAATTCGTTTATTCAAGATTAGATAGTGTGCACGCAAAAGTTGGAATTGCGTAGAAGCGGGAAATCGTACCAGTGCTTTCTCCGTTTCTCGGAGTGCTTTATCAAACTTACCAGTTTTGTCAAATAACATGACAGGGAACAGCCATGGCTTAATGTTTGATGGAGATGAGTTTCTCCAATCTTGATAAACACCTAGTGCTTGTAACTCGTCCCCGTTGATTAAAAAAGCTTCGGCCCATAATTGCCAGAACTGATCAGGAGCGTCTCTCCTTGACTTTACCAACTCAAAGGCATTGATGACTTCTTGCGACTTGCCGTCAGACAACAGTGCTTGCGCATAACTCGTAATATATTGAAAATTTTCAGGTGACTCCTCGATTTTTTTTCGATATATGGAAAGCGCCGATTCTATTTCTCCATATTCTTTCTCTAACAAAAAATAATTAAACAAAGTAGTGCCTGTTGCTTTTTTAGATTTGGCTAACATTTTTTGTAGTTCGATAGCCTTATCGAAGTTTTTCTTTTCAATTGCCTTCTTCGTATAAAAATTGATCGAATATAAATTCAAGCTATCGAGTGAAAGAGCTTTGGCATGTATTTCTTCTACTTTTTTGAGGTCACCTAGTTTTGCATAAACTGTTGCGGCAGTATTAAGCGCTTGCACATTGTCGGGGGATTTAAGTAGCCAATCATCGACTTGTTCTTTTGCTAATGTTAGTTGGTCTGTATTAATGTAACCTTCGATTAATGCGAACCTCGTGATAGTTTCATCATCTATCAGTAATGACTTTTCTAAATCAGAAATACCACTTGCGTCATTTAAACTCAATTTGAGAATACCAACTTTAGCTAAAGACTTAGCATCATTTAAGTCATTGGTTTTTATTTTCTTTATCAGGCCTTTTGCTTCGTCAGTCATTCCTTTGTTTACAAGTTCAGCGCTCAATTTGAATAAAAGTTGCTTGTCATTATCGTCGATGAAGGAATAGTTACCCATATCTTTCAAAGCATCTGAGGTGTAACCTAAGTTTATCTTAATGTCAGATAAAATTTTGTTAACTGGGTGAGTGGCAACTACGTTCTTGCTGACTGGAAGTAAGTACTCAAATGCTTGTTCATTTTTTCCTAAGTTATAAGCTGCCACTCCAGCATATAGTTTCGCAATAGCATCATCGGGCTCACTTAAAAGCGCTGTATCCATATGTCTAATCGTCGATTCGAAATTTTCCCTATTGAACAAAACGATACCTTTCAATATGTTCGTATAGTGATGATTGGGAAACGACGATAAAATCTGATCAATGAGAGGGGTTGCTTTCTCAAATTGGGCTGTTTTTGTATAGCTGTCAGCTAATAGAAGCTTCCCTTTGTCGTTTGATGGTTGGTCTTTATTAAACTGTTCAAAGTTTTTTACTGCACTTTCGTAATCACCATCTTGAGCGTACAGTTGCCCTAAAAGAAGCCTTGCCTCATAAAACGATTCATTAGTGCTAAGTAATTCCTCAAGCAATATCTGAGCATTAGTGTAGGAACCCTGCTGACTTAAAAGAAAAGCTTTTCCGAAGGAAGTGTAGTCTGCTTCACCGGAAACAATCTCGGCTTGTTCTAAAGCTCGTTTAGCTTTGATATGTTCATCTAGAGCTGCGAATGCGATAGAGCGATATACATAAATCTGCGTAGTTAACGCGTTTGAAGTATCTGGTAGGGTTTCTGACTTTTCTATTATGCCTTCGTAATCTTCCTGAAAATACAGGACACGATAAAACGACTCTAATACCTTATCGTTGTTTTCTTTATTTGAAAGGATAAACTCAAACTCTTTTCTTGCATTAGCATACTGGCCACTTTGCAGATAGACATTAGCAAGTATTTCTCTAGCTTCAAGAGAATCAGGTGTGTCTTTTACTAGATTTTTAAGCTTTATTTCAGCTGCTCTAAAATCCCCTGATTCTAATGACTTCTTAGCATCATCCAATAGTTCTTGCGGAGTCTGCTGAGAGCAACCTACATTGATGGCTAAGCATACAAGGAGTATCAGTAATTTATTCATGTTCATTCCTTCGAAAAGCGTCAAAGCTAATAATAGATGATACTAACAGTTAATTCTTATAAAACAAAAAGCTCGCCTAAGCGAGCTTTATATCGTCATCGAATCTTACGGTCGCTTATTACTTCATAGCCCTCTTACGAGAAAAAGCGCTAATTACAAACAATGATAAACCAAACATAGCTACCGAAAATGGTTCTGGTACTACCGCGAAACTAACTGAACCATCATGGGTACCACTTAAAGAAGTAGTACCATCGCCGTTATCATTGATTGTCACGAGATTAGCATCAGTGTTGTAATCAATATTCACAACGATGTCTTGCTGATTTTCTAATATTGATGCGAAAGTTCCAGAGCTTACATTAAAAAAGTCGGTAATCGCTACGCCGTTTATTGAACCTGAACCAAATGAAGAAACCAAGCCTTGAAGTATTTGTCCGCCAGGAGAGTTAGAGGTTCCAAATACGTCAACAGTGAAAAGTTCAATCAAAGCTGTTGAAACGTCACCGGTTGCAAGTGTCGTTAAGTCATAATAGTAAAAATTTACAGTGCCACTATTGTAGTCTGTAACTAAATCTGGTCCTTGAATAGTTCCTTCTATGTCAAAACTGAATGTGATTCCCCAGCTTTCAGAATAACCATTATCACTTGGCCCAGAGACATCGAGAATGTCCAAAGGGCTAAGGTCAGTAACGCCATTAGTTCCTAGTGAGCTCAAAAACGCGGCAAATGACGTGAGATCTGCGCCCCCGGATGTGTTAACGGTGCAACCTCCAGCAAGTTCTGCAGCAGAACAAAAGGCAGTAGTATTTGAATCATACTTATGGAGGAGTTCAGTAACCCAACCAGTGGTGTTTTGGTCTATCGCAACGTCACTGTTTTTCGATGCATCGAAATCAGCTCCATTATCTATGTAAAATTCATCGGCTGTGGATGAAAGTGAAACTATGGGCAGAACGAGTGTTGCTAAAAGTTTAAATAAACGCATGATTTACCTCGATACATCAACAAAAAATCATATTCGGTTTTCTAGCATGGCGATGCAAAAACTGAACCATACTTTCAAGTGTATGAATAAGAAACCTTTTAAACTATGTTCCAAGTCGCTCAGTTAACAGCTTGTAAAAAATTTTGACATTCAAGGGTGGAGCTTATTTTGTGGAAGGGGGGATTTGATTAGGGCGCTTCTACTACTAGAAATATCGTTTTGAATCTCGGTGAGTAGTTCACCGAAACCTCTTCTTAAGTTCGCAGGCACTTCCATGGGATTAATAATAAATGGCGCTCTCTGACCATGATAGTCTACTACTGAACCTATTTGTTTGAAAGGTAGCCCAACTAATCTCATGCTCCTTGCTAGCCTTGGCTCAACCATTACATAACAATGATGAATATTTTTTTCTATTAGAACCGCTGTTGCTGAAAGGTATAACCCTACAGCAATAAATGGAAAGCACCGTAACTCAGTTTCTGAGTAAGTATGTTCATTGATTGCACCGATAGCTGCGCCGTCGAACTCATCCATTTGTCTTCTACGGAAGTGTTCAGGTACTGCTAATCTGGAAATTTCTACAATATCTTTACGTTCGAAGTTTGATGGTAAGAATTCTTCATCTTCTATACTTTCATTGCAGAAGACTTCGATTGGTAGCTTCTCTTTTTCAGATTGAGAGGTAATTATGCGAACAGTTCCGGCAAATGTAGAGGAAAGTCGGTGCTTTATAAGGCAGTGGATCGAATGCGAGTCAAAATCGTCGGTTTCAAGTTTATTCGCTCTTATTGGCTCAAGTTTGAGTTCTTCAGCGTATACGTTATGGCGTATACCAAATGAAGCTTTGATACTTTCCGTGCTGTTAGAAACATCAGGCTCAAAATAGGTGGCGAAATGCGAAGCAATCGATTCGGCGTCTTGTCTGTTTCTCATTTTGATATTCTCTACATTTTTCGTTATATATTTTAGTACGCACTCAGCAATACTTACTAAGTAAACCAAACCTTCTTTTGAGTTTGAATTCGACTAGGCCAAAATATTCATGTAAAGCCCTTTTTATTATAGTTAAGTTCTTAGGGTCTGGTAAATTAAGCTTAAGTACAATTTTGGGTTTTACTAAAAAGTCGGTAGGGGCAGCGTGAATATTTACCCCACATAATTTGAAGTAACTACTGGCTCTTAACATATGGCTCGCCGACGTGACCAAAGTTAAAGATGAGGGGTGAACTTTTTTCAAGATTCCCTGAATTTCGGACTCAGTGTCGTAGCCTATTGGAATTTCAATAATATCTTTGCTTTCCACACTTTGACGTTCGAGAAAATCGCGAGCGTAACGACTATAAGCGCTTGGCCACTCACCAAAATTACCGCCAGCAACAATTATCTTGTATTCATGAGTTTGGTATATATCTGCTGCGTGTGATAATCGTAAATAAGAGCATGGTGGCCATCTGTTTGCATATGGAATAGTCATTTCATCGTAATAGTTGCATGCCATTACCACAATAATGCGCTGTCCATTGCCAGTGTTTTTTTCATTTTTATCGTGTTCGCTATTGATTGAGTGTTGCTCCAGTGGATGTAATAAAGCTGAAGAAAGAAAAGATTGACTACATGAAAACAGCAAAATAAAAGCAAATAAGATAGTATGAAAAGAGTACTTATTCTTTTTAACTAATAACAATAGCCCTGACATTAGCACTAGGATAAAGAAATGTATCAAAGGACTGGTTATTATATTAGCGAAAGTACTCAATGTCTTATTCTTGATTTAATTAACCTTTGCTATTGTTTTACCACTCATTTATGCAAAAACACCAGAGATAAAATTATGAAACCCACGTTATTTCTATTTCTTTTGTCTATAATTAATATCCTTAATACCGTTCATGCTAGTGATACTCTCTCGCTACCTTCAGTTATAAAAAAAGTACAGCCATCGGTAGTAGGTGTAGGGACGCTTACCCCTATTGAAGGAAATTTAGCACAACTAAAAGGTACAGGGTTTGTTATTGGAGGAGGGCGCTACATTGCCACAAACTATCACGTTGTATCAGAAACACTGTCCCAAGATAAAATTCAGAAGCGGGTTGTTTTCGTCGGTACTGGTCGTAAATTTGAGCTGCATGAAGTCGAAATAATAGATTTTGATCCAGTATTCGACTTGGCAATCCTGAAAATTCTGACTGACAAAATAGAACTTCCCTCTAAGTTTACGTTTCGTAAAACTGAAAGCATGGTTGAACCAGGGGAAGAAATAGCTTTCACGGGGTTTCCGATTGGCAGTATTCTTGGGTTGTACCCAGCTACTCATAAGGGTATTATTGCGGCAGTAACTCCTGATGCCACTCCAGCAAGTTCCTCGTCTCAACTTAATTCCCAACTTATTGCTCGATTACAGCAAAAATTCGATGTTTATCAATTGGACGCTACAGCATTTCCCGGGAATAGCGGAAGTGCTTTATATGTAGCTAGTTCAGGTGAAGTAATTGGTATTATTAATAAAGTGATGGTTCAGGGTGGAAAAGAATACGCGCTATCGTCCCCAAGTGGTATCACCTACGCAATACCGGTAAAGCATTTGCGAAATTTGGCAACAAGGAATAACATAAGCCTGTAGGGACAAAAAATCGTCAAACTAATTTACACTTTGTTTTGATACATTAATTAACACATTGTTTAACTTAGTTTTTTTGTTTGGCAGGTTTTTTGCATCTCACTGTGGCGTTAAGAACCAAACATTCGATTCATAGGTGCGGATTAGATTTATGCAAAAGTTATCAAGACGAAAATTGTTGAAAGGGACGGTCAAAACAGCACCTTTACTTGCCTTGGCGAGCAGTAAATCAGTTTGGGCGTCTAGTTGTATGTCTATGTCAGGCTCTCTATCTAATAACTTCTCCAATAAAGTCACTTATGAATGTAAAGGCTCAGAAGGGTGCTCTGTTGACGTTTGGAAAAACAAAGTCCATTTTTGGCCTAAGAGTGTGTTTCCCGGGATATTCTTATTTTCCAATAAAAACTTTAACATAAAGTGGGATTGGACGAAGGGGAAAAGCTCCTATTTAAAGGGGGACAGGAAATATTTCGGTTGGAACAAGAAGACACTATCTGATGTCGCTAATTCGGATAATTATGGTAGCTATGCAAAAACTTGGAGCCAGCTGCTTGGTGGTATGCGACCCCAAGGAATTTCGTGCGAGACTCCATGGGAATCTTTGAGTCAAACCTACTCTAGCGGCTCTAGTGAAGCCGAGCAACATTTAGCTGCTGCTTATTTAAACGCTGTTCACCCAGGAATAGAGTACGGATACAGTGCGCTTCAGTTAATAGATTTTTGCAATAGGGCGGAATCAAATAAAGATCAAAAGATATTCAATCGCTTTATAGATTCTCTAGCATCTCTAAATGAGCGCGGTGTATTGGACGAATCCAAGTTGCAAACGTACGCTCGATCTGATTTATCTAAGTGCTACGACCCGAATAAATCCTCAAGCAGCCGTTATCAAGGTTTTTCCTCTTATAGTGCGAAAAGTAGCTCGTCTTCTAGTTCAAACAGTATTGATACTGCGGGTATAATAGGTGATCCTTCAGATTATCCATCTTTGTCGTAGAATCTCTTGATAAGCGAATTTGTAGAGGTAATTAAATCGGACTCTATGATAGTTTTATTTCATAGAGGTACGGGCCAGTTGTTAGTATTTAGGGATGAAATAGAACCTGTGATTGATGCATTGATGACAAATGGAACGACTTTTAATAACAGTTCACTTGAAGATAGTGAATTTACTAAAACCTTGAAAAAATTTGATATGTTCGACGCTAAATAGAGTAATGGGGTGAATTGGTGCGTAATAACTGTTGTGTAGTCAGTACTTCACCATTTTCTTTTAAAGTATCTTCGCATTTTCCATCTGTTATTGAAAACCTTTACACCCTATATCCTGATTCGCTTTTATCTCCTAATGGTACAGCAGATTTTAATGTTTCAGTAAATATCCCTTACATTTCGACTATTCCTCTTTTCAAACGCGCACTGTTTTCTTTAGATGGCTTTGCTCCATTTACTCGAGGTCCTAGTAATCACAGTCACGCACTGCTAGAGTGGGGCATGAATTGGTGCGTGTCCAAGTATGGAGCGGATCGACTCATAATTCATGCTGCTTGCGTTGCACAAAATCAAAACGCTATTTTGCTATCCGGTGATTCAGGTAGTGGTAAGAGCACGTTGTCTTGTGCGTTAATGAATGAATCTTATCGACTTTTAACCGATGAATTAACCCTTATTAATTTGGATGATTCATCAGTTACCCCCTTTGTTAGGCCAATTAGCCTTAAAGACAAAGCAATAGATGTAATTCAAAAAAAATACCCTTCTGCAGTAATAGGTCTAGTCGCCCATAACACTCATAAGGGCACAGTCAGTCACTGCCGCCCATCGGATTTGAACTGGTCAACAATGATGGAGCCAGCCGAAATACGAGGTATAGTCTTTCCTAAATACAATGCTTCAACTACTGACATTCAAGTCTCAAGAATTTCGGCTTTGGACTCGTTCACGAAACTATTGGAGCAAGCTTTTAATATTCATATATTGGGCTCGAAAGCAATTAGTATGCTTCAACAAATATGTGAACGTACGCCGGCATTTGAAATTACCTATTCCGATACGCAGCATGCAATCGATTTTGTGAACGAGTTATATAAAAGTGACAAGTAGCAATCTCTTAATCGAACTTATTACAAATAAAAAGAGCGCGCTTCAGTTGGACAAAAGTGAGTGGCGTAGTGTTGTTGCTTTAGCAAGACAACTCGGCTTTCTTCCTTTTCTCTACCAAATTGCTCATGAAGAAAATGCTCTTAAACTAATACCCTCGAGCGTAGCCAGTCAGCTAAAAAGCTCACACTACGAGTTACTTAAGCAGCATGACTCGGTTAATTGGCATCTCCAACAGTTACGTAAAAACAACCCAGCAGCGTTGAAGATCACTTTACTCAAAGGGGCTGCTTATATAGTAGCTGGGAAAAAAAATGCTCGGTACAGACTGCTATCAGATATTGACTTGCTTGTAGAAAAAAAATTTCTTAATGATGCTGAGTTTTGGCTATTTATCAATGGTTTTGCAGTTTCAATTTCTGATGAATATGACGACTATTACTATCGGCAGTGGATGCACGAATTACCTCCATTTGTAAATTCGAAAAGTGGTCTAGTTGTAGACTTACATCACAATTTACTGCCTATTAGTTCTAAGCGTCATATTGATGCTTCGCTAATAGTCGATAACGGCGTAGAGTTAGAGCAAAATTTAATTGTGCCTAACGATGAAGACCTAATAATTCACTCAGCTGTACATCTAATTCAGGATAGCGTTTTTAATCGTTCACTGCGAGATTTGTGCGATCAATATTGGTTGCTGTCAGACTTCATTGAACAAAATAGAACAAGCACCTCCTTAATCAAGAGAGCTAAAAGCTTGTCATTGGGCATTGATCTTGCTAAGTCTCTTTCTTTGATGAGCGAGGTCCTAGGAAGGTCCCTTTCGAATGAGGAGTTGACATTTGTAGAGCAAATGTTGAGGCGAAAGCGATTATGGATTGTAGAGAAAAAATGCTATGTCATTATGCTTTATCAACCAGTCACTTCTGAATGGAGTGCCAAACATCATGCTGCATCGTTTTATTTATTTGTCAAAAGTCATTTAATAAAAATGCCTGCTAAGCTGCTTATCAAACATGCGGCGATAAAGTCGTATAAAAGGATTATTGGTTTGTTTAAAAAACAAGAGAAGAGTTTATGAAAATCTTAGTCACCGGAGCAGCTGGTTTTATTGGCGCAGCTGTATCGCAATATCTTATCAATCGTGGTGACCAAGTTGTCGGGATTGACAACATAAACGATTATTACGATGTAAATCTTAAGCACGCCCGATTAGATGAAATTAAATCATCATCTGCTGCTGACCTGTTCTCATTCACAGAAATGGGAGTTGAAGAGCGCGATAAAATCGCTGCGCTTTTTGAAGAGCATAAGTTCGACAGGGTAGTGCATTTGGCCGCTCAAGCGGGTGTGCGCTATTCCCTTGAAAATCCTAACGCTTATGTTGACTCTAACATAGTCGGTTTTGTGAATATTCTGGAAGGCTGTCGCCATAATAAAGTCGAGCACTTGGTTTATGCGTCCTCTAGCTCAGTTTACGGCGCGAATGAAACAATGCCGTTTTCAGAGCAGCACAATGTCGATCACCAGGTAAGCTTGTATGCTGCCTCTAAAAAGGCCAATGAACTGATGGCGCACACTTACAGCCATTTGTATAACTTACCTACAACGGGGCTGCGCTTTTTTACTGTGTATGGCCCTTGGGGGCGCCCAGATATGGCGCTGTTCAAGTTCACTAAAGCGATTCTAGAAGGCAAAACAATACAGGTTTATAACTACGGTAACCACCGTCGTGATTTCACCTACATTGATGATATCGTGGAAGGCGTTATCCGTTCGTTAGATAATGTGGCTAAACCCAATGAGAGTTGGGACGGCGGCAATCCAGATCCTAGCTCTAGCAAGGCTCCTTATAAGGTATACAACATAGGTGCGCAAACGCCTGTTCACCTTTTGAAGTTCATTGAAACATTGGAAAGTGCGCTGGGTGTTGAGGCTAAAAAAGAGCTTCTTCCTATTCAGCCAGGCGATGTGCCAGATACCTATGCTGATGTGTCGTCGCTGGTCGAAGATACTGGGTACCAACCGTCTACCGATGTTGAAACGGGCGTTAAAGCGTTTGTGGATTGGTATCGTGATTTTTACAAGGTGTGAGACCTAGCACTTTAAACGTGCTTTGAAAGTCAGTTAAATTGCACCGCTTTTCATAAATCCCGCACACTTTTTGGGCAAAAACTCTTTTGTGGTTGAATAGCCTAGCTCAAAAAGTGTGTTTTTAATTTCCGGTGTTAGCGAAAAATCTACCGCAGAAATCTCCCCGGTATTCACTACCACCGTATTGTGCCAGTACTTCGCATTAACGTACTCTCTGGATATCGCCGTCATAAATGTACGAATAAGCATGCTGACGTATTGAGGTAATTGAAGTAGGTTCTTTTTAATGGCTTTCCGTTTTTGATTGGTGCTTTGTAGCCTGAAGCACACGGATGGCGTGCCATCACCTCGCCAGTCTTCAAACAATGCATCTTCAGACAATATCGCCCCGTCTACTAATAAGTGCTCTTTAAAGGGCTTAAACGAAAAGATAAGCGGAATAGACATAGAATACCGCACTGCTTCTGATACTTTCATATCAGGAGAGGTCTGCTTATTAAATAAAACTGGCCCGCCGCCATTTACGTCGGTTGCGAGTATATGCAGGTCCAAGGGGAGATTGGCAAAGATTGCACCCTCTAACTGTTCGTCAATCCATCGCTGAAACACATCGCCAGATGACAGCCCTCCTTCTCGAAGTAACCTTATCAGTGAAAACTCTGTGAATTGCTTGAAATCGGTAACGAGTGCTAGCTCTCGCATTTGCTCGACAGTGTACCCTTTGGCATAAAGGGATGCGATAATTGAGCCGCCAGATACGCCAACCAAAGTATCGAAACCAATGTTCATATCGTGCAGCGCTTTTATGATGCCGATATGGGCACTTAAGCGCGTACCCCCACCTGAAAAGATAGGAACTATTTGTGTGACGTTCGCGTGTAAAAGTTTATTCGGTATCGCCGCCGTGGCTATCTGCATGTGCATACTCCAAACTAGGGAGGCGTCGCGAACAAGGTTTTAGATACAAGCTGTAAAACTAAACGCAGTGCCTCACAGTAAAAGAGTAGTTTAATTGCGCACTATCAGTAAAGCTTGAAAAGGAGGAAGAGCGATATCTTTAGTCTAAGGTGTTGCGATATCGCTACATAATGCGATGCTCAGTACTTTTATCAGTGAGTTGGACTGGCACATAAAAGAGTGCAAATAATTGGACATCATGCGAACGATACATAAAAAAGGCTCACTTCTGAATTAACAAAAGTGAGCCTAGTTAGTATGCAATTGTGTTTCTAACGTGCTTTACGGTCGAGGTTATAAACCTTAGGTTCTAACTTATAAATACACGTATGAAATTAACTCGCAGCAAGCTTCGCTTTCATCTCACGTCTTCGAGCGTGCAGCAAAGGTTCGGTGTAACCACTAGGTTGTTCTTTACCTTTGAAGATAAGGTCGCTTGCAGCTAAAAAGCCGATTGAGCTGTCTAAATCAGGTGCCATCGGAATATACTCGGGGTCCCCTGCATTTTGCTCATCAACTAATACTGCCATACGAGCCAACGATTCTTTTACCTGATCAACACTCACAATGCCATGCTCAAGCCAGTTGGCGATATGCTGCGATGAAATTCGCAGCGTTGCGCGGTCTTCCATCAAGCCTACATCGTTGATGTCAGGAACCTTCGAGCAGCCTACACCTTGGTGTACCCAGCGTACAACGTAGCCTAAAATACCTTGAACGTTATTGTCGATTTCACGCTTAATGCTTTCGCGAGTCAGCGTAGACGCGTCTTCTAACAATGGAATGGTAAGGATGTCGGCAAGGCCACTAAAGTTTTCATCTAGTGACTTTTGAACGTCAAACACATTTACATCGTGGTAATGAAGTGCGTGCAGTGTTGCTGCAGTGGGTGAGGGTACCCAAGCGGTATTAGCACCTGCTTTAGGGTGGCCTATTTTGGCAGTCATCATATTTTGCATTTCATCAGGAATTGGCCACATGCCTTTACCAATTTGCGCTTTGCCAGAAAGACCACAACGAAGGCCTACGGCTACGTTCGCAGTTTCATAAGCCTTAATCCACGCCATAGACTTGAGCGCGGCTTTTTCTGCAAAAGGGCCGGCTAGCATCGAGGTATGAATTTCATCACCGGTTCTGTCTAAGAAGCCTGTATTGATAAATACAACACGTGAAGTGGCTTCTGCAATACAAGCCTGAAGGTTGATACTTGTGCGGCGTTCTTCATCCATTATACCCATCTTAAGGGTGTTGGCTGGAACATCGATTATTGTTTCGATAGCACCAAATAATGCGTTAGAGAATGCCACTTCTTCTGGACCGTGCATTTTAGGTTTAACAATATAAATACTGCCTTCGCGGCTGTTTTTAAATTTGCTGTTTCCTAAAAGATCATGCTTAGCAATAAGAGACGTCACTAAACCGTCCATGATCCCTTCTGGTACTTCTTCTCCGTCAAAGAGCATGGCATTGTTAGTCATAAGATGGCCTACGTTTCTAACAAACATCAGGCTTCGACCAGAAAGCACTAGCTCGCCGTCTTTTAGCTCGTCTTGAGAAGCATGTTTAGACGGTTGATAGCTTCTATCATCATGCATAGCGCGAACAAGCTGTTTGCCGCCCTTTGTCATTTCAATGCTTAGCGAGCCTTTCATCAAACCCAACCAGTTGCTGTACACCAAAGTTTTGTCTTCAGCGTCAACAGCAGCTACAGAATCTTCGCAGTCCATAATGGTAGTTAGTGCGGCTTCAACCAGCACGTCTTTTACGTTCGCAGCATCGCTCTCACCAATAGGGTGGGTCGGGTCTAGTTGAATTTCAAAATGCAGACCATTGTGGGCAAAAAGCAAGCTTGAAGGTGCGTTAATGTCACCCTGGTAACCCTGCCACTGTTCGGTATTCGCTAGGGTTGTCTCGTCGCCGTCGACAAGCGTAATAGCCAGCTTGCCTGATTCGATTTTGTATTTAGTAACGTCAGCGTGGCTGCCTTTTGCTAGCGGTATCATGCTATCTAAATAGTCTTTCGCTTTAGCAACTACTTTAGCACCGCGTACGGGGTTGTAGCTCTTGCCAGGCTCGGCGCCACCGTCATTGCTTATAACGTCAGTGCCGTAAAGTGCGTCGTACAGGCTTCCCCAACGTGCGTTTACCGCATTAAGTGCGTAGCGCGCGTTATTGATTGGCACTACTAACTGCGGGCCTGCCATTGTCGCTATTTCAGCGTCTACATTTTGTGTTTGTGCGCTTACTTGTGATGGTTGTTCAACAAGGTACCCAATGCTTTTTAGGAAGTCGGTATATTCGTTTCCGTTTACCGGGTTGCCGGCTTTATAATAATCGTCGATAGCACGCTGAAGCTGTTCTCGCTTTTCCAATAGTGCGCGATTTTGAGGAATGAATTTTTCGAAGAGGGTTTCTGCACCTTGCCAAAAGGTGTCTTTATCTACGCCTGTACCAGGAAGTGCCTGTTCATTTATAAAATTATCTAGCTGTTCGGCAACCTGTAGTCGGCCTCTGGTGATATATCCTTGCATAACTACCTCTATACATTTGTCTGTTAACCCAGTGTAGTGCGTATAGAGATAGTTTTTTAATTTATGGTTTGTATTTTTGCCATATATTTTGTGAATGTTTAGCCCGCGTTCATTTCGCTGGCAACGTCGCTGATTAATCGACGCAACCAAATATGGCCTGCGTCGTGGTGAAGTAGAGCACTCCACGCCATTTTTAGCGCAATAGGTGGTATGTCAAAAGGCGGTTCTTTAATCACTACATCTGGGTCGTGTTTAAACAAACGCGCTGCTTTGCTTGGCAAAGTAGCAATAAGCTTCTGCTTTTTCGCAATCTGAAGTGCCGCATGATAATGACGAGTAAATACGCGTATAGCCCGCTGTTTGCCAATTTTTGTTAGTTCAGCGTCTACCCATCCCAACTTTTGAACTTCATTCGGGTCAATACCTACGCCCACACCAAAACCCGTTTTACTCACCCAGATATGCTGAGCGCTCAAGTAGCCTTCTAGATTGCATTTTTCTACTAGCGGGTGGTCCGCACTCATTACGCAGCTAAAGGTGTCATACCAAATAACTTTTTGGTGAAACGACAAGGGTAGTTCATCGAAACGGTTGATCGCCATATCCACTTTACCTTGCTCAACATCGTGAAAAGTCACATCGCTTGGCGTAATAAGGTCAAGGGTAATATTGGGCGCTAAATCTGCCAGTCTTCCAACTAACTCAAGTAATAAAGTACTTTCTGCATAGTCACTGGTCATGATGCGGAAGGTTCGGTCGCTGGTTAAAGGGTCGAAGTCAGTTTCGGGCTGAATAGAGCTTTCTAATCGACTAAGCACATCGCGAATAATAGGTTGCAGCTCAAGGGCACGCTTAGTAGGTGTCATTCCATCGCTGGTTCGCACTAAAAGCGGATCTTTAAATAGATCGCGAAGGCGTTTTAAGCCGTTACTCATTGCTGGCTGAGTAATACTTAGCTGGTTTGCAGCTTTTGTAACACTGCCTTCGCGCAACAGCACATCTAAATAAACCAATAAATTCAGGTCGACCTTCGCTATATTCATTATTCTAATGCTCTTATTAAACCTAATTAAACATGCCTATTATAAAGCTTTTTTATTCGATTGTCAGATAAGCGTTTGGTCTTAAAGTCTTCACGAAATTATTTGTAAGCTATTGAAAGTAAATGTGTTTATGTATTGGTTATGGGGGAGGGGGAAATATAGCTTCTTTTATTTTTTCTGGAAAGTATAAATTAAATGAATGGGGTGCACAAAAAAGGGCACCCGAAGGTGCCCTGTAGGAAAGGTTGGGATGCTTTCCGTTTAACTCATTGCCTGTTCGCGTTATACGTCGAACTGATTCATGGTGTTATCTTCACCAGACGCTTTAAGTGCACCTTCACCTGAGAAATACTCTTTGTGCGTATCACCTAGGTCAGAACCAGCCATTGCTTGGTGCTTAACGCACGCCAGGCCTTGACGAATTTCTTGACGCTGAACACCGCGTACATAAGCAAGCATGCCTTCTTCACCGAAGTAACCTTTTGCAAGATTGTCCGTAGACAGCGCCGCAGTGTGGTAAGTCGGTAGCGTGATAAGGTGGTGGAAGATACCCGCTTCTCGTGCTGCATCAGCTTGGAAGCTCTTAATCTTCTCGTCCGCCGCTGCTGCAAGTTCGCTGTCGTCATAGTCAGCAGACATAAGTTTCGCGCGGTCATAACCAGAAACGTCTTTACCTTCTTCTGTCCAAGCATCGAATACTTGCTGACGGAAGTTAAGCGTCCAGTTGAATGATGGAGAGTTGTTGTAAACTAGCTTTGCGTTTGGAACTTGCTCGCGAATAGCGTTAACCATTTCAGCAATTTGACCAACGTGCGGCTTTTCAGTCTCAATCCAAAGTAGATCAGCGCCGTGTTTAAGTGACGTTACACAGTCAAGTACTACACGGTCAAAACCAGTGTTGTCTTTGAAGCGGAATAAACCATTTGGTAAACGTTCAGGCTTAACAAGTTTGCCACCTTGTTTAAGAACTAGGTCACCTTCAGTTAGGTCGTCTGCGCCTGCAACTTCAGTGGTTTTAAGGAATGCATTGTACTGTGCAGCTAGGTCTCCTTCTGATGTAGATACAGGGATCTTTTGAGTAAGACCAGCACCTAGTGAGTCAGTACGCGCAACGATAACACCTTCATCAACACCGAGTTCAAGGAATGCATAGCGTACCGCATTGATCTTAGCTAGGAAGTCTTCGTGTGGCACGGTTACTTTACCGTCTTGGTGACCACATTGCTTTGCGTCTGATACTTGGTTTTCGATTTGGATACAGCATGCACCCGCTTCAATCATTTGCTTTGCAAGTAGGTACGTTGCTTCTTCGTTACCGAAGCCCGCGTCGATATCAGCGATAATTGGAACTACGTGAGTTTCGTAGTTATCGATTTCAGCTTGAATTGCAGCAACATCGCCACCGTTTTTCTTTGCGTCGTCTAGTTTATGGAAAAGGTCACCCAGTTCACGTGCGTCAGCTTGACGAAGGAAAGTGTATAGCTCTTCGATAAGTGCAGACACTGACGTTTTCTCGTGCATAGATTGGTCAGGTAGAGGACCAAACTCAGAGCGAAGTGCTGCTACCATCCAACCTGAAAGGTACAGGTAGCTTTTATTAGTTGTGCCTTGATGCTTTTTAACTGAAAGCATTTTCTGTTGGCCGACAAAACCGTGCCAGCAGCCTAGTGACTGTGTGTACTGAGACGAATCTGCGTCGTATTCAGCCATGTCTTTGCGCATGATGCTTGCAGTATAGCGAGCAATATCTAAACCTGTTTTGAAACGGTTTTGAACCTTCATGCGTGCAGCGAATTCTGGGTTGATACCTTCCCAAGTTCCTTTTTGTGCTGCCTTTAATGTGGCGAAGTTATCAATGTCTTGTTGATATTGCGACATGAGCGTCTCTCCCGACTGTAATTAAAATTCTTAACGTTGTTTGTGTTCACGCTGTAGGGCGTTCCCGTTGATTCCATTTCATCCTAGTGCCGGAATTAGAATAATAGAAATATATATTTTGCATTGCGGTCATTGATATTATGAATGTTTATCTAGTGCCGCTATGCCACCGAATTTTTCACCAAGTTAGAAAACGTTCATCTAACACTTAGATAATACGGGAACAGCGAACTTAGTCGTTCATCGCTAAAAAGGCATAGAGGGGCCTTACAAAAAACGTGCGCGAAAGTAATCAGAAGAGGCATATTTGAGGTTGTTGGCCTATATTTAAGCTACCTTATTGTTAATAGCGATGCCTCGCCATCGTATTCCTGGACGCCCATCGCGCCTTAACGTATTGGATAAAGTAGTCAGGAGAAGACGCTAATGCATGTAAATAAAAGCTCACTAGAGGTGTGGTCGCTGAAAAGAGTGCCTTACCTATAAGGTATTAATTATGCAGTTTTTTTCAGCTGTCTATTAGCTAAAAGGGGAATAGCTTTGTAATGATTGTCGGGGTAACTTTAGCGGTAAGTTATTGTAGCTAGGCTAAATTCATATGACGGTATTAAGTTAGCTATAGGTCTTTGATTGTAAAATGAATAAGTGGGCGTTATGAGTAACAGTGTATTGTCGTCGGTTGATCAGAGAACCAAGCTTGTAGGGGAAAACAGGCTTGAGCTTTTGATGTTTCAGCTTGGAACTCGTCACATTTTTGCCATGAATGTCTTTAAAATCAAAGAAGTTATCAATGTACCCAAGCTTAACGTTATGCCTGGTTCCCATAATAATCTAAAAGGCGTAATGAATTACCGCGGTAGCTCTATTCCAATTATAGACTTACGTCAGGCGATAAAAATGCGCGGAGCAGCCACAGAAGCCACAGCGAAAAACGTTATTATCACCGAATACAATAGAAGCGTGCAGGGCTTTATTATTGGAGAAGTTAAAAATATTGTGAATACCTCTTGGGGGACGATACAACCGCCGCCAAGTGGCATTGGTAAATCTAACTATTTGACCGCCATAACTCAGGTGAATGTTGAGGGTAAACAAGAGCTGGTTGAGATAATAGATGTTGAAAAAGTACTCGCGGAAATCATCGATTACGATACGTCGATTTCTGAAGAAGTGTTAGATCGAGATATCGTCAATCACTTTCTAGGCAAGAAAGTGTTGATAGTTGATGATTCCAGCACGGCAAGAAAACAAATAAAAGATACCTTAGAACAGCTAGGCATCAGCATTATTGAACGAAAGAACGGCGCAGAGGCGTTGGCGCTACTAAAACAGTGGGCTGATGAAGGTAAGAACCCGACCGATGAAATATTGCTTATGTTCACTGACGCAGAAATGCCAGAGATGGACGGTTATAGGCTTACCTCAGAGGTGCGTAACGACCCACGTATGAGTGATCTGTTTATCGCACTAAACACCTCATTAAGCGGTAGCTTTAACGATGCCATGGTTGAAAAAGTAGGTTGTAATAGATTTATCTCTAAATTTCAGCCCGATATGCTTGTAGACGTGGCGCAACAGCGCATGCGTGAATACCTTGCTGCTCAAAGCAAATAGTCTTTCCTTTCTTAAATATTCTTCAAACAGACGAGGTGGCTAAAACGGTCATCTCATCATAAGCTTATTTTATCCAAAAGCTTTGAGCATATTGCCTGCCTGATTTACACTATTATCTCTTATCGCTTTGCTAATACCTTTATGATCACCAAAGAATCATTCGCGATAATATCGATTTTGCAGTAACTGCGGCTAATAACGTCAGCAGGTATCTTTACTTACTCAGGGAAGTTTAAATGATTAAACAATTTGTTCGCACATCATTGCTAAGTTGTGCGTCTATTGCTGTTCTTGCGAGCTGTGGTATCACTGAATCAAAGACAGAGTCAGCAAACGTAAACAGTAGCCAAATTAAAGGTGTGCCGAAAAATATCATTATGGTTGTTGCCGACGGTATGGGGCCTGCCTACACTACCGCTTATCGCAATTATGTAGATGATCCGTCAACACCGGAAGTAGAGACGGTTGTGTTTGACGACATTTTAGTAGGTAACGCGTCGACTTACCCCGCTCGTGTATCGGGTTATGTAACCGATTCAGCCGCTGCCGCAACAGCACTTGCTACCGGCGTGAAGTCATACAATGGTGCAATAGGCGTAGATGTTGATAAACAGCCAGTAAACTCGGTTATGTACTATGCCAAAAGTAAAGGTATGCGTACGGGTTTAGCCGTAACCTCGCAAATTGTTCACGCAACACCAGCGTCATACATTGCGCACAACCAAAGCCGCAAGAACTACAACGAAATTGCTGAGGATTTCTTTGATGTGCGCGCAAACGGCGAGTTTGTGGCAGACGTAATGTTAGGTGGTGGTACTTCCTATTTTGAAAGAGAGGACAGAGATATTCTGGCGCAGTTTATTGATGCGGGCTACGAATATGCTGATTCATATAACCGCTTGGCGTCAGTACCAGCAGGAAGTAATGTACTTGGTCTGTTTGCTCCTGTAGCGCTGCCTGCAGTGCTGGATGATAAGCGCAAAAACCGTCTTGAGTACTTAACTCAACATGCTATCAAACACTTAGAAAACGACAATGGGTTTTTCCTTTTAGTTGAAGCAAGCCAGGTAGATTGGGCAGGGCACGCAAATGATATCGCTTCTGCTATGGCTGAAATGCATGACTTGGCGCTAACCATGGAATATCTGCGCGATTATGTTAAAGCTAACCCGGACACACTGGTTGTACTAACTGCTGACCATAGTACCGGCGGTTTAACAATCGGCGCAAATGGCGACTACCGCTGGAGTCCTGAACATTTAAAATCAATGTCAGCCTCGGTAATGACGATAGCGCTTAATATGGCTAATGAAGAAAATCCTGGCGAGTATGTGGCGCAGAAGCTTGGGCTTTCGCTAAGCGAAGAAGAGTTAGCCACGTTAAATAGTGTATCGAATCAAGATGATAAAACGCGCTTTATGGCGGTGAAAACCTTTCTAGATGCTAAAACAAATACAGGTTGGACTACAGGCGGTCATACCGGTGTAGATGTTGAAGTGTTTGCTTTTGGTGCAGGCCACAAGTCGTTTATGGGGCAAATCGATAATACCGATATTGCTAAGACTATTTTTAGTTTTATTGATAAAAAACAGCCAATAAAAATCGATAATGACGCAAATGAAGTATCAAAAAAGGTATCTACCAATATTGAGCTTACGTCAGATGAAGATGATGACGGCTTATGCGACTTTAAAGAAGACTGGCGCTGTAACTAAGCGTCGGCTGTACGTGCGGGCTAAGGCTTTTGTAGCACAGTGCATTATTGAAGCAACACATAGCCAATAGAACTTAACTAAAATGGAAGCGCCAGCGTTTTTTAAACAGGCGCTTTTCTTTTATTAATGAAAAAAGATATTTGCAAAACAGAGGTCAAACGAGAGAATGGAAAGCGAAATGCTATCGTTACTGCAGGATATTTATGACGAAGTCGAGCCTATGCTTGGCATGGGTAAAGTCGCGGACTATATCCCGGCGTTAGCCACTGTTAATCCTCGTCAGTTTGGTATTTCTATTTGTGATATCAATGGGCACATTACGTCTATTGGTGACGCTAGCGTGCCCTTTTCAATACAAAGCATCTCAAAAGTTTTCAACCTGGTTTTGTCCATCAATCACTACGGTGAAACCATGTGGGAGCGGGTGGGGTGTGAGCCATCTGGGCTGCCGTTCAACTCTTTGGTGCAGTTAGAATACGAACATGGTATTCCGCGCAATCCTTTTATTAATGCCGGTGCACTGGTGGTAAGTGATATGGTGCAATCGCGGTTTGCATCACCTTTTATTGCCATGAGAGATTTTGTAAGACGCTTAAGCTGCAATGGGGAGATCGTCGTTAATAAAGAAGTTGCCGATTCGGAATTTGAACACCGTTCTCGTAACGCAGCAATGGCGTATTTGATGAAAGCCTACGGCAATTTTGAAAACGACGTGGAAGATGTGCTTCGCAATTACTTTCATAACTGCGCATTAGAAATGAGCTGTGAAGATTTAGCGCGTTCGACAAGCTTCCTTGCTAACGCGGGCTTCTCAACCTGCGCAAATGAGCAGGTATTAACGCCTTACCAAACTAAGCAAGTGAACGCATTGCTTGCAACCAGCGGCATGTATGACGAAGCGGGCAGCTTTGCTTTTAAAGTCGGATTGCCGGGTAAAAGTGGGGTAGGCGGCGGTATTGTTGCTGTGGTACCTGGTCGATTCACTATTTGCGTATTTTCGCCAGCACTTAACAGTGTGGGGAATTCTCAGCTAGGCGTGGCGGCGCTAACTTCGCTAAGTGAACGGATAAACTGGTCTATTTATTAATATCCCGTCAATTCCATGAAGCCGCTCCCTGAGTGGGAGCCTTCTACGTCAACTCGTCCCTCATAGTAGGGAAATAAACTGTTATTCCACTGTTTTTCTTTAAACGCGCTAACGGAGACATCGATGTTTTTTGTCGGTAACTGTATGCGCCAAGCTGTGGGAACGGAACGGACTGAGCTGCCTTGTTCACCTTCTACTGCGCTTTCTACTTGAATTGGCTCATAGCCTGTTGGCGTAATAGATAGGCTGTCTTGCTTGATGGTCTCTTTCATTCCATCTTTACTTATGAAGCTGGCCGTTGTGAATACTTCCGCGTTTTGAGTTTTACTTTTCTCTTCGCTGTCAGTATTCGCATGCATTCGAAACGCCATAAGTTTGCTTCCGTCGTTTAAATGCAGCGAGAACCAGTCCCACCCCAATGCCTCGCTGTTGGCCAAGTGGCTCGTCCATTCGTGATCAAACCAGCCTTTACCCTCAACTTTTATGTTATTGCCCTCTACATTTAAAGTGCCCTTTGCATCAATGAAGGTCTGGCTGTAATAGTAAGAGCGAAGCCGTTCGTCTTGTGTCTTTTTGCTATAGCCATTATCGCCCTGTTTTATAAAAGGGCCCGAAGAGTTTAGGTTAAGTGCGACCTTAACGGCTTTATTCATTGGAACTACTTCATTATTTAACTGTGTATCTGCAGGTGAAGCTCTATTTACAGCACCATTTTGAGCTTCATCGTTTCTAGGTAGCGCACTTTCAGGAGGTTTGGAGGTTGCATTAGACGGCTGATTTGTATCGCGCGTATGGTGTTTACCAAAAGCAAAGGTTAACGTGGAGGGAAACATGGCGCTGCTATCTTCCGTGGCTTTTGATACTGGTTCAGTCTGTGCTGACTTCCATACCCAATCATCTATGACCGTTGTAAAGGGAGATGGTTTTACGTAAGCGTTGCCTACGCCGCCATTCGCAAATCGCTCTTCAAAATAATGATGTTCTAGGGTGTGCAGTGAGGCGTGTCCCATCCATTGTTGTCCGTTAGCCCAATTTCGCACGACTGGTTTATCAGTGCTCTTATTGGCGGCCGTATCGGTATTGAATCGAAAAAGCGTATATTGCAAGCCGAATTCCTGACCGTTCTCGCCACTTAATACAAAGGTTAAGTACCACCATTCTAATTGAAAGTCGGGATGGCTTTTATGGTCTTCAGGTAGCTCAACATACGTGTTTCTTTCTACTAAAGTAAAGGCATCGCTCGACTGCATTTCGCCAAAGAAACCACGAGGTGAAGAAGCTTTTGAGGACTCACTACTCTTGCTTTGCTCGTTTGTATTTGAACTGTCATGGCAGGAAGACAAGAATGAGCAAGTGAGAAAAAGCAATAAACAGCTAAACTTGCTGAAAGGCCAACGAGAATAGTGGCGGGTGCGATATAATGTATGTGTCATAGCTGCACTTCATGTCTTAAATCAATTTTGGGTTTTAGTTTTCCTAAAGGCAGTAAAAGCACCAGTGAAACGATAAGCAGCGAAAGGCCCACACTAGATAGAATGACGTTTACTTCAATTGAAAGAGGGTACACCCAGTTAAAGGCGTATCGGTTGACTAAATTTATAAAGACGTAGGCTAAGTAAATGCCAAAGGGAATGGCGAGCAATGCTGAAACCAAGCAAAGTAACAGGTACTGCATAAATAACGATGCTTTGACTTTAAGCTGACTAACCCCAAGTGCCCTTAGCATAGACAGTTGTGGTGAACTGCCTATTGTTAAAACGGTAAGAGACACCGCGAAGGCAATGCCTGCAACGAGCAAGGTCGTAATATTCAGGCCGTCGGTCAAAATAAAGGTGCGGTCAAACGTATCCATGGAGATATTCAGAAGCTCCTGCCTGCTATACAGGGTTATATCGGCTTTATCTCTAAGGCGAGCTTTTAGCTGTTGCTCAAGTCGATCTTTTGTGAAGGTAACATCGCGACCCGCTGTCGTACCCTGGCTGTCGTTTGGCTTGGGGTATATAGCCAGTACGCCGGAAAATAAGTTGTTTCTCACTGTAATGTTGTTTTGGTTGAATAGAGGGAGGGGCGCTAATATCTGCCCATTAAGGTTGCCATAATCAGGATATATCCCAAGCACTTTCCATTCAGGTTGTGTTGAAAAAATACTTGTACTTGAAGGCTCGGCAGCCGTGTCGTAGGCAGAACTGGTTCTCGCCCCCTTAGCTTGATCGGTTGCTGGGTTTGTGGATAGGGTAACGTTCGAACTACTTCTATTTAATCCTTTTCGAAACCTAATATTAGCTGCACTTAGCGTCTCGCCTAATTCAGCATTAAGCGCGAAGGCTAATTGCTGGTTAATAAATACTCCTTTCCCTTCTTTGAACCCACGCCAAGCTGCACTGAGGTCGTTGTTTTTTACGCTATTGAGGACCAGGCTCTCTTTACCATTTTTATGAACAGGGTAACTGCTAATAGAAACGTAAGTTGGCGTGGGGGCTGTTACTTCACTTATTTTTTCTGTGCCATTTGAGCTTAATACGTCACCGTCAGCTTTTAGCAAAGGCGTTACAGCCAATGGTGATAGTGAATTGGCCGATAGTGATTCTATATTGCTAAGTGGCGCGTCGGTATAAAGGTAGAAAGGCGCGTAAAGCCTTTGATTTAACCATTGCTCCGTTGCACTTCTAAAGCTGTCGGTCATGGTATTCATGCCGATATTTGCTGTTAAGGCAATGAAAAATGCGCAAACAGCAAGGCGTGTTTTACTAGACAGTAAATGCATATTAGCAATCACGTAATGAAATACAGGCCATTGTCTTGGCACAAATGCGCTAAGTAGTTTTGCTACGATGGGTAGCCACAGAAGCACAAGTCCGCAGCTTGTAAGTAGTAATAATGCAACAAAAAATAGTGCAGAAGCCGCAGAGGTAACAAAGGCTTCAGTAATAAATAGAAAAACCAAGGCCGCTGCTGATACAAGGCCTGCAGTCCATTGCTGCATCATTTTCTCTTTGGCAGGGCGCACAGTTAACGCATTTGAAAGCTTAACGATAGAAGCTAAAGAGAAAACGACTAAGGATGTAAAAGTCGTTATTAACGCGAATCCGAAAATAAAAAGTAGGTTGACGTCAGGATTAATAAATACCGCGTTAAACAACGACGAGAAGGTACCGCTTATTACCGGTGATAGCCATGACGCGGCTTGAAAGCCTATGAAGATGCCAATTGGTATACTTATCACGCAGTAAACCAGCAGTTCAGTAAAGAGCGCGCCACTTAATATACGCTGAGATATACCAAGTTGGCGAAGCCGTATCACGTTGGGTAGCCGTGTACGGTACATCAAATTTAGCGCGTTCAGCACTATGAAAAGTGAAACCACGCCCATAAGCGCGCTCATTGCCCATAGATTCAATCTAAAGCTATCTGGTAACGAGCCAGTGTCATTGTCACTGGTGTTACTTGATTGTTTAATGGGTATTCCAAGTAGTGATTCTATTGTTTCAAGGTCTTGTTCTGAAAGCGGCGAGAGAGCTACTAGGCCAGTAAGCGGTACAAAACTTTTTTGTTGCTTTGAAGTATCGTTAGCGCCGGGCTGGGTGTTATCCTTGCTGTGGGTATTAGCTTTGCTGAAGGTATTATTATTGCTGCTAGGGCTTATCCCTCCTTTGTAAAAGTCATCAATAGAGACCAAAATCGTATCTTGCGGCACCAGATTGCTTACATAAGCATTGACCGCTGCAGGCCAATAGGGGCGGGTTGTCGTCGTACTATCATTACCACTTAGCGTATTGTGACAAGTGAGTTTGGCATTTGTAACAGGGTGAAGCAGTCCGTTTACTGAAAATGTCTCAGGAAGTTCGGCGAGCAATATTCGAGCAGCAGAAGCTGGCTTACTTTCGCCAGCTCTCAAAGAAAGAGACGACAGCGAAAGGTTTTTGTCAGTAGCTCGAAAGGTACTTCCTAAAAGAGGCTGAGTATCAACGCCAAGCAATTTGAGGGTAATTGGCGTTGCTGCCGTATCACTGCATGAAAGAGTAATGCTGCGTTCAGATATAGCAATAAGTTGGGTAAAGCCATGCCTGCGGAGGATAGCATAATCTTCCTTCGTGAAGCCTTCACGAGTAAGATGCTCAAGTGTGGTCTGTTCTTGTACAGAGCGCTCATGATCAGATCGCTCGTGTGAGTACTCATTTTTAACGCTGCCTTGCAAGAGGCTCCCTGGTTCAGATTGTACTCCGCTGTAGACTGGTGTAATGATACTACCGGTAAAAAGACCTTTATTAGATTGGAGAAGCTCACCTTGTGTTGCGCCCTCGTTTATCAGTAAAACGGTAACCAGACCGGCATTGGCCAAAACTATAGCAACCATAATGAGCAAGGGTTCCCACGGTCTATGCCTTGCCATAGCAAGAAGACTAGAGATACTCAGCAGTAATGTGCGCAGCAAAGCAGCTTCTCACTCTTTAACGACGTTTTCATAACAAGGTTCATATCGCTAAATATCTCCACCATTACGCTCCTTTGCGTAAATTGGTGGTGAAACAGGGCCATGTATTACATTCGCAGACTCCATGCTGCTAGGCCTAGCATCTTCTAATACACCTTTATGCAGTCGTAAAACAGAATCCGCTTTTACCGCTACGTCTTGACTATGAGTAACCACAACAAGGGAGGTATTAGTGTGCTTGCAGGTTTGAAAAAGTAAGTCAGATACGGTTTCGCTGGTGGTCTCGTCTAAATTGCCGGTGGGTTCGTCAGCTAGAATAAGCGCGGGGCGATGTACTAATGCTCGGGCTATGGCACAGCGCTGCTGTTCGCCTCCAGATAATTGGCTTAGCGGCTTTTGCGCTAAGGGTAATATTCCAAGCTGTTCCATTAATGCTAATTGATAGTCTTTATCAAAATTACCTTTTAGCCTTGCGGTAAAGGCAATGTTGTCCCAGGCATTGAAGCAGTCGAACAGGTTAAAGCTTTGGAATACGATGCCCAAATGCTGTTTACGGAAATTATCAACGTCTCTGGTCTGAGTGTTATTACCATTTTTGCCAGCGCTAGCAATTGATAACCCATTTACTGCAATCTCGCCGCTATCAGGGCTTTCGAACCCAGCAATGAGCGATAGCAAAGTAGATTTACCACACCCAGAGGCACCCTGTATGCTAACCGATTCGCCTGGGTTTACAGTCAGGTTAAGGTTGTTTATAAGCGGCGCTCCCGCCTTTGAAAACGATTTTTTTAACTCTTTTATTGTCAGCATAGTTGGCCGTTTTTTCTTGAACCGTTTTGGTCTGAACATGAGGGCACGAGCATGCACGCAATACACAGTGTTGATGGTTTACTGGCAGAGGAGCTATGTGCGCTTCATGTTAGCGCCAACATGTTCTGATGGAACTGGTTCTTTTTATCTTTGAGAGTATACGTAATACCCACACTTTTTGGTTAAAAACGGTGTGGGAATTTGATGGCTAATACCCTTGGGCGGCTCAGGATATTGCTTTGGTAGCTTAAAATACTAGATATGTAATAGATTTAGTCGTAGGGCAGGGTACTTCAAATTTGAAAAAAGGGCGTTTAGCCCCTTCTCGATTTTTTTTACTGGTTAATGAAGTTATCGAGCTCTTCGCCAGTGATTTTCTTGATTTGTGCAAATAAATACCAAAGCGCGGCAATTAGCAAAATCATACTTGGGATCACAATGACTGGATAGCTAAGTGCAGTCATTCGACCCAACTCTTCAGTGTATGCTGTTGTGCCTGGCTCACTAACCAATATCATTTTTGCCAAAATATAATTAAGCGCCGAGGAGAGGAAAAACGAGCTCGCAACAATATAAGAGCTTACCGCCACCTTCTTTTTAAACTCTGGCTGCTTTCCTTTGGCATCTAACACCTGATTGAGGTGAGGCCAGTTTATGATTTGGTCGTTGAGAATAAGCATTTTGACCAAGGGTTTGTTCGTGTACTGGGTTACCAATACCGCTATACCAATAATGCCCGGAATGGCCGCCTCTTTTATTGCAATATACTCTGCTGGCAGTTTGAGTAAGCTAAACCCACCGGTAAGTAACACACTGATAATCCCAAGAATAGAAAATCCGTTTACCTTTCCTGATTCTTTTAGGTCCCATAGGCCATAGCCAATAGGAAAGCTAAGTGCGGCTACGATACTCCAAGCCGGCCCTAGGTAATCTTCTGAACTCGCATAACTCATTAACACCACGGGAATAACAATGTTAAACGCGAGGTTGCCGAAAAAGCCTTGATTCTTTTGTGTAGGTTCTTGTACTGCTGACATATCTTTTATTAACGTCTTATCTTAAAGCCAATTATACGGAAAGTAATTAGCGTGCCCAGTGCCATGCGGCAAATAAGCCGCCAATAAAGCCAAACAGATGATATTCAAAGGAAATAAATTTTGACGTGGGAAGCACACCAACCAGCATACCTCCGTATAGCGCTGCAACTACTAGTGAAATAAGCAAATACCGCACTTTGTTACTTCTAAAACCTGCCAGCACGAGGAAACCGAAATAACCATATACCATGCCGCTTGCGCCAATATGCGTAGCGCTTCTGCCAAACAGCCATACGCCTAAGCCACCTATAAGCAGTGCACTTAGCGTTGCGATGAGAAACGTACGTTTTCCCCATTGCATGGTAAGCCACATGAACAACAAAAGAGGGACGAGGTTTGCCATTAAGTGCGTCGGCGTTCCGTGAAGAAAAGGTGCAGTAAAAATATAAGGCAAACTTGATAGCGTGCGGGGCACCACACCAAACTGATTAAGTGCATTACCAGTGAGTAAGTTAGCTACTTCTATTACGATTAATAGTGCACCTAACGTCAGCAGAACGCGAATTTGAAATGAAAGCGGCTTCATGTAAAGGCCCCTTAAATAGATTACAAAATAATATGGGGAAGGTAGCGAGAAAGGTCTTGGGTGATCGCTGAGGCATCTTCTCTTACCGAAATACCCGCTGGCATGTCATCTACTAACCAACTACCTATAAGCGTATGATTACCTTCAAAAACGGGCAATGGTTCAAAAGCTTGAACAATAAAACCTTCTTCGCCATAAGGCCCGTCACTTAAAATGTTCTCAACACCACCTTCGATAATTGATACGTTGGCTCCCTCTCTAGAAAAGAGGGGCTTTTTAATCCACTTGCCGGACAAACTATTTGCATTTATTTCATCTAAAAAATAAGCCGGAAGCAGGTTAGGGTGACCTTCGAATTTCTTCCAAAGCTGAGGAAGCAGCGCTTTATTTGAAATGACAGATTTCCACGCGGGCTCCAACCAATTTACTTGGGCGTCTTCTAATACGTCGCCAAACTCTTCGCGCAGCATAAATTCCCAAGGGTAAAGCTTGAAGCAGTCTGTAATTGGCGCGTCTTGAAGGTCAGTAAAAACGCCTGTGTCTGCTAACCCAATATCTTCGATAAAGACAAAGTCAGCCATAAGCCCAGCTTCTTTGGCGCAGTCTTGAAGGTATTGCACGGTTCCGCGGTCTTCTACGGTATCTTTACAGCACGCCATATGCAGTTGATTTATATTGTAGTGCAGCGCAATTTCACGAAAGCGGTGGACTAATTTTTCTTGCAAGCTATTAAACTGATCGGCATGCAGAGCAAGTTTACCTGCATCAACATTTTGAGAAAGCCACAACCATTGCCAAAAACCGGATTCATACAGGCTGGTGGGCGTATCTGCATTATTCTCAAGAAGTTTTGCCGGCCCTTTACCGCTGTAAACAAGGTCAAGGCGAGAGTACAAACTTGGGTCTCTTTCGTTCCAGCTATTGCGCACTAAATCCCAATGCTGCTCGGGGATGCAAAAGCGAGTAAGTAATTCCTCACTATTAACCACATCTTCAGTTACCGCCAAGCACATTTGATGTAACTCGGCAGTGGGGTCTTCAATGTCGTTTTCAATTTGTGCTAGCGTGAATTGATAGTAAGCACTTTCATCCCAATATGGCTCGCCATACATGGTGTGGAAATGAAAACCAAACTCGTTAGCCAACTGCTGCCAGCCCTTGCGAGGCTGGCAAGGCATTCTAAACATAGTTATCCGCCCCAGCCGCCTTTACGGCTGCTGCTACCCCAAGACGATTTTGCTCGAACACTGCTGCCAAAGCCGCCCCGTTTCATGGTGCGGTTCACCGTGGGCTTTGGTTTGTAAACGCTTTTATTTACGCGGTAATTTCTTTTACGAATATCGCCGTCGAACACATAGCCGTCTGCCGTTATCCAGCGTGAACGAAATGGTGAATTGTATGAATAGGAAGTATATAAGGGTTGCGAGGAGTAGCGATTTGGCGATAGCAGAGAGCTCACCATGTAGCCAGCCATGAATGGCATGAAAAAGCTGCCGCTACTATTATTCACATATTGGCACTGGTTAGGGCCAAATTCATGTTCGCAGTCGTACTCAGAGTTAAAGCGCGGACTGGTGCGCATGGCCTCGTCGACCGCTGTCTGGTAGGCAGCTTCACAACGCTCTACTGCATCAGGAAAATCCTGTTTACAGTCTTCTAGCGAGGTGTAAATGGTGGCGTCTTCTTTTTCGCCGCCACAACCACTCAAAATAACGCTGGCCACCCCCAATGCTAAAGGCTTCACGCTAAAACCTTTGCGCATGCGACCAAGGTCAATATGTTTGGTGCGTTTTAATGCGGGCTTTTCACCTTGCACGCTATCAATAACATCAAGCTGAGTGTTTCGTTTATCAGTCATCGCTGCCCCCTTAATAGGTCATGCAAGCGGCATTGAGTAAGCCTACGGCAATAGACATGCTAGCAAGCATTACACCCGCAGAGACTTCGTTATTATTTATGCGCTCGGCGATTTTGGGCATAAAGCTGAAACGCAATATGGCAAACGCTAGGGATTGTGCAATCACAGCAACAAGCGCCCAAATAGCAAAATCCACCACAGCAACAGAGTTTGAAGCTGCGCTACCAAGCGCTATAGCAAAACCGATAATAGCACCGCCAAATCCAATAGCTGCAGCTACATTTTTCTCTTCTTTTACCAACTTCCATTCATCGTGAGGTGTAACCAAGGCGTACACCAATTTGAAGATAAACAAGAAAACAATCGATAGGCCGAAGTACAGCGCAAAGTTATCCAGGCCGGCCAAAGAGTGCATAATGGTGTCCATAGTTATTCCTTTTTTTTAACCGTTTATCGTGATGTCCGCAGGCTCAACATCGAAGCCTGTAGAAATCACTAAGCATCTATCTAAATTATTACCTACTTGCTTTTCTTCACCAACAACAAGCAAGGTCTCAACTCTATCGTTACTGATCGGGCGTTCGTATAACATCATAAACTGATCTGTTTTACTGACATCACCGTCTTCTTCGTAAGTCGTTTCGGTAACCGCAACAGGCGGTGACTCGTCGCCCACAGCCCCCCAGACACGGGTATATACATTGCCCTCAAGCTCGTAGGTAGGCTGACTGATTACGCTCTTTAAACATTCATTCCACTGAGCTGTGTTGCCAATGGTTTTAGTTTCATAAAAGTGCCAAAGTTTCACGTCAGTAATGTGGTTTTCTGATAGACCACCGTCGGTTACCACCTGTAGAAAACCATCATCGTCAGTGTAAAAACGAAGCAGGGTGCCGCCAGTATCCAAAGGGGCTTCACCTACCGCTTGAATTAACTGCGAACGTGCTGCGCCTTCAATGGTTAACTCGGGCTCTAGTAGGGAAAGTTTTAAGTTATCTAATTCGAAAGAACCACCTAAATAAAGCCCCATTATTTCTGGCGACTTAGGTTTTTTAGGCTCTGATTTTTTAAATAGTTTACTAAACATGTTTACGCCTCTTAATCAGCGTCCAGTGACGACCAGTTTATTGCATTAATGCGTCGCTCAGCGATGTAAAACAAGGTGTCACCTGGGTTTAACGTAGCGTCTAACGGCGGGTTTACCACCATTTCTTTCACAAGGCCATTGGGTGCATAACCAATAAAGATAGCGTCGTGTTTACGCTTTAAATTGATAAATAACTTGGCAACGGAAATCGCTTGGCAACTTTGCGGTATTTTTACTGAAAATTGGGCTTGCCCTTCATCAATACTTAGCAAATCGTGATGAAGCATACTTGAACCTGGATCAAATGCAGCTTTAACCAGCATTTCTATTGCAACACTAGGTGTGCATTCCACTTTAGGGCAGTGGTCCTGAAGCAAATTAACTAAGCTGTCATCGTCGAAATAGGCCACCTGATGTGCATCAGGATTGCGCTTGGTGCAGTAAAGCGCAGTAGTCATGGTGACATCATCCTGCGGGTTATCGATAATAATAGTTTTGGCTGAGCTTACACAAGCGCGGTCCATATCTTCGTCTTTGTTAAACGAATCTACTTTTACAAACTCAATGACGCCAGGCATGGGGTTGGTAATATCAGCTTTTACGCAAAGTACAATATCTGGGCGTTCAGACATTGCATCTCGTTCTTGAAGAATCAAGTCAAGCAGCATCATGGTGCGCTGCTCATTCCACCCAATCACCAAGATATGTTCATTAAGCATCAAGCTATTCATACCCAACAATCCTTTCTTCCACGTTAAAGAAACCCAAGCTGCAATTCGCCCAATCACCATGGCGAAAATACTCAAACCAAGCGGTATGACATAAAGCGCAACAACTAATTTGCCCGCTGGTGTGACGGGAGACAAATCGCCATAACCTACCGTTGAAGCAGTGACCGCTAACCAGTAGACAAAGTCGGTTTTAGCAATTAAGTCGTGTTCGCCTGCAGCGAAAAGAAGCCAATAGCTTGTTACTGCGTAAAACGCGGTCGCACCGACAATGGTGTACCAGCGAGACTCTGCAAAGTATTGCAGCATGATTTTTCGCAGTTTAATCCATGGAGACATAAAACAAACAGCCCTTGTTATGCGTGTCCTTACTCTGCCTTGAAGTACTTGATTTGTCTAGATTAGGTCGTTGTTATCTGGCGATTTATGCAAGGAATTATTGTAACAAGAAATTAAAAATGGGAGCCTTTAGCTCCCATCCTTTAACTTACTTGCCTAGAATTCGAGCTAGCTCGTCATCGGCTGAGGTTTTGCCCCCTTTGATGCCCGCTTCGGCTAGGCGTTTTTCTAGGTCGCTGCTCGACTCCTCGCTAGCTAGTTCCTCGGCTGCTTGAAGTTCCGCATTGCGCATCTTTTGCTTATCCTGAATGCGAGACAAAGACTCAGTCGCTGTCTTCATTTTGCTGTTCGCGCCCATGTGGCGTGAAGATACTGCAACCTGCGCTTTTTGAACACTTTCAGTAGCTTTGACCATATCCACTTGCTGCTCTAAGCGGCGCAAGTTCGCTTTAGCTTGCTGAATATTATTAGCCAACTGCTTCTCAGACTGTTTGAACTGATCAAGGTAGGTTTGTTCTTGCTCACGTTCTTCTTTCAACTCTGATACTTTCTGTGCACAGTCAAGAGCAAGCTGACGATCATTATCTATCGCTTTACGCGCATGCTCTTCGTACTCGGCTATTGACGAGTTGAAGCTATCGACTTTTTGTTGAGAAAGTTTACATTTCGCCAAAATCTGCGTGCGCGCATGATCAGACTTACGTAGTTCTTCTTTGGCTTCTCTGATTTCTTGCTCCAAAATTCGAATCGCCTGACTGTCTGCAACAGACTGCGCAGCTTCGGTAGCACCACCTTTTACTGCAGTAATTAGTTTTTTCCACACTGACATTCGCTTCTCCTTAAGAAGTAAATTTTAGTTAAGGTGTGTTTCGTAGGCATCTAAGAAAGATGCAACATTTTGAAACAAGGTTTCCACTTCAATAACAATACTTTCGGCTTTCGACTGGGCACTTAGTGCACCAAAGGCGGTGTAATATTCTTCGCCACCAATATTTGAAATACCTACGGTGGTAAGAGGAAACACCATGTGTGTAGACAGTATTTCATGGTCAAGCGCAGGCTTATCTTTTACTTCCGACGCGGCGAACAAGAGACTTTCTACCAAAATTTGCTCACCGCTAATTGCAAGCCATGCATCAATGCCGTCTTGATTAGCAATAAGTAAGCAGTTTTCCTCATGTGTTACCACAAAGTCATCGTGCTCTTTAAATAAGGCTTCGATGCTTTCCAGTTCCCAGCTCATACCTTTCTCCTTTAGTTATTAAAGCGATAATGTTGAAAACGAATGTCGTATATGTGGTGCCTTACAACGCATTGCTTTGCTTAAAACTGTGTTGAAACACAAAACTTAAAACCTAGCATTACTAAAAGAACAACCGCGGTTACTGTAACGACTATTTTCGTCTTCGCCAATATCTTGACTTGCAGTGTAGACCTGTTGTGCCATAATCGTCAACATTAAATATATGCTATAAGTGTAAAAAAGTGTGTTTTTGTAAATTATATATCACATTTGTATGGTTTTTGGAGGCTGTGTGAACACAGGAAATACGCAGAGTGCAAAGAGTGCATGGCGACAAACGGTTGCAAGAGTCGTGAAATCTGAAATGTCTGTGCGCGGCGTAAAATATCAAGCGCTAAGCCAAAGACTTGAAGAAATAGGTGTGGATCAAAGCGCTGACAACCTGAGGAATAAAGTGAATAAAGGTATTATGGGGGCCGATTTATTGCTTCAGATTTTATACGTGCTTAAAGCTCGACCTTTAGATGCTGCGCTTTTAGAAGAAATCTTAACTGATCTTAGTGTTTCGAAAGAGTAGAATAGGGCAGATAAAAAAGTACCCGGCACATGCCGGGTACGAACGATAAGGAATGTTATGGGAGAACATCATCACTATCTGGAGCAGATATTAATCGTTTAAGTATTTGCTCGCTAGTACAAAATTCAGCTAGTGCGTATTTTGTGCGATAAGTAGGTATTAATATCTATACATGTAGGCTGAGAGGTAGGATTTCTAAGACTTTGGTCGACATTGATTTCTGTGAAATTTCGCAACTTTAGTATAATTACCTCCTCTTGAAATTGTGTTAAACCATAAAGAAAACAACATAAATTGCGTATAAATTAAGAATCTATTATTTATGAAACTATCTGAATTCAGCTTTACCCTTCCGGAAAGCCTAATTGCAAAATATCCCACCGAAAATCGTTCAGCCAGTCGCCTATTGCAGCTGGACGGCAAATCGGGTGACGTTCGCCATAGTATGTTTGCTGATATGGTCGAGCTTTTAGATGAAGGCGACTTGCTGGTTTTTAATAATACCCGAGTTATTCCCGCACGACTTTTAGGTAAAAAAGAAACGGGCGGTCAGGTAGAAGTGCTGATTGAACGCATTACCTCAGACAATACTGCCTTGGCGCATGTTCGCGCGAGCAAGGCACCTAAGCCAGGAACTAAGCTTATTCTTGAAGAGAAAGTGAATGTGACGGTGACAGGGCGAGACGATGCGCTATTTGTTTTACAGTTTGACCATGACGAAACCGTATTGACGCTATTGGAAGCGCATGGCCACATGCCGCTTCCTCCCTATATTGACCGCCCAGACGAAAACTCAGACAAAGAGCGCTATCAAACTGTTTATAATCAAAAGCCAGGCGCTGTTGCAGCACCTACTGCAGGGCTTCACTTTGACGACGCTATCTTAGAAGCGCTTAAAGAGAAAGGCGTGAATTTGGCTTTTGTAACCTTGCACGTGGGTGCGGGTACCTTTCAACCCGTGCGCGTTGACAATATTCTTGAGCACAAAATGCACGCGGAGTTTGCAGAAGTCCCCCAAGAAGTCGTCGATGCTGTGTTAGCTACAAAAGCTAATGGAAAGCGTGTTATCGCAGTGGGAACAACCTCTGTACGCTCTTTGGAGTCAGCGGCAAAAGCAAGTGCAGAACGCGGTGACGACGAGGTTATTGCGCCATTTAACGAAGACACAGAAATCTTTATCTACCCGGGCTTTGAGTTCAAAGTGGTAGACGCCATGTTCACTAACTTTCACCTTCCAGAGTCTACGCTAATGATGCTAATTAGTGCATTTGCCGGTAAAGACAACGTGATGAATGCCTACCAAGAAGCGATAGAAAAAGAATATCGATTCTTTAGCTATGGTGACTCTATGTTTATTGAGCGTGCCTGAGCACATTCGGCTACGATAGAAGGCGTGTAAATCGGTGTTTTGTAGGCCTTTCCAGCTTAGTTACAGATAAACATAGATACGGGGCATGATCTCAGCCAAATTACTGGTATAATCGCCGCCAATTTATTTTTATACCCAGCGCAGAAGCGCACAAAAGTGGGAATGCTTTCACATGCAATTTGAGTTGTTAAAAACCGAAGGCCGAGCACGACGCGGTCGTTTGGTGTTTGAACGCGGTGTTGTTGAAACGCCAGCGTTCATGCCAGTAGGTACTTACGGTACTGTTAAGGGAATGACCCCTGAAGAATTAAAAGACAGCGGTGCACACATCTGTCTTGGAAATACCTTTCACCTAATGTTACGCCCTGGTACTGGCATTATTCGCCAGCACGGCGATCTGCACGACTTTATGAATTGGGACAAGCCGATCCTCACTGACTCGGGCGGCTTCCAGGTATTTAGTTTGGGTGACTTGCGTAAAATTACTGAAGAAGGCGTAACGTTCCGCTCTCCAATTAATGGCGAAAAGATTTTGCTTACGCCTGAAAAGTCGATGGAAGTTCAGCGCGATTTGGGTTCTGACATCGTAATGATTTTTGACGAGTGCACGCCGTACCCTGCTACTGAACAAGAAGCGCGCGTTTCAATGGAAATGTCGCTACGTTGGGCCAAACGTAGTAAAGAAGCCCACGGCGATAACCCGGCGGCACTTTTTGGTATCATTCAAGGCGGTATGTACGAAGGTCTGCGTGACGTTTCACTTGCTGGTCTTGAAGCGATTGGCTTTGACGGCTATGCCATTGGCGGCCTTTCAGTAGGCGAGCCAAAAGAAGACATGATCCGCATTATCGACCACACAGCGCCAAAAATTCCAGAAGATAAGCCTCGCTATCTTATGGGCGTGGGCAAACCAGAAGATTTGGTTGAGTCTGTGCGTCGCGGTATCGATATGTTTGACTGTGTTATGCCTACGCGTAATGCGCGAAACGGTCACCTATTTGTGACAGAAGGCGTTATCAAAATTCGCAACGCGAAGCACAGAAATGACACTTCACCATTAGATGAGAATTGCGATTGCTACACTTGTAAAAACTATTCTCGCTCTTATCTACATCATTTGGACAAGTGTAACGAAATACTGGGTGCGCGCTTAAACACCATCCATAACCTTCGTTACTATCAGCGTGTTATGCAGGGTCTTCGCGATGCGATAGACGCAGGTACGCTTGATGAATTTGTACAAGAATTTTATGAACAAAAAGGGTTGCCGGTTCCGGCACTATAACAACGATAATATTTGGGGAATTTTATGAGCCTATTTATCTCGAACGCTTATGCACAGTCTGCTGGTGCACCGCAAGGTGGCGGCATGGAAATGATCATCATGCTAGCTGTATTCGGTTTAATCTTTTACTTCTTGCTTTACCGCCCACAGGCTAAGCGCGTGAAAGAGCATAAAAACCTAGTTTCTTCACTAGGCAAAGGCGATGAAGTATTAACACAAGGTGGTTTGGTAGGAAAAATCACTAAAGTGTCAGAAGAAAAAGACTTTATTGAAGTTGCACTTAACGAATCAAACAACATCGTTGTTCAGAAGTCTTCAGTAACTGCTGTGCTGCCTAAAGGCACCATGAAGTCACTGTAAGTAACAATAGCCGGGGCCGGGACGCTTCCCGGTACTGGCACGAAAGGATTATCCAGTGCTAAACAAAAACTCTATTTGGAAAGTACTGAGTGCACTCATTGTTGTTGCAGTGTGTGCACTTTATGCGCTTCCTAACATTTACGGTGAAGACCACGCCGTACAAATCTCAGCAGGCCGTGATGCCGTGGTGACAGATGCCACTGTTGAACAAGTGAAAGCCGCGCTAAGCGAAAAAAACATCTCTCCAAAGCGTGTTGAATTTGAAGGTGAACAAATTTTAGTTCGCGTTTCTGATTCAGACACCCAACTAGTTACTCGCGAAACATTAGAAAAAGCCCTTGGCGATGATTATTACGTTGCTATGAACCTTGCTCCGGACACGCCAGAGTGGCTTGAAGGTTTAGGTGGCGCGCCAATGAAGCTAGGCCTTGACCTTCGCGGTGGTGTTCACTTCTTAATGGAAGTGGACATGACAGAAGTGATTACCAAGTCTCTTGAAGATGCAGAGAGCGGTTTCCGTACTTCATTACGTGAAGAAGGTATTCGCTATCGTGGCGTAAAGCAGGTGGACGATCATATCGACATTACTTTTCGCGATGAAGACACACTTGATAAAGCCGAGTTCTTTCTGCGTAACCAAAGTCGCGACCTTACTTTTAACCAGGTGGACGACTTAACACTTCGCGCTATTTTCGCTGAAAGCAAGCTTCAAGAAATTCGCGACAACGCGGTTAAGCAAAACATTACCATAATTCGTAATCGTGTAAACCAACTTGGTGTGGCTGAGCCGCTTGTACAAAAGCAAGGTGCTGATCGCATCGTTGTGCAGCTTCCAGGTATTCAAGACACCGCCCGTGCGAAAGAGATTCTTAATGCCACAGCAACACTAGAATTTCGCATGGTGGACCAGAAGAACGATATCCGTGATGCATTGAACGGCCGCGTTCCTCCTGGCTCTCAAGTGATTGAAGATCAGCAAGGCATTCCTCAGCTGCTTGAAAAGCGCATTATGCTTACTGGTAGCCACATTATTGATGCGAATAGCGGTGTTGATGAATATGGTCTTCCAAATGTAAACATCTCGCTAGATTCTGAAGGCGGTAACAAAATGTCTCGCTCAACCCGCGGCAACATTGGTAAGCCAATGGCTACGGTCTTTATCGAGTACAAATCTACCGGTGAGCGAAATGATGACGGTAAGCTTGTATTTGAAAAGCATGAGCAAGTCATCTCAGTTGCCACTATTCGTGCGCAACTTGGCAGCAAATTCCAAATTACGGGTCTTGATTCACCGAAAGAAGCGCGTGATTTAGCGTTACTACTTCGTGCGGGTGCACTTATTGCGCCTATTCAAATCGTTGAAGAGCGTACGGTTGGGCCAAGCTTAGGTAAAGAAAACATTGAACTGGGTATGCAGGCTATTATGTATGGTCTGGCAGCGGTACTTGTTTTCATGTTGATTTACTACAAAGCGTTTGGCGTGGTAGCCAACATCGCTCTTATCACAAACCTAGTCATGATTGTGGGCATTATGTCGATGATCCCTGGGGCAACACTTACGCTTCCGGGTATGGCAGGTATTGTACTAACCGTCGGTATGGCGGTGGATGCAAACGTGCTAATTTTCGAACGTATTCGAGAAGAGCTTCGTGAGGGTCGCAGTCCACAACAAGCCATCCATCAAGGTTACGACAGCGCGTTCTCCACCATCTTGGATGCGAATATCACTACTTTCCTTGCTGGTCTAATTCTGTTTGCAGTGGGTACCGGCCCAATCAAAGGCTTCTCTATTACGCTAATGATTGGTATCGCAACGTCTATGTTTACCGCTATCTTAGTTACTCGCGTTATTGTTAACGCAGTATGGGGTGGTAAACGTCTAGAGAAATTAGCGATTTAAGGAGTAAAAAATGCAGTTATTAAAATTATCCGAAACCGTTAATTTCATGCGCCTGCGCATTCCTGCGATGGTGCTGTCGACAATACTTATTATCGGCTCGTTCGTTTCTTTAGGTGTCAATAGCCTTAACTGGGGTTTAGACTTCACAGGCGGTACGCTTATTGAAGTTGGCTATGAAGACGCAGCCGATTTAGAAGGCATTCGTGTTCAGCTTAATGAATCGAACTTCGAAGATGCTATCGTGCAAAACTTTGGAAGCAGCCAAGACGTATTGATACGTATAGCGCCACGTGATGGTGTTAAAGCTGTGACTATCGGTGAGCAAGTACTTGCTGCTTTGCGCGCGGACGGTACAGCGGTTGATATGCGTCGTATTGAATTTGTAGGGCCTAACGTTGGTGAAGAACTTACCGAGCAGGGCGGCCTTGCGATGCTAGTGGCCCTACTGTGTATCTTAGTATACGTAGCCATGCGATTTGAATGGCGATTTGCTTTAGGGTCGGTTTCGGCGCTTGCTCACGACGTTATCCTTACGCTAGGTTTATTTTCGGTACTTCAAATCGAATTTGACCTTACTGTACTTGCAGCGGTACTCGCGGTAATTGGTTATTCACTTAACGATACTATTGTTGTTTGTGACCGTATTCGTGAGAACTTCCGCAAAATTCGTAAAGGCGAGCCTGTTGAGATTATCAATATCTCGCTAACGCAAACCCTAAACCGTACTATCATCACCTCATTAACCACGGTGTTGGTATTGGTCGCATTATTCTACAAGGGTGGTGCGTTAATTCACGGATTTGCCACTGCCTTGTTGTTCGGTGTAGTAGTAGGTACTTACTCGTCTGTCTATATTGCGAGTTCAGTAGCGCTTGCGTTGGGCATCAGCAAAGAAGACCTAATGCCACCACAAGTGGAAAAGGAAGGCGCAGATTTAGATCCTATGCCTTAGTCCTATCTTCGTGATACGTACAAAAAGCCGCATCTATGATGCGGTTTTTTTATGCCAAATGGCTACAAAAAAGACGCCATTAATAGCGCCTTTACTCAATGTTCTAATGTGGGTTCAGTCCCAATCTGCGTAGCAAAATCTTACTTAAGATGCTTCTTACTTAAGATGTTTAACTAGGCCTTGAACAACCTTCACGCTACCAGCAACAATTTCGCCTTTGTGAAGCGGATCGTTTCCGCCTTTAAAGTCTGTTACCAAACCGCCAGCTTCACGAACAATAAGCTCACCTGCTGCGATATCCCAAGATTTAATGCCGCGCTCCCAGTAACCGTCGTGGCGGCCCGCTGCAACGTAAGCAAGGTCTAGTGCTGCGCTACCTGCACGGCGAATATCACCCACTTCGTGGAAAATCTTGTTTAGGCTTAAAGCGTATTCGCCAAACTGAGCTTTGTTTTTGAAAGGCAGGCCAGTAGCAATAATGGTTTCAGTAAGATCACGTGGTTTAGAAGCACGAATACGGTAGCCGTTTAGCTGTGCACCTTGACCACGGCTTGCGGTAAATAATTCGCTGCGAATTGGGTCGAAAACAACCGCTTGGTCTAGACGACCTTTGTGAAGAAGTGCAATTGAAACGGCAAAGTGAGGAATGCCTTTTACAAAATTAGTGGTGCCATCTAGCGGATCGATAATCCACTGATAGTCAGTTTCTGTACCTAGAACTTCACCCGCTTCTTCACCTAGGAAGCAATGGTTCGGGTAAGACTGCTGAATTTTGGCAATAATTGCTTGTTCCGCTTCTTTATCAACTTGAGTAACGAAGTCGTTTAAGCCTTTTGACTCTGTCGCTACTTCATTATGTTTTTCAAAACCACGAACAATAACTGTTCCAGCCGCACGCGCAGCGCGCACCGCAATATTCAGCATAGGATGCATAGATAAACCACCAATTGTAAAAGACCAATGAAACAAACCAGCTGTATAAAAAATAGCTAGTTGCTTTCGAAAACGGGCGGAGTCTACCAGAATCTATGTGCGATGCAAATGAAATCCCAGCACAATAGCGTGAATAGCCATCTATACTGCCGCTGTGTTAAACTTCACGCCATTAAGGTCTTAAAGGTAGTACGACAAAACCGCATATTATCGAATTAAAGACGCTATCCAAATAAGTACGTAGGTATTACACGCATGCTCGAGAATATTCGCATTATTTTAGTTAACACGTCTCACACGGGAAACATCGGCTCGACAGCAAGAGCTATGAAAACCATGGGGCTGAGCAGCTTATATCTTGTCGACCCAGTAAATGAGCCAGACGGCCAAGCCAGTGCATTGGCGGCAGGGGCTGGTGATGTGCTTGCTAACGCGAAAATTGTAAGCACGCTGGAAGAGGCAGTTAAAGACTGTGGCTTGGTAGTAGGGACGTCTGCACGCTCTCGCACTCATTCATGGCCTATGTTAGGCCCGCGCGACTGTGGCGAGAAGCTGGTCCAAGAAGTAGAAAAGTACCCGGTAGCCTTGGTTTTTGGGCGTGAGAACAGTGGTTTAACGAATGAAGAGCTGCAGCAGTGTCACTTCCATATGTGTATTCCAGCCAACCCTGAATACAGCTCACTTAATTTAGCAGTTGCAGTGCAAACCCTTTGTTATGAAATTCGCATGGCCTATCTAAATCGCGAAACATACCCAAGCGTTGAGGAAGAATATCCACTGAATGACGATTTAGAGCGTTTTTATACGCATTTGGAAACTACGCTGGAAGGCACGTCTTTTATACGTAAAAGCCACCCAGGTGTGGTAATGACTAAGCTACGCCGCTTGTTTAACCGAGCACGCCCTGAGTCTCAAGAGCTTAATATATTACGCGGTATATTGGCGTCTATCGATAAATCGGTGAAGAATGCTAACTCAGGCGATGCAGACCCTGCACCAGCGATAGAAGAAAAAGAGTAAACACTATGTTCGCCCGTATAAAAGATGATATTCAAGGTGTTTTTCATCGCGACCCTGCGGCCAGAAATACCTTTGAAGTGCTAACCAACTATCCTGGCCTTCATGCAGTGTGGCTGCATCGAATTAGTCACAAATTGTGGAAGGCAGAATGGAAATGGTTGGCACGTACTTTATCAACGTTTAGTCGTTGGCTTACGGGCATTGAAATTCATCCAGGGGCAACGTTGGGACGCCGGGTATTTATCGACCACGGTATGGGCGTAGTTATCGGTGAAACCGCAGAAATTGGCAATGATGTTACTCTATACCATGGGGTGACTCTTGGCGGTACTAGCTGGAAAGCCGGCAAGCGCCATCCAACCCTTAAGAACGGCGCAGTGGTCGGGGCGGGGGCTAAAGTCTTAGGGCCGATTACCATTGGTGAAAACGCCAAAGTAGGGTCTAATTCGGTAGTAGTTAAAGATATTCCAGACGGCGCTACAGCAGTTGGCATTCCCGGTCGTATCATTATTTCTAAGCAAAGAGAGTCGAATGCCACGGTAAATCCTCAGCGCGATAAAATTGCTCAGAAATATGGTTTTGATGCCTATGCAGTCGCGCCAGATAACCCTGATCCGGTGGCCAATGCTATGGGAGTTATGCTAGAGCATATGCATCAAATGGATACGAAAGTGGAAGAGATGTGCAAGGTCATTCAGTCATTGGGTGGCGATGTGTGTACCGATAATTTACACAACATTAGCGCTGAAGATTTCGCGGATACGGGCTTTGATTTAACCGAGACTCAAGAGCGCGAAAAAGCCCACTCTTCCTTCGACCCAGCAATTTAAAACTTAAGCCCTATTTGATTCTAATAGGGCAACAGATAGTCCGCTACCACACTACAACAGTGATTAAAAGTCTGCTTTTACAATAATTTAACATCTTTATTGACTCGCGTAAGACTCCAACATACATTGTGATAACGTTATTTATGACTTTTCATGGATGTTATGCAGAGCGAGTTACCACTTTTAGACGTTTTGATCGTAGGAGCGGGTATTTCGGGTATCGGTTGCGCCTACCACATTCAAAAAAAATGTCCTGACCTTTCCTATTCTATTATAGAAGCCCGCGGTGATTTGGGCGGCACATGGGACTTATTCAAATATCCGGGAATACGCTCAGACTCTGATTTATTCACCTTTGGTTATGACTTCAAGCCGTGGAAAGAGAAAAAAGCCATTGCTGATGGTCGTTCAATAAAGGCTTATGTTGAAGAAACTGCGGCTGAAAACGGTATTAAAGAGAACATACGTTTTTTAACTCGTGTGGTGGTTATAGACTGGCAAAGCGATAAGAAATATTGGCGAGTAACGTTAAAGTCAGAAGAAAGCGGGCAGCATGAGCACATTGCCGCCAGGTGGATATTTAATGCTTCGGGTTATTATCGATACGATAAAGGTTATGCACCACATTTCAAAGGGCAATCACAATTTAACGGTCAGATTGTACATCCACAGCATTGGCCTGAAGATCTGGAATACGAAAACAAACGCGTAGTGGTAATCGGAAGCGGTGCAACGGCGGTAACGCTGGTTCCCGCTCTAGCGAAAAGCGCATCGCACGTGACTATGCTGCAAAGAACGCCATCCTACGTATTGCCTGTGCCCGTAGATGACCCAATCGCAAAACATTTACGCGCGTGGTTTAGCGAGGATACAGCGTTTAAAGCTGCGCGTTGGTTTAACATAGCGAAACAACGTTGGGTGTACGCGTTTTGTCAGCGCTTTCCACATTGTGCGCGCAAAATAATACGTAGTCTTAATGCAAAAATGTTACCCGAAGGATATCCAGTAGATATACACTTTAATCCACCTTACAATCCTTGGGAGCAGCGACTGTGTGCAGTTCCAGGTGGAGATTTATTCGAGGCAATTTCCAAAGGTAAGGCGTCGGTTGCAACAGATACTATAGATACGTTTACTGAAACGGGCATTAAACTTAATTCAGGCCAGCATATTGAAGCAGATATTATAGTAACAGCCACTGGACTAAACCTTCTGCCTTTAGGAGGGATAGTACCAAAAATTGATGGTGAAACTGTTTCGCTTCCAGAATGCATCACGTATAAAGGTATGTTACTCAGTGGCGTACCTAATTTTGCTATTGCGGTGGGCTATACAGCTTCATCGTGGACACTAAAAATTGGCCTTCTATGTGAACATTTCACGCGATTGCTCAATCATATGGAAGAGCACGGCTTTACACAGTGTACACCTATAGCAGACCCAAATATGGAAACGCAGCCGTTGCTAAACTTTGGTGCTGGCTACATCCAACGCTCATTAGAACAGTTGCCACGTCAAGGCATGCAGTTTCCTTGGTCTATGTCGTTCAATTATGCACAAGACGTGAAGATTTTTCGGAAAGGTCGTGTAGACGATCCAGCTCTTAAGTTTGAATAGAAATTTCAATAGACGCACACTTTCTTTTATTAAATCAAGAGAGCTTTAAATGAGTTTAGCCCAGCATCATGAGCAATACGTAACGCTTAAAAGCGGTGATAGGTTTTGCTATGCCGAACATGGTGTCGGAAATATCGATACCATTGTACTTATTGCGGGTTTAGGTCTTCAGTTAGTTTATTGGCCAAACGCGCTTATTGAGCGTTTAGTTGCTAGTGGATTTCGCGTTATTTGCTTTGACAATCGTGATGCGGGAAGGTCAGTACGCAGCGACACACCGCATCCTTCACTTCTTCAGCAACTAATAGGGAAGGCTCCTAGCGGAGCTTACGGACTGGAGCGCATGGCTGAAGATACTGCCCAGCTTTTGGAGGCGCTAAATATTGAAAGCGCACATGTTGCTGGAATGTCTATGGGAGGGATGATTGCTCAAACACTGGCGAGCCTTTACCCCGAAAAAGTGCAATCTATGACGTCTATTTTCTCTACCACTGGGAGCCGAAAAGTTGGTCAGCCGTCGTATTCAACGCTATGGCGTTTAGCAAGAGCAAAAGCACCAGTAAGCGAAAATGACGCGGTCAGAAATTATGAAGCTATGATGACCCATATAGGCGATGCAGCGTCAGAAGATGCAATAAATCAATGGCACCAGTATGCGAAATTAGCATGGCAGCGCAATGGTGGTAAGAGTGATGCAAAAGCCCTGTTTCGGCAAATTGGTGCAATCATTAAATCAGGTGACCGAACGCCAATGCTTAGAAACGTCAAAGCACCGACCTTAGTGATACACGGCGATGTTGATCACATGGTGCACCCCAGTGGTGGTGTTGCAACAGCCAGAGCGATATCAGGTGCTAAACATCAAGTACTGCGCGGATTGCGCCATCAAATAGATACCATTCAATCACATCGGATAGCAGACAGTATCCTTGCTCATATACACTTGCATGCAAACAAGTAGCGCTGCTGGTCGACGTGATTTTTCACCTGAAGAATAAACGATCCCTTAGCATTTAGGACAAGAGATACCACGCAAATTTAGCGCCTATTAGCGCTTATTTTGATGGAGCTGAAACGAAACAAAACCCTTGATGTACAAAAGCGATTACACGCATCAATAATACCTGACTAGTTTACTAGGTCTTATACTTGACCATTTTAGTCGGGTATGTGAAAATTCCCGCACTACAAAACGGCGGGAGAATCCAATGAAACTCACTTCTAAAGGGCGCTATGCGGTTACCGCAATGCTTGATGTCGCTTTGCACTCAAAGCGTGGTCCAGTGCCTCTTGCCGATATTTCAGAACGACAAGAAATTTCCTTATCTTATTTAGAGCAGCTATTTTCTCGGCTGCGTAAAGAACAACTGGTAGACAGTGTTCGCGGGCCCGGTGGCGGTTATTTGCTGGGCCGGGAAGCAAGTGATATTGCGATAGGCGAAGTTATTCGCGCCGTCGACGAGTCTATTGATGCTACGCGCTGTCAGGGGCAAGCCGATTGCCAAGGCGGCGATCGTTGTTTAACCCATAGCTTATGGCAAGACCTAAGCGACCGTATTGCCGCATTTTTAAATTCGATCACGCTTGGTGAATTAATGGCTAAGCGCGATGTTCAGGAAGTGGCTGGTCGCCAGGACGGTAATGCATCACTTCGTCATATCACTAAAGATATAGAAGTCAGTATTCAACTTTAAATTGGTATTGAGTGACATATGGCTTTATCAACACCCATTTACTTAGATTACGCAGCAACGACCCCGGTAGACCCAAGTGTGGCCGAGGCGATGGCAAAATGCTTAACGCTTGAAGGTAACTTTGGTAATCCGGCTTCTCGTAGCTACCGCTTCGGCTGGATGGCTGAAGAAGCGGTAGATGTTGCTAGAAATCAAATTAGCGACGCGCTGAATTGCGACCCCAGAGAGATTGTTTTTACCTCGGGCGCAACTGAGTCAAATAACCTCGCTATTAAAGGTATTGCGCAAGGCTATGCTGACAAAGGCAAGCATATTATTACTGTAAATACCGAGCACAAAGCGGTATTGGATACTTGTGAGTACCTAGAAAAGCAGGGCTTTGATGTTACCTATCTTGAAGTACAGTCAGACGGGTTAATTGATTTAAACGAACTCGAAAACGCGCTACGCGACGACACTATCTTAGTATCGGTCATGCATGTGAACAACGAGTTAGGCGTTATCCAAGACATCGAAGCCATTGGGCAACTTTGTCGCGACAAGGGCGTGTTTTTTCACATAGATGGCGCGCAGAGTGTGGGCAAGATAGCGATTGATTTGTCAGAGCTTCCGGTAGATTTACTGTCTATATCCGCCCATAAGATTTATGGTCCGAAAGGAATGGGGGCCTTATATGTGCGTCGCCGCCCTAAAATCAATTTGGTGGCACAGATTCATGGCGGTGGACACGAGCGTGGCATGCGTTCAGGTACCTTAGCCACCCATCAAATTGTTGGAATGGGTGAAGCCATCGCACTGGCGTCGTCAAAAATGGAAGAGGACAGTGCGCGCATATTAAAGCTGCGTGAATCGCTGTGGCAGGGCCTGCAACAACTTGACGATATTTATTTAAACGGGCATGCCACGCAGCGCATACCTGGCATATTAAATGTAAGTTTCGCGGGTGTAGATGGCGAAAGCTTGATGATGGGCTTAAATGATATTGCCATATCGTCAGGGTCGGCGTGTACTTCAGCAAGTTTAGAACCCTCATATGTGCTAAAAGCCATTGGCCGCAGCAACGAATTGGCGCATGCAGGGATCAGATTCAGCGTAGGGCGTTTTACGACCCAAGAAGACATTGATTACGTAGTAAACAAAGTCGTTGATGTGACAACGCGACTGCGCCAAGCGGTTGTTGCTTAAACGCTTTAATAGTCGTTTAGCTAGGTGTTTGACTAAGCGCTAAAAACAGAGCTTAGTGTAGAGCCTGATCAACCGTTTGAGCGTAGATTTGAGCAAGCGTTATTGTTCGGGACAAGGCGTGGGTTGTGTTAACACATTCTATTGATTTTAGGGAATGTGGACGAAAATTAATGCGAGCTTGAAGAAAATGGAGCTTCAAGCAGCGTTTAGAACATGTAAGTAGCCATAAATTAGTGGCTGAATATTTGAGTGAAATAGTCGGGTATTATATACTACGGCACCAAAAATTTTAGGCTGTCCGCATGTAACTGGCAGTTTCAACAATTTTGTGGGGGATAAGCCCAACTAAATAAGGTTGTTGAAGTTGAAGATTTACATAAATTACCAAGACCGTGGGGTAATTTATTCGCCAGTTGAGTAGAAAGAATAGTGGCAGCAAATGCAGGCAAACAAGTGAGATCCCAACATGAGTGAACAGATCGAACAGGCGTTAGAAAGAAAGTACGATGCAGGTTTCTATTCAGAAATCGAATCTGAAACGTTTGAGAGCGGCCTGGACGAGTCGGTTATCCGCCGCATATCAGCAATGAAAAACGAGCCTGAATGGATGCTTGAATGGCGCTTGAAGTCTTACCATGCATGGCTAGAGATGGAAGAGCCAGACTGGGCGCACGTCGACTATCCAAAAATTGACTATCAAGCCATCTCTTACTACTCGGCACCAAAGAGCATGAAAGATAAACCTCAGTCGTTAGACGAGGTGGACCCAGAGTTACTACGCACCTACGAAAAACTGGGTATTCCGCTGCACGAACAAGAAATGCTAGCGGGCGTTGCTGTAGATGCGGTATTCGATTCGGTATCAGTAGTTACAACATTCCGTGAGAAGCTTGAAGAAGCAGGCGTTATTTTCTGCCCAATTTCTGAAGCAGTTCAGAAATATCCAGACCTTGTTAAAAAATACATTGGCTCAGTGGTTCCGCGTACTGACAACTATTTCGCCGCGCTAAACAGCGCCGTATTTACTGATGGTTCATTTGTTTATATTCCAAAAGGCACACGTTGCCCAATGGAGCTTTCTACTTATTTCCGAATAAACGAAATGAACACTGGTCAGTTCGAGCGTACCTTAATCGTCGCCGATGAAGGCAGCTACGTAAGCTACCTTGAAGGTTGTACTGCTCCGCAACGCGATGAGAACCAGCTGCACGCGGCAGTGGTAGAGCTTGTTGCGATGGACGATGCCCAAATTAAGTACTCAACGGTACAAAACTGGTATCCAGGCGACGAGAACGGTAAAGGTGGTATCTACAATTTCGTGACTAAACGTGGTGTAGCGCATACCAATGCTAAAATATCTTGGACACAGGTAGAAACCGGCTCTGCGGTTACGTGGAAGTACCCAAGCTGTGTACTTAAAGGCGACAACAGTGTAGGTGAATTCTATTCAGTAGCGCTAACACGCGGTCGCCAGCAAGCTGATACCGGTACTAAGATGATCCACGTGGGTAAAAATACCAAGTCGACCATCATCTCTAAAGGTATCTCAGCGGGTAACAGCAATAACGCCTATCGTGGTTTAGTCCAAATGGGCCCGCGTGCAGACGGTGCACGTAACTTCACCGAGTGTGACTCGTTACTTATCGGTGACAAGTGTGGCGCGCATACGTTCCCGTATATAGAAAGCCGTAATCCTTCCGCTATTGTTGAGCACGAAGCAACAACATCGAAGGTGAGCGACGAACAATTATTTTTGTGTCAGCAACGTGGCTTAGACACAGAGAAAGCCGTTTCTATGATCGTTAACGGTTTCTGTAAAGAAGTATTCAAAGAGCTGCCAATGGAATTTGCCGTAGAAGCCGGCAAGCTGCTCGAAATTAGTCTTGAAGGTTCAGTGGGGTAATCAATGCTTAGTATCAAGAATTTACATGCCAGCGTGGAAGAGAAAAACATCATTAAAGGTCTTAACCTTGAAGTTAAACCTGGTGAAGTACACGCTATCATGGGTCCCAACGGAGCCGGTAAAAGTACACTAGGTTACGTACTATCTGGCCGTGACGGTTATGAAGTTAGCGAAGGCGAAGCCATGCTTAATGGCAAAGACCTACTTGAGCTTGAAGTGGAAGAGCGTGCCCGCGAAGGCCTTTTCCTTGCATTCCAATATCCAGTAGAAATTCCTGGCGTTAGCAACATGGAATTTATGAAAGAGTCGGTAAACGCTATGCGCGAAGAGCGTGGCGAAGAGCCTCTATCGGCTGCTGAGTTCCTTAAAAAAGCTAAAGAAGCCTGTAAGCAAGTTCAGCTTCCACTAGACTTCCTAAAGCGTGGTGTGAACGAAGGTTTCTCTGGTGGTGAGAAGAAGCGTAACGAAATCATGCAAATGATTTTGCTAGAGCCAAAGCTTTGCATTCTAGATGAATCTGATTCAGGCCTTGACGTTGATGCGTTACAGGTTGTTGCAGATGGCGTTAACAGCCAGCGCGACGGCGAGCGTAGCTTCATCGTTGTTACTCACTATCAGCGTCTTCTTGACTACATTAAGCCTGACTTTGTGCACATTCTTGCTGACGGCAAAATCGTGAAAAGCGGCGACGCTTCACTTGCACTAGAAGTAGAGAAGAGCGGTTATGCATTTTTAGGTAAGGCGTACGAGGAGGCTGAGGCATGAGTCAATGGCTAGAACAGGTCATTGATAGCGCACAGCGGGACGATTATTTATCGCCCGTGCGTCAACAGGCCTTAACACAGTTAAAAGCTGACGGCTGGCCAGCGCGTAGAAGCGAGAGCTGGCGTTTTACGCCGCTCACGCCTGTAGAAAAGCGTGAAGCGAAACAAGCTGTTCAAGCAGACAGCCTGCCAGTTCCAGCAATAGAAAACCTGAATGCTATCGACTTAATTTTCGTTGATGGTGTATTGGTAACGCAAGTAAACACCTTGAACGTGCCTGCTGGCATGACAATTACGTCGCTTAATACCGACGATGCAGCTACGCAGCAAGCTATTAGCAGTGTCTACGGTCAAGTAAAGCCAACCCGTCATATGTTTGGTTTGGTTAACGACGCGCTTTGCCAACACGGTATATTTATCAGTGTTGAAGCAGGCGTAAAAATCGACACGCCGGTACGCATCGTGAACATGGCTTCACAAAATGTAGACGCTCATACGCGCGTGGTAGTGAAAGTGGCAGCAGGCGCAAGTGCTACTGTTATCGAGCAAGGTTTTGGCGATACGGAAAGTTTAACCACAGCGTTTGCTGAATATGACCTTGCTGATGATGCACACCTAGAGCACTATCGTTTTGCTATGTTTACGGGCAAAGCAAAGCAGCTAGGCGGCAGCCACTTTAAGCTTCATAACCGCACTACGCTTAACAGCACTATGGTGGGCTATGGCAGTGAGCTATCTCGTTTAGACGTAGATATTCACCATGCTGGTGAATTCGCTGACGCGAAAATGAACGCGATTTATCTTCTAGCAGAAGGCGAGCTATTCGACCTTCACTCAACCATTGAGCACGCGATGCCTAATGGTACAACAGAAGAAAACGCGCGCGGTATAGTTGGTGACAAGGCCCGTGCGGTATTTAACGGTCGCATTCATATTCATCGTGACGCGCAAAAAACACTTGCTGAGCTTAATAACCGCAATCTATTGCTATCTCGCCGAGGCGTCATTAATACCAAGCCTGAACTAGAGATTTATGCTGACGACGTGAAATGTGCCCATGGTGCGACTGTGGCAGAGATTGAAGAAGAAGCGCTGTATTACATGCTTACTCGTGGTATTTCGCGTAGTAAAGCACTAGTTATGCTGAACTTCGGTTTTATCCAAGAGCTTATCAACGATGTGCCAAACGTAGCAGTACGTGAGTGGCTTGCGCCTATCTTAAGCGAGCGTTTCGCCCAGATGGAGGTGAAATGAGTTTAGACGTTGCAGCACTTCGTGCCCAGTTTCCTATTTTATCGAAAACGGTAGACGGCAAACCGCTGGTATACCTCGATAACGCGGCAACAACGCAAAAACCACAGGCGGTGATTGACGCCTTGGTAGATTTTTACACGGGTACGAACGCAAACGTGCACCGCGGAGCGCATCATTTATCCGATGAAGCCACGCGCCGCTACGAAAATGCACGTACCAGCGTTGCTACGTTTATTAACGCTAACGTTCGCGAAGAAGTCATTTGGACTGCCGGTACCACCGAAGCTATTAATATTGTCGCTAATGGTTTAAGTCAGCTACTTACTGAAGGCGATGAAGTGATGGTGACCGAACTGGAGCACCACGCTAACTTAGTGACTTGGCAGCAAGCTTGTCGCCGCTCGGGGGCAACGTTAAACGTTGTGCCTATTTTCGATAGTGGTGAGCTTGATGTTGAAGCGTTCGACAGATTGCTGTCTGAAAACACTAAGCTGGTGGCTTTTCCCCATGTATCGAATGCGTTAGGCACGGTTAACCCAATTAAGACACTTACCCAAAAAGCGAAAGCAGTTGGCGCATGGGTATTAGTTGATGGCGCTCAGGGCATTGCTCATGGCGGCGTTGACGTACAAGATATTGGTTGTGATTTTTACGCGTTTTCAGGCCATAAGCTATTTGGTCCAACGGGTATAGGCTGCTTGTGGGGCAAAAAAGAAGTGCTTGAAACCTGGCCAGTATGGCAGGTAGGCGGCGAGATGATCAAAGACGTGACTTACCATGAAGCTACATGGGGTGCATTACCAAACCGCTTAGAAGCTGGCACGCCTAACATTGCTGGCGCCATAGGTATGGGGGCAGCAGTAGATTGGTTTAGTGCCCTTGATATTAATGCGCTGCACGCGCACGAGCAGAAGCTGCTTGCCTACGCTACCCAGCAAGCCGAAGCGCTTGACGGCATGCGTATCATCGGTACTGCACCTAATAAGGTAGGGGTGCTGAGCTTCCTACTTGAAGGTGCGCACCCTGCGGACGTAGGCTTCATTCTGGATAGACAAGGCGTGGCAATTCGTACCGGTGATAACTGTGCACAACCGCTAATGAAACGCTTTGGTATTCCGGGTACTGCCCGTGCGTCGTTCTCAATTTATAATACGCTTGAAGAAGTAGACAGCTTGTTCGCTGCGCTTAAGAAAGCAAAAATGATGTTGGCCTAAGGAGGCATTATGAGTGTTGAAACATTCGTACCTAGTACAAAGCTCATTACGCTAACTGACAGTGCCGTTAAGCATTTCGAAAGTAAGCTTAAAGACAAGCCTGGTCAGTTAATTCGTTTATCAACAAAAGTAAGCGGCTGCACCGGTTATGCTTACGTGCTTGATTTCGCTGATGGCGCACAAGCAGGGGATGAAATTGTAGAGATTTCTCCTATTGTAAATGTGGCTGTCGCAGCCGATGCAACAGACCTTTTGCGTAATACAGAAATCGATTACGTGACTGAAGGTGTGAATGGCATCATCAAGTACAACAACCCTAACGTGGTTGATGAATGTGGGTGTGGCGAGAGCTTCAACGTAGGCTAACGCCTGCGTTCATAGCCCACAACAAGTATTACCAAGAGTACAAAGTCGTTTATGAAGCAAAAAATGGTGACCACCGAGCGTGAATGTAAGGCACGTTTGGTTCCTGCTGGCAATCCCACCGTTATACCTGAAGGTGAGTTTGTTAATATCACGCAAGAGCTAGGTGGTAACTACACCGTAACTTGGCGTGGTAATATGTACCGTATTGACGGTACCGATGCTGGTGCTATTGGCCGTAAAGCCATGACGCTAAGCTTTGACGCTCCCGAAGATGGGAACATCAGTGAGCAGCAAGTGTGGGATGCTTTAGAAACTATCTATGACCCAGAAATTCCAATTAATCTTGTATCGCTCGGCCTTATCTATAAGGTGGATATTGACCAAGCATCTGGTGCCGTAAATATCGATATGACGCTTACAGCACCGGGCTGTGGTATGGGGCCAGTTTTAGTCGGTGATGTGGAATATCGCGTAGCTATGGTGCCTCATGTTAAAAACGTGAACGTTGAATTGGTTTTTGATCCAGCTTGGTCACGAGACATGATGAGTGAAGAAGCACAGCTTGAAGCGGGTTTGTTCTTTTAAGCGGTTAATATACCGCCTACCTATAATTCTTTTTACACAATTACGGAAATAGCAATGCAACTACCTAGCAGTGACGAAATTATTGATGATTTAGCGTTCTTCGACGATTGGGAACAGCGTTATCAGTACATCATTGACTTAGGAAAATCTATTCCGGGTTTACCAGAAGATGCTAAGACGCCTGAACGTCTAGTAAAGGGGTGTCAGAGCAGCGTGTGGTTGGTAGAGTCTTACGACGGTAATAAAATCAACTTTGATGTGGACAGTGACGCTGTTATTGTTCAAGGGTTACTAGCGTTAGTACTTGCCGCCTACAACGACAAAACGCCAAAGGATATTTTGGCGTTTGATATCGACGGCTATTTTGAAGCGTTAGATCTTGAGCGTCATATCACTCTGACCCGAGGCAATGGCTTACGCGCTATCGTAGGTAAAATTCAAGAGCTTGCAAAAGCTAACGCCTAAAACCTTATTGCTGGGTCAGTTATCCAACTTCACGTTAACCACCGGTAGCAGCTATCACCAGTGCAGATATTATTGCTTTAAAATATCTGCCTTCGCACAATAATGTATACACTGTCATCATATTGTCATAGCTAGTGAGTTAATCTGACACTACATTACAAGTAAAAACAATACGTTACGCCTGATTTAAAAAGGCGCTGGTCAAGCCGTTATTAATTGCCTATAATTCGCGGCCAAAATTTAAAGATACATACACAATTTGTTTGGAGAGAGAACATGGCTCTTGAGCGTACTTTTTCGATTATCAAGCCTGATGCGGTAGCTAAAAACGTAATCGGTGCAATTTACAACCGTTTCGAATCTGCAGGTCTTCGCATTGTGGCATCTAAGATGATCCACATGAGCAAAGAGCAAGCAGAAGGCTTCTATGCAGAACACAAAGAGCGTCCTTTCTTCGGCGCACTTGTAGACTTCATGACGTCTGGTCCAGTTATGGTTCAAGTACTAGAAGGCGAAAACGCTGTTCTAGCTAACCGTGAAATCATGGGCGCAACTAACCCAGCTGATGCAGCTGCAGGTACACTACGTTCAGACTACGCTGCGTCAATCGACGAGAACGCAGTTCACGGTTCTGACGCGCCTGAGTCAGCAGCACGTGAAATCGCTTACTTCTTCTCTGAAGAAGAAATCTGCCCACGTACTCGCTAAGATTACGCTGGTAGAAAGAACGGGGCCCTTATGGCCCCGTTTTTGTTTCTGAGCACGTTTTATGCTGCTTTGCTCGGCGCTCATTTAGGCAAGCTAAACCACGCTTCTCGTGCATTGCCAAACTTAACTTTTCTCTGCGTTAAATCGACTTTTTCTCGTATCTCATCTGTGGTAAAATCCGCGCAAATTTTAATCAGCGCAATTCTTTTTCTTAAATGTCGCTCAAGACATAATCGAATCGCTGGTTTATACACCATATTCAGCAGTTAGAGGGGCATCCCTCGAAGGTAAAAGGGTCATCTTATTCATGGCAAAAACTAACTTATTAAACTTAAATCGCGAAGGCTTGCGCAATTTCTTTAAAGAAATGGGCGAGAAACCATTTCGTGCCGACCAGGTAATGAAATGGATTTACCAGCACGGTGTCAGCGATTTTGAGGAAATGAGTAACCTCAACAAAAACCTTCGCGCGATGCTCATTGAAAATTGTGAGATTAAAGCCCCTGAAATCGCTTACTTCCAAGAAGCGAGCGACGGTACTATCAAGTTCGCACTTACCCTTGAAGGCGGCCAGGAAGTTGAGTCAGTTTGGATCCCTGAAACTGATCGGGCGACGTTATGCGTATCGTCGCAAGTCGGTTGTGCGCTAGAGTGTACCTTCTGTTCAACGGCGCAACAGGGCTTCAACCGTAACTTAAGCGTGAGTGAAATTATTGGTCAGGTATGGCGCGTAGCTACTTTCCTTGGCCTTTCTAAAGACTCAAGCAAACGCCCAATCACCAATGTAGTAATGATGGGTATGGGTGAGCCGCTGCTTAATCTTAAAAACGTAGTGCCGGCCATGGACATCATGCTAGATGATTTTGGTTTCGGTCTATCTAAGCGCCGCGTTACGCTAAGTACATCTGGTGTTGTACCTGCACTTGATATGCTGGGCGATCAGATTGATGTCGCACTTGCTATTTCGCTACACGCGCCCACCGACGAACTGCGTAATGAAATTGTACCGGTTAATAAGAAATACAATATCGAAGCATTCTTAGCAGGGGTACGCCGCTACCTAGCTAAATCTAAAGCTAACCAAGGACGCGTAACCGTTGAATATGTAATGCTTTCGAATATTAATGACAGCACTGAGCAGGCGCACCAGCTGGCTAAGGTATTAAAAGATACTCCTAGTAAGATAAATTTAATACCTTTTAACCCATACCCAGGTTCGCCTTACACTTGCTCTAGTAACTCGCGCATCGACAGATTCTCAAAAGTGCTTATGGAATATGGGTTTACCACTGTTGTGCGTAAAACCCGAGGCGATGACATTGACGCGGCATGCGGTCAATTAGTGGGCGATGTTGTAGACAGAACGAAAAGATTGTTAAAAAAACAGGTGAAGGGCGAAGCAATTTCAGTAAAAATGGCCCAATAATCATTAAGATAATAGGGTAATACTATGGTTGCAGGATTGCGAACTTCACTTAGAATTGGATTATTAAGCGCGGTAATGCTCACTGCTGGTTGTGTTAGTAACAGCCAGTCAGGCATGTATGGCGGTGACTTTGATCACGAAGAAGCCGCCAAGACGCGCATGTCTCTTGGTCTTACCTACCTACAAAATAATAACTACACGCAGGCAAAAAAGAACCTCGACAAGGCGCTTGCGTTTAACCCTCGCTCTGCAGATGTTCAGTACGCTATGGCGTATTATTATCAGTTAGTAGGCGATAACTTGCGAGCAGAAGAATATTATAGAACTGCCATTGATTTAGCGCCTGACGATGGGGATATTGCCAATAGCTATGGTGCGTTTAAATGCCAAAATGGTGATTACGATAAAGCCAAAGCGTATTTCTTCGACGCGATTAATAACCGTCTATACGCAAACGCGGCGCAAACCTACGAAAACCTGGCCTTGTGCGCGCAAAGCCAAGGTAAACTTGATGAAGCAATCGGTTACTTTAAAGATGCTTTGCAGCACCAACCGGCCCGCGGTAAGAGTCTATTCTTGTTAAGTGAACTGTATACAGTGTCTGAGCAGTGGGACTTAGCTGAAATAACACTTCAAAAATACCAACGCGTTGCCAAGGTTACCCCAGATTCATTGTGGCTGGCTTATGAAATCGCCAAAGGTCAGAAAGATTTAGAAAAAGCGAAGGGGTATGGCGATATGTTGCTTTCTCTGTTCCCTGAAAGTGAACTTACGAAGCGATATTTGGTTCATCGCGACGCGCTACAAAAGAAAGTCGTAATAAAATCCAAGGCTTCTTCTCCTGATAAAAAGGCAGCACAACCCGCTGTTGAGCAAGAATCTGAAAATGCCGTTCAAAAGCAAACTGGCGAAAGTGCAAGTGAGCCGGCGCCTTCTAATAAAACCGGGATTGATAAGTCAATCGACACCCTAAGTGGTGAGCAAAAGCAGGTTGCCATGGTAGAAGCCGAAGATAGAGAGCAAAATACTGAATTATCTGCGCCTGACGACAAATTCCATGTAGTAAAAGAGGGTGAAAACTTATATCGTATTTCTTTATTGCACAATATCAAAATGGCAACACTGCAAAAGTGGAATAACCTTGAAAATACTGGCCCTATTATTGCTGGTCAGACGCTTTGGTTAGTACCACCAAATACGCAGGAGGAATAAGTTTTAATGGTGTCAGAAGAAAGCGCGAAAGAAGAAGTTACTTCGCAACAACAAGAAAATACGCCAAGCCCAGGGGCAATGCTTAAAGCACGTCGCGAAAAGCTAGGTTTGTCTCAGCAAGATATTGCCGATAAGTTGTTTTTAAAGGCTAAACAAATCAATGATTTAGAAAGTGATGTAATTGACGAGAATTCGTCAGTTACCTTTACTAAAGGCTATGTAAGAAACTATGCCAAACAATTGGGAATGAACTCCCATGCGGTTATTGAGGCATTTGAACGCTTCCACAATCAAACATCAGTACCTTCATCGGAAAAACTACAGAGTTTTTCAAAACGTGTCGCAAAACAGACACACGATGACCGTTGGATGATGGTTACCTATGCGATTTTACTTCTCATCATTGCTGGCGTTGTCGTGTGGTGGTATCAACAGCCAAACGACGACACCGTTGCTGAACTGCCTTTAAATGAGGCTGTAAAGAGAGAGGCGGCAAACACGCCAGTTTCTTCAACTGATGGCACTGTAAATGGAAATTTTGGTGGTGCTGACACTGTACAAGGTGACTTGGCTGACACATCATCAACGGGAAGCTCAGAGCAAGGCTCATCTCAAATCAATGATGTCTCAAATACAGGCTCTGATGACGCTGAATTAGCAGGTGCAAACAGCGATGTAAATGGGCAGGATAATGGTTTTACTCAAAGCGGCGACCTTGACGATGGCGCCATTTCTGCTCCTGACACTGCAGTTGATAGCAGTAACAATATTACTGCAGTAGTAAACGCGGCAGCTAGCGATAATGAAACGTTAGTTGATAACGCTCTTAACACTCAGACTGATGCTGCGCCTATCTCAATGGTTTTTACCTTTGAAGATGACTGTTGGGTTAATATTAAAGATGCCTCTGGCGAGGCTATCGCCTACGGTGTAAAGCAAAAAGGGCGTGTAATGGAAATTCAAGGTGTTCCTCCTGTTGAAGTTACGCTCGGCGCACCGGATAATGTGCGCATATCAGTTAACGGCGACGCTGTTGATATTTCTCCATATCAAAATGGTAGAACAGCTCGTTTTGTACTTCCTTTATAGGTAATTAGATGTTTGCAGAAAGCCCTATTAAGCGCCGAAAGTCTACGCGTATTAATGTAGGTAACGTTCCCATTGGTGATGGTGCTCCCATTGCTGTTCAATCTATGACAAATACCCGCACCACAGATGTGGCTGCGACTGTCGATCAAATAAACCGTATTGTTGCTGTGGGCGGCGAAATTGTTCGCGTATCGGTACCCACTATGGAAGCCGCTGAAGCCTTTAAAGAAATTAAGCAGCAGGTAAGTGTACCACTTGTTGCAGACATTCATTTTGACTACCGCATTGCGCTTAAAGTAGCTGAATACGGCGTAGATTGTTTGCGGATAAACCCGGGTAATATTGGCAATATGGAGCGTGTACGTTCGGTTGTCGATTGCGCAAAAGATAAAAACATTCCTATCCGAATTGGTGTTAATGGCGGTTCTCTAGAAAAAGATTTACAAGAAAAGTATGGCGAGCCCACGCCAGAAGCCCTTGTTGAGTCGGCTATGCGCCATGTGGATATTTTAGATAAACTCAATTTTGACCAGTTCAAAGTTAGCGTTAAAGCATCTGATGTTTTTCTTGCGGTCGGTGCATACCGCCTATTGGCGCAAAAAATTGATCAACCTTTGCACTTAGGTATTACTGAAGCTGGCGGTCAGCGCGCAGGTGCCGTGAAGAGTGCGGTTGGGCTAGGTATGCTTCTTGCCGAAGGTATTGGCGATACCCTTCGTGTTTCGTTAGCGGCCGACCCAGTAGAAGAGATTAAAGTTGGCTTTGATATTCTAAAGTCACTTCGTATTCGTTCCCGTGGTATCAACTTTATTGCTTGCCCCAGTTGTTCTAGACAAGAGTTTGATGTAATCGGCACCGTAAACGCGCTAGAGCAACGATTAGAAGATATTCTTACACCAATGGACGTGTCTATCATCGGTTGCGTGGTCAATGGTCCTGGCGAGGCCGAAGTGTCTGATCTGGGACTTACAGGTGCGCGCAATATGAGCGGTCTTTACGAAGACGGAAAGCGCGTAAAAGAGCGCCTTCCAAACGATGATTTGGTCGATAAGCTAGAAGCTAAAATTCGCGCCAAGGCATCGCGTATGAGTGAACAAAATAAAATTCAGGTATCAGTCAAAGACTAAGGCATTTTTTGTTCATTGTTGTTTACTCCCAAAGCCCCTATAATGCGGGGCTTTTCACTATTTAGCAGTATGAGAATTTCACGTGGCTAAGACTATTCAGGCAATTCGAGGCATGAATGACTGCCTACCGGAGATTTCCGGTACATGGCAGAAGGTAGAATCTGTACTTCGTCAAACGGTGGCGAGTTACGGTTACCAAGAAATACGCACACCCATCGTTGAAAGCACCGACTTATTCAAACGTTCTATCGGAGAAGTGACCGATATCGTTGAGAAAGAAATGTATACCTTCGAAGATAGAAACGGCGACAGCTTAACGCTGCGTCCAGAAGGTACGGCAAGTTGTGTGCGTGCAGGAAACGAACATGGTTTATTGTACAACCAGCAGCAGCGCTTGTGGTACATGGGGCCCATGTTCAGACATGAACGCCCACAGAAAGGTCGCTATCGCCAGTTCCATCAGTTCGGTGTAGAAACTTATGGCATGGATGGGCCTGACATCGATTTAGAAGTTATTCTTCTTAGCGCACGTTTTTGGAAAGCGTTTGGTATCGAACAACATGTAAAGCTGCAATTAAATACCTTAGGTTCAAACGAAGCGCGTGCGGCTTATCGCGATACGCTGGTTGAATTTTTAAAAGAGCGTGCAGACCAACTAGACGAAGATTCATTGCGTCGACTTGAAACAAATCCACTTCGCGTACTCGATTCTAAGAACCCTGATGTTCAAGCTGCTATTGCCGATGCGCCAGCGCTAATCGATCACCTCGATGAAGAATCTAAAGCACACTTTGATACGCTGTGTTCGCGCTTAACCCAAGCAGGCATCGAGTTCGAAATAAATCCTCGCTTAGTACGCGGGTTAGATTATTACAACCGTACTGTGTTTGAATGGGTTACCGATAGCCTAGGTGCACAAGGTACAGTATGTGCTGGCGGTCGTTACGATGGTTTAGTAGAGCAATTAGGCGGTAAAGCGACACCTGCGGTAGGCTTTGCTATGGGTATCGAACGTTTGGTACTGTTGCTGACAACACTAACCGAAGAAGGTCAGGATACGAGCTTTGCCGACGTATATGTAACCGCAATGGGTGATGAAGCGCAGTCGTATGCTATTGAAGTGTCGGAACATCTTCGAAATACGCTTCCCAATACTCGCATTATGATGCATTGTGGCGGCGGAAACTTTAAGAAACAATTGAAACGTGCAGATAAAACGGGCGCACGTTTGGCGCTGCTTTTAGGTAATGATGAAATGCAGTCTCGCGAAGTGGGTGTTAAACCAATGCGCGACGGTCAAGAACAAGTTACGGTCAGCTTTGATGCCTTATCTGATAAGGTTGCAGAGATGCTGAGCGCAAAATAAATAGAGGACATCATGGAACAGTTCGCAACAGAAGAACAACAAGTAGAAGCGATTAAGCGTTTTTGGAAAGAGCACGGTACAGCTATTATCGTTGGCGCTGCGCTAGGTTTAGGCGGCCTATGGGGCTGGAGAGCGTATTCTGAAGCGCAAATTGAAAATAAAGAAGCTGCATCGGTTGCCTATCAAAATGCGGTAGAAACATTTGGCACCGAAGGAAGTGACGCGAAAGTTAAGGCCTTCATCGAAGAAAATAAAGATAGCGGGTATGCGAGTATTGCCAGCCTTCTTGCGGCTAAGCAAGCGGTAGATGCAGGCGATTTAGATGCTGCTGCTTCGCACCTAAATAGCGTTGTTACCTTTGCTGAAAACGATGAAATGAAGGTGCTAGCGTCGCTTCGTTTATCTCGGGTGCAAATTGAAATGAACCAACTTGATGCGGCGTTGTCTACGCTTAGCAATGTTACTAACGACGCATTTACAGCAGAGGTTTCTGAACTAAAAGGCGATGTGTATCAAAAACAAGGCAAGTTTGACGATGCTCGTTTAGCTTATTCAAATGCGTTAGAAAAAAATGCCAACAATCCGCTTTTACAAATGAAGTTAGATAACCTGTCGGTTTCTTCTGCACAGTAAGCGATGCCCACTGGGCTGGTGTAAATAATAAAGAGGTACGCAATTTGTTTCACAACACGTGTGGCCGTAAAGGTCGATTTGCTCGCACGATAGGTATGGCACTAGCAGTGTCTATCACAATGTCTGGCTGCTCTACGATTTCAGACTGGTTTGCAGATGAAGAAGAACTGGAAATTCGTCGTTTAAAGCCGATTGAAGCTAAGTTTACTCCTGAATTAGTGTGGGACCGTGATATTGGTGATGGTGTAGACCATTACTTCTCACGTCTGCGCCCTGTATACGCTTATGACAAGCTTTTTGCTGCTGATCGTCATGGCACTGTTGTCGCGATGGAGCCTGATACAGGAAAGGTGTTGTGGGAAAAAGACTTCGCACAGTTTCGTTCTGAAGGCATGATGAGTTCAATCACTAAGCTATGGCAAAGTGGTGAAACAGCCCGTATTGGCGGTATTTCTGTTGCAGATAGACATGTATTCATCGGTACTGAAAATGGCTATGTAGCGGCAATGGACGCAGAAACAGGTGAGCTTGTGTGGGAAGCGACGGTACCTGGAGAAATTCTTGCAGCCCCAGACTGCTGATGAAGGGATCCTTGTAGTCAACACAGGCGCTGGAAGTTTGTTTGGCTTTAATACCAGAACCGGCGAGCAAATGTGGAGACACGAAGGCGATACGCCCCCATTAACGCTTCGAGGTATCTCAGGCCCCATTGCTTCAAACGGCGGCGCTATCGTGGGTACCCCGACCGGTAAAATTCAAGTTAACCTTATTGAAACTGGTGTGCTTGCTTGGGAAACAGTCATTGGAACGCCTTCTGGCGCGACAGAACTTGAACGTATTGTCGATATTGATACTACCCCAGTACTTTATGGCGGGACTATTTACACCGTTTCTTATAACGGCACATTGGCCGCTGTAGAGCTTCGTTCAGGTCGCGTTATTTGGAAGCGTGAATATGCATCATTCCGCAACCTGAATATCGATGGCAACCGTATTTTTGTTGTAGATAACAACTCTAACGTTTATGCCCTTGATAGACGAAATGGCGTAGAGCTATGGTCTCAAGGCTTGCTTAAACAGCGTTCGCTAACTGCAGCGACCCCGGTGGGCGAGCATATTGTAGTAGGTGATAATTGGGGCTTCTTACATTGGATAGAACAAGAATCTGGTGAAGTGGTGGCTCGACTAGATGTGGGGGGCGACGACGAAGACGACGCTATTTTCGCAGCGCCGCTGAATGTTGACGGTAATATTATTGCTGTAACTAGAAATGGTGAAGTAGTCTCGGTACGCGCGCCAAACTAGTACTCCATAATTTAATGCATCCTTTTAAGGGCGTTTTGGGTGTGACCTAAAACGCCCTTTTTATTTACTATTCTATTCATAGTTTGCCGTAGTTTGGCATGAATATCTTTACCTCGATGTAGAACCACTATACCTGCGGTAACACGCCGCGATTACGAACATTTTAATTCTCGCTGAGTGGGCAATTATCTATGCGGATTGGTATTAGGTAGTGAACAAGGTATAATGCGCCCATTCTTAAAAGCCTCATCACAAATTCTTAATCGTTAGAGCATAAACTTCCCAAACGTTGCTTGATTACATGGTGGATGTGGCTTGTGCTTTTTTAGCTTTCATGACCCTTAGGATCTGATAAATGTTACCCGTTGTTGCTTTGGTTGGCCGCCCTAATGTTGGCAAATCAACCTTGTTTAATCGCCTTACTAATACCCGTGATGCACTTGTTGCAGACTACCCTGGGTTAACTCGCGACCGTAAATACGGCCAAGCGAAGTTTGAAAAGCGCCAGTTCATTGTTGTTGATACCGGCGGTATTACAGGTGATGAAGAAGGTATTGATGCTGAAATGGCACAGCAGTCTTTACTCGCTATTGAAGAGGCTGATGTGGTGCTTTTTTTAGTCGATGCAAGAGCAGGTATGTTACCGGCTGACCAAGGCATTGCTGACCACCTAAGACGTATAAACAAAAAAGTGTTTGTTGTAGCGAACAAAGTTGACGGTATCGACGGCGATAGTGAAAGCGCAGAATTTTACTCTTTAGGTTTAGGCGAGATAAAGCAAATTGCAGCGGCCCATGGCCGTGGCGTTAGCCAGTTACTACAGGACGCGCTGAAGCCACTGGAAGCAGATTTTCCAGACATGGAAATCGTCGACGAAGAGCCAGAGGAAGAAGAAGATGCCGAAGCTCAGCGTCAGCGTTTACAAGAGTTGCCTATTAAGCTAGCTATTGTAGGAAAGCCAAACGTAGGTAAATCAACACTAACAAACCGCATCTTAGGTGAAGAGCGGGTTGTTGTTTATGATATGCCGGGTACAACCCGTGATAGCGTTTATATCCCTATGGAAAGGGACGAGCGTGAATACATTCTTATAGACACCGCAGGTGTAAGAAAGCGCAGAAAGATCAGTGAAGCCGTAGAGAAGTTCTCTATTGTAAAAACCCTTCAAGCAATTGAAGAAGCAAACGTGGTGTTATTAGTTATCGATGCCAGAGAAGGTATTACTGATCAAGATTTAAGCTTACTCGGTTTTGTTTTAAACTCAGGGCGCTCGCTAGTTGTTGCTGTAAATAAGTGGGATGGGCTGAGCACTGATGTGAAAGACGACATAAAGCGTGAAATGGATCGTCGCTTGGGCTTTGTCGACTTTGCCCGTATTCATTTTATTTCGGCGCTTCACGGCTCCGGTGTGGGGAACCTGTTCGAATCAGTGCAAGAAGCTTATATGAGTGCGACCAAACGTATTAACACAGCATTGCTTACTCAAATCATGGAAATGGCACAGGACGATCATCAGCCACCGCTTGTTCGCGGTCGTCGGGTGAAAATGAAGTATGCTCACGCAGGTGGCTATAACCCGCCCGTTATTGTCATTCACGGCAATCAGGTTGACGATCTTCCGAGTTCGTACAAACGCTTCTTGATGAACTATTTCAGAAGAGCGCTAGAGATTATGGGCACGCCTATCAAGATTGAATTCAGAGAGGGTAGTAACCCGTTTGAGGGTAAAAAAGCTAATCTGACCTTGGCGCAGCAGCGCAAACGTCGCCGTATGATGTCTTACTACAAAGACAAAAAGTAAACCTCACAAGCACCTCTAAAAATTTAGGCGCTATTTCTCGTTCAATTGAAATAGCGTCTTAATTCTCTCTTCCTCTCCCTTCAGCTAAGTCATAATTACAATTTAGTTGTAGACTTTACGCTGTCCTTTACTATTCAACGTCCCACTTCTTCTCTCATAACAACGCTTCGCCCCTTTAAAAACGAAGTTTTCTTTCGTTGGTAGGTGTTGGAGTCATTTTTGCAATCATTTGCAATTCGATTTAGGGAAAACGCACTGTAATTAATTGTATTTGGACGTCATTTTGTCAGTAGAAAAGTTATTTAAAAGCACCGCACCACTTCAAAAAAATCAAATATACAACTGGTTTGACAGATACAAACCTAAGGAACAGCAAAAAGTCTATATCCTTAATAGTGAAATAGAAAAAAGACCAAAACGGAATTTATCGTTTACTAAACGTAACAGAGTGAAAAAAGCCTAGCGCTGACCTTCCAAAAGCAGGGTTCGAACCTTTTTCATCATTTCAGACTCTCGCGGTACTTCAACCTTAACGATGAGCTGATTGACGATAGTGTCTGAGAAATCAGGAGGGAAGGTGGTAGACACTTTAACTATCTTGTCTTGTTGTCTGAATACATAGGTAGTTGCGAAGATTGTTGGTGATGTTTCTGAATTTGCACTTAAACCCAGTCTCCAGCCAGAAAGCTTATCGTTTACTGCATAAGGAGAAGCTGGACTGACTTCAGATAGAATTAAGTGCTGTAATTCTGCTGTAGCCGATGCTTTCTTTAAGTCGCTTTCTAATTCCTGTGGCAATAGCTCGCTTTCCTCTGAAGAAAGCTGCGCCAAAAATGGGTAGACGGTCACGTCGACCAAAGCGTCTTCGAAGTTTGGGTGTATATAACGAGTAATTGCACCGCTAAATGGGTCTGAAAAAAGCTGTGTGTCTAGTTTAGTAAAGTCACCGACGGTTTCCGGAACTTGCATCGCCGAACTATAATTACTTGCTTCAAGGGCATCAAACAAGAACTCGCTGGTAAATATTTGTTTATGCTTTACGTGTTCAAGCCAGCGAGATACCAGTAAACGTGCAACATTTTCGGTGCTTTGCTTTTCAATAACATTGCTATCACTGGTTTCTATACCGCTATCAAACGCTGAAGAATCAATTTCAATGCCCCGCCACTGTAGAGTAAATTCCGCGAATTGTTTCGCATTTTGTTTGTGCAAACCCAGCGCAGCACCGACGTTAGCGATAAGCAGTTCGTAGTCATTCCCCTCAGCGTAGGGTAAGAGGTTGTCAAATTTTCTGGTTTCACTGAGCTCTTTGATAAAATTCTCTGGAGAAATAGCATCTTCTTGGCATAAAGTGCTGTCGCTTACGAAATTAGGTCTGAGGCTATTTGTTTCTCGCTGTTCATTGCAGGTTTCAAGTAAATCTTCGCTTGGGTAGGTAGAGAAAACAGCAACGCCTTGGTTTACTGAAGCTGCCCAAGCGTGATTAGAAAAATAAACTGCTATAAACAAGCAAAGAGGCAGCGTAGATACTGGCTTAGCAACGCCCTGAAATAGTTTGCAAAACAACACACGAGCCCGCAGCTGAAAAGCGTAAAATGAAAAGATTTTTGCACTAACGGGCATAATATTAAAAGCCGCCTATTGCCGCTGAATGTTCGTCACTGTACTGGTTATTTCACCGTCAGTCACTCGTGTTTTTATCTCATCACCTATTTCAACTTTTTCCACGCTATTTATCGCTGCTTTTTCGGTAAGCGTAATGCTGTAACCACGGGCTAGTGTTGAAAGAGGACTTACGGATTGTAAGAGGCCCACTTTACTGCCAAGTTCACTTTTCTTGCTTTTTATAAGTGCATTCATTCCTGAGATGAGCTTGGTATTCGCGTAGTTAAGTTTATCTTTTGCACGCGCTACACTTGCCGATGGTGATTGATGGCTTAATCTAGACGCTAGCGTATGCAGTTGCTTTTCTGCTTTTGCCAAATCACTTTGCATTTTATGTGTCAACCGAAGCTGAAGCCGGTCTAACGTTTGCCACTGCGACTGTATACGGCTCTGTGGGTGCAAAGCGTTTAACCGCTGTTTCTTAAAAACGAGTTGCTGTTTGCTAGCTTGAAGATATTGATGTATTGCGCGTGCTAAGCGTTGTTTTTGCTGACGCAAGGTTTGATTAAGAGCTGTCGAGTCTTGGCTTAAGATCTCGGCTGCAGCAGAAGGGGTGGGGGCACGCACATCCGCTACAAAGTCACTAATGGTAAAATCTACTTCGTGCCCTACGGCGCTAACAATGGGTAGGGAACTGGCGGCAATTTCTCTTGCTAGGCTTTCGTCATTAAAACACCACAAGTCTTCTAATGAACCACCGCCTCGTGTAAGCAAAAGTACATCGACTTCGGCCCGTCTGTTAGCCGTTCTCAGTGCGTTTATAAGCTGTAGTGGTGCAGTTTCACCCTGAACCATTGATGGGTAAACAACGACTTCGGTTTGTGGGCTTCTTCGTTTTAAAACACTCAATACATCGTGAAGCGCAGCGCCACTTGATGAAGTTATTACACCGATGCGGTTAATACGCTCAGGTAACGGGCGCTTATTAGCCGTATCGAACAAGCCTTCATTATTAAGTTTGAACTTTAAAGCTTCAAACGCTTGCTTAAGCGCACCTTCACCGTCGCTTTCCATGTGCTCAACAACAAGTTGATAGTCGCCGCGTGCTTCATAAAGGCCTACTGATGCGCGCACTAATATTTTATCGCCTTCTTTAGGACGAATACGAACGTTGCGATTTGCGCCTTTAAACATAGCCGCGCGCACTTGGGCTTTGTTGTCCTTTAGCGTGAAATACCAATGTCCTGATGCTGCCGCAACGAAATTAGATATTTCAGCAGACAGCCAGATAAGGCCAATTTCACCTTCCAATACGGTTCTGGCTAAGCGATTTAGCTTGGTAACTGTTAAAATTTGTCGAGACGTAGATGGCGAATTTGTAAACATAAAAAAAATCACTAGGTTTAATACATTTAGAGTTTACCTGAAAACTAAAAAACACTACAATTGCGCCGCAATTAACCCTCAACTGAATAGGTGTTGTTGCATGCTACGTATCATCCAAGAAGCCCTGACGTTCGACGATGTGTTGCTGGTTCCCGGCCACTCGACCGTCCTCCCTCATACAGCCAACTTACAAACACGCCTTACGCGTGGCGTAACGTTAAATATTCCAATGGTGTCAGCTGCCATGGACACGGTTTCTGAAGCCCGTCTAGCTATTGCGCTAGCCCAAGAAGGTGGTATTGGTTTCATTCACAAAAATATGAAGCCTGAAGAGCAAGCTAAACACGTACGTGAAGTTAAGAAATACGAAAGTGGCGTAGTATCTGACCCTGTAACGGTAGACAAAGACGCAACTATTGGTGACGTTATTTCACTTTCTAAACGCCTTGGCTACTCTGGTTTCCCTGTAACGGATAAAGACAATAATCTTATTGGTATTGTGACAGGTCGTGATCTTCGCTTCGAAAAGCGCCTAGAGCTACCTATTAGCAACGTGATGACCGGTAAGGATGATCTGGTTACCGTTAAAGAAGGCGCAAGTTCTGATGTTGTGCTAGACCTTATGCACGAACACCGCATTGAAAAAATTCTCGTAGTGGACGATGCGTTCAAACTTACTGGTCTTATCACCGTTAAAGACTTCCAAAAAGCAGAAAACAAGCCTAATGCGTGTAAAGACTCGCTTGGTCGTCTTCGCGTTGGTGCTGCCGTTAGCGTTGGTGCAGGCACTGATGAGCGTATCGCATTACTTGTTGATGCAGGTGTAGATGTTCTGCTAATTGACACTTCTCACGGTCATTCGCAAGGCGTTATTGATCGCGTTAAGAAAGTACGCGCCGATTATCCTGATGTACAAATTATTGCAGGTAACGTTGCAACAGGCGATGGTGCAAGAGCACTAGCTGATGCGGGCGTAGATGCAGTTAAAGTAGGCATTGGCCCTGGTTCTATTTGTACTACTCGTATTGTAACCGGTTGTGGTGTACCTCAAATTACTGCGGTATCTGACGCAGTAGAAGCATTAAAAGATACAGATATCCCTGTTATTGCTGACGGCGGTATTCGTTTTTCTGGTGACATTGCTAAGGCGTTGGCCGCTGGCGCAAGCTGCGTAATGGTTGGCAGCATGCTAGCGGGTACTGAAGAAGCGCCAGGGGAAGTTGAGCTTTTCCAAGGCCGTTACTACAAGTCATATCGCGGCATGGGTTCGCTAGGCGCTATGGATCAAAGTCATGGTTCATCAGACCGTTACTTCCAAGACTCTGACAACGCGGAAAAACTAGTACCAGAGGGTATTGAAGGTCGCGTAGCGTATAAAGGTCCTATTGCGAATATTATACACCAGCAAATGGGCGGTCTTCGCTCGGCAATGGGCTTAACAGGCTGTGCTACCATCGAAGAGATGAATACCAAAGCACAATTTGTGCGCGTAACTTCAGCCGGAATGGGTGAGAGCCACGTACACGATGTAAGCATTACCAAAGAAGCGCCAAACTACCGTTTAGGTTAAGGCGACCGACGACTGCGAGGCTGGTAATACACCAGCCTTTGTTCTTTTATTTAACGGGTAAAAATAAAACATGACCACAAATATCCACGACCAACGCATACTTATTTTGGATTTTGGCTCGCAATACACGCAGTTGATAGCACGTCGTGTTCGCGAAATCGGCGTTTACTGCGAGCTTTGGGCTTGGGATGTGACCGAAGAGCAAATCCGCGAATTTAACCCTCAAGGGATTATCTTGTCTGGCGGCCCAGAGTCAGTGACCGAAGAAGGCTCGCCACGCGCACCTGAGTATGTGTTTGAAGCCGGCGTGCCCGTGTTAGGCGTGTGCTATGGCATGCAAACAATGGCGCACCAGTTGGGCGGTGGCGTACTGGGCTCAGATAAGCGTGAATTTGGTTATGCACAGGTAGAAGTGATTAAACCAAGCCCTCTGCTAGATAAAATTGAAGATGCCATTGGTGATAATGGTGCGGCGCTTCTTGATGTGTGGATGAGCCATGGCGATAAAGTAGCAGCTATTCCTGAAGGCTTTGAAACCATTGCGCAAACCGCTTCATGCCCACATGCGGCAATGTATAACGAAGAAAAGCAATTCTACGGTGTACAATTCCACCCAGAAGTGACTCACACGCGCCAAGGTATGCGTTTACTTACGCATTTTGTAATGGATATCTGTAAGTGTGAAAAGCTTTGGACGGCTGGCGCGATTATCGACGACGCTATTGAACGTATTAAAGAAAAAGTAGGTGATGAGCGCGTCATTTTAGGTTTATCGGGCGGTGTAGACTCTTCAGTAACGGCGATGTTGCTTCACCGTGCTATTGGCAAAAATCTTACCTGTGTATTTGTAGATAACGGATTACTGCGCCTGAATGAAGCAGATCAGGTTATGGAAATGTTTGGTGACCACTTTGGTTTAAACATTATCCGTGTCGATGCTGAAGGCCGTTTCCTTGACCGCTTGAAAGGCATTGAAGACCCTGAGCTTAAGCGTAAAGCTATCGGTAATGAATTTGTTCGTGTATTTGATGAAGAGGCGAGCAAGCTCGAGAACGCTAAATGGCTAGCACAGGGTACTATCTACCCAGACGTGATTGAATCAGCGGGTTCAGCAACCGGTAAGGCGCACGTAATTAAGTCGCACCACAACGTGGGCGGTCTTCCTGAAGATATGGAACTGGGTCTTGTTGAGCCACTGCGTGAACTATTTAAAGATGAAGTCCGCAAAATCGGCCTAGAACTAGGTTTACCGTACGACATGCTTTATCGTCACCCGTTCCCTGGACCGGGTCTAGGTGTTCGTGTACTTGGTGAAATTAAGAAAGAATATTGCGACTTACTACGTCGTGCTGATGCTATTTTTATTGAAGAGCTATATGCAGCTGATTTGTACCAAAAAGTAAGCCAAGCGTTTACCGTATTTCTTCCAGTGCGCTCGGTTGGCGTAATGGGTGATGCGCGTAAATACGACTGGGTAGTAAGCCTTCGTGCAGTAGAGACCATCGACTTTATGACAGCTCACTGGGCACACTTGCCATACGACTTCTTAGGCAAAGTGTCGAACCGCATTATCAATGAAATCGACGGTATTAGCCGAGTAGTTTACGATATTTCCGGTAAACCGCCTGCTACGATTGAGTGGGAGTAGTATCTAAATCGTATACTTTTCAAAATCTAATACTATGCCAGTCAGCGTCGTTGACTGGCATTTTTGTATTAGTGTCAAAGAAATTTACACGGCTGTTCAAATTTTAATCTAAAGCTGGGTAAGTATATGTTTTATCGTGTAAAAAAAGATTAGGTATGTATTATGCTATCGCTTGATTGACAGTTGGTTCGTTTTCGCTTTATGGCAAAACAGTATCAACCCACTGCTCGTAATCTACTATTTCATGGAGAAAATATATGAAAAATAATTCAGGAAGTATTTATCGAAGCAGTAGCGCAATTATCGCCTTTTTTATCATTTTTTTTGCAAACTACGCTCAGGCTGCATTATCGCCTTTTCAAAGTTTTGTGGGAAATGTAGGCTTGTCTACTGACGGATTTGGGTCTACCACTGAGTCTGGAATAATCTCAGCATCTGTACCATCTGGTTCAACAGTTCTCGCAGCTTATTTATACTCAGCGACCAACACCTCCTCAGCAATACCTACAGTTCAATTAGATGGGACTTCAGTAACGTTCGGACCTGCAGTACCAAATGCGACAGCGTGCTGTAATTTAAGGTCTTATCGCTCAGATGTAACAAGCATAGTAAAAAGCACAATAGAATCAGGGCCTGGCGGAATATATGATTTTTCAGTCTCTGAGAGTGGTTTACTTACAAATCAGATAGACGGCGAAGCACTAGTTATCGTTTATGAAAACGCTGCGCTCCCAAATGCTTCGGTTGGATTGTTAGATGGGTTTGCAAGTGTAACTGGTGATAGTACATCTATAAATTTCGCTAGTCCGTTAGCACCAACCAGTGCAGGTTTTTTTGCAGAAATGTCTCTTGGTATATCATTTAGCTGTTGCAGTCAGCGCTCAACGGTAAACGTCAATGGACAGCTATTAACAGCAAATGCTGGAAACAACGACGACTCGGCGGACGCATCATTGTCAAATGGCAACCTTATAACCGTGGGAGGGTTCGAGGACTCGATTTTTAGTGGTAATCCTAGCTATTCAGATGACTCAGAATACTACGACCTTACTACTTTTATTAATGATGGGGATACAAGTATTGTTGTTGATACTGTAAACGCTTCTCAGGATGACAATATCTTTTTTGCTGGATTTTATGTCAGTGGTGAAGCAGGCTTCAATGCTCCTCCTCCAGACAGTACACCAGTTACAGCTCCTCCGGTAATTGCTCTTTTCGGCGTATCTATGTGCATGTTTTTAAGAAGAGGACGCAAAGAAAAATAGCGTAAAAATTTTCGCGTTAAATATTGGTTGAACTGGCTTTTGTCATCTTAAGTCAGTTCATTCTAGGGAGGGATTATGAAACTAAGTTTTGTTTTTTGTTTAGTATTTTTTTTATTTTCAAAAGGGGCAATCGCAGCACCAATTCAGGTGTCGGATCTTGTTTATGATGAACAGAGAAAAGAGTTTGAGCGTTTAAGTAAGCTGCCTCGCTATCGTATGACGCTTGCCCTGTTGGAAAAAGAGAGGTTTGAAGAGGCTTTAACAGCAGCAAAGCGCCTGACATACACAACGCCTCACGATTACTTGTCAAATCTCTTAATTGCGTTAGCTTATGTTGGGACCAATGATTATTTAAAGGTACAAGAATATTTAAAAGATTTACCAACAGACGAAGAAAATATCAAATATTGGCTAACCGAAACGGTGTTTAATGTATATTTCAGCCAACGGCGATATTTTTATGCGCTTCAAACGATTCAGCTTATCGATGAAAGTAAGTTAACGCCGAACACCTTGCACAACCTAGGTTTAATATACATGGGGCAAGGACACATGCTACAAGCAGAGCGTGTTCTATCAAAAGCATTACTTAATGAAGCCTCAAACAGGGATATAGCTGTATCGCTTTCGAGGGCTTTAGTTATTTTAGGTGAGTACGAAAAAGCTAGAAGCGTACTTGAAGCCCTGAAAAAGAATTTTTCTCATGATTCAAAAGTTTTACAGTTATTATCATCTGTTTATATTGCTCTTAATAAAATTGACCATGCTAAAAGAATGTATGCTTCATTACTTGAAGTAAATGAAAACGACTTTTTAGCCAATTTAAACTTAGGTGTAATAGGACAAATTGAGCAAGATAAGCAAGCGTCCATTAGTTACTTCACGAAAGCTATAGCAATTGATTCATCCTCCGCAGATGCATATGTTGGACTAATATTGAATAGTCCTGATAAAAACAGAAAAACACAGCTTTCGCTGATAAAAAGTGAAAACGTAAAGCAAGACCCTATTTTTAACCTGTTGAGGCTGGCACTTTCACACAATTCCGAGGCTCCTTTTATTTCATCGGCTGCGACCTACTTTCCCGACTTGCCCTATGCAAAAGAAAATTTATCTGGTCTTTTGTCTTTAGATTTAGTCGAAATAAGCATGCTTTATAGGCTTGGTTACTACGATCAAGTTATAAAGCAAGTAGAAAGCTCTCCAGGCAAACTTTCGAGCTTACAGCAATTGGTTTATGCAAGAAGCTTTATAAAAAAAGGTCGAGATGATTCTGCCAAATTGATTTATGAAAACATTATTAATGCAGGTGATGATATAGCAATATCAGCAAAAATAGAGCTTGCTGAGATAGCTTATCGAGAAAATGATTTTCAAAGTGCGAAAAGCCAATATGAGCGCTTAGTTGCACACGATAACGTGCGAGTGGACTGGAAACTTCAACTATCAAATATATATTTGAAGCTGGATAAAATTGAACAAGCATTGGATGTGTTAAATGAGGCTTATAGCCTGAGTTCAGATGTTTTGATTTTAAATCAGCTCTCAGCGATTCATTCGGAGTTTTTGAACAAGCACGACAAAGCTATCGATTTAGCAATGGAAGAGAGGGATAATTTTGATAAATACCCTATATTGTTAGATACCCTTGGGTGGGCACATTACAAAAAAGGCGAGATAGAAAGTGCTTTAAAATATTATAGCCTTCTTTTGAAGAAAACGGGAAATAAGCATACTGCCCCTACATTTTATAGAATGGGTCTCGTTTATAGAGACGCTGGGGCGAGGGGAGCCGAGACTCTTTTTGAGTTGGCGTTGAATGAAGGAAAGCATTTCAAAGGCATCAGTAAAGCGAAGGCTCACCTAGGGCTAAACGAAAAAGAAATTAGTTATTAGTTGTGGTATTAATGTTGTAACTACCGTATGTATTATCATACTTAAAACGTAACTTTATCGTAATAAAAATATCATCTAATGGCGGCGTCCTCCTTCAACTTATACTAAAGGTTAAGCCGTGTTCAATTACACAAGCATCAGTCGTTTGGTGATGACGCCCGTTCTCGCCAGTCTTTTCATTCTTGTATTACTCAATGGTGCTTCAATTCTAAAGTCATTTTCTTTGCTTAGCGCATTTGATGAGCTAGAGAATACGCTGGTTCAAGCTGAGCGAGACGTCAATACAACGCTTAGTACGTTCAAAACACAAGTTCAAGAATGGAAGAACGTCTTGCTGCGCGGACACAAAAAAGAAGATAGAGAAAAATACTGGGAACGATTCAAGCAGCGTGAAACTGATATTACTCGGCAGTTCGACCTAATGCTATCAAGTGATGTGGTAAGTGATAGCGTGAAGTCTGATATCAGACAATTTAAAAAAGCGCATGCCGTGATGGCCGAAAAATATCGAGAAGGCTACAACGCATTTGTTAACTCAGGCTTTGACCCTAAAGTTGGCGATAGCTTTGTGCGCGGTATTGATAGGGAGCCCGCTAAACTTTTATCAAGCATTGCATCAGAAATTGCTGCAGATTCTGCCCATGCAATAGCAGAGCTTAAAGCCAATACCCGCACTATGCTTTGGATCATATTATTGGCCGCTATTGCATTGTCTGTACTTTCAGTCGTGTATGTTGTTGCTCGCTTGCGCTCTCAAGTGATCAAACCAACAAAACAGGTTGCTGCGTGCATATCGAACTTGGCCAATAGCCGTTATGACTATGACTTAACATATTCAAGTGACCATGAACTGGGAATGTTGGCTGATTCCGCTCGCGCGTTGCAATACAAGCTGAAAGATTCTGTTGCACAGCTTCAACAGGCAGAGCGAGAAATGGAAAAGGCGTTTGGCACCCTTGGTAATGTTGGCCAATCTATCATGGAGGGCGCCAATGGACAGCGCGATGCGTCGCATTCGCTTGATAGCAGCACTGATAAACTCAAAGAGATTGTGCAAAATTTAGTGGCTATTACTGACCAAGTTGCTGTAGCTACCAATAATTCTGAAAAGAACGTAGCAAGCTGTTACGCCACATTTGAAAGTGCTAATGCAGGCTTTAAACAGCTAGCTAAAACGGTAACGGAATCTAGTAATATTGTGTCAGAACTGCAAAGCCGCAGTACCAATATTCTAAAAGTGGTGAACGTCATTAATGAAATTGCCGATCAAACCAATCTGTTAGCGTTAAATGCAGCAATTGAAGCGGCTAGGGCAGGAGAGCATGGCCGTGGTTTTGCTGTGGTAGCCGACGAGGTTCGAGCACTTGCAGCTAAAACACAGCAGTCGACCAAGGAAATTAACGACATTTTAAGTAGTTTTGAAGCTGAAGCAAAAGGGGCCGTTGCGGCGATGTCGTCAGGCAAGCAGCTGTCAGACACAAACGCAGCAGAAGCAGCTACGGCACTCGAAACCCTCAATAATGTGGTGAGAGATATTCAAGAAACCGCGAGCGTAGTTGTTGCGCTAAACGAAGCGGCGGACGAGCAAGAGGCTGTACTTCAGCAAGTAGAAACAATAATTAGCAACGTGGTGACATCATCTGAAAAATACCATCAACTTGCGCAGCGTGACGATATGTCACGTTCAATGAAAAGTATGTCAGAAAACGTTGAAAAGGTGGTTAACAGTTTGACCCGGTAACTGGGCTTTGTCAGTATTAGTATTAGTCCACAAAGATAATAACCTACTCAGCGAGCAATTATCTATTCGGATTGGTATAACGTGAAACATGAATAAAGGAGTGCATAAACAAGTCGCGCTCCTTTTCTTTTTACTGATACCGATTTCATGCTCCCATAAACTAGTACAGATAATAATGACACCACCACTCGTATTTCACCCTATTTATAGCCAATTAGATCTTCCCGAGCGACACCGCTTTCCTATCGAAAAATATGTGGGTATTCGAGATGAACTTGTAAAACGCGGTGTCGATAAAGCGCGCTTTATTACTCCGTCACCTGTCGATTTATCCTTTCTTACGACCTATTACAACTCGGACTATGTCGATGCGCTCACTTCCGGCGCACTAGACAAAAAAGCCATGCGCCGTATAGGCTTTCCTTGGTCACAGCAATTAATTAACCGTACCCGAACAGCCGTTGCTGGCACTTGTTTAACAGCAAGCCTTGCGTTAGAGCATGGCAAAGCCTTGAATTTAACAGGTGGGTATCATCATGCATTTTCGGACTTTGGTTCTGGTTTTTGTCTGTTCAACGATTTGTATTTAGCGGCAAAAACTATGCAGCAAACCCCTTCTATTGAAAATGTACTCATTGTCGACCTAGACGTGCATCAAGGCGATGGTACCGCTAAACTTGCCGAAAACAATCGGGATATATTCACCTTATCCATTCACGGCGAGAAAAACTTTCCGCACAGAAAACAGCGTTCCGATATTGATATAGGGCTCGATAAGGGCACCGAAGACGACGAGTATTTAACCACGCTAGAGCAAGCGCTAACCATGGTAACAAGACAATTTCAACCCGACGCCATCATCTATGACGCCGGCGTTGATGTGCACGTAAACGACGATCTAGGACACTTACATATATCTACTCAAGGTGTTTATGAAAGGGATAAGAAAGTCTTTGCGTTAGCTGAGCGTTTAGGCGTTCCAATCGCTGCGGTCATTGGTGGAGGGTATCAAAGGGATATTTCTGCGCTGGTGGATGTGCATATCCAGCTTTATCGTGCTGCGGGTGTAATTGATTAGCTGCGGCGAGTGGCAATTTTAAAAAGCGCGCTCAAACGGGATGTTTGCAGTGCGCGCTTTTTTAAGCATGAGTATCTGTTTTACAAAAAGTGCAGCTGAAAACCAAGGCCAATGCGTTCCTGTGAACGGTTATAGTCGATGAGAGAGTCACCATAGCCGTTGAAGTATTGCAGCAGTAATTCATAGCGATCCGAAATAGGGTAGGTGAAGTCTAGCTGAATGCTGCCTCTGTTTTCGTCAAAATCCAGGTTGTTCCTTAGCAACGCAAGCACTTTGAAAGCCCCAATTTTTCTGCCGTAACCAAATTCCATTCTGCCGTAGTAGTCTTGAATATCTGGATTATCGTCCCCTGTCGGGTCAAGCGGGTCTGCTTTTTCATCTTCAGGAATACGATACCAAGTCTTAAAGTAGTAAATATCGTCGTTGTCACTGAATACTATTGATGCGAAAAGACGATTCCAGCTTCGAGAGCGAAGGCCGCTTTGTCCATTCGACATATGATTAAAACCGACTTGGAAGGTATTAAATTTGTAGCCCAGTACCGAATAATCAGCAGTTTCTTGCCAAAAGACTTCCGGTTCGTAATTGGTTTCGCGGAAGGGCTTCGATGCTTCATTGTTATAAAGCTGCCAGAAAGAGGTTAACGTAAAGCCAAAATACAGTCCGTCGAAGCCAGTATCTTCTAAGTACAGTGGTAGCTTGGCACTTACCTGAAACTTAGCCTCTTTATTGTCTATGTTTTCTTCCGTTAATTCTTCATCACCGAATGTATTAGGGTTAGAAACATAAGTGATAGGAAGTAAATAGTTTTGTCTGTGCTGGGTAATAGCAAAAACATTGTCTAGCGCTTCTTTATCACCTTCTAAGCGATTATCGAGCGCACTCTCTGTAGTGGTATCACGTTTAATGATATTAATCACTTCAATTCCGCTCTCATCTTGCGATGTTTGACCGTTCTCGTCTTCAACAGTGTCAAGTTGTTCACTATTGTCGAGTTCTGAAGTTTGTTCGCTCATCACTTCTTGTGATTGTTGTGCGTACACAGGTGTACAAGCAGCAAACGCTGCCAAAAATACAAAAGGCTTAAACACAGACACCTTTAATTCTCCGTTGCAAGGGGTTGTTATTATGCTTAACTGAAGTCCAGCGTTTGGCCTTCTGAAGATGCAAATACGTGTAAAGTAGACTCTGCCACTGTGACATAGTCATTACAGTGGGTTACAACATCATCTATATCGTCATCAGTGCGTTCTGGATCATGACTATATAACGCTAATTGTTTTACATGACTGGCCATGGCCAGTTTTACTGCTTCCTCTGCAACCGAATGGCCCCAGCCATTTTTTGCCGGCATGTCAGATAGCATGTACTGTGCATCATGAATAAGAAGGTCTGCACCCTGTGCAAATTTAGCAAAATCAATGAAATCTGTTTCTTTTTTGTAAGGAGGGTAGAGCTCGTTATCGGTGATGTAAGCGATCTTAGCACCGTCAGCCTCAATGCAGTAGGCGCTTCCGCTGCCAGGATGATTCATGGCCAAGCGAGTAATAGTCGCACTTTCAATGGTAAATGTATTCTCTGTCGCGGGATACTCAATAAGGCTTATGGAAGACTTTAACGCGCTTTTCGGGACGGGGAATAATGACCCTTCCATTTGCCTTAAAATTTGATCTGGTTCGTTGAGCTGGGTAAGGCCTGGGTAAATGTTTATTTCGCGCGATTCTTGGTAAATGGGCGCAAAAAAGGGAAAACCTTGAATATGGTCCCAATGGTTGTGACTTAACAAAAGGTGAATTGGCGTTGTTTTCTTAATTAACCGATCGCCAAGCAAACGGATACCTGTGCCTGAGTCGAAGATGATATCAGTACCATCCTCGAGCTCAATGTGAACGCATGCGGTGTTGCCACCATAACGAACGTAAGCTGCCCCCGGAGTGGGTATTGACCCTCTTACGCCATAAAAAGTTAACCGCATACGCCCTCATCTACTTATCTAATGGGCAAGTTCAGGTTTTAGAGAGCGGCTACAAAATCTTTTGCTGCGCTGAGATCTAATAACTGTTTCTCGCCAGTACGTCTATTTTTATATTCAACCTGTTGATTATCCAGATTTCTTTCACCAATGACAATGCTGTGAGGTATGCCAATTAATTCCATGTCATTGAACATTACACCCGGGCGCTCTTTCCTGTCGTCAAACAGCACTTCTACGCCAAGGGCAACAAGCTCTTCGTAAAGCGCTTCTGCAGCTTCTTTAATGCGGTGAGACTTGTGCATATTCATAGGTATTAATGCAATTTTAAACGGTGCAATAGGATCTGGCCACTTTATGCCAAATTTATCGTGATTTTGCTCGATAGCTGCAGCAACAATACGTGATACACCAATACCGTAACAGCCCATAGTAAGCGTCTGGTGCTTACCTGATTCACTAAGCACACCGCAATTCATAGCTTCTGAATATTTGCTGCCAAGTTGGAAGATATGACCCACTTCGATACCGCGCTTAATATCAAGTGTGCCTTTACCGTCAGGAGCCGCATCGCCAGCGACGACATTGCGAATATCTACCCCAGAAATATCATCAGACCAATTTACGTTGATATTCATTTTACCGCCAGCGCCAGCGCCTGTTGTAAAATCTGCTAGGGCTGCAGCACTCGCATCCACGTAAGCTGGGATTGGAAGGTTAGTTGCGTCTGCAAAATAGGGTACTACACCAAGCACTTCTTTCGCTTTGTCGAATGACGCTTCAACCAGCGGGGTAGCAACACCTTCAATTTTCTCTGCTTTAATATCATTTAATTCGTGGTCAGCGCGTAGTACTAATGCAACCCAGTTGTCTGCGTGTACTTCTTCGCCTTTGTCATCCGTAGCGTTCGCCGCTTTTACCACAACAACTTTCACGGCATTTGTTATATCGGCATCAATACTCTTTAGTATTTTTTCGAAATCTTTGCCTTTGGCATCTTTAGTTTCTACCGCTGCACCGGTTGCTTGTGCTTTTTCTGGCGCCACAGCGGCGGCCATTTCAACGTTAGCCGCGTAGTCGCTGCCTGATGAGAATGCAATGGCGTCTTCACCAGAGTCAGCTAGCACATGAAACTCATGAGAATGATTTCCACCGATTGAGCCTGAATCAGCAATTACTGCTCTGAAGTCTAGGCCCATACGCGAAAAGATGTTGCAGTAAGCGTTATACATTTTCTGGTAGGTTTCTTCCAAACAGCTTTCTTCTAAGTGAAAGCTATATGCATCTTTCATGGTAAATTCACGACCGCGCATAATACCAAAACGAGGACGAACTTCGTCGCGGAATTTAGTCTGGATTTGATACAGGTTCAGTGGAAGTTGCTTGTAGCTACTAATTTCATTGCGTACAAGAGCTGTAACTACCTCTTCGTGAGTTGGGCCTAATACAAAGTCGCGCTGATGGCGGTCTTTAACACGAAGCAGTTCTGGGCCGTATTCTTCCCAGCGTCCAGACTCTTCCCACAGGTCAGCAGGCTGAACAACGGGCATAAGCACTTCAATTGCGCCTGCTTTGTTCATTTCTTCACGAACAATATTGGCTACTTTATTAAGTACACGAAGACCTGACGGCAGCCACGTGTAAAGACCTGAGGCAAGCTTTCTTATCATACCAGCTCTCAGCATAAGCTGGTGGCTGATAACCTCTGCATCAGCAGGTGTTTCTTTCTGCGTGGCAAGCAAATATTGACTAGTGCGCATGTAAAGCAGGTATCCTGTTTTCAATGTATTAAGACTGTTTGTGTGCTGGCCTTCTGCAATAAGTTGTACGCATTATGTAATTTACGAAATAATTGCTAAATGCGTTAACTAAAGAGTGACCATCACACGTTTGGCGGTATTCTAATTAACTGTGAGCCATTTCGCCACAGACTGTTGACACTAAAAGTGCAATTATCCTAAGTGAACGAACTCAGTAACCCAAATGACATTATTTTTCACTTTAAAACCTACATCAATATCGTACAGGGTAACGCGATAGGTTTTCTCGTCGTTATCCAGTTTTTGTTTATACGCTGGGCGTGGATCTTGCGCCAGTACTGCTGTAACTAAAGCGGTAAAGTCGCTGTACTTTTTGTCTATTTCAGAAAGCGTTGGCTTGAGCGTATCTAAGAACGCTACGTGGCGTTGGGGAATGGGGCTGATTTCGTCAAGCTTATCGCTCGCGTTTGGAACACTATCTGCGTAACCGATGTAGGGTTTAATATCGACAAGTGGCGTACCGTCTACTAAATCAACGCCTTCTACAAGTAAATGCGTTTTGCCGTTATCGTGCACTAGCCCTTTATTTTTAACAACAGACATGCCAATGCTGTTCGGTCGATGAGTGCTGCGAGTCGCTAATACACCCATAGTGGCATTGCCGCCTAGCCGAGGCGCCTTTACTGTATTTTTCCAACCGCGCTCAATATTCTGATGAAAGATAAAAAGCAGCCATAGATGACTATAACTTTCTATCCCCTTTAGCATATGGATATCGTTAAACCCTTCTTCAAAGGCAATTACCCCATGAGCTTTTGCTAAGTTAGGTTGCCTCGGGATGGCAAACTTTTGTTTGAAAGGCGTAGCGATAGTTGCGATTGTCGATACAGTAAATGAAGTTGGGGGAGTCACGGGTCTGCTTTAACCTAATTGAAAATAATTTTTGCTGTCATATTACTCTCATACTTAACAGGTAATGTAACAGTGCAAGTGAAAACTTGAACCAAATACAGCATTTTTTCGGTTCACGAATGGGATGTTTATTTGGGTTCCCTGGATTAATCCAACATTATTGGGCCTGAACAGTTATTGCACTAGGACTTTTTCTAGCACCAGTTTACAAAACTTGTGTGCATAGCAGAGCAAATAAAAACACTTGTGTTTTACTGCGCAGGCTTATCTTTTTTCATTGTTTCCAATGCGTTCTTAAAATAAGGGCAGCCTAGTGCCCGCGCCTTATCAATGTTATGACTGAATATCTTTTCCGCATCCTCTTCTTTTTTCATATAGCGAGTAATGTCTGCTTCGCGAATTAAATGTAAAAGCGGGTAGGGGGAACGGTTCGTGTAGTTTTCAGCATCGTTAGAATCGCTACCGTCAAAAACATAGTCAGGGTGAAAGCTCGCGAGTTGATAGGTACCGCTGTACCCCCAGTCATGCAGCATATTATCGCCAATAGCTAGCACATCAAGATACTCATCAAAATCATCAAGGGTTGGATGTGTCAGTGCAATAAGCGTGGTGGCGGTGCTTTCATTCTCTTCCAAGTGGCGAAGTTCATCGTACAAAGATTGAATAACGTCCCCTGCATCCCCCGCTATTACTTTACAACGAATTTGATTTGGTGTTCTTACATAGCGCGCAAAGGGGCAGAAATTGTGCTTTATCACAATATCATCAACCCACTTAAGTGTTGCATCAATTACGTGTTGTTCGCTCAACGGAGATATTGGTTCTGCCATAAAGAAGTTATTCAATTTAGGTCTGTATTCAACGAGAGGGGAGTATAAAGCAAAAAGGCAGAAATTTAATTTCTGCCTTTAAAATTTGAGTGAATCTTAGTGCTTTAGGAATGAAACTTAACGTATGCCTCAAGCGTGTTTTCTATCAAACTTGCAACTGTCATAGGGCCGACACCGCCAGGTACAGGGGTTATCCAGCCTGCACGCTCTTTGGCTTTTTCAAAATCGACGTCGCCAATTAACGAGCCATCATTAAGACGATTAATGCCTACATCAATTACAATCGCGCCGGGTTTAACCCAGTCGCCAGGTATAAAATTAGGTTTACCTACTGCTACGACAAGTAAGTCTGCACGCTGGACATGACTTTTAAGGTCTTGGGTGAACTTGTGGCAGGTAGTGACGGTGCAGCCTGCTAACAATAATTCAAGACTCATAGGGCGGCCTACAATGTTAGATGCGCCTACTATAACCGCGTCTAAGCCCTTAACAGGGCGTTTGGTAGACTCTATCATGGTCATGATGCCCTTAGGTGTACAAGGACGCAAAGCGGGAATACGTTGAGCAAGACGACCAATGTTATAGGGATGGAAGCCATCAACATCTTTATGAGGGTGAATACGCTCTAATACTTTCTCTGCGTTGAGACCTGCAGGTAGTGGAAGTTGCACAAGAATACCGTCTATCTCTTTATCTTCGTTGAGCTCATCTACTAAGTTAAGCAAGGTTTCTTCCGTAGTGTCTGAAGGAAGGTCGAAAGAGCGAGAAACAAATCCTACTTCTTCACAGGCTTTACGCTTATTTGAAACATAAACTTGAGAAGCGGCATCACTGCCTACGAGGACAACGGCGAGACCTGGCTGTCTTTTGCCTGCTTGGGTAAGTGACTCAACATAGGAGGTTACGTGTTGGCGAACTTGCTTGGCAATTAATTTGCCGTCAATAAGATGAGCGGTCATAGTCTTGTACGATTCTTATATGGTTGGGTGGTCAACAAGTGCCCTATATTGTTTCATAAAACAGGGGGTATACTCTAGCAATTATTAGATAGTAGTTATTGATTGCCATCGAACATCAATAAGTTGAACAAATAACTTTTCTCGTAACATCAATACGACAAACTCGTTTACGGGTTGCTCAGCGTGGTTAAAAGTAGCGAAATAGAAGCGGAATTGTACAAAAAAACATGATAATGAGTGCTTTGTGAGCGGTTGGCGATTTTATTTAAAAAAGTGTTTGACGAGGTGGGGGGATGTCAGTAATATTCGCACCCCGTAACGGCACAGAGGCTTATGCGTCTTGGTCGATACGACAGTCGGTGAGTGGCGCAGCTTGGTAGCGCACTTGTTTTGGGTACAAGGGGTCGCAGGTTCAAATCCTGTCTCACCGACCACTTTTTGCAGCGAAGATTCGCCAAGCGCCCGTAGCTCAGCTGGATAGAGCAACGGCCTTCTAAGCCGTGGGTCGCAGGTTCGAATCCTGCCGGGCGCGCCATGCGAGTCAGGTAGGTCCTGATAGCAAGGCAGAATTTTTGTATCTATATTGCTAATATAAAGCTTGTAGATTGCAACACACCCTATGGTGGGCGTAGCTCAGTTGGTAGAGCCCCGGATTGTGATTCCGGTTGTCGTGGGTTCAAGTCCCATCGTCCACCCCACTTTTAGCGGAAGTGGTGGAATTGGTAGACACGCTGGATTTAGGTTCCAGTGCTTCACGGCGTGAGAGTTCAAGTCTCTCCTTCCGCACCATATTTTCAAGCTTTTTTAAAAGCTTACCTTAAGCATTCTTGTCGGTGAGTGGCGCAGCTTGGTAGCGCACTTGTTTTGGGTACAAGGGGTCGCAGGTTCAAATCCTGTCTCACCGACCATTTATGCTTATTTGACTTAGCAATAATTCATAGCTCAGCGAGTAAACCAAAGAGTGTTGAATTAAAGTCAAACCAGGCTATCGAGCAGTAAAGTGAGATCCTGACAGTTCGATAGTTGTTTATGTGTTTATCAATTCACACGTAGACAAACACAGGATTACTATGGTGGGCGTAGCTCAGTTGGTAGAGCCCCGGATTGTGATTCCGGTTGTCGTGGGTTCAAGTCCCATCGTCCACCCCACTTTTTTGCGGAAGTGGTGGAATTGGTAGACACGCTGGATTTAGGTTCCAGTGCTTCACGGCGTGAGAGTTCAAGTCTCTCCTTCCGCACCATATTCTCAAGACTCTTCAAGAGTCTTTAAAGAGATATCTATATCGGTGAGTGGCGCAGCTTGGTAGCGCACTTGTTTTGGGTACAAGGGGTCGCAGGTTCAAATCCTGTCTCACCGACCATTATTTCTTATTTTTTCTTTTGTCCTCTTCAAATAGCGTCCCAAACCGCTAGTCAAAGTCGTTTTTCAATCTATTTTTCTTACTAGTTTCGCAATTTGCTTAAAATGCGTTCGATTGGTTGTTACAAACTTGTGTTTCCCTCTCGACTCTTGTGGTGTGCGGCTGTATACTACCGCGTCTTTTTTTAACCAGTACGTTTGTTTCAGGTTGGCTTTGTGGCACGATTTTGTGTCCTAACTTTGATTTTATAAACGTCGAATAACGACCTTCTACCCCGGAGTGATATGCAATTAATGCATGACGGGAGAGGGGATTGAGAACAAAACGCCTATAGAGGCGTATAGTTGAGGTAACATAATGCAAGTTTCAGTCGAGACGACCCAGGGTTTAGAACGCCGTCTTACTATCACCGTTCCATCTGACACGGTTGATTCAGCAGTTAAGTCACGCCTACAGCAGTTGGCAAAAACACAACGCATCAACGGCTTCCGTCCAGGTAAAGTTCCTGTAAGCGTAATCAAAAAGCGTTTCGGCCTGGCAGTTCGCCAAGAAGTTGCTGGCGATGTTATGCAGCAAAACTTCTACCAAGCAGTCATTCAAGAAAAGATTCAGCCTGCTGGTATGCCAAAGTTTGAACTGACTAAAGACGAAGACGGTCAGGACCTAGAATTTGTAGCATCTTTCGAAGTTTACCCAGAAGTAGAAGTGAAAGGTGTTAGCGATATCGAAATCGAAAAGCCAGTAGTAGAAATTACTGATGCAGATCTTGATAACATGATGGAAACGCTTCAAAAGCAGCACGCATCTTGGAAAGAAGTTAAGCGTAAAGCGAAGAAAGACGACAAAGTTATCATCGATTTCGTTGGCTCTATCGACGGCGAAGAGTTCGAAGGTGGAAAAGCAGAAGATTTCGCACTAGAACTTGGCAAAGATCGCATGATCCCAGGTTTCGAGAAACCACTAGTTGGCGCGAAAGCGGGTGAAGAAGTAACTATCGAAGTTACTTTCCCAGAAGATTACCATGCTGAAAACCTAAAAGGTAAAGACGCAGTTTTCCAAGCTACAGTTAAGAAAGTAGAAGGTCTAGACCTTCCAAAAGTTGACGAAGAGTTTGCTAAGCTATTCGGTGTTGAAGAAGGCGGCGTTGACGCACTTAAAGCTGAAGTTCGTAAGAACATGCAGCGTGAGCTAGACCAAACGCTTAAAGCACAAGTTAAAGAAGACGTAATCTCTAAACTTGTTGAAGCTAACGAGATTGATATTCCTCAAGCGCTTATCGATCAAGAAGTAAACGCGCTACGCGAGCAAGCGAAGCAACGTTTCAGCCAACAAGGCGGTGGTCAGAACCTTCCAGACCTTCCTGCGGAACTGTTTACTGACAACGCTAAGCGTCGCGTATCTATTGGTCTACTTCTAGGTGAAGTAATCAAAGAAAACGAACTAAAAGCAGACGAAGCTAAAGTTAACGAGATGATCGAAACTGCAGCTTCTGCGTATGAAGATCCACAAGAAGTTGTTGACTACTACAACAACAATCAAGAGCTTATGCAGCAAATGCAAAACGTTGCGCTAGAAGAACAAGCGATTGAGTGGGTTCTTGAGCAAGCAAAAGTTACTGAAGTAACTAAAGCTTTTGACGAGGTTATGAACAAACAGGCGTAATTTTTTACTGTCTGATTGACAATACTTGTCAGCAACTGCTTAAATGCTCGGAGCCTTCCGAGCATTTTTGTTTTTAACGCTAGATAATCAAGGTAGCTATGACTAATACCCCGTTTGACCCAATGAATGCACTTGTTCCTATGGTTGTTGAGCAAACCTCAAAAGGTGAGCGCTCATACGACATTTACTCTCGTCTTTTAAAAGAAAACGTAATTTTCTTAGTAGGACAAGTTGAAGATCACATGGCCAACCTCATCGTTGCTCAAATGTTGTTCTTAGAAGCTGAAAACCCAGAGAAAGATATTTTCCTATACATTAACTCGCCGGGCGGGTCAGTGACTGCTGGTATGGCAATCTATGACACAATGAGATTTATCAAGCCAGACGTGAGCACAGTGTGTATGGGCCAAGCTGCGAGCATGGGCGCATTTCTACTCTCTGCAGGAGCAAAAGGTAAGCGTTATTGTCTACCTAACTCTCGCGTTATGATTCACCAACCTCTTGGTGGTTTCCAAGGTCAGGCATCTGATTTTGAAATACATGCGAAAGAAATTCTGTCTATTAAAGAGAAGTTGAATCGCCTAATGGCAGACCATACTGGTCAAGACTATGAAAAAGTCGCGCGCGACACAGACCGTGATAACTTTTTAAGCGCAACCGAGGCAAAAGATTACGGCCTGGTTGACCAAGTTTTAGCAAATCGATCTGACGTAGCCGGAACTAAGTAGTATAGTTATAGATGACCCGGGCCAGTGCATAGCACGAATTTGGTTTTCGGCTCGGGTAAGGCAGAGGCAAAAGTAATGAGTGATAAGCAAAGCGGTGACGGTGATAACAAGCTACTGTACTGTTCGTTTTGTGGCAAAAGCCAACACGAAGTAAGAAAGTTAATAGCAGGCCCGTCGGTATTTATTTGCGACGAGTGTGTTGAGTTATGTAACGATATCATTCGCGAAGAAATTAAGGAAATCGCGCCTAAGCAAAAGCAGGACGCTTTACCTAAACCAACTGAAATTCATGCTCATCTTGACGATTATGTTATCGGCCAAGAACATGCGAAGAAGGTACTATCAGTAGCGGTTTATAACCACTACAAGCGTTTGCGCAATGGCGATGTTCACGAAGGCGTTGAATTAGGCAAAAGTAACATTCTGTTAATTGGCCCTACCGGTAGTGGTAAAACACTATTAGCAGAAACGCTTGCACGTTTACTTGACGTGCCGTTCACAATGGCTGACGCAACCACGCTGACGGAAGCGGGCTATGTGGGTGAAGATGTTGAGAATATCATTCAAAAACTACTTCAGAAGTGTGATTACGACGTAGAGAAAGCACAGCGCGGTATTGTTTACATTGACGAAATCGACAAGATCTCTCGTAAGTCTGACAATCCATCAATTACCCGTGACGTATCGGGTGAAGGTGTTCAGCAAGCGCTTCTTAAGTTGATTGAAGGTACGGTTGCGTCGGTTCCTCCGCAAGGTGGACGTAAGCACCCTCAGCAAGAGTTTTTGCAAGTTGATACTTCAAAAATACTGTTTATCTGTGGTGGTGCGTTTGCGGGCCTCGATAAAGTTATCGAGCAGCGTGCGCAGAAAGACACAGGTATTGGATTTGGTGCTACGGTTAAGTCTAAAGACAACAGTAAGCAAATTAGCGAACTGTTCAAACAGGTTGAACCTGAAGACTTAGTGAAATACGGGTTAATTCCAGAATTCATCGGTCGTCTTCCTGTGGTTACCAGCCTTGAAGAGTTGAACGAAGAGGCGCTAATTCAAATTTTACGTGAACCTAAGAATGCAATCACCAAACAGTATGGTGCATTGTTCTCTATGGAAGACGTTGAACTTGAGTTCCGTGACGATGCACTTAACGCTATTGCTAAAAAGGCAATGGAACGCAAAACCGGCGCTCGCGGCCTTCGCTCAATTGTTGAAGCGGTTTTGCTTGATACCATGTACGATCTTCCTTCAATGGAAGACGTAAGCAAAGTGGTTATCGATGAAACGGTAATTCGTGGTGAATCGAAACCTATTTTGATTTACGACAGTAATGAGAAAAAGGCCGCATCTGAATAGATGTTAGCTTGATTCAAAAAAGGTCCTGCGGGACCTTTTTTTGTTTCTAAAGGTTGATAATTGGTCGTAAGTAACCTCTTGATAACTGACAGCAACTGATGAAGTAATATTGAAGGTGGTTGATATTTAAGCGAATACAAGCAGTAAAGCTATCCTTTCTACTAGAATTTTTAGTTTTGTGTTGCCATTCGGTGCAAAATCGATAATGGTTATATTAAGGTCGACTGGCCCTAGAGCAGGGAAGGTAAGGTTAAGGAATTAACACACTTTAATAAGTTTCGATTGAACTTTGCTCTTGCATCCCCATATAAAAATGACATTTCAAACTAATTGAGAACAAGTATGACAGTTGAGCGTGAAAATCGCATTGAAATTCCTGTGCTTGCCTTGCGGGACGTGGTTGTTTACCCGCATATGGTCATACCCCTATTTGTTGGGCGTGAGAAATCAATCCGTTGCCTTGAAGCGGCAATGGATAATGACAAACAAATTTTTCTAGTAGCACAAAAAGACGCGGGCGTTGATGAGCCTGAAGCAGACGATATTTACACTGTAGGTACCATTGCTACTATCCTACAGCTTTTAAAGCTTCCTGACGGTACTGTAAAGGTACTTGTAGAGGGTAGCGTACGTGGTGCAATCGAAAGCTATAAACAATCAGAGCCTTTCTTTGTCGCTAACGTTGATAAGTTAGAAGATGAAGGCATTGATGAGAGTGAGCAAGAAGTCTTGATTCGCTCTGCAGTCTCACAGTTTGAAGGCTATGTGAAACTGAATAAGAAAATCCCGCCAGAAGTACTGACTTCACTTAATGGGATTGAAGATGCGGCGCGTCTAGCAGATACCATGGCTGCGCACATGCCTCTAAAGCTTACTGAAAAGCAAAAAGTGCTAGAAATGCAGGGTGTTAATGAGCGCCTTGAGTATTTGATGGCACTGATGGAAGGCGAAATTGATTTGCTGCAGGTGGAAAAGAAAATTCGCACCCGCGTTAAAAAGCAAATGGAAAAAAGCCAGCGCGAATATTATTTGAATGAGCAAATGAAAGCCATTCAAAAAGAATTGGGTGAGTTAGACGATGCGCCCGATGAGTTCGAGGCACTATCTAAAAAGATTGCCGACGCGAAAATGCCGAAAGAGGCAGAAGATAAGGCGAAAGCTGAACTTCAAAAGTTAAAAATGATGTCACCGATGTCAGCAGAAGCTACTGTTCTTCGAAGCTACATTGATTGGCTTACTAGTGTTCCTTGGAATAAGCGCTCGCCGGTGAAGAAAGATCTTTCACGGGCTGAAGATGTGCTTAACGAAGACCATTACGGCCTAGAAAAGGTAAAAGAACGTATTCTTGAATACCTAGCGGTTCAGCAGCGTGTTAAAAAGCTTAAAGGCCCAATTCTATGTCTTGTGGGGCCTCCAGGTGTAGGTAAAACCTCGCTTGGCCAGTCTGTCGCTAAAGCGACGGGACGTAAATATGTCCGTATGGCCTTGGGCGGCGTGCGAGACGAGGCCGAGATACGTGGTCACCGTCGTACCTACATAGGCTCACTGCCGGGTAAACTCGTTCAAAAAATGGCGAAAGTCGGGGTTAAAAACCCACTATTCTTGCTTGATGAAATCGATAAGATGTCATCAGACATGCGAGGAGATCCAGCGTCAGCCTTGCTAGAGGTACTTGACCCTGAGCAGAACAACAGCTTTAGCGACCATTATTTAGAAGTTGATTACGATCTATCTGACGTTATGTTCGTCGCAACCTCTAACAGCATGAATATCCCTGGTCCGTTGCTTGACCGTATGGAAGTAATTCGACTGTCTGGTTATACCGAAGACGAAAAGCTTAACATTGCGAAGAACCATTTAATTGGTAAGCAAATGGAGCGCAACGGCCTTAAAGCGAAAGAGCTTGAGATTACAGATTCTGCTGTTATAGGCATGATTCGTTACTACACGCGTGAAGCGGGTGTTAGAAGCTTAGAGCGCGAAGTGTCTAAGGTATGTCGTAAAGCGGTTAAAGATATCTTACTTACGAAAAGCAAAGATAAGGTGGTTGTTACTCAAGATAATCTTAAAGACTATCTTGGTGTTCAGCGCTTTGACTACGGCAAAGCCGACAAAGACAACCAAATCGGTCAAGTTACCGGTTTAGCTTGGACGCAAGTTGGGGGCGACCTACTGACCATTGAAACCACATCGGTTCCAGGTAAAGGAAAAATGACTTCTACAGGCTCTTTGGGCGATGTCATGCAGGAGTCAATTAAGGCGGCGATGACAGTGGTAAGAAGTCGCGCTGAAAAGCTTCGCATTAATGATGACTTTTATGAGAAGCGTGATATTCATGTGCACGTTCCTGAAGGTGCAACACCAAAAGATGGCCCAAGCGCAGGTATTGCAATGTGTACCGCTTTAGTATCTTCACTAACAGGTAACCCTGTGAAGTGTGATGTTGCCATGACGGGGGAAATTACTCTTCGCGGTGAAGTACTTGCTATTGGTGGTCTAAAAGAAAAGTTACTTGCAGCACACCGTGGTGGCATCAAAACCGTGGTTATTCCAAAGGACAACGAGCGTGATCTGGAAGAAATTCCAGACAATGTGAAGAAAGATTTATCAATTCACCCGGTTAAATGGATTGATGATGTTCTTGATATTGCGCTTCAGGAGCCTGTTGAAAGTTTCGAAGTGGTTAAAAAGTAACTTACACGTATAGCTGCATACCTTTAATTTTAAAGGCGTGCAGCCTTGTTTTTGCTATAAAAATGCAATAATTGACTAAATTATGCGCATTAGACGAAAGAAAAGCTTATTTTTTTGAAAATAGGGCTTTCATGTCGCAAAAGTTGTGTTACCTTTAAGTGGTATTCGCTTGAAGCCTTGCCACAAAAGGGATTGCAGCGATTCATTTAAAAAGTTAATTATTTGTGACTGAAGCTTGATGTTAACGATCAAGCTTGCTATAACGTTCAAGCAAAATCGTTTTGGACAAACAGTATAATAACAATCGAAGGGGATCTAATTGTGAACAAGTCTCAACTTATCGACCAAATCGCTGCTGGTGCAGACATTTCTAAAGCAGCAGCTGGCCGCGCTCTTGACGCATTCACTGACTCAGTAACTGCGGCGCTAAAAGACGGCGACCAAGTTGCACTAGTAGGCTTTGGTACTTTCTCAGTTCGCGAACGTTCAGCTCGCAGTGGTCGTAACCCACAAACTGGTGAGACTATTCAGATTTCAGCAGCGAAAGTTCCATCTTTCAAAGCTGGTAAAGCACTGAAAGACGCTTGTAACTAAGCAAAAAAATTATAGAAAAAGGCGATGGCTAGTCCATCGCCTTTTTTATTTCTAAAGCAAAGAATTCAATATTGGGGTCAGAGTAACGACTCTGACCCCAATATTTTAAGAGTAAGAATTTCCCCTTTAGGCATGCCGATTTTCATACATGTCAGAGAAACGCCTTAACTTGACGAAAGACATTACAAATAGTTTGTTTTGGCGTTTATATTCGGCGGCATTGGGTTATAATCATCGCTTATTTTACCTTGAGCTCGCCCGCAAGTGATGGGTTAGGGTAATTGTAGTAAGCAACGGAGTTGAAGAACAATCATGCTAGAAAGAATCAGAGAAGGTTCTCAAGGCCCTTGGGCGATGGCGATTATTGCGCTTATCGTTTTAAGTTTCGTATTCGCAGGTGTAGGTAGCTACCTAACATCATCAGGCACTACAGCAGTAGCAACTGTAAACGGCGAAGAAATTTCGGCACAAGAACTAGAACGTGCATACCAAAACCAGCGTGCACAAATGGAGTCACAGTACGGCGAAAGCATCGCGCAGCTTTTCTCTAGCGAAGAATATCTCGCAGATTTTAGAAAAAATGTACTGGACAGACTTATTGCTGAAAAACTGATTCAGCAACAAGCTACCGATATGGGCTTGCGCGTAAGCGATGAACAAATTCGTGAAACGATAGTGCAAATGCCTGAATTTCAGTTTGGTGGTCAGTTTGATAACGAGCGTTTCCAAGCTATTCTCCGTCAAAATGGTTTTCAAGTTGCAGACTTCCGCGACTACCTAAGAACGCAGATGACTCAGAATCAATTGGCTGCAGCGTTAACGAATTCTTCATTTTCTCTAGACGGTGAAGTGCAGCAGGCTAATGCCCTTCAACGTCAAACTCGTGATGCGAAATACGTATTAGTGAGCTCTGACGAATTTGCCAGTTCTATCGAAGTAACAGATGCTGATGTTGAAGCGTTCTACAACAACAATATTGCCTCTTTCGATACTGAAGAGCAGGTGAAACTGGCTTATGTAAAACTAAGTGTTGAAGATCTAAAAGGTCGCGTTTCTGTAGATGAAGAAGCAGTACGTACCTATTACGACAATAACCTAGGAAGCTATGGTACTGAAGAGGAACGCCGAGTTTCACACATCCTTATCGAAGCAGGTGACGACCAAGACGCTGCGAAAGCAAAAGCAGAGTCATTGAAAACTGAGCTTGATAACGGTGCCGACTTTGCAGTGCTTGCTGAAGAAAACTCTGACGACACATTCTCAGCTGAGAACGGCGGTGACCTAGATTTCATTACACCTGAAATGATGGACCCAGCGTTCGATGAAGCTGCGTTTGCTTTAGAAAACGTCGGTGATGTATCTGACGTTGTTGAGACCGAGTTTGGCTTTCACATCATTAAGCTAACAGATTTAAAAGAAGCGCAAGTAAAATCATTCGATGAAGTGGCCAGTGAAATTCGCGATACCCTTCTTTACGATGCGGCGATGGAAAAGTACTTTGAGCTTCAAAATACCCTAGCTGAGATTGCGTTTGAGGTGCCAGATACACTTGAAGACGCAGCTAATGCTGTAGATCTACCTATACAAGAGTCTGTGCTGTTCAGCCGAAATACGGCGCCTGCGGAACTAAGCTTCCCCGGTTTGCTGGATGTTGCTTTCTCATCAGAGCTAGTTGAAGAAGGTCTTAACAGCGACATCATTGAACTTGATGACGAAACAGTTGTTGTTGCACGTGTTATTGAGCATCAACCACAACGTACTCAGTCACTAGATGAAGTTCGCGAGGGAATTGAAGCATCAGTAAAAGCGGAAAAAGCGAAAGAAGCAGCAGAAGCTTGGGCCTTCGACATTGCACAGAAAGTACGTGCAGAGGAAAGTGTTGAAAGCGAACTAGCAGAAAAATCTGTAGCTTGGGAAACGGCAGCAGCAGTGCCAAGAGCAGGCGGTACACTAGCACGCGCATTGGTTGATACGCTTTTCTCACTGGGCCTTGAAGGTGAAGATAAGGTTGACGTGGCAACAACAGTTAACGGCGATGTTGCAGTTGTTATGCTAGAAGGCGTGAATGCTGCACCTGAACTTGAAAACGAGCTAGGAGAAAGCCTGAAACAACGTCTTGCTCAAGTACAAGGTCAACGTGTTTATCAGCAGTACATCGATGCGCTTCGCGCAAATGCTGACGTGACTATTTCAGAGTCATTGTAAGCAACTTCAGCCACTCGATGGTAGGGTGGTAACAATTAGAAATAGTGAAAAGCCAGCTTTTTAATCAAAGCTGGCTTTTTTGATCGCTTAACTTATTTTGCTAAGTGGTTATTTAATTGGTGCTGCACAGCATAATCAATGCTGCGGTAAATTTACTTGCTAATCTCACAGGCTGCATAGGGTTAGTGCGAAGAGATAGACTTTATGGCAAAAAAGAGCTAATGCGTTAAAAACAGCAAGAGTGTATAAAACGCAGCAATAACTCCGGATAGCACGAATATGTAAAGAAACCCCTGCTTGCCTTGTTCAAGAGTATATTTATTGGCTTGCAAATAACCAAACCAAAGTAATGACAAGATAAGGGGTATTAAAACAATTATTTTTAACACAGTACTGCCTTCTTATAAGTTGTGGCCTATTTATAACAATGTGTGGAGCTATAGACAAATATTAGGGAGGCCGGTCGAAACTTCCATACGCCTACAGTATTCTTATTTGCGGCCATTCACGCCGAAAAAGCCTTGGCTATGTTGTCATGACTTTGTCGCAAATCTGTTATTAGTGTGTCACTTTAAATTTGTGTAATAGACCCATGTTTCTAAATTGGGTTACGTGAATGTCAATTCAGCCTTTACCTTCTTTAGCGCCGGCGCGCAGTATTCACTTTGCCGAAGTACTCATGGCTAGAGAGTCTATCACTCCAATAGATGCGGGTTGTCAAAGCTACCTAATCTATAAGCTTGAAAAGCTTGGTTTTACATGTGAAAAGCATAAGATTAATGGGGTCAAGAACCTCATCGCCAGATGGGGGCAAGGGCCTGTTCACTTAGCATTTAGCGGCCATACAGATGTCGTGCCTCCTGGCCCTCTCGATAAGTGGAAATCTCCCCCTTTCAGCCCGGTTATAAGTAAAAATAAACTTTATGGGCGCGGTGCTGCCGACATGAAAACGGGCATTGCAGCTATGCTAGCAGCGACTGAGCGAACTATTGCCTCTTTAGATCCTGATAAAATATCTTATTGGTGGCTAATCACCAGTGATGAAGAGGGGGAGGCGGAGTGGGGCTCTAAATGGATAGCTGAATATTTAGCATCTAAAAATGTACAGCTTGATATGTGCCTAGTAGGCGAACCTTCGGCATCTTCTAAAACTGGCGATACGATAAAGATTGGTCGCAGGGGTTCACTTTCAGGCACTATCCATATTGCAGGAAAGCAAGGCCATGTGGCATACCCAAAGACAGCAGTGAATGCTATTCACAAAGCGAGTAGAGTGGTTAATGCACTAACTCAATATCCTTTTGATACAGGAAGCGATGACTTTCCTGGCACCACGCTTCAAGTAACACATATGGATACAGGAAGCTTCACCGATAACATAGTGCCTAGTGCTGTTCGTATAGAGTTTAACGTAAGATACTCGTGGCAGTTTGATCAAGAGCGCTTATCTGCTTTGCTACGCAATATCATCAATACCGTTGATGTAGAAGCCGAAGTCAGCTTTTCAAGGCCCTGTGAAGCATACTTAAGCAAGCCTAATAGTAATGCAGAGTGTTGCCTAATAGCTTGCGTTGAGAAATCCATTAAAGCCGCCACAGGTCGTTATCCTGTAGTTAGTACGTCCGGCGGCACGTCAGATGGGCGCTTCTTCTCAAGCGAGCACACACAGGTTGTCGAAGTCGGTGTGCCCAACACCACTATCCATCAGGTAAACGAACACATTCACTTATCGGATTTACTTACACTTGAAGATATCTATACGGATATTCTTAAAAATATTGGCGGTCGATAATTACATTTGATATTTCTAGTAAAAATGAAAAGGGAGCGTCAATTAGGCGCTCCCTTTTTAGCTTTTGCGTAGGCTTTATAAAAGACGTGTTCTTTCCTAAAACATTAGGCAGTGGCTTTAAGCTGAATGTCAGTTAAATAGCGTTTGCGTTTCTTCTCGGTAAGGCTTTGCATATCAACCACTACCAAGCCATCAATACAGTCGTTAAAATCTGGGTCGACATTGAATCCAAGGAACGCCACACCACCGTCTTTGGACAGTTCAGAGTATTGCTTATAAAGCGTAGGCACGTTAACGCCCATATTAGCCAATAAATCCTTTAGCTCGGTAAATTCGGCTTTGTAATCGTTACCTTTGAATTGATGTAGCGCATCGTTAGCCATTTGATAAGGGCGTTTACAGGTCGCTTCACCAAACTTTGCAGGGAAATACGTGGAGTAAAATTGTACCAATAGGTCTTTAGCTGGTTCCGGATAGGCATTACTAAGTGACACTGCACCAAATAGATAACGATATTTGGGATAACGACTTAAAAATGCACCAATACCAAACCACAAGTAATCTAAACTGCGTTTGCCCCAGTAGCGAGGCTGAACAAAGCTTCGCCCTAGTTCTAGGCCTTCCTTAAAAAGTTTGTCGTTGTTTTTGCCATAATTAAATAAAGTGGCAGAATAAAGTCCCGTAGGGTGATCGGGCGCTGTCAAAAGTTCTGCATCGCCAAAGCGATAGGCGCCTACAATTTCCAAGTCGCTGTCGTCCCATAGCACAAGGTGATAATAGTAAGAGTCGTATTGATCAATATCTCTACGTTTATTGGTGCCTTCTCCCACGGCGCGAAATGCGACTTCTCGCAAGCGGCCTATCTCACGCATAATTGGCGAGCAGCTTTTGTGCTGATACAGGTAGATAGACTTTCCATCACCCGTTTCTCCGAGATGCTCACATTCTCGAATTGCGCGGGCGAGCTCTTTTCTGTCTTCGGGCATAGCAATAGACGCCTGCGTTTCAAATACGCCTTTCTTGTTGCTGCCAATGCGATATAGGTGGCGCTTAAACAGCTTTACCTGCTCTTTTAGCGGAATATTGGTTTGCTGGTAAGCTTCAAAAGGAATAAGTTCGCCAATGCGCATAGGTAAATGCTTTTTGCGCTGTTTGAACATTTCTTTAACCAGCAGTGCGGTGGCGAGTGGTTTGTATACCATAGACACGCTGTAAAAAAGGGGGCTATTTTTAGCGTCAATATAAACCGGCAATATCGGCGCTTTAGCTTGCTTTGCAATACGCAAAAAGCCAGTGTGCCATCGCGTGTCGCGAACACCTTGCGGGCGTAATCGAGAGACTTCACCGGCAGGAAAAATCAATATAGCACCGTCGCTTTTGAGGTGTTTTTGGATAGCCGATAAATGCTGCTTCGGTGTGCCACCCTGCATATTATTTACTGGTAGCAACATATCGTGAAGAGGCTCGATAGCCATGAGCATTTCATTGGCCACTACTTTTAAGTCGTGCCGCACTTCACTAACTAGTTTAATTAGCGCAAGGGCATCGAGAGAGCCAATAGGGTGGTTTGCGATAATTACCACTTTGCCTTCGCTTGGAATACGTTCTTTTTCGACATCACGGGTGGAGTAGCTGATATTGAAGTACTCCAACACTTGTTCTACAAAATCAATGTCTTCATAGTGCGGATAGGTTTCACCAAATTCGGTAATTTCGCGTTCGTGAAGAAGGTGTCTTAATACGAAAGACAGCGATTTAAACAGAATAGGATTGTTCGCTACTTGAGGATAATGCTTGTTCAGTACGTCGTTTACAGTAAACATAGAACCTGTTTCTCTTTCGGTTTTGGCGAACAATAGCAGGACAATGTGACGCTTTTTACACAGTTTGATGGCAGTTATTTGACAGTGTTAAAAAGATGTTATTGATGCTGGCTCGACAAGTTTGTTTCGCGTAGAAGGGTTCAATAAAAGCAGTGATAGGGGGCCTGTAAGCCCCCCAGAAAAGTAGCAGTAACTACGCAGCTTTTGATCGAGAGGTTTTGGTTGTGATTGATGTTACCGTAGCTGATTCTAGTGAATCGAGATAATGAATAAGAGATAAATTACCATTCATGTCTTCAGCGAGAGCGCTACAGTTTTCTATCCAGTCACCATCATTAATGTAGTGTATGCCGTTTTCAAAACTACTTTCAGGGTGATGAATATGACCACACACTACACCATCTAGCCCCATATCGTCGGCACGCTTGCAGCATGCTTCGCGATATCGAGCAATGGCTTCATTTGCTCCTTTAATATGCTTTTTAATGTAGCCCGCTAGTGACCAGTATTCCCGCTTGCGCCACGCGCGCAAACGGTTGAATTCGCGATTTAGAAAAAGCAAGAGGTCATAACCTTTATCGCCAATCCAAGCATGGAATTTGCCCATGGTCACATCGCCATCGAACTGATCGCCATGTAAAACCAGGTAACGTTTTCCCTGTGCCGTGGTGTGCACCAGCTCACGCTCTATTTCAATATCGCCAAAGGCCATACCAGAGTAAGATTGAATTGGCTCATCATGATTGCCGGGTAAGTACACTACACGTGTACCTTCCTGACTCATTTGCATGAATTTGTGCATGACTTGATTGTGCGCCTCTGGCCAGCGAAATTGTTTGGTCATTTGCCACATATCAACAATGTCGCCTACCAAATACAAAGTGTCTACCGTGATGCTGTCCAGAAAGGAAAGTAAGTATTCAGCTTTGCAGTCGCGATTTCCCAAATGGATATCTGAAAGCCAAAGCGTACGATAGTGTGTTTTTTTCATAGTGGTTTCCCAAAGCGATGCCTTGGACCGTCACTATAGGTCTGCAAATTGACACTACCGTGACGCTTGCTTGACCATTGTGTTACAAACTTAATCTAAAGTATAAGGAGCGGGGGGCAATTATCGTTACAAATTACATGCAAATTGAATTCGTATCGGATACTCTGGTATTTCAAGGATGAAGTTTCGTAACGTACAAGGTAGTTCAGTCTTAGTATTCAGACCGTTATTAATATCCTCTCGTTCTCTCTTCGTCCTTAGTTTCTATTGCGATGTAACGTAAAAACTAAGAGGCCACTCATGAAAATAAATAAAAAGCTCGCACCGATCCCACTTTTTGTATCCCTCGCTCTTACAGGGTGCATTGAAGTTGATGACGATAGTAACGACGGAGTTGTTGACGCACTTAATCAACAAAATTCTGTACTTACTGAACAAAACAGCCTCCTGGCAGAGCAAATCGAAAATAATCAAACTTCGGTTACGCTGGCAGGCGCTGTGGTTGATACACGCACTGATGTACCTTTAGTGGGCTTAAACGTCGCTGTTTATCAAGGAAATACAGTGGTTGCTGAAGGTGTAACTTCAGAGAATGGCGGTTTTAACTTAGAAGGCTTACCAGCGAGTGCTGACCTTACCGTTGTAGTTTCTTCCACTGATGAAAGTTACTTAGAACGCGCATTTTTTATCACTACTGGTCCTGTGAGCTCAGGTGAAGGATATGACGACATTGGCATCATAGGAGTATCTACACCTGTTGAGGTAGAGTTCAGCGTTACGGACACGGAAAGCGGCGAAGCAGTCGGTGGACTTAGCTTTATTGGTTTTTCTTTTTCGGGGACATCTACCAGCAGCGTATTTGATTTTGCCCATGAGAGCGAATTCAATGAAGAAACACAAACTTATCAAATAACTTTGCCACGTGATTTAAACGTTACATTACGCGCGAACATCGACATAGATAACGACGGAGAAGCAGACTTCGACTTCACTAACATCGGCAACGTGAATATATCTGGTGATACATTATTTATTTACGACGCAAGTGAGTTTTCAGAAGAGGAAATTAGTCTTAGTCAATACGATGAAGTTGCAGCAGAAGAGAAAACTGTTGTAATAAGCCTGATTGACAGTATGGGCGAGCCTATCGCAGGCGCTGAGTTCATGATGGGTACGTCAGAGGAGACGTACACATCTGAATATGATGAAGAAAGTGATTCTTATGAGTTGGTGGTTCCATTTGATGGCGGTATTTCGTTCGAAATGTCCTCTTTCCAGGTAGGTGATATCACCTATTCGACAGGCAGTATTAATCTCAGTCGTTCAACACGTTATGCCACAGGCGAAACTTCAATTAACGTTAGTACAAGTGGGTTTGAGTCAAATAGCTATTACACAGTAGCTGACTCTGAGATTATTAACTTAGTCCTAGTTCCTACTGAAGTTGAGCCCCAAGCAACCGTTGAAGTTATTACTACGAATGTTAACCCGTCTAATTTTGCCTATTCAGTGTATTACAGCGAAGCTGTTGACATAGATCTGGACGCGGTTAGCCTGACTTTCGACGAAGTTTCAATTGTTCGCGGCAATGAGTCTGCTGATGATAGCGTTCCTAATGGTTACACTTATATTTTGAGTGAAGAGGCAAGTGTAGAGCTTAGTCAGAGCGTGGACCTTGGTGGTGTTAAGCACACGTTTTCTCCAGCAACAGAATTGCAAACTAACACTAACTACCGTTTTGCAATTGGTGAAGTTTCTCCAGCCTCTGGTGGTGTTTCAGCAAATATTTATGGTGATGATTATTCATTTACCACCCCCGCTGATGAAACGGCAGAGTTCGATATCAACGCTCTAAAATTAGATAACAGCAATTACTATTCTAATGGCTCAGTTATCGTTAGTGAAAATACAGCCGGGGTTGCAAACTCGGCAAATAATTTTGGTAATTCAGTGAGTATTCTACTACCAACTTCAGTTGAATCACTTAATTACCTTATTATTAATTTTGAAAGTTACACTGAAAATGGAAATGAATACGCTTTTGTGAATAGATATGAGCTAGTTCGAGATGAAAACATTTCTATGCAGCGTTTGCTTGCAATAAACGTGGCTCAAAATGAAAGTATCTCTAATCAGGCTTATACTTCGTATATAAGTGGTACAACAGTAGCTGATGGCGAATATATCTACAGAGATAGAATCAGCCTATATCTAGAGGACAACACTGCGGAAAATCCTGTCAGTGCGACTTTTAGTTATGAGTATCAAACAAAAGCTGGCGAAAATGCATCGGGTAAGTTAACACTTCCAATTCTTTAATTCTGATAACGTGAAGATAGTATAAGCCGATACCTTAGTGTATCGGCTTTTTTATAGCCCCAATTTATTTGCTACTTCTAAAAGCTTCTCCCGCATCCAAATATTTACTAAATCATCATCGGCATTTTTGTGCCAGTACATGTGCACGGGAAGAGGAGGTACTTCAAACGGAAGTGGCAAAGTCTCGATATAACATTTGTCGCTAAACTGATGTGCAAAGCGTGCTGGCATAGTAAGCAGTAGGTCACACTGACTCACTACATTAACAGCGGCAAAGTAGTGCTCACATTGTAGGGATATTTTTCGATGCAAATTGTGTTGAGCAAGGGCGAGATCAACGGTGTCTAGTTTAGAATCTTTTAAAGACACGAGCGCATGCTGTGCAACTGAGTAGTTTTCAATACTGGGGTTGTCTAGGTAGCTATTTGTTGGTGCACATACCACAACGAAGGTTTCCTCGCAGATAAACTGAGAACGTATCTCACTGCTGGTAGGAACGAGGGCATCAATGACAATATCGACCTCTTTGTTAGTAAGTGCCGGGGCAAGTTCGGGCCAGGTTACTTGCCTGCTATTTACCGTGATATTAGGCGTGTTTTGAACAAGTTCAGGAATTAACGTTGGAAAAAATATAGATTCTAAAATATCACGCATTCCAAGGTTAACTGTGCGTGGTTTATCACCTATGTCAAAGTCCACTTTGCCTTTTAAGGTATTTTCAAGGGTTTCAATTGATGTCACGACCGATGTAATGATGCCTTGGCAGAACGGGGTAGGGACTACTTGTCGCCCATGGCGCGTAAACAATGGGTCATCAAATTTTTCTCGTAGCCTACTGAGCGCATGACTTACCGCAGGCTGAGTAATATGCAGCGCATTGGCGGCTCTAGTAATGCTGCCGTGTTCATAGACCTCACGTAGCACTACGAATAAATTAAAATCTATTTTTCCATGCATAATATTTATGGATTTCCATAATAAGGCATCATTTTTATTTATTGTTAAACAGGGTACACTGGCTTAAATGTTAATAAAAGGTTTCTTTTGTAAGGGGCGTGTGCATGCAGGCATCTGTACTTACCGAGGTGTTGTTACCTCTAGCGTTGGCACTTGTGATGTTTGGCATGGGGCTAACCCTGACCCTTGCTGACTTTGCCCGATTGATTAAAGCGCCTAGGGCGGTAATAACAGGCTTTATCGGTCAAATTATCTTGTTGCCTTTGCTAGCTTTAAGTTTATGTATTGCGTTTAGTGTGCCTGACTATATTGCTGTTGGCGTAATGGTTTTGGCAGCATGCCCTGGCGGTACTACCAGTAATTTAATCAGCCATTTTGCAAAAGCCAACCTAGCCCTTTCAGTTAGCCTAACCGCAATTTCAACCATTGCTTGCGTGTTCACCACGCCATTTATTATTCAATTTGCGATTGATTACTTTGTAAAAGAAAACGCGCCAGAATTTTCTATTATCCAAACCGTTATAGGGCTCGTCGGCGTGTCGATTCTACCGGTCGTTATTGGCATGACAATTCGTCGATTTTATCTGGTGTTTGCCAAGAAAACAGAGAACTTTTTTCGGCAGTTTTCGATGTATTTCATGTTGCTCATGATTGTCGGCGTTCTGGTTTCTGAAAGAAATAATTTAGCCGCGTCCTTCGAAAGCGCGTTTTTGATATGTTTAACGTTAAATTTATTATCGGTATTGTTAGGCCTCGGGCTTGCTAAGCTTTCAAACCTAGCATTTAAAGACTCGCTTACGCTTGCTATTGAAATAGGCGTACAAAACGCGGCTCTTGCCATGCTCATATGCATTACTTTTTTACAAGCGCCTGACTATGCCATCGCTCCAGGCGTTTACGGTATAGCCATGTACATCGGTCCTGCATTATTAGCTCTGTGGGCAAAACGAAATGCAAAAATAGCTGTAAAAACAACGCCAAAAATACTCGTGAAATAATAAAAAGTAGGAACTACATGATGCGTTTATTAATTACCGGTGGTGCTACCGGCTTAGGTCAGGCCATTGCCCTAAAATGGGCGGAAAAATGGGTAAGCAAAGATAAAGATATAAATATCTGTGTTGCCGATATTAACCAAGAAAGGGGCGTTGAAACGGTAGATATGCTTTGTGCACAAGGTGCAAATGCGTTTTATGTTCACTGCGATATAACCTCTGACAATGATGTTGAAGCCCTAGCGCAAACTATCGAAACTCGCTGGGGAGGCGTGGACTATGTGTTTAATAACGCTGGGGTCGCTACGGGCGGTAGTCTTTTAGACGAAACTATCGATCAGTGGCAGTGGGTATTCGATATTAACGTGTTAGGCATGGTAAGAGTAAGTCGTGCCCTTTTACCTTTAATGCGAAAGCAAGGCAGTGGTTACTTTATCAATGTTGCCTCGCAAGCAGGGTTAACACCTATTCCTTATATGGGAAGCTATAACTCAGTAAAAGCCGCTGTAGTATCGTTTTCAGAAACCATGAAGTTGGAACTAGCACCAGACAATATAAATGTTAGTGTGGTTTGCCCTAGTTTCTTTAAAACGAATTTAGATGAGTCGATGCGAAGTAGCAATCCAGCCTCGCATAAGATGATCAACAAGTTTTTCGCTAAGGCAGATATGACTAAAGAAGAGGTGGCAGAGTCAATATATCAGCAAGTCAGTCAAGGGAAGTTTCTTATTCTCACTCACAAGTTAGGCAAACGTGCGTTCTTATTGAAAAAGTTGTTACCCACGCAGCGCTATATAAGCAATATGCTCAATCAAACTAAAACGATGAAACGAGCAATGGAAAAGCACAATTAAAGAATAAAAACAGGCTTTTTGTTAGCGCCTTATTGCCAGAAACCTTGTTACCACTCGCTAATATGAGTTAGGTGATGAGCTGCGAAAGACAAAATTAGTTTCGAATAAATGCGTACCAATAACTAGCTTTGAATAAGCGTTTAATACAAAAATAAAAGAAGAACGATATATGCAACAACAGGTAGTAGATAAAGCGGATAGCGTGCGAGCAGGAGAAGAGCTAGACGTCGGCGCTGTACACAATTGGCTTAAGGAAAATATTAGTGCCTCGAATCCATTGTCAGCCGCTATACAAAGTAGCGATAGTTTACCTAAAGTAACCCAGTATTCCGGTGGCGCGTCTAATTGGACGTATTGCTTGGACTATCAAAGCAGCGATCAAAACCAGAGCGAACAAACGTCATTAATTTTGCGTAGGGCACCAGCAGGTACAAAAGCCAAAGGGGCTCACGATATGGGGCGAGAGTATCGATTACAGCACGCGCTAAAGCCTGTCTACCGGTATGTGCCAGAAATGCTCGGGCTCTGTGAAGATGAAAGCGTATTAGGCACTGAGTTCTACGTAATGGAAAAGTTTACTGGCGTGATACCACGAAAGAACTTACCCAGAGGTTTAGAGACAACAGATCAGCAAACCAAGCAGCTTTGCACTAATGTACTTGATAGTTTAATTGAACTTCATAAAGTTGATTATAAAAAAGCGGGGCTTGAGCACTTGGGGAAAGGTGCTGGGTACATAGAGCGGCAAATAAGCGGGTGGAGTGAGCGTTATAGTAAAGCGAAAACTTGGAATGTCCCCTCGGGTAAAAAAATTATGCGTTGGCTAGAGAACAACATGCCTGACCAAGAACGCATTTGTATAACGCACAATGACTTCCGGTTTGATAACGTGGTGTTAAAGCCTGATAACTATACCCAAATCATCGGTGTGTTAGATTGGGAGCTAGCCACCTTAGGTGACCCGCTTATGGACTTAGGCAATACCTTGGCGTATTGGGTGCAAGCTGATGATGACTTTTTAGCGCAATCAACACGTCGTCAGCCAACTCACTTACCGGGAATGCTCACTCGTGAACAAGTTGTGGCGTATTACTGCAAAGAAATGGAGATAGATGTTGAAGATTTTGCTTTCTATGAGGTTTATGGACTTTTCCGTTTAGCCGGTATTGCCCAGCAAATTTACTATCGCTATCACCACAAGCAAACCAATAATCCAGCGTTTAAAAACTTTTGGATCTTCATTCATTACTTAATGTGGCGCTGTAATAAGGCCATCAAAGCATCAGGAAAACGATAATGACAACAAGACGCAATATTCTGATCACGGGCGCGAGTTCCGGCTTAGGCAAGGGAATGGCGATTGAGTTTGCCAAACAGGGCTGTAACTTAGCGCTATGTGCAAGGCGCTTTGAGAACTTAGAAAAACTGAAAGACGAATTACTTTCAATTAACCCAAACATTGACGTGTATATTCGCTCGCTTGATGTAAATGATCACGATGCGGTTTTTGAAGTGTTCGACGCATTCAAAGCTGACATGGGAACACTCGATAGAGTCATCGTGAATGCAGGGATGGGGAAGGGCGCGTCAATTGGCACAGGGTATTTCCACGCTAACAAGCAAACGGCGGTGACTAACTTTGTGTCGGCGCTAGCACAATGTGAAGCGGCTATGGCTATCTTTAGGGCGCAAAATAGTGGTCATTTAGTAACGATTTCATCTATAAGTGCTGTGCGCGGGTTTAGACGTGCTATGACCGTTTACGCAGCTACGAAGGCAGGTCTAACGTCTATGACTGAGGGCATTCGAATGGATGTAATGAATACGCCGATTAATGTCACCTGCATTCATCCTGGTTTCATTCGAAGTGAAATAAATGAAAAAGTTGAGAAGGTACCATTTATTGTTGATACCGATGTGGGCTGTCGCGCTATGGTCAATGCAATTAATAAAGAGAAGGCGAACGCTTTTGTGCCAAGCTGGCCTTGGGCAATTCTTCACTGGATCATGCGTATCGCGCCGGCTAGCTCAATAAGGAAGATGAGCTGATAGCGTATAAAGTGTGAACACAGCGCAAAGACTTTTTATCTAGTGAGAGAGCTCGCCTAATGGCGGGCTTTTTACTTGTAAGTCTAATGTTTATTCTAAAACAATAAATAAACCTTGATTTAATTACAGGTACAAAAAAAGCGCCGAAGGGCGCTTTTTTACTACTAATCGTAAAGATTAACCTAGTGCTTTAATTTGTGCAGCTAGACGGCTCTTATGACGAGCAGCTTTGTTCTTGTGAATCAAGCCTTTAGTAGCCATTCTGTCAAGTACTGGAGTAGCAGCAGTAAGTGCAGCTTGTGCCGCTTCTTTGTCACCGCTTGCAATTGCAGCGATAACTTTCTTGATGCTTGTACGAGTCATTGAACGACGGCTAGCGTTGTGCTGACGACGCTTTTCGGCTTGGATTGCACGCTTCTTAGCAGACTTAATGTTAGCCAAGGTGTAACTCCCAAAATAAATTCATGTCAAAAACGAGGGTGCGGATTGTGCCTACCAAACGCCCAAATGTCAAACGATTTAAAACTTAAATCGTTCCGCGTTAAAACGCGCAAGCTATTGAACACAAAGTATGCTCAACACGTTGCACATTCTCTGCGAAATTTTTTGAAAGATATCTGTAACGGAATTCTTTCAGGACATTTAAGCGATAGACATGCATAAACAACAGCACCCCATATCGGGCGCGGATTATAGCAAGAAAGTCCATAAAGGTGCACAACTATTTTGAATAAATCGTTTCGTAGACCATAGGCTTTCGCTATTATGGCTCGCTCGCAACCTATTGTTGCCTCTTTACTTGGAGCGGACGCCTTTAATCACTCTTTAAAAAAGCGTTTGCTGTTCAGCCTATTCTTTATCTCTTATTGGAAGTGTGACGTGTCACGGAAGTTAATAAAATCTGGTCTTATCGTCAGTATTATGACCTTGGTCTCGAGAGTATTAGGCCTAGTACGTGATGTTGTTGTTGCCAAGCTTATGGGCGATGGGGCAGCCGCAGACGTATTTTTCTTTGCCAACAAAATTCCCAATTTTTTACGTCGTCTATTCGCTGAAGGCGCATTTGCGCAAGCGTTTATTCCGGTGTTAACCGAGGTTCACGAAAACGACGATAAAAAGCAGTTACGAGAATTTGTTGCAAAAATTAGCGGTACGTTGGGCGCTATCGTGTTTGTGGTGTCAATTATTGGTGTTATTGCATCACCTGTTTTGGCAGCCCTGTTTGGTACCGGTTGGTTTATGGCATGGCTGGAAGGCGATGAAGCCGGCGACAAATTTGTGCTTGCCTCGACCATGTTGAAAATTACCTTTCCCTATTTAGCATTTATCTCTTTGACTGGCTTGGCAGGGGCGATACTCAATACGCTCAATAAATTTGCGGTTGCCGCTTTTACCCCCGTTTTACTTAATGTATGCATTATCGCATGTGCAATATACTTAGCACCTACGCTGGAGCAACCCGCTTACGCCCTAGCTTGGGGCGTGTTTATCGGCGGTATTGTTCAGTTCGTGTTTCAACTACCGTTTTTGTTCAGGGCTGGGCTTTTAGCCAAACCAAAGTGGGGCTGGCACGACGAAAATGTGGTTAAAGTACGTACCTTGATGCTCCCTGCATTGTTCGGTGTGTCAGTAGGTCAGATTAACTTGCTGTTTGATACCTTTATCGCCAGCTTTTTAGTGACCGGTTCAATAAGCTGGTTGTACTATTCTGACAGGCTGCTCGAATTTCCCCTAGGGTTGTTTGGTATCGCCATCGCAACGGTAATTCTACCTACCTTGTCTAGAAATCACGTAAGTAACAACCCCAAAGCGTTTGCCGCGAATATCGATTGGGCGTTTCGCATGGTGTGTTTATTGGGCATTCCTGCTGCAGTAGGGCTCGGCGTAATGGCAAGACCTATTTTAACTGTTATCTTCCAACGCGGAGCCTTTACTGCTGAAACGGCTATTATGGCCTCTTATTCGCTTACCGCGTACTCGTTTGGCTTGCTAAGCTTTATGCTGGTTAAAATTCTTGCGCCAGGTTTTTACTCTCGCCAAGACACCAAAACGCCGGTGAAATTTGGCATCTGGTGTATGGTCGCTAATATGGTGTTTAACGTAGTCCTAGCTATACCTTTTGGTTATGTAGGATTAGCTATTGCAACTAGCATGTCTGCGACGCTCAACGCCGCTTTGCTCTACATAACGCTGCATCGTCAAGGAGTGTTTGCGCTTAGCCGCACGTCGGTTCTGTTTATAGCGCGGGTGGTAATTGCAAGTGCAGCGATGGGCGGGCTTATTTATTATCGCGATCAAGGCTTAGCTTTCTTTGATTTATCGCTTTCCGCCCAAATGTTAGAAGTAGGAATAACCATTTCGCTGTCGGTCATACTGTTCATGGCCACCATGGTAGTATTGGGCATGCGCCCTAGGCATTTCAGAAGCGGTGGCGAGTAAATTTTAAAGGTAGTGAAAGGACGCTGAGCGGGAATGTGCACGCGCTTGGTATTGTGCTCGTGGTCGGCTATAATCGCGAGCTTTGAATTTCTAGCAGTTAAAAGGTAGTGGCTAACAGTGGAATTTATCCGCGGGCTAAACAATGTAAAACCTCATCACAAAGGGTGTGTGCTCACTATCGGTAAGTTCGATGGTGTACACCGTGGTCATCAAGCTGTGCTAGCTAATGTGCTTGGAAAAGCGAAATCGCTATCACTTCCTGCCACCGTGATGGTGTTTGAACCGCAGCCTGAAGAAGTTTTTATGCCTGATAAGGCGCCAGCGCGTATTAGCCCTCTTCGTGAAAAGTACGAATTGCTGCGCCAACAAGGTGTCGACAGACTGCTTGCTGTGCGCTTTAACGCTGAGTTTGCAAAACAAAGTGCCGACACGTTTGTCCACGATTTATTGGTGGACAAACTGGGTGTTAAATTTCTTGTTGTTGGCGACGATTTCCGTTTTGGCAATGGTCGCAAAGGGGATTTCGAAATGCTTGAGGCGGCAGGTCGCCATTACGGTTTCGAAGTAGTAAGCACCCACAGTTTTACCATGCATGCCCATCGAATAAGCTCTACCGCGGTGCGAGAAGCCCTGGCTGACAGCGATTTTGGTCTGTCTACCGAAATGCTAGGGCGCCCGTTTGCTATTCACGGCAGGGTGGTTCACGGCGAGAAAAAAGGTCGCACCATTGGTTTTCCCACCGCGAATGTCATGCTAAAACGCCAAAAAACGCCCATTCACGGCGTGTTCGCAGTACGTGTTGACGTAGATGGAAAACACTATAACGGCGTTGCGAACATTGGTACCCGTCCTACTGTTAACGGGGTAAGAAACCAGTTAGAAGTCCATATTTTTGATTTGTCATCTGACCTTTACGGCAAGCCCATTACGGTGTTTCCGATGGCAAAAATAAGAGATGAAATTAAATTTGATTCTTTTGAAGCGTTGAAAGATCAAATCCAAGCAGATGCAGCACAAGCGCGTCTGTTATTAGCATAGTTAAACGTGATAAAGTCACGAAAAGTTTCTGCGCGTATTAGTTTTATTGCGCTCGATTTTTTAAACGTGGATCCTTGTTCGCGAAACGCGTAAGCAAGTTACTTTGCTAGAACATATAACGTCGGCCTTGCACTAGTGAGAACGACACACAGTTTTACGTTGAACCTTTTACAATCAGCGTTTTAATTTGAACATCGCAAAATGAATATCGCCTTCACAATGTGTTAGTGCATTGGGTGAAAATTAAGGTAACCGGATAATACAATTTTATGAGTGATTACAAAGCCACACTGAACCTTCCAGAAACTGCGTTCCCAATGCGCGGTAACCTTGCTCAGCGCGAGCCGAAAATGCTTAAAGACTGGCAGGAAAAAGGGGTATACAGCAAAATTCGTGAAGCGAAAAAAGGCAAAAAGCCATTTATTCTTCACGATGGTCCTCCTTATGCGAATGGCGATATTCACATTGGTCACGCGGTTAACAAAATTCTTAAAGACATTATTGTAAAGTCGAAAAACCTTTCTGACTTCGATTCTCCATACGTTCCAGGGTGGGACTGTCACGGTCTGCCGATTGAATTGATGGTAGAAAAGAAAGTTGGTAAGCCAGGTAAGAAAGTTACTGCGGCTGAATTTCGCCAAAAGTGTCGCGAATATGCACAAAAGCAAATTGACGGCCAAATGGCTGACTTTAAACGTTTAGGTGTATTTGGTGAATGGGATAACCCATACAAAACCATGGACTTCAAATCTGAAGCCGACATCATTCGTGCATTAAGCAAAATTGTTGACTCAGGCCATTTAGAAAAAGGTTTTAAGCCTGTTCACTGGTGTACAGATTGTGGTTCTGCACTTGCTGAGGCAGAAGTTGAATACAAAGACAAAGTATCACCGGCAATCGACGTTAAGTTCCCCGTGGCTGATGTGGCGGCTATTGCAGAAGCGTTTGGCGTGTCTGAAGCTGATTTAACCGCTCACAAAGCGGGTGTTGTTATTTGGACTACCACGCCGTGGACGTTACCTGCCAACCGTGCAATTAGCTTACACCCTGAACTTACTTATGCAATTGTTGAAGTTCAGCCATCAAACGAATGGTTGGTAGTAGCGCAGGACCTGCTTGAAAGCTGTATGAACCGTTACGGCGTAGAAGATTTCCGTGAAGTGGCAACCTGTACCGGTGAAGCACTTGATAAGCTTAACGTTAATCACCCGTTCTTAGACATTGAAGTACCACTGATTCTAGGCGACCACGTTACTACAGAATCTGGTACTGGCTGTGTACACACCGCACCTGCCCATGGTGTTGACGACTTCAACGTTGGCAAGCAATACGATATCGAAGTTTATAATCCGGTAGGTAACAATGGTGTATACCTTGAAAACACCCCGTTATTTGCAGGCAAGTTTGTATTTAAAGCTAACGATGAAATTATCGAAACGGTAAAGGAGAAGGGCAACCTCGTCTTAAACGTAAAATACGAGCACAGCTACCCGCACTGCTGGCGCCATAAGACGCCAATTATTTTTCGCGCTACGCCTCAGTGGTTTGTAAGCATGGATAAAAAAGGCCTTCGCGCTGAATCACTTGAACAAATTAGGCAAACCAAGTGGATCCCAGACTGGGGTCAAAACCGCATTGAGAAAATGGTTGAAGGTCGTCCAGACTGGTGTATCTCTCGTCAACGTACGTGGGGCGTGCCTATTCCATTGTATGTGCACAAACTTACTGGTGAAATTCATCCTGAGTCTGCAGCATTGATGGAAAAGGTGGCACAAGAAGTTGAAGCTAAAGGCATTCAAGCGTGGTGGGACCTCGATGATGCAGCACTGCTTGGAAACGAGCTAGACAACTACGAAAAAGTGACTGATACCCTAGACGTTTGGTTTGACTCAGGCGTAACGCACTACTTTGTTGTAGACCGTCGCGACGATATTCCGGCCTCAGCCGATTTATACCTTGAAGGTTCCGACCAGCATCGCGGTTGGTTTATGTCTTCGCTTATGTCATCAACAGCCATGCACGGTCACGCACCGTATAAAGAAGTGCTAACCCACGGCTTTACGGTAGACGCTCACGGCAGAAAAATGTCGAAGTCGGTAGGTAATGTTGTGGCACCTCAGGAAGTGACTAACAAATTAGGCGCAGACATCCTTCGTCTTTGGGTAGCATCTACCGATTATCGCGGTGAAATTGCTGTATCGGATGAAATTTTAAAGCGTGCTGCAGATGGCTATCGCCGCGTGCGTAACACCGCACGTTTCTTGCTTGCAAACCTTAATGGGTTTGAGGTTAAAGACGCGGTTGCAGAAGACGATATGGTCGCCCTTGACCGCTGGATTGTTGCTCGCGCCAAGGCACTTCAAGAAGAGCTTATCGAGGCGTATGACAACTACGACTTGCTAGTAGTGTCACAGAAGCTTACGCACTTCTGTTCAATTGAACTGGGCTCATTCTATTTAGACGTGATTAAAGACCGCCAGTACACAGCTAAAGCAGATGGGCTGGCCCGTCGTTCATGCCAAACGGCCATGTATCACATCATTGAAGCCTTGGTTCGCTGGATGGCGCCTATTACTAGCTTTACTGCACAGGAAATCTGGGAAACCTTACCTGGCGAGCGTAGTGAGTTTGTATTTACTGAAACCTGGTACGAAGGGTTTAATAACTTCACGCAAAGCGATACGTTTAACGATGCTCTATGGCATCAAGTACTAAGCGTAAAAGACGCGGCAAACCAGGCGATGGAGCAGGCGCGTAAAGATGGCGAACTAGGTGGCTCACTGGAAGCGAGCATTTCGCTTTATGCTACCGAGTCTCTTTACAACGTACTGGCTAAACTAGAAGACGAGCTTCGCTTCGTGCTTATTACGTCGGGCGTTTCGCTAACCAAAGTCGATGAAGCTCCGTCTGACGCGAAAGCCACAGACGTTGAAGGTTTATGGCTAAGCGTTAATAAAGCAAGCGGTGAAAAGTGTGTGCGCTGCTGGCATCACCGTGAAGATGTAGGCTCGCATGAAGGTCACGAAGAGTTATGTGGTCGCTGTGTGACAAACATTGACGGTGATGGAGAAGAGCGCCACTATGCCTAAGCTTTTTCGCGAAACGGGGTTGCGTTTCTTATGGATAAGCGCGATTGCGTTTATCCTCGACCAATGGAGTAAGTACACGGTTATCGACAGTATGTCACTGTATCAGTCTATACAGGTACTGCCGTTTTTTAACTTTACTTACGTACATAATTACGGCGCCGCATTTAGCTTTCTAGAAAATGCAGGTGGTTGGCAGCGTTGGTTCTTCACTGCCATCGCTGTCGTAGTAAGTGTAGTGATTTTGTGGTGGCTGAAGCAGTCACCTCGTTCGCAAAAAATGCTGCCCGTTGCGTTTGCCTTTATTTTAGGTGGTGCATTAGGAAACGTTTACGACCGTTTAGTTCACGGTTATGTCATCGATTTTTTAGACTTTTACGTAAACAATTATCACTGGCCTGCGTTTAATATAGCCGACAGCGCCATATTTATAGGCGCGGCTTTACTCATAATCGACATGTTTAAAAATGGCGATAAAAGAAGTGAAGAAAAAAGCGCTGACGTGCAAGCAAGCGGCACGAAAAGTAGCGAAACCATTAAGTAGTATTCGGAAAGGTTATGACAGATTCTTTAGTAATTGGCGCAGATAGCGAAGTTATTCTTCACTTCGATTTAAAACTTGAAGACGGTTCTGCTGCAGACAGCACTCGTGTAAACAACAAACCTGCAAAAATGGTTATGGGTGACGGAAGCCTAACACCAAATTTTGAAGCGTGTCTACTTGGGCTAGCAAAGGGCGACAAAAAGTCATTCACATTAGGCCCCGAAGATGCATTTGGCCAGTCAGATCCTAACAATATTCACTATATGGATAGAAGTCGCTTTGGTGCTGACTTACAAGTAGAAGAAGGCATGATTCTAGCATTTTCGCAGCCAGATGGTTCGGAAATTCCGGGTATTATTCGAAGCGCTGCTGGCGATTCAGTAACGGTAGACTTCAATCATCCGTTAGCGGGTCAGACGGTTATTTTTGATGTAGAAATCATCGATGTTAAACCTGGCGCTTCAGCACAAGGTGGAAATTAGTTATGCAAATTCATTTAGCTAACCCTCGCGGCTTCTGTGCGGGCGTAGACAGAGCTATTACCATAGTTGAGCGTGCGCTAGAAATGTTCGAACCGCCAATTTATGTGCGCCACGAAGTGGTACACAACAAGTTCGTTGTAGACGGGCTGCGCGAGCGCGGTGCGCTGTTTGTGGATGAGCTGCATGAAGTGCCAGACGACAGTATCGTAATTTTTTCGGCGCACGGTGTGTCGCAAGCGGTAAGAAAAGAAGCAGATAATCGTGGTCTTAAGGTTTTCGACGCAACCTGCCCGCTGGTTACAAAGGTGCATATGGAAGTTACTCGTGCTAGCAAAACGGGCACTGAATGCATCTTGATTGGTCACGCTGGTCACCCTGAAGTGGAGGGCACCATGGGTCAGTACAGCAATGAAGAGGGCGGTATTTATTTAGTTGAATCTGAAGCTGATGTGGCAACGCTTGAAGTTAAAGATCCGACCAACCTTTATTATTGCAGCCAAACTACGTTATCTGTTGATGACACCGCCGATGTAATCGACGCCCTTCGCGCTAAGTACCCCAAAATAAACGGTCCGAGAAAAGACGATATTTGCTATGCAACACAGAATCGCCAAGACGCTGTGCGCGACTTATCACAAGACTGTCAGGTTCTGTTGGTTGTTGGGGCACAGAATAGCTCAAACTCGAACCGTCTTCGTGAACTGGCTGAAAAAATTGGTGCTAAAGCTTATTTGATTGCCGACGCTAATTGCATCCAGGAAGAGTGGCTAGAAGGCGTAGAGCACATTGGCGTTACCGCTGGCGCATCTGCCCCTGAAGTCTTAGTGCAGGGTGTGGTAAACAAGCTCAAAGCGTGGGGCGCGGTTTCAGCTTCTGAGCGTGCTGGGCGCGAAGAGAATGTGGAATTTGCTGTTCCTAAAGAATTGCGAGTCAAGCAAGTCGTTTAAACTTGCTACATTATCAAAGCACAAAAAACACCGCACTTTGTTGCGGTGTTTTTTTATGCTTTTGTCTACTGGAAATTCAACGACTTGCGGATAGATAATAATACCTTAAATCAAAACGAGGTTTAGCGACTAAAAGAATTTAGCTACTTGTTTATGGTAAAAGGTCAGCAGTAGTTTTGGCGGAAGTGAAGCCTTAAAACTACTGTAGTGTTCCCTCTGCTTGTGAAGGCGGGGTCTTTATATACGCTACTGTGAAAGTGTTCGTGCGCCGGTTCCGAAGAAATTAGCGCAACGCTAATCGCTAGTTTGTAACCTTTTAGATAGCTAAAAATTATACGTTTTGATAACCAATGATACCCAGTGTAAAGCGCTTTTGTCTTACTATACTAAATTGGTGATAACACCCATTCTTACGTTTCAATTTTGGCAAAAGTGATGAGAGTTAAAAAGGTGGCGAGAAACCCAGTGAAAGGAAGCACAATCTGCACCCAATGCGGTGTAGGTCTTATAGAAATCTTGATTACTCTATTTATTCTAGCGGTAGGGTTACTCGGTGTTGCTGCGCTGCAGTTTACCGGCTCTTTTGCTAATAAAGACGCCATAAGCAGGACGCAAGCGGAAATGGTAGCCGCACAAGTAGCAGAGCGATTACGCGCCGCAGCTCGCCCTGCAACCGTGGGCGACGGCATGGTAGCAAATAACGACTATTTCGCAGATACAACCTATAATTTTTCAGGTTTAAGTTGTGCTAATGGTTCTCAGCCTTACTACAGCTGCTGTTTAACGAGACCTGCAGCTATTCCCAATTGTGAAGGGCAATCTTGCACCGAAACTCAAATGGCCAAATATGACGGCTGGGCATTATCTTGTTCAGCGGTGCAAACCAATCCGCAAACCACAGTGTCGGTATCTTGTGCTGATAATAATAACGCTGACACTTACAGTTGTAGCCCTGGGTCCCGTGTAGAAATTTTGCTCATGTGGCCCGTCTCATCCTCTGGCAACCAGCAATATAATTTAAATTCGCGCTGCAACGAAGCCGAAGGTGACAGCAATGGATGTGTGTTTAAGGATGTGACGCTATGAAGAGCTATCGTCAACGAGCACAACACGGCTTTTCACTGGTAGAGTTAATGATTACTTTGACGCTGGGCCTGATTATTTCTGGTGCGGTTATTCAGGTTTTGGTCAGTTCAAGTGTTACCAATAAAGTTAATCAAGCGGTAGCCCAAGTTCAAGAGTCTGGGCGCTTTATTATGTCCCGCTTGTCGGCGGAGTTTTACGAAGTAGGTCGTTACGACCAAATTGTCGCCGATGTCGATACGTCTGTTGATATTGTTGCTGAAGCTGCTTATGTCGAAAATCACCCTGTTGCCTTACCCGGTGACTTTTCTACTAAAACCACATTGGGTAGTGTACAGACCGACAGCGGTGGCAGCGATAAACTCGTTGTAAGTCTTTTAAATCACGAAGATTGTACCGGTAATTCACATGGCTATGCCGGGCGCGAATTTCACGTTGTTAATCATTATTTCGTAAGTGGCAGCACACTAAAATGTACCGGTTACGATGGACGCGTTTTACTTGGCATTAAATCGCAATCGGTTGACCCTATTACGGTCACATTGCTAGATAACGTAGAAAGTTTTCAAGTGCAGTTTGGCGTGTCAGACGTGATCACAAGTTCTAATGGTCAGGCTGTTACTTACGTCACTGCCGATGAGATCGATAATTTAAGGGCGCTGAACCAACAAGTGGTGTCATTACGATGGGCCATTATGCTTAAAAGCTACCAAAATGAAGTGCGGCAAACCCAGGCACAAAAATATGCGCTTTTGAATGAAGCATCAAAAACAATGACGACCGATCACTATTATCAAGTCTTTTCGAAGACCTTAGCCCTAAGAAATATGAAGAATTTTGTCAGGAGTTCGAAATGAAACAGCAAGGCTTAGTCATGGTATTTGCGCTACTTGTTTTGCTGTCTATCACAGTTTTAGGCGTAAGCGCTGTAACGAGCAGCTTGTCTCAATCAAAAATGGCCGTGTCTATGCAGCAAAGTGGATTAGCGTTCGACGCGGCTGAAGCCGCAATTGCCGGTGTTTTTTTCGAATCCGAAGATGAGTCCTTGCTTACTGACACAGCAAAAACGGATCCACTTTCAGAGGCAAGGCAAGGCACTATTTTTGACCCTGATGCAGATACAATGAGCTGTTTTGATGAAAACCAATGGACTGATAGATACATGACTGAAGGTGGTTTAACCATTGGTGATAGGCATATTACAGATGGTACTTATCAAAGCGAGGCGTCTTCAAAAAGCTGGTCGCGTACAGCGTTTATTCGTGAACAAGCTTGCAGAGGGTCAAGCAATGTAATTGGTGGAAGTAATGTTAACTGCCACGTATTTATTATTAGAGGCTGCGGAAAAGTTGCGGGTAAGTCCACAGTGGTAGCTAACAGCTTAGCTGCATCCGTTTTTGGCCCGGCTTCACAATAGGTATTATGATGAAAAAAATAACAAATTACCTTGCTTCGATTACGTTGTTTAGCTGTATTGGATTTTCTGCCTTCGGCGATGACCTTGATATTTATTTAGGGAACGCGAGCAGTGCGGTTACCTATAATCCAAATGTACTCTTTATTATGGACTCATCGGGGAGTATGGGGTCTTACGATAACACCAGTCAGACCAGGATGCTCCGTGTACAAAACGCGCTTAAAGACGCGCTACGCTCTGCCACAAATATTAATGCTGGACTCATGCGCTTTTCTGATTATGGCGGGCCAATTCTTTATCCGATACGTAATATTGACGATGCTGTGCGTCCTGAAATTATTGTTTCAACTAACGACGATAACCATGATGCCCATGAAATCAATGGTAGTGTGACGACAGATAGCAACGACTTGATATTAAGTAGTGGCACTCAAACGGTAACTTCTGGTCTGCGCTTTACCGATTTAAACATACCGCAAGGGGCCACCATTGTTAGTGCTAACATTCGCCTTACCTCTGAAAGGTTTAATATTGCAGGCACATCACTTGTCATTTCAGCAGAAGCATCTGCATCCAGTACCGAGTTTTCTTCAAGCAGCAACAATCTTAGCGACCGAACCAAGACAGCCGCTAATGTCGAATGGTTGACTAATAATAGCTTTCCCGCCTCAGGCGAGGTTATTACCACACCAGATATTAGTGCAGTAATACAAGAAGTTGTGGACTTGTCTGCTTGGTGTGGCGGAAAAGACTTAAATATCCTGATCGAAGGCTCAAGTTCGGATAACGCTAGCGGTCGAGAAGTAAGAGCAAGTGATGTAGGGCAAAGCGGAGCCCCGCAATTAGTCGTGTCATACGATGACTCTACGGCGACGGGATGTGTGCAAGGTGAGGGTATTTATCAGGTTGGCAACTCGAAAGATAACTCTGAAGAAGCGACAAATGGCTACCCGAACACAGGGAGCGAACTCACATTTCATCCTTCGTATAACGACTACATAGGGGTAAGGTTTAGAAACGTAAATATTCCACAAGGTGCTGAAATAGCAGAGGCGTACCTTGAGTTTACCGCCTACAGTACTGTAACTTATGGCAACCCTAGTATGCGTATACGCGGTGTCGCCGACGATGATGCGTCAGACTTTCATCCAAACCAACGCTATCGCTTGCGAAATCTGCCAAAAACCTCAGGTATTACTTGGTCGATGCCAGACTTCTATAATAACTATAGTTACAGAACACCTGATATAAGCAGTATTGTTAAGCAAATCGTCGACCGTTCAGGGTGGGAATCAGGCAATGATATGGCGTTTGTGATGGACGATTTTGTGTCGTACCGTGGAGCGCACACCTATAACTCACCGTCTAAAGCGCCAAAGCTTATAGTTAAATTTAACGGTGCAGCCACGCCTGGCGCTACAGCATCTGTACGTGAACACTTAGTCAGTAAAATAGATGAATTGAGCGCCAATGGTTTTACACCCATTGTAGATACGCTCTTAGAAGCGACAAACTACTATGGCGGCCGAAGTGTAGATTATGGCCGTAAACGTGGTGAGAATGGTGTTAGCAACTCCGTTAGAAAAAGCACTAGGGTAAGCCATCGTAGCTCTTATATTGGTGAAGACTCTATACTACCTTATGGGTGTACAGAAGATAATCTATCTGACAGCGATTGTATTACAGAGCAAATTCCTACTCCTGCAACCTACATTTCGCCAGTGTCCGACTTACAGTGTCAAACCAACAACCATATAGTATTGCTTTCTGACGGTGAAGCGAATAACAACCATAGTGTTTCTAAAATTCAGACCCTATTAGGTCAAAGCTGCACCGGTAGTGGCGGCGAAAAGTGTGGCCTTGACTTGGTTAAAAACATCAGCGATGCCTCTACCTCTGTAATTGGGCCTAGAGTCATTACCCATACCATTGGGTTTGCAGCGAACAATACTGCTAATAACTTCCTCAACCAACTTGCGCTGCAAAGTGGTGGTGGTTTCTATCAAGCGGACAACAGCACTGATTTACTCGAAGCATTCAATACTATATTACGCTCTGTAAAAGATGTGAATGCTACGTTTGTTTCCCCCGGTGTTGCGGTTAACCAGTTAAACCGTCTTACGCATAGAGATGAGCTTTATTTCGCACTGTTTAAGCCTAGTGAAGGCGCAATTTGGCCTGGTAACTTGAAGCGCTACAGATTGAGTGGCGACGAAATTCTCGATAAGAACAGCCATAGTGCCGTAGATAGCGAAACCGGGTTCTTCGCTGAGAATTCTCATAGCTATTGGTCAACACTCGCTGACGGCAGTGAGGTGAGCGAAGGTGGCGCCGCAAGTCGTATGGGGTCAAACCGCAACATTTATGTGTTTGACGGAACGGGTTCTATTGTGGATGAGGACAATGCACTTCATGAAGATAACTCTTCTATTACGACTGAAGATCTCGCTATCCAAAATGAGACCGACGCTGAAGACCTAAGAGAGGCTATTCTAAAATGGGCACGAGGTGTTGATGTAAAAGACAGCAATGGTAATGGCAGTACGAGTGATTACAGAACCCAAATGGGTGACCCCATTCATTCACAGCCTATTATTGTGAATTACGGTACTAATGATTCAGCCATTTTTGTCGCGACTAACCAAGGGATGCTTCATTCATTTGATACAGAAACTGGCGAAGAAAACTTTGCCATCATGCCGAAAGAGCTGTTACAAAATCTACATCACTTCTACAAAGATACCCCTTCGTTGAACCACGAGTATGGGCTAGATGGCGATATGGTTCTGCGAACCGTGGATAACAAAATGTATCTTTATGTTGGCATGCGTAGAGGTGGCCGTAACTATTATGTTTTTGATGTGACAGCGAAAAACTCGCCTAAGCTTAAGTATCAACTCACTGGCGGTGAAGGTGATTTAACTAAGTTGGGCCAAACGTGGTCAAGGCCAACCATTACGAAAGTAAATATGGGTGGTGAAGTTAAAAACGTGATGATTGTTGGGGGCGGTTATGACGACGCTCAAGATGATCGTTCGATAAGAGCTAACGATGTAGTTGGTAATGCCGTTTACATGTTTGATGCTGATACTGGAAGCTTGCTTTGGCACGCCAGTAATGAAGATTCTGATCTTGATCTAAGTAATATGACTTACAGTATTCCGGGGCGCATTTCCGTTATCGATAGGGATAATGATGGTGAAGCCGACCACATGTATGTTGCTGATACAGGGGGCCAACTATTTCGTCTGGACATCTATAATGGAGAGACTGGCTCTAATTTTATAAAAGGTGCACGTATTGCAGATTTCGGTGGCGATACCGAAGAAACCAATCGCCGTTTTTACTATGGGCCGGATGTAACAGAAATCGCTTTAGGTGATGAATTATACTATGCCGTAGCGCTGGGTAGCGGGTGGCGTGCATCTCCACTTGATACCGTAGTGGAAGACAACTTCTACATGCTTAAAGATAGCGGTGTGTTCAAACGTGATGAAAACGGCAAATACACGTACATGACTACAGTGACCGAAAATAAAATGTACAACGCTACCAGTCACGCGCTAAATAGCAGTGATGAAAACGAACGTGCGCTGGCGACAGCAGAGTTCGCCAATAAAGATGGCTGGTATTTGAACTTAACGACGAATGGAGAGAAAGTGCTGTCTTCTCCGCTTATTATTGACTACAAAGTATTCTTTACCACCTATGTTCCGGCCGTAAGCAGCACCAGCGCTTGCGCACCGCCTACCGGAAACAGTCGTGCGTACCTTGTTAGTATGTTTAATGGCAATGCTGTCACAGATGTGAATAACGACGGTGATGTGAATGGTGATGATCGCGTTGCTGAGTTAAAGCAAACGGGTATTGCACCTGAAACCAAAATACTTATTGAAGATATTGTCAGCCCGGTTGTATGTTTAGGTACTGAGTGTGTTTCTGCGGTGATTGAGGTCGATGAGGATGGTAATGACGAAGCTTGTAACAGTGCTTTTGAGTGCTTAGCTGAAAACATTTACGGGCGATTCGAACGTATTCAGCGCGGAAGCTGGCACTCAGAAACAGAAAGGGAATAACCATGAAGTTCAAAAAACAGTTAAAAGGGTTTTCACTTATCGAATTGATGATTGTGGTGGCTATCGTTGGCATAATCGCGGCCATTGCCTATCCGTCCTATCAGGGGGTTATTGCTGATGGATACCGCGGTACAGGTCAGGCTGATTTATTAGGCTTAGCATCCGCGATGGAGCGTCATCATAGCGGTTCTTTTAGCTACAAAGGTGCAGGCGCAAGCGGAGGCGATACAGGAGCCCCTTCTATTTTTGCAACACACTCACCTTCATCAGAGCCCGCGGCTAATCGCCGTTATAATCTAACTATTCAATCTGCCGGTGTCACTGATTATGAATTGAGAGCTACTCCTGTATCGGGCACTGGCCAAGGGTCAGATGGTACCCTTTACTACTTCAGTGATGGTAGAAAAGGGTGGGACAAAAACAATAATGGCTCTCTTGAAACCGGTGAATATTGCTGGTCTTGTTAAAGCTTAATTGATGCAGCTTATTATTGCACCTTGGCGAATTATAACGCGCTAAGGTGTGATTGTCGGAATACCAAAAACGGCTATATCCTCCCAGCGTTGATCAAGGTTATCCTGCGTATAGGCCAATCTCGCGGCATTTAACTGTTGTGTTTGTTCGTCTTGTGACTTTAACGTTGCCTGCCAAAGCACTCGTGTTTTAATTTCGCTTGAAAGTAGAAAAGCACTAGAGGTCATAAAAATCAAAAGCGCTATGAGCACCTCTATTAGCACTCCTCCTTTATTCACAACACTAACGTTTGAGCTATCACTATTATCATCACGCGCGATTTGACGCTTTACTGACAATACGCTTCTGAAATCTTTTTGTTGGGGCTTTTTAATTGTTGTCATACCAAGTTCCTGGAATAGGGATTATTTTCGCCATTTGAGAGCCCGCCTGCAAAGTACTAAGCACCTGCGCTGAAGGCATTAAGGCGCCATTGATCTGCGTTTGCAACTGAGTATTAGATACGAATGCGCCTTTAATTGAACTCGAATGTGCAAGGTGTAGTTCATGAGTAGAAGGGGTTTTAGAGAGCATCATGATCAGCCCAAAGAAATGAGTATTCGCACTTATAGTAAGATCGCCATCCATCACAATTAACAAGACAGGGGCCGAACTCGATGTATGTGTTAGGTCGCTATGGGATAAAACGCAGTCACCATTTATCCAATAGATGCTGGCTTCCACCAAGTTGTAACAATGGGAAGCTGTCACACTGTTTGGAAAATATGCCGCACTTAGTTCGGCTAAATTGCGATTAAACAACCAATTGGTTAGCTGGCTATCCCATGAAAACAGCTGAGCTGCGGTGGGCAGCCTAAGAAGGGCAGGGTAACGAAGAAAATTTGCTTTATATTTAATATTTTCTGCACTGTGAGAAACGCTAATTTCATAGTGAGTGAGCGGCTGCTGTCCAATACCCGTAAGGCTTTCTTCGTGTACTGTGGTTGATAGAAAAGGCTGTTTTGTCGTGTTTAACGCCGTTAAAACACTTTTTGTTCGAAGGGCTGTCGCTACTTCTTTGAGGTGTTTTTTCAATTGCGAGTGAGAGCTCACAGTTTCTTGTCTGATTTTCTGTATGGCATAGTACTGCTGAACGTTTTGCGAAGTAAATATGGTAGTAAAAGTCACTACACTTAGGAGAATGGCGACAATCGCGAGGACCGCCATACCTTGTTGCTTCGCTTTTAAAAAGTAAGAGTTACACTTAACGTTTTGTGTGTATGCGGTGATGGGCTTCCATTTTACTATCTCTTTATCTTTCATTAACCGCCTCCACCACGAACGTTTTGTTTGTTACTACGTTTGGGTTTACCAAACTCTGTATACTTAAATTGATTTCATAAGCCGCGCCCCAGCTACCTTTGTGTAATACGCTTACGGAAAATTGTGTCACTTCGACAGTATTTGGGTCGGTCAAGTCAAACCACCCCCCTTGCGTACAGGTTTTTCCTCCAACCCTGTATTCAATTGCCTTATCGTGTAGTCGATATCCAAACATTTCGTCCTGCGCTGTAGCTATAATGCCGTTACGATTTTTGTCATAAGAAAACGTGATGCAGCTATTTGCTGTTTCACCAGTTTGGTGACCAAGGGTCACGTTGGTCACTATTTGAGGGGGGCTTGCAAGAGTTAAAAATGGCGTAAGCGTGCTGCTATTTTCAATAAATCCAGCCCTGCTTAAATGCCGTGAAATAGTATCCTGCAGTGCACGGGCGTCTTCTTCTATTGCGGTTGCGTGTTGAATCGATGATAAACTAACGTGAGACTGCACGCTGTAGGTCGTTATAGCTGCTATCAGTATGCCTGTTAACGTGCAGGCCACCATCAGCTCTGTAATACTATAGCCGCCAATTTTATCTACGCTGAAGCCGTTCAATGGCTTTGCGAGGGCTAGCATGCTGTGACGCCTGTAATGTGCTGTTCGCTACATAACTTCACGCGTCCCAGCGGGCTAACAGTGACTTTGGCGGAAAATTGATCGCTGGACAGCTTAAATGTGGTGGCGCTGCCGAAATTGAGTGTACCCTGTTGATTGAAAGCTACAGTTTTGTCTTTTGCGTTTAACGTGGTTAGCTTTGAATTCCATTTTGCTGGAAGCTCCCAAAACGCGGCGTCATTTAGCGCACAGTTCTGGTATGTTGAACAGGTGCAGTTTTCATCGTCACTGATTATTACGCAATTCGCATTTTCAAATTTTGTGATTAGGTAAAAGGGCTTTTTTTGAGTAAGTGCATAAATACGTGCTTGCTTTGCTGAGTTGGCTAATTGCGACGCGAAATGTTTAAAATCGTTTCGTTCTAGCCACGTTTGAAATGACGGAACTGCGCTAACCGACAATATACTTGTAATACCTATCACGATAAGTAATTCAATAAGCGACATGCCTGAAGCGCGCTTGTACCTATTGTTTTCTCTTTTTTCATTTCTTCGTTCAGGAAAAGCCATGCGTAAGTCCAGTAATAGTGACAGTGCTAAATTGATAGGCTTAATGTACTGAAAAACTTAACGAGAGAAAGCTGTACCATGGAAGGGAATGGCATTGGGTTAAACAATCGAATTTCTAAGACAGGATTTACGCTGGTTGAGGTATTAGCTGTGCTGGCTATAGTTAGTGTATTAAGTGTAGCAACTACAACAGCGATAATATCAAGTTGGCAATTAAGCCAAGTAAATCAAGTTAAAGCGTACTTGTTATCAATACAGTCAATACAGTCGAGAAATTGGTTAGAGTCAGGTGTCTACCTACCGATAACCTCACTGCCTCAAGCCAATATCGACAAAGTCAACATTACACAAACGATGAGTCAAAGTGGTGAATATGAGGTGGCAGCCACGCTATTATTTAAAAAGCAAAATGACAGTTGTAGGATTATAAAAATTAGTGAAACCTCGTTGGCCCCAATAGAATGCTGGTAGCAGAGTAATCAGCCCAGTTTATCAGCTGCGTATACTAACTTCGGTTGGTAAGTGCAGGAATTAACTGCGGCTATTAACTACAAGATAGCGCATCGCCATCTAAGTCTTCTTTTTTACCATCGCCGTCACTGTCTACAGCTACTGAAATTCGTCCGTATAGCGAAAGTAACAAGGCAGAGGCATAGTCGGTATCGTTATCCTTTGGGCACAAGGTAATTGTTGATGCCGTATCGATTGCACCTTGCTCATCAAAAGTTAAGCTTCCTGTTACTCCGTAGATAGTATTTGCCGAGTTAAGCGGATCGCTTGCGACAATAAGCGCCTCGGTATTGTCGCGACTACCGTTGCCGTTGGCATCAACAAATACCATTTTTGCTTTTTTCCAGCTGCTGGTGCAGGCAGTGTAATTTTCTGTTGGACACAAAACCACACTAGCTTGCTCGTCTACCGCGGTGAACCTAGCCCGCTGCACTACGGCACTTAAATTATTTATATCTGAAGTGATTCTATTTTTGATAAGAACGCTTTGAATACTGGGCGCGACAGTAGTAAGAATAATCGCCAGCACAGCAACGGCGACCAACATCTCCAGCAGTGTAAGACCTTTTTGATTAACAAAGGCTTTTGGGTATTTTTTTAATCTTGTTCTTATCATTTTGAGACTGCTATTTTCCCGAACTTTTTTAAATCTTCATTAATGAGTTACGCCATACAAACCGCAGGTAAAGCTATTGCTTTTAGGTTGTCTGAGCTTCTGGGGCTTGCCTTGAGCAAAAACCTTATTCACCTACAATTTATTCTTTTATTCTTTTATTCTATCTTCGATGTAATGATACTACGCGATAAATATGCATTACTCGCCTATTTTTTAGGGTAAACTAAAATACAGTGACAAAGGTATGTTTTACCGTGATATCGCATAGTTGACCATACGCCTTACGGTTAACTATTTCGCACAACCGATGCCTACGCTCAAAAACAATAAAATAAACATCCGATGCGCTTTCTTTTGTACAGTAAGCGCACGGTAAATCAAATAGATGCGAGGATACCACTAACATCTGAAGTGATATTGTCGTAGAATCGAGCTCCAGGACGCCTCAAAAATACGTGGATATTACAATGCAAAAACAAGCAGTTATTGATGAAATGAAAGTGCTGCCTGAAATTGACGTCGAATATGAAGTTGCACGTCGAGTATCTTTTATCAAAAAGCAGTTGCTTACCTCAGGTTTGAATTCGCTGGTATTAGGTATTAGTGGGGGAATTGATTCATGTACTTTGGGTCGCTTAGCACAGTTAGCAGTGAACGAGCTAAATGATGAACATCATGAAAACTATCAGTTCATTGCGGTTCGCTTGCCTTATGACACTCAAGCTGACGAAGAAGATGCACAAAAATCTATTGATTTTATTCAGCCCTCCCATTCGCTAGCGGTGAACGTTAAACCAGGCGCAGACGCAATTCACGCCTCTACTTCACAAGCGCTTGCTAATGCCAACCTTCTTCCTGAAAGCGAAGCGAAGCAGGACTTCGTGAAAGGCAATGTCAAAGCGCGTACCCGTATGGTTATTCAGTATGAAATTGCGGGAATGGTTGATGGACTTGTTCTAGGTACAGACCATTCGGCTGAAAATATTACAGGGTTTTATACTAAATACGGTGACGGAGCGTGCGATTTAGCGCCTTTATTTGGTCTAAGCAAGCGCCAAGTGCGTGCAGTGGCAGCCCATTTAGGTGCACCGCACAATGTAATCACCAAAGCCCCAACCGCTGATTTAGAAAGCCTGTCGCCACAAAAAGCTGACGAGCAAGCGCTAGGCATGTCTTACGACCAAATCGATGACTTTTTGGAAGGCAAGCCTGTTTCTGCAGAAGTGGAAGAGAAATTGCTCTATATTTATGAGCGTACGCAACACAAACGTGTACCAATTCCAACAATTTACGATGAGTTGTAGTCATGAAAAAAATTGAAGCTATCATTAAACCGTTCAAAATGGACGATGTTAGGGAAGCGCTAGCTGAAGTCGGTATCGCAGGGATGACAGTATCTGAAGTGAAGGGATTTGGCCGCCAAAAAGGTCATACCGAGCTTTATCGTGGTGCTGAATACCAAGTTGACTTCCTACCTAAAATCAAAATTGAGCTTGTACTAGATGATGACCGCGTTGAACAAGCGGTAGAAGCCATTCAGTCATCTGCTAAAACGGGCAAAATCGGTGACGGCAAAATTTTCGTTTACAGCGTTGAAAGCGCTGTGCGTATTCGTACCGGCGAACAAAACGAAGACGCTATATAAATAAACCGTACTATTCAAAAATGAAAAAGGGAGCCAGCGGCTCCCTTTTTGATACGTTGAACACAATTTAGTGCTTATCTTCTGAACATTCGCCTGTTTTCGGGTCGCAACAGACTGCTCTCTTCCTGATGCACATGACCGTGCTCAAGCTCTTCTTTCGTCGCTTCACGCACGTCCACAACCGTTACATCGAACGTCAACGGAATGCCTGCTAGCGGGTGGTTACCGTCAACAACAACTTCTTCGTCAGTTGTTTCGATAATGATCACAGATTGCTCACCCTGCGGGGTAGTGGCGCGGAAAGACATACCAACTTCAACGTCCATACCATCGAACATTGAGCGAGGTACGGTTTGAACTAGTTCATCAGAACGTTCACCGTAAGCCTTCTCAGGGTTTACAGAAACGTTGAAGCTGTCATCTTTTGATTTACCAATAAGTGCATCTTCTAGTCCTTCAATTAAGAAGCGACGACCTAAAAGTACAACTAGCGGCGATTTACCTTCTGAAGAGTCTAGCGTTGTGCCGTCTTCGGTAGATACGGTGTAGTGTAGCGTTACAACGCTGTCAGAAGTAATTGTCATAACAAATCCTATCTTGGCCCTATGATAAAAAAAGGGCAATAAATTTAATGCAGCAGTAAACTGCTTATCGACGTTTTTTCACAATATTGCTTGCTTGTTGCTCAATACTGTACGGCAAGCTATTAGGGTAACAGGTAATGGCGTGGTTATCAGCCAGTCTGTGTAAATCTTCGGTGGTAGTGTCGTTATTTAACACGGCAATAAACCAGGTTTCGTTATCGAGCGACGCAACATTCAATACTTTACCCGCTATACGCCAATTTTCACCTAATTGCTTTTCAAGGCTATCGCCAGGTTTGATATCTACTTGTTCTTCAAGTTTGAAGCTGTAGGCGGCACGTTTGTTCTTGCCCAAAAATCGTGTTCGCGCAACCACTTCTTGTCCCATGTAACAGCCTTTATCAAAGTCGATACCGTTAAGCGCCTGTACATTAATCATTTGTGGTACATATTCCGCCACCGCTTCACCCTGTACTAAGGCATGTACGCTTTCAATCTGAATGGCGTCAAACACAACGTGGGAATAACAAGCTACAGTTTTTGTTTCAATTAACGTGTTTAATTGCTTTGTGCCGGTTTCATCTAAAAGAACAACAATGCCTTTGCGAGTAGTGTTGGCGACAAATGCCACGCCATGCTCGCTTTCTATTTTCGGCAGCATAACTTTATCTGCGGTATCGCCCTCAACAAGTTGTGCGACTTCATCGCTTGAAAACAGTTGTCCTAATAGGGCGTTTACCTCATCAGACTTTGCAGCATCGAGTGAAATGAAGTAAGTGCTGTAAGCCTGCGAGTCGTCAACGATATCGACCTTAGAAAACACGCCATACTTATTGAGCTGGGCTAACGAATGGCTGCCCGCATCATCATTTGTCAGCATCAATAACTTGCTTAAGTGTCGGGTCACGTACCCCGTAGACCACGTCTTGCCTTTGTTGTCACAATGCGCAAAATGCCGTGCCGTATTTTCATCAAGTTTATTGATATTGACTGTGATTTGACCTTGAAGGTAGCTGTCAGCCTGTTCTCCTTCCAAAGAAATTATCATGGTGTTTGAAAGCTCGACCATAAACTCTTGAGGAAGATTTTGTAATGCTGCGATAGATGTCATATTCACCACTGTAAAGTTCGCTGTATGTACTCAAGGTATGGTAAAACCAGCAATATTCAAGGGTAATACGCACTAATGTGTACAGATTAAGTTCTATTTAGTTTGCCTATCAGACCAAAAGAGCAGTGATCCCCGGCCGCAGTGCATGGTATTATTGGTAGTGAATAAAAAACGGTATAAAAGACATATGTTTGAACCAAAAAGACTAGCCCGATTAAAGTGGGCGTGCCGCAGAGGCATGCTAGAGTTAGATGTACTATTGCTTCCTTTCGTGGAAGAAGCCTTTGACTCACTAAGTTACGAAGACCAAGAAACATTTGAACGTTTACTTACCAGTGATGACCCTGATTTGTTTGCTTGGATAATGGGGCATCAAAAGTGCGAAGACCCTGAATTAGCCGCCATGGTGGCAACTATTGTTAATCGTGTCAAAGTATAGAGTTAGCATAAAGCATAATAGATTTAGAAAAGTATTTGGGGAATTATGCGTGGCCGTTTGCCTTATGGCGGCACTATGCAGTCTTCCTCAATACCTATGGTCTTGGCTAAGCTTCACCGCAGAATTAGTGTGCATAGCTGTCGTGGCTACGTTAATGATAGTCTGGCGTCTTTATGATGCGTTTAGTAACAATATTTCTACTACTCAATATGCACTCTCTTTGACCAGCGATGGTATTATTCGCGCTATTGACGATAGTACTCTCCCTTTGGAACCAAGAAGCACGACCATGCCCAGTGTGTTAGCCGATGCTTTATCCGATGGCACATCGATGAGGATTCATCAGTCTTCCCAGTTATTTACTTGGGGAATGTGCATTAACGTGTTGCGTCATAGACGGCATTGGTTTGAAAAAGGTCATAACCATTTGACGTGGGTCTTAAAAGGTGAGTGCTGTGAGGCAGACTACCGCAGGTTGGCAAGAGCCATTATTTTCGCAAGAAAAGCGACGCCTTAAAGGAATTTAACAGATGTTTCGTGAGTATACTAAAGCGTTATTCAAACGCGTTGACGCTAGGCAACTTATGCAGTTTAAGCCGCCTACGTTGCCGCAGCGCATATACACAAAAACGCTCAATGTCGATAACGTGCACTATGCTTCTTTTTGTCAAGAAGTCGATTGGCCGGCGAATGAGCATGCTCATCCTCTTTATTTGCAGATGCTTTCGTTACCGTTACAGATGCAATGCTTGCTAGACAAACAAAGCCCATTTCCTTTACTTGGTTTGATTCACGCTGCGAACAAAGTGTTTGTGCTAGAGCATTGTGATTTAAGCGAGCCATTTGAATGTCGAGTGCGCTTTCACGACGTGAGACCCCATAGCCGCGGTTGGGAAGTGGACGTTATGCTAGAAGCACTTCAGTCGGGGAATCTGGTCTATCGGGCGATAAGTAGCTATTTGGTGAAAGTTAAAGCCGTTCATGTTGCACCACTTGGCCCAAAAACCGACCTAAGTGACGAATGTAACCTTGAAGATAGAGCGCTAATTGCTGAAATTAATGCATCGGCAAATACCGGACGACGCTACGCTAAGCTTTCGGGAGACTATAACCCTATTCACTTGTCTGCCATATCTGCCAAAGCCTTTGGGTTCAAACAGCCCATAGCTCACGGGATGTGGACCTTATCTCGTGCGGTGTCAGCGTTTGTAAGTCACCAAGAGGACAGTCAATCCATAACCGTGAAAGAAGTAAATTGTCGCTTTAAAAAGCCGGTTTTCTTGCCTAATGACATTCATATTCAACAACACTGTAAAACGGATACTAGTGCGCTGTTAGACGTAACCGATAGTGACGATAGCCTTGTACATTTATCAGCGAGCGTGGCGTTTAATCAAGAAAAACTCTAAAAGGGTGATAGCCCTGAACTGAATATCAAATCCAGGGTTAAGAAAAGACATCTGAAAGAGTGAATGAGAGAGCATACAAATATGCTCTCTTTTTTTGGCCGTTTTTACATAGCACTGTTTGTTTGCAAGTGCTGTATTCTTAAAGCATCCGTTCGCTTTGGCAGGCGTTTTTAATTTAAACATAAGCCCTAAATTAACCCTACATTAGCAAGCGTGTATCGCTATGTGTTAGTCGGCGCCAGAAAAGCTATCTTGGGTAATTAATAAACCTACGTCAGAACCCGACAATTGCTTTCTTGGAGTAAGAATCGTGGGAACTGGGTTGTCTAATTGTTCAGGGTGGTCCAAATTGAAATGTAGGCCTCTGCTTTCCTTTCGCGCCATTGCACATCGCACGATTAGCTCGGCAACAGTTACCAAGTTTCGAAGCTCTAGCAGGTTATTACTTACTCTGAAATGTGAGTAATACTCAGTAATTTCTTGCTCTAACAGCTTAATACGGCGCATGGCTCGTTCAAGGCGCTTATCAGTGCGCACAATACCTACGTAGTCCCACATAAATAGTCTAAGTTCGTGCCAGTTATGCTGAATGATAACTTCTTCATCTGAGTTTGATACCTGGCTTTCATCCCACGGCGCAATTGCCTCTTCACAGTCTGCCTTGTTAAGGTTTTTAATTATATCTTCTGCAGCGGCGCTTGCGAACACCACACATTCAAGCAAAGAGTTAGACGCCATACGATTAGCGCCGTGTAGACCTGTATAGGCAACTTCACCAATTGCGTACACATTATTTAAATCGGTTTTAGCATTGAAGTCGGTCATTACCCCGCCACAGCTATAATGCGCAGCAGGTACTACTGGAATCGGCTCACGGGTAATATCGATACCAAGAGAGCGGCACTTGCGATAAATATTAGGGAAGTGCTTAACGATAAAATCAGCAGGCTTGTGACTAATATCTAAATACATACAGTCAGCGCCTAAACGTTTCATTTCATAGTCAATAGCCCGGGCGACTACATCACGAGGCGCCAAGTCGCCTCGCTCGTCAAATTTGTGCATAAAGCGGGTGCCATCAGCATGGCAGAGGTTTGCGCCTTCCCCGCGCAGCGCTTCAGTAATTAAGAAATTACGAGCCTGCGGGTGGAATAAGCAGGTAGGGTGGAATTGGTTAAATTCCATGTTAGCTACCCGGCAGCCTGCGCGCCATGCCATGGCAATGCCGTCACCACTTGATACATCAGGATTAGAGGTATATTGATAAACTTTGCTGCCACCACCGGTGGCCAAGGCTACGAAAGGCGCGCGTATCACTTCCACGTGTTCTTGTTGTCTATTCCAAACGTAGGCACCTACAACACTGTTTTTCTCCTCTTTTGAAGGAATAAGGTCAATAGCATTGTAGCGCTCGAATACATGGATATTCGGATGTGTCGACACTGCGTCATTCAATGTAATTTGAAGTGCTTCACCTGTGGCGTCAGCGGCATGAAGAATTCGGCGATGACTGTGCCCACCTTCTCGGGTAAGGTGAAAGCGTTCCTCGCCGGACTCGCTTTTTTCTGTATCAAAGGGTACGCCATAGCCGATAAGCCATTCAAGAGATGCCTTTGCGCGCTCCGCAGTAAACCTAACGGCGGGCTCTTCACAAAGCCCAGCGCCTGCTGCTAACGTATCCGTTACGTGAGCGTCTATGGAGTCTTGTTCATCGAATACGGCTGCAATACCACCTTGTGCATAGCGGGTGGAGCCTTCATTGCGATCACTTTTACTAAGTACAATAACCTGACAATGGTCGGCAAGCTTTAGCGCCAAGCTTAATCCAGCCGCGCCACTCCCAATAATCAATACGTCACAACGGTGTTCTATTGCATTTGAAGTGGAAGTTAGTGAAGACGATACAGATTTCATGTATTTTTATATCAATTCAAACGAGCAAAGGTTCGGCAAGTCTAAAGGATGAGTAGCAAAACACAATCATTCTTGCCTGCTGACCTAAGCATTTTTTAAAAAATTTAATGCTTTTACAGAACTTTTGTAAAAAGAGCGCGTCTATACACATGCTTGTTAGAGCTATTGTGTAGTTGAAGTAGGGAGTAATGGCTCGAATGAGCGAGCAGATAACCGACCAACAACTGGTCGAAAAAGTACAGCGTGGCGATAAAAATGCATTTAACTTATTGGTAACTCGTTACCAGCATAAAGTGATGCATCTCGTTTCTCGCTATGTAAAAAATACCGGTGACGTTGCTGATGTAACGCAAGAGGCGTTCATTAAAGCATACCGTGCCTTACCTAATTTTCGTGGCGACAGTGCCTTTTATACTTGGCTTTATCGCATTGCGGTTAATAGTGCCAAGAACTATCTTGTATCTCAAGGTCGCAAGCCGCCTGCAAGCGATGTCGATGCTGACGAAGCAGATTTTTACGAAGGTAGTGATGCATTAAAAGAGCAATCTACACCCGAGCGAAGCCTGTTATCTGAGGAAATTGAAGAAACCCTGTTTAAGGTAGTTGAGAAGCTGCCGGACGATTTGCGCATGGCGATTACGTTGCGCGAAATTGAAGGGTTGAGCTACGAAGAAATCGCAAATGTAATGTCGTGTCCTGTTGGTACGGTAAGATCCCGTATTTTTAGGGCTCGCGAGGCGATTGATAAAGTTATTCAACCGTTGTTAGAAAATTAAAAAGAAATAAAATCAAAAAAAGATGAACTTTCTTTTTTCCACGATGACTAACAGCTGTGTTAGGGTAGTTAACGATCACTTTGATCTGGAAATGAATATATGACGCAACAGCAAGAAAAATTGTCCGCATTCATGGATGGTGAGATAGAAGGCAATGAAATCATCGACGCTATCAAGCAAGATGAAGCGCTTCAAGCCAAATGGCAACGTTACCACGTGTATCGCGGTGCAATGCGAAAAGAGGCAAGCGTAGCCCCTCAGTTGGACATCACAGCCAGCGTAGCAGCTGCGCTTGAAAATGAACCGGCGATCGTCGCACCTAAACGCTCGCGTTGGCAGTCAATTCCACTAATTGGCAGTGTCGTTCCTTTTGCGAAGCAGTCAGGTCAGTTTGCAGTGGCTGCGTCTGTGGCGGTGGCAGTTATTTTTGGTGTTCAATATACCAACCAGAAAGCGCCAACCGAGCCATTTATGACAGCGCCAACGATTGCACCCCAAGGCGGATTGTCTCCAGTGAGTTTGGAGCAAACCCGAACCTTACCGCGCAATGATATGAACGAAATGCTTGAGAAAAAGCGCAAAATAAATGCGCTAATTGCTGACCATGAGCAGCAAATAAAACTCAAGCAAGCGCAGGAAGAAGAGAATGAAAACGAAACAAGTGGACCAGAGCGACCATAGATTTTCGTTGAGCTAGTCAAAATGAGGTGAAATGTGCCTTCGCTCTTAAGTGCGATGAAGATGCATTTCATATTTTAATCATACCAGCATATACTGCTGGTATGTTTGTTTTAAGGCGGGAATAATGCGCTGTAGTTCTATCCTTGCACTTTTTTTCATTTCGGGCGGGGCTATCAATCCCACGTTTTCTCATGCAACGGCACCTAGCGAAGTGGCGAGTTCTTCTGGTGCAAGAGCTCAAGCACATAGTGTTAGCGATGCTAAATCAGAAGACAGTTCCGATACCGGCACAAACGTTTCCCAAGGGGAGGGTGTTAAGCAAGGAGAAGGACTTCAAAGGCAAACTGAACAAAGTCGCAACGAGGATGCTTCCCCCACGCCACAGCTTCAGTCAGCGAATCAGTGGCTGGCCGAACTACAAAACATTATTACCAACGCCAATTTCCAAGTGTCTTTTGTGCAGACTGTCTCAGGAAAGGAAACGGTTCCTTACCTGTGGCGTCATGGGATAATGGAGGATGGTTCTGAACTAGAGCAATTAAACCTTCAAAATGGGCCTGGTCGCGAGCTTATTCGCGTTAATGACGTAGTGAGCGTATTTGAACCCGACGTTCAACCTTACAGCCTACGGTCAAAGCATATAAATGGTCCAATACCTAGTGCATTGCTCTACCATCCAGAACAACTCAGTTCAGCCTATGAGTTTGTCGCTGTTGGAAGAGCGCGGGTGGCAGGGCGTTCAGCACAGCAAATTCGTATTGTCAGCCGAGATAATACACGGTTTGGCTATCAACTATGGCTCGATGAGTCCTCTGGTATGTTGCTGAAGCTTAATATGCTTGATTTGCAAGGGGCGTTATTAGAGCAAATTCAAGTTACCGCCTTTGCCATATCGCCTGAACCTGCGGAATATTTCTCGCGAATAAACTCAGCATCATTACCAGCGCCTATGGCTTTGAGTAATACCCCAAGCCGAGCACACAAATGGGATGTCACATATTTGCCTTCGGGCATGCGAGAAATAAAGCAAGATACAAGACGTTTAGCATTAACAGGGCAGGTCGTAGAATATAAACTCTTTTCGGATGGCCTAGTGGACGTATCTGTTTATGTTCAGCCAGCCGAAGATGCGCTCGGCGAAACCCTTGCGTTACGAAACGAAGTCAGCACCTTTTTAACGCTGACCGACGGGAAAGCCCAAGTGACGGTAGTAGGGGAAATTCCACTACAGACTGCTAATGCTATTGCTACGTCTTTACGACCTGTTGCCAATGCAGGGCAATAGATAGCTAGGGTTTAGCAATGCTTTAACACGGTAATAAAGAGCAAATATGATTAAAGAAACCGCCACTGTGGTTGCCGTTGATGGAGATACGGTAACAGTTGAAGCGGCAATTAAGTCCACCTGTAATGCATGCCAGGCACAAAGTGATTGTGGTACCGGTGTCATTTCTCGTGCTATTGCACCTAAGACTCAGCAATTAACGCTACGTACGCCTATGCCAGTACGGGTCGGTCAGCAGGTGACTGTGGGCATACCCGAAGCGGGTATTTTAAGTGCGTCGGCTTTCTTATATTTGTTACCGCTTATTGTTTTTATTGGCGCGTATTCAGTTTTTATATCACTGCTTAGCTCCACAAGTTTTAGCCATGAATTATGGGCACTGGGTCCAAGCGCTTTGGCGACTTTCCTGACTTACAAGCTCATTGCTTACAAGTTACAGCGAGTTGAGCGCACGAAATATCAACCCGTTTTATTAGGCCAGCAAGGCCTAAACTGAGGGAAGCACCTGCTCATAAGTAGGTTTAGCTCTTTTTATTTGCTCATATTCGCTGTAGAGCCCCAAATTAGCAGTGCTTTACATGCTTCAAATTTCAAGGCAGGCGGGTAAAGCCACGCCAAGTTGCCCCTTTTATACGCTTTGCGTGCTTGGGTATTAAAATTTCCGCCATGCCAATTCGCTTTTCGTGCCAGAAATGGGTAAAATCCGCTCGCGCTGCGTATAAGCCTGAACCCAAGGCAAGCAGCATATTTTGTTTAATGAATTTTTCTGCAGGTAATTTCCAGCATTATGCAACAATCGCACATTCGTAACTTCAGTATTATCGCCCACATTGACCACGGTAAGTCTACGCTGTCAGACCGTCTAATTCAGCACTGTGGAGGGCTAACCGATCGCGAAATGGCCGAGCAGGTTCTCGACTCAATGGACTTGGAAAAAGAGCGCGGTATTACCATTAAAGCGCAAAGCGTGACACTGAACTATGAAGCGCGCGACGGTGAAACCTATCAGCTAAACTTCATTGATACGCCAGGACATGTTGACTTCACTTACGAGGTGTCTCGTTCATTGGCTGCCTGTGAAGGTGCACTACTTGTCGTTGATGCCGGTCAGGGCGTTGAAGCACAGACGCTAGCAAACTGCTACACTGCTATTGAGATGGATATGGAAGTGGTGCCAGTGCTAAATAAAATCGACTTGCCGCAGGCTGAACCAGACCGTGTTGCAGAAGAAATTGAAGACATTGTCGGTATTGATGCACTTGACGCTGTTCGCTGCTCAGCGAAAACAGGTATTGGTATTGAGGATGTGCTTGAAGTTATCGTAAATAAGATCCCTCCACCAGAAGGCGATCGTGAAGCGCCACTTAAAGCATTGATTATCGATTCGTGGTTTGACAATTACCAAGGTGTTGTTTCATTGGTAAGAATCGTGGAAGGGCAGCTTAGCAAGAAAGACAAAATCCAGATAATGTCTAACGGACAAACTCACCAGGTGGATAAGATTGGTGTATTTACACCTAAACCACTAGATACGGGTACGTTAAGAGCCGGTGAAGTAGGTTTTATCATTGCTGGTATTAAAGACATTCAAGGTGCACCAGTGGGTGATACTATTACTTTGGCTCGCGAGCCAGCTGAAGCTATGCTGCCGGGCTTTAAGAAGGTTAAACCACAGGTTTATGCGGGGATTTTCCCGATAAGCTCAGATGACTACGAAGACTTCCGCGATGCCCTTGCTAAACTAAGTCTGAACGACGCTTCACTATTCTATGAGCCAGAAAGCTCAGCAGCGCTTGGCTTCGGTTTTAGAATTGGTTTCCTTGGCATGCTGCACATGGAAATTATCCAAGAGCGTTTAGAGCGCGAATATGATCTTGGTCTTATCACTACAGCACCTACAGTAATTTACGAAGTTGAAACAACCAAGGGCGAGACGCTTACCGTAGATAGCCCGGCTAAACTGCCGCCAGTAAACGATATTGCTGAAATTCGTGAGCCTATGGTTGAAGCCAACATTCTTGTACCTCAAGAATACCTAGGTAACGTTATTACGCTTTGTGTTGAAAAGCGCGGTATGCAAACCAACATGACATACCACGGTAAACAAGTGGCGGTAACGTACGAGCTGCCAATGGCAGAAGTAGTGCTTGATTTCTTTGACCGTTTGAAATCTACCAGCCGTGGCTTTGCGTCGCTTGATTACAACTTCAAGCGTTTCCAAAGCTCAGATATGGTACGCGTAGATATTCTGATTAATGGCGAGCGTGTGGATGCACTTGCAGTCATCACTCACAGAGAAAACTCTCAGGGACGTGGTCGTGAATTGGTAGAGAAGCTTCGCGAGCTTATCCCACGCCAAATGTTCGATATCGCTATTCAGGCGGCTATCGGTAACCATATTGTTGCAAGAAGTACGGTGAAGCAGCTGCGCAAAAACGTAATCGCGAAATGTTACGGTGGTGACGTAAGCCGTAAGAAGAAGCTACTTCAAAAGCAAAAAGAAGGTAAAAAGCGAATGAAGCAAGTGGGTAATGTTGAATTGCCACAAGATGCGTTCCTTGCAGTACTTAAGGTGGGCAAATAATGGCAAATTATTTCTCCTTAATTTTGGTGGCACTCACCTTAATAACAGGACTAGTCTGGCTAGTGGATAGCCTGGTGTTTGCGCCAAAACGAAAAGCGCGTTTACAGGCTGCAGCGACTGCAGAGGGTGCGGGCTATGGAGAAGACCCTCAGCTGCCGTACTTGGTCGACACCTCACAACAGATATTCCCTGTTATAGCTTTCGTTTTGGTATTGCGCTCCTTTTTATATGAGCCTTTCCAAATTCCATCAGGTTCAATGATGCCTACGTTATTGGTGGGTGACTTCATTTTAGTTGAGAAGTTTGCGTACGGCGTAAAAGACCCTGTTTTCAGAAGTAAGTTAATTGAAACGGGTGTGCCTGAACGCGGTGATGTGGTGGTTTTCAAATACCCTGAAGAACCGTCAATAGACTACATAAAGCGCGTAATTGGTTTACCGGGCGATACCGTGGTTTATCAAAATAAGCAGGTTTACATCAAACCTAAGTGTGAATCTGGTAGCAATTGTCCAAAGTTAAAAGCAGTGCCATTAACGTTCCAAGAGCGCGGTGAGTTTGTGCAAGACATGGCGCAACTTATGCGCTACACCGAAGATCTTGGCACAGTAGAGCATGATATTCTACGCCACCCCGTTCGCGAAATTTCACCAGTTAACTTCTACACCCAGCCGGGAACCCGAAGTAACGAGTGGATAGTGCCAGAAGGTCAGTATTTCGTATTGGGCGATAATCGCGATAATAGCCGCGATAGTCGTTTCTGGGGTTTTGTCCCGGATGCAAACTTGGTTGGAAAAGCCGTAGCAATTTGGATTTCTTTTGAGTTCGAGCGCAGCCCTTCAGACTTTCTTCCTACGTGGGTTCCAACAGGTATTCGATTTGAGCGTGCAGGTGGCATTCATTAATGCAGGGAATTGATAAATATCGTCGTCTTTACAAGGCGATAGGCTACACATTTACCAATGAGGCGTTATTGGAACAAGCGCTCACTCACCGCAGTGCAGCCAAACAGCACAATGAGCGCTTAGAGTTTCTGGGCGACGCTATTTTAGGCATGATTGTGGGGGAAACACTGTTTAAGCGTTTTCCAACAGTACCTGAAGGCAAGCTTACCCGTATGCGCTCCACATTAGTTAAAGGCGAGACCTTGGCTGAACTCGCTAAAGAAGCCAGCGTGGGTGAATTACTCAACTTAGGGCCAGGTGAGCTTAAAAGTGGCGGTCATCGCAGAAGCTCGATTTTAGCTGACGCAGTTGAAGCTATCTTAGGTGCTATCTATCTCGATTCAGGTATGGACGAAGTGCGTGGCGTTATCGACCGTTTGTGGGAGACTCGCATAAACAAGCTCGACCCTAACGCCCACCCTAAAGACAGCAAAACACGTCTTCAGGAATTCCTGCAAGGTCGCAAGCAGCCACTGCCAACGTACGAGGTGCTGTCTATTTCCGGTAAAGACCATGCGCAAACTTTCGAAGTAAGCTGCAAAGTAGAAAGTCTACCAAAGCCAGTCGTGGCGTCTGGCAATAGCCGTCGTAAAGCAGAACAAGAAGCTGCTCGTTTAACATTGGAGAAGCTTGATGACAACGCATGATGAGTCAAATTTGCCAGAAATGCCAGAGATGCCAGATATACAAACTCGCTGTGGCTTAGTAGCCATAGTCGGGCGCCCTAACGTGGGCAAGTCAACGCTACTTAACCGTTTGCTGGGTCAAAAAGTAAGTATTACCTCACGTAAGCCTCAGACCACCCGTCACCGTATTCTAGGTATAGATACTGACGGCGACTATCAGGCGATTTACGTTGATACACCAGGGCTTCACCAAGACGAAAAACGCGCGATTAATCGCTACATGAACCGCGCCGCGTCTAGCTCATTAGCTGAAGTTGGCCTTGTGCTTTTTGTGGTAGAAGGCGATAGATTCAACGCCGAAGATGAAATGGTATTAAGTAAGGTTAAGCAGGCAAACCTTCCTTGCTACCTCATCGTAAATAAGATGGATAAGGTCGAAGATAAAGAAAACTTTATGGTCCACCTTAAAAACCTTGGCGAGAAACACCCGTTTGAGCACATGATCCCTATCAGCGCTAAACAGGGCAAAATGGTCGACGATATTAGAGACTTAGTGGCTAAATCATTACCTAAAAGTGAATTTTTCTTCCCAGAAGATTATATCACTGACCGTTCAAGTCGCTTTATGGCTGCTGAAATCATCCGTGAAAAACTAATGCGCTTCACTGGCGATGAGTTGCCTTACTCTACTACAGTAGAAATTGAGCAGTTCAAAATGGCTGACAATGGTGTTTATCGTATTAGTGGCTTAATTTTGGTTGAGCGCGAAACGCAAAAACGCATGATCATCGGTAAAGGCGGTAAGCATTTGAAAACCATTGGCGAGCAAGCGCGTAAAGATATGGAAAACTTGTTCGACAATAAGGTGTTTTTGGAGCTTTGGGTTAAAGTGAAACAAGGCTGGGCAGACGATGAGCGTGCTTTGCGTTCACTAGGCTACGGTGACGACAGCAACTTTTAGCGTAATTCTTTGTTAGCATTAGTACGTTGAGCCTTGTTCTAATGCTAACTAGTGCTTCATTCTAAAGTGCTCTTGGTGAACGTGAAGCCAGAAGCATTCGCGTAAAAGTATGCACAAGCATCTACAATAAGCACTAAGAATCATAGTGATCTCTTCTCAGGAGCGGTATATGGCAATTTCAGATATGCGCAGACAGTACTCGAAAGGCAGTTTAAGCGAGACTGATATTACTTCAAGCCCATTTATTTTGTTCGATAAATGGCTGAAAGACGCTATTGATGCTGGTATCCCCGATCCTACGGCGATGACGGTTGCCACCGTTGACGCTAATGGGCAACCTTCTCAACGTATTGTTTTGTTAAAAGATGTCAGTGAAAAAGGCTTTGTGTTTTTTACAAATCTTGGCAGTCGAAAAGCGCAAGAACTCTCGGTTAACCCAAAAGTATCCTGTCACTTCCCATGGTTCTTTATGGAGCGCCAAGTTCGCGTATGTGGCAGCGTTGAAAAGCTTTCTGTTTCTGAAAATGCGGCTTATTTCTTCTCTCGCCCTAAAGACAGTCAATTGGCGGCCTATGCGTCTAAACAAAGCAAGCCAATTGGCAGTAGAGAGCTTTTGCTTACCCAATTTAAGCAGTTAAAAGATAAGTTTGCGAACAAAGAGCTACCTGTACCCGACTTTTGGGGAGGCTTTCGTATTGTGCCTCATCAAATTGAATTTTGGCAGGGCGGAGAAGATAGGCTTCACGACCGTTTTGAGTATAACAAAACCGAAGATGGCGCATGGGCAACACAGCGCTTAATGCCTTAAAAGCTCATATTGAATGCATAGGGTAACTAGTCTTTTACAATGGCTAGACATTTTAAGCACTTAGTATTTGATTGAGCGTAAAGCGTAAAGCGAGCAACACCATGATTGATAGTCATTGCCACCTCGACTTACTTGCATCAAAAGTAGATCTTCATACTGAGCTGGCAAGTGCCAAGGCCGCTGGCCTTACTCGCATAATGGCACCAAGTATTAACCCACGTTCTTGGGGAGCAATTCAAGCGCTTAGTGAGCAGCACAGTAGCTTTTTGCCTATTGATACCGCGCTAGGTCTTCATCCTTATTTTTTGACCGATAGCAATCAAGATAAAAATACAGGTTCTACCACTGACGTACCTGAGCAGGCAATTGATGAAAATCTCGAACAGCTTGTAGCGGCAGCTGCCACTCTGCATCCTTCGGTAAAAGCAGTGGGGGAAACCGGTATTGATGGGCACATTGATGTGTCATTGACGCTTCAAAAGAAAGTGCTACACGCCCATTTAAAACTCGCTGATACAAAAGCGCTCCCTGTTATTTTACATCACCGAAAAAGCCATTACTTATTACTTGAAGCCTTTAAGCAAGCTAAGTATCAAGGTATTGGGGTAGTCCATGCTTTTTCGGGTAGTGTGGAAGCGGCCAAAGCCTATATTGAGCGAGGCTTTTACTTGGGAATAGGTGGCACGATAACCTATAAAAGAGCACAAAAAACGCGAGATACCCTTAAGTATCTGCTAGAGCACCACTTCGATAAAATACTGCTAGAGACTGATGCCCCAGATATGCCCATGTACGGCAGACAGGGAACCCCTAATAAACCACAGTATCTATCTGATGTGGTTGATGTAATACACAAGCTTTTCGCTATTTCGCCTAAACAAACAATATCCATTACAACACAAAACTATTTTCGCTTGTTTAAAGCAGAATAGAATTGCGATCTCGTGTAAAAGTATCGTGGATACCTGCTTACGTATCTTTGTTCTTTCTCATCGATTCGATGGCTTGTATAAACCAAGGGCGAGATTTATAAAACGCCCGCGTCAGGTAAATGCCTAACATTAAAGCCAAAAACACTAAAATACACGCAATTAACGCCAATTGATAACGCAGGGCAAGGGGACTTTCTAATATTGTCTGCGTATCCATATGAATGTTTACATAGCCTAATACATTATCATTGTTGTCGGTGATCACCCCGACATAGGTGAGCGGCGTCACACCTTGAGACTGGCTCATCGACACAACGCTTTCAATTTGAGGTAAAGGCGCAATGTACCTTCCGTCTTTATCAAACACTGATAGAGCAAGAATATGTGGCTCGTTAACTAAAACGGTGGCGACACTTTCAATGTAGTTTCGTTGGGCAAGGGTACTCGATAGTGAAGAGTCAGAACCTTCTTCGCTTACTTGATTGGCTGCTTGCTCAGCTTCAAATGCGGGGCGAAGTAGTTTAGCGTACTGCCTTGCGATGCTCTCCCCAGAAAAACGAGTTTGCACCGTTAGCCAATCACTTTGGTATTGCTGCAGCAAAAGTATCAATACAATCACCAGCGCAAACACCGTACTTACAATCAGCGTGTGAAATAGTCTTTTTAACGCTGTGTAAAGTGAGTGCGAATTGCTTTTTGATTGTGAAGGGGCTTTGCTCAGCACGTTTAACAATGCGTAATTCCATAATTGCTATGATTTGCCTAACAGTAGGGGAAATCTAAATAATTTTAAAGGGGATATTTTATTAGTTAGCCTAATTGGTTAGCATTAGCGCATCATTTGCCAATTACCACAGTCTCTGTGTGCGTTATGAAAGACATATTCACCATCGAAATCAATAATGACGATATTCACCTAGCTTCATACCTGGCAAACATTGTCAGCGCTGAGCACAATACGCAAGCGTATTCCCATACGCTAACTGTAGTCGGACAAGCTATAACCCCATATTTATTAAGAGGCGTACTAGTTAAACTCAAAAACGTATTTTCGCCAGTAAGTGCTGCGTTTCATCATTTGCATCAGCAAATGGGAGATGATGCTATCGAAATAAAAGGGCAGGTAATTAACGCAAAGCCTGAGCAAATAAAGTCTTTACTTGGTGATGTCAGTGATGCTTACAACCTTGATGTTGGACTGCAAACCTCGCGGCCGTCTTTGTCTGAACCCGGACTGCTGGTTATGGATATGGACAGCACGGTTATTGCCATAGAATGTATTGATGAAATAGCAAAACTGGCTGGTGTGGGTGAACAGGTTGCCGAAGTGACCGCAAGAGCAATGCGTGGAGAAATTGCCTTTAACGATAGCTTAACGCATAGAGTGGCGTGTTTAGAAGGGGTACCCATTGACCACCTTAATCAAATACGCGACAGCATTCCTATTATGCCTGGCATTCAGACACTGCTTAGTCATTTAAAAAGACACAACTGGAAGCTAGCTATTGCATCGGGTGGCTTTACTTTCTTTGCTGACCATTTAAAAGCAAGGCTGGGACTGGACTATGCGATATCCAACACGCTTTCGGTTAAAGACGGGCACTTAACAGGAAAAGTGGAAGGCGAAATTATTAATGCTGATGTGAAAGCTCGCACAGTAAAAGCGCTGTCTAAAAAGTGGCAAATACCATCGAGCCAAACCGTCGCCATGGGCGATGGGGCGAACGACTTGGTGATGATGGCTGAATCAGCCTTAGGCGTTGCATGTCACGGCAAACCTTTGGTGAATGAGAAAGCGGACGTTGCCGTACGCGTTGGTAGTCTGCACAGCCTTCTTTATTTCTTAGATAAATAGACGCTAAGGGAATTGGAAAGGGAACAGCCATTCCTGCATTCCCACGCTTTGCTAGGAAACTTGCCAGCGCCTTTGGAGTGGACAATTATCTGTGCGGACTGGTATACAAGCGCCAGTTGTTAAAATAATTGGCGCTTAAACACATTTGAGATTTGTGCTTAGTTTTTCTAAGCGCAGACCTGAATATGTACATTAAAATATTGTCTCTTACTTAAGCGTTGGTAACCATGGCTTTAGGTTGTACAGCGCTTTTTAACGTTTTATTCGCCGTAATGTCTTGCATTGTAAAGCCGTATCTTATGAGAACCTCATCAGTGACGTCGACAAGGTGGGAACAGGCGGCAATACTCCACATTTTCTTTTCTAACTCACGAGCTCTGTGCATGGCGTACATGGTGACGTAGTTAATTTCTGTTTGCAGCATGGTCAAGTCAGGCTTGCCAGTTGTGGTTAGCATAACGTGTATAGCGACAAACTGACCGCGCACCATGGCTTCTCTGATAAATGCACGGCGTTGTTCATTGCTTTCAAACTTATGTGAGTAACGAGGAATGATCGCCATTCGCGGCTCTTTTTGAGACGCATCGAAAGATATGAATAGCTCTTGTCGTAAGGGCATATTCTCAAGCTTAACTGCTTTGATACCACTTTGTACGAAAGGAGAGTCTTGCTTTCTATCTCTGAATAAAAACTCCAAGTTCACTTTTCCACGTTCTGCGTATTGCGTGGTAAGAGTAGTGATGCGTTCGTCTTGTTTTCCAACAATACACGCCTGCGGAGTATAGCGAACACCTTCTTTACTCATCAGGAAAGATAAGGAGGTCGCGTTTCTTGCATTTATACAACGCAGAGCTTGCCCTATTCCCTCTACTTCTTCTTCATCGTTATCGACTTTAAGGTTGGCCTTGTTCTTTTTGATTAATTCTTCAAAAAAGTTGCGAGCGCTTTTGCCCTCGTCGCCAGTTGCCGTCTTCAGATGAAGGATATTCTTCTCGACATTATGATAAATAATTTCATACTGAAGGTGCATAACGTCGAAGTTGTTCGCTATTTCCTGAAGCCGAGGAAAGGCAACTTCTACTCTTCCTTCCAAACTACCTTTGTAATCTTTCGCCAGCTCAACACGAAGACCTAATCCGTGAACTGAGATGTCTTCGCTGATGCCTCTATGGACCGTCGATTCGCCATTAAACCTTGCTTCAATTTGTGTCCTTAGCTGGTAACGGCTTTCAATGCGCTGCTCTTCATATTTAAAACGGACAATATGAATGTTAGATGCTGCACGATTCCTTGGGTGGCCAAAGATCCTTAAATGCGCGAGGTTGTCGCGATTAAACTTAAGTTCGTTGTACGTCTCTTGCCCTGTTACTGAGGTCACGTCTGTAACATGAGCGAGATAACGCAGGTTTTTAAGTTTTGACATTAAACGAGCAGAAGGCGGTGTATTAAGCTTTTTAACTTTGTTGCCAACGGAGTCTGGGATAGAAAGCGGAATATGCGCTTGTTCTGGGACCATGTCTGTCAGGGTTATTTTAAAAACTCGCCAACTCGCTTTTCTTGAGCCAAAACCCAAAAATACACGGGATAAGACCTCTTTTTGCAGTAACTCTTCATAAGAGGCTGAGTAAAAATAAACTTTATCTGTGTGCAAATGGGTAAAGCTGAAGACAAATATTTCACGAACTTCGTCAGATTTGTTTAGTAACCGAGTAAGTCTTTCTTGCGATAACAAGAAATTAAGACGACAGTTTTCCTCTTCGTCTTGCCAATACTGTACCGTTTCTCGGTTTACTTCATTTACCATCGCATAGCGTGGCACCAAAGTTTCGTTGACGACGTCGATAAAAACGGGAAGCGTAGGGCTACGAGGTGAAAAATACTGTTCACAGGTCTTACTGGTTATCGCTTCGATGGTGTTTGTCATATTTACTTTATAGCGGCGTTTATTGCCGTGTATAAAGCTTTCTAGGAACTTATCGAATGCTGGGCTTGGATGAGTCTTATCGCGCTGTAAAGCTAAATAGTTAACATCATTTTTCGTAATGATTTTTACTAGTTTGTAAGCAATGCCATTTTTCTTATCCATGGCAAACTCGTTTTCTAGCCCTCTGAAGTAAATGAAGAGCGTTTCGCCTTTTTTGAAAAAGGCGTCTTTAGACAATTTTATCTGAAGGCCTTCAAGAGAAATATCTACGCTTAAGCCTCGCACAGAGCGGTTCTCAGTGTTAAATATTTCTACGGCAACCGCGAAGTTCATGCGCTCTGTATTGCGCTGCCTATAGTCGAGAAGGTTTACAGTGGGAACTTTAAATTGTTCTAAAACCGCAGAACGTTTTTTAACTTCGGGGTTTTCTTTATCTGCGCGCTCTTGAGCAAGCTCTTTTTCACGCATTAGGCGGAAGTTATTCTCAGTGTTTTGAACGGCCTCGTACACACCGTAAGTGTATCGACCAAACACGCGCAGTTGTTCTTCAAACTTATCAACGGCCACGTCGTCCATATAGTGGCTTCTACCTTCGTGCACATACTTTTTGCACTTTCCGTCGACATGGCCGCGCAAATCTATGGTACGCATGCAAGGTTTAGCTAAACGCTTTACTTCCATTTTAATTAGAAAGCGTTTTTCTTTTGGAACGTCAGAAGCAGTTTGAAGCAATACCTGGTTAAATTCAGGCTCATTAACCATAGGCTTTAGCTGTTCAATAATGTCAGCATATTGCTTTAAATCTTGACTCATGAATGCGCAACTTTGTTGTTTAGTATCATTATTTTAGTTGTTATCGGCAAATCAGCAAAACTCATTAACGTGTAAGTTTGTTTTATATTTTGGTTGTTTTTCTGAACAAAAACTGACCTTAGGATTGTGCTTAATTCGCTGTTATTAAGTGTTAGAATACTCTTTTTAAGCAATGGATAAAACTGGAATATGGCAAAACGTAAAACTGCTTATGTGTGTTCTGACTGCGGGGCCGAGTTTCCTCGATGGCAAGGGCAGTGTTCGGAGTGTAAAGCGTGGAACACGATAAGTGAGTTTGTGGTTGCAAGTGCTAAAAGTGTCGCGCGCCAAACTACATCAGGGTATGCAGGGCAAACCGCCGCCAAAATCGAAACCTTAAACGCAATAGATTTGGAATCGCTTCCACGTTTTTCTTCAACGTTTAAAGAGCTGGATAGAGTGCTAGGTGGTGGCATTGTCCCTGGTGCAGCTATGCTAATCGGTGGGTCGCCAGGTGCAGGTAAAAGTACACTTTTGCTTCAGGTAATGTGTCAGATGGCGAAAAGCGAAACTGCACTTTATGTGACAGGGGAAGAGTCTCTTCAGCAGGTTGCAATGCGTGCCAAGCGTTTAAACCTTCCTGACGATAAATTGATGATGTTAGCCGAAACTAACGTGGAAACCATCTGCGATTTAGCGCTTACGAAAAAGCCTAAAATTATGGTTATCGACTCTATTCAGGTCATGCATGTGTCAGATGTTCAATCTGCGCCGGGCAGCGTATCCCAAGTAAGGGAAAGCGCGGCGTATTTAACGCGTTTTGCCAAACAAAATCACATTGCCATGTTTATTGTTGGCCACGTAACGAAAGACGGTAACTTAGCTGGCCCAAAAGTACTCGAGCACTGTATCGATAGCTCAATGATGCTGGAAGGGGAAAGTGACGGTCGCTATCGTACTCTGCGAAGCCACAAAAACCGCTTCGGTGCAGTAAACGAGTTGGGTGTATTTGCCATGACGGAAAAAGGTTTGAAAGAGGTAAGTAATCCTTCAGCTATTTTCTTAAGTCGTGGTGAAAATGAAACGCCAGGGTCGAGTGTTATGGTCATTTGGGAGGGCACCCGACCGTTACTTGTTGAAATACAAGCGTTAGTGGATTATTCGCAGATGTCTAACCCAAGACGGATAGCTGTAGGCCTAGATCAAAATCGTTTGTCCATGCTGTTAGCAGTACTTCACCGTCACGGTAATGTACAAATGAACGACCAAGACGTATTTGTGAACGTAGTAGGCGGTGTACGCGTCTCTGAAACCAGTGCTGATTTGGCGTTATTACTGGCGATGATTTCTAGTTTTAGAAACCGTTCATTACCGCGCGACTTGATTGTGTTTGGTGAAGTAGGGCTAGCCGGTGAGATTCGTCCGGTTCCCAATGGAACAGAGCGCATTATTGAAGCAGCAAAACATGGCTTTAAACGAGCTATTGTGCCTAAAGCCAACGCGCCGAAACAAGCTATTAATGGCATGAAAGTCGTGCCCGTGGCTCGACTTTCTGAAGCATTAGATGCCTTGGAATAAAGCGAAAGGCATTAATGTTAAAGCTGTCGGAAAGGCGCAAGAAGACCAACGAATACGGCTTTTTGCGCAGTTAAAGGGAATAGGCTTTTTGAAGCCTTACGAAGACTTGTAGTATTTTTTTCTAATTTGGGGCTTGATAAACCGCATTTACCAGCGCATTAAGATCTTTCTCTTCAATACTAGCATCATCGCTGTTTAGTAAGATTAAACGGCGAAGAGCGCTTATGCTTTCCACATCCATACGCTCTACTTTACACCCCAAAGAAACAAGCTCCTGCCTGCTGTCAGCGTGGCGATATAACTGCGAGATTGAAAGGGTAATAACAGGGCTGTCTTCATTTGCTTGGAAGGTAGCAACATAAGGTTCATGGCTGTCGAAAGGTAGGTTTGATAATGCGGTTTCCGTTGCTTGGAGTTTTATGCCCTGCAGAGACACGTCGCCAACTACCACATCAATACTGTTGTCATTATGTGCCAGCTTGCCGTTTACATTAAGTGATACCCGTTGGAATTGGCGTTTGTCTGTCATTACTCATATACCTAATGTTTGTCTATGCCCTCAGTATTGGCTAATTCGCGCTCGTTCGCAACGAAAAGCCGCCAAATAAAAAAGCCGCTATCGTTGATAGCGGCTTTTAGTGTCAATTCAGAGTTATAACACACTACATATCTGATTTTGTGTTATTTAGACATGCGCTTATATTTGAGGCGATGGGGTTCAACCACATCTTGCCCAAACTCCTGCTTCAACCAGCTTTCGTAGTCAGAGTAGTTACCTTCGAAGAAGTTGATATTACCCTCGTCGCGGTAATCCATGATGTGCGTTGCCACGCGGTCTAGGAACCAACGGTCGTGCGAGATAACCATGGCGCAGCCAGGGAATTCCAGCAACGCGTTTTCCAGGGCTCGAAGGGTTTCAACGTCTAGGTCGTTGGTTGGCTCATCCAGTAGCAACACGTTGCCGCCTGCTTTAAGCAGTTTAGCAAGGTGTACACGGTTTCGCTCACCACCTGACAGGTCTTTGATGAACTTCTGCTGATCGGTGCCTTTGAAGTTAAAGCGGCTGCAATAGGCGCGGCTGTTAATTTCAAAGTTACCAATGCGAATAATGTCCTGTTCGTCAGAAATTTCTTTCCACACAGTGTTTTCTTCGTTCATGTGGTCGCGGAACTGTTCTACCGCAGCAATCTGAACGGTATCACCTAAATCTATGTTGCCTGAATCAGGTTGCTCAGCGCCAGTAAGCATTCTGAACAAGGTTGATTTACCCGCACCGTTAGGACCAACGATACCTACAATGGCACCCTTTGGTACTTTAAACGTTAAGTCATCGATAAGTACGCGATCGCCATAAGACTTTTTCAGATTACTTACTTCAATAACTTTGTCGCCTAAGCGTTCACCTGGTGGAATGAAAAGCTCGTTAGTTTCGTTACGCTTTTGGTAATCGCTGGTAGATAGTTCTTCGAAACGGGCCATACGGGCTTTACTTTTAGCATGACGACCTTTCGGGTTTGAGCGCACCCACTCAAGTTCCTGTTTCATGCTCTTCATACGCGCCGTTTCGGTACGCTCTTCTTGCTCTAGTCGGTTTTCTTTTTGCTCCAACCACGAAGAGTAGTTTCCTTCCCATGGAATACCTTCACCTCGGTCAAGCTCTAAAATCCAACCCGCAACGTTATCAAGGAAATATCTATCGTGGGTAATAGCTACCACAGTACCTTCATAATCGTGAAGGAAGCGCTCTAGCCACGCCACTGATTCTGCGTCCAAGTGGTTAGTTGGTTCGTCAAGAAGCAACATTTCAGGTTTTTCTAAAAGTAAGCGGCAAAGGGCAACGCGGCGACGCTCACCACCAGACAGTTTGCTAACGTCCGCATCCCAAGCTGGTAGGCGAAGGGCATCTGCAGCGCGCTCTAGGGCATTTTCTAAGTTGTGGCCATCTTTCGCTTGAATGATAGCTTCTAGCTCACCTTGCTCTTTAGCTAGGGCGTCGAAATCAGCGTCTGCTTCTGCATAAGCGGCATAGACTTCGTCTAGGCGCGTGAGTGCATGCTTAACATCCGCTACAGCTTCTTCGATATTGCCACGAACATCTTTGGTTTCGTCAAGCTGAGGTTCCTGTGGAAGGTAGCCCACCTTTAAACCTGGTTGAGGACGTGCTTCACCTTCGATGTCGGTATCTACGCCGGCCATAATGCGAAGCAAGGTAGATTTACCTGCACCGTTTAGACCTAGCACACCAATTTTGGCGCCTGGGAAAAAGCTAAGTGAGATATTTTTTAGAATGTGTCTATTAGGTGGGACGATTTTTCCCACGCGATGCATACTGTAAACGTATTGCGCCATGCTCTATCCTCGCTGAATAAGCGGTGAAAAATAAAAAAGTGATTGTGGTCTATTCTACTCGTAACAGGGTAGTTTGTGCCAGTTACTTACGCTTGGTGCATTTGCGGTTGGCGATATTTTAATCACTCATGCCAAAAAGATCGATTTATGCATCGGTTGGCGAGTCGAATTAAGGTAAACTTGCTTTTTATAAGCATGAGTAAACATGGGCTTTAGGGTGAGCTAGCAAGAAGCGATAAAGAACCCAAAGCGATAGACTCAATACTATTCATATTTCTGAACAGGCAATTAAGATGACCGCTATGAATAAACGCATATATAGTCTGGATGAGCTCGCCAAGCATGTAGGTGGGGAAGTGCAGGGGGATGGCAATATCACTATTTCTGCGGTTGGCACACTCTCTGGTGCAGCATCGCATCAAATTTCGTTTCTGACCAACCCTAAATATAAACCACAGTTGAAAGATACAAATGCAGGTGCAGTTATTCTGCACGAGAGCCTTAAAGGTGACAGCCCAGTGCCTGCTTTAGTTGTGGCAAACCCTCATGCAGCCTTTGCGCTCATCGCTCAATTATTCGATACCACGCCAGCGGTTGCTACAGGCATTGCTGAGTCAGCGGTTATTGCGCCGTCTGCACGTATCGGCAGTGATGTATCGCTAGGACACAACGTTATTATTGAAGATAATGTGGTGCTGGGCGATAGAGTCACGGTTGGCGCTAATACCGTTATCCGTAGAGGCACGCACATTGGTGAAGGCTGTACTATCCATCCAAATGTGACCATTTATCACGACGTGGTTATTGGCAAGCGCGTGACTATTCATAGTCAAACTGTAATTGGAGCAGCAGGCTTTGGTTACGCAAACGATAAAGGTGTATGGATCCCTATTCCGCAAACTGGCTCAGTTCGTATTGGTGACGACAGTCAAATTGGTGCGAGCAGCAGTATTGACCGCGGCGCTATGGAAGATACGATTTTAGGCACCAACGTTATTATTGATAACCAAGTACAAATTGGCCACAACTGTATTATCGGTGATCATTCATGTATTTGCGGCGCTACAGGTATCGCCGGCAGTTGTCATATTGGCAAACACGTTATTATCGGCGGTGGAGTTGGCATCAACGGTCACATTAGCATTTGTGATAATGTTCAGGTGACTGGTTATACCATGATTGTACAAGATATCACTGAACCAGGCGTTTATTCTTCAGGCCAGCCAGCACAAACTAACCGTGATTGGCGTAAAAATACGGTTCGCCTTGCCAAAATTGGTAGTTTATTTGACCGTGTTAAAGCCCTTGAAAAACAGGTCTGATCTCGCGCTGGCGCAGGTATTACGTTAAACCTGCGCCATTTATATTAATTTGGTCATAAAGCGGTATACAAGTAACCGAAAATGACTAGAATATGGCTCGAATTTGAGCAATCAGTGCGTAACGCCATATAAAAACCGCAGTTAAGGAGCCCCCATGTTTTCTCGCGAAATGAATATAGCCGACTTCGATCCTGAATTAGCCGATGCAATGTCTAAAGAGGTTGAGCGTCAAGAACATCACATTGAGCTAATTGCCTCTGAGAACTACTGTAGTCCACGAGTAATGGAAGCACAGGGTTCGCAGCTTACTAACAAATACGCTGAAGGCTATCCAGGCAAGCGTTACTACGGTGGTTGTGAGCACGTAGACGTTGTTGAACAACTAGCTATCGACCGTGCAAAAGCGCTATTTGGTGCAGACTACGCAAATGTTCAGCCACACGCTGGTTCACAAGCAAACTCAGCTGTTTTCATGGCATTACTTGACGCGGGCGATACGGTACTAGGTATGAGCCTTTCTGAAGGTGGTCACCTTACTCACGGTTCGCACGTAAACTTCTCTGGTAAAACCTACAACGCTGTACAGTACGGTCTAAACAAAGAAACGGGCGAAATTGATTATGCTCAAGTGGAAGCGCTAGCTAAAGAGCACAAGCCGAAAATGATTATCGGTGGTTTCTCTGCGTATTCAGGTGTTGTTGATTGGGCTAAATTCCGCGAAATCGCAGATAGCGTGGGCGCATACTTGCTTGTAGATATGGCGCACGTAGCAGGTCTAGTAGCAGCTGGCGTTTATCCAAACCCGCTTCCTCATGCTCATGTGGTAACTACGACTACTCACAAAACCCTAGCGGGTCCGCGTAGTGGTTTGATCCTATCGTCATGTGGCGACGAAGCAATTTACAAAAAGCTTAATAGCTCGGTATTCCCAGGTAACCAGGGTGGCCCACTTTGCCACGTAATTGCAGCTAAAGCGGTTGCTTTTAAAGAAGCGCTACAGCCAGAGTTTAAAGTGTATCAGCAGCAGGTTGTTGCAAACGCGAAAGCTATGGTTGCTGTAATGAAAGAGCGCGGTTATAACATCGTTTCTGGCGGTACTGACAACCACTTGTTCCTACTTGATCTAATCGACAAGGACATTACGGGTAAAGATGCAGACGCGGCGCTAGGCGCAGCAAACATCACGGTAAACAAAAACTCAGTGCCAAATGATCCGCGTTCACCTTTTGTAACCAGCGGCCTTCGTATCGGTAGCCCAGCAATTACTCGCCGAGGTTTCAAAGAAGATCAAGCTAAGCAAGTAGCGACATGGATTTGCGACATTCTAGATAACATGGGCGATGAGTCAGTTATTAAGCGAGTTCAAGACGAAGTGGTTGCTCTTTGCGCACAATTCCCTGTTTATAAATAAATAGGTTTGTGTTTTATTGCGTACTTTGGTACTAATGCTGGACTAACTAGTCTAGGTTCAATTTAAATACCTAAGTACGCAATATTTAAGGAATATTCATGTTTTGCCCGTTTTGTTCAGAACAAGAAACAAAAGTTATTGATTCTCGTTTGGTTGCAGAAGGGCAGCAAGTGCGTAGACGCCGTGAATGTATGGTGTGTCACGAGCGCTTTACGACCTTTGAAAGTGCTGAGCTCGTCATGCCCCGCGTGATAAAGCGCGATGGTTCACGTGAACCATTTAATGAAGATAAACTTCGTGCAGGCTTGCAACGCGCACTTGAAAAGCGCCCTGTTAGCACTGAAAAAGTTGAACAGTGCATCCTTTCACTGAAGTCACAGTTGCGTGCAACGGGGGAACGTGAGGTGAGTAGCGAATTGCTCGGCAACCTCATAATGAAAGCCCTAAAAGAACTCGACAAAGTCGCCTATGTCAGGTTCGCCTCTGTTTATCGTTCCTTCGAAGACATTCGTGAATTTGGAGAAGAAATAGCGCGATTAGGGGACTAGGTCGGGCACACCCAAAACCTCAGGCACTTAGGGCTACAACAGGAATCCAAGTGAACCACGATACGGTTAAAAATGATTATTTTTGGATGGCAAAAGCCATTCAACTTGCCCAACAAGGGCGCTATACCACTTCTCCTAATCCTCGCGTTGGTTGCGTAATTGTTGACGAAAACAATCAGCTAATAGGTCAGGGATATCATATCCAAGCTGGCACTCCTCACGCCGAAGTACACGCATTAAGACAAGCATTTAACGCACGAGCGCAAGGCGCAAAAGGCGCGACGGCTTACGTTACCCTTGAGCCATGCAGTCATTTTGGCCGCACACCGCCTTGTGCGGTGGCTTTAGTTGAAGCAAAAGTGGCGCGAGTGGTTATTGCCATGACCGACCCTAACCCAAATGTATGCGGTAACGGTATCAGCATCTTACAAGAAGCAGGTATTGAAGTGGTCAGCGATGTGATGGCCGCAGAAGCTGCAGCACTAAACCCAGGTTTCATCAAACGCATGCTTACTGGCAAGCCTTTCGTTCGTGTAAAATTAGGCATTAGCCTGGACGGGAAAATAGCCCTTCAAAATGGCGTAAGTCAGTGGATTACGGGTGCAGAGGCAAGACGGGATGTGCAACAGTATCGTGCACAAAGTTGCGTTGTACTTACAGGCTCAGGTACGGTAAGAGCCGATAACCCTAGTTTGTTGGTTAGAGAACAAGAAGCACAGCTCACTGATTATCCTCTTGAACAAATTCGCCAGCCTGCTCGAGTTGTCGTTGATGGCAAAAGCAAGCTTTCTCGAGACTACGCGTTATTTAACGACGGTAATATTACCCTAACAGCTACTTCCCAATCCCATCCTGATACGGCAACACAGCACTACCTAGTGGTAGATGAAAAAGACGGTAAACTCAACTTACATACACTAATGTCGGCATTAGGCGATAAGCAATATAATGAAGTATGGGTGGAAGCGGGCCCAGGCTTAGCCGGTGCATTGTTGCAAGAGGGGCTGGTGGATGAGCTAATTTGCTACCAAGCACCTAAGCTTTTAGGTGAAAAGGGTATAAGTATGGTTAATTTGCCAGCGTTTACGTCATTAAATGAATGTATTTCGCTTTCGCTTATTGAAAATCGTCAGGTGGGGAACGATATTAAGCTTATCTTTCGCCCTGATGTTAGCAACACTCGTGGTTAACGCGATTAAAGAGGAACTTTATGTTTACTGGAATTATTCAAGCGCTAGGTGAAATTAAAAAGCTTGATAACCGAGGCAACGATATTCGCCTTACCGTTGCGTCACCTACGCTTGATATGTCTGATGTCGCACTTGGCGACAGTATCGCGACCAATGGTGTTTGCTTAACAGTGACTGATATGGGCCCTGACTATTATTGCGCAGATGTGTCGGCAGAGACCATCAAATTGACTGGCTTTGCACATTACAGCGCAGGCTCTACGGTGAACCTTGAGAAAGCGATGCGTCCAAGCGACCGTTTAGGCGGTCATATTGTGTCAGGTCACGTGGACGGCGTAGGCGAGGTTACGCAGATTATCAAGCACTCAGACTACGTCGAGTTTTGGGTGAAAGCGCCAGAAGCCTTGGCTAAATATATTGCCCATAAAGGCAGTATCACCGTTGATGGTATCAGTTTGACAGTAAACGAAGTCAACGGCGCAGAATTCATGCTTTGGATCATTCCTCATACGCTGCAAGAAACAATTATGGGAAGCTATAAAGTGGGCACAGCGGTAAACCTAGAGGTTGATGTTATTGCGCGCTATTTAGAGCGATTAATGCTAGGCGATAAAGCCGCCGAGCCTATAAGCAAAGGCATCGACATGGCATTTCTTGCCGAGAACGGATTTTTAAGAAAATAACCCTACAAGAAGCACACAACATGGCATTTAACACTACACAAGAAATAATTGAAGACATTCGCCAAGGTAAAATGGTTATCTTGATGGATGATGAAGATAGGGAAAACGAAGGCGATTTAATCATGGCGGCAGAGCATGTCACGCCAGAAGCCATTAACTTTATGGTTACCCACGCCCGCGGCTTGGTGTGCTTACCTATGACGCAAGAGCGCTGCCGCACGCTAAATCTTCCTTTGATGGTTGATAAAAACGAAGCGCAATTTTCTACCAACTTCACTGTGTCTATTGAAGCTGCAACTGGCGTTACCACTGGTATCTCAGCGGCCGACCGTGCGACAACAATCAAAGCTGCTGTAGCGAAAGACGCGAAAGCGACAGATATTGTGCAGCCAGGTCATATTTTTCCATTAATTGCGAAAGACGGCGGCGTACTGAATCGCGCAGGTCATACTGAAGCGGGTGTCGATTTACCTCGTTTGGCTGGTTTAGAGCCAGCTGGGGTTATTGTAGAAATTCTCAATGAAGACGGCACTATGGCTCGCCGCCCTGAGCTAGAAAAGTTTGCGGCAAAACACGATCTTAAAATCGGCACCATTGCTGATTTAATTGAATATCGCAATCTCAATGAAACCACCATACAGAAGGTTGCTCAGTGCAATATGCCAACCGAGTATGGTGACTTTGAGCTTCACACGTTTAAAGACAGCATCGACAACCAACTTCATTTCGCACTTAAAAAAGGCGAAATTAAAGAAGATGAGCCGACACTTGTACGTGTACACCTTCACAATACGTTTAGTGATCTTCTTGGGTCTACCCGCGGTATTCATCGCTCGATGACGCTTGCAGATGGCATGCGCAAAATTTCAGAAGACGGTGGCGTATTGGTGCTATTAGGTAAAGAAGAGCATATTGAAAGTCAGGTACGCCGCTTTGCCGCAGAAGATAGAGGCGAGCGCCCAGCTGGCGCCGACTGGCAGGGGTCGTCGCGCACTATTGGTGTAGGCAGCCAAATTCTTGCCTCAATGGGCGTTCACAAAATGCGACTTCTTAGTAAGCCAATTAAATATCATGCACTTTCAGGCTACGGCCTTGAAGTTGTAGAGTACGTGCACGACTAGCACTTGGGTTTAGGCCACAGTGAAAGTGGAAAGGGGATGCTGGTCGCAAACACGCGGTGAATACATCCCTGTACGCTCCGCCACCGCATCCATGCGGTGGAGGGTTTGCGACCAGCATTCCCTCCCCACATTTGGCTAAGCATAAAATGGCTGTTTACGAATAGTTGAAGTTAAAGAAACAATCGATTTAGTTTGGGCGCAGTTATGGTATACTTCGCGCCGTTTTTTCTCGAGGAATGAATCCATGCAGGTAATTGAAGGTAATATCAGAGCAACCGGTAAGAAGTTTGCTATCGTTGTATCACGCTTTAATAGCTTTGTTGTTGAAAGCTTACTAGAAGGTGCGTTAGACACGCTAGAGCGTCACGGTGAAGTAAGCGATGACGATATCACGGTAGTACGTGTACCTGGTGCTTACGAGTTACCTGTCATTGCTAAGAAATTAGCTGAGAAGAAGTCATTTGACGCCATCATCGCTCTTGGTGCAGTTATTCGTGGCGGCACGCCACACTTTGATTTCGTAGCAGGCGAGAGCAACAAAGGTCTTGCGCAAGTATCACTTGAATACGGCGTACCTGTATCATTTGGCGTAATCACAACAGATTCAATTGAACAAGCTATCGAGCGTTCGGGAACCAAAGCGGGCAATAAGGGTGCAGAAGCTGCACTTGGCGCGCTAGAAATGGTTAACGTTATCGATGCTGTTGAAAAGCTTTAAGGTAAACATTAAGTGAAAGTTTCAGCTCGTCGTAAAGCCCGTGAACTCGCCCTTCAAGGTGTGTATTCATGGCAAATGAGTCACAATGATATTCAGCAGGTTGAACTGGCGCTAGCCACCAGTAACGACATGCAAAAGGTAGACATGGCGTATTTCCAAGCGTTGCTTCGCGGTGTTGCACACAACGCAAGTAAACTTGATGCAACCATCAAGCCTTATCTTGGCCGTTTGCCAGAAGAGTTAGACGCTATCGAAAAAGCCATCTTGCGCATTGCGACGCTGGAACTCACTGAGCGTATCGACGTACCTTACCGCGTAATTATTAATGAAGCGATTGAGCTAGCTAAGGCATTTGGTGCTGAAGAAAGCCATAAGTTCATTAATGGTGCACTGGATAAAGCAGTGCGCACGTTGCGCAAAGACGAGCGCGACTAACCTTACCGTGGCGGCATGGATTGCCGCTAAAAGGGTTTAAAAATTACCGTGAAAGAATTTGATCTTATCGGCCGCTATTTTTCAAACAGTGGCCACAAACGCAAAGACGTTGTTATTGGTATTGGTGATGACTGTGCTGTAACAACGGTTCCTGAAAACCAACAACTTGCCGTTACTACAGATACCCTTGTCGCAGGCGTGCACTTTTTAAAAGATGCACCGGCCAAGTCTGTAGCCTACAAAACCGTTGCTGTTAATTTAAGTGACCTTGCCGCTATGGGGGCTGAGCCCGCATGGATCAGCTTGTCTTTGTCACTGCCTGAAGTAGATGAAGCCTGGTTAGATGACTTTGTATCTGGATTGTACGAGCTTACTCAGTACTATTCTGTTCAGCTTATCGGTGGCGATACAGTAAAAGGCCCTATGGCGTTTACTATTACTGCACAAGGTTTTATTCCGCCGGGTTCGGAACTAACGCGCAGCGGCGCGAAGCCGGGTGATTGGCTTTATGTTACCGGAACACTAGGTGATGCAGGAGCGGGCTTAGATATTCTGCAAAAAAATCTCAGCGTAAGTGGTGAAGCGAAAGACGTTTTGGTTAATCGCCATTACTTCCCAACGCCTCGTGTTGCGGTGGGTACGGCGATACGTCGTATTGCAACGTCGTGCATTGATATCTCTGATGGCTTGATTTCAGATTTAGGGCACATTTTAAAAGCGTCTAATTGCGGTGCGAATGTTCATGTAGATCGTTTACCGTTATCACGAGCACTAACAAGTGCAGTTACGCCTGAGCAAGCTATTGAATATGCATTATCCGCTGGCGATGACTACGAACTTATTTTTACTGTAAGTGAAGAGCAGCGCGGTAGCCTTGAAACTTCGTTGGCAAGTACGAATGTAAAAGCCACGTGTATTGGCCAATTAACCGGGCATAGCGGTTCACTTTCGTTGCTAAAAGATAACGAAAAGTATACGCCAGCTAATGCATCTGGCTACGAGCACGCCTTTTAGGCAAACTACATCTTACAATAGTGAATAAAGGAAGAAGCATGCAGGCGGAATATCGCGCTAGAGTGAGTCTGAAAAATCCTGTTCATTTTCTCGCACTCGGTTTTGGTAGCGGGCTTGTTCCTTTTATGCCGGGTACATTTGGCTCTCTTGCTGCACTACCGCTACTTGTAGCATGCAGCCAGATTTCTGTGGTTTCCTTCATCGCGCTTACGCTGATATTTTCAGTGGTAGGTATCTATCTGTGTGGCAAGACTGCAGACGATATGCAGGTACACGATCACGGCTCTATTGTGTGGGATGAAATAGCGGGCATGTTTATCACCTTTCTATTTGTACCTATCTCAGCGTCATCTTTACTCGTGGGCTTTGTTCTGTTCAGACTTTTCGACATCTTAAAGCCTTGGCCAATAGGTATTATCGACAAGCGCTTACACGGCGGTACAGGCATTATGCTGGATGATATTCTTGCTGGTGCCATGGCGTGTGGCTGTTTACATTTATTAATGGTGTTCTGGCCAGCAGCTCTGGCGTTGTTCTAGCTAAAAGTGAAGATTCAAGGCCGCTCTCATAGATTGGCTACAGAGAGAAGTTAGGCAATAAAAAGACAGACAATAGCGAAATGCATCACGAAAAAGCCCGCAGTTTGCGGGCTTTTTAATCTCTAACTTAAACGAAAAGCATAATAGTCGCTTTTACAAAGCTAGCTTTATAGCTAATTGGCTATAAAACTATTTGCTGCAGCAATAATTCCTTCAGCATCTAAGCCATGCTCTTTATACATTTCCTGTTGTGTACCTTGCAGAATAAAGCTATCAGGCAGACCTAACATTTTAACTGCCTTAAGAACACCATTTTGCTGCAAGTGTTCAAGCACCGCACTACCTGCACCACCCATAATACAGCCGTCTTCTAACGTGATAAGTGCGCTGTGTTCATTTGCAGCTTTTAAAACGGCATCGCCATCTAGTGGTTTTATAAAGCGCATGTCAATAACCGTTGCATCAATAGCTTCTGCAGCTTCAAGCGCGTAGGGCAGTAAGCAGCCGAAATTCAAAATAGCAACACTTTCAGGTTTAGCTTTAGCGGTTTCTCGACAGGTACGTGATTTACCTATTTCAAGTTCCGTCATCGCCTCATCTGGTGTAACGCCCATGCCAGCACCGCGAGGGTAACGAACAGCAGCCGGCTTTTGTAGCTTATGGCCTGTATAGAGCATTTGACGACATTCATTTTCGTCTGAAGGTGCCATAACGACCATATTTGGAATGCAGCGAAGGAAAGCAATATCAAACGCACCTTGGTGAGTAGGGCCATCGGCGCCTACAATACCCGCTCTGTCTATAGCAAATAATACCGGTAAGTCTTGAATTGCCACATCGTGAATAAGCTGATCGTAAGCGCGCTGAAGGAACGATGAATAAATCGCAACAACCGCATTCATACCGTCTTTGGCAAGACCGGCGCCAAAGGTCACAGCATGCTGTTCGGCAATGGCAACATCGAAGTATTGTTCGGGAAAACGCTGAGAAAACTCAACCATGCCAGAACCTTCACGCATTGCAGGTGTTACAGCCATTAGTTTTGGGTCTTGGGCGGCCATATCACATAGCCATTTTCCAAAAATAGCAGAGTAGGTTGGGGCAGAGGGCTTCGATTTTGGCAGAGCATTATCTGCCGGATTAAATTTTGGCACCGCGTGAAATTTAATAGGGTCTTCTTCAGCAACGGCGTAGCCCTTACCCTTCTTTGTCACAACATGTAAAAGCTGGGGACCTTCAAAGTTACGCATATTGCGAAGGGTATCGACTACAGCGTTTACATCGTGACCGTCGATAGGACCGATGTAATTAAAGCCTAACTCTTCAAAGATAGTACCGGGCACAACCATACCTTTAAGGTGCTCTTCTGCGCGGCTAGCGAACTCTTTAATAGGTGGTACGTTGCTTAGTAGCTTTTTGCCGCCATCCCGTATTGAGTTGAAAAAGTTACCCGTTAGCAAACGGGCTAGGTGGCTGTTTAACGCCCCTACGTTTTCAGATATAGACATTTCGTTGTCATTAAGTACAACCACCATGTCTTTTTTGATATCACCTGCATGGTTAAGGGCTTCAAATGCCATACCTGCGGTCATTGCGCCATCGCCGATAACGGCCACCACTTTGCGGTCTTCACCTTCTTTTTCTGCCGCTACCGCCATACCCAGCGCGGCGCTAATCGATGTGGAAGAATGACCTACGGCAAAGGTGTCATAGTCGCTCTCAGGCGGCCATGGAAAAGGATGCAGGCCATTTTTTTGACGAATGGTACTCATGCGCTCCGCACGGCCAGTGAGAATTTTATGAGGATAGGCTTGGTGCCCTACGTCCCACAACAAACGGTCAAAAGGTGTGTTGTATACATAATGTAACGCGACAGTAAGCTCTACCGTGCCTAAACCGGAAGCGAAGTGACCACTGGTTTGGCTTACGCTATTAAGTAAGTACTCACGCAACTCATCGGCGAGCTCGCGTAATTTATCCTGGGGCAGCTGCCTCAATTTTTCAGGTGTTTGCGCAAGCGCAAGCGTTGGGTAATGTTGGAGATCTAAACTCATGTACTTATTATCTTTTTCAACATGGCGCGTGGCTAATGGTCACGTTTCACCAAAAGCTCGCTAAACGCAATTAAACTGTCGGTATTGTAGGGTAAACGCGTCAATGCTTGAAGTGCATTATCGTGAAGCATTTCTAATTCTTGTTTAGCGCCAGCCATTCCAAGCTTGGCGGGAAACGTGTTTTTACCCAATGCTTCATCTGACCCTGCCGGTTTACCTAATTTCTCGCTGCTGCCTTCAACGTCTAAAATGTCGTCTTGAACTTGAAAAGCTAGCCCAATGTCGGCGGCATAAGCCATTAAATCAGTTTTAGTTTGTGGCAGTAAGCCTTCACTGACAATAGCGACCATTTCAACACAGGCCTTCAGCAAAGCCCCAGTTTTTAGTTTGTGAAGCTGTTTCAGTTCTTCTATCGAGATGGCTTGACCTGTACTGGCTAGGTCAATAGCCTGGCCACCACACATGCCTACGTAGCCAGCACTTTTTGCGAGTACAGACAATAACTGACCACGCTTCGTTTCGGCGTACGCACTTAGTGGCGCATCGGCTAACACCGTGAATGCGAGGGCTTGCAGCGCGTCGCCAGCTAAAATAGCTGTAGCTTCATCAAAGGCAATATGACACGTTGGCATTCCGCGACGTAAATCATCATCGTCCATGGCTGGTAAATCATCATGAACTAACGAGTAGGCGTGCACGCACTCGATAGCCATGCTTATAGCCATCTGATCTTTTTTGGGCACGTCTAGCGTGTTTCCTACAACCTGCACTAGTAGTGGGCGCATGCGCTTGCCACCTGCAAGCAATGCGTGACGCATTGCATCTTTAAGGCGCGGTGCGTAATCGGGTAAATCATCAATTAAGGTAAGAAGGGATGCATCAGTTTGCTGTTTCACTTGCTGATGCAAAGCAGAAAAATTCATAGGTCGCCTGTAAGTTAAAAATGAACGTTTTACGGCTGTTCACTTTCAGGAAGAGTCTGAAGCGTTTCTTCGCCTTGTTCACTAAGCAATATTTTTACTTTTTGCTCGGCGTTTTCAAGTGATTGCTGGCCTTGACGAGATAACGCTATGCCTCGTTCAAATTTTTCCAGTGCTTTATTAAGAGGCAGATCACCGTTTTCCATTTCGTTAACGATAGCTTCTAGTTCTGATAAAGTTTCTTCAAAAGACGCTGATGCTTTTTCTGTCGTCATAAAAACACTCAATACATTGGCCAAAATACGTGTACCGCGCACATTAACCGAGGGCCGCACAAGGGTCAAATGGTTTGTCCGTATATCGCCTATATCACAGTAATATAGCTTTTTTTTCATGCAGACTGACCACGTTGAATAGGAAGATATTGTGCTATATTCGAAATAAGTGGCTACATTACTTTAAATAGTAGGGTGCATGCGTGTTCTGACAGGTAAGCGAACGCTGTAAGCAAGGACGATGTATAGCAAACCTTTGAACAGGGTTTTTTAAAGTCACACTTAATAAAAAACAAATAAATATGATATTTTTCAATAATGTCGTTTTAGTATTTTTATCCTTTGCCGATAGAATATTTGTACATTAACAGCACTGACTGCGCATAAATGGGGAAGAGTGAGTGGATTTAGCAACCGTCATAGGTATGTTGGGCGCCATTGGTTTCATAGTTATGGCTATGATTCTAGGCGGCAGCTTAGGCATGTTCATCGACGTCCAATCGATATTGATCGTGTTTGGTGGGACTTTATTTGTTGTCTTGTCACAATTTACTTTAGGTCAGTTCTTCGGTGCAGGTAAGATTGCTGGTAAAGCATTCATGTTCAAGATTGAATCACCAGAAGAGCTTATTGAGAAAATCGTAGAGATGGCGGATGCGGCGCGAAAAGGTGGCTTCTTGGCTTTAGAGGAAGCGGAAATCTCTAACGAGTTTATGCAAAAAGGTGTCGACATGTTGGTGGATGGGCACGATATCGAAGTGGTCAGAGAGACACTTGCTAAAGATATTTCTATGACGTCAGAACGACATGATTTTGGTGCCTCGTTTTTTAAAGGTATGGGCGATATTGCACCCGCCATGGGTATGATCGGTACCTTGATTGGTTTGGTTGCCATGCTGTCAAACATGGATGACCCGAAAGCTATCGGCCCGGCAATGGCGGTAGCACTACTCACCACGCTGTATGGCGCTTTTTTCGCCAACGTTATCTGTTTGCCAATAGCATTCAAACTTTCTGTGCGAGCAGGGGAAGAAAAGCTCAATCAAAGCCTTGTTCTTGACGGTATTGTCGGTATCGCTGACGGTCAAAACCCGCGAGTTATTGAAGGCGTACTGAAAAACTACCTTGCTGCAAGTAAGCGTGGAAGCGCAGAGGAAGAGTAATGGCCGAAGAAGAATGCCCAAAATGCCCCCCCGAGGGGCTTCCAGCTTGGATGGGAACCTTCGCAGACTTAATGTCACTGCTTATGTGCTTCTTTGTACTTTTGCTTTCATTCTCCGAAATGGACGTACTTAAATTTAAGCAAATAGCTGGCTCAATGAAGTTTGCATTCGGTGTACAAAACAAAATCGAAGTAAAAGATATTCCAAAGGGCACTAGCGTTATAGCCATGGAGTTTCGCCCGGGTAAACCCGACCCAACACCAATTGAGTCCATTCAGCAGCAAACCAACGAAATGACCCAACAAATGCTAGAGTTCCAAGCTGGAAACGAGGACTCGGCCGGCGGCAGGCAAAAGCAGCGTGGCGAACAACGGGGCGGTCAGTCTCAACAAACGGCTACTGAGTCATCTTCATCCGCTGAGCAAAGTACAGACCAATCTCAAATGGCTGAGTTGATGAAAAAAGTGGCCCAACAATTAGAAAAGCAAATTTTAGATGGGTCGGTAGAAATGGAGTCGCTGGGGCAGCAGCTTACTATTCGTATTCGCGAGAATGGTTCGTTCTCAGCAGGGTCTGCTTTCTTGCAGCCACAATTTCAGCCCGTATTAAGAAAAATTGGTTCATTGTTAGCGGATGTGCCTGGAGAAATCGAGATTTCGGGCCATAGTGACGGACAGCATATTGCCAATGAGCTCTATCGCTCAAACTGGGATTTATCATCACAACGGGCAGTAGCGGTGGCCGAAGCTATGCGGACAGCGCCTGGGTTTGATGAAAGCCGTATGTCTGTGGTTGGCAAAGCTGATACTAATCCTATCGTCGAAAATGCCACGACCGCGAGTGATAGAGCTAAGAATCGCCGAGTGGAAATTAATATTAACCAAGGTAAACCAATGATATCCAAACCTATATCAGTGGTAGACGATTAAGCGGTACTCTTTTGAATTACAATATCCACTAAAAAGCGGTGCCATATGGCACCGCTTTTTGGTTTAAAATTGCTTGCTGGGTACTCATACCAATCCGCATAGATAATTACCTACCCAGCAACGACAATCAAACTCTAGCTAGTTCTTCTCTGTACTGAGGTTTAGATATAACAAGTTGTACAGTGCTAATGGTTCTTTCTAAAAAGCCACCTTCGCAGTATTTGAGGTAATAGGTCCACATACGCATAAAGCGTTCGTCGTAACCATCATTCAATAATTCATCTTTCGCCGAGATAAATGCTTCATACCAATGGTTTAGCGTTTTTGCATAGTCCACACCAATGTCATGTAAGTCACGGATCATCATATTCGTGTACTTTTTAAGGTGTGCATTTAACTGGTATTGCGATGGTAAAAAACCACCCGGGAAAATGTATTTCTGTATGAAGTCTACGCTCTTTGAGTAGCTGTCATAACGTCTATCGTCGATGGTTATCGACTGAAGTAACATAAGTCCGTCGTCTTTCAAAAGAGAAGCACATTTTTCAAAAAAGTTTCCTAAATACTCTTTGCCAACCGCTTCAATCATTTCAATGGATACTAGTTTGTCATATTTACCTTCAAGCAAACGATAATCTTTTTTAAGTAAGGTAATTTTACTTTCTAATCCTTCCCGTTCAATCCAATCTTTCGCCCATGCGTGCTGCTCTTCTGAAATAGTCGTGGTGGTGACACTGCAGCCGTAATGTTTCGCAGCATAAACTGCAAGGCCGCCCCAGCCAGTACCTATCTCTAAGAGGTGGTCTGCTTCGGTAAGTTGTAATTTGTCACAGATGGCTTTCAGTTTGTAATTCTGCGCGTCGTTTAGCGTTGCATTCGGGTCAGGGTATATAGCTGATGAATACATCATTGTCGGGTCAAGAAACCGGGTATAAAGCTTATTACCCAAATCATAATGCGCTTCAATGTTCTTTTTAGCTTGGTCTTTTGTGTTTCGACGCGCAAAATGCTGAATTTTATTAATGGGCATGGTTAGCCACTTAAACTTATTTTCCCACTCATCAAGGGTGGGTAAGTTTCGTGCGAAAATCCTTACTACGGCTGTTACATCGTCACTGTCCCATAACCCGTCCATGTACGCCTCGCCAGCGCCCACACTGCCGCCAAGTAATAACTGTCGATAGGCTTGCACATTTTTGATATTTACTGTAGCGCGCAAGTCACTTTCGTCTGTGCCGAAACGCGCCACGACATCGCCGTTTTCTTGAATAGTTAAGCGACCAAATGGAAGCTGATTTAAACACTTCAAAAATAGTGTTCTACAAGTTTTATCTACAAAAGAGACCTCTGAGGTGGTCAGTAGTACAGATTCACCGAAAGACATTGTTATTGTTCCTGACTCTTTTCTGGGTGTGTATATAGTGGCGTTCGTTTCAGCAATAGCTTAAGCGCGTGCCAATAAATTCCGGCCACGGTTTTTATCGTCATACTGGGTATACGTTTAAGTGCGGCAGATAGATTCGCATTATCTAAAGTAAATTTAGTCAAATTAATCCCAGCGCTAAATTCTTTGTCTTCTCTTACGCAATCCATCGCTAAAGAAAGTCTAGACGAAGGCTGGGAAATCGACCATTTATAGGTCATATCCATAGGGTTAAAAGGCGACACGTGAAAAGCCTTAGGTGTATCGGCTTGGCTGTTTAGGTTTACCAGATAGTGATGGCGCTCATTCCAAGGAGTATTGCTAACCTCAGCAAGCATATGAGTATATTTACCCTCAGCATTGCGAAGGTAATAAAAGTTAACTGGGCTGAAATACAGCCCCCACATGCGTAACTGACCTAGCATAAAAACGTCGCCGCTTAGCGCTTTACCATCATTTAATTCGGTCATTCTTTGCAACACGGCTTGTTTCAAAGAAATGGAAGGGTCACCTAGATAGTCTTCTCGCTTGAATCGAACTCGTGCTTTGGTGTGCGCGCTAAAATACTTCAGCGTATCCGATAGCACTTTCAGTTCCTCACTTTCCAGTTTTAACCAAAACAGATAAATGTCGTAGTCAAACTTGTGTTGGGTAGGCTTGAAACGTTGATGATATACCTTGCCTTTATATATCGCGCTTTCTATCACAGTGTTTCACCAAAACGAGCACAAACGTCTAGTGCACTGGTAACGCCGTCTTCATGAAAACCGTTGTACCAGTATGCGCCACAAAAATGTAAATTATCTACGCCGCAAATCTCACTTCTACGTGACTGCGCTTCAACCATGTTGGCACTGTACTGAGGGTGAGCGTATTGATAGCTTCGCAAAATACTCTTGTTGTCAATTTCAGGCGTATTATTGAGCGTTACGCAATACGTATTCTCCGCTTCTAATCGCTGGAGAATGTTCATATTGTAGGTGACAGAAGCGGGGCGGGCTTCCTCGCTTGCATCCTCTTTTAAGCTGTAGTTCCAACTTGCCCACGCTAACTTTCTCTTTGGTAATTGGCCTGTGTCTTTGTGCATGACTACATCATTTTCCGCAAAAGGAATATTGCCAAGGATATCTCTATGCAGTGAAGTAGGGGAATGAATCATTTTTAACGCTTGGTCGCTGTGACACGCAAACACGACATGATCGAACGTCGCAACTGCACCAGATGAATCAGTAACTTCCCACTTATCATCGCGTTTGGCCACAGAAACTACAGCCGTAGATAATTTAATTTTAGACTCAAATGGTGCAACCAATGGCGGTATATATTGGCTAGAGCCACCTTTAATCGTGTACCACTGTGGTCGGTCGGTAATATTGAGCAGGCCGTGATTATTAAAAAACTGCAAGAAGAAGGTTAATGGAAACTTCCTCGTTTGTTCTAGGCTACTAGACCAAATAGCGGCACACATAGGTAGTATATAGTAGCGCGCGAAATCGTCGCTTAGCCCTAATTCTTTAATAACATCTTCCAGCGTTAACGAAGACGTGTCGCGCTCTTCAGCCACCATGGCTTTACACGCTTTATTGAACGTCAGTATGTCTTTAACAATGCGCCAAAACTTAGGTCGAAGAATGTTACGTCGCTGTGCAAACAAGCTGTTTAAGTTATTACCATTGTATTCTAAGTTTGCTTTTTTACTCATAACAGAGAAGCTCATCTCTGTTGGTTGGTAGTCAACGTTTAGCTGAGTAATAAGCTTAATGAAGTTAGGGTAGGTCCAGTCATTGAAAACGATAAAGCCGGTATCAATGTGATGAGTCTGACCATTATCATCGATTTTCTTTGTTGCCGTATGACCACCAATGTAGTCATTCGCTTCATAAACTGTGATGTCGTTCTGTCGGTTTAGAAGGTGTGCGCAGGTTAACCCTGAAATACCTGTGCCTATGATGGCAATCTTATTATTCATTTTTACTTCTCTTATTGTTTTTCTCGCATGGCCAAGGATAGGCGTCTTTGAATTGGCGTAGGCAATATATGCATAAAGCGTAGGATAAACCCAAAGAAACGAGGGAAGAAAACGGTTTGCTTATTATTTTCTATTCCTTTAAGCATAGCTTCAGCGGCTTCGTCAGCGCTAATTTTCATCGGCATTTCAAAGTCGTTTTTGTCAGTCAAAGGTGTTTCAACGAACCCTGGTGAGACTGCCTGTACTTTCACGCCTTTATGGTGAAGATCGACTTCTAAGGACTTCGTGAAGTAGTGAAGGGCAGCTTTACTAGAGCCGTAGGCCTGAGTGCGTGTGAAAGGTAATAGACGAGCCATACTGTCGACTATGACCAACTTGTCGCCATCTTTCAATTGTGGGAGTAGCGCGTTAACACAGTGAACTACGCCAAAGAAATTAGGCTCGAAAACTCGGCGGAACATGTCTGGCTCGAAATCTTCAAGGTCTACATATTCACAAGTACCAGCATTGAGTACAGCAATATCAAACCTAACATTTGCTAATGCTCGCTTCGTATCTTCTAGATCTGACACATCAAACTGACAACCGCTAATATTGCTATATTTGCTAAGTTCATCAAGGGCTTCTTTGTTTCTTCCACAAGCAATGACACTATACCCATTATCGGCACACTTGATTGCTAATGCTTTACCTATTCCAGATGTTGCGCCAGTAATTAAGATACTCTTCATTTTGCCAGCTTCCCTTTTATCTTTTTGATTATAAAACCTAAGATAGGTACGTGTTCGTAAACCATTTCGCCCAAATCATAATAATCTTTGTGGTAGATGATGATGTCACCGTCAACACCAAGTTGTGTTGTACCGTCTAGCGTGATCTTTTTCGCATTGTTTTTCAGTACGAGGGTCATTGTCCAATTTACAACGTGAGTCACCTTGGATTGACTATGGCCGGCTTGTTGAGAACAGTAGAGGATGTCTGCTATATCAAACTTGCACGTTTCGGCTTGTGTAAGAAGGTTAGAAAAATAACTTTTAACTTCGTCTATCCCGCTGTGCATAGTGATGGGGTCTATAAATTTAATATTACTGGCATAGATGTCTTCCAAGTCATCTGGGGATATCTGACATATATCTGTGTAAATTTTACAAAAGCGCTCGATGACATCCATACAGCTTCCTTTACATTAAAATCTTGAGTACTGATAAATCATTCAGTTATGATTTTCTCTGAACCTTACAAAAATTTTTTTAATTATTGACTGCAAGTCTCTGATCTAAAATCTGTTAGTAATTTTATACAAAAACTAAATTACATTAATTGCTGAACTTAAGATCATGTTTCTCCGTTTATCCGTGAAAAATTTTCCCATTCGATCCTATTTGTACTCAGTCGCGTAAGTATTTCCGTGTTTTCGGAAGTGTTGAGTATGAGTGTAGAACGTTTTCCCTTATTTCCTTTATCTGCGCACCTTTTGCCTGAAGGCAGAATGGCATTGCGTATTTTTGAACCTAGATATGTGCGTATGGTTAAGCAGGCATGCGCCGAAAATAAAGGCTTTGTGATGTGTATGCTAAACGCAAACGGAGACAAAGGCTCAAACGAACACATCCATAAAATAGGGACATACGCACAGGTTGTCGACTTTGATATGCTCGACGATGGTTTGCTTGGCATAAAGGTTGCTGGTTCTCATTTAGTTGAGGTAAGTAGCATTGAAGTTGAAAAAGATGGCCTTCGCACTGGAAGTTGTAAGGTGTTAGAACCTTGGAAATGCGATTTGGCCCCTCAACAAATAGCGCCTATGGACGAGCGGCTTAAAGAAATATTTGGAAATTACGAAGAACTGGCGTCGTTGTATGAATCACCGAAATTTAATTGTCCCAACTGGGTATTAAATCGATGGTTAGAGTTATTGCCAGTCGATGGCTCGCAAAAGCAGCATTTTTTAGCGCAAAGAGAATGTACTAGTTTGCTAAATTATCTCTCTGCACTAATCGCTTAATATTGAGAGTTGAAATTGACATTACAAATTCGTAATCCAACATTTGCGTTTTTCGCAATCGTTTTAAGTCAGAACGTCGTAGAATGATACAACCAAAACGGAAAAGCGGACGAATCTTATGTTAGTTGGAATTCCTTTGGAACAAAGTAACAGCACAATCAAACCTAAAGAATGTGCTACTGAAATGTCTGATTACCTTGTGGCGGTTGCTGACGCCAGATGCAAACGATCCTTTGCTAGAGTATTTAACTATTTCGCACCTCGCTTGCGCTCATATGCATTGAAACAAATGGGAAATGAGGCGTTAGCGATGGAACTTGTTCAAGACACCATGTCAAACGTTTGGCAAAAAGCACATCTTTTTAATGCCGAGAAAGGGTCTCCATCGACATGGATTTTTACAATTGCGCGTAATATACGTTTTGACATGTTGCGTAAGCTACAGAACCGAAAAGAAGACGTGTGTTCTGATGATTTGTGGCCAGTGCTTTGTGAGCAAACTGCGGATGCTAATGAAGCGCCGCTTGACGAGCAAGTTACTTTAGAGCAAATTGGTCACTTGTTTGAATCACTGCCGGTAAAACAAAAAGCGGTAGTTGAAGCTATCTACATTGATGGCAAGTCTCAACAAGAAGTTGCCGACGAACTTTCTATTCCGTTAGGTACGGTAAAGTCCCGTACGCGTTTGGCGCTTCAACGATTAAAGGTCATGTTAAACGATAATGATTAGGTTTCATCCCAGTGCCCAACAACTTAAAGATTTCGTTGAGGGCACGCTGTCACCTGCTATATCTTTGATGGTTTCGGCACATTGCGATATGTGTCCGAAGTGCCAACGATTTGTTGAGATCGAAACAGAAAGCTTAGCTGCACAAATGGTGTCAGCTGTAAGTGAGAATGCTTTCGCGACTTCTGATGCTTCGCTTCAGTTTGGCGATATGTTTTCACAAATCACCCAACTCCCACAATCACCGAATGGCGGTGTTGATACTGCCAACGTTTCTGAATATCGAGAGACGTTTAAAAAGCCTCGGGCACCATCTAAATCAGAAAATTTAAGTTCTATTGAATTGGATGGCAGAACGTTTACTTTACCTCGAACCCTTCACCGATATATCGACAAGACTGGAAACTGGTCAAGTTTAGTCGGTAAGCTATGGCAGGCCCCGGTTGATTTAGGTAATCAGGGCGTAGCCAATTTTATATTTATGGGCGGTGGCGGAAGTGTGCCAGAGCATACTCATAGAGGAACAGAGTACACGTTAGTTATTGATGGCGAATTTAGTGACGGGCTCAGCCGTTACGATACTGGCGACTTCATTTTCATGGATGGTGAAAAAACCCATACTCCCAGGGCTGAAGGAAAAGACGGTTGCTTAGTGTTTAGCATTGTAGATCAGCCATTACACTTTACTTCCGGTTTAGCGAGACTATTAAACCCATTTAGCCACCTTTTCTTCCGCTAAGGTTTAAAACAGTTGCTTATCAGCTACTGTGCTTACAATCGCTAAATAACAAAAAACGCACTTAAGTGCGTTTTTTCGTTTTAATTATTAATGTTCTATAGTCGTTCGCGTCTCAAACTCTCTTCGACTAGCTAATAAACTCGCTGTCCGGATAGTTAAGTCTAAGTGTCTTCATTGCGTTATCACGAAGCTCTGTAAGACCAAGCTGCTCGTAGCTTGAAACCATAATTTCCAAGGCCTGTTGGACCTGCGTAGTGTTCGGGAAGTGCTCAATAACATAGCGACCACGGTTGGCAGCAGCAACGTAAGCCTCTCGTCTCATATAAAAACGTGCTATAGCAATTTCATAACGCGCTAAGCGATCTTTAATATGAACCATACGCTGCTTCGCATCAGCCGCATACTTGCTGTCTGGATACTGCTGAATCAAACGACGAAAGTCTTCAAACGCTGCGCGGGATTTTGAAGGGTCTCTATCCGTACGATCGATGTTCATTAACTCTTGGAATAGGTTGCTGTCTGATTCCATGTTAGTTAAGCCACGCATGTAATAAGCGTAGTCAACATCCGAATGATTAGGATTAAGACGGATAAATCTGTCGATAGTGGCAAGTGTTTCTTCGTTCTTACCCGACTTATAGTAGCTGTAAATAAGATCTAGCTGTACTTGGTGAGACAGTGGACCAAACGGGTAACGGGAATCTAGCGCACTTAACGTTTGAGCAGCCGCGCTAAAGTTACCGACCTCCATGCTTTGCTTTGCTCTGTCGTACAGTTGCTGTGCACCCATGTTAGCTAAAACGGCTTTCTCTTCTTTATCTGAAGAACTACATCCTGCGACAGATACCATAGCGCCCAATAAAACGGGAGCCAGTAGACGAAATGATTTCATAATAATTCTATTTTCCTGCTAAACAGTTTAATACTTCGCTGTCTAAGCTCATGTGTTAAACAACAACACTTTAATTGCATTCTAACGTACTAACGACGAGAAAAACCATACAAAAACGTAAACAAGGCAGTGTACAGCGTGAATACTTGTTATAATACCCTTTTTTAGACGTAATCAATGGTGTTATGACACAGTCGCCGAACACAATACAACTAGAAGCTTCAACGGAAGCTGCGCATTTTGGTTTACGCTTAGATCAGGTTTTGGCTGATTTGTTCCCTGAATATTCTCGTTCTAAGTTAAAAACTTGGATTCAGGACGGAAATGTTGCGGTAAATGGTGAAGTGATCACCGTCCCAAGACACAAAATGCAAATGGATGAACTCATTACTGTACAAGCTGAAATGGACGTGCAGGTAACAAGTGTTGCGCAAGACATTGCGCTAGATATTGTTTATGAAGATGAGCACATCTTGGTAATAAATAAACCTGCTGATTTGGTCGTGCATCCTGGCGCGGGAAATCCAAGCGGTACAGTGCTTAATGCATTGCTAAATCACTATCCCGAAATTGACAAAGTTCCACGTGCAGGCATTGTCCACCGTCTTGACAAAGACACTACGGGCTTAATGGTAGTAGCAAAAACAATACCTGCGCAAACGCACCTTGTTGACCAGCTACAGCGCCGCGAGATGAGCCGTGAATATGAAGCTATTGCTCTGGGTACTATGGTTGCGGGTGGTATTGTAGATGAACCTATCGGTAGGCATGCCACAAAGCGCACGCATATGGCAGTTCGCGAAATGGGTAAACCAGCAGTAACGCATTATCGCGTTATTGAAAAGTTCCGCGCTTATACTCATTTGCGTTTAAAGCTTGAAACTGGTCGTACGCACCAAATACGCGTGCATATGGCGCATATAAAGCATCCGCTGTTAGGCGATCAGGTGTACGGCGGGCGTCCGCGTTTACCTAAAGGTGCGTCTGAGGAATTTATTGCTGCGCTTCGCGGATTCCAGCGCCAAGCGTTACATGCCGCTCAGCTATCGCTATTCCATCCTGAGACCGAAGAGTGGATGACCTGGAAGGCACCTCTGCCACAAGACATGCAGGACTTGCTTAAAGCCGTGAAAAAGGACACCGCGGACAATCCTCAGGATATGCTTTAAGCATGGAGTAGGGCTTATGACGTGGTCAGCTGCAAATTCACCTCTTTCATCCACGCTGGATTTGGTTACGCCTGCGTGGTCATGCCCCTCTAATATTGTCGCTTATACAACGACAAGGTTGGGGGGCGCTAGTATGGGAGATTTTGCAGGCTTAAATGTTGGTGCGCACGTGGGAGATGATCTTTTACTAGTTAAAGCCAATAGAAGCCTGATTCCACACAGCGAAAAGATAACGTGGCTAGAGCAAATACACAGCAATCGCGTGGTGTCACTGCCAAGTGTGGATACTACTGCTGATGCAGCGTATTCTTCTTCCAATTCATATTTTTGCGCCGTAATGACTGCTGACTGTGTGCCCATCCTATTATGTGATGAGAGTGGACAAGAAGTGGCAGCAGTTCATGCGGGGTGGAAAGGGCTTGAGACTAATATTATCAGAAATGCTGTTGGGCAATTTAACTGCGATGCAAATAAAATCATGGCTTGGATAGGCCCCGCAATCAGCGGTTCTTGCTATGAAGTGGATGCTCAACTGGCGAGTAAATTTCGCCATGTAGCCGGCGCCGTTGCCAATAGTAGTAATGAGGGTAAATACCTTTTAGATTTACCTTTAGTTGCACAGATGCAATTGCAGCAAGCTGGTGTTGAAGATATCACGCAAAGTAACCTGTGTACTTACACTGACGAGCGACGCTTCTATTCGCATCGGAGAGCCACTCATCAAAACAAACGCAAAACTGGGCGCATGGTCAGCGTAATAGGTATGCTTTAGATATCTAATCCTATGGGCATTAGTTCTTAATCCCATCATTTATTTGCGCTACATCAAAGTTTCTACAGTATTTGTTATCTTTTTGGCTAACTTTTCAATCTCATACTTGAATCACAATTGCGCAGCCTACATAACTAGAACATAAGCAATACCATTCCTCATAGAGCATTGCCCACTCCGCGAGAGTTAAAATGTTCGTAATCGCGGTGTGTTACCGCAGGTATAGTTGTTCACTTATTAGGTTGAGATTATGAGACTAGATAGATTTACCAGTAAATTTCAGCTCGCGATATCCGATGCTCAATCACTCGCATTGGGGCGAGATCATCAATACATTGAACCTGTCCACTTAATGACCGCCATGCTGAATCAGCAAGGTGGTTCAGTACGCCCGTTGCTTGATCAAGCTAACATTAATGTTAACGCACTTCGTTCTGCTTTGAGTCAGGCTATTGAACGTTTACCTAGAATTGAAGGCATTGGTGGTGATGTTCAATTAAGCAAAGACAGTGGCATTTTACTTAACCTTTGCGACAAGATTGCTCAGCAACGAAAAGACGAATATATAACGTCGGAGATCTTCGTGTTAGCAGCCCTTGAAGATAAAGGGCGATTGGGTGAGATCCTTAAAAGTTTGAATATCACCAAAGACGCTATTGAAAGCGCGATAGATGATATGCGTGGCGGACAGAAGGTGACAGACCCTAACGCTGAAGATGTGCGCCAGGCCCTTGAAAAGTACACCACAGACTTAACTGAGCGAGCGGAACAAGGCAAGCTCGACCCGGTAATTGGACGTGATGACGAAATTCGCCGTACCGTTCAAGTTCTGCAGCGCAGAACAAAAAACAACCCCGTGCTTATTGGTGAGCCTGGTGTAGGTAAAACGGCGATTGTAGAAGGGTTAGCGCAGCGCATTATTAACGGTGAAGTGCCTGAAGGATTGAAGAACAAGCGCGTTCTTGCCCTAGATATGGGCGCGTTAGTGGCTGGGGCTAAATACCGCGGTGAGTTTGAAGAACGTTTAAAGGCCGTTCTTAACGAATTGGCTAAAGAAGAAGGCCGCGTCATTCTATTCGTTGACGAACTGCACACCATGGTAGGTGCAGGGAAGGGCGATGGCGCCATGGATGCGGGGAATATGCTTAAACCGGCGCTGGCACGCGGTGAACTTCACTGTGTGGGGGCAACCACGCTAGACGAATATCGTCAGTACATTGAAAAAGACGCTGCGCTAGAACGCCGTTTTCAGAAAGTATTGGTTGAAGAGCCAAGCGTAGAGGACACTATTGCTATTCTTCGAGGCTTAAAAGAGCGTTATGAACTCCATCACTCCGTAGATATTACTGACCCAGCTATTGTCGCAGCGGCAAGTTTGTCGCATCGTTATATTAGTGACCGTCAATTGCCCGATAAAGCCATCGACCTTATTGATGAAGCGGCCTCTAGCATTCGTTTGCAAATAGACTCTAAGCCAGAGGATATGGACCGTTTGGAGCGCAGGATTATCCAGCTTAAGTTGGAAGAGCAAGCTCTGGCCAAAGAAACAGATGATGCGAGTCATAAGCGCCTCGAAATGATTGAACTTGAGCGCGAGCAAGCAGAAACCAAGTATGCAGAGCTTGAAAAAGTATGGCTAGATGAAAAAGATGCCATGCAGGGTACCCAAACCATCAAAGGGGAACTTGAACAAGCAAAGCTAGATTTAGAAATTGCCCGTCGAGCATCTGATTTGAATCGTATGTCGGAACTTCAGTACGGCCGTATTCCTGAGCTTGAAGCCAAGCTCGAACAGGCGGCTGAAAATGAAACCCGTGAGACCACGCTTCTTAAAAATAAAGTAACGGATATTGAAATTGCAGATGTGCTCTCGCGATGGACAGGTATTCCTGTAGCGAGAATGCTTGAAGGCGAGCGCGGGAAGCTGTTGCGTATGGAAGATGTCCTTCATAAACGTGTAGTAGGGCAAGAAGAAGCCGTTGAAGCAGTATCAAATGCTATTCGCCGTTCACGTGCGGGGCTTGCCGATCCAAACCGTCCAATTGGCTCATTCTTGTTTCTAGGTCCAACGGGCGTAGGTAAAACTGAGCTCTGCAAAGCCTTGGCTGGCTTTATGTTCGATACTGAAGACGCCATGGTGCGTATCGATATGTCTGAGTTTATGGAAAAACACTCGGTCGCTCGTTTAGTAGGTGCGCCTCCTGGCTACGTTGGCTATGAGGAGGGTGGCTACTTAACCGAAGCGGTGCGTCGCAAGCCTTATTCCGTAATTTTATTGGATGAGGTTGAAAAGGCACATCCTGATGTATTCAACATTTTACTTCAGGTGCTGGATGACGGCAGACTGACTGATGGACAAGGCCGCACCGTAGATTTCAAAAATACGGTTGTGATCATGACATCTAATTTGGGTTCGGACATCATTCAAGATAAGCACAACGAAAGTCAGTATGACGATATGAAAGCATCGGTAATGAGCGTAGTAGGGCAGCACTTCAGGCCCGAGTTCATCAACCGTGTGGATGATATTGTGGTATTCCATCCGTTGGGCAAAGAGCAAATTAAGTCTATTGCTAAAATTCAGCTTGCTTCCTTAAGAGCACGATTGGCGGAAAAAGGTTACAAACTTACTTTGTCTGCCGCAGCTATGGACAAGTTAGCCGATGCAGGTTTCGACCCTGTGTTTGGCGCAAGGCCGCTTAAACGAGCGATACAGGTGCAGGTGGAAAATCCACTCGCCCAGCAATTGCTGGCGGGTGAACTAATACCGGAATCCACTATTCGCATTGATGCTGACGAAAGCGGTCTATTTGTAGTAAGCAGTTAATCAGCAGACCAAGTCTTTAATTCGAAGGCACTGGAAACAGTGCCTTTTTTATTGCTTTATTATTGCCTTGGCACTGTCTTTTCCTTTAGTTTACTCTGCTAAAGTAATTTCAGCGTGAGTGTTAGGAGTCATACATGGAAACAGCCCCAATTATTAACGCATTTAAACGCGTACTCGGGGAAAGCAACCTTGCCGTTGGAAAACGCCAAACTGAGCACTACCGAAAAGGGTGGCGCTCGGGTGAAGGTGAGGCATTGGCCGTACTGTTTCCAAATACGCTAATGCAATATTGGGAAGTGCTTAAGGTTTGCGTTGAATACAACTGCATCATCATTATGCAGGCTGCAAAAACCGGTTTGACCGAAGGTTCTACCCCGAACGGTGATGATTATGATAGGCCGGTGGTGGTAATTAACACCTTAGCCATGGATGATGTCGTTCTAATAAACGACGGTAACCAAGTGTTGAGTTTTCCTGGGGCAACCTTGTTTAAGCTTGAAAAAATGTTAAAGCCCCTTGGCCGCGCGCCACATTCGGTGATTGGATCGTCCTGTTTGGGGGCGTCTATCGTTGGTGGTGTAGCTAATAATTCTGGCGGCGCATTGGTTAAACGAGGCCCCGCTTATACGGAGTTGTCGCTATTTGCTCAAATCGATGCTAACGGTGATTTAAAGCTGGTTAATCATTTAGGGATAGACTTGGGTGAAACACCTGAAGAAATTATCGGTAATCTCGCATCAGGCAACTTTTCAAAATCCCTCCCAGAAACGAGTAAAAAAGCGTCAGCCAGTGACTATGAAGAAATCGTTCGAGATGTAAATGCTAGTACGCCTAGTCGCTTCAATGCCGACCCATCAAGACTATATGAAGCCAGCGGTTGCGCGGGTAAAATTGCCGTTTTTGCCGTGCGATTAGATACATTCGAAGTGCCTAAAAAAGAACAAACGTTTTATATCGGTACAAACGATGCTGCTGTACTTACCCGTATTCGCAGAGACATTCTGTCGACGTTTGAAAACATTCCTGAAGTAGGTGAATACCTGCATAGAGAAATGTTTGATATTGCAGATGTGTATGGCAAAGACACGATATTGAGTATTGAGCGTTTGGGGACTGATTCACTACCTAAAATGTTTGCACTAAAAGGGCGGGTGGATGCTGTGCTTAACAAACTGCCTTTTATGCCTCGTTACCTAAGCGATAGAGTTATGCAGTTTGGGAGTAAGCTTTTCTCTAACCAAATCCCTACAAGTTTGAGAACCTACCGCGACAAATACGAGCATCATCTTATTCTTAAGATGAGCGATGGAGGCATTGAAGAGGCGAAGACACTTTTAGCCAAACTGTTTACTGAAGAGAAGCTAGATGGTGACTACCTTATCTGTAATGAAGAGGAAGCATCTAAAGCCTTTTTACTACGTTTCGCCGCTGCGGGAGCTGCGGTGTGCTACCAAATTATGCATGACAAACAAGTCGGAGATATTTTAGCGTTAGATATTGCGTTGCGCCGCAATGACGAGTTTTGGGTAGAGGAGTTGCCTGAGCACATAGCCAAACATGTAGAAAAGCCGCTTTATTACGGCCATTTCTTTTGCCATGTCTTTCATCAAGACTACATACTTAAAAAGGGCAGTGATGCCAAAAAAGTAAAAGCAGACATGTTGGCACTATTAGATAGCCGCGGTGCCAAATATCCTGCCGAGCATAATGTTGGGCATTTGTATAAAGCAGAAAGCACTCTACAGCAGTTTTATAGAAAACTAGACCCTACCAATACCTTTAACCCAGGCATTGGTAAGATGGAGAAGCACAAACGCAATTGTTCGTGCTGTGTTTAATTTTATGCGTAGAGAGCCTTACAGGCTCTCTAATAATGCTCTAGCCTGCGGACGTCTAAAGAAAGGTCGCTCTACATTTACTGCATACTCTAGCTCTTTTTTCGCTTCCTCAATTCTATTGAGTTTTGCAAGCGTGTAGCCAAGGTGATAGCGGATGTTAGGGTCATTAGCGTCCCTTGCGAAAGCGTCTCTAAGCATTTTAAGACTGCCCTCATAATCTCCCTGTAGCGCTTTGATGTGCCCAAATGTGTCTAGTATTTTCGAAGAATTAGGCTGCAGTTCGTAAGCTTGTCGCGCATAGTTTTTCGCGGTAATTAGCGATTTTTCAATATGCATGATAGCTAAGCGGTTGAAGGCCTCAGCAGGGTTCAATAAGTTTGGCTCTTCAATAAGCTCTTTATAGAGTACTGTTGATTCGTCGAATTCTTGAATAAAAAATAAATATTGTGCTAATAGATTTTTCGCCAGCAAATTGTTTTCATTTTCGTTCACCAATTTGCGGGCAGTATTTAAAAATACATCAACAAACTGTTCATTTAAGGCATAGTTGTAGATCGCAATAAATGCCTGTGCAAAAGAAGCGTCGACTTCTAGCGCTTTTTGGAAAGCGTTAATCGCGCTTTCGTTATTACCTTTATTCGCAGCTAATCTTCCCTTCAGAAAGTGGTAGACCGGGTTTTGTTGCTGATTTGCTGGAATGGTCACTAATAGCGACTGTGCTTTATCGTTTTTCTGTAAATCTAACAATAAGCTGGTATAGCGCAAAGTTACAAAAGTACTCGTGTTGGCTATTTCGTAAGCGCGCGCCATGGCACCTAGAGCGCTTTCGTTATTTCCCAAATTGCGAGCTTGGTCAGCATAAGCGATAAGCTTTCCAGCATCGTCGTTAATAAAGTTTCTTACAATGCTTAGCGTTTTTTCCGCATCAGCTCGCTGGTTATTTGATAGCTGAAGCGCAGCTTTACGAAGAAGGTAGTCAGCATTGTCGAAATCATCTTTTATAAGCAAATCTAAATGATACAGTGCGTTCTTAATGTCGCCTTGCTGCTGGTATAAAGATGAAATGCGCTCTCTAGCACCGATATTCGAAGGACTGAGCGTTAATATATCAAGGTAAATTTGCTTTGAGTCTTCTACGTTGCCCGCTTTGGTTAAATTAAACGCCTTAAGCATTAATGTTTCGTTATGCTGAGGGGACAAGTCAAGTAACTCTTCTACAAGTTGGTTAGATTTGTCAACATTCCCTAAACGACTCTCTGTAGCTGCTAAATTGAATTTTGCTGGAAAGAGGGTAGGGTTTTGCGCTAGCGCTTTCTCGATGTTGTCTTTAGCTTCCTCCAATTGACCTTGTCTAATCAAAATGCCGGCTTTTAGGTTGTACACTTCAGCTTCATCAGGAAAAAGCTTACTTAGTAAATTTGCACCCTTCAGCGCATTATCGAATTGCTGCGCTTGTAAATTCATTAATGAATAAGTGAATAGAAAACCTGCGTTGTCTTTGTAGGTCGGCAAATTCTTTTCAAGAATTGATAGCGCCTCGTCCTGCTTACCTCTGGCAGCCATCAATTTGATTTTAAACAGCTGGAGTTTGTTCTCATTCGGGTACTTATATTCAAGGTTTTGCAATAAGCGTTCAGCTTTAAACGCTTTGTTTTGGCGAATAAATAAGTCTCCTAGAAGAAGTGCCGAGTCAGGGTCTTCCATCAACGCATCTTGATGGCGTTCAAGCAGGGCAAGCGCTTGTTTATCTTGCTGTGTCGCCATATAGACCTGGCTCAGCATCAATACTGCCTGTAGGTCATCAGGCTCCTGCTGCAAGTAGGCATTAAAGTCTTTTGCGGCTGTTTCCATGTTGTTGTTAAAGAAGTTCGTTAAACCACTTATGTACAGCAACATGGGTTGAGAGGTTATCAGTTCAGGGTCGAGCTGTGCCATGAAATCGTTAAGTTCTTTTAGCTTCTCGTTATCAATAGCTTGCTGGTTGTCTCTACTTTGTAGCCAACTGTTGAGTAATATGGCTAACGGATCGTTAGGTGTATCCTCAATAATCTCATCAACGAATAGCTTTGCTGTATCGTAGTCTTTCGCCTCTAAATACAAGTCAACTAGATTACGTAGGGCAATAGGGTCATCGCGGTTAAACGTCAGGGCTTTTTGTAAATGTGCGGTTGCGGCGTCTTTATCGCCTTGTCGGTATGCGAGCTGTCCTTTCAAACGCCATGTGATAGCGTTTTCTGGCTCTAACGACATGGCTTTGTTGATAAAAGACGTTGCTTTAGATAAATCTTCATTTTGAAGGGCAATAGAGGCTAGACCATTAATGGCAGGCACGAAGTTAGGCGTACGGGAAACGATGGTGTTGTAGTCACGTAAGGCGCATTGCTCATCTTCCAGTCTAATACACGCGGTTGCACGAATTAAAAGCCACTCGCGCTCTGCATCACCCGACAGCTTGTTTAAATCAGAAAACTCTACAACCTCTTTGTATTTGTTCAAGAACAACCATGTGTTGCCAAGCGGCTCTGCCAGAAGGTTTATATCGGCACCCATTTCCAGCGCTTCTACGAATTCCATTTCTGCCGCAGTTAAGTAGCCGTTTATAAGCAGTATCTCGCCCATTAGTATTTTAGCAGCTAGGTTTTCAGGGTCTTTTTGTAAGCTATTTTTAAGGTGAATGTAGGCTTCATCGTATTCGTTTTGATTAAACGCGGTGAGCGCTTTTTCGTAATCTTCCGATGTAGTAGCAAAACTGTTGAAAGCGATTAATGAAGAGGCAACTGCAGAGACAACAGCGCGTTGTACAACACGCTTTTTATTATTTAAAAAATCCATATAAACCTTCGAAACTTAGCCTAGCCACTGGCATTAAAATAGCATAAAAAAAGGTGGCCTAAGCCACCTTTTTAAGATACGTGTTTTCTGAACGTTTTTAAACAATTAAACGCAACGCTTACGTCTATAAAGAACAAGACCCAAACCTAAGCTCATAAGTGCTAGGGCACCTGGTTCGCTGACTTGAGTAGGAGGTGTAGTTTGTTCACCTGCTAGTTCGATACCTAGAGAGGATAATTTAAACTTAACTGAGTTTTTCTGGTTATTCTCATCAGAAAATACGGAATTATAAGCACCTACAAGCCAATACTTGGCAGAAGCTAATCCTTCAAACGTTGACTGATTGTTTTTTATACCGAAGTGACCGCTTGCATTAGCTATAGCTTCACCTGCTATATCACTCCAAGTGTTAGCCCCTGATTCAAATAGCCTTGAAACACTATCATTTAGACCTGCAACTGTTACGTCGTTTTTACCATTTGCATTATAATAAGGGAGAAACGATGCACCAGTTAGCGTAACGGCCTGGTCAAAAGAAAACAGTACCATGTCGTAGTAAGCAATATTATCGATATAATGGTCATCACCTTTACCGGCGGAATTAGTAACAGTTAAGCTGCCTGCGTAAGTACCAAGATTAGCCGACTCAACGTATCTATTACTGCCACTCAAAGTATCGGACCAAGCAGTAATTTCGACTCCGACTTCTTTACCATCTATCAAAACTGTACTTACTGGGCTACCTGCCGAAACTAAGTCTGTTGTTGCAATAGCCTCAGACAGAGGTTTGTCATAGCCACCCCAAGCTGGAAAACTCAATAAAGAAATTACAAATACTTTCGCGATAACACTTTTCACTATTACTTCCAATTACAAAAAACACTTCATTTTACAATATAAGCATTATTTGGGCCAAGTTTTAAGTGTTTGAATTGTAAAGATATGGGGTGATTTTTTAATGATGAGAGTAAAAAAAACTGACAGGTTGTACCACCTGCCAGTGATCTAAAGTTTAATTTTCTTAAATGGCTTTTTTACGGCGCCACATAACGAATAGAGAGCAAGCCATTAGTAAGCCAATAGTACCTGGCTCCGACACCTCAGTAGTATCAGGGGTACCCTTCGTCTCTGTAACAGAGAAACCAATATTGGCTAGTTTAAACGCGTCGTTACCCACTCTTCCGTCAATTTTACCAAATACTGTGTTGTAAGCACCAACCAGCCAATATTGCGCTGACTCAGAGAATGTGAAGTCGGCGCGATGGTCTAAATATTCACAACTTTCAATGTCAAACGATGCTGACGTTAGTGCATTTTCAACAATATCACCCCATGTGTTAATGCCAGACGTAAGTTTGGCCGTATTGTCAAGAGCCGCTACAGATACTTGACTATCACCACTGCTATAGAGCCAAGAAAAACTGGCGCCGGTTAGCGTTACCGCAGAATCAAACGATAGCAACACAAAATCATAATCGCGTTCTACGTTTGTAAATCTATAGTAGTCCGAGTTGTCGCTACCGCTTGAGAAGTAATTCCGGTTATCAATGGCATGGTCAGCACTGCCACGATAATTTGCTTCATCATTATTGGTAACACCATAAGCCCATTTATCAGATATTTTCTCTAGCTTCGCACCGACCACAGTTTCACCAGTAATTCCCTGCGTATCAGAAAAAGCCGACATATTTATATTTAGCCCGTCTATCTGAACGAAAGAATCATTTGTCGGGGAGTTCTTGGTTACTTTCTTATCTACCAAGTCATAATTGTATTCACCTAACGGTGAATTACATACTTTGCTTTGCTCTGATGTTTGATTCGACGAACCGCAGTGAGTATAACTCTTCTTGGTATAATAATAGGTAGCGTACGTTGAATTAGCACTCATCGTGGATAGCAAAGCCGTGGAGACCAGTAATACAGACTTCAAAGAAAAGGTTTTTGGAAGTATTTGCATAATTGCTTTCCTATAAGAGAAGCGCTTGTCGCTTCTAGTACATACTAAGGTAGCGTTACACCTTTCTTTGTGGCGCATACTTAGTCAGTACCTAATTTCAACATGGAGTTGTATGATATATGAACGGTGACCTGTTTAAGGTATGTGGCCGTATACCTAGTTATTATCGGTTGTTAAGGTAACTAAGGAAGCCGGTTCCAAATTTTTAGTCTCTATGCTTTGTTTTCATTTGATAAGGTGGACTCTACTGAATGTAATGCAAAGCTTTTAAAATGTGACATCGCAGAAATTAATGTGTTGAAGTTGGCTGTATCTTTACTTTGCTATGCCTTCTTGCATATCTATGAAATAATTAACTCAATTACATGTAGAAGTACGAGGACATATGTCTGAACAAAAACGTAAAGGGATATACTTACTTCCCAATTTATTAACAACAGCAGGTTTGTTTTCTGGTTTCTTTGCTGTTGTGTCGTCAATGAACGGTCGTTTTGAAGCAGCCGCTGTCGCAATTTTTGTGGCAATGATATTTGATGGGCTGGACGGACGCGTAGCTCGAATGACAAATACCCAAAGTGATTTCGGCGCAGAGTATGACTCTATGGCAGATATGGTCTCTTTTGGTATGGCACCTGCGCTTGTTGCTTATAATTGGGGACTAACAGAACTAGGCAAGTTAGGTTGGTTGGCTGCATTTGTATATGTAGCCGGTGCAGCATTACGTCTAGCTCGCTTCAATACACAGGTTGGCATCGCTGATAAGCGTTTCTTCCAAGGTCTTGCTAGTCCAGCGGCAGCGGCAGTTGTATCCGGTCTTGTTTGGGTTGGTGTCGAGTATGATGCAGTAGGGACTGACTACGGGTTGATTGTGGCCGCAGTAACTGGTTTAGCTGGCTTACTTATGGTGAGTAACTTTAAATATAATTCTTTCAAAGAAGTTAACTGGCATGGCAAGGTTCCATTTGTTGGCCTACTATTAGTGCTTTTAATATTCGTTGTCGTTGCAACAGAGCCAGCGCTTGTACTATTTTTAGTATTTGCTTTGTATGCACTGGCAGGGCCTATCAATACTTTCCGCACGGTAGAGAAAGTGACTTTAGATGACGTGGTAGGCGATCACGAAGAAGACGCGGACTTCAATGCTGACAAAAAGAACCAAAGCGAAAGTGAAGACGTTTCTAAGTAGTAAGTAGGCAGTTCTAGCCTTTATGAAAAGAGGGGAAATCTCTTTTAGTGTTATTAAACAGAGCTTTTTCCGATAAATCTGACTGCAAAATAAACGAATAGAGTGAAAAGCGACCGAATGGTCGCTTTTTTTGTATTTATTTAAAATAAGTGTTGACGTGAGCGCTCATTTCCCTAAAATGCGCATCCGCTTCGGGGGAAAAGCAAAACAGCAACCCTCCTGAAGTAAGTCTCTACTACCTGTATAGGCCAGTAAAGACGGGAGTTTAGAAGAAGCGCTTCAGAAAATAAATTTCCAAAAAGTGTTGACAACGAAAACTTCCAGCGTATAATGCGCACCTCACTCGAACAGGGTGAGTCACTAAGAAGTAACGGCTTCTAGTGAATTGCGACGAAGTCGCAACGTTCTTTAACAATTTAGACAAGACAATCTGTGTGGGCACTCGTTAAGAGTGTCACAACGACGATTCATATTTCGATATATTTAATTGAAGAGTTTGATCATGGCTCAGATTGAACGCTGGCGGCAGGCCTAACACATGCAAGTCGAACGGTAACAGGAAGTGCTTGCACTTCGCTGACGAGTGGCGGACGGGTGAGTAATGCTTGGGAACTTGCCTTTGCGAGGGGGATAACAGTTGGAAACGACTGCTAATACCGCATAATGTCTACGGACCAAACGGGGCTTCGGCTCCGGCGCAAAGAGAGGCCCAAGTGAGATTAGCTAGTTGGTAAGGTAAAGGCTTACCAAGGCAACGATCTCTAGCTGTTCTGAGAGGAAGATCAGCCACACTGGGACTGAGACACGGCCCAGACTCCTACGGGAGGCAGCAGTGGGGAATATTGCACAATGGGGGAAACCCTGATGCAGCCATGCCGCGTGTGTGAAGAAGGCCTTCGGGTTGTAAAGCACTTTCAGTTGTGAGGAAAAGTTAGTAGTTAATACCTGCTAGCCGTGACGTTAACAACAGAAGAAGCACCGGCTAACTCCGTGCCAGCAGCCGCGGTAATACGGAGGGTGCGAGCGTTAATCGGAATTACTGGGCGTAAAGCGCACGCAGGCGGTTTGTTAAGCTAGATGTGAAAGCCCCGGGCTCAACCTGGGATGGTCATTTAGAACTGGCAGACTAGAGTCTTGGAGAGGGGAGTGGAATTCCAGGTGTAGCGGTGAAATGCGTAGATATCTGGAGGAACATCAGTGGCGAAGGCGACTCCCTGGCCAAAGACTGACGCTCATGTGCGAAAGTGTGGGTAGCGAACAGGATTAGATACCCTGGTAGTCCACACCGTAAACGCTGTCTACTAGCTGTTTGTGACTTTAAGTCGTGAGTAGCGAAGCTAACGCGCTAAGTAGACCGCCTGGGGAGTACGGCCGCAAGGTTAAAACTCAAATGAATTGACGGGGGCCCGCACAAGCGGTGGAGCATGTGGTTTAATTCGATGCAACGCGAAGAACCTTACCTACACTTGACATGCAGAGAACTTTCTAGAGATAGATTGGTGCCTTCGGGAACTCTGACACAGGTGCTGCATGGCTGTCGTCAGCTCGTGTCGTGAGATGTTGGGTTAAGTCCCGCAACGAGCGCAACCCTTGTCCTTAGTTGCCAGCATTAAGTTGGGCACTCTAAGGAGACTGCCGGTGACAAACCGGAGGAAGGTGGGGACGACGTCAAGTCATCATGGCCCTTACGTGTAGGGCTACACACGTGCTACAATGGCATTTACAGAGGGAAGCGAGACAGTGATGTGGAGCGGACCCCTTAAAGAATGTCGTAGTCCGGATTGGAGTCTGCAACTCGACTCCATGAAGTCGGAATCGCTAGTAATCGCAGGTCAGAATACTGCGGTGAATACGTTCCCGGGCCTTGTACACACCGCCCGTCACACCATGGGAGTGGGATGCAAAAGAAGTAGTTAGTCTAACCTTCGGGAGGACGATTACCACTTTGTGTTTCATGACTGGGGTGAAGTCGTAACAAGGTAACCCTAGGGGAACCTGGGGTTGGATCACCTCCTTACCATTACGTCGATAGACGCCTTGATGCAGTGCCTACACAGATAGTCTTGTTTAAAATGAAGAACGACACAAGTTTATGGGGCTATAGCTCAGCTGGGAGAGCGCCTGATTTGCATTCAGGAGGTCAGCAGTTCGATCCTGCTTAGCTCCACCATCTACTTGACACTGAGCTTGCATAAGCGAAGTACTGAAGGCTTGTAGCTCAGCTGGTTAGAGCGCACCCCTGATAAGGGTGAGGTCGGCAGTTCAAGTCTGCCCAAGCCTACCATTTCCTTGCTTTAAGAAAGGAAGGTAACAAAGGTAGAAACGTGTCACGTTGGACCCGAAATCCTAATGAATATTTACTGTTTCAGTAAGCATTGATTAGGGTTTTTTACTCTAAAGATGAAAGTACTGCTTTTGCAGGAAACATCGAATGTTCTTTAACAATTTGGAAAGCTGATATTAATAGTAATCAATCAAAATTGAGTAACTGAGAAATCGAAAGATGAACTTTTTACTCTACTTGACTGAATTGCTTGTTATCAATTTATTGATAGCAAGGCAATTCTTCCGATTAGCTTGTCATTCATGCGACATAACTTAGACAGAAGTCAAAAGGCTGTTTGGGGTTGTATGGTTAAGTGACGAAGCGTATACGGTGGATGCCTTGGCAGTTAGAGGCGATGAAGGACGTGTAAGTCTGCGAAAAGCTGTGGTGAGCCGACAAAATGCATTTGAGCCACAGATGTCCGAATGGGGAAACCCACCTGTTTACAGGTATCGTTACGTGAATACATAGCGTAACGAGGCGAACGAGGGGAACTGAAACATCTAAGTACCCTTAGGAAAAGAAATCAATTGAGATTCCCCTAGTAGCGGCGAGCGAACGGGGAACAGCCCTTAAGCTGTATTGAATGTAGTGGAATCCTTTGGGAAGAGGAGCGATACAAGGTGATAGCCCTGTACACGACGCAATCTTTACAGTGAAATCGAGTAGGTCGGGACACGTGTTATCTTGACTGAATATGGGGGGACCATCCTCCAAGGCTAAATACTCCTAACTGACCGATAGTGAACCAGTACCGTGAGGGAAAGGCGAAAAGAACCCCTGTGAGGGGAGTGAAACAGAACCTGAAACCGTATACGTACAAGCAGTGGGAGCCCTTCGGGGTGACTGCGTACCTTTTGTATAATGGGTCAGCGACTTATATTTAGTAGCAAGGTTAAGCGAATAGCGGAGCCGTAGCGAAAGCGAGTGTTAACTGCGCGTTTAGTTGCTAGGTATAGACCCGAAACCCGGTGATCTAGCCATGAGCAGGTTGAAGGTTGAGTAACATCAACTGGAGGACCGAACCCACTGACGTTGAAAAGTCAGGGGATGACTTGTGGCTGGGGGTGAAAGGCCAATCAAACCGGGAGATAGCTGGTTCTCCCCGAAATCTATTTAGGTAGAGCCTCGGACGAATTCCATTGGGGGTAGAGCACTGTTAAGGCTAGGGGGTCATCCCGACTTACCAACCCTTTGCAAACTCCGAATACCAATGAGAACTATCCGGGAGACACACGGCGGGTGCTAACGTCCGTCGTGGAGAGGGAAACAACCCAGACCGCCAGCTAAGGTCCCAAAATATTGCTAAGTGGGAAACGATGTGGGAAGGCATAGACAGCTAGGAGGTTGGCTTAGAAGCAGCCACCCTTTAAAGAAAGCGTAATAGCTCACTAGTCGAGTCGGCCTGCGCGGAAGATGTAACGGGGCTAAGCAATATACCGAAGCTGCGGCAGCACGTTTACGTGCTGGGTAGGGGAGCGTTGTGTAAGTGGATGAAGGTGAGTTGTAAAGCTTGCTGGACATATCACAAGTGCGAATGCTGACATGAGTAACGATAATGGGAGTGAAAAACTCCCACGCCGGAAGACCAAGGTTTCCTGTCCCATGCTAATCAGGGCAGGGTAAGTCGGCCCCTAAGGCGAGGCAGAAATGCGTAGTCGATGGGAAACGGATTAATATTTCCGTACTTATATAATCAGTGATGGAGGGACGGAGAAGGCTAGGCAAGCTTGGCGTTGGTTGTCCAAGTGAAAGTGCGTAGGCTGAAGACTTAGGTAAATCCGGGTCTTCAAGGCCGAGACACGAGACGAGCTCCCAAGGGAGTGAAGTTGTTGATGCCCTGCTTCCAGGAAAAGCTTCTAAACTTATGATTATATGAACCGTACCCCAAACCGACACAGGTGGTCAGGTAGAGAATACTAAGGCGCTTGAGAGAACTCGGGTGAAGGAACTCGGCAAAATTGTACCGTAACTTCGGGAGAAGGTACGCCTCTGTTTGTGAACACTTCGCGTGGTAAGCAAATGGAGGCCGCAGTGACCAGGTGGCTGGGACTGTTTATTAAAAACACAGCACTCTGCAAACTCGTAAGAGGACGTATAGGGTGTGACACCTGCCCGGTGCCGGAAGGTTAATTGATGGGGTTAGTTTTCGGACGAAGCTCTTGATCGAAGCCCCGGTAAACGGCGGCCGTAACTATAACGGTCCTAAGGTAGCGAAATTCCTTGTCGGGTAAGTTCCGACCTGCACGAATGGTGTAACCATGGCCACGCTGTCTCCACCCGAGACTCAGTGAAATTGAAATCGCAGTGAAGATGCTGTGTACCCGCACCTAGACGGAAAGACCCCGTGAACCTTTACTACAGCTTGGCACTGAACATTGAACCTACATGTGTAGGATAGGTGGGAGGCTTTGAAGCACAGTCGCTAGATTGTGTGGAGCCGTCCTTGAAATACCACCCTTGTATGTTTGATGTTCTAACATTGGCCCCTTATCGGGGTTGTGGACAGTGTCTGGTGGGTAGTTTGACTGGGGCGGTCTCCTCCCAAATAGTAACGGAGGAGCACGAAGGTTAGCTAATCACGGTCGGACATCGTGAGGTTAGTGCAATGGCATAAGCTAGCTTAACTGCGAGACAGACACGTCGAGCAGGTACGAAAGTAGGTCATAGTGATCCGGTGGTTCTGTATGGAAGGGCCATCGCTCAACGGATAAAAGGTACTCCGGGGATAACAGGCTGATACCGCCCAAGAGTTCATATCGACGGCGGTGTTTGGCACCTCGATGTCGGCTCATCACATCCTGGGGCTGAAGTCGGTCCCAAGGGTATGGCTGTTCGCCATTTAAAGTGGTACGCGAGCTGGGTTTAGAACGTCGTGAGACAGTTCGGTCCCTATCTGGTGTGGGCGTTGGATGATTGATGGGAGCTGCTCCTAGTACGAGAGGACCGGAGTGGACGAACCGCTGGTGTTCGGGTTGTGATGCCAATCGCATTGCCCGGTAGCTATGTTCGGAACGGATAACCGCTGAAAGCATCTAAGCGGGAAGCCGGCCCAAAGATGAGTCATCCCTGAACTTTAAGTTCTGGAAGGGTTGTTATAGACGATGACGTTGATAGGCAGGGTGTGGAAGCGTTGTAAGGCGTTAAGCTAACCTGTACTAATTGCCCGAGAGGCTTAACCATACAACTCCCAAGAAGCTTTGGACTTCTGAGTGTTGTAGACAAGCTAAAGTAAGCAAGTAAGAGTGAAAAGACAGTTACTCACTGATTGAATTAATATTATCTTTCCCAAATTGTTACCAGTTTTTTCCTGGCAGCCATAGCGATACGGTACCACCTGACTCCATTCCGAACTCAGAAGTGAAACGTATTAGCGCCGATGGTAGTGTGGGGCTTCCCCATGTGAGAGTAGGACACTGCCAGGTCCCATTAAGAAGAACCCGCCTAACGGCGGGTTTTTTGCTTTCTGAAGCAGAGAAAATAATGGGGGCAGAGTCACGACTCTGACCCCACTCCTCCTTCAGCTGAACCTCAAAAATGGGGGCGAAGTACTTTATTACTATCAAGGTGAGTACGCAGTTATACCGTTATCCCCAGTACCGAAAATTCAGAAAAAGTACTCTGACCCCACTCCTCCTTCAGCTGAACCTCAAAAATGGGGGCGAAGTACTTTATTACTATCAAGGTGAGTACGCAGTTATACCGTTATCCCCAGTACCGAAAATTCAGAAAAAGTACTCTGACCCCTTTGCTTGTTACTTATTCAAGCTTTAGTGTGCATTTCGAATTTTATAAAAATCAATAATATCAATTGGATATAAAATAACTGTAAAAAAATTAATTATAATGAAATATCCTTTAAGCAAACAGGGTCTTTTAAAGTACACGTGCTTACTGTACGTCAAACACGACTAATATTATTGAGGGTAGATCAATGAAACAAATCAAAAAATCATCAGTAGCGACAGCTTTGGGTGCAGTTGTAATTGGCTCTTTGGCGTCAACAGTTGCAGTAGCAGACGTTAATCCATTTGGTATACAGGCACTAGAATCTGGCTACAGCCAATTCGCTGCAGAAGGCAAGTGTGGTGAAGGTAAATGTGGCGGCGACAAAGCAGAAAAAGAAGGCAAGTGCGGCGAAGGTAAATGTGGCGGAGACAAAGCAGAGAAAGAAGGCAAGTGTGGCGAAGGTAAGTGCGGCGGCGACAAGAAAGCTGAAAAAGAAGGCAAGTGCGGCGAAGGAAAATGCGGCGGCGACAAGAAAGCTGAAAAAGAAGGTAAGTGTGGCGAAGGTAAGTGCGGCGGCGACAAGAAAGCTGGCAAAGAAGGGAAGTGCGGCGAAGGCAAATGCGGTAGCATGTAACTGCCATTCAAATAACATTGTGTAGCTTAAAATAAGATGATGTAAGGCTACACGAGTTACGCTTCGCAAGAATATGGCTGTCGAATGATGGCCATTTTTGTTAATAACGTATGTTGCATTTGTGCAACCCCATACGGTAAAAGGGAAGATATGAAAAACATCAGTGGCGCTGGTCTCGGGTTTCGTCGAGAAATACTAAAAGAGCTTTTACCTACATTGCCCTCTGAAGTCGATTTTTGGGAAGTAGCCCCTGAAAATTGGATCCCACTTGGTGGAAAGTACCAAGAACAATTTCAGCAAGCGTCTTCGCAAGCTCCCTTTACAACTCATGGTTTATCTTTGTCTATCGGAAGTAGCGACAAACTAGATGTCGAGTTTGTAAAAACCGTTAAGCGATTTTTAGATGCAAACAATATTGCATTGTATAGCGAGCACTTAAGCTTTTGTTCTGGCAACGGGCATATGTACGACCTGATGCCAATTCCTTTTACTGAAGACGCAATTGAGCATGTAGTATCTCGAATTGTTAAAGTTCAAGATATTATTGAACGACCACTGGTCCTAGAAAATGTCTCTTATTACATTGCTCCAGGCAAAGAGATGAATGAGCTTGAATTTACCACGCGCATATTAAAAGAGTCGGGTTGCCAAATGCTTCTGGACGTAAACAATGTTTACGTGAACAGTATCAACCATAAATACGATGCGAAAGCGTTCATTAACGGCTTGCCCTCAGACAAAATTGTGTATGGCCATATTGCAGGTCATTATGATGAAGCAGAGGATTTAAAAGTTGATACTCACGGGGCTGATGTGATTGAGCCAGTTTGGGCGCTGTTGGAGCACGCTTACCTTACTCACGGCGTATTTCCGACTTTGCTAGAGCGTGATTTTAATATTCCCCCGTTAAGCGAATTATTAGCGGAAGTGCAGAAAATTAAGCAAATTCAAGCAAAATGCGAAGCTGTTCAAGCATCAAACGTTAAAGGAAGTGTCGCGTGACTCAGTCATTTCAAACCACTCAAAAAACGTTCGTTGATGCGATCAAAGACCCAAAGACATTTTGTGTTACCGACGCTGATCACATTCGCCGGATGAAAATTTATCAATCCCTGTTTTTCAACAACATCGATAATTTCGTCAGTACCGGTTTTCCCGTTTTAAAATCTATTGTGGTAAAACAGTATGGTGAAAAAGGATGGGAGAGTATTGTGCGTCAGTTTTTTATTGAGCACGAATGCCGCTCTCCTTATTTTGCTGAAATAAGTAAAGAGTTCGTTGAGTATCTTTCAACAGAGCCAACTTTCGATATTACTCTGCCCGACTTTGCTGCGGAGCTTGCTCACTATGAGTGGCTCGAGCTTGACGTCAGTATCAGAAAAAATGAAGACAATGTTGAGTTCTATCAGCAAGAAAACAATGTTACCGCTATTAGGGTGTCACCGTATGCCTCGTTGGCAGCATATCAGTTTGAAGTCCATTTAATTGGTGAGGATTATATCCCAGAGCAACCTGCCCAAGAACAGCAGTTCTACGTTGTTTACAGAGACCGTGAGTTTGACGTTCAATTTGCTCATGTTAATCCGGTAACGGCTATTTTAGTCAACACGCTGGAACAAAATGAAATGGGAATGGAAATCGAGCAATTAGCAGAGTCGTTGTGCCAACAACTTCCCCAAATTCCGTCAAACGTGCTTGTAAATGGTATGAACCAGACCCTCACTGATATGTTACAAAAAGGAATACTGCTTCCAGTACTCTAAGTAACTCTTACTATTTAGCTGCTTTATATTAAACTTTCGATAGGATCTGGTCTGAAAGTGAGCGATCGATCATATTAGCGCTGTCAATCGGGCTTGCTTTCGATTAACATTTAGCACCATTTTTTTGTTCACAAAATTGTTTAGGTAGTGCAAATGGCTGACAATTCAGATTTCAAAGAAGTCTATAACAAGTGGTACTTTCTAGCATCGCTAGTAACTCTAATCGCGTTCCCGTTGATGCATATCATCGCCGGCTGGTTCACCTTCTGGTTATAACGCAGACATTCAAGGCATAATTGTGACTGCAGAATATATTAAATCAGTAGTGAAAACCGTACCTGACTATCCAAAGCCAGGTATTTTATTTAGAGATGTGACTAGCGTTTTAGAAGATCACAAAGCTTTTAGTAGCTGTATCTCGTTACTTGTCGAAAAGTATCAGGGTATGGGATTTACCAAGATTGCAGGTACTGAAGCGCGTGGGTTCCTTTTTGGTGCGCCATTGGCCATCGAAATGGGCATAGGCTTCGTTCCAGTAAGAAAACCCAACAAACTTCCTCGTGAAGTCGTTAGCGAGAGCTACGAGCTTGAATATGGCATGGATACATTGGAAATCCATAAAGATGCCATCGAGCCCGGTGATAAAGTGCTTCTTATTGACGATTTACTTGCAACAGGTGGAACGATAGCTGCTTCTGCAAAATTAATTCGTTCATTAGGCGGTGAAGTAAACCATGCAGGTTTTGTTATTAACTTACCAGACCTAGGTGGCGAGAAGAAATTGAGTACGCTTGATATAGAAAGCTACTCTATTTGTGAGTTTGAAGGCGAATAATCGCTATAAAGCATAACTAGCAAAAGGCGAAATACGTAATAATGAGTTATCAGGTACTAGCAAGGAAGTGGCGACCAGGCAAGTTCAGTGAACTTGTGGGTCAGGAACATGTTGTCTCTGCCATTTCAAATGCTTTAGATAACGACCGTCTACACCACGCTTATCTTTTTTCAGGTACGCGAGGCGTAGGTAAAACCACAATTGCACGTATTTTTTCTAAGAGCCTTAACTGCGAAGAAGGGCAAGGGGCCAACCCTTGCGGTCAATGTAATACCTGTAAAGAAATAGAGCAGGGCAACTACGTTGATTTGTTAGAGATTGACGCTGCATCAAGAACTAAGGTCGAGGATACTCGCGAACTTCTTGATAATGTTCAATACAAACCAACTCGCGGACGTTACAAAGTGTACCTTATCGATGAGGTACACATGCTTTCAAAACACAGCTTTAATGCGCTGTTAAAAACGCTGGAAGAACCACCTCCACACGTTAAGTTCTTACTGGCGACCACCGATCCTCAAAAGCTTCCAATAACCATATTATCCCGTTGCTTGCAGTTTAATCTGAAAGCTATGTCTCGGGAGCAAATTGTTGGGCAGCTACAGCATATTTTAGAACATGAACAGTTGCCTTTTGAGCCACAAGCGCTAGCGCTTTTAGCTAGAGCTGCTCAAGGCAGTATGCGTGATGCGTTAAGTTTAACGGACCAAGCTATTGCACAGGGTGGAAATCAGGTTCTGTCATCGGTAGTAACCGACATGCTTGGCCTGATGGACAAGAACCAGTTGCTTAAAGTGGTTCATGCGGTGGTAAGTAAAAGTCCTGCTGATGTATTGCAGTTAGTTAATGACATTGCGGAGCAAGCACCAGATTATGACAACGTCCACAGCGAATTGGCCAGCCTGCTGCACCAAATAGCGTTAACGCAATGGGTGCCTGAAGCATGTAAGCTAGAAACCACGTCGGCTAAAGCGATATTTCAATTAGCGAAAACTATTCCAGCAGAGCAAGTGCAGTTGCTTTACCAGATTGCACTGCAAGGAAGAAAAGACTTACCGTTTGCGGCAGACGGAAAAAGTGCGTTTGAAATGACATTGATGCGTATGATGTCGTTTGCTCCAAACATCCCCATCGACGACACCGCAAGTGAGATTGAAAACGGGAGGAGTGAGCATAGTTTACCTGTAGATCATGCTTCTTCCAGTGGTGGCCCGGGAAACGTCGGTAAGCAGGAGGAAGCGCCGTTAAGCGAAACTTCTGCAACCAATGTGCAGGAGGAGACGCCTTCACATCTATCGGTTGAATCTACCTCTACCCAGTCGTCAGAAAGTGCGCCATCTACCCCTGATTCACTTGCTACATCAATAATTGATAAAGAGCAGCAAGAACAGCCTCAAAAGACGTCGCCATTTGAATCACAGCAAGTACAGCAGTCTGCAGCCGTTGATGAAAGCGAGTTGAGTGAAAGTAATGCTCAGTCGGCGCTATCTCATGTGGAATCAGGTGCAACGTCGACTCAAACAACAGGGCTGGACCGTGACGCTGCACATGGTGATGAATCTGTAAAGTTAGCACCAACTTCGTCTATTGAAGATGTAGCTGCAGAAAATACCGCCGTACAAACAGGAAACGTTTCTACCCAGCGTGAACCATCGCCAAAGGACACCAATGCGCCCCAAAACGAGGCCGAGCAGCTTTTTGATGAGCCTCCGCTAGATGCTTACATGGACGATATGCCGCCTCCGTCAGAAGTCGATGTCTCCTTAGGTTTTGAAGAATTTCACAACGCTGAGGGCTCTCACAACGCTGAAGGTTTTCATGACGCTGAAGGCTCTCATAAAAACAGCGAGTCGTTGTCGCGCGAGAGTGAAGCGTCCTCATTAACCGCAGAGGAACAGCTTACCTCTACGGCAGATATGTTGGCACTTCGTCAAAAGCTAAAGCAAAGAAAAGCACAAGACGCAGAAGCAAAAAGTACCAGTGCAGCGAATGCTAAAACCGAAAGTGCAAGTGATATTCAAGCGCGCTTTACCAAAAGTAAAGCGGAGGCCTTAAGTACTGCACAAACTGCAAATGGAATTAATAATATTGGCGATAATGGTGCAGGGCAGGCTAGCGCTGATAACGAAAGCAAGAGTGGTAATTTAAGTCCCGTTGGGCATGACGATAGCCTTGAGTTGCAAGATCATACCCCAGAGCTTAAAGGTCATAACCCTGAGCCTGTAAATAGTAGCCCTGAACTTGAAGATAACAGCCTGGAGCCTATAGAAAGCAGCTCAGGATATAAAGACAATAGCATTGCACGTGATGACAATCCTCAACTGGATAGTACAAATTCAGGCTCGTCTTTAGGCATTACTCACGCGCATTCTACTGACACTATGCAAACTAGCGAGTCAGAAAGTAATCATTCTAGCTCAAACAACACGAGCGATTTCTCGCTTGATGAATTTGAAGAGGATATGCCTTTTTCAAATGATGAAGCTGTCGCTCAACCAAGTACAGCGGCGTCTACAGAAGATATGCCTCCTTGGTCTACTGATTATGATAATCAACCGCCTCAACACATTGAAGGTGCTGACTATGTTGAAGTGCCCTCTGATAGCAGCTCGAATTACGAGGAAGTTCCAGAGCAGATGGAAAGTGCGGGAGATCGGTCTTTTGCGCGGGATGCACTAAATTTTGATACGCCGCTGAGCAGTACCTATGACGGACAGTTAAAGGCGTACTTAAATGACGGAAGCAAATTAACTCACGCTAGCCAAATTGACGAATGGAGCAACTTAGTTGAGCAAATGCCGGTTGCTGGTTTACTTAAACAATTGGTTCTGCACGCATCATTTTCTCGTGATGGCAATCAAGTGTCCCTTGAAATTGACCATAGTCAGACGCACTTATTAAATGATAGTGCGAAAAAGCAATTGGTTGATGCAATCCATCATGGGTTGGGTGAAAACGTTGAAGTAAATATCACGTTAGGTGAACCAGCATCTACACCTTTTGCTTTACAACAAGAGATTCATGCCATGCGCCATGCGCATGCACATTCGGTGATCAAAACCGACGATACAATTCAAGCATTGCTATCGACTTTCGATGCGTCAGTGCTAACCGATTCGGTTAAAGCGCGATAGCAGAATTATTAACACCAAAACGAAGCGAGACAAAAATTATGTTTAAAGGTGGAATGGGCAATATCATGAAGCAGGCGCAGCAAATGCAAGAGCGCATGCAAAAAGCACAAGACGACCTAGCCAAAATTGAAGTAACCGGTGAAGCGGGTGCAGGAATGGTTAAAGTCACCATGACATGCAATCACAACGTACGTCGTGTAGACATTGATGAGTCATTGATGGACGACGACAAAGATATGGTTGAAGACTTGGTTGCTGCAGCATTTAACGACGCAGTACGTCGAGTTCAAGAAACTAGCAAAGAGAAGATGGGTGATGTAACTGGTGGAATGCCACTACCTCCTGGCTTCAAAATGCCGTTTTAAAAAACTAAGCCCTTAGCGCACGCCTCTATACACCAACTTAAGTTTACAAAACTAACGGGGTCACATAGGGGCTAAAACTCCAAAAAGCTCTGGTTCTGCACTAGAGCTTTTTTGTGTCTACCGTTTCAATCATAAGTTTCAAATGAGTGGTACATTCGACGACTAATTTAATCACACTTGCCAGCGTAAATTAGGTTATTGCTATATTGTTAAGCCTACTTCATGTCTAACGCTAAAAAAACACACGTCTGCTTATATTTACACTAATATTAATAAACATGCATAAAGAGTTTAGATTCGCTAGAACCTAGGCTATATTTTATCTGGAATGTTTATTTAGTTTTTCTTAAAGGCTCTTGTGAAGCTTGATACTGCTAAGTTTTCATAAGCGTCATCTAATATGAAGTGGTTGGGATAATAATAATGCACGATGAAGCAGGCGAACTTTCATCATTAGTCGATCAATGCGATAAAGAACCGATACACCTTCTAGGTCGGATACAAAACCATGGTTTCATGATTATCGTCGATAAGGCGGGGGTTGTTACTCATTTTTCAGAAAACCTGAACCAATTTGCTGATGTTCCGAGCAATCAACTGCTCGGTTACACATTTTGGGAATTAGTCGATCGTGAACTTGTGCACGCGATACGTGGTGCGCAAAGCCAGGCAATGATCCTTGGCAAAGCAGCCTACCTTCATTCTGTATCAATACCGCATTGTAAAGACACATTTGACCTGTGCATTCATCAAAGTGCCGAACACCTCATCCTTGAATTCGAAAAATTAGAGAGTTTGGGTAAGTATGAGGGGGTTATCACAGCGCTAATGGCTCAGATATCGATGTTTCCTGAGCTTGAGGACCTTTATCAAGGTTTAGTTGAAAGCGTGAGAACTGCGACTGGACACGACAGAGTGATGCTTTACCAATTTTTATCCGACGGTTCAGGCGAAGTTATCGCAGAGTCAGTGTCAAACGAAATGACTCCTTTCTTGGGGTTGCGTTACCCCGCGTCGGACATTCCGCGTCAAGCAAGACAGCTTTACAAGAAAAACCTTATTAGAACTATTTCTGACGTTAACGGTGAAACTTTTCCTATTATTGGTAACAAAAAAAGCGATGGAGCTTCTATAGATCTCTCACTTTCACGCCTAAGGGCTGTTTCCGAAGTGCATATTCAATATCTAAAGAATATGAAAGTTGGCGCCTCTATGTCGATATCACTTATTGTGGAAGGTGAGTTGTGGGGGTTGATTGCATGTCATCACAACACTAAAAAAGTTATCCCTAGTCGCTTAGTTTCGCAATTAGAACTCTTCGCAGAGATGTTCTCACTAGAATTATCCAGAAGGCTGGTAAATGAACGGATAAGAGTAAGCGAGAAAGCAAATGCTACATTTACACGTGTACTTAGCAACCTTTCTCTAGGCAAGTCACTCAATAATGCTATCGTAGAACAGTTATCCCTGCTTAAAACGCTTATAGATATTGACGGCATCGGCTGTATTTTTAGCAATGAATATACTAAGTCGGGCGCAGCATTTAGCGCACGAAAAATCAAACGTCTTACAGCAATACTCGCTGAACTTCCCGAAGAAGAAATCCATCAATTTGACAACTTAGCAGACATTCACAACGAGTTAGCGGATGAGAGTGTTGCCGGGGTATTGGCATTAAAGATCTCTCATCAGCCAATGGACTATATTTTTCTTTTTAGAAACTCAGTTGTGCAACAAGTCTATTGGGCGGGTAACCCTGCAAAACGCGTCGAGCTGAAAGAGGGGAAGGAAACGCTTACTCCACGAGCGAGTTTTGATAAATGGGTAGAAAATAATGAATCTACTTCTACTCCATGGACAACGCTGGATATTGAACGTGCTAAATCTATTAGGCTCGGTGTAATGGAACTAACCATTCGCCATTTGCACGAAAAAGAACTACTGCAACGTGAAGCCAAAAAAAGACTCGAGTTACTGATTGGTGAACTAAACCATCGCGTTCGCAATATCTTAAATTTAGTCAGTGCGATTATCGGACAGACATCACAGAGCAAGAAAGATATTGATGAATTTGTGGTTTCTTTATCGTCGAGAATATCTGCACTTGCTCTGGGGCATGATCAGCTTACGCATGCCTCATACAACAGTGTAAGATTCAAAGAGCTTCTTCATAACGAGCTCAAAGCTTACATGATCAATGAGTCATCTTTTAAGATAGACGGGCCTGATATAAGAATCTTACCCTATGCAGTAACGCCTATCGTGTTAGTCTTTCATGAAATGATTACCAATGCTGCCAAGTATGGAGCGCTAAGCGCGACAAGTAATGATGGCAGAGTGGCGATAACCTGGGAATTAGACGAAAAAGGCTGCTCTATTAAATGGGAAGAAATAGGGGGGCCTCCCTTACATGGTTTAGGTGATGAAGGGTTTGGAATGACGGTTATAAAGTCAGTCATCCCCCATGAATTAAAAGGCAAAGCGTCATTGAGTACTAAAATTACCGGGCTCAATGCAGAGTTTCTCATTCCTCGTAAATTTATAGAATTGGGTGCTAGCCAAACAAGTACTCCACATGCAACCCATGGCGAAAAGCCTCAATCCATCAGTACAGCTAATACCGAAAAAATCCTCACAAGCGCCTTTATCGTTGAAGATAACTTACTTATATCGCTAGACCTCAAGAAGCACCTTAAACAATTGGGAATTGATAAAATTGATATTTTTGGTGATATCAGTTCAGCAAGAGCGGCGTTGGCCAAAGTTAAACCTTCGATGATGTTTTTAGATGTTCATTTGGGAAATGAAAATACCTTTCAGTTAGGTATTGAAATACAAAAGTTATCAATACCCTTTATCTTCATTACGGGTTATGGAGCGACAATAGAGCTGCCAAACGAGTTATCTAATGTGGATGTATTAACCAAACCCGTCGACACAACATTGCTAAAGCGCTCCATCGAAGCTTTTGGCTTTAAGGTGTAAAGCTGTGACTGATATAACTCCGCCCTTGATACTTGTTGTTGAAGACAATTTAGTTGAAGCAATGAATGTTAAGAATGCGCTTACCGAAGCAGGTATGCAGGTGTTAGGCATAGCAAAGACGGAAAGCGAACTGTATGCGTTAGTAGATAAACGTGTTCCGGATCTGATTTTGATGGACATTGATTTGGGTGGTTCAGATTCTGGTATTGGAATTGCCAAAAGCATTACAGAGAGGTTTAAAGTACCCGTAGTGTTTAGTACCTCTTATTGTGATGACACGACAATTTCTAATGCGCTCGCGATTTCCCCGTATGGATATCTAGTAAAACCGTACGGCGTGCTTTCGCTTACAACGACTATTCAAGTTGCGCTGGAAAGAAAGAAAACGGAGAAAGCGCTCGCTTCTTCTAATAGACGTTTCGCAATGGCCTCAAAGATTGCTAAGTTAGGCGTGTTAGAAGTCGATACCTCTACTCAGTCAGTCGTTATTAAAAGCGTCGAGAACCTTTTTGATTTTCCACGCAAAATGCCAATATCCAAATTCCTTTCGTTGTTTCCCGAAGAAACGGAAGTTGAGTTAAAAGAGGCGATACATTTAAAGTCGAATTATCTCACAACCTTGCAGCTGAAAATTGAAGGGCAAGCGACTAAATGGTTTCAGGTTGTCCTTTCCGATGTAGGGTGGGGCGAAGACTACGTTCAAATTGGCGCCATACAAGATATATCAATCCTACAGAGCGCTCAGTCAAACCTGAGTGTTGCAGATAAGATTGTAAGTGAAATTAAAGAAGGCGTTTTAGTCTGTGATGCTGAAGGTCTCATAATAAAAGCTAACCAATCCTTATGTGATATGCTAGGTACCCAAGCCGAGCATCTAATATCTACCCACATTAACAATGTTTTTCCTAAAGCGCGAAAACACGATCCTCGTCCAGACTATTTGATAGACGGTTTAAGGACAGAACTCACTATTGTAAGCGAAGGACAAAGGTTTCATTTAACCATGTCGGTAACGTCATTCGAAATTGATGTTGGTGAAACTAATTATGTTGCCATTCTCACAGATGTTTCAGAACTAAAGTCATCGGAAAGTCAACTCAAGTACCTTGCATTCACTGACGCCCTCACCGGTGCTGGAAATCGAAACTTTTTGAACAGTATTGTCGAGACTTACAGTGAATCATGTGAGCCCTGCTCGATTATTTTTATTGATATTGATGAGTTTAAGCTTATTAATGATACCCATGGACATGAAGTGGGAGATGAGATTTTGAGAGCGTGTGCAAGTCGATTTAAGGCAGCGCTAAGAGACGATGATACTGTTATTAGGTTTGGCGGTGACGAGTTTGTTGTTGTAACAAGCACTACCTGCCATAAGCTTTTAAGTAAAATGACATCCCGGTTATCCTCTTCATTGAAAAAAACATTTAGAACAACATCAGGTGACTTTCAAATTACAGCGAGTATCGGCCTTGCTTCATCTACAGAAAGTATGTCGCCAACAGAGCTACTAAAAAATGCCGATATCGCAATGTTTTCAGCAAAGCAAGGTGGTAAAAACAGCATTGTCACTTTCAACGATAATCTGTCGAAAAACATTGAATATAGGCTGTTTATCCAACAAGGGCTTAAAAGCGCTATCCAAAGTAAACAAATTACCGCTTATTTTCAGCCTATAGTGGGCTCTAACGGTGAGGTTTTGGCCGTGGAGGCATTAGCTCGTTGGCACATTCCCAGCCATGGACCAATCAGCCCAGAAAAGTTTATTCCAATAGCTGAACGTACAAAGTATATTCATGATATTGGGTTACTGATGCTTGATGAAGTCTGTTTTGCACTCAAAGCACTAAGCGGATGGGGGTTTTCAAAGATAAAATTCAATCTAAATATGTCTGCGGTACAGTTACAGAATGATGGCATCGTAGAACTGTTTGCGGAGCGCTTTGCTTTCCATAATATTGACCCTGGACGAATAGTCATCGAAATAACTGAATCCACGCTTCAAAGTTCAAAGGCGAGGGAAGTGCTTACCAAAATTAAAGGTCTTGGGGTCATTATTTCCATCGATGACTTTGGAACAGGCTTTTCTTGCATATCAGAATTAGCTGACGAAACGTATGATGCAATCAAAATCGATCGCTCGCTACTGCCTGACTTTCCACTACAAAGTAAACAAGAAAAACGCAGAGCGCTGATCATCGAGAATGTGGTGTCAATGTGTGTGAAACTAGGCATGCCGTGCACGTTAGAAGGTTTAGAAACCTCTGAACAGGTAACCTTCGCCAAAAAGATTGGTGCCAAAGCTATGCAAGGATATTACTTCACGAAGCCTTTGAGCTTAGTCGGCTTGATGGAGTATTTGCAAGCAGAGCATGCCTCACCGCTTGTTAGCATTACCGCACTAGCCGAAGGGCAATGAAGACGCTAGTTATTTGAGTTAGTACTGCTGAGTTTTTGTTCCACTTTTATATCATTCTGCATTTCTTAGGCATCCGTTCACACTAGAGAGGTTTCAAGCAGTATTTTACGTCGACAGAAGCGTACCTATCGCACTAAAATGTCGCTTCACTTAGAGTTGGTCCTTTATCTGACCTGATTCGTTATATTATTGACTCTTTATTTCCTCTGCGTGTAGGCAAGCTTCCTGCAATGAAAAGCGCAGGGAGAACGTAAAACCAATCACCCTAAATAGAGGTTTGTAGTGCTAAGGAAAGGCTTAGTTATCACCACGGTTCTTTTGCTCCCTATCGCAGCCGTGCTGTTTTTTATGAGTGTTCACGAACTGTTTAAAATGAAAACGGTAACGGTAGACCCAAAACTCAAAGAAATTTCTGGAATAGAGTTCGACAAATATAAAAGGCTGTGGGCTATTAATGATAGTGGTGACGGACCTATTTTGTATTTGCTGGGCAAGAGCGGCAGTATTGTTAGAGAGGTTACGGTTTCAAACGCTAAAAATGTAGATTGGGAAGATATGACCCAAAATAGTTTTGGTCATTTTTTTCTAGGAGATTTTGGTAACAATGACAATAAACGCCGCTGGCTCACTATCTATAAAATAGAAAATCCCATTGACATTGAAGGGGACACTACTGAAGCAGAGATTATAAAGTTCACCTATCCAGAAATGGGTAAAGGCAAAGTGAAGCCCCAAGACAAAAACTACGATTTAGAAGCCTTTGTAGAATACAAGCGTAATTTGTATTTATTCACCAAAAATAGAACTAAGCCCTTTGATGGCATTACAAAGCTATACAAAGTGGGCGACCATGCTGCCAACTTCGATGCACAGCTAATAGGTGAGTTCAAAACCTGCACTACCCTAGAGAAGCTATGCTGGATAACCTCTGCGGCGATAAGCCCTGATAGAACTAAACTTGTACTACTCGATTCAACTAGCTTGTGGCTTTTCGAAAATTTTGAAGGCGACAACTTTTTTAGCGGTGACGTTTCTCGTATCGACCTTGGTGTGGTAACACAAAAAGAGGCGGTAACTTTCTATGATGACAACACTCTGGTGTTTACTGACGAAGAATACAAAGGGCTATTTGGCGGCAATGTCTACGAAGTTAAACTCGACCAAGTGAAGCGTAACGTGATTAAATACCGCGAAAGCCCGAAACTAACCGAACAAATACCTAAGCAGTAAACATTATGAAGTTCAGCCCGCTACTCTCAGAACTAATACAGGCATTAACCTGTCTTCCCGGCGTTGGCAATAAGAGCGCCCAACGAATGGCATTTCATCTTTTAGAGCGAAACCGTACGGGGGCGATTGATTTAAGCAATGTGCTACACAATGCCATGGAGCATATTCATCATTGTAAGCGTTGTAGAACGTTCACAGAAGATGAGCTATGTGACATTTGCCGCCACCCAGAAAGAGAGGCTAGCGGTTTATTGTGTATTGTAGAAAGTCCTCAAGATGTATTAGCGATAGAACAAACGTTAAGCTACAAAGGCCAGTATTTTGTATTAATGGGGCATTTGTCACCCATTGATGGCGTTGGACCGGAAGAAATTGGCTTAACCGAACTCGAAGCGCGCCTCGCTGCTGGTGGAATTAATGAAGTTATCTTAGCCACAAACCCCACTGTAGAAGGGGAAGCAACGGCGCACTATATTGCTCAGCTATGTACGAGTCACAATGTCGACGCCTCTCGCATTGCTCATGGTGTACCGGTTGGGGGAGAACTTGAATACATTGACGGCAATACACTGACCCACGCTTTTTCGGGTCGCCGCAAGCTGTAACTAAAATACAGAGCGTTTTAAGCATATAAAATAAAACGCTCGCTTTTTGTAAAATCGTTCCCCATTGCCAAGTTAATTCCTGCTGATTCGCTTATTAGATAAGCGGTATACACCTTTTCTCGAAAAAGTTTACGAATAGAAAATAAATTTTCGTTCTAAACGTTGAAAAGTGCGTTGAGTGACCTTACCTGTTTAACATCAAACGTGATCCATTCAACGAGGAGATATTGGATTATGGCTGAAGCAGCCCACAAAGAAACCCACGGTTTTCAAACAGAAGTAAAACAGCTTCTTCAACTGATGATTCACTCTTTGTATTCAAACAAAGAAATTTTTCTACGCGAGCTAGTGTCAAACGCGGCAGATGCTGCGGATAAGCTGCGTTTTCGCGCCCTAGAAAATGATAGCCTGTACGAAAACGATGGTGAATTAAACGTAAAACTTAGCGTTGATAAAGAAGCGAACACAGTTACGATTACCGATAATGGTATTGGTATGACTCGTGATGAAGTCATTGCCAACTTGGGTACCATTGCCAAATCTGGTACTAAAGATTTCTTTAGCAAGCTTTCTGGCGATAGCGCGAAAGACTCCCAGCTTATTGGTCAGTTCGGTGTAGGTTTCTACTCAGCATTTATAGTTGCAGACAAAGTGACTGTTCGCACTCGTGCGGCTGGTGCCGATGCATCTACTGGTGTTGAATGGGTTTCAGACGGTGAAGGTGAGTTCACTATTGCCGAAATCAACAAGCCTACTCGCGGAACAGAGATTACGCTTCACCTTCGCGAAGACGAAAAAGAATTTGCCGACACGTGGCGTTTGCGCTCAATTGTAAGCAAATACTCAGACCACATCAGTATTCCTGTACAAATGTGGAAAGATGAAGTGCCAGAGAGTGAAGGTCCGGATGGCGAAAAAATTGAAGCTCAGCCTGGTGAGTGGGAAGTGGTTAACAAAGCCACTGCGCTTTGGACTCGTGAGAAGTCTGATATTACTGATGAAGAGTACAACGAGTTCTATAAGCATATCTCTCACGACTTTGCAGATCCGCTAGCATGGGCGCACAACAAGGTGGAAGGTAAAACTGAATATACCAGCTTACTTTATATCCCTTCCAAAGCGCCTTTCGATATGTGGAACCGCGATCAAAACCATGGTCTTAAGCTTTACGTTCAACGCGTTTTCATCATGGATGACGCAGAGCAGTTCATGCCGACCTACTTGCGTTTTGTTAAAGGTTTGCTAGATAGCAACGACCTTCCGCTAAACGTGTCTCGAGAGATTCTTCAAGACAACAAGATTACCCAAGCACTACGTCAAGGTTGTACCAAGCGCGTTCTACAAATGCTTGAGAAAATGGCGAAGAATGACAGTGAAAAATATCAGTCGTTCTGGAATGAGTTTGGTAATGTACTAAAAGAAGGTCCAGCGGAAGACTTCAGTAACCGTGAGAAGATCGCTGGTCTATTGCGCTTTGCATCTACCCACGGAGAATCTGACGCACAAACAATTTCATTAGCTGATTACATTGAGCGAATGAAAGAAGGCCAGGATAAGATTTACTACGTGACTGCAGACAGCCTTCAAGCGGCTAAGTCTAGCCCACACCTTGAGATTTTCCGTAAGAAGGGAATCGAAGTATTGCTAATGGGCGAGCGCATTGACGAGTGGCTAATGTCTCACCTAACTGAGTTTAACGAGAAACAATTTGTTTCTATCGCGAAAGGAAACTTAGACTTAGGCGACTTAGAAGACGAAGAGTCTAAGAAAGCTCAAGAAGAAGCAGAGAAAGAAGTAGAAGGCGTTCTAGAGCGAGCGAAAACAGCACTTGGTGACAAGGTTGTAGACGTTAAGTTCACGCATCGCTTAACTGACTCCCCTGCTGTTATTGTTGCCGACGACAATGGCATGACTACACAGATGATGAAGTTGATGCAGGCGGCTGGCCAAACCGTGCCAGACGTGAAGTATCACTTTGAACTTAACCCTGAGCACAGCTTAGTTAAACTGCTTGCCGACACGCAAGATGAAGAGCTATTCAACCAATGGGTTGGTGTACTCTTTGATCAAGCAGCGTTGTCAGAGCAGGGTAGTTTGAAAGACCCGTCTACGTTCGTTCAGAACTTGAATACCTTGCTAATGAAGTTGGCAAAATAAGCAGGTAGACAGCAGGTTTATACTTAAAAACGGGCATCACGCCCGTTTTTTTATGTCTACTACTAACAAAAGTAAATTTGGCTGTTTTATTGTGCTATATTTTGGCAGTTAAAATTTCTAGTTAATCACTTAAAACTTTAAAAATTCATGCTTTAAAGAAGATGAATTACCGGGCGATTAGCTTACAGGTTTAGACTTAAATTTATAAAAACGCCTATAAGCTGAGTATATATTCGCCATTAGTCTTAAGATTAACTTTACGGTACTTCTTACACTTGTCACTACAGTGTTGAATGTGTAAAGTGCCCGAAGTAAAAAGTTCAAAAATCATAAGCGGAGAACGCACTCATGCGAATCATTCTTCTCGGCGCTCCTGGCGCGGGTAAGGGCACACAAGCTCAGTTCTTGATGGGCAAATATGGCATTCCACAAATTTCAACGGGCGATATGCTTCGTGCTGCGATTAAAGCAGGTACAGAGCTAGGTCTAGAAGCTAAACGTGTAATGGACGAAGGTAAACTAGTGTCTGATGAGATTATCATCGGTCTGGTTAAAGAGCGTATTGCACAAGATGACTGCAAAGACGGTTTCTTGTTAGACGGTTTCCCTCGTACTATTCCACAAGCTGATGCAATGAAAGAAGCCGGTGTTTCTGTTGACCATTGCATTGAGTTTGACGTTCCAGATGACGTCATTGTTGAGCGTATGGGCGGTCGTCGCGTACACCCAGCGTCGGGCCGCGTTTATCACGTTGTTTACAACCCGCCTAAGGTGGAAGGTAAAGACAATGAAACAGGTGATGACCTAATCGTTCGTGACGACGATAAAGAAGAAACTGTACGCAAGCGTCTTGCAATTTACCACGAGCAAACTAAGCCGCTTGTAAACTATTACAGCGCTGAAGCTGACGCTGGAAACTGTGAATACCACAAGCTAGACGGAACACGTCCAGTTGAAGAAGTAAGTGCTGAGCTAGCTGAGCGTTTAGGCTAAGTATCAAAGAGAACTACAAAAGGTCGCATATGCGGCCTTTTTTGTTGCTTGTAACTTAATAGCGGATAACGTTTAATAGCTTCTAATGAACGTATGATGTAATCACTGATTAAAATTACGCGCTATAACTATAACATGTGGAGTAGACCATGGTTTTACCAATCACGGCGTTTTATGCCAGCCTATTGGGTATTTGTTACCTGTATTTGTCGTTTTTAGTTATTGGTGCCAGGCGTCGTCACCAAGTGAGTATTGGCGATGGTGGTCACGAAGATCTTGGTCGATTAGCGAGAGCCCATGGTAATTTCAGTGAGTACGTGCCCATTACTCTTATTATGATAGCCTGTTTTGAAGCCAATACGGGCCAAGTATGGGCCGTTCACGCTCTGGGAAGTGCATTGTTATTCGGGCGCGTCTTTCACGCTTACGGTTTAGGGAGACACTCTGGCGTCAGTTGGCAACGCTTTGCGGGGATGATATTGACGTTTCTAGCTATGCTTTGTGCTGCAATAGGTAATTTGGTGCTTATCCATTTCGGGTTGTAGTCGCAGTATAACTACTAAATTCATATAAAAATGCCGGCTTAATGGAATCATTTCATTAGCTGGCATTTTTTATATCACTTCCAAGCAGATTAAATTAATCAGGTATTTAAGACAGGTTCGCTTTACGTGTTGCGAAGGTATAGTACGAAAACCAGCTGAATATTCTCACGTAGTTATGTACTTTGCTGGCACATTCGAAAATACACAAGAAAACCCATCGCCTCAGGCGTTTAACTGTTAAATAATCTTGGTTGTTATTTAAATGCTTAAAATCTTGATGACTCTGGTATTTATGATTTTCTACACTTACTTGTTGAAGCGCAGGTTTAAAGTGAAGATGATGGATGCTTGGCGCGCCGACATTGTGGGTTCAGAGGTTATGGTTTATATCATGATCATTCTGCCGGTACTTTCTGCATGGCTCACTACGGTTCTAATTGAATACTTGCTGTTTTAGGGCAATTTAATCGACGTTAAAAAAGCGCTCAAGGCACAGTAATGTAAAGTAATACCATTGAACGCTTTGTCGTTTTACAAGCCTTTAGAAGCGGTAAGTTAGTTTAGAGTAAACAAAGCGGCCACGAGGATTGTGTACGCTACCTACGTAACCGTAAAGGTCGCTATCACCATCACCAATAGCAAATGGAGGCTCTTCATCAAGCAAGTTGTTAGAACCGATGACTAAGCGAAGATTGTCGCTGTAGTTATAACCAAACTGTAAGTCTACCAACATTTGCGAATCTACTGTTCTAGACGTATTTTCTTCAAAGTCCAATACACCGTCGAAATCAATGTCAGGTGTATCTTCAAACTCACCAATAAAGCTAATGTTCAAGTTAGCATCGAACGAACCTTTAGACCACGTTGTACCGAACAACCAACGATGCTCGGGGTAACCGTATTCGCCCGTGTATTCCAGACCGTCTTTTTCAAACTCGTCCATATATGACCAGTCTAGGTTGAAGCGTACGTTACCGTATTCTTGAAGCTCCATGCTGTAATTAGCACTGAAGTCTACACCAGAGGCTTCTTGTGACGACACGTTTTGGTAGGTGTTGAAAATTTTCTGAATAACACCTAATGACTCACCTTCCTGAGGGTCTAAACGAACACAGATTGTACTGTCTTGGTTATTACACTCGGCATTGTAAACCAAACCAAACTGCTGCTCGTCAATTTTGTTGTCTTGGGTGATGCTCCAAACGTCAATGCTCAAACCAAGCTCTTGAATAGGTGCATAGATAACACCCACGTTCCATGACTCTGATTCTTCTGCATCTAGGTCAGGGTTACCCGCAAACTCGATGTTGTAATCTAGCGATTCACAATCTTGACCTGTAGCTTCACAGCGATATTGGTCTACAAAAAATACGCTTTTCTGCGATGGACCAAGGCCAACTTGTGCAAGAGACGGTGCTCTAAAGCCTTGTGCCCAAGAGCCGCGTACGGTTACTTCGTCGCTCGGCGCCCAACGTAACGCAATTTTAGGGTTGGTTGTGCTGCCAAAGTCGCTGTAGTGGTCGTAGCGGCCAGCTAATTGAAGTTCTAGCTCTTCAGCCAACGGAATTGAAAGCTCTAAATACGCAGCATACTGGTCGCGTTCTGCTGAAGCTGACACAGACTCAGTACCAAATATTAAACCGCGTTGGAACTGTACGTCTGGTACGTCAGACACTTGTTCTTCACGGTACTCCACGCCCGCAGCTATCATGACAACGTCGTCACCAAATTCAAAGGCTTCGCCCGTAATGTGTGCATCAACGCTGGTCATGCGAGATTCACCGCGACGCACTAGGCTGGTGGTTATATCATCAATTACGCTTTGCGGGTTAGTAACGCCACCAAATGGATTGTAGTTGCCAAGATCGATTTGCTCTTGTAACCAGTCAACGCGAACCCAGCCTTGTGATTGGTCACCGCTTTGCTCTGAACGGCTGCGACCTTTTTGTACCGACGCTTCCCAATCATAGTCATTAAATGTACCGCGAAGACCCGCGACAAGACGTAGGGTATCAGACTCAATGTCCCAACGACGAGCGCCAGCGTCAACAGGGCGGTAGCGGCCAATTTCGATATCTTGACCAAAAGGATTATCAGGGTGAGTGCCTGGAACGGTTAAACCCGCGTCTTCATCAAGTGGGGTTGCTGCGCCGCCTGCTTCAGACGTATTGTGTTGCATAGCCACTTCCATAAACGCTGTGGTTTCATCGCCAATTTTGTAATCAAACTGGCCGATAAAGCCTACGCGCTCGGAAGAAGGGATCACCAAGCCAAACGGGCCGTAATCGAACAGGCAACTGCCAGACGCCGTAGCGCTATCTTCAGGACAATCTGGGTCGATGGTTTTAACACCATCTACATAAAAGTAGCCAGGGTAGCCGCGCGATGAACGAAAATCCATGCCGCCATAAGGTGATTGATTTGCTGTACCATAACGACCCATTTCATCAGCGCCTAGCGTGCTGTTGTTAAAGTAGTCAATAATAACAGTAGCACTGCTTTTTTCGCTTTGAGAGCCCCACAAAATGCTCGCTGTGGTTTCATCATAACTTGGTCCCGTAGTGCCACCGTAACCGGCGTTAATTTCAAGACCTTCATAGTCTTTCTTAAGAACCACGTTAACCACACCTGCTACCGCGTCTGAACCATAAATCGCCGATGCACCGTCTTTTAAGATATCAATGCGCTCAATGGCAGATACAGGAATAGAGTTAATATCAACAAATGAATTCGTAATGCTTTCTGCAAATGCGCTAATTGCTACACGGCGACCGTTAATTAGTACCAGCGTCGCGTCTGGGCCCATACCGCGAAGCGATACTGCTGCCGCACCATTCGCAGTCGAGTCTTGGCTATTGTTACGAGTTGAGAAGGTACCTGCACCGGTTGCTGGCATTCTTTCTAATAGCTGCTGTAAATTTTCATAGCCCATGCCTTCAATCATGGTTGCATCAATTGATTGAATGGGAGAAGGGCCTTCCATATCTGTGCGCTTAATACGAGAACCGGTGACCGCAATTCGTTCGAGGTTAGCTGATTCTTCGTCAGCTTGCTGTGCATACGCAGGAGAAAGAGAAGTTAATCCTGAAAGTGCTAATCCCACTGCAATTGCACTTACTTTACGACCTTGTTTCATTATTATTTCCTTATTGTCCATCTTACTTGTTGTGTGTCTCTGCAACATAGTTATGCTGCAAAATTATGAATAGCATTCCTTATACTAAAGTTGCAATAGGGAAAAATAGGAAAAATGTGACACTTGGTTACAAGGTGTGTAAATAAAGACTTACTTTTTAGTGTCATGCTTGACTAAATGAAGTGATCTTAACGGGTTTAAATCTCGAAAGGCGGAGAGCTGAAGGGTGATCGCCGAGTGCTACTGATTTGGTTTAATTAAGAAATAATTTGTCCATACAAACGTATGGTTTTTAATATGCTAGGTGGGGGGGATAACTCATTTTTTTTCGTGAGATATCCGCGACCACTCATTTTCGCAGATCTGACCAGTCTTTTTATGATGAAAATTTGAACGTGAGTAAAGGTCGCTTTCAAAACGCAATGAAGACTGAACTTGAACAGCTTTATTGAAGTGCCACAAAAACTCTGTCTCTTCTCGGTAAATACATATCATGCGTGTCTAAAGAAAATGCAACAGATGTCGCCTTACCTTGAATCTCTTCAACTGGAATGAACCCATAGTAGCGGGAATCGACACTATTGTTTCTGTTATCACCCATAGCGAGGACATGAGCCTTGGGCACAGTGACCATATTAAAACTCTTTGCAGGGCTTGGTATTGGGTTAAGCGCTATAGTGCGGTTATGACCTAGAATGTCTTCAGAATAAACCCGCTCATTTGTGGGGGTTAACGCCGCTTTCTCACCGTTAATAAAGAGCACATTATTGTTTAACGCGACCTTGTCGCCTTCGACGGCAACGACTCTTTTAATAAGCCTTGTGTTAGCTGCGCTGCTGTCGATAATCACGATATCACCGCGTCTAATATCATCAGTTCTAGCAATTACAACATCGGTAAAGGGAAGCTCTAGCGTGTATGCTGATTTATCTACCACCACTCGGTCCCCGACCATAATAGTTGGCTCCATAGAGCCGCTGGGAACATGATACCAGTCAGCTACGCTACTTCTAAATGAGAAAAGCAAGACGATCAATAAGATAAAAGGCAGGTTGTTTTTTACGCTTTGTTTAATATTTTTCAAAATCGAGTGCTCGCTATTCGCATCTGACAAAATCATGCAAAGACTTTTGAAGTCTCATCTTTCATTGAATATAGAGGTCAATTTAACCCATTCGTTCAACTTACCGGTTTGAAAAATGTAAGTAACTGTGTCTTTGCCTGTTCAGAATCGCCTCACCTCTAGTACTTCTATCTTAGTTTTTTTAAGTACGAACTTCTAAAGAGTGTAATTAATATGACCGAAAAGGTGCGAAATCGACGTACCTGTATAATAACACGCACCAGTGTAATCAATATCGTCGTGCAATAGCTCATTTACTGTTTCGATATTGCAAATAATTGAAAGAAGTTTAGAAGTTTAAAAAAAGCGTTATGGAGGCATGAGTGACTGAGAAAAAAAAGGAGTCTGGGCGTCGAGAACAGGATGTGGCGCTTAGTCATACCGAAGAAAAGGATGTTCAAAATAATCAAAGTTTAAACTCTGTCTCTCTATACGCCATTGTGCATAGGGAGGGGCTGGAAGAGCTTCAGCGGCCCATGATGTCGCTGTGGTGGTCTGGGGTTGCGGCGGGGATTGGTATTTCGCTTTCAATTCTAGCTGAGGGGATCCTGCATCACCTCTTTTCCGGTTCTCCTTATCAGTTTGTGATCGAGAACTTAGGTTATACGGTGGGCTTCGTACTGGTAATTGTTGGTAGGTTACAACTATTTACCGAAAATACACTGTCCGTTATTTTGCCGTTGCTAAGTAAGCCATCTCTTAATATGGGAGCGTGCATTGTACGACTGTGGGCTATCGTTTTCGCCGCAAACATGGTTGGCACCTTTTTAGCCGCCTTTTTCAGCTATACCCTACAAGCGGTTCCATCAGAACTGGTGGAAGGAATGACTGCTATATCTGAACACTATGCCAAGTTATCACCGCCAGACGCCTTCTCATATGGCATAACGTCTGGATTTATCATTGCCGCTATCGTTTGGATGAAGCCTTCGGTTAAACATTCTCAAATATTGATGATCGTTATCTTTACCTATCTTATTGCCATCGGAAACTTTACCCACGTAATAGCAGGGTCTACTGAACTCTTTCTATTGGCTCTGCAAGGGCATATCAGTATTGCCGAAACGGCTGCGTTAATAGGCGCAACGTTGATGGGTAATATCGTTGGGGGAACGGGGCTGTTCGCACTATTAGCTTATGGGCAGGTAGTAAGGGAAATCGAGAAATAACACGTAATAAATAAAAATGCCCTTAGCGCTTATCGCACTTAGGGCATTTCAAACAAAACGTTAGCGTGCTCGCAGATTACTTATGACGCTCGCGAAGCACATTTAGTGCATCATTTAACGACATATCGCTTGCCTGAAGAAGAACCGTTAGGTGATACAACAAATCAGCGGCCTCGTTTTTAAGCTCTTCTTTGTCGTGCACAGTAGCTGCTAGTGCGGTTTCAACGCCTTCTTCACCTACCTTCTGAGCTATGCGCTTGATGCCTTTGTTATAAAGGCTTGCGGTGTAGCTGCTTTTAGGGTCGGCATCTTTACGAGCAGCCAAGACACGTTCTAAGTCTGCAAGAAAGGTAAATGCGGGTGTGTTGCCGTCAAACCAACAGCTTTCAACACCAGTGTGGCATGTCGGGCCGTTTGGGTTGGCAAGTATCAACAGTGAATCTTGATCGCAGTCACAAGCAACGCTCACTAAATCTAGCGTGTTGCCCGAGGTTTCACCCTTGGTCCAAAGGCGCTGCTTTGAGCGGCTGAAAAAGGTTACTTTGCCAGTATCAAGGGTTTTCGCTAGCGCGTCTTGGTCCATGTAACCCTGCATTAATACCTTGCCTGATAGTGCGTCTTGCACAATCGCAGGCAGCAGGTTGTCCATTTTATCCCAAGCCAGTTTATTGCTGTTTTCGTTAGTAATGATCACGGGTTTACTCCTTCTGCTTGCGCCGTTAATCCGTGACGCTTACGCATGGCAACGCCATTGCTGGTTAATTCTGCTTTAAGCTCATCAATGTTGATGATGCCCTTGTGAAATACCGAGGCTGCAAGTGCGCCATCTACATCAGCTTGTTGGAACACATCAGTAAAGTGAGCAATTTCGCCTGCACCACCTGATGCAATTAGCGGCACTTCACAGACATCGCGCACGGCTTTAAGCTGCTTCACATCATAACCTTTACGTACGCCGTCTTGGTTCATACAATTCAGTACAATTTCACCAGCACCACGTGACTGCACTTCTTTGATCCAGTCGATGGTTTGCCACTTGCTTTTCTGTGTGCGGCTCTCATCACCTGTGAACTTGTATACTTCGTATTGGTCGGTTGCTTCGTTATAGAAACTGTCGATACCAATTACTACGCACTGTTGACCGTATACATCGTGAAGCTGATTAATTAGATCAGGGTTATTAAGGGCAGGGGAGTTAATCGAAATCTTATCTGCACCCATTTCCAAAATGCGCCCAGCATCTTCAATGCTTTTAATGCCACCTGCGACACAAAACGGTATATCAATAACCTGTGCAATACGGCTTACCCAGCTTTTATCTACCACTCGGGCGTCAGAGCTTGCGGTAATATCGTAAAATACCAACTCGTCGGCGCCCGCTTTTGCGTACTGCTCGGCAAGTGGCACGATGTCACCAATAATTTCATGGTTTCTAAATTGAACGCCCTTAACCACTTTACCGTCGCGTACATCCAAACAGGGAATTATGCGCTTTGCCAGCATGCAATAGCCTCCTTCACCGTGAATTTACCTTCAAGTAATGCGCGACCTAAAATTACGCCGCCAACGTTAGTCGGCTTCAAGGCTTCGATATCAGCGATGCTGCCAATACCGCCAGACGCTTGCCAGCTTACATTAGGGAAACGGGCTGCCATTTCTTGATACAGCTCAGTGTTAGCGCCTTGTAGTGTACCATCGCGGCTAATATCGGTGCATAGCACGTGCTTAGCGCCAACTGTAGCGAAGTCTTCAAGCAAGCCTTCGAGAGCAACGCCAGAATTCTCTTGCCAACCGTGGGTAGCAATAAGCTTTTTACCGCTGTCGCTAATATTGATATCAAGAGCTAAAACGATGTGCTCTGGACCGTACTTGTCTACCCAAGACTTTACTAGCTCAGGTTGTTTTACCGCCAAAGAGCCTATTACTACGCGGCTTACGCCAGTTTCAAGTAACTGCGCCACTTCTTCTTCGCTACGAATACCGCCGCCGGCTTGAAACTTCATGCGCTTAGTGTCGACCATAGACTTAATCAGTGAAAGCTGACGCTTACTAGTGTCTTTAGCGCCCGTAAGGTCAACAATGTGCAGCCAAGTTGCGCCTTGGTCAGCATAGTCGTGAACCACGTCAACAGGGTCCAGTTCGTATTGGGTTTTTTGCTCGTAGTCACCTTGATAAAGGCGGACTACATGTCCTTCAATAAGATCAATCGCTGGAATAATCATTATAGGTTCACAAAGTTAGTCAGTAGTTGTGCTCCGGCTTCGCCAGAACGTTCTGGGTGGAATTGCACCCCGTAAAAATTGTCTTTGTTTATGGCAGCAGAGAACGTATTTCCATAAGTGCAGCTTGCAAGCGTGTGCTCGTATTCAGGAACGGCAAAACTGTGCACAAAGTAAAAGTAGGTATCTTGCGGAATGCCTTTGAACAGACTTTCGTTGTTGTGTGAGACAGTGTTCCAGCCCATATGAGGTAAGCGCACGCCTTTTGATTCCATGCGCGCCACGTGACCCGGCATAAGGTTTAAACAGTCGATGTTACCTGTGCCTTGAAAACCACCCTCAGCACTAGTTTCAACCATAAGCTGCATGCCTAAACATACACCCAGCACAGGTTGGGTTAGCGCCTGAAGGGTTTCTACCAGCGCTTTTTGCTTAATGCTTGCCATAGCCGCTGCTGCGGTACCAACACCGGGTAAAAACACTTTGTCAGCGCTTTTCATCACGTCTACATCGTCAGATACGTCTACTTGAACGCCTAGGCGTTCAAGGGCAAAGCGTACCGATGAGATGTTGGCACAGCCGGTATTCACTATTACTATTTTTTGTCGCTGGCTAGTGTTTACCACTGACATTACAGTGCTCCTTTACTGCTTGGTAATGCATCACCTTGGCGCGTAATGGCTTGGCGAAGGGCGCGACCAAAGACTTTAAACAAGCTTTCTACCTGGTGGTGGGCATTACCTTCGCTGGTGGATAGGTGCAGCGAAAGACCCATGCTTTGCGCAATCGAGTAGAAGAAGTGTGGCACCATTTCAGTGGCCATTTCGCCTACTTGATCACGACTAAATTCAGCGTCGAACTTAAGGTGAGGGCGGTTAGAAATGTCCATAATACATTCCGCACGGCACTCATCCATTGGCAAGGCAAAACCAAAACGGCCAATACCGCGTTTGTCGCCCAGTGCCTTTTTAAGCGCCTCACCTAGTGCAAGGGCGGTGTCTTCTACACTATGGTGGTCGTCAATGTGCAAATCGCCATTGGTAGTAAGATTTAGCTCGAAGCCACCGTGTGTAGCAATTTGGTCAAGCATGTGGTCAAAAAAGCCCATGCCGGTTTGAATGGTTGATTTAGCCTGCGAATCAAGATCTACACGTACTTTAATGTCTGTTTCAGAAGTCGTGCGTACCACTTCAGCAATACGTGAAGATGCAAGCAAGCTTTTCTGAATATCGTTCCAGTTTAAGCTTTCTCGGTTGTATTGGAAGCTGCGAATACCCATGTTTTCAGCAAGCTGTACATCGGTAATTCTGTCACCAATCACAAACGATCGGGTAAAATCCACTTTGCCTTGCTGCAAGTATTCTTGTACTAAGCCAAGCTTTGGTTTGCGGCATGTGCAGTTATCAGCATCGAAGTGCGGGCAAATAAGCACATCGTCAAAGATTACGCCTTGGCTTTCAAAAATCGCCATCATGGCGTTGTGTGGCTTGTCAAAGTCTTCTTGAGGGAAGCTGTCTGTGCCCAACCCGTCTTGGTTACTTACCATAACGAGTTTAAACCCAGCTGCTTTAAGCTTTAACAACACGGGAATAACGTTTGGCTCGAAAACCAGCTTTTCAAGACTATCTAGTTGCTTATCTACCGGAGGCTCTTCAACAAGTGTACCGTCGCGGTCGATAAATAAAATGGCTTGCTGACTCATGCCGCATCCTCACTATTTTTAAATTCGTTAATCAACTGCATTAAACGCTGATTTTGTTCTTCTGTGCCTATGCTTACCCGTAAACAGTTTTGTAAGTTAAGCTGTTTTGATTGGTCGCGGATTAGCATGCCTTGGCTTACCAAGTACTGCATTAGAGCTTGAGCTTTCGCGTAGCGGAATAAGATAAAGTTTGCTCGCCTGTCACCAACTAGCTCAAAGCCTTCAACTGCTTCTAACGCTTCAGCTAATGCTTCTTTTTCGCGGTTAAGCGTTGCAACCTGCAGCTCAAGTAACGTTAGCGACTCTGGCGACAATGCTTGTGCGGCAATCTGTGCCACTGGCTCTGGAATAGGATAGGGCGCTATCACTTTTAGTAGTGCTTGAATGACGGGGGCCTGAGCAAGGGTAAAACCACAGCGAAGACCGGCAAGAGCAAACGCTTTCGATAGCGTACGAAGTACAACAAGATTCGGATAGTTGTTTATTTCATTTGCCCATGTATTGTCAGCATCAAACTCAATATATGCTTCATCTACCACCACTAAAGCCTTATCAGTAAAGTGATTAAGCACAGTCTTAATATCTTCACGAGCGACCGGCGTACCGGTTGGATTATTAGGCGCGCAGATAAAAATCACGTTAACGTCTTCTTCTGCGCAAACTGCATTCACATTAAGGCTAAAGTCGTCGTTAAGCGGCACTTTCTTAATGCCCACATCGCAGGTTTCAGCGCTGATTGCATACATACCGTAAGTAGGTGGGCATATAAGAATGCTGTCTTTACCCGGCGTACAGAAGGTACGGATAAGCAGTTCAATGCCCTCATCTGCACCGCGAGTAACGATTAACTGAGACTTATCAAGGCCAGCATAATCGGCATAACCACTGACTACCGCATCAGGCTGACACGAAGGATACCGATTAAAGTTACTGCTATCTACACTATATTCGTTAGCATAAGGTGACTCGTTGGCATTAAGCCAGTCTTGACCTCCTGAAAACAAGCGGCGCGCTGATTCATACGGCTTTAGCGGCACTAAGTTTTCGTTAATTAGGTTATCGATAAGTGCCGACATTAGGCGTCTCCCTGCTTAAGTGCCTGCATACGAAGCGCAACAGCCTGTTCGTGGGCGTCTAACCCTTCTGCTGCGGCTAGTGCCATGATAGCAGGTCCCAAATTACGCATGCCGTCTTCACTTAACTCTTGAATTGTGTAGCGGCGCATAAAGTCCAACAAACCAAGGCTAGAGTAATTCTTGGCATAACCGTATGTGGGCAGCACGTGGTTAGTGCCTGACGCATAGTCCCCTGCAGATTCTGGAGACCACGGGCCTAAGAAAATAGAGCCTGCATATTTAATTTTTGGTAAATAATCGCGGGCATTCTCAATCTGCACAATTAAGTGTTCAGCCGCGTAGGCATTGCTTGCTTCAATAGCCTGTTCAATGGAATCGGCAAGTATATAGCGTGCATTTTCCATAGCAGGGCGTGCAATTTCAGCGCGAGACAGCGTAGCTAATTGACGTTCAACCGCAGCTTTTGCCTCTTCAATAAGCGTGGCGCTGTTGGATACCAAAATGGCCTGTGAATCTGGCCCGTGTTCGGCTTGGGAAAGTAAGTCTGCAGCCACAAATTCAGGGTTTGCAAATTCATCAGCAAGTACCAACACTTCTGATGGACCCGCCGGCATATCAATAGCAGCGCCATCAGCACGTTGGCTAACTTGCTGTTTAGCTTCGGTAACAAAGCTATTGCCAGGGCCGAAGATTTTATCGACCTGAGGAATCGTTTCAGTACCCAATGCCATGGCTGCAACCGCTTGAGCGCCACCACACAAGAAGATTTTATCAATGCCGCATTTTCTTGCCGCATAGGCAATTTCAGGCGCAATAAGTTGTTCTTTATTTGGCGGTGTGCACAGGAGTTTATTTTCACAACCTGCCACTAGCGCGGGTACACCAAGCATTAGCACAGTTGAGGGAAGTGGAGCACTGCCCCCTGGAATATACAGACCTACTGCGTCAAGGGCAGTGAAGCGGAGCTCACATTTGACGCCAGGCGTTGTGGTCAGCGCAATATCACTGGGCATTTGAGCTTCGTGAAAGGTCTTTATATTGTTAAACGCTGTGTCGATAGCGTTTGCGACTTCAGGTGTTACCTTAGCTGCAAGTGCATCGATATTCTCTTGCGAAAGCACAAGGCTTTTTAGATCCGGGCAGTCAAATTTCCGTGTGTAATCCAGTACTGCCGCATCACCTTCTGCTTCAACGCGGGCGATAATCTCGCCCACGGTTTGCTTTAACTGTTGGCTATTGGCCATAGCCGGGCGGGCTAGCGCCTGTTTTTTCTCATTTGTCGAGAGAGATGACCAAGTAATCATAATTGTCTGCCTTTTAGCCCATCATTTTTTCGATTGGCATTACAAGAATAGAGCTACAACCAAGGGCTTTAAGCTTTTCCATGGTTTCCCAGAACAAGGTTTCTGTAGAAACTACGTGGATAGCAACTTGCTCTTCATTTCCAGCAAGTGGAAGCACCGTTGGATTTTCAGCACCTGGAAGTAGGCTCTTAACCTGTTCTAGGTAAGCTTTAGGCGCGTGTAGCATGATGTACTTGCTTTCTTTTGCTAGCAGTACACCATCGACACGAGGCATTAGGCGGTTAACCAGTGTTACTTTTTCGTCACTAAGTTCGCTGTCAGTACGTTTGATAAGTACTGCTTTACTGCGGAAGATGACATCCTTTTCAACGAGGCCGTTTGCTTCAAGGGTTGCGCCTGTAGATACCAGGTCACAAATTGCGTCAGCGACACCAGCACGCGGCGCAACTTCTACTGAGCCCTGTAGCATTACGGCTTTCGCGTTAATACCCTGGTCTTTGAAGTAGCGCTCAAGAAGGTAAGGGTAAGTGGTTGCTACTTTTTTGCCTTCTAAAGACTTAATACCGTCGTAATCCATCTCATTAGGTACGGCAATTGATAAGCGACAGCCGCCGTAGTCTAGACGACGCAATACTTCATACTCAAACGGCTTACCTGCTGCTTTGCGTTCAAGCATTTTTTCTTCTAGCTCGTTCTCGCCAATGAAACCAAGGTCGCAAACGCCGTCCATCACTAGACCTGGAATATCGTCGTCACGTACGCGAAGTAAATCGATTGGCTCGTTCGTTGAGTGCGCAATCAGCAGGCGATCACGAATGTTCAATTTAATGCCGATAGCTTTAAGAAGTGCGATGCTGTCATCACTCAAGCGACCTGATTTTTGTACGGCAATTCGAAGTCTGTTGCTGTTACTCATTGAAACGTTCCTTACACGTTGTGTTTTAACTTTTGATTGCGCCTAAAACGAAAAACCCCCGGAAGTTTCCTTCCGAGGGTCGAGAATTTTTCTATCTGCGCCGTTGGAAGGAAATATAGACCTTCCAGCACGAACCTGAAAGGTTATGCTTTGTGGTGATGGTGATGTTTCGCCGCGCAGTTAATCATTTTGGTGAATCTAATTCCTAATTTCGAACGGCTGAAACATTAGCGGTTTGAGCTTCGATTTGCAAGGCAAAAGTGAACTCTTTTCTTACATTAACTCTAAATTAATATACATATAATAAAACTATTTGTTATGAATTAGTTGTGAACCGTAATTTTGAGCGCTTCTCTGCCGATAAATTATAAAACAGATACACATTTTAGGAGGGCGTATGAGCAACGATTTACTGTTTCCCATTTTGCCTCGTAACACCAAAGTGCCGATTGAACCTGATGAGCGGGTGAAAAAAGTGCAGAAGACAAAGAAGTCTGAGCATCTTAGTGAAGACGAGCGCGACAACTATCAAGACATAAAACGCACCGAAGTGGTTGATGCGTCAGTAGAGAACACGAAAGACAAAGAGCGAAGCAATAGCGGCGGTGGGCTTAAGCACATTGATATTGATGTTTAGACTATGCTAGTGATTACTTTTTCTCTGCGTTTAGCGCTTCAAATAATGCTTCTATTTGACCGGTGACCTTGTGCTTTGGTAGATAGAAGGGCAGCGGCACACGCTTAGAATGAGACTCTTTCACCTTCACCGTAGCACTTATATAGCTTTCTAACACTGGCAACCCTTGTTGCTTGAGTGATTGTACTAGTTCTGTAGGCAGTTTTGCCTGACTATTAAATTGATTAACTACAATGCCCAATAGCTTAAGTTCTGGGTTATGGTCCTCTTTAAGTTCTGTTGCATTGTCGAGTAAGTGGTCGATAGCTTGTGCGGAAAAGTCATCACAATCAAAAGGAACACAGAAACCATCTGCTGCAATAAGTGCCGCTTTTGAATAGAAATTAAAATTTGGTGGTGTATCAATAAAAATATGGTCGAATTCCCCATTTAACTCCTTCAGTGCATCTTTAAGCTTAAAAATTTTGTATCGAGATTCGAGTTCTCGTTCTACATCAGTTAAGGCTGGTGAAGACGGCATGACGTAAAGGTTTTCAAAAGGGGTTGGATGAACAAACTCAGCAGGTTTTTTAGCCGTTCTGAATATTCCCACCACTTGTTTGAACATATCAGCAACAGAAAGGCTTTTCTCGCTGGGGTTAAACCCCGCGTAGTGAGTACTGTTACCTTGGGCATCCAGATCCACTAATAACGTTTTGTGACCCAATTTCGCGCTTTGTGCGGCTAAATTGGTACTAATCGTTGATTTTCCCACCCCACCTTTTTGATTAAATACCACGACAATCATACGCGATCCCTATGTTGAAACGGTTATTGAATAAACTGATTGACTAAAATATGCCCAAATACGATTGTGGATGCAAAGTATTGTTTTTATTTGGAGCGTTTGCTTTCTGTAAAAATACCTAAGCGTGACGATAAAAATGAAATTCAACTTTACATATTAATGATAATGATTATCATCAGCTTATTCTTTTTATATTAATCGATTAAGTATGCGTTTTACTCCCACTTTACTGGCAATTTCACTGTATTCACTGTTCTCTCAGAATGTTCTTGCTCAATCTAACGAACAAGATGATATGGAGAGCATCACTGTTACAGCTTCTGGCTTCGAGCAACTTTTGTCTCAAGCACCCGCGTCAGTAAGCGTCATCGATAGAAAACAACTGGCGCAGCGAGCGTACAAAGACATCACAGACGCACTTCGAGACGTGCCGGGGGTTACTGTAACGGGGGGCGGGTACCGCCAAGATATCAGCGTTCGAGGCCTACCTGCACAATATACATCTATACTTGTTGATGGTAAAAAACAAACAGGTAGAGAGTCCCAGCCAAATGGCAGCGGCGGGTATGAACAAGATTGGTTGCCGCCTTTGGACAGCATAGAACGTATTGAAATTGTGCGCGGGCCTATGTCTACCTTATATGGTTCAGACGCAATGGGTGGGGTGATCAATATCATTACGCGAAAAAACTTCAGAAAATGGAGTGGTAACCTTCGCGCAGAAACAAAAATTCAAGAAAATTCAGACAGTGGCTCAGATAGTCAAGTTCAACTGGCATTTTCTGGGCCGTTAATCGAGAATTTGTTGAGCATTACAGCCAGCGGTCTTTATCAAAAGCGAGAAGAGGACGATATTGAACGAGGCTACGCAGAAAAAGATCTAAGCAACATTCGTACAGCGTTTCACTTAACACCAAATATTACAGATACACTCACGTTTGAGTACATCTTCCAAGATCAGACACGTATATCCACACCTGGTAAGTCTTTGCCAGAAAGAAGTTCCTTATCAGAGACTGAAAGCGAGAGACATTCATATGCGCTGACTCACGAAGGGAAGTATGATGATGTGACTGCTCGAAGTTACATTCAGCAAGAGTCGGTTGAAAACGTAGGGCGAGATATCACTATTGATAATCTGGTCTTTAATTCTCAATGGTCTTGGGCTGCAAGCGATAGCCACATGCTTACGGTTGGCACAGAGTTTCTTGAAGAGTCGCTGGATGATTTTGATACAAACGGCGGCGAGGCGACCAATATTGAAAACAGTCAATGGTCTTTATATGGCGAAGATGAATGGCGTGTTAACGATAGGTTGGCCTTCACGCTAGGTATTCGTCTTGATGACAATGAACAGTTTAGCTCACAAATTAGCCCTCGTGCGTATGCGGTGTACAACCTCAATGATAATTGGGTAGTCAAAGGAGGTGTCTCTACCGGCTATCGTACACCTGAGCTTCGAGAAATGGCTGAGGGTTGGATTCAAGAAAGCCGAGGGGGAGATGTTTACGGTAATCCGGACTTGTCACCTGAAACTACGTTAAACAAAGAGCTCGCGCTTTACTATTCTGGTGATGCTGGCTTGGAGTACAGTATTACGGTGTTCCATAACGACTTCGATGATAAAATTGCCATCGCATCATGTGAACTATCAGTCTGTTTGGATGAAACGGACCGCTACAATATCAATATCGATGAAGCTGAATCTTACGGTGCAGAATTCGCTGCAAAGTATAACGTTGGAAACTGGTCATTTAACGGTGCATACAGCTACACGCGTTCTGAACAAAAGACAGGTTCAAATGAAGGCCTACCTTTGGTTCAACAGCCTAAGCATTTGTTCACGCTAAACACCACATATCGCCTATCTCAAGAAAGCGAAATCTGGTCAAGGTGGACAGTAAGAGGGGAAGAAACGGCGCTAACGTCAGTATCTTCACGTTCTATTTTATCCCCAGGGGTCGGTTTGTTTGACATAGGTTACAACACCAAGCTTACGCGCAATATTAAATTGCAAACGGGGCTCTACAATGCATTTGATAAAACAATGCGATACGAAGAGTTTGGGTACGTTGAAGACGGAAGAAGATTGTGGCTAGGGTTAAATTGGACGTTCTGAAAATAGCGGTTATTGCCTGGGCTGTTTGTGTGTGCGCTAGTTGCACTGCTAGCTCTTCGCTAACCGCTCAAGATTATGCCCGAAAGGGCCTAGAGAGCGCTACGCATTTTCCTGGCTTGGCAAACCTCTGTGATATTAGTGCTCCACCTAGAAATGTGTTCAAACTCGATGAAAAACGACGAGAACGACCTAAGCGTGCCGAAAGTGGAAGCAAGCCCGACCGCAAAGGCAAGGGGCGGCGTCAAATACCACCCCAGCAGGTCTTTGATAACCTCTATTATGTAGGGGCAGGCAACGTTGCAAGTTGGGCAATAGATACGGGCGAAAGCATTGTTCTGGTGGATGCGTTGAATAATGACGAGCAAGCTCAACAGTACATAATTGACGGTCTTTCTGCGCTCGGATTAGGCAACAAGCCCATATCTCACCTCATTATTTCTCATGGCCATGGCGATCACTATGGTGGGTTTGAAGTTATCAAGTCAACATATAGCCCTCGCATAGTCATGAGCAATGTAGAGTGGGATTACCTCGAAAACGATAAATTTGCCAGTTATCGTTGGGGTAAAAAGCCAAGCCGAGATGTGGCGGTAGCCGATGGTGAAAAATTGAATGTTAACGGTACTGAGTTAACGCTTTATGTTACGCCGGGCCATACGCCAGGAACGTTAACGGTCGTTTTTCCCGTAATTGACGGAAGCGAAAAACATCGGGCTGTGTTGTGGGGCGGTACTGGGCTCAACTACGGCCCTGATGTCTCGCGCATTCAGTCTTATACCGACTCAGCCATGACGATGAAACGATTAGTAAAAGACCAAAATATTGATGTTTTTTTATCGAACCACCCTGGGCGTGCCGGAACAAGAGAAAAGCTTGAAGCTTTAAGTAACCGGGAAAGTAATGAAAAACATGCCTTTGTTCAAGGTCGAGATGTCGTTGTTGAAGCGTTTGAACTGCTTGAAAACTGCACGCGCGCACAGTGGATGAGAATTGAGGAAAAACAACACGAGCAACGTAAATAGCTTGGCTGAATCAAGGCAAGAAGAAGAGGGCGCTTTATGGTTGCCTCACTCCTCTTGCCAGTTCATTACCAGATGCTATTTGCAAAGAGTACGGTGCTTGTTAAACCTTCTCGCACTCAGCAAGCCTACTGCGAGAAAAAAAATCGCAAACGTAGAGGGGGCACTTACTTCAGTTGAAGATGAGGTGGTAGCAAACGAACTTGCTAATATGATTTCTCCGTTAACAATGGGATTATTGGTTAGATTGAACACCGGCCCGTTTAACGGCACACCAGCGGGGAAAAGTGCATCGTAAAACGCGTTCAGAGAAAAATTATCAAAAGATACTCTTACTGCATTTCGAGACTCAGAGCATGAAGTGTTTGAGCACGACTTTTCAACTTCATTAACGAATATCCCCAAGCCAAAGTCGGCAATATTTAAACCAGTAAAAAGAGACTGATTTTCAAGTGTCGTAGCCTTTACGCTATTTCCCCAAAGGCTTACTTCCACTTCCGCAATGTTAGATGTACCTGCTGTAGATAGGTTAACGTTCGAACCGGATGTAGCGTTTCCGTCAATTTGCGATACGGTTGAAAGTACATCAGCACTTAACGTTAAAAAGCCACTGATGCCAAGCACGTCTGAAAATAAATCAAGATTGAGGTCGTTTATTGTTCCGCGGCCTGAGGTAAAAAAGTTTGCTGGAACAAAACTCGTTAAAGACGATTGAGATTCTCCTTCAATAATGGCTGTAGATGCAATGCCGTCAAACTCTGTAACGTCAATCGAGCCGCCCAATGTGCCTGATGTGTCTGCGCTTGCGCCGACCATAGTTTCGAGCTGTGAATAATTTTCAGGTGCACTACCGCTGGTGTGAGCTAAGTTGATAGTTGAGTTAGCAACAGCGGTGACAATATTACCGACATTGCTAGTAATGGACAGGTCGACATGAACGGCATTCCCATAACTGCTGCCTATGATCGCTGCGTTAGTTGAAAAGCCTACCGTCGCAGAAGCGAACAATGCGCTCGTTAATATTGTTCTTGCTAGTGCTCTTATCACTTTGTTGTTTTGTGGTTGCATGATGAACCCCTCGTTAATGGCTTAGCGTGCTGCTAAGCGAGCCTTTTACAAATAAAGCGTAGTCACGAGTATTCAATTCAGTTATGAGGGTTCCCCCCTAAATTTAGACTTTCGTATAAAGGAGCGATGGAAAAAGAATCTATGTTGGTAACACAACACTGCTTATTTATTTGTTCCAAATTGCCTTTATATTTTGAGTGGAAGAGAGCATATTGTGCAGAGAAAAAAATAAAAAGGTCTCTTGCATTCAAGAGACCTTCGGTGGGTTGGAGCACTAATCGCTAATTTGATTAGGAATAGTTAGGGCTGAGTTAGTTTAGTTCTTTATCTACCCAAAATTTCGTGCCTTTTACAGTGGCCTGCAATGTAAGACCGCTTTCAGTCATAGTGTAAACCGTTACATTACCAAGGTAACCTTCGCCTTCAGCAGACGCGCCTTTATTGCCTGCTTTCGCTGCCACATCTGCGTTACCACCGACGGTCCAACCATTTTCAATGAAATGATTAATCGCTTTTTGAGTATGGAAGACCATAACAATACGATAATCTTTAGCGCCTAATCCTAAGCCAACACCACCTTCAGCCATGTTCATGTAGGTTTTTGCGCCGGTAACGTTATTGTTTACCACACCGTAGCCGGTGCCTGCGGCCACAAAAAACACATTAATGTTGGCGTTAGTGAATACGGCGTAGCCTGCGGCATCCCTTATTTGCGAGCGAGTATCTGGTTTCTCGGTATAGAGACGTGCAAGCGCATTCTCCTGCATGTCTAAAATAGCTTGTTGCTTTTCAGCAACAGTGCCATCACCCATAGAAGCGCAAGCAGTCAATGCCAAAACAGCCGCTATAAATACAGACTTAATCGCTAACTTACTAATCTTCATGCAATTCTCCTTAGCATGTAGGTATTTTATTACTTGAGATAAAAGACACTTTCTACCGCATTTAATTCAACAAAATACCGTTTTTATTTACGTTACATGAGTTGTACGCAAAAAATGTGCTAAGTGGAGCATGTGTACATGAAATAGTAGGCGCCTTTGATGAATTGGTAGCTTCGTGCTATTAATTTTAGCCCAAGTTGGGTTCGCTAACAGTCAGCATTCACCATTCTATTTCAAGCTCTAGCGCACCGGGATGATCGGTTTGACCGACCATTTCTTCATACGGAGTACTCTGGCGAAGCCAAACGTGCTCAAATGCTTGCGAATCGAAATGTTCTCTAATTTCATTCAGGCAGTGAAATGTTTTAGGTTGCGACTTTTTGTCTCTGACCAAACTGCGTGATGCACCCATGCCCGTAGCAGCAAGGTAGTTACCACCTTCTAATGATTCAATATATAAATTCATAAAATAGCCCTCGTTAGGTCGCAGCTAACTTTGGCTGCGTCTTATATCTAATTAGTCGAAAACGGCCACAATGATCATTAATTTTGTGTCATGAAGGTTCTCATCATCAATCATTAGTACCTAGAAAAAGGGAACAGAAGAGAGTTTGTCAGATGCAAAATAAGACAACGAGCCTTACCACCATTTGTTTGTGCACACCATGATCCCGGCCTTGTGCAAATTATCGTGTACTAGCTTTTTATCTTCCGAGTTTAAAAAAGCGCCTAACTCAAACTGCTGCATAGAAGTTTGTAAAATTAACCGTGAAATACGTTTTAGGCTTGTGTCCTTTTGATAGAGCAAGGACGTGTCTGGACGAGGAAAGCATAGGCTGGTACCGTTCGAGCAGGAGATTTGAATGCGGTCAGCAGAAACTAAAATGGTTTCCCATCGGTAGGTGGCTCTAGACACCAAGTACATAACTAGCGCGAGCAACCCCACTTCTAATCCTGCAAACGGCAAAATTACCCAGGCCCCCGCTATTGACCACGCGATAGCGATTAGACCAATAAACAAAGCAAACGCCATGATTAAGTATTTAGTCTGGCGCCATGTTGCTGAGCGGTTTGGCGAAAGATGCAGTTGCACCTGCTGCTCAAATGTAGATACTTCAACCATATTTTACAAAGTACTGTATATAACAATTGTGTAAGTAAAAGCTTATACGTTATGAGCTAACAATAGTTTGAAAAATGTACTGATGCGAATGGTTAACGTATCAAACAAGTTTATTTTCTGACAATTATCATAGTTGTGTCGTAAGGACGTGTGTGATCTCTTTATTAAAGCGCCAACCTGGCAAGTCAATTTTTGTTCTACTTCTTCTTACTTGGTGTAGCCTTTTATTATCGCAGCCTGCACCTATTGAACTTGTTAAAGAGTTCGGACTTTTCAGCGTTCTTGGTGTGATAGGTGCTATATTTGCAAATGCTACAGGCGCCGGTGGCGGTGTGGTGTTTGTTCCGTTTTTTAACTATCTATCGTTTTCCCCTCAAAGCGTAGTGGCAACCAGCTTTGCTATTCAATGCTGCGGCATGACTGCGGGGGCATTGACCTGGGCGGCGTATTATAAAAGACAGCACCAGCACGATGGCTACTGGCAAGGGCTGCCGAGCGCACTAATGCTAACCGTTCCTTCATCTATTTGTGGCATAGGGTTTGCGCAATATTCGTCGCAAAGCCAATTGTTGTTAGCGCAATTGTGGGGCGGTGCCAATAACCTTCACATTGCCTTCGGTGGGTTTTCTATTTTATTAGCCATTGCCATATTCGCGTCTGTTCCATTAATGAAGCGCACTCATTTAGTTAAGGATTTACAAACAAAAGATTTAGTGTTTTTACCATTCATTGGTTTTGTCGGGGGCGTTATTACAGCTTGGCTTTCAGTGGGAGTGGGTGAGTTAGTGGCGGTTTACCTCATTATTCGTGGGTTTAATGTCACTATGTCTATCGCGGTAGCGGTTATTTTATCCGCGTTTACTGTGTGGTCAGCGTTGCCGTATCACGCTTTTATAAATCCGTCGGTGGTTTGGCAGGTCGTTTTGTTTGCGGGGGCTGGTGCAATTATCGGTGGAATGATTGCCAAATATGTAGTTTTGGCATTTTCTGTTCAGCGTCTAAAACTTTTTTTCGGTATGTGGGTACTAATTTTAGGCATCACAAGTTTACCTATATTTTAAGCGTAGCTATCGCCGCTATACAAATGCTAGTGATTAAGGTCGTGAGTGTGATGCGAATTCTTCTTTAAAAACGCTAATCTGTAAAAGGAAAGATAATATGGATATCAATCCTACTCCCCAGAAACGCTATAACGTGCTTCAGCCAAAATGGTCATCTCATGCGGTTATTTATCAAGTAAATACCCGTCAGTTTTCAAAAGAAGGTAATTTTGAGGGAGTAAGAAAGGGACTTGCGCATATTAAATCCCTCGGCGCGGATATCATTTGGCTAATGCCTGTACATCCTATCGGTGAAAAAAACAGAAAAGGTGAGCTTGGCAGCCCCTATGCCGTTAAAGACTACTTGGCTATCAACCCAGAATTCGGTAGCGAAGAAGATTTTAAAGTGCTGGTGGACGAAGCGCATCGGCTATCGCTGAAAGTTATTATAGATTGGGTACCAAATCACAGTGCATGGGATAATCCACTGGTTGAACAACACCCTGAGTGGTACGCCAAAGACTACAAAGGAGATTTTCGTCCATCTCCGTGGTGGGATTGGAGCGATATCATTGAGTTCGATTATGAACAAATTGGCCTTCGAAAATACATGATAAATGCACTGTGTTACTGGGTTGAAAAGTTCAACATCGACGGCTTTCGCTGTGACGTAGCAGGCTATGTACCTAACGACTTCTGGCGTCAAGCGGTTGAAACATTGAATGCAATTCGACCGATCTTTATGTTGGCTGAATGGGAGAATCGCGATCTCCACGAAAATGCGTTCAACATGACTTATGCATGGAGCTGGAATGAAACACTGCATGAACTCGCTCACGGAAAGTGTTCACTAGATAGGTTGCGTAAATATTATTCGTGGAACGAACGAAGCTGGCCTCGTTCGGCTTACAGAATGACCTTCGTTAGTAATCATGACAAAAATGCTTGGGATGGCACACAGCGTGAACAGTTTGGCGAAGCACTTGAAGCGTGCATTGCTTTATCGGTAATAGGTGAGGGCATGCCGCTTATTCACAACGGGCAAGAAGCGGGAGAAACCAAACGCTTAGCATTCTTCGAGCGCGATCCTATACGGTGGCAAGACCATGAAATCGGCAACTTGTATCGCGAGCTTATTGCACTCAAAAAATCTAAAGCCGTGTTAGGAAATGGAGAGTATGGCGCAAGAATGATTCAGGTGCCTAACTCTAAGATGGGTGAGGTTTTTAGCTTTGTACGTTGTAGTGAAAATGAAAAAGTGTTCGTCATAATTAATTTCTCGAACGATCAGCTTGAAGTAACGTTTGAAGAACCATTATTTGAAGGTGAGTATGCGCACTGGGAGCGTGACGAGAAGCAAAGTTTTGAATCTGATTCTGTCTGTAAACTTGCACCTTGGCAGTTTGAAATATGGGTGGCTTGAAGCGTTGATCGTTTAACGTCGTGATTAACTACAAATGGTATATGAGATTTTTATATTCCACTGAATAAAAATTAAGGACGAACTATGCCTGCGAACGATTCAAGTGAGAAAACCGAAGACCGCTCGTTAAATAATCATGCTGCTCTGAAAACTTCCATTGCCAATGGTGATGTGGAAGAGGTTAGAGCGCGTCTTAAAGGCCACGCATTAGATAAGCTAGAAAAAGGTTATCTTATCGATCTCGCCCGCTTGAGTGGTAACAGTGAAATCGAGGAAGTGATCAAATCTACACCGGAAATTTGAATCTATGCCTTATAGATCTAATGTGTAATACATAAGGTCTATTGGTGTGATTACTAAGGGAAAACTGACGGTATAAGTTCTAAGCTATTCTGACATAATCTGGCAGGCGGCTATAGACAAGGAGCGGATATTCGTCGTGGCTCCTAGTGCATTGCCGCACGTACTATCATGCGGTTAATATTGGCTATCTAGTGATTAAGTGCTTCCAAGGCGAGCTTAGGATCAGCATCTAAGATCTTAAGCAAAGCACGAGCAGGACCCGTTGGGTGGCGTCGGCCTTGTTCCCAATTCTCTAGTGTGCGTTTACTCACCCCCAAAACGTCAGCAAAACGGGTTTGTGTTAACCCCGTTTTTGCACGAATGGCTTTAACTTGAGGCTTAGCAAATTCAGTTGTACGGGAAGGCTTTGCTTTACCTTTGATGATATCGTCTGCCTGAGACACACTTTCTATCAATTGTTCAAACATGTCACCATTCATTCTGACCACCTCTCTACGATCTTCTTCAGCGCTTTAAGCTGCGTATCTGTCAAATTATCCTGCACATTTTTTGGGTATGCCAACAGCATATAAAGTTGGTCGTTGTCGGTCATCCAATAATAGATAACTCTAGCACCACCACGTTTACCCCTTCCTTCCAGCGCCCAGCGTACCTTTCTAAGGCCACCACTATTTTTAATTAATGAGCCTCTATCTGGCCTGCTGACAAGTGCTTCCTGCAAGTCTTTGTATTCATCATCATCCATCAACTCTTTTATGAGCTTGGTGAATATGGGGGTTTCTATAATTACCATGTGTTAACTATAACATTAACACCAGAATACGCCAATGGCGTATGCGGATATTTAAAGCCCAACTAACCTTTTCCCTAAAAATAACAAATCACATCTCGCAGAAGTATGGATGATATCCTTAACTTTCTAGGCACCATTGTAAGCATTAAACAACAAGCCTATGCAAGTGTGTTCCCTCACTAAAAAAGTGAGGAAACATGCCTTAACTCGTATTTCCGTGATTAGTATTGTTTAAATCGATTCTGCAGGTGAGAGCTTTGCTTCAGGTTTTCAACTTCAGCTTCAACGGGCTTTTCGAGTTTAGACACGGCGTAGGCAACGCCAAAGCCTAAACAGCTTCCCACCAAAACATCTGATAAATGATGTGCATCGCGCTTAGTCCTCGACTTTCCAATGACTGCCGTAGCAGCTAAGCCTGCGGCTGATGCTAATAGTAAAGGTCCGGAAGTGCGAGGTATTGAGCCTGCCACTGCCGCTACTGCTGCCGCATGTCCTGATGGCATAGAGTTAAATTTGTCTTTCAATGCCGGGCCTTTTATTTCAGGGCCAGCCTCAGCTCTAGGACGCTTTCGTCCAATCAATCTCTTAAGGCCCGCATTAAGTAGACCAGCCACTGAGGCTGATAACGTCGATTTTAGAAGGAAGCGTTGTATTTTTGGAGCGTCCGTCATCTTAGATACGGCATAGGCTGAACCTGTTATTGCGACGACTGATGGTGGCGTCGTTGCATTACTTAACTTGCTAGACGTAATAAGGCTATCTTTACTGTGCGCTCCATCTGCACCGGGCACATTCATTTTTCGCAGAGCTCTGTACGCGAGTAAACTTTTAATTCCTGTGGAAGCTAACATAAAAAATCCTTTATTCGATGAAGTGGTGTGGAAGGAAATCGATACGTGCAGGCTCGATAGCACGTCTAATTAAAAGTATCTGAACAATAAAAAGAGCCGCACGAGCGGCCCTTGTCTTGTTAAGACATTACTCTTCCGAATTACCGTCTAAATTTCCTTTAGATGAGCGCTGATAACGCTTAAATTCGGTGCGTGTAATCAATTCATCATCATTCAAATCGATTTTGTCGAAATTGCGTGTTACGCCACTTCTTGAGGCTTCCGCTTTTGTAAGCTCGCCATCGTTATTCGCGTCCATCATATCGAATTTACTACGCGCAACTACTGCTTCATCTGCGATCACAGTCTTATCGTTCACAACAGTATCTTTGGCTACTTTATCGACCTTTGTCTTTTCTAGGTTTCCATTAGCTTTAAGCTCAGTTTCAGCTCTTAACTCGTGAGTGAGCCTTTTATCTTTTGTCGCGGCAACCACTTCATCTACATCGGAATCAACGTTAACCTTCGTTTCCATTGTACCTTTTGCCCCCATGCTTTCTTTCATCGACTTGACCGTGGAAAGCACTTCATCATCGAAATGTTGAGGGTGTTTCATGACATGAGCATTGAATTCTTTGGCTGAAAGTTGCATGTCTGAATTAGTATCAATTTTAGAAAAATGTGCATAAATCTCATCGTCGTCAGCTTCTTCTCGTGAGATGTAGCCGTTATCATCGTGGTCTAAATCGACGAACGTTGTGTCGATTTTCTCCATGTCGTTGCCAGCAAATGCACCAGCAGACAGAGCGGCACTAATCAATGTAGCAATAGTTAACTTTTTCATATCTTACTCCTTGGTTTTCGGCCTCCATACTGCATAAAAACGGAGGAGAGAATTCACAAAGGATTATTCACAGCATATGCCATTCAAATAAAGTTTATTTAAATCAATGTGTTGGTTTTTTTAAGGGACAGGTGGAGGCAGGAGGAATTGTGAGAACTATAGAATTTTATGAAAAAGTTACCCGTTATTTTTAACAAAAATGGAACATATTAAGCGGGGCATGTTGTGAATGTGAGCAACGATCGACCTGCCGTTATTCAAACCGCGATTTCTATCTAGTATAAAGCCACTATGTTTCGAATGAGCACCCAATGTTTGTTACGGTAAACGTTCGAATGTTGTAATTGTTTCTAAGCTTTCTTCCCACGCAGCTTTGCTTACACTGAAGATATGTGCAGTAGGTTTAATCAGTAGATTTGTATCCAGGCACCCGGCGGGTACGGCTAAAACGTTACCGAGTTGAGAACACGGAAGGGATGAACCACAAATTTTACAGAAACTTTTTCTGTGACGCGTGTTCTCGAGCGTGAAGTTGACTACAGCGTCAACACCCGATGCCCAAGTTAATATAGCCGAACTTAAAAACAGGTTGGCTGCGAAGGCCGAACCTGTATCCTTTTGACAATGTTTGCAGTGGCACAGATAAAAACTGTCAAAATCACCCTCAATTTTAAAAGTTACCGAACCGCACAAACAAGACCCTTTGTAATTGTTCATCAAAACTCCTTTTTTGTGAAATAACACTATTTAAAGCAACAAGGTAGCTACTGTTTAGCAAGCCAATCGTAGAAATGCGCCACGCCCGCTTCTAAAAACGGTTCTATGGGGCCTTGTTCTTCTTCGCCTGATAAATAAAGTGCCCGTCGACCTTTTTCTAACAATAGGCAGGCTTCTTCATCTTCTACCGCTGTTTCCATATAGGCCGCTTTTTCCGCGGCAAAGTAGTCTGGCATATCTTTATAAAGTGATTTGGGATAATAAAATTCTACGTGGTTTATACACGCGGCCGCTCCCTTAGGGTAAATCGTGCTGACAACGATAATATCTGGGTACCACTCAATCATAATATTCGGGTACAAAAAGCACCATATCGCACCATAGCGGGGAAGTGTTTGCCCGTAGCGCTCTATTAATGCGTCTTGGAACTCTCTGTAACGCGGTGTTGTGCGCTTGGTAAGCTGGTCGCCTAGCCCAACTTTTTGAACTGAAAAATCATCGCCAAACGACCACTCTAAATCATCGGGTTTAACAAACTGGCGAAGCCCAGGATGCATGGAGTACACGTGATAGTTCTCTAGATAGATTTCGATGAATGTCTTCCAGTTAAATTGATATTCCGTGGTTTCAGAGCCGGCGTAAAAGTAATCGGTAAAGTCGATATAATCCTCAAGCCCAAGGGCAGATAAGTCCATATTAGGAGAGCGCCCTCGAAATAGAAGACCGTTCCACACTGATAGCGATTCCTTTTTCAACTGACCATTAGGTACACCCTTAAAGTGGGGGGTACCTTTAAGCTGGCCTGTGTTGTCATAGCCCCAGCAGTGGAGTTTACAAACAATGCTGCGTGCTCGACCTTGCCCTTCAAGAAGTTGAGCTTGTCGATGTAAGCAAACATTGGATATAAGTTCATAATTCTCACCCTGATTAAACAACGCATAACGGTCGTTAAAGTGAGGAAGCACTTGATAACTAAACTTCTCTGGCACCATGAGAGAATGGCCCGCATAAGCAAGCCCCCGAGAGAATGCCTGCTCGACTTCCTGTCGGCTTTCATCAGCATCAAAGTAACTTTTTATAGAAGGGTGGGTAACGGTTTTCATAGTTTAAAATGAGTGCTCAAAACGCATTGCGTTAAGTCGAAATTATATAGGCGCTATGTATCACTGAATTGATTAAAAAAATAGCAATATTTTTGTTCAAAGCACTATTTTTTTTTAAATAACGGAGTAGAATCCGCGCACCTTAATTTCGATGTGACTCTCATGGACATTGGCTTCCATCACCTTGAAGAAAAGCGTTTATTAACGCTTTCTTTTTACATTGCCGGTGCATTTGTCGTTATTGCACTTGGTTTTGCCATTTTAACAAGTTCAGGCGCTATTTTATTTGATGCCGCGTACTCGTTAATCGCTTTTATTATGTCAATGCTAACGCTTAAAGTAGCTAACTTGGTTCAACGCCCTGATGATGACCGATTTCATTTTGGTTACACGGCAATTGAGCCTACGCTAAACATGTTTAAGTCGCTTATTATCATTGCCACTTGTGTATATGCCGTCGCGAGCTCTGTTCAGAGTTTATTAGCAGGTGGTCACGCAGCTGAATATGGTATTGGTATGGTCTACGGTGTTGTGGCAACAGTTGGCTGTTTTAGTATCTCTCTTTACATGCGTGTAAAAGGTAAGCATTTACTGTCCGATTTAGTAAAAGTGGATTCTCACACTTGGATGATAGACGGTGTGCTAAGTGCATCCATCTTGTTCGCTTTTATTTTGGCCTACGGACTGGAGTTGACGGAATATAGAACGCTGTCGCCTTACGTTGACCCCGTTTTATTGATTATTCTTGGCACGGTAATGCTGCCGGTTCCGTTTAAGATCCTGCGCGAAAGTCTTAACGAGGTCATTAATAAGGCGCCTCCTGAAGCAATATCCGCAGTAATTGAAAAGAAGTTCAAAAAGACATTGGCCGACGTACCATACGAACATGTAGAAGTGCGAATTAGTAAACGGGGTAGGGATGTTTATCTTTTAGTCCACATTATAGTGGATGACGCATTCTCGATTGCTACGATAAGTGAGTTAGACGAAATTCGACTGAAATGCGAAGCAGAGATGCGCGAGTGGGACCCTGCAATTATCATGGATATTCTGTTCATAAAAGATCCTGAACTAGCAGAGTAATGATAAAGGGTGGAAATGAGATTTCTCGTATTCACCCTCTTCGTGGCTGGCAAAATACTCCAAATTTTCCGATAATCAAGTCTTTAAACTAATTGAAGATGTGATGGAAACGCGACTTCCGCTATATAAAAAGCTGCTGGTGATGTACCGCATAGAACCGGGGTGTCTTGGGCCGCAAGGTGCAGACTATGTCGAGGAGTTTTGTGTATTTGCCAAAAAAAAGCTAAAGGACAACAATGGTCATTGCTTGAGATGGACCATTAAGCCCCGCTACGACAAGACACTGCCCGAGCTTGAATTTCAGATAAAAAACGCCGTACTTTCCCGTGACAATGCGGCTAAATATATGGATAGCTTTGGCATTGATATCGACGCTTTTGAAGAAGAGTTAGAGGAGGCACTGGCCGATTTGGTTGATGCATTTTTTGAGCGTTAACTTTTATATTGAGCTGCTATGGTATACGTCGCCGTCAAAAACGCTGAACAGCTAAAAATTTTTCTAAGACCAGAGCCCGAAACCACGCCCCAAAAAAGGAAAAGACCAAAAAAGAAAAGTACAAAAAAGCCCCGCCATTTCTGGCGAGGCTCGTTTATCAATTCAGATAAAGTGAATCAGTAACTCACCTTATTAGATTAGTTTAAAGATTTCAGCTTTTGGTAACCTTCAGCTTCTAGCTCATCATTCACGCACTCTAATACAAATGCATCTTCCGACTTGTCTTTTGTGCCTTCTTCTTCAGCGATTTCTTTACAGAACTGAGTTAATTCAGCTACTAGTTCCGCAGGTGCTTCTTCTGATGCAGCTGCAATTACAGAGAACGCCATTGCGCTTAAACCTACTAAGCCTAAACCTATAAAGCGTAAACCTTTCATAATTACCTCGTTAAATAGTTGAGTGTAAACATTTACGAGCTGGATTTTGCGCCTAAGTATTAAGTTTAAAAAGCAAATTCTTTTGTTCTAGAAGATAAATTCTTTTCATCAAAAAATTAACATTAGTGTTGCTCGATAAGTGAAGTTAAGCACTACGTGCTTTTAGTAATTTAACTATCAAGCTAGGCAAATGAATGGAAGAAGACGACGTTAAAATGCAAACCTTTATTGGGCATTCTAAAGGCTTTTTGGCATAATGCGCGGCCTAAAGTAGAAAAGTAATTATAGCGCTTAAACCATGCCCACAATAAATAATGTATTCTCATCAGATGGCCTTCTTGCTGGTGCTATCAAGGGGTTCGTACCTCGCGAAGCTCAAACTGAGATGGCGAAGGCGGTTAAGCGCGCTATTGATACCACAGGTAGTTTAATCGTAGAGGCGGGTACAGGAACCGGTAAAACCTTCGCCTATCTTGCTCCTGCATTGCTAAGCGACGGAAAAGCCATCGTCTCTACCGGTACTAAAAACCTACAAGAACAGCTGTTTCACCGCGACCTACCTTTGGTAAAAAAGGCTTTGGGCAGCAAGCGAAAAACGGCACTGCTAAAAGGCCGTTCAAACTATCTTTGCCTGCACCGGGTAGCGCAGCACAGCGGCAATTCTACTCTGGTTGAAAAAGAGGTATTGGGACAGCTTTCAGAAGTGAAACGCTGGTCTAGTACAACGAAAACGGGTGACATGGGTGAGCTTAAAACCCTTCCTGAAGATGCCCGTGTTTTACCGTTGGTTACCTCTACAGTAGATAATTGCTTGGGTCGCGATTGCCCAGATTATGAAGATTGCTACTTGGTAAAAGCGCGCAGAAAGGCGCTGGATGCTGATATTATTGTGGTAAACCACCACCTTTTCTTTGCAGATATGGCACTGAAAGACACGGGGTTTGGCGAACTTATCCCAGAAGCTGACGCGATTATTTTTGATGAGGCTCATCAAATTCCTGATATTGCGAGTGATTACTTTGGCGAGTCACTTTCGACAAGACAAATTCACGATATTGCGAAAGATATCACGCTGTTGTTCAGAACAGTGCTAAAAGATGCTGGGCAGCTAGATAAAGCGGCTGATAAATGCAGAATGATAGCCTCTGATTTACGTTTATTGTTCCCGGATACGGCTGAACGTGGCAACTGGGCCGAGGCACTAGACCGTGACGACGTGCGCATGCAGGTGGGCAAGCTGGCCGAAGCGCTTGGCGTACTGCATGAGGTGTGTAAGTTACACATTGGCCGCGATAAAGATTTAGACAACATGTATGAACGTGTTGTCGCGGCACGAGAGCAGTTAGATGCGTTAAGTGACAATAAGCAAGAAAATGTAAGTTTGTGGTATGAAACTACTCAGCGCCACCTCATTATGCATTTAACGCCCTTATCAATTGCCGCTAAATTCAGACGTTTCGTATCATCGCCGCCGCGCGGGTGGATTTTCACCTCGGCGACCTTAATGGTAAATGGCGGTTTTGATCACTTTCAACGCCGCATGGGCTTAGAAGACGCAGAAACGTTAGGATTAGATAGCCCATTTAATTATCCTGAACAGGCCATGCTGTGCGTGCCCCGCTATTTACCAGAACCAAACAGCTACGCTATGCGCGAAACTTTGCTAGAAACAGCCAAACGGCTAATCAAAGCAAGTCGCGGCAGATGTTTTTTGTTGTTTACTAGTCACGCCATGCTTCGAGAAATTGCGCAGAAGCTAGAAGATGAGATAGACAACCCGCTACTGGTGCAAGGGACTACCACCAAGCAAGCATTGCTGGATGCGTACCTTGCAGATGAAAAAGCGGTATTAATGGGCACAGGCGCTTTTTGGGAAGGAGTAGACGTTCGCGGCAACGACTTGGTTTGCGTGATGATTGATAAGCTGCCCTTTGCGTCACCTGATGATCCGCTGCTTCAAGCGCGTATGGAAGATGTAAAAAAACGTGGAGCAAACCCGTTTGGTGTTATTCAAATTCCCCAAGCTGTTATTACGTTAAAGCAGGGCGCAGGACGACTCATTCGAGACCCATCAGATAAGGGCGTACTGGTAATATGTGACAACCGATTAGTGACAAAACCTTACGCCAAAACCTTTGTCGGCAGCTTGCCGGATATGAAAAGAACAAGAAGCCTGGACGAAGTGGAAAAATTTTTAGCCGGCATTGATGAAGCCTAAGTTAAAGCGCTGAAAGCGGTTAATGTGACTTCACCCACTAACACTATTTTCAGCTTATATGAAATAAGAGATAAACATGAATATTTTAGCTATAGATACGGCAACCGAAGCTTGCTCGGTAGCGCTTCATTATAACGACACTGTTGTTACGCGCTTTGAAATATGCCCTCAGCAGCATAGTCAGCGTCTTCTACCCATGGTGGATGAGGTGTTAAAGGAAGCAAAGATTTCGCTGGGCGATCTAGATTTACTGGCTTTCGGTCGAGGCCCTGGCAGCTTTACCGGTGTTCGAATAGCGACGGGAATGATTCAAGGTTTAGCGTTAGGAACAGGCTTAAAAGTAGCGGGCGTGAGTACGCTTGAAGCTATGGCGTTTGAAGTGGCGTCTGAAACTCAGAACAAAGATGCATTTGTCGCCGTTGCATCGGATGCGCGTATGGGGGAAGTGTATTTTGCTGTTTATAGGCAGACAGAAGAAGGTGTTTCTCTCACTATAGAAGAGCAAGTTTGTCCGCCGGAAGTGGCTATTGAACAGCTAAACGCGCTTAAGGAAGAGAATAGCGCCTCTGTGATTGCAGCTGGCACCGGCTGGTCTGCCTTTGAGGAGCTTGATAACTGGAAGTCTGAGTTATGTGGTGAAGTAACGTCTGAAGTGACGCTTCCAAACGCACAGTACATGCTTAAGCTTGCAATAGATGCACATAGCAAAGGCGAAGTATTTGACGCTTTGAATGTAGAACCTGTATATCTGCGCGATAAAGTCACGTGGAAAAAATTACCAGGCAGAGAGTAACGACGCGCCATAATTATGGGGCGCCCATTTCTAATAAAAAGGTTAATAGTAAAACGGCCAACATTGACAAAAAAAGCGAGTCTCGACGATGAAGCTCGCTTTCCATTGGTATGATTATTGCTTTAATTAACTTCGTATGATTATCAACAACAATTTCGCCGTACCGTCTTCCGAACCTTCGCAAGGCCGTGTCGCTAAAATTAACAAAGACCCTGAACAGCAAAGTAAAGGGCAAAGTGAATCGTCTGCCAGGGCGATCGTTGTTGCGCCCGACGAACAGGGAACGGATAACGCCAAAGCGTACCAACAATTTATCCGTGAAGACGGCAACACCTATTCTCAAAATGCCATAGCGTCATACACAAGCTTCGAAAAGCAGCAGCAACGGGATTCTATTCAATCGATGTTTGGTGTAGATATTTACGCATAACATCATCTCACTGCTGTATGTTCACTCGCCTGTAAGTTCTAACGATTTGTTAAATTTCGCATACCTTTTTGAACTAACTACCGTTATATCCGTTCCAATTATTGTGGCCCAAACCCCATTCTTTATGTATGTATTACATTAATTGAACGACAGTGGTAGTCGTCTCGTAATAATGCTAATGTTTAGCTGGTAGGGTGTGGTTTTTCTTTGTAACTTAAAGAGATACGTAAAAGTATATTAGAGTTTTTAGATGTGTTACCGCACGAGGATTTCATAAAGAGCACTTACTGCTCCCCTTATGATCCAAACAGGTGCAACATTTTTTCTAGGGTTCAGAGGAGCGCTTTGATGTCTCGTTATTTAGTTTTAATTACGGTCATGTTATTTACTGGCTGTACCATAGTTCCAGATAGTATCGATGTACCAGAAGGCACCCAACTTGTTAGCTATTCAAAAGCGGTGACCTCAGGCGCTAATGCGCAAGGTCAAAAAGCGCGGTGGGGTGGTATGATTGTTGGGGTTGAAAATAAGCCCAACAAGACGTTGATCGAGCTTGCTCACTTTCCTTTGAACCACTACGGTAAACCTTCCACTAATGGCGAAACGTCAGGCCGATTTAAAGTGCAAATAGATGGCTTTGTTGACCCTATCGTTTTTGAAGAAGGCCGGTCTGCAACATTTTTAGGCAGCATAACAGCGCCAACGGCAGGCATGGTAGGAGAGCAACCTTATATCTACCCAACGATTATCGCTGACGATTATCATATGTGGAGAAAACAAGAGGTTTACGACGTAAATACTTACTTCTTTAATTATCACACCGGCTGGTATTCACCATTCTATCGCTTTAATGGGCCGTGGATGTACCCGCATTTTAATAGAACCCGCGTTATCCGGTATCAAAATGCACCGAGCAAAGCAAAGTTACCATCTACCAACAGTAGACCAAGTAACAACAATTCGGAGCCGCGCGGTAAATCACCAAGTACCAACAAGCGACAATAGGGATAGTTAAATGGGCGGCATATAATTGCCGCCTTATTGGTTTTAGTGGAATGGAACTGTAAGGGAGGCGGCGGTTATTTGCCGGTACGGAGCGTTATGATTGAAACAGAGTTCAATATTGGAGCACTACACCTAACTGCGTTAGACAACCAAGGTGCAGGCAAAGTTGTTATCGGTTTGCACGGGTACTTGGATAACGCAGAAAGCTTAAGGTTGCTAGCTCCTTACCTACAAACCCACCGCTTTGTTGCAATTGACCTAGCAGGGCATGGGCGTTCATCTCATCGTGTTCATGGCGCGCATTATAATCAAGCTGACTACCTGCAAGACTTGTATGCCTTAATTGAATCTCAAAACTGGGAAAAGGTAATCCTACTGGGGCATTCGCTTGGTGGAATCCTTGCTAGCCTATTTGCTGCGCTCTTCCCCGATAAAGTCTCTGCCGTGATTAGCATTGATGCATGTGGCCCGCTTACTGAAAGTGAAGAGACTACCGCATCGCAAATGCGAGAGTCTATTATCAGCCGTCATGCCAAATCCCGTAATAAATTGCGGATCGTTGATTTAGAAGATGCCGTAAAAGCGAGATGCAAAATTTCAGACATTCCAGAAGAGCACGCCCGCTCAATATTGTCTCGAAACTTAACCCAAGATGCTGGTGGGCACTGTTTCTGGGCGAGCGATCCAAAACTTCGTACAAAATCATCGCTAAGGCTTACAGAAAAGCAGGCAGAATCTCTTATGCGTGCTATTGTATGTCCTGTACTTTTTATCGGTGCATCTAATAGCTTTAAAAATCTAGAGTCAGTCTTTCCAAAGAGGAAGGGGTGGTTTTTAAATGCACAATACGAACAATTAGTAGGCGGTCATCATATTCACATGGAAAATACTGATGATGTAGGGCTATTAATTCGCAATTTTGTTGAGAAATTGTAAATTGCGCCGTTTATTTTTTTTTACACTTCCTATACTATTCGCAAGTTATCAGACCAGTTACATGAGCACGTCTTCTAAAGTGCTCATTAAATAGTATAAGAATAAAGTAGAGGAGGTTTTGGTGGAAAAAACCTGGCTTAAGCATTACGACCCTCGCGTTTCCGCAGAAATCGATGCCGATCGTTACGCATCTGTAGTAGACATTTTCGAGCAGTCGGTTAAGAAGTTTAAAAACAAAGAAGCCTTCATTAACATGGGGCACTCAATTTCGTTTGAGGAGCTAGATACCTTATCAGCGCAGTTTGCTGCATACTTACAGTCTAGCGGCTTAAAACGCGGCGATGCCGTGGCAATTATGATGCCTAACCTCCTTCAGTACCCTGTTGCTATGTTTGGGATATTGCGCGCAGGTATGGTTGTGGTTAATGTCAACCCTCTTTATACCGCTCGCGAGTTGAAGCACCAGCTAAACGATGCCAACGCTAAAGCTATCGTTATAGTCGAGAACTTCGCTTGTACTCTCGAAGAGGTCATCGCAGATACTAATTTACAAGAAGTCTTTTTAACGGCATTGGGTGATATGTTGCCTGCTCCTAAGCGTTGGGTTGTGAACGCGGTGGTTAAGTACGTTAAAAAGATGGTGCCTTCATTCAATTTACCTGAAACCACTTCGTTTATGTCGGCGGTTAAAAAAGGTCAGTCCTTAGAATATACGCGTCCAGACATCGATAGCGGTGATTTAGCCTTCCTTCAATACACAGGTGGAACAACCGGTGTTTCTAAAGGGGCTATGCTAACTCACCGCAACATGGTGGCAAATTTAGAGCAGGTGTCAGGTATTCTAGAAACCGTTATAGAAGAAGGCGAAGACTTTGTTGTTACCGCGCTTCCGCTTTATCATATCTTTGCGCTATTGGCGAACTGCCTCATGTTCGTTAAATATGGCTGCCGCAATTTGCTTATTACCAATCCCCGCGACATGCCAGCTTTTGTGAATGAACTTAGCAAATACCCATTTACTATCCTGCCTGGCGTAAACACCTTGTTTAACGGCCTGTTGAACACGCCTGGGTTCAGCGAGCTTGATTTCAGTAAGTTTAAATTTGGCTTAGGTGGCGGCATGGCGGTTCAGCGCCCCGTTGCAGAGAAGTGGGAGAAGGTTACTAACACTGTGCTTCTTGAAGGCTATGGCCTTACAGAATGCTCACCTGTGGTTGCAGTAAACCCTCCACAAATTGAAGCTTATAAAGGCGCAATCGGTATGCCGGTGCCTTCTACAGATATCAAGCTGCTTGATGATGACGGTAATCCAGTTGAAAAAGGCGAGCCTGGTGAAATGTGGGTGAAAGGCCCTCAGGTGATGAAAGGATATTTGAATCGCCCTGAAGCAACAGAAGAAATTCTGAAAGACGGTTGGCTAGCCACTGGTGACATTGCAACAATAGATGATGAAGGTTACTTCTATATTGTTGACCGTAAAAAGGATATGATCCTAGTTTCTGGCTTCAACGTGTTCCCTAATGAAATTGAAGAAGTAGCTGCAATGCATGACAACATTGTTGAGGCGGCGGCAGTTGGGGTTCCTCATGAGGTCAGCGGTGAAGTTGTGAAACTATTCGTAGTTAAAAATAACGATTCACTCACTGAAAAAGACGTTATCGCGCACTGTCGTAACCATTTAACGGGTTACAAAGTGCCTAAGCAAGTCGTTTTCAAAGACGACTTACCAAAAACCAATGTAGGTAAAATACTGCGTCGGGAGCTTCGAGACTAGTTTCATTGAAATAGTTTTGTGAAAGCCGGCGTAAGCCGGCTTTTTTATTACTGTGCAAAAATATGCAATATCAATTAATTACAACATCTGAACAACTTGAAAAAGTGTGCACTGCAGCTCAGCGTCAAGAGGCCGTAGCCTTAGACACCGAATTTGTAAGAACGAGAACCCTTACTCCTCACCTTGGCCTGATTCAGCTTTACGACGGCCATCAACTGGTTCTTATTGACCCGCTTGCCATCGACAACATGCGGCCGTTTATCGAGCTTATGGAAAATACTGAAGTAGTAAAAGTACTGCATTCGTGTTCAGAAGATATAGAGGCATTTCTCACCGCCTTCGACACGGTACCAACACCCGTTTTCGATACACAGTTGGCAGGAAGCATTTTGGATATGGGGCCGTCACTGGGCTATGCAAAGCTGGTAGAGTTGCTGTGCGATATTACGCTAGATAAAGGTGAATCGCGAACAGACTGGATAGCGAGACCCCTTCGCGAATCTCAGCTTAGCTATGCAGCAAACGACGTATTGTACTTACTGCCGTGCTATCAAGAGCTAGCCAGTAAAGTCCAAGAAGCGGGCAAAGTGCATTGGATTTACCAAGAGATCGCTTTGCTAGTAGATAAAAAGCGTGCCCAAATGCCAGAAGATTTTGCTTATCTAAGCATTAAGAACAACTGGCGATTAAACAGCGAGCAGCTCACAGTATTACAAGCGCTGGCCGCATGGCGTTTAAATACGGCACGTAAGAAAGACTTGGCGCTAAACTTCGTTTTTAAAGAAGGTCATTTGTTTGAAGCGGCGCAGCGCCTGATTGATAGTAAATCTGGCCTTTCGCGCATTAACGGCGTGAATCACCAATCGGTACGCCGCTACGGCGATACTATTATTACGCTAATTGAAGAAGCAAGAGCGAAGTATGCGCAAACGCCAGAGAAGCTACGGTTACCTGTTGTGTTGCGGCTTATCGATATTGCTAAATACAAGAAAACCCTTGCCGAACTTAAAGTAATTAGTGATCAAATTGCAAAAGATAACAACGTCAATAGCGACGTTATAGCGTCTAAAAAACAGCTAAATCAATTGTTAAAATGGTACTGGTTTCCAGTTGACGAGACCCGTGTACAAGGGTTAACGCCTGATGTGCTATCTACTTGGCGTGAGCCATTGTTTCGACCTCACGTAACCCGACTGTTAGGCGACGCGCCTTCTCAGTAACTTTCTACAAAACATCGCGGTCGTGAAAAAGTGAAAATTTTTACGACCGCACTCATTACAAAGCGAGTAAAACATTTATGTTATGCGCAGTTTATAAAACGCTTAAAAAAGAAGGCATGTATTTATATGTGCCCAAAAAAGATCATTTCGAAGATGTGCCCGAAGCGCTAATGGAAACCTTTGGGCGCCCGGAATTAGTGACCATTATCGCTTTAGAAAAACGGGAAAAACTGGGTATGGTCGATAAGCAAAAGCTTATCGATGAACTTACTGAAAAAGGTTTTTACCTGCAAATGCCACCTAAGGAAGACAACTTGTTAGAGCAGCATCGCGAATCTCTTGGACTTTCAAAAACTCCGGATAAAAAGTTTTAAATATTCATGTTAGTAAAGATAATAAACCGCTTAGTCTCACAATTGGCAGTTCACACCAAGCGTGGAAGCAACAGGTTACTGCTTAAGCCACTTAAGATTGCCGCACTTTTACTTAGTGTCACTTTAAGCCTTTCGCTAACGGCTTACGCTGAAAACAAGCCGAGTAGTGACAATGGGCTTAGTGAAGAAGGCTTTAAACGCTATGTTGTTCAGCTTGAAAACGAAGCGGCTACAAAAGGTATAGATAAAGCTAAGCTAGAGCAGGCGTTCGCTGACATCGCCTTTAGACCTACCGTCGTTAAATCTGATAAAAGCCAGCCAGAGAAAAAAATCACGTTAGATGACTATCTGGCAACGCGAGTACCCGACTGGAAAGTAAAGCAGGCGGTGGAGCAGTACAACGAACATAAAGTACTGCTTGAAGAAATTGCTCAAAAATATGGCGTACAAGCACGCTTTATTGTTGCGCTGTGGGGAAACGAGTCTAACTTTGGTAAAATTCAGGGTAATTTCAGCGTGCTGTCCGCTCTTGCATCTTTAGCGTATGAAGGGCGAAGAGAAAAGCTGTTCAAAGATAATTTTTTTGCGGCACTTCAGATACTAGATGAAGGGCATATCTCTGTAGAGGCGCTTAAAGGCTCATGGGCTGGCGCGATGGGGCAAACACAGTTTATGCCCATATCCTTTTTAAACTATGCGGTAGATTATGACGGCGACGGCAGAAAGGATATTTGGGGCACCAAGGCAGACGTGTTTGCGTCAATCGCCAACTACTTATCCTCTGAAGGATGGGATAGTGAGGGAACGTGGGGGCGCCAAGTCACTCTCACACAACCTGTACCCTTTTCAGGGCTCGCGAAATCTAATATGAAGCCGCTATCTTTTTGGAGCTCAAATGGCGTTAGGCGCTATAACGGCAGTGAGCTTCCCAAAGCTAATGTCGATGCGTCACTTATTATGCCGGATGGTGAAAAAGGGCGAATTTACTTGGTGTATAAAAATTTCCATACGCTAATGAAGTGGAACCGTTCGTCTTATTTCGGCGTTTCGGTTGGGTATTTATCTGAACGAATAAAGCGAGGTTACTAATGGCATATCGTCACATTGATACCCAAGGTAATGAAATATCATTACCTGTTAGTAAAGTGCTATGCATTGGTCGAAATTACCTCGACCACATTCAAGAAATGAACTCTACGGTGTCTGAAGCACCGCTGCTGTTTATGAAACCTAAGGCTGCGCTGTGCCATATGCATGAGCCCATTGCTATTCCCACTGACAAAGGCGAATGCCATAACGAGCTTGAAGTGTCGGTACTGCTTAAGTCACCACTTAAAAATGCAAGTGAAGATGAGATCAAAGGTGCTATTTGGGGGATTGGCCTAGGGCTTGATTTAACTCTCCGCGAAGTCCAAGCAGCGCTTAAAAAGCAAGGGCAACCCTGGGAACGAGCCAAATCTTTTGATAACAGCGCGCCACTTTCTGGCTTTGTGCCGTACAGCGAAGTTGGGAATCTTGATGATTTGCGCTTTACCTTAACCATAAACGGAGAGGTCAGGCAGCAGGGGCATACCGAACTCATGCTACACAGAATCATTCCTCTAATCGCTCACATGTCATCTATATTTACCCTAGATAGCGGAGACGTGGTCCTTACCGGTACGCCAAAAGGGGTAGGTAAATTGAGTCCTGCAGATAAGGTCGAGGCATCGCTAGATAGTTTGCTCGCTTTAAGTACAGAGGTGGTGGCGCAATGACGGTGGCATTTTGGGAAACTAAGTCATTAGAAGAAATGAACCAAAAGGAATGGGAATCACTTTGTGATGGATGTGGTAAATGCTGCCTGCAAAAATTTATTGATGATGACGCGGTAGAAGAATACGAAGTTACCGACCATATTAACGATAATGAAAAGATTCACTACACCAATATTGTGTGTTCATATTTGAATACGAAAAAGTGTGAATGTACTCAGTATGAAAGGCGCACCGAGCTCGTACCAGATTGCGTGAAGCTTACCAAAGAAAATCTAAAGGATATTTTCTTTATGCCCAATAGCTGCACCTATCGTCGGCTTTACGAGGGCAGAGGAATACCATCGTGGCACCCTTTGCTGAATAAGGGTAAGAAACACGTAATGCATGCGAAAGGAATGTCGGTGCGGAATAAAACGGTGTTTGAAAGTGATGTGGATCTCAATCATTTTGAAGACTATATCGCTATTTGGCCGTTAGAAGATTTAGACTAAACCCTGCGAGTTGTGACTACTTAAATTCAACACCTCACCTTTGTTGATTTTGATTTTAGACTAAAGAGCGTGAGTGAAATGCGACTGACTCGCTTATACTTACGCTTTTCTTACCCGATTTTCAAAGGCTTAAAGATGAGTAAACTGAGTGCTAGTGCTCCGATATTATTGTTAGCCACTACTTGTATAGGCCCATCATTAAAAGCAGAAAGCCTAGATACTAGCTACAGCGGTTCAGTTAGAGTACGTTATGAAACGCTTAATAATCCAATCTTTCCTACAGACGAAAACATCCGCGCTAAAACAAATCAACGCCTTTCAACCCGAATTAGGTTAAAAGGCGAAGCCAACTATGGAAATTGGAGTGCTGTCGCTGAGATAGAAGATTCTAGGGCTTATCTCGACGAAAATGATCCCACTCTCAAGTCTTCGCAGGTGAATACGCTTGAGCCAGTGCAGTTGTACATCACTTACAAGGGTATCAGTGAAGTTATAGATAGCGTAACTCTTGGACGCGTAACACTTGATCACGGTAGCCGTCGACTGATGGGGCGCACACGATTTAGAAACGCTACGAACAGCTTTGAAGGTGCTTTAATAGATGCAACTTGGTCTGGATGGCATGTTCGTGGTTTCTATTTGCTGCCACTTACTCGCTTTCCATTAGATTCGGCCTCAATCGATAGTAATAAACGCGCTTTTGATAAAAGTTATAGTAATCAAAAATTTTATGGCGTTTATGCTGAATCAGAAGATAACACCTGGAAAGTACACAGTTACTGGCTGAAAGAATCTGACTCAAAAGAGCTAGCGACAAAAAATCGTGACCTGTTTACCTTGTCGGTGGATTATTCGAAAACCTTTTCAGAAGATTGGAAATACAACATAGAAGCGATAGGGCAAACTGGTCAGGCAAGGCAGTCTACATCAACATCAGACATAGATGATAAAGACGTTACTTCTTGGATGGTACATAGTCACATCGGCAAACAAATCAGTGCTAATACTTTTATTAGAGCAGAAATTGATGCAGCAAGTGGTGACAATGATAGTACTGACGACACCATAAAAGCCTTTGACTCTCTTTATGGTTTACGGCGGTTTGATTTCGGCCCAACGGACGTTTATCAAACATTTCCTCGTAGCAATATATTGGCACCGGGGCTAAGAGGAGTTACAAAGCTAAATGACGATAACACGCTTATGCTTGGGTACAAAGGACTGTGGCTTCAAAAAGTGGCTGAAAGTGAAGAAGACTTTCTAGGGCACCAAATAGAGTTTCGCTGGCGATATCAAGCATCTGCGCCACTAAGGTTCGAACTAGGCGGTGCATACCTTGCTAAGGGTGAAGCGCTAGAAACTGGCGCATACCCCGATAATTCTATATACGCCTATACGGGGGTTATGTACTCTTTCTAAGTGTAATTACAGATTATAGGAAAGCATTGCCACATAAACAGGAAATATTGGGGCTGTTGGTGGCTAGATTGCACATTTAAGCAGGTTAGATAGTAAGTGCGTAAAGAAGCGCGTCTCTTCCAAATACGCGCTTTCTACAAAGCCCTTCTTTCACACCGCCAATTCGCTCGGCAACACGCATACTCGCTTTATTGTTTGGTTCAACAAAGCACTCTATTCGGTGCAGATTCATTTGCGAGAATGCGAGCTTTTTTAGCGCTTCACACAGCGCCGTCGCTAAGCCTCTACCGCAAGCGTCGGGTCTTAACCAGTAGCCGAGGTTTGCGGTTAAATGGGTATGATGAATATGATTGATAATACCCATGCCCAAACACTTTTCGTCATGCATTAACAAATACGTAAGACCGTAGCCTGTCTGACGGGCTTTTTCCATATTAGTTATGCACTGCTTCGACAACGCTGGCGTGACAGGGCAGACCGCAGAGCCGAACCAAGGCTTTACATGGTGAATAGATTGTTGGCCCGCATCACACAGCGCATTGCAGTGTTTCTCTGCGATGCGCTGAATGCTAATTGGGCCTTGCTCCGACTGTATAGGAGGTAGGCGAGAGGGTAAAATGGATAAGTCGATCAAAAGGGTTTCTTATCCAGTAAGCGGCAGGCAAATACAATGGCAAATACAGCGAAGTAAGCAGCAAAAATTATTTGCATCCACTCTGCCATTCCCATAGACAAAAACTGCCACGAATCTTCTAAACAGTCACCTTCAGCAGCGAACACAGCAGGTAGCCACTCGTGAAGTTGTAACCACGAAGGGAAGTTTGGCACAATTTCACAGCTGGCAAAAAATGGGTTCGCAGCGTTGAGAATGCCAACGTGCTCTTTGGCAATTAAGAAGCCCCATCCTGCAGATACAGCCCAACCAGCGAAACCAAGCATGCGTGTAAAGCCATTGTTTTTAATAACGACAATAAGTGCTGACAACACAATACCGTACATGGCGGTTCGTTGATAAATGCACATAATGCACGGCTTTAAACCCATGCCATACTGAAAGTAAAGCGCAGCAATTTCTAATGCCAGTGACGTGGCGAAAAGCACAAGCCATGAAGACTTGTGCTCTGCCCATTGGCTAATGCTGTGAATGATTCCGCGCATAGACTAGTGACCTACCGCTTGTGCGCCTGCTTCAGCTGCAGTGTGGTGTTCTATAAGGTGCATGTCGTATAGCCACTGAGTAGCATCAGCAAGCCCAATATAGGTCGCTACCAGACCAACAATAGTAAGTACTATCGTATATGGCAACGCCATCATAACCATACGGCCGTACGACAAACGAAGCAGCGGCGCGATGGCTGAGGTCAGCAAGAATAGGAATGCCGCTTGACCGTTTGGTGTTGCCACACTTGGTAAGTTAGTTCCCGTATTGATTGCTACAGCAAGCATATCGTACTGGTCACGAGTAATTTGGCCTGCTTGCAGCGCAGCCGTTACCTCAGTGATATACACCGAGCCTACGAATACGTTGTCACTCACCATCGAAAGCACGCCATTGGCAAGATAGAACATGACCATTTGCGTTTCGCCTTCAAACGACAGTACCCAATGGATAACTGGCTGGAATAGGCCTTGGTCAATAATAACGGCTACTACGCCAAAGAATACGCAAAGTAGTGCGGTAAATGGCAGTGCTTCCTCGAACGCTTTACCAAGTGCGTGCTCTTCGATAACACCGCTCATTGAAGTAGCAAGTACAATAACTGACAGACCGATAAGACCCACTGACGCCATATGCGTAGCAAGGCCAATGATTAACCAAACACCAATTAGCGCTTGTACTATCAGTTTAGCGGTTTCACGCTTACTGCGGCCCTTGTCCATATGGTCGTTGTAGTCGACCAAAATTTGTCTTACCGCCGAAGGTAATTTTGCACCGTAAGAAAACATTCCGGTTTTTTCTAACACGACTGTAGTTAACAAGCCAAATACAAACACTGGCAGTGTGACAGGCGCCATGCGGATAAAGAACTCAACGAAGTCCCAGCCGGCCTTGTCTGCAATAATCAGGTTTTGTGGTTCACCTACCATGGTCATAACACCACCAAGGGCTGTACCTACCGCGGAGTGCATCATAAGGTTGCGTAAAAACGCTCTGAAGTCTTCTAGGTCGTGACTTCCTAATTCGTCATCACTGGTGTGGTCGTGATCTGAGTGAAACTCTTTGCCCGACGCCACTTTGTGATAAATAGAGTAAAAGCCCAAGCCGACACTGATGATTACCGCCACTACCGTTAGCGCATCTAGGAAAGCCGATAGAAATGCAGAGGCAAAAATAAATGAAAGCGACAGTATTAGCTTATTACGTACCTTAATAACCAATTTGGTGAATAGGTACATAAGTAAATCTTTCATGAAGTAGATGCCAGCCACCATAAATACAAGCAGTAGCAGAACCTCTAAGTTCACTTCAATCTCATGCATCATATGACCGGGTGTCGTCATGCCGATAAACATGGCTTCGATAAGTAGGAGTCCGCCTGGTTGGAGCGGGTAGCATTTAAGCGCCATTGCTAGCGTAAAAATAAACTGAATGACAAGCGTCCAGCCAGCTACATATGGGTCCACCATAAAGATGAAGGGATTAACAATGAGAAAGGCAATAATGGTTTTTTTATACCAGTCGGGCGCATGTCCCAGGAAATTCTTATAGATCGCCGCGATCATTGAGGTTTGCATGAGTTCCTGTTCCTTTTACAACAAAGCACGCATTTTGCGCATCTTTATACTGTGTAGTTCCGGTTATTGCATACTTAAACTGCTGGTGCTGTACGATTTAGTTCGTCTAACCGCCGTTTCGTTGCTGTCATTATAGTCGGAAATTAAGCGTACATGATATTACCGCCTTGAGAAAGCAATTCACAGACCCCACCATATGAAAGTCACTGAATATTTATCACTTTTTTGATGATAATTATCATTAAGATAGGAAATGCTGACTATTTTGAACATAAAGTAAACAAGCGTTGCTTTATAGTTTTTGAAATAACACTTAAATTTTAACAAGTTGTTAAAACCTTTAGTGGACGAGGCATAATTCATTGTGATAATAAAACAGCATCTGGTACAATCAGTTGCAAAATAACAAGAACGTGCAGGCGATTAGTTATGATTTATAAGGCACAGAGTCCAGCCGGATTCGCCGAAGAATATATTGTTGAATCTATTTGGAGTGGAAGATTTCCACCTGGCACCATTTTGCCTGCAGAGAGAGAGCTTTCTGAGTTAATTGGTGTAACGCGAACCACTTTGCGAGAAGTATTACAGCGTTTGGCGCGCGATGGCTGGTTGACCATTCAACACGGCAAGCCAACCAAGGTAAACAACTTCTGGGAAACGTGCGGTCTGAACATTCTTGAAACTCTTGCTCGCTTAGACCAAGAGGGCATTCCTGAGCTTGTCGATAATTTGCTTGCTGCGCGCACTAATTTAAGTGCGGTTTTCATTCGAGGTGCTATTCGAAACAACCCTCAAGCGTCTGCAGATATTATCGCGAGATACAAAGATGTTGAGCAAGAAGGGTTAGCGTTTGCGCAATTTGATTATCAGATGACTCATGATCTAGCGCTTGCCTCTAACAACAACGTATTTGTTTTGATGATGAATGGTTTCCGCGGGCTGTACTCGCGAATAGGTGGGTACTTCTTTTCGCATCAACCGGCACGAGACATCGCCATGAAATATTACGCAGACCTGCTTGATGCGGCAGAGAAGGGCGAATACGACAGGGTTCCTGTCGTGGTAAGAAACTACGGTATTGAGAGTGGTAAGGTGTGGCAAGCCATTCGTGACGAAATGCCAAAGGATTTAGTCGATTAAGGTTAGTGACGTTTAGGCTCAAAGAAGCATAAACGTTGTTCCAAATTCGATAACACGTTTTTATTTTAAACACCGCATTTCTCTGTGAGTTATGCGGTGTTTTTGTTTGTGCAATCTGCACAATATTTGTTTGCCTGTAAGGCGTGTATATTTTGTAACACTTAATCCCCGCCTCACCCGCATGCATTTGCCATTAACGCTAGAACCTCACTTTCATTTATATATACTCGTTATATAAAACAGCGAAGGGCTTTTTTGCGCACAAATTCAAAATTACGATGGTGTTGAAGAAACACTTTTTGACAGCGATAAAGCACCAAGCGTGGATAAACGTAATCGAACGTGAGATAAAGGAAAAATAATGAAATTCATATGGATAGCACTAGCTGCAGGCGGGCTGATGTCAGGCTGTAGCCTTGAGAACAAAACGGAAAACGTTCAACAAGAGTTAGACAAGGCATCTCCATTAGTTATGTTAAATACAAAAGTAAATGCTCCAATAGCGAAAAAAGTGCCTTATGAGATGTCGGCGCATGGAGTGACTAGAAACGACAATTATTACTGGATGCGCGATGATTCACGCACAGATGAAGAGATATTGGCGCATCTAGAGCAAGAAAACAGCTATGTAGAGACTGTACTTGCGCCGCTCAAAGAAAACCGCGAAGCACTTTATGAAGAGCTGGTTTCTCGTATAGAGAAAGACGATTCCACTGTACCTGTGTTCGATAACGGCTACTGGTACTACACCCGTTATTCAGGAGAGAACGAGTATCCTGTATATCTAAGAAAGCCTTCGCTAGATGCTGAGCCGCAAGTGTTGCTTGATGCGAATGTTATGTCTGAAGGACATGACTATTTCAGTATTGGTAGTTACGCGGTAAGCAGTAACAACATGCTTATGGCGTACTCTGAAGACACGCTTAGTCGTCGAATTTATACCGTATACGTTAAAAACCTGGATAACGGCGAAAAGCTTGACGATGTTCTAGAAGGCACGTCAGGCAACGCAGTGTGGGCTAACGACAATGAACATTTATTTTATGTGAAAAAAGACCCGCAAACCCTTCTAGGCTATCAAGTGTATCGCCATAAGCTGGGTACCTCACAAGAGGACGATGTATTAGTTTACGAAGAAAGCGACCCTACATTTTATACCTACATCAGTAAAAGCAAAGACGACAGTGTCATTTATATTTATCATTCTCACACTGACAAAACTGGCGTGACTTTGATCGATGCTGATAACCCTACATCTCAATCAGAAATATTCTTACCCATTGAAGATGGCCAGGAGTATAGCGTAGCAAAAGCAAGTGACGGTTATTACGTATTAACTAACATTGATGCAAAAAACTTCAAAGTAATGAAGGCGCCATTAGATGCCACAAGTGACGTGTCAAAATGGCAAGAAGTAGTCCCACATCGTCCAGAGGTCTTTCTTCAAAGTATTGAAGTGATGAAAAATCATCTGGTTGTGAAAGAAAAAGAAAATGGCATGCTGCGCTTAGTTGTACACAACCTAACTTCAAACGAGCAAAAGGTTATACCAACTCAAGATCCTATTTACGGTGCATACTTTAATGCCAACCCTGAAATGGATACTAATAAGCTTAGAATCTATTACAGCTCATTGACTACGCCAGGCTCTATCATTGATATCAACCTTGATACGCTGGAGAGTGAAGTCATGAAGCAAACCCATGTATCTGACACCTTTGATTCTTCAGCTTACGCCTCAGAGCGAGTAATGATTGAGGCGCGCGATGGCGCTATGGTTCCAGTGTCCTTGGTTTATCGTAAAGATAAGTTTAAAAAAGACGGTTCTAATCCGCTATATCAATATGCCTATGGTTCGTATGGCGCGACTATTGACCCGACGTTTAGAAGCAGCTGGCTTTCTTTAATAGACAGAGGGTTTGTTGTTGCCATTGCGCATATTCGCGGTGGGCAAATGCTGGGGCGTGAATGGTATGAGAGCGGCAAAATGCATCAAAAAATGAATACATTTACTGATTTTATTGATGTATCAAAAGGCTTAATCGCTAAACAGTACGCTGATAAAGATCGCGTATTTGCAATGGGCGGTAGCGCAGGTGGTTTGCTAATGGGAGCTGTTGTGAATATGGCCCCTGAGCTTTACCAAGGGGTGAGTGCCCACGTGCCGTTTGTTGATGTGGTGACCACGATGAGCGATGAGACTATTCCATTGACCACAGGTGAATATACCGAATGGGGTAACCCAGCAAATAAAGATGAGTTTGACTATATGCTGTCTTACTCGCCTTACGACCAAATAGAAGCTAAAGATTATCCACACATGCTGGTGACTACAGGGCTACACGATTCTCAAGTGCAATACTTTGAGCCTATGAAGTGGGTTGCGAAACTTAGAGAGTATAAAACAGATGATAACTTGCTTCTGTTTAAGACCGACATGGAAGCAGGGCACGGCGGCGCGTCGGGACGCTTTAAGCGTTTTGAATCAACTGCTTTAGAGTATGCCTTTGTGTTGCATCTAGCAGGTGTACCGCTGTAAGCAGCCGCGTTCTTAGGGAAAGTTGACGTCAGTCATTACTTAAGTTGGTTCGCTTTTCAAAGAAGAAGCGCTTCAGTATTTAAGCCCGAATAAGCACACGCTTTTCGGGCTTTTTTATTTTTTAGTGTTTTTAGTATGCGGATTCTAATTGTTAAGCGTAAAGTTTAACCATGGTGTTGAAACACACTCAAATTTAGCATTCATAGGAGCTGAACATGACTACTACTGACACAATTAAAGGCAAAATTAACGAAGCCGAAGAGATGGCGCGTAAAATTTGGTTAGCAGGCCTAGGCGCTTATGGTAAAAGCGTTGAAGAAGCGCAAGGGCGTTACGAGAAACTTAGCGAAGAAGCGAACAAAATGTTCGACGAACTAGTGACTAAAGGTGAAACGCTAGAAGACGATGCTAAGAGCAAGTTTAAATCGACCACTAACGATGTAGAAAATCGTGTAGCTGACGTTCGCAAAAAACTTGGTCTTGATTCTGAGCCAGCAGATCAGCGTATTGAAGAGCTGTCGGCTAAAATCGATGCCTTGACTGAAGCTGTTGCTAAACTGGCGGCAAGCAAGTAAAGCGATAGTCTTTTTTGGGCTCCGCTTGCGGTGCTCAATATGCAGTTTTTGATTACTACTTCGCTAAAGTAGGGTACTAATAAAATTGCAACTGAGTGGCAGTGAAAGCCGTGCGTTCAAGCTTAAAGTAAGCTATTTAGCAAAGCTTTGAGACTAGGCTGTGAATAGCCCTTACACTGCCATGCTTACAAATCTCCGCATTGGAGGCGTTATGAGCAACAAAAATATCCCTAATCCAGAAATTGTGCCTGTTGCCGAAAGAAAAACGACAACACTAAATGGTAGCAACGCTTCACCTCTGAAATCGTCCCCCTTATTTGGATGGCTCTTTGCTGGTTCGGACCTATTATCTGAAAAGCTAGACCAAGCTGCAGGTGTGGTCAGCCAGAGAATTGACGATACACACGAAACCATTAACGCTATGCAGGTTAAAGGCCTTGAAGTGGAAAGTGAACTTAGGCGTACACTTAATCCATTCGCTTTAGTCGACGCTGCACAAAAGCTGGTGGCATCAACGCCGTTATTTTCAGCATTATCAGGTGGTCAAAAACGTCAACAGAAAGAGCAGCAACTTGAAATGTTGAGTGCAAAAGTGGATTTGCTCGTCGAGCAAGTAGCCCTTTTAGCTGCAAAAGAAGCGGCTAAAAAAGCCGAAGCGACAAGTACTGTAAGTAAGGCTACTGCCACTAAAAGAACAGCAACTAAAAGTTCTGCAGCGAAGTCAACAACGACCTCGTCGACAACCACCGGTACCCGCAAAGCGAGTACCGCAAAAAAAGCTACTACAACGGCCGCTTCATCGTCTAGTTCGACTAAAAAGGCCGCTACTGGAACAGCTAACAAGCGCACTGCGGCAAAGTCAACGGCAGCTAAGAGTACAGCACGTAAAACAACAGCTAGTACTAAAGCAACACCGGCCAAGAGCACGACTAACAGTGCAACGAGTTCGTCTGAAAGCACTAAGAACGACGAGTAAAAAGACTCGTTAAAAGTATGTCTTTTTTGTTTCCCAGGACTAAGCGCGTTTGGATAAAACTAAAGATCCTGAGCGAGGTGTCGGCGCTGCACTGTTTGCAGCCCCCTACCGAATATACGAAGCTTTTGGCGGTTGGCTTGTACAAACAAAGTAATCGATAATGACAATTTATACTTGCAGTGGTGGTTATCAAAATTACTAGTGGATCTCATTTCTGGGTAGTGCTGTTTGATTATTGTTCAATAAACACTTGCAGATGTTGTTTGTATAACCTATTGTTTAACTGAACATTAAATGAAGGAATATGGCATGAGAATACTTTTAGTAGCGTCTGTGATTTTTTTAACGGCATGCGATTCAACAGAAATGGCACAGCAACAGCCAGAAGCAAATAGCGGCGCGGTTGCGCTTTATGACGCACAGGGCTTTTTCGTTAGGCAATACCAAGATGCACAGGATTGTCATGCTGCTGCGATACGTCATAATATGAGAGCCGTTAACAATAATACGGAAAATAATAACACCTACCGACGAGCTGGCATTATGAATGAACCTCGACTAACTTCATCATGTCGAGATGTATAACGGCACTTTGGTCATAAATAAGTTTCAACAAAAACGCCCTTAAATGGGCGTTTTTTATGCTTCAAACTTACCGCTTATTAACTATTTTTCGTCCACAAATTCTGGTGTTTTTTAAAGCCAAAGAAGTCATAGGGTTCCCAATAGCTTGGCACTAAATCGTCAATAGCATCCGGCGTGAAATTGTTCGACAGCTGGCTCATGATTTCGCCCAACCTTTCTTGGCCCACGCGCATTAACTTTTTTCTGTTCGCAGGGAAATACAGGTTTCTGCCTTTGGGAATGACTTCTTGCGCACCGCTAGTGATGTACTTTTGGTTTCTTGTCACGACTTTGCATAAAGGCTCTGCAGGGTTCGCGGGGTTCAGCCCAATCACTATGGCGCACTCATATTGATCTTTTTCTTGGCCTTTTTCATTCGCAGGAATATAAGTAACACCAAAACCTTGCGGGAAGTAGCCCACCAGTTCAACAAAGTCCTGTGCTAATTGTTTGTTTAGGCCGCCTTTTTTCGCAAGTTGCTCAATTAGCATATACCCCTTGGGTAGGCTCATTCGTGAGTAGTCTGACTTAGTAGAAAGCACGATGGAAACGTAAATTTGAGGGATTTTTACAATCTCGCCCAAACCGGTTTTTGACACAAAGGCGTCTTTAACCAAACTCAGCAAAAATTCGTTAGCGTCTTTGTGAGTTTGATTAAAACGGTCTCTTTCTTCTTTATTGTTACCTACGTAGTTAGGCTGCCCTAAACCATCGGATAAGTAACGTAACGTGAAGTGATAGTTTAGCTTCAGCAGGTCTTTTCGCTGCGATTCTTCTAACAAACGAAACTCATCTAGGTCGCCATTTTCACCTTTTAATATGGTTTGCGCAGCAGGACTTTGTAAACCAATATCTTGCAGAAGGGCGGCGGTGATAAGAGGGCGACCTAACTCAGTTTTCCATTTATCTCGCCAATAGCGGTTTCCGCGAAAGCGAGAGGCGGCTTCACGATACTTTGATAAGTATCTGTGGGCGATAGTGTCGTGTTCTAAAAGTCTATCTACCAAACGTAAAGTTAAAACAGCCTTGTAAAGCGGTTTGAAGCGCATATGCACACGAGCGAAATTGCCCTCAGGTCCTCGTGTTAGCAACATTATTGTTCCAAGCAACTTGGCGCTAAGCTGTTGTGTTTCTTGCCAGTTGTCGCCTTCGCAAAGCTCGATTATTTTAGTGCTTACGGCGTCCAAACGCTCTAATCTCGCTAAACGCTCTTCTTCAAGTTTTTCTGAGCTATTTTTTATTTGTTGGGCAAGCTGTTCAGCTAATAATTCTTTCTTTTTATTACCTTCAATTCGTTTAAGTTGTGCTTTTAATTCTTCAATATGCTGTTCGAGAGAAGGGGTGAGGGAAAAGTAATGACTGGCATCCTCAAAAACCGAACCGAAGCCCGAGTCTTTAGGATAAATCATGTTGATAAGTTGTTTTACCTGCTGCGTAAAAATGCTATCGGGGTTTTGGCTTTGTGCGCTCACCGTCTTCCTTTCAAAATGATGCTACGAATTGCTATTACTTTGCTATAAGCAATTCAGGACAGGCCAAGCGACACAAAGGTTACCTAACCTCGTGCCCAAGCTCTACTGCCTCACGTTTTTTCAATTGCCCTAAATGATACCGTAAATTTTCACTAATTTTGGTATTTCTTTTAATAACATGTAGTTGCGGCCATGATGCCCGCTCACCACTTACAATTAACTGGCTAATGCTTTCGCGGGTTGGGTTAGACAATACCTGAGATAAATTCCTTATTTGGCGCTTGGGTAAAATATTGATATTGCCTACATACTGCTGATCAATAATAGAACGTACTTTGTGAATTGCTAGCTTGGCGCTCTTATTCCCGGTTAAACGTTCAATGATATCGATAGCGAAAATACTATTGGTTTTTGCAAGTTGTCCAATGTGACGTGCCGACATATCCCATAGCGAGTTGGGATCAATGCGATTTGATGAAATGAACGGCACCGCTAGTGGATTTGTTTGGCTTACAATACTGTGATTGACACCGTATAACCTAGCTAACCGTTCGTAGGGGAGGTCAGCCATTAACGAACCGTCGGCAAAACGTCGGTTAGGGATATAAGGAACTATCTCGCCAGACGGAGTTTTCGCTCTTAGCTGCACAGGGCTAAAGATAACGGGTACCGCACAAGATGCACGTACCGCTTGGGTAATAATAGCATTGGGCGAGGTTTTGGCATTTAACAGTCGTGAATGCTGATGCAAGTCGGCAGGAGATACCGTCACAGTTATGTGCCGTCCTGTCTTCTTAAAGGCTTCTTCAAAGGTTGTAAGGTCGAACAGTTCAATCAGTGCATTTTCAAGTACTGAGCTATCAAATAGCCCTTTTTTCCCAAGACCTGCAAAGCTTCGCCAATGTTTGAAGGTTTCGTATATAAAATCTGCGCTTAGCGCTTCTAGCAACTGATCGTGCGTTCGCGTGCCTAACATCGCAGCAATGATCGACCCTGCACTTGAGCCAGACACTACGGTAGGTAATAAATTCTTTTCGTTTAACGACTTAACCACACCTGCATGAAAAAAACCTAAGCCTGCGCCACCTGAAAGCATAAGGCAACTTCGCCCGAAGGCATGGGCGGTTTCATCAAAAAACGATAGCTTTTCATAGAAGTCTACGTCTTGTTCATCTGCGTTATAGATCTGTTCTAGCGCCAATATCACTTCATCAATAAATTGTTCAATAAGGTATTTAGTGCCAATTTTGCACTGGCTAAGCAGTATAGGGTTGGCGATATTACCCAAATTACCGTGTAGCCCTTCGTGCAGGATGGACATCAGAGCATGTAAATCGCCTCTGCTTCTAGCAAGCTGTAGGCGTTGAACACGCTTTCGAATAAGCTTGTAGTCATAGTCATCGCTGGCATCTTCTGCTTTCCACTCGTCAGCGCCAGACAGCGCATCGTGCGCTAGGCACGCGGCTTCATATTCATCGTAACTGCTTGCATGTTCAATATCATGTTCAAGTTTTTTTAACTGAAAATCGAATACTGCCATAACGATTACCTATTTTAATTGATGAGCACTGTTGCCTTTTCTTATATGACGAGCGAACAGGTGCGTTTAACACCAGTAAAGGATAGATACGTATTTCGAACCCTGTTTACTAAGTGGCGCAGTTATCGGCATTTGCCAAAAAGCATGTGGTAAGCCTGCGCCCATCAACAGCGGTCTCTACGCTATATTGAGTGTATGGCGTAAATTTAGAATCCACTACCTAAACCCTTTTTCTTAATTAACCGCTTTGTGCTTTTAGCGCGTGACTCAAGGCGGTATCTTTTAATAGTTAGACTTTCAGAGGGTTGTTTTCAATCAACAATTAGCAGTAATTTTGTTTTTTACATTGACCATTTCATAAGCACTCAGTAGCCTGAGAGTGAAAATAATAATGTGGACCTCTTTTTTGTAGTATGGAATGGAATTTTCAAACGCTAAGCCTGCTATCAATTCCTTTAATTAGTGCCATCGTCGGGTGGCTGACTAACTATTTGGCGGTAAAAATGATGTTTTACCCCATAGAGTTCGTAGGTATTAAGCCCTTCTTTGGATGGCAGGGGCTCATTCCCGCGAAGCGCCGCCAAATGGCAGAGATTGAGGTTGAGCTAGTTTTAGGCAAATTGTTAAGTGTTGAAGAATTAGCGCAGCGCTTAGATGCAGATGAACTAACGAAGGCTATTGAGCGCCGCTTAGGGCAGGTTATACGCAAAGTCGTCAATGACGTAATGGCCGAATCAGCGCCTCAACTTTGGGCTGCTTTGCCTGTGCAAGGCAAAAATTTAGTTTACCAGCGTATCGAAAACGACATCCCCAATGTGGTTCACAAAATGGTGGACGACTTTCAGCATAACGTTTCAGAAATTTTGGATATTAAAGAGTTAGTGGTTGAGCAACTGGTTAATACTCCAGAACTCGTTAATGAGATTTTCTTAACCGCAGGCAGCAAAGAGTTCCCATTTATAGTGCGTTCTGGCTTTTATTTCGGTTTCCTGTTCGGCTTACCAACCATGCTGCTTTGGTATTTCTATCAAGCATGGTGGATATTACCCCTAGGCGGCTTGCTTGTGGGTTATGCTACCAACTGGATTGCCATCAAGATAATTTTCGAACCCAAACGCCCGAGAAAACTGGGGCCTATTACTATCCAGGGCATGTTTTTAAAGCGGCAAAAAGAAGTATCAGAAGTTTACTCAAGCATTATTGAAAAAAAGCTGATAACGCCGAAAAACATTACCTACGTTATATTGCACGGTTCTGGTTCTGCGCAGCTTTTAGAACTAATCGAGCTTCATGTTAACGATGCTATTGAACGCTATGTGGCTATCGCGCAACCTTATTTTGCGCTAGGTGTTGGGTCAGAAAATTATCATAAAATGAAGGCGCTAGCGGTACGTCAAATATTTGATAATTCCGATAAATACTTACTTTATGCCTTTGATTATGCCAACAATGCGATGCAGATTGGGCACGATTTGAGCGAGCGCATGCAGGCACTGAGTGTTGAAGAATTTGAAGGGGTGTTGCGCCCAGCTTATCAGCAAGATGAGTGGAAACTCATCGTAACGGGCGCTATTTTAGGTATGGTAGCTGGTGTTGCCCAACTTTATCTGGTGTTTATGTAAGTTATCTTATTAGCAAAAACTAACGCACAAGGATGGCAAAGGGTCGGACTGAACTATGAAAACCGCGCAGAAAATACTACTCACCGCGCTAACGTTATTTAACGAGCACGGCGAAAACACGGTAACCAGTGTCGATATCGCCGTTGAGATGGATATTAGTCCGGGAAACCTTTATTACCATTTTAAAGGTAAAGACAGCCTTGTTAGTGCCTTGATGAAAATGCATGAACAACAAATGCAGAAGATACTGAATCGAGAAAAGCTCGATACACTTCATCCCGAAGAAATTATGTATTATCTGTATTTGCTCATAGACAGTATTCATGTATTTCGCTTTTTCTATCGCAGTCCAGCTGACTTGGCGGAAAAATACCCGAGCATTGTTCGGCCTAGACAGCACATACTATCGAGCTTAAATAAACAATTAGCCTTTCTTTTTGAGTCACTATCAAAGCGAGATATTCTTATTGCCTCAGATGCAGATAGGGCGCTATTAGTAGATTTAATATCTTTAATTATTACCCAGTCTTGTCAGTTTGATGAGTTAAACAGTCATATGGATAGCACAATGCAGCGTTATCATGCTCTGTCACTCATGATGGTGAGTGTATTGCCAAGGCTGACGCTGCCTGATGAACAAAAGCTTCAGCTAGAACAGATGCTGCACTCACATGACTTTGTGAGAAATGCCTCAACCCCGTCACCCCTCGACTTCGCGTAAAGGAATAGTAATGGCAAAAACGCTCAGTTTCTTAGATAAGTCATTTTGGATAACAGAGTCAGACGAGAACCCAAAACATGTTGCTTGCTTGCAGACTACTCGCAATTCCAAAAGGGGCAAAAAGTACTGAATATGTGCCTCAGTTATTCCAAGAAATAAGAAGCTTTGCTCGGGCTACTTCTCCGTTCAACTGTTCGGTGAAAACGGTGCTAGGTTACCCTGTTGGCTTTGCGCCGGTGAAAAAGCTAAACATGGACTATCATGTGCAAATTCATCGAGTGGCAGATATTACAAACCGAGAGGCACTAGACGCCTTCGTTGCGAGGTTACATGCGTCGCGGTTAGACCCTGACAAACCTTTGTGGCAATACCATTTTATTTTTGACGATAATAGCGAAACATTTGCCATTTATGCTCGCGTTCATCATATGTATGGTGATGGTGCGACTTTGGTACGCTGGTTTCAGGCCGGTTATGTGTCTAACTCTCACGAAACAAAGTTTACGCCTGTTTGGGCAGTAAAGCGGCTTCGCCATAAGCGTAGAGACTCGGTGAGTTTTTACAAGCGTTTAGTGGGCGTGGGGTACGCGCTCAAAACCGCACTTGATTTGCTTGTCATCTTTATCCGCATATTTATGAAAGCGCTGCGAGTAAATCCACATTATATGCCAATTCCTTTCACTGGTACGAAAACAGTGCTTACCGGGCAAGTGAAAGCGGGTAGGGCCGTGGCAACTATGGATTTAGATTTCAAGCGGGTGAAAGCGCTAGCAAGGCGCACGCGCTCTACCGCAAACGAGGTATTGCTATGCGCCTTTGATATCGGCGTACATAAGTTACTACAAGATCATGGTCAGGTATTTAAAAAAGCCTTATTCACCAATATGCCGATTAACTTGCGCAAACCCGGTGAGAAAACCACAGGTAATAAAATAGCTATTGTGCCGGTGGAGTTAGCACATGGTGAAAACGATCCCTATCTTAGGTTGCGTCAAATTGTAGTGAACCATCGTATCGTTAAAAATGCGGCGCAGCATGCGCGTCCTGCAGCATTTAGTGGCTATACCATTGCCATTCAATCTCTTGCGCTGGTCTTCGAATGGTTAAAGCTATCTAGCGTGGTTAAACCTATTGCAAATATTCTTATTTCAAACGTACCCGGCCCCAAAGATACAAGGTATTTAAAAGATGCGGAGTTGTTGGCCTGCTATCCCATTTCTACCATGACGCCAGGCGGAGGGGTAAATATTACGCTTATGACCTACGCAGGCACTGCAAATGTTGGGTTGGTGTGCTGCAATAAAAATATCGAGTCGTTACAACCATTAGCGCGTTACGTTAAAGAGGCATTCGACATGCTAGAAGCGAGCGTGGACGATCCAAGGCTAAACATCGACGATATTGGTGAGCAGGTGGATACCGTGCCTGTCTCTATTGTGTCAGATCACTAGTATGCGTAACTTTTAGACTGAGCGCTATTCAATGAGATAGAAGCGCAGTACGTTGTCTTCTACACGTACGTTTTGACCTAGTTTCGAGAAGAGCACTTCGCGCCAGTGGTCACCACGCATAGTATGGCTTAGGTCTTCTTGGTTAATTTGTTTTTTAATAGCGTCGTTAATATGGGGAATGTGGTATTCCAATACTGCTTGTTTCGAGCCCGTTAAATAGACCTGTAAATAGTCTGCTGCAATATCTGATGTCCCGGCGCTAAAAATCGATAGTGCCGACTTCAATGAGCCGCCAAGCAGAGTGTTTACACTTTTAGGAAAGAACCGCGAAACCAAAAACTGTGTGTCTTTAATCAACGCGTAATCATCGTTAACTAAACTGACACTATCAGTGGAAAGGCCGGTTAGATAAAGCGTGCTCATATTTTTGTCGTAATGAGGCGACGCTGACAGAGTAAACACCACGTGAGCACGGTAAATGGTGGTAGAAGCTACCACAATATTAAGTGCCGCAAGGCACTGAAGACCAATACGGTTATTTGCATTATCTAATGTAATGTTGCCTTCAAGCACGGTCACAGTGCCACTTCCCATAGGGATGTTGAAGGTGAAGGTGTAAGGAAAGCTATGGTTTATAAGGTCTTGGAGTTCAGCTTTGGTAAAGTCGTCGTGCGTCAGCTTACCCCATTTCACAAGCCATTGTGCCAGGTACACTTTGCATTTGTCTTTGAAGGATAAGTTATTGGTCAAGGTGTATTCTTAGCCTAATGTTGCTAGGCAGTGGCCTGTTGCTAGATTGTCTAACGTAATGCATATACCAGTACAGCGCTTAAGTTATCAGGATTATTAGATTTTTTAAATCTTACAATTTAATTCTTTTATTGATGAAGTATTGTTTGCTAATCTGGTCGTACCACAACGTTTTATTAACATTTAAAAGTCTTGCCCTCAAGGAGTTGGCGAAATGAGCGAAGTACTCAGCAAATACGATTACATCATTGTAGGCGGGGGCTCTGCGGGTGCAGTGCTTGCCACTCGATTATCGGAAAATCCTGCGTTAGATATTTTGCTATTGGAAGCTGGCTCAAAGGATACCAACCCACTTATTCATATTCCTTTTGGTTTGTCTCTGCTTAGCAGGTTTGAAGGCATTGGTTGGGGTTATCATACGGCTCCTCAAAAAGAAATGTATGACAGAGAGCTGTTCTGGCCTCGCGGTAAAACCTTGGGCGGCAGCAGTTCAGTCAACGCCATGTGCTATATTCGGGGGCAAAAAGAAGACTACGACCGCTGGGCTAATGAAGAAGGGGCCGAGGGCTGGTCATTTGAAGATGTACTGCCTTATTTCAAACGCTCTGAGAACTTTGAAGAAGGGGCTGATGAATATCACGGCGCAGGTGGCCCGCTAAATGTTAGCAAGTTAAGGCATACCAGCGTACTGTCCGATGCTTTTGTGAACTCTGCGTCGATTGCAGGCTATCAACAGCTTAATGACTTTAACCGAGACGATAGGGAAGGGCTTGGTTACTACCATGTTACACAAGTCAACGGCCAGCGCTGCTCAACAGCAAAAGGGTACTTAACGCAGGCAAAGCACCGAAACAATTTAACCGTGCTTACAAGAGTCGCTGCTGAAAAGGTGTTATTAAAAGAAGGGCGTGCTATTGGGGTTCAAGTACGGGAAAAAGGCGTGGTGAACCGCTATTTCGCTAAAAGCGAAGTTATTCTTTGCGGCGGCGCAATTAATTCACCTCAACTTCTAATGCTTTCGGGGATTGGACCCAGAGCAGAACTAGAAGAAAAGGGGATTTTTGTACAGCAAGACTTGCCAGGTGTGGGCCAAAACCTACAAGATCACCTAGATGCCATCGTGCAATATACCTGTAAAGCCAGAGAAGGTTATGCCGTGGCATTCGGAGCGCTGCCTTCTTACGTTAAAGCCACCGCAGACTACGCGTTTAAGCGCAAAGGTATTCTTTCTTCAAATATCGCTGAAGCCGGTGGTTTTGTTAGTTCAAGCTTAGCGACACAGGGCCCTGATATTCAATTCCACTTTTTACCTGCAATTTTAAACGACCACGGAAGACAGCTGGCTTTTGGTTACGGTTATGGCCTGCACGTATGTTGTCTATATCCTAAAAGCCGCGGCACTATTTCGCTTCAAAGTAACCATCCTGCCGATCAAGCGCTTATTGACCCGAATTACTTATCCGCAGAGGAAGACCAGCAAGTCATGATTGAAGGCGTGCGTATTGCCAGAAAGCTGCTATCTGCGCCAGACTTCGACAAGTTCCAAGGTAGTGAGTTATACCCAGGGGAAGATGCGCAAACTGATGAAGAAATATTAGAATTTTTACGTGAGCGCGCTGAAACCATCTATCACCCAATTGGTACGTGTAAAATGGGCAGTGATGACGATGAGATGGCAGTGGTTGATACTCAGTTGCGGGTAAGAGGCATAGCAGGTCTTAGAGTGGTAGATGCTTCGGTGATGCCAAGCTTGATTGGCGGCAATACCAACGCACCCACCGTCATGATTGCCGAACGTGCTGCTGAGTTCATTAAAGCGACGCACGAAGGTCAGCCAGTATCTTTGGCTAAAGCAGAATCGGCGTAAATAAAAAATGCTAAGAGCGAGCCCTCATCTCGCTCTGGCAATTCATCCGCTCTAGGTTATTTTACCGCTCTAGGCAGTTAAACACTTTTCGCGGCGTACAAGCGCAACGCTATATTCAAGTGGTTGCGTTGATAAGACGTTATACCTGCTTTTGCATAAATAAATCCGCTGCACAATCACACATCTCGTCGATATGACTGCTGTCAGCGTATATTCCGTCAATAAGTAAACGCGCAATACCGTGTAACGTACCCCACGTTACCTGTGCTAGTCTCAGCGCATCCTGATTGTTCGGAAGTAGCCCTTTATCCTGCCAATAGCGCGTCATCGTTACTTGAAACTGAAAGCAGGGAAATGCAACATCTTTCAGATCGTTGGTCGCCGCTTGGTTTTGCCAAATAGTGCGACCAAACATCAATTCGTACATCTCGGGGTTGTCGGCAGCATAGCCAATGTATTCGTGCACAAATTCGCGAAAACGCACCTGTGGTGTCTTATCTTCTTGCTCGAATATACGTTTAGCTGCGGTATGCCAATCGCTAAAGCCTTTGGCTGCAATGGCGCTTAACAGCGCACTCTTGTCTTTAAAATGGTGATAGGGCGCAGTACGTGACACACCGGCATCCTCTGCTAGCTTTCTAAGAGATAAACTATCAACGCCGTGCTCAGAGAGACGCGCGGTAGCCGCCTCTATCAGTGCGCTGCGCAGGTCGCCGTGATGGTAGCTTTGTACTGCATTAGCCATAAATCCAATGTTTCCATTTTCAAAATTGAGACGAATAGATAACGTTTTATCTTGACAGTGTCAACATAGCCTTTTATTTTGACGCTGTCTAGTTTGCAAATTTGTTAACAGGAACAGCCCAAGGAGACAGCGCAAACCATGAAGTACTCTACATTAGAAGTAAAACAAGAGGGCCATATTGCCCACGTAGTACTTAACCGCCCCGATGCAATGAACAGTATGATCCCTGAGTTCTGGACCGAATTGCCAGCGGCTATTCGTGAAATCGATGACGAGGGTCAAGCCCGCGTCATCGTTATTTCATCTACGGGTAAGCATTTCTCTGCCGGTATGGACTTATCGGTGTTCCTGAATATGAAAGAAGACTTTAAGGGCGACCCGTCGCGCAGAGCAGAGCGCATGCGCCGTATGGTGATGTTGCTTCAAGATAGCTTTACCGCCATAGAACAGGCACGTATGCCGGTTATTGGTGCAGTTCAGGGCGGGGCAATTGGTGGTGCAGTAGATTTACTAAGTGCATGTGATATGCGTTATTGCACCCAAGACGCTTTTTTCACTATTAAAGAAACCCAATTAGGTATGACAGCAGATGTCGGTACGCTCCAGCGATTACCAAAGCTTATACCTATTGGCATAGTAAAAGAACTGGCTTATACCGGGCGCAATTTTGGTGCCGCAGAAGCGCAGCAACTTGGCTTTGTAAATCAGGTATTTGACGACCAAGAATCAATGCTAGAAGCGGTGATGAAAATAGCGCAGCAGATTGCAATGAATTCGCCGCTCGCAGTTTCAGGTACTAAGACTATGACTAACTACGCGGTAGAACACACTGTGGCAGAAAGCTTGACCTATATGGCCACATGGCAAGCGGGCATGTTTCAAATGGAAGATGTGTTTAAAGCCATGGAAGCACAGAAAACCAAAACGCTGCCGGAATATCCGCCATTACACCCGGCCATTAAGAAAATGAATTCGTAAGTTTATGTATGAACGCGCGCTGTCCTAACTGCTAATTGCTCATTGTTGGCCCAATGATAATTACCATTCGTTAAGGCTGGTGCGCGACATGATTTCTATTACAGAAATTAAGTAAACACTTAGACAAATAGCGCTTCTACAAAAGAAGCGCATCAAATAAGAACATTTAAACAGGCTTTTTAACGGCTTTTACCAAGCCTAAACCACTTTCAGGAATGTATCATGAATCAGACCGTTACCGATCATCCCGTTTACCCTCATTTATTTCGCCCATTAGATTTAGGGTTTACTACCCTAAAAAATCGCGTGCTTATGGGCTCTATGCACACGGGTTTAGAAGAATTACCCGACGGCCATAAACGTATGGCAGCATTTTATGGCGAACGTGCCAGAGGTGGCGTAGGTCTTATTGTTACCGGCGGTATTGGGCCCAATGAAGAAGGCGCTACCCATCCTTCAACGTTTCGTTTAGACACAGACGAAGCAGTGAAAAACCACAAAGAAGTGACTGACGCAGTGCATATTGCTGGCGGCAAAATTTGTATGCAAATATTGCACACGGGCCGTTATGCGTATAGCCCTAAGCTTGTTGCACCTTCTGCGGTACAAGCGCCAATTAACCCGTTTAAGCCAAAAGCGTTAGAAGCTGACGAGATTGAAAAGCAAATTAAAGATTTCATCACTGCAGCAACTCAAGCCCAGCGCGCTGGCTACGATGGCGTTGAAATCATGGGTTCTGAAGGCTATTTCCTTAACCAGTTTATTGCTAAACGCACTAACCATCGTGACGATGAATGGGGCGGTGAATACGAGAACCGTATCCGCTTACCTATTGAAGTCGTGCGCCGCGTGCGTGAGGCTGTAGGTAAGAACTTTATCATTATCTACCGTTTGTCGATGCTTGACCTTGTTGAAGGAGGCTCTACTTATGAAGAAGTCGTACAGCTTGGCAAAGAAATCGAAAAAGCGGGTGCTACTATCATTAACACCGGTATTGGCTGGCACGAAGCGCGTATCCCAACCATTGCTACTAAAGTACCGCGTGCGGCATTTACGTGGGTAACGGCTAAATTCCGCGAAGCACTTTCGATTCCGGTAATCACATCGAACCGTATCAACACCCCTGAAGTTGCCGAAGAAGTACTGTCTCGCGGTGATGCAGACATGGTATCAATGGCTCGCCCATTCTTGGCCGACCCTGACTTTGTGCGCAAGGCGCAGCAAAATAAGGCCGATGAAATCAATACCTGTATTGGCTGTAACCAAGCCTGTCTTGATCACGTATTTAACGGCAAAATGACCAGCTGTTTGGTAAATCCTCGTGCGTGTCACGAGCTTGAAATTAACGTTAAGCCAGCAGAGACTAAAAAGCGTGTAGCGGTTGTAGGCGCAGGTCCTGCGGGATTAGCAGCAGCAGTGACCTCGGCCGAGCGTGGTCACGACGTTGTGATTTATGACGCATCTAGCGAAATTGGTGGGCAGTTTAATATTGCTAAACAAATCCCTGGCAAAGAAGAATTCTATGAAACGCTGCGTTATTTCAAGCGCCAAATTGAGCTTCATAAAAATATTACCCTCAAATTGAATACTTATGTTGACGCGGCTGCGCTTAACGATGAAGGTTTCGATGAAGTTATGATTGCGACGGGTATTAAGCCACGCACGCCAGCAATTGATGGTATTGAGCACGAAAAAGTGCTGACCTATATCGAAGTGTTAAAAGAGAAAAAGCCTGTAGGGAATAAGGTGGCCATTATCGGTGCTGGCGGTATTGGTTTTGATACCGCTGAGTATTTGTCTCATGGCAAAGAAACGCCAAGCCAAGATATTCCTGCATTTATGAAAGAGTGGGGCATTGATATGACCTTCTCGGCTCGCGCGGGTATTGAAGGCGTTAAGCCGCAGCCAGAGCCATCGCCAAGAGAGATTTTCCTATTGCAGCGCAAGACCACAAAAGTTGGCGCGGGTTTAGGCAAAACAACAGGATGGGCGCACAGAGTAGGCTTGCTGGCCAAAGGCGTGACCATGATCCCTGGCGTAAGCTACGATAAAATTGATGATGAAGGGCTACACATTACGGTAGAAGGCAATAGCCAAGTATTGCCGGTAGACAACATCATCATCTGTGCAGGCCAAGAGCCGATGCGTGATATCGTTGAAGGCTTAAACATGCCTTATCACTTAATTGGTGGTGCCGATGAAGCGTTGGAACTAGACGCTAAACGCGCCATCGACCAAGGTACACGGGTGTGTGCTGCGGTTTAATGACCTAGTGCAAACGCGTTTAGAAATAGAAGTGCCGCATCAAAAGGTGCTTTAAATTGATGATAAACCCCTCTTTTTTTCGGAGGGGTTTATTTTTTTAAGCCGAAGGCTGTGATTTTTTATGAAAATACCGAAACCACACCTGTTTTAGCCTGTTGAAGTTACCTAGACCTGCTATTATCGTTTTCTTTTTTCACTGAGATAAACATGACGTTCAGCAACACTCAAGACTTAGTTCAAGCCGTTAGCAATTCACCAGAGACTATCGAGTTTAACGATGTTATCGCGCTCGTTGATAGCATGTTTGCTTTTACGCCAACCGCGTTCACCAATGGTGATGTAACAAACGAAGCTAACCAGAATAATGGCTCATGCAAGCTGCTTGCACTGGGTCAGTATTTAAACCTAAACCAAGCACAAACACTGGCTTTGTTTGGGCGCTTTTATCGTGAAGACGTACTCAATAACCCCGATGGTAACGACCACGCCAATATCCTCAACTTTATGAAAACAGGGCATGAAGGCGTGGCGTTTGAGACGTTTCCTTTAGTTGTAGTAAATGCTGATTAGTGGCTTTTTACAGCTAGAACGCTTGCCCATTAGGGCATGCAAAGCATGACCTCAGTAGTACGGTGATTTGTTTATCGCCTAACTTTAGACTGGAATAAGCGGTACGACGCTTCATCGCCTATTTTTTGTGAAAGTGACAACCCCAAGCTGATAAGCGAATTATCAGACTGTCTCTTTATGGCTTTTTTTAGTACGTTGAGTGCGCTTTTCGTTTGACCTACACTATCTAAAGCGAGGGCGTAAATATACCAATTTTGTGGGTTCTCAGGGGCAAGTTCTGTTGCTTTTTTGAAAAATGTAACTGCAGTTGCTTTATCCTGTTTACGAACATGCAGCATGCCTAACGAATAATGGATGAGCGCGCTATCAGGTAAATTGCTCATTCCATCAAGGAGGGTTTGTTCTTCTAACAGAAGTTTATTTTGAGCGCGATACAATTCGGCCAAGTTGATGTAGTTTGCCTCAAAGTAAGGGTCTACAGTTAAACCTTGTTTAAGCAGATTTTCTGTTTGATGAATATTGCCGAGCTGATATTCAACCAGACTTTGATTGAGGTTACCTTCCCCCCGCCATTGATTTACGGTATTCGACAACCTAAGCTCTCCAAGCGCTTTTTTGAAGTTCGGTGTGTTGAAGCCCTGACCAAGCAAGTTATTAGCTGCAGTCACTCGAATGGCTTTATACTTATCATCAAGTAGATTAGCGTACGTTTTCGTTCGTTCATTAGGAAGAAGTGCACGACCGGCTTGCGCCGCCCCCAGTCTTAGCAAAGGCTCTTCATGCAGAATAAATTTCCGTAAATCTTTATCAGTAAGTGCCTGGTTCGACGATGCCAACAAGCTCAGCGCAGTAGCCCGTTTTATAACTGGAAGAGACGACGAATGGGCAATACGCAGCACAGCTTGTTTACTATGAATATTACCCTGCATAACAGAGATATAGTTTTCTTCTTGTTTGTTTAGTGTAGAGTCTTTGCCATACCAGTTGATTAGCTTTTCTGATACCCAATCATTATCTTGGTCGTGACAGTTTAAACATGCGTTGGGTGCGCCAGTAGTCGAAGAAACGTTGGGAGTTGGAATACTAAAGCTATGATCCCGCCGTGCATCTACACCCATATAGGTGCGCGTAGGCATGTGGCAGTTTACGCACTGATTTGCATCTTCACTCCCCACATGCTTTGTATGCTTTTCACCTTCATAAGCCGATGCCGAGTGACACTGAAGGCACAAACCATTTCCCTCTATTTTGAGCTTCATAGAGTGTGGGTTGTGGCAGTCTATACAGTTAACACCAGCTTCATACATGCGGCTTTGTAAAAAAGAGCCGTATACATAAACCTCTTCACGTATTTGCCCATCGGCAAAATACAATGGTGAGATAAGAAGCGAAGGTGAGAACTGGTCTAGGAAAGGTTTTTTAGGGTCTATTCCATCAGAAAGTGAGGTGCGCAGAGAGTGACACGCAAAGCACGTTTCCATAAACCGATTGTCTCGTTTTGCAGGAATAAATTCGCCATCTTTTTGTTCGTGCCAAGTAGCGATGTTGCTTCCATCTTTTAACAGCCACCTTCCAATTGCTTGTTGTTCATTTTGAGACAGCTCGTGAGAAGTGAGCGATGACCTATGGTGATTGGCTTCTTCAACTTGCGTAACGTTGCCCTTTTTATTTGGTTCGCTGTCATTAACGCTTGTTGTATTTGCAGTATAATGCGATGCCATATCACCGTGGCAGGATGCGCACGACACATTGATTTCATCAAACTGGCTGTCGAATGTAAGCGTCTTAGTATCAAAATTGCGCTTTAATCCGCTTGAGTGGCAGTCTGCACACATACCATTCCAGTTTTGCATCGGTTGTTTCCAATGCAACCTGTCTTTAGGGGTAATATCCTCAGATGGATAATTGGGGTACCAACGTTGGCCGCCTTTTGATTCGTCTCGAGCATCCCAAGCAAAAGGAAAAACTTGAAGTTTACCTGCTTGTGTTTCGATGAGGTATTGCTGCAACGGAAAATGACCAAAAACATAAGTGATTGGATAGATATTCGTACTTCCTGCTTCTGTGAGCTCGGCAAAAAATTTATTTTCGTTTTTGAAAAAACGTGCCTTCTGCGTGAAGTGAGTTATAGAAACATTATCGAAATTGGCAAGCACGGTTTTATCATTAGCATGGGCCATTGCTTTCGCGTGGTCTGATTGTTGCCACAACGTAACTTGTTCCTGATGGCAGCTAACACAATTAGCATACTCTTGTGCGTGTAAACTTTTAACTAAACTTGATAGATAAATTATGCTTAAAAGAAAAACCAACCGTGGCATTACAACTGCTGTCTGAATATTTGTGAACTCTCTGAACTTTATCACAGAGGCACGAGTAGCGGTAAACAAAGTTTGCGCGCTAATTATCACGCTCAGTCAAAATCAATTCACTAGACTGGGGCATTATCGCAAAGTCAAATTGGCCTAAGACGTTCATTCCCAACAACCCATCAGCATCGGGTAATGCGTCTTCGGGCAGCACGATGGCAGAAACATCGTTGAACTCGTAGCCCGCAAAGTAAAATCGCGGTATTTGTACTAGTGGTGCTTCAATAGTTCCTGAGGCGGTTCTCACGTTGAAGTTACCGATAAACGTGAGGTTTCGCATACGACCCAAGCGAGCAAATAATCGCGACGATATTGCAGTAGTACTGGCACCCGTATCTAAAATCATGGTGGCTTTTTGGTTAAGCGCCTTTGCTTCAAGGCGATATTGGTCACCAATACGCTGCAAAGCTAAGCGAGTTTCATAACGTGCGTTCTCCCCGTCTGGCGGCGTTAGTTCACTGTTGTTCGGTGTAGTGTCGGCATTAGCAATATCGCGCATGTCATAGGCTTTATCGCGAATGGTATTGGCGTCTCTATCGTTTATCGGCAGAGCAGCGAGTACATCTTCCATTAGCGTAAGCTTTTGCTGGTAAGCATAAGCTTCAGCCAAATTTAGGGTGTAGTGTTTTGCGTCGGGTATGCGTTGATAAAGAGGCTCATTTAATCTAGCCACCAGTTCCCATTGTTGGTCTTGACTTAACTGCGTTTGCGCTTGTTGATACAAAGTAGCAATTTTTGTGTCGATAAACGCGAGAGTTTTAGTTGAAAGAGGCAGTTCAGCCAAGTCGTAGTAGTGTACTATCGCTGTGGGCAGGGGCTTAATTAACTCAATTAGTTCAGCTTCTAGCAACAGCAGCGATTCGTTGAGCGGGTCATTTTTTAAAAGGTTTGTAAGCTCTGTGGTGAGCAACGCATATTGTCCATTATTGAGTAGGGTAGTTAGCGTAGCGATATCACTTTGGGTAATTTGTTGCGAAGATAAGCGCAGATCTTCACGCTCATTTGACGGTATGTTAGTTCTGTCAGCGTTCGAAAAAGAGGTGGATTCACGATCTTTGTTGAAGGGCTCTATATTGCCCTTCGCCTGAGTCTCACTTTCCAGCGCTGCTTCATGTTGTAAATGATGCTCATAGTCTGCTTCTAACTTATAAGCACCGTTATTATGCTGCTTTAAGCTAATCCATAGGTAAACATTGATGCCCAACGACACACATAAAAACAGTGTAAGCAGAACTGCAAGCCCTGTTTTCATTGGTCTAAACACGCCTTTCCATAGACGTCCACAAATTGCTTAGGCATCCGCTTTGGCGCGCCAGTATCAAGGCTGACGCAAACGAAAGTTGTTAGTGCATCAAATACGGTTTTGTTTCGCTTTGGGCAGATAAATTGAAACTGGCGTTTCAAGGTCAATTTTTTATCGCAGTGTACTATCCAAGTGGCGCATTCTAACGTATCACCAAGATGAGTTGGCAGATGATAGTTAAGTTCGTGACGTTTTATTACCATCCCACGGTTTAGCGCCTGATAATCGGCAAACTGCAGGCCGAGGGCGTTTGAATGAGCCCAAGCTAAGGTTTCGAGCTGAGAGAGGTACGCCACATTGTTCACGTGCTGATAGTGATCGATGTGTGTTTCATTAATATGCCATTGCTGCACGTAGGGGTTATCTAACATCCAATTAAGCGTTGGGTTGCTCAAACCTTTTCCTTATTCATATATCTTATTTATACCCTATTTGCTTCATTACCGTCGGCGTAGCGCCGGTGCTCTCGAAGACCTATTATTGCATTTCTGTTTCGGCAACTTATACCTTTGGCAACGGATTATCTTCAGGCAAGATTAAATCGTCACTTAACAATGACTGCATAATTGCTTTTTCTCTTACCAAAACAGGTTGTATAAAGCCTTGCACATCGCCTAGCGCTTTAAATGCATTAAAACCACGCTCTAAAAACTCATGCAGAGCCAGTAAGCCCGCTAATTTGGCTGGACGTCGAGATAGCGAAATCAACATACCTATACCACGAATCTTTATTACGTCAGAGAGTTGATCGCCCAAGTGCGAAATTATGTCGATTTGATGCGCTCTGTCTTCCATCCTGCCCACATTGCGATAAGCCAAAGCGTAGTTGTCTCGGTTAATGGGCTCCCCAGGAAAATGACTTTGTAAGTACTGGGCCACTGCCATATCCAAATCGAATGATAGTGCATTTAGCGATAGGGCATCGTCCATAGCGTTCATGGCTTTGTCTGGCAATACTTTTGCAAGCTTCGGAATAACGCGAACTAAATCAGCGTCGCGCTGGCTAAAATCTTTCGGGCCGTACAATTCATCTACAAAAAACGCCATGGCTTTTTGATAACGTTTTTGCTGCGCCAAATCGTCGTGCGTGACCAGTAAGCGTTCGCACTGCCAATGCTGCAGCTGATGAATGATAGGCATTACTCCCAACTGATTGGCCAAATCACGAAGGGCATTTACCCGGTGAATATGTTTAATTATCTCTTGCGCCAAATGAGAAACTCCCTGTTGAGCTAGTGTGGCTTATCTGCTGTTGTAAACCTAGATTGACCTAAGCAAGCGTGCCTTTCAAGTGAGAAGACAAAGTTTTACTGGTATACTCTGCCGCCATTAGTTTAGCTTGCTTATTTAGATTTTTAATTTACTTAATGAACAGTCAAAGTAGTCAGTCATCATTGAACAATGCCTGTAAAAATGAGACCACTGGCGCACACGCCCCGGGCTTAGAAAAAGACAGCGATGTTCCAACGTTAATATCACTGTTTAATAGCACGTTTGAAGATTTCAATACGCGCTTGGTTTTGGGCGATGATGAACCTATTTACATCCCCGCGGATAACGAAAAGCCTTACCATCAAATCGTCTTTGCTCATGGGTTCTTTTCAAGTGCCTTACATGAAATAGCGCATTGGTGCATTGCAGGCGAAAAGCGCAGACTTTTAGAAGATTACGGTTACTGGTATTGCCCTGATGGCCGCGATGCAGTGCAGCAAGCAGACTTTGAAAAAGTAGAAATTAAGCCACAGGCTATTGAATGGGCGTTTACCGAAGCCGCCGGCAGAAAATTTCAGGTGAGTACGGATAACTTGAATGGTGCTGAGCCCGACAGAGAAGGTTTTACCCGAAACGTGGCTGCTCAGCTAGAAGCTTTTAAAACTAATGGTTTTCCACCACGCGCTGAACGTTTTATACAAGCGCTGTCATCTGTGTTTGGCGAAAGTAAATTAACTGATCCGCCTAGCAGTGTCATGAATAGCACGGCAGCAGTCTCGCGCCAAAACACCGCAAGTAGTGACGTAGTCGATGGGATAGGAGTAAATGCTGAATGAGTCAAATTGACCTTAGCCAATCAACGTCTAATAACAAGCCCAAATTCAAACTGGGTGTTGTGGTAAACCCATTTGCAGGTATTGGCGGAGCGCTTGCGCTTAAAGGTAGCGATGGGGCTGAAATTCGTGAAAAAGCCCTCGCTATGGGAGCAGAGAAAAAAGCTAACGAAAAAATGGCCAAAGCGCTCAGTATCTTAGAAGCGTTGTCGGGGAAATTTACTGTTGTGACTGCGTCGGGCGATATGGGCGAAACAGTTTGTGAATCTCTAGGTATTCCTTATGAGGTAATCTATACGCCTAGTGCTGCACAAACCGAAGGCGAAGACTCAGAACGCGCAGCTAAAGCCATGGTAGATGCCAACGTTGACTTGCTGCTTTTTGCCGGAGGCGACGGCACAGCCCGTAATATCTGTAGTGTAGTCGGCACACAAGTTCCCGTGTTAGGCGTGCCTGCCGGTTGTAAAATTCATTCTGGCGTTTACTGCGTGTCGCCGTCAGCAGCAGGGCAGGTAGTAAGTCAAATGATTGCAGGCGAGCTTGTAAGTGAAATGGACGCCGAAGTGCGTGATATTGACGAAAACGCGTTTCGCGAAGGGAAAGTTATTGCTAAGCATTATGGCGAAATGCGCGTACCGGCAGAACTCACTTACGTTCAAGCCGTAAAAATGGGCGGCAAAGAAGACGAGGCTTTGGTGCTTGATGATATTGCGGCATATGTGAGCGAGATCATGGACGATGAGCCTGACACCTATTTTGTAATGGGCTCGGGCTCTACAGTAGGCGCTGTCATGGAGTTCCTTGGCTTAGACAATACCTTGTTAGGCGTTGATGTGGTGAAGCAAGGTGAACTAATCGCAAGTGATGTGACTGCCAGCGAGCTAATTGCGCTGACTCATGACAAACCCACTAAAGTCATTTTGACGGTTATTGGTGGTCAGGGCCACATTTTGGGGCGTGGAAATCAACAGTTAAGCCCAGCGTTTATTCGTCAAATTGGCAAACAAAATATGCTTGTCGTTGCCACTAAACAAAAACTACAGGCATTAAATGGCAAACCGCTTCGTTTAGATTCAAGCGATGCCGCGCTAGACGCTAAATTAGCAGGCGCTTTTACGGTTATTACCGGCTACAAAGACAAAGTACTTTGCCAAGCTGTTTAAAGGCATTACGCCATACACTAAAGCGAATTTATTGCCTTTAGAACAACGAGGTTTATCTCGACCTGAAAACATAGAGATAAATAACTGAAATTAACAACAGGAAGGAGTAAGACGTGTTACCACCTGCTGCAGCACCAGAAAGTGTCGTTAAAGCTATTGCAGATATTGAGGCATCGCTTGATGACGTGGTAAATCACGGTAGTGATGACGAATTGTTTATTGCCAGCTACTTACAAGGCCATTTCGCGGTAGAGGCACGCCAACTAGAGATGCAAGAAGGCGCTACCATTGCGATGCTTAATGACAAAATGCTCGAAAGCCTTAATAATGCTTTCGCTAACAACGAATTAGACAGTGAAGATGCTCAGCAAGTCAAAGCACTTTGGGCACGGTTAGTCGCAATGTAATTGCGGCTTTCCTTATTTACTTTCTCACAAGAACTATCTCCCCCGCACATCGTTTTTCCTCTTTTACAATCCGTTACAGTTTTCTGCATTACAGCCCTTTATTAACCGCCAGATTAGTTTATGTTTAGTACAGGCGTAAAGCCGCTTTGTGGTGCCTGGCACATTCTGGTGTTCAGCGCAGAAAATAAGATTAAGGATGACGACATGACTGTACTTAAACATCTCACCAAGGGCTTTAAATTAAGCGTGGGTGTGCTGGCAGTAAGTAGTTCGCTGATGGGCTCAGCGTTTGCTAAAAACGATATTAATATCGACTATGAAAAGTTTACTACCGATAACGGGCTAACCGTAATTGTTCATGAAGACCGCAAAGCGCCAGTAGTTGCTGTAGCTGTGTGGTATAAAGTGGGGTCAAAAGATGAACCCAACGGCAAATCTGGGTTTGCTCATTTATTTGAACACCTCATGTTCAATGGTACCGAAAACTATGACGATGAGTGGTTCGGGCCGCTTCAAGAAGCCGGAGCTACAGGCCTCAACGGTACCACAAATTTTGACCGAACTAACTATTTTCAAACCGTTCCAACGCCGGCTCTAGACCGTATATTGTGGATGGAATCTGACCGTATGGGACACCTGTTAGGTGCGGTAACACAAGAGAAGTTAGACGAACAGCGTGGCGTTGTACAAAATGAAAAGCGCCAAGGCGAAGACCAGCCTTACGGAAGCGTATTCACCCATATTTTTGAAGGCTTATTTCCCGTAGGGCATCCCTATCACCACACTGTAATAGGCTCAATGGAAGATCTTAACTCAGCGTCGCTTGACGACGTTAAGGGCTGGTTTAACCAATATTATGGCCCCAACAACGCAATACTGGTGCTAAGCGGCGACATTAACGCCGAAGAAGCCAAACCTCTGGTTAACAAGTACTTCGCTGATATTGAGCCGGGCCCCGCATTGTCTAAGTGGGAAGCATGGGTACCGAAACGTAGCGCAAACACCCGAGAAGTGATCCAAGACAAAGTGCCACAGTCGCGCATTTATCGCCTTTGGGTTTCACCTGAAAACACGTCATCAACTGCAACCGACCTGTTTATCGCTGCAAGTGTGATGGGTGATGGCAAAAACTCACGTCTTTATAAAGAACTTGTTTACGATCAGCAAATCGCTACCAATGCGTCGGTATTTAATTACGAGCTACAAATGGCGTCCATCTTTGGAGTTACGGTTGACGTAAAAGACGGCGTTGACGTAGCAAAGGTAGAAAAAGAGATTGATAAGGTCATTAGCGAATTCTTGCGTAAAGGCCCTAGCAAAGACGAAGTTAAGCTTGTGTCGACGAAACAACGCGCTTCAATTATTCGAGGGCTAGAAGAAGTTGGGGGCTTTGGCGGGAAAGCAGACACCCTTGCTAGCGGGGAGTTTATTGCTGGTGACCCTAACTATTTTAAAACTGAGTTAGACGAGCTAGGAGAGGCGACGCCCAAAGACGTTAAAGCGGCTGCGAATAAATGGTTAAAAGAAGGGTGGCACCAAATCACGGTTGTGCCGTTTATTGAACATACAGCATCAACTGAGAGCGTAGATCGTAGTTCAGGTTTGCCGTCAATTGATGCAGAGACACAACTAAGCTTCCCAGAGGTTACGCAGACCACTTTATCTAACGGTGTGAATGTGGTGTTTGCGAAACGCTCTACGGTACCTTTGGTTAATGTGGCAGTGCAATTTGACGCAGGGTATGCTGCTGATGCAGGTGGAAAGTTAGGACTTGCGAGTTTCACCACACAGATGCTTGATGAAGGGGCGGGTAAATACGATGCCTTGGAACTAGCGGCAGAGCTTGAGCAGTTGGGAACAAATTTAAATGCTGGCTCAAATCTAGACACCACTACAGTTAGCATGTCGATGCTTACCGAAAACATGAAGCCTTCTTTGGCACTTTTGGGGGATATATTAAAATCGCCCACGTTTAAAGAAGAAGAGGTTGAACGTCAACGTGCCCTTATTTTAAGCAATATTGCCCAGCAAAAAACACGCCCTGTAAGTATTGCGCTAACCTTACTTCCACCGCTTATCTATGGTGATGATCATGCCTATGGTATTCCATTTACCGGTACAGGAACTGAGCAAGACGTGAAAGCAGTGACGCGAAGCGATCTAGTTAGCTTTAAAGATACGTGGCTACGCCCTGATAATGCGACAATTTTTGTCGTTGGTGACACTACGTTAGACGTCATAAAACCTATGCTTGAAAAAGAGTTTGGTAAATGGAAAGTAGAAGGCAATAAAGGAACGAAACAAATAGCTGAAGCGTCCATGCCTGAGCAGGGCCAAGCGATTATTATTGATCGCCCAGGTGCGCAACAGTCGCTAATTCTGGCCGCGCATTTAGCGCCACCAACAGGTGCAGACAACAATATAGCCATCAATGCTATGAACCAAACACTAGGTGGCGCTTTCACTGCTCGCGTGAATATGAATTTACGCGAAGATAAAAGCTGGTCTTATGGCGCGTATACCTTTCTTCAAGACGCAAGAGGTCAACGCCCATTTATGGTGTATGCACCAGTGCAAACCGATAAAACAGGGCCGTCTCTACTTGAACTCAAAAAAGAGCTCAATGCATATATAGGGGATAAGCCGCCGATGGCGAATGAATTGGAAAGAGCGCGATTGGATGAAGTCCGCTCGTTGCCTGGTCAATTCGAAACGGCCAATGCGGTAATGTATAGCCTCTTATCAAGTAAGAGGTTCAATAGAGAATATAATTATCCAGAGTCTTTGGTCGATAAGTACAATGGCTTATCTTTAGACGATTTAAGTAGCGCGGCGAAAGAGGTACTGCATCCGGAAAAATTGACTTGGATAATCATTGGTGATGCCGAAAAAATCAAAGCGGATGTTGAAGCAGCTGAGCTTGGACCTGTCAGTGTGCAGAGTATGAATTCACTGTAATAAGCGACACTGCAAAGCAAGCGAAAGGGCCGAAAATTTTCTCGGCCCTTTTTTATTAGGAATTATTCACTAAACTCATCAAATGCACGCAAAGCATCTGCAGCGTACATAAACGATGGGCCTCCGCCCATGTAAACCGACATACCGCACACTTCTTCGATTTCTTCACGGGTAGCACCTAATTGCACTAACGCTTTAGCATGAAAGCCTATGCAGCCATCGCATCGCGTTGCAATACCAATCGCAAGAGCAATAAGTTCTTTCGTTTTTTTATCCAACGCACCGTCTGCGGTCGCAGCCTTAGCCATATCAGAAAACCCTTTCATGACTTCTGGCACGCCTTTTTTAACCTCGGCTAGATACGGATTTAAGCTATCGGTAATTTCTTTATATGACTTTGTCATTGTGTTCTCCTGACGCAAATAAAATCGGGCTTTAATGTCTCTTTTTCTTTCAGCACAAAAGCGTTTAAAAAGAGACTATCTACTGGCCTTGTTGGTTAATGTCATCGTTAATCATATACCTATAGCTTTTGTACGTCATGATTCAGGTCAAGAAGCGTTTATTTGTTGGTGACAAATGCGCCTTTTGTAGAATGGTGAGCGGCGACAACATGCACTAAAGTTAAACAAGTTTAATTAGCTGCTCAATTCTTGATTTGAAGACAACCCCTCTGGTGAACACGAAAAAATTTATACTCTCACCCTTCCGCGTGTTTGCAATCGCTTTTCTAAATGTAGTGTGTATTACTGTTGCGCTCGCATCTGGTTCGAATAAGTTAATGAACGAATATGCGGTCGAACTTTTAACCGCTGAAGATGGCTTTGTTTCATCAGAAATCTATTCCATAGTCCAAGACCGCCAAGGCTTCCTTTGGTTTGGCACAGCAGAAAATGGCGTCATGCGTTATGACGGTCGCAACGTTAAGCTCTTTGAATCGAATAGCGAAGACGGCCAAAGCCTTTCTCATAACGATGCCGGCAACTTAATGTTGGATGCCGAGGGCAATATTTGGGTGGGTACGTGGGGCGGTGGTGTTAACAAATACGACCCTACAACCGGTCAGTATGAGCGCTATTTAAATGTGCCTGATGATACAAATTCTTTGTCATCAAACCGAATTCAGTCACTTTTTCAAGATAACGCAGGTGATATCTGGCTAGGCTCTTACGACAAAGGGCTTAATCGTTTTTTAGGCAATGGAGAATTTCAGCGAGTACAAAAAATACCAGGGGATAAAAATAGTCTTTCCCACAATCGCATTTGGGACATTATTGATAACGATGCCGATAGTCTGTGGGTAGCGACCAGCTATGGGATAAATTTACTCGATAAAAAATCGTTAGACGCCAAGCATTTCTTGCCGGATCCAAAAAACAAAACGGCTACGGGCGCGAATGAAATACGTAGTTTACTTCGTACATCTTCTCATCAGCTATTCGTCGCTACGCAAAATGGACCCTTCTTATTCTTTCCAAGTTCCGGTGTTTTTCTGCCTCAAACGACACGAGAAGGTAAACCACTAAGCCAAGTAAACTCAATGATTGAGGACCATGATGGTCAAATATGGTTCGTCACTACCGAGGGATTGTATCGTCATACCGGAGAGGGGAACTATGTTGAAAAGGTCGACTTTGGTTATGAAAACGGCCTTCGCATAATTTTTGAAGATCATACTAAAACCAAGTGGATTACCAGTGAGGTTCACGGGATTTTTAAATTTTCTCCTCGCGGAAAAATTAAACAAATTAATAGTGAATTACTAACCGCACCAAGTGGTATCGCACTTGATATAGCACTTGATGACAGCGATAAAAATGGCAATAAAAGTGGCGATGTACTCATTGTTACGGCAAACGCCGACGTATTCAAATGGAAAGTGAGAGAAGAGCTTTTGCAAAAAGAATACGACTCGGTATTTAAAGAGCTTGAAGGTTATAAAGAGCGTGGAGTTATAGAAAGACCTATTATCGTGCCGGATCAAGAAGGGTTTCTGTGGGTAGCACAAGATGATTTTGTGGTCAGAGTTGATCGACATACTAAAGCAATAAACCGCATTGAATACCCTAAGACTGACAGCAATTATCGTCAGTTTCGTGAGTTTAGAGCGCTTGAATTAGATAATGATGGCAATGTTTGGATTGGTACTTATAAGCACGGTATCTACGTTTACAATAAGCATTCCGAAAAATTCAAACATCTCACAACCGAAGACGGCTTAACGCACCCAGAAATTCATAGCTTATACAAAGACGCCAGCGGCAATATTTGGGTGGGCACGGGCGGAGGTGTGAATTTGTGGTCAGCTGATAGTGAAAGTTTCACGTTTTTTAGTGGCGCAAAGGGCCAGCAGGGAAGTTTGGTCGATAGCATTGTAGAAGACATACACCAAACGAATGATGGAGAAATATGGATAGCTACCCAAAGGGGGTTGTACCAGTATTTCGCCGAGTCTAAAACCTTCAAGCATTTTAGTGAGAAGAATGGGCTGCCCACCACCTTAATAAGAGCTATCGCTGATGGCGAGGACGGCAGGCTGTGGCTTACCACCAATAAAGGTGTTTTTCTTTATAATCCCGACACACAAAATGTTATTAGCTACAACAGTAATACAGATTTGGCAGGCAAAAACTTTTACTCTGATAGCTTAATTAAAGCGGGTGAAAATACCTATTTTACGAGTAGTCAGCGGGGGGTAGAGTACTTCAAATATAACCAAGAGCAAACCGATGCTGTTAGCGCAAATATAGTTCTTACCGGTTTTAACAAAATGGGGGAGTCAGTAGAGCTTAATAAGCCACTGTCCTATGTTACTGATATCAACCTTTCTTATGAAGATTACTTTTTTTCATTAGATTTTGCGATTTTAGATTTTTCAGACCCTAAGCGTGCCCGCTTTGCTTACAAGTTAGAAGGGTACGATGAGCAGTGGATTCATATTGGAAATCATACTTCGGTGTCGTTTACCAACTTAAATGGTGGCGACTACAGGTTGCTCGTAAAAGCCATGAAACCCAATGGTGAGTGGGGTGATGATACTCTATCATTGAATTTACATGTGGCAGTAGCACCATGGAAAAGCTGGTGGGCATACACTATCTACGGCTTATTTTTGATAGGTATGGTTGTATTAGTGATTTACCTGCGCACCCGCCTACAGCAAACCGAAATCACTAAACAGAAACGCTTTGTTCAAACACTAGAACAGCAGGTATCTGAAAAAACTGCGTCGCTAAAAGCGCAGGCGAACGATTTAAAACAAGCGCTTGAACGTGCCGAAGAAGCCACGAAGTTGAAGTCTGAATTTCTTGCCAATATGAGCCACGAAATTAGGACGCCGATGAATGGTGTTATAGGTATGCTTGGCCTGTTGAAAAAAAGTGACCTGACAGCAGAACAAAGCCAGCGCGTGAGTATTGCTAAAACCAGTGCTAACTCGTTGCTTGTGCTTATCAATGACATCCTGGATTTTTCAAAGATAGAAGCGGGCAAGCTTGAGCTAGAGTCAGTGGATTTTGACTTAAGGGAGTTAGTGGAAAGTGTTGCACTATCAGTAGCGCACTCAGCACAAGAAAAAGACCTAGAACTAATCGTTGATCTCTCTGAAATCAGCGAAACAAAGATATATTCAGATCCAAACCGAATTCAACAAATTCTGACTAACCTCTTAAGCAATGCCGTTAAATTCACTGAACAGGGTGAAATTTACATTGCAGCAAGGTTACTTCCAAGTGATGTTGAAAATGAAGCTATGCTGCGCTTAACTGTAAAAGATACGGGAATAGGCATCCCGGAATCCAAACTTCCTCATTTGTTCGACGCCTTCACCCAAGTAGATGCGTCTACAACGAGGCGCTTCGGCGGCACAGGACTTGGTTTAAGTATTACAAAGAATTTGTGTCATTTATTGGGTGGTGACATAAGCGTTGTGTCAGAGCTTGGCAAAGGTAGCTGCTTCAACGTTATATGCAAAGTTACGGGCTCGAAGGAAAGCACGACACTGCAACCTGAACTTGTTAAAGAAAACACGCGTTGCTTAATAGTGGATAACAATGCCTCAACAAGGCATACCTTGCAAAACCAGCTTGGGCTTTGGGGTGTGAATGCATTAACTGCATCTTCACTAGAAGAGGCTGCAGCGCTTTACTTAGCTGATGAGATTAGTGAACAAAATCCTTTAAGTATTGATATTTTGTTTTTGGAAAAAGTCGTTGATGACCACGAGCAAGACAATCACTTACTGAACCTTAAGGGTATGGCTAACTTGAAACACTGTCGTACTATTCTTATGACCAAATTAAGCGATGTCGATAGCTACAGCGAGTTTAGAGGGATGCTCATTGATGAGTGTCTGCCTAAGCCGATAACGACCTCAGATTTACTAAGAATACTTGAAACCACGGTAGGTAAACCCGGTACACAAAACGATGTGCATTCACGGCAGTTGGTTATAGGTACTGCAGACTTTGTAGAGCAACATCCAGATGAAGACCTAGCAGAGCAGGAACCTAAGAGACGCTTACTTGATATCGAAGCAATACGGATTTTGTTAGTTGAAGATAATGCGATAAATCAACTGGTTGCTACTAATGCACTCGAAAGCGAAGGGTATCAGGTGGATGTAGCTAATAATGGACTAGAAGCGTTAGATATGTTGAAGAACAGCAAGCCTGAAGCACAATACAGCGTAATAATTATGGATTGCCAAATGCCCGAAATGGATGGGTTCGAAGCAACGAAATGCATCCGTGAAGGTGCGGCAGGAGATATCTATAAAAGTACGCCTATTATAGCGATGACGGCCAATGCCATGCAGAGCGATAAAGATATGTGCATGGCAGCAGGTATGGACGACTTTCTAACAAAGCCTATCGATCATCAAAAAGTAACTTCAACCTTACAGAAGTGGCTAAGCAAAATTAACTAGCCTCTCGCCAACGAGGAAGTAAACGCGTTAATATGCAACAAGTTTTTAACAAGTTGTGAGAGCGTTAATGCTAAATCGTGCATCAAAACCCTTCGTAAAACTCGTCGAAAGATATCTTCCCGACCCTTATATTTTCGTTTTATTGTTAACGCTCATAACGCTTGTCTTTGCGGTGGTCATTCAAGACCAATCACCACTTACCACAGTTCAACAGTGGGGCGACGGCTTCTGGGGGTTGCTAACTTTCTCAATGCAAATGCTCTTGGTATTAGTAACCGGGTTCATGCTGGCATGCACGCCGCTAGTCAAAACGCTGCTGGAAAGTCTCGCCCGTCTAGCTAAGAGCCCAGGAAGCGCTATTGTACTGGTTACTTTAGTGTCGCTTACAGCCAGTTGGATAAACTGGGGCTTCGGGCTAGTAGTAGGTGCGTTGTTCGCCAAAGCACTTGCAAGAAAAGTGTCAGTAGATTATCGACTATTGGTGGCGAGCGCATATTCAGGTTTTGTCGTATGGCATGGCGGACTGGCGGGCTCTGTACCGTTAACTATTGCAACACCGGGCCATTTTTCAGAGGAACAAATAGGCGTAATTGGTACCAGCGAGACGATTTTTAGCGGCTTCAACTTACTGTTGTTGGCAATAATGTTTGTAGTTGCTCCCCTTGTGAATCGCTTAATGCTACCTCCTAAATCTGAAAGCGTAATTGTGGATAGCGCAAAGCTACAAGACGATGCTTTACCTTCAGCAGAAAACGAAAGACCCGCTGATAAACTTGAAAACAGCAAAGCACTTGGTTTACTTGTCGGTTTCGCTGGGCTTGCTTATCTTACAAATTATTTCATTTCTGGCGGCGGGCTAAACCTAAACATCGTTAATACGTTATTTCTTTTCCTTGCTATTGTCCTTCACGGCACGCCACGCAATGTATTGCATAGCTTGCAGCAAGCGGTTCAGGGCGGCAGCGGAATTGTAATACAGTTTCCGTTTTATGCTGGCATCATGGCGGTTATGGTGCAATCTGGGTTAGCGCAGACTATGTCAGAATGGCTAATTAGTTTTGCATCTGCAGAGTCGTTGCCCGTATGGAGTTTTATTAGTGCAGGCATTGTTAATATTTTCGTACCTTCGGGTGGCGGGCAGTGGGCGGTGCAAGCCCCTGTAATCCTCCCTGCGGCTGCTGAACTGGGTGCGGAAGTAAATAGGGTAGCAATGGCAGTGGCGTGGGGCGACGCTTGGACGAACTTAATTCAGCCGTTTTGGGCACTACCCGTACTTGCCATAGCTGGCCTAAAAGCCAAAGATATTATGGGGTTTTGCTTAGTTCAGCTTATCGCAACAGGCGTTATTATTTCCTTGGTTTTGCGATTTGTATAAGTGCAGTGCACTTCAGACCTGAAAGGAAATGGCTCTTTCTTCGATAACATTATTGTCAACTCGTTCTCGCTGAGTATTACTAGCGTTTTGCAATAAATTAATCATATCGTTATTTTCATTTTAATTGTTATGTTATAACATTTATTAAATTCGAGATTTAAAATGAAACTTAGCGAGTCGTTATGTCAATTCAAACTCAGCTTCCCGTTACCGTACTATCGGGCTTTCTAGGCGCCGGTAAGACCACGGTTCTAAACCATATTCTGAATAATCGTGATGGATTGAAAGTGGCGGTTATAGTCAACGATATGAGCGAAATCAACATTGATGCCGCTACCGTGAAAAACGAGGTTAGTTTTAATCGAGCTGAAGAAAAGCTGGTTGAAATGAGCAACGGTTGCATTTGTTGTACGTTGCGAGAAGATTTACTTGAAGAGATAGAGCGTTTAGCGCACGAAGGGAAGTACGATTATTTGGTCATTGAGTCTACGGGCATATCGGAGCCGCTACCAGTGGCCGAGACTTTTACTTTTGCCGATGAAGACGGCAAAAGCTTATCGGAAATCTCTCGTCTCGATACCATGGTCACGGTTGTTGATGCATTGAATTTTCTTAAAGACTATGACGAAGCTAAGTTTCTCAACGAAGTGGGTGAGAGCTTGGGTGAGGAAGACGAGCGAAGCGTGGCAGATTTATTGGTAGAGCAAGTGGAATTTGCTGACATTTTGCTAATAAGCAAAATTGACTTGGTTTCTGAAGAAGATTTGGCTCGCCTTAAAAGCATCCTTCAAACCCTAAATACCGAGGCTATTCAAGTTCCTATTGAGCATGGGAAAGTACCTCTAGATAAGGTATTAAACACAGGTCGGTTTAGCTTTGAGCGTGCTCAGCAATCGCCGGGTTGGTTGAAAGAAATGCGTGGCGAACACGTGCCAGAAACCGAAGAGTTTGGTATCAGCAGCTTTTCGTACGAAGCAAGACGTCCGTTTGACCCGCAGAAGTTTTATGATTTTATTCATAGTAAAGAAATAGCTGGCAAATTAATTCGTTCAAAAGGCTTCTTCTGGCTGGCAACGCGCCCACAGCTTGCAGGCAGTTGGAGCCAGGCTGGCGGCATGGCGAGATACGGAGCCGCTGGATTGTTTTGGAAAGCCGTACCCAAAGAGCAGTGGCCTGAAGACCCTGACTACCTTAAAGCCATTGAAGAGCAATGGATGGAGCCTTTCGGTGATATGCGTCAAGAGCTAGTATTTATTGGGCAAGGGCTTAATAAAGAGGACATAATCAGGCGCTTAGACAGTTGCTTGTTAACTGATGAACAGCTTATTCAAGGCCACCATGTTTGGGCTGAAATGCCTGACCCATTTCCTGCGTGGGAGCACTAGCATGCAGGCGTTACAAGACCACATTACTTCCTTTGAACATAGCAACTCTTGGCGTTCAAGCGCCGACGCTATAGTTCTGGGCGATATTTTTGAAGAAGGGGTTAGCGTTACGGTATGGAATAGACCCGAGGCGCCGCTCATCTCCCAATATTATGGCGAGGTTTTTAAATCACTAGGAATGGGTATTCGTGGTGTGTTTTCTGTTGCTTCTCTAAGGAAGGAAATTGCCACGCTTCTACCAGGCGAAGAAACCAGTATTGGAAAACAAGCCGCCATTGATGATATTTATCTGCTTTCTGACATGCTTACCACACTATTTGATTGTGACAGTGTAGGGGTAAGACTCGTGCCCCTATCTTCGGCAATGTGCCCCAGCTTTCACGTAGACAATATTCCTGTTCGATTGGTAAATACTTATTTAGGCGAAGGTACTGAGTGGTTACCTAAAGAAAGGGTGGTAACTAGCCCGATGATTGGCCTTAACGAAGCGAATACGCAAGGGCTTACGAAGAATAGGCTAGGGCAGCGCTACCAAGAAAGCAGCATTAAACAAATGAGTGCTTTTGATGTGGGGTTACTCAAAGGAAAGTCTTGGCAAGGTCATGAAGAGTTTGCCGCCGTACATCGGTCTTGCAAAGTGCAGCCAAATACTCAACGTGTGCTGCTTACTCTAGACCCAATGTAGTTTCAAAAAGAGTACTGCATTGAATATGAGCCAGATGCAGATTTTAAGCGCTTTTAATGCATTTCTACCATTTCTTTGGCGCTATCACTCTTTTTCATGAGTTTTCCCTTGTGATAGCGCCTTTTTCTTCTCAGATTTTAGTTTGCAACATTGTAGTCTTTCATATTCAGGGTGTTGCGAATGCTGGGAATGCATTCCTCTGGGTTGTGATTAACATACAGCAGCGTGCTGGTGCCAGCCTTTGCCAATATATCAATAAGCTTAAGTGCCTTTTGGCGGTTGAAGTCGTCTAAACCGTTACAGGGTTCATCTAATATAAGCAGTGCAGGGTGTTTTACCATAGACCTCGCTATAAGCACTAATCGCTGATCGCCAAACGATAGCGACTGAAACGGTGTATTCTTCTTCTGTTGTAAGCCCAGTACAGCAAGCCATTGTTCTGCTACGTTTCGCTCAGCCAACGTTGGGCGGGTGTATAGACCAATGCTGTCGTGAAAGCCAGAAATGATTACATGTTCAACACTTGCGTTTACTTTGTATTGCATGTGCAGCGCATTCGACATAATTCCAATGTGCTTCTTAATATCCCATATGCTCTCGCCAGTCCCCCGTTTTATTCCAAACATTGTTAAGTCGTTGGTATAACAATGGGAATTATCACCAGTAAACATTTGAAGCAAACAAGTTTTACCTGACCCGTTCGGGCCCGTTATCTGCCAATGCTCATTTTTATTAAGCGTAAAATTAAGCTTTTCAAATACAGTACGTTCATCGAAACGCACAAAGCCGTCATTCAGCTCGATTAAGGTATGGGGTAGTGAATCAAGTTCACTGGTTGACTCCTTGCGATTTGGGTCGCTGCGGTTTGGAGCATTAGCGTTTAGCGCTGAGGGTACATCGATATCATCAGACTCCAGCGCAAACCAAGTGCTTAACTCTGAGCGCAAGTCATCATAGTTAAGTGTGCCGTCAGATTTCCACGTAATAGCTAGATCATCCATCACAATGAGTTGTGCGTGAAGGCCCTCAGGAATGTCTGCAAGCTTGTTGGCGGTCAACGCCAGTGCGGCTTGTTGTTGAGAAGCAAGAAAGCGACTAAATGCGTTAACAGCTTCCACATCTAAGCCTTCGAAGGGTTCATCAAGCAAAATAATTGCAGCGTCGCTCAACCACGCCAGCATGATAATTACCTTGCGGGTTTCTCCCGTAGACAGCGAAAGAAACGCACTATCAAGTATATGTTCAATTCTCAGCGCAGAAGTAAGTTCGCTGTAATAAGGGTGATTTTGATAATCCTCATTGGTGCGTAAGAATAACTCGCGTACCTGTGTTGGCTCAGCGATTACATCTAAAATATCCGCACTGTCTTTTTGCTTTTCTTGTTCAATTAATGCCTGTTGTTTAAATACTGATACTTCCGCTACAAGAGAACTACTCTCGCGAATACCGCTTTCTACTTTACCGTTACCCGCTAGTGATGAAATTAAGAGCGACTTCCCGCTACTATTTCTACCTGCAATAATGTAGTGCGAGGGTGGTTTTTCATTATTCAGTGTTAACGAAAATGCAGGGGTAATATATTGATTAGAAAGCTTTGTTTGAAATTCGGAAAGATACAGCATTATGATTGCGAGTGGGTAAGAAGTAGAACTATTGTGAAGTTTTCTGTTTACCTGTCAATGGTGAATAAGACTTTCTGAAGACGGAGTCAGCTGGTAAGTTAGTCTTATGAGCTAAGCGCTACACTCTACAGTCGACTAAGGGAATAAATTTTTGAGCAAGGTAGAACTGAGAGATTTTAAAATGGGCGATGTGGGTAGACTGGTAGATATTTTAAATCAACCGTCGGTCACTCAATACCTTTCGACAAAAATTCCCAGCCCTTATACAAGAGAAGATGCTACGTGGTGGGTTCAAGAGGGTAGTACCCAAGGCTTTATAAGAGCTGTTGAGTATGAGGGCGAGTTAGTAGGGTGTATTGGTGTTAACCGCGGTCATTTTGAATATGAAAGGTCTGGAGAGGTTGGTTACTGGCTTTGTTCATCACACTGGCGAAAAGGCATTATGCGCGATGCACTGCGCCAAATTATTGCCCTTACTTTTTCAGACACAAATATAGAACGCATTTTCGCCTGCGTATTTTCATCCAATTTTGCTTCGCAAAAGCTGCTGCTAAATGCAGGGTTCAAGCAGGAAGCGATATTGCAACGCGCCATTTTCAAAGATGGACAGTTTTACGATAGCCATATTTTTACCACCTTGAGATAGCTAGAAGGTAATTCCCCAATAAAGTGTTTATCTGAGTCTGAGAAAACAACCTTCGAAAGGTGGGACCTATAAAAAGGAACTTTTGTGAAAAAAACGATCATATCAATTTTACTAATTTTTCTGGTATACATTTGCGCGGGGCTAGTAATTCCAGAAAAACTTGTAATTCCAGTAGAGGGGGCATCCTCTAACGACTGGAATCACAACACGTTTTGGTATGAGCCATGGGGCAGCTCTGGTGTGCACAAAGGTGTAGACATCTTCGGTGCAAAAGGCACGCCTGTTCAATCCGCTACCTCTGGCTACGTTATCTACACAGGCGAATTGGGAAAAGGAGGGAACGTTCTCGCGGTTCTAGGCCCCAAGTGGCGTGTGCATTATTACGCTCACATGCAAGAAGTTACAGTTGAGAAGGGGACTTGGTTATCGCAAAAAGATAAAGTGGGAACCCTTGGCGATACTGGCAATGCCAAAGGTAAGCAGCCACACCTTCACTACTCGATAGTTTCTCTTATTCCTTTGCCATGGAAAGCAACGTCTGAAACTCAAGGTTGGAAAAAGATGTTTTTTCTCAACCCTCATGATAAGTGATTTAGGCGCAAATGCAAGAATAAGATCTTTTTTAGGTAAATACATACAGCTAAATCTAGCCGTTTTTTACAAAACGCCCGATGAAGTGATAAACCGGGCGTCTTATAAAATATAGACGTTAACTTCTTTTAGAAATCACTCATAAGAAATTGCCAGTAATAGCGTATGAATTGGTCAGTGGGTATGTCAGAGCATGCATTTGCTTTATCTTGACAACTACGGCCCTTAATTCTTGTACCTGTGGTGTTTTTTGTGATGGAGATTGGTGCGCTCTGATAGTATTCAATACCAGTATCAATGAGCTCGCCAAGTTTTGGTGTTTTAACGGTAACGACTTCAATCTCGTCCCCGTTTGGCGCTAATGCTCCTGCTTTGTGGGCAAGTGGGGCTTGTTCATCAGAATTCTTCGCGGATAGTTCTTCTAGTGTTGATAGCGTTTGTGGGAAGTTTTGTTCATTAAGCTTTTGCTCCGACTTCAATCTAGCTACTGTGTTAGGCACCAGCTCATGGCGCTGCTCAGCCGCTTTAGCCAACCAAAAGTCAGCTTGCTCTAAATTTTGTACGCTATAGCTTGGGTTCGACAAAATCTCAGCCATAAAATAAACCGCGTTTTTGTGACCACTCTTGGCTGAATCTCTAAGAAAGCGTAAGCCTGTCTCTTTATCAGCAAGGTTATCGTCAGAGATAATTAATAGTCCTGCTTTATAATTTCCCTCAGTAGAACCCCAGCTCCCCGCTTTTTTAAAAGCTTTTAATGCTTTGCTTTTATTTTTATCGGTTCCATAACCATTAAGGTACATATCCCCCAATATAATATTTGCGTTTATGTGCTTGCGAGCGCTTACTTTAATATCTTTGAAGCGTTGAACACATTCCCGTTCTGCACAAGGGAAATAAGAAATTGATGCAGCGTTAGCCTGTGAAATTGCAATAACCGAAAGTAAGAAAAGACAGTATTTGAGCATTGTTGATATCCTTATTCTGCTTGATTTGTAAACACCGTCACCATCCTAGACGTATTGTTATATTTGTTCAACAATACTTTTACTGTTGTAAAAACGATGCTAGTTCAACTAGTTAAATAGTTTAGTTAAGTGTTTAGCCTTTTAGTTGCTTACCTAACTAAATCTTCTTGGCTACTACCAGATATGTCTTCGCCAAACATCGAGTGTTCCACTGAAGCGTTTAGCCCTATTGCGGCTCTATTTATATTTCTAAACCTATCTAGTTTGTAAAATTTACGGCGATTTTCTAACCTTTTCCCGTAAAAATCTTACTGAAAAGCTGAATTACCTACACATAATAATTCTGTTATCTAAAGCCTTTCACTTCCTGTTTATACAAATAAATTATATTTTTCAGTAGGTTGTGTTTTTTGTTATTCCCTGGCACTTGTTTTGCGACCTTGTCTATGTGTGTATTTTCAAGGAAAGGAAAAATGGAAACCGAACATCGAGCCGTCAAGCATACTGTTCAATTGCGCCATAGTGATCAATTGGAAGTGAACTCTTCTGGTCGCTTTTTAGCGCCTAAAAAGCGAACTTCTAGCATAGCGAAAAAACTCATTATTGCTGCTGCATCTTTCTGGTTACCTTTAGTAGGTGTTGCCTCGACCGTTTCTACTTCCTCGCCGAAAGCATTAGAACAGACTAATAATGACTCTGTTTTGCAGACACAGTTAAAGCAAATGAAAAGTGCCTATGCTTTTTATTCTTCTATAGCTCAGCAAGGTGGCTGGGAAGCCTTAAACAAAGACTTGCTTCTTAAACATGGCGCATTAAGAAAGGCTACAGCCGATGAAACACCCACCTACAGTGAAGAGGAAGTTCAAGCTATAACTGCATTAGTCTCTCGTTTAGGTAGAGAATACACTTCGATTAATACAAATTGTACTCACGCATTTACAGCGGTTCACTCCGAGCCATGCGTTTTCGATACAGATGTCGAAAATGCGGTAAAAGATTTTCAACGCCGTCATGGCCTTCTAGTTGATGGTGTAGTGGGCAGAAAAACGCTTGCTGCACTAAGTGTGTCGGCAGATGAGAAAGCCAAGCAATTAGCACTGAATATAACACGCTTGGAGATGTTCGAAGAAAAAGACAGCGATGCTTATGTGTTAGTCAACATTCCAGAGTTCCGCCTTCGCTATATTAGTAAAGGTAAAGTAAAAGCCACTAAAGACGTGGTAGTAGGCAAGCCAAGTTGGGCTACACCTTCTTTTAGCGATCATATCGAAAAATTTGTAGTTAACCCAGAATGGCGTATACCACTTTCGATCACGACTAAAGAGATCGCCCCAAAAGTAGCAGATAACCCTAACTACTTAGAAGAAAACAATATTGTTATTCGTAAAAATAGCTTTGTTGATGATGAGTTGGTTGACCCCGATACAATCGATTGGGGAAACATAAAGCCTTATCAGTTTGATCATTTTCTAGTAAAGCTTCCCAACGAAAAAAATCCGTTAGGCAAGGTTAAATACCTATTCCCGAATCGACACGCTGTGTACGTGCACGATACGCCTTATCAACAATGGTTTAGTGAAACAAACCGCGCAGCGTCTCACGGCTGTATTAGATTGGAAGACCCTTTTTCACTAGCAAAGTTAATTGCAGAAGAGCAGGGCGTAGAGAGTCTAATGGACAACGTCATAACAGCCCGTGAATTAAGCCAGTCAAAAACTTTTCACCTTGAAGAACCTTTGCCTATTCATTTGGTGTATTGGACTGCGTGGGCTGAACAAGACGGTACGGTGAACTTCAGAAATGATATCTATCAGCGCGATAGACGCGATGCTAAGGCGCTTACTCAGGTAGCGTCTCTGTAAAAGAATATAAACGAATAATAGTGGTAACAAGGCAAATGAAGATGATAGTGAACAACCTAATTGTTTCGGTAGTGGCATTCGCATTACTTTTGAACGCACATTTTGCGAATGCTCTTGCACAGGGCGCAGATGCAAAAAGTGCCGAGAAGGTTCAGAAGATAGTTTCTCAAAGAAGCACTCAAAGAGCGCCGCATGAGCCAGTTGTCGTTGAGAATAAAGCTCACTTAGAAGACGCGGAGTTTAGTTTAAAGATCAACAATATAGTAATGCCTTATAACGTTTTTTCTTTATTCGTGTTGCCTGAAGAGATTACAGAGCTAGAAATTATTTATCCGCAGCCGGACAAAACCTACCAATTGTTTGAAAACGGCGTGATGGTTGAAAAATCCGAGTCTATGACATGGCACTGGAAGGCGAAAAATACCCCTGGTGAGCAGCGTCTAGAAATAAGAAGTGAAGACGGACAGGTCAATATGTCGTTAAATGTATTTGTTATGGTTCCTGCCGAAAAAGTCCAGGGCGGACGCCTAAAATATTATCATATAGGGCCCTATCCAGATGAAAGCGAAGTCAAAAATAAAGACGTTTACGTTGAACCCGAAGGCTTTATTGAAGTTACTAAAAATAACCAAGACTTATTGTTGTCTCCCCATTTCAAGTTAAAAGAGTTCACCAGTAAACAGCGCTCTGGCTACCCGAAGTTCGTATACCTTCGTCCGTCTCTACTTTTAAAGCTCGAAATGCTTAGAAGAGAAATGAATATGAACAATATTCATGTTTCAAACATGGTGATCATGAGCGGCTATAGAACACCTCAGTACAACAAGTCAATCGGTAACGTGAAATTTAGCCGACATGTATATGGCGATGCTGCCGACATTTTTGTAGATAATGACGGTAACTATCGAATGGACGATTTGAATAGCGACGGTGTAGTAAATATTAAAGATGCTGACGTTATGGCCAACATGATTGCAGAGCTGAATAAACGCAGTGAATATAAAGGTTTAATTGGTGGTTTGGGAGTTTACGGACCTAAACCTCACCGAGGTCCATTTATTCATATTGACACCCGTGGAATTAAAGCGCGTTGGCGAAAGCCCTAACTTCGGTAAACTTTAAGCACTACACAGCCGTTTAAATGTTAACCGTAAAAACGTAGCTGCTTTGCATGAGCATCAGGCATACGTTATTTTGGGCGTATTAATTGTTATTAATCCTAAACGTAAGAGAAATTATGAGTATTACTAGTTTGCTTGGCGACAAGCAGAGATTCGATGTAAAACCTGACGATACGACTATGAAGGCTGTGGTGACCATGGCGAACGGTGGTTATGAGCAGTTAAATTACACCGATGTTCCCATGCCAAAACCGCTTGCTGGCGAGGTGCTAGTTCAGGTTTTAGCAGCGGGAGTTAATAATACGGAAATTAATACTCGATTAGGTTGGTATTCTTCTAAAGTCACGCAAGGCACTGACGCGTTGGATGAGAATGACGATGAGAAGTCAAGCGCAGCAGAAGAGTTAGACGGTGGATGGAATGAACAAACCCCTTTTCCGTTTATTCAAGGGACTGACTGTTGTGGTCGAATCGTAGCCGTTGGAGAAGGCGTAGACCCTACACGTATCGGAGAGCGAATTTTGATACGTTCTTGCATCCGAAAAGACTCTTGGGACTCATTAGAGAATATTTGGATGGCGTCAGACTTCGATGGCGCTTTCGCCCAGTACGTAAAAATAACCGCGAGTGAAGCCTTCGCTGTCGAGTGTGATTGGTCGGATGCCGAACTCGGAACCATACCATGCGCTTATGGCACTGCTGAAAATATGGTCCATCGAGCTGGTGTTTCTAAAGGCGAGCATGTTTTGGTGACAGGGGCTTCAGGTGGTGTAGGTTCTGCAGTTGTTCAGTTAGCTAAACGCCGTGGTGCGACAGTTACCGCCGTTGTTGGTAAAAATAAAATGGACGTGCTTAAGGAAATAGGTGCAGACCGCGTTATCGAACGCAACAGCGATTTAGTTGAAGTGTTAGGAGAAAAGTCGGTAGATGTAGTTGTCGATAACGTTGCAGGTGACGGATTCACACAAATGTCCGTGGTTATGAAACGCGGTGGTCGCTACGCTTCTTCCGGCGCCATCGCGGGGCCAATAGTCACCCTTGATATGCGCAACTTTTACTTAAAAGATCTTACCTTTATTGGTTGTACTGCGTGGGATGAACCGGTTTTCCCAAATCTTGTTTCATATATTGAGCGAGGTGAAATAAAACCTATGCTAGCTAAAACCTACCCGCTGGAAGATATCGTAACAGCACAAAAAGATTTCTCTGAGAAAAAGCACGTGGGCAAAATCGTGTTGCTGCCTCCTAAGCAGACGTCACCGCAGCAGGATTTTATCGATAGTTTGAAACAATGAGTGCTATGTTTCGACTACGGTTAAATTGATATAGATGACAATGAAATGCCCGCTCAATGCGGGCATCTTACTTTTTACTCTATGCTAAGCCTTTTATTGCCCCTGTACCTGCAAGGTTCATCAAACGACGAAATCTTGGGCATTCTAAGTGGCTTGGCGCGGTGCAGGCTGCCGCATGTTGCAGACCATCGCGCATGGCTGTGAGCTTCTTTATTGTTCCGTCTAGTTCATTGGCTTTTCTCAGTAGTAGCTCACGATCAATTTCAGGCTTTGCCTCGTTCCCCAAAATCCCCGCAATCTCTTCTAAAGAAAAACCTGCAGCGCGACCTAATGCTATTAACTCAAGACGCTCTAGTACATTCGGGCTAAACACACGACGTATACCTTGCCTACCAATAGAACTGATAAGACCTTTCTCTTCATAAAACCGAAGTGTAGATGCTGACACTCCTGACTTTTTGGCTACTTGAGATATTTCCATACATTTTTCCAAAGGATTGCTTGACTTAAAGTTAACTTGAAGTTGTAGGCTATCATCTCTAATTAAATGTAACTAGCTGTTGAGTGTGAATATGCAGAATATTGTTTTAATCGTGCTAATTGGTATTGGGGCTACCCTAGTGATGGATTTATGGGCGCTGCTAAGGCAACAACTGTTTGGTATTGCTCCAACTAATTGGGGCATGGTAGGGCGTTGGATAGGGCATATGAGAAAAGGGCGGTTCTCGCATACTTCTATTGCAAACGCCGATGTTGTGAGTGGTGAAAAATCCATTGGGTGGACAGTGCATTACGTGATTGGTATTGGCTATGCGGTGTTACTTCTTCTTATATTTGGAGAGGCTTGGTTGCTAGAACCATCGGCAGGGCCAGCTTTAGCACTAGGTATAGCCACAGTCGTTGCACCATTTTTCGTATTGCAGCCTGGAATGGGCGCAGGAATTGCTGCGTCGAAAACGCCTAATCCTAACGCTGTTCGCCTACACAGCGTTTTAAACCATGCAGTATTTGGCTTAGGGTTGTACCTTTCGGCATTGGTTCTTAGGCCCGTCCTTTAGACGTGGCTATAATCGCTTGTTGATTAATTGAATAAAGTTCGGCTTATAATGCGTATTGAAATAAAACGAGCGTAAAAGAAAACAGGATGAAAATTTCACTGGAAGAAATAAACAAATCTAACTATGAGCAGGTTTGTGACTTGGACGTGGCGGAAGATCAACAAGCATTTGTTGCGTGCAATATGTGGTCGCTGGTTGAGTCTTTTTATAATGATAACCATACCTGTAAAGCCATTTATTGCAACGACCAGCCCGTAGGATTCTTGATGTGGGTTCAGGAAACGCCAACTAAGGTGTCCATTTGGCGCTTTATGATTGATGAGAGCCATCAAAATGAAGGAATTGGCAGAGTTGCTTTGTCTCAAGCTATCGCGCTTATAAAGCAAACTTCTGAGCTTAAATTTATTGAGATATGCTATAACCCCAAGAATCCTGTCGCTAAAACCTTCTATTCAAGTTTTGGTTTCGAAGAGGTGGGATTAGATGAAGATGGCGAAGACATGCTTGCTGTTATGGCCATTTAGCCACGATTTAAATTTAAAGCAGCGAAATGCGAGAAATCTCAAGATATGGACGTCATAGATATTAAGACTTTTATTCCAAGCAAAAACTACGACATTTCTAAAGCATTTTATTCTGAGATTGGATTTAATGCAGAATATGTAAATGAAGACCTAACACTGTTTGAAAATGGTGATTGTCTCTTCTTTCTTCAGCGCTTCTATAATCCTGAATTGGCGAATAACTTTATGCTTCAAATATGTGTAGCAGACATTCAGGACGCTTTTGATTTGTGCTCGCGCTCGTTACATAAAACGAAAATATCTTCAATTGAGAAGCAAAGTTGGGGAAGTGTTTTCTATCTATGGGGCCCGTCGGGCGAACTACTTCATATTACCGAATTAGGTAGCTAGCTTTTGCGAGAACGGCGGGCGGAATGACGAATGATGCATACGAATTACACCGTTGAAGAAAGTCCTCCGTCAGCTGAAGACTTTGCCAGTTTAAGAAAATTGATTGGATGGAATAACCCGTGTTTATCGGTTGTTCAAAAGAGTATTGATGCCTCGTTGTTTTGGGCAACAATTTACCTCGACAACAACCTTGTAGGCTCTGGTCGGGTGATTGGCGATGGCGCAATGTACTTTTACATTCAAGACGTCATTATTCATCCAGGACATCAGAATAAAGGTTTGGGATCGAAAATAATGAACACCTTGATTGCACATTTAGAGTCTTGCTGCGCACCTGGCGCAACGATTGGCTTATTGGCTGCGCATGGTAAGGAAAGTTTTTATCTTAAGTTCGGTTTTGAACCTCGTGATGGTGAAAGTTTAGGTCTAGGCATGTGCAGGTTTATTTAGCTACCTGGTCATTAACGTGGCATGAGAGACCCGGGAGTTCTTAAGTTTTTTAATCACATGGCATTGAGATCATTGCCTATTTAATATCGGCAGCTTTCTGTCCTAAGGCGGCAAGTCATCTCCGCTTTTTAAGAACGCTCTGGCTATAAACATCAAACTCTTTTAGCGCTGAAGAAGGTACATCTACTGAAACTAGGCGCTTTATATCACTTGGTTATCAGCAATTTTTCTTCAATGTAACCTTCAATGTAACGGTCAATGCTGCTTGTAGCCTCTCTTTGGTGTGAATTTTGCAAAAGCCTGTTTAAAGACACTAAAAATGTCGGTTTGCGTAGTAGCTGATCACTGTTTTTCGATGAGTTTTGCTTCTTTCCGATAGAAATTTGACGTTTTTCACTGGACACGTGTAATGAAAAGTATGACAAAACCTGTCTCTCACGCTTTGCTGACAGAAAATGGTCGCTTAGTTGCGAAAGCTTTGGCATATACCGCGCTTATATTGGGCTTACTCTCTGGTTGCTCTTCATCTGACGAACCTAAGAGTCAATTTGCGCAAACCGATGCCAGCGACGTATCGGCATTGGGGAATGTGGAATACCACACCTATATGTTGGCGAACGAACTTTTTGCTGATGTGGGTCCAGCGCGTCAGTCTCGCTATGCGGTAGTTGGCTTTGTACCTGCCGATACTATGAAATACAGTGCTGACCATCAACACCCGCTAATGTTGTTGGGTCATCAACTTGAACAGGGAATGATTACTGAGGCCACGAAAAGAGGCTTTTCTACTCAAGAATTTAAGCTTTCGAACGATATAATTGTTAGTGACGAAAGCGACAGAGTATTAACCCGCGATATCGACCAGCTTTCCAACATTGAGCGCGTCGATTTTTATATAACCGGCACTATTGTGTATCAAGAGTCTGGCGCGGTGGTTAACGCTCGAATTATCAACGCTAGAAATAAAAACATTGTCGCTGCAGCAACACGCTTTTTCCCAGCCGAACTATTTTGGCGCGAAGAACAAGTAACCACCAGAAACGGTAAGTTATACAGAACTGAAGGTACGAGGTAACCCCATGAAAAGACGAAATCAATACGCGGCGCTTTCGCTTTGTGCTTCACTGCTAAGCGTTAGCGGGTGCTCTATGATGATGGGGGAAGAAGAGGTAGCAGAACAAGCGCCTCAGCGCCCGGCCATGAACGTGATTGATATTACTGCCGCCGACCGCGCTCCTACGAAGCCAGTTGAAAATACCAGTGATACCCAGTCTCAGGCTATGGACGCGTATGGCGCTATCGGTCAACCTCCTTTGTATTCGAGCGTACAGGGCGCGTATAAAGGTCGACCTCTAACCAAGCATATTGGCGACTATGTGAAGAACATGGCGCAAGACTTAATTGCCAATATGGAATACGTGAATAACAAGACACCTATTGGTGTAACCCATTTCGCACTGCTAGATACTGACTTGCAGAAAACAGATTTGCTTGGCCGTCAGATGGCGGAATCTTTTGTTCACGAACTGCATAAATTCCGCGTGCCGGTTATCGACTTCAAAGCCACCGAGTATATTCGCATTACTGACGATGGCGATTTTGTATTAAGCCGAGACTATTTGGAATTGAGCAGCAGCCTGCCTATTGAATACGTGTTAACCGGAACCATGACCAAGCACCAAGGTGGCGTGTTAGTTAACGCCCGTATTTTAGGCATGGAGTCGCGTGCAGTGGTGGCAACTGCGCAAATGCTAGTGCCGTTCTACGTTGTAGATGCACTTATTCCAAGTGACGGTAGCCAGCAAAACGGTATGCGCGATGGCGTTAAGCTAAGTCGCGGCTAGGAGTTTCAGTATGGTGTTTACTAAGAAGCTTGTTCAAAATAGCTGGGTAGCGGTTGGCCTTATGCTAAGTGGTTGTATGACAGGGTGCACTAGCACAGAGTCTATTGGCTCATTTTGGTTAGGTGAAGACGGTGAAATTACGCATCACGCTGAGCCAGTTCCTGTACCAAGCCGCTCAGGGTTAGAGTACACACCAGATTCTCGCGATAGACAATATCAACAGCACGTGGAAGTAGAGCCCGGCTACAAGGACCCGCTACACCATGGCTATTCACCTTCACAAACGCACAAACGTTTAAACGATTACGCTTCGCAGCTTGCGATGGAGTTAATGGACAATGCAACCCGTCTTACGCAGCAAGATATGGTGGGTGTGGCGAGCTTTGTGAGGCTTAATCAGTCGTTGAGCGACAGCACCGTGTTAGGCAATCAGCTTTCAGAGTATCTAATAGCCGAGCTACAAGACTTTGGGTTAGCTGTTGTCGACTTTAAGCTTGCAGGTGGCATTACCGTAACGCCAGTGGGCGATTTCGTACTCACGCGAGATGGTACTGCACTCGCTAAACAGGTTGAAATGGACCATGTTGTAACCGGCACCATTATTGAAGATGACAGAGGCGTACGCGTAAACGCCCGTATTGTGTCGTTGGAAAATAAACAAGTGGTGGCAAGCGCCAACGTATACATTCCTGCGTTTATCGTGATGGATTTAAATAAAGTGGCTAGCGTAAACTAGCCATTTAGTTCCATTGCGCTCTGTTTTTTCAAAGCGAACTCATTTCATGTTCGCTTTCAAACCTCTAAACATCCGGCCTTTTGTGTCCTGCACAGTAGAATTTTCACAAAGGCCTCCTGGTTTATTAACCCTGACTTCTAATCGCTTCGCGAGTCATAAAGCGGCTGGTGTTTACAGCATTAAGCAGATCATTGCTTAAAGGTAGCGGCTCCTTACATAGGCTGCTTACCAAAACCTCTGCCATTAAGGGCGCTGTAGTTAACCCTCGTGACCCTAAGCAAGTAAGGGTGGACACTACACTTTCAGGCAACACAGGCGCGCTGGTTAACGGCTTGCCCACGCCTAGCATATCGTAGTGTTTTTTCAACGCATTAAAATCATGCAGTACACCGACTACAGGCTGGTGGTCGGGCGAACCTAAGCGCGTTGCCGCTCTTGCTTGGCCGTCGTGTTGTAATGCCTGCACGATGTCGGTATTTGCCAGCGCCTGTTCATGTGTGGCAAGGTTTGTTTCAGTTTCTTCGCTTCGCACATCGCTACTTAAGTCGTTTTTCACATAGGTTGAGCCAAGTGCGTGTCTGTCGTCGAGCGCAGGCGTCATATAGCCTTTGTGACACAATACCGTTTTGAGCTGTTCAATTGGCATTTGGGTGGGGATGGCTTCAACCTGACCACGAACAGGGCGAAGGGACAGGCTGTCAAAATCGCTAGCGTTTACCGCACCTGCGCCAAGGGCAAGGATAAGGTGATCGGCAGTAACGTTTTCTTGCGATAAGTCGCTATCGAAAGTGTTGCTATCAAGATCACCCTTAGCACATTTCTCAGGCTCACCAAGGTTAAAACAAATTTGCACTTTCTGTGTTGCTGACCCGTTAACGCTGCCACCTTTAGCTGTATCCACATCATCCGCATCAAGAGTACCGGTTGAAGCGCCACTGTCTTCGTTGTGCAGCGTTCCCTCAATCGCTTTATGGGATACGTAGATATGATTGGGTTTCAACTCGAGTTTGCCACTTTGCAATGCTTCTTCAATAAGGGCAGTAACTAGCTGTGGAGGAGAAAGCCATCCGCCCAAGCCAATGTACAAGCCAGAGTAGGGAAGAGCTAGGTTAGCGATATCGCTCACTTCTTTGCTGTCCACGGGTTTAATTAAAGCTTCAGGCCATACGTCGGCTGCTGCCAGTTTATTTTGGCGTTCCGCTACCTTGTCGTTAAAGCTTAATTGAATAACGCCACAAAAATCATGGGCAACGTCGGCTAGGCCACAGGCTTTTGCATGTTCAATAGTGTGATCGTAGGCTTGTCTAGCAAACAAAAAACTGTGCGCCTGAATGCGGCTGGCAATACTTGCTTCGCTATGAAGCTGCGGGTAAAAGCCGCCTTGCGGGTTTCCGGACGCGCCGCTTGCAAGAGTGTCCCCATCGAAATACAAGGTGGTGTTAATACCGCGCTTCACTAACGCAAGGCACGCAGTGGCTGCAGCAAGGCCGGATCCTACTACTGCTACTTTACTTGTTTTATCTAAACTGCCGTTAGCGTACCTGTAATAGGGGCCAGCAGGCAGGCGAAGTTTATGCTGCACATTTTCGTTGTCTTGGTTAAAAACGCCGGTCAGCATGTCACGCTTACGGCCAAAGCCGTTGCGTTTTTTAATGCTAAAACCCACACCAGTTAGCCCACGCTTTACTATGCCTGCGGCGGTAAATGTGCCAAAGGTTGTGCCGGTTTTTGATAAGCGAGCCATTTGGCTAAACAGAGCGTCGGTCCACATGTCCGGGTTTTTGCTTGGTGCGAAACCATCTAAAAACCAGGCATCGATTAGTCCATTTGCAGGGGAATGCCATTGAGGTAAAAGCTCGTGAACATCACCAATCCACAGGTCGAGCGTGGTTGAGTGCTTATCGAAATGTAAGCGATGACAACCTTCAAGTCCCATAGGGTAAAGTGCAGCGAGTGCTTGCGCTTCGTCTTTAAGGGCAGGGAAAGCTTCTAGTGCACGCTGCATATCCTGTTGAGGCAGTGGAAACTTTTCCGTGGTAATAAAGTACAGGTGCTTAAGTGGATGATTCGGGTTCGCTGCTTTAAATTCGTTAAAAGCACGCATAGCAACTAAGAAATTAAGCCCAGTCCCGAAACCTGTTTCGGCAATGACAAAAGTTGGGTTGCGCCACTGTTGCCAGCGTTCAGCAAGGTCGTTGCCAGCAACAAAAACGTGTTGGGTTTCATCAATTCCGCTGTCGTTAGAAAAATAAACGTCGTCAAAATGGTCGGCGACAGGTGTACCGCTCTCATTAAAATGAACCTGTGCATGCTTAGATTTCACTGTTTATTTTTCTCCGCTTATATTGTTTTGGTGCTGGCACTCTAGTTTGGGGGCTGTTTTTACTCGTTCATCAGCTTGCCCATCCGATGATTGGCTTGAAACGTTAGAGCTAGTTTGTTGCGCTGGTGAACAAGACGCCTCTGCGAGTGCTGAAAAATGCGTGGTGACTTTACTGGTCACGCGCTGCGCGCCAAGCATACCGCCAATAGTGACCCAAGAACCGTTAACGTTAATTAATCCGCGATGATCCATGGTGGGCGCTTCAGCTTCTGTTTTCGATATACCCCACGTTTCTTTTGCAATATCAAAGGCCCAAATGGCGTCATCTGCAGTTGAAGGCTCGCCGTTATAGCCAATGCCATCGTAGTTGTACGGGTTAGCCGAGCCGCCTACAAAATAGATTTTATTGGTGGCCTCATCGCCCGCTGCGGCCATGCGATAGCGCGCAGTACCTGTTGGATGGTCAAGTTTACGCCAATCAACCTTTAAAGGGTTTTTCTTATCAATTACGCCTTTGAAACAGGCGGTTTCTGCAGCAAAGCTACGGCGTTTATCACTGTGCGGTGTTACTGATACGCCGTCACAAATTACCATGGTGTTATTAACGATGCCTCCAGCTTGACCAAATACCGGTTTGCCAAGAAAAGGGCTTGCCTGTTGCCATTGCTCGGTTTGCGTATCGTAGATTTGTACAAGATTTACGTTGCCATCGTTGTGCCAGCCTGAAACTAAGTAAACGTAGCGGTCTTGGTAAACCAGTGCAGTTGCATCATCAACAGGTACAGGCATAGGCGCCAATAGCGTATATTCCCCAGTTACAGGCGAGAATTTATAAACATCTGGGGTGCTAATTTCATTATGGTCTTCATCAACCGTGTAACCGCCAAAAATGTAAACGCTGTCTTTTACGCCCACTGCTACTGATGCCAAGCGGCCTTTTAGCGCAAGGCTGGATGGAACGGGGGAAAGGGCCTGCCACTGCAAAGGTTTATCTTTGTTGTTAATAACGAGCTGCCAAGCACGGTTGTGCACGTCTTTATGAGTTTTTCCTTTGCCCAGCCCCATAAAACTAAATACATATTGTGTGTTGTTTATGGTGACAGAAGCTACGGCATTGTTTGACACTGGCTCTGGTAGCGCGGGGAGCCTAATAGTCGAAGCTGCTGCTGAGACAGTCGCTGCAGAAGCAATGATAAAGGCTGCCACCACGAAAGAAAGTCGGGGTATCGCACTTTGGAAAATGTGTAGAGCAATGGTTCTTGGCTTTTTTAATAACACAGCAATCTTCAGTTTTATCTAAATTTCGAACGTTTGGCCGCGTATTCTACCTGTCACCTTTTTGTTTTTCCGCAAAAGTTTGTACCTGCTTAAAACTCTTCTTTTTTTATTGCTTCTGCAAATAACAATCTATCAGTAAAAACAATACGTTTATTTAATTGTTGTTGTAAATAATTTGTTAAATTTAGCTGTACGTCTATTGAAGATAGTTCAGGGAGAAGATATGGCGGGCGTGTTTCACCAATGTGGCAAGAGCATTTGCAAACGCACAAGAGATGAAATGGATGAGCGTGCACGTATCATCGCGTATGCACTTGCTGAGCAAGATGTAAAAGAAAACGATGTGGTAGCTATTTTTATGCGAAACCACGTCGATATATTCGAAATAGTAGAGGCATGCCGATATGTGGGTTCGCGTTATGTTTTGCTTAATTGGCACAGCCCAGTTGCAGAACTTTTGCCTATTTTAGACGACTGCAGCGCTAAAGTGCTGTTCGCTCATCGTGATTTATTAAAGGGGGAGAATGACCGCCAAACTTTATTACAAGTTCCTACCTTGTCAGTGATATATACGGTTAAAACGCCGGAAAGCATTTTAGAGCGCTATCATCTTACAGATAATTCACTGTTAGCATCCGAGCCGAAAACTGGGGAGCAGTATCAGTGCCTTGATACGCTATTAGCTGCCCCAATCGCAAAGCGCAACAATGAACCGCCGAAACGCTTCAAGGGCATGTTTCCGTACACGTCGGGCAGTACAGGAAAACCCAAGGGCATCAAGCGCGATGAAGACCTAACGCGGCCGGACCCTTATTTGATATTCAAAGGCCTCTCTGAAGCGTTAATGCAATTATCAAGAGGTGACCGCTTTTTTGTCTCTGCACCGCTTTATCACAGCGCACCTCATGCGCTTACGCTCTGCTGTTTAGCAGCGGGTAATGTTGATGTATACATTGAGCCTCAATTCGACCCGGAACGATTTTTACAAGACATAGAGCGGTTTAAACTGACTCATGCTTACATTGTTCCCACCATGATGGTGAGGCTACTTAAACTGCCCGAGTCGATAAGAAGCAAATACGACACTTCAAGTTTGCGATTTGCCTTATCAACAGGGTCGGCACTGCCAAGCGATGTGAAAGAAGCAATGATTAACTGGTTTGGGCCAATATTTTATGAGTCTTATGGCGCTAGCGAATTGGGCTTCATGACCTTAATTTCATCTAAAGAGGCATTAGCTAAGCCTAATTCTGTGGGCAAGCCCATTCCCGGTGCAGCAATTAAAATACTGAGCGACAATAAAGAGGCGTGTGAAGTAGGGGACGTTGGCGTTATATACGCGCATCTCTCTATGTTCGCGCCATTCAAGTATACCAATACTACGGGCGCGCCGAGTGACTTGCATGTTGGTGAATTCACAACATTAGGCGATATGGGTTATGTGGACGAAGATGGTTACTTATACATTTGCGATAGAAAAAAAGACATGATCATCTCAGGTGGCGCCAATATATTTCCTGCTGAAATAGAGAGCGTCATCATAGAAATCCCTGAGGTTGCAGACTGCGCGGTATTCGGTGTGCCTGATGCTGAGTATGGCGAAAAAGTCGTGGTGGCTATTCAATGCCTACCCGGCAATACGCTTTCGATTGATGCGCTACACGGGTATTTAGATGGCAAACTAGCGCGGTTCAAGTGGCCTAAAACGTTGCAAATACTCGAAGCTCTGCCCAGAGAAGATACGGGTAAAATATTTAAGAACAAACTTAGAGCCCAATTTAGTGAATAAAAGAAACCGCAAAAGTTTATGTTCAAGCTATTTTGAAGGTTTTGTGAAGGTATAAATTAACGCTAGTCATGACCCTGTGCATTCGTGCTACATTGGACTTATTAAAATAAAAAACTACGTAGCCGCAGACGGTAACAACGAAAGAGAAGAGAAGTGGTCAAGTAACCTGTTTGTACCAATATGCACAGCATTGAAACAGGTACTGTAACGCTTAAGTATAGCTAGTTCGAGTATGGCAATTGGCAGAGCAGACCACTTTACCATTCAAAATCGTTACCATAAGCCGCAACAACGCAAAGGGTAAACTATGAGAAGAGCAGTTATCACCGGTCTTGGTATCGTATCAAGCATCGGCGTAAATAAAGAAGACGTACTTGCTTCACTAAAAGCGGGTAAGTCTGGAATTACATTTTCAGAACAGTTCGCCGAAATGGGCCTTCGCAGCCAAGTTTGGGGCGACATCGACATCGATTTGAAAGAGCACATCGACCGCAAAGCTATGCGCTTTATGGGCGATGCGGCAGGCTACGCGTACGTAGCGATGCAACAAGCCATTGCAGACTCTGGTTTAGAAGAAAGCGACATTTCAAACGAGCGCACAGGTATTATCGCAGGCTCAGGTGGCGCATCTTCTGAAAACCAAGTGCTTTCTGCTGATATTCTTCGCGAAAAAGGCGTTAAGCGTGTTGGGCCCTACATGGTTCCTCGCTGTATGGCATCTACGGTATCAGCTTGCTTAGCGACACCGTTTAAAATTCGCGGCGTGAACTATTCAATTGCCTCTGCATGTGCAACCAGTGCCCACTGTATAGGTAACGCGCTAGAGCTTATTCAGCTTGGTAAGCAAGACGTAGTATTTGCCGGTGGCGGTGAAGAGCTACATTGGTCACTATCAAGCCAGTTCGACGCTATGGGCGCACTAAGTTCTAAATATAACGACAATCCTGCTGTGGCATCACGAACTTATGATGCAGCACGCGACGGCTTTGTAAGTTCTGGTGGCGGCGGTATGGTTGTTGTTGAAGAACTTGAACACGCACTAGCGCGCGGCGCAAAAATCTACGGTGAGGTAGTAGGTTACGGTGCTACATCAGATGGCTTCGACATGGTTGCACCATCGGGTGAAGGCGCAATTCGCTGTATGAAGATGGCGATGCAAAATATCGATGCTCCAATCGATTACTTGAACACCCACGGCACGTCTACGCCTGTAGGCGATGTGAAAGAACTTGCGGCGATTCAAGAAGTGTTTGGCCAAGCGGGCGTACCTATTAGTGCAACAAAGTCACTGACAGGTCACGCATTAGGTGCAGCGGGTGTAAACGAAGCTATCTATAGCTTGTTGATGATGGAAAATAACTTTATCGCGCCATCAATTAACATCGACACGCTGGACGATGCAGCACAAGGCTTAGATATTGTTACCGAAGCACGTGAAGCAACGCTAAACACAGTGATGTCAAATAGCTTTGGCTTTGGCGGCACTAACGCAACGCTGGTTATGCAGCGTTATAATGGCTAGTCAAAGCAGCTAGAAACAGAAAATTTTTAGCTTCATTTTAAGAAGCTTTAAACTAAAAAGGGCGTAAACCTGAACACCATGAGTGTTTGTGTTTCCGCCCTTTTTTGTTGTTTTTTTATTGTTCTCGTCTATAACTTTCTAAAGTAAAGGTTCCGAACACGACCGTTAGATATTCTGAAGCCATTCACTTCACCGTGAACATCGCGCTCAAATAGGATATCGCCAACTTGTGAGCTAAAAAAGTCACCTTTGATTGGCGCAATATAATGGTCGCGTAGACGGTGATGAGAAATTTTCAGCTGTTTATTTTCTGGTGAAAAGTGATAAGTGGAAGAAAGTTCAGGGCTGAAGTAACTGCCGGCGAACTGTGATAACCAGGTTCTGGTTATTTTGACTGGTGTATAGCCAACCGACACATACGTATCGACGTTGTCTACTTGCACTGTCATTAATTGTTTCTCATCACTTTCAGTAAACTTAACATAAATCTCTCCCTCTACATTCAGCATTTTGAAGGTATTTTCGCTGATAGGAGCGAGTACGCTTACGTTACCTTGGCCTCTTGAATACATTAGTTTACCGTTTTCTAAATATATCTCTCGTGAGTACGCTTCTGGTTCATACCAATAGTGACCCACATAAGCTTTGAGTGTGTCTTCATCTAACTCAAGAAAATTAGATTTTTCTTTAGGTGAAATTGACTCTAAAAATGCGTCAGCAATCGCGTTCTGAGGGGGAGGGGGGGCTTTCTCCAAAAAACTGTCAGCCATTTGCAGAGCCAATTCCCATGGCCTTGCATCTGCGCCATTATTCAATATTGCAATTGCTAAATTTTGGTTAGGGAATCGAGCTAAATACGAACGAAATCCTGCGTCTCCGCCGCTATGCTGAAAATATTTGATACCTTTGTAATGACTAATAAATTGCCCATATGCGCCACCAAATGTTTCTCCATTGTTTAAGGACGCAAGAGTATTCATTTGCTTAATTATAGCAGGGCTACCTACAGTCGGTTCGGTGAAATTAGCTGACCACTTCAGCAAATCTTCTGCGGTCGTAAATAAACTGGTTGCACCTACATTTGAAAAGTTCAACACGCTTTTTTTGTAACTATTGCCGTTACGCTCGTATGAGTAGGCCCTATTGCTAACGATCTTTTGATGGTCGTCGTAAAACAAACTGTTACTCATATTCAATGGCGTGAACAGCCTTTCTTGCGTGAATTGCGCAAAAGATTTACCGCTAACACGTGCAACAACCTCTGCTAATAGTGTGAACCCGGTATTTGAGTAAAGAAACTCTTCTCCCGGTTTGAAGTTTAGCTCTTTTTGTCGCGCTACTATTTTTAATACGTGTTCGGTAGTGATTACGTCATCTAATCGCCAACCAGCCATACGCAACAAATTCCATTGATCTCGCATGCCGCTTGTATGTGATGCTAAGTGTCGTAAGGTTATGGTGTGACCAAAATCCGGCACTTCTGGAATGTATTGTCGTATGTCATCACCGAAATTTAACTTACCTTCTTCAGCCAGTAGAAGAATGGCGAATACGGTAAATTGCTTAGATACAGATGCAACGTGAAACATAGTTTCTGGCGTAACAGGTATATCGTATTCAAGGTTTGCACTGCCATAACCTTTTGAAAATATAATCTCTCCATCCTGCAGAACTGCAACTGAGGCTCCTGGTTTATTAATATCATCGAATTGGGCAAATAGTCGGTCAAATTCTAGGGTTTGTTTTGAGGGGCTATTAAGAGACTTTTCAGGTTTTAACGATGGTTGGCAGGCGCATAAACCAATTGATAGCAGTACACTAATGACTAGACGGGCTGCAAATTTAGACATTTTAACGATTCCTTGTTATCACTTATTTTCAATTTTTTCCGACGAAGAGCAAACGTCAATACACTGCACAAAAAAGCAAAAGCTAGTCACAGGAAAAGGTTAGAGTAAAGTTGTTTTAATTAGTAGGCAAACAGATTTTCTATTAGCTACCTACTGACGAAAATGCTTTTGCACTTGTTCTTTTCACTTTGACTGGGTTGCTATTTCCTATCATTTGCAAACTATACTAAATTTATAACGGATTAATTTAGTATCAGTTGGTCTAAAAAAGCAGTTTTCCTTTTTTTAGAGGTCGATTAGTTTAATACTTGAGCCCTATTTATTTGGTAGAACCTTCATTCTTCGAAAGGACTTTAAATGGATTTTGTTCTTTTTTTAATTACAGCATTGGCACTAATAATTAGCCTTATAAGAGAAATTAGGAAACGAGGCAGCGACAGCATAGGCGTTGTAGTCTGGAAATATTTTAGTTATTACACAACGCTATCGAACCTTCTTGTCCTAATTTGGTTCGCGGCTTTGACTTTTTGGCCTGAGCATTCAGTTGCTCAGTTTGCTAAAAATCCTAATGTATCTACTGCAATTACTTTTTATATAGTTACAGTTGGTATTGCTAACTACCTTATCTATGGATGGCTTAAACTTTCATTGTTTGAACGTATATCAGATCTATTAGTCCATGCCGTTACACCCGTAATCACACTTGCGTACTGGTTTTTCTTTGTAGAAAAAACGCTGCTTCAATACGCTGACTTAGGCTATTGGCTCATTTTTCCGCTGACTTATGCCGCGTACACAATGTCTCATGGGAAATGGACAGAATTTTACCCTTACGAATTTACAAATGTTCAAGCGCTAGGCCTTAATAGAGTTTTATTAAATGGATTAGTATTATCTATAAGCCTTCTCGTTGGCGGCGCTTTATTTATATTTTTAGGGAAAACGCTTGGAAAATTCTAATAGTGCACTTTAGCCGCTTGTTCTGAGCGTTGAGGATCTTATACATGGGCTATGTTACTTCGTTTCTAATTTTAGCTCACGCGTTATCGAGCATTTGTGTAAGGTGTGTTTGCTGTTTGACTTAAAAGGCTTGTGAGGCCCCTGTGTACGTGAAGCAACCCTCCAATTAAAAGCAGGTGGAATACCTGCAATTCGCTTTAAGCAGTCTACAAGACGACCAACCCTACAGGCGAAATACTCAGATTAGATCTAAGCTTATACAAATTAAGGTGTTCTTTTCAGCCCAACCCGTTTTTCCATAAATTAGCCTCTTATGTCGTCTGCTGAATCAAAGCTGCAGCATGTTTAATGGCTTTTCGAATCCTATGGTAGGTACCACAGCGACAGATATTGTCGCTCATAGCTTCATCAATGTCATCATCGTTGGGATTGGGATTAGACTCCAAGAGTTTGACGGCGGTTAAAATTTGTCCCGCCTGACAAAACCCACACTGAGCGACATCTTCGTTTATCCATGCTTCTTGCACCGGATGCAGAATGTCATCGACCGCAAGCCCTTCGATAGTGGTTAGCGATGCACCTTCCACGTCTTCCATCGGAACAATGCATGGGCGGACTAGCTCACCGTCTTTAAAGATAGTGCAAGCGCCACACACGCCAACACCGCAACCATATTTTGGGCCAGTAATACCAAGTCGATCACGCAAGAGATACAGGAGCTCATCGTCGTTTTCAGCGTCGATAGAAACCGGGTTATTGTTAACATTAAATGTAATTTGTGGCATGAATTAACCCTCTGGATAGAAGTCACGAAGTGGAAAACGACGTGGTGCAATGCCCGTCGCCCTGGCAAATGCGTTGGCTATCGCCGCTGCCGCTGCAGGAACTACCAACTCGCCTGCACCTCCCGGTGTTTCTCCGTTAGGCGGCATAAAATGCACTTCAATATCCGGTGGCGTGTTGCGCATTCGAGCAATTTCAAAATCGCCGTAACTGCTCTCGCGTATGGCGCCATTGTCGAGGTGTAAACTGGTGCGGATCATGTAGGTAATGGCATCGGTTGCCGCACCGATAACTTGCGCCTCAAGGCCGGTTGGATTCAATACTCGGTTCACATCCAGCGCGACAACAATCTTGGTGACTTTACATTCTTTCTCCGGATCTTTGAACGTTTGTAATTCAACAAGCACGGCAGCTCGAGACTTATACTCTTTATGCAACCCGAGGCCCTGGGCACGTCCTTTTTTCATTCTCCTTCCCCAATTGCCCTCTTGAGAAACTTTCCGCAGAACAGCTTTGGATCGCTCATCATCCAGCATTTGTAATCTGAACTGGCATTCGTCCTTGTTCATTGCGCGTGCCAATTCGTCAACAACTATCTCGTTTGCGACGGCAGCTGTGCCGGAGTAGATGCCGCGCCAAGAGGAGGTTGGCACAACGAATTTTTTTTCGTTTAGCAGCAAGGAAGTTACACCAAACTTATATTGCACTAGTTGCGTTGAGTGCCAGACTGTCTGGCTGAAAGCAGCGGGAGCTAATTCTCCTCCCAATGCAGTAATACCTTCGCCAAATCCATGTTCGAGATCCAATTCAGCGGTCGCAGCGCGATGGTCAAACGACAACACTTTTTTGCCAATTAAAAAACCTCTAGTGTAGGTCGCTTTTACGTTATGCAAGCTGAGCGGTCGTGCGCGGCCAAACTTTGTGTCGTCCTGTCGAGTAAACATAAGTTTGATGGGGCGGTTTACCATTTGTGAAATACGCGCGCCTTCAACTGCTGCATCAAAAAATAAGCGACGGCCAAATGAGCCGCCGCTCTGAATTACATTCACCTCGACGTCAGTGGGTAAAACTCCAAGTTCGCGCGCAATTTTGGCTTGTGCTGCAAGTGGCGTCTTGGCGCCAGTCCATACCCTGATCTTTGAGCCGGTTGCATCGGCAACTGCTGTCATGGTTTCCATAGGGGCATGTGCCAAATAAGGAAAGATGAACTCGCCGCCAACCGAATCGGTAGCCAGAGGAATATTAGGTAAGGTTGGCAGGTTTATCGCACGTAACTGCTCAATGACCTCGGCGTCAGATAGATGTTCGGCAGCACCCACACTCCATGAAATATTAAGAGCATCACGCGCACGAAATGCTTCGCCAAAGGAACGCGCAACAACTGCCACGCCAGAGGAATTTGCATCAACATCCAGCGGAACTTCTCTGATGGCAAGGACACCGGGCAGGCCTATTGCCTCAGAATCGTCAAACGTGATCACGCGACCACCTAAGCTGGGTGGCCTAGCGACTACAGTGGGCATCGCATCTGGTACTACGTCTAGATCCATCGCGAAATCTAGTTTGCCGGTAACGATATCGTGCGCGTCAACCCGCTTTTGCTGCGTACCGATAATTTTGTATTGTGACGGATCTTTAGGCTGTGCCAATCGAGCGGCATCGTTGCGTCCTTCAACACCTGCGGTAAGCGCAGAGTAAGCAATACGGCTGCCATCGTTACCAATCGCATAGCCATTTTCTGTACTAATGTCGTTCACAGAAAGCCCGAAATGCACTGCGGCTGACAATTTTATCTTATGTAACAGGGCTGCTGCGACTTTACGCAGCGGATCCCAAAGAGAGGTTATGGCGTGAGAGCCCCCTGTAATTTGACCAGTCGCTCGTCTGATTTCTGCCGGAGATAAAGTCGCATCAATGGAGGACATTTCAACGTCCAGCTCTTCGGCAAGAATCATCATTGCAGCGGTTAATATACCTTGCCCCACTTCCATTCGTGGAAGCTCAAAACGGACGCGGTTATCACTCGTTATCTTAATTAAATAATCGTAGTAGAAAGGGTCACCGGAGATGAGCAGCAGGTCTGTTAAATCCAGTTCATCTGCAAGCTCAGGTATTCCTAACAACTGGGCGTTGGCACCCTGAGGGCGAAGAGCACCGCCGGTTATATGTAACGCAACGGCAAAACTCGAGCCCTTGAGCATGTAACCAATAAACTTTCTTCGTCCGGTGTTTTCTGCCTCGACAATGTGTTCGTCACCACTATCGGATTGATCATGTTTCTGTGAGGAGGTAATCGTGTCTACTTGTTCTGCATGGTTGCTTTTTATCATAAATTCTCCGTTACAGTTCAAGACCTTCGATAGCTAACTTAACCTTAAGAAAAGTCGTTTATTTAATTCAGGTAATTGCAGCTTGCTAAATACCTGTTAACGAGATGTTATCATAAAGTATAATTTATTAAACATTAATAATAAGTAATACTAAGTAGGGGTTTTCCCTTATGTACGGAGCATTTTTTCTGTGAGTTGGATAGTTGAAGAGAATTCGTTTGAGGCATCTTATCTATCTGATCTTCATGGGCGGAGTCTACCAACACCAAAGCGGCTATATATTCGAGATAGGTGAGGGCATAGCGTTGCATGTTTACACCTCCAAATGAATGGCCTACAAGGATAATTGGTCCGGTAATATTTTTTTCTAGAACCGAGTGAAGTTCAGCTACAAATTTCGGTCAAATAAACTGGTAACGACTAAACAAAGTATCTGGCTCGGGAATAGTGATCTTTCCATAATGCCGTTTCAGCAAGCCTTCACTTTCAAGCTCGCCTAAAAGCTGATTAACCGTTTGCCTACTACTATTTATCATTTGCGCCAAAGACTCCTGCGATAGGGTAAGTGTAATCGCGTTGTTTTTAGGTAAATGCTGACCATAGCTGGTGGTAAGCATCAATAGCCTTTTTACCAGCTGATGCTTAAGGCTAAGCCCCGCACTTGAGTCGATAAACTGAAACGCACTGCGCACACGCGTGCATAGAAGGCGAGTAAAATGAGGATACAATTCTGGATACTGTTCAAGTAATGCCTTAAACGCGTTTTTTTGAATTATAGCAACGACGGAGTTTGTCTCACAGAAGTTGTCGTGAGTACGGGGGAGGTCGTCAAACATTGATATTTCACCAAACCAGGTGCCGGGCCCAAGTAACGCGAATAGCATTTCGCGGCCATCTACACCTACCGTAACAACTCTTAAACGGCCTTCGCACACACCATAAAAACCTACACCGTCTTCACCTTTGGCATGCAGTTGTTGCCCTGCTTTTAAATGCTTAAGGCGCATCTTTACGAACATGGCTTCCTGTAAATAGGGCGGCATCTCGCTAAACCACGTAGAGCTAGTCAGAACAGGTTTAAATTTTTCCATTTAACAAATTTCTTACAATGTCGTATATCCGACAGTGTATAGCAATTACTGCGCGTAATGTAGGCGGTAAGAGAAAGTAAATGGAAGTTTCATTGAATCGCTTAAGGTGAGGAGCCTTCAGAAAAGGGCTGACAAGCCTAAATCGACAAATCTCAATGGAATCATTTTAGATATAAAAAGAGTAAAGCTATGACAGATTCAGTAAAGTCGAAAGTTAGCAGTGAAGAATGGCAAACCCGTGTTGACCTTGCCGCGTGTTACCGCGCAGTTGCTATGTATGGTTGGGACGACCTTATTTTCACTCACATTTCTGCCCGTGTTCCTGGGCCTGAACATCATTTTTTAATTAACCCATACGGTTTAATGTTTGATGAAGTTACGGCATCCAGCCTAGTAAAAGTTGACCTTAACGGCAATAAGGTGATGGAAAGCGAGTACGATATTAACCCTGCGGGTTTTACTATTCACAGCGCTGTTCATGAAGCACGTGATGATGCCAAATGCGTGTTGCATTTGCATACAGCAGAAGGCGTGGCGGTATCTATTTTAGAAGAAGGGTTGCAGCCTTACTCGCAGCAGTCCCTTTTTCCACTAGCGTCCCTTTCTTATCATGCCTATGAAGGGGTGGCGTTAAATCCAGAAGAAAAAGCGCGGCTGGTTCGCGACCTAGGCGATACCCAATTTATGATTTTGCGCAATCACGGGCTCTTAACCTGTGCAGACAATATTCCCGATGCATTTTTGTTTATGTTTATCATGCAGCGCGCCTGTGAAATTCAGCTTAAAGCGCAGGCCACAGGTAAGCCGTTGATTCCAATTCACTCGGCAATTCTAGAGGGAATTCGTGCTCAAGCCGAGCAAGTTACTAGGCAAGCGGGTGGTTCACTTGCATGGCCAGGTATTAAACGTCGCGTTGAGCGTCGCTTCCCTGGATACGATAAGTAACTATTAAAAGTTAACGTTATCCAATACCACGATCGCAAAGGGTGAGATGGACAAAAAGCGCGAGCTAAAGCGCTTTGCTTTAAGAGTTTCCGTTTTAAAAGGTTGTATAAACTTCGGCCGTCTCTTTGATATGGCGGCCAAATGTGCATCAAAATGACGTAAATTAAGCCAACCACCGACAAGATAAATAAGGGCGCTAGGTTACTAAAAGCCTAACTTAGGGTACACTTAGCGCCATGAAAATACTTCTTGAAGATACCATTCCGTTTGGCACCGATTACCTTAATAGCGTAGGTCAAGTTAAAACCTATGCATGGCAATCTCTTGTGCCTGAAATGTTGCGCGATGTAGATATTCTTGCGCTGCGTTCTACCACTAAGGTTACTCCTGAACTGCTGAGCAACGCTAATAAGCTTAAGTTTGTGACTACGGCAACGGCAGGAACCAATCATCTAGATAAAATACATTTGGACAAGGTCGGTATTGCACATAGCAGTGCAGCAGGCTGTAATGCTGTTGCGGTGGCCGAGTACGTATTGAGTGTTTTATTGCATGCACAAAAAGCCCAAAAGCTCGACTTTTACAATGCGAAAGTAGGCATAGTAGGGGCCGGAAACGTGGGAAGCGCGCTATCACGCATTTTAACGGCAATAGGTGTTAAACACTGCTTGTACGACCCTCCGCTACAGCAAGCGTTAGCAAGTACTGGTAAAACACAGCACAACGGTCAGTCGTTTGTAGATTTAGCACAAATTGCAACGTGCGACGTTGTCTCGCTTCATGTGCCTTTCATTAAAGGCGGCGACTATCCCACTTACCAGATGATCGATAAAACTTTTCTTGAAGCATTAACACCTGACCAGCTGCTTATCAATGCATGCCGAGGCGAAGTTATAGATGAAGAGGCACTACTTAACCTGCTTCAACAAGAACGGACGCCAACAGTAGTGCTTGATGTATTTGATAATGAGCCTGCCATAAACACAGCACTATTTGACCACGTTTGGTTCGTAACACCACATATTGCGGGTCATTCTGTAGAAGGTAAAGTGCGCGGTACACAAATGATTTACGAGCAAATTTGTGAGGTAGTGGGCGCAGCCCCAGACAAAGCGCTTAGCGACTTTTTAGAGAAAACTAACCCGATCAAAGCTGCGTTAAATTCGCCAGAGGCGTCGCGGTTGTCGGTTGAAGATCTTACTGCAGTATTTCACAAGGTGTACGATGTCGCTATTGATGACGAAATAACGCGAAACGCTTTTTCATCAACATCAAAAAATAACGAAAAAACGAAATCTGATGTGGCGAGTACGTTTTCTACACTGCGCAAGCAATACAGAGTACGTCGCGAGTGCAGCGCCTATGCGTTACAATTGCCAAAGAACACCAGTAAACAAATTCAAAACACTTTCACCAAACTAGGCTTTTCCGTTAGTCTGGTTTAGATATTTTCTTAATAGGAGCATAAAGCATTATGTCGCAAGCGTTTGACGTAGCGGTACTTGGCGCCACTGGTTTAGTGGGCCAAACCATGATTGAACTATTAGAAGAGCGAGACTTTCCGGTAAACCGTTTGTATCCTCTTGCCAGTAAACGTTCAGCTGGTAGTACTGTATCGTTTAAAGGCGAAGACATTGAAGTATTAGATGCTGATGACTTCGACTGGTCATTAGTGCAATTAGGTTTTTTCTCAGCCGGTGGAAGCATTTCAGCAAAATTTGCTCCGCTAGCCGCAGAAGAAGGCTGTATTGTAATCGACAATACTTCAGAGTTTCGTTACAAGCCTGATATCCCTCTTGTAGTGCCAGAAGTTAACGCCCATGCACTGGCAGAGTTTCGCAATAGAAACATAATTGCGAACCCAAACTGCTCAACCATTCAAATGTTAGTAGCACTTAAACCAATCCAAGAAGCTGTTGGCATTGACCGTATTAACGTGTGTACCTACCAATCAGTGTCTGGTGCAGGTAAAGAAGCCATGGAAGAGCTGGCTAAACAAACTGCGGGTTTGCTAAATGCACGTGAAGTGAAGTCAGAGTCGTTTAGTCGACAAATTGCCTTTAACGTTATCCCTCAAATCGACGTTTTCCAAGATAACGACTACACCAAAGAAGAAATGAAAATGCTGTGGGAAACCCAAAAAATCATGGGCGACCAAAGTATTTTGGTAAACGCTACTGCGGTACGTGTGCCTGTATTTTACGGTCATGCGGAAGCCATTCACTTAGAAACACGTTCTCCGATAGATGCACAGCAGGTTAAAGAGCTCCTAGCCAATGCCCCCGGTGTTACCGTGTACGATGGAAATGAGCAGTTCCCAACTCAGGTGAGCAGTGCAAGCGGTAACGACATTGTGCACGTGGGCAGAATTAGAAACGACATTAGTCATCCATGTGGCTTAAATTTGTGGGCGGTGTCTGACAATATCCGTAAAGGTGCAGCAACAAACAGCATTCAAATTGCTGAAACGCTAATTCGCGATTACCTGTAAATACTTCAGCAGAGGTTCTGCCTTTGATTAATCGGGTAAGCACAGGAAAAGGTAAACATTTTTCTGTGCTTGCCGATACGCAAAATAAGCAGGATGTTTAGTGCGATGTAAAAAATGCGTCTGTTGCACTGTAAAAGAGATAACGTGTGTAGCGAATTTAGTGTTCTCGACGCGATGGTAAGATAAATCTCGGGACATTAAACAAGCAGCATTTAGCAAAACTTTAAGCATTAGATTAGACCAATACTACTGTCTAACTAGATCACCCTTAATAACTGGTTTATAGTTTGTAGGGTTAGGAACAGAACAACGTTAAAAACAATAGTCAGTCAGACACTTAGGCGAAGAGTAAGAACTCTAAAAAGCGCAAACAAATCTTACTGCCAGGGTCATATTAGACTGAAAAACGCTAGCTTGACGATTAATGGTTTCAAGGTGGCTTCAGAATAAAAATAAAAGCCAATATATTTTTCTGTAGTGATTGGCTAAAAAATCCGCCCATACTACCGGGTGGTAAAGACGCTTGAGGGCATATAGGACTGCTATGAAATTGCATTTGACGGGCTTACTTTTACTCACATTATGTTTGTCTGGCCCTATAATCACTGTTGATGCACAAGAACGCGCTACCTTCTTAAAAGGTCCGAAAGACGCAACTGATCAATATTCGGGTCTAGAGTACGGACCTATTGATGCTAACGATACCCTTTGGCGTATTGCCGAGCGCTATCGCCAAAACAATAACCTGAGTGTTTATCAGGTTATGACCGCTATTTATGAACTCAACCCCAACGCATTTGAAAATGGCAACTTAAACTTGTTAGTAGATGGCGCGATTTTGAAGCTGCCGTCTGAGCGTTATATTGCCAGAATCGACAAACAAAAAGCACAAATGCGAGCTGAGCAAGACGATAGGGCATTCGCTGAAACGCTTAACAAGCCTGGTAGCAGCGTAAGGAATATTAAGCCAGCATCCCCGTTAGTCAACCAACAAGACCTCACTCAAACGCAAACTGACATTGAGCAAAAGATCACCCGTTTAGATCAGGAACAAACTCGTCAGTTTGACGAACTGCGTATGCAGTTTGCCGCCTCACTAGAAAATGTTGAAGCAATTCTCAACGAAAACAGACGCTTGTACGAGCGTGTTGAGGCCGTTAATGGCGAACTAGAAACCTTACGTGGTCAAGTGGAAGGCGATGTTAAGAGCCAACTAGATATGCAAGTGGCGCTTCAGCAAGAATTGCTCGACATGATTAAAGCCGAGCAAGCGCAGCGTGAAGCCGAGAAACAGTCTTCGTTTTTAAGCGCGCTTACCAGCCCTTTGAGTCTCATCATAGGCTCTGCATTTCTGTCACTGTTGTTGGTAGGTGGCCTAATTATGTGGCTGCTGAAACGCAACAGCAAGCCGGAAGAGGTGCCTGCACCTGGCCCTACTATTACGGCAGATAACGACGAAGTACCCGTACCTGATGCTGACATTGATGACCTTTCAAGTGCGTTAGCACCTGACTTCGATGATAAAGCGGAGTTGTCAGATGATGATTTGTTCAATGATGACGACCTGCTTGATGACGTTCTGACTTCAGATTTAGAAGAAAGCCTTGATGACGAGCTAGAAACCTTTGCTGACCTTGAAGATGATATGTTGGTGCCAGACGATGGTGGAGACGATCTGTTCGAGGCTGGTGATGATGAACTTGACCAGAGCGAGTTAGACAGCTTATTTGATGATGATGACCTGTCAGACAAGGTGTTAAATGACAAAGACGCAGATGACCTAGAAGGCTTTGATCTTTCAGGTGATGACGACATCTTTGATGAAGATGCTGCAGATGATAGCGAAACTGAGTTAGCGGCTACTGAAGAAGCTGTATCAGTAGATGACGACGATTTTGATATTGATGACTTGCTTGACGATGTACAAAGTCAAGGCACCGAAGAATCTGAAAGTGATGAACTCAATGAGTCAGGTGATATTGACCCTGATGATATCCTTGCTGAAGTTAACGGAACAGCCGATTCTGAAAACGTCGACGAAGACGATATAGACGCCTTGCTTGCAAGTTCTGTTGATTCGGTATCAGAGGCTGGAGACGAAGAAGAAAGTAATGCATCTTTACCGAATGTAGAAGATGAAGACGATAAGCCAGAGATAAGCATTGATGATTTGCTTGAAGAGCATGGCGTTGATGCAGGCCTTACCGATGAGCTAGATAGTAACGATGACCTTATCAATGAGGACATGCTGAGTAAGCTCGACGATGAGATAAATCAGCAAAACAACGAAATAGATAAGATCACCGACGATTTGCTTAACGAAATAGAGCAAATTGAAATGATGGGTGGTTTAGGCGAAGAAGATGACGAAGACGATATTGAAGATGAAATAATTACATCGGCACCGTCACCTCAATCTATCCAAAGCCTAGATGCTATCACTGATGATTTAGATGAAATAGTCACCGACGAAATAGAAACAGATACCGATTTTAGTGACCCTCTTTCTGACGATCTTATCGCTGAACTTCAGGCAGAAGACGAACTTGCGGAAGAGCCTTCAGCGGGTCAGGAGCCTTCAGCGGATGGAATACCTGAGGATATAAACGATTCAGCATTAGATGAGCTTGAAGAGCGTGATGAAAACACTTCAAGTGAGTTACCTTCTCAAGCCGAGGATGATGGGGATTTTGAGGACCCGTTTACTGACGAGTTGCTCGCTGAACTTGAGGCCGAGCTGGAAGGTGAACCAGAAGTTAGCCCAGATGCTAATCCGGACGCTCACGATGAAGATACCGATTTAACTTTTTCTGAAAGTGAAGAAAACGAAGATGACTTTAGCGACCCTTTAACCGATGAGCTTCTCGCTGAACTAGAAGCTGAGGAAGCTAACACCAGCGAAGAGGTAGATCAGCTAACAGACGAACTGCTTTCCGAACTTGAATCTGAAATAGAGTCTGAAAATGACACTGATGCAGATTTTAATGTTGAAGACGAAACCGTTACACAACCTGAAGAAATAGAACCAGCGCTAGAAGAGCAACCTGAATTAGGCACTGAACTAGAGCCCGAGCAAGATGCCGATATAGAGTCAGAACGAGAGCCTGAATTAGAAGCAGAGCTTGAATCTCAGCCCGAGCCTGAAGCAGAACTCGAATTCGATACTGAATCAGAAGAGGGCAAGTTAGCACCAGAAGACAATATTGAGGCTGAAGCTGACGCTGTTACCGAGCTTGAAGAAAATGCCGAACCTGAGCTAGAGCCAGAAGAACAGCAAGAGTTAGGCGCTGAAGCAGAGCCTGACCAAGGTGCCGATGTAGAGTCAGAACAAGAACCTGAATTAGAAGCAGAGCTAGAGTCTCAGCCAGAACCTGAAGCAGAACTTAAATTCGATACTGAATCAGAAGAGGGCGAGTTAGCACCTGAAGAGAAGGTTGAGGCGGAAGCTGACGCTGATAGCGAGCTTAATGATAATGTAGGGCCACAGCCAGAGCTAGAGCCAGAAGCGCTGCAAGAGTTAGGCACTGAAATAGAGCCCGAGCAAGATGCCGATATAGAGTCAGAACAAGAGCCTGAATTAGAAGCAGAGCTTGAATCTCAGCCCGAGCCTGAAGCAGAACTCGAATTCGATACTGAATCAGAAGAGGGCGAGTTAGTACCAGAAGACAAGGTTGAGGCGGAAACTGACGCTGTTACCGAGCTTGAAGAAAACGCCGAGCCTAAGTCAGAACTAGAGCCAGAAACGCAGCAAGAGTTGGGCACTGAAGTAGAGCCTGAACAAGATGCTGATATAGAGTCAGAACAAGAGCCTGAACTAGAAGCCGAGCTAGAGTTTCAGCCCGAGCCTGAAGCAGAGTTGGAATTCGAGGAAGAAGCAGAAGCTGAAATAGAGCCGGAATCTGAACTCGAAAGTGTCAATGAAAGCGCCGAGAACAATACGGGAAGTGATGCAGACGATCCGTTAGATGACGCCATCGAAGCGTTTGAAAAGCAAATGTTGGACGACATCCCTTCTTTCGGTGAGATGGAGCCTTCAGCGGACGAGGAGCCTTCAGCTGAACAAGAGCCTTCATCGGATGATTTTGCCCAAGATGAATCACCGGCAGAAAAAGACAGTGATGATTACGACGACAGTCTGTTAAATGAAGCATTTGATGAAATCGACAGCTTTGAACTTGAGCAAGAGGTCGACGGCGTTGATAAAAGTGAGCAGCAACTCGAAGACTCTGGTAGCGCTGAAAAAGTGGGCTCAGTCCAAGAGCCAGATTCAAGCGAGATTGGCTCAGAAGACAGTAAAGAAAAAGAATTCAATGAACTTGATGACGTGCCTGGTCTTGACGATTGGTTGTCAGGGGCTGACGAAGACGATGCTGTTGACGACAACGAGATACTTGATGACTTAGACAGTGCTGAGTTTGATGAACTTCTTCAGAGCCTTGAGTCAGATGATGCCGTAGATGCAAGCGACATTGAAAGCGAAGATACACAAGAGTCAGTCGCCGAAAATGATGAAGATACATTCGAACTTGAACAGGAAGCTGATGACGAGGCCACACTTGAGTTGGAAGAGGATGTCGCTGACAACCTTGAACCAAATGAAGGCGATGATACCTTCGAGCTAGATGAAAACGACGAAACTTTTCAGTTAGATGATGGCGACGACATAGAATCAGCGAAGGATGATAACGAAGAAGAAACTTTCACCCTTGAAGACGATGATTCTGAACTAGCTTTAGACGACCTCGACATTCCAGATGATGTGGACTTAGATATCGCCACGCCTTCGGAAATTGAAGAGGACCAGCAGGGTGCAGAACAACCTGAGCTCGAAAAGGAACAAGAGGAAGAGCTGAAGCTTGATAATCCTGATTTGGATTTAGCTGCTTTACTGAGTGATGTCGATGGTGAAAGTGAGTCTCAAACGCCATCCGAAGATTTTCTTGATGTAGAAGCGCTGATGGACGATGGCGACGACTCTGATGAAGTTGATCCAGATAGCCAAGCGCTCGACCTCGATGTGAGTTTATCTGACTTTACTGGCGTTTCTGACGAAGACACGGTAATAGATATAGATAAAGATGCGGGGCAAAACGCCAATTTAGATTTGGCTCGTGCATACATTGAAATGGAAGATGCAGATGCTGCGAAAGAGTTGCTTGAAGAAGTAATGAAAGAAGGTAGCGAAGAACAGAAACAGGAAGCGGCCTCAATCCTACAAAAAATCACCTAGTTCACTTGTAGGAGTGGGCGAAAGCCTGCATTGATAGTCGTATTGAGCGGCCTGTATATTGATAAGATATACAGGCCGCTTTTGATTTCACCAACTTGCATTTATTTGCCATGCAGTAGCTGGGCTTTGATTATAAGCAGCATTGCATGTTGTAAGCGAGATGACTACACTTAGCGCCTTTTAAGAAACGGGGTAAAACTGATATGGGGCGAATTGCCTTAGGGATTGAATACGACGGTGCTGCAGTTTACGGTTGGCAACGCCAGCGCGAAGTACCGAGTGTTCAAGAGCATCTTGAAAAGGCACTATCGACAGTAGCCAACCAACCTATTGAAGTGCAATGCGCTGGACGCACTGATGCAGGTGTGCACGCAACTGGACAAGTGGTTCACTTCAGTTGTGATGCTCCACGTTCAGAACGAGCTTGGACGCTTGGGGTTAACGCTAACCTTCCAAACTCTGTTGCTGTTACTTGGGCGAAGAACGTAAGTGATGATTTTCATGCTCGTTTTTCAGCTACCCACCGCCGCTATCGCTACGTCATCCATAATGCAAAAATGCGCCCAGCAATTTTGAACTCGGGCGTTACCCACATTCATCGTGAATTAGACGAGAAGAAAATGCACCTTGCCGCCCAAGCGCTATTGGGTGAACAGGACTTCACGTCGTTTCGTGCAGCGTTGTGCCAAAGTAAAACGCCGTTTCGCAATGTGACGGATGTAAGTGTGTATCGCCAAGGTCGCTATGTGATTATAGATATCCGTGCCAATGCCTTCTTGCACCACATGGTTCGCAATATCACTGGCGCGCTTGTTGAAATTGGGGCAGGAGAGCAAGATCTAAATTGGATTGCTCACTTATTAAGCCTAAAAGATAGAAGTAAATCTGCAGCCACGGCAAAGCCAAATGGTTTGTATCTGGTAGATGTCACTTACCCTGAAGAGCATAACTTGCCTAAAGGGCCCTTGGGACCACTGTTTCTGCCAGATTGCACATAGCACTGTCGATGTATACAAGGAAGTATTGTGACCACGTTTCAATTTTTATCAAAAACTTTTGGTTTGTTATTGTGTTTAACGGCATTAGAGTGCGGTGCCGATATAAAAGATAAAACCCCTAGCATACGTTTCGCGGTTAACACACCAGGTGCTGCCCCATATTTATATTATGATGAGAACTCAAAACGCTATGAAGGCATAGTCGTCGATTTTTTTAACTCGGATGAGCTATCGAATCAGTTTCGTATCGTTTATTTGGACTCGAATCGTGCTAGAAGCGAAGATTTATTAAAATCGTCATCGATAGATTTGTTTTTATCTTCTGAAAGTTGGATAAGTAAACCGAACGACTTTCTGTTTAGCGAAGAGTTGATAAAGCATGACAGCTATATCTACTCAACTTCAAATTTTGAAGGGCCATTTGCGCCCGAGGAAAACTTATCTTCTAGTATTTGTACTAGATACGGCTTTACTTATCCCGTTTTACAGCAGTTCTTTGGGACAAAAGAAGACAGCATTCAGAGGGTTGACTCTAGTAGCCAATTTACAATGACTATGATGATGTCGAAAGGACGCTGTGACTTTGCGATAATGAATGAACACAACGCGCGTGCTGTTATGTTTAACAAGGTGTTTTGCTCTTCAGAATTCTATCAGTCTCCTAACATTGTTAGCCGGGTTCGTTTAGTGTTTGTTATTCGTTCTGATTTAAACTCTCTCAAAAATAAAATAGATAGTGCGCTGAAGCACTTTGTCGAAAGTGGACAACGGCAACTTTCGCTAGAACGTCACTCAGGTGTTAATCGGTTTCCAAAACTTACATGTCACGGTGCTCCTTGAAACCAACATTCTATGAATCTCGTCAATGATAATTTAAGTAAAAGCCAACAGCGGTTAGCATTACTGATATCGACTGCCAACTTCTAAGACCAGTTTTGTTTTTTCCATTTCGTTGTATTGTGGTCTAATAGCGCGCTATATTAGGTAGCTGTTCTATTGTGTTACGTATTTTCTCTTTGTAATACAGTATGAAACTTAAAAATTTAATGCGTTGTTGACCACAAGTATGAATAAACATTAATCGTCATGGTCGGCAAACAAAAACAAAGGATTCAATTTCCATGAGCTGGATTCAAAAAATTCTTCCTCGCACGCAAACTTCACACAAAGGTAATGTGCCAGAAGGTATCTGGACAAAGTGTGGTTCATGCCAAGCCGTGCTGTATAAGAGCGAACTGGAAAAACTTCAGGAAGTTTGCCCTAAATGCGACCACCACATGCGAATTACTGCACGCCGTCGCATCGATGCGTTTTTAGACGATGGCGATCGCGTTGAGTTAGGTGCAGAGCACGAGCCTCAAGACGTACTTAAGTTTAAAGATTCGAAACGCTACAAAGATCGTATTGTTGCTGCGCAAAAGTCGACTAACGAAAAAGATGCGCTAGTGGTAATGCAGGGCAAGCTAAAAGGTATGCCTGTAGTGGTTGCATGCTTTGAGTTTGCGTTTATGGGCGGCTCAATGGCATCAGTAGTAGGTGCTCGTTTCGTTGCCGCTGTTAATGCATGTTTAGAAAATGATATGCCGCTTATTTGCTTTAGTGCAAGTGGTGGTGCGCGTATGCAAGAAGCGCTTATGTCACTAATGCAAATGGCTAAAACATCGGCTGCCCTAGCTAAGATGAGCAAAAAAGGCCTGCCTTATATTAGTGTACTGACCGACCCAACAATGGGTGGTGTATCTGCAAGCTTGGCAATGCTTGGTGACGTAAACGTAGCAGAGCCAAAGGCGCTTATTGGCTTCGCGGGCCCTCGCGTAATCGAGCAAACAGTAAGAGAAAAGCTGCCGGAAGGTTTCCAGCGTAGTGAATTCCTTGTTGAGAAAGGTGCAATTGATATGATTGTTGACCGCAGAGATATGCGTGATAGATTACACAGCCTGTTGGTTAAGTTGCATTACAAGAATTAGTGAATAACGAAAACAATCTAAAACCTGGCTCAGTGCCAAATACAGAAGGCGCAAAGGCGCCTTCTGCTTCGCAAAAAAGCCTGAGCCAGTGGTTATCCTACCTAGAATCTATTCATCCTAGCGCCATCGATATGGGGCTAGACAGAGTGAAAGAAGTGGCTAACGCCATGGCATTATCGCTCAGTCAGTCGTTGGTTATTACCGTCGCAGGAACAAATGGGAAAGGCACAACTTGCCGCTTGCTTGAACAAGCCATGTTATCGCAAGGCAAAAGTGTTGCGGTATACAGCTCACCTCATCTAACCGATTACCGTGAACGGGTGCGTTACAATGGCGAATTACTGCCTGCCAGTGAATTTGTCGATGCTTTTGAGTTTGTAGAAAGTGCGCGAAAGAGCAATGCTGACGAACCTATTACCTTAACTTACTTTGAGTTTGGTACGCTGGCTGCAATGAAAATGATGCAGTCATGGGCTGTTGATGTGGTCATTCTTGAAGTAGGCCTAGGTGGACGATTGGATGCCACCAACATTATTGATCCCGACCTTTCTGTTATAACCACTATCGATCTTGACCATCAAGATTGGCTTGGCAATACTCGCGAAAAAATCGCTCGTGAAAAAGCGGGCATTATGCGCAAAAACGGCAATGCAGTGGTTGGTGAGCTGTTTCCTCCATCATCGCTTTACGATGTGGCTAATGAATTACAGGCAAATGTGCGCTGGGCCACGCAAGACTTCGTCACGGTAGTGGCAAGTGACTACAGCGAGTGGAGCTGGAAAGGAAAGAGTAACAGCTACGCGTCGCTACCTTATCCCAAAATCCCTCTACAAAATGCAAGCACAGCATTAGCAGCACTTGAGCTTTTAGACTTACTGCCCGAAGAAAGCGTGGTTAGGGACATTATCGAAAATACCACCATGCCGGGTCGCCAACAAACAATTAGTGAATCGCCTCTTGTTGTCGTAGATGTCGCCCATAACCCACAAGCTACCACGGCCATGCAAGAGTGGCTAAATCGTTACGACGTTAGCCAGATGCGCGTTGTTGTGGGTATGCTTAAAGATAAGTCAATTGCTGAAACCTTGGCGCCTCTTTCAGGGCTTAACGCCAAGTGGTACTTAGCTTCAACAAGTGGGCCGCGAGGTTGCAGTGCAGAAGTACTTGAAAATGCACTTGTTAATGCCGGCACAACCATAGAGAATATAGATACGTTTCAAGACGTGACCTCAGCATATCAACGTGCGCTTGCAGATTATCAAACTGGTGAACTTATTCTCGTTTTTGGTTCTTTTGTTACCGTTGCAGACGTACTTGCTGAGCAAAACTAACACGCGCATTGTAAGTAAAACCGTGTATTCAAGCAGGAGAGCACAGTGACATCGGCATTAAAGAATAGACTGGTGGGGACAATTATTGTTGTCGCCCTAGCGGTTATCTTTTTACCAGACTTTCTTGATGGCAAAAAGCAAACGAACAGAGAGCCTTTCGTCTCTGTTCCTGCAAACCCGCCTAAAAAGCCCATCGTAGAGCCTGAATCTTTCCCATCAGAGCGGGTAGCGAAAGCTGCGGTTCCGGCTGTGGAGATTGAAGATGAAACAGCGTTAGATGAAGAGCAGGTTGCTTCAAGTACTGGTGATAGCAAAAGTACTGACCAAGCTACTGCTGCTAAGGCGCCAATGCCAAAAGCATTTGAAGAAGTGGACGAGTTAGCGAGCCAAACGGTTGTTGATACGAAAAGTGCCACTGCCGATGATGACGCAGGCTGGGTTATTCAGCTTGGCAGCTTTCGTCATGAAAAAAACGTAAAGGCATTGTTGGCAAAGCTAGAAAAGGCTGGGTATCGCGCGTTCAGTCGAAAAATTCAAACCAGCTCTGGGCCGCTCAATAAAGTTTTTGTAGGCCCTGATTTAGACAAAAAGAAACTGGAATCGGCGCTACCACATTTAAAAGAGCTCACGAAACTTAAAGGGAAAGTCACCACGTTCAAAGTTGAGTAGGGCGTATTCTTTCTACTTGAATCACGCTTACTGAAAGGAAGTGTCACGGATTGCATTACAGACTAGTAATATTTCTATCTTCTGTTAGAATGCGCGCCATCTCGCCAAAGGCTCGTTGCTTAATCACAAAAAGCAACATCAACGCAATAAAGAGACGATGAACTGGGTAGACTTTTCCATACTGGGTATCATTGCGGTATCTACCTTAATAAGCCTTATTAGAGGGTTTGTTAAAGAAGCCATCTCGTTAGTGGTGTGGTTTGCTGCACTCTTTATTTCAAGTAATTTCTACGCTGACCTTGCTGTTTACTTTACAGCCATTGACGACCCTTATTTAAAAAACGGCGCTGCAATCGCTGCGCTATTTATTACAACGCTCATTCTGGGCGGCATGATCAATTACGTCATAAGCCAATTGGTACAAGCAACGGGGTTGTCTGGCACAGACAGGGCCCTAGGTATAGTTTTTGGTGCTCTGCGTGGCGTGCTGATAGTTAGCGCATTGCTCTTTTTTATGGATACCTTCACCGGCGCCGCTTCCTCTAATTGGTGGCAAGCATCGGTGCTCATTCCAGAGTTTGGTGTCATCATTGAGTGGTTTTTCAGTTATGTGAAAGACTCCTCCAGTTTCTTAAATCCCGCTTGAAATAGGTAACGCACATGTGTGGTATAGTCGGAATAGTTGGTAAAACGCCCGTAGCTCAGTCACTGTACGACGGTCTAACGGTCATTCAACACCGTGGACAGGATGCCGCAGGCATTATGACTATCGACCAAAATATGTTTAATTTGCGTAAGGCAAATGGCTTGGTTCGAGATGTTTTCCATACGCGTCATATGAAAAGGTTATCGGGCAACATGGGTATTGGTCATGTTCGCTATCCAACCGCGGGTACGTCAAGCTCTGCAGAAGCACAGCCTTTTTATGTAAACTCACCCTTTGGTATTGCCTTTGCTCACAACGGTAACTTAACCAACGCTCATGAGTTGCAAGAAGAAGTGTTTCGCATAGCACGCCGTCACATTAATACCACTTCAGATTCCGAGCTATTGCTTAACATTCTTGCTCACGAACTACAGCAGGTAGCGGGCTTAAGCGTAAGCGCTGAACACATTTTTGAAGTGGTAACGAAAGTTCATAAGAAAATTCGTGGTGCCTACGCAGTCGTTGCGGCCATCATCGGCCAAGGTATTGTAGCGTTTCGCGACCCGCACGGCATTCGACCGCTTGCACTTGGTAAGCGTATGAGCGAGCTGGGTGAGGAATGGATGGTAGCCTCTGAAAGTGTTGCACTTGATGCAGTTGGCTTCCAGTTTGTTCGTGATGTAATGCCAGGTGAAGCGGTATTCATTACCGAAGAAGGGCAATTGCATACCCGACAATGTGCAGAGAATCCGGTAACGTCACCATGTATCTTCGAGTTTGTTTACTTCGCACGCCCCGATAGCTTTATTGATGGCATTTCAGTTTATGCATCACGTGTAAACATGGGCCGCAAGCTAGGTGAAAAAATTAAGCGCGAATGGGCAGATCTTGATATCGACGTAGTTATTCCTATTCCTGAAACGTCGATGGATGTAGCGCTGCAAATTGCGAACACACTTGAACTGCCTTATCGTCAGGGATTTGTTAAAAATCGCTATATTGGCAGAACCTTTATTATGCCTGGCCAAACCATGCGTAAGAAATCAGTACGTCGTAAGCTAAATGCAATCTCATCTGAGTTCAAAGGTAAGAGTGTATTACTTGTCGATGACTCTATCGTACGCGGGACTACATCAGGCCAAATCATTGAAATGGCCCGTGAGTCGGGTGCGAAGAAAGTGTACTTTGCGTCAGCGGCACCAGAAATTCGCTTCCCGAATGTATACGGTATTGATATGCCATCGGCGAATGAACTGATTGCATATGGTCGTGAAATCGATCAGATTGCAGAGCTTATTCAAGCAGACGGTCTTATCTTCCAAGACATTTCTGACTTGGTTGAAGCCGTACGCGAAGAGAATGAAACGATTCAGCGCTTTGAAACATCAGTATTTGACGGTAACTATATCACTGCCGATATCAACCAAGAGTATCTTGAGCGCATAGATATGTCACGGGGTGAGGCAGCAAGAAAAGCACCTGTGGTGCAAGCTGAATTGAGTAACCTTGATGTACATAACATTGATGCTGCTGATTAGCATCTTTGAAATATGCTGATAGTTAACGAGAAAGCCGCTTTTAAAGCGGCTTTTCATTATCCTATTTTGTGTTGAGCTAGGGCGTTAGTGCACGAACACTGGCCCGCCAGTTAATCCCCACACTAATACCGAGCCTGTCATTAGAATAACCAGTAAAACCAGCCCGCATGTGACTACCGAGCTTGAGTAAATAAAGCCTTTGTCTTCTGGCATATGCATCAAAATAGGTACGCCGGAATAGAGTAGGTAAACTGAGTAGCTAATACCCACTAGCAGTGCCGTCATCACTACCCATAGTTCAGGATAAAGACCTGCAAAGCCAACCATGAACAATGGTGTTGCCGTATAGGCCGCAAGTTCTAGTGACTGGGTATACGTAGGTGTTGCATCGAACGCTTTAGCCAGCTCATGAATTAACACTGCCAGCGCTACAACACCGGCAATTAAGCCAAAATACATGCCGATACCCATCATAATGGCGGTATTTTCACTTAGTCGTATTACGTCTCCTGCGCCAATACTCCACCCAGTATGCGCACTAGAATAGTAGGCTACGAGGGAAGGGATAAGTGCAATAAAAGCAATGTGGGTAAGCGCGTAAAAATAGGTTTCGTGTTTGGTATCAATGGTTTGCCATTCTTCTCTTGGATGAGTGTAAATACCAATTAGATGATTCAAAATCATAAAGTCCTGCCTTATTCACCAACGTTATTATTTTAAAAAATATTGTTGTGGGGCAGGGTACACACACGGACAAACCGTAAAACCAGGAAAACACGAACACGACGCAAGGCGTCAAACACTGCCATTAACAATACGTTTACAATCTGAGTGTGCAGCAGAAAAGCAAAGCCGTCAATAAAAATTGATTAATTTATAAACGGCTATAGGTGCTAGTTGGATTGAGGAACGCCGGAGTGAAAACGCAGTTCCTTATCGTCACTTTCAATAAGTGATTTTTCAACGCTTCCGAAGTGAGCAACGCGCTCTGAAATATCGGTTTTGGCGATTTGTTCGGCAAGGGTAAGATAATCTTCAAAGTGTCTGGCCTCAGAGCGCAACAGCGACACATAGAACTTGCCTAAATCTTCGGAAACATACGGCGCGAGTTTGGCAAAACGCTCGCATGAGCGGGCTTCAATATAAGCACCACAAATAAGCTTATCAACCAGCTTTTCAGGCTCGTAGGTGCGCACGTGACGTAGCAATCCATTGGCGTAACGGCTTGATGTCACCGATTTATATTCAAAGCCTAACTCGTGCATAATTTCGAGTACTTGATAAAAATGATGAAGCTCTTCTTTAATAAGCATAACCATCTTATCTAACATGTCTTTTTTAAACGGTTCTAAACCTTCAACATTAAACACGCTTTTAGACAGGAGCTTAGTATTTAGCGATTGCCAATCGCCCTCATGGCGGTAGGTGAAATCTTCATAGGGCTTCAGCCAGCCCAGCAGTACCTTACTTGTTTCATCATCAGCCACATAGCGACGAAGCAGGTACATAGCCGATTGTGCTGCTTTAAGCTCGCAAATTAAGTGATCGGTAAGGATAACCCGAAGGTTTTCTTCTTTCTGCGCTTCGTCTATCCATGACTGTGGTGTCTCGCAATGTAAAAAATCATTGACGGGTGACAGGAGAGACGTGACTTCAGAGGAAGATATTACAGACATGTTGAAACTCGGTTTTAAGTGCTACGAATTTTCAGTTACATTTGAATTTGTCATATTTTCAACGGTAGTGTCGGCAAGGCGAGCTGTCTGCGCTGTAGACTGAGGCTATCCAAATTCGATGCTTCTGAACTGAGCGTCAATTTTACTTGATACCCGCAAGCCGTTACAACTTAAAATCGAGGCCATTAAATTACAAAATGAATTACCTTGCTCACCTCTTTCTAGCCCGTCCTACTGCAGACTCCCACTTTGGTAATTTACTTGGCGATTTTAGGCGTGGTGTTGATATAAGCACATATGGAAGAGCAGTACAGCTGGGTCTTAAAAACCACTACGAAGTGGATAAGTTTACGGATAGTCACGACAGTGTTTTGGCTGCAAAAGAACTGTTTGATAAAAGCCGCCGGCGATTTGCGCCTGTGGCGCTAGATATCTACTTCGATCACTTGCTGATAAAGCATTGGTCGACGTTCACGTCGCAAAGCTTTAACGAATTTCGAGAGCAAAGCTTTTCCTTGCTAGAGCAGAGGCTGCCCACTATGCCAAAGACAATGCAGCATAGCGTAGGGCACATGATAACCCACGATTGGTTTGAAGATTATGCTAAAGAAGAGGGCATTGCTAAGGCCATTTCTGTTGTTGCAAAACGAATTCGGTTTGCGAACACTTTTCATCACGCGGTAGATGACATAAGTGCGAATAAAAAGGAAATAGAAGCGAGATTTTTAACATTTTTCCCGGACCTCATCGCTCATATAAAGGACAGGGGCCCTGAAAATATAAATGACGGTTAGCCACGTTAACAGAAACGTATCGAAGAAATTGGTAGTTTTATCGTTGATTGCTAAGCTCACTTATTAACAGCGATATAGTCTCAATATGGTGCAATGAAGGTCTGTTTGGAAAACAGGTTGGCTTGCGCTCAACTAATTAAAAAACCAAAAACTAACGACACACAAAAGAAGAAAAATGAAAAATAATCTTACATCAAATAGAAATACAAGAAGCCTGCTATTTAGTCAGGTTAATTCAAAAAGCAAATCACAGGTAGACCATGTACTAGTGTCTAAGAGGTGCCACCGTCTATCAGCATGGCTAACGGCGGTGATGATTGCTTTTGTTAGTTTGACAGTCAGTGCTTCTGCCCAAGAGGAAAGCTCGGCCTCTCATGCTCGTGCAATTAAAATTGATAGTAGTGTAGTAACAGAGCATGAAACCAAGATTCTGGGGAAACGCGTAAAGTACAGCGCGACAACAGGTACTCAGCCGGTTTGGAACAGTAAAGACGAAGCGGTCGCCACTTTGTTTTATACGTATTATCAGCGCACTGACGTAAAAGAGAATGTCGAGCGCCCGCTTATTATTTCTTTTAACGGAGGCCCGGGCTCTGCATCAGTGTGGATGCATGTAGCTTACACAGGCCCGCGCATTCTTAATATTGACGATGAGGGCTACCCGGTTCAGCCCTATGGTGTTCAAACTAACCCTTATTCTATTTTAGATGTTGCTGATATTGTATTCGTTAACCCAGTAAATACGGGGTACAGCCGAGTGCTGCCTAAAGCTGACGGCAGCATGCCATCGCAGGATGAACAGCAGAAAATGTTCTTTGGCGTAAACGCGGATATTAGCTATTTGGCCGACTGGGTGAATACCTTTGTAACACGCAATAATCGCTGGCGTTCGCCGAAGTATCTTATTGGTGAAAGTTACGGTACAACACGAGTTTCAGGCCTAGCATTAGAACTTCAAAACCGCCAGTGGATGTATTTAAACGGCGTCGTTTTGGTGTCACCAACAGATATTGGTATTGAGCGCGACGGGCCAGTAAAAGCCGCTAATAGACTTCCTTATTTTGCCGCCGCAGCTTGGTATCACAATAAGCTTGAACCAGAATTACAAAATAAAGACCTTACTGAACTATTACCCGAAGTCGAAGACTTCACTATCAACACACTTATTCCAGCACTCGCTAAAGGTGGCTTTATTAGTGATACAGAAAAGCGTGATGTACTAAAACAAATGGCACGCTATTCGGGTTTAAGCGAGGCGTCTATTGCGCAAAACAACCTAGATGTAAGCACCGCTTTCTTTTGGAAAGACTTATTGCGAGACGAAGGGAAGACCTTAGGCCGTTTAGATAGTCGCTATTTGGGTATAGACGCTAAGCAAAGTGGCGATCGCCCTGACTATTGGGCTGAACTGACCTCATGGCTTCACTCGTTCACGCCTGCTATTAATTACTATTTGCGTGAAGAGTTAAATTACAAAACCGATATTAAATACAACATGTTTGGAAACGTCCATCCGTGGGATAGAAGCAATAATCAAACGGGCGAGAACTTGCGATTAGCCATGGCGCAAAATCCATATCTAAACGTGATGATTCAAGCGGGCTATTACGACGGTGCCACGAATTACTTCGATGCTAAATATACTATGTGGCAGCTAGATCAAAGTGGCACGCTAAAAGACCGTTTAAGCTTCAAAGGGTATCGCAGCGGACACATGATGTACCTGCGTCGCGATGACTTGAAACAGTCTAACCAAGACTTACGTGAATTCATTAACGCAAGCACACCGAGCAAAGGTGCACCTGCCATGTATCACCGAAAGTAAACAGCTAATCGCAGTGTGTAATCAGCGCACCTGCTTTTTTGAGCTGCGCTAAATATTCAGCGCAGCGCTCTTTTAGCATATCTCTTAATAGCCTAACCGCTGGTGTAATAGACTGGCGGCTTGGGCATATTAGCCAAAGTTGCGTGGGTTTTGGTTGGTAGTCTGGCAACAAAGTCACAAGCCGACCATTTATGATGTCGTCGCAGATATCTAGACTTGATTTAACGGCGACTCCTTTCCCTGCTACAGCCCATCTTCTGACCATTTCACCGTCATTAGCTGTCCTGATGCCCTGCATTTTTACCTTTATCGGTTTATCGTCGTGTACGAATTCCCATTCGTTATAAACTTTATCGTGCAGCTGATAAAAAAGCCCGCTGTGTGCTTGTAAGTCATCAAACTCTTCAGGCGCACCGTAGGTGTTGATATAAGATGGAGAAGCAACAAGTAAGCGTGGAACGTCACAGATTTTAAAGCCATAGACGCTGGCATCGTCAGGCGAACCATAACGTAAAGCTAAATCAATTGGGTCGCGATAGAAGTCGATATTACTGTCATTCAAATTGAGCTTAACGCTTATTTTCTCATGCTCTTCCATAAAATCATCAAGCCAAGGCGCAATGACATTGCGCCCCAAATCAGACGATAAACCTAACCTTAGTTCACCTTCAATAACGCCGGTATCACCTTTCAAGTTCTGCTTGGCGGTTGTCAGCATTGACATTGCTTGCTCACAAGTGGGAAGGAAACGTTCACCTGCAGAAGAAAGCCTAAGCGATCGGGTTGTACGAACAAACAATTCAGCGCCAAGTGCTTGCTCAACGCGTTTAACCGCAGCACTTGCCGTTGCTGTTCGCATATTCAAATGGGTTGCTGCTGCAGTAATGTTTCTAAATTCAGCAACTTTTATTACTACATTCAAGTCATCGAGAAGCATAATATTCAAAAATTATTTGATAATGTTTCTTGTATTGTGATGTTTATCTAAATTTAATCAAGAGTATGATGAACATATTGTCTAAAGGAGAAACGAATTATGAAAGCTATTGGCTATACCCATTCACTTGATATTAATGAGCCTAATGCGTTAATAGACTTGGAAATTGATAAGCCAAGTGCATCGGGTCGTGATCTACTAGTTAAGATAAGCGCCATAGCGGTTAACCCTGTCGACTACAAAATTCGTCAGCGAGTAAATCCAGAGGGTGGCGAACCTAAAATTCTTGGCTGGGATGCAGTAGGCGAGGTGGTTGATATTGGCTCTGATGTCACCGAATTTGCAGTTGGTGATAGAGTTTACTATGCCGGCGATTTAACCCGAACTGGTTCAAACGCAGAGTTTCAGTTGGTCGACGAACGTATTGCCGGTAAAGCGCCTAAGTCATTATCTGACAGCGACGCAGCAGCGCTTCCGCTTACAACGATTACCGCTTATGAATTATTGTTTGACCATCTTGCTCTTAAACAGCAGAGTGAAAAAAGCGAAGAAGTGGTACTTGTTGTCGGAGCAGCCGGAGGTGTGGGCTCCATAATGTTACAGCTTCTCAAAACGCTAACGGGGGCCACGGTTATTGCTACCGCATCGCGTGAAAGCTCTAAACAGTGGGTGCAGGAATTAGGCGCCGATTACGTGGTCGACCACAGTAAACCCATGGCTGAGCAAATTAAAGGGCTAAACATCGGTGAAGTAACACACGTGGCCAGTTTAAATAATACTCACCAATACATCGATACTTATGTAGAGGTGATGAAACCGAAAGGTAAGCTTGCGCTAATTGACGACCCAGAAAGTTTGGATGTAGCAAAGCTTAAACAAAAGAGCCTGTCACTACACTGGGAATTCATGTTTACCCGTTCTATGTTTGAAACTGATGATATGGCAGAACAAAGTCGTCTACTTACTCACGTAGCGGGCCTTATCGATGAGGGTAAAATTAAGACTACGGTAGGCAAACACTTGGGGAAAATTAATGCTGCCAACCTAATAGAGGCGCACAAAACTCTGGAAGAAGGCCGCGCAATTGGCAAATTAGTACTAGAAGCGTTTTAAGATAATGCCAGCACCATGGCTCTTACCGAGAGCCATGAGTGTTAGTATCGAGATAGGGCAAAAGCAATGGCTTCAGCCCTTTTTTTGTGTTTATAGAAGCGCTCTTACGCTCAAAAAGATTAAAGCTTAACTAATGTTCTGCCCGATAATTCGCCTTTCAAAATAGCATCTATTTTATGGCTAACGTCATCTAGCGACACTTCTTCAGTTAAGTCGTCAAGACATTCTAATTTCCATTCACTGGCTAATTTATCCCAAAGTCTCAATCTAGGCGGCATTGGACATTGTACTGAGTCGATACCTAGCAAAGACACGCCGCGTAAGATAAAAGGAAATACACTTACATTAAGATCGGCAGAAGCAGTCAGCCCACAACATGTTACCGAACCACCATATTGGGTTGCCTTAATAGCCTGCGCTAAATATTCGCCGCCTACGGTATCAACAGCACCCGCGTATTGTTCTTTTAACATAGGGCGCTCTTTACTTTCCAACAGCTCATCGCGAGTTATTACTTTGCTTGCGCCGAGGTTTTTTAAGAATGACTCATGTTCTTTTTTGCCAGTACATGCCACTACAGAAAAGCCAGCTTTGGCAAGCAGTGCAACTGCTACAGACCCAACGCCACCCGTGGCGCCTGTTACCAAGATATCACCTTTATCAGGCGTTATGCCGTGTTCAACTAACCCTTGTACTGACAGCCCAGCTGTAAAGCCAGCAGTGCCAATAACCATAGACTCTCTTAACGTAAGGCCATCTGGCTTAGGTACCGCCCATTCACTAGGTATCCGGATGTACTCGCCAAAGCCGCCTGGGGTATTCATGCCCAAATCATAACCTGTAATGATAACCTCATCGCCTTCTTTAAACCGGCCGTCATCACATGACACCACTGTACCTGCTGCATCTATGCCTGGGGTGTGGGGAAAATTTCTACTAACACCAGGGTTACCTGTTGCAGACAAGGCATCTTTATAGTTGAGTGATGAATACTCTACCTTGATGAGAAGAGTGCCGTCTGGCAAATCATTTAGTGAGCGCTCTGTGATGCCACGAGTGAATGATTTGTCTTCCTGTTTTTCTACAAGTAAAGCCTTAAATGATGTCATACCTGTCTCCGTTGGTCGAAAATTTACGCTACCCATTGTGACGATATATAAACTTTGCGCAAGTATGCACTTTTTAGTAGGGTAGTACCCAAAAAGATACTATTGGAGTTGTGTTGGACGTTTTGCTTGTGTTTTTTTGCAAAAGGCGAGCTGATCTCTAGGCAGTATCTTTTGCTTGAGTAAGCTGAGAGGGCAAAATGGCAACAAATTTGAAAAGTGTAGAAACAGAGCCGTGCGATACGATTACTGAAGTCGAAGGGAACGCCTCGAATGCAAAACAGTGCGCTAGTGAAAGCTCAAACGACCCTAAGCAATACATTTGTGGTGTTGCGGTATCGCTTGAGATTATCGGTGGTAAATGGAAGGGCGTTATTTTGTGGCACCTCTGTCATAAAACACTACGTTTCAGTCAATTGCGAAGGCGTTTGCAAGGCGTTACGCAAAAAATGCTTACCCAGCAGTTAAGAGAGTTAGAGCGTGATGGTTTGGTCAACCGGAAGGTGTACGCTGAAGTGCCACCTCGTGTGGAGTACTCACTTACTGAGTTAGGTCGCACGTTAGAACCCACTCTACGACAGCTATGTGATTGGGGTAGGGCATACAATGACGACTACAGATAATGCGACTTAGGCTGCCTAATAAACTTGTTTTAGCTGAAAATATGGAAACATTAAACAACGAATTAGGTAAGGACGGCTAAAAACGGCGAGTACTGAGCAGATAGCAATACTCGCCTTAGTAGCCGTACTTTTTATGATTTAAGCGATTAACGAACCAATAGACAATACGCTTTCTTCACCATCTGTAACTGCCTTAATAGTCGCGTCCATCACATTGAAATCTACGTGTAGCGACGCTGCATTGTTGCCATTTACCCAAGACAGAGTCAAAACATTATCACTGTAATTTACGTCAAACGTGCCATTAAAGGCATCACTTTCGTTTCTTAGCGTTATTAGCTGCATTAAGCCTTTAACTACCGGCTTTTTAACTGCCTCTTCGACCATCACGGTAGACAAATAAGGGCGGTTGATGTCACGACCTACGTTGGTGTTGGCAAGTAACTCCATATCATTATGGGCCGCAAGTAAGCCGCCGTAATAAACTTGAGGAATACCCGGGCTAAAGAACTGAATAGCACGAGCGACCAAATAGGCGAAATCATCCTTACCTAGTGCATCGTAGTACGTGCAGTTAACCTGATATAAGTCTACGTTATTCGCTGCGGCGCCTGTGGCTTTTTTAGATTCACCGTTAGAGTTCACGTGTATCTGTTCAACAAGCGCGTTGATCGCGTCTGCATTAAGTAAGCCTGGCTTGTCACCACTTGCGCCCACATCGACAATTCCAATACCATCGTGGGTATCAAGCACTGTAAAGCAGTTTCGTGGTGAAATTGAAAGCCAGTATGCCAATGCCTCTGCGTTTTTGGTAAACAAGGTGTGCAGTACAAGTGGCGGTAACGCAAAGTCATAAACACTGTCGCAACGCGCCGCAATATCAATTTGAGTTTGATAATGGCTGTGTATTTCAACCAAACACTGCATACCCATGCCGCGAGCGCGGTTAGAAAGCTCTTCAATAAACTCAAAGGTTTCTTCAAGCATAAAGCAGTTCGAGCCTGCGCGTTTTATGGCGTAGCCTGCTGCGTCAAGGCGTATAAGGTCAACATTACTCTCAGTAAACGACTGAAGAATAGACGATAGATAGTCTTTGCCCAGCTCTGACTCTACATCTATATCGATTTGATTAGAGGTAAAGGTTGTCCAGAACGGTACCGTTTCTGGTTTACCAGTTTCTGTGCCTACTTCATAATCACTAAAAAATGGCGTTGGGCGAGGGCGGAACACTTGTGCTATTTGTTCGTCGATTTGCGCTGGGTCATTACCCTTAAAAATATCTTCTTTAGTTAAAAACAGTGGCCAATAGGTAGATTCGCGCCCGTTTGCTAGCACGTCTTTAAATGCTTCACTTTGCCCTGACATATGGTTAACAATAAGGTCGGCCATAATATCTACAGACTCACCCAGCTTTCTAACGCTGTTCCAATCGCCCAAGCGCTCATCCACTGACGTGTGGTCAATAGGGTCAAAACCTGCGTCTTCACCATCGTAAGGATAGTAGAAAGGAAGGATGTGAACACCGGTGAACAGGCCATTCAATGGACCTTCAAGTAAGCTTGTCAGACTCTCGATGTTGCCATCGCCTAGTCGATCTGCATAGGTGATTAATTGAACGCCATTGCGTATAGACATGATAATTCTCCAAAATTCAGCATGCGCTGGCTCGTACTGCTTTTCGTTTCGCGAGCACACATTACTACAGATTAAGCACTACCAGTCTGATAGGTTCCAATTGACCATGTAACAGGTTTAGCTTAATTCTTAATCTTTTACCGTGGTCTTATTCAATTTGTTTGAGATACGCGGTAAAGGATGACCTTAATCGATTAAGTAAAATAGCAGTGCATGAGCAGTTTGTAAATGAGAAGTTTCAAAATGAGGCCTGGTAAGAGGCTGTGCTGTTACTTTGTTAACGCACTTTTGCGAAAACTCAACGCACTGAAGGAAGGTTTAAAGTGAAATGGTTCAGCATATAGTGCTTGGGTATATAACAGTTTAAATTTTTTATCGAAAGTTAGTCTCGCGTTCTAACGTGCAATTTCGCTTTGTTGTTTTGCTGTTCAAATTCTCGCTTCGCTTCTTTCCACTTAGCGAGCTTCTCATAGTATACGTCCCAGATACATGGGCAACATGAACCGCCGCCACAGCAGTCGTCTCTTAATGGTTTTTCCGGCTCTTCAGGTAGTGACTTCATAGCACTTATCCTCGATCTCGCTCCTTGAAAACAACTCAATCTCAAATAATACGTCCAAGGTTCTACAACATCCTCTCGCCTAAACGTAATCTTTAAGCACAAGTGATAAAACTTTGACTGTATATCTTACCCCTTACGATACGCCTTTGCAGCTCGAAAGGTTCCAAAGGCGTTCAATCTATTTTCGTTAATAAGCAAAAGCTGACATTAACGCTATAATTTGCAAGATGTTACAGCTTCATACCACCAGATGCCTCAATCCTATGGCCGTTAACCCAATAGCAATCATCACTCAATAGCGCAGCCATAACGCCACCTATATCTTCGGGTTTGCCAACTCGGCCCAAAGCCGTCTGAGAGGCTATAGCATTATTGACTTCGCTATTATCACGAATATAGCCTCCGCCAAAGTCCGTTTCAACGGCACCCGGTGCAAGAGTGTTCACTCTAATATTGCGATTTCCTAGCTCCGCTGCCAAATAGCGAGTCATTACTTCAACAGCACCTTTAGCCATTCCATAGGCGCTGTTTCCGGGTAAGCAAAATCTTGCCAAGCCAGAGGAGATATTCAATATTGCGCCGCCATCTTCAATAATAGGTAACAGTGTCTGGGTTAAAAAATAAGGACCTTTCACATGCATATCAAATAGCGTATCGAACTGTTTAATGCTGGTTGCTTCAAAGGAAGCATTTAGGCCAATGCCGGCGTTATTTATCAGGTAGGTAATAGCCTGCTTTCCAAATTGGCTCTTCAGTACTTGTTTAAGCGTAATCAGAAATTCGGGAAAAGAATAATGCGAGTCAGCAGTGTTAAGGGGCAGGGCACTGGCCTTTCTTCCATAGCTTTGAATTTCTTTAACTACCTCATCTGCCGCTGCTTGATTAGTGTTATACGTGATAACGACATCTACCCCTTCTTTCGCCAGTGCTAATGCGCCAGCGCGCCCAAGACCTCGACTTCCACCTGTTATTAATGCAATCGCCATTGTCATCTCTCTGTCGGTTAATTTGCATACGAGTATATCGACCTAAATTGGTATGAAAAACTTGCCTAAAGCGATAACATTGTTTTTATTTGGTGAACAATAGGGAAGTAATGGACAGGTTCGAAATGCTTACCCGGTTCGTGGAAACTGCGAGATTAGGAAGCTTCAGTGCGGCGGCTGCACTACTCGGTCTGCCTAAATCAAGCATTTCCCAAGCGGTAACAAAGCTCGAAAAGCAGTTGGGCACACGTCTTTTTAACCGAAGTACGCGAAGCGTTTCTCTCACCTCTGATGGAGAAACATTTCTGCCACAAAGTATTGCCTTACTAAGTGAATGGGATGCCCTGCAATCACAATTCATATCGTCACCAGACAATGTGAGTGGCGAGCTTCGTATCGACATGCCCAGTCGATTTGCAACCAACATTCTGCTTCCCATGTTAGGAGAGTTTATCTCTGCTTACCCGAAAATTACGTTGCGAGTAAGCAGCGTCGATCGCAAAGTTGATCTTATTAAAGAAGGGTTTGATTGTGTCATACGGGTTGGTGCATTAACGGATAGCAATTTGATTGCCCGACGCCTTTTAACTTATCCAATTTTTAACTGTGTAAGCCCTGATTATGCGTCGAAGTGGGGCATACCGCAGTCGCTGGCAGATTTAGGTAATCATAAACTCATTGATTATTCTCACTCGCTAAGCCATAAAACACCAGAGTTTGAATATATGAAAGATGGAAGGCGCCATGCCGTTGAAATGCAAAGCTTACTAAGTGTTAATAGTACTCAAGCCTATTTCACGGCTTGTGTGAGTGGGTTAGGTATCGCGCAAATTCCAAGCGTGGGCGTTGAGTCTGACCTGAAAGAAGGAAAATTAATTCGCGTGCTTCCTAGATACGAAGCGGAGTCGATGCCGGTTAACCTCCTTTATCCCTCTAGAAGGCAAATGCCCCTTAGGTTAAAAGTATTTTCTGAATGGTTAATTGAGAAGCTAGGTCAAAAAAGCCCTGTTAAATAACAGGGCCTAGCTTTTTTAGTTCACTATTTTACTAGTAACCGTTAATCAATAGGTTGGCCGTCCTGTGCTGTATGGCCATTTAGGTTTTCTGGTGCAGCCACAACCGGCTTAGGCTTAACTGCGCCTGCTTTAGCCAAGATATCGCTGTTTCCGGTAACCAAGTCTGCTAACGAGCCTTTATCTGCATCGACTAAACCTACTTCACGCAGCATAGAGTCTACCAGTGGGGCGTTAGCACGGTAATTTAGCGCTGCCTGTGTTACTTGCTCAGCCAAACCGTTGCCCGAGGTTGCAACGGTATGCTCACCTTTTGTACCGCTACCTTGTCCGTATCCCTGAAGAATTTTAATACCTTCAATGTTTTCAAGAGGCTTAACCGCTTGCTCAACAAGTTCAGGTAATATCTTAAGCATCGCAAGGGCTTTTTGTAGCTCAATTTGTTCGGTCTTGAGCGTATTCTCAGCTTCGTAAAGGGCTTGTTTACCTTGCGCTTCAACGGCGAGTACTTTCTCGTCCGCGTCGGCTTGCAGCATTTTAGCATCAGCGGCAGCTTTGGCTTCTGTCAGAATTGCGGCAGCAGAGTTTTCAGCCGCTTCTTTCTTGGCCTGTGCTTCAACGGTTATACCTACAGCTTCTCGCTCCGCCTCTTTGCGAGCATCAATAACTTCAATTTGCTTCTTACGCTCAGCTTCTGCTACCGATTTAGCGGTAAGTACTGCTTCTTCTTTTTCCACTTTTTGCTTTTCAGCTTCGGCGGCTTTAGCGCGTGCAGCAGACTCTTCTTCCGACTTGGTAGCAACAGCAATTTGCTTCACTTGTTCTGAAACTTCAACTTCTTGCTGCTGGCGAATGCGCGCTTGTTCTAACGCCTGGCGCTTGGCGATTTCTTGGGTCTCTATCTCACGAGATTTCTCAATTTCTGCCGCTTCGATAGCACGGTTTTTAGCAATTTCTGCTTCGCGCTCTTCACGTTCTTTCATTTCTCGTTGCTTAGCAATTTCAGCTTTTTGCTCTTGGCGTTTAAAAGCAAGTACCTGCTCTTGTGCAAGGCGGGCTTCTTCTTCATCGCGTTTTACGTCTAACGATTGTTTCTCGGCAGCTAGGTTACGCTGCTCAATGAAAATACGGTTTTCTTGCTGAATGTCGTTCGTTTCTTTGCGCTTTTCTTCAATGATTTTAGTCAATCGAGCACGGCCTTCAGCATCGAATGCATTGTTTTCATTGAAAAACTGAAGGTCTGTCTGATCGAAGCCAGTTAAACTTACCGATTCAAGTTCTAAACCGTTCTTCTCAAGGTCGTTAGCTACACTCTGCTGAACTTTTTGTACAAAATCAGCGCGTTGCTCATGCATTTCTGTCATGCTCATTTCAGCAGCTACGGCACGTAGTACGTCAACAAACTTCGACTCCATTAATTTTTTGACTTCTTCAGCGCGTGTTGTGCGAGTACCTAGCGTTTGCGCGGCCATTGAAATGCCGTTGGCATTCGGCGCTACACGCAAATAGAAGTCGGCTTTTACGTCTACACGCATACGATCTTTAGTGATTAGCGCGTCTTTTTGAATTTTCTCTACTTCGATGCGAAGGGTATTCATGTTCACAGGAATAATTTCGTGAACAACAGGCAGAACCAAAGCGCCGCCGTCCTTAATGACTTTCTCGCCGCCTAGACCGGTTCTTACGAACGCAGTTTCTTTAGTAGCGCGGGTGTATAGTTTGGCAAAAATAAGGCCAATAACGATAAGCCCTACAACAATAGCACCGGCAATAAAGAGTATTGACGGCAAGCTAGATGGTTGAATTGTATCCATACTTTTATCTCTTTTAAGTTATAAGTAGCGGGTTGCTAACCAGCTGTGTTGGTTTTTCTGAACTAAAATGACGCGCTCTCCCTGTGCGAACAATTCTTCATCTTCGAATGGTTCAACTAACACAAAATGAGGCTGAGAATAATGGTCGGTAAATTTTGCTTCGGCAGGATTTCCACGGCTTGCTTTACCAATCGTGATTTCCGCCACGGAGCCGATAAAATCTTCGCTATTGATTGCACTGGACTCGACGCTTGGTAATACACCGGCGATAATTTTTACGGTTTTGGCTGTAACAAACAGCCCAACACCGAAGGCGAGAGGAACAGAGATAGCCGCAGGCAAAGTAATTTTAAATATGCTGGCTGTTAAGCCGTTTAGCATCAGGCCTGCAAGCCCAAATAAAGTAAGCAATACAACTAGGTATATAAGGAAGGGAACTTTATTTATATTTAGCCAGTTTGCTAACGACGTACTTAAAAAGCCTTCGCCATCTACTTCAGCAAAATCGTCGCCAAGCCCCAAAAAGCTCGCACCGAAAATGGTACTTATTAGTTCTAATATGAAAACAAAGAATACGGCTATAAGCGCAATGCTAAACCAGAAATTTGCAGGGGAAAGAAGAACATCTGTCATTTACACCGTCCATGATGACTAACTTGCTTTTATTCTTTATACCACAGAACAAAAATTAAGCCAGCGCGTAACGCATGTACTTTGGGCTAGTTTGTAACAAAAACTTTTTACGATGCCTAAATGGCTGAGCTGCAGACACAGCCATTTAGAGAGCGATTTTATACGTTTAGTGTGCGTGACCCTCACCGATACTGTGACCGTGCTCATCGTAGTAGCCACTGGCACCAGCTTCAATAAAGCCTTGAGTAACCATTTTGGTTAAAAACGGATCAGTGTGGTCATCCCCAATATCTGCATAGTCAGTACTTTGATAGTCTTGTCTTTTTGCAAAGAAGTCTTTCGTATTCATATTGATATCGACAGTTTTGAGTTTCCACTCTCTTACATACCCACTTTTATCAACGCTAAAAGATTCTATTAATTTTAGATGGGGAAGCCATGCTAATTTAAAGTGGCCCTGATCGTTATCTAGTGAATAGTATTCCACTGTATTACAGCTTTTACCGTCTATTGTATCTAGGGTCATAGCATTAATAAGTTTGTCACTAATGAGTTGGTAGCGGTATGAAAAGTCCGTCTCTTTTTTTCCGTGAATGGTTTCACCTGGCTGGTATTCGATAGCGCGCTCATGAGCATCGAAAAAGCGAGTAGGCTTTATAAATTTGTTTCTAACAAGTGTCCATGACTCAGTAATATTGGTGGCAGGGTATTCATGTGCGACTTTATTGCCGTTTCGCCACAAATGTAGTGATGTAGTTTGTAAAGTTTTAGATGGGCTAGTCACGCTTATTTCATATTTAGCGAACAGACTGGTGCTGTCTTCTTTACACGTCTGCTCATTAGATACGTTTACTACAGACGAAGTTTCAGCCACTTGAGCTAAACTAAACGTACTCGCACTTGTAAAAAGAATAAGCGCAAATGCATTAAATAATTTCATTCATTTATCCTACCGAAAATGAAGTTCTTAACCGAAGCGAAAAAGGCGACCAAAGGCCGCCCTAGCATTACTTTTTTAATAACTTATTCCATTGCATTTTCTGCTTGAGAGACAAAGTCTCCTGCAAAATCCATAACATGGAATATAACGCTTTGCTCATTAGTACCGTTGACGAGGAAAGCGCCAGGGCCTTTAGCATAAATGCCTACATCTTCACCCGAGTGTGTTTCCGAACCCAGTGGAATTAAGGCTTCTTGGTGATAGCCAGGTGTTGTAGTGTCGACATCAGTGATGTCTTTACGACCTGTATCAGGGCCTTCTAAATAAGCTGCGTCTGAGTTAGTAACGTCTCCCAGATTTCTAAAGCCTAGGCCATTTGTGTAGCCAAGTGTGGTGTATGGCGTACCGTCGGCAGCTGTAGCAGCTTCATCTGAACCTACGTTTACTACCTTGCCTAAAATGGGATTGCCGCGCTTTGGATAACCAGCAATGGTAAAGACGTGCCCGTGGTCAGCGGTTACAATAATAAGTGTATCTTCATCATTAGTAAGCTTATCAGCAGCATCAACAGCTTCAGCAAAAGCGATAGTGTCATGAAGTGCCCCGTAAGCATTACCTGCGTGGTGAGCGTGGTCGATTCGACCGGATTCAACCATAAGGAAGAAACCTTCTTCATTGTTATCTAACACTTTAATTGCTGCACTTGTCATTTCAGCGATAGAAGGTTCACCAGCAATGTCGTTGCCGCGGTCGGCTTCGTATTGCATGTGCGATTCGTTGAACAGAGCAAACACCTTTTCAGTGGTTTCAGTATCTAAGCCGTCGAAACCAGACTGATCATAGATATAAACGCCGTTTTCGTATATTGCTTGCCACTCGGCCGTTAAATCACGTCCATCTGTACGATCGCCTTCTACACTGCTCGCAGCGTCGGGGCTGTTAAATGCTTCGTCACGCGGCAAGAAGTGGCGACGTCCGCCACCCATTACAACTTCAAGACCATCAACGTCTAGGCCTTCAAAGTTCGCTTCTAAGTTAGCTTCGAAATTAACCAACTGGTCGGCAATGTCAGAACAACCCGCTGTAACTGCATCTTCTGGCATATCTGAAATGTCTTCCCAGTTGCGATCTGCTGACTTTGCATAGGTTGCTGCTGGCGTGGCGTGCGTAATACGGGCAGTAGAAATAATACCGGTAGACTTACCTGCAATTTCAGCGAGTTCTAGCGCCGTAACTAACTCGTTACCTGCAACGGTAGAACAATCACCGCGCTCAATGTCTTCGTCTACGCCGATAACACCTACGTCAGTTTTTATGCCACTCATCATAGCGGTCATTGTGCCTGCAGAATCCGGTGTTTGAGCATCAACATTATAAGTTTTTGAAAGCCCGGAGAATGGGAATTTGTCAAAGCTAAGCTGGTTTTCTTCGCCTGCTAGGCCGTTCATCTGACCATCTAGAATACGCGCTGCGGTAACGGTAGAAACGCCCATGCCGTCACCGACAAACAAGATAACGTTTTTGGCTTTACCGCGTAGGTTCGCTACCATTGCGTCTAATTCTTCTCTAGAATTAACTGTGGCAGTAAACGCCGCATTTGATGAAGCAGCGCTTTCACCCGAAGTAGCGTTCATCCAAACCGTTTTATTGTTTTCCACTTCTGTTTGAGCAGCCACAAACCACTCATTATTGAGGCTAGTGAGTAGTTCGCTATTGCTCACGCTGTTTACGCCAGGAACACAAACATAGCTTGTCGAAGTGATCTCAGACTCACCAAGCGAGCCGTCAGCATCGGCGTCTAAGCCAGAGTCGATGCGAACACCCGAGTTAGGGCAGTTAGTATCGCCAACCGCTAATTCAGTTTGCACGGTAAGGCTGGTTAAACCGTTTTGACCGTCAGCGCCATCAGCACCAGGTGCGCCATCGTTACCATCGTCGCCTTCCAAGCTACACGCTGAAAGACCTGCTACTGCTACCGCAATTATACTTAATTTAAAAAGGTTCATATTCTTATCTCTACTTACTCGTTTACAAGGCCAAGCGCTTGATTAATCAAGTGGAAAACAACGTTTTGCTCTATTACGCCTTGCGCAAGCTGGCTTCCAGGTCCTTTGGCATGCAGTGCAATGTCTTCTCCAGAGTGTGTTTCTGAACTAAGTGGAATAAGTGCTTCTTGGTGATATCCAGGCGTTGTTGTGTCGATATTGGTAATATCAACGCGACCTGCTGCGTTTTCTAATGCATACGTGGCATCAGAATTTGTTTCATCACCTAGGTTGCGGAAACCTAGACCGTTGGTGTAACCGAGTGTGGTGTATGGCGTGCCATCAGACGCTGTTGCAGGTTCGTCTGAACCCACGTTAACCACTTTGCCTAGAATGGGATTACCGCGCTTCGGATAGCCTGCGATAGTGAACACGTGTCCGTGGTCAGCCGTTACGAGGATTAATGTTTCAGAAGGATCGGTATTTTCAACCGCTGTCATTACTGCTTCTTCAAATGCTAGGGTATCGGTAAGTGCACCCGCCGCGTTGCCCGCATGGTGAGCGTGGTCAATACGGCCTGACTCAACCATTAAGAAAAAGCCGTTCTCGTTGTTATCAAGAATGTTAATTGCCGTTTCTGTCATCTCTGCAACTGATGGTTCGCCCGCGATGTCATTTCCACGGTCTGCTTCATATTGCATATGCGACTCGTTGAAAAGGCCGAATACACGTTCAACACTCTCCGTGTCTATCGCGTCAAAACCTGCTTGGTCATAAACATATACACCATTTTCGTACATGGTCTGCCATTCAGCCGTAAGGTCGCGATCATCGGTTCTATCACCTTCGACATCACTCACTGCATCAGGGCTATTGAATGCGGCGTCTTTTGGCAAGAAATGACGGCGACCACCGCCCATAGCAACCTCAATACCGTCAACGTCAACACCGGTGTAACGCGCTTCTAAATTGCTTTCAAAGTTCACTAGCTGGTCAGCAATGTCTAAGCAGCCATCGGTTACAGCGGCTTCTGGCATGTCGGAAATATCTTCCCAGTTGCGATCTGCTGACTTTGCGTAAGTTGCCGCAGGGGTAGCGTGAGTGATACGGGCTGTCGAAACAATACCTGTAGACAGGCCTTTTATTTCAGCAAGCTCTAGCGCAGTAATAACTTCATTGCCTGCAACGGTTGAGCAGTCACCGCGTTCAATATCTTCGTCAACGCCAATTACACCCACGTCAGTCTTTAGGCCCGACATCATAGCGGTCATAGTGCCCGCTGAATCTGGGGTTTGAGCATCTACATTGTAGGTTTTAACCAAGGCCGTATGTGGAAAGCTTTCAAAACTCAAATAACCTTCTTCACCAGGGTTACCCGCTAATTGACCTTTGTGAATTCTTGCTGAGGTGAGGGTTGAGATACCCATACCATCACCTACAAACAAAATAACATTCTTTGCTTTGAACTGATTATTGGTTTGTAACTTTGTATTTAGTTTTGATTGTGCGTCGGTAAACCAAGCGCTGTTAGTTTGGTGCTCGGGTAACACTGCCGCTTGAAGACTAGCAGAAACCGCTAGAGCAACAGCAGTACATGCCACTTTCCAGTTACGATTCATGATTTTTTCCTAAACGTATTGTTTGTATTGGTTGTGGTTTTGTCTAGACATCCAATCACTACCCATCATCATTCCTTGCATGGGGAGTGAATTGTTAAATCACGGAGAGCGTATGGAGAGAAGGTGACAATTCTTTGACATTTATATTACTGAACTGTCATAAATGTCACAAAACTGTATTTTGGAGAAATTTTACGGTCGATTGAAATTTGACAAAGCTTACGTTTTATAGTGAGTTAGAGGTAAAGAAGGGCACACATATAAAATATTATTAATGGTAATAAAAAAAGAGGTAGGACCATCTGTAAGTGTCAGATTTGCTTACTTAAAATTGTGATGTTGTAACATAGCTTCTGAGGGGGTAACCTTTAAAACACTACCTTGATTATACCAATCGCCGAGCACGATTCGAGTCGCAGGTTTGCCATTAGCTTCAAGGCTGTGAATGTTTGGTCTGTGTGTATGCCCGTGGATCATGCGCTGCACACCCCACTTTTCCATCACTTTCACTACCTCTTCTGGGGTAACATCCATGATATCTGGTTTAAGGTTTTGTTGCTTAGCCTTACTTTCCTTACGGCCATTATCGGCTACGCGTTGGCGATACCATAAAGGTAGGGCAAGCATTAGACGAGGCCACCACCAACCACGAGATTTTTTGCGAAACTTTTGATAAGCAACGTCGCGTGTACATAACTCGTCACCATGGGTCAGCAGGGTAGGCGTGCCGTACAAGTCTATGACCTCTTGTTCGTTTAACAAGATCATGCCTGCTTTTGATAGCCACTTTTCTCGTATGGCAAAATCGCGATTGCCGTGAATAAAGTAAATAGGGCAGTGCAGACTTACCTCTTTAAAGGCTGTCGCTATAGCAGTATTGAACGGGGTGACATTATCGTCGCCAATCCACACTTCAAATAAGTCACCAAGAACATATAGTGCATCAGCATTAATCGCGTCTTCTTTTAAGAAGCGCATTAAGCATTCTGTAATATCAGGGCGGTCGGCACTTAGGTGTAAATCAGCAATGAAGTAGGTGAACGACATAAATCTTCTTAAGTGTGGTCTAAAAAGCCGCGTTAACGTTCACGCGGCTTTAATATAACTAAAGGCTTGTTTTGAACAGCATGCCAGCCAAGCCAAAATTTAGTCAGGTGTTGTAATTATTATCTAAGCAGTTACTTATGCTACAACTGCTTTTTCAATGATCACTGGCTCAACAGGTACATCCTGATGGTAGCCGTTGTTACCGGTTTTAACCGCTTTGATCTTCTCTACCACGTCCATACCTTCAACCACTTTACCAAACGCGCAGTAGCCCCAACCGTTTACTGACTTACTAGTGTGGTTAAGGAAGTCGTTGTTGTTCACATTAATAAAGAATTGTGCTGTAGCTGAGTGTGGGTCTTGAGTACGCGCCATCGCGATTGTACCTACTTCATTCGCAACACCGTTGTCAGCTTCGTTTTCGATAGGCTCTTTAGTATCTTTCTGTTCCATATCAGGTGTAAAACCACCACCTTGAACCATGAAGTTGTTAATTACACGGTGAAAGATTGTGTTGTCGAAAAAGCCGTCTTCTACATAAGAAAGGAAGTTAGCGACTGTTTTAGGTGCTTTATCTTCAAAAAGCTCTAGGGTGATGTCACCGAAATTTGTTTTTAACGTAACCATTGTGGTTTGTCCTGTGTGTTAGCGTATATGTAAAGTGGGGGCATTTTAGCGCAAAACAGGTAGCTAGCGCAAAGAGCGGGTATGGCAAATAACAGCAATATCGCTGCAAATGGCTTGTACCATTTAAATCGTGACAGTGCTAAACTTTGCGCCCCAAAATTATGACAAATAGGAAATATAGACATGCTACATCTTTACAATACCCGAACCCGTGAAAAAGCGAAGTTTGTTCCGCTTCAAGAAGGGAAAGTGGGTTTGTATGTGTGTGGTATCACCGTTTATGACCTAAGTCATATGGGTCACGCCCGTACCTACCTAAGTTTCGATGTTTTAGTACGTTATTTGCGTCACCTTGGTTTAGATGTGAAGTATGTGCGTAATATCACGGATATCGACGATAAGATTATTGCTCGTGCCAATGAAAACGGCGAAAGCTTTGAAGCGCTGACTGCACGCACTATCGCTATGATGCACGAAGACTTTGCGGCAATTAACTTACTAGAGCCTGACGTTGAGCCGACAGTAAGTGGGCATATGGATGAGATCATTGAAATCATTCAGCGTCTAATGGACAAAGGCTACGCCTATCAAGCTAAAAGCGGCGATGTGCTATTCGACGTAAGCAAGTATGAAGATTACGGTAAGTTAAGCAAACAAGACTTAGAGCAGCTTAAAGCCGGTGCCCGGGTTGAAGTAGCGGCAGGTAAAGACGACCCGCTAGATTTCGTATTGTGGAAAACCACCAAACCTGGTGAGCCAGCGTGGCAGTCGCCATGGGGCGAGGGGCGCCCAGGCTGGCACATAGAGTGTTCTGCAATGAACCACAAGCACCTTGGTGCGCACTTTGATATTCACGGTGGTGGTTCGGATTTAACCTTCCCACACCACGAAAATGAAGTGGCTCAATCGTGCTGCGCGTACGATACGCCATACGTAAACGTGTGGATGCATGCGGGTATGGTACAGGTAAATGATGAAAAAATGTCTAAGTCTTTAGGCAACTTTTTTACCTTGCGCGATGTGCTTAAAGAGCACGATTCAGAAACTTTGCGTTTCTTCTTGATGTCAGCGCATTATCGTAGCCAGTTAAGTTACTCTCAAGACAATATTACTCAAGCGAAGGCAGCCCTAGAACGTTTATATACTGCACTACGTGGCGTTGTAGTAGACGAAAGTACAGACCTTAGTTACGGCGGTTATTTAGCGCGTTTCGAAGCGGCCATGAATGATGACCTAAACGTACCTGAAGCGTTTTCTGTATTGTTCGATGTTGCTCGTGAGCTTAACCGCCAAAAAGACAACGCTGAAGAAGCGGGTAAACTGGCTGCGGTGCTAAAAGGTTTAGGCGCAATTTTGGGTATGCTACAGAGCGATCCTGACACCTACCTTAAAGGTGGCGAGGGCAACGATGACGAAGCAGCAGAGATTGAAGCCTTAATTAAACAACGTAACGATGCCCGTTCTGCTAAAGATTGGGCAGCCGCAGATGCTGCACGCGATGCGTTAAACGCAAAAGGCGTAGTGTTAGAAGATGGCCCAAGCGGCACTACGTGGCGTAAAGCCTAACTATCCGGAGTCGATAAGCATTTTTACAAGTTAGATAGATTGAAAAAGCCCACAGATGTGGGCTTTTTTGTATGGATTAAAAGCGCTTTTCTATACCCACTTCGAAGCGACGCTGTGCCCCAAACCAGCAGTTGTTGGTATCAAAACATGAACCTACATATTCTTTGTCGGTCAAGTTGCTTACACTACCCGTTAACCTCAGGTCATAGTCTGGCATGTCGTAAGTGACAACAGCATCGACTAAGGTGTATGAAGGCACTTGGTCAGAGTTGTACTTATCTGCCTGCGTTTCACCCACGTAACGTACGCCAGCGCCCACCATTAGACCATCTAAGTTGTCGTCAAACAGGTAGTTAGCCCACAATGAAGCACTTTCCTCGGCTACCCATACTGGCGTATTGCCCACTTCATCTGGGTCTAGCTCATTTTCTGTCACTTCCATATCTAAGAAAGTCGCATTAGCCTGAAGCGAAAGGGCAGGTGTGATATTTGTACTTAATTCTAGCTCAACACCTTCTGACTCAACTTCACCAGTTTGGGTACGCTGAGCAAAATCTGGCGTGTTCACTACAACATTTTGTTTAGTGAGAACAAAATAAGCACCGGTAAACGTAGTCGCGCCATCGCTTGATTGGAACTTAGTACCTACTTCAACTTGATCGGCGGTGGTCGGCTTGAAGGCTTCACCTGTTACCGAGTCTACGCCCGTTACAGGTTCAAAAGACTCTGAATAGTTCGCGTATACGCGCCAACCTGAATCGAAGTTATACATAGCGGCCACACGGCCTGAAAATTCATCTTGGTCAATCTCGGTAGTGCCACCGTATTCAAAACCGTCGTAAACATTTGCAGCGACATCAGTACTTTCAAAGTTATCATAGCGACCATTTAACAACACAGTGATGTTGTTAAACTGCATTTCGTTTTGAACATAAAAACCGAGTTGTTCAACATCAATTTTGTGATCTTCTTGGTAGAAATCGAGCGGTAGCGCGCTAACATCGAAAAGGTCGTTATCAATATTCACAAGGTTCAATGGCGGTGTATTCGTACCTAACGTATCGCGATAGGCTACTGTAGAATCAGAATCTTGATAGTCGACACCAAACAGAAGGTTGTGAACTAGTTCGCCAGTAACTATTTGCCCTGCAAGCTGGGTATCTACCGTTACACCATCGGTTTCTTCGTCGGTTAGATAGGCAGAGCGGTACAAATCGTTTTCAGCATCTAACACAGAGTGGTAAGTGTTGCGTTGAAGCGCTTCTGAATCTGTATATCTGAACTTTTGCAGTACTGACCAGCTATCTGTGATTTGGTGATTTAGTTTGTAGCCAAGCATAAGCACTTCGCGTGAAAAGCTATTCCAGTTTTCATCACCTGCGTAGGTACTTGGATCTAACTTACCAAACTGGTCGCTGTACAAGGTACCTTGTCCGGGAAGAGGAGTTGATGGAATCATCTCTGGGTCATCTTGGTAGTAGCCAGATAGTGTAAGTTCTGTATCGCTACTAATATCAACCGTAACAGAAGGCGCTATGGTGTAGCGCTCGGTCTCTGTCGTGTCTTGGAATCCGTCACGCTTTCTTCCTAGCATTACAAGTCTATAGCGAGCATTGTCAGTAAGTGCGCCCGCGGTGTCTAAACCTAGTTCAAACAGGCTGTCAGACCCCAACGCTGCTCTCACAAGAGTTTCATCTTCGTCTTTAGGGTATTTAGCCACTTGGTTGACCATGCCACCAGGTGGAACCAGACCGTACAGAGATGAGGCCGGACCTTTTAATATTTCCAGAGATTCAGTAGCAAACGCATCAACTTGAGGGTAAAGATTCCAACTATTATTGGTTAGAAGAGGTAAGCCATCGTAAAACGTTTGGTAAGTAGTAAAGCCACGAATAGTAAACTGGTCGAAAATAGTAATGGTAGGGCGGCTTTCAGTGGTAACACCAGAAACGTAACGAAGCGCTTTATTCACTGAATCGGCTTGACGAAGCTGCAATAAATCTTGATCAATAACGCTAATGCTTACAGGCGATTCAATAGGGCGAAGTGATGACTTTGTTGCAGTGCTTCTATAAGACTGCATAGGGTTTACTTCAATGCGTTCTAATTGTTCTTCTTCTTCAGTTTGCTGGGCAAATGTATTGCTTGAAGCAAAAACAGCTAACGCAATAGCAGACAATGAGAAAATAGTCTTTTTTGAAATACTAGGTTTCGCTAATGATGGCTTACTAGACGCCATAAATCCCTTCCTCTAATGATAGATATTAAGATATTGAACTTTAGTCTATCATTTGAAAGGTAATGATAATAGTTATTGTTAACTATTGAGGTTGTTGTTAATAATCGCCTAATCTATTGATTTACATCTGGCTTACTAGTGGGTATCGCCGACTCTTTTTCAGTTAAATGTGACTTCCAGCGCTGCTGTGCAACGTGCGCTTTTACAAGCTCTAAGCATTCATTTACAACGCTAAGCACTTCTTTATCTAGTGCGTCCGCAGTAGGAGTATAGTCGTGCATACCGACAGAGATGAAATGGTCGATGCGCTCTGCATCCAAGTCGCTTAACAGGTTTACTAGCGATGTGGTAACAATGTCGGTAACTGACTCTTCTAATGTATTTTCAATGGTTTTGCCGATAACAGGAAGGTAATGCAGCGAGGATACTTGTGCATTGCTTCTCACCGCTTTCCCCACGCTTTTTCGTACATGCTCTCGAATTACCTCGCCATGTTCTTCGCTTTGAATAGATTGGCCTAAATGGTTGATGACACCAGCCATCCACTGCGTTATGACGGGTCGACGAGGCGCTAGTACCTGTGCATTGATATCGTCTAATAAAGGCGAACCTGCTGAGATGTCTTTTTGCGCATCGCTTAGCACTTTAACAACAATCCGGTCGCTAAGTTCTTCAACAAACACGTCGTAATAAAAGGCAAAAAAGCGAAAGACGGCGGTTTGATTTAAATCGATAATTTCGAACTTGTGCAAGCGGTGTAGTATGGAGAATATTCGCAAGAAGCGGAATAGACGAGTAGGGCCCGTTGGGATTAAGCCAATAATGTCGTACCAGTGCAAAAACGGAAAGAAGTACCAGCGTAAATGCTCTTTACGAACAATAGCAACGGCCCAACGAAAGCAGAACTCGGTAAAGAATATGGCAATAAAAACTAAATCGACCAACAAAAAGTTGGCGTGAATTGGGTCGTAAGCGTTTAGAAAGGCGGGGAAATATGTACCCAAAAGACCGTATACAAAATCTGTAGCATAAAGCGCATCGAAAATAAGCCACGCTAGATTTACAAACAGTATACCTAGCATGACTAAATCTAAGATTAACCAAGGCGTTTCGTGACTATTTCGCAGATTTTCTCGGTTAATTCTTAGCATTTCCATATCCTTTTCGTGATTTAACGTATGATATGACCGCTTAAAGGAAAACGCGTTAATGCTAATCTAGGCCGAGTCACTAGCTCGATGCGTTCAACCTTGTCACGTCTACATACAGTTTAAGTCTTTGACCGGGTTGCAAATAGCGCTTAGTGTTTAGCGAATTCCACTTGCCAATGTCACTTACCTTAACTTTGAACTTGCTGGCGATACGAGATAACGAGTCACCGTTTCTTACCGTGTAGGTTAGTTTTTTGGTAACTCCGGCTTGCGCTTTGCCTTTCTGCCAAATAACCAGAGCTTTTCCTAGGCGAAGCGTATCACCCGGTGCCATACCATTCCATTTAGCTAACTGCTTAGTACTTACTTTGTACTTACGCGCAATATCCCATAGCGTATCACCGGATTTAACGGTGTGACGCACTTTTTGCTGAGACAAGCTGCTATTTTGCAGACTGGCTAAACGTTCCTCTTGCGATAAGGTATAGCTGTCTAACTCTTGAAGCGCCACTGGCACCATTATCGCTTGGCCTATTCGAATCATTGATGAGTCTAACTCATTTATCCTTTTCAGCACTTTCACCGTGGTGTGGTACTGCTTTGCAATTTTACCTAAGCTATCGCCAGACTTAACGGTGTGACGTACCCAGTTAAGACGCTCTTTTTGATCAATCTTAGCAAGGGCTTGCGAAAACGCAGCAGCTTTATCAAGGGGAAGTACTAAGCGGTGTGGACCATCTGGGGATGTAGCCCAGCGATTGAACCCAGGGTTTAATCCATGAAGCTCTTTTAAAGACATGCCGGCAAGTTCGGCCGCAAACGCTAAATCGACCTGAGAGCCAATATCGACCACCTCAATAACGGCTACGTTTTCTACCTCTGGCCAAGAGTACGCATATTCATCTTTGTTTTTAAGAATATCAGCAAGGGCTAATAACTTGGGCACATACGCACGGGTTTCTTTAGGTAAGTTTAAGTTCCAGAAGTCGGTAGGCCTTCCCGCACGTTTATTGGCTTTAATCGCTCGTTGAACACGGCCTTCACCGCTGTTGTAGGCCGCTAATGCGTGCAGCCAATTACCGTCAAACATCTCATTTAAATAGGTAAGGTAATCCAGTGCACCTTGCGTTGAAGCAACGACGTCGCGGCGCCCGTCGTACCACCAATTTTGCTCCATACCAAACCGCTTACCGGTGCCTGGGATAAATTGCCACATACCGGCTGCGCGGCCGTGAGAATAAGCGAAAGGGTCGAATGCGCTTTCAACGATAGGCAAGAGAATTAGCTCCATCGGCATGTCACGCTTTTCAATTTCTTCTGCAATGTAGTAAAGAAATGGCTTGGCACGCTTAACCACGCGAGCCATATATTCTGGGTGCTTTAAATACCACTTTCTTTGGGCGTTCAGGCGTTTATTGTCAGGTATGGGTAAAGCAAAATTTGCGCTAGCACGTTCCCATACGTCCGTTACAACAGCCTGTGTATGCATGTCAGGTGTCGCGGTAAGTTCGGCACTTTCTTCTAGCGTATCGTCATTTGGATGCACGACTTCAACAACGCCATCTCTTGCTAACTCACAATCAGAAATAGCTTCTTCATTGCTATGAATTTCACTGCACGCTTCTAGCGAAGCATTTTCGTTACTTTCTAATTGCGCATTGTCACTATTATTATCTGTTATCTGACAACCCGTTAAACCTATCGCCAACAACAATGGCGATAGAGGGAAAAACTTCAACTGCATATATGAAGAAACCTCTTGGAGCACTGCAAACCGGCAATATTACGATAATCGGCTTACTTTTGCATCAAAACTCATCTTTCCAGCGGCGAACTGCAGCAAACACTGCAACATCGTCAGCCAGGTTATTTTCGCAATAGGCTTCGGCAGCAGTTTTAACAGAAAGTTCATGTGCACGTAAAAATGGGTTTATGTTTTTTTGCTCTTTGAGGTTACTCGGTAAAGTAGGTTGATTCTGTTCTCGCTTAGCGTTAACCCAATCTGCGTAGTCGTTTAGCGCCGTATTGTCAGGCTCAACAGCAAGAGCAAATGCAACGTTTGCTTGCGTATATTCGTGGGCGCCGTACACCTTGGTAGTGTCAGGCAATCGCTTTAACTTATTCAAAGAATGATGCATTTGCTCTGGAGAGCCTTCGAATAAACGCCCGCAGCCCGCGGAAAACAGTGTATCACCGCAAAATAGTATGCCATGCCCAAAGAAAGCAATATGGTCAAGAGTATGGCCTGGCACTTCCATAACTTGCAGTGACATTTTAAATACAGGAAGTGTAACGGTATCGCCCTGTGCCACCGATTTAGTGATGCCTCTTATATGGTTGCCTCTTGGCCCTATAACCGGTAAATCCGGTACGGTAGACACTAGCTTAGCGATGCCACCAGTATGATCTCTATGATGATGGGTAATAAGAACCGCACTAAGCAATAATTTATTGGCTTTAAGAAAAGCCAATACAGGTTCAGCATCACCCGGGTCAACGACTATAGCGCTGTTACCGTTGTGAATGCACCAAATGTAGTTGTCAGTAAAAGCGGGGATGGGATGAATTGTTACATCTGAAGGAAGCGTTTCTGCCGTCATAAGAGTACCTGCTTGTGTAGGTAGAATTATGCGTTACTATAGGGACTTGTAAACAGCAGAGCAACCTAAGAGCGCGCAGTGTTAATGAAATCGGCTTTTACAGCCAAACCGCCTCGCTACCCGACAAGCTGGGATGATTTCCCCGCAGGTGAGCATATCCGCGATGCCGTGAATACAGTTTGTAGCGATTATGCTGAGCGTATATTTGGGTATCACTTTGCTAAGTTAGGCTCTTTAAGTGCCGAAATTAATCTGAACACCAGCCCTATAAGGCACCACATCAATCAAGTGCCCTTTGATAACCAATTTGGCCGCCAGTTAGACGACAACGCCTTATCTAACAATTCTTCAGATAATAAAGTTGTATCTTCACCGTTACAGAATGAAAGCCGTGAATCGACAATTAGCAGAGAAAATACCATTGTAGGGCAGTCGCATTCCTTACCTTTCTCTGAAAACAGCATTGATGGCTTTCTATTAGCTAACGAGCTAGATTTTGCGCAAGACCCTCACGAAATATTAAGAGAGGTCGACCGTGTTATTACGCAAAACGGTTACGTCATCATCAGTGGTTTTAACCCGTTAAGCCTAGCTGGAATTGCCAAATTTTTACCGGTTAAACGCGGAAATATTCTGCACGATGCACGCTTTTTTACGTCCTATCGCATCAAAGATTGGCTTCAGTTGCTGGGTTTCGAGATTGTTGAACAGCGCCAGGTACTTTTTTCTACTCTGTTTTTTCAGCAGCGGTGGAAAGGAGCCGCTAAGCTTCAGCACTATTTAGCGTCTTACTTGCCTTGGTGCAGCGCGGTATATGTAATACTCGCGAAAAAGCGGGTAATCCCTATGACGGCCATAAAACCTAAGCGTAACTTAAAACCGCGCTTTTCTGCGGTAGGGGCAAGTGTGCGTACCTATACGGCGAATCGTACGCTGCGTTAGTGGTGTTAATATACATGTCATGTGGATTTAGAGCGCGCTTGGCTCTTAACTAGCAGGCTGTACTAAGCATTAACCCTTTTAGATATTTGCTAGGTTGCTGTATCAGATCACCGGGCTTTAGCGTTTATAAGCTAATTTGAAGGGGAGTTGGAGATAGCTTAGCAAGCTACCTCCATATTGAGATTTTAATCGTCACTTGCTTTATACAAATGCACATCTCGCTGTGGATAAGGGATGCTAATACCTTCTTCATCAAAAGCTTTTTTAACCTTTTCCTGCATATCCCAGTAATAAGGCCACAAGTCATCTGTACCGACCCAAGGTCTAAACATCAGGTCGACCGAGTTATCACCTAGTCCACCTACACAAATTCTAGGTGCAGGGTCGGTCAATGAGCGCTCGTCCTCTTCAAACAAACGCTGCAAAATATTCTTTGCTTTGTCGATATCGTCATCGTAGCCAATACCAAAGGTCATGTCGCAGCGGCGTTTATCGTATACGCTAACGTTAGTTAATGTGGCGTTAGATAGATTCCCGTTGGGAATAACAACACGCCTATTGTCAAAGGTGTTGATTACAGTATAGAGAATTTGTATTTCTGCTACAGACCCTAGATACCCTTCTGCTTCAATGGTGTCACCCACTTTAAAGGGTTTAAAAATCAGTATCAGCACACCGCCAGCAAAATTAGCCAGGCTGCCTTGTAATGCTAGACCTATAGCCAAACCTGCTGCCCCAACTACGGCAATAAACGACGTGGTTTCAATACCTATCATAGAAGCAACAGAGATCAACAACATGACTTTTAACACGGCACTAATAAGCCCGCATAAAAATTTGTTTAGCGTGGGATCCTTTTTACCTATTCGGTGATCCAATAGGTTTACAAAACGATTCACCAACCAAAGACCCACCACCAAAGTAAGAATAGCCAATAGCAATTTGGGGGTATAAGTCATCACCAGTGATATGGCTTTTTCGGTTAATTCCGATAAATCGATATTAGTCCCGAACAAATCTTCCATAAATACCTCTTTCAATGATTAAACACCGTGACTACGTTATAAAAAGAATGATAGATCGCCCTGAATTACAACGAGTGGAGATGTCCCTTTGATGGTTTGCGGTTGTTAGCTTATTTTGCGATAGGGCGATAGGGCGATAGGGCGATAGGGCGATAGGGCGATAGGGCGATAGGGCGATAGGGCGATAGGGCGATAGGACGATAGGGCAAAATGGAAAAAGGGAAATAGCAAATTACGGAGTAGATTAAAGACGGGGTTAGTAATGATTGAGTTAGATGATGCTGAGGGCGAAATAATGAGCTTGCACGATGATGGAAATGTACCTTCAACCTATCAATAAGATTTTAGGCTACACGAATCAGAGAACTTTATTATCAGCTAAACAAAAAAGGTGACATTCCGTCGCTTTAAAGCGCTGAATGTCACCTTTCTTCAATGTTGAACATTATAAGGTTTACTTAACGCGCATACCCGGCTTTGCACCTTCGTGCGGCTCAAGAATATATAGCTCGTCGCCACCTGGGCCTGCGGCTAGTACCATGCCTTCACTTAAGCCGAAACGCATCTTGCGAGGGGCAAGGTTCGCTACCATTACAGTATGCTTACCGATCAGGGCTTCAGGTGAGTAGGCCGACTTGATTCCAGCAAACACTTGCTTAGTTTCGCCGCCTAAATCTAACTCTAAGCGTAGAAGCTTGTCAGCTTTTTCTACGTGCTCGGCGTTAGAGATACGTGCAATACGTAAATCTACTTTCGCGAAATCATCAAACGAGATAGTGTCGCTAATAGGGTCTTTAGCAAGCGGGCTGTCTGGGTCGATAGCCGGTGCTGCTGGCGCTAGGCTTTCTTTTGAATCTTCAACCATGGCGTCAATTTTCTCCATTTCTACACGCTGCATCATCGGCTTAAATTTGTTGATGGCGTGGCCTTTCAATAGGGTTTGCAGTGAATTCCAGTCAAACGAGTCGTTTAGGAATTCTTCTGCTTTTTCTGCAAGTACTGGTAGTACAGGCTTTAAGTAAATCACCAACAGACGGAACATGTTAATACCTAGCGAGCACACATCGTGTGTGAACTGCTGCTTAGTCTCGTCTTTAATGGTTACCCAAGGTGCGTTGTTGTCGATGAACTGGTTTGCTTTGTCAGCAAGGGCCATGATTTCGCGCACGGCTTGGTGGTACTTACGCTTTTCGAAAAGTGCAGCAATGTTCTCTGATGCATTTTGGAACTCAGCAATTAGTTCTGGCTCGATCACGTTGTCAGACAGCTTTCCGTCAAAACGCTTAGTGATAAAGCTTGCACAGCGGCTTGCAATGTTAACCACTTTACCTACCAAGTCTGAATTCACTTTTTGTGCGAAATCAGTAAAGTTAAGGTCGATGTCGGTAACCCCGTCGCCTAACTTAGACGCAAAGTAGTAACGCAGATATTCTGGGTTTAAGTGGTCAAGGTAGGTACGGCCTTTAATAAAGGTACCGCGCGACTTTGACATTTTCGCACCGTTTACGGTTACGAAACCGTGAATGTTTACGCCAGTAGGCTTGCGGTATCCCGCACCTTCTAGCATGGCAGGCCAGAATAGGCAGTGGAAATAAGTAATGTCTTTACCAATAAAGTGGTACAGCTCAGCATCAGAATCGGCTTTCCAGAAATCGTCAAACTCTAGGTTATTCTGGTCGCAGAAGTTTTTGAAACTAGCCATGTAGCCAACTGGCGCATCTACCCACACGTAGAAGAACTTGTTCGGCGCACCTGGAATTTCAAAGCCGAAGTAAGGCGCATCACGGCTGATGTCCCACTGTTGAAGACCTTCAGTGAACCACTCTTGTAGCTTGTTTGCCATTTCTTCTTGCAGTGCACCCGAGCGGATCCACTCTTTTAACATGCCTTCAAATTTTGGCAGGTCGAAGAAGAAGTGCTCAGACTCACGTAGTACTGGTGTAGCACCCGATACAACGCTGCGCGGGTTTTTAACTTCAGTTGGGCTGTAAGTTGCGCCACATACATCACAGCTATCGCCGTTTTGATCTTCTGCGCCACAGCTTGGGCAGGTACCCTTAACGAAACGATCTGGCAGGAACATTTCTTTTTCAGGGTCGAACAGTTGGTTAATAGTGCGCTTGCTAATGTAGCCCGCGTTATCTAGACGAGTGTAAATTTCTTCACACAATGCCTTGTTTTCTGGCGAATGGGTTACATAGTAGTTGTCGTAATCAACGTGAAAATCAACAAGGTCTTGGTGGTGTTCCGCACGGGTTCTAGCCACCATTTCTTCTGGTGTAATGCCAAGCTCTTGGGCTTTAAGCATAACCGGTGTACCGTGTGCATCGTCGGCGCAAACACTGTAACATTCGTTTCCGCGAAGGCGCTGAAAACGAGTCCAGATGTCGGTTTGAATGTGTTCTAGCAAATGACCTAAGTGAATAGAACCATTTGCGTATGGCAACGCACTGGTTACCAGAATTCGGCGTTTTTCTGACATAATGACGTTATTGATTCTTTGCGTTTCAAAATGGCTGCAAATACTAGCGGAAAACCGCGTTTTTTGCATCTCGTAATTCACACAATTCTACTACTAGTAAGGCATTTTATGTTCTTTTCTCGCAAAGCAGAGCCGCTAACGCAGAAGGTTGCTGCTATTTTAGCCAAGTATTTCTCGCTAGACGTAGACGATACCTTATCTTGGTGTGCTTTTAGCCAGCCAGAAAATGAAGATGCAGGCGTTACGGTTACTTTGCCATTTTGCATTGCTACACAGTTAGATACGCTTAAACAAGAAGTGCTTAACCAGCTAAAAGGGAAACAAGGTGCCGATAAGCTTACTTTTAAGCAAAACGTTGCCAGTGGCGACACTGAAGTTGCCCCTGTTACTAATATCAAAAATATTATTGCGGTAGCCTCGGGTAAAGGTGGTGTGGGCAAATCTACAACCAGTATCAACCTTGCATTTGCTCTTATGCAAGAAGGAGCGAAAGTTGGCATTTTAGACGCCGATATTTATGGGCCGTCTATTCCCATTATGTTGGGCAACCCCGATGCACACCCTGAAAGCGAAGACAATAAGCACATGCAGCCGCTTATGGCACATGGGCTGGTAGCAAACTCCATAGGTTATTTAGTACCGCAAGAAGACGCGGCCGTATGGCGCGGACCCATGGCAAGCAGGGCGTTAAAGCAATTATTAGATGAAACCTTGTGGCCTGTACTCGACTATTTAATTGTTGATATGCCGCCTGGTACCGGCGACATTCAGCTTACTATGGCACAACAAGTTCCACTAACCGCTTCTGTGGTAGTGACTACGCCCCAGGACTTAGCGCTAGCCGATGCCCAAAAAGGCATAAGCATGTTTGAAAAGGTCAATGTGCCAGTACTTGGGCTTATCGAGAACATGAGCTATTACCAATGCAGAGCCTGCGGCACCAAAGACTATGTATTTGCAAAAGACGGAGGAGAGGCACTGGCTGAGCGCCATGGTTTGCCACTGTTAGGGCAGCTACCCCTTGATATTCATATTCGCGAGCATGGCGATGCCGGCACGCCTTTGTTGCTCGCCTCGCCCGACAGTGACTTGAGTGAAAGCTATCGTGAGGCAGCTAGAGCAATGTCTATGCAACTAGCGCTTACCGTTGAACCACGCAAAGGAGCGGTTAAACACATTAAAGGCGACCCAATTGGCATTCTTGGGAAAGATTGAGAAAGAGTAGGGGTCAGTAATAACAGGTAGCGCACAATAGTGATGTACGTTTAGTTTAAAGCCTAGTTAGATGCTGAACCAAAGAAAAATAGAGGCAGGTTTTGGCACTTAAATTCAAAATTAGCTAAAACTTTATAAAAATTGCGCAAAAGCAGATAAAACAAGCCCTTGAGCAGTTGAATGCATGCGGTGACATACGCATAATAGCGGCCTAACGAAATGAGGAATACACCATGCGCTTGTGCGACCGCGATATCTACCAACATCTTCAAGATGGGAAAATAAAAATTGAGCCTACACCTAACTATGATCAGATTAGCGGTGTAACAGTAGATATCCGCCTTGGTAACAAATTTCGTGTGTTTGAAGATCATCAAGCGCCGTTTATCGATTTAAGTGGTCCAAAAGCGCAGGTACAAGAAGCGCTGGACCACGTGATGAGCGACGAAATTGAACTAGAAGAGGGTAAAGCCTTCTTTCTACACCCTGGTGAACTAGCGCTTGCTATTACCCACGAGTCGGTAACGCTGCCGGACAATATCGTTGGTTGGCTAGATGGGCGTTCTTCACTGGCGCGCTTGGGCTTAATGGTTCATGTGACGGCGCATAGAATCGACCCAGGTTGGTCTGGTAACATCGTTCTTGAGTTTTACAACAGCGGCAAATTGCCTTTAGCGCTTCGCCCTAAAATGAAAATAGGGGCACTTAGCTTCGAGGTGTTATCAGCCCCAGCTGAAAAACCTTACAACGCCAGAGTTGATGCGAAATATAAAGATCAAGCCGGTGCAGTTGCCAGCCGTATTTCGTCAGACGACGAAAGTAAGTAAAACAATCTAAAAACAATTTTTTTGGAAAAGCCTCGTGCGTTTCCCGCTAATTACTGATAGAAAATATAAGAGCAATAATTAGGGCCTATAGCTAAGGCCCTAGCACTTATAATAAAGCGATTAGTAACGGGAAGCGCAATGCACACAAATCCTGAACCCTCTTCAGATTCTCAACAACGACAGCCAACACGTAAGAACACTATTATTCTTTTCGCGTTTATCGCCTCTGTTCTTAGCGGTATGAGCTTATGGGCTGTACATCAGCCCAGCGAAATTATATTTACCGCTGCGATCACCCTTTTTGTAGCAATACTTTGGGTAACCGAAGCGCTCCCCATTCCCGCTACTTCGCTTCTGCCATTCGCGTTATTTCCATTATTCGGCGTGCTGTCGCATAGTGAAGCTGCGTCTGCCTTGGGAAGTCATGTCATTATTTTATTAATGGCAGCTTTCATGCTTTCAAAAGGGCTTGAACGTGCCAACTTACACAAGCGATTTGCTATTTACATGCTGCGTGTAACAGGCAGCGGCAGCCCGCTTAAACTGGTACTGGGCTTCATGCTCACCACCGCAGTCCTTAGTATGTGGATTAGTAACACCGCCACGGTGCTAATGATGTTGCCAATGGCCATTGCCATTATTAATGCGGTCGATAACCCCCGATTTGGCGTGGCCCTTATTCTGGGTATTGCTTATTCCGCAAGCTTAGGCGGGGTAGGAACACCAATTGGCACACCACCTAATATTATCTTTATGAGCGTGTATGAAGAAACGCAGGGTATGGAATACAGCTTTATCGAATGGATGAAAACTGGCGTACCGATAGTCGTTTTAGGTGTGCCTATTATGGCCTTGTGGTTGGCACGCGGAATTAAAGAAGTGGGCAACATCGATTTGCCTGTACCTTGTGCATGGTCAAAAGCAGAAAAGCGTGTACTTGCCATTTTCGGTACGGTAGCAATGGCGTGGATCTTCAGACCTTTTTGGACCGCTTGGATAGGCGTGACCACCATCAGTGATAGCACTATAGCCGTTGCAGGTGTTGCAGCTATGTTTTTCACCAATAGCGGCAATGACAACGGCGAAGTAGACGCAAAAGGTAACAACGACAAGCTACTTGATTGGAAAACGGCAAACGATATTCCTTGGGGAATGCTACTACTATTTGCAGGTGGAATTTGTATTGCAAAAGCGTTTATGTCATCGGGTTTAAGCGTGTTGATGGGCTCTTGGTTAACTGGGCTCGCAACCTTGCCTGTGTTGTTACTAGTACTGGGTATTTGCTTATTCGTGACTTTCCTAACGGAAATTACTTCAAACACAGCAACGTCTACTTTGCTTATGCCAATATTGGCTGCAGCTGGGCTAGCGGTAGGCGTTGACCCTAAATTACTTATGATACCGGCAGCCATAAGCGCAAGTTGTGCCTTTATGCTGCCAGTAGCAACAGCGCCTAACGCCATTGCGTACTCAACTGAAAAGTTCGATATTAAAACCATGGCAAGAGAAGGAATAGTGCTGAACGTGCTTGTGGCCTTAGTGGTAACCGCAGTGTGCTACGTTACCTTGGCCTGATATAAAATAGCGTGCAACTAGGTGTTTTAATGTAGAATTTTACAAAGATGGTTAGCAATTGAGCGCTTAAACAGGCTTATTGCTAAATTCCGTTGCATTGTGAACAAATTTGAGTAGACTAACCCGCTCTTTCGGTCGGTGTGTAGCGCAGCCTGGTAGCGCACTGTCATGGGGTGTCAGGGGTCGGAGGTTCAAATCCTCTCACACCGACCAACTTCTCTTTTAAAATCATCCCTTTACGTCAATTTTCGGCTCTACCCCATAAACGGGGGAGCAGCATTCACCTTACACCTTAAAGCAGGAGGGGTAAGCACACCCAAACTCGGAGCGCAGCACCGTAGCGCAGTTCACTTACCTGTCTCGACCACATCGATTTTTCATACGCCTGGTAGAAGCGCAGGGACGTCATGTTTAATCTCGCTCGTTACAAGTGTTTCATCACTAGGGCATGCCCTAGAAATCTCAAAGTCATGTAGGAAGGCGGCATTATTCACCTCAATAACCGATTACTCGCAATCACCGAGCAGCTTAAAAAGCAAATAATGCCGTTTGTGTGCGCAAAAATGCGTCAAATTGATAGAGTCATTCCTGAGGAGTAGACGTCATCTCAAGCTTTAGCGTACCACCTTGGGTAATTTCGCTGTGCATCAGATAACGTCGCTTAAGTGGCTCGCCGTTTAACCATGCAGCTTTAATATAACGATTTTCATCGCTGTTATGTACGGTCTCAATCGTAAAGTTTTTACCGCTGTAGTAACGCTCATCTAAAGTAATGGTAATACGGTCAAAAATAGGGCTGCCAATTTGATAAATAGGATTTTGTCGCGCGCCACCATCTACTTGGAAAAGTCCAATTTTCATCAGCACAGCAAGTGAGCCCATTAAGCCTTGATCTTCGTCACCGTTGTAGCCATGCTCTGGCGACAAGTTTTGATAAACTTCATTGACCACCTCTCGCGCCCAATATTGTGTTTTGCTTGGTTCACCGAGTTCATTAAAGATAAACGCGGTTTGAATTGAAGGTTGATTACCGTAGTTGATGGGAATACGGCGATACTCTTCGTGGGTTTCCTGTGCGTGAGCCGTACCCGAGGTAAAACCGAGTTTTCCAGCAGTTTCAAAAGCGTCGTTCAAGCGTACGGCGGCGATTTTTTTCCCGCCCATTAAATCGGCAAGCCCGGCGATATCGTGGGGAACGTACCATGTCATTTGCGCTGCGTTCGACTCAACAAAACCGTGGCGGTATTCGAATGGGTCAAAGTCGGCCTTCCACTCTCCATACTCATCTTTCGGGCGCATGTAACCTGTCTCGGCATCATAAATATTTTGATAGTTAAGACTGCGTGCTTTCAACCATTCCGCGTCATCATCTAAACCTAGTTCTAGGGCTAACTGTCCTAACGTCCAGTCTTGATAGGCGTATTCAAGGGTTTGTCCTGCTCCATCGCGGTGGAACGCGTTGCTTTCAATTGGCAGCGGGTAAGGCACAAAACCCTGTTCCATGTAGTATTCTAATCCACCCCCTACGGCAGTATCGTGTTCATAGCCTGCGTGGCTCATCATACCGCCGGGCAAGTGATTCTTTTTAAGCGCTTCATAGGCTTGCAGTGGGTCAAAATCATGAATACCTTTTAAATAGGTACTAACGATAAAAGGCGTAGACGACGCCCCGGTCATGACATACGTATAGTTGCCACCAGAAGGTCCTCTGGGCACGTAGCCGCCATCTTTTGCTATGGTGAGCATAGAGTTTGAAAAGTCAGATGCCACTTTGGGGTAGGCCAACGGCCACAAGGTTTGAATCGTCCATTGCGCGCCCCAGAATGAATCTGAGTTGTGGTGATTGAATTTGGGGTCGTGTTGCGCATTTAATGGTAGTTGCTTGATTTGTCGCTCTGGACCTGTTTGGTCTGAATAACGGCCATCTACGTCAGAGATTATTCGACGCCCTTGAAGTGCATGAAACAAATCAGTGTAAAATCGTCGGCGAACTTGTTCACTCCCACCTTCGACTTGGATTTTGCCTAACCATTCATTCCAAGTTTCGCGAGAAGCTGCGACGGTTGCATTGAAATCCCACCCAGGTAATTCAGACTGCATGTTATTCTTGGCGCCGTCCTCATCTACGTAGGAAATAGCTACTTTCATCAGCACGTCATTGGTAGCGTCATCCAATGTTAACAGGGCTGCTGTGTCATTGACGTCAAGTTTGGCAACAGACTTATTTAGCTTGATATAGAAAAATACCGGTGTTGGGCGAGGACGTCGAATAGTCGGTGCATTAATCACAGATCCACTAAACGTGGTGTCATCGATTTGAGTGAAGCTGCCTTTAGATAACGCCGAAGGACCAAATTGGCCCTGTAAGTCGAGCAATATTTGTTTTGGCCCAGCTTGGGTATATTCGTAGTGGTGAAAACCAACGCGTGTGGTGGCGGTTAACTCAGCATTAATGCCATAGCGCTCAAGCACGAGTGAATGATAACCAGCGGCGACGCTTTCTTTGTCGTGGCTAAACGCTGAAAAATAGTCATTTTCTATGTCCGCGAGTGGGCGCTGTTGTGATACAGGCAGCACAGATAAACCAGACAACTGCCAAGCGTGAACATGGTTGAACCCTTTTACTTCTTCTGTTTGATATCGGTAACCGCTGCCCCATGCGCCGTCAATTTCAGTATCGGGGCTAAGATTCACCATGCCGAAGGGGCGTGTTGCTGAATTAAAGTAAAACCAGCGTGAGTTAGCTGAATCTAACCAAGGCCATACGGCATCAACAGGGGCAAGTTGCTCACTAACCGCTTGTTGTACTGAAACCGGTGCTTCTACTTTATCCGATTCTCCACAGCCAGTTAGCGCCGCACTGACAAGTAACGCTGGAACAGCGCAATGCGTTAATCGCATGTCTTTCTCCACGAAGGTTGCGATCACTCACGCCGATACATTAAGCGTTAGGAAACTAGTCGTCGTTTAAGGTACACTCTGAGAACTCATTGATGACTCGCTGAATATGGGCTCTCATTGCTTGTCTTGCGCGATTTTCGTCTCTGTTTTGTAATGCTTCTATAATCAGGTGATGATCTTCAATTATTGGTGACGCACCACGACTGCGAATTAGCGTGTCGAAGGTGGTATTCATTTCAGACCGATTACGCAGCGACCACAACCAACAGATGATCTCGTAGATACTTGAGTTTCTGGTTGATTGTGCGATCAGCTCATGAAAACTTCGGTCATAACTGTGTGTTTCTGCTAAATCCTGACTCTCAAGATTTTGCATTTTCTTTTGAAACACTTTTAACTGATGAATTTCCTGATGGGTAATACGCTGAGAGGCTAAAGCAGCAGCTTCTGACTCAAAATACAAACGGGCTTCAAGAATTTCAAATGGGCCGGGTAGGTTGTCTTCAAAGTTGAGTTCATTGCGGCCAGATTCAGCGATGACATACACACCCGAACCCGAACGAATTTCCACAATACCACTCACTTCTAACGCAATCATCGCCTCGCGAATAGTTGGGCGGCTGACATTGAAGGTTTCCGCAAGTTTGCGTTCTGCCGGCAGTTTTTCACCGACACGTAGACTACCCTGACTTATCATCTCGAGAATCTGTTCAGCGATTTGCAAGTAAAGACGCTTGCTCGATAAATCATTAATTTGAAATTGCATAAATGTTGTTTTTATCAGAACCTGTTAATACTTACACTTTAGCGTGTTACTGCTCAGGTGGTCAATTTACATGACCAAATAAAAATAGTGGTTACCTAAAAAGGTAACCACCTAAACACAGCTATTAGAAGCTGTAGGTCACACCCATGAAGTAGGTCGAACCAAAGGTCGCGATAGACTGCAAACGTGCCTTCTCGAAACGAGTTCCACGCTCGTAATCGCCGTTCACGTTAATCCCTTCTAGCGACACTTTTACGCCGTTTTCAAACTCGTAAGACATAGAAATATCCACTTGCTTTCTGGCGTCGAGTAGGCTGCCAGGGTTAGGCACAAGCGCACTACTATCTCCGTAGTTTTCGCCCGTTTTAGAACCGTCATTCAATGAGTATTCGCTGCGATAGTTCATCGCGATACGAATGGCGAAACCACCGTTTTCATAGTAACCAATAAGGTTAGCTGTGCGCTCTGATGAACCAAGTAGCGGTTGCTCTTCTTGTGGGTTATCTGCGTCTAGCAAGGTATAGTTGGCAATCATACCCAAGCCGTTAAATGGTGCAGGTAGGAAGTCAAACGACTGGTTGTACGCAAGCTCAATACCGTTGATCTTCAATACGCCGTCGGTTGCGCGGTTACGAGTTATGTTATAAATGTAGCCGTCTGTACCGCGACATTCACCGGTAGCTGAGTCAAAAGACACATCCGCCAACTGGAAATCACCTGGACATACCGCTTCTGAAATAACTTGGTTCTTCACGTCTTTTCTAAAGTAAGCCAAGGTCAACGCGCTTGATTCATTGAAGTACCATTCAGCACTCAAGTCATACTGATTTGCGGTTAATGCAGGAAGGTCGAAAGAGCCTTCTGATACATTCACAATAATATCAGTGCCATTATCTTGGGTTGCAATCTCGCGGCCGAAGCTCGCGGTTTCACCAATAATTGGGCGTACTAGCACTTTACCCGCAGCGGCACGAATTACGATGTCATCGGTTAAATCATACGCTAGGTTTAAGCTGGGTAACCAGTTGTCGTAATCAAAGCTGTTTGATGACGGCTCGGCAGAGTCGCCACCGATGTCTGTGAATGCGCCAGTAGTAACTTGAATACCGCCGTCATAGGTCACGGTGTCTACCGTACGGTCGGTTTTTGCGTAACGCATACCAATGTTACCGCGCAGGTAGTCGTTGCCGAAGTCGAGCTGGGCGTAAAGGTTAGTAATGTTGCGATCGATTTGGAAGAACCCTGCTTCTTGGAAGTTAGGCTCAATGGTCAAACCTGAGTCATCAAAGGCTTTTAGATAAGCGTCAACATCGGGCAATACATAGTTCAAGTTCAAGCCAGAGAATTCACCACCAGTAAAGTTCTTAACGGTATAACTGGCTTCTGCCACAGTTGGGAAGGGCGCAGTATAAATATCGTCGTCGCGGAAGTTGCGGTCATAACGTGTACTTTCAGTATCTAGCGTTTGTCTGCGATGTTTGGCACCAAATTTCACGGCTTTAAAGAAATCGCTTTCAAGGTAATAGTTGAAATCAACCTGCGCAGCGAGCTCGTCAGTGTCGTAGGTTTGCACTTTACCTGAAATGTCATTACGGAACAGGTTGTCCAACGCCCATGAGTTCGGTTCTGATACTGGGTTCAGCCCGTTAGACGTGAACACAGGGTTATTGGAATCCATGTCGACTTCAAGGTCAGAACGAATACCCAATACGATTGCGCGTTCAACAATATCAATACTACCAGCGGTATAATGCAGTGCACTGTTCATTTTGAGCTTGTCTGAAATCATCCAATCAGAAGTACCAGTTACTGCGTAGCTGGTGCGTTCTTCAGTTTGACGGGTGTGGTTCGCTTCAACGCGGATGTTTTCAGCAAGAATCTGGTCAACGGTGTTGTCTGTTTGACCTAAAAACGTCAGCGCTGGCTCTGGATCACCACCACTAAATAGCGGCACCAACTGTTGGAAGTATATCTTACGTTCGTCTTGGGCAAGAATACCTGTCAGGCCAAATTCGAGGGTGTCACTGGCAACATATTGAATCGCGGTGTTCAGCAAATAGCGTTGGGTGTTGCCGTCTTCACGGCGCAAACGAGGGCGGTTTGTGCGCTCCAGCGGAATACCATTTTCTGCATAATCACTTTCACCATCGCCGTCTGCATCAACATCAGCAAATCGCTGGCTGTACATGAGATCATAACGGGTATCGAGTTCTTGATAACCGAAGTTTAGCAATACACCTAGGTTGTCATTAAACTGGTCAATATAGGTAAAACTTGCTCCAGGCGTGGTACTGCTGCGATCTTCTGAGTAGTTTGCTTCTACTTTCGCTAGCATTTTTCGCTCTGAATAGTTGAGTGGCTTGGCTGTGCCTATGTTAACCGCACCAGACAGTCCACCTTCATCCATAGATGCACTGGGAGTTTTGAAAACTTGAATTTCTGAAGCGAGTTCCGACTGCACAATATCAAAGCGGAAGCCACCGTCAAACTGAGCGCTGGCGAACGCTTGACCGTTCAGGGTTGTTGCCGCGTATTCGGGGCCTAGACCTCGAATACTGATTAACGCACCGCGTCCGTTAGAACGCTGAATTTGAATACCGGCAATACGTTGAATCGATTCGGCGATATTCTCATCCGGAAAGCTTGAAATGTCGTCGGCAGAAATGGCGTCAGAAACACCTACTTCATAACGCTTCATCGACAATGCTTTTGTAACACTAGAACGAATCCCTTTAACTTCTATCACTTCAGGATCTTGTAAGTTTGTTTCTTGCGCGAGCACCGTAATAGGTAATGCCAATGCTAATGCAGTGGCTAACGGTGTGAGTTTGCGTTGGGCCCCAAATCGGTTTTTCATGCTGTCTCTCCCAGTCTTATGAATAATTGGTAAGGCCGGATCAGTATAATCACAAGAAAATGGTTTTCACAACTAAATTTTTACAAAAAATAAACGAAAGTTACACTCTGTAAACTAAATTAACTCATTCGATTATGTTGAAGATAACGCTGTTGTTGCTGGACGCTGCGTGATTGATAATAACAAAAAACTTTTTAATACATTGACTTGTATTTATTTTTTTGTTTTGTTTAACCCCTTTGTTGCAATGTTGATGGTCTTCAATTACCCTTTGTAAGGTGGCCTTACCAAAAACATATGATGCTACCTAATTGTGAACATAAAGGTGACCAATGGATACAGTAAGTAAAACACAAGCCTCAATAGTGAAGTCTCATTCGCCATTATTAGCGATGAGTGCGTTGTTTTTTTTCTGGGGCTTTCTGACAAGCTTGAATGATGTCTTGATCCCTCACCTTAAAAGTGCGTTTTCACTGAATTACACCCAAGCCATGTTGGTGCAATTTGCTTTTTTCGGCGCTTACTTCCTTATTTCTCTGCCTGCCGGCAAGTTAATTAGTCGTTTGGGCTTTAAAGCCGGCATTATCGCGGGTTTATTAACCACAGCTGTGGGGTGTGTGTTGTTTTACCCCGCTGCAGAAGTGAAGTTGTATGTGTTTTTCTTAGGGGGGCTATTTGTTCTCGCCAGCGGAATTACGATATTACAAGTGACGGCAAACCCCTATGTAGCGGCGCTGGGTGATGAAAAAAGCGCATCAAGTCGACTGAATTTTTGTCAAGGCTTGAACTCGGTGGGGCACACTGTGGCCCCCTTCTTTGGTGGTGCGTTAATCATTGGGGCGAGTCAGCTCGACGGGCCTGCTAATCCAGAGTCGGTACAAATTCCTTACTTGTTGATTGCATTAGCGCTGGTTGTGGTGGCGATTGCATTTAAGCGCTTCCCACTACCTAAAATTGCCGCAGAGGCCGAGCAACCTGCAAGCCTGCAAGGAGAGGCTGTGAAAAAACTCACGGCTCATCGTCATCTTGTTTTGGGGGCCGTAGCGATTTTTTTGTATGTCGGTGCTGAAGTATCGATCGGCAGCTTCTTGATTAACTTTTTAAGTAGCGATGATATCGCTGGTCTCACTCATAAAGATGCGGCGAGTTATTTAGGGCTCTATTGGGGCGCTGCTATGGTCGGGCGTTTCGCTGGTGCTTACATCATGCAGTACATCAAAGCATCTTCTGCGCTCACATTTAACGCACTTGCAGCTATTGTTTTACTAGTGGTTGTTATATCAGCCAGTGGCAGTGTCGCCATGTGGGCCGTGGTATTAATTGGTCTGTGTAACTCCATCATGTTCCCGACTATTTTCTCACTAGGGATTCGTGGTTTAGGCGGCGCGACGGCCGAAGGTGCGGGCCTGTTGTGTTTGGCTATTGTCGGCGGGGCGATTTTGCCCGTTATCCAAGGCGTTGTAGCCGACACCCTGAGTATTCAGATGAGCTTTATCGTGCCCTTGGCTAGCTATGGGTTTGTCACTTGGTATGCACAAAAAGGCAGTAAGCTGCCAAATGAACAATAGAGAGTTGGGTTATGTTGGATTGTAAAAACAAACAAGCATTAACGTCACATATTCAAGACATACTGGCGTTTTACGCGCCGAACGTGTTGGATGAAGTGAACGGTGGGTTTCACCAAAACTATTACGACAATGGTGACGTGTTCGACCTCGATAAAAAGCATCTGGTCAGCTCTACTCGGATGATCTTCAACTACTGCAAAGCCTATCAGCATTTTCAACGTGAAGAAGATCTCAAACGCGTTGAACACGGTTTGGCGTACTTGCTCACTCGGCATTGGGATGCAGATCGACAAGCGTACAACTGGTTTTTAGATGCTAATACACCAGTGGACCAAACCAACCATGCTTACGGACTAGCTTTTGTGATCCTTGCGCTTGCGACCTGTGTGAAAACAGGCTTTAAACAGGCTGAGGCGCCTTTGTATCAAGCGTGGGACATACTCAATGAGCGATTTTGGCAAGAGTCAGATGGTTGCTATGCCGATGAAGCCTCACCAGATTGGTCAACGCTAGGTACGTATCGCGGCCAGAATGCCAATATGCATTGCTGTGAAGCTCTATTAATTGCCTTTGATGCAACCCAAGACGAGGCGTTCTTAACACGTGCTTATACACTGGCAAAAACCTTTGCGGTAGACAAAGCAGCACAGACTCAAGGTCTTATTTGGGAACACTATCATGCTGATATGTCGATTGACTGGGAGTACAACAAAGACGACCCCAAAAATCTGTATCGTCCGTGGGGCTTCCAACCCGGTCACCAAACGGAGTGGACTAAATTATTGTTAATTTTACATCGCCATCAGCCCGAAAGCTGGATGGTGGAAAGAGCGCAAGCCCTATTTGATAGTGCCTTGTCACTATGTTGGGACGAGGAAAACGGCGGTATTTTTTACGGCCATGCTCCAGACGGCGAAATTTGCGACAGTGACAAATATTTCTGGGTACAAGCCGAGTCGTTAGCTGCGGCAGCGTTGTTAGCGAAAGCAACGGGCAATGAAGCTTATTGGCAATGGTACGAAAAAATTTGGGCGTATTGCTGGAACGCCATTATTGACCACACATACGGCAGTTGGTACCGCGTACTCACGGCGGACAACAAGCCTTACAGCAACGAGAAAAGCCTGGCTGGCGCGAAGTGTGATTATCACACCCAAGGCGCGCTCTGGGAAATTATCGAACAGGCATTATAACTTTTATAAGAGTAACTATTTATGATTGAAACGTGGAGATGGTTTGGTCCTGATGACACCATTACCCTAGAAAAAATTAAACAGGCCGGCGCGACCGGGATAGTCACGTCATTGCACGATGTTACGACTGGCGAAGCCTGGGAACTTGACCGCGTTAAAGCGCGTAAAACCATGATCGAAGAAGCAGGCTTAGACTGGGACGTGATTGAGAGTATTCCTGTTCACAACGATATTAAAAGCCGCACTGGTGATTACGCCCGTATGATAGAGAACTACAAGACTTCTCTTCGCAATGTTGGCGCCGCCGGTGTGACCACGGTTTGCTATAACTTTATGCCAGTGGTGGATTGGACACGTACTAACCTCAACTATCAATTGCCCGATAAAACTTACGCCCTTCGTTTTGAATACTCAGACTTTGCGGCGTACGACGTGTACATCATGCAACGGGAAGGGGCAGAAAAGGATTATCCAGAAAGCTTACTCGCCAAAGCTAAAGCGCGCTTAGATGTTATGTCTGAAGAAGAAAAAGCCTTGCTTGAGCAGAATATTATTGCCGGCTTGCCGGGTGGTGAAGGGTCTTATGATCGCGCCAGTATCAAAGCCACCATTCAATCTTTCATCGACCTTGGTGAAGACGGCTTGCGTAACAACTTGTTTGCGTTTCTTGCAGAAGTGGTTCCCGTTGCCGAAGAAGCGGGTGTGAAACTGTGTATTCACCCTGATGATCCACCGTTCTCTTTATTTGGTTTACCTCGTGTTGTCTCAACTCAAGATGACGCGCAGCGTTTGTTGGATGCCGTACCCAGTGAAGCAAATGGGCTAACTATGTGCGCTGGTTCTTATGGAGCACGTGGTGACAACGACTTGGTGCAAATGGTGAATACGTTTGGCAACCGTATTTACTTTGTACATTTGCGCAATGTTAAACGTGAAGATGACGGTTCGTTTTACGAGTCTGCTCATCTCGACGGTGACAATGATATGGTTGGGCTTATCCAGGCATTATTGCGTTGTGAAAAAGACTACCAATGCAAAATACCAATGCGTCCTGACCATGGGCATTTATTGGCAGATGAGCAAGGCAAAGACGGAATTAAACCCGGCTATTCTTATCTTGGTCGCTTGAAAGGCTTGGCTGAATTGCGTGGTGTGATTAGCGCGGTATCGTATATTCAATCTCGTTAATAGTATTTTCTGCAAGGAGTAAGCGCAGTGGCAGTGTGGTGGAAACCCAAAAAGTGGGTGATCGTAATATTATGTAGTGTTGGCCTGAGTGTGCAAAGTGGGGCCGCGCCTTTTTCTTTGGTTGGGGAAAAAGGCGTAGCCACGCTCTTTGTTGATGAGTCAGATGCAACAGTAGTACACAAAGCTGCGGGTATGCTAGTTGGTGATGTGGCGGCGATAAGCGGCCATAAGTTGTTACTCGCGTCACATTTTAATTCGGTTCCTCACACTGCAATTATTGCGGGAACTTTAGGCCAGAGCGCCTTGCTCGATCGGTTGATCGAGCAAGGCGACATTGACCCATCTTCAATTCAAGGTCAGTGGGAACGCTATCAAATTTGGCTTAAGCCTATTGCCGCTCTTGGCGATAAACCGGCGTTAGTTATTGTGGGCAGTGACCGACGCGGTACTGCCTATGGTTTACTGTCATTGTCACGTCAGCTTGGCGTGTCTCCGTGGGAATGGTGGGCCGATGTCACACCCGCTACGCAGTTCCCTTTGTCTATTGATGTAGAAGCATCTGCATCTTCATCACCGAGTGTGAAGTACCGTGGTATCTTCCTCAATGATGAAGATTGGGGCTTACAGATCTGGGCAGCAAAAAACTATGAGCCGGAAATCGGCGATATAGGGCCAAAAACTTATGCCCGCGTATTTGAGCTTTTACTGCGTTTGCGCGCAAATACTATTTGGCCTGCCATGCACAAAACCACCACGCCGTTTTATCAAATACCCGAGAACAAAAAAGTCGCCGATGATTACGGCATTGTAGTTGGCACCTCCCATGCAGAGCCCATGTTGTCGAACATCAATGGTGAGTGGAATAAACAGGCTATGGGGCAATATCGCTACGACACTAATGCTGCAGCGGTAAAGCAGTTTTTTAGCAAGCGTATTGAGGAAACCCAAGACTTTGAAAGCATTTATACCGTCGCAATGCGTGGTGAGCACGACTCGCCAATGATCATGCGCGACAGTTCTATGGCTGACCAGGTGGCGCTGCTCGATAAGGTGATCACTGACCAAAGAGAGTTGTTGTCATCCATCACTGGCGAAGAAGCCGATGCCATTCCGCAAGCTTTTGTGCCTTACAAAGAAGTATTAACGTACTATCAAAACGGCCTCGAAGTACCCGATGACATCACGTTAATGTGGACCGATGATAATTATGGTTACCTGCGTCAACTCAGCAGCCCTGAAGAACAAAAACGCGCAGGTGGGGCGGGTATTTATTATCACACGTCTTACTGGGGGCGCCCTCATGATTACCTGTGGTTAAATTCGACAAACCCTATTTTAATGTGGCAAGAAATTACTAAAGCGTGGGATCTCAACGCCAGAGAACAATGGGTGTTGAATGTCGGAGATATTAAGCCACACGAATACAATACCGAATTGTTTATGGACATTGCGTGGCAGCGAGACCACTTTAACTCTCCGGATGATGTTTACACGCAAATGGCGGGGTATTTTGCTCGTGATCTATCGGTACAAGCATCGGCCAAATTGGTCGCTATGTTCAAGCAGTATTTTCACTTGGTATATCAACGCCGTCCTGAGTTTATGGCATGGAGCCATGTTGAGCCTGTGTCATTGCCTCAGCCCAGCGAACTAACACAAACTCATTACGGTGATGAAGTGAGCACACTTATCACCCAGTGGCAGGCTTTGATCAAGGAAGTGGAAACCTTACAACCGCAAATCGATAAAACCCGCCAAGATGCGTTTTACCAGTTGGCTTATTACCCCATTGTTGCTGCTGGGAATATGAGCCTGAAATGGCTTTATCACTATAAAAATGCCTTTGCCGCAGCCCAAGGTCGAGGTGATGCTAACTGGTATGCGGAACAAATGGCATCAAGTTATCAAACCATCCAAGACATTACCCGTTACTACAATACCGAGGTAGCAAATGGTAAGTGGAAGCATATCATGTCGGCGTCTCCGCGCTACTTGCCTGTGTTTGATATGCCTTCTTCAGCGCAGCCTCATCGCGAGCAGAAGCAGTCTGTAGGTTTTGTGTTAGAAGGCTTTGATATGCCGGCTAATTCGCATATCACCAATAGCCATGCACGCACCTTACCTGTGTTTAACGCTTTTAGTCGCAAGCCACGTTTTATTGATATTTATTTGAATGGCGATAAAGCGAGTGAGTGGACTATTTCGCCTCAACAGCCTTGGATTTCACTGTCTAAGACCAAGGGGACATTAAGTAAAGCTAATCCTCATGAGCGTGTTTGGGTTGATATCGAGTGGGATAAAGTGCCTACTGGCGAAGCCTTGAAAGAGCCGCCGCTAGGGCATGATCACCAACTCATCCCTCCTTCATTTAAAGTGCCTGGTAAACTTGTATTAGCTAATGAGGGTTTTCAAACAGACATTAGTTTAAATGTGTTTAATCCGGATATTCCGGTGTTGAAGACCTTTGATGGTTTTGTCGAAGACTTGGGGTATGTGGTGTTAAATGCAGCTACATTTCAGCGTCAAACAAACGTTTCAAACCGTCGTTGGCAGAAAATTAACGGTCTGGGTTACAGTGGAAGTGTTATGCAAGCCGTTCCCGTTACTGCTGACTCGGCGTCTGTAAAACCTTTGTCCCTCAAAGGGCCCGCACTGGAATACGATTTCTTTACCTTTAATCACGGTTTAGCAGAAATTAGCGTCTATGTTGTACCCACCCATCCGATGTATGAAGGGCGTGGCGTTCGCGTTGCTATTGCTATCGACGATAACAAACCTGAGATATTGGATTTCTGTACGCAAGGTCGGAGTGATACATGGAAGCAAAATGTACTAAGAAACCAAGCCAGTGCGTCCATAAAGCAGCTTGTCGATAAACCAGGTAAACACACATTGACTGTTTATTTTATTGATGCCGGTGTAATGTTAGATTCAATGTTAATTGACTTTGGGGGCAAGAAGCCGAGTTATGCTTTGCCGCTAGACACCATTAACCAAGCTTTTGAGATTAAATAACGGTTGAGTCAGTGCAGCCAATTACATCGAAATCGTTAAAGCTAAAATACACTGATGGCACAAAAGTCTAACCCCTGAGGGCTACGCCTTGTCATTTTGAGGCAGTGGCTCTGCGGGGCTGAAATGTTCGTAAAGCTGTCATTAGATAATTGTAATTTTAGTGGCAGCTATGGCGTGAGGGGGCATTGAGTATTACATTTTGGCTAGTCCTCTTAAAACAAGGAGCGGACCTTCAGTTTTCTGTCTATTCGAAACCAAATGAGTGGCAGTTTAATTTGTATTATTCACCTTCTGGTCTTAAAGAAGAAGCATTTTCAAATTATCAGGCTTATAGGAGAAATGCTGGTACTGATTTCTATCGTGCATTTCAATATACGTTGACAGAAAAAGTACCAGGCTACTTTTCATTCTACAGGGAAATTCCGAATAAAAAGTACCACCTTGCAGAAGGTCTTTTCAAGGGTCACTTGTACAGAGTCAAAGAGCGCCTTACTGAAGATGCATCTGTTATTGAAGGGCGTATCAATGAATTTAAGAAAAGTAATATATTTATTCGCGATAGCGAATTATCAGCCAATAAGGATATACTTTATTAATCCGCTCATTTATTTTTCAAAGTGAAGGGCTGCTAATAAATCCAAAAATCGACTCTAAAACCAATTCAGCACTCTCAATCTGCGGGTAATGCCCTATATCAACAAGTTCAACTACGTCAGCATTGGGTATAAGTTCCCTATATCTTTCTACCATGTGCGCACCAGAAATTGGGTCTGCCATGCCTGCGGTTAGTCGAACCGGCACGTCAGCATTTTGAAGGGCACCTACCCAACGCTCTCTGTATTGCTTGCGCTGTTTCATATAGTCCAAAAGCAAGTGCATGTATTTGTGGCCATTGTTTTCAGTTATAAGCGCCCAAAAATCATCAATGTCTTGGTCTGCAGGAGGCGTATTTGGGCCAAAGATGTTGTGCATGCTTTTTCGAATGGCGTTTTTGCTTAAAAAAGGAATAAGCAGCCCGCCAATAGGGGAAAGCAGCAGCTTTTGAATGGGTAATGCTTGATGGGTTTCAGGAAAAAGGCCGCCATTTAGCAAATGCAGCGACTGCATACGAAACGCAAGGTCGCGGTCTAACTGTCGGGCCATTAACTCCTGCGCGACGGTATCACCGTAATCGTGAGACAGCACGTGAGCATGCGTAACTTGAAGATGTTCCATTACGGCTTCTATGACCGTTGCCTGTTCTTTTATCATGTATTTTTTGGGTGCTTTGGTGCTAAAACCAAACCCCAACATATCGAGTGTTACACAGTGATAATTTTTTGTAAGGGCGGGCCATAATTTCACCCAGTCAAAGCTTGCGGTAGGATACCCATGAATTAACAACAACACAGGTCCTCTGCCTTGGGTTGTGTAGAAAATTTGCTGATCATTAACGTTTAGGAATTGGCCTGAGCTACGCCATTGTGAAAGTTGCATCACGAAAAGCCTTATTATGTTTTTATGCTCAGCTTGCCTATTGCGAGGCTTTAGGTCTGTCGTAAGCGCGACATTTAAACTATGTCGCGCTTGTTGCGTCAATTTAAACAAAACAAATGAGCGATAGGGCGGTAAATGCACTAACTCTCGACAGGTATACAAACCGTTACCCTGGTTCCTTCACCAGGCGACGATATTAAATCAATTTCTCCGTTAAATTTTTGGCGAACAAGATTGTACAATATATTTAGGCCCAAACCGGTGCCGCCCTTATCACGAGCAGTTGTATAAAAGGGCTCAAACACCTTTTTATGAAATTCTTCAGGAATGCCTTTTCCGTTATCTTGAACGCTTACCACAACGCCGTTGTCGTTTTGGCTACAGCTTACGGCAACTTTATTCACCCCATTATTTACTGATGGGCCAAAAGCATGACGTTGCGCGTTCGATATCAAATTCGTAAGCAACTGGGCGATTATGCCAGGGCAGGTAGTGATAACTAAATCAGGTGTAACATCTATACTAAGCTCTATTTGCTCCTTGCGAAGCATTGGTTTTAATGGATTACAAACCCGCGGTATGTATTCATCCAGCGCGATTTCTTCAATTTCAAGCGAGGTTTGGTCGGCAGAGGTTCGCTTAAAGTCTTGAACTAGGTTCGCGGCCCGCATCAGGCTTGTTTCAGCTAACGTTAACCCCTCAGTGCAAATCGCTTCAAAATCTTTAAAACCTTCTTCTGTTAGTTCACCATTTTCGAAATCTCGATAAATCTCTTTGAGTTCTTCTTTGCAGTTACTTACCGAGGTAAGCGCAATGCCTAGCGGTGTATTAACTTCGTGTGCAATACCGGCGACAAGGTTACCCAGGGCAGCCATTTTTTCTGATTCAACAAGTTTTTCTTGCGCAGCCTCAAGTTCGGCAGTGCGATCTATGACTTTTTGCTCAAGATTTTGGTTAGCTTCTATAAGCTGTTGCTCATAGTCAGCTCGTTCGTTAGCGCTTACCGCTCGCCCGTAAAGATCGGCAAGCGAAGCCGCAAATACCATTTCATCATCAAGCCATTCACGAGCCTTACCTTGGTGTTCACAGCAAATTATTCCTATCATCTTACCGCGGTGGCGAATAGGGACATCCAGCATAGAGCTTATGCCCAGAGGCGTAAGATATACTTCGGCAAATTCAAATGTCGCAACATCGGTGAGCGCGTCGTGCGCTGCGATTGTCCTACCTGAATCAAGCGCTTCAAAGTAATGCGGAAAATCCCTTCGAGTTAGCACTAAACTCTCGTTATCAAGATCATTGCCTTTGTCTATAAGCAATGTGCACTGCACTAGAGTTTGGTTTTCATCATATAACCAAATACCTGCTCGAGTAATTTCCAAGCCTTCACACACAGAGTTGATAATCAGTCTTGAGGCAACGTCTAATTCACCTTTATCAATGTCTGGGCTTTGGCTAACGCGTAGTAAAATTAACTCTAGGTTTTCTTTCATTCATCTTCGTCCGGTTCTGTGGCACGGATCTCAAGTATTCTATCGAAGTGCTCTAGCATTATATGGGTGATTAGCGGGTCGAATTGTTTTCCTGCGTTTTCTTCAAGGTAAGCTTTTACCTCATCAACGCTCCATGCAGGTTTGTAACACCGTTTAGAAAGCAGGGCGTCGACTACGTCAACAATAGCCATAATACGCCCTTCAATTGGTATGTTGTCTCCAGCAAGTCCGTCAGGGTAGCCTTTACCGTCCCATCTTTCATGGTGGGTTTTAGCAATGATTGCCCCCATTTTGGCAACAATGCGATCAGAGTCGGCAAGCAGTTCATAGCCTTTTTGCGCATGGGTTTTCATGATTTCCCATTCATCAGGGTCAAGCTTTCCAGGTTTGTGTAAGATTGATTCTGGTATGCTGATTTTGCCCACATCGTGAAGGGCTGCAGAGTAGCGAATGGTATCTATGAACTCTCTGCTCATGTGCAGCTTTTCAGCAAGAAACTCTGTCATTAATATAACGCGTCTAACGTGGCCACCGGTTTCCTTGCTACGCATTTCGATAGCGTCGCTTAGCACCATGATGAGTTCTTTCTGTGTTTTTTGTATATCTTCTTTTTGCGTGAGATTCTGGAAAATAACCGCTACATTGGATGCAAACATTTCCAGCGTTTTTCTCTGCATTGCATCTAAAGGTTGGTCTAACTTTATGTACAAAATATTGTGGCTGTCTTCACCTGTGGGGTAATAGCCGATAAATACGGTATCGCTTTGGTAGTGCGATTTATTCGCCAGTACCTGTTTAACCTCTTCTTCAATGTCTTCTGGTATACGCGTTGAGATACCCGGTTCACATAAACCAACAAGGTCTCCGCTCGCTCCCAGTACTGTCATGCTCGTATCGCCATACAGATCGGTATGCTGGGTAGACAGGTATAACACAGAGTTGTTTAAATTGAGGAGGGTAAGCGTTTGTTTGAGTACCGCAGTACCGAATTGAGCTAGCGACTGGCTTGCCAGTACAGAGGAAGATGATTTTAATACATCTTCCATACCACGCTTACCTTGCTCTATGGTTTGTATATCACGATAAGAGCGAATAGCGGTATAAACGCATGACTTTAACTTTAATGAAGAAAGCTCCGTCTTGGCTTTATAGTCATTGATGTCATACCGTCTAATAACATCCTCTTCAGGCGCTTGCCCGGGCTGGCCTGTTCGCAGTATTAGTCGAGTAACGTGGTTTTGTAGTTCGTTGCGAATAGCATCTACCAGTTTCAATCCAGCGTCGTCGGTTTCCATCACTACGTCAACAAACGCAAGCGCAATATCAGGGTTAGCTTTGAATAGCGCTAAACCTTCTTCGCCACTATGAGCAGATAGAAACTCTACGCCACGCTTCTCAAAATGGAATTTGCGTAGTGTGAGTTTGGTAACCTCATGAACGCCTTCTTCATCATCAATAATGGCAATTTTCCACGGCGCCAAACGCGGGGTATTTTGTTCAGTTTTAGACTTTTTGAATAACGACATACACAGTGCAGTGAACGATTAGATACCCTAAACGTAAGCCACAATTTTTATTCTCGCAAATCTGTGAATAAACTTTTGTTCTAAAGTTGAATGCCGTTGATTTGTTAAGAAAAGTCGAATGCTGCATATGTAAGCAAGAGGGGAGATAAGTTAAAAATTCGTCATCTTTAATAACTAAATTACCCAGTTGGTACCTGCAATAGATACCAACCAGGTAAGAGTGTTAAACAATAACAAGCTCGTTTAACTATCTTCGATAGGGGTGTTCTCTGTAATGGGTACAGTGTTTACGTCAGTATCTAGGCTTTCAACCGCATTGCGAACACCTGCGGCGTAGTCTGGATGAACCTTTTCTAACACGGCGTACCAGCGTTCTTTTACGCTATCAGAGCATGGGCCCATCGCAGCAGCGTAGTTTTTGTATAACCGTTCTTTTTGATCGTCAGAGAACATTTCGTACAGCTTGCGCGGCTGCACGTAATCGACATCAACATCATCTTGATGATATCTGTCGGCATCGCCATCAATACGAAGCGGCGGCTCTTTCACTGAAAAATCTGCCACTGGCCCTTCATATTGATTGGGCTCATAGTAAGCGTCTGGATTGCCAAAGTCGTTGGTAAAGAAGCGCATGGCGCCGTCTTTGTGATAGTGATTCACTTTACTGTTTTTTGGCGCATTAGCCGGTAGAGCCTCGTAGTGCGTGCCCAAGCGGTACCTGTGTGCATCAGCATATGAAAAAATACGGGCTTGAAGCATTTTGTCTGGGCTGAAACCAATACCAGGCACGACATTCGACGGGCTAAAAGCTGCGTTTTCAACCAACTGGAAGTAGTTTTCTGGGTTTCTGTTCATCTCCAGTTCGCCTACTTCAATAAGTGGGTAATCATCGTGTGGCCAAACTTTAGTTAGGTCAAATGGGTTATAGCTTTGCTGGCCAGCTTCTTCTTCAGGCATAGCCTGAATATACATGGTCCATTTTGGGAAGTTACCTTCGTCTATAGCGTTGTACAACTCTTCTTGGTATTTTTCGCGCGTGCTACCAATGATTTTTTCAGATGTTTCATTAGTGTAGTTTTTGATGCCCTGTTGGGTTTTGAAGTGGAATTTCACCCAGTGACGTTTGCCGTCTTTATTCCACATGCTAAAGGTGTGGCTGCCATAACCATTCATGTGCATTGGCGATACAGGAATACCACGGTCTGACATTAAAATAGTGACTTGGTGTACACTTTCTGGTTGGCCAGCCCAAAAATCAAACATGGCTTCTGGAGAACGCAGGTTAGTTTTTGGATGACGTTTCTGCGTGCGAATGAAATCTGGGAATTTGTATCCGTCGCGAATGAAGAATATAGGCGTATTGTTACCCACCATATCCCAGTTGCCCTGCTGGGTGTAAAACTTCAAGCTGAAGCCTCGGACATCACGCTCAGTATCGGCGGCACCAGATTCACCTGCTACTGTAGACCAGCGACTTAGGACTTCAGTTTGTTTACCGACTTCTGAAAATAAATCAGCGCATGTGTAATCGGTGATGTCGTGAGTGACTGTAAACGTGCCTTGTGCACCCCAACCTTTGGCGTGAACTACGCGCTCTGGAATGCGTTCACGGTTCTGGTGGGCTAACTTTTCAATGAGCTGATAATCTTGTAAAAGGGCGGGGCCACGCTCTCCGGCCGTTTTAGTGGTTTCGTTACTTACTACAGGGGCGCCTGCCGACGTAGTTAATTGCGGTTTCTTAGCCATTATAAAACTCCTTTCATATGCTTTTTTTAAAGCCAAACGTCCATTAACATCATGTGTGATTGACTCATGATATGCATTTGCTACGGGGTGCTTTATAAAAGGGTTTACAAACTTCTATATATATCTATAAAAACAATCAATCTTAATAAGCATGCCTGCCTATTGAAGACATATCTTCTCGTGTTTACTCTAAATTAACAGTTCTAATAACCGCGTTTAAGGAAGTGTATGAATTTTGCGGAGTTTGCAGCATCAAGAAAAAGTGTTCGAGGGTTTACTAAGCAGCCGGTAACTAAGGAAACAGTAGACGCCATTATTAACGCAGCGAAGTGGGCGCCGTCGTCATACAATACGCAAACATGGAAAATACACGCAGTAACAGGTGACGTGTTAGATAAAATTCGCGAGGGTAATACCAAAAACACACTGGAAGGTAAGCCCCACGTTCGAGACTTCCCTTACAAAGAAGATTACGAGGGTGTTCATCGTCAGCGCCAAATTGATGTGGCGATACAATTGTTCGATGTAATGGGTATATCCCGAGAGGATAAAGAGAAGCGCATGGATTGGATGATGCGAGGTTTTAGACAATTTGATGCGCCGGTATCTTTGGTGCTGACGTATGATAAATCTCTGGAGCCTGCAGGTATAACGCAGTTTGGCTTAGGATCTTTAGCGTATGGTATAGTACTGGCGGCATGGGACTTAGGGCTTGGTTGCGTTATCAATGGACAAGGTATTATGCAGTCTGAAGTAGTACATAAGTACGCTAATATCCCTGATGACGAAGCCATTATGATTTGTATCGCGCTAGGTTACCCAGACCCAGATTTTCCCGCAAACGACGTTCGCTCAACTCGCGCTGACAACGAAGAGTTTGTGACTTATCACGGGTTTTAGCCTGTTAAGCTTATGCTTTGTTTTTTGATTGCGTAATGGTTGTGCCCTCCTTTAAGAAACACTAGGCTGGGCTACACAATGCACTAACAAAGGAGCAAGCGAGGTGAAATTCTTAGTTTTTCTCGGCACCGTACGTGACAGCACGCCCCCAAAACCAGCAAGACTTGGACTTCGAGTCGCCAAAGCCATATTGAATTGGAGCAAAGACAATATGGCTGAACACGAGTTTGAACTGATTGACCCTTTAGATTATTCAACCGGTGAAGTGTTCAAACCTCATTTTGCGTACGCGCAAGGAAAAGCTCCCGAGGCGCTATCTACTCTTGCCGAGAAAATAGAGGCGGCTGATGGCTATGTAATGCTAAGCCCTGAGTACAACCATTCGATGAGCCCCGCGTTGGCGGATTTACTTAATCATTTTGGTAGTTCTTTATATTCATTCAAGCCCAGCGTTATTGCCACTTATTCAGCAGGGCAGTGGGGTGGAATGCGCGCGGCCGTTGGGATGCGAACCTTTCTGTCTGAGCTTGGGTGTCTGCCTGTTTCTGCAATGATCCACGTGCCGCATGCACAAGATGCGTTTGATGAGGAAGGTTGTGCAAGCAGTGAAAAAGAAGAAAGCTGGAAAGCTTATTTTGGAAGGGCGCTTAGCCAAATGCTCTGGTGGGCTGAAGCTACGTCAAATCACCGCCAGGAAAAAGATCCGTTTGAAACCTCAAAAGCTTTTAAAGCATCGCCTACGCAAAGAAACATTACATAAGAGCAAAATAAGAGCAAATTAAGCGCAAACAAAAAAGGCAGCATAGCTTAAAGCCTCTGCTGCCTTTATTTCTACTTGCTACCTTTCATCTGATGGCGCGTAACGCTCCAACCAATGTGCGTAAGGCGCAGGCATTACCCATGATGGTTTCTCAACGCCTAACTGTTTTGCCGCATAGTACGTCCAATGCGGATTAGTAAGGTGCATTCTGCCTACCATCACAACGTCAAGCTGTTGGTTTTCGATAGTCTCGTTAGCTAGCTCTGGTGTGTCTACACCCCAAGCCGTTGCAACAGGGATATCAGCTTCGTCTCGCACGCGTTTAGCGATAGGCGCTAGGAACGCTGGGCCCCATGGGATGTTCGCTTCGGGCGTATTGAAGCCCACGCTAACACTTACAAAATCAGCACCAATTTCTTTAAACTGTTTAATGAGTTCGATAGATTCGCTTAGTGTTTGCTCGTCTTCACCATCGTATTCGATAACGCCAAAACGCACTGTTAGCGGTAGGTTTTCTGGCCAAACTTCACGCACTGCGCTTAGTGTTTCAAGCAAGAAGCGTCCGCGACCTTGTGCGTCACCGCCGTATTCATCTGTACGCTTGTTCGCGTGTTTCGAGAAAAAGCTTTGAGCTAAATAACCGTGAGCAAAGTGAAGTTCTAGCCACTCATACCCAGCTTCAAGTGCACGCTCGGCGCCTTTAACAAAGTCGGCCTTAACGCGTTCAATGTCGGCTTTAGTCATTTCGGTAGGTGTTACCGGCAGGTGCGCGCCAAACGCTTCTGCAGAAGGAGCAATAGGCTGCCAACCATTTTCTTTACTTGGCTGTATGTGATCGTCGCCTTCCCAAGGACGGTTAGCGCTAGCTTTTCGTCCTGCATGAGCAATTTGAATACCTGCAACCGCGCCTTGGCTTTTGATGCGCTCTGCGATGTTTTTAAGGCCACTAACGTGATCGTCTTTCCAAATGCCTAAGCAATTTGGCGTAATACGACCTTCCGGAGAAACCGCTGTAGCTTCAACGATTACAAGCCCTGCGCCACCACGGGCGAACGACTGATAGTTTGCTTCATGCCACTGGTTGGTAAAGCCGTCTTCTGCCGAATATTGGCACATAGGAGGTACAGCAATACGATTGCGAAGCGTGACGTCTTTTAACGAAAACTGTTCAAATAGTGCAGTCATATTTCTCTCTAATTAGGATAAGAATAAAAAGTACCCAGACTATGCTGGGTACTTAAATGTTGAAAAAGCATATGCGCGTTGCGTCATATGCAACCAGGCTTATGCTGCGAGGGTTAAAATTTCGCGGGCTTTTGCCAGGTCGATATCGCCGTGCTCACCAAGCGCTGTTAATCCGTTGCGCTCTAAGTTGTCGATAAGCCCATCAATTGCAGACTTTTCAAGGTCGTAGTCTGATAGGCGGGTTTTTACCTGCATGGTTTCGAAAAAGTCTTGTACAGCCTTAATGGTCAAGTCGATGGCTTTTTCTTTGTCATCTTCTTGAATACCAAACACGCGCTCGCCTAGCTGCAGTATTTTTTCCTGCTTCTTGTCGCGCTGCACGAACATAAGCGAAGGCAACACAATAGCTAACGTTGCGGCGTGATCTAAACCGTGTAAGGCCGTTAGTTCGTGGCCAATCATGTGAGTACCCCAGTCTTGTGGTACGCCTTTTCCAATAAGACCATTAAGTGCCATAGTTGCTGACCACATCACATTTGCACGTACGTCGTAGTCTTCAGGTGTTGCTAGGGCCTTTGGACCTTCTTGGATTAAGGTTTGTAAAATACCTTCTGCAAAACGGTCTTGAAGCGGCGCATTCACTGGGTAAGTTAGGTACTGCTCGATTACGTGAACAAATGCATCAACTACACCGTTAGAGACTTGGCGAGGCGGTAGTGAATATGTGAATTCCGGGTCAAGCACAGCAAATACTGGCTGTACCGTTTCCGATGAAAACGCGCGCTTCTGTGAAGTTTCCTTTCTGTTTACTACCGAGTTGCCGTTACTCTCAGAGCCTGTTGCAGGCAGTGTAAGCACTGCGCCAATAGGTAGTGGATTTTCGAAAGATGCACCCTTGATTAATATATCCCATGGGTCTCCTTCAAAGTTTACTGCCGCTGCCACAAATTTTGCGCCGTCGATAACACTTCCGCCGCCTACAGCAAGAATGAAGTTAACGTCATTTTCACGGGCCACATTCACCGCTTTCATCAATGTTTCGAATTCTGGGTTTGGTTCGACGCCTTGAAATTCAATAACGTCAGCGCCTTCCAGCGCGGCATTTACTTTATCGTAAATACCATTTTTCTTAATTGAGCCGCCACCATACAGGAAGAGGACTTTTGCTTGTTCCGGCAAACGTGAAGACACTTCACTTAGTTGACCTTTGCCGAACAAAATTTCGGTTTGATTTTTAAATGTAAAATTAAGCATCGTGTTGCCTGTCCTTAATTAGTTTGTGAATTTAGCTGTTGTAATAGCTTCTCAGCTAGCAGTTCGTCAGAGAATGGGTTTTGGCCAGTAATAAGTTCACGGTCTACTACTACATTTGGCGCCCACATTTCTTTGTATTCCATATTTCCACCCGCTTGCGCCATGGCATCTGCTGGGTAGTATAATAGCTTTGCATCATCTAAAGTGCTTTCAAAATACTCTTCTTCTGGTGTAGAGAAGATTGTCACTTTGTAGCCTTCATAAATCCAATTGTCAGATGTGGCTTGCTCGTCTGTTTTCAATGCCAGCTCAAATGCCTTTGGGTTAGATTGCCCAGAAAGTAAGGCGATTGGGCCATGGCAAATTGCGGCAGTGGGTTTTCCTTCATTGTGAAAGTGAGACAAAATCTCGCCCACTTGAGGGTTGTTTGCTAAATCGATAAGCGGAGCATGCCCACCGGGGATAAATACACCCTCAAACTCATCAAGCCCTTTTGCAATAACTTCATTTAACGACAATGTGTCATTAATTCCATCTATTGATGCAACAAATGTTTGAATATCTCGCATTTGTGATTCGCCGCCATCAAAGTACTGTGGAATAACAGACTTTTTATCTACCGCTGGCGCATTACCTTTAGGTGTTGCCAATACCAGCTTGTAACCCGCATCTACCAAAGCCTTAGCTGGCACGCCAAACTCGTTGAGGTAGTAACCGGTAGGTTCGGTTTTTCCTTCAGCAAGCTGCATTACATTTTCACTTGAAAGTAGAACAAGCACTTCGCCTTTACTGGCTTTTGCTGACTCAGCGTCTGCAGCGTACGCTGACTGTGATAACCCTGCGATGATGGCAAGTGATAGAATTGATGATGATGTTTTCATGTGCAATTCCTGTCGCATTTGAAAGTGCGTGCATCTTAGAGTTATTGGTTTAAAAGCAGAAGTCAGATAAATTATGATGAGTCATCAAAAATCTGATGGGTGGAAAATCATGTCTTACCTAACACAGTTAAAAACCTTTGTAGAAGTTTATCGAAGCGGCAACATCACACGTGCAGCATCGCGGCTTCATATGTCGCAGCCTGCAGTGACTTCACATATTCAGGCAATGGAGCATATTGTCGGTAAAGAGTTGTTTGTACGCAAAGCTCGGGGCGTTGAACCTACCGCAATTGCCGATGATTTAGCGCTACAAGTAGCCAGTCACATAGATACACTAGAACAAAAAGTAGCATCTATTCGAAGTCGCGCATCTACCGACCACGGTACCTTGCACTTAGCCGGCCCAGCAGAGTATTTAAGCTTTGTTGCGGGCCCTGCGTTGGCCAATTTACTTCAAGCAGATAAAGTAAATTTAGTAATCCATACAGGTAATAAAAATAACACTTATCAACTGTTAGAAGACGACGTCGCTGAACTTGCCATCACCGCATCTGAGCCCACAGACGCCACGTATGAATATCAGATGTTGGACAAAGAGCGTTTAATTTTAGTGATGAACCGGGTTCAAGGTAAATTAATTGGCGATAAAGAGATTACGGCGTCATTATTGAATCAACACAAGGTAGTAAGCTATGACGAGCAACTACCGCTTATTCGCCGATATTTTTCAGAAGTGTTTAATGCACCATGCGAGTCACCTGTAGCCGCAATATGTCCAGATATTCGTGCGATAAGCAGCATTATTAAAGCAGGGATAGGCTATTCCGTGTTACCTGATTACCTTTGTAAAGAAGCCATCGCTAAAGGTGAGCTTATTCCGCTTGGAAGGAGTGGGCCTGAAAACGAGATTTACTTGGTATGGAAGAAAGGTGCGCTGCGACATCCTAGAGTAGACTTTGCGAAAGACGTGATAATGGCATTTGCCAATATTAATTATCTAGCCAGTTACCCAGACTAACTTGGAGATACACAGTGCGACACGCAGAAATGTGTGTCGCACTGTGACTAAAATAAGCTTTTTATAGGGGGCAGTTTAAAACGTGCCAACAACCTTTACTTGGTCGTCAACTTTGCTCTCATCGATAAATCCAATTGTATTTGGATTTGTCGCAACTAATTTCAACATTTCATCTTCCGATGCAATCATCTCAGGTGGTGTACCGCGACCAGTAAAAACTAGTTTCGACCAAAATGCAGAATATTGTGATTCCGATTTTCCTAACACACTGTTATTAAAAGCATCTCTCGCTGCATTGCCTTGCTCGAACGTGAGTGGAATGGCGCGGTTGCCATCTGGAAATGCTTTCACTTTTCCCAGGTAAATCTTTTTCACTGTGTCGATATCTATACCTGAATTGTTGTTAGCATTTACAATTACAGCAGTGCCCGCATAAAGTGGTGCCGATAAAATTAAAAACAGGGCTGCAATTATCTTCATTGGTATTACCTTTAGTCCTTTCTCTTTCAGCTAAATTGCTACGTTAATAAACTGCAGAGACATTATTGTGAAAGGGCACATCACCCTCTTTGAAGTATAACCAAGATTTGTGATTTGTCGCACTTCAACAAAAGGTGAAATTTACAATATAAGGAGAGAAAAAACGTTATGGCAAAACCCAATGCAAAAGGGCCGGTGAAAACCGTTCAGATCTTTTGCGCCAAATGTAGATTCCCACTACTTAAATACCGAAAAGGTGGCAAGGGAGCTTTGGTGAAATGCTTTAAAGAGCGGATTGTTGAAGACTACACTAATAAAGAGGGAGTCTGCCCATCATGTAATGTTCAGTTTGCCAGAAATACAATGATTCGGGGAACTCCCGCGCTTAAAATAGTGGGCGGTAAAGTGCATATGAAGTGACATTTTGAGATTGTGACAAGGTTTCAAGAAAGGTGTCGTAACGCACAAATAAAGTCATTATTTTTGTTTTTGCGGAAATTTTGAAAAATTAATCATTTGGGCAATTTGCACTGACACAAAAATTGCCTAGATTTATAAAATAACTCGTGAGCCCGCTAAAACGAAAAGGCAAGCGTGTATGGTATGGATTAAAAGTCAAAGGAGTGAGTTATTACCTAACTGTTAACCTGAGATGTTGCATGTCCATTCAAAGAAAATTTCTGTTCTCGGTTTCTGCAGTCATTGCCTTGTTCGCACTGATTGTAGCAATTATCACTGTGGTCACCACCTCGTCGTCTATTTCTGAGCTTGTTAAAGAGCAGAAGAAAAACACTGCCGACCGCTTAGTCAACATTCTAACTGTGACCGACGCCATTATGCTTGAGCGAGTGAAAAGCAGTATGGCGCTACTGAAGCAGCGAGGAGAAGCCTTAGGTGCTCCCAATCAAGGTGACTACATCAATGTAAAAGCAACACAGGCACTAGAGCTAAGGCTAGGGAATGTTCCGCAAGCAAACGATTTTGAGTTAGTTGATGGGTTGACCAGCGTAATGGGAGGTACAGCAACGCTTTTCAGTAAAACCGGTGATGACTATATCCGAGTGAGTACAAACGTCATTAAAAATGGTGAACGAGCAATAGGCACTAAGTTAGCACCGTCGGGCAAAGCGATTCAGAAAATAAATAAACAGCAAGCTTACTATGGTGCAGTGGATATTCTAGGTAGCCCCTACCTGACAGGTTATGAACCTATGTTTGACGCCAGCGGACAAGTGGTAGGTATATGGTATGTGGGATATTCTGCAGACCTTCATGTTTTAGAGCAAGCGATAAAGCAAAGTCATGTTTTAGAGGATGGATTCGTAGCGCTACGAGATGCAAAGGGTAACATTCGCATGCATTCATCGCATGTTACCGATGCAAACGTAACCCAAGCCTTGAATCAAAATGAAAATTGGATTGTAGAAGTGGTGCCTTTTTCTAAATGGGGCTATGACATCATATTAGCTGCGTCAGCTTCCGAGAAAGCAGCGATGGTTAGCAGTTCGGTGATAACTGTAGTGCTTAAAATTGTGCTGGCCAGCGCGGGGATTTTACTCACTGTTTGGTTATTGGTGAAATATATCGTTGGAAAACCACTCGATGAGTTTATTGGTGTGGTTAATAACCTTTCAACCGGTGAAGGAGATCTTACCTTTCGCTTTGAGGCAAGCCGCAGTGACGAGTTTGGTACCATGGCTAAAGCCTTCAATGGTTTACTTACTCAACTACAACAAACACTTCAAAGCGTGGATGAAGCCACAGATAATATGTTGGCAAAATCAGAAGCGCTAAATACTACTGCAATGAGTTCTAAGGAAACCGTTTCGAAGCTTAGTCAAGAAACCGAATCCATCGACAACGCGATCACGTTGATGCAGCAAAACGCACAAAGTGTTTCTACTACTATAAGAAGCTCGAGTGACGCAGCTAGTGCTGCTGATTCGGATACAAGAAACAGCGTGACCGTTTTATCTGAAACTATCAAAGATATCCAATCGCAAGCGAATGACGTCGACGCATCAGTGCAAGTAATCAATGAACTAGCACAGGCCAGCGAGGAAATCAGTGGCGTTATGGAAGTCATTAGAAACATTGCAGAGCAAACCAATCTGCTTGCACTCAACGCGGCAATTGAAGCGGCCAGAGCAGGCGAACAGGGGCGGGGCTTCGCTGTGGTTGCAGATGAAGTGCGTTCACTAGCTAGTCGTACGCAGGCTTCAACGGAAGAGATCCGCATTATGATAGAAAGGTTACAGCAAGGAAGCCGTATTGCTTCTGAAAAAATGCAACTAAACAAAGAAACCGCGTTTAAGACCGTGGAAACCACTAAGCACGCAGGTGAGTCGTTAAACCAAGCGCTAGAGGCTGTCGCTAGAATCACTGCGCTGAACGAGGATGCCGCTAATTTGGCAGAAGGACAAACTTCAGTTGCTGCCGATGTAAACAGAGGGGTGAGCAGTATCCAGCAGGTAGGCCAAGCCAATACAGACTACGCTAAAGAGGTCGTTGATAATTGTGAAGCACTAGTGCAGCAAATAAAGACCATGCAAATGCAATTGCGCCGCTATCGGTTCTAAATTCCCATTCGAGGGAAAAACCATTATTCAGTGAAAAAGCTGTAAAAACTGTTTTCCTGCAAATCCGTAAGCGACAAAGAGGCATCATTAATCAAAGTAAGTGAGTGCGTCTAATGTCCATCACAGAACTAAAGAGTGCTTTATAGGTGCTCTTTTTTTGTGCATTTAAATTGTAACATACGCAAGATTACAGCATGGAAATGTTTCAAAACTGAAACAACTTAGTAATGTTACAAATCAGCTTTTCCTGTACCAAAGTTCAGTCGAGTTAATGAATAAGTAAACTTATTTTAAAGCTGTAACTTGTTGATATATATAGCGTGTGACGTTTATATTATTATTTTCATTAAGTGCTTGCTGCGCATACGTATGTATAAGAATTTATACCTTCCTTATACAAATAAAGCGGAAAGCAAAATGGTTAATGAGGGTAACACACAAAAGTATAAGCTGAGTAAATCAGCGAAAGTTGTCAACGCGTTGTTGGCAGGGGCATTGTCACTGGGCGTAGTATCACTAAATGCATCGGCCGACACGGTTTGGCAGGAAGATTTTGAATCCAGTGAATTGCAAGGAAAGGGCGCAACTGGTTCTAATCCCGGTGGGGCCGTTCTAAGCCTTGAAGGCGTAGAGCGTTGGTCAATTGACGTTTCCAAAGGCGCATTAACTGCAACTTCAGATTGGTTTCGTGTAGAAAATGGCGCTATGCAAGCCCGCGATGTGGATGGCGAAGTGGTTTGGTTGAGTGAATCAATCGATATCGCTAGTGCTGGTGAAGTCACAATTAATGCAGCACTTTCTCAAAGTGGAACGTTTGAAGCGTCAGACTACATCGATATATTTTACTCACTGGATGGCGGCGCGTTTGAGCTTATAACACTTACCGAAGGGGCATCGAATACCGTAGAAGATGACTTCGATAGTGCTACGGTAAATGAGACAATTGGCAGCGGAAGCTCGTTAGTATTAAAAGTAGCTATGGCTAATAATGCCGGTACTGAATACCTGAATTTAGACAGTATTTCAGTGAGCGGCTCAGATGCCACCGATGGTGGTGACAACGGCGATGGCGGCAATAACCCCGATAACGGTGGTGAACCTTCGAACGAACTTCTTTTCTTAAGCGGTACTTGCTTTAACTGCCCAGATTTAGAAGCAATTAATTTAGCGAGTGATTTTGTAGCATCGGACTACTATGCCGCTTTAGATGCCGCTATTGCTAACGGCGATAGTGCACAAACACTGAAAGAAACAGCGCACAACATCATTGAAAACGGTCATCGCACATTATCATACTCTGAGGTGTGGACGGCGCTTACCTATACTGATGAAGACCCTTCAAATACTGACAATGTTATCCTGTTTTATAAGGGGATATCACAAGGTAAGTTTACCAACGGAAGCGGTAGCCAAAGCTCTAACCAAGAAAATTGGAACCGCGAACATGTTTGGGCAAAAAGCCACGGTTTTTCAAGTACAAGCTTAACTGCATACAGCGATATTCTTCATCTGCGTCCCACAGATATTTCGGTTAATAGCTCTCGTGGCAATTTAGATTTTGACTTCAGCGATAGCGCACTTGCCGAAGCGCCTGAAAACCGTGTTGATAACGATTCTTTCGAGCCGCGCGATGCAGTGAAGGGTGACGTAGCTCGCTCTATGCTTTATATGGATGTGCGTTACGACGGTAACACCGCAGGTGATACCGAAGAAGATTTAGTATTGTTAAACCGCTTAACGTCTACCGACGAAGCTGCATTTGGTAAGCTTTGTGTGCTGCTTCAGTGGCACGAGAGCGATCCAGTCGATGAATTTGAGCGCCGCCGTAACGAGCGTGTGTTTGAATTCCAAGGGAACCGTAACCCGTTTATTGATAAGCCTGAACTTGCTTCACTTATTTATAACGACAACTGCGACGGTACAGGTGGTGATACCGGCGGTGACACAGGCGGAGACACAGGCGGTGACACAGGTGGTGATACCGGTGGTGACACAGGCGGTGATACTGGTGGTGACACAGGCGGCGATACTGGTGGTGATACTGGGCCGTCAACCAATAGCGTTTACATCTCAGAGTACATTGAGGGTGGTAGCTATAACAAAGCGATAGAGCTTTTCAATAGCTCGACTCAACCTGTGAGCTTGTCTGGTTACGAGTTAGTTTTACTTTCAAACGGTGATACTGCCGATGCCGACCGTAAAGTACTGGCGCTTGAGGGTGAAATTCCTGCAGGTGGCGTAGCAACATTCGCTCACGCCCAAGCTGATGCTTTACTTACAACTGGTTCTACACTCAGCAGTTTCGTAATGAATTTCAACGGCGACGATTACGTTGAGCTTGTCTACAACGGTCAAGTTGTAGATGCATTGGGTACTTTTGGCGTTAAGACTAATTGGGGCAAAGACGTCACATTAGTACGTAAGAGTACAGTGACTGGCGGAAACCCAAACCGAAACCCTGCTTTTACCACTGATGAATGGGATAGCTTTGCAAAAGATACGCTAAGTAATTTTGGTTCTCACAACGGTTCAGTAAGTGAGCCAACCGACCCGACGGACCCTACAGACCCAACAGATCCAATTGCTGAAGTAGTACTTATCAGCGCAATTCAAGGCGACAGTGAAGAATCAGCGCTTGTCGGCACGGATGTGATTGTTGAAGCAGTAGTCACCAAAGTTGTACCTGCCATGAGCGGTTTCTTTGTTCAGGAAGAAGCAAGTGATTCAGACGATAACCCGGCAACTTCTGAAGGTGTGTTCGTTTACGCAGGCTCATTTAACCTGCCAGAAGCAGGGGATGCGGTGCGTTTGCAAGGTACAGTAGGCGAGCGCTTTGGTGTAACCCAATTAACCCTGTCTGCAGAACTCGAGGTTACGGGTGTAGGTAGTAATGTGCTTTACACACCTGTTGCTATGCCATTTAGCCTTGATACTGATTTAGAAGCACTAGAGGGCATGCATATTAGTTTTGAGCAAACCCTTAAAGTTTCTGATATCTACAATCTTGGGCGTTATGGTCAGTTCAACGTGTCTTCAGAACGCTTATTCATTCCTACTAATCAGTTTGTAGCGGGTTCACAAGATGCGTTGGCACTAGCCGAAATCAATGCACGAAATACCTTATTGGTTGATGACGGAGAAACATCACAGAATTTGGATGATATTCCTTTCCCTGTAGGTGGATTATCGCACAACAACCCTCTACGTTTGGGCAACAGTATCGAAGCTTTGGAAGGTGTTTTACATTACGCCTTTGGTGCTTACAACCTTATTCCTGTTGGTGATATTCAAACCGTAGGCACTAACCCACGAATTGCTGCACCACAGCTCAATGCTATCGGTGATGTAAAAGTGGCTAGCTTTAATGTGCTTAACTACTTCAATGGCCCGGAATTCCCCACATCTCGTGGCGCAGATTCAGTTGCTGAATTCGAGCGTCAGAAAGCGAAAACCATTGCAGCTATTGTAGCGATGAATGCTGACGTACTTGGCCTTGTTGAAATTGAAAACGATGGTTACAGCAGTGAATCGGCGATTGCGACATTGGTTGACAGCGTTAACGCTGAACTCGGCAGCGATGAGTACAGCTATGTTGCATTAGAGTCTCAACTAGGCGGTGATGAAATTGCTGTAGGTATTATCTATAAACCAGCAGTAGTTTCGCTACAGGGTAACCCTGTGACTTCATCTGACGCGCCATTTGACTATGGCAACCGTCAACCTTTACTACAAAGTTTTAGCGTGAACAGTAATGGCGAAGACTTTACCCTAGCGATAAACCACTTTAAGTCAAAAGGAAGTTGTGGGGACGCGACAGGCAACAACGCTGATTTAGGTGACGGTCAAGGGTGTTGGAACGAACTTCGTACCCAAGCAGCACAAGGCCTAATTTCTCTTGTTGAACAAAACAGTGATGTCTTGTCTGACCGCGTTGTCGTAATGGGTGATTTGAATGCCTATGCGAAAGAGGAACCTATCCTTGCGCTTGAAGAGGCTGGCTACAGTAACTTGGTTAACTTCTTTGATGGAGACAGCGCTTATTCGTATAGCTTCGGCGGCGAAGTAGGTTACTTAGATCACGCTTTATCAAGCCCTTCATTAACTGAATATGTGGTAGATGCAACGGTATGGCACATTAATGCCGATGAACCTCGCGTGTTCGACTATAACGTTGAATATAAGACTGAAACCCAGCTTTCTAGTTACTACGGCGCTGATGCTTATCGCTCGTCTGATCACGACCCAGTAGTGGTAGTGCTTAACTTCCCAGAAGAAGTAACAGTTGGAGATTTTGATGGTGATAACGATGTGGATTACAACGATATCATTGCTTTCTATCAACTGTTTTTACAAGGGCAAGCGACGGGTGAAAACTACGATTTTAACGGCGACGGCCAGATTAGCTTCTTCGATATTCAGGCATTAATGGCGATGTGTACACGCGCTAACTGTGCAATTTAATTTTAGGAAAATAACAATGAAAAAGTTCTTTTTACTATTAATGGCTGCCGCTACTTTCAATGCAAATGCAGCAATAATTAGTTTGACGACAGATAAAGAGATTTATAATGTCGGTGATACAGTGACCGTTACAGTAAGTATTTCAGGCTTATTCAATAATGGCGTACAGACTCTCATGTCTGGCTATGATACAGCATTTAGCTTTGATAATAGTGTATTGCAATTTATTGATAATAGTATTGAAAGCCTTATGCCGTTTGGTACTCAAGTAATACCGACGTTCCCAGGAGGGCCTACTTTTGCGCCTGAGTTATTTTTGGCAAGGTTTGAAGGTACAGCTCTTTTTGCTGAGTCAATCGGCGGATTAGGTGCAACAGCTCCGCAGCAGGGGCAAAATGAAATTAGCCTTTATCGCGCGCAGTTTTTAGCTACTTCTTTCGGCAGCGATATATCGCCATTTACATTTCTGCAAAATCAATTTGTAGACCCTGCAGTAGGTCCACTTTCACCTGAAACGGCTATGCCAGAAACCGCAAGCTTCACCATCGCTCAAGTACCCGCACCAGGTACCTTTGCGCTATCGCTACTGGCGTTAGGTGGTATGTTTTTCGCTCGCAAGCGTGCGAAATCATAAACCTTAAACGCTAAACGTTTAAGCCCAGACAAGTGCTGGGCTTTTTTTATGTCTTTTGCTATTTACATGCGGCTTTAAATGAACCACACTGAATAAAAATACAATAAGCGCGCACCATGTTAGAAACCATTTCTTTTTCTCAACGCCAACGACTGGCGTATATCGACTTCTGCCTTTTGTTTAAAGGGGCCATTCATCGCCAAGATTTAATCAATCGGTTTGAAGTGGGTTTATCGGCCGGCTCTCGTGACTTTACGCTGTATAAAGAACTTGCGCCTGATAACTTAATTTATGACCCGAGGGAAAAACGTTATTTTCAAACAGAAAGCTTCGTTCCGGTTTTTGAACACGATGCAAAACGTACCTTGGTAAAGCTTGCTAACGATATATCGGACGGTTTCGATGCTATTGGCGATGTACATTTCCCCGTAGAAAGTGCGTCTTCGCTGAACGTACCTGATATTTTTGTGGTGGCGAAAGTAGTACAAGCCATAGTAAACAAAAAGGCGATGAGCGTTATTTACACATCGCTGTCTAGTGGCAGTGGCGCACGAGAACTGGTTCCGCATAGTATTGTTGATAATGGCCAGCGCTGGCATGTGCGAGCGTTCGACAGAAAATCTCAAAGCTTTCGCGATTTTGTGCTTACAAGAATTAGTAAGGTAACGGTTAAAACCGAACCTGAAACTCATGAATGCATTGAGCAGGATGAAGAGTGGGGAAGGCTTATCTCACTTGAAATTGTGCCCCACCCGAAGAATATTAAATATTCTACTGCGATAGAGTTCGACTACGCTATGGAAGAAGGCGTGTTGACGTTAGAAGTGCGCGCAGCCATGGCAGGGTATTTGTTAAGGCGTTGGAATGTTGACTGTACAAAGCATGCCAGTTTACGCACCGGTGAATACCAGCTTTGGCTTAGAAATCAGCAGAGTTTGGCAGACACTGACAACCTTGCTATTGCCCCAGGCTATGTAGGCGAGCAAGAAGCTTATACCGCTTAGAGACCGTTTATTTTCGTTAATATTGATGTTTGGTAAACCTAGCCCATAAGTACAAGCGTCTTTATTAACTGATGTATCTTTTAATCGTAGCGAGTAGGGTGTCTTTATCCAATGGTTTCGCTAAGAAATCATCCATGCCCGCATCTAAGCACTCTTCTTTATCTTCTGCAAATGCATTTGCGGTCAGTGCGATTATAGGAGTGTTAGTTTCCAGTGTTTTTCTCAAAATAATTGAGGCTTCAATACCGCCCATAATCGGCATGTTACAATCCATAAGTATCAGGTCGAAGTTGTGTCGTTTACATATTTCAACGGCATCTTGGCCGTTCTTAACATGCAGATATTTGTATCCTTCAGTTTGCAATATAGCTTTGACAATCTCAGCATTAATTTCGTTATCTTCAGCCAATAGTATCCGTTTCTTTTTATTGAGTTCTTGAATCTCTTGGCGGCTAACAGGCTTTGTTTCAATCAACTTACTTAAATCATTTTCCAGTTCACGTCGGTTGATTGGTTTTGCATGAGTCTTCCAAATACTTTCGAGTATTTCGTGTTCGTCTTCCAATCTTTCTAGCTCAGCCGAAATTAATATTACTTTAGGAAATTTGGGCGGTTTTAAATTTTTAAGATGATGAAGTAAATCTACGCCGCTCATTCCTGGCATAGAAAGGTCAAGAATTATGACATCAAAATTAAACGGTTTGTCATCTAAAAATGCTTTCGCACTTTCATAGCTACAGGGCTTAATCGACATAGACGCAACGATGTGCTCAAAGTATTCGCGACTGGTTTGTAGGTCGTCAATGATTGCACAACGCAAGTTAACGCTAGGCACAATATCGATTTCTGGGAGCTGTGCTTCTCTTGTCAGCATTGTGAAAGTAAATGTACTGCCTTGACCTGAGAATGAGACCACATTTATGTCGCCACCCATTAAGTTAGCTAGCTGTTTTGCGATACTTAGCCCTAGCCCTGTGCCACCAAATTCTCGTGTTGTAGATTGGTCAGCTTGTTCAAATTTTTTAAAAATGTTCTCTAGCTTAGAAGAGGGAATGCCAATGCCTGTATCGATAACATCAAAGATAAGGCGATTGCCATTTTCATGTTTAGCGTGTGTCACTTTTAGCGTTACCGAGCCTTCGGCCGTAAACTTAATCGCGTTGCTTAGCAGGTTGTGTAAGATTTGCGCTATTCGCGTTATATCACCTTGAATAACATGGGGAAGATTAGCGTCTTTTAAATAGTGAAATTCGAGCCCTTTACGCTGGCAATAAACCCGTTGTAACGACACCACATCGTCTAGTATTTGTAATAAATCAACAGGGGCTTGTTCTATCTTGATTTTGCCAGCCTCTATCTTAGATATGTCGAGAATGTCGTTAATCAAAACTAATAGCTGCCGGCCGGCTGTTTTAGCCTTTTTTAAGTACAAGTTACTTTTTTCCGGATTATCGATCGCCAGCTCTATCATGCCAAATAAACCATTCATAGGCGTACGTAACTCATGGCTCATGCTTGAAAGGAATTCTGATTTTGCTTTACTGGCTTTCTCGGCTTTTTCTGCGGCATTTTGTGCTAATTCTTTCGAGTGCTCTAGCGCGTTAATAGAGCGTTTAACCTGACGCTCCATAGGAAAGAAAATAAGCGCGGCTTCTATAACCAGTAGAGCAAGTGCTGCAAGCCACAGGTACATTTCAATAGTAAGGACGGTATCTACACGTGATGTTGCGTCCTGTTCGAATTGGTTCACAACATTGTCTAGCTGCTGTAGAAGCGACGTAAGCTCTTCAACCGGCATAAGAGAAGTCGTTTCGCAACGTGCATTTGTTAACAAGGTCTCAGCTCTATCGACGAAGTTTTTAACTTTTGCATCTAGCTGTCCTTGCTGAAAATAAGTACTAAAGATTTGAATTGGCAGATGTTCTAAAGAGGTAAGATACTTATGATTTTGTTCAAATTTAGCAAGGTCTTGTTGTAAGTAGCCTAATTCTTGGCTGTTTCCACACAATGTCGATGAAGTTGCCAGCATCGCTATGCGTTGCGACAGCATACGCTGCTGGCCTGCAATATTGATAATTTCACCATCTTGCTTTTGTTCTTTAATTAACCCTGAAAGAATTAAAAAAGACAAGGTAATCAGCGACGCTGTTAGCGCTAAAGCAACAATATATCGAAAACGTATGGACATAAGGTAAAGAAATGCACAGTGGTAACTAAAAGATAATAGATGCCAAGTGGTTACGCAATGTGCTGAGCAAATTACTTTTTTAAGTGACCCTATTCATCATCGCTTGGAAAATCGTTTGGCACCCAGCCACGCAATACCGCGTCCTTAGTGTAAAACTCTGCTTCTTTATCGTTTAGAAAATGGGAGTCAATTGCAGGTGATGCGGCTTCTTTAGGTGCACCATCTCCAAAAGATTGGTATTCGGAAAACCGTGCTTCTGTGTGGGGACTAAATGGTCTCTTTGTACCTTTTGGTGTAGTCCCTCCCATAGTAGTCCATCGAGTTGGAGTAATATGAGTGTCCATATAGGTATTAATAAAGGTCGCTTTGCCTACAGCGAAAGGGTTTGCATAACGGCCATCTGAAAAGGTGGTTGTTGGGTGCCAAGGCCTTCCTAGTGCCACGCTTTCATCTGGAACATCGTTTTCTCTTTCAAGCCTACAGTTATTGAAAGTAAGTCCATATGGGCGCTGTAAATGGGTGCTTGGGGCGGTTATGTAGCCCGTAAGTCCTTCGCTGTCACCACCTGAATGACGTGCTCGTGAGACAATTGAAACGCTCTCAAAAAATGCTGTGCCCTCACCAAAAATGAAGTCAATATGACCTGCTATTGTTCCGCCTTCAATCAAAGCGCGGTCACCTTTTAAATAGAGGGTGTCTTGATAACCCCAGAGTGCCACATTTTTAAGGTAAGTGCGATCTGAGTTCACATCGGTTTTAAGCGCTACTGCCTGCGTACCTGATAACCGAGTAGGGTCATCTTTTGCTTTGACCTCGTTACCGGGATAATCAAAGTCATTGGCGATTGTAATATTTTCGATAGTGATGTTATCACCTAAAATCTCTACCGTGGCAGTACGGCGGGTTCCCCATTTTTCTTCAGAGTTCTCTGCGACCTTTTGACCTGCATATCGATTGAAAACGACAGTCGTTGTTTCTTGCGACTGGCCTACCAAGTGGACATTATCAGCGTTAATGACGACACGTTCTCGATAGATGCCTTCGCTTATAAAAACGGTCCACACTTTGTCTTTTTGTGGCTCGTGAGATTCGATATAAGCAACAGCTTCGGACACAGAGTTAAAACGAGGTAACGATTCATTAGTCAAGTTACTGTCATGTGATTTAGCTACTACTACATCAGTAGTTACTGGCATCGCCGCGCTCAATTCACTGAAAATGATGCCTGTTAGCAACACAAAGGCTAAACTAAGACTGACACGTGCTTTATTAAATTCCATAGTATTTATTCTACAACCCACGCTCGTTAAACGGTTGATTATTAATAAACACATTATTTATAGAAAGGTGCGCCACATTTTCGATAACAGCATCTTTGAGCGCACGTTTTATCGTTATGTTATTTAACGTCAAGCCGGAAATGGGCGTATGGTCATACCCGCGAAGTACAAAGGCTCGGTTAGCAGAAGCAACGTTCAAGTTCTCTATGGTGATATCTTCTAACAGAGGAGGGAAGTTGCCTGCATCACCTTCTTCGTAAAAGAAATTCACGACAACGGCGTCTTTCACCGTCCCAATATCGATATTGCGATAGTTTAGATTTTTCAGGTGCCCACCCCGAATACTGTTGGTTTTAATTCTAATGCCGCGGTCTAAATCAGGGCTACTCATGGTGCAATACTGTGCATAGAGATTCTCTACACCGCCGGATATCTCACTGCCTATTACAACACCGCCATGCCCCGCCTTCATCTCGCAATGTTCTATGACAATATTACTGCAGGGAACATTGACCCTTCTGCCGTCTGCATTACGTCCAGATTTAATGGCAATACAATCGTCTCCTGTATCAAACGTACAGTTAGATATAAGTACGTTTGTGCAGCTTTCGGGGTCGCACCCGTCCGAATTTGGGCCGAAACTTTTACAGTACACATCGTTTACGGTGACGTTTTTGCAAAGCACAGGGTTAACCAGCCAAAATGGAGAACGCAGAATGGTAATGCCCTCAATAAGTACATTTTCACAGCGGTAAGGTTGTATAAACGGAGGGCGCAGGTAGTTATTTTCAAAAACGCGATCACTAACGGGTGTCCCATTTTCTACCATTTGCTGAAGCGTATCTCTGGTGTATTTTTGGTTTTCAACCGGATCATCACCCCATGTTGAAGCCTTCCACTTACCTTTCCATGGCCACCAATTGTCTTTCGCCGCGCTACCGTCAAGCGTACCCTTGCCGGTAATTGCGATATTACTTTGCTCAAAAGCATAAATAAGAGGGGAGTAACCTATCAACTCCATACCTTCCCAGCGAGTAAAAACGTATGGTTTGTAATCATCAGGGTTTGTAGAAAATCGAATTGTTGCGCCTGCGTCAATATGCAAGTTTATATTCGACTGTAAGTGAATTGGGCCGCTGCATAGCCAGTCGCCTTTTGGCACAACCACTTTGCCACCACCTTGGCGTGCGACTTGGTCGATAGCTGCATGTAACGCTTGCTTAAAGTCACTGCCATTTTCATTTGAAAAGTCGGTAACATTAGCTTCGCGCTTTGCAAAGGTGGGGCGCTTTATCATCCCTTTAATAAGGTTTGCTTCAGCGTCCCACTGGCGTTGCGTCCTTCCTGTTTCGGTCACACTTGCACATCCGGATAGAAATGTAGGAACACTTACAGCCATCCCAGAAGCTGCTACAGTGGTGGCGAGACCGGACTTTAAAAAATGTCGTCTAGTGCTCATTGACTTAGGTTGGGCCATCATAGACTCCTTGCATTACGATATAGTGCTTTCTACTTATTTAGGTAGTGTGCGGCCAGAATAAATGGGCCTACACCTTTCGCGTCGTTTGCTCTGATTGGCTCACTCATGTAGTAGTCGAATGAACCATCTCTATATGGATTTCCACCAAGACCAGCAACAGCGCAAACTTGTTCAAGGCTGATAACGTTAGTTTCTGGATTAACCGAAATCATTTGATCAAGGAGTCCTGCAAACCCTTTTTCTGCATGAGCTTTGTATTCCTTAGAAAGAAACTTAAGGCTTGCACCTTTAGCCATAGCGTAGGTCAACATTGCTGTACCTGATGCTTCAAGGTAGTTTCCTTCACGGCTTCCCAAGTCAGTAACCTGATACCAGGTGCCTGAATTATGTTGATAGGTAAGCGTAGCGTCGATAAACGCTTTAAAGCGCGCTTTTAGCCACGGTGTTTTTGGGTGCTCTGCAGGAACAACTTCTAGCACATCCACCATTGCCATAGCATACCAACCTAGCGAACGTGACCAGTGATGTTGAGAAAGACCTGTTTCTTTATCAGCCCACTTTTGCTTTTTAGATGCGTCCCAGCCATGCAAGGGGAGGCCTGTTTTTTCGTCGTAAAGGTGCTCTTCAATGAGTTCAAATTGCAAAAATACGTCGTCTAGCTCTTTCATATCGCCGTACTTAATAATGTATTCAGCGTAGAAGGGAGCCCCCATGTATAGGCCATCAAGCCACATTTGGTCTGGATAGCGTTTCTTGTGCCAAAAACCGCCTTGCTCTGTACGCGGGTGGTCAGTGAGTTGAGTTCTTAAAAGATCGGCTGCCTTTTTGTATTTAGGGTTGCCAGTTTCTTCATAAAGAAAAAATAACACCTTACCCGGGTTAACCATATCAATATTGAACTTGTTGATATCGTATGTCTTAATACTTCCGTCATCTTGAACCAGCATGTCGTAGTAGCCTTTTACATAAGACAGAAGGCGAGGATCTTTAGTATCTTGATACACTTCTGTTATCGCGAGAAGGTTGAGACCATGAACGTAGTCCCATTGTGGCGTCTCGTCCCAATCGATTTGCCAAGCTCCAGGAAAGCGCACCATTTCAGACTCTATCATTCTCATAGACCACGATTGCGTGTTATCAAGAGGCATTTTCACCCAATCATTTGCATCAGCAGCCGAAGAAACAAACGCCGTGCAAGCTATAACGGAAGCGGCGCGTAGAATACCTTTTAGCATAACAAACCCTTATTTTTATAACATTGTAAATACACTCTGTGCTACCGGTAGCATAATGATTTTTATTTGCCTGCATGTCAACGAAATTATTTATATTTTTTAACTTTTATTTTACGTCAAGTAAAAGCTGTAAGTTTTAACTAAGTATATGTATATAAGAGATTAAATTTAATTTTTTCTCTTCATTTGGCTTAGGTCTAGATTGCCTTTTGCGATCAATATTATCTTCTGAACTTATACATATAATAAATTTTTTCAATAAAATAGTTGCCACCGGTAGCATATCTAATTAGGATGTAAATCAAATGTAAAGCTTGAGTGTTTTTTCGGGGTTTACATTATTGCCGAAGGGAAGTTTTTGCGTTGATAAAAAATAGAGCTGTACCCTGCAATGCTTCTTATTCATGGTTTTGGTGGTTACAAAACCACTGTAGAGAATTAATTAGAATTGACGCGTTTTCGCTTCCTTAACAGCCAAAGCGTGCTATTGGTTAATATAGATTATTGGCGGCAATGACCTCCAAAATGTTATCCGGTGGCATAAAGGGAAGTGAAATGGTTAAATACGGTAAATGTTGAATTTGTGTTAATTTGAAAGGTCCACACGCGTTTCAGAAGCATTTTCACTTTTTCTTAGTATGTGCGTCGCTTATAAATATAAAAACCGGAGAAACAACAATGTTACCAAAGAAAAAGCAACTCGCTGTTCTTGTTACGCTAGCGTTGTCAGGCGCACATATTCATGCACAAGAAGCCACAGACGAACAAGCCAGTGAAACCGAAGCGCAAAATATGGAGGTCATAGAGGTATCTGGCTTTCGTGGATCACTTAATAAATCACTGATGGAAAAGCGAACATCAGTTAACAGTAAAGAATCAATTGTTGCGCAAGACATTGGTAAATTCCCGGACTTAAATATTGCAGAGTCTATTCAGCGCGTTCCAGGCGTAGCGATTTCTCGTGAGGGTGGAGAAGGCCGTCAAATTACCTTGCGCGGTTTAAGCCCATCATTTACCCGTACAACACTTAATGGCATGGAAGTACCAGCAAGTACAGATGGAACAGATTCAGGCGGTGGCGTAAACGGTGGACGTGGCTTTGATTTTAATATTTTCGCTTCTGAACTGTTTAATCGTGTAGATATTCAGAAGTCGCCTACAGCTTCAATGGAAGAAGGCGGTATTGCAGGTACCGTTGATTTGTACTCCGCAAAACCGTTCGATTATGACGGCTTTAAATTCGTATCGTCCCTTCAAGGTGGCTATAACAGCATTACTGAAGAGACCGATCCTCGCGCAGCTTTCATGATCAGTAACCGTTTCGCTGACGACAAGGTGGGCGTGCTTTTCTCGGCCGCTTTCTCAGAGCGCACAGTAAGGCAAGAAGGCTTCGGTACCGTTCGTTGGACAACACCGGTTCGTGATGGCGGCGGTATTTTTGCAGACACGTCTGATACTGTGGTGAACGGCGCGCCAGACGTGGGTAATTGCGAGTTTCAAGGCGAATCTGTTGATCCCATCAACTGCTTGTGGACGCCACGCCTTCCACGACCTGATTACTTTGGTAATGACCAAGAGCGTACCGGTTTTACGGGTTCTATCCAGTGGGCTGCCACTGATAATTTCACTTTAACCTTAGACGGTTTGGTATCTAAACTAGATAACACCCGTACTATGTACAATTTCTTCCATATGTTTAGAAGTACGTTTTCAGAGATTACACCCACTTCTATTACAGTACATCCTAATGGCAAACAGGTTCTAGCCGGAAGTTACGACGGTATCAAGTCACGTATAGAGAGTCGTTTGCAGGAATCAACCACTGACTTTAGTCAATTTGTGATTTCTGGCGAGTGGTTTATTGGTGAAAATATTAAATTAGATATGATGGCCGGCACTGCAGAATCTGATGCTCGTTCAGAGCAGTATCGTTACAACATGACGCTGTTAGAAGAAACCAGCTACGGTTTTGATTTTAGTAATAACATTAACGCTCCGCAGCTCACTTACGGTTATGACGTTAACGATGCAAGTAACTATAATCTTTCAGATGGTCGTTTACGCGCTACTGATGTATTGCGCGAAAACGATACGGTTAAGTTTGATGCCACTTACCTTGGCGACGAAGTAACTATCAAGGCGGGCTTCGCCTACAACGACCGCGTAGTAACCTACAGTGAAGAGCAAATTAATGGCTTCCCAGATCAAGATTCGGCGGTCGGCTTTGCTGAAATGATGCCGGTAGACGATTTCGGTAGTGGCTTTGATGGTCCTCTAGACCCATTTCTTGTTGCTGACTTTGACGCAATAAATAGTCAGCTTCTAGACGTAGTTTGGACACCGCGCTCTGCACAAAGCTGGCAAGTAGGCGAAGAAACTTCTGCTGCTTATATTGAGATGGACACGAGTTATGAGATTGGCGATATGCTGCTTCGCGCTAACTACGGTGTACGCTATGTGAAAACAACCACCACCTCTGAAGGCTTTATTCAAGGCGAAACGGTACAAATTGAAAATGACTACAATAACTTTTTGCCGGCAGTTAACTTAGCACTTGAGGCCACTGATGACGTTGTTGTACGCCTTGGTCTAACCCAGTCAATGACGCGCCCAAGCCTGAACTCATTAAACCCTGGTAACCCTAGCTTTGATTATATTAACGGCTCGGTAAGCGTGGGTAACCCGTTCCTTGACCCGTTCACTTCAGACAACGTAGATTTTGGTGTTGAATGGTATTTCGACGACGAAGCGCTACTGGCAGCAACCGTGTTCTACAAAGACATTGATAACTGGATTGTTCGCGCATCTGAAGAGCGTCTAGTTGATAGTGCCTACTACGACTTTATCGATAACGATGCACAGTTTGACCCTGTAATTGCGCTAGACCCTCGTACTATTCCATACGAGCATAGTAGCCCAATCAACGCTGAGGACAGAAGTGTAAGCGGTTATGAGCTTATTTATCAGCAGCCGTTAAGTTTCTTACCAGGCCTGTTCGAAAACATGGGTATTGTGTCGAACTACACTCACGTTAACGCAGACGACATCGAAGGTATGAGTGAAACATCGTACAACTTTACGGTGTATTACGAAACAGACCAATACGGCGCGCGTGTGTCAGTTAACAAACGTGACGATTACCTGACAGACTTTACTGGCAGCAATGGTAACGTTGCACACGGCACGACAGGGCCAACGCAGGTAGATTTCTCGTCATTTTATAACGTAAACGACGAACTCACGTTAACCTTTGAAGTAATTAACCTAACTGACGAGTACGAGCGTTTGTTTACCACGGGTGATGGCTCATTGGATTTGGTACGTGAATACAACCATACGGGCCGTCAGTTCTTCTTGGGCGCGCGTTATACTATGTAAAATAACAGACTGACCAAGCATATTGGTGAGCCTAAGATAATAATTAAATGTTGTGTTCCGTGAAGACGGGTGTGTTTGGCCATCGTAATGATGGCCTTTTTTATTTGTGACAAGGTGACATTGCGGATTGTTCCTGATGCGTCTATCTGCTTTATCACTTAATTGGAGCGCAACTCTACTAATATTGAGAAGGAGAAAAGGTGTGAGAAATTCAAGTAACTCCACCGCAGGAAAAATATTCAACGCGCTTCGCTACAGTTTTGCAAGCGTTATTGCTGTAGCCAGTAGTTTTGCATTGGCAGGCCAAGAAAGTACGACGGCTCTTCAAAACAGCTACGTGCCTCATTCGAGCACTTTGGTTCTCGCTAGCTCAAATGCCCACATTGCTAAGGAACAAAGTGCCGGAATTGTAGAGAACGAAGGAAGTGCAAAAGCTCCGCCTTACAAAAAGCCGGTTACCCTACATTTGGTTGGCGATTCAACCATGTCAGACAAGCCAATGTTGGCATATCCAGAACGTGGTTGGGGGCAATTACTTCCTGAATTCATGCTGCCAAATCTAAATATCAAAAACCACGCGGCTAACGGCAGGAGCACAAAGCGATTTGTTGACGAAGGGCGTTGGCAAGTGCTGTTATCTGATCTTTCTGAAGGTGACTTTGTGGTAATTCAGTTTGGTCACAACGATCAAAAACAGTCGGACCCCGCTCGCTATGCTGACCCGGAAAATGCCTATCCTGCTTACTTGAAACAGTTTGTGCAAGACGTTGAAGCGAGAGGCGCATCAGTGATTATTGCAAGTAGTATTTGCAGGCGTCATTTCACCGAGGAAGGTGTATTAAAACGCACTTTGCTGGCGTATGCCGATGCAGCGAAGAAAGTGGCAGCACAAAATAACGTGCCATTTATCCCTATGAACGCTTTAACTTGCGATTTTCTTGCTCAGGTAGGCGAGCCTAACAGCAACCATTACTTCATTAAGGTGCCCGCCGACCTATATGCGCGCTATCCTGAAGGTAAGAATGACGACACTCACTTGAACGTAGTTGGTGCTGCAAAAATGGCGCAAATATTTGTGCGAGAGCTAAAAGCAACAGCACATCCATTAGCAAAATACGTTTATCGAGACACTCTATAAATCAAACTAAACAAAGCGGCGCGCCAGTATACCTAGTATGCCGCGCCTATTTAAACTAACGCAGTGCAACCTATCTTAGCTAACTTGCTGAGGCATCGTTATCAATTTTGTATGTGGCGAGTGATTAGTGAGGAGGAGGGAAGACAAAAGAGAAAAGGGAATGTCACATACCGACTATAGCGACGGTATGTGATTAGTGAAGGCATCGCCTGATATAATGGCACCTGGGTAGGTTATTACGGTGGCTGCCACTTTTGCTCCATAGCTCGCGCTTTCAACAGGCTTTCTACCTGCAAGTCGAGCTGCCAAATAACCGCCATTGAATGCATCGCCAGCAGCTGTTGTATCAACCACTTGCTCAACACGCTCAACAGGTACAATACATTGTTCTTTGTGGCAGAGTATATGAACGCCGACTGCCCCGTTTTTCATAACGATTTCTTCAATCTGTTTGTCGGCTAAATAGCTAAATATTTCATCAGCATTAGTGTGGCCAAACAGCATTAAATGGTCGTCAGCACCTGGGAACGCTAAATCTGCTTCAGCATAAGCCTTACCCGTCCAGTACTTGGCATCTTCTTGAGATGACCAAAGGCGAGCTCGATAATTAGGATCAAAGGCAATCTTACTGCCTTTGGCCTTGAGGGATGAAATTAGTTCGAAAAGTGTAGCGCGCTGTTCGTCATCTAAAATAGCAATAGAGATACCGCTCAAGTAAAACCAGTCACACGTAAATTCAGCGCCGTTCATAATATTAAGCGTTTGAGTTGCAGCAGACTGGTTACGCCAATAGGCAAAGGTTCTTTCACCTTCATTGTCGTTGCGGATCATATACAAACCGAGATTACGCGACGACGAGCGAAATACTAAATCAGTGTTTATTTCGTGCTCACCCATTTTAAACAGCAGCTCATCGCTTAAAAAGTCTGCGCCGATCGCTGTTAAGTAGCTAATGGAAGATGAAGGCAAACAGCGTTTTAAATAAACCGCAGTGTTGTAGGTGTCGCCAGCAAAGCTTTTCGTCATCAAATCGCTATTTGTGTTTTCATCACACGTCCTAACTGATGATTCACGCTGAGTGCTTCGAAGCTCTACCATGCACTCGCCAAAAATAACCATTCTTTGTTTGGTATCAACGATGCTCATGCCGCAGCCTCATCAAACAATGTGAGGCTTTGTTGACATGCCAAAGTTATAGCTTGCCAATTTTTTGCGTCAATGGCTGCCTTCGGCATCATCCATGTACCGCCTACTGCTCGAACATTGCCAAGCGAGAGATACTCATTCGCGTTGTCGCCATTAATGCCGCCGGTAGGGCAGAAGCAAACATCGCTAAATACACTTGAAATCGCTTTAAGAAAAGGGGTTCCGCCGCTAAGACTCGCAGGAAAGAACTTCATCTCGCGAATGCCTTTTTGGTGCGCCAAAAGAATATCGGCAGGCGTAGCGACGCCAGGCAAAAAGGGTGCATTAGAAGCAATCAGAGTATCGAGCAATGTCTCTGAGCTTGTGGGCGTTATCAAAAATTGCGCGCCTGCATCCAACGCTTCAAATACGTGGTTGCGATTTAACAATGTGCCCATACCCACAACGAGTTCAGGAAACTGTTTTCTAATCGCTGACAGGGCTTCAAATGCTGCGTCGCTGCGTTTCACTACTTCTATGTTGCACAGGCCGCTATTTGCAATTGCTTCTGCTAAGTGAAGCCCCTCGTCAACAGATTTAGGCTGAATAATAGGGAGTAAGGGGGCGCCTTTAAGCATGGAAAAGGTACTTTTCATCACGCGGTTCCTTTTAGTGAATCTAGCGAACTTTCTGTTAACGTAGTGGGAGCAGAACCTTGCTGACTTTCGTTGCTGTTTTCGTGCGATAAAATGTTAAGCAGCTGATCAACTTTTTCGAGCACTTTTTCTTTGAACGTAGTGTTTACCGACAGTTCGGCGAACATGATTTCAAGAGATAGCAATTTTTTTGCAAGTTCTATTGCCTGAAAGTCTACTGATTTTGCTGTAGCCCTTAACATACTATCTAGCGGGTCGGTGATAGTTTCGTTTAAACGTACCTTGTTGTTTACAAATAGGCACCATGCCGCAACGGCACTACAGAGCAAATCAATGTTTCGTTTTGCTTTTAGGTTATCGCGTACTGTGTCGAGAATTCGAAATGGGATTTTCTGTGACCCATCCCAAGCAATTTGCGACAACAGGTGGCGAATATGCTTATTCTCATAGCGCTTAACAATGTCTTGTGCGTAAGCGTTCAGATCGAAGTCTTGTGTTCCGCTATCGGCAAACTCGTTATCACTGGATAGAGACGGAACAATTTCTTCTTTCAACATGGTTTGAATCAGTTGCTTTATGGCTGGGGTACGCATTGCGTCGAATACGGTTTCCTTGCCAAGCAATAACCCTATGTAGGCCAGTGTTGAATGTGTGCCGTTTAGAATGCGAAGCTTAGCTTTTTCAAAGAAGCTCACATCATGAGTGAAAGTAACGCCAACTTTATCCCAAGCAGGTCGTGGGCCAGAAAAATTATCTTCAACCACCCATTGAGTAAATGCCTCTCGCTGAATAGGCCAGTTATCGGTTAGACCCAGTTCATTGGCAACATTAGCTTTAAAGCTGTCTTCAGTTGCTGGCGTAATACTGTCAACCATAGTGCAGGGGAAGGCGATGTTCTCGCTGATCCATTGGCCGAGTGATTCATCCGTTTTATTGGCGAACTCGGTCACCGCTTTTTGCAGCTTTTTACCGTTGTCCGACACGTTGTCACAGCTGATAATGGTAATATCTGCATAGCCTGACTGCTTACGTTGTGCTAGCGCTTGCACAATTAGGCCAACTGCACTTACCGGTGTTTCTGGCGTGACTAAATCAGCTTTAATATCTGGATGATCAGTATCTAGATGACCTTGTGCATTAAGGCAATAGCCCTTCTCTGTCACGGTAAGCGTCACAATCTTAGTTTGCTTGTCTACCAGCGCAGCAGCAATGTCTTCACGATCATGTGCTAATGTAGAAAGGGTCTTAATTGCGCCAATAATGTGAGTTTCAGGCTCGTTGTCAACAATACACAAAGCATACAGGTTGTCTTGCGTAGCTAACGCTTCTTTAAGTGATGCGCTGCGCATTGACACACCGTGAATGCGCCAGTCACCGCCATAAGCCAGCGCCTTTTCGGTATAATACGCTTGGTGCGCACGGTGAAAGGCGCCTGGACCAATATGCACAATGCCACAACCGGTTGCTTCCAGGTCGTAATTTGGTTTACTTACGCTGTCACTTAAAAGAGGTAGCGTTGAAATTGATAACGGCTTTGTCATGATTACCCCAGTTTGTACGCTTGTTTAGCAAAATCATAAGTGAGTTTTCTTGCAATGCTGGCCGCTTCTGTTTCGCTGATGCGGTGCTCCACAACTAGCTGTGCAAGGAAGCGACAATCAATGCGTCTGGCAACATCATGACGTGCAGGTATAGACAAGAACGCGCGCGTATCGTCGTTAAAACCAACCGTATTGAAGAAACCTGCGGTTTCTGTCACTTGCTGTCTAAAGCGCAACATCCCTTCAGGGCTATCATGGAACCACCAAGAAGGACCGAGTTTCAGGCAAGGGTAGTGGCCTGCAAGTGGCGCTAATTCACGGCTGTACGTGGTTTCATCTAATGTAAATAGAATAATGTCGAGGTTAGGCTCGTTACCGTATTTACCGAGTAACGGGCGAAGCGCTTTAACAAAATCTGTTTGCATTGGAATGTCGTGGCCTTTATCGCGACCAAACTGTGCAAAGAGCTGACTGTTGTGGTTTCTAAACGAACCAGGGTGAATTTGCATCACCATGCCGTCTTCTACACTCATTCCCGCTAATTCGGTAAGCATTTGCGCTCTAAATAGCTCTTGCTCTTCAGCGTTACTGTTTCCACTTCTTACTTTATCGAATAAAGCAATACACTCAGCTTCACTTAAATCAGCTGTGTTCGCCGTTGGGTGTCCGTGATCGGTTGCTGTCGCCCCGTGCTCTCTAAAGACGGCACGTCGTGCACGAATTGCATTCAGGTAGCCCTGCCAGGTTGCAGTGTCTTCACCGGTGAGTTCACCCAGTTTCTCAATGTTTGAAACAATATCTTCGCGTGAAGCATCGACTACATCATCAGGTCTAAAGGTGGTGATTACCCGCTTTGCCCACGGTGTATCTTTAATCGCTGCGTGATGGGGAAGGGCATCAAGCGCACCTTCGGTGGTAGCAATCACTTCAATATTGAAGCGGTCCATCAGCGCACGGGGTTTAAAGTCATCCCCTTGAAGCTGCGCGGTAATATGGTCGTAATAATGCGTTGCGTTGTCGCTACATAGCATCTCTCGTAAACCAAACACATCATAAAATACAGTGTCTAACCACAAACGGGACGGTGTGGCAGCAAACAGGTGATAGTTATCTGCCAGAAGCTTCCAGATTTTACGTGGATCCTTTTCCGTCTCGCCGCCATCCCAACGTGGTACACCGATATCGGTTAATTTAATGCCTTGGCTATACAGCATTCTGAACACATAGTGATCAGGCGTGATAAATAGCTCGGTTGCATTGGTGAAATTATTGTTTTGTGCAAACCAACGTGGGTCAGTATGGCCATGCGGACTTATGATAGGGAGATCCCGAATTTCCTTATACAACGCCTTTGCAACAGTACGAGTTGCTTCATCGGCAGGAAAAAGTCTATCTTCATGTAATAAAATCGATTCCATAACGCTCTCTTTTAGAGGGTGACGCCACGTTTCCAAATAGCAATCTCATGGCTGCCATTTTTCTCGTTGCAGGTTTGTTGACCAGATGCCACTGCCAAGCAGTGTTGGAGTAGCGCTTCGGCACACTTATCGATAGATACGCCTTCTAGAACTTGTCCAGCGTTAAAATCTATCCAATGTGGCTTCTTATTAGCGATATCTGAATTTGACGATATCTTGACTGTGGGTACAGGAAAACCAAGGGGCGTGCCTCGGCCTGTGGTGAATAAAACAATATGTGCCCCTGATGCTGCCAGCGCCGTTGAGCTAACGGCATCGTTACCAGGTGCTTGTAATAAACTTAAGCCTTTATCTTGCTTGGGCTCGCCATATTGCAAGATAGACTGAATAGTAGACGTTCCACCTTTTTGAACCGCGCCGAGAGACTTTTCCTCTAGCGTGGTTAAACCGCCTGCCTTATTGCCTGGAGACGGGTTTTCGTAAATAGGTTGGTTGTGGGCGATAAAGTAGTTCTTAAACTCATCAATCAGCGAGTTAAACGCCTCGAATACGTCTTTGTTTTTAGCGCGATTCATTAAGAGCTGTTCGGCGCCAAACATTTCTGGCGTTTCGGTTAAAATGACCGAGCCACCTAGATTACACATTAAATCAGTAACACGCCCTACTGTTGGGTTGGCAGTGATACCGCTAAAAGCGTCGCTACCACCGCACTTCATGCCTAAGGTTAATTCGCTAGCGTCGATGGGCTCACGTTTGTCATTAGCCATTACTTTTAGCAAGTCATAAACCGCATTGACGCCTTCTTCTAATTCATCTACCACTTCTTGTGCGTTGTAGAAGCGAACCCGATTTGCCGGTTTATCAACGTGAGGCAGTAAACTCTTAAGCTGATTGTTTTCGCAACCCAAGCCTACAATTAACACGGCACCAGCATTCGGATGCGATGCCAGTGATGCCAATATTGTGCGGGTGTCGTCTAAATCATCGCCAAGCTGAGAGCAGCCAAAAGGGTGGGTGAATGCGCGGAAACCTTCGCATTCGCTCGCGAAACGACGGTTACATTCATCAGCAATTCGGTCCGCAGTACGGTTTACACAACCCACGGTATTTATGATCCACACTTCATTGCGAATACCCACTTTTCCATTTTCTCTTCTGTAGCCCATGAACTGTAACTCAGAAGTAAGATGGTTTTGTTTTGAAGCGGTATTTGACGGCGCGTAAACGTATTGTTCAGTGCCTTTTAACTTAGTCTTTGCGTTATGGCTGTGAACATGTTCACCAGCATTAATTTGGCTTGTTGCAGCACCAATGCTGAAACCATATTTTACGATGTCGCCACCGTCTGACACGGTAACTAGGGCAACTTTATGGCCAGCAGGAATGTCTTGGCTAACTGTAATGTCATATTCAGCGATGTAAGTGCCAGCCACGATAGGGCAGGTTGCAACCGCAACGTTATCGTTATTATGCACTTTAACTAATTGTGTTTTAACGTCCATCACATGTCCTGCTTTGTCATCTTGAGCTCTTTGAGTTTCTATCGAGCCGTTTAATACTGAATAGTCACTTGAGCAGCTTTTTAACGTTGAGCATTATCTTTATTAAATAGGCTCATTAACATTCTTATTTAATATGTGCCACCGGTGGCATAATAGGTCGAAAATGAAGTGTTAGCAACACTTCATTGCAAAAAGTTACACTTTTTTGATTGAGTCTCGGATAATTAAGTGGGGCTTTACTAAGTAGGTTTCAGTTTCACTCACTTCACTGCCTTCTATGTGTGCAATGATTTTACGCGCTGCGATAGCAGCCATATCACCAACCGGCCGTTGAACCGTAGTAAGGGCAGGGATCACGCGAGCGGCGAGCAAGTTGTCGTCAAACCCTGCGACGGAGAGCTCGTCTGGCACGGTAATGCCCATTTCATGAGCCACTTTCAATACGCCTGCTGCCATTTCATCGTTGTTTGCAAAAATAGCTTTAACTCGTGGCGACTGAATAAGCAATTGACGCGCGCATTCTATACCGCTTTCGAAGCTGTTTTTACCTTCAATTACTCTGTTTTTAGGTACATCGACTCCTAAACCGTTAAGCGTCTCAACAAAGCCTTCCAAACGCTCTTTTGAGGAATAGTATTGTTGTGGACCGCTGATAATACCAATATCTTTATGGCCCAGTGATACCATATAACGGGCTAGGTCGCAAAGCGCAGCTCTGTCGTCACTGACTACGATATTTTGATGGTCATCTAAATCTACTGACGCCATTCGAACATAGTTTATGCTCTTTTGCTGCAGTGCGTCTGCTAAAAGCTTAGACTCGGATACCGGTGGCAGTATGATGACGCCATCAATGTTCGAACGACGTACAAAATTGACGCAGTTTTCTACAAAACCATCGGCATTGTAACTACAAGGGTGTACAACTAACTCATAACCCTTTTGAGAACATATGCTCAACACACCTCTTTGTACTTGGTCGATATACAAGGCATCGGGGTTGTCATAAATCAAGCCTATCAAATAAGAGCGGCTAGTACTTAAACCTCGCGCTTGCTTGTCGGGGGCAAAGCCCGTTTCTTGAATGACAGCTTCAATACGCTCACGTGTTGCTTTACCTACATTGGTTGCGCCGTTAATCACACGCGACACGGTACGCTTTGATACCCCTGCAAGGGCTGCAACATCATTGATAGTCGGGCGCTTGTTCATAGATCTCTGTTTTTCCGCGCTATTTTATTGTTATTTGCGATATTAACACACAATTCAAGGCAGTATATTACTGTCACCTCAAATCGACCCGCAGTCTGGTCACTCTATATTATTATCAGAATAGATATCCGTTACAGACCATAAGTGCTAAAAGCCCAAGGCGCGAGGCAGAGCTTCACTGAACCAAGCAACATATGTGACTAACATGAGAACCACGAACATAGCCACATACAAAGGAATGAGCGGTCTAATGATGTTCTCAAGTTTGGTTTTAGCAATAGCACAGGTAATAAAAAGTACCGCGCCTACGGGCGGTGAGCATAATCCAATAGATAGGTTGAGTACTAGCATGATGCCAAACTGCAGCTCGCTCATTCCAAGCTCTAAGGCAACCGGCAAAAATATGGGCGTAAAAATAAGTACGGCAGGTGTCATATCTAAGAATGCACCAACCACAATGAGTAACAAGTTGATAAGAAGAAGAATGAGTAATGGGTTATCGCTTATCGATAACAGTGCATTACTTAAAGTTTGCGGGATATTTTCAAACGATAAAAGCCATGACATCGCGGTTGAAGCCGCGATAAGCAGCATTACAATTGCTGTTGTTTCCGCTGCTTTTAAGAATATATCGGGTAAGGCTTTCGCTTCTACTTCTTTATAAAACACCACAGCTAACAGCAATGAGTAAACTACCGCAATGGCTCCAGCTTCAGTAGCGGTAAAAACGCCGCCTACAATGCCGCCAATCACTAAGAATATGAGGAACAGGGAAGGGAGTGCTGCGATAGTTTTTTCGACAACTAGTTTAAAAGGAAGTCGTGGCGACAGCGGGTATCCTTTCATTTTTGCATAGACAAAGCACACTAGCATTAGCGCTAAACCCACCATAATGCCTGGGATATAGCCAGCCATAAAAAGGGCGGCGATGGATACGCCACCGCTAGCGATTGCGTATACAATTAAGATATTACTTGGTGGAATTAACATACCTGTGGTTGATGCAGCTGCAGTGACTGCGGCACTAAAATTCGGCTCGTAGCCCGCTTTTTTCATTTCGGGCAACATGAAGCTGCCAATAGCAGACGTAGTTGCTACCGCAGACCCTGAAATTGCACCAAAAAGCATGCAAGAAACAACATTCACCAAGGCTAAACCACCGGGAAGCGCACCAATAAGCGCCATTGCACATTCAATTAATCGCTTGGCTATCCCGCCGCGTCCCATGATAAGGCCAGATAAAACAAAAAATGGGATTGCCAATAGTGCAAAGCTATTAAGACCACCTGCCATACGCTGCGCAATGGTGATAGTAGCAGGGGCGATATCCATGCTCATTACCATAGCAAGCAGCGTGGCGACACCAATACTGATTGAAATTGGCACATTTAAAAGAAGAAGTACGAAAAAAGCGACGACTAAGATAATACCGGTCAGTTCCATTACGCTGTTCCCTTATTGTTGTTTCGCCAAAGCGTTGTAATGTTGACCAGTGCGTAGGCAATAATGAGGCCACCAGACAGGGGAAGCACGCTATAAATAAGGCCCATTTTAATGCCAAGTGCCGCCGAAATTTGTTCCAATTCTAAGGTGAGAGATACAAGCTCAGAGCCGCCGTATACCATCACTAAAACACAAAAAATAATGACGATAATTTCAACGCAGGTAAGTAAAAGGCGTTTCACTTTACGTGATTGACGCTCAACAATTAGGTTGAAACCTAAATGCGCGTTTTGACGATACGCATAAGCCGCACCTAAAATACCAATCCAAATAAGTATGAACCTAGATAATTCTTCGGTGATTGAAGCGGGGTCTTTAAGTACGTAACGAGAGACCACTTGCCAAATCACGGTAAGTAAAATACTTACCATGGCAACTATAAGTGTGCCGGCTAAGGCTTTATCGATAAGGCGTATTATTGTCATTGTTACATCGCTTTTATTTGCGTAATTAAGTCGCCAATAGGCGTGTCTTCAAAGCTCTTATGAAAAGGCTTTACCGCTTCAACGAAAGGCGCTTTGTCAGGCGTAATAACTGTGACGCCTTCGGCTTTTACCTTTTCTAAAGATTCTTGCGTAGATGTTTTCCAAAGTTCGCGTTGGTATTCAACAGAGTCTTCCATTGCTTTGGTTAGCCACGTTTGCTGCTGTTCATTCAAACTTTCCCATACCGGCAGCGATGCCAGCATGACATCTGGCACGCTCGTATGCTCATCAAGGCTGTAATACCGAGCAATTTCATAATGACGAGAAAGGTAGTAGCTAGGTGGGTTATTCTCAGCACCATCCACAACGCCTTGCTGAAGCGCTGTGTACAGCTCTCCCCAAGAGACGGGCGTTGCTGCTCCACCCAGTGCGCGAACTGTTGCTACTGCAGTAGGGCTGTTCAACACGCGAATTTTTAGCCCGTTCAGATCGTTTGGTGTTTCTATAGGTCTGTCGTTGGTGTAAAAGCTACGGCTTCCCGCATCGTAATAGCCGAGGCCTTTTAGTCGAAAATCTTCAATACCTGATAGCAATTGGTCGCCCAAGTCGCTGTTTAATACTCGCCAAAAATGATCATTATCGCGAAAAATGTAGGGAATACTGAATATCTTCATTTCAGGAGCAAACCCTTCTAGGGGGCTTGCAGACACCTTCGTCATAGCGAGTGAGCCAATCTGCAACAGTTCTACCATTTCTCTCTCGGTTCCCAGCTGGCTGCTCGGATAAATAACCACACTCATTGTACCGTCAGAATAGTAATCGAGTCGCTCTCCAAGGTATTCCATTGCCTTATGCACAGAGTGTTGTGTGTCCAACGTATGCCCCAAACGCAATACGGTGACCTCGCCTTGCAATTCATTTTGCGAACACGCAGCTGTTAGCAACATCGCTGTAGCAGAGAGCGTGAGTTTTAGATACCGCAACATATTTAATACACCTATTTAGAACAGGGCTGCTTAGCGCAACTGTGATGGCGGAAACTTATCCATATCATCGTAATCCAGGTTTTCACCTGCCATTCCCCAGATAAACGCATAGCTTCCTGTACCCACACCACAGTGAATTGACCAAGGTGGCGATACCACAGCTTCTTCATTCGCAATGAAAATGTGGCGGGTCTCCTGTGGTTCACCCATGAAGTGACATACTCTGCTTTCGCTGTCCATATCGAAGTAAAAGTACACTTCATTGCGTCTGTCGTGTTGATGAGCTGGCATAGTGTTCCAGACAGAACCGGTATGCAGTCGCGTCAGTCCCATCTGAAGCTGACAGGTATCAACAACAGTATTGATAAGCAATTGTTTAATATCGCGCTGATTTGACGTTTCTTGGCTACCTAAATGGAGAACATTTGCGTCTGCACTACCTATTTTTTTGCATGGATAGGCGTGATGAGCCGGCGCTGAATTCAAATAGTATTTGGCGGGATTAGAGGCGTTGTCTGACTCAAATACTACTTCTTCATTGCCCTGGCCGATATATAGGGCTTCTTCGTTATCTAAATGGTAAGTTGTGCCTGAAACGGTAATGGTGCCCGGACCGCCGATGTTTATTACACCTACTTCGCGACGAGCGGTAAAGAAGGGCATTTTTAACTGATCTTCAATGGTTTCTAGCGTCAATGGACTCGTTGTAGGTACGGCGCTTCCAAGCATAAAGCGTTCGTAATGGGTGTATATCCATACGACTTTGCCCTCTGTCATTAGGGTGTCGACCAAAAAAGCGTCGCGCAGTTCTTGCGTATTGTAAGCGTTGGCCTCTTTACGGCCTATGGCGTATCGTGTGTCTATTTTTTCGTTCATGACTTTTTTCCCATTCATCGTTGTTTTGCTGCTCAAGGCTATTTGTTTACTCAGGGCTATCTTATCGCTCAGGGCTATTTGTTTGCTCAAGGCTGTTTTATCGCTCAGGGCTGTGACCCTTGTTAGTCACTAGCGTGCTAAAAAGCCGCCGTCGACCGCAAGGATATGGCCGTTAACATAGTTGCTTGCTGCGCTCGCAAGAAATACTGCTGCCCCTGCTAAATCGTCGCTTTCTCCCCAGCGGTTAGCTGGAATGCGTGCACAAATTTCAGCACTGCGTTTTTCATCATCTTGCAGCGCTTGGGTGTTATCAGTTTTGATATAACCTGGGGCAATAGCGTTTACCTGGACATTGTGCTGTCCCCATTCATTCGCCAGCGCTTTTGTTAATCCGGCAATGGCATGTTTGCTCGCAGTGTAGGCAGGAACAGTAATACCGCCCGTATAACTCAACATTGAGGCAATGTTGATGATCTTGCCTTGCTCGCGCTCTACCATCTTCTTGCCAATAGCTTGGCTAAGTAGGAAAGCTGAATCGATGTTGACCGCAAGTACGTTTCTCCATTCGTCTAAAGGAAAGTCGGTGGCGGGCGCTCTGAAAATAGTGCCACCGTTATTGAGCAGGATGTCGATATGACCTTTAACGCTCAACGCATCTTCGGCAAGTTTAACCACATCGTTGGCATCGGCGAGGTCACCATCTAGTGCCATTGCTTGCCCGCCTTTACTTTGAATTTTACGTAATGTCTCATCACAACCACCTGGTCGAGAGCTCGCGCAGATGACAAAGGCACCTGAAGTGGCGAGTGCTAAGGCAAGCGCTTGACCTATACCTCTGCTTGCGCCTGTCACTAATGCAGTTTTACCTTCAAGGCTAAAGTTGACCATGTAATTTACCTTTCACTAAATGGTTCATTGGCGTGCCGAATTTTATCGACATACTAAATTGAAAAATCTCGTTAACAAAATTTAAAATAATTGCCACCGGTGGCAATTGTCAATATATTGTTTATAAATATCGTAAATTAGTTCAGCGCGTTAACAACCAATGGGGAGCATAAAAGTGATTAAATTGAGTAAGATAGGTCTAATTTTGGTGCCATTCTTGGCAAGTTGCTCACAAGAAGATATAAATCCAGCTTTGTCTGTCAAGGTCAAAAATCCAGCAGATGGTGGTGACGGGAAGCAAGTTTTCGAAATTTCACTGCCCCCGCAATATTCAGGTTGGAAGTTGAAGCAACACCCTTCAGAGTGGATAGAAAATAATGAAGGGAAAGCGGTGCTTTTAGGTGCGGCATCTATAGCGCCAGGCGAGAGCATATCGTTGGAACTTTTGCCACCTAAGCAGGTTTCAAATAATAATGTTCAAGACAGGGCGCACGCGGAACTTTCAGTAAGAAGGGGAGGAGAGTGGCAAGATACAGCGTATAGCGCTGAAGGCTTTTCGTTTGAAGAGGTCACTTCGTTTACGTCACCCCCTCAATTAACCGACCATTCTTATTTTTTGCGTTACGAAGGGCCTGGTTGGGAGTCTGATCAAATGGGCTATCGCCTTTATCTAGATTGGCGCAACGCAATAGATGTCTTCGTGAAAACTGATGACAGTGTAGTGTTACCCGAAGTTGGGCAAGACGGTTATGATAGCTATCACACTTTATCTCCGTGGGGCGGAGACGCGCTTAAAGTAGGGAAGTCATTAGGTTTAGGCGCTCTGGGCCGACTCGCAGACCGCAATCAAGAAAACACGACGGAAATCCCATCAGATAGTGCTTCTAAGCAAGCGGTAATGCATTTTCAGTATGTCGAGAATACCGAATACCAGCTGGTATCAAATAGTCAGTTACGGGCTGAGTTTAAAGTTAGCTACGAAGGGTGGACATCGTCTGATGCGAAAGCGGACAGCATCGACGTTAGCACGCACTATCGAATTGATGCTTTTGACCCCACAACCCATATCAGTGTTTCTGTATCAGAGCCTTCGGATAATATTGTCGCAGGTTTAGTGGCGCATGATGGAATGCAGGTGATTAAAGCCGAGCACGGCGATTGGGGCGTGATAGCTACTTGGGGGGCTCAAAGTATCTTGGCAGATAATGACAACTTAGGATTGGCCCTTGTTTACCGGCTAGATCAGGCCGAAAAGGTATTTGAGGGTGAACATGACCACCTTGTGTTGTTTAAACCTTCAACCGCTTTTGACTATAAAATTCTTGCGGTTTGGCCCAAGCGAACCAACGATATACAAACTGCCAAGCAATTCGAAGATTATCTGATTAATAAACTAAAAATGTATAGTCATCCGCTTACCATTTTGAATTAAGCGGCATTGCTCAATTTGGCGAGTAGAATATTGTTTTATGCTGTGGCCTGATGATCTTTGATACAGGGCAAAGATCAACAGGCTCTAGGTCCGTTTAATCGTTATGGTGTATTTTTGTGTCTTTGCCTTCTTCGTACATTTCTTTTTAATATCTTCCGTAACGTTCTTTAACTATCTCGACATTGACTTTTCAAGTATTGAGTCGAGTTAAACCTCTTAGATAGCCCCATGAAACAAATAATTCATAAACTGACTAAGTGGACCACTCTTTCTTAATTGAACATTCAATAACCCTAAGCACTGCGCCGCCTTCGTAGACGTTTACTCTCCTTTCTCTTTTACTTTCAGGTTGTAGTGTCAAAAATCTTTCATTTTGGAGTCAATAACTTGTCACCCAAGTGTCATAAATCTTATCCACACTCTTTGTCCGCTAAGACCATTTAGCGAGGTAAGCCATCTGCTCTCCTCATCTCTAATTATAAAACAAGTATAAGCAAGGAACCGTAATGAAAAGCGAAACTCTTCGTGGAATTAAGTATTCAGCGATTGCACTAGCAGTAACACTTGGCATGTCTGCCTGCTCACTAGAGGGTGATGATGGTGAAGACGGCGTTCAGGGTCCAGTAGGTGAACAAGGCCCAACAGGCGAACAGGGACCTGCGGGTGAGCAGGGCCCGGAAGGTACAACAGCAGGCACGCTTACTCGTATTGCGACTGTTCCTCTTGGCGCAGAGGTAACCGGTATTTTCTTAACTGATGAAGGCGACCTTTTCTTCAACGTCCAGCATCCTTCAGGCACTAACGCTGCGACTAATAGCGTTAACGATATGCCTATCAATACAGGTACTGTAGGTGTACTTGCAGGCGCTAACTTCAATAATCTGCCGGTTACTTTGCCAAATTCTCCAGTACCTAGCTCTGATGAAGAGAAAGAGCTAGTTGTTTCTGCTATCGGTCAGTATCAAGTGCTAGGTCAAACCGGTGATACTTTCGGTACTGATCTTCCTGAAGGTTTGGGCCACATCTACACACTAGATGGCGAAGAGTTAGTTCTTGAAAACGATATGCCTGACTTTAACGGCTTTATTTCAACTGCCGAAGGCGAAGGGTACCTGTTCTCAAACTGGGAAGAACTACCTGGCGGTATGAGCCGCATGAAAGTAGAAAAAGATGAATTCGGTATGTGGGAAGTCACAGAAGCCATGATGCTGGATTTCTCACCAGTATGGGGCACGGCAGCAAACTGTTTCGGCTCGATGTCTCCTTGGGGCACGCCGCTTACCTCTGAAGAGTGGGTAGTTGATTCGGAAGTAGATACCACAACGTCTCCTAGCTGGAATAACCCAGAAGCAGTATCTACAGATGCACGCTTAGGTCGCATGTGGCAAATGACAGCACCTGATGCACCAAACCCTTACAACTACGGCTACATTGCAGAAGTAACAGAACCATTGGCTGATGAGCCGGTGATTGTTAAGCACTTCACTATGGGTCGTTATGAGCACGAAAATTCAACAGTAATGCCTGATGGAAAAACGGTTTATCTTTCTCAAGATGACACCGGCGGCGTACTGTTTAAATTTGTTGCAGACACGGCAGAAGACTTATCTGCAGGTACGCTTTACGGCGCTAAACTAACTCAGGATGCAGGGCAGAATGACCCGGCAACAACCGGCTTTGCCGTTGAGTGGGTTGAGCTAGCCAGTGGCGACAATATGACTATTCGCGCATGGATTGACGAGTACAACGGTATTGGTACTGACGATTACGTAGATGGTCAAAGCTCTTACATCACAATGGCAGACGTTCAAGCGTGGGCAGATGGTGATGCAACTTACCCAACGGTTGAAGAGGGCGGTTCAAGCGTTACAGCCGGTGAGCCAATGGATGACCGCGTTGCATTCCTAGAAAGTCGTGCGGCTGCTCGTCTTAAAGGCGCAACGGCAGAGTGGAGAAAGCTAGAAGGTATCTCTATTAACCAAAAACGCGCGCAAGAAGCCGTAGAAGGCGTTGATACCATTGAAGGTGAAGTTGTCGAAAATGCATACCTTTACATTGGCATTGCAGATATCGATAACACGATGATCGATGGTGAAGGCGATATGCAGCTTTCTGCCCGTGTTAAAGATTGTGGTGGTGTTTATCGCGCCAAACTCGAAGAAGGCTACAACATTTCTCGTATCGAACCTGTAGTGATGGGCGGTACGTATCGTTCAAGCTTAACCGGCGCAGAGCGTTGTGACGTTGAGCAGCTTTCTCAGCCAGATAACGTTGTTGTAATGAACGACGGCCGTATTCTTATCGGTGAAGACGGTTTCCAAGAGAACAACACGCTGTGGATGTATGAGCCAGCAGACAAGTAAGGTTTTTCTTTAATTTAAAATATGCCGGGTGTTTACACACCCGGCTTTTGCCGTTGTGATGATTATGAAAATACTAAAAATAACCTCAAGCGCAGGCATTCTGCTTTCGCTACTTATCAGTGCAGGGTGCACTGAAAGCACAAGTGCTGATTTAAGCAATAAATCAAATGCCGGCGTAAGCGCGAGTACTTACCCTGCTAATGGGAAAGGGTCTTCATCTGCACATACAGACGCCAATAGCGCACATTCCTACCCATACCGAGAAGGGGACGATATTCCCGCTCTTGCCTATATTGAGCATAATGAAGTGTATAACCCTGAGTCGGTTATCCCACCCCAGTGCTATACCAAAACAGAAGGCGTAAATAACCCTTGTTACGCATGTCACCAAAGTTACGATTCCTTAGAAAAACGCCCTAACCAAATGGGCGATGGTACCTTGCAGGGCAACTATGAATTTTCCGATGTGGGGTTAACAAACAGCTGGAAGAATCTGTTTATTGACCGCACATCACTTATAGCGGGTATTGACGATGCCACAATAAAAAAATACGTAGAGCAAGATAACTACACCGCTTCACTTAAAAAACACGCAATGCCAGAGTACATGCGTATTGAAAACTTGAGCGCCGCTGACAAAGCCTTTGATGGCGACGGTTTTGCTAAAGATGGCAGCGGATGGGTGTCATATAACTACAAACCTTTCCCAAGTACTTTCTGGCCGACCAACGGGTCGACGGGCGATGCTATGATTCGCCTTCCAGAAAACTTCCAAACGCTAAATGGCGACTACAACAAAGCTATTTACACATTGAACCTAAGCCTAGTTGAAATGACGCTAAAGGAGCTTAATAAACTAAGCGTAGCGCCAGTAGATGAGACTGCCATTAATGTAGACGTTAACCAAGACGGTGAGTTGTCGCCATCTGTAACTGAAATTGTTCGCACCTCACATTATGTGGGTGATGCGAGTGCTGTTCCTCTGGCTCATATGCTTTACCCTGAAGGCACCGAGTTCTTGCATACCGTACGCTACATTGGTGTGGACGATAACGGGAATATTTATAATGCGCCGCGCATGAAAGAAGTACGTTATATGAAAAAGCATATGTTTAGAAGCCGAGAAAGCCTAGCTTCTGCCTATTATGCTGAGGCAAAAGATAAACATTTTGAAAAGCTGCCTCAAACTCGCTACCTAGGCGAAAAGGGGATAGACAACGGCTTTGGCTGGACAATCAATGGCTTCATTGAAGATGAGCAGGGTGAACTGCGTGCGCAACACGATCAAGAGCTAGCGTTTTGTAACGGCTGTCATAAAACAGTAGGGTCAACCTTTGACCAGACATTTTCATTTGCCCGTAAAGTTCCTGGCGAGGCAGGGTGGGGATATATTGATTTGCGTGCCATCGAAGATGTGCCAAATATCAATGAAGAAAAAGGCGAATTCCTCACCTACATGGAGCGTGTAGGCGGTGGCGACGAGTTTCGTCAAAACGGCGAAATGCTAGCAAAGTGGTTTGACGAAAAAGGTATGGTTAAAGCGGAAGAAGTGCAGCGTGCTAAGTCGGTGTACGACATCATTACTCCTTCGCCAGAACGCGCTTACGCGTTAAATAAGGCCTACTTAACCATAGTGAAAGAGCAAAGCTATTTGTTTGGTCGCGATGCTACGCTTACCGAGGCAACCAACGTCTTAAGTAATATCGATGCAGCGCAACCACCATTAAAGCCTGAACATCGCTTCAAGTGGGATATGCGGCTTAACTGGCAAAAAGGCAAGCCTAGCGCTATCGCAGAAGCACAATAACGCTCGCTCCATTTGCTAAAATAATGCTCGCGAATTACAACGGGTTCGCGGGCATTATTTCAAATTGTATTGGTTTATATCGAAAGTTGTTAGATTCACCAGCAGAGCAAGCCGTTAACCCTACAATCATATCCATTTTAGCTTCAAATATCGTGTAATCGCCGGCTTTTGACTTCGGCGGCAAAACAGCGATTTTACCCGTACTGTCTACCTCAACATTCATAAATGTATTGAAGGTCGTGCAAACATGGTGCTCTGGAATATCAAATTCAGCGAAAGCGGCAACTAAGTTACCGTGACAACCTGGTACTGGCTCTTCATTGGGGTAGAAGTGTTTGAAGGTGTCTACGCTACAAGGCGTTAGTAAAAAATCATGGTCTTCCACTCTATCTTCGATAATTTCAAACATGATGTTGCTTTGATTTGAGTAAAGCAAACTGCCTTTTTTAAATTTAAGGCTTTCGTTGTAATCCAAACTTCTACCCGAGGAAATAAACTCGTCCTTATTATGCTCGTTAAAGGCATAAAGGTCGGCCACTTGTTCCCCTTCAGGGTCAATGACTTTAAGGCGTTCACCTTTCTTGATAGTAAATGCAGTACCGCTTCTTGGCTGTATAGTTTGTCTCATACTGTGCCTTTTATATTTTAAGAGTTAATTTTTTACTTGTTTAAAGGGGCATTCCCAGCTTTCTGAATGCTTTTTACCACTGTATTGATAAACTTCAGAACTTTCACCGTGGTTAGCAAGCAATGGGTTTTTACTGCCGCAATAGGCGGCATCACGCTTCCTTATATGATCTCTAAATGCTTCAAACTTCTGTTGTTTACGAAGCAGTTCAAACTGTTCGTGTAAATTAAATACAATTGCGGGATGAGAAAAACGGCGGCTCTTTCTAGAGGCATTTGGGTGCAATCCAATCACGAAAAAGCCTTTCCCACCAAGGCTTAAACTGAATTGCGCACTATGCGGATCGCTTGATACTTTGCTATCCCAACTTTTTAAGCATGCGTCTACTTCATGAAGACGTTGAAGTTTTTCCCATAAAATCTTATCAAACTCAGTTTCGGTAATGGTATCGGGCTGTTCGAAGGTAACCACAAGTGAGGAGTACATATCACGGTTCAGCTTGAATGCTTCCACGAATTTGTGAATTGAAGCCAAGATATCAGGTTCATTACTTTCGCAGTAGATATCGTCAAATTGCAGAACGTGTATTTGCTTCTTAGTTAGCGCCGATTTAGCGCCTACACAGGGGAAGTCACCTTCCCCTACAAATGATAAAAAACGGTGTGTTAGATCGGGTTTCAGTAAAGACATTCCATATCTCCCTATTCAAACAGTGCCGCTCATTCCTTTTAAAGAAATTAAGCCGTGTTGCTTAAACGCTCTTGATTTTTAGCTGGCGAATGAAACGAAGTGAATTCGTATCCCGTAGAAGCCGGGGCAGCGCTTGAACCGCTCGTGTCTATTTTGATTGGGTCATCTTCCTGCTCAGGCAACTGAATAACCTTCAATCCCTTTTCTTCATAGTTTGACTCGATGAAGCCTTTGTCCGCGTAAGCTTTGAGTACTTCAGTGCAAGGGTAGAAGCCCCATTTAGCGTGAAAGCGCTGTGCATTATGTACAAAGTCTAATAAATGATTGACTGGGCATTGATAATTAGGGCGTTGTGGCGCAAAAGTGCGAGTAGGCAACTGTTCTAATGAGTAGCCAAGTGCCCGGCAGTTGGTGAAAAAGTCTTCGTCGTTTAGTCCGAAACCCGCGTAGCCTTCATCGAAGCCGCCGGTTTTCTGAAAGTCTGTCTTACGAATAAAAAACACTGTAGAACAAATACTATCGTCACTAAACTTTCCATGATTATTTTCCTGATCTCTTGAAGGTATTTCGTTGTTATCATCGCCAGGTAACGTTTCGTCGTTACTTGCTAGATAACCTATTTGCTGTTCATTTTTTGAAATGTCTGAATACGGCTTGTTGCAGCGTTCGTTGGGTAAAAAGACGACCGAAGTAAACACCACCGTGTTGTATTTCAACGCCAAAAGTCCATCTTTACAGAGCGTAGGTGATATAACCGCATCAACATTTAAGTAAACAAGGTTTTCATGCTTAGCCGCCAGCATTCCCTTATTTCGCGCTTTCGCAATTGGTAGTTCTTCTTGGGTAGTGAACTTGTGCACAATATCGAATTTTTCGCTTTGAATGAGGGACAAATCAGAAGGAGGTGCCATCCACACAATAACAAGTTCATCTGGCGTTGGTGAGCATTGCTCCAACTGCGAAATCAAATTGCAAAGCTTCTCGGTTCTATTTTTAACAATAGTTACTGCACTTACTGGTGAACGCATACTCAACCTCCTTTGCTAACCTATCTAAAGCCCTTGGCTTAAACGGCGTACCTTGTACGTTATACTTTTGTATAAAGCAAAGAGTGCTCCAAAGTTGTAAGCTGTTGAAGATATGTGGTTTTTTTGTTTCTATTTGCCAGTTCAGCAGTGGCGAGGCTTTAAAAGCGAGCAAGAACTGCAAAGAAAGAGAAAAATTTACAAACCAAAAAAGTGGGCAGGTTTTTTAGTGAAGTAACTTTGAAAACAGGTTATTTTCACCATTCTTGAAGTGGGTGCCTAGTGTACGTGCCCGCTATGTGCAAAGCTGAGTCAGATAAAAGATTTAAAAAGCTAACTCAGTTTATAACCTATACCGTATACAGCCTGAAGCGGCGAGATTTCGTCATCCTGCATTAGCTTATGGCGTAAGTTTTTCATGTGGCTATCAATAGTGCGATTGCTAACGATGCGACCGTCCACATAGCCTTTGTCCATAAGCTGTTCTCTGGAAAATACATGTCCTGGCTTTTCTATAAATGCTTTAAGCAATCTAAACTCAACTGGAGTGAGCTCTATGGTTTGGTTTCTTCGTTCACAGACATAAGCGTCTAAATCTAACGAAATATCTTTGAATACTAGCTTTCTCGAGCCTTCACCACTTATGTTATTAGTGGTTTGCGTTCTTCTTAAAATAACTTGTACCCGAGCTACAACCTCACGTGGAGAAAAGGGCTTGCATATGTAATCGTCGGCTCCTGCATCTAACCCAATAAGCCTGTCTATTTCATCAATTCGAGCGGTTAGCATCAAAAGAGGCACATTTGAAAACTGCCTAATTTGTTTGCATAAGGTTAGTCCATCTACCGCAGGCAACATGCGATCGAGAATGACTGCGCTAAAGGTGTTTTCTCTAATTTCAGAAATAACCTGTTCACCGCTATGCAGTACTTTTGTGTTGAAACCCTCAAGAGTAAAGAAATCTACAAGTATTTGGGCAATTTTTTCTTCGTCTTCAACAATTAAGACAGGGTATTGAGTAGACATTAGATAACATTTCCCCTAATAGGTAGCGCGATTGATATTTTAACGCCTCCAAGCTCAGAATTCGCAGCGTCTATCGTACCTTTGTGCGCTTTAATAATTGACTGACTTATCGATAAACCTAAGCCAGCACCTTCAGTTCGCCGTTTTCTAGATGAATCCTCTCTATAGAGAGGGTCAAATACTTGCTTTTCATTTCCGGTGGATATGCCAGGTGCACTATCTTCTATGTCGATAGTGGCTTTAGTTCCGGTTTCAACTAATGTTATCCGCAGTTGACCTGGAGAGTCTGTGTATTCAACACTGTTGCTCAAAATATTCGAAAACACTTGGCGCAGCCGTTGGGCATCGGCGTTAACTTCTATATCGCTTGGGATGAAAGTACTAACGTTAATGCTCTTGGCCTCTAAAGCTAGATTAAACTGTGCCAAACTATCTTCTAATAAGCCGCCGATATCAACCATCTCGAAATCGAAGTGCATGCCTCCTATATCTGATAAGGACAACTGATATAAATCATTAACCAAGCGCGTTAAACGGCTAACCTCGTCTTGGAATGAAGCGAGTTGTGCTTTGTCGAACTGCCTGACACCTGCTTCAACTAATTCCATTTCACCAGCAAGTATTGATAGCGGCGTGCGCAATTCATGAGAAATATCTGCCAACCATTGTTTTTGCGTAGCCTCATGTTTTTGTAAAGCCTCTGAAAGAGAGTTAATGTCTTTCATTAACACGCCAAACTCATCGCTGGGCGGCTGCCTAAATTTTACATCGTACTCGCGTCTAGCGAGTTGTTCGACAGCTTTTACTATCTTTTTAAAGGGCGATAAAAGTTTAGGCACAATGATCACCGCAGTAATCAATGAAACCAGCAATGCTAATGCACCTACAGCGATAAATGATGTGCGCTGCTGTCGCATAAACTCTTGCGCCATTGTAGAGCTTGGTGAAGGGGGGAGATAGCTTTCCAATGCGCCAATCTTGCGACCTTCGCTAACAATAGAGACAGATACTTTAATATCTTGGTTAGTCGCAGCGTCGCTAGGCATACTGCCAGCTATGACGTTACTTTGTGAGTCAAGTAATGTAGTAGGAGGGCCTATGTGCTGTTGGTCCCGACTAGGTAGCTGATTGGCGCGCCTTTGTGGAGGATGCTGATTGATACCTCTATGTTCTTGGGCTCCAAACTTGCGCCCAGGCGGAGGGGGGCGATTACTTTGGCGAGAAAATGCATAGGGCGATATACCTTCCCAGCTTCGCTCATTCAGTGCGTACTCTAACGCGAGCATTTCTCCAAGCTGACTGAGCCGCTCTTTTTCCTGAGCTATAATAAATTTGTTGAAACCTTGTTCAAAACTCCAACGGGCAGTAGCGAGCGCAAGCATTAAAGACATGCAAGAGAACGCGAGCAAAATGATAGTAAGTTTATGAGATAACTTCATATTTCGAGTATAGCGACCTAGGGGCCATCTCTACAATATCCACAGCCTGATTAACCCGCAAATCATGGGTTAATACTCATGTTCTGCACTATTTCTGCACATTTAAATTCTATGATTGGAACGATAGAGCCGGTGCCATTTGCGGTCACTGCATTTGGCACCGATTACAGTTGATTTTGTATATATTTTGGATACAGAAGTAAGGAGTAGTAGCAATATGAATAAGACGGCAATGTTAATTGGTCTACTTAGTTTGAGTACCGCCGGTTGCTTCGCGAAAGGCGATAGAGAACATCCAAGACAACCACCTCCAGAGGCTATAGAAGCTTGTGAAGGAAAAGCTGAAGGCGAAACCGTATCTTTTGAAACACCAAGAGGTGAAACCGTTGAGGGTACGTGCACGCTAAAAGATGATACCCTTGTCGCAATGCCAGAGCGCCGCCCGCAAAGGTAATTTTAAACTCTTCATATAGCGCGGTGTTGTACGATGTTTGTTATGTCGTTTTTCACCGCGTATTTAGTGCGTAATAGCTTTGCCCCCGATATAAATTTTGATATGCTTACCTAGTAGGTTAAGCATTACATTTCAATAGTTTGCATATTCCTACAATTATTACTTAACACGTTTCCTTTCGAGTAAAATTCGTCTTTTAAAATTGGTGTTTACTCATTCAGAGTGTAGGTAAATCTTCAGCCTTACTTGTAACGTATTAATTTCTGTATTTCGTATTTTTCTTTGGTGGACAAAGGCTGTGGAATCACAATCGTCTGTAATTATTCGAAACTATGACAAGCAATCTCTAAAATTGGTTGATGTTATTTCAGGTATCTCACCAAACGCTATGCGTAGAGTCTTCGGTGGTTGGATATTTTTTGCGGCTGTTGTTGGGGTTATTGTAAGTGTGGCCCCTGATTTAAGCGCGCAGTTTATTGGTTTAACACTTTTTGTGCTTGTTGCTTTTACACTTATCATGTTCGGGCAAAGTAGAATAACGGAAGGCTGGCCTGCTATCATTTGTGACAATGACTATATCGGTGTGGTACGCGACCCTGTAAAGCGAGAGTATATTTGTGTTCGCTCTGCTTTGGTTAAAGACGCTAAGCCTACGCTGATAAAACCCAATAAAAAAGCCATTGAGATTATGCTAGATAGCGAGCAACTTCTTGCAAAGGATAAAGAACTTCTTAACCAAGCTGTTTGGCCAAGAGAGCATAGTTTAATTGGTTTGGCGCACTTCAAAAAGCGTGAAGAGGCTTGCGACAGCCTCATGTGGTGTGTAAAACATCGTGGGGCGCGTTAAACATCATTGAACCGCTTTATCCTTTGTCGGTCATTAACGCAAGTTCGGTATAAAGAGGGTAGTGATCAGATCCCACCCCCTCTAACTTCTCAATGTTTACTAAACCAAAGTGTTTAGAGTGAAAAACGTGATCTAGCGGCCACTTCACTAATGGGTACTTTGCGTGGAACGTATTAAAAAAGCCTCGGCCTTCCCTAGGGTCTAATAGGCCGCTTATTTTCTTAAAGTTCCTGGTAGTAGGTGACCACGCGACGTCATTTAGATCGCCAGCGACTATGATTGGACCTTCTGTTTTAGCAATTTCCTCTCCGACAACGGTCAACTCGATATCCCTAGGTTTAGCATAGGTATTTTCCGTAGGGCTTGGCGGTTTTGGATGAAGAAAATACAGCAGCACATCTTGACCATGATGATTAATTTTTACCCTCATAGATGGCACATCGTCTTCTATCATAAAACGAAGTGTAGCCTCTTCAAATGGGATCTTGCTGTATAGATGCATGCCGTAAAGGTTTTCTAGAGGGCAGAATTTGCGGTAAGGATATTCTGACTCTATTTCGCTAATGCCCTTCTGCCACTTTTCATTAGATTCAAGAGTAACCAGAAAGTCGGGGTGTTTATTGCGCACATGCTCGATGAGCTTGCGAAAATCGTTGTTTGGCATATATACGTTACTGGAAAGCACGCTAAGTTTACGGCTCGTGTCCTCACTACCCACGCGTTGTACTTCACGCTTGTACAGGGGAGTGTAGGGGATTATCCAGACAACTTGGTAAATCAAGCTAACAATTAAGCCTACTACCAAAATTAGCGAAAGGCTATTTAATGGGGCGTAGTACGATGCTTTAAAAGCGTACCCAATAAGTAATAAAGAAATAATAGCTGCTATTTGAAGTCGTGGAAACTCCCATACTCTTACCAACCAGTGTGAAGAGGGTAAAAGGGGAGCCCAGCTTACAGCGATAAAAAAGACAGAAGCAGCAGTGAGTGCAGTATCCATGTCTAGATGGTCCTTGAGTAAAACTGACAAAACACATCTTACCTAAACCAAAAAAGTTAGTTGGCATGTCAAAGGCGATGTAGATGATGTGAAAACAATAGTTATAATTACGGCGGTTTTCTAAAATAAGTTTAACCTTACCTTTCTATTGAGCGTCAGTATCTGTGCGTGGTTCTATGGATCTTTTCAATGTTAATTCCACCGTGTTATTTCCTCAGGGTTATTAAGCGGCGAATTATAAATAGAGCACTTTCCATAGGGCATACGCTGTTTGCTTGTGTTAAGTAAAAAATTCTCGAAATAAGGCAAAGTTTGCAAATTCCAGAAGTCCGATATAATCGAAAATCAATAATTAATGTATATAAAACAATAGGATATTATGTTGGCAAGGTTTTAGCACCTGTAGTTGTGAGTTTCGACAAAGGAGAAATGTTATGAAACGTTCAATTATTTCTATGATTGTTGCTACAACATTAACTACAGACTGCTTATGCTGGTGATATGGACACAGACAATAAGTGGGAAAAAGGTGCTAAAGACGCATGGATTGACGGTAAAGCAGAAGCTACGCTGTTGTTCAATGGCAATCTAGATTCATTCGACATTAACACCGACGTAAAGGATGGTAATGTCGTTCTTACAGGCAAGGTTGAAAACTCTGTCGATAAAAAATTAGCTGAAGAGTTGGTAGCTAACATCGACGGTGTATCCTCTGTAGATAACAAGCTTACTGTTGTTAACGACAACGATATGCACAAAGAGATGTCTGACGATATGGAAGACACTGTAGATGAAGGCACAAGTGAATTAACTGACGCCAAAATTGCTACAGTAATTAAGACTCGCCTTCTCATGGACACAGATATTTCAGGCTTTGACATTGACGTTGACGTAGAAAATGGTGTGGTAACACTGACTGGCGAAGTCGATTCTGACGCTGAGCGTGACCTAGCAGTAGAAATTGCTAAAAATGCTTCTGATGTTAAAGACGTAGAGAGTGACTTACGTGTTGTTACTGAAACTGCAATGAACTAAAGTTTCTTCATCCGACATTATGAAAAAGGGGCATGCGCCCCTTTTTTCTTGCCTAACGAAAGTAAGGTAAAATGGTTAGCAAATCGACATAACTAATGTTTCCACTCTTCATCCAATAGGACAACTTCACCGTTTTCAGATTTAATTTCTTTTCGGGATTCAGTGCCATTTTCTTCCACAAGATAAAATTCATAAATCGTAATATCAGTTCCGTATTGTTTACTTTCAATGATACGCCTAACTTGGTCAGAGTTTTCCTGCTTATTGATAAGTGTTTTTACAGCGGAAGGTAAATCTTCCATAGTTAAATCCCGCTGTACTTCAACAATTTTCCACTGCTCTCCATTTTGCAGCATATCGAATTCTATTTCATTTCCGTTAGCGTCTTCACCTTCAACATCAAGATATACATGATCGTGTTTGTATTCTTTCTCAACTTCTTGTATCGCAAAATTAGGCGCAACGCTTTTTATTGCCGTTAACGCGGAAGTAGGAATAGCATCTATGGATATCGCTTCTTTTTTGTTTAGCGTAGCGCCAATCTTCACATTGTCGCTTTTCGCCACAGGTCTTTGCGCCCCAGGTTTTTGCGTAATTAGGTTCGCTTTGAAGGTTTCAATAGGTTCGCTGCTTTCACCTACCGTTAAGTTGGAAAACGCAACCTGTACATAGTCACCATTTTTCCTATCTTCTTCCCAGTTTCCTGTACCCATACATGCAGCGTACCAAAAGCCGTCATCATCTTTAGTACTGCACTGGTTATAAGCGCCAGCTTTAAAATAATTCCAATCTAGCGTAAAGCCGTAGGGGTGATCGTGTTGGTCCAACTCTCCATAAGCATTTACCCCATTGGCAAGATTAATAGCATAATTAACGGTTTTGTGTCCGTCTGATTTAAAGCTTAGGTACATCACGTCACCGTGAACGTTCACTTCATAACTAAAGCTCTCGTTAAGTTTAATACCTTCGCTACCCGGGTTTTCTGGGTCGGTCCATAAATTTCCCCAAACTGGATAAGCAATATCAGTACGGTTTTTATCATTCTTGGGCAAGTTGCGCTCGTAAGTCCAGAATACAGAACCTGTTTCATGCTGTGGCCACTTTTTATAATAAATCTTGAGTGGTTCATTACCCCAACCAAACCCTTTGACCTTTTTCTTCCATTTACTGGCGTGTATTTGGCCTACTACCACTGAAAAAGCCGGCGCTTTGTCGGGATATTTAGCTCTGGTAGCGACGTGCTGCACTTTAAGCGTGGCATTTAATTTTCCGCCGACTTGCGCAAAGCGATCTGAAATAGGGTTGCTGGCAACAGTAAAGTTATTCTTTGGGGAGTGAGTTTTTATGCGTGTGTTAGAGCCGCGAAGCATGTGTCGAAGTTCGCTACGAGTATTAGATGAATTTTGAGTGGTTAGCGCTTTATTAGGCGCAGCAAATACCATATTGCCGTCATCGTCAACATAGAAAAAATCTTTGTGCTCAAAGCTCTGAATATCCTTTACGGATATTTCGTCAACTTTCCCATTGTTGTCTTTATCTGTAGGGATTGTAATTTTCCATTCGCTTAAATCAAACTTCTCAGCTGGAAGTGTATCAGCATTAGTAAGGCCTGAAGCGAAGAGTAGTGGAAGGCACGTCAACAGGGGCTTTGTGCATTGGGAAACAGAGACGGTAAATAACGAAAAGGCAGTAGGCATTGTTTTTATTTTAGACATTTAAACCTCTTAGTAGACAATCGCTTACCAATACAACTAATACTTAAGTTAATATTATTGGTAAGTCCAGTTCTGGGTTGAATTTTTACTTTGTAATGCCAATTTATCATTCTTGTAAACCAATTGCAAAATGTTATCAAGTCGTTAACTTTAAAGAGTTCTGAAGGGGAGAGTGATTATATAACCTTCACTTTTACCGTTGATTTCGATGTTTTTTTATACTTATGTCTATGCGCGTCGCGATATTTAGCGCGAGAAATAAACTTTTTGGTAATACCAAATATGCATTAGACACTATATTCTTTATCTACTGTTTGTTTGAGCCTATTTCACTAACTTAAGTTTAGAAACGCTTAAATTAAACTTGAAGGAAAGACACGGAAAAATTCTCTTAAAGTGTGTAGAAAGTTCTTTATACACATTTTGCAGTAGCAGTCTTGTTTCATATCTTCCTGATATTCAAAGAAATATATTGTGGTATAGAAGCTGCAATCTCAAATTATAAATTACATTTAGCAATTAATATTAGCGCGCTGTTTGGCATACATTAACTTTTCATCGCCGAAGAAGTTAACCAAATAGAAGTCGTTAACCAAATAATTGTTATCCAAATTATGAGCAGTTCACAGTTGGTCAAGGAGTGAGGCATGAACATTTTAAAGTGGGTTTATTCAGCTATTGTTGTTTCAGTTGTCATAGCACTAATCGGCATGTTTGGGCAGGGTAAGCTTTCAGTTAGCCAAGCAACGGCCGATGACGCAGAACGCACTGTTCACGCAGATATTGTTAAGGTTGAACAGACCTTATCACTGGTAGAGTTTGATTTATCCAAAAAGGCGCATTTGCTTAGAAAAACACGCTTAGATTTTTATGTTAAGCAGGCAAAACAAGCCGATTTAAGAGGTTGGAAGTTTAAACGTGATGAGTTCGTTGAACGGGCTGAAAACATCATAAGCCACCATCTTACACAATATGCGAACGATATAAATCAAGAGACAGAGACCTACACTGCACAGGCAATCTAGCCTAAACAGTATTAACCAGAACGCCCCTTACATCATAAAGGTGTAAGGGGCGTTTTTAGTTTCCAAATCTATTCAAATTTCAGGCAAAAAAAAGCGAAGCTTAAGCTTCGCTTTCAATATTCGTTTCAGACTATTCAACTTCTACAATTTTCAAAGTGTTCGTTGCGCCTACTTTTTCCATTTCATCGCCATAAGTAAGAATGATGCTGTCACCGCTTTTCACTAAGCCTTTGTCTTTTAGCGAAGCAATAACATCGTACTTTAATTTGCCTGGTTCGCTGTTAGATGAGTCAAAGTAAACTGGCTTCACACCACGACACAATGCCATAGTGTTGAGCGTGGATTCGTGACGAGACATGGCAATTATTGGTAGTGACGTAGTAATACGAGACATCAAGGTTGGCGTAGTTCCACTTTCTGTCAAACCGACAATCGCCTTAACGCTTGGCAGGTGGTTCGCTGCATACACAGTCTGAAAGTGCAATTGATTCGCTCGTTGATGAAAATTTCTGATCCATGCGGTGCTTAGAAATTTTAACGCTTGGATGAGTTTCTGCACCTTCACAAACACGGGCCATTGCTGCAACCGTCTCGATAGGGAAGTTACCCGCAGCGGTTTCAGCTGAAAGCATAACCGCGTCCGTGCCGTCTAGTACAGCGTTTGCTACGTCCATAACTTCAGCACGTGTCGGCATTGGGCTATCAATCATCGACTCCATCATTTGAGTCGCTGTGATAACAACTTTGTTCAGTTGACGAGAGCGGGCAATTAACTTCTTCTGAACGCCAACAAGTTCTGCGTCGCCAATTTCTACACCCAAATCACCACGAGCTACCATTACAGCATCAGAGGCTACGATAATATCGTCCATGGCTTCGTCAGAAGCGACGGTTTCAGCACGTTCAACCTTTGCACAAATTTTCGCGTAGCAGCCTGCTGCTTCAGCAAGTTCTCGCGCGTAGTTTAAATCTGCGCCGCTTCGTGGGAATGACACTGCAAGGTAATCGACACCGATTTTTGCTGCAGTTTTAATGTCTTCTTTGTCTTTGTCAGTAAGTGCGTCTGCTGAAAGGCCACCGCCTTGACGATTAATGCCTTTGTTGTTTGAAAGTTTACCACCAACGGTGACTTCAGTAACAACTTTGCGTCCTTCAACACCTGTCACACGAAGCTGAATACGACCATCGTCCAGAAGAAGGATATCGCCAGCAGATACGTCGTCAGGAAGTGCTTTGTAATCAATGCCTACTTGGTTGATATCACCTTCGTCACGACCTAACTCAGCGTCTAAGATGAACTTAGCACCGATATCTAAATGAACAGCACCCTCGGCAAAACGGGCAACACGAATTTTAGGGCCTTGAAGGTCACCTAAAATAGCTACGTATTTGCCTAAGTTCTTTGCAGCCTGGCGAACGCGTTTAGCTCGCTCGATGTGGTCTTCAGCCTGCCCGTGTGAAAAGTTCATTCGCACTGTATTCGCGCCAGCGGCTATTAGCGCCTGAATTTTCTCAAGTGAGTCTGTTGAAGGTCCTAGGGTGGCAAGAATTTTAGTTCTTCTGGTCATGTGATTCCGTCGCTGTTTCTAAGTTAGAAAAGACAAAGAGTGATAGGCGTTGGCTATTATATGAACGCCTGTAATCGCTTTACGTAATTTTATTACAGAATAATAGTTGAATTTGACAATAATGTGAATGAAATAAACAAAAACGCCCAACTGGCTCGACCAGTTAGGCGCTCTTCTGGATTCATCAGTCGCTAATTGCTACGGCAATAAAGGCGACTATGATCAGAGTAGTGGTGATTTAATCGCCACGTTTTTCGTATCGTGACCCACGCAATGTGTCTTTTACGCGCTTGAGGTTTTCTCTGAACTTATTACCGCGGCGTAATGTAAACCCTGTTGCCAACACGTCAATAAGGGTCAATTGCGCTATACGTGAAGCCATCGGCATATACATGTCAGTATCTTCTGGCACTTCCAATGACAATACGTAGGTACACTCTTGAGCGAGAGGGCTTTCTGCCGATGTAATACCAACAACTGTTGCATCGTTCATTCGAGCGATTTGAGCGATTTCAACTAGGCTTTTAGTACGACCAGTATGGCTTATCAAAACCACGACATCACCGGCCGAACAATTCATACAGCTCATACGCTGCATTAGGATATCTTCAAAGTACACAACAGGCACGTTGAATCGGAAGAACTTATTAAGTGCATCGTGAGCCACAGATGCCGACGCACCTAAACCGAAAAATGAAATTTTCTGAGCCTGGGTGAGTAGATCAACTACGCGATTTACCACATTGACGTTAACCGACTGACGGGCAACTTCAAGCGATGCCATAGTAGACTCAAATATCTTGTTCGTATATTCGTCTGGGCTGTCATTTTCATCGACGTGACGATTAACATATGGCGTGCCGTTAGCTAAGCTTTGCGCCAAATGAAGTTTAAAATCTGGAAAGCCTTTTGTATCCAGTCTTCGACAGAATCGGTTAACAGTGGGCTCACTAACATCCGACATTTTAGCGAGGGTTGCTATACTCGAATGAATGGCTGTTTGTGGGTTAGCTAAAATAACTTCAGCTACCTTTTTTTCAGATTTACTGAATGCCGCTTGGTTTTGTGTGATTTTTTCTAAAATGTTCATACAGATATAGCAATTGGTTAGCACAAATTATTGTAAGGTACATCTGTAATAGTACCCAATGTGACGTCTGTGACAAGAAAAATGTAATTTTTTGACAAAATTTGTTGTTTCAAACAGGTTAAATCAGGGTAAACTGAGGGAAATAGTAAAGATTCAGATCCTATAGTTGGTTCAAGTTGTAATTTTACTACATTTGGTGTTAACTATACGGTAATAATAGTCGTTAGTGTTGTAAATAACTGTACAATACGCCGCGCACACATACATTTAAAAGGTCGACGAATATGGTATTGGATAATTCCTACGAGCCCTGTGATTTTGTACTTTTTGGTACGCTGGGAGATCTTTCACGACGCAAGTTATTGCCTTCTTTATATCAGTTAGAAAAAGCTAACTTGATGCACCCAGACACTACCATTGTCGGTGTGGCGCGTCAGGAAATGGAGCTTGAAGCGTATATCGAAGAAGTTCACGCTAACCTTATTAAGTTTGGTGAAAAGAACTTATGTGAAGAAACTTGGGAGCGCATGAAAGCACGTTTGCATTACGCATGCGTAGACATGAAAGATGTGGAAAGTTACTGCGTTTTAGACGACCACGTTGACCCAACTCGCACCATGGTGTGTTACTTAGCTACACCTCCTGCTATTTATGGCGACATTTGTCGCGGCCTGCATAGCTGCAAAATTATCGATTCAAGCGTTCGCGTAGTGCTTGAAAAGCCAATTGGTCATGATTTGGAATCGTCAAAAGTTATCAACGAACAAGTTGCTGAATACTTCGACGAAAAACAAATATATCGTATTGACCATTACCTAGGTAAAGAAACCGTTCTTAACTTAGTGTCGCTTCGTTTTGCCAACTCTATTTTTGCTACAAACTGGGATCACAACTGTATTGACCATGTTCAAATTTCAGTTGCTGAGTCAGTAGGTATTGAGGGGCGTTGGGGTTATTTCGACGATGCGGGACAAATGCGTGACATGGTACAAAACCACCTGTTACAAATTTTAAGCTTGGTCGCGATGGAACCGCCAACAACGTTAGATGCCGATAGCATTCGTGATGAAAAGCTTAAAGTGCTTAAAGCGCTTCGCCCTATCAACTCGTTTAATATCAACGAAAGCACGGTACGTGGTCAGTACACGTCTGGTTTTGTTAAAGGCGAGGAAGTACCTGGGTACCTTGAAGAAGAAGGTGCAAACACGCAGAGCAAAACCGAAACCTTTATTGCTATTAAAGCGGAAATTGATAACTGGCGTTGGGCCGGCGTGCCATTTTACCTGCGCACAGGTAAACGTATGCCAACTAAGGTGAGTGAAGTTGTTATTTACTTCAAGCGCCAGCCGCACAATTTATTCGGCGATAGCTTCAAAAACCTTCCGCCTAACAAGCTTGTAATACGTCTACAGCCTGATGAAGGTGTAGAAATCACTGTAATGAATAAAGTTCCAGGTTTAACTAGCTCAGGCTCGATGGATCTTCAAAAATCTAAGCTTAACCTAAGCTTCTCGGAAGCGTTTGCTGACGAGCGTATTCCTGATGCTTACGAAAAACTACTGCTTGAAGTGATGCTTGGTAACCAGGCGCTATTTGTTCGCCGAGACGAAATTGAACAAGCCTGGACATGGGTAGATTCAATTCTTGAAGCGTGGAAGCAATCAAGTGAGCCACCTGAGCCGTATCAGGCAGGTACGTGGGGCCCGGTAGATTCTATTGGTCTTTTAGCCCGCGAGAATCGCAGCTGGTACGAAAGCAAAACAGGGAAGAAAAAGTAATATGGCGTTAACAACTCTATCATTTGAAACACCTGACGCGCTAACCGATGCATTTGCACAAGATTTGGTAAGCATTCTTAAAACAGGTATTAAAACTCGTGGCCGCGCATCTCTAGTAGTTAGTGGTGGACGTACACCGCTAGCGCTTTTCAAGCAGTTAAGCGAGACCGACCTTGAGTGGGATAAGGTTGATATTACCCTTGCTGACGAACGCTGGGTTGAAGAGGGCCATGAAGCCAGCAATACTAGCCTAGTTAAAAACAATCTAATTCAAAATAAAGCCGCAGCAGCTCGTTTTATCGAACTGAAAAGCGATGTTGACGATGCAAACGAAGGTGTAAATGCAGCCGAGTCTAATTTGGCTAGCATGTCACAGCCTTTTGACGCATTGATTCTTGGTATGGGGGAAGACGGGCACACTGCATCGCTTTTCCCTTGTTCTGAGCAAGTACTTGACGGCTTAGATATGAGCAGCGGCAGAACCTGCATTGCTGTTCAACCTACAACAGCACCTCATCAACGTATTTCATTAACGCTACCTGCGTTACTCAATAGTCGAAACATCTTTTTACACCTAACGGGTGAAAAGAAAAAGCAAGTGCTTTTAGACGCTATTGAAAATGCTACCGAAGCGCAAAAGCCCATCACTGCCGTTGTAAATAGAGCACCGGTGACTCTGATGTGGGCGCCATAGGAGACAAGAATGAATCCAAAAATTGCTGAAGTTACGCAACGAATTATCGAGCGTAGTAAAGAAACGCGTAAAGCGTATCTAGAAAAAATTGAAGACGCGCGCCGTCAAGGCCCACACCGCGGTGTACTATCATGCGGTAACTTGGCCCACGGCTTTGCCGCATGTGGTTCAAGTGAAAAGGCAGACCTTCGTTCCATGACCAAAGCCAATGTGGCTATTGTGTCAGCATACAATGACATGCTTTCTGCTCACCAGCCTTATGAGACTTATCCTGCGCTTATTCGCGAAGCGGTAAAAGAAGTAGGCAGTGTAGCGCAGTTTGCCGGTGGTGTACCTGCAATGTGTGATGGTGTGACGCAAGGCCAGTCTGGTATGGACTTAAGCCTTATGAGCCGTGACAACATTGCTCAGGGCGCAGCTATTGCGCTTTCACATAACATGTTTGATAGCACCTTGATGCTGGGTATTTGCGATAAAATCGTACCCGGACTTCTGATGGGTGCACTAACGTTTGGTCACTTGCCAACGGTGTTTGTCCCAGCCGGTCCTATGCCATCAGGCTTACCGAACAAAGAAAAAGCGCGCGTTCGCCAAGAATTTGCTGAAGGTAAGGTTGGTCGCGACGCACTTCTTGAAGCTGAGTCTCAGTCTTATCATTCTGCTGGTACGTGTACTTTCTACGGTACAGCAAACTCAAACCAGCTTGTGGTTGAGATGATGGGTTTACACTTACCGGGCTCTTCGTTTGTTAACCCAGGTACGCCACTGCGTGATGCGCTAACAAAAGCCGCTGCGGTTCAAGCGACTCGCCTAACGGACCTTGGTGACAACTACACGCCAATTGGGCACATTGTAGATGCTAAAGCCATTGTAAATGGTCTTGTAGGTCTACTTGCAACGGGTGGTTCTACTAACCACACCATGCACCTTATCGCTGTTGCGCGCGCTGCTGGCTACATTGTTAACTGGGACGATTTCTCAGATATTTCAAATGCGGTTCCACTACTTACCCGTATTTACCCTAACGGTTCAGCAGACATTAACCACTTTGTTGCCGCTGGCGGTATGTCATTGCTTATCAAGCAACTGCTTGACGCAGGATTACTGCACAACGATGTGAAAACTATTGTTGGCGATGGCTTAGAGCTATACACCAAAGAGCCTGTGCTAAAAGACGGCGAGCTAGAGTGGCGCGACGGCCCAACAGAATCTCTGGATAAAGAGGTACTAGCAACAGTTGATGCACCATTTAAACCTGATGGTGGTTTGAGCGTGCTTGACGGGAACTTAGGCCGCGGCGTAATCAAAACGTCTGCGCTTCGTACTCCACATTGCACTATTAAAGCGCCAGCGGTTGTATTTGAAGATCAGTTTGAACTAGATGACGCGTTTAAATCTGGCAAGCTAGATAAAGACTGTATCGTGGTTGTTCGCTTCCAAGGGCCATCGGCCATTGGTATGCCAGAGCTTCACCGCCTAACGCCGCCGCTTGGTGTAATTCAAGACCGTGGCTTTAAAGTAGCCCTTGTTACTGACGGTCGTATGTCGGGTGCATCAGGTAAAGTACCTGCTGCTATCCACGTGACGCCAGAAGCTTATAAAGGTGGCCTGCTTGCAAAGGTACAGGAAGGCGACATTATTGAGCTCAACACCGAAACCGGTGCCCTAACTTTGCACGTTGATGACGAAACCCTTGCTGCTCGTGAAGCTGCGCCGGCAAGTTTGGCGAAGCATCATGTGGGAATGGGACGTGAAATGTTTGCGGGTATGCGTGCCATCCTTACTGGTGCAGAGGAAGGAGCGTGTTCACTGTTTTATACGCAGGAGCAAGCATAATGAGCCAAAAGTTTGTGGCTGATGTCGGCGGTACCAACATTCGCGTTGCGAGAGTAACCGAGTCGGGCGTCACTGACATCAAAAAATACATGTGTAATGACTTTGCTAGCATCGATTTAGCTATTACACAGTATTTTACTGATATGCCAGAGCACAACTTTACCCAAGGTTGTATTGCAATTGCCTGCCCAGTGCTAGGTGACCAAGTTGTAATGACTAACCACAGCTGGGCTTTTTCTCAAAACGCTTTGCGTTCGCAGCTCAAGCTAGATGCGCTGTTTGTCATTAACGACTTCACTGCAGTGGCACATTCATTACCTGTGCTAAGTGAAGACCAAGTTGTTCAAATTGGAGAGGGCACACCAAAAGAGAACGGCAATATTGCTGTTTTTGGCCCAGGTACGGGCCTTGGCGTTGAGCATATCACTATGACTTCGACAGGTTGGCAAACATTAGACGGTGAGGGTGGTCATGTTGACTTCGCTCCTGTTGATGAAACCGATGTTGTGGTTTGGCGTCATTTGCAATCAACATTGGGGCGTGCTTCTGCTGAAGAAGTGATGTCCGGACGTGGCTTGCACAATATCTACACTGCGTTAGCTAACGATGCGTCTGCCCCTGTAGCCTTTACTGAGCCAGCGCAAATTACTGAAGCGGCGTTAAACGGAACGTGTGAGTTAGCTGAAGCAACACTGACTCAGTTTTGTCGAATTATGGGGAGCTTCGCGGGTAATATAGCGCTGAATATGGCGACTACTGGCGGTATCTTTATTGGTGGAGGTATTGCAAATCGTTTCCCTGAGTTTATTCAAAACAGCGACTTCAGAGCGCGTTTTGAAGCGAAAGGGCAAATGAAGCATTACGTTAAAGACATTCCCACCTATCTTATTGCAGAACCTGATCACGGTTTATTGGGTGCGGCTGCATATCTGAATCAAAATACAGCGAGCTAAATTATGACATCAAAATGGAAAACCTCTCCAGAGGAAATTTTTGCGGCGGGCCCAGTTGTACCTGTGTTGGTTATCAACGACGTAGAAAAAGCGGTACCTCTGGCAAAAGCGCTAATGGAAGGTGGAATTAAAGTTTTAGAAGTAACTTTACGTACACCTGCAGCAATTGACGTAATTAAGCGAATTGCAGAAGAAGTACCTGATTCTTTGATCGGGGCAGGAACGGTAACCAACGCACAACAGCTAAAGGCGGTTGTTGAAGCCGGCGCTAAGTTTGCTATTAGCCCAGGCATGACGGCTGACTTGCTTAAAGCGGGTATGGATGCTGATATTCCACTTATCCCAGGTATTTCTTCAACGTCAGATCTTATGAAGGGTAAAGATGCGGGTTACACCCACATGAAATTCTTCCCAGCGGAAGCCTCGGGTGGCGTTAAAGCTATCAAGTCTATCAGCGGTCCTTTCCCTGATGTAACCTTCTGTCCAACAGGCGGTATTGGTCCAAATAACTATAACGACTACTTAGCGCTTAAGAACGTTAAGTGCGTAGGTGGTTCGTGGTTAGCGCCAGATGACGCGATTGAGTCAGGTGATTGGGCGCGCATCACGCAGCTGGCTAAAGAAGCCGTTGCAGGTGCTAAGCAGTAAAAGTCGCTAAGCTCTACGTTTTAAAAAACCTGCCAATTGGCAGGTTTTTTTTATAAGATACTTTCGCTACTCGATATTGCTAGCAAGCACCACTCATCGCGAAAGACCATCGATACAGCCACACGTTTACTTGGGAGCAATAGTCTGTTTAAGAGTGTGACTTTCACCAGGTGCTAATGTTCTGCCTTGTGTTAACGACGTCTCCACGCATAGCATGTGCTTATAGCCAAATGGGTCCATATCTGAAATGGACGCAGCACCTTGCCACGGGTTCCACACAACAAGTGAATCATTGCCCTGTGAGACAACTTCCGTAAATGAATTGCCGCCTACTTCAATATCAACGTTTTTAATGGGCGCAAGATGGATTCGGTCGGTTTCTCCGGTAATGGTGTAAGGCGTTGGCGTAGGCTTTATCGCCCAATCGTCAAGCTTGTCTTTATATTCGCCCTTAATTCCTTTTATAACTGCTTGCTGAATATCATCAACATGAAAATAAGTGTGCAGAGCACAGTTAAAGTCGAATGCTACCACCCCTGTGTTTTCAGTGACCAAAGATACCTCCATAGTTTCACCGATAGCGACAACCATGGTTACAGTGCAGTCATTTTCAAACCCCTCAGCCCGAGTAAAGCTTGGTGAAAGGGTTATAGTGGTGCAGTTTGCTGATTCTTCAGAGTTAACCAGCTTCCACACCTGTGTTCTTAAAAAGCCGTGAGAGGGAAGGGCTCCTTTTTCGCGACCATGGTCATCACTAAACCACGGCCAGCATACTGGAATACCCCCGCGAATTGGACGCTCGCCATTTAAGTATGCGTGTGGACTCACCCATAGTCGCTCTTTGTTATCACTTTTAGGAACAAATGATAAAATATGGCCGCCAAATAAGCTTATGCGCGCTGTGGCGAAAGCGTTATTTACGTCTAAAAAGGTAAGACCATTAGACTCGCTAACGGTAACTGAATTCACAGATGGCATACGTCCCCCTTGGACTGAATACTAAACTTACAAATAGGCGACGGGAAAATGTGTGTCGCTGAAAAACCGTCTTTATTTTTGAGACAACAAAAAAGGTGCAAACATAATGTTTGCACCTTTAGATTAACTCAACTTTAGAACAAATAGTTTAACTATTTGTTCTATATTTTTTTATTACTTAGAAATATGAGCTACTAAGTCAAGAACCTTGTTTGAGTAACCCCATTCGTTGTCGTACCAAGATACAAGCTTAACGAATGTGTCAGTAAGTGCGATACCTGCAGTAGCGTCAAAGACTGAAGTGCGTGCATCGCCTAAGAAATCGTTTGATACAACTGCATCTTCAGTGTAACCCATGATACCTTTTAGCTCGCCTTCTGAAGCTTCTTTCATTGCAGCACAGATTTCGTCGTAGCTAGCAGCCTTCGCTAGGTTAACCGTAAGGTCAACAACTGAAACGTTAGGAGTAGGTACACGGAAAGCCATACCTGTTAGTTTACCGTTAAGCTCAGGGATTACTTTACCTACTGCTTTGGCAGCACCCGTTGATGATGGAATGATGTTTTGACCCGCGCCGCGGCCGCCACGCCAGTCTTTCATTGAAGGACCATCTACAGTTTTCTGTGTAGCAGTTGTAGCGTGAACGGTTGTCATTAGACCGTCTACAATACCAAACTTGTCGTTAAGCACTTTTGCAAGTGGAGCAAGACAGTTAGTGGTACAAGATGCATTTGAAACGATAGTTTCGCCAGCATAGCTTTCTTGGTTAACGCCCATTACGAACATTGGCGTGTCGTCTTTAGACGGCGCAGACATAACCACTTTCTTCGCGCCAGCTTCAATGTGCTTCGCTGCAGTTTCTTTAGTTAGGAATAGACCTGTTGATTCAACAACAACATCTACGTTTACTTCATCCCACTTAAGCGCTGCTGGGTCTCTTTCAGAAGTAATACGGATAGTTTTGCCGTTTACAACTAGACTGTTGTTATCAACTGATACTTCACCGTCAAATAAACCGTGCGTCGAGTCGTATTTCAAAAGATAAGCAATGTAGTCTGTGTCTAGCAAGTCGTTAATAGCTACAACTTCAATGTCGTTGCGCTCAGCTGCTGCACGCATTACTAGGCGACCAATACGGCCAAAACCATTGATACCGATGCGGATTGTCATAACGTACCCCGATTGTTCAAATAAAATGAAAATAAATTACGTAAAGTATGGATCAAAATGCCATAATTAGCAAAATAAAAAGCTAAAGTGTTGCAAAATTACGAATAAGTGCTATTGCAATCGTATTCACATATCGCGAAGCCTTTGTTTCTAGAATAATGTTAAAAATTTGTTTGCAGACGCACTTTGCACCTTTGGCCTATGCGTCTTTCACCGAATAACAGGAATGACACACCATGACACAACAACTTCTGCAACAACTGGTTGAAATGCGCGGAATTGAAACCCAATACGTCGACGCATGGGGAAAACCAGCAACCATCGCAGAATCAAGCAAAGCGAAATTGCTAAACACGCTTGGCTATGACACCAGCAGTGATGAAAAAATTCAGTCACAAATTACACAAGATATTAAATCGGTATGGTTGTCGCCTTTAAATCCTGTTCAAGTTGTACGAAACACCCAAGAAATAAATTTAGCCGTTCGCTTACCCATCGAGTTGGTCAACGACGACCATACACTTACGGTTACGTGTGAAAATGGTGACGTACAGACCCATCAATTTACGCCTGTTGATCAAGAAATGACGACAATGGCGCACATTGATGATGTTGAATTCCATGAATACGTAGTAACCCTACCTTTGGATTTACCACTTGGATATCACGATGTAGCATTAAGTGCAGATGATGATGAATTCGCACGCTCTCGCTTAATTGTGGCTCCAGAGGCATGCTATACACCGAAAGAGATTAAAGAAGGCAAAAAAATCTGGGGCCTAAGTGTTCAGCTTTACTGCGTTCGCAGCGAAAAGAACTGGGGCATTGGTGACTTCTCAGACCTTGCACTACTTATCGAAAAAGCCGCGGGCGTTGGCGCAGATTTTATCGGGCTTAACCCAATTCACGCGCTTTACCCAGCTAACCCTAACGCGTGCTCTCCTTATGGGCCGAGCTCACGTCGCTGGTTAAACTATTTATATATCGATGTAACTGCTATTGACGGTTACGACGATGCATCAGTGCAAACGGTAGTTAACAGTGATGAGTTTAGAGCTACGCTAGAACATGCCCGTAATGTTGAGCATGTAGACTACGAAGCAGTAGCCCATGTGAAGTTAGCAGCGCTTAAAGCGGTGTTTGATGTTTACGATGCTAAATACCTTCGTAAAAGCACCAAACAAAATAAGGCGTTTAATGCTTTTGTTGAAGCAGGCGGCGAGAGTTTAGATATGTTAGCGGTGTACGATGCGCTGCAGTCACACCTAAAAGCCGATGGTAAGGAAAGCTGGGGTTGGCCAGTTTTTCCACAGGAATACAAAGACTACCACAACCCAGCAGTGGCTAAGTTTAAGAGCGCTAATCAGCATGAAGTTAAGTTCTATCTGTTCCTTCAATGGATTGCTGCCCAGCAACTTGAAGTAGCAAGTGATAAAGCAACAGGTGCAGGCATGACTATAGGTCTTTATCGCGATCTTGCTGTAGGTGTGAGCGAAGGCAGTGCCGAGATTTGGGGTAATAAGGACCTTTACTGCACAGGTGCAAGTGTAGGTGCTCCACCGGATATCTTGGGGCCGCTTGGTCAGAACTGGGGCTTACCTCCAATGGACCCTCGCAAACTTTATGAACAAGCCTATCAGCCAATTATTGACTTGTTTTCTTCGAACATGGCATCTTCTGGGTCGTTGCGAATCGACCACGTTATGGCGTTACTTCGCTTGTGGTGGGTAGTAAAAGGCGACCACGCAAAAGACGGAGGCTATGTTTATTATCCTGTCGATGACTTGCTCGGTATTCTAGCGCTAGAAAGTCACCGTAATGAAAGTTTGGTTATAGGTGAAGACTTAGGCACCGTACCCGAAGAAATTCGCAGCAAACTCGCCGACAACGGTGTGTACTCATACCGCGTATTTTTCTTCGAACAAGCAGAAGACGGTGGTTTCTTCTCGCCTAGTCATTATCCAGTTCAGTCGATGTCAACCTTGACTACTCACGATATGCCGACGTTGATTGGTTACTGGCACTGTTTAGATTTAGAGTTGGGTAAAGAAATAGGGCTGTATCCGACAGAAGAAATTCTTCAAACGCTTTATGCAGATCGCCATGAAAATAAACAAGCGATACTTGATACGCTGCATGGACACGGTTCAATTGGCGACAATGTAGGTCGCGATGTAAATCACACGGGAATGAATCGCGATTTAAATAACGGTATGCAGGTGCATATGGCAGGGGGGTCAAGTGCGCTATTAAGCCTTCAGTTAGAAGACTGGTTAGAAATGGATAAGCCGGTGAACATTCCTGGTACATTCGATGAATACCCCAATTGGCGCAGAAAGCTAACTGAGAATATTGAGTCGATGTTTGATAGACATGATATAAATGAGTTAGCGTCTAAACTTACTCATGCTAGAAAACAAGCAAGCCAAGGTTAATTGTCATTATCAAAGAATTGATAACAGACAGTTGCCTAGGCAACTTAAACGAGTAAGATAAAGTACCATGACGGTACTGGATAGAGCTTAAATGTTAAAACGCATTTAAGCTCACAATTCAACCCGCTGTAATGCGGGTTTTTACTAGGAGTAGCGAATGCAATTAGCGCAGCAGTTTGAACAGGTATTATGTTCTCAACCGTTTTCCCACTTAGGTATAGTGTCAAATGAGCAAAGTTCTATACTTCGTGTTTGGAACCCAAACGCAAGTGAGATAACGATTAAATGGGGCAATCCTGCGCTAAAGGAAACAACCGTTACTTCCAGTAATGGTTTGTTCGAGACACCACTGCCAGAAAAGTATCAAGGCGAAATTTATCGCGTTCTCGCTAAAGGCGAAAGCGCTTATATCGATCCTTATCAATTTACCGACCAGGCTTATCACGCTGTACATTACATCGACAGCTCGCCTGCGAACTTATATGAGCAAGCTGGCGCGCAACTGATTACATTGGCTTCACCAGAAGGTGAAGCTGTAAGTGGTGTAAGGTTCTGCGTATTCGCCCCTAATGCCAGTACGGTGTCACTTATTGGCGATTTCAATCAATGGGATGGCCGTTTACATCCTATGGAAAAAACGTCTATGGGTTACTGGGTGCTGTTCGTTCCAGAACTCAGCGATGGGGAGCGCTACAAGTATCAGCTTAAAGATGCGTACGGCCATGACCTGCCGCACAAAGCTGACCCCCTAGGTTTCAGCGCAGAGCAATACCCATCGCACGCGTCGAAAATTTATGACCACAACATCTACAAGTGGAATGATAGCGCTTGGATGGAAAAGCGAAAGGGCAATAAATACAACCGCCCGATGAGCATTTACGAAGTACATCTAGGGTCTTGGAAGCGCCCCGGCATTGAAACGGACGCGCGCTATCTGACTTATAAAGCATTGGCCGATGACTTAATAAGCTATGTCAGCGATATGGGCTACACTCACGTTGAATTGCTGCCCATTTCCGAGTTTCCTTTCGACGGTTCGTGGGGCTATCAGCCCGTAGGAATGTTCGCACCAACCAGTAGATTTGGAAACCCAGACGACTTCAAATATTTTGTCGATAAAGCCCACCAAGCAGGTATAGGCGTAATTATCGATTGGGTACCTGCGCATTTTCCGGAAGACGGCCATGGCTTGGCGCGATTTGATGGTTCTTGTGTTTATGAATATGAAGATCCGAGAAAAGGTTGGCATCCGGATTGGAATTCTTGCATTTACGATTTCGGCAAAGACACAGTTCGTCAATTTTTAGTTGCAAACGCATTGTTTTGGCTAGACAAATTTCACGTTGATGGACTCAGGGTTGATGCAGTGGCATCCATGCTTTATCTCGACTATTCACGCAATGATGGTGAGTGGATACCGAATGTGGATGGTGGCAACGAAAACTATGAAGCTATAAGTTTACTCAAATGGATGAATGAAGAAGTGTACAAGCACTTCCCCGACGCTATGACCATTGCGGAAGAGTCAACGTCATTTCCAAAGGTTTCTCGACCTGTTTTTGACGGTGGCTTAGGCTTTGGCTTTAAGTGGAACATGGGGTGGATGCACGACTCATTACATTACATCGCTAAAGACCCAGCGTATCGCAACTATCATCATGGTGATATCACGTTTAGCATGGTCTACGCATTTGATGAAAACTTTGTGCTGCCTATTTCACACGATGAAGTTGTGCATGGCAAAGGCAGTATGCTGCACAAAATGCCAGGCGATGAATGGCAGCAAACTGCTAATCTGCGTTGCTATGCCGGTTTTATGTATGGCCACCCCGGTAAAAAACTTAACTTTATGGGTAATGAACTTGCACAGGCCCGTGAGTGGAACCATGACAGCAGCCTAGACTGGCATCTGCTCGATTATGATAAACACAAGGGTGTTCAAACACTTTATAAAGCGCTCAATAACCTTTATACATCAACACCAGCGCTATACGAGCAAGATCACGAACCTAGTGGTTTCGCATGGCTAGATCACAGTAACGCAGACCAAAGCATAGTATCATTTGTGCGTACGTCAAAAGATGCAAAGCAGAAAGTGTATGTGGTGTCTAATTTTACGCCCGTGCCACGTGAAAACTTTAGAATAGGCGTAGATGATGCATGTACGTTATCGCTTGCACTTAATACCGATGACAGTGCGTACTGGGGGAGCAACTATGAGGTTTTACGTGAAGTTTCCACGCAAAACACTCCTTTCCATGACCGCGGTCACTCGGTAGAGATAACTTTACCGCCGTTAGCCACCGTTTTTTACGTTGCTAATGTAGGTTAATCCGTCTTAGGCATTATAGCCTTAGCGTATAAGTAGATTGAGAACGCAGTGAACGAAATTTCAGATATAGCGCAAATTGTTGAAAGTGGGGTGGGTAATGCACATCCACTGGGCGCCACACTGACTCACGATGGATGTAATTTTGCCGTTTATGCCCCTGATGCTAAAGCGGTCGTATTGTGCTTTTTCAATTGCGATACTGAAGAGGCAATAAGTGAACATCCACTGCCAGAAAAAACTGGCGATGTTTGGCACGGTCATTTTAGCGGCGTAAGTGCGGGTCAGTACTATGGGTATCGTGTAGAGCGTGGAGAAGGTGGTCTACATGCTGTCCCTACTGACAAATTGCTTATAGACCCGTACGCTAGAAAAATCAGCCGTGCAATAAAGTGGGATGCAAGGCAATACAAGCACGACTCTCAGTTTATGATCCCAAAGTGCATAGTCATAGATCATAATGACTATGCAACTAATCATGTTAGTTCGCCCAATATACCTAAACACAAGCGCGTGGTGTATGAAGCTCACGTAAAAGGGTTAACAAAACTTCACCCTGATGTACCAAAAGAACACAGGGGAAAGTTTATTGGTGCAGCTCACCCCAGCGTCATTAAACACATTAAAGCATTAGGCGTAACGACAGTTCAATTTATGCCTTTGTGTTCATTTATGCCAGAGCCTTTTATCACCGATAAGGGTTTAACAAACTATTGGGGATATAACCCAGTTAACTTCTTTGCGCCCGAACCTCGCTATGGTGTTTCTGATGCGCTCGCTGAACTCAAGTCTATGGTTGACGCTTATCACAGTGCAGGCCTAGAAGTGATAGTTGATGTGGTATTTAACCATACAGCAGAGGCCGGTGTTGGCGGTCCAATTCTATCCTATAAGGGTTTTTGCCCTTACCAAGCTTATTTGCTAGAACAAACGAAAAACGGAGAGTTAGTTTATTCCAACCACTCTGGCTGTGGTAACACAGTGAATACTGCCCAGCCATTTATGATGGGACTTATCTTGGATGCCATGCGTCATTGGGTATCCGCAATTGGCGTTGACGGTTTTCGCTTCGATTTGGCAGTTTGTTTAGGAAGAGAGCCGCAGGAATACAATAAGAAATCAGGCTTACTAAGAGCCATCAGTAGCGACCCAGTTTTAAAAGACAAGGTGCTGCTCGCTGAGCCTTGGGATATTGGGCCAAACGGTTACCAAGTCGGCAACTTCCCGTCACCATGGTTAGAGGTAAACGACAAATACCGCGATACAGTGCGCGCGTTTTGGCGGGGAGATGGTGGTGTAACAGCAGACTTTGCTACTCGCTTGATGGGCTCACGAGATATTTTTCATAAAGGCCGGCGACATATTAGTACGTCAGTCAATAATGTGACTTATCACGACGGTTTCACGCTGCACGATATGGTGACCTACGCCGAACGTCACAATCTCGATAACTTAGAAGAAAATCGAGATGGCCATGGACACAACCTGTCTGCCAATTATGGTATTGAAGGGGAAACGAATGACGAGCAGATACTCGCTATGCGAGAGCGTCAAAAGCGTAATCTGTTCGCTACTTTGATTTTTTCCCAAGGGACACCCCATATACTTGGTGGTGATGAGTTAAGTCGTACCCAAAACGGCAACAATAATGCCTACTGCCAGGATAATCCGATTAGCTGGATGAATTGGGAACTAAACAAGCGTAAACAGGACTTTTTAAGCTTCTGTCAGTATGTGGTGCGTTTACGTCAATCATCATCGCTGCTTAGTGAACTCAAGTTGCATGACGACACTTTTACATTATCGAGAAACGTTAAAGAGATTAATTGGTACAAACCGGATGGGTCGGACAAAGCGTCTGAAGATTGGAATGCACACCACAACAAAGCGTTTGGTGTTGAAATAAAGGGTTGTGCCATGAGCCAGAGAGAGCCCGACCAAAAGCCCGAGCACTGGTTCTTGTGTGTAAACGCTAGCGATAGCGACGTGCGTTTTCACTTGCCAACTGTGATGCCGAAAGGCGGGTGGACCATGCATTTAGATACACGCTATAGTTCACTAGAAGAACAACCTTCTATTTGTATCCAAAAGGTGTTTTTACAAGCCAGTAAATCTCTAACGCTGTTTAGTTTTTCCCAATTTTCCGAATAGAAGTTGCCGACTTTCGGGATAAAAGTTGTGGTTAAATGTTCAGAAAGGTTTAAAACGACAACGCGGTATATAGGGTCTTAATTACCTGCCACTTGCTTTACCAAAGCTCACAGCGATCGCTAGCGGGCACGAACCTAATTACTCTGCGCTAGGCGAAATACAGCCAGCGAGATAAATCTAATTGGATAAAAGCAGCGCTCAGCCACCGTCTAACAGCATGCTAAGTAGGAGAATGCTGCCGTGTCTTTACAGTTGTACGAATTTTGTTCGTCGTGGTGGTGCGTGTGTTATTCGGTATTAAATAAAAACAAATTTCTCGTTCAAACTGGCCTTAAAAACCTGTTAATGTTTACCGCTGGTGACATTTACACCAGCGCGTACTAATTTGTTAGCTTAGACTGTTCTTTATTCTTTCAGGTGGTATCATTCGCAGCCATCTGAAATGTGAGGGTGTTCCTATGCAAAAGAAAGGTGGTAATTCGCACGAAGACAAGTCGTGTGATATTGGTTTTATCGGTTTAGGGGTGATGGGTAGTAACCTAACCATGAACCTAGTGGACCATGGCTATCGTGTCGCGTGTTTCGATTTAGACCAAAATAAAGTTGAGTCTATTCTAGCCAAAGACGCAAGCGAAAGAGCTGAAAATACTGAGCCTCGTGTTGAAGGCTGCAGTTCTTACACCGAGCTTTTAAGCAAGTTAAAAGCCCCGCATCTTATTATTATCTCTGTGCCTGCTGGCGATCCTGTTGACCACGTTTGCAATCATCTTATTGACGCCGGAATTCACGCTGACGATATCGTGGTTGATACTGGCAACAGTTTGTGGACAGACTCTGTTGCACGTGAAGAGCAGTACAAAGGTAAATTTATCTTCTTCTCTACCGCCGTGTCAGGTGGTGAAGTAGGCGCGCGTTTCGGGCCATCTCTTATGCCTTCAGGCAACCCTTATGCATGGACACGCATTGAGCCAGTGCTTAAAGCTATTGCTGCAAAGGTTGACCCTGAAACAGGTAAACCATTAGAAAGCCATACGCCCGGTCAACCAGTGTTAGAAGGCGAACCATGTGCGACCTACATCGGTCCGGTTGGAGCCGGGCACTATGTAAAAATGGTGCACAACGGTATCGAATACGCCGACATGCAGCTTATCTGCGAAACTTACCATGTTATGCGCGAAGCGCTAAATATGGCGCCTGCTGAAATAGCAGAGGTGTTTCGTCGCTGGAACGAAGGCAAGCTGAATAGCTACCTGATGGAAATTAGTGCTGAAGTTCTTGAACAAATGGATCCAGAAACACAGCAGCCGTTAGTTGACGTGATCTTAGACAGAGCAGGTCAAAAAGGAACAGGCCTTTGGACTGCAGTAAGCGCATTACAGGTAGGTAGTCCGGCACAGACCATCACTTCTGCGGTATTCGCGCGCAGTATTTCTAGTTTGAAAGACGAGCGTGTAGCAGCGAGCAAGGTTCTTGCAGGGCCTGATGCGCCATCATTCAGCGATGATGAGAAAATGTCGATCATCAACAAGCTAGAGCAAGCGCTTTATTGCTCTAAAATCTGTGCATACGCACAGGGCTTCCAGTTAATGGCAATGGCAGGCAAAGAACACGGCTGGACACTGGAGTTTGGTGAAATAGCTAAAATATGGCGTGCAGGCTGTATTATTCGCGCCGTATTTCTTCAGTCTATTTCTCAGGCCTACGAGAATAACGAAGACTTAGCCAACTTGCTTATGGACCCATTCTTTGCGGAACAAATTACGCAGTACCAATCTGATTGGCGCGAGTCTATCGCCCAAGCTACACTGGCTGGCGTGCCTTGCCCTGCCATGATGTCGGCGCTAAGCTATTACGATTCATATCGCACAGCTGTATTACCTGCTAATTTGCTGCAAGGCCAGCGCGATTATTTTGGCGCACATACTTATCAGCGTGTAGATAAGCCAGCAGGTAAAAAGTATCACATTGAGTGGAGTGATCCTGCACGTCCGCAAACCACTATCAAAAAATAGTATGAACTAAATAGTGTTACACGCGCTCATAATTGAGCGTAAACTATCGAAAGGTGTATTTGTTTTCAAATACACCTTTTTTGTTTTAAGAGGTAAGTTATGTCGACAGATGAAAAAGCAAACGCATCAATAGCTAAAAAAGACTGGAAAACTGAGCTCACTGACGAGGAATATTATGTATGCCGCGAAGCGGGTACTGAGCGACCTTTCACTGGAGTATTGCTAGACGAGCAGCGAGATGGATTGTACGTGTGTAAGTGCTGCGAAGCGCCACTTTTCCCCTCAGATACTAAATTTGATGCTGGTTGTGGATGGCCTTCTTTCTATAAGCAGCTAGATGACGGTAATGTAGATTACAGAGAAGACTTGAGTCACGGTATGCGTAGAGTTGAGATTTTTTGTAAGCAGTGTGGCTCCCACTTAGGCCATGTATTTCCAGATGGTCCTGCGCCAACGGGTCAACGCTACTGCGTAAATTCGCTATCTATGACCTTTAAAGGCGAAGATGATACACAAATTAAAGGTTAAAAAGCCCTAGGTGAGCGCTTGATTAAGGTAAACATCTGATTAAATTTTGACCTCATGTGGGAAGTCGAGAGATCCAATCAAAAAAAACCGCCCATAAACGGCGGTTTTTTTAATTATTTACCAATGAAATTGTGTAATTGAGTTTCAAAAAATCAGAGCTTATCCAGTTTCAATGAATCTGCGTTGAAGGTCGCGCTATTCAAATTACTGACTATTTCATCAACAATGTTATCTAGAATGCCTACTGGAAGGGCATAGCGTTGTCCAAGTTGAACACGCTGAGTGTCGTTAATTCTCTCATCGAAGGCTTCAGCCACACCATACCAAACATAGGCAAGGCGATAGTTGTCCATATCCATTCCCATTGAAGCAAGCGAGTAGAAAATGCTGACGTCAATGTCGTCGCTGTCTGTATATAAACTTAGCGCGCGATATAAGGTTTCAATAGTACGCTTTTGGTCTGTTTTAATCTGAACAGAGGCCAGTGCGACCAGTAGCTTTGGGTCGCTTACGCGGTTGCTGGCAGCGTAGCGCTCAAAGCGATGAAAAGCCTCTTTGTCGTTATATCGTGTCCAATGATAGTAAGAAAGGTAAGGATCAAGGGAATCTTTCGTTTCGCGGCTTAGGCGTTTAATTTCACGCTGAGCAGTAATAACGCCTTTTAGCCGTGTCGCTTCCTTGCCTTTGCGTTTAACGTGTTCGATATGCTGCACTTCTTCAACGCAGGTGAGATACTCTTCGAAGTTCAGAAGGAGCGGGTACTTGTAAGCGTCGTCTTTTGAATCTTGATTGTAGTAACGTAAGCGAATAATCTCAGCTCGCTCGCCGCGACAACGGGCATCCAAACTCAAATCTAAGCAAATCTCGCTGTGAGATTCACAAATTTCACTAATAGTAGGTTCAAAAAGATCGCCGCAACCGGTGAGTGTTGTCGCTGCTGCCAGCCACACTGTCGCTAGATGCTTTTTTGTTGGAAACTTACTAAATAAATTCGTTGTTGTACGAGTTTTCATAGAGGTTTTGAAACTTATCAACAATTTGGTCTTCCTTGCTTGTTTATTTAAGATACTGCTCGTCACCGTCAGGCGAAAACTCACCTAGTGTACCCTAAAAATAATAAAAAGCTGACGCGTAATTAGGATTAGTTAGAAGCGTTTGGGCCAATAATAAATTGGTTGCGCAGACAACAATGACAACACCGTTAATTTAATATCGATGAAGGCAGAAGCATGAATCAACAGTTTGAGCAGGAATTACAAAGCAGCTGGCAAGAGCGTCAGGAATACGCAGAAATGATGTTGCCCCTTATTGGTAAGTTATACCGCAATAAGGCAGTTGAAATTTCGGTTTATGGACGCTCGTTACTGAACGCCAGTGCTATTGATGTTATCAAAGCGCACCGCAAAGTGCGTCTGCACGAAGGTATTAAGCTACGCCTACGCGAGAGCTATCCAATTTTAGAAACCTTGAGCAACATGAAGCTTGCTCCTGCACAAATTGATATAGGTAAATTGGCTTTTGATTTTCACTACGGTTCTGCGGTCGACAACAACGACCTTACGGCCTACCTTAACGAAAAACTAAACGACGTTGCCGACAAAGAGGACGATCAGAAACCTCAGGACGTTGTACTATATGGTTTTGGCCGTATAGGTCGTTTACTTGCTCGCTTGCTTATTGAGCGCCAAGGTAAAAACAATAAGCTTCGCTTGCGTGCCATTGTGGTTCGTGGCGGGCGCGATGGCGACCTAGAAAAACGCGCAAGCTTACTGCGCCGCGATTCAGTGCATGGGCCGTTCAACGGCAGCATCACAGTTGACCATGAACGCAATGCATTAAAAGCAAATGGTTCGTACATTCAAGTGATTTATGCCAATAGCCCTGATGAAGTGGATTACACCCAATATGGTATCGATAACGCTATCATCGTAGATAACACAGGTATTTGGCGCGACCGCGATGGTCTTGGCCTTCACCTTAAAGCGAAAGGCGCGGCGAAGGCAGTTCTTACCGCACCAGGTAAAGGTGACATCAAGAATATTGTACACGGTGTGAACGATGAAGAGGTGACGCCAGAAGACACTATTGTTTCTGCTGCTAGCTGTACGACTAACGCTATTACGCCAGTACTTAAGGCGCTTGACGAAGAGTACGGTATTGAAAACGGTCACGTTGAAACGGTTCACTCTTACACTAACGATCAAAACCTTATCGACAACTACCACAAGGGCGACCGTCGCGGGCGTAGCGCGCCACTTAACATGGTTATTACCGAAACAGGCGCAGCAAAAGCCGTCGCAAAAGCCTACCCGAAGTTGGCAGGTAAGCTTACCGGTAACGCTATACGTGTACCTACGCCAAACGTATCGCTAGCGATTTTAAACCTAAATCTTAAGACGCCGGTGGATCGCATTGCCGTTAACGAATTTTTGCGCGATACCGCACTGTTTTCAAAGCTTCAACACCAAATTGATTACACAGCTAGTAAAGAGATTGTATCTACAGACTTAGTCGGCTCTCGCGCTGCATCTGTGGTTGACTCTCAGGCAACTATCGCCGCCGATAACCGCCTAACGCTATATGTATGGTACGACAATGAATTTGGTTACAGCTGTCAGGTACTGCGCGTAGTTCGTGACATGGCAGGACTAAGCTTTCCTACGTTGCCGCTGTAAGTAAGACGCATTACAAGAAACTGTACAAAAAACCGACCTAAGTGGTCGGTTTTTTAATGGTGTAAACATTTTGTATACTCTCGATAGTACAAAACCCGCTGTGTGCGTGGAATTTGTGTTTACGTCTATGCTAAATTAGCGCTCAAATAATGAGGAAAACGACAGTCTATGCATATTTCCAGTCAATTCGACAGCGGTAACATCGAAGTTGTTAGCGCACAATCACCAGACGACATTCGTCTAACCATTCCCAACGACAACCAATCTGAATTTGCGCAGTGGTTTCATTTCCGTTTAGTAGGCGAAACTTTCGTTACGCACACAATGACCATTGGCAATCTGGCTAAGTCAGCATATCCAGAAGGTTGGAAGGGATACAACGTTTTAGCGTCTTACGACCGTCAAACTTGGTTTAGAATCCCTAGTGAATTTGATGGTGACAACCTTACATTTTCACTAACGCTAGAACAGCCTAGTGTTTACTTTGCGTATTTCATTCCGTATAGCTATGAACGTCATCTTGATCTTGTGCACGATGCGCAAATGTCGTTACTTTGCGAGCATAAATTCTTAGGCCTTACCCTTGATGGCCGCGATATGTCTATGCTGGTTATCGGTGAAGAAACGCCAGAAAAGAAAAAAGTCTGGATCACCGCACGACAACACCCTGGTGAAACTATGGCCGAGTGGTGTGCAGAAGGTATTATTTACCGTCTGCTCGACGAGCAAGATGGTTTGGCTCGACAGTTGCTTGATAACGCTGTGTTCTACATTGTGCCTAACATGAACCCTGATGGAAGTGCACGCGGTCACCTGCGCACTAATGCTGTAGGAACCAATCTTAATCGCGAGTGGGCGACACCTTCGCAAGAAAAAAGCCCGGAAGTACTTTACGTACTGAATGCAATGAGCGAAATTGGTGTAGATATGTATCTTGATTTGCACGGTGATGAGGCATTGCCGTACAACTTTGTTGCAGGAAGTGAAGGTAACCCTAGCTACAATGACACTATAAAGATGCTAGAAAACACCTTTAAAGATGCGTTGTTAAATGCAACGCCAGAATTTCAAGACGAGTTTGGCTACGATAAAGATGAGCCAGGCAAGGCTAATTTAACCGTGGCTTCAAACGCGGTTGGCGAGAAGTTCAAGTGCATGGCATATACGGTAGAGATGCCATTTAAAGACAACGCAGATGTACCAGACGACATATACGGTTGGTCGGTACAGCGCAGCCGTCAATTAGGTGAAGATTTGCTTATTGGTGTGAATGCAGTTGTTAAAAAGCTAAAAGCACCAGAGCAATAATATAAAAATAAGGAAGCAAAAGCTTCCGCAAAAAAGGCCTCGACAAAAAGAGGCCTTTTAATTATTAAAATAAAACAACAATTAAACATAATAAAAAAGGGGAATAACGTTGGAAGGGTTATATGGTTTTCTAACTATGCTCGATGGATTCTTAGGAGGCGCGTTCTGGTTTCCTTATGTACTGTTAGGCGTAGGTCTTTTCTTTACGGTTTATCTTAAGTTTCCACAAATTCGTTTCTTTAAACACGCCTGGCAGGTTGTTACCGGTAAGTTTGATAAAGAAAGCGATCCAGGCGACACCACACATTTTCGCGCGCTAACTACCGCACTGTCTGGTACCGTAGGTACAGGTAACATCTCAGGTGTTGCATTCGCTATTTTCCTTGGTGGCCCCGCTGCATTATTTTGGATGTGGGTAACCGCCTTTCTAGGTATGACTACAAAATTCGTTGAAGTTACTCTGTCGCACAAATATCGCGTAAAGACAGAAGACGGCACCATGGCCGGTGGCCCTATGTATTACATGGACCGTCGCCTAAACATGAAGTGGTTAGCGGTTGCATTTGCTGTTGCAACGGTAGTCAGCTCATTTGGTACCGGAAACCTTCCTCAAAGTAATGGTATCGCACAAAGTATCGAAGCAACATTTGGCTTCGAACCTTGGATGGTAGGTAGTGTACTGGGTATTCTTCTAGCCTTGGTCATTCTTGGTGGTATCCAACGCATTGCCGCGTTTACGGCGCGTGTTGTTCCCGTTATGGCTGTAATTTATCTTATTGGTGCTCTTGCTGTTATTTTCGCAAATCTAGAAAATATCGGTCCATCATTTGCCGCAGTTATTGGTGATGCGTTTACCGGTTCAGCCGCCGCAGGAGGCTTCTTAGGAGCGTCGTTAGCTTATGCCTTTAACCGTGGTGTTAACCGAGGCCTATTTTCAAACGAAGCGGGTCAGGGTTCTGCACCTATCGCTCACGCCGCAGCAAAAACAAAAGAGCCTGCGTCAGAAGGTATGGTGTCACTGCTTGAACCTTTCATCGACACTATTCTAATTTGTACCGTAACGGGTTTAGTTATTTTGTCGTCAGGCGTGTGGAAAGAAAAACACGAAAATGTTTTCGATCGTTCAGACATGTACTTTGTTGCAGGTCAATACGACGACTCGAATCAGGATGACGTAAACAAACTATATGGTTACTTGAATGAAATTGAAGGTAACAATGTACAGCCTTATACTGGCTCAATTACCGTTGTTAACGGCACGGCTGTAAGCGATGGTTTTACACTGCTTAACGCTAGGTCTGTAGCAGAAGACGTGAAGTATGCAGTAGGTAGTGAAGACTTGTTTACTGGCACGCTTAAGATTGTCGACGGAAAGCCGGTTAAAGAGAACCTTGAAGTAAGCGGTAAGTCACTGGTTCACTCGGCAGCACTTACAACCATTGCCTTTACTCGCGGTTTCTTTGGCGATGCGGGGCAGTATATTGTATCCATTGGCTTAATGTTATTTGCGTTCTCAACTGCTATCGCGTGGTCTTATTATGGTGACCGCGCTATGACCTACCTGTTTGGTCCACGCTCTGTAATGCCGTATCGCGTTATCTACGTAGCAGGGTTTGTTTGGGCGGCATTCTCTGATACTACACTTGTTTGGGCGCTTTCTGCCGTAGCAATTGTAGTAATGACCTTGCCAAACCTGTTCGGCATCATGCTGCTTTGTAAAGAGATGAAAGAGACCGTTAACGACTACTGGTCTCGACACAAAAAATAGTATTTAAGCTACCTTTAGTACTTTTTCTTCGGGTATTTAGAAGAAAGAGAGTACGGAAAGCTAGCCAGTAAAAATGCGCAGTGGTGAACTTTGTACAAAAGTTAACACCCTGCGCATTTTTGTTTTGTAACAAAGAGGGTATTCAACAGAATCGACTTCATTGTTGTGTTGAACTTCAGTATGATACCCGTCCGCGTATAAATGCTCATTCGCTTAAAAGCGTACAGTGCATTTCGAATTCGCACTCAATAAACAGGAGCAACATATGGCATTAGTTGACTGTCCTTCATGTAATAAGAAAACGTCAGATAAAGCGAAGACGTGTCCTCACTGCGATTTTAAAATCGGTGATGCGACCTCTGAAGATATAGAACGCAAGCAAAGCTTACAAAGATTTAAAAAGTTAGCCAGTATCCAGAACCAGTCCCTTCTTGCTATGCTGATATTTGTTGCGAGTTTTGGCTTCATGTATTGGGGCGGAACACGCCCAGGTGATTTGCAACACAATTTAGCTATTTTGGGCGCTGTGGTTGGCTTTGTTTGGTACTTAGTAAACCGCGCGCGTATTGTTTACATAAAGCGTTTTTCCTAAATGAATATAGAAGCACTATTAGCCAGCATGACGCCGGAGATTTACGAGCGTCTGCGTCAGGCGGTTGAGACAGGCAAGTGGCCTGATGGCACGCCTTTAAATGAAGAGCAAAAAGCAAGCAGCATACAGGCTGTTATGCTGTATCAAGCAAAAATAGAAAAGTCCTCTGAGCATATGACAGTGGGTGAAAGCGGCGAAATTGTTCATAAAAGTAAAGCCGACTTTAAACGCTCGTTACGCGATGAGCAGGATGATAATAATACAATAGCGCGGTTTAAACAGGATGATATTTAGTCGTATATTTGCGCCTTCACACCAAAGCCCTAAGCCTGAGAAACGGATGCAGGCAATAGAGAATCTTTCTCCCGAAAAGGCACAGGAAAAAACAATTCTTCACGAACTGGCATTTAATGACGAAGATGCAAATGTCAGTTTAGCAGCACTCGAAAAGCTTAATAGCTTTGTGCTGTGGCTTAAAATGTCACAAATTGCCAAGCAGTCTCGCGTTAAAAAAGCCGCCGAGAAAAAGGTAAACGCTGCTTTGCTAGGCGAGGGCGATGTCCCACTTTCCCGCCAAGAGATATTCTCTTTTTTAACTGAAACAGCCAACGCTGATCTGGTAGTGCAGTTAGTTCCGCAAATGTTGAAGAAAGAGCCTACGCTTCTGCAAGATGATGCCCTAGCTAACGCGCTAATCGAAAAAGTAGCGAAGCCATCTTTCACCCAGTTTGTCTTTCTAGAAGGAGCAAGTCCCCAACTGCAGACTCAACTAGTCAACGCACATTCAGACGTGTCAGATTTGCAAAAGCTTGCTAAGAAAGTGTCAGATGATGCGCTTGTAACGCAAATTAATGCGCGGATCGATGTTATTAAAGAGGCTGCAAAGCGCCCCGTAGAGCTTAAAAAGCAGCTTACTTTGGGGCTTTCAAAATATCAGGCTTTACTCGACAAATCAGATGTAGAAACCATTGATGAAAAGCGCAATGAGCTTGAGAGCGAATTGACAGGGCTGTTTGCTCAAATTGACTTACTCACTTCAGAAGAACGCGCTGATTATGTAGAAAAGCGCGCGCGTATAGGTGAGCAGCTCGAGCGATATTTAAGCCGTATCCGCCCAGCATGGGAAGAGAAGCAACAAGCGTCGCAACGTGCCAATACCAAAGCATTGTGCGAACAGCAGCTTACTTATGCCAAGGAGCAGGTAGCTTGGTTGTACAATAACAGGCTTTGTGAAGCTACGCTTGCTGATGTTGCAACCGTTAATGAAAGTGTACGCGGTGTCGAAGCAACGCTCGAACAGCTAGCGCGTCTCGATGATGAGTCGGCCGCTGATAAGCGTATCACACAGATTAAGCACTCTGTCGACGAACTAAACGAGCAACTTGATCGTTTCTCTATGCAGCAGCAATACGGCCAAAAGCTACTGATAAAACTTCAGTCGCTCGAAGATATCGCCGCTAAGATCGTTTCAGCGGCTGATAACTTGTCAGATAAAGATACTCGTGATGTAAGCACTGAAGAAGCTAGCGCATCAGCTGAAGATTTGAGTCAAGTAAACGGTGGCGACGCAGTACAAAGCAGTAGTGTAGTGGCTCTCAAAGCGGAGTTTGACGAAGCACGTCAAGCGTATAAAGCGCTTAGCCGCGAAATCGATGCCATTCCTAAGGCGTTGTCTAAACGTTTTAACGCTGCCACAAACAGTGTAAATGCCAAAGAGCGTGCTCAAAAATCCAAAGAAAATGAGCAAGTAAAACACATTAGAAAGCACATTAGCGTTATCGACAACTTAATTGATCAGGGCAAGTTTCGCGTTGCTATTTCAAAGTTTGCAAAGCTTCAAGAAAGTTATGCTGCGCTTCCTGATTCAGCTAAGAAATATGTAGAGAAGCGTTTTGAAAAAACGGCTGGCGAAGTGTCACGCTTAGAAGGGTGGCAGGATTATCTTGCGGCGCCGCGCAAACCCGCTCTTTTAGAAGAAGCAAAAGCGTTAGCCAGTGCTGATGCAGAAAATATTAAGCAAAGAAGCGAAGCTATTAAGTATCTGCGCAAGCAGTGGTTATCATTAACGCCTTCATCGTCTAGTAACGAAGAAAGCAGCGAAGACGCGTTATTACAGCAGCAATTCGATGATGCACTTGAAAAGGCCTTCGAGCCTTGTAGAGCGCATTACGCGAAGTTAGATGCACAGCGGGCAGCTGCCCGTGAACAGCGCATGTCGATTATCGCTACCGTTAAGACAATGGACATTAACACGCCAGAAGCCGAGTTAGTGAAGGTTTTTGATAGAGCGTCTAAACAGTGGCATGCTGCAGGTCAGGTTGAACGTGAAATTTATGAACAGCTGAAGCAAGAATGGAAGGCGGTATCATCGCCCATCCAGGCTAAAGTGACTCAGTGGCAAAGCGATAATCAAGCTCAAAAGCGTGCATTAGTCACTCAAGCTTGTCAACTTGCCACGGAAGAAGATGTCGCTGGCGCTGCCGACAAAGCTCAGCAATTGCAAAGCCAGTGGAAGCAAGTAGGCCATGCAGGTAAACGTGAAGAGAGTAAGTTGTGGGCAGAATTTAAAGCTGCCAATGACACCGTATTTGAACGTTTAAAAGCCGAGCGGAAAGTACAGAATAATGCATTTAACGCGTTAGTAGATTCGCTACTCAAGCAAGTGGAAGCGGTTGATATCAACAGCGATGATGTCACGTTTAGTCAATCAATGAGCGACGTTCGCGCTCAGTTAACCGACTTGCCTAAAGCGCAACGTACGAAAGTAGATAAAAAGATAGATACACTTGAAAGTAAGCGTGCTGCGCAAGCGAAAAACGCACAATCTCAAGCCCGATTGGCGCGGGCTCAGGCTCTGGTTTCTTTACTACAGCTAAGTGTAGGTGAGGGAAGTGGTGACGAGCAGGCTCTAGCGGAAACGTTAGGGAAGCGTTGGGCGAACGTATTGTGTCAGTCTACTGGAAATGAAACAACTCAGCACGACAGACAATGGTTAACGGTAGCATTAGAAGTTGCAACTGGTATGCCAAGCCCGGATGCAGATGCATCTATACGCTCTAGTGTACAGCTACAAATGATGACGTCTAAGTTGGAACAAGGAGAGGCGGCGACCGCCCCCGACATTCTTGCCGACTGGTTATCCTACGACTCTATAGATAAAGCGGACAATAATCTGCTTCAACGTGTTGTGGCAGTAATTCACGCTCACCCAGAAATTGTGGCTTAATCGGGAAAATAAATGGAAAACAGTGTAGAGTTTCAATTTGAAACAGAAATGTCTGCGTATCGTTTTTTAAATACCGTAAAGCATGTTGATGCTGAAGGGTTAAGAGTGAAGTTTGGGCGTACCGACCATCACGTAAGCGTACAGTATCGTTATGGTGTAGGGGAGTTTGATTCTACGCTTTCTACACTGGATGACCTTGCTCGAGAGTTAGGTGGTGAAGAAGTTTCTTAACGAGAACGTAAGTCTGGGCAGATTAAATCAGTACAAACAAAAAGGGCCAGACATTGTCTGGCCCTTCTTTTATAAAGACGTGATTAACAGTCTTTATCTTCAGCGTTTGCGCCTTCTTTCACATCTTCACAAGCGTCTTCAACGGCGTTACCTGCATCGGTAACCATCTCGTCTAGCTCTTCGCCTGCGTCTTCTGCCTCACCGTCACCGCACGCTGCTAGTGATAGTGCAAATGCTGATGCTACTAGTACCTTTGATAGATTTTTAAATGAAAACATATCCTTACTCCTTTTTCCTATTAGATATTCTTAGGCCTTTGGTGCCTTTCCACGTAACGCATTAGCGATAAGTGAAATTACCAACAACGCGATAAACACAAAGAAAAGAAACTGTGCGATACCTGTTGCTGCACCTGCGATGCCTCCAAAACCAAAAACTGCTGCAATAATGGCGATGATAAAAAATGTGATTGCCCAACCTAACATAACTAGATCCTCGTATTGCTTCCGTTACTTTCACAATAACTAATGCTATCTTTATGCCTATTTTTTAAGTGCATGAATTATATAGATTAAGTTTGTTTCAGATTGCAATTTTGAAACGTAATTTTCAGTGGCAGGAGTCACGATTACACAAGCGAATGCATTTTTTACATGATAGAGCAGAAGCCCTTTTCTCATCATTTAATTCAAGATGAAAAAAGAGGCAAAGCGAAAGGGAAAAACGCTTTGCCTATAAAAGGGAGGTGGTGACGCCCCACATAATCTGAGAAGATTGGGGGCTGAGCGTTACCTAGTTACCATTTGGGTTGTAAGGTAACGAAGATTGGTGAGCGACAATACGCAGGTCGCCATCACTGTCTTTCACATAGGCAAAGGTGTACTCTACTTTTGTTTCTCCGCCCTTAGTGTCAGTAAAGAAGTAGTTACCCATCGCCACCGCCATCCGACAACTGTTATTAATAATTCCTACATTGTCGAATTTCACGTTTGTATAAGGCTTAATCGCAAAACCCTTATCTTCCTGATAAGCGTCATTTCCACCGACAAAGTAAGAAAGCGCTGCATCAAAGCTTGAACGGAACTGATCATTTGCTGCAAGGGTTGGTTTAAACAGTACACTACTTAAATCATATCCGTACATGTCCTGGATAAAATCAGCCGCCTCGCCAGAGTAGTCACCGTCGTTACTAAACACTGCGCCAATACGTACAATGCCTTCACCCCACATCTTTTGTGCTGCTACAACTTCACGCTCAGTAATACATTCATCCGAATACAGTAATGCATTATCTAGCGCCTTAGCCTTCAATACACCAACGTTCGAAGTGGCGGTCTCATTCATTTGCGGTTTGGCCACTGCACTGCAGCCTGTTACTAGCATAATCGAAGCTGCAAGAAGCGTTGTTTTTGTCATTAACGAGTTTAGCTTTTTCATCGCGTGACTCCTCAGTCATTTGCAAAATAAATACGTGTTATTACCTAATTAAATTGCTGGGAGCAGAAGTTGTATAACGTTGTAAAAAGCGGTCTACAAATCTGCTCTGCAGTTCATAGGTTTAATGATAGCTAGATTGGGTGACGGAGACTTTTGTACAACATTAATAGAAGATTAATGGGTCATTAAGAATAAAGATGTTAAGACATGTATCGGTTCTGAACGAATGAATGTCTCATCTATCATGTTGATTAGTGTGTTTTAATGTCGCTTTACTTCATCGATATTACGTAATTTATACGCAAGCTTATTCGTCTACTTATATACGAAGGACCGGATTTACTCGATTTTGCAGGCCCTTAGTCTGCTTTATAGGATGTATTTCAGGGAATGGGTGGTAGCTATGAATTTAAGGTAGTGGGTTTTAGGGCGTTCCACAGACTTGCTCGTGCAATTAAGCTATGCTTTTCAGTAACACTGATTGCGTACCGAAAAGCATTTTGTCAGAACACTGATGATGCAGTGTATAGATGTACAGAATGACGTTCAGCTAATTTGTATTCTTTGGCTCTAGAGGCTGTGACAGCACTTCTAAGACAGTAAAGGCGTTTTTACCTAAACGAGTTTTATCATTCGCCATTTTTACATCAATAGTAAAGTAAATGTCGTTAATCTGAGTATTTACAACATCGTTTGAGCTCGGGGCGGCCATCGGTTGAGCAACTTCCTCACAGCCTGACATAGTGCATTGCCTATCTGTTTGAAATATTGCTGGCTCATTTTTGCCAGCCGTTACTTCCCGCGCAATGACAGGCTTTTTATCAATATTTGTATTAATCACCTCTAGATAAGTAAAGCCTTGCTCTTGTGCGACTTCAGCGGCGCGATATAGAGCGTACTGCTGTACTTTGTCGGCCGGAGTTTTATCAGTCGCTTTAAAAAGAACCTGATACTGATTTGCAGATACTTTTTCGCTCGAATAACCATATGAGGCTTTAGAGTTCGCTGATTTGTATGGGGTAGGGGCAGCTACTGGTGTCGATGAACACCCTGCTATCGCAAAGCTTAGTGCCGCACCTGCGGTGGCAAGAAGTACGCGGCCACTTTTAATTTTACTTTTGATGTTCATCTCACAAATTCCTTAATACTGTGATTACTGAAACAAAGAGAACAGCGCGGTTCTACCTAATGCCATTAACGCTCGGTTACGCTTTGCTTTAGGCTTAGCATCTACTGCACCTTTATATGCGCCAACAGAAGCTATGCCAAGTAGGGTCTCTGGCTTACCCATCATTAACGAACATTGCCTTTTTGCTTGTGTAAGTGCAACATCTGCGTGATGTTTTTGAGAAAAATAGGCATGTTCCTTTTGCGCAATATCTTTTATATTCGCTTTCAAAAAGATGTTCATAGTACTCACCTCATTATTGTTGACAGGGCACTGTCCATGGATTTGATCAAATGAACTTAATCAAAAGGGTTAATGCGCCTTTAAATCTATGCCTTACCCAAAGACCCTACGCCATGTTTGAATTAATCTGCTTAAACTTAGATAGTTAAACGCATTTTGAGCAAGCTTAAAGAAACCGAACGCCGCAAGACTATTAAGTACTAATAACACAAGTGGTACCACAACGTAGTGCACGCCAACATTGTGAAGTATAGCGCCTATAGCAATATTTAAAATAAGCCAACAAACTGTACCAACCGCAAATGCTGCGAGGCATGCAAAAACAGTGACGAAAAAACTCTTTTTGACAAGCATGAGTTCACTATTAGTAAGCTCAAGAAATGCAAAGCCTTGTTCTTTTCTCTGAGAGAATGCTTCTTTAAATGCGTTGAATACATCGGAGAAAGACGGGTCGGGGTATTGTTGCTGGGTTGACTGCTCGTCAGGTGGCGTTTCTTTGGGTGTACTTTCTCCTGTCGCGTTTTCATGGAACTTCGCCTGCGCCGAAGGCGGCGTCAGGCGAAATGGATTTTCATTGCACGTGCGAAACCGTGCTTTGTGAAAATCTAGCGCTTTCATGAATCTACTTCTTACGGAGAAGTGACGTTACTAGCATACCTGCCGCAAAAGCGATACCCGCAGTTTGAACAGGATTTTCAATTGCAAATTTGCGTACTTTTGATGCCTGCCATTTCTGTTCTGCTAAACGCTTTCTTTCAGACATGTTTTCAGCAGATGATGATGCTGTGCGACGAATATTTTCTTCCGCCACGCCCGCACTGTCAGCAAGCTTGTCTACTGACGCATGAAGGGTATCTTTTAGTTGATCCGTTACTGGGTGACTCGGTTCAGCCACACCGTTAGTGCTATTAGTTTTAACGGTTTGTGGTTTTGCTGAAGCTTGTGTAGCCATAATACTCTCCTTAATATTTTGGGTTCACAATAACTGTTGCAACGGCTGTACCAATCGAATAAATCCTTTATTTACAATTAGATAGGGGGTTGAATTATTTGGGAGAGTGAAAGGTTTGCAAGAGAAATGCGTTATCCTTGCAAACCCCTGTAATATTTTCTTAGTCGCTAAAACGAAAGCTTAGCTTCCACCTACGACAGATGCGAGGTCATCTTTTGAAACCGGCTTAAGCAGCGCGCTATCTATTCCTATCGATTCCATTGCTTCTTCTTCGGCTTCGTGTCCACTAACTATGGTAAGCAATGCATTAGGCAATTTTTCTTTAAGTTCGCCAGCCAAGTCATAACCATTGTAATCGGGTAACGTCAAATCCATTAACACGTGATCAAAGTCATTGTCTTGTGCGGTGCTAAGCGCATCAACACCACAGTACTCGGTGGTGACTTCATGACCTAAATGAACTAAAAACAACTGCAATAGCTCTGCAGCATCTTCATCATCTTCAATTACTAAAATACGTTTACTAGAAGGGCTTCCGTCACCTTTTTTCTGAGGGGGTTCTTCAACTGCAATGTCTATATTCGTATTGGATCCAAATCCATCGCTTGATGGCATGTTTTCCTCTGGTGCGTAAGGTTTCTGTATCGGCATGTCAGCAACCTGTGCTTCCACATTGGTAAAAGTAACGTGATCGCCAGGAGGAAGGTATTGTGAGAGAAGTTGAGCGAGTGCAAAGCGGTCTATTGGTTTACCTATAACGTCATTAAAACCTTCGCGTATTAGCGACTCTCTTAATCCTTTACGACTGGCTGCGGTGACCGCAATAACGGGAATATCTTTACCATGGCGACGAATAGCGTGTAACGCTTCAATGCCATTCATCACAGGCATGTGAATATCCATGAGAACGAGGTCAAATGGTTGATTGTGTTCATCGGCCTGTAATACAGCTTCTAGTGCCTTTACACCGTTTTCCGCGTAACTAATATCTGCCTGAGACTGACTTACAAGGTGGCCGGTAAGGCGCCGAATTTCTCTTAAGTCATCGACAATCAGCACTCTGCCGGTAACATTTAAATCGATACTGCTAGATTCGACGGTTTGTATCTGACCGAGTTCTAGGTCGACGAGAGGTTGCTTGGAAATATCGCCAGGGTCAATATCGAATGTGAACGTACTACCTTCTCCAAGTCGAGATGACACGTCTATATCGCCGCCAAGCTTGGTGACAAGCTCTTTACAAATAGCTAAACCTAAACCAGCACCACCGTGATTAGCGCGCATTACATCTTCAATTTGCTCGAAAGGTTGGAAGATGTTGATCAACTTGTCTGGTGGCATACCTATGCCAGTATCGTCTACGGAAAATCTAAGTAGCTGAGGTTTTTCACTATCTGTTGGGTTTTCATCAAGGGTTATAGTAAGTGTAATACTGCCCTTATCGGTGAACTTAACCGCATTAGAAATGAGGTTAAGCAGCACTTGGCGAAGTCGGGTGGGATCTGTCTTAATAAATTCAGGGATTTTGGTGTTAGACACCACATTCAAACTTAGCCCTTTATCTTTGGCGTTCAAGCGCATTAAGGAGTGAATATCGGTAAGAAAAGCAGATAAGTTTACATCTTTAATGTTTAATTCTAGCTTCTCAGCCATTATGCGCGACATATCAAGTAAATCATTGAGCAAGCTCAATAAGTGTTTGCCGTTTGAATGAATTATCGATAGCTCCTGCTGAAACGGGCTATTCCTTGCGTCATCAATGAGAAGTTCTGTATAGCCCAAAATAGAGGTGAGAGGCGTGCGCAATTCATGGCCAAGGTGGGCTAGAAACTTGTCTTTTGCTTTGTTTTTTTGTTCAACCTTATTGCGCTCAATCCGCTCGTTTTCTATATCGCGACGAACCATGGCATAACGGATAGTACGCATAAAACGTGGCGATTCTATCTCGGACTTTTGAAGATAATCTGCGGCTCCCGCGCGCATCACCATTTCATCTACAGTAGCGTCTGACTGACCTGTTAAAATAACCACTGGCAGACTAAATTGGTTCGATTTAAGAACACCCAGAACGTCTATGGCATTCTCAGCGCCCAACAAATAGTCAAGCAAGCATAAATCAAAGTCTTCCGTCTTAAGCGCTTCTATGGCGTCAAGACTGTTTGTCACCCACGTTAACTCAAACTTAGGTGACTCACACTGTTCTAGATAGTCAGAAGTTAAGAAGTAATCATCTTCATCGTCTTCTACCAATAGAATTTTAATAACCTCTGACATCTAGTACCTCTTTTACTCGTGTGGTAACTCTACAAACTCGATCCAATAACGACCTAAAGCACGCATTAATTCAACTAATCCTTCAAAATTAACGGGTTTAGTAATGTAAGAAGCGCAGCCGAGGTCGTAACCACGGAGCATATCTTCTTCTTCTTTCGACGTTGTTAGGATTACAACCGGAATACTGCGTAGTTTGGGGTCGTTTTTAAGTTCCTGAAGTGCTTCGCGACCATCTTTTCTTGGCATGTTTAAGTCAAGCAATATAAGGCTAGGGCGAGGCGCCGATGCTGGATCAGAATATTTCCCCTCGTGACGAAGAAACTCTAACAATTCCACACCGTCTTCAACGCAAAACAGATTGTTGAGGACGCGACTTTCTTGCAGCGCGTCAACGGTTAATAGGCGATCATCCTCATCATCATCGGCCATCAAGATATTTATTGGCTGGGTTTGTTTACGCGTCATTGTGTGTCTCTCCATTATTGTTGTTAGAACCAAACGGCTCGCTATCTACCGGCACTATTATTGTAAAAGTAGCCCCGTGTCCTGGTGCGCTCATAGCAGTAATTTGACCGTTATGCCTTTCTACTATGCGTCGGCATACCGCAAGCCCTATACCCGTACCTTTATATTCACTTCTACCATGAAGGCGTTGGAACGGAGCGAATATTTTCTCTGCGAATGACTGGTCAAAACCAATGCCGTTGTCGGTAATTGCAATTTTTATCCAGTTATACTCTTCGGACATAAGTATATCCTGAGTATCTTCTTCGCTGGCTTCTTGCAAATTGACTTTGACAACCGGCGTTACACCTTCAGTTTGAAATTTAAGCGCGTTAGAGATTAAATTTAGAAATAATTGTTCAAGCTGTGTCTTATCCCCTCGAATGGAAGGCATATTTTCGCTTACTTCTATCTGTGCTGATTTTTCATCAATGGCGATCTCTAAATCGCCTAAAACGCTTTGTATAACTTTATTTAAGTCTACATCATCAAAGTCTTTTCCTCGGGTTGAAACACGAGAAAAAGCGAGAAGATCAGATATGAGCATCGACATGCGCTCAGCTGCGTTTAGCATTCGCGCTAAATAATCCTTGCCTCTATCATCAATAACATCCTTGTATCCTGACTCTAGTCGGTTTCCAAATGCCCGAATTTTGCGAAGGGGTTCTTGTAAATCGTGTGAAGCGACAAATGCAAAATCTTCCAACTCTCGATTGCTTCGTGCTAATTCATCGGAGTAAATACTGAGCTCTTGTGTCCGTTCATCTATGCGATTTTCTAAATCCTCATTGACAGATTCAAGATCGGCCTGATACTTCTCGTGCTCTCGCGAGTTAATTTTCAATAAAAGGAAAACTGCAATAACGAGTAGTAGGGTAGTAGCTGATGAGATGATTAATGTGTTTACTGAGTCTCTTCGCAAGCTCATCAAATTTGCTAAATGCGTACCTTGCATACCGCGTTCGGACCCATCGATTTCGCGAAAAAGCCCTTCAAAACGTTTATATAGCAGTATACCTTTGTCGCTTTTAACTAGATTAATAGCCTCTTGCTTTTTCCCTTCCTTAACAAGTTCTACTACTTGAATAACCTCGTTGACCTTTGCCTTAGTTAGCTTTAGCAATTCCTCAATTCTTGCAGATTGCTCATCAATATCAGACGAAAAAGAGCTCACTTCTACCTCGTCCATCAACTCACCGATGACACCAAGGGTTTCAGCATAGTCAGTTAAATACTCTTCATCGTCTGTAAGCATGTAGCCGCGTTGACCAGATTCCACCCGCAGCACCGCTACATGAAGCCTATTCACTGCATTGATAACACGATTAGTTGTAAATAGTCGCGCTTCAAGTGCTGATAGGTCGTTAAGAGTACTTACTACATAAAAAGAGTTTGCAGTCATAACGACAATGATGACTACAACCAAAATTATCCAGCTGTAAATGGAAGACAGAACTTTAGAGATCATTTATTTATTCCGCATCGTTCTTACCCAGTTCTGACGTCATTTCAGAAAGGGTCTCGCTGCAGTCTTTTGCACTGCTTATTATTTTATCTAACGCCGCTAATGCTTTTTCGGGCGCAACATCACCATTTAGTGCCATTTTTACTAGCTCCGCCTGCATAGATATTCTATTTAAAGGCTTGCGAGCATCATGTACGAAAACACTTAGACGTGAGAATTCCTCGCTCGTCATATCGAGCACCCCTTATTGTTCATCTTTGCTTAGATCGCCGTAGGCATGAAGGCGGTTGTACAGCGTTTTAGTACTTATCCCTAACATTTCTGCGGCCGTGGTTTTATTGCCACTTACTTTTTCTAACGTGGCGTAGATAAGCTCTTTTTCTACATCTTCAATCGTTCTTCCAGCTTGAAGGGCAGGTGTCGTACTCTGCTTCTGTGCAAAAGGAGATTCAATAGTTTTAGGTAGTTCAATCTCACTCTTCTCAGGGTCACTCATAATTGCTGCACGGTGAACGAAGTGTCTTAACTCACGAACGTTTCCTGGCCAATCATAGGCTTGAAGCGTTTCAAGTTGATTATCTTCCCATTTAAAATTAGAACCGTTATCTTTGTTAAATTCTGCAATAAAGGTTTTCGCTAGCAGCGGAATATCTTCTTTTCGTTCACGTAATGGTGGGATAGTGATTGGGAAAACGGCCAATCTAAAATAGATATCTTCGCGCAACACTTTGCTTTGCGCTATTTCTTCCATTGTTCTGTTTGTTGCAGATACTACGCGACAATTTACCGGTATAGATTTTGTGCCACCTACGCGAAGCACTACTTTATTTTCAAGTACGCGCAAAAGGTTGGGCTGCATATCGATGGGCATTTCTGTGATTTCATCTAAGAAAAGGGTGCCACCTTCCGCCTGCTCAAACACACCTTCTTTACGACCTACCGCACCAGTGAAGGCACCTTTTTCATGGCCAAACAGTTCACTACCAATCAATTCTTTAGAAAAGGCACCACAGTTTGTGGCGATATAAGGACCTTCACTTTCAGAAGCTCGGTGAATTGCAACTGCAACCACTTCTTTACCAACGCCACTTTCGCCTAACAGCATGACGTTAGCACTTGTTTTACTGACTCTTGAAATGAGTTTGTATAACTCTTTCATCACGGGAGACTCGCCTATCAGCAAATCGAAGTGTTTTTCAATTGTTTCTTCTTTAGGTGTTGTGTCTTTTTGTTTTTTACTTAGAACAGCCTCAATTTCTTCGCGCTGTATTGGCTTTACAAGGTAGTCCACTGTAGGGCCACATAAGCCTTTAATCACGCTTTTAACCGAAGGGTGGCCGGTAATTAAGGTAACACGAGGGCGCTTGGGAAGCGCATCAAGTTCATTAAATAGATGAGCGCCACTACCATCAGGCAGCATAAAATCTAACAGTACGTGATCGAATGTTTCTTTCTCAAGCCAATCACGGGCTTCAGCTAATGTAGCAGCGGTTAGAACGTCGTGGCCTAAAAATTCAATAATAGTACAAGCTACTTCTGTAAACTCGGCGTCATCATCAACTAAAAGTACGGTTAGCACGTGGATGTCCCTCTCTATTACTTTCCATTTAAAATATGGAATAAAATCAATGTTATAGTTTTATCATAAACAGCAAGGAAAAATAACTAGATACCTAGTTTTGAGCGTTTATTTCCAAGTGTTATGTTGTATAGGTCATGTAACACTACATTAGCATCTAAGTAACTCACCTCAAGCATGTAAGCTTAATTCAGCGAACGACTGTTTAATACTTCGGTTCCACCATTTGCTCTAATCGGGTTTCGATCTATCAAATACAGACTGAGTGTTACCTATTTACAAACGACTGCAAAAAGTATTCCCATTGCCTTATAAATTGTGTGTGCATAGAGCTATGGCACATTTTTCGCACAATTTGTTGGGGGAGCAATTTTATAATTGGTGGAAAGAGTAGATAAAATATACCGAAGGTTTGCGCATAGTAGGTCCGCATTTGCTCTCTGAAATTAGGGGATTACAGCTAAATTTATGTCAAAGGAATTGAAAATGTGGGCAAAAACAGCTGAGAGATCAATGACCTTAACCGAGCTGCTGACAAAAATGCAGCCTCGGGCTAGTCAAAATTTATTTTATTTTGCAGACTTTTGGGAAGTAATGGAAAAACGGGGCTTTGGCCCGATGCTAGCGCTTCCTTCCTTTATCGCCTGCACCCCTATAGGCGCTATTCCCGGTGTACCTTCTTTAACCGGTGTGACGATTTTACTTATTGCATTGCAAATATTACTCGGTAGCAGACATCCATGGTTACCTCAAAAAGTTATGGATATACATTGCGATGCTGATCAACTACGCCATATAGTGGAAAAAATAAAACCCTATGCGGCTAGTGTTGACCGATTTCTCGTTCCCCGTTGTTTTTTTATGAGACAGCCCGTGTTTCGCTCTTTAATTGCATTGAATTGTGTTGGCTGCGGCTTGGTAATGGTTCCGTTAGAGCTTATTCCCTTTATGGGTCTTATTCCCGCATTAGCAGTGTTCATTATGGCGGTTGGTATGGCTACAGACGACGGCGCAGTAGCCTTGATAGGTGTAACAATCTCGCTGTTTGGTTTTGTGTTAGGCTTTCAGCACCTGCCTGCAGTGGTGAGCTAATGCGCGAGCTACTTATACATCAATCAAGCATAAACTCAGAGGTAGGCAAGTTCATTGTTTGGTACCTCAGTTCTCCCATAAATGCGCGTGCCGCTGGGCCTAACGTGTCTCCATCTTCGAAAGAAAGATAGAGAAGGGCTTTTCTCAACGCCGCATTGTTATCCAAAGGAAGCGGTACTAACGTACCATTTTCTAATTCATCCTTGATAATGGCTATAGGTAGCCATGCAAATCCTAATCCTTGAGCGATGATATCTAAAGATGTTCTCACGTGACTCACTGTCCAGCGCTGTTCTGCACCCAGCCAACCCACATCCGCCTTGCGCTCTGCAGATGAGTCGCGAACGACAATCTGACGATGAGTTTTAAGATCTTCTAAGGTAAGAGTTCTATTTAATTGATGCAAAGGATGTTTAGCATGAGCCACCGCGGCGAACTCGATTTCACATAAGTCTTCGCTAAAACCATTCGGAAAGACAAAGGGAGAAATGCCCAAATCTACTTTTCCGCTACTTAATAACGCGTTAGCTCCGCTAAGGACGGTTTCCTCTATTTCTATACGTAAGAGAGGAAACTCTGCAGAGACTTTGGCAAGCACGTTATACAATAACTCAGAAGGGAAAATAATATCCACAGCTATACGTAGTGTTGTTTCTGTTCCTACTTTTAGGCTACTTGCTACCGCTTCAAGCTTGTGAGCTTCGTTAAGCAAAAACGAAGCGCGGCGATACATGAGCTCACCCTGCGGAGAAAGCTGTACTTTACGGCCAATATTTTCAAATAGTGTTACACCAATGGCATTCTCAAGTTTTTGAACAGCGTGATGAACACTAGATTGACTTTTATGTACTTCTGCAGCTGCTTGATTGAAACCACCAGCATCAACAACGGCTTTAAACATACGCCATTGTTCGAGTGTAGATTTAAGCATACGACGCCCTTAACCCGCTTTATGGGCTACTTATAGCATAGACTGATTATACAAGTCACTTTTCAAGAGCGAGGTTAATAGATGATACAGGGCACGTTACTACTGATACGTTCTCGTATCCCATAAGCATTAATTGCTCAGCGGCTAATTTGGCACGAACGCCAGATGCACAATGAATGTAAAGCGGTGTAGAGGCATCTTTGAATTTCTCCAGTGCTTTCATCTCGAGCACGCCTCGTGGAATGTTGTGGGCAGAGGGGACTGGCTGGCTCGCTGCTTCATTGCTTTCCCTGACATCGATGAGAGCGCCATTATTGTGCACTAGCTCTTCTGAAGCTTTTTCTGCAGTGACGCATCGAATATCGAAACTGATGTTCTCAATCCGAGTTTTAATATCTATTAGCATAATACTTCCAATTGATAACGACTTTATGTAATTAGAATAAGGTTAATCTAATGTAAGGACCGAATCTCACTAAAACAATATGAATTACCGGAATTCGTCGCATATAATGGCAAGTCGGCAAAATGTCTTATACTTTAGTATAATTAATAGCTAAATTATTGCCAGAAATGTTAAAGAAAGGAAGTGCTTATGTCTGAAGATATGGTAATAGGTTCAGAGGATATAATGGAACATGCGGTGGAAGCTGAGATCTTCCTTAAGCAATTTGCGAATAAAACACGTCTTATGGTGCTTTGTTCATTGTTGAAAGAGGAAAAGTCGGTAACCGAGCTTTTAGAAGTAGTCAATGTTTCACAGCCCGTGATTTCTCAACACCTTGCGCTATTGCGAGAGTCGAAAATGGTGGCTACGAGAAGGGAAGGGCAAACAATTTACTATCGACTAGCGGATGAACGTGTCAAACGACTTATTGCGCTTATGGACGAATTCTTCTGCAAGTAACTTTTTCGTATCCATTATTACAACGACAATGTCCGTGCCAACACGGACATTATATCGTTTAACATTTATTCAAATTCAAATCTTAGACGATCTATCCAGTTGTTTACTCGCTATCCAGTTGCTTTCTCAAAAGGGCAATGTAGTCCTCTTCTGCAATCCTATCACTATCAACCTCTGGTCTATTGACCAATTCGTCATGACTCAGGTTGACCGCAACACAGTGTGCCGCCCAATCGATATTTTCAATGTCTCTCGGTAATAGCGCAAGATGTTTACCGCCTGGAAGCCAGTTATTGGTATCAACCACTAGCATCACAATTTTCCAACTTCGCGTGTCGATTATAAAATTGCTTATGTGTCCAACGTTGTCGGTAGTCGTAGCAACCTCATAACCTCCCACTTCGCCAACAGCCCTCAAATGATTACTCGTTTTTTCAGGGTGAAGTGTTTCGGATTCTTCTGCTTGCTGTAATTCAACAAGCTCATTGGGATGTGCAAATTCTCCCCATGCCCCTGGCCCAATCCAGTAGTAGCCGTAACCAAAGTACTTGAAGAGATTTTCTTCATACTCTCTAGAAACGGGCTTATGTTCATCAATTGACGGACTATTCTTTAACTTTTCAACAGTCATATTTACGTGAACAGTGTCATCACTGCTATCTAGCTCTGTAACAGCGATAGGAGAAATAACAACTTTTCTGCTAAGGGGAAGCCACGTATTTGTATCTGCAACCAAATAACGTACGGTAAACGTCTCATCGTCAAAGAGAATATCGCGAACACCGCCTACCTTGTCATCAACGGCGTGAATAGAAAAGTGAGTAAGCTGTTTTGAACTAATGATCATCGTTGCGCCTCCTTTGCTAGGGCTCTTTGTATAGAGTGACAGTTACCATTAGTTAATGTCACTCTTTAATACTCTAAGTGTAGACAGTCCTTAACCTTTCTTCATTTTCTTCTTGCATAGCCTTGATTGAGATCATTTATCATCTAAAACAAAAAAGCTCGCCTGAGCGAGCTTTATAATGTGAACTGGTATGATTTTAACTTAAGCAACATCAAATTCTTCTTCAGAGTAATCATCATCGTATTCTGATTGATTGCTAGCGCTGCTGTGGAGGGTATAAAAGTGTTTTTTCCCTCTTGCCAGCCTGACATATTTTGCCCACGCTTTTTCAAGGTTATTCACTGCTTCAACTTTGCCATTGATGAATGCAACGAAATGTTGCTCATCTTCACTTTCTGGCGAAAGTTCACCGCTTTCAAGGCCTAATAAGGTCTTGCCATAATTAGTTAAAAGATCTGCTTCAGTGATACTGAAGTCACCTGATTTACGAAAGCCATAGGGAAACTTTTGACGGTCAATATATGGTTTTGGAGATAGTCGAATAGCTAAACTTTTCATGTTGTACCCAACGTATTGTTTTGTTCAGCGCACTTTTAAAATAAATAAAAATGAAGATAAAACAAAAGATTTTTCTCTTATCAATAAAAAATTTTTTAACGGGTTAAAAAGTAACGGAGACTCAGAGGAATATTCTTGCAAATGGGGCTTTTTAGAAACTGTTTGCAAAAGGTTTTTGTTCTTTAACCTTCTGAAATATAAGAGTATATCCGGATTTTTTTAGAGGGTTGCTGTTGTGGGCGTATTGTCACAAAAATGTCATATGGAATAGCAAAACACGCATGTGAGAATACAGCAAAGATATCATCAAAAATTCTTGTCGCTACGATGATTAAAATTCGTTTTCTATTTTTCGGCTTAGGATGATAATGAAAAAGTGTTAACAATCCAGAGAAGTCAATGAGTAAAGACTATCGTTACCAGCGTGATGAATGGGACTCGGTAGAAGAGGAAGATCTTCACGCAAAGAAAACAAATTCTAAACGTCATAGCTCTGTAAAAGTAAAACAGAAGCGTGACTTGCAACGTCGTGAAAAGCAACGACGTTTGCATCAAGAAGAGTATTAATTAAGCGAGTTGATGAATTTTTAATTAAGCGCACCGGTTATAGCGGTGCGCTTCTGTGCATTTGTATTTACTTACCGTATTATCTATGTCAGTTTAGAGTCATATCAATTCGGTTGTAAATTAAGCATGGATATACGCTTTCTCACCACTTTTATAGAGGTGACAAAAACACGTCACTTCGGTAAAGCCGCTGAAAATCTCTACCTTACTCAATCTGCCGTTAGTGCTAGGATAAAGTTACTTGAAGAGTATTTTCACACGACGCTTTTTATTAGGCAGCGCAACAGTATCCAACTTACCCAGTCCGGAGAAAAGTTGCTTCCCTACGCTAAGCAATTATGCGCCACACTCAACGAAGCCAAACAAGAGCTGCAAATACAGTCATCTGAGTATGTAGTTTGTGGAGCGACACAGCTCGCCAGTGAATTGCTATTGCCTACAATGCTAAGCCATCTTCACAACTCATTTCCTGATTGGTCTGTAAAGGCAGAAGTCTTGACCCTAGATACTCTTTCCCGCCAACTGCACGAAAGAGTTACAGACCTCGCTTTTTCTACAGAGCCACTCAAATCTGAGGAAGTAAATAGCACAGTTTTGATGGAACATGAAATTGCACTCTATCGTGTTGGAAAGAATTCGGATGCTGTTAATGCCGCTGATTTTGTAGCAATTGACTGGGGTACTAAGGCTAGGGACTGGCTTCTTACCGCCTACCCGCAGCTTCGCGATGCAAAATTAAGGACCAATTCGTTAAATCTTGCTCTTAACAACTTACTTAGCGAAGGTGGGGTAGCCGTGCTACCCACTAATATAGAAAAACAGATACCAGCCAATGTTAACGTGACTAAAATTGCGACCCTTGAAAACGTATCATTGAAATTATACATACACAGTATGAAGCAAATACGGCGTGTTGGCCTTGACGAGATTATAGACAGCGTATCTACAGTAAGTTAAATGCAACCAATAGGTTTTGCGCGAGTGCCACTATATATGGCACATAAATGACAGAATTAAAAAGAGAGTACTATGTCCCAAATACATCCTTTACTAGAGAAAAACGCATTTCAGCGCTTAGAAGCTAGCTTGGAGACGATTAAATCCGAAAAAAAATTGTTTATCCTTAAAGATGAACATGGTTGTGTCATGCTAACCACTGACGAAGAAGATGGTGTGCCGGTTTGGCCAGACGCTGAACTTGCGCTTTTGTGGGCCACAGAAGATTGGGCACACTGTGAAGCAATGGAACTCACTACAGAAGAATTTTTAACTAAGTGGGTTCCAGGTATGACGCAAGACGAACTCATGGTTATTGTTTGTCCAGTTCCAGCTGAAGAAGGTGAGGTAATTTCACCACAAGAGTTTGCTGAGTACCTTTAATGTATTATTCAGGGCGCTGCAAGTTCAAAAGTTCCGGGTGATCTTAAGCACAGAGCTTGGGGTAGTCATTTAGTAACTAGGTAGAAACAATTGAGCGGTAGTGTAATCAACACGCCACTCGTTGTCTCTACAGCTCTTGTTATTAGATAACCCAAGGGAGGCGTTATGTTTACTGAACAACCCACAATGAACAGCTTATTTAGTCAACTCGGTCTAGGAAGTTCAGATGAAGAGATCGCAGAGTTTTTCGAAACTCATAGAGGGCTAAATAAAAGCCAGCACTTACACGAGGCGCCGTACTGGAATGAAAGCCAGTCCGCATTTCTCAAAGATGCTATCGTAGAAGATGCAGCATGGGCTGAGGTTATTGACCAGCTCAACGCAGAACTACACGAATAACACTATTTAGCAGGCATCTATCGCATTCATAGCTTATTTCTAATTTTTTAAAAAAGGCAGTATACGCTTTGTTACACCCAAACATTGATGATTTGTGGTTTGTCCCCTTAGGGGGGACAGGCGAAATTGGTATGAATCTGAATTTATACGGACACAATGGTCAATGGTTGATGGTGGACTGCGGGGTGTCATTTGACGAGCCCCTTGTTCCGAAATACAAAAGTGACACTTCAGTAGGCGGCGTGTCTTCGCCTAAGGGTGTTACGCATCGAGTAGTGGCACCTGACCCAGCTTTCATAGCTAAGCAAAAAGATTCATTGGCCGGTATTGTGATCACTCACGCTCACGAGGATCATGTGGGCGCTATCCCTTACCTTTGGGAGCGATTTCAAGCGCCGATTTACACTACCTCATTTACTGCTGAGGTCTTAAGACGCAAGCTTGCTCGGAGCAAGCTTGCGAATCGTATCCCCATCGTTGAAGTAGACGCTGGTGACACTCGGCAAATAGGCCCTTTCAGCGTGAACTGGTTGGCTATTACACATTCTTTGCCTGAGCCCTTCGCACTTAAAATTGAGACATCCGCAGGCACTGTTTTACACACTGCTGATTGGAAAATCGACGCTAACCCAATCACTGGATTGCCCTTTGATGTAGACCTTTACAAGCAGTTAGGTAATGAAAATATCCTTGCGTTAGTCGGCGACTCTACTAATGCACCTAAGCCTGGGTTTTCTATCTCTGAACGAAATTGTTATGACGGCTTACTCAGTACTATTTCCCCGCTCAAAGGCAGGGTGGTTGTGGGGTGCTTCGGCAGTAACATTGCAAGACTTGTTTCATTGGCTAGGGTTGCTAAAAAAACTAAGCGCTACATGGCGCTTTATGGACGTTCACTGTTAAACATGTACGGCATTGCAAAACAGCAGGGTATCTGGCCCTATGATTTACCGATAACCGACCCTCAACACTTGGGTTATTTGCCCCCTCATGAGGTTTTAGCAGTAGCAACGGGAAGTCAAGGTGAGAAAAATACAGCCTTAGCCCGCTTGGCTCGCGACAACCATCCCCATTTAAGTTTGGACAAAGGCGATGCTGTTATATTTTCATCCATAATTATCCCTGGTAACGAAGAGAGTGTAGGGCGTCTGAGTAAGGCGTTGTCGGCAAAAGGCGTTGCGGTGATTCATAGCGAGGACAGTTCCTTGCCTATTCATGCCAGTGGCCACCCTTGCGCAGAAGAGCTAAAACTTATGTATCACTGGGTAAAACCTAAAATTGCTATACCGGTGCATGGTGAGCATGAGCATTTACAGGCACATGCAGATATTGCTAAGGCGTGCGGGGTTAAGAAACACTACGTGGGACAAAATGGCGATTTATATCGGTTATCTCCTCAGCCCAGCATTCGCCGCCAAGTTGTTCCAGTGGGGCGGGTGCCAGTTCAACAAGACTAAACTTTTCGAAAAAAGTAGGGTAGAAAGAAAAAGTATTTGCATAATTTAATCATTCTTTAATCCTTTTAAGACTTACTTTTTGCGTTATTAAACTTCTTGTCGCTAGTGTAATTAGTTTATTAATATCAATGCGATACCAGTATCTTAAGGAAGTGTAAAAACCTTCTTTTGAAATTGCCCATGTTTCGAACATTCTGGTACACTTAATTGCATAATAAAAATTTAAATTATGCGAACAACTTGTGATGAAGTTTTTATCCTACCTGATTCTTTTGGTTTTTACTTTTTGTACTTATGCAGAAGCTTCTCCACGGCTTACCAACCCAGTTTTCCAATCGCTCTCGACAAAAAATGGTCTGCCACAAGATGTCGTTAACGACATTGCAATAAGTGATGATGGGTTTGTATGGATTGCCACAGAAGGTGGGTTAGTGCGCTGGGACGGCGTTAGAACAAAACGGATAACAGATTCATCTAACACGCTACTTGATTCGTCAGTTTACAGATTAGCGCTGCAAGGCTCTGAAGGACTTTGGTTTAGCATTTTCGGAAAAGGCAATTACTATCTAGATTTAGCTACTCAAAAAATCGTTCAAATAGAGCCTACGAGTTACTACGATATTGAAGGTGTGGTTCAACACGCCCAGACATTTCATTGGTACACCAAAAATAAATTGGTCATTGCGCTTCACGAAGAAGTTCAGCTTTTCGATACTGAAAAAAATAAATTAACGAGTATTGCTAAGCTACCTACCGAGCTTTTAGAAAATAACCATATCATTCGCGCTGCTATTACTATCGACGACATTTTGTTGATAGCAACATCCAAAGGCGCTTATATAAAAAATATACACGATACAGAACAGCCGCTGGTTAGCCTAGATTACTTAGGTGAAACACCACAGAATATTGACAATATTAACGCAAAATTTCTGCTGTTGGATAAGCAAAATAGAGTATGGATTTCGACGGTGCTTGGCGTATTCGTCACACAGAAAGAAGACTTTTTAGCGCAAGTGAATGGCGTTAAAAGGAATGTATTTGAGCAGGTAGTTCCTGATAGGAATGTGTGGACTATGGTTCAGCACAAAGACAATGCGTTCTGGCTGGGAACTAATAAAGGCCTGTATCAACTAGTCAAATCTTCAAAAGGTTGGGAGAGCGAACACATTTTAGAGCCTAACAACGGGTTCACTGAAATCTCAAATAAAAAAATTTCAGCAATAGCGAAAGATGAAGCTGATAATTTGTGGATGAGTTCCGTCTACGCAGGCGCGTTATATTTTGGCGTTAAAAGTGCTGACATGTTTACTATTCAGAACGAGCGAGCGGCAGCAGACAGCACATTAACCAGTCATATAGTGTGGACCTTCGCAGAAACCGAGCCCAATAAAGTATGGATAGGTACTGACAATGGGCTAAATCATTATGACTTCACAACAAAAACATCTGACAAATTTCTTTATTCTGACAACAAAGTTTATGGTAAGGGAGCGGTAGATAAACTTATTCCGCTGCAAAACGGAAAGTTATTTGTAAGTACTTATGACGGCATCCGACTCTTCAACCCGAAAACAGAGGAATTGTCTCGCCCAGAAGTACTTAGTGGAGGAGATAATGCTGTCTTTGATACTTATGGCTCCGGCATGGTTCTATCTAATAACGATGTTTTATACTTTATTGGATATGAGGGCTTTTTTAAGTATGACGTAAATAATAAAGCAATCTCTCCACTTAATTTAGACTCACGAGTTTTCGATATCAATTTCTCTTACGGCTTTATAGGGCAGTCTACCTATCACAATAATAGGTTGTTCTTGGCTACCAAGGGAGGCTTGTGGTTAATAGATCCTGAGACTTCGCAACATGAACTTGTTTATCGTTTCCCAGAGTCGCAGCGCGGAAACGAGCGCTCAATATCATCTTGGGTCATTGACGATATGGGCGTACTATGGCTTGCCTATAGTGGGGTCGGTTTAATTGGCGTCGATGCCGATACATTCGAACCCCTATACAATTTAAACGACACCAATATTCTGTTATCAAACATAGTTTACGGGCTTCAAAAAGATGAGTTTGGGAACATCTGGTTTAGCTCGCATAAAGGCCTTCACCGGTACGATCCTTCCACTGCACAAATCAAGAATTTTATATACGGTCGTGAGTTAAGTGTTTCTGAATTTAATCAAGGTGCTTCATTGAAGCTTAATGACGGAAGGCTCGCCTATGGCTCAACAAGTGGTGCCGTAGTATTTTCGGCCTCCCAGCTTGAAAGTTTAGATACAGAGAGGAGTTTACTTAGCAAACAAACGGCTATAACTGAAGTTGCCGTAGACAATCGCGTTCTTAGCCAGCCCTTAAAAAACTTAAGTGGTCACCATTTTAATCTAGATTATGAAGACTATGGATTAACCATTCACTTTTCTTCGCTCGCGATGTCTGGAATAGGTAAAGTTAAATATTACTATAAGCTTCTCAATGGTGATCGGGTAGTAACAGAAGGTGTTACCGACGATGCGAAAATAACCTTTACTAATATTGAGCCTGGAGATTATGTATTCACCGTGGCGCCGACGCCAGGTAGCTTCGAATTTAACGTATTGCCAGCAGAAATAACGCTCTCCATGCCTTATGCTCCACTTCGTTCACCACTGGCTTACTCCTTATATGCCACGCTTGTTGTTGGCCTTTTAGTGGCTTATTTACTCTCTAGACAACGTCACTTGTTTAGGCTTCAAAAGGCGCAACAACAGGTTACCTTATTTAGCGATGCGTTTAGACAAACTCGGGACTGGGTACTTATTTTTGATAAAAATAAGCGTTTAGTTGCCGCGAATCCCGCCTTCGAGCAAGTGTTTGGATTTAATAGCAGGGAGCCACTACCTAAACAGTTATCTCGTCTATACCTGCGTTATCCCAACCTTAATCGTCACCTTTCGGGCAAGTTGCCGGAAATGCAAGGCGGTGATTTTTGGAAAGATGAAACTGTTATTGATGGTGCTGACGGTAAGCGTTACGACGTTTTGATAGATATAACAGCGGTAAGTGGCGAAACTAATGACGCAGAACACTATCTGATTGTTATATCTGACATCACCGAGCAAAAAAATGCAGAACGCAAGCTGCTTAAAATTGCCACCTACGACAGCCTTACTGGTTTGGTCAACAGGACGTTATTACTCGATAGACTTGAGCACGCCATAGGGCTTGCGCGTCATCATGGGCATCGTGTAGCTGTGATGTTTGTCGACCTAGACAGATTTAAAGGCATTAATGATAGCCTTGGTCACGATTATGGTGACAAACTTTTGCGCATTGTTGCTAATAGAATGCGAAACCTGGTGGCAGAGTCGGGTACGGTTGCGCGTCTTGGTGGCGATGAGTTCGTGATTGTTATTGAAGAGGTGGGCGCCGACGATGATTTAAGTTCATTTGTAGCGCAAATTATTGAATCGGTAGAAACACCTATTTCATTGGCTGAAGAAGTGCTTCGTGTATCTTGTAGTATTGGCGTTGCTTTTTACCCAGAAGATGCGTCTGAACCTGCCGAGCTTATCAAGCAAGCTGATGTTGCTATGTACAGCGCTAAAAAAGATGCGTTGAGCGGTTTTACTTATTTTACAAGTGATATGAATGAGCGAGCAAAAACACGCTTGCAGATAGAAAACAAAGTAAAACGCGCTTATTCAGATGACTGCTTCTTTAATCACTACCAGCCCATCATAGATGCAAGAACTAATAAAACAATTGGGGTAGAACTACTGCTTCGAGGAAGATTAGACGAGGAGCCGCTATACCCCGATCAGTTCATTCCTGTTTTAGAAGAGCTTAAATACATCATTGAAGTGACAAGGCAAGCAATGCGCCGCGCGGCTCAAGATTTGTCTTTGTGGTATGAAAAAGGCTTTGACGGTTATGTGTCAATAAACCTATCTGCCCTGCACTTTAAAACTGAGTTCGACTTAAGCGGGGTACTAAGCCTGTTGAGCGAGTTTGGTTTACCTAAAGAGGCATTTAGATTTGAGATCACGGAAGGCGTATTGATGGACGATAGCGACAATGCTTTACGGCAGATTGAGCGGTTCGTAAAAGAAGGCTTTGTTTTAGCGTTAGACGACTTCGGAACAGGATATTCATCGCTAAGCTATTTAAAACGCTATCCGTTATCGGTACTAAAAATTGATAAAAGCTTCGTTAATGAGATGGCACCGGGTAATGCCAACGAAGCCTTAGTAACAACGACTATCGCGCTTGCAACGAACTTAAAGATGAGTTGTGTTGCAGAAGGCGTTGAAACACAGGCGCAGGTTGACGAACTTATCGAAAAGGCCTGTTACTTCCATCAAGGGTATTTTTACGCAAAGCCATGCACGGCAGATGAAATAGTGCCCATTCTGTTTAAAAACTGGGCTGAGTGACCGTATCTAGTTTCGGCTTTTAGCGTTAAACAATCATAAAGAGTGAAAAGCCGAATGTATAAAAAAACTAAATTTAGCGCTCAAATTGTTGTTATTCATCGCAAATAATGTAAACGCTTGTTTAAAAAGCTTGTTTTTCAATAAAAAATAAGGCTTATTAGAAGTCTGTGAAATCATTGTAAAAATGAGCTACATTATAACAACATATGAGTGACTTATGCCGCTAGACATGACAGTAAACGCAAATACCACGGAAGTAATAACATCGCCATTAAGTATGTTGTACCACTGGGAAAAAGAACGTGGCAACGACGTATTTCTTACGCAGCCAATTAACGGTGAATATCACGACTACACTTGGAAACAAGTTGCGGAGCAAGCCCGAAAGGTGGCGGCACGTTTACGTGAGCTAGATTTCCCACAAGGCAGCCGTATTGGTATCTTTTCTAAAAACTGTGCAGAGTGGTTTATTGTCGACCTGGGCATAATGATGGCAGGTCACGTGTCGGTACCTATTTTCTCTACAGCCGGCCCTGATACGGTTCAGTATGTGCTGAAACACGCTGATGTACAGTTGCTGTTCGTAGGAAAGCTTGATAATACTGCTGAACAGGTAGCTTCAATTCCTTCAGAGTATCTTACTGTTGCCTTCCCTTATCCAAACATTGCTACCAAACAGCAGTGGAAAGAGTTCATGGATATAGCGCCAATTTCTGATTTGCCTGTACCTGACATGAACGACATGATGACAATTATCTACACATCAGGTAGTACGGGGCAGCCTAAAGGGGTAGTCCATAGCTATAATACGGCTTGTTGGGCAGCGCGACGTTCACTGGATCAGTTAGGCATCAACGAAAACGATCGCACTATGAGTTATCTGCCCCTTGCACATATTACAGAGCGCGTGCTTGTAGAACTTTCAAGCTACTATAGCGGTGGAAAAATTCATTTTGTGGAAGACTTAGCGACCTTCCAACGAGATGTAGGTCATTGCCAGCCTACGCTGTTTATTTCTGTGCCTCGCCTATGGACGAAGTTCCAAATGGGCGTATTAGCGAAAATGCCACAGAAAAAGCTAGATACCTTGCTCAAAATACCCTTCTTAAACAAAATCGTAGCCAAGAAAATCCGAAATGGCTTGGGTATAAATAATGCGCGCTTATGGGCGAGCGGTTCTGCACCATTGGCGCCAACTGTTATCGAATGGTTTGCGAAAATCGGTATCTACATTTCCGAAGGGTGGGGGATGACTGAAAACAGTGCCTACGGTACTGGTAGTGTACCTTTCCGACACGACAAAATTGGTTGTATCGGTAAGCCTTATGACGGTGTTGATATTCGCACATCAGAGGAAGGCGAAATTCAGGTTAAGTCGCCATGCAACATGCTGGAATATTATCTAGAGCCTGATAAAACCGCTGAAGTTTTCACCGAAGACGGTTACTTGCGCACTGGCGACAAAGGCGTCATAGATAACGATGGCTACGTCAAAATTACCGGACGTTTGAAGGACATCTTTAAAACGGCGAAGGGTAAATACGTAACGCCTGCACCCATTGAAGCTAAATTTATGGAAAACCCTGTCGTTGAACAGGTGTGTGTAACGGGGACTAACTTACCTCAACCGGTTGCGCTTTTGGTATTAAGCGAAGAAGCGCAGAAGAAAGATAAAGCAAGCATTGAAGCGAGCCTTAAGAAAACCTTTGAAGCTATTAACGCTAAATTAGAGAGCCATCAGGTAATGGATCGCGTTGTAGTAATGAAAAACGAATGGAGTATTGAGAACGATTTACTTACCCCAACGCTAAAGGTTAAGCGCCACGTGCTAGAAGAGCGATTTGTTGACATTATACAAGGTAATTACAGCGATAAATTGGTGTGGGTTGACGCGTAAATCGCCCGTTTAGCTATATTTTTCTGACTAGATTAAAAAAAGCTCTGTCCTTAGACAGAGCTTTTTTGTAGTAGCCTTATAAAAACAGTCAGGCGTTAAACAGGCTATTCCTTTCGCACCTCTAGCCTCGACACAGCACTCTCTATTGTAAGCGCCACACGCCAATGCCTAATACACTACTGGGGTTAAGCATTATCGGGCTATAGGAAGTTTAAGAAGGGTAGCGAGCGCGTAAACCTTCGTAGACTAAGTCGCTAAAATCAGGTTTCGTTAAGTCAAGGGCATCCATAACTTCTACTAGGTGCTCATTGTCTTCGCGGCCTTCCCATACTTTAACGTATGTTCCTTCTTTGTAACCGTTATCTTGACGGAAGAAATTAAGAACATTTTTGCCAACATATTGCCGATACAACTCGTCAGCGGTCATTTCGCATTGGCTTACGATAAACATAAATAGTGGAACGCTGAATCGTTTAGCAGCGCACAGACCTGTCATTAATTCTAAATTATCAAGAAGGGACTGGTTAGATGCGTCGTAGTCTTTGCCATCGAAGGTTACTTGGGTATTGCCACTTGCCAGCTCAGACGCAATGCTTTTGGCAGACTCAGTGATATCACCTCTATATTCAATAATGCAGGCACTCAGCGCAAAATGCCAAATATCAACCAGCTCCATTTGAAGCTGCGGCAAGTCTTTCTTCTGTGCTTTCCACCATTTCCAGCCGTGATGTTCAATGGCTTCAACTGACTCAACCATAGCTGCACGCAAGTATCCATATCCTGCATTTAGCCAGTCTGGGTTTACTTTGGCGTTCATTTTATCTTGAAGAGAAAGCATGGTGGCGAGTTGTTGGGCGGTTAACATTGTTGCTCCTGACCGTGAATGTGTAATGCATCTTTTAAAGGCGAAATTGTACTTGAATGACGATGAAGGAGAAACTGCTAAATTTTAGCCAATAATAGTGAAGCATCTTCTTTACTAAGTGCTTGCTTGTGGTGCACTTGCACCAGAGTAAAACCATGACTGATTAGTCATATTTTCGAAATAACTCTAACTTATTGAATTGTATGCATTATAAAGTTGGCATTCTACCTGCAAAACCTAGAGGGTTAACAGTGCTGCCCAGTAGCGCTAACGTGAATGAGTGCCAGGCAACGCTTATTCACGTTGTTACTGAGTAGACCGTAAACCTTACCCATACAGATTTTTCGTGTCCTGAGGTCTGTATGGGTTTTTTTTGTCTAAAAAACGATACTCTTAGTTTTCTCGTATATCCGATACCTAGCTTTCTCCATTACTTGTCACTGAGTTGTTTGGATACGGTTGTTTATACCAATGCTTTAGTCCTTATTTTTATCTTCATAAGACATTTGCTTATCTATTTTTTTTGAGAAATAACTTAACTACTTGGCCTAATGCGATACACTTAATTGATAAGTTCGACGGTGCGTGCATAGTCTTTATACAGAACCTAATTGCACGTTTTACAAAGGATTTTTCGATTGCTTGCGTTATATCCCTCTAACAAATTAGAACACTTGAGTTTTCTTCTCACCACGCTTTTACGTCAGCAACCCTTGGGGGTATTTACGCCAGAAACTATTCTGGTTGAAAGCCCGGGTATGCAGCATTGGGTTAGTATGCAATTAGCCACCGAACATGGCGTGGCGATGAATATTGACTACCCGCTGCCTGTACGCTTTATGTGGAATACGGCACGCTCTGTACTAGGGCAGGGTAAAGTACCTAAGCAGTCTCCTTATCGTCGTGAAGTACTGACTTGGCGCATTGACAATATTCTTCAAGATGACTCACTGATGAACGGTGAAGCTTTTGAGCAAGTAAATAGATATTGGAAAAATGCTGGTAGTGAGCAAGAGCAGGGCCTTCAGCGTCTCCAGCTCGCTACTGCTTTAGCTGACGTGTACGAACAATACCTCTTATACCGCCCCGACTGGCTGTTTAAGTGGGAAGCGAATGAAAGGGCTGTATTCGATGATATGGAATTATGGCAAAGCGAAATTTGGCGTATTCTTGCCAAAGAGGAACCGTTGCATCCTGCCCGTTTGCATCAAATGACTATAGAAGCGTTAGAGGCAGGTGACATACCAAATGATCCCGTCAGTCATTTACCCAAGCGCGTTATTGTTTTTGCCATTAACACCATGGCACCGCAACTAATAGCATTTTTTGACGCCCTCGCACAGCATATTGATATTCATATATTCCACCTAAACCCCAGCGTAAATTATTGGGGGGAAGCGAAAAGTAGTAGCGAACAAGCCAAGCTATTACGCCTAGAAGGGCTTAAAAAATGGATGGAAGAAGACCAGTCCAACCCATTACTTGGCAACTTAGGTAAGCAGGGCAGAGAGCTATTTAATTTGCTTACCGAACTAGACACGTTTGAGATAAGCGCTTTTGATTCGCCAGAATTTGACGAAGAGGTTGGAAACGGTGAGATAGAGCCTACCCGCGGTCTGCTGGACTATATCCACAGAGATATTTTACAAGCCGCTCAACCTGCGCCATTCACTAGCGAACTAAAACAAAATGATGATAGCGTTACTATCATGTGCACCCATTCCGCGCTTCGCGAGGTGCAAGTGTTGCACGACCACCTGCTTCATTGGTTATCCCAAGATAAAACGCGTACCCCTTCAGATATTCTTGTGATGTGCCCGGCGATTGAAAACTATGCGCCATTTGTTGATGCCGTATTTCACAGGGTTGGTACTAAAACCTTAGCTGGCACCGGGCAAGTTAGACTCCCCTGTACCATTGCAGATAGAAGCCCTATGGACGCGGAGCCTCTTATCGCGGCGTTTATGGCGCTTTTGCAGCTACCTGATAGCCGCTTTGGCGTATCGGATATTATGGATTACCTGCAGCTGGATTCTGTACAAAAACGATTTTCAGTGTCCCAAGACGACATAGAGCAAATGGTGGTGTGGCTAAAACAAGCCCATATCCATTGGGGTCTTAATAGTACCCATAAAACCGCCGTATCAGAGGGCGTTAAACTAGATGAAACGTACAGCTGGTGGTGGGGCATTCGTAGGCTGCTGATGGGCATGTTGGCGCAAGACGCCGAAGTGGTTGTGAGTGACCTACTTACTATTCCGGACGTTGAAGGGCAAAGTGCGCTAACCCTGGGTAAACTTATTGATATAGTGGCAATGCTTGGAGAATTCGCACAAGAGTTAACCGCTCCAAGAACACCAGAGCAGTGGTCTAAAGCGTTAATCGACCTTCGCGATGCGTGCTTTATGCCTATAAAAGAGCAGCAGCAAAGCTGGGATCTTATTGCTAACGTTGCAGCCGATCTTGCAGCACGATGCGAAGAAGCAGATTACCAGCATGAATTATCCTTGCGCCAAGTCCGCGACCTTTTACTGAATCGATTCTCATCACCAGACGCAGGTAACCACTTCATGACTGGTCAGGTCACTGTATGTTCAATGTTGCCAATGCGAAGTATACCGTTTAAAAAAGTGTGTATTCTTGGCCTAAACGACAGTGAGTTCCCAAGAAAATCAAGCCCGTTAGGCCTAGACTTAATGGCAGGTGCGAACCGTAGGGTTGGTGATCGTTCAAGGCGTCTAGAAGACAGATATTTATTCCTTGAAGCCATTATTTCAACGCGGGAAAGCCTGTACTTAAGCTACCAAGGCAACGATGTTACCAATAACAGTGAGCGCCAGCCTAGCCTGGTACTGGCTGAGTTTATGGACATGCTTGAAAATAGCTACGCTCTGGCCTTGTCTAGATATCGAGTACATGCGCCGCTTCACCCCTTTAGTGAAGAGGGATTTACTGGCCAATTGCCAAGCTACGAAACCGGTTGGCTTAGACTGGCCGATGCGCTACAGCATACAAAGTCACAGTCTGATAAGACAAGTGTTGATAGCAACGGTTCTGACCAACTAGCGATGCCTGAAGAGTCATCCAATGCGCTTTCAACACAGGAACTTCGACTATCAAATAGCCAAATCGCAAGAGCCTTTAAAGACCCTCTAGAGCACTTTTCTATACAAAGGCTAGGTGTAAATTTATCACAGTCTTTTACGCTACTGGAAAACAGCGAGCCATTTGAAACTAATGCCTTGCTGCGCTACCAGGTGCTTGATGCCATCTTCTCATCACCTGAACGCAAAATGTCACAAGAACACGAATCAATGTCATACGGTGAACAGGTGATCACTTTTGCGTCGCTTAGGGGCGATATTCCCAATAACCCCGTTGCCAGAGATGAAGTTGAAACGTGGAAAGAAGGGGCGTTGGCATTAAGTCAGGCTATGGGACCTCACGATGCTGAACCTGTAAAGGCGCAGTTCCAAGGTAAATTCATCACCTTTACTACAACTGCCCTAGTTGGTAGCGACGCGTTAGTAGAGCTTTGTGCCGGTAAAATAGACGCCCACCGCGCGTTAAGCTTTTTCATCTCTCAATTGATGTTTTCATGCAGTGATGAAGCAAGAAAATACAGCAGTTATCCATTGGATATTTATTCGTGTTCATGGGAAAAGGGCGAAACTGTATTGAAAAAGCAGCGTTTCCCTTCCTATGACCGAGAAACTGCGGTGCGGTTACTCTTGTTTATAGAGCAGCTTTATATGGCTGTTTATACGGCGCCAACGCCAGTGCATTTAAGCTTGTTTGGTACCTTTATGCCCGGCACAAGAAACTCAGAGACTAAGCCAGTAGTTGAAAGCATAAAACCGGATAAGTTTAACCATATCCTGTATGCACTACTGCATAGTACAGACATTACTTGTGAAACTGACAAAGCCATTCTTGAGCAAATTCGACAAGTAATTGACGAAGTCTGCCCGTTTGCTGAGAAAGACAGCGACACTACTAGCGAAATAGTAAATGACAGAAACGAAAAAGCGAAACAGATAGTTGGTCAATCTGCCGCACTTTTTAACGCCATTGAACTACAGCGTGCGCTAACCGATTGGCAGCAAAGTAACGGTCAGTACAGTGCGGATATGGCAAGCAATCCTTACCTCAACTGGCTATTCCCGCAAGGTGTAAGCTGGAACGATGTCCCGCACTTGAGTGCCTTTGTAATTTTTTCCATGGTCAATAATGCGTCTCAGGAGGAGAAGTTATGAGCCAGAATTCTGTATCCTCTGAAAATTACAAGAACGAGCGACCCCATGCCGAGGCGCAATTACTTGACGTGGTAGCTATGCCGCTAAAAGGGCGACACCTTATCGAAGCAAGCGCAGGTACAGGCAAAACCTTTAACATTACGCGTTTGTACTTACGCTTGCTGTTAGAAAAAAAGCTTAACGTTAAAGAAATATTGGTGATGACCTTCACCAAAGCCGCTACCGAAGAGATTAAGGGGCGGATTGCAGCCACGCTAAGAGAGGCATTGCTTATTTGGCAGCAAGCCAAAGACAACGGCAACGAAATAGACGCTAGCTGCGACCCGGTTTATCAGAGCTTGTTTAATAGTTGCGATCCTGATGAGAGTTTAGCCCTATTAAAAGCAGCGCAGCTGGAGCTCGATGAGGCGTCGGTGTTCACTATCCACGGTTTTTGTCAGCACGTTATTACTCAGCTGGCGTTCAACAGTGGCTTTGCTATGTCGCTCAACTTAGGTAACGATACTAGTGACTTATATCTTCAAGCTGCCGAAGATTTCATTCGAAAAATAAGTAAAAGCGAGGACGATTTCAGGCTGTTGGCAGAGTCTGGTTGGCACACACCTGAAAACCTGCTGCGTGAATTTAACGCCAGCATAAAAAGTACTCTGACCCCATTAATGCTAACTGAGGACGACATTGAAGCTGCTTTTAACAAACAGCTGGATGACGCGCCAAACACGTCTTTGACCTATGCGAAATCTTTACTGCAAAGTGTGGAAGAAAACGAAGGGTTAATCGTAGAGCAACTTATTAAAACGCCGGCGCATAAAAAAGAAAGGCCCCAAGAATTGGCTGCGCTTAAAGCGTGGTTAAGTTCTTGCGTAAGTGAGCAGCAGTATTATCTCGCACCGCCAGAAGCAGAGGCTTTTGTTAAGGGGAATCGATATGCTCGGAATTCTTCAGGCGTAAAGGAAATTTTAACGCCAATTAAGGAATTTGCTGGCGCGCTTAAAAAAGCCTTTGTCGAGAAAGATAAAGCACTCGGTAAAGTACCTGTTTTCAAGTTGGTTATCGAAGCTATTGCCTTTATTAAAGAGCGAGTTGAAAAGCAGAAAAAGCAGCTGGGTGTTATCGACTTTGATGACCTTATTCGCATGTTAGCTGATGAGGTTATAAAACCAAACAATACCCTTGTGCCAGAACTTCGCAAGAAGTTTCCAGTCGCGCTCATCGATGAGTTTCAAGACACCGATGCTAAGCAATACGCTATTCTAGATTCGGTATATCCAAATTTAGCCGAAGCTGATGAAAGTGCGCTTCTAATGATAGGGGACCCGAAACAGGCTATTTATCGCTTTCGTGGAGGCGATATTTTTACCTATTTAAAAGCGGGTAGACAGGCTGATTACCGCTGGGTGATGAACACCAACTGGCGTTCAGTGGAAGGTATGGTAAGGGCCTACAATCGACTATTCTATGGTGCGCCAGTGGCATCAGGCGCGCCCACTGATGTATTTGGCTTTGGCATTAACTACAACCCTGTTGAATTTACTCCTAAAGCCGCTGCGGCTAAGACCCCCTTGGTAGACCCTGCTGAAGAGCATAGTGTACCGAAACGCAGTGCAATGAATTACGTGAGCATGTGTTTAGAGGAGAAAGAAAACACTAACATTATGCGGCGTAAAATGGCGCAGTGGATTGCACAAGAAATTTATCGCTTGTTGAATGAAGCGCATTTTAAAGCGGCGGACGGTCACACTACACCAGTAAAACCTCAAGATATCGCCATTCTGGTCAAAGACAGGACCGAAGCAGGCGCTATCAAAAATGTATTACAGCAAAAAGGGCTGGCCTGCGTTTATTTAAGCGATCGCAGTAATCTATTTGCCAGTGCTGAGGCGAAAGACGTGCTTAGGCTGCTTAATGGCATTTGGCATGCGAATGACACCAGTAAAGTAGCGTCCAGTTTGGCATCTCCGCTTTGGGGCTATAGCGCAAACACCCTTATCGAACTGCTTTATCACGAAGATGACGCGCAGTGGGATGCCGCTATCGATAAAGTACTGTCGCTGCGCGAGATGTGGCTGCAAAAAGGTTGTATGAGTGTACTGCTGCACTTAATGCAAGACAGTTATCAACCCCATGCCGACAGTGTAGAGCGGGCATTAACTAACTATCAGCATTTAGCGGAAGTACTGGAAAAAGCTAGCACTACACATCAGCGCCCTGAACAACTGCTGGATTGGTTGAATAAGCAAATCCACAAGCCGGAAAGTGACGAAGAGCTAACGCTTCGCCTTGAGAGTGATAGTCAGCTTATTCGTCTTATTACTCAGCATGGCTCAAAAGGCCTTGAGTATCCAATAGTTTTTGTACCCTATGCCACGGGTTATAAAGACGCGTCGAAAAATGGAAAGGCGACATCGCAAATCTTTACCTATTACGACGAAGAGAAGCAAGACTTGCAGATGCAGTTGGGGCAAACGCCACAAGCGATAGCTCGGGTTCAACGCGAAAGCGAAGCGGAAGATATGCGCTTGGCCTATGTGGCAGTAACCCGTGCAGCGCACCGCTGTTATATGGGGGTTGTACCTCTTGCCAACAATGAAAAAAGCGCACTGGCACGAGCCTTAGGCGTAAGTGGGGATAGCGGCAACAACGATTGGCCAAGTGTGTTAAGCAGGGTTTCCGCAGAAGATGCGTCACATGCAAGCCACATCGATGGCGACGATTTCGAAGAAGTGTATTCAGGCTTTGAGCAAGAAGACGAGCTGCCACAGCTTAGCGCATTACAATTTACCGGCACAGCGAGTGAAGAATGGCGGCTGTATTCATTTTCAGCGCTTAGCCGTTTAACTACGGTGAGTACGAGCGTAAACACAACACCAGTAGAAGCTTCAGGTCAAGTACTTCCAAGTGTGCCCGTACTTCAAACCATTCGTGACGAAGAGGTGTACGCGGCGGATTCACTTGTGGGGGGAGAAGAGCTGTTAGGCTCAAGCAATGTAGATCCTTCTTTAAGCACTATAACTACAATCAGTAAAAGTGACTTGCGTTTTACGTTGGAAAAAGGTGCAAGCGCAGGTAACTTGCTTCACGATATTCTTGAGAACAGTGATTTTAGTGCGCCCGAATGGGAAGAAGCTGGCAAAGAACTCGTTAAGCGCTTTGGCCTAGATGAAAAGCGCACGCCACTACTTTACGAGTGGCTTGAAGAAACGTTACAGACGCCCTTGTATCCTAAAATGCAACTAAGCATGAGTGATTTACCGTTAGCACAAACCCTGCGCGAAGCAGAGTTCTACTTTCCCATGAACGATACGCAATGGGCTCAGCTTCGCGATGTTCTTGCTCGCCACCGCCAAGTGGTAGCTGACGCCATTGGCGGTAAGGCCGAGGCCGCTCCTCAGCTAATTACTACGAAATTACAGGGAATGATGCACGGTTTCATCGACTTGATTTTTGAACATGATGGTCAGTTTTTTGTGGCGGATTACAAATCAACCTGGCTGGGAGATACGTTAGATAGTTATATGCCCGCTGCGCTGTTTCACAACAACCAGCATCACCTTTACGATCTTCAATACTTAATTTACTGCTTGGCCTTACATCGCTATTTAAAAAATACTTTGCCCGATTACGACCCTGATGTTCATTTCGGCGGTGTGTATTACCTTTACTTACGCGGCATGCACCCAGAGAACGAACGGGGTGAAGGGGTGTTTTATACCGATATTCCTTCGTCTTTGCTCACGCAAATAGATTCAATATTTGAAAGTGGTGCCAATAGTCAGCAAAGCGACAATTTGAAAAGTGCGGGCACTACTCAACAGCCTTCAGAACAGCAGCAGTTTAGTTTCGATGACAAGTAGTGGCATCAAGGACAATATAGTTAGGAAAATAATGAACAACAATCAACATTCTGTATCGTCGTTTTTCGATAACTTGTTTGGCATCGAAGCTATCGACAAATTTGTCGCAAAAGAATTTGGCTTTATTGATGAACTCGCACAAGAAGAGAGGTTTATCTGGGCTGGAGTACTGGCGTATTTGTCATATATGCAGCGTAATGGGCATAGCTGTATCTATCTTAAAGAAGTAGCTGGAACAACCCTATTTAAGGAAGACGACACCGGGCAAACCGTTGGTTCGATGACCGAAGCGCAAGAACGCGAAAGTGCATCATCTATTCACAATTCCCAAGGGGGCATATATCAACAAGAGCCAGAACAAGCCCTTAAGACAGGTTTAGTACTACCTCAACTTACGCCTTTACTAAAAATTGTAAAAAGCGCTTTGGAGAACGAACAAGTTGCTCAGCTATTTGTTTATGAAAACGGCAGGCTGTATAGCCGTCGCTATTATGAGTTTGAACAAGAGGTAGCGCGAGACATAGTGAAGCGAGCGGCGCTTACGCCGTTAACAGAAGACGCAAATGAAAAAGTAAAGCAGTTGTGGCCCGCTATATTCCCTACCGAAACTACAGATAAACAAGATTGGCAGCAAATTGCTGTTGCTAAAAGCTTGATGCAGGGGTTTTGTGTCGTAAACGGTGGGCCTGGAACGGGTAAAACCTATACCGTGTTACGTCTATTACTGGCGCTACAGGCGTGTGACAAAGACCTAAATATTGTATTGGCTGCCCCCACCGGTAAAGCGCAGCAACGTATGACCGAGTCTATCGTTAACAGCATTGAAGGGCTTCGCGGCAAGGTGGAAGATGCTGCGCTTGATAACGTGCCTACTGATGCTGTAACGCTGCATAGACTGTTAGGTTTGCGGGAATACGGTGTATCGACCAAGTACAACCAGCACAACCAATTAGCCGCCGATGTGCTCATCGTCGATGAGGCAAGTATGGTCGACTTAGCGTTAATGACGCGCATTGTTCGCGCATTGCCAGACCATGCACGTCTCTATTTTATCGGTGATGCCGACCAGCTTCCAGCCGTTGAGCTTGGCAATGTGTTAGAACAGCTGGTTAGTGACACCACACGCTTTGACGTACAAGAAAATGAATCACCGAGTGGCGAAAATCGCTCACACAGTGATAACGGCCCGCTTTCATTGGGGGGCGTACCTTCGTTAATGCGCCAGCATATTGCCACGATGTGTCCTCATCTTCCTATGTTACCTGTAAATGAGCAAGCTAAAAGCTATGTGGCAACATTGCAGGCACCGCAGCGTTTCAAAGGCCAAGTAGCAAAAGTGGCGACGGCCATTCAGAAAGGGGATGCTGGTGGAGCGATCGCTGCCATCGCCGAAGGGGGCGATGGAAGTAGTAAAACCGCAAACCTAGCTGCCACCACTAAGTCACGCTTAAAAGAAGGCGTGCATCTATTGTCAGAAGGTGAAGTTGATAGTCGTGATTTACATGAATTGGCTAAAGAAAGCTTCTTTCCCATTTTTGATGCCGATAGTGCCGAAGAAGCGCTTAACCGCCTGAACTATGTCAGGTGGCTCACACCGGTTCGCAAGGGCGCAATGGGAGTAGAGGGCCTAAATAGCTTAGTGTTCGATGCCATCAAGCACAAAATTAAAAAGCGAGAAGGGCACTTCTATCAAGGTCAGCCCATAATGATTGTAAAGAATCATCATCCACAGCGGCTATCTAACGGTGAAGTAGGCGTAATCTGGCCTGATAGCACGGGTAAGCTGTATGCATGGTTTTATCAAGACGCCAAAGGTGCAGACCAACAAACCTCGTCAGGTACGGTCGAGAATGCTACTGGCGTACAAAACCAAATGCAAAAACAAGCGCTACGCAGCATATCGTTATCTAGAGTGCCGCAGTTTGAAACCGTATATGCCATGACCATTCACAAGTCCCAGGGCTCTGAATTTAACCACGTTGTACTTATACTGCCTAAGCCCGATAGTGAGAAAGCCGCCAACCTATTTCATCGGGGGCTAGTGTATACCGGCTTAACCCGAGCCAAAGATGGTTGTTTGATCATTTCAGACAATACGACATTTAGCCACATGGTTCAGCGAGTAGATAAGCGCTATTCAGGGTTGTCAGAAGCAATCAGCCTGCACTTAAAGAGCACATCAAACGCCACCGCAGAAATCGAGTAGATGAAAATGTACTCTGACTCCAAAATTGTGGGGTCAGAGTACATTTCTGCATTGTTATTTCACAGGCGTAAAAAGACACAGGCCGTGTTTGTTGATTTCGATAGGGGTCTTGCTAATTAGGTAAATGCGGGTTGGGGCGGTTACGCGCAAAATGCCGCCTTCAGCGTTTAAAAACTGTGAAGGAAAAAGCACAGAAATGTCGTCATTTTCTAGGCGGTTAGTTTCGGCTTTTATGGAGAAGTGCGACAAGCCGAAGTGATCTAGCCAACCCAATATATTATTGGGTGTCGCAACAAAATGGTCGTGCTTTAAAAAGCTGCTGTGTAATGTAATGTTCGCACCGAAAACAGGTTTGTTTTCTATCGCCATCTGCGTATTCGGCTTTATATGCAGCCGATATAGCCCATGTGACTCCGGCACAATATCATCATTTGCATCTGTATTATTCACTAGCGTTAGCATACAAAGTTTCACGAGGTAATTCTGATGACTTTATTGTGGAGGAGTTACGTTTTTCCTGCGTTGATGTGGATCAAGCGGAAGCAATGCTAGTCTAAAGCGTTTACAACTGCGCCAATATAGAGGTATGAACAAGTGATTGTTCACAAGACAGCAGACTCAATGAGGTTTTCTAAGGTATTATTAGCTTTGGCTTGTGACGACCTAGCGGTAGCTTGAGGTAATCGCGACTATGCTAACGCAGTTTAGATATCTTACATAAGGAGCAAGTGCTCATGGAATTGAATCAAGTTACACTGCCTGTTACAAATATGACTGAAGCGGTTGAGTTTTATCTTACACTTGGGTTCACCCAAATTGTTGATACACCACATTACGCAAGGTTTACTTGCCCTGAAGGCAACTCTACGTTTTCACTCTCTTTAGAAAGCGAAAGCGTACAAAATCACAGCGTGATTTACTTTGAGCATGAAGCGTTAGACGAGCTATATACATCGCTCGTAGAAAAGGGGATTCATTTTGAGCAACCGCCTACTGAACAACGCTATCTGTGGAAAGAAGCTATTTTAAAAGACCCATCTGGCAATAAAATAAAGCTTTATTGGGCGGGGGAAAACAGAGTAAACCCGCCTTGGAAAGTAGAAATTAAGCGGTAACCGTTAAAATTAAAAACCCGAGATAACCAGTGACAAAAAAACAAATAAGCGTGTACTTTCGCTTAACAAAGTTAGATGCCATGCAGGCCTATACGCTAAAAAGAGAAATTAATGGCGCTTATTTTATCAAGCGCGAAGGAAATGCTGATGATCAAGAGATTGATGTTTTTGTCGGCATGGTACCTTTAAAAGAAACGCTGTTCGACGAACTCAACGACTATGTTATACGCCAGCAAATTCAGTACGATGACTGTGATATTTTTGTAGAAGCCAAAGATGCTACTGGAGATATCGCCGTACCAAGGGTAGTAAACAAACTGTTGAAGTATATAGACTGTAAGCTTACATATGCCCTAACTAACTAGGCTTGAGTAAAGATAGTGCGAAGTGCGGTATTAAGCCTTTTCATACACTCTATTTCAGTGTGAAGCGCCAAGGTAGGCTTGTATCATCCCGTGTGGCATGCGCTTCGCTTTTATCGTCTTTTCTATCTTCGTTTTTATCTTCTCTGGCGTAATCTATGCCTATGCGGGGTGCGCTGGTAATACTTTTGGCGGCGTTAAATTCGGCGTTGCTCTCAAACCAGATAGTATTGTTGTTTACCACGGGTTCGCCATTTAGAGCTGGTGTTAACGCTAAAGCTTGCGATAGCCTCGCTGGGCCAGAGCACAAGTTACGCACGGCAACGTTTGACCCTCGTCGTTTCTGCATTATATCTAAGCCCACGGTAGGACTGATTGCTCGGATAAGCACAGAATCAGTATAGCCCACCTCGTTAGTGACAATATTGAACATGCTGTGGTAACCGTAAACCGTGTAGATGTAAGCGATGCCGCCCCTTTGTTCTAGCGTTGCCATAGATGAAGGCCGGCGCAATAAGTGCTTTTGCATGGCGAGATCCCGTTCACCGCAATAAGCTTCAGTTTCTGTGATCATTCCTCCGGTGAGTTTACCACCGACCTTACTAAAGAGAAAATTGCCAACGAGTAGCCTCGCTATATTGACCACATCACTCTCAGTGAAAAAAGAAAGCTGTATCTTTTTCAAAGTAGATTGAAAATAAGTTAAGACGATTTTTTAATTTCGCTGTGAGATTTTAAAACCTTACTGCCGTCGTCTTGTTCAATAAGATAGGCAGGGTCACTATCGCTCGCTTCACGCTTTACAGATGAACCTTTAATAGTGCGTTCAACATCGCTAGTGAATTTCTCTCTTATATTGCCTGTGGCACTGCCATTACCCCATTCCCATTCAACTTCTGTATTTACCGCGTAGTGCTTCATCATCATTCCCTGTTGCGATAGTTTTACTACTTACACAGTGTTAAACGGTGAAAATAGCTGCTTAGTTCATAAAGCAACACGGCAAAAAAGAAGAAACGTAAAGGTAAAGCCGAGTAAGGTACAGGGAACTAAGGCATGGTGACTAAGGTAAAAAGAGCTAATAAACAAAGCTTGAAACCCTAAGAAAGCGTTTCAAGCTGCTTTTGTTTGGGCACTTGTTTCTGAGTAGCAGAACTTCCAGCGGTAGCTATGACCACTAAAGCTACTGCAAGCCACTGAGTCAGTGTAAGGGTTTCATCAATAATGACAAATGCTGCTACAGCTGCAACAGCCGGCTCTACACTCATCATTATGCTAAAAGTTTGCTTGGGCATATTGCGCATTGCACTCATTTCTAAGGTGTAGGGAATAGCGGATGAAAAAATCCCTACGGCGCAGCCTATGAGGACCGCCTCTGAAGATAATAAAGCACTGCCTTGACTCGCTATACCAATGGGTACCACACAGATGGCGGCTACTAGCATACCTAAGGTAACCGTAACGCCGCCTGAACCTTCATTGCCTGTTTTATTACCAAACACAATGTAGCCGGCCCAAAAAGCTCCTGCGGTTAGCGCTAGCATTACGCCGATAGGATCTAGGCTTTCTGCTGATGCACCGAAAATATCCGGAAGCAGTAAACAAACGCCAACAACGGCCAAAATGGCCCACGCAAAATCACGTTTTTTTCTTGCGCTAAAAAAGGCCACCGCCAATGGGCCTGTGAATTCAAGCGCAACGCCTATACCTAATGGAATACGCGCAATGGCAAGGTAGAAGATGATATTCATTGCCCCCAAACAGGCGCCATAAATAATGACGTTTCGCCATCCTCTTGCACTTAAGCTTGCTTTCCAAGGTTTGAAAATTACTGTTAACACTAGGGCCGCGAAGAATGCGCGCAGGGCGCTTGTACCTTCAGGCCCCACGATAGGAAAGAGTTGTTTGGCAAATGATGCTCCCGATTGGATAGTTATCATGGCCAAAAGCACTGCGAGTATGGCAAGTAAAAAACGTCGATTCACAATGTATTGCAGTTTCAAAGAGTTAAAACAGGATTATATTTGTTTTGAAGTCGAAATGCTCGTTGATAAGCGGGAAAATTCGAAAAACTAGGTTTTATAACAGCTTAAACTACAGCTTTACCAAGGCGTTTATATCTTCTTGAAAAACAACTTATTTCACTTTCAGCGTGATAAACGAGTTGTTTATTTTCGACAAAGCAAAGTAGTGGCTTAATATACGTTTATTATGCAAGTAACATCATTGTATTACCTAAGCAAATTATCAAGGAATATTGATATGGAAATAAGACACCTTTCTGCTCCATTATACATAAGCGGTTTTTCGGTGGTAACGAATAACGAAGCTGAGTTTTCTCAAGACGGAAAAATTCCCGCACTATGGCAACGCTTTGACAACACCATACCTGTGGATTATGTGGGCGGTGAGCGCGTGTATGGGGTGTACTTTAACTATGAAAGTGATCATGCTGGCAATTTTTCAGTGTTAGCAGGCTATGATGGTGAGAAAGAGCCAGAAAATATAGAAGTCGAAAACATCACTATTCCACCGGGGAAGTATCTTGTTTTCACGAAGCAAGGAGAAATGCCGCAAATCGCTATTGATGCATGGACCGATGTTTGGAAATACTTTACCCAAGAAAACGCGAAGTATGAAAGGACGTTCACGGTAGATTTCGAGCACTATGTAAACGGCAATCACATTGATGTATATATAGCGATAAAGTAATGCTTTTTAGCGAACTTGTAATAATCGGCATGAAATTGGAAGTAGAAAACTAGTTGCTATCGCTAGCGTGCTCTATACTGGAATGTAGATTACGGCGTGAAGTCGTCGATATCCACTTAATTTCAATGATTTTAAATACACGAGGTTTGTGTCTAATTACTAAATAATCAGTTGATGTTCCTCTTTTAAGGAAAGCAATTGCATAAGCTTACCCAATTACACATAGACATCGCTCGAAATGCCACGGACGATTTCAATTTATTTCACGACCCTATGCGTTGGCAGTGCATTTCGGGTAACCCCTTTCAAGGCACCATAGCGCTAGGGTTTCAACTTGGCCTTTATGTAGAAACTCAAATTAATCAAAGTGCCCCTGCCATCGAGCAAAGACAATATTCAGTTTACGAGTTTACTTTCGTTAACCCAGCGAAAGTGGGAGACGAACTCAATCTAGTATTAAAACGCGCCCGTGTTACTCAAACGGAAAAGGGTGATCAAGAATCGCAGCGTTTAATTTTAAAAGCCTCGGGCAAAACTTGTTTAATGGGCTTTTATCGTCAGTCCGACTACCAGTCGATTACTTCTTCGTTATTGAAATATAGCAAAGACCAAGTTTCAAAAAAGGCTGACCGAACGCTGTTAGATGAAGGCGTTTTTTTAAAACGAAAGTGGATGATTGTTGGCAACGTTAAAAATTATCTATTAAGCGCTTTCGCTGACCAAGCACAGTATGTAGATGAGTTTGCGAATAAGGTCCATTTCCCCAAATTTTACCCGCTTTCTTTGATGTCATCGGCGATGTTAGAAAGGGCGCAGGCCCTTGATTACGACTTAATCAAAAACCCCATGATCTATGTTTCGCAAAACATGTGCATCGACAACCAGCAGTTAGCACAACTTAAAAGCAACGACTGTCTAAATATATTGGTTACGCCTGTTGATACAGATCCCAACCATCTTACCTGCGCAGGGTGGGTGAGTAGTGAATCTCCGCTGTTCTGTGCAGAGGTAAAGCTGATGCCGTTGTCTGATATGCTTAAAAAAACCGGCGTAAAAACGCCGGTTTTTGAGTGACGAACTAAATCGCAAATTACATCTTGTACGCTACGGTTACATAGCCAAAGCGACCGATGTTGTCATAGGCAGCATCGGTTGAGCCAGTACCGGTTGTACCCGTAGGTAGTGCACGGTTAAACAGGTTATCAATACCCACGGTTAGGCTTACACCATTCTTAAAGTTGTAACCCGCAGTTACATCAGTTACTGCGTATGAAGGCAGTTCCATACGGTTACTTGGGTTAGGGTTACGTGCTAGCTCTTGATTGTCGTAAATGCTTGCGCGCTCAATGTAGCGCGTTTTCCAGCTTGCTTCCCAATCGCCTCGGCTGTAGTTAACCGTGAATACACCTTGCCAGTCAGACTCACCAGCAGTGCCGGCGTTTTGATAAAATAGCTCTGGGTTGTCTTGGAATGGAAACTCTTTACGATCTTTAAGGTAAGTCGCAATTAGGCTTGTACGAAACGCACCTTCAAGTGCATCAAAGTCATAGCCTAATTCGAAATCTACACCTTTGGCTTCTTGACCCGCAATGTTTAGTGCGTAGCTGCGAATTTGTGTAATTTCGCCTGATTCTGAATCACGGTCGATAAGACCACAGTACGGATTATCGATGCCTGTTTCAGAGTCTACACAACGGTCTAGAATAGTTTGACCATCAATGTTGGTGATGGCGTCTGTAAGTTCAATTTCCCAGTAATCGACTGTCGCAGTAAAGCCTTCAAACCAAGCTGGAGTATAAACTAAACCTAGGGTTTTAGAGATAGACTGTTCTGCTTGAAGGTCGATGTTACCACCGTTTACGCCTTCCAACGTTGCCGCATCATAGTCAGAGTTGAAGTCTGCCGGAACGCCAAGTGCTGCGCAGTTAGCAATACGTTGGTCGGCATTAGCTAGGTTTTCTAGGTTATCTGTACGGCATGGATCGTCAACATTGAAGAACGTCTGGCTGGCTTCACCGTAAAGCTCGCTAATGTTCGGTGCGCGAAGGGCAGATGATTTAGTTGCTCTAACACGTAAGTCTTCAAAAACCTGCCAATCTAAACCAAGCTTCCAGCTTTTCGCGTTGCCAATAGATGAGTAATTAGCAATGCGCGCCGCTGTGTCGAACGTAAGCATATCTACGCCTGGTAAACCTTCAAGAAGCGGGATAGTAACTTCAGTAAATACCTCAGAGACGTCGTATTCGCCCTTGTCTTCGCCTAGCGCATTGAAGAAGGTGCCTGCAGCGTTGTCTGGCTCATCAATTTCACTTTTTTCTTTGCGGTATTCAACACCTGCTGCGAAACCTACATAGCCTGCTGGCAGCTCGTAGATACCTGAATTTGCGATTGTTGCACCTGCGTTGTACTGCTCAATTTTGCTAGTACCTACAGACGTGGTATTTACATAGTCGATAGCTGCTTGTGAGGCTTGACCGTATCCCATAATATTTAGAGGTACACAGCCATCTTCGCTACCTGATGCACAAACAATGTTACCATTGTCATCTTCGTCTGCATCTATTGCGTTGTAGAAGTTTTGCAAAATCAGGTTATTGCGGTTTTCACGCTCCAGCTCTGTTTTACCGTAGTTTACAAACGCTTCGTAGTTCCATTCATCATTGATATAGCCTTCTACACCTAACACGTAGCGATAGGTTTCACGCTCATCAGCTTCCGTACGAACACCTAAATCGGTCATCATGCGGTTTAGTACAATGCTATCAAGACCGTTTGCGTCCATGTACTCAGCAACACTGTCATCCAAGAATGCATTGTTGCGCGTTATAGTTGTTTCGTCGCTGTAGAAAAAGAACGCTGGTTGCGCCATAGAAATAGCACGTGTGCGTGCGTATTTAGCTTGCGCATATACCGTAGTGTCGTCATTAAGTTCGTAGTTACCTTTAACGTTTAGGTTAGTACGGTCAAATTCTGGCTGTAGCTGTGTGAACTGGCGAAGGTTGAAAGAGTCACAGTTTGCGCAGAAAACACCATCTACTTGGTCGCCAATGTAAATGTCTTTAATTGAACCGTCGGCGTTGAAGGTTTTAGTGCCATCGCCGAATACACCCGCATTGTTTATTACGTAGTAACCCGCGTTAGCGGTGTAAATATCATCCGGGTAGGCCGTTGAATCTAGCTGATCTTCACTGCGCTCGTAACCCATGATGCTTTCAAAGCTCATGTTGCGATAGGGTGTAGCAGTCCAAGGGTTGTCTAAAGCATCTAGTGACCCTTGAGAGCTGTATTCAGCAGCAAAAGCGATATTGCCGCGGTCGTTGTCAAAGTTAAAACCATAAGACGCTTGGTACTTATCGTTTTTATAGCCATTTTCCTGCGCAAAGCCTTGCGTTGCGCTGATATCAAACCCTTCAATATTCTTTTTAAGAATGAAGTTAACTACACCGGTTACAGCGTCGGCACCGTATACGGCAGATGCACCGCCTGTTACGATTTCTACGCGCTCAATCCATGACGTTGGAATAGTGTTGGTATCGACAGCAGCAGTACCCGCTGATGAAGACACGTGGCGCTTACCGTCAACCAAAACAAGCGTGCGGTCGGTGCCCATACCGCGAAGGTCTAGAATGTTTAAACCCGCAGTACCGATGAATTGACTTGAGTTACCTAGCGAGAACGTATTCGCCAATGAAGGCAGTTCGTTAAGCACCTCTCCAATGTTCATCGCGCCAGAGTTAAGTAGTGACTCGCCAGAAATAGCGGTAACAGGCGAAGGAGCGATTGCGCCCTGACGAGAAATACGTGAACCTGTAACTTGAATTTTTTCAACATCAGCGCTAGCTGTCGTTGAATCTTGCGCTATTACGTTGCCAGATGTCAGAGCGACACTACCAGCCAATGCTAACCGAACAGCAGTTGCAATGTTTTTCATGGATTGTTCCTAATGAATTAGAATGTATATGCTTGTTGTTAAATAAGGCCCAAAATTGTAGGCAAGCCTTACCATGTCGATTTGTATTCGGATTTATACTTATGTCTAAGAGGGCGCGCATTCTAATGAGCAGGAACAAGCGAAATCAATTTTTTTCGATGAAACAACGCACTCCCTTTAGGTGGTTAACATTTAATTAATTTCTGATTAAATAGTAGGGTTTCGCTATGTATTGCGGGTATTGTTTTAAACGTGAGCAGATCTAGTTTCTTTCATAACCAATTGTTCAAATTGTGGTGTGAATGAGCGCTTATTAACCTAATTTCACCTTGAGCTCACTCCAATAAAAATACAGATATTGCAACCGAAATTTGGGGGATCTGGTTTGGCAGGTCAACTATTGGTCATATGAAAATTAGTTTTGCATTTCAGCGTATTAATTTGTGCTTTTATCGACGCGCTGAGAGTGTTAATTAAATTGTTGCGAATAGGTTAATTATGGGCGGCTTCTTCTTAATTTTGATCACTCACTACCACCCTAATTACACGCGAGGGAAATGTGTTGCTCACCGTCGTGCTATTAATTGAGGATAAACAATCAGACTAAATATTAACTCGGTTTTTGCCCGAGTTTTTCGATTGGTAAAGTGCTTTATCTGCGTTTTCAAACAAAGCTTCAAAGTCGTAAGCGACCTTAGGAGCGCTCGCTACGCCAAAGCTTGCTGTAAGTTTGAAGTGTTGTGAACTTGATTGGTTCGTGAGTTCTATTTGTTTCCGGCAGCGCTGGGCAACTGTCATAGCTTGTTCTAAATCACAGTTAGGTAAAATAATGCCAAATTCTTCACCACCCAAGCGCCCGATGTAGTCATCTGGCCTGCAACCTTTTAATGCAGCAGTAACCGCACTCAGAAGCGCTTGATCGCCTACCTGGTGTCCATAGGTGTCGTTTATTTTTTTAAAATCATCTAAGTCAAAAATAATTAGACTAACAGGCCTTGCATGCTGATCAGCATAATTTATAAGCTCAGCTGATATTTTAGTAAAGTAGGTGCGGTTGGCTATACCCGTAAGTCCATCTCTTTGCGAGATTTTTTCAAGTGCAATGTAATGGCTTCGTTTTTTGTACAGCCAAAAAGCTATTACTAAAAACGCCATAAATAGCACAAGATAAATAAGCCTGCGTATATTGCTTTCCTCCTGCGCCAGCTGTGCCTTGGCTTTTAACAGGGAGTTTTCCGCATCGAGTAGAGTAATTTTGTTCGATTTTATTAAACTATCTTGTTGTGCTTTATGAATGCTTAACATTTTATTGCTCATACTAGATAAATTAAGCGATCGCGCTTTTGCATAGTCTTTATGTAACTGCAACGCCTTTTCATAATTTTTCTGTTTTTCTGCGATTTGATATAAGACTTCATAAGCATCTATGTCAGAGATGACTGCATAACCCGTATCTTCTTCCTCGCCTAGTACTTTGTAAGCGTATTCTTGTGCTTTCTCATACTCTTCGCGTAAAAAATAGATTTTGCTTAATAATGCGTAATACTCTTCTAACAATGGTGGATATTTAGTACTTTCAACTTCGTTTAGATGCGAATTTAACACCGCTAATGAAGCTTCAATTTCGTTTTTGTTGTACAGATAAGTAGCGTAGTGTGTGTAAATAGCAATAAGCGCTATCTTTTCTTCTGCATTTTCACAGTAGTTTAGCGCCTTAGTAAAACTGTCTTCAGAGAGTGAATCATTCTGTGTAGAGACTAAAGCAACGATAAGCTGCATGTGTAAAAAGCATGTGAATCGGGGAGAGTGTTGCCCGTTAATCAACGAGTTTCCATAACTAATCACCGTTTCTTTCTCGTCAATAGAGTTGTAAAAGTTGATTATCGCATTGTGGGCTTGTTCCTTAACTAAGGGATCAGTGACCTTGTCTAAATTCTCAGTTAAAAAATCCATAGCAGAGAATGCCTCAGCCCAATTTTGGGTTGCAGCATTGAGCGCAGCAAGCGCTGCGTATGATTGAAACTGATAGCGAAACGAATAATCACCGTTTGCAATGTGTTGATACGCTTCTGAGGCACCCAATAGGTCTCCAGCTACAAGCTCCATATAAGCTGCAGTAAAATCATAAAGCTCCTTATCATCTTCGCTTAAGCTTGATTTATCTAAGCTTTGAAACAGCTCTTTCGATTTCTGGGGGTTTGAACTTCGTATCTCATAGGCTTCTTCTAAAATGCTATTACCACTCTCAAGCTGCAAACGAAAGAGAAGAGGAAATTGAAAAAAGTACTGTTAAGATGCTAAAGGTTACTAATTTAACTTGGCTTTTTATTAATAGTTTTAACGTCATTATCGCTTTGAACAGTGGAGTTAGCTACAACATGTAATCTGCAACTCCCTTTCTGTCAAAATTGACGTTACATAAATGCGTCTTCTGATATCGGGAGCGAGGCTATTGTTTTAGTTTAGACAAAAAATGAATAAATGCTTCTGATGCCTAATAAAAATTATATAAACGTTAACCGATTAGACATTGGTCTGCAAAAAAACGGGGGAGCAGTGTTTAGCTAGCTTATGAAAGTAAAGGGGAGCAAGTTTGCCTTTTTACAAACTTGCTTTAACGATATGAAGGAAAATAATAAAACTAGCGTTAAGCAGAGCGCTTAAGGGTTAATTCTCGTCTTACTATCGCAGCACCAGCGCTAAGGGCTTCAAGTTTCCCTCTTGCAACATCTCGTGAAAGGGGAGCCATACCACAATTAGTACAAGGGTAGAGCTTATCTGCGTCTACGTACTTCAATGCTTCACGCAAAGTAGCGGCGACTTCTTCTGGCGTTTCTATGGTATCAGTGGCAACATCAATGGCACCTACCATCACTTTCTTTCCTTTTAGCAAGGAAATGAGTTCAATGGGTACGTGGGAGTTGTGGCATTCCAATGACACCATATCGATGTTCGACTTCGCTAGCTTAGGGAAGCTTTCTTCATATTGACGCCATTCTGAGCCTAGCGTTTTCTTCCAGTCGGTATTTGCTTTAATGCCGTAACCGTAGCAAATGTGTACCGCAGTTTCACATTTTAGCCCTTCAATAGCGCGCTCTAGCGCAGCAATTCCCCATTCGTTCACTTCATCAAAGAATACGTTAAACGAGGGTTCGTCGAACTGAATAATATCAACGCCAGCAGCCTCTAGTTCTTTCGCTTCTTGGTTTAGAATCTTGGCGAATTCCCACGCGAGCTTTTCGCGGCTTTTATAGTGATCATCATACAGGGTATCAACCATAGTCATTGGACCTGGTAACGCCCACTTAATAGGTTGATCAGTTTGGCTTCGTAAAAACGTGGCATCTTCAACGAATACCGATTTTGGTCGTTTAACTGCTTGCGTTACAACAGGTACGCTCGCGTCGTAACGATTGCGAATTCGTACAGTTTTACGATTCTCAAAATCAACACCGTCGAAGTGTTCAATAAACGTGGTTACAAAGTGTTGTCGGGTTTGCTCACCGTCACAAACAATATCGATGCCAGATGCAGCTTGCTCTTGAAGCGTAACGCGAAGCGCATCTTTTTTACCTTCTTCTAAGGCATTATCTTTTAGTTTCCATGGCGACCATAACGTTTCAGGCTCAGCAAGCCATGAAGGTTTTGGAAGACTGCCAGCAATAGAGGTGGGGAGTAATTTTTTCATGTGATTCGTATTCTTTAAGTCAGTAGTTATTGTGAATGCCTGTGGGGCAGGCTGGAGCGCCCCATTAAAATTTAGAGGCTCGCCTAATCGAGATGTCGATTGCATCTGGTAAACTGCAATTCACAAGTTTCCAACCGCCAGTTCCAGAGGATTTATCTAGCGTAACTTGCTGTAAATTGCTGTAGCTTATGTTGATAAGGCTTAATAAAGTTCTCTTCCACGAACTTGCCTTGCTCTACGGCGAGGTGACTGCGTTCGTCGCGGTCGTACACAATGCGTGTTAACGAGTGATCGCTATTTTTCAAATTTGGTTTGTAGCTTAAACCTGCTTGCGCGTTAGCGTTATAAATTTCAGGACGATAGATTTTCTGAAACGTTTCCATTGTCGCGATAGTGCTTATAAGCTCTAAGTTTGTGTAGTCGTTTAGTAAGTCGCCAAAGAAGTAAAAGGCGAAGGGGGCGGCACTGTTAGGCGGCATAAAATAGCGAACGTTTAAGCCCATCTTTTTGAAATACTGCTCGGTCAACGAGGACTCGTTAGGTTGATATTCAACGCCTAAAACAGGGTGCTGGTTTTCGGTTCTGCGATAGGTTTTGCTATCGGAAACGCTCAAGCAAATAACAGGGAGTTTCGAAAAGTGCGCTTTATAGGCTTCAGAGTTAACGAAATACTGAAACAGTTTACCGTGTAAATCGCCAAAATCGTTAGGAACGCTGAATGACGATTGGCCACGATTATGATTAGAAAGACGAACGCTAAAATCATAATCTCGAACATAAGACGAGAAATTGTTGCCCACAATACCTTGGGTGCGCTTCCCCGTTTTTTTATCGATAATGTTAGTTTGCAAAATCTCAATCGTAGGGAAGGTTTTGCCGTTACCCTCAACATCAATATCTACCGATACTATTTCTAATTCAACAGCATAGCGATCGCCACGCTCATTGTCCCAACTAGCTAGAGCATTAAACCGATTGTTAATCATACCTAACGCATCGCGTAAGTTTTCTTTTCGGCGCTCGCCTCGCGCTAAATTAGCAAAGTTAGTGGTAATGCGCGTGTTGTCTGAAGGGCGATAATCTTCATTAAACTGAACGCTGTTAATAGTAAAAGAGAAATTTGTATCCACGTTATTGTTCATGAGAATGCGCTTCTATTCCTAAGATTAAACCGAGTAATGTAAATGCTGTAAAAAGCTATGGATAAATTTATACGCGGTTTTATGTATGAATAAAAATGACTTAATTTCATTTTTACATGAAATATCCTCATGTTTTATTGGGGAGAGAAGGTTTCGTGGTTTTATCCTCCCAACGCCTAGCACTGATCATGATTAGGTCACAGACCGGATCTTTCAGTTGTGAATATAAGTCTCTATCGTTAGGAATTCGAGAGGCGAGGGTTTGCTTGAAGAACGCGTAAGACTTGCGGTATCGTCATCAATTCTAAGATAATCTCTGAATAAAAGAGCATACTTAAAGTTTTTTGCGCCTACTTTTCGTATATGAATATTCGCTTTAAACGACCATTGGTCTGTGACCCCTTGCAGGTAAATTTTACGCCAGTCCGCAAGGCATGATTCGTCAGGCGGTAAATGATCTTGACTCATGTGAGCGTTAGGCAAGTTTAATTGACTTATTCGCTGGTTTATCGTGTCGCAAATAGCAGGAGATATTTCACTAACCCCAATTTGAATATCGATACGATCTTTCGCTGGCATGTTATGAATAGAAGTAGAGCCAATATGGTCAATACAAACGCAAATATCGCCTAGCGCAGTTAATAAACAGCGCTTAGCAATTTCAAACTGCTCAAGCCACACTTTTTTATAAGGCACAATTTCAACTTTATCTCGCTCTTGGCGTTTCATAGTGCAACCTTTCTGCGTTAATTAACAAACTCGGCTCGTTTTTCATTCAAGAAGAAAAAGGTAGCAACTTAAACCATTTCGCTGGTATCAATAACGGCTTTAATGCAAACAAAAACGCATTGGGTTAACAAATACTTACATTGAATAAATTAGATGCCTTGACTTACTTAATTTACAACTTAATACTTGAAACCAGTCATTTAATACTAGAAGTTATTAAGTCTAGTTTTTTTATTTTTGTCTGATAGGACCGCAAGGAGGCACCCAGTGAATCTCATCAAACGTATTAATTTTGTTTCGCCCTCGCGCTTTTCATTACTTTTAGCTTCTGGGTTATTTATTAGCTGTATGGCTAATGCAACACCACAAACTAGCGACAAAGAAGAGTTCGTTGAACCCAAAGATATAGAAGTCGTTGAAGTAAAAGGTAAAGTTAATAAAAATAGTGGTTTTTTCCTACGTAAAATTCAGCGAACGGAGCTGGATTTTTACAGACGATTTAACGCATTAGCGGACAACAAAAAGTTCAAAGTAAGATGTAGAAAAGAATCATCCGTAAACAGCCGAATTAAAAAGACTGTCTGCTATCCCCAGTATGCGCTTGATCGGATGTACAAGGAAACTCAGCAGGCACTTAGGCAAAACATGCCTAGACCGACGATGAAAGGTATCGAAGACTTAACAGTTAGCGACAGAGAAGAGTCTTTTGCCTATATGGAAACAGTCATTAAGAAAGATCCTGAACTAACTAAGTTATTAATAAATATGCGCAAAGCCCAACTTGAATACAAAGAGTGGAAGTCGCAATAGTTGCGCAATTGTATCGTTCTTTTAATTGTATCTGCTGGATTTTGTGCCACAGATACTTTCGCTGTGCCCTGAAAGTTCGGCCAATCCCTCGGACTTTTAATTAGGGTTCAATAATAACTGTGCGCTGACACTTAATAATGGCCGTATATGCGTTCCTTTAACGCTGCGTTGTAACGGCCAAAGCCCCCTCAGTGATTACGCAGCGCATCAATTAACTCGTTTTTACTCATGTTTGAACGCCCATCAATGCCCACTTCTTTGGCTTTTTGATAGAGCTCATCTTTAGTGCGATCTTCGTACTTATTTGCTTTGCCGCCGTCTTTTGACGGAGTTTGTTTACTATTGGCTTGTGCATTGGCAATGCGCGCTGACTTCTCCTTGCTATAGCCTTCCTCGCGAAGGGCCTCATAGGTATCGTCGTTCTTAATTTGGTTACCGTGGTCCTTAGCCATTTTAAAACTCCTGTTGTGAATGGTGAGAGAAGCTGAGATGTTTATAGTATTTCATACTTGGTATTCGCCTAGATGGTTTAGGTTAGGTGAGCGACTTGGTGATTCAATCCAGAGAACAATGGGTTTAGTCAGTAATAGTTTTGCTGCTAATACGAGAAAAAATGTCATTCATCGCAAACGTCTAAATGGGTAAAAGGGCGCTGCACCGCAATGTAACCCCTTAACACATTAAAACTACTTACATTGTCAATTTTAGTGCGTTTTGTGCACGGGAAAAGTGCATTTGTGTCAATGGTTTAGCGCTTTTAGGCTATTGCGCGTTTAAAACCGAGCCTTTAGTCTAAAGACATTGTAGATGGAAGGCTGAGCGAAATATGAATAAAAACGTACAACAAACCACGATAAATTCTTCACGTCGTAATTGGTTAAAATCGGTAGGTTTAGGGGCTGGTGCCGTGGCACTAACCACGAGTGTCGACAGTATAATGGGCGACCTGCATGCGGCGGGAATGCCCACTGAACATTTTCCGTCGGCTACACCTAACGTGAACGATGGTCTTATTCGCTTATCGTCAAATGAGAACGCCTTTGGACCTTCGAAAAAAGCGGCAAAAGCGATGCAAAGCGAGCTTTTAAACCTAGCACGCTATACCGATGCTACGGTTGAAGTTTTAGCGCAAAAAATTGCTAAGCAAGAGGGCGTTTCTGCCGATCAAATCGTTATCACAAACGGCTCTTCACCTATTCTTTTCGGCTATGCCGACTGGATCACGAAAAATGGTAATAAGCTAGTTACCTCTATGGCAACCTATGAAGGTGTGCCGAGAGGCGCTGAGTTTATGGGGGCAGATGTAACTTACGTGCCGCTCGCTGATGATATGACATTCGACCTAGACGCCATTGAAGCAGCAGTAACTGAAGATACAACCGCCGTTTATGTGTGTAACCCAAATAACCCAACGGGTAGCATGGTAGATGCGGCCAAACTGACCGCTTTTGCGAAACGTGTGTCGAAAAAAGCACAGGTATTTATTGATGAAGCTTACATTGAAATGTCTGACGCTTACCCGGCCAACGTTCAGTCGAAGCTTATTTCAGAAGGGCACAATGTAGTAATTTGCCGGACATTTTCTAAAATTCACGCCATGGCAGGCCAGCGTTTAGGTTACGCCATTATGCCAGCTGAGCAAGCTAAAACCCTGGGCGGAATGTTGCGCATGGGTGGCGTAAACTACTTGGCACTTGTTGCGGGTATGGCTAGCATGGATGACCACGCGAACCTAAACACCATGCGCTCACGGATTAAGACTGAACGTGACAAGTTAGTAAAAGTCGCCAAAGAATTAAAACAGCCCTATGCACCGAATCCACAAGGGAATTTCATTTACATGGATACGGGTATGCCGCACGACAAGTTTGCGCAGAAGATGAGAGCACAGGGTATTAAGGTAGTAGGGCGTACCTGGCCCGGTTACGACTCATGGTCACGTATTAGTGTTGGTACGCCAGCAGAAACCGATGCCTGCGTTAAAGCACTAAAAGCAGTACTTGCTTAGAAAAAAACAATAATAACACCTAGCGAAGAAAGAAAAGGCTGAACACTAGTTGCGTTCAGCCTTTTTCATATTCGTTGTGCGAAAATGCACGCTAGTTTTTTATAGGTTAGACTAAGTTTAAACTTTACTTTAGTCCTTGCTTTAGCTCTTACTTAAGCCTCTATTTTTGGCCTTATTTCAGCCCTTATTTGGGCCGTTATTTTTCGATAGCAAACGTTAAGCCTGCTTTCTCTTCTAGGCGGCTTATTAGCTTATCACCAAGAGCTGCTGCTGGTGTGAAAAAGCCGCCAGATAGGTTTACGTCTTTACACAGGCAAAGCGCCGATTCTGAAATCATCTTGCTAGTAGAACCATAGCCAGGATCTTTATCACCTTTAACCGAAACGGCTAGCATGTCGCCATTGGTGGCGGTACCTACAAACATTACATCGTAAAAACCGTTCTCACGCTCTTCTTTACTTGGGCCTTCTCCAGGTTTAGGGCCATCATCGCTAGCTAGCGACTTATCTTTAGCGACGTGGTTTGCCATGGCTTCACCTTTCTCGCCAGGGCCGGTCATCATCATTTCATCGTACTGAAAGTTCTTACCGTAAGCATAGCCTGCTAGGTAGTTAGAGCGGTGAACGTTCTTAGTATTAATTGCCGCCATAATAAATGGCGCTACCCACGTACCTAACTGTTCGTCAAAATAAGGTTTGTTGCCATCTGGCTGTTGTTGGTTAGTCGAACCATCGGTTAGCGAAAGAGGGTTGATAAGCGCTGCCATTACTGACTTGTCTTTATGCGCTGCAGCCATGGTTGCTTTTAGGCTAGCAACTGTACCACCAGAGAACGTGCCCTGCATTTTGCGAACGCGACCTTTTACATATTCGATTACTTCTCCGGTCTGTTTCTTCGCATGTTCTTGTAAATAGTGAACACCTAAATCGAAGGGCACAGAATCGAAGCCACAAGAGAACACAATGTTTGCACCGGTTTCCTTAGCTTTTGCTTCGTACTTGTTGATCATTTGGTGCATCCACGCTGGTTCACCACATAAATCTGTATAGCCTGTACCATTATCAACACACGCAGAAAGTAACTTTTCGCCGTAAATTTGATAAGGCCCTACGGTAGTCAGTACAACGGCTGTGCGCTTTGTCATGGCATCAAGTGCGTCGGCATCATCGCCGTCGGCTACAATACTAGCAACGCTATCGCTAATGCCTAGTTCTTGTTTTACGTCATTAAGTTTAGCTTCGTTACGACCAGCCACTGCCCATTTAACATTGCTGTCACTGCCATACTGCGCCTGAAAATACTCAGCCACTAGTTTGCCCGTAAAACCTGTAGCACCGAAGATAACTACATCAAATTCGCGTTCGTTACTCATTGTTTTGTCCTGTTTTATTCCGTTTCGACACGTGTCATCAATATGCACTTCCCAATATACGCACAAGCGCCCATATATATCATTTTTTTAGGTAATATTTGTCTATTCACGAAATTAAACAGAGGATAAAAAACAACTAGCGCAATGATTTAACAAAAGTAGCTAGTCGAGCCAGTCCCTCATTCAAGCGCTCTATACTGGTAGCGAAAGAAAGCCTTACATAATGATCAGCATTGTGCTCGCCAAAATCATTGCCTGGTGTCAGCGCCACTTGATACTGCTCGAGCAGGGCATCACAGAACTCGATAGCACTTAAGCCTGTATGCTTAATGTTGATGTAAGCGTAAAACGCGCCGTCGGGTTGAGCATCCAAGTTAAGCCCCATATTTTGAAGTGCTTTAAAAACAAGCGATGCACGCTCTATTAGCGTATTGCGGTTTTGCTCGCACTGCGCCAACGTTTCAGGGGTAAAACAAGAAAGTGCGGCTTTTTGAGAAAGGGTAGAGGGGCAAATAAACAAATTCTGCGCGAGCTTTTCGACTATTGGGGTCATAGTCTCAGGCACTACGCACCAGCCGAGACGCCAACCCGTCATACCGAAATATTTTGAAAAGCTGTTTATAACTACCACAGTGTCCTGCAGTTCTGCGTTGGCAAGCACAGTTTGGAGTGTTGCGCCTTTGTTCTCATTTGATTGAAACGCGCCAGCATCCACTTGAACATCCAATGAAAGCGCTAGGTCTAAATAAATTTCATCAACTATTAAAAAGCCACCTTTGGCTTTGCAGTATTGTCCAATCTTAATCAGCTCGTCTGTATCTATTGCCGTGCCTGTAGGGTTGGCAGGTGTGGCGATAAGCACGCCTTTCGTATTGTGTTTCCAATTATCGGCAACACTTTCGGCGGTTAGCTGAAAGTTATCCTCACTACGTGTTGGTACTAGCGTTACTTCTGCGCCAAACGCGTTTAAAAATCGTCGATTGCACGGGTAAGATGGGTCGCCCAATATCACGTTGTCGCCAGGCTCTACTAAAGCGGCGCTTGCTAAAAGTAGCGCGCCTGAAGCACCAGCGGTAACTACGACTCGTGATGGGCTTACTTTTACATAATGTTTAGTTTCATAAAAACTAGCGATTGATTGACGTAGTTCTGGAATACCCAATGCGGAGGTATAGGGAAAATCTGGGGTGTCCAAGCTTTCTTTCATTGCCGCAAGTACGGGCGCGGGGGCGCCGAAATCAGGCTCGCCTAGATTAAGCCTAATAACATCTTTACCTTGCAGTTCCAGTGCGGTGGCTTTTTCGCCATAGGCCATGGCAAGAAACGGAGAAATAGCGGTAGCGCGAGAGGCAAACTTCAAAATAAAACCCTTCATAGTTTGAGCTGGTTGAATCGATAACGCAATTAGGGCTTACTCTTGACTGTGATTCAAGTAAATCTTTGAAAAAGGAAAGGGGCTGCGTTTGCTATGCGCACAACTTTTGCGCATAATATTTTTAGTAGATTAGCTTGAGGTAGTTATGCGTCAAAAAGTTTCTTGTAATACATCGATAAATAGTGACCTTCTCAATGAGGCAAAGTCTCTCGATATAAAGCTTTCTGAGGTTTTTGAAGCCGCTTTAATTAGGGCAGTAAACGAGAAAAAAAAAGCAGAATGGTTCAAGCAGAATGATGGCGCCCTTAAAGCTCATAATGACAAAGTAATTAAGAATGGAACGTTTTCGGAGTCAATCGGTCAGCTATCGTGATAAGTCAGTTTTCAGTATGTAGATATTCATCCTCTATAGTTATCGTCTTGACTAACACAGTTTTTAACGAAGTGGAAAGCTTGTTAGTAGCGCCATTAAAGATACTGGATGGACAACCATACGTGAAAGACTTACAAATACCCTGTGAGGTGAATGGCGTCCTTTACTACATCGACTTACTTGATATTGCTACTGTTTCAAAGCGCGGCTTGAAGCACCTAGCCGAACAGCCTCTTAAAAATATGAGAAACGAAATTAAAGCTGGCATTGATTTACTTATCGATGGTTTTTAGAGATTGGTTCTAAAATGCTCGACTAAACGAATCACCCATTAAACCAGCAGCTTCGCATACTATATGGATGTCTACTTAACGTTTATCAACACCTGATAAAGCTCATCTTTCAACTCGGCGCGGTCGTGTTTCAACTGGTGTAATGTTTCATCGCTTGCGGGTGAGCCAAGCTCTTCAAGGTTTCTAATTTCATCATCTAAACTGTGATAGCGTTTTGCTTTTTCGGCAAAGTCAGTGCAAGTCGCATTTAAACGGTTAATCGTATCCTCGTGTTCTGGAAAGTCGCTTAGTAGTGAGTGGTTTTCGCCTAACATAATCGTTCTCCTGATTGTCTTGTTTCATAACAGCAAAGCTAGATTATCAATACTTTTATCAAGATATAATGCTCCGAGTACAGCAATCAGTTTCAAAAAATTATTGATAATGGCGGTCAATGTTAGAGTCGGGCGAGGAGTAGCGTTAAAACGACGAATTACCATGGGCAAAGCCCACCACATAGGGTAGGCTAGAAATTCACAATAATAAGGACTAACTGCATGCTGCAATTGAACATTTTTCACAAAGCCGCGCGACAGGTTAATGCATTAGGTAAATCAACTATTGCGTTTTCGGTATTGTTTGTCGTGTCTGCCTCTTCAGCTTGGGCAGCGTTACCAAGCATTGGTGAATTCACCAGCGACATGACCAAAAAAGATGGTTTAATTCCTGTTTACTATGACGATGAAAGCGACAAAGTTTACTTGGCCGTGCCTACAAGCGATGCTGAATATTTGTTCCAAAGCAGCTTGCCGTATGGTGTAGGTTCAAACGATATTGGCCTTGATCGCGGACAACTTGGCGATACGCGTTTGGTCAGCTTTGAAAAATTTGGTAACAAGGTTTTATTAAAGCAGCACAATACCAAATACCGCGCGACCCACGGCAGCGACGCCGAAAAGCAGAGTATTGATGAAGCTTTCGCAGATTCGGTCATTGCTGGTTTTACGTTGGTAGCTAAAAGCGATAACACTAGCCTTATCGACTATACGCCTTTTCTGTTAAGTGATATTCACGGTATCGGCAACCGTATGGCACGCACCAAGCAAGGTAGCTTCAGCGTAGATAAAATGCGAAGTGGCGTGTACTTACCAAAAACCAAAGGCTTTGAAAAGAATACTGAATTAGAGGCTCTAGTCACTTTTGCTGGCAAAAAGCCGGGCGAATACGTGCAGCAAGTTACGCCCGACCCAGAAAGTGTGACGGTTCACTTGCATCACTCGTTTGTGGCACTGCCTGACGACAACTACACACCCAGAGAATACCACCCATATTCTGGCTACTGGAAATTCAGCTACTTTGATTATTCAACCCCTATTAGTGAACCTACCGAACAGCGATTTATTACCCGCCACCGTTTAAACAAGAAAACCCCGCATGCGGCGAAGAGCGAAGCTGTTGAGCCTATTGTGTACTACCTTGACCCTGGTATCCCCGAGCCAGTAATGACAGCGCTTAAAGAAGGTGCGAGCTGGTGGAATCAAGCCTATGAAGCTGCAGGCTACAAGGACGCGTTTCAGGTAAAAGTACTGCCTGAAGGTGCAGACCCCATGGACGTGCGCTACAACGTCATTAACTGGGTGCACCGCGCAACGCGCGGTTGGTCATACGGTTCGTCGGTTGTCGACCCACGTACAGGTGAAATTATTAAAGGTCACGTTACACTTGGTTCGCTGCGTGTAAGACAAGATTATCTAATCGCCCTTGGCCTCACCAGCCCGTTTAAAGAAGGCAACACCGACACTACTGCTCAGCAAGAAATGGCTTTGGATCGCATTAGGCAGCTGTCTGCTCACGAAGTAGGGCATACGTTAGGCATAGCACACAATTTTGCCGCAAGTGAAAACAACCGTGCGTCGGTGATGGATTATCCTCATCCCAAAATTAGCATTAAAAATGGCAAAATTAGCTTAGAAGGTGCCTATGAGAAAGGTATAGGCGCATGGGATATACACGCCGTAGCGTATGGTTACCAAGACTTTGCCAGCGACGTAGAAGAAGCCGAAGCTTTGGCAAAAATTATCGTAAAAGGTCGCAACGAGGGCTTAAGCTTTAAATCAGACCCAGATACCCGCAGCAGTCGCCATGCATCGGCAAACGGCCATATGTGGGAAAACGGCAGCAACCCGCTAGATGCCTTTGATCAAATTTCACAAGTGCGCGAACAGGCACTAGCCAATTTAGGTTTGGACACCTTAAGCCCAAACAGTAGTTTATCGTCTCTTGAAAATGCTTTAGTACCTATTTACTTGCTACATCGCTATCAGCTAGAAGCTGTAGCAAAGCAAGTGGGCGGCTTGGTGTATGAATATGAACGTAAAGGTGACTATACCCAAGCGCAGGGCCAGCAGTTTGTAGCACCCGCGGTGCAGCAACGCGCAATGCAGCAGTTGATTACCGCCACTACTGCCGATTACTTAACTATTCCTGAGTCGGTCCTCGCGCTCATTCCACCCACAGCATACGGTGACGACATTACTCGCGAGCACTTTAAGGGCAAAATGGGCTTAATGTTAGACCCTGTTTCTGCCGCTGCTTCGGCATCCAACTTTGCTTTTGAGTTGTTATTACACCCAGAGCGCTTGAACCGCCTAGAGTGGCAAACAAGAAGCACTAACGATAGACGCAAAAAAGTGGGCGTTTCAATGCTAGTGAAGCAAATACTTAGCGTACATTGGTATAAAAACAAGTCGCAAAGCCCGCTAGCCAAGCGCTTACAGTTAGTGGCGTTAAATGCAGTGATGAAAGCAGTAACTAACGACAAGCTAGCACCCGAAGTAAGATTGGAAGCTGAACTCGCCTTGCTTGAATTTAGCGAATGGTTAGACGATGAAGCAGACAACAATCAGTATGAAATACTGAAAGAGCAGTTTGATACCTATTGGGCGAGTAAGGCATGGCCAAGTAGCTTTGAGGTAGAGCCACTGCCGCCAGGATCGCCGATTTAAGGAAGCTGATAATTAATGTTAGGGACAACGCGTTTAGAGCAAAACCATAGCCCGAGTAATAAGCAAGTGCCGCAAGGAACCTTTGCGGCCTTGATCACTCCTTTACTCGCTGTACTACTTCTAATAATAGTTCCATTAGCAGAAAGTCTGTATGGCGGTGTGCTGTGGGACTTGAACTACCATTCCCCCAGGTTCATGTCACAGGTCGGCGACGCGTTAGCCTTAGTTAAACTTATAGCGCTTTGTGCAGGTGTTTACCTGCTCTTTACGCAGCACGGTACATTGAGATATCTTGTTAAAAGTAAATGGTTAACTGTTGCTTTGAGCAGTGTTTTAGCAATAGTGGCACTCATTCAGATTGCGATAGGTCTATTAGGTGTTCTGATTGATGCAACACTAGGAGCTAACCGAGACTACTTTCATAAAGAATTTGCAATAGAAAATAACACTATTTACGTGTTTACCGCAGATCCAGGTGCAATGGGTACGGCCTACCATTATTTCTATTTAAAATGCCCACTACCTTTAAACCGCTATGAATTAAAGTTTATTGAAAAAACAAATTGGGTACGGGAGCTAGAGCTTAAAGCTTCTGATAATGGTTTTGACGTATTTAATCAGCGTGGTGAGTTTAAATATCGCGTTAGTTTGGGTGAAGTAGGGTGTGGTTAGTTACCTTGAAAGTAGGGTAACTGTCAGATCAAGTCTGAGCTGGTACGATTTAGTGAGTAGTTTGTTTCTCTATTTGATTTGGCACTTTCGTCACAATACTTGGTCCTTCCTGTGTGTTTCAATCAGATAGATGCATAGCGTATTTCATTTGTTGATGAAGCACCCTAATGACGAAAATGCCGTCATCGACTTTTTTATAGAAGACCATGTGCCTATGAACGGGGAATTGTAAGTAATTCTTTCTAATGTCCTCCGCTGAAGTACCTACATTCGGGGTTTCCGCCAGAACAACTAGAGCTTCATGTAGGGCAACAAGATAGGCTTCAGCTTGAGTTACGCCGTGAACATTGGCTGAATAATCGTAAATGCGGGAGATATCTTCCTCTGCTTTGTTAGAGAGGATGTATTCGTTCATTCAGAGGCTCGAGCTTTCTTAGCTTGAATAATATCCAAAACATTCTTGTCACTTTTCCCACTCAACTCACCTTCTATGAGGACTAAGCTAATTGCCTCACGCTCACTCTGATTGCGACGTACTAGATCGCGAATATAATCACTAGCATTAGCAAATTTGCCAGTTTTTACTTGCTCATCAATCCACGTACGCATTTCGTCAGGAAGTGACACGTTTAAAGTTGCCATTGTCTATTTCCGAATGTTCACCATTCAGAAATTATGGCAAATATTGACAAAGATTGCCAATGGGGCAGTGAGGGTTTGGTTTAACCGGTGTCCCCGAAGCACTTCGCTAAACGACCAATTTGGCGTCGCTCGAAACACTGCGCTTTATAAAAATTCGTCCTTTTGCTTTGCAAACAGAAGTCCTACGAGTTCATAGGCACCTTAAGGTACAACGCCGCCGTTCAATACAATAAATTGAACGGCAGGGCGCACTTTGAAGAATAAGTTCGTAATTTGCGAGAGACTATCTACGTACTCTAATCAACCATGTTGTAATTGAAGTTTCATTCCATCAACGTGCATACAAAAACCTACAACTCCTTATAATTCGTAAACACCTTATACAACTGCGTTCCGCTCAATACCGAAGCAGAAGGGAAGTGGAGAATTGGGATCAAATCGCAAGGCGCTTCTAGCGTTCTGCTGCCATTGTCGGTGTCGAGATCATCAATATTTAAAATCTGCGCTAGCGGTTCGCCTTTTTTCACGGTTTGGCCTGGTTTTGCCATGTATTCAACCATGCCACCCCAGTTTGTGAATAACGTTTTATAGTCTTTTAAATATACGCCTAAACGCTGCATTGCTTTCGGTTTAATATCGCATTCGTGCAGCACGCCTTTGGCGTTTAGGTAGCTAAGAATGCTGGTGGCATCTATGTTACCTTCGTTAAAGTCGATCACTTCCTGGCTACCCATTTCTAGCGTGAAAGCCTCTACATTAAAGCTAATCTCGCGCTCTAAATTAGTTTTTATGCTTTCTTGCAGTGTCCACCACGGGCAGAACGTCGCTTCATCTAATGCACCTGCAAATACGTTTGGAATAAAAATACAGTGGGGGATGTTAAATAGCTTGGCGCTGTCTTTGGCATATTCGGGAATATAAACGTGACGGGTAGACACAGGGCCGTTATGAAGGTCTAGTACAAAGTCGGCGTTCACCGCCATTTGTTGTAGTTTCAGGTTTAACTGTTGTGCCAAGCCTAACCCCCAGGGTTCGGCCAGTTTGTTGTCGATAGCATTAGAAAGGTGCGCACGAAAACGTTGTTTTATGCCTTCAATAGACTCTTCGCGTGTAACGGTTTTGGCGAAATGCTCAACCGCATCTTTATCGAAGAAATAGCCGCGGTTCCAGTTTGTGCCGTTCACAGGGTCGAACCGGCCTAATGTGTACTCACCGGCTTTAATGTTAGTACCAATGGGATTACAGTTGGGCACTAAAATAATTTCGCCACAAATATCCATGTCTTTAAGGCGCTGAATAAGATGGTAAATAACTACATTACCTTGAACTTCAGCACCGTGAATAGAGCTTTGAATATACACGGTGGGGCCAGGGCGGGCGCCCTTCATTCGATAAATTGGCACGTTCATATTACGTCCAGACGCGTTTTGCGCCACTACCATGTGTTTTTTTACTACTTGGGTTGTCATTTAAATCAACCTATTTTCTGTCTATTTTTCTAACGAAAACGCGGCAATCATATTGATAGGAGTATTTGTAACGACCCAAGCGTTTTCAGATGATTGCTCAAAATACATAAATCGTAACATTTTGATGATTGTTCAGTGAAACTATTTCCAAATAGCGCCGTCTCAAAAACTATCTATTTTCAGAATGAAACTGTGATGAAACTAACAAAAATAATTCCCTTAATTATACTGCTGGTTTTGGCTTCTGGGTGTACGTCGAAACAGTTGTATAACGCAGCGCAACAAAACCGGTTACAAAACTGCAGCGAATTGCAGGGAGCGCAACGAAATGAGTGCGAAGCACGGTATCAAAAAGATTATGAAACGTACGAACGTGAACGCCAAGAAGTCTTAAACGATAAAAAGTGATTTTGCGAATGTTAAAGGGCAGGTCTCTATACCGAAATGGTTAGCAACAATTACGTTTAATAGTTACCTGCCATCTTAAATTTTATGGTTTGTTTAATTGCATTCAGCAAGCACAAAGCTCGCAGTCCACGCCTTTTGGTAGCTTCCAATTTCGCCATTCATGCGAAAGCGCATCAAAGGTCATTAACGTGTTTTTTGGGATATTATCGAAATCCATCAATACTTGCATAGCTAGCATGGCTTGGTAAGTACCAACAATATTTACTACAGGCGAGAATATACCTGCCTCTACACAGCTTAAATCAGGCGATTCAAAAAGCGTCCGCAAACATGCATAGCAACGGCTCTCACCGGGTATAGCTACAAAAAGCTGGCCTTCAAAGCGAATGGCTGCGCCCGACACCAGTGGAGTATTTAGTTTAAAACACAATAGGTTTATTAAATCTCGCGAGTCTGTATTGTCCGTGCAATCTAGCACAACGTCAGCACGCTCTATGGCCTGTTTTAACGCTGCTGACAGCTGAGTAGGGCCCTTAGTTCTGCCGGGCGCCGCAAACGGTTCTGCCATTACGGTAATGTCGCAGTCGCTGTTGATTGCACTAAGCCGCGCTTTAGCTGCCTCTACTTTACTTGTGCCAACATCTTGTTCGCTAAACAAGGTTTGCCTTGGCAGGTTAGTGGCCTCGACTGTGTCGTGGTCGATAAGCGTGAGGGAGCCCACGCCACTGGCGCAAAGGCTAGTGGCGGCCGCAGTGCCAAGCCCCCCAATACCAATAATACAAATGTTGGCGTTTAGTAGCGATTCTTGACCGTCTAGGTCTATTTTAGGAAGCACAATATGGCGGTTATAGCGCATAGCCTGCTGATTAGTTAGGCTTTTAGACATAGTTTATGGCAACTTAGTTGTTGAATTCATGGCATGCACCCTTATAAAGTGATTACCAAATAGTATTTTGGCTGGTACTTTATCAAAAACCGCCAAAATGTCGCATATCAAATTAGGATTTCATATGTCAGTTGTCAGCCAACCCCTTAATATTGCCGTTCTTACTATTTCAGATACGCGCACCCTCGAAAACGACAAGTCGGGAGACTATTTGAAAGAGGCGCTTACCTCGGTTGGCCATAACCTTTACGATCGCGATTTGGTGAAAGACGATATTTATCAGCAGCGCGCCGTGGTCTCGAAGTGGATTGCCGACAAGAACATTCACGCGGTATTAATTACTGGTGGTACAGGCTTTACGCATCGTGATTCAACGCCAGAGGCCATTAGTGTATTGTTCGACAAAGAAGTGGACGGCTTTGGTGAGCTATTTCGCCAAATTAGCTATGAAGAGATTGGTACATCAACCATTCAGTCTCGCGCGGTAGCGGGTTTCGCCAATAATACGGTTGTTTTTTGCCTGCCGGGCTCAACAGGCGCGTGTCGCACAGCGTGGGAAAAGATTATCTCTAGCCAGCTAGATGCCGACTTCAGACCGTGTAACTTCGTAAAGCATTTGGTGGAAGCATGAGTACGTTTAGCCATCTAAATGCTGGCGGCGAAGCCAACATGGTAGACGTTAGTGACAAAGATGTTACCAAGCGAGAAGCCACAGCAGAAGGCTTCTTGTACGTAAGCGAAGACGTTATTCGCCAAATTTCTGAAGCAAAAATTGCAAAAGGGGATGTCTTCGCCGTTGCCCGAGTAGCTGGTATCCAAGGGGCGAAACGCTGCGCCGATCTTATTCCTCTTTGTCACCCATTGGCACTGTCAAAGGTTGATATAAACTTCGACATTCAGGCCGACCAAAACCGAATTAAAGCCACCTGCTATTGTAAGCTAAGCGGTAAAACCGGCGTTGAAATGGAAGCGCTCACTGGTGTAAATGTGGCGCTGTTAACCTTGTTTGATATGTGCAAAGCCATCGACCCTGGCATGCATATGGAAGGGGTACGGGTACTGGAGAAAAAGGGCGGTAAGACAGGCCACTGGCAGTCTGACACCTAGTTCACACAAAGTAGCGATCTTTAAAGTAACGTACAGAAAGTGCATGCCCGCCTAATGAGTAACCTACTCTAGGTTCAATGCATTTCCGAGGCTTGAAAAGATTGATCAGCGAGCGCACAAAGCGACGTTAACAAAGTAAATAACAGGCAAAGCATGCAGGTAACGGTAAAAACATTCGCACAAACCCGAGAGATTACGGGAGAGGACAATATCGCGCTTAATTTAAGTGATAACAGCACGATTGAAGCCGTAATATCTCAGCTTAAGACGCGCAGTGACAAGTGGGCATTAGCCCTAGAGGGCAGTGTACTAACTGCCTGCAACCAAGAGCTCTGCGACCTGCAAACCGTACTTAGCGACGGCGATGAGCTGGCGCTGTTTCCACCTGTGACAGGGGGCTAGGTATGTTTGCACTAGTTCAAGTAGAAGATTTCGACCAAGGCGAGCTTTACGCTAGGTTAAAACAGTCGGCAGACGAAAAGGCGTGCGGCAATACAGGCGCGATTGTTACTTTTACTGGGTTAGTGCGGGATTATAATAATTCTGGCGACATAGACGGTATCGAATTAGAGCATTATCCCGGTATGACCGAAAAAGCGTTGATGCTGCTCCTTGAACAAGCAGTAGAGCGTTTTGAACTTAATAGCGCTGGTGCACTGCACAGAGTAGGGCGCATATATAATAACGAACAAATTGTATGGGTGGGGGCCGCTGCTCCCCATCGCCAGGCGGCGTTTGACGCGGCCAGCTATTTGATGGACATGCTTAAGCAATCTGTACCCCTTTGGAAAAAAGAGTTCAAGGGCGATAAATCTGAATGGGTTGCGGCAAAAGCGTCTGACGATAAAGCGGCACTTAAGTGGATGCGCAAAAAGTAATGGTTTTTTCTTTGGCAATGCGACTTTCAAGCTTTGTTAACTTGGCCATGCTTATTTTGGTAAGTGTTATTGCAAGCGCAAGTGCAAGCCCAAGTGTAGCCGCAGGCATTACGACTTTTGCCAGTTCTGTGGCACGGGCGAGCAGTTTTGAAACGGCGAATAATACTGTAAATGAAGAGAGCGTTATTAGTGCCGACAAACAAAACCAGTCAGTAAATTTCAAGCGCGACGAAAAAATCAACGTAGCCGTTGCGGCAAACTTTGCAAAACCACTAAAGAGTATTGCCGAGCAGTTTACTGAGCTTACCGGTATAGAAGTCGCGGTAACCGTATCTTCTAGCGGTACTTTATATGCACAAATACAACATGGTGCTAGCTTTGACGTTTTTCTATCTGCAGATCACGCTAGGCCGCAAGCCTTGGTTAATAATGATTTAGTGCACCACAGTAATCTGGTGGATTATGCTAAAGGCAAGCTGGCGTTTGTCTATGCTGGCGACTTATCAAGTGAGGAATTTAGTGAAATTTCTAGTAAGACATCTAGCGAAACAAATTGCAGGGAAATCGCGGGCCCATCTACTGGAGAGACGACTGCACAAATAAACGTTCAGCTTACCGATTGCTTGTCGAAGCAGCTTGTTCAATTAATGGAAAATCCACGAAACAAGATAGCTATCGCAAATCCTAAACTGGCTCCCTATGGTGACGCAGCAAAGCAGACGCTGCAGAACTTGTCTCTATGGCGACAGTTTTTACCCCACAGAGTAATGGGTAAAAACGTGCTACAAACTTTGCAATTTTATACTACCGGTAGCGTGAAAGGGGCGTTCGTTGCTTACTCATTGGCCTTAGATTTGCCCGCAGACTTATCCCATAATTTGCCTTCTAATTTTAACAGTGTTGTTAATACCAAAAGCGCCGATGCTGTTACGGTTATCGTTCCAGTACCAGAAACCTTGTATCAACCCATTGTTCAGTCGTTGGTGGTTAACAGTAAAACGGTAGCTACACTATCACCGAATCTGTTCGAACCACTTCCAATTAAAAATGCGACAAGGCAAGTTGACGAGCCTGCTCACAAAAACGACGTAGAGACAACCAGAGCATTTAATTTAGTTGACGCTGATGGCGTGTCATCGCCCAGCCTTTTTGTTCAATATTTAATGTCGCAAGGGGTACAGCATAGCTTAATTGAATGGGGTTACGAACCTGCTATAACACATGGCGTTGGTAACTAAGTATGCTCACAGAATTTTTCGGAGCATCGACACTTGAGGCCATATTACTTACCTTAAAGCTGGCCTTTATTACAAGTGGTTTGTTGCTGTTAATTGCATTGCCACTAGCGTGGTTTTTAGCTAACTGGCAGAGCAAAGCTAAGCCCTTGGTTATGTCTGTGCTTGCATTGCCTTTAGTGTTACCACCAACTGTGCTGGGGTTCTATCTCCTTATTGCTTTTTCGCCGCAAAGTGCATTGGGGCAGGGGTGGCAAAGCCTAACAGGGAGCAATTTAGCATTTAGCTTTGAAGGTTTGGTATTGGGCTCTGTTATCTACTCACTTCCATTTGCCTTACAGCCACTGTATAGCGGCTTTTCACAATTGGATAACCGTTATTTAGATGTGGCAAAAACACTAGGCTTTTCGGCCTCCGAAGCTTTTATAAAAATAGTGCTGCCCTTAAGCAAAGCGCCCATCGTGGTGGCATTAGGCTTAAGCTTTGCCCATACCATAGGCGAGTTTGGCGTGGTGCTAATGATAGGCGGCAATATCCCTGGGGAAACTCAGGTGCTGTCTATCGCGTTATATGAACAGGTAGAAGCGTTGGAATATAACAGCGCACACAACCTTGCGTTGGCCCTTCTGATATTCTCATTCGTGATGCTCGCGGCGCTCTATCGTTTTAACGGTATCACCCGAAGTGATGAGGCGCGTTAATATGCAAATATCAGCACGACTTTCTAATCGCATTAACGCAAAAATCTCATTGCAGCATCAAAGCCGCTTCATTGGGGTTACCGGTCCATCAGGTGCAGGAAAAAGCAGCTTGTTTCGCGCCCTAAGCTGGCGTAGAAAAAAACGCAACAGTTCAAACACCGTGGGCTGATAAAAAAGTCGGTATCGTATTTCAGCAGCCCATGTTATTTCCCCATACCGATGTTCGTGGCAACTTGGCCTTAGCACAGCGCCACGCAACCTCGACTGCGCTGTCTATTGAGAAGAGCATGCTCGGATGCTATTGCGAGCATTTAATCGATAAGCCAGTTCAGGCGCTTTCTGGTGGAGAAGCTCAGCGGGTAGCGATCGCGAGAGCCTTGGTAAATGGCCCTGATGTGTTATTGCTAGATGAATCATTAAGTGCAATCGATATTTTTACCCGCCGTAAAATTTATCAATTTTTAAATAATCTATGTATGACAGGGCAGCTTACCTGCTTTGTTATTTCTCACGATTTAGACGACCTTGCCTTGTTCAGTGACGAACTAATTTATATTGATAAAGGCCGCACCGAGCTTTGTGGAAAAACGCGCGATGTGTTGACTCAAGTATTCGAAAAAGAAGGGGGGGAACGCCGTCTAGCGTACTTGAAGGGGTTAAAGTTACTGAGCAATGCGAAGCACACGACAGCAACCGGTCACAAAACGCCGTTGTCAGCTATAAACACGGTAGCGAAACGCAACAAAGTCAAAGTGTTTTGCCCTTACAAGGCAATGAGCAGTGCCAGTCGGAAAACGGAATTGAGCGCGTTAAGGTAGCGGGGCAAGAGATATTCGTCACTGCAGAATCGGTCTCCTATTTGCCTAAGCAAAGTGGTGACCAAGTATCTGTTCGTTTTGCAGTTAAAGCTTGTGATGTAAGTATCGATACCAATACTGCTGACTTTGGCAATGCCAGCACAATCAGTATTTTAAATGCGCTGCCATGTGTTATATCTAGCATCGAACCCGTGGCGAATTCACTCAGCCCCCTGAACGTGCCAGAAAATAACGCCGACACAAAACTCGCAGATGCAAAGCTAATTTCTAAAAAGCTAGCGACCGTAAACACCGCGAAAGTGTTGTTAAAACTTGATGTACTGAACAGTAACCAAACCCTTTATGCCAGCATTAGCTGTATCTCTCTATCGCGTCTTAAGCTTGATGTAGGGATGCAAGTGATTGCGCGGTTTAAACTGCCCTAGATTTAAATGGCTTTGGAGTAGCTACTGAGTATTTCCCTTGCGTTCAAATAAGCGTCGAAACGCGCACATATAGCCCGAATGTAAATGCGAGCAGACTCTGGCACTCGAATATACCGAGATGTCATTTCGATAAGCCCGTCTTCTTTAAGTTCTTCAAGGTTGTTTAAGGCTGAAGCAAAGTATTCATCAAATATGATGTGGTGCTTATCAGCAATTGCTTGTTTGTCTACCGCTAAATTGCACATTAAGCTAGAAATCACGTCTCTGCGAATAAGGTCGTCGACACTTAATGACAGCCCAACCTTCGCATTGGGCAGGTGGTTGTCTAAGCGATGGTAATATTCTTTTAGCTCCTTAGCATTTTGCGCAAAGGCATTACCTACGGTGCTAATGGCTGATACGCCGAACCCTATAAGGTCAGCGTCGCCACGTAAGGTATACCCTTGAAAGTTACGGTGAAGCTCACCTTTATTCTTGGCAATGGCTAAAGAGTCCTTGCTTAGGGCAAAATGGTCAAGGCCAATCATTTCATAACCTATGCTCGTAAAGCTTTTAACGGCAAGGTCGTATAACGACGCTTTTTCTTCACTGCTTGGTAGTGTTTCTTCCGCAAATTTGCGCTGCGCGGCAAACCGTTCAGGCAGGTGTGCGTAGCTAAAAAGCGAGATGCGGTCTGGCATCATGGCTTTCGTGGAAGCGATGGTCGATGAGAATGTTTCAATTGACTGATGTGGTAACCCATAAATTAGGTCTAAATTGACGGAGTCAAAACCAAGCGAGCGTGCTTCAAACACTAAGTCGGCAATGTGCGATGTGCTTTGCACGCGATTAATCGTTTTCTGTACGTTGTAGTCGGTGTCTTGCAAGCCAAAGCTGATGCGCGTGTAACCTAAGCATTTTAAATTTTGAAGGTAGCGTTTATCTATATTTCTGGGGTCTAATTCAATAGATAGCTCAGCCCCTGCCTCAAACGTGAAATGTTTTTTAAGCAGATACATTAAATAGGTATGTTGAGTCTTGCTTAGAAAGCTCGGAGAGCCGCCTCCTAAATGGAGTGAAACCACACGCCTACCTTCTGTTAAATAACGTTTAGACAAAATTTCTTTTTCTAGATAGTCTAAATATTCGTCTGCTTTTTCGTTGTGACGGGTTACCATTTTGTTGCAGCCACAGTAGTAGCACAGCGTTTTACAAAATGGGATGTGCACGTAGAGACTTACAGCCGGCGCTTTTGACACTGCAAGTGCTTTTGGAAGTATGTCATCTTGTAGCGGTTCAAATTTAAGTGCAGTAGGGTAAGAGGTATAGCGAGGCGCATTCAGCGCATATTTGGTAATGGTTGATACGGGGCGTTGTTGTAAGGCAATTATAGTCATCTTGGCTCTGCACTTTAATGTAGATATCTAGGCGCGAATTCAATTCGATGATTAAAGCTTACCGTATCACTTGGGAGGCTGATTTGATCTACTTCAAGGTTTTGGTATTAAACCTGATTATTGTTTTACTTCTTCCTGTTGTATTGATGCAGGCACTGTGGGTGCGAAGAAAGACCGCTGTACTGCCAGAGCCCGACGGCGAGCGGGTATTAACCTCTGCCGATAGTAAATTGCTACTAACTAATAACGTTTTGGTTATAGGCGATTCTGCCGCCGCTGGTGTTGGTGCAACGACGCAAATGGGGGCACTCACAGGTCTGCTGTATGCAGAGCTTGTTAAGCACGGCCCAGCCCGTGTATCGCTGCATGCCAAAACGGGGTTTAAAAGCGAAGATGTGCTTAGTCTTCTGCGAGATCTTCCCTGCGAAAGCTTCTCATCTGCGCTTATTTCTATAGGTGTTAACGATGTCACTAAATTTGTGTCACTAAAGCGATGGCAGCAAAATATTGATGCCATCAGTACACTTTTAACGCACAAATTTGGTTGCAAAAGAATACTTTTTACAGCGTTACCGCCTATTCATTGTTTTCCTGCGCTACCACAGCCCCTACGGGCACTGTTAGGCTGGCGAGCATTACTTTTAAACCAAGCTTTGGTTAAATCCGTAACAGCATGTTCTAACGCAGAAATATTGTATGTTACCGCGCTTAACTTAGGTGGTACTGTTGCCGATATTCAGCGAAGCGGCTTAATGGCTGAAGATGGCTTTCATCCGTCTTCTAAGGGCTATGAGATTTGGGCGCGCCTGGCTTTAGATAAAATCACACCCATTCACCATGCCGATATAAACGGTTCAAAAAAGACGTTTTAAAACTGACAGGCGACAACGAAAATAATTGCTAAATGGGGTTGAAGTTTCTTTTTGTAACCTTATCTAAGCCCTTATAAATTCATGACTTCAATAAAGCGAGTCCTATCATGGCAGCTAGTGAGCAAGGTACACAAGATGTACAGAAAGTAACGGTTAATATGGTATCTGATGTGGTATGCCCATGGTGTATCGTGGGGTATCAGCGGTTGCAAGAAGCGATTAAAACCCTTGATAACATTGAAGTAGATATCAAGTTTCATCCGTTCGAACTAAACCCTAATATGCCTGCTGAAGGACAAAACCTTCGTGAACACATTATGGAAAAGTACGGCATTAGCGAGCAGCAAAGTGTGGAGAATCGAGCGAGGCTTGTACAAGCTGGTGAAGAGTTAGGTTTTGCATTTAATTTCACTGACGACTCCCGTATGCAGAATACTTTTAAAGCCCATCAGCTTATTCACTTTGCAGCACAAAACGACCTTGAAGAAGAAATGAAGCTCAGCTTGTTTAACGCCTACTTCACTGAGGGTAAAGACGTGAACGATCTTGGTGTTCTAGTAGAACTGGCCGAGGCTGTAGGTCTTAATAAATCTGATGCAGCACAAGTGCTTAAAAGTGAAAAATACGCGCAAGTAGTGCGTGAGGAAGAAACCCTTTGGATGCAGCGCGGTATTCAAAGCGTACCTACGTTTGTGATTGGTAATCAGGGTGTGGCTGGTGCGCAGGAGCCTGAAACATTGGCTGCATTTATTGCTAAAGCAGCATCGCAGCAATAAGCAGGTCAGACGGGATCAGAGGTAGTTATGAGTAATCACGTTAACCATTTGTTGGCCCAGTGGCTTCCACTTAAAAACAAACACAAATGGGTGTTAGGTTTTACTTTTAAAACGGAAGGCTCATGCTATCGCAAAGCAGGCGCCATGATGCTGTTTAGTGATGCAGGGCATCAGCTAGGAATATTAAGCGGCGGCTGCTTAGAAAGTGACATCGTTAAAAAAGCCCAGCGCGTAATGACTGACGGCGTTAGCCGTACTGCAGTTTATGACGATGAAGATGAAGAAGATATTGCGTTTAAGCTAGGTGTTGGATGCGGCGGTGTAGTGCATCTAGCACTCGTGCCAGTTAATGAAAATAATAGTTATCTATCTTTGGATGTGGTTAGTAAAACCTTATCAAGCGGAAAGGCGTGTGAGTGGCACTGCGCTGTAGACGGTACCTTGGGTGAGTGTACGGAATTGGAAGACCATACTGCTACACCTAGAAAGGCCGAGCTAGATACTGTTAATGGCAAGCGCATGTTGTCGGTTTTGATGCTGCCGCCTATCCACCTACTTGTTGTAGGAGGTGGGTACGACGCTACCTTTATGACCAAACTGGCTAGTTTACAGGGTTATTTAGTAAGCCTTTGGGATCCAAGGCCCGCACAAGCAAGACTTGAACACTTTCCCGAGGTAAATTACTTGATTGAAGACCCGTCTACTGAAGGCTTACGTCTTCACATGGGCGAACATAATATTCAAGCGGCGGTGCTTATGTCCCATCATCGCGAAATTGATGCAAAGGCGCTGCAGGTGCTAAGTAAGCAGTCGTTAACCTATACGGCAATGCTTGGGCCGTTGCACCGCAAGCAGGAAATTATGGATTTAGCCGGGCTTGGAGATACCAACTTTACTCAGTATTTCGCGAGCCCTGCTGGCTTTGATATAGGCGGTGAACTACCTGAGCATATTGCACTGTCTGTTATTGCACAGTGTCATGCGGTGTTTCATACCAAACCTACGCATTTAAAGCGTTAGAAAGACTTTCTGAAGGTAACGCCAAAGCTTCTAGGTGCACCCGGGTAGGCCATGATCTTTCCGGTTTGTACTGGCACATCAAACCCGCTTCGTGCAACGTACTCTTCGTCGAATACGTTGCGCGACCATGCAATAACTTCACTATCCCATTGTGGAATAGTGAAACTTACGCGAACGTTAAATAATGAAAAGTCGTCAGCGTATTTGTACGGGTCGTTCGCATCATCAAGGAATACGTCCCCCGTGTATTGGTAGTCAATACTGGCGGAGGCAGGATAATTCCCAACTTCGAAATAGTGATTCAGCATAAGTGACAGTGAATTTTGTGGTTCGAAGCCCACGCGGTCTCCGTCTCTTGAACAGAACGGGTCGTTTGGCTCCACACGGCCCGGGTCGTCGATGCCAGTATGCCACGTGTACGCTACCCAACAGGTACCGCGTTTAAACTCATCAAAGCTCGCTAAAGTGCGCGAGGCGGCGGCATGTAATTCGGTGTTTTTTGTTACCAACCACGTTGCTTCAAGCTCTACACCTCTGACTATGATATCGCCCGCATTTTGCAAGTTGAAACCTGTTCCGGTAAAGGTCGTCGCCTGAAAGTCGCTAATTTGTGTGTAGTGCGCCGCGGCATTTACGCGAACGCCGTATCCTTCAAAATCGTGTTTAATGCCTATTTCGGCACTTCTTGATTTTTCAGCATCAAAAAGCGGGCTAAGTGAAGGTAAGATCCTGTCAGTATTCGTACCGCCTGCTTTGTAACCTGTGGCAAAACTGGCGTAGGTTAACGTGTTGTCGTTGGGGTGATAAGCCAGTTTCACTGTGCCGGTTAACTGTGAATCATCAATCTGTTCGTTTAAATCAGGGCGAGGCATAACCGCTGCCGAGCCTAAGAAAAAGTACCCCCAGCCTGCCTGCTGAAAAGGCGCAATGGCATTAAGTGATTCAGCAGAGGGCGCTTGGATAGTAGTCAAGGCTGCAGAGATGTCTTGTAAACCTTGTACCGCACGCCCGATATTAGGCCATTGTGCAGGATTTTGACTTAGTCCGTCAATACCAGGCCCTTGCTCGTCATACGCACCGACGATCGACTTTTCTTCGCGTGTATAGCGTAAGCCTGTGGTTAGCGTAAAATTGCGGTTTAACAGCCAATCGAACTGAGAAAATACAGCAATGCTGTCTTGTTCTTGATTAGCCGAGTGTACAAAAGCAGTACCGGACGGCGCTGGGGCTGCAGCAGGCGCAATAAAGCCTGATGTAACTGCAGATAGCTCGTTGATGGCGTTAGCCAAAGGCAGCAGATCGGGCGCGGCGGCATTAAAGAACGCACTAAAATCATCTTGCGTGGTAGTATCAAAGGTTAGGTCTAAGTTTTGGCTGTAATAGTAAACACCTATTAATCCACGCACATTCTCGCTGGTGTAATGCAATCTAACTTCTTGAGAAAACGACTGCTGCCTGGCGTCGTTAGTGGCAGTGAGAAGGTCCGCATCAGAAAAGTCGGTATCTACCGTATCTAAGCTGTCAAACGCGCGGTACGCGCTTATGCTCACTAAATTCCATGCTTTGTTTAAAGCCACATCTACTTGAACTGATAGCCCTTTGTCTTCCATTTTTGAAAGGGGAGTTTGCGACAGCGATGTTCTATAGTCGTAAAAGCTATCGCGCCCATAAATAGTTGCGTTGAATGGCGGTTGAAGCAGCAGCGCATCAGTGCCGAATTTACCCGCTATGTCATTGGCCTGAATGTTATTTTGAAACGTCAGTGCGCCGCAGCACCGCTCGTCTAGCTCGCCGTAATCGGCTATCAATCTTACGCTAATGTTTTCTGTCGGTGTATAAAGCAACTGCGCTTTTACCGCAGACCGATTACGGTTGTTTAGGGTTTGCCCGCTGGCCTCATCGGTAATAAAGCCATCGCCATGGGAACTAAATCCAGATACTCGCATGGCAAGAATATCGTCGATAAGTGAAAACGACGATCCTGCACTCAAGCGAACCAAATTGTCATTGCCAATAATAGCCTCAGCAAAGCCATTACGTTCGCCGTGTGAAGGCGCTACGGTTGATACCGTCACCGCGCCAGCGGCGGTATTCTTACCAAATAAGGTACCTTGGGGCCCGCGTAATACCTCGATAGATTCAATATCAACTAGATCGCTAATTAGTGCATTTTGTCTGGAGCGGTAGACGCCGTCTACATACAGACCTACCGATGACTCGAAGCCAAAGTTTTGAGAAGAAGTACCGATACCGCGAATAGAAAAGCCTGAATTAGTCACACTTTGGTTTTGAAACGCGCCAAATGCAGGTACGTAGTTTTGCAGGTCGAACATGTCACGACTAACGGTTTCTACCATATCTTGACCACTTAGGGCTGTGACAGCCACGGGAACGTCCTGCAAATTTTGTGATGTCTTCTGTGCCTGAACTATTATGTGTTCAAGTTTCTTGTTCGCAATTTGTATTTTTGTGCCATCGTCGGCGCTAGCGTGGGCACTAACAGAGCTAGCAGAAAATATAAGCGTAGTTAAAAGGCAATAAGTGATAGGGTTTACTGTTGCTCTTACATTTTCAGGATGGCAGGGCAAGGCGTATGTAAATGACTTCATTTTAGTTCTTTTTATCGTTTAGAAGCTAAGCGCCTCCAGCCAAACTTATCACGACAAAGTCGCGTCCATGTGCGCGCAGTCCTTTACATTTTGTCGTCTTTACTCCAATAAGACGTTTTGATTGCCTGTTATGTAGACAAATTAATCGAGCATATTCCACGCAATTGCGGCGAATAAGTCAAGTTTTGTTCAAAACGTTTGCCTCATGATCACAAAAGGCCGGTTCATAGTTTCACATGATGCATACTCATTCAAAATATTAATTAAACTTATACTGCTGTTTTACTTAGTATGTGATTTGAATTGGTTAACATATTCATAACATCAGGCAGCGGTATGACAGACATCTATTTAGTACGCCATGGCCAAGCATCTTTTGGGCAAGCGAACTATGACAAACTTAGTGAGTTAGGTGGGCAACAAGCTATCTGGCTTGGTGATTATTTTAAGCATCGAAACATTCAGTTCGATTCGGTATTTTCTGGCGATATGGTTCGCCATCACGAAACTAAAGAGGGCATTGCGAAAGGTATAGCATCTAGCGAATACTCATTGCCTGATGCAACAGTGCATAGCGCGCTTAATGAATTTAATTTTCAAGCGGTAGCTAAAGCGTATCTAACAAGATTTCCTGAAGCAAAAGTACCAGAAGGGGCATCGCCCTCTGAATATTATCGCCTGCTTAAAAAAGCAATGATTGCCTGGTCTGAAGATCAACTTGCTCACGAGTTGCTAGATGAAACTTGGAAGCAATTTGAAGACCGAGTTCACTCTATGCTTGCTCATCTTAAAACGACAGATGCTAAAAGAGTGCTGGTCGTTAGTTCTGGTGGTGCTATTGCCATGATGCTCAAACACATCCTTGGCTACGATTCTAAAACCGTTGTGAATATGAACTTACAAATTCGCAATGCCAGTTTTTCGCAATGCTTCGCCAATGCGCGAGGTGTTCACCTAAATAACTTCAACAGCGTACCTCACCTGGATGTGATTGACAGGTTACACGCCATTACCTACAGCTAAATGGGGCAGTTATGAACTTTGAATATAATGAAAAGACCCAAGCGCTTTTAGAAAAGCTAAAAGCGTTTATGAAAGAAGAAGTGTATCCGATTGAGAAAGAGTACATTCACGCCGTAGAAAATGGCTCAGCCAATGACGGTGAAGGTCGTTGGAAAACCCCGCAAATGATGCACACGCTAAAGCAACGTGCCAAAGAAGCGGGGCTTTGGAATTTGTTTTTACCTGAAGAATACAAGCCTTACGGTGCAGGTCTAACAAATGCTGAGTACGCGCCGCTTTGCGAAGAAATGGGCCGTGTATTATTCAGTGCGGAGATATTCAATTGTAGCGCTCCAGATACAGGCAATATGGAAGTGTTAGCCAAGTACGGTAACGAAGAGCATAAAAAGCAATGGTTAGAGCCGCTTTTAAACGGAGAAATACGCTCAGCTTTTGCTATGACTGAACCTGCAGTTGCGTCTAGCGATGCGACTAACATAGAAACATCTATTAAACGCGATGGTGACGAGTACGTAATAAATGGTCGTAAATGGTATACCAGTGGCGCAATGAACGAAAACTGCAAGATAATGGTGGTAATGGGCAAAACTGATTTTGATGCCCCTCGCCACCAACAGCAGTCTCAAATTTTGGTACCAATGGATACAAAAGGCGTAACTATTGTGCGCCCCATGGCAGCGATGGGCTACTACGATGAGCCAGTAGGCCACGCTGAGGTCTTGTTTGAAGACGTACGCGTACCGGCTGAGAACTTATTGCTAGGAGAGGGGCGTGGTTTTGAAATTGCCCAAGGTCGCTTAGGGCCGGGTCGTATTCACCACTGCATGCGTCTTATCGGCTGTGCACAGCGTGCTTTAGACATGGCATGTGAGCGTGTTGAACAGCGTGTCGCCTTTGGTAAGCCCTTATCAAAACAGCAGTCGATAAGAGAAAACATAGCGCAAATGCACTGCGATATTGAACAGGCTCGTTTGCTTACATTGAAGGCGGCAGACAAAATGGATCGCTACGGCAATAAGGTATCAAGAGACTTGATTGCAGCTATCAAGATTGTAGCGCCCACAATGGCATGTAAAGTTATCGACCAAGCCATTCAAATGCATGGCGCTGCCGGAACCAGTCAAGACTTTGTTCTATCTGCGATGTATGCGTATGCACGCACCATTAAGCTGGCCGATGGCCCAGATGAAGTTCATATGATGCAGCTTGGACGCAATTTAATTGCTGAAAAAAACGCGTAAGGAGTAAGTGTGCCAAACGACAAAGCTAATGCTCCACATGCAATAGACTTAACGGTGCTTAACGAATACTTATCTACTGCGTGCCCGAGCGTAGGGCACGTTGAAAGCGCTGATAAATTTGCAGGCGGACAATCGAATCCTACGTTTAAGCTAACTACGGATAACGGCGTTTATGTATTACGTCGCCAACCGCCGGGTAAGTTACTGAAATCTGCGCATGCAGTAGACAGAGAGTTCCGCGTTATTAACGCCTTGCAGCGCTCAGAAGTGCCAGTGCCTAAAGCGTACCATTTATGTGAAGATACTAGCATTATCGGCAGTATGTTTTACATTATGGCGTTTGTGGAGGGGGACATTTTCTGGAACAGCGCGTTACCGGAAGTAGAGTCTTCTGCAACACGCGGTGCAATGTACGATGAAATGAATCGAGTTCTTGCTGCGCTTCACAGCGTTGATATTGAATATGCTGGCTTAAGTGATTACGGCAAGCCTGGCAGCTACTTTGAGCGACAATTGAGTAGGTGGACAAAGCAGTACAGAGCATCTGAACTTGAGCATATCGAAGAGATTGAGCGTCTTATTCAGTATCTTGAAACTAATTTGCCTGAAGACGATGGCCAGGTGTCCTTAGTTCACGGCGATTTTCGCTTAGACAATATGATGTTCGATATGTCTAATACAGATAAACCGCAGGTGGCTGCAGTATTAGACTGGGAGCTTTCAACCTTGGGGCATCCTTACGCCGATTTGGCTTACCAGTGTATGCAACTGCGTTTGCCTTCTGACATTGCACACGCCGCTGGTCTAGGTGGGCTTGATAGAAAGCAGTTAGGAATACCTTCAGAAAAAGAGTATATCGATGCCTATTGCAAACGCAGGGGAATTGGCGCGATCAATAATTGGACATTCTATTTAGCGTTTAGCTTTTTCCGTCTAGCGGCTATCTTACAAGGTGTAGTGAAGCGCGCTCACGATGGCAATGCATCAAGTGAAAAGGCAATGCAGTTAGGCGCAATGGTGCGACCGCTCGCTCAAATTGCAAACCAAACCATACACCAAAGCGAATAAACGCCACACAACATATTTAATGACTTGCCATGCTATTTACGGTGGGCACGTCGAACAAGTTAACTGGAGACAGTATGAAAGCAATTGTATGCGAATCTTTCGGGCCACTTGATGAACTTCAATTCAAGGAGGTTGCAGACCCGGAAGTTAAAAAAGGGCATGTAGTCGTAAACGTGGAAGCGGCTGGGGTGAATTTTCCCGATGGGTTGTTGGTGCAAGGTCTGTATCAAATGCAGCCAGACTTCCCGTTTGTGCCAGGTAACGAAGTGGCGGGTACTATAAGCGAAGTAGGTGAGGGAGTAAGCCATCTAAAAGAAGGGCAGCGAGTTATCGCGCTCTCTAACTTAGGTGGGTATGCAGAAAAAGCGCTAATCCCAGCCACGCATGTCATGCCGTTACCCGACCCCATTCACGTAAACGAAGGGGCTGCCCTTGTAACTGCACATGCGACTGCCCATCATGCGTTAAAACAGCGGGCAAAGCTGCAGCCTGGTGAAACTTTGGTTGTAACGGGTGCTGCTGGTGGTACTGGCTTAGCAGCTGTGCAGATAGGCAAAATAATGGGTGCCAAGGTTATTGCCGTTTGTTCAACTGAAGAAAAGCTGGCGCTTGCCAAAGAGTATGGTGCTGACGTTTTAATTAACTACAAAGAAAAAGACCTAAAAGAGACGCTGAAAGAAGTGACTGGCGGCAAAGGTGTTGACGTAGTTTATGAATGCGTTGGTGGCGATACCTTCCACGCATGTAGTCGCAGTATGGCGTGGGAAGGGCGTTTACTTGTGGTTGGCTTTGCAGGCGGTGAAATTCCTAAATTTCCAGTCAATCTTGCCCTAGTCAAAGGTTATTCGGTCATGGGCGTATTTTGGGGCTCATTCACTCAGCACGATCCAAAAGGCTTTGCTGAGAACATGCAAGAGTTGCTTACTTGGTACGTGCAAGGCAAAGTTAAAGTAGTAGTTGATGAAGCGTTGCCATTAGAACAGGCCACAAAAGCCATGGCGAAGGTTATGAACCGAGAGGTGAAAGGCAAAATGGTGCTTGTGCCCTGATCCTACACGTCTGATAAAAAGACAACTTAACGAGAAAAGCCTGACCCTTCTATGGTTCAGGCTTTTTTCGTGAATCTTTGAGCAATAGTTATTCAGCAACTAGCTCTACGTTGAACTCTCTGGTCAACACATGGCACAAGTCTTTACCAATGCCTAAATTATCTACCTGATAATCTTGATAACCCTGTTTTTGTACTGTGAGGGTGTAAAAACCAGGACGTTCGTCAAGCATTGCAATCAAACCGTCATCTGCACAATCCGTATCATCAACCATAACAGTTTCAGAATATGCGCCTTCCATTGCAGTAGCCGTAACGCCACATGCAATCGACATTTGCGTTGTTTGATCTGTTACCGAAAGCAAGAGGCCATCTTCTACCGTTGCTGTACAGGCCACATCGCCCTCGGCAACAAGGTTACTAATTGTTAGGGTATATTCGTCGTCAGCTGTTTGCTCGTTGATATCAACGCTAATTTCGGTCGGGTAGCCGAGTTCAGGGTCGTATTTTACCGTTAGCGATTCTGCGCGGCTTTCTTCTAATGCAATAAGTTGAAACAAGCTATCAATGCTTTCTGTAGTTTCATCATCTAAGGGTAAGGCAATATTGCCTTCAATAATAGTTTGAGAGGTGACCTGACTACCTTCTACCAAGACTAAGCGAGGTTGCGTGGTTTCTTCGGTGCAAAAACATGAAACTTGATATTCAAACTGATAAGTGTCGATGTTCGCGTTTTCCCACTTTGCGCGATTAGCGTTGAGGTCGTCGAGTGCATCGTTTGAATCGCTACCACCACAACCTAACAAAAGCGTAGTAGCAGAAATCATCGCAGCAATACGTAAAATATTAGTCATAACCTTCCTTGTTTTTTATTTTTCATAATTAGCCACGATAATAGGTTTCGCAGCAATGTTGTGACAATTAGAAATAAAAAAGCGGCTTTGCACTTCACGTAATACAAAACCGCTTTGAAATTTATATTAGTGTAATTGATGCAAAAGTAAACAGTTTCACTCAGGAACGTTGCGACGCTGCGTTATTCCTCAAGCCACATGCGGGCGCTTCTTCCTGGCAGATGCAATTTATGTACTGAGTGGTTTTTTACCTAAAGTTCTAAGACAGCTTTGGTGTAGTAAGAATATAAACGACCAAAGATGTGGAAGGTATAGCAGCACACAAAAACGACGCCCCGTGAAAGGGGCGTATTTTTAGATATTAGAGAGACATGTCGCCTAAAATAATATTTTCCGCGAAATTTGCGTATGCATCGCCAATTTGTTTGGCTGTGTCATCAGGGAAAGTATGAAAATCTTCACTTTCTAGCGCTTCTGCTATCGCGTTCGCTACGACTTCAGGTCCCGGAGCATCATCAAAGCCCGCATTTTTACCCATGTCAGTGCCAATAGGACCTGGGTGGATACTAATGACCGCTACCCCTTTTTCAGATAGTTTTTCACGTAAGCCTTGGGTCAACGAATAGGTTGCTGCTTTAGATGCGCAGTACGTTGATATGTCGCCAAACGTTTTCACTGATGCAATTGAATTAAGTTGAACAATGGCACCTTTGTTTGCAACCAATGTCGATTCAAATGCTTGTGCAACGTGAAGTAAGCCAAACACATTTACTTCAAACTCACTACGAAGTGCGTCTTCAGCATTCTCGCTTAACGGTGATTCATGCTTCATAATCCCTGCGTTATTGATAACAATGTGAGTATCAGTTGCTTTGTCAGCGAGGCTTTTTACTGACGCTTTGTCAGTAACGTCGACTTGCAGGGTTTCCACTTTATCTGCGTATTTGTCATGAAGATGGGTAGTTGATTCAGTATCGCGTACTGCCAGATAGACCTTGCTTACGCCTTTATCGAAAAGGGCTTGTAAAGTTGCTTCTCCAATCCCACGGTTTGCACCTGTAATAAGCGCTGTCTTACCTTGTAAGTCCATAATGTTCAATCTCCATTTAGTTACAGTAGTAGATTCTTTCCCCGGAATAAAGGTAAAGGATCACATTGTTCACGAGACAAGATTAGACATGAAGACACTAAATCAAAGGCATACGCTTTACTCAATTTATACATTACTTGATAAGTCACTGACGAATTTTCTCAAACGAATGAAATCAAACAGAACAGAAAGTAGCGATAGTCTTGCACCCGTTCAACTTCAATTCTAATGGGATTTCAATATGAAATTAAAATTAGCGATAGTATCTGTTTTGTCGGTATCACTTATCACAGCATGTGCACATTCACCTGGTGGTGCGAGAGGGCACATTCGGGTTGGTGGGCATGGCAGCGGTGCCGTGGTAGCAGTGGCAGCAGGAATTGGAATCGGAGCACTTATCACCAATGTACTAACTAAACCTAATTACAAGCCGGGACACATACCTAACAACGTTCCCCAAAGTGCTCAAGTTATTCATTATCACGGGGTGGCTTATCGCTACCATCAGGGGGTGTTCTATCGTAAATTCGACGGGCATTATCAAGTAGTTAAACCTCCTATAGGTATAACGGTTAAGACACTGCCATCAAAGCCTGATGTAATTATCCTTGAGGGAGATAAATATTTTACGGCGGAGGGCGTTTATTACTTTCAATCGGGCGATGGATATGTGGTGGTAAGTGAACCCATACTGAAAAAGCAGAATAATGACAATCAATATGTGTCAGGCTACTTCTACAGCCAATTACCGAATGAAGCGCAAACGGTGAAAATTAATGGAATTCAGTATTTTACATACAATGGGCAGTTTTTTCTGCCACAGGCTGTAAACGGCCAAATTCGTTACTTGGTGGTTGAATTATAAAATTGAAAGCCGATTAAGCCCTCACATTTTAAACACGAGTAAAACTAGTTATAGTCGATGTTTTCATAGTATCTTTGCCGTTAAATTTCGCGGCGTATAGCGCTTCGTCAGCGATGGATAATATATCATGTGCAGGGTCTTCAGTTACTTCGATGCCAGATAAGATGTTTACTATCCCAAATGAGCAAGTTGTACTAAATGTTTGCTCTTTTGAAACAAATTTTGTAGACGAAATTTCTTGGCGAATTCTCTCTACAATATTATCAGCATTAAGAGAAGCGTACTCACTGGTAAACAAGATTACAAATTCATCGCCGCCCAAACGGGCGATACAGTCACTCGGACTCAGATGTTTTTTCACAATCTGAGTGATGTTCTTCAACAATACATCACCACTGGAATGACCGTAGCTATCATTGATATTCTTAAAATTATCAACATCAAATATGCATACGGCTAATCGATTTTTAGCGCTATTTTTAATCTGACAAATAGCCTCATTGAGCTTTACTTCCATAAAGCTACGAGAAAGTGCCTGAGTTAAATGATCGTGCATCAATTGATTGTTGAGCGTACGTCTTTCTTTATAAAGCCCATCAATGTGAAGCACTAGAACCCATGCAATGGAGCTGGTAACTACAAAGGAGCCAAGCCATGTGAGCGGTGGAAGGTCGATAATTTCGATACCGGTTAAGGTATCGCCAATACCGGTGATAAGCCATAGAGTGTTAGCTAGAAGTAACAGTAGTATAGGACCACTGTCCTCAAGTCTTGAGCGCTGCCGGACAAAAACTCGAACGAGTATATATATGCAGTATGACCCCAATACTAAGATCCAAAGACCCCAGATTTCGAAAAGTAGCCCGTACTTTAGCCCAGTATAGTATTTAGACGTAGCATAAAAGGCGTTGCCTAAAAAATAGGGGCTAGGTATAGCAGTTAAAAGAGAAAATATTCCGCAAACGACATAACACCATTTCAATAAATACGGAGCTTTGTACTTATAAAAAGCAAGATAAAAATGCAGGCTGGTGACTAAGGTGAACATAGCCCCAATAATGGTAAGCCTATTTGAAACACTAAGAGCAAAAAGATTCTCACCTGCATTGATCAGTACACCAAAAGCCCCGAAGAAAATTGAGCTTATGAAAGCCGAAAGAGCAAATAGAGAATAGTACTTAACAGGCTCTTGGTGGTGGAAAGTTAAGCGATAATAAAGCAAAGCGAAGAAAAAGCTCATCAGCAAGCAGATGCTAGATGTCACAAAAAGCGGAAGCGACAATGTGTTGATCATGTTTTAGCTATTTTCCTCAACGTGCTCATCATCTCGTTTTAGTGTAGAGCAATTAACTTACTAGAGTAACTTTTTCAATGTACTAAAACATTAATGGTTTTTAAGGCTGCAGCATTGTTTGAATTTCTTGCTGCTACCACAAACGCATGGGAGATTTCTTCCGTACTTAATTTTTCCGCAGTCATCGTGTAACACACCGTCGTGATAACGCCACTTACCGTCTTCAATATTGAAATTTGACGTTTCGTGAAGCTGATACATGCTTTTATTTTCAAAGTAGTAAGCAGTGAATTCAACGATGGCAGTATTGGACTTGGAGTTAGCCGCTAGAGTGGGGTGTACTTTCAGCGCAAACCACGTCGCACCTTGCGCACTTTGAGCCAAATCTTCTACGGAAAGACCCTGCTGCTTTTCTTTGGTATAGGTTTCCAGAATATATTGATAGTGCGCTGTAGCGTAGGCTGAAAATCGCGAGCGCATAAGTTGCTCGGCAGAATTAGGGTATTTAACACCCTTAATAAAAGGCTCGCAGCATTCGTTGAAGGGTTTTGATGAGCAACAGTAACAGCGCATAAGACAACTCGCGGTTTAAGAGTATAACAAAGCGCTACAGTATAAATATAAGTGGCGTGAGCCCCAACTTTTTTAAACGTAAATGTTGTCGATGCTCGATGTTTCCATGGCGGTCTATACCAAAAAAGCTATGCCCAAAAAGCTATGTCAAAGAGTTCATACAAAAGCGAGTAGGACAATAAATGTATATACTTTACTTATGTGTCTATATTTCGACAAAAGCAAGATTTCGGCAAAAGCGGAATTTAGGCATAAAGAGGCGACACTTTACCAAGGGCCTAATGCAACGTTTTGCTCGTCATTAATGCTGTTAACGCGCACATTCACCAGACTGACCGAGTAAAGTTCACATAGCTTTCTGATCATCTCACTATCCGTTGGCTGCAAATCCAAATCAATGTTTTCTACATAAAGCGTTTTACACTGGCCACCCGTAATAAGCTTACTGATCCATTCTGGCATTTTTTCTTTTTCAGGCTTTTGGATACGGATAGCGTGATCTACAGTTTTCGAAAATGACACTGTATTTGAAAGCAGATAGTTCCAACCTTTGTCTTTACTTCCTTTTCCATTACCTTGTTTTTCGCTAGGAAACCCTTCTATAGGCAAAGGTAGTTGAACAACATTTGAAACCGAAGCGCGCAAAGCATTGAATCGTGAAACTGAAGATGTGTTCATAGTAAAACCCTTTATGTATTTGCTCTGAAGTTCAAATAGAAACTTATGGAAAACGATTATTTATAAATGCTGATTAGATATACAGTATGTATGTGTATACAGTATTTAAAAAAGAGGGCTTTGGCAAGCATTTAATTGTACTTTTTTTGCGCAGCTTGAGAGTTTTTCAGTAATTATATAAAAGATAATGGTTTTTTTATGCTGTTGTGTTCTGAAGCAGGTATTCAGTTGCGGATTGAGGTAAGATGCGCGCGAATCTTATGTAGAACACTACTGTATAAAGCTGGAGGAGCGTTGAGCGCATTAATACATTTAGGCTACTTGGGGATGTTCTTATCGGCATTTTTGGCTGCCACTATATTTCCTTTTAGTTCTGAAATTGTGCTTAGTGCTTTATACAGTAGTGGGTTGAGCTGGGTGTTGTTGCTTATTGTTGCTTCATTAGGAAATGTACTCGGCTCGGTGGTTAATTATGCGTTGGGCTTCAAGTTCGGAAAAGAAATTGCGACACATAAGTTAAAAGTGAGCGAAGCGGCGTTTAACCGAGCAAGCCACACATTTACGAAGTGGGGTAAGTGGAGCTTGTTTTTATGTTGGGTACCTATTATTGGCGACCCTATTACGCTAGTGGCAGGTGTGTTTAGAAGTCCGCTTTGGTTTTTTATTCTTGCGGTAACTCTTAGCAAAACAGCGCGTTATGCTGCGCTGCTTTACGTACTTGTTTAAAAGGTTTTCGGCTTAGTTTTCTCACGCCACTGTGTTTTTGTCTCTCGACTTTTTTTGGCTTTTCTTTTGGTGCGTCACATACCACTGCTTCATTCTTGGGCTCATTAATATCAGTCCAATCATCCAATACCAAACCGGCTCTTGCCAAAACGTTTTCTGCGACCAGCTGAAATGCAGCAGTGCAAGGGGCAGTATCAAGTAAATGCTGTTATGAAGCTTTTGCCATTTTCTACCCATGTTGCGCTGGATGCGCTTAAACGACGTTGCAGTGAGAGCAAAAAGAAGAAGTAACGCAGCCATGCCAACGAATATGTAGGGCCTGCTTACTATCTCGCTAGCCACCAGTGCCATATCAAGCTGGAGTTCAAACACAATGTAAGTGAGTAGGTGTGCAAAGGCGTACACAAAGGTGTATACGCCAATCATACGTCTGAATTGCATCGGTTCTGGGCTTGGTAGCCATTTTGCAAGTGGGCTAAGAGTAAGCGTTAGTAAAAGAAAGTGAATTGCCCAAGTTCCAGTCTCATTAATGAGCGTGTTTACGGGGTCTGGTCCAAGCTGGTCGTTGATCCCGGCAAAGAACAACCAAGCGACGTAGCCTAATGCGAAAAGGTGAATAAGGCCCTTCAAACTGCGACGCTGCCAAATAGATAATCGAAATGGTTTTTTTCTTAACGGCATTAAATGAACAACTTAATAATAATGTTTAATAGCTTCGGTTATAAGATATTGGTTAGAAGGGCTAGCTATTTGCTCGTAGCCCTATAAAAAGTAGCAGCTAGTAGTAACGGGATAAGTCCATATCTTTGTATAATGGCGCGACTTCGGTATAACCGTTGAACATTTGAGTATCGATGCGATTTCTGGCGAGTAGCCCACCTGTGGTTATTCTACGCTCGCTGGCTTGGCTCCACCTTGGGTGTGACACGTTTGGATTCACGTTGGCGTAAAAGCCATACTCGTTAGCGGCCAGACGATTCCATGTGGTAGGCGGCTTCTTATCGGTAAGACGAATTCGTACAATAGACTTAATACTCTTAAAGCCGTATTTCCACGGTACGACAAGCCTGATAGGTGCGCCGTTTTGAGGTGGCAAGGTTGTCCCGTAAAGGCCAACCGACATAAGCGTTAACGGATGCATGGCTTCATCAAGTCGCAAGCCTTCTACATATGGGTAATCAATACCGCCACCGGTAAAGCGACTTCGTTGGCCAGGCATTTGCTCAGGGTCGTATAGGGTTTCGAATGCTACATATTTGGCTGACATCAACGGATCCGCTTGTTTTAACAACGCCCCTAACTCAAACCCAATCCAAGGCACCACCATCGACCATGCTTCAACGCAGCGCAAACGGTAAATGCGCTCTTCTAAGGGAAAGCGTTTGGTTAAGGCATCGTGATCAAGCTCAATGGGCTTTTTTACCATACCGTCAATTTTCAACGTCCATGGATTAGTTTGAAATTCAGTCGCATTTTTGGCTGGCGCATCTTTCGAGGTGCCAAACTCGTAAAAATTGTTGTAGCTGGTGACTTTATCTTCAGGCGTTCGGGTTTCCGCTATTTGAAACTTAGGGGGCTGACTAAACTCCAGTGCTTTTCCCTTAAAGGCAGCCTTTTCTTCCTCATCTTCCCAAAACCAACCGGCAGCGCCTGCCGATTTCGCTAACAGCGTAGACGCTCCCACAAAGCCCATGGATTTGAGCAATGATCGACGATTCATATAAACGCTTTCATTGGTTACGTCATTATCAGTTAATTTTACCGAGGGTTTAAATGGTTTTGCCATTACTCTACCTTTATCTGCCGTTAATAAACGCCATTTCTAAATGGGTTCTCTGTGTATGTTTAACACTTGAGAATGTTCTAGCGCGCACTAAGCTGTAATTGATGTATTACCACTTCTTTTTATACGAGCGCACAGTAATTAAGTTTTAGATGCGTATAAAAATAGACCTTAGAACTCGGATTAAAATTTCAAGAAAGTTTAGCCCTGTTACAACTCTTCGATTTTGACATGCTGTAATAATGGCAGTAGGGTTTAAATCAGACAGGAAAGTTGATGTTAGTAGCAAAGGAAGGACCCTATGAAAATACTCTTGGCAACCGTGGTTGTCTTGTGTGCCCATGTGGCAAATACCAGTTGGGCTAACGAATTATCCAACATCGATGCATTTCCTTTTATCGAGCGTAGTTCAGATAAAAGTTCAGCCCTATATCACTCCATTATTTCGGGCACCCCAAATCAGAGCGAAGCTTCTACGCTTAGCGCAATTGAAAACATATTAACTGACCCCAACGTGCAATTGCCCGATATGGTAGTCGCTTCACTCGCTCTTCAATTTTTATCTGCGAACATCGCTAACGGTACTTCTCCACTTTTTCTGGAAGATATATCCGACCTGTATGAAAAAGCCAAAGCAAATTTAAAGAACGATAGGTTGCAGCGTCGAAACTTTTTAAGCTGTATGCTTTATGGAAATAAAAAAGTTAAATACACCCTTAAAGCGTTGGACACTTTGGTTGATGCAAATGATGAATATTTTAATCAAGTCCAAATGAGGCATTTTAGAGATACAGACCAGCCAACGCGAAGTTTAGCTGCTCAAATGTACGGGATGGTTACCAGAGAAACAATTTTCATGGCAAAAACGCATCGCGCAATTCTCAACTTTCACGAACGCTATCCCGAAAGCGTATTAGATGAGCGCATTGATATTGCGATGCTATTGAGAAACTTGGCAGTGGGCTATAATCAAATGCGCGCACAATCCCTTGAGTTAAGTACGAAGCGCTTGATCAAACAACTTGAAAATGAAGGTGTAATACCAGCAGCATCGCTAACCAACAGAGTGTACAGCTATATTGAAATTGAGAACCTTCCTTGGTTAGCAAGTACGTCTACTCATTTGTAAATTAAGTCCAACGCTATTTCTAGAAACAAATATTGCTGCATGATTGGAGAATTAGTCGCTTAGTTTACATATGCAAACTATCTTGAATGCCGCCTTGTTTTGGTGAAAAGATATTGCTGTATAAGCGAGAGGCGAATTCGTCTGTCATGCCAGATATATAGTCGGCGAGAACGCGCATACCATTGTCGTCCTCACAGGCCTTACGCCAGCGCTCTTGGGTGTTTTCAGGTAGAAGGCGGTCGGGATCCGATGCAAAAGCTTCAAAAAGCTCCATAACTACCAGCTGCCCTTTATATTCAAGAAGCTGCACATCGGGACGGCGGATTACTTTGTTAAACACAAAGCGTTTAAAAAGCTCTAGGGCTTGTGCAAATTGTTCGGGCATCACGGCGTTAAACGCAAGTAATGGATGAGCGAAACCCTCAACGCCTTTTATTTCAATGGCTGTGATAAAGCTATTTACCAGTGCACCTATAGCATTTTTCCGTTCGTGATGTACTGCGCTAAATAGTTTGTTGGTTAACACTTCTATATTGTCTGACAGCCAGGGTACATTAAGGGCTTTTAGCGGGGTAGTTACATCCTCGACAAAATGATGCTTGTCTACCATATCCATTACAATGGCATCTTCTAAGTCGTGAATGCCATAGGCGATATCGTCAGACAGCTCCATAATTGAGCAGTCGAACGATTTAAACTGCGTTTTGCTGTGGGTATTCGGTTTTGCAGTAAACTGCATAAACGCATCTTTATCTTCATTGCTAAATGGCGCAAGTAGCCAGTCGAATAGGGGCTCGTCGCAGCGAAACAGTCCCTTCGGCGGATGCCAGTCGTGGGCCTTTACCTGACGAAGTGAAGCAGGGCGCTCGGGCGTTGGTTCTTTACTATGAAGGGCATCAATAAAGTTTGGGTATTTAACCAAGCCTAACACGCTTCTTCTGCATAAATTCATGCCGTGTTCGGCGGTATAGGGCTCTAGCTGAGTGATGATCCTAAAGGTTTGTCCGTTTCCTTCAAACCCGCCGTATTGGTGCATCATGTAATTAAGGGCAATTTCACCACCGTGGCCGAAAGGTGGGTGACCAATATCGTGAGCCAAACACAGTGTTTCGATTAACGTAGGGTCAAGCGCCAACGTGTTGGCAATATCTGGAAATTTTACCCAAAGCTGCGCCGTTATTCCCGTACCAATTTGGGCGGCTTCTAGAGAGTGGGTTAGTCGCGTGCGATAGAAATCGCTTAGGCCCACACCCAGCACTTGGGTCTTTGCCTGCAACCTGCGAAAGGCTGCGCTGTGAAGAACGCGTGCCTTATCACGTTGATACGGATTACGGTGATCGCCGTCTCGTGTTTCGCTTCGGGGTAAACGACGCTCGTGTAATGCTAATTCCCATTCGCTTGTTGCCAAAAAAACCTCGCTGCCATGCTGTGTTTGGTACTTCTGCTACATCAGTATAGTAATTTGGGGGCGGTTAATCGCCTTGCTTACATATCGTCTTGCGTAATTTCATCAAGACTTAAAGAAAAGCTTGGTACGTAACGCGTTAAGAAGTAGTCCACCTCTTCAGAATGATACTCTTTAAGGGTTTTATCTAATCGTTTCTTAGCCAGCTTAAACTCTTGGTTACCAGCAGCTAATTCTTCAAGCGTTTTTAGGTAAGCGCAAAGTACGTCTGCTGCTTTCACAATAAAAGCTTCTTCTTCACTATGGTAGTGATGATCAATCAGTGCAGCATAGTCTTCTCGAAATGCCTCTGGTGCCATTTCAATGAGCTTGTTCTCTGCAATCTTCTCAATTTTTTTATATTCTTCTTTAATCGCAGGGTTAAAGTATTTTACTGGGGTAGGGAGGTCGCCGGTAAGTACCTCCGACACGTCGTGAAAAATCGCCATGGTTGCAATGCGATCTGGATTTAGTGTACCGCCAAAAAATTTATTTTTAATCAAGGCTAGCGCGTGGGCGACCATAGCCACCTGCAAACTGTGCTCTTGCACATTTTCTGTACGCACATTGTGCATTAGCGGCCAACGATTAATAAGCTTTAAACGGGCTAGATGGGCAAAAAAGTGGCTCTTATCACTCACGTTAGGCCCCTTGCTTATAGGTTCTAAAGAAGTTGCCAATACGATGCAGTGCAGGCACTAATACATCGCTGTGCGGTAAAAATACTAACCGGAAGTAGGTGCCTTCGGTCAGGTTAAAGGCTCGACCGTGTACCAACAGAATTTTTTCAGAGCTTAATAAATCCAGCACCATTTGTTCATCGTTTTGAATGTTGAATTTCTTTTCATCTACTTTGGCGAAACAATACATGGCACCTTTAGGCTTAACGCAAGAAATACCGTCAATGCCGTTTAGCATATCTGTGGTGACGTCGCGCTGAATGCGTAGTCGGCCATTCTCATTGACTAGGTCGTTAATACTCTGATAACCGCCCAATGCTGTTTGAATGGCGCTTTGACACGGTACATTCGCGCACATACGCATAGAAGATAAAATATTAAGCCCATCGATATAATCGGTAGCAAGACGTTTATTCCCGCTGACAACTAACCAACCAGAGCGAAAGCCTGCCACGCGATAGTTTTTGCTTAAACCACCAAAAGTAACAAAAAAGACGTCATCAGCGAGTGACGCAATACTTGTATGTTGGGCTTCATCGTATAAAATTTTGTCGTAAATCTCGTCGCTAAACACTACTAAGCCGTGCTCGCGGGCGACTTCTACTACCTCTTGCAATAGGGCTTTGTCGTAAACTGCACCAGTAGGGTTATTGGGGTTGATAAGTACAATCGCGCGTGTTTTGCTGGTGATTTTACTTTTTATGTCGTCAATATCGGGGAACCAGCCAGCTTGCTCATCGCAGCGATAATGTACCGGTGAGCCTGATGACAAACTTACTGCGGCCGTCCAAAGCGGGTAGTCAGGGCTTGGAATGAGCACTTCATCACCATGATTAAGTAGCGCCTGCATTGCCATCATGATTAGCTCAGATACACCATTACCTATATAAACATCGTCAACACGAATGTCTTTAATATTACGCTGTTGGTAATACTGCATCACGGCCACGCGGGCAGCATAAATTCCTGTCGAGTCTGAATATCCTTGAGACGTAGGCAGGTTATGAATAACGTCTTTTACGATATCGTCAGGGGCTTCAAATCCAAATGGGGCGGGGTTACCGATATTCAGCTTTAATATACGGTGTCCTTCGTCTTCCATTTTGCGTGCTTGCGCAGCGATTGGGCCTCTAATGTCGTAACAAACGTTATCTAATTTATGTGAGCGAGATACAGTTTTCATGGTCTATCTGGTTGATTTACATACCCTGAGATTATCGCAATACAAAGTCATATGCGATGGCCTTTTTGCAGTATTTCTGCTTTAAGCACTACTTTTTTCATCAAGTGGCTAATTATTAAACATATAACGAGATAAATGATCCGCTTGTCACTTAAGTATAAAATTTATGTTAATGACTTGTGAACTTTTCATTCTGCGCCTATCGTAGTAGTAAGGCGTGTATAAAAAACGCGTTAGTAACAAACAGGCTAACAAGCAGAGGTGATAAGAATATGTCCCACCATTTCAAAGAAACACCAGAGAATGCGATCACGCAAAGTGGTATAGCACGCGTTATTCCCTGTAAAGAATTAGACGTCGGCGATCCAATAAAGTGGTTGTCATTGGCATTACGAGACGCCATGCGCGCACCGGGACTCACCTTATTTTATGGCGTACTTTTCGCGGTTATCCCGTGGTTCATTATGTATTTAGTTGAAATGACGGGTTGGCACTTGGTCATTCTACCCGCCATTGTTTGCTTTATGTTGGTAGGGCCATTTTTAGCGGCGGGCCTTTACGATGTAAGCTGGGAGATGGAGAAAGGTCATAAGCCTTCACTTCGTCATTCGCTGCGCGCAATGCGAAGAAACGCATTTAACGAGTGGGGCTTTGCCATACTGCTTATGGTAATGATGATATTTTGGTTGCGTGTGGCATCGCTGATTCATGCACTTTATCCACCTTATATAGAGAACGACTTAGAAAGCTTGTTACCGTTTTTAGCGTTAGGCACTATCGTTGGAGCGGGTTTTACCCTGGCAATGCTATTTATTACGGCGTTTACCCAACCGATTTTAATGGAACGTAAGGTAGATCTTGCAACTGCAGTGCTTACCAGTGTGAATGCGGTATGGTTAAATAAGGTACCCATGCTCATTTGGGGGGCTATCATTTTCACTACAGTAGCAATTGGTTACGTGACCGGTTTCGTGGGTTTCATCGTGCTCATGCCGATTATCGGCTATGCATCGTGGCATGCTTACATTGATGCAATTGAGACTAAGCGAGAGCGTAAATACGAATAGTTCACTCCACTTTATGTAATTAAATTACGTAAAGTGGCTTTAATTTGTACAATAAGTAAGCGTTAATATCTATAATTTTGTTAAAATTACACTTTTAAAGCCCCGAAAGGGGCTTTTTTATACTTAAGTCTTATACTTCTTTCTTCCTACAAGTGCTATCGCTAGATATATTAGTAATATGCAATTTATATTATTCCAATTAATTCAAGGGGTTAGTGCCGTAACAACAACGTAACAACTTGATTTACCAAGCATTTACCCAGGTTACACAATCATTCAACAGAAAAATTTTTATTCTTGATGCATAAATAAAGGGCGTTGAGCAAATTGTTGATTCATTCAACTTTGCTCAACTTAACTAGAGAGTTTGCCACAAACTTGCACAGCACCCTTAACCACACATTGAGGATTTTAAAATGAAATTATCTAACTTACTTAAAGTTTTTGCAGCTACAGCGACTGTCGCTTTTAGCATCAATGCAAATGCAGCAGAAGAGTCAAAAGACATTCGCTTCGTTGGTGAAACCCAGTTCGCAGGGTTTTGTAAAGCGATAATCAACGACGATGTAAGAGTTCTTCGTTCTAGCCTCTCACGTAACGTGGGTCGTATTGGCGCTAGCCAACGTGAAGTATTGCGCATGGTAACGTCTGAAGAAGGCCTAACATGTAATGGAAGTAGCCTTATTAAGTTTTCTGAAGAGCGTCACGCAGATGCGGTACACGAATACTTAACGTCGCGTAGCTAAGGCCTTGCTTGCGGTTACTACAAATCCAGAAAAAGCGGGCTAGCTTACACTTTTCGTCAATCACGTGACGTAAATGTTGAAAACTAGACCCGCTTTTTGTCTTTTTGCTCGTGCAAATATGCGTCTTAATTAACGATTTTTATATACGTGGCTACACGCGCTTTACTGGTTTTGAACAGACGTTGGGTTTTAAACCTAAGTTTTAGCAGCAGCACGTAAGCAAGAGGTACTAAAAACAAGCTGGTTAGGGTAGAGAATACCAGCCCGCCAATGATTGCTATGGCCATCGGAGAGTAGGGAGGGCCGTCGCCACCAATTCGAGTACTTCCCATAGCGAGTGGAATAAGCCCCAAGACCGTTGTGGCTACTGTCATCAGAATAGGCCTTATACGCGTTAAACATCCTTTAATTACTGCGTCATACAGCGACAAGCCTTCGTTAATTAACTGATTGATTCTGTCTACCAATACAATGCCATTGTTAACCACAATGCCCATCAATATCAGCATGCCGATCATCCCCATAATAGACATAGAGGTACCTGTTACCATGAATGCCCAAAACACACCGGTGAAAGAAAACAGTAACGATGTGATCACAGACGTAGGTAGTATCAGCGATTCAAACAGTGCAGCCATCACAACGTATATCATACAAAGTGCTAGTAGCATGTTCATTTGCATGACCGCATTGGCTTCATCCTGGCGAGAGAAGCTGCCATCTAGTGTCCACTTATACCCTGTAGGCAATTCAATATTAGCTAATGCGTTCTCGATACGTTCTCGGGCTTGTTCTGTGGTGGTTTCCCCTTCTAGGTTTGCGCCAATAGCGAGCGCGGTCTGACGATAGTTTCGATTAATTTGCGATAGCTGTGGCACCACAGAGAAATCTGCAATCATATTCAGCGTTACCGATTGACCTTGCGTAAATCCGATATTGATGTTTTTAAGGGCGTTAAGCGAAGCTTGTATATCGCTACCGAATTTAAGCTGAACTGCTACTTCTCCGGCGTCACCATAGCGGAATGTCCGTAAATTACTGCCCCGTAGTGCCGTAGAGATAAGTTTAGCCACATCGTTTACTTGTATGCCGAAGCGATTTGCTTTCTCTCTGTCAATGCGGATTTGTACCTCATCTCGGGTAGAGCCAGTGTCGGCTTTCACATCTTCCAATCCTTCTATAGTTGAAAGAATAGGAACTATTTGCTCTGAAATATTTAGCAAGGTTTCTGATGATTCACCCAATAGCGTAACCCTTACGCCACCACCGTTGCCGCTATCCCATTGAAACGAGGGACGGGCACGCACAAAAGAGGGCATGTCTTTACGTATATCCTCTTTAATTTTACCCACACTTACGGGCAGTTCGTCATTAAGCGTTATACCGCTTACAGCATGTCCGGCAGTAAAATAGGTATACACCTGTTTAATGTGAAAGCGTTCTTGGTTTTCATAAAGGTAAGCTTCCATTCTATCGACAGTTTTTTCCACCTCATCAAGCGTAAAATTCTGCGTTACGTGATAGTTAAGCCAAATACGCTCTTGGTTATTATTGCCCTCATCATCTGAAGTAACCACCTGCATGGGCACAATGGCCGACGCAAGCAGCAATAGAGCAATAACACAAGTTATTCCCTGGTGTTTTAACATCCAGTTAAGTGCACGACCATAGCCTTTTATGTAAGACGGTGTTTTAGGCGTTCTTACAACTGGGATCTTTACCTTGGTTGTCAGTAAGGGAATAAGGGTTTTAGCAATGAAAAGCGACGCGAAAAGAGATATACAGATAGCTACAGCAACGTGCTCTAAGAAGATAGTTACGTCTATTTTTACTCCAATAATATTGGGTAAAAATACAATGGCCGTGGTAGCTGTACCAGCAATAACGGCAAGGCTAACTTTATTGACCCCAACTTGGGTTGCAAGTTTAGCATCGCTCTCTTGTTGGCGTTCTTGGAATACGCTTTCGGTGATCACAACGGCGTTGTCTACTAGCATACCTACAGCTAGCATGAGGCCCATCAACGATAAAATATTAAGGGTATAACCCAAAAGATACATTACGCCTAAGGCGATACAGATAGAAAACGGCACCGACAACACCACAATCAAGGTGGTGGTAAGCTGGCGCAAGAACAAGTACAGCACAATAACTGAAAGCAACGCACCTAAAAGACCTGCGTTTAGCAAATCGCTCAGCGACGAAGTCACGCTTTTCGCGGTGTCGTCCATTACAAATAAACTAATGCCTGTAAATTCAGGGTCTTCTTTAGCCTTTTCGATAACCTTCATTACCGCGTCGGAAACTTCTACAAGATTGCTGCCCGATTCGCGAAATACGTTAAAGCCCACCGCGAAGGTGCGATCTAGGTGTCGTCCTTCGTTGCGCTGAGGAAGCTCGTAGGTCACGCTGGCAACATCAGATAAACGCACGCTTCGAGTAACCCACATGTTTTTGAAGTCGTTTACATCGGTAAATTCGCCAGTGGGGTTAACCAGAACTTTTTCACCGTTGTTGTACATATAGCCCGCGGTTAGCGAGAAGTTTGCGTTTTGAAGCTGCTGCTCTAAGCGTGTACCGTCTATTTGGTAAGCCGCCATTTTCTTGGCATCTAAGCGAATAGTAATTTGGCGTTTCATGGTGCCGTATAGCTCAACTTTAGATACGCCCGGAACACGCTCTAGCGGACGCTTAAGGTTGCGCTCTAAGAGGTCATAAGCGTTCGATAAGTCGCGGTCGCTCGATACGCGCAGTTGGAATATAGGCATATCATTGGTGTTAAATTTATACACCATGATCCGCTCTATATCGTCAGGGAGTTCATGGCGAATAGCGTCAATCTTCTCCCGCGCTTCAATACTTTTGGCTTTAAGGTTTTCATCCCAATCGAACTCTACAATGACCTCCGCCATATTGTCGTAAGAGCGGGCCCTTAAGCGCTTTATCCCCGACATGGTAGCAACGGCCTCTTCAACCGGACGAGTGATCATGGTCTCAATTTCAACGGGTGTCGCATCAGGGTAGGGGATCTGCACTACCATTTCTGGAATATCAATGCCGGGGAACTTCTCTAAAGGCAGTAAGCGGCCAGATACAATACCGAACAGCAGCATAGACAAAAACAACATACCGATGGTAACCGGCTTATTCAGCGCAAAGCGTGCAAGCCAAGCGCCTATACCTGCAATTTTCGAAAGGTGCGGCTGTGAAGCTATATCTGTCTCGCGTTGCATCGGTTCACGTGTTTGGCGCTTTTCAGTATGGGTTTCAGAACTGTTACTAGCGTTGTGAGAAGGTGTACTCATAGTACACCTCCTTTTGGCATTGCTTCTTCGTCACCAAAGCCTACGTTTTCACGAAAATTATCTTTCACAGGCGCTTTCTTCTTAACGTCGAACAGGCTGTAAAGCACTGGCAGTAAAATAAGGGTGAGCAAGCTTGCAAACAGAAGGCCGTAAATAACGGTGATGGCCATGGGCGTGCGAATTTCAGCTCCCTCGCCAAAACCAAATGCCATTGGCAATAGACCCAACACAGTAGTGAGCGTAGTCATCACAATAGGGCGTAGGCGGGTCTTTGCAGCCTCTAGAATAGCGGTCTCTTTCTCTACGCCTTGACTGCGTAACTGATTTATACGGTCAACTAATACAATAGCGTTATTCACAACAATACCGCACAGCATGATTAAACCGATAAATACCACCACGTTTAGCGGCGTATTGGTAATCCACAGGCCATATACTGAGCCCGCACCGGCTAGCGGTACTGCGAATAGAATAAGCAGTGGGTGCAGCAACGACTCAAATTGTGACGCCATAACCAAATACACCATAAACACCGCAAGTGCCAAGGCAAACTGTAGCGAACGGAAGCTGCTTTGCATGTCTTCACTTTGCCCGGTTACTGTTGCACTTAAAGATAGAGGAAGTTGGGTTTCATCAATGACTTTATTAGCAACGCCAACGGCTTCATCAAGCTTACCCTTGGCTAAGTTTGCCGATACCAATGCTACACGTTGCTGTCCAACGCGGGTAATTTCGCTAGGGCCTACACTCATGTACACGTCTGCCACGGCACTTAAAGGAATAGGTTGCGCAGAGCCTGGGTTAACAACAATGGCGCGTATGCTTGCAATATCATCACGTTGGTTCTCTTGGGTTCTTACCAGCACATCTACCTTTCTGTCTTCCACGCTATACTGTGTAGCGACGCGGCCGCCCACTTTGGCCGCAATAAGTTGAGAAACGGTTGATGCATCAAGCTCAAGGCGAGCAAGTTTGGCGTGATGGAAGGCTATTTTAAGCTCTGGGTTTCCGTCACGAATGCTGGTCGTTACGTCTGCAAAATTACTGTAACTGGCAAGTTTTGTCGAAATGGCGTCGCCATATTGTTGTAACTGATTTAGGTCGTAACCCGCAATTTCAATTTGAATAGGCGAGGCAAAGCTAAATAGCTCTGGCTCTGAAAACGTTGCCTGAACCTGAGGTTTAAAGGCTAGGTAATCACGAAGCGCACGCTTCACATCGTCCATATCGCCAGCTGTCGCCGAAGGCTGCATGACAATGTTTAAGCGTCCCCAATGATCCCCACCCTGATTAGGCGCTGCGCTGATAAGGCTTCCTGTACCAGACATGGCATAGGTGCGAAGCACCTTAGAGTTGCTGCGAAGCACGTTAGTATCGCTGCGAGCCGCCTTGGTTTCGACGCCATTATTGTTATTTACTGCAACCGCAGCAAGCTCGCTGATAATAGCGTCGGTACGCGCTAATGGAGAGCCCGCAGGGAGGGTCACTTCTACCGAAAATTCTCCTTGTGACAGGGTAGGAATAAGTTCCATACCTAGTTTTGGTACAAGCATTATCGCGCCAGCAGCAAGAATAAAAGCAGTAGCTAACACCAGCGCTTTGGCTTTAAGGCTTACGCGCAGCAGTTTTTCATAAGCAGAAGCGAGAAGGTCAAACCCTTTGTTAAATACCCAGATAAGTGGTTTAAACGCAACACTTAATAACTTGCTGACGATATGCCATGCACCTATCACCAAGGTAACCAAGGCTGCAGGTAAAAATACAAAGATAAGCCTGAATACCCAACGAACTGGCAGGGTAAAGTAATACATAACTTTGCCAAACGTCGACGTAGGAGGAGTAGGTGCTGGTGTAGTGAACACATCTTCATGGTCGAGCTGTTGCTTTTTCTTCTTGTGCGCCATCGCAGGGATTAGTGTAAGCGCGACAACAAGCGACGCGGCCAAAGCAAACGACACGGTCAACGCTTGGTCTTTAAACAGCTGACCTGCAATACCTTCTACAAATATTAGCGGCACAAACACGGCCATAGTGGTGAGTGTCGAAGCCACAATTGCGCCAGACACTTCTTTTGTTCCTTCGCTAGCGGCAGATGCTTCAGCTTCTGTAGCTTCTGCCGTTGTCTTTTCATTGGCTGTAGCGTTATCACTTCCAACCATTTTTAACTTCTTATGACGATCGATATTTTCAAGCACAACAATGCTGTTATCTACCAATAGTCCAACAGCCAGCGCGATACCACCTAAGCTCATCATGTTTAAGCTTATGTCGTTGGCATACATCAAGTTGAAGGTAGCAATTACTGACACCGGAATGGAAACCGATATAATTACAGTGGCCCAGAAGTCTTTAAGAAAAAGGTACAGCACCAACATGGCTAAAATACCGCCCATCACTGCCGCTGACTTCACGTTGTCTATAGCTTGCTTGATGAACACGCTTTGGTCATAAATTTCGCTAAGCGTGTAGTTAGAAGGCAAGTTGTTGTTGACCTCATTTAACCGGCTTGCCACTTTTTGTGCTACGTCAACTGCGTTAGCGTCGCCTTCTTTATAGATGGCAATCTCAATGCCTTCACTACCATTAAAGCGTGTTACCACATCACGGTCTTTGTACGCATTTTCTACCGTAGCCACGTCTTTAAGTTGAATGTTTCTGCCTTCAAAACGTCCAATAAAGAGGTTTTCAATATCACTGAGCGTTTCAAATTGATTCAAAGTTCTGACTAAAAATGCCTGGGCTGCGTTATCAATTCGACCGCCCGCCGCGTTAATATTTTCAGCTTTCACCCGGTCGATAATTCTAGTAATAGGAATCGACAGTTGACTGGCTTTTTGCTGGTCAATAAGTATATGAATTTCGTTTTCTAAACCACCGCCAACACGCACGGCAACTACGCCTTCTACCGATTCAAGCGCACGTTTAACCTGCTGTTCGCCATATAAACGTAAGCGCTTCATTTGCGCCACGCTTAGCGTTGATGTGTCGCTTTGAGTGGTGAGGCCCAGTTTAATAACAGGGTCTAAACTTGGGTTAAACCGAAGGAGTCTTGGCTTTTCAATATCCAGGGGAAGCTGCAACACATCAAGTTTTTCGCGTACTTCTAAGCTCGCGAAATCCATGTCAGTACCCCACGAAAAAGAAAGGACCACGTCAGACTGGCCAGCCCGCGATGTGGACGTGACTTTACGTACACCTTTTACTACGCCGATGGCTTCTTCAATAGGTTTTGAAACCAGTTGTTCTACTTCGCCTGGAGCGGCACCGTCGTAGTCGGTGCGAATAGTGAGAGTAGGGTAAGATAAGTCTGGCAGTAAGTTAACAGACAGTCTGCCTAACGACACCATACCAAATAGCAATACCGCAAAAGTGAACATACTAACGGCAACAGGGCGCTTTACAGCAATATCTACAATACGCATTGTGTGAATTCCTTGTTAGGCCGAATTAGCTGTTTACAACTTCAACGGGAGCGCTGTCTTTCAAATTCTGGTGGCCTGCAGTCACTACTTCTTCATTGCCGCTTAAACCATTGGTAACTTCGATTACTTCGTTGTTTTCAAAGCCAGTAGAAATATCAACTTTCTTAACTTTGCCGTTATCTACAACGAATACGCTGTGGCTGTTATCGATAGTAACCAGCGCTCTGCGGGGCAACAATGTGGCGTTAGCATGGGTAGCATATTCAAGTGATACATCGGTAAACATGCCGGCTTTGAGCTGATTGTCTTCGTTTGGTACTTTCAAGGTTACTTTGAACGTGCCGGTGGTCGCATCGATGACTGGGCTTATGCGCTCAACGCTCGCCGTGATACTTCTATCGCCTAAAGCCGTTACGGTAAGCATTGCACCTTGTCCAATCACTACGTTAGGTAGCTCATTTTCAGGCAGGTAAACAATACCTTGAAGATTGCGCTGCTGAACAATATGGAACATTCTCTCCCGTTGGAACGATTCAGTCAGGTTGCCTACTTTTGCGTTTCTTTCTGCAATGTATCCATCAATTGGGGCTGTGATAGTGGCTTCTTTCAAATCAAGCTCAGCTAAGCGTACAGACGCTTTAGCTGATTCAAATTGCGAGGTAAGTTTGTCGTAAGTGTCATCGCTGATAAGCTTTTTCGAATAAACTTTATTAACCTTTTCTAGTTCGCTTTCAATGCCGGCTAAATCAGCCAGAGCTTTTGATAAGTTAAGTTCGTAGCGGCGTTTATCTAGCTGCGCAAGAACTTGGCCTTTCTCAACGTAATCACCTTCTTCTACGAAGATTTCTTCGATAATTCCAGATGCTCTCGCAACCACAAATGCTTCTTCACGTGCTTCTAAAATAGCGGTTGTATCGTAAGTAGACGTAATGTCTCCGGTAACAATGGTTTGGGTTTCAACAGGGATAGCAAAAACGGTTTCTTCAACTTCGGTGGCGTTAGCTTGGTCGTTAATGGCATCAGCATCGGAACAGGCTGACATCGAGAGAGTAAGGGCGATGACCCCGCTTCCAACGAGCAGTTTGAGCGATGTTGGTGAAAACGGAATTGAAGATTGTACTGATGAAAGAATGGTGTTGCTGTGTGTTGTAGATTCCATGGTCAATAACCCTAACGTAATTATCGTTATATAATAATGACCGTATACAGCAGCTAATGTGCCAAAGACGTTAACATATGTTAAATCTTAGACATTTCAATGTGTTACAAGTGAAAAATGCAGTTTAAATAAAAAAGCCAACCTAATTGGTTGGCTTTTTACGCTAATGCTTAGCGAGAATTGCTAATAAGCGGTGAGTTCTACAATAGTCTATTAAACCAAAGTATAGCTTGTGGTGATCTCAACATTACCCGTTAACATCAGCATGACAGAGCAGTATTTTTCTGCCGACAACTGCACAGAACGGGCAAGGGCCTTTTCGCTAATGCCTTCACCTGACACCGTGTAATGTGCGTAAATTTTAGTAAATACTCGAGGTGGCTCTTCAGCACGCTCAGCTTCCAACTCACAATTACAGGCTTCAATGTTAAAGCGGCCTTTTTTAAGAATGTCTACCACGTCGATACTTGAGCACGCACCAACCGCTAATAATACTGACTCCATTGGTGACACGGCCTTGCCGCTTCCGTCCATCACTGTTTTGTAGCCGCTGTCTGTTGTACCTGTAAAAGTTAAATCTTGATCCCAAGAAACACGTGCTTTCATTGTTTGTCCTAATGTCATAAGAATAAAAAAAAGAAGCTGCAATACAGGCTAATTTAGCGCTTCAATGCAGCTGTGACATGTGCGTTTATTTGTTAAGGCGGACTGCATCTGGGCTAAGCGAGATTTTCTTTTGCTTATATAACGCGCCTAACGCTTTTTTATACGCCGCTTTACTTACGTTAAAATGAGAGTAAATGGCTTCTGGTGCACTCTTATCTGTCAGGGTAGAAATGCCGCCGTGGGCTTCCAAATCATCCAAAATGGCTTGTTGAAGTGCATCTCGGCCACCTTTATCTATGCGCTGAAGGGCAACATCAACCTTACCATCTTCGCGAATCGTTTTTATTACACCCTCAGTGGCTTGCCCGACTTTAAGCGGCTTAAAGGCATCGCTGTGGAAAATTAGCCCTAAGCTTTTTTCATTGATAACCACCTTAAAACCTAAATCAGTTTTGGCGTAGACTAAGCAATCAACTGTATCGCCTTCGTTGAGATAGGCGCTACTTTCCTTTAAGAAATAGTGAAGCTTGGTGGCCCCTAAAATACGCTGGGTTTTATCATCAAAAAAGGTGTGAACTACGTAGTACATACCTGGATTTACAGGTTGGGCTTGGTAGTCGTTAGGCATTAAAAGATCGTTCTCTAAGCCCCAATCGAAGAATGCCCCAAAATTAGTGGCAGACACCGCTTTAAGTACCTTGGTTTCGCCCACTTGAATAAGTGGTTTCTTCATGGTGGCATAAAGGTCACCGCGCTGATCCGTAGCCACAAATACTTCAACCTGTTGCCCTTCGGTTAACGGCGTCTCTACTTCGTCAATCGCAAGTGTAACGGTTTGCTGCTCATCTGCATCATCTATTTCTATTACGCTGTCGTTCTCGTCATTGTTTTCGACAAGTGGCGCTAAAGCGTAGCCAAAAGGGTATTGGGCTACCACGCGTAATGTATTAATTTTTCCAATATTTATCATCAGCACTGACTTTTTAAAAAGAACAGGTAACATGATACTGGAATGAAGGTAAGAGCTAAACCATTATGAAGTTAAATTGCGATTTAGGTGAAAGTTTTGGCGCGTGGTCAATGCCAGTGGAAGCGGCCATAATGGCGGAAATCGATCAGGCGAACATTGCGTGCGGTTTTCACGCTGGCGATCCATTAGTCATGAAGCAGGCTATTTTGTTAGCCAAAAAGCATGATGTAGCCATTGGTGCCCATCCGGCTTATCCCGATCTACAAGGCTTTGGCCGCAGAAGTATGGCGATTGCCGCTGACGAACTTAAGGCTATGATTCAATATCAGGTCAGTGCCTTAAGCGGTATGGCGAAGATTTGTGGTGCTAAAGTCAGCTATGTGAAGCCCCATGGTGCCTTGTACAACGACATGATGAAAGATACTGCTATCATGCGAACAGTAATGCAAAGCATAAGTGAAATAAACGAACAGTCTTCACACGCTCCCCTAGCGTTAATGGTGCAGGCTACGTCGCAAAATGCGGCGCTTAAAGAAGCAGCGCAAAATTGGGGTCTGCCTTTGTATTTTGAAGCGTTTTCTGACAGACGGTATACCGATGAAGGCTTACTGCAATCTCGAACTATAGAAGGTGCCGTGTTGAACGAAAGCGACGCTCTGCTTCAAGCTAAACAGCTTATTTCATCGGGAACGGTAACTACGTCATCGGGAAATACACTTGCAGTAGAAGCTGACTCTTTATGTGTACATGGCGATACTAAAGGGGCGGTAAGTATTGCGAGTAAAATCAGAACATTTCTATAAACCTGCCATATAAAAAACACAATTTAAAAGAACAATACACAAGGCTATTAACCTTTGTTGTGCCGAGCGTCGAATACATAATGCACATCACAACTCGTTATGGCTAGTAAGACAGCAAGGACAGTAGATGCAAGCTTTCGGTCGTATTAAACGAATAGTTACAGCAAGTGCAGACGCCATCATCTTGTATTTTGACGGCGCAAATTTGGATGACGCGAATAATGCCTGCCACAACATGCTGGCAGCTATCGATAGTAACAAGAGTAAAAATTCGTGGTGTTGGTTACGCGAATGCGTGCCTTCTTACGACAGTTTGTTAATCGTTTTTGATATGGCATTAATTGACAGCCACGGTGTATACCGTGCCTTGAGCAATTTAGACGCTGAAGGCATAAATCAGCAAACCGAATCAATACAATTTAACAGAAACGAAAGTAGCGCAGTGATTGAAATCCCTGTGTGGTATGGCGCGCCAAATGCCAGTGATTTGAGTGTAGTGAGTAAGAAAACGTCGCTGTCGATTGAAGAAGTTATCGAATTGCACACTAGCACAACTTATAAAGTATACGCAGTGGGATTCTCTCCAGGCTTCGCCTATATGGGGGATATTCCAGAAGCGCTCAGCTGTGCGCGGCTTGGTACACCGCGTAAACGCGTTCCCAAAGGCGCGGTCGCAATCGCTGACAGGCAAACTGCCGTTTACCCCAGTGAATCACCGGGGGGATGGAATTTATTGGGGCTTACGGCATTCGACATGCTTTTACATAGCGATGAGCACAGTGAGTCGCGGTTAAAAGCGGGTGACGCCGTTAAATTTGTTTCGGTTACTGAACAGGAATACAAAGCAGGATTGCAGGTTAAACTATGAAAATTGAAGTGCTCAGTAAAGGGTTATTTAGCCTTATTATTGATAGCGGAAGAGTAGGGCGACAACGAGATGGTTTTTGTGAATCAGGCCCTATGGACGGCAATGCCTATGACTGGGCTAATTTTCTCGCCTTTAACCTTGATGGTACGCCCTGCATAGAGGCCATTGGCGAAATGCGATTGCAGGTTGATGAAGATTGCATAGTTGCCGTTACTGGTAGGGAGCCGACCCTTAATATAGATGGCAGTCTTAGAGAGCCTTATCATAGCCATAAGGCAATCGCAGGGTCTGTAATCACATTTTCAAGTGGGTTACTTGGGAGCAAAGCTTATTTAGCCATAGGCGGAAACTGGCAAGTACCAAAAGCCGTAGGGAGTGCTTGTACAGTAGTGCGTGAGCAGCTAGGTGGGTTAGATGGTCAAGGCAGCGCCTTAAAAGACGGCGATTTAATCGAGGTTTTAGCTAACACCAGAAACCAAGACAAGGCTAAAATGCGCAGGCTTCCACACCAGCACATTGATGAGTATGGCTTCATAGAGTCTATTCGTGTGATCCCTGGTTATCAATTTTCAAGCTTTAGCAAAGTTGCGTTACGCACGTTTGAAACAAGCAGCTATACGGTTTCATCAGCTATCGATCGCATGGGCTTTAGGTTGACCGGCGAATCAGTTACCGCCGATATAGAAAACATGCGCTCAGAAGCAATTCATTTAGGGGCCATTCAAGTGCCTGGTGACGGGCAGCCTATTGTGATGATGCGCGATAGGCAAACACTGGGAGGCTACCCTAAACTCGGCTGTGTAAGCCCCTGTGATATAAGTCGCTTGGCCCAAGCGGTGCCAGGTGAAAAAGTGAATTTCGTATTTCAAAACGAAGAAGAAGCAAGGGCGGATTGGCTACTAATGACAAGTAGACGTCGTCGATTACAAGGAGAAATATTGTGACAATTGCGTTTTTAAATGGTGAGTATATGCCTCTTTCTGAGGCCAAGATTTCTCCGATGGACAGAGGCTTCCTCTTTGGCGACGGTATTTATGAAGTCATACCTACTTATTCAGGCAAAGCGGTAGGGTTTAAAGGGCACACGTCTCGCATGTCGCAAGGCCTTAAATCTATAGAAATCGCTAACCCGTATACGGTAGAAGAATGGCAAGACATTTTGTCTAGCTTGGTTGAGAAAAATAAAGCATTTATTGAAAGCGGAAACATAGGTGTTTATTTCCATGTGAGTCGAGGCACCGATTCAAAGCGTTTTCATGCATACCCCAAGAATATAGCACCAACCGTATTTGGGTTCGCTTTTGAAATAGCACCGCCTCAGCCCACTACAAAAGCTGATGCAAAACCTTTCAAAGTTGCGCTTCAGCAGGATAAAAGATGGCAACGCTGCCATATCAAATCTACTTCTCTTTTAGGCAACGTAATGCACTATCAAGCGGGTGTCGAAGCTGGTGTTAACGAAACGATTTTGTATAACAGCGAAGGTATGATAACTGAGGCAAGCTCATGTAACGTCTTTATGGTGAAAAATGGGTGTATTTTTACGCCTCCATTAAACCATGAACTGCTCCCCGGTATTACTCGTGCCATTGCTATTGAGGCATTCAAACAAGCAGGGCTGGTGGTAACGGAAACCTGGTTCAGTAAGGATGATTTGCTAGAGGCTGATGAAGTGTGGTTAACGTCGTCAAGCAAAGAGGTTGCCCCAGTAGTTGAAGTAGAGGGCAGGCAGATAGGCTCAGGAGAGGTAGGCGATGTATGGGAAAAGGCAATCAACGCCTACCATGCATACAAATTCAAAGCCTAATAAATTGAAAAAGCCCGCTCAAGCGGGCTTCTTACTAATTAATATTCCAACTTATTCAGGAGCGTTGTCGCAGTTACCGTCTGTACATTCGCCATATAGGTAAAGGCTGTGATGGGTAAGCTTCATTTTATGCTGCTTAGCAATCATCTCTTGGCGTTCTTCGATAATTTCGTCTTCAAACTCGATCACTTTGCCACACTTAAGGCATACAAGGTGGTCGTGGTGATCTTTATGACTGATTTCAAATACTGACTTTCCACCTTCAAAGTGGTGGCGGTTAAGAATACCTGCATCATCAAATTGGTTTAATACGCGGTATACAGTAGCAAGACCGATTTCTTCACCCTGTTCGATAAGGATTTTATAGACGTCTTCAGCGCTGATATGTTGGTTTTCTGGCTCTTGCAGAATTTGTAAAATTTTAAGGCGAGGCAGAGTGACTTTAAGCCCTGCTTTTTTCAATTCTTTATTTTGATCCATTACAGCCTACTAAGAACGAGTGAATAAGTATTTGGTGGTTATTATAGGTAAGTTGAAACAATTTAAAAGCAAAACCGTGGAATCTTTGTCTTCTCGCCGAAAAATTACCCAAGACACTTGTTGCAAAAAATATTGTACTTAAGTGTGGGCTTTGAGCTGTGTGGCCTGACCAGAATGTAAGTGTACGATTTATCTAACAAATAAGTAAAATAAATAGAACTTTTAATGCATTGATTTAACATCCTGTTAAACTAAACTTAAAGAGTTGCGTTCATTTGATAGTTTTTTGCACGTATTTAAGTGGAAGTGTTCATGCGGTTAACAATTATAAATAAAATCACTTTAGGCTTCGGCTTATTTGGCTGCCTGCTATTGCTCACGAGTATCCTTTCCTATTTCGGTTTAAGCGGTATTAAGGACTCTGCACAAGACGTTGTAGAGCAAAAAATGCCAGTACAGACCAGTATGGTAAAAGTAAAAACTGAAATATTGTCTTTATCGGTAATAACGGCCAATGGTTATCACGTAGAAAGTAGAGACGAATTAGAAAAAAATAAGCAAACATTTGATTCGCTGTCATCCACCTTTTCTAACGATTTGTCGCGACTGAAATCTCTCATGCCAGAAAACTCGATAGCTAAAAATGCTGTTGAAGTAAGTTCGAGCTATGTGAGCGACAGTAATGAAATGTACATTGCAATTGATGAAAGAATGAATATTGAAAACGCGCTTGCTACGCAGCTTGAAAAAGTACTTATGGCGGCAGACGAAGCAAGCGCATTGATGCTGGACCTTTCTTATTTGGAAAGTAATGACCCTAGTCTAGATACGCTTATTGGCGCTGGCACCGCCATTGATAATAAGTTGCTTACCATGAACGACTCTTTCATTGAGTTAGCTGAATCTATCGATGAAACCCAAAGTGCAAATATCATTGAAGACCTTGAATACCAGCTAAGCAATTTACAGGTAGATAAGGATTATGTGAACCGTTTGGCTACAAGCGTGGATGATGGGGGCACAATAGAGGCGTTTAATGAACAATACGAGTTACTAATAGACGCCGTAAACGGTTCAAACGGGTTAATAGCGTTGCAACGACAAAAACTTGCTGAAGTAGACAAAGCGGCGCAAGCACAAAAACAAGCAAAGCAAGCATTAGAAACCGCGCTTGCTGATATAAATACTCTGTTTGATACCGTTCAAGCGCAATCCCTCGAAGGGCAAAACGCTATACTCGAATCGGTACAGGAAAATTTAGTTCGCAATACTGTTGTTGCAATTTTAGGACTTACGGCTGCCATTTTTTTAGCGGTAATAGTAACGCGCAGCATTTCAAAGCCACTTAAGCATATAAACAAAGGGCTAAATCAGTTAAGCCATGGGGATTTGAGTACTAAACTACCCGAAGAGGGCAACGATGAATTTTCTGCTCTTTCAGCCAAAGTTAACAGCTTGACCGCTAGCCTGCGAGAACTGGTGGGTAATATCTTAGAGCAGGAAAAGCGCTTAATTGAAATAACAAAAGAAAGTGTTGAGCTTGGTAACAAGAGCTTGTCTGAAGTGGACAAACAGCGAGAGCAGGTCACTGTTACCTCCACCAACACTAAGAATGTTCAAGACAAAAGTCGTAGTAATCTTGCGCAAATCAATGAAGCGATGGAGGCATTACGTACTATCACAAGACAAAGTACTGACATTGGGCTGCTGGTTCAAAGAAGTAGTGAGCAAGTTAGCAATCAAGCCGATCAGGCTGAGTCTTCAGCCCAGGTTATTGCGCGCTTAGATGATAACTCTAGAAGTATTGGTAGTATTTTGGACGTTATCAAAACCATCGCAGAGCAAACTAATTTGTTGGCGCTAAACGCCGCTATTGAGGCTGCTCGGGCAGGCGAGCAGGGAAGGGGGTTTGCAGTAGTTGCCGATGAAGTGCGAACATTAGCCAACCGTACGCACGATTCCACGGAAGAAATCGAGCAAATGATTGGCAACTTACAAAAAGATGCAGCACAGGCTGTAAAAGCTATTAATGCAGGTCGTGAGCAAGCACAAGAAGGGGTGGAAATAACCCAACAGGTTTCTCAACAAGTGGAAAGTATTAGAGAAATTATTGAGCGTCTGAGCGACATTAACGAACATATTGTTGAAGATACAGAGCAGCAAGATGTGTTGCTCGGTGATGTGGCCACAAGTTTAAACCGCATTGTAGCGCTGGCAGATTCAAGTGCGCAAAGCACAAGGCAGTCGAACGAATCGACAATGATGCTAGATGCGCAAACAGAGAGCTTAAGGAAGGCCGTAGAGCGGTTTCAGCTTTAGTTAGTTCAATCGGCTAAGCTAATTATTCAACGAGTACTTCTATATAACAAAAAACCGCTCTATTAGAGCGGTTTTTTTCAATTGCTAACTAGTTTGTATTTACTTTATAGCTTCTTGATAGCCAATTTATGGCTGACTCAGCTATGTCTAAGCCAATTCTGCCAAGCAAAGCTCGTCATGAATTTGCTTACACCAGGCTTTAACGCGAGAGTCTGTTAGCTCTGGTTGACGGTCTTCGTCAATACCAAGACCCACAAAGTGGTTGTCGTCTGCCATGCCTTTAGATGCTTCAAAGTCATAGCCTTCCGTAGACCATTGACCTACTAAAATAGCGCCTTTGGCTTCTACAATGTCGCGTACCATGCCCATAGCGTCTAGGAAGTATTCCGCATAGTCTTCTTGGTCGCCACAACCAAAAATAGCAACTAGCTTGTCGTTAAAGTCTATCTGCTCTAATTCAGGAAAGAAGTCATCCCAGTCACATTGTGCTTCACCGTAGTACCACGTAGGGATACCGAAGATAAGCAAATCAAACTCAGCGATGTCTTCTTTACTGCTCTTGGCAATATCTTTTACATCAATTAGCTGTTTACCCAATTCCTTCTGGATCATTTTCGCAACATGTTCGGTATTACCCGTGTCACTTCCGAAAAATAGGCCAACGCTTGCCATATCTAACCTCTATTAATCGTTACTAATTAAACGCCTGTGCTTAGCCAAAACCATTCAATAATGCCTTTCGCAAGAAATCCCAATGCGCCTAAACCTAGCACACCGTACGTTACCACTCTTCCAATAAGAGGAACATCGTTCTTACGTAATACATCGTGTACAGCAAAACCCATCAATCCAAAAAGAATAGACAAGCCGCCATACAGCATAATGGACTCAATGAGTTCGTAATTTTCTGCAAGCATAGTGTTGTTACTTAAAAATTTCTGGCGCAACTATATCACAGTATATACGCCTGTAAGAGCCTAAAACGTTCAAAAATATGTAATAATAGTCATTCTCATCCTGTTGAATGAGAAATATTCCACTTTATGACGATTTGTTGAGCGTTCTCTCTACAATTCCGTTAAATGCAGTTGGCTTTTCAGCGTGTAACCAATGCCCCGTACCTTCAATAATATGCGCTTTCGCATTTGGAAAGTAGTGAACTATCGCATCGCGATAGGCCGGTGTAATGTAGTCGGACTCGCTGCCCTTAATAAATAAGGTTACGCCATCGAACGTTTGATTTGTTTGTTCCCAATCAATAATGTGCGAGTAACTTTTGATTAGTCCGTTCACATTGAAGCGCCACTTCCATGCTCCGTTTTCATCTTGATACAGGCTTTTTAACAGAAACTGTCTGACGCCCATTTCTTTAACGTGGGCAGCCATTTGTTTTTCAGCGTCCTTTCTACTTTCAATGGTATCCAAAGAAACAGAATTCAACCCATCAAATACCGCTTGGTGGCTGTGGTCATAACTGACTGGGGCAATATCAGCTACGATTAAATGTGTGATATTTTCGCTGTGATTTAAGGCCAGCTTCATTGCAACCTTTCCGCCAAGGGAATGGCCCAATACAGCGCTTTTTTCAATATTTAAAGATTGCATGATGTCGTAAATTGCATCTGCGGCAGCTGACATAGAAAAACTATCAGTCCACGGAGACTCACCGTGATCCGGAAGGTCTACACTTATAATATTAAAAGCTGATTCAAAGTGTCGTTTAACAACGGCTAAATTATCCGCATTGCCAAAAAGACCATGGATTAAAATTAACCATGGTGATGATGAATCTCGCTTTGAAAGTTTATAATTTAACTTCACGACTTATTTACCCATGAATAATTGTCTGATAGACATAGCTTGAGTCTTAAAAACAAAATAAGGCCTGTAAAAACAGACCTTATTAGCAGGTTGAATAGTAATATTAATTAATAGCGTAATCGTTGAGTGATTTGCCGCTATCTAGTGCATCTTTGTAAACGCGAGGCATACGACCAATGCCCGTCCACAAGTGCTCTTCGCCATCGCTATCGACAAGTTTGTATTTAACGGGGCGCTTCTTACCTACGTTTTTATTTGTGCCGGTATCCAAAGCTTGTAAATCTTCTACGTTAAGCCCAGCTTCTTCCATTTGCTGTTTAATAGCAGCAAGTTTTTCTAATTTTTCTTTTTTTAGTTGTTCTTGTTCTAATAATTTTTCTTTTCTTTTTTCTATTATACCGTTAAGTTTTTCCTGAACTTGTTCAAGTTCTTCTATGCTTAATTCCTTAACAGCACCTTGTAAACGTCTTCCATGGGTTAAAATATCTAAAAATTCGCTCATTAATTAACCTTAATACGTTGTACTAAATTTCTATAAGATAATAATTAAAAGTAGCACAAAAAAAAAGCGAGCTAGGCTCGCTTTTAAAAAATATCAGTTAAACAACCAAATAACGCATTAAATTACATATTTGGGTAATTCGGACCTCCAGCACCTTCAGGTACAACCCACTTAATATTCTGACTAGGGTCTTTGATGTCGCAAGTTTTACAGTGAACACAGTTTTGCGCATTAATTTGGAAGCGTTTTTCACCTTCTTCTTCAATAACCTCATAAACGCCAGCAGGGCAATAGCGTTGTGCAGGTTCTGCGAATTTGGGTAAATTGACCTGTAAAGGAATAGACGAGTCTTTTAATTTTAAGTGACAAGGCTGATCTTCTTCATGATTTGTATTCGACAAAAATACGGAAGATAATTTGTCAAAGCTGAGCACACCATCAGGCTTTGGATAAGAAATTTCTTCCGCGTCTTTTGCCTCTTTCAGCTGCGCGTAATCTTTGTGTTCGTCTTTCATAGTGAAGAACAAATTACCGTTAAAGAAATTTTGTTCTACCGTGTTAAACGCACCGCCCCAGAAATTACCTAGCTTATGAATAGCAGGGCCGAAGTTACGAGAACGGAACAACTCGTCATATAACCATGAAGACTTAAATTTCTCAGTAAAACTCGTTAGCTCTTTTACTGGCGCTTCTGCATTTTCTGAAATCGCTTCAAAAATGCTTTCAGCGGCTAACATACCTGACTTCATTGCTGTGTGGTTACCCTTAATTTTGGCAAAATTTAGGGTACCTGCTTCACAACCTACCAATAGGCCACCTGGGAAAGTCATCTTAGGTAACGAGTTAAACCCACCTTTGGCAATTGCACGTGCGCCATAAGATACACGTTTACCGCCTTCAAGGTACTGCTTAAAAACAGGGTGGTGTTTTAAGCGTTGAAATTCGTCAAACGGGCTCAGATAAGGGTTGTCGTAGTTAAGGTCAACAATTAACCCTACAAACACCTGATTATCTTCGGCGTGATACAGATAGCTGCCGCCTGTGGCGTCATTCAGTGGCCAGCCTGCGCTATGAACCACTAAGCCTGGCTGGTGTTTCGCTGGATCTATATCCCAAATCTCTTTAAAGCCAATAGCGTAATGCTGAGGTGAGCTGTCTTCATCTAAATTGAAGTGAGAAATGAGCTCTTTACCCAAATGACCACGACAGCCTTCGGCAAACACAGTGTATTTAGCACGAAGCTCCATTCCCGGCATGTAACCGTCTTTTGGCTCGCCGTCTTCACCCACACCCATGTCGCCGGTAAGCACGCCGCCAACACTACCATCTTCGTTATAAATAACCTCAGAAGCTGCAAAGCCAGGGAATACCTCAACGCCTAGCTGTTCGGCTTGTTCTGCTAGCCAACGGCTAACGTTCCCCATAGATACGATATAGTTACCATCGTTGTGCATAGTTTTGGGCGTAATGGCGTTTGGTAACTTTTTCGCTGACGTTTCATCGTTAAGCAAATAAATGTGGTCTTCAGTTACCGGCGTATTAAGTGGCGCACCTTTTTCTTTCCAATCGGGAAATAGTTCGTTTAGCGAACGGGGCTCAAATACCGCGCCTGAGAGAATATGTGCACCTACCTCGGAGCCCTTTTCGACCACACAAACCATAAGTTCTTGGTCTTTTTCATTTGCAAGCTGCATCAGCTTACAAGCAGTTGATAATCCAGCTGGGCCGGCACCGACGATGACTACGTCAAACTCCATCGATTCTCGTTCCACGGGAGGCTCCTTATGTTTGTATTTTTATAGTGCACTATTGATGAAACAAATAATGCTTTGTGTCAAAAACATGTAAATTAATTGTCGTTTTGCAAGGTAATGCAGGTTGACGTTTACGTCAACAGTAAGTACATTGCAAAGCAGTTTACGTTAACGTTAACTGGCAGCGTATTATACCTGCTCGTAAACGTGGTGTTAACGTCGTTTTAAGGCTAGCCTTTAAAAAACGTACGTTCCACAGTTTCTTTTTTAACGTATAAGCATTGTTAAAGTTTCAAAAAGCGTGGTGAAGTAATACGTTTTTAATTATTAATAGTTAATTATTAATGAAACGTAATTAGCACTGACGAACTCAACAATTGAGGTAAATATGAAAATACTCGTACCGGTCAAACGCGCGATCGACTACAACGTTAAGGTAAGAGTGAAGGCTGATGAATCAGGCGTAGATCTTACAAACGCGAAAATGGCGATTAATCCTTTTTGCGAAATTGCTGTTGAAGAAGCCGTTCGATTAAAAGAAAAAGGCGTGGCCACTGAAATCGTTGTTGTTTCAATTGGTGACAAAAGCTGCCAAGAACAAATACGTACAGCACTAGCCCTAGGCGCTGATCGTGGTATCCAAATAGATACCGACCAAAATCTTGATTCACTTCAAGTGGCAAAGCTTTTAGCGAAAGTGGTTGAAGAAGAACAACCTCAACTTGTTATTCTTGGAAAGCAGAGCATTGACTCTGACAACAACCAAACTGGTCAAATGTTGGCAGCGCTAACAGGTATGCCTCAAGGTACCTTCGCATCAGAGGTGGTTGTAGATGGCGAGAAGGTGAATGTAACACGTGAAATTGACGGTGGCCTTCAAACGGTTGCACTCTCGCTTCCAGCTGTTGTAACGACAGATCTTCGTTTGAACGAACCGCGTTATGCATCGCTTCCAAATATTATGAAAGCAAAGCGTAAACCGTTAGATGTTAAAGCTGCGGCAGATTTTGGTGTCGCGCTAGAATCAAACGTTAAGGTACTGAAAGTTACGCCTCCGCCTCAGCGTGAGGGTGGCATTAAAGTAGCAGACGTTGCTGAGTTGGTAGACAAGTTAAAGAATGAAGCAAAGGTGATCTCATGAGCGTACTCGTATATGCAGAACACGACAATGCAAGCTTAAAGACGGAAACGCATAAGCTTGTTAACGCCGCACAAAAGATGGGTGGCGATATCCATGTATTAGTAGCGGGTGAAGGTTGCCAAGCAGTTGCTGAAGCTGCATCGCAAATCGACGGCGTCGCAAAAGTGCTTGTTGCTGATAATGCTGCTTATAAAAATCAGCTTGCAGAAAATACGGCTGACCTAGTGGTAGAGCTTGCAGGCGACTACAGCCACATTGTTGCTGCCGCGACCACAACAGGCAAAAACTTTATGCCTCGTGTAGCTGCACTGCTAGACGTAGCGCAAATTTCAGACATCATTGGTGTAGAGAGCGAAGATACTTTTGTTCGTCCTATTTATGCAGGTAACGCGATTGCTACCGTTCAATCATCTGATGCAAAAAAGGTGATTACGGTTCGTGCAGCATCATTCGATGCAGCAACAACTGGTGGTAGCGCTGAATTAACCACAATTGATGTGGTCAAACGCAGTGAGAAGTCTGATTTCGTTTCAGCAGAGCTTACCGAATCTGAGCGTCCTGAACTTACTGCTGCAGAAGTCGTTATTTCAGGTGGCCGCGGTATGCAAAATGGTGATAACTTCAAGCTTCTTGAAGGTATTGCTGACAAACTTGGTGCTGCTATTGGTGCATCGCGTGCAGCGGTAGATGCTGGCTTTGTTCCAAATGATATGCAGGTTGGCCAAACAGGTAAAATTGTTGCGCCTCAACTTTATATTGCAGTAGGCATCTCGGGCGCTATTCAGCACCTTGCAGGTATGAAGGACTCTAAAGTTATTGTTGCTATCAACAAAGATGAAGAAGCGCCAATTTTCCAAGTTGCTGACTATGGTTTAGTGGGCGACTTGTTTGAAGTACTTCCAGAGCTGGAAGGCTCTCTTTAATTGGAGTCTTGAAGCTAGATAAGACAAAGGCTGCAGTTTTGCAGCCTTTTTTTTACTGTACATATTTTGCGCCAAGCAAAATTTGCATGATATTGGGTTAACAACTCAAACACGCACAACCGAATTATCTTCTATGCTAACAGGTGAGGGGATATAAGCGTCGGCTTCCCAGTCGTTTTCCCATTTTTCGCCATCGATAAGGTAACGAAACTGGTATTCGTTATCCTTTTCCAAATCCACGGTTAATGTGAAATCACCGCTTTTAAGCTTTTTCATCGTCAGTGGCTGTGTTTTCCAATCAGTGAAATCTCCACATAGTGCAGCTTCTTTCGCATCTTTTGCTGCTTCCGCATTCAGTCGAAATGTCACTTTGCACAGAGGTTTTGATTTAAGGTATTGTTTCTTAAGACTCATAATGTGTTTTCCCTTCAACGTAGCGAAATCATTCCCGAGGCTATTTCTTATTAAAGACTTAGCTTAAACAACAGCCGTCGGTTAACTCATAACCAATGAGTGCTTAAATAATCAACGAAAACCTGATAATTATCAATCTTACTTTGTATTCTTTTAAGAATTTTCTATATTAGGGCTTCAGATTTTTGCGTATATATTAAAAACAATAATCAGACACAAAATTTAACAATCTTAACTGAGCATACAAAACGCAAAATCAGTACACTAGTGTTGAAACAATAATAATAGAATTTAGTGGGTAATCAGGTGGTAAGTGATTAGCGCAGTAGTTTACTGTTGAAGCTTCACTAACTCGGATGCCTTCTCTTCCAGGGATAGTAAATGAAAAACTCCATGTTAATGAAAAGTGGTCTTCCATTAGTCATCGTGCTAGTCGCCTTTATCGCCGCGACGGTTATGATCAAGTCACGTAAGCCGCCAGAGCAGGTGCCCGTGGAAATCCCCGCTTTTCTTGTTGATGCTAAGGAAGTAACAGCAGAACCCGTAAATTTTGTTGTTAAATCTCAAGGCAATGTGGTGCCACAAAATAAAACATCGTTAAGTGCACAGGTCAGTGGTCAGGTTATAAGCCTGTCGAAAGTTTTTGTTGCTGGTGGAACTTTTAAAAAAGGCGATGTACTTGCCACGTTAGAACAAGATGATTACCGCACAGACCTCAAACTAGCTGAAGCTGAATTAGCACAGGCGCAAGCGGCACTTCAAGAAGAAATAGCTCGCGGTAAAGTGGCCGAGCAAGAATGGCGTTCGGTAAGCAGCGTAGCGCCGCCCGAGTTAGGCTTAAGAAAGCCTCAATTGGCAAAAGAACAGGCTAATGTAAAAGCGGCAGAAGCTAAATTAGAGCGCGCTAAACGCAACCTAGCAAGAACCCAAATTACTGCGCCGTACAATGGAATTGTGGTTGAAAGAAATATAGACCTTGGTCAGTTTGTGGCGATGGGTTCTGTACTTGGCACCATTTACTCCACCGATACCGCTGAAGTTAGGTTACCTATTACCGACAGCGATTTGATGTTTATTAATATTGCGGGGCAGTCAAGCGATGGTGCGCCAGTATCCTTAACAGCCTCGGTTGGCGGTGTGAAAACTACGTGGGAAGGTTCGCTGGTGCGTTCAGAGGGCATCTTGGATACAGGTAGCAGAGTAGTGTACGCCATTGTCGAAGTGAAAGACCCTTATAACTTGAAGTCTTCACACAAAGCCCCACTGCGTTTTGGGCAATTTGTTGAAGCAGAAATTACCTCACGTCAAGACGAAGAACTTTTAGTATTACCTCGCAGCATTTTGCGTTTAGACAACACCGTGCTGACGGTGAACGACAATCGCGAAATTGAAATTAAACCCGTCGAAGTAGCCCGTACTACAGCAAAAGATGTTTTTATTCGCTCAGGTATTGCAGAAGGAAGTTTGGTGGTAACCAGTGCCGTGCCTAACCCTTACGACGGCATGAAAGTACGCCTGCCAGGTGACGAGCCGGTACTTGCTGACACAGCGGAAGCAGACACTACCGATAGCGCAGACATCGTGGAAAGCGAATCATCGGAAGGTGACAACTAATGAGTCGCATCGATACCAACAAAGGCTTAATTGCTTGGTTTGCGCGTAATAATGTAGCGGCAAACTTATTAATGATCTTGCTTATCGTTGGCGGGCTGTTCAGTGCGTTCAGTATACAAAAGCAGGTATTCCCAAGCTTTGAAATAGATGTTATCAGCGTCCGCGTACCTTATTTAGGTGCTGCACCTCAGGAAGTAGAAGAAGGTGTGCTTCTTAAAATTGAAGAGGCCATAAAAGATTTAGAAGGCATCAAACAGCTAAACTCAACGGCCGTAGAAGGCATGGGTACGGTAAGTATTCAAGTTGAGGAAGACTACGATGTTCAGTCTCTACTTGATGAAGTAAAGGTTCAAGTTGATGCCATTCCAAGTTTTCCTGCGGATACTGAAAAGCCCGTTATTTATCGTCAAAAAATTCAACAGGATGTGATATGGCTATCGGTTTACGGAGACGCATCTGAAAGAGAGTTAAAAGAGTTTGCTAAAGACTTACGCGACGACATTGCTAACTTGCCGGGTATATCAAGTGTTCAGGTTGTAGGTGCAAGAGATTATGAAATTTCTGTAGAACTTTCTGAAGTTGATTTGCAGAAGTATAACCTGACGTTTGCTGATGTAGTGGCGCGTTTAAGCCAAACCAGTGTTGACTTACCAGGTGGTTCAATCCGAACGGAAAATGGCGACATACTGCTAAGAACAAAAGGGCAGGCTTATACCGGTTGGGACTTCTCCCAGATAGTATTAGTTACAAATTCAAACGGTACCCGCGTTACTCTGGGTGATGTTGCCTATATCAACGATGGCTTTATTGAAAACAATCAATACGCGCTGTTTGATGATAAACCAGCGGTTAGCTTGCGCGTGCAGGCTGTAGGCGATCAAAATGCCCTAGAGATCTCTGAGCAGGTTAATAATTACGTTGACAGTAAAAAGTCTGAGTTTCCTGCGCATATTACTGCGGATACGTGGGGCGATAGCTCATTCTATCTAGCTGACCGACTTAACATGATGCTTGAGAACATGTTCTTCGGTGCGCTGCTGGTATTTTTAGTTCTTTCTTTGTTTTTGAAAATTAAACTCGCATTCTGGGTTATTGTTGGCTTGCCAGTCTGCTTCCTTGGCACCTTGCTTGTAATGCCGTTAGATATGGTTGGTGTTTCCATCAACATGCTGAGCCTGTTCGCATTCATTCTTGTACTAGGGATTGTGGTAGATGACGCAATTATCATGGGTGAATCAGCTTATTCAGAAATAGACAAAAAGGGGCACAGTGCTGATAACGTTATTGCGGGCGTTAAAAAAGTTGCTATGCCGGCAACTTTTGGTGTCTTAACCACCATTGCCGCTTTTTCACCCATGCTTATGGTATCTGGGCCGTTCGGCATAATTTGGAAAACCATCGGTATGGTGGTTATTGTTTGTCTTATTTTCTCGCTTATTGAATCGAAGTTAATCCTGCCGGCGCACTTAGTGCACATGAAGCTTAAGCCTTATGATCCGGAAAAAGCCAACGCGTTCCAAAAGTTCCGAGACTTCTTCAGTGAAGGAATAAAGACATTTATTAATAATAAGTACGCGCCGTTTTTAGCAAAAGCAATACGCAATCGCTATACAACAGTGGCCGTATTTTTGGCGATGCTGATCCTTACCGTGGGGCTATTCGGTGGTGGCATCGTGCGCTTTGTATTCTTCCCGAATATTCCAAGTGACTTCATGATGGCCAGCTTTGAATTAGAGCCCGGTTCGTCACTAGAGCAGCGAGACAAGGTACTCACTACACTTCGCGAAGCTATGCACCGCATGGATGACAAAGTCGCAGAAGAGTCGGGCGAAAATGTCATTAAGCACGCGATTGCTTTTGACAATGGTAACTTAGGTGGTGAAATATTTGCTGAGCTAACGAAAGGTGAAACCCGCACGCTTACAGACTTTGAGATTCAGGATATGTGGCGTCAAGAGGTCCCTGAAATTCCTGGCGTGAAGTCATTTAATATTAGCTCACCGGGTGGCCCTGGCGGCGGCGCTGACCTTAGCTTTGAATTTAGTTCCAGCGATATTCAAGCGTTGCGCGCTATTAGTGACGATATAAAAGAGGCTTTAGATAAATACGAAGGCGTTACCGATATTAACGATACCTTCTCTGGCGGTAGCGAAGAAATTCAGCTAGCGCTGAAACCTCAGGCCGATGCGTTAGGCATTTCACTTCGCGATTTAGGTCAGCAAGTTCGCTTTGGTTTTTACGGTGCAGAAGTGCAGCGTATTCAGCGCGACGATGAAGAAATAAAAGTTATGGTGCGCTACCCGAAAGCCGAACGCAGCTCTATAGAACACCTTGAAAATATGCGTATTCGTGCGCCAAATGGTCAAGAGATTCCATTCGAGCAGGTGGCTACATTCACCGTAGGGCAAGGGTTCGATTCAATCATTCGTGTAGATGGAAAACGTTCAGTCACCGTAACGGGTGTGGTGGATAAAGCATTGCTTGACCCATCAGAAGTGACTAACGATGTCATTGAAAACTTTATGCCAGACCTACTGGCCCGCTACCCAAATGTTGAGTTTCAGCTTCAAGGAAATTCAAAGGAGCAGGCTGATGCTATGTTTAGCCTAATGCAGGGGCTTTTGTTTGCACTGTTTGCTATTTATGCCTTACTAGCCATACCGCTTAAATCTTATAGCCAACCCTTGATTATCATGTCGGTGATCCCTTTTGGTATTGTTGGCGCCATAGTCGGACATTTGGTACTGGGCATGGCGGTTAGCGTTTTGTCTGTCTGCGGCATCATCGCCTTGTCAGGTGTTGTAGTGAACGATAGCTTGATTATGGTGGACTTTGTAAATCGCGCGCGTAAAGAAGGTATGTCGCTTATGGACGCGGCTATTAGCGCTGGTACACAGCGTTTTAGAGCTATCATATTGACATCATTAACAACCTTTATGGGTCTAATGCCGATAGTATTTGAACGCAGCCTACAGGCTCAGGTTGTTATTCCAATGGCGGTTTCTCTGGCCTTCGGTATTTTATTTGCCACAGTGATCACCTTGCTGCTTGTTCCTGCACTGTACTTAATTTTAAACGACATTAAAAATGTGTTTAAAGGTCGAAAACACGTAGAACTTACGACAGAAAGCTAAATAGATAATGCCGGGTAACACCGGCATTTTTCTTTTAAGGAATAAAACATGAAGAAAAAGCTAATATACGCTGCGGTGGTTGCAGCATCTGCAGGCTTAACTTTTGCCTGCACAAGTTCAAATACCCCTGAAACTAATTTGGCTGAAACTGAAACCCAAAGCCTTGCTATGCCGAAAGTTCTTGGCTATCCATCAACCAAAACCGTTGCGCAGCAAGATAATTATCACGGCACTATGGTAAGCGACCCCTATCGTTGGTTAGAAGACGAAAAGAGCGAAGAAGTTAAAGCTTGGGTCGATTCGCAAAACACTTTGGCTCGTCCTTATCTAGCGAATTTACCCTCTAGAGAGCTTTATAAAGAGCGTTTAACCGCGCTGTGGGATTATGAAAAGTATTCGACACCTTATATGGTGAACGGCAAGTTGTTTTATTCTTATAACGACGGCCTACAAAATCAGTATGTACTTTATATGGCCGACGGCGTGAATGGTGAACCTGAAGTACTTATCGATCCGAATACACTGAGTGACGACGGCACCGTGTCAATGGCGTCGACTGAACTCAGCCCTAAAGCGTCTTATCTTGCCTATATGCTGTCAGACGGCGGCACCGACTGGAAGACCATTCACGTTCGTAACACCAACAATAAAAAAGACTTAACCGATACCATTGAAGGCATTAAGTTTTCAAATATTGCATGGCTTCCCGATGAAAGTGGTTTTTTCTATTCTCGTTATCCAAAAAATGAGGCGGGTAAATACGATGATAGCAAAACTGTATCTATCTATTTTCACGCGTTAGGTACAGAGCAAAGTGCAGATAAAAAGATCTTTGCATTTGAAAATAAACCCACTTGGAACCCGTACCCATCAGTTGTGCAAGACGGAAATACTTTGCTTATATCCGTTTTCGAGGGGTACCAGGCTAACGGTGTCTACGCTAAATCTCTTGAAAAAGAAAACAGTGAGCTTGTTGCCGTTTTCGACCAATGGGATGGGCGATACGATCTAATTGGCGAACACAAAGATGCGCTATTTTTTAAGTCTACTGCAGGCGCGCCAACAGGTAAGGTTATTAAGGTTGATTTCGATGGTGGCGTTAAAGCAACGGAAACCGTAATTGAAAGTACACCTGATACCTTGTCCAGCGTGTCACTTTTAGGTGAAAAGCTTTTTGCTCAGTATCTAAAAGACGTTAAAGGGCAGGTGAGTGTATTTGATTTAAGCGGCAAAAAAGTCGATGAGATTGCGTTTTCCGATATCGGGAGCGTGAGCGGTTTCTATGGCGGTAAAAATGCAGGTACCACTTTTTATAAACTTACTGGGTTTACTAACCCAGGTCAGGTCTATGCCTATGACGTTGAAAGTGGTGAGTCATCGCTATTTAAAACCATTGATACAGGTATTAATTATGATGACTACGAAACCAAGCAGGTGTTTTATACCAGTAAAGATGGCACTAAAGTTCCCATGTTTATTGTGCACAAGAAAGGCTTGAAGCTAGACGGAAACAACAAAACCCTATTGTACGGTTATGGTGGTTTTAATATCTCACTGCTTCCACGGTATTCAGTGTCACGCATGGTTTGGGTAGAGCAGGGCAACGTGCTGGCTATCGCAAACTTACGAGGTGGTGGTGAATATGGACAGCAGTGGCACAAGGCTGGTACTAAGCTTAACAAGCAAAACGTTTTTGATGACTTTATTGCGGCAGGTGAGTATTTAGTTGAAAGTGGCTATGCCAACCCAGACAAAATGGGTATTCAAGGTGGATCTAACGGCGGGTTACTTGTGGGCGCAACACTAACCCAGCGACCTGACCTCTTTTCTGCAGCACTACCAGCAGTGGGCGTGTTAGATATGCTTCGCTACCACACGCCAAGTGCAAATGCGCGAGCATGGTCTTCTGATTACGGGTTAAGTGAAAACAAAGACGAATTTGAAGCGCTTTATGCTTATTCGCCACTTCACAATACTCAACCTGGCACGTGCTATCCGGCCACATTGGTAACAACAGGTGATCACGACGACAGAGTAGTACCGTGGCATAGCTATAAGTTCGCGGCGCAATTACAGGCAGATCAAGGGTGTGATAACCCAGTACTGCTTCGTGTAGAAACTCGCGCGGGTCACGGCGCAGGCACGCCTACGTGGATGAGAATTGAGGGGTATGCAGACCAGTGGGCGTTTTTAGAATCCGCTCTTAATTAACTTCTCATTATTTCGAAAGAAAACAAGCCGCTGTAAAAAGCGGCTTTTTTGTTTGCATTTTAAACAAATGACCATATACTGTATAAATATCAGTATGGTTTATTTTGAGTCTTATTCGGTTGGGCTACTTCGAACAACCTTTAGGAGAGAATTATGCAAACAGGCATTAAAGCGATTGATCAGCTTATTTCAAAACACGGCATTTTGGCTGAATTCGGTTCAGACACGTTTCAACGCCGTACTCGCCTTACAGGGGGCGATGAGCGCGCAAACGCACTGCCTTTTTGTATGTATCAAAAAGTTGCACACGCCCCTTTATCAAAGCAATTTACCGTGCACCATTTTTATATGCCGAGTAACAAAGGGAAGTTAGCAAGCTTTCTGTTTGATGAAAAAGGGCAATTGATAGAGCAAGTCTACTATCAAAAAGTCGCGCGCTGGGTGCAGGTGTGTAGAAAGCTACAGCAGTTAGTGCAAATGCCTACGTCTGATGTTCATATGGCGGCGTAAAAGACATAAAAAAGCGGTGCCGTTTTTCAACGCCACCGCTTTTGATAATCCAAATAGCTACGATAAATGAAAGTAGCTACTTATCTTTGCTTAATAGTAAGTGTACTTGAACTCAACACCCCAAACGCGCGGCTCATTTACGATACCTGTAAGGTTGTTGAAGTCGATTGCACCTTTAACATTGTCTTCGTCAGTAATGTTACGACCAAATAGCGCTACAGTGTAATTGTGCGCAAAGTTTTCGTAACCAATACGTAGACCGCCTTCAAAGTTGTCGTCAGTAGTGAACTCAACCGCTTCGTATAGGAAGATGTTGGTTTCACCTTGGAACGCCCAATCAGTAAATACGAAGAACTCGCCATCATCACCCATAGGGATGGTGTAACGTGCAGTGAAGTTAAAGATAGACTCTGGCGCCTGAGGGAATGGGTTGCCGTCTATAGAGGCTACAAAACCGTCTGGACGAGGGTCAGTTACTGTACAGTTACCGGTAAAATCAGAAGCCGCACTTGTTCCACACGGTGAAACAGTCAGTGAGTCATCTTTAATTTCAGTGTGGTTATAGCTGTAACCCGCTGTAAACGTAAGCTCATCAGTCGCTAGCCACTGTGCGTCTACTTCAAAACCGTATGCTTCGCCTTTGTCTGCGTTTACAAGGGCAGTAAAGTTGTTGCCACCACCAATTGCTGAGAACTGCATGTCATCTACCGTGTAGTAGAATGCTGCAGCGTTTAGGCGTAGTGAATCATCGAACAAGTCCGACTTAATACCAAGTTCAAAAGAGTTGATGGTTTCAGCGTCTGCTACGGAAGGCGAGCCTTCAAATGCAACGTCACGACCTTGAATTGTTTGAGCACGGAAGCCGTTAGCATAGCGAGCAAAAACAGACATATCATCAGTAACGCGATAGTTTGCGCTTAGTTCAAAGCTAGTTTGACCGTCATCTACGTCAATGTCTTCATAGTCTTGAACCTGAGCTGCGCCAATTACTAACGCAAAGCCGTCAACGTTTTGATCACCAACCACTAGGCTCTTAGAGTCATGTGTATAGCGTATCCCGCCCGTTACATTAAGCTTCTCATTTACTTGATAAGACGTTTGGCCAAATACTGCCCATGTTTGGTTTTCATGGAATACTGTTGTTGCACCAAAGAAACCATCAATACTGGTAACGTTAAACGATGCATCGTAGTAGAAAGCACCTAGCTGCCAGTTCAAGGCATCGCGCGTGTTGCTTGAAAATCTAAATTCTTGGGTGTACTGCTCTAGATCGTCTAGGTTATCTTGCGTTACCGCAGAGAAAGGAATAAACCCAGGGCCTGAAGTGCCGTCAGCACGGTTAAAGCCACCATCAACATCACCTAGGCTTGAACCCTCAGCAGTCTCAATCGCTGAGATTGACGTGAAGGTAACCTCATCCATGTCGTACTCTAGTTTAAGTGAAGCACCAAAACCGTCGTATTCTTGTGGGTTGTTATCAATACCATCGCCTTCTAGATCACCATCGTAGTATACGGTTTCGCGATCATAGTTTTCGTTTAGCTCGTTGCTACCTTTGGTAAATACATTAGCGCGAAAAATAGAGGCTGTGCCTTCAAGCTCACGACCGTGTACATTTAGAAGGGCAGAGAAGTCAGCTGATGGTTCCCAAAGAAGCTGTAGACGATAAGCTTTTTCGTCGTAGCCACCGATTGCATCGTTTTCGCCTGTAAAGGCATTATCAATGTAGTCGTCGCGTTCTTGTGATAGCAATGATAAACGCGCAGAAAGCTCGTCAGTAAGACCACCGCTAATTGCGCCTTCAAAATTCATAGTACCGTAAGAGCCAAAGCCAGCTTTCGCGTAACCTTCTACATCTTGTGTAGGCTTTACTGTATCAAATTTAATGATACCTGCTGTGGTGTTTCGACCGAAAAGAGTACCTTGTGGGCCACGAAGTACTTCAACTTGCTGAACGTCGAAAAGCGGGAAGCTTTTAAGTACCACGTTTTCCATTACCACTTCGTCCATGATAATAGAAACAGGTTGTGATGCAGCAAGATCAAAATCGGTATTACCTAAACCACGAATGTAGAAGCGTGGTGCAACGCGTCCGTTTGAAGACTCGGCATAAAGGCCTGGAACGCGAACCGCTAAAGCAAGAATATCTTCACCGCCTGAGAAAAGGCTTTCGAATTTTTCACCGCTTAATGTCGCAACAGAAATAGGTACTTCCTGTATTGATTGAGTACGCTTTTGCGCAGTTACGGTAATCTGTTCAAGTGAGGCTTCTTTTTTTTCTGTCGATGCGGCCTCTTGTGCAAGAACTGAAGAGCTGAACGCAGCACTAACGGCTAACGCTAGCGTGGCGATTTTGTGTGTTCTCATGTTTCCACCAAGATGATTTATAAATTATACTTTTGTAGTGTTTTTAGCACAAAAATTAACAATCTATGCTTGGCGTTGCATTTTACACAAACTTTTAAATAAAAACTTCATATTTGTGCAAAAAAAGGTGTGAGTTAGTCGAAAGTGCACAATATTAGGTACTGCTAATGTGGCCTAAAAAGTGTGATGCACGGTCTTAGAGCAATCATTAGGGAAAATGACATTCTTTGGTGCTTGTTTGCAAAGCGATTTAGGCGTCCTCACGCGCGCTTGAACTTTGTTCGATATTGAGAAGGCGACAGCCCCGTATTCTTTTTAAACAACCGAGAGAAAGAACTCAGGTCTTCATAGCCTACCGAATTGATCAATTGCTCTAGCGGCATGCTGGATGTCTCGAGTAGTTTCCTTGCATGTTCAATTCGCAGCGATTGTAAATACTGGCCGGGCGTGGTATCGCAAGCACTTTTGAAACGTCGTATCAATGTACGTTCTGTCATATTGTGCCGCACTGCTAAATCATGAAGCGTACATTTGCTTTGTAAGTTTCGTTCCAAAAAAGATTGGACCGCTTTAATCACTTTGTCGGTGTGGAATCGTCGTTGACGACTACTTGCATAAACCGTTTGGCTGGTTCTGGACACATCCAACACATGAGACTTTGCAGTATCGCTGGCAATTTGGTGACCACAGTAACGCTCTATTAAAAGGATGGACAGGTCAATCCATGCCATACCGCCGCCCGCGCAATAGACTGTGTCGTCCTCTGTCACCATTTTCTCTGGCTGCAGGTTTACGCTCGGAAACATGGTTTCGAATTTATCGGCGTAACCCCAGTGAGTCGTAGCGGTTTTATCGTTAAGTAAACCCGTCTGCGCTAATAAAAAATTACCCGTGCAATTAGCTGCTATATCCGCTCCCATTTTTTGAAGGCGCTTTATATGAACCAGCAGCGGTTGTGTATCATTCAGTACCTCATCAATATCGCCACCGATAGTTGGAATAAGCAAAACATCGGTGTGAGAAACATCTTCAATAGCAATATTCGGCTGTAGCACAACTTGATTGGAGCAAAGAATAGATTGCCCGTGATGACTCGCCAGTTGAACTTTAAATTGTGGTGCAGTGGGCAAATTGTGAATTCGCTGCCAGCTAATACCAGCAAACGCAAATACATCAAGTGCGCCTGTAATGGCAGATGCCAAGGCTTGATCGAAACCGAGAACGGTAACAGTAAATTTAGCGCTATTCATAAAAATAATTAAATTTATAAAACAAAATAAAACACAGTGATTGTTGGCGGTATTGGCCATTATTGTGTCATAAATGACAATAATGACATGATAACGAATATGACACAATGCGTTAACAAATATTCGTAGAGGACAGAACAACATGGCCGACCAACTTATTCCACGCCGTGAAATGCAATTTCAGCTGTACGAGGTATTGAACACAGCAGTACTGTGCGAAAAGCCACGTTTTGAAGAACACAATGTTGAAACCTTTAACGCCGTTATAGATATGGCAGAAAAGATGGCAGAAGAACTGTTTCTTCCTCATAACGCAGTAGCTGACAAAAATGAGCCTACGTTTGATGGCACCAAAGTATCTATGATCGACGAAGTGAAAGTCGCTTTCGATACATACAGGGAATCAGGCTTTATTGCGGGTCATTTCGACTTTGAAGATGGTGGCATGCAGCTTCCCGTCACCGTAATGAATGCCTGTGCGGGCTACTTTTTAGCGGCAAATCCGTCGTCTACCGCATATCCTTTTTTAACAGCAGTTGCCGCCAATGTAATTAAACACTTTGCCTCAGACGATATCAAAAGCGCTTTTCTATCAAAAATGCTAGCAGGTGACTTCACTGGAACAATGGCGCTTACCGAGCCTCATGCGGGCTCGTCACTTGCTGATATTCGAACCTCTGCGAAGCCACAAGATGATGGTACGTACCGCATCAAAGGTAGCAAAATTTATATCTCTGGCGGTGAACATGAGCTTTCCGATAATATAGTTCATTTGGTACTAGCAAAAATTCCTGGCGGTCCGGCTGGTGTTAAAGGCATTTCACTATTTGCCGTACCTAAGTACCGACTTGATGCTGACGGTAACCCAGATGTACGCAATGATGTAACTCTTGCCGGCCTTATTCATAAAATGGGCTATAGAGGTACCACTTCAACTGCATTGACCTTTGGTGAAAATGGCGATTGCCACGGCTACCTAATCGGAGAAGCCCATCAAGGTTTGCGCTATATGTTCATGATGATGAACGAAGCGCGCATTGGTGTGGGCTACGGTGCGGCAATGATTGGGTATCGCGGTTATCGCTATTCACTAGAATATGCTAAAGACCGCACACAAGGGCGCGCAGCGCCAAATTTAGCTCCTGAAGACGAACCAACGCCTATTATTAATCACGGTGATGTTCGCCGTATGCTGCTAGCGCAGAAAGCGTATTGTGAAGGCGGTATGTCCCTTTGCTTATACGGCAGCATGTTGATTGATGAAATGGAAACCGAAGCAGACAGTGAAAAGCGCACTGAGCTTTCTCAGCTCCTTGACCTTTTAACCCCTGTATTTAAGGCGTGGCCGTCAGAGTTTGGCCCTAAAGCTAACGACTTGGCGATTCAGATTTTAGGCGGCGCTGGCTACACCCGCGAATACCCGGTTGAGCAATGCTGGCGCGATAACCGCCTAAACCCAATTCACGAAGGCACCAACGGTATTCAGGCGTTAGACCTGCTAGGAAGAAAATTGTGGCAGCACGATGGTAAAGGTTTGCAAGTTTTACTAGCGCGAGTAACAAGCGACATGAAGCGTGCAGAAACGCCGAGAGCACAGGCGCTGGCAGCAAAATTAAAACCTTATTTAGACCAGCTTGGCGCACTTATACAACAAGCTGCTGCAGATTTGCGTTCTGACAAACAGTCTGTGTTGTTAACCAACGCAAGCTGCTTCTTAAACATATTTTCAAGCTGTGTAGTGAGTTGGATATGGCTGCGCCAAGCTAATGTTGCCGAACAAGCGTTAAGTAATGGTGCAGGGGATCAGGATGTTGACTTCTACGAAGGAAAACTTGCCGCAGCAGAGTATTTTTTAAATTGGGAACTACCGCTAGTAAGCCGCGATATAGAAGTACTGACGTCACGAGAAGCATCTTGCAACAACGTTAAGGCAAGCTATTTCTAAATTTATATCATTACTATGTGCGCTTAAGACATTGCAGAAGAAGATGCAGCGCACATAAATTAAACTGGAGTACAGCTAATGAATGTAGCTGCAAATGTTGAAGGTAAACATATTCTTATTACTGGTGGTGGCTCGGGGATCGGTGCCGCGTCAGCTCGCGTTTTAAGTGCACGTGGTGCAATAGTAGGTATTGCCGATCTAAACGAAGAGAACGCCAAAACACTGGCTGAAGAAATTATTGCATCAGGTGGTAAAGCCTATGCAGTGGCGGTTGATGTTACCGACCCTGCTCAGGTCAAGGCGATGTTCGAAACGGCCCTTTCTCATCTTGAAAAGATAGATGTGATCATAAACAACGCGGGTATCGACCATTTTCCTGCGCCTCTTACCGAAGTCGACGACGCGATGTTTATGAAAAACATTCAGGTTAACTTGGCAGGCGTTTGGTATTGCATGAAAAACGCGCTGAAGCATATGACCACTACAGGTGGCGGTCATATAATCAATATCGCTTCTGTAGCAGGGCTACGCTCAGCGCCCATGATAAGTGCTTATAGTGCGTCTAAACACGGGGTAATAGGGCTGACTAAATCGGCAGCGGTGGAATACGCGCGAGCGAATATTCGTATCAACGCGGTATGCCCGAGTTTTGTTGATACGCCTATGGTTCAAGGCGTGCTATCTAAATTAGATGAACGCGGTCAAAAAGGGTTAATTGCAGCCAACCCAATGAAACGCTTGGGTAAGCCTGAAGAAATTGCAAATGCTATTGCATGGCTGTGTAGTGATGAATCGTCATTTATGACGGGGCAGTCTGTGGTACTTGACGGCGGTATGTTGGCATAAGAGTCAAGTGTGGCGAAGATAAAACGATAAGCTTTTGGGGAGCGTATTTTTAAAGCCTTTAAAAGACTTATTACACGACAAATGCAGCTATCGTAGATAGGACACTGTGCTACGTAGTTTGCGTAAAAACAGCAAGAGAAGGAATGTTTAATGAACAACCTATTTGATTTAACAGGAAAAGTTGCACTAGTAACTGGTGCTAGCCGCGGTATCGGCGAATCTATTGCTCGGTTGCTGGCTCAGTATGGTGCTCACGTTATTGTATCAAGCCGCAAAATTGACGGCTGTGAAGCGGTTGCATCTTCAATTCGCGACGCAGGTGGAAAAGCAACGGCGCTGGCGTGCCACGTAGGTGAAATGGAGCAAATTACCGAAACCTTCAATGTCATCAAACGTGATTTCGGTAAGCTGGATATTCTTGTAAATAACGCGGCGGCAAATCCTTATTTTGGTCATATTTTAGATACAGATTTAGGCGCTTATAACAAGACTGTAGACGTGAATATTCGTGGCTACTTCTTCATGTCGATTGAAGCAGGCAAAATGATGAAAGAGCAGGGCGGTGGCGTCATACTCAATACCGCTTCAGTAAACGGCGTAACACCGGGCGACATGCAAGGTATTTACTCTATTACCAAAGCAGCCGTTATTAGTATGACTAAGTCATTCGCTAAAGAGTGCGGTAGCTTAAACATTCGCGTAAACGCATTACTGCCAGGTTTGACCGACACCAAGTTTGCGTCAGCGTTAACAACCAACGAGCAAATCTTGAAGCACGCGCTGAAAGTTATTCCGCTAGGCCGCGTAGCCGACCCAGACGAAATGGCCGGCACAGTACTATACTTAGTTTCAGATGCATCAAGCTACACCACAGGCACGACAGTGGTAGTAGATGGTGGTATGCTAGCGTAATTAGTTTCAATTACGAGATACGACCATGCATATATGGGTTGACGCCGACGCGTGCCCTGCGGTTATCAAAGACATTCTTTTTAAGGCAGCTAGACGTACCAAGCTGCCTTTGTCTTTGGTGGCTAATCATTTTATGTCTGTCCCACCAGACAAACACATCACCTTAACGCAAGTGCCTTCTGGCTTTGATGCTGCTGACGATTACATTGTAGAGAAGTGTGAAGCGGGTGATTTGGTAATAACCAACGACATCCCATTGGCTGCTGATGTTCTGGCAAAAAACGCGTTCGCATTAAACAACCGCGGTGAGGAATACGACAAGTCGTCTATCAAGCAGATTTTAGGTATGCGAGACTTCATGGACACCATGCGTTCAAGTGGCGAACACACAGGCGGTCCAAAGGCGTTCTCCCAGCGCGACAAACAAAACTTTGCCAATGCGCTAGACCGCCTCTTAACCCAAGGCCTCCGCAACCTCAAATAAAATATTGGGGTCAGAGTCGGGACTCTGACCCTACTATTGGCGCTGTCGCTATTTTACGATGGTCATTTCTTCGATGAGGTTTGTTGCACCGTCAACATAAAATATGGGGTCAGCGTACTTTGTATACTGAAAAAAGTATTCTGACCCCATTAGCTTTAGCAGTCGCCGCCGCCGGCATCACTGCCGCAAGATGAGTTTGAATTTGAACTGATACTTGGCGTGTAAATGGCAGCGCTACTGTCTCCGTGGGAACTGGACTTGCTGGCGCCAGTCTTTTTGGCAAACGATACTAAAAATACCAATGCACACAGAGCAATAATAGCGATAGATGCTTTCCACTCGTCGGTTATTAAGCCGCTATAGCATGCATATGCAGCCACGGCGATACTCACAAGTCTTACTAGTATTCTCATAACGTTCTCCATTGCATCGTAAAGTAGTAGGGTCAGAGTCGCGACTCTGACCCCACCATTGGCGCAGTCGTTATTTTACGATGGTCATTTCTTCGATGAGGTTTGTAGCACCGTCAACGTATTCCATTACCCATAGCATGTAGCGGCTATCCACATGGATGGTACGGGTTGTTTTCGGGTCAAAGTCCCAATCTGAATTAACGCTTTCAAATGTACCGTCAAACAGCAACCCGATTAGTTCTGCTTTTGCGTTAAGCGTTGCTGAACCCGAATTACCGCCTGTAGAATCTAAATCCGTTAGGAAATTAACCGGTACGCTATTGATGTCTTCAAGTTTGTACGGACCGTACTGCTTGTCTTCAATAAGCTCTAGCTGCTTTTTCGGTGAATCAAACGGTGTTTCGCCGGTATCTTTTTCCGTAATGCCTTCAAGACGAGTGAAGGGTTCGTAGATAAGGCCATCTTTTGGCGAACCGCCCATCACATTACCGTAAGTCACACGAAGCGTGCTGTTTGCATCTGGGTAAGCAAGGCTGCCTAAAGATTTTTGCCACTCGATAATCGCACTCATGTATTTAGGACGAAGTGCAGCAGCTTTACCGCTTAGCGTTTTGCTTTCATCTTCGATTGCCATTTCGGTATCGAAAAGTGCAACTGCCAGCTTAATGAATGGGTCATTGCTGTTTTCAAAATCAGCACGGCTTGCGGTTAACCATTTTAAACGCTCCTCAGTGCTGGTAAGTGAAGTATTGTCGTAAAACGCTTTTAACTTCTTCTGAAGCGTTTTTCCGTCAGTATCACCATCAATGCCTACTGCTTTATCGAAAGCCGCAACGCGGTTTTCTTCAGGCTGCTCTAGGTACATGCTGATCATCTTTTGCCACACAGCTTGATCAACAACCGCATCAAAACGGCGCTCAATGCGTTCTACGCCTTCTTTAATGCGTATTTGATCACGCTCTTGATACCCACGCTCACGCTCGGCATCTGGCTTTTCTCTCTCAATAGCATTGCGATAGAGGTTTTGGGCAGAGGATAAAAGCTGTGCGCGACTTAGGTTGTTGTACCAGAAGTTTTGCTTGTTCATTTGCATTTGTTCAGCGCTAACCGCGTCAAGAGCAGCCAATGCTTGCTTCATTTCACTCTTACCGTTTTTATCAAGCCATGTTGCCAGCTGCTCTTCACGCTCTGCGCGACGGGGAACGAGTCCAACACGTTTGGCGCCAGAAAGCTGCCCCAAGGTGTTTTTGTGAAAGTTGTTTAAGCCCGCTAGCGTTGCTTCATACTTAATGCGTGCATCACTGCCTTCTTCAGACGCATTTTCAATGGTTTTAATCCACGCATCCACTAGCTCAAGGTAGGTTGGATATAGCCAATCAAATGTGTAAGAGACTTGCGATAAACGGGCATAACGATTGGTTGAGCCCGGGTAACCCGCCGCCATTACAAAGTCGCCGTCTTCAAGGCCAGCAGCTGAAACTTTTAAGAAATGGTCTGGTTTAAATGGTACGTTGTCTTCACTGTAATCAGCTGGTTTGCCGTCTTTACCCACATAAGCACGATAGAAAGAAAAATCACCAGTGTGACGAGGCCACATCCAGTTATCTACATCACCGCCGTATTTACCGATGGAGTCAGCAGGCGCATAGGCAATACGCACGTCACGGATTTCCATTTGTTTAATAAGCTTATACTCAAGGCCTTGGAAAAACGAAGGAACAGAGCAGCGGAATCCTGCTTCAGACTCACATTCTGCAATGAGTGCTTTACGATTAGCTTCGATAAGGTCGTAGCGTTCACGCCCTTGAACATCATCACCGATACCGCCAATAACTTTGTCGGTTACGTCAGAAAAATCGACCGTAACGAACATGCGTGTACCCGGTGCTGCGGGTAGTTCATCACCAATTTCCTTCGCTAAAAAGCCGTCTTTTAAGTAGTTGTTTTCTGGGGTGCTGTTGTATTGCACTGAACCGCGTGCGCAGTGATGATTGGTTACTGCTAAGCCTTTGTCAGACACAAAGGATGCTGAACACCCACCAAGTGATACAATTGCACCCATAGGAAAGGCGGTTAAATCGTTAATGCTGCTGGCAGGAATTGCCAAACCGGTTTCTTTTAAGTCTCCTGCAATTGAGGGGAGCTGTTCTGGGGTGAACATGCCTTCCTTAGCATCTACCTGCATAGCACTGCCTAGCAATGCGGCAGAAATACAAAATACACTTACTTTAGACATCAGTGATCCTTGTTCTTGTCGTTAATCTCATTGTGATACGTCAGTATTAATAAATACAAAGTTAACGTCTACGTTAACATCGTTATAGTGTAACGATATTGTTATGTATGCCCCATAAAAAAGTATATAAAGCACAAGGTAAATTTGTTAGGAAGTGTGACTAACTGCAATTGAAAGCATGTATGAATACACTTGTCGCACAAGAAGCAAGGGCGAAAGGAGAAGGGAAAGGCGAATAATTCGAACGAAAACAAAAAAGGCAGAGTATCAAACTCTGCCTTTTGAAATTTTGAAACCGCTAGTTTTCAGTTACAGCACTGACACCAATGCTTTCGCTAGTGTTTCCACGTTTTCTTGATTGATGCCCGCAATGTTTACGCGACTAGAATCTACAAAGTAAACGCTATGCTTTTCACGTACTTCGCGCACTTGCTCAGGTGTGATACACAAGAATGAGAACATACCTTTTTGGTCGTTCACGAAGCTAAAGTCTTTTGGTGAGCCATTATCGTGAAGGTTTTGAACAAGCATGGCACGTAGAGACTTCATGCGGTCGCGCATTTCGTTCACTTCAGATACCCACTCGTTATTAAGTGCTTCGTCAGAAAGAATGATGTCTACTAGTGCACCACCGTAGCTTGGCGGCATCGAGTAGATGCCACGTGCGATTGACTGAATTTGACCCTGCGCAATTTTACGGGTTGCTGAATCTTCAGTGATGATAGCTGCAAGACCAACGCGCTCGCGATAAAGGCCGAAGTTTTTAGAGCAAGACGCCGCTACAATTACTTCTGGAAGATTTTCGACCAACAAACGCATGCCATAAGCATCTTCGTCTAAACCTTCACCGAAACCAAGGTAAGCCACATCGATGAAAGGTAAGAATTCACGCTCTTTCGCTACTTCTAGTACTTCATCCCATTGTGCATTAGTAAGATCTGCACCTGTTGGGTTGTGACAACAGCCGTGAAGAAGAACGATATCGCCTTTTTCAGTTTTGCGAAGGGTTTCCATCATAGCGTCGAAACGAATGCTCGCTGATGCTTTATCGAAGTACGGGTAGGTTTCAATTTTAAGGCCCGCAGAGCCGATAAGTGGAATATGGTTAGCCCATGTTGGGTCACTTACCCATACTTTGCCATTTTCATTACAACGCACTAGCAACTCTGAAAGAATACGCAGCGCGCCACAACCACCTGGAGCTTGAACCGCAGCAACGCGGTCAGCAAGAAGTACAGGGCTATTCTTACCTAAAAGCAAAGACAACATACCGTCGATAAAACCTTGGTTGCCCTGAGGCGTAATGTAGGTTTTGCTGGTTTCTTTGTCTAAAAGCACTTTTTGCGCTTTTGCGACACTTGAAAGAATAGGGGTATTACCTTGCTCATCTTTATAAACGCCAACACCTAAATCGATTTTATTTGGGTTGGTGTCTTCACGAAAAGCAGCTGACAGGCCAAGAATTGGATCTGGGGCGAGATGGGGTAATACTTCAAACACGATATGTCCTCACGTTACGTTGGTGTGCAATAATTAGCAGGCAGGCATTATGCCACCGATGGTAGAAAAAACGACCCCTAAAGGTTGAAAATATTTCAATTAATCTGCTTTATAAAGCGTAAACGAAAGTTTCATTTCAAAAATACCTTAAATTGAAAAAGAAAAGGCACGAGTTTCCAATGCTTTTCCTTTGTCTGAGAACCGACGTTCCTTCCAAGTGAGCGTATTGTTTTTATCAATCAACAACAAGGTAGACGTACGCGTGCCGTATTTTTCGGTTTGAATGAAAATGGAAGATAATGCCTTCTCCCATTCATAACCTATACCCGTGTCGGGTAGCTGGGCATCCTCTGCCTTATTTTCGTGACGTAAAATATCAAATAAATCGTCATCATTGATTGTGCTTTGATGCTGCACATAGTCATTTAAGGCAGTAACGCCTTGAGTGACTTTTGGCCAAGGAGTAGCAATATCAGCATTTGACAACCCATATACACCGGTATCAATTGAATGGGTCGAATTGTTTACGTTGTTGTAAACGCGAAGTGCATTTACATCACCAAATATTAAGTTATATCCGTTGTACTGGTGACGAGTTTCTTCAAGCGTAGCTAAATATGCTGACTGCTCGTCATAATCTTTTTGGGCCGGGTTTTGTTTAAGCCAATTAGCAGCTAATGCCCCGCGGGATACTGCATTTTTATTGATGTTGTGTGGGTCTCTCACATTGGTAAGCGCTGCAATTTTCCCGTTACGCGTAACACCCATCCAAGTGCCGTCAGCTTCTAAATCCTGCCCCGCAAGCAAGTGCGGGTGGCTTTCCCAAAATGTTGAAGGTGCAGTCGGTCTTGCGTAAAACTCGTCTCGATTCGCCGCAATGATAAGAGGGTAGTCATCTCGCATCTTGTTTGCGATAAATAAAATACACATAGCGTACTAGTGTCCTTTTCTTAACTTGTCCACCACACATAGCTGAATTGCTTCTGTTAACAATTGCGTTACATTTCTATTTTGATTACTCTTCGTTAATGTACGCGCAGTATGATGTGTTACGTGCAGTATAGTGTGTTACGTAATAAAGGAATATGCGGGTACAAAACAGAAAAAGAAAGCACGAAGGTAAATGAAGTATTGAAAGCAAACTGCCAATAATGCCATGTGATATAGCTCACCAGTATATAAATTGCCAAACCAAATCTTAAATAAAACCCATAATAGAACAAAAAGCAGAGCATAATAATAATGACAAAACCCTCGCATTCTAATAACCACTCTAAATTAGCCAGTAAAGTCGTCGTAGGGAGCAGTATCCCTCGTAAGTGGCCAAACTGGCTGTCTTCGTTTGCCGCGTGGGTGCTCACAAAAAGAGGCTGGCAAGTAGAAGGCGAACTGATTAATCAGAAAAAAGCCATATTAGCGGTAGCACCGCATACATCAAACTGGGACTTTTTTATTGGCTTATTCGTGGTTTTTTCATTCAAGCTGAATATTAACTTTTTTGGTAAACACACCATCTTTAAGCCACCATTAGGTGCCATTGTAAGGAGGCTAGGGGGCATTCCCATTGAAAGAAGTAAAGCTCACGGCGTGGTCACCTCTATTGCAAATAAAATTAAAGAGGCTGATCAGCTTATTCTTGCCTTAGCGCCAGAAGGTACTCGTAGCCCCATTTATCCATGGAAAATGGGGTTTATGCATATTGCACAACAAGCTGAAATTCCTGTTCAAGTCATAGGTTTGGACTACGCTAGAAAAAGAATTGTATTGGGGCCAATTATTCAGAAAGTGACTAATATAGATGAACAAATGCAAACTATTTATACGTTTTATGATAATGTTTGCGCAAAATATCCTAAAAACTGCATTATAAAGCCATAACCATTTTTGTAAGTGGTATGTACGCATCTGTCATAAATAGACTAATACGGTGCGTATTTGGCTAGGTCGCAAACATCTATTTTCGGAGCTTCACCCGTGACAAAATTGGGATTCACAACCCGTCAGGTACATTCTGATCGCATGCTAAACACCCCGGAACATGGTGGTGTTCACAGCAGCACATCTAATTCGGTTCTTTTTGAGTTTAAGGATGCGCAAGGCATCATAGATGCGTTTCAAGGCAAGCGCGCAGCTCACGTATACTCTCGTTCTTCTTCGCCTTCGGTGGCTGCATTACAAAATATTCTAAATGACTTAGAAGGCGGTGTAGGTACGTTATGCTACTCAACCGGTATGGCGGCCATTAGCAGCTCATTATTTGCCTTGTTAAAGGCGGGCGATCATTTAATCGTAAGCCAATACCTTTTCGGCAACACAAGAAGCTTTTTCGAAACAATTAAAGACTTCGGTGTGCAGGTTACTTACACTGATGTAACCGACATTCAACAAGTTAAAGAAGCGTATCAGCCAAACACAAAAGGTGTCTACACGGAAACCGTGGCAAACCCTGTAACTCAGGTTGCTGATCTTCATGCCATTGGTCAATTCTGTGAAGAAAAGCACATGCTGTTTATGGTTGATAACACTATGACGCCGCCACCTGTTTTCTACGCAAAAGATGTTAAGGCATCATTGGTGTTTTGCTCATTAACCAAATATATAGCAGGTCACGGCAATGTATTAGGCGGCGCAGTAGTCGACACTGGCAACTTTGACTGGACAAAGTTTGACAACCTCAAGCCTGCTTATCAGGTTGCGGATACAGCACAGTGGGGCATTACTCAAATCAAAAAGAAAGGCCTTCGTGATTTAGGCGCTACATTGGCACCTCAATCAGCCACGGCTATCGCTTTAGGCATGGAAACCTTAGATTTGCGTTTATCTCGAAGCCAACACAATGCTATGCAGCTAGCAACCTTTCTAGATAATCACCCGAAAGTCTCTAAAGTGTTTTATCCAGGTCTTGCCGATCACCCTCAGCATTTTATGGCACGGGAATACCTTAACGGTGGCTACGGTGCAATTTTGAGTTTTGATCTAATTGATGGTGCTGACCCTGTTGCGTTTTTAAACGAGATGGAGCTGGTAATCTGCGCCACACACTTAGGCGATAATCGTACCCTCGCACTACCTGTAGCACCTACTATTTATTTCGAGAACACGGCAGAGGAACGTGAACTTATGGGGATTTCCGATACCATGCTACGTATTTCGGTAGGTATTGAAGACACTCAGGATCTGATCGCGGATTTTGAAGCAGCGCTAAACACGATCTAGGCAATGTTTTGCTGAGTTCGAGTAAAGAAAAAGGGGCTTTCGCCCCTTTTTTATTTTGTACTAATTGCCTTCAATATACTTAAAGCAATACGTGTGACCGGACCCTGTTAGTCAAAACCTAGCGTAATTTGTCCACGAATTTCACCGCTTGGGAATGCATCTGAGTGGAAGTTAGTGTAAAGACCTCCGTCTGCCATCACGCCCATTTGCTCATTGGTTAACGTAGTATTAGCTGGTACAGACCACATACCGCTGGTACCGGCAGTAAGTCCGATTAGAACATCTCCATTTACGCCCATTTCACCCTCATGAATGTGAGCCATGTTGGCTGTCATACCAGTTATAGTTACGCTTCCTGACAGTGCACCTGTTGATGTATTCAAAGTAAATGCACCAGCGCCGCTTGCTGTAGTAGTTACTGCAGGCACTTCTTGTAGGCCGTTGGCAATGATGCCGTACACTTCAATGTTGTCAGGCGTGATCTGACCTCGAATTTCGCCACCAGTATTGGCTGCTGTATGCACATTCACATAATGACCACCAGCCAGTAGTTGAGTAGCTGTAGCTTCATCTAGCGCTATGCTTCCGTCTGTCATCCAAACGCCAGCAGTGCTTTCACTTTCCACAAGTCCTACAAGTACGTCACCATTTTCACCAGCAAACCCGGTATGAATGTGCGCCATAGTCGCATTTTCAATAGTGGTTACCGCCACAAGAGAAACGTTGTTGTCCGTGGTATCGAAAAGAGCATAGCCAGACCCCATTGCCATGGTGTCAACCGCTGGCACCTCTTGGCTGCCGCTTAGTGAGAAGGTTACTACCGCAGTTGTGTCGGGTACAATTTGACCGCGCACTTCACCATTAGGGTTAGCGGTAGTGTGAACATTTAAATACCACTCACCGCTGGTAAGTGCGTCTAAGTTGCTAGGTGAAATATTAGTTTCAGCTAAAACATACGTACCATTGCCAGCATCAGTTAGTGGGAAGGCAACTGGCCCATTCATGCCGATGCCGCCATCGTGTACGTGTACACCCGTAACGTCAGTTAGGCCTGAAACGTCAACGCTTACACTAAATGCAGGCAAGTCTTCGTCAATCTCAACGACTGCTGTTGCAGTTGACATGGTATCAACAGCAGGCACTTCTTGTGAGCCACTTAAATTAACGTTGTAAGTCATGTCAGCGTTAAAAGCAGGTGGAGGTGGTGCTAGGCCATCAAGTAATGCTAATTGAGGTAAATCACCTTCCATTGCGCCGTCTAGTGCAATTGCTGTGTAAATTTCGCCATTTTCTAATGATAAGACGTCTGTTTCAATTGCCGCTGTCTTGGTACCAGTAGGCGTAACCGTCACTACGTAGTCACCTTCCGCCAAGCTTACGTAACCTGTTTCAACAAGCTCACCAGTCTCATAGGCAATATCGGTAAATGCCGGGTCAACCGCATCAATTTCACCATCTGCAGTTACGTAAATGTCTACGTTACCTGCTGAAGGTGAAGCATGTACAATGCGCACTTTAGCTTCTGTCGCGACTGAGCGAGGCATATCCACTAATACATCTAGCTCAGGTGCTGCTAGTACATTGTTCGCGATAGCGGTATAAGACATACCTACATCTAGTGTCAATTCTGCATCGTCAACAGCCACAACACTGTTGTCACTATCGGCTACAACATCAATTAAGTAATCACCCGCAGCAACAGACAGGTAATCGGTGGTGCGTGGGAACTGAATGCCGTCTACTAGCACAATCTCGTTATTGGCAATAACGTCCACCGCTGGCGCGTCGCTAATACCATGTACTACGCGAATTTCGGCACCTGCCTCTGAATCCCAAATTTTGAAACTGCTGTCACCGTCTGCTGCCAATAATGTTACTGGTGAGTCACCTGTACCTACGTTATTAGTTGCTGCAATAAGCAAATCAGCACCGTCAGCTAAGTTAACCGTACCCGAGTCGTATACAACCGTTGTATCACCTGCCGGTGTAATGCGGATTTGATAATCGCCCGCAGGTACTTGAATCAAATCTGTTGCGTCGGTAAATTCGGCAGTAACAAGCGGCTGCTCGGCAGTGATATCTGTGTCTGGTGCTGTAACGTAAATATCAACCGTTGGGGCCATAGACGCTGCATGTACAATCTGTACTTGAGCGTTACCAGCATCAACTGCGGTTTCCATACTGGTCACAGTTAAAAGCGATAATGTTTCATCGCCAACATTACCGACGGCAAAAATATCGTAGTTCACGTCAGCTTCTAACGTTACGTCAGCTTGCAGCACTTCAGCGTTTTCACCTGGAAGAATACCTGTAACACCAATATCGTATGTACCTGTTTCCACCTCAAAACGCGATGAAGCGACTTGGTAATCAACGCTTTCAAGATCGTTGAGTATGGCGTCATTAGCAGTAATGTTTACCATTGGTGCGTCTGATGCTGCGTGAACAACTCGAACGTTTGCGTATTCTGGGGCGGGTGTGGGCTCTTGTACGACATCGTCGTCATCGTCAGAGCAGCCGATCAAAAATAGTGGTAAGATTGAACATGCAAGGAGCGCTTTGGTCCTTCTCATTTTTTGTATCCTCTTAATTGTGTTGTGGCAAACTCGATTACGCGAAGCAAATAAGGGAAGATCAACCTCCTTGCAACATTAAAGTAATGTAATGTTTTCAATCAATTTACAAAAGTTTCATTTTGCCTAATTTCGTTCTGAAAATTAGAACGATTACCTCATATTTTTGAGATTTTCATCCAAACTTATTCCGCTAACATAGTTGTGTATTAACGAGATAACAAACATTGGAGTGCGGCATGAAAACAGTTTTAGCTATATTTTCCAGCCTTAGTGGCGAACAAGGTAATTCTTCAAAAATAGCAAACGAATATCTTTCAAAAATTGAAAGTGATGGCTCAGTACATATTAAGCGTGTTGATGTAGCCTCGCTGGCGCTTCCTCACCTAACAGGCGAAGAGATGCAGGCGTGGATGACTGAAGCATCTGAGCGAAATGAATCACAGCAGGCATTGGCAAAAGTCTCTGACGATATTGTTGAAGCAGTGAAAGCGGCTGATGAAATTGTATTGGCAGTTCCAATGTACAATTTTGGTATTCCATCGAGCTTGAAAGCCTATTTCGACCGTATTGCACGAGCGGGCATAACATTTAAGTATACCGAGACAGGTCCTGTCGGTTTGCTAGAAAATAAATCAGCCACGGTTTTTGCTGCTCGCGGTGGTGTATATGCTGGGTCTGACTTCGATACACAGACGCCATACTTAAAACACTTTTTAAATTTCATAGGTATTAGCGATATAAAATTCGTTTATGCTGAAGGACTTAACATGGGCGAAGAGCAAGCAAACAAGGCTTTTGCTGAAGCAAGTGAAAAAATTATTGAACTAACCAACAACTAAACACACTAAATTAATGCAGTTAGCTAAAACGTAGGAAGTATGTTTTCAGCTAAAAGTGTGTTCCAAGTTGAGTGTGCTTGATTGCCCCGCCTGTTAGGCGGGGCTTTTTTATGCGCAGAGCTTTTACGGCTATGCTTTCAAATGAACAAGAATAAATAATTAAATACCTATTCACCTTTAATGAGTGCTTCTACATCGGCAATGAAGGCAGGATCAGTAGGTTTAGTTGAGCTTGGGTAATGAGTGATTTGTTTACCCGTGCTATCAATTAAGTATTTATTGAAATTCCAAGAGGGTGCTTTCCCGGTAGCGGTTTTAAGCATTCTATACATAGGATCTGCGTCGTCACCTTTTACCGATACTGGTTCGAACATCGGAAACTTCACGCCATAGGTTAATTCACATAGCTCTGCCGTTTTGCCCTCATCGCTGTCTTCTTGGTTGAAGTCGTGAGAAGGGAAACCAAGTACGACAAAGTCCTTATCTTTATAGTCGCTGTATAGCGCTTCTAATCCTTCAAATTGTGGCGTGAAACCGCAATAGCTGGCTGTGTTAACGACAAGTAGTGTCTTTCCCCCATATTCACTGCACAAATTTACCGTTTCTTGCGAGTTAAGCTTACGTTTCATAAATTTAAGTACGCTAGGGCATTCGTTCGCAAAGCTGGCAGATGTGAAAAAGCTGAGCGCAAGAAGCGCCGGTACAATACCTTTTGCTTTCATCGTGTTTTACCTCATCAGTTAATTTTTGTTATTTTGTTGAAGATCATCAGACCTTATTCCAAGACCATAAACGGCAATGGTTTACGTTTGGTTCACTATCACACTCGATGAACGTTAGCGCTTTAGCTATGGCTCTGCGTATAATGTTAACGATTTTTACATAACAACGACTTAAAATAATGAAAAAATACTCTTCTTTACTCATCGCGGCTAGTATTACCTTTGCGTTGGGCGGATGTGCAAGCACCACTTACGAACCCTCTAGTCAAACAACCTCTACATCGCTTCCGGCTGCCATAGTTCAGCAAACCGTTACACCAGATGTAGCGTCTCAGAAGAACGCGCAAAAAGGTGAAATTACTTTAAAGCAAATAATGTCAGATCCTCAATGGATGGGCGCGCTACCTGAAGGTATGGGGTGGTCGGTGAATGGCGATAAAATTGTTTTTGAAAAGGAAAGACAAGATAGTGCACTGACAGATGTTTATATTGCAGAACTTTCTAATCCAGCAAACGCCGTAAAAGCACCATTGTCCGATTTGCACAAATACCGTTTTGACGAACGTGTAGTAAGAAATGACGGTGTAATTGCTTATTCATTTGAAGACAGTGTTTATGTGCAATTTACTAACGGTGAAACCGTGCGGATCGCGCGTGGCGGGAATGCGCTGTCAACGCTTTCATTTATGACTGATGGTCGCTTAATGGCGTTAAGCGGTAACAAGTTCATTGCTATAGACCTATCTAACGGCACCCGCGAAGAATTATTGAGCTGGGAGTTTAGCGACGAACCGAAAGCGGTTGAGCAGCCTAAAGATTATATTGCCGAGCAGCAACAGTCGCTAGTGGAATATATCAAACTGCAGCGCAAAAACAGACAAGAAAAAGACGACGCTCAAAAAGCGTTGGCCAAAGAAAACAGCAGTGTAGCACCTACGCCATTTTACTTTGATAAGTCACATCGACTAGCGGGAATCAGCGTATCACCTGCGGGTAACTTCGCAGTAGTCTCCACCACGGAAAGTAAGCCGACTCGTGATGACAGCGACATCATGCCGCATTATATCCAAGAAGACAGCCGTATCGCCGCGAAACCAGTACGCCAACGTGTGGCTGATGCAGAATCGGTAAATCACACACTTTGGCTGCTAAATATTAAAACTGGCGAGAAAAGCGAACTTAAATACTTCAATCTGCCTGGTTACAATGACGATGTACTTGCAGACGTTAAAGCAGAAAACGCGAAGGCAAAAGGCGAGACCTATGAAGTGAACCGTTTGCCGCGCGACATTACCTTGCTGCAAAGCTGGTACTGGACTAAACCTTCGATTCGCTGGCACAAAAACGGTAACGCTGTTGCCGTTATGCTAGAAGCGTGGGACAACAAAGACCGCTGGATTGCAACGGTCGACTTAGCGAATAAAACGCTAGAAAACCAACATAGGCTTCATGACGATGCGTGGGTAAACTACCGTTTCAACGCGTTTGATTGGTTAAATGATAGCGAAACGCTTTACTATCAGTCTGAGCATACAGGTTACTCTCACTTATATGTTCAAAAGCCAGGCGAAAAACCTGTCGCGCTTACTAGCGGCCGGTTTATCGTTGACGATTTAACCCTTTCTAGTGATGACAATTATATCTATTTTAAAGCTAACATGGAGCACCCGGGTCTTTACGAAGTTTATCGTGCAGATTTAAGTGACAATACCATCGATACCATGACTGATTTGAATGGTATGACCGACTATTCACTTAGCCCTGATGGTAAAAACTTGCTACTAAGCCATAGCAAAGTGAATCAGCCACAAGAGCTTTATTTTAAGCCTGCCGATGAAACAGCTGCAGCAAAACAAATAACGCAAAGTACCAGTGCTGAATTTAATGCACTTCCATGGGCGGTGCCTAACATCGTTGCTATTGAATCGTCGCATACCGATGCACCTATTTACGCACGAGTATATTTACCGGAAAATTACGACAAGACGGCACCAAATAAAGCGGTAGTGTTTAATCACGGTGCGGGCTATTTGCAAAACGTCCACATGGGGTGGTCTGGTTACTTCCGAGAATACATGTTCCACAGCATGCTTGTGCAGCAAGGCTATGTCGTACTAGATATGGACTATCGCGCTAGTGCTGGCTACGGACGTGATTGGCGAACCGCTATTTACCGTCAAATGGGTACGCCTGAAGTGCAAGATTTGCGTGATGGTGTTAACTGGCTTGTTGAAAATGCAAATGTAGATCGTGAGCGTATTGGCACATACGGCGGTTCATACGGCGGCTTCTTGACCTTCATGTCTATGTTTACTGCCCCAGATCTATTTGCGGCAGGTGCAGCGCTTCGTCCGGTAACCGATTGGGCGCATTACAACACGCCATATACGGCAAACATACTGAATACGCCTGATATCGATCCCATCGCTTTTGAGCGTAGCTCGCCAATTTATTTTGCCGATGGACTAGAAAAGCCTTTGCTTATCAATGCGCCTATGGTTGATGACAATGTGTTTTTCCACGATACCGTGCGATTAGTACAGCGTCTTATCGAGCTTGAGAAAGAAGATTTTGAAACGGCTATTTATCCGGTAGAGCCACATGGTTTCGTACAGCCAAGCTCTTGGCTTGATGAATACCGCCGTATCTACAAGATATTCGAAGAAAACTTATAGGCAGAAATGCGAGTGCAACCCAGTGATTAAGAGCCACTGAGTTGCTCACAGCGCGTTAGCTATTTAAGACGGATAAAAGCTTACTAAAAAGGCCCAAATTCAACGAATTCGGGCCTTTTTTAATATCGTAATTCTCTTACTAAAGCGTATTTTATCTATTTCACGACTCAAGGTGCGCAATAAGAGTGATGCTATATTGCTCGAGTTTCTATTTTCTTTTCGCGGTAATAAACATAAGTAGAAAGATTGCGATACCGGTAAGTGCGCCGAACAAATGCGCATCTACGGCAACTTTTGCGTCAATTAGGTTTGCGACTTGTTCGCTGCTACCGTCCATTTGTTCGTATCCTACTTTCAAAGCTAAGCCAATAAGTAATAACCAACCCGACTTCATTTTCTCTTTTATATCAACACAGGCGCCCCATGCGAAAATACCGTGTAACGCACCAGACAAACCTGCGTACCAAATAAGATCGGGTGAAAATAAGTAAAGTCCAACACTAGTCCCCAGGCAGCACCACACGAAAACTTTTAAGTACAAGGCAATACGATAATGTTCGCCGTGTAGCGCCCACAACAGCGTCAGACCTGCTAAATTTAAAAGTAGGTGGTAGCCATTCGTATGCACGATATTACCGCTGACTATGCGCCAAGTTTCTAAACCTTGAATGGCATACCTGTCGTAAGCCAAATAATTGCCAGACATAGGCTCAAAGAAAAACGCGACAACGGAGCATAGCGCGATAAAAAGGGGACCCGCGCTATACTTAAGCGAAAACGGCAGTGACATCATCAGTGTTAGTTATTTTTGAATTTCGAATTTGCTGGCTATGATACAGAAATTGCCTACTGGGTGAAAACTGAAGTACACCCGAAATAAAAAAGACGACAGTAAAGGAGTGATTATGTCTTACATCATTACCGAAAATAATCAGCAGTGCTTAACCATTACGCTCAACCGGACTGACAAGAAAAATGCGTTAACACGCGATATGTACCAAGAAATGGCGAATGCCATATTAGGTGTTAAGAACGATGGCTCAACGAAAGTGGTGGTGATAAAAGGTGCTGGTGATTGTTTTACCGCAGGTAACGATATTGGCGACTTTGCGCAGCAACAAGATCACGCCCAAGTGCCTGAGACAGCAGCATTTATGCGTGCACTAGCCGCGTGTAACATACCGGTTATTGCGCAAGTTCATGGCTTGGCGGTGGGGATAGGCACAACGCTTTTACTCCACTGCGATTTTGTATACGCAACACCAGATACCCGATTTGTTCTACCGTTCATCAACTTAGGGCTTGTTCCCGAGTATGCATCAAGTTATCTTTTGCCTAAGGTTGCAGGTCATATCAAAGCGGCAGAGTGGTTAATGCTAGGCGAACCTTTTACCTCCACCGACGCTTATCAATTTGGTATTCTGACAAAAATTGTTGACGCACACGAAATGGATCAAACCGTTCAAACTACGGTAGACAAACTTGTCGCCAAGCCTTCGTTCTCGCTTAGACAGACTAAAGCTCTATTAAAAGGTGACGGGGAGCGAACAAATCAACAAATGAACGAAGAGTTTGATATATTTTTGGAAGCGTTGGGCACAACCGCAGCCCAAGAAGCGTTTGATGCGTTTCTAAAAAAACGGCCAATTAACCCCGAAAAATTTAAATAAGAGGAAGTATTATTTTGAGACGCAGTGCTTTGTTCAGAGCTTCAGTAGTTACTCTTGCATTATCTAGTTGCTTCATTTTTGGAGCTAACGCTAAACAAGCTCGCGAAGTTGGTGAGCCTGAAGCGGCTACAGGCTACATAGAGAAAAAGGCTTTTGAAGCCAAAGACTATATGGTAGTGGCAGCAAACCCCTATGCGTCATGGGCGGGGAAGAATATTCTAGAAAAAGGCGGCAGTGCGATAGATGCTGCAGTGGCTGTTCAATCAATGCTTTCTCTCGTTGAACCGCAATCATCAGGCATCGGTGGTGGTGCCTTTATCCTTTATTGGGATAATAAGAACAAAGTACTTCACACCTTCGACGGACGTGAAACCGCTCCCAAAGCCGTCAATTCTCATTGGTTCATTGAAGTTAACAAGCCAATGCGCTGGTTAGATGCCGTAGTTGGCGGTAAGTCAGTAGGCGTGCCTGGTGCGGTAAAAGCATTAGAAATGGCTCAAAGTGAGTTTGGTAAGCTACCTTGGAATACGCTATTCGACGATACTATTAAAACAGCTGAAGATGGTTTTAAAGTGTCGCCGCGTTTAGCTAAGCTGGTGGCCTTAGATTACCACCCAGGCCTTAAAACTTTTCCTGCAAGCTCTACTTACTTCTTCCCGGCAGGACTGCCGTTAAAAGAGGGGACGGTTAAGAAAAACAAAAAGCTCGCCAAGACTTTAAAAGGTATTGCGGAAAAGGGCAGCGACTATTTATTGAAGGGTGATGTCGCTGAAAAAATAGTAAAAGCGGTAAATAGCGCTGAAATCAACCCAGGTCAGATGACGTTAGAAGATTTAGCAAGCTACGAGCCTGTAAAACGCGAACCTGTTTGTGGGCTATATCACGAAAAGCGTATCTGCGGTATGGCGCCACCTAGCTCTGGTGGTGTGAACGTTTATCAAATTCTTAAAATGTTAGAAGGTTTTGACCTTAGCCAGTATGCGCCGGATTCAGTTGAGTTTGCGAATTTGTACACACAGGCAAGCGCGCTTTCGTATGCTGATCGTGAGAAGTTTATAGCAGATAGTGATTTTACTAACTTGCCGTTTGCAGCCATGATCAACACGGCTTATCTTGAACGTCGGGCTGAGAATATTGCTGTTGATAAAGAGTGGCGCCGTAAGCGCGCTGGTAACCCGTATGCCGATGCGAATGTTGCACTTGGTACTTCAATGGAACTGCCCAATACCTCTCACGTCTCTATCGTAGACAAAGAAGGCAATGCAGTATCAATGACCACTAGCATAGAGTTTATGTTTGGTTCTGGAATTATGGTAGAAGGCTTCTTGCTTAACAACCAGCTTACCGACTTTTCATTTTCGCCGACTAAAAACCGCTTTCCTGTACCCAACCGCGTAGAGCCTGGTAAACGCCCTAGAAGCGCGATGAGCCCTACAATGGTCTTCGACAAAGAAGGGAACCTAGAAGTTGTTGTCGGCTCGCCGGGCGGCTCTAGAATTGTAAGCTACGTCGCTCAAACCCTAATTGGAGTTTTAGACTTTGGCTTGGATATTCAGCAGGCCATCAATCTTCCTAAAATTACTAATCGAAACGACTATACGGCGTTAGAGAAAGGCACACCAATAGCTGAACTTGAAGAGCCATTAAAAGCGCTTGGCCACAAGGTTAAAGTAGTGGATCTAAACAGTGGTCTTCACGGAATTCAGTTTAAGTCAGGCAAACTAATTGGCGGTGCAGACCCTCGTAGGGAAGGCATTGCAGTAGGGCGCTAACGCTGAGTTTGCGTAGATAGAACAAGATACAGCAGTATGTTGTTGAGTGAGTGAAAGCGGAAGATTAAATATCTTCCGCTTTTTTGTTTGCGCCAGGAAATGTAAATGGAATGGTCGGCTCTTTCTAGTTTTTACTTTCAACTATTCTATTTTTCAAGAAGGAGCAATACTGAACGAATATTTGCGGAGAACGACGCCGCAGGTGTTACTTGAATAACACGCCAGCCCTGATTGTTGTACTTTTTAATTTCTTCGTTAAGGGTGTCTAAATTGAGTTGGCTAGACCAAAAGTTACGAGTTTTAAATTCAACGACTTTTTGCATTTATATAGTTCCTTCTACAGCTTTATTCTTTAAATTATTAAATAGTAATATAACCTTCAAGGTAAGACACTGCTTGGCCAGAAATAAGCACGCGATCACCTGCTACTTCACACTTCACTGTACCACCTCGTTTAGATGCTTGATAAGCCATAAGTTTTGAACGTCCAAACACTTTTGCCCAATAGGGCGCCAGCCCAGTGTGGATTGAACCGGTAACCGGATCTTCATCACCGCCGTTCGCAGGCCAGAAATAACGGGATACAAAGTCAAATTGCGTACCCGGTGCTGTCACTACCACATCATAGGGCGCAAGTGTTTTAAGCTGCTCGCTGTCTTGAATTACACTTAAAACGTCGTCTTCGTCGGAATAAACAGCAAAATAAGCTTGGTCATTTTTTAAAACATTTTTGGGCTTGATGGAAAGCCCTTGTAATAACGCTTCAGGTACGTCGCTGACTGGGCTAGGCATTCTATTAGGGAAGTCCATTTGAATGAATCCGTCGTCTTTCTTAACGACTTTCATCATACCCACCGATTTGGCGAATAGAAAAATGTGCGGTAGTTGGTAATTTTCGCTAAAGATTACGAACGCGGATGCCAGCGTTGCGTGACCACAAAAGTCGATTTCCGTTATGGGAGAGAACCAGCGTATAGCAAATACACCGTTGTCGTCTTCTACCAAAAATGCGGTTTCTGAAAGGTTATTTTCAGCAGCGATTTCTTGCATTTTTTCTTCGCTAAGCCATTTACCCGTTATAACTACAGCAGCAGGATTGCCCTTAAACCTTACATTGGTAAATGCATCGACAACGTTAATTTTAATTTTCATTCGAATGCGCTTTTTTTATGATCGTATTTAAGTTTGGTTTGATTGGCATTGCCTTAAATGGGCTAACGTTAGCCCCGCCTGTATTTCCATGAGGTACTAGCCCAAAAATAGTTTTCGTGGCTGCGCCAGTTATTCTGAAAAGCTGACCAAAAAACTCGTGTAAACTACCTTGTTTCACTGCCCATAAAAGCATTTGAACGTGTACTTTAACGTGTAGCCTTGTAGAGGTTTGACCAAGAACGTGTGCATTTTCTAAGTGTGAAAAAGCACACTGTTGGCTGTTTTGGTTTTGCTTTTTATGAGCTAGCGCTATTTCAGCTTCTACATATGGGCGAATATTGCGCGTAAAGCCTTTTGCTTTGAACATGGTGTAAGCACCTTTTATTGAGGTTGATTTAAACCAAGCTCTTTTTGCATTTTCTTGGTTAACCCTAACGATACAAGTTTATATGATGCGCTTAAATAATATTCTAACGCTTCATCTTCATCGCTCTCACAATTGTACTGCTGTATCCACTTCATTCCACGACTAGCAAGATAGGGCGCAGGCCTATAGCCAGGCTTTTCTTCCAGAAAATAATAATTTTGCTCAGACGTTTTAAAGGTAAAAGCAGGGTGCCCGTCTTTACCAGTATTCCCTATAGCAAAAACTTTCCCACCTATCTTCCATACATCTGAGTTTCCCCATTGAACAACATGGGTAGTATGGGGTAGCGCTTTGCAAAAAAGATTGAATTCAACGGTTGTCATATCATTCTATTTATTGAAGAAGTTAACTAGCGGTTATTGTGCTTCATAATCCACCTTAACCTCTTGTTAGAAACACCCAATACACTAAACGCGATAAAAGTTCTGCCCAAATGCCAAACCTTGGTGTGAATAAGACAACTGCTTTCCATTTAACTTCTGCACGAGCAACTTATTTCACCATTTACATACCTTTCACTATAATTAGCTGCTGGGCATTGCATTTTTATTTGATTGCACTTAGAGCGGTTACCACTAGACACTTTATTTCCGGTAATTGTTGAAGAAATCACGTCACCTAGAACCTCCTCAGCAGTCCAGGGCTCAACATCAAGTGCAGTGCACCCAGACAGCAACCCTAATAGTAAAATAGCAGCAAAAACGGTTTGTACTTTTCTCATAATTTGGACTTTTATAAAATCAAGACCTGGACTTGTGTTGTTTGACCTACGACTTAGTGTATTTATATTCAAAAGACACAACCGCTGCACACAATCCGCCGACAATAAAACAAAACAGGGCAGTAGATACTGTACCTGCACTAAAAAGCCACGCTATACTTCTCGCGCCATCCCAATACGCTGAAAAAATTGGGCTATTTGAATCGCCATACATAGTTCTTGGCCCAAGGAATATACTAGAAACCCAAAGCAAAATAGTCAGCAACGAAAAGATATAACCAAGAACACTCGTGGCTCTTGCAGCGAAAAGTAGGGTAGGAAGGTTATCCGTTTTTATCTTTGAGTGTGGGTAAAACTTCATGAAAATCCTTTTAAAGCTTTGAAAGATTAGATATATAGTTCTTCTAAACTTGCTTAAACAAACTGTTTATCAAATCACGTACAAATTGAAAAGCATCACGTATAACCTAATAGCTTTGCTGCCAGTAGTGCCAACGATATTACAGCAATAAATATTTGTAAAAAAACTAATTTCGCTTTTGGCTTCTTTTCCGACACCAAAAATTGTTTGATGTTCACCTGAGCGGTCAAAAACAATACTGAGATTAGAAGCATAGACACAGCAACAAATGGCTTGTCTGATTGAAAATAGCCAGCAGCTAAATATATTGGAGCTATTGCAAAGAAAGTGAGAATAATCCTAGCCGGTATTTCATTTTTTATCATAATACTTCCATGTGTTGGTATGAATACTGTGCTTCATCATAATATTACAACAAAGCAGGCGTTGAGCTTTGTTGCAGCTGCTAAGCCTTAATAGCGTCAATGATGAATAAATAATCCCTGTCATCATTTATATACAGTTTTAACAGCAATTCTTAACGGTGTGTTATACGACAATATCAAACTATAAGTAACCTGAACTTTTATATTTCGCGGTCGTTTGGGCGTGTGAGTGAAGCCTCCCAAGAAACAAGTGCAGCAAATAGAGCAGATACGAAAAATATAACTAAAGCAAAAACAAGAAAAATTAATCCCATTTTGTACGTGTCTGCATGATAAGTTTCTCCTTGGCCTCCAACCGGTATACTTGGAAATGCATAATTATAAATTTCGGAAGCGAAAGCTAAAAGGGCTATACCTATAAAGAAATAACCGACATAAGCTAACAAACGCGCAAAAAATAGAATTATGCCCAAGTTCCTGGGCTTTAAATCAGAGTAAGGTATTAGTTTCATCATAAGTTTCTTCCATTAACTCGCTGTGCGCTATCGATTTCAGTAAACGACTGAGGCAGTGCGGCACTATTATTAAATTCAGTGAAGCCGTTATTCACGAGTCTGTTTTTGCAAATAATGGATGCTAAGCAGACGAGCAGAGTTGTACATCCAGTTAACGCAGATTCCAAAGATGATAAATACAGGCAGTGAAAACGTTGAGAGTGATAATATATTGGCTTGAGATGCGTTTAGCCCGGCTAGCTCTAACAGCAAGCCAGAAAACAAAACCGAGATTATAAAAATTACTACTTTAAAGGAATTATTGTTAGTAACACCCATTATTACTCTCCTTGCGGGTTAAGCTGTGCAGACAATACTTTTCCGCTTTTAGTTCTTATTAAAAGGAATAGAAGAAAGCCGAAAGCACCAATAGAATTAAGCCAAATAAAATGTAAAAGATTAGTATCCCTTTTTTGTATATATCCATTCATAAAAAACTGCTTTTTGACAGCCTTCACTTTCTAACAGCGCATAAGGTTCTGTTAATAGGTTGCTATGCGTTATTGGTGCCGTTAAAAGAGAATAAAATGTAGCAATATCACTGTTCCCATCAAGCACATATTTATTAATCTAAACCTTTTAAAATGGCTTATTTTTTCATCGGCTACAGTTGAAAAAAAACCTGTTTTGAGAGATTCATTTAAATTTGCACTTGTAACAGGCCATTGAGAAACGCTTAAAGAGTTGCGGGATAATTTTTCCCATTCTTCTGGGTAGGTGAAAGATAAATATTTACACATATCTCTAAATTTTTTTATTTGGAGAAAAATAAGTATAGATATTAAAAATAACGGGATGAAACTTTCCATGTGATTGTAACCTCCTGTGCGCACGACTCTTAAATAAAGGGCGCATATATTAATTCTTTCTTTAATCAAAGCGAAGCACTAGAACCGCCGCTTTTGTGTCCCTTTGATACCGCGAGCGACGTGTTTTAATTGTTATATCGCAGTTTTGCCAGAGATACCAGAAGCTATAGATTGGTTTATTTTGTATTGAAAGTAGATGACGTGAAAAAAGCTGCTAAGAAATGGGTCTAGCCACAAGTAATTGCCTTTTGACGCTTTGTTTATCCTGTTGATTCTATTTCTAACTTTGATAATCCATACAATATGGAAAACTGCGGATATTAGATGAAGAACCTTAGCCGTAACGAGTAACGCTGCTGGTGCAGGGAACAGAAAATAGTAAGCGAGTCCTAGTAACGAAAGTATGTGAATCGAAATTGCAGTGGATGTAAATGCCTTTGAAATGTGGCTTTTTATTGTCGAATTCAGTATTTCAGTTAACTGCCACAGGTGATAAACAACGTAAGTCCCAAATGAAAAAATGCACAAAGCTAGAACCGCTACTATCGATTTTTCTTTAAACAAACTATTTATTTGTGGCATTTCTTCATCCTTGAATTAGTCGTTGAAATATCAGTGTGGTCTGCTGGTTTTTTTTCAAGGCTGAGAAACTTATATAGTTAGAACTTTGTTTTTCACTTCGAAGTTGAATTCGCGTTACATTTACTTGGCATGCTATGTCTCGTTGTTAAATTTCCCAGTATAGCCAATAACTTTCAAATTATGGGCGCCCGTTCGTGGGTATAAAGGCGAAGACGACCAAAGGGGACATATTGGAGTGGACGAACTTGCCTACTTGTTAAATACCACTGGCTTTACTTATAGAAGCGTCTTGATTGATGAGCGCTGTCCATTGGTCAAAGGATTTTACTCTTGAACCGCCTTCAATAAGTATTCCTTGCGCATCTATCCGAATAATATGAGGCAGAGAGCTGGTAAAATTAGCAAATAAGCGCTCTCGAAATGCTAACTCTGCGTCAGCAGATTTCCATACCTCACCAGTGTAGCCCGTTCTTGCTAACATTCTTTCTAGGCTAGCCCAATCCCCGTCTAAAGAAATTGCAACAACGTGAACAGTTGGTGGGGTAGTTTCGATTGCTTTGTTTAAGTTCTCTAGCGCTTCATAACACGGAGAACACCAAGATGCGAAAAAGTAAGCGACTACAGCTTCGCCTTTTAGGTTTTGGAAGGTAATTGGTTGTTTATCTAAAGTATAAAAAGTGTGTTCTTGCACAGGCTTTCCAATAAACGCTTTAGATGCAGCAATTTTCTCTTCGTATGTCTGACTCCAAGAGCAGTTTGAGAAAATAAGCAATAATAGTAATAAACCCTTCTTCATAATGACCTCCTAACTGTCACCGTATATAACTTTCTAATAGCGAGCGCCTTTCGCGAGCTATATTCTAAGCAATTGCGGCCTCTAACAACACAAACGCGAATAGATAAATCAAATATTTCCATTTGATTGTGCGACTTGTAAAAATTGCTGGCATATAACAACCTAACGCAAGAAAGCAGTAGGTTGATTAGGTTGTTATTCAAAGAGCCAATTAATTCATAGAAAGAAGGCTACGAGGTTTAAGCTCTAAATTACTTTCTAAGCTTTCTATTTTTAAGAGAAGATCTTGATTAGCTTTGCTTGTTTGCTCAATTTGACTCTGAAGTCTGTCAACTTTGCCATGTAGAGTACTATTTGCTTGATTTTGCTGATACAGGATAAAGGACTGCAAGCTTATTACAGATGTAAAAGCAAATGCTGATAAAACTATTTTTGTACGGCTTTTCATAGAACTTCCTTATTTGAATAGAGCTTTTAGGTTACCAATGATTTTCTTATGTTTCACATTTATTCGTATAACTTTCTAATGACGAGGCCACAACGGCTAAACTCTGAAGCAACGCGGAATTGAGCAAAGCTCTAGCTGTCCCGTGCCTAGTTGGTTTTATATAAAGCCAACTGTTAGCCGCCCCGAATTTATGCGTGTCAGCCTGTGGAAGCAGGCCAGCTTAATTGTTGTTAGGCATGTTCGTCCACAACCTTCAGTTGCGATATGTCCATTACTCTTACATGTGTTTGGTAATAGTACTTACCGGTAGGTCTGCCGTCTGATAAAAATGCAATCTCAACCCGCTGTGCTTCACCATTAACTACTATTGCTTTATTTAAAAAATATTCTTGCGGCGGCATTCCATATTTAGCGGTTAATTGTGCAATTACTTTTGGGTGTAAAGCGACGGTTACTGCTCTCTGATCACGATAGTCTTTTTCAGTATTTAAATAGACATATTGCCCTTGGCTACCAGTTGCGACTATTTGAAGAGTGTATTGTCCAGGTACACCTTTAGGCGCTGAATCTGCAGCAGCCTTTATTATTTCCATTGTATCTGAGAATGCAGATGTAGTAAGCGAGGTTGTGGAAGTGCAACCAGCAAGTAAAAAGATAAACGCTAAAACAACATTTTTCATAATTTATTTCCTTATATTTATGCCACTGCGTCGCTGCCTTTTATTCGCTAATTGCCAGCCGTAGAAACATGCAGGAAGCATGATAATAGAGCTAAATACTGCTTTGGTGTTTAACTCTAAAATACCGAGCAACAAAAATACTGACGAGAATAGTCCGAATACGACACACCAAAACTTTAGCGCCAAAGGAGATATTAAACCACCATATTTTTTAGGTTTATGAAAAAGCAGCCTGTATGAAAGCAACGCAAACCATATGCCTAGAGAGCTTGAAGCTAAAATACCTATTGCTGCGGTAAAAGAAGCTTCACCTTTAACAAAAATAATTAAAACTAATCCAAAGAAGATAAGTGAGATAGATGTCTTCACGATGCCAACTATAATTTCGCTAAAACGTCCTGTATTCGCTTGATAGTCCACCAATTTTTCCTTGAACGTAACACCTTGTTATAACGATTTTTCAATAGGCTTTGAAATTTCTTGTCCACCAAATATAAAAGCTAACATAAACGTTAACTCATCTATTAGCCATAAATTAGCTAATCCCGTTAGAAACATTACGATTATTAAGGCAACACCGGGTATGAAAAATGTGAGAAAACTATTTTTCCTTTGACTTGGGTGACTAGTCCTGAAATAGGTTGACACTTATTTCGGTTAAAACGCCCGATGTATTTCATCGGGCGTTTTGTATTTAAGAGCCAGATGTGGCCTCCTACCATTATAGATTGTTACTGACTCTGCAACCATCTTTCTCGCTTCTTCTAAATCTCTTGGCTTATGGAGTAAGTATTCATTTTTAAGAATACCGTTTATCCGCTCTGCAAGGGCGTTTTGATAGCAGTCGTAGCCATCTGTCATTGAGCACTGTACATCATGTTTTCTATGGAGTTTTTGATACTCTTCTGAGCAATACTGTATACCTCTGTCAGAATGATGTACGAGTTTTTCGTTTGTACTTTTTTGTTTAAGCGCTCGAGTAAATGCTTGCTTTACTGACTGCGTTCGCATGTTATCGTCGACCTGATAGCCCACAATCTTCCGCGAATAAGCATCTGTAATGAGACTCACATAACTCTCTCCAGTTCGCGTCGGTAAGTACGTGATATCCGCTACCCATAGCTGATTGGGTTTATCCGCTTTTAACCCCGCTTTAATAAGGTTGGGATGACAGCGGAACCGATGATGACTGTTCGTTGTTTTGTGATAGGCACGCTTTGTAGGCACTAATAGACGCCTTTCTCTTAGTAAATTAAAGAGATGATCCCTACCAATATCTATTTTTACGAGCGCAAGAAGATACTGTAATTTCCTAGCACCGATGCGAGGTTGAATCATTCGCTCATGACGTACGAATTGAATGACTCTAGCCTCATGCGCTTCGCGCTTGATTGAACGAGCACAATGTTGGTAATAGGCCTGGCGAGAAATATTCAGATAACGACAAGCTTTGGCTACGGAAACCCCGTCTATCACTTTTTCCTGGATGACTTTCTTTTGCGCTTTTTTACAACGCTTACTCCATAATCAGTTTCAAGAACATTCACGACGGCTTCAAAGAAATCAGCTTTCATTTTCGTATCAGCAAGCTCTTTCTCCAGTGCCTTAATACGCTGTTCTGGAGTGAACTCTACTTTGGACTTATCCACGCAGTTACCTCGTTTAAGAAACTCAGGTGTACCATCCGTCCAATTTAAACGACCATGCTTACGAAGCCAAACTAAAACCGTTGAACACCCCTGAATTCCGTAGTGGTCTTGTGCTTGTTTATATGTGAATTCGCCTTTTTCAACTTGGTCTACAACGGCCAGTTTAAAAGCGAGGGAATAATCGCGTTGAGTTCTTTTGCTATTTGATTTCATTACACTCTCCAAATTAAGTTTGAAAAGTGTCAACGCTATTTAGGATGGGTCAGGGAAAAGAGATAAGTATAAAAAAGCTAAAACAACGCCACAAAAAGCTGATAGCAAGTAAGGCATTAAGTTAATAGGAGTTATCTCGACTTCTGAATAAAAGCCACGCATGAAAAAAAGCGTTAATGCCATTACGACTGACATTATAGTTGTTGATTTTATATTTTTCGGTGTAACAAGCATAGTGATGTTCCTTATCGTGATAGCACTAAGCTAAAGAGCGCTTTTCTTTAGAGTATAATGGCGAAGCCGTCCTGCGTGTTAGCGTCCCAACCCGCGCAGCGGGCGAACTTGATTTTTTGTTAGGTGCGTGCATTTTTAAACGACTACCCTAGGTGGTTTACCATGAGAGTCCAAGTACAATTTTCTGAGATTATCTGGTACGAGAGGCCAGCCACGTTCAATGCCTTCTTTGGTACCTTTCCAGAATAAGTGCTCTGTATAATATATATCTATGTACTCGAGTTCCGCCTTGGTTGCAGTATCTAGTTTCTCGCTCATGTACTGCAACTGTTCTAGTGCTTCTTCTAAGTCGCCTTGGTTTAACAAAATAGTTGTCAAATTTGCGAACTCTTCCATTAGAAATGTAAGCGCCCAACTCTCATGTTTTTCCATAAGAGGAACAACGTCAGGAAACTTAGTGCGGATCTCTTTTAAGAATCGTTTTATTTCTGATTTAGCCATTGATTTCCCAGTAGCTAACGCCGCAATATGGGGCGCATAAAAGCTTGGCTATACTAGCGAAGAATGAGCGCAGCCAAGCTTTTTGCGTCCCATCATTATGGCTTTGTTAGCTACAATTGCTCCCATTTGCTTAAATTGTGCTTTTTTGAGCAGCGCTGATAATAGAACGCCATAAATAAACCAAACAATACGCCCGGACAAATACTTGCTGCAAGTGCAAGCCGTCCTGATATATTTGAAGACTGCCAAGTTGTAAACCACATTAACAACCCCCAAACTATTCCAAACCAGACTGCGGTGATGAGAAAACTCTGTGAAAATGAATAGTACTGCAATGGTTTAATATTAAGCCCTAGCTTTCTAAATAATACCAAAATAGGTGAATTATAGTTTGACTTCTTTATACCGGCTTCATCCATTTCTTTGTGAGCACTTTTTAATTTATCCTGAAAAGACAATTTTTACTCCTTGTAGCTAACTTTCCAATAACGGACGCATACATGCGGGGCATAATGGCGAAGCCGCCCCGCGTGTATGCGTCCCAGCCCGCGCAGCGGGCGAACTTGATTTTTTTGTTAGGAGACATTACCCAAATGCCTCTATTTGCTTAACTAAAAGTGATGCGGGTATGTCGATGCCTGTAAGATTTTTCCCAGAAAGATTTACTCCCACTACTTTCTCATCATCCTGTAGGATAGGTAAGAAGTCCTCCTTAAATTGTGCCCAGCTAACACTTCGTGCTTCTACGTCTCCGAGCAGTTCAGGATTCAGTTTTTTAAGCCTGTCGATTCTAGATTTGGAAGACCATAGGGGCAAAGATACTTTGTTGTCACCAACAACAAACTCTAAGAGTATTTCGTTTGGGAGGCAACCAAACCAAACTATTTGAGTCGCTGCGACTTCTTCGTAAAATTTGTTTGCTTGTGTGACGCCTGCTGACATTTCCTTGTCTCCTAACTTTAAGCTAAGGGGCGCTAGCGTGTGGGCTATAATCCGAACGAAGTGAGTCAGCTCACATGGCAGCGTCCCAGTGACCGGAGGGAGTGGCTTGAGCGTCTTGTTAGCCGCGTTCGTGCCAATACCCTGGTTTTCGGTGGTTGTGCATAATAGCTACCACACTAACTTCCCTGTTTTCGATAATTTTATAAATAATAGAGTATGGGAACCTGCTTAAGACAAAGCGTCGATGAGTTTGCCCCATTTTTGTCCATGCCGATGGCAAAGAGCTAACTGAATCGATGGCTTCCTTGAGTTCTTGAGTAAATTCGTGACCCAACCCCAATGACTGTTCTTGATACCAATCAAACGACTCTTTTATTTCCCTTTTAACCTCTGGGTGAAAGGAAACAGGTAGCATTTTTTAATTAAGATCCTTTTCTATCTCTTCCCAACTAATGCTTTTTACCGCACCAGACTCTAGCTCTGCGCTGCGAGATTCTGCAAGTTTTACCCACTCGGATTCCACATCGCTATCAATCTTGGTATCCATAGCCGTTAAAAGACAGTGGGCAGCAAGTGCTTTCTCTTTAGTACTGAGTTGCTCGATATTTTCAAGCATCACTTTTAATGCATCAGACATAAAATAACTCCCATTGGGTATGATTTGATATTACCACTAAAAAAGAGAAGTGAAAGGCTGGATTTACAAGTAGCGGGTAACGCTAAGCTAACGGGCACAAATACTGCGCGACAATCGCGAAGCGGCGCAGTGTTTGTGTCCCAGTGACCGAAGGGAACGAGTTAAGCGCCTTGTTATGCCAAATGGCTTTAACCTCTTTCGCTCAGGGCTAACTTGATACCTAATGAAATAAACAAAGTTCCTAATGTTCTGTCCAACCATTTACCGATACTAGGGCGAGTATTTAGCAAGTCCTTTAGTCTAGCGCCAATTAAAACAATCGGTATTTCGATAAACGCGGCCACTACGATTATTAGTATGCCATGCAAAAGAAGTTGCGCGCTTTCTGGGCCAGAGCCCACAACAACAAATTGAGGCAAAAATGCGAGGAAAAATATGGCGACCTTGGGGTTTAACACCGACACTAGCAGGCCATGTTTTAAAATTTTGATGTCGCTCATCGCAGGCTCCGATGTTCCTGTAGCCAAGTTGGCTCCTTTAGAAAGCAAAGCCTGAATCCCTAACCAAATGAGATAGAGAGCGCCCACCCACTTTACGGCAGTAAATGCGGTAGCTGACGTAGCTAAAATAGCGGATAGTCCGATAACAGAAAAAATGACATGAATAAATGCACCACTCCAGACACCGAACATGGCAAAAAAACCTGCTCGCTTTCCACTTTTTGCTGTTTGAGCCACGATATAAGCCATATCAGGACCTGGCGAGAGATTTAATACAAGAGCAGAAATAAAAAATGCAGCCCAATGCGCCAAGCTATAATCGAACATTGATATTACTCCTATGTGAATTCCGCATAACTTTTAAATAAGGGGCAAAAATACGTAGGCTACAATACCAAGCGAAGCGCAGGGAGCCTACGTGTTTTTGTCCCTAGCGAGCGCAGCGAGTGTTAATGCGCTTGTTATGTGCGTGCAGAAACAAGCCTTCTGTTTTGCATCATTTTAAATAAAAAGTAGATGGTAATAATAGGACAAATAAACAGCGCTTTGTATGAAAAAGTGACTGGGTATGTATCTGGTAACCAGAGTCCGATAGCAATTGCAAAAAGAATCGAAGCAATGCCTAAACAGCAGAAGATCAAAAGGGAATAGAGTGCAATTTTCAGCAGAGTGGAGGGCATTGGAAAAACTGCTTTTTCAATGAGCTTATACCCTGTAATGAAGAATACAATTGTTACCAGATTTGCAAAAAATAGATCCATCTAAGCTTTCTCTTTAGCACATAACACCCGCATAACGGAAAAAAATACGTAGGCTACAATACAAAGCGAAGCGCAAGGAGCCTACGTGTTTTTGTCCCAAGGAGCGCCAGCGACTGAGTTAATGCGTTTGTTAGTTGCCGTAAATTCAATAGGTGTGCTAACATTTGTGTGTACATTTCATAAGGAGTTTACCATGGATACCCGTATTCAGTTTAGAGTAGATGAAGAAACTAAACGGCTAGCTCAGATAATGGCCGAAAGCCAAGGACGCACTTTAAGTGACGCTTGTAGAGAGCTTACGGAAGAACTCGCTGAACAGCAACGAAAAATAATTACTCATGATCAGTGGCTTACTGAAGAGGTTAATGCTGCGTTCAGTAAATTAGAGAGTGGGCAAAGCAAGTTTGTCAGTCATGAAGAAGCGAACTTGGACATGGAAGCTCGAAAAATGAAAATTAGGAATAAAGCCAAAAAATGATCTTATGGGAAAAAAGTTCGTTGGACGATCGTGAGGCTATTTTCGAGTTTTTATACGAATTTAACCCATTAGCAGCAGAAAAAACTGATGCAATAATTGAGAAGAAAGTTGAAAACTTGAACCAGCAACCTCGTATGGGAGTGGAGAGAGAGGGTATACCGGGAAGACTGTTAATAATTCCAGAGGTTTCAATGATTGTTTCATATTTCATAAAAGACGACATTATTCACATTCTTCGAGTTTTACACCAAAAGCAAAAATTTCCTGTAGGCAACTAACTTTTAAATAAGGGGCGCAGGCATGTGGGGCATAATGGCGAAGCCGCCCCGCGTGTTTGCGTCCCAGCCTGCGCAGCAGGCGAGCTTGATTTTTTTGTTATGTTTTGTTTTTAAAAACAACATACCGAAATATTAAAGCCTGAACCGAAGCAATTACGCCAAGTATCCAAGGGCCGTTAGTAGTGGCACTTACCAGTGTAAATGTTACTGGCAAAACCATGTAAAACAAATAGTTTGTTTTTTTGTACTTACAAGCCAGCCAGTGAACTGGAAACCCGATAATTAACCAGCCTGCTATAGATACCAGTAGGAAAACTCCAATATAGAGCGAAAAAGTTGCTATTAATCCGGGGATTTCGGAACTTTGTAAGTTATCTGCGCCGATAAGAAAGATCGCTGGCAATAGTAAACTAGATGTCAGCAAGCTCCTTACTATTGCCTTATCCCAATCACCTAAGTACACATGTTTCCCTGAAAAACATAACACCCACATAACGGGGCAGTAACGCGTGGGCTAAAATCCGAGCGAAGCGACAGAGCCCACGTGTTACTGTCCCAGCGAAGCGACTTAATGTGTTTGTTATAATTTTCTATTATAGACTTCCTCTGCGCCCTTTGGAGCGGGCAATAGAAGTTTCCCCTCTCTGATACAGAATGTATTTTGTTGTATATCCAGAGGTATTCTTGTGTCTTCAAATTGAAGGACAAAGCAGCCTTCATCATCCGGTGGAGTTATTAGCGAGAAATGAGTTCTTATGGGGTTTCCTCTACTTGGATAAACAGAATATAGGCCGTCAGATATTACTATTTCCTGATTTTTTAATATCTTTGAGAATTTATGAACTTCTTCTTCACTCATTTCTGAATTTTCAAAGCTTTCAATTGTTTCTGCCTTACTGAAAATCCAGTGTCCAATAAATTCATACTCTGTACTCTTGATAGTCTTCCCAATCGTATAGCTGCTATATAAAATTAGGCTAACCGAGATAACTGTAAGAAACGTCCTTTTCATTAAAATCACCCCTAAATTATAACATTAAGCTAAGCGGCGCAGTTGCGTGGGGCATAATGGCGAAGCCGCCCCGCGTAAATGCGTCTGAGCGACCGAAGGGAGCGGTCTTTAGCGCTTTGTTAGAAGCAGAGCCAGTTCCTTTGGTCTTTTTAAAAACTGTTGAAGCCAGCATACGATTGATTGTTAACACAAACAAGCGAAACGACTGTGCAGTAATGTTTTTGATTTGGCAGAAGCAAGCCGCCATTTGAACTGCCAAACGCATTGGCGCTTACTGACTCAAAATAAGAACTTGGTGATAAAGCGCCTAATGCGCAACCTTTGAAGTTAATGCGGCGACATTAAAACTACCAAAAGCCAAAGCGATGCAGGTAAAAACAGGTGAGGGTAGTTGCACTGGGATTTTTATAAAGCCAAACGAAGTTTAGGCTGACGCCTTATAACGCTAAGCTTTGGGGCGCTAGCACGTGGGCTAAAATCCGAGCGAAGCGAGCCAGCCCACGTGTTAGCGTCCCAGCGACCGGAGGGAGTGCCAACAGCGTTTTGTTAGGCGTACAAAGATAAGTACGCAGCTTTGCTGCCACCACTAGCCGATACGACCACTTATTTAAATTATTGAATTTAAGATAAAACAACCTTGTGCGAAATGCCAGATGTTAACGACATTGCTGGATAAAAGAGCTAGTTTAGACAACTTGTAGCGTTGAATGTTGGCGTTTCGATGTTGATGAAAAGCACGTTGCTAAAGTCATTTGAACAACTGACAAAGCTAATCGCAAAGACAACCTAGCGAAACAACCTTGGTGCTGAAATGTCACGGTTGAACCTACTTTTAAATGCTGTAAGTAAATGACGCCTAACTTTTCGATAACGGGCTCAGACATGTGGGGCATAATGGCGAAGCCGCCCCGCGTGTATGCGTCCCAGCGAACGGGTTTATTGACTTGTTAGCTGCCACTACCAACCTTTTTCCATTCAGGGTTAATATTTTGCGAAGTAGCATCGACGAACTGTGTAAGCTTGGCTCCTAAAAATAAATATTCGATAGAATGTGGTTTAAAGTCCAAGTTCCCTTTGAATCCTAATCCACTCTCTTCTATTTTTGAGTAATTATCATAAGGAACACTTCTTAGGTTTTTTAACTCGTAAAATCCATCCTTCCATTCAAACCTAAATCCTTCGAATGCCTCCAATTCTGATGTTCCTAGAATGAGCTTTTTACCATCCTTCGAAGATACGATGGTAATTTGAGGTTCTTTTTTTGTTTTATTTGCGTCGATACCGAATAGAATATATTGGTCTCTATTTTCGTTCCAAACCCGATACATAGCCCCTGATTCATTTGACGATTCAAAATCTAGTCTTTGGACCTTTAAGAACATAGTGAAATAACAATCATCATCGCAATACACCAAAAATGAATTTAGCTCGGCTTTGCCGGCTTGTGTTTCATGTTCGCTTGGATAGAGAGTTTGGGCCCCTACTGTGTGTGCAATTAGGAAAAAAATTAAGATAAACTTTTTCATAGAAACATCCTTGCTGCAAACCTGCTTATGGAAATATGCTCTATTGCAATATGTAAGACAAGCGGTTACTGGAATTGGTAGAAACATAGCAATAGCAAAAAGCCAATCTATATATGCCGCAAAAACAGTTGCAGTAAATGACGCTATACAGCCTAAAGATAGATAAACAATTAATCGATTAGGCGGAGTATCTGTTTTATGCGGATAAAGTGTCAGGTTGTTAAGTGCGAGCATCCCCCAAAAGCCTAAAAGACCAGCTAATACTATTAGGAAGGGGATCAGCGTTGCCATTTTACTCTCGAATAGCTGGTAGAGCCAAACGGGACTAAATATAACCCCAAGGGTTAGTAAAATCGCAGATGGTCCAAAAGATACAATTAAAACAACGAAATAAAGTATGCTTTTCATTCTTGCAGATAACACCTAAATATGGGGCACAAATAGGCAGGCTATAATGGCGAAGCCGCCTGCCTGTTTGTGTCCGAGCCCGCCTGCGGGCGACATTATTTTTTTGTTAGGAGACATAGCTTGATACCTCCTTGTTTTTATAGCCGACTTTGGTTGCTACGAACATAACCATAATTGAAATTAAAGCGTCAAAGGCTAAATCAGTAGAAATATAACCACCGCCAGCAAACAACATAAGTACGAAAGTTGATATTAAAAAACTGCAAACATACATCACAAACGCATGCAAATATGGCTTTTTATTTACACCTGTAGCAAACCACCAGAAAACCACAAAGGTTAAAGCGCCACCTACAATATACGACGTAGCCAAGAATGAAAAAGCAGTAGTAGCGATCCCAAAACGACTAAACACTAAAACCAAATCGCCACACTCAATGCGGGCAAAAGAATTGATAAAGGGGTAAACATAAAAATCCTTTTATACTGCAACATTCCCTTGTCTCCTAACTTTTAAATAAGGGGCGCAGACGCGTGGGCTATAATGCGAAGCAGCCCACGTGTATGCGTCCCAGCGAACGAAGTGAGTGCCTTAATTTTTTTGTTATGTGGCATTGCTAAAAACTACCTTGATATACATTTGCGCTGAATATACACCACTTTTCGTCTATAAAATGACAGACATACAATGTGTGGGGCATAATGGCGAAGCCGCCCCGCGTATAGGCGTCCCAGCGACCGGAGGGAGCGAACTTGAGCGTTTTGTTATACATTTATCTGCTAGCCCTAATTGGTGGTGGTTGTACATACTCAGAGTCTTTGTAAAACCCTTTGCAAGTTAGACAGGACCATCCATTACGTCCAGATCCCTGTAGCCTTATCATTTTTTCATTATTATCGTAACAGCTTGGACAAAATGGGCCTTCCACTTCATCGCCACTTTGAATCATATAATAAGGTTTCACCCATTTGAGTGATGCCCTTTGATTCAGTTTATCCTTGAGCTGATTCATTTCTGTTTGAAGTTCCGCGAGCTCAATTTTTGCATCTGCAAGGCTACTTATTAAATCTGCTATTTGCAGCTTTACTTCAGCCTGCTCCAGCGAAGTACCACTTTCTTTAATTAGCTTTGCAATGTCTGTAGCTGTTTTTATGCTCGCTAAAGCGGCACCAATTGACGCGATATCTGGCACGAATACTCTCCGAATGTATAACTTTAAGCTAAGGGGCGCAAATGCGTGGGGCATAATGGCGAAGCCGCCCCGCGTATAGGCGTCCCAGCGACCGGAGGGAGTGAGCTTGAGCGTTTTGTTAGAAGTGCCATGCTACCAACCCTCCAAATGTGTACCAACTTCTCTGCCTTTTTCGAGGTCATCCTTTGCAAGGTAGCCAAATCTGTTATGTTCATTTCGCATACTTAGCCTATGAAATGTAATGCAAAAAAGTAAATATACAAACCAGAAAAAGAACAATAATCCACTAAACAATAATGACTTCTCTACTAAGTCTAAGCCATCCCTAAAAAATACAATCGGAATTCCAATTAGGGCAACAAGCCAAGAAATATGTAAAAAAGAGACTTTTGCAGCGGTCTTTAAAATAGTGGAGTTGTAATAAGACATTTGCAGATCCTTCTGGCACTTCTAACACCCGCATAAAGGGCGATAACACATGGGCTAAAATAGGAACGAAGTGACGCAGCCCATGTGTTAGCGTCCCAGCGAGCTTGCGAGCGATTTAATGCGTTTGTTATAAGCCGCCCCGCTCCCAAGCTAATATTGATTTCGCAACTGGTTTAAAACCCGCCCGACGATAAAACTGCGAAGCTGAGTCTGTACTTAGACTGAACTTGTTTACTGCAGACAACTCTGGCGCATCAAGTAATGCCGTTAACAATGAACTACCAATTCCCGTATTACGCAGACCATCTGAGGTAAAGAAGTCCATGATGTATGCATGAGTACAATAGTCTGTTACTACCCTTGCAAATGCAACCTGACGTCCCTTTGAATAGGCTGCAATACAAAACGAGTTTTGGATAGTGTTAACCACTGTTTCTAAGGAACGGCCTTTCGCCCAATACGACTCTTGAGACAAGAAACGATGAATTAACTCAACATTGAGCTTCGTTTTATCAGACGAGATTTCAATTTCCATAACTCAACTCTGGTAAGGCTTATAGACACAATGACTCCCTGTAAAAGTGCTAGCCCCCGCATTTTCGTGGGTTAACTTTTCAGCCAGAGCCATAATTAGTTTGTTCAATACTAAATCAATTTGGAGGCTAGCATGAACAAACATAGCATGATTTTTATAGGGTTGGATACGCATAAAGAGTTTCATGAGGTTGCTTATTGTGAAGAACAGCGAGGTGCAGCCCCGGTTCATTATGGGCGCATTCCCTCATCTAAGGTCAGTGTCAAAAAGCTGCTCCGCCAGTTTGAATCTAAATACCCTGGTGCAACACTTCACGTTGTTTACGAAGCAGGGCCATGTGGTTATTGGATTTATCGTCTCATTACCAGTCTTGGGCATTGTTGCTATGTAGTTGCTCCGTCTCTTATTCCCAAAAAGCCAGGAGAGCGAATTAAAACCGACCGCCGAGATGCGCTTAAACTCGTTAGGTCGCTAAAGTCTGAAGACCTTACACCCATCTATGTGCCCGAACCGGAAGATGAAGCTGTGCGGGATTTATCTCGAGCTCGAGAAGCCGCAATGAAGGATTTAAAAGAAGCAAAGTATCAACTCAAAGCCTTATTACTTCGCAACAACATACGTTATGAAGGCACTGCCAACTGGTCGAAGAAGCATCTGCGCTGGCTCACCGAACTTATTTTACCTCATCCAGCCCAGCAAATTGTCTTGCAGGAACAACTGCAAACCATTGAGGAACGTATCCTGCGACTGGAAAGGCTCGACAATGAGTTAACCCACCATGTACATCAATGGCGTTATTATCCAGTAGTGAAAGCCGTTCAGGCGATGCGAGGCGTTCGATTGCTCGTTGCTGTTGGTGTGGTGGCAGAGCTCGGTGATTTACACCGCTTCGACCATCCTAGAAAGCTCATGGCTTATCTGGGCTTAGTTCCCAGTGAACAATCATCAGGTGGAAAGCGACACTTAGGCGCCATTACTAAAGCGGGAAATGGAAGAGCAAGGCGTTTACTGATTGAAGGTGCACACAGCTATCGTTATCCGGCCAATGTCTCTACCGAATTACAGTTAAGGCAGGAAGGCTTACCTAAAGACATCGTTGATATTGCCTGGAAAGCACAATTGCGTTTGTGCAAACGCTATCAGCGCATGAGTAAAAAGGGAAAACACTACAATTTAATTATTACCGCAATAGCTAGAGAAATGGCGGCATACATCTGGGCTATTGCAAAGGAAGTGGTACTTACACCGGTTAACCCAAAACTAAGACTGAGCCGAGTACCTGCATGATAAACGAGTTTGAGCTAACGCATTCGGATCAGGCCGCGGAATGTGGCACAACCTACGAGGGCGTTATGATGGCAATCACTTATTCGTGATTGACCCACGAGCATAGACTGATGAGAAGGTGCTACGGCGGAACACGTAAGGTCAGCTCTGCTTATTCAATGAATAAGTAATCTACGAATACCAGCATACCAACCGACGACATTACTGCCTCATCCGGTGCGTTAGCTCATTTATTTTAAGTGAGAAACAAAGCTAATTATGGACTGAAAGAATGTCAGGGATGCACTCGCTCAGGGTTGACAAAGGGAGTCATACCAACACCCCGCTTAGGGGCAATAACACGTGGGCTAAAATTTGGAGCGAAGCGACTGAGCCCACGTGTTATTGTCCCAGGGAGCTTGCGACCGACTACAACGGTTTGTTATGCGTTACGCGGTGCAAAATACAACTGTATTTTTTGATTGCGAAATAAAAACAATGCCCAGATTATGATAATAGAAGCGCCAATTACAAAACCTAAAATACTATAGAACGACAGGAAGGCAATGATTGCTGACCAGTATATAAAAACGCCCCACAAAGCCCAACGCCGATGATTCATGGTTCCAAAACAGATTGAAAGAACAAGAATGTTAAATGCCAATAAGCTAGGAGCCATTCCCGATAGCCAGAACTCTGTGTAATCAAGTTTGTTACCATTCAGTTCATAGGTCGCGTTTGGCCAAGGAAAATAAGCAAATACCAATAAGAGCAAATTAGTTAGTGCATTTAAGCGATGCTGAAATTTGAACAGAATTGGAGTGCTTTGAACTTCAGTGAACAACGAAATCAATATTTTAATGATTCAATCCTTTGAGCTTAAAGAGACGCATAACTTTCCAATAACGGGCGCAGACATGTGGGGCATAATGGCGAAGCCGCCCCGCATGTCTGCGTCCCAGCGAACGTAGTGAGTGTGTTGATTGGGTTGTTATGCATCAAAAGCCCCAAACAACCTAGTGTAGTTTTTTACATATGTATTAGTTGTTACCAAAGGCCACAAAAACAATCCATTGGCGAAAACAGGAAAAGCGATAATGACCGCGAAATCTGCGCTAGCCTCAAAAACGCATGAAATACCAAATAACACCCCTAATAAGAAAGTAACAATAGTGTATTTCCTATACCAGCCCAGCTTTTTGTAAAGGGTTTTAAACTCAAAGTCGTTAGTAATACCATTGATGCATAAAAAAAGAACGACACTAGATGGAATAAGCAACACTATGCTAATGGGGCTGGCTTTGCTGATAGCTAAGCAAATTAGATAAACGAATCCAGTAGCCAGTGACCAATGAAACACTACGCCCTTATAAATATATTGCCTATTAAATGGGTCAGAAGGAATAGGGGTACGGTTCATAATTTCACTTTGATGCATAGACACAATGACTCCCTGTAAAAGTGCTAGCCCCCGCATTTTCGTGGGTTAACTTTTCAGCCAGAGCCATAATTAGTTTGTTCAATACTAAATCAATTTGGAGGCTAGCATGAACAAACATAGCATGATTTTTATAGGGTTGGATACGCATAAAGAGTTTCATGAGGTTGCTTATTGTGAAGAACAGCGAGGTGCAGCCCCGGTTCATTATGGGCGCATTCCCTCATCTAAGGTCAGTGTCAAAAAGCTGCTCCGCCAGTTTGAATCTAAATACCCTGGTGCAACACTTCACGTTGTTTACGAAGCAGGGCCATGTGGTTATTGGATTTATCGTCTCATTACCAGTCTTGGGCATTGTTGCTATGTAGTTGCTCCGTCTCTTATTCCCAAAAAGCCAGGAGAGCGAATTAAAACCGACCGCCGAGATGCGCTTAAACTCGTTAGGTCGCTAAAGTCTGAAGACCTTACACCCATCTATGTGCCCGAACCGGAAGATGAAGCTGTGCGGGATTTATCTCGAGCTCGAGAAGCCGCAATGAAGGATTTAAAAGAAGCAAAGTATCAACTCAAAGCCTTATTACTTCGCAACAACATACGTTATGAAGGCACTGCCAACTGGTCGAAGAAGCATCTGCGCTGGCTCACCGAACTTATTTTACCTCATCCAGCCCAGCAAATTGTCTTGCAGGAACAACTGCAAACCATTGAGGAACGTATCCTGCGACTGGAAAGGCTCGACAATGAGTTAACCCACCATGTACATCAATGGCGTTATTATCCAGTAGTGAAAGCCGTTCAGGCGATGCGAGGCGTTCGATTGCTCGTTGCTGTTGGTGTGGTGGCAGAGTCTCGGTGATTTACACCGCTTCGACCATCCTAGAAAGCTCATGGCTTATCTGGGCTTAGTTCCCAGTGAACAATCATCAGGTGGAAAGCGACACTTAGGCGCCATTACTAAAGCGGGAAATGGAAGAGCAAGGCGTTTACTGATTGAAGGTGCACACAGCTATCGTTATCCGGCCAATGTCTCTACCGAATTACAGTTAAGGCAGGAAGGCTTACCTAAAGACATCGTTGATATTGCCTGGAAAGCACAATTGCGTTTGTGCAAACGCTATCAGCGCATGAGTAAAAAGGGAAAACACTACAATTTAATTATTACCGCAATAGCTAGAGAAATGGCGGCATACATCTGGGCTATTGCAAAGGAAGTGGTACTTACACCGGTTAACCCAAAACTAAGACTGAGCCGAGTACCTGCATGATAAACGAGTTTGAGCTAACGCATTCGGATCAGGCCGCGGAATGTGGCACAACCTACGAGGGCGTTATGATGGCAATCACTTATTCGTGATTGACCCACGAGCATAGACTGATGAGAAGGTGCTACGGCGGAACACGTAAGGTCAGCTCTGCTTATTCAATGAATAAGTAATCTACGAATACCAGCATACCAACCGACGACATTACTGCCTCATCCGGTGCGTTAGCTCATTTATTTTAAGTGAGAAACAAAGCTAATTATGGACTGAAAGAATGTCAGGGATGCACTCGCTCAGGGTTGACAAAGGGAGTCATACCAACACCCACATAAGGGGCAGTAACACATGGGCTAGAATCCGAGCGAAGCGACAGAGCCCATGTGTTACTGTCCCAGCGAGCCTGCGAGCGGCTTAATGTGTTTGTTATAAGCACTTACCGCAAAGGTTTAGGTTTTGCTTTCGCACTACTTGTAACCTGACTGTTGTGTAAAGAACGGTTGTATATGTCAGGTTCATCGAAAACAATAGCATGCTTTGACTCAAGGCCATCATCTTCGCCTTGAAGGTAAGTACGAATATCTTTTAAAAGTAATCGAACGTCTTTCGCTCCCTTTTGGTGTGCGAGGGAACTAGATAAATCTTCAGCTAAGTCTCTTGGAAGCCAAATGTATGCCTGAAAGGAAAGCTTGTTTAAAAGATTGTAGTCAAGTTTACCTTCTTTTCTTATCCACTCAGCTAAAAGCTCTGAAACGATTTCGCCTTTAAGTCTTATTTCCTTTTGACTTTCTATCTCAAGCATTTTTAAGTCATATTCGTGCTTTATTGATGCTTTTACTCTTTCTAAAAGCCACTTTCGGCAAAAAAATGCGATTCCACTGATAATACCGATTGTTGAAACAGAACCGATGATGCTTGATATAAATGGTGAGAATTCTTCCACGAACCTTCCTTGTGGTTATAACACTTAAATATGGGGCACAAACAGGCAGGGTACAATGGCGAAGCCGCCTGCCTGTTTGTGTCCCAGCCCGCCTGCGGGCGACATAATTTTTTTGTTAGGTACGTGTCTAAAAGAGCCATATTTGTTTTGGCTACATCGGAGACTGAGAGTCCTTCAATAAAACCACATGAGAGTTTTAATGAAACTAAGCACTGCAACTAAAAAAACACAAAGACCACAAATAGCTATAACGGCCCAATTAAAATACAGTACTGCCTGCCAACCGACAGATTTAAACCTAAAGTGCTCTCTATTCTGCTTTTCAAGCAATATCAATGAAGTAGGAATTACGGTAGTGGAATACACCGCAAAAACTATAACAAGCATACCGAAAAATCCCATAGTTACCGCAGCACCAGTATAAAGAGGCGTATCGGCAGATATATCTCTAAAAAAGTACTTACCAAGCGCGACTACAAAGATAGGAAATAGTAAGCCGATAATTTGAAAGCCTTTGACAATCATTGAAGTACCTAACATTAAGCTAAGCGGCGCAGTTGCGTGGGGCATAATGGCGAAGCCGCCCCGCGTAAATGCGTCCGAGCGACCGAAGGGAGTGGTCTTGAGCGCCTTGTTATAAGCAGAGCCAGTTCCTTTGGTCTTTTTAAAAACTGTTGAAGCCAGCATACGATTGATTGTTAACACAAACAAGCAAAACGACTGTGCGGTGATGTTTTTGATTTGACCGAATCTAGCCGCCATTTAAGCTATCGAGTGTAATGGCGCTTGCGAGGTTCAACTAATAACTTGGTGATAAAGCGCCTATTACACCACCTTTGAGTTATGAGCGGCGGATTTAAACCTACCACAAGCCAGAGCGATGCTTATGAAAACAGGAGAGGGCAGTTGCACTAGGATTTGTATAAAACCAAACGCAGTTTAGGCTGACGCCTTATAACTTTTAAATAAGGGGCGCAGGCATGTGGGGCATAATGGCGAAGCCGCCCCGCATGTTTGCGTCCCAGCCCGCGCAGCGGGCGAACTTAATTTTTTTGTTAGGTGCGAATTAAAAACAAACATACGTACTGTCATTCATTACTTTGCCATCAGGGTTTGTCCACATTAACTTGGCGTTATAAGCCAGTGGGGTTCCATCATGTATTGCTGCAAGAAGACTAATACTGTTTCCAGGTGGAAGTTTAGGTGCTGGAAGCTTTTCATCGACGTCTGACGCTATTAAAGGACTGGAATCATTTGGCGACAATAATAGTTGAAAGTTTACGTTGAGAGCATCAACCGAGCTAATATTTGTGACAACAAATTTATGGCTGCGACCTGATGAAATTAAGTCTAATTTAAGCCTAGCCGATGATTTAGCATTATCTTCTTTAACTAGTACCTCAAGCTGCTTCTTTGCCAGTTCAGAAGTGGCTTTTTGAAGTTCGTTACTTTCTTTTTGCAGCTTTCTTTGTCCATTCCAAACAACCAAGCTAATAAAAGCAGCGATACATGCGACTCCGACTGATAACATTTCATAATAGGTCATTGATACGTCCTTGTTGTTTCCTTTAGCACTAGTACCTAACGGCCCGCATAACGGGCAAAAATACGTAGGCTATAATACTGAGCGAAGCGAAGGGAGCCTACGTGTTTTTGTCCCAGCGAGCCCGCGAGCGAGTTTATGCGTTTGTTAGCTATGTCTTAAAATTTCAATCCCAAATACACATGATACGGATAAAAGGCCGAACCACCCTAAAATATGCCCAAAGTCCTCGCCGAAATTATCTAGTGACGAAAAGCCTTCAATGATTTCACTGGCAGGTTTGGAAAACACGATAAGACTAATACTTAAACCTGGTTCCCATAGCAAATACCAATAAGTTGATAATCTCCAGCTAGTCCCTTCAGTTGTAGCTATGAAAAAGGTCAACACAGTGAAGAATACAATGCCAATAATCTTGGAGTTTCTCCACCTTTTAAAACTGGTCGCTAATGAATGCTGATATTCATATTTTGAGTAAAGGAATACAAAGGCAATTGGCGACAAATAGAGTAAAAAAATAGCAAATGAAAATAGCATGTTCACCAAAATAGCTAACTTTTCAATAACGGGCGCAGGCACGTAGGGCATAATGGCGAAGCCGCCCTGCGTGTATGCGTCCCAGCGAACGCAGTGAGCGAGTTTATTGAGTTGTTATGCGTCATTGCTGCCCCAGCCAATTTTGATGTCTGGAATCTTAGCGGTGATTAAGTTAGAAAGCTCGATTACCAACCCGCTGTCTAAGTCCGGATTTGCTGCAATAAATAGCGTTCTAGCCTCACATTGGTCTAGTCCTTTACCCAAGCGAGAAATGAATTCGCTTAGTAAAATGTCTTCGCCGTTTAAATTAACCACTGTGTTAGATTTTAAAATGATCGCATGGTGACCACATGTGGCTAACCCACAAATAACCCGGTCATGATTAACTGTATTCACTACGAGTGCTTGTTCTTTTGGCATGAAAGAAAGGTACGCGAAACACATTAATAAACCCAGTAGGATGGCTATAAACCCATATTGAGCATGGTTACTCATAGAAGTGTCCTTGACGCATAACGGCCCGCATAACGGGCAAAAATACGTAGGCTATAATACTGAGCGAAGCGAAGGGAGCCTACGTGTTTTTGTCCCAGCGAGCCCGCGAGCGAGTTTATGCGTTTGTTAGCTATGTCTTAAAATTTCAATCCCAAATACACATGATACGGATAAAAGGCCGAACCACCCTAAAATATGCCCAAAGTCCTCGCCGAAATTATCTAGTGACGAAAAGCCTTCAATGATTTCACTGGCAGGTTTGGAAAACACGATAAGACTAATACTTAAACCTGGTTCCCATAGCAAATACCAATAAGTTGATAATCTCCAGCTAGTCCCTTCAGTTGTAGCTATGAAAAAGGTCAACACAGTGAAGAATACAATGCCAATAATCTTGGAGTTTCTCCACCTTTTAAAACTGGTCGCTAATGAATGCTGATATTCATATTTTGAGTAAAGGAATACAAAGGCAATTGGCGACAAATAGAGTAAAAAAATAGCAAATGAAAATAGCATGTTCACCAAAATAGCTAACATTAAGCTAAGGGGCGCTAGCATGTGGGCTAAAATCCGAACGAAGTGAGTCAGCCCACATGTTAGCGTCCCAGCGACCGAAGGGAGTGAACTTGAGCGCTTTGTTAGAAGCAGAGCCTGTTCCTTCGGCCTTATTAAAAACTACTGATGCCAGCATACGATTGATTATTAACACAAACAAGTAAAACGACAGCGCGATGATGTTTTTGATTTGACTGAAGCAAGCCGCCATTTGAACTGCCAAACGCATTGGCGCTTACTAGCGGTAAATAAGAACTTGGCGGTAAAGCGCCTAATGCGCAACCTTTGAAGTTAATGCGGTGACATTAAAACTACCAAAAGCTAAAGCGATGCTGGTGAAAACAGGTGAGGGTAGTTGAACTGATTATTTAATTAAGCAAACGCAGTTTGGCTGACGCCTTCTAACGGCCCGCATAACGGGCAAAAATACGTAGGCTATAATACCGAGCGAAGCGAGGGGAGCCTACGTGTTTTTGTCCCAGCGAGCTTGCGAGCGAGTTTATGCGATTGTTAGGTGCGTTGAGCTTTAAACGCCCGAACGACCATAAATGAAACGATACCAGCATAAATAATAAAAAAACAAGATACTGCGGTTGAAGATGTAAAACCGTGAACCAGAGTGAATTTAAGTATACAAAATAAGGTGAAGCCGATCGTGGCAAAACAAGATGCAAGCGCAGCAGCTAGAGAAAACATGGGATAGTCCTCCATCCAACTGGCTAATAAAAATAGGACGCCACAAAAGAAAATGAGAAACTTAAAGTTACCAATTACCGGCAATGCTAAATCTGGTTGTTTGAGAAGAAAAGTTAGAATAATTAGTGGCACACCCAAAGAAAAATTTAAAACCTTTAACTCACTAACAGCCCGTTCAGACTGAACAAACTCTTTCGATTTTGGCCATTTCATTCCATGAAGGTTAAACATTCTGAGAGCACCTAACAATTTAGTGTACGGAAAAAATCCTTTATGCAAAGTGGAAAATATCCGTATATCAGTTTTGTGTTGTTTTAAATTATCACCTTAAAACAACACATTAAACCAAAAATAAATGTATCCGAGCTCAAAAGCCGGAAAACATCCTTTTTATTTTTACTTATCGTAAAATTGGCAAGGGCTGTATATAAAAACAGTACCTGCTTTACTTGTTATAAGTAAGCATCGGGGTGAATTTTGTTTACCTTCCATTCACCATCTTCTTTAATCAAATCAAGGCTTCGAAGGTCTTCTACCTTGTCGCCATTGTAGTTCCCGCTTAAAAACACCGTAATGGTCGACTTTTCTGAAAATTCGTTTCTGCCAATCTTACCTGCACTTTGCGGGGTTACGGTCACAGTGTCGTACATTAAATTAAGCAGATGTCGTTGAACGTTACTATTGGTGTGGTATCGCGTCAGTATGCGCGACATTTTTTCACTGGATAGGCGTATTGCTGTGTCAAGATTGTCGTCTTCGTAAACACTTTTTAGGAACATAACTGTGGTGTATTCAGGTGTGCTTTCATCAAGCATGCCATAACGCCCAATTCCTTCTTTTTTCTCACCACAAGCCGATAAAATCAAAACTGTAAAAAGCCCTAATAGGACGTACCACATACGCGTTTTCATTTGGGTTACCTTAATATAAAGAGGTCCGTTTCTTATTGATAGTTTCATATCTTAACTAAGTCAATGTAACGACTGCCAAGAAGTTTACTAAGCGGATTATTCACAAAAACCTGTATAAAAGCAAAGCGACGATAGGATTTTACAAATTGTTGTTATAAAGAGGTTTTATTTGAAGCATAAAAAACGAGGCACCGGGCCTCGTTTTAGCATTATTGAAATTGAAGGGCAGTTATTGCACTTCTTCTTGCTCGTCGAATGCACCAGCAAATAGTGGGCTGCTTAAGTAACGTTCTGTACCACTTGCTAGCAGTACCACAACCACTTTGTCTTTATTTTCTGGGCGTTCAGCAAAACGCTTAGCGGCAACAACGGCAGCACCAGAAGAAATACCCGCAAGAATGCCTTCGTCGGTCATTAGCTTGCGCGCCATGTCCATACATTCTTCGTTGGTTACTTGCTCAACTTCGTCAATTAGGTCTAAGTCTAGGTTACCTGGAATGAAACCTGCGCCAATACCCTGAATTTTGTGTGGACCAGGGGTTAGTTCTTCACCCGCAAGCGCTTGTGTAATTACTGGTGAGTCTGTTGGCTCAACGGCAATAGACGTAATTGCTTTACCTTTTGTGTTCTTAAGGTAGCGGCTTACACCCGTTATAGTGCCGCCAGTACCTACACCTGCTACGAATGCATCAACTTTACCATCGGTATCTTCCCAAATCTCTGGGCCCGTTGTTTTTTCGTGAATAGCGGGGTTAGCCGGGTTGTCGAATTGTTGAAGCAATACATATTTGTCTGGGTCTGACGCAACAATTTCTTGTGCAGCAGCAACGGCACCTTTCATACCTTTTGGTGCTTCAGTAAGAACAAGGTTTGCGCCTAATGCTTTTAATAGCTTACGGCGTTCAAGGCTCATGCTGCTAGGCATGGTTAGCGTTAGCTTATAACCGCGAGAAGCAGCAACAAACGCTAAAGCAATACCCGTGTTACCACTGGTAGGCTCTACAATTTCTTTACCTTCGGTAAGGACGCCGCGCTTTTCAGCATCCCAAATCATGTTAGCGCCAATACGGCACTTAACGCTGAAACTTGGGTTACGCGATTCAATTTTTGCGTATACATTACCTGATGTTACGCGATTTAGCTTAACTAGTGGCGTGCGGCCAATAGATAGGGAATTGTCGTCAAATACGTTCATTATAAATCCTTACCTCGTTCCTTATTTTATAGGAAACCCCGTCTGTCGTGATCTGTACGACCTTTTTAGTAGTTAATAATTCAACGCGTGTGATAGTTAATAATTCACAGCCTGAATTAGGGGATTTCGTCATACCCCTATATCATTGGTCCCAATCAGTAAAATGCAAAGTGCTTTTTAGCTATATGTTATATCTATGGGCAATCGTGAGAAGGCCTTGATATTATAGTTAAAATTGCAAAGACGAAAAATTATACGGAGTACAACAATAATGGCTTTCAGTGGCACGTCTAATTATATCGCAACCAAAGACTTACAGCTGGCGGTTAACGCTGCCATCACGCTAGAGCGTCCGCTTCTAATTAAGGGCGAGCCAGGCACGGGTAAAACCATGCTAGCTGAAGAGTTGGCAGAGAGTTTAGGCACCGAATTAATTCAGTGGCACATTAAATCAACCACCAAAGCGCAACAGGGTTTGTACGAATACGATGCAGTATCACGGCTTCGCGACTCTCAACTTGGCGATGATCGCGTTCACGATATCAGTAACTACATCGTTAAAGGTAAGTTGTGGGAGGCGCTTAGCGCAGAAAAGCGCCCGGTACTATTAATTGATGAAATTGATAAAGCTGACATTGAGTTTCCCAACGACTTGCTGTTAGAGCTTGATAAGATGGAGTTCTTCGTATACGAAACTCAAGAACGCGTAGTCGCGAAGCAGCGTCCGATTGTTATTATTACATCGAACAACGAAAAAGAGCTGCCAGATGCTTTCTTGCGCCGCTGCTTCTTCCACTACATCCAATTCCCTAACCCAGACGAAATGCAAGAAATCGTCAATGTGCATTTCCCAGACTTAAAGAAAAAGCTGCTTGATGAAGCGTTAAAAGCTTTCTTTGAAATTCGCGATGTACCAGGGCTTAAGAAAAAACCTTCTACCTCTGAACTTATCGACTGGCTTAAGCTTTTAGTTGCTGAAGATATTCCACCTGAGGCGCTGCATTCAAAAGACGGTAAAGCAGCTATACCGCCGTTATACGGCGCATTGCTTAAAAATGAGCAAGACATCCATTTGTTTGAAAAACTGGTCTTTATGGCGCGTCGCTAATGCTTATTCAGTTTTTTTATACGCTGCGAAAATATCAGGTCAAAACTACGCTACGCGAAATGCTTGATTTACTGAAAGCGTTAGAGCATCACGTGGTGTACGCCGACATCGAAGCTTTCTACAGCTTGTCTCGTACCATTATGGTGAAAGACGAAACCCAGTACGATAAGTTCGATAGGGCGTTTGCTGAGTATTTCGAAGGGGTAGAGTCTATCGACTTATTCGGTAAAGACATTCCTGAAGAATGGCTTCGCAAGGAAATCGAGAAAAATTTAAGCCCTGAAGAGCGCGAGGCACTGCGTAAAGCGGGCGGCCTCGACGAACTGATGGAAACCTTGAAGAAGCGCTTAGAAGAACAAGAAAAGCGCCACCAGGGTGGAAACAAATGGGTTGGCACGGGCGGCACCTCGCCCTTTGGCGCGTATGGCGACAACCCAGAAGGCGTGCGAATAGGGCAAAAAGGGAATAGAAAGTTCTCGGCGGCTAAAGTGTGGGATAAGCGTGAGTTCAAAAACTTAAGTTCAGATGTTGAGCTGGGTACGCGTAACATTAAGGTGGCGCTAAGGAAGCTGCGCAAGTTTGCTCGCACGGGTGCTAGCGAGCATTTAGATGTGCCTACGACGATAGGCGAAACCGCAAAAAAAGGTGGCTTGCTTGATATTCATATGGCGCCAGAGCGTCATAATGCGGTTAAAGTGTTAATGTTTTTCGATGTGGGTGGCTCTATGGACCCTCACGTAAAAAGCACCCAAGAGCTTTTTTCAGCCGTGCAGACCGAGTTTAAATACCTTGAGTACTTTTATTTTCATAACTGCGTGTATGAAGAAGTGTGGAAAGATAACCTTCGTCGCAATAAAGAGCGCATTCCTATTTGGGATATCATTCACCGCTATGGGAAAGACTATAAAGTTATTTTTGTAGGTGATGCAACCATGGGGCCGTATGAAATTACCTACCCAGGGGGCAGTGTAGAGCATTGGAATGAAGAGCCAGGTAGTGTATGGATGCAGCGTTTGTTAAACCACTTTAATAACGCGGTGTGGCTTAACCCACAGCCTGAAAATTATTGGCCGTATTATTCGTCTATTAAAATTATTCGCGAAATAATGGAAGACAGAATGTATGGGCTGACCCTTGAAGGGTTAACGGAAGCGATAAAAGGGCTTAGCAGAAGCCGTTGAGTCATTTAAGGGAAAAAGGCTTTTTTGCACACGCGAATACAGCGCTGGCTCTTGCTTTGCTAACTACAAACGGGTCAGATTGCGACGTTAATGATTTTGCGTTTGTCTTGATAAAGCGCGTTGACCAAAAGGTGTTACATTGAGTTCGGATGTTTATCGCTTAGCTTTCGTTTTACTTGCTGGCGGGCAAAGTTCCCGCTATAACGGCAACAAACTCTTATCAGAGCATCCGATTACAAAATTGCCGCTTGTTCAGCACAGTGCTAACGAAGTTATTCACGCTCGCGATAAAATAGTGTCGATCAGCAAACATCCAGTTACGGTTGTTACAGGCAAATGGCACGACAGCGTGAGTTCGCAGTTAGCTGAAGCTTTTTCTGGTCTACCTGAAACACCCGTTGAGGTGATACACAACACGCAGTGGGAAGAGGGGATAGCATCAAGTATTCGCAATGGGCTTTCACATTTACTAAGCCTGGCATTACAACCTAAAACGTCGCTTTCACCCACTTCGCTTCCAAAATCGCCTCTACAAACATCGTCGTTATTAGAAGGAACATCTTCGGGCACCAATCCTTCACATGTGCTTGTTACCCTTGCAGACTTGCCAAGTCTTAACACACAGGATCTTATCCGCCTTATTGATGCTTCTAAAGCTTACCCAAACCACATAGTGTGTAGCGAGTGGCAGAAGCATGGGCAGAGGGATGGGCAGAAAGACGACCAGAAGGATGGAAAGCCTAATAGTCGGTTAACGGTGCCTGCCATTTTCCCAGAGGCAATGTTTAGCGAATTATTAGCACTACAGGGCGATACCGGTGCTAAGCCAATCATTAAAAAGTATGCGAAGTTAGGGAAAGTAACGGCTGTGTCTATACCCAATGCACAAATTGATATAGACACCCCGCAAGATTGGGAAAAACTTAAACAGCGAAATTAGCCCTTTTTCTATCGCGTTTTAGGCAGTCTTCGCAAACAATTCTGCTTAAGCACTCGCTAAGCGATGAGCTGCACTTGGCCTTTGAATATAAAGAAGTCGCGCTCCAAGCATCACGGCTGCTGCACTTAAGCCTACGATGAATCCTATCCAGAACCCCGCTGCCGCCATCGGCTCAGCCGTGACCCAGTCTGTTCTTCCTAAAACTACACCCGTAGGGAGACCTATTAACCAGTACGACACAAAGGTAATGATAAACATCGCCGTAGTGTCTTTGTATCCGCGTAATGCATTGGCAGAGATAACCTGAACAGCGTCTGACAGCTGAAACAGTGCAGCGTATATAAGTAGCGCATTGGCTAGTGTGTAAACTGCATGGTCGCTGGTGTATAGCCCAATAATGAAACCTTTAGCCAACAGAGTGAAGCTCGCTGTACACGCAGAGGTGAAAAAGCCGATAAGAATAGCGGTACGGGCTGCTATTTTGGCCTGACGCTGATTTCTTTGCCCAATGCGATACCCAATACGGATCGCGGCAGCCATCCCAATACTCATAGGAAACATAAACATGAGCGCCGAGAAATTCAGGGCTACTTGGTGGGCCGCTACCGTGGTAGCGCCAAATGGTGCTAATAACAATGCAACTACTGAAAACAGCGTTACTTCGAACAAAATTGTCATGGCAATAGGTAAGCCCATTTTAAAAGTTCGGCTTATGGTTACCATGTTTGGCTTGTACAGCTGACTAAACAAATTGTATTTTTGCAGGGCAGGTGCGAAGCGCACATAGATAAAGGTTGCAATCAGCATAGTGTAAATAACAATGCAAGTAGCAATACCACAACCAGCGCCGCCCATGGCAGGCAGCGGGCCAAAACCGTAAATAAATAGGTAGTTTCCAACAATATTAGCCATCAAGCCAATTACAGTAATGATCATCGTTGGTTTGGTTTTACCTAAGCCCTCACAATAGTTTCTAAGCCATTGGTACAAAGCAAAACCTGGCATGGCAAATAGCACGTAAAGCACATAGTCTACCGTTATGCTGTGCAGCTCAGGCGCCATAGGAAAAAGCGCTACCATATTTTCAGTGAAGGGAATTAACCCTGCTATTACCAGTCCTACAGAGAAGATCAGGTAGCCGGCTTGCTGACTGGCATCAGCAATGCTGCTAATACTTTTGTTGCCTTGTAACCGCGAAATAATAGGGGGAAGCGCAAGGGCTATGCCTTGTATAAAACACAGAAGTGGTACGGTTATGCTAAACCCTAGGGCCACCGCTGCCATGTCGGTAGCACTGTAACGTCCTGCCATAATGGTATCGCTTACGCCCATTAGCATCTGTGTAATTTGCGCAACTAGCAATGGCCACGCAAGCTTTAAAATATCTCTTCCTTCTACAAGAAAGCGTTTCTTATTCACGGCAATGTGTCTCTATATAAGTCGCCAAGAGCGGCGAGGATAATGGCTAATTGTTTCGCGTAGTGCTTTGATAATTGTTTCTTGGTAAATACAGAAACAAAACCGAATCGCGAAAAAAGTGATCTAACGTAAAGCGTTTAAACTACAGCCATTTTAAAAATGAAGCGGCATAACGGGAACAGTGTCGCCAATGTTTAACTCACTTATATCCTCATGCACTACCATAAGGCAGTTGGCAGAGGTGATTGACGTCATCACGCCAGAACTTTGTGATTTAAACGGCGTGACTTCCCAATCTCCCTGGCCGTTTCTTACCATTGTTGCGCGCTGGAAATCTCGTCGACCCGCACGGCGTTTAAGCGGTGTGGTAATAGTCGCGTTCACAAAAAACGGCTCGTGGCTTTGTGCTTGGCCTTGCATTTTCTTGATAACGGGCACAACCAATAACTTGGCGGTAACAAATGAAGATACGGGGTTGCCCGGTAAACCACAAAACAAGGTGTTATTAATTTTGCCTAAAGCGAAAGGTTTTCCCGGTTTAACCGCGACTTTCCAAAAATCGATAGTGCCTAGTTCAGCGATGATATCTTTTACGTAGTCTGCGTCACCAACTGAAACACCACCGCTACTTACCATCACGTCAACACGCTCGCTGGCTTCAAAAAATAGCGTACGCAAAGAAGCTTCGTCATCTTCCACAATACCGAAATCTACAAGTTCTACGTTTTCATTGCGTAATATACTGCTCACGCCAACGCGGTTCGACTCAAAAATTTGAGTTGGTTTAAGGGCGTAACCAGGGCCGGCAAGTTCAGAGCCGGTTGCTACCACACCAACGCGGAGCTTTCGGTAAACTGCTACGGTGCTTTTTCCTTGAGAGGAAAGCAACATAAGATGCTCGGCGTGAAGGCGGGTGCCTTCACTAATTAGCGTATCGCCACAGGCAATGTCATTGGCTTTCTTGCGAATATTCTCTTTGGCAGAAGGAACTTTGTTTATGACTACAGCCTTGTCGCGGGTTTCAGTATTTTCTACCATCACGACGGCATTGGCATTATCCGGAATTGGCGCGCCAGTCATGATTTTAAACGCTTTGCCATTTTCAAGCGGCTCGTCAGCGCTCATACCTGCGGTAATAACACCTTGTACTTCTAGCTCTGCGCTATTAGAAAGGTCTTCGGTGTTAACGGCGTAGCCGTCCATCGCAGAGTTGTCCCACGGTGGAACATTGATGTGAGCGATAACATCTTCTGCTAAGATGCGGTTGTTGGCGTCAAAAATACTCACATGTTCAATGTCGCTTATCGTTTCTGCAGCGTTAAGCGCTTTAGTAAGGGCTTCTTCAAGTGAAAGCCATTTAGATGACATACCAACAACTCCAATTAATTATTTAACAGGCGGATATTACAGAAAAAAACATCCTTATACCAAAGGTTAAAGCGTGAAATAAAAGAAAGTAGCTAGCAATGCGTGTAAAGCGCAGTCACGGATTCTACCCAAGTGACATCTATAGAATTTTATCAATAACGCAGTGTCGGGATTTCACTAAAGCTGTCGAACACCCAGTCAGGTTGATAGGTAGAAATACTTTCGCCGTAATTGTAGCCATAGGTAAGGCCAATACTTTTTATGTTGGCGGCCTTTGCAGCAAGAATATCATTCTTGGAATCGCCTACCATCACACATTGTGAAGGTGAAATATTAAGCTGTTCACAGGCGTTTAAGAGGGGCAGGGCAGACGGCTTTTTCTCCGGTAAACTGTCACCGCCGATAGTAAGTGAAAACAGAGACAACAACGAGAACGAAGACAAAATAGGCTCAATAAACTCTGAAGGCTTGTTAGTTATCAATACTAGCGTATAACCACGCTGTTTTAACGCATGTAGCGTGTCAAAAACACCATCGTAAAGCACAGTGCTTTTAGTTTCTAACGTTCGATAATAGAAAAGAAATTTATCTAACGCAGTATCAACCTCTAATTGTTCACGGTTGTGGTTAATTTTCGTACCCCCACTCAACCCGCGTTCCACTAAAACCCGGGCACCATTTCCCACCCAGTGTCGTATAACGTGCTCGTCATAAGTAGGCAGTTGATAATCGCTTAGCATCTTATTTAGGGCGGTTGCCAAATCAGGCACAGAATCGACAAGCGTTCCGTCTAAGTCGAAAAGAAAGGTATTAATTTCTTGCATTACAAACTTGATTAACTAACTAGTGTAAGAAGCATAACACCGCAGTATCCATACCGCGGTAGATTTTTTAACCATCTAGACTTTTTTCAACTATTTACTCAAAATCTTGGTTGCTGATCCAAAGTACTTGATAAGGCTTCATTTGTAAGAAACCGCTGGATAGCGCTATTTCATCACGGGTGATAAGGTCAATCCAGTTATCAGTACCAATAAGATTAATGTCAGACAGCAGAATAGTTTGTTCTTCATCTGAAATATTACTAATACAGAAAATACTTTGTTTTCTGTCCAAGCTTTGGCGCCAGTAGCCAAATAATTGGTCACCAAGACTGCAAAGTAAACTGCGTAGCATTGGGGTGGAATGCAGGCTGTGCTTTACGTATGCGTATAAGCTGCGAGATTCGCGTTAATACTTTATGGTGCTGAGAAAAAGGCGAGTCTAACTGAGCCTCTAGTTCACTGAAGTCCCAACGTTTCCTATTTATAGAGCGATTTTGGCCGGTATTAGCAACCTTCTCATAATCGTTAGATGTACCAAGTAAACTGTGAATGTAAATACCTGGAATACCCTCCATACCTAACATAATGGCATGCGCACAGATAAAACGGTCAACCTGATATTTGTCCGGGCCCTTAATAGTGCCTTGCAGAGCGTCGAACAGCGTTATATTTATTTCATAAGGCTTTTGTTGCCCGTGCTCAGATGCGCGCCACGATACTTTTCCACCAAAATGCTGCATGGCATGCACTAAGTCAGATATTTCTTCTTCAGAAAGCAAGCCTTCTGCTGGGCGAAGTCCAATGCCATCGTGGGATGCAATAAAGTTGAAATAAGCCGTGCCGTTTTGAGCCGGCGGCATACTCATCATCCAACTTTTCAAGTACGAGCAATCACCAGTCACCAAGGTGTTAACAAGTAACGGGGGAAGTGAAAAGTTGTAAATAGCGTGAGCTTCGTTTGCATTACCAAAATACGTTAAATTTTCCCTGTTAGGAATATTGGTCTCGGTAATGATGATGATGGATGGGTCTACATGCTCAATAAGGGTTCTTATTAAGCGAATAACCTCGTGGGTTTGGAATAAGTTGATACAGTTTGTACCTACAATTTTCCAAAGAAATGCAACGGCATCCAGGCGGAAAATCTTTGCGCCTTTGTCGATGTAAAGCTTAATAATATCAATAAAGGCCAACAGTACTTTCGGGTTTCTAAAGTCAAAGTCAACTTGGTCATGACTAAAGGTACACCAAACGTGTTTAGTACCGTTCGCAGTTTCTGTTTCGCGAAGTAATGGCGACACGCGAGGGCGCGTCACCATAGATAAGTCATCGCTCGGGTCGGCGGTGAAGAAAAAGTCAGATCCCGGACCTTCACCTTTGATAAAGTTATCGAACCACACGCTTCTTGCAGAACAATGATTGATTACTAAATCTGTCATCAGTCCGTAATCAGCGGCTATGGCTTCAATATCGTCCCATGAGCCTAAAGATTCGTTCACGGTGGAATAATCGATAACCGAGAACCCATCGTCTGAACTGTACGGAAAAAATGGCAAGATATGCACGTTGTTCACCGTATTCTTACAGTAGCGATGCAGAAACTTGTTTAATGTAACCAGAGGGCGCTCACCGTCGTCAATAACGCTATCACCATAGGTAATCATGATGATGTCGTCTTCATCCCAATAATTGTGGTGTGACTTAGGTGACGCAATGTCGGTTTGCTGCTGAATGCCTATTGTATTCATTAAATCCGTCGCTAGCGTCTCATAAGAGACGTCTAGCGCTACATCAGCATAAATGCTTTCTAAATGGTGCTTTACTTTGTCATGGAGATGATCCCATGCCATATTACTTACTCCATATATTCTGCAGTATCGGCTTCAACCGCTTCTAATAATCGTTCTAAAATATCTGGCACCGCACTGGTTACGCGGTTCCAGCTTGGTATAAACGGTGTTTCCATCGGGTTTTCTAAGAAGTTTTGCCCCGCTTTCATTATATTGCTGGCGAACATCTCTACCGCTTTTTCTTCGCTATGAATGTCTAAGTTCAGTCCATTCATTACCGCGTCATTGTGATAAGTTTCTATAAAGTCTAGCGCAATTCTGAAATAGGTCGCTTTAATCGAACGGAACATTTCATTGCTAAACGTGTAACCTTGCGTAGCGAGCTTTCTGAAAATTGCCTTTGTAATGTCGATAGACATTTTAGACAAACCACCCTGGTCATTATTAAGCGAAAGGTCTTGGTGTTTATGGTCATAAATATCGCATATATCTGCTTGGCACAGACGATTGTGTGAATAGTTGCGGTGCATTTCCGACAACACGCCAATCTCTAAGCCCCAGTCACTTGGTATACGAATATCGTTTAATACATCTCTTCTAAACGAAAATTCACCCGCAAGTGGGTAGCGGAAGCTGTCCATAAACTCCAAGTATTCGTTATCACCCATTATACGTTTTAGTGCACGAAGTAGGGGGGTGACCAGAAGACGTGAAACACGACCGTTAATTTTGCCGTTTGCTACACGTGCGTAATACCCCTTACAAAATTCATAGTTGAACATAGGGTTAGCGACAGGGTAAATAAGCTTGGCAAGCAAGTCTTTGTTGTAAGTAACAATGTCGCAATCGTGTAATGCTACAGATTCTGCTCTGTTAGAGGCTAATACATAGCCCATGCAGTACCAAACATTACGGCCTTTACCTAACTCTTTAGGTGCTAGACCTTGTGCTTGAAGTTCTTCGTCAAGCGCTTTAAGACGCGGACCATCGTTCCAAAGTACTCTGTGATGCTGAGGTAGCTTTCCAAAGAACTTGAGCGCGTGTTTGTACTGTTCTTCATTGGCTCGGTCTAAGCCAATAACAATTTCTGATAAATAGGGAACGCCAGTGAGTTCGTTGACAATATGCGGAAGTGCATCACCTTCTAGTTCTGAAAACAGCGAAGGAAGAATAAGTGCCATAGGGCGCTTTTGTGCAAACTGTAATAGCTCTGTTTCTAACTCTTCGGTAGGACGACGAGCCAAGTTATGTAACGTAGTAACCACACCATTTTGATAAAAATCAGCCATGTGTCCTCCTGATCATAGGGATAATAATTGGGTAAGCATTTCGTTCCAGCCTTCAGGGCCGGTTAGGGTGCTGGTATAGACCTCTTCTTTTTTTACAGCTGGCGGAGGATTTACCGGTGATAAAATGCGAATTGGGACGTGCGCTGCTTCAAGCATTGCAACATCATTTTTACCATCGCCAAGGGCAATAGTCTTTACTTTAGTGGTATGTTGCTTTTGATATTCACTAGCCAGCCATTTTAGCGCTTGGCCTTTATCGCAATTACCTGAAATATGAATAAAACGGCCGCCCTCTAGTGGAAAGGCACCGCGATCTTTTACAACCTTTAAAAATCGCTGTTTCTCTTCGTCACTGCCCAACCATAAAACGGGTTCGCCGAACTGACGCTTAGCTGCAAGTGATGCAGAACGCTCGTCTAGGCCTGTACATTCTTGAATTTCTGCGTTCGACATTTTTGAGAATTGCTTGTATTTTCCCTCAAATTCGCTGCCAATTTTTTCCAATAATTTAATCCAGTAATTTTTATTGGATATAAACGCTTTACACCAATAGCCATCTATCCAAACCGTGCCACTAGGCTTTTGTTTAAAAAAGCCATGGGGGATGAAAATAGCAGCACCATTTTCAATAATAAACGGCCCATTTAAGCCAATTCGTTCACGTAATGGCTGTAATTCAGCAAAGGTTTTACTGGTGGTGGGAATAACGGGAATGTCTTGTGCTTCTAATGCCGTTAAAGCCGGTTTCGCCGCCTCAAAAGAGTAGGTATGGTGGTCTAACAGCGTGCCGTCCATATCGGTGAAAACAAGCGTTTTCGTCATCGTTTTACGTCCTGTTTAGTTATCGTTCTTGTTTCATCAAGATAAAACACGGTATCGCACTTTTCAGGCAAATGCGCTAATGCGTGTTCAGTGATGCGCTGATAGTGTTGCACAAAGTTTGCCACTTCTTCATCAGACATGACGCCGTCGCTATCAATGGAAGCTTTTTGGGCAAGTTTGTGTTCTTGTTCTAACCGCCATTGATAAACACAATCGAAACTGGGTGCTTTAAGCATGATGCGATAGTCAATTTTATCGAAGAGTGTTTGGTAATCACCCGCTAATTCAGTATTAACGAACGAACGCCAAATGCTTAGTGGATCTTCAACTTCTTCAAGGTGATTCACGGGTCGTTTTAATTCGTTCGACGCCTGAGGAGGCGCACCTACACACCATCCTTCTAGTATGATGAAATCAGGTGAAGATTCTATGACAGGCCACTGCTCTTGCGGGAATGGGTTATCTGTTGCCTTGTTAAAACGAGGTAGGGATGTTCGCGTTCCCTTGGCTAAACTACGAAGCGTATTTAAAGCTAAAGTTACGTCATGTGTACCCGGTACACCGCGTGTTGCGAGTAGCGGATGCACTTTAATTGCTAGCGCGTTTCGCTGAGATTGGTCGTAGTAAAAGTCATCAATAGACAGTGAAACAACTTGTTTATTATGTACTGATGAGAGGAAAGATTCGATAAAACTGGTCAGAGTAGATTTACCTGAGCCCTGACTTCCATTTATACCAACAATAAAGGGTTTTGTTGCACCTTCTTGGTGCTTTAGCAGCTGCTTACATAATGGTGTGAACCATTTTTGTGCAGTTTCTGCATAGCTACTTGGCAATTGGTGCGTCGTTAAAAAGCTATGTATATCCATGTTGTCACCTTAATCAATGCAGAATTCGCACGTTCTTCTTGATTAAGATAACAACATTTGTGCCAATCGGGTAACTTGGTAGGCACCCGAAGAGTTACTTCTTATTTGCTACGATTACGGCCCGTTGTGGTGCAGGATAACCTTCAATGGTGCGAGTAATATCTTCTTGATCGAGAAAATCTTTCAAAGATTGTGATTCCATCCATGACGTTGCACGTTGTTCGTCTAGGGTAGTGTGGTTAACATCCACAACGCGGATATTTTCAAATCCCAGGCGCCCTAGCCATACAGAAAGAGCGGCGGTACTGGGTAAAAACCAAACATTTCGCATTTGCGCATAGCGCTCACCGGCCATTAGTACAGTGTTTTCGTCACCATCAACAACAAGGGTCTCAAGTATTAACTCTCCACCTTTCCTTAGCTGATCTTTAAGCTGCTGTAGAAAGGCAATAGGATCTTTGCGATGATAAAGCACACCCATTGAAAATACAGTGTCAAAGGCTTTCAATGGCTGCATCTCTTCAATGCCCAATGGCAAAAAGTGGATGTTGTCACAGGGTGTTGTGGAATTACTGATAAATTGCTTAATGGCGTGAAACTGGATAAGAAACAATTGAGTAGGATCTATACCCACTACTTTTTCGGCCCCTTCACCAAGCATACGCCACATGTGATAGCCACTACCACAACCTACGTCTAAAACGTTTCGGCCTTCTAAAGAGGTAATGTGAGGCGCTACACGGTCCCATTTCCAGTCTGAACGCCACTCGGTATCTATGTGAATGCCATGCAGGTGGAAAGGGCCCTTACGCCATGGCATAAATTGTTTTAGCAAACCTTCTATTTGCTTTTGCGTATATTCGTCAACGTCGTCTTTTGTGCCTATCGAAACGCTCGATGAAAGGTCAACATGGCTTGGAGAGGTCGATGGCAGTTTTCCAAGCATCCGGCACCATTTATCAAATTCGCCGTGCTTTGCGTTTCGCTGCCAGTCGTCCATTTGAGCTGGAAGGGTTTGCAGCCAATGCGAAAGAGGGCTGTCTATCAACGATTTGTAGCAATCGTTAAACCAAGTCTGTTCTAGTTTACTCATAGTCTTCTTTATATGTATTGAAATCGAAATAACACGAAGCTTGAAATGCGCTAGTGCCTAACTTTTAATGGCGACCATGGACGTAAAGTTATAGCACTTGTACCACATCACTACATCTGTAAACCCTACTTTTTTCAGGCGCGTTTCATGTTCACTGAAGGTGTCGGTTAACATGACTTTCTCTAGCGCTGCGCGTTTTTGACTTACTTCTAGCTCGCTGTATCCATTGTCGCGTTTAAATTGGTGGTGTAAGTCTACAAGTAATTCGTTTCCATTGAGGGTAGGGTGACGAATTTTTTCTGACAATACTAAAAAACCGCCTGGGTTTAACCCATCGTAAATGCGCTTTAATAGTGCTTCGCGGTCAGCTGGTGGAATAAACTGTAAAGTAAAGTTCATTACAACCATGGACGCGTTACTTATCTCAATATCTTGTGCAAAGCCATGCTGGATAGAAATAGGATTTGGAAGTGAAAACGTTTGAACAACACGCTTACAGCGTTCAACCATGGCTTCAGATGCATCTACACCTATGATTTTACATGTTTCGCTAGGCAGCGCCCTAGCTACAGATAGACTCGCAGCACCTAAACTACAGCCAAGGTCGTAAACCACAGAATTTGAAGTGACTGCAGTTTTAGCCAATTCACCTATGGTGTGAACAATCGTTTCGTACCCGGGGACTGAACGCTGAATCATATCAGGAAACACATCAACGACAGACTCATCAAATTTAAAGTCATCTACTTTATTGAGTGCCTTTGCATAAATATTGTCGTGTTTCTTCACTGTGAATCTTCTATTAGCCAATTTGGGGCGCAATTTTACCGTCTGATACGTAAATGCCAATGGAAAACGCTAAATTTGTTAGTTTTTTACAGGATTTTTGGGTTTTAGGTCTTTTCGTTACTGGTCTAAAGTATTAATCTATAGTCATAATACAAAAAGGAAGCAGTAACGCTAATGACGAGAATTCTAGTAGCAGACGATCACCCATTGTTTCGCGAGGCATTGAGCGGCGCGTTGGAACCTTACTTTGAAAATGCACAAATAATTCAAGCCGGAAGTTTGGACGATGCATTAGCAAAACTTAACGAATTCGACGGCGTTGAACTAGTGCTTCTTGATCTTAACATGCCAGGCGGTGAATATTTTAACGGCCTTATCACATTACGCGAACAGTATCCAAACATCCCTATCGGTGTAGTCTCAGGTAGCGATACGGTAGAAGTGGTAGCACAAGTGATGAGCTTAGGCGCACAGGGTTTCATCCCTAAAGTATCGCAAACGCGAGAAATTGCACAAGCTATCGTAGATATCATCGGCGGTAAGAAATGGCTTCCAGAAGGTATGGAAGAAGAGCTTGAAAAAGTTGATGATGAATTGAAAGTGTTACTTCAGCGCTTCCGTGAGCTAACGCCAAAACAAATTCAGGTGCTTTCGTACTTAAGAGCCGGTTTGATGAATAAGCAAATTGCTCATGAAATGAATGTTACTGAAGCAACTATCAAAGCACATATCAGTGCCATACTGCGTAAACTAGAGATTAATACACGTACGCAGGCTGTGTTATTAATGGATAAGCTTCAGCTTAGCTAAGCGCACTTCACTTTAAAAAAACCGGATGATTCATCCGGTTTTTTTGTCTCTAAAATTTTGTCTTTAAAGTAATGTTGCCGTTCTTGGTCACTATGTCTAAACCTTTATCAGGTACATGATCAAACTTCTTTTGGCGTTTCAAGAGTAACGTCGCTGATGAGTTATCGTCTTCTAAAGAAGTCGCATTGTCCGCTAACTTAGTAACATAAATCGCCCAATATTCAACATGCGGTGTTGAATAGTCTTTATGAAACGCGATACCGATTTGGTCTTGTTCTTCATAAAACGGAAGTTCGCCTAATAAGTGCTGTCGATGAGAGGTGGATTTTTTTAACGCATACCAAACATCATCAGCCGTAGTGTACCCGCCCGCTAACGCTTCAACTTGGTTGCTCATAGCCTTACCATAATAGTCAGGTAGAGAGAGCCCCGCATCTCGAATGCGAGTGTTAGGGCTACCACCTAAAAAATGTGAAACTAGGCCTCTATCGGCCATATCTTTGACTTTAACTTCAGCTAATTCAACGAGTGTAGGGTTGCACTGCAACAGATTGCGTTTTTGACCTTTATCGTTAGCAATAAGTAAAGACAAAGCTTGTGCTTGCTCAGTACTACCGCAGGTTGCTGGGTTGGCGAAGCTAGTACTTTGTGCAGTCAGAGCAATCAGCGTAGCTATAATGAATTTTTGACAAAAAAGGCCGCTTTCGCGGCCTTTTTTTCTAGGGTTTGAACTAAGCAGCTTTACCACCTCGTTTCTTAGTAGCTGACGTTGAGTTAACTTTAGCTACTAACTCTTCGTGATCGAAATCATCAACGTTGATGGTGCGAAGTCGTCCTGCTTCCGTCTTGCGTAGCAAGTTCGCTTCTTCTTCGTTAATAACATCTTCAGCTAATGCCTCATCAGCCAGTACGTCTAATCGAGTGAACGGTAGCTTGGCTTTCTTGTGCTTACAAATGCGCTCGAAGATAGGTTCACTTGCTAATACATCGTCAAGTGTTTGTTCTAGGTCGCCAAACAAACTGCCTTCCTCACGAGTTAGATACTGGCCATAGCCTAAACGGCTACGGGCAGTTGAAGGCGTTTGAAGCATTTGCGCAATAGCGTGCTCTGTTTTATCAGAAGGCTTGCCAATACGACGACCAAAAGGAATAACCATAACGCGAAGTGCTGCCGCAATTGCGCGGTTAGGGAAGTTCGCTAAGAAGTCATCAATTGCAGTTTCAATGTCGTGCAATGTGGTTTGCATCGCCCAATGAAGAAGCGGAAGATCTTCTTTCAAACGACCTTCTTCGTCAAAGCGCTTCAAAGTAGTACTACCCATGTAAAGGCCACTTAAAATGTCACCTAAACGCGCAGACAAGCGCTCGCGACGCTTAAGGTCACCGCCAAGTACGCCCATAGAAACATCAGTAAGAAGTGCAAGGTTAGCGCTATAACCTTGAAGCAGTTTATAGTAACGCGCTGTTTCATCAGTAAATGGCGCACTGCTAAACGCACCATTAGTTAACGAGAACCAAATACTGCGCACTGTGTTAGCAACTGCAAAACCGATATGACCGAATACTGCCTTATCAAATGCTTGAAGAGCCTCTTTCTTATCTTCGATAGATGCAGCTTCAATTTCCTTAAGCACGTATGGGTGACAACGCATTGCGCCTTGACCAAATATCATCATGTTACGAGTAAGGATATTTGCACCTTCAACCGTAATTGATACAGGTACGCCTTGATAGCCGCGGCCCAAGTAGTTGTTTGGCCCAAGCATTACGCCTTTACCACCGTGAACATCCATCGAGTCGTTGATGACTTGACGCATTTTCTCAGTTAAATGGTACTTACAGATTGCCGAGATAACAGAAGGTTTCTCGCCTAGGTCAACACCCACTGTTGAAAAGCGCGTTACGCCATCCATTAAGTAAGCATTACCACCAATACGCGCAAGCATTTCTTCAACACCTTCCATATGACCTACCGGCATACGGAACTGACGACGAATACGTGCATATGCACCGGTTGCAAGTGAAACAGATTTTGCGCCACCAGCAGCAGAAGAAGGCAGGGTAATACAACGTCCTACTGATAAACATTCTACAAGCATGCGCCATCCGCGACCCGCCATCGCTGGACCACCGATAATGTAATCGATAGGTACAAAGATTTCTTCACCCTTGATAGGGCCATTTTGGAATGGCGTATTAAGAGGGAAATGACGACGGCCAATTTCTAGACCTTTAGTGTCGCGAGGGATAAGCGCACAGGTAATACCCGGCTCTTTATTATCGCCAAGAAGGCCTTCAGGATCTTGAAGTTTGAAAGCAAGGCCGATTACTGTAGCCACAGGTGCAAGAGTGATATAGCGCTTGTTAAAAGTAAGGCGCATACCCAGTACTTCTTCACCGTTCCATTCGCCTTTACAAACAACACCAACATCTGGAATTGCGCCAGCATCTGAACCTGCTTCAGGACCAGTTAATGCGAAACACGGAATTTCTTCACCCTCTGCAAGGCGAGGTAAATAGTGATCTTGCTGCTCTTTAGTACCATAGTGCTGCAGTAGTTCACCCGGGCCTAGTGAATTTGGTACACCAACTGTGCTTGATAGCACCGCACTTACACCGGCCAGTTTTTGTAGGACACGTGATTGCGCGTAGGCTGAAAATTCAAGACCGCCATATTCTTTCTTGATGATCATGGCGAAGAATTTGTGTTCTTTTAAGAACTGCCAGATTTCAGGAGGTAGGTCTGCATCTTTGTGGTTTATTTGCCATTCATCGACCATAGAACAAACTTTGTCACAAGGGCCATCTAGGAACGCTTGCTCTTCTGCGGTTAAGCGGCCTTTAGGAATGCGATGAAGCTTGTCCCAGTCTGGCTTACCGCTAAAGATATCGCCGTCCCACCAAACGGTACCCGCATCAATAGCTTCTTGTTCTGTGCTCGACATTTCCGGCATAACCTTGCGATAGAAGGCTAGCAACTTTTTAGAGATGTGCTGTTGTCTGATATTAGCAAGTGTGAACGGCAGTGTTAAAGCAAGGAACACTACCCAGCCTAGCAGGCCGATATCACCGAAAAGGGTGCCTAAAATCATAACACCTGCGCCCATGGCAACAGCCGTTACCAAGCTGGTACGCTGATAGCTAGCAATCGCTAGTGTCAGAACGACCAGTAAAAACCATATAAAATCTGCCATACTTCACTCCTGAAAGGCGTTAAACGTTACGCTTGTCATATTCTCGATGCTGTAAAAACGCTTCAAAAAAAGTCGTTAGCGATCGAGGTCTGACCAGCATGCTGTAAACCTATTATTTAATAGGGCAAAGATCAAGATTTTTACATGAATATTCTATTAACAACGACATAAATAATAGGGTAGTGGACCTCACTACTTATAAGTATAGACGTTACTTATATAACGTGATTGGAAACGTGAATTACGTTATCTATATGGTGCTTACCGCAGTTAGGTTACGTCGCAATTTGTTAATAAAAAAAGCACGCCTAAATCTAATTTAAAGCGTGCTTTTTTAATATTTAAATAAGTTGTTACAAAGAGAGCTGGAGCGCTTTAGCTCACTTACAGTGTTTCAAACGACTTTAGCTTGATATCGCCTTGCTCATCGCCTTCTTTAAACTGCTGAAGTCTGACTAGCGTATAGTTAAGCGAAGGTGCGAACCATGCAAAAGTTTCACGTTTCTTAGAGTCACGAATAAGCTTCACTTTTACCGTTTCTATTTTTCCGAAAGGTAACGATAACACTTCTTCATCTACAACTTGAACGCCGTAGTGGCGTAGCTCGCCGCGGTAGTTAACAAAGTTATAGTCTAGAGACGTTTTACCTTCGGCTAGCTGCTTGGCCAAATCTATTCGATAAATTTGATTATCAAATTCACCGTTCCATTCAAAGGTCTCGCCATTTTCGACTTTAATCTTCCCTTGACCTTGTTGACTAAACGTAACTTTGAGCTCTTTATCCGGCCCAGTTCCCGAGCGGTTATAGTAATACTCAGAAGGTACAACCGTATCTTCGCTTACCGTGAAGATCGAGTGCTCGCTACGCTTATCTGATAAGAAAAACTTCGAGACCTTGGAGGTGTAAATTAATGAATATTGTTGGTTGCCTAACTTTGAAAGCTCAATATTCGCCTCGCCTACATCGTCACCCCATTTGTAAGCGGTATACGTAGCCTTGTAAGGCTGAAGCGGAAGCTCAGCTTTCTCTGCACTGGACGTTGTTTGCGCGTTTCCGGAGAGGGATATCGCAAACAGTGCACCAACAGCAAAAGGCTTAATCGCTTGCATAACCAGATTCTGGTAGTTCTTGCTCATCTAAAACTGCCTTATTGTTTCGCATCGTTAATCGACCAGCACTAAACCATGATAGTACTAGCGGATAGATGCGGCGTTCTTGTTCTTGAACACGCTCAGCCAAGTCGCTAGCTGTATCTTCATCAAATACAGGCACACGACTTTGAATGATAACCGGACCACCATCAAGCTCCGGTGTAACAAAGTGCACACTTACACCGTGCTCTTTATCTCCATTGTCGATGGCTCGCTGATGCGTATTCAAACCTTTGTACTTCGGCAACAAAGATGGATGAATGTTCACTAATTTTCCAGCAAAGCTATCGACGAACTCTGGAGTTAAGATGCGCATAAAGCCAGCAAGTACAACACAGTCAGCGCCAAAAGCATCAATTTGTGCTTTAAGTGCTTCGTCATAAGACTCGCGAGTATCAAAATTAGTGTGATCGAGGCACACGGCTTCGATCCCTGCTTCTTTAGCGCGCTCAAGACCATAAGCGCTAGGGCGATTGCTAATTACGCCGCTGATTTTAGCGTTAAGACGCCCGCCTTTTATTTCATCAATAATGGCCTGCAAGTTACTGCCATTACCAGAAATAAGTACGCATATTTTAGTTACACTACTACTCACGCGTTGATCTCTACTTGCTCTTCGCCGTCTTTTGCAGCGATGTCACCAATAACCCACGCATTTTCACCCTGTTGCTTAAGGATGTTTAGGGCTGCATCGGTATCGCTTTCGTCAACAACGATAACTAAGCCAACACCACAGTTGAAGGTGCGGTACATTTCATGACGCGTTACGTTACCGTTTTCTTGAAGCCAAGAGAAGATAGCAGGCCATTCCCACGAACTTTCATCAATTACCACTTTCGCATCTTCAGGAAGTACGCGAGGGATGTTTTCCCAGAAGCCGCCACCTGTTATGTGTGAAATTGCACTAACTTGAACCTCTTCAAGCAAAGCCAATACCGACTTAACGTAAATGCGAGTAGGCTCAAGCAACTGGTCAATGATTGGCTTACCGTTTAGGTCTGCATTTACATCAGCGCCGCTTACTTCGATAATTTTTCTTACTAACGAGTAACCGTTTGAGTGAGGGCCCGAGGAACCTAACGCAATGAGCTTTTGGCCTGGCTTAACGTTCGTGCCGTCAATAACGTTATCGGCCTCAACTACACCAACGCAGAAGCCCGCAATGTCATAATCGCCATCGTGATACATACCAGGCATTTCAGCGGTTTCACCGCCTATAAGTGCACATCCTGCCTGTTCACACCCTGCACCAATACCAGTAACAACTGAAGCCGCAACGTCAACATCAAGCTTACCTGTTGCGTAATAGTCTAGGAAAAATAGCGGTTCAGCACCTTGCACTATTAGGTCGTTAACACACATTGCTACAAGGTCAATGCCTACACCGTCATGACGATTCGCATCCATTGCCACTCTTAGTTTAGTACCTACGCCGTCAGTACCTGAAACAAGTAGCGGCTTTTTGTATTTTGTAGGTAGTTCGCAAAGTGCACCAAAACCACCCAAATTACCTTTTACTTCTGGTCTGTGGGTTTTCTTGGTAACTGATTTGATGCGTTCAACAAGTTGATTGCCTGCATCGATATCTACGCCTGCATCTTTGTAACTTAAAGAGGTTTTATTTTCGCTCACGGTTGGGCCCTGAAACTAAGAGGTAGAAAACCGCGGATTCTACCAGCAAGTCGGCACAAGTCCAATTTGTGACGGCTATTTTATGCGCTTTTTGATCTTTTTTATTTTAAGGGTGAAATTAAATTGAATATAAAAGACAATAGAGCGCTATCTTTTGGTGAATATCTTGCTAAATCTTGGCAAATAAAATGTCTTGCTCGGATATTAAGCGTAAACAACGTGAATGTCGGGGCTGCTTTCAAGCTTTATATGAAAAGTGTTTTGCTCATGAAAGGGTAGGCAAGGAATTGATTTTTAGAGTGTATGGAGTGTTAATGTTGACGGCAGTAATGGGTAACACCAACAAGGCAAATAAGCAGAGAGTAGGTTTGAAACGAATACTGAGTGTCTCCCTTGTTGCAATGCTAAATTACAGTGCAGTCACGCACGCTGCTCAGCGCGTTGTTGTTAATGAAGCGCAAATTCAAGTTGAGGATCAAACACAGCGCACTCAGCAAGCAGCGCTCAAAAAAGCGTTAAAGCAAGTATTTATTAAAATGTCAGGCAGCGAGAGTGTACTCGATAATGCGGGTGTGAGAGCGGCATTAACATCGCCTCAGTCGTTATTACGCTCATATCGCTTTGCGTTTGATAACAACAGAACCTATTACATTGCTGAATTCGACCAAGCGAAACTCAATGAAATTTTGCAGCGAGAACTGCTTCCGCTTTGGGGTGACAGACGCCCTGAGACTATAGTGTGGCTGGCTCAAGAGGACGAAAACGAAACTCGTGCCATTCTTGAAGAATCACTCGATACTGAACTACAGCGTGCACTTAAACAAACTGCTAAAGAACGCGGCGTACCTCTCAGCCTTCCTCTAATGGACTTAACAGACAGCGTTAATATATCTACCTACGATGTGTGGGGACGATTTGCAGAGCCGCTTCGTAAGGCTTCTTTGCGTTATAGCGTTGATAACATTATCGGTGCCAGGGTATATCGCAATGACCCAAATGCAATACCAGATTTACCCGAAAACGTTGTGCCGTCTGGTACCGTTGAGTCTATAGATAACGTGCTTAATGATGAAGCACAGACTAAGCGTTACGATGACCAACTAAACGACTCAGCTGACGCTGAATCGAACCCGTTACTAGGAAATAGTGAAAGCTTAGTAAACGAGAACGATGCTCTTACTGGTCAGCCTAGTGAAAACGTCGAAGAAACATCGCCTGCAGGACAACTCGCAAATACAATTGAACCATTTACTATGGACGAATTTGCGAATTACGCGAAAAGAGCAGATGAAGGCGACTTTGCGCTGGATTGGATTTTTATTGGCGGTGGTAAAGTAAGCTACGGCAGCATCTATGGAGACTCACCGGAAGAATTGGGTAATGCACTGGTAGACGCGTATTCAAATTATTTGTCATCGCTTTATGCGGTTGTGGGTATTGAGAAGTCTGAACGAGAGGTGATAAAAGTCTCAATCGCCAACGTTGGTTCCATTGCAAGCTATGCCAGTGCCACAGACTATTTGAACAGCTTAAGTGTGATTGAAAACGCGATCCTCGTAGAGCAATCAGGTACCGTGGCCACTTATTCTTTAACGTTAATAGGCACGGTTGACGATTTACTCAACAGCTTCAAGTTAGAAAATAAACTACGCCCAGTAACCGACGCCTATGGACAAACCGTTAACGAAAATAGTTTCTATTGGAGCAATTAAATTAGCATGCAGACTGCCTTTGCCAGTAACGTTACCTGTAGATGAAAACTTCGATAGTTTCGTTTCTACGGGTAACGAAGAAGTGGTTTCAGTGCTTGAGCAGATTTCAAAAGCGCTACCGCTTTGGCGAGATGACTCGAAATTGAGCGCTTTAGCGTCATTGCAACTTCCATTACTCACCTTATTAGGCAGCAGTGCGGTTGGCAAAAGTCATTTGCTATTTGCCACCTGTCATCAGTTAGCAGGCCGATCTGTCAATCACCTGTACTTAAATCTTAATGACTTTAAAGCTTGGTCTTTAGATATCTTTGAAGGGTTGGAAAACCTGTCGCTGATAGCGCTAGATAACATACACGCCATAGCGGGTGATAAACGCTGGGAAGAAGCGCTGTTTGATTTGTTTAATCGCGTTATGGAAGCTAAACAAGCGATGGTGATTTGCACCAGCCATTTAGGCCCATCAAACCCGGCTTTCGTGCTACCTGATTTACGTTCCCGTTTAGCATGGGGCGTTATTTATCACGTGAATCAGCTTGATGATAGCGGCCGTGAGGAGGCGGTACGCCTGCGCGCTGAAGAGCGGGGCCTTAAGCTTTCAAATCAAGCACTACAGTTCCTTTTGCACCATAGTGAACGCGATTTAAAAAGCCTCATGTCTTTGCTAGCCCGCCTAGACACCCGCTCACTCCAAGAACAAAAACGCCTGTCGGTGGGCATGGTTAAGCGCGAGCTTAACCTAAATTAACAAAGCGCGAGCTTAACTTAAATTAGCCAAGCGCGAGCTTAACCTAAATTAGCAAAGCGTGAGCTTAACCTAAATTAGCTAAAGCGTGAGCTTAACCTGAATTAGCCAAACGTGAGTTTAACCTGGATTAGCTAAGCGTTACTGTTGTCCTTGCTCAAAACGTGCTTTTTCTTCTTTCATTTCTTCTTTTAGCTTTTTAAGGCCTAACCCTAATTCGCGACCACGTTTTCTGGCAAAAGCGCTACATCCAACAAACATGCCGGTGCACAAAACTATTTCTACTACTGCATACCAGCGCTCAGCAGGCACGGCGTAGGCAACGGTACACCCGTGTATAAGGTAAAATAAAACAACAAAATTCGCCCAGGCGTGAGTATATGGCTTGCCTTTCAATACACCCCAATAGGGTAACAACAAGGGTAAAATATAAAACAGGGCAATAAATACTGGGGAGTAAGTATGCTCTTTAGTAAATGTAAATTGCCAAAGTGTTATCCATATGATTAGCCCAGTGTGGCTGATAAGTGCTAGATAGCGAAAGAAACGCGTATCTGGTGCCATGTTTATTCTCCGAAGAAATCAGGTTTTAATATTTATCTAAACGTTGTCTCTATTCGCGTTTGTCGTATCGCGAATCAATCGTTATCTGCTAGTCTTTTTGCAAACGTAGCCAGGCGCTTACCTTGAGCAAAACACAGCGCTTTTTCATCTGCGCTCAATTGTTGTGGAGCACTTAAACTGTGGTGCGCGACATGTGTTACGCCATAGGGGCTACCACCCATGTTTGTGTTGTGCAATTCTGGCTCGCTGTAAGGAATACCGCAAATTACCATGCCGTGATGGATAAGCGGTATCATCATAGACAACAGCGTGGACTCTTGGCCGCCATGCATGGACGATGACGATGTGAACACGCAGGCCGGCTTGTCAATCAATGCACCCTTCAGCCATTGGCTGCTTGTCGAGTCTAAAAAGTGTTTAACCGGCGCGGCCATATTGCCAAAGCGAGTAGGGCTACCAAGGGCCAACGCGCTACATTGCTCAAGTTCCTGAAGTGTAACCTCAGGGACTGTACTAGAAGCATCATTTGAGACATCTTCAGAAGTGCTGCTCGATTCGTTAATACTTTTAACTGTGCGCACTATAACCGGCACATTTTGTGACGAAATACCCTGGGCAATAGCATCAGCTAAACGCTTGGTGCTGCCATGTCGGCTGTAATAAAGTACAAGAACGGGTTGCACTACAAAATGTCCAATACCGATTCAGGCGGTCGACCGATACGTGCGTTCTCGCCTTTAATAATAATTGGGCGTTCGATTAGCTTAGGCGTCTGAGCCATGGCGTCAAAAAGTGCTTCATCAGACAATGCATCGTCCCCTAAATTAGCGTCTTTGTACTCTGTCTCTTTTGTACGCATCATATCCCTAACCGATTCAAGGTTAAGTTTTTTAAATATCGCTTTAAGCGCTTGTGCATCTAGGGGATGTTTTAAATATTCAACCACTACTGGCGCTTCGCCTTTTTCTTCAAGTAGCGCAAGCGTTTGTCTGCTCTTAGAACAGCGCGGATTATGAATAATAGTAATATCTGACATATAAGCCCCTTTTTAAGGTTGTTACTTTTGGCGCGAACTATTGCGTTTTTACTTCTTAATATCAAGCAGTTTACGCTTAGTTGTTAATAAAGTGCGCAATATACCTCTACATCGTGCCTAATCAGCAAAATGCTTAGAATAGTATTTCAAAATCTGTTAGAGAAGGGAGGAAGAATCTGGCACTATGACAAAAACAAATGTAATTAGAGGGTTGCATGTCGTTCTCACCATTAAACAGCAATGTGGGTAAAACTAATCCGTTTGTTCTTATCATCCTTTTTATTACAGCAGCTTTAGCCGGTTTCTTAACCTATCAGAGTCTTCAAAATGACTTTGAAACCTTGGATGGTCAAGCATATAGCTGGAACGGTCTTAAAGGACAATGGGTAATTGTGAACTACTTTGCGCCTTGGTGTGCACCATGCCTTCGCGAAATGCCTGAATTAGCGTTATTTCATCAGTCTTTGCCGAGTGATACCCAGCTGTTTGCAATTAATTACGACCCCAAAACAAAGGCTGAATTGAAGGCGATGACAAAGAAGCACGACATTGCTGTGCCAGTTATTGTTAGCTCTTCCGATACTAAGCTACCCATGGCAAAGCCTCCATATTTACCTGCCACTTTCATTGTAGGCCCAGATGGAAACATCAAAGAGACGATAATGGGTGAAGTGACAGCTGACGGCTTGCGTCAGCGCCTTAAACAACTAAAAAGCGCTGAGCGAGATTAAGTCAACAGTGTATAGACGCCCGTAACGCTGCACACTAACGCACTATAAACGCACTATAGCCGTTCCAAGCGTTCTTCCTGATCTCGGAACTGCTTTATACGCGCCCTAATTCGTTGCTTTGCAAGGTGGTTGTCGCCTGCAAAATTGTAGGCATATTGAAGTTCATCCACTGCGCGATTGTATGCGCCATAAAGGGCATAGACTTCCGCTTTGCTTTGATGCATTTGCGAGAACTGCTTAGCTTTTTGATACGCTTCACTCATTAATTGGTGGGCTATTTGATAATCCTTCCTAACCAGTAGAAAATCTTTAAGCAACGAAATAGCGTCGTCGTACTTCTGTGCACTGATGTAGGCGTTCGCCTGATTTAGCGCAAGAACCTGATTTCTCGGATTGTGATTAACGTGAGGCGTTAGCATTTCTACCGCTTTTAACGGTTGCCCCAAAGAGATGTAAATGTCAGTCATTGCATCGAGATAGAAAAGGTTATCGCTATCGCCGGCAATAAGCTTATCCATTATTTTTTTTGCTTTATCAATGTGTTCGTTTCGCATGTAGGCGAGAGCTAAACCGTAAAGGGATGCTTCTTTACTTCGCTGAACATCTTGGTCTACCGCTGCTTCAAAATACTCCATTGCGTAATCTGCTTTAAACGAATACCGCGCCTTTATTCGTGCTTTCGCTAATTCAAACTGTTTGTTGATAGGAAGGTAACGTCTAGGGTAATCCCCAGCGCGGTTCCTCGCGTCAGCAATACGGGTTTCAGTTAGGGGGTGAGTTAGAAGTCGTGCAGGCGGTCTAGAAACCATACGGTATTCTTCCGCCATTGTAGAAAAGAAAGACGCAGCAGCGTTTGGATCGAAACCTGCTCTTGCAAGCATAGCAATACCGATTCGGTCTGCTTCTTGTTCATTTGTCCGCGTATAGTCAATTTGAAGTTGTGCCGATGCTGCAGAACCTGCCTGCATGGCTGCAATGCCAGCTTCAGGGTTAGCCATAGCTATGAGTACGCCACCAATAAGCGAAGCCAATGCTAATGGCGATGAGCGCCGTTGGGCTTGCATGCGTCGCGCAATATGGCGTTGGGTAACGTGAGAGATTTCGTGAGCAAGCACTGAAGCCAGCTCGCTTTCGTTTTTAGCTCTACGCATTAAGCCCGTATGTACGCCGATATGACCACCGAAAAATGCGAATGCATTTATGGCATCGTTGTTAACCCAGAAAAACTCGAAGGGGAACTTTGCGTTGTCGGCATGGACGACTAAACGGTTGCCAACATCTTGCAAATACTCATCCAATACTGGGTCTGAGATAACCGGGCTTTGTCCGCGCATTTGGCGCATGACTGCATCGCCAACAATCATTTCCTTATCAAGTGATATAGCATCTGAAGCAACCACACCTATTTCAGGTAGTGCATTTTTATTGCTGTAATTGGCATCTTGTGCAACAGCCGTTAGGCTCGATGTGAGCACGAAGGAAAGGGCAACCAAGAATGCTGAAAAATGTTTTCTCATGAACCTACAATTATTATACATATTTAATACTGCATAACGCTTAGAGCACTAAGTTGCTAAACAGTTTCAAAATTTATTATTTTCTTATGTCTACTTTTCCAGTAGACGAAGTTTAAAATTCATAGTTGTCTTAATGACAAGAGTTAGACAATTACTTGACCGAGTTTCCAGCAATTGACTACTCTCACAATACGCTTCTGACTACTCTAGCCTCACGCTGGGCAAATATTACGACAAGTTGCTCTGCATTGTTTAACAACTATTTAAACTCTCACTCTACACGCTAATAGTTATACTGTAAAAACATCATACCAGTTTGATTTTGAAAGATTCTTAACTACTACTTATTGCTAATTGCTAGTGCTATCAACTATGATGCGTGTCCTATTCTTGGTTATTTCTAGGCGTTTCTATGATTAGCGTTTTTGGTCGATGGTACCGACGCAAATTTTCTGACCCTGACGCGGCAATGCTGCTCATTTTGATTCTTTTAACCACCACAGTATTGCTGTTGTGGGGCGAACTAATTATGCCTGTGCTGGTTGCTGCGGTCATAGCTTATCTGCTTGACTGGCCGGTAAGTCGTTTGGTGGGTGTGGGAGTTAGCCGTACTCTGGCATGTGGCGTGGTAATGCTCGCATTTATCACTATCACAATTTTAACCTTAATTGGATTGGTTCCAATTATCTCAAAACAGAGCGTGAACCTTATTCAAGAAACGCCGTTAATTTGGCAAAAGGCCCAGGAATGGATCTTAACGCTACCTGATAAATACCCAGATTACGTACAGGTGTATCAAATCCATCAGATGATGGAAGGGTTAAATGAAAAGCTGGTAGAAGTAGGAGAAACCCTGATTTCCGCTTCGTTCAGTAATATCGCCAATTTAGCCGCACTGCTAGTCTATATGGTGCTGGTACCTTTGATGGTATTTTTCATGTTGAAGGACAAGCTTTTCTTTCTAGACAGCATTTCTCGGTTATTGCCAAAAGAGCGCCGCTTAATTACCCAAGTGGGCCACGAAATGAATTCTCAAATCGCTAACTATATTCGCGGCAAGGTGATTGAGATTATTATAGTAGGCGTAGTGAGCTGTGTGACTTTTGTTCTTATGGACTTGCGCTACGCCATTTTGCTTGGCGTTTTAGTCGGCTTTTCTGTACTCATTCCCTATATCGGTGCTGCAGTGGTCACAATACCTGTGGCAGTTGTTGCAATGTTTCAATGGGGAATATCGCCAGAGTTTTGGTATCTAATGATTGCCTACGGCATTATTCAAGCATTAGATGGTAATTTATTGGTTCCGTTATTATTCTCTGAAGCGGTTAGTCTTCACCCGCTTTATATAATTGTTGCTGTTTTAGTCTTTGGTGGTCTTTGGGGCTTTTGGGGTGTGTTTTTCGCTATACCACTTGCTACATTGGTAAAAGCTGTGGTTACTGCATGGTCAAGTAATCCTGTTGCAATTCCCGAAGAGGCAAAGTAGCTAACGCTAAGTATAAAAAAGCCCCGATAACTGCACGTTATCGGGGCTTTTTTGCTATGTAAGAAATTTAGCTGTTCAGATAATCAAGAACAACTGTGTGGTGTTCTTTTGTTTTGAACTTATTGAAAACATGCTCAATTACACCGTTCTCATCTATTAAGAAAGTTTGACGGTGAATGCCATCATATTCCTTACCCATGAACTTTTTAGGTCCCCACACACCAAATGCGTCGGCGACAGCGTGGTCTTCATCAGAAAGCAGGGTGAAATTAAGGTTTTCTTTTTCTATAAACTTAGGCAGTCGCTTAACCGCATCTGGGCTCACGCCTAGTACAACCACGTTCTTCGCGGTAAGTTCATCATTAACATCACGTAATCCCTGTGCTTGAGTTGTACAGCCTGGCGTCATTGCCTTAGGGTAAAAGTACACGAGTACTTTTTTACCTGCGTAATCAGTTAAAGATACGGATTCGTCATTTTGGTTCTGCAATGAGAATTGTGGAGCTTTATCACCAGCTTGTAACGTTTTCATTGGGATCCTTCTTGTGTTTGTCTACTACTTTGCCTGTCACGTTTAACGATTCGAACAGGGACATTAGATCAGATTCTAAAACATCGATATTTTCATCTGAAGTAAGCGAAACAATAAATTTGCATCGCATGTTGTCTTTACCTGTGGCTTTGTCTTTGTAAGTGCGCTGTCTAAACGCACTAATCATGGCATCTCGCTCTGCGAAAAAGCCGGTAACGGCTTTAATCAGGCCCGTTTCGTCTTCGCCACTAAATTCAACATTAAAGAGGTGCGCGAGATTTTGCTTTTCATGGTGGCTTGTTCGCTTCATCATCGACAGCAAATCAAGGCGCTGAAATAACGCTGGTAGTATGCACTCAGCTTTTGTAATAGCCGTTTGCGTTCCCTCTATGATCATAGTCAACGAGAACTCTTTGCCATATATAGCTTGCCTGCTATCTAAAATATTGCACTGAGCTTCTGATACCGTTGTTGCAATTTCGCTTAGGATGCCAGTGTTGTCTGTACCTAAAATGGTAACGATAAGTTGTTGTTTCGACATCTACTTCACTTCAATGGTAATAATGTCGGGATGTTAGCACAGAGTTTTTTTAGAAGTCAGCGCCTTTTTCCCGCCTTTGAATAAGATATTGTCAAATTCTTGTCATTTTACATGCGCTATTACTTGTGTTTAAGCACTGACATAATTACCATGTGCGCTCACATTTTGCGGAGAGATTATGTTTACTGGTAGTTACGTAGCACTCGTCACGCCGATGCTCGAAAACGGCGATATCGATTACAAGTCTTTAGAGAAACTTGTGAAGTTTCATGTAGAGCAGGGCACTCATGGTATTGTGTCTGTTGGCACTACAGGTGAGTCAGCAACGCTACCGTTTGATGAACATATCAACGTGGTTAAAGAAACAGTAGCAATGGCATCAGGTGCTATTCCCGTTATTGCAGGAAGTGGTGCAAACTCTACTGCCGAAGCGATTTTTCTTACCGAGCAATTAGGTGCTACCGGTATTGATGGTTTCTTAAGCGTGGTGCCTTACTATAATAAGCCGCAACAGGCGGGTATGATTGCCCACTTCAACGCCATTGCCGATGCTAGCGACTTGCCTGTGATCCTATACAATGTTCCGGGCCGAACCGTAGCTGATATGCTTCCTGAAACCGTTGCAGAATTATCTACCCACAAAAATATTGTTGGTCTTAAAGATGCAACTGGTGATATTGCTCGATTAAAAGAAACCCAGCCTCTTGTTCCGGAAGACTTTGTTATTTTAAGTGGCGACGATGGCACAAGTGCTGAATTCATGTGCGAGGGGGGGCATGGTGTCATTTCAGTTACCGCTAATATAGTACCTAAAGCTATTGCACAAATGTGCGAAACTGCCCTCAATAAAGATTTCGATAAATGTCGAGAGATCGACGAAACAATCAAGCTATTGCACAGTGAGCTTTTCATTGAACCAAACCCTGTAATGCCTAAGTGGGCGTTATACAAAATGGGAATGATGGAAAGTGCTGTTATGCGATTACCTATGGTTTTACCGGAACTATCAAGCCAAAAACGTATCGAAGAACTACTAAAAAAATACGCATTGATTTCTGGTTAATAAGGAATACAGATGAAAAGAACGCTGGCTATAGCAAGTTCAGTAGCAATGGTTGCACTTGCAGGTTGTTCAAGCCAAATAGATAGAAAGACCGCTTCTGGTAGCTACGAGTACTTAAAAACTAAAGAACAAAAGACGTTAGAAGTACCTCCTGGTTTAGATGCACCTACCTTTTCGAGAGACTTTGCTTTACCAGAGGTAGGCAAAGAAGCAGACCCGTCGCTAGTAGGTAAGAACTTGATGGTTCGTTCTCCTGCGTTGGTTCTTCCTTTAGTTACTGGTTCTCACGTGGAAGAAGGTAAGAGCTCAGCAACGATTTGGTTCGACCAAGTTGATGATAGCCAACCGCTAAGCCAAGCAATCTGGAACTCATTATTAAGTTTCTTAGATGAGCAGGGAATAGGTGTAGATAGCTTTAGCCCGGAAGATAAAGTTTTGATTACTGACTGGATGGTCATGACCAAGGAAATTGATGGTCCTTGGTATAGCTTTATTGACGAAGAGAGCGAGATAGGTCGCCGTTTCGAATTTAACCTAGACGTTAAACCTCACGGCCGTAGCGCTGCATTAACGGTTGATTTAAAAGACTACATGCAAACCGTAGGCAACAACGTAGTTGCAGAGGTCTCTTCTTTGGAAGAGCGTCGCGAAGAAGTTGAAGTATTAAACCAGGTTATCGGTCATTACGAATATCAAATTCAGCTTGCTGAAACGCGAAGAATTGCGAAGATTCGTCAAGGTATTAATACGGAAATGGGCTTTAACGATGACGGTGACCCAGCATACATCGTAGAAGCGCAATATGACGTTGCTTGGCCGAGAATGCTTTTGGTGCTTCGTAAACTAGGGTTTGATGTTAAAGATTTAGATAAATCAAATGGCCTGCTTTTTGTCGCTTATAATGGCGATCAGGGGAGCTGGTGGGATGGTTTATTCTCAAGCGATGCCGAATTACTTAAAAAGGGTGATTATCGTTTGAAAGTTGCAAAAGCGGGTGCAAATCGCACATCTGTTACCTTCATGAATAATGAAAGTATACCGTTTGAAGCAAATCAGGTTTCCGACCTTTACAGTGCATTTGCTGAGGTCATGTCAGAAGATAACCTTGATATATAACTGAGACTGAGAATGGAAAAACGCGACGAGCTTTACCGAGGTAAAGCAAAAACTGTTTATTACACTGATGATAGCGATAAACTAATTCTTCACTTTCGAAATGACACTTCAGCGTTCGATGGCGAAAAAATAGAGCAGCTTGATCGCAAGGGTGAAGTAAACAACAAGTTTAACCACTTTATAATGACTAAGCTTGAGGAAGCGGGCATTGCAACACAAGTTGAAGCTTTGGTTTCTGATACTGAGTCTTTGGTTAAAAAGCTCGACATGATCCCTGTCGAGTGTGTGGTGAGAAACTTGTCTGCTGGCTCTTTAGTGCGCAGACTAGGTGTTGAAGAAGGTAAAGAGCTTAACCCACCTATTTTCGAGTTTTTCCTTAAAAACGATGCGCTTCATGACCCAATGGTAAATGACTATCACATTCTATCATTCGGTTGGGCAACCGAAGCTCAGATTGCTGAAATGAAGGCGCTTACCTTCAAAGTTAACAATGTACTTAAAGCATTGTTTGACGAAGCAGGTATGCTTCTAGTTGACTACAAACTTGAGTTTGGTGTCGATAAAGATGGCAACATCGTGTTAGGCGATGAGTTTACGCCTGACGGCTGTCGCTTATGGGATAAAGAAACTCGTAAGAAAATGGACAAGGACCGTTTCAGACAGGGACTTGGCTCGGTTGTAGAAACTTATATTGAAGTTGCTGAGCGTTTAGGCCTGTCTCTTTAGATACAGACCTGCTAGCACTTTAAATAAAAGAGGACCTTACGGTCCTCTTTTTCGTTTGATGGTTATAACTTACTTCTAGTATTAGGTCATTTAAAAAAAGTTTTTGACGTTATTATTCTCGTTATACTTTTTTTGAAGAATGTATTTCTAGAGATAAAGGTGAGCGCAAAGGAGCGGACATTGTTTAGAACACTTTCTTTAGTCACGGTGGCAATGGTTGCGTTTGCCGCAAATTCGCTGCTGTGCAGAATGGCGCTGGCGAATACAGATATTGACCCCGCTAGCTTTACCGCGTTGCGCTTAACAAGTGGTGCTCTTGCACTTACGTTCTTGTCGCTCTTTTCTTTGCGAAAAGTACCAGGGGACTCAGGCCTTTGGGTTAACCTAAAAAGTAATGCAACCTTCCTCGGTGGCGCTTCACTATTTTTGTATGCACTTTGTTTTTCATACGCCTACATTTCTATGGCTACTGGCACAGGGGCATTGTTGTTATTCGGCGCAGTACAATTGACTATGATCAGCTTTGGCCTTGCAAGAGGAGAACGGTTTAAGCGTTTTCAATGGCTAGGTTTCCTCCTTGCATTTGCCGGTCTGGTAATTTTGTTGCTACCGAGTGCATCAGCGCCACCGCTTTTAGCTGGCATAATCATGGTCACCGCAGGTATTGCATGGGGTGTATATTCGCTATTAGGCAAAAAGAGCAAGTCCGCACTTTTTGCTACATCGGGCAACTTTATATACGCATCAATTTTATGTATTCCATTAGTTGGTTTTTTACTATCACTGAATAGTACTGAATTAGTATTCGACAGTACTGGCGCCTTATTAGCACTGGTTTCTGGCATTATGGCGTCAGGATGTGGTTATGCAATTTGGTACAGCGTGCTGCCACTTATTAAATCAACTACTGCTGCCACTGTTCAGTTAAGCGTTCCAGTAATCGCAACTTTGATGGGATGGGCTATACTTGGTGAGCAACTTAGCATTCAGGTTGTTATCGCTTCTATCATGACGCTGGGTGGCATCTATTTGGTGATAAAAAGATAGCTTGCTACACGGAAAATAGTGCGTTGCACTTTTAACTACCTCAAATTTTATTGTAAGCATTTTTCAACAGGTTGTTAACGCTCACATGTTTTTGGGTGAAACATAACGAGAGATACTTATCTTTTTAGACTAAAGCAAAATGTTATATTGCTATCCGTAATGCTAAAGTTCAGCGATAAACAATGCGTATGTCGTTGTTCCCGAGTGGCTAAATAAAAAGGCGGTAATGGTGGGTAAGTTTATTGGAGCATAGAGTGTCAATATCTGGAGCATTAACTAACGAAGTCGAGAGGGTATCTGTCCTCAAAAGGTTAGCGCTTTTAGATACTCAAAACGAAGCGCGTTTTGATCGGATCACGAGTTTGGCAAGTAGTGTACTTAATTGCCGATTCGCAACGATAACGCTAGTTGATAGCGATAGACAGTGGTTTAAATCCTCAGTCAATCTTGAGATAAAAGAGTCCGCTCGCGATATTGCCTTTTGCAGCCACACTATTTGTGAAACAGACCCATTAATTATCCCTGACACCAAAAAAGATCCGCGCTTTACAGATAATCCATTTGTTTTGGGCGAGCCCCATATTCGCTTCTACGCGGGAATAAAGCTTGTTGTAGATGGTTACGCTGTGGGTACTCTATGTGTACTTGATACGCAGCCACATGACTTTAATGAAAGCCAGCTTTTTCAGCTAGAAAAGCTAGCTGAGTTCGCAAACGCAGAGATTTGTAGGAAAGAAGATGCTGAGCTATCAAAGCAAATTACTGAGTACCAAAATCAACTCGAGCAAACGCAAAAGCTTACGCGGGTTAGAAGTACTATTCTCGAAAAAGTAGTAAATGCGGAATCACTTCACAGTGTACTTTTCGATATAGTTGATGCCATTGAAGGGGAGTATCCGAATAAACTCTGTAGTATTCTGCTGCTGCAAGAGGGCAAGCTAAGAAAAGGTGCAGCACCATCCTTACCTGATTTTTATAATGATGCTATAGACGGCCTTGAAATTGGGCATGGCGTAGGCTCTTGTGGCAATGCAGCAGCCACTAACAGTCCTACAGTCGTGGAAGATATTAGTACACACCCTTTTTGGGATGGCTATCAAGAATTGGCTGCACAGGCGGGGGTAGCGTCCTGCTGGTCTCAACCTATTAGAGGTGCAAACGGGAACGTAATTGGCACCTTCGCAATCTATCATAGTTATAAAGCGGTACCCACGCCCGAAGAAATTATTCTCATAGAGCAGTTTGCACATATCGCGAGTATAGCGATAGAGAGAGAATTGGCTAACGACCTTATTTGGAAACAAGCCAACTTCGATACGCTTACTGGTCTACCGAATAGGAACCTTATGCTGGATCACCTCGACTTAGCGATTAAGACAGCTAAAAGAGAAAATGACAAGGTTGCTGTTCTTTTTCTAGATCTCGACAACTTTAAAGATATAAACGATACCCTCGGACACGATGTAGGCGATGAGCTTTTAAAAGAGTGTGCTAAGCGATTTACGCAAAACGTACGCGCTAATGATACCGTTTGTAGGCTAGGTGGTGATGAATTTGTTATCATTTTAAATAGCATCAATAGCTTAAGTTCAGTAGACGCCATAATACAGAAGCTGCTCGAAGTGATTGCAGAGCCGTTTGTTATCGATATTGATCGCGTACATACAAGTGGTAGTGTGGGGGTAACTCTATATCCAGATGATGCTAGTAATACGAAAGACTTGTTGAAGTACGCAGACCAAGCCATGTACCAAGCGAAAGCGTCGGGGAAAAATAGTTACAAATTTTATACCTTAGACTTGCATGAAGCTGCGGTCAAGCGACTGTCTCTTTTAAATGACCTCCGATATGCCGTTAAAAACAATGAACTTTTCGTTGAATATCAGCCTATAACGACACTTAGTAATGGTCAGATTTTAAAGGCGGAAGCTTTGCTTCGATGGCAGCATCCTCAAAAAGGGCGAATTCCGCCGGATGAATTTATTCCTTTAGCAGAAGAGTCTGGTTTAATTATCGAAATTAGCGACTGGGTTTTTGATGAAGTGTGTAGGAATGTAAAGCATTGGCAGTCACATTATCGCCGTGATCTTCAAATAAGTATAAACACATCACCTTGCCAATATTTTCATCAAGAATCGAATATTACGAACTGGCTTAACAAATTGCTCGAGATAAATGTTTCAGCGAAATCCATTTTACTTGAGGTCACAGAAAACCTTTTAATGAAGGCCGACGAAGAGGTTTCTAAAAAGTTGTTCCAGTTTAGGCAAGCAGGTGTTGGTATAGCCCTTGATGATTTCGGTACGGGGTATTCTTCCATTTCTTATCTGAAAAAGTTTCCTACCGATTTCATAAAAATCGACAAAAGCTTTGTTAAAACGATGACAGACGTCAGTAACGATAAAGTGCTGTGTGAAGCTATTATCATTATGGCTAAAAAGCTTGGAATAAAAGTGGTTGCAGAGGGTATTGAAACTCAAGAGCAGTTTGAAATTCTTAAAGCAATGGGGTGCGATTATGGTCAAGGGTATTACATAGCAAGGCCCATGAGTAAGGTTAACTTCGAATCCCTTCTAAGAGCAACTAGCACCGTATGCAGTGCTAGTTGAAATGTTCAATTAGCTCATCGAATTAGGACAAGGTAGCTAGGGCCTTTCCAGAGTACTGTTCTAGTTCCTGAGTTCGGTTTTCTTTAATCTTATTGGCCCAGTTGGGGTCTTGTAACAAGGCTCTTCCAACCGCGACTAAATCAAATTCACCGGCATCAAGGCGCTCGAGTAAATCGTCAACAGCACGCGTGCTTGAATCTTGGCCTTTGAAGGCACCGAAGAAGTCATCATTAAGCCCTACTGAACCAACGGTAATGGTAGGTTTTCCAGTAATCTTTTTAGTCCAGCCTGCAAGGTTTAACTCACTTTCTTCAAATTCACTCTCCCAGTAGCGGCGCTGTGAACAATGAAAAATATCTACGCCAGCATTACTGAGTGGAAGCAAAAACTGCTCTAGCTCCTGTGGCGTGTGTGCTAAACGAGCGGTGTAGTCTTGCTGTTTCCATTGTGAGTAGCGCAGCACAATAGGAAAATCGGGACCAGTTGCTGCGCGAATAGCTTTGATTATTTCCACCGCAAAGCGACCACGATTCTCCATACTACCGCCCCAGCTATCAGTACGCTGATTAGTGCCTTCCCAGAAGAACTGGTCGATTAGATATCCATGTGCTCCGTGAATTTCTATCCCATCCATGCCAATAGCTTTGGCATCAGCTGCAGCTTGGGCAAATGCGGATATAACAGATTCAATGTGTTCAACCGTCATGGGGTCAGCGCCCTGTTTTCCAGGTTTGAAGAGTCCCGACGGCCCCGCACTTGGCAGCTCAGGGTAGGGCGCTTTTTCTGCAACCCGTGCCATACCCACGTGCCACAACTGTGGCATGATTTTACCGTCTACACTATGAACCTCATCTACCACATTTTTCCATGCGGCCAAGGCCTCGTCGCCGTGAAATTGGGGAATGTTCGCATCCATGGTAGCGACTTTGTCGTTTACGGTAGTACCTTCGGTGATGATTAAACCAGTACCACCTTGAGCGCGGCGTTTATAGTAACCGGCCACATCGCTGGTAGGTATGCCGTTAGGTGAGAACTGGCGAGTCATGGGCGCCATAACGATGCGATTATTTAACGATAGGTTGCCTTGTGAATAAGGCTTAAACAGTGCGTTTGCTGCCATCTTTTATCTCTACGTTTTTAGATTGTTTTCAGATAGTACTGGCGAGGTGGGCTAAGTCAATTTTCAAATGTTGATAGTAAGACATAAGTAAAAGTGAAGTGCGATGTTTACTTAAGCGGGCGTTCTCATTAACTGACTAAATAAAAAGTTAGGAGCACAGTCACACAGGCATGGTCATAAATGTCACTGTATAAACGTATACAACGTAGGGCATTTTTTAATTAGACCGTTATGGCTACCGGTAACAAGTGGTTAGCAAACACGTTAATATGCAAAATTATAAGCATGATAACGTTTAAGTGTCTTCAAACAGTTTGTCTTAACAAAAATGCTATTAGCCAAAGACAGTAAAGTTGACGTTATTACAAATAACAAAAGAGGGATGAAAATGAACGAAATCACATTTACCCGTGAGGAAAAAGACGTATTGGTCGCTAAACTACAACGATACTGTGATGATGAGTTAAATATGGAATTAGGCCAATTTGACGCAGAGTTTCTTCTCGATTTTATCAGTAAGGAAATGGGCGCAACCTTTTATAACAAAGGCATAAGTGATGCTCGAGCGGTTGTAGCATCGCGCTTACAAGTTATTGATGAAGAACTATATGCCATCGAAAAGGTACTTTAACTAAATACAGTCATTTAAAGCCTGCACTCAGCAGGCTTTCATATTAAATGGCAGATGGTTGGTCCACCTCATTAAGTAATAAATGATCGGTACTAGAGTTCCTGATTGGTAGGTCTGATGATCATTTCGTTGATATCTACATCGCCAGGCTGCTCAATGGCAAAAGTTACAGCACGGGCAATTGCATCTGCGTCGATAGCATCGTCGTACATATCTTCTGCCATTTGCTTCGAGTCTTTGTGAGATATGTGGTCAGTAAGCTCTGTCGCCACTGCACCTGGTGAAATATTCGTTGAGCGAATTTGACCGTTTGACTCTTTGCGAATACCTTCGCTTATTGCCTTAACTGCAAATTTAGTGGCGCAATAAACCGTAGCTCCTGGGAAAACCACATGACCCGCCACAGAGGATAGATTGATAATATGTCCGCTTTGTTGTTCGCGCATGCGCCCTAAAACCGCTGCTACACCGTACATAACGCCTTTAATGTTTACATCTATCATCTGGTCCCACTCATCAACCTTCATCTCGTCAAGCGGAGCGAGGGGCATAAGGCCAGCATTATTGACTAGCACGTCAATGCGGTCGTAGGTATCTATTGCAGCTTTTGCAAGTGCCTCAACCTCTTCCTTTTTCGTGACATCGACCGTTTTATAGGTTGCGTGTCCACCTGAAGATTCAATTTCATCTACAAGTTTTTTAAGACGGTCTTCACGGCGAGCGCCCAACACTAATTTAGCGCCTTTGCCTGCAAGCATTTTCGCTGTCGCTTCTCCAAGCCCGCTACTCGCGCCTGTAATGATCACTACTTTTCCAGAAACTTCACTCATAACATTATCCTTACGTTTGATTAGTTGTAAGTTGCTACGTCTAAGTATCGTAGTGGATTACATTAATTCGTATAAATGCTGTGAGAATGCTGATGAGAGCGGTGAATGAAGAGGTTACAGGGGGACTTTTATTTTTAGCGGGCATTTAGCCACGCAGCAACAAGGAAGAATTTCATCATCATCAATAAAGGCGAGGGGATCGGTGGTGTACTCAACTTCGCCTTCAATAAGCTTAGTTCGACACGCACCGCAAAAGCCCTCACGGCAGTGGTAGTGAATATTGACGCCTGCTGATTCGAGGGCGTTTAAGATGGTGGTATCAGAGGGGGAAATAATCGCCCCCACATCGACAACGTCGATGCGGAGTGATTTATCGTTACTGCTCATTAAGCTGTAAGTTTACAGCTCAAAATCAGCAAAGTCGTCTTCGCTTACTGCAGAATCTATTTGTCCAACTAGGTAAGAGCTGATTTCAGATTCTTGTGGGGCTACTTGTACATTGTCTGAATTTAGATAGTTATTCATCCAAGGTAGCGGGTTGCTGCTAATCTCAAATGGTGTATCTAGACCTATGGCAGACATACGTTGATTCGCAATGTACTCAACGTACTGGCAAAGAATTTCTTTGTTAAGGCCAATCATAGACCCGTTTTGGAACAGATAGTCAGCCCATTGCTTTTCTTGCTCAACCGCATTCATGAAGATAGCGCGGGCTTCTTCTTTACACTCTTCTGCTATTTGCGCCATTTCAGGGTCATCTTTACCCTTGGCCCACAAGTTTAGAATGTGCTGAGTTGAAGATAAGTGAAGGTTCTCATCACGGGCAATCAATCGAATGATTTTCGAGTTACCTTCCATCAACTTACGCTCAGCAAAGGCGAACGTACAGGCAAAAGAAACATAGAAGCGGATTGCTTCAAGTGCATTTACCGAGTTCATACACAGATAAAGCTTCTTTTTAAGCTCGTACATATTAATTGTGTACGCAGTACCATTAACGGTATGAACGCCTTCACCTTGTGTTTGCCAAAGTTGAGTGGCAAAAATAAGGTCGTCATAATACTTCGAAATGTCAGCGGCACGGCGCTTAATCTCGTCGTTTACTACGATATCTTCAAATATATCACTCGGGTCTGAGAACAAATTACGCAAGATATGGGTATATGAGCGCGAGTGAATAGTCTCAAAGAAAGACCATGTCTCAACCCATGTTTCTAACTCGGGTAGCGAGATAATAGGCAAGAACGCAATATTTGGGCTACGACCTTGTACCGAATCTAACAGAGTCTGGTACTTAAGGTTGGAAATAAAGATGTGTTTTTCTGGGTCGGTTAATTTTTGAAAATCAACACGATCGCGAGAAACGTCTACTTCTTCAGGGCGCCAAAAAAAGCTAATTTGTTTCTCAATAAGCTTTTCGAAAATGGCATGCTTTTGCTGATCATAGCGTGCAACGTTTACGGGATTACCGAAAAACATCGGCTCGATCAATGGATTAGTACTTTGCTGATTAAACGTAGTGTATTTCATGATGGCCTAACTAAAAACTTAATGATTAACGCGTATTATTGTTTGTGTTCTTGCTGCGAAACGTTAATGGCAGGCGTTACCGTAAAATCCTTTTACGAACCTGCCATTTTTGCAAAAGGGCGTGTTTTAGATTTTACACGCACCGCCTGCACAATCATCATCTTCCTCTACCACGACTTCTTCTTGACGTGGCATAGGCTCGTTTGCTTTAGCGTCTAACGCCGAGGTGTCTGAAGCACCGTCACGAGTGTTATGATAATAAAGTGTCTTAACACCAAGCTTGTAAGTAGTAAGAAGGTCTTTAAGCAGAAGCTTCATTGGGACCTTGTTACCTTCATAACGACTTGGGTCGTAATTAGTGTTTGCAGAGATAGTTTGGTCGATAAACTTCTGCATGATACCCACAAGTTGCAGGTAGCCATCGTTTGAAGGAATATCCCAAAGTAGCTCATATTTGTCTCTTAGGGTTTCGTACTCAGGTACAACTTGCTTAAGAACACCATCTTTACTCGACTTAATGCTGATGAAGCCACGTGGTGGCTCTATACCGTTTGTTGCATTAGAAATCTGAGAAGAGGTCTCTGATGGCATTAATGCTGAAAGGGTAGAGTTACGCAAACCGTGAGTTTTGATTTCTTCACGAAGTGCATCCCAATCGTAATGAAGTGGTTCGTTACATACGCTATCAAGGTCTTTTTTGTAGCTGTCAATTGGCATGATGCCTTGCGAATAAGTCGTTTCGTTAAACTTAGGGCACGCACCTTTCTCTTTAGCCAGGTTGTTCGACGCTTTCAGTAGGTAATACTGCATTGCTTCAAACGTGCGGTGGACTAAACCGTTTGCGCTATGATCTGAATATTTAACGCCGTTCTTAGCAAGGTAGTAAGCGAAGTTGATAACACCCACACCTAGAGTACGACGGCCCATAGTTGCGTTGTACGCAGCAGGGACAGGGTAGTCTTGGTAATCAAGTAGATTATCAAGAGCGCGTACTGCTAGATCGGCTAGTTCTTCAAACTCATCAACTGACTCAATCGCACCTAAGTTAAATGCAGACAGCGTGCAAAGGGCAATTTCACCATTTTCGTCGTTTACATGCTGTAGCGGCTTAGTCGGTAGCGCAATTTCAAGACACAAGTTGCTTTGACGAACTGGCGCAACTTCTGGGTTGAACGGGCTATGCGTATTGCAGTGGTCAACATTTTGAAGGTATATACGACCTGTGCTTGCACGCTCTTGCATGAACAAGCTAAACAGTTCCATCGCTTTGATTTGCTTCTTACGGATGCTGTCGTCGTTCTCGTATTTAACGTATAGCTCTTCGAACTTGTCTTGATCAGCGAAGAACGCATCATAAAGACCTGGAACGTCAGATGGACTAAATAATGAAATGTAGCCATCTTTCATCATGCGCTGATACATGAGTTTGTTGAACTGAACACCGTAGTCTAAGTGACGTACACGGTTTTCTTCTACACCGCGGTTATTCTTAAGCACTAGTAGAGATTCTACTTCCATATGCCAGATAGGGTAGAACAACGTAGCCGCACCGCCACGAACGCCACCTTGTGAACAGCTTTTCACTGCAGTCTGGAAGTATTTGTAGAATGGAATACAGCCAGTGTGGAATGCTTCACCACCACGAATAGGGCTGCCTAGTGCACGAATGCGACCTGCATTCACACCAATGCCCGCGCGTTGGCTAACGTATTTAACTATCGCGCTTGCCGTTGCGTTAATTGAGTCTAGGCTGTCGCCTGTTTCAATAAGTACGCACGAGCTGAACTGACGCGTAGGCGTTCGTACGCCTGCCATAATTGGGGTAGGTAACGATAGCTTAAACGTTGAAGCAGCATCGTAGAAACGACGGATATAATCCATACGCGTCGCTTTGTCGTAATTTGCGAAAAGACATGCTGCTACGAGAATATAAAGGAACTGTGCACTTTCATAAATTTCGCCAGTAACACGGTTTTGAACTAAGTACTTGCCTTCAAGTTGTTTAACTGCAGCATAGCTGAAGTTCATATCGCGCCAATGGTCGATGTAGGTTTCCATTTCTGCGAATTCTTCAGGTGTGTAGTCTTCAAGTAAATGCTTGTCGTACTTTCCTAAATCTACCATTTTTCCAACGTGTTCAAGTAACGCTGGCGGCTCAAATTGTCCGTACGCTTTTTTACGAAGATGGAAAATAGCCAGGCGCGCGGCCAAGTATTGGTAGTCTGGCGCATCAGTAGAGATCAGGTCAGCCGCTGACTTAATCAGTGTTTCGTGGATCTCGCTGGTATTAATGCCGTCATAGAACTGAATTTGCGCTTTTATTTCAACTTGTGAAACAGAAACGTTGTTTAATCCTTTAGCTGCCCATGTAACGACTTTGTGGATTTTTTCTAAGTCGATGGACTCTTTTTCACCGTTTCGTTTGGTGACGAATAAGTTGTTGTTCATGTTACTGGCCGTTTGTCTGTTAGCGCTTGATGCGTGGGCTATCTGTTGCCCATTTTCGTTTTAATTTTAAATGCGTATGTTGTTAACGTTGTTGGCTCACGCCAGTTAAAAACACACACAAAAAGCGGCCTAAACTAATACCAAGAAGTATTGTAGTAGAGACTGCTCGTTAAATTCTTTACTGCTTTTTTGTTTTCAGCGAGATTATTGTTTCAAACTATCAGTGGTGTCCCAGAGACAGTTTGTCATTAGTTGAGATCCCGAAAAATTATTGGTGGGATCCCGTGCTGAATTAAACACAAGATAGTGAGGTTTTGTCTTGATTGCAACCCAATATCTGGTGGTATTTCAAGCACTCAATCTGGCATGAAATTTATGTTAGTAACAACTAACTTTTTAGCGTTCTACAAGCGTAAAATATCTGGAATGCAAGCGTTTTAAACAAAATCTTAAGTATAAAAATTAATTTATTCTTAGAATTCAATTTTTATACAGACACGATATATGGTGTTTAAAATATCGCCGCAGCCCAACATATAGTGTTAAATTAACTTTGCGCTACTGTATATAGTAAGTAGTTCACGTCAACATTATTAGACGAAAGATAAAAGCCCTGAGAAATCGGGTCCATATGCAAACCTGTCATGTCGCGAGGAAGCAAACCTGCTTGATCCGTCATCGCCATAAGTTCGGAAGGCTTTATAAATTTACCGTGATCGTGCGTACCTTTAGGTACTAATTTCAGAATGTATTCTGCGCCAAGGATCCCCATCAAATATGACTTCAGGTTTCTGTTCAGTGTAGAGAAGAAAACATGGCCGCCAGGTTTTACTAACTTCGCGCAGGCCATAACAACAGAGGCAGGGTCGGGCACGTGCTCTAACATCTCCATACAGGTAACTACATCGAACTGACCTGCGTTTGCTTCGGCAAATGCTTCAGCCGTTGAGCAGACGTAGTCAACTTTAACCCCAGACTCTAAACCGTGAAGTTTGGCCACTTCTAACGAAGCCTCTGCCATATCTAGCCCTGTAACTATTGCTCCAGCACGGGCCATAGATTCAGCGAGAATGCCGCCACCACAACCTATGTCCACGACTTTCTTATCAAATAACCCTTGGCTATGTTGATTAATGAAGTCTAGGCGCAGTGGGTTAATAAGGTGTAGTGGCTTGAATTCGCCTTCTGGATCCCACCATCGAGACGCAAGTTCAGAGAATTTATTGATTTCTTGTTGATCGACGTTCGTCATTAGTAAAACAATCCTTAACCTATCTCTTTTTAAGATATCGTAAATTCAGGTTGTGTTTCACTGTTTTTAAACAGAAATAGCTAAATTATACGAAGGGATGAACGAAAAATAATCGCTTGCCTTTTAGTTGATTAATAAGCGTAATTAAGCGCTACATAATTCTGTCATCAAGTGGTACACTCGAAGCACGATTATGACCCACATAATAACAACAGTGCGCTCCCAAGCCTTGCTTTCACAATGATGTGAAGTTAAGCGCTGGATAACGCAGAACAAACCAAAATAAAGGGATTAAGCAGTTTATGTCTGATAACGCTAAAGAAATCCTCCCCGTTAATATTGAGGAAGAGTTAAAGAACTCCTACCTTGATTACGCGATGAGCGTTATTGTCGGGCGAGCCTTGCCTGACGTAAGAGATGGCTTGAAGCCAGTGCACCGTCGTGTGCTGTTCGCAATGAACGAACTGAAAAACGACTTTAACAAGCCATACAAAAAATCTGCCCGTGTGGTAGGTGACGTAATTGGTAAATATCACCCTCACGGTGACTCTGCGGTTTACGACACTATCGTTCGTATGGCCCAACCGTTTTCACTGCGCTACATGCTGGTTGACGGTCAAGGTAACTTTGGTTCTGTAGACGGTGACTCTGCCGCTGCGATGCGTTATACCGAAGTTCGCATGGCGAAAATTGCGCACGAATTACTTGCCGATTTAGATAAAGAAACCGTTGATTTTGTACCTAACTACGACGGTACTGAATTTATCCCTGAAGTATTGCCAACTAAGGTGCCTAACCTTCTAGTTAACGGTTCGTCAGGTATTGCAGTTGGTATGGCGACAAACATACCGCCGCATAACCTTACCGAAGTCATCAACGGCTGTGTTGCTTTAATTCAAGACCCATCGATCACCATTGATGATCTGATGACCCATATTCCTGGTCCTGACTTCCCAACGGCGGCGATGATCAGCGGTCGTAAAGGTATTGAAGATGCGTACCGCACTGGTCGCGGTAAAATTTATCTTCGTGCTAAAGCCGAAATCGAGACAGACAACAGTGGTAAAGAAACCATTGTTGTTAATGAAATCCCTTACCAAGTTAATAAAGCACGTCTTATTGAAAAGATCGCTGAACTGGTAAAAGAGAAGCGTATTGAAGGCGTTTCGGCACTGCGTGATGAGTCTGATAAAGACGGCATGCGCATTGTTATTGAAGTTAAACGTAACGAATCTGCCGAAGTTCTGCTTAACCATTTATATGCCAATACCCAGCTTCAAACGGTATTCGGTATTAATATGGTTGCGCTAGACAATGGTCAGCCTAAAGTATTTAACCTTAAAGAGACGCTTGAAGCCTTTATTCTTCACCGCCGTGAAGTGGTAACACGTCGTACGGTATTTGAATTACGTAAAGCCCGTGACCGTGCCCATATCCTTGAAGGTTTGGCAATCGCACTTGCTAATATCGACCCGATTATCGAGTTGATTAAAGCATCGCAAAGCCCGGCAGATGCCAAGAAATCGCTTGTTGCACAAGGTTGGGACTTAGGTGATGTTGCACAAATGCTTGAGCGCGCAGGCGATGACGCTGCACGCCCTGACTGGTTAATGCCAGAATTTGGTATTCGCGACGGCAAGTACTATCTAACAGAACAGCAGGCGCAAGCGATTCTTGACCTACGCTTACACAAGCTAACAGGTCTTGAGCACGAGAAGATCCTTGAAGAATACAAGCAACTTCTAGAGCTAATCGCAGAACTTCTTCACATCCTTAATAGCCCAGAGCGCTTGATGGAAGTGATTCAAGAAGAACTTGAAAAAGTGCGTGACGAATTTGGTGATGAGCGTCGCACTGAAATTACCGCTGCAAGTCACGATATTGATATTGAAGATCTAATCGAGCAAGAAGACGTTGTTGTAACGCTTTCTCGCGAAGGTTATGTGAAGTACCAGAAACTTACAGATTACGAAGCACAACGTCGAGGCGGTCGTGGTAAATCTGCAACTAAGATGAAAGATGAAGACTTCATCGAAAAACTTCTTGTTGCGAATACCCACGATCACATACTGTGTTTCTCAACCCGTGGTCGCTTGTACTGGTTGAAAGTGTATCAATTGCCGTTTGCTAGCCGAAATGCACGCGGACGCCCGATTGTGAACATACTGCCGCTAGAAGATAACGAACGTATTACTGCTATTCTTCCTATTAAAGAATTCGAAGAAGGCAAGTTTGTACTGATGGCAACGGCAAACGGTACAGTGAAAAAGACTGACCTAAGCCTATATTCTCGCCCTCGTTCAAGCGGTATTATCGCCGTTAACCTAAATGAAGGTGACGAGCTAATTGGCGTTGATATTACCCACGGCGATGATGACATCATGTTGTTCTCTGACGCGGGTAAAGTAGTTCGCTTTAACGAGAAGCTTCGCGACAGCGAAACCGGTGAAGTTAAGCGAGATCCAGAAACGGGTGAAGAGCTTCTTGCACTTCGTCCAATGGGAAGAACGGCAACAGGGGTTCGCGGTATTCGTCTTCAAGATGGGCAAAAAGTGGTGTCACTTATTGTTCCTAAAGGAGACGGCCCAATCCTAACAGCGACAGAGAATGGTTTCGGTAAGCGTACACCGCTAGAGGACTACCCAGCTAAGAGCCGTGCAACACAAGGTGTTGTATCAATTAAGGTGTCTGAGCGTAATGGTAAAGTAGTTGGCGCGGTTCAAGTAGACGAAACCAATGAAATTATGCTTATTAGTGACCAAGGCACACTGGTTCGTACCCGTGTAGGCGAGGTGTCAGTAGTAGGCCGTAACACGCAGGGCGTTCGCTTAATACGTACAGTAGAAGGCGAGCACGTTGTAGGGTTACAACGTATTGAAGAAGTGGCAGAGTTGCAGGAACTCGATGAGGACGGTAACCCAATCATTTCGGACGATGCGCCAGAACAAGCAGAAACTGCTGTTCAAGAGCAAGAAAACACCGCAGAAGACGGTGACGGCTCAACGACAGAAGAGTAGGGATAGCGCGCAGGCTTAGGCCATGCGCATTATCAGTGTTCTTTCAAACAAGCGGCTTTTGCCGCTTGTTTACCTAATAGGCCCGCAAAATGTCTATGATAAAGCGGGTTGAACGGTACTTATCTACAGGTGTTGAAAAACGCAATGAAAGAGGTTTTTAACTTTAGTGCTGGGCCGGCCATGCTTCCTAAAGAAGTGATGGAAAAGGCACAATCAGAATTTACAAATTGGCGCGATTTAGGCTGTTCTGTAATGGAAGTTAGCCATCGTGGTAAAGACTTCATTGAGATAGCCGCAAAAGCAGAGCAGGATTTGCGTGACTTGCTATCTGTGCCATCTAACTACCATGTGCTTTTCACACACGGTGGTGGACGCGGGCAATTTGCTGCTGTTCCCCTCAATTTGTCATCCGCCGATGATACCAGCCTTCATTTAGTGAGCGGATCTTGGTCAAAAGGCGCGGTGAGTGAAGCGAGTAAATACAATAACGCGGTAGTAGTGGGCGACGTTACAGAAAAAGACGGACTTCACTATATCGCTAAGCCTGCTCTGAGTGATATCGATCAGTCTGCGGCCTATTACCATTTTTGCCCGAACGAAACGGTAGACGGTATTGCTTTCGATTGGCTACCAGAGTCGGGAAAGGTGCCGCTGGTTTCTGATATGTCCTCGACGATATTGTCACAACCGCTAGATGTAGCAAAGCACGGTGTTATTTACGCCGGCGCACAAAAGAATATCGGCCCAAGCGGTTTGTCTGTGGTGATTGTTCGCGAAGACCTAGTTGGCAAAGCACGTAAAGAAACGCCCTCTATTTTCGATTATGCCTTAGCGGCAAAATCTGATTCTATGTACAACACACCGCCAACGTTCTCATGGTACTTGGCAGGGCTTGTATTTGAATGGCTTAAAGACATGGGCGGCGTTGACGCTATGGCTAAACGCAATGCTGAAAAGGCGGCGTTATTGTATTCAGCTATCGACAGTTCTGACTTTTATTCAAGTAAAGTTCACCCTGACAACCGTTCAAAAATGAACGTGCCGTTTCATTTAGCTAATGCTGAACTTGACGGATTGTTCCTTAAACAGTCACAAGAAGCAGGGTTACTTGCTCTTAAAGGGCATCGTTCGGTAGGGGGCATGCGTGCCAGTATTTATAATGCAATGCCGGTAGAGGGCATTGTTGCGCTAGTTGAATTTATGCGCGAATTTGAAAGAGTGAATGGATAAAATGGAGCAGTTAACATTAGACCCGATTGCAAAAGTATCGGGAGAGGTCAATGTACCTGGCTCAAAAAGTCTGTCTAACCGCGCACTATTGCTTGCCGCGTTAGCTGAAGGCGAAACTGAACTTACTAACTTGCTTGATAGCGAAGATATCGAGCATATGCTCAACGCACTTACTAAGTTAGGTATTAGCTATCGCTTAAGCGAAGATAAAACTCAATGCGTTGTGCAAGGTAATGGTGGCGCATTTGAGGTGGCTGAGCCACTTGAGCTTTTCTTAGGTAATGCCGGTACAGCAATGCGACCTTTATGTGCAGCACTTGCCGCAAGTAACGTGGATACCGTGTTAACGGGTGAACCGCGAATGGAAGAGCGCCCAATTGGCGATTTAGTGGATGCACTACGCGAAGCAGATGCTGACGTATCTTATCTTAAAAATGAAGGTTACCCTCCGCTTCAAATTAAAGGTAAGACGTTAAACGGTGGCGAAATGTCGGTTGATGGCAGCGTGTCTAGTCAATTTTTAACGGCGCTTTTAATGGCAGCCCCCCTGTTCTCAGGAGATGTGACTATTCGTATCAAAGGCGAATTAGTGTCTAAGCCTTATATCGATATCACGCTAGACACCATGGCTAAATTTGGTGTTACTGTTGAGAATGACAACTACCAGACGTTTACGGTTTCTGCTGACGCTAAGTACGTTGCGCCAGGTAAATTTATGGTAGAAGGCGATGCTTCTTCTGCATCCTACTTCCTTGCAGCCGGCGCCATTAAAGGTGGAACGGTACGCGTAACCGGAATTGGGCAGAAAAGCATTCAAGGTGATATCCGCTTTGCTGACGTGCTCGAAGCCATGGGTGCAAAGGTAGTGTGGAACGATGAATATGTTGAAATAACCGGTGCGCCACTTAAAGGTGTGAACATGGATATGAACCATATTCCGGATGCCGCCATGACCATTGCCACTACAGCGCTGTTTGCTGAAGGTCCTACGACCATGACTAACATCTATAACTGGCGTGTTAAAGAAACAGACCGACTTGCGGCTATGGCAACCGAACTTCAAAAGCTAGGTGCGAAAGTAGAAGAAGGTCACGACTATATAAAAGTATGGCCAACTGATTCGCTAAAACATGCTGAAATAGATACGTATAACGACCACCGTATTGCAATGTGCTTTTCACTAGTTGCATTAAGCGATACGCCGGTGACAATAAACGACCCAGGTTGTACGCGCAAAACCTTCCCAGACTATTTTACCCGCTTTAAAACTTTATATAGCGCGTAAAAGCCTTGTAAAAATGAGTAAGAGGTTAATGAAGGGCTATGTAGGTTAAACCTTTAGTTGCTTCGTTGATCTGAATCAGATTTATCCTAATGTACAATGCCGACTCTAAGAGGCGGCATTGCTTATCTCTCACTAAAGCGTATAATTGCGCGCGATTTTTAGTAATTTAAACGATGGAGCAGGTATGCATTCCACACCCGTAGTCACGGTTGACGGTCCTAGTGGTGCAGGCAAGGGTACGTTAAGTAGCTTGCTAGCAAAAAAATTAGGGTGGCACTTTCTAGATAGCGGCGCAATTTACCGCGTATTAGCAGTTGCTGCACTTCACCACGACCTTCCGTGTGATGATGAAGAATGTGTTGTTCCTCTAGCAACCGGTCTTGATGTTAGTTTCGAGACGAATGGCGATACCACTCGCATTATCTTAGAAGGCGAAGACGTTACTGACGATATTCGTACTGAAGAGGTTGGCGCTGTGGCATCAAAAGTTGCAGCATTACCTCGTGTTCGCGAAGCGCTACTTCGCAGACAACGCGCTTTCCAACAAGATCCAGGTCTTGTTGCTGATGGTCGCGACATGGGGACCGTGGTATTTCCTGATGCGCCTGTAAAGATTTTCCTTACAGCAAGCGCAGAGGCCCGTGCTGAACGGCGCTATAGCCAGTTGAAAGCAAAGGGCATGGATGTTAATATTGCGCGCCTTTTAACCGATATCAAGGCAAGAGACGAGCGCGATACACAACGTGCGGTGGCTCCTTTGGTACCGGCACAAGATGCAGTAATTATAGATTCAACGGACTTGGATATTGACCAAGTCTTTGAAAAAGCGATGGATATTATTTCCTCACGCCTTTAATGACGAGAGCTGATCGCATCCAAAGCAGTGTTGCTACAGGAAGTGGCGACTAATTTTAATAACCCCGCGTTATCCGGATAAGAAGCGTGGATATCAACTTAAAAGTTTATTTGAGACTTATGACTGAAAATTTTGCACAACTTTTTGAAGAAAGCTTACAAGAACTAGAAACACGTCCTGGTTCAATTGTAAAAGGTACTGTTGTTTCTATCGACAAAGACATCGTTCTTGTTGATGCAGGCTTGAAATCAGAAAGTGCTATCCCAGCTGACCAATTTAAAAATGCTGAAGGCGAACTAGAAATCGCTATCGGTGACCAAGTAGACGTTGCACTAGATGCAGTTGAAGATGGTTTCGGTGAAACTATCCTTTCTCGTGAAAAAGCGAAGCGTCACGAAGCTTGGGTTGAGCTGGAAAAAGCTTACGAAGATAAAGCTACAATTAAAGGCGTTATCAACGGTAAAGTTAAAGGCGGTTTCACTGTTGAAGTTAACAGTGTACGCGCGTTCCTTCCTGGTTCTCTTGTTGACGTACGTCCAGTACGTGACACTACGCACCTTGAAGGCAAAGAGCTTGAGTTTAAAGTTATCAAGCTAGACGCTAAGCGTAACAACGTTGTTGTTTCTCGTCGTGCAGTTATCGAAGCAGAAAGCAGCGCAGAGCGCGAAACGCTTCTTGCTAACCTTGAAGAAGGTCACGAAATCAAGGGTATCGTTAAGAACCTTACCGATTACGGTGCGTTCGTTGACCTTGGTGGCGTAGACGGTCTTCTACACATCACTGATATGGCTTGGAAGCGCGTTAAGCACCCAAGTGAAATCGTGAATGTTGGTGACGAAATCAACGTTAAAGTACTTAAGTTCGACAAAGAGAAGCAGCGCGTTTCTCTTGGTATGAAGCAAATGGGCAACGATCCATGGCAAGAAATTGCTTCTCGTTACCCAGAAGGTACTAAGATCAACGGTCAGGTTACTAACCTTACTGACTACGGCTGCTTCGTTGAAATCGAAGACGGCGTTGAAGGTCTTGTACACGTTTCTGAAATGGACTGGACTAACAAGAACATCCACCCATCTAAAGTTGTTAACCTAGGTGACACTGTAGATGTAATGGTTCTTGAAATTGACGAAGAGCGTCGTCGTATTTCTCTAGGTCTTAAGCAGTGCATTGCTAACCCTTGGGAAACATTTGCTGAGTCACACGAAAAAGGTGACAAAGTGTCTGGTAAGATCAAGTCAATCACTGACTTCGGTATCTTCATCGGTCTTGACGGCGGCATCGACGGTCTAGTTCACCTTTCTGACATCAGCTGGAACAAGTCTGGTGAAGACGCGGTTCGCGACTACAAGAAAGGCGATGAAATCTCTGCAGTTGTACTACAAGTCGACCCAGAGCGTGAGCGTATCTCTCTTGGCGTTAAGCAAATCGAAGAAGATCCTTTCAACAAGTATCTGACAGATAACAAGAAAGGTGCTATCGTTACTGGTACAGTAACAGCAGTTGATGCGAAAGGCGTTACTGTAAACCTAGCTGAAGAAGTTGACGGCTACATCCGCGTTGCAGATCTTGCTGTAGAGCGTGTTGAAGACGCAACAGAAGCGGCTAACGTTGGTGATAGCATCGAAGCGAAGTTCATGGGCGTTGACCGTAAGAACCGCACTGTTAACCTATCTGTTAAAGCGAAAGATCAGGCTGACGAAAAAGAAGCTATCGATAAAGTTAACCAGCAAGAAGATGTTGGTTTCGCTAACGCGATGGCAGAAGCATTTAAAGCTGCTAAAGGCGAATAATGCTTTTGTGGGTGTGCATCTGCACGCCCAATTCGCGATAGCTGTTTAAACAATAATATTGACAACGAGGTTAAACATGACCAAGTCTGAATTAATTGAACGGCTCGCGGATCAAGCGCGTCATATTCCGGCGAAAGAACTCGAACTGGCTATTAAAGAACTTCTAGAGCAAATGGCGCAAACTCTTCAAAAGGGTGAGCGTATTGAGATTAGAGGTTTTGGTAGTTTCTCTCTTCACTATCGCGCTCCACGCGTAGGTAGAAACCCTAAAACGGGTGAAACTGTGAAACTAGACGGTAAATATGTACCGCACTTTAAACCTGGTAAAGAGCTTCGCGAAAGGGTAGACGCCTCAATCGCATAATGCATTTTAAAAGCCGCTGTAAAGCGGCTTTTTTGTGCCAGATGGAAAGTATCATCACAATAAGCCTTTCATTTAACCCTCTGCCTAGCTTAAATTAACGAATACCCTGAGATACTTTTGTTTAATTTTTAATGCCTATTGACCCCGACTAAAGTAGGGTTATATATTATTCGAATAATAATAAACGGTATACGTAGAAGTAATGTCAGCCGGCGATGAACAAGCAATAATAAAACAATACCAGCCGCTCATTCGCGCGTTAATTCCATATGAACAACAAAACAGGTTGCTAGAGGGAATTAATAAGTTTTCGAAGCGTTTGCCTAGTAGTGTCCGAAAAGTCGTGAAAGAAGAGGTCGTTCGATTAACATCGTTAACCGACGCTCCCGCCGATAATTCTGCCTTCGCCCAATTCCCTGTCATGAAGTTCAAGCACTTCGGTGTTCAGATGCGCCTCGATAAAGTTGGCGCGCAGATCCTCAAAAACGAAACATCGCTCTATCAAGACAGGTACACCGTAGGTGTGTTTGAGTCAGTAATGAACTCAGACTTCTACCAAAATCAAATAAAAAAAGAACAGTTCAAAAAAATTGTCGATGCATTTAACGTTGAAAGCCAGTCGTTTACCGATATCGACTTTGGTGATGACATTGCTATTCGGCCCAACTTTACTATTTCTTCCCCCGAATTCGAGAAAGGCCGTCATTGCTCAATAAGCTCTATGTCACATAATGGAATTACTTTAGAGACGAAAAGGCCACCTAATGCATCCACCGGCGATGTAATCACTTTCACCATTCCCGAAGTTAAAGGCCTGACCAAAGAACCTACTGAAATTACCCTTGAACTAGAGTCTGTAAAATACAATAAACATTTAGGGAAATACGAAACGTCATTTAATTTTCCTGATGACGTCGATAAGGGTTTTTTAGCAACGCTCAAACGTTATGTTGCGGTAACTGCCTATAAGCAACCGCTGCAAAGAGATTTAGAAATAGAGCGTGCTATGCAGGAGCTCGAGCGCGACCGAATACTTGAAAATAGCCCGTGGCTTCCTGTTTTTCTTGCACCTGAAAAGCAATCTCTAAAACCTATGATAGCCCTTTTTACTAAGGCGAATGTCGAGCACAATGATGCGGACAAACTACTGACAAGTTTGCAAGATAAGCCTATTTTCTCTACGTTAGTTGATGAGTTGCGAAAGTACAACGAAGCTTATGTATTTCATGGCAATATTAAAACCAAAAGTGGTAACGTACAGATAACCGCTACACACAGGCAACTACTTGCGCTTAAGCAACTTAATGCGCTTGTATATTTGCTTGCAAAAAGTGGTGACTTTATATGTACCCACTGTCGCCTAGATAGTGTGACCCGTGAAGATAAACAAAAAGCCTTTGCTATTCACGATATTGCGAGTAAAGAATTTGAGCAGCTTGCCCAGATCTCCCATGTTTTATACTGCAAAGATGTATCAGCATACCTCACAAACTTAACGCTTTCTGCTAAATGCGATTTCAAGCCTTTGTCTAAAACGTTGAAAGCTAGCGGTGACAACTGGCGCATAGATTATGTCATGGAAGAAGATTTAGATAGACGGAGTGAAACTCGCTACGTTATCGATAAACCCGCTTCCATCAAAGTAGGCTTGCTTACCTCTCTTGACGCGCGAGTGGCCGATTTAAGCGCCAGCGGTATGAAATTGACAGTTGCGCCGCACAGCGATCTGCAAAAAGAGATACGAGTTTCTGTGCCGGAACTAAAAATTAAAGGCGAAAAATATAAGGTTGTGCATTACCAAGCTGAAACTGGCGTGGTCAGGCTATGCCTCGTAGAAGACACACGCAAAGCTAAAGTGAGCTCTAACGTCGATCACATGGTTGAAGAGAATACGGCTTATTTTAAAGTGAGAGATATTGCTCGTATTCAGCGATCAACACATCGTTACATTTGGGAGCTTGCCGTAAGGCATATGCCGTCGCTATCGGTACTTTGCGTAATGAATAGGTTTACACTCGACAGGCTAAAAACTGTCTATCAAAGCGATGCATCTGACGATCTTTATCCCTTTTCACGTACACAAAATATCATCCCGCTTCATGGTTTCTTTGCAGACAAAGGTCAGGCAAAGCCTAAATCCCAAATATTAGAAGCCATGTTTAAAGAAACCTCTGAACAAGCTTTAGTTGTGCATTGCGTGAGAAAAAGCGACAATCGTTTGGTGTATATCAAAGAACGGGATTTCTTGTTCTCTAAGCTTCGTACACAAATCAAAACTCAGTTAGATGAAGAAAAAATTCAGCTAAGTGCTACTGATGTTACCGCAATACGCTGCCACGGGGCTATAACACCGTTGACCAAAAAACGGCTAGCGCAGCTTTCGAAGTTAGATAAGGCTATGTATGACAAGCTTGAAACCATGCAGGCAGGTTATACACACTGCATATTCATCACGAATATGTCTGCGCTTCACCATGATTTAGTGGTGGAAAACCTTATAGCAAAACCTCAGCGCCATGAAATTGAAGGTGAAGGTGCAGCTTAATATTATTTCTGCATTCCCACGCTTTGCTAGGAAACTTGCCTGCGCCTTCTGAGTAGACAATTATCTATGTGTATTGGTATAACAGCATTTCCGACACGCTTTTAGTGTTATCTCTTTTCGCATTTTGCTATTCTTGTAAATAAATCAATAAAAAAGGGTTGAGTGTTGAAAGGGATCATAGCGTTTCTCATTATCTTAGTGCTGCTTGCCATTGCATTTGTGATTGGCTCTCAAAATGAAGCACAAGTAACAGTTAATTATCTCATTGCTCAGGCGAATCTTCGCTTATCAACATTGATTGCGATTACACTTTCAATAGGTGTGGGTATCGGCATTTTAATCATGTTAATGAGTTGGCTGAAACTACGTGTTCAGTTAATGTCTGCGCAATCTAAAATACAGAGTTTGGAACAAGACCACTAATGCTCGAACTGCTGTTTCTCCTTTTACCTGTTGCGGCAGGGTATGGTTGGATAATGGGGCGCAATAGTGTCCGTCAAGCGCAGCGAAAACAGTCAAGTATCCTATCTAAGCATTATTATAAGGGGCTAAACTTTTTACTTTCAGACCAGCCCGATAAGGCCGTTGATACGTTAATCAAAATGATTAACGTGAATAGCGATACGGTTGAAACCCATATTGCCATGGGCAGCTTTTTCCGTCACCGCGGTGAAATAGATCGGGCTATTAAAGTTCACCAAAACTTGGTTAGTCGCGACGAACTACAACCAGCGCAAAGAGAAAATGCGCTTCGAGAACTCGGTCACGACTATACGCAAGCCGGCTTTTTAGAGCGCGCGGAAAACGCATTTCTTCAGCTTTTAAACAGTGAAAAACATTATTTGGTTGCCCAGCAGCAGCTGTTTAGCATCTATCAAACCACGAAAGAGTGGGAAAGAGCGATAGAATTAGCTGAGCGCATGGTGCAATGTCATGGTGATAATGATGAACTGTGCGAACGCCTTGCCCACTTTTACTGTGAGCAAGCAGCGGTTGAGTTAAAGAACGAAAGCCAAGGAGCAGCGTTAACACTGTTACAGAAAGCGGTTAATGCAGATGAACATGCTGTTAGGCCGTGGCTGATGTTAGGTGATATAGCGCTTAATCAAAAACGCTTCACTGACGCGAATGCCTATTTTACGCAAGTCGCAGAACGCGATATTAACTGGTTTAGCGAAGCTGTGCCGAGCCTTGAAAAAATTGCCGAAGAAACCGATGACTGGGATAGTTTCCAGAAAAACTTAGAAGCACACTGGCAAGAGTGCGCAACGTCTTATTTAGCCATGGTTGATGTGCTAATGAAGCGCGGTGAAACAGCCCAAGCCGCAGAATATCTATTAGAACAGCTTCGTAAACGCCCGACCATGCGCGGATTTAAAACCCTTATGGGGCTTTATATAGATCAGCTTTCAGATAAAACTACGGCTGATAGTTTACGCTTACTTAAAGAATTGGTTGAAAAGCAAATGTTGCAGCGTCCTAAATATCGCTGTGGCAGCTGTGGCTTTTCCGGCCGTAAATTATATTGGTTATGCCCTAGCTGTAAAAAGTGGGGTGTAGTAAAACCTATTAAAGGGCTAGACGGAGAATAAAAGAACATGCATGACCCACGCGTTATTGTTGCATTAGACTATGACAATAAAGACACTGCATTGGCGTTTGTTAATAAATTAGATTCAAGCTTATGCAAGCTAAAAGTGGGCAAGGAGATGTTCACCTTATTCGGGCCGGAATTCGTAAAAGCGCTTATTGCTAAAGGTTTTGATGTTTTCCTAGATTTAAAATTCCACGATATTCCAAATACGGTTGCAAAAGCGTGTAAAGCAGCGGCGGAGCTAGGTGTGTGGATGGTAAACGTACATGCTTCCGGCGGCCTACCTATGATGCAAGCGGCTAAAGAAGCCATCGCAACAAGCAGCAACCCACACACTAAGCTTATTGCGGTCACTGTACTTACCAGCATGGACGAGGCACAACTGGCTGATGTGGTAAGCGGTGTAACACCAGAGCAACAAGTACTGCGCTTGGCAGCACTAACAGAAAAAGCAGGGTTAGACGGCATCGTCTGTTCAGCGAAGGAAGCCAGCGCATTGCGCGAAAAACACAGCGATGACTTTCTATTAGTTACGCCAGGTATTCGCCCTGTAGGCGCTGACGCTGGCGACCAGAAACGTGTTATGACGCCACCTGATGCAATGAAAGCAGGCGTAAGCTATTTAGTTATGGGGCGACCTATCACGAAAGCAGAAGACCCTATTGCAGTATTGAAGTCCGTAAACGAATCAATAAACGGTTAGACTTAATGCAAATACAAAAAAGCTCGGATGTGGTGTTCACATTCCGAGCTTTTTTCTTTATGCCATTTTTAAGGCTCTTTATTCACGAGAGTGATCTAGAGCCATTAAAATAATCGAAAAATCTTATTCGCCTTTAAGCGCTACTTCAGCTGGCGTATAGGTTAAACCGAGTTCTTCACCTAGTGCATCAACAACCGCTTTATAGGTTACTTTACCTTCGTGAACGTTCAAGCCGTTTAGCAAGTGCTTGTCTTCTAACATAGCTTTGGCTGGGCCTTTGTTTGCCAGAGCCAAACCAAATGGCAAGGTCGCATTGTTAAGCGCCATAGTAGAAGTGCGCGCAACACCGCCTGGCATGTTAGCTACACAGTAGTGAACTACGTCATCAACAACGTAAACGGGGTCTTGGTGCGTAGTGGCTTTAGACGTTTCAAAACAGCCACCTTGGTCAATAGCAACATCTACAAGCACAGAGCCCGGCTTCATCGCTTTAATTTGTTCACGGGTAAGTAGCTTTGGTGCTGCTGCGCCAGGAATAAGGACTGCGCCAACAACAAGGTCTGCTTTAGAAGAGTAATGCTCGATAGCATCAACTGTAGAGTAAACCGTCTTAACTTGACCGTTAAAGATATCGTCTAGCTGGCGAAGACGCGGAAGCGAACGGTCTAGAATGGTGACATCAGCACCAAGACCTAGTGCCATTTTTGCAGCGTTAGTTCCTACAACGCCACCACCAATTACCAATACTTTGCCTGGCGCTACACCGGGTACACCACCAAGAAGGGTACCGCTGCCGCCGTGCGCTTTTTCAAGGTAGTGCGCGCCAGCTTGAACAGACATGCGGCCCGCTACTTCACTCATTGGTGCAAGCAATGGAAGACCACCACGGTCGTCAGTTACTGTTTCATAAGCAATACAGGTTGCACCTGACTCAACTAATAACTTAGTTTGCGTAGGATCTGGGGCTAAGTGAAGGTAAGTATAAAGCGTTTGGCCTTTACGAAGCATTTTACATTCGTTTGGTTGAGGCTCTTTCACTTTTACAATCATTTCCGCTTCAGCAAACACTTGCTCAGCAGTAGTTGCAATCGCAGCACCGGCGTCTACATACATTTCGTCAGTGAAACCGATTGCATCACCGGCATTAGTTTCAACAAGAACACTATGACCATGAGTAACAAATTCTTTTACTGCTGCTGGCGTCAAGCCAACACGATATTCGTGGTTCTTAATTTCTTTTGGTACACCAACTAACATGTATCGTCCTCAAATTTATAACGAGCTTCTATGTGGCTCTGGTTGAACTTTGTTTCGTAGCAATCGGTCTTGAAAGCCCGTAAAGCTATTTGGCGAGTATACGTCATAAAAAAACGAACTATCTGCTGAATAATGAAGTTATGTAGCATATAATCCTTTAAAAGATAGCTTGTGAGGTATTTTATATGTTGGTAAAGACGCCTAAACACCTTGACCGGATAGACAGGAATATACTGGTACAACTGCAGAAAAACGGGCGTATATCTAATGTCGAACTTGCTAAAGAGGTGGGCTTAAGCCCAAGCCCTTGCTTAGAGAGAGTCAAGAGATTAGAGGCTCAGGGCTATATAAAAGGCTACCACGCGTTAGTTGACCCAGAAAAGCTTGGCGCTGCTATGCTCGTGTTCGTTGAGATTACATTAACCAAAACATCGGTAGATATCTTTGCAGAATTTTCTGCTGCGGTAAAACTGCATGACGATATTCAAGAGTGTCACTTGGTATCTGGTGATTTCGACTTCTTATTAAAAGCCCGTGTTGCGGATATGGGCAGTTATAGAAAACTGTTGGGTGATACCTTATTGCGTTTACCGGGTGTAAGTGAGTCTCGGACCTATGTTGTGATGGAAGAAGTAAAAAGCACATCATCACTGCGCATTAATTTGAAGTAATGAAAGCATGGCTCAATAGCGTGTTTTTATGGTAGGCTGTGCAAAAATACAGTGTTTGTGTGCAACGAAAGGATTGTTGCGGTTCACATACAATAGGGTAGGGGAGCATCCCAATAGCTTTCTTAATAGGCTCAGCTACTTACCAACATTACTCAAATAATAATTATTTAGGGATTGCAAAGAGTTCGCTAAGCTCTTTGTAGCGTTTAACGCAAAGATAGTACGTATAGGCTAAGACCATTAGTCGATATAAAACTACATGCGATAGAAATTGAAGGTTCTTTAGGGTTATGGCGCGATTAACAGGGGTTCAGCGAGTGTGGGAAGCAGGCATGATTATCGCCTGTGTTTTCGCCTTCTTCTTATTGCTGGCACTAGTATCTTTTCATCCAGGCGACCCAGGCTGGAGTCAGGCTGGTTTACAATTAGATATACACAATTGGGTGGGCGCCACTGGTGCATGGGTTGCTGACTTATTGCTATTTTCATTTGGTTTTCTTGCTTATTTGCTCCCATTTGGCTCTGCATTTTTAGGGTGGTTCCTTTTCCAGCACATCAAAGAGTTGGACGAATTCGACTACCTCACCATTGGGTTGCGAATTATCGGTGGGTTATTAATGGCCCTTGGCGCAACTGGCATCGCCAGTATCAATTTTGATGATATCTACAACTTTTCAGCCGGCGGCTTTGTAGGTGATGTAATTAGTTCAGCGCTTATACCGTACTTTAATACCGCTGGTACTATCCTATTGTTACTTTGCTTTTTCTGTACAGGCTTTACGCTTTTAACAGGTATAAGTTGGCTTACTATTATCGATAGGCTAGGGGAAGGAACGCTGTGGTTGGGGCGTAAAACCCTGTCTGCACCACAAAGTTTATTGGCACTTGAAATGCCACGTCTGGCGCTGACCAATAAATCTTCTAACCAAGAAAGCACCGACACTGCCGAGCTGGATATTACCAGCATGCGAGCTGAACCCTTAGCTTCTTCCGCACAAGCCCAGGAACAGCCACAGCAACCGCAAACGCCTACGCAGAGAGCTACTCCGACTCGCAATGAACCCTCTTTCGGTATTGATGAGCTTGATGATGAGCCACCGTTTTATACTTATGATGGCAGCGATAAGGCGCAAGCTGAAGGTAAGTCGACGCAAGATAGCGAAAACTTACGAAGCGATGAAGCGCTTTCAAATGCGGGCGAAAGTGAACCTGAGACGAAGAAGTCAGCATTTTCATTATCAAGTATGCGCAATGCGGTAACGGGTAGCTTTAAAGATAAATCAGGCTTGGGTAAATCTAACCAAGATGAGCCAGTGTCGCCGGAAAGTGAAAGTATTCAAAGTGAGCCTCAGGTTCAGCAAAGCCCGCATATTAATTTTGATGAGCTAGAAGAGTTTGACGAAGACTTACCCTATGAAACAGGAAGTAAGCCCGTGCCTTCGGTAAGTGTTAGCGAAACACCTGCGCCAGCAGCACAGGCACAAACAGCGAGCCAAGAAAGCAATCAAGCATTCACGCCTGCAGCACTTGGTGCTAAGCCGGTTAAAGCGAAATCGAATGAAATTGACCCTGATTTGCCACCTATGCCGTCGTTTGATTTGCTAGAGCGTGCTGACAAACATGAAAATCCGCTGACGCCGGAAGAGATTGAAGGTATTTCTCGCCTTGTTGAAGAAAAGCTGGCTGATTTCAATATTGAAGCGACTGTTGTGGGTGTGTACCCAGGGCCAGTAATTACGCGTTTTGAGCTTGATTTAGCGCCTGGTGTTAAAGTGAGCAAAATTACAGGGTTATCAAAAGACTTAGCCCGTGCAATGTCAGCTATTTCAGTTCGTGTAGTAGAGGTTATTCCAGGTAAGTCGGTTATTGGGTTAGAACTTCCCAACAAAAAGCGTGAGATGGTGCGTTTGAGTGAAGTAATTAGCTGCGATACCTTCCAGTCTAATAAGTCGCCTTTAACCATGGTGCTGGGTGCAGATATCTCTGGTCAGCCAGTAGTGGTTGATTTAGCTAAAATGCCTCACCTTTTAGTTGCAGGTACTACAGGTTCAGGTAAATCTGTGGGTGTGAACGTGATGATCTTGAGTTTGCTTTATAAAAGCACGCCAGAAGACGTTCGCATGATCATGATAGACCCTAAAATGCTTGAGCTTTCAGTATATGAGGGCATACCTCACTTGCTTTCTGAGGTCGTGACCGATATGAAAGAGGCAGCCAATGCACTTCGCTGGTGTGTAGGTGAAATGGAACGTCGTTACCGCCTAATGAGCGCCCTTGGCGTACGTAACCTAAAAGGTTATAACGCGAAAGTTGAAGAAGCTATTGCTAACGGCACACCAATTAAAGATCCGCTTTGGAAGAATGAAGAAAGTATGGATGCCGAAGCGCCAGACTTAGCAAAACTACCAGCTATTGTTGTGGTAGTGGACGAATTCGCCGACATGATGATGATTGTGGGCAAAAAAGTAGAAGAGCTTATTGCGCGTATTGCACAGAAAGCGCGTGCTGCGGGCATCCATCTTATCCTTGCCACACAGCGTCCGTCTGTAGATGTTATTACAGGTCTGATTAAGGCCAACATTCCAACTCGCTGTGCATTCCAAGTATCAAGTAAAATAGACTCAAGAACCATTCTCGACCAACAAGGCGCAGAAACCCTGTTAGGTATGGGCGATATGCTTTATCTTCCACCTGGAAGCCCAGTACCTACCCGTGTTCACGGCGCGTTTGTAGACGATCACGAAGTACACGCGGTAGTGGCCGACTGGCAGAAGCGCGGCGAGCCAGAGTACATTGATGAGATCCTTAATGGCGAAGCAACGGCGGAAGTCTTGCTGCCAGGTGAGCAGCCTGAGGGCGAAGACCAAGAATTCGATGCCTTCTACGATGAGGCCGTTGCATTTGTTACCGAAACTCGTCGTGCCAGTGTCTCAAGTGTGCAGCGTAAATTCAGAATTGGTTACAACCGCGCAGCGCGCTTGGTTGAACAAATGGAAATGAGTGGTGTCGTAAGTGCACAGGGGCATAACGGAAACCGTGAGGTGCTTGCACCGCCGCCCCACAAAGAATAACGAATGGATTGAATAAATGAATAAAGCAGTTTCGGTTTATTTTGTGAGTGCAGTTTTTGTGAGTGCAATGGCAACGGCAAGTACAGCAATGACTGCTGCTAACGCTGCAGTAGAATTAGATACTACAGGTTCAACTAGTGACAAGAACAATGTTCACGAGGTTGTCAGTGCTCATGACGCTATTCAGGCTAATGCCACTGTAAACACCAGTCAGCCTAAAGCTTCATCGCTTATCAATGATTCTGCAAGTACGTCGCTGCAGGCATTGTTAAGCAATATGAAACAGTTTCGTGCAAGCTTTGCGCAAACAGTAATGGACGCCCAGCAAAATGTGGTGCACGAGGCGCAGGGTACGTTAACCATGACCCGCCCCAATAAGCTACGCTGGGAAACCACGTTTCCGGATGAAACCCTATTGGTTGCAGATGGCGAAGCGGTTTGGAATGTAGATACCTTTGTAGAGCAGGTGACAGTCCTATCTCAAGACAATGCGATTAAAGATAACCCTATTGTTTTGCTTACATCAACAGATGAAGCAACGTGGTCAAAGTTCTCTATCAGTCAGTTAAATAGCGGTTCATCGGCTGTAACGTCTGAAAACGGCGCGGCAGACAGCATAAATGGTGTTAGCATCTTAAAAAGCTACCAAATCACGCCTAAAGAACAGGGTGGCCAAATCGCAACGCTTACATTAACCTTTAATCAAGATAATGAGCTCGCTTCGCTTAATATGCTCGATGCGCAACAGCAAATCAGCACCTTAGTGTTCAATAATATTGAAACTCGTTTCCCAGTGCCAGCCGATACCTTCTCAGTTGATATTCCAGATAGCTTCATAGTTGATGACCAGCGTTAATCAAGAATTTGCTCCGCTAGCGGCGCGCATGCGCCCAGTTACCATTGAACAGTACAGCGGTCAGGAACATTTACTTGGCGAGGGCAAACCGCTTCGTAAAATGTTAGAGGCGGGCCACTGCCACTCTATGATCTTGTGGGGGCCGCCCGGAACGGGCAAAACCACCCTCGCTGAACTTATCGCACAGTACACTAATGCGTCTGTTTTGCGGATCTCAGCCGTTACTTCTGGGGTTAAAGATATCAGAGCCGCTATGGACACAGCTGAAGAGAACGCCCGCTATAACCAGCGAACCTTATTGTTTGTTGACGAAGTACACCGATTCAACAAAAGCCAACAGGATGCTTTTCTTCCATTTGTTGAATCGGGTGTGGTTACCTTTATAGGCGCAACAACAGAAAACCCCTCGTTTGAATTAAATAAGGCGCTTTTATCTCGTGTACGGGTTTATGTGCTAAAGACACTCGAGCAGAACGCGTTATCAGAATTAGTCGATAGAGCATTAAGTGATACCGAGAAAGGTCTGGGGGACAGAGCCCTTGGTATTGAAGACATAGCAAGAAACGCTCTTATAGATTTAAGCGGTGGCGACGCCCGGCGCCTTCTTACCTATTTAGAGTTGGCTGCAGACTTCACAAGTTCTAACGATATTACCGTTAGCGATGTTGAGCATGCGGTAGGCGAGAAAGTAGCAAGCTACGACAACAAAGGCGATACCTTCTACGATTTGATTTCAGCCTTTCATAAATCAGTGAGGGGGTCAGATCCTGACGCAGCTCTTTACTGGTATGCAAGAATTTTGGATGGCGGCGGTGATGCACTTTACGTGGGAAGGCGATTACTGGCTATCGCGTCTGAAGATATTGGTAACGCCGACCCCAGGGCCATGCAGCTATGCATAAACGCATGGGATACATTCCATCGCGTAGGGCCTGCAGAGGGCGAGCGTGCTATTGCACAAGCCGCCGTTTACTGTGCCTTAGCTGCAAAAAGTAATGCGGTTTACATGGCGTTTAATGAAGCCAAAGCACTGGCGCGAAAGACCTCTGATGCACCGGTTCCTATGCATTTGCGCAATGCACCTACATCGCTTATGAAAGAACTGGGTCATGGAGACGGTTATCGCTATGCACACAACGAGCCGAATGCCTTCGCAGCTGGCGAAACATACTTACCAGATAGCCTTGCCGGTACTCGCTTGTATAATCCTAACGAGCGCGGTTTAGAGAAAGCTTTGAAAGCCAAGCGTGAATTTCTCGATTCACTTAATGCGAGAAGTAACAATAAAAGGTAAAGTTGCAGACAAGTAACTCAACTAGTTCAGATTATATGAATTAGTTAATAATAAAATGCGCTAGGGAGTTTTCGTGCCTCAAGGGTTAGCTTTGTATTGTTTTATTGCCGCTGGCGGTGCGACCGGCGCCTGTTTACGCTATTTTGTTACCACAAGTGTTGATTCCTTATTTGGAAAACACATGCCGTTTGGTACACTAACGGTGAATGTGGTCGGGTCGTTTGCACTCGCATTACTGTACGGTTTTATCGAACGTCATGATTTAAGCGACTCTCCTTACCGAGCGCTTATCGGTGTAGGGCTATTAGGTGCCTTTACCACATTCTCAACATTTTCCGTTGAAACCTTAACTTTATTAGAAAACGGGTTGTGGCTTAAAGCCGCAGCAAATGTATTTCTTAACGTTGGCGCTTGCCTAATAGCAGGTTGGCTAGCCATTCAATTGATGAAAGGATAATTAGAAACACATGTTAGATCCAAAGTGTTTGCGAAGCGATATAGAACAAACAGCTAAGCGATTAGCTGCCCGTGGTTTTAACCTCGATGTAGCAGCTTTCAGTTCGCTTGAAGAAAAAAGAAAAACACTTCAGTCCAGAACACAGGATCTGCAAAACGAGCGCAACGTACGAAGTAAATCCATTGGTAAAGCTAAGGCGCAGGGTGAGGACATCGCACCGCTTTTAGCTGAAGTGGGTAAACTGGGTGATGAGCTTGACGCCGCTAAAGCAGAGCTTAGCGAACTGTTAGAAGAAATAAACACCCTTACGCAGGGCATTCCTAACTTGCCGCATGAGTCTGTACCAGAAGGTAAAGATGAAGACGACAACGTGGAAATTTCTCGTTGGGGCGAGCCTCGCACGTTTGATTTTGAAGTAAAAGATCACGTAGATGTCGCTGAAGGCTTAAACAACGGCTTAGACTTCGCTACTGCAAGCAAGCTTACAGGAAGCCGCTTCGTCGTCATGCGTGGCGATATGGCCCGCCTAAACCGTGCACTTGCTCAGTTTATGCTTGATACCCATACACAAGAACACGGCTACCAAGAAATGTACGTGCCTTACTTGGTTAATGCTGATAGCTTGTACGGCACAGGCCAATTGCCTAAGTTTGGAGAAGATTTATTCCATACTAAGCCAGCAACCGAAGAAGGGCAGGGGCTAAGTCTTATTCCAACGGCAGAAGTACCGCTAACGAATATTGCGCGCGATGAGATCTTAGACGCGAAAACACTGCCTGTTAAGATGACGGCACACACACCGTGTTTCCGCTCTGAAGCCGGTTCTTACGGTCGTGATACCCGTGGTCTAATTCGTCAGCATCAATTCGACAAGGTAGAACTAGTACAGCTAGTTAAGCCAGAAGATAGCTTCGACGCGCTAGAAGCGCTTACTGGTCATGCGGAAATTATTCTGCAAAAGCTAGAGCTACCTTACCGCAAAGTGTTGCTATGTACCGGTGACATGGGCTTTGGTGCATGTAAAACCTATGATCTTGAAGTATGGCTACCTGCACAGAATACTTACCGTGAAATTTCATCATGTTCTAACATGCTGGACTTCCAAGCGAGACGTATGCAGGCAAGATTCCGTAACCCTGAAACGAATAAAACTGAACTGCTTCATACACTGAATGGTTCTGGTTTAGCGGTAGGGCGTACGCTTGTAGCTATACTGGAGAATAACCAGCAAGCAGACGGAAGCGTAACCATTCCAAAGGCACTCGTTCCTTACATGGCAGGCCAGGAAGTGATTAAGGCGACTAGTGCGTAAATAAACTCTACCAGTAGATAATCCATGGCAATTTCAAGCCACTCTATTATCTATAAGCATCAAAAAATCCGGTACCGTAAGAGGTATCGGATTTTATAATTCTCCCTCCTACTTCTGAATCTCATACTTATTGCTAAGTAAGTTTGTATGCTGTTTAAGTAAACTCTTGGCATGTAATAAAATCCATATATAAACAACACCTTATAGCTCAAAAAGTAAGCAATAAAAGTTGTTTCTAAATGTAAATGGATAGCGCTTTTTGCTCATAAATCACATATATTTCATGCGCTAAAGTCATAATTGACACTTACAATTATATCTTATACTTTTGGCTAACGTTGCGCTTGACGTAACAAAACTGAAATGTAAGTTCACCTCAATCACAATAATGAAAATAGGTCGTATTTACATTTAATTAAAAAAAGAAAGCTTCATGGATAAATGGACTTACCTTTCGGTAGCTCTGTTTGTTCAGAAAGCCGAATTCCAGGGAACAAATATGGAAAACCGAAACACACTAAACCGATTATCTCAAGGGATAATCGTCGCGCTTGGTCTTGGGGGAGCTTCATTCGTAGCTGCTCAAGAAGAAGCTGATAAGAGTGCTGAATCTGTAGAACAGATTTCAGTAGTCGGCTCTCGTATTCGTACGGACTCTTTTGCTAATGACACACCTATCGACATCATTTCTGTTGAAGATGCTGAAGGCGAAGGTCTAAAGACATTGGGCGAACTACTTCGTACAAGTACTGCAGCAGCAGGTTCAAGCCAGATCACTGCAGCGCTTACAGTTGGTTATGTAACTGACGGCGGTACTGGTGCAGAAACTGTTGGTCTTCGTGGCTTAGGTGCAAACCGTACACTTATTCTTTTAAACGGCCGTCGTGCAGGACCTGCGGGTACACGTGGTGCAGTTTCTTCATTCGATTTGAACAGTCTGCCACTTTCAGCTATCGAGCGTGTTGAAATCCTTAAAGACGGTGCATCAGCTCTGTATGGTTCAGACGCGGTAGCCGGTGTAATTAACATCATCACCAAAAAAGGCGACGAGAAGACAGTAAACGTTGATATCAGCCAGCCAATGGAATCGGGCGGTGAAGACCGCCGTATCAACATCTCTTATGGTGAAGAGTATGCTGAAGGCTCATTCCGTGTGACTGCTGACTATCGCAAGGTGTCAATGCTTCGCCGTGGCGATCGTGACTATTTCAACTGTACAGAACGTCTACAGTTTGCTGAAGACGGTTCACGTACCGATCCTATCGACCCTCGTACAGGTGAATACCACTGTGCCGAAACCGGTTACGGGTTATGGCTATATGGTGGTGTATCTTCAGCTTATGGCGGCAGTTTGCAGGCTGCATTTGATTACGACAACTTTTTCGCGAATAACGGATACGAAAGCATTAACGATGCTAACGTTGGCTTTACAACACCAGAAGGCTGGTATCCGGTTTCATTTAACGATAACTATGCCAGTGAAGGTTGGTGGGATCAAAATCATCCATTCTTAGGCTCGCAAACTGTTGTACCAGAAACGCAAAACGCGTCAATTTATGCTACTGGCGAATACAATCTTACTGATGATGTAGTTGTTTACGGTGAATTTATTCACAGCCGTCGTACAACAAAGACTGATGACTATCGTCAGTTCTGGACTGCGGATGTTGGTACGCTATCTACTGATGTTTTAGATGGCTTTGATGGTGATGGTTTTGTATTCCCTGTTGCGTTAACAGACCACTTTAGCTCAGAAATTCAAGTTGATTATACCCGTGGTGTTGTTGGTGCTACCGGCGATATTGGCTTCTGGACTTGGGATCTATCTTACCAGTACAGCTACAACGATGGTAAGTACGAACAAGATATTATCTATAACGATGCTATGTTGATGGCACAGTTCAATGCTGCTGATGGCGTTAGTTGTTCTGGTGAAGTAACCGACTTTAGCGGTAATACCTGTGTTGACATTCCATGGACTGACCCGGAATTCCTTTACGGTAACAGAACACCAGCACAAGAAGCGTTCTTGTTTGGCCGTGATAGCGGGCAAACAACTTACGACCAACAAACCCTTGAAGGTTATGTAACTGGCGACTTGTTCACTTTACCAGCTGGTGAAGTAGGTGCCGCATTCGGTTTCCAAATCCAAAAAGATGAAATCGAGGATACACCTGGAGAGAATACTCTGAACGGCAACTCTTGGGGCCTATCTGGAGCAGGTATCACTGCTGGTGACCAGTTAACTAAAGCAATTTACGCAGAAGTGAAAATTCCAGTTTTAGAAGATGTTACTGGCTTCGAAAGCCTGGATTTAACTGCTTCTGGTCGTTGGAACGATGTTGATACTTATGGTTCAGACACAACGTTTAAACTAGGCTTGAACTGGTCAATCATCGACGGTGTGAGCGTTCGTGCAAGCCGCGGTACGTCTTTCCGTGCTCCAGCACTATACGAGCTATACCTTGCAGAACAGACAGGTTTCGCTGGTCAGCTAGCTATCGACCCGTGTCTTGACTATGTAAACCAATTCGAGTCAGGTGCAATTAACGATACAGTATTTGCTAACTGTCAATCTGAGGGTATTCCTGCGGATTACGAGCAAGGTGGAAGTTCAGCATTACTTGTTACTAGCGGTGGTGTAGGTCGTCTTGAAGCAGAAACTTCAGTTGCAGAAGGCATCGGTCTTGTTCTTACAAGCCCTGAAGATACGTACGCTTTCTCAATTGACTATTTCAATATTGAAATTTCAAACGAGATTGACAACTTGGGCGGTGCAGACATCGTAAACCGTTGTTATAACTCTATCGATTTTGCTAACGAGCCACTATGTGATTTATTTACACGTAGAGACGGTTCAGATGCAAACGATTTTGGTATCGACCAAGTTAACGGTGGTTACGTAAACATTTCATACCAACGCGTACGTGGTGTTGACTACAACTTCACTTATGATGAGGAATTCGATTGGGGTAATGTTCGTTTCCGCGTAGAACACACTATGCAGATTGAAAAGTATGGCCTGTTGTTTGAAGACTCTCCATATAATAATGAAGTTGGTGAAAACGGTATTCCTAAACACGTAGGTGTGGCTCGTCTAACCTATGGTAGAGACGACTGGAGCATTACGTGGACTGCTAGCTACTTCGACTCTACTAATGATTACGAGTACTACAGTAGCGAAACAAATACTACTACGCTAAATGGCGAAACAGTGACGTTTATTGATGAAACAAAATGGACGACATATCACGCATTGTCGGGCTCATTTGTTTACGAAGACTTCGATGTTACTGTGGGTGTAGCAAACATGTTTGACCAAGAGCCACCTCGTTTATCTAGAAGTGGTTTTGAGTTAGGTAACTCTGCTTTATTCTCTCAGTACGACTTTATCGGTCGAAGAGTATTTGCTAACGTGAAATACAACTTCTAAAAGTATGACTTGACGTAGTAAGCCTCCGTTTATCGGAGGCTTTTTTACATGGAGATAATTATAAATGAAAGCGCGTTTGTTACTTTTCATAACGTTAATGCTAGGAAACCAATTTTTATTGGTTTCCGCGAGGGCAGATGTAAACAAGCAAGTATTAGAGGCTTACGCAAACCCTTCACTTTATCTAGATATTAAAATATCCCCCGATGGCACCTATTTGGCATCAACTTCACGGGATAAAGAAGACGGTGTAATCTTTTTAACGGTGCTAGATATAAAAAATCAAAAAGTAGTATCTATAACTCGTGGAAAAGGGAAGAAATCGGTAAGTAGTTTCAATTGGCTGAATGATGAACGCCTTTTGCTTACGATGGCTCGCGAAGTTGGTTCATTCGAAAGACCCCTTCCAACGGGTGAATTAATCGCAATGAATGCTGACGGTTCAAACAATACAATATTGACGGGATGGCGTTCAGAAAGTGGCGATAAGCGCTTTTCTCAGATGGTAGACTTTCTTCCAAATGAACCAGATGCCGTAATTGTTTCAAGTGTAGACCTATATGCTAAAGAGCCATATTTAGATCTGTATAAAATGAAAGTAAGTAATGGCCGTAAAAGTGGTCTTGGCCGTTTACCATTGCGCGGATACGACGGGATTACATCTGGTGTAATCACGAACAGTGAAGGTTATGCAATTGCAACTTTTAATACCGACCCAAATGAAGGTAATAAACAAAAGCTATTGGTTCGAGCTTCGAAAGATGAAGATTGGTTTGTGGCTTTTGAAGCGGAAGATTATGCGCCTTTCTTTGAGCCTATTGTACTGTTAGACGATGACAAGACCCTAGTTGGTTTAAGTTCAATAGAGACGCCCACCAAAGCTATAGCGACCTACAATATAGAAACGAGGGAGCATACGGTACTCTATGCTCACGAAAAAGTAGATGTAACACCTATTCTTCATGCTGAAGGTGGTCAGGTGCGCGAATTGCTTGGTGCTTTTTATGAGTATAAACAACCAGATGCAGTTTTATTTCAAGACGTAAAAAACAAATCTGAACAGTCGATAATTGCGAGTCTTCTAAAATCATTTAAAGGACAAACTATAAGCGCAACGTCATCGACCAAAGATGGTAATAAGACTATTTTTAGAGTGAACAATGCGAATAATCCGTCGGTATTCTATTTGTTTGATAAAGAAGCACGGCAACTTGTCAAACTTGCTGAATCAAGACCTTGGATGAATGATATTAGCATTCCAGCGTCTAAGTTGATTACATACAAAGCAAGAGATGGGCAAGAGATATCAGCAGTGCTTACCCTTCCTCCTGGTGAATCCAAAAACTTGCCGTTTGTGTTACTTCCACATGGTGGCCCTCACGGTGTGTACGATACCATCGCAGAAATCAACGCTGACGCTAAAGTGCTAGCGTCTCATGGCTACGCGGTACTACAACCTAATTTTAGAGGTTCGGGCGGATATGGTTTAGACTTTTTAACCGCAGGCTTCAGAAAGTGGGGAACAACTATGATTGATGATATGACTGACGGTTCTCTACACTTGGTTAAACAAGGCATCGTAGATAAAGACCGGATGTGCGTGTATGGTGGCTCCTACGGTGGATATGCCGCTCTTCAAAGCGTAATTAGAGAGCCTGATCTGTATAAATGCACCATTGGTTTTGTGGGTGTCTATAGTCTTCAACATTTTAGGGAAGGAGGTGATATCCCTACTCGTAAGTCTGGGGTTAATTATTTGAATCGCGTACTACCTGAAGGTGCAGAGCAAGTTGCTCAGTCGCCTGTGAAGAATGTAGATAAAATAAAAGTTCCTGTTTTTATAATTCAAGGCGAAGAAGATGTTCGTGTACCAAAAGAGCACGCATTTAAATTGCGCGATGAGTTGGAAAAACACAACAAGCCCTATGAATGGATGATGAAATCAGGCGAAGGCCATGGTTTTTATAAGCCTGAGAATAACGTAGAGCGTTGGGATGCAATGATCAAGTTTTTAGATAAGCATACTCAGTAAATAGCATGCTTTACTGCAACTAGAAATTGCAAATAAAATCAAAAGGAAACGGTTAGCTACCGTTTCCTTTTTTTATTTTTAGCTTTGTTTTCTAACGCTAAGCGTTACTATTAAACAGGTTATCCTAAATAAAAAAAGAGAAAGAATACATGTGCGGATTTATACAACGTATTACTGACTCACCAGACGTTATAGCGCTGCTTGAAGAAGTGGGGCTCACACAAACCATTCCGCTTTTTGTCAACGAATCTTCCACAAGCAATGTCATTAACTTTTATCCTGCATTTGGAAAAGCATCTGAACGGCAAATTACTAATTTAATAGTGTCTGGTGTTAGCACCATAGATGCTACATGGTGGTTTGATGCTAAGCCCGTTGGCGACACGTTAGAAGTTGGCAACAGAACAACATTTAACGCCCGTAATTTAGATAGCCCTTACTGGAGCAAGTTTATTCGAGAACGACGCGCGATAGTCGTAGCAACGGCAGTAGGTGAGTCAAACCCACTTGGTAAAGGAAAAGCACATTACTTAATGAAGCCCACTGGTGGAGCATTGCTGATTGGCGCAGTATATCGGCGGTTTAGCAATGGGCTATTTTCCTGTGCGGTAGTAACACGCCCACCCGTAGAGGGATTTAGTCAGTATCACGAGAAATCCATTCCATGCTTTCTTCCTCACGATAGTCACGCTATTAATGCATGGCTAACCGCTGACAAACAAGGCTCATTAAATAATGAGGTAGAGTATATTTTGAATAACCCTCGTATTTATAACGACCTTGAAGTCACGCGAGTAAAAACGTTTAAGAGTGCCGAGGCAATCGGTGAAGTTAACATGTTAAAGGCTGACTAAAACTGTTAAATCAAACCGCGCATACAAATAAAATAAAGGCGGCCTTAATCACAGCCGCCTCTAATCTTAGATTTACAGTAGAACGTTTTATTTAAGATAGGAAAGCAAGGTTTCCTCGTCCGCGCCTAAAACATTCTTTTTCACTTCTTTGTCGACGACTTCTGAGCATTGAGATGACATTCCGCCTCGCAATTTTCCAAGAAACCCCGGCCCGCTAATAATATCTATTGAGCCTAGCGCACCTCGTTTACGCTCACCATCCAGCCACTCTGCGATGTCGCTGGCAAATCGTTCATCTTCGAGTTCTGCGGCATCTTTTCGGTTCATGCTATCAACGCCCGGTACTTGCGAAGCGGGAGCCGATTGTCTACCGGGTTTATCCGTATAAATATCTTGGTCACTCGCGCCGCTAAACTCATTGTGCCATTTCTTTACTTCAACAAGCGCACTTCCGTGGTTGGTATAGGTGTAAGCTGTGGCGTCGTCGTGGTTAGCCACAATTACGTAGTGTTTCTGAACTGTCATACAGCCTCCTATGTCCTTTTATGTAAAACATTCACGTTTATGGTGTTTTCTAATGGCAAGTATGAAAAATGTGCCTAAAACCCGAAATAAAACGCTAATGTAAAAGGGGTATTGCAATATCAACACCAAAGCTAAGACAATTAACAATAGGGTGTCGCTTCTAATAGCTAACTCGAAGCAGGTTTCAAACCGTGCAAAGAGCTCTGATCGAACAATAATTATGACGAAGCAAATTAATGCCTAATCTATAAGGTTAGTCTAAATTATTAAATCGTAATGTATTGTTTCTTAAAAATAATATTGATTGAAGGGGGGGGGCAGTCTACATTAATTGCTACAAGAATTAAGAAATAAGGACTTTTCAATGAGACAAATCGGAATATTAGCGGCATGTCTTTTCTTACCCGCAATAGCGAATGCTACGACGATGATTGAATACGGGCAGCCGAACTCCTTTAAAAGCCCTGAAACGAATTCTTTTGCCTCACTTACACAATCATCATCTAGAACGTCAGCCGCATGCTATGTTGTCTCTCAATACTACAATGGAGTAAAGGGGCAAAAAGTAGTCAGCAATCAAATTGAAAGCAGTATTATAGAACACGTTAACGGTAAAAATTTGGACCTTAATGATTTAGGTAAAGGTGAGGAATTGACTGGTCTAGAAATTGAAATCGATGGTCATTCAGTAGACTTTAATGTTTATCGTGATTTAAGTGAAGAGTCTAGCATTGCTATTGTTGGTGACGCTGAAGATAGCTTAGTTTTTAGACTTGGTTTTTTATCGGAACTCTCTACAAATCATAGATATAAGTTAAATTCGGTAACACTAAGCCTAGAGAGAGGAACGTCTAAAATTGATGGGATGACACATGCTCTAGCATTTATAAATGGCGAAATAGATGAATTAACTAATACCATTACTGACGACGAGCAGTGCCGAAGAGAACTTGCTAAAAACCAGGTAAAACACCAATATTGGGGGGCTTATGTCGGTCCTGGTCTAGACTCTTCAAATATTTTAGAGACCATTTCTCCAGGTATTTGCAAAAGAACAGTGAGTATGCGTACTTGCTATGCGAATAAGGGCCAGACTCCTTGTACAGAGACAGTGTACTCTTTTCCGGAACGGTGCGATTGACGGAAAACAGAACTAAACGATGCCTGGCCTTTTCAACACCAGCTTTATAAGCACTTAGCAGGTTTGGGCAACCCAGCCAGTTTGGTGGCTTGCTTCGCCGGGCCTTTTCTAAAGAGTCGCTGCAGGTAGCGGCTATTACCTTTTTCTGGCCCAAACTTATTGGCCATGGCTTTCACCAAAGCACGAATCGCTGGGCTGGTTTCGTATTCTTCATAGAATGCGCGCACAAAACGCACCACTTCCCAATGCGCCTCGGTTAGCTCAATGTTCTCTTCTTGCGCCAGCAGCTCAACCATACCTTCGTCCCATAGGGTATAGTCAAGTAAATACCCGGCTTTGTCAGTAGGGATCGCTTGACCTTTATAATTGAAGCTATAGGTTTCTTGTGTCATGAAAGGGGTATCCAGTGCTGATTTTTCGCTGATATTGCAGCAAGTTCTTTGTAGGAAATTGGGTTAAAATGTTCAGGCAGATTTGCGCCCCTAGTAGCCGCGTCTGTACTCAAGAACGACAAGCTAAGCGTTGACTTGTCTTTTACCGTATTGACTAGTTCCTCAAAAAACGCGGTGTTTAACGTAGGGGCATAAACGCCATCACCAACGAATACTACATATGCAGAGGTCGCTTGCTGAAAGGTGGCTTCAATAAGCTGTTTGTATTCATTGCTCAAATTTGGCGTTGAAATAGTAATAAGCATTAGAATGTCACCACATGATCTACGCTTCGGATAAGCGCGACTTTTTCTTCTGGGGTTATCCACTCACAGTCTAACTCATCAACTAAGCTGGTATTAGCAAGAACCTGGTCAATGTCGTAGGTAACTGCACTCACTTTACACACAAAGCATTCTTCTATATCGAAAAATGGCATGCTAGCTAAACGTTTGGTGTGATTTTTCAGCCCTTTGGTAGACGCTGCCTTAACAAGCTGCAATACACCTTGGTTTTCAAAAAGCACTTTAACATCGTGCCCATAGTTTGTTGCAGCAAGCGCAAAATCTAAACCATCTTGGCTTTTTGCATTGGAAAAAGGGCTTTGCGTAAACCTAATAAGTAAATGCGCCATTAGAATTGTACCAGTCTGTTGCAATCATGGAGCGCAGCGAAGAACTCGCCTAAGCCAGCTTGCTCGAAAGGAGCGGTTAAATTAGCCTGAGACAAACCATTCTCTTTCGCCTCTACCTCGCTAACGATACCTCGCTTAACGGCAGCGGTAATGCATACAAGTAACTTTACCCCATGTTCACATGCCAGAGTCTTCCAGCTATCTAGTGCGTAGAGTTCGTCGCCCGAATTTAGCATTAAGTTATTAGTGTGGTGTACACCTTCGCTATAAAAGAAAACGTTGTTTATTACATCACCATTATCGATTACACCTTGCGCAAAGGCGAGGGCGCGTAACGCTGTATCGCCTTGAAACGGTGATGATGTGATAAGTACTGAATATTCTGCCATACAAATAAAAACACCCCGGTTAAGGGGTGTTTATCTTTTCAACCTTTAACGCTAAATTAATCGTCGCCGCCAAACGCACCTAGAAGGTGAAGGATAGACGTGAACAAGTTGTATATGTTCAAGTATAGCGAAACTGTTGCACGAATGTAGTTTGTTTCACCACCGTGGATGATACGACTTGTATCAAACAAGATGAAGCCTGACATAATAAACACAATCGCTGCACTAATCGCTAGGCTTACCGCAGGCACTGCGAAGAAGATGTTCGCAATAGCGGCTACAAGCACTACAACTAAACCAACAACCAAGAAGCCGCCCATAAACGAGAAGTCTTTCTTTGTAGTAAGGGCATAGCCAGATAGCGCAAAGAACACAAGGGCTGTCGCACCTAGTGCTTCCATGATTAGGCCGGGACCTGCTACACCTAGGTAGAAATTAAGCGTGTAACCTAAAGACGCGCCCATCAAACCGGTGAAAGCAAACACCCAGTAGATGCCAGATGCAGAATCTGCTTTTTTCTGGACTACAAAAAGAGTAATAAATGCGCCGATAGTCATAACAAGAGACATCATAGGAGAAATGCCTACCGCCATTGCTATACCAGCACAAACCGCACTAAACGCTAGTGTCATCGCAAGCAGCATATAGGTGTTGCGTAGAACCTTGTTCGTCTGCAATACCGATGGTTGAGATGCACTTGAATACATCGAACGTTGATCCATTGTTTCCTCCAATAGGACTTATGATATGACCAAAATGGTACACAATTATTTAGTATATGTTGTATGGGTTTTAGTTCCCATTTTCAAGTAGTTTCAGATGAAAATGGTGTCAGGTGAATATAAAAACATCTTTTATACGCGCTAAACAGCGTATTTGGTTGAAATCTCGGCACTTAACCAATTTTTTTAATTTTTCGCTTTACAGTCATAAAAATATCATTAAGATACGCAGCACTTCAGGAGAGTTGGCAGAGCCCGGTTTAATGCACCTGACTTGAAATCAGACGTGGGGTCAAACCCACCGGGGGTTCGAATCCCTCACTCTCCGCCATATTAGGAAAGCCCGCACATTGTTGCGGGTTTTTTTATGCCTGTTTACCACGTTAAACTTTCGTATAAGACCACAGTCGCATTGTTACATTCCATTCACATGTTTAGGCTTGCGTTTTCTTCGCGCAATCTAAAGGTGTTATGTGTCACAAGAAAGTTCTTCTTATCAAAATCTTCACAAACCAAGTAGTAGCTTTGAATCACGAGACGACTATTTAAATCACGAATTACAAATACTTTCTCCTAAACGCTGGCGGTTAAACCTGCCCGGTAAAGACTACCGCGTTGAATGGGAAGACTTTGTACCCGGGATGGCTGCAACCATAGGTAAAATAGTTATGGTTGCCGCTGTAGTTGGTGCATTTGCAGCACCACTTGGGTTATCCCCTGAATTTGTCATTGAAAACGTACGCTTCGAGTTACTTATCGCCGCCGTATTGTTCGTTGTTTTAATTTCAGGCTTTCTTAACCCGTCTGCCAATTTAGCGGGAACCCATGGGCCGCTTTTGCCACTGGTGCCTCTTATCGTTGCTTCTGGTGGTCACCCCATGGCGCTTGGCCTGCTTATCGGTTTGTTTGGTTTCATATTAGGCATAACCAAGGGCGGTAGCATACTTGCTAAGCTTACCAGTAACGGGGTTTGCGGTGGGCTGCTGTTATATTTGGGCTTTATAGGTATTACAGGTCAGGTTAAGAAGCTATTTGCCTGGGCAGAAAGCTTCGATATGGCCTATCTAGCCTTTGTAGTGATCATAGCCACTATTCTTATGTACGCATGGCTAGAGCATATTAAAAAGCGCTGGTTGGCTATTCCGCTAGGTGCGGTAATGGCAGCAGCAATAGCTTTTGCTTTTGGTGCGCCGTTTGAGTTCACGACATCGCCTGGTATGCCTAATTTAAACCCTGCTTATTGGTGGGGCGAAGACACTGGCTGGAAACTAGGCTTACCAGACTGGTCGCACTTTATTGCAGTGCTGCCTTTTGCTGTACTTGCAGTGTCAATGTGGTCGCCGGACTTTTTGGGGCATCAGGTGTTTCAAAAGCTCAGTTACCCGAAGAAAAGTGAAAAGGCTCACATGAACATCGATGACACCATGATTGCTGCTTCAAGCCGTCAGGCGGTAGGAAGCTTATTAGGTGGGGGAAATATCTCATCATCATGGGGAACCTATATTATCCCAGCATCTATTGCGCGCAGACCAATTCCAGGTGGTGCATTAGTTACCGGTCTATTATGTGTTGTCGCCGCGCTATGGGGTTACCCTATGGACTTAGCCATTTGGCCTCCAGTACTCTGTGTTGCTTTGATTGTTGGCGTGTTTCTTCCATTAATGGAAGCGGGTATGCAAATGACACGAGAAGGTAAAACAACGCAATCTGCGGCACTGGTCGTTATTTCATCTGTACTAGTTAACCCTGTATTTGGGTGGTCTTTTACTATGCTATTAGATAATTTAGGTGTAGTTGGGTGTAAAGACAGAGCTGGCGATTTAGGTAAAGCAGGCCGCTGGGTAATTCCTGGTATTACTTTCTTGGTGCTGTGTACGGTTATGGCATTAATCGGTATGTTCCCTGGTGTACCAGCAATAATGGAAAGCTTTAGAATGTAGTGTTGAAAGTATACGGCGTGGGAACTTCCTTCCACGCCGTTTGATGTCCTTCGTAACTCTCTCTTGCCTCTTCTGTTGTCTTTACCCTTGCGTGCTAGGTAACTTAACCCTAAGGATGCTTGCAGGGTTACGCGTACCATTTTTTTTAGTTTACGCTCTATTGGTCCCAGTGGGGGGTATCTCCAAAGTAGTTTGACAAGAAGTCGATAAAAACCCTGAGTTTATTAGAGACAAGCTTTCTGTGCGGGTAAACGGCGTATAACGAAATTGCTTGCGGTACGAATTCATTCAGTATGGAAACCAGCTCACCGTTTTTAAGCGCTTCACCAACAATAAATGTAGGTTGAAGTACATATCCTGCACCTTGTTTGGCAACATTGGCTAGCACTTCTCCATTATTAGCGGTTAGTTTAGGCGTCACTTTCTGGGCGTTTGCCTTTAACGCTGTAATCAGCATTGACTTATCGTTTTCATAATTCACGTAAGAATATTCAAGATAGTGCTCCGGCTTTAAATCGTTGGGGTGTAGTGGCGTACCGTATTTTTTCAGATAGGCAGGAGAAGCGCATAAAGCAAGTTTAATAGTTGTTATCTTTTTGGCCACCAGCGTTGAGTTGGCAAGGTGGCCAGCACGTATTGCGATATCAAACCCTTCGTCTATCACATCAATTTTTCGGTCATTAAGCTGCAAGTTTATCGATACATTAGGGTGTGCTTGTTGAAACGCGCTGAGAGCGTCGGCTAAGTGCAGTGTTGAAAAGGTAACTGGAGCACTGACATATAAAACTCCCTTAGCTTGCGTACTTAGCAATCCAAGCTGACTTTCCATGTCGCTTACACTTTCAAGGATGTGATTAGCATGTTGCAAGCATTGCTGGCCCGCCTCGGTTAAATGGATCTTTCTTGTAGTGCGGTTAAATAAGCGTGCATCAAGCTGCTTTTCTAACTCTGCAATGTATTTACTCACCAGTTGGTTTGACGTGTCGAGCTTTTCTGCAGCTTTAGTGAAGCTGCCCTCGTTTGCAACAACGGTAAAGGTCTTCAACAGAGATAATTTATCCACTTTTAACCCGTATTATTTAATTAACAACATTATGTTGGTAATAATTCAATAATTGCCATCTTTATTCAATAGCTGTTGGTAACTATTCTAAGCACATACGGTTAGCGCAGTCGCTACTAAGTGATTGTACAAGCAGCGCGCTCTAATTTTTAAGTTACGACATTTTTGAACATGGGACTTTTCGTCACCAAAGGTTTTAAGGATATGGCAATGAATAAACAATTTTTGAAAAGCATTTTTACATCTAACAACAGTGTTTCTAGCTTGGTTTTACGCGTTCCGGTTGGCATTATTTTGAGTGCTCACGGTGCGCAAAAGCTTTTCGCATGGTTCGGCGGATATGGCTTGGAAGCTACCGGGCAGTGGATGGAAAGCATAGGCTTAGCACCTGGTTTTTTAATGGCACTACTAGCTGGAAGCGCAGAGTTTTTCGGTGGTCTAGCACTTATAGTTGGGTTGCTTACTCGTCCTGCTGCTTTGGTGAGCGCCTTTACTATGGTGATTGCTATTTTTAGCGTGCATGCACCTAATGGGTTATTTATGAGCAACAACGGTTACGAATTTGCTCTTGCGCTTCTAGCTGCAACGACTGCATTGACTATTCAAGGTGGCGGAAAATTATCTATCGATACCCTTATTAGCAATAAGCTGAATAAGTAGAACAACCGAACTAGGTTATTGAAGCCAGCTTGTTATAGCTGGCTTTCTAATAAGCCAAGTCCTTAATTGCAGTTAACAATGAGCGATGCTATGCAACAGCGACCCCAGTCAGATATTCACCCCACAGCGCGGATCACAACAGCCTATATCTCTCATGGAGGTGGCCCGCTTCCGCTTCTTGAAATGCTTTCAAAAGGTGAGGAGGATGCACCAGCTTATCACGCGGAAATGATTAACGTGTTGAAAGGATTATCAATAGAACTTCCAAAGCCAGATTTAATTATCGTGATAAGTGCCCACTGGGAAGAAGCAGAAGTCTGTGTGACCACACACCCGCGCCCATCATTAATTTATGATTATTATGGCTTTCCACCAGCAGCGTACTCTATTAAATACCCTGCCGAAGGAGAGAAAGGTTTTGCGTCGTCAATAGTTACAAATCTGAAAGAGCAGGGTATAACGGCGCGGGGTGATAATGAGCGAGGTTTCGATCACGGTATGTTTATCCCATTGAGTATAATGTATCCCAAGGCTGATGTACCCTGTATTCAAGTGTCGATAACGTCTGATTTATATGCCACCAAACATATTGAATTAGGGAAAGCGCTGAGAAAAGCGGTCGAAACTGCTACGACGGCTAATTCATCGCAAAAACACATTCTGATTTTAGGCTCGGGTTCTTCTTTTCATAATATGCAGGGCTTTTTTGACAAAGCCAGCGATACAATGCAAAAAGCCACCCGATTTAATAATTGGCTACAAACAACAATGCAAAGCAAGGCATACAGTGAAAATGAGCGCAGAGCTAGATTAGTCGATTGGGCCGAAGCCCCAGACGCACGATATGCCCATCCCAGAGAAGAGCACCTGTTACCACTGCATGTTTGCTACGGAGCAAATTTCAAAGCAGCTGACAAAGCCATTTCTTTAACACTGCTTAGTAAACCAGCAAGTATGTTTGTTTGGCACTACTAATTTCACGTTAGCAGCTATTTTATTGGGTTTCGCATTACGAGATGTAGTATAAAATAAAGACATACCGAGTGTGCTTTTACCAATTATTAAGCACTTTGTTTATCAATTGTTCGCTTAGGCCGGAATCTTACAATTAGTGCTTTACAGGCCCTCAGAAATCATTAAGATACGCATCACTTCAGGAGAGTTGGCAGAGCCCGGTTTAATGCACCTGACTTGAAATCAGACGTGGGGTCAAACCCACCGGGGGTTCGAATCCCTCACTCTCCGCCATATTACGAAAACCCGCACATTGCTGCGGGTTTTTTTATGGGCTAAATTTACTCGCTTTAATACACGGCTATAGCCAAGAACTGAACCTACGCATAACAACACTCTTCAAAGGTAAGCAAACACTGTTATTATCGACATCATGATCTATCGATGTGAATAGAGAACTAGTGGGAGTTTTTAAGCAATAACTTCAATAGCCTTAAAAAACTTCTTAGCATGTTCTACATTCATTTATACTAGGTTAATGCTGCAAGTGTTTCGAAATAATGAGAACGCGGAGCATCATATACAAAGATGGTTATTATTCTTGCGAAAAGGTGAATATTTCACCAGTTGATTGATTTAATTGAAATTAGTGCTTTACAGGGCGACGTAAATCATTAAGATAAGCACCACTTCAGGAGAGTTGGCAGAGCCCGGTTTAATGCACCTGACTTGAAATCAGACGTGGGGTCAAACCCACCGGGGGTTCGAATCCCTCACTCTCCGCCAATTTACGAAAACCCGCACATTGTTGCGGGTTTTTTTATGGGTGAAATATTTTCTGATCTCATCCTGTCTGTATCTTGTAATTACAAAACATTTCATAAAAACCAAGTTATGTCGCGCTTTATTCACAAAAGCTTGATATATATAAAAAGGTTTACAATCAACTGAAATCATTACGGCATATAAAAGCGGTGCACGTGTATCGCTGGTCCTACGCAGTTGGTAGTAATAACAAGAATTCAAGAGGACATTATGCAGGCAATGCCCACACTTAATCTTCGGGAAGGCACGGTTGAACAAAAAAGACAGGAAATAAAGGCGTATTTCCTCGACTCATTCAACACATATGAATCACTTTTCTCTTGCCTAGTGAATGATGAGGTCTTTTACGAGCGACCTGAAAAGCTGCGTCATCCGTTAATTTTTTATTTCGGCCATACCGCCACGTTTTTTATCAATAAGCTAGTGCTTTCAAGGGCTATCAACGAGCGTATTAACCCTAAGTTTGAATCGCTCTTTGCTATTGGTGTTGATGAGATGAGTTGGGATGACCTCAACGATGAAAACTACGATTGGCCGCAGGTTGAAGAGGTGCGTCAATATCGAAATCAAGTGCGCACCTTGGTATGCGACCTTATAGATACCATACCGTTTAGCATGCCTATCAACTGGGACAGCCCAATGTGGCCTTTAGTGATGGGAGTAGAACACGAACGCATTCATTTAGAAACCTCGTCTGTACTTATTAGGCAATTACCTATTTCGTCTGTGCGACCTAGTTCAGAATGGCCTGTTTGCCCTACAATGCTCACGCAGTCAGAAAAACTTGATGCCAACGTATTAATTACGGTTCCAGCGCAAACGGTAACTAATGATAAGACATGGGATAGTGCCTATTACGGCTGGGACAATGAATATGGAACTCAGCAAGAATCCGTAAGCGAGTTTAGTGCATCTAAGTTTCTGGTAAGCAATGGTGAGTATTTAGCTTTCGTTAAAGACGGCGGTTATCACAATGCGAAGTACTGGGAAGCTGAAGGCAATAAATGGCGAGAATATACCCAAGCCCAGCACCCTGTGTTTTGGGTTAAAAAGGGCGATGACTATACCTATCGCAGTATGCTTGAAGAACACTCACTTCCTTTAGATTGGCCGGTAGACGTTAATTATCACGAAGCAAAAGCGTTTTGTAATTACTTAAGCGAGAAGACTGGGTCGCTTATTCGCTTGCCCACTGAAAATGAATGGCAAGCGCTACGCGAGCATGCTGGTGTAACACAAACCGTATACGCTGATGGTTTCAACATTGCTTTACAAAAATACGCTTCGAGTGAGCCAGTTGATGTTAATCAGTCTGGCGAGTTTTTCGATGTAGTAGGGAATGTATGGCAGTGGACAGAAACGCCAATCTATCCGTTTGAAGGTTTTAAAGTGCATCCTCTGTACGACGACTTCACTACGCCAACGTATGATAATAAGCATAACCTCATTAAAGGCGGTAGCTGGGTATCTACAGGCAACGAGGCAATGAAAGACAGTCGCTACGCATTTAGGCGTCATTTCTTTCAGCATGCCGGGTTCAGATATGTTCAAGGAAAGCGAGTTATAGCAGTGAACGATTTTGATTACGAAAGCGATACGCAAGTGTCGCAATACAGCGAGTTTCACTATGGCGACGAATACTATGGTGTGCCTAATTTCGCCAAAGCCAGTGCTCAGTTTTGTATAGACAATATGCAGGGGCGTCATCACAGCAAAGCATTAGACTTAGGCTGTGCAGTGGGCCGTTCAACATTTGAACTTGCTAAGCACTTCGACCACGTTGATGGCATTGATTTTTCTGCTCGCTTCATTAAAACCGCATTTGATATGCAAGAGCGTGGAGAGATCCGCTATAACCTAATAGAAGAAGGTGAACTAACGTCATTTAAGGCAAGAAAACTATCTGCTTTGGGTATAGAAGAAAGTGCCGAAAAGGTCGCTTTTGCTCAGGGTGATGCGTGTAACTTAAAACCTCAGTATACGGGCTACGACCTTATCTTTATGGGGAATTTAATCGATAGGGTCTATAGCCCTAAAAAAGTTCTCGCTGATATGGCAAAACGTTTAAACAAAGGCGGTTTGCTTATAGTTGCCAGCCCCTTCACATGGCTTGAAGAATACACAGAGAGAAGCGAGTGGCTAGGGGGCTATAAAGATGAAAACGGTGAAACACTGAGCTCTACGCAAGCACTAGAAGATGCGCTAGGTAGCGGCTTTAAGCGCGTTGGCGAGCCCACAGAGCTGCCGTTTGTCATTCGAGAAACCAAACGTAAATATCAGCACACGCTTTCCGAGTTCAACGTATTTGAAAAGGTAAGTGATTAAAGGCTAGATAGAGGACGCTTGTGTCATGCTTTGGGGCCACGCTTTGGGTTAGAACACTAAACAAAGCGTGGCTTGATATCAGAAGTAGCTTATTATTTAAATAAATACCTGATCAAATAATGGTTGAGAACACATTGTGCTTGTTACAGTGCCAAGAGGCTCCGTAGCTCGAGTCAACATGGCAACACAACAGAACAAAATTAGTAGAGCAAGCAAAAGGGAAAAATACTGCTTAGAATCTTAAGTAGAGAGTAAGTAGAAATTAAGTAGAGAGTAAGTCGAGGGTGTACGAAGAGCAAAATCAACTCCCAGTGTTCAGTGCATTTGAACATGAGTTTATGCCTCACAAAGATGTGTGGCAGGCCCCAGCTCATCTAAAACGCGATCAAACTCGGCTTAAGTATTCAGCAATATTGCGTCGCTTTTATAGCAAGGTTTCTCAACAAACATCGGCCATAGATCCTCAGCAAGAGCCTATTGCTATGTGGATAGCTGATATGGATATACCGCCTTGCGATGACATTATAAGTGCAGTTACAAAAAACCTTCGTTCAACATATGGATATCAGTCTCTTGATATTGGTGAGGCAGTGGCTAAACGTTTTGAACGCAGTTCACCGAAATACAGCCGTTCTAATGTTAACAGCACTGATGTAGTTGATGTGGCCAGTATTATTGGCGCAATAGACGTAGCGCTTCGAACATTTTGTAAAGCTGGACAGAAGGTGATGGTGTTAACACCTACCTATTCACCCATAACCGAAACGGTGAAAAACAACAATTTAGAACCTGTATATATACCGGTAGGGCAGCCAGTCTGTACCATTAAAGAAAAATATACGGATGTAGCTTGGTCACACACTAGTAATCATCAGGGTATTGATGATTCCTTTAACGGCATAGACCTTAACGCTTTAGACAAATCTGCAGTAGCATTTGTTATCTGTCACCCCAACAACCCTACTGGCACAGTATTAAGCGCTTCAGCACAGCGTAAAATCGTGGATTTTTGCGCTTATCACAATATTTTGTTGATTACCGATGAAGTACACAGTGAATTTGCCTTTAACTCATATAACGAGCCGACCCTTATCCCTATCTTTGGCAGTGAACTTGATTACGAAGATGCAAATGAAGCTGAAATAAGTGAGCAAAATAAAACAATAGGTAAAAACATTAGGCACACACCGCGAATTATCCACCTCAATAGTGCCTCTAAAGCCTTCAACTTAGCCAGTATTCCCGGCGCGTCGTATGCGATTATAAAAGACAAAAAGATAAGGGAAAGATTTGCCCAGGCCATCAATGAACGACACCTTAATGCAACTAACTTAGGAAAAGTTGCATTAATTGCCGCCTACGTGAATGGCAGCACCTGGCTAGACGCGGTTAAAGGTGCGTTAGCCTTTAATAGAAAGCTAGTTGTTCGCTTCTTCAAGCACTACGGCATCAACGTAAGCTATACTATGGGAAGCGCTGGCTACTTTCTCTGGCTAGATCTCGCCTCATTTCCATTGAAGATCTCACAACCAATGGTTTCTGTGAAAACGGCAAAAGATTCAATGGGAAAGGAGTCTGATCAGATTCTTCGTTATTCACCTGTTGCAAACGTAGAACAGTGCCTAGAACGGGGCGTAGTAGGTAACGACGGAGCCCCCTTTGGCGCGCCAAATCATATAAGGCTTAATTTGGCCTGTCATCCTGCGGTTATAGAGACCGCACTGCAGCGTTTGTGCTTCACGTGGTAACTGTTCGCTACCGTTTAGTTTGAATTACACGCCAATAAGTTTCTAATCGACCTTTTGCATGACCGATGACAGCATTCTAAATAATAGAATAACTAGCCCTATTATCCCGTATTTTATTCCTACTAAAAAGAATTAAACTAATCTTATTGCAAATGAACTCAACCAAGATCTCAGCGGCTGTATAGCTAGTGGCTAATTAAGGGATTTTGTAAGAGCAGAAAGGTTTAAGGAATTAAAATGATGTACTTGCGAAAAGCGAACGAAAGAGGAAAAGTCAATTTTGGTTGGCTAGAAAGCCGACACAGTTTTTCATTTGGGCACTACTATGATGCGAAGCACATGGGCTTTTCAGCGTTAAGGGTGATTAATGATGATATTGTTCAGGCAGGTAGAGGTTTTGAGACGCACGGCCATAGAGATATGGAAATCATTTCATATGTAGTGAGCGGTGCCTTAAAGCATGAAGACAACACGGGCAATGAATACGTGGTACCTGCGGGTGATATACAAGTGATGAGTGCGGGTCGCGGTATTATGCACTCAGAGTTTAACCCCTCAAGTGAAGAACCTGTGAACTTTCTGCAAATTTGGATTGTGCCAAATGAAAAAGGGGGAACCCCAGGTTATACCCAGAAAACTTTCGGTAGTAGTGCTGGTGGTAATGAAAAGCTGGAGTTGCTCGTAAGTGGCGACGGAAGAGATGGTTCGTTAAAAATTAAGCAGAATGCGTCAATAAGTCGCTTGACCCTGAAAGCTCAAGAAGCTTGGCAACGAAATGCTGAAGGGCAAAAAGGGTATCTTCATATAATCTCAGGTAAGGCCAAAGCGTCGGTGAAAAGTGCAAGTAAAGCCGTTGAATTGGTACCTGGCGATGCTATTGGAATTTACGAGGAAGATAGTATTTCGCTTATTGCATCTCACGATTTGGTTGCCCTTTGGTTTGATTTACCAATTTAACTAGCTAAAAGTAATCTAGATCAATAATTTAGTTTCAATTTGTGTATCTCTACTTCACGAATCTTTATCTCGTGGTATGATGGCTGTGATAAGGTTTTAGGCTGTTAATAGTTATCATTAACGAAAATTGACAGTCTTAAACCTAGTTGTTTAGAAAACTGAAGTCAGTGAGATACTAGAGTGATAAAAATAATCCTAGCAGATGACCACGATTTGGTCAGAAGAGGGATACGCCGGATTCTGGAAGACGTAGAAGATTTTACTGTTATTGATGAAGCGAGTAACGGTGAAGATGCGGTACAAATGTGCCGAAAAAATGCGCCAGATGTGGTACTCATGGACGTGAACATGCCCGGTATTGGCGGACTAGAAGCGACAAAGAGAATTGTTCGCATGTCAGAAAATACGCGGGTGATATGTGTTTCAATGCACAAAGAAAGCCCGATACCTATGCAGGTAATGGAAGCGGGTGCTTTTGGATTTCTTACCAAAGACGCAAAGCCTGATGAGGTTATTCTTGCCATTCATAAAGTGGCGGCGGGGCAAATGTATCTCGACAATGAAATGGCCAATAGCATTGCGATAAGTAAGTTATTGCCAAGTTCGGATAATCCATTTGATGAGCTATCGAGTAGAGAACTTACAATAGCCATGAGATTAACCGAAGGTCATAAAGTGCCAGATATTGCTCGAGAACTTAGCATCAATTCAAAAACGGTTAATACCTACCGTTATCGCATGTTCCAAAAATTAGGCGTGACGTCTGACGTAGAGTTAACACACTTAGCCTACCGTCATAAGCTAATCAGTCCTAATACCTTTTAAGCGTCACTAGACGCATAACGTCAAAGTGATTATGTCTGCATTTGATTCAGCAGCATTTCTTAAGAATTTAACCTCTCAACCTGGTGTGTACCGTATGTACAACGGCCAGGAAGAGGTTATTTACGTAGGAAAAGCCAAAAACCTTAAAAAGCGAGTATCAAGTTACTTCCGTACTAACCTTGATAACGCCAAAACCCGTTCGTTGGTCAGTCAGATTGCGAACATGGATGTCACCGTTGTAAACAGTGAGACCGAAGCGTTTCTACTGGAGAACAACTTCATTAAGAAGTATAAGCCGCGTTACAACGTGGTAATGCGTGACGACAAATCTTACCCTTTTATCTTTTTATCAGATCACGAACATCCTCGGCTTTCTTTCCATCGCGGCCCTCAAAAGAAAAAGGGTGAATATTTCGGGCCATATCCGAGTGCTTGGTCGGTTCGAGAAAGCTTACGCTCTATGCAGCGTATATTTCCTGTTCGTCAATGCGAAGACAGCTATTACCGTGCGCGCAGCAGACCTTGCCTTCAGTATCAGATGCAACGGTGCAGCGCGCCTTGCGTTGAAGGCTATGTGAGCGCTGAGGAATATAAAGAACAGGTCAATTTTGCTCGCTTATTCTTAAAAGGTAAAAACCAGCAAGTCATTGGCGGGCTGGTGGACAAAATGGAAAAAGCCAGCGAAGCATTAAACTTTGAGGCCGCCGCGCGCTATCGCGATCAGATAAACGCATTAAGGAAAGTACAAGAGCGACAATGGGTTGCCGGTACTCAAGACGAAATGGATGTGTTTGGGTTCGCGTTCAAAGGCAACATGGCCTGTATTCAAGTTATGTTTATTCGCGAAGGGCAGTTGCTAGGCAGCAAAGCATATTTCCCTAAAGTGCCTAATACGGCAGACGAGCAAGAAGTTTTCGAATCTTTCTTCCTACAATTTTATTTAGCGGGCAACAAAGTCATTCCTAAACAAATTGTGTTAAGTAACACACTCAGTGACGAAGATGCTATTGCTGATGTACTTGCCAGTGAAGCAGGGCATAAGGTGCATTTCTTTAAAGGGGCGAGGGAAGAGAAGCGCAAGTATCTGCAGCTGGCCCAATCAAATGCACAAACCGCATTAGATGCCCAATATAGCCAGCAAAAGTCTGTGTTTGCACGCTATCTAGACCTAGAAGCGGCACTGGAAGTTGATACCCCTATTCAGCGCATGGAATGCTTTGATATTTCTCACACCTCTGGTCAACAAACAGTAGCGTCCTGCGTGGTATTTAATCGAGAAGGGCCACATAAAAGTGACTACCGTCGCTACAATATTGAAGGCATTACGCCTGGAGATGACTATGCGGCTATGGCGCAAGCATTAAAGCGGCGCTACAAGTCGGTTAAAGAAGTGCAAAAAATTCCGGACCTTCTATTAATTGATGGTGGTAAAGGTCAACTTGCCCAAGCTGAGGCGTTTTTTGAAGACTGGCCTCATGATAAAAAGCCCATGCTTTTAGGTGTAGCAAAGGGCACTACCCGTAAGCCGGGTTTAGAAACTTTGATTCTGGCGGGTAGTCATCAAGTGCTTCCCATGGATAGCCATTCGCCTGGACTTCATCTTATTCAGCATATTCGCGATGAATCACACCGATTTGCTATTACTGGGCACCGGAACCGCCGTCAGAAAGTAAAAACGACCTCGAGCCTTGAAAGTATTCCTGGTATTGGCGCTAAGCGTAGACAAACGTTGTTAAAGTTTATGGGAGGCTTACAAGGTCTTAAAAAGGCCAGTAAAGATGAAATAGCAAGTGTACCAGGCATAAGCCCAGAACTGGCGGATACTATTTACGACCACCTTCATCAATAAATGACTGAGTAACAAGCAATGCATTGCAAATTAAGGTAATGTGTTGTGAAAATGAAAGAAGCTTAGCTAAAAGCTACTGCGCTAAAACGCCCATAGAGGCATAACACCGAGACGTACTTTTTATGTGGACTGTTCCAAACTGTATTACTTTATTTCGAGTAATCCTTATACCTGTTTTTGTGGTTGTTTATTTTCTTGATTGGCGCTGGGCGCACGAAGCAGGGGCCTTTATCTTTTGGCTGGCGGCCATCACAGACTGGTTTGACGGGTATTTAGCACGAAAACTTCAGCAATCTACGCCCTTTGGTGCCTTCTTAGACCCGGTGGCAGATAAACTTATCGTAGGTGCCGCGCTTCTTATGATCACTCATAGTTATGCAAACCTTTGGATCACGTTGCCATCCATTGCGCTTTTAGTGCGTGAAATTTATGTTTCTGCACTACGAGAATGGATGGGTTCAAATGGCGTAAGAGACGCCGTTAAAGTGTCTTTTATAGGTAAAGCTAAAACCACTGCTCAAATGTTAGCCTTAATTGGATTACTTTCAGGGTTAGAAACTTTTATGGGCGTAACAATTTATTGGGTTTCTTTAGGTTATATCCTTTTATATTTCTCTGCAGTGCTGTCAATTTGGTCAATGTTTGTTTATACAAAAGCGGCGTGGCCACACCTTCGAAGTGGCGCAGTAAAGTAGAATTGATCGCGGTTTAATCAAAGTGAATAAAAAAATAGCAAACGATCATAAAAAACCGCATTTATCTCAATTTAAACGCTTTTTTGTGTTGACAGTTTTGAATGGGTAGGTAGAATGCACCCCACATTTCGAGAGGACATCAACCAAACGAAATGGTCGATTAAGACATGCGGGAATAGCTCAGTTGGTAGAGCACGACCTTGCCAAGGTCGGGGTCGCGAGTTCGAATCTCGTTTCCCGCTCCAATCTCTTAGAGATGAGTTTTAATCACGCGCCAGACGCATCTGGCGGAATGGCAGAATGGCTATGCAGCGGATTGCAAATCCGTCTATCTCGGTTCGACTCCGGGTTCCGCCTCCAAACGCTGCAACGCAGCATCAGGTTCTACGCCTGACACCTTTGCTGAAAAGCAACCCGATGCCCGGGTGGTGAAATTGGTAGACACAAGGGATTTAAAATCCCTCGCTGGTAACAGCGTGCCGGTTCAAGTCCGGCCCCGGGCACCATTTACTTCCACATTTTCATTCAATACAAAACTTTGTCAATCTCGCTCTTTTACTGCGTTTTACTATGGTAAAATCCGTAAAAATCTTTGGCAAAGACGTACTATCTTGAATTCTGTTATGTCACTTCGTTTAGACGAGCTATCTCGTGCTGAACGTCCATTTCACGCGCGTGGTAGCAAGGTAATTCGCTGTGATGCGTGTTTGCTTCCAACGCAAAACTGTATTTGTGAATTTAAGCCTGAAGCTGGCACAGACGTGGCGGTTTTGTTCTTAATGTACAAAGGCGAATACTATAAACCTACCAATACAGGTCGTTTGATTGCAGATGTGGTTAAAGACAACCATGCGTTTTTGTGGAAACGAACGGAACCTGATGAAGCGTTGCTGAAACTGCTAAGCGACGACAAATACTTTCCTATTGTGGTATTTCCACACGAATATGCTGCAGCTGAACGCTGTATTGACGCTCCACCATTGAATACTGGCAAAACGTTACTATTTATTTTCTTGGATGGAACCTGGCGTGAAGCAAAGAAGATGTTTGTAAAAAGTCCTTATCTGCATAATTTTCCTGTGTTGGGCGTTAGCATGGAAGTGGCTTCAGACTATCTGTTAAGAGAGTCTACCCATGATTTCCAACATTGCACCGCAGAAGTAGGTATTAGCGTTTTGGCACTAGCTGAGCAGCAGCAAGGGGCACAAACGTTAGCGCACTATTTTAGCGTGTTCAGGCGGGAATACTTAAAAGGTAAGCCCCATTTACAGCATAAGCTCGCGTTTGCAGAGTCGCAGGTTAAAGATAACATCTAAAAAGTGTCACTTTTATTTGCGAAAGTATTGTTTTACATCCACTATTTTATATTAATGAAAAACGGAGAAAGCGAATGGCATCAGTTACTTTTCAAGGCAAAACAGTTACAACTAAGGGCCAGCTACCAGAAGTAGGTACAGCGGCACCAGACTTTACCTTAGTAAAGGCGGATTTGGGCGAAGTAACGCTGTCAGAACTTGCAGGTAAAAACGTTGTATTGAATATCTTTCCTTCAATCGACACAGGCACTTGCGCAATGTCAGTGCGTAAATTTAACGAAGAAGCTGCTAAATTAGATAATACAACTGTTATTTGTGTGTCAGCCGACCTGCCGTTTGCTGCGGGCCGTTTCTGTGGCGCAGAAGGCATTGAAAATGTACTTACAGGTTCTACCTTCCGTTCAACCTTCGGCGATGATTACGGTGTAACCTTCGAATCAGCACCGCTAACAGGTTTACTGTCGCGCTCGGTTGTTGTTATCGATACTGAAGGTAAAGTGGTTTATACAGAGCAAGTAGCAGAAACTACAGAAGAACCAAATTACGAGTCTGCTATTGCTGCATTAAGCTAAGAAAGCCGCTTAGTCACTAAGTGAAATAGTACATAGTTAATGTGAATCAATACCAACCGATTCGTTTTTATCGCGGTATTACAAGGCGCTCACTCATGTGAGCGCTTTCCAGGAGGATGTAATGGCATCAGTATTGCTGTCAGTCGGCGAGTTAGCCAATGCAATGCAACAAAAACCGGTTACGCTTGTAAGAGCGTTGATGGATGATCCTGTGTCAAAAACGCCGGATACACGAACGGCAATGGTATTGCCTGCATCAGTGGATTTTGATCTAGATAGCGAAGGCAGCGACCACACTACAGGTTTACCTCACAGTATGCCCTCAGCTGATGACCTTGCTATTTATCTTGGCAATCAGGGTATTACAGCAAATACACCCATAGCGGTTTACGACACTCGAGGTATGTATTCTGCGCCTAGGGTATGGTGGATGCTAAAGGCTCTAGGGCATAAAGATGTATATATATTAAATGGTGGCCAACCTGCGTGGGAGGGGGCTGGGCTTCCCATTTCAGAACAGCAGCAATATGGAAAATTAACCTACCAAGCAACGCCTCGACCTGGGTGGTTTGCAAACTCTAGCGCAGTGCTTCAAGCTATAAATACCGAAGCGCAACTGCTTGATGCGAGAAGTAGTCCGCGATTTAACGGCGAAGTTTCAGAGCCCCGTGAAGGCGTGCGCTCAGGGCATATGCCAGGCGCGTTCAATGTTCCTTTCGATACACTAGTAAAAGACGGCCATTTCTTACCTGTAGATGAGCTAAATGCTGTTTTTGCACAAGCAAAAATCGATTTGCGTAAACCTATTATCTGCACCTGCGGTTCAGGCGTTACCGCTTGTATCATTGGTGTTGCAGTCTCTTATGTGTGGTGCTACGCAAGTTTCGGTATATGATGGGTCATGGTCTGAGTGGGGCGCTAATACGCAGTATCCTGTAGTCAAAAGCGTGTAAAAGCATAAAAGCCGTGAAATACTGAAATCATTAATGTGCGATGTATGCTTAAGCACGATAGTATCGCGAACCACAAAATAAACTGAATAACTCGCTTTATAGCAACAGAGTAAGAACAACCCGATGTCAGCTAATCAATCCTTACCCAATATTGTTATTCTCACCGGTGCCGGCATCTCCGCTGAGTCTGGGTTAAAAACGTTTCGCGATAATGACGGCCTTTGGGAAAATCACAGCGTTGAAGAAGTCGCTACACCCGAAGCGTTCGAGCAAAACCCTAGCTTGGTTTATCGCTTCTATAACGCGCGACGAGCACAGCTTCAACAGAATGATGTTTTGCCCAACGCAGCACATACGGCGCTGGCTAAACTCGAGAAAGCCTTCGGTCAAAAACAAACGTTGGTGACGCAAAACGTTGATGATTTACATGAGCGTGGCGGAAGCGAGTCGGTTTATCATATGCATGGTAAACTTCTGTCTGCGCGCTGTGCTATTAGCCAGCAAACTTTTGATTGGCGTGAGAGTTTTGATCACACCACTAAATGCCCCTGCTGTAAAAGAGTAACCCTTCGACCGGATATCGTGTGGTTTGGTGAAATGCCCATGTATATGGAAGTGATTTACGATGCGCTTTCACAGGCCGATATATTTATAGCTATTGGTACATCGGGTAATGTGTATCCCGCTGCTGGCTTTGTTCAGATTGCTAAAGAAAATGGCGCTCACACAATAGAAGCGAATTTAGAGCCAGGTGTATCCAATGCCTTGTTCGACGAATCACTTACAGGTCCTGCCTCGCGTATAGTTCCGCAGTGGGTTGATGAATTGATTTCAAAATATGCGCTGTAGGAGGCGCAAAACATGCAGTATATGAATGAATTTCTTACCATTGCACTGGTACATCTTGTGGCTGTTGCCAGTCCAGGTCCTGACTTTGCAGTGGTGGTTCGAAACAGCGTGGCTTATGGCAGGCGTATCGCTATATACACTAGTATCGGTATTGGGCTAGCAATCTTATTGCATGTTGCTTACTCGCTAGTAGGGCTAAGTGTTGTAATTGCGACTACGCCCTGGCTATTTACCACTTTTAGCTACGCTGCCGCTGCTTATTTGCTTTACCTTGCATTCGGTGCGCTCAGAAGCGGCCCTGTAAAGCAGGAGCAAGACATAAATACCGAAAAGAAGACATCACAAATCTCGGCAAAACGTGCTGTATGGATGGGGTTTCTGACAAACGGGCTTAATCCAAAAGCAACGCTGTTTTTCCTTTCACTTTTTACCGCCATCATCAGCATTGATACGCCATTTAGCGTAAAGCTTGGTTATGGTATCTATTTAGCGTTTGCCACCGGGCTTTGGTTTTGTTTCCTTTCCTACCTTTTAAGTACTAGTAAAGTTGCCGAGCTTATTGGTAGAAAAGGCTATTGGTTGGATAGGGCGATGGGCGTGCTTTTAGTTGGGTTAGCCGCTAAGTTGGTGTTGGGTTAATTTTTGTTTATTACACAAGCAGGCATTTATTTTTGTGAATTGGTATAATCGCGCCGATTTTTCTAAAAATATAAGAGAGTTGTGTGAAAGACGTAAACCCAGACCGCCTGAACAATACGTTGTCAAAACAGTATCAATTCGATACTAAAGGTCTCTTGCGCCGCGCTGCCGGTTTAACAAAAGCTAATTTTTCATCATTGTTTCAAGGTAGCCTTGTTTTATTCTTGACCTTTGTGGTGCTTGGGGTAATTGCCCAACAGTACATTACCATCAATGATGACGGTAGCTATGTATTCGAGCACCAGTCTATTATCCAGATTGTGGCAATCTGCATTGTGGCGCCGTTACTTACGGGCTTATATATGATGGGTGTTTTTGTAGCGCGAGGCGTAAAAACATCGGTATTTACGGTATTTCAGTTTTTCCCCCTTATATTTCTGGTTGCGTTAACCCAGTTAGTTAGCAGTATTCTTGTGCAGTTAGGCATGATGCTGCTTATCTTACCAGGCGTGTATTTCTATCTAGCGTCGTCTTTTTCTCTTATGTTAGTGGCCGACAGAAAACTAACTCCAATTAGCGCAATTATTCTCTCATGCCGAGTATTCAACGCGTACTGGGCTCAAATTGTCAGTATCTTCGGCGTGTTCTTCTTACTGTTTGTGTCGGTACCGCTGACGTTCGGGTTTTCCCTTATTTGGGTGTTACCTTTTTATTTTAGTATGATGGGGTTGCTCTATCAGGAATTGATTGGCGAGCAAGGAGTAAGCACGGACGCATCTGTAGATGATGTGAATGAGTCGAGCTTCGATGCATAAACGTGAAACCTTTAAAATAGTCCTTATAACGCTTGGCGTCCTGGCGGTTATCGTCATTAATGCCATTATTTTTACCAAGGACGAACCTGATATTTTAGATATACCGCAAACGGTGGTGGCGAAAAAGCCGGTACCTGATTTCTCTATTTATAGTGACGTAAAAGAGAAGAAAGAGGCGTTTTTTAACTATCTACGCCCCGAGGTAGAGAAGCAAAACGCTTACTTACTTACCTTGAGACATTATGTACAAACCTTGTATAGAAAAGCATTAGCCAACGAATCGCTTTCTGAAGACGATATGGCGAGGCTTGAGTGGCTTGAAGAAGAGTATCGGGTAAAGTCTACACAGCCTTTAAAGACCAAACTATTGGCCTTACTGCAGAAAGTTGATGTTCTACCTGAAGAGCTGGTACTAGTTCAGGCTGCGAATGAATCTGCATGGGGAACAAGCCGATTTGCAAGAAAGGGCTACAACTTTTTCGGTCTGTGGTGTTTTTCAAAAGGGTGCGGTTTTGTCCCAAATCGTCGAAATACCGGCGCATCACACGAAGTGGCAAAGTTTGATAGTCTGTCGCGAGCGACGTACACCTATATGCGTAACCTCAATAGGCACGATGCCTACGCTGATTTAAGAGAGATCCGCAGTCGACTTCGAGCTAACCAATTGCCTATTACTGGTGTTGCATTGGCAGAAGGGCTAATGAACTATTCCGAGCGAGGAGCCGCTTATGTTGAAGAGCTTCAAACAATGATCCTATTTAACGAGGAGTTTTTATCCGAATGATACGCGCTGCATTATTTCTTGCTTCATCTCTGTTTGTCGGTTTTGGTAGTACATCCGTAGCTGCTGAAACGATAGATGTAGAGTACAGCCGTTTCTACAGCCATGTTAAAAAGCTAGATAACGAAGATACCCAAGCGCTTCAGTTTGCGTTTGGTTTTGTCCGAGTAGGTGAAGGGCGTTTATGCGAGGTTAACGGTGCATCTATCGTTACCGATAAGAAAACAATGCCACTAGAAGTTACAGATGAAGGACGTTTTACCGTACCCACTGAAAAAGCACTGAAACTGGCTAATGCACTGGTACGTATCGACTTAAACGAACGCGCGAACGTTTGTGATATGTCGGTGCAGCTTGAAACCAAGCCAGAATACCTTAAACAGTATTACAAGAAAGAAGAACTCACTTTTTTGTATGAACAGTATGAAGCCTTTTTCAATGAAATGGGAAGCTTTTTGTCTTTTATGATGCCGTCGGTGAAGGGCTTGATGATTCAGTTCGAAGACAAAAATTTAGATTTCGTTACACCGCAGGGTGTACAAATTAACAATGGTGTTCTGCAGTTAGAGCAAGAGTGGATAAATGAGGCGAAAGGCTTAACGCTGCCACAAGCGCCGCTGCGTGTAACAGCTATGGCGTCAAGTTAATCTACCTTCTGAACAATTAGGTATCAGGTTAGTAACTGATACCTAATTTGCTCTGCAATTCGCGCTATGGTCTCTTCGCCTTTTGCGCAAAGTTCTTCTGCCCTATGGAACTCCATAATACCTACATCAGTCAGCTGAGGTTCAATTAGTATATCTGGCGGGTCGCCAGCTAAACGAGACCGAGTAACACGAGCTTGAAGTATTTCAAGTGAGCTGCTCATTACGCTCATAATTCCTGGCGGGTTGCGCTTATTCACCTTTGCAGGCACTTCAGTGAATTCTTCTTCTACTTTTTCAATAACATCAGAGGCTATGCTTTCTTCGGTATTCACATCTTCAGAAGCATTGACTTGAAGCTGCTCTTCATTTTCGTCTGACGTTTTGTCATCTTTACTGTCTGGCGAAAACCATTGGCGCAATACGTTTTGGCTTTTAGTAAAAAAGTCTTCGGTTTTACGTTGGTTTTCTTCGTGGTCTTGCCTTAACTTTTCCAACCGAAGCGGGCGAAAATCGGCGTTAAGATTAACCGCAATCACAAAATCAGCCCCTAATTGGCGACACAAGTTCACCGGTACAGGGTTCACAACAGCGCCATCCACTAGCCAGCGATCGCCATGAGCAACGGGGGCAAAGAGCGCTGGAATAGCGCATGACGCTTGAATGGTATCGCCAATAGGTCCTGAATTAAATACTACTTCACGTCCGGTATATAGGTCAGTTGCCACAGCCGCAAAAGGTTTAAGCATATCTTCATAGGTAGATTCACAAAACTCGCTAGCAAGTTTGTCGAAAACTTTTTGTCCGCTGGCAATACCGCCACGTCTTAATCCAACACCCATAAGAGCAAGTACCTGCCAGTCGCTAAGTGAACAGGCCCATTCTTTTAAACCTTCTAGCTTACCACTTGCGTAGGCAGCACCAACGTAGGCGCCAATAGAGCAACCAGCAACAACGTCGATTTTAACGCCAAGCTTTTCCAATGCTTCAATTATACCAATGTGTGTCCAGCCCCTTGCGGCACCGGCACCTAACGCCAGTCCAATTTTCATTTACTTTGGTTCCATAATATTTACTACTTCGATAGCATTGTCTTCATCACTGAGATCTGCGCTATTTTCTGTAGCAAAAGAAGGTTCATCAAATCCTATATCACCATCTGCAACGGGGCCATCTTGAGTGACGATAGATTTAAAATCATAAAGATTACTATCTACAAGATGTGAAGGGGCCACGTTTTGAAGCGCACGGAACATTGATTCAATACGACCTGGGAAACGGCGGTTCCAGTCTTGAAGCATTGCTTTTATGTTCTGGCGCTGAAGATTTTCTTGTGAACCACACAGGTTACAAGGAATAATTGGGAACTCAGCGGCTTGAGAATATTTTTCAATGTCTTTTTCGCTGCAGTAGGCCAGTGGACGAATGACAATATGCTCGCCGTTATCGCTAACCAGTTTTGGTGGCATAGATTTCAGCTTGCCACCGTGAAACATATTCAGGAAAAACGTTTCTAGCATGTCGTCACGGTGGTGACCTAATGCAATTTTCGTCGCGCCTAGTTCTTTCGCTGTGCGGTATAAAATACCACGGCGCAAACGAGAGCAAAGCGAACAAGTCGTTTTCCCTTCAGGAATCTTGTCTTTAACAATAGAGTAGGTGTCTTCTTCTACAATCTTGTAATCGACGCCTATGCTGTCTAAATACTCGGGCAAGATATGTTCAGGAAAACCAGGTTGCTTCTGGTCAAGATTTACCGCAATAATATCAAAATGAATAGGCGCAATCTTCTTTAAAAACAATAAAATATCAAGCATGGTATAGCTGTCTTTACCTCCCGATAAACACACCATAACCTTGTCGTTGTTTTCAATCATACCGAAATCGCCAATGGCCTTACCCACGTTGCGACGAAGTCGTTTCTGAAGTTTGTTGAAGTTGTACTTTTGCTTACTTTGCGCGGCGTTTAACGTCGGCGCATCAGCACTGCTTGTGCCTAAACTCATAATTAACTAGCTTGGTTTGTGATAAAGGCGCCATTATACATTAAAGCGCCTTTTCGAGACTATGGCTGTGTTGTTAAATTTATCGAGAAGCGTTAAGTATTGATTTAAGCGTGTATGATCAACTTTCAGCATTAACTGCTAAATGCGCAGTTTTTTTTCATGAAAAACGCCCATCGCCGATTCGCCATTTGTCGCCACCAAGTGACTTGGTATTTAAACGAAATTAAGTCGTTAACTACACGGTTATCGGTGATTCAAACCCATCTGGCTTAATCGCAAGTACGTCACAATTTAGTTCATCAATAACGTGCTCGGCAGTATTGCCAATAAGCGCCGCCGAAATACCAACCCGTCCCACGGTGCCTATTACAACTAACTCGGCATCGAGTGTTTTAGCCACTTGCGGGATAACTTTTTCAGGCAAGCCTTCTTTCACCACACATTTATTTTCTGGAATACCATATTTCAGCGCGTGACTACGCATTTCTTTCATATGATGATTTTTTACCGCATCGTGATACGTATCAGGGTCAAACTCTGGCACTTCAATGGCAATGTTAAGTGGAGTTGTAGGGTAGCTATTCACTAAATTAACGTTACCTTTTAGCAAAGAGGCATAATCGTTAGCGATTATCGTAAGCTTGTCGTTTAGTGCAGCATGCTCATCATCTTCACTGCCTACGTTTACTGCAGCTATAATTTCACCGCCTTCTGGCCAGTCGTGTTCTTTAACGAGCAGTACAGGGCGTGGGCACTTGCGCATTAGATGCCAGTCTGTAGGGGTAAAGATTACTGAGGCAAGGTCGTCATGTTTTTTAGTGGCTTTTACCACCAAGTCGATTTGGTTATTAAGGGCGTAATAAATAATCGACTCATAAGCACGGTTGTTCCACTCAACCACAATATCGGTCTCTGAAAAGCCTTGTTCTTTTAGCTGGGCAGATAACCATTTGGCGTGCTCTTTTGTAACGGCATCGCGCATTGATTCACGTTCGTCGGGGCTAAGCATGGTTGTCATATCGTAAGACAAATCATATACCACCATCATAGCGGTAACCGTGGCGCCGGTTTTTGACGCAAGTTCATAGGCACGGCTTAGGGCAGGCTGGTTGTCGCGTTCCGCGTCCACCACGGCAAGAATTCGTTTACACTCAATCATAACGTCTCCTCAACTACAAAGCTTTGTATGGCTGTCGACATCGATATTGTTTCAAAACAGTTTATATAAACCATTTACATTAACTATAAACGACATTTGGAAAAACGTGAGTTGTTTTGGATCAAGGTGTAAATAATCTGTTGATATATAAAACAGGTAACATTGAATATTACGGGAGTTTTCACGCACGACGGATGGATGTCGTGTTAAACAGTGAGGGAATACAGTGAAATTTTAAAGGTTAAAACTAAAAAGCGCGCATGTAGCGCGCTCAAGATAACAGAAGAATAAATTAACCGTTACAGACTACACTAGGGCCATTTAACGCTTCTAACTTGGAATTTAACCGATCAAAATCCAAAATAGAGATCAATTTACCGTCTACTTTGATAATGTTTTCTTTCTGAAAACGGCTTAATAGACGACTAATGGTTTCTATCGTTAAGCCTAAGTAGTTGCCGATTTCGTTTCGGGTCATAGTTAGATGAAATTCTCTGTGCGAGAAGCCACGCTCTTCAAAGCGCTGAGATAGGTGCGATATAAAATATAGCAAACGCTCCTCAGCAGTACGCTTGTTTAAAAGCATGATCATGTCGTGATCTTGTTTGATTTCTGCGCTCATAAAGCTCATGATCTGATGGCGAAGCTTGGGAAATTGCACAGACATCTCATCTAGTGTGTCATAAGGCAACTCACACACCATGGCGGTTTCTAGCGCAGAAGTGTAGCTTTGATGTTTATTCTCCCGCAGGGCATCGAAACCAATAATATCACCAGGGAAGTGGAAGCCGGTGATTTGCTCTTCACCTTCTTGGTTGGTTACAAATGATTTGAAAGAGCCAGTTCTAACGGCGAAAAGCGAACGAAATTTATCGCCAGTTTGAATGAGCGTATCACCTTTGTGAAGCGGCTTTTTGCGCTCAATTATATCGTCAAGAGACTCGATTTCTGTTTTGTTCAGCGCCACCGGTAAACACAAGTGACTGAAGCTACAGTTTTGACAGTGAATAGAAAATTGGCTTCCTTTGCTCATAATACATGCTCTTTTGAAGATTACCCAATAATGATACACCCATTTTTAAACGATTGCGCCATGAATAAGATAAGCCGCATAAATGGCCATTATTACGGCAATTATTTGTCTAACGTTATTGTTTTGAAAACTGCTAACAATATACTGACTGCCTGCACTTGCTGCGAGTAGCGTTGGCAAAGTACCTAAACCGAAGAAAAACATGATGGCAGCGCCCTGCAATGCATTCCCCGCCGCTAAAGACCAAGTAAGTGTTGAATACACTAATCCACAAGGCAACCAGCCCCAAATAAACCCATAAGGAATAGCACTAAAAGGGGTTTTGAAAGGTAAAAAACGCTTAGATAACGGCTGCAGTTTAGAAAATAAACCTTTGCCTGCGTTTTCTAACACCGTTAACCCTGTCCACCATTTGCCTAAATAACAGGCCAACAACAGCAACATAATACCGCTGAGTAAAGACAGGGCATAATTGGCCAGAGGAATATAGTCTGCTGCAATTTTGCCAAGTGCGCCGGTCAGTGCGCCAGCAATGGTGTAGCTAGCTATGCGCCCCATGTTATAGGCTAGGGCGTAAGGTACTGCTGAAGCACCTTTTGGTGACACCATTCTTAGCGCTGCCACTATACCGCCGCACATGCCCACGCAGTGAACACCGCCCGCTAAGCCGATAAGAAAAGCTGAGAAGTAATTAATCCCCTCCATGCTGCCCTTGGTTTTTCTCTACTTTAGTATTCTGAAGTTGCTTGCGTTGTTCAGCGAGCTTTTTTTCTTCGGGCGGAAGATCATCGTCAAACAGTATGCTGTAACCTTGACGGTCTAAATCTTCAAACTGATTAGTTTTAACCGCCCAGAAGAATATTACGATAGCGACGGCTACTATAATGATGGCGATTGGAATTAAAACGTAAATAATGCTCATACTATTTGCCCAGAAGTCGCGTAGAGTTTGTCACTACTATGATACTGCTTAATGACATGCCAACAACCGCCATCCACGGCGAAAGTAGGCCAGATACGGCGAAAGGTAAGATCAAAACGTTGTAACCTACCGACCAACCAATATTTTGTCTTATTTTTTGCTTCACTTGATGCGCAGTTCGGATGAGTTCTGGCACAGAAAGCAGCTGATCGCCAAGCAAAATCACGTCGGCTGCAGTTTTCGCAACATCTGTAGCATTACCTACCGCTATCGCTACATCAGCACTTGCAAGAACAGGGGCGTCATTAATACCATCGCCCATCATCATAACCTTTGAGCCAGATTGCTGCATAGCTTGAACCGCTTCATATTTATGCTCTGGGGTAAGGCCCCCTTTAGCGGTAGAAATTGGTAAAGGTTTGGTGAGGGAATCAACGTTTTGCTGTGTATCGCCGCTTAGTACAGCGAGGGTATGACTTTTTGCCAATATATCGAGGGTTTCTTGGGTATCGTCACGCAGTGAGTCACGAACTTCAAAAGCAGCCATAATACGGCCTTTGACAGTAAGAAATACGTTAGCCGAGGGATAGCGCTCGATAAACGATTGCTGTGATTCGTGAACACTGAACGCTGCTGAGCCCATGGAGAAAAGCGTGTCATTAATTTCACCGCTAATTCCGCCACCTGGCGTGACCGTGAAATTTGTCACTTTGTGTACGGTGTTGCCGCTTGACGTTTTATCACCGCTAAAGTCCTTATTACCGCTAAAGGCTTTTTTGTCGCTAAAGGCTTTAGCAATAGGGTGTTCAGAGCGAGATTCTAGGGCGCGGGCGATTGATAGCGCGCTTTGGCTGTCTACGCCGTCAGCATACCAGGCGTTTGATATAGTGAACTTACCTTGTGTCAGCGTACCGGTTTTGTCGAGTGCGATAGTGTCAATGCCAGTGATTTGCTCAAGAGCATCGGCACGCTTTAGCAAAATACCTTGTCTGTTTAATTTCGCCATAGCGCAAGTGAGCGCTGATGGCGTGGCTAACCCTAGGGCGCAAGGACAGGTTGCTACCAACACGGAAATGGTGATCCAAAACGCATCATCACTGCCGTTATAAGCCCAAAAGGTGTAAGTTAACGCTGAAATCAATAATACAGCGGTCACAAAGTATCTAGAGAAATTATCGGCTATCTGTGCAGCCTTGGGCTTGCTCGCCATCGCACTTGCTTGAAGCCTTACAATTTGATTTACCAGCGCATTTTTAAGTGTTTGCGTAACCGTAATGGTAAGGCTACCGTCCTGACATACGGTACCGCCATATACAGTGCTGTTATCTGACTTTCGTACTGGGTTAAATTCACCCGTTAGCATAGATTCGTCAACCGCAGCGTTACCCTCTGTAACCAGCCCATCAATGGGGATGGTTTCACCAGGCTTAACCAGCACTACATCGTGTACCTTTAGCTGCTTTGCTAGACATTCAGTAACGCTGCCATCTGGCATTAATTTAGTCGCTGACACAGGAACATACTGCATCATATTGGCAGAGATCTGTGCGGCGCGATGACGACTGCGATGTTCTAAGAATCGGCTGAGTAACAGCAGAAAAATAAACATACAAATGGATTCGAAATACACTTCGCCTTGCTCTAATACGGTAGAACGAATACCGGCAATATAGGTACCGAATATGGCAAGCGTAACAGGTACATCCATATTAACTGTTTTAGCGCTTAGCGCTTTAGCGGCTCCGACATAGAAGGTGCTACCAGAATACAGTACAACCGGGGTAGTGAGTGTAAGGGCGACCCAATAAAAATATTGGCGGGTCTCTAACTCAATGGCGCCAAACCAATCAAAATACAGCCCCGTCATCAGCATCATTACTTGCATGGTCATAATGCCTGCAAGGCCAAGCTTTTTCAGAAAGGTCTTTTGTTCGCGTTTATAACTGGCTTCGTGTTCATCGGGGTGAAATGGCGACCCAATATAACCAATGCGTTTTAGTGTAGAAAGAATTTGGCTAAGTTTAATTTGAAAAGGTGACCAAGTAACTAAAGCGCGACGCTCTTGAACATTTACAGCTACTTGCTTGATGCCTTCAACTTTCGATAATTGCTTTTCGATAAGCCAGCCACAGGCAGCGCATGTAATGCCTTCAAGGGTCAGTTGAATTTGCTTATCTTGCCCTTCTTCAAACACGAACTCTTCCTGAAGGGAAGGGTCGTCGTACACCTTGAGTTTATCTAAGGTTTCCAAAATCCCATCGTCAGACTTTTGCGCAGGTTCTGTTCTAAACTGGTAATAGTCTTCTAAACCATTATTAACAATAGCTTCTGCAACGGCTAAGCAGCCAGGGCAACACATATCCCGTTGTTGCCCCAATATGACAGTAGTGAACTTCCCATCGTCTGCGGCTGCCACAGGAAGCCCACAATGGTAACAATCGTGATTGGCCATTATGGATTGAACTTCATTTTTCCAGAATGGGGTAGATAGACGGTGTTTTGAATTTTCCAGCTATCATCAATAGGTGTTAGCGATATGCGCCATTTACCGTCTAGGTTTTCTTCAATAAAACCGCGATAAATACCGTTGGCATCTCGACTTAGTAAAACGCTGACATCACGCTCTTCAAGCGTTACGTGATAAAAGCTCAATTTAACAGCATTACCTTCTTGAGGAATGCCCGAGTGAAATTGCAGCGCTATGCTGCCATCTTCAATGGTTAAATCGGTAGTAATATTTAAACGGCGGGCGATTGCCTCTTTGTCTAGACGTGCATTAATTGCTTTACCTTCTTTGTAGTAATCGTCTACAACAAGGCTATCTTCAGTAGAAATAGCAAGGTTTAACAACACGCCACCCATGATCAGGGTAATAATAGGAACCGCAATTAAAAACCAGGGCCAGAATTCTTTATACCAGGGTCTATTCATCGAAATCTTTTCTCGTATTTACTTCACTAGCAAGGTCGCTAACAACATATCTATTATTACTCGTGAACAAATGTATTCGAACTGCATAATAACAATAAATATGGTGTAGGTAATTTGCATCGACAGCGCACTAAATTTTCACGTAATGGCACTGTCTATATGGCTGTATTTTCTCATAAAAAAAGCCCCGTAGTAACGAGGCTTTTTAAGATATTTAATGATTTAAATCATTAATCATTTGAAAGGCTGTAAACATACGCTGCAACAACGTGAATTTTGTCATCACCCAAGGTTTTCTTGAATGAAGGCATTACACCATTACGACCGTAAGTAAGCGTTTCTGTTACCGCTCTGTGGCTGCCGCCGTAAAGCCAGATGTTGTCGGTAAGGTTTGGTGCACCAAGTGCTTGGTTACCTTTACCGTCCATACCGTGACAAGCCGCACACGCTGCGAAACGTGCTTTACCTGCTTCTGCAAGCTGAGGGTCCACATCGCGACCGCTTAAACTAAGTACGTAGTTAACCACTTCTTCGATACCGTCTTCACCCATAGCATCTAGCCATGCTGGCATAGCTGCTTTACGACCAAGCGTAAGAGTTTCAACGATTTTCGCACCTGAACCACCGTACAACCAGTCGTTGTCCGTTAGGTTAGGGAAGCCGCCATTTTGACCACGTGCATCAGAACCGTGACACTGAGAGCAATTTTGTAGGAACAAACGCTGACCTACTTTATTTGCTTCTGGGTCTTTAGCCAGTTCTTCAACAGGAACTTTTGCATACGCTTCAAAGATCGGGTCGAACTTCTCGGCAGCAAAATCTAGTTCACGGTCATACTCTACTAGGTAGCCTTGCTCTTTTGCATCAATACGCGCCTGAGCTGACTCTTCTAGTGATTGAATATTTTGGTTGGAGCTCTTCCAACCCCAAATACCTTCGTACGCACCTAGGCCAGGATAAAGCGCTAGGTATATAAAGCCCCAAACGATGGTCATATAGAACATAATTGTCCACCAGCGAGGAAGTTGATTGTTTAACTCCTCAATACCATCAAATTCGTGACCCATTGACTCACCTTCAGCGACGCCAGTCTTGTTAGACAGGCACCAGCGAAGAAGGAAGTAGCAACCAATGATCAACCCTAGGGTTATCACTGAAATCCAAATTGTCCAAAACATACTCATGAGTTCGAGACTCCTGCTAATCTTCTTTTGATTTTTCTTTTTCTTCGTCTGCAAACGGTAAGTTTGCTGCTTCATCGAATTTCTTCTTGTTGCGGCCGCTAAACGCCCACCACACGACGCCGATGAAGCTTACAAAGACGATGACAGTAAAAATGCTGCCTACAATTCCCTGGTCCATATTATTTCAAGTGTGTGCCAAGAGACTGTAGATAAGCAATAAGGGCCTGCATTTCCGTTTTACCCTGTACTGCCGCTTTCGCACCCGCAATATCTTCGTCGGTATACGGAACACCAAATCCACGGAATACTTCCATTTTTTCAGCTGTTAACTCGCCATTAAGCGTGTTTTCCGCAAGCCAAGGGAAACCTGGCATGTTCGACTCTGGTACTACGTTACGAGGATTAAGCAGGTGAACTCGGTGCCATTCGTCGCTGTAACGACCACCAACACGTGCTAGGTCAGGACCAGTACGCTTAGAACCCCAAAGGAAAGGGTGCTCCCATACTGACTCACCGGCAACGCTGTAGTGACCATAACGCTCTGTTTCTGCGCGGAATGGACGAATCATCTGGCTGTGACACCCTACACAACCTTCACGGATGTAGATGTCACGACCTTCAAGTTCAAGCGCTGTATATGGACGTAGGCCTGTTACTGGTTCCATTACTTGCTGTTGAAACATCAACGGCGTAATTTGAACCATGGCACCGAAGCTGATAGCGATAAGGATTAATACCGTTAACAGACCGACGTTTTTTTCAATTAACTCATGTGCGTTTTTCATTATTCGTCTCCTTTACTACGCTGGCTGAGTCGCTGGATCTGCAGCGATACTGCCTTTAGGTGCACGAACGGTTTTCCATGTGTTGTATGCCATAACAAGCATACCTGCTACCACGAAACAACCACCAATGAAACGAACCACATAGAAAGGCTTAGACGCTTCTAATGACTCAACAAAGCTATAGGTTAACGTACCGTCAGCATTTACTGCACGCCACATTAGACCCTGTAGTACACCAGACATCCACATTGCTACGATGTATAGAACAACACCGATAGTTGCGAACCAGAAGTGTACGTTAACTAGCTTAGTGCTATACATAGCGCGCTGACCGAATAGCACTGGAATTAAGTGGTAAATTGAACCAATTGAAACCATTGCAACCCAACCTAGAGCACCAGAATGTACGTGACCAATGGTCCAGTCAGTGTAGTGAGAAAGTGCATTAACGGTCTTAATTGCCATCATTGGGCCTTCGAAGGTAGACATACCGTAGAAAGACAATGAAACAATAAGGAAACGCAATACTGGGTCGGTGCGAAGTTTATGCCACGCGCCAGATAGCGTCATAATACCGTTAATCATACCACCCCAAGATGGAACGAATAGGATAATAGACATCACCATACCTAGTGACTGAGTCCAGTCTGGTAGGGCAGTGTAGTGAAGGTGGTGAGGACCAGCCCAGATATACAGAGAGATAAGTGCCCAGAAGTGAACAATTGAAAGTCTGTATGAATAAACCGGGCGACCAGTTTGCTTAGGTACGAAGTAGTACATCATACCAAGGAAGCCCGCAGTTAGGAAAAAGCCTACCGCGTTATGGCCGTACCACCACTGCATCATAGCGTCGACTGCGCCTGCATACAGTGAATACGATTTAGTGAAAGATACCGGAATAGCCATGCTGTTACCAATATGAAGAATTGCAACAGTTAACATGAACGCGCCTAAGAACCAGTTTGCAACATAAATGTGCGAAACTTTACGGATTACTAGGGTTCCGAAGAAGTTAATGATATAAGCGACCCAAACCAGTGCCAAAAGGATATCAATTGGCCATTCTAGTTCAGCGTATTCTTTCGAGCTAGTTAAACCCATAGGCAGGGTGATAACAGCTAAAACGATTACGGCTTGCCAACCCCAAAAGGTAAATGCGGCAAGTTTGTCACTGAACAGTCTTACCTGGCAGGTACGCTGAACGATGTAGTACGACGTTGCAAATAGCGCACAGCCGCCGAAGGCAAAAATAACGGCATTAGTGTGCAACGGACGCAAACGTGAGAATGTTAGCCATGGTGTGTCAAAGTTAAGCATAGGTGCAAATAATTGCGCGGCAATAAATACCCCTAGGCCCATACCAATGATACCCCAGACTATGGTCATGATGGTAAATTGCCTAACTACTTTATAATTGTAGTCAGGTTGTGCTTGGCTTATTTCACTCATTTTAATGAATCTTCCACTTCAAATGAACTATGGTCTCCAACTGCCGGAATAGTACGGTCGAGACGTGTATCAGCTAAGGAATAACGCTTCACACCGAGCTCGGAAAGAGTAATAATTATTGTCTCCAAGCCAGTTGGTACGCGGATGATAAGGTTTTTAATTACAAAAAGATACCATAAACTACGTAAGCTTGATCTCCATCAATGAAGAAATACACAAAATTTAAGAAATGCTAAATAACGATAACAATAAACGATCAAAAATTTTACATTCACAACTTCCGCTAGTGGCTATTATTGTTGTAGCTGTGTGTGTATACCTTGCACATAAATTCCAGTCATCGGCGCTAAAAGACACGAGCGTTGTTAATGGAATAGGAAATAGCTGCAACTTTGTCAATGAAACTTGCGAATTCTTAATTGATGAAAAGCTTGCGATAGCATCCTTTTCAACCATGCCAGAACCCGAAGAATCGGTTACAGTTAAACTGATAATTCCCGAAGGGAAGAATATTGAGAGCGCGTGGATTGAAGGCGTAAATATGTATATGGGCAAAATTCCCGTGCTGTTAGATACTGACGGTGAAGGAAAGTGGTCAGGCTGGTTTATGTTGGGTAGTTGTAGTGAACCCGTGATGAAGTGGCAGTTGCGACTGAATGTAGAAGGTATGGACAGTCCCAGCTATTTATATTTTGTCACCCAACAGTAATTAAAAAATTGTCACTTATATAAACCGAAAGTCTGCAACCAAAGCTGTGAAGCTAATAGCGTGTTATAAGACATATGTAAAAAAGGCCGCCTAATTCGAAGATTAGGCGGCCTATTTATTAAATAGTAACTGAACGCCGAAGCGTTAGGCATATACCTTACATCTGCGACTGCAAATAGTTTTGAAGCCCTAGACGCTTGATAAGACCAAACTGCTGTTCTAACCAGTGTGCGTGATCCATCTCTGTATCGTCTAACAGCACAATAAGCATATCACGGGTCACATAGTCCTTTTCAGTTTCACAAAGCGCGATAACTTCACGCAACTTTGCGTCAACTTCATATTCCACACGCAAATCGCTCTCGAGCATTTCAGGTACGTCTTTACCTACTTTAAAGCCTGTACGCTTTGTCATGTCAGGCGTACCCTCTAGAAACAGCATGCGTTCAATTAGCTTAGTGGCGTGACCGCGTTCATCGTCAAATTCATGATCGATACGTTCATATAGCTTGTTCAACCCCCAATCAAGATACATCTGAGAGTGAATGAAATACTGATCCATGGCCGCTAACTCATAAGAGAGTAGTTCGTTTAAGCCATTGATTATTGCTTGGTTACCCTTCATTAGTCATCTCCCATTACTTGCGCTTGTAGGTAGTTTTCTATACCCATCGCATCAATTTGGTATTCTTGCGTTTCAATCCAATCCAGGTGCTCTTCTTCATATTCAAGAAGTTCTTCAAGGAGGTCACGAGAAACATAATCTTGTTTCTCTTCGCATAGCGCGATAGCTTCACGAAGTAGTGGAAGCTGTTCTTTTTGAAAACGCGCATCACATGACAGCATTTCAACGGTATCTTCACCGATATATAGCTTGCCTAATGCTTGGAGGTTAGGAAGGCCTTCAAGAAATAAAATGCGCTCGATGAGATCGTCCGCTTGTTTCATGTCTTTGATAGACTTCTTATAATTCTTTTCGTTAAGTTCAGAAAAACCCCAGTTTTTGAACATACGAGCGTGCAGAAAGTATTGATTTATCGAAGTAAGTTCACTTGTCAGTACTTCGTTCAATTTCGCAACGACTTGTTTATCACCTTGCATTGTGTAAACCCTATTAACGTATTTGCGTGAAGTTTAGTCTAAATGAGTGGGGTTGTCAAAAAAGTCTTTTTAAAACAGTTGTTTACAAACGATAACGTTTCTCAATTCATCCATTGTTCGCATTTAGAACAGCATTACCGTTGCGCGTGCGCGTAAGCAAGACTTTCTTCCGCGAAACCAAGCCCTGCTTCAGTAAAGAAGTTGAACACTTTATCAACGCCATTCTCTAAAAGATGAGAAACTTCATCTTCATAGCGGGCTATAGCGGCAACTTTGCCAGTGTAACCTGCGTTTTTGAGTTGTCGCGTAATGTTGATTGAGTCTTGTATAGAAGGTAACGCAAGAAGGACAAGCTCTACTTGCTTAATATCTAGATTATCCCATAAATCTACGTCTTCACCGTCGCCGCAAATTACATTAAAGCCTTCATCTGCCATTTCTTTTACTTTTACGCGATCGGCATCCATTCCCCACACGTTAACACCGGTTAATTTGGATAGTGCATTAAAAGCACCGCGTCCAACACGTCCCATGCCTAACACTAAGAATTCTGCATTATGAAGTGTCGGATAAATGTCTTCTTTCAAACGTTCTTCTTTCTCGAAACGTTTAATGGTGTGCTTATGCTTGTGATATCGAGAATGTGAATTACGATAAAGCACGCTGGTAATCACAAATGAGATGGAAACGGCCAAAGCAATAACCACTAGCCAGGTGTTTTCTAACAGCCCTAGGGAAACTGCCAGTGCACCGACAATAAGCCCAAACTCGCTGTAGTTTGAAAGCACTAAACTGCTTAAATACGCAGTTCGCCCCCGAAGGCGCAGGGAAGTAAATAAGCCAAAAAACAGTGCAGCTTTTAACGGTATAAACAGACAGAACACGAGCGAAAGTACAATCATACTAAGGTCTGGAAGGGCGGTGAGACCGATAGTAAGGAAGAAACCAATGAGGAAAAGATCTTTAAAGCTAAGTAGTGACTTAGCAAGTTCAGACGCTTTCTCGTGTTGCGCCAGCAAAATACCAAAGATAAGTGCGCCTAAATCGCCTTTAATGTTAACCAGCTCAAACAAGTGATAGCCACCTAAGGCGAGGATAAAGCCAGTAAGCGGAAGCAGTTCACCGTGGCCTGATTTATTAATCATTTTATTGATGATTGGCATTGCAGGGAACAACGCTAACAAAGCTAGCGCCCACACTGAAGGGAGCTTTCCAGTTGCTGCAACAAGAAAGATGACAGCGAAAACGTCCTGCATGACTAAAATGCCTATGGCTAGACGGCCGTGGCGGGTTTTACTTTCGCCACTTTCTTCTAAGACTTTAACAACACATACGGTACTACTGAAGCTAAGTGCAAATGCGATAAGCGCTGCGCTTTTCCAAGTAAGACCGTCAACGAAATTGGCGGCAACTGCGCCAATCACATAAACGCAACAAGTTATTACACCTACCCATATTAGCGTATGGGAAATGCTACCTGCCCAAACTTCACGACGGCTCAAGTCACGGATATTAAGTTTCAAGCCGATAGTAAATAGCATAATAGTAATACCCAAATTGGCTATTTGGGTTAAATCTTCAGTGAGTGTATAACCTGCAAAGTTTAATAGAAAACCTGCTACCAAATAGCCGACAAGAGGAGGAATGCCAATTAGTTTTACCGATAAGCCACATATAAATGCGAAAAGAAGAAATGCATACTCCATGAATTACCTTTCGAAATGTTGAACGTCAAATCCGTTACCTTTAACAGGTCATTTTATCTATAACCTACTATTTAAAAATAATGGGTAAACTCACTAATTTAATGCTTGTAGATTAGCATGTAATGACTTGTTTTCGCAGCTATAAAAGTATCGTATAGCATAGATATCGTTACGCATAACCTATAACATTGGAGAACTGGCTGTAAAAATTTAAAAGTTAAAACAGTTGCTTACCTTTAAAGTGAATCTAGTTTTTGGTTTGCAGTGTATTGAACAGGGTTATAGGCATATTATCTAGCTTGAATATGGCCGAATTAAAGAAGGACTCTTAATGCGTTTAACTATTTTAACCATACTCACCTTACTGGTCGCCTTTAATGTGGTAATCGGCTTGCTATGGGCACCGGTGTGGTGGTTTTTACTTTTATCTGTCACGTTATTGATTTTTGGTCTTTACGACGCCTTCCAAACACAACATGCCATTTTGAAAAACTTCCCACTCATAGGCAGAGTACGGTGGACAGTAGAAGGTTTAAGACCTTACATCCAGCAATACATCATAGAGACAGATACCGGCGGTACGCCTATTTCCCGCATGTTTCGCTCTATTGTCTATCAACGAGCAAAAAATAGTAGAGAAACGGTACCTTTCGGCACTCAACTAGATACTTATAAAGATGGTTATGAATGGATTGGTCACTCTCTATCTGCTAGAGAAGTAGAGGATATGGATGAAGACCCTCGCGTTTTGGTAGGAGGCCCCCATTGTAAGAAACCATATCGCGCTAGTGTGCTCAATATCAGCGCCATGAGCTTTGGTAGTTTATCGAAAAATGCTATTTTGGCGCTCAATAAAGGTGCTGCGAAAGGTAAGTTCTACCATAACACGGGCGAGGGCGGGTTGACCCCGTATCATCTTGAAAACGGGGGCGATATTGTTTGGCAAATCGGTACGGGCTACTTTGGCTGCCGAACTAAGGACGGCGGTTTCGACCCTGATTTATTCAAAGAAAAAGCCAATCTTGAAAACGTAAAAATGATAGAAATAAAGCTGAGCCAAGGCGCTAAGCCTGGGCATGGCGGTATTCTTCCTGCATATAAAAATACCCCAGAAATAGCCGAGATCAGAGGCGTTGAGCCTGGTACGCAAGTCGATTCTCCACCTAGACACAAAGCTTTCTCGACGCCGTTAGAAATGGTTGATTTTATTAGCCAGCTTAGAGAATTAAGTGGGTACAAACCGGTGGGAATCAAACTCGCCCTTGGGAGGAAAAGCGAGTTCATCGCTATGTGCAAGGCCATGGTAGAAAAGGGTGTTACACCGGACTTTATTACGGTTGATGGCGGCGAAGGCGGTACGGGTGCTGCACCCCTTGAATATACCAATTCTATTGGCTTTCCACTTCGTGAAGCACTCGCTTTTGTAGACGATTGTCTTACAGGTTTTGGTCTACGTGACAAAATTAAAATTATTGCTTCAGGCAAGATCATTACCGCCTTTCAGTTAGCCAAAAATTTGAGCTTGGGAGCAGATATCTGTAACAGCGCTAGGGGGATGATGCTGGCACTGGGTTGTGTACAATCTTTATCCTGCAATACAAATAAATGCCCCACCGGTGTGGCTACTCAGGACCCTAAGTTAGCAAAAGGTTTAAACGTTGAAGATAAGTATGAACGCGTGTACCGTTTTCATAAAAAGACTATTCATGCGTTAATGGATATCTTATCGTCAACCGGCCATATTAAAACCAGTGAACTAAATCGTACCCATATATTCAGACGGGTCGATCAATGCAATGTTGCACGTTATGACGAAATTTTTCCGCTGGTTAAAACGGGAAGCTTTCTCACTGACGATATACCCGATAGGTTTAAGCTTCATTTGAAAGAAGCAAACGCTCAAAGCTTTATGCCCTGTAGTTTATTGGCAGAAATAGAGAAAGAAACGAAAGCAGTATCTTAAAAAAGCTAAGCCATGACTCCTAATCAAATACCGATTGTGGAGTCACGCTTAACGATTTTTAATGCCTAAAACTGCGAGTTAATCTTTAGATTGCTCGCTTGGAATACGCAGTTGATAGAGTCGGTAATCACTAGTCCTGTAGGGGGTTACTTTATATTTAGGCTGAAGATACGCCACTAAATCTATTAGTTCAGAAACGGTTAGCTCGTCGTTTACAACTCGCATTAATGACACACCGTCTTCGCTGGTGAAACTGGCAGGCTGTCGAGGAGTAAGTTTGTGTGATGGGTTAATAATACTTGTCACCAACTCTGCATAAGTTTTAATTCTTCCACTGCTGCCTCCCAACGGAATAGGCTTCGCGACTAGGTATTGCGCATTGTCGGACTCTTTTTCTCCTGCAATTCTGTGACAGTCTTGGCACTGATACTTTTTAAATACCAAATAGCCTTTTTCCATATTGCCTTCGGGCAAGCTAAAGCCGCGAGGTGACTGCGCGCCCTGGTCACAGGCGAAAAGGAGAAGCGTTGTTATAACAACTATTGCCGTTTTCATACTCATTTCCCTCTTTCTTTTACGGTAAAGATACGTAATGTTCGCTAGAACTAATGTGCATACGTTGATTATGAATGAGGCTACAGACTAATCATTGACCTAGCTCAAAGAATAATTATTTGTATAGCACTACTATTTAACGGAATTAGTTAACGGTATGGTAGAAAAGCACTGCTACCAAACAAAAATTGAGGACAGCCACAATGCAAGGTTACGAAACAATTTTAGTACCTATAGATATTTATTCTGACTACGAATTAGTGGTGGAGAAAGCCATTGCTATAGCGGGCAACAGTCACAAAATTCACCTCCTGTATGTTGCTTATCCACAAACCAATGTAGAGCCTTACGGACTATTTTTAGAACGGGATTTTTCAGAAGAAGTAAGAGAGCAGGCATTAAGGCAATTAAAAGACGTTGCCGCAAAACATGATATACCTTACAGCCACATCAATGTAGAGATAGGTTCTCCTGCTGATGAGATTCACCATATGGCCGAAAAGATTAATGCAGATCTCATTGTTGTCGGCACCCATGGCCAGAGCGGTCTTCGTTTGCTACTTGGGTCAACGGCCAATGCAGTACTACATGGTGTCAAAACAGACGTGCTAGCTGTTAAAGTATAAATTAATGCGGCGATTAGCGTCGAAAATGCTTTAAATATTCATGATAAATACCTTCGCCGTCATGTAGATGTAACGAAGGTCAATTAGGTTTTGTAAGGCTGTAACTAATCTTAAAATTACTTATCATGATAACGAAACGGACAGGTATTTTACGCGTACTCTATGCCACTTACTATTCACTTAAAGGGCTTCGAGCAGCCTTTTTAAGTGAAGCTGCGATCAGACAAGAAGTTTTCGCAATATTGATAATGACACCTGTAGCCTTTTTCATCGACGTCACGCATGTAGAACGTATATTGCTGGTGATATCTTTACTCATTGTGCTTATCACTGAGCTACTCAACACCGCTATTGAGAAACTCTGTGATCATGTCAGTACAGACATCCATTTATTAATAGGGCGTGCTAAAGATATCGGCTCGGCAGCAGTGTTCATTAGCCTAGTGATGGCCGGCTTTACGTGGATTAGCATTCTTTGGTAGTGCAATTTGCGATTTATAGGCGGAAAAAAAGCCCTAATTTATAGGGCTTTGATTTTCTGGTCACAACATTCAGATACTAAGGTTCTAATTGTGCTGTCTAAGTTTTTAATGTGCGAATAATGCAATGAAGTTTCACCACCGTTATTAATATCTTTTATCGTAAAAACAACATCATCGCCTCGTGAAGTTACGCATATCCTCACATAATCATCAGATTTAGCTAATGGCACGTGGAGATATAACGGCTCATTGTTTGAGTTTAAATAATCTAGTGCTGCTTCTTGTGACTTGAAAGGGTCTTGCTTCTCGGGTTGGACATTCCATGACGCCGAGGGAACCACCATTTCCGCGAGTAATTTTCCATGCTTTGTATCAATACCGCTACTCATATATCACTCCTTTTACTTAAATGATTGCCAACTTAGAAAACCGATTCATTAATATAGGCTTAGGGCAAATTTACCTTTTGATACGCGAGTAATACAGTTTCAGATTGGTAAAAGAATGAAGAGAGTAGGTGAGTTAGACATTGTTACTGATGTCGTTGGTTATGCGTAACCATATATTAATTAAGCTACTGTATTTAATAAGCTTTATCTTTTCCGTTTTGCCGACAATTTTGCCATTCCACCACGCTTTACGTTAGCCTGTTTTGTATAATGCCCAGGCATTTCCGGTGATTGCCAACCTCCAGCCAGTTGAAGCTCGGGTAAAGATGCACCATCTTCTGCTAGAGAAACTGCACCACCAACACGACCACTATGTGGTGTAATGTTTTCGCTTATACCTGCACGATGAGCGATGCGTTGCCAAATTCTGTATACGCTCGAGTAGTTTAGTACGTTAGCCTTATGGCTTGGTATGTTTTCGTCAAAAGGTAAAAGTGCAGTTTTATGGTTCGTTAGTCGCCTAAACAATATGCCTTTGTGCAATCCGCGTAAATCAGAAGGAAGTCTTTGTGTTTTAGATTTTGGGTCTATATTTGCTTCATTGATATATTCTTGCACCATTGAAATAGTACTAGAAGAAACGTAACGATATTGGCCCTGGCCAGTTTGATCACTTTTTGATGAAACAACGAGGAGCGTGTTATTTCGAGCAGATATATCCTCAACACAAACTCGCACTAGCTCATCGGCACGTAGTAAGGCATCAAACATCAAATTAATAATAGCGAGGTCGCGTAGTTCCAATAATGAATCTGGAATAATTGCATTGTTAATCTTTTCGACCATATCGATAGTGAGAGGAACCGCTTGTTTATGTGAAAGCCTAAACTTTCTATTTTCGATTAACGACAGTCGAATAAAGTCTCTTAAATACGCTGACCTAATAATGGGATTAGGCAACTTGGCGACGCCAAGAAATTTACTAAGCGCGGATAGCCGACGCTTGATGGTTCTGTAGGCTAGGGGAGAACGACACAATTCTTCTACATAATGTTTTATACAAGTTTCATTGTGTTCAAAATCGTTTTTGAAACCATCGAAACCGTGCTGCCTGCAGAAAATTGCAAATTCATTATAGTCACTTAGATAAGCACGCTGCGTGTTATAAGGAAGCTTGGTAAAAATATCCTGATAATATTGCTGATAGTAATTTTCAAAACTCTTGTCATTAGACGTTACCTCAAGGGATGTTGTTTCTCGAGTCTCATTAGCATTAGCTGAAAACTGCACGGTAGGATCGGACTCGGTAAAATAACTATCGCCAGTATTAGCAACTACAGTTGAGTTTGAGGGATAACTTGCTTTATCAGTGTTCCTTTTAACTTTCATCGGAGAATTATTAGTAACGCCTTTGGTCATTCTGCGCCCAGATAAGTGCAAATTGTTTGGTTTAGAAGACATTGAATAATCCGATAGTCACAGTATGTGCGTATTATGCTAGATTGTAAGAAAGACTGTAAAGTACTGATATTTATAACAATTCACGCACGATAACTGTAATTATCATGCGTGAACATAAGGGCCTATTTCACTGAAACGCATAACTTGCTTAACCCTACCTTTGCCGATCAATGTGTGACACTCTACCACACTACTGTATATACAAACAGTTATAACCGCAATATGTAAAAGCAAGCAACACAAAAACTAAAAAACTCTGTTGCTATAGTGGCTTCAACGGCATTTATAAGCCGATATTGTTCGATTTATCCCCATTTATCAATCGTGCGCTACGTGAAATCTGCAAGGGAACCCCCTAATTCTGCTTCAGATTTTACGTAGCATCGCCTAAATATTAAGCGCTAAAACGCTTGAATATATAGCTTCTAAATCTGTATTCCCAGTCTATATTTCACCCAGGGAAATTATGCCTGACGAAGTGGTGGTACTGGACGATGGTGGCGACTAGTGAAAACAAAGGTATTTGATTTTTCACTCTTTCGAAAAGGAATAGGCGATAGTTTTTGTAAGTCGTTCTTCTACCTTTGTGCTTAAGTTAAACGAGACAGCTAAACTAAGCGCTTTATATTTTAAGCACTAATTAGATCGAAACTCCACGAAAGTTATTTGCAGTCGCACGCAACAGCAACCACTAAATTAGAATTTTTAATTAAATAACACTAGTTACAATCCTAAATAGATACGCTTTGGTTAGCCCAATTTTATTATTCGCAACGACCTTTATAAACTCCTTAATTATCGAACAACTATATCGATGAATGCACGTAAAAGTATTCCAGCGACTCAGCAACCTCTAGTTATTTAAAAACCGCAGATACCAATTATCAGCGTTAGTATTTCTGTAAAGAGCTTAAATAAGCATAGAGCATATTAATCATCTTGAAAGAGTTCTGATAAACGAATAGATTTAAACAGGCTTAAATAGTAAAAGTGGTGTTTTATAAAAAGAAAGAAAATTTAAAAAGACAGTCCCATAAGACTTATAAAAGAATCGCAGATTTAAAACTAATACCTTTAAAAACTTTGATGATTACTATCGTTAAAATACCAAGTATTTATTCTGCTTAAATACGTTACAAATAGATTATTCATTAAAGGGTAGCCCACAGGGAAAGCGTTATGCTTCGAGCGTCCTTCTTATCTCTATTTTAATACTATATTTAACATAATATACATTATGCGTAATTGGGAGTATGGACGATTAGGGCGATGAAGTCGCTCTATTTGGATGCTTTGTTGGCTGTGATTACTTACAGACTTTTATGCGTGGCTGCTGTGTTGGCCCAATGATTGGTTTTGGGCTTGTGCGTAAACATCTCACTTACGCCAGTCCTTTTAATTTTCAACTATTAAGATGTTTTGATTTTGGAATGATAGATGGAGTTGTGAAATTAAATCGTGCGCTACGTGAAATCTGATGTACTAAACCTCGCAAAATATAATTTCATTCACGTAGCGTTACGTTAAAACTTTTAGCGATTTAGCCTAAGAACTACGATTAATTTAACAATTATGATTACATTGAGAGCTAAATTGGTTTCTACTCAAGGTTTGCAAATATAGACATTCTGAATACATAAAATGAATACGTAATTAGCAAGCTTTAAACCAATTTCCATTTAAGGTTGAGCGTTTTGCTGTGCTTTTCCAAATACCTAGTTTGTTGTTTTAATAAAGGTAATACTCAATAATGAATTCAAAGAAACCCGCACTGGCTTTCAGTTACAAGCTTAAATGCGGGTTTAGCCTCATTCCTTATAAGCTTGCTCAATTCGCTTAATATCTCCACCGTAATTTAATGCTAGTTTCGCGCGTTCATAACTCTGTTTAGCTAATTTACTCGCTGCGTTTTTGAAGTCTTTATCCAACTCTAAGTCGCTGTTATCGAAACAGGCTTTTATAGTGTTAAGCGATTTTTGAATTCGTATCGCTACTTCAATATTAGCTGCACCATCTCTAGCAATACTTGTATAAGCGTCATCGAATAAATCGTCCACACTTATTTTAGGTAAAGAAACCCGGTCATACTTGATGTTGCTTTTAGTATGGCTCTGTTTATTGTCGTTTTTGCTAACTTGCTGAGAAATATGGTTAGCGCCAGGCTCGCCATTATTATTCTTACCACCATGTTCCTTTTGCACCGGTGTGTGCCACAGTAACATTAGCCTAGTGATACTACTGATGGCATTTATCGCTGTACCGTGGTCATTAACCGATGGTGACAATGCACGAGATGCAATTTCAGCTAGAACAATAAATCCAAATCTGGGGTCAGCTTCAAACGATCGCGCTTCGCCTATGGTAAAAGCTCCGACAATCTCATCTTTTTTGATATCTTTGTTTGTATACGCCAACGGGCGCTCTGGCGTAACAAATTCACCAGGGAGTAAGGTTACATTGATAAAGCAGTCTTCGCTTTTTGCAAGGGATTGAAGCTTTGCGATATCGATTAGCTGGATATACCCTACTTTTTCGGTGAAAATAGCGTAACTCCCCTGCTCTTTTATTTGCTCTTGGGGTACAGCACCCAAACATGGGCTATCTATTCTATTTTTTATCGCCCGTGTAGTAGCGGCTTCCACTTTCAAAAGTGTAGATCCCACACGGCCTAACCGAGCGACGCTATCTACCCATCGAATAAAAGTTAAAATCACTATCGCAAATGCCAGACACGTTAAGCAAAATAAAATGAAAAGTCCGGCTTCATTAAAGAAAGCCTGAGTCATTGCAGTAAGTGCTACGGCGCTATAAATAAATGCACCAATAAAGACGGATAATGCATTTTGCGATACATCGTCAGAGATAATAAGGCTTAATGAACGAGGCGTAGATGATCGACTCGCTGATGCATAGGCATTAACCATAGTACCTGCTGAGAATGTGGCAATAACCATCATGCTCGATGCCATTATTGAAAGCAGTGTTTCTACAGATTCCGGTTTAATTTCAGGGATATGTTCGGCAAGTGAAGTGCCGTCGGCCAATTTGGCGAGGAACACTGCAAAAATAGAAAGAAGGCAAAACCCGAGAGGTTTCACCCAAAGCTTTTCTTTTAGGCTATAAATAAGGAATCTGAGTCTATCTACGGTTATCGGGGCTTCCACGTTGCTCTCTTATTAGTTAACTTTTCACTAATAAGTACGAAAGTTATTAGATTTCTGATTTATCTTACATTCATAAGATGGGAGCTGTACGTAAAACTATGTTTAAACCATATGTAAAAACAAAGGTCATTTGCGTGTTTACCATGACATTTATCATTTTAACCCCATTTTACTAAAAAATGCGGCGACTACCGAAAGGTCGTAAACTAAGAAGTAAGTTGCTTCAACTATTAGTGCCCTGTTATCCAAATCGGCGGCTAATGCTCCTTCGAGTAAGAGCATTAGCTGCGGCGGCTGGAATAATTGCCTTGAAACCTATGCGGCTGCGCTTAGGTTTCTGGTGTAGAGGATAATTTCGTGCTCTGAGATTACAATGGCAAATTAAGAAGCGCTAGTATTTCTAGCTTGCCAGTTTATTCCCGCTAGGTTAACCCAAATTGGTTTGGGCTTTGTTTTTGGTTGAAGCACAGCGCTTTGAGCAGTAACGCACGTTTTCCCAGTTTTTCTCCCATTTCTTGCGCCAAGTAAACGGCCTATCACAGACCGGGCACATTTTGGTCGGTAAATCAGACTTCTTCATTTTTGGTTAGCTTTGATAAAAATATCGTGGCGTCCTGTTTCATGGTTTCTATATTTTCTTCTTTCATCCGCCCATAGGTTTTATAAATCATAGCCATACGGTGATTGTTACTTAACTTTTCTTTGTGCTTATCTATAAAATGCCAGTAAAGGTAGTTAAAGGGACAAGCTTTTGGTCCTGTTTTCTTCGAAACCTGGTAGCCACAGTTTTTGCAGTAGTTACTCATTTTATTGATATAGCTACCGCTAGCGACGTAAGGTTTACTTGCTAAGTTTCCGCCGTCGCTGTACAAGATCATTCCCGCTACATTGGGCAGTTCAACCCATTCATAAGCATCGGCGTAAACAAGCAAATACCACGCTTGCACCTCTTCAGGGCTCAGCTCGGTTAATAAACTGAAGTTGCCAATCACCATTAGCCGCTGTATGTGGTGTGCATAGGCATTTTGTTGGGTCTCTTTTATACATTGACGCATACAGTTCATATTGGTTTGCGCATCCCAAAAGAACGAAGGCAACGAGCGAGCGTTATTGAAATAATTGTCGGTTTTCAAATTCGGCATAAAGTGCCAATAAAAGCCTCTCACATATTCGCGCCAGCCCAGTATCTGTCGAATAAACCCTTCGGCAGAATTAAGAGGTACTTGTCCAGCATGGTACGCTTGCTCGGCGGCTTGAATGGCTTCTTTCGGGGTTAATAATCCGCAGTTTAGGTAGAACGCGATATGAGAATGATAAAGCCAAGGCTTTCCCTCGACCATGGCGTCTTGATACTGACCGAAATTTGGCAGCCTTTCTTCTATGAAGGTATTCAAAACGGTAAGGGCGTCTTCCCGGGTAACTGCAAAGTGAAAGTTATCAATATCGCCAAAATGATCGCTGAATTCGTTTTTAACTAACTCGATAACATCTGAAGTGATATCGTCAATGTCGAATGTGGTGTGCTTTGGCACTTTGTGAGTTTCTGGCATAGATTCACGATTTTGGGCATCGTAATTCCACTTACCACCTATAGGGTTTTTCCCATCCATAAGTACGTTATGCTTGCGGCGCATTTCACGATAGAAAAACTCCATTCGAAGCTGTTTTTTACCTTCCGCCCAGTCAGTAAACTCTTGGGGCGTGGATAGAAACCGATTGTCATCGCAGATAGTAACGGGTATGCCAAGCACGTGTTCCCATTGTTCCATACTCTTTAACAAACGGTACTCACCAGGCATGGTCACTTTTACTTCATCAAAATCCTTTTCGCTTAATGCGTGTTTAACTTGGGCAAGTAAGTCGCCTTTGTTAGCGCTATCGGTATAGCGAACGTAGTTAACGTTATAGTTTTCATCACGCAAACGTTTAGCAAAATGGCGCATAGCGCTAAATAGAAACCCAATTTTTTTCTTATGATGTTTTACGTAAGTGGCTTCTTCACGAACCTCCGCCATTAAAATGGTGTCTTTGCTTTTTACAGCATCGGTAATAGCCGGTAAGGTTTCGGTAAGCTGGTCGCCTAAAACTAAAATAAGTGCTGCCATACCCTACTCTTTTATTTGTTGGAATGCGTCTAAAGCACGCTGCCGTGATGCTTTTAAATCAACTAGTGGCTTGGGATATTCTTTACCAAGTTCAATCCCTGCATCTTTTAGTATTGCACTAGGTGCTTCCCAAGGCTTGTGTATGTACTTATCCGATAGCTTATTCAATTCTGGACAATACTTGCGCACATAGCTGCCTTTTTTATCAAACTTTTCGCCCTGCAGTATAGGGTTAAAAATGCGGAAGTATGGCGAAGCGTCGGCGCCAGAGCCCGCTACCCACTGCCAACCGGCACTGTTACTGGCAAGGTCTGCATCTAACAGCGTATCCCAAAACCACCGCTCACCTTCATGCCAGCTAAGTAGTAAATTTTTGACTAGGAATGAACCCACAATCATGCGAACACGGTTGTGCATGTATCCGGTTTGCCATAGTTCTCTCATACCCGCATCGACAATTGGGATGCCGGTTTTTCCCTTTTGCCAAGCCTTAAGCGCTTTAGCATCAGAACGCCAAGGAAACTTATTGAATTTATCGTTGAAGTTCTTATTTGGCAGCGTTGGAAAATGGTATAGCAAGTAGTAGCTAAACTCACGCCAACCTAATTCGCTCAAATAGGTTTCAATGCTTTTGTCTTCACTATTGCCGAACTTGTCTTTAATTGCATACCACACTTGGTTTGGCGAAACCTCACCAAAATGCAAATGGGGTGATAAGCGCGATGTGCCGCGAGCTGAAGGGATATCTCTCCCGTCTTTATATTTACGCGCAGAATTTTCGATAAAATCTGCTAGATTATCAGCAACTCCGTCTTCGCCTGGCGACCATTCTTTCGAAATAGTCTCGTCCCAGTTGATGGTAGGCAGTAAGTTTAGCGACGCTAATTCAATACCCTCATTTTCTACGTCTGCATAAGTTATCCGTGCTGGTGGTGCTTTGGGATATCGCGGCTCTTCTACTTGTAAACAACCTTTCTTGTAATAAGGAGTAAATACGCGATAAGGCGTGCCGTCCTTTTTGAGCACTTTCATTGGCTCCCATAAAAGACTTCCATTGCAGCTGTGCGCTTCGTAATCACTATCAATAAGAAATTGCTTAATCTCTTTGTCGCGGTTTATCTGCCATGGTTCATAGCACCGGTTCCAAAAGATAGCTTTTGCGTCAAAGGATTTCATTAATGTTGAAATGATATCCTTTGGGTTGCCTTTAAAAATTTGTAGGTGGCCATTAAGGCGCTTATTCAGAGAAGCCAAAGAATGATGAAGCCACCATTTACTGGCACCTCCAGGGACTCTTCCGTCAGGGGTTGTATCATCATAAATATAGATGGGGACTATTTTGCCCATATCACAAGCTGTATTTAATGCCGGATTGTCTTTTACGCGTAGGTCCTGTCTGAACCACATGATACTAACGGGAACGGTCACTTTTTTTCCTCAGGCGTTGCGCCAAATTTAAATATTATTCGTATCTAATGTCTTACGTAGAAAAGCGGATTCAAGATCCGTCAAATTATTAAAAATAACGCTTAAAATTAGTATGATAAATCAGCATTCCAACGATAAACCTCAATCTAGTGATAACAGAGGACTATTCTGGTTCAGGCACGACCTACGGCTGCACGACAATGAGGCTATTTCCGCGTTGTGCGAAAAGGTCGACCAAGTTACGTTCGTCTATATATTAGATGATAAGAACTTTACGCCCAACGCGTTTGGGCTTAATCCAATGGGCGAGCACAGACACACCTTCTTACTGCAGACATTAGTAGATTTAAAGCAACAGCTAGCAAAGCTTGGGCACGATTTACTAATTGTAAAAGGTAGCACTGCAGAGTGTTTAGTTGAGCTGTTAAGGTCGGGGCAGTACACCCACGTTGGAGTGAGTCAGTACTGTGGTTATGACGAAACAGCAGCGCTAAACACAGTAAAACGTTTTTTTAATTCATTAACCGTTATCGAAACCTCGACTTTTGGTTTATTTGATGAGCAAACACTACCGTTTGACATAGAAGAGATGCCCGACGTTTTCAGTCCGTTTCGAAGGAAAGTAGAGAAACATTGTAAACCACTAGCGGTCCACGCTACCCCAGAGCGCTTACCTCCGCCCTTTAAACCAACGCTAGACGAATCTTTTCTATTAACTCTCGCCCACGATTTACCGGAACCGCCTGAATTATCTTTTGTCGGTGGTGAAACTGCGGCGCTCTCGCATTTAAACAGGTATCTATTTGACTGGCATGCTGCGGCATCCTATAAGGAAACACGTAATGCACTAGATACATGGAAAGACAGTACAAAACTGTCTGCCTGGTTAGCAAATGGTTCACTTTCTGCGCGCGAAGTGATGAGGCAAGTACATAAATTTGAAGAGACCGTTGAAAAAAATGATTCCACTTATTGGATTTATTTCGAACTCTTGTGGCGAGAATTTTTTCACTGGCTGCAGTGTAAGTATGGCGCTAAATGGTTTCGCTTTAGTGGCATTCAAGGTAAAACACCCACTACTTCACATTGCCCTGAGACCTTTGCGCAGTGGTGTGAAGGCAATACCGGATACCCTATTGTAGACGCGTGTATGCGACAACTTGCAAAGACAGGCTATATGTCGAACCGCGGTAGGCAGCTTGTTGCTAGCTGCTTTGTACATGAACTTCGGCAGGACTGGCGTTACGGTGCCGCGTGGTTTGAGCATCAGTTAGTTGATCATGATGTGGGAAGTAACTGGGGAAATTGGCTTTACCTTGCCGGCGTGGGAAGCGACCCTCGCGGACATAGGCAATTTAACCTTCAAAAACAGACTGAAATTTACGATCCGGCAGGCGAATTTCGTAATAAATGGCTGTAGTTATTTAACTGTATGGCGTCAGATAACTTAAAAAAAGCTAACTCAAATAACTCAAAAGAGACAGTCACAGTTATATGGTTAAAGCGAGACCTTCGCTTGCGTGACCACGAGCCTTTTTATCGCGCGGTTCAGGCAGGAGAAAAGATACTCCCACTTTTTTGTTGGGAGCCCTCGCTTATTGCAGACCCGCATATGGATATTCGCCATTGGCAATTTATGCAGCAAAGTATCGATGACATTAACAGCCAATTGCCCGCTCATGCCCGTGTTTTGACCTTGCACTGTGAAGTAATAGAAGCACTTGAACTTATTGCTCAAAATTACAACATTGGTGCGGTTAGGAGTTACCAGGAAATAGGTTTATCAGTTACGCATAACCGTGATATAGAGGTTGCTAGGTATTTGAAAAGTAGAGCCATTTCTTTTAGTGAGTATCAGTATGGAGCCGTTATGCGCGGGTTGCCCCATCGAGCAAGATGGCAGCAAAATTGGGAGCACCATTTCGCAACCGCCACCTATGATTTTGATATAGAAACAGCTAAATGGGTTAACTGGCGAGAGTTTTCAGATATTTTAAAAGCGTCGAAATCCATTGATGAAATAGCTGAACTTAAACGGTCATCGCCTGACCTACCCAACTACTGTAGCGGTAATATACACGATAGCGCATGCAAGACCGAAATGACTGAAATTGAAGTCACACCCGATATAGTTTCTATGCAACCTGGCGGTGAAAAGCGTGCTTGGCAGGTTTTGAAGGATTTTTTCAGTTCTCGTGGACAGTATTATCACCAACATATTTCAAAACCTGAGTATGCACGACGCGCATGTTCACGATTAAGCCCTTATCTCGCATGGGGTAACATTTCTATCAAGCAGGTGTATCAAAGCGTTCAGTTGGAAAAACAAGCTAAGAAAGCTTTGCCAACATCACAGCGCAAACAGTGGAGTCGCGCCCTATCCGCTTTAACATCTAGGCTGCACTGGCACTGCCACTTTATTCAAAAATTTGAGAGTGAGGCCAGTATAGAGTGGCGCCCAATGAACCGTGCTTATGAGCACTTCCCTTTCATAGACGGGCCGGAGACTGAGCGACGTTTCTATTTCTGGACCATTGGACGTACAGGCTACCCTTTGGTAGACGCCTGCATGCGAGCGCTACGACAGACCGGATATATAAACTTTCGGATGCGGGCAATGGTAACGAGTTTTTTATGCCACCATTTAAACGTGCACTGGCTGAAAGCCGCACATTACCTTGCAACACAGTTTTTAGACTTTGAGCCGGGGATCCACTACCCCCAAATACAAATGCAGGCAAGTGTGACTGGTATCCATACCGTAAGGCTGTACAACCCGGTAACACAGTCACAAAAGTTAGACCCTGATGGCGTATTTATTAAGAAGTGGGTGCCAGAGCTAGCTAAACTACCTAATGAAGCCGTTCATGCGCCCTACGACCTACCGCCATTAGAAGCGCAAATGCTTAGTTTTGACGTTAAACAAGATTATGTGCTGCCCATTATTGATATTACAGAGAATAACCGTATAACAGCGAAACGTTTATGGGACTATCGCGAGCGCGATGATGTGGTAAAAGAAGCGCAGCGTATTGTCAGGCGCCATACCATGCAAAATAGTCCAAGCCGAATGTGGCTCAAATCGCAAATTGAAAAAAAAGCCTAACGGTTGTTCTTTCTTAGCCACTCGTTTAAGAGTTTAATTTGACCGCATTTATAAGCCGCATACATTAGCCGCATAGCGTTCGACATGGCTTCACTGTCGGTCCAACCTGTTTTTTCGCGTATTTCGTCATAACATGCTTTCGCTTCTGGGCTGACGTACCCTCTCACTAGCTTCTTTCCTGCGTCTTTTTGTCTTTCTCTAAAACGCCGTTGTTTATCAGCGTTCGCTTTCGCTCTATCTGCAGGGCTTTTTCTACTGGTTTTTTTTGTTGTTTGTTCTGTCATAGTTTTCACACACAAATACTATATTGTGGAGCGTAGTTTAATCGCTGTTTATAAATTGCACGCATGGGGCGATATTTGTACGGATTAAATTTATAGTTAGTATAGTAGCACGCGTTTTTCTTCAGAAAAATGACTGTTCAGAGTTGTTTAGCGTACAAGTGTTCGCTAAATTAAGAATGTAACTTAAATAACAACAATGAGTTGGGAATGTCAGAGAAGAAAAGTAGCTTTAACAAAGAAGATTTATTGGCGTGTAGCCGTGGTGAAATGTTTGGTCCGGGTAACAGTCAACTGCCTGCACCAAATATGCTAATGATGGACCGCGTTGTCTCTATTACTGAAGACGGCGGTGAACATGGCAAAGGCGAGATTATCGCTGAGTTAGATATTAACCCAGATTTATGGTTTTTTGATTGCCACTTTCCAGGTGACCCAGTCATGCCAGGCTGCCTTGGCCTTGACGCAATGTGGCAACTTGTTGGCTTTTTCCTTGGCTGGAGCGGCGGGCCTGGTAAAGGTCGTGCGCTAGGTGTTGGTGAAGTAAAATTCACCGGGCAAATTCTTCCAACAGCGAAAAAGGTCACTTACAAAATCACCATGAAGCGCGTAATTAAACGTAAACTTTTCATGGGTATGGCTGATGGTTCGGTTGAAGTGGACGGGCGAGAAATTTATGTCGCGAAAGATTTAAAAGTGGGCTTGTTCCAAGATACTTCGAATTTTTAATCGCTGTTTAATCAACGCTAAATACTAAATCGATAAACACAAAAAAGCCCCTTTCTAGGGGCTTTCCTTTTTGCATAATCAGTTCATAAAAGAGAAGTGTTATTTAACGCTTAAACCTAAATGTCTATCCTCTACTGCCTCACGCCATCCACCTAACCACTGTGAACGTGCATCGTTTTGCTGAAATGGACAATTTTCCTTTGAACGACCGCTAATACCAGCTTGATAGCCTTTAGAATGAGCGCGAGTCATTTTATCTCTTTTTTGTCTTTTCATTGATTAGCCTCTTTTGTTTGTTGGACGTACAACAAATCATTTTCTCGAGCGCTCTACATCATATCGGTTGATAGTGCCGGAAAAGTGATTGCGTACATTACTGTGATAGTGCAATTAACAAAATGGTTCAAGAAAAATATAAAATTAAAACGCTTGACAATCGTTAAATAAATGAAGTTTCTATGAAATTTATATTACATTTTTTATGCATAAATATGTCTATTTTTGCATTTTTTTGGCATAAAAAAAGCCACACGAATGTGGCTTTATTAAACTCATCATAAATTTAAATGACGAGGTTATTTATTTTTTAAAACGTCTGCGCACAAAAGCAGCGGCAAACAAACCAAAGAACGCAAGCCAGCCAGTAGATGCGCCGCTGCGCTCAAAAGGTTGCTCGTCTTCAGGAACTTCACAATCATCAATGGAACCATTAGCTATTGGAGATAGCTTAACCGCAACAACAGAATCAACCAGGTCTGTTTCACCGCTTGAGTTTATGATGTCGACGCCGGTTACGTATTTACTGTTTATTTTAATGCGCGCATTAGCAATAATTTCGTTGTCGTCGTTGATATCAACCGCTTCGATTAATTCGTAAGTGTTGTCACACGACACTAAATCATTAAGATCCAAAAACTCATCAGTATCAATGTTATACATAAATGCAGCGGTTTCACGTAGCGTTTCGCTTGTCGCATCGACATCTGCCTTACCCACCACGATATTGTTATTGTTAATAGCGTTCGCAGTAACACCGGCACTTACGAAAAAGCCATCAGGGTATTTTTGTTCTTGAGTATCTAAGTTGTAAACAAAAAGGCGAGAACGAGCGATATCGCTTTGTGAGCGAAGCACAGCACCAGTTACCCAGTTTTCGTCGTTTATAGCAATTGCTTGGCTGATAAGGTTTTCTTCGCGAGGAAGCAGTTCAATAGTCTCGCCATCTCTGAATACAGTTGCAACGCGCTCACTTTCAGTTAAGCCAGATTGGTTAGGTCGGGTGATCGTAACGCGATCGCCAGTTAGGCCTTCACCCACCGCAATACCTTGCTCATTAATATCATAAGCGTAGGTAAAGTAGTGTGCTGTATCGTCTTCATCCGGCTCGAACAGTAATGGATAAGTATCAGTGCTTATCACGTCTCCATTAACGTCAACTTGCCATATGGTGGCGTTAACTTCTGACAACAAAACGAAGCCAGGCAAGTAGTTCGTAGAAGTATTCAAGAAATAACTAGAAATACGTGGTACTGAAAAGTCACCATTGTAAATGGTGAAAAGACAACGCCCTTCAGACTGATCGCCACGTAACTCATCGTCAGCACAAGTTTCAATAGCTTCATCTACTTCGTCTTGAAAACTGACCGTACTGAAGCCTGCTACTTGTAAGTTTGCATTTATTGCACGGGCCGAAGAGAAACCGCCGGCTGTGGTGTCTACAGCTGGTAGTGCTTTAGACTCACCTGACGCCTGTATAAAACCTTGCTGCGCCGATTCTGCATAAGTGTAGTTGATGGTATCGCCATCTTCATTTTCGTATGGATCTAAAACGACTAAACCTGACGAATCACCTACTACAAAGTTGCCGTTTAAGCTGTCTCTGCCTATCGCTTCAACCGAACGGGTGTAATCATCAAATTTATCAGTCACTTCGTCTAAGCCTGGCACCAAAGAAATATCCTGGGTGTCAGTTAAGAAGGTTCTGTAAGGCGCTAATTTCTGACCTGTGGTCGCAGTACTAGACGAGAGTAGATAGTTAACGATTGTCGTGTAATCTGAATCAGTGAATACACCTTGACGTGCATCATCTTCGTTTTCTAAATCTTCACCGTTAACATCGAAGAAGGTGGTATCTTCTTCTAACTGCTCCACATCTACAGGTGGGTTATATTCAAGTTGCACTACAGACAGCATTTTGCCTGAATTATCAATTGAACGAGCAAAATTGTTTCTAGCGGTATCCTGTAAAGGAAGAGGCGTCACTGAATAGGTCGCGGCAAATGCCGAAACACTTCCTGTTGCCAACAGAACGGCGGCGGCAAGCTGAGTTCGTTTCATTTAAAATCCTATTTACTGCTGATTATCTTCCAGCATACTTTCTAGTTCATCCCAGCGCGCATATTTCTGGGAAAGTAATTCTTCTTTATCTGCCAGTTCGGCTAACGCCTTGGCAGTAACGTCACTGTCTTGTTTGAAAAAGTCTGGGTCGTTGACTTTTTCTTGCATAGCCTCAAGTTCTTCCTCAAGTGTTTCTAGCTCTTTCGGTAAGGACTCAAGTTCACGCTGGTCTTTGTATGATAGCTTTTTCGTCTTACGGGGAGAAGACTTAGCACTAGGACTGTCTGAAGCTGAATTAGTTTCATTCTTTACCTTGGCTTTCTCTTCCTTTTCGATTTGCTGACGTTTTTCCTGTTGCTCTTTATACCAGTTTTCTACGTCAGTGAAACCCCCAATAAATTCGCGAAGCAGACCGTTACCTTCAAAAACTACGCTACTGTTGGCAACGTTATCAACGAATTCCCTGTCGTGGCTCACTAAAAGCACGGTGCCAGTATACTCGTTAAGTAAGGTTTCAAGCATTTCTAAGGTTTCAACGTCTAAGTCGTTGGTTGGCTCATCGAGAACCAAAACGTTGCTTGGTTTTAGCATGAGCTTGGCAAGCATCAGGCGGTTTTTCTCACCACCTGACAGTGACTTCACCGGCGCATTTACACGCTCTGGCGTAAATAAGTAGTCTTGCAAATAACTTATCACGTGGCGCGGGTGGCCGTTTACCATAAGGTCGCGCTTACCATCGCCTACGGCATCAATTACAGTTTGCTCTAAATCTAACCCGTGGCGATGCTGGTCGAAATACGCAACTTCTAAATTCGTACCTTGCTTACAATAACCGGTATCCGGCTGTAATTGACCTAACAGCAACTTAATAAGTGTACTTTTACCGCACCCATTAGGCCCAATTAGTGCTAGTTTATCGCTGCGCAGTACATTTAGGTTCAAGCCTTTCACGATTGGCTTACCTTCAATGCTATAGCTTAAGTCTTTTACCTCAAACACCATTTTTCCAGAGCGCGCGCCCTGGTGTTGGTTAACCACGGCATTGCCCTGCACCGCTCGGCGCGCTTTACGCTCTTCTCGGAGCTTTTTAAGTGCTCTTACTCGCCCCTCGTTACGGGTTCGACGCGCTTTAATGCCCTGTCGAATCCACACTTCTTCTTGCGCTAGTTTTTTATCGAATTCAGCGTTTTGCGACGCTTCAACGTCTAAATCGTGCTGTTTTTTCTCAAGATAGGTTTCGTAATTGCCGGGATAGCTGGTAACAGAACCGCGATCTAGGTCAATAATACGTGTGGCCATGGCGCGTATAAAAGCACGGTCGTGGCTGACAAACACAATCGCACCCTGATAGTTGCTCAAGCTCGATTCAAGCCAGCGGATCATTTCAATATCAAGGTGGTTAGTTGGTTCGTCTAATAGTAGTAAATCTGGTTGTCGCACTAGTGCACGGGCTAAAGCGGCTTTTCTGCGCCAGCCCCCTGATAATGTTGATAACGATATCTCAGGGTCAAGCTTAAGCATGGTAAGCGTTTGCTCAATCTGCTGTTCGAACTGCCACGCGTCTCTGGCCTCTAATTGTTCTTGTAGCCGTTGAAGCTTATTTAAGTTAGCTTCACTAGGGTCTTCACCCACAATACGAGTTTGATGGAAATAGGCTTTTAGCGTTTCACCTACGTCAGATAACCCCTCAGCAACATAGTCAAACAGAGTTACATCTGTCGTTTGAGGTGGGTCCTGCTCTAAACGTGCTATTACGGTATTGTTCTCTATTATACGCTGACCATCGTCGGCAATAATATCGCCTGCGATAACTTTCATAAGTGTGGACTTACCGCTTCCGTTGCGACCAACCAAGCATACGCGCTCTTTAGGCTGAACGACCAGCTCAACGCCGTCTAAAAGCGGCGGATTTCCATAAATAACAGTGATGTTTTTTAACTGCAAAATGCTCACTGAAGAAACTCCTCTAAATCGGCGGCACTAAAGGGCCATCCAATTTCTTTTTCATTATCGGCCCGCTTCAAAACTGGAATACGAGCGCCATACAAGTGATAAAGCTCGGTACTTGTACGAATGTTAACTTTTTCAATAATAAGCGATGAAAACATAGACGTTTGCTGCAGTTCAACATCGGCTAAATCACAAAGACCACATTGAGGGCCCGTGTAGAAGATTATTTTCATGAACGTAGAATCCAGCACTGGTGTATTTTACCCTTACGGGCAAAATCTTCGGGTATGGTTTCGTGGGTGATATTTTCAATGTTCAAGCCAAGGTCACTGATGGCAGACTCGTCTAACTTAAAACCACGTTTATTGTTAGAAAAAATGATGGTCCCCTGCTCTTTTAAGCAGGCTTTGGCGTCGGTAAGCATTTTTACATGATCGCGCTGAACGTCCCACGTGTTCTGCATTCGCTTTGAATTTGAAAATGACGGCGGGTCGATAAAAATCAGGTCATATTTACCTTTGTGCGTACCTAGCCATGTGGTGCAATCGGCTTGAATAAAGGCATGGGGACCACTTAATTTATTAAGCGCTATATTTTTCTTTGCCCATTCCAAATAGGTATTCGACATGTCTACCGTGGTAACTGACTTGGCGCCGCCCATAGCAGCAAATACAGATACGCTGCCCGTGTAAGAAAACAAATTCAACACGTCTTTGTCTTTTGACAAGGTTTTTACTTTTTGACGGGTATTCCGGTGGTCTAAGAAAAGACCGGTGTCCAAGTAATCTGTCAGGTTTACCAAAAAGCGAGCGTCGTTTTCGAACACTTCCATCATTTCGCCAGACTGATTAATTTTCTCGTATTGCTTAGTCCCTTTTTGCTGGCTTCGCACTTTAAGCGCAATGTGCTTAGGTGAGACTCCGGTAACTGCTGGTAAATGTAACAACACCTCTTGCAGGCGTTTACGGGCTTTATCTTCTGACACGGTTTTTGGTGGCGCGTACTCTTGAACGACCAGCCAATCGCCATACCTATCTACCGCTACGTTGTAATCGGGTAAATCAGCGTCGTAAATACGGTAGCAGTTCGTGTTTGCACTTTTGATCCAGCCTTTCATACGCTTGAGGTTTTTCTTCAAACGATTAGCAAACTCATGATTGCCGGCGTCTTCACTAAATTGAACCGTGTTTTGTTCATCAAGCACATAGTTAGCTAAACGGCACTCTAATTTACCATTGTTCATGGCGTAGTCTTTAGTGGCGCGAAGCTTTAATACACGTAGCAAGTCACGGTTACTACTTAAAAGCGACACGTGCCAGCCTTTCCAGGCTTCTTTAAAGCGCTTACCCCAATCGCTAAATAGCGGTATTAACGAAGTAAGTTCACCCAAACGCTCTCCGTACGGCGGGTTGGAAACCACGTAGCCAGGAGTACTAACTGGCGGCGAGGACTTGGTAGCATCTTGCTGAGAAAACGAAATATCGTTAAACACGCCAGCAAAATCAGCGTTAGCTTTTGCAATCGCCACCATTTTGCGACTGAAGTCGCCCGCATAAATACCGCCACAGCTTGGCTTTTGAACAGAAATGGCATGCTCTACCAAATCGTCCCAAACCTTAGCTTCATGGCCAAGCCATTTAGTAAAGCCCCAGTATGAACGCTTTATACCAGGCGCAATATTTCGAGCAATGTAGGCAGCTTCTATTGCAATAGTGCCTGAGCCACACATTAAATCTACTAAAGGCGCTTCGGTATTCTCTGCCCAACCACTGCGCATAAGCATTGCGCTGGCGATATGCTCTTTTAGCGGTGCGTCACCGGTTTCTTGCCGATATGCGCGTTGGTGTAAACTTGCTCCAGCTTAGGTCTATACCCAAAATTACATTGTCGCGGTGCAGTCTGGCATACACAGAGATATCAGGGCTTTTTCGCTCTACTGACGGGCGAGGTAAACCTTGTTCTACGAATGAGTCTACTATGGCGTCCTTAACACGAACGGCGCCAAACTGGGTGTTCTTGATAGCAAAGTTAGTTCCAATAAACTGTACAGATAATGTATGACGTGAATCCATCTGCATTTGCCAGTCAATGCCCATCGCCGTGTTATAAAGCGCATCTGCATCGCCTGCTTTACCGGATGCTAGCACCCAAATTACGCGATTAGCCAAGCGTGACCATAGGCAAAGTTTATAAGCGTCTTCTTTTGACCCTTCAAACTGAATGGTACCAGGCCCCTGTTTAATTTGTGCATCAGGGCAAAGGCTTAGTACTTCTTGTTTCAATAGTTCGTCAAGACCGCGACTGGTCGTAACCAGGATAGTATTCATTCATGTACCTGTTTTTGATGTACGCGCTTAACGTAAAGCGCGTACACGAGAGATTGGTTTCGGGTGTACTTTGTTTCGGCTGTATTATAACGCGTTTACGATGCGTTTAACGAGAGATGGGCCTTGATAAATAAAGGCCGAATAGACTTGCACTAATGATGCGCCTGCATCTAAGCGCGCTTGCGCCGCTTCAGGAGAGTCGATGCCCCCTACGCCGATAATAGGTATAGCGCGGTCAAGTGCCTTATTTAATTTACGGGTTACTTCCAAACTCATATCGGTCATAACAGAACCGCTTAGGCCACCCATTTCATCAGCGTGCTCTAGTCCAGTAACCGAATCTCGTGAAAGCGTGGTATTGGTAGCAATCACGCCATCCATTTTGCTATTGATTAGTGATGCTGCAATACTTTCAATTTCAACATCACTTAAATCAGGCGCTATTTTAATGAACAATGGCACGTACTTTCCGTGGGTTTGCGTGAGTGTTTCTTGTGCGGCTTTTAAGCCTACTAACAATTTATCAAGCGCTTCACCGTACTGCAGGTTTCTAAGCCCTGGTGTGTTAGGTGATGAGATATTGATAGTGACATAGCTTGCGTAAGGATAAACCTTATTTAAGCAAATCAGATAATCGTCGAGTGCATTCGCTTCTTCGGTGTCTTTGTTTTTGCCAATGTTAATGCCTATGGGCCCTTTAAACTGGGCTTTTTTTACTTGCTCGACAAGATGATCAACACCTTTGTTATTGAACCCCATGCGATTAATAATGGCGTGCTTTTCAGGGATTCTAAACAAGCGAGGCTTAGGATTTCCCGGCTGCGGACGCGGCGTAACTGTACCAATTTCTACAAAGCCAAAGCCCATGCTTGAAAACGCATCAATACAATCACCGTTCTTATCGAGACCTGCCGCTAACCCTACCGGATTATCAAACGTCATGCCGGCAACAGTGACGGGCTTTTTAAGCGTTGGTGTGCTGTACATCCATTTCAGCGGTGTATGTTGTGTCTTGTTTAACCAGTTAATGGTGAAATCGTGACTTTTTTCAGGTTCACACTGAAGTAAGAGTTTTTGCACTAGAGATTGCATGGTTGTATTTAACGCTCGCTTATTAAGGGTCTGTTGGTCGTTACTACGCCTCACGTTTACAGATTATCTGCTAACAAAAAACGCTGTAAAGCTAGTTAATAATAACCAATCGGCCAATAAAAAGCCCTGATAAACAGGGCTTAAATCATTAAGGTACGTGTATTCTAATGGTTAGACTTCACGCTTAAAAGCATCAATTCGCGTAAAGCGACAGAAAATTTCGCAAATTCGTGCGTTGTGCTGGTCTTAAACTCTGACATCATGTGATACCAACGTTTAAGAAGCGCCTGATTACTTTCAATCCATTCATCTAGAATTTGGTCAGCGTTGCTCACATCTTCGCGAGAGGCTAACAGGTTTGCTGCGATTGAGCGCTGCTGCCAATCAAGTTCCTCACGATATGAAGCGCGAGCCAATGCCTGCCAGTGGTTGCTTACCGCCTGATTGTTAATTTGGTCTAAGAACCAGTGAAGTTCTAAACGCGAACCCAATTGGTAGTAAAGCTTAGCAACAACATCAGTGTCGTGCTTATCAGCCTCTACAATTTGTGCCAAGTCAAAGCTTGAGAACATGTTTGAGAAACTCGCTACCTGATAAGCAATATCCTGAGGTACGCCCTCATCAATATATTTCTGCGTTGCTGCTTCTAATTGGGCATATTCACTTTCAACCAAATAATGCTGTAAGTTTTTCGACAAGATATCGAATGTGCCGCGATAGCTTGCAATGGCCTCTTCTATAGACTGCGCTTTATTGCCATGGCGAATGTACCAACGTGCGGCACGACGCATAATTCTGCGCGCTTCATCAAGCATTTTCAGCTGAAGTGTTGCAGGAATAACGTTGTCTAGTTCTTCAATGCGCTCCCACAGCGTATCCATGTTGAAAATGCCGTGCACAATCGCGTAAGCATCTGCAATTTCGTCTACGCTTGCACCAGTTTCTTCCTGCATTCTAAATACGAAGTTAAGGCCCATATCGTTAACCATATTATTGGTTAATTTAGTGGCGATAATTTCGCTTCTAAGCGGGTGCTGCTGCATGTGTGCTGCAAATTTTTCGCGAAGTACCTTCGGGAAAGCTTCAACTAACAGCTTACCATGGTAAGGATTGTCAGTGATTTCTGGAATATTGAGCGCATCTTTAAGCACCATTTTACCGTAGGCAATTAACACGCTAAGTTCAGGGCGAGTTAGGCCTTGGTCAGTTGCTACGCGATCGGAGATCTCGTCATCGCTCGGTATGAACTCTAACTCACGATTTAATTGCCCTTCTCGCTCTAGGCCGTGAATAAAGCGAAGCTGTTCTTTAAGTTGCTTCACACCCGCTAACTCAGTAATAGAGATTGACTGGGTTTGACGGTAACAGTCTTTCAATACAATCGTGCTGACATCGTCAGTCATATCGTAAAGAAGCTTATTACGCTGCTTAAGGGTTAGCTCACCATCGTTGACCAGGCTGTTAAGCAAAATCTTAATGTTAACTTCGTTATCAGAACAATCCACACCACCGACGTTATCGATAAAGTCGGTGTTAACGCGCCCGCCATTAGAGGCATACTCGATACGGCCTAATTGGGTCAAACCTAGGTTGCCGCCCTCGCCCACAATTTTAGCCTGAACGTCGCGGCCGTTAACGCGCAAGTCATCGTTGGCACGGTCGCCTACTTCGGAGTGAGATTCTTTCTTACTCTTGATGTAAGTACCAATGCCTCCATTCCAAAGTAGATCAACCGGCATTTTAAGAATGTTGTGAATAAGCTCGTTAGGCGTCATTGTTAATTGACGCGTACCCAACCACTTTTTCATTTCAGGTGTCAGCTTGATTGACTTAGAGGCACGGCTGAATACACCACCACCTTTAGAAATCAGTTTGCTATCGTAGTCTTCCCAGCTAAGGCTTGGGTTTTCAAATAAACGTTGGCGCTCTTTGTAGCTAGCAGCCGCATCTGGGCTTGGGTCGAAGAAAATATGTAAATGGTTAAACGCAGCGATTAGTCGCGTATGCTTTGATAGCAACATTCCGTTACCAAAAACGTCACCAGCCATATCGCCTACACCCACAGCGGTGAAGTCAGTGGTCTGGCAATCGATACCAATTTCTCTGAAATGACGCTTAACTGATTCCCAACCGCCGCGCGCAGTAATACCCATTTTCTTATGGTCGTAGCCAATGCTTCCGCCAGATGCGAATGCATCACCTAGCCAGAAACCAAACTCTTCTGCTATACCATTCGCTATATCAGAGAAAGTTGCGGTCCCTTTATCTGCCGCTACAACCAAGTACGGGTCGTCATCATCAAGGCGTACTACATCTTTCGGCGGTACTATTTCGCCGTTAACAATGTTGTCGGTAATATCCAGCAAGCTTGTAATGAAAGTGCGGTAACAGGCTTGCCCTTCTGCTTGAATAGCCGCACGGCCTTCACCTACTGGCAAGTTTTTACAAACAAAGCCACCTTTTGCACCAACAGGGACAATAACCGTATTTTTAACCTGCTGCGCTTTTACCAAACCCAGTACTTCGGTTCTGAAATCTTCTTGGCGGTCAGACCAACGCAGACCACCGCGGGCCACTTTACCGCCGCGAAGGTGTACACCTTCCACACGTGGGCTGTAAACAAAAATTTCATACTTAGGCAGCGGAAGTGGCATTTCTGGAATAAGTTCAGGCATCATCTTAAATGACACGTAGGACTTTTCGTTGCCTGCATCGTCTGGCTGATAGAAGTTTGTTCGTAGCGTTGCCGACATCATATCCAAATAACGGCGGATAATACGGTCGTCATCAAGGTTACTTACGTTATCTAGCTGTGCCTTGATGGTCTCTAGTATTGCGTCTTCTTTCTTCTGATTACGCTTTTTCTTGGGGTCAAAACGTTGGTCAAAGAAGTCTACCAATAAGCGGGCAATATCTGGATAGTTAGAAAGGGTATTTGCAATATAGTCACGGCTAAATGAGCTGCCAGTTTGACGCATATATTTAGCGTAGGCACGCAGAACCGTCACCTTTCGACCCGTCATATTGGCGCCCAAAATAAGGCGATTAAACGCGTCATCTTCAAGTGTTTTATACCACACCTTCGCAAAAGCGTCCTGGAAAAGGGTTTGCGCCGTTTCCATATCAAAGTGCTGGCCGCTTTTGTGCAGCATGGTGAAGTCCATTACCCAATTTCGCTCACCTTGGGAACACGTGATTTTATATGGGCTTTCGTCGATTACGCGTAACCCAAAATTCTCCAGCATGGGGAGTACGTCAGACAGGTGAATGGGCTCTGCACGGTGGAAAAGCTTAAGCTTAACGACTTGGCTTTCAGCGTCTTCTTCTTGTGGGCGGTAGAACAACATATCTAAGGTGTGATTATCGTCAAGCATCTCTAGCTTGCCAATATCTACCAGCGCTGCTGATGGCAGGTTGTGCTCCATGTAACTACGAGAAAACGCATTGTTGTATTTGCGCTCAAGCGCCTTGCCAGACGCTTCGCCGTGAGCCGCTGAAATTGCTGACGCTAGTCTGTCGTTCCAGGTTTTGGTCAACTCAATAATGTTTTGCTCTATTTCCTTCACATCGAATTCCGCGTTGTTGTCGTTGACTCTAGCAATGTAATGCGTACGGGCATATACAGACTCTGAGAAGAAGGTGGTAAATTCGACTTCTTCAGTAGCGCCTAATGACGCTTTAAGTAGCTCTTGAGTCTCTTTACGCAACTGTGTGTTGTAGCGCTCTCTTGGTACGAATACCATGCAAGAGAAGAAGCGGCCAAATGTATCTTTGCGAATAAACAAGCGAGATATACCGCGCTCTTGCATTTGAAAAATGCCCATCACAATTTGTGCGAGCTCTTCTGCTGGTGTTTGCAGTAATTCATCACGAGGATAGGTTTCTATAATGTTCGCAAAAGCTTTGTATGCGTGTGTGCCTGGCTCAAAGCCAGATAATTCACAAATACGCTTAATCTTCTCCCGTAAAATGGGTAGCTGAGTTACGCTGTTGTTATAAAACGATGCTGAATAAAGCCCTAGAAAGCGATGCTCACCTACTACCTGCCCGTCTTTATTAAATACCTTCACACCAACATAGTCCATATAGGCTGGGCGATGCACGCGAGCACGAGAATTTGTTTTGGTCAGTATCAACGGGTTTTTGCTTAACGCTTCAGCTCTTGCTGATGCAGGCAATCTCGATAACAGACGTTCGCGGTCATTTATTGAATTTTTAAGAAGACCTAAGCTGGTGTCGTTTTTGGGTATCCATCTATGATCGCCTTCAATTGCTTTAACTTCATAATAGCGATATCCCATCATGGTAAAGTTATGGTCACCTAACCACTCAAGGTATGCCTTAGTCTGTTTTTTTGCATCTGCGGAAACAGGCCAATTGTATTTCGCGTTATTTTTAATAACGTCTTGTAAAGTACTGGTCATGCCCTGCCAGTCTTCAACAGCTAAAGAGACTTCATCAACTACCGAGTAAAGCTCTTTAGTTAAAGCATCGATATCTTTTTTCGATGTCTGTCTGTCGATTTCAATGAAAATGACAGTCTCTTTTTTAGCACCGTCTAGGGTTTGACCTGGTTCTGCAAAGGTTTCGACCTTGTTCGATTTGTCGCGTTTAACGCCGATCGGGCTATGAAGAAATAAATGCGCGGTAATGTTTAACCGATTCAGTAGCATACGCACAGAGTCAACTAAGAACGGCATGTCTGACACAATAATCTCTACTATCGTGTGGCTTGAGTGCCAACCGTGTTTAGCTATTTCTGGGTTGAAAACACGAACGTAAGGTGAAGCGTATTCAAATTTTGCCAAACCATTCCATAAACTAAGTGTTGCGCCATACAGGTCGCTGTCGTTGCGATTTTCTAGGTCGTCGCTTGATATGTTTTTATACAACAGACGTCCGAATTGCTGCACAAGAGACTTCTGCTTGGTATCTACTTTTTTATCAATAAGTGCAAATACATTGTCTAGCAGTACTGAGTGTCGCTGTGAGGTGACTGTCATTTGTTAACCTTTTTTGAATGTCGAAATACCAATTGAATTTGGTATAAGTGCCGAGTACCTAACTATTTTCTCTAATAAATGACGCTAATGAAAGCCCATTTTTAACCTTATATTAACAGCATAGATAACTATGCAGAAAACACCCAAAAAAAAGGGCCTAAAGGCCCTTTTTTATGCGTAGCTATGCAAAAATAATTTATGCATCAGGGTCGTTCTTATTCCACCACAGGAACCTAGCCAAGGCAGGCAGTACAATTATTGCCCCAAGCATGTTCACAACGAACATAAATGTTAGCAAAATGCCCATATCCATTTGGAACTTAAGTGAAGAGAATACCCAAGTGCTTACGCCTATAGCTAGCGTTATACCGGTAAATAGCACAGCACTTCCACGTTCTTTCAAAGCAGCGAAATAAGCTTCTTGAACGGTAGCACCTTTCTTCAGCATTAAGCTTTTGGTAGAAAGAATATAAATACCATAGTCCACTCCGATTCCCACGCCAAGTGCGATAACTGGTAACGTAGAAACGGTGAGGCCAATTTGAAGGTAAGTCATTAGTGCTTGAGCCAATACAGACACCACATATAGCGGTATTACAACGACTAACGTAGCACGAATTGATCGGAAGCTAATTAAGCAAAGCGCGATAACAGCACCAAATACATAAAGCATCATTGGATCTTGCGCCGCGCTCACTGCTTCATTTGTTGCAGCCATTACGCCAACAGGTCCAGAAGCAAGGCTAAACTTCATATCGTCAGTTTGATACTCATCGCGATACGACTTAACTGCATCAACAACGCGAGAGATGGTTTCTGCCTTGTGATCTTCCATAAACAGGATAATAGGCATAACTGAACAATCGCCGTTAAGTAGACCAGATGAGGTAGGTACGCGAGAGATAGCCTGAACTAGCGTCTGTTGATTACGCGGAAGAACCTGCCATTTTACGTTCCCTTCGTTGTAACCGGCATTAACAATTTTGGCTACTGACGCAAGTGACACTGCAGACTGCACGCCTTGTACGTTTTCCATTTTCCACTGGAAGTCATCCATGGCTTTCATCACACTGTGCGAGGTACAAGCTTCTGGCGTCGTCTCTACAAGTATAGAGATATAATCCACCGTTACTTCGTACTTGTCAGTGATCAAAAAGGTATCTTCATTGTAGCGAGAAGTTTCATGTAGCGCTGGTGCACCGGCGTGTAAGTCCCCTATTTTCATGTTCTGCGCTTGGAAATGACCGAGCACGAACAAAATCGCGGTGACAATTAAAATAAACGCAGCTGGCTTCTTTCGTGAACACGCTGCAATTACTTCCCAGAATTTAGAATTTGCGTTTTCCTTACCAGCAAATTTCTCTACATACTTCTGGTCTAGTTTTAAAAAGCTCATTAGAACAGGAAGTAACAATAGATTGGTAAGTATAATAACCGCAACACCCATACTTGCTGTTATTGCTAGCTCGCGAATAATACCAATATCAATAACCAGTAAGGTCATGAAACCTACAGTATCAGATAACAAGGCGATTCCGCCTGGAACTAAAAGGTTTCTAAATGCCGCCATAGACGCTCGCTTCGCACCAATACCTGTCACTGCTTGCTTTTCTACCGCGTTAATCATTTGAACGCCGTGGCTTACACCGATAGCAAATACCAGGAAAGGTACAAGAATTGACATAGGATCCATGCCAAAACCAATGGAAGTTAAAAGCCCAAGCTGCCAAATAACGGCAATAATTGAACAAACCAATGGCAATACGGTAAGCATAAGGCTTCGCGAGAAGAAGTACACCATAACGGCTGTAATTGCGATAGCAATAGCGAAAAACAGTAGTACATCTTTAGCGCCATCGGCTACGTCGCCAATCATTTTCGCAAATCCAATAATATGGATAGAGGTATTTTCGTTTTCGTATTGACCGCGAAGCTGTTCTTCAAGCTCTGCTGCTAAGGCAAGAGTATCAAGCGGCTCACCCGTTTGCGGGTCAATGTCTAGCAACTGTGCAGTTACCATTGCGCAGCTATAGTCACTTGATACCTGTCTACCAACGATGTTCGCTTTTTCTACGTTCGCAGCCACAAGCTCCAGAGCCTCTGGCCTTGATGAGTCGAAGTCTGCTGGTATGACCGGGCCGCCTGCGAAACCACCTTCTACGATTTCAGTGAAGCGTGTGGAGGGAGAGAAAAGTGAAATTACTAACGAACGGTTTACGCCATTGATAAAGAAAAGCTGGTCGTGAACGTTCTTTAACGTATCGAAGAAATTTTGGTTATAAATATTATCGTTTTTATCACATACTGAAACTAAGATGTTGTTGGCCCCACCAAAATCTTGGCGGTGCTCAATATACGTTTTCATGTACTCGTGATTAAGCGGAATATTTTTTTCGAAACCTGCGTCTAGACGCATTTGTGAGGCTTGGTAACCAAGAAAAACCGTTGCAATGGCAAACAGTGCCACCACAACTTTGCGGTTACCAAACACTAATTTTTCAAGAAAATGGGTCATTGTTTTTATACTGCCCTATTTTAAATTCAACGTTTTAATGCCATTTGCAGTAACAGCAATGCTGGTACCGTTAAACTCGGTGGCGTTTAAAATCGCCGCTTTATCTTTTATTTGTGACACGGAAATGCCGTCATCACTCTGACAATTGGATGGGTTAGCATAAGGATCACGCATACTGGTAGGAAGCGGACGTTGTGCACTTACCATCATGCCGTTGTTGCCTAAAGCATAAACCTTTGACTCTGACTCAATTAAAATTGAATTAAGGGTGCTAGTTGAACAAGTTTGAACGTATTCCCATTCCCCTTGATCCCTGTTTACGAAAATATTCCCACGAAGACCTACGGCAAGCACCGTGTTTTCATCCAGCGGCTTGATGTCGAAGAAAGACCCTGTGTAGTCGACGTAATAACGTTCCCAAGATTCACCCATATTGGTGCTTTTGGCTAACAAACCTGCCTCACCAGCCATGTACAGCGTATCACCATCAAGAGTTACACGATTTAAGTGAGGTAAAATAGATTCTAACTCTTGCTGATAAAAATCTTCGTCTTCCTTGCGAATTTCTTCGAGGTATTCTTGGTCCATTGGGTCAAGAAGACTGGCGTGGCGTTCTGCAGACCACGTCTTTCCACCGTCAAGCGTTCGATAAAACAAGCCATAGGCACCGGTGGCGATACCTTGCTGTTCGTCAAAAAATAATACATCTAAGAACGGGCGTTGAAGGTCGGGTTGATAATTTTGTATTTCCCATGTTTCGCCCCTATCTGAAGAATGAAGAATGACAGCATCGTGACCTACTGCCCATATTTTTTCGCCCACAACAGTAGTTGCGGTAAGCGTTGATTGAGTTGGCACCGCTTTTTGATTGAAAGTTTTGCCATCTTCCGACACTAATACGTGACCGCGTTCACCGACAATAACGACAAATGAATCAGCGTCTATGTCCAAAAGAACTGATTGCTCAACCAAAGGTGCCATGAATGCTTCTTCGGCAAGTGCAGCTGGAGAGTAATTAGCTGCGAATGTGGCGGCAATGCACGCTGCAATGGTTTTTTTCATAATTAACCATTCCCCCTATTTATAATTGTCTGTATACAAAAACGGCTGGCAATTGCCAACCGTTTGTTGTGTAAGGTGATTAGCGCTTACCTTCTCGTCGTAACGCCTGAGGCGTGAATTCCACATCTCGAGGGCGTACGGTGAAGTCGTACATTTGCTCTTCGTTATCTAGACCAATGGCCAAATAACGACGAGAGTTTAAGTCGTAGTACGCATCGAGCGTCGACCATTGAGTAGGAACTTCATAGTAGTTAACACCATAAGCTACACCAACGCGGTACAGTTCGCCACGATTATCATACATATCAGCGACTTGAATTTGCCAGCTATCTTCATCAATGAAGAATACGCGTTTTTGATAAATGTGACGGAAACCTTCTTTCAACGTAGCTTCAACTACCCAAACACGGTGCTTTTCCCAACGTGTTAGGTCTGGATTAACGTGATTTGGCTTCAAGATATCATCATACGAAGCACTGTCTGAATGAAGCTCATAGTTATTGTAAGCAACAAACATTTCCTGCTTACCAACAAGTTTCCAGTCATAACGGTTTGGAGAACCGTTAAACATATCGAAGTCATCAGTCGTACGTAGGCCGTCAGCAGCAGTTCCCGGCGTATCGTAAGCAATATTAGGTGCTAAACGAACACGACGCTGACCGGTGTTATAAGTCCACGCTTTACGCGGTTCTTTAACCTGATCTACGGTCTCGTGAACAAGTAACGCCGTTCCCGCTAGGCGGGCTGGCTTGGTTACTTTTTGCTTAAACATAAACAGGATATTTTCATCTGTTAGCTTTTCAGGTGTAGCACCCTCTTCAGCATATTTAATCAGCAACTGCTCATCAAAACCGATTACGTTGTAATCACCACCGGTAGTAACCGCTGCTTGTCCACCGTTACGCTGAACCGCTGCTCCGCGGTAGCGAAGAATGTGGTTCCAGATTGCTTCAAGCCCGTTTTGAGGTATTGGAAATGGGATACCCAAAACAGCACCTTTAAGACCATTACCATCGTCGAGAAGCTCAGCGCTGGTAGCGTTTACCTTAGTCGCATCGTAAACAGCCTGTGGGTTTGACGCAGAACGTCGCGTTGGATAAACCGGCATACGAAAAGTTTCTGGGTAAGCCTCGAAAAGCTTCTTCTGGCCTTCAGATAAAAATTCCGCGTATTCTTTATAGTTCTGTGCTGTTATCTCGAACAACACCTTGTCTTCTGGGTAAGGATCTGGGTGGTGGTCACCCACACTGTACCCAGATGGTGCAGACGTAATACCGCCAGTCCAGGCAGGGATACTGCCATCAGCGTTACCCGCTTTTTCTGCGCCAAGTGGCGTTAGTTCATTACCCAATTTGTTTGCGTCTGCATCAGACACTTTAGCCATAGCGCTTGCACCAGATAAAGCCAGTGACAAGGCGGCTGCAATAATTCCTACTTTTCTAATCATAAAAACCACTCTTAGATTGCGTATTTGATGTTAAATGAAATGAAGTCTCTGTCAGATAGCGCATTAGTTGTACCAATGCCGCCCCAGAATGCACTGTAAGACGCCGTTGCAGACCATTTGCTTAAATAATCGAACGTGAAAGAAAGTGCAGCAGACTTAACATCTTCTGTGAAAAGGAATAATGGATCTGGCGTAGTACCCTCAACGTCATGCGAGAAAGTACCGCGAACTCGAAGGTTCATACCAGCGAATATTGAGTTGTAGTCAGCAACCGCCAATAAGCGATAGCCCCACGCATCGTCAGTAGCAAACGGATTAGTCTCAGGTCCGTCTGAAAGGCCTTGGTGTAGACCTTCACGAGCGTTACCGTTAATTGGTTCAAGCGAAGGTGTTCGAGCAGTACCTGGTGCATTTAAACGAATTACGTCTGGGTCTGGCATATCAACAACGTTTACATAACCTACTTCACCTAGAAGTACGAAGTTGTCAGAGCCAAATTTAGGGCCGAATACATGTGACGCGGTAAATTGCATTTGCCATGTATCAGAGAAAAGGAAACCTTCTGCAGTTTCACCTGGACCTACAGCACGGCCAATGTTATTTAGCTGAGAGATTCCTTCAAGATCTGGACGTAGGCCTGCGTTAGCTAACTGCTCAGGCATACCCATGTATAGCAACTCTACATCATCTATTTGAAGTGGCTCATCTACACGATAAGCAAATTCACCCGCTAGAGCCGTAGTACCAATGTTGGTGTTGAAGCTCATACCGTAAAGTTTGATGTCTTCTGGATAGTAGAATTCAGACTGCGTGAACGCACCCAACTCTGTTATGTTATCTCGAGTAACCGTGTTAGTGGCTAGGAACGCTAGGTCTGCGCCAATACCTTCGGCAGTAAAGTCTGATGTTTTACCAGAAATAAGCGGACGCTGGCTGTGATAGTTAATGTGATAGAAACTAAATTCTGTTTCATTCAAATTCTCAGCAAACCACGTTAAGCGCAAGCCATACTGGCCTTGGTCGTCTGCATCGTTATGCGCCTCATCAGAGAAACCACGAATGGCAACTTTTGTCGGGTAAGCAAGATAGGCTTGAGAGATATCTGCAGCATCAGCACCTGAGCGTAATAAATCACCGTAACCATTTAAAGCAGTTAATAAGTGATCTAAGTCAATATCAGGGTTACCACTAAAACCTAACTGAATATTCTGGCGTTGACCGCCCTCGCCTGCAAAGTCGTTACCGGCGAAGTAGCTGCCTGACACAGGAAGCCAGCTGCGTTGCCACTCATACTGATAGTAACCTGAAATGCTCACCGTATCAGTTAAGCCTAAAGACGCGTAAACCATACCTACCGGTAGGAATACTTCTTTTAGCTCGGCACCTGGTGCACGAGCACGCGTTACATCCACAGGGTTGGTCGTGTTGATACCATGTTGGATGAACGTACTTTCACCCCAACTGATTACTTGGCGGCCAACACGAAGAGTTAGTGGCTTGTCTCCAATCCACCAGTCGCCATAGAAGAAAGCATCATACAAACGAACATCTGTACATAAAAGGTCTTCCGCCTCTGGGTCTTGACAAAGATCGTATTGGTTGCCGGTTATTGGGTTAGAGTAAGGACGGTCACCATCCATTTGCTCGAAATCATAGAACCAGAATCCCCGAGCGAAGAAACCATAGTCGCCGAAGTTAATATCTAATTCATGTGAGCCTGAAACTTGCGTTGCGAACGCATCGCCCGGATCGTGGGCTAGGTTACCGAGGTCACCATTCGTTGAATACGCACCATCAGCCAAACCCCATACATCGCTGCTTGGGTATAAAGGATTGAAAGCTGCGTGATAACCGCTCCAGTCAAACTGAGGATGGTTACTGTTACCAATAAGGTCGTAATCTCTTGCCTCTGTTCGAATACTTGTAGCTAATGTAAATGTTGAATCTAAAGAAATATTTACATCACCTACTTGCCAGTTTGCAGCGTGTGCTGGTACTGCAGCAGCACCTAGCAGAGAGAGAACTCCCGCTGCTACCGGTGATATCTTAAAAGCGCTAGGCCCATTTTTCATATTTTTATACTCCCAAGTCGATGTGACTTAATGCGTGACATCATGACCAACCATAACGATTAACAAAATCATTACATCATTTTGCCATAACCGCAAGAACTAATCCTACCAGTTAACAAAATTTACAACATTAGTCGTATCAAATAGTTATTGCTTTATTGTGAGTATAAAAGGCATTTATAAACTTGCAGGAAAATTGTACAAGTTTTAAGAGGATTTATCTTATTTACCGCTAAGTAGCATTTTTAAGCGTGAGGCGCACTACTGAAGACCGTGAACTAAAGACGCGGAGGTAATTAAAGTATTGTGTAAATTATAGCTTTGAAAAAACAAAAAAGGCCCTATCCGAGCCTCTCAAAAGATTTAATCTTTTTATTAGCGTCAATGACCATTCTGAAACGGCCTTTGATACCGTCCGATGTGACAAATTGGCGAAGCCGATTGGTGGGTACCTGAACACTAAGACCAGATTCACTAAACATGACTACATCTGGCATAGACGGGACATACAGCACCTCACATTGTTTGTAAGGTGCGTTTATTGAAAAATAAAAGACGGAGTCTGATGCGTTAATGCTTTTCATAAGCAAGACTTTTACTTACTTTTTCAAACAAGTCTTTACTTAGGCCCTTATGGTTAAGTAAGCGTCCAAGCTGCTGCTTCATATGAACTTGGTGTTCACTAGCGAAACCTTGCCATTGGGTTAACGGTGTTACAATACGAGCGGCAACTTGCGGGTTGACTGCATCAAGTTCTAGCAAATAGTCAGTTACAAACTTATAACCGCTACCATCTGCGGCATGGAACCTTTCGCTATTATAGAACGCAAAACTACCGATAACAGAGCGGACACGGTTTGGATTGCTCATTGCAAACTGCGGGTGCTCACACAGCATAGTTATAGTAGCAAAGATATCTTCGCGATTTTGCGTTGCATGAAGCGCAAACCATTTGTCTAGAACCAGAGGGTCGTGGTTCCACGTTTGTTCAAAACTAGCCATCAAGCTATCGAACGTAGTTGAACTGCAGTGTTGCGCACTTCTCAGTGCCCCTAGTGTATCGGTCATGTTATCTGCATTTTCAAATTGCGACACGACAAGGTCTTCGTATTGAGATAAGCGTGCTAAATGCGCAAGCACGACATTTTTACAACGGCGCTGATTAATTGCATCTTGCGTGTAGCTATAGGCGCTGTGTTCAATGTTGTTAAACACCGCTAATAATTCTTGTTCTAGCGCGCGGGAAAACTGCTCACAAAATGCCTTTCGTGCTTTTGATAGCGCGGACACAGTGATATTGCTACGACTTTGACACAAGGTCTCAAAAGAAGGAATAACTAGGCATTCGCCAAGCAGTTCCAGATTATTCTGCTCTTGAGCTATTGCTTGTTTAACGCCGTTCCAAATAGCGTTACTGATGGCAGAGCCCGGAGATTCTTCTAACTGCTTTATACAGCGGTCATACAATGCTTGCATTGCGTCCCAGCGATTGAACGGATCTTTCGCGTGTTTGAAAATAGTAAGTAATGATTCTGTATCTAGCGGATTTTCTACTTTCGCTGGTGCCGAAAAGTTACCTAATACTACCGGTGTTAAATCAGTACTTTTAGCATTTACGGTTAAACGCAAAGAGGCATCTTTTAAGATAACCATACCATCATCAATGAGCGATTCGTTGTCAGTATAGGTATTGCCCTCTTTATCGATGATCTCAATATTCACTGGGATATAAAGGGGAAGCTTTTCACTTTGGTCTGAGGTGGCGGGCGTGTGCTGCGTCAAAGTAAAGGTATGCTTGACGGTGTCGTTGTCGATAGCTTCCGTACTGTGCTTAACAGAAATCACAGGTGTTCCAGATTGGCTATACCAGCGCGTAAACTGAGTTAAATCTAAATCAGTCGCCGACTGCATGGCGGAAATAAAGTCGTCACACGTGACCGCTTGACCATCGTGCCTTCTGAAGTACTCATCCATGCCACGTCTGAATCCATCAGGTCCAAGTAATGTATGGAACATGCGAATGACTTCTGCGCCCTTGTCATAAACTGTTACCGTGTAGAAGTTATTCATTTCAATCACTTCTTCAGGGCGAATCGGGTGACTCATTGCGCTGGCATCTTCAGCGAACTGATGCTCTCGCATTACGCGAACGTGCTTTATACGGTTACTTAGCGCCGAGGTCATATCAGCACTAAACTGTTGATCTCTGAATACTGTAAGCCCTTCTTTGAGGCTTAGCTGGAACCAATCGCGACAAGTAACTCGATTTCCAGTCCAATTGTGGAAATATTCATGTGCAATAACAGATTCGACATTGAAAAAGTCATCGTCAGTCGCACTTTTCTGGTCAGCTAAAACAAACTTGCTGTTAAAGACGTTTAAGCCTTTGTTTTCCATCGCTCCCATGTTGAAGAAGTCGACGGCAACAATCATGTAAATATCTAAATCGTACTCTAGCCCGAAAACATCTTCGTCCCATTTCATCGCTCGTTTAAGGGATTCTAAAGCGAAGACGCCCTGGGACTTTTTGCCTTTGTCGACATACAACTCTAGCGCAACGTCTTTACCGCTTGTCGTTGTGTAGCTATCGGTTAGTAAATCGAAATCACCGGCCACCAATGCAAAAAGATAACAAGGTTTAGGGTGCGGGTCATGCCATTTCACGAAATGGGTGTTTTCATCGATATCCCCTTTGTCTACAGGGTTACCGTTCGCGCGTAACATAGGTACTGATTTATCGGCAACGACAGTAACCGTGTATACGGACAAAACGTCAGGGCGGTCCATGAAATAAGTTATTCGGCGAAACCCTTCCGCTTCACACTGCGTGCAATAGGCGCCGCCCGATAAATACAAGCCTTCAAGGGCTTTATTTTGTTCAGGCGCAATGGTGTTAGTAATTTCTAAGACAAATTTATCGAGATGAGTGGCAATGCTTAACGACGTATCCGAAACCGAATATTCGTCACCAGATAAAGCATTACCGTTAATTGCAATAGCGTTAAGCGATAAGTTATCGCCATCAAGGATTAAAGGGCTATCATGATTGCCATTGCGTGAGACAGATAATGTACTGACAACCTGAGTCTGCGTTGGGTGTAGCGTAATATGTAGGTCAACTGTCGCTATTGAAAAAGCGGGCGGCTGATAATCCGCCCGGCGTTTAGCTTGAACTGACATAGATCCTCCTAAAAGAAAGCCTACGTGGGTTTATTTGGAACGTTTGGTTAAACCGTTTCTTTACTGTTAACTTCAACGTGTGGTGGTGTAATACGTAGAATCTTAATACCTAAATACGCGTACACAACAGCAAGGATCGGGTTGATTACGTTAAAGAATGCATAGAATACGTAATCAAATGGGTTTACCAATAAAACACTGTGCATGTAGGCACCACAAGTGTTCCAAGGAATGAGCGGAGATGTAAGTGTACCGCCGTCTTCAAGACTACGAGAAAGGTTAAGTTGGTCTAACCCTCGTTTTTTAAATTCTTCTTTGTACATGCGCCCTGGCATAACGATAGAAATATACTGATCGGCCGTTACAAGGTTAGTTCCAAAACACGTAAGAATGGTTCGACTTACCATATCACCGGCTGACTTAGCGCCAATCAATATGGCAGACACGGCACGTTTTAACAAACCTACACGCTCAAGTACGGCTCCGAACGACATAGCACAAATAATAAGCCAAATAGTATTTAGCATAGAAGACATGCCGCCGCGAGACAGCAAGCTATTTAAATTTTCGTCTGGCGTAGAAAAGCTTACGCCGTCAAATAGCGCTGTCCACACAACTTTTAGCGCGCCAATGTTTGCTGAGTCATCGCTACTTGCCATGGATGTAACCACATCCCACTGAAACACAACTGCCCAAACGCCCCCTAACAAAGCGCCAATAAAAACCGCAGGGAAAGCCGGCATCTTCTTAATTGCTAAAGTAAGTAGAACCACAAGAGGAATTAGCAAATGCCACCCCAAGTCAAAAGAGTCATTAAGCAAAAGCTGCATTTGTTCTATACGCTCTGCTTTAGCCTCACCTACTTCGCTAAAGCCAAGGACAGTGAATAATACAAGGGCAATGACAAAACTTGGAATGGTCGTCCACAGCATGTAGCGGATATGCTCGAACAGATCGGTGCCTGCAACCGCGGGAGCTAAGTTAGTTGTTTCAGACAATGGCGAAATTTTGTCGCCAAAGTACGCTCCAGAGACCACAGCGCCAGCTGTGATAGCAGCAGACATTTCCATACCCGCTGATACACCCATTAATGCCACACCTACCGTTGCTGCGGTCGTCCAAGAACTACCAATACTCATAGCAACTACTGCACAGATTAGACATGCAGCAGCGTAGAAAAACGAAGGGTTAAGCAACTCTAATCCAAAATAAATAAGTGTAGGCACGGTGCCGGCAAGCATCCATGTACCTATGAGTGAGCCTACGGCTAACAATATGAGGCAGGCACCCAGAGACATGGAAATACCATCAACGATCCCCTTCTCTATGGTTTTCCAGCTGTACCCGTTTTTCATGCCGATAATAGCAGCTAAGCCCATTGCCAAAAGTAACGCAATTTGGTTTGGACCATATGAAGAATTATCCGCAAACAGGTAAACCGCACTTCCCATCATGAGCACTAGCGCAAGAATAGGAAGTATTGCATCGAGTAGTGACGGCGTCTTTATCTCTTTATTCGTCATTGTCGTTTTTAAAAACCTTTTTTATTGTATTTATAACGCGTTAAACGTGCTTTTTGCTGCAACTTATGGCGCTTTAGAACACAGAGCGATAAAACATCAGCGCAATGATAACCGGACATACAAAGCGAACGTACCAAGGCCAGATTTTCCAGAAAATACTGTGCTCAGCAAACTCATCACCTTGCTTGAGTTCTTCCAGTATGGCGTCTCTACGCCATACCCAACCAGCGAAAATACACAATGCTAGTCCAAGGAGTGGTTGGCTATACTCTGTGGTTAGAGCAATAACAAGGCCAAACAAGGTTTCGAAATTCAAAATAATGATGCAGCTTAAAACAAAGATGATCGATGCCATCAATAGCACGGCTTTTTTACGTTGAAGACCTTTGCTTTCTACCATAAACGCAACGGGCACTTCTAACATTGAAATTGAAGACGTGACTGCCGCAATCGCCATTAGCGCGAAAAAGGTAAAGGCAACGAAAAGCCCTACAGTACCAATGGTATCAAACAGTGCTGGCAGTACTTTAAAAATCAGCGTGTCACCTTGGATTAACGCGCCTTCTGGCGTGAAGATTTCGACGCCATTGTTCAGCGCAACGTACATAGCTGGAATAATAAGCATACCAGCTATCACGGCTACACCTATATCGACTAGCGCAACGGAAGCGCCAATGCTTGGTAGGTTCTCATTTTTACTAAGGTATGAGCCGTAGACCAGCATAGTACCTACACCTAAAGACATTGAGAAAAACGCTTGCCCCATTGCATTAATTAGTAATTCCGGGTCTAGAACACGGGAGAAGTCAGGCACTAAATACGCTGACCATCCTTCTACGGCACCAGGCTGAAGGCTCACGTAGACTATCAATGCAAGAATGAGAATAACTAAAGTAGGCATAAGCCGAACTGACCACTTCTCAATACCTGACTTTACACCGCCAACAACAATAAATGCGGTTAAGCCCATGAATAAAAAACAGAATATAACGTTACGCGTAACTGATGAGGTGAGCAGCCAATCGCTTGCACTGGTTAATCCAACCATACTGACGGCAGCATCGGCAAAATAAACTAGCATCCATCCACCAACAATAGCGTAGAAGGCAAGAATGAGTGAAACGGTAACACAGCCCCAAATTCCGGTTAGCCTTCCGGCAAAATTACCTGAAATTTTACCTAAAGCGTCAACCATATTCGAACGTGAACTACGTCCAATGATGAGTTCAGCCATGAGAACCGGGTAAGCGAGAACGAAGGCAAGGAGTAAGTATACAAGAACAAACGCAGCCCCTCCGTTACTCGCTACTTTTGTGGGGAAACCCCAAATATTGCCGAGTCCAACTGCTGAGCCTGCCGCTGCTAGCACGAACCCTATTCGAGAGGAAAATTCGCCTCTGATAGCCATGTTATTTCCCTTTATTATTGTTTTATTAGTTTATTTATAGACACAAAAAAAGGGCTGGCCCTAGACCAGCCCTTTTTTCTAATCACTTAGTTTCTTGTGATAGCGTAACGGCCTGTTTCAATCATATCGAACGTGATGTTGGCGGCTTCATCCAAGAATGGGTCTAATTCTTCCATATCTTCCGGTAAGTCGTCCAATGATGTGACAGTTTCCATTCCCATTCGCTGTAAACGTTCGTTAGCACGTGCGAGAGATTTCTCTTCCGCCTCTTTTTTATCTGCTTCGCGTACAGACTTCACCAGTGAGATAAAGTTCTTATCTTTGTTTTCTTTGTATTCTTCAATATCGTCATAAATATAAGAAAACTCTGGGTTTTGCAGAATGCGTTTGTTGTGTTTCGCTGTTAATACGTCCAGAGCGGCAGTGCCGTCAGCAAAAGTCGTATAGTTTGCTCGATTAATACTATCCCATGGCAGGGCGTTTTCTGCCTGCGCTTCGCCCCACTCTGATGGTTCTACAGCAGATGGATAAAGGATGTCAGGAATAACCCCCTTATGCTGAGTACTTCCACCGTCGATACGATAGAACTTAGCGATAGTGAACTGAACACTGCCAAGTGGATTATCGTAAAGGTCATAAATCTTGCCTAAACCGCGGTGTTGTTGAACTGTACCTTTACCAAAAGTTTGTTCGCCAACAATGAGTGCGCGGTTATAGTCCTGCATAGCCGCTGCAAAAATTTCTGATGCTGATGCGCTATAACGATCAACTAATACCGTCAGTGGACCATCGTAGGCGACCTCACCATCAGTATCACGATTTACGCTTACTTTGCTTTGACCATAGCGAATTTGAACTACTGGGCCTTTTTCTATAAATAAGCCGGTTAACAATGTGGCTTCAGTAAGTGAGCCACCACCGTTACCACGTAAATCAACAATCACGCCTTTTACGTTTTGTGCTTTCAAGCTTTCTATTTCTTTTGCAACATCCATACTTAGGTTGTTGTAAAAGCTTGGAATGGTGATTACACCTAATGGTTCACCTGCGTGAGGACCTGTTTCAGGTACATATACTTCAGACTTTGCGGCGCGATCTTCAAGTTTAATTTTATCGCGAGTTAGACTAACCACCGAGGTTGTTTTGGACTCAGAGGCGCCTTTTTCAACTTGTAATCGGACAGTACTTCCTTTCGGGCCTTTGATAAGCTCAACGACCTCGTCTAGTCGCCATCCAATTACGTCTACAAATTCTTCATCGTCTTGCGCTACGCCAACAATCTTATCTTCAGGCTTTATTGCGCCCGATTCGTCTGCTGGCCCGCCTGGCACTACACTTTTTATAACTGTGTAGTCGTCTTCGCTTTGTAATACCGCACCAATACCTTCAAACGACAAGTTCATGTCCATTTGGAAACGTTCAGCGTTTCGCGGAGACAAATAACTAGTGTGAGCTTCTATAGTGCGAGCAAACGCATTCATGGCAGTTTGGAACACGTCTTCGCTTTTCGCTTGTTTAGTACGTTTAATTGCTCGCGTGTAACGTTTGGTAAGCAGCTCTTTTGCTTCTTCCCACGTTTTATCTGCAAGTATCAAATTCAACGCATCATACTTAACGCGTTGACGCCAGATTTCATCAAGCTCAGCTTTATTTGCAGGCCAGTCTGCGCCTTCTCTATCGTAAAAGAATTTATCGCCTTCTTTTTCGAAATCAAATGGCCCTTTTTCTAACAATGATAATGCAAACTCATAACGTTCAACGCGACGCTTCGCACTTACGTTATACATATCATAGGCAACTGAAAGGTTACCTTTACTCAGCGCATCATCGAACAGGGTGCGGTATTTTTCAAAACCTACCACGTCAGACAATAACAATACTTGCTTATTGTGATCTAATGAATCGATAAAGCGCTGATAAACTCGAGCAGAAAGCGCGTCATCCAACGATATTTCCTTGTAATGCGCCCTTGTAAAAAGTGCGCTTACTCGTTTTGCGGCAACACTGTGTTGAGATTCCTGCTGTAAAATAGGAAGCTCGTCTACCTCTGGTGTTGACGTAACGGCGCCAGCTCCTACCCCTACGGTAAGAAAAGCACTGGCGATGGAAATTCGAAGGATGTCTCTCATATTTTACGACCTCTTGGAGCGTGCCAAACGTAAAGCGTCTGCGTTTACTTTAACTACCATGCCTGAGTCTAATTGAACGTGGATGCCATCTTTAGCAACTTCGGTAATTACTGCTGGCATAGGTGCTTTACCTAATTTAACGGTAACTTGCGTACCTTGCTGTAAATCGCTGTCGGTCAATTTCGCAGGTGGTGTAGTGTTTGGTCTGTTATTTTTCGGTTTAGTTCCGCGCTTAGTATCAGCATGGTCCGAATTTGCAGATTTTTCACCTTTTGGACGATTAAATTGACGTTTGTCTTTACGCTTAGGCTGCTGTGCAAGCTTAGCTTTGCGCTTTTCAGCGGCTTTAGCTTTGCTTTCTTCAAGCTGCTGTTGCGCGTGATCAGCATGTTCTTTTTCAATCGCATCGCCTTCAACGCCGTCTAAATCTACACGGTTCGCACCTTCCTTGATGCTATAAAGATAGCGCCAGCTGTTGGTGTAATGACGTAGTGTAGAGCGAAGAAGCGTCTTGCTAACGCGTTCCTCTTCTTCTAAACGAGTGGCTAGATCTTGAAAAATACCGATCTTAAGTGGGCGGGCCTCGCCTTCAATGCTAAAACATTTCGGAAAGGTCTCTGCAAGGAAAGCTATCACTTCCTTACTGTTAGTAAACTTCTCTGGTGATTCCATTAACTTTCTAAATTATTCAGGAGATTTCATCGTTACTTGCATCATCCCAAGTTGCCAGCGTGTGGTCAACCCAATCAAGCAATTCGTCGTCATCTATTTCTAATAAATGCTTATCTTGTTGCCAAGATTCCCATGCGTAGTGCAAAATTTGCTCTAAACGCTGTGTTTCGATATCTTCTTCTGCATTGTCATAAACCGCGTGAAGAATGAAGTTTAAACGTTCAGATGCCTCATCTGGGTCATCATGAAAGTCTTCCATATCTTCAAATGTGGATAAAACAACGTGTATGTCGACACTGGATTTCATAATTATTTCTGCGAATCCATGAGAATTTGAGCAATTTCAACGAGCCCTTTTTCGTCTTCTTCACTAAAACGTTCAAACACAGGGCTGTCGATATCCAGTACGCCGATGAGCTTATCATTGAGTACAAGTGGAACAACAATCTCAGAGTTAGACGCGGCATCACAAGCAATGTGTCCTGCAAACTGATGAACATCGGCTATACGCTGAACGGTTCTGGTACTTGCACTTGTACCGCAAACGCCCTTTCCTAGGGGAATACGAATGCAAGCGGGCTGACCTTGGAATGGACCAAGTACCAATTGCTCTTCTTTAAAAAGATAGAAGCCTGCCCAATTTACCTCTTCGAGGTTATTGAAAAGCAGTGCACTGATGTTGGCCATATTAGCAATGAGATCATGCTCGCCAGAAACCAAGCTCTTTGCTTGGGCGACTAACTGGCTGTACTGTTGTTCTTTCAAACGAATTTCCTGCTATTGAACAATATTAAAAGACACATTAATCCGCGCTTCTATACGCTCTTGACCCGGTAAAGACATAGACATGTCTTTGGCAAAAGCTTCAGCACGCATTACTGGAATCGGCATATTGCCACCAGATTCTGAGATTGCAACTACTTCACCTACTTCCACCTCTAATTCTTTCGCTAATAAGTGGGCGCGTTGCTTTGCGTCTTTCACTGCAGCAATTAGAGCTTTCTGGTATGCATCGCCTTCACCAATAGTGATAAAGTTAAACTGTTGGATACGGTCAACACCACGCTTTAGCACGCCATCTAGCACTTTATCGTAGGTTTCAAGATCGGTTGAGGTGACTGTGATATCACGAGACAGAGTGAAACCTTCTTGCTGTCGTCCTTGCGGTGTATTGGTATAACGAGGTTGCAAGCGCACTTGCATACTTTGAATATGCTTTTCGTCTATGCCTTGATTAAGGAGAAACTTAACGATAGAACGCAAGTCTGCATCTAGTCGCGTATTGAGTTTGCCTACCGTCGCGCCCTCTTCTTCAACAACCAACTTCACTGAGTAAGCATTTGGTGTCACTTCTACAGCACCTACGCCTTGAACATTTATTACTGCATCTTGTGCAGCTTGAGCAGAAACCACTGGGGCGGACAATGCGATTACTGCTGAAGCCCAAAGCGCTCTTGTGAACATGTTTGGTTTAGTATGCATAAATAATTTCATAATGATTCCTTTTCAGAAGACATGTTTATTCACTTTGTTATTGAGAATAAATGTACATGGCTGAATAGTGTATGAATGTATTTGATGCAGGAAATATTAGCACTGAACCGCAAGTTAGAGAGTTACAACTTCGTCGAGCAGCGTTATTTATAAGTTAAGCCTCGTGTTAACAATAGTAAACAGGGGCAACTAGTTGAGATTATTTCAAAAGATGAAGCTCAAAAAGCCAACATGTTTAACAACTTAGAAGCTTCGCATGTTGGCGTTTATTAGGCATTAGGTAAAAGTAAATATTTGGGGTTTGGTCACCCTGGCTTGTTTCAAAAAGCTGCTATTTCAATACGCTTCGCAACGCTGCAAGACAGTGGTCTATGTTGCGTGGTTTACACGCATAACCCATCAGCCCAATACGCCATACTTTTCCTGCATGATCGCCCAGCCCAGCCCCTATTTCTAGATTAAAATCTTCAAGTAGTTGCTTCCGAACGGCTGCATCATCTACGCCATCTGGTATTTTGACAACATTTAGCTGAGGTAAGCGATAAGCACTGTCTACGGTTAGCTCTAAACCAATGTCACTTAAACCTTGTGCAAGTTTTTCGTGGCCTGCGGCATGTCGCTTCCACGCATTTTCTAACCCTTCTTCTTTTAATATTAGAAGTGATTCGTACATTGCATACATAGTGTTCACGGGCGCCGTATGATGGTACGCACGTTTTGCGCCTTGGCCCCAGTAACCGACAATCAAATTCATGTCTAAGAACCAGCTTTGCACTTTTGTTTTTCTGTTTTGAATGACGTGAACTGCTTTATCGCTAAAAGAAACTGGTGAAATTCCCGGCACGCAACTTAAGCATTTTTGTGAGCCTGAATAAATAGCATCGATACCCCATCCATCTACATCTAACTCAATGCCCCCTAATGAAGTAACCGCGTCGACAATAGTTAAACAATCATATTTTTGGGCTATTTCACACAGTGCTTTGGCTTCATTGCGTACACCCGTTGATGTTTCTGCATGAACAAAGGCAAGAATTTTTATATCGGGGTTGGTTTTTAAAGCATCTTCAACAGCGTTAAGGTCGGTTTGCTCACCCCAAGTATTTTTAATAGTGATAGCTTCACCACCGCATCGCTCAACATTTTCGACCATGCGGTTGCCAAAAACGCCATTAATACAAACAAGTACTTTATCGCCAGGCTCTACCAGATTAACAAAACACGCTTCCATACCCGCGGAGCCAGGGGCAGAAATGGGCATAGTGAGAGCATTTTCGGTTTTAAATGCATATTGTAATAGCTGTTTCGTTTGATCCATTAACTCAATGAATAGAGGATCCAAATGACCTAAAGTAGGTCTAGCCATGGCATTTAGTATTCTTGGATTAACGTCGGATGGTCCTGGTCCCATCAAGGTACGTTCAGGCGGTATAAAAGTAGAAAAAGATTGCATAATCCATCCTTATTTTTGTGAGAGCCAATGATTATAGTTAGTGTCTAGCCTTAAAAGCATGACCAATGCCGTCATACTACAAGTTTGGTTAAAAGGAACAACCGTCTGTTTTGAACATAAATAAGATGAATGAGCGCCGAACTACACATTCACTTTTATGTATATGCAGGAATCAAAAGGCTATAAAGATGGGAAAGTTACGGCCGAGTGAATAAGTGCGTCAAATTGAGTTAAAATTTTTACCACATCCGACCAGCATTTAGTTCATTGATATATTTAAGGTTATTTCTATACTTACGTTATTAATCAGGGTGTAAGATAAAATTCACACAATTGCTGTTTATATTTTGAGCTAATTTAAACTATACTCATTGTCCGTTTAAAGTTTTTTATTTAAACTCTCCCTGTAAAAGTTAGCGCACGGCTCAGCAATGAGCCATTCCCCTAGGCCCGGAACGTTTGTTCTGGGCATTTTTTATGGGGAAGAAAAAATTAAATCGCGAGTAGGATGATTACTCATCAATCTGTTTCAAAGATGTCATGTAAGTCTTTGCGTTGCTGACATAGTGGTCTGCTGAGGCCTTTAACTTTGGCTCTACGTTTTCATCAAAAGTTCTGATAACTTTGCCAGGTGCTCCTACAACTAAGCTGTAGTCTGGGATTTCCATGTTTTCAGTGATTAGTGTATTAGCGCCAATAATACAGAACTTTCCAATTTTCGCACCGTTTAGCACCACGGCGTTAATACCTATCAACGAGTAATCGCCAATTTCACAGCCGTGAAGCATAACTTTATGACCTACTGTCACTCCTTTGCCAAGGACCAAAGGAATTCCCGCATCAGTATGTAACACGCTGCCGTCTTGGATATTTGTATTCTCACCCACCGATATTTTGTCCATGTCGCCACGGATTACCGCGTTAAACCAAACACTGGCCCCCTCTTTAAGTTCTGTGTTTCCAATAACGTGAGCCCCCGGTGCAATGAAAGCGCTCTGGTGAACTTGCGGTGTTGCTGAACCTAACTTATAACGCATTCGCTTATTCCCTATTCGTCTACTTTTCTCATTAACCCTTCTTGCATGGTTGATGCAATAAGTTCGCCTTTTTGATTAAAAATCTGACCGCGAACTAAGCCCCTAGACCCACCACTAAATGGGCTTTCCATTGCATATAACATCCATTCATTCATGCTAATTGGGCGATGAAACCACATTGCATGATCAATGGTTGCAATGCGAAGTGACTTATCAGTTACAGCAACACCATGAGGTTGTAATGAGGTACTTAAAAAATGATAGTCTGATGCGTAAGCAAGTGCAGCTTGGTGCACGGCAAGTTGCGCATCCATGGTATCTCTTGCTTTTAACCAAATATAGCGGGTAGGTTCACGCTTAGCTGAATGATATGAATTTGCTGCATCTACGGTGCGAATATCAACCGGTTTGTGGTAGCTTAACGCTTCCTGCATAGGGCGCGCTATTTTGTTGAAGTTCGCTTCGTAAAACTCTATGTCAGATTGCACTTCTTCAGGCGGAGGGACATCGGGCATGGTGGGATTCTGATGCTCCATGCCTTCTTGTGGCACTTGGAAAGATGCAGTCATGTAGAATATGTTTCTGCCATCTTGTATCGCTTTGACGCGACGAGCCGAGAAACTTCTTCCGTCTCGTACTATTTCTACGTCGTATACAACCGGTTTTTTAGCATCGCCCGGTAAAAGGAAGTAGGTATGGAATGAATGGGCCACTCTGTCTGGTGATACGGTCTCATAAGCAGCTGCCAGAGCTTGTCCCAAAACTTGCCCGCCAAATAAAGCTCTAAAGCCTAAATCCCAGCTTTGACCTCGATAGATGCCAGCTTCCACTGTTTCAAGTTCAAATAGTGATGATAGTTTAATCTCGGACATGTTGTACGTTCTCTTCTATAACTGCTTTGGGGTTTCGCGGGTAATATTTTTCAGGCAATTTTGCTTTATGCTCAAAAAAGCGCGTATCTTTATAGGGTAACTTCATAAACCCTGAAATGCCTAGCCCTTTTATGTTAGGAATTTGTTGCACTAGTTGCGCCAGTAAAGCTTTAAAGCGCTCTTCTTGGCTATGGTCAAGCAAGGTATAATAGTTGTGTATCTTCAGGTGTTTAGGTAATGCTTCAAATATAATACATCCTGTGTGATGAATTGTGTTTAACTGTACGATAGTTTCGATGATATCTTTCGGCAGCTTAAGTAATTCATCAGGATCATCGCCGTCTTCAAAGTAAGAGTGAGTTCGGCTCTCGTCTTTTTGTGCAGAAACACGTGACAACTCATAAGGAATGGAAAGGTCATTACCAGGTAGAAAATCTTCATCTTCGCTGTCGCGTTCAATATGAAGCGTATTCTTCGCATTAAACATACAGCATTTAAAAACGGCTGGCTTGTGTATAGCTCTCGCTAAATTAATCACGTTATTTACCGCTAAATCAAAGGTAGTTTTGAGGGTTTCATCATACAAGTTCAGGCTGGAATCTACATAAATACCCTCTGGCTCCCAACGTACCGCCATACCGCCTACTACTGGGTAGCGTCCTAGCCTACTGATGGCTGATACGAATGCTTTTTCAGTATCTCCCATACCTTGCAGGTAGTTTTTGTAGTAGCGGTCAAATTGCGCATCGTCTATGTAGCGTAACTCTTCTACGTCTTTATCATCTAAAGAGTCAGATAGCAGCGCTTGTTGGCGTAAATAAGACTTCCGCGAACTGTAAACGACGGTTTCAATGTCAGCATTAAAAGTATGGGTGAGCCAAGTGGGTATTAACGGCGTGTATTGCGTAGGTTTGTCTTGGGTGAAAACCATGTTTTTTAAAACGTGAAGGTGGTTAAACAAATAATCGCCACCCTGTCTTCTTTTTACAGGGTCATCACTAAGCATATATTCCAAAATATTAGCAAGCATTTTGGGTAACCCGAGGGATGATGGCGTAATAACTTTACTTCCATAGCGACAAGATTGCCCAGATGCTAAAGCGTATAGCGTGCTAGCTAATCCCTGCTCATCAAAGCGCGGGCTTGAAAGCGCACCGTTTAACTGCTCTTCCCCAATAAAGTAAACGTCACCAAGCCGTGCGTTCGTCTGATGAAGTTCGCCGGACATCAAATCCATGACGTTGTTACCCACATATTGCCCAGCGATATCGGTCTGAGCGAAGACCGAAGACCCCCAGTCTATTAAGCCTATAGATTCATTAGTGGCATCCCAGACCAGATTTGAGGGTTTAATATCGCCGTGGACAATAGGCTTAATTTCGCCATTCTCGCTGTATTGGCGAAAACTCGACAAAAGCTCGCCCACTTGAACGGCTATTTTCACGATTATACGGGGCGACAAAGGGCCTGTTTTCAAGCTTACTTTTTCTAAATCTTCACCAGGCGCTCTGCCCATCACTAATATTGATTGCTTACGTATCTGCTGATATTCAATAAAACGCGGCACAAACTCGTGGTTAACGTGAGAAAGCATAAAAGCTTCTTCTTCTAAGCGGTCTTGGACATGCTGCGGCAAGGTTATACGCGAGAACTTAAATACCCGTGATTCTCCACTCGGCGCATTCCCTGCAAATGCAAAACCAAATGCGCCTTTTCCTAAAAGTTCAATATCGCTATACCCCAACCCAGCAAGTTGAGACATACAAAGATTTACCCAGTCTTTCAGTTTTTTTGCATCCGCATGGGATAGCAAGTAAATCGACTGTTCATCTGGTATGTAAAAGTGTTTTAAACCTTTAAGCTGAGACATTTCATTGTTTCACGGTTATGGAATTATTGATGTACTATTCACCCAGTAATTAGCCAATTAACTATGTGCTTGCGGTTAATTGGCACCTAGTTGACTATCAATACCATTAATTAGGAATCTTCATTTACCCAAGTAATTTGCGCCGTGGCATGAAAACCCGTTTCATTTTCACCTAGCATGTCAACAACGCTTGTTAATGCACTGTCTAGGTTCGTATCTAGCTGCCATGGCGGGTTCAGTACAAACACACCAGAACCATACATGCCTGCGTCAGACGTATTTTCTGCAACACATATCTCAGCTTTGAAGCAGGGTCTGCCAAGTTCTGCGAGTTTGTCGCACATAGCCTCACTTGCACCGCTTTTAGCGCCAGCCCTTTCTGATAGCAGTGGGTACCACACGACAATTTGCGCCTGCTGCCAACGTTTCAACACCTGTGCAACGCCTTTAACAAGGTCGCTATACTCATTCGCTCTTTCGTATGGAGGGTCAATTAAAATAGCACCGCGATTGGGCTTTGGTGGGGTGAGAGCACGAAGTCCTTCGTAGCCATCCCGTTTGTGTGTATGGCTATGTCCGGTACGAAGTCGCGACATGTTTTTCTCTAATTTTTGAAACTCGCCAGGATGAAGCTCCATTAAATGTAAAGTATCAATACCGCGTTTAGCCTTAGCGCTTATTGCAGGAGAGCCTGGATATTGCTGTTGCGCTAAGAAAGGTTCACATAATGACAGGTAGTCATTAAGTAAGCTTGGCAAATTTTCCGTGCTCTTGTTTTTGGGAGCCAGGTTTCCTGGAGTTGCAGTTCCATCACCTTGCCCGAAAAGACGGGAAATACCTGATTCGTATTCTTTGTTCTTTGACGATAGGTCGTCGGTTAAATCATATGTGCCAGCACCGGCATGCGTGTCAAAAAGCGTAAAGGGCTTGTCTTTCTTTTTTAAGGCGTTGATAACACCAATCCAACAAAGATGTTTGATGACGTCGGCGTGATTGCCAGCATGAAAGGCGTGTTGATAACTAAGCACAAAACCTCAGTAAAATATTTGTTTGTTTATAGGAAACTATAATAACGCCATCCCGCGATGAGGTACACAAAACAAAAAAAGGCCAATACGTTGATATTGGCCTCCTTACTATTACGCTACAGCATATAAAAATGCACTAAATAGATCATTTAAGGTGCATTAGCATTTTTTCTGGCTGGGTAAGATAACTCATCCATAAATTATTGAAGCGCACCATAGTTGCACCATCAATAATTCGGTGATCACCCGACCAATTAACTGCCATGATATGTTGTGCGCTAACATTACCCTCATCGTCAAAGCGAGGAAGCTTTTGAGTCTTACCTAACGCCACAATAGCGGCTTCCGGCTTGTTAATTACCGGCGTAGCAGTGATACCGCCGATAGCCCCAATGTTTGAGATGCTGATAGTACCACCTTTTAAATGCTCGCCGGCTACGCGCCCTGCCCTCGCTTGCTCGATAATATCTTGCATTTGAACGGCAATATCCAGTAGTGAAAGATCTTGTACCCTTTTAATATTAGGCACAAGAAGTCCAATTTTGGAATCTACCGCAAAGCCAATATTGTGATCAGAATAGTAGCTAATCTCAGTGGCATCCTCATTGAGTTGACTGTTAATTACAGGAAACTCGTTAAGTGCCAGCGACATCGCTTTAACGAAAAATGGCATAAAGCTTAATTTAACATTGTTCGCCTCAAACTCAGGCTTAAGCAAGCTACGTAACGACATTAGGTTGTCCATCACTAACTCATCGCTTACAGTGAAGTGAGGAATTGTGTAGACCGACGCGGACATCTGCTTGGCCATTGCGGCCTGAATACCGCGCACTTTTTCCGTCTTAACGGTGCCTTTAATCACAGTGCTTGTGCTATTCGAATCACCTTTATCTGCGGTAGATGAGCTTGGCGCAGAAGATGACGTATTTTGAGACGACGCATCAACATTCGAATGTTGTAGATTCAACACGTCAGACTTAAGAATACGCCCTTTTTTACCAGAGCCTTTAACTGTAGACAGGTCGATATTCTTTTCTCTAGCAACACGTCTTACCGCAGGGCTCGCTAGCACTTTACCTTCAATAGCAATAGGTGGCTCAAACTCACCGTCACTGAATTTCGATTGTGGGCTGTCATCTAAGTTTTGTGGTACAGCATTTGATGAACTCGTGCTTGACAGTTTAGATTTATCATCTGAGCTGTCAGACGTGTCATTTGTTACCGCAGATTCGCCGATAACTTCTAGTGCGAACAAGGCACTATGTACTTTAGCGATGTCACCTTGGGCGTAATAAAGCCGATGCACGGTTCCCGCATTTTTGGCAGGAATTTCAACCACTGCTTTATCAGTCATCACTTCAACAACAGCTTGATCTTCTTCGATGTCGTCGCCCTCAGCCACATTCCATTTCACAATTTCACACTCAACGATACCTTCACCAATATCTGGCAGTATAAAGTCTTCAATGTGTTTGCCGTTGGAATCACCTGAAGCTGATAAACCACTTTGGCCGGCAGTTGTATGTTCAGGCCCTTCAGCGCTATCGTTTTCTTTTATACGTTGCGTATTTGCCTCAGTGCTTGTGTCGCTATTTGCTACTGCATCGTTCGCATCATCCGGCGTCATTGAAAATAGTGGCTCATGAACCTTAGCAATATCGCCAACCGCATAATGCAACTTGTTAACCACCCCAGCATGCATAGCTGGAATTTGAACGGTGGCTTTGTCGGTCATTACTTCAGCTACGGGCTGATCTTCTTCAATGTGTTCACCTTCTGAAACCAACCATTCTAAAAGTTCACATTCAACAATACCTTCACCTATATCCGGTAAGATAAATTCAATTGTCATATCATTGTCTCCCGGCTTAATAATGAAGCGTACGCTTAATAGCTTCGTACGTTTTGGTTTCGTCTGGCATGTATTCTTTTTCATGAGCCAATGGATATGGCGTATCTAAACCACAAACCCTAGCAATCGGCGCCTCAAGATATAGAAAACAGCGCTCTTGAATGCTTGCTGCTATTTCACTTGCAAAGCCACCTGTTAACGGAGCTTCATGGTTTATCAGTAGACGACCAGTTTTCATGACAGATTGCATCACTGTTTCAACATCCCACGGAAGTATGCTGCGCAAGTCGATAATTTCACAGGACACACCATCTTCAAGGGCCATTTCTGCAGCTTTTTGCAAGATTTCTATCTGTGCCCCCCAACCTAGAAGCGTAATATCGCTACCTTCCTGCACAATATCCGCTTTACCTAGCGGTAGCTCGTAATCTTCTTCTGGTACTTCTGATACGGAGGCACGGTAAAGTCGCTTAGGCTCCATAAACAATACGGGGTTTTTATCGCGAATTGACGCAAGTAATAAACCTTTTGCTTGGTACGGATCACGAGGGATAACAATCTTAAGACCTGGGCAATGTGCAAAGAACGCTTCAGGTGACTGGCTATGGTAATGTCCACCTGCGATCCCACCGCCGTATGGAGTGCGGATAGTTAATGTACCTACATCAAACTGTCCACCTGAACGATAACGCCACTTCGCTGTTTCGTTTACTATTTGATCAAAAGCTGGAAAGATGTAATCACCGAACTGAATTTCTGCAACAGGAACCGAGCCTTGCGAGGCTAAACCATTGGCAAAGCCAATAATGCCTTGCTCAGTGAGTGGCGTGTTGAAGCAACGGGCTTTGCCAAATTTTTCTTGAAGATGGCTCGTTGCCCGAAATACACCACCAAAGTGACCCACATCTTCACCAAAGACCATTACTTTCTCATCTTCGGTCATGGCAGTGATGAGTGCATTATTAATTGCTTGTAGTAAGTTCATCTTGGCCATTATTTCACTCTCCCTGCGGTTTTAGGGTACATCTTTGGGTATTTCTTTATGTGTGCTTTTAGTTCGTTAAGTTGTTCTTTTAGGTGCCATGGCGCTGTGTCGTAAACGTCTTCTACTATATCGTCGATAGCACATACGTCTGTTTTCTCACAACTCTTCATCGCAGCTAATACATCTTGTCTTGCTTTATCAACACGCTTTTGATTTTCAGCTGCATCAAACCACCCTTTGCTTTCCAGCCATTTTTCCATACGAGCGATAGGGTCTTTTGCACGCCATTTGTCTTCTTCTTCACGAGAGCGATAGCCTGTTGGATCGTCCGACGTTGAGTGTGCAGCTAAGCGGTACGTCATGGCTTCAATGAGCACAGGGCACTTTTCTTCAATGGCGATTCGGCGGGCTTCTTTAGTAGCGGCATAAATAGCTAACACATCGTTACCGTCAACACGGATAGTTTTGATACCGTAGCCTAAGCCGCGAGACGCAATACCATCACCTGCAAATTGCTCTTCTGCGGGCGTTGATATGGCGTAACCATTGTTACGACAAAAGAAAATTACGGGGCAATTCAGTACAGCTGCCATATTTAAGCCAGCATGGAAATCGCCCTCTGAAGCTGCACCTTCACCAAAGTAGCAAATGGTCACCACGTCTTTACCCGACATTTTTTGTCCGTAAGCGTAACCAGAAGCTTGAGGGATTTGTGTGCCTAAAGGCGAGGAAATGGTCATGAAGTTAAGGGGCTTGTCACCGTAATGGATAGGCATTTGACGACCTTTGTTAGGGTCGTCCTTATTGCTAAACATTTGGTTCATGAATTGTTCGGTCGTATAACCACGGTAGGCCAGAGCGCCTTGTTCACGATATTGCGACATAATCATGTCATCGTCTGATAACGCAGCAGCACTTGCTACTGATGCGGCTTCTTCACCTGTACTCGCAAGATAGAAACTGATACGCCCCTGACGTTGTGCACCTACCATGCGTTCGTCCAAAACGCGGATATAATGCATGGTATTAAAAATTTTTAATGCTTCATCTTGGTCAAGTTCAGGCTCTACCGCTTTTTCGATAATCTCGCCTTCTGATGACAAAATTTGAAGCATTGGGATATCAACAACCCCTTTTGTAATGATTTCGACCTGATTTGTTGTTTTTACTTCGGCCAAATGATTTCTGTCTTTCACGTTTGTTCCCCTTAAATATGAGGGTTAATAGCGACTTTTATAGTTTGGGATATGCTAGATGAGGAATTGCAGGAGTGTCTTACTTATTCGAAGGTAATAATTCAGATGGATGAAATCACTATACTCAATTAGTCTAAATTAAAAGGATAATCGTCCTAATAAAGTAAAGCTCATGTAAATTTTATGAAAACAGCGTAGGATAATCCTCATAGTAAAATTGTATAATTGAGCGAAACACAAAGTTCGCTGGTGGTTTTTTATGTAATTTTATTTCAATTTTATTCGACGAACTATTACTTCAGCAGCCAATTATTCTAGTTTTATTTCAAATTTAACTGACACCCAAATGTAACAAAATATGTAATTTGTGTATTTCTGAAATACACATTACATAACCCGCGAAATTGTGCTAACAATAAATGTGTCATGACGGCAAATAGCTATTAAAAAAGGGCATTAAGCCTTTAAAGCAAATAAAGACCGTCAGGCCCAGGGAACTATTCACACGAGAATAATTATGAAAAAAACAATTATCAGTACGGTAGTTGCAACTGCACTAGCAGGTTCTGCTTTTGGCGCGTTTGCTCTATCAAATCAAATCTCCGGCCACAGCGTTGAACAACAAAACGCAATTGAGGCTTCTTTCGATAAAAAGAATATTCTTGCAAATGCTATCCAAACAAGTAGTGATAGTGTTCGCGTTATCGTTCAGTTAAACGACGTACCAATGGCGCAATTTAGCGCTGTTAACCCGAGTGTTAGCAGTATGTCTGCGCATAAAGGGCAAAAGGTTAACTTTGAGTCAAACGCAGCTAAGGAATATAAATCGTTCCTTGAAACTCAACAGCAATCTGTTATCCAATCAATCAAAGCGTTTGATAAATCATTTAAAGCTGACTTGTCTTACACAGCGGCATTCAACGGTTTTGCTGGTATTGTATCGAAAAGCGCGCTTGATAAGCTTTCGAGCCTATCTACAGTTAAAGCGGTATACCCAGACGTTATTCACCACGCACAAATGGATGCCAGCTTAGACTTAATCGGTGCGGTTGAAACTTGGGAACAGTTTGGCGGTAAAGAAAGTGCCGGTGCAGGTGTCAAAGTAGCTATCATCGATAGTGGTATTCGCCCACAGAACCCTCTATTTAGCGGAGAGAACTTCGAAGCGCCTGCCGCAGATACCCTACCTACTGACGATTACTGTTCAGAAGCCCCTGATTTTTGTAACAACAAGCTAATTGTGGCACGTGCAGCGGATATCGTAGAAGGCTTCGCAGTTGTTGAAGATGAATATGAAAGCCCGCTAGGCTTTAACGGTCACGGTACTCACGTTGCTGGTACTGCGGTGGGTAACTACGGTGTTATGGCTGAGCGCGACGGTGCTGAAGCAGAGATTTCTGGTGTGGCACCAGCTGCCTACCTGATGGTGTACAAAGGCCTGTACGCAACTCCAGCAAACCCTGCATCTTCAAGCGGTGCATCTTCAATGTTACTGTCAATGCTTGAAGCTGCACTGACAGACGGCGCTGATGTTGTTAATAACTCTTGGGGCGGCGGCGCTGGCGGTAACCCTAACGGCTCTGTATACGAAGATGTACTTGAAGCCATGCACGATGCTGGTGTAGTTACCGTATTTGCAGCGGGTAACGATGGTCCGGGTGAAGGTACAATTGGTTGCCCGGGTTGTTCTGAAGACGTTATCACGGTTGCAAACACAACAACGGGTCGTTTGTTTGCAAACGAAGTGACTATCGAAGGTGATACCACAATTGGTTCAATCCCTGCGCTTTATTCAGTGGGTAACCCTGCAATTGTTTTCGATAGCCCAATTACGGCACCGGTTGTTTATGCTGGTGAAGTTAATGCGGAAAATGTGGAAGGTTGTGATGCATTCGACGCTGGCGCGTTTGAGGGTGCAATTGCACTTATCAGCCGTGGCACTTGTGGTTTCGTAACAAAAATTGAAAACGCAGAAGCAGCTGGCGCCGAAGCCGTGCTCATCCACAACGTAGATGGTCGCGGAGAAGCACCAATCTTAATGGGCGGCCTAAGCGAAGCGCAAACTATTCCTTCGTTAATGCTCCCTGCTACGCCAGGACAAGCGCTTGCAACTCTTGCAGTGGAAACAGACGAGTCGCTAAATGTGACCATTGGTAGTGAAATTGTTCGAGTGGTCTCAGATAGCCTTGCTGACATCATGAATGAAAGCAGCTCTCGTGGGCCAAACGGTGATCCTACGTTCCTTAAGCCTAATATTGCGGCACCTGGTACACGTATTTTCTCGGGTGAGTCACCAGATGCACCAGGACATGAAGGCGAATCTTTCTCGTTCAAAAATGGTACGTCTATGGCGTCACCACACGTAGCAGGCGCAGCGGCTCTACTTAAACAAATGCACCCAGACTGGACTGCACAGCAAATTAAGAGTGCTCTTGTAACGTCTTCTATCCGAGACGTACTTAAAGAAGATGCAGCTACACAAGCAGACAACTTTGACATGGGTGCAGGTCGTTTAGATCTACCTCGTGCTACAACCGTTGAGCTTACATACAGTGATCTAAGCTTGGTAGATGGTAGCTGCTACTTGAACTGTGAAATGTCTATCACGGTTACTAATACTAGCGACGAAGAAGTGACTGTTGATGCAACAGCTATGTTTAACGACTCTGCTATTGTAGCAACCGTTACACCACAAATGGCTACTCTGCCAGCAGGTGCTTCTGCTGAAATTATGGTTGCGGTAGACGTTACAACAGCCTCTACAGGCTCATGGTCTTTCGGTGGCATCAACTGGGCAGATACAGACGATACAACGACGGATTACTTTATTCCTGTAGCGGTTTACCCAATCAGCAGCGATGAACCAACTCTATTTGATAGTGATGTGAGTACTCAACTTGCCGCTGAAGGTGAGCTAGTTGTTACTGAAGCATTTGCGACCAACACCGATGTTACAGGTATGATCAGCATTTCTGGTGAGATTGACCATAAATACGACATCAACCCGTCAACTATTTCTGCGGTCAAAAACGGCAACCAAGAGCCGGTAAGCTTCGACGCTGATTCTGGCACATTATACTGGGAAGGTGCACTGAATACTGCGTCATTCTCAATGAGCGCAGATACTTCAATCGGTGATTTACTTGAAAGTCTAGGCGCACCACGTTACCTACCTATGGCGTTTGTTAGAGGGGCTGAGCCTATCCAATGCTCTGACGCATGTGATGATACGTCTATTACAGTTAGTCTACCTCAGGCTATCACTTATTTAGGTAGTGAATACACGACTATGCAAATTTCAACGAATGGCTTTGTCTCGTTGGGTACAAGTTCGGGTAATATTACTACTCCATTCGCAGAGGTACTTCCTAGCCTGAGCGAACCAAATAACGTTGTTGCTCCTTACTGGACCGACTTTGATCTAGAAGGTGGCGGCGCAGGGACGGGCAGAATATGGGCAGTTCCTTTAGGTACAGGTCACTTTGTTGTTGAGTGGGAAAATGCTCAAATTTGGGGTGAAGATGGTACAAGCTTTAATTTCCAGGTATGGTTTGAGTATGAAACAGGCAGCGTTAACTTTGTTTACGGTCCAATGGACACGCCAGTATATGCAACGGTTGTAGGTGCTGAAAACGCATCTGGTAGCGTTGGTACTACTTTCGCTTCACTTACGACAGATGGCCTTCAAGGCACGCTTCCTGCGGAAGGTGATGAGTTCGCATTAACAGCTAATGCTGGTGATGAAGTAACGATCAGTTACGCAGGTACTGTTCTTCCTTCAGGCGAATACATGGATGATATGCTAACTGTTGATGAAGATGCGTCGGTAACGGCTAACATCCTTGCTAACGAGATGGATAGCACGATCATTAACACGTTTACAATGGAATCACTTTCAGGTGATTTCCGAACGTTTACGCCAATTACTATCGATAAAGAGCCACTTGACCCGTCAACTGTTACAGTTACTACTGAAGCAGCAAACGGTTCAGTGACAGTTAACGATGATGGTACGGTAACCTACACACCAAATACAGACTTCTTTGGTGAAGACTCATTTACCTACACAGTCCAAGTTGAAGGTACAACTACTGATGAAGGTGAAGTTGTAGAAGGTGATATCATTGGTGAAGGTACGGTAACTGTACAAGTTGCTGGCGTTCAAGATGCACCAGTACTTTCAATTTCTGCGCCATCAAGCGTTGATGAAGGCGAGTCATTTACCGTAACAGCTTCAGCAACTGACGCAGACGGCGATGACGTTACGATCGCTATCAATGGTGTTGAAATGACATCATTCACTGGTACTGCACCAAGTCATGAGCAATCGACAACTGTGACGGTAGAAGTAACAGCGACAGACGGTATCGATACAACTACAGAAACCGTAACTATTGCAGTTAACGATAAGTCTGGTGGTTCTATGGGCTGGATTGCATTACTTCTTGCACCAGCGGTATACCTGCGTAGACGCATGAAACGTTCATAACGTTTACTAAAAATGTAAAAAAGGCCGCAATCGCGGCCTTTTTTAATCGTCTTTCGAAAGTTGCTGTAGATGCTGTGACATCCTCTTACTTGGCTGGACCCCAAGTTCACGGAACTTTTCAATTTGTCTAACGATGTTCCCTCGCCCGTTAGTTAGTTTATTCATTGCTTGCTCATAACTTGCCTGAGCGGTATCCATAGACTTTCCTACTTTTTCCATATCAGTAACAAAACCTACAAACTTGTCGTATAACTTAGCGGCTTGTTCAGCAATAAGCTGTGCATTTTGATTTTGGTACTCGTATTGCCAAATATTATTAATGGTTCTAAGCGCTACAAGTAAGTTTGTAGGGCTTACCAGCATAATATTGTGGTTTAGCGCCATGGTGACCAAGTCGGGCTCTTCTTCTACAGCAATTAAAAAAGCGGGTTCTATGGGAATGAAAAGTAAAACGTAGTCTAACGTCTTTAATCCTTTTAAGTTCTGGTAGTCTTTTGCGCCAAGACCTTTAATATGCCCTTTAATTGAAGCTACGTGCTGACTTAAAAACTGCGCTTTTTCCGTTTCATCATCACAATTGAAATAGCGCTCATAAGCTGCAAGGCTTACTTTTGAATCTATGATGACGTCTTTATCATTTGGTAAATGCACTACTACATCAGGCTGGAAACGCTTGCCTTGTTCAGATGTCGCAGACATTTGAGTTTCGAATTCGTGTCCTTCCCGTAAACCAGATTCCTTAAGAATGCGTTCAAGAACGACTTCACCCCAGTTACCCTGCTTCTTGTTATCACCTTTTAGTGCATTGGTAAGTGCAGCTGCTTCTTCTGTTATTTTTTGATTTAAAGCTTTTAAGCCTAATATTTCTGTTTTAAGTGACGCTCGCTCCTGGCCTTCGCGTATATGCTGCTCTGAAATTTGACGTTTAAAGCCATCTAGTTCATTTTTAAACGGTGCCAGCACAGCCTCAATATTGTGCTTAGTTTGTTGTGTATAGCGCTGCTGTTTCTCTTCAAAAATTCGGTTTGCTAAGTTCTCAAACTGGGTTTGCAACCGTTGTTCAGAAGCATTCATAGCCGCTAACTTGTCTTCATGCGCCGCATGCAGCGCCTGAATTCTGGCCTGGTGGGCCTCGTTTTGTGCCTGAATTTTTGCGTTAGCCACCCTCTCGCTGCTCAATTCATTTTGCAACGTGTCACAATACTGTGAAGATTGAAAAAGCTTCGCCGAGATATTTTGGCTGCGGATGAAAGAATAGAGAGCTAATAGACAAACACTAATAAAAGCAATTAAGAAAGCGACGGGTTCGCTTGAGATAAGGTTGGTAATCATAGTGCACATTCATACTGTTATTTTGTACAGCACTATAAACAAAATAATGAAAATATACCAATTTGTAAGGGTTAAAACAGGTGAATCAAGTGAGTGTTAGTTTCTCGCCCGAGGCCATGTAGTCTCAATTAAAAACAAAAAACGAGCGACTGCGCGCCCGTTTCATTTAATCAATCAAAGCTTTTATACTTGCTTTGGTAAGCGAAATAATCTCACTTCGTGATGATTTTCGCATTAGCCAAGTTATTTGTAAAAGCTTTGCAAAAGCCTCACCGTAACTCACTATTTAGAAAGTGAAGCGTCAAGCTCTTCTATTTTAGCTTTCCAAATAGCTGGGCCATTCTTATGTGCATTTGCACCTGTGCTGTCTACAGCAACGGTTACCGGCATATCTTCTACGTCAAACTCGTAGATTGCTTCCATACCTAAATCTTCAAATGCCACAACACGTGAGTTCTTTATCGCTTTCGATACCAGATAAGCTGCTCCGCCAACGGCCATAAGATATACAGCTTTGTGTTTTGCAATGGAGTCAACCGTTGCTGGGCCACGCTCTGCTTTACCAATCATGCCGATAAGACCTGTTTGTTCAAGCATCATGTCTGTGAACTTATCCATACGGGTAGCTGTTGTAGGGCCAGCCGGACCCACTACTTCGTCACCTACAGCGTCAACTGGGCCCACGTAATAGATAAAGCGATTGGTTAGGTCAACACCTTCTGGAAGGCCTTCACCATTTTCCATCATGGTTTGAATGCGTTTATGTGCGGCATCACGGCCAGTAAGCATTTTACCTGATAGTAATACCGTTTCGCCTACTTTCCACTCTTGAATGTCTTCTTTGGTCACTTCATCAAGGTTCACGCGGCGGGTGTTTTCACTCACTTCCCACGTTACTTCTGGCCAATCTTCAAGCTTAGGCGGCGTAAGTTCTGCTGGACCTGACCCATCTAAGTAAAAGTGTGCGTGACGTGTAGCGGCACAGTTAGGGATCATAGCCACTGGCTTAGATGCAGCATGTGTAGGCAGAGACTTAATTTTAACGTCAACAACGGTCGTCAAACCGCCTAAGCCCTGTGCGCCAATTCCCAGTTTGTTAACTCGGTCAAAAATTTCTAAGCGAAGTTTTTCGTCAGTAGTTTGCGGGCCACGTTCAATAAGTTCTTGAATATCTACTGGATCCATAAGGCTTTCTTTAGCAAGTACTGCAGCTTTTTCAGCTGTACCGCCAATGCCTATACCCAACATACCAGGAGGACACCATCCCGCCCCCATTGTAGGCAATGTTTTAACAACCCAATCAGCAATATCATCGCTTGGGTTTAGCATAACCATTTTAGATTTATTCTCTGAACCGCCGCCTTTTGCTGCGATCATTACTTCAATCTTTTCACCCGCAACCATGTCGATGTGAACAACAGATGGCGTGTTATCTTTCGTGTTTTTACGCGCACCAGCTGGGTCAGCAACGATAGATGCACGAAGCGGGTTGTCAGGATTAAGATAAGCGCGGCGTGTACCTTCATCAACCATTTCTTGAACGGTCATGTCAGTTTTGTCCCATGTTACGCCCATACCCACTTTAACGAAGCAGGTTACAATCCCAGTGTCTTGACACAATGGGCGCTTTCCTTCGGCCGACATACGCGAGTTGATAAGAATTTGGGCCATTGCATCTTTCGCGGCTTGGCTCTTCTCTTTGTTGTACGCTTCTTCTACGGCCTTAACATAGTCGAGTGGGTGATAGTAAGAAATAAACTGCAGGGCATCTTCAATGCTGTCAATGAAGTCTTGTTGACGGATAACGGTCATGACATCCTCTTTTTATTTGGCTTTCGTGGTCTTAGCTAGCTAAAAAAGCGTATACTAGCGCATCTCAAGACATCGCACCATGCAAAACCATGTGCTTGGGGCTAATTCCAGATATTTTTACGCGCTATATTAGTTATACGCATTAGAAAGCGTTGTAATAGCGACAATAAAAACACTTGTTCGCAAGTGTCAGTTACAAATTGGCGGTCGTTCTTTTCTGCTTTTAAGCACTCGACGGCCTGGATGAAAAGAAGTACAGAAAAACCTATGCCACACGCAGATACTATCAATGTTCATGTCACCCGTTTTACTCAGCAGGAGTTAGTCAACGAATTTGCGCTAGACTGCGATAAAACTCTATTTTTCAATAGATTATTTGAACAAATATCTGCACAGCCCTACGCTATTTTATTCGACACTTCAGGCTCTTCTAAGAGCGATGGCCGGTTTAATATAATGGCCTTTTCACCTACCGCTGTCATTGAGGCGAAAGGCGAACAAACAGAACTAATCGATTTACACACCTCTTCACGCCAACGTCTTAACATGCGGCCTTTCGAGGCGGTTCAAGCGCATTTGCATGCCAGAGTCGAATCTATCGAAGTAAAGGCTACTTTTGACACTACCCACTTACCTTTCGTTGTTGGTGTAGCAGGAATGGCTGGATATGACACCGGTCGATTCTATGAAACATTACCCAGTATGGCTCAAAGCGACTACAGTACACCTGATTTCACTGTTGGCTTGTATCTGTATTCACTTATTGAAGACACCCAAACGGGCTATATATATTTTTGCAGCGCAGATAATCGTCCTTTGTCGCAAGTATTTAAGTCGTTAATGCAAGTAGCAACATCTAAGGATTTTAAGCTCACATCGCCCTTTGAATCTAATCTATCGAAAGACGCCTACGAAACATGTTTAGCTAAAATTAACGCTTATCTTCGTGCAGGCGACTGCTATCAGGTAAATATGGCACAGCGATTTAGTGCGGAGTTTGAAGGAAGCATGTGGCAGGCATATTGCGAGTTACGTAATCAGAATCGAGCGCCCTTTTCTGCCTATTACAACCTTCCACAAGGCTGTATAGCGTCTATTTCACCTGAACGTTTTTTACGTGTGAAAAACAAGGTTGTAGAAACTAAGCCTATTAAGGGCACTCGCCCTCGCTTTGACGATATTGAAAAAGATAAAGCCAGTGCACAGAGTTTGCTTAACGCCGAAAAGGACCGTGCAGAAAACCTTATGATTGTTGATTTACTTCGTAACGATGTTTCAAAACACTGCAAGCCCCACACAGTAAAAGTACCCGCACTCTTTGCACTTGAAAGTTATGAAGCGGTGCACCATTTAGTTAGTACCGTAACGGGCGAATTAAACGACGCGTCGTCGCCTTTGGCGCTTTTAGCGTCTGCGTTCCCTGGTGGTTCAATTACTGGCGCACCAAAGATACGCGCTATGGAAGTGATTGATGAACTAGAACCTCACCGCCGACATATATATTGTGGCAGCGTGTTTTATATGGGGTACCGAGAAGATATGGATTCAAGTATCTGTATTCGCACGGTGTTAGCTGAGAACAATAGATTACATTGCTGGGCAGGCGGTGGTATCGTGCTAGACTCTGTACCAAGTGAAGAATACCAGGAAACACTTGATAAGGTATCAAAAATACTGCCCGTGCTAGCAATGATGAATCAGTAACAGAACAGTTTTATGCGCTCTAACGGCAAGCTTAATATCTGGCTTTTGACCTGCCTTGGTTTGTAACTTGCGTTGGATTGTGACTTATAAATAATTAGTATCTATGAAGAAAAGCGAATTTCTATCACAATTTCATCACTTAAGGCTGACTCACACTGAGCCTGACTTTCCTTTAAAGAAAACAGGACGGCCCGCGGCGGTGTTAATACCTTTGATAGACTATGGCAACTCTCTACAGCTTCTGTTAACTGAACGTGCACATCATCTGAAACACCACCCCGGCCAAATCAGCTTTCCGGGTGGAGCGGTGGATGAAACCGACAATTCTTTTTTTGCCGCTGCGCTTCGCGAAGCAGAAGAAGAAGTTGGCCTTCCGTCTACTCACGTAGATGTTATTGGCATGCTGCCAAAATATAGAACAATCAGTGGCTATGAAATAGCCCCTGTTGTAGGCTTTGTAAACCCTGACTTCACACCGGTTATCGATAAGAATGAAGTAGAGAGCGCTTTCGAAGTCCCGCTTGCTCATGTGTTAGATAGAAAGAACCACCTAGTCCATAATACTCACCGAAATAACAAAACTTTTCCTATATACTTTATTCCTTGGCAGCACCGTATGATTTGGGGCGCAACAGCTGCTATGCTACGAAACCTTTCGCACCATATTCACCCCTGATATCGAAAATTAGGCAGCCTTGTCTAAGGCCCTATAAATTAAACTTTACAGCCTATTAGCAAAACTAATCTCACTATTAGCATTTCTGTATTGAGCTTTTAACGTAGTAGATGCATGATCTTAATATTACTTAGTTTTAATTTATGAATGTTTATGATCAGTGTATTCGATATGTTCAGTGTGGGTATTGGCCCATCAAGTTCGCACACAGTAGGACCGATGAAAGCAGGTGCCGAGTTCGTTTCTGAACTTGCACAAGATACTGCGCTTTTCGATTCAGTTGATAGCGTAAAAGTTGAGCTATTTGGGTCACTAGGTCAAACTGGCATCGGACACGGTACCGGGAAAGCTGTCATCCTAGGTTTGTTAGGCGAAATTCCCGACGTAGTGGATGTTGACGCTATTGACAGCAAACTCGAGGATATTCGTAATTCCGAACTACTTTGTCTCAATGGCCAGAAGCAGGTCAACTTCCCGAATAAAAATGCGATTGTATTTCATCGCCGTAAGACACTGCCCAAACATGCTAATGCACTGACGTTTTACGCTTACTCAAAAGATGAGCTGGTTAAAGAGCAAACCTATTACAGCATAGGTGGCGGCTTTATTATCAAAGACGAAGATTTTGACGCAACTAAAGCGCATGCCGCCAGCCTTCAAGCTTCGGTGCCCTTTCCTTTTAAAACCGCTGAAGAATTACTTGCGCTGTGTAAAAACAACGGTTTAAGTATTAGCTCTTTAATGCTGCGTAACGAAACGACGTTTAGACCGAAACATGAAGTGAAGCAACAGTTACATCATATTTGGTTAGTAATGAAAGCTTGTATTCAACGCGGTATTGAGAGCGAAGGAATACTGCCTGGAGGCCTAAAGGTAGTACGTCGCGCACCTGGGCTTTATCGTCGCCTTCAAACCGAGCATACGAACGATCCTATGCAAACTATGGATTGGGTGAACCTTTTTGCTTTGGCAGTAAACGAAGAAAATGCTGCGGGAGGGCGTGTTGTAACCGCACCTACAAACGGTGCCGCAGGTATTATCCCCGCCGTACTTCAATACGTAGATAAATTTATTCGACCTGTTGATGAAGAAGTAGCAAGCCGCTTTCTTCTCACCGCTGGAGCCATTGGCATACTTTACAAAGAGAACGCATCTATCTCTGGCGCTGAAGTAGGTTGCCAAGGAGAAGTGGGTGTTGCATGCTCAATGGCTGCAGGCGCCCTTGCCGAAATAATGGGCGGAACAGCGGCATCCGTAGAAAATGCTGCAGAAATCGGCATGGAACACAACCTTGGATTAACCTGTGATCCTGTAGGTGGCCTGGTGCAAGTTCCATGTATTGAGCGTAACGCAATGGGTGCAATAAAAGCAATAAATGCTTCTCGCCTTGCACTACGCGGTACAGGTGAGCAAAAAGTGTCACTAGATAAAGTCATTAAAACGATGCGTGATACGGGTAACGATATGAAGACAAAATACAAGGAAACAGCGCGAGGCGGTCTCGCGGTAAATATCATCGAGTGTTAATCGTAAGTTCACTATGAACAAAGATTAAAAAAAAGGGGCGACAGCCCCTTTTTTCATTCGTCTTGGTTTTTCACAACGTTACTTAACTGGTAACGTCACGCCCTTAAACATTTTTTCAACTTCTTCATTATTTTTCAGCATCATCGCTTTTTCGACTTTGTCTTTTGTAAGGTGAGGTGCAAATCGCTCAATGAAGTCGTACATGTAACTTCTAAGGAATGACCCTTTTCTAAAACCAATCTTTGTGGTGCTGTAATCAAACAAGTGGCTTGCGTCTATTTTAACCAAGTCATCGTCTAACTCTTCGCTAACGGCCATCGACGCGATGACTCCAATACCTACACCCAAGCGCACATAAGTTTTAATTACGTCGGCATCGGTGGCAGTGAAAACAATTTTTGGCGTCAGCCCTGCTCTTTCAAAAGCCTGGTCTAATTCTGAGCGTCCTGTAAATCCGAACACGTAAGTCACTAACGGATACTTTGCAATGTCTGAAATATCTATTGTGCCCTTTTTAGAAAGCGGATGATCTTTGTTTACAATTACGCTGCGATTCCAGTGATAACACGGCAGCATAACTAAATCGTTGTACAAGTGAAGCGCTTCAGTGGCGATAGCAAAGTCAGCTTCGCCTTTAGCGGCTAGGTCGCTAATTTGAGAAGGCGTACCTTGGTGCATGTGTAACGACACCTTGGGGTACTTTGTCATAAAACCTTGGATCACGTCTGGTAACGCATAGCGTGCCTGAGTGTGCGTGGTAGCGATATTAAGCTTGCCTTGGTCGGGAAGTGTATGTTCTCTTGCAACGGCTTTGATGCTTTCTACTTTCGCAAGAATCTCGCGAGCAATGTTGATTACATCATTACCCGCGTCGGTTACGTGAGTAAGGTGCTTTCCGCTACGGCCAAAAATTTGAACGCCTAATTCGTCCTCTAGCATACGCACTTGCTTGCTAATACCTGGCTGTGAGGTATACAAACTTTCTGCCGTTGCAGACACATTCAAATTATTATTGAGAACTTCTACGATATACCGTAGTTGCTGTAGCTTCATATTTTACACCGTATTATGGGATCGACTGACACTTTACTCCCTCCGTTATAACCAAAACTACGGTTTTTTACTAGTTGCTATTACAAAATTAGCATTATAAAGTTGAATTTAATTCATTTTTTTACAAATTTACGCGTAATTTGCCCTTCATTTTCTAATCTCTTCTACAGTATGTTTAGGGTTAAAGAGTCGCACGGCGTTTAATAGATAATGAGCAGTAGTAAACAAGTTACATCTTCAATCGATTTTTCATCTGTATTAGCTGCTGCTGTACACGATATGAAGAATTCACTATTTCTTTTAATTCAATCTATTGAAACATTGAGCGATTCGCTTTCACCGCAAAACACTGAAGCAAGAGAACAAGTAGCAAGTGTCCATTATGAAGCATCAAGGCTAAACACGAACCTTGTTCAGATACTCTCTTTATATCGAGCAGAATTAGAAAGCCTGCCTATCACGGTTGATGAAAGTTTTGTCAAAGATTTAGTTGAGGATGTTGTCGGCTCCAACGCACTCTACGTATCTCAGAAAAATATAAAAATTACTGTTGATGCTGAAGAGGACCTAAGTTGGTATTTAGACAGTGAGCTAATTTATTTGCTTTTAAACGATGTGATTATAAATGCAATGCGCTATGGCACGTCGAAGATACTTGTTTCAGCCCGTATTGATGAAGATGAATTTATGATTTTAAGGGTTGAAGATGATGGGAGTGGATACCCCGAAGCAATGTTGTCTAAAAGCCACGACGCGCTATGTGACTTTGAATTAAGCCAAGGTAGAACAGGCCTCGGACTGTTCTTTGCTAAACTCATTGCAAGCGCGCATTCTCAAGGCGACAGAATAGGAACGATTACCCTTTATAACGGTGGAAGCCTAGGCGGGAGTGTATTTGAAGTAAAAATACCGTAAGATTGTCCGATAACAATAGATAATTCAAAAAGTAACGCTCGTGGTTGATAAAAAACTGACGTTATAAGATGTAAAAACAGACGGAAACACACGCATGTACGTGATTATTATTATTTTAATTGTTGTTTTGCTAATCGCAGCTATTTTCATTAATGCAATTCAACAACATCGTCAAAAGCAAGACGCCGAGCGTCGCACCGAGTTAGCCAAACAGCGCACTATTGTTGATGAAACCGAGAACATTATCGCTGCAAGTGTAAATATGCCGGTTTCTTCACGGATCATGGGTATTCTTCACAATCGCATTCTTAATGCACTCAAAACCATGAATGAATTATCGAGCACCGCAGAATTAAAACAACGGATAGCGAGTAGCGAGCAAGCTACCGCAGACTGCGCTGTCAGATAAGTCGACTGGCATTTCAGAGTTTTCGTTGCCTGATAACGATAAAATGATAATTCAGTACATTCAAGCGGTTAAAAAACTGCGCATTGTGCTTCGCTCTGAACATAGTAAAGGGCAAATTGATTCAAAAGTATTCATGGATGAAGATAAGCAATTGGAACGTTTGCAGGTCAAAGTAAACGTAGAGACGCTTATTAAGCGCGGCCGCGCTGCACTACAAACCAATATGTTGGGCTCAGCAAGACAATATTTTGAAAAAGCCAAAACGGCGCTGGAAAATCAGAACCCGCAGGATGAATACTCTGCATCTAAGCTTTCCACACTTAACGAGTGGCTAAACGAAATTCAAAGCAATCTTAAGAGCGTGAACGAAAAAGACCGCGCTAAAAAGCAAGAAGAAGAAAGAGACGAACTGGACGAGCTATTTGCTCCTAAAAAGAAATGGTAGTCCCTACTCTCGTAAATTACGTCGCGTGTTATGTCGTTTGTGCATAATGCGCAATGGCCAAGTCCCACAAAGACTGAGCTGGTAACGACAAGCCCTTTCTTGCGTTTTTGATTATTCCTATATTTTTCACTAAAGGCTCATCAGCAATACTTAGAGTTACAAGACCAAGCCCGTCCATTTGATCTTTACAAATAGCAGGCATAATAGATATGCCCAATCCATTTTGTATAAGTTTTCCAAGGGTAGATAGTTGCCCTGTCTCTGCAATAATATTCAACTCGCCGAAATGTTGAAGCTTAGACTGCGTCCAGTGACGTACCGCAGAACCACGGTTCATCATCACCAAAGGGAACTGGAGACAATCCTTCCAATTAAGTGATTTGCCCAAGCTAGACAATAACGCTTTATTTCCTACTACAACAAACTCATCGGTAAAAAGGCTTTTAAATACAAGGCCGTCTTTGCGTTCTGGCTCGAAAGAAAAGCCTATTTCACTGCGCCCGGTAGTTACTTCGTGAATAACCTGTTCCATAACAACGTCTACTATTCTTAGGTTTACGTTAGGAATGCGCTGGTGAAACATTGATAATATGTTGGGTAAGTGTGACTCGGCAAACGAAGGCATAGCACATACAGTGAGTTGGCCTTTAGCCATAGCAAATAGGTTTTGCATGTCTGAAAAAGTGTTGTCCCAGTCATGAAGTAAACGCAGCGCGTTTGGAAATAATACCTCTCCTTCAGGCGTCAAGCTTACGTTACGTGTATTACGCTGAAACAACTTACCGCCTAATTGCTCTTCCATTTTTTTTATCGCAGAAGACAAAGCCGGCTGGGTCAAGTGCAGGTTCACTGCAGCTTCGGCAAACGTTGAAGACTTGGCCACTTCAACAAATGCCTTTATTTGACGGTATGAGACATCCATAAATGCAGTCCTCTACAACTTATTAATAAATAATATTTATTAATTAAAAGATTAATTCGATTTTACATATCTTGCAACAATGCTGATACTTATTTTTAACAATAGTGTTGGAGATAAGAAATGGCAGGGTTTAACAAAGTTGTATCCTCGTACGATGAGGCCATGAAAGGCCTTGAAGACGGGATGACGGTTATTGCTGGAGGCTTCGGCCTTTGTGGAATTCCAGAAGGCCTAATTAGTCAAATTAAGACGTTGGGAGTGTCAGGCCTTACGGTAGTGTCTAACAATTGTGGTGTGGATGGTTTTGGGTTAGGCCTATTGTTAGAAGATAAACAAATATCAAAAATGGTGTCTTCCTATGTCGGTGAAAATGCATTGTTTGAGAAACAATTGCTTAATGGCGAGTTAGAAGTTGAACTTACCCCACAAGGCACGTTAGCTGAAAAAATGCGAACTGGTGGCGCAGGAATTCCCGCGTTCTACACTGCCACAGGTTATGGCACGCCGGTCGGCGAAGGGAAAGAAGTTAAAGAGTTTGATGGGCGCCCTTATATTCTTGAGCATGCCATTACTGGCGACTTTGCAATTGTAAAAGCTTGGAAAGCAGATACCTACGGTAATTGTGTTTATCGCCACACTGCACAGAACTTTAACCCTATGGCGGCAACTGCCGGCAAGATCACTGTTGTAGAAGCAGAAGAAATTGTAGAGCCTGGCGAGCTAAACCCTAGCGAAATCCATACCCCGGGTATATATGTAAACCGTGTTATTAAAGGGTCATTTGAGAAACGTATAGAACGTCGTGTAGTTAGCAAGGAGACCGTATAATGCTTAGTAGAGAACAGATTGCAATGCGCGTAGCCCAAGAATTCAAAGATGGCGATTACGTGAATTTAGGCATAGGTATCCCTACCCTTGCGGCTAATTATGTCCCCGATGATATCAGCGTTATGCTGCAGTCGGAAAACGGCCTTTTAGGAATGGGCCGTTACCCTACTGAAAGTGAAGTCGACGCCGACATGATAAACGCAGGTAAAGAGACGGTGACGGCTATAACCGGCGCTTCGATATTCAACAGTGCCGAGAGCTTTGCCATGATCCGTGGCGGACACGTAGATTTTACTGTGCTAGGTGCATTTGAAGTTGATGTATCGGGCAATATTGCCTCATGGATGATACCGGGCAAACTGGTTAAAGGTATGGGCGGCGCCATGGACCTTGTTGCTGGCGCGAAAAACATAATTGTAACCATGACCCACACCGATAAACGCGGTAACCCTAAGTTACTAAGCGAATGTACATTACCGTTAACCGGCGTGAACTGTATCACACGCATAATTACTGACTTAGCAGTGCTGAGCGTCGAGGACGGCGCCTTTGTCCTTCAGGAGCGCGCACCAGGCGTGAGCGTAGACGAAATCAAAGAGAAAACCGGTGGAAACCTTGTAGTACCTGAAAACGTACCAGAGATGCAGTTTTAGTACGTTCAACAAAAACACATGAAACGCTTACATACAACATTATACAATTACGTCTAAATCGCTCGCGCTTACCAAGTAGCACATTGTGTGTTCAAGGTAAGCGCGACTCACAAGGCAACATGCCAATTCGTTTATTCTAAAACTATCCTGCCCCTTATTACAGGATTACAGGTGTTATTTGTTCGTTATCAGTGCCACACACCCGAGTTTATAGCGTGAGGCGCAATAAGCCTTTTAATACAGTGTGCATTAGGGGATAATGCGCGCGAACGATATTTTTAAAAAGGCTCACCTTTCTTGCTAGTTACTGATTTACCTGTACACCACAAAATTATTTCAAAGCTCGAAACGAAAAACATTTCGACGCTAACCGAAATTCAAGAGCGTACTATGCTTCCTGCAATACAAGGGAAGGATATTATCGCGTCTTCAAAAACAGGGTCAGGTAAAACCTTCGCCTTTTTAGTACCTGCTTTAAACCGGCTAATGTCGCAAAAAGCGTTAAGCAGACAAGACCCGCGTGCACTTATCCTTGCTCCTACACGTGAACTCGCTAAACAAGTTTTCATTGAAGCCAAGTCAATGTGCACGGGCTTAAACCTTACGTGTTCGCTTATTGTGGGCGGCGAAAACTACAACGACCAAGTTAAAGCGCTTCGACGCAACCCTCATATCATCGTGGGTACAGCTGGTCGTGTTGCCGATCACCTTTTAGACAAAAGTGTGTATCTGAACGGTCTAGAACTACTAATTTTTGATGAAGCCGACCGCATGTTGGATTTAGGCTTCTCTGCTCAGCTTAAAATGATCAACGACTATGCTGATCACAGAAAACGTCAAACTATGCTGTTTTCTGCCACGCTCGATAATATTGAGCTTAAGCATATGACAACGCAGTTGACCCAAGGTGCTGTACGCGTTGCTGTTGGAGACTCAACGGCAGAGCATGGCGACATTGAGCAGAAGTGCTTCTTTGCAGACAACGTTGATAACAAAGATCAAATCTTACAGTTTGAGCTGGCCAAACGTACCTACAACCAAGCTATCGTATTTACTGCTACCCGTGAAGATACCGATAGAATTGCAGCATTGCTTAACGAAGAGAATTTAGAAGCTATTGCTCTTCGTGGTGATATGCTACAAAGCCAACGCGCAGCAGTAATGAGTGCATTTGCTCGTGGGCAGCACAGTATTTTGGTTACCACCGACCTCGCCTCCCGTGGTCTGGACCTGTCAAAAGTTGGCTTGGTAGTTAACTTCGACCTACCGAAAAACGCCGATGAGTATATTCATCGCATCGGCCGTACTGGGCGTGCTGGGCAAAAAGGCGAAGCTTTCTCTTTAATTGGCCCGCGCGATTGGAACAGCTTTGAAGGGCTTAAGAATCACCTTCAATATGCTTTAGAGTGCTCACCGCACGACGAATTCGCAGCCTCGTTCAAGGGTTTCAAGCCAAAGAAAAAAGTGTCGAAAAAAGCTAATGCGCAAAATGGTAAAAAGCGTGTGGCTAAACCTGTTAAAACAAATGTGAAAAAGCGCGTTGACACCATGTTGGGTGAAGATATCGGAATGGTTCCTGTTAAACGCAAACCAAGAAATACACAGCAGGACGACGAAGAGTAAAACACGTTTAATAGTTAATACTAATTCGCCGCTAATTATCATAGCTAGCGTTAATAGCGGCGGTCATCGCTTCATTTATTCTTAACCAACACTCTCTTACACACTTTCCCTATCATCGCTTCGTAACACATGCTTTAATTTATATATATAGCGAGAGGTTACCCTCTAGCGTTATTCGTTACTCTAATTACCTTTAAAGCTTCTTAAGCCATTCTTTAAAATGGATTTTATAAACATGAGAGCACTAAAACTCGTTTCAATATTACTCATTGCTGTACTCATTATTTCCGTACTTTTTTATGAAAAAATAATTGCGAGTGTCTTATTGCCTCAATACATTGAATGGGCGCATGAAACTGATCAGAAAGGGCTTGAAATAGGTAAACCGCTAAATGAACAAGAGTTGGCGCTAGCAGCTGAAATAGGCATTAAACACCCCGAAAAAGTAAGAGTCGTCTATGTGGATGAAGTGCCATTCCCTTATGAAAGTTTCGCCCTTAAGGTTTTTGGTGAAGCCGTTGGACTTGTTGGAGAAGGCATAATAAATAACGCACAAGTTTTTGGCTATTCAATTTACTCGCGCAAGGACTTCGTACTTAATAGACCTAAACTAGCCCATGAGTTAGTTCACGTGTTACAAATTGAAAGAGCTAGCTTAGACGAGGTTGTCACCCAACATTTTTTTGATATGGCTGAGTTCGGCTACGACAAAGCACCACTAGAAGTCGAGGCTGCCAAAGCTAATAAAAAATACAGTACTGAATGGTAGCTCTTACTAAGCTGGCTTACTTTTCTACCTTCGTCCAATATATACGCTCGCCTCTTAAGGATTAAAGCTCTGTTATAGACAAACACCAGACCTTTAAGGGTTAGGCTATAAACTTCCGATTTGTGCCAGAAGCTGTCATTCGTACGCCATAAACACTGGCGTCGTTTACAGACTCCGAGATCTTTGATTTGTTATGCAGATTATTCGCTAGGCTGCCCACCTTCAGGAAACCCTTCAGGTTTTCGAAGACCTCCAAGCATCATGGACCGAACCACTAACCTAAGAATCATCCACCATGCATATATGGCCGAGATTGATGATGATGAGTTGTCGTCCAAAAGCCCATGTGCGACCTCATTTCGCAAGTTGAAAGCCAAAGCATCAGTGAAAACACTTTTAATTTCAAAAACTAAATCTTGGCCAAAAATGTTCGCTGCATCCGGCAAATCCATCAGTGTGCTCAAACCATTTTCGTTTTCAATACCTTTTCGGTCTATGTTGCTAGTATGTGCACCAACTTCTTTTAATTGAACACGAACGATATGTTCGAGTTGCGGACACAATAGGTGAATTGCATTTCCGAAATCGTGTTCAAAACCTAGCCACAACGCATAACCTAGAAGGTGTTTCCGGTTTTGCGGAACAATAGGAGAATGATGACACAATGCCTCCATGAGTTCTTTCGTAAATCTATGCTCCATAAGCAATTGTTTTAAAGCTGGTAGTATTTGTCCCTCAACAGTAATCTGAGTTTCGATAGAAAATTGCCGCTGAATCTGCCTATGTAAAACTGCTTGGTTGGCCGGATCATCTTCACCTGCATTTAGATTCATTGGTGGTGTTTTTGCGATTACTCTTCCATCGCCACTCATGTGACTAGAGCCAATTAGACTTCCTAGGAGGCTATTCTGCATACTTTCTTTAGCACTATCGGCTAGCCTTTGGTATTCAGGGCCAGGATAAAGTCCGGTAAAATACATTAATGCCTCTTCAATAGAGTGTTTTCCTGAGACATGCGCTATTGATGATTCGACCATATCGGAGATGTCCACTCCCGGTGTTTTCACCAGCCCCATTTCATCTAATGAAGCCTTGCCTGATTCTGTTATCTTTGTACGAATTACTTCTATCTTGCTGTTGACGTTGTAATTCTCACGATTTTTGACTGGAATACGACGGTATGCTTGTATTGCATTTTCATAGAAGGAGTTGGAGACCATATTACTGCCGCCAGATCGAGAATCAGCTTCTTTTTCGAAGCAATCAGCTATCGAAACCAAACACTCCAGCCAGGCTTGCTCATCACGACACTGTTGGAATTTCTTTGCCGCCAACTCCAAATAAGATCTCGCAGAATTGAAATCACCTTCGCGCTTTAGGCCAGTGCCAGATCTCATTAATTCATGTGCTATATTTTCTCTGAGTTCATGATCTATTTTGAGTTTGTCCAGTAAACCCGCGATTCGTAGAGCCATGAATTTATTACTTGGATACTCAATACCAAATGCTCCAAATAGTTGGTTCTTGATATCATTTAGCTTCTCAAAGTCCTTTACTTGCATACATAATCTTGCAGAACGTTCCCAACAGTCATTTATGTCACGATGCCAAGTATCAGGATCGATGGTGTGCACAATATAAGACTCTATAGCGACTTTCGCATGCTCCGGATTTCTTGGCTTTTTACACAGCCATAATAAATCCGCTAGCCTTGCCTTCAACCAAGGCTCAACTATGTCATTCAGTATTACTTCGAAAAAAGCTAAGTCATCTACCGTGAAATCTTCAGGAATAGCCGAACGCCTTCCAGCCTGATAATCTGCAAAATAGGGATTAAAAGGCTCGTTTAAGCTGCCAGGAGCAAGCATCATTGATGCAGCACGTCCAAGTAATTCAAGAATTTTTGCTTGTTCTTCTAAACCAGCTTCAGCCTTCACTTTTGCATGCTTCTGAAGGCTTTGCATGACAGAAGAGTACCCATAATGATTTTCAGGTTGTACGTCATACTGCCATTCGCAGGCGATGAATTGTTGTCGAGCATCATTTAACAAATCAGTCATTCAACTTCCTTGATCTTTAATCCATAAATTGGCAAATCATTCTGGCGCATAAAAGTTTATCAATTGGCAAGTTGCCTCTTTTTCTGCCACTACATCGCCTGTTTACATTTTGCAACAATTTATAACACTGATAATTAGCTGCTACTAGTCAGATAGTGATCTGAAATTTAACATTTTATCTGTTTCAGAAAACAGGCAAATTGCCTGCTAGTATTAATAAGGGGAAAATAGCCATTGAGAAATATAATAGTTTATTTAACGTCCGCTAAACGCTCAAAGCAGCCATCAAACAATAAACATGTAAACCTAAATTTAGCCAATTCATACCAGCGCAAAATTCAGGCATAAAAAACGGGTGCTTTACAAAGCACCCGTTTTATCGTCTTCTTTTTGGGGTAACTATAAGCTTTTAAGACACATTCGAAAGAGCCTACACAAAGCTTTAGTGATGGTTTGCGTTACTAAGTAAACTTAGTACTCCCACCACCCTTCTTGCCACCACTCCAAAAACTCTTCAAAGTCGATGTAACCATCGTCGTTACTATCGATAAGCTTAAAGCCTTCCTGTACGTGGCTAGCTTTAGTCTTTGGTGAAATTACGGTTAGAAGCTCGATGAACTCAGGTAAATCGATTTGGCCATTGCCATCACGATCGAAAAAGCTGAAGTCCTTTCTAATTTCTTCAATTTTAGATTCTGAAAGTTGAGTGTCCACTCGCATTCCTTATTTCAACTGCAATAAACACGAGTGTAACGCCCTTCTTTCTGACTGTCTACGCCTGATTTTCTTTTGCTTTAAGTGCGCGTAAACGTTGAGCTTCTGCTTTTTCCTTACGCTTTTGTTCCATGGTCAAACGCGCTTCAGTACCTACGTGTTCCTGCTGACGCTCTTTCGCTAACTGAACCTGCTTTTCACGCTCTCTAAAGCGAGCAATTTGGTCGTCGGTATGTGTGCCGTAGCAATGAGGGCAGCTTACGCCAGGCTCATATTTATCGCTCTGTTTGTCTTCTGCGGTAATAGGAAGTCGACACGCGTAGCACTGTTCGTAATGACTCTTTTCAAGGTCGTGGTTTACTGCAACGCGATTATCGAATACAAAACAATCGCCTTCCCACATAGACTCTTCTTTTGGTACATCTTCAAGATACTGTAAAATGCCGCCTTCTAAGTGGTAAACCTCTTCAAACCCCTGCTCTTTCAAATAGGCTGTCGACTTTTCACAGCGAATGCCGCCGGTACAGAACATGGCCACTTTTTTATTTTTTGACGGGTCGAGTTCTTTTTCTACGTATTCTGGGAATTCACGAAACGTATCGGTTTTAGGGTCGATGGCGTTCTTGAAAGTACCAATTTCTATTTCATAACCGTTTCGGGTGTCGATTACCGTCACATCTGGGTCGCTTATTAGTGCATTCCAGTCTTTAGGCTTAACGTAAGTACCTACGGTTTGGCGAGGGTCGATACCTTCAACGCCCATAGTCACTATTTCTTTTTTAAGTTTCACCTTAGTGCGATAGAACGGCTGTTCGTCGTGAAGTGATTCTTTGTAAGAGATAGGATTGATACGTTCATCGCTATTCAGATAAGCGAGCAATGCGTCGATACCCTCGCGAGTACCTGAAACAGTGCCATTAATGCCTTCGTGGGCAAGAAGAAGTGTACCTTTGATACCATTTGCTTCCATAGCTTCTAGAAGCGGCTGGCGGATTTCTTTAAAGTTTTCAAGCGCAACAAATTTATACATTGCGCAAACAATATATTTAGACATATTTTAACCTTTGCTGATTGGAGCGTAAGACCAGTGCAAAAATGCGGCGCGGAATATAACAAAACTGAGCGTTAAAAACTAGGCGATATTTTCAAATGAAGAAAAGTCTGGCGTTGTAGCTTGGTGCTTATCTTTCCCATATTTCTCGTCATCGGCGTCGCCTTGAGAAGATATAACATCGTAAAGTAACGTATTATCTTCTTTTATGGCGTTGTCATACTGCTTTTTCAATCGTTTCTGGGTAGCTAGGCTGCAGTTGTCTACAACGTCATCGGGGATGCGTTTTGCGTCATCGGTTTGAGCTAACGGCGCGGGATTCATACTAAGAAAAAGGCGTGCACTTTCATAGTCAGTAGCGACTAAATTTGAGTGCACATGCATGTCTGTCCACTCATTTTCGCTGACCGACAACGACGGTCGCCTGTAGTGATTTAACGCCGCAAGTTGTGCCTCTATACTATTCGCGGTGTCAGCGTCTGACGTTGCCGCTTCAATTTCAAACGGCTCAGCTACGCTATGTTGCTGCATTGCAAGGTATAACGAGAACAAGGCCCCCTGCGATGACGCTCGAGCAAGTACACCACTTCGCTCCCAGTAAATACTGGGGTCTAGTGTTGTTTGTTCACTTGCTGAGGCTAAATCTGGCGACATACGTACACAATGCTGTTGTTGTATACGTATGTTGTCGGCAAGATAATGTTTTTCTTAAGCTTATTTTCTAAAGTTAGATATACTTCTAATTACTGATAGCGGGTTTATTCACGGATTCGAAATGCAATTTAGCAACAAACAAGTACTGATTGTTGAGGACCAACGTCCTTTCCTTCTTCTTTTGAAAGGGCTAATGCATTCAATGGGTGCGTCTGATGTTGTCACTAAGTCTTCTGCTGAACAGGCAGTATCGCTTTGTAAAAAACATAAATTTGATATTGTCATTTGTGACTTACACTTGGGCGCTGATACCAAAAATGGCTATGAACTCATAGAAGAGTTGCGCACGCGAAGGCTTATTAACCCCACCTCAGTATTTATTCTTATCAGTGCTGATAGTGCTCGACCGGTTGTGCTTGGCAGTATTGAACGCCGCCCAGACGATTTTCTAATAAAGCCCTTCTCACAAGTACAGTTAAAGTCTCGCATTGTTCGTGCATGGCAAAAACGACAATTTCTTCAGCAAGCGTTCAACTTAATAGAGCAAGGTGAATACAATAGCGCCGTAGATCATATTGAGACTCTTTTAGAAAACCCCCAGCACTACAAAGGACACTGCGAACAACTGCTAGTTGAACTCTATTGGCGCATCTCTCAACCTCAAAAAGCTTTAGATGTATTAAAAGAGTATATCGAAGGTAGACCTGTACTATGGGCACAAATAGCAATAGGTAGAACCTACTTGCTGTTGAACGATTATGAAAAAGCGATATCTATTGCCAAGAAAACGTTAAAACGCAACCGATTCAATGCTGATGCTCATGATATTCTTGCGCAAGCACACCACGCCTTGGAAGCGGGTGAAAAAGCCCTAGATGCAATTAAGGAAGCTATCAAGCTGTCGCCCTTTTCATTACCTCGTCATTTTAAAGCTTGTGAAATTGGTCGGGAAAATGACGATTTAGTGCTAGCAGCCAACTCTAGCCAAGCAATTTGGAACCTATCAAAACGCACTGTGCACAAAGCAAGCTTACATTGGTGCACAATGATACGCAGCCTACTTGATGTTGCTGAATCAGCTGATGACAAAAGCCAGCGCAATAAGTATCAGCAAGAAGCGTTACTTACGTTACAGCGAGGTAAGTTCGATGAGCATCTATATAGAATCGACAGGGAGTTCGACGTAGAAATATTTGGCAATATTGTAAATGCAAGAATAAGCGCAATTGATGGGAAACTCATTGATGCAAAGCGTCATCTGAATACATCGCAAATACAGCTTGATGATAAATACGTAGAAGTACCTACAGCGTTTATTCCAGATAGCATTAACGTTATGTACAAACTAGGAGAGTTCGACGACGCGCTGCAGTTGAATTCTCTACTTTCATCGAGAGGTGAAGAACTCGACCAAAATAGTTCTTACATGCTAAAGACACAAGCGCAAAAAGCACAAAAAAGCCTTGCTAGTTATCAGCAGTTTAACCGTGAAGGCATTCAACACTACCAGCAACAAGACTTTGAGCGCGCTAAAGCCTCGTTTGCGCTTGCTCAGGGTTTCGCACCTGTTAACACTGGTGTCGTACTTAACTTGCTTCAATGTCTTCTTCAGATAGCCATAAAAGAAGATAAGGCGGAAATGAAGTTAATAAACGAATGTAAGCGTTTATTTAAGCTTATTGATGACATGACGCTCAAAGCGCCGTACAAAGAAAAGTACGAAAACATTCGAGATGAACTTTCTAAGTATATTGGCTTTTGAAATCCAGTGACATATTAGGTTCTTTTAAAAGCAAACCTACCTTTATTATCACTGGTAATTCATGCCCATAAACCCATGCATCTATGCCATAGCCTGCTTAGGCTAACATTAAATCTTACCCTTCTGTCGCCGTGATTAATTGTACTGTATATATATACATGCTATAACGCAATACCACGTAGCCTATGGCCAAAAAAATTCCCGTATCCATGATTTGGTGAAAAATACTAGGCTGCTTGAATGTAATTGGTTAAAGGAAGTAAACATCGGCGATGCATGACAGACTGATACAAAAACTTGAAATTCTTTCCGATGCGGCCAAGTACGACGCGTCTTGCGCCAGTGGTTCAGCAGGTAAACGACAAGCTGGGAAAACCGAAAAGACCGGTATAGGTTCGCTTACTGGTGGCTCGGGAATATGCCATAGCTTCACACCTGATGGGAGATGTGTTTCGCTGCTTAAGATCCTTATGACAAACTACTGTATTTATGATTGCCATTATTGCATTAATAGGGTTTCAAGCAATGTTCAACGGGCGCGATTTACAGTCAAAGAAACGGTAGATTTAACCCTAAATTTTTATAAGCGCAATTACATTGAGGGTTTGTTTTTAAGCTCTGGAATTGTGGGTTCGCCCGATATCACTATGGAAAGCATGGTACGTATTGCTAAATCGCTACGTCTTGATCACGGGTTTAAAGGATATATTCACCTTAAAACTATCCCGAATGCGTCGCCAGAACTACAAGCAGAAGCGGGTCTTTATGCTGATAGACTTAGTATTAATGTGGAAATGCCTACACAGTCTTCGCTAAACAAATATGCACCAGAGAAAGATCTTGGCGATATTCACGGTTCGATGAACACGTTAAAAGAAAAAATCGCTGAGCATAAAATAGACAAAACATATTCGGGCAAACGCCCTCCCCGTTTTGCACCTGGAGGGCAGTCTACCCAAATGATTATAGGTGCCGATGGGTCAAACGATAAAACCATTTTAGGTACAAGCGTTAAGCTCTACAGCGATCAAAAACTTCGACGTGTCTATTACTCAGCATTTTCCCCTATTCCTGATGCTTCGGAAGTTTTACCACTAAAACCTGCGCCATTGATACGAGAACACCGCCTGTATCAAGCGGATTGGCTTTTACGCTTTTACGGTTTTGGCCTAGATGAAATCTTGCAAGACGACATGTTAGATATGGACTATGACCCGAAGCTTGCATGGGCATTACGTAACCGTCACCTATTTCCTATTGATTTAAATAAAGCGGACAAGCAGATGCTGCTGCGCGTTCCCGGTCTTGGAGCGCGAACGGTACAAAAGATTTTATCAATAAGGCGTAATACAAAGCTCAACTGGATCGACCTTACTAAAATGCGGCTACCTCTTAAAAAGTTGAAGCCTTTTATCAGTGTTGGAGATTACTTCCCTGATATCCATTTACTCGACAGTAATAATTTCGAGCTTCAGTTTAAACAGCCTAAACAGTTTGAGTTGTTTAGCGCTTGAGTGGGTTGTTAATGCAGCTAAGTTTAGCCCTAGTCTAAAAGGTAGCTTTATATGAAGACCATTACCATTACTTCAGTACCTGGCTTTGATGAATGGCGGGAAGCCTCTCGAGAGTGCATTGCTGAGCGTATCTCCCCTGAACATATTATTTGGCAGAGCGCTCATTCAGTACAAGACGATCTGTTCGGTAGTGGTGCTGAGCCATGCGAAAGCAAAAGGCCGCGAAAAAGGCCGCGAAGCAACCTTAGTATTCCTAAATCTACGGTAATGCTTTTAAAGTACGCTCTATGCCATAACGATGAAAATCGATTTGCGCTTTGTTACCGAGTATTGTGGCGTGTCGTTTATGAAAATAAGCAACTCATTCAAATGAAAACTGATGACGATGTTATCCAGCTGTTTGCCATGGCGAAAGCGGTAAAGCGTGATGCTTATAAAATGAGTGCCTTCTTGAGGTTCAGAGAAATAGACGTAGAGGGGAAAGAGCATTTTGTTGCATGGTATGAACCCGAGCATTTCAGTTTAGAGATAAAGCTTAACTTCTTCCAAACCCGATTTAAGAATATGCGGTGGTCTATTTTAACGCCCTATCGTGCAGCTCATTGGGATACCAAAACCCTAGTACTAGAAGATAATCCCGATTCAAGCGTTGTACCCGATGATGATCGCATTGAAAAATACTGGCTGACCTATTACGCCAATATATTTAATCCTGCACGCATCAAAACAAACGCGATGTTAAATCAAATGCCTAAGAAATATTGGAAAAATATGCCAGAGACATCGCTAATAGACGATATGATTAAGCAATCGGACGCTCGGGCCAGAAAGATGATCAGCGATGGTAATAAGCTTTGTGGTAACAAAAATTAGCCAATGTAAACGAACTAATATTACGGGGCTAAGGCTAATACAACTGAGCTGATACAACAGAGCTTAGCCCGTTAACTGTGGACCAAGCTTTGATTATACGTTGGTTTAACTGTGGACTAGCACTGGCGCTGTAAGAACCAACTTAGTCTCTGAAGTTGTCTACAGTATCAATCAGGTCGTCTATATTTTCGATAAGAGTTTCTCGCTGCTTGTCAGTTAGGGTGGAAAAAAGCTCGGATATCAACGTAGCACTAACGGTCATATTATGGGCGCTACTTTGCTTATAAAGATCGCTTTTATAGCGATCTGGGTTTTGCATTAGGTCAACCAGTTCCGCCTCGAAATTATCGTTAAATTTACGAGTTACAAATAGCTTTCGTGCCGCATTTTGTATCGCTCTGCGATAGGTTAGCCACTCCCCCCCTGTGGAAATGAATTGCGAAGAGTACGTGGCCACGATTTGCTTTTGTTCGCTAGTTAGCTTCCCTATGCGTTCACTTATAGTCTCCTCTATGCGCTCAATACGATCTTCTAACCGCTCTTCTTCAGACTTTTCTAACGACTCTTTGCGCTCCTCTTCTTCCTCTTTGTTATCTTTCTCAAGCGCGGCGAAAAGCGTAACGACTTGCTCGTCATCGAGCGTTTTTGCTATTTCTGCCAATTCAGGGCTAACTTCATCACGCACTCTTTCCCAATGCGTTCTTGCGTTTGCGAGATGCTCAAGGACAGTATCTGAATCTAAGCGCCCTTCTTTAATTTGACGTTTAATATCGGTGAGTTGAGCCTGGTAACGTTTAAGCTCAGAGGTTTTGTGCCAGCGAAGCCAGTTTTGAAGATAGTCATCAAATTTATCTTCTTGTGCATCTTTAAGCTCAATATAGTCGTCCATGTACCAGTAAACCCACCAATCCAAGTTGTTGTAGGCCAGTTTGGAACTGCATGAAGCAAGAAACACAACAGAAATAAATACTACCAGTACACGCATAACTCATCCTTTTTTGTTAGCTACGTTATTTACTGCAAATTCGCTTATTTATAACTTCAATTAAATAGTAATCGTAAATAGTGAAGCGCTTGCGACATTGTGCTGCTTTATTATTTTAAGTTATTTAAATTCTTCACAATACAGATGTTCACTTTACGTCTTGTTACCTTAACGTTACCTTAACTGTAATGCAGGTACAAAGAAGGACTTTAATGTGTCAAAACGTGTCGCAATTTTAACCTCTGGTGGCGACGCACCAGGTATGAACGCATGTATACGTGCTGCTATTATTGCGTGCCAGAAAGCTAATCATACGCTGATTGGCTATAAGCATGGTTATAATGGACTGTTGCAACAAGAGTATATTCCCCTTTCACTCGACTCTACTCACAACTTGATTCAACAAGGCGGTACCATACTACACAGCGCAAGGTGTAAAGAGCTTAAGAGCCAAGAAGGAATTAAAAAAGCTGCTAACAACTTAATGAAGGCAGAGATTGATACGCTTATTGTGATTGGCGGCGATGGCTCGTTTCGTGGTGCCGCTGAACTAGGGAAAGAATGGGACGGCCAAATTTTGGGGATACCCGGTACGATAGATAACGATATTAGCGGCACAGACGCAACCATCGGCTATTTTACTGCTATAGACACGGCCATGAGTTCTATCGATAAAGTTCGAGATACTGCAGATGCATTCGAGCGTATATTCCTTATAGAAGTCATGGGCAGAAACGCAGGCTTTTTAGCATTGAATGCTGCTCTTTCTTCTGCGGCTGACTATGTCGTGGTACCGGAGTTTTTCGATTCTGCTGACAAAGAGATAGAAAAGCTTGTCGCCCAGATAAAAGCCCAGCGTGCGTTAAAAGGGCCAGTTAGTTTCATCGTTGTTGTTGCTGAAAACGTATGGCCAAATGGCTTACCTGGCCTTACTGAGGCATTACAAAGCCACGATATTTGTGACGTCAGGCCGGTAACCTTAGGCCATGTTCAGCGTGGTGGTTCGCCTGTTGCCCAAGACAGGTTGCTCGCAACGACGCTCGGAGAATTCGCTATAAGTCTAGTCGGTAGCGACATTACCAACATTATGGTGGGTGAAGTAAATCAACGCCCTGTTACTGTGCCTCTCAATAAAACGTGGGAAGATACCAAACCTCTAAACCAGGCCCGTGTTGACGCTATGCGTACGCTTATGAATGAGCGATACAGTGGTAACTGAATTGACGGTTAGAGGCGGTAATTTGAAAGTAAAAAGCTTATACCAATCCGCATAGTTAGTTACTCAAAGGCACAAACAAAAAAGGCGTTGTCTATTTCAAACAACGCCTCAGCTATTATTTTACCACTTAAGCTAGATTACATTTTCATAGCCGCTTTGACTTTGTCGCGATGACTGCGGCTTACCTTAAGTTCTGTATCGTTTTGGAGTATTAAGTGATACTCGCCACTGATGTGACTGACTAGCTTTTTAACAAAACGAATATTAGCTATGGCGGAACGGTGCACGCGAACGAAAAATTGCGGGTTTAGTTCTTGCTCAAGCTCTTTCATGGTTTTACGCATTATGTGCATGCCATCAAGTGCGTGTACGCACATATAATCCCCTGCCGCATCAATCCATTGAATGTCTTGTACATTTACACGGGTTACTTCTGAACCATCCTTAATTGCTAAAACATCAGGGTAAGGGTTCGTCTCAACCGGCTCTCCGCTAGCTAATTTACGTAGAATTTCCTCGCAATCATCACCGGTTAGTTCAGCCACTAGGCTCACCAACTTTTGAGACTGCTCATCTTGATGTTGTGTTGAGAAGTATTCACGAACCTTGTCTAATGCAGCGCCAAGACGCTCATCGTCTGCGGGCTTTAATAGATAGTCCAGCGCGTGTATGTCAAAAGCCTTAATCGCATAGTTGTCGTAGGCAGTTACAAAAACAATCATTGGTATTGGCTGCTTTAATTCACGAAGCTTGTGAATAACTTGAAAGCCATTTAAACCCGGCATTTGAATGTCTAAAAACACTAAGTCTGGACGATGCTGAGAAATACTGCTCACAGCTTCAAGACCGTTCTGACATTCTGCAAGAACCTGTACATCATCATGACGTTCCAACCTAGCACGAAGGCCTCTGCGCGCTAAAGGTTCGTCGTCCACTACAATGGTTTTAATCACTTGCTTTGTCATGTTATACGTCCTTAACTTCATACGGTATGCGAATTCTAACCCGCACACCGGAAGGCTGATTGTGTTCTATAGAGAATGCAAAATTGCGATGATAAAGGGATTGCAAACGCTCTTTTATATTGGCTAAGCCCACACCATTTTCACGGCTAAGGTTGCCATCTTTGATATCTGCACCTGGGCCGTTATCAGCCACGTCCATTAATAAATCATTACCAAACGTACGTGCCGTTATGGAAATACGACCACCATTTTCCATCTTAGATATGGCATGCTTTATTGAATTTTCAATAATTGGCTGCAAGATCATACTAGGTACAAGAGCACTTTCGCAGCCTTCATCAATATCCCACTGTACATCCAACCTATCATCAAAACGCACTTTTTCTATTTCAAGATAAAGTCTTAACGCCTTTATCTCTTGACCTAACGGGACGCGTTTTATCGGGTCATTATCTAGCGAGTAGCGCAAGAAATCACTTAAGCGCGAGACCATAGCCTCCGCCGTATCATTTTCTTTCAAAAGGATAAGGGTAGAAATAGCGTTCAGCGTATTAAAAAGAAAATGCGGATTAAGCTGGTAGCGAAGCATTTTGATATGCGCTTGGTGCGCCATGGTGCTGGCTTTTAGCGCATTTTGCTTTTCTTTTTGCAGCATCTGAAAGTTTTTGATGCCGAAGTACACACCACTCCAGCAGCCGACCATTATCAGTGAGTTAATGGTGTTGGTGAAATACATATACCATTCATCTGGGCGATATCCGTGTTTATATATTTCCCAGTAGTTAATGTTTTTCACTACTGCCCATAATAACGCTATTAGATAACATGACACTATCACTATTATGATCATGTTTAGCGGCGATTGTTTCCTTGCCCAACGATAAACGTAGCGCAGTGGAATAGTTAACAACCACCCTGCATAGGCATTAAGCATGATTATAAAAACCCAAATGGGCCTTACATCATGAAGAAACGAACCGATGTAATAAATTATCGCAAACCCTGCCCAGCCTGCGCTGTGCAACGTCCAAAATAACCGCTCATTACTTTCTATTACACGCTGAAAGCGACTCACAATATTACCAATTTAAAAACTAATAAGAAGATTATACGCCAGCCCAGCTGTGACCCAAGCGGCTTGGTCGTACACCTTATACCTCTGGTCGCAGGGCAAATTCTTGAAATTAAGCATTTTTCAATAGAACGTTGCTTATATTAATAGCTTATGTTCATTCTCTTAAGCCAGTGAACCCACCACCAGGCGGGGCCAACTAACAGAAAGCGCAGATCTTCGAAGAACGATGGTTTTTTGCCTTCTATATGGTGCCCAATAAACTGCAATACCCACATGACAACAAACAAAACTAAGGAGAATAACCATACTGAGATATTAAAGTGCTCTAACGTATTAACGGCACCAAAGCACAATATGGTAAGCAGTGTCATTGCTGCACCTATTGGCCCAGACAACATGAAGTAATAATAGAGCACGGGGACTGCAATAATGTGTGCCCAGGTTATATCAAACTGGGCAATAAAATCAGGTACCGGCAAGCTCCACAGCAAGCCAATAGAAACGAAGTATATACTTGGTACGGCGATAGCGTGAATGATAACGTTCGTTTTGTTTTGGTGGCTTTCGCCATACTGCATTAAAAGCCGCTCAATGCTTCTCATACCTGCCCCTTTGCCTGTTTTAATAATTATCTAAATCGCCCCGTAAACACGTTTAACGAACCACTAGGTCAACAATGTATGTCGGGACAACAGCGTTTTTATCAGTTTTTCATCACAGGTAAAGGCGAGCCCATAATAAACCATATCGCTTTCATGCTTATGGTTTTTTACCCTTGCTGTAAGGGCTACTTCTTTACCGTCTAACGAATAGTTTAGCCGAACTTCGGCTTCATCAAGCATTACAGGCCAATTTGGCTTAACCTGAAGTGCTACTTTGCATCCTTTTTCACTTAAATCAATGATTATACCTGTCACATTTTCATCATCTGGATACACCTCAGATTCCAATGTTACAGATACGCCTAATTGCGCGCGCTTAGCTGCACGAAGCCCAATACTTTCAATCCGTTTAGGAAAGGTTGTAATAAGTAAACCTGAAGGCTTAGCGAGCAACTTTAACACTTTTACTTTAAAGGCAATCACTTGGCCAGTATCACCTTCAAGTATGGAACGAACGACAACCTCATTACCTACGGTGAGTGCATCGCGAACGGTTATCCACTTGGCCGAGGTGGGTATATGAAAAAGCAGGCACTCATCAGTAAGCATGCCTACGTAGTCTGTTTTTACACGCTTCGGGGCAGCGGGCATCGCAATTTGTAAGTCGACGACATCGCCAGGTACTAGCGTTCGCAACGATTCCAAATTATCTTCGCTCAGTAAGTCGCTTTGAATTTTGTCAGCCATTTGTACTTGTTATTGCTGGATTTAATATAAGTTCGTCCAATTTACGCATCAAACCAAAACTTATCAATACTATGATGGTAAACCGACTTCTATAAGTCGTAAAAATCTACAGGGTGGTTCCTAATCTATTGGGATTAACCTAATAGGTTGATATAGTTAAGGTATAGTATTTTTACCCTTTTGGACGTCTATGCCTTCTGCTCTTCACTATACGTTAACTATTTCAAATTGGCGTGCACACCAATTTACTGTTGCGCTACACATTCCTGAACATAACGATTCATCGCTAACACTTACTCTTCCAAGCTGGATCCCAGGAAGCTACATGGTTCGCGACTTTGCGAAAAGCATAGTTAGGTTAAGTGCTAAGTCAAGTGACCGCCGCATAGAGAATGCTAGCGGCGAAAACGCTAACCATATTCCCGTAACTAAGCTCGATAAACAAACGTGGCGCGTTGAAACTGACGGTAAACCTTGCACCGTTAACTACACGGTTTATGCCAATGATTTGTCAATTCGCTCTGCCTTCATGAACGATCAGTACGCATTTATAAATGGCACGAGTGCGTTTTTACGCGTTTCCGGTTTTGAGCAATCAGCCTGCGAACTAGACATTGAACTCGATGATAGTGACCCATCTACCGTAAATTGGAAGGCTTACACCTCTATGCCAATTCGCAGCGAAAGTATGAGTTCGAAGCGCTGGCATTATGCCGAAAAGAATTACGATGAACTCATCGACCACCCTATTTACGTTGGTATTGCAGACACCCACAGCTTCGACGTAGACGGTATTACTTTTACGTTGCTTTTCTCTGGAAACAACAATATCGATTACCCGCGCATAGCTAGAGACCTCACACCTATTTGCAAGCATCACTTGGATTTGTTTGGTGCTCCACAACCCATAAATAATTATCTGTTTATGACTTTGCTTGCCGATAACGGCTTTGGTGGTTTAGAGCATAAGCACTCAACCGCCCTTCTTTATCCACGTTTTGATTTGCCACAGATTGGTGAAGGTGAAAACAAAACCGACAGCTACATAACTTTCTTAAGTTTGTGTAGCCATGAATTCTTTCATACATGGCATGTGAAGCGCATCAAACCTGAGGTGATGGTTAAACCTGATTTATCTCAGGAAACCTACACCAATCAGCTTTGGATTTATGAAGGTTTTACAAGCTTTTATGATGACGTAACCCTAGCAAGAGCTGGTGTTATTGAGCCTCAAAAATACCTAGATATTGTGGCTCAAAATATCAGTCGACTGTTACAAAACGCTGGGCGCTTCAAACAAAGCGCAGCTGAAAGTAGCTTTGACGCTTGGACAAAGTTTTACAAGCAGGATGCGAGCGCTACCAACAACATCGTCAGTTATTACACTAAGGGCGGCATTATTGCCCTTGGTCTAGATTTGCTGCTTCGCGAAAGATCAAACAACCAAGTAAGCTTAGACAACGTAATGCAACTGCTGTGGAAGCACTATGGTATTGACGAGTGTGGCACACCCGATAACGTGATTCAGACACTTTGCGACACGCATTTCGGCATTGATGTTTCAGACTATTTAGACCGTGTTGTTTATGGCACAGACGATGTTGAATTAGCTTCACTGGTTTCTTGTATGGGCGTTAACTTCAGCACCCGTGCACGTGTGTCAGACTGAAGATAAAGGCGGGGTTTCACAGCATCCTTCAATCAAGAACCAGCTTGGCGCCACGTTAAAAGCCGCAACGTTTGGACTAACGGTAGTTCAGGTATTTGAAGGTCTAGCTGCGATGAAGGCAGGTATTCTTCTTAACGATGTGATAATTGCTCTAGACGGCCATATTGTTAATGCTCAAAAGCTACAACGCTTATTGGATAACGCGCAGACATCGACGGTAGACATAACGCTTATCCGCGATGGGCGACTTTTAACCCTGCCTCTTGAAGTCACTCGGGCTAGACAGGAAATGGCGTACTTTGAAATTACCAATGAAGAGAAACTTAATCAGTGGTTAGGTAAATCCAATAAGTGATTAGGTTAATAAGGCAACGCATAATTACTTAAAAGATCACTAAAAAAAAACTAAAAAGAATACTTAAAAGGCGCCTTCGGGTTCTACCTGAAAGCGCCTTTCCTATGTTGCTTTAATCACTGAAATCTATGCGCTTTTACTGTTCGGGAGAACCAGAGATTATAGTCTGCGGATCTAGTCGAGTTTTCCCTAAGTTAATACGCCAGTCTAAATGCGGGCCGGTGGAGCGGCCAGTTGATCCAATCGTACCGATTTGTTCACCTTGCTTGACGGTATCACCCACCTCAACTGTGAAGCTATCCATATGCAAAAACGTTGAAAAAACACGCATACCGTGGTCTAGAATCAGGGTGTTACCTGAGTAATAGAGATCGTCGGCCATGGTAACCACACCATCCACAGGCGCATATACGGGAGTGCCTGTTTTGTTAGCGATATCTACGCCGTAATGGGGCCATTTCGGCACACCATTTAATATGCGTTGACTACCATACACGCCCGATATTCTACCTTTAGCTGGCCACTCAAAACGGGTAAACAACGCGTCTAAATCGCTATTTTTGCTTCGCGCATTAGCAACGTTGACGTTATCTCGCTTTATCCGTGCAGTCACCTCAGCAGGCGGTGTAACCATTTTCTGCTCTAAACCATCGATGCGCTGAATGTTGTATTCGCGCTTTTCAAGGGTAATGTCGCGCTTCCACGTTTTACCATTTTCTAGCGTTACCACTAAACGTTGCTGAAGGGGGGCCTCTCTCTCAAAGCCCACAACAAACTTACCGTCCTTGTTTGTCTGAACAGGTTCGCTATTAAGCGTAACCTTAGCGCCTGCCGGAGCCTGACCGCGTAACAAGGCGCCTTGGGTAAATTTACCATTCAGCGAAACCTCAATCTGGTCTTGCCCTTCGACTGAGTCAGACGATATTTCAATGCCTTCATTCGTTGCAGTTGCCGCAGTCGCAACAGGGCTTGTGATAATTACACCCATTGCAAAAATACACGTTAATGCACTTGGTGCCCTATTACCCAACGCTTTTTTTATCACGCTGATTATGGGGTTAGTTAACGCGTCTTTAGTATGTGTGGAAGCCATATTATGCCCTATCCTTTGCTGCTTTATGCTAACGCTAACCTTTAACCGTAGCGCCTTTACCCACGCCTTCATAGGCAATCACTTGGCAAACTCCATCAGGCGTGCGCTTCTTTTGTTCTTCAAGAAGATACTGAGCTAAACACTCAACCGTTGAGTCGGTCTCGATGACTTCACAATCTGATTTAGGAATAAGTAGTTCAAAATAGCCCTGTGATGATTCATAAGCAAAACAGTAGTAGTCTTCAGCATTTGATACTTCACCTTTAAGCTTTCTGTCGCTATAGGCTATTTCATCTTCACGGGTTGCAATATAAATGTCCGCCCAACGGTCTGCCCAATATTGCTGACTTTCCGTGCTCACTTTACCGTCAAGGATAATATCAATGCGAGAACGGTGTCCGTGAGCTATGCGCTGACAGTTACCATCGTGCTTCTTAAGTCCATGAGTGTAGTGATAGAACGGTGAGTTGATAATTTCTTCACGTAGATGCAGCGTTATGTTTTCAACATTTTCAGGTAGGTGTGTTGCCAACACTTCCTTTAGGTAAACCCCAACAGACTCCATGTTTATTTCATCTGAATAAACAAACGCATACGCTTCAGCCGGGCAATGTAGCATGATGCTACGCCCATCAGTGCAGGTAAAACGGGTCTCTACTTGTTCAGTAACGTCATCGTGAATAACTTCTGAACCGCTATACTCCGCGGGTACTAAAAGCTTATGATCGACGTATTCGTCAATAAGACGCTTTAGGTTTTTTTTCACGTGACCGAAGTCTTGGACCATGCTCTCTTCATTAAGCTCACCGTCCAAAATCACATCGACAATCCAGCTTTCACCTACCATGCCGCGCTTTGGGCAAAGGTAAGAGAAGTCCATCACTGTCAAATCATTTACAAATAATTGCATAACACCCTTGAATCGAGTTGATATTCTATTAACTAGTATACGTTTTTTATCTACGCTTCGCAGCGACTAGTCCATTGAAGATTGGCGATTAAGCTGATCTTTTAAATTAGGTGGAATTCCACGAATAGTTAGTGTATCGGTAGCCGGGTCATAAAACACTCTGTCGCCCATTAGCTTACGTTCAAAACTTAGCGATATCCCGCCACCCTGACCGGTAAACTTTGCAAGCTGTTTTAACGCTGCTGGATCGGGCTGAATTTCTTTCTCAAGTGGTGCTTCCATAGACTGAGTAAAGGCAGAAAAGTTGTTGCTGGTTTCCTCGTTTTGAGGAAGTCGATTTGCCAGTTCATCCACCGACAAGCTTTCGCCTGCATCAATCTTCTCTTTAAAGTACGATTTAACTTCTTCTCTATGCTGATGCTGCTCTTGTGGGTCTAACGACTCACTGGCAAGATATGCATCGACAGTAGAAATTAACTGCTTGTTCTGTTGCTTAACATCAACTAACTCTTCACAGCCCACAAACTGCATGAAGAAATCTGATACTTTGCGACCCATTCTACCTTTTATGAAGCTAACGTAACGCTGCTGCTCTGGCTGAATATCCCACTGGGTTAAATCAAAACGCACGGCCAGCTGCATTTTAGCTAAATCTAAATGTTCGCGGGCAGACAGGTCTAATGAATTAGTCACCTCAACATGTGAACGAGTATTCAGTAGCGCTATCATTAAATACTGTGTGGCTAGGTATTCATACTGGCAGAATATAAGAAAGCCAGTTTCTACCGTACCTGTATCAGCTAAAGTACGTACTAAGCGGTTTGTCGCCGATACAGAAAACCCGTGAAACGCGTCTTCTACGTTGTCACCAGCTGCTTTTTGAATATCCATGTACTGCCTGAGGCCTTCGGCGAACTCAGCCACATTCTCGGTGCTTTTTTGTGTAGTTGCTTCACCGTCTTCGTTTTCCACTTTTGCTTCGCGAGCAACTTCTGTTACAAAATGCCCTACGCCTTTTCCGGGTTTAGCATTGAAGCTATGGTTTATTTGATGGGCTAAAAGCTCAATTTCCGGCGTTACTGCCAAGCAGTTATCACGGGGAATTGCTTCAATTTTCTCTTCTTTGTTTACAATCAAGCGATGTACAACAAAGTGATGAATCAGTGCACTCATAGAGTATCTGGTGTCCTGTTGCTTAAAAAGTGTCAGAAATATTCAAAGAATTGCGGGATTTTAGAATGAATGATTGTACTCACTCAAACAACGATTATAATCATTTTACGTTTAAAACCATTCTTTTTATCAAAGATAATCATAAAAAAGAGGCGTAGCAATGCCCCAACAGAGCCGCTATAGCAACGACGAATTCGAAACGCTAATGAATAATGTTATTCTAACCCTAGAAGAAGGCGGTGCAAACCGCGATCTTTCACTTATGGTGTTAGGCAACGTCATTACACATATTTTAAATACTCAGGTTGCTCCTGAAAATCGCGAAGCCATGGCAGCACAGTTTGCCGATGTACTTAAGAAAAGCGTAACAAAAAGCTAAGGGATTGCATGATACTTGCCGAATCACCTCGTCGCCAGCGCGTTACTAAACTGGTAAATTGGGGGCACTGGTTTGCCCTGGCGAATATTATCATCGCCATTGTTATTGCCTCGATTTTTGTTTTCTCATCACCTATGCCAGGCACAGGTGTCGGCACCGTATACCTTTTAGCCAATTGGTTTGGCCATATTGGGTTTATGACCTTTTTTGGCTTTGTCATTTTTGTTCTTCCTCTTTGTTATTTGGTTAATAACCCTAGAGTGATTAAAGCTAGCGCTTCCATTATTGCTGCTGTGGGCTTAGCACTTTTAGCGTTCGATGCTTTATTGTTCAACCGCACAGGGTTTCACATTAGCTTTCATGCTGCAGACTTACTGCGCAGCGAAGCACAATCCACAATGGCTATAGAGAGCTGGCAGCAGTGGGCCTTCTTGTTCCTTCTGTTCATTGTTTGGCTTGGTTTCCAGCTAGTTTTAGCTAATGCGATATGGAAGCGTGTTGAGCGTTTCACTCGCTATAAAGTGGGCATACCTGTTACAACATTTTTCGTAAGTTGTTTTGTAACCAGTCATGCTATTCATGTGTGGGCTGATGCTAAGCTTTATCAACCTATTATTGCCCAAGACAATATGTTTCCGCTTTCCTACCCTGCGACAGCTAAAACCACCATGTCGCGCTACGGTTTGCTTGACTTAGCGGCCTATGAAGAGCGAAAGCAGCTGCAATTTAACCCTGATATTCACAATATCACTTATCCTGCTGAACCAGTTTATTGCTCTATTGAGACCAATAGAAATCTTACCGTAGTCGTTCAAGTAGATAATGATAACGCTGTTGACTTAAGTGGTATTGAAGGTGTGTCGTTAAATACTCTTGCCAATTATTATTCAACAGCCAGCAGTGTTGAAGGTTTAATGACGGCAACCTTATTTGGTGTACCGGAAATTTATCAGGATGCCTTGTCTCAAAAGCGCCCTGTGCTATTGGCCTTGCCTTTAGGCTCGGGTATGCCGGTATCGATACATAGCGATGTCGCACTCCCCCTTCCTCAATTGTCTGGCTATGTACAGCCTTTAAGCAATAATCACGAAGGGCTGCACATTACGTTTATGAAAGGTTCGGATATCAAAGGCTACGTTGAAAATACGATTGATAGAAAACATGACGTACTAATAGCGACAGGCTTTGGCAGCGAAAACGGTAAGGGTACGCTTTACAGCACGCTAGATATCAAAGGTAAATTAGCGAGCACTGAAGATTTGGCTCCCACTATATTAAATGCCTTGGGTTGTAACGCACCGTCAACTTTCTATTCAACTGGGCAAAACTTATTGGCACCATCGCGCCCTTGGTTAGTAAGTACATCAGGCGAGCGAATCGTAGTATTTCATGGAAATAAACGGACAGACGTTCTAAGTAATGGTAGCTATGAAATCAGCGATTTAACTTCCGGCAAACGCAGTAAAGACGCTTTGAACATTGACTTGCTCAGTCAAGCCATAAAGCATTTATCCCGCTTTTCCACACAAAACTAGTCAGAACTAGCGCTTCTTTGTCGCAGCGATAGGCCAATCTATCGCTGCAACCCATTTTACTTTTTTCTATTAGTAATAAAAACTTAAGAGGTTACGCATAACTATTTTTATATTTCAGATAAGCTAGCAACGCGAGATACACGGTGAGAAGAGCTAAGCTTACTCAACTGCTCATCTGTTATAAGTTTATGTGACAAATAGAAGCTTTCCGTTAGACCCGCAGCATTAGCAGCCTCTATATCTCGCCAGCTATCGCCAATGAGTATGCTGTTCACTAAGTCGATATCAAGTTCTTTAGCAGCTTGGTGCAACATGCCTGGCAATGGTTTTCTGCACTGGCACTCGATAGCAAACTTTTTTACGCTACCCTGGGTGTGGTGAGGGCAATAGTAAACAGGAATATGTTTTACATCGTGAGAAGCGAAATCTTTTTGTACCCGCTCCATTAACCTATGAAAATCTTTTTCAGTGTAATAGCCTCGCGCTATTCCACTTTGATTTGTGACGATTACAGGTAGGTAACCCTCATTTTGAAACTTGCGCACGACATCGAAGATCCCTTCTACATATTCAAAATTTTCGTATTTACCTACGTAACCGTGGTCAACGTTGATAACACCGTCTCGGTCTAAAAACAGCGCTTTTTGTTTATGGCTGGACATCTACTTTCTCATCACTAACAGCCGCGCCCTTTTTCCAAATTTGAATATGAAAATCTGCGGTTACTTTTTCTAACGACGCTACAATAGACTCAATTTTACCGTGTGGTAACTTCCAATAAAAAGGCGTCATCTTTATAAGCGCTATCTTGTGATCTTCACTTTCAAAATTGATGGGAAATGAAAAACACTCGTCATGGATGCGAGTGAATCCGCTTCTTGGTCCATCATCAATTTGATGTTTTCTAGGTGTGTCGTAGACTTGCTGTTTAAGCTCAAACAGATGGTTAGGCGCAGGGTCTACTGTTAAAAGTAGCCCCTCACTTTTCAATACCCTTTCATACTCGTCGTTGCTTCCAGGCGCAAAGACCTGTATCACTAAATCTTGAGTAGACTTTTCAAGGGGTAGTTCAAAGCTGCTTGCTACAACAAACTGAGCATGTTTATAAGCCTTAGCGGCTAACTCCACGGCTATTTTAGATATATCACTGCCCGCAGCCTCAATAGAGAAACCTTTAAGCGAAAGTCCCTGAACCATTGCATCTAAATAACTTCCTTCGCCGCAACCAGCGTCGTAAATAGAGATACTTTGTTTAGATGCGTACTCTGCCAATCCTTTCTCTTTGCACGACTCAGCAATTAAGCCCCCTACCAGTCTCGATTAACCTGTCTTTCAGCGGTTGGTAGGTGTTTAATTGATGAAACTCTCTTCGGGCTTTCACCATGTCCTTATCGTCACCCGGAAGTTTCGACTTCTTAAACTGAACCGGTAATAAGTTAACATAGCCAGATTTTGCTTTATCGAAGCTATGATTATTTTCACAGCGGATTGGCGTTGAATTTAATGAAATAGGTGATTTACAAAGTGGGCAGTGCCACATGACAGGATCTTTATTATTGTGGATTTGCAGTAAAGGATATCAAAACCGACACCTTTACGGCAATAACAGCGCAAAATAACGGTAAAGGTGCAAAGGTAGAAAGGTGCAAAGGAAATTAAGCCCAACGTTATCAGTGATGATTACGCTGGGCACGCAGACTAAATTTATGCCAATTTGTTACAAATACCTTTGCTACATTCAATTAAAAAAGTATTTTATAACCCTGATAAGGGGTGCTTATCTTCGTGCCATGGAGAAGTAAAGAAATGCTCTACCACATCGTGAGGAACATCTTCTACGCTTTCGAATTTCCATTTAGGAGACATATCTTTGTCAATCAACAGAGCCCTAACGCCCTCCTGAAACTCACCACTTTCACCGCAGCGACATGACATATTAACTTCCATTTTAAAGCAATCAGCGAGAGTCATAGTTGCCCCTCTTTTACACTGCTCATAAACTAAATGCATAGTTATCGGAGAGCCTTTCGCCAATGTGCTCTGTGCTCGAGACAACCATTTATCTTGGCTCACATCGGCGCTAAGAATTGCATTAACTACGTCAGTGACATTGTCAGCTGCACACAAGTCATCAATAAGTGCCATGTTAGGCTCTACATTGCTGCTAGGCACAGAATCCGGAGCCTTTAAAGATTCAAGAATAAAGGTTACAGAATCATTTAAACGATTACTTTCTATCTCATCCCATGAATAGTCCGAAAGCTTTTGTATCAACGTCTCTTTTTCTGAGCTTGCTACTAACGCATCCGCTAGACCCACAAAACGGGCGTCGGAAGCATTCATCTGCCCGCCTGTTAAGCCTAAGAACAATCCTGATTTCCCAGGTAGACGGGGAAGGAAATAACTCCCACCTACATCAGGGTATAATCCGATAGTAATTTCAGGCATAGCTAATCGCGACATTTCGGTTACAACGCGATGGCTAGCACCACATAGCAGCCCCATACCGCCGCCCATCACAATGCCGCTTCCCCACACTACAATGGGTTTGCTGTAGTTGTGAATGGTGTAATCCAAAGTATATTCGGTTTCAAAAAACGTTTTCAAGAACGATGGAATTTGCCCCTGCGCTTCCACCATCGACTTGTACATAGATACGATGTCGCCACCAGCGCAAAACGCTTTATCACCAGCAGCATCAATGACTACAGCTACAACATCACTACGCGACTGCCACTGTTGAAGTGCTTTTAGCATGATTTCTGCCATCGCTAAGTCCAGTGCATTCAGTGCTTTTGGCTTATTAAGCGTTAAACGTCCTATTGTTAAGTCACCGTTCGATGTTTTTAACTCGCCTACAATGACTACTGACTCCGCATCTGTCATATTCACTTTCTCCATTGTATGTGCCTTGAAACCCATTTTTTTCTAACTGAGTTGCAACCGCGTTAAAGAACGCTTCGCTCATCAGAAAGTAGGCGGCGCCCAATAATCACGCGCATAATTTCGTTGGTTCCTTCAAGTATTTGATGAACACGAACATCTCTAAAATGACGCTCTAGTGGATACTCTTTAATATAACCGTATCCGCCGTGTAATTGGAGCGCATCGTTACACACATTGAAACCTACGTCTGTTGCAAAGCGTTTAGCCATAGCGCAGTAAGTCGTTTTATCCGCGTCATTGTTGTCCAATTTGCACGCTGCCATACGTACCATCTGTCTAGCTGCAACTAACTCAGTCGCCATATCTGCTAACTTAAATTGTAGAGCTTGGAAGCCTGCAATAGGTTTACCAAACTGCTCGCGCTCATTCATATAATCACGAGCTACGTTTAGCGCTTGCTGTGCTGTGCCTACTGAACACGTAGCGATATTTATTCTGCCGCCATCAAGCCCTTGCATGGCCATTTTAAAGCCTTGACCTTCTTCACCAAGCATCCAGCTATTATCGAGCTTTACATTGTCAAAAGTAATCATACGAGTGGGCTGGGCATTCCACCCCATTTTCTCTTCTGCTTTTCCGTATTCAATGCCATCTGCGTTAGCTGGGACTGCAAATGCAGATACGCCTTTAGGGCCATCCTCGCCAGTACGGGCCATGACTACGAGAACATCTGTACTTCCTGCTCCAGAGATGAACACTTTAGAGCCATTTAGTACATATCCATCGTCAGTTTTAGTTGCTCTAGTCTTTAGTGAAGCAGCATCAGATCCAGCGCCAGGCTCTGTTAAGCAATAAGAGGCAAGTTTGTCACCTGTGACTAATTGTTCACACCACATATCCTTAACTTCACTGGTACCCCATGTCGCTATCATCCACGTGGCCATGTTGTGAATAGTTAACATGGCTGTAGTTGTAGTACACCCCATTGAAAGCTGTTCGAAGATAATTGAAGAATCGAGCCTTGACAGCCCAAGGCCACCCGCACTTTCAGGGGCATACAAGCCACAAAATCCTAACTCACCGGCTTTCTTAATTGCCTCTACGGGGAAATGGTGCTCTCTATCCCACATCGCAGCATTGGGTGCCAATTCTTGTTGCGCAAATTGGCGGGCGGTTTCTTCAAAGGCTAATTGGTCATCGGTTAATTCAAAGTTCATTAGACATACCTTCAACTGAGTTGCTTTCTACACACAATAACCAATACCTACCCCTTACGTAAACGTAAAGGTAAATATTTATTTAAATATATGGATGTATAACGTAAATATTTTGTGACGAGATAATAATTTTGATTCTGAGACTAATACTGGTAGTCAAAACTTATCCTTTTTAATAATGCACTTTTTCCCAGCCGCTGATAAGCTAGCTTTAGTTTAAAGTATTCATATGAACACCGTGGAATTTAGAATAGCCATAGTAGAAGACAATGCTACCGCTCGAACCGCGCTTCGAGGCCACCTCATGTCTATTGCAAATTTATCGGTGAGTAGCTTTGCATCTGGCGTTGAATTGAAAGCGGCACTTAAAAAACAGAACTTTGAACTGCTATTAATGGACTACCACCTTGGTCAGGGCAAAACTGGTGTCGAGTGGGTGCAAAATTTAAGAGAAGCCGGGTTTATTAGGCCGAGTACAGGAATCATCTTTCTTACCTCGGACCGGTCACCTCAAATAATAGGTCGGATCATGGATCTTCAACCCGACGTTTTACTCATCAAACCCTACACTATTGCCTCACTAACCCGCCAAATTAAGCACTATTTGACATACCGAGATTTTGTTAAAAACGTTTTGCATTCGCTAGACAATAAACAATTAGAAAGGGCTATCAGTGTCGTACGTGCTAAAATTTCAGAAGGCATCCCCCCTCGCCTTGTAGCGGATATACGAAAACTTTATGCGCGGCTTCTTTATGAAAACGGCGATATCCAAAGGGCTTTGAGTATTTATGATGATGTGCTCACCCGCAGCGATAAAGTGCTGTGGGCGCAATGGGGCAAAGTTAAATGCCAATACGCGTCTGGGCAATGGCCACACTGCAAAAGCCATCTAAGCCAAATGGTTAATTCAAGCCTGGCACGGGATAAGGCATTTGAATGGCTAGCTTCTATTTCCTTTGAGCAGAATTCTTATGAACAGGTAGAAAAATACCTTAACGAGATAAAGTTCAGTGAATTGAGTTTGCCCGCCGCCAAACTTAAAACTCTTGCTTATCAAAAACAGGACAAAGTTGTTGAAGCTATAGACCTTCTGCAAAAAAAGCGTGCGATGCACCGCAGTGCTAAAGACAGGTTTAATGATTTCACCTTTGAATTGGCAGAGTTTTATTTGTTCTTGGCAGAAGAGTCTCCCGAAACCAACAGAGAAGAAAGTTTGTCTCAAGCGAGAAAACTAGTAGGTATTGCGGGGAGAAGCCAAGGCGACCCACAAACACTGCAAAAAAGGGATTACCTTCTGGCCTTCTCAGCAGTGTTAGATGGGGATATAGATAAAGCCAGTCACCTGCTTGAAAGTGACCACATTGATAATTACCTGCGTACCGAGACCCTCTGTCCTAGTGATTGCTGCCAAGGTTCATCACGGGCTTGGCGATGAACGTAAGGCAGGTGAATTGTTGTTAATGGCTAAGCAGAAAAATGCTGAGCTACAGGCCATTTCAGAACAAGTGATGAACGACGAGTTAATTTTCACAGGTGGCGAACGATTGGGGCTAAACCACGAACAGGCTATTTCTATAAATGAAACTGGTACCCAACTGTTTATAGAAGGAATGTTTGATAAAGCAATGAAGCATTTCTACGATGCATTTCAGCTCTCGCCAGATACCGCAGCTTTTGGATTAAACCTGCTTCAATGCATGATTGAAGCAGATACCGGTGTATACCGTAAATTTAACATCAAGGTTTTACTTGAGAAAATCACATCATTGCCGCTGAACGAGACAAATAAGACCCGTTTAGAACAGCTTACTTTGTCCGCACAAGAGCAAGCACTTTAGTATATTTAAAGTGCTAATGCCTTTCTACATTACATCAAAATGTGCTCAAAAAAAGACTATTTCAAACGAGTAAGCAAGCTGGACGTGTCCCAACGACCGCCACCAAGTTTCTGTACATCAGCATAGTATTGGTCCACAAGGGCGGTGAGCGCTAAGGTAGACCCATTTTTACGCGCTTCATCAAGCGCTATGTTTAGGTCTTTGCGCATCCAATCTACAGCGAAGCCAAAATCAAAACTGTTGTTTAACATGGTGCTGGCTCTGTTTTCCATCTGCCAAGACTGCGCAGCGCCTTTGCTTATAACATCAATGACTGCGTTACAGTCTAGTCCAGCCCGCTGCCCGAAGTGAAGCGCCTCAGCTAGGCCCTGTACAATGCCTGCGATACAAATCTGATTCATCATTTTTGCTAGCTGACCGCTGCCGCTTTTACCCAGCAACTGACTATGGCGAGCATAATGTGCCATTACTGGCTCTATTTGAGCGAAAACCGCTTCATCACCGCCAACCATGATAGTCAGTTGACCGTTTTCAGCCCCAGCCTGCCCTCCAGAAACTGGCGCATCTAAAAATCCAATTTGTTTAACTTTACTGCTTGCATAAAGCTCTCTCGCCACATCTGCTGATGCGGTTGTGTGATCGACCAGCACGCTACCTGCTTTCATTATTTTTAGTGCTTGCGTACCAACATCTCTTACATCATTGTCATTTCCTACGCACATAAAAACGATATCTGCGTCTTTAACGGCTTCGGCCACCGAATTACACGCACTAGCATCAGCGCTGCCATAGGCGGCTAGCCAATCTTGTGCCTTTTTCGCCGTGCGGTTATACACAGTAACAGAATAACCCGCTTTGCTAAGGTGCCCTGCCATAGGAAACCCCATTACACCTAAGCCCAAAAAACTCACTTTCAAATTACTCATACAGAATATACTCTAGATACCAAATAAATAGGTTTGCATTACCTAAGAGTAACAGACTTAACAAAAACATAGGAATTCGAATTTGGAACTCTACACTCACCCTATTACGCTGAATAACGGCGAGCAAACTACACTTGAGCAATACAAAGGGAAAGTACTGCTTATTGTTAATACCGCCAGTAAATGCGGCTTTACACCTCAATACGAAGGGCTTGAAGCGCTTTATAAGAAACATAAAGACCGGGGATTTGAAGTTCTAGGGTTTCCATGCGACCAATTTGGCCATCAAGAACCCGGAAGTGATAGCGATATTGCACAATTTTGCAGCCTCAATTTTGGCGTTTCATTTCCACTTTTTAAAAAGACAAATGTAAATGGGCCAGATGCAAACCCGCTTTTTGAGGCTTTAAAACAAAACGCACCCGGGCTACTGGGAACCAAACGTATTAAATGGAATTTCACAAAGTTCTTGGTCAATGCTGAAGGTAAAGTACTAAAACGCTACGCGCCTACCGTAAAGCCAGAAGCTATTGAAAAAGAAATTGTTAAACTTTTAGGGGCCTAAACCCTACCCCCTAACCTGAGTGCAGTCTGAAGTGCACTGGGTCGACTAACGCTACTATTATTTTATTGATCTATGTCTACACAGTGCAAATAGTAGCGTGCTAATTTATTGCGCATTGTTGCGCACTATATAGTGCATTAGCAGTTGGGTAGTAAAGTGAAAACTACGCCAAATGAAAATACGTACATGTGTGGAAATACTATGCAAAATAATCATATTGCCTTTTTTAGTACTCGCCCCTATGAGCAAGTGGTATTTTCACAGCTATTAGAAAACCACAATAGCGCCAATAGCCAAAGCATTAAGGGCACTTTTTTCGAACATCCACTTAACCCTTCAACTGCTACAAGCTGTAAGGGATATAGTGATGTGGTTGTCTTTGTGAACGACGATGTAAATGCTGCAACTATCAAAGTGCTTAAAGACTGTGGTGTTAAACACATCGCGCTTCGCTGTGCAGGTTACAATAATGTAGATGTTGGCGCTGCTGCTGAAGCTAACATATCAGTAAGTCGTGTGCCTGCTTATAGCCCTGAAACGGTAGCTGAACACACGCTCGCACTCATTCTGACCTTAAACCGAAAAACCCATAAAGCCTATAATCGGGTTAGAGAAGGTAACTTTAGCATAGACGGATTGATGGGGTTCACTCTTCACGGCAAAACGGTAGGCGTTATAGGTACAGGGAAGATTGGTAAAGCCGTTATTCGCATACTTCTGGGGTTTGGGTGCAAAGTTCTTTGTTTTGACCCAAATCAGGATGATGATGTGATCGCTATGGGAGCCCAATACGTTCCGCTAAACGAACTGTTAAAACAAAGCGTCATTGTGACGTTGCACTGCCCGCTCAACGACAAGAGTTATCATATTATCAATGCTGACAGCATAAATAAAATGCCTAAGGGCGTGATGCTCATCAATACCTCTCGGGGCGGATTAGTTGATGATACCGCCATTATAAAAGGGCTTAAATCTAAACAGATAGGCTATTTGGGGTTAGATGTTTACGAAAGAGAGTCTGAACTCTTTTTCAGTGACCATTCACAGGAAATCATACAAGACGACACTTTTCAGCGTTTAACAACCTTTCCCAATGTATTGATAACGGGGCATCAGGGCTTTTTCACTTGTGAGGCATTAAATGAAATTGCGGTAACGACGCTTAACAACATCCTTACCGGTGACAACACGCTTTAAGCAGCTTTCAGAATGAACGCAATTCGTCAAAGCTGCCTGTAAACTCAACCGGCTTATGGCTTTTCAAGAATGAGTTGAAAGTATTTTCCTAGCCACAAATAGGGCTCCTGTTGGTGATATTGACGTTCAAGAGCAAGCAAATCGCTAAATTTGCTACTTTGATGAGTGATATCCCTCATGTAATCGTGAAAACAGCGAATGCCAGCTTTTTCCAGTATGTTAAAGCCTAACGAAGCACAATACTCAACCACTCTCATTGCGCTAAGCGGCTGGTTGGGATTAAGTCTCACCTGCTTTTTCGCCTTCATTCCTTTGGCGATATAATCAAAATTACCGTAAATGGCATTGGCAAATAAATTCGCATCTTGATTAAAGAAACTTAAGCTTAATCGCGCTCCGGGTTTCATATTGCTATACATAAAATCTATAGCGTCGAAGGGCGCATCTAGCCACTCTAGAACCGCATGACAAATCACAAAATCGAAATCACTTAAATCTTCTATTTGTTGTAAATATTGATGCCGTATTTTTATATTTGGCGCGTCAGAAAGTAAAGACTCCGCTTGATTAAGCACATCCTTTGACGCATCGGTGAGCACAACAGAGTGTCCTTTTGCGGCTATATGGGCCGTCATTACCCCTGTGCCCCCACCTATTTCGATGGCTCGAAGCGGCGCTTTTAAATAAGGTTCAAGAACATCACATAATAATGTGTGTCGCAATTTGCCCTTGGTTGTCCCGTAAATGTTGTTGGAGAACTTCTCAGCAATACCGTCGAAGATACGATCGTTATTCATATACTACATACTTCGCTATGCAGGGTTATCGATATCAATAAACTCAACAGGCACGTTGAATTGCTGCTCAATGTGTTCGCCTAAAGACTTCACGCCGTAGCGTTCGGTAGCATGATGGCCTGCCGCAAAAAAGGTAATACCCATTTCTCTCGCTGTATGCACGGTTTGCTCAGAGACTTCACCAGTAATGAATGCATCCACACCCAGCTCAACCGCTTGTTCTATAAACCCTTGACCACCGCCAGTGCACCAAGCAAGTGTCTTGATTGGTTTTGAAACAGGCCCTTCTATTAGCACATCTCGTCCTAACAGCTGCTGCAATTTATCTTGTAACGCCGCACCTTCAATTGCTTCCTTAAAATTTCCTTGCATAACAACACCCACAGGTTTTACGCCGCTGACTGCACTTACATTTTGAACATCTAGAAGAGACGCAAGCTGACGATTGTTACCAAATTCTGGGTGAACATCTAAAGGAAGATGGTAAGCAAACAAATTTAAATCGTTGGCAAGTAAAGCAGAAAGGCGGCGCTTTTTCATGCCGGTTACAGCCTGCGACTCACCTTTCCAAAAGTAACCATGATGCACAATAAGTGCATCGGCGTTAGCTTCTATCGCCGCATCTACTAAAGCCTGTGATGCAGTAACGCCTGTTACAATTTTCTCTATTTTGCTTGTGCCCTCTACCTGTAAGCCATTTGGGCAATAATCGCTGATTTCGCTAACCCTTAACATTCCATCAAGATAATTTTGTAGTTCTAGGCGGGTAATAGACACAAGTCCTCCGGTTGAAAGTTAGACAAATTGTTAAAAAAACGCTATAAAATACGCGAACGTTTCGTATAACACCTATAAGTCGACAAACACTTATCGCAGGAAAACGGGAAAAAAGTGGATTGTTTAAATCACTGCCTACTTTTAATTCGTTTTATCGGTAACGTGTTGCGCTTTAATCAATCAGCTGTCACTTAATGGTATTACAAGTCAAAAACGTTCGTCATCTTAACAAAATAAAGAGCAAAAAAGCATGGCAAACTTAGACAAAGATGCAGTTATCGCGGCTTTCACTGAAGCCTATAAAAAAGCTAATGGCAAAGCGCCGACTATTGAAAGTAAGAGCGGTTGGTACAGCGTAGATGGCGGCAAAAATATGCGCTTAGCACAGCTTCAGGAAATGGCAGAATCGCTCGCATCGAATTCGTCTGAAAAATCAGAAACGAAGAAAGACAAAAGCGAGACCAAAGCAAAAGCCAAACCTGCTACGAAAAAAGCATCAGCTTCTAAAAAATCAGGTTTCTCAGTTAAGGATTTTTGGGCTGAGAAGCTAAACGCTGAAGCACCTGGCGCGACTCTTCCCCGCTAGCTTCAACAAGCATTTCTCATAACGCCTATTCCACACTATGCCTAGCCTTCATTTTGGAGGCTAGCGCTTTGTTCATACGTAAGCTATAAAAATGGTTTATTTGCCGGCAAGTCCCTGTGCGACAAATGGAACAAGATGCTGGATGACTTCTTTTATATCTACGTGTTTATGAAAATCGGACTCAGCGATTTCAGTTAATGCCTGACTCGATGCCATCGAAAAGACAAAACTTCCCATCGCAAAATGCAGTCGCCAGAACAATTCTTCCTCAGGAAGTTCAGGTAAACAGCGTCTGATAGCGTCTACTAGAGCGCGTATACAGTCACCGTAATCATGCATCAAAAACTTACGCAAGTGCCCTTGTGTTTCGTTATATCCTCGGCCGAGCAGCTTAACAAAAGTGGCAGTGCCCTGCTCGGAGATAGCATTAAGATTTAACATGGAAGGGATAAGCGAATATAAGAGCTGCTCAACGCCTTTGGCGCCTTCAATAGGCGGTAAACCGTCTAAGCAAACCTTTACCTGTGGCATAAGCTCATCAAAGTATCGCTTAAACACCGCTTGTATTAAGTTTTTCTTGCTACCAAAATGGTAATTCACCGACGCGAGATTTACTTCTGCTCTGGCAGTGATTTCCCGCATCGAGGTTTGGGTAAACCCACTTTGAGAAAACAAGTATTCTGCCGCATCTAATATATCGTTTTTAGTATGCCGTGCCATATTCTTTTTATTATCTTTTGTCGGTTAAAAATTTAACGTCCATCTGTGCTTATTGACGGTGGGTGCTATACGTCATGCCGTAATAAACACAGATGGTTTATAGCTATTAAAACCAATGGCGCGCTTTGCTCATGCTTTTCATAAACACACGCTCAACAACATTAGCTGCCGACATACCCAGCTTTTCCGCAACGTTTTTCTTCACAGCATATTTAACGCTGAATATTTCGCGTGCAGGGTAATGCGAAAGAATGTAGTCATCGGAGGTCGTTATATCGTCGACCAAGCCAAGTGTTTTTGCCTTGATTCCTGGCCAGTATTCACCAGTAGCTACTTTGTCTATATCCATTTCAGGACGCTGACTTTGCACGAAGTCTTTAAAGAGCACATGAATCTCTTCAATTTCCTCTCTGAACTTAGCGCGACCTTCATCGTTATTTTCACCGAAAATCGTTAGTGTGCGCTTGAACTCTCCGGCGGTATGTTGCTCAAATTCTATATCGTTTTTCTTCAGTAACTTATTGAAGTTAGGTAGCTGAGCTAGAACGCCAATGCTGCCGATATATGCAAACTGTGACGCTAACAACTTATCGGCAACACACGCCATCATATAACCACCACTTGCCGCAACTTTATCTACGGCAATGGTTAATTTCAGTCCCTTTTCTTTAATGCGCTGTAATTGAGACGCAGCAAGTCCATAGCCATGTACTACGCCACCGCCACTTTCAAGGCGTACTAAAACTTCGTCTTCTTTATTTGCTACGCATAAAACCGCAGTGATCTCTTCACGCAGGTACTCGACCTCATTGGCATCCATAGACCCTTTAAAGTCGATAACATATAACCGAGACTTTTCAGACTCTTCACCCTGCTCTTTTGCCTTGCTCTTAGCCTTGCTCTTCGCTTTGGCCTCTTTTTTCTGTTCTTTAGCTAACTTTTTTAATGCGTTTTTATCTAAAAGGACTTCTTTAGCGTAGTTTGTAATGTCCTTTAACTGCTCAGATATAGACACGATTTCAAGTTGCCCTTTCCCCTGCTTCTGTTTACTTGCTACACCAACTATGGTGGATACAACAACAACGAAGGCGACAACTAACGTTACTGCTTTGGCAACAAACAAACCGTACTCGTACAAAAACTCCAAACTTTACTCCTAGTAAAATAAACGGGTAAGCAAGGTTGTTTACCCACAACATAAAGAGCGGCCTTACCCAATATAAGGCAAAGCCGCTGATGTAATTGCGTTATAATACCAGTCTCATCTTATTCTGACGATAGGTTAACCTGCTCTATCTTGTTTGCTTCAATCTCTTCATCAGTGAAATAGATATCCCGCAGTGTAGGTTGTGTAGAATAAAGTTGTGTTTGGTCTAAGAAGTGATCACTGCCATATTTACGAGACTGTGAGTAAGTCAATATACCTCGGCCCTTTGGCCCTGCATCGGTGAAGTTGATAACCATCGCCCAACTTGTGCCATAGTTAATGTGATAGCCCTCAGCTTCAGCACTCATTGCCGTATTACTGTTTATTGTTTCGTAGCTATGTCTCGGCAACTGGGTTCCATTTCTACTGCTACTAACATCAAATACGTTAAAGCCACCTTCAATGTTATGTGCGCCAGCCCATGGTAACTTAACACCTGAGGCAGAGCCGTCTGGTAAGCTACGTTCGACAAATTGCACTTCACCAAGCGGGGCATCAAATGCTACCCCAGCCTGTTCGATGACCTGCGTAGCTCGCGCTAATTGCTCTAAAGTAGTATCATTTTTTACTAAACCTGATGGCGTAGTCACAGGTGCATCAAGAGAGAACGGTACTTCCCACTGGGGAGCTTGGTTAAACTGAAAGGCAAATTCTCTGAATACGTGTGCACCAGTACTCGCGAGGTTCATTGTACCGTCCCAGTCCTCTAGTGCTGCACAGGCTTGTGATACATCAACACTAGCTCCATCAACATCTACTGGTGTATCACCTTGATCTGCGCATAGTTCAAGGAGAGATGGCAATATGTTCTCTGCCAAGTAGCTTCGGTTATTTAATAATAGCCCTTCAACCTCCTCAGGTGTGAAAGTACCATCACTTCCAGCTTCATTTTCAATAAACTGCTGCCCTAAACGTGAACGCAGTGTTTGCTGATATTCCACGCTACCAAACAACGGGTTGCTCACAACAATCGGTGAATTTAAATTGGTTAACCAGTAGCTGTCGTTTGAATTTTGAACTGAGTCTGTTCCCTCGTATTTCGGCGCCTCTTCATAAGGAACCGGGCCTTCAAAATCGAATTGAGAAATATTACCCGGCAATACGGTAAAACCGGCTGCCGCTTTAGTTTGAATAAGCAAGGGGTTCGTTGTTAGTTGTTCAATTGCAGTTTCAGTTAAGTTCGGTACCGTTGAATCGTCAATATAGAATACCTGGCCATCGGCCGACGCAGCCATGGTGTTATTAAAAATAACCCCGTCATAGTCTTTGAACGCCTGCTTGAACTCATCCATTGATGTGGCCATATTCATGGCCAGCCAATGATCAACAATATCAAAGTTAGGCAGGTTAGCGTCTTTAATGGCAAACGCATTGTTTGAGTTCCAATCGAAGTTACCAGGTACTTCAATCATTGGGCCGTAGTTCGTGTAGTATGCGGTTTTATTAAGCTTGATGGTTTGCCCGCCACCTATAGCAACGTCAATTTGAAGGGGTTTTTCATAGATAGTGCGTTTGCTTCCGTCAACTACATGGGTAAGACCTGATGCATCATCTTCATCAAGGGTTAGCTGATACACAACGAAATGTTCAGCAGTTGAGAATGTGTGAGTCCAGGCTACGTTTTCATTGAAGCCGATGTTTACCGCGCCGGGTAACCCTGTGAGGGAGCCACCTGTAACATTCAAATGACCAGGAACTTGAGCGTGGAAATTCCAAAAACGCAAGTTTCCAGTGTGAGGGAAATGAGGGTTACCTAATACCATTCCCTTCCCATTAGTGGTTTTATCGCTGCCTAACCCCCATCCATTAGACCCCATTTCTTGAGGATTTCTGTCAGGCAGCCCCACTGTTGGCGAAATCGTAAATGTAGAGGCAACTTCACTTGATGAATCGGCAGGTGTTGGTAAATAGCTCTCACCTTGTGGCGCAGCAATAAACATTGGGCCTAAAAAGTTTGCAGCGCCGGGTAAAAGCGCCACGCCCAAGGAGTATGTTAGAAGGTCAACGCTATCAATTTCTGTTACCCAAGGTTGTCCTGCACAACTTTGATCTTGCTCTTCTACAGGCGTTTCATTTAAGTATCTGTTATACCCTGCCGTATACCCCTGAAACATTGCGCGAGAATTTGCAGACAAACGCGGTAAATTCTCTTCCGCGAGCTCTCTAATACCGAGTGTTAAAAAGCCAAAGTCGTTGATAAGGTGCTCAGAGTCGCCGCTACCAGGCACCTGGTCTGGGCCAAAAAACTTGGCCCGTTCAGAATTGTATTTCACAATTTGGTCGGCCAGTACGCAAAGGTTATCCCTTGCAAAGGCGTAACCTACCCCATACGCCATGCTCTCGAGGTTATCAGCTTTTACATGCGGAACACCGTAGGTTGTCCATGTTACGTCAGCAGACAAAGTACCATCCGGTGAAAAAGCAGGAATAGGTGTAGGAGCAGGTTCAGGTGTAGTAGCCGTGGGTGGCGCTGGTTGCTCTATATTTGAAAAATCGTTGTCGTTATCGCCACATGCAGTTAATAGACCGGCAATTGAAAGTGCAATTAGCGTACGCTTAGCAGAGAATGACTGTTGGTTGATCATCGCAAATGTTCCCTAATGATGAATGAATATGGTCAATGGCTTCTATTTCTCTTTTCCATTAACGGAGTTAATTATTGTCTCTAGAATACTCATCGGACCATTATTTACACTACATTAACATCACAAAACATTCAAATAACATTCTGCTTTTAAAGACAAAAAAGCCGGCTACTACGCCGGCTTCAACTCGATAAAATGTAAGCAGGTGTAACTCTGCTTTGTCGACCGCATTAGAGAGGGCTAGTTTGCAACAACACTCTCATCAGAAATTGGAAGTGCTAGCGCGTCAGACGCAATATAACCTGCCACTTCTTTTTGCATTTCTGTAGTTACCGCTGCACTTGATGCTGGACTTAAGCTAGAAGCATGTGCGCCGCTATTGAACTGCACAATACCGCTAATTGGGTCTGTACCAGGCCCTTGGGTAGTAGTGACTTGCTCTAGACCAATTGTCGCTGCTAACGGAAGCTGACCAGAAAGCGGTAACGCTGTGGAAACTGGAATTACCTGATCAGGTAAGTTTTCTTCGCTACCATCACCTACAACCGTCATCATGTGAACCGGTGTATTACTTCCTAGCGTTTGTGCATAGTTAGTTGGGTCACCAGCATCCATTACTGTTTGCGCGGCGAATGCAAATTCCGCAAATACTGCGTTTACTTCAGCGGCTTGCTCTGCAGTTAGATTATCTTCAAAAATAGTAACCGCCGCACTAAGCTGCTCTTCAGTTACGTCAGTTGTTTCATAAAGTTGATTAAGCAATGCAACAAAGTCTTCTGATGCCTGTGAAAGCAACAAGCCTTTAATCAGAGGTCCGAATGAAGGAGATTCTAATAAGAATTGCGCTACGCCACCTCCTGGAGATTCAAGAGATGCTTGTCTAACAGCAAACATACCGTCAAGCGCAGCTAAATCGCCACCCATTGATGTGTTTGCTACTGCAGCAAAGTTACCACCAGTCATTGCGCCTAACGACACACCCATAACAGACACACGTGACATATCAAACTTAACATTTTGTGCTGCGGTTGTATCTACAACTGCATTAAGTCCTAAACGCAGCCCTAGTAAATCAGATACACTTTGACGTAAGTTGTCGCGGGCAGTTGGTAAGCTAGCAAGGTTCATGTAATGCGTTGCACTTACGCTTGTAGCGTTTAAGTCATCTGTACCGTCACCATCAAGGTCGAAACCTCGACTACCGTGTAAGGGTTGGTCGATAGCTACTGACGCAATACCTGCAAGTGAGAGCGTACCTGTAATAGCAAGCATGTCTTCTTTTTGACTGGTAATACCGTGAGCCAATATAACTACTGGCCAACCAGCTTCAGGCATGCTAATTGGGAAGCCTAGAGCGCCCGCAATTGCAGGGTCTGGGATAGTTACCTGTACGTCTAACGTTTCCGTCCCCATATTTCCGCCAGTTGGCTGTGGATACGGGTTAAATTTGGTAATATTCCTTGCGCTATCAAGCATTTCGCCATTTATTCGAACGTCTGCAAGGCCTAGTGAAGAACACATTGCTGCATTTGGACCTGGCTCAGCACTAGCAAGTAGCTCTTGCGGTGCACCAGCTAGCACGATGCCGCTGTCACACGCCGCCTTCCAAAAATCATTTACCGGCGCTAATGGGTTTTCAGCACTTGGTACACCCAAGAAATAAGGCAATGCGATATTACCTTCATAGCGTTGTGCCGCACAAAATGGCCCTGCTTGCGCTAAAATGCCTGTTGATACGCCAACAGCAAATTCGTTCAACGCGCCCCACTGAGCCTCTAGTTGACCCGACGCTGTACCAGCAAGACCTGCACAGGTTTCGAGTAGACTAAAATCAGTTGCATCAATGGCTGCTTGTATGTTGTCTGGCAGACCTTGTTTGCCAAGTTCAACCGCGCCCGCTACAACAGTTTCGTTCACTAGGCCTAAAGCTTCCATGGCATTTGGCGCAGCAGACACATCGCTAACGGTGATCGCTGGAAGTGCAGCTGGTGCTGACGGATCGCCGCCAGCTGCAAGCTGAGCGAAGGTACCAATCATTACCTTTTTAATTGTATCAAGTGAATTTCCTACCGATTGTGTAGTAAACGCAGAGACATAGGTTAAATCTTCGCGGGCAAAGCCAGCTTGCAGAAGCGGGTTAACATAAGAATTAACCAAAGCCTGTAGGTCTAACTGAGAAGCGCTTGATAGCGGATCGGTATTAATATCTTGTCTTACCAAATCCCAAGTTGTTGAACCCTGAACAGACTTACCTGAAGAATCTTTCAAGTCTGTTGTCATAACCAGCATGTAACCCTGACCCGGCTTAAGGGGCTTTAACGGAACAAATGTAATGGTATTGCTATCGGCGAGGCTAAGGACATAATCCACGCCAAAAGTGAGTTTATCACCTAACTTACAACCTGCCGAAGGCGTAGATACCTGCGCACAGTCTGGGTCGCTTTGATCAAGCCCTAATGTTGCTTCAAATAATAATACGCCAGATGCTAGCGTGCTTTCGTCTAACGATGCGCCTGCAGGCGTTTCAACATTGATAACAAAAGGATGCTGCGTAGACCACCCGTCCAGCACATTAAGTGCATTTTGCGGATCAGCGAAATCTGTAGGATCAGCCACTGGGATGTTCAGTGTGTAATCAAAGAAACCGTCATCGCCAGGAAGCATTAGAAGGTCATTTGGAATATTCAGATTCCCATTGGCTGGGTCAAAAAGAATCCGGGAAAATGGTGTTTGGACTTCTGTTTCGGCTTGAATGTCGGAAAGGGTTTCATCGGAGCCACCACAGCCTGCCAGACCCAGCGCAAGGGCCACACTGGAACTTAATACGAGTTTTCTCATCTCTACTCCCTACAAGCATTGTTGTTATTCTGTGTTTAAAACTTAACTCTATTAAAAGTAGCTTGGTCTACCCTGTATCTACAGGTGTAGTTGATAGTTTTAAACATGTTAGACCAGTTGTATCTTCCTCAATCTTATTGACTTTGTTTCAACTTTGCAAAGTTTTGTTAACTACTTTTGTTAACTTTTTTTACGTTTGAAGAATTTTTCATTCATTGTTTTACTTGTGGGCTAGGCTGGGTATGATCTGAGGTCATATTCTCAGTTGGGCATAAAAGCCCCACGCAAAGCGATGAAAATTAACCTTTTAAAGGAAAATGATGAACGATTACAACGCACCAGCGAATTTACTACGCGATAAAGTTATTCTTATCACCGGGGCTGGCGATGGAATTGGTGCTCAAGCTGCAAAGACATATGCTGCACACGGCGCTATTTGTATTCTATTAGGGCGCACCGTGTCGAAACTTGAAGCCGTGTATGACGATATTATCGCCGCAGGCGGTCAGGAACCTGCCATTGTTCCTTTAGACATAAAAGGTGCAACGCCTTCTCATTATCAACAGATGACGCAGACCATTATTGACCAGTTTGGTCGACTAGATGGTGTCCTTCACAATGCCGGCATTCTAGGTCACCTAAGTGCATTCAAAGATATTGATGCGCAAGAGTGGCAAGACGTAATGCAGATAAACCTTAACGGCATGGTCTATATGACGCAGGCCCTTATCCCGGCATTAGAAAAAGCGGAAAATGCATCAGTTATTTTCACTACATCGAGTGTAGGAAGAAAAGGTCGCGCGTTTTGGGGGACTTATGCTGTATCTAAGTTCGCTACAGAAGGCGTAATGCAAACTCTGGCAGATGAATATCAAAATAAGACGCTGCGTTTCAACTGTATTAATCCAGGCGGCACCCGCACAAACATGCGTGCACAAGCTTTTCCTGCAGAAAACCCGGATACACTTAAAACACCAGAAGATATTATGCCTATGTATCTTTACCTAATGGGTGATGAAGGTAAGGAAATAAACGGTCAGTCTCTTGATTGCCAGCCGAAGTAATTAATTAAACCTTATACTTTTATAAACAAAAACCGCTTAAGTTTGCACTTAAGCGGTTTTTTTTCATTTAAGCATAGAACGCGTAATCAATAATTATATTACTCGCCCATTTTCGCCCATGTGTCTCTTAGCCCTACCGTGCGGTTGAAAACGGGCTTTTCGTCTGTGCTATCTTTATCTACACAGAAGTAACCAGTACGTTCAAACTGCCAGGCGCCAACTTCAGGAACACTGCTAGCGAGTCCTGCTTCTACCCAGCCTTGTTTAATTTCAAGCGAACCAGGGTTTATTGCATTGGTGAAGTCTTCTTCAGCCGCCGGATTAGGTACGTTAAATAAACGGTCATACAGTCTAAATTCTGCTGCCTGTGCCGTTGCTGCGTCCACCCAGTGAATAACGCCTTTGACCTTACGCCCATCAGCTGGATCTTTACCCAATGTTTCTGGGTCGTAAGTACAGTAAACAGTAGTTACATTGCCATCTTCATCTTTTTCAACGCGATTAGCTTTAACCACATAGGCGTTACGTAGACGTACTTCTTTATCTAGTACTAAGCGTTTAAACTTTTTGTTTGCCGATTCACGAAAGTCTTCTGCTTCAATATACACTTCGCGGCTAAAGCTAATGCTACGCGTACCCATGGTTTCATCATTAGGATGATTCGGTGCGGTCAGCGTTTCTGTCTGCCCTTCATCGTAATTTTCAATAACAAGCTTAATTGGGTCTAATACCGCCATCGCACGCGGTGCATTAGCATTTAGGTCATCGCGAATACAAGCTTCCAACATAGACATTTCAACCATGTTGTCCATCTTGGTCACGCCAATTCGCTTACAGAACTCAACCACAGAACCTGGTGTATAACCACGACGACGTAAGCCCGCTATAGTAGGCATACGGGGGTCATCCCAGCCGCTGACATGGTTTTCATCGACTAGTTGAATAAGACGGCGTTTGCTTAATACCGTGTACTCAAGGTTAAGACGGGAAAACTCATACTGACGAGGCGTACAGTCAATTGAGATATTTTCGATAACCCAATCGTAAAGGCGACGATTGTCTTGGAATTCTAATGTACATAATGAATGCGTGATCCCCTCGATAGCATCCGAGATGCAGTGAGTAAAATCATACATTGGATAAACACACCATTTATCACCGGTTTGGTGATGGTGTGCATGTTTGACTCGGTAAATTACCGGATCGCGCATACACATGAACGGCGACGACATATCGATTTTGGCGCGCAAGCTACATTCGCCTTCTTTGTAATCGCCTGCCGTCATCTTGGCAAACTCACGAAGGTTAGTTTCGACGTCTGTGTCGCGATAAGGGCTATTTTGACCTGGCTCTTTAAGCGTACCACGCATCTCGCGCATGACTTCTTGCGCAGAAAAATCGACGTATGCTAAACCTTTTTCGATAAGCTCAACCGCATATGCATGTAATTGATCAAAATAATTCGATGAATAACGCGCTTCGCCATCCCAGGTAAATCCAAGCCACTGAACGTCTTCTTTTATAGAATTAACGAACGTAATGTCTTCTTTTGCAGGGTTAGTATCGTCAAAGCGCAAATTGCACGAGCCTGTGTAGTCTTGTGCAATACCAAAATTCAAGCAAATAGACTTGGCATGACCAATATGTAAGAAGCCATTCGGCTCTGGTGGAAACCGAGTTTTAATAGCGTCGTGTAGACCACTAGCCAGGTCTTTATCAATAATCTGACGGATAAAATTGGTCGGACGGTGTTCAGTCTCGGCCATTCGCTTGTTCCCCTTATGCACGTAATATTTCAAAATCGCTCTGAGTATAACACTCTCGCAATTACTTCAACCATGTTTTATTCAAAGAAGCCTAACAAGTGATTGATTTAAGAGCGATCCACACAAAGAGTGCACTATAAAAACTACAACAAAACCCTCTGGAATGTACTTGATGAGCAACGCTTCATTAATTTTGATTAGCATTTAGGCGCATATATAGCAAAAAGCACGCGCTATTCGAAAAATATGGTAATCTAATTTGGCGACAACATTGTCGTAGCAGCAAAACATGGTGTTTATGAAAGAAAAAGCAACCTCTTTTGATATTGCCCACTTGGCAGGGGTTTCTCAATCAACGGTTTCGCGAGCGTTAAACAACAGCCCGCTGGTTAACCAAGAAACTCGTGACCGCGTTCAGCGTATTGCCCGGGAACTTAATTACAAGGTAGATAAGAACGCCAGTAATTTAAGAAAACAAAAGAGCAGCACAATTGCCCTACTCTTGTTTGAAGATCCAACGTCTGATGACTCGATGATTAACCCTTTCTTTTTAGCAATGCTCGGTAGTATTACTCGCGCTTGTGCGCAAGCAAACTACGATCTTCTTGTATCGTTTCAGAACTTAGAAGACGACTGGCACGCGGAATACGAAGATTCAAACAAGGCCGACGGGATTATTTTGTTGGGCTATGGTGACTACACTGACTATCAAAACAAAGTCGCTCAGCTTGAATCGCAAGGTACGCATTTTGTTCGCTGGGGTGCACCTGATGAAGCGCACCCGGGTGTAAGTATCGGGTGTGATAACTACCAAGGTGGTCAAAGCATTACCTCACACCTCATCGAACTGGGTAAAACATCGTTTGCCTTTATTGGTGATAATGGCGAGCACGCACCGGAATTTAAAGCACGCTTTGACGGGTATTTTAAAACATTACAATCTCATGGCTTAGCGCAATCAAGTGTTCAGCGAAACGCCATTTCTACCGAAGATGCTGGCTCAGAAGCAGTGAGATCATTGCTGCAAGCAGGCGAACTACCCGAAGCTATTGTTTGTGCATCCGACCTTATTGCTATGGGGGTTTTACGTGCGCTGCGCCAAGCGAAAGTGAATGTTCCAGACGATGTTGCTGTGGTGGGTTATGACAATATTGCGGTGTCTGCTTACACGACACCTTCGCTTACCACAGTACAGCAAAACACAAAGCTTGCCGGTGAGCTATTGGTAAATACCCTATTGAAAGCGATAAACAATGAAGAGGTTGAGGATTACTTAATGCCAGCCGACATTATTGTACGTCAATCTTGTGGCAGCGAATACACGACTTAAGCTTGTACTCTATCTAAATAGCTAACTAATCAAATAAAAAGCCCCGAACGTTTAACGCTCGGGGCTTTTTTTTGACTCTCAATTTATCGCGTTCGTTGTTTTTTTACTGGCTAAGCAAGTTGTTACTGGCGAGCAAGTTGATGTTCAATTTGAGTGAGTAACGCAGAGTTACTAGGTTTGCCCTCGCGAACCCACACTTGAACGCCATTGGCCTTAACGCTAGCGCTTAACGCAGCGCCGTCCTCTACTTGTTGGGTTTGCCCAGACAATTGCTCTATCCAATTGCCTGATTGCATGAAGTTACTTACCTCAAACGACTGGGGTTCATCACCCTTGTTTAGTAACACAAGCGCTGTTTGCTGCGCATCTTTAGTGTCGACAACGCGATAGAATGCGGCACGATGACCGCTAAGCTCTAGATTAACCTGCACACCGCGCTGCAAGGCGATAGTATTTTTACGCACATTGGCGATTTTCGTTAGCGCCTGTTGTATAGGATGACTCTTAGCCTGATTGATGCGTTCCTGACCAAGGTAATTACGATTACCGGCATGTTCAGCTGTACCGCGCATGAAACCTATCTCAGAGCCCATGTAAACAACCGGTATACCACGAACAGTAAACAGCCAGTTGTGCGCATTAATAAACCCTTTATCTGTTGCGTTAATGCGCGCCATATCATGGTTGTCATAAAACGTGGTTAGTTCATAGGGGTTATTATAAGGGCCGTGAGTAAGATGAAGTACCTTTTCTAAGTCTGCAAAATCGCTTTTAAGCGGCTTTTCAAACACGCTTACCATGGCTTTTTGCATAGGAAAGTCTAGAACGCTTACGCCGCCATTTTTAGGCAACGTATGCTGCGCAATATTGTTAGCTTCGTAGTCGAACGCTTCGCCAAACATAAAAAAGTCTGGGTTTTGTTTGCGAATACGGTCAGACGCTTCACGCCAAAATGAATGCGGTACGTGCCTTATGGTATCTATTCTAAATGCATCAGCGCCTTGCGATATCCAATAAAGATAACTGTTAATTAAGTAACCCCGAACTGCTGGATTCTCATCATCCAGATTTGAAAGCTTGACTAAATCTGGATATTTGTGAAAAAAGCTATGCAGCGGGTTGTTTTTAGGATCTAACTCTTCAGGTGCTAGGTTTTGATGGTCAGCAACTAAGTTTCCATCTTTATCGTAAAGCTCACCATAACCTGGCAAGTCTTCTTTCATCGTGAAGCTTGGTGTGCCGTGATTGGCAACGATATCAAACACTGACTTAAGGCCGTGTTCGCGCATCTTCGCGGTATAGTCACTTACGCTCAAATCGTCACTAACGAGATGCTCATCAGCTTTATAAAAGTTTGTCGCCCAATAACCGTGATAGCCAGTTTTTCCGCCATCTTTGAATGCACCGCCATATGTAATAGGCTCGTCGCCGTTAAACGCATAGTCAGGGTTATCGTGAACAGGCGTCATCCATACGGCAGTGAAGCCCATATCTTTGATGTAATCAGCGTTATTTAAGATACCTTGTAAATCACCGCCCATGTAACCCACATAGGCTTTTTCACCGTCGGGACCTTCAAGCGGTAGTTGCCAAGTGGGATGTTTTCCGCCTTGGCCTTCGTGGTTATTCGAAGGGTCGCCGTCGACAAAGCGATCAGTTACCACAAAGTAAACTGCCTCGCTAGCGAAGGGCGTACTGGTACCTACAATAGCCTGTGAAGTATGCATTTCACTATTGTCTAAAGACGATGTAGCCGTGCTAGTGCAAGCAGAGCAAAATAAACCGGCTAACGTTAATGCAATTGCTGAACGTTTGAATAACATATTAAGCTCCCTGCTCCGCTTCAAGTTCTTGTTTATCCGTCTCTTTAACGAAAAAGACAGACACTGCGCCAATCAGCATAGAAACACCGGCCACGACAATTATGTACTTAGCATCGTTGTTAAATACACTGCTTAAGATCCAACCGGCAGTTAAACCTGAAACAATTTGCGGTGCAGCCACGGTGAAGTTGAATATCCCCATGTAAACACCCGTCTTGTTCGCGGGTAGTGCGCCGGCTAACATGGCGTAAGGCATAGCAAGAATTGCCGCCCACGCAATACCTACCCCGATCATTGGGATAAGTAGTTTCACTGCGCCTAACGGCACAGTTACTTCAGTAATAAGCAGGTTAACGTTCACCATAGTAAGGTCTTGGAATAGTAAGAAACTTACATAGCTAAGGCCACCTAGCGCCAAAGACGAAGCGTATACAGTCTTGCGACCGAACTTATCTGCCAGCTTTGCTAAGAAAATGGAAAAAATAGCAGCGAACACAGAATATGCCGCGAAAAGTATACCTACCCAGTCACCAGCAGCACCTTTTGCCATAACAATAGTTTCAGGCACCATAGGCGCAGCGGCGATATAAGCGGGATCAAACCATTGCTTATCTACGTTCCAAATATGTTGAGTAATCGCCGGTGTGGTGTAAACCCACATAATAAAAAGCGCAAACCAAGAGAAAAACTGAACAACAGCCAGTTGTTTCATGGTGGTTGGCATGTCTTTTACTAAAACGAAAAACTCACCTAAGCGCTGGCCAAGCGGTGCTTTAGCCTTACTTTCACTTGCAGGGGCTTCTTCGGTAAGGCCCTTGTAGCGATTGTATTCGTCTGGCGCATACTCTTTCGTACGTATAACGGTCCATATAACCGTACCTAGCAGTACAGTCGCGCCGATGTAGAATGCCCACATTACTGAAGGCGCAACCTCTCCCATTTGAGCGGTATTTTCCAGTCCTACCACATTGGTTAGAACGAATGGCAATATAGAACCAATTACCGCACCGATATTAATAAGAAGCGACTGAATTGAATAACCTACGTTGCGCTGTGACGCTGGTACCATATCGGATACCAGTGAGCGGAAAGGCTGGAAACACACATTAAACGATGCATCCATCAGTGCAACCATTAAAGCGCCCATAAGCATAGGTGCTAAGAAGGCAACGAAGATCGGCGCATTGGGTAATAAAATCATGCCCACCACTGCAGCGAGCGCACCGGCAAGTATAAACGGCCGACGGCGACCTAATCGATTCCAGGTTCTATCCGATGCCGAGCCAACAATAGGCTGTACTATCAAGCCCATAATGGGCGCTACAAGCCAAAATAGTGAAAGTGAATGAAGGTCTGCGCCTAGGTCCGATAGTATCCGACTGACGTTTGCGTTTTGCAGTGCAAAACCAAATTGAACACCCAGAAAGCCAAAGCTGACATTCCATATTTGCCAAAAAGAAAGGCGTGGTTGAGTTGCTTGCATATTTTGCTCTATTTATTGTTTTACTTTAATTGATACGGTTATTGCACAATGAACACGTTGGCCGACATCGCAGGAAGGCTTATGGTTTCAGAGGCGTTAAATGTTTGACCGTCGCTCACGCGCGTTATTGCTACATCTGTACCCAATACTTCTGCGTACTTTGCTAAAGGCAAATCTACCGGTTTTTTATTAAGGACAACCATAAGCTTCTGTGCTGAATCCTCGGCTACTCGAAAATATGTGTAAACCCCGTCTACAGGCGCATAATGTTTAAGCTCACCTTCGAATAATTGAGGATGAGTTTGACGCAGCGCTAATAAGGTTTTTATACGCTCTTGCGCCCACAGTTCGTCACCAGAAAGGCCTTTACCGCTAAACGCATTTTTTTCGCTATCCGATGGCCACCCGCCAGGAAAGTCAGAGCGAATAATACCATGGTCTTCTGTCCCTTCATTGCCCATCAAAATCTCAGTACCGTAGAATACTTGAGGTATACCGCGTGTTGTTAAAAACAGCGTCATTGCCATATTCCATTTAGCTTTGTCGTTGTTTAGCTGGGTGTATATTCTGCTCATGTCGTGATTATCAGGAAAGATAACCAGATTATTTGGATCACCATACAAGAAATCGGTAGCTAATGTCTCATAAACTGAAATAAAACCAGAATTCCAGCTTTCATCGTTATTAAGTGCTTCAACTACAGCAGTTTGAAGAGGGAAATCCATTACAGAAGGCAACGCGCTATCATAATCATCGTGTCGCTGACTGCCTGCTTGCCAATAGGCTGTGATAGCAGGGTTTACCGACCACTCTTCCCCAACAATATTGAAGTTAGGATATTCCTTCATGATACGGTTGGTCCACTGACTTAAGAACCCTTTATCAGGATATGAATAAGTGTCTACTCGTATGCCACTCAGATTTGCTGTTTCCACCCACCAAATAGCATTTTGAATCAAATAAGTTGCCAAATGTGGGTTGCGCTGGTTCAGGTCAGGCATGGTTGGTACAAACCAACCGTCACTAAACCCTTTGATATCGCTCGCTATGGCATGAGGGTCGTGAAGCGATTCACGCTTATGGGTAGTACCGACAAACTGTCCATTATTGTTTATCCAATCAGCAGACGGTGTATCCTCCATCCATACATGCTCACTACCGATATGATTAAGCACCATATCCATGATAACGCCAATGCCGTTTTCGTTGGCTTTTTTACTTAGCTTTACAAAAGCGTCATTAGAGCCAAAACGCGGGTCTATAGTGTAATAGTCGGTGGTTGAATAGCCATGGTAACTGTACTTTTTCATTGCATTTTCAAGCATCGGCATGGTCCATATTTGGGTGAACCCCATCTCTTTTATATAGTCGATGTTGTTAACAATGCCCTGAATATCCCCGCCATGACGTCCGCCTTTAAAGGCCCTATCTACATTATCTTGATACCCATCAATGTTGTCATTTTCCACGCTGCCATTAGCGAATCGGTCAGGGGCAATTAGGTAAATGGCGTCTTCAGGCCCAAAGCCTTCTCTCGACGACGAACCTTTAGCTCTGTTTTTTCAATGAATAGTGAATGTCCCGTGAACTTCCTTCTTCGTCTTTTAACGTCAGTACCAATTCTTGCGGGTTCGCTTCAGCAAGGTCTAACGTTACAAAAAGATAGTTTTCACTTTCAAGCGCCCTGCTTTGCTTTATTTGGACACTGCCTTTTGAAACGGAAACCTTGTCATCGGCCACGTCTTTGCCAGAAATCATCAGTTCTACTTCATCATGTTGCATACCTGCCCACCAGTTGGGCGGGTAAACGTCTAGGTTATTTTCTTGTGAAGAAAAAGCAGAAAATGCAGGAAATAAAGTAGTAAGGCTCACAACGAGTGAGAGCGAGACACTGCGTGATGGGGAAATAGCATTAGTTACGCGGTTGCGATTAAACATATAGACACCGATGTTAAAAATACGTTAAGTGCAAAATATTACCGAGATACTACATTGCATAGCCTGACTGACCAATGCTCTGCATACGTATTCACGCGATACCATGCCAATACACATGGTCTCTCGTTTAAATAAAATCTCTAGTATTCGATTTCGTTGATAGCTTTACACTCCAACTAGAACGCAAATACCTTCGTCTCTAGCCCATCTAGTGATAACGAGGCTCTGTAGTTCACATCATCTTTTTCTAAACTAATGCCGCCATGAGAAAGAAGTGGCTCAAGGCTAATCGTTTTGTTATTTGCACCTAATACACTCGCTGGCACTGTAAATTCTATTTCCCCTACTGGTGCATCACTAAAGTTTGCGATAACCACAAAACCATGATCATCTTGTACGCGAGCAAATGTAAATTGTTGCTCTGAATACGCTGAATAATCGACGCCTAGATTGAGCGCATGGAGACTTTGGTAATCGCCAACAATGGCCGGATTAGTAGCGGCGATAGACATCACGCGTTCGTAAAACTTGTGCAGTTCTTTTTCTTCCTTTGTGGATTGACCACCATCGAATTTTCCATCATTCATAAACCGCTGATGAGCAGGAACGCCAACGTAATCGAAAATAGACGTACGCGTTGGGTCGCCAAAACCTGTCTCTTCGCTGCCGTCTTCGCCCACATCTTGACCAAAATAAAGCAGCGTTGGAGAACTGCTTATAAGCGCACTTACCGCAAGCGCTGGCTTGCCTTTTTCAGCGCTACCTGCGAAATCAGGGCTAGCGATACGCTGCTCGTCATGGTTCTCTAGAAAGTGCAGCATATGCGGTGCGATATCGCTGACTTCTTTATGGACAGCGACCAGGTCACTAACCTTACTCTTTCCCTGCATAATCGCTTTTAGCGTATCGTAAAAGCCTACTTTGTCGTATAGATAGTCCATCTTGCCTTTATGCAGGTAATCGCGATATTTGTCGGGCTGGTAAACTTCTGCTAGCAAGAATGCATCAGGTGCTTTTTGCTTAATGCTGCTGTTGAGAAAAGACCAGAACTCTACTGGTACCATTTCGGCCATATCAAAACGGAATCCATCGACACCTTTGTCTATCCAATAATGGGCAATGTCTCTGAATTTGTACCACGAGTCTGGAAGATCTTTTCCTTGCCAAAACGCGGCGTGCTCTTCGATAGATTTTTGATTGTACTCGTTAGGTAGTATAGGAAAATCATAAGTGCCGTCTGGCTTCACGCCATAGTTCACCTTTACCGTTTCATACCAGTCGTTAATATCTGGCTGCGCTGCCCTTGCACCGTTCCCTGTCCACTTTGCAGGAAACTCATCGAACTTACCGTCTGACAATGGGTGGGGTTCGCCGCCTAGAGGCTGGTAGCTGTCAGCAGTGGGTACTTGAAATGCTTCACCCACAACATAATAAAAGTTGTTGTCACGAGCATACTCCACAGACGTGTCATCGTTTGCGCCAAAATCGACTGTACCTTCTGGCGCAGAAAGCGAATGATAATCACGGGCTACGTGATTGGGAACAATGTCGATAATAATTTTCATACCCGCAGCATGAGTTCTTTCAATCAGGGCTTCGAACTCTTCTAAGCGCTTAGCAGGGTTATCAGCTAGATCAGGGTTAACATTGAAGTAATCTTTAACGGCGTATGGTGAACCAGCGCGGCCTTTAACCACATCTGGGTCGTCATTTGAAATACCGAATTCGGTATAATCATTGATTACCGCATGATGTGGCACACCGGTATACCAAATATGACTGGTGCCTAAAGCTTTAATGGCTTCAAGGGCTTTAGGGGTAAAGTCGCTGAATTTGCCTACGCCATTTTGTTCGATAGTGCCCCAAGGCTTATTAGTAGAATTAGTATTTCCAAATAGTCGAGTAAACACTTGGTAGACGACAGGTTTCCCTTGCCTTTCACCGTTTTCAGTATGCGTTGACATATCACCTTGTTGATTTGATGCTGAATGCCTACTTCCTTCACCCTCAAGTGTTTGATTACTTGATGATGGAGATGCACCAGTACACGCCATTACCCCCAATGACAGCATAGCAACAGATAAAGGCTTAAGAGAAAAAACCGACTTGTGATTGAGCATAGTATTCGTGACAAAAATGTAAATGATGCCAACAGGATACGCGTTAAATGTATGTTAAAAAACATGCATACGTATTCAGAAATGAAAAAGCCGTCCAAGAGGACGGCTGATTTATAAAGCTGTAAAGAAGATTTCCTAAGCTGCTTGCGCTACACGCAATGGTTTTTGTAGAGGACGAGCGGTATGTGTTGGTGTGTTATTAATCACTGGTAACGCGCTACGAAGTTCATTATTAATCTTTTTGTGAAAACTTTTCAGCGGCCTAGCTAATTCTGTAGCCAAAACATTTGGGCAAACTCTATAGGGCACGCGCTTACCATTAAACTCTACAGCGTCGCCTACGGGATTAAAATGAATACCAAATGCTTTCATTCGTCTTGCTAATTTGGGCTCCATCAAAACGTATGCATGCTCAACATTTAAATGTTGGCAGATGCTGGTTGCCATCAAATACAGCGCAATAGAAAGATAGGGAAAGTGGTCTACGTTAAATGACGTACTCTTCTTTCGTTTAATCTTTTCAAGCTTGTCGGCAGGCAGGATTTTAGAGCGCATTTGGCGAACTCTGAACTCTCGTGGAATCGCCAATCTTGAAATTTCGCATACTTGCGTTGGGTCACAGCTAGAGGGCAGCAATGCATCATCTTCAAATGCTCCTGCGCACTTTTCTTCTAACGGCAGCGATAACCCTGCTTCGGTTGGCAAGACTAAGCGAATTGTACCTGCGCATTCGCCTGTTGGGCGATGTTTTATATAACAGTTAATTGCGCGATCATCATATTTATCTTTCTCAATAGCAGCAGCGTTTTTTTGCTCGAATTTCATTTCCTCGCAATAGACTTTATGGCGGGTTTTGTAGCTCACTTGTTTTTCATTTTCTTCGTTGGCTACAACGAGTTCATAACGGCTAAAAAAGAAATTAGAAATACTTTCTTCAAGTGACAATCGGCGTGGAAATGCTTTAAGCAGTTGTCGAGGTAACTGGTTTAACTTATTAGTTACAGCACTATTTAGCGCACGAGCAGCGCTCATTGTTGTTGTTTTCAACGCAAAAGTCCCCTAATTTTATGTTAATTATTAGGCTTGTGGGTAACTTCCTGTTCGCAGCAGTAGCCTTTGGTATATTGTTTTAAATTAATATTTGAAATGCTATTTTATCTTTGTCTTATTATTGGTATCTCGGCTTTGTCTGATAAGCGCATCCCCACTTACAAAATCAGACTTAGATAGGCGGTCGTACAGTAAAACATTAGCTGTTGCCGCCAAATTCATACATGAATACGTGGGTACATAAACGACATGGTCGCACCACGACAGAGTGTCTTCGCCTACACTTCCATCTTCAGGACCTAAAATATAAAAGGCATTTTCCGGGTGTTCGAACCTTGGTAAAGGCTCTGCACCTTCAACAAGCTCAACCGCAACTACAGACGCCCCTTCTGGGACAACATCCCGTAGATTATCAACACCAACTGTCGGGATAACTTTATGGAACGCTTTTGTATCTGCATTAAAATCTTTAGCGAAACGATAACGCTGCCCCGTATAAAATACACTAGCGACACCGTAGCACCCCGCAGCACGCAAAATAGACGCTACATTGACGGGATTTTTTGGGTTAACTAGCCCAATCGAAATTTTTTGTTTTGCTATTTGCACTTTTTATTAGCTTTTTATTATTTGAGTTTGATACTGCCACGACTTAGAAGAAGCTACTACGCGTAACCACGAAAATTAGCCATAAGTATAAGAACGAATACATAAAGTCTACAGCGACCTCATCGTAATCGATGCGTTGTTGCAGGTAACCTGTTTTTCGTTAACGCCTTAGCTTAACCCTACAAGTCAGGCCATTTAGATGCGCTACATGCCATTTTCTCTTCTACAACTTTACGCTTTTCATATATTGGCAAGCGTTTCACGTGTCTGTAATTAACGTATTAAAGAAAATAACTAATCTCGTTCAGGGTACAGCAAATTGCAGACCAACAGTGTGAAAATTTTGCAAGTTCGGTGCAAAGTTTACATTGTTTAACAACAAAGAGAAGGTAAACACGCTTTTAATCAGTTGCTTATGATTAGGTTTAGGGGTTGGGCGCGTTTACTTTGTTGTGGGAGTTAGTAGCTAGATTGCCAGATCAGTTGTCTAATTAGGGCCAGGAACTGATAAGAAGTAGAGGTGATAAATAAAGTACAAGCGATAGGCCCGATCGTGTGTTGCCATTTTGAAACACGATATCCCTCTGAAAATATTGACTTTATTTACGAACAAAAAAAAGCCTGGATAATATCCAAGCTCTTAACGGCAACTGTTGCTAAATTCATACAGGGCTTATATCCCGTGACGACGAATCTACTACGCTATTTGGTAATTTAGACCATCCACATCAGAGGTAAGACTTTTGAGGTGACGTCGGGCCATACGCCTACCCTGCCCATAACCTCTCAATAACTTCTTCTTATCCATAGTAAGTCGTTTAACGCAGAAAGCTTCATCCGGTGCTATTACTCGAATGATGCAGTCTCTTGGTGGGTTATTGAGAAAATCAAGGGTTTCATTATAAATTGCTGCACGCTGAAGCATCTTTTCTAGAATGGCGGGCTGGTCTCCATACATCTTCTGCATTAACCAAGTTGATTTAACTTCAGGCTTGGTAAATCCAAATGGTTGAGAAAGTATTACGGTAATGTCCCTAGCGCCCATGTTATAAGCCCTAATTGCAGGTATTGCATCTGCAACTCCGCCATCTAAATAACGCGTGCCGTTAATGGTTATTTCATCTCGATATGCAGTGGGTAACGCACAAGATGCTACCATCAGTTGATCTACATTATCTTCCGTGGCCTGTACATACTCACATTCGCCTGACTCAGCATTCGTAATTCCCACGTACAAGGGCATGCTGCTCTTTTCACCTGGAGCAGGAATATTCATTGATTGTTTTGAGTGATGCCATAACCAATGAACATCTGTCATATGCCCCCCTTTTATGAATCGAAGCGGGCTGAAGAACTCTCGCTTGGTTGCATATTGGGTGATAATAGTTTTACTCAAACCTTGCATTTTAGAGACGTAAGTCGACAGGTTTGTCGCCCCAGCGGACACCCCTAGCGTAAAATCAAAGGGGTAATAGTCTTGCTCCATGAATTTATCTAGGACGCCTGCCGCAAATATTCCACGCATAGCGCCGCCTTCAACAACTAATGCACTTTTCATCTGTTCTCTCCCTGTAGATACATTCACAACCTTCTGGTACGACCACTGTCGGTAACAACTATCCTACAAGAGAATCAAGAGATATGCCAAGAAGAAAAAACCGCGAACAAGGTCGCGGCTTTTAAATTGTTAACACTGAGACGTTAACTAAATTTTCTGATGAGCATTTATTTCATCGTTACAGTCAACATGGGTGCATTACCATCGGGCCCGGCAACCTTAAACTCATACAGGCCAGATTCAGCGATTTCAATCATCAAATTGTTATTGCTTGCGCCTAAAATTTTAGGCTCACCTGGCATCACGATATTACTCGCTGCATCATTAGGATTACCAAGGTTTACCGTTGACCAATCTTCAGAGGCAACTTTAAATTCGATGCTACCTGCACTTAACTCGATGTCGGCGGCGTATACACCCTCTCCTTGATATTCAAACATATCTACTGCGCCCCAACCGTTCATACCACCGCGGATATAAACTTGGGTGTCTCCCCAAAATGCTTCTTTAAATACACCAATGGTAGGGGCATCTAAGTCAGTCACGTTGAACACAAACACATAGCGATCAGCAGTTTCAATGTTTAGAACAAGGTTATCGTTCGTCGCAGCCAACCCAAGGGTTTGACCTGGCGCTAAGTTACGGTCGGCATCGTCGGCAGACAAAGCACCAAAGTTCACTGTGCTCCAGTCTTCAGACGCAACTTTAAACTCGTAAGTGCCAGGCTCAATATCTCGAGCAAAAGTATAGATACGACCACCTTGGTAAGAGAACTCATTGTCTGTACCCCACCCGTTCATTGCACCACGAAGGTACACAGGGGTTCCAACGTAGGGTTCTTCGTTTTCAACCATTAATATAGGCGCTTCGCTGTCTGATGCATCGATGGTAAACAGGTATGTCGCACTGATATCAGGTGTAAACGACAAATTAGTATTAGTGCGAGCAAGTACTTTCTCTTCACCTGCTACCACCAACCCTTCTTCACCTTCGGCAGCACCAAAGTTCACAGTGCTCCAATCTTCAGAAGCGAACTTAAACCCGTAAGTTACACCCCCTTCAAGCGCAGCAGTAGCCGTATATACACCGTCACCTTGATAAGTAAATGCGTCATCCGTTGACCAACCGTTCATGTCTCCACGAAGGTAAGCGACAGTGTCGCCGTAAGGCACAACGTCAGGTGCGCCAGATGTTGCATACGCTGATAGACCATAACCTTGAGCGCCAGACTGTGGCTTAACGAACACGGCAATAGTAAGTGCAGGTACAGTAAAGGTACCGTTACCGTCTTCACCCTCAACAAAAGTAGCACCACGTACCGCGGCATCAACCGAATTCATTTGTGTAGCGTGAAGTAAAAAGCCGGTTGCTGTATTTACAGTGATAGATTTCTCTTCGTAACCCGTGTTAACGAGTACCATCACCGCATCGTTCATCATATCTAAGTCTTGACGAGGTACTTCGCTGTTAGATGATACACCGTCGTCGATACTCATAGCGATAAGACCACGCTGTTGGCGTGCGCCGATATTGTGAAACCCAATACGGTCGATAATCTCTTCTGCAGTGGTTAACCTAAACAATGGGCTCGTCATTCGAATGTTGAGCAATTCTGCAAACACATCAGAGGCAAACATAATATCAGCCATAGACGCTGCTCGATTCGGGTTATAAATAAACTCCCCCATTTCTTCCCAACGGGCTTCATTGTCTTGTGCTAACGGTAACCCTACATTCCAGTTATTAGTCTCGTATGTGAAATCTACATAGTTAAACCAGTCACCCGAGTCGTAGGTGTTTCGGTCCATTGATTTAGAGCGAAGCATGTCGCCGCCCATTTGTAGAAATGGAATACCCTGAGACACAAGGTTGATGCCCATAGCCACATTTTGTGCGCGCACTCGCTGCTCTAGCGTGATGTCCTGTGGAAGCGTGTAATTTAATTGGTCCCACAAGGTTTCATTATCGTGTTTAGACACATAGTTAATGATGTCTGCCGGGTCTTCTGCATAGCCGCCCAAGTTAGTCGTTGCACCGGCACTGCCCGAAGAAGTTTCCAATACATAGTCTTTAAGCGTTCCAATCATGCCCATTTTTACACGGTCTTGAGCACTTAACAGCCCATCATCTTCGGGTCTGAATATAGCGCCCTGACGAATGGCTTCACGAATGCGATCGTTATAAGTACCAATTTCAGTACCGGCCATATTGAGTTGGCTGGCTTGCTCGTAACCGCGGTCTATTTTGGTCCAACCCTCGCCATAGAAGTAGTTGTCTTCATCAATAGCTTGAACAGCATCACGAAGGCGTACCATGGTATCCTTGGTCGCTTGGCTCATGATGTCAAAACGGAACGAGTCATACTTATAGTGTTCCGCCCACATAAGTAATGAGTCTTCCATGAATTTTTCCATCATGACATTGCGTGGCTCTGTGTCATCGCAGCAGGTTTCGCGCACTATCGCTCCAGTGTCCACTTCGTAACGGTGGTAATATCCTGGTACAGCTTTGTCTAGAACAGACTTACTGAAAACACCAGATGCATTGGTATGATTATAAACCACATCAAGTGCAACACGCAGGCCCATTTCATGAAGCGCTTGGATCATCGCGCGCATTTCTACAATACGCTCAACACCTTCTGCACTAGATGCATAGCTACCTTCAGGTGCATTAAAGTGATGAGGATCGTACCCCCAGTTGAACGTATCCAGATTGCGTAAATCATTAGTCAACTGCTGAGCTTTACCCGCTTGTGATAACGGGTCGTAAGCGTTGTATACGTCAATCAACAATGCGTCCGAGCTTTCTTCTTCACATACCGCAGCACTGCTATTTAGGCGACAAAGTTTTCCCACTGTATCGTACAAGTCAACAGTGTTGGTTGGGTCTTCGTCAATGGTTGCAATGTCATTGGCCGGAAGGATATGGAAATAGGTTAGCCCTGCTTCTACCAACTTTTTAAGGTGTTCAACCGGTGCCGTTCCCTCTTCAGTAAAGGCAAGGTATTTCCCACGATTTTCTTCAGAAGTAGACATATCACGTACGCTGAAATCACGTATGTGACCTTCGTAAATAACCGCGTCTTCATAATTTTCTACCGTAGGAATGGTGTGAGTATCCCACCCCTCAGGTTTTAAATCTTCATCGGCAAGGTTTACAAAGCGTGAGAAACGACCGTTTGTGCTAAGCGACACAGAATATGGGTCTGTTACAAGCAGGGTTTCTACGTTACCTGTAATAGGGTGATATACCGTAACTTCATAGCGATAAAGCTGACGGTCTAGCGACATATCGCTTTCATAGCGCCATATGCCTGACACATCATCACGTACCATATCTATACGCTGACTTAACGTTTTATCATCGTTATAAAGCAAAAGGTCGACATTCGAAGCGGTAGGCGCCCACAGCGCAGCGGTAATACCTTGGTCTGTATAAACCCCGCCAAGTTGTGCCTCGTCGGCATCATCTTCACCCATGGTGTAAAGTGCATCAATTGCGTTTGCCAATTGAATACCGGTTGCTGCTACAAGTGCACCATCTGCATCATATCCTCCAACGACCGCTTGTGTCGTCAGTACAGTTTTCGCATCTTCAACAGACCAGTCTCCTTCCCACGCCTGCATCGAAGATAAATGCGGTGCGCGAGCAGATTGCTCTTCGGTAAGTGTTGTACTCATTAGCGCTACTTCATTACCATTGATACCCTCTTCTAGGGTGCTCTGTAAATCAGCCTGAGCTGAATAGTGAAGTTTCACTTCTGATACAGTTTCGGGAACATCCCATAAAATGGTGTTTGCATCTAACCAATGGGCACCAAAGCCTTCTATATCAACCGGCTGTGGCCCAAGCGACATTATGGGAAACTCAAAAATTGTTGGCTCGCCAGAAAGGGTAAAGTTCATTCGCACAAAAGTTTCATCGTCTTGTACTAATGAACCTTGGAAGTCACCTCCCCCTAATTCTTTACCTGCATCATCAGTACCTTTGTGAATGATGAAGTTATGACAGCTTCCGTAATCGTCTTTAAGGTCTAAGATCCAGTACGCACCATAGTTCGGATCGATGCCGCTATGAATACGGCCGTTTGCCCAATCCGTGTCTGCGTCAGCATAAGCATCACACTGGTCATTGTTCCAAGTATGTAGTCGCCAACCTTCATAGGCGGCGTCGTTACTTGAGTTATCCGCGTCTACTGCAGCGCGGTTATAGTAAAGCACAGCTTGATTAGATGAGGGGGTGAATACAGGTGCCGGTAAACTTGGATCCGCGCCCGCTTCACAGGCATCGTTTGCATCGTTCGGCACTAACGGTGCGTCACATTGAATAGGCGGTGGTGGCTCGCAGGCCGTTCCTGCTGCATTAGGTACATTGGGCACTTCACAAGTAAGCAAATCGTTTGTGCCTGACTCTACGCCAGAACCCCCGCAACCCGTTAGTGTATAAGCGCCTACTAAAAGTAACGCTGCGCGCACTACTTTCTTTTTAGTAAACATAAAACTCTCCTGAATATTTTCGCTATTTCTGGCAACCGAACGTTTATGTGCATCGTCAAATAAATTACCTAAGATGTTGTTTTTCATAGTTGATATGTCATCCCTAGGTAATATTGTGTGCCAAAGTACTGAATAGTGCCGGTTTGCTCTTCTGATGCGAAATAGCTTTTGGTTGGCTCATCCGTTAGATTGTTTACTTGGAACAGAACGCTCCAATTATCGTTAATTTCATAAGACGCTTGGTAATCAATGACCAGTTCGTCATCAAAGTTAACAACCTGATCGTTAACCGCTACTTGCTGAGATACGAAGGCATCGCGATAGCGACTAGACAGGCGGGTTTCAAACCCTTCGTATTCCCAGAAAACGGTTAATGTGGCTACATTTTCAGAAAGCCCTGGTAAATTAGCGGCGTAAACGCCATCGCCGAGGGTGCGCTGAATTTCACTTTCCGTATAAGAGTAGCTTGCGCTAACCCCTAAACCTGACCATAGCCCAGGTAACATGCTGTAAATTTGCGTGTAGGCGACTTCTAGTCCTCTAATGTAGCCACCTTCTGCGTTATTTACCGCAGTGCTATAGCTACCATTTTCTGTAGGCACTGTCACAAAGATAGGATCGCCGTTTTCATCCCTTGCTAGTTCGGCTTCTTGCCCGGTAAATTCTGGGGTTAAATAGACTGGAACACTTACGTTGTCTGGAATGACTATACCGTTTGCTTCAAAGTCATAAGGTTCTATTTCAATGTCTTCTACAAACGACTCGATGTCTTTGTAAAAGCCCGCCACAACCAAAGCCCCTTCTGTATCTGAGAAGTAATATTCCCATGACACATCGTACTGTGTTGCGTAAAACGGTTCTAGGTATGGACTATTGCGGGCATTACCACTGACTCTCGCTGTTGGGTTTGAAAGCGTGATTTCGCCTGAGTCTCTGTCTTGGAACGCAGTAACTGTTTCAATAGTGGTAGACGCATTCGCAGCAAAACGGTTAATTGGCGCTCTCCCCATTACTTTTGCTGCTGCTACTCGAAGCTGAGTATCATCAGTAAGTTTAAAGTTCAGGTTAATAGAGGGCAGTACATCTGAATACTCGTGGCTAATTAACGCTGGACGATAAAAATTATTGATGAGCCCTACGTCATCTGTAATGTTTTGCGCGCCTGCTGTTGGGTCGCTTACCTCAACTGACGTACCCGTTTCCAAGTCTTGAATAAGCTGAGTAGCACGCTGCAGTGTAGTTGAGCTTTGCTTGCTTTTAACGTATCTAACACCGACATTACCTGTAACAGGAATACTGCCAATTTCAGTGTTAATATTTGCCATTAAGTAAGCCGAGTTTACGGTTTCAAATACATCACCGCTTTCTTGTAGTGTCCACGCTGTAGCGGGGCCTGTTCCTGGGCCATTAATAACGCCCGCAACTCCAGGCCCCCATGTTTGAACAGGCACCGGCCTACCTTCTGGGAACCAGGCATTAAGTGCACTGTTTAAATCGACTGATAAATAGCTTGGGAAATATCCAAAGTCACCGCTCCAATCAACTTGTTCAACCATGTCTGACGTTAAACGAAGTGGCGGTTCACTAACTGAAAAGGCACTGTCATTACCGTATTCAAAGACAGAGCGATCGTTGTTGTATTCCCGATCTGAATAACGATAGCCAAATTCAAGACCAGAAATGATGGGTACGTCTACGTAATACTGGAAGTCGACACGGTATGCATCTAGCTCATCTTTGTTTTCAAATGGATAGATACCGTACTTGCTCACCATGACCCGGTCTAAATCGGTAAAGGCATCGGTTTGGTTAAAACCAATATCAGGCAGATTTAACCCGTTCAATAAATAAGATATTTGAACGTTTTCATCAAACACTGGGTTCGCAACTGTCGCATCTTCGCCTACAAGCGACCATAACAAGCCGTTTCTAAAGTCACTTTCAGCACTTGAGCGAGATACGTCAAACTGAACCGATAAATCTGGAGATATTTCCCAGCTAGCATTAACACCTAAGTTAGTAACACTGTCGAAGTCTTGATTGTCGTCGTTTACCAGTTCAACTCGGGTGAAGCTATTGTCTGTACGAGAAAAAGTACCGCCAACGACGCTGTTGTTAACTACAACCGGGTTAGTAATACCCGCGTTAATACCGCCTAACTTAACGCGAAATCCCCGAGCAAATGCTTCAGAATCAAATTTTGAAATGAAGGCATCAGCTTTTAAGGTGAACGTATCGATAGGCGCCCATTCAAACGCCGCTACGTAGCCATCGCGCGTTTCTTCACCGCCTTTGTGCTGCATCTCAAAACCTTCTGAGATTAGCTCACAGTTTGGACAATCTGCCGGGCCATCGGTATCCCCTTCCAGGCCATCAACATCTACCTGACCGTTATAAGCTAACCCGATGAACTGCGTAGAAACGCTTGGCTGGAATAGACGAGCATAGCCCAATGATACACCCAGGGTGTCGTCTAGGAACTTACCTTGATAAGAGAAGCTCAGTCTATGACCGTATTCCGTAGCATCGCTTATTTCGGAGGCTCTATCGTTATACATACCACGCATGTTGGCGCTAAACTTATGCTGCTCTTCAATGGCAAGTGGTGATGCTGTTTTTAGTTCTACCGTACCCGCAATACCGCCTTCAATTAGCGATGCCTTGGGAGATTTATAAACCGCAGCCTCGCTAATAAGCTCAGACGGATATTGGTCAAATTCAATAGCGCGACTTCCGCTCGTGGATACCTGCTCCCTACCGTTTAACGTAGAAAAAACAAAGTCGCCTGATAAACCGCGAATATTGATTTGCGCTGCTTGTCCGCCGGTACGCACTGCCGAGATACCCGGCAAGCGGGTCAGAGCATCGGCCATAGATACGTCGGGAAGCCCGCCAAGGTCATCTGCAGATATTTGCTCAGAAACCGTGTCAGAGAAACGCTTTTGATTTAGTGATTGAATTAAGCTGGTACTGAAACCACGTACTTCGATACGCTCTAAGGTATCTTCTTGCGGTCGTTCAACTTCATCTACGGGTGAGTCTGGTGATTCTTGAGCATAGAGCGGCTGCGCACTAAACGCGACCCCACTAGTGATCAAGGCCGCCATTATAGTGCTGGGTTTGAATGTATTCATTGGTGTCCCATCCTTGTTTATTATCGACATTTTTAGGAATACCACACCCAAAAATGCCTCTTATGGTTCAACACCAAATACTACTGGTTTGTATAAAAAGGGAGCAATGCTATGCATACGTATTCATTTACATATGCGCAACATAAATTTAATGAATCATGATTTTTTGGCAATTTAGTTAACACTTTATTATCAGAAATAAAAAAGCGGCCATATGGCCGCTTTATAGAATGCGCGTTTATTTACCTCGCTAATGCATTAAAAATACGCTAAATAATATAGAAAATCTTCGAATAACCTACTTCATTGAACGCTTGTACTTCGCAACCATCCCATTTATGTAATCGTCATGTGAAGGCAATTTAGCAATAGGCTCTCTTTTAAGTTCTAGCAGCTTTGTTAACATTTGATTTAATTGTGCATCGGGTACGCTATTTACTAAGCCATGGTAATCCTTTGGCATTACACCCTGCCCGTATAAAACTTGAAGCCAAGAACTTTCAAGGAAAAGATCGTTTTGCTCCCTTTGAAGAACACCATTATCTTTAAAAAGTTCAATCTTATGGGCTAAAGAGTCAGGCAGCGTGATGTTGCGCATATCGTTGAAGAAGGCGCTGTCCGTTCTTTCATTTACTACATAGTGTAATACCAAAAAGTCTCTGATTTGTTCGAATTCGAGTTCTGATTGTTTGTTGTATTCGTCAATTAGGCTCTTTGTCACACCATTGTGCGGAAATAGCTGAATTAAACGCACAATTGCTGATTGAATAAGATGAATGCTAGTTGATTCAAGAGGCTCTAGAAATCCGCTTGATAGGCCTACCGCTACCACGTTTTTATACCATTGCTTTCGCCTTCTACCGGTTGTAAATTTTATCAGCTTTGGATCGCCCAGCGGTTTCGTATCTAGGTTTGATAATAAAGTGTCACAGGCTTGGTCATCACTTATATAGCGAGAGCTATAAACGTGACCGTTACCATTTCTATGTTGTAATGGAATTCGCCACTGCCACCCTGCATCGTGTGCTATGGAGCGCGTGTACGGTGCGGTGTGTTCGTGCCTTTCTGACGGAACAGCCAGCGCACTGTCACAGGGTAATAAGTGAGACCAGTCGTCATAGCCCGCCCCTAAAGCACCTTCAATCAACAAGCCTTTAAAACCGGTGCAATCTATAAATAAATCGCCATCAATGACTTCTCCACTTTCCAGGTGCAGCGCTTGTATATATCCGCTGTCATTACAACGTTGTACTCTTGAGATCTTACCCTCTACACGCACTACGCCCATTTGTTCACTTAGCTTTCGCAAATACTGCGCATACAGACTGGCGTCAAAATGGTATGCAAACGGAAGTTCTAAAACGGGATCTTTTGCATTAATTTGGGCGAATTTTCCCGCTTCAGCAGCGAGATAATTAAGATCATAATCCCACAAATCGTTTTTTAAACCTTGTTGGCGAGCCTTCACCCAATAGTGATGGAAATGACAAAATGCCATGCTTCTGCCAGGCGCTCCAAAGGTGTGATAGTAACTTTCTCCTCTAGTCTTCCAGTTCTCAAAACGAATGGCGAGTTTAACCGTAGCTTTAGTGTCGTGAATGAACTGAGCTTCGTCTATACCCAATACTTGATTTACGAGTCGAATTGGAGGAATGGTTGCTTCCCCAACACCAACCGTTCCTATGGCTTCAGATTCAACAAGCGTAATTTGAATAGCTTGTCCAAGCAGCTTCTTCAAAAGTGAAGCAGCTAACCAACCGGCGGTACCGCCTCCTGCTATTACGACGCGATTTATAGGTTTTGTATGAGGGGTAAGCATAAACGTCTCGAATTTATCAGCTACTATTAACGATTTTTCTTTATACAAAAAAAGAAAAGCCACCGTTTGCTTTCTTTTAGCATAAGCTAAAACAAAAAGCAGCAGGTGGCTTTACACACACGAAGTGATTAGAACTTGTAGTTAAAACCTAACAAGTAGTTTGTTCCGTAAGTCTGGAACTGTGTAATTTGGCGACCGTCAGCAGCAGATGCTTGAATGTCGTCCTCGTCAGTCAAGTTCTGTGCTTGAAGCGTTACACGCAAACCTTCTAGATAATCGATACCAGATTCACCGAAGTCATAACCAATCTGCGCATCAACAAGCGTTCCACCTTGCTTAGTTGCATCAACTAACGCAAGACTTAAACCGCGCTCTTCTGTCAAGTATTGATCGCGCTTCGTTGCCGCTAAACGGAACTCGAAACCGTTGCTTTCGTAGAAGAAAGTCATGCTGTAAGACTCTTCTGAAAGGCCTGGAATTCTTGTTTCACTTTGACCCGGCGCTGCATCAACTTCACCGTCCATGAAGGTAGCACTTGCAAATAAGCCAAAACCTTCTAGCGATTCATGTACAAGGTCGAATGGTAGCGAGCCCTGTAATTCGTAGCCACGTACAAAGCCTTCAAAACCGTCTAGCACACTGCCTACTTGTCCTTCGAACAACACAGGCGCTTGGCCTTCAGAACCTTGATGAAGGTCTGGAATATAGAAGTCAGTAAAGTCAGCAACTAGTGATGTACTGCGGTGCCAGTTTTTAATATCTTTATAGAAGAAAGATACTGCAACGTAACCGGTATCAGCGAAATAGTTTTCATAAGCCAAATCAAACTGGTTCGCTTCAAGAGGACGAAGCTCCGGGTTACCAGCACTACCACTCCAAGGACCGTTTTCAATGTCTGTACTTTCAATTTGGTTATCGTTGAATGAGAAAGTCACCTGTGTATTCGGGCGCATATCGTCCATACGCGGACGAGAAATGACTTTACTTAAACCTAGGCGTACAAACTGTCCTTCTGCAACTTCAGACTGACAAGTTCAAAGTTGGAAGCACATCTGTGTAGTCAGCACCGCCGCTAATTGGATTAGCAATAGTGTAACCGTCGGTATCTGATGTAGTTGAGAAACCTGTAGACTGCTGGTCTGCGTTTACAACTTGAACACCTACATTACCGCGTACCCAGATATCACCGAACTCCATTTCCAAATCTAATTTGGTGTAAAGCGTAATGAGTTCTTCGTCTACCGTATAGGTATCACCTAGGCGATCATTTTGAACACGGCTGGCATCACTTTCGATGTAATATCCGCTTTCATATAAGCCTAACGAGTCATACGCTAAAATGCCTTCGATACCGATGAAATCTAGATTTGTTACACCTAATACATCTGGAATTGCTGCATCGCTTGGATATGTAGGAGCCGTTAAATAAGCACCGTTGTTATCTTTAGATTTTGAACGGTCAGAATAAACAACACCTGCCGAAAGACCTGTAACCACACCCCAATCTACATAACCTTTAAGGTCGAAGCGCAATGTATCAAGCTCTTCTTCGAAAACAGGTTGGTTTACGAAGCCGTCTTGACCATCAGACTCTAATAGAGGTGGTGCACCCCATGCTTGTGGACCGGCTAATGTGATAAGTGCTGGGTCAGTTAAGTCAACTGGCGCAATAGTTGGGTGGTCTGAGAACATAACACCGGTAGAGGTCATTTCCCAACTGCGAGCAGTAAGAGGGCGACCTTCTGTGCCTGCACGACCAACACCTGAGTAACTTTCTACGTCAATGATTTCTTTTTCTACTTTACCTGTAGAGTAATCAACTTCCAGTGCCCAAGAATCATTAATTTGGTACTCAGCGTTAATACCTACAGTGGTTAGATCAGCTTCCTGTCGGCGAGCATCGTTTCGCACAACACTGTAGAAACCGTCAGAGTATCCACTGGTAACAAGACCGTCTTCAACACCAGTGATGGTATAAGCACTTGTACCCCACTCTGCACCACCTTCTTCAAGACCACGACGAACGTCGTCTTCAACGAAATCGATGTAAAGCGCATCAAGTTGAATATTTAACTTATCCGTCGGTGCCCACTCAACAACAGCTGCAAAAGAGTCACGTTCAAGCATTGCAGAACGTTGGAAAGAGTCATGTCCACCAAGTACAACCGTATCTTCTGGTACCTCTACAGGGTCAAGAGCACGGCGCTCATTATCAAAATTGATACCAGCATAACCCCAGCCACGGAACTGTTGCTCTTGACGAGGTGATTCCATTGTTGCGACGGTTAATGCTAAACCAATTGTATCGTCTGCGAATTGGTCAACAAAGTTTACAGAGACGCGGTGTCCATCATTATCGAAATCAGGATTCGGAGAATCTTCAGCGTTCTTCTCGAATGTACCGTTTACGGTAAAGGTGCTTTCTGCTGTAAGAGGCTTAACGGTTTGAAGGTCAATTGAACCGCCGATGTTTTGCGTGGTCATGCCCGCTTCCGGTGTTTTGTATACCAGAATATTTGAAATAATTTCCGTAGGATAAAGGTCAAACTCAACCCCACGGTTGTCACCCATACCCAAAAGCTCACGGCCGTTTAAAGACGTTCCAACGTAATTTTCGTTAAAACCACGGACCGAGATACCACTTGTACGACCGTTGCGACGCTCACCAGTAACACCTGGTAGACGTGCAATTGATTCTGCAATACTTGTGTCTGGAAGCTTACCGATATCTTCAGCTGAAAGCGCTTCAACAATAGACGTGTTGTCCATTTTAATCGCTTGAGCACGTTGTAGGCTGCCGCGTATACCGCTTACTTGAATAACTTCTAGATTAGCTTCATCAACAGCATCTGTGTTTGCTTCTTGAGCTAGTGCAGGTGCACTACCAAACGCCATACCGCCTGAAATAAGCGCAGCTTTTATTAGGTTGGGTTTAAATTGTTTCATAAAACGGGTGTCCCATACGGTTATAGTTGTTGTCTTTTTGTTGTTCTTATGACAAATAAATGACAATACATCTCACGGGGACAATGCTATAGATGCCCTAGGTTTTGCACAATTGCCTGCATACGTATTCAATAAAATTTATGCAACACAGTTTTAACAAGTCACCAGGAAATAGTGATGTAATTTTACAACATATACCGTACTCAACCGTCCGTATGTAAATTTTTTATGAAATTAAATTTCATGCATACTGCGTATTTATGCTTATAAAAAGAGATGCAAGCGGGGTCGATGCTAAGTTTAATAAAGTATAGAAAGGAAATTGAACGCGTGAATTCGTAGCCTATAGTATTAGCCAAATCATAAAAAACTTATTCTACAGTTTCGTGTAAAGGGCAGAAATGCTCAAACAAGAAAGCCCCGTAAAAACGAGGCTTTCTAGAGGTAGTAGCTAATAACGGCCTACAAATTTTTAATCAACACCGAATCCACATTTCTCTGCGGCTTGCTTATAAGCTGAGGCAAAGTCTTTCCCCATTTGTATAAAACTTTCACTGGTATAGTGCCAAGGGTCATCGCCATATGAGTATGTATCAGAATTAGACATGTAAGTAGCGCAACTGTCTGACTCAACAAAAAGCTGCTGCGCTAAATGCACCCTTGCTATGTAGGGCATGATATCTTCTTCGCCCATTTCGGAATCGGTGATTTTGCCAATAACCACAGGCAAATCATCTTCCCTAAGTGCAGCACGGAACAAGTTCATCATAGTTGTTAAATTGGTAAGGTATGCATTGGCTGACGCTTCGCTTGCGTGTGCATCTGCTTCACCTTGCATCCAAATAATACCCATAGGTTTTAACGTGTCTGACTTGCCATCGCCATTGATATCACTAACCGCGTAGGCGTTTTTAATAGTCTCTAGTGCAAAATCGTACTGGTTAAGACCTCTGCCTTCAGTAAAATTCGGGTACCAGTTACTGTAACCTGTGTTAAGCGCAAGGCCAGTTCCCCCTACCGCATACTTTATAATGGCAATTTTTTTGTTTGGGTATTGCTGCTGTATTACGTTCGCAAAGGTTAATTCAGCTCCGAATCGCTCTGAAAGCGTATTGATTTTGCCATCCGTTTTAAAACCTGTACCGTGGCCTGGTTGAAGTCTATTCCACTTCCCTACACCGCCGTTGTCTTGATTATCGAAAACCCCATTTCCATGAAAAATCATCACGTCTTGTTCTTTTGCTAAATTGTTTGGCAGTTCAGACACGTATCCATAGCCATCCATATTGGATTGCCCTGCCATAAAAAAAGTCAGGTATTCATCAGCTATAGCTGAGCATGACAATAAGGAAGCGAAACAAGCTAACGCAGTTTTTTTCATAAAAAAATCTTCATGTTATTCGGTTGGTAAAAATAGAGTACGTATAAACGCTATCTTAACAAGGTGAATACGTTTGCAAGCAATTTAAAGCAACACACGTTTTAATACAGGTATAAAAAAGCCCGCTTAAAGCGGGCTTTCAAACATATTAATAAGCGTTAGCTTACCAACCTGTAGTTTCGCGAAGCGCCTTGCCGATTTCAGCAAGTGAACGTACTGTTTTAACGCCTGCGTCTTCTAGTGCTTTAAATTTCTCATCAGCAGTACCTTTACCGCCTGCGATGATTGCACCAGCGTGACCCATACGCTTGCCCGGAGGAGCAGTAACACCAGCAATGTAAGAAACAACTGGCTTAGTTACGTTCTCTTTAATGAACGCAGCCGCTTCTTCCTCTGCAGTACCACCGATCTCACCGATCATTACGATAGCTTCAGTTTGAGGATCGTCTTGGAACATCTGAAGGATGTCGATGAAGTTAGAACCAGGAATTGGGTCACCACCGATACCAACACAAGTAGACTGGCCGAAACCTTCGTCAGTAGTTTGCTTAACCGCTTCGTACGTAAGTGTACCAGAGCGAGAAACAATACCTACTTTACCAGGCTTATGGATGTGACCAGGCATGATACCAATTTTACACTCTCCAGGAGTGATAACACCTGGGCAGTTTGGACCGATCATGCGAACGCCTTTGGCTTCTACGTATTCTTTAACGTAAAGCATATCTAGCGTTGGAATACCTTCAGTAATACATACGATTAACTCGATACCTGCATCTGCTGCTTCAACGATTGAATCTTTACAGAAAGGCGCTGGTACGTAGATAACTGTCGCAGTCGCGCCAGTTGCTTCTACAGCTTCACGTACAGTATTGAATACTGGAAGACCTAGGTGCTCAGTACCGCCTTTACCTGGTGTTACACCACCAACCATTTGCGTACCGTAAGCAATTGCTTGCTCAGAGTGGAAAGTACCCTGACCGCCAGTGAAACCCTGACAAATTACTTTAGTATCTTTATTAATTAATACAGACATTATTTGCCCTCCGCTGCAGCAACAACTTTCTGCGCTGCATCAGTTAGCGATTCAGCAGCAATGATATCTAGACCAGAGTTCGCTAGAACGTCACGGCCAAGCTCTGCATTGGTACCTTCAAGACGTACAACTACTGGTACTTCTACGCCAACTTCTTTAACCGCACCGATAATACCTTCTGCAATCATGTCACAGCGTACGATACCACCGAAGATGTTAACCAATACCGCTTTAACATTGTCATCAGAAAGGATGATCTTAAATGCTTCAGCTACACGCTCTTTAGTAGCGCCGCCACCAACATCTAGGAAGTTAGCTGGCTTGCCGCCGTGTAGGTTTACGATGTCCATTGTACCCATTGCAAGGCCAGCACCGTTAACCATACAACCTACGTTACCGTCTAGTGCAACATAGTTAAGTTCCCACTGAGCAGCGTGAGCTTCACGCGCGTCTTCTTGTGAAGGATCTTGCATGTCTTTAAGCTTAGGCTGACGATATAGTGCATTACCATCGATACCAACTTTTGCGTCAAGGCAGTGTAGGTTACCGTCAGTTTTAATTACTAGCGGGTTAATCTCGATAAGCGCAACGTCAAGCTCTTCAAACATCTTAGCTAGGCCAAGGAAAATTTGAGTAAATTGCTTAATTTGAACGCCAGAAAGACCAAGAGCAAACGCCATCTCGCGTGCTTGGTAAGGCTGAGGACCTACAATTGGGTCGATTTCAGCTTTAAGGATTTTCTCTGGCGTTTCTTCTGCAACAGTTTCAATCTCAACGCCACCTTCAGTAGATGCCATAAATACAACGCGACGGGTTGTACGGTCAACTACTGCACCAAGGTAAAGCTCGTTTGCGATATCTGTGCAAGATTCAACTAGGATTTTGCTCACAGGCTGACCGTTTTCGTCAGTCTGGAAAGTCACCAAATTTTTGCCTAGCCAGTTTTCAGCGAAAGCGCGAATGTCGTCTTTGTTTTTAACTAGCTTTACACCGCCAGCTTTACCGCGACCGCCCGCGTGTACCTGACACTTAACTACCCACTCTTCACCGCCGATGCGGTCAGCCGCTTCTACAGCACCTTGAGCAGTGTCTGCTGCGTATCCTTCAGAAACAGGCAAGCCGTATTCTTTGAATAGCTGCTTACCTTGGTATTCATGCAAATTCATGGTGTTTCTATCCGATTTTTAGTAAGACAAAAGCCGCAAATGCGACTTGATTAGTTTGACTGATATTATAGGGCAAATATCAGCGTTGCGTTAGGCGCCATGCTAGCATACACAAGCTAAACGCCTAACCACAATTCCGTGAGACGAAAGTCTTATACGTCTAGAAGTAGACGTGTTGGATCTTCAAGCATCTCTTTAACGGTTACCAAGAACCCTACTGATTCTTTACCATCGATAATACGGTGGTCATAAGAAAGCGCTAGGTACATCATTGGTAGAATTTCTACTTTACCATTAACAGCCATTGGGCGGTCTTGGATTTTGTGCATACCAAGAATTGCGCTTTGTGGCGGGTTAATGATTGGTGTAGACATTAGTGAACCAAACACACCACCGTTGGTAATTGTGAAGTTACCACCTTGTAGTTCAGCCAATGACAGCTTACCGTCACGACCTTTAAGTGCTAGTTCTTTAATTCCTTTTTCAACACCAGCCATGCCTAGTGTATCAGTATCTTTAAGTACTGGAGTCACAAGGCCGCGTGGTGTAGAAACAGCAATCGATACATCGAAATAGTTGTGATAAACAATGTCATCACCGTCGATTGACGCGTTAACTTCTGGGAAGCGCTTAAGTGCTTCAGTTACTGCTTTAACGTAGAAAGACATAAAGCCAAGACGAATGCCGTGACGCTTTTCGAAGCTTTCTTGATACTGTTTACGAAGGTCCATAATTGGCTTCATGTTTACTTCGTTAAACGTTGTAAGCATTGCCGTTGAGTTCTTCGCTTCAAGAAGGCGGTTAGCAATCGTCTTACGAAGACGTGTCATAGGAACACGCTTCTCGGTACGGTTACCCGTTGGTAGTTCTGCCGGTGCAGACTCTGCAGCAGGTGCAGCCTTCGCAGCGCTATCGCCGCCTTTAAGGTACTTTTCTACGTCTTCTTTTGTGATACGACCGTTTTTACCTGTGCCCTTCACCTTAGCTGCGTCTACGCCTTTTTCAGCAAGTAGACGGCGTACTGACGGGCTTAGCGCATCGCTGCTGTCGCCATCATCACTATCAGCACTTTCGCTTGATGCTGGTGCAGAAGCGCCGCTTGCAGCACCTTCTACAAATTTAGCAATAACTTCTTCAGCTGTAACAGTAGCGCCTTCTTCTGCGATGATTTCAGCAAGTGAACCGTCTGCAGGAGCAACAACTTCTAGTACTACTTTATCAGTTTCGATATCAACCAAGTTTTGGTCGCGAGAAACGGCTTCACCTACAGCTACGTGCCATGTAGCGATAGTAGCGTCAGCAACTGACTCAGGAAGTACTGGCACTTTAACATCTGAAGTTTTACCAGATGCAGCCGGTGCTGATTCAGACTTAGACTCTTCTTTAGATTCACTGTCAGCTTTCGGCTCAGATGGAGCAGCAGCGCCACCCTTCTCTAGTTTAGCAATCACTTGCTCGCCTAAAACTGTTGCACCCTCTTCGTTTAGGATCTCACCAATTGTACCGTCCGCTGGCGCCACAACTTCTAAAACTACTTTATCAGTTTCAATATCAACCAGGTTCTGGTCTCGTTTAACTGCGTCACCGGCCTTTACGTGCCAGGTTGCAATGGTGGCATCGGCAACTGACTCAGGTAGAACCGGAACTTTTATCTCAATTGTCATTACTGTTCCTTATTTAATTGTGAGTGCGTTTTCAACCAGGGCTTTCTGTTGCTGGTTGTGAACGGATACATAACCTACTGCAGGTGACGAGGATGCATCACGACCTGCATATGTTAATTTTGCACCATCTGGAATGGCTTGCCAGAAATGGTGTTGGCTACAGTACCAAGCGCCTTGGTTTTGAGGCTCTTCTTGACACCAAACCCAATCTTTTACATGGCTGTATTGTGCCACAACTTTAGCGCATTCTTCTTGTGGGAATGGGTAAAGTTGCTCCAAACGAACGATTGCGACGTCTGTTTGCTCATTTTTACGGCGTTGGTCTAACAAATCGTAGTAAACCTTACCTGAACACATAACAACGCGCTTGACGTTCTTAGGATCGATATCGTCAATTTCACCAATGACGTTATGGAATTTACCTTCCGAAAGTTCTTCTAACGAAGATACAGCCATTGGATGACGTAATAGTGACTTAGGCGACATCACGATAAGCGGCTTACGCATAGGGCGCACCACTTGGCGACGAAGCATGTTGTACACCTGTGCAGGCGTTGAAGGTACACACACCTGCCAATTGTGATCAGCACACATTTGTAAGAAACGCTCTAAACGTGCAGAGCTATGCTCTGGGCCTTGGCCCTCATACCCATGTGGAAGCAATACTGTTAGACCGCACAGACGGCCCCACTTAGCTTCACCTGAACTTAAGAATTGGTCGAATACTACCTGGGCACCGTTTGCGAAGTCACCGAATTGTGCTTCCCAAATGGTTAGGCACGTCGGCTCTGCAGTGGCATAACCATATTCAAACGCCATTACCGCTTCTTCAGACAGTACAGAATCGTAAATTTCGATCTCGCCCTGTCCTTCGCGAATATGCTGTAGAGGCATATATGTCGACGCATCTTTCTGATTGTGCAGTACCGCATGGCGGTGGAAGAAAGTACCACGACCTGAGTCCTGACCAGTAATACGAATGTCTTCGCCTGCATCAACGATTGTGGCATAAGCTAAGTTTTCTGCCATACCCCAATCAAGCTTTTTCTCTCCAGCTACCATGGCTTTACGGTCTTGGTAAAGCTTGTTAACACGAGACTGAAGCTTGTGATCTTCAGGGATAGTGGTAATTGATTCACCTAACTCTTTAAGCTTTTCAACCGAAAGTGCACCATCGTATGGTGTATCCCAGTCGTGTCCTAGATATGGAGACCAGTCTACACTATGCTCAGTCATTGGACGCCACTCTTCAACCACGCATGCGCCGTGATCTAGCGCTTCGCGATATTCTTCAAGGTAGCGATCAGCGTCCCGTTGCTCAATTACACCTTCAGCAATTAGCTGGTCAGCATAAAGAACACGTGGAACCGGGTGCTTTTTAATCTTTTGGTACATCAACGGCTGCGTGGCGTTTGGCTCATCCGCTTCGTTGTGGCCATGACGACGGTAACAAACTAGGTCAATTACAACGTCTTTCTTAAACTTGTTGCGGTATTCAAGCGCAAGCTGTGTAACAAAGGCAACCGCTTCTGGGTCATCAGAGTTCACGTGGAAAATTGGCGCCTGTACCATCTTGGCGATGTCAGTACAATATTGAGTTGAACGGGTATCTTCAGTCTTCGATGTGGTGAAACCAACTTGGTTGTTCACTACAATACGAACGGTACCACCTACTGCAAAGCCGCGGGTTTGCGACATGTTGAAGGTTTCTTGTACCACACCCTGACCAGCAATTGCTGAGTCGCCGTGAATAGTAATAGGAAGTACAGTGTTAGTGTCATTATCGCGACGAGCTAGACGAGCGCGTACTGACCCCATTACTACAGGATTAACGATTTCTAAGTGAGACGGGTTAAATGCTAGCGCTAAGTGAACATTGCCACCTGGCGTTGCGAAATCTGAAGAAAAACCTGCGTGATATTTTACGTCACCCGCACCTAGCGAGTCATCGTGCTTACCAGAGAATTCATCAAACAGAACTGAAGGGTTTTTACCCAACACATTAACCAGCACGTTCAAACGACCACGGTGAGCCATGCCGATAACCACTTCTTTGGTACCTGCTGTGCCCGCCTTAGTGATAAGACCTTTAAGCATAGGAATAAGTGCGTCACCACCTTCAAGTGAGAAACGCTTGGCACCCGGGAATTTAGAGCCTAGGTATTTTTCCATGCCATCTGCTGCGGTTAGACCTTTAAGAATGCCTAATTTTTCATCGCGAGAGATTTCTGGTTTGGCTTGAACTGATTCAATCTTTTGCTGTAACCAACGCTTCTGTTCTGTATCGGTGATGTGCATATATTCCGCACCGATAGAACCACAGTATGTGCGATTAAGTGATTTAAACAGCTCACCTAGCGGCATAGACTCCTTACCAATAGCGTAAGAGCCTACGTTAAATACTGAGTCGAAATCTTTTTCGGAAAGACTGTGGTGAGAAAGTTCTAAATCGCGAACGCGCTCTTGCTGCCAAAGACCAAGTGGGTCTAGATTAGCGTGCTGATGACCGCGGAAGCGGAATGCGTTAATTAACTGAAGAACTTTAACTTGCCTATCGTCTGAAACATTTGCCGAAGGCACAGACGGGCTAGACATGCGGGCTGTGGGCCCTAACGCAGCAAGTTGCCTAAATTGATTTTTGATAGTTGTATGATTGGTTTCTAACTCTACGCCATCGACTTTGGGGAGGTTATCGAAGATTTGTCGCCAATTTTCAGAGACGCTTTGAGGGTCTTCTAAATAGGTTTCATACAACTCTTCAACATAGGCAGCGTTGGCACCTGCCATGTGCGAGGAATCCCACCACGCTTTCATCACGCTTTCTTGCATTTAATTTGCCTTGCTACGTTTTATAAAATCTAGTTAACAATCAATATGTATTATAAGGTTATTCTCAGCATAACCAAGTGTTATAACAGCGAATATATAAAAAAATAGCCATCCTTTTGGGATGGCTATTTAGAGCATCACTTTCTGTAACTAAAAGTAGTTATCAGAATATAGTACTAAACAGCCCGTTGTAAAAGCATAGACTTGATTTGGCCTATTGCTTTTGTTGGGTTTAAGCCTTTAGGACATACACTCACACAGTTCATGATACCGTGACAGCGGAATACGCTGAATGCATCATCAAGGTCGTTGAGACGTTCTTCAGTTGCAGTATCGCGACTATCAATAAGGAAGCGATATGCGTGAAGTAGACCCGCAGGACCAATAAACTTGTCTGGGTTCCACCAAAACGATGGGCATGACGTTGAACAACATGCACAAAGAATACACTCGTATAGACCATCAAGCTTCGCACGTTCTTCAGGCGACTGTAAGTGCTCGCGCGCTGGCGGTTGCTTGCTGTCGTTGATTAAGAACGGCTTAATCTTTTCGTACTGTGTATAGAACTGTGTCATATCAACAACGAGGTCACGTACTACCGGTAGACCTGGAAGTGGACGAACTACTATTTTACCTTTGCCCAGTGCAGATAGAGGAGTAATACATGCTAGGCCATTTTTGCCGTTCATGTTTACACCGTCTGAACCACATACACCTTCACGGCACGAACGACGGAAAGAAAGCGTCGGATCCTGCTCTTTTAGTGCAAGCAGCGCGTCTAGCACCATCATGTCTTGACCTTCCTCTACTTCTAGAGTGTAGTCTTGCATGCGAGGCTTCGCATCTACTTCAGGGTTGTAACGATAAATCGAAAAAGTTAATTGCATGATCGTTGCCTCTCTTAATATGAACGCACTTTAGGCGGGAATGCTTCCCTAAGCTTAGGCGCCATATTCACTTCACGTTTAAGCATTTTATCAGTGTTCGGATCGTAGATGCTGTGGCATAACCAGTTGTCATCATCACGTTCCGGGAAGTCGAAGCGGCTGTGAGCACCACGGCTTTCCGTTCTGAAGTTCGCTGCTACTGCTGTGCTGTACGCAGTTTCCATTAGGTTATCAAGCTCTAAACATTCAATACGTTGAGTGTTGAAGTCTGAACTCTTGTCGTCAAGGCGCGCGTGCTTAAGGCGCTCGCGAATTTCGCTAAGTTCCTTAAGACCTTCCGCCATGGCTTCACCTTCACGGAATACTGAGAAGTTAAGCTGCATGCATTCTTGCAAGTCTTTCTTAATTTGAACAGGGTCTTCGCCCTTTCCTTTCTCTGAATTTTCCCAACGATTGAAACGTGTCATAGAGGCTTCAAGATCAGACTCAGACGCGTCGCGTGTTGGTGCCATTTCAGATAATGTCTTACCAAGATGTAGGCCAGTCGCACGACCGAATACAACAAGGTCAAGTAGTGAGTTACCGCCAAGGCGGTTTGCACCGTGTACAGATACACATGCAATTTCACCACATGCGAATAGACCGTTAACTACCTTATCATTACCGTTTTCATCAACGGTTAGACATTGGCCATCAACGTTAGTAGGAATACCACCCATCATATAGTGACAAGTAGGAATTACTGGAATTGGCTCTTTAACTGGGTCAACGTGTGCAAATGTACGTGAAAGTTCTAGGATACCTGGTAGACGAGATTCAAGAACGTCTTTACCAAGGTGGTCAAGCTTAAGCTTAATGTGAGTACCCCACGGGCCTTCACAACCACGACCTTCACGAATTTCAGTCATCATTGAACGTGCAACAACGTCACGACCCGCTAGGTCTTTCGCGTTAGGTGCATAACGTTCCATGAAGCGTTCGCCGTCTTTATTTAGAAGGTAACCACCTTCACCACGACAACCTTCTGTTACCAATGTACCTGCGCCAGCAATACCCGTTGGGTGGAACTGCCACATTTCCATATCTTGAACCGCTACACCTGCGCGTAGCGCCATACCAACACCGTCGCCGGTATTGATGTGCGCGTTTGTCGTTGAAGCGTAGATACGACCCGCACCACCAGTTGCAAGCACAACTGCGCGCGACTTAAAGTAAACTACTTCGCCAGTTTCAATGTCGATTGCTGTACAACCTACAACGTCACCGTCTTGGTTTTTCACTAAATCTAGTGCATACCATTCAGAGAAAACTTTTGTTTTATTCTTTACGTTTTGTTGATAAAGAAGGTGAAGTAGTGCGTGACCTGTACGGTCCGCCGCAGTTGCCGTACGAGCGCCCTGCTCGCCACCAAAGTTTCTTGACTGACCACCGAAAGGACGCTGGTATATCTTACCATTCTCGAAGCGAGAAAAAGGTAAGCCCATGTTCTCCATTTCGATAATAGCTTCTGGACCAGTTTTACACATGTACTCGATGGCGTCTTGGTCACCGATATAATCTGACCCCTTTACGGTGTCATACATGTGCCATTCCCAGTTATCTTCGTGTGAATTACCTAGTGCTACGGTAATACCACCCTGTGCAGACACAGTATGAGAACGGGTTGGAAATACTTTAGACAACAGTGCGCATGATTTACCAGATTCTGAAATCTGTAGTGCTGCGCGCATACCTGCACCGCCTGCACCAATTACAACTGCATCAAACTCGTGAACGGGTAAACTCATTTTACACTCCCCACAGTACGAATAGGCCAACAGCTACATAGCCGAACGCGATGATATTTAGAATATATTGTAGTCCTGCGCGCAGACCTGTTGCTTTAACATAGTCTGTTAGCACCTGCCATAGGCCGATGCGCACGTGGATCATCACTGCTACTAGTGCTGCCAATGTGAAAACTTTCATAGCAAGGCCAGAGAATAACCCTCGCCATTCGACAAATGTTAGGTTATCGGTGGTTATAAAGAACCACGCCATGAAAACCGAGTACGCGAAAATAATTGCTGCTGTAGCGCGAAGTGAAACGTAGTCTTGTACGCCGTCACGCTTAATGCTTGCTTGGTTGGTTACCATAATGCAACTCCCAATACTACGGTCAGTACAACCCAAAGTGCGATTACTGCTTTAGCACTTGTGTTGCCCGACTCTAATTCTTCCCAGTGACCTAAATCCATAACAACGTGTCTTAGGCCGCCTAGAATGTGATACGTCAGCGCTGAGGCTGTGCCAATTGCGACAAATTTTCCAAGGAAACCGTCCATGATTGCTTGAACGTTCGCGAAACCTTCAGGCGAATGAACAGAAACTGCCCATGCCCAAATAACAAAAAGAAGCGCGAAGAACATTGCAACACCGGTTACACGGTGGAGAATTGACGAAATAGCAGAGGGCGGAAATTTAATAGTATTGAGTTCTAAATTTACTGGTCTTTGCTTTTTCACAATGTATGCCTGTTTAATCCGTAGGGGATAATGAATTTCTTACTTTTATTATGTCCTGAGTAAGTGAATTCGATTTTTAACCTGTTAATTGCCTCATCCACTGAGTTGTTAACAATTTGTGAATTATTCTTTAATGCCTGTAACAGAATAAATATTCTGTTTCCGAGGCACCGCTGAGTATATCCAGCGTAGTATATAATTACAATTTTTTGTGCCGTAGTAAGACTTTAGTCGCTATACGCACTTTTAGAATAATTATTTTGCTAAAAAAGAGATCAAAATTGAGCGCAACACGTTATAACGAGTGCAATTACAGTAAGTCGAAGTTTATCAGTAGCTAAATAGAATAACTATGCATATCAATAAGAAATTAAGCACTTTTAATCTGAATGCGTAATTATTCCTCATGAAAAGGTTACTTTTTAATCTAACCTGTTAATATATTTATTAATCGGTGGTTTACCTTTGTCGAAAACCAATTGATAATTGCACTGTATCGGGAAAAGTGATTTACCAACGAGTTAATTGAACGTTACTGAATTGCTAGTATTTTTTTAAGCAATTCAGAATATTTATTGTTCAAATATGCAATTAAATTGACTTGTTGGTGCATAATAAAGTACAAATACGCCCACTTTTCCCAACGAAGCGGATATTTTCGTCCGTTTTCGCTGCAAACAGAACCATTCTGAGGAGAGCATTTTATGGCAGATCAGAAAGCCATTCTTAAAGCCGGCGGTAAGGAAATCGAGCTTCCTATCTTGTCTGGCACCGAAGGACAAGATGTAATCGATGTCCGTACGTTAGGCCAACACGGTTATTTCACGTACGACCCAGGTTTTATGGCGACAGGATCTTGCGAGTCTTCAATTACCTACATTGATGGCGCTCAAGGTGTTTTATTACACCGCGGTTTCCCTATCGAAGAACTTGCACGTGACGCAGACTACCTAGAAGTTTGTCACATGCTTCTTCACGGTGATGCACCAACAAAAGAACAGTACGAAGAATTTAAAGAGACAATCACTCGTCACACCATGGTACATGAACAAATCAACATGTTCTTCCACGGTTTCCGCAACGACGCGCACCCTATGGCAATGCTATGCGGTACCGTTGGCGCTATGTCTTCGTTCTACCACAGTGATTTAGATGTTTCTAATGAAGAACAGCGCATTCGCAGCGCACACCGTCTAATCGCTAAGATGCCAACACTTGTTGCTATGTGCTACAAGTACAACATCGGTCAACCATTCGTTTACCCACGTAATGACCTTAGCTACGCAGCTAACTTCCTGAACATGATGTTTTCTGTTCCAGCAGAAGAATATCAAATCAGCCCAGCTGTTGAGCGCGCGATGGACCGTATCTTTACGCTTCACGCAGACCACGAACAGAATGCGTCAACGTCTACCGTTCGTCTTGCTGGTTCTTCTGGCGCAAACCCATATGCTTGTATTTCTGCTGGTGTTGCTTCACTTTGGGGTCCTGCTCACGGTGGTGCAAACGAAGCATGTCTAAACATGCTTGAAGAAATCGGCACAGTTGATCGTATCCCTGAGTTTATTGCACGCGCTAAAGACAAGAGCGATCCGTTCCGTCTTATGGGCTTTGGACACCGTGTTTATAAAAACCACGACCCTCGAGCAACGGTAATGCGTGAAAGCTGTCACGAAGTACTAAGCGAACTTAACGTTAAAGATCCACTACTAGAAGTAGCAATGGAACTTGAAAAGATTGCGTTAAGCGACCCTTACTTCGCAGAGAAGAAACTGTTCCCGAATGTAGATTTCTACTCAGGTATCGTTCTTAAAGCAATTGGTATTCCTACCAACATGTTTACGTGTATCTTCGCTCTGTCTCGTACAGTAGGCTGGATTTCACACTGGCATGAAATGATGAGCGACCCTAAACAGAAGATCGGTCGTCCTCGTCAGCTTTACACTGGCCACAGCCAGCGTAAGTACACGCCGATTAAGTAAAAGTTTAGGTTTCACTGAACTAAGTATTATGCTTAATAGTAAAAATAGCGCCTTTATGGCGCTATTTTTGTTTATACAACCACCGTCAAGGAACATCCATGCCCTATTCTGCGGTTTTTTTAGGTATCGCCGGTCTTATTCCTTTTGTAGCAATGCCACTAGCCTATCAGCTTAACTTGTTATCACTAACGCAAAGTGCCGTTTATTTTGTGCAGTACTCAGCTGTGCTGCTATCTTTCTTTGGAGGTATTCATTGGTGGGACGCAGTAAGTAACCAACGCTATGGCAAGCAAATGCTTACCGCAATGCTGCCAACCATTGTAGGATGGCTATGCTTAGTATTCTCACATGATGTAAAAGTTTTTGGCGTGTTATCGCTTAGCTACGTCGCGATATTAATCTATGACAAGTTTACGCTAAGCCTTCCTAAAGAGCAGGTTGTCAGTTATATCAGTTTGCGTATGGGGTTAACTAGCGTTGTGGTTATCTGTCACGCCTGGATGATTTATTTGCTGGTATAGGTATCGTACAGATGTAGAGTGCCCGCTCAAAAACAGTCAGGCTACAGTTACGCATAACCATTACTTAAGAGAATTAAACTACTGATAGTAATGCAAATTTAACAATTTTCTTAGCAAATAAAAAAGGCGATAATAATGAAGCATTATTATCGCCTTTGTTCTTTTTACCTTACAGTATCTTCAGAAGCACAAGGTAATTATTCAGCGCGTATAAGTGAAAGTAACTCTTCTGTTTTTTGTTCCATCAACGCGATGTCGCCTTTACTTTCAACATTCAATCGAATAACTGGTTCAGTGTTCGATTTACGCAAGTTGAAGCGCCATGTATCGAACTCTAATCCTAATCCGTCAGTCGTGTCGATAACGCTCGCGAGAGGTTTATACTTACTGGTTACACGTTCAAGTGCCGCGTCAGCATCTTTAAGTTTACTGTTAATTTCGCCTGACGATGGGAACGCCTGAATACGTTCTTTTACCATACTTGCGAGTGTTTGTTGTTTCACACATACCAATTCAGCAATTAATAGCCAAGGAATCATGCCCGAGTCACAGTAGGCAAAATCTCTAAAGTAGTGATGCGCGCTCATTTCTCCGCCGTAAACAGCGTCTTCTTTACGCATACGTTCTTTAATAAACGCATGGCCTGTTTTAGATTTAATCGGTGTACCGCCAGCATTCGCTACGATATCTTCTGTGTTCCAGTACACACGTGGGTCATAAATGATTTTGCTGTCGGTGTTTTTTTCAATGAATGCTTCGGCAAGCAAGCCAACAATGTAATACCCTTCAATAAATTCACCATCAGCGTCAAACAAGAAGCAACGATCGAAATCACCATCCCACGCAATACCGAAATCAGCACCTGATGATCTAACCGCATCAGCTGTGTCTGCGCGATTCTCAGGTAGAAGCGGGTTAGGTATACCATTTGGAAAAGTACCATCTGCGTTGTGATGTACTTTTATAAATTCAATCGGTACACCCTGCACTTTCATCTCTTTCTCAATGGCGTCAAGCGCGGGGCCTGCTGCACCATTACCCGCGTTAACCACCACTTTTAACGGCGTGAAATTACTCAAGTTGACGTAAGAAAGCATGTGAGACACATAGTCAGACATACATGACTTAACCGCATATTTATCGGTTTCAGAAAGCTTGTTTTCTTTTACATGAGCCGTACCATTAAAAAACGCATCGGCATCAATTGATGTAGCCTCAGTGTAGTGTGCTAATCGCTCTGACACGAAGCTATCTTCTAACGCTTCCGCTTTCTCTTTTATCGCGTTAAGGCCTGTGTCGCCACTAATTGGAACAGAGCCTGACTTCACCAGTTTCATACCGTTGTAATTAATGGGGTTATGACTTGCCGTTACCTCAATACCACCATCAACGCCAAGGTGTTTAGTAGCGAAGTAAATTTCCTCTGTTCCTGCCATGCCAATATCAGTCACTGTCGCGCCAGCATCGATTAGACCCGCACTTAACGCTAATTTTAATGGTGTTGATGTAAGACGCACATCACTACCAACAACAACAGTTTTCGCATTTAATTCTTGCGCAAAAGCATAGCCAATTCTGTACGCTACATTTTCAGTTAACTGTGAATTCAATTCGCCACGAATATCGTACGCTTTAAAGCAGGTAATTGGGGTTGCCATTTAGATAGAAATTCCCTGTGTATTTATGATTACATTATCGTCTTTCACAACTAAAACGCGCATACCGCCCCTTTATTATCGTCGTAAAAGAGAGTTTAGACATACCGATATTAAATCATTAGAGGAAGTGAATTACTATTTCAATTTAAATAACACAGCGTTTCACTATCTCCGTTATCTATCACTGAGTTTAAAGTGCGAGTTCGAAGTAGATACTGTCATGAAGGGCGCCTTGATGTTGATACTTTCGGCGAAAACACTGCTTAGAACTAAAACCATTCTTGATAAGTACTTTTTCAGAAGCAGGATTGTTATCCATGACTTCAGCAGTAAGCCATTTTAAGCCCTTGCTTTTAGCCTCATCAATTAAAAATGAAACACAGCGAGAAGCAATGCCTTTCCCACATTCCTTCTCCGCAACTCGATAGCCAATTTCCGCCTTGTCGCCTGCTCTGTTTCTGATATTAGCACGCGCTAAAATCTGCTTGTTTCGTTGATCATCAACAAGTACATAACCCCAAGCCCTTTTCTGTTGTTGTAAGTAAAGCAATTCGCTAACGTGATAGCCAACACCATCTATTGAATAAAACGTAGCCTCTCTTGGTGCTATAGACATTTCAAAATAGGCTTTGTTACTACGCTCAAATTCTAAAAGAGATAGCACGTGTTTTTCGGCGACGCTTTCAAAATGCATTGGCAGTGCTGCTCCTTGCTGAACCTAATGAAGAGGTATTGATTAAAAGCCCAGTCTAATACCATTCCGCATAGATAATTACCCATAGTCGAATCAAGACAGACAAAACTTGAATCTACTTCGCTAATGAACCGCTTTGGTAATCGTTAAATGCCTGAACAATTTCCTGCTGAGTGTTCATTACAAAAGGCCCATATTGGACCACAGGCTCTTCAATAGGTTTACCTGAAACCACTATAAACTTACAACCTGTATCAGCGGATACAGATAGCTGCTTGCCACTTTGTGACAAAACACCTAGCTCTCCCTGCGACACAATTGTTTCTTTGCTAAGTTCGCCGCTATTAATGACCACGCTTCCCTCGTACACATAAATAAAGGCAGCTTCATCCGAACCCAGTACAATTTCCGAACTCCCGCTTCGTAGTGCAACGTCTAAAAAAGTAGGGGCAACCGCCGTTGTCTTCACAGGCCCTTTCACACCGTCAATTTCACCTGCTAACACTTTGATTACTGCATCTTGAATGTGTACTGTAGGCACACTATCTGGCTGTATGTCTTGATAGTTCGGCGCTGACATTTTCTCTACGGCCGGAAGATTCACCCACAGCTGAAAGCCTTGTAACAAGCCCTCCTCCTGCTCTGGCATTTCTTCATGTATTATGCCTCGGCCCGCATTCATCCATTGAATGCCACCAGCATCAATAACCCCCTCGTTGCCTACAGAGTCTTTATGGCGCATTTTTCCTGCAAGCATATAAGTTACAGTCTGAAAACCGCGGTGAGGATGTGGTGGAAAACCAGCAATGTATTCACCTGGATTATCTGAACCAAAAAAATCCAACATTAAAAAGGGATCAAGGCGAGGTAGATCAGGTTGTCCGATAATACGAGTAAGCGACACGCCCGCGCCATCACTTGTTGGCATACCTGTAACCACTTTATCTATCGATTTTTGTTCACTCACTTCCACTGACATAATGTGTATCTACCTTAAATCTTAGCCTTCACTATCTTTTACGAACTTCACGCTTAGCTTTTTGTATTACTGGCCTTTTGGGTGCTTCAACGTCCCATTTTATCGCGACCGTGAGGCGACATAAGATCTTGCTCTGGTCCCACGGGGATGACCTGGGTTGGATTTATCATAGTGTGGCTGTAGTAATAGTGCCTTTTGATATGATCGAAGTTCACCGTTTCAGCAATACCCGGTACTTGATAAAGTTCTTTCATATAGCCGTAAATATTTGGATAGTCTGCAATTTGTTTTTTATTGCATTTAAAGTGCCCATGATAGACAGCGTCAAAGCGAATGAGTGTAGTAAATAAACGCCAGTCGGCTTCTGTAATTTGATTACCAACCAAATAGCGCTGTTTACTCAACCTTTCCTCAACCCTGTCAAGCGAATCAAACAATGCGCTTACTGCCTCTTCATAGGCCTCTTGCGTTGTAGCAAACCCAGCTTTATACACGCCATTATTTATGTCGTGATACACCATGTTGTTGATGGTATCGATTTCTTCGCGCAGTGCTTTAGGATAGTAATCGTCGTCATTATTAGTCAGTGAGTTAAACCCGCTATTGAAAATACGAATAATCTCCGCTGATTCGTTATTCACGATGGTTTCAGTGTGCTTGTCCCAAAGAATTGGAACGGTAACACGAGTGGTTATCTCAGATTTAGCCTTGGTGTATATTTGGTGCGCGTAATCAAAACCATAGAGCTTATCACCCGTCGACCCCGGATAATCTTTAAATTCCCATCCTTGATCAAGCATCTCGGGATGTACTACAGAAACATCAATATGCGATTCCAGTCCTTTAAGCTTTCTAAATATAAGCGCTCTGTGCGCCCATGGGCAGGCTAACGAAACGTATAGGTGATAGCGGCCTGACTCAGCTGGGAAGGTTGCTTCGCCGCTTTTGCTAATAGTGTCACGAAACTTAGATGCTTGACGTTCGAATTTGCCGCCGTTCTTGCTGGTGTCATACCATTTATCTTGCCATTTTCCATCAACGAGTAAGCCCATATGCCTGCCCCTATTTATTACTTCATTAAACAATGAATTCATTTAAACATGTATTGGGTAGAACGTATGTCGCTTAAAATCGGATTTATTATTCGAAAAAACTGGAGTGTATTGATCTTTAGTGTCCACTTTTGAGATGATGCGCGCCCTGCTAGCGTGCTCGCACGTTTTTGTGTAAACACACGCCTTTGAGTTAGTTTATTTTTAAGTGAAGTGAAACATGTCTGATGATCCACGTTTAGGCGGTATCGTGCGCTTGTATGGCGCGCAGCAAACCAATAATTTAGCCAATAGTCATGTGGCCGTGGTCGGCATTGGTGGTGTAGGAAGTTGGACTGCAGAAGCGCTGGCCCGTTCAGGCGTTGGCACTATCACGCTTATTGATTTGGATGATGTTTGCGTAACGAACACGAATCGACAGATACATTCGCTCTCAAACACTATCGGAGAAGCAAAGGTAGACGCAATTGCAGCTCGAATCAACTTGATTAACCCAGCTTGCAACGTAATCTGTGTCGAGGATTTCGTTACGCCTGAAAATACAGCCACATTGCTAAATAAAGAAATGCACGCTGTAGTTGATGCCACTGACAGTATTCGCGCTAAAGCGGCGATGATAGCTCACTGCAAACGCAATAAAATTCCCATTGTTACGGTTGGCGGTGCAGGCGGTCAAATAGACCCAACTCAAGTCACTAAAGGCGACTTAGCTAAAACGACGCAGGATCCGCTTGCGGCTAAGCTTCGCAGCGAACTTCGTCGTAACTACAACTTCAGTAAGAACCCTAAACGTCGCTTTGGCGTTGAGTGCATCTATTCAACTGAGCAATTGCGCTATCCACAGCCAGACGGTTCGGTTTGCTACAATAAGTCTGCGATGGAAGGCGGCACACGACTTGACTGTGCTGGCGGATTTGGAGCTGTAGTGACGGTAACCGCCACATTTGGCATGTTCGCAGCTGCAAGTGTGATTAATAGATTAACTGGACAAAAATAGACTTTAGCCGATAACTTACGCACAATAGTTAAAAACTTATAACACCTTGTCCTGCGGGCTTTTTCGGCGTTGGCTTGGTGTACTAAAAGCACTGGTGAGAAGGAGAACAAAATGTCACCTGATGAACTCAATAAATTAATGGCAGATTGCGCGAAGGACGCTGTGGTTACTGCAGCTGATGAGTTCGAAATTGTACTCGACCACTCACCTGCTAGCGTAAAACTTGTAGATGATATTTTACTGAGTTTCGTAGATAAGTATCACGATTTAGCGTTAGAAGATGAAGCGGTGTTCACCATTTGTAATATCTTTGGCGCTTACGTCGGCGAAATTTTAAAAGCGCAGCTAGATGGTCAGTGGATTTACGATCAATCAAACCCCAAAGCACCTGCCGTTTTTCTTCAGGTTGGTGAAAATACCTATGCCTTAGCAGGTATCTGCTATGAACGTCTGGTTAACGATAGTCAAATAAGCGTTAATTCTTATTATGAACAAGCGCTGGGCAATCACTTAGGCAGCCACTAAATATTCGTCGGCTTTGCACCTAATCAAAACCCAGTGTGGTTAAGTTACGCGGTTGATGGTGCTAAAAGGTACTGGTTCTAAACGACACTAACTTCAAGGATTGGGCGTCTCCCAATCCTCTACCATCCACTTCAGGTGGCGACTTTTGGAAATAGCATATAAAGCTATGCCGTAAAAAACGATTTTCACGCCCGTAATGTATTCAAACCCCCAGTGATGATGCATTGTGTAATAAAGCTGAACGCTTAAGAGTGCCAGTACACCCAACTGAGCCAGTGGTATAACCCATTTTCGCCAAGCTAAATACTCTTTTTTCCACAGACGCTCACGCTGACTAACTAAAACCAAAGCAATTAACACGGGAAAACTGGCTGCTAGCCCTAAACCCAAGCTTTCTTTTTGCGGGTAGAAAAATGCGAGTAGTTCACTGGTTTGAGTACGAGAAGCTAGCGAAAATATAAACGCTAACCAATCGATGCAAAGAAGAATAAGCACGCTATATAGCCAACGGGGCGGCAGAATTCTCCCTGATTCATCATAAAAAGCTAGCGGTAATTTGAGCATGTTTTCACTTCTATGTTTTCAACTCTGCATTTTCAAAACGCAAAAAGTCTTGATGGTATTTATTCCTAGGAAGTGACTAAAGTGGGGGTAGACAACGCTTTTTTAAACCTTCTTGGTGTTGCTTTAACCATATAATCTGTCACTTTTAATTTTCATGCTTTCAAAAAAGTTTACCTGCGCGCTATTTCAAATATGCGTTAACAACTTATATCGTCAACGCTAAACATATATACTGCGTCTACGCGGGTTTTCCTGTATAATCCGCGGCCATTTTAAGCTCAGTCATTTTCCAGGTGATATTTTAGATGACAGTAGAAACGTTTAATCCAAACAAAGTAGTAAATAAAACCACCACGCTAGAAACGCCAGTGAAGGTATTAAGTGACAACAAACCTTCGCAACAAAGCAATGGCAGTAGAATTGGTTTTGTTAGCTTAGGTTGCCCTAAGAACTTAGTTGATTCTGAGCGTATTCTTACTCAACTTCGCACCGAGGGTTATGACGTCGTCCCTACTTATAACGATGCTGATCTCGTTATCGTTAACACGTGTGGCTTCATTGATGCTGCAGTTGAAGAGTCGCTTGATACCATCGGTGAAGCACTTAAAGAAAATGGTAAAGTTATCGTGACTGGCTGCCTAGGTGTTAAAGAGGACGAAATTAGAGAGCTTCACCCGAACGTGTTAGCGATTACTGGCCCTCACGCCTACGAAACGGTAGTTGAACAAGTACACGATCACCTTCCAAAGCCACAGCACAATCCGTTTGAAGATCTCATTCCTGACCACGGCGTAAAATTAACGCCGCGTCATTATGCGTATTTAAAGATTTCAGAAGGCTGTAACCACCGTTGTACGTTCTGCATTATCCCTTCTATGCGTGGTGACCTTGTCAGCCGCCCAGTGGGTAACGTGCTTGATGAAGCTAAGCGTTTGAAGGACGCTGGTGTTAAAGAGCTATTGGTTATTTCACAAGACACTAGCGCCTATGGTGTTGATGTTAAGCACAGAACGGGGTTCTGGAACGGCATGCCTGTTAAAGCGCACATGCAGCAGCTGTGTGAAAAGCTGGGTGAAATGGGTATTTGGGTCCGTTTACACTATGTATACCCCTACCCGCACGTCGATGACCTTATACCGCTGATGAACGAAGGTAAAATTCTTCCGTACTTGGATATTCCCTTCCAACACGCCAATAAACGCATTCTTAAATTAATGAAGCGCCCAGGCAGTGCCGAGCGCGTTCTTGAACGTGTTAAGAAATGGCGCGAGCAGTGCCCGTCGCTGGTTATTCGCTCAACATTTATTGTTGGCTTTCCGGGCGAAACAGAAGAAGAGTTTGAAGAACTATTGGATTTCCTTCGTGAGGCCCAGCTTGATCGCGTTGGCGCATTTGCCTATTCACCAGTTGAAGGGGCAAGAGCAAACGACCTGCCTGACCCAGTACCAGAAGATATAAAACAAGCCCGCCTTGCGCGCTTTATGGAAGTACAGGGTGAAATCAGTCAAGCTCGTTTACAAGCCAGAATTGGCAACGAATATCAAGTTGTCATTGACAGTGTTGATGCGGAAGGTGCAGTAGGCCGTACATATGCTGACGCACCGGAAGTTGATGGTCTGGTTCATTTAAACGGCGTTTATGACGTAAAACCAGGCGATCGTGTATGGGCTGAAGTAATCCATGCTAACGAGCACGACGTGTGGGCTGTACTATCTGAAGATCAAGACGAACAAGAAGGCGCAGATCCCGCGCTGTAATTTTCGAATAAAAAGCGGTCTATACTCGTAAGTCATCTATTCGTTATTTTTTTAACCCTATCGGCTAATTGCCAGTCGATAGGGTTTTATATATAACAGACCCTATACACTATTATACAAGTAACCCAATCAACGCCACCTTCTGTGGTACGTGAATAAAATATGGCAATGCTCCCCTACATCAAACCGAAACATTTATCCCACTGCTTTTTGTCGTTTGGCATATTGCTCATTTTAACTTTTGTGTTCAGTCAGCGCGCACTAGCCATCACAGAGTGTAAGACTTTACACACCGCGGGAGCAAAACAGTGGTTTCCTTACGCATTTAACAAGTTTGAAGGAAAGCTGAAAGCCTCGGGGATAGCATTTGACGTTCTAACCCTGCTAGCACAGGATTTAGGTGTCACACTAAAAATAGAAACCGGATTACCTTGGAAACGAATAGAATCTAAACTCGATGCGGGCGAGCTTGATATTTTGGCGGGAAACTATTGGAATGAAGCCCGAAGTCGAAAGTGGCTTATCACCGCCCCTTTTGCAGCAGAAGAGGTTTATGTTGTGCTTTCGCCCTCATTGATACAAACACGAGGCACCGAGCTTTCGCTTAACGCCCTTGCGCAATATATTGGTGTGATGCCTAGAGGAATAAGCTTAGGTGAAAAATTCGATAGCATTAAACCAAACTTAAATATTATCGAAGTTAAAGACCACGACAAAATGTATGAAATGATGCGCCGCCACCGTGCCGACTACGCAGTTTCACCTCAAAGCGCAGCACTAAGTCACTTGAACGTCCCAGAAAATGACGGCATGCGATTAAGCCAGTCACCTATATCATCAAATAATGTACATTTTGCTATCTCTGCCAAATCAAAATGTGCATCGCTATTCCCCGAGTTTAACGATGCTCTTAGCGCTCGTTTGAAAGATGGGTCTATTGAGCAGATTATTAACACATATAATTTAACGCGCTAGCAATCTACGACTCAATACGAAAAAGTAGTTGAAAGGCAAATTAAAAAATTAAAGGCTAAGATAAAAGAGCACTTATTTATAAGCACTCTTTTAATATAATGCGTTTAAGTTCATGACAAGCTAGCAATGAGCTTACCAAGGCAATACTTCACCATTTGAATGAATAAAGCGACCCGAGTTAGTTACATCTAATTCATCAATACGCTGTGACAAACGTTCGGCGCACGTATCGGCATCAATATCCCCTGCTCCGTTTACCATTTCAGTCTGCACGAATCCAGGGTGGAAGATACCTACAGCAATTCCTTTAGGCTTTAAGTCATTCGCCATAGAAACACCCGCTGCATTTAACGCTGCTTTAGACATTCGATAGCCGTAATAACCGCCTGAACCATTGTCAGCCATAGACCCCATGCGACTAGTGATTAACGCAATTTTGCTGTCCTGCGCCATTGCAGGCAGCAGTGTTTGCGTAACAAGAAGTGGGCCCATCGCATTAACGCGAAACTGGTAGTCGATTGTGTTTGGATCCCAGTCATCAAGACTTTCACGTCCAAGTACACCAGCATTGTTGATGAGCAAGCCAATGTTAATATCCATTAAAGGGGCAAGCTTTTCAGCCAATGACTCAGGCTGTGATACATCCACGCCTTTGATAATGGTCACACCTGCACTGTTTAGCTCATCACAGCTATTACGACAAGTGGCATAAACCTTTGCGCCACGTGCTTTATATTGCTTGGTAAGCGCAAGGCCTATGCCCCTATTGCCACCGGTAATTACTACGTTCATAACGGTTCCCTTGTTACAATGTGTATGCTTTAAAAAGGTTTTATTAACCTTTCACGAGAACTGGCAGATTCGTAAGGACTTATCGCTCATTACTGATAAACGCTAAGCCCTATTTCGGCACTCATTTCTCGTTATTTTATAGTCTTCAAAAGGCGTTCTAGATCTTCTGGAGTATCAATTCCAACGGGAGGCGGCGCTATCGCAACTTCACAGTGAATTTTATCGCCATACCATATAGCACGTAGCTGCTCTAATGACTCAATTTGTTCCAGTGAACTAGGTGCATAAGCCACATATTGCTTAATGTATTGAGCGCGGTAGGCATAAATACCTATGTGACGTTTATAAAGCGACGTGTTTGCAGATTGTGGGTTTGCCATCATGTGATCACGCTCAAAGGGAATGGGAGAACGAGAGAAGTAGATTGACTCACCCTTTTCGTTTACCAATACCTTTACAATATTGGGATTAAATACGTCTTCAGCACTCTCGATTGGCGTAGACAGTGTAGCCATTTGACACTGAGGTGCATTCGCAAGGTTGTCGGCAACCTGCCTGATATTTTCTGCAGGTATAAAGGGTTCGTCTCCCTGCACATTGACCACAATGGTAGCGCTGTCAATGCCTTCTTTTTCGACAACCTCAGCAATACGCTCTGTTCCCGATTGATGATCAACTGACGTCATACAGACTTTGGCAAACCCAGCCACTACGTTTTGAATGCGCTCATCGTCGGTTGCCACTATGATGGTATCGGCGCCAGCCTCCTTAGCACGCTCAACGACGTGTTGAATCATTGGTTTACCGCCAATTAACGCTAAAGGTTTGCCTGGAAACCGGCTTGAGCCATACCGAGCGGGTATCACAACTGTAAATGACATAACTTTATTTCGCCCCTACTTACCACTTAATTAAACGTTTTATTAGCGCGTTGCGTCTACTTCGTCTAACGACAATGCAGTTGCTTTACTTTCGATAAGTACAGGGATGCCATCTTTAATATCAAAAGCCAACCTATCGAATCGGCAAATTAACTGAGTGTTGTCTTCACTAAGTACTAATTTTCCCTTACACACTGGGCAAGCCAAAACTTCTAAAAGCTTCTTATCAAAGGCCATTGTTATTATTCCTGTCCGTTTTGGTGAATCTTTAAACCTGCTTTGGCAAGTTTTACGTTTACTAAATTAAAAAAATCTGGTGCCAAATGAGCAGTAACGGGTAAGAACCAGCAATCTTCGTGAGCGAAGGATGCCGCTTTTACCGCATCTTTTTCCGTCATTAACACTCTACCATTAGGTATATCTGAAGGCGTTATAGCATGATGATCAGCCAAAGGAGTGGCAGAAGAAAGTTGAATACCCATTTCTCTAAGCTGAGAGAAAAAACGCTGTGGAGAACCGATACCAGCAATAGCGCTGCATGGCACTTTTTTAATCTCTTCAAGCGTTGTGGTTTTCACTCTGTTAGCCACACAGGTAAAATCCCCTGCGACTAACGTCATCAAGTATTGAGGCGCTACGGCATTGTTGAATGTTGGCATTGAACGACTGTTATGAATTAACGCATCAACGGTATTCAATCGCCACTGCCCTTCACGTAGTGGTCCCATTGGCAGCAAAAAACCGCTTCCCACTTTTCTGTCATCCATTACCACAACTTCAACATCGCGATGAAGCGCGTAATGCTGAAGGCCATCATCACAGATAATTAAATCACACTGTAATTCGTCACTTAAGTAAGCGGCCCCGCGTGCGCGAACTGGATCAATTACCACGTCACATTGGCTTCTTATGGCTAATAAACGGGGCTCGTCACCTACTTCAGAGGCATCGTCCTCGCCGTTAACTAATCGAGGGTAAAACGGCGACTTAGCGCCATACCCGCGACTTAAAATACCAACCTTTACGCCTTGTTTTTGATAGTAATCGGCTAACGCCAGTACAACCGGAGTTTTACCGTTTCCACCTACCGAAATATTGCCAACTACGATGACGGGCGCACTCGCTTTGTAAGCTTTTTTAACGCCTACTTTAAATAATAAACGTCGAAGTGCTGAGACAAAGTAAAACAACAGCGCAAGCGGTGAGAGAAGCCACACCAAAGGGTGGCCAAAGTACCACTCATCGTGCTTGGTTTTACTTTGCAACTGACTCACTTAGCCTCACCAAACTGCAGTGCGTGCAGCTGTGCGTAATGACCACCTTTTTCAAGCAACTCATTGTGTTTGCCTTTCTCGAGAATGCGGCCTTGCTCAACCACCATAATACAGTCTGCATTTTCGATGGTAGACAAACGGTGGGCCACTACAATACTGGTACATCGTTTTTGCAGCGTTTCCAGCGCATCTTGAATTAAGCGCTCAGACTCAGTATCAAGGGCAGAAGTCGCTTCGTCCAAAATCAGAATGGGCGCTTCGGCAAGGATTGCACGAGCAATAGCAATACGCTGTCGCTGACCACCCGATAGCATTAGGCCATTTTCACCGATAACCGTATCTAAACCATCAGGTAGGTTCGATAAAAACTCTTCAACATGCGCCATCTTAGCTGCATTCTCAATGTCTTTTCGAGATACGTTTTCTCTCGCACCATAAGCAATGTTGTTCGCAATAGAATCGTTAAATAGCGTCACATTTTGTGAAACGACGGCAAACTGCGCTCGCAGATCTTTAAGGTCAACGTCGTTAAGCGGTGTGTCGTCTAGACGTATTTCACCTTCTTGCGGCACGTAAAAACGCGTAAGCAGCGACGAGATAGTCGATTTACCGCTTCCTGAACGTCCTACCAAAGCAATCGACTGCCCTGGGTTAGCGGTAAAGCTTACATTAGATAACGCGGGCGTCTGTTTTCCCGGGTAAGAAAAGGTTACGTCGTCGAATTCTATCTTACCTATGGCGCGTTCAACTTTTGTTTTACCTATGTCTTCTTCATCAGCTTCATCAAGAATTTCAAAGATACTGGCACACGCTGCCATGCCTTTTTGGAATTGGTTGTTGATGGTAGTGAGCTGTTTAAGGGGCTTAAGCAGCATCACCATACAAAAAACCACGTTGATAAATACACCAGCCGTTAGCTTTTCTAGCATACCTGGCGTACTGGCTATAAACAAAACAACAGCAAGCGCTATTGATGCAATAACCTGAATTGACGATACGCTTAATATAGAGGTCACATGAAGCTTCATTGACTGCTGGCGATTGTGATTATTTTTTTGCTCGAAACGCTTTTGCTCTATTTCTTGACCGCCAAACATGATCACAACTTTGTGACCTTTTACCGCCTGCTCTACTGACGACGTAAGGTTGCCCATTGATTTTTGTATGCTTTTGCTAACGATGCGAAAACGCTTACTGACGATAGAAACAATCACCGCCACAACGGGGCCAATTAAAAGAAATATGAGCGAGAGCTGCCATGAGTAATAGAACATGACACATAGCAAACCAATAACCAGCGCGCCTTCTCTGACAAGCGTTAACAAAGCTTTACCAGAAGCGTTAGCTACTTGCTCAGTATCATAAGTGACCTTACTTATAAGCCCGCCAACTGCATGATTATCGTGAAATGACACAGGTAAATGGATGTATTTATCGAACAGCTGTTGGCGCATGCGCATAACAACTTGGGCACCAATCCAGTTTAATGTATAGCTGCCTAAGAAATTAAACACGCCGCGCAATAGAAACAAAGGAACGATGGCGTACGCAGCCATCCGAAGATAGTCTTTATCGTTATTGCCTAGCGATTCATCAATCATTGGCTGTAGCTGTGAAAATACAAAAGTATCTACCGCGGAATAACCAATCATACCGATAATGGCAAACACAAAAGGCACTTTATACGCTTTCAGATACTGTAAAAAGCGCTTAATTTGATAATCCGAGTTGTCGGCTTGTTGCATGTAGTTTTTTTAACCTGTTTAAAACGTTAACGAAAACGCGTTAAGAGTATTGTACTCGTTCTCACTCTAATTCACTAATATAGAGGCAAAATTGGTTAGTCTGCCAACTAACTGAACAATGTGTGGTCACTTCACTATAATACCAACCCTCATTGGTAATTGCCCACTTAGAAGGCGCTGGCAAGCTTTCTAGCAAAGCGTGTGAATGCAAGAATGGCTGAGTGGGTAATGATCTATGTGGGCTGGTATATTCTAAAGGTTTTGCTGAATATAACTGTTCTAGCCAATTAGCCATGTTGCTTAATATTCACGGTGGTTCGGAGCTTGCTTTTTAGTTGCCGGCTTTTGAGGTGCCGGCTTTTGAGGTGTTGCATGTCGATGAGTTAGGGTTGCACTTCTAGATGTCGCGGACTTATGCCTCGTAAATACCAGCGTTTATGCAAGGTATCTCGCTGGGCATCTATACGATAACTGCCCTGAGTAAACGTTGCCCTTACATAGCCGTGATAACTGGTTAGATACTGTTTAACTCCATGGTGATTGTATCGCCTAGCCACTTCACTTGCCGGAAACTGCCAGCGATTTTCGAAACCTTGGGTAAAGATCACAGCCTCTGGTGCAACATACTCTATGAAAATATCAGTAGATGAGGTTTTGCTACCGTGATGGGGGGCAATAAGAATATCAGCACTCAGCTTTGAAAAGCTTGGAATCAAGGCACTTTTTGTTGCAGCCCCCTCTTCTATTTCAGGTGTATTGCTTATTTCACGTGTGCCGTTTATTTCTTGTGTGCTCTTTATTTCACTTGTACCGATTATTTCTTGTGTGCTCTTTATTTCACTTGTACCGATTATTTCTTGTGTAATTAGGGCGTACTCACTCGCCTTTTCAATATCACCGGGTATCAAAACGCTGCCAGACTGACTAGATATTTTTACAACGCAGGACATGGCGTTATTGTCTTTCTGATTGCCCTTTGGCGGCCATAAAAATTCAATGGTCAAATTTTGCCATTGGATGCGCTTGCCTCGTTCGCATCCCGCGGTAGGCGAATAAAAGCTGGCTTGTGTTGCCAATTTATGAAGCTTAACCGCAGACAAACCTCCCGCGTGATCGTTATCACTATGTGTATGAATAACAACATCGATGCTTGAAACATGTGTACTTTCCAGAAAAGGCAGTAGGTGTGCGGTCGCTGTGTGAGCAATACCGTTAAACTGAGCACCGGAATCAATAATGATTGCTCTACTCCCTCGCGTAATAGCGATCGCGCTAGCTTGGCCTGCATCAAAAACGTGGAGTGCCCAAGGCTCGTTGTCAATGGGTAGCCATTTTTGAGTGGAACTAAAAAAAGGAATAGACAAAATAAGGATACATATTTTTTTGTAGCGCCACCTGGGCAAGAGAAAAATAACAAAAGCAGCAAGCAAACAGAGCGTAGCGCCATTACCTTGGTGAACATCAACTGCACTTAATGAAAAGCCACTAAGCAGGTTTAGGAATGACAATAAATACCCCAAACACCCATCACTTGTTTGAAATAGTGTGCTTGCTAATTCTTGGACTGGGCCGAAATGGATAAAATGAAGCAGCAATAGAGAGAGTAAACAAATAGGCAGCAACAAAGTTATAACGGGTAAGGCAATCAAGTTTGCTATTAGCGCAATAATACTTGCACTATCAAACCAGATGAGTGTTAGCGGCATCATTATCAGCGTTAGCGCTATTTGCAACTTTATTAGCGACACATACCATGGTGAGCGCTGTAGCCCCCATGTGGTCACTAAAAACCAAATACACACCACCGCACCTACGCTTAAGTAAAAGCTTGCACTTAACATTGAAAGCGGGAAAAGCAGCAAACTTAACGCCAGCATAGCTAACGCAATATTTATTGGCCTCCATGCATTACGTGAAAGCGACAATACGCAGCCAATAGCTATAAGAACCCAGGCTCGCACAACGGGCAAGGCACTTCCGCTTAACAGCGCGTAAAAAAAACAAATAACCACAAGCAAGCAGAGCACCATGGCTCTAATCGGCGCTTTAATAGTTAATAACTTTGAACGTCGATTAGTTTTGCCCTCACCCTCACCTGCCTTTAATCTTAGGCTTGTTACGCTGGCTAAGAAGTACTGCACACTGCCGAATATATCGAAAACGTGTCTGAGTATGAAAACTATCGGGTTAAAAGCTAGTAAGCATACCCCGGCAATAAGTGATAAGTGCATACCGGATATACTAAATATGTGCCCGGTACCTGTCCGTTGTAACAGCACCCAGTTGTCTTTCGTAAACCCAGCCTTATCGCCAAGCAGTAGCGCACGCCACCAGTTTAGGTTATTGAGATTCAGCGCTTCTAGCGTTGTCGCAAGGTCATAGCGCAATGAATGATTATGCGTGGTTTTATCGTGCTCTATAGATTTAATGTATCCAGTGACATGAATAAACTGACTGACCAGCTGCTGCTGGCGGCTTGCACCAACGGGATTGGCCGTACCGTATGCAGGTTTAAGTTTAACAACCGCTGTAAACATGTCGCCATTGTGCAAACATTTAAGTCCAACAGACTTTTCTGACGCTTGCGGTCTCGCGCGCTGCTTTACATCATCTAAATCACGTTGTGAACGATGCCCTATCTCAACATTGTCACTTAAATACTTGTATTGCTTGTGAGCAAGGCGAGCTCTAAAGTTGAAAGCGTTAGAAAAAACTGCTTTAAAGGGTGTTAGTGCTACTCCATCATCTAAAAATGTTGCGACGCTCTCACCATTTAGCGACGCAATGCTTACCACATAATGAAAAGCGGCCTCTGAGTTATTACTTTTATTAGAAACACACCCCTGCGATAAAACTCGCCCCGATATTGTGACATCTTGTTGAATTTTACCCTTGGGCAGTTGCCAAGCGTAGTAAAAATGCCCTACACTCGCCACCCACAGTACGCCGAGTATTAAGCCGCTCACTGCACAACATAGCTGTACATCAAAAATAGTCTTATTGGACCTAGGTTTTTCTAAAGAAAACAGTAAGGTGACAGCAATAGCTATCACCAATATGGCAATCATCAACGCCATGGTGTGGCTACTTGGAAGTTTTTGCCATAAAACCGCACTTATTGCGCCAACGCAAAAACAGCTTAGGCAAATTGTGATACGATTGACCATGTTTTCACGTAGCAATTGACAGTAAGTGAACGTTGCTAGTGCAAAACCGTGCTGCGCAATCCCGTTTGCTGTTATTTTTTCTGTGTTTTTTGTTTTTATTTTCGAGATGCATTGATATTTATGCCTAAGAAATTTATTCGACGTTTTTTGCCAGATCACCAAAGCATTAAGCAAAACAAAGCGTTAAAAATATTTGGTAGCGTATTGCACGAACCTAATTTATGGCACCTGAACCGTCGCTCTGCATCTGGCGCGTTTGGCATAGGCTTATTTTTTGCGTTTTGGCCTGTGCCGTTTCAAATGTGGCTTTCTGCAGGTTTAGCTATCCCTTTTCGCGCAAACCTTCCCTTGTCTGTTGCAACAGTCTGGGTAACTAATCCGTTTACCATTCCGCCCATATTTTATGGGGCTTATAAAGTGGGTACTACTGTACTTGGGACCAAACCTGAACATTTTGAATTCCAGTTTAGCTGGCAGTGGGTGGTAGAAAGCATTAACACCATAGGTCCCGCCTTTTTGGTTGGTTGTGGTATTTGCTCTGTGGTTTTCGGATTGGCAGGTTACTTTTCCTTAAACTGGGTATGGCGCTTTCAAGTGAAAAAAGCGTGGGAAAGACGCAGGCAAATGCGTAATCAGACGGCTCAATAACGAAGTCTCGTAGAGCAAATAGCAGCAATATTAAATAGCAGCATTTGCTTTCGATAAGATTTAAAAAAAACGCCACATTGAAATGTGGCGTTTTTTTTGGTTCTTATCGGAAGTGAGACTAGAGAATACCTGCGTTTTGCAACTAAACTGCGTTAGGCCGAAGAATTCTGACGAAAAGCACTATCGAAGAGGCTTCGGCCTGAAAGCATTCTTAGCGTTTAGTTCACAGATCTATTATTCATGCTCAGCAAGGAAGGCGACTAACGCGGCTTCATCCCACACTTCGACATCAAGCTCTTGCGCTTTGGTTAGTTTAGAACCCGCTTTTTCACCCGCCACTAAGAAGTCAGTATTCTTACTTACTGAGCCTGCCACTTTTGCACCCAGTAGTTGAAGACGAGCTTTTGCATCAGAACGGCCCATTTCACTTAGCGTGCCGGTAATAACACAGGTTTTGCCTTCAAGTGGCAAATTATCTAAATCGGGCTTTTCGATAGCGGGCCAATTGATACCTTCATTTAGAAGTGCGTCAATCACATCGGTATTATGCGACTCGTTAAAGAAGTTGAATATATGAGTAGCTACCACCTCGCCCACATCCTGCACTTCTACTAACGCTTCTAATGAAGCTTCACGAATGGCTTCCAAGGTTTCAAAATGCGCAGCTAAGTTTGCCGCTGTCGCCTCACCTACTTCACGGATCCCCAATGCGTATAGGAATTTGGCTAAGGTAGTTTTCTTTGATGCTTCAAGGGATCCCAAAAGCTTGCTTGCAGACTTCTCAGCCATACGCTCTAAACCCACCACGTCTCCTAAAGACAGGGTAAAGAAGTCTGCCGGGCTGTGTACGAGATCAGCATCTACTAATTGGTCAACAAGCTTATCGCCCAAACCATCGATATCAAACGCTTTACGCGATGCAAAATGTTTGAGCGCCTGTTTGCGTTGCGCTGCACAGATTAACCCTCCGGTACAGCGAGCGACTGCTTCATCTTCAAGCTTTTCAACCTGCGAGTCACACACTGGGCACTGACTTGGGAAACTAATGTCAGTTTCACTACCCGTGCGATTTGCTTCAACCACAGAAACTACCTGAGGAATAACATCACCAGCGCGACGAATAACAACAGTGTCGCCAACTTTAACGCCCAATCTGGAAATTTCATCTTGATTATGAAGTGTGGCATTAGACACGGTAACGCCACCTACAAAAACAGGCTCTAAGCGCGCTACCGGTGTGATTGCCCCAGTCCTGCCCACTTGAAACTCAACGTCCACCAGTTTAGTTACTTCCTCTTGCGCAGGAAATTTCTGCGCAATCGCCCAGCGTGGCGCGCGGGCTACAAAACCTAGGGTGTTTTGCAAATCAATACGGTCTACCTTAAACACGACGCCATCAATGTCATAAGGCAAATTATCGCGCTTTTCCAGAATATGGTTGTAGTAATTTAAACAGCCCTTACCGCCTTCAGCGGTGTCAATGTCTGGGCACAGGGGCAGGCCCCATTTACCTAATTGTGCAAGGCGCGCGCTGTGGGTTTTAGGTAGTTCAAAGCTTTCTGGTTGTACTACGCCTAGTGAGTACGCATAAAACATCAGCGGGCGTTTAGCGGTGATTTTCGAGTCTAACTGACGTAAACTTCCGGCTGCGGCATTGCGCGGATTGGCAAAGACCTTACCGCCCGTTTCTTTTTGATGTTCGTTTAATTTTGCAAAGCCATCTCGCGGCATAAACACTTCACCACGCACCTCGACGCGATCTGGATAGTGGTCGCCACGAAGGGTTAAAGGTACATTTGAAATAGTACGCACGTTAGCAGTGATGTTTTCACCTACCTGTCCATCGCCCCGCGTTGCAGCGCGAACTAATTCACCGTTTTCGTACAAAATACTCACGGCTAAGCCATCTAATTTAGGCTCACAGCTAAAATCCAAAGTAGCAGTATCTTTAAGCCTGTCTTTTAAGCGCTTCTCAAATGCCAATAGAGACTCTTCATCAAAGGCGTTATCTAGCGACAGCATAGGCACATCGTGAGTCACTTGCTCAAATGCAGACAGCGCAGCGCCTCCCACCTTTTGGCTTGGAGAATTTGGGCTATGTAACTCAGGATATTGTTTTTCAAGCGCTATTAGCGCCTGCATATCTCTATCATAAACCGCATCGGGAACCGAAGGATCGTCTAGTACATAGTACTGGTAATTGTATTCATTTAACGTGTTGCGAAGTTGAGCAACTTGTTGCTTTGCTTGTTCTAAAGAGTCTGACATGGAGTTGTTTTCACGCCGTATAAATAATTAAAAGTTTTACATTTTGTAGCTTAGGTGACTTAACCTAAACGACCTTTTGTTTCAAGTGAGGCATTAAACCGCCGTCTTTTTAGTCGGCTAGTATAATTTGTAGCCTCGCTGTAGCGCTATTTAATAGAAAAGGACCTGGGTATGAGCCAAGTCCTTTTTATTACGCTAACACGCAAGCACGTACGAAGCGTGCGATATAGACAGTTGAATAGCTTACGTTAGCCGCGAGCAATCATACGCTTGCGTTCAAATTCACGAATTTTTTCAACGTATTGCTGTAAGCCTTGTTTAGTTAACACGCTTCGACGCCCGTCTAGTACCTGAGCACCAAACTCGTCTGCCAACTTACGAGCCGCGTTGTGCATCATATTGAATACTTGATGAGGGTCGCCTTCAATGGGCAATATCATAAACAAAGATACACCTTGGGTCTCAAAATTTTCTAGGTTATCAATATCAAAAACACCAGGTTTAAACATATTGGCTAGACTAAATAATACTGGACCTTTGCCATTGGAGTTTACGTGACGATGGAAGATATCCTGGTCGCCAAACTTAAACCCTAGTGTAAGCAGCATAGGTAAAAGCGCAGCACCAGAAATTGGCTCACCTTCTGGCGTTCTTACGTTCAACACCAATACTTCAGGTTCAACATTAGATGATTTCACCGGCTCAGAAGTGCTGCTCGCAGCGTCGCTGTGTGTATCATTTGCACTAAAGCTCTCTTCACCAAAATCAGTGTTACCTTGCTCACTGGTGTCGAAGTCAATGCGCATTTGGTCATCACCAAAATTAGGCTCTTCCCGCTTCTTAATCGGTGTTTTACTGCGCTTACTACGTGCAAAACGCCGCGGCTGTTCATTTTCTTCCTGGCTACCCCGTAATGAAGATGCATCGTCTTGAGCGTCTAAACTAAAGTCAGCGACTTCTTGCTCGTTTTTAGTTGGCGCTTGAACTGTTGCTGGTTCTTCTTCAAGCGTAGGGTCCACATAAAACTTTTGCGCAGGACGAACTGGTGCTGAATGAGTCTGTTCGGGATGTGCCGTTGTTTGATTATCAGAGTACCCGTTATTTGTGCTATTCGCGTTATTTGCGTTTGATGACGCTGTATAAGACGCGTCTTGCGTACTTTCTTCGCGCTGTGCTTGTGACTCTGACTGAGCTTCATCGTCGCCTTCTCGAAGCAGAAAACCTGGAGGTTCTGGGAAAGCAGCAACGTTGTCATCGCTTTTATTTGACGCGGTATCAATCGAGCGAGCCTGCCCTTTCATGTGTGGCTTGGGGTTCGTTACCACTGAACCATACAGTTTGGGCGCTTCTTGAGCGTCTTCTTTTTCGCTCCTTTTTTCGTCTTCTGTTCCACCCACTTTTACGGCTGGCGATATCGACGAATTATCATTGCTGCTGGCATTAGCGTGCTCTTCGCCAGCGTCGTCTTCATGGCTATGGATGTCACTCGAAGAAGCATATTGAGAAGAGTGATTGCTCTCATCGTTGCCGAATTTTTTACGTTCGCTGCCGTTATCTGGATTATTCAAAGTGTCATCAAACGATGGGCTCGAAGCTGCGCTGTTCTCATCTGCTCTATTATGCGAGCTTTGCGAATTGCTAACCACTCGAACCGCACCAATACCAAGCTCATCAAAGCCTTCCTGAGCTTCGGCTTCTATTTCGCTATCGTCGTCTTGCCACTGTCGGGGCTCTAAGCGCTCTTTTTCCGAAGGCTTTCCGTTTTTACGAATTTTCCAAATACCGTGGGCAAGCACAGCAATGATAAAAACCGTGCCTCCAAGGAGTAAAAATAGACGTAATTGATCTTCCATTTAATTTCTTTCGCCCTTTGTTATGCTTCTGCGAAGGCTACAGCTTCGTCAACGTCTACCGCTACCATACGTGAAACGCCAGGTTCCGCCATAGTAACACCGGTTAGGTGACTAGCCATTTCCATCGCTATTTTATTGTGGGTGATATAAATAAACTGCACTGTTTGTGACATTTCTGACACTAAGTTACAAAAGCGCCCTACATTTGCATCATCCAATGGTGCATCTACTTCATCCAGCAAGCAAAATGGTGCTGGATTTAATCTAAAAATAGCAAACACCAATGATAAAGCGGTTAATGCTTTTTCTCCACCGCTTAAGAGGTGAATCGTACTATTTTTCTTACCAGGGGGGCGAGCCATTATCGTCACCCCGGTCTCCAATAAGTCATCATCGGTAAGTGCAAGGTATGCTGACCCACCGCCGAAGACTTTAGGAAATAACATTTTAAGGTCTTCGTTAACCTGCTCAAAAGTGTTTGAAAAGCGCGTGCGTGTCTCTTTATCAATTTTTCGAATGGCCGATTGTAGCGTTTCTAGGGCTTCAGTAAGGTCGTTGTGCTGTGTATCTAAATGAGATTTTCTTTCTGACTGGGTTTCAAATTCTTCAACCGCAGCTAAGTTCACTGCCCCTAAACGCTGCAAATTAGCCTGCGTTTTTTCAAGGTCATCTTGCCAGCGTTTCTCTTCGGCGTCTTCGGGTAAGGTTTCTAGAATGTTTTTCAGTGACTGCTGTGTTTCATCAAGCTGCTCTAAGACAGTGTTTGCGCGTACACGATACCCTTCAATATCGATGTTAAGTTTATCGATGTTTGTCTGTCGGGTTTGAATGTCTTTACCTAGAGCCTGATGCCCTTTTTCAGCTTCTCGCAACCACTGTTCAATATCTTCAAGGCTGCGCTGCTTAGCGCTTTTCAGCTGTTCTAATTCCGCTTTATTTTCTAACAGAGACTGAAGTTCTGCTTCCTGAATTTCTTCAGGAGACGTAAGATGCGCTAGTTCTTTTTGCAATCTTTCTTTGTTCTTTATGTATTCTTCACGCTGTTCAAGGTTACGTGTAACCTGCTGACTATATAAGTTTTGATGATTTTCAAACTGCTGCTTTTTTAACGCAAGCTCATGATTTTGCAACGTTAATGAATCGACTGAGGCGCGCAATTCTGACGTAGTTCGCTCATTTTCTTCACGTTTAGTGTTAACTTCATCAATGTGCACTTCATATTCAAGGATTTGCGCTTCTTGAAGTTCTAATTTTTCCGAAAGTTGCGCTAACTGCTCTTCTTCTTTAGCAAGCATTAACTCTTGTTTTGCCAATTCATCATTGAGTTTAGCGCTCCGAGTAGACTGCTGCTCTTGTTGCATTTCAAGTAAAGATAGCTTGTTTTTAATCTGAGCCCGTTGATTTTCTTTTTCAGCTAAGGCGTGTTGAGCCGTATGCTTTTGAGCTTCGCTTGTTTCAAGACCCTGCTTCGCTTCCTCAATGGAATGCTCAACTTCTTCAATGAGATTTTCAGTGCCTTCAATATCATCTGTAAGTGCTTTAATCTTGTTAGCACGCTGCAAAGCACCGTCATTCACCTCACCTGGTTTAACAACCCAATTGCGGCTTGCCCACAGGCCTGTAGGTGAAATTGCGCTAGAAAAGCCATTACCATCGCTTTTCATCTCGTCATCAGCTAAGTGTTCCACCTTACTTGTCAGGTCTTTATCGTCTTCACACAGGTAGATATCATCAAAAAATGCGGGAACCCGTGCCGGTGAAGTGTGGCTACCGCTAAGGTCACTTAATAAAGCATTAGCTAAAGATCCAGCTTTTGCCGAAGTTACAAACACGCTTTCGGTGTATACCTTTATGCCGGTGGGCAGACGCTCTTTGTTTTTAAGAAGTTCTTGTACCGGGTAGCTTTTTGCGACAACAGGATCTTTTGCGTGCTGTAATATAGCCTCTATACAGGGTGCAAGCTTTTGGCTTGAGCTAAATTGTTGCCAAAGCTTTTCTATTCCTTCTAATAGCATATCTTCGAAGCTAGAGGCGTCTTGCTGAAGCGCTTCTAATGCAGATTTGGTTGACTGGGCGGTTTGCAACTGACCCAGCGCATCCCGTCGTTTTGCTTCAATGGTTTGCACTTCAGCATGTTGTTTTTGCACTTTCTCGCTAGCTGCTTGAACCGCCTGTTTACCTTCATCAATATCAAAATCTAGCACGTTTGCTTGCTCATCTAGTAATGCAATTTGATCTGAGTAATCTTCGTCATCGAGTTGTTTTAGCTCGTCTTGCAGTTCGCTAATACGCTGAGATGTACGAAGCTGCATACTCATTGTGGACTGAATTTGGCTATGACACTGTTGCACGTCTTGTCGAAGCTGGTTGTACGTTTGCTCTTGTTCACGTGCTTTTACGTTAAACTCTCTAAGCGCCTGCTCAACTTCTTCAAAACGCGCTTTTGCGTGTTCCAACTCGGCTTCTTTCAGTACAAGCTCTGGTTCAATGTTTTCAAGCGCCTCGTTTGATACGGCAAGTGCTTCCTGTGCCTCATCAATAGAGTGGTTTAGCAATTCATGCTGTTCGTTGATTCGCGTTAATTCTTGCTCTATTTGCCCTTGTCGCTGTTTAGCATGCAGGGCATTTTGCTCTAATCGCGTTATTGCATTGCTTGTGGTGAATAACTGCTGCTGCAGATCATCGATGACTTGCTTGGTCTCAACTTGTTTAGTTTTATACGATTCAAGTCCGGCTTCATCACCTTGTAGCCTGGCATTTAAATCATCAACTTCTAGTTGCAGTGTTTGCTGCTGTTTTTGCAGCACTTCAATATGCTCGCTATTTTTAAGAAATCTAATCGCCGCAAGCTGGCCTTTTAACTCACGAGCCTGTGCGCGCAACGTTTTATAGCGGGTTGCTGCGGCAGCTTGTCGCTGTAATTTTTCTAACTGCTTGCCAAGTTCATCGCGCACATCGTTTAAGCGTTCAAGGTTGTCTTGCGTGTGCCTTATTCGATTTTCTGTTTCTCTGCGACGCTCTTTGTACTTTGAAATACCCGCAGCTTCTTCAATAAACACGCGTAGTTCTTGTGGCTTAGATTCGATAAGCCGTGAGATCATACCTTGCTCGATAATGGCGTAAGAACGTGGGCCTAACCCCGTTCCTAAAAACAGATCGGTAACGTCTCGCCTGCGACATTTGGTACCGTTGAGGAAGTAAGTAGACGTGGCATCTCGGGTCACTAATCGTTTAACAGACAGCTCGTTATAGTTAGCAAATTCGCCCGCGATCCGCCCTGCACTGTTATCGAAAACAAGTTCGACGCTACACTGCCCCACGGGTTTTCGTGAAGATGAACCGTTGAAGATCACGTCTGTCATTGCATCGCCGCGTAGGTTCTTCGCTGAGCTTTCACCTAATACCCAGCGAACAGCATCAATAACATTGGATTTACCACAGCCGTTCGGGCCAACAATGGCAGTCATTTCCCCGGGAAACGGAATAGTAGTAGGCTCAACAAAGGACTTGAAGCCGGCAAGCTTTATCTTCTTAAGTCTCACGCATCATCCCTCTGGTATACAGAGTTGCCGGACAAAATCGTCATAGCTTCAGCCCAATACCCCATGGCGGGATGCTGAATTAGCAGATGATATGGAAATGATGTAATCACACAGAAGGTTCTTTTGTTATTATGTTTCGACTCTACCAAAACTAACAGCTTGTAACAATTACCATTTCAGCGAGTTAGGCACAGAACGCGCCAAGGGCGTATGATAGAGTAAATAGTTAATAAACAAAGCGTTTAAAATAACGCGAAGGAGTATGAATGAGTTCAGGTGGTGTACATTATTTCTTTGAAGGCTTTTCGCTTATAAAGACAAAAGGGCTAAAGCGTTTCGTGTTTGTGCCCCTCACTATTAACCTTGTTCTGTTTTCCGTTGCTTTTTATTTCTTATTCGGCCAAATAGAAATGGGCATAGCCTATGTTATCGACCTTGTACCAGAATGGTTAGGCTGGATAAAAACGGCTATCAGTTTCTTCTTATGGCCTTTAGCAGTTATAAGCGTATTACTCATTTTCGCACTTATTTTTGGCACCCTGGCCAACTGGATTGCCGCGCCTTTCAACGGCGTGTTATCAGAAAAGGTTGAGCGTCATTTAACGGGTCAAGACCTGGGTGATGAAGGCGTTATGTCGTTGGTAAAAGACATTCCGCGCACTGTAGGTCGCGAACTGACTAAGCTCATTTGGTATTTACCTCGCGCCATCGGATTTTTATTGCTGTTCTTTTTTCTACCTATTATCGGGCAAGTGCTTTGGTTCTTATTTAACGCCTGGATGATGGCGATACAGTATTGCGACTATCCTTATGATAACCACAAGGTAGATTTCACTCGAATGCGCTTGCACCTTGGCGAACACAAAGGAAAAGCAATGACCTTTGGCATGATGGTAAACGTGTTCTCGCTCATTCCCGTGGTGAACTTCATTGTTATGCCGGTAGCAATTTGTGGTGCCACATCTATGTGGGTAAGAGAGCTGAAGCCTACGCTTCGTGGGTAGCGAGAAATAACCCGTTGCAGTACCTGTGAAGGTGGTTGTTGAATAGAACTATGGCGTTATCAAAAAAGAGTGTGCGGCTGCTTATTTGGTGCCGGTAAATGCTTCGTACTCAGCTAGCCAGTGGGCCGCCTCTTTTTGATTACCGCTATTGTGAAAAGCTTGGAAGAAATTCATTGAGATGGGCCGCTGCGCATTTTGCTTTTCAAGCTGTTGCTGCCAAAGGACCAGATATAAAGGCGGGATCACACCGCTATCGTGGTGCTCCATAAAGGTAATTCTTCGGCTAGGTTTGTAGCTATTAAGCCCCAACACTGAACAGGTTTTAGCGCGAGCAATAATCGTTGCGGGGTCTATCGACAGCCAATTCTCTACCGTTTCATGCGGTGCATACCAATACTCAGTATCTACCACAACGTTGGGAGGTAGGAAGCCTTCAATCCCATCTTCATCGCACAGCTTGTTTGCCATACCCTTGCCAATAGGATATTCGTCAGCAAAGCCAGCAAAATGCGCTAGTTCGTGCACGAATACTGAATAAGCGTCACTAATATCCAAATACATTACACCATTTTGAACGTTCGCTTTACCCTGCTCCGCCACCACAACTGCATGGCTAAATTTACGCTTTTTGGCGATATTGGCTAACGGAGTAATATTGCACCCCAAGATACCCGCCCTTTTATAGTTAGCGTTACATTCCAGCACATCGGATTGAAGCCAAATAGGCGGGGCTAAACAAATAGAAAGGTTTTCAAGGCGCGAATCGTCGTTATATGACTGATAAAGTTCGTGCGCTCGCATGATGGTCGCCAAACTTGTAGCGAAAGGTTGAACACGCTGCAGGCAATTTGTTTGACTCTCCCAATCAAAAGCGCCAGATTGCTTTATTGCTTGCGTTACTGAATAGGGTGAATAAAGTTTGATGGCTTCTAGTGCTTTTTCCGCTTGTTGATGGCCTTTTTGCGCTGCAAATTTAAAATGCGATTTAGCTTCTGAGAATTCGCCCTCGTCCCACAAAAGCCTTGCGTACTTAAACGCACTTTGCATGTCTAAGGTTGCTGTAGCTGCCAGCAGAGGCTTAGCTAACTGCTGTTGACCGTGAAGTAAGTACCAATCGGCCAGTGCTGCCTGTGCAGGCAAATATTCTTGTGACGCTGCGCGTATCAGCCACTTTTCTCGCTTTTTTGGCGAATCGGTAGACATCGCGAAGGCCAGTTGTGCTTCAACTACATCGCCAAGCGCTGCTAAGCGCATAAAACGCTCTGAAGCACCCTCTTCGCCTAAAATTTGGTACAACAGCCACGCAGCGTCGGCATTTTCTAGACTAACAAGCTTCTCCAGAAAATAGGTCGCCGTATCTTCGTCAGTAATAGCAGCAGAGGTAAAGCCGTTGTTATATGCGCTCTCAAATATCTCAAGCATATAGGCTTGGGCAGTGTCACTTCCCTGCTTTGAAGCCAACCAAAGCAGCGCTAGCGCGTTATCTCGTGGATTATTGTTTTTAAGGGTAGTATTAGCGCTATCTTGGGCAAAAGCATTAGACTGAACGCTGTCAAACGTGCCAGTTTCCTCGCCTTCTAGTAAGACACCATCTTCATTTTTATGTGATGGTAATAGCACGCTAATTGCGTTAGAGATAAGTTGAGGGGCATAACGCCCGCTATCGCCCGCAACAATAAGCAGTGCAAAGACTGCTAAAAATAAGCCCCGCATAATGCTTTGCGCTTACTCTTCGCTAACTACATCGTTGCTAGCTTGATTACGCAAACGATTAAGCTCCATTCTTGCGTAACGATGTTCTACGTAGTCGAACACGTTTGTACTTAGCGCAAGCTTGAAGTAATTAGATGCAATGCCGCTATTTCCGCGTAGGGAATGAAATTTACCTAAATAAAAATATGCTTCGCATAGTCGGTCGGTTAGCGCTTTTTGGCTTTTAACACCGTCTAGCAATGAGTTAAGTACATCGTTTTCATCTACAGTACCTAAGAATAGATCCACCAGCGAAGTTGCCCAATGCTCATTGTCTAGCGTAGGACGAATAGACGCTAAGTAAGTTTGCCCTTCCAGTTCTGATACATCGTAATGCGCGAAGTAAGCCCACAGCGCACGAAACGGATCGCTGTTATCTTTTTCAAAAAAGCGATTAAGATCGTCAGTCGCAAGTTCTGCGCGACCGCCATAGTAAAGCGCGATGCCACGGTTTAAGAACGCGAAATCGTACTCTGGGTTAATTTCAATTGTAGAGTCAAAAGCGTCGTAAGCCTGAATGAAGTCACTCTGCTGGATATAATGAATACCCATAGAATTATAGGCTTCTGCTAAATCAGGCTTTAAATTAATGGCCTGGGTGTAATCGAACTGCGCTAAACCTGCAAGACCTACGCTGTCGTAAAGCATGCCACGTTGAAAATGAAGTTCAGCTTTATCTTCATCCGAAAGCGCCGGGCTAGTTAGCACTTGATTATAACGCGCAATCGCCATCTCTGAACGAGGATTAATAGGTGCAGGCTCGGCTAGAAGCAAATTCCCCATTTGTGGTCTTTCTGAAACAGGGGGTGTTTGCGCACAACCGGTTAAAATAGCAGCGAATAGAGAAAAAAAGATGAGACTAACGTTTCTGCACATGGTAAAAAAGCATTCTATAAAAAAAGAAAAAACCGCCTGAGCATTTAATATACGCTTGTCCGCGGCGCTAATGCCGCCAACCTTCTCGCATTTGATGATAAAAGTAAAGCGTATTGGGTGGTTAACACAGGTAGCTATGAAGAAAAATAATTTAGAACAACTATCACAACTTGCTTTTGACGCACAGAAAAACTCTCACTCCCCCTATTCCAACTTTAAAGTTGGTGCTGCGGTACTTACGCCTAGTGGCGAAACCTTCTCTGGTTGTAACGTAGAAAGTGCTGCTTTCCCACTAGGGCAATGTGCCGAAGCCACCGCTATTGGCAATATGGTTACACAAGGTCAAAAGCGTATCTCACATATTGTTATTGCAAGTCCAAACGATGAGTTTTGCTTTCCATGCGGCGGGTGCAGACAAAAAATCGCCGAGTTCGCGCCAGATGAAACGCCCGTGACCATGATTAGTCAAAGTGGTGAAAAGTTTGAAACCACAATTGGTGAATTACTTCCCAATGCCTTTAGGGCGCACGATCTAGACAAATAGGTTTATCACGATACCTTGCAATAACGAGGCTCTGGAAGGTTCCACATCTACCAGCCTCGTTTTTGCGTTTCTAAAAATAAATAGCACGCATTTATATATCAGCACATCATCGGCTTAGTAGACTGTTTAATAGACAATATTCTTCCCTGACCATCGAATGATAGCGCAACTTGAGTACCTACGTTGATATCCCCTTCTATACGGCCATTAATATCTAACGATGCAATTAGACTTTCAGAAACGACAACTTGCTGATTTTCACAATTTACTAATAGCCAATACCCATCTTGTGATTGCAATGTAGCTGGCTGCTGGGTTACCGCTTTAGCAACTAAACTACTCTCGATATATTGGCGAGTATAGGCATTGAAACGGGCTTGATAGTTATTATTGAGATTATTAGCCAGCATTTTATCTTCACCTGCAAAACCGTGGTAATGAACAATATCTACACTGTGTGCAGCAGTTTGCATACCTGACGAGTGGCGGCTTTGGAATGTTCCAATGTTGTACACCCCTAGCATGGCAACAATAGCAAAAGCCACAGCGGCAAATCGAAGGGTTGATGACGCGAAATAGGCGCGAAGGTGCGAAGCCACCACAGCAAACATACGCTCTGTGTCACTGCCGTTTGCTTTAGCCTTGTTGTGCGCAAGCACGTTGGCGCGTACCCGGGCGTTTGCTTTTTGAGTTGTTGAATCATTTTGCTTTTGGACTAGCTGACTGCGTCTGAAGGCTTCTTGTAGCTCTTTATCTGAGATAGACATGATTACAATTTCTCCAGCATAATTTTTAGACTGTCTTTTGCATATCGAATTCGTGTTTTCACCGTTTCTTTTTCAGCGCCGCACATATCAGCTATTTGCGATAAACTAAAACCCTCAAACTGCAGTGAGAGCGCCTCTTTCTGTTTGTATGGCAATTGCGCTAAACAAGCTTTGAACACGTCTTTTTCTAATCCTTTAGCCACATCATTTTCTACAGAAGGGTGCGCGTGCTTAACAAACTCAGAAACACTAAATTCCTCTACAGCCTCGTTACTATATTCAAGCTTGGCGTTTTTACGAAACTCATCAATAAGTGCTCGCCTACCAATGGTGAACAGCCAAGCTTGGAAATTGTCGCCACTTTTAAATAAATGGCGGTGCTCAATAACTTTAATCCATGTACGCTGGCTTATATCTTCCGCTATGGTGCTATCGCTTAATACCTTAAGAAAATAAAATAGCTTAGTGCTGTGTAAATCAAAAAGTGCGGCTAACGATGCCTCATCACCTTTTGCGGTGTATTGCAGCATTAGCCTTTCACTCACTCCCAGCGCTGTTTCGCGCTTGCCTTGAAACAGGCTTTGCAAGCTTGCGCCTATACTCATAGGCTGTCCTTATTGTTCTAGTTTGAAATCTAATACTACAACCATACCTGGTTGACTAACAGGTTTACCGCCGTCCAGCTTTGGTTTGTACTTCCACTTTTTAAGAGCGCGGCGTGCTGCTCTATCAAACACACGCTTGGGCTCAGAATCTAATACCTTTATATCGGATACAGCGCCGCTAGCACTTACCGTAAACCCGAGCTTTACCCAACCTTCAATACCGTCACGACTCGCTTCTGGCGGATAAGTAGGATCGACCCTAAATTGAGGCGTAGCCTGCATATCACCTTGAGCACTATTTAAATTTATCGATAAATTCAATGCTGTATTAGGAACCTGAGTGTTTATTTCGAAATTACCCGGGTCATCATTTGGCTCGGGGTCAATCTCGACTACTCTTTGCGGCGGCGTTTTTATGACTTGCTCAATTGGCGCAATGGGCTTTTTTGTCATAATCCGTTCGTCTTCAGGCTGATAAATGACGGGTTCAAAAAGCACAGGCGGCGCTTCGCTGATATTCACCTTATCTTGCTTAATAAGCTCTGCCATTAAGACGAAAAGCCCAGCTGTTACTACTCCACCGGCAAGAGAAATAGTGGCAACATTTATAGCCCGTTTGTGGAAAGGCGCTTTTGCAAAAGACAATACACTGTGTTGTACCAGAACTTGCGAATTAGCGCTTGGTAGAATTGTTGTTTGCATGTTGTTCCCCCTTTTTTCACTAAACGGAGGAACTGAATAAAAGGGGTGAAATATTTATTGTTTTTCTACAATTGCCATTGCAGTTTCTACAGCAAGCTTGGCAGTCCTCTAATCATTATTTTCATTTTGGCGCTTATTTAGTTTCGCTGCTGCCATAAAGCCAATAATAAAAATGGCGAAGATAACCACGCCTACCCAAATCAATACGTTAAAAAGAAAGTCCATGTTATTCCCTAATCACAGTTTTATAATTTAACTTTAACATTTATTTGATTGAGTAGGCGAATTAGATCATTCAGCCTATTTACTTCATCAACGATGTTATTGAGATTTTTCTATACCAATAGCCATTACAGACTGACCGTCTTTAATGGCTGGCATTTGATTAACCATCATAACCGTGCCATCAACAGGCGATTTGAGGGTTTCAACTAGATTTCCAAAATAGTCGGTGACCTTACCTATGTCTTGCCCAGTTGACACTTTATCGCCTATCTCCACTGAAGCCTTGAAAAAACCGGTTTTCGAGCTTTTAGGGTATTTAATGGTTTCGTAGATAATTGGCTCAGGGTGCTGCTTTGGCTTTTCTGGCAACATCTTTAGAAAATACATAGCGTTCTTAGCCACCTCTAAGGCTTTCGCCACAGACTCTTCATCTGTCTGCGCTAAGTGCCCTATTTCGGTAGTAAGGCCAGGCTTTCCTCTTGTCATGGCTGTGTTAGGGTAAGAAATTGAATTGTTAGGATCTCTTGGACGGTCGCCATACATGACAATATGCTGCATGCCAGTCGCTTTCGCGAATTCAAATGTTAAAGCGTCAAGTTCTTCGTCGCCCACAAAAGGAGAATACACATGATTCAATAACGTTTGGTTTGCACTGCCAGAATGCATGTCTATTAAAAAGTCAGCTTTGCCAATAAACTCTCTGGTTAACAACTCAGCAATTTGTTCCGTCGGTGTGCCATCCGCGCTCCCTGGAAACTCCCTATTCAGGTTTTTCTCATCTTTAGGGTTTAACGCAATTCTATTTCCATGAAACCCATCTAAGTTAGCCAGGTGCAGCACAACCAACACACCGCTCATCTCGTTAGGATCAAGGTTTTGCTGAAGTTGTTGTAGGGCATACATAGACGGGAACTCATCACCATGAATACCGGCGGTAAGTAGCAGTACTGGACCGTCATCTTTTCCGTTTATAACCGTCACTGGCAGCGTTATGCTTTTCTCTGTAGCGAGGTAGGACGCTTTCTGACCCGTTTGGGTGGTCACGCCCATCAATTCATAAGGTTCATTTGCGCTAGCGTTTAGGCTAAACGCAGAACAAAGAGAAACAAGAACACCTGCTAACGCTTTCTTTTTAAACGACATACTTAAAAACTCATTGGAAAATAACGCACTAGTAAGCCAGAACGTTTTAGGTTAATCAATAAAAAGTATTTTAAAGCACCTTTATGAAAAAATACCCGCTATCAGCGGTTATTGCGTTATTCTAACGAAATAAAAAGTTGGTCAACTTCACTTTGCTGGTTCTAGGTTCGATACTTCGTTAGTTTCTGGCTGTTCATCACTTCGCTCGCGCATTGCTAGCTGAGCATTAGAAACTTTTTTAATCATTAACCAGGTAACTAATGCTAAGGGAATTGAAATAACTTCTGAGGCCTGTGACACCAAGTTCACATTCATAATTTCAGAGATTTCTTCCGCTCTTCTAGACATTCTAAATGCCGCCTGCCCCACCATGCTATTTGCAATCCAGAAAAACCACCAGATTCCCAAGATAGAGCTTACTTTTTCTACTGGCCAATTAGTTGGGTTTTGACTTGCCTGCCAGATTTCTTTCATAGCTTGATAGGGCTTCCAAAGAGAAACAATGGGAATGAAATAAAAACCTATCGACCAGCCTGGCGAAAACGCCATATCTTTCGCACCAAGTTGACGCGCATTTTGATTTGCTTGATAAATCCATTTTAAAATCAATATTCCAGATACAATAAACACGCCTAAATAAGAGAATGCAATAACGGCTTGCCTCATATCATTAGCTTCGGCATCGGCCACCGCCATTTCTTGGCTAAAATAAACGCCGTTTTGAAAGTCGGTTAAAAGCTGGTACTCCAATAAATTTGAGCCGATAGCGACGAACGAAAGGACAACTTGAAAGCATAGAAAGTACTTAATCCACGCCATTAGGTTTGTAGGGTCTTTGAATTCTTCTTTTTTATCTGACATTTCTATTTACTACCTTGGGTCTAGGCCACTTTACCAAGCTAATCTATCTGCTTTTATCGAGGCTATTGTTTATGTTTATTATTCGATTTCTACTTTTATCACAATTAAATAGCGTTTATTTATTAACTAGCTTTTAATTAAGCGTTTTACCTAAGCCTGCTGTCTAAGAGTTCCTGAAACGGCTTTGGCAAAGCATTACGGGCTTTGCGCGTAATCTTAACTTCATGTTTTTGCCACAATATTCCTATATACACCACACCTAAACCAATAGCCGTTAACGCAACAGGAAAAAGCCAACTGTCTCTAAACACATTCGAGGCCAAGTGGCCTAAATAGAAACAGCTGCCTAACGCACCAAATATCACAAATACTTTCCGAACCAATAATGCGCCTAGCCCAACCATGACTAGGTTTATACAAAAATAGAAAAACTTTGAAAGTTCGCTGTCTGAGTTTTGGCTAGTAAGCCCGCCCCAAAACGCAATAACGCCGAACAAATATAACCAAAATGCGTAGTCGGCAGTGTACCTTGAACGTATATCGACCCAAAAAGCTAATAAGGTCATGAGTATGCCAAAGTACATAGATACTTGTGCGCGAAATTCCCACGTATGAGAGTTCCATATATCGTCTTGGTCGATGAAAAGCATGACGGCATCCATACTGATGTACCACAGTGTTACAGCAATAGGCATTATCAAAAATGGATACTTGTACCGCCAAGCTACTATCATGCCGGTCACCAATGTGCCAAGTTCCATGTACAACCACAGCCATTTAACGCGTGTATGAAACTGACGATAGACTGCATAGTCCTCGGGCCAAAGGCCAAGCCACTGTTGATAACCGTAGATAGCAAGCGGTGTTAAACACACTACAAAGGTTGCGCAAATACCGGCAGGAATAATAAGGTTTTTATTTGCTAAAGAGTTAGTAAGCTTTATCCCTACACCAGCGTAGAGCAATGATATGAAGATTATCCCCAGCCCCCCAAACTGTTCCCACCCTAAATTCATAAACAAAGTCATGGCGCCAATAGCGATAAGGCCGCCCAAGTAATAGAGAATGTGGGTAAAGGTGAAAGCGGGAGTATGCTGGCTTTCTGCCTGAAAGAAGCTGTAGAGGTCAACGCCCTGCTGTTCAGAGATGATCTTCTTCGCTACTGCTTTTTGAATACTTGCTTTCGATACTTCCATGTACTTCTCTGAATTAGCTTGTAGAAATTAGAACTTTTACTTTACTGGGTTATAAGTAAAAAGCCAGCCTAGAGAAGTTACAGAGTATTACTCGTCGCTTTTTCGTAAGCCTTCTCAGATTTGTTCCACGTTAAGTGGCCAAAAGCGATACCTGCAATGGGAAAGATGATTAAAGCAATAGTTGGGCGCACCCAAATATTTTCTAATGGGTCAAGAAATTCCATTAGTAGGGCCCAGAGGATGGCAGTAGGTACGCCCCACCCTAAAACACCGTTTACTAAAACGAAGCGCTGTTTGCCTTTCTCTCGCGTTTTTGCCCACTTATCCATATTCATGTAAATATCCTTTTTCCAAATATTAAACAAGCAGTACAAGGCAAACAAAAACAACTATTGAGCTAACTAAACCAACAGCGAAGGTCCTTCCTTCGTCTCTGCCCGCTCGCGGATATTTGCCAAAGGTTAAAAGTTTGAGCACTATATGCCCTATACCTTTTATAACGAATTCAATGATAGCTTCTACGACTATCCATTTGAATATCCGAAGTATAAAGCGGCCCAGTGGTTCTAAAACGTCTTCCATAACTTTAATGCTCTTTGTTGCTTTTATTAAACAGTGCTTTTGTTAAATAGTGCTTTTACTAAATGGTGCCGTTATTAAATAGTGGCTGTCTAATAATTTTGTCGCTAACGACGCCCTTTACTCGGCACTCTGGTTCGTCTAATGGCGAGACTACATGCCAATTTCACCAATAAGAATCAAGGCCCACATAGCCAACACAGCGACAAAATTGATGGCAAACACCATACCACGCAATCTGATATTGTTGGTAAATATTTGAACAATGCTGTGCAACACTCTGCCAATTACAAATACCCAAGCAAAGTAGATTTGCACACTGTCTATTTGCTCATCCATTGCGATAAGCAATACAATGGCAATGTAAAAAAATAGTGGCCACTCAAATTGATTGCTTAGGTTCGCGCTGATTTTAGGCTGAATATTGCTGAAAGGGTTTGAACCATCTTTGCTTTGCCCCACCCCCCATATATCAGGTGCGCGAGCTATAGTGAGTAAGGCGTAAAGTACAGTACAAAGAAGTACATGCGTAAATAGTGCAAGTATTAAACTGGACATATTAATGAGCTAAACGTTCACTTTATACTTCAAATCAAGGGCTTCATCACCTGTCATTCCGCGGAAACCCCACTGATACTTTTCTTGTTCTTTAATCGTAATCTCAATATCTACGGGTGAAATTCCTAACTCTAGCTCAATTTGTTTGAACAATGCTTTTATCAGTGACTTTTGCGTGTGTGTTTCTCGCCCTTTCATCATGTTTATTTCGATAACTGTGTATGCCTCGGTTCTACCGTCAGGGTAAAAGAAGTCGTCTTTTGACAGCGGCACAAAGCGATGGGCTCTTTTATTTTCTGGTAAGCCTAAGACTGATTGCATACAAGAATGAATAACATCTGATAGCTTGCGTTTTATTGGGTTTAATTGATTGTCTATACCATAGATTACGATCACGTTGCCGTCCTTTGCGTTTATTGTATTGCTAATAGATTTTTAGTTATTTTAAGCAGGCTTAACACCTTACCATTACTCTTCGTATTTTCTTATCACAGCGACTTTACCATCTTCAATCTCTAGAACTTCCAATGTTTGATACTGGAGTTCAACTAGCTCTTTGGTTTGCGGGTGAATGCCCTTACTCGTTGTAGTGTACGAAATAGCTATCGCATTGTGCGCAGCTATAATGTGGTTGAGTTGGGCGGTATAAGAAACGTGTGCACCCAAGTAATAAAGCATCCCCTCACGAATGCGCGCTTTACCATCGGGCATGCGGGAATCGTCAGAATCGTACGGTAAATGCTGATGAGCGACGTCACTACTAAGAAGCGATAGATATCTATCTAAATCATGCTCTGTAGCATTTGGAGATTGCGTTGCTGACCACGCATTAAAGTATTGTCTGCCAAGTTCTTCTAATTCAGTTTGTGCAAATACTTGTATCGACCACAAATAAATAAGCGCTGAAAGTAAAACGCTTTTCATGAAAACCTCCCTATTGATTTTTACTCAAACGCTAAGCTAGGTTTCACTTATCGCCTTGCTAACATTTTAGTTTCAAAGCTTCGATAGTTCGTTAACGTTAGTTGAAAATAACATAACTAACATTGCACAGCTCTATAAATTCATGAATATTGAGTAGATTAACAGCCAAAGAATTTGGCAGCCGTAACTTAGGCGTTGATAAAGCCCTGGTACAGTTTTTCGTTCAAGGGATTTTGCTAGTTTATATGAAAAGAAAACGCAGCCAATAACGCTTAATGCAGACAGAATCCTCAGCGGCCAAGCATAGAAGCTAGAAAAAGTAACGATCAGCGGCGCCACGATAAACGAAACTAACATTATTAGCCCTGACCACGTATGGATTTTACAACTTTGCGAAGGTGTTGTTGTATATGGGTCGGCGTCCATTGGGAAGTAGCCACAAACCCAAGTACAGATACCATGTATTATTGTCATTGCACCGATAACCATAGTTGGCGTATGGTCTGGATGTGAGTTAATGAGGTAATACCCAAACAGAGCGAATAATAAGGCCAACGGGTAATTATTGATTGCAGGAGAGAGTTTCTGTGTTGGGCTACCAAATGCACCAAGTTCACTACAAAACTGCTTCGTATGGCTATAGTTTGGATAAAAACGAGAAGCGATGTAAATACCTAAAACTATCCAAACCGATGCTGCTATCCCTGTAAAAGATAAAAAGCTATCCAAGTGGGTGTCCTCCTTGATTTTATTGCGCTTAAAGTAGTTAAGCGAAGTCCCTACCCATAAGCCGAATAACGTTTTAACTGGCTTGGTGCGGGATATTTTGCGTTATCATTTTTTTATTGCCGCTATAGTTTTCAAAAAACTGCTGGTGAGCAGTATAAGAAAACGTATCGTCTCTTTTTGTATATTGGGCAATCCAGTCTATCAGCATAGGTAAATTATTATCTTGCGCTTGTTTGGTATCGTATTTATGGGGCTCCCAAGGTCTTGCTTTCGCGTTAGCAATGCACAACTCAATGGGTAAATTCATAAATATTATTTCTGAAGACTGCCTCTCTACAAGCTTAAGTAGGTCTGTGTAACACCCTTCAATTACCCAAGTCTCATTAGAAGCGGTAAAAGCCTGTATTTCTTGGTCCGACTCTTCAATTGGTTTCCTTTCTGGCGGGCTAGTGGGTTTCCATGCAAGGGTATCGAGATCTAAATGTGCTAAACCGTGAGTTTTACACAAACGGCGCGCTAGCGTAGATTTGCCAGAACCGGAATTTCCGAATATTAAAATTTTAGTCACGGTGTTTTCCTTATTACCTTAGCAAAAGGCATCGAGAAACGCTTATTATTCTATAGCGTGTACCCAGCTAATCATGAAACTTGAGCCATTTCTCATCTTTGCGAATAAACCCAGTTTTTGTTACTGAATGAGGCCACTGATTTTCCGGGTTGTGCACTATCCCTTTCACCGTTTCTATACTATCCGTATCTTCTGAACCCGTTACAATTACAACGTCTCTAGAGGGTACATAAACAACTATATCGCCTTTCACCGGAAAGTTTTCTTTCGTCCAAAGCGCATCATAAATTAGAAAAGACGCTTCGTAAGTGCCATCGGCCACAATCATCGAGATGGTCGAAGGGTTTCCTTTAATTTGTAGTGACTCAATAGCATTCATCAAATTAGACATTGAGAGGTCCCTAAGCTCTTCCTCTTTTACGTCTAAGTTAGCAATGTCTTCTTTCGGTATGAACTTGATAGATGAAGGTGTATCAATGGCATAAAGAATATAGAGAACATCATTTAGTTTTTCATAAAAGAAAGGCAGTTCATCTTCGCTCATCAATTCAGTTATATGGTTTATATAACCTGAATCTTTTATTACGGGAAAAATATTCGCTTTATCTATGTTGGCTTTAGCGTCATTACTGTTCTTTGTTAACGCACTGATGTACGTTTCTATAATTACGTCGAGCTCTTCTGGGTCAGAAAGGTAATTCATATAGGCATTATCGAGATATGCGGTAGACGTTCCTCCACCACTGTAAGTCATCTCAACCTCTAGACGGTTTTTTATTCGCGCACTCACAACCTCTGGTTTGGTGGTAACAGCCTTCACATACCTTTGAGTAAACGCACTTTCATCTAAATTGCTTTCGGCAACCACACTACTTATAAAAAAGCACAAAAACGCTATTATGAATGTTTTCATTTTCCATACTTTTCTTTTATTAACACATCAAAGTATTGAGTATCGTTTGGGCATTCGTCGATGTTTTTGGCGAAATCGCTACTGCACCCTGGGTTGCAGAATCCGACGGTATAGCCCCTGTATTCGGCAAGCGAATCGGGCTTTACGGGCTTGCCAGATCTAGGGCAGAACTTATTGATGGGTTCCATAGTTTTTTCTCTGTCGCTAGTTAAGAGATACAACTTATATCGTAATTGCCGTAAAAGCTAAAAATATGCGCGTCTCTCACGAATAGAATACGACATATCGCACTTTTCACACGCAATGTTCCAGTTACCAAACCGCTGAGTAATGTTCAACTCATCAGCACATATTGGACAAACTTCATCAAGAAAGGTACTTGGAACGCTATGCCTTAAGCGCTTTGAAAAGAACGTAATGATAGGCCAGAGATTATCATCGATAGCAATCGTTAAATCGTCTCTTAATTCTTCACAAAACGAAGTAAAAATAAGCTCGTCATGCTCGGCCTTATTAGTTGGGTCTTCGACGCGTGAAGCTAAGACATCGAGTATTTCTTGATAGCGTTCAGGCCAGCGCTCTTTGTCAATATTTTGCTTACAGTCTAATAATTCGTCAATGGTATAACTTGAAAAATTGGGTCTGCTCATGACTTCATCCTTGCTGTTTGTTCTATAATTTATAAGCCAACTGCGAACAGCCAAGAGCTCTAGCGGCCCCACACTAATTTCAAACGGCAGAGTTACATTTTTGAGCTACTGCCAACGATTAATTCCCTGCTTTACCCGCTTCAAGTATTGGAAGGCCAGCTTCGGTTGGAATATAGATGCGTTCACCCTTTCCATCTTGAAGCCCCTTAATCCATACGTAACGAAGGTATTCTTCATTTCCCTTAAGAGATTCACCGATGATTCTATTAGCCTCAGCAGCAGCTTTTGCACGCTCGATATCCGCTTGTCCCTCAGCTTTAGCCTGTACAATTTTCGCTTCACCCTCTGCTTGAGCCAATGTTACTCTCGCTTTCGCCTGCATCAGGGCCGCTTGCTCTCTAGCTTTGGCTTCTTCAATCAGTATTTGTTTGCTCCACTCTGCTTCTTTTAGTGCGGCAATACCGTCCATCTCTTTTTTATATACTTTGTATTTTGGCCAACCCCAAAATAATGCAGCAATAATTAATACAACTGATACCACCAAAAATACTAGACTTCCGAAAGCTATAGCATGTCTATTTGGGTGCATGTTCTCTCCTGCTTTTTATTGTTATTTAACGTTTTAACATTAGAGGCGTGATTGCTTACTCAATAAAAATGTAACCCTAATTGCCTATTTAATATTGAATGTTGTGCTAGCAACGCATTGAGAGCTTAAAAGTTAAGTTCTCTTTAACAGCTAGCCACTCTGTATTAATAATTGAAAACACAACCGTATCTCTATAACCACCATTTGGCATTCTTTGATGATTCCTTAGCACGCCGTCTTGTTTTGCGCCTAAGCGAGTAATAGCGGCTCTTGAAGCCTGATTATGCCAATTCGTTCTGAACTCTACAGCGATCGCTCCGAGACTTTCAAAAGCGTGGGTAAGAAGAAGTAGCTTACATTCGGTATTGCATGATGTTTTCTGATAGCTTTTGCTGTACCAGGTGTAACCAATTTCCACCCTTTGATTTAAAAGGTCAGCATTACAAAAGCGTGTTGAGCCGATAACCTCTCCGCTCGCTTTGTCTATAACCACGTACGGTGACGATAGCCCTTTGGCTTTTTGCTCTAGTGCTGTCGTAATATAGTCTTCAATAATTTCAGCGCTTGGTACAGAGGTGAACCATAGCTTCCACAGTTCACCGTCGTTTGCTGCGTTCACTAAAGCACCTGCATGTTCCATTGTTAAGGGAGTGAGCTTTATATTCTCAGATTCTAACTCAATATCTTCAAACCACATTTCACTTTCCATGTATTTCTGACTGTATGTTGCTAAGCATACAATGATTTCAGGAATTACGTTACACCTAGCGAGGCAATAACAAGCGATGCATTAATTAATGCTCTAAAAGGCAAACTAACCTGCCCGTGCGTTTCCCCAAAACATGCCCGCCAAGATGCCTTTCTAGTTTTGCTTACCATCAGTTATCTTCTAGAAACTCATTCAACCTATATAGATTGTATTTTATAACCATCTTGTCAATGGAGGACAGGCTGCCTCTTTTCAGATGGTTACTCTTTATCACTAAAGTATCGTCAGCAACTTCTATATAACGGGATAAATCTAAAGCCTTGAACTCTTTATAAACACTGACTAGTTCTTTATTGTTAATATCGATTTTATCAATCGTCCAAGATAGTCCATCTCGTTCAACAACGAATATAATGTTTAAGAGTATTTTCGCTTATGTTTTCAAAGATAACGTGGACAGAAACAAAGTTGTTTGAGCTAAAAGGAGTCCAGTATTTATTCAAGTCTGTCGTGTAAACAACACTACCAAAGTCCTTTAACTCGAGGGTTTTCATTAGGGAAATCAAAAATAAAAAACTTTGATCTTCACAGGATAGTCTTTGGTCGACGCCACTTGAACTCTTGAAGTTTAAAGGTATGCATTTTTCAGCTTCAAAGCCCACCTTCACGGTTTCTAGATAATTTTCAACAAGCTCTTTAGCTCTGTGATTTTCACCTAAGATGCTTACCATTATAAGCAACAAAACGATGGGGAGATGCCCAAGATACTTCAATGAAACTCTGCTTCTAAATTTCATAAATTCCTTTTAGCGTTCTGACTTTTCAAGAACAATCCTATATATGTAAGGCACTACGTAAAAATGCCTGTCTAGTTTTGTGTTCCGTGTGTGTGGAGTTATTATGCATCCAAGGCTTTTTGCCAAAAAACAGCGCTGCCAGCCTCTGGGTCTAATTCGTAACTACTAAATCCAAATTTTTTATACGCCGCTTTAGCAACATCATTATTGCTCAGTACCTCAAGGGTAATTTTACAGCAACCACGTTCCTTAGCTATCGACTCCACTTTTTCCAATAATTTTTGACTAAGCCCTAGCCCTCTATAGTTTTTATGAACGCAGATATCATGGATGTTGATAAGAGGTTTGCAAGCAAAAGTTGAAAACCCTTCAAAGCAATTAGCTAACGCTGCCGGGCTGTCGTCAACGTATACTAAAACACTAAAAGCGTGCGGGATATTAGAAAGCTTAACAGAAAGGTTTTTCATAGTGGATTCTGCTAGCGGATCTCCTCCCCCCATAGGATCACAAGCGTATTCGTTTAGAAGAAACGGGATATCTCGAGCGTGTTGTTTATTTTTGTAATCAGCTTTTACTATCTCTACATTCATAATGAAACATTTTTCCTAGGGAGTTATTTTGAAATATCGTTTTTAGTTAAGTAAGGCACAATGGAGCTTAAAATGCCTGTCTTTCTTAGTTCTGTATCATAAAGACTTTAGACGTGAATTTACCTACAAGCATTAGTAACGTTAAGATTCGCTTTTTTTCCAGTCGTCTTTGAGTTTACCTGCGAAGCCCCAGTCCTCATTTTAAACTCCTGAATTACAACGTGCGTTTATTCCGGCTTTTTACCTAAAACTCGTTCTAATGAGCCGGTGATATCTTTCACTATTTCAGCCTTCTGCTCGCGACTTGCACCTTTAGTAATCTGTACGTTCACGTAAGGCATAATAAACTAATCAAGACAGGCATAATTAAATATTACATAAAGTGCCTATCTTCTATAGTTCTAAAAGTGCCGGTACATATCGCTAAGCTTCGTTCCGCCTTTTGGCTGAAAACATGCCGAACCAAAATGCCCCTTCTAGAACAAGCCCCAAAATGATGAATAGAAACACACCTGACTGAATACCCATACTGTAAGATGCGATAGCTGCGACTAGAAGAACCAGAGCGATAAGAATTCGATAAACACCATTCATTTAAACTCTCCTTTTAAATGCCTAACACAAAGACACAAGAATGCCTGTATTGTTTAAACTACAAAGACACATAAATGCCTGTCTTGTTTAAACTAGTTTAGTCAACTTTTAAGCTTAAGGCTTTAACCAATTTGTAACATGATGTCTTTAGCGATTACTCTAGGCCTTTGAACCTTTTTAGTACCTTTTTATTGGGTATTTGACAGTGTTGTGTACCACCAAAAAGCTTGATGCGATTACGAGCAAAGGCTTTATAGAACAGGTCTCTAAATGTTCTTGGTAAAACTCTGAATATGCCGAACAAAAACCAGAAACCACTTAAATCTTTGGCGATTTCAAGTGCTGCGTCTGACCACAGAAAGACTTTCCTGTCTTTAACCAACATGAAAGTATCAACACCTACTGTATCGACTTTATAGCGTTCTATAACCTCCTGAGCGTAAGTTGACTGCATTGGGGAGAAAATAAAGTACTTAACATGACAGTCATAACTTGAAAAATCAAAACTGTCCTCGAATACAAAAATGTGACTACATTAAGATGCCCGCCTTGTTTAGCCACCTAAATAGCCGCACTCAAACGACCTACCATTCAATATCTTTTGTCTGTAAACACATGAACAACCACTCGTGCTTTTCATCACCATAGTCGTTGATAAAGTTCGAGGAGGAATAGTAAAACCACCACCAAAGAGATGCTAAACATAAGAACGCTAGAGGGATAGAGTTTTTAAAGCGAGTGTTCATTGTACGGCTCTATAAAATCATGAATATCGAGTAGCTTAACAGCCAAAGAATTTGGCAGCCGTAACTTAGGCGTTGATAAAGCCCTGGTACAGTTTTTCGTTCAAGGGATTTTGCTAATTTATGTGTAAAGAAAACGCAGCCAATAACGCTTAATGCAGACAGAATCCTCAGCGGCCAAGCATAGAAGCTAGAAAAAGTAACGATCAGCGGCGCCACGATAAACGAAACTAACATTATTAGCCCTGACCACGTATGGATTTTACAACTTTGCGAAGGTGTTGTTGTATATGGGTCGGCGTCCATTGGGAAGTAGCCACAAACCCAAGTACAGATACCATGTATTATTGTCATTGCACCGATAACCATAGTTGGCGTATGGTCTGGATGTGAGTTAATGAGGTAATACCCAAACAGAGCGAATAATAAGCCCAACGGGTAATTATTGATTGCAGGAGAGAGTTTCTGTGTTGGACTACCAAATGCACCAAGTTCACTACAAAACTGCTTCGTATGGCTATAGTTTGGATAAAAACGAGAAGCGATGTAAATACCTAAAACTATCCAAACCGATGCTGCTATCCCTGTAAAAGATAAAAAGCTATCCAAGTGGGTGTCCTCCTTGATTTTATTGCGCTTAAAGTAGTTAAGCGAAGTCCCTATCCATAAGCCGAATAACGTTTTAACTGGCTTGGTGCGGGATATTTTGCGTTATCATTTTTTTATTGCCGCTATAGTTTTCAAAAAACTGCTGGTGAGCAGTATAAGAAAACGTATCGTCTCTTTTTGTATATTGGGCAATCCAGTCGATCAGCATAGGTAAATTATTATCTTGCGCTTGTTTGGTATCGTATTTATGGTGCTCCCAAGGTCTTGCTTTCGCGTTAGCAATACACAACTCAATGGGTAAATTCATAAATATAATTTCTGAAGACTGCCCCTCTACAAGCTTGAGAAGGTCTGTGTAACACCCTTCAATTACCCAAGTTTCATTAGAAACGGTAAAAGCCTGTATCTCTTGATCCGACTCCTTAATCGGCTTTCTTTCTGGTGGGCTAGTGGGTTTCCATGCAAGGGTATCGAGATCTAAATGTGCTAAACCTTGAGAATCACACAAATGGCGCGCTAGCGTAGATTTGCCAGAACCGGAATTTCCGAATATTAAAATTTTAGTCAAATCTCTGTCCCATCTTGAAGCCATTTGGTACTTGCGAGATGAAAGCTTTTAAGCGTTCATTTTCCATATTTTTCTTTAATTAACACATCAAAGTATTGAGTATCGTTTGGGCATTCGTCGCTGTTTTTGGCGAAATCGCTACTGCACCCTGGGTTGCAGAATCCAACGGTATAGCCCCTGTATTCGGCAAGCGAATCGGGCTTTACGGGCTTGCCAGATCTAGGGCAGAACTTATTGATGGGTTCCATAGTTTTTTCTCTGTCGCTAGTTAAGAGATACAACTTATATTGTAATTGCCGTAAAAGCTAAAAATATGCGCGTCTCTCACGAATAGAATACGACATATCGCACTTTTCACACGCAATGTTCCAACTACCGAACCACTGAGTAATGTTCAACTCACCAGCACATATTGGACAAACTTCATAAAGCAAACTAATCAAGACAGGCATAATTAAATATTACATAAAGTGCCTATCTTCTATAATTCTAAAAGTGCCGGTACATATCGCTAAGCTTCGTTCCGCCTTTTGGCTGAAAACATGCCGAACCAAAATGCCCCTTCTAGAACAAGCCCCAAAATGATAAATAGAAATACACCTGACTGAATACCCATACTGTAAGATGCGATTGCTGCGACTAGAAGAAACAGAGCGATAAGAATTCGATAAACACCATTCATTTAAACTCTCCTTTTAAAGGCCTAACACAAAGACACAAGAATGCCTGTATTGTTTAAACTACAAAGACACAAAGATGCCTGTCTTGTTTAAACTAGTTTAGTCAACTTTTAAGCTTAAGGCTTTAACCAATTTGTAACATGATGTCTTTAGCGATTACTCTAGGCCTTTGAACCTTTTTAGTACCTTTTTATTGGGTATTTGACAGTGTTGTGTACCACCAAAAAGCTTGATGCGATTACGAGCAAAGGCTTTATAGAACAGGTCTCTAAATGTTCTTGGTAAAACTCTGAATATGCCGAACAAAAACCAGAAACCACTTAAATCTTTGGCGATTTCAAGTGCTGCGTCTGACCACAGAAAGACTTTCCCGCCTTTTACCAACATGAAAGTATCAACACCTACTGTATCGACTTTATAGCGTTCTATAACCTCCTGAGCGTAAGTTGACTGCATTGGGGAGAAAATAAAGCGTTCCATTTTGTCGCGCTTCAAAATGAATGCGACAGCTCCGTTACAGAAGTTACACACTCCATCGTAAATAATTAAATCTTTTTCTTTCAATGAATAAGCCCAAATAATATACCGCTGCGCGACTACATAAGGATGCCTGTCTTGTTTAAACTTCGAAATTAGGACAACATACTGGACCAGTGCTAGAGCGCTAGCCGTCCATTATTGATGAGGCCGATAAAAAGCCCAGCATACCCCGCGACTACCCCCAGTAAAATGCACGCTCTACTCAATTTAGGGTGCCAAAATCTCCTACGGGATTTTACTCCCTCGTCAGATTCAATAAGCAACTGAGAACGTCTACTCAGAACATAAAGTCCTGCAGAAAAAACGGTAAACGCGCCAATCGGCGCTGCGGCGCCTTTGGTAAATTGATAAGCTGCAGACATAAGTATACTGCTTAATAAGATCCAAACTATGGTTAAGTTGCGCAGTTTGAGCAACTGCTTCTTTTTGGTCTCGGAGTGCATCTTTTTAAGTGGAAATCGCGAACTTAGAAAGACCACAACAGCGGCAAAGGATGACGCAATAGCTGCGCCACTCAGCAACCAACTCCACTTTGTCAGACCCGTTGCAGTTGCACCACCTGTTGCAGTTGCAGCAGAAGCCGGTGCACTCATCGTTAGGTTTGCCAACGTCATTGTGGTGAAGGTCACCGCTGGTGCCGTTGCATAGATGGCGCTTCCCATCTTAGTTAATGCATCTTGCTTCAACACCTCTCTTGCCCGTGACAATTTCTTGCGTACCGCAGCTTCTGAAATCGATAGCAGTTCAGCAACTTGCTTGCTGGACATCTCCTCCCTGTAATACAAAAGAACCACTTCTCTTGTCTCTTCGGGTAGATTGTCTACGAGTTGTGCTACCACCTTTTTCATCGTATCAGTTTCGTAGTACTCTTGAGGGTCTTGATCCTGCGTGCAGTAAGAGGCGAGTAACTTATCGGCCTCGTCACCACCAATACGTTTGGAAAGCTTGTTGTCTCTTATGTAGTTAAGTGCTGTATAGCGGGTAGATTGCCTAACCCAAGGTAAAAAGCTATTTTCACTTTTGAGCGAGCTTAGGTTTTGCCAACAATTAATGTAGACCAACTGTGCCACTTCCTCACTGGCATCTACATCTTTGATAATTGAAAGGGCTAAACTGCTAACCATATTCCGCGTGTGATTAATTAACCGTTCAAACGCTTTGAGATTGCCAGTCTTAGCTTCGATAACATCAGCGGCGAGCGTATTCATGTTGCCTTCTCTCCTTTCCTTAGATTACATGAAGCTTGCTATCTGCGACGTCACCCACTCTGGCGCTTCCCACATCATAAAGTGCCTGGCATCTCTATTCATCAAAAGTTTTGCTGTCGGTGCCTGAGAAACCTGTTGTTGATACAAACGCTCAGCAAATTCATGTTCTTGCTCGCTGGAAAATGCGCCACTGGCACCTAACACCAATATAGGTGTTTGCGTTGTCGTAAGATCTTCCCGTAAATCAGTGGTCATTAACTCACTAATCGCAATACCAACGGTACGTGGGTCTGAACGCTCTGCCATTGCCAATATTTTGTCCTGAGCGTCTTCGTTCCTAGCTTGGATATAGACGCCATTGCGAGTGCTTTCTCGTACCTGTTCTGGCGAGAGTGCGGCATAATACTGTTTCATTTGTTCAGCACGTTGTCGCATATCTTCAGCCTTAGTCTGAGGATCACGGGTGAAAATAGGTGCTAAGAATGGCAACCCATCAACGGAGACCACTTTACCCACCGCTTGAGGATAATCGACAGCGAGCTTAAGAGCAACAAACCCGCCAAGGCTATGCCCTACTATAATTGGCGCTTGTAAGTCATTGTCGGCAATATAGCGGGCTACCTCGCCCACTACCCGGTCAATAGACCAGTTCTCTATCGGCGCTGAACCGGCAAAACCGGCTATTGATATCTGGTGCACCTGGTGTGCTTGGTCAAACTGCTTTGCAAAATCGTCCCACACAGAGCTGTCTGACATAAGTCCAGGAATAAAAATAATAGCGGGCCCGTTTCCTTTTTGTGAAGCCGTGAAGGTCTCTTGGGCTGCAATAGAAAAGCTGGCTACAAGAAAGCCAATTAGCAGACCAATTAACTGATACTTGCGATAGTGTTTAGCGAGGTGTTGATTGATAGTTGTCATGTGATTAATGCCCTTTTTACTTAGTGTTATTACTTAGTAACCACAGACGACAAAAGTGTGACTAACTTTTTTGGAAATATTACCTGAGAGCTTAGCTAGACGATGTTACTCCTTCTCTGTAAGACAAGACAGAATGCTACTCAAACTTAACATGACAGGCATGACTTAAAAACTTAACAAGACAGGCATAACTAGAAAAATCACAAACTGTCCCCTCGTACACTTTCTTTAATTTAAATCCCTATTCAAACTGCTGAACAAGTTAATCAGAGTAAGACAGATGTAATGCCTAAAGCCCGAAAGTCTCAAATTAGTTTATCGGATACACCCTATTATCACTGTATTTCCCGCTGTGTACGTCGTGCCTTTTTATGTGGTGAGGAAAACGGTAGAAGTTTTGAACATCGTCGCCAATGGGTAGAAGACCGTATTCATGTTTTAAGTGAGGTGTTTGCAATTGATGTATGTGCCTATGCAGTAATGAGTAATCATACGCATCTGGTATTGCACGTAAACAAAGAGAAAGCAGACGCACTAAGTACAGAGGGCGTGATTCAACGATGGCACAAACTGTACAAAGGCACATTACTCTCGAAGCGCTATATGTCAGCAGATGCTCGTAAAGAATTACATGAAACCCAAATTAAAACGGTGGAGTTAACGGCTGAAGTATGGCGTAAAAGGCTATTTGATATCAGCTGGTTTATGCGTGCACTAAATGAATACATTGCCAGGGCCGCAAATAAAGAAGACAACTGCACAGGGCATTTTTGGGAAGGACGGTTTAAATCTCAAGCGCTGCTCGATGAGTCAGCCCTAGCCGCCTGTATGGCTTATGTTGATTTAAACCCAGTACGAGCAAAGATGGCCAAAACGCCTGAAACATCGGACCATACCAGTATTAAATACCGAATTAACGCAGCCAAGGTAGGCAAAACACCGAAAAGACTTATGCCTTTTGCAGGCAATCCAAGACTAGAGATGCCACACGGTTTACCTTTTACTCTTCCACACTACTTACAGCTTGTAGATATAACCAGCCGATATATTCATCCAAACAAACGCGGTAAGGTTCAGCATAATCTGCCCCCTATTTTAGAGCGCCTCAATATTGAACACGAACATTGGATAACTTTAACCACGCAGTTTGAAACCTGCTTTAAGCACGCCGCCGGCAAAGTGACTTACTTGGAGCAATACGCACACAATCAACACCAGCAACGGGTTCAGGGCCGACAAAATGCTATGCGATTACTTGGTTAGCTTTGCAATTTAATAGAGAGTAAGACAGGCACTATATGTATACATCTCCATATAACAATTCCCCGGGCTTGTTAAGAACCTAATTTTTTGCAATGCGCATCTCTATGCGTATACTTAATATGTAGAACAATTTGGAGTGATAGTATGCAAGATTTATATGACATCCATGCCCCAAAAAAAGCGACTAATTTAAGCTTAAACAGCGACTTATTACAAAAAGCTAGAGACTTAAAAGTTAACCTGTCTGCAACCTTAGAACAGGCACTTAAAGACAAGTTAAAAAGCGTTGAAGAAGAAAGATGGAAAAAAGAAAACAAAACTGCCATAGCTGCGTATAACGAGTTTGTTGCTGAGAACGGCTGTATAGGTGATGAGTACAGGAACTTCTAATGGCACAGTTTGATGTTTACAGAAACCCAAGCTCAAAAACTAATAAAGCTTACCCTTTTCTTGTAGATGTTCAGAACTCCGTAATTGACCAATTAGCAACAAGGTTAATTGTACCGCTGACAAAGAATAAGACTAGCAATAGTCTTTACATGAAAAACCTAACGCCGGAGATAGAATTCGAAGGCGAGACGTACCTATTCCTGGCTCAACAACTGAGTTCCATACCCGAAGATGTGCTCAAGGACTGCATCGGTTCTTTGGACCAATCCCGCGAATTGCTAATAGGTGCAATAGACTTTGCTATTACTGGAATATAGCTTTCAATAACAACTCAGATAGGTGGGTATACAGAAACATGCCTGTCTAGAAAAGAAATATGCCTGTTTAGTTTCACGCGTTAAGCGCCGGCCGATACTACAAGTAACCTGCTTTTTGGTACTTTTCATACCCTGCCCGAGTCAATTCCTTGAGCTTTTGAAAGAGTCTGGCATCTGTTGCTTTAAAATTAAAGCAAGATTTGCCTTGCATTCGTTTTTGAAGCTCTGGCGATAGACTTTCTAATAATTCTGGAAATACATAAACGGGCATCAGATGAAAGCTGACATAATTCTTATTGATTTTGACTGAGCCAAAATACATTGGCTTCTTGTTTTTCATAACGTGATGCGTGTTCAAATAAAAATTATCGGGATTATCAGTGACCACGACCATGCCATTGGAATATGGAGTCAGTATATCTTTGAGATGATGAAAAACTTCGTCTGGATTATTCACTTTTTTAAAACCTCAAGAGCAAAGAAATTGGGCACGCTCAAAATGTATATCTCGTCACACAGAAGTATAAAGTGCCTGTCTTCTTTAGTTTGTAGTACAATTGACAGCCCGGAGGCTCATATGTGTTATACATACACTACCCCTCGGGCAATATGTGTTTCAGATTACATTCAAGTTGCTTCTCTTTTGGCTCAGTTTCACACTCCTTAAGAGGGTATTCTGAAATAAACTCTTCAATTTCCAAGTTCGCTAAAAGCAACCCATCCTCACCGCCAACTCTTTCTCCAAAAACACCTTTAAACCTATCTTCTTCAGTGAACTTCATTAGTATCATTCGTTTCATGAATTCTTTAGCTTCATCAGGCGATTGTTCGCTCTGTTTATAGAGGTTAATTAACTGAGAAACTTCGAAAACACGGTTTGATCTCACCAGATCAGACATGACCAGGAACCCTTCAGTTACACCCTGATGGTAGTTTTTAACCGCATATAGTGTACCGCCGAAAAAGGAAGTCAATGCAATTGCAGCAACCGCAATAACTTTCCATAAATGCTTCAACTAATCGCTCCTTTTGGTGTATGTATAACAGTTTACTCGTCCCCAAACCGTCATGCTATTCAAACAAACATGCCTGTCTTGTTTAGTACCTTTCTGTTTAGTAGTAGAGAACTATGACTGTCTTATTTAGTCTTTTGTTTAGTACCTTTCTGTTTAGTAGTAGCGAACTATGCCTGTCTTATTTAGTCAATGTTGAATGCTGACGCACGCGATTATAAAAAATTTCAATGTACTCGAAGATACTACGTAAACATGCCTGTCTTGATTAGTCTAGCCTACATGTTAGCGGGGTACAGAAACATGCCTGTCTTGAAAATAAATATTAATTAGAGAGTTCATAAACATGCCTGTCTTGTTTAGCGTCTCCTGTTTAGTTATAGCGAATCCTGCGAGCAAAGCTCGCGTACTTTACACATTTGTTATATCTACTTTCCACTGAGTCTTGCACGCTCTTCATCAAAGTTTTGTTTACTAGATAAAAACGCCATGAATCCTCCAGACTTAGAATAAACACAAGAAGCGATATAACTTTCATCTTTACCTACCGTGTAAGTGACTTCGTGCCACGAAAAAAGGCCCCCAGCACCATTATTATCAGCACATCGAATTTCAAAAACATATTCTCCAGGAAGCAGAACCAATTTTCTCGGTACTTCACTTAACAATGATGTCTCAGCGATAACATCACCTCCCTTAACAGTAATAGTTTCAAACTTAGCTACTAGCTCATGTGACTCTATAAATAACCCTACATCTTCAATCTGAATGAATGCTGATTCTGTTTCCGGTACATTTGGCTCTTGGTATGATTTAGTTGTTGATGAGCAACCAACTATCAAAAAAAATATTGTAAAAATAAGAAAAAACTTCACGATAACTTCCTGTAAATATTGGACACAAACATGCCTGTCTTGTTTAGCTTTTATTTTTCTCACGAACGCTAAATAGTCCTAACCATAGTAACAATAATGATATCGCCAGTTGCTTAAATAGATAAGAGTAATATCCCCGGTGCTCATCTTTGACAAAAGTAAATTTACCGTCGATTGCAACACTCGTGGTTACTGTCTCATAAACGTTGTAAACAAAAGGAATTGACGCTAACAGGAAAAATATCCGTAAAGACCATATGTACTTTTTATCAACGTGATATTTAATCAACTTCAATTTAATTACCTGCTATCTTTCGCTTTTAATAAGATCTTTGTGGGCACAAACATGCCTGCCATGATAAGCCTTACTAAGATGCCTGTCTTATTAGTTTGCATATGTGTTAGATTTACTTACTCTCGGAGCTTTCAATTACTTTACCTATGATTTGGCCTGTTTCTTTATTTGAAATCCAAACTGCTGAGTAATCCTCACTAAGCGTTCCCTCGACTATGTATTCAGTATGTGGTTGCGGAGTAAAAGTGATATCTCCACGTACAATATTGTTGTCAGAGAAAAGAGTTTGAATTGGCGCGGCATGTGCTGTGGCTCCAACAATAGTGAAAGTTTGGTTAAGAATAGGAACTGCTGTTTCTATAAGTTGAGTTGTGAAATTGATGCCCTGCCCTTGGGTTATTGTTCTAGATGCCCCCATACTATTTACAATCACTTTGTTATTAATTTTCTCTAAATAGAACAGCTCGACGGTACTTTGATCGACTCTATTTTCAGTGCTGCCTATAAGAGCAGAGGGGCCAGTGTAATTCTCAGGGTAAGGATCATGAATACTTGCACAGCCAGAAAGTATAAAAACAAGACCAAAAATTAAAATTTTCATGAAAACATCCTTTTAATTCGACGTAGATCTAACGCTAAGCTAACGGGCAGTGACGTAGCGGCATAATAGCGAAGCGCCGCTGCGTTACTGTCCCAGTGACCGAAGGGAACGTGTTAAGCGCCTTGTTATGTTCTTGCTACTCGGTTAATTCAATGGCTTCCTCTAGGGTTAGTCCCTTCGCAAGCCATTTAGATGCTTGTTTAGCTGAAAAACCTGCACGATACCAAGACATAATTGATGCTGGTGTGTTTATACCTAACTTAATCCATTCACTTGTATCCATTGGCGTAAACCCGTTCTGCCGTAACTGCTTTGCTTCATAAGCATTTACACCAATTCCGGACCATGCCTGTCTTTCTTGTAAAGGGACACCTGCCCAAGGGCTCGGAGCACTTGCACAACCTGATAATAAAATTACAGAAAGTGATGTTGATAATAGAAATTTTTTCATCTTTTTTTCTCCTTTTTGATGATTACTTCAAAAATCCTAATTTGTTGAACAGAACATAACAGTTTACTCGTCCCCAAACCGTCATGCTAATCCACACCATCTTGGGGCACTTCTCCTTTTTTCTTCTTACAACTCTAAACCATAACCAACAGAGAAATAAAGAAAAAACCGTACTGTCGTTTTTCGCTCATTTATTAAAACCAGTAAATCGACATGCAGATGATTTCGGGGTATTTAACGCTACACAAAGATGCCTGTCTTGTTTAGCCAGCAATAACTTTCCATAAATGCTTCAACTAATCGCTCCTTTTGGTGTATGTATAACTGTTTACTCGCCCCCAAACCGTCATGCTATTCAAACAAACATGCCTGTCTTATTTAGTTTCTTGTTTAATATTCATTGACAGCCCGGAGGCTCATATGTGCTAGTTCTTTAAAGCAAACCATCTGTCGCCAATCTGTTGAACAGGTGTTCTTTTAATATTAATTGGTTTATCTAAAATAGAATTTAGTGGACTAAGTTCTGTGATATCAGAAATATCTCCTATACGAAGCTCGTAAGCCCCTTGTGCATTAAGAAACTTATCTTCAACTCCTAAAGCAAAACGAAACTCTCTTTGCCACTCAAAGCGAGAATCTTTCATGTATATACCTTTGGGTCCGGAAAAAGAATATAGATTTTTGTATTCTATGCGTCCAAATCCTTTGTGAAGATACTTTGGCTTAAAGATACCTTTCCTATTTTTTATTGCATTGACATATCTTCTAGAAAATTCTCGTGAATCTCTAATTATTAGTATATGGTCACCAAACTCTTTAAACCGCTTGTCAAATACTAGACCTTCAGATGTTTCGCCGTGAATTTTTCCATTTTCTCCATCAAATAAACAACCCAGGCAAAAAAGCATTATATTCTTAGTGTCGCTATATTTAGCTGTTAATGTTGCTCTCGGGCCTAGGTTAAATTTTTTACCATCAATATCTGCCCACAGCTCACTGTGCCCTAGAGTTGTATTCCCTGCTCTTAAAACCGCATGAATATTTTCAAATCTGTCTGCACGTAAGTCAAAAACATCTTCACCTTTCAACCCGGCGAAAAAATCTAAGCTGTTCATGTAAATAAGGCCTTTCTGCATTTGCCTTAGCCTAGCCTTACTAGCAATCTTGAACAACAACCAAAATTTAGTACTTGGTTCAGACGTCTTTAATAGATTTGATGTAGGTAAAAAATCCGTATTACTCATGAAAAACATCCTTTTCTGAGAGCTAACGCCCCAATAAGCGCCGGATAATAATTGGCTAAAATTGTGAATGAAGTGAGCACAGCCAACTGTTATGGGGCCGACTTGATTGGCTTGTTAGATTTTTTTTGCCAATAGTTTCATAATTTATCTTTCATACCTTGAGCTTGCTTTTCTTTTTCCAACCATTCCTTTCGCGAATTTGGTTTTCTGCCAAATTCGTCTTGTGTGGCAATTAATTTACCATCTTTGCCACCAATGAATATAAAAAGATGACTGTCTTGTTTAGTTCGCAACTCTAAACCATAACCAACAGAGAAATAAAGAAAAAACCGTAATGTCGTTTTTCGATCATTTATTAAAAACACCAAATCGACATGCAGATGATTTCGGTGTATTTAACGCTACACAAACATGCCTGTCTTGTTTAGTAGTGGAGCAACATAATGTCTTTAAACGCAATATTTAACATCAATAAACCAACCGAAGCGGTTCCTAAGGCCTTTTGTATATTAAGTAATTTGGCATTGGGTTGGCGTTTAGGCATTAAAAACTGTTTTATATTTAGTTGCGTTATCAAAAACAGTACCGATGCAAGAAGCATTGAAATGAATAGCAATGGCTGACTGCTTTGAAGCGTGGAATAAGCGAAAAAAAGAGGAATGACAGTAAATAGCGATAATACAATTCTGGCGGGAAGTTCATACTTGACCATAAATAACATCCTTGCTTTTGTAGGCGGCGAGTTTTTAAACTCTCGCGGTTGAAACAAAACGGGGCAACGTTTTTTTAATCCATTTAATTATCCACTCTAACATCTGAGTATTTGAATACTCAAACGTCAATCAACGCAACTATCATATCTTTGAACACCTTTCGGCAGACCTAGTGCTACACCGGTGAAAGAGAAAATAAAGATAACCGATATTACAGTTAATCCGGCAAAACTAGACTCGTTTATGTTAGGGCTGACAACTACCGAAAAGGTGTTGATACAAAGCAAAAGCAAGCTTATTTTTGAATACCCTTTAAAGCCTAAAACTCCAGCGAGCATAAGCATTAAAAACGAGCCCGCAACTGCCGGAGTAAATGGCGCAGCGGCCAGTAGCAAACACAAAACCGATATAAGCACAGATAACATTAAGAAGAGTTTTTTCACGTTTTGCCCCTTTTTTTGCCGAGCAGCTGAAGAGATAAAATAATCACTAAAAGCATAGAGTAAAAACGGCGAGTTAATAAACTAACTACATAATAAAAACCGCTCTGTTGCCACCCATTATTTTCTAACTTGTAATGATTGGCCTACACTGAAGAAGCGTTGAACCAAGCCTACCACCTACTCGTTTTCTGCTTTTCTTAGTATTTTAAAAATTCGGCTAATTGTGATTTCAGACAAGTTCCATTCGTAACCGTCAAAGTCAGTGGGACACAAATATGCCTGTCTTGTTAAGTACGTTAATGCAGTAAGTAAATGACGCCTAACGCCGCCAGCAGGGGCCGAAAAGCCAGAGCGAAGCGGCGGTTTTTTGGTCCCTCTGGCTGGCTTTGTTATACGCTTTTCTAAAGTCAGAAGGCTTTTCTAGCTTGAGCCACATTGGCTTTTATACTTTCTTCTACTTCAAAGTTCCTACTATATTTATCGCGCTTAAACTCACCTTTTCTCTTGAGGTAACTTACAAAATCCCTCAACACTGATAGTCGTTGATGATCGACTTCGATATTATCAGCTTCTATTGTTACGAACCCTTCATTTCTAAGCTCTATAAAAATATCTTCTTCGCTGTAACCAAAGTATCTTCTCCTTTTTTTTGAATACTTGCGATCTTTAGTCTCTTCATACAAATAATTCAAGCTTTCATTATTTGTCAATACAGCTTCAATATTGCGGACCACCGCCGCCCCATCTGAAAGATAGTAGTCAAAGAAAAAGTTGTCTTTCTCCGTGACCTTGTCACTATCGTATTCCTTGAATGTTGTAAGGATCTTCTCCTTTCTCCGCCGTTCGATAATCTCTGAAATTTTCTCTCCAGTAGAAAACACAATAAAAAGTATAAAGAAGAACAAAATTCCGTATGAACATACTCTCGCTAGGTTAATTAAAATGCCACCGCCATAAATATCAGCCAGCATGGATGTTTCTTCTTTTTCTGAGAAGTTCTGTAAAATATCTATTCTATTGACTGACGCAATTTTTCCAAATGACGTCAACTCTGGACTTTCTTTAATACTATGTAAAACTAATATTTTTAATTCGAAAAACTCTCCGGGCTCTAATATTACATTTGAAAACAGAACCTTCCCTTCTTTCGTTTCTGTGATTATCAGTTTGTCTTTCAAATATTGATTGCTGGCGGTCATGAGTGTTGGACTATCGGCTAAGATTCCATTAGCAACAGAGAATCCAACAGGGTCATTCTCATCGTAATAATTTGAAAGAATAATAGAATCCCCTTGATTTATAACCTTGAAGGTTATAAGCCTCAGATCTTTCCCAGATTTGCTGAGGCTTTCTCCTTGGTAGAGAACCTCTAAACTTCCGAGCTTCTCTTTAACGTCAAGTACACTAGAGTTTGCAGATATAATGTAGTTTAAGTCAGGACGACTCTCTTTAATAAATTCCAAATAGATTGTGATAAGGCCAAAAACAATTGCCACTACAAAGCCTAAAAAAGACCAGGCAAAGCTTTTCTCCATATCTTTAAAGCTCTTAATTAGTGACATTCTATTCCTCTTGATTGTTCTTGTTGTGCGTATAACAGCTTACTCGTACCCAAACCGTCATGCGAATCCACACAACTTTCGGGAACTTGTCCTTGTATTTATAACTACAATAACCCACAACCAACAGAAAAATAAAGAAAAACTGAAATACCTTTTATCGCTAATATATTAAGAATATCATATCTGTATTCAGGTGCTTTTGGTGTATTTCACGCAAGCCAAACACAAAAAAGCCAGCTTCCGCTGGCTTCTAAAACAAATAATTCAACGTCAATCGAACTAAAAACTACTTCCCCTGCCTAGCAGCCAGCTTCTCCAACTGCTCATCAGTAGCAGGAAGCTGGTGTTTCTCTTTCCACTCTGAATACGGCATTTTGTATACCACTTCACGTGCGGCTTCGTAGTCGATATCAGCGCCCTGCTCGCTTGCAGCGGCTGAATACCATTTCGCCAAGCAGTTACGGCAGAAATCGGCCAAAATCATCAGGTCAATGTTCTGAACGTCTTTATTTGCATCTAGGTGTTCTACTAAGCGGCGGAATACCGCTGCTTCTACTTCGGTTTGCGTTTGCTTATCCATTATCTAATACCTCTAAAAAAGCGCTTTTCGTAATGGTTTGAATGTGTGGCTTAAATGTATGGATTAACCGGTAAAACCCAACCCATCATTACCCCCTTCAAACCTAAAACGAAAAAAGGGAGCCAAGCTCCCTTTTTACTTAAACATAACTAACTAGGTTTAAAACCTAATTGATATTACTCTGCGTCGTCAGACTTAGGCGCAGGCTTTTCTAGAAGCTCTTTAATGCTTAAACGTACACGGTTCTGGCGGTCGATTTCCATAACCTTAACGTCAACCATTTCACCTTCTTTAAGGTAATCAGTAACCTTGTTCACACGCTCGTGAGCGATTTGTGAAATGTGAACAAGACCTTCTTTACCTGGAAGTACTTCTACAAACGCACCGAAGTCTACAATACGTGTAATCTTACCGTTGTAAGTCTTACCAACTTCAATCTCAGCCGTTACTTGCTCAATCTTGCCAATAGCGATGTCTGCTTTCGCACGCTCTGTAGCGAAGATTTTGATAGTACCGTCGTCTTCAATCTCGATGTTAGTGTCAGACTCTTCAGTAATTTGACGGATCATTGCGCCGCCTTTACCGATAACGTCACGAATCTTGTCTTGGTCAATCTTCATTGTGTAAATGCGTGGAGCAAATTCACTTAGCTCTTCGCGGTGACCGCCAATTGCTTCGTCCATTACGTTAAGAATGTGCAAACGTGCTTCTTTTGCTTGTTTAAGCGCAATTTGCATGATTTCTTTAGTAATACCTTCAATCTTAATGTCCATTTGAAGCGCAGTAATACCGTCGGTAGTACCCGCTACTTTAAAGTCCATGTCACCAAGGTGATCTTCGTCGCCAAGAATGTCTGAAAGTACAACAAAGTTGTCGTCACTCTTAACAAGGCCCATTGCAATACCCGCAACAGACGCTTTAATTGGAACACCTGCATCCATAAGCGCTAGTGAAGTACCACATACAGACGCCATTGAAGATGAACCGTTTGATTCTGTGATTTCAGAAACCACACGTACTACGTACGGGAATTCTTCTTCACTTGGCATTACTGCTTGAATACCACGCTTCGCTAGACGACCGTGACCAATTTCACGACGCTTAGGCGAACCAATCATACCGGTTTCACCAACACAGTATGGAGGGAAGTTGTAGTGAAGCATGAAACGGCTGTCGCGCTTACCTTGAAGCTCGTCAATCATCTGTGCATCACGCTCTGTACCTAAAGTAGCAGCTACAATTGCCTGCGTTTCACCACGGGTGAATAGTGCAGAACCGTGTGTACGAGGAAGAATACCAGTTGCTACGTCTAGAGCACGAATCATTGCAGGCTCACGACCGTCGATACGTGGCGCGCCAGAAAGGATGCGTGAACGTACTACGTCAGACTCAAGTTCGTGAAGAAGGTCTAGCACTTCTTTCTTGTCTTGTTCTTCGTCTTCAGCAAGGATAGCTTCTAGTGCTTTGTCAGTTGCTGCAGTTACCGCGTCTTTACGCTCTAACTTGTCAGAAATCTGGTAAGCCGCAGTCATTTCTGCTTCAGCTAGTGCTTTAACTTTATCTTTAAGTGCAGTGTTTTCTGCTTCTGGTGCCCAGTCCCACTTCTCAGTGCCAACTTCAGCAGCAAATTCGTTAACTGCGTTAACAACAGTTTGAAGTTGCTCGTGACCGAACATTACCGCACCTAGCATAGTATCTTCAGAAAGCACGTCAGCTTCTGATTCAACCATAAGTACTGCACCTTCAGTACCCGCAACAACAAGGTCAAGCTGGCTTTCAGCTTGCTCTTCTGCGCGTGTATTTAGAATGTATTCGCCGTTGCTATAACCAACACGAGCCGCACCAATTGGGCCGTTGAAAGGAATACCTGAAATAGCAAGCGCTGCAGAAGTACCAATCATAGAGATGATGTCTGTAGGGATATCTGGGTTAGCAGACATTACAGTAACAACAACTTGTACTTCGTTTTTGAAGCCTTCTGGGAATAATGGGCGAATTGGGCGGTCGATAAGACGCGCAGTCAATGTTTCGCCTTCAGATGGACGACCTTCACGCTTGAAGAAACCACCTGGGATTTTACCCGCAGCATATGCTTTTTCTTGGTAGTTTACTGTTAGAGGGAAGAAGTCTTGATCTGGCTTGGCTTCTTTTTTACCAACTACTGTTACCAGTACAGACGTGTCGTCCATGCTCGCAAGAACCGCAGTTGTCGCCTGACGAGCTATTACACCCGTCTCTAGAGTTACAGTATGCTGTCCATACTGAAATGATTTAGTAATAGGAGTCACTATTTGTCCTTTAATTTCAATCTTTATTTTATCGCTTTTAAACGCGGCGCATAGTATAGCTTTGAAGTAGCTGTAATGCCATTGCCAAATACAGCACCGCGTGGAATTTATTTAGTGAATTTACGAAAAATCGCTATCACCTATAGCACCATGACTATATGAAATATCTGTGAAATTTCAATTATTGACTATATTTTCATCATACTGACACAAAACAGCGTATGCTAGAACAAAAAGCGAACAAAGAAACAACCCGTAGCGAATGCTATTAACCCATTTACGGGCGATAAAGATTATTCATAACAAGAACGTCTAATATTAGTGTGCTAAGGAGATAACCATGTTGGTACTTCGACTTAATAAAGCAGGCATGCCACAAGAGTGGATAGATGTTGAACAAGCCGCAAAGCTTTACAGTCAGGACAAAGTGCTATTCGAGCTTGGCAGCGATGCCATTACGCTTAAAGGTGGCTGGAATCACGAAGGGCTGCAAAGCGAACTTACCCTATCAAGTATTATCGCTTGCGACGGCAAGGTGACAGATTTATCTGGCAAAGTTGCCCTTACCAACCGCTACTTGTTTAGACGCGATAGCTATTTGTGTATGTATTGCGGCAATAAGTTTACGCCTAAACAACTTACCCGAGACCACATCATACCCCGCTCTCGCGGCGGAAAAGATAGTTGGACGAATGTAGCCACCGCTTGTCAGCGATGTAATCATGCTAAAGCCGCTAAAACACCTGAAGAAGCGAATATGCCTTTACTCGCTGTGCCGTTTAGGCCCAATGTTTACGAGCGCTTTTATTTAATGAACAGACGCATACTGGCAGACCAGATGGCATTTTTAGAAGGGCATTTTTCCCACCAGCGGGAATGGACGTGTAACGAATGAAATATAACGAGTAAATGGCAACAAAAAGCAGTGAGCGACCGGTAAATTCGAAAACAGGTCGCTCCTTTGTTAAGTATTAAAACCCTGTACTCGTTGTCGTTTGTTGTTCTGTGGCAGCCGGCGTTTGAAGATTGCTGTTACCAATCTCGCTTTGCTGTTGCATTAGCATCGCTTGCTCTTCTTTTTGCGCTCTAAACCACAAGCTTAACCAGTCAGAGCACATCTTATGTTCTAGCTCATGGGCTTCCGCTGTCGGGCAGAAAAGGCTTACCTTTACCACTACTTTTGCCAGCTCATTGGTTTTGATCTCAACTTCTGGGTCTATACGGATAAACTCTTGTTCTAAATGGCGTTCAATTAAGCCTTTGTAACGCTCAGCTACATCGCGAAAGTATTCACAGTGCGCTTGAGCGCGGGCGTGAAAAGCGGGTATTAAGCTATAGGCATTTACCGTAGGTTCGTTAACAATTTCAAACGAGTGCAAACGGTAGCGGCGCATAAAGTTAAGGTTACGCACGGTTTGGGTAACTAGCTGACTGTTAGGTACGTAAACGTGTTTACCCGTGTAGTTAAAGCTTTCTGGGTCAACTTCTAGAAGCGCAGTTTTTGCCCAGTCCATTTCTACTACTTCACCAATGATATTATTCATTTGGATCCAGTCCCCTACCCTGAATGGCCTTGCGCCCAGGTAGTAAATGAAGCCCATAAAGCATTGAATAAATTCTCGGGTGGCTAGCACTATAGCAACCATAAACGCGGCAATGGATATAGCGAGTGTTTGTATTTCAGAGCTCCACACCATCATCAATACAATGATGATAAAAGCGTTCCCTAACTGCTCTAAAATATTAATCTGGTTTCTTCTATCTTCCCCGCGCTGAGAACTGATGCGTCTTATCAGCAACAACACACCTTTTTTAGAGAAGTGCAATACAATTAAAAGTAGTAGTGATGTCAGCAGTTTATACTCATTGGCAAACGCAATAAGCTGATTCCATAACTGCGTGGGGTCTATCACAATCTCCATGTATGCTCCGTCTGTACTGGCGAGGGTAAATCTTTGAATAAAAATAAAAAAGCGCCGACGAATGTCAGCGCTTTCCATTATGAAGCATGTAAACCTGCGGCACAATGCCGACCAGTTGCAACAAGTATTATTTAGTCGCGAATTTGGCCTTCACCGTTCACCAGGTATTTCTCAGAAGTCAACGACTCTAGGCCCATTGGACCGTAAGCATGTAGTTTAGTTGTAGCGATACCAATTTCGGCACCTAAGCCAAGCTGGCTTCCGTCAGAGAAGCGTGAAGAAGCGTTAACCATTACCACACTTGCATCTACTGCGCGTTGGAATAGCTTACCTTTCTCAGCATCTTCAGTAACGATAACTTCTGTGTGGTTACTACCGAACTGTGCAATATGGTCTACCGCACCCTCGAAGTCATCAACAACGCGAATTGCGATTTCTAAACCTAGGTACTCTTCGCCGTATGCGTCTTCTGCAATTACGTCAGCGCCATCAAAATACTGGCTGCCTTTTTCGTTTACGTGAACCGTTACACCTTTTTCTTTAAAGGCATCGGCCACTTTAGGTAAGAAATCACCCGCCACGGCTTGATGTACAACCAAACCTTCAAGTGCATTACACACACCAGTACGCTGGGTTTTACCGTTTAGAAGTATAGCCATGGCTTTTTCTAAATCAGCATCCTTATCTACATAAAGGTGGCATACACCTTTGAAGTGCTGGATAACCGGTACTTTAGCGTTATCAGTTACGTAGTTGATAAGGCCTTCACCACCACGTGGAATAATAACGTCGATGTAGTCGCGTTGTTCCATTAGCTCTTGCATTAATGCGCGGTCTGGGTTTGGTACAACGGTAACTAGCGCTTTAGGCAAGTTATGCTTTTCAAGCACGTCTTGCATAAGTTCAGCAATGGCTAAACTTGTATCAAGGGCTTCTTTACCGCCACGTAAAATTACGGCATTGCCCGATTTAAAGCACAGCGCGCCCGCGTCGGCAGTAACATTAGGACGTGCTTCATAAATCATGCACACAACGCCTAGCGGTATACGCATTTTCTTAATTTCAATTCCGTTAGGACGCGTACCAATAACACGCTCTTTGCCTACCGGATCGTCTAGTTCAACAATAACCTCAATGCCTTCAGCCATTGATTCAATACGCTCATCGTTAAGGATTAGGCGGTCAATCATGGCTGCATCTAGATTATTTTCTTTAGCGCGCGCAACTTCCTTTTCGTTTACTTCAATAATTTTGCTTTTATTTGCACGAATTGCCGCGGCCATATCAGTTAACACCGCGTTTTTCTGGCTCTCACTTAGAATTGCCAGTGTACGTGCAGCTTTTTTCGCCTGTTGTGCTAACTCTGTAATAATACTCATTCTTTCTCCAGATTTGCTATGTGCTGATCAGAAATAATTGGCCCTGTTTTTTCCTCAAACTCGTGGGCGAATTCTTCACTTTCCTGATTCGCAATAAAATTCAATAAACAGCTACTGTAGTTCGACTTGGCTTTCACCAATTTAGTGCCGTCTTCTTTACGTACCAATATGGTGTCACCTACCGAGAACTCACCTTTCACGTCTATAATTTCGCTACTAGTTAGTTGCTCTGCGTCAGTATGTAAAGAGTCGTCGAAGTCGCCTTCTACTATCACCTCACCTTGCGCATTTGACGTATGGCGCATCCAATGCACATTCTCTTGCATTGGCTTGGCGTGAGGTTTGAAATGCGTGCCTGGGTTTTCACCTGCTAGCAGCATATTAAACGACAGTTCAGTAAAGCCGTTAATAATATATGTATCTATACCATGCGAAACAGCTTTCTCGGCCGCTTCAATTTTGGTGCGCATACCACCGGTGCCAACACCGCCTTTAACCGCACCACCAGCCATGTCATAAACGCTCTGATCGATGGTATCTACCGATTTAAGCAGTTTTGCGTCGTCATGTTCATGTGGGTTCTTGTCGTACAACCCATCAATGTCTGAACAGATGATCAGTGCATCAGCTTCAGCCGCCGACGCCACCATGGCCGATAAATTATCGTTGTCACCAACCTTCAATTTGTCGGTAGTAACCGTATCGTTTTCGTTCACGATAGGCAGAATGTTGTTGTCTAACAAACTGAATATGGTTTCACGAATACTTACGTAACGCTCTCTGTCTCTCAAATCAGCATGGGTAAGTAGCATCTGGGCAGACGGAAAATCGAACAGTCTGTCCCACGTGGCAATCATCTCGGTTTGACCCGCCGCTGCCATGGCTTTCTTAACCGCGATATCTGACTTTTCTTGCTCTGGAAACAGGTGCGCACCCGCTGCGACAGAACCGGAAGACACGAGTACAACCTGTGTACCGTTAGCTCTGCATCGCACGATAAATTGCGCAATGCTGAGTAAGTAGTGACTGCTACAACCTTGCTGGTTGGGCGATATTAGTGCACTACCTACTTTGATGACTACGCGTTTCCAATTAGGATGACTCATAATAAACTTTTTAACCTTAAGATTGTTGATTCGCTAATTCTTCACTGGCTTGCACAAACGTTTCTTGTACGTTCGACGATGGGTTTTCGCTAAGGCGACTTACCATATATAGCGTTAACGTACTTACCGCAAACCCTGGAATAATTTCATAAATAACGCTGCTTAACGTTTTACCGTCAGCTAAAACGGGCGCATAAATCCAAAACAGTACGGTTACCGCACCACTTATCATGCCCGCCATTGCCGCTTTCGCTGTCAGGTCCTTCTTATACAGACAAAACAGTACTAATGGACCAAATGCGGCGCCAAAACCGGCCCAAGCGTTACTCACTAAAGATAAAATTGTGTTCGACGCATCCATGGCTAACAGCAATGCAACTACAGCCACACCTGCTACACCATATCGCCCAATTGTTACCGTTTGCTTTTCACTTAACGATTTTTCAGGCGACTTTTTATTTACCATTACGCGGTAAATGTCTTCTGTTAACGAACTTGCGCTAACTAATAACTGCGACGAAATTGTACTCATGATGGCCGCCAAAATTGCTGCCATCAAAAATCCACTAATTAATGGATGGAAAAGCAACTGCGAGAAAATAATAAATATCGTCTCTGGGTCGTCGACTGCAAGGCCAAACTGGTTAGCATAAGCAATGCCTACAAAGCCTGTAGCCAATGCACCAATAATTGTCACTGTCATCCACGACATGCCAATATTTCGTGCTGTGCCTATCGCTTTAACAGAGCGAATTGCCATAAACCGCACGATAATGTGTGGCTGGCCAAAATAACCTAAGCCCCACCCTAAACTCGAAAGCAAACCGACTAACGTTAGCGTTTCTAACGATTCTGAAAAATTCGGTACAGATTGATAAGCGGCGCTTGTCATTTGCGATACGCTATCAAACTCGGTAAATGCGACAATTGGCACTAAAACCAATGCCACAAACATAATGCACCCTTGCACAAAGTCTGTAAGGCTCACTGCTAAGAACCCACCCAAGAGTGTGTAAGACACCACAACACCTAGAGTGATAAACAAGCCCAGTTGATAATCGACCGAAAATGCACTTTCGAACAGCTTACCGCCTGCTACTAAGCCTGCAGACGTATATAGCGTAAAGAACAGTACAATGATTACCGCCGAAACGATTCGTAAGCTTGAATTTGGCTTATTGAAGCGCTTGGCAAAGAATTCAGGCACAGTAAGTGAGTCATTAGCCACTTCGGTATAAACGCGAAGTTTAGGCGCTACTAGTAAATAGTTAGCTAAAGCACCAGCAACCAAGCCTATCGCGATATATACCGCGTCAAAACCGGTTAAATACATGGCGCCAGGAAGACCCATTAACATCCAACCTGACATGTCAGATGCACCCGCAGACAGTGCGGTAACTTGAGGGCTTACTTGTCGCCCTCCCAATATATAACCAGAAATATCACTGGTAGATTGTCGGTAAGCAAACAACCCAATCCCCAACATCGCTATAAAATAAACGCCGAGTGATAGGTAACTTTCCATTGGCATAACGTTAGTTATTTCCTCTATTGCTCTTCGAAAACTCGTCAATGATTTACCGTTCTGAACTTTTGCAACAACATAGGTCGATGCAAATAATTAAATCGAACAATAATCATTAGAGCTCTAACAATATAAGGATTTGACAAAAAATTTCAAGTTTAATTTTTGAACAACTTAGTTTAAGCAGCATTGATGTTCAAATTAACACCAACCATGTTTCACGGTACTTTAATTAAAAAGAAAGATATTTTAACTATGATATTCAGAGATTTACAAAACACCAACTATTCATGAAACAATCTAACTTGGCGCTTAAAGCATAGAAAAAGCACAACTTTACTATCAGCTAAAACATTTTCATTAAAAATGCTTTGTTACACACACTCAGCTGAAATAACATCCAAAAGAAGCTTTTCTACAGGCAACAATTGGGTTAGTTGTGTACAATCTTCATTATTTAGTGAACGCACCTTTTCTATAAGCATCTCACACGCTTTCTTATCGTTTTTAACGGTAAATAGCTTCGGATGAATATAATATTTTCGGCATACTGTGGGCGTATTTCCAAGTTCTGCTGCTACAACCTTGCTTAATGTGCTTTCCCACTTTTTGGTTCTGGAATTACTAACTTGGTCATAGACGTAAGGAAGGTTGGTTAATGCGAAACGACTAGAAGCCCAGGTTCTAAAATCTTTGCAACTGAACTGCTCACTTAGTTCTTTGTGAATGAACGCATTTACGTCCTCGCTAGTGACATCGTGCCAATGCTTATTCTTATCTTGATAGCGAAACAAGCAGTAGCCTTGCTGCTGAGCGCAATCGCAAATCAGCGAGGCAAGTTCAGGATCGTTAACCTTTAAAGTTCTTGGTTTACCATGCTTTCCTATGTACGCAAGTTCAACACTATCCTCACACTGTAATTGCACGTGTTTACGCCGCAAGGTTGTCAGCCCGTACGTTTCATTTTCTTTACTATATTGAGCATTGCCTACCCTCGCACCTGTGTAATCAAGCAGAAGGCACACCAGCGCACATGCTCGTTCTTGCGTCCAAGTTGGTTGCGAAATCAAAGAAAGGCAGTGTTCTCGAAATTTAGAAAGGGCGTTGCCGAAAGCAAGCAGTCGCTCGAATTTTTCGACTTGCTGCTGTTCGTGCCATTTGTCATGGTAAATATACTGTTTGCGTCCTTTCTCATCATAGCCAACGGCTTGTATACTGGCTTTACTATCACGGCTGATAAAAGTGTTTTGCCAATTGGGTGGAATAACAAGCTTCTTAATACGTTTAATCACCCGCTCGCCTGTTACTTTTTTGCCACTGCTATAACGATAGTAAAAACGTTTGTTCCCGCAAGGGATGCGTTTAATTGTCAGGTGGCTATCATCTGAATACACATTGCAGTAGCCTTTAGTCCTTTTCATTTTTAGTTACTCCTTTCCCCTACTTGCCCCAAAACAATAACAACTGAATGGCTGTAAGAGCACGCGTTAAGGGCGGCTTTGCTTCAATACTGACATGCCGTCGCGTTTTGGTGGAAAGGTCAGTTCCCCCCGAACTACAGCGCTTAACTATAAGGAGAATTTACAGCTTAAATAAGGTAATTGATCACTTGCCTCTAAACCTTTTGCCAAGTTTATTTATCTACCCAGAGCTTTATCTACCCGGAGCTTTATCTATCAACAATGGCTTTCAACCTACGCTGTAACAATTTTTCACATCCCGTGTAAAATAATCGCAGTATCAACTCTCATCTTCACCTTCAAAGCTGGTAGAGGCACCATCGTTCCCGATATTTGTCATCGATAACCCGCCCTTTTATTAACTAAATCATATGTAATGAACATGGAATATCGCTACATTTCAGTTATTTAGAGAATACCGCCTCACAAATTAAACTAAAGTATTAGCACCACGCATACTTCAGCGGAATACAAATTGAATAGTTAATTACAAATAGTAAATAGCTGCAGACAGTTGAAAGAGACATCTGCAAACAGTTGCTTGCGAGGTTTATGTGAACCCCATTATCGGCGAGTAACTCGTTAACCGAATCAAGTGGATGTAATTAGAGAGTCCATGAAAGAAGTCGAGGATTTAAATATGAGTATTCAAAATTCGAACAAGGTTGATTCAGAAAGCGCTAAAAGTAGCGAGCATGAGAACTTAAGGGCTAATGTTGTCTCTAACGATGAGCTACAAGTAGCAGCTTGTATTTAGTTCAAAGCAGAAAGTACAAGAAGTACTAGAGATAGTACAAAATAAAACATCGGTTGAACCGTCTCAAATAGAGGTTATAGAAGCCGGCGACCCCAAGTTGAGCGAAAAGCTAGAGCGAAACAGCGAATCAATTGGAAAGAGCATGTGGTCTTCTCACCTTCTTCTGGGTTCACTTGGACTTGTAGCCGGCTTAATTGCCGCTTTCTTATTAACTCAATTTGGGCCTGCCCTTACACAGCAAAACCCGTTGTTTACCTACATTGCATTAATTAGCCCTGGCCTCTTTATTGGGCTATTCGTAGCTGGGCTAATAGGCTTGCGCCCAGATAGAAACGAAGTGATACAGACGGTAAGGCATGCCGTTCGTTATGGCAAAGTGGCGTTAGTGATTAATCTTAGAAAGTCTCAATCATCATCAAAGGTGTCGCAGGTGTTGAAGCAGCATAGCGATAACGTGGTTGAATCAATTCGGTAGTGAAATTAATTACATGACATGAAAGCATGTCAAACGGCAGAATGTGTTAAAGTATTTAATTGTTGATTGAGCTTGCTACTTAAAACTCGTTTCTTAAAAGATATTGAAGGGCAATATACCGAATTTCGCGTATATTGCCCTTTAACGTTTGGTTTGTAGCAATTTGAAAGAAAGACTAGGCACCGATTGTATGGATTTGATATTTTTTGATTTAGATGGGACTTTGTTAAATAAGTCTTCAGAAATTTCTTCTTTCACAAGAGAAACATTGGATTTACTAAGTGAAAAGGATATTGCCTTTACGGTAGCCACAGGGCGCACCATGCATTCAGCACAATTCGTACTGCAGGGTCAATCTTTTGTACTACCTCACATCTATAATAATGGCGTAGCCATATGGGACCCAACCGGTAACGCTTTAACGCTGGAAAATCTGCTCGCCCCAAGTGAAGTTAATCTTATAATTGAGCACGCAGTTAAAAACAATATCACGCCTTTTATTAACACGGTTAATATGGACAGCCCTAATCACGAGCATGTGATATATCATTCTGCGCCAAAGCATCAAGTAGAATTCGATTTAATAGAAAAATACTTTTCGCGAACAAAAGCGCGGCTTGCCGCCATCGAGACCTTACCTGCTAATGCTCATATTACCAATATTAGTATGATTGGCGATGCAGCCCTCGTGTACGATATGTACAAGCAATTAAACATGCATGATGAATTAATCGCCTATTCTGGCCCTGCGATTGAAGGCGACGAGTACCGTTGGATGGATGTGCACCACAACCTTGCTAATAAAGGCAGCGCAGTTGAATCATTACGCAATCAATTAGACGCAAGCAACGTTATTGTTTTTGGAGATAGTGATAACGACTTAAGCATGTTTAAACTTGCTGACGAAGCTTATGCGCCTTCAAACGCCAAACCTTATATTAAGGATGCCGCCACTTCTGTAATTGGGCATCATGATGAAGATGGAATCGCTCGCTTTTTAAGAGAGCGATTCTCACTTTAACCGTTTTCGGCGTTTAGGCTACAGAACAAGGTGAAAACGTAGCCCACCTTTATGTAGCCAGCCTTTATAAGCGTCCACCTCAATAAGGGCCCATTGCTGAATCCTATAGATGGCGGGCCCAGATTATGTTCACTTGTTCATGGGCTACCATTCGATAGGCTCTCTGTCTTTTAAGAACTGTCCGTGAGGGCCACCTTCTTCCATAGTAGCTAGCCAAATTGCGGTATCCGCACCTTCTTCTGGAGTTTTAGGCGCGTCGCTGCCACCCATTCGAGTATGCACCCAGCCAGGCGTCATGCTGTTTACCGTAACATCAATCTTTTTGCCATCTGCAGCTTTATCGACCTCGGCAGCCATCTTTACGGTAAGAGCATTAATGGCGGCTTTCGTTACTGCATAGCATAAAGGCCCTTTTAAGCCTTCCGCAAAGCTACCGTAACTGGAGCTTATGTTAATAATGCGACCATACCCTCGTTCAATCATTTGCGGTAAAGTTTGCTGAATAAGTGTTAAAGGAGCACTCACGTTCACCTGCATAGATTTCGCTAAACTTTCAGAATTAACTTCTTTCCAATCGGTATCGTCTAATATCCCCGCGTTATTTATCAGAATATCGATAGGGCCATACACGGCTTCAGCACGCACAAACGCGTCTACAATGGCAGTTTCGTTATCAAGGGGCAGTTCAATAACATGTATATCCCCACCTACTATTTCCTTTTTAGCTTCAAGACCGGACTCTTCATCTCGACATCCCATCAATACTTTGTAGCCTTTAGACAGCATTCCTTTCACTATTTCCAGGCCTATACCTCGATTGCCACCAGTTACTAATACGTTTTTCGTCATACCAATACACTCCTTGCATTTACGCTTGGGCTTGTTTTGCCTCAAAACGATTGGATAAATAAAAACACAGCGGGAAAATCACACTCCACACTAAAGCGATAAAAATATAAGAGAGCATCATGCTGGTACCTAACTCGACCGCACCGAACTTGGCTCCAGCTATATAGCTAAGAGGCGCAAAGACAGCCCCCGCGATTGCTGCAATACCCATTCGACCGTTGAACGCAGTTAGACTGTGATAAACCGTACCCGCGAACGCGGCCCAGAGAAGGCTAAGCCATATGGGAATTGGCCAAAAGCTCACTAGCACCTCTGTCTGATTGAAAATAAATAACCCGCTTAAAGTGAGTAAGGCGTCGACCACAGTGCCAAGTAGAAAAACTGCACTCATAAGCTTTAGGTCTTCGACGCGTTTCGGGGAGAATACAATCCAAATCAAAAGTAGCCCTAATACGGGAAGTACAGCGCTATTTTGAAACAGAATCACTAACCACCATATGGCTTGAAACCAGGCGAAATTGGCAACTTTAAGTACCACAGTTTTATTCATTACGAACACTCTTACTTTTCATAAAAAAATATACGCTTACCGTCTAGTGATAGTTCAAATCTAAGCTATCAAAAGTAAACGAAAACAAACGGGTGTAAGTATGAATGCATAAGCTATTTGCTTTTTCCAATTACAAAGGATGTGTTATTCGTGAAAATGGTTAAGTACTACATACTGGGTGCACTACTAGCGTTGGTGCTAACGCTAACTGTGCCTGTGATATTGCTAAAAATTGCATTTGGATGGACAGCCTTTTCGCTTATAGCGGTAAGCAGTGCCTATTTACTTAATTACCCAAGTCTATTTCGCAAACGCGAAGATGGATCTATTCCCTTCTATATCCGTTGGGTTTTCGTACCCTTCTTACTGGGTTCGTGGCTTTACAACGAGTATGCACGGAGAACCGACAAGGTTCCCCCACTCCAAAAAATTGAACCTCATCTTTTTCTCGCATGCCGCATGTCTAATAAGCACGTAGACCTGCTTAACGAAAACAATGTCGATGCCATCCTCGATGTAACCGCAGAGTTTGACGGGTTAGATTGGACAGCGTATCAAGAAGATTATAAGTATTTAAACATACCCGTTTTGGACCATACTAGTCCCACCTCAGAGCAACTTGTTCTTGCTATCAACTGGCTCAATCAACAGATATCTGACAACAAAAACGTTGTTGTTCACTGCGCACTTGGCCGAGGCCGTTCGGTGCTAGTGGTAGCAGCTTACCTTCTGGCAAAAAATCCAAACTTAAGTGTAGATGAAGCCTTAAAACAGATTAATCAAATACGCCAAACGGCAAGGCTCAATAAGCGACAGTTAGCGTCGTTACAAAAAGTAAGAGATGGCGGGCTCTTGTCTTTACGAAAAGATCTTACATTGATTGTAAACCCGGTGGCGGGCGGCGGTAAATGGAAGCAGTACCGAGACGAAGTCCTTTCTAGACTGAATGAAAAGTTTAAGGTAACGATAAAAGAAACCACACCTGAAATAGACGGCAAAGCGTTAGCAGAACAGGCCAAAGATGAAAAAGCGGAGATTGTCATTGCCTGTGGTGGAGACGGTACGTTGACCGAAGTTGCGTCCGCGTTAATTAATACTGACATCACAATGGGTATTATCCCCTTTGGAACGGCCAATGCGCTTAGCCAAGTACTGCACGGATATGTTAGTAAGGTTATGCCTATAAGCACAGCGTGCGACATCATAATAAGGGGTGACACGTTAAAGATTGATACCGCAACCTGTAACGATAAGGTCATGTTGTTGGTAGCAGCCGTCGGGTTTGAAGAGCAAATGATTTCGGCCGCTGATAGAGAAGAAAAGAACGTGGGCGGGCAGTTCGCCTATTTAAAAGGACTGTGGAATGCCATTTCTAATAACGAAAACATGACATTTGAAGTAGCAAAAGATGATAAAGCGGTCTGAAACACTAGAAACACCTAGTTTTGTTATCGCCAACGCTGCACCTATGACGACGGCATTGGCGCAAGGCGCAGAGCAGCCAGATATTACCGACGGAAAATTAGATCTTACCTGGCTATTGCCACAACCAAGCTCTGACAGACAGTTTGCATCGTTAGCCGAACTCGTTTTAAGCCCTGCCGAATCAAAAAAGCAATCAGACTCCATACGCCATGAACGCGCATCATCTATAACATTGACATTCGATAAGCCTACTGCCTATGCAGTAGATGGTGAAATCTATGAAGGCGATAAACTTGTTATAAAAACCGTTCCTAGAAGTCTCACCGTACTCGCCAACTTTGAAGATAAGGATTAATTGATACATGGCTCAGAAAAGTAATTTCGAAGAAATTTTTAGCTTTCTTAATGACAAATTTTCTAACGAAACGGAGTACCTTCAAGCTGTACATGAGGTACTTGAAGATATAGTTCCTGTTTACAATGCAAATGAACAATACAAAGCATTCGATGTAATCAGACGTATCTGCATGCCAGAACGGGTAATTTATTTCACAGTCTCTTGGATGAACAGTGAAGGCAACATTGAAGTTAACCAAGGCTGGCGCGTGCAGCATAATTCAGCAATGGGTCCTTATAAAGGCGGCTTGCGTTTTCACCCGACCGTAAATTTATCGGTGCTAAAGTTTTTAGCCTTTGAGCAATGTTTTAAAAATGCGCTGACCGGCCTTCCTATGGGTGGCGGTAAAGGCGGTTCAGACTTTAACCCTAAAGGCCGAACCGACCGAGACATTATGCTGTTTTGCCAAGCATTTATGCGTGAGCTACAGCGACACATAGGCGCCAATACCGACGTACCAGCTGGCGACATCAACGTTGGAGCCCGTGAAATAGGCTACCTTTATGGCGAGTACCGCAGGTTAAACAATAAGTTTGAAGGTGTATTAACAGGTAAAGGCTTAGAATTTGGCGGTAGTTATGTTCGTACAGAAGCGACAGGCTTTGGCTTAATCTACTTTTTAGAAGCTGCGTGCAAGCACCGAGATACAAAAATAGAAGGCCAGACCATAGCAGTATCTGGCGCGGGTAATGTAGCACTGCATGGCGCACTTAAAGCGGTAGAAAAAGGTGGGAAGGTTATCTCCCTTTCTAATAGTCGAGGGCTTTTACATAATGAAGATGGGTTAACTGATACTGCGCTTAAATGGGCGATAGATAATCACGCTAACCGTAATAATATTCTTGCGGATATGGCTGACGAAAGCATGGGTAAGTGGGTACCTGATAAAAAACCATGGCATTTAAAATGTGATATTGCTTTACCCTGCGCAACGCAGAATGAGCTACTCGAAGACGACGCAAAAGCATTACTGGATAATGGCTGCCAAATGGTTTTAGAGGGTGCGAACATGCCGTGCACGAACGAAGCGCAATCACGCTTTTTAGACGCTAAAATTGTTTACGTTCCGGGTAAAGCATCAAATGCGGGCGGTGTTGCTTTATCTGGCTTAGAAATGAGCCAAAACGCAATGTTCAATCAACGTGACGCTAATACGCTAGATGACCAACTATATTCTATTATGGAGAGTATTCATCAACGCTGTCTAGACGAAGGAAAGGTAGACAGTGGTGATAGCAAGTACGTAAATTATATGAAGGGCGCTAACATTGCAGCGTTCAGGCGACTTGCTGACGCCATGGTGGCACAAGGCGTATAACCCCTCTCCTTTTTATCGCAGCTTGTCGATAGATTTACGGTAAAGCCGCCGTGAATTTATCGGCAACCCCTTTGTAAATATTGCTCTACATCTATGCTCCCCCTACCTTTTAGTCGACGATGAACCAAGAAAAGCAAGCAAAATCATAAACTAATACACATAAGATTCATGGAATAAAAATCGCATTACTAGAAGTGTCATTCACTTTTAAATATGCAAAAGGAACTTACCATGAAAATTTTTGAAGCACTGCGTCAGGACCACGAGAAACAACGTTTACTGCTTAAGATCCTAGCTGAAACCAGCGGTAACACTGCGGCACGTCGCGAATACTTTGAAGAGTTAAAAACACAGCTTGAAAGTCATGCGATAGCGGAAGAGCGCCATTTTTATACTCACCTGTTAGAGAAAGATTCTACGGTGGATTTAACGCGCCACGGTATCGCAGAACACCATGAAATTGATGAACTGCTATCGAAGTTAGACGAAACGGACATGAGTTCACCTGCTTGGTTACGTCATTTAAAGAATCTACAAGAAAAGGTAGAGCATCACCTTGCCGATGAAGAGCAAGAGTTTTTCCAAGTTGCTGGCAATGTTTTAAATGATCGTCAGAAAACCAAGCTTGCTGAAGAATATCAAAAAGAAATGAAACAAGAGTTAGACGAAGAAAAAATTACGGCTTAGATAGAAACACTGAAGCGCTTTTAAGCGCTTCGCTTTTTTATTAGTGTTACATGAAAAAGCCAGCTTAAAAAAGCTGGCTTTTGTTTGTTTTCATTACTGCTTTACAACACTTATTGCATTGTTACTCGCGCAGTATAGCAAGTGACATCAACTACTTTTTGGCAATGATATAAATTGCGTGGATAACGCCTGGAAAATAGCCAAGAATAGTTAGCAGGATATTAATCCAAAAGTGGGCACCTAGGCCAACTTGTAAAAATACGCCTAGTGGTGGAAGTAAAATTGATAAAAGTATACGAATGATGTCCATAATAAATTCCTTGTTTTTGAAGTAATTTCACAACTCAGTAGGCAAAATACTCACACGTGGTGATAGAATTGGGCCTATAAAGCGTTTCTATACGTCTCGTTATTAGTTTTTGCATTAACAATGCCAAGTCGCCTTAACAACGCCAAGTCGCATGAACAGTGCAAAATGGCAGGAATGAAGAAAAATCACCTTCATATGAGTACATACCCAGCAACAAAGCATTGCGTATACTTAGAAAATAAACTTTTCCTTATAAGAAAGCTATTCACCGAAAGGCGTATTTTGAAGCCAATCTTCAAGGTCTGAACGATTCAGCGGACGGCTAATGTAATAACCTTGAGCAATATCGCAGCCCCACTCTTTCAGAATTTCAAGGGAAGCTAAATCTTCTACACCCTCGGCGACCACTTTCAAATTAAAGACATTTGCCAAACTAAGCACGGTATGAACAATTTGTTGATCGTTCTCATCGCTAGCCAGAGAAAGAATAAAGCTCTTGTCTATTTTAATCGTTTTAACAGGTAAGTTCTTTAAATAGGCCAATGACGAATAGCCAGTACCAAAGTCATCAATTGCGAAGTGAAAGCCTCTGGCGGTTAATTCGTTAAGGTTTTCAATGGCAAGTGATGCATCAGCAACTAAATCACTTTCGGTTATTTCAAGTTCTAAAGATTCTGGTGATAGCCCTTCTTTCGTTAAAAGGGCTACTAGCTTGCTGAGTAATACTTTATTTTGAATGTCTTGGGTCGACAGGTTCATAGCAACAGTGAACCGATAACCTTTCGATCTAAAGTAAGATAAGTCAGTAATGGTTTGCTGCATCACCCAGGTCGTTACTTGCTCTATCAACCCTGCTTGCTCGGCAATAGTAATAAATTCATCTGGCGGTACAAAACCAAGCGCGCTATTGTTCCAGCGGATCAACGCCTCCATGCTGCAAACTTTCATCGTTTGCAAGTCAACCTTGGGCTGGTAAACCATAGACAGTTCGTCCTGCTGGCTTACAAGCGACCGCTTCAATTCCGTTGTTATGGCAAGCCTGCGATTATACCTATCCTCTAAATCGGTCCGATACCGTACACACCAGCTATCACTATGAATCGCCTCATCGGTCACTATGTTCATCTTTCTAAATAGCTCTTCAGAAGAAGAGGCATCTTGAGGACACTCGATTATCGCCATAGCAACTTTAACGGGTATGGCAATTAAGTTGCTCTCAACAGGCTGTTCCAAAATGTGTTTAAGTGTTTCCAACTGATCGTCGTTTAACGATTCGTGTGAAATATACAGTATCTCGCCGCCAGCAAGCCGTGCTGAGGTGCCCGGCCAGCGCTGCAAACGTTCAGAAAGTGCCTTTAACGTGTTATCACCATTTGAGTAACCATATAAATCATTTATGGTTCTAAACCCAATAACCGTTATAGCTACAACTTGAACCGCTTGCCCCTCTTTTATTTGGGACTCAAAATAGTCTTCAACATAATTACGATTGAAAAGACCGGTTAATACATCGTGTTCCGCCTGGTAACGAATGTGCTTTTCACGACTCTTAATACTTTCTTGCATGCTGTCTACGGCAACTGCAAGTTCTGTAATTTCTTTTAGTTTCGACGGTGATTCAAGAGTTGAACCATAACTACCCGATGCTACTTTATTTACGGCTTTAACTAGTTTAGAGACAGACTCGCTCACATTTCTTGCAAGAAACAGGGAAAGCCCGAGCGCAACTAAAATTGCTAGCAGACAGGATGCTAAAATGGTTAATTGAACTCGCGTAAAGGCGTTGAAATAAGACGTTGTATCGACGGCTAATGTAATAGCGACAGGTAAGTTTTGCTCAGAGCCTATGCTTACCTGACGCGCCAAGTAAGTTAATTCGTCTTTAAAGGTCACATCCACCCAAGACGGGTCTTGTTCTGATGTAATTATTCGATGTGCTTCACCCTTATCTAATGTTGCTTTAATGATCTCGTTTGAATCTGCTTTAGAAATAATAATCTCTGCATCAACAAGTTGTTTTAGCTGTTCAAGTAAATCATCGTCAAATTCAACACCAATTAGCATGTAATATCTGAGTGTAGGGATCTCTACCCGAATAAGGTTAAGCTGAATTAAATCATTAGATACAACAAAAAAGCCGCTGTCTCGATCTTTTGCAACGAGCGATAGACTGCTCTCTACATCCTGACCAACTTCGAATAAGTCTGTATGGGTTGCAACAACTTTGTGGTCTAGGCTCACTAACGCGATAATTTTGGTATTTAGGCGATCTGCATAACTCGTAAATGCAGCTTCAATAGAGGGAATATTCTCGGTTCCAACGGCGCGCCTAAAATCAAAGGAACGCGCCAAGACTTTAGATACACTTTTAATAACGGCTTGCCTGTCGGCAACAACTTTATCGAAAACTTTTTCAGCCAATTGAATATCGTGATCGATATTCTGAACAACGAGAGTGTTTGCAGAACGCCAAACAGCGCCAATAATCAGAAGTGATGCTATAACAATCCCAATTAACAAGGTTTGGAATAAAGTCTGGCTTAGTGTCTTTTGCACTATAGTGCCCCGTGAAGATTGTTGTGAATTTAAAGCAGTCGAAATAGATATTGATGTTAAGAATAGCTGATTAACTATTATAGGGACAGGTATAACATCCTGTAAATTTTAGATTTTAACGCTTTGTTACAAATGTCTCGTTCTCAACAGATATTTGCTAAAGCTGCGCTACTACAGCAAAAAAGCGGAGAAAAGCAAAAAGCCAGCATAGCGCTGGCTTTTAATACTATTTGGTGCGGAAAGCGGGACTTGAACCCGCACGAGCTATGCCCACCACCCCCTCAAGATGGCGTGTCTACCAATTCCACCACTTCCGCGAAATCTTTATATTATTAGTTTGAACCTTCAGAGCCGTCAGTTACAGGCACATCAGAAGCATCAGCTTCAACCGCTGGTACGTCGCTTTGCGCCGCGTCTTCAATAACAGGCACATCTTGGTCAGCCGGAAGCTGTACTGGTTCTTCAACAGCGGCTGGAACTTCTAAGTTGTTCCATTCATCTTCAGCACTTTCGCGGTTGGCGGTCAATGCACCTAAAGTAAGGCTAATGAAGAAAAATAAACCTGCCAAAATGCCGGTGGTACGCGTCATAAAGTTACCAGAACCAGACGAGCCAAATACTGTGTTTGAACCACCTGAGCCAAATGAAGCGCCCATATCTGCGCCTTTACCCTGTTGAATTAGAACAAATCCAATAAGTAAAAGTGCAACAATTAGGTATGCTACTAATAGCACTTCGTAAATCATAAATACCTCGTCAGTTTGCCGCTTGGCAAATTGAAATAAAATCTTCAGCCTTTAAACTGGCCCCGCCAATCAAACCGCCATCTACGTCTTTTTGCGCAAACAAGGTGTTGGCATTATCTGGCTTAACACTTCCGCCGTATAAAATACGTAGGCCCTGTGCCAGCTCTGTGTCTACTTTATTAAAGTAGCCACGAATAAATTCGTGAACGTCTTGTGCTTGTTCTGGGCTTGCAGTTTTACCTGTACCTATTGCCCAAATTGGTTCGTAAGCTATAACTGTTTTGCTTAGTTCATCCACAGACATTGCATTAACAAGTGCGTCTAGCTGTTCACCAACAAACGACTCTACGTTGTCAGCCTCTCTCACTTCAAGGGGTTCACCCACACAAATGATAGGAACTATGCCAGATGCGACACACTGCTTAGCTTTTAGCGCTACAAGTTCGCTTGACTCACCTTGGTCTTCGCGTCTTTCAGAGTGCCCAACGATTGCGTACTCACAACCTGCTTCTTTAAGCATTTGGACTGATAGCTCACCAGTATGTGCGCCATTTTCTAAATGACTTACGTTTTGAGTACCGATAGCAAATGAACGAGTTTCAAATGCGTGTAAAAGTAGAGAAGGAGCACAAATCACGATTTCCGATTCAGCTTTTACATCAGCAAGTTTCTGATTAAATTCAGCAACTAATGCCAAATTTCCATTCATTTTCCAATTGCCAGCCACGAATGGCTTTCTTACATTTTCACTCACAACGCAGACCTTAGCCCTGTCTTTAAAGCGGGCGTGATATTAACTATTTAATTGAAAAGATACAAGCACAAAAAGCAAAATTTCCTGCTACGCCAACTAATTGGCGAGATTACGAACAGTTTCTGCAATATGCTCAGCCCATTTATGAGATTGAGCATCGTCGTTCGACTCTACCATTACACGGATTAGTGGTTCAGTACCACTTTTACGCAGTAATACCCTCCCCGTCTTACCTAACGCAGATTCCGCTTCTTTCTTAGCGTTTTGTACATCTTGATGTGAAAGATAATCTACTTCTTGGTTTGCGTAACGCACGTTAACCAGTGTTTGCGGGTACATGTCAAAACCGCTCGCTAAGTCGTGTAGGTCCATATGAGAACGCAACATAGCAGCAAGTACCTGAAGCCCTGCAACAATACCATCGCCAGTCGAGCTCATATTAAGGTTAAGTACATGACCTGAATTCTCACCGCCAATAGCCCAGCCTTTTTGTTGCAGCAATTCCATCACGTATCTGTCGCCTACGTTACTTCTTACAAATGGAACGCCCAGCTTTGAAAGCGCATTTTCAAGACCAAGGTTACTCATCAAGGTGCCAACGACACCACCCTGCATTTTGCCATTTTTAAGTGCGTCGCGCGCGATGATGTAAACAATCTGGTCACCGTCTAAAACGTTACCGAGATGATCAACCATCATAATGCGATCGCCATCGCCATCTAGTGCAAAGCCAAGGTCAGCGCTGGTTTCTTTAACCTTTTCTACAATGGCGTTCATAGAAGTTGCGCCAACGCCGTCGTTGATGTTTAGGCCATCAGGCGCTGTTCCCAGTTCAATAACTGTTGCGCCTAGCTCGCGAAGCACATTTGGTGCTATGTGATACGTTGCGCCGTGCGCGCAATCTACCACTATTTTTAGACCTGTTAACGATAGCTCAGACGGGAATGTACCCTTACAAAATTCAATGTAACGACCTGCTGCGTCATTAATTCGTGTAGCTTTACCTAACTTGTCAGAAGCTACGCATGTCATTGGTCGCTCTAACATGTCTTCAATAGCTAGCTCAATGTCGTCATCTAGCTTAAAGCCTTGAGCAGAGAAAAATTTGATGCCGTTATCGTAAAAAGGGTTATGGGAGGCACTGATTACGATACCCGCTTCAGAACGGAATGTTTTCGTTAGATACGCAATAGCCGGTGTGGGCATAGGTCCTAGCAAGCCGATATTAATGCCTGCAGCCGATAGACCAGCTTCTAGAGAGGACTCTAGCATGTAGCCAGATATACGTGTGTCTTTACCGATAAGTACTTTATTTGTGCCGCGGCCAGCTAGAACTTTACCTGCGGCCCACCCTAATTTGGTAACAAACTCTGGGTTGATATTGCTCTCACCCACTTTTCCACGTATACCATCGGTGCCGAAATATTTGCGCTGAGTCATTATTATTCCTTATTTAATCGTATTCAGCATTTTCACGATATTGACAGCGTCCGCTGTTTCTTTAACGTCGTGAACGCGAATAATCTGTGCGCCCATTTGGGCGACAATTGTAGCGAGGCTTACGCTTCCAGCCAAGCGCTCATCTACTTTTCTGTTAAGCAAATTGCCTATCATTGATTTGCGTGACATTCCAACTAAGACAGGAAAGCCCAACGACATAATATCAGGCAGATGTTTAACCAGGGCATAGTTATGCTCTAGCGTTTTACCAAATCCGTAGCCTGGGTCGAACAATATGGACGCTTTCGCAATGCCGGCTTGCTCACATACTTTTGCGCGAGCTATTAAAAATTGGCTTACTTCGTCAATAACATCACTATATTCAGGGTTGTTTTGCATAGTTCGAGGTTGCCCCTTCATATGCATTAAGCACACGGGGACGTTAGCATCAGCTGCGGCTTCCAATGCACCGGGTTCTTGTAAAGCACGTACATCATTAATTAACCCTGCACCCGCCTTAGCTGCTTCACGCATTACTTCTGCTTTACTGGTATCAATAGATATCACAACATCGCTATTTTTAGCGACGGCTTCAATAACAGGTATTGTGCGGTCTAGTTCTTCTTGCAAAGATACATCAGGGGCGCCAGGTCGCGTAGATTCACCGCCTACGTCAATGAAGGTCGCGCCATCATCAAGCATGCGATGCGCATGTTCAACGGCTTGCGTCACATTGGCGTGCTTGCCACCGTCAGAGAAAGAGTCAGGGGTTACATTTAATATGCCCATCACATGAGACTGTGATAGATCGACGAAGTGCTTTCCAAACTGCATGAATTACTCGCATTATTGTTCTTTAAAGATGAAGCTATAAAGCAAACTGATTTTAACCCACAGAGATAGCGATAAGCATTAGATTAAAATCAAACTGCTCTAACAAAAAACGCCAGCTGAACTGGCGTTTTTTAATTAGTGTAGAGGCTTAGCTTGGAATATCACCCGGCTTGCCTACCGACGGTTTATCAACACCGTCGTTTTTAATTTCACCTTCGCGAACTGGTGCACCACCGCTTGGCTTATCGCCACCAGACGGCTTGCTGTCATCCCAGTCTGCAGGAGGACGAACGTCAGTGCGGTTCATCAGATCATCGATTTGCTTAGCATCAATGGTTTCGTACTTCATCAGTGCGTCTTTCATTGAGTGTAAGATATCAATATTGTCTTCAAGGATTTTTTGAGCGCGTTCGTAGTTGCTGTCAATCAATGACTTGATTTCGGCATCAATAGCACGTGCTGTGTCATCAGACATATTCGTTGCCTTAGACATAGACTTACCTAGGAACACTTCACCTTCGTCTTCAGCATAAAGCATTGGACCCATTTTGCTCGACAAGCCCCACTGAGTTACCATCTTACGTGCAATTTCAGTTGCGCGCTCGATGTCGTTAGATGCACCCGTTGTTACTTTGTCATCGCCATAAATGATGGCTTCAGCAATACGCCCACCAAACAAGCTAGAAATCATGCTTTCTAAGTGTTGTTTAGAATGACTTACACGGTCTTGCTCAGGCAAGTACATGGTCACACCCAACGCGCGACCGCGTGGAATGATCGACACTTTGTAAACCGGATCGTGCTCTGGCACTAGGCGACCAACAATGGCGTGACCTGCTTCGTGATACGCTGTCATCTCTTTTTCAGGCTCAGACATCACCATAGACTTACGTTCAGAGCCCATCATGATTTTGTCTTTCGCTTTCTCAAACTCTTCCATTGAAACCAGACGTTTGTTACCACGGGCAGCAAACAATGCAGCTTCATTTACTAGGTTCGCCAAATCGGCACCTGAGAAACCTGGTGTACCACGAGCAATAACAGAAGGTTCTACGTTGTCAGCAACAGGTACTTTGCGAATATGAACCTTAAGAATTTGTTCACGACCGCGAATATCTGGCAGACCTACTACAACCTGACGGTCGAAGCGACCAGGGCGAAGTAGCGCAGGGTCAAGAACGTCTGGGCGGTTAGTTGCGGCAATAACGATAATACCTTCGTGGCCTTCAAAGCCGTCCATTTCAACAAGCATTTGGTTAAGTGTTTGTTCACGCTCGTCGTGACCACCACCTAAACCAGCACCACGTTGACGGCCTACCGCGTCAATTTCGTCAATGAAAATAATGCAAGGCGCTGCTTTTTTGGCTTGTTCGAACATATCACGAACACGCGATGCACCAACACCTACGAACATTTCAACGAAATCAGAACCCGAAATAGTAAAGAAAGGTACTTTTGCTTCACCCGCGATAGCTTTCGCAAGTAACGTTTTACCCGTACCTGGAGGACCTACCATTAGCACGCCCTTCGGGATCTTACCGCCAAGCTTCTGGAACTTAGACGGGTCGCGAAGGAAGTCGACTAATTCAGATACGTCTTCCTTAGCTTCATCACAGCCTGCTACGTCAGCAAATGTCGTCTTGATTTGGTCTTCACCAAGTAAGCGAGCTTTGCTCTTTCCGAAAGACATAGCGCCACGGCCGCCGCCACCTTGCATTTGACGCATGAAGAAAATCCATACACCAATAAGCAATAGCATGGGGAACCATGAAATGAAAATTGACGTTAGAAGAGACTGCTCTTCCGGTGGTTCACCGTAAACTCTTACGTCGTTTTTAACTAAGTCAGATACTAACTTGTCGTCGAAGTAAGGTACGAATGTTTGGAAAGTTTCGCCTGAACGCTTTGTACCGCGAATTTCGCCACTATTGTTGATGCGAACTTCACGAATATTTCCCTGCTCTGCTTCTCTCAAAAACGTTGTGTAGTCAGTTTGCGAACGAGACGATTCACTCGGTGAAAAGCTCTGAAAAACCGACATTAAAACAACGGCGATGACTAACCATAAGATTAAATTTTTTGCCATATCGCTCAATGCTACTAACCTCTATAAACCCGAATTGCTTGTATATTCAACAAGTTGTTTATTGAATAAACGGCACAACTCGCAACGAAAACCGCTTAACCCAAAGCGTACTACACTTTATACCCACAAGCCACCAAATACACCTCACGAGAACGTGATCTGGACGAGTCAGGCTTACGCGTCTTTATGGTTGTGAAAGATTGTTTAAGTGCGTTCATGAACTCAACAAAACCTTCACCTTGGAACACCTTAATGACAAAAGAACCTCCAGGCTTTAAAACTTGGTGACACATATCTAGCGCTAGTTCGCAAAGGTACATAGAGCGAGATTGGTCAACCGAAGCGTTACCTGCAAGGTTCGGTGCCATATCAGACAACACAATATCTACGGTGTTCCCACCGATTCTGTTCAATAGTGCGTCGAGAACCGCGTCCTCTCTGAAATCACCTTGTAGAAAGTCTACGCCAACTATCGGATCCATGGGCAAAATATCGCACGCGATAACTTGACCATTGTCGCCAACAAGCTGTGCAGCTAGCTGAGACCAGCCCCCTGGTGCAGCACCAAGGTCTACAAGTGTCATTCCTGGCTTTATAAGCTTATCTTTTTTCTGGATTTCTTCCAGTTTATAAATAGCTCGCGAGCGCCAACCTTCCTTATTTGCTTTTTGCACATAATGGTCGTTGACGTGTTCTTGTAACCAGCGTTTACTGCTGGCGGAGTGTTTCTTTTTTGTCATTCCAGTACAATGTCATTAGGATTGTAGAGAAGATGGCGTTAGAATACGTTATTTCAAGCATAAACTAACAGATTAATTGTAAGAAATATTACTAGATGAAACTTTCAAATAAACAGAAACAATTCCTAAAAGGTCTTGCACACCCGTTAAAACCTGTTGTGCAGCTAGGTGGGAACGGCCTGACAGAAGGTGTAGTTGCAGAGATTGACAACGCACTTAGTCACCATGAATTAATTAAAGTTAAGGTACCAACTGATGATCGCGAAGAAAAAGCGCTTATCATGGATGCCATTGTACGTGAAACCAACTCAGTTAAGCTTCAGGTAATTGGTCACACGCTAATTATTTATCGTCAAAGCGAAGACTGTAAAATTCAGTTGCCAAAATAGCTACAAAATAACTGAATAAAAGGTGCCGTTCCCTTTCGGCACCATAGTTTTTCTTCTTACTTCCCGTTAACATCACGTTAATAACAGTGAACAAATAGGGTTTAAGGGAAAACTATGACGCTAAACAATCTTACCGCCATTGTTACTGGTGGTTGCTCTGGACTTGGTCATGCTACCGCGATTGCGCTTCGCGAAGCGGGTGCCAACGTCAGCCTTTTCGACCTAAATGACGAACTTGGCGCGCAACGCGTTGAAGAATTAGGTAACGACAACACACTTTTCACCAAAACCGATGTTCGTGATGAAGCCTCTGTTCAAGCGGCGATAGACGCGACAACCGAAAGGTTTGGCGCCATTTCTTTAGTGATTAACTGTGCAGGTATTGCGCCCGCAAAACGTTTACTCGATAAAGAAGGTAACCCTGCCCCACTCGGCGATTTTCAAAAAACTATCGATATTAACTTGGTTGGCAGTTTTAACGTATCTCGTTTAGTGGCTGCAACTATGGCCAAACAGTCGCCAATTAACGATGAAGGCGAACGCGGGCTTATTATCAATACTGCTTCAGTCGCAGGTTACGAAGGTCAAATAGGTCAAACTGCTTATGCTGCAAGCAAAGGTGGAATTATTGGTCTAACCCTGCCAATGGCTCGCGATTTAGCGCCGCTAGGAATTCGCGTTAATACGATAGCGCCTGGCGTGATGGGCACGCCTATGCTGCTTGCTATGCCTGAAAAGGTGCAAGACGCCCTTTCTGCCAACGTACAGTTTCCTAAGCGTCTAGGGCTGCCCGAAGAATTCGCAAAACTGGTTATCCACATGGCGAACAACAGCTATTTAAATGGTGAGACTATCCGTTTAGATGGCGGACTTCGCATGCCGCCCAAGTAGAAAAAAGTACAAAATCATAAACATTGGTTTTGCTAATAACGAGCACTAAAAATCTTTATAAACGGGAGCATAAGCTCCCTTTTTTCTCAGGATGGCTAAAACAACTGCCCCCTTTTTTAATGCTAGTCGCTAAAAGTAAGTATAGAGATAAGTCGTCGGAAGAGAAATTGCTTCATCTTCGTTGACACGTAACTCAGGATGTAACGCGGTAAGTCTTGCATAACTTTTCGGGTAATAAAGCTTTACTAATTTCATTCGACTTTTATGAAATTTATCAATAGTGGGCTTAAAACGCATTAGCTCGTTAACCGTTTTTTCAATACTCATTAGTGAGTTAGTGTTTTTTCTGATATTGAGTGCAATATGAAGAGGATCTTCCCCTTCTTTTGAGCCACTGAATTGAACATTATTTTCAAAGAGGTATGAGATTAATTCCGCATCATGCTTTGACGCCGCATAGTAAACTAAACTCTTACCATAAGCGTCGGGTTCGTAAATGGGTACACCTAAGACCGACATCTTTTCTATAAAGTCACTGTTCAGAAGTCTTCTGAAGGTTAGTTGGTTATAATCATTTATCCCGCTCCAGAATGGACTCTGGATAATGGCGGAATAGCCTGTTTGGAACATTAGCAACTTGTACATCACAAATTCATGCTGACTTTTATGCACAGGCTCAGACAATATTAAATCAATGCCTTGTTGCGCTTTCCTTTCTCTAAAGTAAGTGTATGAAGAATCTATTCTATCTATCAAAGCTTGATTTACAGGTACACCTTCAGTGGGTGTTCTATATTTACGAAGGTAATAATCAACTAGCACTGGATCTGTAGCAGAAAGTTTACGGATGATCGCTTTTTTATCACCATCAAAACGTGAAGCAACCTCGGATACGACATCATGTATTTCTCGTGGTTGCCAGCGTTTGTTTAGCTCTGTCACGTGCGCGTTACATTCCGTAGTGATACGTTGTAACTCGGTGTGATTTAAACTCCCTTGTACACTTGCCAACTGTTGTTTTTCTAGCGTTTCAATGAGGGGATGATTTTCACTTATGCGTATATTTTTTCTTTGGGCTATCGAAGTTAAATCTAAATTATAGTCAACGATGAGCGTCTGAATTTCGCTATCGTCAAATCTATAAAAATTTCGAGGAAAACGCCCTTCTATTAGTTCATACGTTTGTGACTCGAAACGCGCGGCTGCGTTAAAATCCAATAACCTTAATACAATATTAGCTGCGGATGCTCGGTTATCAGTATGAAAGCTGTATGTCAGTGCACTAAGTGCCCACTCCATGCTAGAGCCTAAGTATTCGTCTTGCGTGGGTCTAAATCCCCGCTTAAGCATAGCCTCAACAATATTATCCCGGTTGCCCATAATGGCATAGTCAAGAAGCGAAGTTGTGGCGTAACGATCATAGGAAACTTTGGCAAAAGGGTTCTCTAGCGCCTCGAACATCATGAGTATGCTGTCATCTGACGTATTTTCATCTAGAAGGAAGTACGCGACATCGTCAACACTCACATCGTTTTCAGCAAGCGTCGTTTGTTTTTCTAATAGCGTTAAACGCTCGAAATTCTTAAACTTGGAATTGGGAACCTTTATCATTACTGACAAGCCCCATTCTTTAGCTAAAGGTTCTGCATCAAAGAATCTGTCGTTTAAATCCTTCGTTTGCAAAGAAGTTGGCGCGTCACTTCTTAAGTATTCAATTCGAAAACTTTCAGCAAAATTTGAGTTTAGAAAATGTTCGACAACCAGTGTGACATCATTAAGAGAATAGACACCCTCTTTAATGTAGCGATCCCAACTGGTGTGGGTATTCCGAGCCCAGGCGGTGTTTTGCTGCTTTTGCTGGTGAAGAAAGGTTAAACAAGAAGAGTAGTTCTTAGTATCAGCGAGGGCTATTTCTTCGGAAGCATTACCTGTTATCGTGTCAGTAACCTTATATTCTTCAATGGGCGAATACGTTGTTTCGCTTGAATCAGAAGAGTATTGATTACTTACATAGATAACCCCACAACCAAGTAGCACAACCCCTATGCTACTTATTAACTTCCTATTCATAACTATGTACTCCCTTACTCAAATAAATTCATACCCTTATTCTAATTTAAGCCGTCGTGTAATCTTCAACTCCCCAGAAACCTAGCGAGCTACTCTCTCTCATAGCTATTCGCCATCACCACCATTAACAATAAGGGCGATATTGTATAAACGATTTACCGCATGGTAGTTAATAGAGTTTTTAGGGTAGCGCCCTTTACTACTAATTTTGCCGGCTTCTTGCTCCATCAAAATAGTCAGCGCATCATCGACAGTTTCAACGGTATAAATGTGAAACAGCCCTTTTTTCACGGCGTCGATAACTGTGGCATCTAATACCAAGTTTATTGCATTCGATTTAGGAATAATTACGCCCTGCGTACCGGTTAGGCCGCGGTGCTGACATAAGTCAAAAAAGCCTTCTATCTTTTCGTTTACCCCGCCAACGGCTTGCACTTCACCATATTGGTTTATTGAACCTGTAATAGCCAAGGTTTGTAGGCATGGAATTTCAGTCAGCGCAGATATAAGCGCAACCAATTCGCCTAGTGATGCACTGTCACCGTCTATATGACCGTAAGACTGTTCCAACGCGATGTTTGCAGATAGTGTTAGCGGGAAATGCTGAGCGTATTTATTACCTAAATAGCCGTTCAGTAACATAACCCCTTTAGAGTGTATGGGCTGTCCAAGCTCTACTTCACGCTCGATATCAACTACGCCACTTGCCCCAGCAAACACAGTAGATGTAATGCGAGCAGGCGTACCAAATGCGGTGTCACCAATATCCAATACGGTTAATCCGTTGACTTTTCCTACCGCTTTGCCCTCAGTGGCAATAAGCACGTGACCTTCTTTAATATCGTTTAAAAGCGTTTGACTAACGCGGCCTGTGCGGCGTTTTTTGGCACTTAATGCTGTCTTTAGATGATCAAGCTCTAGCGTGTCGGCATTCGACTTCTTACAGAAATAGTAGGCTTCATTGACCAGCTCGATAACTTCAGCAAAATGCGCAGAAAGCTTTTCTTTGTGTTCCGCCATTCTAAGTGAATATTCAACCAGCCTGCACATGGCATTAGCCGTTATACCTTCAAGCCCTAGTGTATTAAGATGCGCGCGCACCTTGCCTACAAAGTCGAAAAGCGCCTGTCGAGTAACGGGGATTTCTAAGTCAAAATCCACTAACACTCTGAAAAGTTCGTCAAACTCGTCATCATAATCTTGCAGGGTGTAGTACAAATCGCGGGAGCCTAACAAAACGATTTTCACATTTAAGTCGATAGGCTGAGGGTTTAGCGTGATGTTATTCACCATACCCACGTCTTGCTGGGGTAAATCCATGCGCAAGCGCTGTGACTTAATGGCAAGTTTCAGGGTATCCCACACAAAGGGCTGCTCTATTAGTTGGTCAACATCCAATAAAAGGTAGCCGCCATTTGCCCGGTGCAGCGCACCTGACTGTATCATTCTGTAATTGGTAAATACGCTTCCATGAATGTTGGTGTATTCAATTTTACCGAACAGGTTTTGGTAGGTAGGGTTCGGCTCGTAAATAACAGGTGCCGCATCGTCTAATTTATTTGATACCAATACATTAGGAAGAAACTGCTCTTCTAAAAATATCTTCTTATCGAAATCGTCACTCTTTTCCTCTTTTTGCTCTTCATTACGAATAACTAAGATAGCGTTAACCAAAGCGGTCTTGAGCTGTTTTAGATACTTCATAACCCCAAGCTCAGAGGCGTACTTGTGCTCAAACACTTTGATAAGCGGCTTAATCACGTGCTCTGCGGTCTTTTTGTCTAGCTCACGCAGACGCTCTGAGTTTTCGCGTTTCCACGTAGGTAAACTCAACAGACTTTCACTCAGTCTGTTTTCTAAGTCATCAATGAGCGTGTAAAAGCCTTCTCGCTGCTCGTCAGTGAGCGATGCAAAATCAGTATCTCTTATCGGCTTGCCGTTGATGATGGGTGAAAACGTAATTGACCCACCCTCTTCGTAAAGGGCAACGTCGTTAGCTTGTGCGTAACGCTCTACAGCATCTATAGCAGCGTCATACTTTTGTTCAAACTCTCTGGAGATAGAGGCGCGGCGGCGCTGATAACCAGGGTTATCAAATGCAATAGGCAGTGAATCCAACACATCATCAATAAGTGCAGCCATATCTTTTTGAAATGCCTTGCCACCACCTGGCGGAAATTTTAGCGCTACAGGTTGGCGTTCATCATCGAAGTTGTTGATATAACACCAATCATCGGGTGCGCAAAGCTGTGCGACTTGGCGTTCAATGTAGTCTTTTACTAAAGTGAAACGCCCTGTAGCAGGCTCACCCATTACGTAAAGGTTGTAACCTTTGGTGTTAATACCTAATCCGAATGTTAGCGCTTCCCGTGCACGCTCTTGCCCAATAAAAGTCGCGTTTAGCGCTTCATCGTCTTTTAAGGCACTGTTTACCGCTCGGCGATTTATGGTAGGTGATAGCGCGTCTACATTTAACGCATATATATTAGTGTCTACAGACATGCCTGTTCTATTTTCGTTTCTTTACTTAAGTGAAACCCTAATTAACAGCACTGTCAAACGGTTAACTCTAATAAGGCAGCTTTACGTTGTTAATTGAACAACAAACAACCAGCTTGGCGTCTTAATGCATTGATTAACGCATAACGAGCAGGCACTAAGGTTTCTGTTCATATTGATACATAGAGAAACAAGGTGTAGCTTTTTAACGGCAGTAAGTGCGATACATAGTGAAATTTAGATTAGCAAGCAGCCAACACGAATAATAAAAACCAAAGGTTAGAACAATGACGACAATAACGAAAGCTGGCAAAACCGTGCTCTTTTCGAGTCTACTGGGTGCTATATTTTCTCCATTTTGCCTCGCTAAGGTAAACTATGCGGACAATTCTGGATTTTCTATTACTAACGAAAGTGAAAGTGCGGCCCCTATCGAAGCCGTGTATTCTCACTTTATTCACGACGTGGATAAGTGGTGGCCAAAAGATCACACTTGGTGGAAGGGCAGGCTTAGCATTGATGAAAAAGCCGGTGGTTGTTTCTGCGAAGTTACACAAACAGCAAGTGCGGCACACATGCAAATAAGCTATGTTGAGCCTAACAAAAAAGTGGTAATGACCGGCGGATTAGGTCCTCTTCAAGAAATGGGCGTATCAGGTGCGCTCACTTGGGAATTCAGCACAGCAGAAGAAAACGCTTCATCGAACGATGATACAAAGCGCGAGCCTTCACCAAAAACAAAAGTTACCCTTACCTACCACGCCTCTGGCAATATTCACTTCAACGGACAACGAGCATCGAACGAGGACGCTGCCAATTTGGTTACCGTTGTCGACAAAGTGCAGGCGCAGCAGTTAAATGCATTAACCGCCTTTAGCAATAAACAATTTAACAAATCGGATAAAGACAGCGCTAAGCGTTAATAGAAATGACCAAAAATAGGTCGCTATGTGAATTGTACGCGAAAGTTTAAGCAAGTCATCTTCGTTAACGCGCCTAAACTGCTGCATTAATGCTCACTTTTCATGCAAGCAGAAATAAATATTGCCTAGTTCAGTGTTAAGCTATTGAGGCATGGCTTAGCGCTGGGTTATTCTATTGGGCTATATGTATGTAAAGTGGGAAAATCCCACGTGCGGTTAAATGGCAAGAATGCTTGAGAGATTACAAATTCTCTTGTAAATCGTTCGCCTTATGCCGCCCCATAAACGTTTTAACTTTTTAATGCGGAAGCCTAAGTTTCATGGCCGATAATCAGTACAATCCGAAAGACATTGAACAGCGTGTTCAGCAATACTGGGAAGATAACCAATCTTTTAAAGCAAACGACGATGTAGACAAAGAAAAATTCTACTGCCTGTCGATGTTCCCCTATCCTAGTGGCCGACTTCACATGGGTCACGTGCGCAACTACACCATTGGTGACGTAATTAGCCGTTTCCAGCGTATGCAGGGTAAAAATGTATTGCAGCCTATGGGTTGGGATGCTTTCGGTCTTCCGGCGGAAAATGCAGCGATTAACAACAATACTGCACCGGCGAAATGGACATACTCCAACATCGATTACATGAAAAACCAGCTTCGCTCGCTAGGTTTTGGTTACGACTGGGACCGCGAAGTCACAACATGTAAATCTGATTACTACCGCTGGGAACAGTGGTTCTTCACACGCCTTTATGAAAAAGGCCTTGTGTACAAGAAAAATTCTACCGTGAACTGGGACCCTGTCGATCAAACTGTTCTGGCTAACGAGCAGGTAATCGACGGTCGCGGATGGCGTTCAGGCGCCCTAGTTGAACAAAAAGAAATTCCACAGTGGTTTATTAAAATTACTGACTACGCTGAAGAGCTTTTACAAGATTTAGAACAGCTTGAAGAATGGCCTGATCAAGTACGTGCAATGCAAGCAAACTGGATTGGTCGCTCTGAGGGCGTGGAAATTACGTTTGATCTAGCGTCAGCGGTTAACGATATTGCCGATTTAACGGTATACACCACCCGTCCGGATACCTTCTACGGCGTAACTTATGTAGCAGTAGCGGCGCAGCATCCATTAGCTGAGTTTGCAGCGAAGTCTAATCCAGATTTAGCAGCCTTTATTGATGAGTGTAAAAACACCAAAGTTGCTGAAGCTGAATTAGCGACGATGGAGAAAAAAGGCTTTGCCACTGGCTTTGAAGTTATCCACCCTTTAACTGGTGAAAAGCTTCCAATTTGGGTCGCTAACTTTGTGTTGATGGACTACGGTTCAGGCGCAGTTATGGCAGTACCTGGCCACGACCAGCGCGACTGGGAGTTTGCCACAAAGTACGATTTGCCTATTAAGCAAGTTATCGCACCAAATACAGATGATGAAGATAAATGCGACCTTTCAGCTTCTGCGTTTACAGAAAAAGGTAGCTTAATTAACTCGGAAAAATTTGACGGGCTTGAGTTCGATTCGGCATTTAATGGTATTGCTGATGAGCTTGAAAACAAAGGCTGTGGTAAGCGCAAAGTAAACTACCGTTTACGTGATTGGGGCGTAAGCCGACAGCGCTACTGGGGCGCGCCTATTCCAATGCTTAATTTGGAAAACGGTGAATCGGTTCCGGTTCCTGCTGACCAACTACCGGTTGTGCTACCTGAAGACGTAGAAATGAATGGCGTAACCTCGCCAATTAAAGCTGACCCTGAGTGGGCTAAGACCACATACAATGGTGAAGCTGCGTTACGTGAAACTGACACCTTTGATACCTTTATGGAGTCATCTTGGTATTACGCACGTTACGCAAGTGCTACCAATAACGATGCCATGCTTGACCCGACTTCAGCCAACTACTGGCTACCGGTAGATCAATATATTGGTGGTATCGAGCACGCCATTTTGCACTTGCTTTATTCGCGCTTCTTCCACAAATTGCTACGTGACGAAGGCTTGGTGAACTCTGACGAGCCATTTAAGCGTCTATTGTGCCAGGGCATGGTATTAGCCGACTCTTACTACCGTGAAGACGCATCTGGTAAGAAAACTTGGTTCTCGCCTACTGAAGTAAGCACAGAGAAAGATGACAAAGGCCGCATTGTTAAAGCGTGGCTAACAGCAGATGGCGAAGAAGTTATTCATGGCGGCATGACCAAAATGTCTAAGTCGAAGAATAACGGTATTGATCCGCAAGAAGTTATCGACCTGTACGGTGCCGATACAGTCCGTCTATTTACCATGTTTGCAGCGCCACCAGAGCAAACCCTAGAGTGGGTTGATTCTGGCGTTGAAGGTGCAAACCGCTTCCTACGTCGTATCTGGAAGCTTGTTACCGAGCACGTGGAAAAAGGCACGGCAGAAGCTATTGACGTTAAGTCACTGTCGAAAGACCAGCAGGCACTTCGCCGTGAAGTACACAAAACGATTGAGAAAGTGTCTGATGACTTAGGTCGTCGCCAAACCTTCAATACTGCGGTTGCTGCAGTAATGGAGCTACTGAATCACCTTCAAAAAGCGCCACAAGAAAACGCTCAGGACATCGCCATTATGCGCGAAGCTTGTGAGTCAATCTTGTTGCTACTTAACCCTATTACCCCGCACATCGCTCACGAGCTTTGGAAAGTACTAGGCCACAGTGAAGATATCGACTCAGCGCCATGGCCACAGGCAGATAAAGCGGCATTGGTTGAAGACGAGAAACTTATTATTGTTCAGGTTAACGGTAAGGTTCGCGCGAAAATGACCATTGCTGCTGATGCAAGTAAAGAGACAATTGAAGCATCTGCGAAAGAGCAGCCTAACGTTCAGCAATTTATCGAAGGTAAAACCATTCGCAAAGTGATTGTTGTTCCTGGCAAGCTTGTAAACATTGTAGCTAACTAGGTCAGATGGTAATGAAAAAGCACTTACAATTTGCAGTCGCTGTGTTAGCTACCGTTTGGGTTACAGGCTGTGGTTTTCATTTGCGAAGTAGCCCTAGCCTACCCGACGACATTAACACGGTTGCCATTGAAAGTGCTCGAGCACACGCGCCCCTTGCGCGTGCGCTCGATAAACGCCTTAACGTTTATGGTTTATCCAGTGTTAATGTAGATAAAACAACCCGCTCTAACCAACACGTAAACATTTACTTGCTACCAGAGAAGTTAGAGCGCCAGTTGCTGTCTGTTTATCCGTCAGGGCAAGTTGCCGAGTACGAGCTTATATACGTGGTTCGTTATCGTGTTCAATTTCCCGGTAAAGAAGCGGTGATGGCCCAATTTGAAGTGGTGCGTGACTATCAAGACGACCCAGATCAGGTGTTGGCAAAGTCTCGTGAGCTTGAACTAATGTTAAGTGAAATGCGTAACGAGGCGGCAGATATCATGATTAGACGCCTTTCTAGTCAGGCAGTTGCTGCGCCAAACGTATCGTCACTATAAAACAAATAGACATCAGAATTCTTCATGCAAATTTATCCAAACCAGTTTAGCCAAGACATTTCAAAGGCATTACGTCCATGCTATTTGGTATTTGGAGACGAGCCTCAGCAAAAATTTGATGTTATTGAACAAATTCGCGCGAAAGCAAAGGCTAATGGTTTTGAAGAACGCACTGTGCTTGTTGCAGAAACAGGCTTTAACTGGAATCAGTTAATTGAAGCTACGCAAAGCATGTCGCTTTTTTCTAGCCAGCAGTTTATTGAATTAGAGCTACCCACAGGAAAACCAGGCACTGAAGGCAGCAAAATGCTGCAAGAAGTCGCGGCGTCTTTAAACCCTGATATTCTGTTGCTCGTTCACGGCCCCAAAATAGGCAAGGACGTACAGCGCGGCAAATGGTTTAAGGTTCTCGATGAACTGGGGGTATCGGTACTTTGCTATCCACTGGAAGGCAAGCAGCTAAACGCATGGTTGAATCAACAGCTTAAAGCCCATCAGCTTTCCGTGACCGCGACAGGCGCCAAAATGATTGCCGATTTTTGTGAAGGCAACATGCTGGCCGCCAAGCAAGAGATTGACAAGCTCGCGCTGCTCTACCCTAACCAGTCTATTTCAGACGAGCAAATTGAACAGGCGATGGTGGACCAATCGCGCTTTAACGTGTTCCAGTTGGTTGACGTGATGCTTAGCGGTGACAGCACTCGCTGTATCAAAATGCTGTATCGATTAGAAAGCGAAGGTCTAGAGCCAAACATTATTATCTGGGCGCTTGTGCGTGAATGGGAGCAGCTATGGAAGCTAAAACTAGCTCAGCAAAGCGGCACGCCTATACAGTGGCAAAAGTTTGGTATATGGCGCAATAGGCAAGGCTTTTATCAAAGTGCATTAAATCGTTTGAGCCTTGCACAGCTCGAAGATATACAAAACGCACTTACACGAGCTGACCATGCATTTAAACAAAATGTAATTGCCCGGCCCTATGTTGAAATGTGTCACCTTTGCATGATGTTCATGGGCATAGATCTTCGTGAAATCCCGCTGTTACAAGCGTAAAAGCCCTAATAGGGTATGGATAAGGTACGGACAAGGTAAATAAACAAGTGAGTCAATCACGCTCTTCTCAATCAAACCAACATGTAAAAGCTATCCTAGGCGGAACTTTTAACCCACCACATAAAGGTCATATTGGTGCTGCACTGAAAGCCGCTGATGAAGTGGGTATTGAACATGTTTATCTAATGCCGTGCAAATTAGCCCCCCATAAGTCGGTAGGCGTTTCAGAAACCCACCGGGTAAGAATGATTGAACTTTGTTCCCAAAACAATGACAGACTTATTCCAGAGTTAATTGAACTGACGCTTCCGTCACCCTCTTATACGGTAAAAACACTACGAGCGTTGAAAGAAAAAAGCAATGATACAATCTGTTTTTTCATTGGCGCAGATTCACTGTATAATCTGGATAAATGGTACGAGTGGGAAGACCTGCTCGATTACTGTCACTTAGTGGTTATGCGCAGAGACGACGAAGAATCTTCGCCTCCCCCTGCGATACAAGCTTGGTTAGATCGTCATGTGACTAACGATAAAAGTGTTATTCACACGAAGCCTTCAGGCCATGTCGTGTTGACCAACACACCACTGTATAGTGTTTCATCTACTGAAATTCGTGACGTATTAGCAGGTGCTGCCACGTCTGACGAAGCGAATGCGCCAAACGCTTTAAAGGCTACTTCTGCCGAGTCTTGGCTAGAAGAAAGCGTATTAGCATACATAAACGAACATCAGTTATATAAAAGTTAAGTAAGTGAGGAAAGCTCTTGGAGAGTCAACAGCTCAAACAGTTTGTTAAAGATAAAATTGACGACATGAAAGGCCGTGATGTTATCGAACTAGACGTTCGCGGCAAATCAACAATTACAGATACCATGATCATTTGTTCGGGTAACTCTAAACGCCACGTATCTTCTATTGCTGAAAACGTAATGGTTGAAGCAAAAAATGCCGGCCATGCTCCTGGGAGTGTAGAAGGTAAAGAAACAGGTGAATGGGTTCTTGTGGATTTTGGTGATGTTATCTTGCATGTTATGCAGGACGAAACCCGTGACTTCTATCAGTTAGAAAAGCTGTGGGCGCAGTAATTTAGACGCTGGCTAGAAATACATAGCTACACGGTCGATAAAGGCCATACCTCATTAGCGTATGGCCTTTATTGTATAAAAGAAAAACTCATTCCTGCGGTAAGGGTATATTAAGTGCGTATACAAATTGTGGCGGTCGGAACAAAGATGCCAGCCTGGGTTAACACAGGCGTTGAAGAATTTATTCGTCGATTCCCTAACGATATGCCGGTGTCATTTACTGAAATTCCTGCAGGTAAACGGGGTAAGAACGCCGATATAAAGCGCATTTTAGAGAAAGAAGGCGAGCAAATGCTGGCTGCTATTCCTAAAGGAAACCGCATTGTTACCTTAGAAGTAACGGGTAAGCCTTGGGACACCCCTACACTGGCTAAACAACTCGACAATTGGAAAATGGACGGGCGCGATGTAAGCCTTCTTATCGGCGGGCCTGAAGGATTGGCGCCTGAGTGTATTGCGGTGTCTGAGCAAAAATGGTCCTTATCGGCCCTCACGCTTCCCCACCCTCTTGTTCGCATTATCCTTACCGAAAGCCTATACCGCGCATGGTCGGTCACGCAAAATCATCCGTACCACCGTGAATAAGAAATCGCTACACTAATGCAAAGGAAGTCAATGCCTCGAAAACGACAAGCAATTCGCGATCATTCAGCTGAGGCGAACTTGTTCGCTCGCCGCGCGACTATCGCTTTTATTATCGTTGTTGCCATGTTGGGCATTGTGCTAAACAACCTTTACTCTTTACAGGTTACCCAATTTGAAGATTATCAAACCCGCTCTAACGGTAATCGGATCAAAGTTTTACCCATAGCGCCAAACCGCGGTCTTATTTACGACCGAAATGGTGTACTTTTAGCGGAAAACCGCCCGGTTTTTAGCCTGGAAGTCATTCCCGAACAGGTCGATGATGTTGACCAAACCCTTGCCGATTTAACTGAATTAATGGACATCACAAGTGATGAGTTAGAGCGCTTTCAATCCACGCTTAAGGGAACCCGTCGATTTAAACCCGTAGCCCTTCGCACACAATTAAGCGAAGAGGAAGTCGCGCTTTTTTCTGCCAGCAAACATAAATTTCCCGGCGTGCAAATTGAAGCCCGTCTAGCTAGACATTATCCGTACAAAGAAACCCTCACTCACGCCCTCGGTTATGTGGCACGTATTAATAAGCGCGACTTGCAAAAGCTTGTTGAAGCGGGACAAGAAGATAATTACGCGGCAACTCATGACATTGGCAAATTAGGTATTGAGAAATACCACGAAGAATTACTGCACGGTAAAGTCGGCTATCAGCAGGTTGAAGTAAACAATCAGGGTCGTATCATTCGTGTGCTGAGTGTTGAGCCGCCAACGCCGGGCAAAGATATAGTGCTTAACTTAGACCTTGAGCTTCAGTTAGAGGCTCAGCGAATAATAGAAGGTATGCGCGGCGCAGTAGTTGTAACCGATGTTAAAACCGGTGGCGTGCTTGCCCTATACTCTAACCCCAGCTACGACCCAAATTTATTCGTGCACGGTATCAGCAGTAAAAATTATTCTGCGCTGTTGAATTCACCAGACCGGCCACTTATTAACCGTGCTACTCAAGGTCAATATCCGCCTGCTTCTACCATCAAACCTCATTTAGGTTTTGTTGGTCTTGAAGAAGGCGTTATTACAAAAGACTATACGGTTAACGATACAGGTCGCTATAAATTACCCAATGTATCCCACGTATGGCGTGACTGGCGTCGTTGGGGCCATGGTAAAGTAGATGTCTCGAAAGCCATTGAGGTGTCTTGTGACACCTACTACTACGAACTGGCCTATAAATTAGGTATCGATAAAATTAGTGAGTCTATGTATGAATTCGGCTTCGGAGATTTTACCGGTATCGATCTTTATGAAGAATCTGACGCAAATATGCCAAGCCGAGGCTGGAAGCGCGCACGATTCAATCAGCCTTGGTACATTGGCGACACTATACCTGTAGGTATAGGCCAAAGTTACTGGACCACTACCCCTGTGCAATTGAACACATCAGTTAACACCTTAATCAATGCCGGCGAACGCTATATCCCTCAAATTATTCGTGGCTATATGAATACAGATAGCACTGTTGACCTTATCCCACTTAAGTCGCTTCGGCCTATAGAAATTAAAAACCGTGAAAACTTAGACGTGGTATTAAACGCCATGCGCGATGTGGTAAGTGGCGATGAAGGCGGAGCACGCCATGCGTTTGCAGACACACCATATGATTCAGCGGGTAAAACAGGTACAGCGCAGCTCTTTACTGTTGGACAAAATGAAGAATACGATGCGGAAAAAATAGATGAGCGCCTTCGCGACAACGCCATGTACGTAGGGTTTGCTCCTTTTGATGACCCAGAAATATCAGTAACTGTGGTACTTGAAAACGTAGGTGGTGGTAGTAAGAACGCAGCGCCTGTCGCGCGTCAAATCATGGACTTTTATTTCAGAGATCGTGTCTTTGAAACTGTAAAAGCTGACTCGGCAAACAGTGATAATAAATTAGGGACAAACCAGTGAAACGAACCACCATAAACCCTAATAAAATAAGTTTTCTTCAGCGCATTCATATCGATGGCTGGCTGCTCGTTGGTCTACTAGTGTTAAGCTGCGTTGGTTTATTTACGCTCTATTCTGCATCTGGACAAGATATGGAGCAAATGGAGCGTCAGTTTATCAGACTGGGTTTTAGTTTTATCGTCATGTTCGGCCTAGCCCAAGCCCCTTTGGGCGTGTTTAGGTTTTTCTCAACCTATTCCTATGCTGCTGGCCTATTAATGCTTATAGCCGTATTGCTGTTTGGCGACATGGGAAAAGGCGCACAGCGTTGGCTCGATTTAGGCTTTATTCGTTTTCAGCCCTCTGAATTAATGAAGCTTGCCGTACCTATGATGGTGGCGTGGTATATTAGTAAATTTACTATGCCGCCTCGCACCACACATATCATTGTTGGTTTTGGACTAGTGGTTGTGCCCACCATCCTAATTGCTAAGCAACCCGATTTAGGAACTTCACTGCTGATTGCAAGTTCAGGCATCTTTGCCATATTTCTAGCAGGTATGAGTTGGCGTCTTATTTCAATAGTCGGCGGGCTTATCGGTGCATTTGCGCCTGTTATGTGGTTTTTCTTAATGAAAGACTATCAGAAGCAACGGGTTCTTACCTTTTTGAACCCAGAAAGCGACCCTCTCGGTTCTGGCTACCACATTATTCAATCTAAAATTGCCATTGGTTCAGGCGGTGTCGACGGCAAAGGATGGCTACAGGGTACACAATCGCAGCTCGAGTTTTTGCCAGAACGCCATACCGACTTTATCTTTTCTGTATTTAGTGAAGAGTTTGGCCTTACCGGTGTCATGTGCTTAATGGCAATTTACATTTTTATTATTATGCGCGGACTAATTATTTCTAGTCGCGCACAAGATGCTTATGCAAAATTGCTCGGTGGCAGTATAACGCTTACCTTTTTCGTATATGTGTTTGTGAATATGGGCATGGTGTCCGGATTACTCCCTGTGGTGGGCGTCCCTCTCCCCCTAGTGAGTTTTGGTGGAACATCTATGGTGACTTTGATGGCAGGTTTTGGCATTCTTATGGCCATTGCCACTCAAAAACGTTTAATGTCTAGATAACTTGTATGTTACAGCGCCTTTTTTCGGTACTTGATTTAGTTAATGCAAGCGCAATTCGTGCAAGCTTGCGAAACGCAGGTTTTGTGCGTCAACACTCTATCCGCTGCGGTGCGGCTGTACTTACCGCCATCTTGTTAGTGGGGTGTCAAAGCGCGCCTTCTCAATCTAGCCGCTACACTCAAAAGCAAGATTCGGCACCAAAACACGTTGCCAAAAAGCCTGAGACATTAGACGCGGTACCCAAGTACGAAGCCTATCGCATGTTCAACAGCAGGCCCTACAAGGTGCTTGGTAAACACTATACCCCTATGAATGACGGTAAAGGCTATGAAGAGGTGGGCTATGCGAGTTGGTACGGTCAAAAGTTTCATGGTCATTTAACCTCAAACGGTGAAACCTATAACATGTTTGCTATGAGCGCAGCTCATAAAACACTGCCGCTTCCCTCTTATGTACGCGTAACTAATTTGGAAAACAACAAGCAAGCCATAGTTCGCGTTAACGACCGCGGTCCGTTTCACGATAACAGGATCATAGACTTATCTTACGCCGCCGCAGTGAAACTTGGCTATCACAGTAAAGGTACGGCAAAAGTTAAATTGGAAGTTATCCATTTTGATGAACAAAACAATGTCACGGTAGGCAATAACCCAACGGTGACCTACGATGAGTACTTAGGCATAGCTGTAGCTCCTCCTTCAGAGGTAGCCAGTACGTCGCCTAAGCCCCCTCTCGATTCAGCGGCAGCTGATAAAACAGCAAGTATACCAAGTAGCAATACAGTTGCCGATGCTGTTTACATACAAGTTGCTGCGCTCTCAAACGCGGAAAAGGCGAAATCCATTTCCAACGTACTGTCGGCCTTGTATCAAATTCCCGCTCATTTGCCCGTGGCTGATAACATTTATAAGCTCCAGCTTGGGCCTATTCACGACGAAGCTGTCGTGGCAGAAGTGCTCGAGCAGTTAAAGCAAAACGGTTACCCTAACGCTTACGCAATTACACAAACGCTATAAACTGTATACGGGTTATCAATAGCCAGTCTTCTTGTCCAGTGTTGCTCATACCCACTGAAGGTTGCCAACACCCACAAATAAGTAAGAACTTGTTATCTCGCCAATGTATGCCCGTTTATAAAATCAACAACATTGTGGCAGCTTTGTGTCATTCAGCAGGCAATATCACGGTTTCTTCGTCTTATCCCTACTATCCCTTAAACTTTTTTGATAAAACCTAGTCTTATAAGCAGCCTTTCGTTAAGATCTCTTATTGCCCCACTAAAATATGGGTAAATAGTCAGAGTTCGTATACGAACTGGATAAAAGCTAAAATTGGGTAGCCATGTTTTAAGGTATTCGCTTCGCGGTTATCGCAATAACAAGGTAAGCTTTAACTCACACGGATAAACGGTCAAAGAAATTAGAACCATGCTCAGAATAATTCAACGCGCTAAACCGTCATTACTTTCATTTGCCTTTTTGGTAATGGGGACATTACTGCATACAGCTAACGCTGCGGTAGTGACACCGCCAGCACCCACTGTAGCTGCAGAAGGTTTTTTACTTACCGACTATGAAACCGGTAACGTTATAGCTTCAAAAAACGCAGATATGCAACTTGCGCCAGCAAGCTTAACCAAAATCATGACAATTTATGTCATTGGTAAAGAGCTTCAAGCGGGCAACATTAGTCTAGACGATGAAGTCACTATTTCTGAGAATGCATGGGCAAAGAAATTCCCAGATTCATCAAAAATGTTTATCGAAGTAGGTACACAGGTTTCTGTAAGTGATTTGCTTCGCGGTATCGTTGTACAGTCAGGAAACGATGCCTGTGTTGCAATGGCCGAACACGTTGCAGGCTCTGAATCTGCGTTTGCTAGCATGATGAACGCTCACTCAGCATCACTTGGTATGACAAGTTCTCACTGGGTAAACGCGCATGGTTTGCACGACCCAGACCACTACACTACACCACGTGACATGGCTGTTTTGTCTCGCGCGCTTATTGCTGAGACACCAGAAATGTACAAAATTTACAGCGAAAAAGAATTTACCTATAACGGTATTAAGCAATACAACCGCAACAGCCTATTGTGGGATAAAAGCTTGAACGTTGACGGTATCAAGACTGGCCACACGTCTGACGCGGGCTACAGCCTAATTACTTCAGCGGAACAAGGCGGAATGCGCCTAATCTCAGTGGTTATGGGCACAGACAGCGAACGTGCGCGTAAAGTAGAAAACAAGAAGCTGCTTAAATACGGCTTCCGTTTTTACGAAACACTAACGCCATATGAAGCTGGCCATAGTTTTGTCGCGCATCGTATCTACATGGGTGATAGAGAAACCGTAGACCTTGGAATTAACCAATCTACCCCCATTACTATTCCGCGCGGTCAGGCGGCAAACTTAGAAGCTAACTTTGAGCTTGACGACAAGCTTGAAGCACCGCTTGCAAAAGGCCAAGTTGTTGGGAAACTTTACCTACAGCTAGATGGTGAAGATGTAGCGAGTTACCCTTTGGTAACACTTCAAGAAGTAAAAGAAGGCAGCTTCTTTAACCGCGCTAAAGACTACATTATGCTTCAGCTAGGTTTTGACGACGAGTAAGTTACCGTACTGAAAACGTTAAAAAGCTAGTTGTGAAGCGGCCAGATTTGTTACAATCTGGCCGTTTTTTTATATGATATTTTAAGTACCAAGGATATCGCATGGATACCCGTTTCGACGAACTACTAGATTTTCCAACAAACCAAACCTTTAAAGTAATGGGCGTTGCCCACGAAGACCTACCAGAACAGGTAGTAGGATGTCTTCAACAGCATGCACCTGGCGACTATTCACCTACGGTGAAACCAAGCAGTAAAGGTACTTACCACTCGGTGTCTATCAGTGTGCGTGTAACCAGCAAAGAGCATATGGAAACCATTTACACTGAGTTAGCTAAATTAGAGCTTGTAAGGGTTGTACTTTAAGTGAATGAGCAGTCGACATCGGCTACCGTAGATGGCGTTATTGTACGCCAGCTTAGGTCGTCAGCCTTATGCGCCAATCTTTGAAGCGATGAAGCGCTTTACTGATGAACGCGACCAGAATACGCCAGATGAAATATGGCTTGTGGAACACGATGCGGTATTTACTCAAGGGCAAGCGGGTAAAGCTGAGCACATACTGATGCCTGGCGATATACCCGTGGTTCAGGTAGACCGTGGCGGTCAAGTTACCTACCATGGCCCAGGCCAACAAGTCATTTATTTGATGCTTAATATAAAGCGCCGCAAGCTAGGCGTACGTCATTTAGTCACTGCAATGGAAGAAGCAGTGGTCGGACTACTTGCCAAGTATGACGTCAAGGCCTATCCAAAGCCCGACGCGCCTGGGGTATACGTCGACGAGAAGAAAGTCTGTTCGCTAGGTTTAAGAATACGTAATGGCTGCTCGTTTCACGGTTTGGCTTTAAATGTTAATATGGACCTATCACCGTTTCAGCGTATCAACCCATGTGGTTACGCCGGTATGGAAATGATCGATACCGCGCGCCTTAATGGTCCAACGACACTTGAAACCGCTGGTAAGGAATTAACGCACCTGTTGCTAGAAGCGCTTTCCCTTGCACAGCCAACATATAAAGAAGGTTTTGATGAGTAACGCACGACCTCAAGCGGGGGTAAAACTTCGCGATGATGAAAAAGTAAAACACATACCCGTCACCATTATTCCTACAGAAAAGGAAGAAATGCTGCGTAAGCCTGAGTGGATCAAAATCAAACTTCCTCGTACTACCGAGAAAATTGACCACATCAAGAAAACGCTGCGCAAAAACAATCTTCACTCTGTGTGTGAAGAAGCAAGCTGCCCTAACCTAGCGGAGTGTTTTAATCACGGTACCGCCACCTTCATGATTTTAGGTGACATTTGTACCCGTCGATGCCCTTTCTGCGATGTAGCCCATGGTAAGCCGCTTCCGCCTAGTGCAGAAGAGCCTGAAAAACTCGCCAAAACCATCGCCGAAATGAACCTGCGTTATGTGGTGATCACTTCTGTTGACCGCGATGACCTTCGCGATGGCGGAGCTCAACATTTCGTAGACTGCATTAACGCAATTCGCGAACACAGCCCTTCGACAACCATTGAAGTGTTAGTCCCTGATTTCCGTGGTCGTATGGACCGTGCGCTTGAAATTTTCAAAAACGGCGTACCCGACGTTTTCAACCACAACCTTGAAACCATTCCGCGCTTATACCGAGAGTGTCGTCCAGGGGCAAACTATCAGTGGTCACTGGACTTACTTAAAAAGTTCAAAGCACAGCACCCAGATGTTATGACGAAGTCAGGCCTTATGATGGGAATGGGTGAAGAAAACGAAGAGATTCAAGGCGTACTTGATGACTTGCGTGCTCACGACGTTGATATGCTAACTTTAGGTCAATACCTTCAGCCAAGCCGACACCACTACCCAGTTAAACGTTATGTTCACCCGAAAGAGTTCGATGCTCTTGGTGATTATGCTAAAGAGATTGGCTTCACCCATGCTGCATGCGGCCCTATGGTTCGTTCTAGCTACCACGCCGACCAACAGGCAGCGGGCAAGGAAGTGAAATAAAAAATGCGACATAAAGCGGTGGTCTCCACCGCTTTTTTTATGCCCCTATTTCTGGGTGACAAACCCGTAGGTCTTGTTAGAATGCCCTCAAAATATGCAGTCCCTTTTTTAAGGGCTTTGAAGGGTAAGAGCATTTTCATGCGCAAACATATTTATATCGCCTATACAGGCGGAACAATTGGTATGAAGCCATCTAAACAAGGCTACGTTCCAGCCGCCGGCTTCCTGTCAGACACGCTTAAAAATATGCCTGAGTTTCATCGTTCGGAGATGCCCCTTTTTACGCTCCATGAATACGACAATCTTATTGATTCGTCAGATATGGATCCAACGGATTGGCAGCGTATTGCCGATGATATTGCCAATAACTACGACAAGTACGACGGCTTCATTATATTGCATGGTACTGACACAATGGCTTACACCGCCTCAGCGCTAAGCTTCATGCTAGAGGACTTGTCTAAACCAGTAATAGTGACTGGGTCACAAATCCCTTTAGCTGAGCTTCGTTCTGACGGCCAAGTTAACCTACTCAATGCGTTATTTGTAGCCGCGAACTTTCCTATCGCTGAGGTCGGACTTTTCTTTAATAACCGACTTTTACGTGGCAATCGAAGCCGTAAGGTGGATGCAGATGGGTTTAGCGCATTCGACTCGCCTAACTTCCCTCCTCTATTAGAGGCTGGCATTAATATCCGCCTTAAGGCAGGAGAACTCGCAAAAGCGCCCACAAGCAACTTAACCGTATCTAACGTGTCGGCACAGCCTATCGGCATGGTGAGTTTATACCCAGGCATTGCTCCAGAGGTAATTAAAAACACCCTGCAGCAGCCTGTAAATGCGCTGATCTTACTTAGCTACGGCGTGGGGAATGCCCCCCAGAACCCTGAGCTTATTGCGCAGCTTAAATACGCTAAATCTCGTGAGATACCGGTTTTAAATTGCACCCAATGTATGCGAGGTCGCGTGAATATGGGTGGTTATGCGACAGGACACGGTTTGCAAGAAGTAGGCGTTTTGTCAGGTAGCGATATGACCCCTGAAGCCGCTCTTGCCAAACTGCACTATTTATTAAGTAAAGGGCTTCCTTTTGAAGATGTCTGTAAGTTACTAACGCAAAATCTGCGTGGCGAATTAAGCGACTAAGCTCGTATAAAAGGCCAATGCTGAAGGTTTTACTTTAAGCTTAGCTTTATTTAAAACGTAGCAATAGTGCCAAGTAAGAAAGATTTCAAAGATTAAAGGTTTAAAAAGTGACAACAAACTATTCGGGTATGCTGAAAAAGATGCGTACCTCTGCTGATGAAAACAACAAAGTAAACTATACACTGCCTATTGGCGATGCATTGTTAGATATCAACGAACTTATTGGTAAAGAGGTGTCCGTTACTTTTTCCGGTGAGATTAATTGTGTTCATTGTAATCGTAAAACTAAGAAGAGTTTTAACCAAGGGTATTGCTACCCCTGCCTAATTTCACTTGCTCAATGCGACAGCTGTATTATTAAACCAGAAAAGTGCCACTACCACGAAGGTACGTGTAGAGAGCCTCAATGGGGCGAAGAACATTGCTTCAGCGAACACTTTGTTTACTTAGCAAATACAGGTACCGTAAAAGTAGGTATTACCCGTCAAGTCACAGACGGCGTATCTACACGCTGGATGGACCAAGGTGCAACCCAGGCTACTGTTATGTTGCGCGTGCCTGACAGGCTTACCAGCGGTTTAGTTGAAACCTTATGCAAAGACCATATTGCCGACAAAACCAATTGGCGTACTATGCTTAAAGGAAAGCCCGATGAGGTCGACTTAGAGCAGGTTAAATCAGAGCTGATGAGCAAAATTGAAAATGATTTAGAGGCGCTAAAACAAGAGAAAGGGCTTCAGGCCGTTTCAGAAGTGTCTACGCCGATACACGACATTCACTACCCTGTAGAAGAGTACCCAGTTAAGATAAAATCTTTGAATCTTGATAAGGACCCGTCATTCAGCGGCGTGTTGCAGGGGGTTAAAGGTCAGTATTGGATGCTAGACGGTGACCGCGTTATCAATATAAGAAAGTTCGCTGGCTACAACGTAAATTTATCTTTTTAAATCGTCTGTCAGATCTGTTGCTGGGTCTGTTGTTAGGTCTGTTGTTGGGGATTAGCAACAACAGACCCGTATTGAAAACAGCTCGCTATGGATATCGTTTACTGTAATGACTTAGTGAGAAAACCAACACTTACTGCCAATATTCAAAGTAGTCATCACTATTTCTTTGCGGCTTAGGTGCGGGTTCAAACGCCGGCGTTCCTAGATATAAGAAACCCACTAGTTCATCCTCTTCGCTTAAACCTAGCCCGTTTCTCACGGTTTCACAGTGCGCATAGCCACCAGTACGCCACATTCCATTGAATCCCTGTGCGACTGCTGCCATTTGCATGGCCATAACACCACAACTCGCAGAGGCAATTTGTTCAACGCGGGGGACTTTTTCGTGTTCTTTGTGTTTTGCAATAGCAACAATTATCATAGGCGCGCGTTTAGGGAGTTGAACTGCACGCTCAATTTCCTTTTGCGTCTTTTCATTTTCTATCGCCGATTGCTCGTAAAGCGCACCCAGTTTGTCTAGGCCCTTTCCTGTACATACAATGAAACGCCACGGCGTTAAGCACGCGTGATCTGGCGCTCGAAGGGCTGCCTGCATAATATTTTCCAAGGCATCACCACTTGGCGCCGGTGCTTCCAATCGAGGCTGAGAACTTCTGTTTAATAATAATGTTAATGCGTCCATTTACGTCCCTACTTTTCACTCATATGGTTGTTGGCTCATATGGTTGTTGGCCCACATGCTAGCGCGTATTTAAAATGGTATGGCTGGGTTAAAAAGCATACCTGTAGTATGTGCTAGATCCTACGGCTGATAAACAAAAAAGACCAGAAAATTCCGGCCTTTTAATGTGAATGTTTTGAGGGTAAATAGCCGTTAAGTTAATCCATTTTGCGACTAAATATTTTTCCTAAATAGTAATCCACACTGAAAAAACGACCGCCTCCATAAATGAACAAGACTAACAACATAACAAAATAGGTCGCCGCGAACTCGATACCGTTATTAAGTACAACAAAGTTGCCGCTTGAGGTTAGCCAGTCATAGTGACCGTGATCTTGTAACAGCGACTTAGCAGCCGACAACTTTTCCGGTGCAGCCATAATGCTCTCATTTAATAAAATAGTACCGTCGGCTAACCAAGACGAAGCGTCCGCTATAGCTAGCCATCCATTTTCAGCATGCACGCTTACCATGGCGACGACCATAGTTATCATAAGGGGTATACTGACCAACCGTGTTAACGCGCCAAACAACAACAAAATGCCACCTATTAGTTCAGCGGCAGTGGCGAGAAATGCCATCACTAAAGGTATAGGTAAACCAAGACCATAATCGTCGTTTCCGAACCAATCGACTATACTGTCGAAACTAGATGCTTTATTCCACCCAGCCTGTATCATCACAGGCGCTAAATATAAGCGTAATAAAAGCAATGGAATGCCATCGGCTAGCTGTAGCCGTGTAACAAATTGTTGATAGAGATGTGTCATTGTTTTACCTATTCGGTGTGCTTAGAAAATAAGAACGGCGCTTTATGAAAAAAATTTCACCTCACAAAAATAAGCCATCTCCTTTCTCTCGAATAATGCGAAAAGGCCAAGAAAAAACAAACTACAAAGCACGTAATGGCAAGCTTCTCATGCTGATGAGCGAAGAAGATCATGCGCGCATAGCTAAGTTAATTAGTAAATGGCTAGCGCAGGATGAAACAAACCTGTGACCTACACTAACCAACGCTGTTTTTAATTTAAATTTCTTCGTTACCGGCACACAAACCGAGAATGCTTACAAAAAATTACAATTAAGTTCGCGATCTTACCCGATTTAGGTAACATAATAGGATGCAGTACATTGGGCTTGATACACCTGTTTCATCTTGCTCTGATTAGTTAATTCAAAAAAGGTAGTGATAAAAATGGCAGCCAAAGGAAATTGGACTAAATCCTTGTTTATTGGCTTGTGGACGGTGCTTAACTTCACCCGCAAACTTTTCTTTAATGTGATATTCATTGTTATTTTTGTTGGGTTGATCATCGCCATTGCCGGTCAGGGCGATGAGCCGTTATCAGTAAATAAAGATAGCGCGTTGTTTCTTACCTTGAACGGTAAGCTCGTTATTGAAAAGGAAAGTATCGACCCATTTGAACAGTTTTTGCAGGAATCGCTTGGTAGCGAGCCCGAAAACCCTGAAGTACTCGTTCGCGATGTTATGAAGGTTTTAGAGAATGCCAAGAAAGACCGACGCATAAAAGCCCTAGTGCTTGACCTTCATGGGTTAACTGGTGGCGGTTTAGATAAATTGCGCACTGTCGCGAACGCTATCGATGCATTTAAAGAATCAGGAAAACCCGTTTACGCCATTGGCGATTACTTTTCGCAAGACCAATACTACTTGGCAGCACACGCAGACAACATCTACCTAAACCCAATGGGCGGATTAATGTTTGAAGGTTACGGGCGCTACGGCATGTACTTTAAAGACATGCTTGAGAAGCTAAAAGTAACAACCCACATCTTCCGTGTGGGTACGTATAAATCTGCCGTCGAGCCTATCATGCGAAATGATATGTCTGAGGAAGCTAAAGAAGCAGAGAAGCAATGGTTAGACGGCTATTGGGCACAATATAAAGCTGACGTTGCGGCTGCTCGCGGTATTGATGAAGCAAATTTCGATGAAACACTTCAAGGCCTATTAGCAAAATTTGAAGCGGCCGGTGGTGACTTCGCCCAGTACGCGCTTGAAAACGACTGGGTTGATGCGTTAAAAACTCGCGAAGAAGTGAGAGTAGAGTTAACCGAATTAGTGGGAGAAGGTGATAACAAACACGGAGTAAACCTCACTACATTTAACTCTTATCTCAAAGTCGTTAACCCACCTATGCCTGTCATTGAGTCAGACATGGATAAAGTGGCTATCGTCGTTGCTAAAGGCACTATTTTAGATGGTGATCAAAAAGCTGGCTCTATAGGCGGAGACAGTACCGCTCGCCTGTTGAGAAAAGCGCGTTTAGATGACAACGTTAAAGCCGTTGTCCTTCAAATAGACTCACCCGGTGGCAGTGCGTTTGCCTCTGAAATCATTCGCCAAGAAGTATTACAGCTTCAACAAGCAGGTAAGCCTGTTATTGCGTCGATGAGCACTTACGCAGCATCTGGTGGCTATTGGATAGCGGCAAGTACCGACAAAATTATCGCGAGCCCAAGCACTATCACAGGCTCTATCGGGGTGTTCGGTATGTTCATGACATACGAAAACTCTCTAGATTATTTGGGCATTCACAGTGACGGTGTAGGCTCAACAGAACTTGCTGGTTTTTCTACTGTGCGCCCTCTTGCACCAGAGTTTGGTCAAATTCTTCAGCGTAACGTTGAAAATACTTATGGTAACTTCTTATCGCTAGTGTCTAACGCTCGTGGTATGTCAGTTGAGGAAGTGGATAGCGTTGCACAAGGTCGCGTTTGGATTGGTGAAGATGCAATTGAGCTAGGATTAGTTGACCAGTTAGGAACACTTGATGACGCTGTCGCTGCCGCCGCAGAGATTGCAGAACTTGAGAACTATGACACCTTCTATGTACAGCGCACGTTAACCGCACAGGAGATTTTCTGGAAAGAGTTTTTCGGTCAAGCCATGACGTTTGTAGGAAAGTGGCAGTTTGCCCACGCCGACTCATCACTCGTTAACGAGTTTAAGCGCGTACTTAAAGAGTTTAGTTTAGTTAATAAGCTAAACGACCCTAAAGGAACCTATGTGCTTTGTTTACCTTGTGATGTCGAGTAGTTAACGTTGAATACAGTTGAATACGAAAAGATATAGAGTGAGGCAGAAACATCGCTTCAAATGATCTAAACCACGAACAGCGTCGCGTTATTACCGACGCTGTTTTTTATTGTTTTGAGCAAGCAGAGCGTTACTTTAACCGAAAGTTTGAACGCCCTACGGTTACGTTTAGACGTTCAGGTAGGAATGCGGGAACGGCGTTTTTACAGCAAAACCGTCTGAACTTTCACCCTATTCTCTTCAAAGAAAATGTCGACGCCTTTATAAATGACGTGATACCTCATGAAGTTAGTCATTTACTGGTATGGACGTTGTTTGGAAAGGTTCAGCCCCACGGCAGAGAATGGCAATCGGTTATGCATGGTGTTTTTAATCGTACACCAGCCGCTACACATCAATTCGATGTAAAACGAGTGACGAAAACCTTCCAGTACGTTTGCGACTGCGACACCTATGCACTATCCACGCGCAGGCACAATAGTATTTTGAAAGGCGGACAGTACAAATGTCGGAAGTGTCAGGCCGTGCTACGAGCCGTATAAAAAGCTGCGAGCCGTATAAGCAGCTACGAGCGGCCTAGACAGCTACGAGCCGCCTAAACACTTCATTTCTCGGGTGAGAGTTTGCCTAGTAGCTAGACTACTATTAGTAGTCTACAAGAGTTTGGAAGCAACAGATGGCTTTTAATTAAACCAGTGTTTGGTAAATGCGTTATCGAGATCGTTAAAGGCCGTTTTAAGTAGCTGAGCCAGCTCCTTATATTTAGGCTTAGACTTAGCATTACTGATATTCACTCCCTGCGTGCGCATTTTAGAATGAATTTCCTGATACCAGCTTTTTAGCTGTGGTGGAAGATACTGATCTGAGCGATGCCCCAACCATAGTAAGCCCTGCATAGGTAAGCTTAGAAAAAAAGCACCTATTGTAATAGTTTGAGGAAGATAGTCTGTGCCTAAGTTCTGGTACAAAAGCGCACACGACACCATAGCAACCGGCGGCATTGTTTTAATAGCAAACTTGGTGGCTGCTACTACTCTGCATTCTGGGAAAAAAGCATAAAGTTCTTTTCTCACAGGCCATGTCTTCATGTACTGCTGACCGTTTTTCAACATTGTCATTACTGATTGAGACATGGTTCACCTCTTCGTTCTCAGATAGGTATAGTTAAATTGTAAACTGCTTTTTATCTATTACAATTTAGTTGCGTGATTTTTACTCGTTTTTTTGCGCTAAACGCAGCACCTTCTACAAGGTATCTGCGACACAAGACATTTTATCAAATAAGATAACGATTTGGGTAATTAAGTTTTGTCTAAGGCCTGTAAAGCGCTTCAGCGAACCCACTGTGACTATTTACGCTCTGGCTTACTTTTTAGATGCGTTCAGCACATTGATTTCAGTGGTTATGCTTTAAAGGTACTACAAAGTTAAAAGCATCGTAATAATTAAAAGGTATAAATTGAACTTATCTTTAAGTGACATTTTTAGCACTTGAAGGCATCATATAGCGCTTTAGCCTGAACATAGTCTTGTATGGCTTAGTTGTTACTTTTGTTAACACAACTAACTGACGACCTGCAGATAATGCGCTGGCAGATTACTATAATAAAAGTAACTGGGTATTGAGCTTGATTTACGAATTTTCGCCCCTACCTAGCTTTCTAAGAGAATTTTATAAGTAACCCATAACGGGTGAATTATTTGGAGAGGAAAATGGCAGAAAGCAGACACGTCCGTCTACTTATCTTAGGTTCAGGCCCTGCGGGTTATTCAGCGGCGGTTTACGCTGCACGTGCAAACCTTGAACCTGTATTGTTAACTGGTATTCAACAAGGCGGACAGCTTACTACCACCACTGAAGTAGAAAACTGGCCGGGCGATCCAGAAGGACTTACAGGTCCTGACCTAATGGTTCGTATGCAAAAGCATGCAGAAAAGTTTGATACCGAAATTATTTTCGATCATATCAACAAAACTGACTTTTCAAAGCGCCCTTTCACTCTTTACGGTGACAGCGGTACGTATACCTGTGACGCATTAATTATTGCAACAGGTGCCTCTGCTAAATACCTAGGCCTAGAGTCAGAACAAGCCTTTATGGGTAAAGGTGTATCTGCCTGTGCAACCTGTGACGGCTTCTTCTACCGCAACCAAAAAGTAGCGGTTATCGGTGGTGGTAACACGGCTGTTGAAGAAGCACTATACCTTTCGAACATTGCTTCAGAAGTACACGTTATTCACAGAAGAGACAGCTTTAGAAGTGAAAAAATTCTAGAGAAGCGTCTTCGCGAAAAAGCTGAAAACGGCAACGTGGTCCTTCACCTAAATCGCACCCTTGATGAAGTGCTTGGTGATGAGATGGGCGTAACCAAAGTTCGTATCAAAGATACTAACAGTGAGGCGACAGAAGAGATTGATGTTATGGGTCTTTTCGTAGCTATCGGCCACAAGCCAAACACTGATATCTTTGATGGCCAGCTTGAAATGAAAGACGGCTATATCGTAGTGAATAGTGGCACTAACGGAAACGCAACTCAAACTAGCGTTGAAGGTGTATTTGCCGCGGGTGACGTGAGCGATCACATTTACCGTCAAGCTATTACATCAGCCGGAACTGGCTGTATGGCTGCGCTAGACGCCGAAAAGTACCTAGACGGTACCATGCCTGAGCAAGGTTAATACTCTATACCTAAGCCCTACATTCCTGTAGGGCTTTTTTCTGGCTGAATTATGATAGCGTTACACTACATAGAAGAAGGCGCTCCCTTCCCTTCTGTCGATACCGCATTGGAAGATCCTAACGGCCTGTTAGCGTTTGGTGGCGACCTCAGCCCAGCCCGTTTATTTTCAGCTTATTCGCAGGGAATTTTCCCCTGGTTTAGCGACGACGAACCTTTGTTGTGGTGGTCACCTGACCCAAGAGCCATTATCGAACTCGACAATTTTGTTGCATCGAAAAGCCTTAAGAAACTCGCTCGTAAGAAGAAGTATCGAGTTACCTTGAATCATGCGTTCGACCGTGTGATAGAAGCGTGTTCATCAACACCTCGTAAGAACCCTAACACGGGTGAATTGAACAGCGAAACCTGGATTACCGACGACATGATTGGCGCCTATCGGCAGCTGAATGGTTTGGGTTTAGCGCACTCGGTAGAAGTATGGAGTGGAGATTCGCTAGTTGGCGGGCTGTATGGCGTGGGAATTGGGAAAGTTTATTGCGGCGAGTCTATGTTCCACATTGAAAGCAACACATCTAAGCTTGCCATGCTGGCGTTGGTCGAACATATGAAATCGCAAAACATGGCGTTTATCGATTGCCAGCTTCCCACTGATCATTTGTCATCACTGGGCGCTACCGTGTTGCATCGCGACAACTTTATTGAAAAACTGGAAAAAAACAACCACACTTTAACCGAAGACGGTAGGCTGTCTGAAGACTACCTTAATCGTTGGAAGCCAAGAGTGATTACTCCGTGAAGTTTGGTATAACGCAGTCATTTTCATGTAGCTATTTGCCTGATGAACAAGAGCAGTTGTTAGTGTACGCCGAAGATAATGATTTTCAGGCGTGGCGATATTCACAACTGATACAAGCGGGCTTTCGTCGAAGCGGCGAGCAAATTTACCGCCCCCACTGTCCTGCCTGCCAAGCGTGTAAATCTGTGCGAATACCGGTTCACGATTTCACACCTTCTCGTAGTCAGAAGCGACTACTTAAAAATAATAAAGGGTTTAGTGTTAAGCTCGTCGATAAAACCAAATCAACTTACTACCCCCTATATGAACGCTATATTACAGAGCGCCATGCAGATGGCAGTATGTATCCGCCATCTAAAACACAGTTTGATAATTTCGTATTGTGTAAGTGGATGACAACACATTATTTAGAGGCCTATGATGGTGACAAGCTTATTGCTGTAGCCGTTACTGATATCGTCGATGCCAACGAACACATGGGGGCGCTATCTGCGCTTTACACGTTTTTTGACCCCGACTATAGTTCAGCCTCTTTGGGTACCTGGATGATATTGATGCAGATTGAGCAAGCTAAGGTTTTAGGCCATCGATACGTCTATCTGGGGTACTACGTAGATGGCTGTAAAAAAATGTCTTACAAACATAAATTTTTGCCATTTGAGCAGTTTAGTGACAATGAATGGCATCTATTTAGCAAAAATAGTAAAATAGACACTTAATTGCTTTACACCGAACCCAAGATTGGGTAAGGTCTGCGCGGCAAAAATTTTGAATTACTGAGGTAACTGCTTTACATGGCAAAAGAAGATTGTATTGAAATGGAAGGTACTGTGTTGGACACACTACCTAACACTATGTTCCGCGTTGAACTAGAAAACGGTCACGTAGTGACTGCACACATCTCTGGTAAAATGCGTAAGAACTATATCCGTATTCTTACTGGCGATAAGGTCACTGTTGAGATGACTCCTTATGATTTGACCAAAGGTCGTATCATTTATCGCGCAAGATAATGAGCCATTTAAGCGGTAACGCATAAAAAAAGCCCGATGAATATCGGGCTTTTTCGTATCTGGTGGTTACAGCGTCAAAAAGAAACTGTAGCGCTAAGATAAACAACCCCAGTTGTATTGCCTAACGCTACGTTCGGTCACTGTTCAGCATTAACGTGCTGTTCTAGCTTGGTTCTGCTTCCTCAGACTTAGCATCAACGCCTGAGTATTCGAAGGTAAGCTTGTCATCAACACAATCTACTTTCACATTTCCGCCTTTAGATAGCTCGCCGAACAATAATTCATTCGCCAGCTCTTTCTTAAGGTCGTCTTTAATAACCCGAGCCATAGGACGTGCGCCCATCGCTTTGTCATAGCCCTTCTCGGCCATGTAAGCACGTGCAGCACTGGTTACCTCTAGCGACACACCTTTAACGTCAAGCTGTGCCTGAAGCTCGATAATGAATTTATCAACCACTTGTAGAATAATCTCTGGATCAAGGTGATTAAACCAAATAATGCCATCGAGACGGTTTCTAAACTCAGGGGTAAACACCTTGTTGATTTCAGACATTGCATCGTGGCTGTGGTCTTGCTGTTTAAAACCAATAGACTTACGCACCGTTTCCTGCACACCTGCGTTGGTAGTCATTACCAATACCACATTTCTGAAGTCTACTTTACGGCCGTTGTTATCAGTCAACGTACCGTGATCCATGACTTGCAGAAGGATGTTGTATATATCGCTATGTGCTTTCTCAATCTCATCTAACAGCACGACAGAGTACGGATTCTTTATTACCGCGTCTGTTAACAAACCACCTTGATCAAAACCTACGTAGCCTGGAGGAGCACCAATAAGACGGCTAACTGCGTGGCGCTCCATGTACTCAGACATATCAAAACGCACTAGCTCAACGCCCATGGTTTTCGCCAGTTGTTGTGTTACCTCTGTCTTACCTACCCCGGTAGGGCCAGCGAACAAGAAACTACCAATAGGTTTTGCTTCATTGCCTAAACCTGAGCGCGATAACAAAATAGCGTCATTTAGCGTCTCTATGGCTTTATCCTGACCGAACACAACCATCTTAAGGTTGCGACCTAGGTTCTTAAGCACTTCTTTATCAGAAGCCGATACAGATTTCTCAGGAATACGCGCCATTTTTGCAATAATTTGCTCAATATCGCCTACATTAATTGTCTTCTTGCGTTTTGACGGTGGCAATAGACGCTGGCTCGCGCCGGCTTCGTCCATAACATCAATAGCTTTATCTGGAAGATGACGCTCATTGATGTACTTAGCTGACAGTTCAGCGGCCGCCTGAATCGCCTTTTGTGTAAAGCGCACATTGTGGTGCTCTTCATACCGACTCTTAAGCCCAAGTAGTATCTTAGTCGTATCGCTCACACTTGGCTCAGTCACATCTACTTTTTGGAAGCGACGAGCAAGGGCGCGATCTTTTTCGAATATACCTTGGTACTCTTGATAAGTCGTCGAACCAATGCAGCGAAGTTCACCGCTAGATAACTTAGGCTTAAGCAAGTTAGACGCATCCATTACGCCGCCTGACGCCGCTCCAGCACCAATGATGGTATGAATTTCATCAATGAATAGGATTGCGTGTTTATCTTTGCCAAGCTCTTTCAAAATAGCTTTTAAACGCTTTTCAAAATCACCGCGATATTTAGTACCGGCAAGAAGACCGCCCAAATCAAGTGAATACACTGTGCTCTCTGCGATAACTTCGGGCACATCGTCGTTTACAATCCTATAAGCTAGACCTTCGGCAATCGCAGTTTTACCTACACCGGCTTCACCTACAAGCAGTGGATTATTTTTACGGCGACGACACAGAATTTGAATTGTGCGTTCTACTTCTGAATCGCGGCCAATGAGCGGGTCAATTTTACCGTCTTTAGCGTGGCGGTTTAGATCAGTGGCGTATTTGCTTAATGCAGAACCTCCCTCTTCACCCGACTCACCTTCTTCAGAAGCTTCAGGATTAACGGGCTCATCGTCATCAGCTTTACTAACGCCGTGACTGATGAAGTTCACAACATCTAGACGAGTTACATCAGCTTTCTTGAGGATGTATACCGCTTGCGATTCTTGTTCGCTAAAAATAGCCACTAGAACGTTGGCGCCGGTTACTTCGTCTTTGCCCGACGACTGCACGTGAAATACCGCGCGCTGTAATACGCGTTGGAAGCCCAGCGTTGGCTGCGTTTCTCGTTCGTTTAATTGGTCATCTAAGATGAGTGGCGTGGTGTCTTTAACGAACGATAACAGTTCGCTTTTGATTGCCTCAATATCGGCACCACACGCTTTGAGCGCATCGCGAGCAGCTGAGTTATCAAGCAATGCCAACAACAAGTGCTCTACCGTCATAAACTCGTGACGGTGCTCTCTGGCAAATACAAACGCATCGTTTAACGTTTGTTCTAATTCTTTATTTAACATATTGCTCGCCCTCTACAAAAAACCTTATGCTTGCTCCATCGTGCACATCAACGGATGCTGATGTTTGCGTGCGTACTGATTAACCTGCATCACTTTTGTCTCTGCTATCTCAGCAGTAAAAATGCCACACACGGCTTTTCCTTGATAATGAACGGTCAGCATAAGTTGGTTGGCTTTCTCATCGTCCATATTGAAAAACTTTTTGAGTACCTCAATGACAAAATCCATCGGTGTATAGTCGTCATTGTTCAACAACACTTTATACATGGGAGGCGGCTGCGGCTTTTGTCGCTGCGCGTCTTTTTGTTTTTCCTTTTCGATACTAATAGCGTTGTCTTTACTCATAACTTAATAATAGTGGTATACCGGCACATATGTGTACAAACTTTTGTCTAAATTTATTCACATTTGCCCTTGACATAATATGGTTAAAAAATCTACATTTTGTATAGTGGTTTTGAGTATTACACGTTTGTCACTCTAAAGCAGTCACTTTATAGTTGCTATAGTGAATACTCTTTCCACCGTGTCTCCGGATCTATAATGGGGACATATACTCGTGAGTTCAAGGATTAAGAGGAAGTCGAAGTATGGCGGTTGGCAAAGTTAAATGGTTTAACAACGCAAAGGGTTTTGGATTTATCGTGCCTGAGGATGGTGGTGAAGATATTTTCGCACATTACTCTACGATTCAAATGGAAGGCTATCGTTCGCTAAAAGCAGGTCAGGAAGTAACGTTCGAAGTTCAGCAGGGCCCTAAAGGTCTTCACGCTGAGAACATTGGCTTCAAAGAAGAACCAGAGCGTTAAAAAAGAATTTAAAAAGCCTGACCCTCGTGTCGGGCTTTTGATTTTTTTGCTTTAAGTTTTGCTATGTATAAGTGTTATGGGCGCGGTTTGGCGTCAGGTGCTTTGTCGTCTTTAAATCTTCTTATACAGTATTCTCAAACTTCCTATCCCTAGGGCCTTCACCTCTCTTTTCTGTCTTGTTATAAATTTTTAAGACAAACAATATTTCTCTTTAGCTTGCGCGAGCTAATAGTTACAGGCTGCTAAGACTGTTGTTTTTTAGTTGCGTACTTTTAATACCAGCCCCAATTTGTAAGCGGCATAAAAAAAGCCCGCTTAAATATTTAAGCGGGCTTTTTAATTATTTGTAGATACGTTTACGCGGATGCAATCATACAGCCGCGTCTAAACACTACTATTATGCGCCAAGAATCGCTTTTAATGTCTGGCTAGGAGACATTGTTGCGAAAAGCTTGTCTTCGTCTGGGTAGTAGTAACCACCAATTTCTTGCGCGCTACCTTGAGTCGCATCAATCTCAGCCAAGATGTCATCAATTTTTGCAGATAACTCTTCATACACTGGCTTAAACTGCGCTGCTAGGTCAGCATCTTCAGTTTGGTTCGCTACTTCCTCAGCCCAGTATAGACCTAGGTAAACATGGCTACCGCGGTTGTCTAGCTGACCTGCTTTACGAAGTGGCGACTTACCATTGTTAAGCAAGCTTCTCAGTTGCTTTATCAAGCGCTGTAGCAATAACTTTTGCTTTTGTATTGCTGTGCTTGATTGCGACGTCTTCTAGCGATACTGCTAATGCAAGGAATTCACCTAGTGAGTCCCAACGCAGGTGACCTTCTTCAACAAACTGTTGTACGTGCTTAGGTGCACTACCACCCGCACCTGTCTCATAAAGACCGCCGCCAGCCATTAATGGAACAATTGATAGCATCTTAGCGCTTGTACCCAACTCTAGAATTGGGAATAAGTCAGTTAGGTAGTCACGAAGTACGTTACCAGTTACTGAAATAGTGTCTAAACCGCGAAGCGCACGTTCCATGCTGTAGCGGATAGCGCGTACAGGAGACATAATTTGAATGTCCAAACCGTTTGTATCGTGGTCTTGAAGGTACTTTTCAACTTTCTTGATAAGTTGCGCATCGTGAGCACGCTCGTCATCTAGCCAGAATACTGCAGGCATACCAGATTGACGTGAACGGGTTACCGCTAGTTTAACCCAATCTTGAATAGGTGCATCTTTCACCTGACACATACGCCAGATATCACCTTCTTCAACATCGTGAGAGATAAGAACGTTACCGTCTTGGTCAACAATTGACACAGTACCGTCGGCGTCTAGTTCAAACGTTTTATCGTGTGAACCGTATTCTTCTGCTTTTTGCGCCATTAGACCAACATTAGGTACGGTACCCATTGTAGTTGGATCGAATGCACCATGTGTCTTACAGAAGTTAATAACTTCTTGGTAAATAGTGGCGTAAGTACTTTCAGGAATAACCGCTTTAGTATCGTGCGCCTTTCCATCTGGTCCCCACATTTGACCAGAGTTACGGATCATTGCAGGCATAGACGCATCTACAATTACGTCACTTGGTACGTGTAGGTTTGAAATACCTTTGTCAGAGTTAACCATCGCAATTGGCGGACGGTCTGCATAACATGCATTGATGTCTTTTTGAATTTCTGAGCGCTGGCTTTCAGGTAGGCTCGCAATTTTGTCGTAAACGCTACCAAGACCGTTGTTAGGGTTAACACCAAGCTCTTCAAACAGGTCGCCCCATTTGTTGAATAGATCTTTGTAGAATACTTTTACACAGTGACCAAACACGATTGGGTGAGACACCTTCATCATGGTCGCTTTTACGTGTAGTGAGAATAGAACGCCTGTGTTCTTCGCATCTTCAATTTGCTCTTCGAAGAACTCGCAAAGCGCTTTTTTGCTCATGAACATGCCGTCGATCACTTCGCCAGCAAGCAAGTCTACGCGAGGCTTAAGTGTTTTCTTGCTGCCATCTTTGCCAGTAAATTCAATGCTAACGTGACCGTCTTTTTCTACTGTCACTGACTTCTCACCAGAGTAGAAATCACCGCCGCGCATGTGCGCTACGTGTGAACGAGACGCTTGAGACCACTCACCCATTGAATGCGGGTGCTTACGCGCATAATTTTTAACAGCAGTAGGCGCACGACGGTCAGAGTTACCTTCACGCAGTACTGGGTTAACCGCACTACCTAGTACCTTACCGTAACGCTCACGAATCTCTTCTTCTTCAGCATTTTTAGGTGAATCAGGGAACGCTGGTACGTTAAAGCCTTTATCATTTAATTCTTTGATCGTTGCACGAAGCTGAGGAATTGAGGCACTGATGTTTGGAAGCTTGATGATGTTAGCATTCGGGTCTTGGGTCATCTCACCCAGTTCAGCTAACGCGTCTGGCACTTTTTGTTCTTCAGAAAGATACTCAGGGAAATTTGCCAAAACACGCGCAGCCAATGAAATATCGCTTAGCTCAACGTCGATATCTGCAGCTGCGGCAAACTTCTGGATGATTGGAAGAAGTGAGTAAGTCGCCAGCATTGGCGCTTCATCAGTCTTCGTATAGATGATCTTAGACTTGGTCATTATATACCTCAATTTTTTCGACAGGGTACTGTCGTTTTTAGTCCATTAGGTCGCAACAACCCGTAACATGTGTCATGTTACGCCCACAGTCATTGCGATACGTATTTGATGTTTTCCACCTTTTGCTTTTATTAAGCATTAGGTCACTTGCTGTTTTCTTCCCTGCATATTATTCAATTCCCTATGTTAGCAATAAGCCCCTCGTTGCCATGCGCATAACTTAATAGTTACGTAAAGCGGCGAGGTCTGATGTACAAGCAAGCCCGCTTGTCACTGCTAAAACTGTCTAATAATTATGCAGATGCGCTCTCTTATAAAAATGGGAGCGACCATTAGTATAGGGTCGAAAGTTTGAGTTACAAGTCATACCATTGTCTTAGCACATAAGATCACCGAATTTATCGACAAACTACTGTGCAGAAACGTCTATTTGTGCTGAATTTTCTCAAGCGCGTTAATTTGATTTGAAGTAAAATCCCCTCCGAAATCTCGACAAGCAACAAGCGGAAGTAACATGTCTTCAAACGCCAAAGTGGTGCTGTTTAACAAGCCCTTTCAAGTTCTTTCTCAATTTACCGACGCGGACGGTAGAGAGACGCTAAAAGATTATATTGATATTCCCGATGTTTACGCTGCGGGCCGCCTAGACCGAGATTCTGAAGGCCTTTTAGTACTGACTAATGATGGTAAGCTTCAACACAAACTGGCAAACCCTAAAGCTAAGACCAGTAAAACCTATTGGGTGCAGGTTGAAGGTGTCATGGACGAAAAAGCCATGCAGGCGCTACGCGATGGTGTTGAATTAAAAGACGGCATGACCCGCCCAGCTAAAGTAAAAGCAATGCAGCAGCCCGATGTATGGCCAAGAAACCCACCTGTGCGTTTCAGACAATCTATTCCAACTAGCTGGGTATCAATTACCATCACAGAAGGCAGAAACCGACAAGTCAGGCGTATGACCGCACACGTAGGTTTCCCTACCCTTCGCCTTATAAGATATCGAGTAGGCAGCTGGACCATAGATGGCATTGAAAATGGTAAGTACGTGAGCTTTTGATTATAAAAGCAAATCCGATACTTGAATTCACCTTTGACGACCACACTAATGTGGCACCAAGAGTCTGGAAATATATCAACCGATAGGCATAGTTGTACCTAGTGGTGCTTATTTACGCATGGAAACATTTATGCGTTAAGAACCAAGCATGTCCATGTACATATTTAATTACTTAATCAGATAAGGATTAGATGTGAATTACCGATCGGAATCTGATAAAATCCGCGACCTCGAAAACGGGCCTGTTTGTTCGTGCTTTCTTACTGTAAAGCTTACGGTGAAGCTCATGTTGCAGCTTGCTTAGTAGCTTGGTGGATAGCAGCTTGGTGGAATAGCCCACCCAATGAGTTAGTGTATTGGCAAATTCATAAATATGTTAATGCATGACCCCATTAACAAATAAGGTTTCTTTTTTATTAATCAAATGAGTGTGCAATCTGTAGTGAGTGATATTGAATCTAACGCCAGCAAAAAAGTGATCGTCGGCATGTCCGGCGGTGTCGATTCGTCTGTTTCAGCCTACCTGCTTCAACAGCAGGGATACCAGGTTGAAGGTCTTTTTATGAAAAACTGGGAAGAAGATGATAACGATGAGTACTGCGCCGCTGCGGAAGATTTAAAAGATGCGCAAGCGGTTGCTGACAAGCTAGGCATTGAGCTGCACACCATCAACTTTGCTGCAGAATACTGGGATAACGTATTTGAGTATTTTTTAGAAGAATACAAAGCAGGCCGAACTCCTAACCCAGATATTATGTGCAACAAAGAAATTAAGTTTAAAGCGTTTCTTGAGTTCGCTGCAGAAGATCTTGGTGCAGACTATATAGCCACAGGACACTATGTTCGCCGCCGTGAGGTAGACGGTAAATGGCAGATGTTGCGCGGTCTCGACAACAACAAAGACCAAAGTTACTTCTTGTATACGCTAGGTGAAGAACACGTTGCTAAAACCCTTTTCCCTGTAGGTGATATTGAAAAACCACTGGTGCGTAAAATAGCTGAAGAGCAAGGGCTTATTACCCATGATAAGAAAGATTCAACAGGGATCTGCTTTATCGGCGAACGTAAGTTTAAAGACTTCCTAGCCCGCTACCTTCCAGCGCAGCCTGGCGTTATCGAAACCGCAGAAGGTGAAGAAATTGGGCAACACGAAGGTTTGATGTATCACACTTTAGGTCAGCGTAAAGGCCTTCATATTGGCGGTTTAGCTAAATACGGTGATGACCCTTGGTATGTGGTAGATAAAGACGTTGCCCGCAATGTTCTTATTGTTGGTCAAGGTGCCGATCACCCTCGCCTTTATTCAAAAGGTTTGGTTGCCAAGCAGCTACATTGGGTAGACAGAAAAACACTCAATGAGCCTATGCGCGCGGTGGTTAAGACGCGTTATCGCCAGGCGGATATCCCTTGTACTATTACGCCAACTGAACACGACACCATTGAAGTAGTGTTTGACGAACCACAAAAGGCGGTAACACCTGGCCAGTCGGCGGTATTTTACAGTGAAGAGGTCTGCCTTGGTGGCGGTATTATTGAGAGTTACATTCGCTGATGCTAGATACCGATATAGAAAATAATTTGGCCCTAGCTGGGGTATGTCAGGCTGCTGCGCTAGTGCAGCAGCTAGCCAGACGAGGCTCTGCTGAAAACGAAGCCATTGAAGCAAGTTTATCAAGCATACTGGTTACCGACCCTGAAACTCCTCAACAGGTGTTTGGGCAACTGTCTAATCTAAAAACCGGTTACACTACTCTTGCTGCGCAATTATCTGACAAACAAGCAACAAAAGACACAGAGCTAACCCGCTATATCGCAAGCATCTTAGGTCTTGAAAGAAAGCTAGCCAGAAAGCCTAAAGCTATGCAGGAACTCGGTGAACGCATTTCACATGTTCAGCGCCAGCTTGCCCACGTAGACTTTCAAAATCCGCAAATTGTTTCCTCATTAGCCAGTATTTACAGCGATATTATCAGCCCGTTAGCGCCGCGTATTCAGGTGGCGGGCAACCCAGACTATTTGAGCCAACCTGCTAATCAGCACAAAGTACGTGCCCTTTTACTTGCGGGCGTAAGGGCTGCGGTGATGTGGCGTCAGATGGGCGGCAAACGAAGAAATATATTATTTAAACGCAAACACATTCTTAACAGTGCTGTTAAAGCACTACGATTAATAAACTAGTGAGGAGCTTAAGGTGGAACTGAGTCAGTTAACTGCAATTTCCCCTGTCGATGGTCGATATGCTGGCAAAAGCGTAGAATTACGCAGTATTTTCAGTGAGTACGGCTTGTTAAAATACCGTGTAGAAGTAGAAGTACGTTGGTTACAAATGCTTTCTACTAACCCACAAATTGAAGAAGTTCCTGCCTTTTCAGACACGTCAAATGCACTACTAGACAAAATAGTAGCGGAATTTAGCGTTGAAGATGCGATGCGCATCAAAGAAATTGAGCGCACTACAAATCATGACGTAAAAGCTGTTGAATACTTCCTTAAAGAGAAAGTAGCAGACAACAGTGAGCTTTGTGCGGTTAACGAGTTTATTCACTTTGCGTGTACGTCTGAAGACATTAACAACCTTTCACACGGTCTAATGCTTCGTGAAGCCCGTGAAACGGTTATTCTTCCTTACTGTGACAAATTAATCGAAGCGCTAGTAGAACTTGCTAAGCGTTATCAGAATGTACCTATGATGGCCCGTACCCACGGTCAGCCAGCCTCTCCTACTACTATGGGTAAAGAGATGGCAAACGTGGCTATTCGCTTGAAGCGTCAGCGCAGTCAAATTGCGGGCGTTGAACTGCTTGGAAAAATTAACGGTGCTGTGGGCAACTACAATGCACACTTGTCTGCTTATAAAGATGTAGACTGGCACGGCGTTTCAGAAAAGTTCGTTACCTCACTTGGCCTTACCTGGAACCCGTTCACTACGCAAATCGAGCCTCACGATTATATCGCTGAAATGTTTGATGCTATTGCCCGTTTTAACACCATACTTATCGATTTCGATCGTGACGTTTGGGGTTATATTGCACTTGGTCACTTTAAACAAAAGACTGTTGCTGGCGAAATCGGTTCTTCAACCATGCCGCATAAAGTTAACCCTATCGATTTTGAAAACTCAGAAGGTAACTTAGGTCTGGCTAACGCAATATTTGACCATCTTGCTGCTAAACTGCCAATCTCTCGCTGGCAACGCGACCTAACTGACTCAACGGTTCTTCGCAACCTTGGTGTAGGTGTGGGATATGCAGTTATCGCTTATCAAGCCACACTAAAAGGTATTAATAAGTTAGAGGTTAACGAGCAAAGCTTGCTTAACGAGCTAGACAATAACTGGGAACTATTAGCAGAGCCTATCCAAACGGTAATGCGTCGTTACGGTATTGAAAAGCCTTATGAGAAACTTAAAGAGTTAACGCGTGGCAAGAAAGTTAATGCTGAAGTTATCGCCGAGTTTATCGACAATTTAGACATGCCGGATGCGGCTAAGGCTGAGCTGAAAGCCTTATCGCCGGCAACTTACATTGGTGACGCGATCAGGCTGGTAGATCAGTTATAAGCCCCTACGCTTTCCACTACACTAAAAACGCGGTCAGAGTACCGCGTTTTTTTATACCTACTTTTTATTTAACCGTTAAACGGATATTAATTGGGAGCATGTAGATGGACTTACGCAATAATGACGATAACGGGCATGTCACGCCTAGTGAGCAAGGCAGTCTGACTTCAAAGCCCCCTTTCCCGAACCCCTTACGAAATGCTGACCATGTACAAAGCGGTGATAATAAGGCTGTAAGCATAAAACACGAAGTGCAATGCGCCGTTGTCATTTTTTGTGACCTGTCGAATTATCAAGGTTTAGCAAAGCAATACGGTGACACTATGTGCACGGGTATTGTGGAAACGCTATTTAGCCAGTTTGATGAAACAGCATACGATTTAGCGCTCGTGCCCCTAAAAACGAACGGCGATCAATATATTGCCGTGGGGTTCTGCAGTGAACCTAGTTTTGCTAAACCTTACCTTCACAACGCTTATCAACATGAACCTTTTCGGGTACTTCAAGACGTAGCACACTGTGCGATGGATTTTGCCATAAAGGCTCGCAATCTTGTTAGTAGCCACACTTTATTGATGTCTTCGTCTTGTCAGCTACGTTCAGGTATTGCCGCCGGTGCTCTACTGACAGGTTACTCTTCTCGCGTATCGTCAGGCTTTGATATCTGGGGAGCAACCGTGAACAAAGCAGCAATGTTAGAACAGTTCACCGCTCCTAACACTATTGCGATATGTGAAAAAACTTACCACGCGCTAAACACAGGTAGTGTAAAAAGTGACCTTCCAGCAACCGAAGGTTCAGTTAAACATTATGAATCTAATAACTGTGGGTCTAATAACGGTAATCAAAGCTCAATTCGGATTTTAACAAATCAAGTGGGCCCACTAGCGCTTTACAACACGAAGATTAAAGTGAAAACGGCAGTATTGAGTGCCTACATCTGCTAGATAGGCACGAGGGTAAAAATACAATTTGAGCAACAAGCATTTATCTCTACTCTATATATTTTTTTCTTTTTCATACTTTGAGCGCTAGCCTATGTTTATCATCAATGCTAACCAATATTCTCCCTAAGCTTTCAGACAATAAGGTGGCAATCCCTTTTTCAATAATTGATAATGCCGCTTTTACACTATCACCTCGCCTTAGTTCTATTTTTACGCTTTCGTCTATGCTTTGCGCTAACTTGTGCTTTATTCATATGTAAACCGCGCTTTGTGTAATGACTTTCACTAAGCTTTGCGGGGGGACACCACTAAATTGGCCTAGAAAAAAGAGATGCGATGAGCACCAACGACAATACTTACTTTATTGATGCACAAACAGGTGCAGGTTTTAATGCGGAGACTTTCTTAAAGCATTACTGGCAGCAAAAGCCTGTGGTAATAAAGAATTTTTTTCCAAACTTTGCAGATCCTATAGATGAAAACGACTTGGCAGGGCTCGCACAAGAATCAGATGTCGACGCTCGAATCATAAGTAATGACCAAGGAAACTGGCACGTTGAACAAGGCCCAATTACTGACTTCGAAAAAGCATGCAAGGGCAAATGGACGCTACTTGTTCAAGGCGTTGATAAGTATGTACCGGACGTTGCGCCAATTCTCGCACCTTTTTCTTTTGTTCCTAACTGGCGACTAGACGACCTGATGGTAAGCTTCGCTACCAATGGAGCTGGAGTTGGGGCTCACATAGACCAATACGATGTGTTCCTTGTACAAGGTAAAGGAAAAAGGCGCTGGCGTGTAGGTAATCCTGCCGACTACAAAGAAGTTTGCCCACACCCGAAACTAAGACAAATTGAAGGTTTTGAACCTGTTATTGACGTTATTTGTGAAGCTGGCGATGTGGTATATGTGCCGCCGGGCTGGCCTCATGATGGCGCTACGATTGAAGACAGCCTGACCTACTCAGTGGGCTATCGCGCGCCGGACAACCTGCAATTGGCAGAAAGCTTGGCAATGATGCTGGATAAAGGTGCTGGAAATTACCGCTTTACCGATGCTGGAAGAGCAATACAATCAAGCAGCGCGTTAGTTAACGCCAGCGATGTTGCAGCACTAAAACAGCAACTGATAGACGCTATTAATAGTGAAGATTTCACGTACTCCCTTCTAGAAGCAATGAGCGAACAAGGGGTTCCGGAATTCCCTCTCGACGATGAAGTCACCTTAGAGCAAATTTCAAATGAATTCGCAGCAGGCATTAGCTTTGCTCCTGCGCCCGGCATTCGCGCGTTAATTTGTGATGGCAAACGTGGCTTACCGCGCGCGCTTTATGTAAACGGAAGTCAGTTCACTTTTGCGAAAAGTGACAAAGAATGGTTTGAAGTGCTAGCATCGGGTGCCGTTTTGAACGCAACATGCTGCCAAGATGCACCTTCTTTTACATTTTTAGAAACCTTAACTACACTTGTTAATAATGGTTATTGGGAATGGGCCGAGGATTAACAGGAAAATATGGCGTTTACTATACAAAACGTCGATTGGGAAAAGGATAAACATCGACTTAAAGCACTTAGGGAACATGTATTTGTTTTAGAATGGCAAGTACCGGAAGCTATCGAGTTCGACGAACACGATAGCTCGGCGTGCCATGTGCTGATAGTCAACGACCAAAACGAACCCATTGCCACGGGGCGCTTGACGAAAAAAGGTGAACTTGGCCGTATTGCCGTTAAGCGCTGTCACAGAACACTTCCTGTTTACCGCGCTTTGTTTGGCGCTTTAGTTGCAGCAGCTAAACAAAATAACCTTCCCATAATCAAAGTTATCTGTAATTTGGAAAGCGTGTCGTATCACCAATCTATTGGGTTTAAACCGGACGGAAACGTGTTTATGGACGCGGGCGTTCCCAGACAAAGGCTTCAATGTCCGGCAGAGCGATTTCCTCTGCCAGACGTTACCCAGCTTCACTAGCTCGCTTGTTACCAAGCGCAACCCAGCGCGACATAACCTGGTTGTAAGCCTTGCTTGTTACGCCCAAAGCTCTGGGGTGTTTTGCATGGCAAACAAATTCTCTGCTCTATTGATTAAGAGTGCACCAAATTCTTTTTGGCTTTCATCAGCGTTCTTAGCGTTAATCAAATTTTCTGCTTTAAGTTGCCAATGCATAGAAAAATGACGCAGTACTTCTTTCGCATTTTTAGCGTTGTCCACTGAAGTGTAATCAGACGGTAAGTCGCCACTAATTACCCAGTAAAGCTTACCGTCCATTGCTTTAATCTTCCAAACCGCCAAATATGGCATTAAGTAACGGCTATCCTCAGTGATAACAGTGTCAAACAATACACCGTTTTCTGCTAGAAACTTATTTGCTTTTTGAAACTGCTCTCTTACCCAATTCCCGTGTTCTTCTTCACTGATAGGTTGTCTTTCTTGTTGTTCAGCCATAATTGGTCTCTTTCTTATATTTGTTTTTGTTACGCAAAACTTCGTTGCATGAATTCCCAAGCAATAGACGCGCTATAGTTTACGGTTTTACACTGTTCTTTTTTAAAGAACCCTGTGGTATAGCGCTAACTATTACTCTGTCTGTGCCCCTTTGTACTGCATTTCCAGCACGCTTTCCACCGCATTCGGCTTGATCACAAGACTTGGGCTTTTAAACGATTATTTATTCGACAATAGTACGAGGCTTACTTTGTGTTTGCCTTTTAATAACAGCCCTTCAATATTATTTTCTAATGTTGAAATAGGCTTTCCCCCATACTAGACAGGCACAAACATTTACATTTTTATTATTGGCAAACCGTTCAAGTTGGGCGACACTTAGAGACATCAAATATTTTAAGGCGAGTTCAGGCAAATGCGTATACTAAGACTTACTCTGGGAGCAATTTTATTTGTCGGCGGAATTGTTTTAACACTACTTCCTGGCTCTATCCTTTTTGTCGTAGCAGGTTTAGTACTGTTGAGTTACGACTGGCCGAGAGCACGTGGCTGGCTTAAGTATAGTCAGCGAACAATGACAATGAGCGCACGCAAAATAGACCGTTTTCTTCTTATGCGAAAGCTTCGATAGCGCTTACCGAAGTTTTTTCTACCCCAATCGCATACTCGCTTCGCTCATTCAACTCACATTTCTCTTACTTCAAAAGAATGTCTGTCGCAATTACTGCGTTATTTTATCGCAGACACCTAACATTTAATCTTATGTAAATGCGTAACGATGAAATGCGTGTTAACGTAATTTAAAATAACAATTGCGAAGCCTTTAATAATAATAGTAGTGGCATATATCTCTGCATGCTCAGCATCTTAGATAGTTCGTATCATCAGGCAATGTAACCGTATAAGTATGAATTCTGTAGTGTGTTCAAATAACGCAGTACTGCTTGGGTAGTTCATGTTTATCGCTTACCAATGGAGACAAGACCATGATCACGTTTACCGTTAATGGTAACAAACACGAATTTTCTGGTGATCCATCAACACCAGTGTTGTGGTACCTTCGTGACGAATTAAACCTTACAGGACCTAAGTTTGGCTGCGGTATGGCGCAATGTGGCGCTTGTACTGTTCACATTGACGGTATGGCACAACGCTCTTGCGTGCTGCCTGTGTCCGCAGTTCAAGGCAAAAAGATTACGACTATCGAAGGGTTAAGTGAAAACGGCGACCACCCCGTTCAAAAAGCATGGGTAGAACATAAAGTTCCGCAGTGCGGATTCTGCCAATGCGGACAAATTATGCAGGCAGCAAGCCTGTTATCCACCAACCCAACACCAAGTGACGAAGAAATTGTCCAGAATATGTCTGGCAACATCTGCCGTTGCGGCACCTACCCTCGCATACATAAAGCTATTAAGTCAGCGTCGAAGTCAATAAGTGGTAATGCTGGCGTTAGCTACTTTGACCCAAGCAAAGCGGGAGAAGAAGCATGAGTGAGAACACCTATTTCGATATGAATCGTCGCAGCTTTTTAAAATCGACAGCTGCGGCAGGCGCTCTAGTTCTTGGTACTTACTTTATGGGCGGTGCTCCTCGCGCTATGGCAGGCGTTTTAGCTAAACCAGCAGAAAACGCAAAGCGCGCAAACTTGTTTATTGCACTTCGCCCAGACGGCATGGTTGAAGTTACCTGCCACCGTAGTGAAATGGGTCAGCAAATTCGTACCGCAATTGCTCAAATTGTGGCAGACGAAATGGAAGCGGCTTGGGATAAGGTTATTGTTATTCAGGGCAAAGGCGATCCTAAATACGGTGACCAAAACACCGATGGCTCGCGCAGTATCCGCTTTAATATGCAGCGCCTGCGTGAAATGGGCGCCAGCGTACGCTATATGATGCAACATGCTGCAGCCAAGCGTTGGGGTGTTGAACCTACTAGCTGTGTTGCCGAGCAACATGTGGTAACCCACACTTCAGGTAAAACCCTTGCCTATAAAGACTTAATTGATGATGCACTGACTATTACGCCGCCAGAAGCAGATAAGCTTACCCTTAAAGATAGAAAAGAATGGCGTTACATTAATACCGGTATGGCGCACATTGATCTCCAAGATATCGTTACCGGCAAAGCCACTTTTGCCGCCGATGTTCGTGAGCCTAAAGCACTTGTTGCCATTATTGAGCGCCCGCCTGTAGTGGGTGGAAAAGTAAAAAGCTTCAACGCAGATAAAGCGAAAGCGGTTAAAGGTGTCGTCGACGTTATAGAAATGCCTGCCCCTAAAGGTGCACCTCAGTTCCAGCCTAAAGGTGGTATTGCAATTATTGCAAACAACACATGGGCGGCGTGGCAAGGCCGCAAGGCACTAGAGGTAACTTGGAACGATGGTGCAAACGGCGACTATAATTCACAAAGCTTTAAAGAACAGTTGCTTAACACGGTAAATGCTCCACAAGCTCTTGTTAGAGAAAAAGGCGATGCGGTAAGCGTTTTAGAAAAGGCCAGCGACAAGCTTATTGCTGACTACTACGTTCCCCATTTAGCACAAGCCCCCATGGAGCCGCCATGCGCGACAGCCATGTACTATAAAGGTCGCGTTGACGTATGGGCTGCAACACAAAATCCGCAGGCTGATATGGAAACTGTGGGCGCTATGGTGGGTATGGACAAAGAAAAAATCAATGTTCACGTAACCATGCTAGGCGGCGCATTTGGTCGTAAGTCTAAGCCTGATTTTTCTGCTGAAGCAGCATACCTTTCAATGAAAACGGGCAAACCAATTCGCGTTCAGTGGACACGTGAAGACGACATTCAACACGGTTTCTATCATGCAGTGTCGGCTCAGCATGTCGAAGCGGCGTTAGATGAAAATGGTAAGATTGACGCATACCTTCACAGAACTGCGTTTTCTCCTATTGCTTCAACCTTCCAAGAAGGTGCAAACGCACCGTTTAGCTTTGAGCTAGATTTGGGCTTTACTGACAACCCTATTCTAACGCCAAATATGAAGTTAGAGCGCGGTGAAGCACCCGCAAAAGCACGTATTGGATGGATGCGTTCTGTATCAAATATTTTCCACGCGTTTGCCGTTCAGTCGTTTATCAATGAAGCGGCACACAAGGCAGGGAAAGACGCTAAGGATTACCTTTTAGAGGTTATCGGTCCTGAAAGAGTTATTGATGTTACCGAGCAAAAAGCCGAATACAATAACTATTGGGGTGATAAATCTGTTTATCCACTGGATACAGGCCGGCTACGTAATGTTATTGAGAAAGTGGCAGACATGGCTGGTTGGGGTCGAGAGATGCCTAAAGGCCGCGGCCTTGGCATAGCAGCGCACCGCAGCTTCTTAACTTATGTAGCTACAGTGGTTGAAGTTGAAGTGTCTGACGCTGGCGATCTCAACGTGATCAAGTCATGGGTAGCGATTGACGCAGGTACTGTAGTTAACACCGATACGGTTAAGAACCAAACTCAAGGTGGCTCGGTTTACGGTATTACGACCGCTATCAGTGACGGTATTACCTTTGATAAAGGTCGCGTACAACAAAGTAACTTCCACAACTACCGTGTACCGCGTATGAGCGATTCACCGCTAGAAGTAGACGTAGAAGTAATCGAAAGTGATGCACCGCCAGCTGGTGTGGGTGAACCTGCAACGCCGGTATATGCGCCAGCTTTGTGTAATGCTATTTTCGCTGCGTGTGGTAAGCGTATTCGTCAGTTGCCTATCGGTAACCAGCTAAAAGCTTAGAAACTTACCTTTACCGCAAAAGGCTTTTTGCGGTAAAGGTGAAGATTGATAGAAAAAAGGGTAATCACCAAATTATGTGATTACCCTTTTTTTGAAAGCAGAACTGAAAGTTTTACTGAAAGTCATCCTGAAAGATTACAAATGATAGAGCTATTCTTGTAATCAATCAACGCTAGTTCCACTTCTAATTTGAAAGGCAATACTTATTCGTAGTTGCGTTCCATCCACATCAGCTGCATCTTAAGTTCGTTAATTTCTTTTTGAGCTTGCGCCAACTGCTCCACTACTGAGCCAGCCTGCATAACATTTTCTTCGGAATTATTTACTGAAACCGCGCTGTCATTATGTGCCATGAGAATTCAACCAAGTTATTTATTAATGAAAGATTCAAAGTGAAAGTCACTTTGTAATATTACATTTTAAATTACATAAAGTCATGTAAACAATGTTCAAAAGCGCATACTTTTAGGAAATAACCATAGTTTTTTTGAGGAATGTGAAGCTGGCATAAATCTTACTTAAACCGACACGAACTGTTACAGTTGCCCAAACAAAAAAAGAGACCCGAAGGTCTCTTTTTAACTCTTATCTACTGAGCGCTACACTGGCAAGTCACCTTGCAAATATAGAACTCTGCGCTTGTATTTTAGCCATGCTTTTCAGCAAGGTATAGCCATGTCTCGACCACAGTATCAGGGTTAAGCGATACCGAATCGATACCCTCTTCTACTAACCAGGCGGCGAAATCTTCGTGGTCAGATGGGCCTTGACCACAAATGCCCACGTATTTACCGCGTTTCTTCGCAGCTTGGATTGCCATTGAAAGCAGTGCTTTCACCGCTTCGTCACGCTCGTCAAATAAGTGTGCAATAAGGCCGCTGTCGCGATCTAGTCCCAGCGTTAGCTGCGTTAAGTCATTAGAGCCAATTGAGAAACCGTCGAAGATATCCAGGAACTTATCAGCAAGCAATGCGTTTGATGGTAGTTCACACATCATAATAACGCGAAGGCCATTTTCACCTTTCTTAAGACCCTGCTCTTCAAGAAGCTCGATGACCTGACGGCCTTCTTCTAGGGTACGAACAAACGGGATCATGATTTCTACGTTGGTTAAGCCCATCTTGTTTCGAACGCGTTTAATCGCTTCACATTCGAGAGCAAAACAATCGCGGAAGTCTTCAGAAATATAGCGGCTTGCACCACGGAAGCCCAACATTGGGTTTTCTTCGTCTGGCTCGTATTGATAACCGCCTACCAAGTTGAAGTATTCGTTCGATTTGAAATCTGACATACGAACGATAACTTTCTCTGGTGAGAAAGCTGCACCAATGGTTGAAATACCTTCTACCAATTTCTCGATATAGTATTCGGTTGGTGATTCGTAACCTGCGATCATGTCGCTAATTTCTTCTTTCAACTCTTCTGGCTGGCTGTCGAAATTAAGCAGCGCTTTAGGGTGCACACCAATCATACGGTTAATAATGAACTCAAGGCGAGCAAGACCAACACCCGCGTTTGGCAAGCGAGCAAAGTCGAATGCACGGTCTGGGTTACCCACGTTCATCATCACTTTAAGCGGTAACTCTGGCATAGCGTCAATGCGTGAGGTCACAACGTCGAACTCTAGTTCGTCGCCATAAATGAAGCCGGTGTCACCTTCAGCGCAAGACACAGTAATCTTGTCGCCATTTTTGATGCTTTCAGTCGCGTTACCACAACCTACTACCGCTGGAATACCTAACTCACGGGCAATGATTGCCGCGTGACAGGTACGGCCACCACGATTAGTAACAATCGCAGACGCCTTCTTCATGATAGGTTCCCAGTCAGGGTCTGTCATATCAGTTACCAGAACATCACCCGCCTGGATTTTGTCCATCTCTTCAATTGAATCAAGCACTTTCGCTACACCAGCACCGATTTTGTGACCAATTGCACGGCCTTCAACAACGATGTTGCTTTGGCCTTTTAGTTGGAAGCGCTCAATACTTTGTGAGTCTTCACGGCTGCGCACTGTTTCTGGGCGAGCCTGAACAATGTAAAGTTTGCCGTCTGCGCCGTCTTTGGCCCACTCAATGTCCATTGGGCGCTTGTAGTGCTGTTCAATAATTTGTGCCTGCTTAGCAAGCTCCATGACTTCATCGTCGGTTAATGAGAAAGTTTTGCTGTCGGCAGCATCAATATCAACAATAGATACCTGTTTACCGTGAGCTTCATCATCTGAATACACCATCTTAGTAAGCTTGCTGCCTAGGTTACGACGAACGATTGCAGGTAAGCTTTTGTCTAGCGTTGGTTTGTGAACATAGAATTCATCAGGGTTAACCGCACCCTGTACCACCATTTCGCCTAAACCGAATGAACTGGTGATGAATACAACGTCCTCAAAACCAGACTCTGTATCGATAGTAAACATAACGCCCGATGAAGCGATGTCACTGCGCACCATGCGCTGAATACCAGCAGATAGCGCTACACCTTTATGGTCGTAGCCCTGGTGAACACGATAAGAAATAGCGCGGTCGTTAAACAGTGATGCGAATACGTGCTTGATAGCCACCAGCACGGCTTCATAACCTTTAACGTTTAGGAAAGTTTCTTGCTGCCCTGCGAATGACGCGTCAGGCATATCTTCTGCGGTAGCCGAAGAACGCACTGCAAATGATGCTTCTTCACCTGCATCACCTTGAAGCGTGACAAAGGCAGTTTTGATTTCTTCTTCTAATTTGCCTTGAAATGGCGTGTCGATGATCCACTGACGAATGTTTTTACCCGCTTCGGTAAGTGCATTCACATCGTCTACGTCTAGCGAGTCTAAGACTTCGTGGATACGCGCTTCTAGGCCGCTTTGCTCTAGAAACTCATTAAATGCTTCGGCGGTGGTAGCAAAACCACCCGGCACCTGCACACCGGCGTTCGCCAGGTTTGAGATCATCTCGCCTAATGATGCATTTTTGCCGCCTACGCGACCCACATCATGCATGCCCAGTTCTTGATACCAAAGTACGTATTCTTGCACAGCCCAAGCCTCCAGCTTTTTTATGTGTAGGGTATGAGGTTAATTTCAGGTTTGTGCTTTTTATCACCTGAAACTCATCAAATTGTTGTCGATACGTGGCGAAAACCACTGTTAACGCTGTCCATTACGTTTGACAGCAAACCTTTGAAATTTGCCGTCATTCACAAGAACCGTGTAGCTTTTCGACGAAATCATCTTAGAATGGGGAAATTCAGAAAGTAAACCCTTTATTACTTTTGTAATAAAATTACACCAATGTTAAGGATATGTTGTGCGCACAGCTTTTTATATTTCAGATGGTACAGCCATCACCGCAGAGGTCTTTGGCCACGCCCTGCTTTCTCTGTTTCCCGTTTCTTTCAATCACAACACTATTCCTTTCGTTGAAACTGAGGAACAAGCTCACAAAGTTTTGCAGCAAATTTCTGAAAGTTTTCAAGACACCGGAGAAAGGCCGCTCGTTTTTTATACAATTGTGAATGTAGATATTCGCAAGATAATCTCTAAATCCGTAGGCATTAACTATAATTTTCTCGATCAATTTGTCGCGCCACTAGAAAAAGTATTGGGTGTTCCTTCAAAACCAGAAAAACATCGTACACATAGTATCCACGAAACCACCTACGACATTAGAATTGAAGCCGTGAACTACGCGTTGGCTAATGACGATGGTTCTAACCTAAAAGACTACGACGAAGCCGATATCATACTTACCGGGGTATCCCGTTCGGGTAAAACCCCCACAAGCCTTTATTTAGCGCTTCAATACGGAATAAAAGCAGCCAACTACCCTTTCACAGAGGAAGATATGGGCGACATGCTAAAGCTCCCTCCTGCTTTACGTAGATTTAAACATAAGCTTTTCGGGTTAACGATTGCAGCGGATAGACTCCATCAAATACGTTCAGAGCGCCGTGCAAACAGCAAATATGCATCGCTGCCACAATGTCGAATGGAGCTTCGTGAAGTAGAGAACTTATATAGAAAGGAAAAGATCCCGTTTTTGAATAGCACTAAGTATTCAATTGAAGAGATCTCAGCAAAAATACTGGCAGAGACGGGGCTCAAACGTCGTAAATACTAAGCGGGCTTTTAAATTATCAGTAACTTTGTACGAAGCTGCGGTATTTACCCGCTGTGTTTTATAGAGCGCTCTTTTATGTCGCGGCGGTGCCTTTAACTTTTGTAAAGCAACAGGGCACCACATGACCTAGATTCTGGTCTAGTGGAGGCTAACCAGGCAAAAGCGCCCCCTGTCTTTGAGGTATTGCGTGGCCTTTTATCATTTACTATTGAAGCGTCATTTTTTGTTGCTTTCTACCCATTCTTCAAGAGCTACACCTGGGTCTTCTTCACCTGCAACAGATGATGCATAAGGGCTCGCAGCTTCTGCATCCTGATGTGAAACGTCCGCTTTACTATCAGATTGGTTTTCTTCATCTGAAGACAACGTCGTTTTTTCTCGTGAACTTTTTTCTTTTGCTTTCATGCCTCTTATCAACTCCTCTACATATAGATAAAAACTTTAAAACGGTAGCAACGGCTGTTGAATTAAAGACTCCCTCGGCCCTGCGGTAGCAGCAATATAATGAAATACATCAATATTAGCTGTGTAACGTCATTCATGACCAAACCTTCCACAATAAGTCTAAGCATTTAAGATGTACGAGCTTAAAAACTCGACATCAGATAACGTTGTAACGGTGAAGACAGAAGATTAGATTAGGAATGATTACCATTTTTTAATGTCTAACAGATAACAGCTTGTCTTATTGGAAAAGTTAAAGTTATGCAGTCGGCAGGTCTAAGCGCTTACTGATAGAAAATGACTATCACGGATAAACAGTTACAATTCATCAATTTATCGATATTGTAAACAATATCAAATGATACAATATAACATCACACATCGTCTTAGGAGAAATAACATGTTCACAGAAGAAATGGTTCATAGCGCACTACAAACTTGGTGCGACAATGTAGTAGCGGTAGGTAAAGTGCACGCTGAAGGTGGCGATGTAAAAGCATTCGCTTCACAAGTGCTGTCAGATAACTACGACTACGATAATGGAAAAGTACTCTTTAAACCTACGCTTACTTTCGGCTCGCAAACATTTCGCCCAACTAAAGAAGGCGCGTTATCTTATTTCGTAGGCGGTAATAGCGACTATCCAAACGATAATGGCTTTAAATTGAAGCCATGGGTGAAGGTTTGGTACAGCAAAGAAGACTTTATTTTGAATGGTGAACTTGCCATTGTTCAGTGTAACGTACACTTTATCGGCGAAGACGACAGCCATATCTTCGTAAACAAGAGCTTTGTTTTCAAACAATGTGAAGACGGAAAAATTCGCATTATCCTTCATCAATCTTCTCTACCTTATCAGCCTTAAAAGGTGGTTGATACGCTTTAACTAATTCATAAAAAGTCATGGCTTAAAGGCAGCCATGACTTTTTATTTTTGGCTATCCATTAATTATCTGTTTTCGACGTGTCTCTACCTAGCGCTTGTTTAAGCTCAGCTAAATAGTTTTCGAAAGGCTTCCACTGCCCCATCCCCGTTTTGTATATAGGTTGGCGAACCTGTTCAGAGCTTGGCGTCTTAATCACACGTTTGGTTTGGTGAAATGCTAAGCATGCTTCTTCAAAGTCTAACCCACAAAAACCTAGAATGCGTTTAACCTGCCCTTCCAAATCATCCAGAACATCTTCGTGCTGTACAGTAAGAATGTCGCCAGGCAATACACTATGCCAATGATCCATAAGCTGTTCATAAGCATTATAGTAACGGCCAATATCGTCAAGCGAATAGCTAAACTCCTGCCCCTCACCGAATAACTGTTTGAAGCCACTAAAACAGCAGTCCATTGGGTTTCTGCGTGCATCAATAATTTTGGCGTTAGGCAGTATTCTTTTAATTAAGCCTATGTGAATGAAGTTATTGGGCATTTTATCAATGAAGAATGCCGCGCTCTGTCTGTACGCTTTCGTCTGCTGAATATATTGCTCACCTAGTTTTGACAGTGTTTCTTCATCTAATGCTGATACATTTAATGGGTAAGGTGTAGTCTGATGACTAAGTGACGACGCTATCCCTAATATATCGTGTAACTCCATGGTACCGTCAACTTGAGAGTGTGACGCTAATATTTGCTCAAGTAGTGTTGAACCAGCGCGTGGAAGGCCAACAATAAAAATAGGATCGCACGCTTGGCAGCCTAACGCTTTGTTAAAGCTCTCCCTCGTAAAAGCCTGCTGCTGAGCCTGTAATGCCTTCTCAGTTTTAGCAATATCAAACTGTAGCGTACGCTTTTTAAGACTATTGCCTCGCGCGTAGTACTCAAACGCGCGGGAGGCATTCGCTTTGTCTTCAAATCCCTTTCCTAATGCAAAGCAAATATGAATTTCATCATCCAATTTTGTCGCATCAGCATCTACCAGCGCGACCATTTGCCTAAGCAGGTCATCACTAAACCGATAGGTTTTTGTGTTCGCTAAGCTCCAGTATGCATCGCCAAAGTCCTTTTCAAATACAATGGCTTTCTCATACGCCTGTATTGCGTCGTCAATATCACCTTTAGCTTTCAGGGCATGCCCAAGTGCTACCCAAACTGCAGGCCTATCCTCGCTATCTTTTAGTAACTCTTTATAAAGGTAAATTGCATCTTCTAACTCACCAACACCAACCAGCGCGTGTGCCAAGCCTACTTTTACAGTGAAGTTGTCTGGTGATTGTCTGAGTCGCTTGTTCGCAACAGCCGCGGCATCAGGAAATTTACCCAGTTTAGACAATAAGTTCTGGTAGGCAGCGGCAGCTCTATCATTTTCTGGGTATAGCGTTACGCAGCTTTCTAATAGAAATTCAGCGTCGCTATATACTTTCAATTGAATCCCAATTTCCGCAAGTAACATCATTGCTTCAGGGTGATGCTCATGACTAGCTAGAAATTGTCGACATACTTGTTCAGCTTTGTGCAATTGCCCTTCGTGCATTAGATCTGTCGCACCTAATAACGGCTTGGGCAAAGATGTCAGAAATGCAATTTGCTGCTGACAAAGCGCTAGTGCTTGTGTTTGATCATCTGCTTTATACACTTTTTCAAGCTGAAGCCACGCCGTTAATAACGCCGGATTAAATCGTGTAGCCTGATAAAAACTATGCGCAGCCTTTTTGCGATCAGAAGCCAAGTAACAGTAGCCCTGTTCTTGGTAAGCCCGGGCGTAATTTGGGAAGTATGCAATGAGTTCATTTAACGTTTCGATGGCGCTGCTTACATCAGCCAATAGACGGTATGCTACCGCTTTTAAATATAGCACCTCTTTGAGGGTGTTTTGGCTTACCCCCAACGGGTCTTTAGCCCGTCGAAGTATATCGTTGCATCCAGAAATGACGGCCTGATGCTGTGATTGCATAAGCCCTTGCTTTAACTGCTGTATTTCTTTTTGTTCTTCTTGTGTCATTAAAAACGCCTGTTTTTAAATTAGCGTAAAAACAAAAAACGGCGAACTCATAGAGCTAGCCGTTTCAAAGTTGGGGGCGAACACACCTTCATTTAGTTAAAACTTATGAAGGCGTGTTGCCCCGGCACCGTTGTGTGCTAATCGTAAATCGCCAATTTAGCCTTACTAACTTAACCTTAATAGTAATCGTATGAGAAACGAAGGCCAATAGTACGCGGCCTATTTGTTACTACCTTAGGCGTGAATTGTTGCGTATCAATATTCAAAATTGCACGCTCATCAAACACGTTATCAATGTAAAGTTCGGCTTTCCATACGTCGTTTGTTACACCAACAGCAAGGTTCGTCAGGATATACGACTCCTGTACGTAGCGGCCACCACGGAATGTTTCACCATTTGAATCGGTATAAGTGACCCCTTCAAATACGTCAGCTTCTTGTTCAATCTTAAGACCTGAACCTGTGCCGTAAATAAGCGACGTTGCATCTTCCATTACATAGGCATCCATCACCATACCTGCTAAGCGATCGCCGGTATAACTTACAGAGCCGTTCACATACCCACGCTTATCACCCTCAAGCTCGAAGAAATAACGCGCATTAATGTTTCCAGAGAATTTCGCTGAGTATGGAAGCTCTGAGCCAACACCAGCCGCTATACCTTCAAGTTCTGAGTTTACGCGAGTTAATTCGGTATCTAATACGCTGAAAGCAGCATTAATAATAAGGTCATCAGTAGCAAGCCACGTCATGTCAGCATCAATACCTTTGATCTCTGCATCGCCCACGTTGTCGGTGAATACCAAGAACGAGATGTTAGTGGGGTCGAAGCGCGACGTTTGCAGTTCTTCAATTTCAGAATAATAGGCCGTAGCGTTTACTCGGAATTGACCATCAAAGAAGTCACCTTTAAGACCCAATTCGTAGTTATCTAGCGTATCCGTTGTTGAGTATACTGGAATACGGAAGTTTTCAAATTTACCAGACTGATTCGTTGCCAGGCCACCACCAACACGGTTAGTAACCGGAGGTCGGAAGCCTTCTGAGTAGTTAGCGAATAGTAATACGTCTTCGTTAACCTTCCAGTCTAGCGAGAACTTAAAAATAGTGTCGTCAACGGTTAGCACGCCGTTGTCGTCTAACAGGTCTACCTCTAACTGCCCGCTTTGAATAGCCGCTGCTACTGCATCAGGGTCTAGTCCAACGGCCGCAAGCTCGTCTGGGTCTTGTGTACCGAATGCACGAATACGTCGCGTTACGTCAACGGTTGACGTTGAGCCCACGTAGATATCATCGATTTCATACCAACGTGCGCCAATACTTGCTGTAATCGTATCGGTAATATCATACTCCAGCTGACCAAATACAGCGATTTGTTCAATGGTATGCGTGATATCGTTGATAAAGCTCACTTCAGAAGGGAAAGGGCCACCATCACTATTAATGCCTTCATTTCCTACTAGGGTGCGTTGAAGGTTATCAAACCCGAATGTCGTCATTTCTGTGTTGGCAATCTTGAACTGCCCAACAGTTGCAACTTCTTGTTCGTCATAGAACAATCCAGCAGTCACGCGCCATGGCGTATCCATGGTGGTATTGAAACGAATCTCGTGAGTAATACGGGTAGAAGATGTGTCTTCTTTATAATATTTGGTGGGGTCTAAGCAGCGTTCGTCTGCGGTGTTATCAGGCGTATCGTAGTGGTTACACACGTAATACGCAGAGAATAAGCCACCGTTTGTATAGCCTGTATAGTCCGCTAGCGTATCAATTTCGCGGTCTAAATAACCACCGGTATATACCACGTTTAGTTTTTCTAAACGCCCTTCAAGCGTCCACGTAGTTAAACCGAATTCGTCTTTGTTCTCTTCTTGCTGGAAACGCAGCGCAGAGCTTTCACCTTCAAGCGTAGGGTCGTAGGCAAATACACCTTCTGTGTCTAATGTCTGCTGGGTGTGCTGTACAAGCAAGTCCCAGTCGTCATTAAAATGATAAGACAATCCAAAACGTGCACCTGTGTACATCGCATCATTGAAGTCTTCTTCGACAAGGGCATCGTTTTGTGGAGAAACAACGGCCGCTTCGGTATTAGAATTGATATTGGGGTTGGTAATTCTGTTTGCGTCCATGCCCACCGGATCTGCTAATGGGCCACCTGAGATGCGGTCAATAACCACAGCACTGCCAATGTAGCCACCCTCGCCCGGCACATTCATGACGTTGTCTATCCAACCGCCTTGTTTGTCGTTGTACGCGGCAACACGAACAGCTAGGTCGTCGGTAAGCGGCATATTGAAATACGCTTGTACCGAGTTGCTCATTTCACCGTCTTTAGTAAAACCGATGTTGGTATCGAAACCTGCAGCGAAACTCGTATGCTCTGGTTTATTGGTGATTAAACGAATAGTACCCGCCTGAGAACTAGCGCCGAACAGCGTGCCTTGCGGCCCAGGAAGTACCTCTACACGTTGAACGTCTGTAGCGTAAACATCTAAATTACGCCCAGCCATTGATACTGGCATTTCATCAAGATAGAAGGCAACGGACGGCTGAAGCGCCTGTACCGAGGACAGCATAATATTAGATTGGGTTGTTGCAGCACCACGAATGTAGATTTCATTCTGTCCCGGACCTGTGCCCTGAAATACCACGTTAGGTAAGAATTCAACATAATCTTGGAAATTGTCTATCCCAAGATTTTCCAGTGCCTTGCCGTTAAGTGCAGTCACCGCAACAGGAACGTCTTGTATTGATTCACTTCTTTTGGTGGCGGTAACTTCAATGGTTTCGAGTTTAGCAGGCGCGTCTGATTCTTGCGCAGCCAAAGAGGTAGATGCCAATGCAGCGATGATGGCACAGCTAAGCTGAGTTTTTCGCATTTGTGTGTGTTTCCTTCAATTGGTTTTTATTCTTCGGACTGTGTTTACTTCATACACATATCAAAAAGATCATATATTACAATACAACAACTATAATTAATTTCTACACTAACGATTAATATTTAACCATAACGTAGTAAATAATAGCAGAAAGTCTAATATTGGAAGGTTATTTAGAAGCCAATGAGTACGAGGCAATGAGTAAAATTTTAAAATACATATAAATCGAATTATTTCATCTGATATTTATTAAAAGTGCTCCATGCTGTATATTTCGCCGTAATAACCTAGGTTGAAATAAAAGGTGAAAGGAAATTACTGCGTGATTGAGAACGAAAAAAAATCTCCACTCAATAAGCCGGTGTTTATAACGTCTTCTGCGTTAATCATCTGCTTACTAATCTTCGCTGCGGGCACGCCCGAACTTGCAGACTCTGTCTTCCAAAAATTACAAAGTGTAATTGTTTCAAATGGCAGTTGGTTTTACGTTCTAACCGTTACTATCATTGTTCTAGCAGTGGTGTATTTGGGCATGTCTCGCTATGGCGAAATTAAGTTAGGGCCTGACCACGCCACACCAGAGTTTAGTTTTGGTACTTGGCTAAGTATGCTGTTTGCTGCAGGTATGGGCATTGGGTTAATGTTTTTCGGTGTAGCTGAACCATTAATGCACTTTATGTCTCCGCCCACGGCACAGGCAGAAAGTATAGATGCCGTGCGCGAAGCGATGAAAACGACCTTCTTCCATTGGGGTATACACGCGTGGGCTATTTACGCGGTGGTAGCACTCATACTCGGTTATTTTGCCTACCGCCAAAACTTACCCTTAACCCTTCGCTCTGCACTTTACCCACTTATCGGCGACCGTATCTATGGCTGGCCTGGTCATGTGGTAGATATATTTGCAGTAACCTCAACGGTATTTGGTATTTCTACGTCGCTTGGCTTTGGCGCTTCGCAAGTTAACGCGGGCTTTAACTATCTGTTTGGTTTGCCCTCTAATACTGGTGTTCAAATTGCCATTATGGCTGGCGTAGTTGGTCTGGCGGTTATTTCGGTAACTACTGGTCTAGATAAAGGTATTCGTCGCCTTTCAGAAACCAACATGGTTCTGGCTATCATTTTACTGCTAATTGTATTGTCGTTAGGTCCAACGGTATTTTTGCTACAGGCCTTCATGCAAAACACAGGCGCATACTTGTCTGACATAGTACGAAACACCTTTAACTTGTACACCTATGAGAAAACCGACTGGATTGGTGGCTGGACTATCTTCTATTGGGGCTGGTGGTTAGCATGGGCGCCTTTCGTAGGTCTATTTATAGCGCGTATCTCGTTCGGCCGAACTATTCGCGAATTCGTTATGGGCGTTCTACTTATCCCTTCTGCGTTCACGCTATTTTGGATGACCGTATTCGGTAACGGTGCTATCGACCAAGTATTAGTGCAAGGAAAAGACGTACTGGCACAAATGGTTAACGACGATACCTCCGTTGCGTTATTTGTATTCTTAGAGCAGTTTCCATTTGCGTCAGTTCTTAGTTTTATTGCCGTGCTTATGGTAATTATATTCTTTGTAACCTCGTGTGATTCTGGCGCAATGGTAGTTGATATGCTTTGCTCCCACGGTGAAAACGATACGCCGTTGTGGCAACGCGTGTACTGGGCGCTTGGAGTAGGTATAGTCAGTTCAATACTTCTTTATGCTGGCGGACTAGGCGCACTCCAAACAATGACAATTGCAGTTGCCCTGCCATTTGCTATTGTGCTGCTCATCGCTATTTCCGGTTTGCTAAAAGCACTGAGGATTGAGTCTTACAAACGAGAAAGTCTACAGGTAATGGCTGGTACGCCTTTACATAACGATTCAGATAAAAACTGGAAAGACCGATTAGAAAACATCGTTACTTTCCCTGATGAAAATGCGGTTCGCCGATATGCAAATAAGGTGGTGATGCCTGCACTAACAGAAGTTGGTGAAGAGTTTAAGTCTCAGCAGTTTGATATAAAAATTGAAGATACTGCCGAAGCACTTATTCTGACCGTTGATATGGGTAACGACCCAGAATTTATCTATGCGGTATACCTAGTGCCGACAGAACAGCCTGAATTTGGTCCAAGCGATACAGCAACACTGGACGAAAACAAAAAGGCAACGTACTATCGCGCCGAGGTTCACCTGAGTGAAGGTGGTCAGAACTATGACATTATGGGTTGGTCGAAAATCTCAGTCATTAATGACGTAATCGATCACTACCATAAGCACCAACATTTTATTCATTTGCTTAAGTAACCAACTGGTTACGCATTTGTTGGAAGTAATATGCGAAAAGAAGAAGAACTATTAGTGGCACTACGGCGCGTTATTCGCGCTGTAGACCTACGCAGCAAGCAGCTAAGTAAACACGTGGGTTTGACAGGCCCGCAACTGTTAGTAATGCAAAATATTGAAGAGCGCCCTGGCATTATGGTGCGTGAAATTGCGGAGAATATTAATTTAAGCCCTGCAACTATAACCAATATTTTAGACAGACTAGAATCTAGAGACTTAGCTACGCGCATTAGAAGTACGCAGGACAAGCGTAAAGTGGGCGTGTTTTTGACCGAGCGCGGAAAAGAAGCGGTGGTAGACGCCCCGCGCCCGCTTCAGGAACACTTTGTCGAGCGTTTTTCTCAGTTAAAAGAATGGGAGCAAAGCCAAATGGTAGCTACCGTTCAGCGTATTGCTAGTATGATGGATGCCGAAGATATTGATGCCTCACCTTTCTTGGAGCTAGGCAGCATTTCAGAAAAAAGCTAATAGCTTCTATCTTTTCTAAAAAAATGGCCTTCAATATGAAGGCCATTTTTGTATCTGTAATAAACGTATATTGCATGGTGCGAAACTAGGACTTCGCTTTCAGCGGGTTTACTTTTCCACCGGTAATTTTGTCTGCCCTACCTTCTTCTTTGGCCTTTTCAGCACGACGTTTTCGAATCTCTTTAGGATCAGCTATCAGCGGGCGATAAATTTCAATTCGATCGCCGTCATTAAGCGTATCTCGCAGTTTAACAACCCGGCTCCATATACCCACTTTTGTGGCTTTTAAGTCGATTTCGGGAAACTGCTCGAGCACGTTAGATGCATTAATCGCCTCTTCTACCGTCGCATTTTCATGAATAGCAACATCAATGATAGTTTGCTTGGTGGGCAGTGCGTAGGCAACCTCAATATTGATGAGCTTATTACTCATGCGTACACACTCCGCGCTCGGTCTGTGAAAGCTGTAACCATACTAGTAGCTAAACTGTTGAACACTTTTCCGAATGCCATCTCTGCCAGCTTATTACTGAATTCAAATTCAAGGTTAAGCTCTATTTTACACGCTTCTTCAGAAAGCGCTGAAAATGTCCAGCCGCCAGTTAACGAACGAAACGGCCCGTCTACTAGCTGCATTTGAATACTTCTGCCTGGCTCTAGAACATTATGTGTTGTAAACCACTGTTTGATACCGGCTTTTGCAACAAGCAAAGATGCTTTCATGCTTTGCGTTGAAGTGTCGAGGATTTTACTATCGGTACAGCCTGGCAAAAACTCAGGGTAGGAAGCTACATCGTTGACTAAGTTAAACATGGCTTCTGCGCTATGAGCTACAAGCGCGCTTCTATGAATACTTGGCATTGATCCCACTACAATTAAAACTCTTGGCAGCATTGTATCACAGAAATTTTGTATCGCTTGTATTCGGTTTTGAGCCAAATGCCCCAATATAAGATAACAATGACAACTAAAGACATTCCTTTGAACAATCAGTATAATAGCCAGCATGAAAAAGAATAAAGCCAACAAAAACACCTCAGGAAATATCGCGCAGAACAAAAAGGCGCGTCATGACTATTTCCTAGAAGACAAGTTCGAAGCCGGACTTGAGCTTCAAGGGTGGGAAATTAAAAGTATTCGTGCCGGTAAAGTAAACATTACCGACGCGTACATCATTATCCAAAATGCCGAAGCCTATTTGGTAGGCTGTAGAATTAGTCCGCTAAATCAGGCATCTACCCACGTAATTGCTGCGCCTGAACGCGCGCGCAAACTCTTGCTTAAAAAGCGTGAGATAGATCGCTTAATGGGCGCCCGTGACCGCCAGGGCTACTCGATTGTTGCAACGTCTATGTATTGGAAAAAGTGTTGGGTGAAACTAGAAATTCACTTAGCTAAAGGTAAGCACGCTCACGACAAGCGCGACACTTTGAAAGATAAAGACTGGCAACGCCAAAAAGAAAGAATGATGAAACACAGCGTTTAACGCTGTGTTTTCATATGTGATGCTATAAAATAAACGTGATTTTGGCTGATTTTTCTAAAGCAGCCTTTTAAAAAAACCTTACCTAAACGGTAGTGGCGTTAGCCTACATCTCGTTTGGTCATCTTCTTTCGATGCAGCATATCAAGAATAAGACTCCAAAGCGGTGACGGGTTTCTTAGCGTGGTTAGGTTATTTCCCAATCGCCTAAGCTGTCGTCGCACCATCGCCATGTTCGCAAGACTTGCTAGCGATTTATCTTTCCAAGTGCAGTGTGGAATAATGCCGGAATAAGTCCATTCTTGCTGCCACTTTTTGGCTAGGTCGGGCGTAATGGCTAGTGCACTGGCTAAGCCTACCATCGCGCAGCCCTGCTCTATCACCTCTTCTGCCACTTCGGCCCGTTTAATACCGCCCGTGGTCATAAGTGGAATATGGGTTTTACTCACTAAAGCCTGTGCGAATTCTAGAAAGTATGCCTCTCTGGCAAGGGTGGTATCGTCCCGGGTTTGGCCCTGCATGGCAGGCGCTTCATAACTACCGCCGGATAGTTCGACCACATCTACACCCAAGGCTTCTAAGCGGTTTACCACTTCACAAGCATCGTCAAAAGAAAACCCATTCTTTTGAAAATCAGCAGAGTTAAGCTTTACCATAACAATAAAGCTTTTAGCGCAAACCGCTCTAACTTGGCTGACTATGTTTATCAACAGACGCGCGCGGTTAATAATAGAACCGCCCCACTCATCTTGACGCTGATTAGTAAGCGGAGATAAAAATTGTGTAAGCAAGTAGCCGTGAGCTGCGTGTATTTCAACGCCATCAAAACCAGCTTTTTCAGCTTGCTTAGCCGTTTCGACAAAGCGCTTGCATACATCATGGATGTCTTGGCAGGTCATTTCTCGGGGCTGAGCAAATAGCTTAGAGTGTTTGCCCATATCCAGCGGCACAGCAGAAGGCGCTATAGCTTTGCCCTGCATGGCTTTAAATACTTGGCGACCAGGGTGATTAATTTGCATGATGGCTAATGCGCCATTCGACTTAATGATCTTCGCCCACTTTTGAAACGGTGCAATATCGGTATCTTTTTCTAGTGCAACACCACCTGGCCCTGTCATAGCTGCTTTATCAACCATAACATTACCCGTAATTACCATGCCTAAATTACCATGGGCCCAATATCGATAAAGTGAATATAAAGACTCACCGGGAATGTTTCCCATGCTCGACATATTTTCTTCCATTGCAGCTTTAACAAGACGGTTTCGCGCTGTTACGCCACACGGCAGGGTATAAGGAGAATACAATATGGAATCTGAAGACATTTACACTACAAGCCTTTTAATTATGCTGACGTACTTTAATGGTTCTTGCCGCTAAATGCATCCTTACATGGGTACTTATTCCTTAAAAATTCGCTAAAAAATTATTAAGCAGATTGTTCTTTTAATTAAAACATAAAGCTCTCTTTAAGCTTTCTTACCCTTTTGTTCACACGGGCCCTTGAAATTCAGAGTATCTAACCACACATTAGTGATAAGTCGATAATAGACTCGCTGTTACGAAGGTAATTTTGTTTTCTAAGCTCGCATAGTAAGCTTTTGAAAACATAAGTGTTATTTTTGGTTGTTTTATAGCCAAACCCTTAAAATTTAAAGCGTTTTCTAAAAGAAAGCATTTAATGACGTAACATTTGTGCTATTATTGAAAATCACACTCGGGGCTGATTAGGATTCGACAGGATCTAGGAAGCCGGAGGTGCATGCAGAGGAGCGGTTGGCCTCTTAAAAAAGCCGCATTTAAATAGTCGCAAACGACGAAACTTACGCACTAGCCGCTTAATAACCGGTATAGGCCCTTCCACCCTAGTCTCTTCCTGCTAGCGGGGATTCGGAAGGTCATCCAAGTAGGATAGCGAGGGAACCTTGTCTAAGGGTGAACCGCGAAATAGTATTAGGCCAGCTGCAAGGAAATCCTGTTTGTCGGAGTTCCAAGCAGTTAAATAAATGACAAACTAAGCATGTAGTACCAAAGGTAGACATTTTCTGGACGCGGGTTCAAATCCCGCCAGCTCCACCAATTCAATAAATTAAGACGTCCTATGACGTCTTTTTTTATGCCTGCAACAACGTAAAATCAATAACTTAATGTATTTTAACGTTCAATAGCTTCCTCTAGCTTCTTTGATCTTTAGGTACACCATTGGGTACACTACGCAAACTAGATGAAATTGGTGTACCCATTATGGCAAAAGTTACTACACGGCTATCTGATAAAGAAATCAAATCTGCAAAGCCAAGCGAAAAAGAATATAACCTGTTTGATGGTGATGGCCTGCGAATTCGTATTAAGCCAAATGGTTCTAAAAATTGGATATTTAACTACTACAGACCTACCAGCCGTAAAAGAGCTAATCTCAGTCTAGGTAAGTACCCTGACCTATCACTAGCTAATGCTCGTAAAGCGACGCTTGAAGCAACCGAGTTACTTGCCCAAGGCATCGACCCGCAAGAAGAGCGAAAACGTCAGCAGCAGGAATATAAGTCTGTCCACCAGCATACTCTCAGCAACGTTGCTAAAGAATGATTTGAAATTAAAAAGGACGATATTACACCTGACTACGCGGTTGATATCTGGCGCTCTTTAGAGCTACACATATTCCCTTCAATATCGAAAGTTCCGGTAAGTGCTATTACTGCCCACAAATTATCGATTTACTTAAGCCAATTGAGGCTAAAGGAAGTTTAGAAACAGTAAAACGCTTATCACAGCGCCTAAATGAAATAATGAACTTCGCTACAAACTGTGGATTTATTCAAGCTAACCCACTTGAAGGAATTAAAGCAGCGTTTAAAAAGCCGAAAAAGGAAAACATGGCTGCACTTAAGCCAGCAGAACTACCCGAACTTATGAGTGCAATTGCTAACGCTAGTATCAAGCGAACCACACGCTGTCTTATTGAGTGGCAACTGCACACTATGACAAGGCCGAGCGAAGCATCTGGTGCTATGTGGAAAGAGATTGATATGGAAAGTAAGGTTTGGACAATTCCGTCGGAATGTATGAAAAAACGCAGAGATCAGCGTATTCCACTTACTGACCAGATGATGGCACTTCTTGAAGTTATGAAACCAATCAGTGGCCATCGCGAGTTTATATTCCCTTCTGACCGTGACCCGAAAAAGCCATGTAATAGCCAAACAGCAAACATGGCTCTTAAACGTATGGGCTTCGCTGGTCGTTTAGTTAGCCATGGCCTGCGTTCATTAGCGAGCACTACGCTAAATGAACAAGGTTTTGACCGCGATTTAATTGAAGCAGCACTTGCGCACGTAGACGATAACCAAGTACGGAGTGCTTATAACAGAACTGATTATCTTGAGCGCCGAAGACCGATGATGACTTGGTGGAGTGGGCACATCCAAGAAGCGGCAATTGGGAGTTTTTCAGTATCTAGTGCCGTGCACCTGAAAGTTATATAAGCTAATTGGCTGTGTTAGGCCCCTTTAGACAAAGAGCAGACACTCAGACTGCTGACTATGATCTTTGATTTTGTGCCATTTGCAGACATTGAAGCTTGCCATAGCAACATCAAGTATATTGCACTAAGGTATACCATGGACACGAAATCAGGAGGATTAAATGGCTCGGAAAAAATTTGGTGATTTTTCACTAAATACTATATTAGCATGGACAGCCCTAGTTACTATTGACTTATCTGTAAGCGGCTTCGCCAATCAATATTATGTGCTCAAAGGATTTGGTTTGAGTTTCTTAGATTACGCAGATATAGACGATCTTATTATAGGCTCGATTAACCTTTTTAAATGGTATAAATATTTTAATACTAGAATTGTAATAATAGGATCGTTTGTTATTTGTTTAGTGTTTTTGTGATTTTTTATTTAATGACATTAGGATTAGAAAAAGCAATACCCTCCGAGGCTGAACCGGACAAGTAAGTCATACATATATTGCCGCTTGGGCTTCTCACCTTTTGCATATATTCTATCTCAGCCGCAATTGCCGAGAATCAGGTAAAAGATATTAATGCGGGGAAAGATTGCAATGTTGAGGTTCAGTTGCGGCTACCTAATGATGTTTTTAAGAGTCGCGAGGAGGGGACGAATTTGTTCCCCATCACAGCGTTAAACTCAACATATTTTTTCTTGGAAGCAAAAAAAATAATCGCTAATGGCGATAAGAAAGGTAGACTTGAACGTATAGCAGTGCACTCGTTACCGTTTGAAAATATCGCACAGATCATTACTCTTTGCGACGAAATTTTAGTATCAAACGAATAATGCCCCCCTGGTAAGAACAGCCAGACATGCTTTTCATGCGATTGATTGGAGGGCATAAAGCTTCTAATATCAGAACCACTTAAATCATACGCTTTGCATTGCCGATAGTCGCTCAATGGTGTCATTAAAATCTTTATAAGCCAACGACCGAGATACGTACGGAGTCGCCTACTAGTTTTGTATACAAACTTTCTAAAATTCGGTGAAAATTCCTAATGATTACTAAGTTACTTCAAAATCCACCTGCTTTATTTTATATCCTATTTGGCTTGACAGCAGGACTTATGCTAGGTGGAGGACTAGTTTATTTTGGACCTGACTATGCTGTTGATTTTCTCATCAATGAATTTAAGGGATTAGCTTTTGGTTTAGTGTTTTTTCTACTTCTATCTGGCTTATTGTATTTAAGCAGAGGAAAGTTATTCAATGCTGTTATCGGAGAAAAAAAATACTCCTTAGCTGATTTTAGTAATCAAGCATTAAGCGCTTTAACAAGTTTTCTACCAGATAAAGTCCAGAGCACCCAAGCTATAAGTGATTTAAGAATCACTATGAAAATCGCCACAAACTATATATCGTCAGCATTAATAATCAAGCTATTTACAAACCTTACATACTCAATATTCGCATCAATTATTGGCCTGCTGGGGACTCTCTTGCTAGTAAAGCAAAATGAAATAATGGAACGGGAGAATTTTGTAAAAAATTTGGATCTTCCAGAAAAAATTTATCAGATGATGGCTACAAACTCAGATAATAAATTTGCTGATCTTACTAGTGATTTGTTTTATTTCAAAGATGGAGTTCAAGGTGAAATTAAGAATTTGACAACTGCTCCAAGTTTCACATCATTGAAATATTCTGCTGCGCCAAACCAAATATCAATGTATTCCAAAGGGAAAATTATTGAAGAAGACATTATAGACATATCAAAGCTTCTTCTAACTAGACGCGAAGGAGCATCTGTTTATGGTGCAGCTAAAATTCTTCAAGAGCTCAATTATGATTTTTGTGAACAACATACGGAAATCAAAATAGATGGGCTATACGAGCCTGATAGTTTCGATCTAATAAATAAAGAACCCTTGGCAGTATCAATAACCAATTCAGCTCTGGTTTTTCAAAAAACAAATAAAATTTTAGATGGAAAATTAGTATCAGATATAAATGACTACGCCATTTGGAATAGCTTAATTGTATTTAATGTGGATGAATCTGATACTTTACCAAATATTACAGCTTTTGAATCTTTATTGTATATAAAGGATAACGAATTTAATCCTTTTAATCTTTCGCGCATGGCTCTCCAATACTCTTTAGTCATGGTTAATAATGAAAAAGTAAAGAATGATTTAATAAAGTATTTTGAGAAGAATAGATTTGGCAAAGATGCCCCTACTCCTGAGAGTTGCAATGTGATTGGAAAGCGAGCTTTCATATTGGTTGAACAACGACCCAATGTAATAACTGTTGATGAGATGAGAGAATATTGTGGTAGAGCGTCTTTTCCTGGAGGTTGGCACTGCGATTTAACTGAATCGCCAATAGTTAAGTAGACATATTATAACCTTACATTGGAGTGGACCTAAATCCAATTCCTTGACGTCCGCTCCACTTACCGAAGCAGTCCTTAACCATATAGATCATGAATGGCAGCTTTTGGCACAGAAATGACTGTCAGATTTAGTCGAGCAAGAGAGAGACTTTATTAGTATGAGAACAAAAGCTGCTCTCCGAGAGAAGAAAGAGCAAGGCGCAATACTCGGAGGGTTGCGGGATAAGACTAACGCTCGAAACAAAAGAAAAATTATTGATGCTGACAAGCGTGCATTAAGCCTAGCACCAATTCTGAGCCCGATGGTTCAAGCCAAACTAAGTTACAGAGAGATGGCCAGCAGGCTCAACGAAATAGGAATAAAAACCGAAAGACAAAACCAATACTCTGCACAGACAGTTAGGAACATTGTAAAGCGCTATCAAAGCCTTGAAACGAAAAACTCGCACCTCAAATATTCACCTTAGGCGCACATCGTCTAATAGCGCTTGGTATGTCAGGAGAGCATGATATCGTAAATTCTTCAATTACAGCTCGACAGCAAAGCTCGGCCAATTCCAAGACAAAAAAGTGGTTAATCGTTATTGGTCCCTTGGATTCATACTTATAACGCCATACAACGAACGCGTTATTGCAATTTTCCAATTGGATATCAAAATCCTCCCAACGGCTTCGAAGTTCATTCGCAATTGATACTTTGTGATCGGAAGGCAAACTGTCAAGGAGTGGTTTAATTTTATGCCCCCACGCCTTCGACTCGTGCTTTACATGTATAGACTTCAAAGCTAGCTCTATGGCAAACATAGCGTTCATTAACGAAGCGCTCCCCGAGATACCAGAGCCCTTGGATGAACAAAAGTATGAAGCTCTATAATAACCTAGAGAGTCAATAGCCATGCCCTCAGCTTTTATGTCAACTGATAATGTCATCAATCATCTCGTCATTGTTTTTGTGGTATTAACGTGTTGGTTACTTATTAATTCGGTCGAGTATCTCTGATGAATCAAGTCTCATTTAATAAACTTGTCAAAGGAGTAGTCCGGTATTCAAAAACCTCTTTCCCTTGAATAGATTGATATAGAATTACAAGCCGTAGTCGTTTTATAATCTCTTTATTAAAAATTGAGAATGCTTCCTTATCTAAATCATCTATTGAAGCACCATTTTTCTTGGTCACGGACATTACAACCCTACTCTCACCAGCAGAAAATGCGCTTACATTCGACATTTCAGCTAGGTATAGTTTAAAGTCGCCAGTAAAGCTTTTGGTCATGAACTTAGCGACCTCATCAGCACTTACCTTTTTTTCATCCCACTTAAATTCGTAACTAACTAACTTCGCAGGCCCGAGTCCTTTATTCATAAGGGAGAATGAAAGCGATAGTTTCTCATGGTCTCTTTCTAGAAAATCGCATATAAAAGGCTTGATGGATGCAAGGTGATGCTTTTTGTTCCAAACGTGCTGTCTCCATGCGACAAAAAAGCTTAAAGCTGCAGCAAGAGCCGCAAAAAACTCCGTCGTTAGCACTGACGTCAACCAACTCCAAACAGCCATTAAATTTTCCATATTCAATCACTCTAATTAAACTTTACGTTTTGTAACCTTAGGCTACATGTTATAAGCATGTAACGAATAAAAAGTCTAAGTTAAGCAACGTCTTCGTTAACTCTTACAAACTTGCAATCTTCAAGCAGTCTATATGTTTTTATATTTACTAACCATTCTCTCTATTCTTTCTAGGAAGCGAGTGAAGTCACCTTCACTCCATTGCTTTGTGTAATCTTCCCTCAACGTAAAGCTCATTAGAATACTTCCGACATCTGCTGACAAATGTTTTAGAATGTAAAGCTCTCTCCGTATAGAGATCAGTTCCTGGCAGACAATCCCCCCGAAACTAACAATTGAAGCCACTCCGTCAAGAGCTGATTTATAGAAATGCGCGTGAATTGCACTCAGAGTATTCTCTTCATACCACTCTGACACACACGATTGTTGAGTGATTCGCCCTAGTGTCCTATTTGACAGCTCTTCTGGTGAAATATTAGGAGAAAGCTTCCGTTTAAGTTCCGCTTCTAGCGAATATGCGAAGGTCTTCGAGTCTATCTTTAGTAAAAGTGAATGAGGAGATGGGTTACGCACTAACGAATAAAACGCTTCCTGTCGTCGTATAGGAAATTTGGTAACTCCTATTTTGACTAACCCATAATCATTGTATTCAAAGCAATAAACATAAAAGCTCATTTTCACCTCCAATCATAAGAACTTTGAAGGTGACACAATTACAACGCGTAAGCAATTGTATTAATTGAACTTTATGTATTATAGCATTGACATTGAGAACTTCTTCCCTAATTCCAGACTTCGTAAAGAGCAAATTTCAATGGATGTCGTATTTGCTTGAAGGTAGAAGTTAGCATTGTCCATTTTTGACTGATGGATTCACGAATAGTTGAATGGCGAACGCCTGACTCATATTTGAAAAAGCAATTTTAAAGACTACTGATATCACGATTTGAGCGTTGCCAATCAGATAACATTTTGCACATTTGAGGCTAGATCAGCATATAACGCCATTATAGAATGGTGAGTGATAAAAAATTTAATAATGTTAAAAAGGGAATTTTATGTTCGGAAAGACCAATCCTAAAAAGGTACATCCAAGCAGGTGGTATATAAAGACTTTCAACCCATACACTGTGACCGACTCATTTAACAAAATTGACTATGACATCAACTCCTTATTCGCTGCATACGAAAATAAAGCGCTAACTCTGTGGCATGAAGGAAGATATTTAACAACTCTCGAAATTTCAAAAAACGAGGCCAACCGACTTTTTGAAGTTCATAAGTTAAATAGGTGCAAGACGTCAGTGCCTTTAAACTTTTCAGTCATTTTCACATCTAGGAATGGAACAGAGTTTTTCTTTATTGGAAAAGACTTGTGTACGAAAGAGCATGCGTTCTCCGTTGAAAGGTTAAGTTTTACAGAGACCCAAGGTTCGTTAAATGTGTCCGTAGATGGTAAAAACATCGCTGTTTTCGAATCAGATAACGAAAAGGAAACGTTTTACAGAGCCCAAAAAGATGCAATGTCCATCGCAGAAGCGAAAATGGATAGCCAAAGCTTAGAAGATTCAAAAGCGATTTCGGCTCTTAGGACGGCAGAGAGAGCCAAAGCAGAAGAAGCTGAAAAGAAAAGAGAGCAAGAGGCCGAATTTAGAAGAAATGGATATAACCACATAATTCTAACCACCGAGTCGATTTCACCATTTGCTGTTCGTAAAAGATTGGGAATCGTAACTGCCGAATACGTCTACCGCTCTACGATTTTATCTTCATTAGTAGCCGAGATAAGCAGTATCGGCGAGACCAGACAATCGTCTACGCAAAACGCTCTCAAAGAGGCTCGGGCCATGGCCTTAACCGAATTGAGACGTGAGGCGCATAATCTAGGCGCAGACGCCGTTGTAGCTGTAGATTTAGACTACAGCGAGGTAGCTGGCGCAGGTAGTCCTATGATGTTCCTCGTGGCGAGTGGAACCGCAATAGAGATTGATAAATGATAGATTAAAAAGGTTGATTCGCGAACCCTCGCCAATAAACAGGTATCACGATTAAGTGTCACGATATCTACCGAAAAAGATTTGCACTTAACTATAAGTAACTGTAAATTCTAGGTTAATTATTAACCTCTGAACTAGGTGGCACTTCCCGCCAGCTCCACCAATTCAATAAATTAAGACGTCCTATGACGTCTTTTTTTATGTCCACAACAACGTAAAATCAATAACTTAGCGTATTTTAACGTTCAATAGCCTCCCCTAGCTTCTTTGATTTCTAAGCTGAATACGCAAAGTTGGCTATCTCTCTTACATACTTAACGTTAGACAATAATACCGAAGGTTTTTAATTGGCCGTGTATGATGAGTGTTGTAGAACAAGGAAGTAATATATGCCAAGAAACAAAACTAATTTTATCGATTTACTTGTTGAATTACCTTGGTGGGTGTCGGTAATACTTTCAGCAAGCGCTTACGTAATCATGGTGTATGGATTACCAAATGTACAAACCGATAACCCAATGATAGCCATGATGTTTAACGCGTTTGTAATCCCCGCGCCGTTCATTGCCGCAATGATTTTACTAGTTGCACCGTTTGCATACTTCAATTCACACCGCAAAGTTAAACAATTAGATACGCAACGTAGTCTAGATACTATACGCGATCTGCATTGGCGTAACTTTGAAGAGCTTGTGGCTGAAGCCTATCGTCGCCAAGGATACAGAGTTACAGAGGGAGGTTACGGTGCAGACGGTGGCATTGATTTGGTATTAAGAAAAGGTGATGAGATAACACTTGTTCAATGCAAACAATGGAAAGCGCAAAAAGTTGGTGTGAGTGTGGTACGTGAGATGTTTGGTGTGCTCACTGCAAGCAATGCTAGCCGTGTTTTCATTATTTGTTCTGGTAAATTCACACAACAAGCAATCGATTTCGCGTTAAGCAAACCTATTACTCTATTGGGCGCAGATGAGCTACTTTCCCTCATTCAAAATGTGCAATCTCAAACTACGTTAGAGACTGCTAAACCAGCAGTCTGCCCAAGATGCGGAAGCGAGCTTGTAGAGCGTCAGGCAAAACGCGGGACTAACGCCGGCAACCGCTTTTTAGGTTGCTCTAGCTTCCCCAAATGTCGTTACACCGAATAATTTATCTATACGGGCGAAGTTGTTAGCGGCAAGCTCGGTGCGCTAAACAGTATATCGCTGCCCGCGACCACACCGACCACTAACATACTCCGACGTTTTACTGGATAAAGTATCTTATTCGAAAGTTACTAAGCCCTAGTCTGCTTTGCGGTTTAGGCTGATTAAGCAGATAGCCAATAATAACGTTGCAATCATACCTGAAGCGCCAGCTACACCTGATGGTAGAAAGCCATCACGACCAAATATGATTAGTATGGTATTGGCAAACATAGCGACTCCGCCTGCTATAGCAGTAAGGCCACCGATCGCTTTACCGCCTTTTGCCACAAAAGATAGCCCGAAAACGACGGCTGCTAGTCCTAATAATAATTTAGCCGCGTAGTAAATCATGAAAGACAAAGACACTACGCCGCCAATTAAAGGTTTAGCGCCTTCTACTGCACCAGCAACTTGGCCGAAGGTTGAAAATAACGTTAGGCCAATACTTACCTGTACTATATTCAGAACGGCGCTTAAAGTAATTGCCGACCAGCCTAGCTGCGCGTTTTTTGCTTGCACCATAGCGGTACTAGCAAAAGCAGCTAGCACGGTAAAGATTACGGCTTCAAATCCCCAGGCATACTGCCGTGAAAAGCTAATTCCACTGCTGTAAAGCGCTGTAAAAACAGCCTGTGTTATTGCTAATAGCAGTAATAGTGATGCGGTTATTTGAATAGTGCGCTTATGAGTAAATTCCATTATGTCTCTCTTTTCTTTTAGATATGTAAGTAGCATTTACTGATGTTGCTATAAGACAGGTATAGCTAATTAATAATTTCACTAAATTTGGTAAAAATTGAAAATCATCTATAAAGAGAGGAAACTTAATCTATAGAGATAGCTCACTACCAATCGGCATGTCTTTTTCATTTAAATCTTCAACACTTTTCTAGTTAAGCACTGCTTTTTCCTTTAGATTGGTCATTCCACTCTCACTTAAGAGTAAAACGTATTCCCATCCAATTAGTTATAATATAACATTGCTCGCAAATTTCTGTAACAGCACGTTATACAATGCAAACAAATTCAGTAATATGCGCAGATGCGCTTACCGTGCGCGTTGAAAACCGCACGCTTTTAGATAATCTAAACTTCAACGTTGGTAAGGGCGAAGTTTTCGCGCTTTTAGGCGGAAACGGTGCCGGTAAATCTACTACGCTTAAAACCTTTTTAGGTTTGATGAAGGCAAGCAGTGGTAGCGCTACTGTGTTAGGTCACAACGCCACTACTCATCCTAACGATGTTCAAAAGTCAGTCGCTTACTTACCTGAATCTGTAACGCTTTATGGTCACCTTTCTGGCTTAGAAAATATCCGTTACTTTCTTTCTGTAGCTGGTGTAGAAAAATCAGACGAAGACATTTTTGCGGCACTTCGCAAAGTGGCTCTTCAAGAAGATTCATGGAATAAGGCGTTATCAAACTACTCAAAAGGTATGCGCCAGAAAACCGCAATTGCCCTTGCTTTACTGCGCAATGCACCAGTGCTGTTTTTAGATGAGCCCACGTCAGGCTTAGACCCTGCCGCTATTGACGAATTTAATGCGTTGGTTTCTGAGTTAGCGGCCAACGGCGCTACCATTTTTATGGTAACTCACGACGTGTATGGTGCTTGCCAGGTAGCTCACCGTATTGTGCTTTTAAGTAACGGTAAGCTAACCGGCTCTTTCGAGCGTGTTGGCGATACGCCTATTGATACTGAAGCGGTACACGCAGCATTTGCAGGGCGCAAAGCATGATATTTAATGTAGTTAAAACCATTTGTGCAGATCAGTGGCGATATTGGCTGCGCACGAAAGTCGCTGCTACGGTACTCTTGCTAGGGGCCATACTGACCCTTGCGGCATTGGTTGTGAATGCATTTCACATTGAAGAGGCCGCGCACGCTAGAGAGCACCTTCAAACTGAAGCGGAAGAGCGTTTTAAAGCACAGCCTGATAAGCACCCTCACCGCATGGTGCATTATGGTCACTATGTCTTTCGTGCCCCTACTCCATTAAGCGTAATCGAACCTGGGGTAGACACCTACACGGGTAACGCTATTTTCTTAGAAGGGCATCGCCAAAATAGCGCCATGTTTGCAGAGCAACGACAATCAGCCGGACTTACCCGTTTTAGCAGCTTAACCCCAAGCTTTCTGGCGCTAGTGCTTGCTCCACTGTTTATTATCCTTATTGGTTACGGTAGCGTTTCGCGAGAGCGCGAAACGGGAACACTTACCTTGTTGTTGTCACAAGGAACGACTCGCTGGCAGCTAATGTTAGGTAAGCTATTAGCGTTAATTGCAGCTAGCGGTTTGTTTTTACTCCCTATGCTTCTGGCCTGCTTGTACGTGGCTTTTTCAAGCGAAAGCGCGCTTGTAGTACTGTTATTTTGTTTAAGTTACGCCGTTTACTTCTTGCTATGGGCTACCGTTGTAACTGCGTGTTCAGCGTTATTTGATAAAAGTAGCGTTAGCTTCACCATGCTTATTGTTATTTGGATGGCCGCATGTGTGTTACTTCCTCGTCTTGGAAGCAGCGTAGCGACAAACGCCGCCCCCTCGATGGGCAAGCTTGAAGCGGACTTCAAAGTAGAAGAAAAGCTTCGTAGTTTAGGCGATGGTCATGACGTTAACGACCCTGCATTCAAAAAGCTAAAAGAAGATTTGTTAGCGAAATACAATGTCGATTCTGTTGACGACCTTCCCGTTAACTTCCGCGGTGTTGTTGCTCAGTACTCAGAAGGCAGACAGGCAAAAGTGCTTAATGAATTTGCCGAAAGCAGAATGGCAGAAGAGTTAGAGCAAGCACATATTGCACGTCAGTTTGGCTGGCTATCCCCTACCGTCGCCGTTCGCTCTATCTCAACACTGTTAGCAGGCACCAGCCTTGAAACCCATCATCGTTTTTTACGTGAAGCTGAGGCTCTGCGTCTTGATTTCGTTCAAGGGCTTAATAAAGTGCATGTTGAAAAGCTGGATTACAAACTCGACATGAACCGCAACGCAAGCGAAGAAGCGGCTGATAAAGCGGTTGTCGGCGCAGACAATTGGGCGTTGCTTTCGGAGTTTAATTTTAAGCCAGAAGCAGCAAGTACACGCATTTCATACGCGCTTATTTACTTTTTACAACTGTTTGTTTGGGTAAGCATTACCGCCTTGCTTTTAAAAGCGGCTGTTAGGAGGTTAAACCCATGATGCGTTTTACCGATCTTAAACGTGAAGCTAATTTTGTGTTTGGTCACCGCCAATTAAAGCTTACGTTATTAGTCGTTTTTCTTTTAAGCACGGTGTCTTTGTGGTCGGGTTATGCAGAGATGCAGGAGCAACAAGCCACTATTGAACGTTTATTAGAAAAAGACCAAGTAGAGCGTGAAGCCGTTATCACTCACCAGTCTAACTATGGCATGGTTGCTTATTACGCTTTTCACCTGACTTATGCCCCCCCTTCCCCGCTGGCTTTTGCAGCCGTAGGCGAAAGAGACGTATTTCCTTGGAAGCATCGCATACGCATGCTGGCATTAGAAGGGCAAATTTATGAGAGCGATACAGATAACCCAGAGCTTGCGTTTTTAGGGCGTTTCGATTTTGCCTTTGTGACCAGTGTTTTGCTGCCGCTATTTATCATATTGCTACTTTACGATTTAAAAGCGAAAGAACGTGAAGCTCGTCGTTTTGATTTACTCAACGTAACTGCGCGTAATTCACATGCTATATGGACGGCACGAGTAATCGTCACATTGGTTCCTTTAGCGCTTGTTACTCTTGTTCCGTTTGTTGTGTTCGGGTTAATTAATGGTGCATCTTTGGCTTCTATATTAACCGTTTGCGCAATAGTAATAGGTAATATTGCGTTATGGAGTGCCATTGTTCTTGCGATTGGCGCCGCAAAACGTTTTGCAAATTTCAGTGCAACGCATCTTGCCTCTATTATGCTAGGCGTTTGGCTTGTAACCACCGTTATTGTGCCCGTGACCGCACACACGGTAATTAATGCGATGGTTGAAACACCTGAAGGCGGCGATATTGTGCTTACCCAACGCGAAGCGGTAAATAGCGCATGGGATAAGCCTATTGAAGACACTTGGACTCCATTCATTGCTACTCACCCGCAGTGGACCGACTACACAACATTTGACCCTGAAAGAGACAGCTCATTTAATTGGAAATGGTACTACGCATTTCAACAAGTGGGCGACCAAACGGCCAGCGAATTGTCGGAAGACTATCAAGCAGCCACACTTCAAAAAGACAATATCGCCAGTTACGTAGCCTTGCTTTCGCCGTCTTTGCTTACCCAACGTTTATTATCAAGCGCTGCTGATACTAACGTTGAAGCTATGGTGGGCTACGAAAACGACGTACGTGCTTTTCATAATGCGCTGCGAGAATTCTATTATTACCACCTTTTTAAAGACCCTGAATTTTCTCAGGAAAGCTTTGAAGCTCTACCACAATTCACACCAAACACTAAAACCTCACACAAAAACCGCACAGGAAAAGAAGAATGAAAACTTGTTGGGTGAAAACATCACTTGCAGCCACTATATCGGCGCTGCTCAGCACATCGGCTTTAGCACAAAGCGATGACAGCCAAAATGAAGCTGATGTTGAGAAAATTACCGTACACGGTATGCATCGCGCGTATCAAGGGGCTTTTGAATATAAAGAAGTACCTGCTGCAGCACAAGATATAGACTTAGGCTTACTTAGTGATGCCGGTGCTATTAATTTGAATGACGCACTAGACCTGTCGGCATCTGTAGCACGCCAAAATAATTTTGGAGGCCTGTGGAATAGCTTTGCCATTCGTGGCTTTTCAGGTGACGAAAACTTACCTAGTGGTTTTTTGGTAAACGGTTTTAATGCAGGTCGCGGTTTCGGCGGCCCTCGTGACCTATCAGGCATCGATCACGTAGAAGTACTGAAAGGCCCGAAAGCGGCCCTGTTTGGCCGTGGTGAACCGGGTGGCGCAATTAACCTGGTAACTAAACGTCCTCAGTTTCGTGAAGGTGGTGAAGTTAAAGCCACTTACGGAAGCTGGGAGCAAATGCGTGTTGAAGCTGACGTACAAACCGTTACAGGCGCGTCGGAAAATGTTGGCGTACGACTCGTTGGTTTTTATGAAGACGCGGAAAGTTTTCGCGATACAGTAGAAACCGAACGTTTTGGGTTTTACCCTTCGGTAACCTGGGAAGCGTCGGCAGATACTACAGTAACCTATGAGTTAGAGTACACCGAACAAAAGATTCCGTTTGATCGCGGTGTAGTCGCTATTGACGGCGAGTTGGGCCATCAGCCCATTGAAACCTTTACTGGCGATCCGAATGGCGACACTATTGATACCGAAGTTGTTGGCCATCAAATTGAGATTTCGCACAAGCTTGCTGATGACTGGAACTTACTGTTAGGTGCTGGGCTGCGCGATACTACGTTTGAAGGTAATGCGCTTGAGAATAACTTTGGCGGCCGTCAAACGCTATTTATCGACCCAGATCAAGCCTTGTTATCGCGCTTTAAACGCTATCGTAATTTCGAGACAGATTATCTTGTTTTACGTGGCGAAATTGCGGGTGAATTTGAAACTGGCTCACTTACCCATCGCGTAATTATTGGTGCTGACTACGACAAATTTGAAAACGATCAGGTAATTCTGCGCTATCGCCCGCCGTTTTTCTCAAGTGATACTGACATCAACGATTTAGATTTAGATCAGTACCTTGTGGTCGATATATTTAACCCTGATTACACACCCCTTCCCGATGTTGAGCTGTCTGACAATCTAGACCGCTTTGAAGTTCAAAAAGCCTGGGGCGTTTATTTTCAAGATCAGATAAACCTAACCGACAAACTTCAAATTCGTTTAGGTGGCCGTTTTGATAAGTTCGAGCAGGAAATTGATAATCGCTTAGCAAGTCCGGTAAGCACAACCTCGCAAGATGATACCCGTTTCTCGCCGCAAGTGGGTGCCGTTTATGTGTTTAACGACAGTACCAGCGTGTATGCCACCTACGGCGAAGGCTTCCGTCAGTTAACAGGTTCAGACTTTGCGGGTAATCCTTTCGAGCCGAACGAATCAGAATCTGCTGAAATTGGCCTTAAAACCGATTTAACGTCTATGTTCGACAGTGTGCGCGGCGACATCACGCTTTCACTATTTAATATTGAACAAAGCAATATCCTAGTGTTTGATGACAGCGAAGAAGCATCAGACGGCTTTTTCTTAACTCCAGCAGGCGAAGCGCGAAGCCGTGGGATCGAGCTAGATATTAACGCTGAATTTGAAAATGATATTTCGCTATGGGTTTCCTACACATTTGTTGATGCAGAAAGTACAAATGATGCAGCAGATGCTAACTTTGTTGCAGCCATTGAGTCTGGCGACCCGCTCATTAACGTTCCAGAAAACCAGCTTAGTATTCAACTGAGTAAAGGTTTTTCTTTGGCTGATATGCCAGTGCGCATAGGTTCTGGGCTGTTATACGTTGATGAACGCTTGGGGCAAACCGCCACGGACTTCTACCTACCTAGCTATACTACGGTACGTGCGTTTGCTGAAATAGAGCCAGTTGAAAACCTATCGGTTAAAGTGGCAGTAGATAACCTGTTTGATAAAGAGTTTTACACGAACTCTTTCGCTGATGTGTGGGTTGAGCCCGGTGCACCGCAGCGTTTTAGACTAACGGCTGCCTATCGTTTCTAAGCGCCTACGGCGCTTAGCTATCATTGAAGCTATTTAAGGCACTGCTTTTACGCAGTGCTTTTTTTTAAAACCAATGAATTAAAAGTATATTTTTTCTATACATACACTACAAAAGACTAACTTATTGTCATTAAAAGTTTTCTCGAAATACACTATAATTCACATATAGTTATTCTCGCGGCTTTCAAATGAAATATACCATCCTTTCATCATCTATTTTCCTGGCCTTTTCTGGCTTCGCCATGGCGCAGAGTACACCTTCAGAATTTGCAGAAATGAGCTTTCAAGATTTACTTAATGTAGATATAACTGAAACAGATATCGATACCTCCCCCCGCAAATGGTCGGTGTCTTTGCAATATAAAGCCGCCGAATTTGATGGATACATGATTGACGACAGTGATGTATCTCGAGACGAAGTACTTTTTGTACCCGGTGAAGAAGCGCGAACTGATGAAAATTTTCCTGTACTTCCAACTGTCATAAATCAGTATGCAAAAGTTATTCAAATAGGTTATCAGCTTCAACATGATTTCAAGCTAGGGCTACAGATTCCGTTGATAAGGCAAGAAACTGACCATATCAGCGTAGTGCCAGGTTACGATGAATTTCTAATTTCTTCTGAAGGATTGGGAGACGTGGTAGTTACAGGTCACTATGAATACCTATCGAACGAGCAGTACAGCGTATGGATAAGTGGTGGCATCAGTTTTCCTACTGGCTCTATTGATGAGCAGGGAGACACGCCCCGAGCCGCTGGTAATCAGCAACTTCCTTACACGATGCAATTGGGGTCCGGCACTTTCGACTTACCTTTAGAAATTGGTTATCGTAATAAAGGGGATTATCCTTTCTCTGTTTCACTATCGGCAAGAATACGTACCGGTTCCAACGACCGTGATTATCGCTTAGGTAATAATTATGAACTAAATGGTAAGTACAATTTTGTTTTAAACGAAACAAGCACCCTCTTCACCGGCGCCGAGATAAGTTACGCAGATTCTATTCATGGGCAAGACGACGAAATTACCGTAGGTGGTGCTTTCCCCTACCCGGCTGGCATAACTAATCCTGATTTATACGGTGGGACAAAAGTAAGGTTATACGCTGGACTGAACTATACGGCTACTGACTGGTTACAAATTCAGATAAATGGGAGTAAACCTGTATATCAGAACCTGAATGGCCCTCAGCCTAAAGAGTTGTGGCGATTTGGCTTTCAACTATCAACCTTGTTCTAAGCTAAAAACGTGACGGCAAAATTGACTCGTTTTTTACAAAAGCTCTCGTGGTTGCTTTTATTGCAGTGTCTTCTTGTTCCCGCAGCATTAGCTGAGCTTCAAAAAGTAGACAAGTTGAAAGCTGCCTATATGTATAACTTTACTAAATTCATCACATGGCCCAAAGAAAACGCTGTTCCCATCTCCTTTTGTATTCATAACGATCAGGAATTAATGACTTTCCTGAAAGCACTAGTGGAATCTAGAGAGCCAAATAGTAAGTCATTGCTTGTTTTAGACAGCGTTGATGCCCAGTCTTGTGATATACTGTATTTGACTGAAAGCGATGATCTTTTAGAGCAGCACCTAAGCCATAGTGTAATCATATCTGATATTAATAACGTATTGGCGCTCCCTGTTGTCTTCAGGTTTTATGAAGAAAATCAGAAATTGCGTTTTGAAATTGATGTAGCCGAGGCTGAGCGGTTAAATGTAAAAATAAGTGCCAAACTTCTTCGAGTCGCGAGGATCAAGTGATGTTTAAACACTCCTCGTTCTTTACCAAACAACTTCTAGCTGTCCTAGTCGTTAATTTCTTCTCGTTGTGTTTGGTAGCGGGTTTGCTTTACAACAACTTCGTCGCCGATTACAAAAGCAACTTGGTAGATGTACTAGACAATCAATCTACCCTTCTTGCGTCAGCAGCAAGTACATCAGTTCTATTTAGTGATGTCGACACCACGCAAGAATTGCTTGATGCCGCGTCTAAACTTCCCGCGATAAAAAGCGCAAAAGTTTATGACGACGCCGATACCGTCATTGCAAGCTACACTATGGATGACTTTCGGGATGATGTATCTCCCTCAACCGTTAAAGAAGGCGCAACTTTCGGTAAACACCTGATTTATTACCTTAAGCCCATAGAGTTCAACGATGAAGTAATTGGTTATCTCATACTTACCGCAAGCACCACTTCGCTAGAGGAACAACAGCAGCACGCTATGTATGTCGTATTTGGTGTGCTCACTATAAGCATGCTATTTACTTACCTTTTTCACTGGCGACTTCAAAGGTTTCTATCAAAACCCATTCAACAGCTTATTTCTCTTGTTAAGTTTGTAGGAAGCAAACGTGAATACTCTAAACGCCTTCCTGACAAGAGAGATGATGAACTTGGTGAACTGTTTGGAGGTGTTAACCACATACTGGCCACTGTAGAAAGCCATCAAGCTCAGACTGAAAGCCCAGAACACAGAATTAGAGCGTGTAGTAGAACTGCGCACTAGGCAGCTATATCAAAAAGCGAACTACGATGCCCTTACGCAACTTCCAAACAGACATTTGTTTGTAGAAAAATTAGATGAAGCCGTAAACAAAGCTAATGTCCAAAATACTGCCCTTTCTATTTTATTTCTCGACCTAGATAGGTTCAAACTCATTAACGACACGCTAGGTCATGATATCGGCGATGAAGTCCTGATTATTGTTGCGAAAAAGCTAACAGCAATAGTTACAGAAAAAGATTGTGTCTGTCGCTGGGGCGGTGATGAGTTTGTAATCATGCTAGAGGGTGTTGCCGAACATAATGAGCTTGTTGCTTTATCTTCTGAAATTATCGAAAGCCTTAGCCAGCCTATGGCGATAGGTAGCAACCAGCTTCACATTTCAACCAGTATTGGTATTGCACTGCATCAAAGAAATTTAGAAACGGGAATAGAAATATTAAAACATGCAGATACAAGCATGTATCACGCTAAAGAGAAAGGCCCTGGGCACTATAGCTTTTTTAATATTGAAATGCTTGAAGAGTCTTTGGTGCGTCTATCTTTAGAAAGTCGAATTCGACAGGCCATTAAACTTGAAGGGGCATTCTCGCTAGTCTATCAGCCCCAGGTTTGTATACGCAGCGATAAAATTATCGGTCTAGAGTCGCTGATACGCTGGAATGACGAGGGCACTGAAATCCCGCCGTCCCAGTTTATACCAGTTGCTGAGGAAGCAGGTTTAATTAACCCTATTACTACTTGGGTACTTTCTGAGGTGTGTAGGCAGATTCGAAACTGGCTAGATGAAGGGCTAAATTTGGTGCCAGTGGCGGTTAATTTGCCTGCAAGCTTTTTGATACAGCTAGACTGTGCAGAGCAAATTAAGGAGGTATTAAGTAAGTATCAAGTCCCACCACATTTACTGGAAGTTGAGCTAACCGAAAATACGTTTATTAGCTCTACGGACTTTGCATTAACCTCTCTTAAAAAGCTGAAAAAAATTGGCCTTAACATTTCCATCGATGATTTTGGTACTGGCTACTCTTGCCTTAGCTACATAGGCACGCTTCCTATCGACAAGCTTAAAATTGATGGTAGTTTCGTTTCTCAGTTAGGGCAATCAAGCTCTAATGACGGTATTGTTAACACCATCATAATGCTTGCAAAAAGTTTAGAATTGACCACTTTGGGCGAGTGTGTAGAAACTAAAGAGCAGCAGCAGACCCTTGCTAAAATGGGCTGTGACTCGGTCCAAGGCTATCTGCACTATAAACCGCTTAAAACCAGTGAGATAGCGCCCTTGATGCGATAAAACCTATAGATACTATCCGTACCTGAGTAATAGTTATCGAAGCTATCCTCGACTATTACCTAAAAAGCTTTCAGAAATGCAATATTCTTTTAATTTCAAAATTACAGGCTATAAAATGAAGGCTTACAGGTAGTAAGCCTCTTAATCGCTTTTAAAGCTTATTCACGCTAACCCTATGAAGGTTGAAGCGTTTGCATAGGTTCGATATCAGTTGTGTTGTTTTTGATAAACGACTCAATATCTTTGACTTCTTCTTTACTAAAGCCTAGGCGAGCTCTGATACCCGTTGTTCCGTCAGCATTTTCAATTACAACAAAGTCGTTAACCCCAAGCGTACGTGAAAACACGGTGTGAACTTGCTTGTTGTTGATATCTACGATCTTAACTTTGGTCGACGTTCTGTAAATTGCCATTGGACCAGACTGAGTTTGAACCCAGTTGATTGACCAATAATAGTGGCTGTAGTTTGGCAAACCTAACTTAGTGTAAAGAGACTCTTTAAAATCAACATTTTCACACTTATTGATAGCTGCATTTTGGCGTCTGCAGTTGGAGTGCTCTGCGATTTCTTTGCCGCCTAACCCGACGTCCATAGGTACAGTAGTATTGCCATCGATACTTACGAGTACATAGTCGTCGAACTTATTTAGTCCGAAGGTATTGCCCAACTCTTTAAATGAGTCAAACAAACCACCTACTTTATCGTTTTCGTTACGAGGGTCTTTTTCTAGAAGAATAAAACCGGTAGATGCAGCATCGCCTTTTTGATGCTCGGCAATGTGGTAGTTATCTAGCAGAGTGATATTTTTAACGCTATCCCCATCAATAAAATAACGGAAAGCTGAACCAGAGCGCCCTACAATAAAACCATCTGACGTAGGTATAACACTATTGCCTGTCGCTTTTTTCCCTGTCACCGTTCGCACTTCAAACTGGCCGCCACGCTTCCACACAGTACCTATTTTTATAGGCGCTTCCGCAGAGTGGGCTTTGTGATACTTAAGCGTAAAAGACCCGTCAAAATTCTCTACGGCATAGGTGAATTCGCCGGTAAACCTATTCCCACCAAAGTTCGCAACCTGCCCTTCGAAGTCGTTAAACATCTGACCATCTATCATGATGCCATCTTTTTTGCGATAAAAAATAGCAGGGCCGCCCGTAGCATCTACTTTCTGCTTTTGTTCAGAAAGTTCTGCTGCGCTTAGTACGATTTCTGGCTGAGCAACAGGTGCTGCTTGTTGCTGCGCAGGAGCTTGAATTGGCATACCCTGCAGCTTAGCTAAAAACGCTTTTTGCATTTGATTAGCCATAGCTTGTTGTTCAGGGGTGGGAGGTGTGCTTCCACAAGCACTGATAAGCGCGGCGGCGACTAATGATGGAACTAATAGTTTTGCTTTCATGTTTATTCTCTACTTGTGCTTCTAGCCAATTATTTTGTACTGAAGCTTTTTTATGAAAACAAAGGAATGTAGAGGAAGTGATGCAGTGCCAGTGCTACCCTGCACTGTACATGTTCGAACTTTTTGCCTCGCATTCCTTTGCTTAGACTATTAGAAGATATCTAGACTATAAATTCAATCTAGAAATTACGCAAAACGCCTACATTTTAACCACTTAGCATCAGCAATATTCATTGCGCCTTGGTTTTACAGGTTTGCAATATCATTTAAAGCTGGCCATTCATTTTCATTAAGTAAGCCTTTTTCTATAAGCTTGTGTCGACGTTCCTCAATGGCCAATTTCAATTCATCTCTAACTAATCTGACTGCTGGGGTGATCAAATGTCGGCTGGGTAACATTATCCACATTTCAGTTAATGGAACCTGAAACTGATGCAACACACGCTTTAATCTACCGCTTAATAAATCTTCAGCCACGTCAATGGCTGACTTCTTGGCAATACCCATACCGTCAACGCACCATCGTCTAACAATGTCTCCGTCATTCACGGCGCGATTGCTGCGCACTTTTACCTTAATTTTTTCGTTCTCGTTCACCAATTCCCATGTGTTATGGGTTTGATCGTAAAGTTTATAGAGCAACGCATTATGCTGAATAAGGTCGTTTGCTGTGAGTGGTTCACCGCACTTTTCAATATATTCGGGAGATGCGCAGATAACATGTGGAATGTTGCACACTTTAAAACCATACATTTGTGACTCTTTTACTGCTTCTTTAGTCATTGCGCGAAGCGCAACGTCAACGCCGTCGCGATAAAAATCTACTCGGCTATCGCTTACATGCAGTCGCAACGAGAGTTCGGGGTTTTTACCTTGTACTTTATTCAGTAGTTTGCGCATTAAATTGCGCCCCATCTCTGAAGACATCGCCATGCGAAGCTCCCCATTAACACTTCGCCTTTCCTCTGTAATGAGTGATAAACCCTGCTGGAGCGTGTCTAGCGCCTGTTGAGCCATAGGTAAGTATTGTTCCCCTTCGTGGGATAATCTAATTTTGCGTGTACTCCTTACAAATAGCGCTACGCCAAGCTGCTCTTCTAAACGTTTAATAGCCATGCTTGCAGCAGATGAACTGATATCAAGCTTCTTAGCCGCTGCCGTTATCGAATTGACTTCAGCGACTCTCACAAACACAGAAAGGTCTTCGGTTTTCATTCTTTCCTCACAGGTTTAGCCCACATATGCCTTTTTAAACTTAAAAAGAAAAGGGAAATGGATCACTTTTATTATCCACGTTTTCGGGAAAGTCCTTATCGATTTTGGTCGTTTATTATCCGTTAACCACCGAATAAACTGTCATTCATTCGTTAATGACGTTAGTAGTAAGGATAAACAGGAGCTTTATATGAAACATACTGCATGGCAAAAACTAACCATGGCCTCGCTAATTGTAGGCGCTTGTGCTGCTTTTTTACCCAGCGCCTATGCTGAAACCAAGGTGATAACTGCAGAAAATGTTGAGTGGGGCTATTTGAATCCGGCACGGGGTGACAAAAGCCCGGGGGCGGCCGACCTGTGGGGAGATAGAACCAAAGACACAGCTACCGGTATGCTAGTGCGATTTAACAAAGGCTTTGAATCGCCGCCACACATTCACAATATCACCTATCGCGGTATTGTTATTGAAGGTGAAATGCATAATGACGACCCAGATGCCGCTAAAATGTGGATGCCAACAGGTTCGTTTTGGACACAACCTGCAGGCGAAGATCACACTACCGCAGCAAATGACAAGACTAACCTCATTTACTTGGAAATTGATGAAGGTCCGTATTTAGTTAAACCGTCAAAAGAACATTTCGACAATGGTGAACGACCTATCAATATTCATGCAGATAATATGGTATGGCTGCAAGAGAGTGATCTGGTCAACATTGCGGCTGATGGCGTATCCGCCTCCTATCTATGGGGCGATACCAATAGTGTTTACGGTACTTTAGTTAAACTGCCAAGCGGCTTTGAAGGCTCAATAACATCTAACGGTGATGAATTTAAGGCCGTAGTAATAAAGGGTAGCCTAAACTATAAGCAAGATAGTAAGGCTAAAGCACTTGCCCTTGATGCGGGAAGCTATATTGAATCATCTACGCCAGCAACACACGAAGTCCGTAACGCGAGTGATGCTGACGCCATCGTTTATGTCAGAAGCTCATCTAAGTATCAAGTAAAGAACTGAAGTACACGGCAATAATCAGGAGGGCTGCACTTAATGTGCAGCACCACCAAACTATCGCAATACTGGTGATTTCGATACTCGTCAAGGCCAGGTATAAGGATGCAATATGTAGCGTCCAGCCTAAAAACTTGGTAAAGGATGAAGAGGGTAATATTCGTAACACCCGCGCTAATATCCTACTCTTGCCTGCCTGCTTCGCGTGTTTATTCATTGCTAACATCAAACACAAGAAGCCTAACAGTTGTAGTGTAAAAACCAGCGTTATCATTCCTCCCCCTTTTTTACACGCGTGCTTGCTTTTGTACCTTTTGTGGCTATTTCCGCATTGGTAATACGTAAACCTATCTTCTTTGTAGCCCAATACAAAATAATACCTGAAGCCAAAAATGCAGGAATAAAGCTTAAATAAACGCTATCTAAATACTCGATACTGCTTGCTATTCGGTCTCTAAATAGCACGAACTCTATAGCAAAGGTAACAAAACAAAGCCCACTTGCTAGCGCAAATTGCTCTTTCCAAGCAACAGCAGCTTTTGCTCGCCAAAATGCGTGCACCGCACTTAATGCCCACACCGTGAAAAATGTGTTTACTTCTAATTGGGCGCGACCTGCAACATCGTGCCCTATCAACTTGTTAGCAACAAAAAACGATAGGCTGGCTAATATTAAGCCAGCAACAGCTGTCACATTGCCTTTTTCCACAAGCGCCAAAGTAAACTGATTTTGCTTAGCACTTTTTTTCCGCTGAGTGACCCAAATAACATTGCCAGTGGCAATAAGGGCGCTGCCTAAAATGCCTAAACCAAATAGCAACCATCGCATGCCAGTAGGGGCAAAGTTAGCCTGATGAAGCCCGTATAGAATACGTCTTATTTGAGCTGGAATGGTTTCGTCATCGTAGCCTTTAAGCGATTTACCTGTATAGGTTTCAAATACTAAACGGTCTGCACGGTTTGATACTGTTGTGGCCTTGCTGCGTTCTACGATGATGCGGCTATTTTTATACCCTACACCTTCAACGGTAATTCTTGCTATTGGGTTGGGCTCGCGCCACTGGTTAGCAATTTTTTCTAGTATAGGCGCAGAGGCCGGTGCAGGAAGCGACACATTTAACAAATGATCGTTACCAATGACTTTTTCATCTAGCTGCAGGCTTGGCAGTGAAGGAATAATCTGGTTGTTTACGCCTCGTTCTCCCCGCTCAAAGTTAACGTTAGCGGTATAGGGCAAATACATAATCGCGTAGATGAAAATGCCGCTTAGGCAAATCATAATACAAAAGGGAATAGTGAGAATACCGGCTAAAGCATGAAAGTCAGTGGTCCACTTTTTTAGCTTTTGAGAGCGAAGCGTGAAAAAGTCCTTAAAAAACCTGCGGTGTGTATAAATTCCAGTAAAAATAGCAAGCAACATTGCCATTGCGGCTATTCCCGCAATGTATCGCCCGCCATAGCCTCGAAGTTGCAATGTGTAGTGGAAATTTCTAAAAAACAAGCCGCCTTTTGTTTCTGTTTCATTTTCTCTTACAGCGAGTTGATTATTGAAGGTCACGCTTTGCCTTTGCTTACCCTCACGCCATTGCACACTCCAAAGTGCAGAACGCTCTGAAGGCAAGGCTATCCGCCACTGTTCAGCTTCACCTGCATGTTCATTTAAATAAGTAAAAGAATGGGCGAGCATCGATTGCTGACTTTGAGAAATGCTTCCTCGTTCAGGCATCAGATAGCGCGTTATTTCCGGTGTAAAATAGCTTAACGTACCAGTGAAAAATATGGCAAAAAGCAACCAGCCGAGTATCACACCTAAATAGGTATGCAGCCAAATCATACTCTTTCTGAATGTAGCTTTCATAATGGGCTGCTTAAAGGTGAAACTAACGGTAGCGCTAAGAAGAGAATGGCAGAAAAAGCAATTAAAAGCGCGCACCACTTCTTCGTATTCTTAATAGCAAAGCTTGCGATAAATACAGCAAAAAATACAAAGTAGCTAGCCATACTGCCACTTAGTATTGCCACGCCCTCTTGCTGGTTTAATGTATTGAAAAATATAAAAGCGAAGTAAAAGCTTATTAGCGCAGAAACGGCATAGCCGCCCAAGATGGCGGCTATGCTACGCAGCGCAACGTCTACGTTGTTATTCAATGTGCTTACTCTTTTTTAGAAGCGATATGCAACTGAAAGTTTCGCATTACGCTCTTCGCCAGGCAAACCACCTAGGTACATAGCACTGCTGTAATAGTCAGTATTATCAAGGTTACGAATATTCAACTGTACGTCCCAGTCGTCTGATACATAACTAACTGCCGCATCCCAAACTGTGTATGAATCTACGAACGCGTAGTCAATGCCAAATGCAGAAGCTGAGATGGTACGCTCGTCTTCATAGGTTACACCAACGCTGAACTTAACTGGAGCAGGTAGCGCTTCAAAGCTATGGCTATAAGTTAGCCATGTGCTTGCGAACTTTTCAGCAATACCTTTGGTTTGTTCTTCATCAGTGCTCGATGCAAATGCACCGGGTTCAGTACGCGGCTCTTGGTAAGTACCGTTTGCATTAAGCGACCACTGCTCATTGATATCGAAGTTAATGTCTATTTCAACACCCGTAGTACGGTCTTGCTCGTCATAGTAAAACTCTGGAACATCAATGTTGTAAGACGGATCTTCAATATTATCTTCATACAGTGGGTTGGTGTATTGAAGGTTTGTACGCGCTGTATCAAATACAACTACCGAGCCAATGACCTGTTCGTTTAGGGCGGTAAAACGCACGCCTAAATCCCACGACTCTGATTCAGAGTCAGGTCGGTTGTTTTCTTCTGATAGAGAACCAAGTGTGCTGTATGCAGTGCGACCTTTTGAGTGGTTAATGAAAGTACTTAGACTGTCGCTATACATGTAGGTTAAGCCTAGGTTGTAGGTGAAACCATCATCGTTTGCATCGTACTCTGGGTTACCGTCGCTGAATTGGTTTTGATAGGTCTGTTTCACGCCACCATATGCACCGCCAATTCGCGCGGTAAAGTTATCATTCAGATACAGTACTTCTTGGAAGCTCACGCCCCAGCTAGATACCTCTTTGTCGTACTTGCTACGAAGCGCTGGATTATAGTCTTCGAATGTACCTGTGGGCCAATTCGGGTTACGAATATCTAAGATGTAAGGTACGGCATCGCTTCGTGTATCATCAGCATCCCAAATAGACCATTGCGTATATTCCACATCCATATTCTCGTAGTTAGCACTAAATAGATGCTCACCACGAATATCCCCTAACGACCAAGTATTGGTCAGGTCAATAAAGTATTGCCAAACACTTTCTTCTGCTTCAATTTTGCGGTATTCCTGTCGGCGCGCTGCATAAGGATATAATACGTCATCAATTACGAGTGGAGCGCGAGGCTCAAGATTTGTGGTGCCATTACGGTCAACATAGACATAGTTGTAAGCACTGGTCTGGCGAATGTACGAGGTCTCATAGGTACGGTATTGCAGTTGCTGAGTTAAAGACCAATCGTCGTTAATTACTAGGTCTTGGCGAAGCTTCACGCGGAACTCTTCACCTTCATTAGGACGTGAAATTGGTGAGATAAGGCTAGTATCGCCTAAATCAAAAGGCTGAACGCCATCGGTAGAAACTAGTGTTGCGGCTAATTGGTCGCGCTGTGCATCGGTTAGTTGTAGACCACCTGACTCTGCAGTATCGTTAACTAAGTCAGCGCCAGTTAAGCTACCTGCATCGGTATCAAACATGGTTAAGTCGATTAGACGAACCGGATGACCTACCGAATCAATTTGAACTGCGTCGTCAATATATGCCGCAGACAATAGGAACTGGTTATCACTTGATGCGACGTATTTAAGAGATGTGTAAAGCTCACTTCGCTCATCGCTAAGCCCACGATAGCCGTCAGACTGTTCACGGTTTGCTACAACGCGAAAAGCAAGGTCCTTATTAATTGCACCTGTTGCGTCAGCCATTATTGAATAGCTATCCCAACTACCTACAGAGGCTTTAACCTCATAGGCTTCTTGGAACTGCGGCTTCTTCTCAATAAGGTTGATAATACCACCCGCTTCGCCCATGCCGTATAGGCCAGTAGCTGGGCCCTTAAGCACTTCGATACTTTCAATATTAGTCATTGAGCGGGTTGGGTTATAGCTGTTGCCCAAGTCAGCACCAGCGTAAATGCCGTCAAAAGTGTAGTTAACACCAAGGCCGCGAATCGCTAAATTATCACCTACACCGTAGTTGTTACCGTCTTGGCTCAAACCACTAATGTTGCGAATACTTTCTTGCAGCGTATCAACCCCCTGCTCTCTTAATAAAGTACCGTCAACAACAACAATAGCCGCTGGCGTTTCCATTAGGCTCATATTCGATTTAGTGGCCGTACCCGACTCTAAAATAAGTCGATTGTGGCGACCGTAAACGGTAATGACGTCTAAGTTTTCTTCTGCACTCTGTGCTTGAGAGTCTACAGGTGTTTCAGCATCGTTTTCTTGCGCCAGTGCCGACGTGGCAGTAACTGTAGACGTTACTGATAAAAGAGAGAGAAGAATTGCATTAGCAACTTTACTTTTTTTGTGTGAAGTGTGGTTCATTTTCCGCCCAAATCTAAATGATAATAGTTATCGCTTTTAATGAGGGCGCGAATCTTAAGTGGGGAGGTTTAGTAAATCAATATAAAAATAGACTTTAGTTCAATTTTTCTTAAAAAATACTTAAATTCTGCACATTTTTACGCTTGGCTAACAAATTACTCATGATTTTCAAACAACTGGACAGTTTCTTAAGATAGTATAAGAGTTTCGGTTTTTTACTTTCGATTCATTGTTCGGCGCTGCAACAGGTACTTAGCAAGAACTTCGTAGCCATTTTGCCTAGCAAGCTGCTCTGGTGTATTGCCATCATAACCTTTCAAATCTAACCTAGCTCCTGCTTCCACCAATACTTTCGCTGCCTCTAAATGCCCATGCCACACTGCGTCATGAAGCGGTGTATACCCGTTGTTAGGACCTTGCGCGTTAAGCACTTCCTGAAAGCCAGGATATTGACTAAGTAACGTCAGCATGTCTGCTCGCCCAAAATATGCGGCTTTGTGTAAAGCAATTGCGGCCATGTAGGCGCCGGTAAGCGTTTGATCTGCGCCGTTATCTAGCAACAGCTTTGCTACTTTCAGGTAGCCTTTCATCGCTGCAAGCAGCAGCGCGCTATGAAAATCACTGCCTTGTTTCAATACGGGCGCAACCGCATTAACGTCATACCCTTTTTCCAGCAGCACTTTTATTTCAGCTACCATTTCTTCTTCAGACAGCGCTTGGTTAGCAACAGCCATATAAATGGTTGCTTTTTCTTGCGCTTGCTGCAGCGTTTTTGCTTCATGAGCCGCGAATAGCGCGTTAATGGTGGTAACGTCTTCATTCAACGCTTTATCGTTTGCTTTTGCACCGCTTCGATTAAACCCAAGGGCTGTAGAGCCTGCCGCTGAAATAACGGTGGTATCGATGTCGGGCAAACTTAATAAATATTCCACCGCGGGAATATTTCTGTGCCACACGGCCAATAGCAGTGGCGTTCCGCCCAGGCGTACTGACTGCAAGTTTACGAATGCTCCCTCTTTCACAAGCAGTTTAACAAGGTCTAAGTTTCTTCCTTGAACAGCCAGATGAAGCGGCGCTACCCCCATTAATCTATCGAGTCCGTTAACATCTGCGCCGCTGTCTATAAGTGCCTTAACACGCTGTATATCGTTATCCCACACTGCTTTGTGCAGCGGTGTTAGGTTCTGATTTATGTTGCTTTCAAACTTACTTGAATAGAGCGCCCCTATTGCTTCGTTTACCGCGGCTTCGCTAAACGAAGCGGTAATGCCCATGCTAGAGAGCACAATTAACGCCAGAGACTGACACGCTTTTCTTGTATTTGGGATAGGTTTATTCATTGTCTTGCCTAACTTTTTAAATGCTTTTTGTCTTGGTTTTAAATTCTGGTTTTGGGTTTTTAGCACGTTGTTAATCCCTACAAAGGACTAACAACGTAACTGTCGATGATTACTTTACCTTCGGTATCAATATGCACATGCCAGCGCTCTTTTACCTGTACCTCAACCGATTCCCCATTAAAGTCAGACGACTCAAATGTGTCAGCGCGAAGGTTAATTCGAAGGTCTACTATAAATCCATTGGGCTTCGCTGAATCAGCATCGGGTTTGATATCAATTTGATCTACACGGTGCTCACAGTTAGGTTTAAACGTCTTGCGTGCCCACGCGTACCAGTCGTTGAATCCAGCATGCCCTTGAAATCGTCCCTCTGGCGCTTGCCAGACAACCTCCTCGCTGAGATTCGATAGAAAAGCTTCACTTGACGCCGGCAATTGATCGAACTGCGCAAACCACGTCGTTACAAACTGTTTGATACGCAATTCTGGTGAGTTCATCAAAACATCAATTGCATCGGCTACCCGCTTACCATGTTGATCACCACGGGCCTGAACGTCTGAAAGCGTGTTGTAAACACCTTCAATGTACACCATGCGATGGCTGTAAATTGGCTTGTGGTACTGCATTTTTGCAAGATAAGCGAGCTGTTCTAGCGGGCGTAAAAACTCTTCCACACTGAAATGGTTATAGCCTAGCGGTCCATAAGACTCTTTTGGGCCACCTACCGAAATGGACAGTAAAAAGTGCTTATTCGCCAGCTTGTCCCCTTCAGGGCCAAACGCAAAATTATAAGTAAATACTTGGTCAACCCAGCGCTTAAGTAAAGCTGGTACAGAATACCAGTAGAAAGGAAACTGCAGCACAATTACCTCAGCTTCAAGCAGGGCTTTTTGCTCTGCCTCTACAGCAATTGGGTTGTTAGAATAAAGGGTGTCCAAACGTCTAACTTCAATGTCGTCTATGCGCTTAGTCAGGCTTTGCAAAATAGCGCTATTAGCATTGGACTGGTCTAAATTAGGATGGCCGGAGATAACTAATACTTTACTCATTACTTCTACCTTTGCGTGATAATTTTATGGTTAGTTCAAAGTGAACAGATAGAAGTTTATGCTTGAATGACCTTTAGTTTTAGATGATGATTAACTCAAAGATTATTAGTTTAAAACTAACAATTAGATTCTAGATATAATTTTGGGCTTGAAACCCTTCGACCAATTTGTCACTTAGACTTCAAGAGGCGCTATAAGTGAACGGCACCACATTTCAACAACTCATTGTTTTTCATGCTATTGCCGATGAAGGCAGTATTAGTGGCGCTGCTCGCCAGTTAGAAATGGCACCGCCGTCTGTAAGCCACGCGCTTAAATCTCTAGAAGCAAGTGTGGGCGTTCCTTTGTTCAATCGAACCACGCGTAGAGTTGAATTAACCGATGCGGGAAAGTTACTTAAGCAGCAAACTCATCATGCTATCGACACGTTAGATATTGCATTTGAAGAGGTCAACGCCCTTAGCTTTACCCCTAGGGGCACGGTTCGTATTACCACTCCCCGCTTCGCCTTCCAACAGCTTTTGGCGCCTTATTACCAAGAGTTTTGCGAGCGCTATCCAGACTTAAAGCTTGAGGTATCGATAAACGATGCAGCCGTAAATTTGATTACCGATGGGATGGATGTGGGTATTCGCTTTGGTGATAGGATAGAAGAAGGCATGGTGGCAAAGCGATTAACTAAAGCCACTAAAGAATGTTTGTTCTGCTCACCCCACTACGCTAAAAAGTATGGCCTTCCCTCGTCTATTGATAGCCTTCAGCAACACAAGCTCATTCAATATCGTTTTATTACCTCTAACAAACTTGCGCCACTTCATCTATGGCAAAACCAGCAATCTGTTAGTGTTTCAATGCCGATTGCCATGGTCGTTAACGATACAGATTTGATGATTGATGCTGCCAAAAAAGGCTTAGGTATTGGAAGAATTGTTGAACCTATGGTGGATGAATTATTTGGAACCGGCGAGCTTGTTCCTGTGCTTAAAGAGCATTGGTTTCCCTATTCAGGGCTGTTTATGTATTTTCAGCAGCATAGTCAAAAGGCCCAAAGAATTAGGGCCTTAATCGATTTTCTTGCAGAAAAACACGCAGTTTAACGATCAATTTAACTTCAGTCGTGTTTTCAAAAGTCATGAAGGCATTCCCCCAAGACAATTCGTGAAACAATACAGCATGTAGAATAAAGCTTATTTTGGACACTACCTACTCTATAACGCCCATGCTAAGACTTTATAGGTAACTGCCCTAAAACCGCTGCGCATGCCAATCCAATGGCAAACGTCATCGCCACACTGGTAAATGTGCCCAGAAGTACATATTCAGTTAGCTTCCTGTCCTGGTGTTTAGTGAGATCACCGAAACGGAAAATAGATTTAGCTGCAATAAGAAACCCTATAGCGGAAAACTGATTTAACAATACAAAAGTTAACATGAGTACACGTTCTAAGTAGCCAATACGCTGCCCTGCCAGCGACAAGGTTTGTTGTGCTTCAGTGGTTATCGTAGGCGGATCATTAGGATGGGCTGATGAGGGTTTGTTAGTTAAAACTTCACTGCTCCAAGGGGACAGCAGTTGCTTTATAATAATTGAGCTGGGTTTAAGCACGGCTAAATAAGCAAGAAGCACCGCTAAATGCTGTGCACCTAGTATCTTTAGTAACGCTAGTGCGCTGTGCCATTGGTTTGTGGCATATAAAAATACGCCCAAGATCACAACCACATGGGCAAGTTGATCAATGACAAACGCGGTCGTATTTTGGGAGCAATAAGACTTAATCACGTCAATTTTAAAATGGGAAACCGCTATTACAAGCGTAGCAATGCCTATTGTAGCCATGCTGTCGATGCCGGATAAAAACACAAGTGCGATAAAGGCGAGTGCACCATGTAATAGTGCATGTAAATACAAAGGTAACGCCAGCGCGTGTCGCTCGTTTCTTTGTTTTACCCATGAATAGGGTTGAAAATAAAAGTCGGCAAGCAAGTGTGCAAGTAGTAACCCCACCAATAGTTCAGGCTGAGCAAAATCAGGGGCGGCGTTAACGATAGCGCCTTTTGATGTTTCAGCTATCATTTAACGCTCCAGTTAAGGCGGTAATCTTTTAAGGTTTTCCACTGCACGTTATGCTTCCTTGTTGTTTTATTCTACTTCAATAGCTATATGTCTTATTACTGAATGTTTTAGTGCTTACTTGTTTTGTTGTTTAGTTTTTTCTCGAGTCTTCGTTATTGGGCGGCAATAGCGTGCTTCATATATTCAAGGTATTCAGCAACAAGCTTGTAATTACTCGCGTTAAGAATTCGACTCACATTGCTTCTATTTTTTTCAAGTAATGCCGCTATATTCTCATGACTTTTATCCGAGGCTTCAAGGTAGGCCAGTAAGGTTTCTGATTGGGTTTGTGTTAAGCCGCTTACATGAGTATCTGCAAAGCGTGTTAGTAACTGAGTTTTGCTTTCTAGCTCGGTATTGCTACTAGAAAAAGTAACGTAATTGGGTTTAATCGAATCAAGCCCCCGCCCTGATAAAACAAAGGCTTCACCCGTGCCTGTTTTCACTTCTCTAGGACGAAAATGTGCTTCACCCACTGCTACGCTTATTCTTACATCAACGCTTGGCATGCGTGCTTTTAGCGCTAAACGTAAACCTAATGCAATGTGCATACTGTACTGGGGTTGGTTCACCGCCAGCTGAAATGCGTCGCCGCGATAAATGTCAAAATGGCCGTCATACTGCTTAGCGTAACTCGACAGGTGCTGTTTTAGCGCAGTGAGGATATCTCTGAAGTCTTCTTCAGAATAAGACTGAGAGTTTGTAATATCGCCGGTCAGCACGCCAGCATAACTCTTTTGTTTATTATTTATTGCGTTGTTTTTGTTCGTGTTCACTTTGCGCCGCCGTGATCTTTCTTTATTACAAGAAACGCTTCAACTTGTTATCACTATGACACGCCTAATCATCAAATTCAAAAACAATCACACTTTAAAATGTGATTAAAAATAATCACAAATGGAAATGTGACTAATTTATACAACTTTTGTGTAAGAAGATAAGCTTGCTGGGTAGCTAAACTATGGGTGCAGGTGCTTCACGCTTACATTTGTGCGCGACGGCGCAATTAAAACGTTGCGCAATTTCTACCTGAATTTTTGGCGCGATAAAGCGCTGAATCAACATCTTCGATAAATGAGGTAGCATTATAGTGTTCTCTTTCTACACCCTTCTTTTTTGTTGATTGACGGCTATTAAAACAAGCCATACCAATACTGACCGTAAGGACGCCCTTAATTTTTGATTTTTCATGAGCTATTGAGAGCTGTGATACATTGCGAAGAATTCTAGCGGCAATACATTCTAAGGCGTCACTATCTGTGCTCGGCAGGATAATAGCAAACTCTTCCCCACCGTAGCGCGCTACTAAATCGTCGTTACCCAAACAACTGTTAGAAAGCGTCTCTGCTACTCTTTTCAGTACGTTGTCGCCAGCAACGTGCCCGTAGTAGTCGTTATATTGTTTAAAATAATCCACGTCTATCAACAATAAACTAATAGGAATATCAGCTTCTTTACAGCGCACGATATCGGATTTTATCGTTGCATCAAATAAGCGCCTATTCGCAAGCCCCGTTAATCCGTCGATATTTGCTAAGCGTTCTAACTGCTTATTCGCTTCAAGAAGCTCAATTTGCATTTTTTGTAACGCTTTTCGGTTGTGCAAATTTTGAAGTGTATTACCAAGCATTTCACCTATACGACGCAAATACTCAATATCGAACGCTTTCCATGAATAAGGGGCGCCGATAATATCGCACCCGATAAAACCATACATTTTTCCGTCAACCATAATACGTGAGCAAAGAAGAGAGTAGATTCGCTGCTCTTCAAAACTAGCTTTTTCCAAAGACGCGGACTCTGGAAGCGCTGAAACATCATCGACCTTAAACAACCCATTAGAAATATGGCTCATAAAAAACGGCATGGAATCAGTTGGAATATTTTGCAGCTCACTGATGTAGGGAATAACTCCCGCCGCAACCCACTCATGGGTATTTGACATTAATTCGCCATCGTCGCTGAATTCAAACAAGTAACATCGATCTACGTCGCAAAACGCGCCGAATGCGGCGAGTGCTTGATCGATAATACTATCAAGCTCGCTAACGTTGGCATTGATTAACTTGGAAGAGAAATTAGTAAGAAGCTGGTTAAAAGTAATATGCTGATTAATTTTTGAGTCTTTTTGTCCAAGATCTAGAAGCGCTGTCATATCGGTTTTGATATTAAGAACAACCCAATTGTCCGTAGTGGTAGAAACAATATTGCCATCAACAAAACAATTCATGGTTCTAGAGCTTGTTTGAAGTCGAAAGAAATCGTTGACCTCCACGCCAGATTCGATAAGAGAGAAAGGGTCATCTCCTACTGACACTTCTTCTTTCGAATTTTGGTCAAAGAACGTAAATAAACGACTTTCCGATTTCTGTAAGTCGATTATTCCAAAACATTTTTCAAAATACTGGCTAGCATAAATATCAGAACTACCCGCACATTTAAACAATATGCTTGATGGTATTTGGCGAAAAAAAGATATGACTTCGTCTTTATTCAAGGTCTTTCCCGATAGTAAATGCACTTTAAAAATAGCAGCACTTCAGCAACTGTAAAACGTTGCATAGCCAGAAAGTGTGAAAAACTTAACAAATAGTTTATTAAACTTATTTAAGGTGTGCGCGTAACTAAATAGGAAGATAGGCACTGCAAAAAGGACTAAGCGTAAATAATGACCGACTCGATAGTTGAGCTGTTAGATGAAATGTATGATGAGGAAAGCGAAAAGACGTCACTAGGTAAAATTGTCGAACGCTTTGAAGGTCGTGGTTTTGGGCCCCTCCTCTTAGTGCCTGCACTCATTGCTTTGCTCCCTACTGGCGCCATTCCAGGCGTACCCACATTATGTGGTTTAACGCTATTTTTTATTTGTATACAAGCTGCTGTGGGCAAGAAAAGCCCATGGCTACCAGAGGCGCTTACCAAAAAAGAGGTAAGCTCGGATAAATTGGAAAGCGCCATAGATACTGCTAAACCTTACGCTAAAAAGTTCGAAAAGCTACTTAAACCCCGTATCACATTTTTATCAGATAAGCCGGTAAAGAATATTATCGCTGGATATTGTGCGCTTGCAGCACTTTGCATGATCCCGTTAGAAGCACTTCCTTTTGCCGTTGCCCTTCCTGCTTTCGCCCTTTGTATTACTGCTTTAGGAATGACTAACCGCGATGGTGTGTTTTTGTCTATTGGCATTTTGCTGCAGCTAGGTACTGGGTATTTAGTTATGCAAGCGCTCAGCGTGATGTAATTAGCCCTACTTCTTCTACTCGCTTTTCAATTAAACTTCCTAACGGAAAATTTCTCCTATCAAAGAGGGAACTCACAAATACTGACCTTGTATTTATTACCCACTTTTTTTCGCCATTCTTCTTTTTTTAAAACCGTTATTTACGTACTATTCTTTTCTTATAAAGCCTGTACTTTAGTACAGGCACTTTACTCCATGTATTTGAAACAAGTACTTAGTGAGACATAACTACATAAGAAAATATGGGCTGTAAAAATCTATGAAGAGAATGTTAGCGGTATCTCTTGCGTTATTTTCGTTTGCTACATTTGCTGAAAACTGTGTATTTAGCTGCCCTATTGGCTTAGGCGGGCAAACTATCACTCGCTCTATTTATACGTTAAACAACAATCCGCAAACAAAGTTTGCCAACTGGGTGGCTTATCACGTAACGCCTGACACCATCGACGGTCCTTCGCGAAGCAGAAACTGGAAAGCTGACCCTGAACTTGACGATGAGAGTACGCTGGAACCTAACGATTACAAAGGTGCATGGCGAAATATAGGCACAGATAGAGGGCATCAAGTCCCCCTAGCCTCTTTTAGCAACTCACCAGACTGGCGTGAGCTCAACTATCTTTCAAACATTACCCCACAAGACTCCGACTTAAATCAGGGTCCATGGGTTAAATTAGAAAATGCTGTGCGCAGCCTTGTGAGAACAGGGCAAGATGTTTATGTGGTTTCAGGCCCACTTTACGAAACGTTTTTCGCTGCGTTGCCCGGTGCCGATGAGCTGCATAGTATCCCTAGCGGTTACTTTAAAGTTGTCGTAAGTGAAGTTGACGGTTTGGTGGAAGCCTCTGCGTTTATCATGCAGCAAAACGCCTCTCGCCGCGATGATTACTGCGCAACGCAAGTTACCATTGATGAAGTAGAATCGAGAACCGGGTTAGATATTATGCCAGTTTTACCCGATGAAAGTGAGGAAACCATTGAAGGAAGGCTCGGCAAGCTAGCTATGCGACTTGGCTGTAGCTAAGCCTTTCTTGGGCATAAAAACGTATAGCCATCATCAATCGACAACTTTTTTTTGCTAACTAATTGCTTTTAAAAGGTTGCAGTAGCAAGGCGCGAATTGAAGCATTTTCTTTTATCGCAGGTACATCCTGTTGACCTATGGAAAGTGTTTCGTCGCTTTGCTTCGCTCTAGGGGTAAAGCTTTTAAAAAGCCTGTCCCACCAAGATACACTAAAGCCATAGTTAGAATTTGATTCTGCCTTTGCTTGGCTATGATGTATACGATGCAAACGCTGGGTAATGAGCACCCAGCCCACTCTGTCATCCCACTTTTGCGGCAATCGAATGTTCGCGTGGTTAAATAGCGCAAACCCGTTAAGCGCCACTTCAAAAACAACAATAGCAATGGCTGGTATGCCTAGTATCGCTACTGCCAAAGCTTTTACGCCTAGGCTAATAGCAATTTCCACGGGGTGAAATCTAAGACCTGTAGTGGTATCGACATGGCTGTCGGCGTGATGCATTTTGTGAAAACGCCATAAAAGTGGCACCGTATGAAACAATCGGTGCTGCCAGTAAATAAGCATATCCAGCAGCAGTACACTTACTACCACTATACCAACAAATAGAGCGTTGCCGTTTTGAGTATTATTCGTTGGTTCTGGGGACGACAAAGTACTGTCGGCTTGACCTGACGCTAGGTTAAACAGTCCAACGCCCTCTTGCTGAGCCCATATCGACACGCCTACTAAGGTTGCAGGAAGTAAAACTCTCGATACAAGTGCGCCCATTACCACCATGGAAAGGTTTCCTATCCAGCGTGTTTTTCTATCTAGTACAGCACTACGCGCTGGAAACATGGCTTCCAGTACTGCCATAAAGGCAAAGATACCAAGAAATACACTTAGGCGAATAACAGACGCATTATCCACTACAGCTCTCTTTTCGATTCAATTTCATGTTTACTTCCTAACGGCTAATTACGCTTTGCACATAGAAAAGGCGCAGTTGTGCTGCCTACCCCTTATCAGTTTTAACGCCCTAAATCTTATCATGTGTCGAACACTGTCTTTGTTCTACTTCTACTTTATTTAAGGTGCTAAACCCACCCGCAATTCGAGTGACCACCGTTACGGCACAAGCAGCGGCAAAAATATATGCTAGTACAGCAAAATGTTCAGGCCAGATGCAAAAAGCAAGAAACACAAGAATCGTTTCTGTGCCCTCGGTTAACCCCTGCATATAGTAAAAGCTCTTGTTAGCGAACTGGGGTCTGTCGATATGAAATTTTTCAGCTGCAATGGCAAAAGCCAAAAAGCTACTGCCCGTACCGATAAATGTGGCAAGTAGCACCATTGCTGGTATGCCCCAGCTGTTAGGGTCAGCAATACCAAATGCTAACGGAATAGATGCATAAAACAAAAAGTCTAGGCATATATCAAGAAACCCACCTGCACTGCTGCTACTTTGTTGATAGCGTGCTAACTCACCGTCAATACCATCAAATACCCTGTTAAGTATAATGCAGCTAAGTGCCATTCCCCACCAGTTAAGAATAATAAAGGGGACGGCAAGAATACCCAAAACAAAGCCTGCCACGGTAACTTGATTCGGGCTGATGCCTTTTGCATTCAGTGATGTGAGCAAAGGCTTTAATAGCGGTTTAATAAAGGGGGTAATTTTCGCATCTAGCATGGTAATAACTCTATTATTTGACCGCCGGCAGCAAGGGCGTCCTCTTTGTCGTGTGTTACAAGTACCGCAGGAATATTTCGCGCTTTAAGCTGCTTAAATGTCCAGCTTCGAATTTGCTCACGAAGGGCGAAATCTAGCTTACTAAATGGCTCATCTAACAATACGACGTCAGGTTGCGAAGCGAGCGTTCTTAGTAGAGAAACACGGGATTGCTGCCCGCCTGATAATGAAGTGACTGCACGCTCCCCTATGCCTGCTAAGTCGACAGCGCTAAGCATTTCTTCGATAGCCTCAATTTTTGCTTTTCGATTTGTGTGACTGTCTTTAGGCATGGCAAAGGCAATATTTTCTACAACCGTCATGTGCTCAAATAACAAGGCATCTTGAAACATAATGCCTACTTTACGTAAATGAGCGGCTTTGTCGTTTACCACGGCCCCATTAATTTTAATGATACCGCTAAAACTAAACGGCCCATGAAGTTGGCCGGTAATTGCCTGCAGCAAAGTAGACTTTCCGGCGCCACTTGGCCCCATTACCGTTAAAATTTCTCCGTCTTTCACACATACATTCACTTTTAATAGTGTGTTTTGTGCATGAGAAACCACTAGGTTTTCTAAACTAAGCGCCATGTAATACTGCTCTACTCTTTTTTTCTGAAGTACGTACTTTACTGCCTTGCTTAACTAACATGGCGGGTAAATACCACGCCATCACAAAGCCCACTAAAGGCATAATCGCTTGGATAATAACGAATACCGCCGTTAAGCGCGTACTGCTTCCCGACACTGAAGCCACGGCTTCTGTAGTAATAGTGGCAATAGTGCCCCCGGAGGCCAATAACGTAGGTAAGTACTGGCTGAAGCTAATAGCAAGCCCCAGCGCCCACGCCACCATAATGGCTGAAAACAGGGATGGTAATTTAATATGGAAGAACACTTGCCAAGGCGTTTTGCCTAGGCTTTGTGCAACCATTGCGTAGCGAATATCGAATTTGCGATAGGCTACCGCCATAGACAAAAACACGTAGGGCACCACATAAACCATATGAGCAATATAAGTATGAAACCAAACAGCGTCTTGCAGCACAGACTGCTGGAACCAAACCAGTCCATATAAAAAAGCCACACCTGGGACCAATAACGGCAAAAATAACGAGATAGAAAACGCCCTTTCAGCATTTTTACCTGCGGGTTTAAGCAGCTCACTTTCCAGTGTAAATAGTACTAACCCCAATGCTGAAGTACTTACCAATATTCCAAGTAATAAACTATTAGAAAGTGGCGTCGCAAGGGTTTCAAGTGCTGTTCGCCAATGTAATAGCGTGGCACCTTCTGGCAATAAATCAGGGTAGTACCACTGCTTAGCGATTGAGTACATAAGTACCGAATAAACCACCGCGCCAATCAAAGCAATGTATAGCGCTACAGCACTATAAGCGGCGCCTTGCACAAGCCTATCAAAAAATCCCCTGTTCCCTTTTGCAAGCCTTTTCCTTCCCACATATATCACTACACGCTCGACACCTAACAGCAGAAGTAACGCCAAACCACTAACGGCAACCTGAAGCACGGCTGCACTGCTTGCCAATAGGCGCATAGATAAATCGATATGATTAAACCAATGCATAATGGCAACGGCCAAAGTGCTGGGGTTATTCCCCCCTAATATAAGTGGAATTTCCACGTTAGAGGTGGCAAAGACCAACACTGCTAATATAGGTAATCTGATTTGTGTGAAGACAGTGGGCATCACAAGCTTAAAAAAGATTGCCACGGGGGAATAGCCAAGTGCCGTGCCCACTTTGATATAGCCAGAAAGCTTACTTTTCACTAATGGCTGCGACATTACGCTTAACGCCATTAAGAGAATGAACGGTAGCTCTTTTAAACTTAACGCCAGCAGTACGCTTAGCCCCGCAGGATCATAGGGAAAAAAAGTGTCGTATGGGAAAAAAGCGTCGCTACTACCAGGAATAACCGTATTGGTTCCTAGCGCTGTTATTCGCGCAAATATGCCTGACGGGCTGAATACAAATAGCAAGGCAATGGCTGCTGCGGCGTGTGGAAAAACAAGAAACGGACTTAATAAACCTTGAATTTTGTTTAGCCAATTCGATTGATAAAATGAAGCTAGTAATAAAAACGCGCCAGCTACCGCCAGCAATGTTGACCCCACCCCGGTAAAAAGTGAAAGCCACACCATCTGCCAAATATCATCAAGAGCAAATAGCGTTCTAAAAACGTCTAGTGAAAAGCTGTTTGCGCCTATTGCAGGAAAATAGCCTAACGCAGGAAATGCCACGCCAACTAGACCGGCTAAAACAGGAATGCACAGTAAAAGTAATAAGCACCAGCGTGCAACACGTGTAAATTGAGCGAACATCAGTAGCGCGCTCCGTAGCGTTCGTACCATGCCTCACGCAGCGCATCGGTCCAGCTTGCATGAGGTTCAGCCAACAACATAATTGATTGAGACTTATCCAGCGCTGATGGGTGAATATTACTTTCAACAAACAGTGCTTGGTCTGGCGCTGAAAGGCTTTCAATATCAAGCACCGTGTCGTCGCCCCACACTTCTACCTTCTGTTTTTTAGCTTGTGCCTGTGGAGAGAGCAGGAAGTTAACCACCGTTTTGGCCACCGCTTTGTTTTTTGAATTATAAGTAAGGCCTACAAAGTGAACGTTTGCCAGGCTACCGTCTTGCATAACATAAGTACGAACATCGCCAGGTAAATCGAAACGCGTTACCGCCGAAGGAATTTCTGAAGCGGTAAAAGAGAAAGCCATTGAAAGCTCACCTGTACCCACCAAACGTTGTAATTGGGAGGCTTGACGTAACATGTGCTTACCCTGTTGCCACATAGTAGGATGCAGCGCATCAAGATACGTCCACAAACTCGGTAAAACCGCATTGAGCGATTCATCATTCGCTGGCTGATAAAAAAGGCTTAACTTATCTTTATTAAGTGCAAGCGCTGCATACTTAATAAAACTAATACCTAAATAATCGCTCGGTACTGGATAGGTAAACCTACCTGGGGATTTTTGGCTAAATCGTAGAAGCTCTTCAATGGTTTTCGGCGCCATAAGCCCTAGCGTATTTAAGTGTGCGCTACGGTAGTAAAAAACCATAGACGCTTTGCCCCAAGGCGCCTCCATTCCTAATGTTGGCTCACCGAAGTCTGTTGTTACAGCGGGGTTTTGATCTGGGTTAGTTAGGCTAAAATTGTCAAGTTCTCCGACCCACGAAGTACTTAGCAGGTCGTGCTTTTTCATCGCAGCGAAATTTTCGCCGTTTATCCATATAAGGTCTACACTCCCGTTTTTGTGGTTTCCTGCCGCCTTTTCTGCAAGCACTCGAGAAACTGCATCACTGGTGTCGGCCAGCTTCACATGTTGTAGTTCTATGTTAAAACGTGATTTAACTTGCTCGGCTACCCACTGAAGGTAGCCATTGACCTGGGCGCTACCACCCCAGGCATGAAATCGAACAAGAGGCGGTTTTTCGCTGGCTGCTTCATCGCTGGTTTGGCCCAACGCAGGCTGGGCTACAACAAATACGGAAAATATAACCATGCAGGCAAAAAAGAATACCTGCATGGGGGTAAACAAGGGTCTATTTGTACTTAACTGTCCCGCAGCTTGCCACCCTGAATTCATTTGGGAAGCATTCAGAGCTCTAGCGTTAGCGCTACTGTGCCGCATTAAGCGCCCAGTCATAGTTTAGGTATTCGATATTTGCAGTGTCATTTTTTAACGCAGAAACTTGTGTTTCAGTTAATTGCATTGCGTCTTTATACAGCAAGATAAACTCGTTGAGCGTCGAAGTATCACGCCACTCGCCGGTTTTACCTTCAAAATCCTCACTGTACCAATCAAATATTTTTGATAGATACAGTGTGCCTTCGGTCATTTTATTTCGAGAGGCGTCAGCCAAAAATCGCTTAGTTTGTGCCTCTAACTGCGAATCTAGTTTGTCTGCTGTGTATGCTTCTTCACGAAGCGCTGGGCAACCTACGCTGGCGCAATTCACCGCAAAATGTATGCGAGGCTCGTTATAGTTTTTTGTAGTTTGGTTTTTACCGCGAATAAGTTCGTGTTCAATTTCATCTAACGTACGGGTTTCACCAAGCAGCGGGGCTATCTCTTTTTTCCAAGGCGAAGAAAAGAAACCGCCCAAATCTCGAATGGAGTCAATAGCTGGGTACTCAGTTAAAATAAGTTCGATGGTGTAGGCGTTGTATGCGTTAATAAGAAAAGCGAGCTGTTTGTCCTTATTCCATGAATCGAATGTACTTTGCTCAACCTTAGCCAATCGCGCTAAATACTCGTTAAGCCTAGTTTGCTCTTTTTTAAAGCCATCGTAATTAACCTGTGTACTTGCGCCATTTGAAATCGGCGTTACATACTTACTTAATAAATTATCGAACGTGCTATGTAGGCCTTCTTCAGCGCTAGCATAGAAACTTACGCTTGCAGCAAACAGCGCTACGCTGCCTACTGCTACACCACGTAACACTTTACTACTACGTGATAAACGGGCGACTTTACACATGAAAGACGATTGAGTAGTTTTCACTTCTATTACCCTCTGCGCCATGTGTGGAATTTCTCAACGTAGCTTAAAAGTTTTTCAGGAGCATTAGCGCGCTTCCAGTTCCCCGCTGCGTATTTCGCACCTTCTGCCCATGTCGGGTAGGCGTGAATAGTCCCAAGAATTTTGTTTAACCCTAGATCGTGTTTCATGGCAATAACAAACTCAGACAGCAAATCACCAGCGTGCTCAGAAACAATAGTAACACCCAATATTTTGTCTTTACCCGGCGGCGTAAGCACCTTAATGAAACCCTTACGTGCACTCTCGGCTACCGCACGATCGAGCTCTGCAAATTCGTAGCGCGTTACTTCTACATCAATCTCTTGTTCTGCGGCATCTCGCTCACTAAGACCTACCCTCGCCACTTCAGGGTCGATAAAGGTTGTCCAAGGAATAACGCGATAATCTACTTTAAACTTCTTAAATGTGCCGAACAGTGCGTTAACCGCTGCATACCACGCCTGATGCGAGGCTACGTGGGTAAACTGATAGGGCCCTACCACATCACCTGCTGCAAAGATGTTTGGCATAAGGGTTTGCAAGTATTCATCGGTTTCTATGGTTCTATCGAACTGTATCCCCAAATCTTCAAGACCAAACCCATTAAGGCGTGCTTTTCGACCAACAGCCACAATCACCTCGTCATAAGCGATAGTAGACTCGACACCTTCTTTGGCTACCACTAATACTTTTTCACCATCTTTCGTTTCAAAGCGCAGTGCGTCATGAGATGTCAAAACATTCACTCCGCTTTCACGAAGCACGGATTCAGAATATTCAGCTACGTCAGCATCTTCCTTACCCATTAAACGGGGTGCACGTTCAACTTGCGTAACCTCACTACCCAAGCGAGCAAAGGCCTGCGCTAGCTCACAGCCAATAGGCCCACCACCCAACACTATTAAGCGCTTTGGCGCTTCTTCAAGGTCAGCAAATTTAGACCATAAGGTATCAGAAGTGACATAACCGCTTTGTTCAATACCAGGCAGGTCTGGAACAAAAGGCGCTGCTCCCGTGGCAACAACAATGTTTTTAGTAGTTAGCGTTTGCGTGCCGCCATCATTCTTTTTAATTTCCACCGTCCAGGGGTCAATGATCTTCGCATAGCCTTTCACTACATCCACACCTAAACTGGTGTAACGCTCTACACTGTCGTTGGGCGCGATAGCCGCAATGACTTCATGCACACGGGCCATCACTTTTTTAAACGACATCGCTGGTGTTACCGGCTCTAAACCATAGTTATCGGCATGGCGCATTTGGTTTGCTACTTTCGCCGTTTTTATAATGGCTTTACTGGGTACACAGCCGTAATTAAGACAATCGCCGCCCATTTCACCGGCTTCTACTAGCGTGACTTTTGCTTTCACCGCTGCGGCGATATAGCTGGTAACTAACCCACCTGCACCGGCGCCGATGACTACTAGATTACGGTCAAATTTCTTTGGTTTCTTGTAGCCTTTATAGACGCGGCGGCGATTCACTATTGCCACAATGCCTTTAGCTATCCACGGAAATATACCCAGCAGAACAAATGAAAAGATAAGTCCAGGCGATACGATGCCTGACAGGCTGTCAATTTGCGCAAGCTGCGTCCCTGCGTTTACATAAACAGCGGTGCCAGCAAGCATGCCTATCTGGCTTACCCAGTAAAATGTCCAGGTTTTAAGTGACGTCAGCCCCATTAACAGGTTGATTAAAAAGAACGGAAATACCGGTACTAAACGCAGCGTAAACAAGTAAAACGCACCTTGTTTTTCTACGCCCTCATCTATCTTTTTAAGCTTTTCTTTAAACTTGTTGCGTACGGTATCTCTTAAAATGAAGCGCGCGACTAAAAAAGCTAACGTAGCACCCACACTTGATGCGAACGACACTATAACTAAGCCCTGAGCAAGCCCAAACAGTGCGCCTGCAGCTAAGGTTAAAATTGCTGCACCTGGCAGCGACAGTGCGGTAACCGCCACGTAGATTGCGAAGAACACGCCAATGCTTAATACCGGGTTTTCTTCTATTTGCGCTTGAAACGTTCCCAGTGAGTCCTTCATGCCTTGAAGGGTTAGATAGCTATTCAAATCAAAATAGAAAAAGCTAAATATAGCGGCGACGATAACCCCTAAAAGCGCTATTTTCTTAAACATAAAAGTCCTTAGCGCTTAAAACGCGTATTGCATGGTAACTTGAGCGTGACGAGGCACGTTTGGCATAACTAAAGTTGCACCAAAATATCCGCCTTCAAAAAGCGGCTGCCAGTTTTCTTCATCAGTAACGTTAATAACATCTAAGCGTAATCGAAGATCATCGCTAACTTGGTAATCAGCATTTAAGTCTATAGTGTACTGATCGCGAATGTGTACGGTTTGTAAAAAGTCTAACGGGAAAGACTTGGTGTATAAAGCACTCGCACCAAGCTGAACATCATCCGTAACTTGCCAGCCAGCATTAATAGATGCTATTTGCGGTGGAATACCTTGCACTCGGCTGTTGGATGCTGGGAACGCGGCAAACGATGGCGATCCCACTCCCGTCCCCTCAATAATATCTGGGCGACTGTTGTCAAAGGCGTCGATAACCTGCGCCGTGCCTTGGAACGCTGCAGAGTCATCAAAACGCGCGTCTAAATAACTGTAGGCCGCATTAACCCATACGTCGTCGCCTTGGTAAAACATTTGCAATTCAAACCCTTTGGTTTTCACGCCGCTATTGCTGCCATCGCGGTTGCGTAAGCTACGGGTTTGTTCGAACACTGCCGCTTCAGCGTACCATTTGCTGTTTGGCGCGTATTTTACCCCTGCTTCATACAGAGTATTTTCGGTAGCAAAATTAAGCGGGTTAATTTCATTATTACCGCCCAATACTGTGCCACCCGCCATACTGTTTGATGTAGCATCGTTTTCGGAAAACGCAGCATATAAGTTGATGTCACTGGTTAGTTTGTAAACCGCGCTTAACTGATAGCTAGTTAACGTATCGCTATAGGTATCAGACGCGGCCGTTACTCCCTCAGGCGCTAGAGGGTCACGGGCTTCAACATCGTAATAATCTATTCTAACGCCGGCAATGGTTGAGAATTTGTCTGTCCATGTAGAACGTTGCTGCAGTGCCAACCCTGTTTGCCATGTTGTGGAATCAGTGGTGTCTGACAGGTTGAAATCGCCGCTTCCATCCCCGTCCAAATCATACTGAGCCCCCGGAGATACGAATACACCAGGACGTAACTCGACTAAACGCGCTTTTTGCGCGTCGGTAAGCGCAATAACGCGGTTTGAAATAGGCCCGGTTAAGTCAATCGGATTGTCGGCCTCTGTGGTAAACTGGCTATAGCCCAGCACGTCGTTATAGCGAAGCGCTAAGCCTACGGTAGTAAGTTGGTTATCGTTCCACTGGTAATCCACTTCAGTGCGATTTTCAAACGTATCTGCGCCGTCAATAATCTCTACAAAGCTATTTTGCGCAATTTCCTCACGTTCAAGATACTGATAATAAGTCATGTTGCGAAGCGCCACGTTATCAGCCACTTTGTATTCTACATTGCTGCGAATAACTGTGGTTTCAGCACCATTGATGTCGTCAGGGTTAGTAAATACGCGATTGCGGGGAATAACCACTTCACCGGTTGGTGAAATAATGGATCCAGCGCCCGGAACTGAACTACCATTAGGCTGAGTGCCTTGCCCAGTAATATAAATACCGTTGTCGATAAGGTCTTGCGTTGGGCGGTTTATGCCTGCGTTGTCTGGATAGTCTGTGTCGTAATATTCCGCGCTAATATCCCAAGTGAGCGCGTCGCTCGGTGTATAGCGATATGCAACAAATAGGTTTGTACTATCGCGCTCAGCAAAGTCATAGAAGCTGCCGTGATCTAGGTACTCAGCACTGAAGCGAATGCCGCTTTTCCCTTCTTCTATTGCAGTACCGTAATCTACTTGGGCTGAATACTGCTCCCAGCGCCCGGCGCGAAGGGTAACTTTACCCTTGCTTTCTGTGGTTGGCGCAACCTTGGTTTGAAGGTTAACAAAGCCACCATTGCGCTGCGTACTACCAAACAAAACGGGAGAAGGCCCTTTCACTACGTCAATTTGCTCTACGCTGTTAAAAGATAACGGCAACCCAAAACCATTATTACCAGCCTGACGACGCACGCCGTCTTGAAAAAGTTCGCCTAACTGACCGCGAATACTTGGCAAGCTGGGTGTACCGAAGCCGCTTGAAGCGTAGGCATTAGGGGCTGCCTTTACGATATCGTGTAAATCATTAATGTTAAGCGCTTCTATCGCTTCTGCCGACAATGACGTTACTGCACGAGGGGTTTCTGCTGCACTTAAACCGCTACCAAATAACCCTTTTAACGTGTTGTCGCCCGGGTTTAGCGTGTTTACGCTTTGTTGATTGCCTGTTACTTCTACGACTTCAATATCTGATACTTGCTGGGCAGCTAACGACTGACTGATGGCAAGCGCGAGTGTGCTAACGGCTAGGCCGATTATTCTTTTCATTAACGATTCCGTATTTTTATTTATTATTCGACTAGACCGATACGTGTCACAAAAAATTTCAGTACATTTAATTTTTAAAAAATTTTAGAAAACATAAAATTAGTTGAAATTTTTATTTTGAACGGTCGTTCTAGTATGCTTGCACTATTATACTTTTGGAGCATGTATGCAAAACAACACAGATATTCAAAACCGACTCGAGTGGTCACTACTTTCTCTTCGCGTAACCATTTTTATCGTTATGTTCGTTTGGACCTTAGATAAGTTTGTCAATCCAGCTCACGGCATGGCTATTTTCGAAAAATTTTACGGTATAGGCGGAGTACCTGAAATGGCCGTCTACATCATGGGCGCATTACAGCTAGCACTGGTTTTAGCATTTCTAGCAGGCCTTGCGAAAAAATATACCTACGGCCTTATTTTCATTCTTCACGGCGGCTCTACCCTTTCGTCTTTCCCGCAATATCTAGACGCCTTCAATCACCTGCTGTTTTTTGCCGCATGGCCTATGTGGGGTGCGTGCTTTGCACTGTTCCTACTGCGCGATGCTGACACTAAGTTTGCCTTTGGCAAGTAGTGACTATTCGTTGAATTAGTACGCTATATCGACTCACAAGACGCATGAACTAGATATACTCGCTAGATAGGCTGCCTGCTAAAAAATTAGCGCTCGAATGTTTCTCGTTATCGAATTCATAGGGCGCGAGGGCCTCGCCTTTTTAGCATTAGGTTTATTTTTTGGCAGCAGCATACAGTTGCTGCCATTCGCCCTCTTGTACCGGCATTATTGATAACCTTCCGCCTTTCTTAACTAAAGGCAGCTCATTAATACCTTCCATCGTTTTAATCACTGAAAGTGGCAATACGTTGGAAAATTTTTCTACAAACTTCACATCTACACGATACCAACGAGGGTTTTCTTCACTAGATTTAGGATCGTAGTATTTTGACTCAGGATTAAACTGTGTGGTGTCTGGGTACCCGTCATTCACCACTTCTGCAACACCTGCAATACCCACTAGCTTGCAGCTGGAATGGTAGATAAACACCTTATCGCCTAGCTTTACGCCGTCACGCAGAAAGTTGCGAGCTTGGTAGTTTCTAACGCCGTCCCACGGTTCAATTTGGTCGGGACGGTTTGCCAAGTCGTCTATAGAAAATGCATCAGGTTCTGTTTTAAATAGCCAATACGCCATGTTTTTATTCATTCTCTTAATATTTGAGCACTTACTAAAGCGTTTATAAATAAAAATACGCCGTACGTGCTCTATTATCTTTTTAACTAACGACAGTATACAAAGCGCTTTTATTTAATGACAGTGCTATACCTTAGCTTGGCTAAGACTGCTATAATTACGCACTTAATCTGAGCTTACGCCTATTTTGAGTTCAGCAATTCCCTGATTTATCTAGATGTGATTACTATGCAAGCCACCATTAAGGCCGACCGCGGTCTGTTTTCTTACCCTAAATATTGGCCACACTGCCTGGGTACTGCGCCTTTTCTTCCCATGTCAAAAGAGGAAATGGATGCCCTTGGCTGGGACAGCTGTGACGTTATTTTGGTAACCGGCGATGCATATGTCGATCACCCTAGTTTCGGTATGGCGGTTATTGGTCGAGTACTGGAAGCCCATGGTTTTCGCGTTGGCATTATTTCTCAGCCAGATTGGAAGAGTAAAGACGACTTCATGAAGTTGGGTAAGCCCAACCTGTATTTTGGCGTAACAGCCGGAAACATGGACTCTATGATCAACCGCTATACGTCTGACAAAAAGCTTCGTCACGACGATGCCTATACCCCAGGCAATGTAGGCGGTAAGCGTCCTGACCGTGCTGTAACTGTTTATGCACAGCGCTGCCGCGAGGCATTTAAAGGCGTACCTGTAATTGCGGGCGGTATTGAAGCCAGCTTGCGTCGTATTGCGCACTACGATTACTGGAGCGAAAAAGTACGCCGCTCAGTACTGTTCGACTCTAAAGCCGACATGCTGTTTTTCGGTAACGCCGAGCGCCCGCTTGTTGAAGTAACCCATCGCTTGGCGGCAGGTGAAGATATTGCCGATTTACGCGACATTCGCGGTACCGCAATCATCGTTAAAGAAGCCTTACCAGAATGGCAAGGTGTTGACTCTACCTCTCTAGATAGACCCGGTAAAATTGACGCCATTCCAAGCCCCTATCAAATGGAGCCCGAGTGCGACTCGCAGGATAAAGATACGAAAAGCAGTGAAGCACCTGAAGCATCGCCCATTGTTATTCAGCCTGCGCAAAAAGAGAAAGAAAAGCGTAAGCCTTGGGAGAAGGTGTACGTTAAGCTGCCAGCGTACGAAACGGTAAAAGATAACAAGGTCTTATACGCCCATACATCGCGTATTTTGCACCAAGAGACCAATCCAGGTTGCGCCCGCGCACTTATGCAGCGCCATGGCGACAGACACATTTGGATAAACCCACCCGCCATGCCTCTTGAGACTGAAGAGATGGATGCGGTGTTTGACCTTCCATATCAGCGTGTCCCTCACCCAGTGTATGGCGATGCCAAAATACCTGCATACGATATGATCCGCTTTAGTATCAATATTATGCGTGGATGCTACGGCGGCTGTACGTTCTGCTCAATTACCGAGCACGAAGGACGTATCATTCAAAGTCGTTCTGAAGATTCGATTATTCGTGAAATTGAACAAATACGCGACACCGTTCCTGGCTTTACTGGCGTAATTTCAGACTTAGGCGGTCCGACAGCGAACATGTATCGCCTTCGTTGTAAAAGCCCGAAGGCAGAAGCGACTTGTCGTCGCCCTTCCTGCGTGTACCCAAGCATATGTGCACATATGGATACCGACCATAAGCCAACGATCGACTTATACCGCCGTGCTCGCGAATTGCCTGGAATTAAAAAGATTTTGATTGCGTCTGGCGTGCGTTATGACTTAGCGGTAGAAGACCCAGAATACGTGAAAGAGCTAGCCCTTCACCACGTAGGCGGTTATTTGAAGATAGCACCAGAGCACACCGAAGACGGCCCGCTTTCGAAAATGATGAAGCCGGGTATGGGCAGCTATTACCGCTTTAAAGAACTGTTTGATAAGTACTCACAAGAAGCAGGTAAAAAGCAGTACCTGATTCCTTACTTTATTGCGTCGCACCCGGGTACCACCGACGAAGACATGCTAAGCCTTGCGATATGGCTAAAAGAAAACAAATTTAAGCTGGATCAGGTTCAGAACTTTTATCCGTCGCCAATGGCAACGGCAACAACCATGTACCACACCGAAGTGAATTCCCTTCGTAAAGTTACTAAAGAAAGTGAAGAAGTACCGTCAGCGAAAGGTGAAATTCACCGTAGACTACATAAGGCAATGCTGCGTTATCACGACCCGAAAAACTTTGCGCAAATTCGAGAAGCACTTAAACGTATGGGTCGTGAAGACTTAATAGGCCGAGGCCCTCAACACCTTGTGCCGCCTGAGACCGCTGACGAAAAACGCCAGAAAGCACAAAAAGGCCGTCGCGGTGAACGTGCGCTTACTAAGCATACCGGGCTTCCACCCACGTTTCAGGGTAAAAATGGGAAAGGCAAAAGCCGAGATGGTAGCGCGGTAAATAAAAACCGTCGTAATACAAACGGCAATAAGCAAGGTAGCGGTAATACCGCCAATCGAAATTCCGGTAAAGCTTCTAAGGCGAATAATGGCGGCGGAAACAATCGTGGCCGCTCTCAAAAACAGCCAAGCATGCATAAACGTTAAGATAACAAACGCTAAAAATAAAAAAGCCCCATGCTTTTCAACATCGGGCTTTTTTTGTGACTTTTAGCAATAGCACTGCGCTATTTCAGTTAACTATTTGTGTATCCAACCTATGTGTACCCAAGCTATACGTTTACATTCAGTCGTGAATTGGGTAGCACTCCACATTTTCAAGTTTAGCAAGCTCACCAGTTTGATCATTTCGCAGCAAGCAGTGCTTGCCATCACTTAGTAACGTAAAGCTGTACACAGGGTTGTTGTGCCTTCCCTCAACGGGTAAACCTCTGCTATCTACCTTCGCTTTCCGTTCAATTGTAATGCTTGAAGCGCTGCTAAATGCATTATCAGCAACAGTGATGGATATACCGCCGAACCAGTTGCTGATGGTATTTTCAATAGTTTGCTTTTGGCTTGCACTCGTGCTGTTAGTGATTGCTTTATGCAGCTCAGTCTCCTTGGTTGCAACACAACCAATGGCCGATGATAGCGCTATAACAAGGGCCGCAGCTGGCAGCCCTTTGCTTTTGCCTTTACCGAATAGAGCCATCATTCTTGTTCCTTGATAACAAGCTGATTGATCTTGTTGTGTAAAATAAAGTTTTCTCTGCGCTTTTCAGGCGTATCGATAGGAATAAGCTTTTCACCCACTAGCGCGCTTTGACTGCTGCGCAGTACATCTACATCAGCCGTGCCGTTGCCCGATACCACTTCAGGGCATGCTCCCGTAGCTGCAAATTCTAGTGCTGCAGACAACATACCTTCATTTGGGTCGCCTAAATTAGCAGTAAAGTCATCTTCAACTTCACATCCTGGCAGTTCAAAATCAAAGTTTGGAGTGCTGGTTGGCATAAAGCCGTCGGCATAATCACCAAAGCCTTTATTGTTCACGCCTTGGAACTGAATACTGAAGTAAGTTTCACCACAGTTGTCCGTAGGATAGAAACCATAAGGCTTACCACATGTTGTAGAGCCTATTTGTACTACCTCAACGTCTATACCGCGAAGAGCATTCATTACCGCTTCACTGGCTGAACATGTAGCATCTGTTGAAATTACGTAAACACGAGTCAGCGAAAGGCTCGGCAGTAAAGTATCGGTAAGCCGTCCGGCGTTGTAATCGATGACATTGCTGTAAAACGGCGTAGGACGAATGGTCTCACCAGTAATCGGGTCGGTCGTTGGGTTCTTGTCGTTAAATTGCAAAGTTTCAAACGTGGCATTGTTCGTTTGATTTGGACCCGCTACCATATAAGAAAGCTGAGAAGCTAACGCCAAACGTCCCCCACCGTTGTAACGCAGATCCATGACTAACTCGGTTACATTCTGCTCAACAAAGGTATCAAATGCCTCGATTAACCCTTCCTGCGCGGTAACAATGAAGGTATTAAATTGGAAGTAACCTGTTTTACCGTTTTCGGTATCGAACACCTTAACGTTTTGAACCGGCGTTACGTTGATATCAGCTGAGGTTATATCTACAGACATAGTCGAACCGTCAATCAGTTCAAACTGAAAACTTGTAGTGGTTCCGGCATCATCAGGAAACAGTCCATCGTTTAAAGCGTTTACACCTTGTTGGGTATTGTCATTAACGAAATCAACGCCGTTAATACTCACAACCTTAGCGCCTCGCGGCACATTCGCTGCAGCAGCAGGTGAACCAGGCTCTGTAAACCGCACCGTTAGCTCTCTTGGTACCGTGTTTGAGCCAAATTCCCAATCAAAACCAAAACCTGACGATATGCCAGATTGAGATAGCTCGTTATATTCAGCAGTGTCTTGTGAAAAATGAAAATTGTCTTTAGGCGTGCCGCTTGGCGTTAATTCATTGGTTTTTAACTGGTCGAAGTATGCCAATACTGAAAAGTTTTCTGGGTCGTTGTCGTCTACTTCGTCATACCATAAGTAGGTGTCGTTAGTCCAAGAACGCAGCCAGAGCTTTTCATCCATTGCAGTACCTTGGGTATCTGGATAAGCACTTCCTGTAAAAGGGTCGATTCCAGTTCTTGGCGTTTCACATTTGGCGATGAAGTCAGATTGTGGCTCATAGACACCCGCTTCCCACTCAGGCTCAGAGGTAACGGGAGTCGTTGGTGTTGTAGCTACTGGCGAGGAATTAGATGATCCACCACCTCCCCCACACCCTGCTAATAGAGAAATCGTCACCGCTAATGCAACTGAAGAATACACATACGCTTTCATAGTTCTAACATGTCCTTATTGTAAATGGCTAACTAAGGCCTACAGCTCTATACTCAAACAATAGCATAGCCGATAATGACATATCCTTATAAACCTAACTACATAACAAAAGTTTAAAATGTTTCTAATTGTAAAATCAACGAACGTTAGCTTAAGGGCGTGGCACTGCCCTTAAGCCAAGCGCTAGGTCAGTGTTTTTTAGCTAAAAGCGCGTAAAACACAGGCGTAAATATTAATCCAAACACCGTAACGCCAATCATGCCGAAAAACACTGCGTTACCCATCGCATGACGCATTTCCGCGCCTGCACCACTGGCTAACACAAGCGGAACTACGCCTGCGGTAAACGCGAACGACGTCATTAAAATTGGGCGTAATCGCTGACGGCAGGCGGCGATAATTGCGTCCATATAATGCATACCGTCCATTTGCTTCTCCCTTGCAAATTCCACCATAAGTATGGCGTTCTTAGAGGCAAGCGCCACTAAGACGACCAACGCTATTTGGGTAAATATATTATTATCACCACCCAAAATAAATACACCAAACAATGCGGATAATATTGTCATTGGCACTATCATGATGATGGCTAACGGTAAGCGTAAGCTCTCATACTGAGAGGCCAGCACCATGAATACGAAAATAATAATAAGAGGAAACACAAAGACCATAGTATTACCGGCTAGTATTTGCTGGTAGGTCATATCCGTCCACTCATAATCAATACCCGCTGGCAAGACCTCAGTTAACACTGCCTCTATTGCCGCCTTTCCTTGGTCAGAGCTATACCCTGGTGCTGGGCTACCGTTTAATTCGGCGCTAATGTATCCGTTGTAATGTTGAACGCGATCTGGCGCGGTAATGGGTTCCACCGAGACAACTGAGCCTAAAGGCACCATATTTCCTTGAGCATTTTTAACTTCAAGCCTAAGTATTTGTTCCTCACGCTCTCTAAATTGACTGTCTGCCTGTGCAGTTACCTGATAAGTGCGTCCAAACATGTTGAAGTCATTTATGTAAGCAGAGCCCAAATAAACCTGTAGCGTTGTAAAAAGTGCCTCTAAATCTATACCCTGTATAAGCGCTTGCTCCCGGTCGATTGTTAAATTCATTTGGGGCACTTGAATACGGAAACTGGAAAATAAGTCGCTTAGCGCCGGGTTTTCGTTACCCACTTTTATAACCTCTTGAAGCGTGGCAAACATTTTCTCAAAGCCCACGTTCCCCCTATCCTCTAACTGCAGTTTAAATCCTCCGGTAGAGCCTAACCCAAGAATCGGGGGCGGTGTAAACACTGCGACAAATGCTTCGTCAATATCGGCATACGCCTTGTTAAGTTTCGCCGCAATTGCCGACGCCGTCATATCCTCGCTCTGACGCTTATCAAAGTCTTCAAGTGGAACAAACACCATTGCACTATTTGGGCTGTTACTTGGCCCGTTAATGGAGCGCCCTGGAAACGCTACAGTATTCAGCACCCCAGGTACGTCTAACGCAATTTTTTGCATTTCTACGGCGACGTCTTCAGTTCTGTCGAGGCTAGACGCATCAGGCAGCTGTGCAATTGCGATTAAGTACTGTTTGTCTTGCTGGGGAATAAAGCCCCCGGGAATAGAAGAAAATAAAGCCCCAGTTGCACTTAACAATGCAACATACACCACCATTACCGCACCGCGTTTACCCAATAATTTGCCGACAAAAGCCTCATAATACTTCGCACTTTTGTCAAATACTCTATTGAATGGCGTAAACAACCTTTTCCCAAGTAAACGATTAAGGAACAGGGTAATTTTATCGTCTGGTGCATCGTGACCTTTTAACAACAGCGCCGATAACGCAGGGGACAACGTAAGTGAATTAATGGTAGATATAATGGTTGATATGGTTATGGTTACGGCAAACTGTTTGTAGAATTGACCGGTTACACCGGTAATAAAAGCCGTGGGGATAAATACCGCACAAAGCACAAAGGCAATAGCGATAATGGGCCCACTGACCTCAGACATAGCACGCTTAGTTGCGGTTAGCGGATCGTAACCAGCTTCAATGTTTCGCTCGACGTTTTCAACCACAACAATCGCATCATCAACCACAATACCAATAGCGAGCACTAGGCCAAACAAAGACAAGGTATTAATCGATAACCCGAGCAGGTGCATTACCGCAAAGGTGCCTATTAAAGACACGGGAACAGCAATCAGCGGAATGATAGATGCGCGCCATGTTTGTAAAAACAAAATAACGACTATGACCACTAAGATAATAGCTTCAAATAAGGTATCAATAACGGCATCAATCGAGCCGCGCACAAACAGCGTGGGGTCGTACGCAATATTGTATTCCATTCCAGGAGGAAAATTTTGCGCTAACCGTGCCATGGTTGCTCTTACATCGTCTGATAAAGCGATTGCATTTGAACCCGGGCGCTGAAAAACAGGTAAACCAACCGCGGGCTCAGCGTCTAACATAGCTCTTAATGCATAGTTTTCTGAGCCAAGCTCTATTCTGGCCACGTCTCCCAATCGGGTTAACTGGCCGTCATCGCCAACCTTAAGTACAATATTTTCAAACTCTTTTATGCTTTCCAAGCGGCCTTTTACATTAAGTAAAGTTTGAAACTCAATAGATTCATGGGCAGGTTGTGCCCCCAATGCACCCGCAGAAATCTGCTTATTTTGCGTACTTATAGCCTGAAAAACTTCACCTGCGGTAATGTTTCGACTTGCAAGCGCATCAGGGTCTAGCCACACGCGCATAGCGTATTTGGCACCGCCATTTAGCATGGTGTCGCCAACGCCAGGTAGCTTTTTAAGCTCGTCGATAATGTACATGTCGGCATAATTTGCAATGTAGCTTACATCCAGAGAGCCATCTGGCGAATACAACTGTATGCCCATCGCGAGATTAGGAGACGCTTTTTCAGCGGTAACCCCCAAGCGCTGCACTTCTTCAGGTAAGCGGGATAACGCATTGCTTACACGATTCTGGACCTGTACTTGCGCGACATCTAAATCTGTCCCTAAGGCAAAGGTTACAGTTATTGTTAAGCCTCCATCACTAGTTGCTAGTGAAGAGTGATACAACATATTTTCTAAACCATTAAGCTCTTGCTCAATAGGTGTAGCTACGGTTTGCCCGATAACCGTTGGATTCGCGCCTGGATAACTTGCGTTGATGACCACCGTTGGTGGCACCACCGCAGGGTATTCGCTAACAGGTAATTGCTTCATTGCAATAAGCCCGGTAATGACAAACACCAAAGAGATCATTGAAGCAAAGATTGGACGTGTTATAAAAAAATGTGAAAACTTCATAGCACTTCCTAACGCTTAGCCGTAGTCGCTACAGATAAACTGGCAGCGGGGAAATCAGCAGCCAACAAACTGCTTTTTCCTACGTCGATTTGCGATTTCCTCGGTGCTACTTTAGCACCACTTGAAACACTTCCGGCGCCATGAATAGCGATGACTTCACCCTTTGATAAACCATTTTTGATTTGTCTGAACTGGCCGAATCGTTCACCAATATCTACTTTGCGATATTGCAGTACATTGTTTTCATCAAGGGTCAGTACAAACTTGTTTTCAAGATCAGTACCCAATGACGTCTCAGGTACAAACACGCTTTCTTCAGGGGCGCCTAGAGGAAGCCTCACTCTGACAAATGCGCCAGCTTTCAGGTTGTTATTGCTCTGCTCGAACACCGCACGAACGCGAAGCGTACCTGTTTGACTATCAATTTGGTTATCGACAAAGTCGATGTCGCCTATATGTGTAAATTCGCTTTCACCAAGTAACTGCATTGCTACCTGTGAATGAGGTTGTGAATCAGAAGCAAAATATGCATTCCACGTTCGCTCGTCAATGTCGAAATAGGCGTAGCGTTTTGCGTCTGAAACAATCGAAGTGAGAACGGATTGCGCGCTAACCACATTGTTGCCCTGAGTTATAAAGGCGCGAGATACTATTCCTGAAATAGGCGCAGTGACCTTTGTATAGGATAAGTCGAGCTTAGCACTGTGAAGCTGCGCTTTTAACGCAGACAATTCAGCTTGGCGCTGATGATAAGTGGATTGACGAGCGAGGGCCTGTTCTTGCGAAAGCACCCGCGTAGCAGCCAGCTGCTCTCCTCGTTCAAACTCACTTTTAGCCTGAGCCAGTGCTGCTTCAGCACCGGCAATCTGTGACTCTATAGTTTCCACTCGACTTTTAAACTGTTCATCATCGATAGTAAAAAGCACATCCCCTTTACTTACCCTACTTCCTTCTTTAAAGCGCACCTCCTCAACAATGCCTGAAATTCTCGGCATTAATTGAACGACTTCTGGCGCTTCAAGGCGAGAGGTATAGGTTTTCCAAGACTGAGCAGCAAGAACGGCAACGGGCGCTACATCCACAGCAGGCATTTTTTCCTCGACCGCTGTAGCATTATTTCCCGCCCCACAGCCCTGTAAAAACAGAAATGTGGCTATTATTAACCCTGAGGTTATGGCTGCTTTCATATTCACTCTCCCAATCTTTGTGTACCAAATTGCGGCAAGTATAAAGCGTCAATTAATGCCTAAAAACATGCATTCAGACATCAATTTGTTGCCCATTTTGCAACAAAGAATTAAAGTTTGGCGTAAGCCTTTGATGAGATAGCCGTAAAAGACAAATTAAACTGAGAACGATAATGGACACAGCAAGCCGATTACTTTTATTTTTAGACGTTGTTGAACATGGCTCACTAATGGGAGCCGCAGAATCAAGGAAGATTGATCGCTCTGTAGTGTCAAAACAAATTAGCAAGCTAGAAGATGATTTAGGTGTTCGTTTACTTAATAGAACCACACGTTCGATTTCTCTTACCGCTGCCGGTGGCGAAATGATAAAAAAGGCGTCTGAGCTTAGAATGCTAATGCAAGATACCTTTACCGTGGCAGAAAACTTTCACAGTGAACCTACGGGTCTACTGAAGATAGCGGCAGCTCCGCTAATAGGCCGGCGTTATTTGCAACCGGTTATCAATCAATTTCAAAAAGACTACCCCCAAGTCGACATAGAATTGCGTTTAGACTCAAAAGTGGCAGACGTAGTCTCTGAAGGCATCGACCTTGCTTTTCGTGTGGGAGAGCCTAAAGACGGCTCATTCATTGCCAGACGTATAGCCCCAAATAGGATGATCATTGCCGCGGCACCCGCATTTATAAAAACCTACGGCATGCCCTCAACAATTGGAGACCTTAAGCACCTGCCAGCAGCTACCTTTGTTAGCGCGAACGCGCGTATTAAGGAAATTCACTATTTTAACAAGCAAGGTCATCCGTGCACTCAGCCAATGAAAAGTGTGTTTAGCGCCAACGATGGTGAAGTATTAATAATGAAAACACTAACCGGTGACGCTTACTTTGCAGGTCCGTGCTTTATTCTGGGTGATGAAATTGCAAAAGGAGAGTTGATCCCATTAGTCACGGATACACACTTGGCCGAATACAGCGGCATGTACGCCGTTTATCCCCACCGTGACCTGCCAAAAAGGACACTGCTTTTTTTCAACGCAGTGCGTGAATATATTGGCGAAAAAGTCCCTATTTGGGAAAGTAATATAAAAGGCTTTGAAAATATGTATCGCGCACGTACTTAAAGCAATGCGCTTCCCTCTATCTAACTCGCTTGCATACTTTATATTTACTGATGCTGCACCGGCAAAAACCCAACGCTCTTAGCCGTGAGACTGCTAATAAAAAGCCCCTCATCAGTTTTTATCGCGCCTGTCACAAAGGGGAAAGCGCCGGTAGGGTCTTGCCAACTTTGTGCTATCTCGCCTTTTTCGCTTAATTCTATAAGGTGCCCATAAGACTGCCCTTGAGGACGCATAAAACCGGGAAGGCGCTGTATCACTTTTCGAATAAATGGTTTATCAGACAGCATATCGACAGGGGCTGAGCGCGGCGACGCAAGGCCAATGTAGTAGTTGCCATTATCTGCACGGCTGATGTTATCTGGAAAGCCTGGCAAGTTATCAATAAGCACGTCGACTTGACCTTTATTTGGTCCCATAAGCCAATAACGCAGCACACGGTATTTTCCGGTTTCGTTAACCAATAGCGATTGCTCATCATGACTGACTGCCACACCGTTCGCGAATACCAACTTATCCATGAGTATTACACTATTGCCAGTGTCGGGGTTGTACTCGATTAACCTGCCATTACCTCGGTGTTCGAATATCTCAAGCAAGCTAGCATTAAGGGTACCTCCAAAGTCTTGTGCCGGAAATTTAGTGGTCGCGTCGGTAAAATAGATGTTGCCGTTTTGAGCTATATCTACATCATCTGCATAAACGACAGGTGTATTGTTTACCTTATCAACCAGCACAGAGACCTTGCCCGCTGAATTTATTGTAAGTAACCCAAGGTGGGCGTCAGCGACAACAAGGTTGCCTTTATTGTCATATTCAATCCCTAAGGGGCGACCGCCCGTATTTACCCAAGGGGAAAAAGTATCCTCGCCTCTCTTCTTCAAAAGAATAGTGCCAGAATGACTCGATGTTGCTAACGTGCCATTTTGGTTCAAGGCAAAATCTTCTGGCCCATAGTCATTGCCCATGTTAACGAGCGTTAACTGAGATAGTCGTGTGTTTTTTGCAAATTTGCCTTCAAATCCCTTATCGACAGGTGCTTGCCAAGCAACTGGCGCTATTGGTAAAGGCCACAATAGTAGGTAAAGGACAATGGATATAGCTATGAACCACATTACTTTCATTAGAATTTTGCCTTTTTAAAACGCTTCCCATTTACAGGCGTTCAGTTTTTTCACCATACCAAGCAAAGTTTCAACACTCCCCTTTCGTTTTTGAATAGTCAACTATTACTCATGCCCTATTCCGAACCTTTTACTCGACATCGCTTTTTAAGCATTACAAATTCGTAAAGTAGCATCTATAAATAACGTTCGCGCGTTTCATAATAAAATGCAGTAGAGGTACATCATGTCATTTTATTCAAGAACACTCGAAGCTTCGTACGCTAAGCAGATAGACAGAGAACTAAGAGCAAGTCACGCTGGAGAAACTGGCGCGGTATGGATATATAGAGGCGCACTATGTGCTGAATTTATTCTAAGTTTGTTTAAGATAGTGCGTCCAGCAAGGGAAACTACGGGCTTTATTTACCAGCACTTAAAAACTGAAAAGCAACACCTTGAGATTTTCGAAACTGAAATGCCACGTTTCAGAGGGAGCTTTATTCTCCCTCTTTGGATTGGGGCTGGATTTATGACAGGCTTTATTCCTCGCTTGTTGGGCAAAAATTGGTTTTTTTATACCATTTACTGTGTCGAACAATTTGTCGATACCCATTATGAAAAACAGTGTAGCCAACTCGTGATGCAACCTAACCCGCCTTCGAACGTCATCGACAGGTTTAAGCGATGCCAGATGGACGAGCAGCACCACAGAGACGAGGCAGAATCCTTAATGGCCGCAAAAGCATCGCTACCCATGAAAATGTGGGGGCGCTTGGTAAAAGCAGGCTCATCAACGGCGGTTTCCATTGCGAAGATCATTTAAGCGAGTTACCGACGTATTACATATGTAATACTGAGACCTCACATGGCGCATTTAAAACTTCTAAACACGCGCCTCTTCACTGTTAACTTGGCTCACCCGCGCATCACTATCATTCCCATCATTCTTTGCTTCTGCTCGATTAGCGCTAACGCGTTTTATTAACGTGCGTGAACGATATAAGCTCCAAATGACATAGCCCGCCATAGGAATATTTAGTTGTAGCGAAGAAATAGTGAATGCAGCACTGCCGTGAACAGCCACGTAAGCAATAAGTAAAACTAGTACGCTTAGCCCCGAAATTAGTAACCAGATTGGCTTAGTTAAGGGTTTTATTGCTACCGTCATTGCAGTATTAAGCACCACCAACCCCCAAAATACTGCAATGAGTGAACCTGCAAAGAACATATCAACCACCGCGGTTAAGGCTAACGCACTGACACTTCCCCAGACTATGCTATACCAAAGCCGACTTGCCAAAGGTGGGTGTGCTTTTTTAGACAGCCAAATTTCCATTCCAGAAACGCAAAGCATAGTTAGCATTACGCCAAGAATAAAAAACAACCATTTGCTGGTCATGCCGGCAAAGTCGCCGAAATGTAAACGATACATGGCCCAGAATATTTGCTTACCCCATTCTCCATCTTCGTAACCAGCGTCACCAATGAAATTGCCCGCTGTATCGAAACGGTAGCCTTCAGCGTAAATCATCCTGTTAGGCGCTTTCGCATATATCTCAATAAACTGCTCTGGCTCCCCGACCTCGTGTACCGTTAAAAAAATTGGCGACTTTTCAGGCGCGAGCGTTTCCATTTGCGCGAAGGCTTTTCCAATAGCAGGTTTACCTTCTTGTGGGGCGATGACCGGGTCTGGCGTGAAAATTTGGTTTATTACCGCATCTCTATCGCCGCCATAGTTCACGGTGGCAACTAACACTAAAATAATACCGGCCAAACCAAAGTAAGTTCCTGTTATGCCAATCACTAAATGAAAGGGTGCAGCCCACAGACCAAAGCGGTTGTGCAAGTCAATCTGGGCTTGCTGGCCATTACCGCCTCTTCTCAGCTTGAATGCATCTTTGCCAATCCGTTTATGAGCAATAATCCCCGTAATAACTAAGGTACATATAATGGCACCAAGGGCACTGACTAAAATCATCCCCCAGCTATGCGGCAAGTTTAAATACAAATGCAAGTCCACCAGCATTTGCGTGAAAGACACGCTTTCTTCTTCAAGTAAATTACCTTCACTATCCGCAAAATACGCTACATGATCGTTTTCAACCACCAACCGTGGAATATCGGATGTAGGAAATACAACAAAGAGATGGTGAGACTCTTCGGTATGTTTAGCTAGGAAGCTATCCATAGCTTTTTCAATCGCCTGCGGAGAAACATTCTCCATCTCTTCAATATGAGGCTGCTCCCACCTTTCGAACTCTAGGTGGAATACGGCAACCGTTCCTGAAAGGCATACTAAAAAAAGCAGTACACTTAAAAAAACACCAACCCAAGTATGTGCGTTTAATGCATTTTGTTTTGTTATTTTATCCATCGATATTCACCTACATGGGGAAGAAGATAAGAATTGGTACACAAGCCGCAGACAAAGCCGTGTAAGCACCAATTACTTTAAATTTGTGGGCGGTGGCAAGGTAGTGATAAACGAAAAGCCCCCACAAAATTGGCAGTAGAACCGTACCAGTAGCTAACTGCCCTGCGATAGAAAATGGAAGCAACGCGCATACACCGAGCGTTATTAGAACGCTGACCACCAATAGAACAACCAGTACCACTAAATAGTTTGTAACATTCGCCAATACTGTACCTCTTGCAAAGTCAAAGCTTCGCGGCTGAGGTACGTTTTTAGGCTGTGGCAAAAACGTTTGATTTAATGCGATAAACGGCCAGACAAGAATTGCAGGAATACATAACGCATATAGTACGCCAAACTCCCACCCCTGGGCGAACGACCAGCATACCGCCGAAACTAGCCATACGGCTAAACCTAAATAAAGATAAGTTGAAGCTTGCTCACGCCAACTTCTATAAACAACCCCTAAGGCCGCGAGTGTTAAACCACCTGCTGCAACTGTAAACATGATCATTCCTTAAATGAATAAACAAGCGATGCGCTTCTCTCCCTTTTTTTGAATAGAACAGGGATAGTCACCACTTTTTGTATAATTTAACAAAAATTTACCCAAATGATAACTAGTATCATTATTATTACCCTTAATTTAAATGCAGTTTCTTATTAATTTAATAGTGAAAATTGGAATGAACTAGCGCAATAGAAGCAACTTCAGTTTAAAAATAGCCCCCAGATATAAATTAAAGTTGGCGCACACAAAAAAGCCGAACTAACTAAGTTAGTTCGGCTTTTTTACATATTTGAGTTAGATGCTACATACTAAATGTATTATGCTGCTTCGCTCTCGTCTTCAGTTTCAACCACTTCATGGCTAAGCAGGTATTCAAAGGCGGCTAGTGACGCTTTAGCCCCCTCGCCCATCGAAATAACGATTTGCTTATAAGGTACTGTTGTTACGTCACCGGCAGCAAAGATACCAGGCTCAGAAGTATGACATTTAGTATCAATAATAATTTCACCATACTGCGTCATCTCTACCGTGTTCTTCATGAACTGACTGTTCGGTACAAGGCCAATCTGAACAAATACACCGGAAAGTTCGCGTGTATGGACTTCATTGGTTGAACGGTCTTGGTATTCAATCGCGTTCACTTTGCCATTCTCGGCCGTGATTTGGCGTGTAGCCGCATTTTTAATAATGGTAATGTTATCGCGCTTTTCAGCTTGGTCGATAAGTACCTGGTCCGCTTTAAGCTCTGGCATAAATTCAAATACCGTTACTGATTTTACGATACCAGCCAAATCTAATGCTGCTTCAATACCCGAGTTACCACCACCAATAACTGCAACATCTTTACCTTTAAAGAAGGGACCATCACAGTGCGGGCAATATGCTACACCATTACCTACGTTCTCACGTTCACCTGGAACACCGAGTTCTCTCCAGCGTGCGCCGGTTGCTACAATAACCGTACGGGTGCGAATTTGCTCGCCTGAAGAAAGCGTAATAGTTTTAATATTACCTTTTTCAATGCTATCGACACGTACGTGCTCTTTAAGCGTGATGTCGTAATCGCGAACGTGCTCCATTAGGTTACCTACAAGTTCAGGTCCTGTTGTTTTGGGTACAGAGATCAAATTTTCTATGCCCATAGTGTCTTTTACCTGACCACCGAAAGTTTCAGCAACAATGGCTACTTTAAGGCCTTTACGTGCACTGTAAATTGCTGACGCAACACCCGCTGGGCCGCCGCCAATAACAGTAACGTCTTGAAGCGGCAGTGCGTCGCCTTTATTTGCCTCTTTAAGGCTAGGGTCGCGCTCGATAAGTTTGTTGATAAGTACTGAACCATCAACTTTACCGTTCGCGAATAGCTCGCCATTAAGGTAAACGCTAGGTACACCTTGAATGTCGCGCTCTTGAATTAAGTTTTGATACAACCCACCGTCAATCATTTCGGTCTTAATGTTAGGGTTAATCAAAGCGAATTGATTAAGTGCCTGAACGACTTCTGGGCAGTTGTGACAGCTTAAGCTGATAAATACTTCAAAGTTAAGCGGTTCTTTAACCGCTTTAACCAATGTTTGAACACTATCATCTAGCTTAAGTTCAGTGCCTGCTGCGTGCAGCATAGCAAGTACAAGAGAATTAAACTCATGGCCACCCGGGATTCCTGAGAAACGAATTCCAGTATCTTCACCGTCAGCCTCTAGTAAAAAGCTGATAGCGCTGCGTAGTTCACCATTAGTTTCACGCTCTTCTACGTTTAGTTTTTCGCTTACTGAAGCAATGTCGGACAGAAACTTAACAAGCTCTTCGCGCTTGCTATGTTCACCGGTCTGTACGACAAAGGTTACGTTTTTTTGCATTGACTCAGCATATGATTTCAATGCTTGTAAAATTTCTTTAGTTAACACGGTTATTCTGCCTTATTTTCGACACGCCGATCCCCGCCAACCATTTAATAGGTCAACAACATAAGCGGAAATTGGAAATTAATATCAGGGAGTGGAGTCCCACTCCCTATAAACTATCTGCCTAACACTTCTACTAACAGTTTATCCTGTTGTGCTAGGCACTAAGCGGTGCTGCTTAGATTTTGCCTACAAGGTCAAGAGAAGGTGCAAGTGTTTCTTCACCTTCTTTCCATTTTGCTGGGCAAACTTCACCTGGGTTGTTTGCTACATATTGAGCAGCTTTAACTTTACGTACTAGGTCGTCTGCGTCACGGCCAATACCTTCAGAGGTGATTTCCATTGCTTGTACGATACCTTCTGGGTCAACAACGAATGTTGCACGGTCAGCAAGACCCATAGTTTCGCGCATACAATCGAAGTTACGCGTGATTTCGCCAGTAGGGTCGCCGATCATTGCAAACTTGATCTTGTTGATCGTGTCTGAAGAATCGTGCCATGCTTTGTGAGTGAAGTGTGTGTCAGTAGATACTGAGAATACTTCTACGCCACGAGACTGAAGTTCTTCGTACTTATCAGCGATGTCGCCAAGCTCAGTTGGGCAAACAAATGTGAAGTCAGCTGGGTAAAATACGAAAACTGCCCATTTACCTTTGATGTCTTCGCTGCTTACGTCTACGAATTCGCCGTCTTTAAATGCAGTCGCTTTAAAAGGTTTGATAGCAGTATTAATCAATGCCATGTTTAATTCTCCATTTGGTTTAAATTTTCCGAACGCTAAATGCATGCGGATACAAACTTTACGTTTATTGTGTCGACATGGTTTTGCAGTTTTGTGAAGATATTCACTTATTGCGAAATCCGTGTCTCTTGAAACTGGTGATAAGAATAGCGCGCATCACTTAAAAAAACTAATTGGTAAAAATGAATCGCTTAATCAGGTTATTGAATTGAACGATGAAAATAGAATCAATTAGCCGATAGGTACGCGATACATCCCTGTTTTTAGCCTTAATATAAGTAGCGTGAGGAACATATGACTAATACTCGAATTCACCTTATTTCAGAAGAAATTGAGCGTATTGATAATCACAAACCATCGCGAAGCTTGCCAAAACATATAAAAATGGCTACCAGCCCCTTTGTATTTTATCGAGGCAGCGCTCAGTTATTCTACGCAGATATCAAAGCGGGCCTGATTAATTTTCCCAAAGAATGCGACTCTATACCACTTACCAGCGTGATGGGCGACTGTCATACTTCCAACTTTGGTTTTCTTACCGAAGAAGGTTCTCACGGAGACACAGTCATTTTTTCACCCAACGACTTCGATGATGCTTGCGTTGGAAAAGCGCAGTGGGACGTACTTCGCTACCTTACCTCATTGCGCCTTGCTCAGCTACATTGTAGCGGTATAGTGGAAGGTAAGTATTCTGGGGAAGATATCGATATTACTAAACCCGTAGTTACTCATCAGCAAGTTATTAGTGCACAAAATGCATTTCTAAAGGAATATGCGCACACCTGCGACCGAGCAATAAAGAATGCCAAAGTGCTAAACGAGGCGATAGACTTCAGTCCCGCTAATGTGCCGAGTAAGCTAACAAAGCTTTACAAAAAAGCAAAAGCCCGTAGTGCTGGCGGTGAAGACTTTACGGTTAAAAGTGCGCTTGCTAAAGCGGTGAGTTTTAATGGCACTACGCTGGGCTTTAAACCCAACAGTGAAAAGTTCGCCCCTCTGAGCGAAGACGAGTATAAAACATTACACGACGCGTTTGCTCCTTACATGGACGATTCTATCGTTGATATCGTTAAACGATTGAACGCAGGAACTGGTTCCGTGAATATGGCGCGCTATTACTTTTTAGTCGGGCCGTCTAAACCGCATAACGAAACGAGCTTTGCGCATTGTCATATTGTAGAAGTTAAACAGCAGCGCGTTGCTGCACCTATTCATTATTTCCCTACCATTAACCCTGTCAATCGTCTGAACGCTGCCCACCTTACCGCACGTTGCCAACGACGAATGCAAAGAAAGCCGGACCTTGTTCTTGATGAGGTAAAATTTAGGGACGCTCATTATTTAATTCGCTCAAGACATCACGCTAAAGTGGGTATTGATCCTCAAGATATTACAATGGGCAATAAGGCCCTTAACGGGGGCTTTGAATATTTTGCACAACTATGCGGTTATAGCTTGGCACTGGCGCATTGCCGTGGAGATAGAAGAAGCACGCGGTTTGCCCAATCAGCCTCAAATGCCTTTTCTCAATCAAGAGACTTGCTTGTGAAAATAGCAAATCTTTATGCAGATCAAGTCGTTGATGATCACGCTTTATTTTCCCGTCATCTCGAATCAAACTAAAACGAAGCTTGATGTAATAAAACGTAATACGCGCTCACAAAATGGCTATAGCGTTATTTAAAGGTTAGGTAAGGCTACAAAAGTGATTTAACAGTATAAGTAAGTTTACTTATACTTCCTATGCTGTTGATTTATTTAAGCTATTTTAAAAACAGCTTGAATAAGATTAAGTTATTTCTATTAATCAGAAACTTCCCTACGGTAGAACAAGCAATACGAAAATTGCTCGTCACAGGGTGCGCTGCTCAAGCAGACTTTACAACAAAAATACTAGTACCTGTGATTTAAAAAATAATGAAACTACAAAGGGAAAATGACGTGAGAACATCATTAACTTTACTATCTGCAGGAATAATCTCTGCACTTTCTTCTACCGCTATTCAAGCCAACGATTTAGTTATTAGTGGCGTTATTGACGGGCCATTAAGTGGCGGTGTTCCAAAAGCTGTAGAACTTTTCGTTGTTAACGATATTGCAGACTTATCTACCTATGGTATTGGTGCAGCGAACAACGGTGGTGGAACAGATGGAGAAGAGTTCACCTTCCCAGCTGGCACGTCTGCAAGCGCTGGCTCTTACATCTACGTAGCATCAGAAATTGATGGGTTTACCGCGTTTTTCGGTTCAGCACCAGACTACGATACATCTGAATTAGGAATTAATGGTGACGATGCTATAGAGCTTTTCAAAGATGGCAGCGTTATTGATACGTTTGGTGATATCAACACCGACGGCAGCGGCACCGCATGGGAATACTTAGATGGTTGGGCATACCGTACGTCAGGCCAAACGGCTAATGGCGGCAGTTTTGAAGCGTCTAACTGGACTTACAGTGGTGTTGACGCGCTTGACGGTTCAACCACAAATGCAGATGCAGCCAGCCCCTTCCCTACCGGCACCTTCACCACTGAAGGCGGTGGTGAAGTTATTGAAGAACCAGAAGAGCCTGCCATTGAGCTAGGAATGTGCGGCGGTGATGCAACACTAATAAGTGCAATTCAAGGCAGCGAAAGTAGCTCTGCTGAAGTTGGCAATAGCCATATTGTCGAAGCTATCGTTACTGGCACCCGTGCTGATGGTTTCTTTATACAAGAAGAAGCAGCGGATCACGACGGTGATGAAAACACATCTGAAGGTTTGTTCGTAGACGGCAGTGTTGAAGTTGAAACTGGCAACCTAGTACGCCTTTACGGTGAAGTCGAAGAAAACTACGGCATGACGACCCTTGCCATGGATAGCGATGTTGCTGCACTTGATTGTGGTGCAACTGATGCTGTTGCGGCGGTAGAGATTGCTATGCCGTACGAACTTGACCTTGAATCGGTTGAAGGTATGGTTGTTAGCGTGACTGACGCGACAGTAACAAGCACGAACAACCTTTGGCGCTATGGCGAAATCGTTGTTAGTGACACAATTAAACGCCAACCAAGCGATGTGGCAGCGCCATTGTCAGATGCTTACACAGCCGCTGTTGAAGCAAGCGAAACAAGCCTGCTTACAATTGAAGATAACAGCAGTTCTCAGTACCCAGATGCTTTGAGTTTCTTCCCTACTTTCAGCTACGCTAATGCTATTCGCATTGGTGATTCGGTTTCTGCTGCAGGTCCACTAAACTACAGCTTTGGTACTTACAGAATTAACCCTAGCGACATTATTGAAGTCACTTCAACCCGTGAAGCGAACCCTGTTGTAACAGAAGGCAACTTATCAATTGCAACTTTCAACGTGCTTAACTACTTCAACGGTGAAGTGGACGCTAACGGCGATGTAACCTTCGATTATGACGAAAACCGTGGTGCAGATGACGCAGTAGCGTTTGAATTGCAACAAGGTCGTATCGTAGAAGCTATTGTTAACCTTAATGCTGACGTTGTTGGCCTAATGGAAATTGAAAACGATGGTTTCGGTGAAGATAGCGCTATTCAGGCACTAGTTAATGCTATTAATGCAGAGCTAGGTGAAACTGAACAGTACTCATTTATTGCCACTAGCGATGGTAGCGAAGTTGGTACAGATGCTATCACTGTAGGCCTTTTATACAAGGCTTCTGTAGTAACACCAGAAGGCGACGCTATTATTGTTGATATGCCAGTACAACAAATTGACGAAGATAGTCTTGCACAAATGCGCCCTAGCCTTCTTCAATCTTTTGTACACACTGAAAGTGAAAAGTCGTTCCTAGTATCAGTGAACCACTTTAAGTCTAAGGGTTCGCAGTGCGCTGAAGACATTGCCGAAGAGCCGTCTGAAATTACTACAATTCAGGGTAGCTGTAACGCGTTTCGCGTATCGGCAGCCGTCACATTAGGTAATGCTTTAAGCGATGAAAATCTGCCAGAGCGTAAGATAATCTTAGGCGACTTGAACGCGTACAGTGCTGAAGATCCTGTGGCTGTACTTACCGACTATACACCTGAAGCTCGCGGCTACACCATAACTACTGCGGTAAATACAGGTATGGACGAGGGCGCTTCTGTTGAAGTTGAATCTAGCTTCGGCTATCACAATTTAGCTGAAGAATTTGATGCAGAAGGCTTCTCGTATTGGTTCTATGGTACAGAGCAAGTAGGTAGTTTAGACCACGTACTAGCAAGTGAAGCCATGCTTGAAGACGCTATTGATGGTGCTCACTGGAATATCAACTCAGTTGAAGCCTACCAGCTACAGTACGACCAAGCGCTTCGTTATTATGCTGATGAAGACGGCTACGCGTTCACTGATGTGGGTCCATTCAGAAGTTCAGACCATGACCCGTTTGTTGCAACTTTCGATCTACAAGCGGATGTAGTTGACGATGAAGAAGACGATAACGACAGCTCAGGTGGCTCAATGGGAGGAATTCTTGCTCTGTTAGCCGCAGCAATTGGCTTTCGCCGTCGTGCTACTGTTGCTAAAAAATAACAGAAGAAAGGATTAAACCCTTCTTAAAATAAAAAAGCTGCCTTGAAATTCAAGGCAGCTTTTTTTATGTTTTCATTTTGCCGTTGTGTGTACATGATTAGCGGCGTTTAAACTTTTATCTAGCCCTTTATAGTAGCTTCGCAAGCTTTAAAACGGACAACATTCCAAACTACGCTTTAGCGACAACCACGCCGACTAAATCGGCCGCATTGGTATCATCCACTTCAATGCCAATTCGAGCGATATACTGATCCCGTTTTTCCGCTTGGGTCGCCGATAACTCTTCAGAACAGAGTAATTTGGCGGCACGCTGCGCAGAGTTCATTTGTTCTTCACTAAGACCACTATCTAAATGCATTTGAGTAATGACTTTAAGCAAGCTTAACGCGATCTGTTTGTCTTTGGGTGACAAGGTCAACGCCTGTCTTAAATTGTTATAAGCGGGAATAAGGCGATTTTCTTTGTAATTTACAGCCGCCATCTGCTTAAGCTCTTTAGTAGTAAACTGAATCTCGGTACGCTCAATAGACTCTTGATTCAGATACTCATTAACCACTTGTGAGGTAAAAGTATCACCTTCTATCTGCTTTCTCAGTTTATCTAAAATGCTGACACAGTGTTCACGCATGCCCAGCTCATGGAAAGCTTTCATCTTATCTAAACTATCTTCCATTGACAGTCCATCGGTAGACACAGAGCGATCCTTCATCAACTTTTCAGCCTCGCGTTTCTCGTCTCTAAGACAAAGTACTCGGGACTTAACCACATCCATTTGCTCAGCAAGCTGATTCTGCATGCCTTTCTGCTGCCTAAGCTCATCGAGCTCACTTTCGGCGCGTTTGAGGTACTTGTCACCTTCAGCGTTTCCTAAGCTTGTAGCCAAATCAATGGTAGAGCGAATAACATTAAGTGTGAGCTGAGGCGAATCATGAATAGAATTTTTAGCAAACTTTGCCATATTCTGCACGGCAGAAAGCTGGCCAGCTTTATCATGGTTGAGCCTGGCTAGGTCCCACAAGCGCTTGTTTCGCTCGATATTACGGGGCGCAAGCCGGCTTGCCTCTTTCATTTGCTCGTAAGCAATATCAAACTGCTCTTTTTCAATAAAATATTGTGCGAGCAGATCAAAGGTTAAGAAGCGCGTATCGGGCCGCTGAAGCAGATCATCAACCAGCAACTGTGCTTCTTCTAGTTCATCTTGGCGCAATAACGAACGGGTGAGACCAATGTGAACCCAAGCGTGGTCCATACTCTGAAGTAGCGTTCTAAAGTAGTCTTCTGCAGTTTCATAGTCCCGTAACTGCAGTAGACAGTCACCAATAAGGCGTTTTATTCTGGTGTGGTACTCGGAAAGCGAGGGATCTTTTAGCTGTCGCTCAGCATAATACATCGCCGTTGAATAGTCGCCGGCATGCATGCAATGCAGCATTTTATGCAGTTTCAAGCGAACTTGTATTAGGTATTCTAAGCGCGCTTCAATCTTATTGCGCTGTAATGGTTTAACCCAAAAATCATCCGGCTGCAGTTCTACAATACAGTTAACAAGCTCAGGCGATGTCTCGGCACTAAGAAAAATGACCGTTGTGGTATCGTTAATGTGGTTGAGGTGCTTAAGTTCTTCAAAAAGATGAAAGCCATCTTTATCGTGACTTACGTTAAACGCTAGTAATACAAAGTCATACTGCCTTGCCTCACATAATCTCTTGGCATGGAACGCGTTGAATGCACTACTAACGTTTTTGATCCCTATTTCGTGTAATGCTGAAGCAACAACATCGTGAACTAGCCCCTGGTTATCGATAACCAGCACATGTAGCTCTTCTCTTGGGGTGGGGGCAGGTATTTTTTCCAGCATTAGCCAATCACTTCTTACATCTTTTCCCTAAGCAACACAATAGCGTCAAGACGGCCTATTGTGGACAACACTATGCTATCGTTGTGAAGTAACCATCAAATACAAAGCCTGTTTACTTATCTCTAAGCTTTACGGTCTACTCGTATTTCAGGTATGACTTTATCACAACAGATATATAGCAAATTCATATTATACATAAGTATGAGTTTTTGGATACTAGCGCGGTGGGTCGATGCTGTCATTAACACTACCGTTTACTCTGTACCATCCCGCAACAGAATGGCGCGTTCTTACTGCTGGCAAAACTTCATGAGGGAATGCTTCACTAAGAAACACAACGAATGTTCCTTTTGCTGGTAGGACTTTTGTTCCTATTTGGTCATTGTCATCCGAATACAGTACTAATTCACCGCCATCAGTCTCCTGCCAGCTTTCGTTTAGATAAGCAACAAGTGATAGCACCCTATTGCCCTGACCTTTAAACGCATCTACATGGCGCTTGTAAAATTTACCCGGTTCATAACAAGCAAAATGACTTTCAAACGAAAAAAGCCCCATAAAAAGCGAACGGTTTATATATTGCTGCATAGCTTCACACCATGACAGCCACAGGGCGCCTTCCTCAGAAGAACCGGTAATCCAGCAAATTTCGTCCCCTCTCACTTTTTCAGCCTTGTGATAATTCTCTGCGCGACCAATGCCCGCTTTTCTATATTCAGCTTCGGAGATTTTACGCTGGCAAGTCAAAAGTGCTTGTGTAATAAAATCAGGTAAACCATTCTTTTGAATAGAAAAGCCTGTAGTGACTAAGTCGTCAACGATGTTTTCAAATATGGCTTCATCAAAAACGTGTAGAGGCTGATACGACGCAAGTTGTTCTCTATTCATCAAACTCTTTTTACCTATGGGCAATTAACTAATCGTTAAATTATTAGGAAGGTGTGGACGTAAAAAAAAGTAGCGAACTTATACGCGGCGTTGAGCCTTGTGGCAATTGAAAGATCGCACATTCTTCGCGCTATTTTTTTGTCGATAAAAGAAAAATTATTTATCGTTTGGGTGGCTAAAGAATTCGCACGTTTCTTGCTAATCTTTTATATCAGTGTACGAGTAAGCTCCGCTAAAGAGAGCTCACCCTTCAATTGTTATCTTCGCCTTTACCGAAAGAACACGAGGACTACATTTAACAGTTGAAAAAACCATTACAAGGCGTTTAAGTAGAAATATACACACTGTACGTATCAAAAATATTTGTCAGAAGTATTTATCAAAAGCATTAGCAAAAAGAGTAACCCATGAGTCAAGACCAGACACAAATAGAAGAAACGGAACACCATCTAGACTTAAGAAACTTAAGACTGGACGACTATAACGATGTAAAAGGGTTGATGGACAAGGTATACGCAAACGTTGGCGGCGCTTGGCCTTACTCTAACTACAAAGCACAAGTTACCACGTTTCCTGAAGGACAGATATGTATTGAAGATAAAGGTAAAGTGGTTGCCTTCGCCATTTCAGTCATTGTCGATTACGACCAGTTTGGTGATAAGCATAGTTACGATGAAATAACCGGTGATGCCTATCTCACAACTCACGATCCAAACGGTGATGTGCTTTACGGCGTAGAAGTTATTGTTTGCCCAGAATACCGCGGTCTTCGTTTAGGTAGACGGTTATACGAAGCGCGAAAAGAGTTGTGCAGAAACTTAAATTTAAAATCAATCATGGCTGGGGGGCGCATACCCAATTATAGAAACTATGCGAATGAATTGTCGCCTTATGAGTACATCGAGCAAGTAAAGCTCAAGGATATTTACGACCCGATTTTAACGTTTCAGCTGTCAAACGGCTTTGAAGTAAAGCAAGTAATGACTGCATACCTCCCAGAAGATGAAGCATCAAAGGGATATGCCACATTACTTCAATGGCATAACATTTATTACGAGCCGGGCACGCCTTCGTTAATCGCAAGCAGAAAATCGAGTGCGCGCATAGGATGTATTCAGTGGCAGATGCGCTATTTCAACAATGTAGAAGAGCTGCTTCAGCAGGTTGAATACTTCGTTGACGCACTTTCTGACTATTCGTGCGATGTGGCCTTATTCCCTGAGTTTTTCAACGCGCCGCTTATGGGCCTAAGTCCGTCCGATTCATCGATTGACGCCATTTGGCACTTAGCCACCTATACCGATGAAATTTTAACTGCCGTCTCTCATTTAGCCGTATCGTACAATATTACGATTATTGCCGGATCTATGCCGGTGGTAGAAGAGGAACAGCTGTATAACGTCAGCTACATATGTAAGCGAGACGGAACGATTGAAAGCCAATACAAACTTCATCCAACCCCTCATGAAAAAGAAGACTGGATTATGAAGGGTGGAAATAGTCTTAAGACTTTTGATACCGATTTCGGGAAAATCGGCGTTTTAATTTGTTACGACGTGGAATTTCCAGAACTGGCGCGCATTCTTTCTGACCAAGAGATGCAGATTTTATTTGTGCCATTTTGGACAGACACAAAAAATGGTTATTTACGGGTTCGCCGCTGTGCACAGGCAAGGGCCATCGAGAATGAATGTTATGTAGCTATTGCGGGTAGCGTCGGTAATTTGCCTAAGGTAGATAACGTGGATATTCAGTATGGTCAGACTGCGGTATTTTCACCCAGTGATTTCGCGTTCCCCCACGATGCCATTGTGTCAGAAACAACACCAAATACAGAGATGACGCTTATCGTTGATTTAGACCTCGACAAACTCACCAAACTGCAAAATGAAGGTTCGGTGCGAAATTACCTAGACCGACGCCGTGATCTTTATCGGGTTGAATGGATTGGCGATAAAAACTAACCCTGTTTCTATCAATGAAAAATGCTGGGGTAAGACAAATTCCAGCTTCTTTGGCTTATGGAAAGTTAGCATTCTACATAAGCCATAGAATTTCCTTCGATTTAGCGATAACATGAAACTGCGCGCAAAGAATAATGGGCTCTCTTATAGATAAAAGGTTATGACGTCATAAAGAGAGCGCTACATAAAGAGATTATTAATTTACTATGGCAAATAATTCGAAAAACGATGAGTTTCCAACCATTAGATTGGATGAAGAAGACCGTCGAGATTATCAGACTAAAAGGCAAGCGGCCCCAACAAAGGCGACCACGCCCTCACCTTCCCCTTCAGCCAACCGCCAACCTTCAAATAGTGGTAGCGGTAACGGAGTCTGGGTTGTTTTAGTTGCCTTGATCGCCTTAGCGGCATGTGGCGGTTGTTACTACTTGTACACTATGCTTGAGCAACAAAAGGCTGTGGCTGAGCAAGCCGAAAAGCGCATTATGCAGTTAGAAAATAAGCTTTCTGCGACAGGCGAGGAAATTGGCGAATCTACGGTTGCTTTACAAGTTAAAGTTACTGAGTTGTCTAATAAAACCAATGAACTTTGGGAGCAAATGGACAAACTTTGGGCTTCGGCATGGCGTCGTAATCAAAAAGAAATCGCTGACCTTGGTGATCGTGTTGGTAATGTTCAAACTGCACTGAATAAAAATGTCAGCGCCGTTTCTGACGACGTAAAAAGCCAAGCTGCAGCAATCGGCTCTGTTAAAAATCAATTGGCATCACTAGCCGATGAACTACTTGCTGTGAACGTTCAACTAGAACAAGCCACAAGCGATAAACAAAGTGCCCAGCAACGTGTGCGTAATCTTACCGATAAACTATCAGTATTGGAGCAGCGTAACACAACGTTATCTGGACGCATTACCAGTTTAGAAAACGAGATCCGCGACATCGCCACAAAAGTAGTATCAAGTGGTAGTGCGAGTGGTGGTGCGGGCTCACCTCCCTCACCTGCTGGCAGTTAAATTACCCACCATTGTTTGGCGTGTTGTTTTCAAGACAAACAGTACGACATAGCAATACCAGATAAATACAGAAAAAAGAAAGGGGTTAATCGCCCCTTTCTTTTTTGTCGTGATACCATTACCGCCTTCCCAAAACTAAGACAGGACATACTGCGCAATGAGTGACCAAGCGCCTAAACGGTTAAACAAATATATTAGTGACACTGGCCTATGTTCACGCCGAGAAGCCGATAAACTCATTGAGCAAAAGCGCGTTACGGTAAATAACAAACCACCAGAGCTTGGCACTAAAATTGGTGCCGGCGATATTGTCAAAGTTGATGGGAAAGTGGTAGGTGCGGTAGCGAAGGACAAATCAGATAGGGTCTATATTGTATACAACAAACCTATAGGCATAACCTGTACTACCGAGCGCCATGTTAAAGGCAATATTATTGACGCTATCGGTCATAAAGCACGTATATTTCCCGTAGGTAGGCTTGATAAGCCTTCTGAAGGACTCATCATACTCACCAGCGATGGCGATATCGTAAATAAAATATTGCGCGCAGAAAATGCCCACGACAAAGAATACGAAGTAACGGTTAACCAGCCAATTAGTGAACGGTTTGTGAAACGTATGGCGCGCGGCGTGCCCATCTTAGGTACGGTGACAAAGCCCTGTGTCGTTAAACCTACCGGCAAGAACAAGTTTACTATCATTCTCACCCAGGGACTCAATCGCCAAATACGCAGAATGTGCGAGTTTTTAGGCTACGAGGTCACCAAGCTTAAGCGAACGCGTATTATGCATTTGGAACTTAGCAATTTAAGGCCAGGTCAGTGGCGAAACTTAACTGAGCGTGAGCTGAAAATAATGCAAAATGCAGTTCGCTCTTCCACTAAAACTGCAGAGAAAGTCGATTCGCGTCAATAGACCTACTTCATCACACTTCTTGCGCAATGAATTACCAAGGCCAAAAACAGACGAAAAAAAAGCGCCCATTGGGCGCTTTTCTTGAAACCTAGTCTTATCGACGTAGACCTAGACGCTTGATAAGGTCAAGGTAACGCTCAGCGTTCTTGCCTTTAAGGTAGTCTAGAAGCTTACGACGTTGGCTAACCATACGTAGAAGACCACGACGAGAGTGGTGATCTTTCTTATGATCAGCAAAGTGACCTTGAAGCTTGTTGATGTTGTGAGTAAGCAAAGCTACTTGAACTTCTGGTGAACCAGTGTCGCCTTCTTTTACGCCGTACTCAGCAATGATTTTCGCGGTTTCTGCTTTAGTTAGTGACATATCATTCTCCTAAAATTTATGCTTCGCCGATCACTAATTCAGCAAAGCGGAATGAGCGCCGTATTATAATGACGTTTACACACTTAGCAAGCCATAAACCATCTTTATTTACAGACGCCACGTCTATGGATAAACAACCCGGCGCTTAGGGTTAACAAATACTTCTTGTTTAGGAATGCCTTGGTCTTTTGGGTCAAGCACCCCTTCCCCAACGCCAAGGAAAATACCATTAGTATCAACGCCGTGGTAGACCCGGTAGGATGTCCCTTCACAAATTGCTTCACTGCACATGCCTTTAACCGATTGGCCATTGTCAAAACGATTTCTTTCGGCGTCGTTAATTGTGACAAACGGTAGACGACTTACAGCTGTATCCATAGGAATAAGCAAGTCATCAAGGGCTTTGAAGTCACCGTCTTCTAGCGACTCCTGAATTTCAATTAACTTATCCAGTGACACCATTTTATCGGTAGGATAGTCAGCAACTTCGGTGCGATGTAAGCGGGTCACATAAGCGCCACAACCAAGGTTCTGTCCTAGGTCGTCTACGATAGAGCGAATATAAGTACCTTTGCTACACTTGATTCGCATATCCACATAAGGCAGTTCGATACGCAGTATGTCCAGTTCATACACTTCAATATCACGGGGTTCACGTTCAATCTCTATGCCTTGACGCGCATAATGATAAAGCGGCTTACCTTGATGCTTAAGCGCAGAAAACATAGAAGGGATCTGCTTACTTTTACCTAAAAACGCTAAGCAAGCATTGCGTACTTGCTCTTCCGTGACTTCAACGGGCTTCTCTTCTACCACTTCACCGTCGGCGTCAGACGTGGTGGTGCGAACACCTAGTTGAGCAGTTACTTCGTAGGTCTTTTCCGCGTCTAGAAGAAACTGGGAGAACTTGGTCGCTTCACCCAAACACAGCGGCAGCATACCGCTAGCTAGTGGGTCTAGTGCACCGGTGTGGCCCGCTTTGGCCGCCTTATACAGCCAACGTACTTTCTGTAATAGCTGATTTGATGACCCACCAAGTGGTTTATCAAGCAATACTATGCCGTTAATATCACGGCCCTTACGACGTCTTGCCATCTACTCCTGCTCTTGTGAATCGTCTTCATCGCGCTTCGACTCATCTTTAGCGATAGTCTGTGACACAAGATTAGAAATACGCATGCCTTCAACAATCGACTTATCTTCAAAGAAGTGAAGATCAGGTACTGAGCGCATGCGAATACGTTTTGCAAGAATACTGCGAATGAACTTTTTGTATTCGGCTAGCTGCTTAATTTGCGCTTTGCCTTCTTCTTCAGTGCTGTTGTAGATAGTCACGAAGATTTTAGCGTGAGCTAGGTCGCGCGATACATCTACATCAGAAACCGTGATTAAAGGCATATCGCCTACGCGGTGTTTGTATTCGTTTTGCAGAATGCTCGCTACTTCTTTATGAACTTGCTGAGCGACTCTGTCGGTACGTGAAAATTCACGAGCCATTGTACTCTCCTTTCCTTATTCAACGTAGGGCATGCTTAAGGCTGTTTACTTTATACAGACAAAAACGGGAGCACTCGGCCCCCGTTTTTCACATGCCGAATTAACTAAGGCAATTAAATTTCGCGTTTAACCTCAACGATTTCGAAGACCTCAATTTGGTCACCTACTTTCACATCGTTATAGTTCTTAACGCCGATACCACATTCCATACCGTTACGTACTTCTTGTACGTCGTCTTTGAAGCGACGTAGTGATTCTAGCTCACCTTCGTAAATTACTACGTTGTCGCGAAGTACACGGATTGGGTTGCTGCGCTTAACATTACCTTCTGTAACCATACAGCCTGCAATTGCGCCAAGTTTCGGTGACTTAAATACGTCACGTACTTCGGCAAGACCAATGATTTCCTGCTTGAACTCTGGTGCAAGCATACCGCTCATGGCCGCTTTCACTTCGTCAATTAGGTGGTAGATAACGCTGTAGTAACGTAGGTCAATTTCTTCGGCTTCTAGTACGCGACGTGCTGTTGCATCGGCACGAACGTTAAAGCCTAGTACGATAGCGCCTGATGCAGCCGCAAGGGTCGCGTCAGTTTCGGTGATTCCACCTACACCACTACCTACAATATTAACTTTAACTTCAGAAGTTGAAAGCTTAACCAGTGACTCAGAAATCGCTTCTACAGAGCCCTGTACGTCAGCCTTAAGTACGATGTTAAGTTCGCTAACATCACCTGATTCCATGTTCGCAAACATGTTTTCAAGTTTCGCTTTTTGCTGACGAGCAAGTTTGAGTTCGCGTTTCTTCTGATGGCGCTTCGCTGCTACTTCACGGGCTTTACGTTCGTCTTTAACAACTGCGGCATCTTCACCCGCTACAGGAACACCTGAAAGACCAAGTACCTCTACCGGCGTTGAAGGTCCTGCAACCTTAATTTCTTTACCGTTTTCGTCGCGCATTGCACGAACACGGCCGTACTCTTCACCACAAAGTAGAATGTCACCAGCAAGTAGTTGACCTTCCTGAACGAGTACTGACGCTACCGGACCACGACCTTTATCAAGACGAGATTCGATAACAATACCGCGACCAGAGCCTTCAGCTACCGCTTTAAGGTCAAGTAGTTCTGCCTGAAGCACGATAGCATCAAGAAGCTCATCAACACCCATACCCGTTTTCGCAGAAACGTTACAGAACTGGTGTTCACCGCCCCACTCTTCTGAGATAACTTCAAGTTGAGATAGCTCAGTTTTAACGCGGTCTGGATCAGCTGTTTCTTTATCCATTTTGTTCACTGCAACGATAAGAGGTACGCCAGCAGTCTCGGGCGTGCTGTACCGCTTCTTTCGTTTGCGGCATTACGCCGTCATCTGCAGCAACAACAAGAATAACGATATCCGTCGCCGTAGCACCACGAGCACGCATTGCAGTAAACGCGGCGTGTCCAGGCGTATCTAGGAAGGTGATTTCACCGTTATCTGTTTGTACTTTGTAAGCACCAATATGCTGGGTAATACCACCCGCTTCACCGTCTGCTACTTTCGCACGGCGGATGTAGTCAAGCAATGATGTTTTACCGTGGTCAACGTGACCCATGATGGTAACAACAGGAGCGCGTGTTGATTTCTCGCCATCTGTGCTATCTGCTAGCAACTCATCTTCAAGCGCATTGTCATTTACAAGCTCGTACTTGTGACCCATCTCTTCGATAACAAGTACCGCAGTGTCTTGGTCTAGTACTTGGTTGATAGTAGCCATCTCGCCCATCTTCATCATCGTTTTGATAACTTCGTTAGACTTAATAGCAAGTTTACTTGCCAGCTCACCAACTGTGATGGTTGCGCCAAGCTTAACAACGCGCTCTACTGGTGCTGCAGGCTTGTTAAAGCCTTGCTTAAGATGCTCACCAGCGTTTTTCTTAGACTTGCGACGACGACGTGAAGAACGCTCAACCTGCATGTCTTCTTCGTCTTCTGCTTCTTGAGCATAGCGGTTAGAGTGCAAGTGAACTTCTTCAGCTTCTGCTTTCTTACGACGCTCTTCTTCTTCTTTCCAGCGACGCTCGTTTTCTTCAGCAAGTTTACGCGCTTCGTCAGCCGCCTTCTTCGCGTCTTCTTCAAGCTTCTTCTGCGCTTCTTCTTCCTGTGCTTTACGCAGGCGCTCTTCTTCCTGACGCGCTGCTTCTGCTTCCGCTTTTTCAGCTTCAGTTAGCTCTGGCTCGTCTGCTTTACGGGCTTCAGCTTCTTTCTTAGCTTGCTCCGCACGACGTGCACGCTCTTCATCAGCGGCTTTTTTCGCTTCTTCTGCTTTACGCGCTTTTTCTTCAGCGGCTTTCTTTGCTTCTGCTGCTGCTTTCTCTTCTGCTTCGCGCTTCAAACGTGCCTCTTCTTCAAGACGCTTCGCTTCTTCTTCCGCTTGACGTTGTTGTTCTTCAACGTCGCTGCGCTTAACGTATGTGCGCTTCTTGCGTACTTCCACTTTCACTTCTTTAGACTTACCAACACTTAATGTGCTTGTTGTCTTACGCTTAAGTGTCATACGCGTAGGTTCAGCTGCGCTGCCGTGTTGCTTACTTAAATGATCCAATAGTTTCTGTTTCTCGTCTTCGTTTACCTGTTCGCCGGCACTCTTAGAGATACCCGCGTCTTTAAACTGGCCAACCAATCGGTCAACGGTCGTACCAATGTCGCTGGCGAGCTTTTCAATAGATACATCTGCCATTACGTAATTTTCCCCCTGTTGACCTTACTCTTCTTCACTGAACCATACGATATTACGAGCCGCCATGATTAACGCACCGGCTTTCTCTTCGTCTAGTTCATCGATATCACTGATATCATCGGTACCTTGTTCTGCTAATTCTTCCAGGTCGGTAACACCGCGGCTGGCCAACACATAGGCCACGTGTTTACTCATACCTTCAAGATTTAATAAGGCTTCTGTAGGCTCTGCACCTTCAAGCGATTCTTCATTCGCTAGTGCACGCGTGGTTAAGAAAGCACGCGCTCTGTTGCGCAGCTCTTCAACCATTTCTTCATCTAATCCTTCAACCGCTAGAAGCTCACTTGCTGGCACGTATGCCACTTCTTCTAGCGTTGTAAAGCCTTCATCTACCAACACAGACGCAAACTCTTCGTCAATGTCCAAACCAGCAGTAAATAGATCAAGTACCTTCGCGTTTTCTTCTTCGTGCTTCTTGTTGAGGTCTTCAACCGTCATCACGTTAAGTTCCCAGCCTGTTAGCTGGCTAGCTAGGCGAACGTTTTGACCACTACGGCCAATTGCCTGTGCTAGATTGTCCGCTTCAACCGCTACGTCCATGCTGTTGCTGTCTTCGTCAACAACAATTGACGCAACCTCAGCGGGAGCCATTGCGTTGATAACGAATTGCGCTGGGTTCTCGTCCCAAAGCACGATATCAACACGTTCACCGCCAAGTTCGCCCGATACAGCTTGTACGCGTGAACCACGCATACCCACACACGCACCCACTGGGTCTAAGCGCTTGTCGTTAGTTTTAACGGCAATCTTCGCACGTGAACCTGGATCGCGAGCCGCAGATTTAATTTCTAGCGTCTCTTCTGCAATTTCAGGCACTTCCAAGCGGAATAGTTCGACTAGCATGTCTGGGTGAGTACGGCTAATAAATAGCTGTGCACCGCGTGCTTCCGGACGAATAACGTAAAGAAGACCACGTACACGGTCACCTGGACGGAAAGTTTCACGAGGAAGCATATCATCGCGGTAGATAACGCCTTCTGCGTTATTACCCAAATCAATTATGATATTGTCACGGTTTACTTTCTTAACCGTACCCGTAACCAGCTCACCCACTTTGTCTTCGTACTCAGCAATCATTTGCTGACGCTCAGCTTCACGTACTTTTTGTACGATAACTTGCTTAGCGGTTTGCGTAGTTATGCGGTCGAATTTGATAGATTCAATCTGTTCTTCCACATAATCGCCAAGTTGTATTTCTGGCTCGTCGATTTGCGCCGCAGAAAACGTAATTTCAGCAAATGGATTTTCTTGCTCTTGATCATCCGGGATAACCAACCAGCGACGGAATGTATCAAAGTCACCAGACGTTCTGTCGATACTTACACGAACTTCAATTTCGCCTTCGTTTTTCTTTTTTGTTGCACTAGCGATCGCAAACTCTAGCGCTTCAAAAATTTTCTCTCTAGGCACTTGTTTTTCATTTGAAACGGCTTCCGCCACTAACAAAATTTCTTTATTCATTTTCGCCTCTCTTATGCTTTCGTCGATGAAAGCAGAGCTGTTCCGTTAATCGAACGTGGGAACAACGTTACCTTTTTCGATATTCGCCACAGCTAACTGGAACTGCTGGCCATCCACTTCAATACTTACGATGCCGTTTTCGCACGCAAGTACTTTGCCTTTAAAATTACGTCTGTCGTCCATTGGCATAGACAAACGAACTTGAACCACTTCACCCACAGCCTCGATGTAATGCTTTTCTTTGAAAAGCGGTCTGTCCATACCTGGTGATGACACTTCAAGGTTATATTCAGTGCTAATTGGATCTTCAACATCCAAAATTGCGCTAACCTGATGACTTACATCTGCACAATCATCTACGGTAATACCGTTTTCATGATCAATAAAAACGCGAAGAATTGAATGCTTCCCCGCTCGTACAAACTCGATACCAACCAATTCAAAGCCCAGTGCTTCTACACCTGGCTCTAGCATTTCGGTTAGTTTCTCTTCAAGTTTTGCCAATGCAAACCTCCAAAAACGAAAAAAGGGCCTAAAGCCCACCTGCCATCACCCGGCTCAGCGAGGCTGACTCCAGGTTTTAATACAACAAAAAGCCCCGGACTAGCGGGGCTTTTATTAAAATTCTGAACCCATACCTGCCAATGTAGGCAGTTGCAAACTTATGGGTAAAACCACCGATAGGTGATAGCTTGCTAATGATAAGTGCGTTACTTTCCTTTAATGAGGGAGCCCGCTCTCATCACTTAATGCGCACATTATACGTATAGGCGGCGCATTAAGCAACAGCGAAAAGACTTAGCGGTTAGTCCTCATCTTTAAACTTGGCTTTTATGTCGAGTATTTTAGGCATAATTTCTATCATTAATTCGACCAGTTTTGGTTCGAAATGCTTTCCCTTCTGGCTCTCCATAAAATCGACAGTTTTTTCGATACTCCACGCGTCTTTGTAAGGCCGTTTACTGGTAAGTGCATCAAACACATCAGCAATAGCACAAATGCGTCCCTCAATAGGAATATCCTCTCCGGCAAGTCCGTTGGGGTAACCTGTTCCATCCCATTTCTCATGATGGGTCAATGAAACTGACTTTGCCACTTTGAGCAGTAAAGAATCGCCGCAATCACCGATGATCTCTGCGCCAATTTCTGGATGGTGCTTCATAGTGGCAAATTCTTCATCGGTAAGCTTACCTGGCTTAAGCATAATGCTATCAGCGATACCAATTTTGCCAATGTCGTGCATAGGTGCGGCATGCAGCAAGGTTTCTGCTTGTTTTTCTGTCATGCCATAAGCTAACGCCAATTCTTTAGCATAATGACTCATGCGCATAACATGCATGCCTGTCTCATTATCTTTGTATTCTGCTGCTCTTCCCAACCGCTGAACGACCTGTAATCGGCTATCTAAAAGCTCATCAGCCTGTACTAAACTCAAATGAGTTTTCACCCGTGCTCTCACGATTGCCGGTGATATAGGCTTAGTAATGTAATCCACGGCTCCAGCATCGAACCCCTCGGTTTCTTCATGCTCATCGTTTAACGCCGTAACAAAGATAACAGGGATGTGCTTGGTACTCGACTGCTGCTTAAGTTGACGACAGACTTCAAACCCCGTGAGCCCAGGCATCATGACATCGAGTAATATTAAGTTTGGCTGTCTAGCCTCAGTTAGCTTTAACGCTTCTTCACCATTTCTCGCGAAAACAAACTGGTAGTCCGATGCTAAAAGTTGCTTCAAAACCCGTAAATTTACGGGCTCATCATCAACCACTAATAAAGTAGGTTTTTTAACTTCAATCTCTAACATGCCGTGTCTCTGGGCTATTCTAATTCTTGTATTAATGAAGAAATGTGCTCGTGCGCCAATTCAAACTCAAAGTCATCTATATCTAAGAGAATTTGACCAATTTGCTCGTTGTGATTAGAGCACCCTATTTCTTTTAAAAATGACAGCTCCGCTTCATCCACCATATTCTGCTCTACACTATTGAGCATAGCTTTTAGGTGACTAAGGAGCAAAGCATTGTCTATACTTTCATTAATTGCGTTTTCTGCATATAAGGGCGATTCACTTAGCATCAGTTCTATCTTCTCTAGAGCGTCGCGGAGCTGATTGACTTGTTCAATATCAATAATTAATTTCAGCGCCTGCGCCTCAATCTCTTTAGTGATACGGAAGAAGGTAGTTAAACATAGGTTACCCGACGTTCCTTTTAAGCCATGAGAAAGCGACGCTACCGCTTTAAAGTCTTCTCTAATAGCTGCGTTCATCAACTCATCGACCTTTTCTCTACTTGTTGAAGTGAATTTGTCTACTTCCTGCAATACCGTCTCTACGCTTCCCCACAGACCAACCGCTTTCTTTAAATCTAAGGTAGCTTTATCGGCTTTAAACGCTGATTCTGAGTCATTTTCTATAGGCGTGTCGCCTGCGACAAAAGTATCGAGTTTGAGTACCCGCGCCACTTCTTCCATAAGTAAGCCAAAGTCCACAGGCTTGTTTGCAAACCCTTCCATGCCAGCTTGTTGCGCCGCATGCTTATCCTGCACCAAAACACTCGCAGTCAGCGCAATAATAGGCGTAGGGGGTAACTGATGTTCTCTCTCAAACTTACGTCGTTGCTTTGCGGCCTCCAACCCGTCTAGATTGGGCATTTGCAAATCCATTAAAACGACGTCAAATGAAGCCGATTCCATTTTTTCTAACGCCTGGACACCATCAGTAGCAGTATCTACCTGATGCCCTGCTCGAGAAAGGAGCAATGACAAAAGCTCTACATTTTGTTGTACATCATCAACCACTAATACATTTAATGTTGATTGTATTTGGGTTGAAGTCGATTCTAAAGTATCAGGTGTGTAGTCACTGACTTCGACCGTTTCTAGCGGCAACCTAAAAGTAAAGGTACTTCCTTTCCCTTTTTCACTGGTAACACAGATGTTCCCACCCATAAGTTCAACAAGCTGTTTAGAAATAGTAGTTCCCAGGCCAGTACCGCCATATTTCCTACTCATCGATGCGTCTGCTTGCGAGAACGGGTCGAAAACCCGCTCCACCTGTTCTTGCGTCATACCAATGCCGGTATCGGACACGCTAAAATAGACAAACTTTTCGTCGCCTCTTACGTTTACCGAGACTTCACCTTCATGAGTGAATTTAACGGCATTACCAATAAGGTTATTAAGCACTTGCCGCATGCGTTCTGGCACACCTCTGTAACCAGTTGCCACCGAAGAATCGACATTTAGGACTAGCCCAACCTTTTTACGCTTCGCTTCTAACCAAAACGTAGAAACAACCAAATCTAATTCTTCTCGAATAAGAAAGTCGCGATAATCTAAGTCAAGCTTCCCCTTATCTAACTTTGCGCTATCCAGTATGTCGTTAAGAAGGTGCAGCAGTGAACGGGCAGAACGGTTTATCGTAGTTAGATGGGATTTCTGCTCTTCACGCAAGGACTCCCCTAACATCAAGTCGCTAAAACCAATAATCGCGTTCATAGGAGTACGAATTTCGTGGCTCATATTGGCAAGGAATGCAGTACGTGCTGCAGCCGCTTGTTCAGCTTTGTCTTTCGCAGCCTTTAACTCATCTTCCATTACCCGCCTTTGGGTTATATCTGATATAAAACCGTCGACATACAGGATATTGCCATTATCGTCTTTTACGTGAGTACCATGCTCTGTTACCCACTTTACTTCCCCTGATTTAGCTATAATGCGATATTCATAAGAAAATACATCTTGTTCAGTATTGATTTTAGAGAGTCGTTCAACGTCATCAGGATGGTAAAGGTCTATAAACGAACGTTTCGGCTCTGGTAAAACAAAGTCGCTCGCCGGATAACCGGTCACCTCTAACACAGCATCACTTAGAAAAACCATAGGCCAGCCTGGCATATTTAAGCATCGATAAGCCATACCTGGTATGTTAGATATTAAGCTTCTAAACTTGGCTTCACTTTCGCGTAGCGCATCTTCCATTTCTCTTCGTTTTCGAAGGTCTGAAGCAAAAAAAACAAATACAGGCTTACCTTCTATTTTGGTGTAGCCAACGCCTAGACGAGCCGGAATTCGTTCCCCGCCCTTACGGATTATATCAACTTCCCTTCCGGCACCGATAATTTGTTCAGTTGGCACAACGCGTTGGCTAAAAAAGTCATCGTTATATACATGCCGTCTTTCAGGCGGAACCATCTCAATGGCTTTCATTCCTACAATTTCTTGCTGGGTATAACCATAAATTTGCTCTACAGCAGGGTTCGCTGTTTTAACAATTCCTTTATCATCTACGGTCAGGATGGCATCGACAGCAGTATCAGTGATGGCGCTTTGAATTCGTTCACTTTCTATTGCGCGCAACATTACATCGCGATATTTAAATAAAAGGCTAATCCCCAATACCATCGTAATAAGCACCAGTGTTACGATAGCAATAGAAATAGCTAGATAGACGGCGATATTTGACGACTGGCCGGACGTTTCCATACCCGGTGGTAAAACAAATCTTGCCGCAGCCATACCAGTATAGTGCATACCCGCAATAGCCAACCCCATAACAGTGCTTGCGAGCACAGCGTGCTTACCCAATAACTTTCTACTTTTGGTTGCGGCAGTAATCCCAAACTTAATCCATAGCGACAGCATAGCTAAACAAACAGCAACTACGATAGAAAGTGCAAATACACCAAGGTCATAGCGAAGAAGCGGCGCCATCTCCATTGCAGCCATACCACTATAATGCATGGTGCCTATGCCAGCTCCCATCAATACGCCACCTAAAATTACTTCAGCAACGCTTATACGGGTTTTGATCAAAAGATGCAGCGCTACCCAAGCTGCAGCTACGCCCGGAATTGCCGAAAGTGCAGTTATCAAGGGGTCGTAATCGATAGGTAAACACAAGTCAAAGGCGGTCATGCCTAAAAAATGCATTGACCAAATACCGCCCCCTAGGGCTATGCTACCTGTACTAAGTAAAATATTGCGTCTTAGCTTGTCATCAGTGACGGCTGCTTGCCCTGCAACGTTAAACGCCATGAATGAAGCAAAAATAGCGACTAATAAAGACAGGACAACAAGGGGAAAATGATAAGCGCCTTCAATTAACGCGGCGTGTTCATCAAACGTAAAAAAGCGAGCAATCATGGCGCGGCCAAACTACCTATAAGTTTAATTATTCAATGGTGGCATGACTTTAACTTAGCATACATAGGCTATGTTGTGCGGAAATTATTTCTTAGAAACTACCTTAATTACCGCCAGTTAAATCGAGAGAATGTTTACGGACTGCACAATCAGAAAAGAAAAAAACCCAGCAAAAGCTGGGTTCTAAAAGTGGTTGCGGGAGCAGGATTTGAACCTACGACCTTCGGGTTATGAGCCCGACGAGCTACCAGACTGCTCCATCCCGCGACTGTACGGTACATATTGCTTGCGCAATATTATTTAGTTCTGGTTTTACAAATTGGTTGCGGGAGCAGGATTTGAACCTACGACCTTCGGGTTATGAGCCCGACGAGCTACCAGACTGCTCCATCCCGCGATTGTACGGTAAAGCCTGCATTTGCAGTGCTTTGAAATTCTGGTTATTTTCTGTGGTTGCGGGAGCAGGATTTGAACCTACGACCTTCGGGTTATGAGCCCGACGAGCTACCAGACTGCTCCATCCCGCGCCAGAAAATTAACGTTGTAACCGCTGCGTTTTGTGCCTCGCTTCAACGTGGGGCGTATTATACATAGAGACTTAATCAACACAAGTGCCAAGTCGAGAAATATTTCATTTTTCTGACTGTTAGCGGTTTAATTAACCAAGATGTGCAAAGTTAATACAAATTGCGGCCGAAACACGCCCATTTTAGCCAGCCAACTACCCTAACTATCTAAATTTTTCCATTTTTTCAGCGAGTGAAAAATCGAGTTCCGTTAGCCCATCAGCATCATGAGTAGTCAATGTCACTTCTACTTTGTTATATACGTTAAACCATTCAGGATGATGTTTTAGTTTTTCCGCCCAAATCGCGATTTGCGACATCCATCCAAATGCACGGATAAAACTTTTAAACTTAAACGTCTTTTTAATGCTATCTCCACTTTGTTCCCAAGGTGTGTCATCTAATACTAGCTCGTTTAACGCATCTAACTTTGCGGTGATTTCTTTATCTGACAGCTTAGTCGCCATTCTTCTCTCCTTCGCTTCACGTAGTTCATAGGTAAACTATGCGGTAAGTACGCAATAATGTAATCAATCGGTTTATAAATGGAAAACGCTGTAGACGAAAAAGGAAGTGTGCAGTGGAGACTATGGTTTACAAAAAAGCCTGCCTTTAACTATTAATGATAAAGGCAGGCTTTTCGCTTTGTTATATGATTAACTAAAACTCAATTGCTAAGCGAGCATAAATTTGACGCCCTCTTGGATCATGAACCTTAGAATCAAAACCGCTGTTGGTAAATAATTGAGGCGGCTCTTCATCGAACAGGTTAATGGCACCTAAGGTTAGTACATAACTTTGCTCGGTATCGTACAAACCACCCAAATCAATATTGTATTGAGCATCAACCGTTAGGTGGCTATCAACTTCATAAAAGCCATTTGAGCAACCACCCACGTTTGCTGTGCCGTCTGCACAGTTTTGATCGTCATCATAAGACGAAATATAACGTAGAAAGATATTGGCAGCATGAATATCGCTCTGCCACGCTAAACCTAAATTAGCGCGCAATTCAGGAGATGACACACCAATGTTATTAAAATTACGACGTCCGGCGCCATCAATGTTACCAGCCTGAGGATCCATCAAATCGTATTTGGTAATGTAAGTTGCATTCAATGTGGGCGTAAAGTTACCAAAATCCGTTTCAATTTTATAACTGGTAACAAAATCGAGACCTGACGTTTCTAGCGAACTTGCATTAACGTAGGTGTTATTTACTTGGAGGACTGGCCCTGTTAGCGGGTCACCCGCGCGAACAACTCGATCCGTATTGGTCGGATCTTCATTTAGCACGGCTTGCGCATTTTCTTGAATGATCAGGTCTTCAAACTCAAAGTTCCAATAGTCAACTTCAACAGAAAAATCTCTGAATGGCTCGTAAGAGAAGCCGATATTGTAAGCTGTCGACTCTTCTGGTTTTAAATCTTCATTACCTGATGTTCTAACTGCCACGAAAGCAGTTGCACCTTGCACAGGGTCTATAAGCTGTTGCAAAGAGGTAGCTCCCCCCTGCGCTAGGAAAACTGTTGGCGCTCTAAACGACGTGGATATTGAACCGCGTAATGAAAACTCATCAGTGGCGCGCCATGATATAGCCAGTTTAGGGTCAACTGTGCTGCCAATAGAGCCGCCGTAATCTTCATAACGCACTGCTAATTGCACATCTAATTCATCATTAATGGGCAATGCAAGTTCACCAAAGGCTGCCCATACATCTTGACTACCGTCAATATCGGGGTTGCCGATTACAAAGGTAAAGCTGTCTTGATTAGCCAAGTCATCGTAGTCTTGGCTAAGCTGATTTTCGCGGTATTGGACGCCAAGGGCTAGTGCTGCAAAGCCGCCCCCCATTTCAAACACATCAAACGAGGTAAACGCTTCGAACACTTCCAGATCTGCTTTTGAATCTATAACCTCTGTTCCCGTAAATGAACTCACAACATAATCAGAATTCGGTGCAGTCGTATACGAGCTCGCAAACGGATTGAAGAATTCACAGTCACCCACGCCCGGCGAGCCAGCGATTGGGTCACAATTTGAGCCACCAAGTCCGTATAGCGCGAGTTGGAACTCCGTATTAAGCACGTCGGGTACTCTAAATACAAAATCGTTCACTGCACGGGTGTAGCTGACTTCCCAGAAGCCAGTATCTGTTACGCCCTGCAAGCTAGTACTGAAGCGCAAGGTATCTGATTCTGTATTGGCTGAATCACCTGGAAAACCATTACCTTCAGCACGACCAAAAAATGCCACTGGCTGACCAAATGGGTTTTGCGGATGATAGTCTGGAACAATAGGTGAAGTCAGAATGGGGAAACTTGGTGCGCCGCCGCGCTCGGCACGGTTTCTCGCGGTACTAAATTCAGCAGTCCACGTAATGTCGTTACCAAATTCATAGTCTGCGCGAACGTAAGCATTGGTTCTACTTTCATCCGCTACATAAGAATAAAACTTACCAAAGTCAAAACCACAAAAACCGACCTCTAAGCCTGGAATAGTGCCGCTAGGGGCAAGCAGGTTTGGCGCACCTCCAAATTCTTCACATCCATAAGGGTCAATAATAGGTAGAGGGCCTGCACCAGGAATATTTAAAAAGAAAGAGCCTGGATTACCCAATGCACTCGTGTCATCTTGTGGGCGGCTTAAACGTCTATCACTTAAAAATAGTGGCGAACGGTTTGTATAACTAATAGCCGCTAATACGCTTCCATTATCACCTGTAGCACCCCATAAACCTTGCAAAATATATTCTTTGTTGTCACCGTGTGCACCGTCTTGATAGTCCACAGTCACCATTGCGCCGTCATAGTTGCGTTTAGTGATAAAGTTAACCACGCCTGCAACGGCATCTGAACCATACAAAGCAGATGCACCGTCCTTAACTACTTCCATTCTGTCGATGGCAATCATAGGTACAAGTGAGCTTGTGTCTACAAAGTTTAGCCCCTCATTAGTAGGCTGAGCGGTAACGACTTGGCGTTTATTGTTAAGGAGCACTAATGTTGATGCTACACCTAAACCGCGAAGGTTGATATTAGAGGTACCTGCGGTGGCATTTTGCGTGAAAGCGTCAGGGTTGTTTTCTGCACCTGTATTGATGGTTAGGGTCTGTGTAATATCGGCGATGTTTTTGGCGCCAATGGCGTCTATTGCAACACTGTCAACAACAGCTAGCGGTGATGGAGATTCAAAGTTTTCGCTTCTGCGAACAAAACTTCCGGTAACAAGGATGAGTTCTACGTCTTTCTTAGCTTCTTGCTCGGATTCAACGTCAGATTCTTGGGCTGATGCGATATAGGGAGAGCAAAATAACGCAGTACCGACCATTGCGGCTACTGCTGTCTTACGCGTTTTAAATTTCATAGTGTGATTCCAAATCTGGGCTTATCACTACCGGCACTACTACCCACACTTTCCGCTAGCAACAGGCTGTTCGATTTCGTGTTTGTTATTGTTAGAGGCCAACAGAATATTGACCTACATCACTGATACTATGCCCGAATTTTATTTTTGTAAATTTATTGTGAATAATATGTTTACATTAATTTTACACATGGTCAGACCAGATATACTTAAGGCTAACGAGCAAAAATCACGTGACAGCGAGGGTAAAAATAGAGTGAGAAGAACTTGCCCAAACTGCGTAATTTATTCACTAACGCATCTTTAAAGGTAACCCAGAAACCAAATTAATTTCATTTGTATCAATTAGTTACTTAATTACTGTATTCGGAACAGTTTTTGAAACGTCTCGAGAAATTATTCAAGACGGTAATGGAGCCAATGGAGTTTCCTGAGATAGATGAAGTATATAAGCTTTTAAGTGAAAAACTTGAAAGCTGGATGGAAGGTGCAATCACCTTGCTACCAAACATTGTTGTTGCCTTTGTCATCGCTATTGTTTTTGGTCTTATCGCCAAAATGGTAGGGAATGTTGCAGGCAAACTGATGCGACGCACTTTCGAGTCTCGGCAGATAGCCGGTCTTCTCACATCTATTATCAAAGCCCTAGTTATTGTCGCTGGTATATTTATCGCACTAGATTTTGTCGGCCTTAAAGGCACAGTTACATCACTTCTTGCAGGTGCAGGTATTGTTGGCCTCGCTATCGGTTTTGCTTTCCAAGATATGACTGAAAATTTCATAGCTGGCATAGCGATGGGTATCAGAAAACCTTTTGAAATAGGCGATGTTATAGAAGCGGAAGGGGTTTTTGGTAATGTAAAAGAAATAAACCTTCGAAATACTCTTGTTGAGACCTTCTATGGCCAACTTGAAGTTATCCCTAACAAGATTTTATTCCGCAATATACTGACAAATTACTCTAGCTTGGGATATCGAAGAATAGAAGTCCCTTTCGGAATTTCTTATGCCGACGATATCGAAACAGCCGCCAACGTTATAACTGATGCAATGAACGATAAAGACTACGTGATCAAAAAAGATGAAACTGCTGTTTACGCGGAATCATTTGGCGACTCGAGTATTAATTTATTGCTGTGGTTTTGGATCCGTTATCCCGGAGATCCAGGGTTTATGGTAGTGCGTCATGACGCTATCAATACGGTAAAAACCGTGCTTGAAGACAACGATATCCTGATCCCATTCCCTATCAGAACATTAGATTTTAATGCAAAAGGTGGTGATAAGCTTAACACCATGCTTAAGCAGCGCGATGAGAAAAGTTCATCTGATAATAATTCATCGTCACAAACAAACGGTGACGAAAAAGCGGCAGACAATTCAAGTCATGCCGATGATGAGTAAAACCTAAGGAGAAACAAAATGGAAATGTTAAATTCAACTACACGTAAACATACGTTTTTAGCACTGATTTTCGCAGCGAGTATCGGAAGCTTAGGCGGTTGCGCGACTATCGAAGGCGCTGGTGAAGATATTCAAAGTGCAGGCGAAGCTGTTGAAGAAGGTGCACAAGAGGCGTCAAATTAAGCCGATTATCGTGCTACCTTGTAAGGTCAGATAAGGCAGTTCCTTATCTGACCTTTTTTGATTACTAACCGTTAATTAACTGAGCGTAAGATATATAACACCCTATCCCTTCGAATTTAAGCGTTAGTATCTCCGGTCTCATCACCATGGCTTAGTTACTTTTGCGGTTTCATGACCGCTAACATTAAAAAGCTTCCGACGAGTGCAGGGTTACCGCTCGACTTCAATACACAGCTAGCCTCTACCTTATAAAGCTTACCTTGAGGCTTATCGCTTACATCAACAAGTTTAAATTGGTATTTTAACCCGTCATTGCATTTGACTGGTTCAAGGAATCGAAGTTTATCTATGCCATAGTTTATCATTGAGGCAATTTTATCGCTTGGAGCGAGTACCTCACCAAAAGCTTTGGGCATAAGACTGGCACTTAAAAAACCGTGCGCAATGGTTGTTTTAAATGGGCTCTCTTTTTCGCAGCGATCTGTGTCTAGATGAATCCATTGATGATCCCCTGTGGCATCGGCAAATTGATTAATCATGTCTTGAGTTACAGTTAAAAAATCAGCTTGTTCAAGCACATCCCCAACCGATAAATCTAAAAGTGTCTTCATATCTAAGTCCAATCTCCATTTATTAACGATGAAACTACTATTATTCAGTTGAATGTTTCAATTAACTTTTAATAATAGGTATTTATAAATATTCTTGTTACACTAACGTAAATTATTCGTAGACGCTATGTAGCAACAGTCTCTATAGTTGCTCGCTTTTCGCTGTGAAAACAACAGCGGTTCTTCATTTGTTGGCTTTTTAATAGGGTAGTCGCCCGTAAAGGACTAGTTATGAATCTCAATAGAATTGATTTAAACCTGTTTGCCGTATTCGACGCTATTTATACGGCGGGAAGTTTAACCAAGGCTGCTGATGTCTTGTGTATCACCCAACCAGCGGTTAGTAACTCGTTAGCCAGATTAAGAGAAATGTTGAACGATCCACTTTTCGTGCGCACAGGTCACAGTATGACGCCGACACCCGTAGCACAGAACATTATTGTGCCAGCCCGGCAGGCGCTTGCATTGTTACGCAAGAGCGTTCAGGAAAGCCACACGTTCGACCCATTGACCGCCGAGAAGTCTTTTAACTTCGCCAGCCGAGACTTGTTAGAGGCCAGTATCATGCCTCGCCTAGTGTCTCGTTTACAGAATTTAGCGCCTAATATCGCCTTAACTAATTATGAGATCCCTCGAAGCCAAGTAGTATCGGCGATGGCGGCAGGTACGCTAGATTTCTTCGCCGATGCATCTACATTCACTGACCCCCATCTGTGTAAAGAGAAGATAGCGCAAGACCGATTTGTGGTACTTGCCCGCAAAAACCACCCTGCTCTTAAAAACGGTTTGGATTTAGATACATTCTTGCGTTTGGGGCATATCAACGTATCTCAGCGCAAATCTGGTGCGGGTCCAATAGATATTGCACTCGACAAAATGGGCAAACGAAGAAAAGAGGTTATGCGTGGGCAGCACTTTTTAACCGTGCCGAGCACCATAGTAAAAACGGATTTAATCGCCTGCTTACCGTTTCATTTGGCAAAGCACTATGATTTAGCTATTTACGAACTTCCTTTTGACCTGCCACCGGTAGAATACTACTTGTATTGGCACGTCAGTGCAGACCACGACTATGCACATATGTGGATGCGTGAGCAAATTATGGAAGTGGCAAGTAACTTCAAGCAACACTAGCTTCAAGCATTTGTGCTAAATCATAAAAAAACCCTATTTATATAGGGCTTTCTCTTAAGCTGAAACTAGCTAAAGCGTTTTAAAATGAATAGCGCTTTGATGATCTTTGTCATGGTAAATCGTGTGAAGCGCTTTAGTGAAATCACTTTCTTTTGCCTCAAATATATTTTCTACATAGTTTTGAGGGTTCATATCAATAAACGGAAACATACTGCTTTGAATTTGAATCTGTAGCTTATGCCCGCGTTTAAACGTGTGCAAAAGATCGTACAATTCGAACTCTATTTTAGTTGGTGAATTAGGAACAAACGCTTTAGGTTCACTCATACTCTCCCTGAAACGCCCGCGCAATACGCCCCAGCGAACCAATTCATGACGGTTACCGCGCGCCTTATCAACCTTATTGCTATTCTCGTCGATAGAAGGGAAAACGTCGACGACCTTTACGACAATATCTGCCGCTGATTTATTTGTAGAAAACCACAAATCGAGATCGATAGCCCCTGCTATGGTTAAATCACTTTCAAGAGTATCTGTTTCGAAAACTAAAACATCAGGTCTTCGGGCAGCAAAACGTTGATCTTCTACCATATAAGGTCTATCCCAGCCACGGCTAATCTTAGCTGAGTGAGGAACAGGCTTGTTAGGATCGCTTATGTATTCGCTATTGCCACTATCGCTTTTCTTAGTAACAAGCTTTTCATTTTTTGCTAAGTACATAGTTTGCTGTGACCCAACTTTAGGAGGCCATACGTCAAATTTACGCCAGCGATTGCTGCCCGTTTCAAACATAGTTGCGGTAGCTATTTCTGCTTCTTTCGCCCCTTTTAAATGAGTTTTGAAAAACGGCAGCAACACATCTTTTTGAAACCAAGCACTAGTATCAAAGCCAAACTGTGCTTCGCCAAGTTCTGCGCCGCCTTTTTCACTTTGCCATTGACCATGATACCAAGGCCCCATAACAAGCTTAACATGGTCTTCTTTGTTGTTTTTTGACATAGCTTGGTAAGTATACAGCGGGCCGTATAGGTCTTCTGTATCGTACCATCCGCCGACAACCAAGGTAGCTGGCTTGGTATTTGTCAAATGCTGTAAAACATCGCGAGACTGCCAATAGTCATCATAGTTTGGGTGTTGGATAACTTCGTTCCAAAACGGTCGCTCTCCATGAAAGTACTTGTCATTAACGTTGGTGAGAGGACCTAAATTTCTAAAGAACTGGTAGCCATCCGGCGTTTCTGACTTCATTCCTTCAGGCCAATAAGAGAATTCTCCCTCTCGCTGTTTATCGAAGGTATCAAAGAAGATAAATGCCATAGGGGTAACGAAAGCGCCATTTCTATGAAAGTCGTCAAAAAACCAGTCAGCAATAGGTGCTTGTGGTGAAATCGCTTTTAACGCGGGGTGACTATTAATTGAGGCAACCGACGTGTAATAGCCCGGGTAGGATGTACCCCACATCCCTACTTTACCGTTGTTTCCTTCAATATTTTTTATCAGCCAATCGATAGTATCGTACGTATCTGTCGCATCGTCCGTCGCTTTTTTTCCGCGCTTATAAGCATCCTGCGGACGCATATTGACGAACTCGCCTTCGGAGCGGAATTTTCCTCGCACATCTTGAAAAACAAATATAAACCCTTCCTGCTCGAATGCTTGGCTAGGCCCTAATTTAGCTTTATATTTATCTGCTCCATAAGGCGCAACGCGATAAGGCGTTCGCTGCATCATAATTGGGTATTTTTTAGTATCGTCGATAGGAATATAAACTGACGTAAATAATTTTACGCCATCACGCATCGGAATTTGGTACTCATACTTGGTGTAGTTAGCCCGTATATATGCCTCCCTAGGGTTTTCATCTTTTTGTTCGGCATAGGCATTATTAACCGCAAACAAAACCATCAGCAGCATCACGCTGCGTATTACCATTTTCATTATCTGTCCTTTTGTTGTTAGATTATTTCGTTTACCACTTCTATAGGGTGTCGTGGCTTACTTCCTTCAAAACGCGCTACTTGGCTGCGGCAGGAAAATCCAGTCACAAGTACTTCATTAGGTGTTTCATTTTGCGCGCGAGCGAAAACAGGGGCCCAACTTAGCGTATAAAGTGCTTTAGAGCTTTCTAAATGTGATGCTTCATGGCCATAGGTTCCTGCCATACCACAGCAGCCAACAGGCTTGTGCGTAAGGTTCACACTTAGATGCTGAAATATGCGCTGCCAACGCGCTGTGGTATCCGGCATGGCGGTTTTCTCGCTGCAGTGAGCAAGCAGAAAGAAATTCTTATCACAACCCTTACTACTATTAATATCTGCGTTTACACTTTTTGCCAACGCATCTTCCAACCATTCATCAATGGTATGAACGAAAAACTTTCCGCGCTTATCTTTTAAAAACTTTTGGTATTCGTCGCGATAGCACAACACTAACGATGCGTCGGCTCCCACCATAGTAATACCTAACTCATGTATTTGGTTTAGCCGCTTTGCCGTACCTAATGCTTGTTTCTCAAACTTGCTTAGAAAGCCTTTTACATGGGCGGGCTTGCCGTTTGGGCTAAAAGGCACTAGTAATGGCTTAAGGCCCATCTTACTAATAACCTTTATTAGGCTTTCTACACTTTTAGCATCATAAAAACTGGTAAAAGGGTCTTGTACCACAGCAACGTACTTTTCCCGCTCACTTTTATCAAGGCGTTCTAATTGTGCGATATCTCTTGTATCTACAATCGACTTTACTCTGTCAACGAGTGTTGGGTAGGACAACAGCGGTGTATCTACATACCCCACTTTCTTCTTTAAAAACCATGTCACCCACTTGTGTTGAAGTAGCGTGTTGTAAAGTCTGGGCACTTTTGCACTCAAAGGCGCTAGCGTTTCTACATTTGCCACCAGTAAATCTTTTAGCGGGCGCATATAACGCTGGTAGTAAATAGATAAAAAGATGGATTTGAAGTGAGGAACATCAATATATACAGGGCATTGGTGAGTGCAGGACTTACACGATAAACAGCCGTCCATCACGGCTTTAACTTCGTGAGAAAAATCAGCGTTCTTGGTCAATACCGTGTTCTTAAAACGAGAGAAAACGTTACTTTTAAACTGCTTGTAAGATAATCCATCACCATCCTTTTCGTCCATTTGCCCGCTTAACGATAGCAGTCGCGCCCACTCTCTTAACATACTCGCCCTGCCTTTTGGCGTATGACGCCGGTCTGACGTTACTTTACTTGAAGGGCACATGGGGGACGCAGGTTCGTAGTTAAAGCAAAGACCATTTCCGTTGCATTCGAAAGCTGGCGCAAGGTCGCGTTTAACCGTTACAGGAATGACCCGCTCGATACTCGCCCTTTTGACCGCTTTAACGGAAACTAACTTATCCTTACTGCCCAACGGCGTACAAATTTTTCCAGGGTTCATTTGGTTATAAGGGTCGAACGCCGCTTTTATTTTGCGCATTTCATTAAACAGCGTTTCACCGAAAAAATCAGGACCATACTCGCTACGAAAGCCTTTGCCGTGCTCTCCCCACATTAGACCGCCATATTTAGATACAAGCTTTACCACCTTATCTGAAAGATTATGCATAAGCGTCTCTTGCTCGGGGTCGGCTAAATCAAGGGCAGGTCTTACATGTAAAACGCCGGCATCAACGTGTCCAAACATCCCATAGTTAAGGTTGTGACTGTCGAGCAACGCGCGAAACTCAGCAATAAAATCAGCTAAATGCTCGGGGGGCACAGCGGTATCTTCAGCAAAAGCGATAGGTTTCTGTTCACCCTTAACCTTACCTAATAAACCCACTGCCTTTTTGCGCATTGCGTAAATACGTTGAATATCAGCCTTGTCATAAGTAATTCTGTAGCCTGAAATATTCCCTTCACCTTGTTTTATCGCATCTTCAATAGCGGCTTCAAGGCTATCAATGTGGCCCTTCATTTCTTCTATCGAGCTGGCGTTATATTCCACTAGATTTAGACCCAGTAGCGCTTCGTCGGGAACGTCGGTGATCAAGTGTTGTATGTCGTGCCAAACTATGTCCGTTTTGGCAAAGTTAAGTACTGTACTATCAATCGTTTCCACACTCGTCGCCTTCGCCTTAACCAGTTGCGGAGCATGCCTCAGCGCGGCATCGAATGAGCGGTAGGAAATATTTATCAGTGCCTTAACCGGCGATATTTTATCTAGTGTTAATACGGCTTCAGTGACAAACGCCAAAGACCCCTCAGCGCCTGTAATCAACCTTCCTATATCGATGTGGTGACCATCGTATACGTGCGCTAAGTCATACCCTGTTAAAAAACGATTTAGTTTTGGAAAAGTACGCTCCACCTCGTCCTTATAATTTACGCAGGTATCTATAGCCTGTTTGTAGATAGCCCCTTCAGCAGTATTTTCATCGGCTTTTCGCTTTGCTATTTCCGTGGGTATTTTTTCGGTTTCAATGACCTCACCGTTAACTAAAATCGCTTTTAGTCCAATAACGTGGTCGCTTGTCTTACCGTACACAAGCGACCCCTGCCCTGATGCATCAGTACTTATCATTCCGCCTAATGTGGCTCGGTTACTAGTAGAAAGATCTGGTGAAAAAAATAGGCCATGGGGGCGTAAAACATCGTTAAGGGAGTCCTTAACTATCCCTGTTTGTACTCTCACCCAGCCTTCTTCCACATTTAGCTCAATCACTTTATTTAGATAGCGACGAATATCTACCACGATACCATCGGTGAGGCTTTGTCCGTTGGTACCTGTGCCTCCGCCCCGAGGCGCAAACGACACGTCAGGGTACTTAGCCGCTAATTGCCCGATAAGCTGACAGTCTTCGTTACTTCTAGGGTAAATTACGGCTTGGGGCAGCTTATAATAAACGGAATTGTCAGTGGCTTGCGCTACGCGGGCACTATAGCTAGTGTCAATATCACCGGTAAACTCGCTAGCTCTTAGGTTTTCAATGAATGCGCGGTACTGAATAGCTAAATTTGAATCAGATTTTAGGGCGGGGAGAGTCACTTCCTTAATTTCCTTGTTAAAACAGGTAAACCCATAACGAAACAACATGTCAAACTGGGCATGTACGGCTTTTAATTGTTATAATATAACATATCTAATTTGTATCATAGGGCTATGCCTGTTGGTGTGATAGCCTATAGGGCTATATTCCAATAACGCATCGCATAGTAAGAGCAACCATAAATATGATTAAAGCAGTACCTACCAACATCATCACGGGCTTTCTAGGTGTGGGAAAAACATCCGCTCTACTACACTTGTTGAAGCAAAAACCTTCAAACGAGCGTTGGGCCATTCTAATTAACGAGTTCGGCGAGATAGGTATTGATGGTGCGCTTGTGCAAGGTATGCAAACTGGAAAGTCTACTTCCATCACAGAAAATGCGCAGAAAGTATTTATTAAAGAGGTGCCCGGCGGCTGCATGTGCTGCGCTGCAGGCTTACCTATGCAAATAGCATTAAATCAATTGCTCGCCCAGTCTAAACCCGACCGTTTACTGATTGAACCTACTGGGTTAGGGCACCCTGTAGAAGTTATGCAAACCTTAAGCGCTGAACACTATCAAGACGTGCTGGATATTCAACGTACTATCACGTTAGTTGATGCAAGAAAGCTAACCGATCCTCGCTATACCACGCATGCCACGTTTAATCAGCAAATTGATATTGCCGATGTCATTGTAGGGAATAAATGCGATTTGTACGGGCTAAATGAAGAAGAAAACTTAACGCACTATGCCGTTAATAGAGGCAAGCAGAACACACCTATCGTACTTTGCGAACATGGTGAAATACCGTTTTCTGTATTACAGGGAAAATCAGATGCGCTTGTAGATATGAATGCACATGCCCACCATCACCACAATAGCGAGCCTACACCTTCAATTAACGAACGACCTTTTCCCGATTCAGGCTTTTTAAAAATCGAAAATGAAGGGGAAGGTTTTAAAGCTGTGGGATGGCGCTACTCCCCCTCCATAGAATTCGATAGAGATGCGCTATTAGCCTGGATAAATAAGCTAGAAGTAGAACGCTTAAAAGCGGTAATGATCACAAGCACAGGCATATTTAGCTATAACCTTGCAGACGGCGACTTAGTTGAAAGTGAGCTAAGTGAATGTGCTGAAAGTAAAATTGAAATTATTGCTGCTAACGTTTATACCGATTGGGATGATGAATTAGCCGCCTGTGTACACGCCGGCTAATCATCCGCTTAACAGGGGTGGCTTAAGCCCTTGTATATTTTACCTCTCCGTTTACCAGCGTATAGTATGTTTCGCCATACAAGGTTTCGTTGATAAAGGGCGAGTTTTGTGACTTTGAAGCAAAAAATGAAGGCGTTACTGTAAACGGCGTATTTAAATCAAATAGCGCTAAGTCTGCATCTGCGCCTCCTTCAATTCGTCCGCATTTAATATTAAATATCGCACCAGCTTGCTTACTCATAAGATCAATAGCAGTATTTAAATTAAGCTTTCCTGTTTTGACAAAATGCGTGTAGATAAGCGCAAATGCGGTCTCCAACCCTATAATGCCAAAGGGCGCTTTCTCAATAGGCAAAGCTTTTTCATGCGGCGCGTGAGGAGCGTGGTCAGTTGCAATAGCATCTATTACCCCTTCTGTTAACGCTTCTCGACACGCTAGCATATCGTGTTTAGAACGAAGAGGCGGGTTCATTTTCCAATTCGCGTCAAGCGTACCATCGGCCTTAACGGGTATATCTTCATCGCAAAGCAATAAGTGATGGGGTGAAACCTCTACAGTTACATTAGCCCCTTTTGCTTTTGCCTGTCTAATAGCTTCTATTGAGTCAGCGGTAGATACGTGTAAAACGTGATAATGCCCACCTGTTTCTAAACTGTATTCACATCCCCGCTTCACATGTACCGACTCTGAGGATGCCTTAATTCCCTTTACATTATGTTTTCTAGATACGTCTCCTTCGTGGATAGCGCCGCCGTTGGATAAGCTTTCATCTTCGCTATGGTCGAGTACTGGCATCCCAAGCGCTTTGGCGTTGATAAGTGCCTGCTTAAACAAGCTATTATTTTGAACGCCTTTACCATCGTCAGTAATGGCAACGGCGCCTGCAGCCTGGAGAGTCTCAAAATCTGTTATCTCTTTCCCTTCTAATCCCTTTGAGAGCGCCCCTGTCGGATAGACTTTACACAGCCCCGTCGTGCTGGCTTTTTCTACCATAAAGGCTACTGTATCTTCATTATCAGCGGTGGGCGTTGTATTTGGCATTGATACTACCGAAGTAAAGCCGCCTTTTACTGCTGCGCGGCTTCCGGAGGCAATATCTTCTTTGTACTCCATGCCTGGCTCTCTAAAATGTACTTGGGGGTCAAGCAAACCTGGGGAGAGGAATAAACCAGTGGCATCAATTACTTTGTCAGAAGGTTTTGCGGTAGAAGCTTCTTGTGGCGAGGATAATGAGCGTTCTGAGATCTGAACGATTTTACCCTTCTCGATAGCGAGTGAAATAGTGATAAGGTCGTGGCCATTTCGCCCCAACAGATGGGGTGTGGTTGAAGCGTTATTGATTATGATCTTCATAAGTCCCTTCGTATAAAACAATTAAAATTGGGGATTATTGGCAGCGTGCGCAAATACACGCGACTTCTAGGTGAGGCGTTATAATCTCGCATTGGAACGCTTGCGCTTGTTTGACAAGATGTTCATAAACAACAGGGTCTACAATAGACTCTTCAACTGCGCCACAGCGAACGCAAATTAAAAACTGCGAATACCCGTGGTGTTCACAGCATTTAGCACGAGCACATCCTATATACTTATTGTTGAGATTAAGTTTGTGAACTAAGTTTGCCTCTGACAGGAATTCAAGCGCTCGGTAAATAGTCATTGGTTTGATATTTTCGTCATGCCGCTTTGCATACAAATCTTTTATTTCATAGGCCGACAGTGGATACGACGCTTCAATTAATATATTAAGTACCTGTTTGCGCTTCTGTGTTAAGCGCAGTCCGTCTCCATCACATTTATCCTGAGCTATAGCAAGCAAGTTTTGAAATCGTTGATCCATTCTATCCTCAATCTAATAGCGACGAACGTTATTCCCTGTTTACACATGGTTAAATGCAAATAACCAAAAACAACATGTTACAGTATAACATAACAAATGCACTGTAAAATGAGTCCTATGAAACTGTCCGTATTTTGGTTAACGACTACCTAAGTTTTTTTGTGTTAGCAATTCAAGGTCGCCTAGGGTTATCAAATAAAGCTTTCGCCCCCTTTTGATATAAAGATATATACCAAAGTATTGGCTAATGTATTTTTTTTAAGTCAGCTTTATCGTTTAATTCTCTCAACGAAAACAACTATTAGAATTTACTTGAGGAATTAGCCATGTTGAAAATAGTTAAAGCTTCTCTTGTTATCGCTGGTACTTTCGGTGTGTCATCAGTAGCACACGCTGACGTTAGCGAGGCATTAGCAAATATATGCACCATTGTTCAGGCGGACGATAAAGGCGAATTAAGAAAGAAGATGCGCGCAGTTCAGTCTGACTATCGAATGAAACTAAAAGACTACTATTCGGGTGTAAGCTGTAGTGGCAATAGCCTGATCCGTACAGCGATGCTAAATAACGCAGTGGAAGCCGGTGAGTTGCTGGTTAAAAAGATGCCAAAAAGCGATTTGCAAGCTCCTGAAGCAGACGGCAAAACCTTACAGGCTTGGGTTGCGGAAAACGGCTTGCAAGACAGCCCAATCGCAGCGGTACTTCAAGAGCGTCTGTAAGACAATTTCACGCCATGTGAACCACTTCAACATGGTTGCAGAGAAATCTGCACTTTAAGAAGCGACCTCCGGGTCGCTTTTTTCTTTTTAAGTTTAAAAAAAAGGAGAGTTAATATTAACTCTCCTTTTGTTTATTTATGAGTAACTAATACCTAACTGGCCTTAGCCACCGCTAGCTTTTCTTCAGAAATTGCTTCGCTTATCGAAAGTACAGGCTCATTTTGATAGACACGCTCAAGGAATACCTTGTAAACATCAGCAAATTTTTCTTGCTGAGCAAGCTCACCAAACACTTCTTCTACCTTCAAGAAACTTAAGCTGTCCGTTTCGTTTTGTTGAGCAGCTTGATGAAGTGTATCAGACAATACATCGTTGATTTCTAGCGGCTTTCCATCTTGAGACGCGTGTTTATCTGAATAATACGACCAACACGCAACGACGAAGGCACTAATACTTACATCGCGACCTGCTACTAAGTTGTCGCGTACCGTAGGCAGCAAGAATACTGGCAGTTTGGCTGAACTTTCTAAGCAAATACGTGCCAAGGTATCCTTGATAAACGGATTTGAAAAACGAGAGATTAACGTGTCGCGATAATCAAATACATCAATGCCTTCAACTTGATCTAGGGTTGGCATTACCTCTTTTTCCATAAAGATAGACAATAGCTGCTTTAACTGCGCAGCTTCTACACTCTCATGGATAGTATCAAGACCGGCAACTGAACCCACTAGCCCTAGTACTGAATGCCCGGCGTTTAGCATACGTAGCTTCAGCTTTTCATAAGGGGCTACATCGCTAACAAACTGTGCGCCCACTTCGTCAAACTGTGGCTTAGTGTTGCAAAAGTCATCTTCAATAACCCACTGATCAAAAGGCTCACATACCACCGGCCAGCTATCTTCAATACCCTGCGCTTTTAACGAAACAATATCTTCGTTTGTCGTAGCAGGCGTAATTCTGTCTACCATAGAGTTAGGGAAGCTAACATTCTCGTTAACCCATTGGGCTAACGCTTGGTCAAATAACTCGATGTAAGCGAGCAACATTTTTTTCAGCACATGGCCATTATGCTGAATGTTGTCGCACGACATAACAGTAAATGGCTTAACATTGTTTTCTTTACGCTTTTTAATAGCAGCAACCAAATAACCAAACACTAGTTTTGGATTTTTGGGGTTTTCAATGTCATGAATAACGTCTGGGTTAGTGGTAATAAACTCCCCTGTAGACGCATCGAAGTTATAACCACCTTCTGTGATAGTTAAAGAAACAATGCGCACTTCAGGCTCAGACATTTTATCAATGACAGCTTGAGGATTATCCGTTGCCATCATAAACCCTGTCATTGCTCCTATAACTGACGCAACGCGTGAGCCGTCGTTATGTTTTTCAACTAAGGTGTACAGGTTATCTTGCTCATCGAACACTTTTTTCATTGCGCGGTCGTTCTCGCGAAGACCCACGCCACAAATGCCCCAAGACAAATCGCCGGTTTTTGCCATCAGCCTGTCTACGTACATAGCTTCATGTGCACGATGAAAGCCGCCTACCCCAATGTGAACGATACCTGTTTGAACATTCTCCACATCGTAGGCTGGGCGCTGAATACCTGCCGGCAACGACGGTAAATTAGCTTTGTTTAATAAAATAGACGTTTGAGATTGCATAAAAACCTTATTAGCTTTGAAGCGCTTTTTGGCGACGCATCGCCCAATACGCAGTAACGAAATAGATAACGGTGCACGCGAACCCAATATTGAAAAATAGATCTCGGTTCGATTCGTACACGGCAAGCGTGTCACTAAGTGAAAAAGTTTTAATTGCTAGCGCGATGGACACAAGTAGGCTAGCTACAGAAGTAAGGCGCAATAATTTGGTTACAGCGCTGATATCTTCAACGTGGTCGTTTTCTAACGCGGCTTCTTGTTGTTGATGCGCTTCAACGCGTGCATCGAAAGCCTCTACCTGCGCTTCCTGCTCTGGGTATGACTGTTTTGCGCCGTACCTGGCTGCAAGCGCAGTATATACCGCAATAGTAAAGAACCAGGTTGGTATAAACAGGTAATAGAATGAAATTACATCTAAAGCATTTAAACCAAAGCCGAACACAAGTCCTAAGCCCCAGCTTGCAACCGCTGGCGTGCTATGAGTAAGACTTTGATAATGTGCCCAGTAGCGTGTATACCCAATTCGAGGGAAAATCATATGCTCAGCGAATACTATTGCACCCACTGGAACAACAAGTAGCCCAGCATAAGTTAGCAGCGGTAGTAACTTGGTAAATACAAATGGGAAGCAAGCAATGGCCACCGTTACCATACCAACAACGGCAGTGGTTTTGGTACGTGACTTATCTTTGAAAATGGCTTGTGCAGCAAGCCCGGCACGATAAAGGTTAGCATTTGCGGTAGTCCAACCTGCAACGATAACAATAACAAGACCTGATAGACCTAGCGCGTGGAAAGCAACATCGCCTGGGTCGAGTTCAACTATCGATTTTTGAACGATAACCGCGGTTCCAGCGCCCATAATACCCGCTGAAATCCATGCGATATAATGACCGAACAACATACCTGCTGATGTGCAAAGGCCGTAGCGCTTACGCTTTGCAAATCGAAGTAGCGCCATATCAATAAGACCAAAATGCGTAATGGTATTCGCTGCCCAAGAGAAGCCAATAACTTCTAATAAACCAATCCCTGGCTCACCGCTTTGTGTTAACCCCGTCCACACCGACGTACTGCCAATGTGCATAAAGTCGTTCCACGATGTTAAAAACGTTTGCCCTATTACAGATTCTGCTAGTGCAGGCATAAGAATAAGTGGACCACAGATGAACATAGTGAACAGCCAAGGTGCACAAATGCGAGAAAAGTCAGATACGGCGTTAAACCCATACATGGCAACAAACACAACGATAACCCCTACTGCTAGCACTACAGCGACAAAGGCTAAATTAGTTGGGTACCAGTTCAACTGTGCAGGAATATTTAACGCAAAGCGCACCGCCGTTGCCGACACTGTGATCATCGCAGCAGATATTACAGTGAATATGATCACATTCGCCCAGTTATAGAGTTTTGTCATCGAATCGCCCGCTATCTTCTGAAGATAGGAGTACAAGCTTAGACGGGTTTCAACAGCGATAGGTGTAGTGATTAGTGTCCAGCTTAAAACCGCCAGTAGGTTACCGATAAGTAAGCCTAACAATATGTCGGTCATGGTGGCGCCTAGGGCGACAAACGTTGCACCGAAAACAAATTCTGTTGCGGCAACATGTTCACCGGCATATAAGCCCATGAAATGCTTCCATCCCTTTAATTTATGTTTAGCGACAGGGAGTTGCTCATCGCTTACTTGTGAAATATCAATATCGCTCGACGTTGACTTCATCTTCAAATCTCTTGTTGTAGGTGGCCGTCCCTTATTAAAAATCACTTTTGAGCATTCGCTCACTATATGGGACATATCTCATTTCGGTAGATATTTGCACATGGAAATGGAATTGTAAATACCTATTAACAAAACAAAGTGCGATGTAAGTACAAATTTAACACAATATTATTTGCTATTTTTTCGCCAATAAAGCGCTATTAAAACGCTAATCCTTTGAACTTACGGGATATTGGCGAAGCAGCAATTGTTAATAAATTGAATATTAAAGATAAGCTTTCGATATGCTCTTTACTAAAGTGTTTTAAAAGGTAGAAAGCAAAGCACCAATTACTTTACACTTAGGCAAATGTACACGCCGTTATATTATGTCATTACCAACTTGATGGTATGTTCTTTTCCTTTTGGTAGTGAAGTCTTCGTATAACTGGTGTTTTTGATATGAGGGAAAGTAACCTTTGCAAACAACTACCGTAAAGTTAGTGATCTTTGATTGTGACGGTGTACTCATTGATAGCGAAGTGCTGTCTATGGAAGCGTGGCAGGAAATTCTAGCGGTCTATAACATTTCTTTATCGAAGCAGTTCTTTATCGCTCACTTTCTTGGTAAAAGCGTAGAACACGTAGAAAAGATACTAAAAACGGACTTTTGCTTTGAGTTAACTGACGTGGTTAAAAAGGACTTTCACGCTCTGCTCTATGAAAAGTTTGAGCACTCATTGCGAAGGACACCAGGCATCAATAACGTATTAACAAACCTTGATGCCCGCCACATTCCCTATTGTGTTGCCACAAGCAGTTCTCCCGAAAGAACGACTAAAGCGTTAAAAAGCACCGGCCTTTTCGCTTATTTTGAGGGACGTATTTTCACGCGCTCTATGGTAAAGAATGGTAAACCAGCACCCGACCTGTTTTTACATGCTGCCGCAACCATGGGTATAAAACCTGAAAACTGCTTAGTTATTGAAGACTCTCAGCCTGGTTTAGCCGCAGCAGTAGCCGCCAATATGCCCTGCCTTCATTTTACCGGTGGTGCACATTTACATAACGATATAAAAGCTGATATTCCAAATAACAGTAAATCACTCAATTCATGGGACGAATTTCATTCTCTTCTCCCTGACATTTTCGACGCGAGAAAAATAAATGAGTAAGAAAGCACAAAACGAACTCAACAAACTAGACGAAGCAGCAAGAGCAGGATGGATGTATTACGTTGGGGGCAAAACACAAGACGAAATTGCAAAGACCCTTAATACATCACGTCAGAGCGCTCAGCGTCTTGTGGCACTATCTATGTCAGAAGGCTTGGTCAAGGTGCGTTTGGAGCATCCCATAGCCAGATGCATGGAATTGGCGCAAGGGATTAAAGAAAAATTCGGGCTTACATTTTGCGAAGTGGTACCCAACGTTGACGACGATCCTAACTCCACACAGGGACTCGGCCAAGCAGGCGCTGCCGCTATAGAGCGTGCCCTGAAATTTGATACGCCACAAACCATTGCTTTTGGCACAGGGCGTGTTCTTCGAGCATGTGCAGATGAACTATCTATTCTTCATTGTCCCCAGCATAAAATAGTGTCGCTAGTAGGCAATATTGCAGATAACGGCGAAGCAACACGATATGATGTTGCCGTTCACGTTGCTGATAGGGTAAAAGCGCAGCATTACCCCATGCCGACACCAGTTATAGCCTCAAGTAAGTCAGAACGCGAAGTGTGGCAGCAACAACAGCATATTTCACGCATTCACGCGCTTGCTGAGCAGGCGGATATTAGTTTTGTCGGTATCGGCAATTTAGGTAGCGTGTCACCGCTTTACAAAGACGGCTTTATCGGCGACGACGAATTAGGCGTATTGTCTGACTCTGGCGCATGTGGCGAAATCATAAGTTGGATCTTTAATGAAGAAGGTGCACTCATAAAATGCGATATTAATGAAAAAGTAACGAGCTTTAAATTGAAAGCTACGCCAGAAAAGCCTGTTATTGGCGTGGCGGCGGGCGATAGTAAATTTAAAGCAATTAGGGGCGCACTTCGCTCTAAGTTTTTAAATGGCCTTATCACAACGGAGCGAACAGCATCAGCATTACTCGAAATTTAACACATCTTCCACCGAGTAAACAAAGGACTTTGATGTGCTTTTAGTGCCAACCCACTAAGACTGACTGGGCGCTAATTCGCTTTTCGACATAGTTAAAATGCAAAAAAACGGCATCAAACGCTGTTTTTTTGCACTTTATTTGGTGCTTTAACAATAAATTCTAAACCGCCGTCTATCTCACCAATGCCTTATATACTAAAGGCTATAGCGCCCCCTCACCCACTTACACCTTTAGTATAAGGTATTAGTCGACATACTTAGTTATTTCAGTGAGTATTTTTTAAACGCTTTGGTTGTCTTTTAATTAAACCCGAACAAACAAACCGATTAATAAAACAAACGAAGGAATTTAACCATGTTGAAAATCGTTAAAACCTCTCTAGCAATTGCAGCCTCTACTCTAGCTTTTTCTAACTCAGCTCATGCTGACGATGTAAATGAGGCTTTGGCAAATATCTGTACTATTGTACAAGCTGACGATAAAAGCGAACTGCGTAAAAAAATGCGTCGCGTTCAATCTGACTTCAAATTGAAGCTACGCGACTATTACGCAGGTGTTTCTTGCGGCGGTCAAAGCCTTATCCGCACAGCGCTCACCAGTAACGCTGTGGAAGTAGGCACACTGCTGGTGAAAAAAATGCCTAGCAAAGACCTAACGCAGCCAGAGTCTGACGGTAAAACCTTACAAGCATGGATTGCAGAACAAGGCTTACAAAGCTCGCCAATCTCAGCAGAGCTTAACGACAGAATTTAGATACCGTTTTCACAAAGCCATGTGAACCAATTCAACATGGTAGCAGCACATGCTGCACTAAGGCCCCTCTGCTACGGGGCCTTTTTTATTGCCTTTTACTATGTAGCTTACCCTTAAAAGTTTAATACGACTGCTTTGGTAGCTAAAAAATCGAGTGAGGTAAGGAGCGAGGAAGTAAGTTTATTTTTCATAGGTATACTTTGGTATACCCTGTTATTTTACAACATGTTTTTCAGTAACTTAGATTCAGGTTTAATACATCTCAACGAACAAACATAATCTTAATAACAACAAACGAAGGAATTTAACCATGTTGAAAATCGTTAAAACTTCTCTAGTAATTGCGGCATCTACTTTAGCTTTCTCTAACGCAGCGCAAGCTAATGACATAAACGAAGCACTAGCTAACATTTGCACTATTGTTCAAGCAGATGATAAAGGCGAACTTCGTAAAAAAATGCGTAGCGTTCAGTCAGACTACAAATTAAAGCTTCGCGACTACTACTCTGGTATCTCTTGTAACGGACAAAGTTTGATCCGTACAGCTATTACCAACAATGCAGTTGAAGTAGGTACACTTCTTGTTAAGAAAATGCCAAGCAAAGACTTGGCTCAGCCAGAGTCTGACGGCAAAACACTCCAAGCTTGGATTGCTGAGCAAGGCCTACAAAGCTCACCTATCTCAGCTGAACTCGACGGCAGAATCTAATAAAACAAGTTAATCACACCATGTGATGCAACGGTTCAACATGGTAGCGGCAGGACGCCGCACTGGAGGCCCCTTTTAGGGGCCTCACCCCTTTCTAGGTCTCTATAAAATCTATCACTTCTTTTTATACCTATTCAGGCTTTTTTCTTTGCAGCCAATGCGACTCGCTTGAATTAAACCGCTTTGTAATCGGTGGGAAATGGTGTTCAATTCTATCTCACACACTTATATCAAACGCATCAACCTGCTCTCCCCATAACAATAGCGTTAGGCAATGATCAACCTTTGTGTATTGGGAGAAAACGAAAGTGCTCACTTCCTCTAAATTACTTTAAGAACAAAAAGGCCGAGTAAAACAACATATCCGATGATCAATGGTTCAATCATTTTCTCGGCTACGTAATTTTCTCGGCCTTTAGTGCGTTATATATTAGCGCACTTGTTTCAATTTTATGTAATTACTCTATGGCAAACATACTCTCTGGCATAGACATTAAGTTATCAGCGCCTGACTGCATTGCAGAAACCAGTGAGCGAGTACGTGTCAACAATCGGTCAAAGTAAAAGCCCGTTGTTAAAATTTTACTCTTATAAAACTCAGTTTCAGTGCTACCTGCATCAAGTTGTTCTTGTGCCTTCACCGCCATTTTAAGCCAGAAGTAAGCAACAGTGACATAACCTGAATACATTAAGTAATCTACGGACGCCGCACCAATTTCATCAGGGTTCGACGCCGCAGCTTTACCAATATCCATGGTAATTTGTTGCCACTCATCAAGGTGAGAATTCAGGGCATTCGTCCAAGCGCTAAACTGCGCGTTGTCGCGAAGTGAATTACAGTAGTCACGGACTTCTTGTACGAATACGTTCAGAAGCTCGCCGTTAGAGCCCATTACTTTACGACCCAGCAAGTCTACCGCTTGAATACCGGTAGTCCCTTCGTACATGGTGCAAATGCGGGTATCCCGCGCCAACTGCTCCATACCCCACTCTTTAATAAAGCCGTGACCGCCGTAAACCTGCATGCCATAGCTAGTTGCTTCTTGAGCCGTTTCGGTCAAAAACGCTTTAACAATAGGCGTTAAGAAAGCAAGTTTAGCTTCTGCGACCTGCTTTTCTGCTGCATCATCGCCGTAGAGCGTAACGTCTACCATTTGCATACAGTACGCCGCTAACGCTCGGTTGCCTTCAGCAAACGCTTTTTGTGTTAGTAGCATACGGCGCACATCAGGGTGCACAATTATTGGATCAGCAGGGCCATCAGGGTTTTTACGACCCGTTAGTGAGCGAAACTGAATGCGGTCTTTCGCGTAGCGCAATGCACCCTGGAAAGAAGCTTCAGATGCAGCAAGACCTTCTAGTCCAGTACCAATACGCGCGGTATTCATGAAGGTAAACATGCAATTTAGGCCACGGTTAGGTGGACCAATTAAGAAGCCCTTAGCACCATCAAAGTTGATAACACAGGTAGCACTAGCTTTAATACCCATCTTATGTTCAATACTGCCACAGGCTACCGCGTTTCTGTCTAGCTTTTCACCATCTTCAGATACGTTGAACTTTGGTACAACAAACAGCGAAATACCTTTTGTACCCTCTGGCGCATCAGGTAAGCGCGCTAACACAATGTGTACGATATTCTCAGACATATCGTGCTCACCGGCAGAGATAAAGATTTTTGTGCCCGTTAAGCTGTAGCTGCCATCTTCTTGAGGCTCGGCACGGCATTTAAGCATACCTAAGTCAGAGCCACAGTGTGCTTCAGTTAAGCACATTGTGCCTGTCCACTCACCGCTAACCAGTTTTTCAAGGAACATCTTTTGCTGTAGTTCCGTGCCGTGAGCCTTAAGCGTTTCCATACAGCCCTGACTGAGCCCTGGATACATAGCCCACGAGTGGTTAGCACCAGAGAACCACTCAGCGATAATAGAAGACAACGAATAAGGTAGCGCTTGACCACCGAACTCTTCTGGGTGAGACATACTTGGCCAACCACCCTCAACGTAGGTCTGGTAAGCTTCTTTAAACCCTTTTGGCGTTGTTACTTCACCGTCAACCCACTTACACCCTTCTTCATCGCCCGATGCGTTAATGGGAGCAAGGGTGTTTTCAGAAAACTTAGCTGCTTCAGCAAAAATTGCAGACACTAAGTCTTCAGACGCTTCTTCGAAACCCAGCTTTTGATAGTGATTTTGATAATCTAGCAGCTCATGTGTTACAAACATGGCGTCACGTTGTGGAGCTTTATAACCTTCCATACCCAATACCTATATAACTTCAAATAGACCAGCGGCGCCCATGCCGCCACCGATACACATGGTGCAAACAACATATTTCGCACCGCGTCGTTTACCTTCGATGAGTGCGTGACCCACCATGCGAGCACCGCTCATGCCGTACGGGTGACCAATAGAAATGGCACCGCCGTTAACATTTAATAATTCGTCTGGAATGCCTAACTTATCGCGACAATACAGAACCTGTACTGCAAACGCTTCGTTAAGCTCCCATAGACCGATATCGTCCATGGTTAATCCATGCTGCTTTAATAGCTTGGGAATGGCGAATACTGGGCCAATTCCCATTTCATCCGGCTCACAGCCAGCCACGGCAATGCCTCTATAAATACCAAGAGGCTGGGCATTGCCTTTTGCTGCCGACTGTTCATCCATAATTACTGTTGCGCTTGCACCATCTGAGAGCTGACTTGCGTTACCTGCAGTAATACAACCGCCTTCAATAACAGGGTTCAGTGCTTTAAGCCCTTCTAACGTTGTTTCTGGGCGATTGCCTTCGTCTTTCGACAAGGTCACCTCGCGCTCAGAGGTTTCGCCTGTTTCTTTATTGAATACCGCTTGAATTGCAGTAATAGGAACAATTTCGTCGTTAAATTTACCTGCTTCTTGGGCTGCTGCGGTGCGCATTTGACTTTGATAACCGTACTCATCTTGCACATCTCTGCTGATGTTGTAGCGTTTACCCACTACTTCAGCGGTTTGAAGCATAGGCATATAAATATCTTTGTGCTTCGCAACAAGTGCAGGGTCTACAGCGCGGAACATATTCATGTTCTTATTTTGCACAAGTGAAATTGAGTCTAAACCGCCTGCAACCATTATATTGGTGTCGCCAGTGCGAATTGAGTTCGCAGCGGTAGCAATGGCATACATACCAGAGCTACATTGACGGTCTAACGTCATGCCAGCTACAGTCACGGGCAACCCACCTGCAAGACCCGCTAAGCGACCTATATTCATGCCGCCGCTGCCTTGAGTAAGTGCCGAACCCATAACTACATCGTCTACACTGGCAGGGTCGATACCTGCGCGAGCTACTGCGTTTTGAATGGCATGACCACCTAAAGAAGGGGCCGGCAAATTGTTTAGCGCACCTTTATAGGCGCGGCCTATTGGCGTACGTGCTGTACTTACGATAACTGCATCACGCATTGTATTGTTCCTTTCAGTTGGGCTGAATGTTCAGCCTAAATTTCGCTAGTGCTTTTAATCTAAGGCCAATTTCTTAGCATCGATTCCTAGATCAGCCACTTAGCTTTATTTAAAATTTGTTTCGACAGGCGTAAAACACGCAGTGTTTACGCCGCCAGCGTTTCACCTATCCCTACTTGGGTTGGTAATTTTTAAATGTGCCACCTTCCTGCGCCAACTTCACAAGTAAGTCACTCGGCTCAAGCCACGTTTTTCCGTACTCACCTAGCTGATCGCGATAAGTCGTTAGCTTATCTAAGATAGTGCCAAGCCCTACTTCGTCTGCATATTGCATAGGGCCGCCGCGATACACAGGGAAGCCATAGCCGTAAACATATATCACGTCAATATCACTAGATTTAGCCGCTATACCCTCTTCCAAGATGGCAGCACCTTCGTTTATTAATGAATACATGACGCGAACTAAGATTTCTTCATCGCTAATATCTGAACGCTGGACCACGCCTAAACGTTCAGCTTCCTGCTTAGCAATTTCTAATACTTCAGGATCTGGAATGGGTACTCGACTGCCCGGCTCATAGTTGTAGGCTCCACGACCCGTTTTTAGACCGTTGCGCCCCATTTCAACGAGGCGATCTGCTACAGCACCATAAGCAGGGTCGTGAGAGATATGCTCTTGGCGAGACTGGCGCACATAATAGCCAATATCTAAACCTGCCATGTCTCCCATGGTGAACGGGCCCATTGGCATGCCAAACTCGGTAAGCACGCGGTCGACTTGCTCAGGCGTTGCCCCTTCAAGTAATAATCGGTTCGCTTCACGGCCATAGGGTTCAATCATGCGATTGCCCACAAATCCGAAGCATACGCCTACTAAAACAGCGACCTTTCTGATTTTCTTAGCCATCTTCATACAAGTTTTAATAACTTCAGCAGATGTCTTCTCAGCTTTAACCACTTCAAGTAGCTTCATTACATTGGCTGGCGAGAAGAAATGAAGCCCAATGACATCTTCAGGGCGAGAGGTGGCTGTCGCGATTTCGTCAATATCTAGAGTAGATGTGTTAGAGGCTAGAATAGCGCCTGACTTGCACACTTTATCAAGTGTTGAGAATACGGTTTTCTTTACTTCCATCTTTTCAAAAACGGCTTCGATTACCAGGTCGACATCAGCTAGATCGTCGTATGACGTCGTGCCAGAAAGAAGCGCCATTCGACTTTCTACTTGTTCTTGGGTCAACTTACCTTTTTTCGCTGAATTTTCGTAATTCTTACGAATAAGGGCCAGACCTTTCTCTAGCGCTTCTTCTTTAAGCTCTAGCATGGTGACTGGAATACCCGCGTTGGCAAAGTTCATAGCAATGCCGCCGCCCATAGTGCCTGCACCGATAATGGCGACTTTTTCGATGCTGCGCTCTGGGGTGTTTTTATCAAAATCACTTACGTGACCTGCTGCACGCTCAGCGAAGAAGAAATGCTGTTGGGCACGCGCCTGTGGCGTGTTCATGCATTCCATGAAAAGCTTGCCTTCATTTTTAAGGCCGTCTTCAAACGCTAGCGTGTATGCACCGCGCACAGCTTCAATACATTTTAATGGCGCAAAGAAACCTCGAGCCGCTTTCTTAGTTTGTGCGGTAACTGCATCGAACACGGCCTGCGTCTCATCTGACATAGTCAGCGTAATGTCACTGGTACGCTTTATCGCTTTATCAGGTGTTAAACCTTGTAAATACGCTTTGGTATCTTCAAGCAAATGTTCAGGCTTATCAGAAATTTTGTCGAATACACCGGGTAATTTAACGACAGAAGTTGGTTTACCTGTGACAATCATTTGCAGTGACGTTTGCGCGTCAGCTTAGGCGTGGCAAACGCTGTGTACCACCGGCACCGGGAAGAATGCCAAGGTTAACTTCTGGCAAACCGACCTTGTTGTCGGCAAAAGTAATACGGTGGTGACACGCTAGCGCCACCTCTAGACCACCACCAAACGCTGGCCCTGGAAGCACTGCTATTACTGGTTTAGACGCATTCTCTATTTTGTCTAACACTTCAGGCAACATGGGAGATAGATCGCCGCCAGAAAATTCACTGATATCAGCGCCACCCGAAAAAATAGGGAGTGAAGATGTAATAACGATTGCACTGACACTTTCGTCATTGAGTGCGCTATCTATACCTTCTATTAGCCCTACTCTAATAGCACGGGATAGCGCATTTACAGGCGCGCTCTGCATTGTCAGTGTGGCAACGCCCTGTTGTACTGCATATTCTACGGCTTTATTTTCCATCTCGCTCATAACCATGTCCTGTTTATCACGTTAACTGGATGTTATTGCAGTGTTGTTAATCATCCAAGTTTATTGGTGTTATAGACATTTATCATAATTTTTAATAATGACCGCTACCCCTTTTATAGGCTCACCTTCCCGTGTAGCCCCTTACATAGCTTACTTAAGCTTTAATTGACAGCTTCGCTCCCCAATGCTTTTGTTAACAACCGTAGAGCATTAAATTACATTTTATTTACAAAGGATGTTTATCTATGCAGGTCCGTAAAACGCCAGAAAGTGCTTTTGACAATATCGATGATTTTCCCTACCCCCCTAAGTTTGTAGAAGTCACTGATACTATCAGTAGTGTGATTTCGATGGCGTACTATCAGTGCGGCCCTCAAGATGGACATACAGTTCTGTTAATGCATGGTGAACCCACATGGGCCTACCTTTATCGAAAAATGATGCCACTGCTAGCTGACGCAGGGTTCAATGTGATAGCACCGGATTTAATTGGTTTTGGACGTTCTGACAAGCCTGTAAGAAAAGAAGACTATTCTTATGCACGCCACGTGATATGGACAAAAGACTGGTTTACACAGGTCACTAAAGGCCCGGTGACCTTGTTTTGCCAAGATTGGGGAGGTCTGTTAGGACTGCGACTCGTTGCAGATATGCCAGACCGTTTTTCCGGCGTAATGGTGTCTAACACCGGACTGCCGACCGGTGACCACCAACCAAGTGATGCTTTCATCAAATGGCGTCGTTTCTCTCAGGACGTGCCCCAATTCCCAACTTCAACCATTATCCAAAATGCAACGACAACCGAATTAAGTGCTGCAACACTGGCTGCCTACGACGCCCCTTTCCCTGACGAGAGTTATAAGGCTGGTGCACGCATGTTCCCCCTACTTGTTCCTACAAGCCCAGATAATGCAGAGGCGCAAGCGAACAGAAATGCTTGGGAAAAACTTAAGGGCTTCCAAAAACCTTTTGTTACCGCTTTTGGTGATAGTGACCCCGTCACTAAAGGTGGCGATAAGATATTTCAAAAGCTGGTGCCGGGCTGCAAAGGCATGCCCCATACCACAGTGAAAAACGGCGGGCACTTTATTCAAGAAGATAAAGGCGAAGAGCTAGCTAATCTACTTATTCAGTTTGTTAAACAAACACAGCTTAAATAGTTTCAACGAGAAACTATCAACAGACTTAACTTCCATAAATATTAGACACTAGGAGTTTACCATGGACGCTTTACTCGACTTTACCGGGCAAGTTGTATTGATAACAGGTGCAGGCAGTGGTTTTGGCCGTTTATTGTCTTTAGGACTTGCTAACAGAGGCGCGAAGCTCGTGCTTTCTGATATTAACCAAACCGCCCTTGAAGAAACGCAGAACGATGTAAAAGCGCTAACAGATGTAGTGGTGCTAGCAGGCAATATAGCAAGCGAATCGCTGAACAAAACTCTAGTTGATAAAGCTATGGAAACCTTCGGTAGGCTAGATATCGCCGTAAATAATGCCGGAATCGCCCACAATCCAGCGCCTGTGCACCAGATGACTGAAGAGATTATAGATTCACAGTTTGCTGTAAACGTGAAAGGGGTGATGTTTGGAATGAAATATCAAATTCCAGTCATGCTCGCACAAAAGCAGGGCCACGTTCTCAATGTTAGCTCACTAGCTGGGTTAGGCGGAGCGCCTAAAGGTGGTGCCTACGCTGCGGCAAAACACGCAGTGTCGGGAATTACCCGTACCGCAGCTGTAGAATATGGCCGTAAAAATGTTCGTGTTAATGCCATATGCCCCTTTTATAGCCCAACTAATATTTTAAACGTGGATGGTTACAATACCCCTGAGGCACGGGAACAGCTTGGCATGGGCAGCCCAATGAAACGTTTGGGCGAGCCGCAAGAAATCGTAAACACCATGATGCTAATGTTGTCACCAGGCAATAGCTATATGAATGGGCAAACCATAGCCGTAGACGGCGGTGTAACCGCATGGTGATAAACAGAATTGCTAATTAATATCCTAGCTCTAAGTATAAGAAGCTATACCTTTGTATAACACAGTGCCTTTAGGTTTTTCTCTACTTTAGGTGTAATGGAGGGGAACAAACAAAGTCGATTAAGGAGGCGAGTGCAACCGCCTCCGAGATCTTTTCTTAGTGTGAAAGAGAAGAGTGCGATGAAAAAACTGATTAAAAACATTTTTTCCACTGTAGGGCTGTTTACCATTATAAGCGCCTCAAATTTTAGCTTCGCACAAGAAACGACGCCTTCAATATCAACCCTTAAGGTAACTACCGCCTCTCAGAGTTATAAAAAAATTCGTCAAAGCAAATCGCTAGCGCTAAACACCTTTAAACGTATTGATATTTTGCCGTCGCCAACTTTCGCCAAAAAGAAAGGTCAATATCTAGTCCACGACGCTTTACCTAGCGGTAGCTTCAACCGTAAACAATAAACCTCAATAACTAGCCGTTAACGACTATGCTGCTCGAGCCCTTCATTCCACCTACGAACGAATTCATCAGACCATGCGTCCCAGCCAATGGTATTCAGAGTCCAAATTGTGACACCTAAAACAGCAACGTTTAATACTAAACCTATGTAAGCAATAATTTTCCCTTTGGTAAGCGTCGATGAGTTTGAATATTGCTTGTAAGGAAGGGATAGGCTTTTCTTAGCGTTGCGAGCCAAAAATAGTGACAGCAAAGAGAACACAATTGCAAACCCACCGAAAATAAATAGGGTACAGCTCAGTACTGCAGTCCAATAAGCAGTAGCAGCACCAGGAATCTTATTATCTGTTTGATTTTGCATTGTGCTTCTCTTCCTTGATGAATAATTAAATGTTCAGCCTATGAATTGTTTAAATTACAGACAACTCATCGTTTTTGCTAGCGTTTTATAAACTGAAAGCTTAGTGGATATACCCACAGCTCGCCTTTATTAGCTTTTACCGCAGCTATTATCGCAAAAATAATGTTCATCAAACCAAGTACGATAAACCCTAGGGCGCCTATGATGATAAAAGTAAGAATAAAACAAATCACCGAATAAACGAGCAGGCTAAGCAGCCAATTTGCCGTCACTCTACCGTGCTGATTAATATCTTCATTTTGATCTTTATGCGCTATCCAAAGCACAATTGGCAAAACAATGCCTAAGCCAGGAATAATAAAGCTGGATAATTGCGACACGTGGATAAGTGTGCAGTAGCTGCGAGCATTAAGCCCCCAATAAACCGGTTCTTCCGTTGACATAAATTCTTCCTTATTAGTTAGTTGGTTTTATTTGATAAATATAAGCGTCTATTGTTTCGCCGCAGCGAGCTTAACTCGAACATCAAATTTGTTTTACAAAAACTGCGCAGCGTTACACAATGCTACCTCATGTCTATGTGAACGTCGATTCACTTTAAAACCAAAATAATTAAAGGACAAAGTATGCTCAATCATAAACGTACACTGATAGCAGCATTAGTAAGCGTATCGCTTATGGGGTGTGGCGAGAGTACTACTCAGACAGAAACTAAACCCGAACTTACCGCGCAAGACGCGAAACAGTTCTTACAGCAAGCGCAGGATGATATTGCGAAAATGCAGGTGCCGGCTGCACATGCAGAATGGAGCTATGCAACCAATATCAATTTCGACACTGCTGCAGTTAGTGCCTATTTTAACGAAGTGCTATCAACAAAAGTGGCTAAGCTAGCGAAAGAAGCAGCGAAGTTTAACGATGTAGAAGTAGATACCGACACTCGCAGACAGCTTGATCTACTTAAAAATAGTTTAACAATGCCGCCGCCGGCAGATGCACAAAAAGCTGAGCGTCTTGCAAAAATTGGTTCTGATTTAAGTGCCATGTACGGCTCTGGTGAGTATTGCAGCGAAGATGGTACGTGTAAAAGCCTGGTCGAAATGAGCGCTGAAATGGCAACCCTACGCGATGCCGATAAATTGTTAGAGTATTGGACTGGCTGGCGTGAAGTATCTAAACCTATGGCACCACTTTATGCCGAACAAGTAACACTTGCCAATGAAGGTGCGGCGGAACTTGGGTTTGAAAACGTAAGTGCGCTATGGCGGGGCAAATATGACATGCCGGCAGACGACTTTCCCAAAGAGTTAGATCGTCTATGGACGCAAGTAGAGCCTTTTTATGAGTCACTACATTGCCATGTTCGCGCTAAGCTAGGTGAACACTATGGCGAAGACGTAGTGCCCCAAGACCAGCCGATTCCGGCTCATCTTTTGGGTAACATGTGGGCGCAATCATGGGGAAACATCTACGACATCGTTAAGCCTCAACAGGAAATGAAAGTGCCTGATGTAACCGGTGCACTTGCTGCACAAGGGTATGACGAAGTAGCCATGGTTAAACAGGCCGAGTCATTTTTCTCATCCCTTGGCTTTGAAGAACTACCAGACACTTTTTGGGAACGTTCAATGTTTCAAAAACCTGAAGGACGTGACGTGCAGTGTCACGCTTCCGCATGGGATTTGGATGACAAAGACGATCTGCGCATAAAAATGTGTATCCAAAAGACTGGCGAAGAGTTTAACGTTATTCACCATGAGTTAGGTCACAACTACTATCAACGCGCTTATAAAGACCAGCCTCTGCTTTACCGTGGCTCTGCAAACGACGGTTTTCATGAAGCCATTGGCGATACAATAGCCCTGTCAATTACGCCTAAGTATCTTAAGCAAATTGATTTGATAGATGAAATCCCTGACGCATCAAATGATATCGGTATGCTGATGCAGGTAGCGCTTGATAAAATTGCCTTTATTCCTTTTGGCTTGATGGTTGATCAGTGGCGTTGGAAGGTCATGTCTGGTGAGGTTACACCTGAACAATATAATCAGCTTTGGTGGGAATTAAGAGAAAAGTATCAGGGTGTAATGGCACCTGTTGAACGCAGTGCTGATGCCTTTGACCCTGGAGCAAAATATCATGTACCAGCTAATGTACCTTATACCCGATACTTCCTTGCGCATATTCTTCAGTTCCAATTCCACAAAGCACTGTGTGATATTGCCGGTGATGAAGGTCCGTTAAACCGCTGCTCTATTTACGGCAGCGAAGAAGCAGGTAAAGCGCTTAACGAGATGTTAGAAATGGGAATGAGCCAACCTTGGCAGAATGCTCTAGAGACGCTAACAGGCTCACCCCAAATGGATGCAAGTACTATTGCCGATTACTTTGCGCCACTTAAAAACTGGCTGGATGAGCAAAACGCAACACGCCAGTGCGGTTGGTAATGCTTCTATAAAGATTAAATCGCAGCACTATTGCTAACATTTCTAAGTAATTAAGCCCCTTTAACATGGGGCTTTTTTGTACGATTTAAACTTTTGTTCTATTGAAAGTCCCCGGCATTAGCGTAACTTACACTTATGAATAATTCTTAATGTTGCAATGATATGCGCTGTCCTTCAGCATGCCTCTTCTTTATCCTCACTTTATTGGTTAGCTGGAACCTTTCTGCACACGCACAAATTGGTGCCCCCGCTTTTAATACATTCGACATGGAAAGCGGCATCACCCATGTCACCATTTCTGACATCGCAGAAGATAAATACGGTTTTTTGTGGTTAGCATCCCAGTCAGGTATAGATAAATTTGATGGTTATACCTTTAGAAATTTTGGAATGTGGGGCGAGGATGAATCTTCAGGCCTTCAAACACTTAGTGTTCTACAATTAGAAGCAAGCTTAGACGGTCAGTTTATTTGGGTTGGTACGTTTAGTGGCCTGAGCCGCTTAAATGTCGACACTGAAAAGTTTATTCATTACGCCCTCCCCGTTTCATCGTCATTCGACAAACAGATTATCAATAGACTGAAAACCACGCACGACGGCATGCTGTGGATAATATCTGAACGAAATTTGTATCGATACCACGAGAAAACCGACAGCATAGAATTAGTCAGTTATCTTCCCGATACTACGAGTACGCTTACCGATGTAGAGCTCATTGGCAATACGCTTTATGTGACCTCCACTTCAGGTCTTTATAAGCTCGACCCTTTTAAAAGCTCGCTAGAATTAGTTGCTTACAAGGGTGTTAACTTTACTCGCCTCGTCGCTGCCGAGCGTTCAAGATTTTGGTTAGGGACTTCTACTTATGGTATTTGCTTATTTAGCCCCAATTCAGAACCTGGAGTCATTACCAAACAGTGTACCAGTGAAGCACAGGGCCTGTCGGATAACTCGGTTACGGATATTTTACTTCAACGCAATGGTGACGTTTGGGTAGCAACTGAAAGAGGTTTAAACCTTTTAACAGCGCATAGCCCGTACACAGTGTTACGCTTCCCCATCAGTGACAAGGATTCAGGAGACGAGCGCGTTTCAAGTCTATACCAAACAAAATCGGGTCTCGTGGTCGTCGGAACCAAAGACGATGGTTTTGCAATAAGCAACCCTGAGCTAAGCAACTTTTATACTACCGAAGTGGGAAATGGCCGTATTGTAGGCTCGATGACCGAATACAAGGGTAATAAAGTATGGCTAACCAACGAAAAAGGGTTATGGATTTACGATACCTTCAATAAAACTTACCAGGGGCCATTTACGCCAGATAACGCTCGAACAACCGACGATAGTGCAAGCGATAAGCTAACCGGTGTTTATTACGATAAAACTAGCGATACGCTCTGGGTTTCCACGCGCAGTGGGCTGGCAAAATTAAATAATGAAACACGACAGCTTGAAATTGTGGCGCTACAGGGTAAATCTGGCTATAGCGTAAACATGGATGCTCAGGGTGATATCTGGTTTGGTGGTTATAGTGACGGTGTATTTGTTTATCGCCCGTCTGAGGGGCGTGTTATTAAGCAATGGCCCCTCTCCCTTACTACTCGCATCCTTTTTGAAAATAACGAAAGTGCATGGCTCAGCACGGTAACAGGCTTACACTTTGCCAATAAACTTACTGGTGAGTTAACGAGCATCAGTGACTACACGGACAAAATAACAGACAGCACAGTGGTGACGTGGATTTCGCGCTCAAAACGCGGTGGCTACTGGGTAGGAACACAAGCTGACGGCTTATTTTTTGTCACTCAAAATAATGATGATTTATCTTCCATCAACGTTAACCAAATAAAGCCAGAGAGCAGACTAAGTAAGATTTCAATTGGTGCCATTGTCGAAGATGATGAATATGGATTGTGGATTTCAACAATAGTAGGCATTTCTTATCTAGCGCCCGATCTCGATACTCTTTATTACTATGGTGCAGAAAATGGTGCCCTCTCTACGGGGTACTACATCGGCTCTGTAGCCACTACCGAAAATAACACGATTCTTTTTGGCGGCGCTGAAGGGCTCACTCAGTTTAACCCCTCTGACGTTACCAACGTTAAATGGTCTCCTGACGTACACCTCACAAAAGTAGAAACTGTAAATAGAGATCAGAACAATGGCACTAGCGTTCAACAGCGGCTCAATTTAGGGGAAAAGATAGAACTTACCCATAATAATATTGCGCTATCCATTGAATTTGCAGCAACTGATTACATGAATGCCAATGAACTGCGCTACGCTTACAAATTGGTAGATTTTGAAAATAGCTGGCGATTTACCGACTACAAAGCGCGTGTGGCGACCTATACAAATTTAGAGCCCGGTCACTACCGTTTTACAGTAAAAGCGATAAACCAAGAAAACGTCTGGAGCAGCGATGAGGCCCAACTCGAAATTATAGTTATACCGCCATGGTGGGATAAGCCAGTTTGGCGTGGTGTATTGTTACTCTCTATCTTATTGTTCATTACTACGATAGTTTGGCTGAGAATTTCAGCACTAAAAGCACGTTCAGCAGAGCTCTCACTGAAAGTAGAAGAAAAAACGCGAGACCTCGAAGCCATGGTTGAGAAATTGACGCTTTTATCTTCTCAAGACTCATTGACTGGGCTAAAAAACAGACGCTATTTCACCCAACGAGCCAAAGTTGAGTGGCACGAATTTAAACGACACAACCGCGCTTTTTCGTTACTAATCGTTGATATCGACTTTTTCAAAAGAATTAATGACGAGTATGGCCACCACGTGGGCGATGCCGTTTTGGTTAAAATAGCTAACACTCTGGAAAATAACCTACGGGAAAGTGATGTTATTGCACGTTGGGGTGGAGAAGAATTTCTAATTTTATTGCCTTCACTAAATGTACAAGAGGCCTATTGGGTCGCTGAGAAGTTACGTAAAAGTGTAGCGGAACAAGTTGTCGAGGCACCGCCGCATTCGGTCAGCGTTACCATCACATGTGGTGTCGCAGATATAAAAGACTATGACAGTGTAGATGCCTGTATTCACGCTGTAGATAAAAAACTCTACCTAGGTAAAGAGTCTGGTCGAAACGCCGTTGTTAAATAATTGTAGTTTTATGTCCCTTTAACGTCGAGCATCTGACTCGTTCCGCTAACTGCCCCCACGTATCAATTAATGCAGCCAATCTCTTTAGGGCAGCATTCCATCGCAGTTAATGATCGCATATTGCCATTGTTTCCTATGCAACCTTGTAACGATAAACGATAAATACTTTTCAAATGCAAGGAGGATACCATTATGGCTAATGTATTAGTGATTGGCGCTTCAGGACAAATTGGCAAACAAGCTACCGTAAAGCTTTTAGATGCAGGGCACAAGGTCTTAGCACCGGTGAGAAGTCCTGACAAACTATCTGACATACAAAATGATAATCTTAGTGTTGTAAAGCAAGATCTAGAGAAAGATTTTTCTTCTCATTTTGAAGGAATTGATGTGGTGGTATTCACCGCGGGCTCGGGTGGTAACACGGGTGCAGATAAAACACTCATGATCGATCTATGGGCTGCACGTAACGCAGTAAACTATGCCAAAGCGGCAGGTACACCTAAATTCATCATGGTGAGCTCTATCGGTGCAGGCGACCCTGATAGCGTAGATTCGGCAATCAAGCCCTATTTAGTTGCCAAGCACATGGCAGATGAGCACTTAATTAACAGTGGTTTGCACCATATTATTTTACGCCCTGGCACTCTATTAAACGAACCAGGTACCCATTTGGTACGCACTGATATGCCAAGCAATAAAGATGATGCTGTAATTCCTAGAGAAGATGTGGCAACGGCTATTGTTGAAAGTGTTGCAAGAGAAAGTAGTGAAAATATTACTACTTACCTATTTAAGGGCGACACGCCTATCTCGCAAGTTTTATAAAGGCTATTTATCCCTCCCCTGTTTAATAACATTACAACAGCGGGAGGGTTATTCATATACCTAAAGCACCTTAGGGGATTAGAGATTGGCTCACCCAGTTGCCATTGGCGTCTTTTTGATGCCATTCTCGGCTTTGTGGGTTTCCTCTTAAATTCAGGTAATCTACGCTTTCAATAGCCAATAATATTACACAGAAATGAGGCGGCACTTCATCGAAATCGCCTTCTATTTGAAGCGCTGTGCCATCATTACGAGGCGTACCCGGCTCGCCCCATAGAAACTGCTTTTTCCCCGCGTCCGACAACTTATTCCAGTGCTGTTTAACTAAGTCAACATCCTGACTCGCAGTGATTATTGTAGCGAGGCAAGAGAAACGGTATTGCTCTCTGCTTTTAGAAAAATACCAACATATTTGTGCTTGAGCGTTTTGCTCTAGCTGGCTGTACTTTTCTGTTCGGGTATCAGAGATAACAACTAGCTGATTTTCGTCGGTCATCCCTCTAAATACTACAGTTCGGCAAAACGGAGTACCGCTGCCATCGACCGTAGCTAACTGAAAATATCGACTTTCGGGCATACTGCGGGTTTGGTGTAGACTTTTTGTCAATCCCTGTCGCCATTGGGGCATACCCACCTCCTCATGTAAGCCAACTGCTTTTTAGTTACGCTGCTTTCTTATCAGCCAAAGAAAACAATGTGTAAAAGTTGCGTGTAGTGATGTCAGCTAGCTCTTTTACCGATACACCTTTGAGCTCTGCTATAAACTCAGCCACTTCCACTACATAACCAGGTTGGTTTTGCTTACCCCGATGAGGTACAGGCGCAAGCCAAGGAGAGTCAGTCTCAATAAGCAGCCGCTCTAAAGGTATAGCTTTTACCACTTCACGTAATTCATCAGCAGAATTAAAAGTCACAATGCCGGAAATAGAGATGTAGAAGTCCATCTCTATAGCGGCCTGTGCCATCTCTAATGACTCAGTAAAACAATGTAAAACGCCTTTGGTATGCGCTGCTTTGTGTTCACGGAGTAAGTTGATGGTATCTTCTCTTGCATCTCGCGTGTGGATAATAAGCGGCTTTCTGGTTTCGTTAGCTACTTTGATGTGATCGACGAATGACGTTAACTGAATATCTTTGCTTTCTGGGCTATAAAAATAGTCCAGCCCTGTTTCACCAATCGCCACAACTTCTTCACGCTGCGCCTTCTCTAGCAGTTCCTCATAACTGCACGCTTCATCTTGATGCAGCGGGTGCACACCACAAGATACTGAAACGTCATCAAACTGGCTAACTGCGTCTAACATGCTGTCGTAATCGCCAACCGATACGCACACGCAAAGAAAGTGCTCTACACCTCGTGTTCTAGCAAAATTTAACGTTTCAGCCAGTTCTTCTGGCCCTTGCTTAAGTCGGTCTAAGTGACAATGAGAATCTACGAACAAACTACACCTGTATTAATAAATTGCTTTCAGACAAAAGGAAATAAAACCTTTTTATCTGTTAACGTTGAAACTGTTTTAACAGCCCAAAAAGTACCATCGATTTATTCACCCCAGCATGTTCGAGCGTTTTTACTGCCTCTACACACGCTACATAGCGATTAAAGTCGACGGCCTGTTGACGTTTCATGTATTCGTCACGGGCCAGTTGTTGGCACCACAATGCGATTTGCTGCGCATTGCTCTGCCACTTATTTGCAAGTGTTTGCACCTGCATGTTGGCATCACCTGCTAAAAGCGCCTGCATACCATCACTGAAATTGCGATAACTAATATCTTCGTCACCAGAGAGCGCTTCTTCCACGCGAAGGGGCGCATAACCATAGGCCGCCAGTAATGCTTCGCTAGCATCTTCTACGCCTTTAGCCTTAAGGTAGTTCAAACTTTCTGGTACAGACGGAAGCGCAAGTATCTGTCGTTCACACCGGCTCAATATGGTCGGCATGATCTTGTTGATACTGTCAGTAATCAGCAGTAAGAAAGTATTATCTGTGGGCTCTTCTAAGGTTTTCAATAGCGCATTAGCCGCCGCCTCTGTCATGGTGTCGGCTCGGGGGATCAGCAACACTTTGTTTCCCCCCATTTGCGCAGTACCAGAGAGCTTGGCAATACCTTCGCGAATTTTGTCCACGCCTAGCTGCTTTTCACTTTCCAACACGTGAAAGTCTGGGTGATTTCCCGCCTGTCTTAAATGGCAGCTTTGACACTGCTCGCATGGTCCGTCGGTACTAGGTTGCTTGCACAATAACGCGTTGCTTAAGCCCACTGCGAGTTGATTTTTGCCGATGCCCTTTGGGCCAGTTAGCAGTAGGCCATGGTGCAGTTTCTTTGCCATATATCGCGTTAGCAAAGTCGAAAACGTTGCAGCAAACCAGGGCAGCATTTGCATTACCCTCTCTCCTGCTGACTTTCGTTTTGCACTGAATTGCTACTTTCACTTACGGTGCCAGTGTATTCTTGGTTGGTCACATAATCGGTGATAGTGGCAATAACATCTTGATGAACCTTTTCCATAGGCTGCATTGCGCTAATTACTACTATCGATTCATCTTGCTCGGCCAACGACAGGTATTTAGCACGGGTACGCTCGAAAAAGGCGAGCCCGGCTTGCTCAATGCGGTCAAGCTCGCCACGTCCGCGAGCCCGCTCTAGCCCTACTGCTGGCTCAACGTCTAGGTATAGGGTTAAATCTGGCTTAAACCCTTTTAGTGCAATATCGCTAATGGCGGACATGGTTGCTTCACTTACCCCTCTACCGCCACCTTGGTAGGCTTGTGAGGATAAATCGTGTCGATCTCCTACTACCCATGCTCCTGCGTCGAGTGATGGAAATATTTTATTAGTAAGCAGTTGTACGCGAGCGGCGTACATAAGAAGCAGCTCAGTTTCTTCACTAACGGCTTCATCCCAGTCGTGCTTTACACATTCTCGTATGGCTTCCGCCATAGGTGTACCACCTGGTTCACGAGTCTGCTCAACGCGCTTTCCAGCACCCTTTAATGCTTGAACAATTAGCCCTATTACAGAGCTTTTTCCTGCCCCTTCAAGGCCTTCAACTACAATAAATTTTCCGCGCATTACTTTTTAAACTCTGTTTTCATTTAGCTATAACCTACTGGCTAGATCACTGCTACGTACTATGTAGCTATAACAGCAGGGTTATCGTTTTAACTGGTATTTTCGCACAGCTGCATTGTGTTCAGCTAGCGAGGTAGAGAATTGATGGCTTCCGTCACCTTTCGCTACAAAATATAAAGCATCAGTGGATAGCGGGTGTAACGCCGCATGAATCGCCGCTTTGCCAGCCATGGCTATTGGCGTTGGCGGTAACCCTTTAATAACATAAGTGTTGTAAGGCGTTGCCGTTCGAAGGTGTTTACGCGTAATATTTCCATCAAATTTGGGGCCAATACCATAAATCACCGTCGGGTCGGTTTGAAGGCGCATGTTTTTGTTGAGTCTATTAACAAATACTCCGGAAATCATGTCACGTTCTTCAGGTACTGCCGTTTCTTTTTCGATGATACTCGCCAATACAAGTGCTTCATAGGGTGTGGCTAATGGAAGATCCGTTTTCCGTTGTTCCCACTCAACAGAGACAAACTCAATAAGCGCATGGTGAGCTCGCTTCAATAGTTCACTGGCTGTTGTACCTTTAGTAAAAAAGTAAGTATCAGCCAAATACATCCCTTCGGTCTGAGATACCTGTTCGCAACACCAATCAACACCGTTACCTTGAGTTAACTGTCCTAATTTATTCTCGTCTAAATCGAAAACAAGATTGGGGTTTTGCTTTAGTGTTTCAATCCATTGTGAGAGGGTTAGCCCTTCAACTAAGCTTACCGCAAAGAAATGCTCGTCACCTTGAGTAAAAAGCGTAAATACATCCGCCAACGACTGGTCGGGGCGCAACATGTATGTACCTGATTTAACCGAGGTGCTGCCTGCAAAAAATTTAAGCCATACTTTTGCCACAAACGGTGGCACATCAGTTATTTCTGCTTCACGCAATAACTTCACCGTGCGATAAGCATTACTACCGCTTTCTATGGTAAATAAGCTTTCATTTTCTAGCGTTAATTCAGAAGTGACCTTTCCAGACACATACATAATGCCACATGCAGCACCAATCACTGCAACCATAACAAGGGACAGTAAAATAATGACAGCCCGTTTCATACTTGGGCTTCCCTTTTGTACATTGTTTTATATTCCATTCTACTTCGTTCTACGACTAATTCTTCAAATCACTTAGAATGCATAAGCTCTCTTGTATGCATCTATAATGTTAATTTAAGCGCCAGCTTGTTTCGCTAGCTGCCTTTACTCTTTATTTTTGATCGCTTTTTTACTGCCCATTTTCTACTGTGCACTTGTTACTGCCGACTTCTCACTGACCTCTTTTACTGCCCATTTTTCACTGCAATAGTAAGACGTGCCTTTAGGCGAGCAATTGCATCGCTTTTAACATCAAAATTAACCACAGAAAAATCAGTCATTCGTACTTGTTTCACCGGCATTACCCCCATTAACGCATTAGTAATGACTACTGCGCTGGCTTTTCGTAAAAAAGAAAGGTCGTAATTCCCAACGTGAAGTACACTGTTATCGTTTAACAGCGAATCAATGAGACACTGCCTTACAACACCATTTACCCCGCTCCCTTTTAGAGAGGGGGTATACCATTCGTCATTAAGATAAAAAAACAGATTACCTGCGCTTGCTTCGATAATACTATCTTGGGTATCGCAAACGATAGCGTCGTGAGCGCCAGCTTCATCTACCTCGTGTTTTACAAGTACTTGCTCTAGCCTATTCATATGCTTCACACCAGCAAGCAATGGCTGAATAGCTAACCTTGTTTGAGCACATATCACACTAACACCTTTATTAGCCAAACTATCGTAATGGCTCGGGTACGGGTGCTGACTAAATCTTATAAGCGCTTCACTGTCTTCACTTCGCGCGTATCCTCTACCTGCTTGACCACCAGAAACGTGAACTTTTAACACATACTTTGTCGATGCGTTTCCTTCTGGGGCTTTCTTTATTGCCTCAATTTGTTCAGCGATTGCGGCTTCGAGAGTATCTATATCGATATCCAGTTTGATGGCAGCGGTATCGTGCTCTAAACGTGATAAATGGTAAGGCAATAATTCTGCTTTGTGTTCATTCACCATCAGTGTGGTAAACACGCCATCTCCGTAATTAAACGCCCTATCACTTGATGAAATAGGCGTAGCGCTGGGAATAATTATCACTGCCTACTCTTGTTCGCCGTTACTATCTTTGAGGGAAGTATACCAACTTGCATTGGTCAAACAACTTATAGCTGTGACAAATTATTTGACTCGCCAATGAAGAAAGCCTGACGCGCACAATCTTCGACATTACATTTGTTCATATAAACAACAAAAGGCAGCCGAAGCTGCCTTTTGAATGTGAGTAAAACTCAAACGTATTGTGTTAGCTAGAGCGCGTTACATACGCTTGAAAATCAATGAGCCGTTCGTACCGCCAAACCCGAATGAATTACACAGTGCGTAGTCTTCACTGAATGCCTTTGCTTTATGTGCAACAAAGTCTAAGTCACAGCCCTCACCTGGCTCATCCAAATTAATGGTTGGCGGCGCCATTTTGTCACGCAGTGCCAAAATAGTGAAAATTGCCTCAACGGAACCAGCGGCACCAAGTAAATGCCCTGTCATCGATTTAGTAGAGCTAACAAGTAATTTGTGAGCATGATCGTTAAATACACGCTTTACCGCAGCCACTTCTGCAATGTCACCGGCAGGCGTAGACGTACCGTGAGCGTTAACATAGCCAATTTCGCTTGCATCCATCTTCGCGTCGTTTATTGCGTTTTGCATAGATGCGGCCGCGCCTTCACCATCTTCAGGTGGAGATGTCATGTGGTACGCGTCGCCACTCATACCAAAACCAACTAGCTCAGCATAGATAGTTGCACCACGTGCCTTAGCTGCTTCGTATTCTTCCAGCATTACCACGCCAGCGCCCTCACCCATAACAAAACCATCGCGGTCCTTATCCCATGGGCGGCTTGCTGCTTGTGGGTTGTCGTTGCGAGATGACAACGCACGAGCTGCGGCAAAGCCTGCCATACCTAGCGGAGTAATAGACGCTTCTGCGCCTCCGGCCAGCATGGCATCAGCATCGCCATAAGCAATAGTTCTTGCGGCAATACCAATGTTATGAACCCCTGTTGTACAAGCAGTCACAACGTTTAAATTCGGTCCTTTCAACCCTTCCATGATAGACAAAAAGCCTGAAATCATGTTGGTAATGGTTGAAGGTACAAAGAATGGCGATACGCGCTTAGGTCCACTATTTGTCAGTTTTAAATGGTTTTGTTCAATTTGTTCTAAACCACCAATACCTGAACCAATGGCTACACCTACGCGATGCGCATTATCTTGTGAAACAGTTAAACCAGAATCGACCAAAGCTTGCTTGCCTGCTGCAATACCCAATTGGATAAAGCGGTCCATTTTCTTGGTTTCTTTCTTTTCAATGTATTCCTGCGGATCAAAATCGTTAATTTGACCTGCGAAACGGGTTGAATAGTTACTACAATCGAAATGGGTGATTTCACCAATGCCGCTTTCGCCCGCGAGCAGTTTGCGCCATGTGTCTTCGCTATTAAGACCTAATGGTGAAAGCATTCCAAGACCAGTAACCACTACGCGACGTTTTGTCACAAAAAGCCCTCGCTTTGGAACTAAGGTAGGAGATACAAAAACGGCTCTGTAAGAAGAGCCGCTTTGTCGCTACTTAAGACTTAAGCGTCTTTGTTAGCGTTGATGTAGTCAATTGCAGACTGAACAGTAGTAATTTTTTCAGCTTCTTCGTCAGGAATTTCAGTGTCGAATTCTTCTTCCAAAGCCATTACTAGCTCAACAGTGTCAAGTGAATCAGCGCCTAAATCGTCAACGAATGAAGCTTCTGCTTTTACTTCTTCTTCTTTCACGCCAAGTTGTTCAACGATGATTTTCTTAACGCGTTCTTCAATGTTACTCATAATTCTAGGTTTCCCTTAAACGTCACTAGATAATAAAAGTGCCGCTAGTTTATTTTGCAAGGTGCATCCTTGCAAGCACCAGTTTAAACAAATTTTCTGGTCAAACCAGCGACATTCGAAATTCGTAAAATACTATTTTTACATCCAAGTTCGGGTAAATACCACCCCAAACTAAGGAAAATTCGCAAATTTTGCGAATTTACCCCATATACATACCACCATTTACATGGATAGTTTCGCCTGTAATATAGGCTGCACCATCGCTTACTAAAAAGGCAACAGTGGCTGCAATTTCATCAGGCGCACCCAAACGGTTCGCCGGAATATCTTTGAAAATGGCCTCTTTTTGGTCATCGGTTAGCGCTTTTGTCATATCGGTATCGATAAAACCAGGCGCTACAACGTTAATAGTAATACCACGAGAAGCCACTTCACGAGCCATTGATTTAGAAAAACCAATAACCCCTGCTTTCGCTGCAGCATAGTTTGCCTGTCCGGCGTTACCTGCACTGCCCACCACTGAACCAATATTCACGATGCGACCAAAACGCTTCTTCATCATACCGCGAAGTACCGCTTTTGACAGTGTGAAAATTGAAGTTAAGTTGGTGTCGATAATGTCCTGCCACTCGTCATCTTTCATGCGCATTAGCAGATTATCACGTGTGATACCTGCATTATTGACCAATATATCGATGCTACCAAAAGCTTCGTTAATTGCTTTTAATGTTGTATCTACACTTTCTTTGTCGGTGACATTTAGCGCAAAACCCTTGCCGCCGAATTCAGAAAGATAATCGCTGATCGCTTGCGCACCATTTTCACTGGTCGCCGTTCCGATAACTGTAGCACCTTGCTGAGCAAGCTGCGTGGCAATCGCTTTGCCTATACCTCGGCTTGCGCCGGTAACAAGCGCAATTTTACCGTCTAATTGACTCATTGCGTTTCCTTATTGTTTTAATGCTTCGACACCATCAGGTGTATTAACTGCAAGAGATTCAAGGCTCTTGTCGATACGTTTGTTCAATCCAGTAAGTACTTTACCTGGACCCACTTCAATAACGCGCTCAACGCCCGCAGCCGCCAAGTATTCAACAGTACGCGTCCATTGAACGGGGCAATAAAGCTGTCTAACTAATGCGTTCTTGATTGCATCACCTTGGGTTTCAATAGTGACATCAACATTATTCACAATATTGATTGCAGGCTCATTAACGTTCAATGACGATAGCGCGTCTTCTAATTTGTCTGCCGCAGGGCGCATTAGCTCACAGTGTGAAGGAACGCTTACCGCAAGAGGAAGTGCGCGCTTAGCGCCCGCTTCTTTACATGCATTAGCCGCTTGTTCAGCTGCGCTCTTTTCGCCAGCAATAACGACTTGGCCTGGAGAGTTAAAATTAACTGGTGCAACCACATCGCCTGTAGCAATCGCAGTTTGCTGGCAAATATCAGCAATGGCAGCGTCGTCTAATCCGATAATGGCATACATAGCGCCCGCACCGGCTGGTACAGCCTCTTGCATATATTTACCACGAGCTTCTACAAGCTTGATAGCATCAGCAAAATCCATGGCACCGCCACACACTAATGCTGAGTACTCACCAAGGCTGTGACCTGCTAAGTAATCTACATCGATGCCCTGCTCGCGAATAACACGCCAAATTGCAACACTCGCTGCAAGCAACGCTGGCTGCGTGATATGGGTTTCGTTAAGTTTACCGTCTGCATCGTTTTGGACTAAATCCCACAGGTCGTATCCAAGTGCGTCAGAGGCTTCTTTAAACGTTGCTTCGATAATAGGAGAAGTCTCAGCAAGTTCCTTTAGCATACCTACGCTTTGAGAACCTTGTCCTGGAAATACACAGGCTGTCTTTGTCATGTCGATTCCTTATTATTTTTAATTTACTAGAAGCGAGAAAACGTCGGAGTTGGAGTGCCCCTATCGAGGCAAAAACCACCAAGGCAAATATCTGCAAGGCTAATAGCGAACAAGCGCTGATGCCCAAGCAAATCCGCCTCCGAATGCTTCTAGTAATAAATGCTGTCCGCGTTGAATGCGTCCATCTCTGATAGCGGTATCAAGCGCTGTAGGCACTGTAGCAGCAGAGGTATTACCATACTGCTCTAACGTAAGCACTACTTGATCAAGAGACATATTCAGCTTTTTAGCTGTCGCTTTAATAATTCTAAAGTTTGCTTGGTGAGGCACTAACCAGTCAAGATCAGATTTTTGCATACCGTTCGCGGCAAGGGTTTGTTCAACCACTTCTGAAAGCTTGGTGACCGCAACTTTGAATACTTCGTTGCCGCGCATCACACCCCAATTTTCGTGAACTGACTGCTCATCACCACGAGTTGGATTGCCTACGTATAGTAAGTCTCCATATGAACCTGCTGCATGAATATGTGTAGATAAAATACCAGGTTCATCACTGGCTTCTATAATAGTCGCGCCTGCGGCATCACCAAACAGAATGACCATGGTTCTGTCTTCTGGGTCTATCAAACGGCTTAGGCAGTCGGTTCCGATTACAAGAATGCGTTTAGCCATTCCCGATTTAATGTACTGATCGGCCACACTCAATGCATAACAATAGCCTGCACACGCAGCAGCCACGTCAAATGCCGGAATGCCGTCTAAATCAAGAATGCGTTGAATTTCACATGCTGTGCTTGGAAGCGCATAGCGACCACTTGTGGTAGCGCACACAATCATGTCGATAGATTTTGGATCGATGCCTGCCATTTCTATGGCTTTTTTACTGGCTTCTGCACCCATGGTAGCAGCGGTTTCATCTGCTCCAATAATACGTCGCTCTTTTATCCCGGTACGGTCAGTGATCCATTCGTCACTGGTGTCCACCATTTGCTCTAAATCTGCGTTTGTACGCACGTCGCTGGGATAATAGCTACCTGTTCCTATAAAGCGTGAATATTTGCTCAAAGCTGCTCCAACAATACCGTTTCTATCTTAGTCTTTATCTTCTCAGGTAAATGCATTTTTGCTTCTTTCATTGCTTGCACGATGGCGTAATAAAAGGCATCTTTTTGTGCATTTCCATGACTCTTGATAACAATGCCGCGCAATCCTATCAGACTCGCACCGTTATACTGGTCGGGGTTCACGCTGTTATAGATAGATTTCAGTAATGGGAAGGCAATTTTTGCCAATAATCGGGTATAAAAGTTCTTCTGTGACTGGCGTTTTACTTCATTTATCACCAGCTTAGCCAGCCCTTCGCTGGATTTGAGGGCTACATTTCCGGTAAAACCGTCTGTAACCACTACGTCCGCATGATCGGTGAAAATGTCGTCACCTTCTACATAACCAATATAGTTTATGCCTGGCGCATCTTTAAAAAGCTGGTCGGCAGATTTTACCTGTGCGTTACCTTTAATATCTTCTTCGCCTACGTTTAATAAGGCAACTCGTGGTGATTCAATTCCCGCTACCTCTTGCGCAAGCACTGAACCCATAACGCCATACTGAAACAGGATCTCAGGCGTACAGTTTACATTAGCGCCTAAATCTAGAAGAAAAACATTATGGTGCCCTGTTGTCGGCATCATATTAATAAGCGCGGGCCTATCAATGCCTGACAAGGTTTTTAGTAAGTAGAAAGACAAGGTAAGTAGTGCACCGGTATTACCTGCACTTACGCACGCGTCTGCTCCACCGCTCTCAACGAGTTCGATAACGCGACGCATAGAAGAGTCTTTTTTATTTCGTAACGCTGATGTGGGCGCTTCGCCCATTTCAACCACTTGTGAACAATGTTTTATGGTAACGCGGTTGCGTTCAACATTGGTAAGGGGTTGTAAGCTCGAATTGATAATTTTTTCGTCACCGCACAATGTGAAATGCACATCGGGATGAAGTTGGATAGCCTTTACGGCTGCGGAAAGGATAACAGGGGGACCATGATCGCCCCCCATGATATCTAACGCGATGGTTAGTTTAGACAAAATGTAGTCGCCGTATTACGCGCCGATTACTTTCTTGCCTTTATAATAACCGTCAGCGGTCACGTGGTGACGACGGTGAGTTTCGCCCGACGTTGAATCGACAGACAAAGTCGCGCCTGTCAATGCATCGTGTGAGCGACGCATACCGCGCTTAGAACGCGTTTTACGATTTTGTTGTACTGCCATAACTTACTCCTGGTCTCGCTTAAGTTCTTTCAAAACCGCGAAAGGGTTTTGTCGCTCTTGTTCCGGTTCAATCTTTCCAAACGACATATCGTCCTGCTTCACTGTACACTCCGACTCTGCATGAAGGGGCACAATTGGCAAAGATAACAGTAGCTCGTCTTCAAAAATCTGAAGCAGATTAACTTCTCCGTGGTCGTTGACCTCTACCGGTTCGTAAGCCTCGGGAATGATGTCATCGTTTTCCTGTTCTTCTCCCTGCACTGGAGTAAAACAGAATTCCGCTTCCACGGGATAATCGAGTTCACCATTACACCTTTGACAGATAAGTGTTACCTGCGTGGCTAAGTGGCCGTGAAAGACAGTAAGACCCTGCGCGTCTTTTTCGAACTGTACTTCTGCGTCCACATAGTCATTGCATCGGACAACTGCTTCACTCAATCGTTCCATATCTTTAGACACAATCACGCCCCGGTAATCGGAACGTTTCATGGCACTTTTAGTCGGTTCAACCGAATGAGGGAGTTTCACTTTCTGCATAGGGCGCGCATGATATAGGGTCAACCCCTTCCTGTCAAAGCAAAATTACGTTTTAACCTATAATAAAACACTGTATGTAGTGCGCAGTGATAAAGTAACATTGTACTACTAACTGAAACTATGCAACATATTGATTTTATAAAAGGAGTATTTGTGGCCTCCCTTGTTCTCGCCTCATCATCGCAATACCGAAAAATGTTGCTCGCCAACATTGGAATTCAAGTAAACACCCACGCACCAGATATTGACGAAACGCCCTTTGAGAACGAAAGCCCTACTGCGTTGAGTTTACGTTTGGCTGAGCAAAAGGCACAAAAGGTTGCCGCTGAATTAGAAAAAGTAAATAACGACACTATTATTATTGGTAGCGATCAAGTGGCTTTGGTACAAACCGACACAGGGCCTCAGTTACTTGGCAAACCGGGTACGTCTGAAAATGCAGTAAAGCAACTAATCGCGTGCCAAGGTAAGCAAGTGTCATTTTATACTGCACTTTGCCTTCACCAACCTAGCGCTAATAAAACGATAACACAGGTAGATGAAACACGCGTTTTCTTTCGCCATAACAGTGAAGCTGCCATTCGCGCCTATGTAGATAAAGAGCAACCACTTGATTGCGCTGGCAGTTTTAAAAGCGAAGGTTTGGGTGTATTACTGTTCGATAAAATAGAAAGCCGCGACCCTAACAGTTTAATCGGTCTTCCGATAATGCTGCTAAATGAATTACTGGGCGCACACTTCGATGTCGATTTATTAGCAATGGCTGCACAGTAAGCCACTAATTCTATCAGAACTGCTCTATTAAATCAGCGCTATTTAAATAGCGCTGTTTCTAGTTCACTTACAGAGTGTACAAGAGCCACAGGTGACAACGCTTCTAAATGAACCTGTGCATGAACACCGTATGACACACCTATTCTATCCATCCCAATGGTTTTGGCCATTTGCATGTCATAGGTTGTGTCACCTATCATCACGGCATCTTCAATTTCAAAGCCGAGCTCATCGAGAATCTGCAACAGCATATCCGGCGATGGTTTTGATTCTGCCTCGTCAGCAGTGCGCGACGTACTGAAAAAAACGCCCGTTTCTGTTTGTAACCAAGCTCGGTCAAGACCGCGGCGCGCTTTACCTGTCGCAACGGCCAATGTGCATCCTGCTTCTTTCAAATTGCTAAGTAACTGTTCAACGCCATCAAACAAAGGACACGGCGTTGTATCGCGGGTGACAAATGCCTCTTTATACGCTGCGACTAAACGTTCAGCTAACGCATCATCTTCAATTTTAAAAAGCTGCTTTATGGCGGGCTTTAAACTTATGCCAATAATGTGACCCACTTCGTCATAGGTAGGTATTGGCATATCACACTGTTTTGCCGCAAGCTGCATGCAACTGACGATTTTCGCAGCCGAGTCCATCAACGTGCCATCCCAATCAAAGATAACAAGTTTGTACTTAGGCAGTTTTTTATCTAACGAAGTGAAAGGCTGTGCTGCCACAGCCTGATTCTTTGAGTGCATAACTTACAGCGCTTTAAGTGTATTTGTGAGTGTATTGTCTAAGGGTGCGGTAAAGGTCACACGCTCTTCTGTCGCAGGATGTATAAGTGAAATACTGCGAGCGTGAAGAAACAGTCTGTTAAGCCCTTTCTGGCGCATTGATGCATCAAAATCCGCATCACCGTATTTTGGGTCGCAAGCAATAGGATGACCGGCGTGCAAACAGTGAACACGAATTTGGTGAGTTCTACCTGTGATAGGCGATGCCTCAACTAAGGTCGCCCCTGCGTATTCTTCTAATATGCGATAGCGAGTTTCTGACGGTTTACCATCATCACTTACACTCACCATTCGCTCGCCCGATTGGAGTACATTCTTACGAAGTGGGGCTTTTACTTTAAATCGAGTTTTAGGCCACTCACCTGCAACAAGCGCATTATAACGCTTGTCCATTTTACCCGTACGAAGTTGCTCGTGCATGTGACGAAGGGCTGAGCGCTTCTTAGCAATTAAAATACAGCCAGAGGTATCGCGGTCAAGTCTATGTACCAGTTCCATAAACTTGGCATCGGGGCGCAAGGCTCTTAAGCCCTCAATCAAACCAAAGCTTAAACCACTGCCACCATGAACTGCCATTCCAGAGGGCTTGTTTATAACAAGTATGCGATCGTCTTCAAATAGAATGTGCGACTCAAGCGCTGCAATTTTATCGAGTTTAGGCGATGGCGCCGGTGCGCCTTCCGACACACGAACAGGTGGAATTCTGACTAAATCGTCGGCTTGTAGTTTGTATTCAGGTTTAACACGGCCTTTGTTCACTCGCACTTCACCTTTGCGTAAAATGCGATAGATCATACTTTTAGGCACGCCTTTTAACTGCGTACGCAAAAAGTTATCGATTCGTTGACCAGCCAAGTCGGCTTCAACCGTTACAAAACGTACTTTTTTGGGGGCTTCTTCTTTCATGCCCAGAGTATACCTCATTGGTATTTCTCTGGGCTAATTGAAAGTGATAAATAATTGAAAAAAGCATTTATCGACGCAATTTTAACCAAAGACATTTTTTTGCCATTCGTCTGTACTCAGTACACAGCCTACTTATTGAGATATACACAATTTATTCACTTGCTTTCCTTGCTAAATTTGCAGTTTTGGTGCGATAATTAACGACGTTTTTTGAACGGTAATATTCACAATTTAGTTTTTGATAGTAAGTGGTAAAAAAACGCCCTTTCAGAAACGTGAAACTCAGCGTTATAAAAACAACAAACGAGAACGAGATAGCAATCTATAAAGAACGACGATGCTACTCACACTTGTAAAACGAAAAAGTATGGCGTTCGCGTTGGTAGCATCCGCAATGAAAAAATATTTTTCAGACCAACCAAGCTAGAGAGGCAACGACTACACTGCCGTGATAAAGCAACCGCCATTGCTTGCGAACATAAAATAAGTTTGCCGTTAACTAACAGAATTAAATGACTAGCGAGCATATAAAAATGCTCGTAAAAAAGAATACAGTAATAAGGGCTAGTCGCTCCCGACATCCCTAAAGCAGTGTGGCCATTGCAATTCGCTTGCGATTTTGTCTAAAAATAAGACACAAGTGAAAACAGTTAAAATTAAGCGCTAAAAACGGTGCTAACATGGCCAACCACCAGGGATAATGCGACGCAACAACAAGGTCCCCGTCCAGCCGTGAGGTTGCGCGGTGAGGGTTTGCACATGTCACTTTAATTTTGTGTCTTAACGGCTGTACTAAAACAGAGTTAGATACAATGAAAAGAATGTTAATTAATGCAACTCAGCAAGAAGAGTTGCGCGTTGCCCTTGTTGATGGGCAACGGTTGTACGATTTAGATATTGAAAGCCCAGGGCACGAACAGAAAAAAGCGAACATCTACAAAGGTAAAATTACCCGCGTTGAACCAAGCTTAGAAGCCGCTTTTGTCGACTACGGCGCAGAGCGTCACGGTTTCCTCCCTCTAAAAGAAATTGCCCGCACTTATTTCCCTAAAGGTTACAAATTCGAAGGCCGTCCAAACATCAAAGATGTGATTAAGGAAGGCCAAGAAGTTATTATTCAAATCGACAAAGAAGAGCGTGGCCAAAAAGGCGCGGCTTTAACTACGTTCCTATCGCTTGCAGGTAGCTATTTGGTGCTAATGCCGAATAACCCACGCGCTGGCGGCATCTCTCGTCGTATTGAAGGCGACGAGCGTACTGAGCTTAAAGAATCACTAAGCAAATTAGACCTTCCTGAAGGTATGGGCCTAATTGTGCGTACTGCTGGTGTAGGTAAGTCGTACGAAGAATTAGAGTGGGATTTAAAAGTTCTGCTTAAACACTGGGAAGCGATTTCAGAGGTAGCTGAAGAGCGCGAAGCTCCTTTCTTAATTCACCAAGAAAGTAACGTTATTGTGCGCGCTATTCGTGATTATCTACGTCGCGATATCGGCGAAATCCTTATCGATAAAACCAGCATTTATGAGCAAGCGCTACAGCACATTCAGCTAGTGCGCCCTGACTTTGCAAATCGTGTAAAGCTTTATCGTGGTGAAGTACCATTATTCAGCCACTACCAAATCGAAAGCCAAATTGAGTCTGCGTTCCAACGCGAAGTGCGTTTACCATCTGGCGGCTCAATTGTTATCGACCCTACTGAAGCACTAACCTCTATTGATATCAACTCTGCCCGCGCAACCAAGGGCGGTGATATTGAAGAGACTGCGCTTAATACTAACTTAGAAGCGGCAGATGAAATTGCTCGTCAGTTGCGTCTTCGCGATTTAGGTGGTTTGGTAGTTATTGACTTCATCGACATGACACCAGTACGTCACCAACGTGAAGTTGAAAACCGTATGAAAGACGCGGTTAGAAGTGACAGAGCCCGTGTACAGCTTGGTCGCATTTCTCGCTTTGGTCTTTTAGAAATGTCTCGCCAGCGTTTACGCCCTTCTCTAGGTGAATCAGCGCACCACGTGTGTCCACGATGCTCTGGTCACGGCACTATTCGCGGAACCGAATCTTTAGCACTGTCTATTCTTCGTATTTTGGAAGAAGAAAGCATCAAAGAAAACACAGGGCAAATTGAAGCACAGTTGCCTGTTCCAGTTGCGACCTATCTACTTAACGAAAAGCGTAAGTCAATTCAGCTTCTTGAAAAGCGTCACGGCGTAGATTTACTGCTTATTCCTAATGCAAACTTGGATACACCTCATTACCAGGTGTTGCGTCGACGTCCAGACGACGTTGTATCTGAAGCGAGCTACGACGTAGAGCTAATGCCTGCAGTAGAAGCTGAAACAGAAACGACGACCACGGCCCCCGTCAAACGTGAAGAACCAGCACTTAAAGGGCTTGTTGCGCCTACAGCTGCTCCTGTTGTGGCGCCGAAAGAAGAGCCGGCAAAGAAAGCTGACGATGTGCCTTCGCTGTTTGCACGCTTTGGCAAATGGATTAGCGATTTATTTGGTAGCGAAAGCGAAGAAGAAACCAATAAAGACAAGAAAGCACAGTCTGGTAACCAAAATAGAAACAACCGCACTCGCAATAACGACGACCGTCGTCGCAAGCCGCGCAATAAAAACAACCGTCGTGGCAGCCAGTCTAAAGGCCGTGACCAAGACAAAGATCAAAACCGCGATAGTGACCAGAAGGATAATCGCAAACCGCGCGGCGATCAGCGAAAAGACCAGCGTCAGGACCAAGACGACAAACGCAATAACAAAGGCCGTAAGCCGCGTAAAGCACAACAGCCTCGCGATGAACAGCAAAAGCCTAAGCACGAAAAGCAAGATGGCGAGCAGCAAGAAAACCAAGCGCAGAAGAAGCGTGAAGTGGCTGAACGCAGAAAACGTCGTGACAAGCGCCGTAGCGTTCGTGTGAAAAAAGATGATGCCGTAAATACTGCAGAACAAAATGACGCTCAAACAGCCCCTGCGCCGAAAGAAGCACAGGTACAGCAGAAGCCTAAAGCTGATACAAAACCTAAGTCGTCTAAAGTAGAGAAAGCACAGGCGCCAGCTGAAAGTAATATTGAGTCTAAGCAGGACGCTAATAAACCAGCGCCGCAAGCGGAACAGCAAGTAGCTGAAAAATCTGTAGACGCAAAGCCGGTAGCGGCTCAATCGGATGCGGATAAAGTTGATAGTCGAACTTCAGTAGCTAATGACGCTGTTGAAGCGACTACTGATGCGAACAGTGAAGCCAACAGTGAAGAACAAGGTCAAAAACGAGAAGGTCGTGGTCGTTCACGCCGTTCACCTCGCCATGTTCGTGCCGCAGGCCAACGTCGTAAGAAAGAAGCGCAGCAAGTTGACGATGCAGACACTCAAGCTAAGCAACCTGGCGAGCTTTCACCGCAAGCTCCAGAGGCTGAAGTTGAAGCGACCGCTAAAGCTGAAGCACCTATTGTTGAAGAAACGCAAGCACAGGAGCCTGGTCAACTAGCACCAGCTGACGAACAGCCTGTTTCTAACCAAGGCCAGCAAGAAAAAGCCAAGCTTGATGTTGAAGCCGTTCAGGACGAACTTCAGTTTGATGCAGAGCCTTCAGCGGGTAATGAGCCTTCAGCGGGTAATGAACCTTCAGCAGGTAATGAAGCTTCAGCGGATGAAGAGCCTTCAGCTGAAAATAAACCTTCAGCTGAAAATAAACCTTCAGAAGAGAAGCAGCCTTCAGAAGATAAGCCTTCTACGACTGTAGAAACTGCATCAGAAGATAACGCTACCACTCAAGCTGAGCAGGTCAAAGCAACTCAAAACACTGAACAATCAAGTGAATCTGAAGAGTCCGTGTCGGAAGCAGACGCTGAATCTTCAGTTGAGGCTGCTGATACTGACAGTTCAAGCGCAGCGTTAGGAGCTAAAGATGAATCAGCATCGCCAGAACAAGTTGAAATTAACTTGGCAGATGTGCCATCAGAACCTGAAGCAAAAGCATCGGATACGACGGCTAAAGAGCAACGTACTGTAAAGGCAGCTCCAGCTTTAAATAGTCTAGCTGCTAGCGGTAAAGGTAAGCGTGGCGCATCTCACCCTATGGCATTGCCAGCGCAAGTGAACGATACCTTTGTTGATGTTGCGCTTACTGCAAAAGCTGACGATACACGACCTGCACTAGCAGTATCGGGTAAAACTGCGGCCATGTCGTACGCCAACTCGCGAGCATCAGCAACTACAACACTTCCTCAAGCAGTAAGTGACGTTGCTGAAGCGCCAGCAGCGGCTGAATAAATCTCAGTTGCTAGTGGTTGACTAGCCCATGAATAAAAGCCGCTTTCGAGCGGCTTTTTTGTTTGTTATGACCCATCCTAAATAGCGTTGACACTTTTCAAACTTAATTTGGAGAGTGTAATGAAATCAAATAGCAAAAGAACTCAACGCGATTATTCCCTCGCTTTTAAACTGGCCGTTGTAGACCAAGTTGAAAAAGGCGAATTCACATATAAACAAGCACAAGACCACTACGGGATTCAGGGGTGTTCAACGGTTTTAGTTTGGCTTCGTAAGCATGGTCGTCTAAATTGGACGGATGGTACACCTGAGTTTCTTAAACGAGGTAACTGCGTGGATAAGTCCAAAGTAGAGTTCACTCCAGAACAGCGTATTAAGGCACTGGAGAAAGAGCTTGCTGATACGAAAATGAAAGCTGATTTCTTTGAAGCCGTCGTGAATGTTCTTGAAACTGATTATGGAGTAAGCGTTGTAAAAAAGCGCAAAAGAAAGTCATCCAGGAAAAAGTGATAGACGGGGTTTCCGTAGCCAAAGCTTGTCGTTATCTGAATATTTCTCGCCAGGCCTATTACCAACATTGTGCTCGTTCAATCAAGCGCGAAGCGCATGAGGCTAGAGTCATTCAATTCGTACGTCATGAGCGAATGATTCAACCTCGCATCGGCACTAGGAAATTACAGTATCTTCTTGCGCTCGTAAAAATAGATATTGGTAGGGATCATCTCTTTAATTTACTAAGAGAAAGGCGTCTATTAGTGCCTACAAAGCGTGCCTATCACAAAACAACGAACAGTCATCATCGGTTCCGCTGTCATCCCAACCTTATTAAAGCGGGGTTAAAAGCGGATAAACCCAATCAGCTATGGGTGGCGGATATCACGTACTTACCGACGCGAACTGGAGAGAGTTATGTGAGTCTCATTACAGATGCTTATTCGCGGAAGATTGTGGGCTATCAGGTCGACGATAACATGCGAACGCAGTCAGTAAAGCAAGCATTTACTCGAGCGCTTAAACAAAAAAGTACAAACGAAAAACTCGTACATCATTCTGACAGAGGTATACAGTATTGCTCAGAAGAGTATCAAAAACTCCATAGAAAACATGATGTACAGTGCTCAATGACAGATGGTTACGACTGCTATCAAAACGCCCTTGCAGAGCGGATAAACGGTATTCTTAAAAATGAATACTTACTCCATAAGCCAAGAGATTTAGAAGAAGCGAGAAAGATGGTTGCAGAGTCAGTAACAATCTATAATGGTAGGAGGCCACATTTGGCTCTTAAATACAAAACGCCCGATGAAATACATCGGGCGTTTTAACCGAAATAAGTGTCAACCTATTTCAGGACTAGTCATTAGTGTACTTTTGAAATTTAGTTCGAATTGAGAATGAAATGTCAGATACGGTAGACCAGCAATATATAGATTGGTTAAGCCAAGTGTGTAATGCCAGGGTATTGGATACGCAACTAATCCAGCCTCTTTGGAGTGGCTACGGTGCCTGCTTTCGTGCCACACTAGACTACTCTAGTGACGGTACCGCAAAATCCAGTAACAAAGTTAGCGCTACTCGTACAAATGAAATCCAGCAAGTACAAGATAGCTCAACTACCCTACACAAAGCCAACTACCAACCAGTTACTAAGGTTGTAGTAAAATGCGCCACACCGCCAAACACCCTTTCACACCCCAAAGGTTGGAACGGCGAGGCAAGCCACAACCGAAAATGCCAATCTTTTGCCGTAGAGAACTGTTTTTATAGCCAAGTACACCCGCAAACTGATGCCTGCTTTCCAACAGCCAAATACATAGCACACAGCCAGCAGGGCGAAGCCTCCCTTCTGGTTATGGAAGATTTAGCGCACGCTGGCTACTCACGTACAGCCTCTTCACTTACCCCAGCGCGATGCGAAACCGTTCTCAAATGGTTAGCTCACTTTCACGCGCGCTTTCTTAATGTAAGAAGTGAATTTGAAAACCGAAATATACAGCTGTGGAGCGAAGGTACTTATTGGCACTTAGCTACACGTGAAGATGAGTTTCAAGCCATGCCCGAGGGTCTGTTAAAACAAAACGCTCTGGCCATTTCTAGAACTTTAGATAGTGCTAACTATCAAACGTTAGTACATGGCGATGCTAAAGTGGCTAACTTCTGTTTTACTGAAGATTTTTCCGCCTGTGCCGCCGTCGACTTTCAGTATGTCGGTTTTGGTGTCGGCATAAAAGATGTGGCTTACTTTTTGGGAAGCGCATTACCCACTGAAACCCATATAGCCCATCGGGACGCTTTACTTAATACGTATTTCCTTGCACTAGAAGACGCACTACAAGCTCGCTCGTCAAACCATGATAGCCCTTTTTATTTCAAAAACAGTGATATTGAGCACGTCATTGCCGAATGGAAAAAGCTGTACCCTTTTGCCTGCGCTGACTTTTATCGGTTCTTATCTGGTTGGAGCCCAGAGCACTGGAAAATAGATGCTGAGCTTAAGGGCCAAACTAATGTCGCCCTAGCCGCCTTAAAGTAAAAAGATTAAAGCACAGCCCTGAATACAAAATCACGTAAGTACTGCACTCGCAAAAGTTCGCAAAAACTCACTTTACGACTTTTCATGGTTGTTCTAATGGTTTTAATGCAATTGTCTAAAGTGGAGCCTTAAAGAGTTCACGCGACAGCTCTTTGCCTTTAAAACCAATAAAACTGCACCATTACATTATATTAGGCGTATATAGTGGCAAACAAATACAATGTCGTTGCCATGTACAAACGCAAACTTTATCTTTTTGGGTTGTTATCTACTTTTATCTTGTTAATAGCCTTGGCAAGTGCCGCAATTTCGGCACATTTAACCCGTACTAATCTCACCCAGGCACAGCTTGCCCAGTCGCTACTGTCAGAGCATCAACAGCTATCCAGTGTTTCCTACAGGCTTTTTAAACAGCTGACAGACGAGCTTATATTTGGAAAAAATGCGAACCAAGCCAAAGTTAGAAACAAGCAACAGCAAATAGAAAACGCATTAAATCGGATAACATCGCTAGAACTCGCGCAGCGTGAAGCCTTAGGAGTTGAAGCAACGCTTGGCAGCGTAGAGGACACTGACGAACTCGAAGCACTCATTCAAAGCATAGTGGCAGAATTTAGGGCTATTGCGCTTTCTAACGATAGCACTCCACTCAACCAGCAGCAGCGCCTTCAAACATTATTAGAAGTCACCATCGACAATCAGTTTAGAGAAGCTATTAACTCTGCTGTAAATAGACAAACAGGCGTGGTATCGCGTATTAACGCTAGCATCGAAACACTTAACACCAGCATTGTATGGTTTACAATTAGTTTGGGTCTTATCACCTGCCCCTTCATTTTGCTGGGTTGCTACTGGCTATTCAATGCCCTTTATTCACCCCTTACAGTCATTCGTACTGGTACTGATGCTATCGCATCAGGAAATTATCACTATCGCTTGCCTGAAACCCTAGACAGCGAATTTACTGACTTGGTGAAAGCGCTTAACTCTATGATTGCGCGACTACAGGAGCATGAAGATCAGGCAGATGCCCATCGCAAGCATTTAGAGTTTGAAGTGGAGAGCCGCACTCGCGCGCTAAAAGAAGCAAATGACAAACTAACTAAGCAAGACGCAAAGCGTCGTCAGTTTATGGCCGATGTTAGTCACGAATTGCGTACGCCGCTAACTATTATACGCGGCGAAGCGCAGGTAACCCTCAGACAAGCAGCAGCGAGCAATGAGATTTACAAAGAAACGCTGGAGACCATACTTGAGCAAGCGGTTAACTTGAGTAAGTTAGTGGATGACTTACTGCTACTGGCGCGGGCCGAGATGCACGAATTCACGGTGGATTTGGTTAAATCGGACTTACACAGCCTGCTTACTCAAAACATGCCATCGTGGCAAAAACTTACAAAGCCCAGAGATCTAGATATTAAATGGCTTGCTAAAGAAAAAGCGCAAGTGCTTATCGACCGTGACAGAATTTCGCAGGCACTAACCATTCTTATTGAAAACGCACACAAATACTCCTATCCAGATACGCCCATTTCGCTGCGAGTTGAAAGCGAAGACCAGAATATCAACGTATCAGTCATTGATTGCGGTGAAGGCATTTCTTCAAGTGATTTGCAGCACGTGTTTGAACGCTTCGTTAGGTTAAAACGCAAAGGCAATGGAATGGGGTTAGGTTTGTCTATCGCAAAAGCCATTGCAGAAGCCCACCACGGCGCACTAACTGCACACTCTACGTTAGGTAAAGGCTCTCAGTTTACCTTGACACTTCCTATGATAGAAAGCCAAGCAAATCAATCAGATTTACCTAGCCCTGAATGACATAGACGAATTAGGATTATACCAATAATGAAGATTCTTATTGCTGATGACGAAGCCCCCTTACTACGATTTTTATCGCGAGGCTTAAACGCGGAAGGTTTTGAGTGTATCGAAGAGTCGGCATTGCACAATTTAGTCACGCGCATTCGACACGAGTCCCCTGCCATCATCGTACTCGATCGCATGTTTGGCGACGAAGATAGCGTAGAGCTGTTGCCCGCCATTAAATCTCTCCCTCATGCTCCTATGGTTTTGCTACTTACAGCTGTAGATGAGGTACGGGAGCGCGTGAATGGTTTAAAACAAGGCGCAGACGATTATCTATGTAAGCCTTTTGACTTTGACGAACTGCTAGCGCGTATAACGGCCTTAAGCCGAAGAGTGACCAACACGCCTGTTACTCTATCAGGCTTAACCGTCGGACCGTTAAACATCGATGATGAATCTCGCATTGCGACACTGTCAGGAGAAGAAATTACACTCACTAAACTAGAATACGACATGCTCTATTATTTTGCGGAAAATACTGAAAAAGTCCTTTCTCGAGAGCGTATATTAAGCCGAGTATGGCGAAGCCACAGCGACCCGTTGACCAATGTGGTTGACGTGTACATCAGTAGGCTACGTCAAAAGCTTCATAGCAGTGATGCCATATTTATTGAAACCTTACGCGGGAATGGATATCGATTAACCATTCGAAAATAGCCATTTCGTCTCATCAGCTATTGCATTAAAACCTTATCCATCCTATTTTGAACACTCGTTCAAATCTTAATTAAGGATAATCATGGCTCGTTCACCTTCATCATTACTATCACGGATATGCTGTGCAACCGCTTTAGGCCTAGGTCTGCTGTCATCACCTGTTTTTGCGCAAACAGGAAATACCGATGCAATGCAGGTCGAAAAGAAAGAATTGCGCGCGCCCAAAGTTATCTTTTTTGATGTAAACGAGACCCTTCTTGACCTTACCGCCATGCGCAGTTCGGTGGGTGAAGCATTAGGAGGGCGAGACGATTTGTTACCGCTTTGGTTCTCTACCATGCTGCATCACTCGCTGGTCGACTCAACTACTGGCCGCTTCCATACCTTTGGAGAGATTGGCGTTGCCTCACTATTGATGGTCGCTGAAATTGAAGGTATCGAATTAACCAAAGAGCAGGCTAAAACGGCAATTGTCACGCCTTTGCGAAGCCTTCCCCCACACCCAGACGTACGTGATGGCTTGCAGGCACTAAAAGACAAGGGCTATAAACTGGTAAGCCTTACCAATTCCTCTAATAAAGGCGTGTATACCCAGTTTAAAAATGCAGACCTACTGTCTTATTTCGATGAACGACTCAGCGTTGAAGATATTAACTTGTACAAGCCAGATACACGCACTTATGAATGGGCTATTGAAAAAATGGGCATAGCAGCAGAAGACGCTATGTTAGTTGCGGCTCACGGTTGGGATATTGCTGGGGCGAAACAGGCCGGTCTGGCAAGCTGTGTTTATCGCTCGACCGGGCAAAGTACTCTATCCTCTAGCGCTATCGCCTGACACTGTAGTGAGCGGGCTAGATGAATTGGTATCTCAACTACCGAAGGCGAAATAAGCATTTGGGTCTTGATTGATGGGCTCTAGGTGCACGTAAAAGCACCGCTTATCGGTTGGCATGAGTGAACAAGGTCAGTTAATACTTTGACTATACGCCTGTTCCAAAGCTATAAGGTTATGCCAACCGATTTTTTGAGCTAGTCACAGATCTATACTTTTTGCCGTGCCTTGTCTCTTCATATCTATATGAGGGATGTCATCCTCCAAGTACATGGTTGATGTGGCTTCAAAACCAAAGCTCTCATAAAAGCGTTTTAAATATTCTTGTGCACCAATTTCAATATCACACCCCGGCCATATTGCCTCACAATGATTAATGGCTTCACGCATAAGCGCTTTACCTGCCCCTTTCCCCCGAAAGGCTTTACTGGTAGCCACACGGCCTATGCTTACCGATGGATAACTGACGCCTTCACCAATTAATCGTGCACACGCCACAAGTTTATCATTTTCAAAACCCATTAAGTGATGGGTTTGCGGATGGCGGTCTTTTTCATCAAGCTCCGGATAGGGGCAGTTTTGCTCAACAACAAAAACATCGACTCGCAGCTTGAGCAGGTCGAAAAGTTGATGATTAGTAAGTTCATTAAATGTAAGTGATTGCCAAGAAACCATGTTGTCCCGATGAGTTTTTATTATTAACGTTTAAATAGTGCGCTATTACTGGTGCTGTAAAACCTAAAAGTAAAAGGCTACAACTTGTTACCTACTTGCTAGTGTAACGCATAGCGTTTTACTCACAAAGCTCAAGCTCCTACTTTACCTTAAGAATATAACCGTCGTAGCACCTTTCCTGTAAAGACTGGCGACTGGAAATAAGCGTTTAATTGATGAACCCTATAATTTAGTCGGCGTAATTAATTGGAACACCATTTAAAAATAGTTAAGGTGCTTTGCTACTAGGTCTTGTATACATGAGCAAACACCCGCGCGGGCACAGGGGCAAAATATGAGTGATAAGCGCAACATCAAAGTTTACGACAAACCCGCTGGCGGATGGGGTGCGCTAAAAAGCGTGACTAAAAATTGGATCCAAAGTGAGAAGCCGCTTAAAAATTTACGAGCCATGCTTAAAACCAATCAAGATAAGGGTTTTGACTGCCCGGGCTGTGCTTGGGGCGAGTCACCTGAAAGCGGATTAGTGAAGTTTTGTGAAAACGGTGCTAAAGCGGTGAATTGGGAGTCTACCGGCCGTTATGTCGACCCAGCGTTTTTCTCAAACCATTCAGTAAGTTCGCTAAAGAAGCACACTGACTATTGGTTAGAATCACAAGGTAGACTTACACACCCAATGCGCTTCAATGCTCAGACTGATCATTATGAACCTATATCATGGGACGATGCCTTTGCACTTATCGCTAAACATTTAAATGCTCTGAGTTCACCACATCAAGCCGAATTCTATACTTCAGGACGCGCAAGCAACGAAGCCGCTTACCTATATCAACTTTTTGTACGCGCGTTTGGCACCAATAATTTTCCCGATTGCTCGAATATGTGTCATGAAGCCTCAGGGCAAGGTATGAAGCCCACCATTGGTGTAGGTAAAGGCACGGTTACGTTCAACGATTTTGAAAAAGCAGATACTATATTTGTTATCGGGCAAAACCCGGGCACTAACCACCCACGCATGTTAGAGCCACTACGCGACGCTGTACGTAGAGGGGCGCAAGTAATTTGTTTAAACCCGCTTAAAGAGCGCGGACTAGAAAAGTTCCAGCATCCTCAACACCCCATTGAAATGCTAACCAATGGCTCAACGCCAACCAATACCGCTTACTTCAGACCTGCCCTTGGCGGCGATATGGCAGTAATGCGCGGTATTGCGAAATGGTTGCTAATCTGGGAGAAGGAAGCAATAGCAAACAATGACACTCCCGTCTTCGATCATGATTTTATCAATACACATACCAACGGCATGGACGACTATTTAGCGGTAGTTGACAATACAAGTTGGGAACATATTGAAGCACAAAGCGGTTTATCGAAAGACGACATCCGCCACGCAGCTACTATGTACAAGCGCGGAGAACGGGTGATCATGTGCTGGGCTATGGGAATTACACAGCACAAACATTCTGTTGCTACAGTTCAAGAAATTGTAAATGTACAGCTATTGCGAGGAAACGTTGGCAAGCCAGGCGCCGGCCTTTCGCCCGTTAGAGGCCACAGTAATGTGCAGGGTGATAGAACGGTGGGTATTAACGAAGCACCGCCTGAAACCTTACTCGATGCGTTGGAAAGCAAGTTTAACTTCGCAGTCCCACGAGAACAGGGTCACAATACCATTCAAGCGATTCAGGCTATGGAAAGTGGCGAATCTAAAGTATTCATCGGCTTAGGCGGTAATTTTGCGCAGGCAACACCAGATACACCCCGTACTCACGCTGCGTTATCAAAATGCGATTTAACGGTACATATCGCTACCAAACTAAACCGCTCTCACCTAACTACAGGTAAGGATGCACTTATTTTACCTTGTCTGGGTAGAACTGAAGTGGACATGCAGGCCAATGGACAACAAGGTGTAACCGTTGAAGATACGTTTTCTATGGTTCATATCTCCTATGGTCAACTACCGCCGAGTTCGCCTGAACTTCGCTCAGAACCAGCCATAATCGCGGGTATCGCCAAAGCGACGCTGGGCAACACACCGGTAGACTGGGATGCCTTAATTAGCGACTACGATAATATTCGTGAACTCATTGCCGATACGATAGACGGTTTTAAAGACTTTAATACCAAACTTGCACAGCCAGGCGGCTTTCACCTAGGTAACGCAGCAAGTGAAAGGCACTGGTTAACACCTTCAGGCAAGGCTGAATTTGCTGTTAACTCGCTGCCAGATTCGCTGTTAAATGCCGACCTAGTTGCTCAAGGTGAAAAGCCCGACCTTATTTTACAAACTCTGCGTTCCCACGACCAGTACAACACAACTATCTATGGTATGGATGACCGTTACAGAAACGTGTTTGGCGTCCGTGATGTCCTTTTTGTTAATGAACGCGATATCGAAAAACTGGGATTTAAAGACGGTGATAAAGTGGATATTACGTCAATGTGGAACGATGGCAAGACCCGCCAAATTAAACAGTTTATGTTGGTAGCTTACGACATTCCGCCGGGCCAAGCTGCGGCGTATTACCCCGAAACCAATCCGCTAGTACCTCTAGAAAGCTACGGCGACGGAACCTTCACGCCAACGTCGAAATTTATTGCGATCAAACTTTCAAAGTCCGAGTCGGATGGACGAATTGCGGTCTCTGCAGTTTAAGCTTATCGAATTTGGCCCCGAACGCGGGGCCGCTTAAATGCTCTATACTCTCTAGCTTCGCGCCCCGTTAAACTTGTGGTGAGTACGCTCTCGGTGAGTCATATTTAGGCACGTGGATAAGGGATACGCCATAGCGGTTAGCCCACTTAACTGATAATGCCGTAGGTGCTGAAAGTGTCACAAGCAAAGGTAATTTTGCTCTTATCGCTTTTTGTACTAGTTCTAAGCTACAGCGACTGGTTAACACGACAAGGCAATCCTTCTGATAAAGCTTATTAGCCGCAATGGCTCCAATTAACTTATCAAATGCGTTATGCCTTCCTATATCTTCACGACATGCCAGTACATTGCGTTTGGCATCAATATAGAGTGCGCCGTGCATTGCCCCACTTTGCTGCGCTAATGCTTGCGCTTGCGATATCAGGTCTCGCAACCCTTTAAACCAGCTTGCTTCTGGTAGGGGCAATGGTTCTACAGGTTGGAGTTGAGGCAAAGCGTTATCCAGCGCTTCGACACCACAAAGCCCACAGCCCGAAGCACCTGCCAATTGCCGTTTATTTTCTTTTAACTTCCAAAAAGCCTGGTTAGCAATATCCACTTCAGCATTAATGTGCTCTTTGTGGTATGTCAACTCAATACCATAAAGCTGGCGGGGGTGCTCAATAATGTCGTTACTTAAACTAAAGCCAATAATAAAGTCTTCAATGTCTTTAGGCGTAACAAGCATTACTGCATAGTTGATACCGTTGTAACTGATGCTTAATGCGACCTCTTCAGCAAGCGTAAAACGTTGAGTTTCAGGTGTGCCATCTAAAACTAATGCGTGGTATTCGGCGTTATTTGTCATCAGGCCAATCACCTGGCGTGTTAACATTAAGCCATTGTGCCTCATCCATACGAGCTACTTTTTCGTTCTGTTTTTCTTGATCGCCATTTACCTTTTTGGAGCGCGCAAGATTAGCTTCCTCAAGAGCAATGGCGTCTAGGCTTTCTAAGAACCCCACCACACGCCGTTTGTATTGGTCAACCAAGTAGTGAGTTAGCATTGATTTAGTTTTGGGCATAACAGACAAATAAAAAGGCAAAAAGCGTTTTTTCACGTAAACCGACCGCTGGGATTCCCGCCCTGCTGATACTAGCGTTTTCAAAAGCTGAGGCGTCATCTGGGGCATATCCACGGGAAGGACAAGCAATTCAATAGGCCTACCTTTGCCTTCGTTTGAATTACATAAAACATCCAGAGCTGCATGCACACCACCCAGTGGTCCTGCATCATCAATTTTATCATTTAAAAAATTTGGCGCATTACGGCTAATTAACACCTCATCACACCCTGCAGCCTTTAATAGCGATGACGCTCGCTCAATAAGCGTACTTCCCTGATAACGCATAAGGGCTTTATCTTGCCCCATTCTGCGCGATTGGCCACCCGCTAACACGAGTCCGATAAGAGTTTTATTCACTATTATTGTGGCAACCTTAAGGTGGTGAGTTTTAAGAGATTACCAGGTTAAATCGTCTGGGATTTCGTAGTCGGCATACCAGTCGTCTTCATCCTCGTCTTTTCCATCGCTGCCACTTTTATCTAGATCGGCGCGATATATAATTGAAGACTCATCACGCTGAGCAATCTTGTCAGCAACCGGCGTTGGAACCAGTTCGTAAGCATCGTCAAGTAATACCACAGTCAAACGACCTTTTGTCACTTGCTTGTGCATTTCTTCGCTCACATACATGCGCTTTACCACGTTATCGTGAGTAAAATTGAGTACAGTTTCACCCTTACGAGGCTGTTTATTAACGTTAATAAGCTGCCTTACTTGAGCCGCAATCGAACGTTTTTCACGTTCTTCCTGCTGCAATTGGTTTAGCTCACGAGAGCGGGCTTTTTTCTCTTCCGCCGCTTTTTGAGCCGCTAACGTCGCCTCGTCTACCACTGGCTGTTTTTGCTTATTTTTTTGTTTTTGCTTTTTGCGTTTATCAGCGCGTGCTTGTTTTGCCGTAGCTTTATCAGCCAATCCGGCTTTTAAAAGTTGATCTTGTAAAGAGGCCATAATTCACTCTCTATTAATGTAGTAATAAACCTTGCATGAAGCGTGTTGCAAGTCTTCATTGTGTGTCTTAAAACGTAATAAGCCCGAATAAAATCGGGCTTATTGTTTAGGCTTAAGAGTATTATATTAGCTTTGAATTACTTTTTCTTGGCTTTTGACTTAGCCGCAGGCTTTTTCGCTGCTTGCTCCTGCCATTTACCGTTGTCATACCATGCCGACCATCCGGTTGCTTTTCCGCTGTCATTTTCAGACATCACATACTGCTGTTTAGTCTTTCTGCTGTAGCGAACTATCGCAGGATTACCGTCAGGGTCTGTTTTTGGCGCATCAGCAAGATAATAGAATTTCGGCGAAATTCTATCCCTAAAGCGTGCAAGTTCTTCCACTTTCGGCGCACGAGTCTCACGAGATTTAGGGAAATTATGGGCTGCCAAGAAGATGCCCGACGCTCCATCCCGTAGCATGAAGTGCGCGTCAGACTTTTCACACGGAAGTTCCGGCAAATCGACTGGATCTTCTTTTGGTGGCGCAGCTTCGCCGTTTCTAAGCAGCTTACGGGTATTCTTACATTCCTCGTTGGTACAACCGAAGTATTTACCAAATCGCCCGTTCTTAAGTTCCATATCACTGCCGCATTTATCGCATTCGATAATAGGGCCGTCGTAGCCTTTGATTTTGAATGTGCCCGACTCAACTAGGGTTCCATCACAGGTAGGTGTATTACCACAAACGTGAAGCTTCCGCGTCTCGTCTACCAGGTAACTGTCCATAGCTGTACCGCACTTAGGGCAACGCTTTTTAGAGCGAAGTGCTTCTGTTTCAAGCTCTTCTTCGTCATCCACCTTCACCACTTCATCACCAGGCGTGAGGTTCATGGTGTTGGTGCATCGCTCTTTAGGCGGTAAATTATAACCTGAACATCCCAAGAAAACGCCAGTTGAGGCGGTTCTCACATTCATCTCACGACCGCACTTGTCGCATTCAATGCCCGCAGGTATTGCCTGATTTAGGCGCATACCGCCCTCTTCAGGATCTTTCTCTGCATTTAGCAGTTTTCCGTAGAAGCCGCTGTAGAACTCATTAAGAACATCTTTCCAATCTTTATTGCCTTCAGCAATATCATCAAGATGTTGCTCCATGTTAGCCGTGAAGTCATAGCTCATGAGATCGTCGAAGTTTTCCATCAGGCGATCGTTTACTATCTCTCCCATTTTCTCGGCGTAAAAACGTTTGTTTTCTAAACGCACATAGCCGCGATCTTGTATGGTTGAAATGATGCTCGCATAGGTTGAAGGACGACCAATACCGCGTTTTTCAAGCTCTTTTACCAAAGACGCTTCATTGAATCGCGCCACAGGCTTAGTGAAGTGCTGCTTAGGATCAAGGGCTTTTAAGTCAAGCACATCGCCTTTCTGCACATCCGGCAACATAAGCTCTTCGTCGCCTTTTTTGCGAAGCTGTGGCTGCACACGCGTCCAACCGTCAAACTTAAGTACTCGGCCTTTTGCTGTAAGTTCATAGTCTCCTGCCGCCACTTTAATCGTAGTGGCATCGTACTTAGCCGGTGTCATTTGACAAGCTAAGAACTGGCGCCAAATAAGCTCATAAAGACGTTGTGCATCACGCTCCATATCCCCCAGACTCGCCGCACTAATGCTCACATTTGAAGGACGAATCGCTTCGTGCGCTTCTTGCGCGCCTTCTTTGCTCCCATAGCGAATTGGCGAATCTGGTAGGTATTTTCCACCAAAATTATCTGAGATATATGCTCGCGCGCTGTCTACTGCTTCTTGGCTCAAATTGGTCGAGTCGGTACGCATATAGGTGATGTAACCCGCTTCATAGAGACGCTGAGCCATCATCATGGTTTTCTTAACACCAAAGCCCAATCGCGTGCTCGCTGCTTGTTGCAGCGTAGAGGTAATAAATGGCGCAGAAGGACGACTCTGCGTTGGCTTCGACTCGCGGCTTTCTACCGTGTAATTAGCGCCCTCTAGGTCAGCGAGTGCCTTATCTGTTTCGGCCTTGTTTTTAGGCTTAAACGCATTGCCCTGGTGCTTGGCAACCAACATGCGAAGCGCAGCTTTTTGCTGGCTGGTCAAATCTGCGTGAACGTCCCAGAACTCTTCTGGTACGAAAGCTTTGATTTCGCGCTCTCGCTCGACAACAAGCCTAACCGCTACCGATTGAACACGCCCAGCTGAAAGACCGCGCGCAATCTTTTTCCACAGCAGTGGCGACACCATAAAGCCCACAACTCTGTCTAGGAAACGGCGTGCTTGCTGCGCATTAACGCGAGATATATTTAGCTCACCCGGGTCTGAAAACGCGTCTTGAATGGCATTTTTCGTAATTTCGTTGAAAACGACTCGCTGATAAGTCTTATCTTTTTTGCCTAACAGTTCTTGTAAGTGCCAAGCAATCGCCTCTCCCTCGCGGTCCAAATCCGTTGCGAGATAGATAGTGTCGGCGTCTTTTGCGAGCTTTTTAAGTTCGTTGACTACCTTTTCTTTGCCCTGCAGCACCTGATAGTGAGCCTTCCAGTCTTTTTCTGGATCAACGCCCATTCTGTCTACAAGCTTCAAGTATTCGTGACGACGAAGATATTCTTGACGCTCTTCTTCGCCTAAAGTTTTGAGTTCTTTAGCCGGTTTTTTAGGCTCTACTTTGCCTAACGCCTTCGTTGGAAGATCTCGCACATGGCCAACCGAACTTTTTACGATAAAATCTTTACCAAGATATTTATTTATCGTTTTTGCTTTGGCTGGTGACTCGACTATGACCAGTGATTTTGCCATATAATTGAACTAAACCTATTGATTTTTAATGACTATTTACGTCAAATTCTGAAAATTGGAGCAGCCCGACACTATATATAGGGTACTCGCTCTTTTTTAACATATATCTACAAAGTGAATGGAAAACAAGATCTTCTTCATACTTATTCTTCCCACCGCTCTAAACGCGCACAAAAACTGTACATTAAATAAGCAGTGCGATTGGCAACGGCCTTAAAAGCCGTATAATGCCAGCCATTCCAACCTGACCTAACGACGCGCTCAGGTTTAAAGAAGTGCTGCGTTTGCCCCTGTACAAAAGCGAAAGCGCTGCAGCTGCTACCAATTTAATGGCAGTGTCTATAAGAATGTAGCATATGGGGTCAACAGCAAAAACTACAAGAATGAGGGAAAGTATGAAGCAGTTTGAAGTTAACTTTGATGGTCTTGTTGGGCCTACCCATAACTATGCCGGCTTATCGTTTGGCAATGTCGCTTCCCTAAACAATGCGAATGCAAAAAGCAGCCCTAAGCAGGCTGCAAAGCAGGGTCTTGCAAAAGCAAAAGCGTTGGCCGATATGGGAATGGTTCAAGGTGTGTTAGCTCCGCAAGAACGCCCTGATATCGCTGCACTGCGTCGGTTAGGTTTTACCGGCTCCGATGCTCGTGTGCTAGAAAGCGCTGCAAAGCAGTCTCGCGAGATTTTCTTAGCATGTTGCTCTGCTAGTAGCATGTGGACTGCAAATGCCGCCACTGTGTCTCCTAGCGCCGATACTGCCGATGGTCGTGTGCACTTTACCCCTGCAAACCTAACAAACAAGTTTCATCGCTCATTAGAGCCTCAGGTAACCGGCAATATTCTGCGCGGTACATTCGCCAATGAAAAACACTTCGCCCATCACCAGCACTTGCCAGATAACGAGCATTTTGGTGACGAGGGTGCAGCTAACCACACTCGACTTTGCAGCAATTATGGTCAGGCTGGCGTGGAGTTGTTTGTTTATGGTCGCCATGCTTTTGATACCAGCAAACCTGCGCCAACAAAATACCCGGCTCGCCAAACACTAGAAGCGTGTCAAGCCGTAGCGCGTCTGCATGGCTTAGACGACGATGGAGTGGTTTACATGCAGCAAAACCCTGATGTTATCGACCAAGGTGTATTTCACAACGACGTAATCGCCGTAGGTAACCAAAACGTGTTGTTTTTCCACGAGCAGGCGTTTTATAAAAAAGAAGCGGGCTTTAAAGAGCTGCAAGCAAAATTTGGTAGCGAGCCACTTCACTTTATTGAAGTTCCAACCGCGGAAGTGTCTGTTCAGGATGCGGTTAAAACCTACTTGTTTAACACGCAAATTATAACGCTTCCTAGTGGTGATATGACCATTATCGCGCCAACTGAATGTCAGGAAAACGAAGCGGTTAAACGTTACTTAGACAAGCTAGTTACACTAGGTACGCCAATTAAGTCTGTTAACTATTTTGATGTTAAACAAAGTATGCGCAATGGCGGCGGTCCTGCTTGCTTACGCCTGCGTGTTGCTATGAACGACCAAGAGCTTGAAGCAGTAAATCAAAACACGTTAATCAACGATATACAGTTTACGCGCTTGAACGCGTGGGTCGATAAACATTATCGCGATGAACTAAGCGAAGATGACTTACGCGATCCTCAGCTACTAATTGAGTCACGCACGGCTCTCGATGAGCTTACACAGATTCTGAAGATTGGTTCGGTTTATCCGTTCCAGCAGGGTTAGCGCTTTAACGTGCAGAAAACTAAAAAGAAAGCCGGCTATCAGCCGGCTTTTTTATTCTAAGTATTTTTTAATACTTAGATGAGTCCGTACCCTTACGGTGTCACAAGCGTGCACTGGTCAGACACACCAAACGGGTTTGCTGGCGGAGACGCCCCTTCATCGGTTACATCGTCAGCAGAAATACTCAATGTGTAGTTCATCGAAGCCTGAGCCTCGCTTCCTGTAGACTGACCAAAAACGGAAATAACTGCATCGTACCAAACCGCATAGCTGCTTGGATAACGGTACTCTAATTCGGCATAACCATTTTCATCTGTTTCAGCGTTGCCGTTAGCGAAGGTTATGGTGCCCACTAACCCAGGCGTAAGCATCTCGTCGCCATTAGTGTCTTCATTAGTTGGAGTTGTATCCAAGATGCCATTATCGTTAACATCTTCTGTCAGACAGTTCTGATTAATTATTGCTATCCATTGTGATTCATCGTCATCATAGACCCAGAACCCTGTACGATACTCACCATCGTTGACATATTTTGCAGGGCCGACAGACGCAGTTAGGCTTACACCGCTAACTGGCTGACCTGCAGAGTCAGAGACAAATACACTGAATCGCTTCAAGTAAGATGTAGAGGTAGGTTCTTCTAGCTCATTACCCGTGCCCAAAGAAATATCGAATGCACGAGCACCCACAGTCAAGGTGACTTGATCATCAATCGCTGAATCATCAGCAACAAACGCGGTAATCACTACGGACTCTAGGGTCGAAACTGAGCCAGACGTAAAGACTGTTGTCGCTATCCCCTTGCTATCCGTGGTTGCTTGAGACGGTGATACAAATCCGGTAGATACATCAGAGACAGTAAAATTGACCACGCTGTTTTTTACCAAATTACCATCCACATCGCGAACCACCGCGCTAATAGTGCTGGTTTGTCCGTCAGGACCCAAAATGTCAGGCGATGCATCAGCAATAAGTGTGTGCGGTGTAGTAGCTACAAACTCAATTTGAGTAAGTGCCGAAACCAACACATTACCGCTTCCGTCACTAGCCGTTGCCGTAATTGAAGAAATACCAGCATTGTTGGCGCTGATATCGATACTTGCCTGTCCTTCTGCATCGGTTTGTACGGTTGAGTTGCCGTCAATTACGCCACGTGAGGCGCTAAAAGTAACTTCTTGACCCACTACTGGCGTGTTGTTTTGACGCCACTGCACAGTGATTGTCTGTGCTTGGCCCAGCGGCACTTCTTCAGTAGGCAAGTTAACGAAGTTAAATTCGTCTTGCTGAACCTGTACCGTAAAACTTGTTTCAGCATTAAGTGCTGATGCCGTAATGGTATTTTCTCCAGAAGCGGAGGCTGTATAGGATACCGTTGCTTGACCATTAGCCCCGGTATTGACCGTGGTACTGCCAAGTGTGCCGTTGGTTGCAGATAAGACAACATCTTCGTTTTTGATAGTCTCGCCATCGGAGTCTTGAAGACGAATTGTGTATTCAACGGTATCGTTTAAAATGACCGACGACGCTCCATTAATAGTTACTTCTGTCCCAGTAATGGTGATATCAACAGATTCAGTAAGGCTACCTGCTCCAGCAGTGATAGTAATAGTACGGTTTGATTTGTCATTCTGTGATGTCAATACTGCGCGAGCCGTGCCATCGGCAGCGGTTTCTGGCTGTGTTAACTGAAGTTCAACGCCATCACCTGTTGCTGCAGAAAAGCTCACTTCGACCCCTTCCATCAACACGCTTTGCTCATTTTTTACTAACGCTATAAGTTCGACTTCATCACTACCGCTAGATGCCAGTTGAATACTGTCAGCGAAAAGCTCAAGAGAAGCAGGCTCTTCACTTACCGTGGTACTACCTTCAGAACTGAAGGTAGTAGAGTCTTTCTCGCCTGTAGCTAGAGTAGCCGTTACTTCGCCGTCGCCAGAGGCGCTTCCAACCGACATGCCTATTGTCGCAACACCTTCGGTATTTGTTAATGCCGTCGCCGTATCGTTTGAGAAGGTAGCAAGCTCATCATTACTTAATGAGAAGGTGAGCAGAAGATCGGCCTGAGGCTCACCCAATGAATTAGTTACTGTTGCCACTGCCGTTAAACCATTGCTTGATGAAAGGTTATTATCGGCCTCTCCACTTTCATTTTGCAATGATAATGCAACACTAATAGTAGTAGGTTCTATGGCGCTTGCCGCTGTGGCAGAGAACGTCGTACTCCCTGTTTCACCACTACTTAACGCTGCGGTAATTTCACCATCACCCGAAGCCGTACTGGCGTTCAAGCGAATTCTAGCAACACCGCTTGAGTTGGTGCGCGCAGTACCTGTGTCGTTGCCGAACTCTGCAAGTTCATCGTTACTAAGCGTGAAAGTTAACAGTGCATCTGAGTACGGGTTGCCTTGGTCATCCGTCACCGTTGCTACTGCAAACAAGCTATTGTTTTCTGATAAGTTGTTGTCGCTTGCCCCACTTTCATTTTCTAATGTTAAAGCTATCGAATAGGTAGGTGTGGTTGTACCGTCGTCTCCGCTTCCATTATCCGTGTTATCCCGAGAGACTGCAGAACCGCCTCCACCACATGCTGTTAGCATAAATATTGCGCTAATTAGGCTTAGCGCTCTCGCTAATGTCGACATAATTCGTTCCTGAACCTCTTTTATTGACAATTGCGTCGTTTTTTATGTTTAAAAATCAACTGAATCTGGCACACTACGGAAGATTAAAAATATAAAAATGCACAGGAAACATTAATGTCTTCATCTGCACATAAGTATAGTTTAACTGCCCGCATATTTATCGGCATGGCTGCCGGTATCTTGACTGGTGTCTTTCTCCAATTATTGTTTGATGATAGCGGAGATTTTACTTTTTCGGTATTCGGTTTTGAGTTCTCAACGTATAACATTCTTGTTGAAGGTATATTTTCCACTCTCGGCCAAATATTTATCGCTAGCTTAAAAATGCTGGTGGTTCCCCTCGTTTTTGTTTCTCTTATTTGTGGAACTAGTACCTTATCAGACCCGAGCAAGTTGGGAAGACTGGGTGCAAAATCGGTAGGGCTATATGTTGTCACAACCGCAATCGCCATAACACTAGCCATGAGTATAGCTTTGGTGGTTTCTCCCGGTGACGGACTGAATTTAACCACGGAAACCTCGTTCCAAGCGAAAGAAGCGCCTAGCCTGTCAGACGTTATTGTGAATATGTTCCCTAGCAACCCCATAAACTCTATGGCACAGGGCAACATGCTTCAAATCATTGTTTTTGCTGTACTGTTCGGTATAGCAATGGCGATGACAGGTGATGCAGGCAAACGTCTTACCGCTATCTTTGAAGATATCAATACGGTAATCATGCGCTTAGTGACAATCATCATGAACCTAGCGCCATACGGTGTTTACGTACTAATGGCGAAGCTCTTCTCAACCATTGGCGGCGAAACCATATTGAGTTTGGCGAAGTACTTCTTTTTAGTATTTGGCGTTCTGATCCTTCACGGCTTAGTTACCTACTCTGTTTTACTCAAAGTTTTGGCAGGTTTAAACCCGGTCATTCTGTTGAAAAAAATGCGAGACGCAGCCCTATTTGCGTTTAGTACGTCAAGTAGCAGCGCCACCCTGCCTGTGACCATGGAAACAGCGAAAAACAAACTTGGCGTGGGTAACTCAGTTTCATCGTTCACCCTACCATTAGGCGCAACAATTAACATGGACGGTACCGCCATTATGCAAGGTGTGGCAACAGTATTTATCGCCCAGGTTTACGCTGTTGATTTGAGCCTTGGCGACTATATGATGGTAGTGTTGACCGCCACGCTTGCTTCTATCGGAACCGCTGGTGTACCTGGCGTTGGCCTTATTATGCTGGCGATGGTTTTACAGCAGGTAAACTTACCCGTTGAGGGTATAGCACTTATTATCGGCGTAGACAGACTACTTGATATGACCCGTACTGCGGTAAATATTACCGGTGATTGTATGGTGTCGTGCGTTGTTGCTAAGAGCGAGGGCGCGTTAGATGAGAATGTTTATAACGACCCTAAAGCAGGTTTGAAACAAGAAGATGTGGATTTCGAACACTTCGAAAAAAATAAATAGCATAGGTTCAAGCCCACTGAGTGCGCTCTCAACATAATGTAAGTGGCGCACAGGAACAGCCGTTAAATACAAACAAGGCCAGCATAATTTGCTGGCCTTTTTGTTGATTGTCCTGTTTCTAGCCACCTAACCGTGAACACTAGCCTTGTAGATTGACCCCGTGAACCACCGTCCTTAGAACAATGCTCCGATAAACATCTATATCTTTCGGATCCCTCGCCTATGTTACTAAAACCACAACTCTGCCAAGCGTAACGGGTCGGTGAAACAGGTCGGTGAAGCATGAGTTAACTATCATCGACCCGTAATAGTTCATTTTTTAATTAGTTAGTGAAGCGCAGAAGATGGCGACACTTTTGCAGCTTTTTGCGCTGGATACAACGTAGCCCCAACACTTAAAAACATAGCTACAACAACCGTTACTACCACGTCCTGCCAGTGTAAGCTTGATGGTAGAAAATCAATAAAATAGATATCGCCAGAGAGTATTTCTACATTTAACAACGTTTCAATAAAACGCACAATATCTGACAAGTTTGGTGCTACCAGCAAGGCAAGCGCAACGCCAACGGTAATGCCGACAACCCCGTTAATAACCCCCTGAAGTACAAAGGTATTGCGAATTAGACGGTCAGTGGCTCCCATTGTCTTTAATATCGCAATAGCAGCCTGTTTGTCTCTTACCGCCATTACTAATGATGACACTATATTAAAACAAGCAACGGCAATCACTAATGTAAGCGCAATATAAACCACTGACCGTACAAGCTGAATGTCGTTATATAAATGCCCTTGAGTACGTGTCCAGTCAGACATATAAACAGCTTGAGGATAGCTATAGCCAATATCTCGCATGGTATCGTATGCTGAAAAAGGATCGTTAAGGGTGAACTGAATACCCTGGGCTTTAGAGGTAATACCAATAGCTTCCGACGCAGTCGCTAAATGCATCAGCCCAAGCTGATTGTCTAGCTCACCACCAACAGATAGCACCCCTGCAATAGTCAGCGTAATAGAACGTGGCGCCTTAAAGGTTAAATCATGGGTGGTTTGAGGTATCAATAGCTGAACTGTGTCACCCACATCTAGCGCCATTGAAGACATAATACCTTTACCAACAAGCAATCCATTAGATTGCTTGGAAAAGTTTAGCCAATCTTGACTAGCTACTCTTTCAGCGTATTTATCACCAACCTGATTTACTGGGATACCGGTAACGCTAATAGCCTTTAACTCGCCTTTTGACTGCAGCATGCCTGTTAGCCCTGTGTAAGGGGTTACCGATGCAATACGGCTATCTTGTGAAAAACGGTAAAGCTGAGCATCTAAATTCTCTATTCCACTTTCGCTTTTACTGTATAGTTCGCCGTGTGGAACCACGCTTAAAATGCGACTCGTTAGCTCTTTTTCAAAACCGTTCATAACACTTAGCAGCACGATAAGAACAAAGCACCCAAGCCCAATACCAATAGTCGACGACATTGATATAAACGAAATAAAGCGCTGTTCGGAACGTGTTTTTCTAAATCTCTTGGCCAATTCAAGGGCGAGCATCTTGACCCTCCACAGGCAATGCTTCGCTAGCTAACCGGCCGTCTTTAATCTTCAGTACCCTATCCATTTTCGCAGCAAGGGTAGTGTCGTGGGTAACCACTACAAAGGCTGTCCCCTTTTTCTCGCTTAAGCTTTTCAAAAGCTTATAAATTTGTTGCCCTGTAGAATCATCCAAATTCCCTGTAGGTTCATCGGCAAGCACCACAGAAGGTTCGGTAACCAACGCACGGGCTATTGCCACACGCTGTCGCTCGCCTCCCGACATGGTTGAAGGTAAATGATCCATTCGATGGGAAAGCCCTACTTCTTCTAACATAGCTTGAGCTTTAGTATGGGCCGCTTTTGTGGATAGCCCTCTTATTATAAGCGGCATCGCAACGTTTTCTAAGGCCGTGAACTCACCAAGTAGGTGATGAAACTGGTAAATAAACCCCATTTCGTCATTGCGAAGTTTAGCTAGCGCATTGCCAGATAGTTTGCCAAGAGATTTCCCGTTAAATTCGACATCGCCGCTGGAGGGTTTATCTAACCCGCCTAGTATATGTAGCAGCGTACTTTTCCCTGAACCAGAACTGCCTAAAATGGCTACGTGTTCACCAGCTTTTATCGAAAGAGAAACATCGTGTAATACGGGGGTGGCATTACTGCCTTCTTGATAGGTTTTATTAATATTGCTGCAAATTAGCACATCTTGCATGCGACTGTTCTTCTATAGTTTCCAGACGGTGAATGGTAGCGCTAAACACTACCAACACCAACTGAAAAATAACAGCGCTAAAACGCGTTATTGTGTGTCTTGGACACTTTTAGCGAGTGCGTCGGTAGACTGAGGCTTGCCAAACAACCATCCTTGACCGTAGCCGATTGTTAAACCTTTTAATTCATTAGATTGGTCAATATTCTCAACGCCTTCTGCAATCAGGTCGACATTAAGCCCTTCGGCAATGCTAACAATATGTGGAATAAGCGAAGAACGAATACTGTTGTCCTCCATATCCATTACAAAACTTCGGTCAATTTTAAGATAGTCACAGTTCAAGGTTTTTAGCTGGCTTAGGTTAGAGTACCCCACGCCAAAGTCATCAATAGCAAATAAGAACCCTTTACTTTTTAACGATTTAATATGCTTAACCGCACTATGAGTTGCTATCTGTTCATCTTCGGTAATTTCCAGCACCAACTTGAAGTTTTTAACATTCATTTCCAGAGCAAAATCTAAGTCTAAACAGTCTTCTCTTGTAAAGTCGAAAGGAAACAAGTTAAAGGACACTTTAAACCCATTTGGGATATCAGGATTCTCATTAAGCTCCTTCATCGCAGTGGTAATCATATCGACAGTAAATTCCCAGGTCATTTCTTGCTCTTTAACTTGCGGAATAAACTCATCAGGATAAATAGGCCCAAACTCGTCTTCAAAGCGACTTAGCACTTCGCAACCAATCACTTTGCCCGTTTCCAAATCGACAAATGGCTGATAAAGACTATAAAATTTATGCTCTTTTAAGCCTTTACTTACTCTGGACTCCAAAGAGCGTCGACGACGTAGATAATTAAACACCAGCATGTGCGTGAGCGCGGCCGTCAACAGCATAGCGAAAACGAACAAGACAATCTTACCCGTGTGTAAATCTAATACCCTTCCGTGGTCAGATTTAACTTTTAAACAGGTGTTATTGTAGCGCTCATCGCACAAGATGAATTGCAATGAGAAATACCCTGTACGCGCTTCCATGTCATCTTGGCTAAGCGTGGTATCCACAAGCCCTGGGTTACCTGCCATATGGTAAAAATGATCACCATTGTAAAAAAGCTGCCAATCTTGGGTAAAGCTGTAGCCAATAACGCTATCCATATCAAGCACAGCGTTATAGCGCCCACGTTTAACTATTGTTCCGGTCGCTTGCTTATCGAAAAGTTGCAACGGCGTATTTATCCAGAATGCATCCCCAAGCTGGGTGTAAAAATCGGGGGTTGCCTCTTGTATGGGCTCTTCAAGAATACCCAGATAGGTACTACACAACAATGCGCCGTTTTCATAGAAACCAATTTCTTTTACGAAACGGGAGCGAAAAAGAGTTTTGCGCATTTCTGCCAAGTTTTCGAGTTCACAAGACTGATACGGCAGTGCGTTGAGATAATCGAGAGTAATTTCTGCATCTCTAAAGACAACGCGTACATTATCTAAAATCTCTTTAGCACGGCTTTCCTCTTGTTCTCTAACAAACACAAACATAACTATGGCAAGAACAAATGTAACTAAGGCCACGCTTAACAGAGAGACGCCAATCGCTTTTAAATTATCAGCCAGAAAATACCGTTTTTGATCGCTTTTATTCATAATTTCCGTTGTTGTAAAACGCTAACGTCCTAACTGTAGTACAGATTCAAAAAAACACACTACGACTTTAGGGCACATGTTACTGTTTGTTAGATAGTTTTAATGCTTAACGTGTGGTTCTTGAAAATAAAAATGAAAGGTTTAAAAGCTAAGGAAATACAGATATGAAATTTTTCTGGCGCGTTTTAATAACGGCTATTATGCGTGATGCGAAAAATGCTTTTGCGGGAAAAATAACTAAAGAGGATGCTAATAAGAATTAAAGCTTTATTTTCTTGGATTAGGGGGAGAGAAACTAACTTAAATGAAAACTTGTTATGTCTCTTTATCATTAATGGCGGAGCGGACGGGACTCGAACCCGCGACCCCCGGCGTGACAGGCCGGTATTCTAACCAACTGAACTACCGCTCCGCAATAATGAAAAGCGCGCATTGTTCGATTAATGGCGGAGCGGACGGGACTCGAACCCGCGACCCCCGGCGTGACAGGCCGGTATTCTAACCAACTGAACTACCGCTCCACATAATCGAGATTGCGCTGTATAACTAAATGGCGGAGCGGACGGGACTCGAACCCGCGACCCCCGGCGTGACAGGCCGGTATTCTAACCAACTGAACTACCGCTCCGAAGACCTTTTAGTTATACCATTGAAAGAGTGGCGGAGCGGACGGGACTCGAACCCGCGACCCCCGGCGTGACAGGCCGGTATTCTAACCAACTGAACTACCGCTCCACATCTTCAATGTTATCAGTGAGTTGACTTGGGTGTTGTTGCCCTGTCCCCTGACTGCGGCGCAGATAATACGTATTCCCCCATGTGGAGTCAACGCTTTTTATTAATAAAATTGTCATCTGCGGTTTGTTTGCCTGTTAAATAGACATTATGTCGAAATAAAATTCAAAGTGAACAATTTAACATCGCATAATCACAACTGTGACAAAACATGCATTAGGATTTTTCCGGTTTGCTTTCTTTTTTAAACATCCCGAATAACTTTTTCAAACCTTTCGGCTTTTCTTCCATAGAAAGATCGGCATCAGTCGTAGCTGGAGATTGCTTTGCCGGTGAAGACAACGGTTTAGGAGACGTACGCTTTTTACGCATAAAAATGATAACCGCCGCAGCAATAACACCGATAAGTACAATTGACCCATTAACCGCTATCAAGATAATGGTCAACGTTCCACTATCCATTTCTTCTAGCGAGGACTCTTCATTTTGCGTCATAGCGGCAGGGTTTAGATCAGGTGGCGCAACTAATGGTGCACTTCCATCAACAATCGGGTCTTTTCCATCTATTAATGGGTCTTCAACTTCAGGCTCTTGCGGCCCCTCAGCAACAAAACTAAATTCAGGCACATCTAAAATAAAATCTCTGCCATTCGTTGTTGTTCCATATGCTGTAATCTTTACTCTAAAAATGCCTTCTTCATAGGCAACAATTAAATGCTCGCGAGGCTCATTGCCCCCTTCGGTCAAAGAAAAGTTCTGCATGTCTGCATTAGGGAACTTTACCTTTCCGTCCACAAGCAAGGATTCGATGTCCACTAGCTCTCGATCAACATCAATTATGATCTTATGGTAGCCGTCACCGCCGCCATTCATTTCTACGTCAATAGAAACAGGGTTGTCATGTAAGACAATAGGTTGATTTTCTTGCTCGCGGGTATACATGGGGGTAATGACACGAAAAACCGGCTTCCACTCGCCCGCCGCTATTTTTAAATTAAATTGACCGGTAAAGACACCATCTCCAGGGCGCTCGTCCATTCCTCGGCCGTCGTCTTGAAACGTAGCAATATTTTGATCGCCTGTGCCAAAGTTTCCGAAGTTAGGGTTGTTTGTGCTCTTAAATTCAATATCAAGCTCGACTACATCTCTAAACTGCTTGTTGTCAATTGGCTCGCCATTATTTGTAAGGTAGGCCGTAGATTTTAGAATTTCACCGGCAAATAGAACATCAGGTAAAGGGTCGGCATGTAACTCTATATTTGATATAACCATCACACGGCTTTCTGGCAGTACTTGGCCCACTGCTTGCCAAGGCCCGGGGACCGGATTTTTAATGGTTATCATGTCGAAGGTATCGGCATCGAACCACTCTACTTTTTCTTCGTCCACTCGCCCCTGAAACAGCTTAGATCCATCTGGTCTCACAAGTACAACCGGGGCAGAGCCATACTCTCTGAAAAAGACCATGGTGATTTCTTCAACGTTGTAATCAACCCGAAATCGGTTTTGTAAAAGCTTTATTGAGTTTGTATAGCTGTCGCCCAAGTCAGTAAGGGGCGAGGTATCAACATCTTGATTATTTGACTGAGGGTTTTGAATTGCGCTATCTGCGAGCTGCCTAGCGGCATCGCGCTCGTCTTCTTGCGACTGAGCGCCAGCGCTCAAGTGTATAAAAAGCGATAAAATAATTCCCCAAGAAAACCACACTCTCACGCTACGCTGCTCCTGCACTGTTTGGCTATTTTATTTCTATTTAAATGTGTTTGGCTAAGACACCTCTTCTGGCTGAGGACGCCATAAGCATTTGCCACCTGCTTTTTCTACAATGTCCAAGCGAGCTTCATGCTGTGTTATTTCATCGGCGGTAGCTTTAATAACCTTTAATTTATTTGAGCTTCGCTTAACTCTTCTTATCGCGGTGGAGTCAGCATCACTACCAGAACTAGATGCTAGTTTAAGTTTGGTCTGCCCACCGGTCATTAACAGGTAAACATCTGCCAGAATTTCCGCATCCAGCAAAGCGCCGTGAAGAGTTCGATGACTGTTGTCTATACCATAGCGCTTACACAAGGCGTCTAGGTTGTTTTTCTGGCCAGGGTGCATTTGGCGCGCAAGGGTCAGCGTATCAAGTACATCACAGATTTGATTGGTAATGACGCCCTTCGTTGAACCTTCCATTCCAAACTCGTGATCCATGAAGCCCACGTCGAAGGGTGCGTTGTGAATAACGAGCTGTGCCCCTTTGATAAAGCTAACAAACTCCTGGGCAACTTGAGAAAACGTAGGCTTGTCGGCAAGAAATTCATTGGTTATGCCGTGAACTTCAATTGCCTCTTGTTCAATATGGCGGCCCGGGTTGATGTAAACGTGAAAGTGATTCCCCGTCAAACGGCGGTTAACAACTTCAACACACCCTATTTCGATAATGCGGTGGCCTTCTTTGGGGTCAATACCTGTGGTTTCAGTATCGAGAACAATTTGGCGCATGGAACCTCTACTATAATTACACTTTCATTTTTTGATAGTATATCAACCCCTTTGCAATCCGCTAAGGGAAAACACAAGATAAATTAAGCGAGTTAACCTAAAGGAAACGCTGTGGCTCAAAAGACCATTCACATTTATACCGACGGCTCGTGTCTAGGTAACCCTGGCCCGGGCGGGTACGGTGCTGTACTAATTTATAAACAGCATAGAAAAGAGTTGAGCAATGGCTTTGCCCACACCACGAACAATCGTATGGAACTGTTAGCCCCGATTGAAGCACTCAATAGCTTAAACGAGTCTTGCAACGTTGAACTGACTACCGACAGTCAGTATGTAAAAAATGGTATTAATCAGTGGATCCATAACTGGCGAAAAAACGGCTGGCGCACTGCTGATAAAAAGCCAGTTAAAAACGCAGATTTGTGGCAACGTTTAGATGAAGCAGTGAAAAGGCACAAGATAAACTGGCATTGGGTGAAAGGCCATTCAGGACACCCAGAAAATGAGCGTTGTGATGACCTTGCACGCGGTGCTGCAGAAGCGAACCCAACAAAGCCAGATGAAGGCTTTGTTGGGAAGTAAAATAACTTAGCAAAGCGTCTTTAGTGAGAGCCTTCACTAGAAGCTCTCGCTCGTGGCTTTTACTAAACACGTTTAACACGCGCTTTTACTAAGGGCTTCCTACCACGAACTATCACCAAGAGCTTTTTACCACGAACTATTACCAAGAAATGACCAACTTGCCCTGTGTGTCGTTGTTCTCTAGTCGCGCATGAGGCTTGTCGATATCATCAATATTGTAATGAGTATCAATGTTTACATTTAGCTCTTTGTTTTCAAAAGCGGGCAAACATACGTTAGAGAAATCACGTATCAAGTCCGCTTTATACTCGTCGCTTCGATTTCTCAGTGTTGTACCAATAATGGTAGCTCTCTTTCCTAAAAGCAAAGCCATATCAAGATTATCAGCATACCGTCCTGCTAACATGGCTAGGTAAACCACTTTGCCGTCTTGCTTCAGCACTTTAAGGTTTCGGTTAAGGTAATCGCCACCGACCATATCAAGTACCATATCAACGCCTTCAGGCCATACTTTTTTCAGAACGTCATCAAACTGCTGCTGTTTGTAGTTAATTAGATGTTCTGCACCATTGTTTTCACAAAGGTTAAGCTTGTCTTGGCTTGACGCTGTTACTGCGCTGTATACGCCCCAATACCGACATAGCTGAGTGGCCGCCAACCCTACACCACTTGCGCCCCCATGTATTAAGACACGTTCAGCTGGCTTAATATGAGCAATGGTGCGTAAACACTGAAATGCGGTAAGGAAAACTTCGGCAAGACCTGCTGCTTCAAAAAATGGCATACCCTTGGGGATAATCATTAAATGGGCAGGATTAACAATGACTTCAGTGGCATAGCCACCACCTGCGACCAAACCAAATACTTCATCGCCTTCTTTAAAGGTACTAACATCGCTGGCAACTTCTGTTACAACACCTGCTACCTCTAACCCAAGGATTTCACTTTCCCCTGGCGGTGGTGGATAACTACCTTGACGCTGCAATGTATCTGCTCGATTTACACCGAAGGCTTTTACCTCTACTTTTACTTTTCCTGATGTTAGCGATAACCCATCACATTCCTTTACAACCAGTTCGCTTGGGCCGCATCCCTTTTCAAAATCCACATAGCGCATACTCTGCATCCAATCCTAGTTTCAAAATTTTATTCGTAATTTGTCTATGTACTTCTCTATCAATCAGTTTGGGTTTCTTCTAAGTTTATACCAGTCGGCATAGATAATATTCAACACAGAACCTATTAAATGCGTATAATCGCGGCCATTACCGTGAGCGCCTAATGTCGCTTACAACAGATATATATTGTTTAAACTACCACGAGAGCCTACATGTCAGCACAGGTCATATTACAACCCTCCAGAGATAAATCACTTCGCCGTAAACACCCTTGGATTTTCGAGAGCGCCGTGGCTGAGCTAAAAGGCCGTGCGCGGGTTGGCGATACGGTAGACGTATTTGACTCTGAAGGCGATTGGTTAGGTCGAGGCGCTTATTCTCCAAACTCTAAAATTCGCGTTCGCATGTGGACGTTTAAAAAAGACGAAAGCATTGATAACGGCTTTTTCTTGCGCAGGTTAGAAACTGCGCTAACGCTGCGTAAGCGCTTGTTTGACCCTACCAAAACGAATGCGTTTCGTTGGATAGCGTCTGAAAGTGATGGTCTTCCTGGTATTACTATAGATCTGTACGACAATGTTGCCGTGGTGCAGCTTCTAAGCGCTGGCGGTGAAAAGCACCGAGATAAGATAGTATGGGCAATCACCAAGCTAATGCCTGATGTTCACGTCTATGAGCGCAGTGACGTTGATGTACGCAAAAAAGAGGGATTAGAGCCGATAACAGGCGTGCTTCACGGCGAGCCACCCATGCAGGTTACGGTAAAAGAAAACGGCATTAATATCGTTGTTGATATTGAACATGGTCATAAAACCGGTTTTTACCTCGACCAGCGTGATAGCCGTGCCGCCTCAGCACACTACGCAAAAGATGCTGACGTACTAAACTGTTTCAGCTACACAGGCACATTTTCTTGCTATGCCCTTTCGGGCGGTGCCAAGTCGGTGACTAACGTTGATGTGTCTCAACCAGCTTTAGATTTAGCTAAACATCATGTGGCAATTAACGGATTAGATGAAGATAAGGCGCACTATGTAAACAAGGATGTATTTAAAGCGTTGCGTGAATATCACGAAAAGGGCAAACAGTTCGATATGGTCATACTCGACCCACCAAAGTTTGTTGACAGTAAAGCTACACTAAACCGTGCTGCCCGCGGCTATAAAGACATTAATATGTACGGCATACATGCTGTTAAATCTGGCGGATTGCTGCTAACTTTCAGCTGTTCAGGTCTTATGCCTGCCGATTTATTCCAGAAGGTTGTGGCCGATGCTGCCCTTGATGCTGGCCGTACTATAAAAATCATTGCAAGGCTAAATCAAGCGTCTGACCACCCTATTATTGGTAGCTACCCTGAAGGCTACTATTTGAAAGGTCTAGTTTGTGAAGTCACCGACGATTAGAAATGAAAAAGCGCCCTCGTTGTTATAGAAACTTGGGCGCTGCTTTCACTTATTGAATTAACGATAGGTTATGCAAATAGCTTAGAAAGCGAGCAATAAACCTTACATTTTAAGAAGCAAAGCTTATATTATTTGAAAAGCTATTCGATAGTTGCTGTGAAGACTCACTTGTTTGCCCTTCAGTAACCGCCTCTTTGTCCTCTAATTTTTTCCATACCATTTCGTGGAAATAGAAGGCCACAGTATTAATTGCTGGCTCAACTAATGCTACCGCACCGCCTACTACTAAGCTGCCCGTAAGTAGGTAGGCTACAGTAAAGGCTACTGAAAAGTGCATAACAGCAAAGGTAATTGTCTTTTTCATAATTATCGCTCTCTCAAAAGTTTAGATTCTGTTTGCTTTCGCATTAATGAGAATTATTATCAATTGAGAGAAAAGATTAAAATAGAAAAAACTGAACGGCTTATTCGATTTATTGAATGATAAGCGACGACCGAATACTTGTAACACTTGTAATAGCGATGGAAAGGCGAGGTTAATTTCGCCTTTTTACCTAGGAATAACCTATTTCATCTGAGAAATTTCAACGCCTATAATACAGCTTGAATCAGATTCTGGTTCACAGCGTACGACCGTAGCTAACGCTGCCAAAGAAGGGATTTGCGAGCTAGACGATTCTATAGCAACACTCACCTGTGTTCCCACTTCAATTGAGGGTTCGTCAACTTCTAACGACATTCCTGTGGCGCTTATATCTTTGCACATTGCCTGCATGGTGCGGCTCGACTCATCGTCAGTAATTTGCAACTGACACGGCGAATTTACCATCATCCTGAAAAAATTTCGCTTATCGTCGTATCCCAACATGTCTACTTCTCCTGATTTTTAGCATTACGCTGACGACTACAATTGTTGTTATAGGTTGATGGCGATAACTTGTCAATCGAACTGTCTAGTTTTTATTCAACAATGCTGCAAAAGTAGTATTGGTCTTACCTCAATGAGTCGACGAATATCTTTTACTATCGATAAAACAGAACGGCTCTATGCTTACTAGGTATAAATAATTAGGCCCCACAATACGCTGCATTGCGGGGCTTTAATATAATTAACCAGCCTATGTAGAAGCGCTTCGCGCTTGAAAAGCTATGCGTTACACATTGTCTATATCGAGAACGTCATCAAAAGTCTGCTAAATAGAGGGTTATACGCTTCGCTGATATGGGGTATGCCGTACCAAGTTGCTGCGCAAACAGAGAAACACGCAACTCTTCTATCATCCAGCGCACATCGATAAGGGCTTGTGGCACTTTACCTTTAGGATACTTGCTGCACGCTTTTTCCCATTCCTTAATCGACTTTTCTACGGTTACCTGATGCATTCTGTCTTTGTTGGGGTCAATAGGTAGCTTCTCAAGGCGACGGGCCAAGCCTTTAATATAGCGGTTCCAATTGTCCAGCCTACTTTCACCAATTTGAGAGACAAAGCCAGGGAACACCAATGACGCAAGATGTGCTTTACAGTCACCTAAGGCGTTTATCATGGTTAGCGGCACATTACCTTTCATTTGCTTTTGGCACTGATGGGCAAGAGTAAGCCCCTGCTCTACCTGCTTGGCGATTTCTAACACTCTGTCATTAATATTCGCTCGTGTGATCTCTAAACAGGCCTCAAAATCAGCTTTATTTCGAATGTCAGTGTCGTTAGTTTTGCAATAGTCACTAACAATGGCGTCGATACCCGCAAAAATACAGTCATCGATCAGCGCTTTCACTTGCCCAAATGGATTGAAATACAAACCCAGCTTGGCTTTGTTCGGTAATTTGCTTTGCAAATAGTTAAGCGGTGACGGCATGGCATTTTTAATCAAGACATTTACGCCTTGCTTATGTAGCACCTGCGCTTTATCGGCTTCTTCAATGAGCGCAATATCTACTTTATCGCCCTTTTGCACAAGTGCTGGGAATGCCTGAACTTCAAACCCGCCTACCTTTTGCACAAAGGTTTCTGGCAAGCTTTCGAAATCCCACTGTTCGATGTTATTGCGCTCTAATTCCGGTGTCGCAGCTTTTTCAAAGGTTTGCTTAACCTGTCCTGCGCACTGTTGCTTAAGCGCGTGAAGATCGTCACCTTTGGCAATATCATCACCGTTGTCGTTCACTACCGCAAAGTGCATTTTTAAATGCTTATCAAGCTGAGCTAAATTCCACTCTTCGCTTTCAATAACAACGCCAGTCATTTTACGAAGTTTATCGCTAACCGCTTCAAGCAAAGGCACAGGGCGATTGTTTTTGTCCGTTTCACTGATATCAGCAAGGCAGGCATCCGCAAAGTTAGGCGCAGGCACAAAATTACGTCGCAAACGCTTAGGTAAGGTTTTAATTAAGCCTACTATGAGGTCGTGCCTTAGCCCAGGTACTAACCAATCAAAACCTACATTGTCTACTTGGTTAAGCACTGGTAGCGGGATCACTGCCGTTACACCGTCATCTTCAGCGTTGGGTTCAAAGTTATAGCGTAGCGGCAGCGTAATATTGCCCTGACGCCATACATCAGGGAACGCGTTCGCTACCGACTGCCCAGGCTGCTGACGATACACGTCTTCTTCTTTAAAGGTTAAACTGTCGTTGCTTCCGTGCTGCCTAAACCATTTCTTAAACGCTGCATCATTATTGGCTTCAACCGGGATACGTTTAGCGTAGAAGCTTACAAGCTCTTCATCATCTACAATCAAGTCGCGACGTCGAGTCTTTTGTTCAAATTCGTCAGCTTGTTCCAGCAGTGCCTGATTTTCCTGTAAGAAGCTGTAATTGAGCTTAGTATTGCCCTCTACCAAGGCTTCGCGGATGAATAGCTCGTGGCAGATTGGCGGGTCAATAAGGCTATAAACCTTCGCACGCTTCATCACTATGGGCAGCCCAAACAGAGTAACCTTTTCAAACGCGATAACCGCGCCGCGCTTTTTAGACCAATGGGGCTCTGAATAGCTTCTTTGTACAACGTGTTCAGCTAAAGGCTCTACCCACGCTGGGTCTATTTTTGCCACCATACGGGCAAAAAGTTTAGACGTTTCTACCAGTTCGGCTGCCATTACCCATTTTGGCTGAGACTTTGATAACCCTGAGCCTGGAAAAATTAAGAAGCGTGAATTGCGTGACCCCATATACTCACGATCTTTATCTTTAAAGCCCATGTGCGACAGCAAGCCGCTAGCAATAGCTTGGTGAATAGCCTGATAGTCGGCTTCTTGCTTAGAAATACCAAAGCCCAGTTCAGCAATAGACTTTTTAAGTTGGCTTACAATGTCTTGCCACTCGCGCATACGTAAATAGTTGATGAAATTCTGCTTACACCATTTGCGGAGCTGATTTTGGCTTAGTGCGTTTTGCTGTTCTCTAAACGTCACCCACAAGTTGTAAAGGCTTATGAAATCTGAATCTTTATCGTGATATTCGCTGTGTTTCTCGTCTGCCTGCTGGCGTTTTTCTTGAGGTCGCTCTCGTGGGTCTTGAATTGAAAGCCCCGCCGCAATCACCATAACTTCGCTGAGCGCGTTTGTGCGCTCGGCTTCTATCACCATGCGTGCATAGCGTGGGTCGATGGGCAATCGTGCTACCTGACGACCTAGCGGGGTAAGCTGCATCATGCCGCTTTGCTTCGTTTTTCTATTAGCTTTGCCTTTCGCAATAGCTTGGATTTCTTCAAGTAAGCGAAAACCGTCGTTGATATTGCGGTTATCAGGCGGCTGAACAAATGGAAAAGCAGCGATGTCGCCTAGCCCTAAAGCAAGCATTTGCAAAATAACCGACGCTAAATTAGTGCGAAGTATTTCAGGGTCAGTAAATTCCGGACGCCCTAAATAGTCGTCTTCGCTGTATAGGCGAATACAGATACCATCAGACACACGGCCGCATCGCCCTGCCCTCTGATTCGCTGAGGCTTGAGATATTGGTTCAATGGGCAGTCGCTGTACTTTACTTCTAGCACTATAGCGTGAAATACGGGCAAACCCCGGATCTATTACGTATTTGATACCGGGTACGGTTAATGAGGTCTCTGCCACGTTAGTGGCAAGAACAATGCGTCTGCCGCTGTGAGACTGAAAAATGCGGTTTTGCTCTGCTGCCGATAACCTAGCGTAAAGCGGTACGATTTCAGTGTTGCGATAATGCTGTTTGCTCAAGGCATCTTGGGTGTCGCGTATCTCGCGCTCGCCGCTTAAGAACACTAAGATATCGCCCGGCGCTTCGCGCATTAGCTCGTCGACAGCATTTACGATGGCGTCGCTTTGATCAATATCGTCATCATTATCTTCTGGCGCGTGATAACGAATTTCTACCGGATAAGTACGACCGCTCACTTCGATAATCGGCGCATTATTAAAATGCTTAGAGAATCGTTCTGGGTCAATGGTGGCAGAGGTAATGATAAGCTTTAAATCAGGGCGCTTATCTAACAGCTGACGCAGATAGCCTAACAAGAAGTCGATATTGAGGCTTCGCTCGTGAGCTTCATCGATGATGATAGTATCGTACTGATTTAAAAAGCGGTCTTGCTGCATTTCAGCTAGCAGCATACCGTCGGTCATAAGCTTAACGTAGCTTCGTTCGCTTACCTGATCGCTAAAGCGAATCTTAAAACCCACCTTTTCACCAAGGGGCGTATTTAGCTCTTCGGCTATACGCGTAGCTACACTTCGCGCCGCTAATCGTCTTGGCTGGGTGTGGGCTATCATACCGTTTACACCGCGGCCTAACTCTAAGCATATCTTAGGAAGCTGTGTCGTTTTACCCGACCCAGTCTCACCTGCAACGATAACCACTTGGTTATTCGCAATCGCTTCTTTAATGTCTTCTTTTTTATCGCTAACCGGCAGCGGTGGGTACTCAACCTTAGGAAGGTTGTTTTGACGCCAATTGCGCTTTTCTATTGATGTGTTGATGTCGCTTTCTAGCTTCTCGAACTGCTTTCTAAGGCTTTCTTCGCTTACTGAATGCTTTGTCTCTTCTTTTTTCCCATTTTCTTTACCGCCAGATGCGTCATTAGCTTTTTGTGCAAGCTGCGTGATCCTGCGCTTCAAACGAAACTTATCTGCGCTTAAACAATCGTCTAGTTTGTTGTAAAGAGGTTTTATAGCAAGTGGTGAAGACAAAGTGACATCCTAAAGCGAGTTTCTAATCATCAATAAAATTCGGGCGGTGATCCTAGAAGATACCGCCCTAAAAAGCCAGTGTGTTAAGCGTTACGAGAATTTAAGCGCTTTGGGTTAATTCATCGTCTTGCGCCGTTTTAAAACGGGGAAAACCGAACCAAATGGCCGCCACACCAAACACAAAAATAAGCATGGGGTACCAGCAATAAGGCGTAATGGCCAAAGGTGAAATGCCCACTACGGCCGCTGCACTCAAAAGCTGCGCACCGTAAGGTACTAAGCCTTGAAAGCTGCACGAAAAGATATCCAGTAATGACGCGGTACGGCGTGGGTCTACGCCGTATTTTTCGTTCAGGTCTTTAGCAATTGGGCCTGCGGTAACAATCGCAATGGTATTGTTTGCTGTCGTAATGTCTAAAAAGCTGACCAAGCCAGCAATACTAAATTCCGCGCCTTTCTTAGACGTGACTTTACGGGTTAAGCGTTCGATTAACCAAGTTATACCGCCGTTAGCGTGCATTAATGCCACAATGCCGCCTATGGTTATGGCAATCATCGCCAAGTCCTGCATCCAGCCCATCCCTTTTTGAATGCTTTGCATCATAGAAAGTGGCGTAAAGCTACCCTGAACCAGACCCACTGCGCAGGCACTGGCAATACCCACTGCAAGTACGCTGATGACGTTAAACCCTGTTAGCGCGAAAGCAATGATGCACAAGTACGGCACTATGCGCCAAAAATCATAGCTGCCGCCTTCAACAATGCCAGAAGTATCAACATCGACCATAAGCAGTAATGCCATGGTTACGATGCAGGCTGGCACGGCCACCATTAAGTTTGCTTTGAATTTGTCTTTTAACTGCACGCCCTGCGTTCGTGTTGCGGCAATGGTGGTGTCTGAAACAAACGAAAGGTTGTCACCGAACATAGCGCCCCCCACTACAATACCCAGCGCCATTTCCACCGGCAGCCCTAAACTTGTGGCAAGGCCTGCACCTATGGGTGAGAGCGCGGTAATGGTGCCCATGGAGGTACCCATGGAAAATGATATGAAACAGCAAATCAAAAACAGGCCCGGCAATATCAGTGCGGAAGGCACAAATTGTAGCGCCATGTTAACCGTGGCATCCCTAGCACCAATATCAATAGTCACGGCATAGAATGCACCGGCTAACAGGAATATAAGCACCAAAAGAATAATGTTTTTATCACCACCACCTTTACAAAAGGTTTGTACCTTTTCAGAGAAGCTGACCTTTTTACCTTTCGGATTTAAACATAGGCCATACCCAGCGCTGATAAAAAACGCCACCAAAATAGGCATCGCAGTAATATCGTTTGTGGTAATTCCTGTCACTACAACAAGAATTACAAAAAGCAAAATAGGCGTTAAACCTAACGGATTGGGTGCGATAGAATTTGGTGCAATGTCGTTATTTTCGTGCACAGAAAACTCTCTTTTGGTTTTAATTGCGTAACAGCAAAAGTTTAAAGGCTACGCTGAACAGCCACCTTGAGGGTGCGAGTGCGTAAAACAAGCTTCAACAAGACCATATCTTTTTGGTCTTTGACGATGCAAAGCTAAAGCTGCAAAGGATAAAAGGTTTTAAGGATATTGAAAAGACATTTACTTTCCAGTGACTATGTCATTTCAGGCCTAACAGATTATTACCCTCTCAATGAGACTTACAAAGTTTGTAATTGCGTCGTATTACGGCAGGTATAGTAGTTCTGCGTTAAGCTGACGCGACAAAGAGTATTGCGTTGTTTAAAGAGAGACTACAGCCATCTTGTTGTTAAGGGCCAGCGTCACATAATTATATCGTAGGATTAATAGTGCACTGAGATGTCAATTACAGAGGTCTTATGCTCAACAAATAAGGGGCGAACACGTTTTACGGTTTCTGTTCAACTTCTAAGTTCGCTAGGGGTTTTCCCTGTTAGTCGTTTTACCGTACGACGAAAGTTGGGCAAATCGTTAATACCCATTGCGTTGGCCGCAGCCTCGTTACTCACCTTGTGCACCGTTAAAAGTAAAAGCGCATGATTGCGTTGAACTTCTTCAGACAGAGCGCGATAGCTAGTGCCGAACTCTTTTAATTTCCGTTTTAGCGTAGCTACGCTGACGTCTAGGGTTTCCGCCAATTCAGGCAACCCGATATTTGGCGACTGCGTATTGGAGGATGTACAAACGTAACGCCTCACAAAATCAGGTAAAGACAAACTGTTTTGCTGTTCAATAGACGTCCGTTTCTTCGTTTGCGTTGCGCTGTTACTCGATAAACTTTCTAAAGAAACGTGCGATTTAACAGAGTCTGTAGGCCGAGCCGTCAGCCCTAAGGGTTGGCTTGTTACCCTTTTTTCAATGCAAATACTGTTAAAGCGGCTATTAAACGATAATTTAAGCCCAAGGTGCGTTTCATAATCAGCAATATTTTTCGGTCGACTGCCTGTGAAGGTAAAAGACAAAGGTATTCGCTTATTCGCAATATTTTTAATGAGCGCCACCAGCGTTGCAAATGCCACTTCAAGAGTGAACTGAAGCTGTTTGCTGCTCATGCCTGTAAACTGAGGCACTAGTATTATTTTGTCGGCACTTTCAAACCGCTGAAACTGACATAGCGGTAAGCTACACCACCTAAATGTTTGGCGTTGAGTAAGGTGTAAAAGTAGCTGCTCAATATTTTCACATGTATTAAGCACATGTAGCGGACTAGTAAGCCACTGCGAGGCTAAAGCACCACCCAGTAAAAAACTGACATCGTTACCTTTGGTTTGGCTATGAACATTGACTAACAGCGATGAATATTGGTTTATGCTTACTAACGAATTGTGTTGTAACGACTCCTCAAAAATACCTGTACCGCGCAAGAGCTTATTCTTATTACCGCCACGAGAGAGCGCCACATTGAGTACTGCCTGTATCAGCCAATACCCAGCGATCACTTTATCTTGGCTAGACATCACTACATGATAGCTACCATCACTATCACTACCGGTGACATCCATGCTAAGCCCATCAGCATCACCATTTACAGAGACACCCACCGCTAACCCATCAACATCACTCTTTACAGAGACACCCATGCTAGATACACGTGTTGAGTGACACCGTTCAGCACCTGCAGACTGTATCTTCGTTTGCAGAATCTCGTAGTGCGTTGAGCCGTGGTAGTGTTAAATCCATTAGATATTCACCGCAGGTATCTTCGTGCACATACACCAACTAGTCTCACCAAACTGTCCAAACTACGCTGCACTGTCATGAGAACGCTCAAGCTCTAACAGCATGGTGTTAAGCACAGTCGCAAGGCGCTGATTAGGTAACAAAGTCACTTGAGCACTGCGTGCGGTGGTGTAAATAGCGTTGGCATTGAGGCTATGTCTAAAAGCCAGATGCTGAATACTTACTTTGATATCATTCAAGATAACATCGGCCTGCATGGGCGAGACGTCTGGCATCAAAATAGCAAACCTATCACCAGCGTAACGGCACGCTAGATCTTGCTGGCGCAAATTCATGATCACCAATTGCGCAATGTCGTGCAGATACCTGTCGCCTTCTGTATACCCGTGCTTTTGATTGAACAAAGAGAAGTTATTGATATCAATGATGGCAATTACAGCCGACTTCCCGGATTGCTGTAATTTACTTATTTGTGCTTTCCAATACTCTGCACGGTAAAGTTGAGTAATAGGATCGATAGCATCGTGATCCCGAACGTCCCACTCACGACGTCGTAATTGCAAATTTAACGCACGCTGCTCTAAGTGCCATTGATAAAGTGCCGCGGTCATCACTACCATCCCCACCGCAGCAGGGTAAGACTCAATCATACTTATCCAGTAAGCGGCTTCGGGGTAATGAAAAAATTCGTCTAAAAAATCTAAACTGACAGAAAACAAGAAACAGCCTAGCCCTATAATAAGAAGGCTAGTTACTTTTCCAGGAGGACGGCTAGCGAGCGCTGCTAGCATCCACGCAAGCGTTAAAAAAGCGATGCTCCCCTCCCCCACAATATCTAGGCCAGATATCACGGTGCTTTCTTTTGCATTGCCAAACATAAAAGCTAGGCAAACCGCCAAAGTTACCACGCACAACGTAAATACCAGCCAAAGCTTGTGATGTCTAAATTGTGTTGAATTTGTAAAGGTAAACATAATGCTCTCTTTGGAAATCTCTAATATTGAATACATCACGCGCCAGTCCAGCGGCTTCCAGCGCTTAAAACAAAACGAGAGTCTTGCCCAAATTTGATGAAACTGTCGAGGGTCAGTTTGGCTCATCAATGTGACATATTGATGGCAACCTATTCAAAGAACGCGAAAAAACAAGATAAAACCATACAAAATCATAAACTTAGGCCAGGGTCAATTTAGCTCACCGATTTGAGAATTAGCGACATTTGCCGAAAGTAAGCCCCATGTTCCACTCAATCGTCATATAACTGTCATGGAGCATTCTTAGGGTACTTAGTCATTAACTTAGCACTTACTTCACACTCCTATTGACTGCTTAATTGATTGGAAAATAAATGAAAATTAAAACCGCGTACTCTTCTCTTACACTTGCCTGCGTAGCGGCGCTAGGCCTTAGCGTTGCGTCGCCTGCTTTAGCGGCGGATGGTGTCATTATTGGTTCAGTAAAAGACGCCGCCAAAGCACGCAGCTATACAGGCGCACAAATTAGAATTGTTGAGCTAGGACTTGTGACCGAAGCTGGCAGAGACGGCACGTTTCGCTTCCCTTCTATTCCTGAAGGTTCCTACACACTAGAAATCTCTTATCTTGGTGAAGATACCGTCACGCAAACGATTAACGTGACAGACAATGGTATTGCCCGCGCTGCCGTCGAATTTGGTAGCGGCGATACCATCGATGAGATTCTGGTGCGCGGCCAACGAAGCGGACAGGCAAGCGCCATTAACCAGCAACGCGTATCTGACCGTATCTCGTCTATTGTTTCGGCAGACGCTATTGGTCAATTTCCTGATCAGAATGCTGCGGAATCGCTACAACGTCTGCCCGGTCTTTCTATAGAACGTGACCAAGGCGAAGGTCGCTTTGTAGGAATTCGCGGTATCGACCCAAACCTTAATAACGTAACCATCAACGGGCTAAATATTCCCTCGCCGGAGTCAGGCGTACGCTCTGTTGCACTTGACGTTATTCCTTCTGAACTTATTCAAACATTAGAAGTATCGAAATCTGTAACCCCAGATATGGATGGCGACGCCATTGGTGGCTCTGTGGCGGTAAAAAGCGTAAGTGCCTTTGATAAAGCCCGTGATACCGCAAGCGTTACTGTACAAGCAAGTCAGAATGATTTAGTGGATAAAACCAGTCCTAAACTGTCCGGCACCTTTACTAAAAAGCTTTCATCTGAATGGGGTGTGGCCGGCGCTATCTCTTACTTTGACAGAGACTTTGGTTCAGATAACGTTGAAAGTAACGGTGATGACGAACTGGAGCAACGTGACTACACGATCACTCGCGAGCGTTTAGGTAGTGCGCTGAACATTGATTTTCGCCCCGACTTCAACAACCAGTATTTCCTTCGCACACTTTACAGCGAATTTTCTGATGACGAATACCGTCAAGGCAACATTTTCACTTTCGACGGTGAAGACTCGGAAATAGAAAGAGAAAGTAAAGATCGTTACGAAAGCCAAAGCATCTTTACTGTGGCACTAGGTGGTGAGCACCAGTTAGAAACATGGAGAGCAAACTGGCAACTTGGTTATGCAAAGTCTGATGAAGACGAACCAGACGCTTTGTATTATGTATTTAAAACGGAAAACGACAGCATTGACGCTGATTTAAATACCATGCGCCCAACAGTGTCGCAAAACGCTGATGCCATGGACTTATCTACCTACGAGGTAGATGAAATCAGTTTTGAAGATAACTACACCAAAGATACCGAAACCAGTATTAAATTTGACGCATCACGCCCTATTAACCTGGGTGGATACATTGGTGAATTCAAATTCGGTTCAAAATACCGCAGCCGAGAAAAAGATAGAGACAGCAGCATCACGATTTTTGATGGTGACTTTGACGGGCTAGATGCCTCTCAGTTTGGTACTGCTAGGCCAGAGTATGCACTCGGTGACTTCGGTCCAGGGCTTAATCGCGGCGTAATGCGCAGTTACTTTAACGATAACCGTTCAAGCCTTGAAGTAGACAGCCTTAATTCAGAAGTTGAATCTCGCGGTGCCACCTATGTAAATGAAGAAGATATTTTTGCCGCCTACGTAATGGGCAGCGTTGACATTGAAAAGCTTCACTTAGTCGCCGGTGTTCGCTACGAGCGTACCGACTTTTCAACGTCAGGCATGCGCGTAGAGCTAGTTGAAAACGAACAAACTGATGTAGAAGAAGTGGTCAACACACCATGGGAAGCTGAACGCGACTATGACTACTGGCTACCGAGTGTAAACGCCAGATATACGTTTTCTGACAAGCTACAGCTTCGTGCCGCCTACACGCAAACCATTTCACGTCCAAAATTTGAAGATGTGGCTGCGTTTCAAATTATCGAAAGTAAAACCGAAGAAGACGACGGCGTATTTGTAACTGAACGTGAGGCAGAAGTGGGCAATCCAGAGCTTCAACCTTATGAAGCGCAAAACGTCGATTTGTCCGTTGAATACTACCCCGGTGACATTGGCGTAATTTCAGCAGGATTGTTCTATAAGAATATCGACAACTTTGTTGTGTATGCAGATGTTGCAGGTACCACTGGCTGGGAAGGTTTTGAAGAAGTTATTCAGCCAATAAATGGTGACTCTGCTGATTTGACGGGCTTAGAACTGTCTTGGGTCAAAGCCTTTAACAACGGGTTTATTGTATCTGCGAACGCAACGTTCACGGACTCTGAAGCCACCACATTCTTAGACGGTGAAACTTTCGAAACTCAGTTACCTAACCAGTCAGATCGCATTGGCAACTTAACCATTGGTTACGAAGCGAATGATTTCAGTGTACGACTTGCTACCACGTATAAAAGTGAAAACTTCGAAGAAATTGACGGTGACATGCTGAGGTTTGAAGATGACCATGTACAAATTGATTTCATGGCCCGTTATTACATTAACGACAGCATGCAGGTGTATTTCAACGGCATTAACCTAGGTGACGAGCCTTTCTATAATTACTTTGATACGCGCAGTCAAAACGCGCAGTACGAAGAGTATGGCCGTACCTTTGAGCTAGGTTTTACTTGGCAGCTAAATTAATCACTTTTATTTGTTGTTAATGCTCAGATGCTCGCAAGCTTCTAACGTGGAGCTTGCATCATCTGCTTTTGAGAGTCTTTCATGCACGGTTTACCCACATTTCTCCCTACCACAAAGCCAACATTCGCAACCTTGTTTGCGGTTGCGTTTTGTTTCACCTGCTGCCTTACTTCAGAGTTTGTAGAGGCAGAGCAAACAAGCCCCGCTTATTCCGCGGCAATAACTAACGTAGCTAGCATTAATACGAAGGCTACCAACGAGCAGTATTCACATAATTATTATGCGCACACCACTGTTGAAGGTTTATCGGTACCGGATGACGCGGTTTCTTTTTTAACGTTAGGTGATTGGGGCCGCAACGGTCACTTTTATCAAAAACACGTTGCTAAATGGCTAGATATTGCAAGTTACCAACTAGATGCCGAATTTATCGCAACCACCGGCGATAACTTCTACGACAACGGTGTTGCCTCAGTTGACGACCCTTACTGGCTGTCTTCTTACGAAAACATTTATCATCAACCTCATTTATTCATCGACTGGTACCCTGTGTTGGGAAACCATGACTATCGAGGAAACTGGCAGGCGCAAATAGATTACAGCACTAAGAGTCGACGTTGGGAAATGCCGGCGCAGTATTACAGTAAGACGTTAAAGCTTGACGATGGAAGCTCAGACTCTCTTGTTGTTTATCGATACGTCTCCGCTAAACCCCGACTATGCAGGCGAAGCTAAATACCAAGAAGCTTACTCACAAGGGGCATCTAAACAGCTTGATTGGATAAATACTATGTTAGGCAACGATCAACACACCTGGAAAGTTGTCATAGGCCATCATCCACTTTATTCAAGTGGTAAACGCTACGGTAAAACAGACGCTATCAAAGACGTGTTAGAACCCCTTTTCCACGAACATGGCGTGAACCTTTACATTGCCGGGCACGAACACGATCTACAACACAACCAATTACCCGGGGATGACCTAGTGCACGTAGTGTCCGGTGGCGGCTCAGAAGTGCGCCCTGTAAGTAACTACGACTTTACACAATTCGCAAAATCGACTGGCGGCTTTGTCAGTGTGAGCATGACAGCTAAAAACATCTTCCTTCATTACATCGATCACAAAGGGAAGACGATTTACACCCACACAATGAATAATGCCCGCACAGTATCTTCGCCGAACACGATTCAGGATTAATGATGACAATGGATAACCAAAAAACAAAAGGGCTACACCGAGCAGTAGCAAAGACCGTAGTTTTTACCGGTGCTCTAGCCACACTCTTTAGCTGTGCAGCTCAAAATGCAACAGCCTCAAAAACTGAAGGCACGGCTACAGGCACTGTACTTACGCTTACACATCTTAAAAAAGGTTTTGAGCAAACGCTCTATTACCAAAAAGGTGATCAAGCTAACGCTTACAAAGACACCCATGCTAACAGCGCAAAAAACACAGCGCTTACAAAGACACCCATGCCAACAGCGTCTTACAATGACACCCATGGCAATCAAACGCTCAAGGTAGCGTCGTCAAAGAAAGGTCACTCTTACGAAGACACCCATGCTATTAACCTTCAAATAAACGAGCATAAAGGCATTTCACTTACTAACAGCCAAGGTAAAACTCAATTTATTGAAGGCAGCTACGCGTTTGCCCACGCTGAAGTAGCTAACTCTACGAACAAACAATGGGTGTCTTTGGTAGTGTTTAATAACAACACGCAACATATTGAAGCGTATCGCATATCTGTTGACACCCTGGCAGTGCAACAGCAGCTCAGCCAACCCGCCAAAGGCTCTGAGGCCATTTGCGCAGCAATGAGTGCGCAAGGACACCCTCACATTATCAATGTGGATGCCACAGGCACTCTCAATCAATATGAACTGCACCATGATCAGTTTTTATCGCTACGCAGTTTCGCCATAGGCCCTGGCATCAAAAGTTGCAGTGTTGACCTCGATACACAAAACATCTATTTGGCGGACGAGTTCGCCGGGGCATGGAAGATTAACGCCCATATAGAAAGTGAGTTAGAGAAAACGCTTATCTTTCATGACGCAGATACACCAGTAGAAGGCGTGAGCGTCTTACCCTCTACAACCCTAAATTCAAATAGCCGCCTTGTCGGTTGGGTAAGCCCAGATAAAAGCGGCGTATGGCTTCAAAGTCAATGTCATGTTGAGTTCGTAACTTTGATGCGCGATGAAGATGGGACCGCAGAAAGCATAGAACCTGAATTTATTCAGTTAGCTACTTTTGCAAATAAAGAAGGGCAAGGAATCTCTGTGGTAGTAGATGATGACGCATCGGGCAGGGTTTATTCTGTAGAACTGCCGGCTAGTTTGGCCGCCGCATATTTTAACGATGGGTGTCTTGCTAAAAAAGACGATGATACTCAAAACGGTTCCGATACTTCTGCCCAACATAAGGTGGCCACTGTTTTACCCTTAGCGCAAACTCAGCCTGTGCAAAACTATGGTGATGCAGTCTGACGACCCTGCTATTTGGGTTAACTCACAGACTCCTTCAGAAAGTCGCATTGTTGGCACCGACAAAAAAGGCGCATTGAATACCTACGACCTTACCGGCAAGCAACATCAGAGCCTGCCGATAGGAAGAGTTAATAACGTAGATGTTGGGTACCGGGTTGCAGTAAACACTGTGAACATCGACGGTAAAAAAGAATTTACTGATATTGCCGTTGCTTCAAACCGAACACATAACAGCTTGTCTGTTTTGGAGATAGATCATAACGGCAACCTCGCCCATTTAGGTGAGATTAAAACAACGCTTAGCGACATTTATGGTATGTGCCTTTTTGTCAATAACGGTATAGCTCATGTATTTGCGAACGATACCAGTGGTCGCTTCGAGCGATATGAATTATCAATCAACCAAGGCAAAGCAGTCGAAGCAAAGTTAAGTCAGAGCTTCTCTCTTCCCTCACAGCCTGAAGGCTGCGTGGTAGATATCCACACCAATACCGCTTACCTTGGTGAAGAGGCCACAGGCATCTGGGCGCTGGATATCAGCTCTACCGATAATACACCTACATTTGTTTCAGCAATAACACCACCGGTTGAAGCTGATGTAGAGGGCTTGGCCCTATTTACCGTTGATGACAAAAAATACCTCATAGCATCAAGTCAGGGCAATAACAGCTACGCCATCTATCACATAAATGAAGAAAACCCTGAAGCGTTAACACTTATGGGGCTAGTTAAAATTGCTGCTGACAAGGCAAAACAAATTGACGGGGTATCGGAAACTGACGGGCTAGAAGCAACAAATGCCAACCTTGGCGGTGCTTTTACTGAAGGACTGTGGGTAGTACAAGATGGCCGAAACGTAATGCCAAGCCAAAAGCAAAACTTTAAACTTGTCGCAGGTACGACGCTAAAAAACGCAATAAGAGATTTAGTAAACAGACAAGGTTAAAGGCACATGGTGTGAGTAACCATCAACACCCACGCCGATAATAGAGAAAGGGGGAAGTTTAAAGCTTAACCTCTCCCTTTACTCTCAAAACTTGCTGACTTATCGCTGTAGTTTAATTGCGCTCAAGGTTGCATTAGCTAAAACATCGCAAATACCACCTTAGATTTTGCAGACAGCCCTAGGTTTTGCAGACAAGCTTACATAGGCAGCGCAAAATCTAATATCAACTAGCCTGCTCGCTGATAGCCATCATTTAATTGAACGTCAATGGCACGAAGCACGGCCGTTCGGTTAATTGAGCCTAAAAGCACACCATCATCATCTACTACCGGGTAGACCCGCGGCTTCTCTTTAAGCAGCAATTGCGCTAGCTCTATCACTGACATGTAAGGCTTAACCGAAACCACCGGCGTTTTCATGATTTCCCCGACCCTACAAATTTGTTCGCGATAGTAGCTTGAGGCTATCATTTGAGCGATACAGTCTTGCTCGGATAAAAAGCCCACGACCTTTCCCTTTACATCAAGCACTGGCCCACCACTTTGCCCACTGACTAACAACGCTTCGACAGCCTGCGCAACGGGCATATCGACATTAAGCTTCACTGGGTGAGTATTCATATAATCACTGACTTGCAACGATTCCATTTTCAATTCTCCAGCCGTGGCGCCTAATGTGACCGATACTGCGACTTATTGGGCGTTACGGCACTTCAATTATTATTAACCACATGTGAAAGCAATTTTCCCCCACACTTTAAGATTAGACCTTTCGTTGCCTACAAGCCAGTACATTTAACATTAAAACAACAAATGTTTTTTGCAGTGGTTAGTCTTTGTAGATTGCGACTTTCACATTGCCATTTACATCAATGCTCGCGCGGTACATTCCCGCTGAATTAAACGGCATTGCAACGTTACCTTTTGCGTCAATGGCAATTACACCGCCATCACCACCAGCTTCAACTAACACATCGTTCACCACTGTATTTGCAGCGTCGTTTAGTGTTAACCCTTGATACTTCATCCGCGCGCAGATATCTGCTGCTACGTTGTATCGTATAAAATACTCACCATGTCCGGTCGCCGATACAGCACAGCTTTCATTGTCGGCATAGGTGCCAGCACCAATCACCGGTGAATCACCAATACGCCCGTATCGTTTAGCCGTCATTCCGCCGGTGGATGTTCCGGCCACAATGTTGCCCTCGCCATCTAGTACCACTGCCCCTACGGTTCCAAAGCGCTCGTTGCCCTGCTGTAAGCCATAACCATTTGAAGCCTGCTCCATACGAGCTTTCGCTTTATCTAATGCCTGTTTGCGAAACTCAGTGTCGAAAACCGAATTGTCCACCTGCTCAAGGCCATTCTCTTTGGCATAATCTTCAGCCCCTTCACCGGAAAGCATAACGTGTGGAGATTCATTCATTACCAGCAGCGCTGCCTCTATTGGGCTTCGAATTGTCTTAACACCCGCAACAGCGCCAGCATTTTTATTGCCGCCATGCATGATAGACGCGTCAAGTTCATGCTCGCCGTCAAAGGTATACACAGCACCAATGCCCGCGTTAAACAAAGGTGAGCTTTCAAGAATTTTAATGGTTTCTACCACCGCGACTTCACCTTTTACACCGTCTTGCAGCAAGGTATAACCGTGCTGTACTGCTTGCGTTAACACCTTTTTATACGCCGCCTCTTTTTCAGCCGTCATCGAAGACTTTAAAATAGTGCCGGCTCCGCCATGAATGGCGATGGCAACCCGTGAGCTTTCTTGGTGAGTATCAGCCGCTGATGCGTTAGCACTAACGAGCGTTAGCGAAGCTACTAAGGCACTAATTACACATAAGGTATTTCGAGCTTTATTGGACTGATGAAAAATGCGAGGAAGGTTCAAACGGTTAACTCCTTTAAAAGTTATAAAACACCGCTTAGTTCCGTGGCAGATGAAACCAACACAAACGAGCGATGTGATTATCGTATTTATAGCGAATTAAGATGACACACTAAAAGATGATAATCTAGGCTACTTCAAGAAGTTCTAAAAAGGTATTAAGATCGTCGCCGATAGATGGAAGCAACGCCTTTACTTTCTCCCAATCAGCTACTTTTGATAACTCCCAAAGTGATTCAAAATCTTTTCTCAGCTGCACGGCACCAATATCAGCAGACATTCCTTTGAGTTTAAGCGACAGAATTTGTATTTGTGAAAAGTCTTGATTCTCTACAGCCCTTTCTAAAAGTTTAAATTTTTCAGGTGCGCTTTGAGAATAGAGCTCACAAACCCGAGAGAACAAAGCTTTATCTCCCATAATGCGAGCTATAGCATCCTCTTTTTCCCAACAGCCGTCACTTACTGTATTCGCCTGCTCGTTAGAAATAACTTCAGGCTTACCTAATGCGTCGGTAGGCTCAGAGTGAACAAGAACATCATCACTAGCATTGTGTTCCTGTGAATCGTCTATTAAGCGCATAGACTCAGTACTATGCGCTAAATCTCTATCAATAGCGCCAAGCAAGCTGTCTACTAAGGGGGGCAACGACGCGCTATTACTTGTGCTATTGGCGGGTTCTGCATAAGAAGTTTTGGTGCGCTCAGCGCTCTGGGAATCAATATCTGAATTTTCAAGCTCGGTGCCAGCCACCTTGGTAACTTGATTTACTAGCCACTGCCTGACTTTTGGGATAAGTACATCTGCAATAACCGGTTTAGTGGCAAAGTCATCCATCCCTGCTCCTAAGCACTTTTCCTTCTCGCCCAGCATAGCGTTTGCTGTCATCGCTATGATGGGGACATCGGCATGCATTGCTCCAGCTTTTCCCTCTCGAATAGCACGAGTCGCCTCGTAACCATTCATTTTAGGCATTTGGCAATCCATTAAAACACTGTGAATACGACGCCCTTTTTCATCGCATTTACGCAGAAAAGCAACGACTTCTTCACCGTCTGCGCAGGTATATAATTTACAAGGTAAACACTCTAGTACGCCCTTAGCCACTTCCCTATTTATCATATTGTCATCAACGATAAGTAAGCGAGTATTTTCAATTGAAATGTGTGATTTAATATGGTCTTCAGCCCAATTTTCGGCTTCTGGTGCACGACTAAGGCTGTCTTCAGTGGTGACTTTTTTAATCAAACCACCATACTTAACAACATCTAACCCTTGCTTTACCGTTATAAACGTAGAGCGGAAAAGGGGTTTAGGTAGGTACAAAGGCGTCAAATGCGTAAACGCATGGGGTGCCCCCTCTAGCTTTTGAAGAATATAAACCACGGGCATTTTGCTAACCTTTCCGCCCTTTTCATTTCGCTCCCATTCTCTGTCTATTTCACCAATTAAAGCGCTGGATTCATCAAGTAAAAGTACATTGTAATCTTGCCACTGAATAGCACTAGCGGGCCCATCTAAGACTTCAGAAGTAGCGCCTACATACTCAGCAAGTTTACATATGTGCGCTTGCAGCGGTAAATAAGCAGATGAAACGCCAACTTTAACGTTACTAAGAAGTGACTTCTCGTCTTGTTCAATTTTGTCAGAACTTGCTTCATTGTCCGATGTAGTATCGGGAAGTGAAATGTAAAACGAAAACTTACTCCCCGTTCCTAACTCCGACTCAAAGGTAATATCCCCACCTAATAATTGGCATAACTGCTTGCAAATAGATAGTCCTAGCCCTGTACCGCCGTATTGTGTCGCCACTGAGGCATCGGCCTGGGTGAACGCTGAAAAAAGCTTGGGCTGATTGTCTTTTGCTATACCAACACCTGTATCTTCAACACTGAAATGTAACTGCAGAACGTCAGACACCGATTCGCTTAAAAACAGAGTAAGTTTAACGTGCCCTGTTTTGGTAAACTTAATCGCATTGTTAAGTAGGTTACTCAATACTTGGTTAATTCTGTGAGGATCTGAGTTAATTTCTATCCTGGGTACTTCTGAGGTATCCACCAGTAACTCTAGTCCTTTGCTTGCCGCTTTAATAGCGAACACTTTAGCAATAGACTCGATAAGAGAGAGTATTTCGAAATTTTGCTGGTTAATATCCAGTTTACCCGCCTCTATTTTTGAAAGATCTAGTACATCATTTATAAGCACGTTTAAGTTGTTACAGCTGATTTCCATCATGGAGACCAGTTGCTCAGCCTTCTCGTTAAGCGGTTGGCGTTTTAATAAAGCTAAAGAGCCCACTACCCCGTTGAGGGGCGTGCGCATTTCATGACTGATATTAGAAATGAATGAACTCTTCACCTTACTTGCTTTACGCGCTTCTTGTGTTGCCTCAACCAACTCTTTTGTTCTACTTACCACTTTCTCTTCAAGTTTTAAGTTGACTCGCTCAATGGCATCTTTCGCTTTTTGTTCATCCGTAATGTCTCTAATTACTACAGCTACGCCAGAAAACTGTGAATGCTCTCCCCATATCGTTGAGGTAGTTATCAATAGTGAACGCGCATTTTTATCATCATCGACATAAGGCGTGGTGAAAGTAACTTGCTTGCCACCTTTAACAAGCTCGTCCTCTAACCCTGATAAGGATAGTGGTTCGAAAGATGAATAATGCTGATTGAGGATTATCTGGGAGGGGATCCCAAAAAGGGACTCCGCAGCTTTGTTCCAACTTTTGACAATACCCGTAGAATCCACACTAAAAATGGCATCTTTTGAAATATCCACAATAGCAGCTGATTCACCACGCACTTTGGCTAGCTCAATATTCTTTTTATTACTGCGATAAACAAAAAGCAGAATGCTTACAAAGATGATAGAGATGACACCAATCACGCTGTAAACGCTCAGCCGCTTTTCATTTATCAGCGCACTCACTTGAGATTGCGGTAGTAAAATGTGCAAGTAAAAGCCTGAGCCCTGACCTTTCGCTCCTAGTGTGAACGCCCTTGAAACAGCGTAATGTACGCTCTGGCTTTCATTTTTGGAGGTAATCTTTCCGCGCCCGTTGAATTGAGATACTGAGAATTCGCTTTGCCACGTTACAGACGGGTTTAAGTCTTTAGAAAAGGATTTTTGGCTATCGGGATGTACTACAAAATAGCCATCACGGTCAGTGACATAGAGCGACTGGTTGCTCGTTAAGGATTGGGTCATTTGAGAAAGCATGTACTGCGCGTTAACGTTCATAATTAACATTCCGTAACGCTCGCCACTTTCACTAAAGATTGGTAAGGAAAGCCGAATGACGCTTTTGTAGGGGTATTCTAATTTTCCATATTCCCGATTCAAGTTGATATCGGAAATGTAAAATTGTCCTTTATTACTTTTAGCGCTTTCAATGAAATAATTGCGTGTTGCTTTCGTCTGTAAATCAGTATTGCTGGCGATTAAAACACTCCCGCCCTCGCGCTCGACCCTTAAGAACTCGTTCCCTTCTTCGTCTACCTTAATGACCCTTAACTGATCGATTTCTGTGTTATTTTCGATAAAAGCGACAAATATAGTTTCTAAGCGATGCTTCCACTGTTCAAGCGTAGTGCCATCTTTAGGGTCTAACTTATTGTTCTGCGTAGCTCTAACTATTCCGCTTATCGGCGGCGTTTGGTGCAAAAAATTAAGGGCGTTGAGATGTTTGACTAGCTGTGTTTCGGCGACATTTTCCACGCTTAATGCGCTTTTCTCTAAGGCCTCAAACGCCTGACTCTCCGCCGTCGCTTTTATACTGCTTTCAAACAAACTAACAACCAACACAATCAGTAAGGTAGCAAGCACAGTAGCCAATATAAAGGTACTTTTAGCTTCGTTAAACGCTGGTTTAGATGGAAGGACTGACAAGCCAATAATTTCCGTATAACTTGTAATAACCTAAAACTAGTCAGAGATGGTTTGTTTCGCAAGTTTACAGTCTAAAATTTTTATATAAAAACAAACGATAAAACCGTAAGTTACAACGTCACTCTAGCCTTCCGAATGTCTGAATTATTGGGTATAAAACCAACAGCATTTGGTATTAAAATTATCGCGGTGTACACTGCGTGCAAGGTTTTTATTAATAAGCAATGGTGGTTATGCACGCACCTACATTTTTGTGGCACGATTTTGAAACATTTGGCACCAGCCCACAAAAAGATCTCCCCTGCCAATTTGCCGCGGTCAGAACAGATATGGATTTAAATGTTGTTGGAAAACCCATCAACATTATGAGCGCCATTGCTAATGATTATCTGCCTCACCCAGAGGCATGCTTGGTTACCGGCATTACGCCACAGCAAACCATAAGAGATGGGTCAAACGAGGCAGATTTTGCAGCGCGAATTTACCAAGAGATGTCTACCCCAAACACCTGTAGTGTAGGATTTAATAGTATTCGCTTTGACGATGAAGTGTCGCGCTATATGTTTTACCGTAATTTTTACGACCCCTATTCACGGGAGTGGCGAAACGGGAACAGTCGCTGGGATATTATTGATGTAGCAAGAGCGTGTTATGCGCTTAGACCGGAAGGAATCAATTGGCCAGAACGAGAAGATGGTACGCCTAGCTTCAAATTAGAATCGCTCACTGCAGCTAATAACATTGGTCACGAAAATGCACACGATGCGCTTAGCGATGTCTACGCAACCATTGCTTTGGCAAAGCTTATTAAAGAAAAGCAGCCTCGTTTATTTGAGTATGCATTGTCGCTTCGCAATAAACATACGGTTATGCAGCAAATTGACCTAAGCAAACCTTCGGTACTTTTGCATATATCTTCTAAATTGCCTGCCTCTCAGGGGTGTTGCACATGGGTAATGCCAATTGCTAAACATCCAACCAATTCAAATGCGTTTATAGCGATAGATTTATCCCATAATATAGACAGCGTGGTAAACGACTCAGCCGAAGAAATAAGACAGGCGCTTTACGCGCCAGCGGATACGTATTCAGATACAAAAGAACGACCTGGTCTTAAACTTATCCACATTAATCGCTCCCCTTTTATTACCACAGCCAAAGCAATGACTGAGGAAAACGCCGCTAGGTTAGGTCTTGATCGCGAACGTTGCCTAGACAATTATAAAACACTCGCAAACACCAAGGATCTAGCTGCTAAACTTGTGGGCGTATATGATGAAGAACGTGAAAGTACAGAGCATGACGTAGACCATGCCTTGTATAGCGGTGGTTTCTTAAATGACGAAGATAGACGTTGGTGTGAGCGTGTTATTGATGCAGCCCCTGACGACCTTGCCACCTTGAGCGATGAAACACAGCACGAAAGATTGCGCAAACAACTGTTTCGTTATCGTGCGCGCAACTACCCCAATACACTTACCGCTGATGAGATGACGAAATGGCAGTATCACCGTCAGGCTCGACTAACAGACTCCGCATTTGGCGGCTCGATTACACTAGAAAATTACATGATGCGGCTTGAAGCGTTAACTCACGAGCACAGCGACAACCCCGACAAGCAGGCCATACTGCGCGCCCTGTATCAGTATGCTAAAAACCTTTGACGGAGGTTTTATAACATCATAAATTAATGATAGCTGAACTAAGGCGGTAAAGGATAAAATGTAGTCAAGGAATTGATGACCTCCGCCGATAATAACAATACACGCGCGTAAGGGAATAAGTAGTCATGAATGGCGTTACAATAAGCTTCGACAAATCAAGAACCTATATAAACATTATGCTCAATCCTTCTGAATTTACATCAGAGGTGGATATTCGTGATGTTAGACAGCAGTTGGAAAGTGGCGAAACCAAGCGTCTGTATGTGTCAGAAAAAGCGTTAAAATCAGCCTGTGAAACGGCCAACCATTACTTTAAAACAGGTGATGGTACTGTGGTTCAAGAACGCATTGGCGAACGCAAAAACGCCGAAGTTGAATTTCGGGTACCTGAAGACGGCATGATTGCGAATTTGGTCCTCACTACCCCCTATGGCGGTAAACTCCCATCCCTTGCGACCGTAAAATCATTAGCGGTCAAAAATAGAGTGATTCGAGGCGTTAGCACTAAAAAAATAGACGCCATGCTAAAAGCCGCAAGAAATGCTGCGCCTGGCACTGTATTAGAGGAAACCATAGCTAAAGGGCTTCCTGCCCGAAATGGAAAAAACTCCAAATTTATTCCCCTTGTTCCGAACGCACTTGAACGAATACTAAGACCGCAAACGAACGAAGGTGAACGCGTTGACATGCGCAACTTAGGCGAAGTGATATGCGTGAAAATAAACACGCCTGTTCTGCGCCGTACTCCACCTACAAAAGGTCGTTCTGGCTTTGACGTGAAAGGAAACACAATCTCTGCCGCCCCTGGTGAATGGGTGGACTTTAAAATGGGTACAGGGACGGTGGTGTCTGATAGCGACGCAAACCTATTAATGTCATCCATTTCAGGGATGCCTAAATACCGTGACCAAATTATGAATATAGATGATACCTTTATTTGTAATGGCGTTAACGTTGGGTCAGGGCATGTAAATTATGAAGGCGCTGTACTAGTCAATGGCGATGTCACCGAGAAAATGCAAATTAAGGCGGCCGGAGACGTTACTATTAACGGTTTCGTAGAGTCGGCTTACATTGAGTCGGGCGGCGACATCATTATCACTGAAGGAGCAATGGGCAAGGTAAACGATAAGCAAGGTGACTACCAGTGCAAACTCGTTGCCGCAGGAAGTATTCACGTACAGCATGGCCAAGGCATCGATATCCAGTGCGCTGGGAATATAACTGTCGGTAGACAGCTTGCTTACAGTCGTCTGCGCTGCGGTGGTGCGGTAATCGTTGGGCAAATTGATAAACCAATGGGCAATTTGTTTGCGTGTGACATAATCAGTCAAGATAGGGTTGAAGCGGGAACACTCGGCGCTGTTTCTGGAAGTACGTTAAAAGTTGATTTCAGCCCTGGTTTTAATCAGCTGCTAGAGCGCAAAGATTCTCTTGATGAGTTATTAAGGCAGATTCGCGAGAATAACCTAAAGCACAAAGAAAAAATCGACCTTATTCAGGGTAAAAAGATTCCTAAAGAGCTGCAGCGCAAGGCAGCGGAAGCGCTTGAGCTTTTTAACAACGAAAGCGCCCTTCTAGAGTGGTTAGAGAATAAAGCTAACGACGTTAAAGCCGCAAAAGAAAACTATCAAACAGATATAAAGCTTATTGCAAATAAAAGGCTCTATCCGGGTGTATCTGCTAAATTAAATAATAGAAACTGGCGTTCTGAGAGAGAATACGATCGCGCTCAAATTCACTACGACTCGCACCAATGGCATTATGAGCCAATTATTTAGATGATGTTTAGGCTAGCGAAGCCGGCATTTCAGGCTTCGCACATCTGCCTTTTTATTTAGCTACAGGATAATCCAATTTTACTGAGCAATGGTCACATTGCCGTAGCCTTGCCGCTTAGACTGATAAAGTGCCTTTATAGTGCGTTCAAGCCAATCTGGGAACTCTTCTGAGTCTCGCAATTCGGCCATACCAATCGCAGTTTTATATTTGTCACTTAGAAGATAATGAGTATCCATGCACTCTAACAACCTATCTGCAAGAATTTTTGCTGAGTCTAACTGGGTCTGAGGACAAAGTACGACGAACTGCTCCCCAGTGAACCTTGAAACAACATCAACCTCTCGTACAGTATTAAGGCAGTTTTGAGCTGCGGTCTTTAACATCTCTTCTCGAATAGAAGGGTCGTGAGAAAATAGCTCTTCATCAACAGGCGTTAAATCGATGGCGATTAATGTAGCGGTAGTATGAAATCGATGAAAGCGCGATATCTCTTCTTCCGCCCGCTGTATCATGTGATTACGATTATATAGACCGGTGATCGTATCGTGAGCCGAAAGAAAACCTAATGTTTTGTTTTTCTCTAACAACGTGGCTTGAAGCGCACTTATTTCTTCATTTTTTTGTTGGATTATGCGCTTGTAGCCACCCACATGGCGGTTTCTAGAAATTAGCCACAACAAGCCCAATAATACAATCGCTGAACTTAATATCATCGCAGTATAGTTGCGGCTGTAACGGATTTGCACGTTGTTCCATTGCTTATAGATTTCTACTTTCTTTGTCTCTGGAATTCGCTCTATTGCGACATTAAGTTTATCGATTAAATGACCGAACGACTTATTAACGCCAAATGCGAGAGAGTCAAAGGGTTCAGCGTAACCCACTATGTGTAAATCTTCGAGTTCAAGGTTATTAATGTGCATGTTCACACTCATTAGTGAACCTACCATTACGTCAAATTCACCATTTGCGAGTTGCTTAAGGCCCTCTTCCTCGGACGGGATGAGTTTTAGACGCAATCCAGGGTAATGACGTGAAATATATTCGACTTGGCGGTAACCCTGCACAATACCTACTGTACGATTTCCAATTCCTGAATAGCCCTGCAGCATGGGCATCCCTGTTCGAGCAACCAATACATTTGGCGCCTCAAAATACGGCACACTAAAGTCTAAAAACTGCTTGCGATAATCAGAGGTGTTCATCATGGGGATGACTTGGCATTTGCCTTGTTGAACAAACTCTAGGCTTTCCTGCCAGCTCTGTGTAGAAACAAGCTTAAACTTAAGATCGCTGAGTTCAGCAATAAGCTGCATGTACTGGGCTGAAATACCTACGTGGATGCCATTTCTTATCGCTTCATAAGGCGCCCAGTTAGGGTCGATACAATAGGTTACTTCAATTGAATTTTGAGATGCTAATGGTTGCTCAGGTGCTGCTTGCAACAACGCGCTAAAAGCGGCTCCTACAAACAACACTGTGCGAAGCAGACCTTTTCTTATTTTTCTCAACTGCACACCCAAAAGAATAGTTACATCAATAACAAGTCAATCGCGAAGTATTAAGGTTAAACACAAAAAATGCAATAAATTCGACTATTTAGTCACTATTTAGCTATGTGTTAGCTATGTAACACTATGCTGTTGCTTGAATTCTTCCCGATCATAGCGCTTTTCACTCATGATAGCAGCCAACGCCGTTACCGCTTTTTCGACATCAGCAAAACTTAAATACAGTGGCGCAAAGCCAACACGAAGTATATTTGGTGCACGAAAATCGGCGATGACGCCTTCTGCTATCCACGCTTGGCAAATGGCATAAGCATCATCGTGTGCGAAAGCGATCTGGCTACCTCGATTATCTAGCGACGGGCTTACCACCTTAAGCTCGTCTAATAACCCAGCCCTTTTAGCTTCAGCGATAAAATAGGCTTGCAGTTTTTTAGATTTTTCATCAATGGCTTTAATCGAAACGCCTTCGTACACGTCAAGAGCGGCATCTAAAATGCTCATACCAATGATACCTGGCGTACCGCACAAGTTTTGCTTTATCGAGCTATCGGGGGTGTAATCGGGAGAGAATGAAAATGGCGAGCTATGGCCCATCCAACCTGATAAAGGCTGTTTATAAGCGTCTTGATGTCGTCGGGCAACATAAATAAATGCAGGTGCACCAGGGCCGCCGTTCAAATATTTATAGGTACAACCCACGGCAAAATCTACATTGCATTCATCTAGTGCTACAGGAAACGCGCCCGCGCTGTGTGCCAAGTCCCACAGCGTAAGTATTCCTTTATTATGCGCTTGCTCGGTAATACCCTTCATATCAAGCTTCAAACCACTTCTGAAGTTTACCTGAGTCAGCATCAGCACTGCGATATCTTCGTCAAGTCGGGCACCAACACTGTTTTCATCTACGTACCGAATACTGTATTCACTGCCGAGTAAATCGAGCAAACCTTGAACCATATAAATATCGGTGGGGAAATTGTTTCTTGTTGTGGCGATGACTTTTCTTTCAGGGTGCATTTTTAAGGCAGCACTAAGCACCTTAAACAAATTGATTGATATCGAGTCGCAGCATATTACTTGGCCTTGCTTTGCGCCGATAATGGTACCAATTTTATCTCCCACCTGCTGTGGTAATGAAATCCAGTGATGCTTGTTCCAGCTTGTGATAAGGCCCTCACCCCACTGATTTTTTACTACCTCACTGGCGCGCTCTTCCGCTTTCTTGGGTAAGGGGCCAAGAGAGTTACCGTCAAGATAGATAGTATTGTTTGGCAACGAGAATTCGACCGCCTTGCTAAAAAGCGGATCTTTTTTATCAAGTTGCTCAGCAGAAAAAACCTTATTCATCATGTTGACTCATAACCTCAAGTAAAGCATCAAAGGACGTAGATTCTGGATGTAGCCAGTCGAAATGACCACCGTTTGTTATTATTCTATTTTTTGCGCCGGGCATTGTAGCGTGGTGTTCGGGTACAATACTATCTTCGTTGCCTTGCATTAGTATTACCGAGGGCTTGATTTTAGCTGCTTCTGGCGTAGCCATTTGGTATTCACGTTCGTTTTCAGCTGGCATGCCACCCATAAACTGTGGCGTGGCTGTCTGACAGCTATTTTCACCAAGGGCATAACTTTGCACATTCGTTATAGCGGCAAGGCCTATTACTTGTTTAATGCCTGTACCTGCATCGCTACTCGATAGTTGCTGTGCGGCAAGTAAGCCAAGGTGCCCGCCTGCAGAGTGCCCTACCAAATATATATTGCCACTATCGCCTGTAGCTTCAATATTCTCGATAGATGCTTTCACAGCACTTGTTACATCTTCCAAACTACCGGGCCAACCACCGCCTTCATCGCCTACTCGCCGATACTCCATTGCATAGACACCCATCCCTAGCTCTGCCAAGGCATGATAAAACCCTTTAGCATGGTCATAGCCGTATGCATTAAGCCAACACCCACCATGAACGAAGATAACGGCGTACCCAGCAAACTCATTTTCATCCCCACCACGGCCATGCCATACATACACAGTCTGAAGTGGGTCACTCCCATAGCTGAATTGGCTGTCACGCTCTGATGTTGGCAAGACACCCAACGCAGAATATGGCACTTGGGTCAGAGCGCGAGGTATTTCATTCGTATGGGCGTTTACATCAATATTTGCATGGGTGTCATCCGAAGCGTTTTTCGGGGAAAGATTCTGTACATTATCGTGGGTGTCTTTGTAATTCGGTGTTGTTTGGGTGACACCCAACGTAAATAATAACTCTTGCGGGTCTGCATGAAACTTCGAGTTAGCATGGGTGTCATTCGAAGGCACCCTCGAAGCGGCATTAGATGCTAAATGTCGTTCACTCGCATGGGTGTCATCGTAAGTTACGTTGTTATTTACAACACTAGCCTCATTCGGAAGTGAAGACGCTTGAGTATTTACCGCGAACAAGAGTGCCGCTAACACAGCTAATGTGATTGGATAGGAAGCTTTGATAGAAGATTTCATATTGATAGTTTTTATTTCAATTAAATCATAGAGTACCAAGTAAATGGTGGCACTCTATGATTAATTTTTTGACATCTTATCGCCGGTCTTTGTTTAGATCATTTCAACAGCCAATGCTACGCCTTCACCGCCACCAATACATAAGGAAGCAATACCTTTTTTCCCGCCACGTTGCTTAAGCGCATGCAGCAGAGTTACCAAAATACGTGCACCTGATGCACCGATTGGGTGGCCCAATGCACATGCACCACCTTTCACGTTCACTTTACTTTCATCAAGCCCAAGTTTCTTGACTGCCAGCATAGTTACCATTGCAAAAGCTTCGTTTATTTCGAAAAGATCAACTACTTCTTTAGTCCAGCCTGCTTTATCCAACACTTTTTCCATTGCCCCTACAGGTGCCACAGTAAAGTTTTCAGGTTCAATAGAATTTGTAGCGTGAGCAACTACACGTGCCAGTGGCGCTAGACCAAGCTCTTTCGCTTTACTCTCACTCATAACAACCAGTGCTGCAGCACCATCGGAGATTGAGCTTGAGTTCGCCGCAGTGACTGTACCGTCTTTTTTGAAAGCAGGCCTTAAAGTTGGTATTTTCTCAGGACGTGCTGAACCCGGGCCTTCATCGGTATCGACCACGGTGTCGCCCTTTCTAGACGAAATTGTTACAGGCACTATTTCATCAACGAATGTACCGCTATTTATTGCTTCATGTGCTTTTGAAAGCGAGCTTAGTGCAAATTCATCCATTTCTCCGCGAGATATATTTTCTTCATCGGCCGTATCTTGCGCGAAACATCCCATTGCTTTGCCATCATAAGCATTTTCTAGCCCATCAAGCATCATGTGATCTAGCACTTGACCATGGCCCATACGATAACCCGTTCTTGCTTTAGGCAACATGTAGGGTGCATTACTCATGCTTTCCATTCCACCCGCTACAACTGCTGTCGCACTGCCTGCTTTGATTAAGTCATGCGCCATCATTACCGCTTTTAAGCCCGAGCCACATACTTTATTAATGGTTGTTACTCCTGCGCTTAAGGGAAGCCCCGCTCCCAGTGAAGCTTGTCGTGCAGGTGATTGACCTACACCAGCAGGTAATACACACCCCATAATGACTTCATCAATTACAGAGACATCCACCGCTTCACAAGCTGCTTTAATCGCAACTTCTCCTAATTTGGTCGCAGCAAGCGAAGACAAATTACCGTTAAAACCACCCATTGGTGTGCGCTTAGCTGCGACAATGACTACTGATTCGTTACTCATAACCGTGCCCTTAAAATTCATTTAAATTATAGAGTTAAGTGAAGAAGGCCGCACAGATGTATACAAAAGTAAACACCTCTAATAGCGACTATGCTTTACCTTCACCATGAAAAATTGACGTTAGCAAAATGTTACTTTACCTTAACGTAAAATGTAATTAACGTTAACGTAAACCTGTACTAAGTATGTGTCAACCAAACACTACGTTTTAATATAGTGGTATGAAAAATATGCTGCTTTAAAACAATAGTGCGATTGCGAAGACACCCAACCTACTACAGAGAAATTAATTACAAAGACACCCACGCTAAGATAAAGGGTGTTAACAGCGCTAAAAACAAGGTACGTGTAATGAGCAAGTACGAAGACGAAACAACATATGCAATAGGTGAACTCGCGCGAGAGTTTGACATTACTCCTCGTTCAATTCGTTTTTATGAAGAGCAAGGGCTAATGTCCCCGTCCAGAACTGGGCAGAATCGTGTTTATTTAAACAAAGACAGAGTGCGCTTAAAGCTTATCTTGCGCGGAAAACGTTTAGGTTTTTCCCTTGCTGAAGTCAAAACACTGTTCGACATGTACGACACTAACCCCAACTCGGCCATTCAGCTAGAGGCCATGCTTGAAATGACTGAGCAAAAAAGAGCAGTGCTTAAACAACAATTAGAAGATATTCAGATGCTAATGACAGAACTGGATGATGTTGAAGCACGCTGCCGTGAAGAACTCGCAGAATTAAAACGAGGAAATATCGCATGAACACCTCCTACCCTACTTTGAATTTTGGACTTGGTGAAGACATCGAGATGTTACGTGACCAGGTCTACCAATTTGCACAAAATGAGATTGCTCCTCTTGCTGAACAAGCAGACGCAGATAACCAATTCCCAAATCAACTGTGGACTAAGCTTGGTGATATGGGTTTATTGGGTGTAACTGTTTCAGAGCAGTACGGTGGTTCTGACATGGGCTATCTCGCCCACACTATTGCTATGGAAGAGGTTAGCCGCGCTTCAGGTGGAATCGGATTGAGCTACGGCGCACACTCAAACCTATGCGTTAATCAAATTTTCAAAAACGGTAACGACGCTCAGCGTGAAAAGTACTTGCCTAGGCTAGTAAGCGGTGAACACATCGGCGCGTTAGCAATGAGTGAGCCTAACGCAGGTTCTGACGTCGTTAGTATGAAATTAAAAGCTGAAAAGCGCGGCGACAAGTACATTCTCAACGGTAACAAAATGTGGATTACAAACGGTCCTGATGCACATACTTTTGTTATCTACGCTAAGACTGACCCTAACGCGGGGCCGAGAGGGATCACAGCGTTTATCGTAGAGCGCGATTTTCCTGGCTTCAGCCGCGCACAGAAACTAGACAAACTTGGTATGCGCTCGTCTAACACTTGCGAGTTAGTGTTCGAAGATTGCGAAGTACCTGCCGAAAATATTCTTGGCAAAGAAGGCGAAGGCGTTCGTGTACTAATGAGCGGCTTAGATTACGAACGTCTTGTTTTATCCGGCGGCCCACTCGGCATTATGCAATCATGTATGGATATTGTTGTTCCTTATATTCACGACCGCCAGCAGTTTGGTCAATCAATTGGTCAATTCCAACTGGTACAGGGCAAAGTCGCTGATATGTACACGCAAATGAATGCTGCGCGCGCGTATGTTTACACCGTTGCACAGTCATGCGGTCGCGGTGAGACAACGCGCAAAGATGCGGCTGGCGCGATTCTATACTCAGCAGAACTCGCCACAAAAATGGCATTAGATGCCATTCAGCTGCTTGGCGGTAACGGTTATATCAACGAATACCCGACGGGGCGCCTATTACGTGATGCCAAGCTATACGAAATTGGCGCGGGAACGTCTGAAATCCGCCGTATGCTAATAGGCCGCGAGCTATTCAACGAATCGAAGTAAATCGGGATTACGGGTGGAAGGCAAATTCTACTGAACAAAGAAAGATTAAACGCTGTTTGTTTTATAGAAATTAGCAAGACACCCACCCTAAGATTTATTAGGACATTTACGAAAGCTGAACTTTATTTACAGGCCAATGAATTACAAAGACACCCATCGCAACGAAAATGCTTGGCATGGGTGTCTTGCTAATCGTCATGCTAACTAGTGGCTAAGCGACAACGATCGCCTATGCCCAACACAAGGAGGGGTTATGCCCGTTCTTCGCTCAAGTATAAATACGAAGTCCGAAACATTTATCGCAAACGCCGAGCATATGCAGGCTCAGGTAAATGATCTTGTCGAAAAAATAGAACAAATTTGCAAAGGTGGCGGTGAGAAAGCGGCTGAACGCCACGTGTCACGGGGAAAACTTCTACCTCGTGACCGAATCAATGCACTGATTGACCCAGACACACCTTTTCTAGAAATAGGCCAGTTGGCCGCATGGGAAGTGTATGACGACTATGTGCCCTGTGCAGGAGTTGTTGCGGGTATAGGAATTGTTGCTGGCATCGAGTGCATGATTGTAGCTAATGATGCTACTGTGAAAGGCGGTACTTACTACCCGCTAACCGTTAAAAAGCACCTTAGAGCACAAACAATTGCAGAACAGAATAACTTACCTTGTATTTATCTAGTGGATTCAGGTGGTGCTAACTTACCTCGCCAAGATGACGTATTCCCCGACAGGGATCATTTCGGCCGCATATTCTTCAACCAGGCGAATATGTCTGCAAAGAATATTCCTCAAATTGCGGTCGTTATGGGCTCCTGTACAGCAGGCGGCGCTTATGTTCCTGCTATGGCTGATGAAAGTATTATCGTTAAAGAACAGGCGACTATTTTCTTAGGTGGGCCACCACTTGTAAAAGCAGCGACAGGTGAAGTGGTTACCGCAGAAGAACTTGGTGGCGGAGACGTCCACACTCGAATTTCAGGGGTTGCTGATCAGTTAGCCAACAATGACCATCATGCACTTTCTCTAGCCCGAAATGCTATCTCAAGGTTAAACCGTAAGAAACCTCAAAACCTAGACGTGGCCGAGATAAAACCTCCACGCTACGACACAAAAGAGATATATGGCATCGTGCCTGCCGATAGTCGCCAGACTTACGACGTGAGGGAAATTATTGGTCGAATCGTTGATGATTCAGATTTTGATGAATTCAAACCCCTTTATGGCACTACCCTTGTTTGTGGGTTTGCTCGCATATTCGGTTTCCCTGTCGGCATTGTTGCGAACAACGGCATACTTTTCGGTGAAAGTGCGCTCAAAGGTGCTCATTTTGTCGAGCTTTGCGCCATGCGAAAAATTCCCCTCGTGTTTTTGCAAAACATCACCGGATTTATGGTTGGTAAGCAATACGAGCATGGCGGGATCGCAAAACACGGTGCCAAAATGGTAACCGCTGTAGCGTGCGCGAATGTACCAAAACTCACTGTGCTTATCGGCGGAAGTTTTGGTGCAGGTAACTACGGCATGTGCGGCAGAGCCTATGATCCACGCTTTCTTTTCATGTGGCCAAATGCTCGCATCTCTGTGATGGGCGGAGAGCAAGCTGCAGGTGTTCTCGCACAGGTAAAGCGCGACCAAAAAGAGCGTTCTGGCGAATCTTGGAGCGCAGAAGAAGAGAATGCATTTAAACAACCCGTTATTGATACCTACGAAAAGCAAGGACATCCGTACTATGCATCTGCAAGGCTTTGGGACGATGGCGTTATTGACCCGGCGGATACGCGATTAGTGCTTGGGCTATCGCTGTCAGCGACCCTCAACAAGCCTATCGAAGACACCCATTTTGGCATATTTAGAATGTAGGAGTTCGGGTTATGGAACAATCAGTTATTTACAGCGTAGATGATAAAAACATTGCCACTGTCACCTTAAACAGGGCCGATAAACACAATGCCTTCAACGATGAAATGATAATCGAGCTGACTCGTTTGTTTAAAAAAGCGGGCGAAGACGAGAACGTACGCGCCCTAATTTTAAGAGCTGAAGGTAAGAGTTTTAGCGCAGGCGCCGATCTTAACTGGATGAAAAAAATGGCCAGTTATACAGAAGCACAAAATGAAAGTGATGCTCTTGCATTAGCAACCATGCTACAGACGCTCTATAAAATGCCGAAGCCCACAATAGCAAGAGTACAAGGCGCAGCTTTTGGGGGTGCAGTTGGTTTAATTGCCTGTTGCGATATTGCTATTGGAAGTAAGCTCAGCAAGTTTTGCTTAAGCGAAGTTAAAATAGGCCTTATTCCAGCGACGATCAGCCCTTACGTTGTTGAGGCAATGGGGGCACGTGTATGCCGACGCTACTTTCAAACCGCTGAAGTGTTTTCTGCGCGTAGAGCACGACGACTAGGTTTATTAAGCGAATCTGTTACCGAAGATGAGCTAGACAGCACCATAGATGACATTGTATCAAACATACTGAAAAATGGCCCCCAAGCAGTGGCGAAAGCTAAAGACTTGGTGCAATGGGTGTCTACGCAAGAAATTGATGATGTCCTTCTCACACAAACGAGCAAACTTATTGCACAAGTTAGGACTTCTGATGAAGGTCAAGAAGGTCTGTCAGCCTTTTTAGAAAAGCGCAGTGCGTCATGGGTGGAGGTACAAAATGATAAATAAATTACTAATCGCAAACCGTGGCGAAATAGCCTGCCGCGTTATAAAGACAGCCAACGCACAAGGTATAAAAACTGTAGCTGTTTATTCAGACGCCGATGAGAATGCACTCCATGTACAAATGGCTGACGAAGCAGTTTATCTGGGGCCATCTCCGTCAAAAGATAGTTACTTACGTGGTGAACTCATTATTGAGAAATCAAAAGAACTTGGTGTAGATGCAATCCACCCAGGTTATGGCTTTCTCTCTGAAAATGCTGAATTTGCAAATTTGTGTGCAGAAAACAATATTATCTTTGTAGGCCCACCCGCGTCTGCAATAGAAGCGATGGGTTCAAAATCTGCCGCGAAGCACATCATGGAAAAAGCAGGCGTTCCATTGGTTCCAGGCTATCATGGCGACGAACAAAGTGAAGCGGTGTTGAAAGGTGCTGCCGATGAGATGGGCTACCCGGTGCTTTTGAAAGCCGCAGCTGGTGGCGGCGGTAAAGGCATGCGCCAAGTGTGGAGCGAGGAAGAATTTTCTCAGGCTTTAAACGCCGCTAAACGTGAATCTATGGCCAGCTTTGGTGACGACCATATGCTGGTTGAAAAGTACCTAACTCGCCCTCGTCATGTTGAAATACAAGTTTTCTGTGACACCCATGGTAACGGTGTATATCTTTTCGAGCGTGATTGCTCGGTTCAACGCCGTCACCAAAAGATTATTGAAGAAGCTCCTGCTCCCAATATGTCTCAGTCAGTAAGAGAGAAAATGGGTGAAGCAGCGTTACTGGCAGCCAAAGCCATTAACTACGTAGGTGCGGGAACAGTTGAGTTTTTACTTGATGAAGACGATTCATTCTACTTCATGGAAATGAACACACGCTTGCAAGTAGAACATCCAGTGACAGAAATGATCACCCGTGAGGATTTGGTTCACTGGCAATTAACTATTGCTGAAGGCAAACCGCTTCCTAAGCAACAAAAGGAACTCACGCTAACAGGACACGCATTCGAAGCACGGATTTATGCTGAAGATCCGAACAACGAGTTCCTACCTTCCACCGGCACGCTGTGCTTGTTGCGTACACCAAAAGAAAATGACGTAGTTCGCGTTGATACTGGTGTCGTTGAAGGAGACGAGGTAAGCGTATTTTACGACCCTATGATTGCCAAACTTGTGGTTTGGGGAGAGAACCGTGAGATAGCGCTCAAGCGCCTGATTAGTGCATTGGGCGATTACTATATTGACGGTGTAAGCACAAACATCGACTTCCTAAAGCGCGTCGCTACCCATCCTGCATTCGGTGCTGCTGAGTTGACAACTACATTCGTTGAAAAGCATAACGATTCGTTGTTTAACCATGTAGCTAGCGAAGACACCCATTCTAATATCCCAGCAATGGCATTACTTTCCCTAGTAAGTAGAAAAGTTACCTTGAGTAATCGCACACCTGAAGTATGGTCCACTGCGGGTGCGTGGCGGTCTAATGGAAATCACCAAGAAACTCTAACATTGCTTTGCGGCCAAGAAGAGGTCGGTGTTGAGGTAAGACATCTACTACACGGGAATCAGCCTGTCTGGGAGCTTACGGTAGCTAACGAAAGCTTCGAAGTAAGTGGCAAGATCACAAATAACACGCTGAAAGCGACAATCAATGGATACAAATCAACTTTTTCGTTTTCAGACAATGATGGGGTGTTTACTCTTTTTAACAAAGACACCCATGCTAAGTTTAGTGTAGTTTCGCCCTCGTTAGGTGATGATAACAGTGATGGTGATGATGCCAATTTAAGTGCTCCTATGAATGGAACAATAGTCGCGCATTTAGTTGAGAAAGGTCAGCAGGTTAAGAAAGGTGCTCCAATTTTAGTCATGGAGGCGATGAAGATGGAGCACAGTATTATTGCGCCACACAACGGCTCAGTAGAAGAGTTCTTCTTCAACCCAGGTGAATTAGTGGATGGTGGGGCCACGCTATTGGCGTTTTCGACTGAAGAAGCAACCGAGGTTTAATGTGACGTTTCCTAAAGAAGTAAGTATTGTCGAAGTCGGCCCTAGAGACGGCCTTCAGAATGAAAAACAAACTTTAAGTGTCGAACAAAAGGTAGAGCTTATAAAGCTTCTATCAGAAACTGGTCTCAACCGTATAGAGGCTGGTAGCTTTGTGTCGCCCAAATGGGTGCCTCAAATGGCGAATTCAGGTGAGGTTATTAAAGCGCTCAATTTAAAGGCGAATATCCGTTATTCTGCGTTGACACCCAACCTTAAGGGGCTAGAAGCGGCCATAGAATCAGGAGTAAAAGAGGTTGCTGTATTTGGAGCAGCATCTGAGTCGTTTTCACAAAAGAATATCAATTGCTCAATTAGCGAAAGCTTAAAGCGTTTCGAAGCACTGTTTGAACTAGCCAACCACAATAAAATAAAAGTCAGAGGTTATGTCTCGTGTGTAATGGGCTGTCCTTATGAAGGTAAAGTCTTACCTACTGCTGTTACACAGGTCAGTAAGGCGCTGATTGACATGGGGTGTTACGAGGTTTCACTAGGGGATACTATTGGGGTGGGCACTCCAAAATCAACTAGTTTAATGCTTGATGATGTACTAAAAGAGATCGATGTCAGCAAAGTTGCAGCTCACTTTCACGATACTTATGGGCAGGCATTAGTCAATTTGTATACGGCGCTAGGATATGGAGTTTCTACCATAGATTCGGCTGTTGCAGGACTAGGGGGTTGCCCTTATGCCAAAGGGGCCAGCGGTAACGTCGCAACAGAAGATGTCCTGTATATGTTGAATGGCATGGACATTTCCACAGAAGTGGACATGAATAAGCTGCTTGTAGCCTCGTCATATATTTCTGACGTATTGGGTCGCTCGCCCGTATCAAAATCAGCCAACGCGCTAATGGCCAAATAACCTTTCGTAATTGTGGCGTGCGCACACGACCACATCTAACAAAGACACCCATTATAAGCGTCAAGAGAATTATTGGGATGGGTGTCTTTGTAAACTTCAAGAAAATGGATGCGTCTTCAAACTTTCTTAGAATGGATGTCTCTGTAAGCTTTTGTAAGCTAAGCTGTCCCACTGTGATTGATGCGCAATCATGAAAACCGCTCCTCTGTTCAGGTCACAGAGCAGCACCTCAGATGGTAAGGTCTGTTCAAGTAATATGACCTTGCTGGATGGAACAAAGTGGCACAAAGCAGAAAGTCCCTCATCAGTCTTCAAGACACACCTTACTATCACTGTATATCTCGGTGCGTAAGACGCAGCTACCTTTGCGGGTACGATCGACATAATAATGTTAGTTACGAGCATAGAAAATCTTGGGTAGAGAAAAGGCTTCTATTTTTAAGTAAAGTTTTCTCAATAGACATTTGTGCTTATGCTGTCATGAGCAACCACGTTCATGTTGTTTTAGGCGTAAACAAAAGCGCAGCACTTTCCTGGCCGACACAGACTGTTTTACAGCAGTGGCATAAAATGCACAAAGGCACCCTGCTCACTCAAAAATACATGAAGGGCGAATTACTTAGCGATAGTGAATTAGATGCAGTTCAAGCTACAGCAGAAGTTTATAGAAAACGTCTCTTTGATATCAGTTGGTTCATGAGGAATTTAAATGAGTTTATTGCAAGAAAAGCCAACAAAGAGGACAACTGTACAGGTAGATTTTGGGAGGGGCGCTTTCGTTCACAGGCTTTATTAACTGAAAAGGCTCTACTTTCCTGTATGACTTATGTCGATTTAAACCCAATTCGTGCAAAGGCTGCAACAAACATACAGAACTCGTATCACACAAGTATACATACCAGGCTAGCTTCAAACGCATTGAATAGCAAACCGATTAAAGGACTAATTCCTTTTAAAAGTCAAAGGATAAGTAAAAATCACCTTTGCTTAAATTTCACCCTAAACAACTATTGTGAGCTTCTTAATGATTCTATTAAGTTACTCCTTGATAGCAATAAAGAAACCGTTACTCAAGAAAGCAATAACGACATAAAGCTAATAGGTCTCGGCAAATCTCATTGGCTCAAAGTCATCAATGATTTTGAAAACACTTTTTCTTTTGCTGCAGGAGACACAGCATCCATGCAGAAATTCAAAGAACGCACTCATAGAAAGCGGATGGCCAAACAGAAAGCAGCATCGCTCTGCTTCGACCTTAAATCTACTTCTCAGAGGGTAGAATTACAGTCATAACAACTGCCACCAAAAGTACTCCGGCCATAATATAAACTACTGAAAATGGTAAAACAGGGGTTAGCGCAGCGTAAAGAGCGCCAAATGCTAATAGAATTACTCCTATCGCAGTGTTAGAAAAACCGACTAACTCTGTTCGCTCATGGCCATCTTTAACATCTAAACTATATGTTTTTCTCCCTGTCCGCACTCCTGTATGAGCAATTGAAAGCAAAAAGAATAGAAATGCCGATGTGACAATAGAGCTGGACTGCAAGTAAAGAAGCCCTCCACATGAACACAATGCCAGCAAACCAGATAACCGTAGTGTTAATTTTGCACTTTTATCAGAGAGCCTACCCCAAATAATTGAAGATAAAAGCGCAGCCGCAGCCTCAGCACCTATATAAATTGGAAGCAACTCTTGCGCATCACCATTTTTTTCAATCATGAAATAAGGAGCCACGAGCGCCGAATGCACGAAAAGCCCCCTAACAAAAATAAATTTATAAACAGTAGAGTCAAAGTTAATACTAAAGGTTTTCTCTTCGTCGCTACCGGTGTCCACACTTGTCTTGATGGGCCACACACATACCAAGGTCAAAACAAAGGAGATTAAGCTTCCACTTAAAATTAGCAAAAGTACGTTTGAAGAAAGACTGCCATCTAATATAACCAGAGGTATTGAAATTACTAGTGTAACTACCCCAGAAATAGTAGACGCCAACCCTATCAAATTGCCGCGTTCTCCTTTTGCCGCAACATCTGCTTCCATATCTTTAACAGTTAACGAACACGCTGAACGACCTAAACTTAGAAATATAAGAGAGGTTAGGAGCAAAGCGCCTGCTGTGAAGCTAGAGAAGAACATGACCGAAAATAGCATTCCGAGTACAGCAAATGCCTGTATTGCCATACCAATGCGCCAAACGATATGCCGCTGCGCGTGTTTTCGAAGATAAACGCTGATAAGAACCTGGGGTAGAAGCGCTCCTGATTCTCTGATAGGAACTAACCATCCCACCATCCAAAGTGGAGCACCAACACTTAGGAGCACTGCCGTCAATGTGGTCTTAGCTGATATTAATAGGTCGGCAAGCTTATTAAGAGAAAGGCCGGCAATAAGGAGATTTTTTTCTTTCATGGACAATGCCACGTACCGTAAACCAATTCACTGCTTACGGCACTTTTATATTTTCAGATCAAAATGTTACGCATATCAACCGTTGTTTTCAACCAGCACCTTAAGGTTTTCAAGCCCCATTTCGAAATCTGGGCCAATCATACTATCCATCATCAGCGCGAAATATTTATTTACTGGATTATTGTCGACCGAACCTTCATCTCTCCAAGTTACTATAGAACCGTCGACTGTAGATTCTATTTCGACCACACCAGATGAGCCCATGTCAAAATCAGGAAAATATAAACGATAGAGAACGCGTTTGTTGTGCTCTAGTTGCGTGATTTCCATCTCGCCATTCCCTTCCGTTTCACTCATCCATTCCGAACGCATCCCAATAGCCCTATCTGGACCAGAATAATCAAGCTTCATGTTTGGATCGCGTTTAAACCACACTCCCCACTTCTGCCATTCTTTTAAATCAACGACATACGGATATATCTCAGAAGGCTCGGCGTCTATAATAACTTTTCTTTCCACACTATATTCATTTGGAACAAAAAAACTTGTAATTACAAACAATAGAATTACAACACCAACCATCATTAGAACTTTCTTTAATGCACCCATCTGTGACTCCACAAAAAACAGTTATTCAAATATAACATCTAATTAACAAATGTCACTTAGTGTCGCATTTAACGCTTTCGCGAAATTACCGTTAGATAGACACCCAACCATCTATTTTTAACGGAGTTAAAGGTTTTTCGGCGTACAGGTACCTTTCATGTGTTCGTAATTTTAGTTGGATGTCTCATTAAATATGTAGGTATTCGTAGTTTTAGATGAGTGTCTTTCTAAATCCTTCTAATACAGGCTACTTCGCCTTTCCCTTGTGATAGTGGATACCTAGACTATGCTTTATGAGTATAAATTTTACGATGGGTGTCTTGCTTAACTTTATGAGTATAAATTTTATGATGGGTGTCTTGCTTAACCTTGCTTAACTCCTACGATGGATGTCTTGTTTAGAAAAACCGTAAAGCAACAAAAAATTCAAAAATTTAACCATTTCATCACAAAGCAAGAAAATCGCACTGTTATTATAAATTATCTTGTGTAATATGGGTTTAGGTTATCAGTAAAGCCTGTTCAGTAGGGCCTTTCATGCATAGCGCTATCATCGCAACACCTCGTTTTCTTTTTATATTTCTATCGATACACAGTTGTCGCTTTTTTACAGGAGTTTTTAGGAAATGGCAGATCAAAGTTCTCGTTACATCAGTAACCTCACCCGCGATACATATGCGCTTATTTTAGCTGGGGGGAAAGGTTCAAGACTACACGAGCTCACTACTTGGCGAGCCAAACCCGCGCTTTATTTCGGCGGTAAATTTAGAATCATCGACTTTCCCCTATCAAATTGTGTTAACTCAGGCATTCGAAGAATTGGCGTCGTCACTCAGTACAAGTCTCACTCCTTAATTCGCCACTTGGTCAGGGGTTGGGGGCATTTCAAGAAAGAACTCGGTGAATCAGTTGAAATTCTTCCTGCGTCTCAACGTTTTTCCGACAGTTGGTATGAAGGCACCGCCGATGCTGTTTTTCAAAACATCGACATCATCCGTGATGAACTGCCAAAATACGTAATGATCCTATCAGGTGACCATATCTATCGTATGGACTACGGTGATTTGCTCGCTAAGCACAAAGAGTCTGGTGCAAAAATGACCGTCTCATGTATGTCAGTACCTCTAGAAGAAGCAGCGGGTGCTTTTGGTGTGATGTCCGTAGATGAAAACTACCGTATTAATGGTTTTGAAGAAAAACCTGCCAACCCTACCCCGCTTCCGAACGACCCCACGCGCTGCCTAGCCTCTATGGGCAATTATGTATTCGACACCGAGTTTTTATTTGAACAACTGCGAGTAGACTCTGAAAATATGGGGTCTCAGCGTGATTTTGGTAAAGACATTATTCCATCGATAATTGCTGACCATCCCGTATATGCCTACCCATTTGAACAAAGTGGCGGAGATAACGCTTACTGGCGTGACGTAGGTACAATTGATTCGTTCTGGGAAGCCAATATGGAGATGGTAGCGCCCGTACCTCAGCTTAATCTATACGATAGAAAATGGCCTATTTGGACCTACCAAGAACAACTACCGCCTGCTAAGTTTGTATGGGAAGATCATGACAGACGTGGTGAAGCTATTAACTCTGTTGTCTCCGGTGGCTGCATCATCTCTGGCTCTACCCTTCGTTCTTCTATTTGTTTTTCTAACGTACGTGTACATTCATACGGGTTAATAGAAGATGCCGTCATCCTTCCAGACGTTGAAATCAAACGTCATTGTAAGTTGAAAAAAGTGATTATTGATCGCGGCTGCGTTATACCGGAAGGAACGACCATTGGTTACGACCACGAACAAGATAAAGCACGAGGCTTCCGTGTCTCAGAAAAAGGTGTGGTACTTGTAACACGTGAAATGCTAGGCCAACCAGTGGGTGGACTAAGCGCCTCAAGCAAACAGAGTTAATAAACCTTTCAAGAGCCTATGAGATTGGTTTTGGCGCATAACGCCAAAATCAATCTCAAATAAACCGGCTAAACCTTTAATTACTTAGCCCAATTTATGTGACCAACAAGCGACCCCACCCGCTTACTCCGCCTCATTGCTCCACCTTGTAAGGGTTTGCTCAATAAAGCTCGCTACCGCTTCAGGATGCTCTAACGGGAACATGTGACCACCATCTAATACCACATGTTCAATTGCATTATGCTTCATTAGCCGCGAGTACATTTCAGGCTTACATACATTACTGCTGCTACCCGTCGCCAATACTGCAGGACACTTAAGCTTTCCTTTGTATTTCCCGAGGTTATGAGGCACATTACGGAATAAATCAGCTTCTACGTCAGCCCTAAATGTAAGTGAGATATTGTCTCCCTTAGTCTCTGTAACAGACTTCACGTAGTCTCTTACGCATCGTTTATCCATATCTCTAAATAGTGCTTTGCCATGAAAGTACGCAACCATATCGGTATTGCTTGGCCAACGTGTATTACGCGTTTGTGCGAGTTTTGCAGGCGTTAGCTTATTAATTAAAGGCGTATGTTTAGCGAATTTAAAGAAATAACTCAGTGGGCCAACCACTAACGGCGGGTCGAATAAAATAACGCCCCGAAATAGCTCAGGCGCCTCACACGCCGCCATGTAGGTAATTACGGCGCCAAACGAATGCCCTACACCGTAAACACCGCGCGGATCTTTATTTTCTTTCTTAATATGTTTGATGAGTTCTTGAACCTGATTTCGCCAGTTGCCATTTACGGGAAGCTGAGGGTCGTGGCCAAATCGCTCAACGTGCAAACGGTTGAAGTGACTGGGTAACGCCGAAAACATTGCGCTATAGCTTCCTGCAGGAAACCCGTTCGCATGGGCAAAATGAAAACTCAACTCTGACGAGGACACCTATACACTCCTTCACATTCAAACAATAAAGGGGCCTATAATCAGCCCCTTACCATGAAATATCGATAATACTACAAGCCCCTAGATTCTGCCATTTCCCAATCTTTTACAATCTTCGTGCTTGTCCATAAGAACACAGCAATTGAAATGGCGTAAGGAACTACTAGGTAAATCAAAGCTTGCCTTAATGCCTCAGTCTCGCCTAAAGACGGCACCAGCGCTTGGCTTATAATACCGGTAAGTGTAGGGCCACCACCTAGCGCAATTATATTTAAAACAAAGAAGAAGAGTGCCGTCGACATCGCCCTTACGTTTATCGGCGCAAGGGTTTGTGCCATCGCAAAACTAGGCCCTAAGTAAGAGCCACTTGTAAATAACAGCAACGCCATAAGCCCAACCGACAACCACAAATCTTGAACTTGTAAAGATGCATAGAAGGCAGGCACACCGATAATAAGCGCGATAGCAGGTAGTAAGGCATAAGCTTTCTTATTGTGCTTGCCCCACCTGTCAGCTACATAGCCACCTAACCACACGCCCAATGCGTATGCAGTACCGTTGATGATGCCAAATACAATAAGAAGTTGTGTAATATCTAGCCCTGCAAATGCTCGCACGTAATAATCAATGACCCAAGTCGATATTGCATAGTTACCGAACGAACCAAATGAAATACCCAATGCCATCCCCCACCACGTAGGTATTTTTAGCAGCATTTTCAATGACGATTTAACACTTGGCTTATTCGCGTCATCTGCACTTGGCGCAGAAACTGTTCTAGCAGGCTCTTTTACCGTCAACTTCAGCAAAATAGCCAGTATTACTCCAGGTATACCCACGCTGTACATTACCGTACGCCAGTCGGCAGATCCGCCCTGTAAAAAGAACGCTGAGGCAAAAAACGCCAGCATTACACCAAATGGAATGCCTAAAGAATAAATAGCCAGAACTCCAGCGCGTTTTTCTTTAGGGAAAAGGTCAGAAATAATACTGTGCGATGGTGGGCTGCCCCCAGCCTCTCCAATACCTACACCAATACGAGCAATAGCGAGTTGCATGTAGTTGGCTGCCAATCCAGATGCTGCAGTAAAGCCACTCCAGAGCGTTAATGATATTGCGATGATATTTACCCGGCTATAACGGTCTGCAAGCCAAGCAATTGGGATACCCATTACAGTATAAAGTAACGCGAAGTAGATGCCTTTAAGCCACCCCAACTGAGCGTCATCTAACCCCAGATCGGCTTTAATGAAGGGCGATAATATTCCGATAATTTGCCTATCTATAAAGTTAAAGGCATACACTAAGGTTAATATGAACAGAACGTAATTGCGGTAACTTCTAGATGTTCCAGCTTCGTTAGCGGGAATACCTTCAACGTGCGTATGGGCCATAACAGTCCTTTTGAGTGACGATATCCCAGTCTACGCAGCTGGTAAAAAAATACACAACTAATTGTTACTTATTTGTTAACATAACGAAAATTTCTAACTCAGGCTTTTCGTTCCACAGCGCTTAATGTACGATGACACCCACTTAACTCATCAGACCAGACAAGCCAATATGACAGTAGATGAATTGCTCAATATTCCCCAACTATCACAAACATCGGAAAATACCTGGAAAGTTGACGGGCTCGTCATTTCTAAAACTTGGGGTCAAGGACGAACGGCGTTTGGCGGCATTTCTGCCGGTATGCTGTATACCGCTGTGAAACAACAAGTAACTGATAATCGGGTGTTACGCTCTTTTACTACTAACTTTGTTGGCCCTTTGTCCCTCGAAGCCCCCTTCTCTATCGAAGTTACCCTATTAAGAACGGGTAAAAATGTTTCACAGTATACCGCGCATGCCATTCAAGACGGCAAAAGCTGCGTCTTTTCCCAAGCGTGTTTCGGGGTCGCTAGAGAATCTGGTATTAAGGTAGAAAATAACGAAAGGCATGATATGCCTTTGCCTAACAAGGCGAAATTTATCCCACAAATACCTAAAGTTACGCCAAAGTTTTTACGTTACTTCGACTTAGCCATTGAAGATGGCGGTATTCCTTTTACGCGAAGAAAAACAAGCCACTACCACGGATTCATGCGGTTTAAACAAGCACCTGCGGCGATAACTGATGCACACATCATTACCATGATTGATGCCTGGCCGCCTACGCTATTGCAAATGATGAAATTGCCGGCACCTGCTAGCACGGTTAGCTGGAATTTAGAATTTATCCACCCGCATAAGCCGGTGAGCCCTACCGATTGGTTCGGCTACAAAGCCCATACTAGACAGGCAAGTTGACGGTTATGGTCACACGGAAGCGACAATTTGGGATAAAGATAACGAAGTCATTGCAATAAGCAGACAAACCGTAGCGATTTTTGACTAATCGCTACGGCATTAGCTGTGGCTAAAGGCGTTTAGCCTTAATAGAGCATAAACGCGTTAGGATTAAACAAGGAAATAACCGAAATACATTGAAGGTTAGTTATATCTAGCGCGTCTTCCAGATCCTCGCGATTTAGCGACAACGCCTCGTGCATCTCAGGTTTTAAATTGTGATAGCTTGGATAAATTTCTGGGTTTACGTTATCTAGTGCTAACACGTAAGAAAGCTGTAGAATTTTATCTTCTACATTTGTCTCTACATCTTCGCCTTTGTGAATACTGGCAATAGGCGTATAAATTGAACTAGGGATTTCCCATTTTTCAATCAGTCTTGCCGACAGGTCTGCGTAAGTAAACCCTAATACGCCAAATTGAAGCTCTGCGGGACTTACCCGTGCATTAAACGCCTGACAACGGGTTGCCGACTCAGGCAAAAGCGAAACGGTAACTAGCTCTCCAATATTGTGAAGCAGCCCGGAAACGAAAAGTCTTTCGGGCTCTCTAATATTGCGCATATCGGCAAAATACTTGGCCAATAATCCGCAAGAAACACTTTGTTCCCAGAACTTGTCTAAGTCTATTGCTTGGCCATTTACTTCGCTAAATGCCTGACTTACACCATAGGCAAGCGCCAAGTCGTAGGTCGAACGGGTCCCCACCACCTGGATAGCCCTTGTTATGGTGTCAATCTTATTGGGAAAACGATAGAGTGCTGAGTTTGCCACTCTAAGCAGCTGGGTAGCCAATGACGGGTCGAAAGCAATGATATCGCCAATATCGTCAATGCTTGAAGCTTCATCGTCCATACAAGCTTTAAGTCGCGTTACCGAGTCTGGTAAAACAAAGAGGTCTTCCGCTTTCGAAACTAATTCATCTAAATTCATTCGTGCACTCTCTTCAATGCAGTCTTTGTCATTGTCGTGTTCAAGGCACCTCCATTCGCCATGAGCTTAATTAAGGTATAGGCGTTAAAACTAAAGAGGTCAATTAATATCGCCTAGTAAAAAAGTATGATTTCTTTACTAATCAGGCAGTTAAAAAAACTCTTAAAAGGGTAACTATTAATTAATGTTTCTTTGTAATTATAGGCTGTTTTTCCAACCCTGAGCATTATCAATTTAGGTAATACCCTAGACTACGATACACCTTTGGAGTTCCTTTAACATGCCGGAACGTCGCGTATTATAACGAGCAGCTTGTTTTTACAAACCTAAAATTCTTTTTCAAAGAAAAACTTAGGGTAATTACCTATAAGAATTAGAATTTCTAAGGCAGAGCCCCTTTTATTAATGACGTGCGTAGTTTTGTGATAGCATTTGCCGCAAAATAACGGTGCAGTTCAGGCACATTTTTGAATAAGAGTTGTAACCCATACCATGTTAAATGTTGTTGTAGTCGGCTATGTGTGGCCCGAGCCAAATTCCTCAGCCGCTGGGCAGAACATGCTCTCTATTATTGAGCGTTGCTTAGCCGCTAACTTCAACGTGACTTTCTTAACAGCCGCCACCGACAGCGAGCACAAAGCCGATCTTCTAGCCATGGGGGTAAATGTTCAGCCTGTGGCGCTAAACTGCAGTTCATTTAACACTCTTATTGCAGAGATAGCCCCAGACGTCGTTATTTTTGATCGCTATATGACTGAAGAACAGTTTTCTTGGCGAGTAAAAGAAGTTTGCCCGAATGCGCTAAGAGTGCTTAATACTGAAGATTTACATAGCCTTCGCCAAGCACGACATGAAGCGGTAAAAAAGCATGGCGATGCAAGCCTAGCGCATCTACATAGCGAACTGGCCCAAAGAGAAATTGCGTCGATTATTCGAAGCGATCTAACCTTGGTTATTTCAAAAAAAGAAATGGCCTTATTGACTGAACACTACGGTGTACCTTCAGCGCAACTTCAGTATCATCCTCTCGTAGTTGGCCGTTCTATTAGCCCTGCCCCATCTTTTGAGCAACGCTCGCATTTTATCCATATTGGTAACTTTCGCCATGCGCCAAATTGGGACGCGGTTTTGCAATTAAAGCAGCATCTGTGGCCTTCAATCAAAAAAGCATTGCCTCATGCTGAATTGCATATTTACGGCGCTTACCCACCTAAGAAAGCAACGCAACTTCACAACGAGAAACAAGGCTTCTTAGTAAAGGGCTGGGCCAACGATGTTGAGTCTGTAATGATGAATGCTAGAGCCCTTATCGCTCCCTTGCGATTCGGCGCGGGGATAAAAGGAAAGTTGCTTGATGCGATGCGCTGCGGCACGCCAAGCGTCACAACCTGGGTTGGCGCAGAAGGTATTGTTGAAGATAGCGTTAATGTAAATAGCGAGATGAGCGCCAAAGTCGAACACGAGGTTAAAAATCTGCAATCGGCACAATGGCCTGGTGCTCTATGCGATGCTGATACTTCTAATTTGGCGGTTATTCAAGATTACGTTGAAAGAGCCGTAGCGCTGTATGAAGATGAGAAGATATGGAGTTTAGCCAATAAAAATACGGCTAGTTTGCTAAGCGAATTTAAACAGCAGCAGCCAGAGGTGACGCTTATTGAAAGAATAAGTGAGTTAAAACAAGGACTAGATAAACATAGGGATGCTTTGTTTATGCAAGGTTTGTTGTGGCATCAAACGCTTGCAGCAAGTAAATATATGAGCCAGTGGATTGAAGCAAAAAACAAGTAGAGGGGCGAGAAAGAAGCGCCTATACGCCCTTCAACTTTGCTATCACTGACTTTATTCCGTTGCCTCGCGACTGACTTAGATATCGCTCTAAGTGGCAGCGAGACAAGTAACTTTCGAAGTCAAAACTTTCACGCTGCGCTTCGGACAAGGTATTGGCTTTTTCAAGTAATACTGCAAGTACACCCCGAATCACCTTACTTGGTGAGTACGCCATTATGCCGCCTTGTTCCGTTGAATATGCCATCCACACAGGGCTCTCACACCCTTCAACAGCTGTGTTTGAAGAACGTTCGTCTAAAGGGAGTGGCGTTAAAGATTTACCCGCTAACATAAGCGTGCGAGTGAAATCATCCCACCCTTTCGAAGCGGCAAGCGATGAAGCTAAAGGAAGCAAAGTTTCATCCGAATTCATCTGCTATAAGCCCAGTTTAGTTGCCGTTTAGTTCGGCAGCTAAATCTTCTGCGGTCATAACTAAGTTTTCAACGTCGCTTGTTGTTGGAAACATAACCAGTTCCACACCATTTTTTGTGAGACCAGGCAGCCAAGTTTCTGTAAATTCAGCCAATTCAACGCTTACGCATTGGCCTTCTAGTTCATTTATGTCTACGAACTTTTGCGCCAAGTCGCGATGTGGGAATACGGGTAATTGAACACTCTCGCCGCCTTCGAACATAACAAAGCCTTCACTGCCCTGTATCATCCATATTTCTTTTGCTTTCGCTATATAGCTAACAACAAGTTCTTGTCGTTCTTCAGCACTTAGCTTCATTGCCTGCTCAATGACCGCATCGTTCAACTTGTCTGCAATTGTTTCTGGAAACACGCTTATTCACCTATCTCAAAATTTGGGGCAAGTATACCCGCACCAGCAAAAGGCGCAATGCAATAGTCACCAAAACCTCTCTTACAAAGACACCCACGCTAAAAACAACAAACCATCCTTACAAAGACACCCACCCAAACCAGCAATCAACCAAGCTAATTTGAAATTATTTAGCTTTTCTTCAATTCACTACCGGTTACAGAGACACCCATGCTAAAGTAAAGCCCAATCGATAATGACTACTCAGTAACAACGCCAAGATACTTATACCATGCGCAACCTTTTCACTGCTCTTAAGCAAGACACCCATGCAAACCACGATATTTTGGAAAATACTTTCCCATTTTCTATCTATCACAAAGACAGTTTGTTCGATGAAAAGGCATACCTCGCTATTTTAAAAATCATGAGTATGTTCCACCAAGCCGCGGCAAACGCCGTTCAACGAGCTGAACTCAAAGTTCCAGCCCTCTCATCGGTGGCTTCGATGATAAACAGTGATGCAATTCAAGATGCGCTAAATCAAGATATTCTTGCGCTTGCCAAAGATTCAATTAACAAAGACATCCACGCTTCAGAAACATACACAGAGCAGGCTTACAAAGACACCCACCACGACAAACTATCTATGCCAGACAGCAGTCTCGCCCACCAGCCAAGCTATTTCAGCTATATACGTATGGTTAGGCTCATCGATGGGTGCGAATATCATTGTTCGAAGGCTAAACGCCATGGAGCGCGATATACCTACAAACTATTACCAAGCCATGGCTGGGTGTGCGAAAGCATGGGTGTCATTCAAACAAGAAGTCGAAAAGCTACTCCCTGAACTCGATTTAGAAAGTGAAAGCGTTGTTGCAGATGCAGTAAAAGATGCGAATGCATGGTTTGAATATCTGATTACATTAGCTGATGCTGACGTACAAGACAGCACTAGTCAGGCGGTTGAAGTTAGTTAGCATAGCGTAGTTAAAAACAAAAGCTATTTCCGCCATAGGCAAAAATCGCGCGGTAATTCGTTTCGCTCTCGCCAAACCTACGTTACCCAGCGGCACGCAAGCTTCATTGCTATAAATAAACTTAATCCATCCAATCGACTGAATGCATTAATATATCGGTAGTTCTTCGTTAAGCGCTTGCTTAGTTTCTGGTAGACTTAACGCAACGTTGAAACAACAAAAACATAAGCATGAAAGTAATCTCATTTAATATAAACGGCATACGCGCCCGCTTGCACCAACTACAAGCAGTTATTGACGCTCACCAACCAGATATTATTGGCTTGCAAGAAATTAAGGTTCACAACGAGCAGTTTCCGGTAGAAGCCGTGGAAGCCATGGGCTATCACGTTTATTTCCACGGGCAGAAAAGTCACTACGGCGTAGCGTTTTTAGCAAAGAAAGAAGCCCTTTCCGTGTCTATGGGTTTTCCTACCGACGAGGAAGATGCCCAGCGTAGAATGATCATCTTAAAAACCACTGATGAATCTGGCGAACCCGTAACTATCCTTAACGGTTACTTTCCTCAAGGTGAAAACGAAAAGCACGAAACAAAGTACCCAGCTAAGCGCAAGTTTTATAAAGACTTAATGACGTATTTGAACGATAACCATACGCCGGATGAGAACGTCATTGTAATGGGCGATGTGAACATCTCCCATACAGATCTAGACATAGGCATTGGTGAAGAAAACAAGAAGCGCTGGCTGAGAACAGGCAAGTGTAGTTTTTTACCGGAAGAGCGTGAATGGTTGAACACACTTATCGATTGGGGCTTTGAGGATAGCTTTAGAACACTTAATCCTGAAACTAATGACAAGTTTTCGTGGTTCGACTATCGCTCAAAAGGGTTTAACGACAACCGCGGCCTTCGCATTGACCTAATACTGGCTACAAAAACTTTGCATTCACGCCTGCACGATGCTGGCATTGATTATGAATTAAGAGGCATTGAAAAGCCGTCCGACCACGCCCCAATTTGGGCCGAATATAACTAGTTGGCCGATAGCGAATAAAGTAGCCCCATATAAGGAGTACCAGTGAGTTCATTACAGTTGTTGGCATTGCTAATCTATGGCGCGTTTTTGCTGGGCGCGGCTAAGCACATCGACTTTACTCACTTTGCTCGCAACAAACAGCAGCAACACCTTATATTCGGTACTGCAGCCTCTCTATTTGTGCTTTGGTTGTTTAAGGCAGGGATTTTTGAAGGCTTAGATGTTCATTTTCTAGGCCTTTCTGTTCTCACCCTGATGTTGGGCTTTAGAAATGCAATTACTGCCTCGTTTATCGCGCTTTTGGGGGCAAACCTCATAGGTTACGGCACGTGGGAAAACTTTGGTGTGAATGGTCTGCTTGGAACTATTTTGCCAATTGGAACAACCTACCTTTTCTACATGTTGTCTTTCCACCATATCCCCAGACAACTGTTTGTATATATCTTTGTATGTGCCTTTTTTCCTGCCGCACTATCAATCGCTCTTAAAACCTTATCGCTAGGCGCCTTCTATTATTTTGAAGGTACATATACTTGGGACATCGTTTTCGATAACTATATTTTACTAATCCCGCTATTAGTGTTTCCAGAAGCACTTCTAAACGGAATGGCTATTACTCTACTCGTTATTTACCAGCCAACTTGGGTGTATACCTTCCACGACAAATTTTACCTGGATAATTAAACCCTTTACCTCTTCAAATCACTTCACTTATTAAACTAAAAGTTAATAAGCTTTTTCTAATTTCAATCTATGATTAAAGAGTGAAGTCGAGTGGTAGAGCTAAATGAAAATTCAGACATTTGCATTACAGTGCGACGGTATTGCAAGCGTAACATCGCAACTAGAGAGTATTTTAGCCAATGAAAGGCCTTCACTACTCATCGGTTACGGCAATACCGATTTATCATTAGATACACTTACAAGAACTATAACCGACACAGCGCTACCATTTTTCATCTCTAGTTCTTGCTTAGGCGCGTTGCTTTGCGATAACAACATAGCCTCGCCTAACTGTGACTTAGCCTTGTTCTGTATTAACGATGAAAACGGGGCTTACGGTGTAGGCAGTGCCGACATTACTGAATGCAGCCCATTTAAAGCGGGAGCAGTATCGCTGCAAAAAGCATTGGCAAATGCAGAAAGACCCTATGAGAGTCCAGCACTTATCTGGTGCTCGCTTCCCCCAGGCAATGAAGAAAGCATACTCGAGGGTTTTGCTAGCGTCGTAGGAACAAAGGTTCCTATCTTTGGGGGCTCAATGGCAGACAATACGGTTTCAGGTAATTGGTGCACAGTAACAACGACTTCCTCAGGGCCTCAAACCGTTGCCGTAGCAGTTCTATACCCTTCAACACCTTTGGGCTTAAGCTATAGCTCTGGTTACAAACCAACTGAGACGGTATTTAAAGCCACTACAGCTCAAGGCCGACAACTTCAACAACTCGATAATGGTAAAGCCAGCACTGTCTACAATAATGCGACTAATGGCTTGATTGCACAACAGCTTAACGGCGGACAAATATTAGGACTTACTTCATCGGCGCCTTTGGGCAAGCCAGTTGAGCTGGACAATGGCGCAGTAAACTATCTTCTCTGCCATCCCGACTCGGTGGACGAAGATGGGACCCTTCATGTTTTTTCCGAAGTCCGAGAAGGCGAAGAGCTGGTTTTGATGGAAGGCAATGTTACTAGTCTCACCTCTCGTGCAGAGCGTGTTATTAATAATGCAATTATGCTGCTTCCGGAAAACAAAACGCCCGTTGGCGTATTGATGATTTATTGCGCCGGATGCCGATTAATGGTTGGCGATGAGATAAATGCTATGTTGAATTCGTTACAAAAAACGTTTCCGTCTCTACCTATTTGTGGCCCGTTTACGTTTGGCGAACAAGGGCGATTTTTAGACGGCAAAAACAGACACGGTAACCTCATGATATCAGCGGTAGTGTTTTCCCAATGAATAAAGATTACGAAAACGTTTTAGAAGATCTGGCCCTTGTTTACCGCTTGAAACAACAAGCTGAGGCTCATAAAAAAGAAAGCGATGCTTTGCTAGAAGGCACCCGGGTGCTGCTTACCGCTGAGGATGAAATAGATCTTTACAAGAAGATGTTTAGCGTTTTTAAGGGGCTTTACAACTACGAAGTATGCTTTGTGCTAGAAAATGAAAGCGCGGGCAAAATGAAATGTATAAATAGTACACATGACGCTTTACTCGATACTGTTTGGGAGATAGACGATACCCTTTCTAGAGCGGTCAAAAGTGAACCCGTTGCATTGTTTAACGTTCAACAACAGCCTACTTGGCAACAGCACTTGACATTATTTGAAACTTCAGTCACATCGGTGCTTTATTGTCCGTTTAACGTACATCAGCAGCAGGCCGTTATTGTTTTTTGTCATCAATCACTGGGTTACTACACCCAAGAATACGTAGATATGGCCAATAGATATCGCACCTTTACGGAACAAATGGCAATGGGGATGCAGGCCAAGTTAATGGCGCTGGAAACGGTGAGGCTGAAAGAAGAAAAAGCCAAAGTTGAAAAGAGCCTTATCGATTCTGAAAAAATGGCTTCTCTAGGGTTATTAGCAGCAGGTGTAGCCCACGAAATAAATAATCCGATAGCGTTTATCAATAGTAACATTCACTTTTTAAGAAACGTATTGCCTGCTCTATCTCAGATGCAGGACATAGTGTTGCAATTGGCATCAAGTACTAGCGATAAAAAAAGGTTAGAAATAGCGCAAAAAGCAATACGGTGGCAATCGCGCAATAAGATTGATTCACTAAGTGATGAAATTGCTGATATTTGTGGAGAATCCGAAGAAGGTTTAAACAGAGTCACTGACATAATCACCAGCCTTCGTTCATTTTCTCATGACGCCGACATGCTTGATGATGAAACTATTAATGTAAATGACTGTATTGCGCATGCCTTGAGGTTAGTAAATAGCGAATTAAAGCACCGCATTAAAATTCAACAGCACTTAACGGAAGTCCCTCTAATAAAAGGGAAAACCGGAAAGTTGAATCAGGTGTTGGTGAACCTTTTTGTCAATGCTGCGCAAGCGATGGATGATGGAGGCAAGTTAACCGTCTCTTCCTTTGAAGAAGATAACCATACCGTTATCACCATTAAAGACACGGGTTGTGGTATAGAAAAACACGCTCTGCAAAAACTTTTCGAGCCGTTTTACACCACTAAGCCTACAGGTAAAGGAACTGGTTTAGGACTTTATATTTCTTTTTCTATTGTTGAGGCCATGGGTGGCACTATTGCCGTAGATAGCGAGGTTAACGTGGGCACTACGTTTACGCTCTCGTTTCCAACGAATTTAGCCAATAAAAAAACCGCACAATCGTGCGGTTTAGATACGTTCGATAGCGATTCGTAATCGCTATTAAAGCTATATGGCTGTTACTTTTGGAATAAGATGTCCATAACGTCAGCCAACTCGCCTTTTCCTTCGCGGATCTCTTCTTCTGACAAGCCTGCGATTTCGTGAGGAAACACTAACCACTCATCACTTTCGTTTACGTAGTAATCTGGCACGATATCAGTAGTGTTATTCTGAGGCTTATACCAAGGGCACGCTATGCGAATATCTTTTGGCATGTTCAAGCGCATAAGCTTGTTAATTTGCTTGATAAGCGCGTCAACACTTCGGCCTGAGTCAAAAACATCATCAACAATCAATAACTTGTCGTCAGCGTTGGCATTTTCAACCAAGTAGTGTAACCCGTGCACACGGATTTCTTTCGACTGTTTATTGATTCCATAGTAAGACGAAGTACGTACCGCGATGTGGTCGGTTGACGTATCTTTAAATTCAAAGAATTCTTGAACTGCGATACCAATTGGAGCACCACCACGCCAAATACCGATAATAAAGTCAGGGCGGAAGCCGTCTTCATACACCTTTGCCGCTAAGCGAAAGGAATCCTGTAGAAGCGATTGCGAGGTGATAAAATTCTTGTTCATGACGTCTCACTGAGCAAATTTTAAAAGACCGCGAGTATAGTGAATTTCACGGTCTTTTGCACGGTAAATTCAACTATTTATTCATTTTGAAGGGCCTGAGACGGTGCAATTTTCATCGCTTTGCGTGCAGGATAAACGCTGGCTAAAACGCACAACAATAACGACAGCAAAGTAATGCTGATAATCTGCACTACGTCCATTTCAATAGGCAGCCCTCTTCCGTCAGCCGCTAGCGCCAACGGTGAACCTATCGCATCTAAAATATTATTTAACTGAAGAGTTATAAAGACACCCAAGATAAGCCCGATACCTGCGCCTTTTATACCATTAAATAAGCCATTCAATACAAAAATCCACATTACCGTACTGGGCAACATGCCTTGAGTTTGAAGTACCGCAATATCGCCCTGCTTTTCGGTTACTACCATTACCAATGCAGACACTATGTTAAATGCAGCTACAGCGATAATAAGTAGCAACATGAGTGTCATCATGTTCTTTTCCATTTTTACAGCATCAAACAGCGGCCCCTGGCGCTCCCGCCACGTTCTAATATTATTTGCAGAGACACCCACCCTATCTGTTAACTCATCAACCACCGCTTGGTAATTGAATGCATCATTCAGAAAGAGACGCAATGATTGTTTACTGCCTTTGGGGTCTCTCATTAAGCGATTCACATCATCAAGGTTCATATACATCACCTTGTCATCCATTTGCGAGCCCATATCGAAGACACCCACTACAGTCACAAGCCTCTGACTTGGCATTCTTCCAAACGGCGTATAAACACTGGCCCCTGCAACCATAACTCGCAATCTGTCACCCACACGCGCTTCAAGCTTTATAGCCAGCGAACGCCCAATGATGGCTGCGAAACTACCTCTAGCAAGGTCACTGAATCGACCTTGCTCCATATGGTTTGCAACTAAGGTGTGCTCAAGCATCACATCTGGCTGAACACCGTGAACCTGCACGCCGCGCAAGTCTGAGCGCGACTGCACTACGGCTTCTGCCTCCCTGTAGTCCATACTGGCAACAACGCCTTCAATGGGTGTCATGCTAATTTCATCTAACGTTAAAGGATTAGGGGAAGTAACTTTTTGGGTGGGTGTCTCGCTAAGACTTTTTTGCATCTTTAACGTGGGTGTCTTGCTAAGACTGTTGCTTGCAATGGATGTCTCTGTAACTTCTTTTTGAGTGGGTGTCTTGCTAAGGCTGTTGCTTGCGATGGGTGTCTTTGTAATTTCAGTCTTTGTAATTTCGATATGAGGGACTATGCCTAGTATGCGCTGTTTTAGCTGCCCTTCTAGGCCATTCATTACGGATACTACGATAATAAGCGCCATTAGCCCTAGCGCGATGCCCGCCACTGAAAATCGGTTTATAAATGAGACAAAACTGGTTTGGCTTGCTTTGTTAGACTTGGCATAACGATAAGCAATGAATGCAGAAAGAGGATAAAACATAGCGCCTTGCTTTTCAGTAATACGGTAATCTGCCTTACATTTAGCTATGCTTAGTGAATAAATAATTCAGATAAGTAGCCCAAAGGCGAGATGACGGGTTAACCCCAAAATAGTAAAGTGGGTATACTACGTGGTCGGTATACTACTTATAAGTTACTAGCGGCACAAGAAATAGTGGCAGAGGAATGATGTGAGCGAACTTAGCCTAGAACAAAAAAAAGCCCAATTCGATGAGTATTTTTCTATTGCGCACAGCATAAATGCCAATGTGCGCCCGTTAGGTGACAATGAAAAAGTACCTGATGAGGACAACCTTGAAGACTCGATGCCCTATGCATTTCGCATTGCCAGCGAAATGGCCGCGTTAGAAGCGCAGGCAATCAGACCTTTAAGGAATTTAGGCGATCACGCCGAAACCTTGGCGGAATACTTAAATCATCAGTCGCGAAAAATTGACCTGATGATGTCGTTTGTATTGCATCAACAAGATGAGCCCGAATACCGTTTCAAAACCGTAAAGCTCGGTGGTGGTGGTGTAATTATTGAATCGTCTGATGCGCTGGACGTAGGTACTAGAGCAGAGCTAAAGCTTTTTCTTGATGCCGAAGCCGCAGCAATTTTTTGTTTTGGTGAAGTAATTACTTGCGAGCAAGTTGAAGATAGTTACCATATCGCCTTTATTTTTAATACCATTCGAGAGCAAGACCAGGAGCTTTTAGTTCGCGCCAGTTTGCATATTCAAACCCAGCAACTAAGAAAACGGGCGAAAGAAAAAAAAGCGGGATCTGAATAGCCCCTAACAACAGTATATAAGCCGTAAAACTCATCTTGCATTTAAAAAACAGGACGTCATGACAGCCACTTTATTATCGCTTCCATTACCTGCGCCTAAAAAAGAAGCCTCATCACAAGATCACAAACAATGGGGCCAGCTTCAAGGTAGCAGCGCCGCGCTATGTATCAGCCAAACGCTAAACCAATACAAAGGCCCTATTGTATTAATCACCGCCGATACGCCATCGGCAATGAAGCTTGAAAAAGAAATAGCATTTTTCTTAAGCGATAATCAAAAAAATACGCCCATTACCCTGTTTCCAGACTGGGAAACGCTGCCATACGATTCCTTTTCGCCTCACCAAGACATTGTTTCGCAAAGATTAGAAACCCTGTTTCGCTTTACCCAACAAGTCGAAGGCGTTTTTATTGTTCCTGTTAACACGCTAATGCAGCGCCTTGCGCCTACCGACTATTTAGCAAAGTACCTACTGATGCTAAATAAAGGCGACACTTTAGACAGAGACCAATTTAGACGCAACTTAGAGCAAGCAGGCTATCTTCACGTTAGCCAGGTGATGAGCCATAGCGAATTCTCGGTACGCGGCAGCATTATCGACCTCTTCCCAATGGGTAGTGACCAGCCGTTTCGAATAGACTTATTCGACGATGAAATCGACTCTATTCGCTATTTCGATACTGAAACCCAGCGCTCTGGCGAAGCGGTAAATAAAATTCGCCTGTTGCCGGCTCGCGAATTCCCAACAGATAAAGAAGCGATAACCCTTTTTCGCCAGCAGTTTTTAGAAAAATTCGACGCCAACAACGCCTCTGAAAGCGTATTTTCGCAAGTAAGCAAGGGTACCATGCCAAGCGGTGTAGAGTATTACCTCCCCCTTTTCTTCGAAAAAACCGCTACGCTTTTTGACTACCTTCACCCGAAAAGCCTGCTGTTGCTTCACGGTGACGTGCAAGATGCCAGCGAGTTCTTCTGGGCTGATGTACAAGAACGTTACGAGCAGTATCGCTATAACTTAGCTCGCCCGTTACTTGCGCCAGACGAACTCTTTTTACCCATTAACGAGCTATTCGGTGCCATTAAACAGTGGCCTCGTGCGTCGCTTTCCAGCAAGGTACTTGAAGAAAAACAAGGTTCTACCAACCTTCAGTGCGAAAAACTTGATGACATTGCGATTAACTCGCAGAAAAAAGTACCTGCTGAACGACTTATTAAAACCGTAAATCAGGCTACTGACAACGGGGCTAAAGTACTGTTTTGTGCTGAAACCCAAGGTCGCCGAGAGGGCTTGCTAACCGTACTAGCCAAAGCTGGCATAAAACCAACAATTGTTGATAGCTTTAGCGACTTCATCGCAAGCCACGAAACTATTGGTATTACGGTGGGTATGGTTGATAACAGCTTTCGCTGGCAAACCCAAGAAGGCGAACTGCTTTTTATTACGGAAACAGAGTTACTAGGTCAAAAAGTAAGCCAGCGCCGTTTACGCGATAAGCGCACTGCCACCGACGAAAGTGCCATTATTCGCAACTTGGCAGAACTTTCTATTGGCCAACCTGTAGTGCATTTAGACCACGGCGTAGGCCGTTACCTAGGCTTACAAACGCTAGATGCGGGCGGCGTTGCCACCGAATACTTGTGTATTGAATACGCCAAACAATCAAAATTGTACGTACCCGTTGCGTCACTCCATTTAATTTCGCGCTACACAGGCGGAGACGCAGACAGCGCGCCAGTAAGCGCTTTAGGTTCTGACGCCTGGACAAAAGCGAAGCAAAAAGCCGCTGAAAAAGTCCGTGACGTTGCCGCGGAATTACTCGATGTATATGCACGCCGTGCCGCTAAACCAGGTTTTGCTTACAATATAAACTGGGATGACTATCAAGCCTTCTCAGACAGTTTCCCCTTTGAAGAAACGCCCGATCAAGCGCAAGCTATCGCTGCCGTTATGCATGATATGGGCAGCCCATCCGCTATGGATCGCTTAGTATGCGGCGACGTAGGCTTCGGTAAAACTGAAGTTGCCATGCGCGCGGCATTCCTTGCCGCAAATGCTGGTAAACAGGTAGCTATATTAGTGCCTACTACCCTACTGGCTCAGCAACATTACGAGAACTTCAAAGACCGCTTCGCCGCCTGGCCGTTTGAAATTGAAGTAATGAGCCGCTTTGTCAGCGGTAAAGCGCAAAAGTCTGTGGTGGAGCGTATTGGCGAAGGTAAAGTCGATATCGTGGTAGGCACGCACAAGTTGCTATCTAGCGATATTAAGTACAAAGACTTAGGCCTTGTGATCATCGACGAAGAACACCGCTTTGGCGTGCGTCAAAAAGAGAAGCTAAAATCGTTACGAGCCGATGTCGATATTCTAACCCTTACCGCTACGCCTATTCCTCGTACGCTGAACATGGCGTTATCTGGCATGCGCGACTTATCTATTATCGCTACAGCGCCGGCTCGCCGTTTATCAATCAAAACCTTTGTACAGCAGCGTAATAAAGCCGTTATTCGCGAAGCCATCATGCGTGAAATTCTGCGTGGTGGTCAGGTTTACTTCCTTCACAATGAAGTAGAAAGCATTGCACGAACGGTAGAAGAGATTGCCGAAATTGTTCCAGAGGCACGCATTGCAATGGGGCACGGTCAAATGCGCGAGCGCGAACTAGAAGGCGTAATGAGCGACTTCTACCACCAGCGCTACAACGTACTAGTTTGTACCACTATCATTGAAACCGGTATCGACGTACCAAGCGCAAACACCATTATTATGGACAGGGCCGACCATTTAGGATTAGCACAGCTTCACCAACTTCGTGGCCGTGTGGGTCGTTCGCACCACCAGGCCTACGCTTACCTGTTAACACCGCATCCAAAGCGCATGACCAAAGATGCAGTAAAACGTTTAGAAGCTATATCTCAACTTGAAGATTTAGGTGCAGGTTTCGCCCTTGCTACCCACGACTTGGAAATTCGTGGTGCAGGTGAGCTTTTAGGAGACGACCAATCAGGGCAAATCGCCAGTATTGGATTTAGCCTTTATATGGATATGCTCGATAAAGCGGTTAACGCCCTTAAAGATGGCCGTGAGCCATCATTAGACGATGCAACATCAGGCCACACCGAGGTTGAATTACGTATTCCAGCCCTGTTGCCTGAAGACTACATTGCCGACGTTAACACTCGCCTATCGTTATACAAACGCTTGGCAAGCTGCACAACGCAGGACGACATTGACGAATTCCAGGTAGAATGTATCGACCGTTTTGGCCTGTTACCAGAGCCTGCTAAAAACTTGATAGAAGTGGCTGAAATTAAACTAAAAGCCCAAGACTTAGGCATTCTAAAACTAGACTTGTCGGCCCAAGGCGGTACCATAGAGTTTAAAGAAACTACCAAGGTCAACCCAGGCTTTATAATCAGCTTGGTACAAACCAAACCCAACACCTTTAAGTTTGAAGGAAGCCAAAAACTGCGTTTGGTGAAAAAGACCGAAACAGCTAAAGAACGCATCGCGTTTATTAGCGATATTATTGCCGATTTTGCAAAGGAGTCGCGATAACATGAAGTTATCTCGCTGGTGCCCGTTAGTCGCATCAATTAGCGCCTTATTTTTAACTACAATTTCGACCACAGCTTATGCCAACGATAACTGGTGGTTCGATGTGGAAGTGATTGCGTTTAAGCGCAACGTGGCACTGTCTGAATTAGAAGAGCAGTTTACGCTAGCCGACAACTTAAACGCCCCTCGCGCTCAGGCAGACATCATCAGCGATGTAATTGCCCCTGATATCAGCCATTTAAAACAAGGCTTAGCCGTATGCGGTGCAGACACTGCGATAAAGTGGCCTAACGACTCTCTTTTTAAAATTCCGTCAAAAGATGTGGACTTCCTATCGCTATCAATTCCAAATAGCGAGCAAAGCACAAATCCGCACACCGATGTGCCACCAACATCGTATTCTGACGACGCTGGCAGCGCCTATAACAATACCGCTAGCCAAGCGGAAAATACTAACACGCAGCCGAACGACGCATTTACCTCTAATCAAGGTAACCTGGCTTATTCATCGGCGGGTTATACCAACGCTCCTAGCTATGCAGATGAAGCAGCTGCAGGTAACGCACCAGATGCAGAAACTATCGCTAGCTACTGGACATCGTTTTTTGGGGTAAAACAAACTACGCCCGTTGCTGTTCCCAAGTTTAAATATTGCGAAGAAGCAAAACCTTGGCTTAGCGCAGAAATTACCACTGTACTAAACGTTATGGCCTCGACAGAGAGCGACGTGAACAGTAATACAATAACAAGCGCTATTTCAGATAACACGGGGGCAATTCAGTCTGCACTGAAGCCGGCCATAGTATGGAAGGTAAACAAGCCAGACAACAGGCTCCCTGCCCCTGCAAGTTTACCCATTGTTGTTGATGGGCACGATTGGCCATTGGCCTCAAAAGCTCACCTGCTTACTAGTGAGCAACAAGCGCTATCATCTATCTCGCGTCAAATTCGCTCGAACCGACAGTTAGAACGCTTATTTCATGCTACCTGGCGTCAGCCCGTTATGTTTGGCAAAAATAAGGCTTTTGATGTGCGCCTATATGGCGGTCAAAACTATGCACAGCAGTTCGATTTAAACGGCGATATGCGAGAGCAAGTGCAGCCCACCGCTGATATTGGCCAATCGCAAAATGGCAAGTCGGAATTTGGATATGGTGCAACCGCAGGTTTAAGCGCTAATAACACATCAAATACGCCAAACGACGACGCATTTAGCCCCGTAAGCACAAGCGAAGATGCGAATAGCACATACAATACTTCATCGTTAGGTGATGGTGAGTTAGCTAGCGTGTCTGATATTTTTGCTGACTTAGACCGCCGGCTTTCAAACCCACAAGCTATAAAGTATGAAGCGCTTAAAGCGCTAGATACCGCTATGATTGTGCAACAAGACGAAGATAACGGATCAGACGCAGCGTTAAGAACACCCATTTGGGAGATAGACGGCACAATAAAGGTATTTCTTAAATACATTAATCGCGTACCGTATCTTCATGTAGATGGTGAAATGTTTTATCGCCAGCCAGTGCCGCTAAGCTACTTTAGCAGTGAAGAAAGTAACGCTGCATCAGCTAACCAAGCAACACCAACCGAATACAAGTTGGTATCGGTTCCGTTAGCCGAGCAGCGCCGAGTGATCAGTACTCAACTGCACTACTTCGATCATCCTTTATTCGGGTTTGTAGTTCAGGTTCGCCGTTACAACCGCCCTAACGTTAGCGAGTAGCGTTTTTCGCGCCAGCTACAGCATTAGCGCGTCCAGCTTTGCGGTTGCTAACCGCTGGTTTCTGATCGCTGGTTGCTAGTTGCTAGTTGCTAGTTTGCAGCATCTAATGACTTAGCGCGTAAAAGCAGAACAAGAAATGAGTTAAGAAAATAAGGTTTTTATGAAAATTTACACTCGCACTGGCGATAAAGGCAGTACGCAGATTTATGCTGACAAAGCCGTACGTGTTGATAAAGACGATTTGGTCGTACAAAGCTACGGTGACATGGACGAACTCAATAGCCACATTGGTTTACTAGCCGCTTATGTTGCTAACGAACATAAGCCCATGCTGCACGATATTCAGCGTAACCTGTTCCAAGCTGGCTTTGCCATTTCTGCAAGCTCTACATTGAAGCAAGCCGACGTTGAAAGCTTAGAGAGCCTGATAGACACCATTACAAGCAAAATGCCGCCCAATACTTCGTTCGTACTGCCTGGCGGATGTAAAGCGGCAGCCCAGGCTCACGTATGCCGAGCCGTATGTCGTCGCGCTGAGCGTGCCGTTATTAGCTTATCTAAGCATTACGACGTACCAGAAGTGGTAAACGCGTATTTGAACCGCTTAAGTGATTTCCTTTTCACCTTTGCGCGCTTTATGAATGTAGAAGCTGGAATAGACGAAACTGCGGTCTAAAACGCTGGTCTTAATTTGCCAACGACTAACGTAAAGAAATAGTCGTCGACATAACCAGTGAAAGAGCAAGCAAAAGCACATTGAAAAAAACCAGCAAGAATAACTGGTGAGCAAAACGGTAGAGTTAAAAAAACCTACCGTTCGCTTAATTGCTTCACCAGCTTAACGGCACTGTCGTACTTATCATTAAGCCCTGCCGGCATAACCCGCCCGTATAACGCCATAACCCGCTCTTGCTTCTGTGAATCGCCCTCACTTAAGTTAGAAAAGCGCATCTCTAATCCATCCAGAATACTCTCTGCCCCTTCGGGGTTGTTACAGGCAAGTACCATATCGCAGCCAGCATCTAGCGCAGCTTCAGCGCGCTCCACGTAGCTTCCGGCAACACTCGCGCCATGCATCGACAAATCGTCGGAAAATACAGCGCCACCAAAGCCCAAATCACGCTTAAGCACATCTTGCAGCCATTTCGGAGAAAAACCAGCGGGCTTATCGCACACTTGGTTATAAATAACATGGGCAGGCATAACGCCATCAAGCATAGCCCGCTCAACTAAGCGCTCAAACACCACCATGTCAGTGCTTCTTATCTCATCGAAATCACGCTCATCTACCGGAAGCGCCACATGAGAATCGGGGGCAACACTGCCATGCCCAGGGAAATGTTTTCCAATAGCGGGCATATTGACGGTTTTTAACCCTTGTATAAGGTGGGTAGCAAGACGTATCACCTCGTTTGCATTATCAGCAAATGCTCTATCGCCAATAACTTGCGATACACCGTTAATATCCAGCACAGGCGCAAAACTAAAATCAATATCTAAGGTTTTAAGCTCGTGTGCCAATACTAGCCCACACGCCTTAGCATACGCTGCACTTTCATCCTGATGTTCTGACTGCTTTAAAATACTGCCCATAGCAGGTATTGCGGTAAAGCCCTCGCGAAAGCGCTGAACGCGCCCCCCTTCGTGATCAACCGCTATCAATACAGGTCTCTTGGCATAGCGTCTTATATCTTGAACAAGCGCAGAAAGCTGGCGTTTATCATGATAATTACGACTAAATAAAATTACGCCCCCCACAACAGGATGGGCTAACTTTTCCTTTTCTTCAGGCGCAAGTTCTTCGGCCTGACAATCCAACATTAATGGTCCCACAGCACCGCCTTTGTATGTGTCATAAAACATCACTTCAATTTTGCTAGTTCTGTGGTTAGGATAGAGAAAAATAGGGAGTTTTACACGTGATAAATTGGTTCAAGTGGTTGGTTTTAAGTGTTTTAACACTGCTTCTAATAGCGGCTTTGGGGGTTTATATATCGCTTCGGCTAAGCTTACCCGCACTTGATGGCAATAGTGCCACCTATCACGTAAACGCACCTACTGAGTTAAGCCGCGATAGCTTAGGTCATGCCGTCGTTAACGCCAGCGATATTTTCGACGCCGCGTACGCTTTAGGTTTTGCTCACGCACAAGACCGGTTCTTTCAAATGGACTTACAGCGTCGCGCCGCTTCCGGAAGTTTGTCGCAATGGGTGGGCGATGTAGCCCTAGACATTGATAAGAACGCCCGCTTTCACCAATTCGAAAAACGAGCAAAAGCCGTATTCAAGAACCTGCCTTCAACACAACAAGAATTGTTAGTACGCTATGCTCACGGTGTTAATGACGCACTAGATGAATACACCTTGCCGCCTTTTGAATACCTGGCCGCAGGCGTTGATATAAAGCAATGGCAACCTACCGACAGTATTCTTGTTATTTACAGTATGTATTTAGACCTACAAGGTACTCAGGTAGAGCTAGATTTAGCAAGAGAAGCACTACTTTCAACTTTCGGAAATGATATATATAGCTTTATTACCCAGCCAAGCAACTATCAAGCAGCGTTAGACGCCAGTGAAATACCCCTACTTGAGGCTGAAATACCTGACTACCCTGCCTCTCTTCGTACAGACACCACTGCACCAGCTAGTAGTATCGACGAGCCCGCTGAACAGGGCTCAGACAACAAAACCGTTGAGCCCATAAGCGACATTCAAAGTGAAAATTCAGCATCTATCGAATTTTCACCCAATAAATATGGCACATCTGAACCTACACCAGATAAAAGCAACAACACAGCCATTGCTCGTGCCCAATATAACGGCACTGAGCTTCCTGACATTGGCAGTAATAACTGGGCTGTTACAGGAAGTCACACAGCAACGGGTGCAGGCCTTTTAGCTAACGACATGCACTTAGGCTTGCGCGTCACTATCATCTGGTATCGCGCCCAACTTAACTACCAAGAATCGGGTAACAAGGTTCAGGTAACTGGCGTTTCTTTACCAGGCATACCTGGAATTGTAGTGGGTACCAACGGTCATATTGCGTGGGGTTTCACTAACGCAAATCTAGATAATGTGGACTGGATTGAATTAGAGGAAACAACGCCTACCGATACTGTAACAGAGCGTATTCCCCTGCCCGATGGCGAACATGAATACACATTTGAAGTAAGCAAATACGGTCCTGTAAAAGAACTTAACGGCAAACGTTACGCGCTGAACTGGGTTGCGCACCATCCATTTGCGGCTAATTTGGGTATCATAAATTTCGGCGCAGCAAAGAACATTCAAAAAGCGATTACTATAGGCAAACGCATCGCCATCCCAACACAGAACTTAGTTGTTGTAGATGAAACCGGCAATGCCGCGTGGCTACCTGGTGGCGCGGTTATGGACAGGCAACAAGCCTCATTCACGGCAATAAAACAGCAAGATGCAATAGAGCCAAAACGTGCTACACAACTTCCAATGTTATTAAACCCTGAAATGGGAAGAATATGGACAGCCAATGCCAGAGTAATATCAGCTGAAGATTTCAAAGTCTGGGGCGACGGTGGCTATGCCCTTGGCGCTCGCGGGCAACAAATAAGAGACAGGCTTTTTGAAAAAGACACCTTCAGTGAAACCGACTTTTACGCTATTCAGCTAGATAATCACGCTCGCTTTCTTATTCCGTGGCAACACCTGTTATACGGCTTGCTCAACATGCAGGACATTGAGTTCAAACCAGACCTTGCTTATTTAAACGCGTGGAAAGAATGCGCGTGTGAAGACTCGGTGGGCTACACCCTAGTTAAGCATTTTAGGCGCGAGGTAATACAAACCCTTTTTGGTGGCATGCTTTCACACTTAGACCAACAAGGCGTAAACAGCCGCACTCTGCTTAGGGGTATTGAGCCTGCCACTTGGCAGCTTATTCATAGCCAACCTGATTCCTGGCTGCCTGCCGACACCGAAAGTTTCGACGAGTTACTGGTAGATGCTTACAGACGCGCTAAACACAAATTACTAGATAAGTATTCGCCGGTAGAAGCTGACATGGAAACCTTAGCTTGGGGTAAGGTCAACGCTTTATCTGTAGAGCACCCTTTCGCTAGTCAAATTCCATTAGTAGGAAGCATGTTAAATATGCAACAAGTGGAAGGCTTTGGCGATACCTACATGCCTGCGGTTCAAGCGCCTAGCTTTGGTGCTTCTGAGCGATTCTTTGTGAGCCCTGGCCATTTAGAAGATGCCATTTTAACCTTACCTGGTGCGCAGAGCGGTCACCCGCTGTCAGATTTTTTTACAGCAGGTTTTAACGACTATGCTACTCACGCGGCAACGCCCCTGCTTCCCGGCAAACCTATCCATAGTCGGACATTCTATAAAAAAGAGGCTGAATGACACCTGCAATCACACTACTTACAAAAAAGCGTATAGCCCATAAGGTATTAAAGTATGACCATGATGCAAATGCAGCATCCTATGGGCTAGAAGCGGTCGAAAAGCTAAACCTAGACGCCGATACCGTATTTAAAACCTTAGTGGTGAGTACAGACACCAACAAACTGGCTGTTGCTGTAGTACCGGTAAACACCAAGCTAAGCGAAAAGAAAATGGCGAAAGCATTAGGTGTGAAAAAGGTAGAAATGGCGCAGGCAAACGCGGTAATGGTTGCCACAGGCTATGTATTAGGTGGGGTTAGCCCGTTGGGGCAAAAAAAACGCTTACCAAGCGTTATTCATAAAAGCGCTGAAAATCTGCAAGCTATTCACGTAAGCGCAGGAAAGCGAGGGTTAGAAGTGGCGCTTTCCCCTGCCGATTTGGCTTTGCTGACCGGTGCTCAATTTGCTGATATTTCGGTAAGTTAACTTAGCGCAATTTAGAACCTCGTTAACTGCGCTAGCAAAAACTAACTACGCGGTATTTGGTTATGCAACTGCAGCCATTATGTTTTTAAGGTTTTCGATTGGTTTAAGCCTTTTTTTAAGCAGCACATCTTCGTTTATCTTGAGGATTATACCTTTCAATAAATCAGTAGTGTTTTCTATATGTGATATTGACTTAAGATGCTCTATGTCTTCGAAAATCTTACGCCCTTTTAGCGATAGGCGCTTTTCTGATCTACCTTTTGCCAAGTCATTTTGAAGATAACTCGCTATCTTTTTCGCTGACTTTTCATCTTCAGACAATGAGTGAATGTAGTACTTCATCATGCTTGGAACAAAGTCTGTAGTTGCACCGATTTCCATTGTCGCTAAATTGAGAATATCGATTAGGTGCGCAGGTAAACGTCCTTCCACTGGCTTTCGCTTTGCTTCATATTGACGTTTAACCGCAGGTGTAGATTGGTGAGGTAACACAGTCACACTTTCACACTTATCACATACCCCCACCAAGACCTTTTTAACCACACCCGTACCATCACTGAAAGGAACATCTCTTAATTGAAATGTCGCATTTTCAAATGATTGGCACTTATTACATGCCGCTTTCTGCGACTCGCCTACTTTGAAAATTTTCATATCTTTTCCTTAATGATGGACGCTAATAAAAACGCTATTCGGCTCTACGAAATACCATTTAACATACCAATTATGGCCGGCTAGCCTTGTCTTAATTACATGTACTGTAATGCTGCTATCGAAATGATGAAGGCTGGAAGAATAATCGTTTCCTCGACTTCGACCTATAATTTCGGCAACCTCCTCTAGCGACACTTGCCCAATTGCCAATAGATTTTTAACATCAATATCGTTTCTCTGCTCATGGGAAACGTATCCTTTATTTAGACAATCAATGATTTGTCGCTTTATTTCCTTGTAACCCATTGAGCACCCCAAATGTACGCCAAATTGCGTACACTTTCAAATTAAACTTTCAATAAATTTATAGTATGAAAAGTAGAAAGGAGTATGAAGCTGGTCTGTGGTATAGGTTTCTGATGAGTGTTTAAGTGCAGCGCGAGCAATAGCCTAAGACATAGCCTAATTGCCCGCCTGCGCTAACCATTGCTTTCGCGCTTCTTCAAGCGCTGCTTCATCAGGCTGTTCGTTACCCGAAATAGCTACAGCAATTTGCTGAATAATGTCATCGCGCTTTTTAATCAAAGCATCAGTGCGAGCAAACAAGTCTTTAGCTTCAGGGTATTGCTCTTTAAGTACATCTACATCTTCTAGTGCGTAATAGCGCGCTTCAAAGGCTTCGTTATACAGCTGGCGTTTGGCATTAAAAATTACGTAGTCTTTCGCAGTCTCTGAATTAAGATAATCCATATCTTCTGAAGATAAACTGGCAGCTTGCCCTACTTCACGAGCCTGCACCATCCATGAATCAACAGCTTCGGCGTCATCATTTTTAACAGCCTGCTTTACACCCTGCTGCAAATCGCTGGCGTGAAGAATTTCCATCACTGTAATAAGCGGAACTTGTGCTGCGCTCTGGTCTCGATTGTCTGCATCTAGCGACAAATAAGCGAACCAAGCAAAGATAGCGGCAATAATAATAGCAAGAACGACAAGTGCTTTTTTCACACTTTCCTCCAAAGACATGCATATAGAAATCAGTGCGGGTGCACTGTAAAAAAGAAGCAATACAAAAAGAGCGAGAGATCTCGCTCTTTTTCAGTATTGTAACGACCTAAAGATTATTGGTCGACAGGCTCTGAGTTTTCAACTCGGCTTTTCAGTTTTTGACCCGGGCGGAATGTAACCACGCGGCGCGCTTTGATTGGAATGTCTTCACCGGTTTTGGGATTACGGCCAGGACGTTCGTTTTTATCACGCAAGTCAAAGTTACCAAAACCCGACAGTTTTACTTGCTCACCAGATTCCAGAGCGCCTTTAATCTCTTCGAAAAAAAGCTCTACCAGATCCTTCGCATCACGCTTGTTAATGCCTAGTTTCTCGAATAGGTGTTCAGCCATCTCGGCTTTGGTCAATGCCATAGTTTACTCTCTTAACGCGGCCCCAAACTCAGATTCCAGACCTTTAACCACAGTATCTACAGCTTGCTGAATCTCAGCTTCTTCCAAGGTTTTATCCGGATCTTGTAAATGAAGTGACAAAGCAAGGCTCTTATAGCCAGGCTCAATTCCCTTGCCTTTGTACTCATCGAACAAGTTTAGAGCAACTAGTTGATTTACGCCAATATTTTCTATGTAAGAAAGCACATTTCCTACACGCACTTCATCTTTAACCGTAATAGCAATATCACGGCGATTCGATGGGAAGCGCGATACTGGTACGGCTGACGGTAATTTACGATCGGTAATGGCATCTACCACTAGTTCGAACACAAATACGCGACCGTTAACACCAAGCAATTTAGTAAACTGCGGGTGTATAGCACCAATATAGCCAACTTCTTCATCATTAAGCAAAATTTTTGCCGTCATACCAGGGTGCAACGCACTATGTTGCCCTGTAACGAACTGGAACTCGCCGGTTTTACCCGTAAGTGCCAACAACGCCTCAACGTCAGCTTTCGCATCAAAGAAATCAACCGGGCTGTCGCCCAAGTCCCAATGTTCTTCATTACGACGCCCTGCTACTACACCACCAATTACTTGCTGTTGCAATACACCATTAGGCGCATCTTGTTGAGGAATAAAGCGTAATCCGGTTTCAAACATGCGAACACGTTGTTGCTGACGCTTCTGATTATAAGCAGTAGCACCTAGCAACCCCGGCCATAAACTTACGCGCATTACCGACATATCAGAAGAGATTGGGTGTGGTAACACCATGCCTTTCACGTCTGGGAATAATGCGTTTTGAATTTTAGGATCTACAAACGAGTAAGTAATTGCTTCATTGTAGCCGCGGCTAAGTAGCAACGACTTCATAGTGTTTAGCGGCAACTTAGCTTCTTGCGAAGGTAGCATTGCCAGCGTAGCTTTTGGCGCCACGTTTGGAATGTTGTTGTAGCCGTAAACACGGGCAATCTCTTCAATCAAATCTTCTTCAATTGAAATATCGAAACGATAGCTTGGCGCAACCGCTTCCCAGCCTGCTTCAGTTTGCGTAACGTCTAAACCAAGGCGGTTAAGCATTTCCGTTACTTTTGCATCATCAATGCTAATGCCAAGTACACGAGCTAAGCGATCACGACGAAGCGTAACCGTTGCCTGCTTAGGTAGCTTGTCTTCAGCCACAGCTTCGACCACAGGGCCAGCTTCACCACCACAAATTTCAAGAACTAGTGCAGTAGCGCGCTCCATGGCTTTACGCTGAAGTAGCGGGTCTACGCCACGCTCATAGCGGTGCGAGGCATCGGTATGTAAACCATACTGACGGGCACGGCCCATAATGGCATCACGGCTAAAGAACGCACTTTCAAGCAAAATATCTTGCGTTTCTGTAGTTACACCAGAGTGTAGGCCACCGAAAATACCCGCCATTGCTAGCGCTTTGTTGTCATCAGCAATAACTAACGTATTGCTTTGCAGCTTAGCTTCGGTTTCGTCAAGTAGCGTAAGGGCTTCGCCTTCATTCGCCATACGCACGTTAATGTTGCCTTCAATGCTGGCAAGGTTAAATGCGTGCATTGGCTGGCCAAGCTCTAGCAATACAAAGTTAGTCACATCTACAATGGGGTCGATGTTGCGAATACCGCAACGACGAAGCTTTTCAACTAACCACAGTGGCGATGCTGCTTTTACGTTAACGCCTTTAACCACACGACCTAAATAACGTGGGCATGCGTCATCCGCGCTTAACGTAATTGATAATTTATCTTCAATTGTTGCGTCTACCGCTACTACTTCAGGCTCGCACACGTCAAGGTTATTAAGCACGCCTACTTCACGGGCAATACCGCGAATACCCAAACAGTCTGCACGGTTTGGTGTAAGGTCTACTTCAATTGCGTTGTCATCAAGACCAAGGTAATCGCGAATGTCTGCGCCAATAGGTGCATCGGCTGGAAGCTCGATAATACCGTCGTGGTCGTCGCTAATACCTAGCTCAGAGAAGCTACATAGCATGCCGAAAGACGGCTCGCCGCGAAGCTTCGCTTTCTTAATTTTGAAGTCGCCTGGCAATACAGCGCCAACAACCGCTACTGCTACTTTAATGCCCTGACGACAGTTAGGTGCACCACAAACGATATCTAGTAGCTCATCGCCACCTACGTTAATTTTAGTTACGCGCAGTTTATCGGCATTCGGGTGTTGACCGCACTCAACCACTTCACCTACTAGCACGCCTTTAAAATCGCCTGCTACTGGCTCAACGCCGTCTACTTCTAGGCCAGCCATGCTCAACTGTTCAGACAGCTCATGTGCCGACAGCGACGGGTTAACCCACTCTCTTAACCATTTTTCACTGAATTTCATGTGTACTCTCTGCCTTAGTTGAACTGCTTAAGGAAACGAAGATCGTTTTCAAAGAACGCGCGCAAGTCGTTAACACCGTAACGAAGCATAGTTAAGCGCTCTACGCCCATACCAAAGGCAAAACCTGTGTATTCTTCTGGGTCGATACCCACAGCTTTAAGTACATTTGGGTGCACCATGCCGCAGCCTAGTACTTCAAGCCACTGACCGTTTTTACCCATAACGTCTACTTCTGCTGAAGGCTCAGTAAACGGGAAGTAAGACGGACGGAAACGAATTTCTAGCGACTCTTCAAAGAAGTGATGTAAGAAGTCGTGCAAAATACCTTTAAGGTCGGTAAAGCTAACGTTCTTATCAACCATCAAACCTTCCACCTGGTGGAACATTGGCGTGTGAGTTTGATCGTAGTCGTTACGATACACGCGCCCTGGCGAGATAATACGCAATGGTGGCTTTTCCGCTTCCATAGTACGAATTTGAACACCAGAGGTTTGCGTACGAAGCATCATGTCTGGGTTGAAATAAAAGGTATCGTGATCGGCACGCGCTGGGTGATTCGCTGGAATGTTCAGAGCGTCGAAATTGTGAAAACCATCTTCAATTTCAGGGCCGGTCTTTACCGAGAAACCAAGCTCGCCAAAGAAAGATTCAATACGCGCAATTGTGCGGCTAACCGGGTGCAAGTTACCTGGCTTTTCAGTACGGCCTGGCAAAGTTACATCAATGGCTTCTTCGGCTAGCTTTTTGTTAAGCTCTTCAGTGCGTAAAAACTCACCTTTTGCAGAAATAGCTTGCTGAATAACCTGCTTAGCTTGGTTAATCTTTTGGCCTGCGGCAGGACGTTCTTCGTTAGATAACTTTCCAAGCCCTTTAAGTAAGTCGGTAAGTTTACCTTTCTTACCCATGAATTCGACCCTAACTTGGTCTAATGTGGCTGCATCTTGTGCAGCGTCAATCTGGCTTTGTGCCTGATTGATAATAGCGTCAAGCTCCATGTTTTCCTCAATTTACATGATGACTGCATGGCCAAAGCATAGGAAGAATTTTTCTGTGCGCTAAGGCTTGCCTGAAATAAAAGCGGTAGTTTACACGAGTGACAGATATAAGGGCTAGCCTAGATAGCAGATATTGACAAATTTTCTAGCAAATATAAGTTTTTTTGGGTGAGACTATGTTTGCAATGCAATTTTAGGGACACAAAAACGAAAAAAGGCGAGCATCCTGCTCGCCTTTTTCCGAAAGAACTTAAACTTAATTAGTTAATAATTAAGCTAATGCGCCTTTAGCCGCTTCGACTAGTGCGCTGAAAGCTGCTTTGTCATGTACTGCGATGTCGGCAAGGATCTTACGATCGATTTCAACAGACGCTTTCTTCAAACCGTTAATGAAACGGCTGTATGACATACCATTTTGACGAGCAGCAGCATTGATACGTGCAATCCATAGTTGACGGAATTGACGCTTGCGCTGACGACGGTCACGGTAAGCATATTGACCAGCTTTAGTTACAGCTTGTACCGCTACGCGATATACACGTGAACGTGCGCCGTAATAACCTTTTGCCTGCTTGAGGACTTTTTTGTGACGAGCACGTGCGATAGTGCCGCGTTTTACTCTAGCCATTAATCAGTCTCCTAAGTCTTATACGTAAGGCAACATGCGCTGAACCAATTTGGTATCAGAATCATGAACCAGTTTTTTGCCACGAAGGTGACGTTTACGCTTAGAGCTCTTCTTAGTCAGAATGTGACGTAAGTGAGACTGTTTGCTTTTAAAGCGGCCAGAACCCGTTTTCTTGAAACGTTTGGCGGCACCGCTTACAGTTTTCATTTTAGGCATTGCTAAAACTCCGCATTGTTTAATATCGGTATTTTTCGTGTTGCAGTCACTTCATACCGGCTAATGTTTAGCAGCAAGGTGTTTAAGGGTGCAGATTCCTTAAAACTTTAGACCGTTACTACTTCTTATTTGGGGCTAGCACCATGATCATCTGACGGCCTTCCACACGACGTGGGAAAGACTCGCAGGTAGCGATATCTTCCAAATCACCTTTAACGCGATTTAGTAGATCGATACCGATGTCTTGGTGCGCCATTTCACGACCGCGGAAGCGGATCGTAACTTTGGCTTTATCACCACCTTCAAGAAAGCGACGCAGGTTGCGCAGTTTTACCTGGTAATCGCCTTCATCAGTGCCAGGGCGAAATTTAATCTCCTTGACCTGAATTTGCTTCTGTTTTTTCTTCTGCTCTTTCTGAGCTTTACTTTTTTCGAAGAGGAATTTGCCATAGTCCATAACTTTACAGACTGGCGGCTCGGCATTCGGACTGATTTCTACTAGATCTAGGCTCGCTTCTTCAGCGGCACGCGTAGCATCTGCTAGCGAAACCACACCAACCTGTTCACCGTCTTTGCCAATTAATCTTACTTCTCTGGCTTTAATCTCATCGTTAATGCGGGCTTTGTCGCCCTGAGCCTTGTTGTTAGCGCCTTTAATGTGCTATTCCTCCAAACATTTAATTCTTTTGTCTGCTTCTGGGTTGGTCGATTGACCTAAAGTAAAACCAAAAGCAGACACCTTACTTGTGCATTATACACAAATTGCTCAACTATTTAATTGTCTTTTCTACAACTTCTTGTTGAGCCATGGCAATAAAGTCTTCCAGGCGCATTTTGCCTAGGTCGTCACCGCGACGAGAGCGCACTGCTACTTCGCCCGCTTCCATTTCTTTATCGCCCACAACTAGCATATATGGAATACGCTTAAGTGTGTGCTCGCGGATTTTAAAGCCGATCTTCTCATTTCGCAAGTCAGACTTTGCTCTAAACCCTAAATCTTGCAGTTTTTTTACACAATTTGATGCGTAATCAGCTTGTTTGTCAGTAATGTTCATTACTACAACCTGCTGAGGCGCTAACCAAAGTGGGAAGAAACCTGCAAATTCTTCGGTCAAAATACCAATGAAGCGTTCTAGTGAACCCAAAATAGCGCGGTGAATCATTACCGGTACTTTGCGCTCGCCATCTTCAGCTACATAGGTAGAGCCTAAACGACCTGGCATTGAGAAGTCTAGCTGTACGGTTCCGCACTGCCATGCACGGTCTAAGCAATCGTGCAGCGTAAACTCAATTTTCGGCCCGTAGAACGCACCTTCGCCAGGCTGATAATCGAATTCGATATCATTGGCTTTAAGTGCATCTGCAAGCGCAGCTTCTGATTTGTCCCAAATCTCGTCAGCACCTACGCGCTTTTCTGGGCGAGTAGACAGCTTAACTTTGATATTTTCGAAACCAAACGCAGCGTATGTCTCGTACACCATCTTAATACAGCCACTCACCTCTTCTAGGATCTGTTCTTCAGTACAGAAAATGTGAGCATCGTCTTGGGTAAAGCCACGAACACGCATTAGGCCGTGTAGTGCGCCCGATGGTTCATTACGGTGACAGCAGCCGAACTCAGCCATACGAAGCGGTAGGTCGCGGTACGATTTCAAACCTTGGTTGAAAATTTGTACGTGGCCTGGGCAGTTCATTGGCTTAACGGCATATTCACGCTTTTCAGATTCTGTGGTGAACATGTTTTCAGCGTACTTGTCCCAGTGACCCGATTTTTCCCAAAGCGTACGGTCCATCATTAATGGGCCTTTTACTTCGTCGTAGCCGTATTCGCGAAGCTTCTTACGCACAAAGCTTTCTAGTTCGGTATAAATTGACCAACCATCGTTGTGCCAAAACACCATACCTGGCGCTTCTTCTTGCCAATGGAAAAGGTTAAGTGCTTTACCAATTTTACGGTGATCGCGCTTTTCTGCCTCTTCTAGGCGCTGTAGGTAAGACTTAAGCTGCTTTTTGTCAGCCCATGCAGTACCGTAAATACGCTGAAGCATTTTGTTGTCGCTGTCGCCACGCCAGTAAGCGCCTGCCACTTTCATTAGTTTGAAGTGGTGACAGAACTTCATGTTTGGTACGTGAGGTCCACGACACATGTCTGTGTATTCTTCGTGGTGATAAAGTGCTGGGCGGTCGTCCTTACCGATGTTCTCATCAAGAATTTCCATTTTGTAGCTTTCACCGCGTGCTTCAAATGCATCGCGTGCTTCTTGCCAGCTCACTTTGTTTTTAACCACGTTGTAATTGGTTTTAGCCAGTTCAAGCATACGCTTTTCTAGTTTGGCTAAGTCTTCCTGGGTTAGGCTTTCTTCCATATCAACGTCGTAATAGAAACCGTTGTCGATAACTGGGCCGATAGCCATTTTGGTGTTAGGCCAAAGTTGCTTAATAGCGTGACCTAACAAGTGCGCGCAACTGTGACGAAGAATTTCTAACCCTTCATCGTCTTTTGCAGTAATAATTTGAAGTTGTGCGTCCGCGTCAATCATATCAACGGCGTCAACTAATTCACCGTTTACTTTCCCTGCAATGGTTGCTTTGGCTAAACCAGGGCCAATGTCGTTTGCAACGTCTAATACAGAAACAGCGTTATCGAAAGCGCGTTGGCTTCCATCAGGAAGGGTAATTACAGGCATTTTAATTCCTTTACAGTGGTGACGCCTACTCTGCGCCACATGCATTTATTTAATAAATTAATCGTGCTTTTTAGCACTCGAAACTTGCTTTACATTAATCGCGTTGGCGTAACAATAAGATACCCGCGCTGCACTTGTTTACTTAGCTTTTGTTAAACAAGCAGCATTAAAGTAAGTGGTGGATTATAACTAGTGTATGGTCAACTTCAATATTGAAAAGCCTTTATTCACTAATTAGTGAGTCTTTGTTTATATCTAATAGGTTTTTAGTGAGATTTGATGTCGTAATTTATGCATTTCACCATTTTTAACCCATACTTTAGTTGAAGGCGATAACGGTGAATAAGCAAGCCCCCTTGTATGCACATTAAATTGCATTAGCCCAATTGTTGCACATCACCCTTTCTGCCTTTTTGAGCTTAAGCATTAAACCAAGCAGAGTGTGTAATATGTGGCATTTTATTAGCGAACATATTTCAGATGAAACCCAGCAATTTTTTAGCTGCCAGAAGGCTGAGCGCGTAAGCGGTGGCGACACTCACGAAAGCTACATCATAAAAGATGAGACCCACAGGTATTTTGTAAAAACGAGGCGCTACGACGACACCCAGCAACTTTCCCATGAAGCGGAAGGGCTTACTGCTATTGCCAACACACAAACCATTTGTACACCCCAGGTTATTTGTCACGGTATCACGGCTAACGAATCGCCCAATATGGAGTATTTAGTACTTTCTCATATTCGATTCTTAGAGCCTGCCGTAAGCGATTATTTTACACTAGGGCAGCAGCTTGCTGCGCTACATAGCGTCAACGCCTACACCAGCTATGGGTGGCCCCACGACAACTATATTGGCGCCAGCGTACAAACCAACGGGCGCATGGCATCGTGGGCCGACTTTTTTGCAGAAAAACGCATAGGCAGTATGTTAGAACGCCTAGCATTGCATGGTCTCTGGACAAAGCAAAACGGTGATATTGATAATATCGTCACAAAGGTAAGGCACTTATTAAGCTTGCATCAACCCCACCCTTCTCTGCTTCACGGCGATTTATGGGCGGGTAATGCGGGCTTTAATAAAAAAGGGCCTGTTTTGTTCGACCCTGCCGTGTATGTTGGCGACGGTGAAACTGACCTTGCTATGGCTGAACTGTTTGGTGGTTTCCCCAATACCTTCTTTGATGGCTACCACCAGCACACGCCAATTGAAAAAAATTACGCGTTAAGAAAACCAATTTACCAGCTTTACCATATTTTAAATCACGGGTTATTATTCGGCGCACATTATATTGCGCAAGCCGAACAAATATTAGAAGACATCTATAGGCATTAAAAAAAGCGCAGTACACAAGCCTTATAACCGCCAAACGATTTAAAATAGAGAGTAGCTTTTATTATGACGAATTCAGGCCCTGTGGCACTTCCTGTTGCGCTTATAACTGGGGCAGCAAAACGAATAGGCGCAGCCATGGCGTGTAAGCTACACAATGAAGGCTATCGCATTATTATTCATTATGGGCACTCTAAAGACGATGCTTTTGCGCTGGCTGAAAAGTTAAATAGTCAGCGAGCGGATTCTGCCACCTGCCTACAAGCCAACCTTTGCAATTCGGACGAAGTAAATGCACTAGGCCAAAAGGCGCTAGATGTATGGGGTCAGCTAGACGTGTTAGTAAACAATGCTTCAAGCTTTTACCCTACGCCCATAGGCGATATTTTAGAAGATGATTGGGATTCTCTAGTAGGAAGCAACCTAAAAGGCCCCCTGTTTTTATCACAAGCGCTAGCCCCCGCTTTAAAAGCTAATAAAGGCTGCATTATCAATATGGTCGATATGCATATTGACCGGCCGCTTCCAAAACATAGCGTTTATTTAATCGCTAAATCTGGGTTAGCTTCGCTTACCCAATCATTAGCTATAGACTTAGCCCCTAACATACGTGTAAATGGTATCGCCCCCGGTGCCATTTTATGGCCAGAGCGGGAAATGGATGATGCAGAAAAAGACAAACTGCTATCAAGCATACCATTGGGCGAATTAGGTACACCTGAAGACATTGCTAATACACTGTCGTTTTTAGTGTCGGCACCCTACATTACTGGGCAAATTATCTATGTTGACGGTGGTCGCGGCCTTCATACTGGTGCATCAGCATGAAGGCTTTACGCAACCTGCCTTTCCGATTAAAAAGCGCCTGCGGCGACAAGAGTAACAACGCCCGCGGCTATAAGAATAACAGCGCACGCGGCGTCCAAGATACAAATGTATACGGCGGCGGTAAATTCATAAAACTCTGCCGTATAAGCATAGTCGGTGCTAGCTTAGTAACCTTGTTCGGATGCTTTGGAGGCGATACGGTAAAGCAGAGTATTGAAGATTATGCAGAACGACTTTCTAGAGTACTAGACACTCCCCTACCCGATACATTTAACGACAAGATCACTACACCACTTCCTAAACTGGCCGACTCAGCCACGCTAAAACATACTATAGAGGGTGTTAGCATTAACTTGCGCGAGTTTTATGCGCTGCAAGATTGTGAGTTAGGCACTGTGGTTGCCGAGCGCAATACATCGTTAGGAAAAAGCCAGTTGCCGTCCCAAAGACTAGCTTATGAAAGCAAGCTGCTTAGCGTATTGAAAAGCTGTGAAGCAGCGCTATCGGTAGGTGGCAGTGCAAGTGTTAGCACAGGTGGCAGTGCAAGAGATAGTGCAAGTAAAAGCCCAAATGAAAGCGTAAATAAAAACGTGGCTAAACACAATCAGGCACTGGCCGAAACTATTGCTTCTTGGCGTGAACAAAAGTCACAAGATTACAGCAAAACGTGGGCGAACCTTATTCAAGGGAGCCAAGAATTACGATTGGCGCTAAATACACCTGAGCGTCTGTTTTCCGTTGAAAATAATAAAGACGCCCTTTCAAGTGTTAATGCACTGTTTTACCTAAGCAGCTTGAACAAGATGTCATTTTCTTCTGGCGAAACGGCATCAAAGCATAGCGCTAAAACGTTAAGCACCAACCAGAACCGCGTAGGCAAGGCTTCTGGAGGCGATAATGGTAGCACCAGTGACAAGGTTATTAATGAGAACTCAATAAACAGCGACGAAAGCCCTATCGACAGTAGCGAATTAGAACAACAGCTGCAAATTATACGCTCAGCTCGTTTACCCGCTACGCTGTGGCATACACAGCAGACGTTAACGCAAAACCTTTCTTTACTTACTAACATGCTAACCACTGAGCTGGATGCCGTAAGCTGCCCGGAAGGCCGCGCTAGTGATAAAGCCAAGATACTGCGCAACGTGTTTTATTTATTTTTTATTGAAGAAGTACAGCCTGTAGGAAGCTTGGTAAACCAATACCATTACAAGCTAGCTCCCTTGTGGGAAGACTGGCTTAAACAGCCTTCGTTGCATGAAGAATTCAAAAACTATATCAGGCAGCAATCTCAAGACGGTTTTGATGAGTACAGTCGCGCTATGAAAGCTCATGTTAACCTGTGGCAAGGGTTTCTTGGCAGGTGTAACCTTTCACCTGTACCACCGGTTTAACGGGCAGAGCTACACACTTCCCCCTTAAACCAACATAATTGCATTGCTACAAAATGTTTTCCCCAGCTTCTGGGTCTCTAGACTTGCGAGCCTGCTCTCTTATTTCGTGCGCTTCTGATGATACGTCATCTTGAGCTGATGTCGGCCGTTGGCGAGTTTCTGGTTGCTTATTATTTTTATGGCTATCATCTTTGCGGCTACTATTTTTTTGCTGCTCGTTACTGTGCTCTGAAGTACCTGAGGGCTCAACAGTATAATCACCAGCCGCGCTGTGACCTAACGGGTTCTTGCTCTGGCTCGTATTTCGACTCTGGTTCTTCAAGTTGTCAGTGCTTTTACTGCTTTTAGCTCTATCACTTTTATCACTTGCATGCTCAACCGCATCTTCTTGGGCCGATTCTTTTCCACCAGAAAAGCCTGTAGACACGCTTTCCCTGCCTTCTGTACCTGGTTCAGGCTTTGGTTCTGGGCTCAGCTCTGGGCTGTCTTCTGAGTTTTCTTCGCGACGTTGAGAGCCTACCTCGCTTCTCTCAACACTAAGGTGCATACCCTGTGGGAATATCCGCTCTCGAGCATCATCCGGCATGCTAATATTCGCGTCTAAGAACGCTTGTGTGATATTACGCATTAGCACAGAAGCCATTTTCAACACGCTGGTTTTTTCTACATCCACCCAAAAGTAAACCTTTACGTTGTAGGTAGAAGCTCCTAATTCATCAATAAGAATTTGCGGTTCAGGGTCGCTTAACACATTGGCTTGCTCTGCCGTAACTTCTCGGGCAATTCGCTGTGCGTTTTGTATGTCAGCGTCGTAACCTACGCCAATAACAAAGTGGCCTCGCATAAGGGGGTTAGCCGTTAAGTTTTTAATCACACCTTTATAAATAGTCGCGTTGGGTATTTGAATATGGTTACCGTCAAAGTCCACCAGCGTTGTCGCTCGTGCCGTCACTTTCTGAATAATGCCGGTGAAGTCATTAATTTGTACGATATCGCCTATGCGGAACGGGCGCTGAATGGTAAGCAAAAGACTTGAAATAAAGTTCTCTGCAATATCGCGAAATGCAAAGCCAAGAATAAGCCCAACTACACCAGTGCCGCTCACAACCGCAATGGCAAAGCCGGTAAGCCCAGCCAAAAATAGAAAAAGATAAATACCAAATAGCATTAAAAGTAGGCTAACGCTTCGTTGAATTACCGAGCGTAGAAGCGGAGATGTAGTAGTTCGGGTTAGCGGGTTAACTAAAACTTTTGCAACATGTGGCGCTAATAAGATGAACGCCACCATAATAACTATGCCTAGCGCCATACCCGGCAAACGATTAATAAAGCTATCCCATAGCTGCGAGAGTAACGACTGAGCGCTGGATAAACTGCCTATCGCGTCTGTCTCATTATCTTGTTGAACCAGAGTTTGAAAAGCACTGAACATAACCCTACTCCTTGGTGTTCATGTGTGATTGCTATTTACAAAAGTTGTTACGAAGCAATAACTAAATAAGATCCCAACCCAATAGTGAACAAGAAGCTACCCCAGATGGCATGCTCAATAACCACAACGGGAGTTGAGTTTGTATGCATGTACCTGTAGCCAAAAATAGCACCGCCAACCCAAGAAACTACTACTGCAATCCAGTTACCATATACCAAATGGGCTAGCCCAAATAGAAAGGTACTTAGCGCCCACCTCGCGTATTTGGAAGGCAAAATACGTTTGTAACGGTGAAAGAAATAGGTACGAAAAATAATCTCTTGCGGGATAACTGACACTATGGGGTAAATCAGCAAAGTCGCCACCCACATCCAAGGCTGATTCATAGGCCAGTGTAAAAACAGCTCGGGTTTTAAAAAATAAACTACCAGCGCCAATAAGCTCGCCCACGGCAAAAATAGCCTGAGCGTACTTTTAAAATGTATTCGATAATCTTCCCAATGCCACAATTTAAAACGTTTAAATTGTTTATCTGCTAACAAGACAGCCAAACAGCACAGCCCCATTCCCCCTAAAATAGGCATGAGATAATCTGCAAAATGCTTAATCCAGTAAAGAACGGCAAAAGGAACTGCTACAAATAGCAAGATCAATTCAGACCACAGCTTTGCCACAACTCACCTCTTTCTTTAGACCACGCTGAACTCGCTGTAGAACTTTCCAGTTAATCTGGTGTACCTGAAAAAACAGCTAAGCCAACAAAATAATTACCAACTGATGACACTTTCGTGAATTTTTACCGTTAGTATTTATGAAAGTGTAGTGCCAAAATGTATGGTCTGAACAAATAATTAGATGCAACTTTAGCCCAATACAGCGCTTCGTTTAGGTAAACCATTATTGGCTTTAAAGTTTTTAAATTTGGTTTCGAAAAATAAAGTGTGAAGAGCCGCGTTTAATAGTGTATTTATCCGTTCTTATCGCTCCTATCATCGTAACCCTTGGTGATTTTCAGTGGAATTGGCTAGTAGATTTCACGTTGTGTTTGTATATCGAACAAAAGTCGTGAAATAATTGCACAAGATGTATAAGGCGATACAAATGACAAAAAATAGCCCTAGCGACGTTTTACAACAGATTGAAAAACACTATGCCGCGTTGTCCCCTTCGGGCAAATCTATCGCGCATTACATTCAGCAAAATCCAATCGCCGTACTAAGCCAGTCCACCTCATTTATTGCAGAAAAAACAGGAACTTCGAAAGCTACCGTAAGTCGCTTTTTTCGCCAGTTAGGCTTCGAGTCGCACCAACAAGCCAAAGACGCATTGGTACAACTGCGAGAGCAAGGCGTACCTGTGGTAAACCCCTCAAGCAGCGTTTTACAGCATGAAAGTGATAGTAAGAATTTAGCTAATACATTCGAAGGTACATCGTCTGAGGCATTAAGAGATATCGCGACATTGCTTGCCTCAGCAGGTCAGGTTACGTTAATTGGGTTTCGTAACGCTTACCCTATTGCTCTTCATTTCAGGCAGCAGCTTAAACAAATTAGGGCGTCGGTTCGCGTACTGCCCCAACCCGGGCAGACCCTTAGTGAAGATCTAATTGATCTCACTGAGAACGATCTTGTGGTGCTTTTCGGCTTTCGCCGCAGGACCCGCCAGTTCAAGTTTGTTCTGAACAGCATTAAACACTGCAAAACTGTGCTTATAACCGACCCTACAGGCCAAGGTTACCGCCAAGATGTAGACCACCTCCTTGTAACCCACATTGGCAGCGACTCTCCTTTCGATAGCTACGCCGCGCCGATGAGCTTAGTCGCATCCCTATGTAACCTTACCTATGATGCCTTAGGCAGCAAGGCCGCAGACCGTGTTGATGCTATTACAGATATCTACATTCAAATGGATGAACTAGAAAGTCCTAAACGTTAACTCTTCCCATAGCACACTTTTTAAGCAATACTGTAAAGGCGGTCGTAGCACACAATTACGATTTCGCAAGCGAAAATGGAACTTTTTCGATAAAAAGAAGGTATAAGTCTTAATGACTTTAATTTTACTGCAGTAAGCGTGTAGTTGAGGTGAATATGGATAAAACGCGAGTAGTCATGGAAGAGGCTAACGGTGTACTAGACTTTTGGTTTGGTGAACTGTCACCTGAACAATGGTTTAAGGAAGATTCTGCACTAGATAAAACCATTGCTTCACGGTTTTCTTCGTTGCGCGCAGCGGCTGTGCGTGGTGAGCTTTGGCCTTGGCGCGCTACGGCCACGGGTAGACTTGCCGAAATTATTCTTCTTGATCAATTTTCCCGAAATATTTATCGCAATCAGCCGGATGCGTTTAGTGCTGACAATATAGCGCTAATATTGGCTCAAGAAGCGGTAAGCGTAGAGGCTGATAAAATGCTTACCCCGCAACAGCGGGCATTTCTTTATATGCCTTTTATGCACAGCGAATCGTTAGCTATTCACGATGTTGCAATGGAACTCTTCTCTCAAGAAGGGCTTGAGCGGGAATATACGTTTGAGAAACGCCATCAGGCGACTATTGAAAGGTTTGGACGCTACCCTCACCGAAACTCGGTGTTAGGCCGTGAATCGACAGCCGAAGAAGCTGCCTTTCTAAAGAAAAACCCTCAAGGCTTTTAGCTATAACCGCAGCCACGATCTAATGGGGGTACGTATACCTTTAACCTACTCCTATTAACCTATCGTCAGTTAATCCAGCAAAAACGCAGACAGATAGGTGAAGTGTAAGACTCAGAAAATCATATAACTCTGTAAACGTGCTTAGCGGTAATCAGCCGTGATCAGCCAAAATAGGCCATAACCGTGCCTTTCTTTGCGTTTTTGCTTACGCCTTCTTCTATTTCCTGTCAGGAATTTATTTCTGTTGAAGCGAAAAGCAACGATCGTTTCTCTTGACTTTAAAGTGAAACAGTTGTTTCATGATAGAAAGACTAATAAAGAAACAATAACTAATAAGTAACGCGCTGTGAGTTCTCCTTTTGTACTAAAGCCCTGTGATGCAAAGTTCACGCAGGCAATTGAAAACTTAGAAGCAACCTTTAATGGCATTAATAACGGTGATGACGACACGTCTTCTTTAAATAACGGGGCAAGCCAAGGGTTAACCGAAGATTCAAAAAAAGCGCGTAACCCAGTCAAACCACTTAGCGGTTTAGGGCTTGCGGTAAAAGACTTATTCGATATGGAAGGTTTACCAACAGCAGCGGGCAACCCGGATTGGTTGGCTACGCACCCCGTACCAAAAAGTACGAATAGCTGCGTGGCGAACACGCTTAAAGCAGGTGCCGCGTTTAAAGGTAAAACCATTACCGACGAACTTGCTTACAGCTTACACGGGCAAAATAAGCATTATGAAACGCTTGTGAACCCGGTAGCGCCAGCTCATATACCTGGCGGTTCTTCGTCGGGCTCTGCGGTTGCCGTTAGCGCACACCTTGCCGATATCGGTCTTGGCACTGATACAGGTGGCTCTATACGCGTACCGTCTAGCTATCAAGGGTTATGGGGGCTTCGCACCACCCATGGTGCCGTCGCTTGCGACAACATGGTAGCCCTTGCGCCATCGTTCGATACCGTGGGATGGATGACAAGGGATTTAGATACGCTGACAAAGGTAGCCAATGTTTGTCTTGATAGCGCTACGCAAAGTGACATATCTGACGAACCTCGCTTGGGTATAGCGGCACACTTATTTGAGCAAACAGCTCACAAATCGCTTTGTCAAACTTGGCTTAACGCCCTTGAAGACAGCAATAATTGTATTGCGCTATCAGAAGCACAGCTTGATTTAAACAAGTTACAAACCGCCGCTACATTTCGCACGTTACAAGGCAGTGAAATTTGGCAGCAGCATGGCGAATGGATTGAAAGTACTCAACCCGACATCGCTAACGATATTATGTTGCGCTTGGATTGGTGTAAAACCATAACAACACAAGATGTAGAACAAGCAAAAGCGCAGCAAACCGTGGTAATAAACCATTTAACTAGGCTGTTTGAAGAAATAGACGTTTTGGTTATTCCCACAACACCTGGTGTTGCACCTCGATGTGACGCCGACGATACGACTCTGGCAAATGATAGAAACGCTCTGCTCGCACTTACTGCAGTAGCCGGGCTTGCGGGTTTACCCCAGCTTCATTTACCGTTGTTTACCCTACACAATGCCCCGTGCGGATTATCGCTTGTGGGCAAAAAAGGCAACGATCTTGCACTTCTCGCGTTAGCTAAAACGCTAACCACTCGCTAAAGGTGTAAAGCGCGCAACGTATCTGTTTAACTTCATTTAAGTGACGGTTATGCCGCACTAAAGTAAAGCACAGAGCGCACTATCGCATTCAAGTTGAAAGTAAGAAGAGAAAGTAAGACTAGAACGCGCGTCTATTTACCTAGCTCTAGACCAACAAGGGCTAAACACGATGGCGTGGTTGCTGAGTTTTTGAAGGAATTAATTATGAGTGAAAAACCTAATATTGCGTTTACAGCCCCTCACTTCGCAGCATCACAAGTGGGCTTAAACATACTAGAAAAAGGCGGTACCGCTATTGAAGCTATGGTAGCCGCTGCAGCCTCTATTGCCGTTGAATACCCACATATGAACGGCATGGGTGGTGACGGGTTTTGGCTTATCAGTGAGCCGGGCAAAAAACCTATTGGTATTGATGCATCTGGCGTAGCAGCAAAAGGCGCAACGCCTGCATTTTACGAAGGGTCTGATGCTATACCTAGTCGAGGCGGGAAGTCTGCATTGACCATGGCAGGCGCCGTAGCCGGTTGGAAAGCTGCCCTTGACATAAGCCATGAATGGCAAAGCGGTTTACCGCTAAACACATTATTCGATACGGCGATAAGCCAAGCTAACTGGGGTATTGAAGTTACTCAAAGCCTAGTTGATGCCAGTAATAAAACCTTCGACGAACTAAGCGCTGACGAGAACTTCGCGCAGTTTTTAATTAAAGGCAAGGCGCTTAAAAAAGGCAAAATTTTAAAGCTAACAAAGCTTTCAGAAACCTTGAAACATTTGGCAGATAAAGGGCTTGATGATTTTTACCACGGTGAATTAGCTGCAAAACTGGCTGAAGACTTAGAAGTGGCTGGCTCCCCTATTCGCCTTGAAGATTTCAACAATTACAAAGCAACGATTGTTGAGCCATTGTCAGTATCTACCAGCAAAGGCAAGCTTTATAACCTGCCTGCACCAACGCAAGGTGTAGCCTCGCTTATTATTTTGGCACTTTATGACAAAGTTCAGCATTTAGGCAATACCGATGCAGACATGGTGCATTTACTGATTGAGTGCACCAAGCAAGCTTTCATTGCTCGCAATGCAAATGTAACCGACCCGTCGCGTACACCGGTAAATTTACAAAGCCTGTTAAGTGACGACGCGCTTGATGAAATGGTAAAAAACATTTCACTGGATAAAGCATTGCCGTGGCCACACGAAGCTAAACATGGCGACACCATATGGATGGGATGCTGCGACTCAGAAGGTCGTATGGTGAGCTACATTCAATCTCTTTATTGGGAGTTCGGTTCAGGCATAGTTAGCCCACAAACCGGCATTGTATGGAATAACCGAGGTACTTCATTCTCGCTAGACCCAAACAGTAACCAATATTTAGCGCCTGGCTTAAAGCCATTTCATACGTTAAACCCAGCGTTTGCCGAGCTTATCGACGGACGTCGTATGAGTTACGGCACCATGGGCGGTGAGGGTCAACCTCAAACCCAAGCGGCGCTATTTGCCCGCCATATTTACCACGGACAGCCTATTGGTAAAGCCATTTCCCTTGGTCGATGGTTACTTGGCAGAACTTGGGGCGATCAAAGCCACAACTTAAAAGCAGAGCGTGACCTAGTTGAATACGTGGGCGAGAGCTTACTGGCCAGAGGGCACGATATGGTAACGGTAGACCCTTGCAACGAACTTATGGGTCATGCGGGTGCCATTATTCGCGACACAGAAGGCACGGTTAGCGGCGCGAGCGACCCTCGAAGTGACGGCAAAGCCTACTTAGGTCATCGCTAGATTCGTGCTTACAGCTAAATATAACGTTAAGACGCGTTCATTAGCACGCACAGGCTAATCTGCGTCAATTAACGCCCTCAAACTGGGGCGTTGTCTAAACCGCGTTAACTGGGATGCGCCTACATGGGCGCATCTGCAACAGCTCGACGCTTACAAATTCGCTAAAGCAACAATTGTTAGAGAGAAAGAAATCACATGCAGTTTTTAATGGATAACCTCACGGTTATATTATCGCTCGCAGGAACGGGCGTATTTGCCGGCATACTAGCAGGTATGCTTGGCGTAGGTGGCGGCATTGTAATTGTGCCGGTACTGTTTTTCTTATTTCAAGCGCTTGGCGTGTCGCCTGAAAGTGCCATGGTTATTGCCACGGCCACGTCGCTTGCCACTATCGTCCCTACTTCAGTTAGCTCTATTCGCGCTCACCACAGTAAAGGCAACGTTGACTTTGCGCTGCTAAAAGCATGGGCAGTATTTATTTTAATTGGGGTACTCGCGGGAAGCTATGCGGTAACCGTGGTTAACCCAACGTTCCTTACTTTGTTATTTGGCGTTATCGCAACCTTATCAGCCATTAATATGCTTATTGGCAAAAAAGATGCGCTATTTAAAGGGCTACCGGGCCGTGCAGGTCAGTCAGTAATGGCAACCTGTATTGGTTTGTTTAGCTCTATGGTGGGTATTGGCGGCGGTACGCTAACCGTGCCTACACTCACTTTTTGTAATTACCCAGCGCACAAAGCTGTGGGAACTGCTGCGGCGGTAGGCTTAATTATTTCGCTACCCGCAGCACTTACGTTGTTATTCGTAGGAACCACACCTGCTGACGCCCCCTTTGCAACATACGGCTATGTAAACTTGCTAGGTTTTGCCTGTATTGTTCCGCTAACGGTCTTATTTGCACCAGTCGGCGCGACCATTGCCAACAAGCTAGACGCAGGTTTACTTAAGAAAATCTTCGCTGTTGTTCTTATCATCACTGGCTTGCGCATGCTAGCGCAAGTACTTATCTAGGAGTGCCCACATGTTTAAAGAAGCGTCTACAAGTACTTTCGCGCCACTTAATCCACCACCTCGGTTGTTAATGGGCCCAGGCCCTATTAACTGCTACCCACGTGTGTTAAGCGCTATGTCTACACAATTGGTGGGCCAGTATGACCCGGTAATGACAGGCTACATGAATGAGACAATGCAGCTTTATCGCAATGTGTTTAATACTAAAAACCAGCAAACCTTTTTGGTCGACGGTACATCGCGCGCGGGTATCGAGGCGGTTTTAGTATCGGCAATAGAGCCAGGCGACAAAGTCCTTGTGCCTATTTTCGGGCGCTTCGGTCATTTACTTGCTGAAATTGCAGAGCGTGCCGATGCAGAAGTACACACCATTGAAGTGCCTTGGGGTGAAGTATTTACGCCTGAGCGAATAGAAGCAGCAGTAAAAGAAGTAAAGCCTAAGTTGCTTGCCATAGTACAGGGCGATACATCTACCACAATGCTTCAACCGCTTGAGCATATTGGCGAAATTTGTGAGGCGAACGACGTTTTGTTTTACTGCGATGCAACCGCGTCAGTAGGTGGAAATCCACTGGATGTTGATGCATGGAAATTAGATGCGGTATCGGTTGGCCTTCAAAAGTGTTTGGGTGGTCCGTCAGGTAGTGCGCCTATTACCCTTAGCGACAAGTTCGTTAAGACCGTACGTACCCGCCATCACGTTGAAGCCGGTATTCGCGATGCCCATCACGAGGCGGCACGCGGCCCTAAAATTCGCTCTAACTACTTCGATTTACCCATGATCATGGATTATTGGGGTGAAGAGCGCTTAAATCATCATACCGAAGCGGCCAGTATGCTTTACTGTGCGCGTGAATGTGCACGCGTGCATTTAGAAGAAGGTCAGCAAAACGTTATTGCTCGTCACAAAGTGGCTGGTGACGCCATGCTTGCCGGTATTCAGGCTATGGGGCTTGAACCATTCGGCAACCTTAAGCACAAAATGTACAACGTGGTAGGTGTTCATATTCCAGATGGTGTTCACGGCGAAGAAGTACGCGAAACCCTTCTGCTACGCTTTAATATTGAAATTGGCACCAGCTTTGGGCCATTAAAAGGTAAGATTTGGCGCATAGGGACTATGGGCTACAACGCCAGAGAAGATGCCGTACTGCATACACTCCAATCGCTTGAAACCGTACTTCGCATGCAAGGGTTTGCGCTACCTGCGGGCAAAGGAGTAGACGCTGCGCTTAGCGTTTATGCTGAGGCTAAAGCAACGGGAGTTGCGAATGGGTGAATTCGTAGAATTTACTGAACTAGCGACCCAAGTTATGGCAAGGTGTGAGACGTTAGGCACCTTAAGCCAAGATCCCACTTGCCTAGACAGGCGCTATTTAACCGAGCAGCACAAGCTTGCCAATCAACTGGCGTCTGGCTGGATGATTGAGGCGGGCATGACCACTTGGCAAGATGCCGTGGGCAACATTTGGGGGCGCTATACCTCCAGTGTGCCCAATGCACCGCGATTAATTCTAGGAAGTCACCTGGACACCGTGCCCAACGGCGGTAAGTACGACGGAATGCTGGGCGTAGTGGCTGCTATCTCAATGGTTGCTATGTTCGACGGCACCCAAACTAAGTTCCCGTTCCACATCGACATTGTGGGCTTTTGTGATGAAGAAGGCACGCGTTTTGGCACCACGCTATTAGGTAGCCGCGCGCTAACCGGCAAATGGCAAGAGCAGTGGCGTCACTTAAAAGATGAAAACGGTGTAAGCCTAGAACAAGCCATGGCTAACTTTGGGCTTAGTTTCGATGCGGTTAACAGCGCGGCTATTTCCCCCACCGATATTCTGGGCTACCTAGAGCTTCACATTGAACAAGGCCCTGTTTTAGAGCAAGAAAACCTGCCTGTAGGTGTCGTAAGTGCTATTGCAGGTGCCAAGCGTTTTAACTTTACCGTAGAAGGAATGGCGGGACACGCCGGCACTGTGCCCATGTCTATGCGTCGTGACGCCCTGTGCGCTAGTGCAGAAATGTTACTAGCGGTAGAGAGCATAAGCTTACAACGCCCCGGCGTAGTGGCCACCGTAGGTAAGATTGAGAATGCACCAAACGGCGTAAATGTTATATCTGGTCGCACGCGATTTTCCCTTGATATCAGAAGCGAAGATGACGATTTACGCGATTCAGTATTGGCAGAAATATTGCAAAAATTTGATGACATTGCGCAAGCTAGGCAGTTAACACTTACCCGCGAGCAAACCCATAGTGCGCCTGCGGTACATTGCGATAGTCAGTTAAAGCAAGCGCTCGTACGCGGTGTTCAAGAAAGCGGTATAGCACCGCGAATTCTTGCTTCAGGTGCGGGTCACGATGCCATGGCTATAGCAGATATTTGCCCTGTAGCCATGCTTTTCACGCGCTGTAAGGGTGGCATAAGCCATCACCCAGCTGAGTCTATTACCCATGAGGATGTGGCTGCCAGTTTGTCGGTGCTTTATAAAACCATAAGCAAACTCAAGCACGTGTAATGTTCAAATCAGTACAGTCTTAAACAAGGGTCGATAATGAAAATAACAAGGATTTACAACGATGAAGCGGGCAAGAGCCACTTTGGCGAGGTTGAAATAGCGCTAAAAGACGGCGGTCCTATCGGTATGCTTTCAGAGAAATTTGGTGCAGATAAAATTATCTTTCGCGAGACACCTGCCGACTATGACTTCAAATGGCACCCTGCCCCAGCACGACAACTGCTTTTCATTTTAAAAGGACGTGCGGAATTTACAGTATCAAACGGAGAGCGCCATGTATTTGGAGCAGGCGATGTACTGCTGCTAGAAGATACCGAGGGTGAAGGTCACTGCTCTCGCGCGATGTACAATGAAGTACGTCACTCAATTTTTGTCACGCTAGATGAAGGCGTTACGCTTTAAATTAAACCTTCGAATCTCTCTTGAAAAAATGCGCTAATTTAGCGCATTTTTTTGTTTAAGCACCAAATTGGGGCTTACCCATTCATCCTTCTTATCCATCAAGATATAGGAATTAAAAATTCACTATTAAAAACAGTGTGATACAGCGGCAATTACAAGCAGACCAATTGGTCAATATCTTGCAGTTATTGACCAACTGTTATTAAGAAATATTGCTCATGTCTTCAAATCACAGCGAATTACTTTACGATCTTCATGATAGCCCGGCATTTCTTCCTTCTCTTACCGCGGCGTTCCAGCATTTATTAGCCAGCTTTGTTGGCGTTATTACCCCAACACTCATCGTTACCTCTACACTAGGACTTACCGAATATACGCCTTACCTTATCAGCATGGCACTGTTTGTTAGTGGCCTAGGTACTGCAATACAAACAAAGCGTATTGGGCCGGTAGGTAGCGGTTTGGTCGCTATTCAAGGCACCAGCTTTGCGTTTATTAGCGCGCTGATTTTGGCGGGAAACCAAGTTAAAGCGAATGGCGGTACGCCCGAAGATATCTTAGCACTGCTGTTTGGACTCACTATGGCGGGTGCGCTTGTTGAGGTCGTATTCAGTCTATTTGTAGATAAGCTTAAGCGTATCATTACCCCTTTAACTACGGGCATTGTGATCACAGCCATAGGGCTTAGTTTAATTAACGTGGGCATGACCGACCTTGCAGGCGGGTTTCATGCAGCAGACTTTGCGAGTACTGACAACCTAGCGGTAGGTCTTGGCGTGTTGCTTGTTATTGTATTTTTAAACGCATCTCACAATCATTGGCTACGCTTAAGTGCTATTTTTATTGGCATGGCCATTGGTGCAACTTATGTTGGGTTCACAAAAGGTCTTGATTTTAGCGGCCTTGCCTCTTTATCTATTGTCGCTATTCCTACGCCATTTGCGTTTGGCATCTCATTTGATATCAATCTGTTTTTGCCTATTGCGCTAATTTACTTATTCAGCGCTATAGAAACAGCGGGCGATCTTACGGCCAACAGCCTTTTCTGCAAGCAGCCGGTGAGCGGTCCAATTTACTTAACTAGAATAAAGGGCGGTATTTTAGGCGACGGCGTGAATTCGCTACTGGCCGGTATGTTTAACACGTTTCCGAACACTACCTTTGGCCAAAATAATGGAGTTATCCAGCTAACCGGCATTGCAAGTCGTAAAGTGGGCTTCTTTGTTTCTGCGCTGTTTGTACTTATTGGCTGCTTTCCAATTGTGGGTGGTGTGCTTCAGGCCATCCCTAAGCCGGTTTTAGGCGGTGCAACATTAGTAATGTTTGCCATGGTTGCAGTAGGCGGCCTTAAACTTCTTGCCAGCTATGCCTTGGATAGACGCAGCAGTTTAGTTACGGCGTGCGCTCTCGGCATGGCAATTGGTGTAATGATGGTACCCGAAGCCTTAGCCGAACTCCCTAATTGGCTTGAAAATGTTCTGCTTTCCCCGGTTACATCAGCAGGACTTACGGCGGTCATTTTAGATTTAACGCTACCCGGGAAAAAAGCCGCAAATGAGAAGTCAGAAATTTTAGCCGCCACCGGCAATCAACTTTCAGAAGGTAATGCTAGTGAAGCTTTGGATGACTCGGTCAAAACCGCTTCCCCAGAGATAAAAAAGCGTACTAAAGAGAATTGCAGCAGCTCAGTAACTTCACCCCGTAAAGCGATATTAGGTATAAAGCAGCGCCAAGTACTGCGCCCTGCTCTTTATAGTGCAAAACCACGATAGAAATCACTGCGAAGGTGCAAAAATAAGAAAAACCTTATTCGTTAACATAATGATAACAATATAAGAACAACATTATATTTTTAAATCCATATAATTCAGCAACTTAAGAGCAGGTTAAAAGTTGACCAACTGGTTAGGAAGTTGGCACCCATCCTGCTAAACCTCTTGTATACAGCAAGGCGCAATAGAAATAGTGCGTTGATAAAGCCCTAAAAAAGGGCAACTAAAAATAACGAGGAAACCATGAAAAACACTACATTCGCATTATCTCCTCTAGCAAAAGCCTTAGCGATGACAACGGCGGTAGCCTTGTCATCTCAAGCATTTGCACAAGAAGAGACAGAGGTAAAAGAGAAAGATGTCGAAAAGATTCAGGTAACTGGGTCACTAGGCAGCTTGCCTGGCCAAGACGTTGAATCGGTATTTGGCTTTGGTAAATCTATTCTTGAAACACCCCGTTCAGCATCTACTATTTCTCAGGAGCAGATGGAACGTTTTAACGTCTCTGATATTGATGAATTAGTAGCATTTGCACCGGGTACGTTCACCCAGTCTTTCTTTGGTGTTGCGGGTTCACTTGACGTACGTGGTACACCGGGTGAGACATATTTTCGTGGCGTTAAGCGTCTAGATAACCCGGGTAACTACCCTACCCCTATCGGCGCATCTAGCCGTATCGATATCGTACGCGGCCCTGCATCTCCCATTTATGGCCCGTCTAAAATTGGTGGTTATCTAAACTTTAATCCTAAATCTGCCCGTGCTTCTGGCGGTCAGTATCTAGATGCACCTACTGGCGCCTTGTCATACACCACTGGTTCTTGGGATAAAAGCATTTTAACCGCAGAGGTTGGCGGACCTACTAGCGTTGCTGGCAAAGATATGGGCTACTACATTTACGGTGAGCTAGAAAACTCAGATAGCTACTACGAAAACACACAAACCGACCAAACTATTTTACAAGCCGCTTTCAACATAGATGTTACCGACAACCTTCGCTTCGAATTCGGTGGTATGTACCATGATTACGATGGCAACCAAGTTGCTGGTTGGAACCGCTTAACCCAAGAACTTATTGACGACGGTACTTATATTACAGGTACTGCCCAGTCTTTAGATACGGATGGCGACGGTTCAATTAGCCATGAAGAATATGGTGCAGTAAACATTGCGGGTAACAGTTTCTTCTACGTGCCTGGGTCAACATTTACCGATGATGAAGCTACTCCATTAATGGCGCTAGAAAATGTTGGTACTACCACGTTAAGCGGCAGCCAAGTATTAGTTGCACCAGATGACCAACTTGGTAACGAAGCGATAACGTTCTACTTCGATACTATTTACTACTCAGATAACTGGGAAATTCGTAACCAGTTCTTTTACGATTCATACGATAACATCAATGAAAATGCGTATGGTTTCTCTCAGTTCCACGATAGCTGGGTTGTTGAAGACAAACTAGTTTTCGCTACAGAGTATGAAAACGACAGCTTGTTAGCACAACTCCAAATTTCTCCGTCAATTCGTTACACCGACTTCTTACACGGTGATGACTTTACGTATGAATATTTTAACCGCCGTGATTTGACTATGCCTTCATCGGCATTAGACAGAAGATTACTGTCAACTCGTTCAGGCATGAATTATGATAACTACGATGATGGTAACTACCTTGATATAGGTTTAGGTGTAATGACCGACCTTACTTGGGATTGGGGCTTAAACCTTGTTCTTGGAGCACGTTATGACACCATTGATATTGAAACCACTTCACGTCAAGACCTTATATTGCCAAGCGCTCGCATTGAAGGTAACGAGGGTACACCAGTTTCTGCGGAAGATACGGTAGGTGGATGGTCTTGGAATGCCAGTATCTCTTATGAACTACCATTTGGCTTAATTCCTTACATCACTGCCGCTGAACAAGCGACCATTATTGCTGGTCAAGGTGCCGAGATTGGTGTAGAGCAACTTGAAGACGGTGCGTTCGATACTTCTGAGCTATTTGAGTTTGGTGTGAAAGGTTCACTGCTAGATGACACGCTTTACTTTGCACTTTCATCGTTCGAGATGGAAAGAACTGATTTCAGCAGTCAGAATACCGTAACGAACAACACTACGAACAACAAAGGGACTGAATTTGAACTTCGTTGGGTTGTGAACGAAAACTTAGTCGTATCTGCGGGCTACACTAACATTAAAGTTATCAATCTTACTGCACGTGAAAACGGAAGCCAGTTTGGTTTCTTAGGCGCTGAAGACTTATCTAGCCTTACCGATCCTTCGTTAATATTTGGTGGTAACGTAATTGGCTTGAACTTAATTGGTGAAGGCTTCGCTAACACAGATGCACGCAAAGCAGGTATTCCTGAAAACGTTTACACAGTAACAGCAACTTACGATTTCCAAAATGGTTATGCCGCTAACGTTAGTGTTGTAGATGTTGAAGAAGTAGCATCAGGCTTCTCTGCTGCTGTAACACTACCGGCTTACACGCTAGTTAATGCTGGCTTATCTTATCAGGCTGAAGACTGGTCATTTAACCTAACCGTTAAAAACTTAACCGATGAGCGTTATTTCCGTTCTAACTTCCCAGATCTGTTTGGTAGCCAAGTTGTTCTACCTGAACTACCGCGTCACTGGAATGCTAAATTTACTTATTCATTCTAAGTATGCTTAGTTGTAGTGTTGTCGAACTTCTATCCAAGATAGAAGTTCGACGATTTAATTCACTGCATCACATTCACTAAAGAGCTCAGTTTTTTTTAAAACTTGAGCTCTTTTTTTAGGAGTATCTTATGTCTCTATCCCACTTCATTCGACATTTTTTACAGTTTCCGCTATTGCGTATTGGTAAACACAACCTCAATACAATTTTTTATAAGCCAGCGGCATTGGCTGTATTCATAAGCTTAGTAATAACTGTTTTATCTACCAAAGCTCACGCCAACAACGAAGAAAAGCCTATGGAAGTTAAAGTGGTAGTGGTGAGTATGTTTGAAATTGGCGATGATGAAGGTGACGCACCCGGCGAATTTCAATTATGGAAAGCCCGTCAAAAACTCACAACAAAATACCCACTGCCCCACGGCTTTCACGATGTGTATGCAAACACTGAAACGGGCGTAATTGGCATAGTAACGGGTATGGGCATTGCGCGTGCTTCAGCGGCTATAATGGCCCTAGGGCTCGACCCTCGTTTCGACTTGTCAAAAGCCTATTGGCTTGTAGCTGGCATTGCTGGTGTCGACCCTGCCGATAACACTATTGGCAGCGCTATTTGGACCGATTATGTTGTAGATGGTGACTTGGCACATCAGATTGATGCAAGAGAAATCCCTTCAACGTGGAGTACAGGTTATTTTCCTCTGTTTACTCACGCGCCTTATGACAATGCCGAATCAGTGAATGTGAATAATAGCCCGAACGGCGAGGTTTACGCGCTTAACCTTCCTTTGGCAAAATGGGCTTATTCGATGACCAAAGACACCAAACTTTTAAACAACGAGGCAATGGATGCACTACGAACAAAATACACCCACTCACCTAATGCGAGGGTACTTCCTAATGTGTCTATGGGTGCCCATTTATCTGCCTCTACTTTTTGGCATGGAGAGAAACTAAACACGTGGGCAAACAAATGGGTTGAATATTGGACGCAGGGCAAAGGAGACTTTGTCACATCGGGCATGGAAGACTCGGCTACGCTTCAAAGTTTGACCTATTTAGATAATGCCGGTTTGGTAGATAAAAACCGCGTAATGATTTTAAGAACTGCGAGTAATTTTACTATGCAGCCACCATCGCTAAGCGCATCAGAAAATTTGAAACTTGAAAGCTCGGGTGAGGGTTATGCTGCAATGGGAGCAGCAATTGAAGCGGCGTATAACGTAGGTTCGCGTGTTGTCGACTATATCACTGGAAACTGGGATTCCGTAGAAGGCAACATACCTAGCGCTAAATAAACGCAAAATACTGATTATCATTAATATTTTTGTCAACAGCCAAATTTATTTGTCACTGTTACTACAAATATTTGCAGCAGCACATGTAACTTCAATAAACGAGGGGCTTTGCATTTTAATACAATTACAAGCCCCTAAGCCGCTACTGATCTTGCATTTAGCGCTAACTTAAGCTGTGAAGTTACATCATTTTGCACGACGGGCTTGGCCATAAAATCCTGCATGCCTGCTTCGCTGCAGCTAGCTTTATCTTCGGCTGTCGTGTTGGCGGTAACCGCAATAATTCGGCCATGCTTAGGCATTAGGTTTTCTTGCAGTATTATTTTCGTTGCACTTACGCCATCTAATACCGGCATAGCACAGTCCATAAAAATGATATCGTACTTTTTGGCTCTTGCCATTTGTACTGCGACTTCTCCGTTTTCCGCTTCATCGGGTAGGTAATTAAACTTCTCTAGCATAGACCCTAAGACCAGGCGGTTTATGTCGTTATCGTCAACTACTAATATGTTTAAAGGTACACTTAAAAGCTCAGAGGACAATTCCACATCGCCACTGGCTTTTTCATCTAACAACGCCATTTCAATGGGAATAGCCACGTCAAAACAAGTTCCCTTACCCACATTTGAGCGCACTTCAAGCTCACCACCCATCTTGCCAACAAGTTGGTTTACAATAGATAGACCTAACCCATTGCCGTTTAGCTCTTCTGACGCGCTGTCGGTATCATTCTGAAACGGTCTGAAAATCCGTGACAAAATATCGTCGTTCATGCCTACGCCGGTGTCTTCAACTGAAGCAAGTAGAATGGGAACCTCGCCTTGATGTTTTAGCGTAACCTGCACTGAAATATAGCCTTTCACAGTGAACTTTACGGCATTTGACAACAGGTTGGTTATTACCTGACTTATTCTTGCGGCATCGCCATGCACGTAGGTCTTTTCATCAAAAGACAGTACAGCGTAAAGCCGTACGCCTTTTTCAGCACATTTAGTTTTAAACACATCGACGATGTCTTCGCACAAAGAGCGAACACAAAAATCGCTGTGCTTAAGGCTAAATTCCCCATTGATAATTGATGTGTAATCAAGCACATCGTTTATAAGCGATAACAAACGATCGGCACTGTGTAACGCAATGTCAGCCTTTGTAATTCTTACGTTGTCTTTTGTTTCAAACTTTATAGCCTGAAGCATGCCGGTAATGCCGTTTAAAGGCGTTTTTAGCTCGTGGCTAATTCTAGACAGCAACATGCCACGCTCTTTCGACGCGGCTTCTGCCTCTTTGCGTCGCGCATCCAACTCTAACCTGAGCTGAACCGATTTATTCACGTTTTGACACGTCCCAAACAAGCGAACGCACTTCCCATGCTTCATCTCCGCCATGCCGTGGGTTTCTATCCACACCGAATTACCTTCAGCAGTAATAAGTTCAAGTGTTGCGCTCCATGGCTCACCGGTCTCGATAGTGTGAGAAACGATACGGCTTATTTCATTTCTATCAAACCCTTCTTTGTAGAAGCTGATTGCCGTATCTAGCGTGGGCATGTAGCTATCATCCACCTCGTGAATACGGCGAGTTTGAGACGACCAGATTAACTCGTTGGTAATAAGGTCGACTTCCCACGTACCAACATTCGCTACGTTTTGTAGCTTTTCATACAGCGTGTTTTGTGTTGATTCAGCTTTTTCTATATGAAACTTGTCCAAAGTAACGGACAACCATTCATCGAGCAACGCCACTTTATCCAGGTTACTTGGCTGGTCTGGGCATGCATTGATGAACACTAAACAGACGTATCCGCCATCAAGCTTGTGGACCTGGCCCCTGATGTATTTTTCCGCACTGAAGTAGGTCGTAAACCACTGCTTAAATGCTAGAGAACACTTAGCACTGCTTACGGGAAAACAATTGTCTACCGGCGTGCAGCTTGCAAACGAGGGAATAGATTTAAAACCGGGAGGATAAGCAGATGAGGCTTTAACAAGGATGTTGACGGTATCCTCTTCGAGGTGCAAAAGCAGCGCTTGGAATATCCCAAGTGAGTCACAACCACGATTTAATAACTGAGTAAGCGATGCTTTTAGCTGCTCTTCCAGCTTCACATTCAAACTCGATTGCTCGTCGAAATAAACCATTGCTCGTTACCTAAGCCTCAAACGTGTACTAGGGGGGTACCATTCATTGCCATCACAAATTTAGCGAATAGTACGTCATTACACTAGATGATAGCGTGCAAGCAACACTTTCGACATTAAACAATAGGCTAGTTTATACGGCCTCTAACGATGTTTAACCTTTTGCAAGATTTCGGCCTAATTCCTTAGCTTCAAACAAGGATACGTCAGCGTCTTCAATTAAGGCTGCAAGGTTGTCTTGCACAACTTCCGTTGCCTTCCAAACCGCAAAACCTGCGCTGATAGAAACACGATTTTCGATGCCTTTTCCATGAGGTATTTTCGCTTCGGCTACTGCATCTACAAGCTGATTTGCCACGAGCTTTGCCCCTTGACGGTCGATATAAGGCAGGATAATTAAAAACTCTTCACCGCCAAAACGTATCACAGCATCTTTGGGTCGTTTCACTGTATCAGAGACTATCTGCGCCACTTTTTGAAGACACAAGTCACCTTCAAGGTGCCCATAGGTATCGTTAAAGAGTTTGAAGTAATCAATGTCGAGCATTATTGCCCCTACCGATCCCTTGTCTCTGGCTACCTGCTTTATCAATAAAGGAATTTCCTTGGTCAGGTACATTCTATTGTAAAGGCCAGTTAGCTGGTCGTGAAATGTCATCATTTCAAGAAACTCAGTACGCAGCTTGTTTTGAAGGTGTGTTTTTACTCGGTGAGTTAGCGTTGACGCATTCACTGGTTTCATCACAAAATCAGATGCACCTACTTCCCAGCACGCGTTTTCACTTTCAATATCCATGGTAGATGTGACGAATATAACTGGGATATCTTTGGTTTCAGGAGAAGCTTTTAATGTTGCACACACCTCCAATCCGCTTATATCAGGCATATTCATGTCGAGTAAAACTAGATCGGGCAGCGCTTCGGCACAGTGGGAATTGGCATCGCTGCCAGATTCGACCGTCTTGCAATGAAACTCATCTTCAAGTATCGATTGTAATAGCAATCGACTCATTGGCTCGTCGTCGACAATAAGCACATTGCACTGTGAATAGGGTTTAATTTCTTTTCTGTCCATCGTTTATTCTAATGCGGCCTGCTAGCCATACAAGCGATTTCGCATTGTAACATAAAGCTTTTTTAATAATTATAGTCTTGCTTTACAGTCTAACACCTTAAAGAAAGATGTATATTGAAAAGGTTGAATTTAGATACGCTATAGGTATTAGGAAAAACACCTAACGACCTAAGAATTATTGAAATAAGTTAGGCGACTTCCTCACTACCGATAAACTGTGCGAAAAAATCGTTAATGGCTATGGGACGACACATAAAATAGCCTTGACCTTGATGGCAGCCTAGTGCTTTTAACCCGTTGAAGTGTGATTGGGTTTCAATCCCCTCTGCTACGATAGTCAGCTCCAAGCTTAAGGCTAGATGCACGATAGCGGTGACAATATCGTGAGCTTGCTGCTCCTTGTCCATATCAATAACAAAAGACCTGTCTATTTTTAGAACGTTCAGTGGAAACTGACGTAGATAAGATAAACTTGAATATCCCGTACCAAAGTCATCAAGGGCTATGGTAACGCCTAGCGAGGTCAGCTTGTTGAGGATATCACGTGTTTGTTCAAAATCGTGCATTAGCGCCGACTCTGTCACTTCAAGCTCTATTGAACTGGCTTCAATGCCCGTTGCGTGAATGATTTCTGCAACTTCATCCGCAAACCCGGGGTTTGCTAGCTGTTTGGCAGCCACGTTCACCGCTACTTTAAAGTGCTTGCCTTGTTCATTACAACGAGCAATGAACTCACAACTTTTCTGAAGCACCTGTTTACCGAGCTGGTGTATAAGTCCGGTTTCTTCGGCGAGGGGAATGAATTCGTCTGGCCCGATTACATTGCCGTTTTCATCGAACATTCTAACTAAACTTTCAGCGCTGAATACTTCGCCGCTATTAAAGTCGTATTTTGGCTGGAGATAGATAGCTAAACTGTTGTTTTCAATTGCTTGTCTAAGCTTAATCTCCATTTCGACCCTATGATGCATGGCGTGCTGTAAGTCTTTTGAGAAAAAGCTGAAAGTGTCTTTACCTTTCGATTTCGACCGATACATTGCGGAGTCAGCATGGCGCATCATTTCTTCTGCATTCACTGCATCCTGTGGGTACAAGCTTATTCCTATGCTTAAACTCAACCTATGAGACTTCCCATCTATCTCAATCGGTTCTCTACCCGCCTGAAGACAGGCCATAGCAATACTATCTGCACTGAATCCAGATCCTATATCCGATAAAAGGCAAGCAAACTCGTCTCCGCCTACTCGAGCGAGTGTGGCGCTTTGACCTAACGTGTTTGCAAGGCGCTTGGCTACGGTTGCTATAACGAAATCGCCGACCTGATGCCCTAGGCTATCGTTGAGATATTTAAAGTTATCGATATCAATTAACAGTAGCGCGATGCTTTGCTTACTGGTAAAACTTCGCGCTATAGCCTGGACGATGCGGTCGTGAAGTAACACACGGTTGGGCAAACCTGTAAGCTGATCATGGTTGGTTAAGTGCGTCATCTTCACCGCCATTTCTACGGCTTCAGAAACATCCTGAAACACCATGACGGCCCCGTTTATTTTGCCCTCATCGTCGATAATCGGTGATGCGGTATCTTCAACCCTAAAAATCTGGTTGTGCCTACTAACGAGGGTTGCGTTATAAGACATAGCTACGGGGCGTTTTACCTCAAGCGCGTAAAGCGCTGGGTTTAACAGTGGTTCATGGCTTGATGCATCACGCAGGTTCATTACTTCATCAATAGGCTTGCCTAAAGCATCCTGCACACTATGTCCGGTAAGCCTTTGTGCCACGGGGTTTATGAATGTGATATCTCCGGCAGCGTTAATCGAGATTACGCCGTCAGCTATAGATTTTAATGTTATGGCAAGCTGTTTTTTTTCAGCCTCAAGCTCTTGGTTAACTTTTTTCAACAAGGCTTTTTGAGATTGAATCGTGAGATGGTTTCTCACCCTCATTCGACACATTTCTATATCGATAGGCTTTGGGATAAAGTCAATCGCCCCAAGCGACAGCGCACGATGCTCGTTTTCAGTATCGCTGTGAGAAGTGACAAAGATAACAGGAATTGAAGCTGTGCTTGGACATACTTTAAGTTGCTGACATACATCAAAACCTGAAAGCTCAGGCATGCTGATGTCTAAGACTATCAAATCAGGCTGATGTGACTGTACTACAGAGAATGCTGTTGCACTTTGTGAAACCGTAACGACTTCTGCTAAAGATTCTACCGCATTTTCCAGTAGCAAGAGTGTTGTTGGTTCATCGTCAATGATGACTACTTTTTTCGTCTCATTTTCCATGAGAATTACCACACTACATTATAAACTCCTTATGTAGTATCGTCCTACATACGCAAAAAAACATTAACCTTTAGTCTATATTGGTTATTTTAAGTACAAACTTTAGGGTAACTCATTGACTATTATGCTGTTGGTGACGCACAATTATTATACTACCAAACCCTGTGTTAACTGCTTGGTGATAAGAATGGATACGTTACATACGCATACCGCGCTTCCCAAAGAACAATTATGGAATAGAGACGCTGCGCTAAGCAGGCTCGGCGGCAACGAAGGATTGTTAAACCGCATCGTTGAAATGTTTTTAGGTCAAATAGCGCAGAAAGAAGAAGCCTTGCAAAAGGCCGCAACTGAGTTAGACGTCGATGCCGTCAAGTTTACAAGTCATGCAATGAAGGGTGTATCAGGGGATGTAGGGGCTGATGCTATTCGAGAAAAAGCGTCATCTATTGAAAATAAAGCCAAGCAAGGTGATTTAACAGAGATAGCTTCAGACATAGAAGAACTAAAAAGCTTAATCGAGCAAACGCTTATTATTATGCAATCTTAGGGCGAAGCGAGCTTATTGAGATTTACTTTAATAAGCTCGCGCTATTGCTTTTGCAAGTCGCTTACATAGCCCGAGTTACTTGCTTAACAAATGCGTTTTTCTTTTCTTCGGGTAAGAAACTTGCCTTAAAACTGTTTGCGGCCAGCACGCGAATTGTATCCTCACCTATGTTTAGCGACGTGTGAAGTGCTTCAAAATTTTCATTCAAAAAACCACCAAAATAGGTGGGGTCGTCAGAATTAACCGTTACTAATAAGCCAGCATCTAGCAGTTGCACGATATTGTGCTCTTTCATATCGTCAATTACGCAGAGCTTTAAGTTACTCAATGGACATACGGTAAGCGGTATTTGCTTTTCTTTTAAGAGCGCCATGAGCGCTTGGTCTTCCTGGCAGCGTACGCCATGATCAATGCGGTCCACGTCAAGCAGTTCAATCGCTTCCCAAATATAAGACGCCGGCCCCTCTTCCCCTGCATGGGCAACAATCTTAAAGCCTAGAGACTTCGCTTTTTTGAAAACCCGCTCGAATTTGGACGGGGGGTGCCCTAGTTCAGAGCTATCGAGGCCCACCGCCGTGATGTGCTGATAGTAAGGTTTCGCTGCTTCTAGTGTTTCGAAAGCTTCGCTTTCTGGCAAATGTCTTAGGAAAGACATGATAAGGTAGCTACTTATACCAAATTCACTTTCTGCTTTTTGTATAGCACGTAAAAAGCCAGGCATAAACACATCAAAACCTATACCCCGCTCAGTATGGGTTTGAGGGTCAAACATGATTTCGGTATGAACGATATTTTCTTCAGCGCACCGAGATAAGTATTCCCACATCAACGTAAAGAAATCTTCTTCATCTCTTAATACTCCTGCTCCTGCGTAATAGAGGTCAAGAAAGCTTTGTAAATCTTTGAAGTTATAAGCGGCTTCAATCTCTTCCACGCTTGCGTAAGGAAGTGATACACTGTGCTTTTCAGCTAGGCGCCACATGAGTTCAGGCGTTAAGCTACCTTCTATGTGCAGATGCAGTTCGGCCTTTGGTATGTTTTTAATTATTGATGACAGCGACATGGCCCCTCACTTATTTGCACCATAATAATGCAATAGCATTTAATTGGTGCGTAATAGTTTATCTTTAATGCTATCTGTAAACGAGTTCTATTGCTCATTTAGGTTTTTGTTTGCGGTTTTTTTAACATCATCTATGTTGTTTACTAACCGTTTGGCTGGCTTTGTGCTGCCTAGCTAGTGACCTTGAGTCACGCAATGATTGTTATTTAATCATTGTACTGAAAAGTAAGTTAGCACAAAACACACCAACAAGTTGACTAATTGGTCAGTTTATTGCTTTCAAACGCACAAAACACTACATAATACACAAACAGAGAACTCTAGATGTCCAACAACGTTATTGAACGGCTATTTAAGCTGCAGGAGCACGGTACAACGGTAAGAACTGAGATTATTGCAGGTCTTACTACGTTTGCGGCTATGTCTTATATCCTTGTGGTTAACCCAGGTATTTTGGGCCTTAGCGGCATGCCGGTAGAAGGTCTAATTACAGTGACAGCAGTCGCAGCCTGCATCGGCACATTGATGATGGCGTTGATGACTAACTACCCTATTGCACTCGCACCAGGCATGGGTTTGAATGCTTTTTTCGCTTTCACTATCTGCCTTGGCCGCGAAATTCCATGGGAAGCTGCCCTCGGCATTGTGTTTTGGAACGGTATTCTCTTCTTAATACTCTCTCTCACCGGCGTGCGAACCAAAATAGCTGAATCTATCCCGCCTTCTCTCAAGATAGGCGTTCAGTGCGGTATAGGCTTATTTATTGCCTTTATCGGCCTTAAGAATGCAGAACTTATTGTTGATAACCCTGCAACCTTTGTTCAGCTTGGTGATCTTTCTGAGCCTGCAGTTATGCTTGCTCTTGTTGGTATTATTTTTACTATTGTTCTTATGGTTAAGCGCGTTACTGGCGCCATATTAATTTCTATCGTTACCCTTACTTTGATAGGTGCCTTTATTCCTACCGAAAACGGAATGCTAACTGCCACACCAACTGCTGTTGTAGGCATGCCGGAATCTATGTCGAATACTTTTATGGCAATGGACTTCTGGTACGCTATCGACCATATCGCCGAGACATGGGACCTTATTTTCGCGCTTATGTTCGTGAACATGTTCGACACTATAGGCACGTTAATTGGTGTTTCTCGCAAAGCTAACTTGCTGGACTCAAAAGGCAAGCTACCGAAAATTGGCCCGGCCATGACTGCTGACGCATCTGCGAGTATTGCTGGCGCAATGGTAGGTACATCGCCAGTGACAAGCTATGTTGAGTCCGCCACTGGCGTATCAGCGGGAGGACGAACAGGCCTCACCGCTGTGGTCGTGTCTGCATGCTTCCTGTTGTCGCTTTTCCTTACGCCACTGATGAAAGTCATTCCGCTAATGGCCACTACTCCAGCACTACTAATGGTAGGCATTTTAATGATGGATTCGATTCGACATGTAGATTTCGATGACTTAGGGGCTTTGGCTACTGCGTCTGTTGCACTTATCGCTATGCCACTTACCTTTAGTATTAGTGAAGGCATTGCCCTTGGTTTCATTACCTATGTGGGTATTAAGGTGGGTACCGGTAAGTTTAAAGAAGTAACGCCACTTACTTATGCACTAGCTATCGTTTTCTTACTAAGATACTTGCTAGATTTAAAATAATTTGTCGTTGCGTGTAGATGATATTGCGCGCAAGCCCTTAATTTGGATAAAAAAGGTGGCTTAAATGCCACCTTTCTTTTATGGGGTCTGGTATAACCATGCTGATGGTTTACTTTAATCCGTCGTAAGTGAAGGTAACTGCTTTATCACCCATAAATACGATTTTCACATGTTTACTGTCTTCCGCGCCCCATGTACACGCCATAGTGCCCATTGTTTTACCACAGTTGTCGGCTGAACCTAGAATAGCTTCAACTTCGTCCTGAGACATGCCCATTTCTAGCTTATCGTAATTCTCTTTTGTCAACTTCGAGCATGCGGTCAGCGCTAGCGCCCCAAGGGCAATAATGGCTAGTTTTGTTTTCATGGTTTTGTCCTTTATTAAGTGAAGGCGGTAGTGCCCCATTTGTTTCACTTTCGTCTCTTCACTTTACTGTACTTTAAATATCTAAGGCGTACTGTAAATGCTACATACGCGCCTTGTCACTACCATCTTTAGGATGAGTGGCTAACCAGTGGCGAGCAATCTGCTCTCGCGTGGCTAACCACACTTTGTCGTGTGATTTCACGTACTCGATAAAACGCTTAAGCGCAGCAAGCCTAACTGGCCTTCCTATAATGCGATTGTGAAGACCAATAGAAAGCATTTTAGGCGCCTCTTCCCCTTCCTCGTACAGTACGTCAAACGCGTCTTTTAAATATGTAAAGAATTGTTCACCGCTGTTAAAACCTTGCGGCGTAGCAAAGCGCATATCGTTTGTGTCTAACGTGTAAGGCACTATAAGTAGCGGCTTGCTGTAATGGCAGTCGTAATATGGCAAATCGTCTGCGTAAGAATCAGCGCAATATAAGATATCGTCACGCTCTGCTATGAGTTTAAGCGTATTAGGACTTGTTCTTCCCGTGTACCATCCTACGGGTTTCTTACCCGTTAACTGCTCGTGCAGAATAATCGCTTCGTCTATTTGTTTGCGCTCATCATCTTCACTCATATCCTGATAGTGTACCCAGCGCATGGCGTGACTGGCTATTTCCCAACCTGACTCCATCATAGCTTTAACAGCGTCAGGATGGCGCTGCATGGCCATGGTAACGCCAAATACAGTCACGGGAATGTCGTACTTATTAAGTAAGCGATGTAAACGCCAAAACCCTGCGCGACTGCCGTATTCGTAAATCGACTCCATGCTAAGGTGACGGTCTTTATAGGCTTGTGCGCCGATAATTTCAGATAGAAATATTTCGGATGCTTCATCACCATGAAGCACACAGTTCTCGCCACCCTCTTCGTAGTTTAAGACAAACTGAATAGCTATTTTGGCATTATTCGGCCAGTTCGCATGGGGCACATGTTCACCGTAGCCAATTAGATCTCGAGGATAAACAGATTCCGTCATACTACACCTCGAAACTTTCAGGTACCGCAAGCCCGCAGCCGCCTAGCACAAGCTTAACCACTTGCTTAGTGGCGTCTTCAAAATCTGCCTTTGTCATTTTCTTACCCCGTAGTCGGGTAATTTGCGCTGAGAAATCAGCATAGTGTTGAGTGCTGGCCCAAATGGTATAGAGCAAGTATTCGCCTTCAACGGGAGGAAGCTTTCCTGCTTGTACCCACGCTTCGATGACCTCAAGACGACCTTTCATCCATAGTGCGTGCTCTTCATCGAAGTATCCGCTTAAGTTCTGCGCCCCGTTGATAATTTCCATGGCGAAAATCTTTGAAGCCATCGGGTGAGTGCGTGACACTTCCATTTTTTCTGCTATGTAATTGGCAAGCACTTCGGCGGGGTCATCTTCTACAGTTGCTTTGTCAAAACGAGAATTCCATAATGAAAGCGTTTCTTCTAATACCGCTACGTAGAGTTCTTGTTTCGTTTTGAAGTAATACAGAACGTTGGTTTTTGGAAGCCCTGCTTCGTCAGCAATCTTCTGTACCGCCGTACCTTTAAAACCAAACTGCGCAAAACATTTTTCTGCGGCTTGGAGTATTTTTCTTCTATTCATAGCGCCAACACCTGCGTCAGCACTTTTTACCTTCATCATTATTATCTAAATTCCTTTGCAATCTACTTTGCAAGCGCACAGGCAGGATAAATGCTGCATGCCTTTCCGATAGGTTAGCATTTATTACCAAGGTGTTGCTATGCTCTTAAAGTTCAGAGTTACCCATCACCTGCGGCCCTCACTAATGAGATGAGCCATCCAGAAAGCATTTATTCTGCATTCAACTTAAAACCTAGCACGAATCTTGCCTTATTCTTTTTACTAACTGATACATTGCTTGTTAAAGAAAACATGGAAAGGCGTTACATAACTTTCCAATAAATCTGCACAAAATCATGGCCTTTTATAACGCGGCCATTTTTTATAAGCAATAAATTGACCAAATGGTCTACTTTTATTAGAAAAATACAGCTATATTAATGAATACAAGAATGAATATAACAAGAAGGTGTGAGTATGATTCGCTTTCTAATAAATAACGATGTTGTTGAGTTAAATGAAGCGCGAGCCGACCTCACCCTTCTACAGTTTATACGGGAACATCGTAAGAAAACAGGCACTAAAGAAGGCTGTGCAGCAGGCGACTGTGGCGCATGCACGGTAGTACTTGTAGAACCAGCATCATCTGATAACGCTACAAAACTAAACTATCGAACAGTGAATAGCTGTATCACGCTGATGAGCGCAGTTCACGGTAAGCAGCTATTGTTCGTTGAACATTTAAGCGATGGTAAACACTTACACCCCGTGCAACAGGCGCTAGTCGACCACCATGGTTCACAGTGCGGCTTTTGTACACCGGGGTTTATCATGTCGATGTTCGCTTTGTACCATAGCAATTCAAAACCTAATCGCGACCATGTGTTGAATGCTTTATCTGGCAACCTGTGCCGCTGTACTGGATACCGCCCTATTATCGATGCCACGCTTGCGGTATGTGAGCAAGCACCAGATGATCAGTTTTCCAAGCGCCAAGAACAGACCCTTGCGACATTACACACTTTGTCAGGTGAAAAGCCTTCTGGTACAGGCAATGTACATACGCCAACCTCGCGCGAAGAATTGAAAGCGCTTATTAAAGCGAACCCTAACGCACAGCTTAGTGGCGGGCAGCACTGATTTAAGTTTGCAGTTCACTCAACAGTTAAAAAACGTAGAAACGCTTATCAGCGTCACACATATCGATGCACTTAAGCAATGCACCAAAAACGAGCATTCTCTTGTTATTGGTGCAGCAGTCCCACTCAATGATGCGGCACCGCTTTTACTAAACGCATTTCCACAAATAGCTGAACTGGTAACGCGCTTTGCGTCTTTGCCTATTCGCAACCAGGCGACAATTGGTGGGAATGTGGCCAACGCATCACCTATTGGTGATATGCCTCCCTTACTACTTGCGCTGAACGCTATACTGCATTTAGATAATGGAGAGCGTATTCGCACGGTCCCAATTAGCACTTTCTTCTCGGGTTATCGCGAAACGGCACTCGCTAATGATGAATGGATAAGCGCAATAGAAATACCGCTTAAACAGCCTAATCAAGCACTGGCCGCCTATAAAATATCAAAACGTTTTGAAGATGATATATCGGCAGTATGTGCGGTATTTAACGTTACTTTAGAAGATGGCAAGGTCGAGGCAATTACCAGTGGCTTTGGTGGTGTGGCTGCTGTGCCGTCAACCTGTGAAGCATTGGAAAATGCACTGAAAGGTAAACAGTTCGCTAGCAAAGAATGCTTAACCTTAGGCAAGCAAATCTTATTTGATGCGTTTGCGCCTATTGATGATGTGCGCGCAACAGCACAATACCGCAAAACCGTGTTAGCTAACTTGTGGCACCGCTTCTGGTTAGAAAACCAAACAGTTAACCATATTGAAACTCGGGTGGTGCAGCATGCGTAAGTTAATTGATGCCCCAAATCCTTCAGAAACAAATGGCAAACAAGGTGTTGTTCACGTTTCTAAAAAGCACGAAAGTGCGACACGTCAGGTACAAGGTAGCGCCAACTACGTTGATGACGTAGTTGAACCTCTGGGTACGCTTTATGCGGCAGTCGGTGTAAGTCAGTGCGCCAAAGGTACTATCAACTCGGTAGACCTTGACGCCGTGCGTCAAAGCGAAGGCGTTATTGATGTCATCACCATTGATGACGTACCTGGCCATAAAGACATTGGCCCTGTGTTTGAAGGCGACCCACTACTTGCGAACGGCGAAATCAAGTTCTTCGGTCAACCGGTGTTTGCAGTACTTGCCACTTCAGTAAACCTTGCCCGACAAGCTGCACTAAAAGGCAAAATAGAAGTAGACAAAGTTACACCTGTACTTGATGCTAAAGCCGCCCACCAGCAGCAAACATTCGTTCGTCCTTTACATAGATTTGGCCAACATGCGGCCCGCGTTGACAGTACTATTGAAAAAGCTAAATACCAAGCTCACGGTTCGCTAAGCATTGGCGGTCAGGAGCACATGTACTTAGAAGGTCAAGTGAGCCTTGCGATCCCCGATGAAGAAGATCGCATAAAAATTTACACCTCTAGTCAGCATCCCAGTGAGGTGCAGAAGCTAGTTGCAGAAGTGCTAGACGTTAAATTACATCGCGTAATGGTAGACATGAGGCGTATGGGCGGCGGCTTTGGCGGTAAAGAAACCCAAGCAGCGCAGTGGGCCTGTATCGCTGCTTTACTGGCCTCGCGCAATCAGTGCGCAGTTAAGCTTCGTTTGCCGCGCTTCACCGATATGCACGTTACGGGTAAACGCCACCCGTTTGAAAATGAATTTGATGTGGCATTTGACAAAACAGGTAAAATTGAAGCTACTCGCATGATCATTAATGGCATTTGTGGGCACTCGCCTGACTTGTCAGACGCTATTGTAGATAGGGCCATGTTCCACGCTGATAACGGCTACTTCCTAGGCGATAGTGATATTGTCGGTCACAGACTGCAAACCAATATGGTATCGCACACCGCTTATCGAGGATTTGGCGGCCCGCAAGGCATGATCATGGCCGAAGCCATGATTGACAAAATTGCACGAGCTATCGGTAGCGACCCGTTATCGGTCAGGAAACGTAACTTATACGGCCCGACAACCGGGTGTTCTACTCCCTATGGCATGAAAGTAGAGCACAACCTTTTACCCGATATGATTGCCGAGTTAGAAGAAAGCGCACAGTATTGGCAGCGCCGAGATGCGATTGCAGCGTTTAATCGCGAAAGCCCAGTTATCAAGAAGGGCCTAGCGCTAACGCCGGTTAAATTTGGTATATCATTCACCGCAAAGCACTTAAATCAAGCAGGCGCTCTAGTCCACATATACACCGACGGTAGTATTCAGGTGAACCATGGTGGTACTGAAATGGGCCAAGGGCTACATACAAAAATAGGCCAAATTGCGGCTAATGAATTTGGTCTAAATTTGGATATGATTGAAGTCACCGCTACGCGTACGGATAAAGTGCCGAACACTTCGCCAACAGCGGCATCAAGTGGTACTGACTTGAACGGAAAAGCCGTACAAAACGCGTGTATTACTTTAAAAACCCGCTTGGCTGAATGCTACGCCAAAAGCTTAGGGTTAGAAGACCGCGCTAGTGATGTACAGTTTATTAATCAACACGTTGTACTAGACGAAAACAGCATTGCCTTTACTGAACTTGTTCAGCAAGCGTATTTTGATCGCGTGTCGCTGTCTTCAAGCGGTTTTTATAAAACCCCTAAATTGCAGTACAACCGTGACACAGGCGAAGGCCGCCCGTTTTTCTATTTTGCTTACGGCGTTTCGATGAGTGAGGTGTCTGTAGATACGCTGACCGGTGAATACACCGTAGATAAGGTTAACGTTATTCACGATGTGGGCAACAGCCTTAACCCAGCAATTGATATTGGCCAAATTGAAGGCGCGTTTATTCAAGGTATGGGCTGGCTTACCACCGAAGACCTAAAATGGAATGAAGCAGGCAAGCTAATAAGTGAAAACATGGCAACCTACAAAATTCCTGCCATCGGCGATACGCCCAAGGAGTTTAACGTGAAGCTTTTTGGTAGAGAAAATGCTGAAGACAGCATATACCACTCAAAAGCCGTGGGTGAGCCACCGTTTATGCTAGCAATTTCAGTATGGTGCGCCTTAAAGGATGCGATATCTAGTCTATCTGGCTACACCGTTGACCCTCAGCTAGATACGCCAGCCACACCCGAACGCGTGTTAAATGCTGTCGCCGCAATCCAACAGGCAGATCAACAAGCCGATCCACGGGGTACTGCTGTATGAGTCGCGCCCCCCATTCATTTAGTGCAACGCATTCATTTCGCGCGACGCATTGGCACGAGGCTGTAGCCGAGTGCCAGGAGCGTAATGAGGGCTATGTTTTGGTTACCGTTGTAGGTACAGCGGGCTCAACTCCCCGTGAGCCGGGCAGTAAAATGGTGGTCACCGCTTCACATAGTATTGATACTATTGGTGGCGGACACCTTGAGTTTGATGCCATTACTCGCGCCCGTGAATATCTTGCTAAGGGCAAAACATGCACTGAGCTTCATAGCTACCCGTTAAGTAGTTCTTTAGGGCAGTGCTGTGGCGGTGCGGTAAAGGTCCTATTTGACGTGTGCAATGTTCATCAGCAGCATATCGCCATTTTCGGCGCTGGCCATGTCGCAAAAGCGCTGGTGCCTATTTTGACACAATTGCCTGTGCGAATTTCATGGATAGATAATCGAGAAGATTTGTTCCCATCGACGCTACCAGCCAACGTTCAAAAAGTAGTGGAAGAAGCGCCCGAGAGCGAGGTAAGGCATCTTGCTGAAAATAGCTGGTTGATTATTCTCACCCACGATCATCAATTGGACTACCGTATTACCGAGCAGGCATTAAAGCAGCCTTCCCTGCCTTTCGTTGGGTTAATAGGTTCAGACACTAAAGCAAAGCGTTTTATTACCAAGCTAACCCAGCGCGGGTTTGACGACAGTGCGCTCGCAAGGCTGTTCACGCCTATTGGCAATAGAGATATTCCTGGAAAGCGGCCTATTGAAGTTGCTGTTTCTATATCAGCGCAAATCATTGAGCGTCTTCATGCAACTGACGCAGCAGCGACTTTAGAGAAAAACACTGAGTCATATACTGACAAATATACGGGCGAGCACGCGAAGATCCCCGCAAATGCTCAGTAAAAGTGCAGTTAAAAGAAAAGGATACCAGTAGTGACACTTACTGAACTAAATACACTAAGCGCTGACGAAGCATTTTCTTGGTTTGAGCAATGTTGCGCGGCGAAAGCATGGATCTACCAAATGGTAGAAGCACGCCCTTACAGCGATCACGATGCCATAGTTAATCAAGCGAAAGATTCCTGGGCAAAATGTAGTGATGATGACTACCTAGAAGCCTTTACGGCGCACCCTATGATTGGTGACGTAGACTCTTTACGTAAAAAGTTTGCCAACACTAAAGCTATTGCTGCCGGCGAACAATCAGGTGCGGCTAGTGCGTCTGAGGCCGTTTTACATCAACTAAAAGAAGCTAATCACGCCTATTTAGACAAACATGGATTTATTTTTATTATCTGCGCTACCGGGCTTTCTGCGCAAACCATGCTAGAAGCTTTGCAAGCAAGGCTGCCAAATACGACGCAGCTAGAGGTTTCAAATGCAGCTGCAGAGCAAATAAAGATAACCCTTTTGCGTATTAATAAAGCATTAGATTAATGCCCTGCGTTATAGAAGAGCCAAAACGCTTACGCTATATGCAGCAGTAATACGAATTGAAAATTATTTAAGGAATACAGTATGAATACGCTTTCAAGCCACGTACTCGACACCACATTAGGTAAGCCTGCACAAGGCATTGGACTTACCCTTACATTACCTGACGGCAGTACCCTTTCTGGTGAAACAGACAGTGATGGCCGCTTTAAAAACTGGGGCGTTGAGGATGGTTTTGCTGCAGGGGTTTATACCTTGCGATTTCACTGCAAGCCATACCTAACACAAACTCATGGCAGCAGTTTCTATCCACACATTGATATTACGTTTGAACTTGTTGAGAATGGCGGTCACTATCACGTACCACTTCTTATCTCTCCATTCGGTTTCAGCAGCTACAGGGGCAGCTAACAAACATGCAGCTTTTTCGTGCAAGCATTGCGCACTTTCCTAAACAAACCACACAATTTGATAATGATATTGCCGTTTTTAAAGACGGTGGTTTGCTGGTAGATAACAAAGAAATAAAAGACATTGGCCCGTTTAGTGACCTAGCTGAACGTTACCCTGCCGCCACTGTCACTGATTTTTCGGGCAAGTGGATTTTACCAGGCTTAATAGACAGCCACCTGCATTATCCGCAAACCCAAAGTATTGCCCACTATGGTGAGCAACTTTTGAGTTGGCTAGAAAACTACACGTTTCCCACTGAAATGCAGTTTGCCGATAGCGAACACGCCGACACCATCGCTAAAGTATTTTTAAACCAGCTGCTAAAAAACGGCACCACAACGGGGTTTGTTTTTACAACCGTTCATAAAAGCAGTAGCCAAGCACTATTTAGTGCCGCCAGCGAGATTGATATGGCGATAGTGGCTGGTAAAGTGTGTATGGACAGAAACTGCCCAAGTGCTCTGAACGATTGCCCTGACACAGCGCAAGCTGATAGTGCAGAGTTGATTGAGACTTGGCACAACAAGGGTCGTAATCGCTATGCGCTTACGCCTCGTTTTGCCCCCACCAGCACAGAAGCCCAGCTTGCCGCACTAGGCGAACTTGCCCAGCAATATCCCGACGTATTCATTCAAACCCACCTGTCTGAAAATTTAGACGAGATTGCATGGGTAAAAAGCTTATTCCCTAACGCTGACGGCTATCTAGATGTTTACGACAGCTACAATTTGGTGCGGGAGCGCGCAGTGTTTGGCCACGGTATCCACCTTACGCCTAACGAATGGGCGCGCCTTGGCGAGAGCGGCGCTACGGTTGCGTTTTGCCCTACGTCTAACTTGTTTTTAGGCAGCGGGCTTTTTGATATGACCGCAGCGCGTGCTAATAAAGTACATGTTGCTATGGCTACCGATGTGGGCGCAGGAACCACGTTTAACATGTTTAAGACCTATGGCGATGCATACAAGGTCAGTCAGTTGCGCAACGAGCCCATTAGCCCGTTGGAAGGGTTTTATCTTATGACCCAAGGCGCAGCAGTGGCCCATGCGCTTGACCATGAAATTGGTAACTTAAACCCAGGTTCTACCGCAGACTTTATCGTTGTAGAGCCAAGGTTCGATGAATTAACACGGTTGAGAATAAAAGAAGATGCACACTTCGATGATGTGTTTTTCGCGCTAAGTATTTTAGGTGATGACCGCGCTATTGAGCAGACGTGGATAAGCGGTAACTGCCGCTACATCAAAGAAGATAAAGAGTAACAAGCTACTGTAGGGCCAGCCGGCCCTAAATAAGGAGAATAATAATGCCGTGGCTAGATTGGATAAGTTTATTTGTACGTTGGTTTCACGTTGTGGCCGGTGTAGCTTGGATTGGTGCGTCGTTTTACTTCATATGGCTAGACAACAACTTGCGAACGCCACCTAAGTGGAAACAAGACAAAGGTATCAAAGGCGATTTATGGGCCATTCATGGGGGTGGCTTCTACGAGGTAGCCAAATACGCCTACGGACCAGAGAAAATGCCCGAAACATTACATTGGTTCAAATGGGAAGCCTATACAACTTGGTTATCAGGCTTTGCCCTTTTGATTATTGTTTATTACTTCGGTGCCAGCGCTTACCTTATTGATCCATCTGTCAACGCCATGTCGCCAGCTACGGCAATATCGTTAGGTTTGGGGTTAATCTTTGGTGGGCTTGCCATATACGAATTTGCATGTCGTAGCCCATTGGCCAAATACCCTCTTGCTTTTGGTATTGGGTTAGTTGCTCTAGTGTGTGTTGTTAGCTATCTGTCTACCCAGTGGTTTAGCGGTCGTGGCGCCTATATTCACGTAGGAGCCCTTGTTGGCACTATTATGGCAGGTAACGTGTTTTTTAATATTATGCCTAACCAGCGCAAAATGGTAGCTGCGGTAGCTGACAAGAAAGATATAGACCCAGCGTGGGGCGCCAGCGCAAAACTTCGCTCAGTGCACAATAACTACTTCACGCTGCCCTTGCTGTTTATTATGATTTCAAATCACTACCCTATGACCTATCAGCATCCGCAAAATTGGCTCGTACTTATTGCCATTATGGCCGCTGCCGCGTGGATACGTCATTTCTTTAACCTGCGTCACGTGGGTACCACTAAACCAAGTATTTTAGTCTCTGGCGCTGTGGCCATGCTTGCAATCGCGCTATGGGTATCTTGGCCACAAGCACCTTCAATTCAACCGTTAAGTCATGATGACGCACTATCTTCTTCAACTATGAACTCGCAGTTGGCGAACCAATCTGAATTAAGCCCGCCGACAAGCGGGATAGTAAACGAAACTTCATCGGTAGTTAGTGACGAACGTGTGGCAAGTTTAATCACAACTCATTGTGTAAGCTGCCATTCGCGCACACCCACCGACGAGATATTCAAAGTGGCACCTTTAGGCGTAGTCTTAGATTCATGGGAAGATATTGAGAGGTTCGCGCCACAAGTGGTACGAAGAACCACTGTGACTAAAGACATGCCATTTTTGAACAAGACAAAAATGACCGAAGAAGAAAGGCAAGTTATAGCTCTCTGGTTTGCACAGCGTCAGCAATAAAATACGATGAGCGATGTAGCAGGTTGCGCTACATCGCTTTATTCCACTCGCTACTTTTCGCTGCTATAGCTTGCCCACGTTGCTTTTTTTCGTACATTACCTCATCAGCTCGGTCTAGCCACTCCTGCACAGAGTCGATACCTTCGTTCCACTGCACCCAGCCAACGCTAAAGCTGATAGGAACGACATCTTTACCATCGATATCAATTTCAAATTTACTGTTTTTTATTCTGTCAAAAAATACAGCTGTTTCGTCCTCATTAGTACCGTAGAGTAAAATGACAAACTCATCGCCACCGATGCGACCAAACCGGTCGCTATCTCGCAAAAGCGAACCCATTTTATTAGAGAACTCAACTAACGCTTTATCGCCTATCTTGTGCCCATATTTGTCGTTTATTTTTTTAAATTTATTGAGGTCGACATAAACAAGGGTAGACGCTTTTTGACCTCGTCCCATGCGAGCAATCTCATCGTTTAACTGACTGAAGATCTCTCTTCTGTTGGCAAGCCCGGTGAGCGAATCGGTTTTAGAAAGATGTTCTAATTTAGTTACAGCGCTCATCAAAGCTTGCTGCTGTGTTTTCTCTTTTGTTACATCGTCTGCGGTGCCTAAAATAAGCGACTGCATCTCTCTATCGTCATAGATTAAACTGCCTCGGTCATGAAGGTATTTCACCTCACCTTTCGCATCATAAATACGATATTGAATATCCCAATTTTGTAAAGGACGCTGACTAAACTGTTTTAGCACCCGGGCCTTATCATCTTCATGGACATGGTCGATAAAGCTCATAGGATTACAGTAGAGTTCGTATTCGTTGCGACCGAGAATATTTGCATATCCATCATTAACGTAGTGCAGTTTTTTAAAGTCTGGTGTTGCAACCCAAATGAAAGTTCTGTCCGAAAATGCGCTTACGATCTTACTGAACAAAGCGTCGATCTGGAAAAGCTCAGACTGAATACGCTTTTTCTCGTCGATATCCTCGACCACAGAAATAAAGTAGTCTGGGTTACCCCGCTGGTCTCTGACGAGGGAAACCGTTAATTGGGCCCATACCTGCTCTCCGTCTTTTTTTAGATAGCGTTTTTCAAGCGTATAGCTCTCAATATCGCCTTTTAAAAGGCTTTCTAAATAACCCAGATCTCGGTCTAAATAGTCTGGTGAGGTTAATTCTTGAAAAGTAAGTTTGGTGAGTTCTTCATTTGAGTACCCCAAGAAATCACACAGCGGTTTGTTCACCCGGATGAAGCTGCCATCCACACTTACATGAGCAAGCCCTATTGGACAAGAGTAAAAAGTTTCTTCAAACATAGGGCATCGCCCCGCTAAATAGGTGCATTCCGTCGCCTTAAAAATAATGATTAATTCATTAGGTTAGTTTATAGCGTGTTTATTTTTCTTTAATTTCGCGCCTTTGAAAATCAGGACGTTAAAAACAAGCTCGCTACTTATACTTAAGTATAAGTGAGTATAGATTAGTTTTTTGTATTAGCTAATGAATATAACTAAGAAAAAGGCTTAGATAGAAGAAGTTACGTGCGCGTCAGCATTATCTAGAGCACAAAATTCAAAAAGGTGCATTTTGTCTTAAAAAAGTGGTGACTTGGCTTTAAACGCTAACCTAAAATTCTTGAGGTGCTTATGTTTAACTCTTTTTGAAGGGACAATGTTATGATCGAATTCTCCGTCATAATTTATTCTAAACCTGATCAGCCAAGCAGGCTGTTAGAAACTTTAACACCGCTAGTTGAAGCTAGCCGTGAAGAGACCGGCGCAATAATGTATGACCTACATTCATCTGGCGACGGTGTATTTGTTATAACCGAGAAATGGGAATCTCAAACTGCGCTTGATGCTCATGAAGCGACAGCGCACTTTAAAGGCTTTCAGGATAAAGCGGGGGCGCTTGTTGAGAAGGTACTAAGATTGCCGCTGGTATCAATTTAGTATAACTATCTTAAGCGATAGTTTTAAAACGGTGAACAGCAACGCTCACCGTTTCCACTATTTTATAATCTGCACGTTACGGCTTAATCGTTAGTGTGACTTTCAGACCAGACTCTTAACTGTTCAAGAATATCTAGCGCTGAGCGCCCAAACTCGGTGAGACTATAAGCAACCGCAATTGGGCGAGAGTCGATAACGTTGCGGATCACCATACCGTTGTTTTCAAGCTCTTTAAGGCGCTGATCTACCATCTTGCGGCTGGCGCCACCTAGCATTCTACATAAGTCGTTAAACCTAACTGGCTCATCTTTTAAATGATAAATAATAGAGCCTGTCCATTTACCACCAATCAAGCGCATGCCGCGCTCAATCGCGCAAGGCTCTGTACAGGTATTCAGAACGGTTTTCCTACCCTTAGCATCTGTTTTTATTTCAGTTTTCATTAATGTCCTTTAAAAAAGCACCTAGTAACTAAAAGTAAACTAATTGCTTAGTTGAACAAGGTAACTAAACTATACCACATAAACCATTTTGGCTGACAGTCGTATAACTCTCGTCAATTAGTCTACTTTATAAATAAAAGGTTCACAAAGTACTAAAGCCCAAAGCAAAAGACTGTTACGAGTAAACAATAATGTTGGGCAAAAAACACAGGCAAAACAGACCGTTCAAACCAAGTCTTACCTTGGTGAGAGCATTTAGACTCTAACTTCACGGTGATGATTACCATGATTGAATTTACGTTAAATGGAAAAACAGTGCAGACGGATGCTGCCTCAGATACGCCCCTTGTTTGGGTGATTCGCGATGAATTTGGCTTAAAAGGTACTAAATTCGGATGCGGTGTGGCCATGTGCGGCGTATGCACCGTTCATATCGATGGCAATGCTATTCGTTCATGCTCTTACCCTGTCTCTCTCGTTAATGGAAAGAAGGTCAATACAATCGAAAGTTTAAATGGTGAGCATCCTTTGCAGTCAGCTTGGGTTGAGGAGCAAGTACCACAGTGTGGCTACTGCCAGTCTGGTCAAATTATGCAGGCAGCTACACTACTGGATAGTAACCCGAATCCTAGTGACCAAGACATCGTTAATCACATGAATGGTAATTATTGTCGTTGTATGGCTTACACAAGAATAAAAAAAGCGATCAAGCGCGCCGCAAACTCTACGGTACAGCATTACGACCCTAAGGCTTCATCAGAAGGTGAAAACGCATGAGCATTAAAGACCTATCTAGAGAGAAAAAAGACACAATCAACTTGTCTCGTCGCTCATTTATGGCGGGTTCTTTGAAGACATCACTTTTCATGGCGTTTGGCGCTTCGGCAATTCCATCCGTGTTATCAGCTAAAGAAGCCATAAAAAACAAAACATTTTCACCTAACGTCTGGTTTGAAATGGACACCCAGGGTCATGTGACGGTGAATATTGCTAAAGCTGAAATGGGGCAGCATGTAGGCACGGCTTTAGCGCGTATTTTAGCGGACGAATTAGAGTGCGAATGGGACAAAGTTTCGATTGTGCACGTTGATACTGACCCCAAATGGGGTTACATGGTGACGGGCGGTTCATGGTCTGTTTTCCAAACCTACAAACCTATGTCGCAAGCTGGGGCTGCTGGTCGCCAAGTGCTACTTAGTGCCGGTGCTAAGTTATTAGGCGTACCGGTATCAGATTGTGAAGCTAACGCGGGCTTCGTCGTGTCTGGCAACAAGAAAATCAGCTACGGCGACATTGTTGCGAACGGCAATATTGATAAGGTTTATTCGGCCGACGAATTAGAGAGCTTACCGATTAAACCCGGAAATAAGAAACATCTTATTGGGCTGGGTAACCAATATAAGGCACTCGATATACCTCCTAAAACAGATGGTACTGCCGTTTACGGTATTGATGTTGAAGTAGACAACATGCTGTACGCACGCCCCATCCTTCCACCTACTCGTTATGGCAGTAAAGTCACCAAGGTAGATGACAGCCAAGCGAAAACACTGCCAGGCTATAAAGGCTACAAAGTTCTCAGCGACCCGTCGGGTACCATTGAAGGATGGGTTGCGGTTCTCGCCTCTGATTATCCCACGGCAATTAAAGCTATCGATAAGGTGAAAGTCAGCTATAACGCAGGTAAGACTGTTAACGTTAATGAAGCTGATATTCAAAAAGAAGGCGAGCGAATCTGCCGCGACCGAAGTGAAGGCACATTATTTGTCGATGAAGGAAGTATCCTAGATGCCGAAAAGCAGGCGGCTGAATCAATTGAAGCATTGTATACCACGGCAACAGCTAGTCATTTCCAACTTGAACCAGTAAACGCGATTGCTGAGTTTAAAGACGAAAAATGGCATGTCCATACGGGCAATCAATGGCAAGGACTTACGCTGCCGGCAGTAGCAAAAGCCGCAGAAGTTCCTGATTCTGACGTTGTTCTTCACCAATATTACCTTGGCGGAGGCTTTGGACGCCGTTTGTTTGGTGACTGGATTATTCCAGCAGTGCTTACCGCGAAAGCGGCCGGACAGCCGGTTAAAATGCTCTTTATGCGCCCTGACGATGCCATGTTCGACCAACCTCGCTCAGCGTCGACGTCGTTATTTAACGCCTATTTCGACGACGCTGGGAATTTCACTGGTATGGAGCACGCACTTGCTGCGGGCTGGCCAACGCTAGCGATGGCACCTGGTTTTATGCCTGACGGTGTTGATGGTAAAGGCAAGGTTGACCCATTTTCTGCTTCAGGGGCTGACCACTGGTATACCATGCAACACCACCGCGCCCGCGTGATAAACAACAAAGTCGCGCAAGAAACCTTTACACCAGGATGGCTTCGCTCTGTAGGTCAAGGGTGGATAGTGTGGGGGCTTGAAAGCTTTATCGACGAAGTGGCACATAAAGCTAACCAAAACCCCGTAGACTTTAGACTGTCTATGCTAGACGGCAAAGGCAAGCAAGCGGGTAAGGCGCCTGAAAGCGTAGGCGGAGCAACTCGTCTAGCTCACGCTTTGAAAAAGCTTAAAGACAAGACGGCTAATGTTGCGCTTGGTGAAAACGAAGGCATTGGCTATAGCGTTACTGCGGGCCAAGAACGCACCATGCCGGCATGGCTTGCTACTGCCGCACATGTTCACGTAGATAAAAGTAGCGGTAAGATCACGCTTAAGAAATTGTGGGTAGTGGCTGACGCGGGAATCGTCGTTCATCCAGATGGCGCTATGGCGCAAATGGAAGGGTCTTTACTATGGGGAACTAGTCTTGCGCTATTTGAACACAATGAGATAAAAGACGGCTACGTAGCAAAGAAAAACCTAACCACTTACCAGCCGCTTAGAATGAATGACGTACCCGATATGGACATCGAGTTCATTGAGAGTAACGAATTTCCAGTAGGACTAGGCGAGCCAGGCGTTATTGGCGTCGCGCCGGCTGTAGGTAATGCTGTTTATGATGCAGTGGGCGTAAGGTTACGACATCTCCCCATGTTATCAAGCGACGTTAAAAAGGCGCTGAACGCTTAGGGTCTAGCTATTTAGTATTAATACTAAAAAGTTGATACTAAGTATGGAATAGATGAGAAAAGTAAAAACAACCCGCACTTTTGCGGGTTGTTTTTTATTCAATGGAAGTGCGTTTTGAACGCTTAGGATATATAAACTACTTACTAAAAGAGATAGTGAGCACTTAATACAAACGACTCCGAACCTGGGTTGGTGTCCCCTAGCCCACCGTTAGAAATATGACCAACTTCAGCCTCTAGCGAAAAGGTGTCAGAAATCTTGTATAAACCAGAAAGTGATGAATAGAACTCAATGGTGTCACCTAAATTTTCAGACTCATCAACAATACCGGCATGAAAAGCAACGCGTACAGAAAAATCGTTGTGTTGGTAGACGTCTTTTGCCAAACCCGCCGCGAAGTAGTGTTGACCTTGATCTGCGTTTACCAGAAGTACTGTAGGTCGCACGCCATAGAATGATTCAAGCGGTTTGTGAACATAGGCCACATGTAAAGCGTAACGGTCTGCGTCATCAAACAGATTCCAAACCGCAGCCCCAGCTTTGAGTTCTGTGCCTTGAGGTAGAGCATAAGTGGAAAGCGATGCAAAAGGTGAAAGTAAAGATAATGCAAGTGCGAGAGTTTTTACTGGTGTTTTCATGGTTATACTGATTTACGTAAAAGTTAATAATTGCGTACCGTCGAAGCTTTTTTTTAGCTATTGGCGGGACTATTTCCATTCGTTAGTTCATAATGGTAATTAGGTTACTTTTTTCAACCTACTAAAGATTGGTAACCTTATAACTTTGAGGAAACACACATTCTTATTTGCTCTAAACGTAGATATTGCATTAAGAATTAGACTGGTACTCGCTGACGATTGGGAATATTGTCAATATAGGCAAAACCTAATTGGCTAAAAAACATTGGCTGTAACACTGAGTAGAGATGTATGACCGACGAAAACTCCATTGCACATGCTATTGAAAGCACTAAGAGCAGTAAAAAAGTACTGGTTTTGTTTGCTCACCCTGCACAAACGCACTCCGAAGTGAACGTGCCGCTTTTTCATGAAGCCAGGTTAAATAAACACGTTACCGCCATTGACCTTTACGCAGAGTATCCCGATTTCAATATTGATATAGAACGGGAGCAGCAACGTTTGATCGATCACGATGTTATCGTTTTTTTGTTCCCGCTTTACTGGTATTCAACGCCTTCAATCCTAAAAGAGTGGCAAGATTTGGTTTTGGAATACGGGTTCGCCTACGGTCATGAAGGTACTGCACTTAAAGACAAATTGTTTCTCTGTGCGTTAAGTGCAGGCGGTAAAGAAGAAGCCTATCAAACTGAAGGTTTCAATCACTACACCATTAGGCAGCTACTTCAGCCATTAGAGCAAATGGCGCAAATCACGCATATGACCTACATCGCTCCATTTGCAATATTTGGCTCGCGTACTGCGCAAGAAGAACACCGGGTAGCCGAACATAGAGGTAAGTGGACGACCCTGCTTAATAAATTAACGTCGAACACCCTCGATTTAGAAAAGGCAAAGCGCATCGAGAATCTCGCAGACCTTTGTACACCTCAAGGAGATTAATGTGACTGGCTATTTTCTATATGCATTTATCTATCTGGTCGCCGCCGTAATTGCAGTGCCCATTGCGAAGCGCCTTGGTTTAGGGTCTGTATTAGGCTATTTAATAGCAGGGCTAGTGATTGGCCCCATATTCGGCCTTGTTGGTGACGAAACTGTCGCAATTCAGCATTTTGCTGAATTTGGTGTAGTCATGATGCTGTTTTTAGTTGGGCTAGAGCTAGAGCCTCGTTCGCTTTGGGCCATGAAGTCTAAACTAGTAGGCTTAGGCGGCCTGCAATTATCGCTAACCACAGCCCTTATCACCGGCGTTGCCTTATTTCTTGAGCAGCCCTTTGGCATTGCTCTTACAATAGGCCTTATTTTTGCCCTTTCTTCCACCGCCATTGTGTTACAAACACTTCAAGAAAAAGGGCTTCAGAAAACGGAAGGAGGCAAGAGCGCCTTTTCCGTTTTGCTGTTTCAAGACATCGCCGTTATTCCCATGCTGGCGCTTATTCCTCTACTTGCCATACCCGAGTTGGTAGAAGCAGGCAACGCGCAAGGCGGCGACACAGGTTCGCACGATAGCTTCAATTTAGTGGAAGGACTCGCCCCTTGGGCCTCTGGCCTGGTGATCATTAGCTCAATTGCCTTTCTTACCATTGGCGGGCACTACTTAAGCCGTCCTTTGTTTAAGTTTGTTGCTGCATCAGGTTTACGGGAAATTTTTACGGCCACCGCGCTTATGCTCATTATCGGGATTGCCGCCTTAATGGGGCTAGTAGGGCTTTCTCCTGCCCTTGGCGCTTTTTTAGCGGGCGTGGTTTTGGCCAACAGTGAGTTCAGACATGAACTTGAAGCCAATATCGAACCCTTTAAAGGATTATTGCTGGGCCTATTTTTCATTACGGTAGGTGCTGGTATTAACTTTTCTGTGCTTTCAGAAAACCCGATGTTAATCGCAGGGTTAACCCTTGCTGTTATGCTGATTAAAGCCATAGTTCTATTTGTTATTGCCTTATTATTTAAAATAAAGGGTAAGAACAAATGGCTGTTTACACTCAGCCTAGCACAGGCGGGGGAGTTTGGCTTCGTACTGTTAAGTTTCGCCTCGCAAAACTACGTGTTGCCTAGCGACATCATTTCAGTACTTTCGTTAGTCGTGGCAATTTCTATGTTTTTAACGCCAGGGCTTTTCATCCTATTCGACAAAGCCATAATTCCTCACTATAAAAACGCTAAATCACAACGTGACGAAGATGTTATCGACGAAAAAGGTACCGTGGTTATTGCAGGAATTGGGCGCTTTGGACAAATCATTAACCGTCTTTTAGTGGCCAACGATGTAAATACCGTTGTGCTTGATATTCGCTCTGAGCAAATAGACCTTATCAGACGGATTGGCACCAAAGCCTATTTTGGCGATGCATCCAAACCAGACATTTTGCATACTGCTGGCGCCCATGAAGCATCGTTACTAGTTATTGCTATAGACGATAAAGAAACCGCTGCCGAAATGGTGAAATACGCCAAGCACGCATTTCCTAACATTAAAGTGCTTGCGCGTGCCTTTGACCGCGGTCATGGGTATCGCTTGCGCCAGTTGGGTGCAGATTTTGTGGTATCAGAAACGTACCACAGCGCTCTTGAAATGGGCGCAGAAGCATTACGCTCACTCAATATTCACCCCTTCCAGGTTGAACGACAAAAGATGGCCTATAAAAATATTGAGACGCAACAAAACGATGTGCTTTATCACGCGTGGGTGGATGAAGCCAGTGGCGAACGGGTTGATAATAATTACCTTAAGCTCTTTATTGAACTGGAGTCACTAATCGAAGGTGCGCTTAAAGCAGATTTACACGACAAACATTCGAAAATGCGTGGTTGGACTCCGCCGCCTAAAGGGTACGCAGAAAAGCTAGCGCCCGATGAAAATCCAGATAAAGAAGACAAGTAATTAGCGCGTAACTTAGCGATAACTCTGTTGCACATTCGCACTACGGGTCGAAGATGTTAACGTAAACTCGCTGGTTAGCACTTGAATTTGTGAACGAAAAATCTGATCGAAAATGACAAATAACGCTATAACCTTTAAGTACATTGAAGTTAGCGTATATTAGTTTTTTATACCATCCGTTTTAAAAATGGTGGATAGACGCGTAATACAAGATAACCCATCGCCAAAATGGGAATAAGAAAGTGGTTTATTTAAATGGAGAGTTACCATGTTGTCTAAAAAGAGTCTCTTTAACCGAGCAGCTGTGCGCGTTGCGGTTGCATTTGCTGCACTTGCTAGCTTAAGTGCTTGCGAAGACGCCCCTACTCCACCTAAAGCTGTATCTTCAACACCGGTAACGCTTTATAAAGTTCAACACTCAGACGAGACCATCGCCAAATTCCCAGGGCAAGTAGAGGCGGCTGAGTATTCAAACCTTTCGTTTCGCATTGGCGGTAAACTTCAAGAGCTTAAAGTAAAAGCAGGCGAAGAAGTGACAGAAAACCAGCTTATCGCGCGGCTTGACGACAGAGACGCAAAGGCACAACTCGCCACCGCTCAGTCTCAGTTTGATGTGACTTCAGCTATGTTTGAACGTATGGAAGCGTCAGTTGAAAAAGGCGCGGTAAGCCGCTCTACTTTTGATGAAGCAAAGGCCAATTTTTTAGCGGCTAAAGCCAGCCTTACCAATGCACAAGACCAACTCAGTTACACTGAGCTTCGCGCTCCTTTTGCTGGGCTTATTGCATCTGTCCCCGTTGAAAACTACCAAGTCATTGTGCCTCAGCAAACCATCGCCGAGCTTCATATGCCAGGCGCGATTGACGTAACGTTTCAGCTGCCAGAGCAAAAAATGCGCATGATTGATCGCTCTCGAGCCCGTGAAAACCGTACCTCGGAAATGGCGTGGGTCACCTTTTCCGGCATGCCAGAAAAGCGTTACTCGGCTATGTACAAGGATCACGAAAGCACCACGCGTCAAGGTGAACTTAGCTATGAAGTGACCATTACCCTGCCAGAACCAGACGATATTAATGTATTGGCAGGCATGAGCGCTACCGTATTACTTGATATGACCAAGCTCATTGAATCTGATGCGAAACTTTGGTTAGTCCCTTTTGGCGCTGTAGTTACAGACAATGCAGAGCCAGACAAAGCCATTGTGTGGCGCTTCAAACCAGATAACAATGATGCAAAAAAAGGTACAGTCGAAGCGGTAGAAGTTATGATCACACGGGGAATTTCTAACGGCTTACTCGTAGAAGGTCCGTTGAACGACGATGATAAAATCGTTGCTGCAGGTGCTCATTTAGTAAAAGAAGGCCAATCTGTAACTGAGTGGACGAAAGAAGGAGGCCTGTAAATTATGGTCGAGTATTTTTTTCGTCAAAAAGTAATAAGCTGGATGGTCGCTATCATTTTAGGTGTTGGCGGTATTGTGACGTTTCTTGGCTTGGGTCAGCTAGAATTTCCAGAATTTACTATCAGAAATGCACTTGTTATTACCCAATATCCAGGTGCGACGCCCGAACAAGTTGAAGAAGAAGTCACGCTACAGCTTGAAAAGGCTATTCAGCGTATACCCAACGTAAAGCGCATTAGTTCTGTAAACATGGTAGGGCTATCGCAAATTACGGTGGAGCTTAAAAGTAGCGTTCAGGCTAAGGACCTTGAACAATACTGGGATAATTTGCGCCGTAAAGTAAATGACGCGCAGGCATCCCTGCCTCCGGGCACTGGCACCTCTATCGTAAATGACGATTTTGGTGATGTGTATGGACTTTTAATGACCTTGCAGAGCGAAGACTACTCATTAAAACAGTTAGAAGATTTTGCTGACCTAATGCAGCGAGAAATCCAACTTGTAGAGGGCGTTAAAAAAGTCTCCATTGCCGGCACTGTTAGCGAGCAAATTATCGTATCTTTAGATCACGATAAAATGAAAGCCCTCAATGTTTCTGCAGAATCAATCGCTGGTTTGTTAACTGCGCAAAATGTGGTGGGTAATGCAGGCTCAATTAAAGTTCAGGGCAAACGCTTATCCATACAGCCCACCGGCGAATTTGATGACTTAGAAGCATTAGGTCAAGTTGTTATTGGCTCACCGGCAAGCGGGCTGATTCGCCTCACCGATATCGCAACTATTGAGCGCAAACTTAACGACACCCCCTCGCTTCTTTACCATAGTTCTGGCACCCCTGCCCTGTCTATTGGCGTGTCGTTTGCGTCAGCAGTAAATGTAGTTGATGTGGGCAAGCGTCTTGATACTAAAATTGCCGAATTAGAACAACGCATGCCCCTCGGCATGAGCCTTAATACGGTTTACAACCAGCCAGCGGTGGTTGACGACTCCGTAACCGGCTTTTTGATTAACCTTGTTGAAGCCGTGGCCATTGTTATTTTTGTACTATTGCTCTTCATGGGCTGGCGCAGTGGCGTTTTGATGGGGCTTATTCTCGTACTGACTATTCTTGGTACCTTTATCATGATGTCAATCAAAGGTATTGAGTTACAAAAAATCTCTTTAGGGGCGCTTATCATCGCCCTCGGCATGCTTGTCGACAACGCTATCGTAGTTACCGAAGGCATGTTAATTGGCGTTAAAAAAGGACAAACTAAGCTTCAGGCGGCGAAAGACGTAGTGTCTCAAAACGGCTTACCTCTTCTAGGCGCCACCGTAATTGCCATTACCGCTTTCGCACCTATTGGGCTCTCTCCGGATGCTACTGGTGAGTTCGTTGGCTCACTGTTTTGGGTACTGTGCTTCTCGCTATTTTTAAGTTGGATCACTGCTCTCACTATTACGCCTTTCTTTTTCGACTTGCTGTTTAATACAAATAAAGAGCGTCAATCAAATGATGAAGATGATGACCCTTATAAAGGTATTATCTTCACCGTTTATAAACGAATACTTACCGCTGCGATTAATCATAGGTATATCACTATTGTACTTGTCGTCATTGCCTTAGTTGGTAGCGTTGCATCGGGTAAATTCGTAAAAAACGCGTTTTTTCCTAACTCATCTACTCCGCTCTTTTTTGTTGACTTACGTCTGCCAGAAGGTAGCGATATTCTAACGACTGAACAATCGATACGCCGTTTAGAAGAAAAAGTGATGGATATGCCTGACATCGCTAATATCACCAGCGTAATAGGCGGCGGCGCACAGCGTCTTACCCTGACTTACTCACCTGAAGACCGCTACGCAAGTTACGGGCAACTTATCGTAGAAACCAATACGGTGGAAGCTCGCGATGCTAGAATGCGAGAAATCATTGAGTTACTTCGCGAAACCTTTCCCAATGTGCAGTACAAAGTGCAAGCACTTCAGGTAGGTCCTTCTGCAAAAGCGGCTATCGAAGCCAGAATATACGGGCCCGAGCCTGAGGTTTTACGTGAGATAAGTAGTGACGTAGAAGCTATATTCCAAGCAGAACAAACCATGGACAGCGTGCGTTTGTCGTGGAGTAATAAAGTGCCATTTGTTGAGCCAGTATTCTTGGAAGAACAAGCCAGGCGTATTGGTGTAACGCGAGATGCTGTGCACACTGCGTTTCTTCTGAATAACGAGGGTGAAACTGTTGGCCTTTACCGCGAGGGCAGCGATTTAATACCTATCATCATGCGCAACGACCCTAATCAGCGCTATGACATTGATAACCTCGCTTCGCTTAACGTATGGAGCCAGGAACAAAGTAAATACATCAGCATGGCTGACGTGATCAGCAACGTGGATGTGACCCTTGATAATCCTATCATTAAGCGCCGCAATCGAGTGCGCATGCTCGCCGTTTATGCAGAGCCTTTGCCCCTATCGGGCGAAACGGCAGCCAGCGTGCAGGCGAAAGTTAGACCTCTTGTAGATGATCTTGAGTTGCCTGATGGTTACCGCATCGAATGGGGCGGCGAGTACGAGACCTCGACTGATGCACAAAGCGCACTATTTTCGAGCATGCCGATTGGAATTTTGGGTATGTTTATCATTACCGTATTGCTGTTCGGTAGATTGCGCCAAGCGTTAGCGATTTGGGGCGTTATACCACTTACTACTATCGGTATTATCGGCGGCTTAGTGCTCGTTGGTGCTCCATTTACCTTTATGGCGTTGCTTGGCAGTTTAAGCCTTATCGGTATGGTGCTTAAAAACGGTATTGTGTTGATGGAGGAGATAAACGTGCAGGCTAAGGGTAATAACGATGCGTTTAATGCCGTAGTTAAAGCATCGGTGTCTCGTGTACGACCAGTTTCTATGGCAGCCATTACTACGATACTAGGCATGATCCCGTTGTTTTCTGACGCGTTCTTCGCGTCAATGGCGGTAGTCATTGTATTTGGTTTGACTGTTGCCACCGTACTTACACTGCTTATATTGCCTGTGCTGCACTGTACGTTCCACGGTATAAAGTCTGAGTAAATAGCACGTACAACTCGTTACGTTAGTTGTACGCTGTCTTTGTAGTACTAAGCGCCGCTTTAGCTTAAATCTTGCGGTGTAAATAAAATATCGTTAACAGCCAGCGTCAAGAAACATTTTGATGCTGGCTTTATTTTCTAGCTCACCTACAACCTTTCCTCTATAGCATAATTACACTACCCAGTTTACTTTTCAAAATATTTCTATATTATGAGTAAACTACACTGTGCAGTATACTTTTAATTTAAGGTGAGAGCATGCCCGTTTTTAATCGCACACGCTTTCTTGTTGGAGTTTTATTTATGACATCTTTCTGTGGCTTTTCTAATACCCATGCTGCAAGCGCGTCACAACCAGAAAAATTCACTAATACGCATATCGAATATAAAACGACATGGCGAGACATGTGGAAAGTGACTAAAGCGTATTTTCGTGACAATAGAGATTCTGCAACGCCAACGTTTGACATACCCGTGTCGGCACTTACACCACGAATGCTTGACGCGGTTGCAGAAGATAGCGTGATAAAGCTGGGCCACTCTACTACCCTATTGAAACTTGCCGAGCGTTATATATTGATCGACCCAGTATTTAGTGAACGGGCGTCTCCCGTTCAATGGATGGGACCCAAGCGTTTCCACCAAACGCCAATTTCACTGGAAGACTTGCCTAAATTAGATGCCGTTATCATAAGTCACGATCATTACGACCATTTAGATAAGGGCAGTATTGAAATATTAAAAAACAAAGTGGACATGTTTATCACACCGCTAAAAGTAGGTAATCATTTACGTGACTGGGGTGTAGATGCAAACAGAATTGTTGAATTGGATTGGTGGCAAAACACTGAGATTGGCGATATTGAAATTGTCGCCACCCCGTCTCAGCATTTTTCGGGCCGAGGTTTATTTGATAAAGATGAAACCCTTTGGGCTAGCTGGGTGATCAAATCTTCAACTACGAATATTTTCTACAGCGGTGACTCGGGCTATTTTGACGGCTTTAAAGCGATTGGAGATAAGTATGGCCCGTTTGATTTGTCGATGATTGAAACCGGCGCGTACAACGAGCTATGGTCTGAGATTCATATGATGCCTGAAGAGAGCTTGCAAGCACATATTGATATTCAAGCCAGCGTTATGATGCCAGTGCACAACAGCACCTTTGATTTAGCGCTGCATATTTGGAACGAGCCCTTAATAAAAATCACTAAACTTGCCAGTGCCAAAGGTATCCCTACCAGCATTCCGTTTTTTGGCGAAATAGTGCCTATAAAACATGCTGGTGAAGCGCCTAATAAGACATGGTGGCTGGATAACAGGTAAAACGTATAGGCAAGGTAAACGCTTTATTACTACTCGCTTAACATTTTGTTTTACTGTACATTTGTGGTTACATTGTATAATTCGCACTCATCCGTCGTATAAGCTACAATTATGTTAAGCGCCGTGTTTTTAAGCATTAGTACCGCGCTTCGAGTGTAGGCTCAGTGCGTTTTTAAATATAGGCTCAGTGCGCTTTGAGTGTAAATTGCTCAGCGTGGTTTTGCATAATATTGCACAGTAAAGCTAAGTGACCACTAAAGCGAAAATCAATTTTTCAGTCGAAGGAGATAACTGCTAGTAATGAAGCTATCTAGCCAAACTAATTTGGGTATTGTAACCCTTTTGCTTTTAGCATTTATTGCATTGTCTGTCGCCGAATTACGTAAGTTGCAATTAAACGCGTCCGAGGCGGTAACGCTGCAGGCTGAAAAAAGTGCGTTAGTTTATAAGAAGGCTGTTGCTCAACAGGTTTCTCTTTCCCCTCAAGCCGAGCGTCTATTGCTTGAAACGTTACTAGAAAGTGCCGTGTCACACCCCAACATTTCTGCCGCATCGATTATTGGCGCAGACGGTAAAGAAGCGTTGAGCGCAAACGCCGTAAGTGAAAACACGGTGCCATCGTGGTATTCACTCGTTGACCCAAGCACTGCATATGTGAAGCGCGTCGCTTTATACAATAGTGAGAACAACCTCGTACTTACGGCGAGTAAAGGTACGCTTTCGGCTAGTTTCATCACTGTACTCGTTAAAAATATCGCTGCTTTTCTCGTCCTCGCAGTGCTTCTTTCACTTTTCGTTCTACTCGTCAACCGACGCATAAAGCGCCCCGTTGACGACACCGTAAAAAAGCTTAATGAAATTGGCAGCCATAATTTCACGTCGCCTGAAATATCGGCGTCGAGTGAAGATTTTAAGCCATTAGCTGAAGCGGCTAACTTACTTGCAGGCACATTATCCACTAAATTCGATGAACTAAAGCGTCAATCAGAACTATTCAAAAAAGAAGCCAGTAAAGACTCGCTCACGATGCTAGCAAATAGAAGCGCTTTTGAGCGTCATATGCGCGCTCTATTAAATGAAAATGCTTCTGCGCAAGAAAAAGAGCTTATTATTGTCAGACTAGCTCACCTAGGCAGTATAAATACAAAAATGGGGATGGTACCGGGCGATAATTACATAAAAGCGGTGGCAAATATTTTGGTAGAAGAAACCAAGAACAACCACAATATCCGCTTTGTGTTTCGATTGTCGGGCGGTGATTTCGCACTCATTAGCGAAGCGATGGAAAGCGCAGCCCGAGAAGTTATGCTTAACAACCTCGCGAAGCAATGTTCAAGCGCATCACCGCTTCGAGATGGAACAAAAGCAATCTTTATGGGGATCACGCGGTTTGTCGGTACTATGACAATGCCGCAAATCATGGAAAGTGTAGATAGCGCTCTCATTACCGCAATGAAAACCCAAAACGGCTGGCAGCTGGCATCAGAAATATCAAAAGTGCATAGCAATACCCAGTGGCGCGAGCGATTAAATTACATTGTGTCTCAACAGTACGCAGATATTATGATACAGCCTGTAATGAACACAGACCAAAACGTTCCCGCCTATTACGAAGCATCAGGACGCTTCAAAGATAAGGATACGAATGACATAATTCCTATGGCGCAGCTGATTCCAGCTTCGGAGCGACTAGATCTTATCCCACAGGTAGACAAGCTTGTCACTACTATCGTTCTGAAAAAGTTAGAGGTAACCTCACAACATGTTGCTGTGAACTTGAGCATAGCTTCAATTGCGAATGCTGAGTTTAGAGACTGGTTAGTGAAAGAAATCGCTAAGCGCAAGGCCCTAAGCCATCGACTGTTTTTTGAAGTAGAAGATGCCGCTTTAATTCAATATAGAGAGGTTACAGAGTCGCTTTGCCGCCAGTTAATTAGCATAGGCTGTGGCATTACCATTGAGCGTTTTGGTGATAATTTTGCTTCACTATCTGGCCTTCGGGCGATACAACCGCAGTTTGTAAAACTCTCTGGCAGGCTAACGCAAGGCATTCACACAAATAAAGACAACCAGCTATTTGTTTCAAGCCTTGTTAGCATAGCCAAAGGCTTGAACATAAAGGTAATATCCGAAATGGTAGAAAACGAAGCGGAATCGGTGGCGTTGAATAAGCTAGGAGTTGATCATCAGCAGGGCTACTATTTTGCAAAGCCATCACTGTGGAATGTGTATTAATACAGCGCTTTTTGATGATACTTGATAGGCGTTTACCGTGAACGAATGTGTGAAGACGGCACGGATGTGTGAAAAATACTTAGCGCCTTAAACGACTTTTTAAACCTAACGACTTTGCTCCTTATATAAGCTCTCTATGGCGTCAGCGCTTATTGGCCTTGAATACAGATAGCCTTGTACAAATTCTACATTTAAGGATTTACAATAGTCAGATTGGCTTTCTGTTTCCACCCCTTCCACCACAATCTTCAAGTTTAGCTTATGGCCCACGTTAACTATGGCTTCCATTAATGCACTATCGTACTCATTTTCCGGTGCACCCCCTAGAAAAGAGCGGTCGATTTTTAGATGCGTTACCGGAAAGTGCTTCAAATAACTTAGCGAAGAATAGCCAGTGCCAAAATCGTCAATTGAGATTTCCACGCCTAACGCCCTCTGTGCTCGAAGGTTTTCTAAAATAGTACTGTCTGATTTTATTAGCACGTTTTCAGTAAGCTCTAACCCAATATCTTTAGGCAGCAAGTTGTATTCGTCGCGATAAGCAGTAAGGCATTTAAAGTAAGAGCTTTTCTCTAGCTCCTTACCTGACACGTTTATATCGATACGAATTTCAATACCTTTTTGCTTCCATTCTTGCGCCTGTTGGCACGCTTTTCTAAGCACCCAGTTTCCTATATCGCCTATAAGCTCACCGCGTTCAGCGATAGGTATAAATACATCAGGAGGTGCGGCTTTGGTTTTATCTACAGGGCACCATCTAAGCAGTGCTTCACATGAAGTAAACCTACCGGTGTTGCAATCGACTTGGGGCTGAAATACAAGTTTAAATTCATCATTGCGCAGCGATTCCCGTAAGTTAACTGCTACGTTTCTTTGCTCGCGAAGCCGCTGACTTAGTGCGCTTGTGAAAAAATGATACCTGTTACGACCTTCAGCCTTAGCTTGGTACATAGCTGCATCAGCATGCTTAAGAAGGTCGTCAATCACATCGCCATCACGAGGATACAAACTGATGCCAATGCTAGAGGTAATATGGACATTTTCAGTACTTAGCGCAAAGCTCTCACGAAAACAGTCGGACAGGGTTTTAGCGATTTCCTCACACTTAATTTCACAGCTAACATCGTTAGCCAAGTAAACAAACTCATCGCCACCAAATCGGGCAAGTACCCCGTTGGTGCTGTCAATGCAGCCTGACAAGCGCTTGGCAACTGATTTTAGAAGTTCATCACCCCAACTATGCCCTAGGGTATCGTTAACCTCTTTAAACATATCTAAGTCGATAAAAAACAACGCAAAACCTGTGTTAGACGACCTTGCATCTTCAATAACAGAGGTTAAACATAGCTCTAGCGCGCGCCTGTTGGGCAAGTTAGTGAGTAAGTCAGTTGACGCCATTAGCTCTAGCTCTTGACGTATCTCGTGCTGTTCAGTTAAGTCAATATCAACACAATACATCTCTGGCGAATCAGTGCCTTGCTTTAACATTACGTGAGAAGAAAAAACGTGGATGGGTTGACCGCCCTTTTTCTTTAGCACCAACTCATCGGAGAGGATAGGCTCACCGAACTCTATCCAGCGCTGATGAAGTCTGATAACGTCATCTCGCATAAAGTTTGGGATAATGAGGTCTTCAAGCTTTTTACCTAGCGCTTCGGTTTCGCTGTAGCCATAAATATCTTCACTTGATTTATTCCAGTAAATGACGTTTCTGTGCTTGTCGTACCCTTGCACGGATACCTTTGGTAAGGCACTAATAAGCTCTAGGAACCGCCTCTCGGCAGCACCATGTTGTCCAAACAACAAGGGCTCTTCGTATCTCTGCAAGCTCATCGTACTCCCGTAACTACTGTTTAAGTACTCAGCGTTAGAAAAAAATTATCAGCGCTATTTCAGTGTAGTATAAAACCAGTAATTAGATGGTCTTATAAGATACAATACTGAACACGGATGAATAAATACTGTAACTGCCGATACACCATAGCGCTCGAATAGCAAAAATAGGATACGACAAAGGTTGTAATCTTTGTGAAGGAGAAATAAATGGTGCGTCTACCCTGATTCGAACAGCCACCCTATAATTTTATTTATTAAAACAATTATTTAATACAACAATAAAAATACTACTATCTATGTTACTATAAGAAAAAACTACCTTGACATAAAATTACTTACGACAATCTCGCTGTGAGTATATAAATCTGCATCTGAACAAAATTGTTCAAATTTCTCTTTCATAAAAAGACAAAAAGCGAAGTAGACTTACGCAGGAATTGCTAATTATCACACCACTTTTTTAAGCCAAATAGTATACGTACATGTACTACTAGCTATTGGTGGCGCCTCATAAATTTAAGCTCCCTATTTAAATCTCCGACTAAAGTTCATCGTTCGTGCCCCTTACGCTTTGTCCACTTCCCCACTAATGAGACAGTGCTGAATTAGAGTTTTCTAGTTTTTCTCGGTAAGCTGCCGGAGGCAGGTCACCCAGACTTTCATGTGTTCTTTCTTCGTTATAATCCAGTCGCCAGAACCAAGCCATGTCTCTTACCTGATTGAGATTTTCAAACAAGTAAGCATCAAGGAACTCTTTGCGGAATGAACCGTTAAAGCGCTCCACGAAGCCATTTTGCTGCGGTTTACCTGGCTGGATATATACCAGTTCAATATTACTGGTTTCACACCAATCAGTTAGGGTCGCCGAAATTAGCTCTGGACCATTATCCATACGTAGCTGAGTTGGTAATCCTCGCTCAGACTTAAGCTGTTCTAACACGCGTACGACACGCCCAGCGGGCAAAGACGTATCGACTTCAATAGCGAGGCACTCTCGCGTCCCTTCATCCACTACATTTAGTGTTCTGAACCTTTTACCGCAATATAACGTGTCATGCATAAAGTGCAGTTTGCCTGATCCAGCACTTCTAATGGCTGGGCTATTCGTTTGGGCAGTACCCGTTTAGTTCTGCGCCTCAGATTCAATCCCATTTGGCAGTAAACGCGATAGACGCGCTTGTGATTAAAGGGGAAGCCTTTGAACCGCATTCGGCCAAAACACTTCCAGAAGCCTGCTCGTGGCGACTTCTCCAAAACCACATTGATAGCATCAATGACAGCAGCATCTACCTTGCGCCAGTCTCTCTCTGGACGATAAAAGGTCGCACGGCCCATACCAACAAACAGACAGGCCTTTACGATACTTAGTCCCGCATCAACTAGGATGTTGACGCATTCTCGCTTCTCTGCTGTCACCAACCCTTTTTTGCGACAAGCTCCTTAATGGCATTATTTTCTAAGCTTACATCGGCAAACATCTTTTTGAACTTGGCATTTTCTTCTTCAAGCTCTTTCAGTCGTTCGACGTCAGATGCTTCCATGCCGCCGTACTTGGATTTCCAATTGTAATATGTTGCACTGCTGATACCATGTTGACGGCAGACCTCCTCAACCTTCATACCAGCATCAACTTCTTTTAACACCCCGATGATCTGAGATTCTGTGTAGCGTGATTTTTTCATAGTCGTCTCCAGCATTAATAATTACAGAAAACTCCAATTAAGTCTGTCTCAGTTTAGGGGAAGTGGACAAAGGCGTAAGTAGAGCAAGAGCAAAAAAGGTATTAAAAGAGCATACAGGAAATAAATTGTCTGAGGGGCATCGGTGGTCTAAACAAAAGGGAGAGAAAAACCAACGCATTTTCAAACGATTACTCTAGCCCTTCCCCCTGCAAGAGAGATATTTACGCAATAAGTGGTGTTTGTTTCTCTGGTTTAATTAGCTTTTTGGGCGTTTTGGAGGTATTGGTTGTTTTAGTTAGTGTTATAAAGAAAAATGGCTACAATGACTGATTCAGTTTTCCTCTGGCTAGATAAAACTACCCATCGAAAATATACCGCTCACTTTTTCACTTTATAAATTAAACCGACCAAAACAACCAAAAGTATAAACAGGTGGAACACCCTATGCACTTATTGTTCTAAATAAGCAGCCGTTCTCAAGTTCCTTTTTAAGCCATTATCTCTTTACAAGCCTCACATTCATTGGCACTGGGTCGCTTGCCTGAATGCCAGATTTACCACCTTGAGGCCCAAAAGATACTCTTGTGTAAGTGATAATACCATCGAAGTTATCGTAAACAGTTGAAGTTCTATAGCCGTCTATAGGACTGTAATAAATAGTCCCAGAGAATATTGGTGTATATATGGAAGCCCCTTGGTCTATACTTTCACACTGCTCATCCTTATCAGTTAAGAAAAATTTGGGCATAGCTGATTTGCAATGAACCAAAGTAATCAATTCTGATTCAGTTGGTAACCGAAATTCAGGAGCATAGGCACTGATGTAAGACTCTGTCTCTCTACGAGTTAGTCTCGCTGGATCATTTAAACACGTGTTTTGACCCTCATCGAATACCTGCCCAATCGCACACTTCATCCAGACTAAGCTTGTTAAGTGGTCTAATACAGTATCACCCTGATCAGTATATCGTGGTGCCACCGTAACTAAGTCAGTATGCCCAGCCTCTCGCGCACCTTGCTTTGCAACGACTACAACTCTATATAGCGGAGATAAGTCGCTTGGCGTAAAAGAGATAGGTGAAGATACATCGAGAAACCTAGTAGAGTTTTCATATACTGAATAGTTTACGAAGTTTAACTCTAAGTCTGAAGCCACATAAACATCGTAAGAGTCAGCACTATCATCACTGCTCCACGTAATTAATATTTCTCTATCTTGGGCTACCGCTTGTACATTTTGAGGGGCATTTAATATAGATTGCGATACTTGGGACGAACCTTCAGAACCTCCACCACCACATCCAGTCAAAATAAGCGCTAAAAATGAGGTAGAAAAAAATTTGGGTACAAAATTCAACCTAGTCATGAACTTCCTTTTACTGACATTTAATCTGTAGCGGAGGATAGCATATCAAAAAAGTTTTGGCTAAACAGAGATGTACAAGCGCCCTACCTCCGAAAAACGCAGACAAACAGCAAAATTATTAATGTATTTCTTATTAACTCAGTACGCTAGCAAAAACCGTCAATTGAATATAGCAGGGTGCTTACTATGAATCGAATCCATTTTTTTATGTATCTTCGAGAATGTATCCCAGTGTTGATATTTACGTTTCAAATAGGCACCAAAACCAAAATAATCAACTTTACGTGATAGCCTAAGATAACTATCTAAATCTCTTTCAGTCTCTGTTTTAGACTGCGTTTTATAATCGAGTCGATGACACTCTCTACTGCCTACTAGCTTAGACACTATATAGAGTTGCTTCCTTTTATTGCCGCACAAATCACACATCAAATACATACGAGTCCCACCAAAATAAACAGGTTGATGATGTAGTTTAATCGAGTGTCTGTATTCTTTTTTCTGGCATGTATAATAGACTTCCAATTTATCTTTCTTACTAGATACACACTAACCAATAGACCACAAATATCGACCATTCAATGACCCTGTAGACTTCCCTTCCCTGCCTCCTGTCATTAAGCCACTTTTTGTTAGTCCGGTGAGGTCAATTTTTACCGCATCTTCTACATATCGTCGAGTCTTAATATTCATTGAAAACCTTAGTAATTTGCTTGGCTTTTATTATTCAGCAAGGCACTAACTAATTAATAAATACAGTCAACAGGTACAGGTGTTGAGAATACCCAAAGATAGTACTCTTTAAATGGAACAGGAGGCACATGAAATGAAACTACAGAAAAAATTAGAACAAGCAGAAGTTTTGATAGAGGCACCGATAAAATTGAATGATGAGGAAAGCGAGAGCAGTTTATTAACGAATTATGATGTGACTATTATGTTGAAACTGATTAAAGAAATAATGGAAAGCGTACAGACCGACCTAGCCAAGAAGAAACAATTAATGTTTGCATATGGTTTGCAGGTGGGAGTTTTGGATTAATAAGTTAGCGTATATTAACTTAAAAAGTCTTTATAGATGGTGCGTCTACCCTGATTCGAACAGGGGACCTCTACCATGTCAAGGTAGCGCTCTAACCAACTGAGCTATAGACGCATTTAGAAATTTTGTTGCACCTGTGAGGTGGGCGATTGCCAGACAACGGCGCGTATAATACTTAGCATAGGCGCCACCTGCAAGAAAAACTTATCAAAAGAAGGTTCAAGTGACTAATTTGACAGCAATTAGCCATTTAGTTAAAGAATTGCATTTCCTTTATATCATTTTAAAAGGAAGTGGCTTGATAGCGTCAACTAAGGTCCCGTCGTTTACAGCACGCATAAAGTATTCACCCAACCTGTCGGTTTCCTTTAGCACCGTTTGCCAGTATTTAATGCGCGTGTCAGCATCGAGCACTTCAAAGTCTTTCCTGTCTGGAATTTTGCTGTAAGGCAAATTTGCTACAAAAGACGCTGAAGGAACTAACATCACTACATTATCGTAGCTTGAACTATGGGGCACCCTGCCCTTTAAGCCCTTATCAAACCATCCTGGGATAGGCTTATCGTAAAAATGCGGGTACAGCACTAATCCGTCGTCAGGTCCAAATGACAAATCGAAATGGTAGTCGATAATACCGCCATCGCGATACATACCTACAGGTGCACCTTCTATTTCCGGTACACCTTCAATCACAATGGGAATAGAACCCGATGCAAGTAACGCAGAGTGTATATTCCCCTGTGTTAGATCATGGTACTTAGTAGGAAACTGGTAAGGGTCGTTAATGGCAAAGTCCGTATTCGGGGTAGAAAAGACATAACGTGTGTATAAGCGCGACAAATTTTTGCGATTAACTGTGTTAGCCGCTGCGCTCATAGCTAAGCCCGAAAGCTGCCTGAATTTACTTTCAAAACGGGTAGCCCCTAAACACTTAGCAACAATAAGGTGGGCTTTGAAGCGAGAATTAGACAGCACCTCTTGCTTGCCCGCGTCGTTTACCATTTCTTTCAACAAGTCTTCGGCTTTTGCGGTGATTTCTCTCGGTGTTGGTTTTTCGCTGTATGTCGTTGTCGAGTAAGATGTCGCTAGCCGGTTTATGGCTGCCAGCGGGTCGTCTTGAACAGCGCAAATTGCTCGGAACGCCCCCGCAGATGAACCTATAACATGTATTTGATGGTTAACATTGGCAAACCATTCGGGAAATATTACGCGGTCCAGGCCCGCCAGCGAAAACCATTTAGGGCCGCCAGAAGCCCCTAAAAAATAGCTGAACAACTCTGGCGTAAACCCGTTTTTCATTATGGTTTCACGTGCTTTTTTACCTGCGTATATATCTAGGGGGGCCACTCAATTTCCTTGCTAAGTTTTTAGATGAAGCTCTTATATAAGCTCTAATACAAGCGCTGACTAATAGCGATTGCTGAATATTTATAGGGCAAAAAGCCATGAATAATAGACGCCACTGCTGCGCCATTTGATTAGTTCAGAGGAATTTAACAGTTAAAGGGGTAAAAGTAATCTTTATGGCGTGTAACACACGTCTGTTCAGACCAGAGCCATCAAGGATTTCACCCGAATTTTAAGGCCTGAGCGCATCTATCACTTTTAGAAATATTTGGTACTCAGCGTCAGTGATATTTTCTAATCGCCTATTTTGCCAGCGGATGATTCTCGGTAACAAGGTTTGGTAAATTTGCACACCTTTTATAGACAGCGAAATAAAGGTGGCGCGTTTGTCATCTTCACAGGAGCGTTTATGGATAGCGTCTCGTTTCGCCAGTCGCTCTAGCGCTCGTGAAACTTGAACCTTATCAAGACGCGTTGCCATAGCGAGTTCCTTTGCTGTCAGCGAAGCCCCTGGCGCACTATCATTCGTAGCTCCTAACGTGGCTAGGATACGCCACTCTGGGACAGTGAGATTAAAGTCAGCATATTCTTTTGCGAGCGACTCACTTAAACCACTTGCTAACATGGCTACCTTGTAGGCCAGCATGTCTTCTAGCTTCATGTGCTATTTCCTTTTATAAAAGAAAGCCAGTTAACGCCTATTACTAAAGGTGTAAAGCTAGCGTACCAACACCTGCTTTACCCTTAACCCGCCAACTGTCTGCCTATTATTGATTTACATTTCATTTACCTCTAGCCTAAAACATATAGTTTCATTTGTAACTACTTTACTATTGATTCGGGAACAGGATCCAACACTGAGCCCGCCTATTGGAGGGTATATGGAAAACTTGTCTTATTTAACGGGCTTTAACAATGAGCACGAGACTGAAGCGCTGCCAGGCGCACTTCCTAAAGGCCAGTTCAGCCCACAGAAAGTGAACTATAAGCTTTATGCTGAACAGTTTAGCAGTACTGCATTTACTGCTCCTAGGGCTGAGAATCGCCGCAGCTGGACGTATCGTCTGCGCCCATCTATCGCAATGGGGGACTTTGTAAGAATTGATAATGGCTTGGTAAGAACTGCGCCAGAAACTGACGTGCATTGCCCACCTAATGTATTGAGATGGAGTCCAATACCGCTCCCTGAACAAGCCATTGATTTTGTAGATTCGCTCATCACCATTGCCACTAACGGAGACGCTAAGGCGCTGGTAGGTATGGGCATTCATTGCTACAGCGCCAACGCAAATATGCAAAACCGTGTTTTCTATTCATCTGATGGTGAAATGCTTATTGTTCCTCAACTTGGCAACATGCTCATTACCACCGAATTTGGCAAGCTCAATTTGTCGGTGGGTGAAATTGCGGTTATACCTCGTGGTGTTCGTTTCGCTGTTAACCCTACTAATGGCCCGATTCGCGGGTATGTTTGCGAAAACTACGGCCACCCTTTTGTATTGCCTGAACGCGGCCCGGTTGGCGCAAATGGCTATGCTAACCAACGAGACTTTTGTTACCCCACGGCTTGGTTTGAAGATAACGATACGCCTCATACCATGATCAACAAGTTCTGCGGTAATCTATTTGAAGCCCAACTTGATCATTCGCCCTTTGATGTGGTGGCTTGGGTAGGTAACTCTGCACCTTACAAATACGATCTTTCTCGTTTCAACGTAATGAATACCGTGAGTTTCGATCATCCTGATCCGTCTATTTTCACCGTACTTACCTCACCGTCTGAGCTAGAGGGTACAGCGAACGTAGACTTTGTCATTTTTCCACCAAGGTGGATGGTAGCGGAAAATACCTTTCGCCCACCGTATTACCACAGAAACATCATGAGTGAATTTATGGGGCTTATTGAGGGTACGTACGATGCAAAAGAACACGGCTTCGTGCCTGGCGGTATGAGTCTCCACAACTGCATGACCCCTCATGGACCTGAAGCGGAAGTTTTTGAAAAAGCATCTAACGCTGATTTAGCCCCCCAGCGCTACGAAAACACATTGGCATTTATGTTTGAGTCTCGTTATGCCATTGCACCGACGGAATTTGCTTTGAATAATGACATTCGCCAACGGGACTATTTGGCGTGCTGGAAAGGTCTTAAGAAATATTACGATGGGCAGAAGTAGGCGCGCGACTCCCCCTGATGCTTACAAGTATTAAAAGGTTTACTCGTTTTGCTACCTGTATCAATTTATGAACACAGGGATCAGCCGTAAAACTTGTTATATAAATAATAATTTCAATAGGTTAGAGCGTGTCTATTTACTCTAACCTAAGGTTACAGCCACAGGTGAAAACTAAACGTTACAGCCTCGCTTTCCATTCGCAAAAAGGTCATACACGCTACCTATTGCTTGCTTTTTCACTGCAGCTTTACAATCGAGCAACAATTATAAAGTATGATTTACGTTGAGGATGTATTGCTATGGCTGATTTGTTTGAAAACCCAATTGGTTTGGATGGGTTTGAATTTCTAGAGTTCACTGCGCCAGAAAAAGGCATACTAGAGCCTATCTTTGAAGCGATGGGCTTTACCCTTGTCGCACGCCACAAATCAAAAGACGTCGAGCTATGGCGTCAGGGCGACATCAACCTACTGAGTAACTACGAAAAAGACTGTCATGCAGGCTACTATGCTGAAGAGCACGGTCCGTCAGCATGTGGCATGGCTTTTCGCGTTAAAGATTCCCAGCACGCTTATAAAGAAGTACTTACTCGCGGTGCACAGCCTATGGACACACACACAGGCCCTATGGAATTGAAACTACCCGCAATTAAAGGTATTGGTGGCGCTATGCTGTACCTTATTGACCGTTATGAAGGCGAGAACACCATTTACGATATCGACTTCAACTGGATTGAAGGGGTAGATCGCCATCCTGAAGGATGTGGATTCCACACCCTAGACCACCTTACCCATAATGTGTATCGCGGTCGCATGGATTTCTGGGCAGGATTTTACGAAAAGCTATTTAATTTTAGAGAAATTCGCTACTTCGACATTAAAGGTGAATATACCGGCCTACTGTCAAAAGCCATGACAGCGCCAGACGGTAAAATTCGTATACCGCTCAACGAAGAAGCAGTTGGCGGTGGCGGCCAAATTGAAGAATTCTTAATGAAGTATAACGGTGAAGGTATTCAGCATATTGCTTTCGCTTGTGACGACCTAGTGGCGTGCTTAGATAAGCTAAAAGCAAGAGGCATGAAATTTATGACGCCTCCGCCCAATACCTATTATGAGATGCTGGAAGAGCGCTTGCCTGGTCACGGTGAAAACGTTGACGAACTTCAAAAGCGCGGTATTTTGCTTGATGGTACTACCGAGAATGGTGAACCCCGCTTGTTACTTCAAATTTTCTCTGAAACCGTATTTGGCCCAGTGTTCTTTGAATTTATTCAGCGCAAGCAGGATGAAGGTTTTGGAGAAGGTAACTTTAAAGCCCTGTTTGAATCTATTGAACGAGACCAAGTTAACCGTGGTGTGCTAAACAAGTAGCCTCGACACAAAAAAGTAACCCCGGGCGTATTTAGCAAGCGAGCCCGTAACGCTAAGCAAGTATTCCCTTCGCGCTAGGCGAGCTAAATCGCTTAGTAGGCTGTCGAAAAAAGCAGCGAGTAGCTCTACACGCTGCTTTTTAATTTTTCGATTTTAGAGCGCGATTTCTAATCGTAGTGATTATTTAATCCCTGCTTAGCTTTGTCCTTTTTCATAAAGCGCACATGCTGCACCACTTGGGTCAGTAATTACACAAAAGCTGTCTTTGCCATGGTGGCGTATGTCACCCACCTGCTTTCCGCCCTTTTCAATAACCGCATTTAACGCTGACTCGAGGTTTTCCATCGTGAAATAGTTAATCCACCCGCCTGGGTACTGCGCATTAACACCTTGCTTATGACAAATACCGCCTACTGGCGTACCGTCAGGCTTCAACATGACGTAATCGTTGTAGCCTCCCATATCAATGGGTTCTTTCTTCCACCCCATCACTGCTTCATAAAAGCTGACGAGTTCATCTGCATTTTCTACAGTAATATCGCACCATGAAGAATCTGACATTGTTTTTTCTCTTTTGTTAGAGTTAGGAATAAGGTCAATCGCTTTCGTAAAAGCTTAGGCTAAACGTGCAATAAAACTGTTTTGCTATAGCTGTTTTGTTATAACTGAATCATGCTTTTGCTGTGCTTTGACCCGACGTTTGTTCCTACTTTTGCCTCAAGCCTTAACCCAAATCTTGTTCTTGTACTTTGGAGAAAACCCTCCACCTTGGTTCTGACTTTAGTACTTTCCGAATTATTTGTTAAATAAAAGATCGATTTAACTTACTCACGGTTTTAAACAAAAGTTTTTAAGCGGTAGATCCCTGGTAAGTCGCCGCTTATTACTGTTCTAAATTTTTTAAAAAAGTGACGCTTGTCAAGCTAAGAAATTGCAAAATCATCAAACATTTTTTATTTTAGTTGTAGACATGACCTGTGGAAAATGCTTGTAAAATAGAGAATGTTATCCACTGAACATTGTTTGTACAGTTTATTTAATTATTTAATATCAGCAACTTACAATAAGACCCCAAACTACTCAACAAACTTATCCACAGATTAAGTGGATAACACGTAGCACTTAATCACAGTTAGTGGTTTAATGTGAATATCTTCGAAGTTATCTTTTTTCCGATTTTTTCATGCCAAAACAAACACTGCTAGTTAGAGAATCTTTGTTTACAATTCATAGCCTGGATCCAGAAAGTGATATCCCAGCCTCTGTACTCAATAGCCCGCTCTTTTTTCTGGGTAAAACAGAAGATGAATTGTCTATCGTTGTGCCAGACTCTATCCATGTTCCATCCCTTGATAGCGATGAAGGTTGGCGTGCACTCGAGACTGCTAGGGCCTTTGCATTTGTCTATGGTAGGGATCATGGCACAAATAGGCGAAGTATTAGCATCGGCTAAGGTGGCAATTTTCGTTGTCTCAACCTTTGATACTGATTTCTTTTTAGTAAAAGATAACAAACTAAAAGATGCTATTAGCGCCCTCAAAGGCGCGGGTTATACAGTAAGTCAGGACATTTAAAACCGTGAACGCTAAGCAATTGCAGTGCCCGCCAGACAGTTATACCAAGCAATTCGTCATCTTAAGTCCATTTTCGGGGCAGGTAGTATCACTTTGCGATATTGACGACCCTTTTTATAAAAATGGGCTTATGGGGCCAGGCGCCGCCATAAGTTCTAATTCAAATTCCGTGATTTCGCCTTTCGCTGGCAAAGTTTTAAGCGTTTCGCCGCTAGATTATGCTATCGATATACAGTCTACCGCTGGTCTTAAATGCAAAATTAAATACGGCGGTGATACAACCCATCTACATGGCGCACAATTTGTCTGCGCGTTGAAGCGCGGCGATCAAATTAAACCCAACCAGGTACTTTTTACTGTAAATGCCGCATGGCTGAAACAACGTGGTGTAAGCAACACGTGTGCGCTAACCTTGCTTAATGCCCAAGCGCTTATCGGTGTGCTGTCCACCCACCAAAAATTTGTAGAAGCCGGTGAAGATACACTTTTAACACTCTACTTATAGCTTTACCCTTTGCCAAAACATAGGTTTTCACCTCCAAAAACCATCGCCAGTGAGTTTAACAACGTATCAACTGCTTGTATGATGTAGCAAATAAGAAAAGTCGAAAGCTGAAATCCTGCTGGTGCGCAAGACGCGCTTAGCGTTTTTCTTTTTATGCACTGGCATAAATACTGGACTTCATGGCACGCTGGCAACTGTGTCTTCTTCAAATAAACAACAAAGTAGTACGGAATAAATCACCATGAGCACAATCCTTTATGGGATCCCAAACTGTGACACCATTAAAAAAGCGAAAAAATGGTTAGCAGATAACGATATCCCGTTCACCTTTCACGATTACCGTAAAGACGGTATCGACAACGATTTCCTTGTACGCGCTGAGTCTGAGCTTGGCTGGGAAACCATGTTAAACAAACGTGGAACAACCTATCGCCAGCTAGAAGAGCAAGAAAAAGCAAGCTTAGATAAAGACAAAGCGCTCGCTCTGCTAGAGCTACATCCCGCTATGGTTAAACGCCCTATTCTTTATCACGATAATGCTTTTTACATTGGTTTTAAGCCTGCACAGTATGAGGAAATATTTTGTTAAACGACTCTGTTATCGAAATTGCTAAGCAACTCATAAACCGCCGCTCAATAACGCCAGAAGATGCGGGCTGCCAAGAGGCCATGGGCGAGTTTCTAAGCGCTCTGGGGTTTGACAATGAAACTATGGTGTTTGAAGACACCACTAACCTTTGGTCTCGCCGAGGTAAAGAAGGCCCCGTATTTTGTTTTGCTGGCCATACCGATGTGGTACCAAGCGGCCCAGAGTCAGCGTGGAAAACACCACCATTTACGGCGACAGAAGTTGATGGCTATTTGCACGGGCGCGGCGCTGCCGACATGAAAGGCAGCCTTGCCGCTATGCTAGTCGCCACCCGTGAATTTGTGAACAAGTATCCAGACCACAAGGGAAGCATTGCTTACCTTATCACGAGCGACGAAGAAGGCCCGTTTATTAACGGTACTACACGAGTAATCGACACCCTAGAAGCGCGAAACGAAAAGATTGACTGGTGTATTGTTGGTGAACCCTCTTCAACAGACGAAGTGGGTGATATTGTTAAAAATGGCCGTAGAGGCTCATTAACGGGTGATTTAGTTGTAAAGGGCGTGCAAGGTCATGTTGCCTACCCTCATCTAGCTAACAACCCTGTACACAGCGCCATGGCAGCGCTTGATGAATTAGCAAAATCACATTGGGATAACGGTAACGACTTCTTCCCACCCACCAGCTTTCAGATTTCAAATATTCACGCAGGTACAGGTGCAGGTAATGTAATACCTGGCGAACTTCACGTTTGCTTCAACTTCCGTTTTTCAACAGAAGTAACTGACCAACTTCTTATTGAACGTGTCACCGCTATTTTAGACGCCCACGATTTTGAGTACGAGATAAACTGGACCTTTAATGGACAACCATTTTTGACCGATACAGGCGCGCTATTAGAGGCAACCCAAGGTGCGATTGCTGCAGTTAAAGGTACACCTACGGTACTCTCTACTGCTGGCGGCACATCTGATGGCCGCTTTATTGCACCTACGGGGGCACAAGTTATTGAGCTAGGCCCGGTTAACGCCACTATTCACAAAATTGACGAGTGCGTAAAAATGGCTGACCTAGAGCAACTTGCCGATATGTATTTCGGTATTTTAGAACGCTTGCTGGCAAAATAGCTTTTTTGTCTTATATGAATCAGATACCGCAACAAGCATGGCTGGGCCAGCACAACGACTACCTTGTTGATGCTGGCAATGGCCATAGGCTTCATCAAGACGTCATTTCGCCCTTTCTTGCTATGCAAGATGCTGCGCACAATGACGGTATAGACTTACAGTTAGTCAGTAGCTTTCGCGATTTTGATAGGCAAGCTGCCATTTTTAACCGCAAGTGGACGGGACAGGCGCAGCTTCTTGACGTTAACGGCACAGAACTTCCTTTCGAAACGCTAAGTGACGATGAAAAACTCCATGCTATTTTGACCTGGTCTGCGCTACCTGGCGGCAGTCGTCATCATTGGGGTACCGATGTTGACGTTTATGACAGAGCTGCTGTGCACAATTGGGACGGCAACTTTAACCTTGTAGAAAGCGAATATCTTAGTGGCGGCCCCTGCCATAATCTTTCCTGTTGGCTAGCTGATAATATGGAACAGTTCGGTTTCTACCGTCCTTTCTCTGTTAATAGTGGTGGTGTGGCCGTTGAGCCTTGGCATTTGAGCTTTAAAAGCACGGCCAGTACCTTTGAAAGTGCCAGAAACCTAGACGGTTTTACACAAGCCATTGAACAAAGCGATATAGAAGGTAAATCGTGTATTTTGCCGCAGCTGCCTAACTTGTATAATCGCTACGTTTTGAACAAAGGGCGCTAGCCTACGGAATTTTTATGAGTACTACCTGGGTCATCATCGTTATTGTTTTGGTATTAGGCGTAGTTATTGGAAATATTACGTTACTTAAATACAGCGCTAAGTTTAAATTTCCTACCCCCTCTAAGCCTTTTGATGATGATGACGAAGACGGTGACGAGTACGGCAATCCAAACAAAGCTTCTGACCGCAGTCATGCCGAGACTGAAACGGCCAGCGACCATGCTTCGTTGACACAAGCACATAATGATAGTGGCGATAACGAAAAGAAACCCGAGAAATAGCAACGCAATATAAACGCATTACCGATAGTCGCGCTTAAAGCGAGCACCTGATCCAATTCTTTTTAGTTAGGTGCTTTCAGTCACTATGTGCATCTAAGTATGCCGTTTAGGCTAGCTACTAGCACAGACCGCTCACTATCTTTCCATCACATAAATACACTCTAAGAGGTTCTAGACGTGTCTAATAAACAATCCTTACTTAGCAATATCGGCGTACAAGTTGTCATTGCTATGATCATTGGTACTGCCGTTGGTGCCTTTATGGGTGAAAGCGCCGAAATGTTCGCACCTTTGGGAGCTATTTTTATCAACCTGATAAAAATGCTGGTTATTCCACTGGTCGCTGTGGCGCTTATCTCAGGTGCAGCGGGGCTAGGTAACAGCACCAACGCGGGAAAAGTGGGGCTATCTACCCTAGCCTATTTTGGTTTAACCTCTGCTCTAGCTGTAGGGCTTGCGCTAATAATGGGAGAAGTGTTTAAGCCTGGTATTGGTATTGATGTATCATCGGTGCAAGGCATGTTCTCTGGTGAATACGCTTCTAAAGGTGAACTTCCCTCCTTTTGGGCAACCGTGACAGGCATGATCCCAACTAATGTGTTTGCATCATTAACTAACGCTAACATTCTACAAGTTTTGGTGTTTTGCTTATTCTTCGGTCTTGCCCTTTCCAAACAGCCGAAAAAGAACCGTGAGCCTATTTTAAATGGAGTAAACACCATTGTTGATGCCATGGTGTGGATGATTAACTGCGTAATGAAAATTGCCCCTATCGGCGTTTTCGGCTTAATGGCAGAGGCTGTAGGCACATTCGGTTTTGCCGCGCTTATGGTGGTGTTCAAACTTTTCTTAGTGTTTACTGCTGCTATTTTAGTGTTTGGTTTTGTGGTCTACCCCCTACTGGTTCAACTATTTACAAAAACATCGGCTAAGTCTTTTCTTGTTGCGATGAAAAAGCCGCAAGCAGTGGCGCTATCAACTGCTTCATCTATGGCAACGCTACCAGTTACTATGAATACTGTTGAAAACGAGCTAGGTGTAAGAAATGCAACGGCGTCGTTTGTACTGCCTTTAGGTGCTACCATTAATATGAGCGGAAACGCTATTTATTACGGCCTAGTCGCGGTGTTTTTTGCACAGCTTTTCAATATCGATTTATCCATGGGCGCCTATGTCGCTATTATCCTGACTTCTACCCTTGGGGCTGTTGGTCAAGCAGGAGTACCTGGCCCGTCATTCTTGGTCGTTGCCGTGTTACTTGCTGCAGGCATTCCTATTGAGGGCTTACCCTTATTGTTTGCCCTCGACAGAATTTTTGACATGATCCGCACCGCGCTAAACATTACCGGTGATGCGGCTTGTGCCGTTATTATTGATGAAATTGCTATTGATAAAACTAACGCTGACGATAGTGCTATTGATAAAGCTGACATTAATGATAATGCTGGCTATGCAACTTTCAAAGAGAAGATGGACACAGATAAGAGCTAGATACATGTGCACTCTATTGGTAGTGAAACTGCCAAGATAGAAATGAGTTTTATAGCAAAAGAAAAAGGTGGTCACTTAATAGGTGACCACCTTTTTTTAGTTACGCTATGAATTAATAGATAATATTACTGTGACTGTTTAGCGCCTTTGTTTTTCACATACTTTTCAAGCCACTGGTCTTGTTCCCAAAGGGTGTGCAATACACTTTCTTTCGCACGGTATCCATGACTTTCCTTTGGCAACATAACTAGTCGCGTCACTGCGCCTAAGCCTTTCAAAGCGTTAAAATAACGCTCACTTTGCATAGGATACGTACCCGAATTATTGTCTGCTTCACCATGTATTAGTAAAAGTGGCGTCTTCATTTTCTCAGCGTGCATAAATGGCGACATAGTGTAATACACGTCTGGCGCATCCCAGTAATGGCGTTCTTCCGACTGAAAACCAAACGGGGTCAGTGTACGATTGTAGGCACCAGAACGGGCAATACCGGCAGCAAATAAGTCCGAATGGGACAACAGGTTTGCTACCATGAAGGCACCATAGCTATGCCCGCCTACCGCGACGCGCTCGGGGTCAATAAGCCCTTTTTCGTCTAGCGCATCAATTGCTGCCTTTGCGTTGGCAACTAGCTGAGGCCTAAAGGTGTCGTTAGGCTCTTCGTCCCCCTCCCCTACAATAGGGAAAGAAGCATCGTCTAGCACCACATAGCCTTTGGTTACCCAATAGATAGGCGAACCGTACCATGGATAGATAAAACGATTAGGGTTTTGTGTGTTTTGACCTGCGCTAGATTTATCCTTAAATTCTTCTGGGTAAGCCCATAGGATCATCGGGTAGCGTTTGCCTTCTTCGTAATCTGTTGGCAAATATAAGGTACCTGTTAAATCTAAACCGTCGTTACGCTTGTACGTAATCACCTCTTTCTTAACGTTTTGAATGCTTTCGAAAGGGTTTTCAAAGTGGGTTAACTGAGTCAGCGTGCTATCTTTTAAGCTACGGAAATAGTAGTTCGGATAATCTCGCTTAGACTCAATTCTTACCAACAAGCGGTCATTTTTCATATTGAAATCGCGCAAGTCTTCAAATTTATCAGTGTACTCACTTGAATACACCCGCGATGTTTCAAGAGTTCTAAGATTTAATTTATCTAAGAATGGAAACTGCCCTTCAGGCGTAAAACCATCTCCAAGCAAAAACGCATTATCTCCTTCTAGCGCAAGCACGTCTTTGAAGTACTCATTTTTGCGAGTAACAAAATTGCCCGGATCACTGTATTTATCCTGGTAGCTTCGGTTTGAGATAATCTTCGCAGGTTTATTTTGGTCAGGACTAAACAGATACGTTTTAAGGTTGCGGGTATTCCACCAATAATCCATCGCTATCGCGACACTGTCGTCGCTCCAAATAAAGCGATAAAACCTGTCCTCTGTTTTAAGGATTTGCTCAGCTTCGCCACTAAATGGTGCTTCAAGCTGCATTAGCTTGTCACGGTGCGTGACTTCTGTGTCAGGGTCTCCTCCGTCTAGCGCTTCAGCATATACGATTGTATTCGGTTTATCGTTGCGCCACTGTACGTCGCGAGGCCCGGTACGAACAGCCATGAAACCTTGTGGTAAGTCTTCAATAAGGGGAACGTCGACAAGTGTTTTAGCCAGAGTTCCATTTTTATTATACAAGCTGATAGTGTGGGGAAAACGGCGGTAGGTCACTAAATAAGAAAACGGCGTGTTGTACTCCTGCACCATCACATAGTCGCCGGCCGGAGAAACGCTAATATCGCCATACATTCCTGACGCTAACCACGGCGAAGGCTTCCCTTTTAAAGGCACTTTATAAACTTCAGAACGGGCTAATTGCTCAAAATTGAACTCGTCGTTCTTGTTTTTCAGCAAGTCTTGATATGTGCGGTTTTGTGCTTTTTTACCGTCGCTCACTGAGATCGTTGGGCCAGTCGGCACTGCTACGCTGGTGTCGATTAAATCTTTTCTATCTGTGGGTACTACTTTTACCAAAAGTGAAAGGCTATCTGCATTCCAATTTAAGGTATCCCCCATGTTCGCATTTATGGGTTTATCAAACAGCTGTCTCGCTGCAGCCGCTTTGATATCAAGCACCCACAACTCAACACCTTTACTTGTGGTGTGAGTGAACGCCATATAGCGCTGATTCGGTGACCAAGAAAAGTTAGTTAGACGCGGTGTTTCAGGCATGCCTTCGACCGTAACGCTGTCCTTGCTGCCGACTCGCTGAACCTCTAATTTATTATAGTAAGTGACGCGACTTCCAATGTTGGTGGCAGGGTCAATTCTCAGGCCTGCTAAGCGAAGCTCTTCTTTAGATAAGTCTTCTATCGACTTATAGTTATCGCGAAACAACAGCACCATATTCTTCTGTGCATCATCTACGAGAGTCGCTGGTGCAAGCGTAACATCCACTAAATCTAGAATTTCTTTAGACGGTTTTTGATACTGAAGACCATCCTGCGCAAATAGCTGACAGGAGCATGCGGCAAATAGGACAAACATCCATTTTCTTAGCATTCCATTTCCTTAATTAGGTTTATTTTGAGGGTAAAAAACAAAAAAAGCGAGACATTGCCACCGTAGATAAACAACGGGCTCAAGTCTCGCTTCAATTGATTGATAAGCGCATACGTTAAAATATACACTTTTCTGTATTTATACTGGCGTCGTTTTTACTGCAGTACCGCTAATGCTCACCATTAGCATGCTGCCTTTGTCACCAATGACTTGATAGTCTAGGTCTATACCAACCACCGCATTCGCGCCCATACTTCTTGCTTCATGTTCTAGTTCGGTAAACGCGAGTTTTCGCGCAGTGGTAAGCTCTTCTTCATAAGACCCCGAACGCCCGCCCACGATATCGCGAATAGACGCGAAGAGATCTTTGAACACATTTGCGCCCATTACGGCCTCGCCCACGACAATACCGTAATAGGCTTCAATTTTGTGACCTTCCAAGGTTGGGGTAGTTGAAACAATCATGCGTAACTCCTTTTAATGTGAACTGTTAATTTACCGCTATTTAGGCATACCCGCCTAACCGTTGTCTTTAAACCATTGCTTGATGGTCTCAACAAGTGCTTGCGCTTCACTGGTGTCATAGGCCACTGTAGGCTGATTACCCCATACAGGTTTTGGCCAAGCACAGTCGTTTTCAAAACGCGCGACGTGGTGCACATGAAGCTGTCTTACCACGTTACCTAATGCGGCTACATTTAGTTTTAACGGTGAAAATATGGCCTGCATCGCTTTTGAAGCCCGCGCAGATTCTCTTAGCAAGACCACCTGCTCATCTTCTGATAAGTCGATAATTTCCGCGATATCATTTTTCATCGGCACCAGTATCAGCCACGGAAATTGACTGTCGTTCATTAACAGTACACGACACAGCGAAAGATCACAGACAAAAAATGTATCATTGTGTAAACGGCTATCGAGTTTAAACATCTAGTTTATCCAGCGTGGTAGGCACTACGGTTAATAAGGCACGTTGCCCAATGGCAACCTTTGCATTAGGAAATACAATGGCTTCACCGTCTTGCTCAGCTACGTATTCTTTGTTTGGTTCAGACGCCAATACGGTGCCTTTAGGGTAGTCAGTGAAGTTTGGTGTATCGTCGTCGAAATGAAGTGTAAACGCTTCGTCTTGGCGATTTATTACTTGGTTCACGCGGTAGATATCAAGGTCGTCCATATTTACCGAAGGAGCAAAGTCTTGTTCAGTTATAAGCTGCGTAAGTGCGGTTTTAGCATCCGCAAATCGGCTCATATCGTTCTGCCCAAACGGGCGTACTTTTCCAAGTTCAACGGTAAACGCATGAGCGTTATATTGATAAGAAGAGAAATAGCTAAACGTGGTGGTTGAACTTTCAGAAAGTAGAATGGTTTTTACCCCACACGCCGCAAGGAACGCTAGTTGCCCTTTGCTATGAACTCTGTCGTGAAGATAAGGATATACCGCAAATTTTTCATTTTTCGAAGCGCGAATTGCCGTGTGCAGGTCGTAGTGATAACGGGTGCCTTCAGCTGCTTCAAAGAAAGACGCCACCGCCTCTTCTAGCTGCTTAGCACGCACACGTTCAGCGTTCACTAAACCCTCGCCAGTTGAGTGCGCCCCGCTAAACAAGCGGTTCATGTTCTCTTCGACAAAGCGCTCAGCAATATCCATGGCCGGTAAATTACCGAATAAGAACAGTACATCGTGCGCTAACGTCATTGCCCCTGTAAGGATGCCTTTAACTAATTCATCACAAATTTCGATAGGTGCAGTTTCATTACCGTGAACACCACAGGACAAAACAATGCGTCTACTTGGCGTAGAGGTAGGCTGTACGGAAAAACTAATGATGCCAGGCGCAGTGATACTAACGTCAGTGCCGTTGGCTAGCGTAAATTGATGAACGCGTTCGAATAACTCGGGTTGACGGCGAGAAAGTGTTAAAAATTGGCCGTTTTCGATAAGTTCTTGCATAAGTGTGAGCTTTGTTGACTTTGTCTAATCTCGAATAACTTAAGTGTACCGAGACAGTCTATCAAAATCACCTTATCTCAAGGTTTTATTGCGCTAGGCTGTAACTAATAAATAACGCTTTTCTGCACTAGTCGCGATATTCTACAAGACTACGCAGTTTCTTTAGTACTAAGGGGGTAGCAATACTTAACCTAATTAGGCGCCCAAAAATAAAAAACTAGAAACAAAGACGCAATAAAGTACAAAGCTACTGAGGTTAATTACGATTGGCTAGCGGTGGTAGTGGCTAGGCTTGGGCCCTTCTTGGCGAACTACCGACAATGATTTCTTGCTGAATAAGTTGCACGAATTCAGTAAAAGGTATAGCACGCGAGAATAAATACCCCTGACCTTGAGAGACCCCGACCTCTCGAAGAATGTGAAGCTGCTCAACAGTTTCAATGCCCTCAGCAACCACACAACAATTCTTGGCTTGGCCTATTACTTTTGCCGCCTCAATAATCGCCCTATTAACCGGATGTGCTTCTAATTCCATCACGAAGGATTTATCTATTTTCAGGGCATCGATATCTAGGTCGCGAATATAAGCAAGGTTGGAATATCCCTTGCCGAAGTCATCTACTGATATAGCCACACCCAGACTTCTTAGCTCATCTAGCTGTCTTTTCACCATTAAGGAATTAGATAGCGCAACGTCTTCGGTGAGTTCTAATTCAATGAGAGATAGCGGCAAACCATAGGTATCACTTAACATTTTCAGTGTAGGTATTAACTGATTGTCATAAAGCTGAGTAGGTGAAATGTTTACCGACAGAACAATCGGCATCCGCAGTACATCCAGTTCAGCGAGTGCTCTAAATGCTTGCTCCAATGTCCAGTAACCCAGCTCATTCATCATATTGTATGACTCTGCGGCTTCGATTAATGGCCCAGGAAACAACACACCGTCAAGAGGATGGTTCCAACGCAACAGGCACTCAGCCCCCACTACTTCAAGGGTATTTAGGTCTACCTTGGGTTGATAGTAAAGCTCAAGTTCATTCTGGGACAGTGCGCGTTTTAGGTCAGCTTTTAGCGCTAAACTTCTGCCCGTATCAGATTTATCTGACTTGGTCAGTGCGAAGTAGTTTTCGTACTTATTCTCTTTGGCCTGCTTTAATGCTGATTCTGCCCGAGATACAAACGCGGTAATATCAAACTTGTCGTTTTCGCCACATACCACGCCTACATTAAAGTCAGCGATAAATGCCGTACCTTCATAATGCATGGGCGTTTTAAAATGCTCGACAAGACGTTCGAACATTTGTCGCATCACCGCTTCCCTATTTTCGTTGGGAAAAACGATTCCAAATACATCGCCGCTAATTCGGCCAATAAGCACTTGCTGACCAAAAAGGCGTTGAATACGGTTGGCAATTTCTAGCAAGAAGCGGTCGCCGACGTGAATGCCTAGACTCGTTGTTACATCTGAGAAACGCACAACATCAACTAGCATCAAAGATACAGACGTGCTTTGAGAAGCTTGTTTTAAAACGCTATCGATAAACGCATAGCGATTGGGAATGGTTGCCAGTGATGTATGTTGGCTCATGATGTTTTCCTTGAGCTTTACGCTTCTAGGTACTAAAAACAACTACTTATATAAGACCATGCCGATACAAATGGCGCAACGGCACGTGAGTATGATTTTGCATACCTTCTTATACTTTTGTACAACAAAAGTATAATTCTGGTCCTCGTCTACCCCATAGCTAATTAGCTATCGTTATTAAAATAACACGCGAACCTTTAAAACAAGGCAGTGCCGTAAAACGAAACACTGCTATAACAATATAGACGTTTTTTAAGAGGTATAAAAAAACCCGGCAAGTTTACCACTGCCGGGTTCTTTCTATACGCTTCTGCGATTAGCTTTCAATCTTACACGGTGAAAGTTTCCAAACGCGCTCTACGTAATCACGAATTGAACGATCTGAAGTAAACTTACCCATCTTCGCTGTGTTGATAATCGCCATTTCCGCCCAGCGCTCTTTGTCGCGATAAGCTGCATCAACGGCAATTTGCGCGTCAGAATAGGCGCGGAAATCCGCGAGTACCATGTAGGGGTCGCCGTTATCTAGCAAGCTTTGCTTAATAGATACCAGGGCACCTGGTTTACCCGGAGTGAAGTAATCGGTTTCTAACCAATCCAGCACAGCTTTAATTTCAGGATCTTTATAGTAGTAGTCGTGCGGGTTGTAGCCGCTAGCTTTAAGCTCGTTAACTTCTTCTACCGTAAGACCAAAGATAAAGATGTTGTCGTCGCCTACTTCTTCAGCAATTTCAACGTTTGCTCCGTCAAGGGTACCGATAGTCACCGCGCCGTTTAGCGCAAGCTTCATATTACCCGTACCCGAAGCCTCTTTACCTGCTGTACTGATTTGTTCAGACACGTCTGCTGCAGGGATCATTTTCTCTGCTAGCGACACGCGATAGTTTGGTAAGAATGCCACTTTAATCTTGTTATTAACGCGCGGGTCGTTATTGATCTTGTCAGCAACTTTATTAATCGCGTAAATAATATCTTTTGCTAGCTTGTAGCCCGGTGCCGCTTTTGCACCGAATACAAAGACACGTGGGTGCATATCGTAATCAGGATTCTCAAGAATACGACGGTACAAGGCCATAATATTTAATAGTGCTAAATGTTGACGCTTATATTCGTGCAAACGCTTAATCTGCACGTCAAAAATAGCATTAACGTCTACTTCTATATCCAGTGAATTGCGAATTTCTTCTGCTAACAACTCTTTGTTCTCAAGCTTCACTTTCATGAATTGCTTTTGGAACGTTTTGTTGCTTGCGAATTTTGCCAAGCCCTGAAGCTTGTCTAAGTCGCGCGGCCAGTCATCACCAATTTTCTTATCAATAAGCTTAGACAGCCCAGGGTTACACGCTTTCAACCAGCGACGCGGCGTAATACCGTTGGTCACGTTAGTAAGCTTACCCGGATACAGTTCATCGAACTCTGGGAAAAGCGATGATTTAACAAGACGAGAGTGCATTTCCGCCACGCCGTTAACCGCAAACGAGCCGATTACCGAAAGGTGACCCATTCGCACCATTTTCTCGTTACCCTCTTCAATGATTGAAAGCTTAGCTTTCATGGCATTGTCGCCAGGCCATTTCTTATCAACCTCTGCCATAAAGCGATGGTTGATTTCGTAAATGATTTCCAAGTGACGAGGAAGAATTTTCTCAATCATACGTGCAGGCCACTTTTCGAGTGCTTCTGGCAGCAAGGTATGGTTGGTGTAGGCGAATACTTTCGTACAGATGCCCCAAGCTTCGTCCCAACCTAACTCTGCGCGATCCACAAGAATACGCATTAGCTCTGGTATTGAAATAGCTGGGTGAGTATCGTTTAGCTGGATAACAACTTGATCTGCGAAACGGCTCCAATCGTCACCGTGGGCGCGCTTGTAACGACGAATAATGTCTTTAAGCGAGCATGAGCAGAAGAAGTATTGCTGAATAAGGCGCAGCTCTTTACCCGCTTCGGTTTCATCGTTTGGATAAAGTACTTTCGAGATAGTTTCTGCCTGCACGTTTTCACGCTGTGCATCAACGTAGCCACCTGCATTGAATACGTCCCAGTTGAAGTAATCAGACGCTTCTGACTGCCACAAACGCAGTACGTTTACGGTTTTACCTTCATAGCCTACAACCGGAATATCCCATGGTACACCTTTTACAATGGAGCCTGGGTGCCACTCTTTAAGCACGCGACCATTTTCGCCGTACTTAGTTTCTACATAGCCATAAAGAGAGACTTCTTGTATAGACTCTGGACGGCAAATTTCCCACGGGTTGCCGTAATCACGCCAGCTATCTGGGCGCTCAATTTGCGCACCGCTTTTAATTTCCTGACGGAACAGACCGTGTTCGTAGTGAATACCATACCCAATTGCAGGTAATTCCATGGTTGCAAGGGAGTCAATAAAACATGCTGCTAGTCGGCCAAGGCCGCCGTTACCCAGTGCCATGTCAGGCTCTTCTTCAAGAATATCTGAAATCTCAACGCCTAACTCTTTCAGTGCACCGCCAGCAACATCGAACAAGCCAAAGTTTTGCAGGTTGTTTGAAAGTAAACGACCCATAAGGAACTCGGCCGAGAAGTAATGAACGGCGCGGGTGTCGTTCAAATAGTGACTCTTCTGCGTCTTGCGCAATCCTTCAAGCACTTGCTCTTGAATTGCCGCACAAGTTGCTTTCCACCAAGCGTGGTTGTTTGCTTTGTTTTCGTCGGTGCCTAGTGTGCAGTGTAAGTGTTTGATAACCGCTGCTTTGAATGCAGCCTTATCGATCACTGGAGAGGGTTGCGTCTTGGTCGCTTTTGCGTTCATTTTGCGTCTCACTCTTAAGTAGAAGCGGTGTTTACACACCAAAAACGTAATTTAATTACAGAATAACTTCAGAATATGACAGCAATATAGCAGCGCTTAAACGATTATGTTGTAATTATTTTGTTAAAATAACAAAAAACCGCATGAATTCGTATGCATTCATGCGGTTTTTAACATTCTTATTACAAAATTAATTTAAAAACGGTTTATTTTTGTACTTACTTTATGATTTTACCAACTAAAGCTTCGGCTTCAGCAATTAACTCCTGTAAGTGACTTTCACCGTTAAAGCTCTCTGCATAAATTTTGTAGATCTGCTCAGTACCAGAAGGACGTGCTGCAAACCAGCCATTTTCCGTCGATACTTTAACGCCGCCAATAGCCGCGTTATTACCCGGAGCATGAGTTTGCACAGAAGTGATAGACTCTCCTGCTAACGTATCGCTAGTAACTACCGATGCATCCATCGCTGAAAGTTTCTGCTTTTGCTCAAGGGTTGCTGCTACATCAACACGGCTGTATACCGGTGCTGCAAACTTTTCCGTTAGCGCTTTGTAGTGCTCGCCCGGATCTTTACCCGTAACGGCTAAAATTTCTGCTGCTAGTAAACAAAGAATAAAGCCATCTTTATCTGTCGCCCAGGTACTACCGTTGCGCTCTAGAAAGATACCACCCGCACTTTCTTCACCCGCAAAGCCAATAGTGCTGTTAGATAGACCATCTACAAACCATTTGAAGCCAACAGGCATTTCAGCCAGCGGCTTACCTAGACTATTCGCTACGCGGTCAATCATGCTGCTAGATACGAGTGTCTTACCGATATTCAAGTCACTAGGCCAGTCCGGACGGTGGGTATAAAGGTAATTAATCGCCACAGCCAAATAATGGTTAGGGTTCATCAGCCCTGCGCTTTTGCACACGATACCATGACGGTCGAAATCCGGGTCGTTACCCCATGCTAAATCGAAGTTGTCTTTTAACTCAATCAACCCTGCCATGGCGTAAGCAGATGAACAATCCATGCGAAGCTTGCCGTCTTTGTCACGGCGCATGAAACCAAATTGAGGGTCGACAGCATCGTTAACCACTGTGATATCTAACCCGTATTTTTCAGAAATACGCGACCAATACCCTACTCCTGCGCCACCCAATGGGTCTGTGCCTAGTTTTAATTTCGCTTTTGCAATCGCATCCATGTCGATGACTTTAGCTAAGTCTTCGATATAAGGTTCCATAAAGTCTTCTTCACGAACCAATTTACGCTCGGTAGCTTGGCGAATATCAATACGCTGAACATCTTTGTTGCCATCAGCAATTAACGTGTTTGCGCGATCTTGAATTTGCTTAGTTACATCGCTATCGGCAGGGCCACCGTGTGGGGGATTGTATTTAAAGCCGCCGTCTGAAGGAGGGTTATGAGAGGGCGTAATAACAATTCCGTCCGCCTTGTCTTTATTACCAGCACGATTATAACGAATGATAGTGCGGGAAATAACAGGCGTTGGCGTATAGCCCAGGCTTTCGTTATCTGAACGTTGCACCACGACATCCACGCCGTTAGCACATAAAACTTCTATGGCGGTGATCATGGCAGGTTCAGATAACGCGTGGGTATCTTTACCAACGTATAGCGGGCCGTCGATACCTTCCTGCTTGCGGTATTCTACCAAAGCTTGGCAAATTGCACTGATGTGAGTGTCAGTAAAGGTAGCGTTCGACGCCGTGCCACGGTGGCCAGAAGTACCGAAAGACACCGCCTGGCCCGGGTCATTCATATCCGGTTTGTAGCTGTAATACTGGCTCACTAACTGGGGGACGTTAATGAGTTGTTCTTTTGCTGCATGCTCTCCAGCCTGCGGATGTAATGCCATGAAAAAAGTCCTTATTTAGAAGTTTCGTTGTTTGTTACTTGGCTTGCTATTTACCTTCTGAAGAGAAACGCGCAACAACGGTTTCAATTACATCTGGTTGATAACCTAGGTTACGCAAAACTTGTTCCAGCATGTTTGTTTTCTTGGCAGTGTTGTTATTTGTCACCACCCAGAAAGGGCTATCTGGTATAGCTTTCGGATTAGTGCTGCTGCCGTTTTCAAGTAACGCTTCCTTACTTGTCGCAAAGTAAGTACGGTTTTTCCCCTTGATACTTTCAACACTCGCAAAATTTTCTGCATTAAGCTTGTGCGCTGCACTTAAAACAAACAAGAACTGATCAACCCGTTTAGTAAAGGTGCTTAATGCATCTTTTGAAACGGCATCCAAAATATCTCGTTTGGTGTGGGCTTCGTTTGAAAGCGGTGTTTCAGTAGGTGCCGATGGCTTTTTCGCCGCTCTGGTGCCTGCGGATGTTTTCGCTGCAGCAGTTTTTGCCGGCGTGGCCTTTGCTGGAGTGGCCTTTGCTGGCGCTTTCTTTGCCGCAGTTCTACTTACCGAGGCTTTATTCGCCGTTGACTTTACCGAAACGTTATACGCTTTAGTAGCAGTTTTAGCTAATGGCGCTTTAGGCTCCACTTCTACCTCTACCGCCGTGCTTGGCTTACTTATCGACTCTGTAACGTCTGCACTTTTTGTTTCGCTTGTTTTTGCAGGCGTCGATGATGCTGCACTAGGCTCTGTGCCCTGCGATACAGCTCCGTCTTCAGGTAAAAGTAAACGTCTTAAAATTTGCGATGCACTCTCACCAATATGCTTAGTCTGGCTGGCGATGAAGGCATATAAATCGTCATCTATTTCAATGCTTTTCATAACTACTTCCTTTTTAAGAGGCACCATTATAGACAACACAGTTAAACTACGCAGCACTTAATAGCAGATGTTTTGAGGAATCGTGAATATTAAACGTTGAACAGACCTATTGCATACCAACGTATAAATTTACAGAGGTATTAGAATAGAAAGCGATACCCTATCGTTGCTACCATGATTAAAACTATCATTTATAGATTGACAGAGTATTTTTAAATAAAAGTGACAAAACTATGCGCCAAGATATTATTCGTATTCAGCAAGCTCTTAGTCAAAAGATTATTGGCAAAGAGCATCAGCTGAAACTCGCCATTACGTGTTTACTGGCCAATGGTCACTTGTTAATTGAAGACTTACCTGGAATGGGAAAAACCACCCTTTCACATGCCCTCTCACAAGTTTTTGGTCTTCACTATGCGCGTATTCAGTTTACGTCAGACTTGCTTCCATCGGACATGTTGGGCGTAAACATTTTTCACAGTCACGAAAGCGATGAGCAAAAACGCTTCTCTTTTAAACATGGCCCTATTTTCAGCCAAGTGGTTCTAGCCGACGAACTAAATAGAGCAAGCCCTAAAACTCAAAGTGCCCTATTAGAGGCAATGGAAGAGCGCCAAGTGAGTATTGATGGTGTAACTCATGCACTTCCCTCGCCTTTTTTTGTAATTGCAACACAAAACCCTAGCTATCAATCTGGCACTTACCCTTTACCAGAGTCGCAGCTAGACCGCTTCTTTATGCGTATTTCACTGGGCTATCCTGCTTGGGAAGCAGAGAAAGCGATGCTTATGCAGCAAGACGCTTCATCGCCTCTTAGCCAAATTCTAACTGAAGCAAACTTACACCAGATGCAAAGTGAAGTGTCTGCTATTCATACGAGCGATGCCATTCTCAACTATATTTTGCGACTGGTAAGCGAAAGCAGAGATAGCGGCGACTACCCTAACCCGCTTTCACCGAGAGCAAGCCGAGCAATACTTCAAGGTGCTAAGGCATGGGCATATGTGTGTGGTAGAGATTATGTGACGCCTGAAGATGTGCAGGCTGTATTTGTGGCAATTACCGCACACCGATTAAGTTTACCTTCCCACCAAGCTCCTCAGGGGCAACATAACCAAACTTTTGATGGAGAAAAACTGAGCCAAAAATTACTTAATAGTATCGACCCATTAGCAGCGTAGTATTTATGGATTGTTGGAGTATTACACGTGCGTAAAGTGCCAGCCTCCTTGTCAAATTACTTCAAACATCGACTACTGAAGTGGCTAGATAAGCGTGTTCCGGCTTCCCCCGAACATCATCTAAACTTGAACAGTATTTTTATACTACCAAGTGGGTTTGGGTGGTCGTTTATTATTTTGTCACTGTGCTTGTTTTTACTCGGGACCAACTATCAAAACAACTTGATGTTACTGCTTAGCTATTTGTGCTTAAGCATTATGCTGCTCACGTTATTTTACACTCATCAAAACTTTGCCCGTTTAGCACTTAAAGCGCTTCCGCCCGACTCATTTCACTGCAACGTAGACGGTGAAATACACCTTCAGATCATCCCTCATAAGAACACACCGTTGAGAGCCTGCAATGGCGTACTGTCGGTAAAATGGCTGAATGTAGTACGCACAGCAGATACGCACAGTCAAAAGACAAGTCAACTCGACAAATCAGCATTTTTAGAGCGAAGCTTTAGCTTTGCGTTAAATAAACATCCAGGTTCAAACAAAGATCAACGACAAAGCCTCAGGGTACCTTTGCAAATACCAAAGCGGGGACCGTTTACTTTGGGGCGAATGACCATCGCCTGCGACTTTCCTCTTGGGCTTTATAAATGCTGGACTCACCTTGATTTTGACCAGCAAGTTGTTGTGTATGCTAAGCCTGAAGAAGGCCCTATCACTATCGATAAGATTGCAAATACAAATGAATCAGAAAGTGTCAGTGAATTGAGCGACCCAAGCAGTAGTGAAGACTTTTACGCTTTGAAGGATTATGAAGTTGGACAGCCACTTAACCGGGTATCGTGGAAGCATGTAGCTAAAAATGGAAATTGGGTTTCTAAATCTTTTACTTCTCTGCAAAGCGACAGCTATATATTTTCGATACCGTCGAATACAGATTTAGAAACTGCTGTTTCAGCACTTACTCATGCCATTCTTTCTTGGACAAATGCGGGCTCTTGGGCGAGTGCGGAACGCGGGTTCGGTGTACAGTTCAAAGGGCTAAATATTGCGCCTGACCATGGAGCTGAGCACATACATGAATGCCTTAGTGCACTTGCTTGTTTAGCACCTGTAAGTAACACAAACCATAATACTTCGTCGTTCAGCTCAACCATAAACAGGCCCGTTTCTTTAGCTTCCAAGCAAAAGAAGAAGATAAGGCCTTTAAGATGAACATCCTTACTTCTAGCCAGTTTTCACAATTAGCAGTTTTAAAAAACGTATTTAGCCAACCCCAGCCTGTGGCTGTTCTTCTACTTTGCGCAGCCTTTTCCCTAATACTCTCTACGCTTACCTCACCTTTAATGATTTGGGTATTGATGCTTAGCGGGTGTGCTGTGGTGGTGAGAATCGCAGGCCTTAGCACATTGCATAGCTTACCTACTTCACGTACGGTGAATTTGCTTGCTTTACTTGCCGTATTTGCTTTGTCTTGGTTCGGGTTCTCAGTAGGTCTTCTTGATAGCATGATCAATTTGTTGACTATTGCGTGCGCCCTAAAAATCATGCTCGTTAAGAATAAGCGAGACTTTCATCTACTAATATGTACCTGCTTATTCTTAATCGGCTGCGGGTTTATTTCGTCACTGAGTGTATTTGCATGGATAGGCTATACAGCTATATTAACATTATTGCTCGTCGCAACGGCCATTTATCACGGTGCTGATGTTTCTATAGCGAGAAGCGTTAAATTCGTCAGTGTACTTATTGTTCAAGCTTTTCCCATTGCGCTACTTTTATTTCTGCTGTTGCCTCAGCTTCCGCCCCTTTGGCAAATGCCCACATCAAAATCCACAGAAACCGGGCTTTCTGATACAGTAACACCTGGGGATATAGCATCACTTGCTAGCTCATCTGAACTCGCTTTTAGTGCTACCTTCAATAATGAAGAAGAGGTGCCCGATGCGCCTTTTAGATACTGGCGTGCAATGACACTCGAGCATTTTGATGGAAAAACCTGGTCTATTAGTGATAAACGCAAACGGGCCGAGCAACAGTTAGCTTCCATGGGAAGGTCAACGCCTCTATCGAATCTAGCAGAAAAAGAGTTGCCCCTTGTAACTGACTATGAATTGATTGTAGAGCCTACTCAACAAAGGTGGCTATTCGCACTAGAACCTTCATTGCCTAATAACCTTAAGAACAGTATTACTGTCAGCACGCTATTTGATTATACCTTGCGTGCCGACACCCCTATATCCAGCAAAAAAGCCTTTTATTTACGCTACTTTCCAAACGCACCAATCATTAACGGAATAGGAAACTTTGAAGCGCAACTAAATTTGCAAGTTTCAACAAATGGCAACCCCGAAGCCAGGGCTTGGGGACAAACGCTAGCTAATCAATACAGCAATGCGAAAGAGCTCGTCAATGCAGTAATGCGTGAATTCAATCAAGGGGGCTTCCGCTATACTCTTTCCCCAAACGCTATGCCCGTGGACCCTGTAGACAGCTTTTTATTTGAACAACGGGCCGGCTTTTGTGCTCACTATGCTGGCGCTATGGTGTACGTGCTTCGCGCAGCTGGCGTGCCTGCTAGAATGGTGACCGGCTACCAAGGTGGCAGCGCACTGAGTGATAACGTCCTTCAAGTAAGGCAGTACGATGCCCACGCATGGGTAGAGGCCTTAATAGACGGCAAGTGGATACGTTTTGACCCCACCAGCATGGTCGCGCCGTCTCGATTATCTTTTGGGCTTGAACACGCATTAGAAGAATTAGGAGAGTCACGGGAAACAACCATACTAAGTGAACTTGGCAATTCTGCATTTTTTACAACCTTGCAAAGCTGGTTTCAGCAACTTGACTATTCGTGGAGCAAGTGGGTGCTGGGCTTTGATAATGCAGCTCAGACCAATATGCTCGAGGAGCTATTAGGCGCGCTGACTCCGCAAAAAATGCGTGCAGTATTTTTATCGGCGCTTGGGCTAATTGGGCTTATATTAGCGCTATACTTTTTACCTAAAAAACAAAAGGAACACTTGTCGCCTTCGTATCGCATATTGCTAAAAGCGATAAAGCTTGTTGAAATAAAGACAGGGGTACATAGAGATAATAAAACCTTATCTGCCTATATAAATGCCACCAGCGCTTTTTTATCCCCGCACGCAGCCAAATCATTTAAACAACTTTGCGAGCTATTTGAACGTGAGCATTATGCAAAGAGGGATCAAGGTTCTGATAGACATGTAGCCATGAAGCTTCAATTAAAAACGCTCAAACAGTCACTCAAATAAAGAACCTAGCTAAAAGCGTTAGTGTGCTTGTGAAATAGATAGCGACATTGCACCTTAAACATTCACGAACCCACCTTTTTAGTGCAAATGGCTGATATTTTCACCGAGGCCACTTTTTACCCTGCCAAAAAAACAACATTAACATTTTGTTTTATATGATTTTTTCGACACCATTGCTAATTTTTCATCTATTGGCACTTTTTTGGCTACTCTTTCGTTGTTTTAAAACCATAGATAGTAAAAAGTTCGAAGCGATGGCTGCAATGTATTATTGCTTAAGAACTGTAGTGTACAAAGGCGTGCACATATAAAGCGTTTTAAAAAATTACATCTGATAGCTACTACAATGCACAATTTTTGGACAAAGGCGTCCCCAGTTCTCTCTAACGAGAGTGCTGCGGACGCCTTTTTTTGATCTGCAAGAGCGCATGTAGATAGCTAACTTTCGGATGGCAACTGGCAACTTATTAATAACGACAACGTGAGGTGAAACCATGGCTTATCTTCTCCCCGCTGAGTTTGCGACCAAAATGGTAGATGCAGGCGAAGCAAAGATTTATATGTCTACACGAGATACTCTAATACGCGCTTATATGGCAGGTGCAATCTTGGCACTCGCTGCCGTTTTTGCAATTACCATAGCCGTTCAAACTGGCATTTTCCTGCTAGGGGCCGTGCTGTTCCCAGTTGGCTTTTGTATGCTTTACCTGATGGGTTTCGACCTTTTAACCGGCGTGTTTGTATTAACGCCGCTAGCATGGCTTGCCCAGCGCCCAGGGGTTACGCCAAAACAGATATTACGAAACTGGGGCTTAGTCTTTTTAGGTAACTTCGGCGGCGCATTAACCGTTGCCTTTATGATGTCGTTTATTTTTACCATGGGATACAACGTAGATGGCGGCGCGATTGCGACCAAGGTTGCCAGTATTGGCGAAGCCCGTACGTTAGGCTATGCAGAGCATGGCGCAGCCGGCTGGTTCACCATTTTCATCCGCGGCATGCTATGTAACTGGATGGTGTCACTAGGTGTTGTAGGAGCGATGATCTCAACCCACGTAAGCGGTAAGGTGTTGGCTATGTGGATGCCCATCATGCTGTTCTTTTTCATGGGTTTTGAACACTCTGTGGTAAATATGTTCCTTTTCCCATTTGGTCTTATTATGGGCGGCGATTTCTCGGTTATGGACTACTTCATCTGGAACGAGATCCCAACTGCACTCGGAAACCTTGTTGGGGGCCTCGCCTTTACTGGACTAACCCTATACACCACCCATGTTAAGACGCTACCAAAACGTACTATCCCTGTTGATAAGGCCGCTGCCTCGCAAACACTACCTATTTAATTAGGGCACTTATCTTAAAGCCATCATGCCCTGTCCCTATAAGGCAAGTCATGATGGCGTTATCCACTCTCCTTGGATGTAACTAACTGGGCTCAAGATTAAATATGCAGGTAAGAAGCAATAAAACATGAATGAGCAAGCCCCGCTTAACGCCCCATTTAATCCGCCAGCTAACACGCTCAGTGTAAGTGCATTTTCTACAGCCGGCGTAAAAGCGATAAACCAGGATGCATACGCTTTCTATGTTTCTGATAACCCAAATCAAAGCAGTGTTTTTGTTATCGCTGACGGTGTGAGCAGTAGTACGGTTAGCCAAGTTGCTAGTGACTTTGCTACCAGGCAGTTTGTTAAACTGTTTAACATGGCGCCGGAACAATGGTCGGTTAAGACGCGCGCTGAAACCATTATCAAGGAAATAAACGCGCTACTTTATACTCGTACGCAGAGAAGCCCCTTTTGCTATACACCAGAAAAAGGTTATGTGTGCACGTTTACAGTGGCAGTGGTAACGGGCAATCGCGTGGATGTGTTTCATGTGGGGGATTGCCAAATTCAAGTTCTTTCTAAGAACGCACAATCGCCTATCTTACTCACAAAACCTCATCGTCAAGTATCGGAAAGTGAGCCTTCGCAGAGTTACCTTACTAATGCTTTAGGTGTTCAAGCGAACATAGACATCGAGCATACAACACTCACCCTCAACTCATCGAGTACGCTTTCGATAAGTAGCGATGGGGTTTATGAATTTATATCGCTACCTACCATTCTAAAGAAAATCAATGAGGCCGAAATACTCCCTGAAAACCAAGCTGCGTTGGTAGTACATGAGGCATTTAGTAGAGGAAGCGACGACAACCTCACCTTACTTCTCGTAAAGGTTCTTGTAGCTAGCTCAGATGGCCTAAACGTTCACAGACACCCACCGTATGAAGGCGTTTCAACTTCACCTCATTCATCTGTACTTAACAGGCCGTTGGGCGACCAGTCTGATAACCAATTCCGAGGTATCTGATGCTGTGGTTAATTACTCAAATCAGCAGTCTGATTTACAAGTATGCGAAGAACCCGCTACTGCAAACCTTTCAACGGGTGATGAAATTGATGGGTTGAAGTTAGAGCGACAGCTTTATACGTCGGCCCGAAGTCATGTCTTTATTGCCACCCATTCGTCTTGTGAAGCTATACACACAAACAGCCCTGTGGTTGTAAAAACGCCGGCTACAGACTTTGCCCTATCACCGGAAATGCTAAACGGGTTCTTAATAGAAAGCTGGTTTGCGAGACGGATTAATTCGTCACATGTTATTAAAAGCCCAACGTTTACTGATTTGGGTTTACCGTACTCTCCCTCTGCTTATTACAGCGTTAGTGAGTATGTACAAGGTCAAACGCTAGCTCAATGGGCTATTGATAATCCTACACCGCCTTTAGAGCAAGTTAGGAATATAATTGAGCAGGTTGGTAAAGGTATACAGGCGATGCACCGTCAGGGAATTCTTCACAGGGATGTACGACCCGACAATATTATTATTAGCGAACAAGGGCACTGTACTATTATAGACTTGGGCTCAGCAGCCTTAGCCGATGCCCCAAGCCTTTATAGTGACACACCTATTCCTGGCGCGGCACTTTTTGCCGCACCTGAGTACTTTATAGGAAATGTCGGCTCAGAGCGCTCTGATCTGTTCTCCTTAGCCGTACTCACCTACTATCTTTTGTGCGGTCGCTACCCCTATCGTACAAAGCTCGCTCACTGTCGCACCTTGGCCGAGCAGAAAAAGTTAACATACCAAACCGCACTAGACCCTAAACGACCTATACCCAATTGGGTTGATAGCGCCCTTAAACGCGCTTTACATGTGAACCCTGACAAACGCTTCTCAACACTATCTGAGTTTCTCTTTTCGCTTCGCTACCCAAATCCATCACAACATACGGAGTACCAGCCGTTAGTAAAACGACACCCTCTTTTTGTGTACAAGGTGCTAATACTGGCACTTATTTTCAGCAATCTAGTTACGCTCATTTTGTTTAACTAAACGTTTAAGGAAATGCAAATGATTACATCGAGAACCCAAGTTACCGACATGATCCAGTCAGCCAAGATTTTAAAAGGCATAAAATGGAGCCATATTGCTGAGGTTGTTGGCCAATCGAAAGAATGGAGTACTGCAGCCTGTTTAGGCCAAATGGCCATGACAAAGCAGCAAGCTGAAGCCGTGGGCGAATTACTTGAGCTTACCGACGAAGCGATTGCCTGGCTTCAAATTGTGCCTTACAAAGGCTCGTTACCAACAGAAGTCCCTACCGATCCGCTAATTTACCGCTGGTATGAATTGGTGAATGTGTATGGCACTACCTTAAAGGAATTAATTCATGAAGAGTTTGGCGACGGCATCATGAGTGCAATTGATTTTTCTATGGATTTACAGCGCGAAAACGATCCTAAAGGTGATCGCGTCCATGTTGTAATGTCTGGTAAATTCTTACCTTACAAAATGTATTAACATCCAACGAGAACCTGTTGATCTTTGGTTTGCGAATTGTGTTCTAACTGGACGCCTTTCAATTGCGAAACAGACCTTGAGGCCCAATAGCCAAAAAGCTGAACTAAGTTAAAGGGCTCTAGGTGCTGCATAAGCGAGCTTATAAAAGAACGAGATTGCAAAGGTTGGGCGATAGCTTGGTGTAAACCAAGTTAACGCAAAATATTGCTACACGCTCTTTGTAATCAATTCAGCTTCCATTTTCCTGCGCTTGCGTATGCCAGCAAGCGCGTGATCTTGCTGCATATTACCAATTTCTGTCGCACAAGCTTGCCAGTCCTGTTGAGCAAGCGGCGCATGTAAACATTCCAGCGCATCGTTGTTTGGCCCACGATTAAACGCCAGTGATAACAAGGCAGTATGTACTGCCCCAGGACAACTAACATCCTTCACGATAGGGAAGCGCTTTGTCACTGCCACCCAATAAGGCTCTGCAATGTGGGGTAACACCTTAAGCGCTTGGTTTTTCGATATGCGAATGCTCAATAGATCAAGGGATTGATTGAGAAATGTTTTCGCCCCCCGCCCCTTTAATCCTAAAACGCCTTTGCATGCCTCAAGCTGAGCAGAGTTAAGCATAGACGCATAATGCTTTTCCAATTCTTCGGGCTCTTGATAGCCCAAATCAAAGCCTGGGTCGAGGGTAATCCCAGATGCACTGCCCGGCCAGTATGCTTTGCCAGCGTGCCCTTCTCTATCATGTAACCAAGCTAGATCACCGCGAAACCATGTCCAAATGTCGCTAGTTGGCTTACTTGAAGCTGTTTCACTTTTGTCAGTCTGAGGGGCATCTGGTGTGGTTGAGGCTCCTGTTGCCTCATACTGGTCAAACAATAGTTGCTCAATGCGAAGCCAGGTCCCATTGTCGACTACCTTGGTCACAGGTAAACCATGTGCGTGTTGAAACTCTGCCACCGCTAATTCTGTACTTTTACCAAAATAACCGTCCACCGCCATGTGGATAGACAGCTTGTTAAAACACCGCTGTAAATGCATTACTTCCGCTTTGCAGCCGGGACGGCCTCTTGCAAAACCATCGTCAAGTTTGAGCATGTTATTTTGCCTTTAATCCCTTCAAATAATACCTTTTAATAGGGTTTTCACCCCATTAAGGGCAAGTGATGTGGTTTTATTACCGAACTCCTTCCATCGTTGTTCTCTGGCATTTAACTCAGTTTCGGCCTGGTTCGTAAGTTGCGCCAGTTGTTCTATAACTTGCTTTTGTTCAGGATCTAAAGGCGTAAGATTATTCCCAGCACTTTTCAGGCGCTTTATTTGTTCAAGTAGCTCTTCACTTCGCTTTCTTTCTTCTGCAATAAACTGCGCGTGCTCTGCCTGCATTTTTGCCTGTAAGTCTTTAAGGTCGTCGGCTAAGTCTGCCTCAAGTTTTTTAAACGCGTTGGTTAACCACTCATCCATTTTAGCAGCTGCTGTGCTTACCAGATGTTGCGCCTCTTGGCTTAAAACGGGGTCAATATTAGGCGGTCTGAAAGTCGGCATATCATCTTTCCCTATGGATTAAGTTTGTTTAACTGCAAGAAATCAGTCACTTCGCTATGTACTTGGTTTTCGGCGTTACTGAAAAGCATCTCTATCGATCTGCCCAGTGACCTGACACTGTTATCTACAATGCCATTTACTGTCTGATCAAAAAGGGTGGCTGCGACATTACCAACAGGTGCCCCCGCTATACCGCCCACTGTCTCTTGAATGGCACTGGTGTAAATAGCCACTTCGTCTTTTACACGCTCGGTTCCGCCGGCTAAAATGAGCTCCCACACTTCAGGTTTGTTAACCTCTTGCTGTAACAGGACTAACGACTGCTTCGTTATCGTCCAGTGTTCTGTCATCGCATTGCGCTCTTGTTGCAACGCATCAATACCGGAATCTAATTTCTCAGTCACTACTTTAAATTGGCCTTTCAAAGGTTGTAGTAAATCTTCACTGCCATTGGTCTTTATTGACACCTGTTGTGCCTGGGCTTTCGCTGACTGCTTAAATTGGTGGGTTAACTCTGACAATCGCTGCCAGATTTCACTTTCTTGTTTGTAACCCAAATGAATAATGTACTCACTAAGCACGCCGTAAGTGCGATATTGTTCGGCAAGTTTGCGGTAATTATCAAAGCCGATATTACTACACCCACTATTGACTTTGTGACACTGATGGGCAGCCAGTTGCGCCCCCAATGCCTCTTCTTTATCGCGATAGGCATTTTGATTATTAACAATGTTCGGCCAAAACACCGCTTCGAGAGTCTGATCAAAGGTGGCGATAATTTCATCGTAAACGCGCTGGTCATACTGACTAAGTACTTCGCTGACCAACACATTTTGCGTTGCCTGATTGCGCTGGCTTAACGCAGACAAACGTTCACGATCTGACGCCTCTAGCGCGCTACTGATAGAAGTAACGTCAGATTTGGTTTGCTGCAGCGACGTACCATAAGCTTCGATGGTTTCAATATGGCGCTTGTGCAAAAAATCGACTTCTTTATTAAGCGCCTCGTGAAGACGGGGAACAGTGTCTGTAGAACGACAGCCACACACTATTAAAAACATAATAAGCATTACGCTAATTTTCATTTGCGTGCCTCCATTTCCATGACTTCCGTTTTCACTATTTCATATTGAATATCAAATGCCGTTTGTTTCAGATCCTGATATGAACGGGGACGTTGTGTATTGAGAAACTGCGCCTGATAGGCCTGCCGACTTGCCAGTATTTCAGCTGGCCCCTTTTCAATGGATTCACTGGCCTTACCAAGTAAATGGTCGCCAAATCGACTGAATAGGTTAACTGTTTTTCGCGAATAAAACCCCAGCACAAAAGCCAGTAGAGGTAGACTATACGTGCCAATTTGATACTCCCCCAAATCTAACCATCCTACTGCAATTGCCGTCACTAAGATCCACGCGATAATTGGGCCATACACTAACTTGGTATAAGCAACCCAACGCTCATTCTGTTTAAAGTTATTGTTTCTTAAATACTCAGCTGAGTTAACTAGAAGGTTAGCCAGTACGCCGAATACCGCGAAGAATATAATTTCAGCTGAACTCCCTTCAGGACTGGACCAAAAAAATGACTGGGCACGACTCCCACGTAAAGCATTAGCATCAATATATTGCGCATCTGATTGCTGCTTAAGTTGAGATAAATAGCTCGTTATGCGGGCAAGTGCGGCATTAGACTCTTGATGTCCCTCTATATTTTGCAGTTCTAAATATAAAGCTGACACTTTGCGCAAAGGCGCATCCCATGTAGGTTGATAGCACTCTGTTGCAGACGTTTTGCAGTTATCATCCGTTCCCGCGCTGAGAGCCATTTCAATTATATAAGTGGGATGCGCCTCACCTGTAATTTTAGTGTCACCTAATTCTCTGTCTAAGCTCTCCCTTAACCGTGCGGCATCAATACGAAGATTTTCCATTGACTGCCGGATAGTCACATTGCGCTCATCTAATCGCTGAAGAATGGTGGTCGCTTTGGTTTTGCCTACATTCCAGGTCAATGTTGTCGCATCAAATAACAAAAACTCTCCCTGAGCGGTCAGGTAGTAAGCGTCATTGATATTGTTTTTAGCAAACCGACCTTCAGGATCGATAGCCAAATGCAACAAGATGTAGAGAATGATCCACGCAACGGTGGCAATGATAATAAAGTGGACAAAGGTTTGTCCGGGGCGTTTGGTTGACGTCGTGTTATGCATAAACCCAATCCCTGGCGAGCATTTAAATCAACTACAGGCTAATGACTAACCTAGATACGCTTTTCCGTTATTAAAAGAGATGTTGACCCGTTCAGAATAGTTCACTTTTTAAACAATTTCAAATAATTCTACTTTCGTCTTTTTATCCTGCGTACAATTTTCACAAACACGCACTAGGGACCGATAACCTTTCCTTTTCTGTGCCCGTAATTTCCATGCAAAAAAAAGCCGGTCATGCGACCGGCTTTTTTGTATTTTTTTGAAGCGTTAGCTAACACAAGCTAGCTAACGTTCGCAAAGGCTAATTACTTAGCGTCTTTACGTGCTTTCGCTTCTTCAATTACTTTGTCAGCTACGTTCTGAGGACATGCTGAGTAGTGGCTGAATTCCATAGAGAACTGACCACGACCAGATGTAATAGTACGTAGGTGACCGATGTAACCAAACATCTCAGATAGAGGTACGTCAGCCTTGATGCGAACGCCAGTAGCGCCAGCTTCTTGGTCTTTGATCATACCACGACGACGGTTAAGGTCACCGATTACGTCACCAACGTTGTCTTCTGGGCTGAATACGTCAACTTTCATCACAGGCTCAAGAATCTGAGGACCTGCTTTTGGCATTGACTGACGGAATGCACCTTTCGCTGCAATTTCGAACGCGATTGCTGATGAGTCAACTGCGTGGAAACCACCGTCGTATAGCTCAACTTCAACGTCTAGTACTGGGTAACCAGCTAGAGGACCCACTTCCATCATACCTGCGAAACCTTTTTCGATTGCAGGGAAGAATTCTTTAGGTACGTTACCGCCCACAACAGTAGATGTGAACTTGAAGCCAGAGTTAGTTTCGCCTGGCTTGATGCGGTAATCAATCTTACCGAACTGACCAGAACCACCAGACTGCTTTTTGTGCGTGTAGCTGTCTTCAACAGGTAGCGTGATAGTTTCACGGTATGCAACCTGTGGCTGACCAACTTCTAGCTCAACGCCATAAGTACGCTTCAAGATGTCTACTTTGATATCAAGGTGAAGTTCACCCATACCTTTAAGGATGGTTTCGCCTGAATCTTCGTCAGTTTCAACTTGGAAAGATGGATCTTCTGCTACTAGTTTACCGATAGCGATAGACATCTTTTCGTTAGCGCCTTTGTCTTTTGGCTTAACAGCAATCGAGATTACTGGCTCAGGGAAGATCATTGGCTCTAGTGTACAAGCATTCTTAGGATCACAAAGTGTGTGGCCAGTTTGAACGTTCTTCATACCAACAACAGCTAGGATGTCACCCGCTTGTGCAGAAGTAAGTTCAGTACGCTCATCAGCGTGCATCTCAACCATACGGCCGATACGCTCAGTTTTACCTGTAGCACTGTTTAGGACAGTGTCACCCTTGTTAAGTACACCAGAGTAAATACGGATAAACGTAAGCGCACCGAAGCGGTCGTCCATAATTTTGAACGCAAGCGCACGGAACGGCTCGTCAACAGATACTGTTGCTACTTCACCAGTAGGTTCACCAGTCTCTTCATCTGTAAGAGGCTGAGGGTCTACTTCTGTTGGAGAAGGTAGGAAGTCGATAACCGCGTCAAGAACTAGCTGAATACCTTTGTTCTTAAATGCAGAACCACAGTAAGTTGGGAAGAACGCTAGGTCACGAGTACCTTTACGGATACAACGCTTGATGTCTTCTAGAGACGGCTCTTCGCCATCCATGTAAGCCATCATTAGGTCGTCGTCTTGCTCAACTGCAGTCTCGATTAGTTGCTCACGGTATTCGTTAGCTTTCTCAACCATATCTTCTGGGATATCTACTACTTCGTAGTTCTCAGGTAGGCCTGAGTCGTCCCAGATGTACGCTTTCATGTCTAGAAGGTTTACAACACCTGTAAACTCGTCTTCGATACCGATTGGAAGTGTCATTACTAGTGGGTTAGCAGCAAGTACTTTCTTAACTTGGCCAACAACACGGTAGAAGTCTGCACCCATACGGTCTAGCTTGTTAACGAAAATACAGCGTGCAACGCCAGATTCGTTAGCATAACGCCAGTTAGTTTCTGACTGAGGCTCAACACCGCCAGAACCACAGAATACACCGATACCGCCGTCTAGTACTTTAAGTGAACGATATACTTCAACTGTAAAGTCAACGTGTCCCGGAGTATCGATGATGTTCATGCGATGATCTTTCCAGAAACAGGTTGTTGCCGCTGACTGGATGGTAATACCACGCTCAGCTTCCTGCTCCATGAAGTCAGTTGTTGATTCACCATCGTGAACCTCACCAGTTTTATGGATTTTACCAGTAAGCTTCAAGATACGTTCTGTTGTGGTAGTTTTACCCGCGTCTACGTGGGCGAAAATACCAATGTTTCTGTATAAAGATAAGTCTGACATTAGTTCACTTTCATTGGTTCAGAGTAAAAAAACGGCTGGATTATAAAGGATTTCTATACCAGATTTACACCTTTTTTAGCATAAACCTCAAATTCGCTTGTCAAAATCCGCGCCAGCATCAATTCTTTTCTATAAGTATCAACAACTTAATATGTTATGACACTTTTTTGAAAAATAACAAAATCACACCTCATCAGCTGAAGTGCGAACAATTGTTACTGTAACTTCATCTCTGTCGTGGTAGAGATGCCTAACCTTAACCGCGAATGCATCATCTAAGGCATTTAAACGGCTATTTAGCAACGCCATGGCTTCGACTACAGTTTCATAGCGTTGTTTCATAGGTAGCTTTAAGTTAAAAATGGCGTGGGTCGCCCAGTGCTTGACCAGCCAATCCCCCATCAATTTCGCTACTCTATCGGGTTGTTCTATCATATCACAGACAAGCAGATCGACGCGACCAAATTGTGGTCGATAAGTAAACCCGTCTGCTGCGTGATGTTCAACCAACCCGGTACTCATTAAACTATCGGCTACAAGTCCATTATCGATAGCTTCCACATACATGCCGCGCTTCACCAATTGATAGGTCCAGCCGCCAGGGCACGCCCCTAAGTCAACCGCACGACCACCGCTTCGAAGTACTTTCGTTTGCTGAGTGTCGCTCAGCATGTTTACAAGTGCATCTTCGAGTTTAAGCGTAGACCGGCTAGGCGCATCACTTGGAAATTTCAATCGGCAGATACCGAGATGATCACGACTTGCGTGGCTAGGTAATGTATAGCCAATATGACAAATTTCAAATGACTCAAAGAAAATATGCAGCTTAGGTTTACCTAAATTTTCTTTTGCAGTAAGCCACCCTGCTTTTCTTAGCGCTTGGCGAAGGGGTACGGTAAATTTACGGCAAAACTTAGCGAGGGTTTTCCCATTCTCGGTATCTGGGTACTCCACGTCGATAGCACCAAATATAGAGAACGGCTTTTCTACTTCTTTTAGTGCTTCAAGTACCTGCCCCACTCTATCTTCTTTTTCCACTTCAGTTAACGTGGTAAAAACGGCCACTAACTGGCGAGGAAAGATGCTGTCGTGAACAGTAAACTGGGTAATGGTTTGCTCTAATTGCGAAGCATCGTATAAATGGTAATGCACAAAGCCACTATTCTTCTTAGACACAGGGTAACCGTAGCACTGCGCTTCACCATATTTCGACGTGAGTTCATTCGCCGTGTCATTTTCATACCCCGGTCGGCAATAGCCTAAAATACTAGCATTAGACATTACCTGCTCCTCTGTTTTTATCGTTTGTTTCGGCTTGCGCCATGTGTTTAGCATTTGTCCGGTCTAAATCAGATAAGTTTTGCTGTGCGCTTTCGTTCTCTTTAGACCGCCCCACAAGCAAACCAATCATTAATAAAGTCCACCCAGCGATAAAGAATAGACCGCCTAATGGGGTAACTGGGCCAAACCATTTAATACCGCTGATGGCGAGCGCGTATAAACTTCCGCTAAACAATACCGTACCGGTAACAAAACAAAACGCCGCGCGATTAACCCACTTCGATGAAACATAAGCAGACAGAGCAGGCAACAGTATCAAAGCTAACGCGTGATACATTTGGTAGCGCACACCTATTTCAAATGTATTGAGTTGCTGTGCACTTAATACACTTTTTAAACCATGTGCGCCAAACGCGCCTAGCACGACCGCTAAGCCTGCAAGCGCCGCTCCAATAACAAGATAAGGTTTAGCAAGGCTAGCCAAACTAAGTTTTTCGTTACTCATTAATTTAATCGTTCGCTTTCATTTCAAATGTTGTTTTATTTATCAACTGGACAGATTGCGGGTTATGAACGCCGCAGTTAATTCAGCAGCTTTAACAATATGCTCTTGTTGGGTTTTACCACTGGCCTTTCTTGGTTTGAAGCTGTGGTCACCGTCTTCTAAAAATACGCACTCAATAGTTGATGGTAGCGTGTAGTTCTTTTCACCACTTTCAATCTCATTTTTAGTACCAAAGGTATCTCTTTCCCCCTGAATAATAAGCAGAGGTTTCGCTGCTGTTAGCAAGTGTTTTGTGCGGGTTTTCTCCGGCTTACCCGGTGGGTGAAATGGATAGCCCAGCGCTATCGCGCCTTTTACGTTGCTTATACCTTCATATACCATGGTGGCCATACGCCCGCCCATGGACTTCCCGCCGATGAACACAGGCAAGTTATGTAAGGCATTGTTATCTTTACTGCAGGTTTCAATTACCGCAGTAAAGTGTGACATGAGTTTGTCGGCCTTATCAGGAGGTCTGCGCTTACCCGTAGCCTTAATGGTTTGCATATAAGGGAAATTGAAGAGCACCGTTGATATGTTTTGAGCCACAAGTTCGTTTGCCATGTCTTGCATGAATTCATGCTCTTTACCTGCACCAGCGCCATGCCCAAGTATTAAGCAAGCGACAGGTGATTTGGCAGCGTGCACTTCCATATCGAAAACAACTTCGTTTGTATTCTTTTCTGTATCAGTTTGTGTGTTGCTTTCTTTTAATTTCGCCATACTACAACAAATCCTCTTGTTCAGCTTCAACTAGCGCTAAGATCCAGTCCCTAAACGCTGCAATCTTTCCTAATTCAGCTTGCGATTCTTCACACACTAAATAAAATGCGTCGCGACTCTCTACCCGTTCTTCAAACGGCATCACGAGTCTCCCTGCTTCAATTTCTGGCCTAGCCAATATTGTATTACCCAACGCGATACCTTGTCCTAACGCAGCCGCTTGCAATACCAACATAGAATGGCTAAAAACCGGGCCATGATTTACATTCACGCCAACAACGCCAACATGTTTTAACCAGTTTTTCCACGCAGTACGGCTTAAGTCGTGAAGCAACACGTGGTGTCGTAAGTCAGACAAACTAGAAAGAGGCTTAGGTCCTTGAAAAAGCATAGGTGAACATAGCGGCGTTAAAAACTCTCGGTGCAGCTGATCAGCCTGTAGCCCTGCCCAGCGGCCTTTGCCGTAATATATGGCAACGTCCACATCGTCTTCTAAGAAACCTTCGTCGAAATCTACTGCTTTTATGCGTACGTCAATATCTGGGTGTGCCAAACTAAATTTATGAATTCGGGGCACCAACCATTGGCTTGCAAAGCTCGGCGGCATTGCGACTGTAATGGCACCTTTACTTCCCTTCGCAAGCAATCTTTCTGTCGCGTCCTGTAAGTTTTTAAAGATATCTTTCAACTCTAGGAAATAGGCCTGCCCCTCCTCGGTGAGAAGCAAAGTTCTATTTCTTCTTAAAAACAGCTTCATAGATAAGAAATCTTCAAGCGCTTTTATTTGATGACTTACTGCTGCTTGAGTAACAAACAGCTCATCGGCAGCCTTAGTAAAGCTCAAATGGCGCGCAGCCGCTTCAAACGATTTGAGGGCATTAAGAGGGGGTAACCGTCGGTGCATAGTTTGTTTTGAATCCAGTTTGACCGAAGCATGACAAATTCATTAGTTTTTCTAATGATAACCCATACTTTTACTCGTTTTATTTTTCACCACACGCTGATTATAATTTACCCGAAATTAAGAAAGACCATTAAATTTCAGTATATTATAATGATTAAATGTTAAACATTTTAACATTCATCAACAATTTTTTAATTATTTTTATTAGGTGTGAAAATGAAAAAATTACTTTTAGCTAGCGTTTCTGTTATGGCTTTCGTAAGCGCTGCTGCAAATGCTAACGCACAACCAGAAAAGATCAATCTACAATCGTTAATCAACACGGCAATGACCAGTGTAAAAATGGCTGAAGTCTTGCCAGAAAACGATGCTCACATTGTTGTTAAGAAGCAATCAAAGGCAATTTTAGCTGAAGAGACGCAAGTTCAGCTTCACAAAAACTTATTAGCAATGGCAAAAGGTGAAGAGCGCATAAACGTTTCTGAAGCGGAATAAGCTACTCACACACCTGATACGCATGCCGGTGCTTGCACCGGCATACGCCATCAACATCTGCTTAGGTATTACTGGTATCTAACGCGTCAAAACCTTTCACTAACTCGTCTAACGCTTTCATTTGCTGCAAATATGGTTCTAATTTCGCCAGCGGCAGTGCACAAGGTCCGTCACATAGTGCTTTATCAGGATTAGGGTGTGCTTCAATGAACAAGCCCGCTAAGCCCAACGCCATACCGCTTCTTGCTAGTTGAGCAGCTTGTGCTCGTCGACCATCTGCAGAGGTAGCACGACCACCTGGCATCTGTAGTGCGTGAGTCGCATCAAATATCACTGGCGCATATTCTTTCATTGCATCCATACCAAGCATATCTACAACAAGGTTGTTGTAGCCAAAACAACTGCCGCGTTCACAAAGAATAACCTTATCGTTGCCCGCTTCACCTAGCTTTCCAATAATATGGCGCATTTCGTGAGGCGCTAAGAACTGAGGCTTCTTAACATTTATTACGGCACCTGTTTTTGCCATTGCAACCACAAGGTCGGTCTGACGCGCCAGAAAAGCAGGTAACTGAATAACATCAACCACTTCTGCTACAGGTGCCGCTTGGTGCGGTTCGTGTACATCAGTGATAAGAGGAACGTTAAAAGTCGACTTAATCTCTTCAAAAATACTTAAGCCTTCTTCCATACCAGGGCCGCGGTACGAGGTTACTGATGAACGGTTAGCTTTATCAAACGAGGCTTTAAAAACGTAAGGGATATTGAGCTTTTGTGTTACTTCAACATAGTGCTCGGCAATACGCATCGCAAGGTCACGAGACTCGAGTACGTTCATCCCGCCGAACAGTACAAAAGGTAAATGATTGGCAACCTCGACGTTACCTACATTAATAATCTGTTTTGATTCAGACATTATTTATTTCCAATTAAATCTTAAAAAAGAGGTTGTTTGGTTACAGCAACCATTGCTGTTGCCATAAGCACAACGAGTGCTGCTACGAAAAAGCTCCATTTGCCCAAGGTTGTTTTGGCTTTTTTCAATGCAAATAATCCAAACACAATGTACAAAACTACGCCGATAACTTTGAATGTAAGCCATGCATTGACAATAGGATATTGAGATAAAATGAAGCATAGCCAAATTGCACTAGCTAACAGCACAGTATCAATGATATGAGGGAGGATTTTAACCCACTTCTTGCTCAATGCTGTTGCGTCGAATTGGCTCCAAATAAACCGAAAGACAAAGAATAAAATGCTTAAGCCAACGGCGGTTAAATGAAGGTGTTTTGCCATCATGTACATAGTGTGTTCCTGTTTTTATTAGATGATGAGCCTGCTGCTCGTTACTCTACCACATGTGCTAATTGGGCATTGCTTGATCTTTAATATCAAAATCAAAAAACCTGTGAAAGACAACTAAGTTGAGGTCATTCTCTTTAAGGTATTTTGCTATAAGTATTTCACTACAAGAGCTAAGGCAATATGCAATTGCCTTAGCCTCACGTCTTAAAGTACGAGCTGTCATCTTAAAGGCAGATGCATTTGCTTACTCCTGCCTTATTTTTATGGCGCCTGTTTAAAGGCGTTTATTGTAACGTATTACAATACGTAAATAACGGGGAAATGCATCACTTCGCGTCAGGATATTGAGCTTGTATCGCTATAAATGCTGGGAGCTCAGTCAGCATAATTTGAACCAGGCCAGGGTCGAAGTGCTTACCACTTTCCTCTTTCAATACAGCTTCGACCTTATCAACTGCCCATGCTGGCTTGTAGGGTCGCGAGTTTATTAGCGCATCAAACACATCTACCAATGTGGCAATGCGGCTTTTAATATCTATTTCTTCGCCCTTAAGCCCATCGGGATAACCTGTCCCATCCCAACGCTCGTGATGCTGTTTTGCTAACATGGCGGCAAGCTGAACCGTTGGGCGGCTTGAGTCTTGCAAAATTTGATACCCAAACTCTGCATGCTGGCGTATTTTAAAAACCTCTTCTTCGGTTAAAGACGTTGTTTTTTGCAAAATAGCTTTAGGCACAATAGAGGTACCAATATCATGCAACGGTATAGCAAGGCGCAGAGTATCAACTTCCTGTTCACTAAGCCCTGCTTTTTCTGCCAGTAGTTGCGCCATCTCAACCATTCTCGTTAGATGTTTTGACGCATTTGATTCATGCTCTAAAGCGCGGCCTAAACGTTCAATAATTTCTTTCTGCGTTGCTTCAACATCAACGGTTTTTAGTACGTTATCGAACGCCAGCTGCACACTATCTGAAAAGCGTTTTACCAAATGTCGATCATTATCACCAATTCTTCTGGGCAAGCCCGACAAATACAACAATGCACCGTCGTGAGTTTTACTGTTACAGTAAGCCACCACGTGATCTTCTGCATATACAATCTGTTTATCGCGCATTGCCTGTGCACATAGTGCATATTCTTCTGCACTAATCGCCTCTTTTAGCGGCACGCCTTCTTTGCTGGCGTATTGGCCATTCCCTGCAAACACATACAGTTCGTCTTTGCCCAACTGACTATTGTTTGTATTGATTGTTCGCGATGTAGTGGCAACCGCAGTAGTGATATAGGCGGCATCTTTCGAGCAGCCTAAAATCGAGGCCAACTGTTGGATGATGCCCTGCATGAATTTTTCGAGAGAACGTGAAGAAAACAAATCAACAGATGCATCAATGATCTTTTCTAGCCCGCACCTGTTTTCTTCTATAACAATAATATCGCGATAAGAGCGCAGTGCAGCAATAATAACAGTGAATAGTTTTTGTGCAGTTAGTTCGGTTTTAGATTTATAGTCATTGATGTCGTAGTTAATGATGACATCTTTTTCTGGAGCTTGGCCGGGTTGACCGGTGCGTAAAATAATGCGAGTGAAGTGATTATCGAGTTCGTTGCGAATGTAGTCTGCCACTTGAAGGCCGGCATCATCGGTTTCCATGACTACATCTAGTAACACAACTGCTATATCGTCATGGGTTTTAAAAATAGATTTGGCTTCTTCACCGCTATAGGCACTTACGAACTCTAATGTTTTACCATTTAAGCTAAAGTCATTTAGCGCCAACTTGGTAACGGCGTGGACTTCAGCTTCATCATCAACGATGAGTACTTTCCAGCTACCCAGATCATCCACTTCATTTTCATCGTCGTCTTCTGCGAAAAGAAAGTCATCATTCATCTGGTACGTCCTGTCCTGTAAGAGATTGTTTAACTTGGCGCTTTTTAGTTTTCTTTGACGCTAAACAAATACTAATGCAAAACCAGATATAAGCAAGTTTGCAATTAAACAGCAATGATTACTGCCAATTCTATGCGTAATGAAAGTAATGAAAGCGCTAGCGCCACTGACCTAGCGTCACGCGGTCGTTGTTACCGAAATCTTTGACAGTCTTAACCTTAACAAAGCCTGCATTGGTGAGCAGTGTATTTACCGCATTTCCTTGATCAAAGCCGTGCTCGAAGGCTAACAAAGCCCCTTTATTGAGGTATTCAGGCGCATTCTTGATGATGTGTTTTATATCGTCTAAGCCATCATGGCCCGAGGTTAAGGCTGTTTTCGGTTCAAAACGCACGTCGCCTTCATCAAGGTATGGGCTGGCTTCTTCGATATAAGGCGGGTTTGAAACAATAATGTCGAAAGTTTGGCCATTGAGTGCACTAAACCAGTCACTTTGCACGAAGCGGGCATTAGTTAAGTTGTTAGCTTGTGCATTGCGAGTAGCAAGTTTTACCGCTCCCTGCTGGAAGTCCACACCAGTAACTGATGATTCAGGTAATTCGCTTGCTAACGCCAGAGCAATAGCGCCCGTGCCTGTTCCTAAGTCGCAGATTGATAGAGGATGAGCTAGATGTTCATTGGCCCAGTTAAGCACTTGCTCAACCAGCACTTCAGTATCAGGGCGCGGTATTAACGTATCCGGCGAGGTAAATAGTGATAGAGTCCAGAAATCGCGCTTGCCGATAATATAAGCAACAGGCTCACCCCGTTTTCTTTTTGCCACTGCAGATTCAAATTGCGCCTGCTCAGTGTCACCCAAGGTTTTATCTGGCCATGTGAAAAGGTAAGTTTGAGACTTGCCTAGAATATTTGCCAATATCACTTTGGCATCAACAGAGGGTGACTCACCACCCTCTAGTTGTTTAACAGCCCATGCTAGGGCGCTATCTATGCGCATTATCTTTTTTAACGCTATTTTTGCTGCAAGACGAATTTACTCGTCAGAAAGCGAGGCTAACAAGTCAGCCTGATGTTCTTGCAAAATCGGATCGACGAGCTGTTTTAGATCCCCTTCTATTACTTCATCTAAACGATAGATAGTCAGGTTGATACGGTGATCGGTAACGCGACCTTGCGGGAAGTTGTAAGTACGAATACGCTCTGAGCGGTCACCACTACCTACTAAGCTCTTACGGGTAGAAGCTTCTTCAGCCGCGCGCTTTTCTTCTTCAATTTGGTTTAAACGCGCTTGAAGTACTGACATAGCCTTAGCACGGTTTTTGTGCTGTGAACGTTCGTCCTGACACTCTACAACCAAGCCTGTTGGCAAGTGAGTAATACGAATAGCAGAGTCAGTTTTGTTAACGTGCTGACCACCTGCGCCCGATGCACGGAAGGTATCGATACGAAGCTCAGCCGGGTTGATTTCGATGGCTTCTGACTCAGGGATCTCAGGTAATACGGCAACAGTACATGCAGAAGTGTGGATACGACCTTGTGATTCGGTTTCTGGTACACGTTGTACGCGGTGACCACCCGACTCGAACTTGAGCACCCCGTAGACGCCATCACCACTAACGTTCGCAACCACCTCTTTATAGCCGCCATGTTCACTTTCGTTGGCATTCACCAACTCAACACGCCAACCGCGGCTTTCTGCGTAACGGCTATACATACGGAATAAATCGCCTGCAAATATTGCCGCTTCGTCACCACCCGCACCTGCGCGAATTTCTAAGAAGCAGTTGTTGTCATCGTTAGGATCTTTTGGCAGAAGTAATACCTGAAGCTCAGTTTCAAGGCGCTCAATTTCTGCCTTAGCTTCTTTCATCTCTTCTTGTGCCATTTCACGCATTTCAGCATCGTCTTCGTTCAGCATTTCTTGTGCTGAGCTTAAGTTTTCTTGCGCTTGCTGATAGGCATTAAAGCCAGCGACTACATCTTCTAGCTGACTGAACTCTTTTGACAAGTTGCGAAACTTATCCTGATCGCCGATAACTTCAGGGTCACCGAGTAACGCCTGAACTTCTTCGAAACGCTCGACTAAGTGTTCGAGTTTCCTAACTACCGACTCTTTCATATGCTTCTTATTACCTTATTTATTATTGTCTGACGAAAAGTCAGATAAATCTAATGCCTGTCCCATCCAACGGCTTAACGCCGGGTCATCGTGCATGGCAGCTTCGCGTAACGCTAGGGTTGTTGAATGCAACAGCGTATTGGTTAGTTTATACGCCATTTCTTCTAATACCGCTTCGGCATTCTTACCTTCCGCTAATTGCGCTTTGGCCTTTTCCACAATATCGTCACGCTGCGCCATGCCTTTCTGGCGATACTGTCTTACTAAATCTATAGATTGCTGCGACTGTTTCCATGTCATATAGTCGCCAGCTTGCTTGTCGATAAGCTTTTCCGCTTCTTTTGCAGCTTGCTCGCGGTTTTCTAAATTCTTTTGAACAATGTGCTGTAAGTCATCGACAGTATAAAGATAGGCATCACCTAGCTCGTTTACTTCTGACTCTATATCTCGCGGTACTGCCAAGTCGACCAAAAACATAGGCATGTTTCTACGCTGTTTAAGCGCTTTTTCCACCATACCTTTGCCAATTAAGGGCAGTTGGCTAGCGGTAGAGCTTATCACGATATCAAAATCTTTTAAGTGCTCTGGTACTTGTGACAAGGTAAACACGCTCGCATCCAGTGTTTCGGCTAAGGCTTCTGCTCTAGCCACTGTTCTGTTTGCAACGGCTAAGCAGCTTACCCCCTGCTCTTTCAAGTGCTGTGCAACCAATTCAATAGTTTCACCAGCGCCTACTAGTAGCACTGAGCGCTTTGGTAATTCAGCGAAAATATGCTTGGCAAGTTGCACTGCTGCATAGGCTACGCTAACTGCGTTCGCCCCTATATCAGTTTCACTGCGAACGCGCTTGGCCACTGAAAAGGTATGTTGAAACAGCTTATCAAACTCACTGCTCACCATACCTGAATGCTTTGCATCACCAAACGCCTGCTTTACCTGCCCTAATATCTGAGGCTCGCCTAAGATGAGTGAATCAAGGCCGCTGGCTACTCGCATAATGTGCTTTACTGCTTCATCTTGCGCGAGCACATAGCTATTGCTGGCAATCTCTTCTACGTCTAAGTGATGAAAGTCACTTAACCATTGTAGAAGCTTTTGACCCGTATCGTCCTGGCTATTGACGTAAAGTTCGGTGCGGTTACAGGTGGATACAATGACAGACTCATCTATGCCATCCAGCTTTTTTAAACTCGCAAGCGCTTCCACCAGAGAATCTGGTGTAAAAGCCACTTTTTCGCGAAGTGCTACTGGTGCTGTTTTATGGTTAATACCGAGGGCGAGTAAAGTCATTAAAATCTGTGCTGGCAACGTCGGAGCGGCATTGTACGAAAAACGCAAAATGATTGAAAGTGTTGGTGAAACTGTGTTCCCATAATGTCACAACTAAATGTGTTTTATTTTTATACGGGTATGTTGCCTTAATGATTCGCTTATTTTCCTTATTATTTGCCATTTGCTTTTTATTAAGTGCATGTACCACCGCTCCGAAAGGCCCAGAAAATGCGGTAAACCTTACCGCGCAACTCGAAAAAGTGGCTGAAGTCCACCAGTGGCAAATGCGCGGAAAAATTGCTTTTCGCCAAGGAAAAGAAGCGGCAAGTCTTAATTTAGTCTGGAAAAACGATTCCGGCGATTTCGATTTTCGATTAACTAATTTCTTAGGAGTAAGTCTAGTTAATCTAAACGTGAACAAAAACCAGTCAGTATTGGAGGCTGAAGGCGAAACCTATGTAGATGCCCTGCCAGAGCCTCTTATTTATCAGATTACGGGAATGATAATTCCGGTAGAATCGCTATTATCTTGGGTAAAAGGCTTACCCCTGGACGGTGACAAATTCACCCTAACTGAAAAAGGTTTGGTTAATACCTTGGAAAGCTATTGCCAAGGTTGCCGCAATTGGCAAGTTGCTTACGGCAACTATGGTAGTGTTGAGCTAGAAGATGGAGCATCTGTATGGTTGCCTCACAGCATAACGCTTACCCAAGATGAAACCCCGAACCAGCCTAAAACTCAGCTTAAAATTAAAATTTATCAGTGGACTCTGTAGTGAACTCATCTGTTTCTCAACAAAAGGATTGGTGGCCTTCCCCCGCTAAACTTAACCTGTTCTTACACATTTTAGGTCGATACGACAACGGCTACCATCAGCTTCAAAGTTTATTCCAAATGCTGGATTACGGGGATGCTCTCGCCTTTGACGTAAGCACAAGTGATACGGCCATTCGCATGGAAACATCTCTTGATGGTGTGCCAGACGATGACAATTTAATTGTAAAAGCAGCGCGATTGCTGGCAACAAAAACTAAGTGCAATAAAGGTGCTGTTATTTCGATTGATAAACGACTACCCATGGGTGGCGGCATTGGGGGTGGCTCATCGAATGCAGCAACAACCCTTGTCGCGCTTAATCATTTATGGAATACAGGGCTAAGTGAAAACGAACTAGCCGAGTTAGGATTAAGTTTAGGTGCCGATGTACCTATTTTTGTGCGAGGTCTAACCGCATTTGCTGGAGGCGTTGGAGAAGACATAACCCCAGACTCCTCAAAAAGAACAGTACTTTCTTGTCGCAAACCCTAACGTGCATGTCAGCACAGCCGAAGTTTTTACCTCGCCGGATTTGCCCAGAAATACACCAGCGATGCGTTGGGAAGACTATAAATTTGAAAAAACTTGGAATGATTGTCAGCAATTAGTCGCGAATCGCTATCCTGAAGTTGCAAAATTATTACAGTGGTTGGTACACTACGCACCGTCGCGAATGACGGGCACAGGTGCTTGCGTATTTGCCACTTTTTCTGACTACGCTTTAGCCGAACAAGTTAGGGCTCAAATGCCTGAAGCTTGGCAGAGTTTTGTCGCAAAAGGTGTGAATCGCTCACCACTATTAGACAAATTAGAACAACAAAAATAGCGTGTACGCCACATCGGACAAGAACTTAAAAATTGGGGTATAGCCAAGTTGGTAAGGCAGCGGGTTTTGATCCCGCCATTCGTAGGTTCGAGTCCTGCTACCCCAGCCAAACCTCTTTTATCAACGCACTGAGGAACCACTTGTGCCAGATATGAAGCTCTTTGCAGGTAATGCCGTACCAGAACTTGCCCAGAAAGTCGCCGATCGCCTCTATACCAAACTTGGAAATGCCAAAGTTGGCCGTTTCAGTGACGGTGAAATTAGCGTAGAAATTCATGAAAACGTCCGTGGCTCGGACGTTTTTATTATCCAGTCTACGTGTGCGCCTACTAACGATAACCTTATGGAACTTATTGTGATGATCGACGCACTACGTCGCGCATCCGCTGGTCGTATTACAGCAGTAATTCCTTACTTTGGTTATGCACGCCAAGACCGTCGTGTTCGTTCAGCTTAGGGTGCCAATTACTGCGAAAGTAGTGGCTGACTTCCTGTCTAACGTTGGTGTTGACCGCGTTCTTACTATCGACCTACACGCCGAACAGATTCAAGGTTTCTTTGATGTTCCGGTGGACAACGCTTTCGGTACTCCTATCCTTCTTGCTGACATGGTAAGACGTGACTTTGCCGACCCTGTTGTCGTTTCTCCTGACATTGGCGGTGTTGTTCGTGCACGTGCTACTGCGAAACTACTTAACGACACCGACCTTGCTATTATCGATAAACGTCGCCCCAAAGCGAACGTGGCTCAGGTAATGAACATTATTGGTGATGTTAAAGATAGAGACTGCATCATCGTTGATGACATGATTGATACAGGCGGTACGCTTGCAAAAGCAGCAGAAGCACTTAAAGCACATGGTGCTCGCCGTGTTTATGCTTACGCTACTCACGCTATTTTTTCGGGTAACGCTGCAAACAACCTTAAAGAGTCTGTTATTGACGAGATTATCGTTACCGACTCGATTCCATTAAGTGCGGATATGAAGCAAATCGGAAAGGTAAAACAGCTTACTCTTTCTGAGATGCTTGCTGAAACCATTCGTCGCATTAGCAACGAAGAATCTATTTCAGCGATGTTTGAATACTAATTCAAACTAAAAAACGAGTGAAACAGTGATATAAATAAGCACTGTTTCACTCGCTTCTTTTACGGGAAGTTTTGTTTAGTTACCCGTTTCGTCTTCTTCGTTGTCTTCTGGCATATCCACGTCAACAACAGGTACTTCAACTTCTTTAGTCTTCGTTTTTACGTCAACGTCCATCGTATCAACGTCATATTCAGGCATTTCGCCACCTTCAACGTCAACGTCTGGCATTTCTCCGTCATCGGTTTTCTCTACCTCATATTCCGGTAGTTCACCAGACTCAACGTCAACATCAGGCATTTCACCATCTTCAGTTTTGTTAACATCGCATGCAGTTGCCGCTAGTGCCAAGCTTGATACTGCAAAAATTTTAGTTAAGTGCTTCATTTTCTCTCCTTAAAAACGTTGCTTTTGATAATCCCCAAATAAGGTTATTAAGATTATGCTAGCTGCGTAATACATTACCTTTGGACTAAATAAGTAAGCCCCGGGCGTTGTTATTACATAAGTCGATGTTAATAAAGCAGGCTCTGTGCCAATCACTTTATAATATAGGGGGGAGCGCGGAGGATGAAACTTCACTTCAAACTATACTGTCCATTTCGATAAAGAAAGTTCTATGCTTTTTTGCTATATCGCTTGATAAACAAGTTGTTGCCATCGCCTTATAAACGGCAGTTTTAAGCAGACTTATAAAACATTTTTTCCGTCAGTTAATTTGGAAAAAAACATTCTTAACGGTTTCGTAAAAGTGCTGCGCCTTTGTAAAAATCAAAATATTTTTTATTCAAAAAAAATGCGCTCTACTTTTTGAAACGTGAAAAAGATATATAGGTATCTGCGTTTTTTGTAGAAATTACTTAAACACCATGGAAGACTGTTAAACAAAGAAAAGCTTGAATCGATAGAAGCCAAAGTTATGCACCGCTGTAGTTTTGGTTCTAGCTGGGCGCTAGATGAAAGCTAACGATAAAACCCTACTTTTATTAAATAGAGGAATATAAGAATGAAAACACATCGCCTTAAACTCGCACTTATTTTTACTTCTGTACTTACACTTGTAGCTTGCTCTGAAGAAGAAGCCAATAAGGACGTCACCATGGTAGATAAAGAAAAACAAATGGACATAAAAGCTGAATCAATGCCTAAAGAACTGGTTGCCGAGCCTGTCACACAAGCTGAGGCCGTTGAAGAAAACGTAAAAGGTGAAGTTTCTATGAAAGGCAGCATTATTTATAAAGATCTAGAAGGCGGTTTCTATGCTTTTATTGCTGAGAATGGCGATCGTTACACCCTACATGGATTAGATGAAACTTATCAAAAAAATGGCCTTGTTGTGGAAGTTAAAGGTACACCTAAGCCCGATCTGATGACCTTCACCCAATTTGGTACTGTACTTCAAGTATCAAGCGTTAAGGTGCTTGATACCAGCAAAGTCATTGATAACCTGCAAACGAAATAGACGTGTTTCGTGCTAGGCAAGTAGCCTGTTATTGGAATAACGCCGGATAGAAACCTGACTTTGCTGTTCTTGATAGAATAAAAGCGCGCTTCGGCGCGTTTTTAATATTGGCAACGTCGTTTTATACTTTTCGCTTCTATTTTTATCTGCGTTGGCAATTGTATGTTGTAGTGGGTGGTGTTAGAATTCGCCGCCCTTGAATTTTGGGCTGATGATTTATTGTGCGTAAGAATGTATTTTCAAACGTAATAAACATCAAATTACAGTGGGTTTTGGTCGCAAAAATCCACATCATTAGACTTATATTTTTGGAGACAGACAATGTCTGAAGCAAATTTCAAACTAGATGCTTCTGTTCGTACAGACCTAGGGAAAGGTGCGAGCCGCCGCCTACGTCGCGAAGATAAGCTTCCTGGTATCATCTACGGTGGTGAAGAAGCACCAGTTTCTATCACTCTAGATCACAACAAAGTTAACAACTCTGCTGACTTTGAAGCGTTTTACTCTCACGTTCTTGAACTAAACCTAGACGGTAAAGTTGTTGAAGTTCTAGTTAAAGATATGCAGCGTCACCCGTACAAGCCAAAGATCATGCACATTGACTTCCAACGTGTTATCGCTGGTCAAGACGTTCACACTAACGTTCCAATTCACTTCGTAAACGAAGAAGCTTCTGCTGCTGTTAAAGCTGGCGGTATTGCTGAGCACCACGTAACTGAAATTGAAGTTACTTGTCAGCCTAAGAACCTTCCAGAGTTCATCGAAGTAGATATGGCTGCTGTTGAAATGGGTCAAACGCTACACCTTTCTGACCTAACACTTCCAGCTGGCGTTTCTTCAGTAGAACTTGCTAAGAACGACGAAGCTCACGACCTAGCAGTTGTGACTGTTAAGCCTGCTCCTAAAGCGGCTGATACAGAAGAAGACGGCGAAGAAGCAGCTTCAGAGGAATAATCCTCTTGGCTGATATCCGCCTAATCGTGGGTCTGGGTAATCCAGGCCCCGAATATGAAAATACCCGACACAATGCCGGTGAATGGTTTCTCAACCAACTTGCCGACACCTATAACGCCCCGCTAAAACCAGAAACCAAATTCTTCGGTAAGACTGCTCGCATTATTATTGCTGGCAAAGATGTCCGTTTGCTCTACCCCACTACGTTTATGAATAAAAGTGGACAAGCCGTAGCAGCACTGGCTAATTTTTACCGTATAGAACCAGAACAAATATTAGTAGCATTTGACGAATTAGATTTGCCCCCCGGCGTAGCAAAATACAAAGTGGGTGGAAGTTCTAGTCAAAACGGCGTACGCGACATTGTGGCTAAAATGGGTAACAACAAGAATTTTTTGCGTTTGCGCATAGGTATTGGTCATCCAGGTCATAAAAGCCGAGTAACCGGCCATGTTCTTGGTAAGCCACCAGCAGATGAAAAGGCAGCTATTGAAAGCGCCGTTGATGAAGCGGTACGCTGTACAGAAATTTTGCTGAAAGAAGACCTTAAGCAAGCACAAAACAGGTTACACTCTCACAAAGGGTAAACCTAGCCAGTTTTCACTTTTCCAAACTAAGGATCCATACCATGGGTTTTAAATGCGGTATTGTTGGCCTACCAAACGTAGGTAAATCAACACTTTTCAATGCATTAACAAAAGCAGGTATCGAAGCGGCCAACTTCCCTTTCTGTACCATCGAGCCAAACACAGGCGTAGTACCTGTGCCAGATCTTCGTTTGGACAAGTTGGCTGAAATCGTAAACCCACAGCGCGTTATTCCCACTACCATGGAATTCGTTGATATTGCGGGTTTGGTAGAAGGCGCATCTAAAGGTGAAGGCTTAGGTAATAAATTCCTAGCGAACATTCGTGAAACCGACGCTATTGGTCACGTAGTACGCTGCTTCGACGATGAAAACATTGTTCACGTTGCAGGTCGCGTTAGCCCTAAAGATGACATCGACGTTATTAACACCGAGCTTGCGCTATCTGATTTAGAAACCACAGAAAAAGCACTTCACCGTGTAGCGAAACGCGCTAAAGGTGGCGACGCTGATGCCAAGTACGAAATGAAAGTACTCGAGAAGATTAAGCCGCACCTAGATGAAGGCTTATTACTTCGTTCACTTGAGCTTAGTAAAGAAGAACTGGCGGCAATCAGCTACATGAACATGCTTACCCTTAAGCCAACCATGTACATTGCTAACGTAAATGAAGACGGCTTTGAAAACAACCCGTACCTTGACCAAGTAAAAGAGATAGCAGCAGGCGAGAATGCTACAGTAGTAGCAGTTTGTGCATCTATTGAGTCTGATATTGCAGAGCTTGAAGATGACGAGCGCGAAGAATTTATGCAGGACATGGGCTTAGAAGAGCCTGGACTTAACCGCGTAATTCGTGCCGGTTATAACTTGCTGACGCTTCAAACTTACTTTACTGCAGGTGTTAAAGAAGTGCGCGCTTGGACCTTCCCTGAAGGTTCAACTGCACCACAAGCAGCGGGTAAAATTCACACCGACTTCGAAAAAGGCTTTATTCGCGCCGAAATCGTGAGCTACGACCACTTTGTGGAGTTTAACGGCGAACAAGGTGCTAAAGATGCAGGTAAATGGCGTCTTGAAGGTAAAGACTACATTGTTAAAGATGGTGACGTTATCCACTTCCGCTTTAACGTATGATTTCTAATGTAGAAATTAATGCTGTTTACTAAAGCCACCGCAAGGTGGCTTTTTTGTTTGCCATAAACAATTGTGAAGCTTACATAGGGCTGCTATAACTGACAAAAAACTAACGGGTTTTATAATGATTCTAAAACAGCTTAGCAATTTACAACCGTTCGCGTTATTGCAAAATAAGTCGCAGCGAGACACACAGCTAAAAAACCGACTATCCCTTTTTAAAGCCTCGGTTAGAACATTATGTTTACTGAGCTTTGCTAGTTTTTCCATCGCCAGTGAAACTCAGATTAAAGCGGTAAACACACAATCTGACATCAGTGGCGGTGAAATAGCGCCAACATTGGTAAGCAATACTGATAGTTGGTATCAGGTACCCCAAGCTAATACGGTAACCTTCAAAACCGCATATGGTGATGTGGTTATTGCACTTCATCCTACCCTTGCGCCAAAGCATGTAGCCAGGTTCAAAGCCCTTATAGATGCAGGCTTTTACAACGAGCAAGCGTTTTATCGTGTGGTAGACGGCTTTGTGGCACAGGCTGGCAGTAACGATACTCACGACGCATCACAATTTCCGTCAACACTGCTTAAGCCAATAAGCGCTGAATTTACTCAGCCACTTAACAGCAATGTAAACGTCGTTGAATCTAAAGATATGTTTGCACCTAATACTGGCTTTTTAGACGGCTTCCCTGTGGGCATTGATAAAAGCCGTAAAGAAATGTGGGGGCTTCACTGCCCTGGCGTTGTGGCGTTTGCTCGTAATAGCGAGAAAGATACCGCCAGTACAGAGTTTTATATTGTAATTGGGCAAGCTCCGCGACATTTAGATAGAAATATGTCGGTGGTAGGTCGTGTAGTGAAAGGTATGGATGTGCTTCAAAAATTACCTAGAGGCGATATGGACACAGGTGGTGTACTAGATGACATTACCCAAGAGAGTAAAATAAAGCAGGCTTTTGTGCATACTAGCAATGCAACACCTTATTTCCTGCAAACTCCTCATCATGAAGAATATAAAAATCGGGTGAATACAGGAAAAAATTTAGATAACCCGTTTTTTCATGACAATACCTATGGCCCGCGCCCTATTGACGTGTGTTATTACCAGACAAAAGCCAGTGACAAAACTTGGTAAATCGGTACTTAAACCCTTGCAAGTTGTTCAAATTCACGGCTTTTTGTGCGTATTTCGCCCTAATGCGCACACTTAATGAGCATTTAAAAAAAGTTAGTAAAAAAGGGGTTGACGGTTGCCAGTCATATACGCATAATACGCGCCACTTCCTGAGAGGGAAGAGAATAGCAAGGCTACGTAGCTCAGTTGGTTAGAGCACATCACTCATAATGATGGGGTCGCAAGTTCGAATCTCGCCGTAGCCACCAATTCTCTGGTTATCTCTTTTAGGAAAGTCTAGCTGCGCGGAAGTGGTGGAATTGGTAGACACGCTGGATTTAGGTTCCAGTGCTTCACGGCGTGAGAGTTCAAGTCTCTCCTTCCGCACCACGACTGGGGTATAGCCAAGTTGGTAAGGCAGCGGGTTTTGATCCCGCCATTCATAGGTTCGAGTCCTGTTACCCCAGCCATTCTTTTTTGAATGACTATTATAGCTAGCGTCTACGCGGAAGTGGTGGAATTGGTAGACACGCTGGATTTAGGTTCCAGTGCTTCACGGCGTGAGAGTTCAAGTCTCTCCTTCCGCACCATTTGGGGTATAGCCAAGTTGGTAAGGCAGCGGGTTTTGATCCCGCCATTCATAGGTTCGAGTCCTGTTACCCCAGCCATATTCTTGAGAAGCCGCTCATCGAGCGGCTTTTTATTCAAGATAAAAGTTAAGGCTACGTAGCTCAGTTGGTTAGAGCACATCACTCATAATGATGGGGTCGCAAGTTCGAATCTCGCCGTAGCCACCAACTTTTTACATTCCTTAATTGGAAGTCTACATTGCGGAAGTGGTGGAATTGGTAGACACGCTGGATTTAGGTTCCAGTGCTTCACGGCGTGAGAGTTCAAGTCTCTCCTTCCGCACCAAATTTGGGGTATAGCCAAGTTGGTAAGGCAGCGGGTTTTGATCCCGCCATTCATAGGTTCGAGTCCTGTTACCCCAGCCATATTCTTGAAGAAGCCGCTCTATTGAGCGGTTTTTTTGTTTGTGCTTACCCTTTCTAAAAAGTGCTGATAGATTTTAGTTAAAAACTCTACGCCCTTTCCCTTCTAAATGAATAAATTTGCTATATGCGAGCATAAAACGTCATAGTTTCAGTACGTTTTCATTGTCCAATCATTTAACTGTCGTGCTAGTATTAGTTCTTTATCGATATAGCTCGGCTTATTCTAAGGTTTAGCAATTATATGTTTGCTTAAGCTGAAGCGTTTGTTCTGACAACGCACCTGTCATGTTCAGTTCATCTTTACACGCCGAGCAGCTATTAAAACAATAACGAAGGAAAGTGCGTGATAAACGAATTCGTTTCATTAGTTAACAATATTCTTTGGGGAGACGGCCAAGTACTCATTATCATGCTTCTGGCATGTGGTATTTGGTTTACCGTAAAACTAGGCGGTGTACAGCTTAGACATTTCGGTCATATGTTCAGCTTGCTTAAAGGCAGTAACACCTCTACTAAAGACGGGATCAGTTCATTCCAAGCTTTATGTACCAGTTTATCTGCCCGCGTAGGTACGGGTAACTTAGCTGGCGTTGCGGTTGCTATATCACTAGGAGGTGCGGGCGCAATTTTTTGGATGTGGATGATTGCCCTTCTTGGTATGGCCACCGGCTTTGCTGAAAGCGTTTTGGGCCAGCTTTACAAAGTGCGTGACGAAAACGGCGAGTTCCGTGGCGGCCCAGCCTACTACATTAAGCAGGGTTTGAATAAAACTTGGTTAGCTGTCGCTTTCTCGCTGTGTTTGTTCTTTGGCTACGGTTTTGTTTTCAGTGCCGTACAAGCTAACACTATTACCGATGCATTAAACAATGCGTACTCTTTCCCTACTGAATATGTTGGCCTAGCCATTATAGCCCTAGCAGCTTTAATTGTAGTGGGAGGGCTTAAAAGCATCGCCCGCTTTGCCGAGTTTGTGGTTCCCTTCATGGGGATTGGCTACGTGCTAGTGGCGCTTGCCATTACCTTCATTAATATTTCCGAACTGCCGGCTATGCTGCTTGATATCGTAAAGTCTGCGTTTGGTTTACAAGAAGCTGGCGCTGGCGCACTAGGTGCTGCCATTAAAAATGGAATTCAGCGTGGTCTTTATTCAAATGAAGCGGGTAGCGGCTCGGTACCACACGCAGCAGCAAGTGCTGTTCCAAACCCTAATCACCCGGTTTCTCAAGGTTACATTCAGATGCTGGGTGTTTTCTTAGATACACTAATACTGTGTACGTCTACTGCCTTTATCATTCTACTTGCTGGCGGTTCAAGCTCTGATCAAATGGAAGGCATACGCCTAACCCAAGACGCCATGAGCAGTCATCTAGGCGAAGGCGGTACCGACTTCGTGGCAGCCGCCATCAGCTTATTTGCATTTACATCTGTAGTAGCAAACTACGCCTATGGCGAAAGTAACCTGCACATGTTCAAGCTAGATAACAAAATAGGCCGTGCAGTCTACACCATCGGCTACTTGGGCATGATCTACTGGGGCGCACAGGCAGCGCTACCTCAGGTATGGGCAATGGCCGATATGGCGTTAGGTTTAATGACGGTAATCAACATCATCGCTATTGTATGGATGACCCCTACCATTGTTTCTATCAGCAAAGACTACTTTAAGAAAAAAGACACTGGCGCAAACATGGAATACAAAGCGGGTGACTGTGAAATACAGGGTAAGTCAGAAGATGGTATTTGGGATTGATTAAAGCCAACTCTACTTAAAAGCCTCGATAATTTTGTCGTAGCGTGTTGGAAACACGCTACGAATCTCTCTATATTTGATTTTTATTGTTTACCAATTGTAGTCGCGCAGTCCATACCTAAAATTCACAGCTGTCTACTTTCTTTACAACTGGTATTCTTTTCTTAAACATAAACATATATCTATTTGATTTAAAATGATAAACATACGCGGTATATTTCTTGTAGTTCTCGTACTTGTACAATTCAAGCAAACATCTTTTATACGTTGATTGCTTCAAAGCAATCCAATAAAAATAAGTAAATTATCCAGCTTAATCTGAATTTTATTCTGCTTTCTCGTCAAGTATTAAACACGGAGTTTCGTATAATGTCGAAGGTTCAATCCACTGTATTAGCGCTAGCGCTTTCGTTAGGCACTTCAAGTATCGCAAATGCATCGTTATTAAAAAGTGGTTTTACAGTAAGCACTAATATCGGCTATCAAAGTGGGCGGATGAGTGTTGGCAGTGGAGGCGATATATTCTGGGAAGCAACCAGCCGAATCATCGGCGCTTCTGACATAGGCACTGGCTCTGTCGGTAATCAAAGCGGCGACCCGCTTTACTATGCAGATTCAAGTTATAGTGGTGTCGTTGGCATGTTGATGCAAACCAACAGTGGTAATTTTGTTTGTTCAGGTACACTTTTGAACGACCGCCGTTCAATAGCAACTGCAGCGCACTGCGTATCAAGCGGTGCAGGTACGCCGAATCCTCTATCAACCACAATATTTTTCCAACCCGAAGATGGAATAATTGCCCCCGCAGAAAATATTTATACAAGCCCTGAAGGCGTCGTAGAAATAGAGGTCAGCGATTATTTCGTGAACCCGGACTATACTGGCGAAGTTATCGACCAAAATGATATTGCCATTCTGCGTCTTTCAGAAGAAGCTCCAGAGTGGGCAATATCTCATGAGCTTTTCCTCGGTGAGGATTTAACCGGTCAAGCGTTCAATGTTGCAGGTTATGGCGCCAGAGGTAATGGAAGTGAAGGTCGGATTGCCAATACAGGCCATCTTCGTCAAGGAAATAATATTTATGACTTCGCATTTGGCGACGATGCATTTGGTGGTTTTTGGACAGATAGAAATGCTAGCGGTTCGAACTTTTTCGGTACAGCCGAGGTTGAATTCTCCTACGTTTCTGATTTAGATAATGGTCTCGCTCAGAATGATATGTCAGGCAACTTGGGGAATTTTTTCGGCACATCGCTCTTTGAAGACGTAGGGCTAGGATTAAGTGAAGCTTCTGTGGCAGGAGGTGATTCCGGCGGCCCTAATTTCATTAACAACTTACTTTCAGGTATTAACAGCTATGGACTTTCATTTGGTACAGCCTTAGGAGATATCGATGGTGAACTTAATAATAGTTTTGGTGAACTGAGTGGCTATGTTCCCACCTGGCTTCATGCAGACTTTATCAGACAGTCTATGGTTCAGGTGTCGGCGCCACACACAACCGGTATATTTATGCTTGGTTTGAGTTTACTTCTTTTACGCAAATGTAAGCGTCGTGTTTAAGATTTTCTTAGCCAAACCTCAACGCTTGTCAATACGTTCAGCTTTTTCAAAGCGCGTAATAGGGCAGACATTACCTTCTGATGGAACAATGGTTATTGTGCTGCAAGCTTATTAACATGAGGCAACCTTTTATTCGCTGGCCCTATTGAATTTATAGGGCCACTGGCAAATGCCCTGTCTTAACCCAAATTATTGTTTCTTCATCAACGTACGGATGATGCTGGCTCATATGCGGGCTTCTAATCCACGTACCTTTGGGGTATTCACCATGCTCGTCTTTGAACGTCCCCGACAGTACAAAAATTTCTTCACCACCGAAATGCTTGTGGGGCTTAAATACCTCGCCAACAGGCCACTTAACCAGCGCTACGTGTTCATGCTCGAAATTATGTAGCGGCATTACCTTTAAACCGCCCTGCCCTTGCAGCCACTCTGCTGTATTAAAGTTCACCCGAACCTCAGCTAAATCACGCTTATCGAATTGATTCAGTTTAACTAAGATTACGCAGCCTTCTTTACTAAACGGGCTGTGTTTGCTACCTGGTGGATTACGCAGGTACGTGCCTGCAGGATAATCTCCATGCTCATCAGAAAACACACCTTCAAGCACTAGAATTTCTTCTCCGTACGGGTGGCTATGCTGTTTAAAGCTAGCCCCAGGCTCATATTTCACCACGCTAGTTGTATGGCCTGACTCTTTTGCTTCCCGCTCTAACGGCTTACGCCAAACCGTGGAAGACGGCGACGGCTGCCACTCTTGTTTTTGTGTATTGATAGCTAAGCGTTCATCAAAGTTCATATTTAACATTTAGGTCACCGATTGGTATTGGCGCGTTGTCGCTATTTTCTTAAAGACCGTTACTCAGGTCTTAGCATTTCGAAAAAATTATCTTGGGATATAGTGTAGTAATCACCTCGTCCGCCGCCACGACTCACTGGCGCACTTTTTAGCGTGCTATAAACACCGTTTTCAATAAGCGACTTATCAATGTGTACGCCCACCACTTCGCCCATAATAAACCAACTATTCACCTCATCGCCTAAGGCAGACTTAAGCTGCACGACGTCGGTAAGCTTACACTCCATGCTCACCTTACTGGCTTTCACGCGAGGAACCTGCACTATTTCGCTTTCTACGGTTTGAAGTCCAGCGTGATCGAACTCGCTTTCCTCAGGTGCTAAAGGCTTGCTTGTTTTATTCATCGCATCAACCAAATCTTGCGATACGAGATTCCAGCAAAACTCGCCTGTTTCCTGCACGTTTATCAATGAGTCTTTCTTACTGCCTACTACAGAAAAGCCGATAATTGGCGGCGTATAATTAAGGGCATTGAAAAAACTGTAAGGGGCAAGGTTTAGCACGCCCGCTTTTGATTTTGTAGAAATCCACCCTATGGGGCGCGGGGCAATAATCGCGTTAAAGGGGTCGTGAGCTAAGCCATGGCCTTCTTTTGGTTGATAAAAATGCGTTTGTGACAAAACCATTCCTTAAAATGTGTGGTAGGGTAAAACTTCTACAGATATGAACGCTTACACGGTGTTTTTCAAGGGCTTAAGATTAAAGGTTGTATATGACTGCACGAAGTGTCGCTTTTTCAAGAACAAGACTTACTGAATTAATGGTACCGTCATTCGCTAACTTTGGCGGTAAGGTGCATGGTGGCGTTATCTTATCTTTAATGGATAAAGTCGCTTACGCGTGTGCAAGTAAGCATGCAGGCGCCTACTGCGTTACAGTAACTGTCGACGGCGTTGAATTTTTACAGCCCGTTGAGGTTGGTGATCTTCTTCATCTAGATGCGACTGTGCATTATGTCGGGAACACCTCGTTAGTTGTGGGGATAAAGGTAACCACGGAGAACATAAAAACGAACGAGGTTAAGCATACTAATAATAGTTTCTTTACCATGGTAGCCAAAGATGACAGCGGTAAACCTGTATCCGTTCCTGAACTTGAATTATCTACTCACTATGAAATGCGAAACTTTGTCACCGCTATTCGCCGCAGTAAAATTCGTAAAGAAGCGCAAGTTAAGCTTCAACGTGATTACGACGCTTTTATCCCTAAAGAAGACTTTGCCCTTCTCGATGCGCATAGATGCACCGTTACTTTTGATCGGGATGATGTGCCTGCAAAACAAAACGATGAAGATTAAAGGTTAAACCTGAAAGCAAAGGACTTATAGTAGTACCGCAATATACATTTAATTTTGACTATATTACGCTGTCCGCCAATAGCATCTTGCCCAACAAATAAAAAGCCCCCAAAGGTTGTACATCTAACCTTAGGGGGGCTTTTCAAATTACTACTTTAGTATTTCTACGTTTATTCTAAGCGCTTAATTAAAAGCACTTAATTAAAAACGATACGCAACTTTTCCGTAAACAAAGCGGCCGGTGAAACCGTACGGCGAGAAGCCTGAGTAAGAAAACAGACGAGAGAAAGTCGTTACTTCATCAACCAGGTCTCGCGTTGGCTCTGGGTATACATCAAAGATGTTATTAGCACCTACAGAAACCGTTAGCCCATCGCTTAATGCAACGCGAACATCCAAGTCTGTGATCCATTCCGAAGGTAGAATTTCATTACGCGCTTCAATTGAAGAAGGGTCTTCAACTTCACCATAACGGGTAGTGCGTAACGTGGTTGTGTAACGGTCGTAATTCCATGTAACACCTAAGTTCAGCTTGCTGTCAGGTGAACTGGTTTCAAAGCGACGAAGCTCAACATCACTGAACAGGTTGTCTTGGTCGAACCCAGCGTTTTGCAGTACGTCAGGAGCATCTAAAATGTCGGTCACTTCGTTGTCGTTAAAGTTCATTCCGGCATTAAAGTTAAACGCTCCATAGTCAGATGTATTCAAGGTGTAAGTAGATACAATGTCTACACCTTCTGTACGCGAATTGATAGCGTTTAAGAAGAAGCGTGCACGATTTGCCCCAGTGCCTTCTAGCAAGGCTTCAATTGCTTCACCCGAAAGGTTGTTAGACAGCACAATACGGTCGTCAATATCAATGCGGTAGAAATCTACGGTTAAGTTGAAGTCCGCTGTGGGCGAGTAGGTAAAGCCAGCACTGTAGTTATTCGACTCTTCTGCATCTAAGCCTGGACTACCAAGCGCTTGTGCAACCTCACTTGATGGTGCAAACGTGCCAGTTTCAGTTGGCTCGCCATCAACAAATACGGTGGCTATAGAGGTAAAATACTGCTGCTGAAGAGACGGCGCTCTAAAGCCTGTTGATACCGACGCTCGAAGGGCAAATGCATCGCTAAGCGTTACACGGTGCGACATTTTCCAGTTAAACGTGCTGCCAAAATCAGAATAATCTTCATAGCGTCCTGCCACTGCAACATTCCAGTTCTCAACCACATCAGCTTCTACATCAACGTAAAAGCTGTAGTTGTGACGACTGTTATCACCTGCTGATTCTGGAGTGAAGCCAGGGAATACTTGTGCGCCAGCTGCGCCAAATGGCCCGTCTATTGGGTCGGTTACCGCTCCACCAGGACCAAAGGTACCTTGAATGTAAGAGTTTTCTTCACCGGCTGTAATATCGTAACCTTCGTGACGGTATTCTGCTCCCATTGCGAAGTTCATCTCGCTATAAAACAAGCCAGTATCCACCAATCGAGACGCATCTGCGTTAATGATAGTGGTATCGTACTCTAGCGTACCGGCATCAAACTCAGTTTGGCTTGTTGGGCCAAGTGACGTATTTAGTGTGTTTACTACACCGTACTCTAGCTCGTTACCACCGTGAGTTAACGATAGGTCGTAATTCCAGACATCGCCATAACCTTTAATTCCAGCGATAAGCGACATATCAGTAATATCGGTTTGGATAGAAGGTAAGAAACCATCTGGGTATATCTCAACAATGTTACGCGAGTCTTGAGCTCGGCGATAAAAGCCACTGCCAAGAGAGTCACGAGTGCTATAACCTGCTGTAGTGTAAAACTCAATGCTATCGGTTAGCGCTTTACCCGCATTGATAAAAAGGGCGTAGTCTTCTACTTCACCATTACCGTAAACGTGATTGTAACGATTAACGGTAAGTTCACGCGGATCTAAATTACCCTCAGCATCGCGGGCGTAGTTTTCTCGTTGATCGTAGTCTGCACGATTCGCTTGGCCGCGGTCGCGATATTCAGCAGAAACGTTTACAAAGCCATCGTCACCCCACTCAAAGCCCACGTTACCGCGAAGGGTAAAGGTTTGACCGTCGGTTACCTCTCGGTCACTGCCTTCTTCAAAAGCTAAATTACCATCAGCGCCAATACTTACCCCTTCAAGGTTAGGTACACCGTCCATAGTCGTTACATTAGCACCGTAAGTCGCCGATACTTCGCCACCTTCAGCGGCGTCTTTTAATACAATATTGATAACGCCAGCGATAGCGTCTGAACCGTATTGCGCCGCAGCACCGTCACGCAATACTTCAATTCGTTTGATAGCGTTAGCAGGAATAGCGTTTAAATCTACTGCCGACGAGCCTCGCCCTACCGATCCATTAAGATTAAGCAGCGCTGAAGTATGACGGCGTTTCCCATTTACCAATACCAGGGTATGGTCAGGTGCTAAGCCTCTCAGCTGGGCTGGTCGCACGTGATCTGTACCATCGGTAACAGAGGGTTGAGGAAAGTTAAAGCTTGGCAGCAACTGATTCAAAATCATATTGGTTTCAGTTAAGCCCGTCGCTTCTATCGAAGAAGCATCGATGATATCGATAGGAACGGGAGAGTCATTGATAGTACGGCCTACACGGCGAGAACCTACGATTTGAATTTGTTCAACATCCTGCTCATCAACTGTAGTTTGCTCTTGTGCCAGTGTTGAAGTGGAAAAGTGCATTCCTGCTATTGCAGAAGCAATTAAGGAAAGCTTAAAAACAGAAGCGTTAAATTTAGCCTGTTGCATTGTGATGTTCCTGAATTTTATATGTGTTTACTGCTTTGAAAACTATGCTTTTTACTCTATCGAGTAGAAAAAAGACCTACAGATACATTTTCTTTTTCTGTTGTTGGGGTACTGCTAAACATCGAGTTGTCTGAAAAGACTTATAATTATTAGAAGTGATAAGCAAAGATGCCTAGCGGTGAGTAAATCACAAAAATATTCTCCCACACAATACTAAAGTTGTAATAATTTAGAAATATCGATAACAGGCGGAGTTTACGGGACTAAAACGTGAAGCTATTGATCTATCTAATGTAAATACAAAAAAAGGTGGCATTGGCCACCTTTTCAAAGCAGTACGCTACACGTTACGCTTTTTTTAGCTTTTTCTTTAGCTTTTTTAGTTTGCTTTCTTGCTTAGCAATTTTTGCTTTAGCTACTTTCATCTCTTTTTTGATTTCTTTTTTCTTAGCCATTTTTATATCCTTAGTTTCTTCTGTAGTGTATTGCTGATTATCAGCATTTATTCTTCATTGTGTTCTTCAATGAATTCACGAATAAAGCGCCTTACTTCACGAGCCGCAGATGTATCCAAAGAATCGCAAAGCGTAATAAATTGCGCTCTTTCTTCGTCATTAATTCGAATAATCATCTGACTATTCTTTTTCTTCTTTTTATTGTTTTTTTCAGACATCTCGACCGCTTTCATAGGTAAGAAGCACCAATTCGAATCATAAATGTATATTCAATGTATATACATTTCAAGGTTAACAATGAACTTTTCTTGATTTTTTTCATAAAAAAGTCACATAAACGTCACATGAGTGACTTGAGTATTAGACAAAGTTGTCCCGTCAACGCAACAAATTGAGAAGTATATGACACAGGCACAATCAACAACTCACCTATCTTGTTTCATTGAAGCTATTGCACTTGCTAAGCACACAAAATGTGCATCACGAGATGACTTAAAAGCCCTGCTTCAACAAAAAGGTTATGAAGAAATAGTTGCTCTTAATACTGCTGAAGAGCTTGAGCCGCAGCTACCAATCGCTTCATAAATCAGCTGGTTAAAATGGCCCGTTTCATGCCCCACGGTGAAGTGTATGTTCACCGGGAAGATCGCATACTCATTCTCGAAGGACATGGCCCTTGGAATATTGAAGCGCTTCAACACTCAACCGACAAAGCTAAGTCGATATTGGAAGAGCTAAGAGGCGCCCCATGGGGAGTCATGGCAAGCATTTATGGTGAACCCATACATGTGCCTGATGCAGAGGCACACCTTATTGAGCTTGTAAAAAAAGATATAGAAAACGGTAGAGTAGGCACGGCGCTTATTGTTGAAAAGTCAAACTCGCCCAGTTTCGCCACGCAACATTTCAGCAGTATTTACGAGCGAGCTGGAGATAACGTTGAAGTGTTTAACGACACAGATGCAGCTAAACGTTGGCTAATTAAGACCATTCAGCTAGCGCAGTCAAACTTGGAAAAACCCAGTGAAGAAAAATGTCATGCTTTCTGCGATTCTAATTTATGTATTTTTTAGTGCGGGATTGCTGGCCGTTTTAAGATGCTTGCGCTTGTACAAGTAACGACCAGCACAATAATCAGTGGAGAAACAAAAGCGGAGCCTTTGTTTCTCTGAAATGGACTTCTTATTTAGGTGACCATTCGAATTGCTTGAACGGCTCATCAACCGGTGTTTCGGCTAAGTGGTTTGTATAGTTACTCATCACTTTTTGCGCCAAAATAAGAATAATTTCAAGTAGTTGCTGGTGCTTGTAGCCAGCACTGTAAAACGCATCTAGCTGCGCACTATCAACATTGCCTCGTCCGCGAGTTACGGCAAGTACGGTCTCTTTTAGCGTATTCAATTTGCTATCAGAAAGTGTTTCATCGTTGCGTAGCTCTTCAATTAAGTCATCACTTACTTTCATGCTTTTAGCAATGCCGGTATGCGCTGGTACACAGTAATGACATGCGTGTTCTACGTTTACTGCCTGCCAAACTACTGTTAGTTCTTCTGCGTTAAACGACGTTTCTTGCGCTAGCTTGTGTAGTACTTGATAACCTTCAAGCAACGTTGGCGCTTCTGCCATTACAGCGTGCAAGTTAGGCAGCATGCCGAATGCGCTAACCGAGTTATCAATTAGTGGCTTTGCCGCTTCTGGCGCTGTCTCTTTTGTATGTAATTTAAAATCGCTCATATCACTCTCCTATTGATGTGACTAGAAATTAAAGTAACCCTTTTGGTTACCCTTACCTCTTTAGTGTGAGAGCAATAATATGTTTACTTGAACGATCGTTCAAGCGATAATTGAACACATGTTCAAAATATTCACGTATAAGGTATGCAGCTATGAAATATGATCACGATGACATTATTGAAAAAGCCACTACGCTTTTTTGGCAACGAGGCTTTCATGCTGCGGGTATGCGCGATATTCAGCAAGCGTTAGATATGCGCCCCGGCAGTATCTACGCTCGCTTTCAAAGTAAAGAAGGTTTATTCAAGCTTGTTATTGAACAGTATGCACAAAATAGCGCAGACCGTTTAGAGCAAGTAGCACAGGCCGAATCGCCTTTAAATGCGCTTTATAGCTTTTTTGAAACGGCATTAACTGGCCCTGATGAACAGCGCTATATGCGCCAGTGCTTGCTAGTTAAGTCTATTGCAGAACTAGATATCATTGGTGACGTTGCCAAAAAAGCAGTGCTAAAAAGCATGCAAACTCTTAAGGCTGGTTTCAGAGATATTATAGAAGCCTGTATCGAGAAAGGTGAGCTGCCCGAACATACACCAACGAAACTGGCCGCAGAGTGGCTTCAAAATCAATTCGTAGGTTTACGAGCTTTTGCGCTTATGCAAGATGAAAACGCAGCTACTATTGAGATGATCGACAAAGTAATAATCGATTTAAAAGGGCAATGGCCTCAACAAACACATTGAAGTGAATGCCGGCTGAAAGGGGCTGAAACAGGCTGAAACAGCGCATTTTCATAATAAGTGCTTTAAAAGCAGTTGCATAGAATATGGCTTAATTAAACAAACGACCCGGAATGACTCTCTTTATCCAAGCGAAAAAGTTATTTTCGCTTGCTTTTGAGTCAAATTGGGCCCGCTTTATTTCAACCCACTGTTCTTGGTCATCAATTACTTTACCATCGACAAAGGGGACGTATAACTGGTCACCTTCAAAGTGGGTTCTAAACTCTAAGTAAAAGTCGCCTTGCAGCTCCTCAAGTAAGGCATCAGACTCCCCTAAACCGTCGGGAAGATAATAATAAAAATGAGTAAGAACAAGCCTTCCTTCAACACTCAGCTGGTAACTGCCTGTATAGCCATCCCAACAAGCTGACATCACCTCAACCTTTTCGGGGTCAGGTTTACTCTTCAACTGATAAAAATGTTTTTCGCCTTCTTCTAATGGGTGCCCTTGCCAAATATAGTAGAGGCTATAGCCTTTTAAACTCACTAACGGACATTGATTAGAGAACCCTTGCGAGAATTGTACGGTCATTCCTTTGAACCTTTTTAATTATGAATATAGTTAGCTTAAGCAAATGGCAAGATTTTGTGACTTTACAAACCTAAGCAAAAGTTTTTAGGAGAAGAGCAAACGCAATAATTGCGCAACAAGTAATATTCCCATTAAAGGCCAAATCCACTTTGCCCATTTGGCCGCGTCTTCATTACTGATACGCATCTTAGAGCGCTCAATTAGCGGTATAATTAATGCCAATGCACCGAACAATACAGCCAGTAAAATTAATACTTCCATTATCGTAACCCTATCGCATATTTAAGCACTTGTTGTTTAGCAGGCTCCATGCGCTGCGCCACAGAAAGCAGCTGGTTTCTTACCCATTTAATGGGGGCAATATCGTTACTAAACAAGGTATAAAAACCATCCATTGCGCTCATCATTACCAAGTTATCTCGCCTTCGTGGCCTTTCATAGTCGTTGGTGAGCATTTGCAAAAATCGTTTATCCGTAAGCGAAAGTTCACCAGTGCTGTGGTTCGAATTAACCTTAGCGGTAACAGATAAAAGCGCCTCTATATCTTTAAAACCTAAGTTCACGCCTTGCCCAGCCAATGGGTTAATGGTGTGCGCTGCATCGCCAATTAGCACACAGCAGCCTTTAACATAGTGATTAGCATGAGAACGGGTAAGCGGAAAAACTGCTTTATCTACAACAGAAAAGCCGTTGTCATTTTTAGTGAGTTCATCAGGAAACGTTTTAAGGATTTCACTTTCAAGTTGGCTCGCTTTTAAACTTTTTATACGTTTTAGTTCGTCAGGCGAGTCGTACCACACAAGCGAGGCATAATTGTCGAACATAGGCAAAAACGCTTTTGGGCCGCTTGAGGTAAATTGCTGCCAGGTCACAGGCTCTACAGGCTTTTCCATTTTGATTGTTATACCCATTGCCTGTTGGGCATACTGCCAACCTGTGTTGCCAATACCGGCCGCCTTTCTTACCTGAGAGTTTGCACCATCGGCACCAATAAGCCACTTAGCTTCTATCATTCTTCCGCTAGATAGCTCAACGGTAGCAGAATTGGCTAACTGAAAATCTTGCACTGTGTGGTCACTGATAAGCTCAACATTCTCATACTGTTTTAGTGCTTCGTGGCAACCTAATTGCAACAATCGGTTTTCTACAAAGAAACCCAGCTGAGGCATGTCGATACTTTGTGCGGTAAAATCTGTTCGATGAGACGGATGGTCCCATACACTTAAACCTGTGTAGGGCTTCACGCGCATGGCAGCAATATGCTCCCACGCACCCAATGCTTTTAATAGGGTAACCGATGCCTCGCTTATAGCTGAGACCCGCAAGTCTGGGCCATCTTCAGCTTTATATGTTGCAGGTAAATAAGGCTCGATTACCGCTACTTTAAACTGCTGTTGGGCCAGACCTAGGGCGAGTGCTGCACCCACCATACCGCCGCCATTTATACAAAAATCGACCATTTACTCTCCTTAAAACACGCACTTGCATTATGTCTTAAAACACAAAGCGCTGTGAAGTAAAACGTACAACAGGCTTGGCTTAGATCAATTCTTCACGAATCGTCGTAAGACACTGGGAATATGCCTGCATAACAGGTAAAATATGCGGCTATTTTGAACATCTTCCTGTAACTGACATTTCCGATGCTTTTTGCATGGGCGCTCTAAACGCCCTATGCAGAATAACATTCTGGCAGACACCTTAGCTAAACCAAGGTGATACTGCATTCACTTACAGGAACACTAACAGGTTATCGAATAGTTGTTATGACTAAAAAGCTGTATATCAAAACCTGGGGCTGCCAAATGAACGAGTACGACTCGGAAAAAATGGCAGACTTACTAGACTCAACGCACGGCTTTAGCGCTGCACAAAGTGCTGAAGAAGCCGATGTTATCTTGCTTAACACCTGCTCTATTCGTGAAAAGGCGCAAGAGAAGGTTTTCCATCAACTTGGTCGCTGGAAGACGTTAAAGCAAGACAAGCCTGAACTTATTATTGGTGTAGGCGGCTGTGTGGCTTCACAAGAAGGTGACACTATACGCCAACGTGCGCCGTTCGTAGACTTGGTTTTTGGCCCTCAAACGCTGCACCGTTTGCCTGAAATGATCAACGAACTTCAAGGCGGCGCAAAGTCAGTGATTGACGTGAGCTTCCCTGAAATTGAAAAGTTTGATCGCCTGCCTGAGCCACGTGCTGAAGGCCCCACGGCATTCGTTTCAATTATGGAAGGCTGTTCAAAATACTGTACGTTCTGCGTAGTACCGTACACCCGTGGTGAAGAAGTAAGCCGCCCTGTTGATGACGTGCTACTTGAAATTGCACAGCTTGCAGGTCAAGGCGTACGTGAAGTAAACCTTCTTGGTCAAAACGTTAACGCGTATCGCGGTGACAATTACGACGGCACAATTTGTCGTTTCTCTGAATTACTAGAGCTAGTAGCTGCTATCGATGGCATCGACCGTATTCGTTACACCACATCTCACCCGGTTGAGTTTACTGACGATATCATTGAAGCATACGCGTCTATCCCTGAGTTAGTAGACCACCTGCACTTGCCTGTTCAAAGCGGTTCTGACCGTATTTTGAACCTGATGAAGCGTGGCCATACGGCAATTGAATATAAGTCGAAAATGCGTAAGCTGAAAAAAATTCGCCCGAACATTAGCTTGTCGAGCGACTTCATCATTGGCTTCCCTGGTGAGACCGATGCCGACTTTGAAGCTACTATGGATTTAATTCAGGCCGTGGATTACGACCTTAGCTTCAGCTTTATTTACAGTGCTCGCCCAGGTACACCTGCTGCCGATGCAGTGGATGATGTAAGTGAAGAAACTAAGAAGCAACGTCTTCACTTACTACAGCAGCGTATTACGCAGCAAGCACTTCGTATTGCGCGTCACATGGTTGGCACTGAGCAGCGAATTTTGGTTGAAGGCCCGTCTAAGAAAAACCCAATGGAGCTTTCTGGACGTACTGAAAACAACCGTGTAGTAAACTTTGAAGGCACACCTGACATGATTGGCGAATTCGTTGATGTAAACATCACAGACGTATTTACCAACTCACTACGTGGTGAAGTTGTGCGCAGAGAAAGTGAAATGGGCTTGCGTGTTGCAGTTTCGCCCCAATCTATCATGGCAAAGCATCAGGCAGATTTGCCTAATGAACTTGGCGTGGGTCAATTTAACCCAGCCTAAAAACAATTTTATAGCGAGGAAAAGAGTAGCTTGAGTACATTGGTTAGTAACGAATTTGATTTAGAACCGGCAGATAGCAAACGTTTGTCGAGTTTATGTGGCCCCTTTGATGACAACATTAAACAAATTGAGCGCAGGCTGGGAGTAGAAATTACTTACCGAAATAACGCGTTCAAGGTGTTGGGTGAACCGCAGCAAATAAAAAGTGCTAGCGAATTACTTAAGCTTCTTTATATAGAAACACAACCTATTAAGGGTCGTATTCCTGAGCTAGAAGCAGAGCAAGTTCATCTTGCCATTCAAGAAGCCCGCGTTATTGAAAAAGACGCAACGGGTGGTTATGGCAAAGAGATCAATATTAAAACTAAGCGCGGTGTTATAAAGCCGCGTAACCCTAATCAAGCGCAGTATGTGGCAAACATTGTTAACCACGATATTGCCTTTGGTATTGGACCTGCCGGAACAGGTAAAACTTACCTTGCTGTTGCCGCTGCTGTCGATGCGCTTGAGCGCCAAGAAATTCGCCGAATCTTGCTTACCCGTCCCGCGGTTGAAGCAGGTGAAAAGCTTGGTTTCTTGCCTGGCGATCTTTCGCAAAAAGTAGACCCTTACTTGCGACCGCTTTACGACGCCCTATTTGAAATGCTTGGCTTCGAGAAAGTTGAAAAGCTGATGGAGCGTAATGTTATTGAAGTTGCGCCGTTAGCCTATATGCGTGGTCGTACGCTAAACGACGCCTTTATCATTTTGGATGAAAGCCAGAATACCACGGTAGAGCAAATGAAAATGTTCTTAACCCGTATTGGCTTTAATTCGAAAGCGGTGATTACTGGTGATATCACGCAGGTAGACTTACCTCGCGGTGCCAAATCAGGCCTTCGCCACGCCATCGAGGTATTAAGCGAAGTAAATGACATTTCTTTCAACTTCTTCCATGCTGAAGATGTGGTTCGCCACCCTGTGGTTGCGCGCATTGTAAGAGCTTACGAAGTGCATGACGCTGAGCAAGAGCGTATTCGAAAAGCGAAAAAAGAAGAAGCGTTGCGTGTTCAGCGTGAACAATCAGCGCGCAGCCTTGAGCCTAGTACTGACAATAGCCTTGAGCCAACTAGTAATAATAGCCCTGAGCTAATTAACGGTAACAGCCCTGAGCTAACTGATGGTAACAGCCCTGAGCAATCAAACGACGCTCAAACCAAAGATGACAGTGCATCGTGACAGCCATTATTGATGTGCAACAAGCGTTTGAAGGTGACGAGACTATCTTATCTGCCATTCCGTCACCTTCAGAACTTGAGCTTTGGGCTAATGCTGTGCTCAAGTATGAAGGGTTGAACGGGCAAGAAGTCACCATTCGCTTTACCGACGAAGCAGAAAGCCAAAGCCTCAACCATGAGTACCGAGGCAAAGACAAACCGACAAACGTGCTATCGTTTCCCTTCGAAGCGCCTCCGGGCATTGAATTAAACTTATTAGGCGACTTAGTTATTTGTGCCCCGGTCATTAGCCGTGAAGCTGAAGAACAGCAAAAGAAAGTGAGCGATCACTACACGCACATGACGGTTCATGGGCTATTGCATTTGATGGGTTATGACCATATTGACGATGTAGATGCCGAGGAAATGGAAAGCAAAGAAATTGATATTCTTGCTAGCCTTGGCATAGATAACCCTTATGAAGTCAACGATTAACAAATAACCATAACCATTTGTTATATAAGTAAATTAACACTTAATAACAATAAAACATTGACGACCAGCACGAACCATTTTAACGTTGGCGTTGACCTAACAATTAAACGGACATTATGAGCGACGATAATCCTCACTCTACCAACGGCTCATCAGGCAAGAGTTGGTTAGATAAACTAAAAAATTCGATTTCTGGCGAGCCGAAAAGTAAAGAAGAGTTAGTATCGGTTATTACTGATGCTGAACAAAACGACATCATAGACCCACAAACCCGCGAAATGATTGAAGGGGTAATTGGGGTAAATGAAATGCGAGTGAGGGATATCATGATCCCTCGCGCTCAAATGACCACCATAGATGTAGAGCAAAAAGTAGAAGAATTTCTACCGGTGATGCTTGAATCTGCCCACTCACGTTTTCCTGTTATAAGTGAAGATAAAGACCATATCGAAGGTATTTTGCTTGCAAAAGACCTGCTTTCCTTTGCCTTCAATGCAGAAAAAGAATTTAACCTTCGCGATATTCTTCGCCCAGCGGTTATCGTTCCAGAGAGCAAACGAGTAGACGTTCTACTTAAAGAGTTCCGTCAGCAGCGCTATCACATGGCCATTGTTGTAGACGAATACGGCGGTGTATCTGGCTTGGTGACTATCGAAGATATTCTAGAGATTATCGTGGGTGAAATTGAAGATGAGTACGATACCGAAGAAGACGGTACCGATGATATTCGCCCATTAAATAAATCGACATACTCGGTTAAAGCGTTAACCCCAGTGGATGACTTTAACGAGTTTTTTGAAACCAAATTTAGCGAAGAAGAAGCCGATACCATTGGTGGTATTGTGCTTAAAGCGTTTGGTCATATGCCTGAAACCAATGATGAAATCACCATTGGAGATGTTCAGTTTAAAGTGACTAACTCTGATAAGCGCCGACTTATTCAACTTAAGGTTTCAGTGCCTTCATTGGAATAGAGACGTCGTCACAATAACGTTTATTTCAGCACAGGGTAGCGCGAATTTTTAGGCGCTTGCCCCGTGTAAAACAAAACCTATCAACCACCATCAGATGACTTCTATGCTGAAACGGTTTATCCCCCATTTTCTTCTTGTGTTAAGCGGCGCAAGTTTAACGCTGGCTTTTGCCCCATTTAATATGTGGCTTTTAACTATACCTGCCCTCGCACTTGCTATACGTCAAGTTATCAAGCTGAAACATCGACCGTTTATAGCTGGGTGGTTATTTGGTGCAGGCTGGTTTGGCGCTGGTATAAGCTGGGTACACGTAAGTATCGCCGACTTTGGTGGGCTACCTCTTATCGGCTCCATTGCCTTAATGGCATTACTTTGTGGATATTTGGCGCTATACCCAGCGCTTGCCACCAAATTCACCGCCAAGTATTTCTCTCCCCAGTTGTGGCCCATGGCACTGCCTTTTTTCTGGGTTGTGGCCGAGTGGTTGCGAAGCTGGATGCTAAGTGGCTTTCCGTGGTTATCTTTAGGCTATAGCCAGCTAGAAAGTCCACTGTCTGGTTTTGCGCCTATTATTGGGGAAACAGGTATAAGCGCGCTTATCGTTATTAGCGCTACCCTATTTGCACTGATTCACAATAAGCGAACTTTCGCCAACGCAGTGCTGGTTGCACTATGCTTGTTTACCAGTGGCTATCTGCTTAAACAGCATACTTGGGTTACCCCAAAAAAAACCTATTCTGTAGGCATGGCGCAGGGCAATATTGCGCAAAGCTTGCGATGGGTGCCAGAGCAAGATGGCCCTACTATGGACACCTACTGGAAGCTAACCGAAAGCCTATGGGGTAACGACCTAATTATTTGGCCAGAAGCGGCCGTTCCTAAGCTTGAGCCTTTAGCCCAACCTTATCTTGCCAAAGTTAATGAAAGAGCTTTTAAAGAAAACACCGCGCTTATCACTGGCATTGTTAACTATAACTGGGAAACCGACGAGGCGTGGAATAATCTCATTGTGCTAGGTAAACGTACGCCAGATGCTACGTACCCTGATTACCAATATTTCCACAATAACCGCTTTTCCAAACACCATCTATTACCTGTTGGTGAGTTTGTGCCTTTTGAAGACTGGCTTCGCCCCCTGGCCCCTCTTTTCGACTTGCCTATGTCGTCATTCTCTCGTGGTGATTATCAGCAAGCTAATCTTGAAGCCAATGGCATTCACCTAGCACCTGCTATCTGTTTTGAAATTGCGTTTCCTCATCAAGTTATGGCAAACGTATATGAAGATACAGACATGATCATTACAGTAAGTAACGATGCGTGGTTTGGACATTCTCACGGTCCTGCGCAGCATTTGCAGATTGCGCAAATGCGTGCCCTTGAGTTGGGGCGCCCTGTAGTTAGGGCAACAAATAACGGTATTACTGCTTTTATAGACCACAAAGGTGAAGTGACAGCCCGCCTACCTCAATTCATGGCCGGTAATATTTCAGACTCCTGTTGTCGCAACGCGCGGTTTTACACCGTATTACCATCTTCAAGAGTTAGGTGTTTCGTTTATAGTTATTCTACTGTTTGTTTGCGCGGTCTTAATTAAACGAAGGCAGCGCTGATTGCTCAATGTAAACAAGTTGAAACAAAGTTTATGCTATGCCAATGTATGCCCCGTCTAACTTTTATAGGTTAAAATACAAATAGGGCTGAGTTTGCGGTATTAATTTTACTAATGAGTCGTTTTAACCTAAAAGAATTCGTCTATCCAAGGAATTGAAGGAGAAGCTATGAATCTTAGGGCTATATTATTTTCAGTAATTGTAGTTCTAGCGACAACATTCGTCAGCTATGAAGCCAGCGCTACTATTAAACTTACCCCATGTAATGGATGTACCTATGACGAAATGAAGCGGACAGCAGCACAGAGCCAGAAAAGAGCCGGCTCGAGCAATATAGCCGTCATAAACTTCAGGAATGCGACCGCACATAAATTTCACACGAGTTTAGAAATTGATGGCGATGGAGAACCTGTTACAAACACCACCTCTGTCAATTTTTCAATTAATGAACAACGTGACATAGACCTCTATTTTCGCTTCAGAGATGCACTCGGGGCCTATATCGCTAACTTTTCTAACCAGCTATACGACTCATCTTTAGATAGTAAAACACACAAAATATCTTCGACTCACCCCCACTATTCTCATAATACTGACGACAGCGAATCTGGCTATGTCTCTAAGGGCCTCATTTTAGTTAAAGGTTCTCCCTACGAATTCTTGTCAGCTAACTACCAACGAAACGATGTATATGACTGGTTTGTTGGTGGAGCGAAAAAAGATGTTTTAGCGATTTTGGACTCATCTCTACAAGCCGTTGAATTACCAAAAGGTAAAGATTTAGACCTGGACTTGAATGCAATTTTTTACACATCTTTAGAAGCACTAAAAAGTGGAGAGCAAAACGGAAGGGTCAAGATTGCTTTAGATTTTATCAACGATGTTTTTGTAATCATAAGTGCCAAAGATACAAATAATAACAGTATCTCCCTTAATAATGACAAGTTGATGGGTGAGTAAAATACAACTAAAAGCGCAAAAAAATGGCGCTAACTTCCATTGAAGCTGCGCCGTTTTTGCTAAACCTTGACTAGTATTTAAGTCACAGGTAGTTCACTGTATTTGATTAAGCGTTACCCGCAGCCTGAATAGCAGTAAGTGCAATGGTAAATACAATATCGTCCACCAACGCACCGCGGCTTAAATCGTTAACTGGCTTTCTCATACCTTGCAGCATAGGGCCAATACACACTAAGTCGAAGCTACGCTGTACCGCTTTATAAGTGGTATTACCCGTATTTAGGTCTGGGAAAACAAACACGTTTGCTTTACCGGCAACCGGGCTGTTTGGAGCTTTGCTTCTACCTACACTTTCAATGGCTGCAGCGTCGTATTGAAGCGGACCGTCGATAAGTAAATCAGGGCGTAGTTCTTGCGCAATTTTAGTTGCCTCACGCACTTTCTCTACATCGCTACCTGCACCTGACGAGCCAGTACTGTAACTTATCATAGCTACCCGTGGTTCAATGCCAAACATTTGCGCCGATTCCGCAGACTGAATAGCTATGTCGGCTAGTTGCTGAGCATTGGGGTCAGGGTTAATGGCACAGTCGCCGTAAACTAAAACTTGGTCAGGCAGAAGCATGAAAAATACTGACGATACTAACGAGGCATTTTCCGCAGTTTTAATTAACTGAAGCGCTGGGCGAATAGTGTTCGCCGTGGTGTTTACTGCACCAGATACTAATCCGTCTACGTCATCCTGCTGAAGCATCATTGTGCCTAAGGTCACGTTATCTTCTAATAACTCTTTTGCAACTACTTCAGTAACGCCTTTGTGTCCGCGAAGAGCCACTAGACCTTCAACATAGTTATCTTTTATCTCACTTGGAGAAACAATTTCTACGCCATCGCTCAATACTACACCCTGTTGCTCTGCTACTCGGCGAATTTCTGTTTCATCACCAATAAGCACAGGTCGTGCTAAACCACGTTTTGCACAGATTGATGCAGCAACAACGGTTCTTGGCTCATTCCCTTCTGGCAGCACAACACGCTTGTTAACCTGTCTTGCACGGTTAGTAAGGTAGAAACGGAACGCCGATGGAGATAGCTTCTTCTGGCGAGAAACTTTTTGCGTTAGTGAGTTAACCCAGCTGGCATCTAAGCTTTCCGCTGTATGCACCATCACTTTCTCAATACGCTGGCTATCATCAACCGGTACTTCTTGGTTGAATGCGTGAAGTGCTTGGGCTGTTTGCCATGTATTCGAATTTACAAGCATGACCGGCAGGCCTGTTTCCATGGCTTGGCTGCACAACGCCATGATATTTTCATCGGGCTGATAGCCACCTGTAAGTAATAGCGCGCCCAGCTTAGTGCCGTTTAGCGCAGCCAAACAGCAAGACACAAATACATCACCGCGATCGCCTGACATCACAAGTAACGCACCCGGCTTTAAGGTATGCGTCATATTGTGAATCTCGCGCGCGCAGAAAGTAACGCTGCTTAATCTGCGTTCTGCCAACTCGCCTTCGTTGAGCAAGGTTGCATTTAGGTGCTTTGCCACATCGGTAGCGCGAGGAGACACTAAGTCTGCGCTCCAATCAACCGTACCAAGAAGGCTTAAACCCTTTTTGAAAATAGGCAAGTCACGTAATGCCTGCGTACGCTCTTCGTCGTGCTCTGGCGCTTCTATTGCACCAATATCAGCGCGAAGGCGACCATGTTCATCAAAAGGCGCATTAACCTTGTTAAAGATACAGCCAACCACTTTTTGACTTTTATGACCGCCATAGGTATCTACAACGATTTCAAGGCGATGATTAATGTCTGTTGTCGACTCGTTGCCAGGCACGGCCACAAAAACAATATCGGCATCAAGAGCACGGCTGATTTCAAGGTTTAAACGCTCCGCGTAGGGGTGATGACGCGTGGTCACTAGCCCTTCTATCACGGTTACCGCTTCTTGAACGCTCTTTTCTTCAAACCGCTCTATAATTTCTTCTAACAGCTCATCAGTATTGTCGGTACTGATCATGCGCTCAACGTACTCAAGTTCGAACGGTTCGATTGGTGATACGCTAGCATGATGGGCAATAATTGCCGTAGAGCGCTCTTCTCCATTGTCGCCCTTTCTTGGCTGCGCCACCGGCTTGAAAAAATTAAGCTTTATTCCTTGTTCTTCTATTGCGCGAACAAGACCCATGCTGACCGTAGTTAGGCCCACACTCGTGCCCACGGGGATCAACATAATTCTGCGAGACATAGTTACTCCTGCTATTGCCAACGTCCGAGCGCTGGCTTTGCTAGTTTGAATTTACGCGAAGGTCGCAGCTTCAGCTGCAATTACCCATTCTTCATTAGTAGGTACGACATAAACAGAGGTTGATGCTGTATCAGTAGATACTTTTCCACCTTGCCCAAATCGCGCATCAGTATTTCTCTGCTCATCAAGGCTAATACCAAAGTGAGTGAAATATCCCATTGTGGTCTCTCGAATTAGCGATGAGTTTTCTCCAATACCGCCCGTAAAGACAATGGCATCTAACGTTGGCACAGCTACCATGTAGCCCGCTATGTATTTAGCCAAGCGATAGCAGAAAATTTCAATTGCCAACAGTGCACCTTCATGACCTTCTAGCGCTGCATCCTCAAGGGTTCTGCAGTCGTTGCTCAGCTCTGAAATACCTAACAGTCCTGACTGTTTGTTTAACAGATCACTAATTTCGTCTGCGGTTTTACCAAGCTTTTTCTGTAGCGTACCCGGCAAGCTAGGATCTAAATCACCACAGCGCGTGCCCATAACTAAGCCTTCTAAAGGAATGAAACCAAGGCTGGTGTCTACCGCCTGCCCTTTTTCGATAGCTGACACGCTACAGCCATTGCCTAAATGCGCACTGATTATGCTTGTGTCTGAAACTGGTTTTTCAAGAATTTTCGCCATGCTATCAAGGATGAATTTATGGCTGGTTCCGTGGAAGCCATAACGTCTAATGCCATGCTCACGATAAAGCGACATCGGCAAAGCATAGATAAAGGCTTTTTTAGGAAGTGTTTGAAAAAATGAAGTATCGAATACAACGACATGAGGCAAATCTGGATACGCAGCTTGAGCAGTCACAATGCCTTTTAGATTAGCCATATTGTGAAGCGGTGCCATGCTCGCATAGTCTTCTATAGCTTCAAGTACGCTATCATCTACAAGGGCTGCACCTTTAAACTTTTCACCCCCGTGCACGACACGGTGACCAATGGCAATAGGCTGCACGCCTGTGCTTGCAATAATTTCAGAGATAGCGTTAAGCGCCTCGGTATGCCCTGCTTTTTCTGGCAATGCCTGCTTCTCTTTTTTACCGTTTAGCTTAAAAGATAAACTTGCATCACTATTGCCTAACGCTTCAGCAATACCAGAGAGACCCGCTTCACCAGTATCAGCGTCGATAATGGCAAACTTTACTGAAGAGCTGCCACAGTTTAAAACAATAACTTCTTTTTTCATTTTCGTAATTTCAATTAAAGTGGTAAGACATTCTGTTTAACCAATTGTAGCATTTCTAAACAATTAGAGGGGTTAAACAAATGCTAAATGTTTTATAAAAATTATCGCATACACCTATTTTATATAGGGTTTTAAGGCAAACTTTTGCTAACTTACGGCGTCCCACTCTTATTCAGAACAATTCCACCCTTATAAAAGCCACCAAATTTCAGTGACTTATAAATTAATTTCGATTATTTTCTAAAAAAATCAACTTTTTTTCTTGAAAAGTGTTTGGGCGATTCCTATATATGATTTGTCGGCGCTGAAGAGTCAGGTCGACGAAACCGCCGCCGCAGAGTCGGGGCATTTAAATTTTAAACATATTGCTTAATTTTGAGGATATGACTATGCGTACTATCGATCTATCTCCACTTTACCGTTCATTCATTGGTTCTGATCACCTAGCATCTCTTATTGATGCGGCATCTCGTGCAGAGAAGCAAAGCACCTATCCGCCGTACAACATCGAACTGCTTGGTGATGACAAGTATAGAGTAACCATGGCGATTGCTGGTTTTAGCAAAGACGATGTATCAATTCAGGTTGAAGAGAATACATTGACCATTACTGGAACCAAGAAAGCAGAAGCGGAAAATAAAGAAAGTAACGAACGTAAGTTCTTACATAAAGGCATCTCAGAGCGTAACTTTGAGCGTAAATTCCAACTTGGCGACCATGTGAAGGTGTTAGCTGCAGATATGGAAAATGGTCTATTACACATCGATATGGAGCGAGTCATACCTGAAGCCAAGAAGCCTCGCCAAATAGAAATTGGTTCTCGTTTACTTGAAAGTTAATAAATAGTTTCTTGGTTTGTTTCCCAACTTTTAGCGGCGCCTCTCGGCGCCGTTTTTTTGCTTTTATAAGCTGCAGATAAGCCTATTGCTAGCTTATTTTGTTTTAGCTTCAACCATTAACAGTTTCGACATCGTTTACTTCAAGCGTGTAATCAGCTTTACCTGACTCGCCAGACTTAAAGCTGCCTTGTAAGGCCTTGCCCGTGAGTTCTCCAGTTGCAGAATCTTTGATTGATTCGAAATCGCTACTAGCGACACCGTGTTCAAACTTACCGTTGTGCTGAAAAGTAACGGTGCCACGCAACCCGTTGATAACACCGACAAAGGTTTCGAACCCAGTAAACTTGGCGGACATCTGCGATTGATAAGACATCAAAAACTCAACGTTAGACTCGCCACTCATATCACCTGAATAGACCTGTTTGATGCTGGCCTGAGATACCTTAATTCCCTCTGCTCTTTCACTCAGCGTGTCTTCGTCCCATCGCGTAATGGAGAAGCTTCCTTCAATTGTCATGAATATCTCTTTTATATTAACGTTATAGTAGATTCACCTACCCTAACCTCTTATGCAGAAAAAAGACAACCTAAGAATTGTAACAGCGCGTTTAAATAAACCCTTTGAGCATGGCTAAGCCCACAGCGTTACAGGTACTTGCGTCCTTTATCTCTCCATTGACGATTTTTTCCTTTAAGGCAGTTAAGGAAAGCGGAACAACCTGTAAATCTTCTTCTTCAATATCTAGTTTTTGTTCGCCTTGGGTCAACCCTTTAGCCACGTAAATATGGTACCCCTGATTGCAAAAGCCGTAAGCAAGATATTGGAAGCCAACATACTCCATTGACTCAGCACTTAAGCCTGTCTCTTCCCTAAGCTCACCTTTTGCAAGCTCGACAGGGTCGGCGTCAGGGTTGCTCTCCCAAGCGCCTTGAGGAAGTTCTAGCTGTCGCTCTTTGATGGTATAGCGATATTGCTCAACCATATACACAGTATCGCCTTCGATAGGTAAAATGATGGCAAAGTCCGGCTTTTCCACCACACCATATATACCTTCATTTCCGCTACTTCGACGTATTTTATCCTCTCTTACGCGAAGCCATTTGTTTTCGTAGACAACTTTTGTATCTAGCGTTTTAATCTCTGACATACTCCTCCCCTTATTCACTGTCTTTCTCGTTCCTAAGGAAACCAGCGCTTTCTTCAGTTTCTTTAAGCGTTAAACGTTCTTCTGAGTTTTGGTTGAATGCGCGAGTCTGCTGATTAACTTGATGAATGGTACCTGCATTGGCTAAGTCCGATTCGTTCGTAATAGAAGCAATGGTTTCTCTGCCACGCAAGAACGCTTTTATTTCGTCAACGATTTCGGTTAATTCGCCATCATTTTTATTCATTCCCATGACAAAACGCGGTGCTTCCAAGTTATTCATACCACTAGTGGCAAATATCGATGTGTTAATTCGACTAGTAATGATCCAAGGGGTAATACTGCTTCTTACTACTACATTTTCAGAACGCGTAGAATCGTGAATGGCCATGCCTGTCGATACTCTCGATTCGGTATAAGTCCCTTCCGTTTTCATGTACATGAGCAAAGAATTAAAATTTAACTCGCCCCAAAACATGTGAGAGGCGTTATTCAAAATACTGCCTGCTGCTCTGAAAGTAAGCCATGCAAATACAAGCATGAGCAAATTGTTTACCATCGAAAATGCATTATTAAGTAACGCGCCGTTGTCTACACCAATATTGATAATTAGATGAAGTAGCTCAGCAAACTGCACACCCGATGAATAAAACAATACTGCCGCAACAACAACTGCGACCTGCGCTGTAGCACTTAACGCGACTTTCGCACCTTTAGGTAAGGCCAAACCTTCACTTAGGGTTGGCTGAGTTTCAATCAACAGTTCCCCTTCAAAGCTGCCTTTCCCTTCCGCCTGTTCTTTAAGCTTAGGCACAAAGTCGGCATATATTCTGTTTGGGACTTCTTTGTATCGGCGATTAGCAAGAACAATATTTTCAATATTAATGAAGATCTCGTTGGGGTGAACAGATTCCTGCATGTTTGCTCTGAATTCACTGACTTCAGTTTGAGGGGTGACTAAATCCATGCGCTTTTTAAGTAATGGAAATACAAGGCCTATTACCACACCAATACTAATAAATAGATAAACAAAATTTAGCCATGCGCTAAAAAAGGAGTGTTCTTCTGACCAGCGTTGAAGCTCGTTAATATTGTTGCCAACAACACCGTCAAGAAACACACCTGCGCCAAGGGGAACAACTAACGCCAAGCCGATGATAACACCAATGGAAAGCCCACCGGCTTTGACAAGTTGAGAGTTTCCTTCGTTATGGATCCCTTTCGCAGTGGATGTCCAATTGGCAACGAAGTAGATAAGCAGTATCAGAGAAAGAATGGGCATAACAACCACTTTTGCTACTTCGCCAGCAAATCCATTACTTACGAGAAAATAAACGATAGCGTAGGTGACTAAGCCCACGATAAGTGTTGCTCCCATAGCGAGAATTTCTTGGGCAAGATGGCGTAACGGGTAAGGTAAGAAAACTAGCTTAGGGAAAATACTGTGAACTAACCGAGCGAGCCAGCCTTTTGGCTCTTCAAATGTCGTATTCCTTCTACCCATAAGCATAGAGTGCAGTGACTCTTTTGAGTAAAGTAGTGATTTTTTTTCTGCTTGGGCAGCATCTTGTTCAGATTTTGAAAAGTTATACGCCAAAGATGTGGGAACCGTTCTTCCCACGAAAAAACGCATCAGTTGAAGGATACCAACTGCCGTGTGTCGTATTCCCGATACCACTAAAATGAAGCCTACCGCTAACAGGGTATATCCTTTTACCTTATTAGCTTCAAATATTGCAGGCACTGAGAACACAACGTAAACCGCTAGCAATAGCGTCAACACACCACCAAGTGTTCTAAGCGTTCCTTCTGTCTTAAACGGGTTCTTTATCCCTAGCGTTTGAGAACCAAAATCATAAGCCATGATGCATCCTTTCGAAAAAGGAAAAATAATACTTGAGAGAAAGTACGTAGAGCAATGATTCTGTTAAAAATTTACAAACAAAAAGAGAAAGGAAAGGATGTTGAATGTTTAAAACGAAATTGTAACGGGAGGTCAGTGGCATTGCGCCACTGACCGATAGCAATTAAATATACTCAACTTCGATGATTTCAACTTCAACAGCACCAGCTGGCGTTTGAATAGTTACCGTATCATCAAGCTCTTTACCGATAAGACCGCGAGCGATAGGCGAATTAACTGAAATTAAGTTGTTCTTAATATCAGCTTCATCATCGCCAACAATGCGGTACGTTGTTTCTTCATCGGTATCAACGTTTAAAATGGTAACCGTAGTGCCGAAAATAACTTTACCGGTATTTTCCATTTTAGTTACGTCAATAATCTGTGCATTTGAAAGCTTGCCTTCAATATCTTGAATACGACCTTCACAGAAGCTTTGCTGTTCACGGGCAGCGTGATATTCAGCGTTTTCTTTCAAATCACCGTGCTCACGTGCTTCGGCAATAGACTCGATAATACGTGGGCGTGTTTTTGTTTTAAGCTCATTTAATTCGTCACGCAGCATTTGAGCGCCGCGCGCTGTCATTGGATACTGACTCATGAATACCGTCTCACTTAGCTAGTAATTTAAACAGAAAAGTGCGCCGCGAAGGCGCACTTTTAATTGGTTCACACAAATGTAATATTGCTAGGATACCTCGTATCCTAGCGTATGTCATTAGTGTTTGAGTCTAGCGTGTAGTTCTTGAACTGATGCCACTTTATTGCGGTCATCTGCAGACTTAGCACGGATAGTTGCAAACGCAGCGTTCATTGTCGTGGTGTAAGTCACCTTATTCACCAAGGCTTCACGACGAATGTATACTGAATCTGTGATGGCTTGACGACCTTCTGTTGTGTTGATCAAGTAAGCGTATTCGCCGTTCTTGATAGCATCAACAATGTTAGGACGACCTTCCGACATTTTGTTCACTACAGTGCTCATGATGCCTGCATCGTAAAGCTCAGTAGCGGTACCGCGGGTAGCTTCAATGCTAAAGCCGGCTTCTACCAACGCTTTTGCCAGTGCAATCATACGAGGCTTGTCGGTATCACGTACTGAAATAAGCGCTTTACCTTGCTTAGGCAATGGTGCACCTGCACCCAAGTTAGCTTTTGCATATGCCTCTTCGAAGGTATCACCAACACCCATTACTTCACCTGTAGAACGCATTTCTGGGCCTAGTAGTGGGTCAACACCTTGGAACTTAGCAAATGGAAGTACCACTTCCTTCACTGAGTAAAACGGTGGAATTACTTCTTCAGTTACGCCTTGCTCGGCTAGACTAACGCCTGCCATTGCACGTGCTGCAACTTTAGCAAGTGGAACACCCGTTGCTTTAGATACAAATGGCACAGTACGCGCAGCACGAGGGTTAACCTCGATTAGGTACACTTCACCGTCTTTAATCGCAAACTGGGTATTCATCAGACCGACTACGCCAAGCTCAAGCGCCATCGCTTTTACTTGCTCGCGCATAACGTCCTGAATGTCTTTTGGTAGCGAGTGCGGAGGCAGTGAACATGCTGAGTCACCTGAGTGGACCCCTGCCTGCTCGATGTGTTCCATGATGCCGCCAATTACAACCTCTTTGCCATCGCAGATAGCGTCGATATCAACTTCAATAGCGTCGTCTAGGAAACGGTCTAGCAGTACTGGTGCGTCATTAGACACTTTAACCGCTTCGTTTAGATAACGCTTAAGGTCTTTGATGTCATACACGATTTCCATCGCACGTCCACCTAGCACGTAGCTTGGGCGAACCACTAGCGGGAAGCCAATTTCTTCGGCCATAGTTAGCGCTTGCTCAACGTTAGTTACCGTGGCATTTGCCGGTTGCTTAAGGTTAAGCTTGTTCACCATTTGCTGGAAACGCTCACGGTCTTCAGCACGGTCAATGGCTTCTGGTGAGGTGCCGATTACCGGTACGCCAGCCGCCTCTAAAGCACGAGCAAGTTTAAGTGGCGTTTGACCGCCATACTGCACGATAACGCCTTTTGGCTGCTCTTTAGCAACGATTTCAAGTACATCTTCCAAAGTTACTGGCTCGAAATACAAGCGATCAGACGTGTCGTAATCGGTTGAAACCGTTTCAGGGTTACAGTTAACCATAATGGTCTCGTAACCGTCTTCGCGCATTGAAAGCGCCGCGTGAACACAGCAGTAATCGAACTCGATACCTTGACCAATACGGTTTGGACCGCCGCCCAATACCATGATCTTTTCTTTGTCCGTTGGCGCTGCTTCACACTCTTCGTCATACGTTGAGTACATGTAAGCCGTGCTGGTAGAGAATTCTGCTGCACAAGTATCTACACGCTTGTAGACAGGAGAAATACCCAAACCGCGACGGGTTTCACGAATGTCGCATTCAGCCACCTTGGTTAGTTCAGCAAGACGTGCGTCAGAGAAGCCTTTACGCTTAAGTGCACGCATGAAGTCAGCGTCAATACCTGGCAAACCAAGCTCGGCTACTTTTGCTTCAAGAAGAATCAGATCTTCAAGCTGCACAAGGTACCAGCGGTCGATATTAGTAAGGTTAAATACCTCTTCAACCGTCATGCCCATGCGGAATGCATCACCGATGTACCAAATACGCTCTGCGCCAGGTTGACGAAGTTCGTAAACCACTTTATTACGTGATTCAGGGTCTTCAAGGTCGACCATAGGGTTCAAACCTGAAGCGCCTACTTCAAGACCGCGAAGGGCTTTTTGAAGCGATTCCTGCTGGTTACGACCAATAGCCATTACCTCACCTACCGACTTCATCTGGGTAGTTAGACGGTCGTTAGCACCGGCAAACTTTTCAAAGTTGAAGCGTGGGATCTTAGTTACTACGTAGTCAATAGATGGCTCGAACGACGCTGGCGTTAGGCCGCCGGTGATGTCGTTAGCCAGTTCGTCTAACGTATAACCTACCGCAAGTTTTGCCGCTACTTTCGCAATCGGGAAGCCCGTTGCTTTAGAAGCAAGCGCAGATGAACGCGATACGCGAGGATTCATTTCGATGATAACTACACGACCTGTTTTCGGGTCTACACCGAACTGTACGTTTGAACCACCAGTTTCAACGCCAATCTCACGCAGTACAGCCATAGCGGCATTACGCATTAGCTGGAATTCTTTATCGGTTAGGGTTTGCGCTGGAGCAACTGTGATTGAATCGCCGGTGTGCACGCCCATAGGGTCGAAGTTTTCGATAGTACATACGATGATGCAGTTGTCCGCTTTGTCGCGTACTACTTCCATTTCGTACTCTTTCCAGCCTAACAAGGATTCATCGATAAGAAGCTCGTTAGTAGGAGAAAGGTCTAAGCCGCGATGACAAATTTCATTGAACTCGTCAATGTTGTACGCGATACCACCACCGGTTCCGCCCATGGTGAAAGACGGACGAATAATACAAGGAAAGCCGATTCGGCTTAGTACATCGTGCGCTTCATCCATGCTGTGCGCGATTTCCGCACGTGGACATTCAAGGCCGATGTTTTTCATTGCTTTGTCAAAGCGCTCGCGGTTTTCTGCTTTATCAATAGCGTCTGCCGTGGCACCAATAAGCTCGCAGCCGAACTCTTCAAGCACGCCGTGCTTATCAAGCTCTAGCGCACAGTTAAGTGCGGTTTGACCACCCATAGTTGGCAGTACAGCATCTGGACGCTCTTTTTCGATGATCTTGCGAACCACTTCCCAGTGGATAGGCTCGATGTAAGTTGCATCTGCCATTTCTGGGTCGGTCATGATGGTTGCTGGGTTAGAGTTAACCAAAATAACACGGTAGCCTTCTTCGCGAAGGGCTTTACACGCTTGCGCGCCTGAATAGTCGAATTCACAAGCCTGGCCAATAACAATAGGGCCAGCACCAATGATAAGAATACTTTTTATGTCGGTACGTTTTGGCATAGTTGGCTAATTCCTACTGCTTGTGTTGTTCAATAAGTTCGATGAAGTGGTCGAATAACGGCGCCGCTTCATGAGGACCTGGACTGGCTTCAGGGTGCCCCTGGAAGCTAAACGCAGGCTTGTCGGTGCGATGAATGCCCTGCAACGACTTGTCGAACAACGAAATGTGAGTTACTTCTAGGTTATCTGGCAAGCTAGACTCATCAACAGCAAAACCGTGGTTTTGGCTAGTGATCATAACTACATTGCGCTTAAGGTCTTTAACCGGGTGGTTTGCCCCGTGGTGACCGAATTTCATCTTCACTGTTTTTGCACCACTTGCGATAGCAAGCAGCTGATGACCAAGACAAATACCAAATACTGGCGTACCGGTATCGACGATAGTTTTAATTGCGGTTACTGCATAATCGCATGGCTCTGGGTCGCCCGGGCCATTTGACAAAAATACACCGTCAGGATTCATAGCAAGCACATCTTCTGCAGGCGTTTGCGCCGGAACCAGGGTTACTTTACAACCACGGTCAGCTAGCATGCGAAGAATGTTGTTTTTAACACCGTAGTCGTAAGCTACAACATGATATTTGAACTCATTTGGTGTTACGTAGCCTTTGCCAAGTACCCAGCTGCCTTCCGTCCATGTTTTTGGCTCAGTGATGCTCACTACTTTTGCCAAATCCATGCCTTTAAGGCCAGGGAAATCTTTTGCTTGCGCTAGTGCGCTAGACTCGTCTAATTCATCAGAGCAAATAATGCAGCCATTTTGTGCACCTTTGTCTCGCAAGATACGCGTTAAGCGACGTGTATCAATGTCGGCAATACCCACAACGCCTTTCGCTTTAAGGTATTCAGACAAAGTTTGCTGTTGACGAAAGTTACTAGCAACAAGAGGTAGGTCACGGATGATTAGACCTTTCGACCAGATTGTATCTGCTTCGACGTCTTCTTCGTTAGTGCCGGTGTTGCCAATGTGTGGATAAGTAAGGGTGATGAGTTGTTCAGCGTAGGATGGGTCGGTGAGAATTTCTTGATAGCCGGTCATGGAAGTATTAAAAACAACTTCCCCAACGGCGGAGCCTGTAGCGCCTATCGCCGTACCTTTAAAAACAGAACCATCCTCTAACACCAAAAGGGCAGAATTAGCCAAGTCAACCTCCAGATTAAGGATAACTATGTGTTTGTGCAGTTTTTTACACAAACCCCACAAAAAACGGGAGTTATTGATAACAATACATCCCGTTTTACGATCTTTGCAGCTAATAAAACCGCACTCTTCAGCCGTTTTGGCGGCCTCAGAATACGAAATTCTGGCAAATTCCGGCGAGTATACATCACTGACCGAAAATGGCAAATTTATTTGTAATAATTTACTAAAATAACGCTTTTACCACCTTTTTTGCGCAGAACCACCGAAAGTGCGGCTTATTGCTCATTAAAAGTGCAACCTTAGTTTAACACTTTAGTCACGTCTTAAAGTTTGCGTAAACCCAAAGGGTTTCACAACAGCCTTAATTAACGCTTATAGCTTTAAATCCAGAACGTCAACCATGGAGTATAGACCAGGTTGTTTTCCATACAACCACTTTGCAGCATGCACAGCACCTTTTGCAAAAGTAAGTCGGCTTGATGCTTTATGCGTAATTTCTAAACGTTCACCAATATCCGCGAATAATGCCGTATGCTCGCCAACGATATCTCCGGCCCGCACTGTTGCAAAGCCTATTGTACCTTGATCGCGTTCAGGCTCTTTTCCTTCTCTGCCGTATACAGCACACGTTTTGAGGTCGCGACCTAGTTCATCGGCAATAGCTTCACCAATAGCCATAGCTGTGCCTGAAGGCGCATCTTGTTTAAATCTGTGGTGAGCTTCGGTAATTTCGATATCTGCCGTTTCACCTAATACGCTGGCCGCTTGACGAACTAACGAAAGCATTAAGTTTACGCCCACACTATAATTAGCAGCGAAAACAATAGGAATGTGCTTTGCCGCTTCATCTAAAGCTGCTAATTGTGCATCGTTCAAACCGGTAGTACCGATTACAACAGGCATTTTGTTTTTTACGCACCACGCCAAATTACTTTCAATCACTGATGGCAAAGTAAAGTCAATCATCACATCCGCGTCGTTGCCGCTCAAATTCGAAAGCGCAGTGCAATCGACGTCTTTTTTACCAATACCAGCCAGCTCACCTACGTTTAGGCCAACCCAAGGCGAATCATCGCGTACTGTAGCAACGCTAAGCTCAGCATTTTCACTTAAATCCAACGCTTCGACTAATACGCGCCCCATACGCCCGTTGGCGCCAAATAATCCTACTTTCATTTTATAGCTTTACACTTTTATTAACCTTCAACTATCAGGCATTTTGCCAAATGCAGGTACTATTGCAATGTGAGATTCATATTAAATACGCATAATTAGAAACCAATCGCCCACGCTCCCCTTTCGCTTAACTAATTTATTCGAAATACAATGTACAAAAATATTGGTTCAAACTTCATCTGGTCAGCAATAGGCTAACTATTTGCAGGCTAGAACTTGGTCGGACTTAAGATAAAACATAGTATTATGTGGTTAGGCTTTCTTGTGTTACCCAGCAAATTGGGTGACGCTATGCAAAGATATAATGACCCAGGTCTATTTACCTTTCTACACTCTTTTTGACGTGTACTTAAGCCAAACAGACCTACACAAAGCGTGAATTAAAATGACGATGAAAAAAACTCTTGTTTGGGACTTACCCACCCGCCTATTTCATTGGCTGATTGTAGCGAGCCTATTAGCCCAATATGCCACAGTTGAATGGCTCGAAAATAAAGTCCAGTGGCACTTCTATATAGGGTACTTCACCTTATTCCTTATTGTTTTCCGCCTTATTTGGGGGGTAGTTGGCACCAGGCACGCTAGGTTTAGCAGCTTCGTAACTGGTCCTAAAAAAGTATTTAGCTATGTAAAAACGCTTTTTAACAGGCAGTCGGTGCCTGCTATTGGGCACAACCCACTTGGCGGCTGGTTTGTTATTGTTATGCTGGTGCTGTTGGCTATACAAGCCGTATCTGGGCTATTTATGACAGACGATATTTTCTTAGACGGTCCTTATCGACAGCTCGCCAGTGAAGAAACATTGAGTTTGATGAACACTCTGCACCACCTTGCGTTTGATGCATTACTTTATGTCATTGCATTGCATATAGGCGCAGTTATTTTTTACAGCGTATATAAAAAGCAAAAATTGGTTCCCGCCATGGTGCACGGTAGTAAAGACTCGATAAATGAATCAAAAACTGCAGGTATCGCGGACTCTCGTTTGTTACGCGCACTTGTTGTGGCGATCATTGCTGCGGCCTTCGTTTATGTGGCAATTGAAGTCTATCCACCAGAGCCACAAGTAAACGAATATTACTATTGAGCTGCACGACAACCTTTTGTCACGCATTAATAGCTTAACGAATGGTAGTCTAAAACGAGCGCGCCATTTAAAACCATAAAGGGGCAAAAGCCCCTTTATTTATGAAAGAAAATACCATTGGAAACTGCGTTTAACGTTCTCCGCTTTGTCTTCTTTAGCATTCTCGCTTATAGCCCTCAGGCCTTTTTGACGCTTGCTGTGACATCATATGGCAGCCGGTTCACGGACTAACCCTTTATCTCGCATTATCGATTCTATTTCTTCTACGCTTGACGGATCATCGATAGTTGAAGGGACAGCCACAGTTTCGTTGGCGGCGATCTGACGCAGTAGCTTTCGAAGTATTTTACCTGACCGGGTTTTCGGTAAACGATTCACGACTATCGCTCGCTTAAAACAAGCTACTGGGCCAATTTTATCGCGAACTCGCTGAATTAAGTCTTGCTCTAGCGTTTTTTCATCTACATTCACACCATCTTTTAGAAGAACAAGCCCTACCGGTAGCTGTCCTTTCAGTGCATCATTAATCCCTATCACACTGCACTCAGCAATATCTGGATGCGCCGCAAGCACTTCTTCCATTTCACCGGTTGACAAGCGGTGACCGGCGACATTAATAACATCATCGGTACGCCCCATAATAAATACGTAACCTTCTTCATCCACATATCCGTTGTCTCCAGTACTATAGTACCCCTCAAATTCGCGTAAGTAGCCATCGACAAACCGTTGATGATCTTGCCATATCGTAGTTAAGCAACCTGGAGGAAGGGGTAATTGAATGGCAATGGCTCCCTTATCTCCCGTTGCTTGAGGTGCATCGGGCCCTTTTAACACCTTAACGTTAAAGCCTGGTGTTGGCACACTGGACGAACCCGGTTTTGTCTTCATTGGTTCAAGCCCCATAGGATTCGAGCAAATAGGCCAGCCAGTCTCGGTTTGCCACCAATGATCAATAACGGGTACACCCACCTTTTCACTCGTCCAATAGTACGTGGGCGGGTCGAGCCGTTCACCCGCCATAAATAAGGTACGTAAACTCGATGTGTCGTATTTGGATAAAAACGTGCCTTCTGGGTCGGCTTTTCTAATTGCTCGAAACGCAGTGGGTGCAGCAAAAAGTACATTCACCTTATGAGTTTCTATCATGCGCCAAAACGCACCGGCATCTGGCGTACCAACGGGCTTACCTTCGTACAATACAGTGGTTGCACCCTTTATAAGCGGTGCATAGACGATATAAGAGTGGCCGACGACCCAACCGACATCCGATGCAGCCCAGAATACGTCGTCTTCACTGGTATCGTATACGGCGCCCATTGAGTAGTGTAATGCGACCGCATGACCACCGTTATCTCTAACCACACCTTTAGGCTTACCAGTTGTACCTGAAGTATAAAGAATATATAGAGGGTCAGTTGCATCAACGGCGACGGGAGAGGCAGGCTCGCTATTTTTAGCTAAAGTATGCCAATCGTAATCAATATTTTTATTTAACTCAGCAGTTAATTGCTCTCGTTGAAACAATATGCATGCCGTAGGCTTATGCTCTGATATATCTATCGCTTCATCTACAAGAGGCTTATAGGGTAGAACTTTACTGCCCTCCACGCCGCAGGACGCTGTAACAATAGCCACTGGCTTCGCATCATCTATTCGTACAGCAAGCTCATTCGCTGCAAAACCGCCAAATACCACTGAATGCACCGCCCCTAAACGAGCACATGCAAGCATTGCGATTGCCGCCTGAGGGATCATTGGCATATAGATAATAACGCGATCGCCTTTCTTAACACCTAGGCGAGACAAGCCCCCGGCAAACTGTGCAACGTCAGCAAGTAGTTCGTTGTAGGTAAAGTGCTGGGTAGTTTGAGTAACAGGTGAGTCGTAGATAAGTGCGGTTTTATCACCACGGCCATTGTTAACGTGATGGTCCAGTGCTAGGTAACTGGTGTTGAGCTGCCCTCCTCTAAACCAGTCATAGTAACCACTATCTGTTTTTTGGCATCCCTTCTCTGGCGGTTGAAACCACGCTATTTTGCGAGCTTGTTTCAACCAAAAATTATCTGGATGTTGGGTAGAGGCAATGTAGTCATTTTTATAAGTCATATCCATGTCCTGATTAGGGTTTATATCTACCCTACTTCAGTTCAATCAGACCTGCTTATAAGACTTATGGCGTAGGCCAACTAACAATTTGATTTACATTAATTTAAACTTAGAGAAACATTTTCAAATAGCGTAAAATTTTTAGTGAGAAGCCAAACGAGTGCTGATTTAAACGTATTTAATGCTTTTTCCCACTAACAACTAGTTCTGAGCGTCGACGAATTTATTGCGCCAATCACCTATGCTCATTGGCTTATCTAAGTAATAACCCTGAAAAGCGCTACATCCACAAGCCTTTGCTTCGTTTAATTGCCCTGTGGTTTCTATACCTTCTGCCACGGTATCAAGCTTCAACGCCCTTGCCATGTTGCAAATATTTGTAACAAACACGTTTTTTTCTTTCGAATCTTCTATTGCTTCAATAAAAACTTTGTCAACTTTGAGCTCATTAATTGGAAGCGCTTGCAGTGAGTTAAGGTTTGAATCACCAATACCAAAATCATCAATAGATAAACTAAACCCTTGTTGGGCTAAATCTCTTACTCGGCGCTGTATTATGTTAACGCCTTTTATCAGAGCGCCTTCTGTCAATTCAAGTTTTAGACACTTGTGTGGCACCCTCCACCTATTTACTATTGCTACAAATTTGCTGACAAAGTCAGCCCGCGCTAAATGCTTCGCACTTATATTGATTGATAGCTTAGTGTTTACACTCTTCTCGTGGCATTCGCTTAATAATTTACAAGCTTCATTACAAACCCATAATCCAATGTCGGCAATAAAATCGTTCTGCTCAGCAATAGGGATAAACTCCGCCGGCGTAACAAAGCCAAGGTGAGGATGGTTCCATCTAAGCAACACTTCAGAGCTTACTAAGTTTCCACTACTACAATATTGAGGCTGAAGCTCAACGAATAACTCATTGTTGGCAATAGCTCTATTTAAGGAATGCTTTATATAGTTATAGCGGTCTATGTCGCTACCATCGATATGTAAATAAGTGTGCTCTCTCTCATCGTCTAAATAAACAATATCTTCATTGCAGGCCTTTCTAGACAATAGCTCTTTTACTTTTTTGAAGGAAAAGTACTTTGGGGGGATAGCACAACTCACTGTTTTGGTCTCGATAGCCAGTGAACTGTTGTGTAGAGTGATAGGGGCCAACACGTTATCTCTGAGATAATGAGCGCACTGCTGAGCCGCATTTTTCGCCGTATGGTCGTCCTTAAAATAATTTTCTAAGTGAAGAACAAAGTTGCCGCGATCGTATTTAAATACTCTCACTTCAAGCTGCCTATTGACGTCAAAAGCACGCACAAAGCGGCTAGCTAATATACGCAAGATGTAGTCAACTGTGGGTTCTCCAAATGCGTCTTCATACTCTTTAACATTGACAATGCTAACCCGAATAAACACAGATAGCGCCTTCTCAGACGATGCTAATGCAGCTTTATCTAAAAGGTATTGCTCTAAATGATAAAGGTTAGCCAGTCCAGTCAAAGGGTCTGTTAACGCTAACTGTTTAAAGCGGTCTACTTCAAAATGCAAGTTTGAAACGCTTCGTATGCTTATTATGACTAAGTCTTGGTTATGTACCGTGCATGCTTTTAAGCTTACATCGCACGCTATTCTCTTACCGTTTTTGTGACGTATGCACTCGTTTATGGTCTCAACCTTACAGCAACGTGCAACGCCTTCGTCTAAATTTAACAAGGAGGAAGGCCCGTCACTATTTTGAACCTTCGTCGCTAGAAGCTTGATATCTTGCCCTATTAACTCTTCCGGCTGAAACCCCAATACATAGATAACCTGTTCGTTTGCCGACAGTATGGTGCCATTCTTATCAATGCTGAGAACCACGCTATCAACACCATTTAAGATACTTGTTAGATAGTCTGTATAATTATGTTGTGAATCAGAAAGTCTCTGAGTTTCTGTTTCATCCTGCACGACACCATATAAGCGAGTAAGTTTTAAGCCAAAATTAGTCTGACGCTCAATCTGTAAAAATACGGTTAGCTTTATATTTCTAGTTCGCCCTTGTTTATCGGAAATAGTGAGATGCTTTGCAAAGTGCCTTTGTTTCTTAATCGCTTTGAGAATTCGTTGTTTAAGGTTATCTCTGTCTTCAAATGAAATAACTTCGAGCACATCTTGTAGGTTAACGCTTTTTGAATGCAGCAGTCCCAGCAGGCTTTTCATTATTTGAGTTGAAGAAAACGCGCCAGTGAACCTGTCTATTTGCCACGCCCCTACTTTTGAAATAGCGCTTACCTCTTCAAGGAGTGACAACTGCTCTGACAACTTATCTGAATAAGGATGCCTAGCAAGTTCATAGAGGTAGTTTAATTCGACCTTCTGGCGCAGAATATCTATGTAGGTATGTTGATGTCCAATTAGGTTGCTGTTTCTCACAAATGTAAGCACAACCCCCAACACGTCATTTTGCATATCTCTTACCGACGCCACAACGACATATTGTTCACGAAAATGCTCAAGTGATTGGGGCAAGGTGAATTCTCTTGCCGGTAATGGTGCGCTCATCGGTGTTAAAGGCAGCATGAGTAATGTATGGGGCGGGAAAACGATGTGATGTGACTCAATTTCTGAGTGCTCACTATCGCTTGCAATAACGGTGGCGCGGCCACTGTTTGGGTTTATCGAAACCAATAATATACACGGTGACTCTATTTTATCCCTATTTTCAGTTAATAACGCAGAAATACTATTCTGCGTTGTGCGCATTGTGGAAAGCATGCGCTCACTGCGTAAATCCATCTAATTAGGTCCTCGAAAACAATATTACTCGCATACAAAAGCACCTCCCCCATTGATTTAACCAGATGGGTAGAGTGTTGTTTGCGCTTTTGCGCTTCGTTATTTTCCAACAGTGACACGTTACCTTATTAGTAAATGCTGTTTTAATACATTTGTAGGTAAGACATTTATCGTGAATATGAGTTATTAATATGTTGGTTTTTCATTCACAAACATAGACAAAAATTGTACAAATTTCCAGCATTTTGTAGCTATGGGGAGGTAAAAAAGATTAAGCCGAAGAGGCGAAATAAAGAGTGATAAAGTTAACGTCTGCTATTTTTCGAAGATTTATAAAACAATTATTAGAATATTATCAAGCCTCAGCACGCTTATCGAAAGGTGAGAGGTTCAAAAAGTAGGTGTTAACAGAATAGATGCTGAGAGAACAAGTGCTGTTGAGCAGTGATAGAACACTGACGTCAACAGCACCTAAAATTTAGTCTTTTTTGTAGTCATCGTGGCAAGACTTACAGCTTGCACCGATTTTACCTATAGCACCACGATACGCGCTCTCGTCGCCTGCATCCACTGCAGCCTGTAGACCTTGTGCGGCCGTTTTAAGTGCCATCACTTTCTTTTCTACATCTGAGAAGTTTTCCCAAATCTCATCTTTTGCACCCGTCTCTACGTCAAATTTACGTGTATCGACAGCTAAATAGTCGCCCATCATGTCAGCAAGTTGTTCAAGGCGTACAGCGTTGGTTTGCATTATGCTTTCATCGAATGGAAGCGCACCTTTTGCCATACCGCCCAATGGGCCCATGTTACTACGAACTAACTGAAAAACCGCCTGGCGGTACTGAGTTGCTGCTTTAGCGTGTTTTTCAGAAGAAGCTTCCGTTACGTCAGCTAACGCTGAACCTGACATCACTGCGCCAATGGTAGCTGCTACGATCATCGTTTGATTGAAAAGTCTCATGCCTGTTCCCTTTTTTTAATTACCGGTCACCTACTTTTACGTAAGCAGATATTTTACCTTTTACTTATAAGCCTATCGTGACGAATAGTTCGTTTTAGCGCAAGAAATATAACGTTGAATAAGCGCTTTCAAGAGATTAGCCGCGGGTAGTCATCTTTTAACAAACATTCGGATGGCAAAGGGACACCCACTTACTTCGTCTTCACAAAGTACAGGTTTGGACAGACACTCACCCTACCCTCATAAAGTACAGTTTCGGACAGACACTCGCCCTACTCTCACAAAGTATAGTTTCGGACAGACACTCGCCCTACTCTCACAAAGTACAGTTTCGGACAGACACTCGAAATTATTTCGTTTATGAGGCGAAATCGTCCTAACAAGTTGCAGAGGTAGAAAACATATACTCGGATACAAAAAAGCCCTCTAAACGAGGGCTTTTGAAACTTAATAGGTACAAAAAACTAGTTAGTTAAGTCGTCAAAGAATTTCTTCACGCCATCGAAGAAGCCTTGCGCTTTGGGGCTGTGCTTGCTCGAAGCTTTACCCATAGACTCTTCTAGCTCTTCAAGTAGCTCTTTTTGACGCGATGATAAGTTAACTGGTGTTTCAACCACAACCTTACACATCAAGTCGCCCATAGCGCCGCTTCGAACAGACTTAACGCCTTTGCCGCGTAATCGGAACATACGACCAGTCTGCGTTTCAGCGCTAATTTTCAGCTTAACTTTACCGTCCAAAGTAGGCACTTCAAGTTCGCCACCAAGGGCTGCTGTAGTAAAGCTTAACGGTACTTCGCAATACAGGTTGTTGCCGTCGCGTTGGAAGATGTCGTGTTCACGAACATGCACTTGAACGTACAGGTCACCTGCTGGTGCACCGTTCTCACCCGCTTCGCCTTCACCAGAAAGACGGATACGATCCCCTGTGTCTACGCCTGCCGGAATCTTAACGTTAAGGGTCTTGGTCTTTTCTTTACGACCATGGCCATGGCAGCTGTTACAAGGATCTTCAATAATCTTGCCTTTACCTGAACATGTCGGACAAGTTTGCTGTACAGCAAAGAAACCCTGGCGCATTTGAACCTGACCGTTGCCGTGGCAAGTAGGACAGGTTTTAGGTGAAGAACCTTTTTTCGCGCCTGAACCGTCGCACACGTCACATTCGACCAGCGTAGGTACGCGAATATCAACGCTCTTACCGCGAACTGCTTCTTCTAAACTTAGCTCTAGGTTGTAACGTAAGTCTGAACCTTGACGAGCACGCGACTGACGTCCACCGCGACCACCGCCGCCAAAGATATCACCAAAAACATCGCCAAAGATATCGCCGAAGTCGGCACCACCACCGAAGCCGCCGCCACCGCGGTTTGGATCAACACCTGCGTGGCCGTATTGGTCGTATGCTGCACGCTTCTGCGAATCTGACAGAATTTCGTAGGCTTCCTGGATTTCTTTAAACTTATCTTCCAGGCCTTTATCGCCTTGCGTACGGTCAGGGTGATATTTCATCGCAAGCTTTTTATACGCTTTTTTAATTTCACGTTCGCCCGCGCTTTTATCTACCCCGAGTACTTCGTAGTAGTCTCGTTTCGACATATCGTTTACATATCCTACTTTTTTGTCGACAAGCTTGTAATGCTTGTCGAATCTACATCTGACTGTTGTGAAAATAACCTGATTAGGTTTTTAATAACGCAAGGTCATTTAAACTAAGCTTTTTACACCAAGTTATTTACACAACAAAGGCGCAACAAGAATATCCTGTTGCGCCTGAACTGCTTACACAGCCCGGCGCGCCGGGCTAATCACAACAGTTTACTTTTTGCCGTCGTCTTTCACTTCTTCAAATTCTGCGTCAACAACGTCATCGTTTGCTTGACCAGAAGAAGCTTGCTGCTCAGCGCCTTCCGCGCCACCAGCTGCTGCTTGTTGAGCTTGCGCCGCTTCCATCAGCTTGCTAGACGCCTGAATAAGTTCTTGCGTTTTCGCTTCGATTTCCGCTTTGTCTTCGCCTTTAGACGCTGTTTCTAGCGCAGTAAGGGCTTCTTCAATTGGCGCTTTGTCTTCTGCACTTAGTGCATCGCCAACTTCTTCAAGCTGCTTACGTGTAGCGTGGACCATGCCATCAGCTTGGTTGCGCGCTTGAATTAGCTCTTCAAACTTCGCATCCGCTTCTTTGTTCGCTTCTGCGTCTGCTACCATTTTTTCCACTTCTTCATCGCTTAGGCCTGAAGAAGCTTTAATGGTGATCTTCTGCTCTTTACCTGTGTCTTTATCTTTCGCAGACACGTGTAGGATACCGTCAGCATCTAGGTCGAAAGTAACTTCGATTTGCGGCACACCGCGCGCTGCTGGGCGAATACCTTCAAGGTTAAACTGACCGAGAGACTTGTTGCCGCTTGATTGCTTACGCTCACCTTGTAGTACGTGTACTGTTACTGCAGACTGGTTGTCTTCCGCTGTCGAGAAAGTTTGCGACTTCTTCGTTGGAATTGTCGTGTTCTTCTCGATAAGCGCAGTCATTACGCCACCCATTGTCTCGATACCTAGAGACAAAGGAGTAACGTCTAGAAGTAGTACGTCTTTAACGTCACCAGAAAGTACACCACCTTGAATTGCCGCACCTACCGCTACTGCTTCATCAGGGTTAACGTCTTTACGTGGCTCTTTACCGAAGAACTCAGTTACATACTTCTGCACTAGCGGCATACGCGTTTGACCACCAACAAGGATGATGTCGTTGATATCGCCTACAGATAGGTCTGAATCAGCTAGTGCTTGCTTAAGCGGGTTAAGCGAGTTTTTCACTAAGTCTTCAACTAGAGACTCAAGTTTTGCACGAGTAAGCTTAATTGCTAAGTGCTTAGGACCTGTTGCATCAGCCGTGATGTAAGGCAGGTTTACTTCTGTCTGTTGTGAAGAAGAAAGTTCAATTTTCGCTTTCTCGCCAGCTTCTTTAAGACGCTGCATTGCAAGCGGATCTTTACGAAGGTCGATGCCTTGATCTTTCTTGAACTCTTCAACTAGGTAGTTAATAACACGGTTATCGAAGTCTTCACCACCAAGGTGTGTGTCACCGTTAGTTGCTAGTACTTCAAACGTGTGCTCGCCATCTACTTCGTCGATTTCGATGATAGAGATATCGAAGGTACCACCACCTAAGTCGTATACCGCAACAACATTGTCGCCTTGCTTTTTGTCCATGCCGTAAGCAAGAGCAGCAGCAGTAGGCTCGTTGATGATACGCTTAACTTCAAGACCTGCGATACGACCTGCATCTTTAGTCGCTTGACGCTGAGAGTCGTTAAAGTAAGCAGGAACAGTGATTACTGCACCAGTTACTTCCTCGCCAAGATAGTCTTCAGCGGTCTTCTTCATTTTCTTAAGTACTTCAGCAGAAACCTGAGGAGGCGCCATTTTTTCGCCTTTAGCTTCTACCCACGCATCACCGTTATCAGCACCTACGATTTTGAAAGGCATGATGTCGATGTCGCGCTGTACTTCTTTATCTTGAAAACGGCGACCAATTAGACGCTTGATAGCGAATAGCGTGTTTTCAGGGTTAGTTACCGCCTGACGCTTCGCTGATTGACCTACAAGTGTTTCACCATCGTTTGTGTAAGCAATGATTGAAGGTGTTGTACGATCGCCTTCCGCGTTTTCAATTACGCGAGGTTTGTCGCCGTCTAGAACTGCGACACATGAATTCGTTGTACCTAAGTCGATACCAATGATTCTACCCATTTCGTGTCTCCGAATGATTTTCTTAATACTGTACTTTTAGTGGGGTTATTCCCCGTCTTTTCAATAGATGCCAGTAAAAAAACTGACATTTTTGTGTGTTCGTCGCAAAAAGCGTCTTAGGCCTGCGTATCCACACCGTCGCTTGGTGCACGCGATACCATAACCATGGCAGGACGAAGCAAGCGACCATTAATTTGATAACCTTTCTGCATCACAGCCATTACTGTATTTGGCTCGTGGTCTGCACTTTCTTGCATCGACATAGCTTGATGCAAATCAGGGTTAAAGGTTTCACCCTGCGGATCAATAAGGCTTAATCCAAATTTCTCAATAGTGCTTAAGAAAGTTTTGTGGGTCATTTCCACACCTTCTAAAAGCGGCTTCACAGCTTCATTGTCACCATCGGTCATTTCGATAGCGCGCTCTAAGTTGTCGATAACCGGAAGCAATTCGCCAGCAAAACGTTCAAGCGCAAATTTACGCGCTTTTTCTACTTCGCCTTCAGCGCGACGACGTGCGTTATCAGCATCTGCGCGCGCTCGAAGTACACCATCCTGCTGTTCTTTAATGGTTGCTTGCGCTTCAGAAAGTGCGGTTTCTAGCTCGTAAATGCGCTGCGCATTTTCGTCTAGCTCTACACCTTCTGCTTCTGATGCTTCTACCTGCGCTTCATCAGCATTAATTACAGTCTCATCTACTGTATTTTCTTGTTCTGCGTGCACGTCGCGATTATCGCTCATGCCTACCTCCAAACGTTTTTCTTAATTAGGCGATGCCCAATAACACTAAAATTACTGGGAATAACTTCGTTGCGCTTAGTTATGGGGCTAGTTTTAAGGTGATCAAGGGTATCCACAATAATTTTGTGGACGATTTTAAAAAATATTGAGAAATTTTAGTTTTAATATAAAAACTACTTCGGACTCTAAGTGATGTGTTTAAAACGAAGCGCCCTGAATTCTCGCTTCTTATTTTCATTATCAAATGGTTTTTGATAAAGATTCAAAAACAAGCCTGTTACTGTTTGCAAATTATATCTCTACACTTCTCCTGCCAGTCGCAATTGAGCTGTACCGACTTTTTTACCCCGTACCAAAAATTGGAGAAGAGAGATGATCAAATTAAAGCAACTTGTTATCGCTACAACTGTTGGGCTAAGCATGTTAAGCGGCGTGGCCTTCGCTGCTACTGAAGTAGGCCCCTTAGAGCCTGTCACCACATTTGAAGACGCCAGAGGCGCAGGTATTACCATCACTCCGTCTGGCCGATTACTCATTAGCATGCACCCGCTTGATAACCCAAAGCTAAAGGTTGTTGAGGTAATGGCCAATGGGTCTAAACAACCTTTCCCTAATTTAGATTGGGCAGATGGTCCAGAAACTGGTGATGTGGGCTTTAGTGCCGTTATTGGTATACACAGCGATAGTCAAGGCATTGTCTGGATGCTAGACATGGGAAGTGAAACCTCACCAGCAAAACTTGTTGCGTGGGATAGCAATGAAAATGCTTTGGTGAAAACCATTGAACTTGATAGCAAAGCACTTAAAGCAAATTCGTTTGTTCAAGACTTTGTTATTGATGAAAAGCACAACAAAATTTATATCGCAGACATGACATTTGGCAACTTTGCTGGTGCAACAAAGCCGGCAATTATTGTCGTAGACACCGAGACGGGCGAATCTAAGCGCGTATTAGAAAGCGCTTCTTATCTTATGCCTGAAGATAGAGAACTTGTTATTGAAGCATCGCTACTTGCCTCTAAAACCGATGATGGTAGGCCAAACCCGCTTAAATTTGGTTTAAATCCAATAGCGTTAGACCCAGCCTCTGACACGCTTTACTTTGGCGCGTTCACTGGCACCAAAATTTATCAAATATCAACATCCGCTATCGGCGACACGTCGCTATCAGACAATGAACTAGAGAAATCTATTCAGGTATTTGGCCCCAAAAACCCGAGCGACGGTATTGCACTAGCGCCAGGAGGCGGCGTGTTAGCCACCGATTTAGAAAATAACGCGGTTGGGTTAACGACTAAAGGAAAGTATCAAACCCTTATTCAAGATAAGCGCCTGTCTTGGCCCGATAGCCTTGCGACAAGTAACGGTTATGTTTACGTCACTCAAGACCAGCTGCATCAGCACCCAGCTTTCAGTCAAGGGCTAGGTAACGCTAAGCCACCCTATGTGCTTTATCGCTTCCGCTTTGAGCAATAAATACAGTGAGAGAATAAAGCCTATTTTCCCTATTTATCCCTAATCATCACTAATCACACCTAATTACACCTAATTACACCTAATCATTTCGGGGGGGCAATCAGCCCCTCACTTTTACTGATAACTGAATTTATGTGAGGAAACTGGAAGATGTGCCAAATGTGAAAACCGTGTTAATGTAAATGTAAGAAGAAAATAAGTTTTTGAGAGCACTAATTTGTGCGTCCAACTGCATAAACTATCTACTACACGGACTACCTATGCTAAGTATATGGACGGTTGGCGCTATCGTCGGTTTCTACCTTCTCGCGCTTTTTGCTTTAGCATTTTGGGGTGACAGATATTTACGTGATAATCGACAGCACCCCGTACTTTATAGCCTTGGTTTAGGTGTGCACTGCACATCTTGGGCTTTTTTCGGCACCACATCGCAAGCCACCCAATATGGCTGGGCGGTTATCCCCACTTATTTAGGCATTATGCTCACCATGGCATTTGCCTTTCCTGTGGTGCTTCGTATAAGCAGGCTATGCCAGCAGCATAATATCAGCTCTTTAGCCGACCTCATCTCGCTCAAATACCAGCATTCTCATTTAATTGCTGCACTTATTACTTTACTGTGTTTTTTTGGTGTTGTGCCCTATATAGCCCTTCAATTAGACGCTATAACAAAGTCTATTAACCTACTTACAGGCGAACCCCAAACCACCACGCCTTGGTTAAGCATTTATGTGGCCGGTTTGCTCGCTATATTTGCTATCACCTTCGGCACGCGCACGCTGAATTTAACTGATAAGCACCCTGGCTTGTTGCTTACCATAGCCTTTGAGTCAATTATTAAGCTAATTGCACTGTGGGCTGTGGGTATTTTTGTTTGCTTCTTTTTATTTGATGGCATCTTAGATTTAGTTTCTAACGCCTCGTCAAATGACAGTGCCAGGGGTGTCATTTACGCTGATAGCGCACCCTGGGTTTATGCATCGCACGTAGTTCTTGGCGTCTGCTCTATGTTTGTACTACCACGACAATTTCACATGAACTTTGTTGAACAAAACGGTGAGAGCGAGCTTCGTACTGCAAGGTGGCTGTTTCCACTTTACTTGTTCGGTATGACGTTGTTCATTATCCCCATCGCCCTTGCAGGCAAAATGCTGCTTCCGGCAACAACAAGTTCAGATGCCTACGTACTCGCCCTGCCCTTATTTACCGAAAACATCGCCCTATCAGGTTTTGCTTTTATTGGGGGGTTATCGGCTACCACTAGTATGGTAATTGTAGCTACCCTAGCCCTAGGAATAATGATTTCAAACAATGTGGTCACGCCTCTCTGGCTGAAGGCGCGACTGAAAACCTCTCCAAGTCGCTCAATGGAGCCAAGCAAAATTCTTTCTATCCGGCGGCTTACCGTTTTAATCGTACTTAGCATAGCACTGTGGTATCACTTAAATATTAGCCAAGCTGCGCCTTTGGTGAAAAGTGGTGTTATCGCTATTGCTTTATTGGGGCAATGCATGCCTGCACTTATGTTTGGTATTTACTGGCAAAGGAGTACTAAAACTGCAGCTATTTGTGCATTACTGGTAGGCTTTATGTGTTGGGCTGTGTTTCTGCTCTACCCCAGTTTAATGTCTAGCTACTATTTTGACCCAGTACCTACTGACCAAGCTTTGGGTCTGGGTTTTGCCTATGCATTAATGGCAAACTGCATAACCTTTATTGCAGTAGCGCTGATCACATCAAACCGGGGCGCTAAACAGAATAATGTTGAGACAACGCATGACGGCTCTCCTCATCTACTCGTAAAAGTTCGTGATTTAATAGCGCTTACCGAACGTGTCCTTGATACCAGTACTCACAGTCAACTTGTGCAGCAGCTTTCTGTGGATGTTAACCGCGCCTCGAGCAACGGATACGCCAGTCAGGCTCTTATTGACAGAGTGAACAAGCTGCTTGCCGCCCAAGTGGGTGCGCCCAGCGCGCGAATATTATTGAGCGCCATTGCAGATACCGGAAGTGATAGCTTGCCCGAATTGGTTGATTGGGTAGAAGAAGCGTCCCAATCATTTCAATTCAACCACGAAGTACTTCAGTCATCGGTACAAAATATCGAACAGGGTATTAGTGTACTTGATGACAAACTGCAGCTATTGGCATGGAACGAGCGCTATGTGGAACTTTTCGCCTACCCCAAAGGCTTTTTAAAAGCAGGCATGCCAATTACCGACATACTGAGTTACAACGCCAAACGAGGCTTATTTAGCCCCTCATCAATTGATAAGCGAGTGAGCTACATGCTAGAGGGCACCCGCCATAAACATATTAGAAGACAGCCTGATGGAAAAGTCATAGAGCTAAATGGTGCCCCCCTTCCTGGCGGGGGTTACGTAACCACTTACAGCGATATTACCGAATACATGGCAATACAAAGGGAACTAGAAAGCGCAAAAGAGGACTTGGAGGCAAGAGTTGCCCTTCGCACCGCTGAATTAGAAGAAGCAAAGCTTCAAGCTGATAAGGCCAATGAGAGTAAAACTAAATTTCTTGCCGCAGCGGGACACGACCTCATGCAGCCCTTTAACGCCGCTACATTATTTGCCAGCATGCTCAGTAAAAAGACGCAAGGCAGTGAATTGGCCACCTTGTCTGAAGGCGTCGTGAATTCACTAGATAACGCGCAAAGCTTACTTTCTATGTTGCTTGATATGACAAAATTAGATGCTGGCGTGCTTACACCTCAAAAGACCGCGTTTCCCATCGATGAAATGCTGTCATCGCTGGTACAAGAGTTCGGTGTCATTGCCAAGCAGAAAGGTATTGAGCTGAGGTATATACCGAGCGCAGTCATCATCTATTCAGACAAAGTTCTATTGCGCCGGGTGATTCAAAACTTGCTGTCCAACGCAGTACGCTACACATCAAAGGGCAGCGTACTAGTAGGCGTTAGACGTGCTCACTGTTCAGACGCAGAACCAACCATAAAGCTTTGTGTATATGATACAGGTTCTGGTATTGCACCTAATCAACAACATGAGATTTTTAGCGAATTTCACCAACTTGAAAGCAATAGTAAAGGCGAAGGGATTGGTTTAGGCCTAACTATTGTGGATAAGATATGCCGACTACTAGGTCATAAAGTCGGACTGGCTTCATCGCCGAATCAAGGAAGCTGTTTTAGTGTGGCGATTTCCAGAGTAAATCAAAGCGAATGCTTGTTATCTACTGTGCGTCCAAGCAGCACTACTTATGCTGATACCCTAACAAAAAACTCGGTGTTACCAGTTAACTCAGCAAATGGGCCAAATAATCCGGCAAATGTTGTAGAACGTGCCTTTAGTAGCAAATCGCCTCCAATCAACTCGCGCTCCCACCAAACATCACCGCTAAATTCAACGAGTAAAAATAATAACGCATTTTTGAAGGACACGCGTTTTCTACTTGTAGAAAATGACGAGCAAGTAGCAAATGCAATGTGTACTCTGCTACAAGACTGGGGAGGAAGTACGACATTGATAGCGAGCGGAACAGAGGCATCAAGTATTTCGCACCAACACTTTGATGTGCTCATTGCCGATTATCACCTAAATTATGGTGAAACCGGTTTTGACGTTTCAGCAATACTTTCTGAAAACAAAGTGAGTTTTACCTTGAAGATTTTGGTCACAGCCAACAGAAGTAATGATATAAGAGAAGAAGCGGCAGAGCAGCAATTTAGCTATCTGCCAAAACCTTTAAAGCCAGCAGCATTTAAGCGGCTGCTCAAACAATCCCTCGTTTAACCGAGGACGATTCTATCTGTTCATTTCAAATCACAGATAAATAAAATTTCTTACTAGTTAGTAGAACAAGGTACGTCTATGCTACTGCGGCAACGCGATATGAAGTCTACCGTAACGATAATCTAGCGTTACAACAAAATCCTTCAACAAATCATAGCCAATTAAGCCTACTACCCGCTTTCCACCTATCCGGCTACCCGTTCTTTCGTATTGACTTTCTAAGTTTGTTTTTTGCCCTTTAGCAGGAAAACTGATCTTTACGTCACCAATCTCATAGGGACCAAACTTCACCACATCAGACGTAGCAAACTCATTTACGCCAGAGCTGTTTGCTCCAAACGAAGTGCTTGCGCCTTCCACTTTGTCTAGCAACCCAGCCTTTGATGCTGCGCGTCGGTCAATTAGAATTGTGCCTGAGTTTCCAGTATCGACAAGCAACCACAAAGCTACACCGTTTATCTCTACTTGTGCGATAGGCATACCGCTTCCCTGTTGGGAGTCGGCATTAACGTTTGCAACCTCTCTCATATCCAGTGAATCACGGGTGACCAAACGAATTTTTCTGTGCGGATAATCTAGCTGGACGATAAAATTGTTAAAGAAGCCTGCACCCAGCAACATGCCATTGGAATGGTGACCCAGGCTGGTCTCGACGAGTGAATCTAACTCGAAACCAGTACCAAACATCTCAACGCTTACATTGTTATAAGCGTTACGCCTCTCTACATCATAGACACCTTTAACATTCACTGGGCGCCCTTTATCAAGGTCTAATTCGTGCTTGCCGATAAACGCGCGATTAATACTGTTTATCTGAGCGCCAGAGTCCAGCATAACCCGAGACTCGATACCTTCAATGGTGACAGGCAGAAACACGTGACCATTATCTAGCGTGAAATCTGTCCATGCCGTTACTGCACTTAATGCGCTGTAAGAACTAAAAAGAAGGGAAAGTAAAATTAAGCGAATCATAAATATCCTTTTATGTTAGTAATTTAATCCTTTTTTTTACGCTATCACAAGAATGAATTCAGGTCGATTTAACACGATGAATTGCATTATAAAGTAGCTATTTAAAGCGGGAAATTTACGATTACCGAAGAAAAACGCCGAGCTTTTAATTGCAAACGAGGAGCTTTATATTGAAAAAAGTTCTGAGGGGACTTTGTTAACTTCTCATGTTCTAGTGTGCTTAATTTAAGTGCATAGCATTTTTGAATGCGATCCCAGCCTTAGTCCTATTGATAACGCCAAGCTTTCTCAATACTGCAGATACATGCTGTTTAACGGTAGACTCAGAAATGGCCAGTTCGTAAGCAATCTGCTTGTTGAGCAAGCCGTCTGATACCATTCGCAAAACTTTAAGTTGGTGAGGGGTAAGTTGCTTTAATCGGTTTGTGAAATCATCTTGGCCAGAGTGGCCATTCACATTCGATGCAGAGGCATTTGGCATCGTAACTGATGCACTGTGAACTGAAGGCGGGATCCAAGTTTCACCGTCTAACACCGTATTTACCGCGTCAATAATGCAATCGACCGAAGCTGATTTGGGTATGAAACCACTTGCGCCTAACGCAAACGATTTTGCCATAACATCAGGCTCTTCTTGTGCGGTAATAACAACCACAAGTACATCAGGATAGAGCGCATGTACCTCAGCAAGGCCATTTAACCCTTCATTGCCTGGCATAGTGAGATCTAAGAAAAGCAGATCGATGTCGTCATTTTCTTCAAGACTAGTGAGCGTATCGGGGAACGTGGAGGTTTCTACAAGTTCGATATGCTCCACACTAGCTAACGCATGGCACATCGCAGCTCTGAACAGAGGATGATCGTCAGCAATCAAGATTTTCACAGACATAATGCTATCAACTTGTAACTACCTTGTTAATCAACATACTACCACGCCGGTAAAAAAAGGTTAATCTTATTGGCGTATCTGTTATTGGCGCATCTGTTATTGAGTAAGGCTCCGCACCACGCCCTTCACTGCTCGACATATCCGCCGGCCAACACAACCGACAGAGGTCGAGCAAAAGTGAGCACGCCTAAGCGTAATGGCCTAGGCGTGAAACGTGTTGCCGGTCTTCTTCACAACATACCGTTTAGAATCGATAACCTACCGTAAGGTGAACTGTACGCGGGTCACCGTAATAACCGATAAGTGTGGTATCGCCACCAAGACCTGGTCCGAAGTTACCTTCATCGTCTTGTGTGACAAAGTCATAACCGCCAACCAGATATTCTTCATCGGTCAGGTTTTTCACGTGTAGTCCAGCATACCAGTCGCCTTCCACACTTTCCCAACGCGCGCTTAAGTTCACCATACCATAGGCATCTTGCTGGATAAGATCGCTGGTTTCAAAGATAAGGTAATCATCACGATAGTAGTAGTTGGCGTTGAAGGTAATATCCCCAAAACTCGTCTCTAGCAAGTAGTTGGCATTAAGATTAAAGGTATTCTCAGGCGTACTCGCTAGGCCAATCAACGGAGGAATGGCATTGTTTTTCTTAATTTCAAAATCAATATAGCCATAAGCAGCGTCAAACTGAAGGTTATCGGTGGCCACCCATGTCATCTCCAACTCTGCGCCTTTTGCAGCCGTTTCTGCAGCATTGCGCAGTCGCTGATCTAGGGCTGTTGGATCAGATAAATCCCCTTCGACGCCAATATACTGACGATCTTTGTGGTCGTATGAGAACAATGTGATATTCATACGAAGTGCGTCGGTTAAGTCGCTCTTCACACCCACCTCGAAGCTGTCAACGACTTCTGGTTCAACACCAGGCTCGTTAGTCTGAGCACGAGGGTTAAACGTGCCTGATTTAAAGCCTTGTGAATAGCTTGCGAAGAACATGGTGTTGCGGTCCATTTGATACTCAACGCCCACTCGCGGGGTAAAGCGCGACCAGCTCTCTACCGCAGGCGCATCAAACACATCATCGCCATCAGTGTCTGTCCCAAGTACTTGAGGCACTAATTGCCCGTCGGGACGCACGTACCCATCAATCCAGTCGGTATAAGGATAAACGTTGGCGAATACCAAACCGTTATTTACAAAAGCCGTCTTCTCTTCATCGGTGTATCGGGCACCAAGTGAAAGCGATAGCTTGTCGGTAACGTCGTAATTCATTTGTGTGTAAGCAGCCCAGCTTTCTGAGTTATTGCAGCCTGTCACTTCTCGCGTCAAACCCGGTGCACCGAGCGCCTGCCCTAACACACCTAAAATTGCATCAAAATTACCGCAGCTCTCACCATCGTAAAAATAAAGCCCTGACACTAAGCTGAACGCGTTCCCGGTATAGTTCGCTTGAATCTCGTGAGTATCATTACTGTCATCATATTCTGCCGGCACATCAAAAATAGGCAGAGGCGTGTTGTCGAAATCAATGTTGGTAGGTGAATAACTTTCTCTGTGTGAACCAATATATTTTAGCTCTAAATCATCATTCACTCTGTATCGTGCCAGCCAGTTATAGCCTTCTAACTCGACTTTGTTCCATGTAGGTAAGCTGGTATAAGAATCGAAAACCGAATCAGGCACGGGTGCATCTGTTAAAATACTTGGAATTAGACGGTAGCCACCTTTCGCATTTGACGTATCTTCGGTCTTATCCCAGCCAATACGGAAAAACAAATCTTCACTCGGATGAACTTCTAACGTTACACGGGCTGCCCAGAGATCTTTGTTATAGTTCTCTTTATCTTGATTGGGCAACGCGCTTACCAGATACTCGCCGAAGCCGTCGCGGTTTAAGTTCGCATAACCCACGCCTAGATACACTGTGTCTTCAATTAATGGTATTTGACCGGTCACTTTAATATCTCGCTGGCTGTAGCTGCCTACCGTAGCTTCAACGTTCATCTGCGTATCGCCGGTCATTTCCTTCGTAACGTATTTAACCGCGCCACCAATGGTATTCTTTCCGTAAAGTGTCCCCTGCGGACCGCGTAACACCTCAATACGCTGCACGTCTAGTAAATCAAGCACGGCCCCTTGAGGACGAGCAATATAAACATCATCAACATAAATACCTACGCCTGGTTCATAGCCCCATAGAGGGTCTTGCTGACCCAATCCGCGAATAAATGCTGTTAAGGTTGAGTTAGTACCACGACTGGTTTGTAGCGTAGTGTTAGGCGAAAACTGCTGCACTTCAGTCAGCACGCTAATCCCTTTTTCGCCAAGTTCAACCGCACCAATAGATGTGATTGCAACCGGCGTTTCCTGTAGCGATTCTACGGTTTTTCGCGCTGTCACCTCAATGCGTTCTAATTTTCCTTTTTGCTCTTCGGCATCGGCATTAGCTTGACTATCCTGAGCAAATACGGGCGCTGAACTTAAAACGCTAGCCACCGCTAGGGCACATAGGCTGCGCATAGGGTGTTTAACTGAAGTTCTTTTGCGTTCTGCTGTGCTAACAGCAGCTGGATATAATTGGTAAGGTGAAACCAAGCCATTTGTGTGTGTTGATTTAGACATAGTGAGTCCTTGTTGTTCTAAGTTCTAGGGCCTATTGATCTTTGCTGTATCGCAAATGCTGTACCTCAAAGGTCAGCAGGCTCACGTCACTGTCGGATGTACTGCCTACGGTCAAAACCACTTTAGTTAATTAAATGTTAATAGTATGTAGTACCATCGTACTATGGGATTTTGATTAAAGTAACGTCAAACTTTATGTCTGTTATGAATGCTTTTTACTTGATTCGCATACACTTTGTGGTTTTGGGTGTAGGCAAATCTTTAATCGACTTAACTGTTTCGGATCATCTGCGGTCACAGATTTTTTAAGGAATGATAACTATGTTAAGTATGATTGGCTTAGTCGGCGGTCTGTTGTTGCTTATTGTTTTGACAATACGCGGAATGAACCTCTTTATTGCTGCACCTTTGTGTGCGCTTGTGGTTGCCATCACCAACAATATTGGCGTGTTCACTGGCGACGTGAATTTCGTTCAAACCTATATGAGCGGTTTCTCTGGCTTTATCGCCTCTTGGTTTTTTATGTTTTTACTTGGTGCGTTATTCGGTAAATTCATGGAAGACACAGGGGCGGCAGATGCTGTTTCTCGCTGGATCATCACCAAAATTGGTTACAAACGCGCAGTATTAGCGGTTGTGCTAGCTTGCGCTATTTTGACCTACGGTGGTGTAAGCGTGTTTGTGGTAGCGTTTTCTGTTTACCCTATGGCGGTGAGTTTGTTTAAAGATGCCAACCTACCCCGTCGCTTCATACCTGCTGCCATGGCATTCGGGTCGGTAACATTTACCATGACCTCGGCAGGCTCGCCTGAGATTCAAAACTGGATCCCAATAAAGTATTTGGGCACCTCCCCTTTTGCCGCGTGGGAAGTTAGCCTTGTCGTCGCCATATTCATGGCATGCTTCGGTTACTGGTGGCTGGCTAAGATGATCAGAAAAGCCGTTAATAACGGCGAGGTGTTTGAAGCCAGAGCAAGCGACCCTGAAGTGCGAGACAGAGCGCTCCCCCACCCGCTTACCGGAATTGTGCCCTTGGTCGTGGTGTTAGTCATTTCGTTTCTATTCCATGAAGAACTCGCTCAGCTTGCGCTTATTCTGGCGTTAGGCGGCGGCGTATTGTGTTTGCTGGCTATTAACTACAAACATTTTCACAGTTTACCGGTTGCCATAAATGCGGGTACGACCGGGGCATTGATTGCCATAGGTAACACCGCCGCTGTTGTAGGGTTTGGGTCCATTGCAAAAAACACTGAAGCGTTTCAAACAACGGTAGCGCTTATGACCCAAATTCCTGGTAATGAGCTCATTGGTGCCGCCATTGCAGTAAGCGTTATTGCAGGGTTAACCGGCAGCGCATCCGGCGGACAAGCCATTGCCTTACCCTTGGTAGCTCCGCATTATCTTGACCAAGGCGTAGAACCAGAGCAGCTGCATAGAATTGTATCTATATCTTCAGGCGCACTAGATTCATTACCTCACAATGGTTACGTGGTCACTACCATACGCGCTATTTGTAACGAAACCCATCAGGCTGCCTACTGGGCGGTGGGTGCGCTCACTGTAGTGGTGCCTGTTATTGGTTTGGCGATGGCAATTGGCTTGTTTAGCTTTATGTAGCATTAGTCAAAGCCAACAATATGGCGGAAGGCCCCACGATTTAAAGGTCACTCTTACAAAACATTGCCATGTAAAAATGCGGCCTGAGAAAAGGATAAGAGAGTATGAATTGGAAAAAGACATTTACTTCCACGTTAGTGTGGAATAAGAGCAAAGGCATCAACGCGCTATTGAAAAAGCCCGACTCAAGACAAGTTAAACAGTTAGTACTAGCAAATTTGGTTGAGATGTATTTAGTTAAAAAGCAACGCGCATTAGTGGGATTATTTGCCACGCTAATGTTGACGGTACATTGTCAGGGTATTGCTGGCGAATCCGAAGATAAATCGCCATTGCTCAGTTCTTCAAAAGCACCTACTTCTGAGCCCGTTTCTTCCTTGCCAAGCGCTTCGCTAATGGTAAAAAAACGCGTTTTTGAAATGCCTCACTTTACAACCTTTGGCGGTAAAGAAATCAAAAATGTGAAAGTAGGTTGGGAGGCATACGGAACTCTAAACGACGCAAAGAGTAACGTTATACTGATTACCCACTATTTTTCAGGCTCTTCTCATGCAGCGGGAAAGTATGACGAAAACGATTCAGCACCAGGCTACTGGGATAGTATTATCGGCCCCGGCAAGGCCATTGATACAGACCGCTTTTATGTAATAAGCGTTGATACGCTGGCCAATCTAAATGCTTACGACCCGCACGTTATTACAACCGGTCCTACGTCAATAAATCCAGATACAGGTAAACCCTATGGCTTAGACTTTCCCGTCGTGACAATACGTGACTTTGTCAATGTTCAAAAAGCACTTCTTGAAAGCTTAGGTATTGGCAAATTGCACGCGGTTGTTGGGCCTTCTATGGGCTCTATGCAGGCTATCGATTGGGCGAGCGCTTACCCAGACTGGGTTGAACGTATGATTTCAGTTATCGGCGCAGGTCAAAGCGATGCATGGACCACCGCAGCACTGGAACACTGGGCAACGCCAATAACGCTTGATAACAACTGGAACAATGGTGAATACAACAAAGAAAAGGCTCCCCTTAATGGCTTAGCGGCCTCGCTTATGCTTATTACGCAAAATGCTCTTACCCCTTCGTTTTTCAACCAAACCGGCAAAACGTTGGATTTTAAAAATGTTGAGTCGGCGCCGCTTAATGACATACGTCAGTCACACAGTATTGTAAGCTGGCTTCGTGAACGAGCGAAGGCCCGGGCAAAAACTATGGATGCCAACCACCTTTTATACTTGGTTCGAGCTTGCCAGCTCTTCGTTGCTGGGCACCAAGATAATCTTGAGCAAGGGCTGGCGTCGATAAAGGCCAAAACGCTGTTTATCCCAGCCCAAACTGATTTGCTTCTTATGCCCTACTTATCTCAAAGTGCACACCAAGGTCTAATTTCAATGGATAACGACAGCACATTGGTTACGCTAAATGGCAAATTAGGTCACTTAGAAGGCGTGACCAATGTATCCGCTCAAGCCCAGGCTATTCGTCAATTTTTGGAAAATGATAAGGCAGCAATGTAATGATGAAACCTAAACCCTTTTTACGCCGCGCAATGTGGCTTTCTTTATTAAGCGTTAGCGCGCTTAGCTTTAGTTCGCCAAGTTTCAGCGCAGAGTCATCAGCACAAGGTGATGTTCCTTTGCTTACCCTCGATTTAAAGAATGTCACCGTGTCTGGCTTGTCCTCAGGCGGTTACATGGCAACCCAATTTCAACTAGCACATAGCGACTGGGTGAAAGGCGTTGGTGTCATTGCTGGCGGCCCCTACTTTTGTGCAAAAGGTGATATAACCACCGCCCTCGCACAATGCGTGAACAAGGTAGAGGGAGAAATTAACCTTGATACGCTAAACGAAAAAGCCAAACAGTATGAAACTGAGGGAAAAATCGCCTCGCTTTCAAATATGAAAGACGCAAAAGTCTGGCTTTTTCACGGCACGCAAGACACCAGAGTGATTGCACAAGTCAGCGACTTATTGTTTGAGCAATACAAATTGTGGACAGACACTCAAAATATTGCCTATATCAACGATAAACCCATGGCACATTTGTTTCCTACCAAAAACAATGGCGTCAACTGCATGAAATCAGAGAGCCCCTTCATTGGGAACTGCGACTATGATGCCGCAGGCGCTTTGCTTTCCCATCTTATTGAAGATATTTCAGCTCCTGATGATAATTTGTCGGGAAAAGTGCATTCGATAGACCAGCAAAATGTAGCCGGTAGCGATGCTAAAACATTAGCAAGTGAAGGTTTTGTGTATGTACCTGAAAGCTGTGCACAAGGCGAGCCCTGCAGAGCCCATATTAGTTTCCACGGCTGTAACCAGTATGCCGATGCCGTTGGCGATGCCTACACCACCCAGACCGGTCTGAATGAATGGGCTGACGACAACAATATTGTTGTGCTTTATCCGCAAACTAAGAAGTCGTTATTTATGCCGTTAAATCCACAAGGCTGTTGGGATTGGTGGGGCTATGCATCTAGCGATTATGCGAACAGAGACGGTGCGCAAATAAGGGCAGTAAAACAACTGCTGTTTTCATTAAATAGTGCCCCTTCATTAAATAAATCAAACGGAAGTAACAATGACTAAGCGCACAATATTTATTACAGGCGGCGCAAGCGGCATTGGCTTTGGTATCGCTGAGTCAATGATGAAACAAGGTCATCATGTGATCATCGCCGACATCAACGAACAGGCGGCGAAAGACGCCGTGACCAAGCTTGCGTACTTGGACGGTTCGGCCAGCGCAGTGGCGGTAGACGTGTGCAATGCAGAGCAAGTTGCAGCGCTACCTGAGGTACTGGGAAAACATACCGTAGATGTGCTTATAAACAACGCAGGAATACAGCACGTTTCTCGTATAGAAGACTTCCCTTCTGATAAGTGGCAACAGCTTATAAACATAATGCTGGTTGGCCCTGCTCTGTTAACCCAAGCTTTTTTGCCCACAATGCGACAGCAAAACTACGGGCGCATTATTAATGTAGGCTCTATTCACTCGTTGGTAGCCTCGCCCTATAAGTCTGCTTATGTAGCGGCGAAGCATGGGCTGTTAGGTTTTGCAAAAACCATCGCTCTTGAAACAGGTGACTGTAATGTAACCATTAACACTCTCTGCCCTGCGTATGTTAAAACCCCCTTGGTAGAACAACAAATTACAGCACAGGCAAAAGAAAATAACCTTACCGAGGAAGAGGTAATAACAAAAATCATGTTAGAACCCATGCCTAAAAAGCAATTTGTTAGCGTTGAAGAACTTGCAGATACCGCGAGCTTCTTAATGTCGGCTAGTGCCCGCAATATTACCGGACAAACCATGGTGCTCGACGGGGGTTGGACGGCGCGATAGCTGTTAGTGAATTTTACGCTTTATGATTGGTGGTTGTAGGTGTTTCCCTCCTTGTTGAAAAGACTGCAAGGCGCAGTCTTTTTTCGTTTTAGCATCTCGCAAAAAGATTATTCCCATAGCGAAACATAGATGGCGACCATCTCTTCAATGGTGGGTACGCGGGGGTTATTGCCCGGTGACCCCGATGCCAAAGCTTGCTCAGCCATTGTTGAGGTCGAAGCAAAAAACGTCTCTTTATCAATTCCAAACTCTGCTGGCGTGGGCACTTGTAAATCGGCATTAAGTGCTTTGAGTTCATTGATAAGCTTTTCGTTCGCCATTTCATCTGAGTCACTTTGTGTAGCGACACCCATCGCGCGGGCACATTGGGCATAGCGCACTGGTGAACTTGGAATAGAAAAGGCGGTAACCGCGGGCAACAACATGGCGTTAGACAAGCCGTGAGGCACATGAAAGGCTGCACCGATGGGCCGGCTCATTCCGTGAACAAGGGCCACTGACGCATTTGAAAAAGCAATACCCGCGAGCGTTGAGCCCAACATCATTGATTCTCTTGCCGTTTCATTTGTTGGGTCTGCAAATACAGTACGTAAATTAGGCGCAATTAATGCCATGGCTGATAACGCCTGTGCATCGCTATAAAGATTAGCTTTGCGGCTTACGAACGCCTCAATAGCGTGAGTGAACGCATCAATGCCAGTATCGGCGGTAACGCGTGCTGGCAAGCTTTGGGTTAACGAATAATCGACCAGAGCTGCCGTTGGCATAAACCCTAGACCAACACACAACATTTTCTCTGTTGTGTTTTCGTCAGTAATAATAGTGAATCGCGTTGCTTCAGAGCCTGTGCCCGCCGTTGTGGGAATAGCGATAATCGGTAACCCCGCGTCATCGACAACCCTTGGAAATTTGTAGTCTCGCATTTCGCCGCCGTATTTGCCCAAAATAGCGATGGCTTTAGCGCTATCGATGGGGCTTCCCCCACCTAAGGCGATAATGCAGTCATAATCGTTGCCTTTAAATGCATCCACACCCTGGTTGATCGATTTTACCGTTGGCTCTGGCACCGTATTTGAAAACACATCTGCGCTGATTCCAGCCTCATTTAGCACTTGCACGATGGCAGCACTATATCCCAATTCGACCATCACCTTATCGGTAACCAATAATGGTTTGCGACAGTTAAGGCCTTTGAGGGTTTCAGCCACCCGCTGACTCGCGCCCTTCCCTATATGCATCACTCTTGGCAAAATAATTTGATGAGACATGCTTCCCTCCTATGGTTGCTTTTCTCAAGCATACCTGCCGACATGCTTAAAGCAATGACAATGTAAAAATAATGTTATCACCACTTTAATCCGACTGCCTGCTCGACAATGTCGCTATGCGCCGAACAAACCCTAATTTTTGGGCCTTTAGCGACAAATTGATTCAGTGGTCTAGCGAGCACTACCCTATTGAAGGCGGCCTGCTCGACTATAATCGATTAGAAGATCGCTAAACCTTGCACTCTGCAACGTTTTACGCTTTTCTTTTGCAAAATACCTGTGCTAATGTCCGACCATTGGAAATGAAAGGACATTAGCATTCCATGCCCTATCAAACCGTTGCTTTAATTGGAAAACCTCAGCACGCTGCAACCCATGACAGCTTAAATATTCTTGCCGAATATTTATTAGCCAAAGGCTGCAAACTATTAGTTGAGGAAAGTATTGCTGAAGAGCTTGAAACTGAAAACTTTAAAAGCTGTAACCTTGTTACTATTGGTAAAGAGGCTGACTTTGCCGTTGTAGTAGGTGGTGACGGCAGCATGCTTGGTGCCGCCCGTGTACTGGCGCGTTTTGACATCCATGTTGTAGGAGTAAACCGCGGCAATCTTGGCTTTTTAACAGATATTCACCCTGATGATATCGTTCAACAGCTTGACCTTATCTTTAATGGTGAGTGCGTGGTTGAAGAGCGTTTCTTACTTGAAGTCGAAGTTTATCGGCACGAAAAGCTTAAAAGTAACAATTCTGCCGTAAACGAAGTGGTGCTGCATCACGGTAAAGTTGCTCATATGATGGAATTTGAAATTTATATCGATGAGCAATTCGTATTCAGTCAGCGTAGCGACGGTTTGATTGTCGCCACACCTACAGGCTCGACTGCATACTCCCTATCCGCCGGCGGTCCTATCATTATGCCAAAGCTTGATGCACTAACGCTGGTGCCTATGTTTCCTCACACTCTGAGCAGTCGCCCTATTGTTGTTGATGCAGACAGTCAGGTATCAATGAAAGTATCAAAGGTAAACAGTGACTCGTTGCAAGTAAGTTGCGATAGCCACATTGTTCTACCCGTACTGCCCGGCGATGAAATTCGCATTAACAAGAGCGTAGACAAGCTTCATCTTGTTCACCCCAAGGGTTACAGCTATTTCAACGTACTTCGCAAGAAGTTAGGTTGGGGCAGCAAGCTTTACTAGCCTCATTCCCTATTTATCTTTTCTAATGTGCATTTATTACATTAGCCTGTAGCATTTTCTTAATTGCTACAGGCTTGAAAAATAAAGATTTTTTAATCTTCCCCTATTTCTCTATTAAAAACGTGTACTTATAAAACTCTCAGATTTCGGCATACCCGTTGCAACTGTCTAGGTAAGTTGTTGGCACAGGGCAAGTGAGATTTTGCCCCTTATGATGCTTTACATCGTGCTGATTTATTTACATTCAATAGGAGATATCATGAGTAACACCAATATCAAATTTACAGCCCCTGGAATGGATAACGATGCTGCTGCCAAAACAATTAAGGTATTGGATCAGCGATTGGTTGCACTATTAGATCTACAGTTAACCTTAAAGCACATTCACTGGAATGTGGTAGGACCAAATTTTATTGGCGTACATGAAATGCTAGACCCTCAGGTAGATGCAGTACGCGAAATGACAGACACCATTGCCGAACGTATTGCAACGTTAGGCGGCGTACCAAAAGGCACACCAAAAGCCATTGTTGAAGGTCGCAGCTGGAACGATTACGAACTAGGAAAAGGTCTAGTACTTGACCACCTTAAAGCACTAGATGCTGTATATGATGGTGTAAATGGCGACCATAGAAAGGCGCTAGAGCTTCTTGGTGAAATTGACCCAGTATCAGAAGATATGATCACTGGTCAGCTGGCAGACCTAGAACAGTTCCAGTGGTTCGTACGCGCACACATTGAATCTGGAAGCGGTGAGTTGCAGCAGTAAGCTTTTTTATTGAATATTATATAGTTATCTGGCTATTTATAGTTCAATTAAAGTTGGAATTCTAAAGGAGAGCTTAGGCTCTCCTTTTTGCTATATGGTTTTAAAAGCACTTTTCATCAGTCAACGTATTGGCTTACAAACCTTCTTTACAGACAGGCTTTAGGCTGTCGAATTTCACTTAGATTAGTACTGTATAGATTTCTGTAAAACACGCACTCTCATTAATTTCGTTTCTGCTGGTTACTCATAACCCCATATAACCCTGTGGACATATACCATTGATTTATCTACCTTTATTATCTTACCCCTTATTTTTAGCGTAATTTTTTTACGACTTAACTTTACACAGTCAAAATACTGTATATATTATCAGTTACTGTATATATCATCATGTTCAACTTATTCGAGTGTGGTTATGTTAGCGCATCTTTCTATTTCTAATTTTGCTGTTGTAAAACAATTATCGGTTCAACTGGAAAACGGGTTGACTGCAATAACCGGTGAAACCGGCGCAGGTAAATCAATTGCTATTGATGCGTTAAGCTTGTGCTTAGGCGAACGTGCCGACGCAAACGCTGTGCGTAAAGGAAGTACGAAAGCTGAAATCATCGCACACTTTTCTTTGAGCAATAACGCGTTAGCTAAAGCTTTTCTCGATGAACATGAACTTACCTCAGACGAGGATGAAAACAGCTGCTTTATTCGCAGAGTTATATCTAAAGAAGGTCGTTCAAAAGCGTTTATCAATGGTACCCCCGCTTCGCTTCAGCAGTTAAAAGGCTTAGGCCAATATTTGTTAGCCATTCACGGTCAAAACACACACCTGCAACTGTTGAAAGAAGATCATCAAAGAGATCTAGTTGACGGTTACGCTAAACATGATGAATTGTTAGCGCAAGTTGCAGAAACTCATTCAATCTGGCGTGATAAGCAACGCACACTAAAGACACTTCAAGAGCAAGCACAGCAGCGAGAAGATAGAATTCAGCTGTTAACCTATCAGGTGCAAGAGCTCGATGAATTTGCTATTGAAGAGGGCGAGTTCGAAGAGTTGGAAGTAGAGCACAAGCGCTTAAGCAATGGTCAAAGCCTTTTAGAACAAGCGCAAACTAGCGTGTACAACTTATATGAGAATGATGAAGGCAACGCTTTATCAGTAATTCAAAGCAGCATTGAGCGCTTAGGCGAATTAGAAGCCCATGATGCAAGTCTAACGCCTATGATAGCATTACTAAACGACGCGGCAATTCAAGTAGAAGAAGCTGCGGGAGAGCTGCGTAGCTACTGCGATCAATTAGAAATTGACCCGCTTCGTCTACAGCAAGTTGAAGCGCGCTATGCTAAGGCAATGGAGCTGGCACGTAAACATAGCGTTATGCCAGAAGGGCTATATCAACACCATCAAGAGCTAGCCGCTGAATTCAATTCACTATCTGAACAAGAAACACTATTGGGTACACTTGAAGGCGAAGTAGAAGAAGCGCGAGCAATATACCTAACTGCGACCAAAGGGTTGTCTGAAAGCAGACAACGTGCTGCAGGTAAATTAAGTAAAGATATTGAGGACCAGATTCGTCAAATGAATATGCCTCATGCAAAAGTCGATATTCAAATTCAGTACGATGAGCTTAAGAAGCCTGTTAGCACAGGTCTTGATACTGTCGAGTTCAAAGTGTCTACCAACCCGGGCCAGGATGCAGACAAGTTAGAAAAAGTGGTGTCAGGTGGTGAGTTATCACGTATAGGGCTGGCTATTCAGGTAATTGCAAGTGACAATCACGCAACTCCTACCATGATTTTCGATGAGGTCGATACAGGTATTAGCGGGCCAACTGCATCTATCGTTGGCGGTCTGTTGCGCAAACTGGGCAAGCAGTCTCAAGTAATGTGTGTAACGCATTTACCACAAGTAGCTGCGCAGGCGCATAACCAGCTGTTCGTTACTAAACTCACTGATGGGCAAAGCACTGAAACTCAAATGCTACCGCTTACCAAGCAAGACCGTATTGATGAGTTGGCGAGATTGCTAGCCGGTGACAAAGTAACCAAATCGGCCTTAGCAAACGCAAAAGAACTGCTAAAAAGCGCAGCATCGAACTAAAATGCAGTTGATTGGTCATAGTTGTCAATGTAGCATGCCTTCGCGCTTGCAATAAAACAGCCTCGAAATTCGCCTTCGCGAAATTCGCTGGCACTAACAAAGGCAATACTGGACAAATTAACGCATGAAGTTGCAACACCTATTAGTAATTCTTGGTATCACACTTACATCAACCGCTTGCTCGAACTGGATATATCGTATCGACGTTCCTCAGGGAAACTTCCTTGATCAAAGAGACGTTGAAAAGCTGCGCGTTGGAATGACAAAAGAGCAAGTTATTTATGTATTAGGCAACCCTGTTGTTCAAGACTCGTTCGATGATGACACTTGGTACTACGTTTACGATATGAAACGCGGTATGGAAAAGCGCGGAAAAGATTTTCAGAAGCAAATGATAATAAACTTTGTAGATGACAAAGTCACCACGGTTGAAGGCGACTTCGAGTTATCTGAAGACTTCAACACACCACTTGATAACTAATTATATTTAAAAAGGTAGCGTTTTCACGCTACCTTTTTAGTTTCTAGTACCCTAAGTAACAACGCCTGTTTTTCGAGTTACATCACTTAGTTAATTGAGGTCTTCATGGAACACAGTTTTTGGCACAGTAAATGGCAAAAAAACGAAATCGGATTTCACGAACCTGAAGGGAATGCACTTCTCGTTAAGTATGCGTCTTGTCTGCTTGGCGACGAAAACTCGAGCACTACTTTCAAACGCATATTTGTTCCACTATGCGGAAAGACCCGTGACATCGGCTGGCTACTTTCCCAAGGTTGTGAGGTGGTAGGTGCTGAGCTGAGCGAAATGGCTATCATACAGCTATTTGAAGAGCTTGGTGCCGAGCCTAACGTTACTACCACTGCGAAGGGCAAGGTTTACACCAAAGACGGCTTAACCATTTACGTGGGCGATATTTTTAAACTCACATCAAGCGATATAGGCGATGTTACAGGCGTTTACGATAGAGCAGCCTTGGTTGCACTGCCTAGCCCCCTTCGCGAGCAATACGCTGCACACCTAATTGCTATTACTCAAAGCGCCCCTCAGCTAATTATTTCATTCGAGTATGACCAGAATGAAATGGCCGGCCCTCCATTTAGCGTAAACGAAAAAACCGTTGACGCTCTTTATTCAGCGGAATACAACATCCAAAGGTTAGAGCGCTCTGTGCTTGAAGGTGGTTTGAAAGGCAAAGTAGACGCTGATAATTTGGTATTTGCGCTAACGGCGAAGTAGACATTTTTAAGATCCGTTGCCAATACGAAGCGCTGAAGTAGTTACTTTTTAGTTTGCGTTTAGCGCTGATTAACAGAGCAATATTTACGTAATGCATACCCATGCCTGCTAATGCGACTTGCTTAAATAAATGGCTAAAGGCCTAGTAGTGCTTCAACCCCGAACAAAATCGCGCCTATTAATCCGCCTACAATTGTGCCGTTTATGCGCACTTTTTGTAGGTCGCGACCAATATTTAGTTCTACCTGCTCCGCCATCTCGCGTTCGTCCCAGCTATTGATGGTGTCGCGAATATGACGAGTTAAAAATTCAGCTAATTCTGGCGCCATATATTTTGCTGCTTCACCAATATGCTTATTAAACGCCTTTGACAACTCACTGTCTTGCGTTAAAGTTGTGCCCAAATCTTTTAGAAGACCCGACACTTTAGTTTCTGCTTTGCCATTTTGTTCTTCAAGCGACGTTAAAAGCCATTGATGGAATTTGCGCCATGATTGCTGAACATAGGTATTTAATGCTGGGTCATTGATGATTTTTTCGCGATAGCTGTTTACCTTTTTCTCCATTAACGGGCTGTGTTGTAGTTCGTATAAAAACTCATGCACCTGTTCGTCGAAAGCATGGCGAATAGGATGGTGCTCATTCTCGTATATATCTTCTAAAATGCTTGAAACGGCTTTAACAGCAATGAGCGCGCCCTGCTCGCTTAGCCAGCTAGACGGCAATAGCTTTTCAATACGACTGTATTCGGTTTTTAGCCATACTACTAATGTATCTGCTATATAAATTTGAGTTTCGGGCTCTGCGAGCAGTTTAGCTAGCTTCCCTAATACCCTATCGAGCACGACTTGGTGCTGGCGTTCTTTCGTCACCGCGCTTAGCGAAGTAGCCATTAGCTGCCTAAGATCAAGTTGGTTAATACCCTTCTGTGCTGTTTTAGCAATAAACGCTTTTACGGGGTTGTCATCAAGTACACGTAACACGCCGGCAAAAGCGTCACATAGAAAGCGACTTAAGCGAGTAGCGTTTTTCTCGTATGACAACCATCTTCCAGCGCCCTTCGCAGGGTCACTGTCTCGAATCAGTTTTTCTATCGCTTCGGGGTGAAAGAATTTCTCTTTAACGAATAATGACAAGTTATTAGCAATTACGGACTTGTTGCTAGCCACAATATTGGTGTGGGGAATTGGGTACTGGGCTGGTATTGGTTTAAACAACGCAGTTACAGCAAACCAGTCAGCAAGACCACCGATGAGTGCCGCCTCGCTCGCCATTTTTATAAGCCCTAACCACCATGCACCCTGTAAACTTGGGTAAAACTTGGGTAGTAATACTGTAAAGACAAATACGCCTGCGGCAAAAACCAAACAGGCCAATGCGAGCCTTTTGGCTTTGTTCAGCTGTGCATATTTGTCCGTCATAAACTACTCCGTTTAAATTACTTGTTTACCATCTTGGTCAATTAGTGGTGTACCGTCTTCTTTAATAAAAGGGCCTTGTGGCCATATAGGTAAAATATCCAATACAGCTTCACTAGGCCGGCATAATTTCACTGTTTCTTTTAGGTTACTAGAAACAGCCCTTCCCTCGTCTACTTGGTTAGAAAAAGAAGCAGACTTTTTACACTCACCTATAGGAATGCAAACAATAGGCCTATTCACTAATATGGGGTGCTTCAACATCAATTCGAAGATAGCCTCGTTACTCACTGACTCATCAAGCAGCCCTAACTCAGCTGCAGGCGACTTTGTTGTCCGAAGCGCTTGTCGAGGGGTCAAGCCTGCTGCGTGCAATAAATAACTTAGCTGCTCGCGTTCCCACCCTACACTCAAATACTCAATAACCTCCACGTCATATCCCGCCGCTCTAATCACTGCAAGTACATTTCTAGACGTTCCACATTCTGGATTATGATAAATCCTCACCATCGTTTCTCACCTCAACGAAAAATAAAAACTATAAATACCAACATACTATTTAAGTTCGAAGACAGCACCTGTACTTCGTGGACACACACTCGCTTTCCTGCAAACTATTCACGTCGCCCCCGTACTTGGTGGACACACACTCGCTCTTCTGCAACCTAATCACTTCAAGCCTGTACTCCGTGGACACACACTCACAATGTTTTTAACTCGATACTTTGTTGAAGAATATTTAGATAAACAGCCTTGTCGGAGCTTTACCACTAAATTAGAGCGTCCAGTTCGTTTATTAAAGCTAAGTAAGTGTCTGTCCACTTCTATGCTTAAGTGCATGTAGATTCGGATGGTCAAATTCGCTATCTATTGGCGGTAAAAGTTATAAAACTTGGCATCACGCCACTACGCTCGCTCTCCCTTTTCACAAAAACCCATTAACCTTATGATTTAATTAACTTTTAAAGAATGGCACGATACGTGATAAAGCTGATTTAGAAAATAAAGGTGATAAACACATAACACGTCATATCAAAATTTGTGTTTAGTACCAACATCATTAAAGCGTGCTATCTAAAGTATATAAAAACCATTAAGGATATAAGAATATGAAAAAGTCGATAATTGCCAGTGCTGCTATGTTGCTCTCCGCCACTCTACTAAGTGGCTGCGTCATCCATGTCGGCAATGCAAACGCTTTGGAAGGCAGTGATTTCAGTTCAATTCTGGGTAATATCGACATTGCCGAAGGAAAGCATGCTGGGGATATATCTTCGGTTAATGGCAACGTAGAAATTAGTGATCACGGCGGCGCAGATGAAGTCAGCATTGTTAACGGTAATCTTGAAATGGGTAGCCATGTGACTGTCCGAAATATTGATATTGTAAATGGTGATGTAAGCGCAGATACGAATCTGAGTGTGGTTAAGGGGATAGAAACGGTAAATGGAAATGTTACGCTTCCTACACAAAGCATGATTGGCGCTAGCGTTGAAACTGTAAACGGTGATATCACCGCTGTTGATACAACCATTGAGAAACACATCAAAACATTAAATGGTGATATTACTTTGTCTGGTTCATCCCATGTTGCGGGTGACATTGTGTATAAAGAAAGTGAAAGCTCTTGGGGTAAAAAGTCGGATAACAAACCCACGCTATCAATTAGTGGCTCTGTTACTGTAGATGGCAACATCATTTTACATCGCCCTGTAAATTTAGATATTGAGAGCGATGAACTAAAGCAAAAAGTCGTTGTAAGCTACGGCGGACCAAAGTAACGTAGCCGCTTTAACAACAAGGCTTGATGTTTCGGAAATACATGACTGAACATGAAAAAATGCTTGCTGGCGATTTATATTACCCGTCAGACAAAACCTTAACGGCGTTGCGTAAGCAATGCCGTATTCAATTAGACGAGCTTAATGCAACTTGTCAAAGTGACCACAAAAAGCGTACTAGATTGCTAAAACAATTGTTTGGCAGCACAGGAAAAAGACTATACATCGAGTCTTCGTTTAAATGCGATTACGGCGAAAATATCCACGTTGGCGAAAACTTTTATGCCAATTTTAATTGTGTCATTTTGGATGCGGCAAAGGTGACCATTGGTGACAACTGTATGATTGCGCCTCAAGTAGGGCTTTATACAGCCACCCACCCTATAGACCCCGCGCAAAGAGCAACAGGTATAGAGTTCGCCAAGCCTATTACTCTCGGCAATAACTGCTGGATTGGTGGGATGGCGGTAATAAACCCTGGTGTGACATTGGGTGATAATGTGGTTGTGGCTTCTGGCGCGGTGGTAACCAAATCTTTTGGAGATAACCTAGTCATAGGCGGTAACCCAGCCAAAGTAATCAAAGAGATTGAACCCGTCGCTCAAAGTGTTTAACGATTTAGACGATGGCTTTATGAATGGAAGCTTTATAAATTAAGCTTATGTAGACGGCATTTTTTTGAACAAAGCTTTTCTCAAAAAGGCCTTTTTCAACGAACTCACCACTCCCTCTAATCACTGAATCGATTGTATTTGCTGAAATAAGAAGTATTAAAAGGCCGCGGATGTAACCAATAAAGCGGCCTTAAATTGATGTCGAATACAACGAAATAAGACAAGGCTAGTAAACTTACGCTAGCCTTATTCACCGTATTATATACACCCTAACATAATGCTAGCTTTGTTAAGCCTTAATCCCAGACTGGGCGCAAAATCGGGGTTAACAATACGTTCGCCATTATCCAGGTCGTCAATAAGAACAAGCTCTTCTTCACTAAGTTTAACACCACCATAAGCTAAATTTTCCGCTAGGTGTAATTCACTGGTTGATGAAGGAATCGCGTAAATGTGACGTTTTTCCATCCACGCCAATACCACTTGCGCCGGCGTAGCATTATGGTCTTGAGCAATGTTTAACAGCGTTTCGTCTTTCATTACTTTTCCCACAGCAAACGGCATATACGCGGTAGCTCTAATGCCTTTTTCCTTGCCAGCTTCCACTACTTTTTTGTTTTGCATGAAAGGATGTATTTCAATTTGATTGGTGTAAATTTCGCCTTCACCTAAAATTTCTTCAGCCTTGTTTAGCAAATCGATAGTGAAATTAGATACCCCTATATGACGCGTAAGTCCTAGCTCTTTCGCCTTGGCAAGATTGCCTAAGTAACTCTCTAGTGAAATACCATTTCCTGGATACGGCCAATGAATGAGAAGTAAATCTACATACTCTAGCTTCAGCTTTTCTAAGCTTTCGTGAACACTTGGGATAAAGTGATCGTCGCCCAAGGATTCATGCCACACTTTGGTGGTAACAAATAGCTCGCTCCTATCTAGCCCGCTGGTTTTTATTGCATCGCCAACTTCAGCTTCGTTATCATAGATCTGTGCGGTATCAATATGCCTAAACCCTACTTTTAGGGCTTTACTTAGTGATTCACGGGCCTCGTCATTTTTTAAACGAAACGTTCCCATTCCTAGTTGAGGCATGTCTTTCATAACAATCTCCTATTCCGTGTGCCTTTAACTACTTGACGTAGCTGATTCGTAATTTCCTACGCCACGGTTTGAAAAGAAGATCGAAACGCGCTTAATGATTAATAGGGTTAATTAAACAACTCTGGTTGTTATTGGACTTGTGTTTAACACTGGTATAAAAAAAGCCGCAAGCATTTGCTCGCGGCCTTAAGTATTTAGTTAGATACTATTTACGTTTGCCTGGACGTCCAGCACGTTTATTCAAGCCTTGCTGCTTGCGTACTTTGTGCTTTTTAACCGAACGGCGCATACGACTTAAGCGGGCGTGATCCAGTTTACCTTGGCGCACATTGACCATCGTCTGCGTTTCATCCGGCAATTGAACATGGCTACGAAGGGCATTCACATCTTCTAGACCTAGCTCTACCCACGCCCCTTGCGGTAGGCGCTTTTGCAGTTCAATTGGGCCGTACTTAACGCGGATTAATCGGCTAACCTGCACGCCCTGCGACTCCCAAAGACGACGCACTTCACGGTTACGCCCTTCTTTCAACGTCACGTTGTACCAACGGTTCATGCTTTCATCTTCAGCATGCTGAGGCGTAGGCGCTCCTGAAATTGTCAAAAACTTTGCTTCGCCGTCTTCCAGTTCTACACCTTTTTGAAGTGTATGTAACGTTTTGCCTGTTACTTCACCAAATACACGTACAGCGTATTCGCGTTCTACTTCGCACTTTGGGTGCATTAAGCGGTTGGCCAGTTCACCATCGTTGGTGAATAACAGTAGGCCACTGGTATTCATGTCTAGACGACCAACGGTGATCCAGCGCCCTAACCGAATAGCGGGAAGACGGTCAAATACCGTATCACGCCCTTCTGGGTCGTGACGGCTGCACAATTCACCTTCAGGCTTATTGTACATCAACACACGGCAGACAGGCTGTTCTGTCTGGCGAGATAACAAATGACCATCCACACGAATTTGCGCAGTATGATCGACTCTATCTCCTAATGTCGCTTTAGTGCCATCGACCGATACTCGGCCTTCTTCAATCCAACGTTCCATTTCTCGTCGCGAGCCTAGCCCTTGGTTAGCCAGTACTTTTTGCAACTTTTCAGTCATGGGTTTTCACTCTTTAATTGCTTGTTTACGGTCGCACGGTCTATTCTGACGGTGCCTCATTTAACACCTTAAGCGGCGAGTCTGACGCAACGCTTTCTGCCATGTTTTCGAAAACGTCAGCATTGGGCAAATCGCTCAACGACGTCATCGAAAAATAGTCTAAGAAACCTTTGGTAGTTGCATAAAGCGCTGGTCGCCCAGGCACTTCTTTGTGGCCTACTACCTTTACCCAGTCTCGTTCTGTGAGTGTCTTTATAATATTACTACTTACCGCCACGCCCCTTACCTGCTCTATTTCTCCGCGGGTTATAGGTTGACGATAGGCAATGAGTGCCAAGGTTTCGAGCATTGCTCTAGAATACTTTGGCGCATTTTCCTGCCACAATTTACTTAACCACGGGCTTAACGCATCTAACGACTGAAAGCGATAGCCACTTGCTACTTCCACCAGTTGAATGCCTCTTGGCTGATAGTCTAACTTTAGCTCGTTAATCACCTTACTCAAGGTTCTATCAGCGACGGTAAACTCATTGAGTACCGTTTCTTTTAAATGCTGCTTTGAAATAGGTTTATCAGCAACAAATATTGCTGCCTCTACCAATTGTTTAAGCTGCGCCGTGTTAATTTTCTTCATGGGCACCTAATTTTACATGAATTTTTGCATAAGGACCTGCCTGAATGCATAAAATTAGCTGTTCTTTTACTAATTCTAAAATTGCTAAGAAGCAAACCACTACACCAGCTTTACCTTCTTCAACCGTAAATAGGCGTTCAAGCGGCGTGTATTCTGTTGTTGTGAGTAACGACAATATAAGCGACATGCGCTCTCGCGTACTCAGTGCTTCCCGTGCAATGGTATGGTGTTCAAACGCTTCAGCGCGCTTCATGGCCGCACTGAACGCTAATACAATTTCAGCTAAAGACACATCGGGCTCAATGCGAATTGGCGCCACACTCTCACTAAGTTCAACATGAGTGGTGAAAATATCCCTCTCAAGCCTAGGCTGAATATCTAAATCTTCTGCCGCTTGCTTTACTAAGCTCGTATTCTTTTAATCGGCGAATAAGCTCTGCGCGAGGGTCTTCTTCTTCGTCAGAATCATCACTGCGTTTAGGTAGTAGAAGTCTGGACTTAATTTCTGCCAATATGGCTGCCATCAACAAGTACTCTGCCGCTAGCTCTAATTTTAGCGACATCATGGCATCCACGTATTCCATATACTGCTTGGTAACATCAGCGATGGGCAATGTGGTGATATCAAACTTTTGTTTTCTAATTAGATAAAGCAGTAAATCGAGAGGCCCTTCGAAGGTTTCTAGTATGACCTCTAGGGCATCGGGTGGAATGAAGAGATCTTCAGGTTTTTCAATTAGCGCTTCGCCATTAATAAACGCAAGTGGCAACGGTTGCTGAACAGGTGTCGCAAGCCCCTTTTTACCGGAGGCCTCGTTATCGTTATTATTTTCTTCAACAAGCTCTGACACAGTTCCACAACCGTTTTTACGCGCTAACAAAGCGGCGATTATTGATATTATTATTTACGCGTTCATGCTAGGACCCATCGAACATTGTTATACATCAACGCACGACAGGCCTTAGAAACTTAGCTTACGGTCCCTACTATAACTTTCACCTGCAACAAGCAAAAGAAGCTATTTACAGCAATCTGTTCGAAAAAACAGTAAAACGAAAGTTACTCAAAGGGAGACGGTTCGCCCGTGCCATGTCGCACAATTACTGGCGTGTCTTCCGACAAATCAACCACGGTAGTGGGCTGCTCTCCGATGTAACCACCGTGAATGATAAGCCCAACTTGCTTTTCCAAGTTGTCGCGAATGACATCCGGGTCTGATTCGGCCATGGTGTTACCTGGCAAAATCAAAGACGTAGACATCAACGGTTCTCCTAGCTCTTCCAATAATGCTAGTGCAATAGCGTTGTCGGGTACGCGAATACCTATGGTTTTACGTTTAGGGTTTTGCAAACGCTTGGGGACCTCGCGGGTCGCTTTCAACACAAAGGTGTAACGCCCAGGTGTGTTGTTCTTAATTTGTCTGAACGCCGTGTTGTCAACTTTTGCGTAAATTGATAGCTCAGACATGTCTCGACACATTAAGGTAAAGTTGTGGTCTTTATCGATTTGACGAATACGACACAACTGCTCAAGCGCCTTTTTGTCTTCCATTTGGCAACCTATGGCGTAGCCTGAGTCTGTCGGATACACCACCACTGCCCCCTCTCGAATTAACTCACAAGCCTGACTGATTAGGCGTTTTTGCGGATTGTCGGGGTGCACATAGAAAAATTGACTCATAATTACTTCCTTTTCTTAAACGCGCAGGTTGATACTACCACTTTGCCAACGGGGTAAGTGACTGTCCACTTATTAAGCTTGTTGGCTAAATTCGCTTTTGGGCTTTTTACTAACCGACTCTCAGCATTTTAATTAGCAATAGCGCGCATCAACTGCACGTGAACCATTTGCCTTACGTCATACATTTATACCGTGAGCGTAGCAAATTAGATTTTCCTAGCTTTCAGCCATCTGCCCTTCAAACTGCTGCCAATTATGCCACACCGGCGTGAGCTTACTACTAATGCCCAAGTTTTTACCTAATTCAGTCCAGCGAGAAGGGAAATGAAAATCAGAGCCCGCTGATGCTAACAATTGATGGGTTTGTGCAAGCTCATTAATAAGCTCTTGCTTTGTTTTATTAATTCCAGGAAACGCGGTTTCAATAGCATCACCACCCGCTTGTTCAAAAAGGGCAACTAAGCGCCTAAGCCATTTGGCTGTCATGTCATAATGGGCTGGGTGAGCCAATACAGCTTGTCCACCTGCATCGTGGATCCACTCAATAGCCGTTTCAATGCTTGGCCACTCAGCTTTCACTGCTGCACGTTTACCTTTGCCCAGATACTTTTTAAACGCGGCGTCCATACTGGGCACACCGTAATTGTTTACCAATACCCGTGCAAAGTGAGCTCGTGTTACCTGGCCAACGCCCGCTAGAGCTTTTGCACGCGCTAAAACACCTTCAAACCCGCACTTTTCAAGCTTACTGGCAATTTTTTCAGACCGAGCTTCACGAGTTTCCGATTGACCTTGTAGCCTTTCAAGAAACTTTGGGCAGTGTCTGTCCACATTCAACCCAACAATATGGATATCGAAACTATGCCAAGTGGTGGAAATTTCAACACCATCAATAATGGTTAGTGCTCGTTTTTGCTTGGCTTGAGTAGCGTGTGCTTCTTCCAAACCGGCAACGGTATCGTGGTCGGTAACGGCAAGCGCATCCACCTGCATAGTGTGTGCGCGAAGGATTAGCTCTTCTGGCGTTAAGTGGCCATCAGAGAATTTTGTGTGGCTATGTAGATCTATTTTCAATGTCTTATGCAAATTTTAGGTTGACACAAAGGGCAATTTGTTTTCTTCTATACACACAAAGTATACGTACTAACAGCTTCAAATCCTATTGAAGTTTGAAAAAACAACGAGTAATTCATGCATTCATACGACATTTCGACAGCAACGACAGTTGCAGCTTGGTGGTGGCACTCCCTAACTTAACGGGCGGTGTGCACAGTAGTGCGTGAATGAAAACACATAAAGGCCCGTTTATACGGGCCTTTTTTTTATCTTTTTGCAGTTGGAGAGTAGCAAAAATGAGTTTAGCGGAACTGGGGACGTCCCCAGGTAAGGTAGAGACAATTGAGCAAGTGGGGCACTACGTAGACGACCCACTTGCCGCGTTTGCCCACCTATGTGGAAATAAAAGCAACGCGCTGCTTTTAGAGTCAGCAGAAATTGATTCAAAAGACGATTTACAAAGCTTATTAATGGTCGATGCAGCCCTGCGCATGGAATGCCGAGGCAATCGTGTTGAAGTGAAAGCACTGACAGGCAACGGCGCTTCAGTATTGCCTTTGTTTGCCTCTCACGCCCCCGACGGCTTGCGAGTTAAAGAAAGGACAGACACTTCAATCACCTTAATATGTGATGAAGCTGACGGCGAGCTTGACGAAGACAGTCGCTTAAAGGCCGCAAGCGTAATGGACGCACTTCGCATTGTTATCAATAAAATAACGCCTATTCGCCAACATCCACACGCTATATTCTTAGGCGGCGTTTTTGCCTACGACATGCTAGCAGGCTTTGAAAAATTACCCGATGTTGCAGAAGGTGAAAATGACTGTCCTGACTTTGTGTTTTACTTGGCAGAAACCTTAATTACCGTTGACCACCAAACCCGCGAGACGCATTTAATTGGCAGTGTTTTTAGCGGACAAGACGTTGCTCAGCAATACTTTTCTATAGCCCAGCGATTGGAAGCAATTCATCAACAGCTACACGATATGCCCGCTGAGCCAGTGCTAGTAAATACAAATGCGGCGAAGCCCAGTGAAGTAGAAGATGAAGAAGTAGAAAGTGGACAGTCACTCGTTTCCAACTCAGAAAACCCAAACGAAACTGAAAACGGACAGTCACTTTCTTTTAACCCAAGTGTTGAAGTTAGCGTTAATTTAAGTGACGAACAGTTTTGCAATCACGTCCTTGACTTAAAACAGCATATTTTAGCTGGCGACATATTTCAGGTTGTGCCATCGCGTACATTCTCTCTCCCCTGCCCGTCGCCGCTACTTGCTTACGCTAAACTTAAAGAGTCAAACCCAAGCCCTTACATGTTTTACATGCAAGATGCCGCTTTCAGCATATTTGGTGCCTCTCCTGAATCAGCGCTTAAATACGAAAGAGAAAGCAATCAGGTAGAGATCTACCCTATTGCCGGTACCCGTCCACGTGGCAAGCGCCCTGATGGTAGTATTGATATGGACTTGGACAGTCGCATTGAACTAAACCTTCGCGAAGATAACAAAGAGAAGTCTGAGCACATCATGCTGGTTGACCTTGCTCGTAATGATGTTGCAAAGGTGAGTCGTCCAGGCACGCGCTATGTGAAAGACTTGCTTAAAGTTGACCGTTACTCTCACGTGATGCACTTGGTATCGCGCGTGGTTGGTCAGCTACGTGACGACTTAGATCCACTGCACGCTTATCAAGCCTGCATGAACATGGGCACTCTAGTTGGCGCACCAAAAGTAAGCGCAGCGACGTTAATTCGCGAAGTTGAGAAAAAACGCCGCGGCAGTTATGGCGGCGCGGTTGGCTACTTAAATGGTCAAGGCGATATGGACACCTGTATAGTCATTCGCTCAGCGTTTGTGAAAAACGGCACGGCTTATATTCAAGCGGGTGCAGGCGTAGTATATGACTCGGTTCCACAAGCTGAAGCTGATGAAACCCGCGCTAAGGCACAAGCGGTAATTGGTGCAGTAAAAGCAGCGCTACAAGAAGAAGCTGAAAGTATCAACGTTGCATTAAATGAAGGAGGCAACGCATGAATCAGCAAGTGACCACCCTATTTTTGCTCGACAATGTAGACTCATTTACCTACAACCTTGTGGACGAACTGCGTACCTTAAACTTAGATATCAAGGTGTATCGCAACACGGTTTCAGCAGATGCTTTGTTTGAAAGAATGCAGGAGCAAGCAACGAAAGGCCCTGTGCTTCTTATGTTGTCGCCAGGTCCAGGGGCACCAAGTGAAGCTGGTTGTATGCCTGAGCTTCTTAAAAAAGTACACGGCGTGTTCCCCGTAATTGGTATTTGCTTAGGTCATCAAGCTATTGTTGAGCATTACGGCGGTAGCGTAGGACGTGCAACTCAGGTTATGCATGGTAAGTCATCAGCAATCACCCATTCTGAAGACGCTATGTTTAAAGACTTACAGCAGCCTTTACACGTAGCACGATACCACTCTTTAGTGGCACATACATTGCCTGAAAACCTTACTGTGTGCGCATCTACCGTGAACGACGACGGAAGCGAAGCCGTAATGGCAGTTTACAACAGCGCAGATCGCATGTTGGGTTTCCAATTCCACCCAGAATCTATTTTAACAGCCCACGGCAGTTTGCTGTTAAAGCAAAGTATTGACTATTTAACGTTACAGGGAGCGAACCATGCTTAACGCAGGCCCTCTACTAGAACAAATTATGTTGCGAGAATCTCTGTCGCAAACCGAGGCATATAGCTTGTTTAACAGCATCATGCACGGTGAGCAAAGCGAGGTGATGATTGCTTCAGTGCTGACTGCGCTGAAAATGAAAAAAGAATCACCCAGCGAAATTGCGGGTGCAGCGAGTGCCATGGTTGCAAATGCACTGCCCTTTCCCTCACCCTCTTATGAGTTTGCCGACATTGTGGGTACAGGAGGAGACGGCCACAACACCATTAATATATCCAGTGCAGCCGGTGTAGTTGCCGCATCTTGTGGCGTGAAGGTGGCAAAACATGGTAACCGAAGCGTATCGAGCAAATCTGGATCAGCTGATTTGTTTCGCCAATTTGGGCTTAACTTAGAGATAAGCCCAGAAACTTCGCGCAAATGCCTAGATGAAGCAAATTTCACATTTCTTTTTGCGCCGGTTTATCACGCGGGCATGCGCCACGCAGCCCCCGTCCGCGCTGCGATGAAGACTAGAACCTTGTTTAATATACTTGGGCCACTGGCAAACCCGGCGGGTCCAACTCATGGCGTTTTCGGCGTATACTCTCCCGAACTGCTTGAACCTTATGCAAAAACCCTTATGCTGCTTGGCCAACATCGCGCAATGATAGTGCACGGCGACGGCTTAGATGAACTAGCACTTCACGGCGAATCAATAATTTACGACCTTGAGCATGGCGATATTCGCAAGCTTACCGTTACCGCTGAAGACTTCGGTTTACCGCATTACCCACTTTCTGCGATTGAAGGTGGCGAGCCTGAAGAAAACAGACAGTTTGTTGAGGCAGCGCTAAACGGTGAAGGTAAAGAGGCACATCGCGCTGCTATCGCAATGAACTGCGGAGCACTGTTGAAAGTAACCGGTAAAGCCTCAACCTTTAAAGAAGGGGCCGAAATGGCGATGAATGCGATGGCCGAAGGGTTGCCGATGCAGTTGTTAACGAAAGTTGCCAAAATTACTCAGGAGGTAAGCACGAATGGCTAATGTGCTTGAGAAAATTGTTGCAGACAAACGCGAAGAGGTGGCTGCACGCAAAGAGGCGCTGCCGCTAGAAAGCTTTAAAGCGAATCTAGTTCCTTCCCAAAAGAGTTTATTTGCAGCGCTAAGTGAGCCAAACGCAGGCTTTATTTTCGAATGCAAAAAAGCATCACCGTCAAAAGGCCTTATTCGAGAGCATTTTGATTTAGACGAGATCTTAGCGGCATACACACCCTATGCGGCAGGTATTTCTGTGTTAACAGACGAGAAGTACTTCCAAGGTAAATTTGAGTACTTAGCTTATGTTACTGAGCGTGTTGCTCAGCCTGTGCTTAACAAAGACTTTTTTGTTGATACTTACCAAGTGTATTTAGCCCGTCACTACAATGCTGATGCCGTGCTATTAATGCTTAGTGTGCTAGATGATGATGAGTATCGCGAATTGGAAAGCGTTGCTAATGCTCTTTCATTAGACATTCTTACCGAAGTAAGTAATGAAGAAGAAATGGAGCGCGCCATTGCCCTTGAAGCCAACATCATTGGTATCAATAATCGCAACTTACGCGACCTTTCGACCGATTTAGCGACCACCGAACGCCTTGTGCCCATGCTTGAAAAAGCCACGCACGACTACGTGGTTATTTCAGAGTCGGGCATTTACACACACCAAGATGTGCTTCGTTTAGCGCCTGTATCCCAAGGTTTTTTAGTGGGCAGTGCGTTAATGGCCGAGGCTGACCTACCGCGCGCAGTAAAAACGTTGGTAAATGGTGCAGTAAAAGTGTGCGGGCTAACCAGCCCCGAACAAGCACAAATGGCGTTTGATAAAGGCGCAAGCTTTGGCGGGCTTATCTTCGCTGAAAAATCGCCACGCTGTGTGAGCGAAGCACAGGCTTTGACCATAAAGCAAAACGTTGACGGTGCTTTTGTTGGTGTGTTCGTTAATCACAACATTGATGACGTTGCTTCTCTTGCTGCTTCACTCAACTTGTTTGCCGTTCAGCTTCACGGTAGCGAAAACAACACCTACATTTCAACACTTGCTGCCAAGCTTCCAGAAGGTTGTGAGATTTGGAAAGTCGAAGGTGTTAAAGCAACCTCTTCTGACGCACTACCAGAAGCAGTGGACAGACACTTAAATAACAGCCTGATCAGCCGCGTTCTTATGGATTGCCAAGTAGGCGATGCAAAAGGCGGTACAGGAGAAGCGTTCAACTGGCAGCTACTAAACGATATCGAAGCCAAGCATAAGTTAGTGCTTGCTGGCGGTATTAACGCCCAGAACGTTGCAGATGCTATTGCAACCGGCAGTGGTGCTATTGATGTTAATTCAGGTGTAGAAACCGCACCCGGCGTGAAAAGCGAAGAAAAACTCGACGCGCTTTTTGCCATTTGCCGCCGTTACTAATTTAAATACAGGACAACGTAATGAACCAGTTAGATACAAAATTTGGCGAATTTGGTGGCATGTACGTGCCCGAGCTACTTATTCCAGCGCTAGACCAACTGGAAAAAGCATTTTTGGATGCCAAGGACGACCCGACATTTAACGAAGAGTTTTTATCTCTGTTAAAAGACTACGCCGGTCGCCCAACGTCAATGACGTTAACTCGCAATCTAGTAAGTAACCCAAAGGTGAAGTTATACCTAAAGCGTGAAGATCTACTTCACGGTGGCGCTCACAAAACTAACCAAGTATTAGGTCAAGCGCTACTTACTAAGCGCATGGGTAAAAAAGAAGTTATCGCCGAAACCGGCGCAGGCCAGCACGGTGTAGCAACTGCGTTAGCATGTGCGTTGCTTGGCCTAAAAGCTCGTATTTATATGGGTGCAAAAGACGTAGAGCGTCAAGCACCAAACGTGTTCCGTATGAAGCTTATGGGCGCAGAGGTTATCCCTGTTAACGCAGGTTCAGGTACCCTTAAAGATGCCGTAAACGAAGCTATGCGTGACTGGTCAGCGAACTATGATAAAGCGCACTATTTGTTAGGTACAGTTGCGGGCCCACACCCGTTCCCGACTATTGTTCGTGAATATCACCGCATGATTGGCGAAGAGACTCGTGCACAAATTATGGAAAAAGAAGGTCGCTTGCCTGACGCCGTAGTAGCATGTGTGGGCGGAGGCTCAAATGCTATCGGTATGTTTGCAGACTTTATTGATGAGCCATCTGTACGCTTAGTCGGCGTTGAGCCTGCGGGTAAAGGTGTGCACACCAAAGAGCACGGCGCAACTATCGTGACGGGTACAAAAGGTATTCTCCATGGCGCTTATACCTTCATCATGCAAGACCAAGAAGGCCAGATTGAAGAAAGCTACTCAGTATCGGCTGGTCTCGACTACCCTGCTGTTGGCCCTCAGCATGCTTATCTTCATGACATTGGTCGAGCGGAATACGTAGCGGCGACCGATGAAGAGGCGCTGAATGCTTTCCAATTGCTTGCAAGAAAAGAAGGGATCATTCCTGCCCTTGAATCGTCTCATGCCCTAGCGCACGCGCTTAATATGGCTGATGAAGCGGAAGAAGAAACCATCATCGTGGTTAATTTATCAGGGCGTGGCGATAAAGACTTAGCGCACGTTATCAACATTTTAGGGGACGATTTATAATGGATAGATATGCACAAATGTTTGCGGGCCTTGATGAGAAAAACCAAGGCGCATTCGTACCTTTCGTAATGGTGGGTGACCCCGATTTAGCGCAATCAGAAGCTATTATTTGCCAGTTGGTAGAAAGCGGTGCTGACGCACTTGAGTTGGGTATACCTTACTCTGACCCCATTGCTGATGGACCTACTATTCAAGCGTCAGCCATTCGCGCTCTAGAGAGCAAAGTGACAGTTGCCGATTGTTTGGGCGTAATTTCGCGGGTTCGCGCAAAATATCCAGATGTGCCTATCGGCTTGCTACTTTATAGCAACTTGGTAATGGCACAGGGCGTAGAGAACTTTTACAACAAAGCACAGGATGCAGGCGTTGACTCAATCTTAGTTGCAGACGTTCCAATTCGCGAAGCGGCACCTTTTCAGAAAGCAGCCGAAGCAACGGGCATTTCACAAATTCTGATTGCACCGCCGAATGCTACCGATGAAACCATGGAAAAAATCGGGGAATACTCAAAAGGCTATACATACCTGTTAGGCCGTGCGGGCGTTACTGGCGCAGAGACGGCTGCTAACGTACCTGCTTCAGAGCTTATTGAGCGATTGAATAAACACAAAGCAGCACCAGCCTTGTTAGGTTTTGGTATTTCTACTCCTGAACAGGTTAAATCTGCTATTGACGCGGGTGCAGCTGGCGCAATTTCCGGCTCGGCGACAGTGAATATCATTGCTGCTAATTTATCGGACAGTCACAAAATGCTAAGCGAGCTCGGCAGCTTCGTTGAAAACATGAAAGCAGCTACGGCAAAAGGATAAACGTATGCTATATATGATTTGTGCAACCGATGTAGTGGACAGTGTAGAAAAACGCCTTGCGGCACGTCCTGCTCACCTTGAGCGTTTGAATACATTGAAAGATGCGGGCCGTTTAATAATGGCTGGCCCTTTCCCTGCTGTAGATAGCCCAGATCCAGGTCCAGCCGGATTCACTGGTTCGCTAGTAGTAGCAGAGTTTGATTCACTAGAAGCTGCTCAAGCATGGGCAGACGCTGACCCGTACATCGAAGCAGGTGTTTATGAAAGTGTTGTGGTTAAACCTTACAAAAAGGTTCTGCCTTAGCTTTTAGCTAAACGCTATGTAGTAAACAGCGATAAATAACGAAAGCCCCTTAAGACCGAATAGCTCCGGTTTTGAGGGGCTTTTTTGTTCGATTTGATATAGCCAATAGTGGACAGACACTCGCTCCTTTGAGTAAGTGTCCCGAGGCCTCAAAGCTTCGTCATACAATTGGCCTATAATGCTGCGTTACAGGTCTACCTTTTCATGTTCACCCATTTCTCCTGGCTTCACAGTTTTCCCCGTCATCATTTTGAACATGCCTTTGAGTGAAGGGTCTGCATCCCACACTTCCGCATCTGTAAGCTCAAAGCGAAGCATTAATAGTGAAGGATCCTCTTTACCTTTTTCAAACCATGCTTCTACAGGATTAGACCAATATTTATCAATCACCTCTTTACGTGATTCAACGGTGAGATTGCCCCGAATGCACGCAAACACATCGTGCCCCTTCGATGCAAAGTGAACCATTGCTTTACCACCTTTAGCAATGCGGTTGTCGCGACTCGTGTAGAACCAAAACTCGCCATCAGCTTCTTTATCAAGTTGAGCATACATTGGCTCAGCATGCATGTCCTCACCGACCAGACTTACCATTACCTTTGGGCTATCTGACATCGCTTTCCACATCGTTTTCTTAATATCGCTAGACATTGTTCCTCCTTGTTGAACATAAAGTGTCTGTCCAATGCACTACTATTAGAACAGGTGACAAACACATTATTTCAAGCTTTTGGTTTACCTGAAGTCCATATCACGCACATGGCATGCCAACGAAATAGAAACAAACCTATTTTGTATTAAAAACATTACTGCGAAATATGGTCGCTTTTATCTGACGCCAAGCAAGTACGGGTTAGGACAGACACTCACTTATCAATTTCATCTCTAAAGAGTTTGAATGAAAATGATGGACAGTCACCCCAAAAGTCCAATGACCGCCTCTGCTCTACCAAAAAAACAAATACAGTGGACAGACACTTTTTCAAAGCCAAAGTAAAGATTACTCAACACCCTTAAACGCAATTAACCTTCTAACCTTTGGCAATGGTATTCCCTACAAGAAGTTTTTTAACCAACTATGGACAGTCACTCTAATTACAAACCTGCCACTTATGCACATTCGTAATTAAAGTGTCTGTCCACATCATGCCCTACTCTTCAGCCTGTTTTGTAAATGCAATTTACTTAAGGCTTATATACAGTTTTCAATCCGCAAGGTAGACTAAACTTAGTTCAGAATGGATTCAGTTAACCAAGTTTATACTTATCTTTAGTTTGGCCTTAGTGGGATAATAATTGAGAGGTTGTATGACATTATCGCTTCGTGTAGCAGTTGTTTGTTTAGTGTTAGCAACGTCTAGCATAGCGCCTGCGTTGGCGTTGCAAGGCTCTGGGAGCGATATATCAAAAAGCGAAGCTGCAGAACGAGCACGCACTGCCGCAAATGGACGCGTTTTAAAAGTTGAAAAAACCTCAAAAAATTACCGTGTTAAAGTCCTCAAGAAGTCGGGACGAGTAGTATCGGTAGATGTAGACAAACGTTCCGGCAAGGTAAAAACCAGCAAAGATAAGGACTAACATGCGCATTTTGGTAGCGGAAGACGACAGCAGATTATTAACTCAACTTGATGCACTGCTTCAACAAAATGGTTACAGCGTAGATTTAGCTGATAACGGCGAACACGCGCTTTTTCTTATTAAAGAATATAGCTATGACTTGGCTATCGTCGACATTGGTATGCCAAAGCTTGATGGCTTTGAGGTTATAAGAAAAGCTCGCCAAGCTGACATTGCATGTCCCATACTCATTCTAACAGCGAGAGACCGTTGGCAAGAAAAGGTAGAAGGGCTTGATGCAGGTGCTGATGACTATCTCACTAAGCCTTTTCACAATGAAGAACTACTTGCTCGGACGAAAGCCCTCATTCGACGAGCTTCAGGTCAAGCAAACCCTACCATTCAGTTCGGTCCTATTTCGCTAGATACAGTAAGCGAAGAGCTATCGCTAAACGGTGAGACCCTTGATTTAACCGCGTATGAGTACAAAGTGATGGAGTACCTTATGCTTAATCCGCAAAAGGTCATCTCTAAAACGGAGTTAACCGAACATATTTACGATCAAGATTTCGATTTAGACAGCAATGTCATTGAAGTTTTTGTAGGAAGACTGCGCAAAAAATTAGACCCATCAGGTGAATTAAAGCCAATCGAAACACTTCGGGGTAGAGGTTACAGGATAAATAGAAGTCTATGAGGCAGTTGTCGCTTCGTTTGCGAAGTATTTTTCTAGCGATAGTTCTACTTGCACTTTTTGCACCTTTCACTGTTGTCATTTTGGACGAGGCTTATACCGATAGCCTTACACAAGCTAAGATGAGCGAACTTAGGTTGATGAACTTAGGGCTGTTATCTGCTTTTGAGTTAGACGGCGACATGCCTTATATGCCTGAAATTTTATACGAAGAACAGCTTAATCTGCCTGGCTCTGGTTATCTTGGCGTTATCGTATTTCGAGATGAAGTGATTTGGCAATCAGCTTCTGCCCTTGAGTATACCTTTTCTCCTCCCGCAATAGACGTTGCCGTAGGCAACGAGTTGTTCTTGGAGTCCTATACACCCGCATTTGATAAAGAGTCCCAATTTTTTGTATATGCATTTACTGCTGAGTTTGCATCAAGCAGAGATTTCGAGCCGGTAAGGTTTTATATATTTAATAACAAAGCACTGTTCGAAGCTGAGCGGAATACTTTCTTGAGCACAACGTGGCAATGGATAGTCACCCTCTGTATTGCTCTCTTGGTCTTTATTATCATAGGCATAAGCTTAGTTCTTCTGCCTGTTAGAAAGCTAATTGACGAAATTTCACAAACGTCTAGCGGTAACAAGCGCGAGTTAGAGTCGCGATACCCAGTCGAATTCGATTCTTTAAAAGAGTCTATTAATGGATTACTTCAAACTGAAGCAGCGCAAAGAGCCAGATACAAAAACAGCTTAGGTGACCTAGCACATAGCTTGAAAACACCACTCGCAGTAGCATCGGGGGCAAGTAATTTACCAACTGAGGTAAAGGAGTCGCTTCAGCAAATTGACAGAATTATTAAACGCCAACTGAAAAGAGCGAGTGCAGGAAAAACTGGTTGGCAACAAGCTATTGATGTTTTGCCAGTATTACACAAACTTGCCGATGCTATGGACAAAGTTTATCAAGACAAAGCCCTAACCATTGAATTTGATATGGATGATAATATCCAGTTCAAAGGAGACGAAACAGATTTTATGGAGCTTTGCGGTAATCTGTTAGATAACGCATGCAAAGCGGCTCAAGATAGAATAGTTATATCTGCAGAAACAAGTGAAGGTTGGCTCACAATCAATGTTGAAGACGACGGGCCAGGTATTCCTGACAACAAAAAAGTACTTTTACTAGAGCGAGGAACTCGCCTTGACACCTACACTGAAGGCCACGGAATTGGAATGGCCTTGGCCACAGACCTAGTTTCTATCTACGAAGGTAGAATGCTTATCAAAGACAGCGCCCTTGGCGGCGCTCGTATCGTTATTCAATTTCCAAATCACAATTAGTGGTGTGAAAGCCCACAGGCTAACCCATAAATCAGTGAGCCTTTAATGATTAGAAGCGAGCCTAAAAGTGGACACACACTTTATTTTTCTCAAAGAGTTTGATATCGGACAGACACTTTTTAAATTTATCGTTTAGCTATTCGGCATTAAGGTTGCTAAAAACATTTGAGTGTCTGTCCCTTTCAAAGCTTTATGGACCAGTAGCTTGTAACGGACAGTCACTTTCTTTAAAAAAGTATCTGTCCTCTGAAGTACTTTGCACAAGTCCAAGCAAGTGTCTGTCCACTATCTATTGATGCGCTATATCAACCCTGTTTTACGAAGTAGATTTTTCACCTTCACTTGATAACAACACCGCAAGCCACTTACTTTCTTCGCGAGATTCAAGCGCTATTTTTACTACCATGGTTAACGGTACCGATAGAAGCATTCCAACAGTTCCCAGTAACCAACCCCAAAATATCAATGATAGGAATACCACAAGTGTAGAGAGTCCCATGCCCTTACCCATCAATCTAGGCTCGACCATATTACCCATGATGGTATTTACAAGCACAAAACCGAGGGCAGCGAAGCCTGCTGAGGCGGGACCAAGTTGAACAAATGCGATTAATACTGCTGGCACTGCCGCAATAATAGAACCTATGTTTGGTATAAAATTGAGCATGAAGGCCAAGACGGCCCATAACATGAAATGGTCTACCCCGAGCACGTAAAGCCAAACGCCGATTATCAAGCCAGTACCCAAACTAACCACAGTTTTTATCGCTAAATAGCTATTTACAGAACGTATAAATTTATCGATGTGCTTAAGCTTCATGCCAGGATCTGCAAGTGCAATATGGAAACGGCGAGGGATACTATCTGCCTCAAAAAGCATGAAAATAACAGTCAAAAGTATTAGGAATAAGTTAGAAAGCACGCCGCCCATTCCGCTTATAAAGTTTGTAGCCACAGACATAGCCGTTGCTGGGTCAAGGTGAGAAGCGATCAGTTCTCTATTAATGTGAATGTTGAACTCAGCTAATTTAGATACAACCCAGGCAAACTCTGTATCAAGCTTACTTCTGTATTCTGGCAAGTTTTCTCTAAACTCGGTCATAGACTGGCCTACTAAGCCAGCTAAAAGAAAACCAAAAACAACAATAAGCAGTATAACAAATGTTATGGAGAGCCATTTAGGCACACCGAATTTCGAGGTCCAGCGTATTATTGGACTACACGCGATCGCTATAAAAATAGAGAGAAAAAACGGTACCATGATTGTGCTGGCGGCTTTAATTCCGGCCATCACTACCACTAAACATGCTAAAACGATAAGAATCTTTGCTGTTGGCGAGCGTAGTTCCATTGACATTGTGTGCTACATTCCTAACTGAAACGACAATACTTTACAACGACTTATAAACAACTACAAACAAGAGACTTCAATGAACTTTAATCTTGCCACTATTAAAATTAAAAACTTAAGACTACGCACATACATTGGCATCAATGAAGATGAGATAAAAAACAAGCAGGACGTTGTTGTTAACGTGAAAATTGATTATGACGCTGAAAAGGCGACAAACACCGACGATATGAGTGACGCGTTAAACTATAAAACGATTACCAAAGCAATTATTAAACTCGTCGAAGACAACCGTTTCTCCCTTTTAGAAAAGCTTACCGCAGATGTGTTAAGTATTGCGTCGGAACACTCTTCGGTACGTTACGCCGAGGTTGAAGTTGATAAACCACACGCTCTTAGATTTTCTGATTCAGTGTCGCTGACGCTGTCTTGTAATAAGTCAGGATAGGTAATACTTCAAGGAGCCAACTGTGAATATTCTTTTGACTGGTGGTACGGGGCTGATTGGCGGTGAATTTATTCGCCAATATTCAGATAAGCACTCATTCACTGTGATTTCTCGTGATATTACAAAGGCAAAGGATAAATTAGGTAATCGTGTTGATATTGTAGAAAGCATTGCTTCGATAAAAAACTTCGAGAACTTCGATGCTGTTATAAATTTAGCCGGTGAACCTATCGCCGACAAACGCTGGACAGACACACAAAAGAAAAGGATTTGCGACAGCCGTTGGGATATTACTGCTGAATTAGTATCTAAAATAAACAGCTGTGAAACACCACCATCAGTTTTCCTATCTGGTTCTGCAATTGGTTACTACGGCAGCCAAGGTGACAGGCTCGTTACCGAAGATACCTCTCCTCACCATGAGTTCACCCATGATTTATGCGCAAGATGGGAAGCTATTGCTCAAGGCGTAGATCAAACGAAAACTCGTGTGGTTACGCTTCGTACTGGCGTGGTGCTTACTGCGAAAGGCGGAGCGCTTGGAAAAATGGCACTACCGTTTAAATTAGGGGCCGGAGGAACACTAGGTAGCGGAACTCAGTACTTGGCTTGGATCCACTTACAGGACATGGTTCGTGCTATCTCTTTTTTGTTAGAAGATAGTGCTTGTACCGGTGCGTTTAATTTAACCGCTCCAGAGCCTGTTACGAACAAGGTGTTTTCTAAAACTCTTGCGAAAATTCTGGGTCGCCCTTGTCTCTTTAACGTACCTAGCTTCGTTATGAAAATAGCAATGGGCGAGTCATCAAAGATGATATTAGAAGGACAACGGGTCATTCCTAAAAAGCTTACCGCTGCTGGCTTCAAGTTTGAGCTCCCTTCTGTTGAAGAGGCGTTGAACGAGATATACAGCGACTGACTTTATAGGTTAATAGTTTTCAAGGATTGTGGACAGACACTCAATTTGAAAAGAGAGTGACTGTCCAATCGACTTGCTTTCGACTTTACTTAATAAAGTGCCTGTCCGAATCATAAATGTAGACTCAAACCATATTTCTTAGCATCTGACCAGTATTAAGTGTAAGCAGTCGATAGCAACCAAACGCTCCTAATATGCCTACAACAATAGCCCCGACGCTTGGTGCTATAGCCCAGTACTCAGGATGCAAACTCGCTTCCATTTGAAAAACTGCGGTTTGCAGTAAGTACAGACTTAATTCGTTGGCCATAGCAGCCATGAAGCCTGCGACTACACCAATAATAACAAACTCGAAAATCACGCTTTTCCTTATTAAACCACCCTTAGCACCAAGTGTGCGAAGTATGGCTATTTCCTGTTTACGTTCATCCATACTCGCCTGTACCTGAGCAATCAATACTAGACTTCCCGCCATTAAAACCAGTACCAAAATAAACTCAACGGCGACAGAAACCTGGTCCACAATCTCTCGAAGCTGGTTTATTCGAGCGTCTACATCAAACATTGTGATTGAAGCAAACGGCTTTAAGAGCTTCGTTAACTCAGCCTTCCTATCAGTGGGCAGATAAAAACTAGTGATATACGTTGGGCTAAACGCAGCCATCGCGTCTGGATGAATAACAAAAAAGAAATTGGGCTGCATGGTCTGCCAGTTAACGGTACGAATACTCGTTACTTTCGTTTCAACAATTTCGCTTCCCACATTAAAAGTAAGCCTATCACCCATTTCAATATTTAATCTTTCAGCAACACCTTCTTCAACAGAAACTGGGAACCACCCTTCGCTGTATTGTGTCTCCACATTTCCATGCCAATTCCCTTCAATAATCTCGTTTTCTTTTTGTAACGAATTACTCCACGTCAGGTTCGCTTCTCTACCTAAACCTCTTCGACCTTCTCGATTTGGCTCGTCTTCTTTGGAAACTTCCGTATTGACCCCTTCCCCGTTTACCGAAACGAATCGCCCTCGGATAACAGGATAAAACTCTTCGATAGTTACGCCATTGCCAGCGAAGTGTCTGTCCAATTCTGGCAGTATGTCCGGTGTAATATTTATCAGGAAGTAGTTTGGTGTACCTTCGGGTAATTGCGAGCGCCATTGTGAAACCATATCATTTCGCATTACTAGCACTACTAGAAGCAGCATTATAGTGACTGAGAAGCTAATAAGCTGCACACTGTTGTCCATCGCACGGCGCTTGATACGAGCCCATGCCAACTGCCACGCCCCCATTCTGCCACTGCCCAGCTTGCGACCAATAGCAATCAGTATATACGTTGCTCCAAGTAGCCCCAGAACGAGCGCTGCACCTGACACGAATAAAATTGCGCTAATTTTGAGGTCGCGGCTGTACATCCACATCAATAAGAATATCGCGCCGCCAGAAGCGACAAACTGAATGCTTCTGGAACGCAGATTCGCCGAGATATCTTTTCTCAATACGCGAAGCGGGGGCACTGAAAACAACTGTAATAGAGGATACAAAGAAAAGAGCAAAGCGCAGGTAGCACCCGTAGCAACGGCAATTAAAAGCGGGCGCCAGTGCCAAACGTCAAGAGACACATCCACTCTATCAGCTACCAGAGAAACCACAATTTGCTGACCGATAAAACCAATAATGAGACCAATAAAAATACCAAGTGCGGTAATAAATAAAATTTGGAACAAGTAGACTTTTCGGATTGTGTTGCTTGTTGCACCAAGGGTCTTCATTATTGCTACAGGGTCAAAATGGCGCTGGGCATAACGCTGAGCAGCAACTGCAATGGAAACCGCCGCTAATACTATTGCTAACAAACTCGCTAGTAAAAAATAACGCTCGGCGCTTGCTACAGAGCGTCCTATTGCTGACTCATCATCTTCGACTGTCCGCCACGAATGTAAATCGTCATTCAGTTGAGGCAGTAACCAATTGTTAAAACTTTCTATATCACCTGTGTCGCCCGCAAAAAAGCCAACATAACGAGCGCGACTTCCTGGCCCGGTTATCGCGGTTTTTTCCAAGTCATCTAAGTTAATCAGAGCGATAGGATCAGTATTAAACACGCTGAAGCCAGCATCTGGAATATCTACCAACACATGCGTTACGGTAAAAGTGCCATCGCCAATTTCGATATTATCGCCAATAGAAAGCCCTAAACTCTGGAAAAGCCGAGACTGTACCCAGGCTTCACCCGGCTGTGGTAATGCTGCGGTTGCGCGTTTTTCTCCGAAAGGCTGATTGGTGATATTGACTGTCCCTTTAAGGGGATAAGCGTTGTTCACTGCTCGCAAATCGACAAGCGACATCTCATCGCCTTTAAATACCATAGAGCGTGTCGCCACTTGCTTTGCCGTCGCGAGCCCCTCTTCTTGTGCTCTAGCTAACCAATCTTCGTTTATAGGATCGTCTGAGCGAAGCTGAGCATCTGCTGCAATAAACGCAGCAGAGCGAGACTTAAGTGCACTTTGCAAGCGCTCACTAAAAAGCGACAGCGACAACACGGCTGCTACAGATAACACAATAGCCAGCAATATAATGGTAAGTTCGCCGCGCCTAGCCTCATGCTTGAAAAGCCGCCAACCTAAATTGAGAGACGTCGACATCTACACTGCCTCTCTATTGTCTACTGTGTTCGCGCCGGTTGTTTCAACAAGCTCTCCCGCATTCATGGTGAGTTGCCTATCACAATGTTCTGCAAGCTCATTATCGTGGGTAACAAGGACGAGAGTCGTGCCTTTTTCTCTGTTCATTTTAAAAAGAAGTGCTTCTATTTTTTCACTATTTTTAGCGTCTAGGTTACCGGTAGGCTCATCGGCGAAAAGTATTTTAGGTGAAGTGATAAAGGCACGCGCTATGGCAACACGCTGCTGCTCGCCTCCCGATAACTGGTTAGGGAAGTGATGCGCGCGATGCTTTAAACCAACCTGTTCAAGAATATCAAGAGCAAGCGTTTTTGGGTTATCAAGGCCTGCAATTTCTGCGGGCAACATAACGTTTTCAAGCGCTGTTAAGCTTTGAACTAACATAAAGCTTTGAAAGATAAAGCCCACTTTATTTCCTCTTAAAATAGCGCGCTCTTCTTCGTTCATGCTATGAAGTGCTTCGTTATCTAGAAGAATTTCTCCTTCTGTAACTTGATCGAGCCCTGCCAATAACCCCAAAAGGGTTGACTTACCTGAACCGGACGCGCCAATAATGGCAACGGACTCACCAGACTTGACTTCAAAAGAAATAGGACGAAGGATCTGGAGTGAACCTTCACTCGTATCCACTACTTTGGTTACAGCATTAGCTTTTATCATAAGAGGTCATCAATTCGTGTTTGTTAAATTTCGTTATTCGTTCGCTTTTTTACTTATTCTTTTAATACCGTTTCAAGCGCTATCAGATCAAGCGGAGCAGAGCGACACAAGCGAAAATGCGGTTTTACTAATCTTAGGAGATAGTCTATCCGCGGCTTATGGATTACAGCAACATCAGGGATGGGTCAGTTTGTTACAAAAGATGTGGCAAAACGACAATATTCCGATTGATATTGTAAATGCTGCGGTAAGCGGAGAAACCACTGATGGCGGTTTAGCGCGATTTCCCCGTTTATTAGAGCAACACAACCCGACACATGTATTAATTGAACTGGGAGGCAACGACGGCCTTCAGGGCCACAATATCGGTAAAATTAGAGATAATTTAGATTCGCTGGTAAGTGTTGCAAAGGATAGTAATGCCGTAGTATTTCTACAAGAAATGCAAATTCCTTCTAATTACGGCAAACGCTACACGCAAATGTTTACTCAGAACTTCAATAAAGTAGCAGAAGCTCAGGATGTTCAAAAGATTCCCTTTTTTCTTGCAGACATAGCGCTAAATAAAAACTTAATGCAAACCGATGGCATTCACCCAAATGCCGAGGCACAACCGTTGATCGCTAATTTTATGGACAGACACTTAAGAAGTTTAATTCTTAATGCTCAATAAATGTGCTATCTTTAAACGATAATTTGCTCCAACATGAGGTTTGTTTATGGATGTTTCATCTGTTAATTCGACGCCCGTTTCTACTATCTTAGAATCGCCTCAGCGACCTGCTCAGCAAGCGGAGTCACGTAGTGTGCAAGAAAGTCGCGAAACTCAACCCCAGAATACACAACAGACATCGAGTACTAATGATGGGCGAGTGGGTTCTAGAGTGGATGTATTTGTATAGCTCTCCTAAAAAGGTTTATAAAGGACAGGCACTTGATTTTGTCCACGTTTAGTTCGCTTGGTAGTTGAATATGAAAGGACAGACACTTGCTAACCAAACAGTGACTGTCCTTTTTCTCACACACTATTAAATTTAAGTGTCTGTCCATGACCATCCTCCTCAACGAATGCATAACTTCCGTTCGAAAAAGTAATCCAAGAAGTCCATTTTGGAGTCAGCTAATCGCTAACACCAACAAAACTGTTCCAAAGACCACTTAAATTTAACGCTGTAAATCTCATAATACTTACAAATAACTATGGGATACGGATATGCCTTTACCTCGTTACAAACAAATTAACACCGATGTCACCCCTTACTACCATTGTATTTCTCGCTGCGTAAGGCAATCTTATTTGTGTGGTCGTGATTCACGTACGGGCATAAACTACGAACATAGAAGAAAATGGATTCAAGATAGGCTTCACAAGCTATCACAAGCTTTTGCCATTGATTTATGCGCTTACGCTGTAATGCACAACCATATTCATGTTGTACTCCATATCGCTAAGGGTAGAGCTGACGGCTGGACTATGGATGAAGTATTGCTTAGGTGGAGAATGTTTTACAAATGCCCTCCCTTAGTACAGCGATACCTAGAAAATTTTGATTCAGTTACAGCAGAAGAGCGAGAAGAATTGAAGTCGCTATCTGTCATATATCGCGAGCGGCTTCAAAGCATAAGCTGGTTTATGCGCATGTTAAATGAATACATAGCGCGCAAAGCTAATAAAGAAGATGAATGTAAAGGCTATTTCTGGGAAAGAAGGTTTAGATCTCAAGCAATATTAGATGAAAAAGCGCTAGCAAGCGTAATGGCGTATGTTGATTTGAACCCCATTAGAGCGAAAATAGCGAAGACACTCACCAACTCCCATTACACCAGTATTCAATATCGTTTAAATGCTAAGCGCTCGAACAAAATACCTAAGTTTCTGATGCCCTTTAATGACAGTGAGAAAAAGCTAGCTGAGAGTTTGCCTTTTGCTTTTACAGATTACTTGCAGCTTATTACTGATACGTTGAACGCAGAGCGCAGTAGCAACGCCTGCAGAATACCAAAGCTGCCTAACAAATTGCTCAATAAACTTGGGATGACAAAAGAAAACTGGCAATTAGTGACCAGTAACTTCGAAACCCTCTTTACCGGCCCTGTTGGCTGCCCAGAAATGATGGAAAATTTTGCTAAGTGTTGCCAAAGAGCATGTCGCCCTAACGTCTCTAATGCTCAAAAATATTTATCTTGATTCGGTAAAGCAACAACATTATTTAGCTAAACATCAGCTTGGCGAGCAAGCACGTCAACGATGTCTTGAGAGTTCGTGAGACGTCTGATGTCATTGAATAGTGTTTCAGCTTCTGGGTATTGTCTTTTTAGGTAGCCGCACCATTGCTTTATGCGATTAGGGTAATATTTTCCTTTATCACCAAAAATTTCGTAGCCAGAGTACTGTATCAACAACGCAGCCAGTTCAGTCCATGGCATAGGTTCTACGCCCTCTTTAATACTCAGCGCCAAATTAGGCATTGCCAATGCACCTCGTCCTATCATTAGATTGGTACACTCTGATTGGCTTTGACAGCGCTTAGCGTCGTCAGCGTTCCAAATTTCGCCATTTGCTACAATGGGAATATCAGTGTGCTGCTTAATTTTCGCTATCCAGTCCCAGTAAGCCGGTGGCTTATAGCCTTCTGTTTTTGTTCTTGCATGAACAACGAGCTCAGAGGCTCCTGCGTCAGTAATAGCGATAGCGTTGTCGATAGCTAAAGACTTATCCTCAAAGCCCAGCCTGATTTTGGCTGAAACCGGGATATCAGCAGGAACGGCCTCCCTAACCGCTTTCACAATACCGTAAAGGGTTTGCGTCTCTTTCAACAACACAGCCCCGCCCTTACTTTTGTTGACGGTCTTAGCAGGGCAACCGAAGTTCAGATCAACACCTGGGGAGCCCAGTTCTATTGCAGTTTGTGCATTCTCTGCGAGCCATTGTGGATGTTGCCCTAGCAATTGAACTCTTACTGGTACGCCTGAGGGCGTTTTGCCACCGTTGTGTAGCTCCGGGCAAAGTCTATAAAACGTTTTCTTGGGTAGTTTTTGATCAACAACCCTTACAAACTCAGTAACACACTGGTCGAAGCCACCAACACGAGTGAGCATATCTCTCATTAAGTGATCGACAACGCCCTCCATAGGGGCAAGCATTACTTTCATTACAAGCGTCTCACGTCAATAGAACATAAAATTGGCGCGGGAGTGTAGCAAAAAGCGTTAATTTCAGCCAGGATTTGGTGCTCAGTTTATCAACTTTGTGACTGTCCGTTTTATTGGACTAAGAACACTGTTGAATGGATTGTGCTATTGATGAGTAAGTGTCTGTCTTTGAAGCTATCTAAGTCGAGGGGATTTTCGGCTAAAGTGCTGAGTTAAAGCTTGAGTGTCTGTCCACTAAAAAGGGGCTGTTATAAAGCGGTTTCTTATTTGATTACAACGTCAAATTATAGTTTTTCATTATCATACTATTGGGAAGTAGTATCCTTCCTTATGCTCTCTAGACGAGCTATAACGGCCAGCTTTTGGTTATCAGTGTATGTCCGCCATTTTACGATTTCATCAATAGTACGTTTGCATCCAACGCATATTTCATCTTCATTCAATTTACACAAGGCGATACACGGTGATGTTGAGTTCATAAAGCTTCTGTTTTATCTAAACCTTCATTTTTACTTTGAGCATGCGAAGCAGCAATAGCCGCCATTGTGTTTTCCGACAATTCTTTATTTGACCATAAACAAACATGGCAACCAAAACGCGATTCAAGATATGAAGCAAACTCAGTGTCTGTCCCACATTCATATCGCACTAAATTTTGTTTTTTACCGTCGTAAATAACCGCAGAATAAGTAAACACAAAAAGCCTCCTTTGAAAGAGGCTTAAATATACATCTAGACGTCTAAACGTTCAAGCGTCTATTTCGAGTAATCGAGTGCTGCGCAGATGGCAGCTACCTGAGCGTCGTTACAGTTTTCAGGTGTCGCGTTATCACTATCGGGATATACTTCCGTTGTTGTAACGTATTTGGCATCTGTCATACCGCCACATAGATACAAAGCTTTTTTGTCATAGCAGATAACACCTTCACTCACTACATCTGCTCCAATAATCTTGCCGCTTTCGTCTGCAGGAGCGATATGCGTCACTTTCTTCACCGCATCGATTACAGCTTTTTGAAACTCTATTTGTGGATTTGGCGTGTTTGCGACCGTATAGAAACCGTCAGGTATATTCCAATTATCGTGGGTTACGCCATCCCGTGCGGCCAGCGCCGGTCTGAATTCAGTGTTATCTGTATCGGTAGTTTCGTGTAAATCGATATGAAGCGTTAGCGACAACGCTAGATCAGACACTAACTGCATAAGCTGAGCGGATTCTGGTGCCGGAGAGTCGCTGTAAAACGAGCGATTTGGATCTAGCGCCATTGGATTCCATCGATTTATCGTCTCGTAACCCCAAGGGCTTACACATGGAACAACTACAATGTTTATTTGCTCTGCGTACTGAGACAGCTTTGTGTTAATAAACTGAAGTGCGCCCTGCACGCCACTCGTTTCATAACCGTGAACTCCACCCGTAACAAGCGCTGTAGGCTTTTTAGTATCAAAGTTATTTGGAACTACTGCATATAATGGGTAGCGTTCAGAATCGTATGGGAGAGAACCATACTGCTTTAGTTCAAAGCCTTCAGGAATAATATTGAAAAGTTTATCGAGTACTTCTTCTTGGTAACTTCTTTTCACAGTCTGTTGAGATTTCCACTGCGATTTCTCTTTCTCGCTCCATGGCACACCCGGAGTCCCAATTGGATAATTCTGCATATAACACCTCTTTTGTATTTAAGAGATCATAACAGCTCAGCAAGCTTACGTATCTACTCTACAAGAGATTAATCGACAACTGTGACATAAGATCTTTACGCTTCGTATCCTAAAAAACTAGTTGCTCAAGGATATGTTGACTTTGCTTTGTAAAGGATTAGTTCACCCTAGAGTAAGCATGAAAGGTTGAGTTAGTAATACTTGGATAGTCATTTGTTAAGGACGAAAATGTAAGTGACTGTCCGCTGACAGCTAAAAGCGGTTGATGGTTAAGGAAGTATAAAAGTGACTGTCCATTGGCAATTCACTAGCAATTAAAAACGGCTGGTGGTTTAGGGAGTATAGAAGTGTCTGTCCACAGAGTTTCCGGAGACAAAAACAAAAAAACCAGCCGGATGGCTGGTTTTTTCGATATGGCGTCCCCTAGGGGATTCGAACCCCTGTTACCGCCGTGAAAGGGCGGTGTCCTAGGCCTCTAGACGAAGGGGACTGAAAATCTTTTTTCGAAAACTCTGCTTTCGAAATTTTTCAGTAAGGCAAAGTGAGCCAGCGAACTGAGCGACTTTTCCCACCGAAACTTTCAGTCAGAAGTTGAATTATCAACTCCAGCCTATTTCACAGTTTTAATCGACCGTGACGCGATAAAATGGCGTCCCCTAGGGGATTCGAACCCCTGTTACCGCCGTGAAAGGGCGGTGTCCTAGGCCTCTAGACGAAGGGGACTGAAACTTTGCTAGTGAAGATACATTTCACTAAATTTCTGTGAGCTCAAGAATGCAATAAACAATCTTATTCTTACCGAAACTTTCAGTCAGAAGTTGAATTAACAACTCCAGCCTATTTCACAGTTGTAATCGACTGTGACGCGATAAAATGGCGTCCCCTAGGGGATTCGAACCCCTGTTACCGCCGTGAAAGGGCGGTGTCCTAGGCCTCTAGACGAAGGGGACTGAAAATCAACTTTCGAAAGCTCTGCTTTCGAGATTTTCAGTAAGGTGGAATGAATCAGCGAACTGATTAACCTTTCCCTACCGAAACTTTCAGTCAGAAGTTGAATAATCAACTCCAGCCTATTTCACAGTTTTAATCGACTGTGACGCGATAAAATGGCGTCCCCTAGGGGATTCGAACCCCTGTTACCGCCGTGAAAGGGCGGTGTCCTAGGCCTCTAGACGAAGGGGACTGAATTCTTTTTCGAAGCTAAAGCTTTGAAATTTCAGTCCGAAGTTGTTTTAACAACTTCAGCCTATATCAAACCACAACTCAATGTGACTTGGTGGAGCCAGGCGGGATCGAACCGCCGACCTCCTGCATGCCATGCAGGCGCTCTCCCAGCTGAGCTATGGCCCCATCATGGCACCAGTCATTTTGTGTGACTGTTCCGTGACAGCGGGGCGCATTCTAGGCATCCCCCTCTGTCATGTCAACGCTTTTTTTATGAATTTTCTCTGTTTGCTATAAAAGTAAGCGCTTTGTCGATTCTCTCGCCAATTTTCTCTTTTGAGATAAGATTCAACGTGATATCTAGAGACGGTGAATTACCGCTACCTGTCACAGCTACACGCAGCGGCATGCCTACTTTACCCATACCTACTTCCAGTTCTTCAGCCGTGCTATTAATAGCAGCTTGAATATTTTCTGGGTTCCACTCTTCAATTGCCATTAATTTATCTTTAGCAAGCTCTAATGGGCCTCGAGCGACTGGGCGAAGATGTTTTTTCGCTGCGTTCGCATCGAAATCTTCGTAGTCTTGATAAAAGTATGTAGAAATCTCTGCTAACTCTTTAAGCGTTTTAACTCTATCCGCTTGAATAGCAATTATCGATTCAAGCGCTGGACCTGTTGTTAAATCAACATTTAACTGTTCGAAATGCCATTTAGCATGTGAGGCAACCTCACTTGCTGGCAACGTCTTTATGTAATGCTGATTTAACCAGATTAGCTTTTCTGTATTAAATGCCGACGCAGACTGCCCTATTGCATCCAAACTAAATTTCTCAATCATCTCGTCGACAGAGAAAACTTCTTGGTCGCCGTGAGACCAGCCCAACCTAACAAGATAGTTAAGCACCGCTTGTGGTAGGAAGCCGTCATCACGATACTGCATTACACTTACCGCACCATGTCGCTTTGATAACTTTTTGCCGTCATCACCCAAGATCATAGAAACGTGAGCGTACTCTGGAACTGGCGCATTAAGGGCTTCAAGTATATTGATTTGGCGTGGCGTGTTATTAATATGGTCTTCACCACGCACTACATGGGTAATCCCCATGTCCCAATCATCTACAACTACACAGAAGTTATAGGTAGGCGTGCCATCAGTGCGCTGAATAATGAGATCGTCTAGCTCTGTATTGCTAATCTCAATTTTTCCGCGAACATGATCGTTAATAACAACTTTGCCTTCTAAAGGGTTTTTGAAGCGAATAACAAACGGTTCACCTTCAGGGTGGTCCGTTCTGTCTCTCCATGTGCCAGGATAACGAGGCTTTTCACCGCGCTCTTTTTGCGCCTCACGAATTGCATCTAGCTCTTCAGAGCTCATAAAGCATTTATACGCTTTACCTTCATCCAAAAGCTGCTGGATAAGTTCTTTATATCTATCAAAACGCTCAGTTTGATAGATAGGGCCTGTGTCCCAAGTTAAACCTAACCATTGCATACCGTCTAAAATAGCCTGCTTAGCTTCTTCAGTTGAACGCTCGATATCTGTATCTTCAATACGAAGAACAAACTCACCGCCTTTGCTTTTCGCAAGAAGCCAAGAATAAAGCGCAGTTCGTGCGCCACCAACGTGAAGATAGCCTGTTGGGCTGGGTGCAAATCGTGTAACAACCGACATGGTCACTCTCTATTGTTAATAGTATTTCTAAAGATGGGCGCATTCTACCAGTCTACGCGCTACTTCAAAAGTAAGTTGAGAATAGAACAATGTAAAAGAGGAGAAGAAAGTGGACAGTCACTTACCTTCAAGCTTATTCCTTCTATATCCATTCTTGCTGCAATGGACACACACTTAGATAAATCTATAATCAACTTTTCGAGTAACTGTAGGGTAAACACTTTCTTCAATAAGAAAGTGGCTGCCCAAAAAGAGCAATCTCTTTTATAAAAGCACTCAATTAGGTTGGTTTAAGTGTCTGTCCCCTTTCCTCTCCAATTTTGTTAGTTGAGTAGAGTTTGTAACAGCTGTTTTAGTTTTCAAAGAATGGTTTAAAAACCCTCACAATATTGCGGTTCTTTGGTCAAGGACAAAATATGAAGAAACTTATTTTATTAGTTGTTTTATGGATAGTTTTTATTTTTCTTTTACTTCCTCCCCGCGACTTAGAGGAAAAGTACATTAATGAGTTTTATGACAACACTTTAGTATTTGAAAAAATCGAAGATATTGTTTGCCAAGATGTTGAGAAAATCCCAACATTAAGAGCTACACCGGGTGACCTGGAAAACGGTGGATTGGCTCGCTTACTGAATAAAATGAATATAATTCAAATAGTCGTGAAACCGGAAAATCAGATTTGTACAATTACTTTGGTTAGAGATGTCTTAGGCTTTGCTGGTAGCGGCTATAGCTATAAATACAGACATAATGTTCGCCACCCCATAATCTATGATAAGACAATTCATGGCGTGAAAAAGAACGCTATAAAATCATTAAAGTCTAGAGATGATATAGTAACGTATGATATCCACTTATCAAATAACTGGTATTTAACCTACACTGAGTCATAAGAGTAAGGATGACATCTGAATGTGGTAATTACTGCACGCTTACGTAACAGTAGGGGTAAACACTTTCCTCAATAAGAAAGTGACTGTCCAAAAAGAGCTGTCTCTTTTACACAAGCACTCCATTAGGTTGGTTTAAGTGTCTGTCCATTAAAACATCGCACTTCCGCGTTCACTTCTTTTGGTCGAGCTGAATAAGTGTCTGTCCACTAAAATCTGAGGAAGAAGCAAGTGTCTGTCCACTTCTTACCAGTTCGAAGAAACGCACCGTGCAGTTTTTGGATATAAAAGAATTCAAAACGACATTAAAAAACGCTGTTCTTTTCATCATTTTAGTTAAGATACAGTCAGAGTGGCTAAATTTCGGGCACACAGTCATTTTTCTTTAATTTTATTGTTGACACTAACGGAACCGACTCTATAATACCGCCCCACTTGCTTAGGCAAGGTTTTACAAAATATGGACGCTTAGCTCAGTTGGGAGAGCATCGCCCTTACAAGGCGAGGGTCACTGGTTCAAGCCCAGTAGCGTCCACCACTTCTTCACAGTGGCTAAATAGTGAAATCAAAATATGGACGCTTAGCTCAGTTGGGAGAGCATCGCCCTTACAAGGCGAGGGTCACTGGTTCAAGCCCAGTAGCGTCCACCACTTCCTCACAGTGGCTAAACAGTGAAATCAAAATACGGACGCTTAGCTCAGTTGGGAGAGCATCGCCCTTACAAGGCGAGGGTCACTGGTTCAAGCCCAGTAGCGTCCACCACTTCCTCACAGTGGCTAAATAGTGAAATCAAAATATGGACGCTTAGCTCAGTTGGGAGAGCATCGCCCTTACAAGGCGAGGGTCACTGGTTCAAGCCCAGTAGCGTCCACCATCTTCTTTAAGTATTCTTAAAATTCAACGAATTCACATCTTATAATGCAATACTATCATTTTATCTTCACCTAGATAGTGCAAAAGCAATTCACATTCTAAACAAAATCAATCACTTGTAAAAAACTACTTCAGCAATGCTGTCACTTACACTTACCACTTAGCTCTGCCAAATATTGCACCTTCCAAAATCGTACCAATCACTTAACCACCCTGTTCACCACGAAATTCCTGCTGTCTATATTCACTACGAATTACCTTAACTGTGCGATAGTCTCACTGACGAGCTATACTTTAAAAATAATTATCGTGGTATGGTGAGTTCCATAACGTCCTAAAGGCTACCCTTTAATGAAGCTACACTTAGCTAGAAATACTAAGTTGTTAATTGCCGAAGATCAGGTGCTGGCAAAAAGCCACATGCACTATGCCCTTGAGCAGCTAGGTTTTAGGAATATGGACTATGTTGATAGGCCCTCTCATGCTCTGTCAGCGCTACAAGAACACACCTATGACGCCATCATTTGCTCGTATAACTTACGTTCAGAACAAGGCGGGTACTTTTTACTAGAGCAACTCAATGAGTCTCACTCACTGCCGCTCACCAGCGCATTTATCTTCACTAGCGCAGACACATCAGCAGAAGTCGTCCACGCAATTATCGAACTGCAACCAGATGAATTCATTGCTAAGCCGTTTTCCGTTAACGAATTAGACCGTCGGCTTTCGCGCGTTCTAGCAAGGAAAAAGGCTCTTGAAAATGTTTACTCATTCATGGACAAACAGAACTATGAAAAGGCACTCGCCGAAATCGAGCATTTCTTGTTACAACCCGAGCATGCCGAACACTTTCCTCTAGCAATGAAGATTAAAGGTGATTTGTTTATTATCACAGAGAGATTCCAGGAAGCTTTGGCCTTCTTTGAGACAATAATAAACATCCAAGATTTTAGCTGGGCTCAAATGGGAATTGCAAAAAGCCTCTTGGCACTCAATCAGCTTGATGATGCAGAAAGAGAAATCATCCAACTGGCGATGCGCCCTGATGCTGCATTAGACGCATACGACTTACTCGCCAAACTACAAATTAAACAGTCAGCGTTTGATGATGCGCTAGAATGCACAGTGCTAGCATGCAACATTTCTCCTCAGAATATCCCCCGGCATCAGAGAGCGATAAACCTCGCTCGTATCACACACGATTACGAAAGCCAGTTTAACAGTGCGAAGAAAGTAGTACGCTATGCGAAAAACTCTATCTACGATAAACCAGATATTTATCTAACTGCAGCAAGAGCCGGTGTTGATTTCGCAATGACGTCTGAGCCTGAACACGTAAACAGCATTGTTAAACAAACCAATGAATATTTACGTCAGTCTGAAAAAAGCCCACCCAAAAGCAGCGGTAAATGACGAATTAACAGTGATCGATGCCCGACTTCACTATCTAAAAGATGAAACGGTGAAAGCACAGATGCTTCTGTCAGACTTTCACACAGACCACGCCCAACATCACTCCACAGAAGCATTACTCGATAGAGCCAAAGCGCTGCATGAGGTTGGACTTAAAAAAGAGTCTATTGCAATCTTAGATGCGATTTCTTCAAATCAAGAAGAAAGCGCTGATGAATTAAACCTAATGGCGACGTATTTAAAGCAGGAAAAAGAAGAAAAAGAAGCAATTACATTAAGCCCTAAAACACTCAACAACTCAGCTGTCGCCCAGTATAAACGAGGTAATTTGGAGCAATCTTATACCACCTTCGCTCAGGCGTTTCGTGTTATGCCTAAAAACCCCTCAATTGCACTGAACTATCTTCAAGCCATTATTAGAGCGAGAAAAGCAAACGCGCCTATGCTTCCTGACACAGTAGCTGCAATTAACAAATGCAGAGAGACTCTTGAAACAACAGCCCTATCTGAAGACCAACAGGCACGCTACCAGAGCGTGAAGAACATATTGAAGAACAAGTGATTTTACCAATACGTTCTTTGATTTAATCATGCACCTGCCTAGTTAGAATATACAACCACTGTCTCATGATAGAGTTTGTCTTTATATTCAAGCTCATGACTAAATGTCATGCCTAGCTTTTTCATGATATTGATAGACGCACTGTTTTCAGGGTTAGCAATTGCCGAAAACTTTTCTACACCAATATCATACAAGGCGTTTTTTATTGCTTGAGCAGCCTCGGTGGCGTACCCCTTGCCCCAGGTCTGACGTTTAAAGCGCCAGCCTAATTCCATATTGTCACTTTCAGGATGTTGGGTAAAAAAGCCAAAAGGACGAACCAAAATCCACCCTATACTTTCTTTTTCAGCTAGCGTCTCTACGCGCCAGAGCCCCCACCCCAAAGCAGGGTTGGAATAAGCTTGGAAGCGAGGAACAAAAATATCGCGAATGTCTTCTTTAGAGGATTTTTTACCACCATTGATATACTTCATGACAAGCTCGTCTTGGTCGAGTCTCCCATAAAAAATCGGCGTCTTTATCGGTGATATAGTGGTAGGAGAGACGCGCACTGTCCTTGATATGCATATACTTCCTTTATCATTATTATTTTTAATATACTTTCAACGCAGAATATAGCTTATTTTTACAACAAACCAAACTTATTCGATGCTTTTTATTCTGGCCTACATTTTCCTTTAACGTAGGAATAGTTTGCTAGCCTCCTAGCATAGCTAGGTGCTTTGTGGCCCCTGTTTTTCCTTCGTGTAGATAATGGGTTTCGTGCTTTTGACCCAGCACATCTTGTAGGAAAGCCACCACGTCATCCACATTGCCATTGGCAAGAAGATGTCTCATGTCTATACCGTTTTCACTGAACAAGCAAAGGTGTAACTTGCCTGGCGCGGAGACACGAAGACGATTACAGGTTTTACAAAAGTCCTTGCTGTACGGCATGATTAAACCAATCTTGCCTGCATAATCAGGGTGATAAAATTCTTGCGCTGGCCCAGCATCTTTCCTACGCAATAAGGGCTGCCACCCCATGTCTAACAGGGTAGTTTTTAATGGTGAACCGCTTTGATGTTGTTTATTGAAAAATTGGTTTAAATCGCCTGTTTCCATCAACTCGATAAAACGGAGCGTCACCGGCATATCTTTAAGCCAAGCAAGAAACCGATGTAAACGGCTATCAGAAAAGTCGTTGAGTAAAACAGAGTTAACTTTTACATCAAGGTCAGCGTCAATTGCTGCATCTAACCCTCGCAGTACAGCCTTTAGCTTGTCCTGCCCTGTTATTGCGGCAAATTGCCGTGGGTCTAAACTATCGATACTGACGTTTACTTGATCTAAGCCTGCACCTTTCCACTGGTGGGCAAACTTTTCCATTCGCGCACCGTGTGTCGTCATTGCCACACGTTCTATACCCGGCGTATTACTGGTTAGTTGTAAGATATCAAGGAAGTCTCTTCGCAGCGTTGGCTCACCGCCAGTTAGACGCACTTTTGAAGTACCTAGCTGAGCAAACGCTTTTAGCAAGGTATCAATTTCGCTTAATGTCATAAATTGATCGCTCGTTGGGCCTTCGTACCCATCTGGCAAACAGTACTGACAGCGAAAGTTGCACGCTTCGGTCACCGACAAACGCAAATAGTGAAACTGTCTACCGAAACTATCTTCTAACAAACCAACTCCTTAATCCTTTGCTGCTTTATAAATCGCTACAGCAATTTTTAGACGTTACAAACCCCAGTAAATCATTGAGTAAATAACAAGGTAACTAAATTAAACTACCTTAGTGTACGCGGGGTGAAATTAAAATTAAACACATTCGTTGCTATAAATAAGACCATTTTAATCTCTAGCCTATTTCAAAACGTATCACAAAAGGCGAGAATAATTATATATGGGCAAGCTTGTTCAATTCCTAATAAAAGGTTTACGCCAAATTATTTTCTAAACCTTCCCGCTCTTAGTACAGTAAACCAAACAATAAAGCACACTATAAAATGAGAAAAAACCGTTTTCCTACCAATGTCGACGAACCTGTTAAATGGCACGTTCTCTCACAGCTTTGGCCTTATCTTCTCGAGTTTAAGCAACGCGTATTTTTAGCGCTGCTGTGCCTAGTAGCAGCGAAGCTTGCCAGTATTGGCCTGCCCTACGTGCTGAAGTACACCGTTGATAGCTTAAATGGCGATTTAACCACGCTAGCTTTGGCGGTTCCTATTAGCTTAATCGTTGCCTATGGAACGCTGCGCTTACTGAATGTTTTACTCGGCGAAGTGCGAGATACGCTATTTGGTCGCGTTACTGAGCGCGCCATGCGCCGTCTAGGGCTAAAAGTCTTCAAACATCTACACAACCTAGACTTAGGCTTTCACCTGAATCGACGCACAGGCGGATTGTCGCGTGATATCGAGCGCGGCACCAACGGCGTTAGCTTTTTAATGCGCTTTATGGTGTTTAATATTGTCCCTACTTTGTTAGAGATAGCTCTCGTAGTTGGATTGCTCTTATTTCAGTTCGGCGTATCTTTCGCGCTGATAATTGTGCTCAGCGTTGTGGCCTATATTGGTTTTTCGATGAAAGCGACAGATTGGCGCACACGCTTTGTCACACAAATGAATGAAGCAGACTCAACCACTAACTCAAGGGCGGTAGACAGCCTGCTTAACTTTGAGACTGTAAAATATTTCAATAACGAATCGTTTGAAGCCAATCGCTACGACACAGACTTAGCTGCTTGGGAAAAGGCGCGACGGAAGAACCGCTTATCGCTGTTTGCATTAAACGGTGGACAAGCCGCCATTATTGCCATTGCCATGACTTCAATGATGGCAAACGCTGCCTTTGGAGTTATGAATGGCGAAATGACCATTGGCGACTTTGTACTCATCAACGCCTTCACTATGCAGATTTTCATGCCCTTAAACTTTTTGGGGTTTGTATACCGTGAAATTCGTGGCAGCCTTGCCAATATCGATAAGTTATTCGACCTTCTATCCCAAACCCCTGCTATAAAAGATGCAGACAACGCCACCGAATTAACCTGCGCCAACCCAGCAATACGCTTTAATAATGTGCATTTTGCTTATAACGAAAATAGGAAAATATTAAACGGATTTAGCTTTGACGTAGCGCCTGGCGCCAAGGTAGCCGTAGTAGGCGAAAGCGGCGCGGGAAAATCTACGCTAATGAAGTTGCTTTTCCGTTTTTATGACCCTCAACAGGGCAGCATTACCATAGACGGAAATAATATTGCCTCGCTTACGCAACAAAGTCTGCGCTCACATATCGGTATCGTCCCCCAGGATACGGTACTGTTTAACACCACATTGCTAGAAAATATTCGCTACGGTAACCCCGATGCCAGCGATGAAGATATTAAACAAGTGATTAAGCTTGCACACCTTGAAACCTTTGTAGAAAGTCTGCCTGATATGCTAGAAACAACCGTAGGTGAGCGAGGACTAAAGCTTTCTGGCGGCGAGAAGCAACGCGTATCTATCGCACGAGCCTTACTTAAAGGTGCGCCCATTATGATTTTCGACGAGGCCACTAGCTCATTGGACAGCACATCAGAAAGAGCAATTTTGTCAGCCCTACGCGATGCAGCCAAGGGGCATACTAGCTTGGTGATAGCCCATAGACTGTCCACTATTGTCGATGCCGACAAGATCCTGGTACTAAAAAACGGTACTATAGTAGAGGAAGGGACACACACTTACTTGCTGGAACAAGGCGGTGAATACGCAACCCTATGGCAAGCTCAACAGCGTGAAGATGAAGATACAGATAAAGATGTAGAAGGTAGTTAATAGATGGACCCAACGCTTATAAAAGCCGCCATTAATCAAGTAATGCCGTTCGGAAAATATGCCGGAAGACGCCTTTTTCATTTGCCAGAGCCTTATTTGGTGTGGTTTCACAAACAAGGCTTCCCTGAAAACAAGTTAGGTAAGCAGTCTCGCTTTAATGTATGAAATAAAGTTAAACGGCTTAGAGTCTGTAGTAGAGCCCCTTTTAGATGATGACTAGCAACTGCCTTATGACGATAACCGCTTTATAACGAGCATTGCCTTATTGCTTGAGTTTTCATACTGATAGCCTACTTACATCGATGGTGATAACAATCTTAAGTTCTGTTACTCCCTGCCTTTGTGGTTGGTTTACCCACTTAAATAAGACAAAAGGTAAGATAAAAAGCGCTATAAATAGATAATTCAACGTCGTATTTTTACTTAAATTTCCCCGTAATAGGCACACCAAAACAGCAAGAAGATTTATGTTTGCAAGACCCAGAAAACAACGTCGAAGTGACGTAAACGAACATATCAAAAAAATTCACAGCGCCATAGCTGAAAAATTGATATCGCACCCCGAGCTTTTTGAGCAAGCCGAACGGACCTTAGAAACCCGATATCAAAACAAAATGATGCGTTATGGGAGCTACCTGCTATGGAAGGGCATTATAGAGGCACGCAATGAACCGGAGCTATTCAAAGCATTGTTGCTGGCCGATGACGAGCGCACCGCTAATTTAAGAAGAGAAACCATCTTCACCGGAATTTTAAGTGAAGAAGAAAGAGAACAACTGCTATAAAAAACGGGCAGCGTTCGTTTCGCTGCCCGTTTGTAAGTCTTACTGCGGTTAACGCATTACGCATTACGCATTACGCATTACGCATTACGCAAATGGTCTGCCACTAAGAATGCCATTTCAAGCACCTGGTCTGCATTTAGGCGCGGATCACATTGTGTCTTATACGCCTGGGCTAAATCATCATCGCTAATCTGGTAAGCACCACCAGTACATTCTGTTACGTGCTGACCGGTCATTTCAAGGTGAATACCACCAGCGTGAGTACCTTCTGCTTCATGAGCTTGGAAGAACTGTTTAATTTCTTTCAAAATTGCATCGAAGTTTCGGGTTTTGTAGCCGCTAGACGCCGAGAACGTGTTGCCGTGCATCGGGTCAGAACTCCACACAACATGTCTGCCTTCCGCTTTAACTTTGCGCAGTAGTCGTGGCAGGTTGTCAGCTAAGTTATCAGCACCCATGCGAGTAATAAGCGTTAATCGACCCGGATCGTTTAGCGGGTTAAGCGCATCAATTAAACGAATAAGCTCGTCTTCCTGCATGCTCGGCCCCACTTTCACACCAATTGGGTTGTGAATGCCTCGGAAAAACTCCACGTGCGCATGATCAAGTTGACGAGTACGTTCGCCAATCCACACCATATGCGCAGAACAGTCGTAAGGCTTGCCGGTAAGCGTATCAATACGTGTAAGCGCCTGTTCGTAGTTTAATAGCAAAGCTTCGTGCGACGTAAACAGCGAGGTTTCATGTAGCGTAGAGCTAGTTTGTGCGTTAATGCCAATAACATCCATAAACTCAAGCGTATCTTGAATACGGTTAGCCATATCTGAATAACGCTCTTTAAGCGGGCTGTTTTCAACAAACGCCATGTTCCAACGGTTCACTTCGTGAAGGTCGGCCAAACCACCTTGCGCAAATGCGCGAAGAAGGTTCAAGGTTGAAGCACTGCGATGATACGCTTCTAACAAGCGATCAGGGTCAGGTCGACGTGCTGCTTCAGTAAACTCAAAGTTATTGATGATATCGCCGCGATAGCTTGGCAAGGTCACGTCACCACGGGTTTCAAAATCTGATGAACGCGGCTTAGCATATTGCCCAGCCATGCGGGCAACCTTAGTCACCGGGCAGCGGCCAGCAAAGGTAAGCACAATCGCCATTTGAAGGATAACTTTAAAGGTATCGCGAATTTTAGGTGCGTTAAACTCGTCAAACGACTCAGCGCAGTCGCCGCCTTGTAAAAGAAAGCCTTTACCCAGGCTCACTTCACCTAAGCTGGCGTCTAAGTTCACGGGCTTCAGCAGCGAATACGAGTGGAGGATAAGAACTTAGTGTTTGCTCTACTTCATTTAAACGTACTTTGTCGTCGTACTCTGGTTGCTGAAGAATAGGTTTATTTCTCCAACTGTCTACTTGCCAATTACTCAACGGTGTTCTCCTGAATAAAAAAACGTAGGGCAAACGTTTTACTGAAAATAGTTATTGAAACTTAATGCTTCGAATAATAAGACTGTAGCGCGCTTCACAGCATGCCTGTAGCGCATTTTTATAATCAGCCTAATGTGAAAATATGAATCTAAAAAATGTGATGGCACTTTACCACATTTATTCTAAGGAAATAGGTGCGCAAACTTGAATTTCTAGAAAGTTATCGTGCTTGCTTATAGCAAAATGGCATTCAAACACCTTCTCAAGGTTTGCCTGAGTTGCTACGTCTTGTGGCTCACCCAATGCGACCATACGACCTTCGTGCATTAACCATAGACTATTGCAGTAGTTAGCGCTAAGCGCGATATCGTGAGACGTCATTAGTATGGTGTTACCTTTATTGCAAAGGAATTTTACTAAACTAGCCAGCGCATATTGGTGCCTTATATCAAGTCCTTGCAATGGCTCATCTAAAAACGCTAACCCCTCTCCCCGCTCTAACTGGGGCCAAATTTGTAAGAGCGCTCGACAAATTTCTACGCGCTGGCGTTCTCCGCCAGAAAGCTGGGTAAGGATTTTGTTTAAGAATCCCGACACTTCAAGGGCTTTTTCTAAAACCGAAGGAATGAGCACACCTTGCTGTGCTGTTGCGTAAAAGCTTAAATATTCCTTCACCGACAAGTGAAAACCACTTTCACTTTGCTGAGCTAACAAAGTACGTACGCTAGCAAGCGTGGCAAGAGACCAACTCCCCATTGGCTTGCCATGCAGTATTACTTTACCTTCATCAGCGTCAATCAGTCCTGCTAGTGTAAGTAGCAGCGTTGACTTCCCAGCCCCGTTTGGCCCTATGATATGGATACATTCGCCCTTTTTCGCGCTTAAGTCTTCCACCCATAGCCGTGACCCAATGCGCACATTTTGCAGGCTTAAAATCATTGAGGCATCCGAAACGCTTTCGCGACTTTTGATGCAAGGCGTTTTGTTGTAACTAACCGCATGACATTCATTTGTGCTTGAATTTTCTTCACTATGAGAATCAGGTTGCTTTGGCGTAAGAGGATTCGGTGTCGTCATTTTATCAGCCTTTAAGCTGGCCCTTTGCCAGTACCCAAATGAGTAATGGACCACCTAAGGTTGCAGTAACCATAGAGACAGGAAGTGTAACAGCACGGGTCATTTCAGAGCTTAGCGCTACCAGCATTAAAAGACTTGCACCACTTAACGCACTTAAGGGCAATAAATAGCGATTGTTATGCCCAATGATCAAACGCAGAATATGAGGCACTAATAAGCCCACAAAAGCGATAGACCCGGCCATCGACACCGCCGTGCCCACTGCGATGGCGCAAACGATGAGGGCACGTTCGGTAAGTTTTTCCACATCCACACCGCTACTTTTTGCCGCAAGTTCACCAGCATAAAGCTTATTCAAATCATCCGCGAAAAAAAGCTGTAAACCTACAGCTATAACTATCAACGGGCCTCCAACCGATAAAATTAACCAGTTAGTTTGATATAAGCTGCCCATTAGCCAAAAAGTGAGGTTACGAAGAGCATTAGCATCGCTGAACATATAAAGCCAGGCAATAACAGCCCCACTAAGAGTCGATATGGCAATACCAGCAAGAATTACCGCAGTGGAGGAGCTTAGCAATTTTCTGGCTAAACGATTAATAACAAAAGTAGATAACAAGGCACCCACGAAGCACCCAAAAGGCAGTAAGTAATGCAGGTAGGCTGTAGCCCATTGCGGCGTTAATAGTAGCAATAGTGCGGCAACTAAACTTGCTCCGCTGGTGATACCTATGATCCCCGGGTCGGCTAGCGGGTTTCGAAGTACCACCTGTAAGGTTGCGCCACTTACGGAAAGCGCTGCCCCTACTAAGCATGCGGTAAGTATAAGCGGTAATTGAAGCTGAACGATAATATGTCGCTTTAAGTCAGCAGCCGTGTTAGCAAACCCTGTCACGCCAATGACACCCACCACGCCAACGGCTAACAAACAAAGTAGCGTTATTACAACCAAAGAAAGGGCTGGGCGTTTAGTTTCAATGGTTTTCAAAATCGGCTCTCAAAATCGGTTCTTAATATGCGTTCTAGATTTGGTTCGCAATGCCGCTTCTCAGTTATGGCTTGTGGATAAAGCTTCTGATTATAGTTGTTGGGTTTGCTTAATGTGCGCAATCAAACCGTCCGATGCTTCTTCAATTAAATCTAACACCAACTCAAAGCCGCGCTTCCCTCCGTAGTATGGGTCAGGCACTTCTTTGTCTTCTACATTTGCAAAGTCCAGAAATAGCTTAATTTTTTCCTGGTACTGGCTTGGCGACATACCATGCAAATTTGCAAGGTTGCTATTATCCATAGCTAAAATATAGTCGAAGCGCTCAAAATCACTGTCATCAACACGACGACATTTAAGCCCCTTAAAGCTGTAACCTCGCTCTACCCCAGCCGCCTGTGAACGCTTATCTGCTGGTTTCCCAATGTGGTAACCATGGGTCCCCGCAGAATCAATTTCAATACTTAACCCAGCTTGTGCAGCTTTGTGCTTGAACACGGCTTCTGCGGTTGGAGAACGGCAAATATTACCCAAACACACGAATAGCACCGATGTAGATTGTTTCATTCAAAATCCTATTTAAACGCAGTGACGGAGCGCGACTAAACTTTGTGCCCAGTTTCGCGTATGATACGCCGTCAGAAAAATTGTGGAGTTAGTATGACCGCACATGTACTTATGCTAAGTAGCTCTCGTCAAGGCGACGAGGCTTACCTAGAGCACGCTAGAGAACTTATTTTTGCACACTTAGGCGAAATTCGCGACCTCCTATTTGTTCCTTACGCCGCTGTAACTCAAACGTACGACAGCTATGTAGATGCTGTTGCTACTGCCCTGCCAGAATGCAATGTTACTGGGCTACACACAGTAGAAGACCCCGTGGCCGCCGTAAACAATGCGAAGAAAAATGGCCAAGCTATTGTGGTAGGTGGAGGAAACACCTTTCAGTCTGCTTTCAACACTATATGCGAATGCGCTTATTGTGCCAATAAAGCACGCCATTGCCGATTGCACGCCTTATATTGGATGGAGCGCGGGCTCGAATATCTGTGGCGAATCAATTAGAACCACTAATGACATGCCTATTATTGAGCCGCCTAGTTTTGATGCGCTTGATATCGTGCCGTTTCAGTTGAACCCGCACTACACCGATTATCAGCCTCCTGGCCATAATGGTGAAACCCGCGATCAGCGATTGGCCGAGTTTACAACGCTAAACCCAACCACGCCGGTAGTGGCTATCCGTGAAGGCACGGCGTTACGTCTTTGTGATAACCAACTTACTTTAGTCGGTGAAAAAGACGGCTTCATCTTTTTAGGTGAAGAAAAAAAGCCAATTAATTCAGGTGATGATTTAACTTATTTGCTTGATAGCGGCGAATAGCGCCTCTTCATCAGGCTCACGCTGGTAGGGAATTTCTGCCAGCAGCGGCTCGGGTAACATGGCTTTTAGAGAATGCAGGTTTTCCTGATATCGCGTCATGTTACCTGTGATGTCGTTGGCTACCCACCCTTTGATTTTTAGCCCATCTGCGCGTATCGCTTCTGCGGTTAATAGCGCATGGTTTAAGCAGCCTAGACGCATACCCACAACGAAAATTACGTCCATGTTGAGCGTTTTCACAACATCGGATAGATAATACGTAGGCGTATACTCATCGCCCACGATTAAGGGTAATCGCCACCCTCCTGCACCTTCCATCAACAGTAGATCTGGCTGATAAGCTTGCAGTTTATCAAGGCCTTGCGCAATTTTTTCAAAGCTTAACGCCACGCCTTCTTCAAGTGCAGCAATATGTGGCGCAATGGGCGGCCTTAATGCGATAGGGTTTATTTGATGTAAAGGAAGTGTCTGTCCATTTTCTTCGCTTGCGCTTTTTAGCTCGCTATTATCTATAGCTTTAATGGCTTTGTTTTCGCGTATTTTCGCGCATGCTTTTTGTATATTTAGCGCATCATCGTTAACCCACTCACCGTTAACCTGCTCACAACCAGCAGCAATAGGTTTATAGCCGATGCCGGTAAGCGATGCTTTTTGCGCTGCTTTTAGTAATTGGCAGGTGACATAGGTTTTCCCTACTTCTGTGTCGGTACCGGTAATGAAATACTGCTTCATCGTTTTTCCAATCTAAAATGACTTACGCGGTAGGTAAGCGGTAACTTACTTTCTACACCACTCATATTGCTATACGCCATGGCTAATTTTTTAATATCTCGACGGGTAAGCGGAGGTTGTTTTTGGCCAGTCTCACCCGCTCCTACATCTTTCACTGAACGCAGTAGCGACATAATATCTTGGTGAGTATCAATATAATCTTTGGTAATAACTCGTTGTAATCGGAGCCCTGATTGCTTAAACCCGCTTACCCACTGCGCGGTTGCCGGCAAACGAGTTTCTGCTTGAGGGAGCTGCGCCACTTTGCGGGCCGTTCTAAGTTCACTAAAAGAGCCAGACACCATAATAGCCAGCTCAGCGATACCATCCTGTTTAAGCACTCGTGCTATCTCGCTAGCAACAAGGTTTGTGTCACTCACCCACTGTAGCGCCATGGACGAAAACACCGTTGAAAACGTGTTTTCAGAGAAAGGTAAATCAACAGCACTACCTTCTACGAAAGTGGGGTCAGAGTACTTTTTTCGTGCCTGCGCCAACATACCCTCAGCAATGTCTACTCCAGTTGCAACGGCACCTTTTTTTAAAATTTCCTGTGTGTGAATACCCGTTCCACAGCCTATATCGAGGGCCTCGCCCTGCAAAGTCTTTGGCAAGTTTGCTAACCCCTGCTCGGCAATATTACGCTGAATACACGCAATACTGTCGTACTTTACTGCCGCTTTTGAGAAACGGTGTGCGATGCTCTGTTCAGTGATTGCTGGTGTGACAATCGCTTTTTTAGCTTCGCCGGTACCGTCGGCTGAATCGACAACAGTGGAATTACAAAACTCTGCTACGAAAGCGTCTTCATTATTAGGAAGCACTTTTGCTGTATCACTTGCCGCCTTACCTTCAAAAGGTTTCAAGGGCTCTGTCAATGACGCTGATTTCACAGCTGGGCTTGCCGACATTTTTACATCTCTTTCTGGTTTGTGGAACTTAGGGCTGTTACGGCATACATCGTTCTTTATGCTTCCCTTTTCGCAGAAGGCCCACTTAACCCATCGCGCGATAGTTCCTTCAAACCATTGAGCGACAATTCAAGCGCATCAATTAACACATCGATATCTTGAGTCGTATGATTTGCGGTTAAGGTTATACGCAGCCTGTCTTGATTTTTCGGTACGGTTGGTTGCCGGATAGCGGCTGCCCAAATCCCTCGTTGTTTTAAACCTTCACTTAATGCAACTGCATGCTCTGGGCTGCCGACAATAACGGGTTGAATAGCGCTTTGCGAGGCTCCTAAGGTGATAGATCCCAAGGTGATATGGTCTGAATTATCGCTTTCCTTGTCCGCATTGAGTGTCTGTCCAAAACGTTTTTGGAACGACTCTCTGAAATAGGAAATATTGTTGGTAAGCAACTCGCGACGAGCGGTATCACTGGCGATATGTGTGAGTGAATATAAGGTTGCCACCGCTTGCGCTGGGGGCATTGCGGTGGAATACATATAGTGCTTAGAAAAATTCACCAGATAATCAATAAGGGTTTGGCTTCCGGCAATAAATGCGCCTGCTGTGCCTAGCGCTTTGCCGAATGTTCCCATAACAACTGGAACCTGTTGCTGGCTTAAGTTAAGCGCTTCTGCAGTACCAAAACCGTTTTCACCCAAAACGCCCATGCCATGTGCATCGTCTAGCATGAACCAAGCGTTATACTTCGCGGCGATATCGGCTATATCTTTGCAAGGCGCGGCATCACCGTCCATGCTAAACACGCCTTCGCTGGCAATAAGAATATCTTGTTGGCTTGATTTAAAATTAGCGTCAGCATTAACTTTGCTATGTTCATCCGCAGCGAGAACAGAGTTATTGCAAACACCTGAAAGCACGCTTTCCAAATGATTAAGATCGTTGTGCTTAAAGCGGCGAAGCTTGGCGCGCTCGGATACGCACTGCGCCCCTTCTAAAAACGACGCATGCATGAGCTTGTCAGCAATAATGTGCCCAGGCGCCCCGCTACTGCCAGCGTGAGACATGTGAGGAAAAAGTGCCATACACAAGGCTTGGTTAGCTGCAAAGCCAGAGTTAAACAACAGCGCAGCTTCTCGGTTTAAACCATCGGCAATATAAGCTTCAAGCGCTAAATGAGCCTGCGTATGCCCCGTTACCAAGGGTGATGCACCACTGCCGCCACCAAATTGCGCTAGCCCCTCAACCCAACTTTGCAATACGCCTTCATGCTGGCGCATTCCCAAATAATCGTTGCTAGAAAAATTAAGGTAGTGCTCACCATTAATGCAAATAATGCTGTCTTTTTCGTATTGTTGGCAGTTGCGCTGGCGCAGCAAGCCTTGCTCAGCACGTGCGCTCAGCGAATCGTCTAACCAGTGAAAGGCCATTACGCCTCCGTTAATTGCTGTTTCTTTGGCGCTACCTTAGGCTTGGTTGCATCAATAAACAAGTCGTTACTGTCGTCGGCTTGTTCTTGCTGCTGGGCAATTTCTTCTTCTAACACTTGTTGATGTGCTTCGTCTGAGTAACCTCTTGTACGCTCAGTATTAATACCAAGCTTTTTGAACAGCATAACATCTTCATGGGTATCTGGATTTGACGTAGTTAACAGCTTGCAGCCATAGAAAATGGAATTCGCGCCTGCCATAAAACACAGCGCCTGCATTTGCTCGTTCATGGCTTCGCGGCCTGCCGACAAGCGCACATGTGACTTGGGCATCATGATACGAGCAACAGCAATAGTGCGGATAAACTCGAAATAGTCCAAGTCTTCTACGCTATCGAGTGGTGTACCTTTAACTTTTACTAACATATTAATAGGCACACTTTGCGGCTGTTCGGGAAGGTTTGCTAGCTGCACCAGCATACTGGCGCGGTCGCTCACCGTTTCTCCCATGCCCACAATGCCACCTGAGCAAACATTCATACCTGCAGCACGCACGTTCTCTAACGTATTCAATCGGTCTTGGTAAGTACGGGTCGTGATAATATCGCCGTAGTATTCCGGTGAGGTGTCTAAGTTATGGTTATAGTAATCCAAGCCCGCTTGTTTAAGTGCGACTGCTTGGTCACGGGTTAGCATGCCCAGCGTCATACAGGTTTCCAGCCCTAAACTTTTCACCTCTTCAACCATCTTTAAAATGTAAGGCATATCTCTGTCGCGCGGGTTTCGCCAAGCGGCACCCATGCAAAAACGGGTAGAGCCCACTTGCTTTGCTTCTTTCGCACGCTGGATAACCTTTTCAATTTCTAGCAGGCGCTCCTTTTCAAGACCTGTATCATAACGGGCGCTTTGTGGGCAGTACTTGCAGTCTTCAGGACATGCACCAGTTTTAATCGACAAAAGCGTGCTAACCTGCACTTCGTTAGGATTAAAATGCTGTCTATGCACCACTTGGGCATCAAACAGTAAATCATTAAATGGCATGGCGAACAAAGCTTCGACTTCGGCTTTGGTCCAATCGTTTCGAATAGTTGTCGTTTGCGCAGAAGGCGCACTAGCCAGCGTCATTGAGTGTCCTTTACTAATTATTATTGCTGGCTTAGTCTATGCCCCAATATCGAGTTGTCAACTCTGACCAATTTAAAACCCTTACTAATGGTTAATTCGTGAACAATATAGAATTTGATAAACAACACATTTGGCACCCCTATACCTCGGCGGTTAACCCCCTTCCCTGTTACGAAGTAGTTGGTGCAAAAGGCGCCGAGCTCACCTTGGCCACCGGTGAAGCGTTAGTAGACGGCATGTCTAGCTGGTGGGCTGCTATTCACGGCTACAACCACCCCATACTCAACGATGCAGCGCACAAGCAAATTGATGCTTTTTCTCACGTTATGTTTGGCGGTATCACCCACCAGCCAGCAGTGGATTTATGTAAAACTTTACTCAGTATGGTTCCAGCTGGTTTAGAGCGAGTGTTTTTAGCTGACTCTGGTTCAGTGTCAGTTGAAGTAGCGATAAAGATGGCTATTCAATATTGGGCATGCCAAGGGCGTACTGAGAAGTCACGTATTGTTGCGCCGCGAAATGGCTACCACGGCGATACGTTTGCCGCTATGAGTGTGTGCGATCCAGTAAACGGCATGCACAGTTTGTTTGAAGGTGTATTAAGCAAGCAGATTTTCGCGCCTGCGCCACAAACTCGCTTTGGTCAAACCTTTAGTGAAGACGATATTCTTCCGCTTGAAGAGATTTTCGAGAAACATCACCACACCATGGCGGCGTTAATTCTAGAGCCTATTGTTCAAGGCGCGGGAGGTATGCGTATTTATCACCCCGAATACTTAAAACGCTGTCGCCAACTATGTGACACCTATGATGTACTGTTAATTTGCGATGAGATTGCTACTGGATTTGGTCGTACAGGTAAGCTCTTCGCTTGTGAACATGCCGCTATCTCGCCTGATATTTTGTGTTTAGGCAAGGCAATTACTGGCGGCTATATGACGTTAGCCGCAACTTTGTGTACCGAAGATGTTGCGTTAGGGGTTTGCCAAGGGGAGCCTGGCGTTTTTATGCACGGCCCAACTTATATGGGCAACCCGTTAGCTTGTGCTGTGGCAAACGCTAGTTTATCACTCATTAATGAAAACCATTGGCAGCAACAAATTCCCGCCATTGAGAAACAATTACAAACCGAGTTGGCAAAATGTGCAGACTTACCCCGCGTTGCTGATGTTAGGGTGTTGGGCGCTATTGGGGTGGTTGAGACTGTAAATCCGGTCAATGTTGCCGAAATTCAGCGTCATTTCGTCGAAGAAGGCGTGTGGATAAGGCCCTTTGGTAAACTGGTATACATTATGCCTCCCTATATCATATCTTCCGAGCAATTAAGTAAGTTAACCCATGCGATTTATACAGCCTTGAAGTAGCGTGAGAGGTTGTTACGCTTAACACTTACTTTTTGTTACATGAGATGAGTTCAATGTCGAGAGCCCCTAGCGTTAAAAGGCTTCTATAAACGAATGTCAGAAGTCAACGATTAGGCGGGTCACTAATGAGTCGACAATACTGATTATTTTATAGCGAGTTTTTAATGGTAGTGCGTGTTCTTGATAAAGTGGTCTTTGCAGTTTTATTCATTATTACACTGCAGGTACCTATTTTAGCGGACCACTACCGCCAATATTTAAATGGCTACTATGACGCACTAAGAGATGAAGTATCCAGTTCCTCTGTACTCGCTAAACAGCATGGCTTTTCGTCTGTGGAAGCCATGCTCGACAGTTTACAGAAAAATAGCGAACCGGTAGTGCGTGAAAATGCGTCAATGAAAGCGAGCCGCTTTGCCCAGATCACCACATTGGAGCAGGGTATGAGAAAACTTGAGCACGGCCACTATTTCGAAAAGCTGGTGTTTATGGCCTCGCCCTCTCAATACGGTACGTTAAATCGCGTACTCGACAACTTCAGCCCTTCCGTACCGCTAACCCCTTCTTCAATTGTTTTTAGTCTTGTTACCGCTATTTTGCTTAATTTATTAATTTGGACACCGCACTTTTGCTACTGCCAAGTTAAGAAAATCAAAGACAAGCCCAAACGCTATTCTTATAAATAGCGCGCCAATCAGAACGGCGCTTCTCGTAAAACGACCAAAGTTGAATAGGCACAGGAACAAACTTACTAAAGAAGCCTATTCAGCACTTTCTGAAGCAGACGGTTTTTCACAATTTTTCGATCGTGATGCTGAGGAAACCTTTGCTTCAGCTGTGATGCCAATTCTCGATGATTTTTTTATAAATGGCGATAGTCACGCCACCAGCTTAAAACTACAGCAGGTTCGACAAAAACATTTTCCTTCGAAGTCCCGATAATTTTACGGGGTTAACCTCTCCTCTTAAATTCGGTTAAGAGCAAAAGCCCTGATTTTAGTTCTCTGTCGAAATCTATTTATTCAGCGGTTTGAATTTATAAACAAGCTTTGCCCCTGTTTTTCTAAGAGCACAGTTTAAGAGCTGAGAAAGTACTTCCAAACCTACAAGCGCATAAAAAGGATTCTCACCTTTTTATTGAACGTGGCATCAATAATGCAATCCTTTATTCAACGGTGAGATGCGAATAACTGGTTTATCGTTTTTTAGTAAATCATAAACCCCAGATATCAGTGACTTATCCAAGTAAATTGCAAAGGAGATACTATTATGCCTACAGATGCTCAATTATTGATCGGGAAAGTGTTGCAAATAAAAGACAAGATTGTTGCAAAACGTCATTGCATTCCGAGCGATCTAGAAGCCGAATGGAACGCGTTAAATAAGAAAACTGCATGCTTTGAAAGTGAAGCGCTTTATCAGAGTGCAGTGAAAGGCCAGGAAATGAATAAGCACATTGATTATTCAGGTTCGGTGAAAGAGCTGTCTCAATTGGTAACACAGCTCAAAACACTAAATAAAAAGGTTAACGTTACACAAGTGCATCACTAAGGCTTGGGGCATTTAACTTTGCCTCAAACCTTAGCTTGATATTGGCGTTACTTTTTATTTTTTAGGAGCACCAATGTTCTTACTTTACGCGTGCCATAGCTGGCAAGTCTTAAAAAGTCTTCGCGTGCAACAGGAATGTGTTGATATTCAACAGGCTGCCCTTCACTCGCATCTGGGTCGTGCAGATAGTAGCAGTGAGGATCACAGCTCGTAATTGCTACCCAATGTGGCACTTTTTTCTTATCAAACGCGTATGTACTGATTAGGCATAATACTGCTCCGCCAGCTTTTAGTGTTTGGTCGATTACGTCGGTCCGCCAGTCTGAAATCTCAACGGAAATGCCTTTTGCTCGTGCTTCTTCCATAAACTGAGATTCGACGTTTTCAACGATCGCTTTCTTATTAGCATCTCTAACGCCATCAACAAAAAGTGGGACGTCCTGATTAATAACCACTTTCGCCGCATAACCTTCATTTACTGCAGCTAGTGCTAACCCCACCGGGTGACAGCCACCATGCCCTGACATCATGAATATTGTGGTAGCTGTGCGCCACAACGATAATTCTTTTTCTTGCGTCATTTCATAGCGATTGTTTAATGCACACATCGCCATCATCAATGCCGACGGACCGCAGGTAAAATCTGTTGTTTGCTGGTACCACGGGTAAACCTCTGGCTTAACCGACTTGCTCGGCACCAATACTTTCTGCATACGTAATGCGTCAGTGTGATCGTCGTAGTAATCGGTATACATACCGAACTGACTAAACCCTAACTTTTTATATAAAGCAATGGCGCCTGCATTACCTACTGCTACCTCCAGGCGCATAAATCGCTTTCCCCGCAGCAGCGCCCGCTCCCCCAAGCTATTTATAAGCTTTTCAGCAACGCCAAGCCCTCGCGCTTCGGGCAGCACCGCAATAGAATACAGTCTGGTAAGTTGTGTTCCGCGTCGCAGCAGTAACAGTCCGTAGCCTACTATGCTATTGCAATCCGGCTTATTTGTATCGAGGTTCAAGCCTGAATTTAACGGCGCACGCTCGGCCACGATTAGCTCTGCGTGCTGTGCATCAATGTAAAACTTGAAACGACTTTTACTTAGTCTGTCGGTTGTAAAGCAGGTTTGCTCAATATGCTGAAGCGAAGCAAGATCGTTTAATGTCGCAACACGCAGCACTACACTCGACTGCGTTGAAGGCGCACCGGCACCTTGTGCCGACTTAGTATTCGATGCGCCTTCTGCTAGGCCATATGCACGATTTGCACTTTCCTGTGGACTTGCATTATTCACTTCAATTACGCACTCAGCCGATGTAATCATCGCCCTCTTTGCTCCAACCTATCAGCAAATTCCTGCATAATTAATTCGTACAGTTCTTTGCCTAAATATTTATCTTCGACGCCCGAGTCGATACTTGGGTTGTCGTTCACTTCAATAACGTAAACCGCATTTCCGGTTTGCTTAATATCTACGCCATAAAGACCGTTGCCCACTGCTTTTGCGGCTTTAATAGCGGCTTGTAATACCGGCTTAGGCACTTCAAACGTAGGCATTGTTGTAAATCCACCCGAGGAGAATCTATCGCCCTGATGGTTGTATATCTGCCAATGGTTGCGCACCATGAAGTACTGACAAGCGTAAATTGGCTTGCCGCCTAACACTCCAATTCGCCAATCAAACTCAGTAAAAATATATTCTTGAACTAGCACTAGCGCCGATTCAGCCAGCATTTGTTCTAAGCGCGCTTTTAACGCTTCTTTATTTTCAGCTTTATGCACACCCCGTGAAAACGAGCTTTCTGGCAGCTTTAATACCAGCGGTAAGCCAAAGTCGGCAATGAGTTTTTCGCATACATCATCAGTAGCGCTTGATACAAAGGTCGCTTTTGGGGCAGGTACTTTTTGGTATGCAAACGCATCTTGCAAGTACACCTTGTTACAGCAGCGCAAAATTGACTGCGTGTCGTCCATTACCACAATACCCTCACGCTCTGCGGCGCGGGCTAGACGATAGGTATGGTGGTCAATTGCTGTGGTTTCACGAATGAATAGTGCGTCATAGTGACCTAACTCTTCTTGCGACAAGCGACTGACTACATTTGCTCGAAAGCCTACTTTTTCAGCCGCTTTTACAAAGTTTTTAATGGCTCGCTCATCACTAGGAGGCGTACTTTCTTCTGGATTAACCAAAATCGCCATATCCCAGCGCGTGCGCTTGCTCGTTTTACTCGCTTTCCACTGTATTTTTGCCTGTTTCTCAAGTTGCTCGATAAAGCGTGCTTGTTGCGCTGCATCTAAGTCTTTAAACGCTTTAGCTTGCAACGTTGCAAAGCCTTCAATTTGCACTTTATTCGTAGCTTTTGGCAATTCGTTGGTATCGGTAACCATGAGGCTTAGTACCAATACCGGATACGAATATTTTTCAAACGCTTGTCGGGCCAAGCGCTTAAAGCGCTGATCTTTCACTTCACCGAAAAGTACTAATAAAGGCTCATCAGTAATTTCAGTATTATCTTGAGATACCGATAAGGAAAAAGCGATGCGATCGATACTTTTCTCTTCAGCCATACGCAAATCATTGATGGTATTTACTGAAGGCAACACAGAATGGTTACGAGCCTGAGCCAACAGCGAACAGTAATAGCCCTCGCTTAAATATCGCGTGGTATCGCAAATATTAATAACCCGGGTTTTGGGTTCGTTTAGCTTCGGGAACTCAGCAAGATATTCTTGAAAAGTAAGTACAGTTAATGAAGAGTTACGAAAAGGGATAACATCGTCAGTAACAATCAAGGTTTTGTGCATTAATGTCGCTTCTAAAAGATGGTAGGTAACTTAAAACGTAAACTGCGGTGCTCAAATAGCATACACAGTTATTTAGTCGCGAAGTTTACGCCTAACTTCAATTTTGCATAGCACAATCTGCACGGCTTTTTTTCATCGAAATGACAATAAAAACTGATGTACAATTAAATCTATTGATAGAGCTTTTGTTTATTAATTTTGTCTATAAATAGAGATAGACAAAACGACACAAATGGTTTGAGGAGTAAGTATGTTACTAGCCAGTGTGGCTATTTTGATCGGGTTACCCGTACTGCTTTGGAGTGCAGGAAAGTTTGTAGGTGGTGCCGCATCAGTCGCTAATCATTATGGTGTATCGCCCCTCCTAATAGGTATGCTTATTATTGGGTTTGGTACGTCCGCTCCTGAAATTATCGTTTCTATTTTCGCCGCGTACCAAGGTAACTCGGGCATTGCGCTGGGTAACGCCTACGGCTCGAATATCGCCAACATTTTGTTAATTTTAGGTTTGACCGCCGTTATTAGCCCTATTGCGGTTAGATCGGAAATTATCAAAAAAGAATTGCCCGTACTACTGGGCATCACTTTTTTTGCTGTGTGGCAGGTATGGGACTTAACGGTTTCCAAAGATGACGCGTTTTCTTTGCTAGGGCTATTTGTACTGTTGATTTCATGGAGTATCTATCACGCAATGAAAGGCGATAAAGACGCCCTTGCCGATGAATACGATGAGGAAATCAATAGTAACGAAGGCACCGTTAAAACCCACGTTATGTGGTTAATTGCGGGTTTGTTGTTACTTGTTGCAAGCTCTCGCATGCTGGTGTGGGGCGCGGTTGAATACGCCACCTTCTTTGGTGTAAGCGATACGATAATCGGCCTTACCGTTATCGCAATTGGTACATCACTACCCGAACTCGCGTCGTCATTAATGGCCGTTAAAAAAGGCGAGCATGATTTAGCAATTGGCAATGTTATTGGCTCTAATATGTTTAATACCCTAGCCGTTGTGGGTATTGCAGGGACGATACAGCCTATGACAGTAGAGGCTGAGTTCCTTTACCGCGATGCCATGGTGATGTTCGCCTCTACCGTGGCACTTTTCATTTTCTGTATCGGTATTAAACGTCAAGGTCGCCTTAACCGCCTTGAAGGTGGCGCATTTGTGCTTGCTTATGCTGCTTATACCTATTGGCTAATTCAGGCAGCGTTTATATAGGCTGCAGAATTGTACAAAGAGTAAAAATAGTTGGCTAACAACAAAAAGCTTGGCTGCTCTACTGACGTAAAGTGCCAAGCTTTTTTGATTTCCTCGCCATTAATTTCGTTGGTTAACCTGTGCTATAAACCCAACGTAGTCGCAAGAGTTATTAAACTAATTGCCGCAATAGCAAACAAGATTATAAGGTTTACGCCGAAGGAGTCTGTGCGTCGACGATTGCGTCTTGCACGCATGACAATGCTGACAAGGCTTACTATTAAGCATACCTGCAGCATAATAGTCATGGCAGACAAATGACCTTCAGACCAAGATGAGTCCCCTTCTATTCCCCAATACTGCTGAACGCCACTGATGAAGTCGGGCCGAGCGTAGTGAAACAATATAAGAACCACCACCATTCCCACCCAACCGAACACGTTGAGGCCAAGCATTACCTTATAAAAGGGAGTTTTTGAGCGTGGCGTCGAACGCCGTTCAGCTTAGTTGCTCATAGGTCATAGAACGCCTGTCAATATCGCCTGTTGCAGAGGATTGTGACGCGCGTTGAGATTCCCCCTGCGTTTGCTGCTGGTTATGTACCGACGTGCCTGAATCATTTTTATTTCCCATTTGTCACTCTGTTCTCTGGCATCCCGCTTTATGTTGGGTATACTAGCGTGCTATTGGATTGTATTTCATTGGTTATTTTTACATCGCCGAAGCGAATTCCGTTCGGTGTATCTCGTTATTTATACTTATTTCTATAATTCGCGATACATAAATGACATAAAGAAGTTAACCATAACTTCAATATGCATTTTACCGACATTAAAGACTTATCGGCACAGCAATCCAAAACATTGACCATAAAGCAAATTTTAGTGCAATTTTTCATGCATAGTTTAATGCACTAGGTTGATACGCTCGATGTGTATTCGAGCAACAACATAAGATCAGTAAGACGGAGAAATTAACATGACGCATGCGCCCGTAGTTGACGTGCTTAAAGGTAAGTACGCCGTTGGCGAATCGGTAACCGTTAAGGGTTGGGTAAGAACACGCCGCGACTCTAAAGCGGGGTTATCATTTATTGCACTACACGATGGTAGTTGCTTCGATCCTGTACAAGTTATTGCGCTAAATTCTCTGTCAAATTACGCCGATATCCAGCGCCTTACTGCTGGTTGTTCATTGTCGGTAACCGGTACAGTGAAGGAATCGCAAGGCCAAGGGCAATCACTAGAAATTGATGCGACCGAGGTAGAAATTGTAGGTTTGGTTGAAAACCCTGATACCTACCCAATGGCGGCAAAGCGCCATAGTATTGAATACCTACGTGAATACGCACACCTGCGCCCGCGTACCAATGTTATTGGTGCGGTTACTCGTGTACGTAACTGTTTGTCTCAGGCTATCCACCGTTTCTTCCACGAAAAGGGTTACTATTGGATTTCTACGCCAATTCTAACGGCTAGCGATACAGAAGGTGCTGGTGAAATGTTCCGCGTATCAACCCTTGATATGATGAACCTTCCGCTAGACGATAAAGGCAATGTTGATTACTCAGAAGATTTCTTCGGTAAAGAAACCTACCTAACCGTATCAGGTCAGCTTAACGTTGAAACTTACTGTACAGCTATGTCTAAGGTATACACCTTCGGACCTACGTTCCGCGCAGAAAACTCAAATACGTCTCGTCACCTTGCCGAGTTCTGGATGATTGAGCCTGAAGTGGCATTTGCTGAATTAAAAGATGTCGCACAGCTTGCTGAAGACATGCTGAAGTATGTGTGTAAAGCGGTATTAGAAGAGCTACCTGATGATATGGCATTCTTCGCCCAGCGCATCAAGAAAGATGCGGTTGAGCGTTTAGAAAAGCTAGTTAGCTCTGACTTCGTGCGCATGGATTACACTGACGCTATTGAAATTCTGCAAAACTGCGGTAAAGAATTCGAGTTCCCTGTTGAATGGGGTATCGATTTATCTTCTGAGCATGAGCGCTACCTTGCCGAAGAGCACGTTGGTGCGCCAATTATCATGCAGAACTACCCGAAAGATATTAAAGCCTTCTACATGCGCATTAACGACGACGGCAAAACCGTTGCTGCAATGGACGTATTAGCGCCAGGTATTGGTGAAATCATCGGTGGTTCACAGCGTGAAGAACGATTAGATGTTTTCGATGCTCGTCTTGAAGAAATGGGACTATCGAAAGAAGACTACGCATGGTATCGCGACCTACGCCGCTACGGCACTGTACCTCACTCAGGTTTCGGTCTAGGTTTCGAACGTCTTGTAGCTTACGTAACCGGCATGCAAAACGTACGTGACGTGATCCCATTCCCACGTACACCGGGTAACGCTAGCTTCTAAGCTGTTGTTCACTATATTTAGAAGCCCGCTGCAGCTATGCTGTAGCGGGCTTTTTTATCAATTCCGCATAAAGTTTAGCCGCAAAGCTCAGTCACGAGCCTTAATTTCCTTATATCCACCACTATAACCACACCTACTGCAACATAGTCGCGACTTTAGCCTTGTTTTCGTTATGTTAGTTAAATGCGCCACGCGTACAAAAAGTTTTAGGTATTCGATATTCATTTGTTATTTCCTAAGGCACTTCACTCAAACCAATAGCAGCTGAACGACAGGGCTCTACTGAATACGTATAGCCAATTTCATCTTCCGGCGTTTGTGCTATTTGTAATATCTCGTAATCATTAAGTTCAATTACCCGAGTCCCCTCAGAGTGAGCACAGCGGGAACGTGTGTCCGCTTCAAACTCATAGATAAAACTAGCTAACGCTTGGCGTTGTGCCTTTTTATAGCGAATACTTTTTTGCTTAGCGTCGGTGAGAAGCGCGGTTAAATCGTCTTCCAGCTCGGAAGTATATTCCGCTTGTTCCTCAGTAAGTGGTACCTCACTGTTTTCAATCGACGTTTCAGTCTCGTTTTCGATTGTGATCAGCTGGCTTGTGTTTTCACCACTAAACTCGGAGAGTAACCCTACCTGCCCTGCTAACACGCTAAGCTGAAGCGCCACACCTAATGTCCAAACAAACCGCGCCACAGCGGTAGAAAGCACATAGCGATAACCAGGCTTATGCCACAGTTTTTGCACACCAAAAGGCTTGAGTAGTAGTAGAAAAAATAGATAAATAAAGATAACTAGCATTCCGCCAACGAGTGCCATTAACGTGGTGACAAAGAACCAGCTTGGCACCATAAGTATGAGCGCGAAATTGTGGCTGTAGGGCAGCGCACCAGCCGAAACGCCGGTTATGCTATTTACTAACCCGCTAGCAGAAGCGAGGGCAAAATTCGCGATAACGGCATAGACAAACAAAATTACCGCTTTACCCGGTAAACTATTCCAAAGCGCCATAAACCTAGGCCAAGTTTCACTAATAATACCACTAAGGGCAAAGCCAAACATGACCGTTTCAAATAAGCCACTTTTAACATCAAAAAAAAGCTGTAATAAAAGCATTGCAGTTGCCAGAAAGTAGCACCGCTGAGCAAAAGTGATACTCCCCCAAAAGCGCAAAAAGCCGATACGCCTTTTTAGCAATAAACGATTCCCTTGTTTTTTAACTTTTCTGTAAGTACCGCGAATTTCGTTTGTTATTTCCATCATTTACTCGTCAATTATTGTTGTTATGTTTCTAAGCACGAATGACTTTACTTCCCGATGTGGCCGCAATACGCTATTCTGTTGAATTCAAAAATCAACGAGTTATTTCATTAGGCTGCTCTCTATCATACATCCAGTGTGTAAAAAGTGGCGCAATAAAACTTTATGGCTGAATCTAATACGTTATCTATAGTTTGTGAGCAATGCCATACTAAGGTTCACATACCGGCGCTAGCGCACAGACAAAGAGCAGTTTGTCCTGTTTGCAGCCACACGTTAGTTTCGTATCGCGTCGGTGCCAGCGAAAAATTACTCGCTTATGCGTTCAGCGCGCTTATTTTTTTATTGCTCTCGTTACCCTTTAACTTTTTGACATTTAAAGCGAGCGGACAAAAACACAGTATCGACCTGCCAACGGGCATTACCGTGCTCATTGAAAATGATTACTTATCTCTTGCGATAATAACTAGTTTAGCCACGCTTTTGCTACCCGGTATGGTCCTCGCTGGACTGTTATTGCTTTCATTAGCGCAAATTCAAAACCGTCGCCCTTTTTACTTAGCTAGGCTGTATAAGTTGGTTAAAGCGCTTTTGCCTTGGAGCATGGCTGAAATATTTCTGGTGGGCACCTTGGTAAGTCTTATCAAGATTACAGAGTTAGCCGACGTATCTATAGGGCTGTCGTTTTATGCGTTTGTCGGCTTTTCGGCATTTACAGCCCTTTGTATTTATAAATTCGACACGACAAGTTATGCCTTATGGATGTCACAAGGTCAGCCCCCTCAACCCAAACCGCTATGCGAAAAACAAGCACAAATTAGTATTCAGCGCACGTGGGCATTATTGTTAACTGCTTGTATTTTATATATTCCTGCTAATGTAATGCCAATTATGTATACTGAATTCTTTGGCCAAGAAACACCAAATACCATTATTGGCGGTGTGATCTCACTTTGGGAATCTGGCTCGTATCCGGTTGCGATAATCATCTTGGTTGCCAGTGTGGTTGTTCCGGTCGCGAAAATTTTAATTCTTGCTTGGCTTAATTTTTCCGTACAGCGAGAGAAAACCACTTCAAAACAATTACGTATACGTTACTACCGCATTACCGAGGCGATAGGTCGCTGGTCGATGATAGACGTTTTTGTGGTAGCAGTTTTGGTGTCTCTCATACAAATGGGAAACACTATGTCTATTTATCCGGGCCAAGCGGCACTCGCCTTTTGCGCCGTTGTATTTGTAACAATGATAGCCGCGATGACATTTGATTCGAGGCTAATTTGGCAGCACTGGAAACAATTACCATGACCACAAACGACCCCAACATTAACGAGGCAAAGGTAAAGCCAACCTCATCGGTTTCTCGCATTTGGATTATTCCAATTCTTGTGATTGTTATTGGTGGCTGGATGGTTTATTACCAATGGAAAAACCAGGGCCCACTTATCACGATTGAACTGCAATCAGCTACCGGAATTGAAGTAAACAAAACCCCAATAAAAGTGCGCGACTTAGACATTGGTCAGGTTAAGAAAATAACACTGAAACCCGATTTAAACGGTGTGCTTGTTACGGCAAGAATTGATGCAAGTGCGACCCACCTGCTCAACGAAAATGCGAAGTTTTGGGTGGTAGCCCCGCGTATTAGTTTTTCGGAAGTATCTGGGCTCAATACCCTTTTATCTGGTAGTTACATTGCCATGTCTGCTGACGACAAAGGCAAAGAACAACTGCATTTCACTGCGCTTGAGCGCCCACCTGTTACGCCGCCCGGTACTCCTGGCCTTCACGTTATGCTAAAAAGCGACGACGAATTTGCTTATAAACCTGGCGACCCCATCATTTACAAGGGTTTTAAAGTTGGCGAATTTGAAGATGCCACATTTAACATTGAAGAGCGTGTCGTTTATTACGATGCCTTCATTGAAGCGCCCTATCACAAGCTAATTACTAACACGACCCGCTTTTGGGACGTCAGTGGCGTAAAGCTTCTACTTGAATCAAATGGGGTCAGTGTAGAAACCGGAAGCTTAGAAACCTTATTAGCCAATGGCATTACCTTTGGCATTCCTGAAGGCGTACCAAAGGGTGAACAAGTATTAGACAACGCCTTTTTCACTATTTACGGCGACAGTACTTCTGCCTCAGATGCCCGTTATAAAGTAGCCGCTGAATACCTGTTACTTATCGATGAAAGTGTACGAGGGCTCACCGTCGGCGCGCCCGTTGAATACCGAGGCATTGAGATTGGTAACGTCACTGCAATCAACTCCTTCCCTGCGGTTGAAGGAAACATTCTAGAAAGGGACTACCCTATTCCGGTGCTCATCAACATCTACCCGGGTAAAGCGCGACAACCTGATACAGAAGAAGGACTGAGTGCCATAAAGCAGACCATCAGAAACTGGTTGCACCGAGATCTCAGGGCTTCGCTTCGAATGGGCAATGTTTTGACCGGTGGTCTCTACGTAGATTTACAGCATATTCCTGACGCCGACGCCGGCAACGAGATAGCCGTCATTAACGGTTATGAGGTAATTCCTACCGTAAGTAACGAGTTTACTCAGTTGACGCAAAAAGCTGACGCGATCCTAGATAAAATAAATCAGCTGCCCCTTAAAGAAATGGTTGAGAACGTAGAGTTGGCCGTTGAAGATATGCGTCTAGCGGCAGAATCAGTAGAAACAGCAAGTGACGACTTCGATTTACTTATCGCTGACATTGATGCAAAAGCCCTCAACAGTAACCTTAATCAGGTTCTTGTGAGCCTTGATAGCCTACTGAAGAATTACAGTGAGGGTGGCTTTAATCAATCTGAAATTAAAGAAACCGTTGATGCCTTGCAAGAAACCATGCGCAATATTCAGCCGTTGCTTTTGAAATTAAATCAGTCTCCGAACAGCTTAATATTTTCCAAGGATATTGAGGCAGATATTCAGCCCAAGGCCAAAAAATGAAGTAGCTATTTAAAATTCTGTTCAATAAAAATCACTGTACATAAATTATTCATTTTGGCGCAAAAAATGAATACAAATGAATGTAAACGAATAAAGGTGTATGAGTCTGTAAACAGATGAGATATGCCTCAATTCAACAATTGGGCATATACCCTAAACTTTATTTTTGGAAAGATCGCAAAACTTACCCGATACTTAAGGTAGCGTACCCGTCGTCAGGGATGAAAGGATTAAATTATATGAAAATGCAGGTTAATACTTTTTCTTTCAATAAGGATAACAAAACAATAAAAATCATAATTTTAGCTGTATTGTTTTCTTTTTTATCTGCATGCAGTAGCGCCCCTAACGCGCTGACTTATTACCTACTCCACTCAACGAACGTTGAGTCTGTTTTAGACCGCGAGGCGAAACAAAGTATCGTTTTAGATAAAGTAACATTGCCAGAGTATCTAAAGCATAGAGGATTGGTGTATCAAACAAGTGACACTAATCTTCACATTTCTACGAGCCACTTATGGGCTGAGCCTGTAGATGAAGGACTGACTAAAGCGCTCGCTAGTGCTCTAGGTTCGAGTAATGTAGCGCTTGTTCGCCCCGACCATTATGCAAGTGAAGAAACACCGCACTTATCTTTATATCTCAATGACTTTGTCAGTACATATGAAGGTGAAGTAATACTTTCTGGACAATACGCAATTACGCGCGCTTCAAAAGAAGCCAGTATCCACTCATTTAGGTTCAAGGCTCCGCTTAGCAATGATGGCTTTGCATCTAGCATAAAAGCCATGAGGTCAGCGATTAAAAAGCTGGCTCAAGATATTAACATAACGATTAACCAACAAAGCTAATTATGCTCAGTCGGTTTAAGCAATACGTATTCAGTGGCGTAAAAAGCCACCAAAAAGACGAAACTAACAGGCGCATTATTGTGGTTAACCTGTTTGCCGCCGTTGGTATGTCTATTACGTTTTTGCTGGGTACTCGTGCTTTTATCGACGCTGAATATCCACTCTCTACAACGCTGTTTATTGCGAGTGTTGTTTTTGCTGTCTCGCAGCAGTTACAAGTACGCTTTTCTTCACCTCGCGCTCGCACCTGGTCAATCACGCTGCTGATCAGCTGCCTGATGGTATTAACATTACTGTTGATTATCACGGGTGGTAAGGATAACACTGGCCCACTTTGGATTTACCTCGTTCCGCCTGTGACCATGTTTTTTGCCGGATTTGTTCGCGGGCTACTGGCGCTCATCGCCTTTACGATTACCTGCGCAATCCTCCTGTTCGGATTTAACGATGCAGCCTTCGTTGCTAACTACACCTATGCGTTTAAAACTCGCCTACTCTACTCTTTTCTAACCGTTTCTTTTCTATCTGCTTTTTACGAATATAGCAGACAGAAAAGTTACGACACCGCACTCTATCTCAGTGAACAATTTGAGAGACAAGCGAAACACGACCATTTAACAAATTTGCTAAATCGACGTGGTGCTCAGCAGTGTCTAGATAGAGAATACGCAAGAATGCTGCGCAGTAAACGTCCCTTCTCTGTTGCCATTGCCGATGTAGATAGATTTAAAAGTATAAACGATACCCTCGGTCACGAAAAAGGTGACGAGGTGCTTAGGCAAATCGCTAAGTTATTTAGCTCTCGGCTTCGCGGGCAAGATATTCTCGCGCGGTGGGGAGGTGAAGAATTTATGTTTATCTTTGCCGATACCAATGAGACCGGTGCGGTGCAGGCATTAGAAAGTATTAAAGAATTACTCAGTAAAGCCCCATTAGATATAAATGGTAAAAAAATACATGTAACGAGTAGCTTTGGCGTGAGTGAGGTCAGCGCTGATACCGATGTTTCAAGTGCTATACGCCGTGCAGATAAAGCGCTCTATTTCGCAAAAGATAATGGGCGCAATCGTGTATGCGCCTCTTCATTTATAAGCTCGTCACCTCTATCTGGCTCATCCTCTTTAAAAGTACAGTAATCAATAATTTTGTGTCCTTTACACAAAGTTGACTCACGTTTAGTTACATTTGCGCTGTATTACTGAAACACTTTAGCGCTACACTATGCTTAGTATTCGCTATAAAAGTAGATCTACCCATGAAATGGATGAAAGTTGCGTTACCTATTGGTGTCTTACTGGTAGGTTATTTAGGAATGAAAGGAATCGAAGCGTCTGCTTCCGACAGCGCTATAACAGAGGAGGTTGATACTCGCCCAACCGTGACTATTGAAACGTTATCGCCAGAAGATGTGCGCGTACAACTCACTTCCTATGGCGAAATCACGCCTCTTGAAACCACAAACCTTGCTGCGCAAGTATCTGGAGAGGTTGAGAGTTGGAACCCGAAATTTGTAAGCGGCGGTCTAATACGACGTGGTGAAGTCCTTTTTGAAATAGAAGCTGATGCATATGAAGCTGCACTTCTATTGGCAGAAGCAAACTTAGCTAGTGCACAAGCTCAGTTGATTCAAGAAGAAGCGCAAGCAGATGTGGCGGCAAAGGAAGCGAAAACGATGCCTAATGCGCGGGTTACCGATTTGTACCTTCGCAAGCCACAAGTAATGAGCGCAAAGGCAGCGCTTAAATCTGCAGAAGCCCAACTAAAAATAGCAAAGCGCGATTTAGATAACTGTAAAGTAAAAGCCCCATACGATGCCCTTATTGTCTCAAGAGACATCAGCACAGGTGACTATGTGACTCAGGGTTCACCTGTCGCTATTCTTAATAATATAGAGTATGCCGAAGTCACTTTCCCTATTGCCGGGTTCGATCGCGTTTTTCTTTCAGATAGTACAATAGGAAGTGAAATTGCCATCGAAGTCGATGACATTCAGGGCGCTACGGTAAAAGGCACCATCCACCGAGATACCGGCGTTGTAGACAACACCACGCGCATGAGTTATTTCGTGGCACGCATTGAAGACCCTTATGCAATTAACTCATCTAAACCTATCGTTAAATTTGGTTCGTACAGCACGATAGCTTTTGAAGGTAAAACGTTAAGTGACGTATACCGTGTACCACAGGAATTGGTAACCAATCGCCTGCTGTGGACCCTTGACGATGAAGACCGATTGAAATCTCATAAGGTTGAGGTAGTCCGTGAAGAAAATGGCGACTTCCTCATTCAGGGTGACTTCAATGCAAAAAAGGTAGTAATGAGTTTGCCTGAATACCCGCAAAACGGGATGCCTGTGAAGGTTATTGAGACCACAGCTGAAATCGTGACAGCACAAGCTAATTAAGGAGCTGTCATGGAAAATCATAACGATACGCAAAGCGGCATTATTTCTTGGTTTGCAAGAAACTCAGTAGCAGCCAACCTTTTGATGTTCTTCATTATTGTCATGGGTATAGCCAGCTACTTTACTATTCAGCGTCAGATGTTTCCTAACATCGAGATTAACTACATTACCGTTGAAGCCAACTACCCTGGCGCTTCGCCACAAGAAATTGAAGAAAGTATCTTCATCAAAGTAGAAGAAGCGGTGAAAGACATCACTGAAATCAAGCGTACTGTATCTAGAGCATTTCGTGGTGGCGGTGCCGTCACTTTAGAGATTGATACTAAAGCTGAGCTTACTGATGTTCTAGACAAGGTCAAACTTCGCGTAGACAGCATTGCAACCTTTCCAGCTGGCATGGAGCCAGTAAACGTTTCGCAAGTAGAGTTCCAGCAGCAAGTGATAGAAATGCCCATTGTTGGCGACTTACCGCTGTCCGAGCTTAAAGTGCTGGCAAAAGAAGTCGAAGATGAACTACTTCAACTTGGCTCTATATCTTTGGTGGAAGCCAATACACCCGATGATGAAATTGCTATCGAAATAAAGCCCGATACGCTAAGAAAGTACGGCTTAACTATTGCCGATGTGACGCAGGCTATTAATAGTTATTCAGCGAATATCTCTGCAGGCCAGCTTAGAACTAATTCTGGCATAGTGTCAGTTCGCGTTGAAAATCAATACTACAGCGGCGACGAGTTCAAACAAATCCCCATTAAAATTGGCTCAGGTGGCGCTAAAGTTACCCTAGGTGATGTTGCCTATATTAATGACGGGTTTGTCGAAGGCGAACGCTACTTTAAGTACAACGGCATGAACGCCATCTACATTGCTGTTAAAGCCACTAAAACCCAAAACACTATTCCTGTAGCTGAGACTGTAAAAGCCTATATCGACCAGAGAAATGAGACTCTTCCTCAGGGCGTCAGCCTAGAAGTTTTAGTAGATATGACCTACTACCTTAACGCGCGTTTAGACATGATGCTGTCAAACCTTGTTCAAGGGTCTGTACTCGTCGCGTTTATGCTTACCCTTTTCTTGCGCTTTCGTTTGGCGCTATGGGTTATGGTCGGCCTACCGGTGTGTTTCTTAGGTGCAATGATGCTTATGCCAGTTTTCGGCGTAAGTATTAATATTCTTTCGCTCTTTGCGTTCATCATGGTGCTGGGCATTGTGGTTGACGACGCTATTGTTATTGGGGAAAGTGCTTACACCGAAATTGAAAGCAAGGGCGGCGGCGTAGATAACGTGGTTCGCGGCGCTAAACGCGTGGCTACCCCAGCTACCTTTGGCGTGTTAACTACGATTGCGGTATTTGCTCCATTTACACTAAGCAGCGGCCCTGAAGGTGCATTTTTCTATAACATCGCTGTAGTAGTTATTTTGTGTTTGGTATTTAGTTTAATTGAGTCAAAACTCATCTTGCCCGCGCATTTAGCTCACACAAAATTCTCACCTGTAAGACAAGATAGCTGGCGTGCACGCTTTAACAGAGGCTTCTTTGCATTCGTGAATGGTCCATACAAGCGTACAGTTACAAAAGCGATTGAGTGGCGCTGGGCAGTACTTATGATGTTCGTGGCTATGCTAATGTTGAGCATGGGCCTGATTGGCGCGAACTATGTGCGCATGGTGCCAAACCCTAAAGTGCCACACGACTTCCCTAGCGTAAAAATAGAGATGAATGAAAACGTCTCTGATCTTGCAACCATCAATGCACTTAAAATTGTTGAGCAAACCATTCTAGATGTTGAAGAACAAATCATTGATGAGTTTGGGCAAGGCATGATTCGCGATCGGCTCGCCTTTAACGAAGACAGCAATGAAGGGCGCATTCTTACGCCACTGGTTAATGAAGAAGACCGCCCTATCGACACTTTCGAGCTTGCTCGACGCTGGCGCGAAGCCATTCCCGAAATTTCCGGAATGAAGTCGTTTACTGTGGTTGATGATGTAAACGGTGATGGTGACGACGGTGAATTCGGATATCTACTATTTGGCCCAGACATTAACACCTTAAACGCGGCTGGCCTTAAGTTCATTGAAATGCTGCAGCAGCAAGAAGGCTTGTTTGATGTAAGTTCAACTATCGACCCACCAAGCAAAGAAGTACAAATGACCTTGCTACCGGTTGCCTACGATTTAGGACTTACTCTTTCTAATATCGCCTCGCAGGTTGGTGCAGGCTTTTACGGTGGAGAAGCACAGCGAGTTATTCGCAACGGTGAAGAAGTTAGGGTTATGGTTCGCTACCCTGAACTTACCCGCGAACGCTTTGCTGACTTGAAGTACTCTTTAATCAAAACCCCTAACGGTCAAGAAGTAATGCTTGGTGACGTGGTTGCTTTAGAAGAAAAGCCGGGTATTAGCTACATTCGACGAGAAGGTGGTTACCGCAGTGTTTATATCTGGGGCAACATTGATGAAGAAAAAGTTGAACCTAACGAGGTCGTCACAGAAATTCAAGACAAGCTACTCCCTCAGCTTAAAGAGTCGTTTCCTTCGGTCATGACTGAGCTTGGCGGTGATATTGAAGAGCAGCAGGCGCAACAAAACGAGCAAATACTGTTCTTCTTAGCGGCCATGATTATGGTGTACATCCTTTTAGCCGTTCCGCTTAAGAGCTATGGGCAACCCCTTATCATTATGTCGGTTATTCCATTTAGCTTTACAGGTGCAGTGTTCGGCCACTTTGTACTAGGCCTAGACCTATCTATGATGTCTAACTTTGGCCTTATTGCAGCAGCTGGGGTTGTTATCAACGACTCGCTGGTTATGACTGATTTTGTGAATCAGCGCCGTGCACAAGGCTACAGTATAAAAGAAGCTGTAACTGAGGCCGGTACCGCGCGCTTTAGGGCAATTACGTTAACCTCAATCACGACGTTTGTGGGCGTACTGCCAATTATGTTTGAAACCAGCCTACAGGCGGCGTTTGTGGTACCTATGGCGGCTGCGCTTGGCTTTGCGGTGCTTTACGCGACTTTAGTAACACTCATTTTGGTACCTTGTTTGTACTTGATACTGCTAGATTTGCGTGGACCTTTCTCGTTCATAAAAAGAAAAGTATTACGTAGAAAGTCTAGTAGCCAAGTCGAAAGCAATGGCGCGGATCAAGCACATACACCTCAGCCTGCTGGCCCACTTGACTAGCAGTTAACTAACAACCGACTAGTGGATAGCCTCACTATATAGCCGTTCACTACTAAGTGTTAGAAACGCACTCAACTTTTAAAAATGAGCCTTCGAGGCTCATTTTTTTTCAAGCCTATTGAAAGGAAAACACTATGAACAATGCAATTTCAATAAGACCAGCAACGCCTAGTGATATTTCACAAATTCGCCAGTTCATCCTGGAACTTGCCATTTATGAAAAAGCCGAACATGAAGTAGAGGCCTCTGAAGAAGCGCTTCTAAAAACACTATTTGGCGAAGGTGCCACTGCTCATTGCGTTATTTGCGAGAATAACGATGCCCCTATTGGCTTTGCCGTGTACTTCTTTAATTATTCCACTTGGCAAGGTCGCAACGGACTTTATCTTGAAGATCTTTATGTTTCACCGAAATCTCGTGGCCTAGGTGCGGGTAAAGCGCTGCTGCAACATTTAGCAAAAACAGCAGTAGAAAATGACTGCGGCCGTTTTGAGTGGAGTGTTTTAGATTGGAATAAGCCTGCTATCGATTTTTATGAGTCCCTTGGCGCTAAACCAAAGAGTGAATGGCTAGGCTATCGCATGGATGGACAGACACTTATCGACTTCGCAAAACAGGCGTAACGCGGACTTGCTGACTTGCTGACTTGCTGACTTGCTGACTTGCTGACTTGCTGACTTGCTGACTTGCTGACTTAGTCAGTATGAAGGTACAACAATATTAGCTGCAAATACGCTTATAACATCAAGGGCGCTTGGAACAACTTTTCTGCAAAATAAAAAAGCCATTCGCTTTCACGAATGGCTTTTAAATTCTATGGATAATCTTTCCGTTATACTTAGAAAGAACCAATCAAAGATAAACGGGCGTTGATTGGTGCGCCAACTGTAACCTGATGCGTAGAGTGTGCATTAGGGAAGTAAAGCGTATCAGTTAAGTTTTCTACGTTTAGCTGAAGGCGTGTCTTGTCGCTAAGTGTGTAGTACGCTGATGCATCAACACGGGTATAGCTTGGCAGTACAGGTGACGTAGCGCTTGTCGATACCTTACTTTCGTCTTGGTATGTTGCGCCAATGCCGAAGCCAAATACTTCATTCACTTCGTAAGTTGTCCATACTGACATGGTGTTTTCAGGTAGCTCACGAAGCTCCACACCGCTTGCATTTTCGCCATCAAGGTTACTGTAGTTAGCAGTAACGTACCACTTGTCAGTGATATAGCCTTGCAACTGAAGTTCAAAACCAGATACATCTGAGTCTACTTCCACAAAGCTTTCTGCATCGTTAGGGTCGTTATCAAGTGACGTTTGCTCATTTTCAAATATAGCAGCCGTAAAGCTCATACTGTCACTGAAGTCCCACTTAATACCAATTTCTTGGTTAGTGAAAGTATCTGGGTCAAGCGCGTCTGCATCACCGTTGATATTCGCATACTGCTCGCCACTGCGTGGTAGAAACGACTCGCTGTAGCTCGCATAAATTGAGATATTCTCTTGAGGCTTGTAAACAAGGCCTGCACGTGGCGATATTTCTTCGTCTTTTCTGCTGCGCGTTTCAGCTGCAACAACATTAAACACTTCAATATCGAAGCTATCAAAGCGTGCGCCTAGCACTATATCGAGGTTTTCTGATAGTGCAATTTCGTCTTGCACGTAGAAAGAGTAAACATCAAGGTCTACATGTGTATCGTCGTTTACATCACTAAAAGTAGCAGTAACTGTTTCGCCAACTGAGTTAGTACCCGTTAGGCCTCTGAAACTAAGAGGGCGAGTTACATTAAACGCTTCCCTATCGCCATCTGTAGAATCAAATACAGGGTTATAGCGGTCTTGATTCGACTTGGTATTAATAACCTCACCACCAAAGATAACCGTATGCTCAATGCTGCCCGTTGCAAACTCGCCTACTAAGTTTGAAGACAAGATAAGGTTTTCACGCTGAGTAGTATCTACATAACCGTCAAGGGTTACTACTTCAGTGTCGGCGTCATAAGCCGCAGCGTAAAAGTTTGAGTAAACTTTGTCGTAGTCACCGTAAAAGGCATTGAAGTTACCTTTTAAGCTGTCCGAAAACGTGTGTTCTACGTTTGCACGGAAAAGGTCGGCACCAAGAGTTTGGTAGTTATTTTCTGGGTCGCCAAATACGATTTCTTCAAATGCTTCTACTGGTTCGCCGTTTGCCGTTGGCACACCACGGTCAATGAAGCGCTCGTGATCGATGTATTCGTATGACACATCAACAATAGTATCGTCGCTTACTTCAAAACGTGCAGTTGGGTTAAAACCATAGCGATCTCCATAGTAGAAGTCACGGTGGTTATCCAAGCTTTCGTACATAGCGTTGATACGAAGTGCCGACTTATCGCCTGTATCAACGTTTGTGTCTAATTGAAGGTTGTAAGCACCAAAGGTGTTAGCAGAAACGTTATAGTTTACGAATTTTTCGCCCGTTTTCGCCTTTTTAGATACACGGTTTAAAATACCGCCAGTACCGCCTCGGCCGAATAGCAATGCATTCGGTCCACGAAGAATTTCTACTTGTTCAACGTTGTATAGCGCCCGGTAGTATTGAACGTCGTCGCGATTACCATCTAGGTAGAAGTCGGCTGTTGAACGTACGCCACGAAATACCACTGCATCACGGTGACCTTCACCTTGAGAAGTATTAACACCTGGCGTGTAATCAATAATTTGACCAACGCTAGTAATACCGCGAGCCGTAATTTCTTCAGCGGTTATAATTGACAAGCTTTGCGGCACGTCGATGATAGGCGTAGGGCTCTTGATAGAGTTAGACTGGTTAACCGAAAGGTATTTACCTTCTACCGTCAGCCTTTCAATGTCTTCCATATCAGCAGCAAATACAGGCTGGGCTTAACATTATCGCAGTGGCAATACTCGTAAGTTTGAATTTCAAAACTACTCTCCAAGTGTTCTCAAAGTGTTGTGTGTCAAGTGGCAACCAAGAACCTTATTATTCGGCATACTTTTTTAAGTCGCTAGCGCTTACAAACCGCTTAACTTTTCATTCGTCTTGCAATTGCAAATAATAATAGTTGCTATTTGTGGTCTGGATAATATAGAAAAAATGTCAAGATGACGAGAGCAAATACATCAAAATTTAAAAACTCTTTATAAATTTTCTTAATTTTTAGTCTAAAAAAACGCAAAAAAGCACACTTTTCAAACAGGAAAACTAAAATTCATGGAATTTATCTCAAAGTCTGTCGAGCACGATGAACTTATAGTGCTGTGTAAGTGTTAAGCGATGAAGTGATGAGTGAATGCCTATTGGCACGCAGAAGAATAACGGTATCAGCGTTTATGATGCAGGGTCTGATCGGCTGCGACGCTGTAAAGGGATAAGGTTGTAAAGGTGTTAGATTGTAAGGATTTTAGGTTGAAGGCACACTAGGGTAATGCATTAGCTATGTACTCAGAATCCGTGCTAAGATTTGTAGCGTTACAAAAACTAGCCGCTACGCAATAGCATAACGGCTAAGAATGAGCAAAAGAGTAAATATGAAGCCGCTCTTCAGTTATCTCACGTAGCTTTTAAATATGTTTATGTGCACTAGTAAGCATTTTTATTAACGAATCCGTTGAAAACAGTCATCACAATGATTTTTAGGTCTAGCCAGACAGACCATCGATGAATATATTCTAGATCATATTCCACACGTTGAGCCATCTTATTAACTGTCTCGGTTTCACCTCTTAAACCATTGACCTGAGCCCACCCCGTAATCCCCGGTCTTACCTTATGACGCAACATATAACCTTTTATAAGTTTCCTGTACTCTTCATTATGAGCAACTGCATGAGGTCTGGGACCTACAATAGACATTCGACCTTGCAGTACATTTATGAACTGGGGTAATTCATCTAAAGATGTTCGGCGCAAGAAGCCTCCCACTTTTGTTATTCTAGGGTCATTTTTTGTAGCCTGCTTTACTTTTGCGCCATTATCTTGTGTTGTCATTGAGCGAAACTTGTAGACAGTAATTTGCTTTCCATCTAAACCATATCGCTTCTGTTTAAATATGATAGGACCTTTAGAGGTCAGCTTTACTACGCATGCGATAATACACATCGGTACTAAAAGTAAAGATAAGATTAGCGAACCCAACACAATATCTTCAATTCGCTTGAGAACGTTACTCGCCCCCTGAAATGGAGTGTCGTACACACTTAATGCTTGCACAGAGCCAACACTCTGCCAGCGAGCGTTAAGTAAGTTATACATGAAGAAATTTGGAATAATGTAAACATTTGCGGTTGTGTCACTGCACTTATCTAAAATGTGTCTTATTCGCTTTTCTGCATTCATAGGCAAAGCTATGTAAATGTAATCCACTTCGTTTCGCTTCGCTAACTCTATCGCGTCTTCTATTTTGCCTTTGATTTGACTTTGAAATTCATGTGCTAACCTGGACTCCGCGCGATCGTCGAACAATCCGCTAAATCGAATTCCAAGCTGATCATTTTCAATAATTTGTTGGACTACATTGTATCCCAGTGTAGTTGCTCCAATAACGATTGCGTTGCGTGAATTCATTCCGACTTTTCGCAGTCTGAACAAAAGCTTTCTCATCACGTATCGCCACAAAAGCAAGCTAAGAAAAGAACTAGCAAACCACAGTAAAATTGCAGGTGAGGGATTGTCTATATAGCCCGTAAAGAAAAAACCTACAGTCAACGTTACAGCAGCACTTATCGCACAAGTTATTGCAGCAGCTCTCAGCATTTCGATAGTTCTTTCACCCCGCCAAGAGCGATAAAGCTCTATAGACTCAGCTGAAAGCTGAAAGAAAATTACGTACACCAATGGAAGTAAAACACTCAAATTTCCAAAGGGCACGTTATAATAAGAAGATGAAAGGTAATAAAAAAAGACAATAATAGTAAGATCGATCAATCGGTAAATAGTTGAAAAGCCACTTTGATTCCGGACTAAAAGCCCCCCTTTTACCACCTTGTTTGAATCCCTTGGCAAAAGCTTGTCAGAAGAATTTTTGTTTTCCATATACATCTCGGGTTTGATATACCGCTATAGCCACGATATAAACACAATCTAACGAATCAGTTTAGACCGATCTTTGATTTCTGCAGGTCTTGCGGCATTTTATACTAAAAAGAAAGGACAAAACCATAAATTACCTTCTGAGTGTTCCTCTATTAAGGCGATGGTATATATAGTACTATTTATCGTCATACATAGAAGCGACTCTGAAACTAACGTGTTCATTGTTAATTTCTTTGACTTAGGTGTTGTCATAATGACATCATATTCATCTACTATTCTGGCATACTAATGGCATACACAGAACGCATGCCTCTTTTGCACTGTAGTGTGACTACGGCGATGAAACTTATATCGCTAAATATACAACTTGCTTTTCGGTTAAAACTAAAGAGTAACGTTTATCTAAGTACTACAGCAATATTAACTCAGTAAGGAAAACTGAATGCGTAAAACGTATCTAGCTCTTATGCTGCCTACAATGTTGGCAGCAACCAACACTGTAGCTCAAGAAGCCGCAAGTATCGAATTGGGGTCTTTTGATTTAGTTCCCTCTCTTGATTATAGATTTGGGCATGATGATAACGTAACACGTTCTAGCTCAAGTGAGATTAACAGTTGGTTCCACACAATTTCACCAGAAGCTATTTTACTGAACAATTATGGTGCAAATCAGGTACAGGTTGGGTACAGATTAGAAAGGAAGGACTATTTTTCCAGTCAGATAGACAACTACACCGACCATTTCTTAAATGCCAGAGTTGACCATGAGTTCAATTCTAGAAATCGTTTAAAAGCCGAAGCCAATTGGGAAGATGGTCACGACGACCGAGGAACACGATTTTCCATCGGTAACGGGAGCACACTTAACGAGCCTGACCAATACAAAAGTTCCGGACTTGAGGCAATATACTCGTATGGGGCGCTAACTTCTCAATTCGGCCTAGACTTTATATTTGATTATCAAACACTAGATTATGATATCGAAAGCGATGTATATCGAGCTAGAGATAGAGATACGACCACATTTGGAGGTACCCTTAGGTACGAAGTTGCCCCATTAACGGAAATAACCTTAGATTATACGCACAAAAATGTGGATTATGATTTTGCGCTAAATCCAGAAAACCCGTTAGATAGTACTGAAGATTTATTATTACTGGGTGTCAATTGGGAGTCTACTGCGCAAACTTCAGGTTACGCTAAATTAGGTTACCGTGCTAAAGACTTTGAAGCTCCCGGTAGAGATACTTTTAACGGTGTCGATTGGCAAATTGGTGTTGTATGGCAACCGGTTTCGTATACTAAACTTGACCTAACAACGTTCAGCAATACTAATGAAACTAACGGTGAAGGCAACTTCATTAAAAGTAGAACCTATCGTGCTACTTGGTCTCATGATTGGTTAGAAAGGCTTACCACCCGCTTAACAACCTCATTCGATCAAGACCGCTATGAAGGTGAAGAAGGCGTAACTACAAGAAGCGACGATACAATTAGAGTAGGCGCAGGCCTTACCTATCAATTTCGTCGTTGGATGCAATTTAATCTTGATTACGTGAAAGACACGCGTAGCAGTAACCGTGATATCATTGACTACGATAGAGACTTAGTAAGCTTTACCGTAAAAGTAACTCTTTAATTCGGACACAAAAAAATGCAACGATTAGTAGTATTGTGCGTTCTGTTTATAAGCTTTTTTGCGCCCTCTGTACTAGCGCAATCAAACAGTTTAGATCAATATCGACTTGGTTCAGGTGATGTAGTAAAAATTACCGTTTACGGTCAAGAAGACCTTTCGTTAGAAACTCGTTTATCGGATGTGGGAATCATCAATTACCCATATCTTGGTGAAATAAAGCTAATTGGCCAAACCCTGCCTGAATTAGAGTCCTACATATATGAAGGCCTCAAAGGCGATTACTTAGTAGAACCCTCTGTTTCGGTTTCAATTACGGACTATCGCCCTTTTTTCATTAATGGCGAAGTCAAAAAACCTGGCGGTTACCCTTACCAGCCTGGCTTGACTATAGATAAGGCAACCGCACTTGCTGGCGGTTACACTGAACGCGCGTCAAAAACTAAAATATTTATTGTTCGAGATACAGACGGCTCCTCAACCACAATTTCAGTAGACCGGTCTGGTATCGTATTACCAGGCGACATTGTAACTATTGAACAAAGCTTCTTTTAATTTACCACTTCGGAAGTACCCATGGCACCCAAAGGAACTGAACAACTAGAAGCTTCTCTATTTGGGGAAGATACTATTGATTTTGGCCAATACTGGCAGACTATTAGACGTTATCAATGGCGAATTATCAGCTTAGCTTTTATCGTCACTATTCTGGTAGCTATGGTCGTTATGTCCATGACCCCAGTTTACCGTGCATCGTCTTCTTTACTAATAGAAGCAGAGGAAGCAAAAGTCGTATCGATAGAAGAAATCTATGGCTTGAACTCGAACCGCAAAGAGTATTTTGAAACACAGTACGAAATACTCAAGTCACGACAAATAGCTGAGAAGGTCGTCGACAAGTTAAACCTTGTGGAACATCCTCTTTATAACAAAGAAGAGTCAAACGGCATCTCATCTTTTATCAAAGATTTAAAGTCTACTATCAAAGAGGGGCTACCTTTTTTACCTCAAACCCCTAAAGTTGATCGCACAGAAGAAGAACTTTTATTTGCAAAACGCAAAGCGGTCACCGACAAAGTCGTTATGGCTTTAACTATTTCGCCCGTGAAAAACACTCAAGTAGTGAAAATTACTTTTGAAAGTGAATCTCCCAAATTGGCAGCAACGATAGCAAACGCTTTTGCAGAAACTTATATAGAAAATTATCTTGAATCTAAGTTTGCGATGACATCAAAAGCTACGACGTGGCTAAACGATAGCTTACTGGGGCTGCGTGAAAAGCTTGTTGCTTCAGAAAGTGCTCTTACTAATTTTTACGAAGAAAACCAAGTTGTAGATCTAGATGGCGTGGTAGGTTTAGCCAGTGAAGAGCTTCAAGACCTTAATAGCGAACTCGTAGCAGCAGAAAGCAGACTAAAGCAAAGTGCTATTATCTACGAACAAGTAAGACGTTACCAAGGCGATGTAGAAGAGCTTGCAAAACTACCTGAAGTATTGAACCACCCTTCTATCCAGTCAGTTAAACGCGCTGAGCTTGAAGCTGAAAGTAAGGTATCTGAATTAAGCAAAGTCTACGGCCCAAAACACCAGCGTATGATTTCTGCTACAGCAGAACTAAACTCTGTTCAAAAGAGCTTAAATAAACAAATACAAGCTCTGATTTCGGGAATAACCAGCGAATACCAACAGTTACAATCACGAGTTGAAGGCCTACGCCAAACGGTAAATTCATCGAAACAAGATTATAGAAGATTAACAACGCTTGAATCACAGCGTCGAAAACTGCAACGTGAAGTTGATATCAATCAGCAACTATACAATTCGTTCTTCACTCGTTTAAAGGAAACTAGCGAAGTAGGCGGCTTTGAAACTGCGAATGCGAGAATATTGGATGAAGCACTTGCACCTACGATCCCAGCAAAGCCGAAAAAAGGCCTAATCATTGCTGCAGCGTTTGTAGTTAGCCTTGGTATGGGCATTTTCCTTGCACTAGCGCTAGAAGCACTAAACCGCGGTATTCGCTCTGTAGAAGATGTAGAGAAGAAGCTTGGTCAACGCATGCTAGGCTTAATCCCGTGGCAAAAGCACAAGCGTAAAGAAGACCTTCCTCTTCGACAGTTTTTCGACAACAAGCATCACTCGTTTAGTGAGGCAATAAGAACTCTTAGAACAAGTTTACAACTGCTTCATTTAGATAGTTCTCAAAAAGTATTTATGGTTACGTCTAGTGAGCCAAAAGAAGGTAAAACTACCGTTTCTATAAATCTTGCTTTTGCTATGGGGCAGTTAGGAAAAGTTCTTTTGATCGAGGCCGACCTTCGCCGCCCTACAATTGCGAAGCAATTTGGTTTCCCTGGTTTTCAACCAGGTTTAGCAAACCTCATTTCGGGTACACATACGCTTGACGAATGCTTGGTTAATGACGTCAACTCTGGAATAGATATTATTTGTTCTGGAACCATCCCCCCTACCCCACAAGAGACTGCTTGCTTCTCATCGCTTCAGGGATCTTATATCTGAATTTAGGGCAACCTACGATCATATAATTATTGATACCGCGCCAACGCAGGCTGTAAGTGATGCCATGGTGGTCTCTAACTGTTGTGATACACTGCTTTATGTTGTGAAAGCAGATAGCACAAGTGATAAACTTATCAACAGCGGTTTAACGCGTTTCATGCAAGCTGGAAAAAGAGTGGATGGTGTAGTGTTAAATCAAGTCGATATGAAAAAAGCGTCTAAATCTTACGATTACGTAGGATTTTACGACCGTTACGGTTATCAATCCGATACCGCTGAGGAGCAATCAAAAACTTGATCGATTTACACTGTCATTTACTTCCGGGTATTGATGATGGAGCCGCCGATATGGCGGCTTCACTCGCTTTAGCTGAAGATGCTGTAGATAAAGGTGTAACCCATATTGTTTGTACACCGCATATACATAGTGGTTATTTCGATAACGACTTGAATACCATCGCAAAGGTGCACGCAGATTTTTCCGCTGCACTTATTGAGAATAACATTCCGCTTAAATCTCACTATGCAGCGGAATGTCGTATCTCACCAGATCTTCTTCAAATGTTTGCAAATAAAGCCCTCCCTTATATTGGCGAATGGGATGGCAAAGACGTTGTTCTTCTAGAACTTCCTCATAGTCATATTCCAGCCGGTACTGATCGCCTCATCGGTTGGTTTCTACGCAACAACGTTCAGCCTATGATTGCTCACCCTGAGCGTAACAGAGACATAATTGCAGACTACAACAAAGCATTATGGCTAAAAGGTAAAGGTGTTCTTTTCCAATTAACTGCAGGTGTTTTAACAGGAACCTTTTCTAATGCAGCAATGCAGACAGGATTCAAAATGCTTGAAGACAATTTGGTAGATATCATTGCATCTGACGCTCACAGCTTAAAACGCCGCCCAGTAGAAATGGATGCCGCTTATAACCTAGTATCGCAAAACTTTGGCAAAGAGGTATCTGAAACTTTATTTGTCACTACACCTTGGAGAATAGCTAGCAAATGGTTTCAATGAACCAAAAGGCTAAGATAACTAAATACTTGGTTATTGGTGTGGTAACTCTTATCTTACTTTCATTTATTAGCGCATCATTCGACCAATTGCGTGCAGCTTTGCACTACTACAAGGCAAACAACCTGTTAATGCAGTGGAAAGAGAGTGAGAAGATAAATAGTCAAAGCGACTATGTTCTTGCAAAAGAAACTGCAGAAAAAGCAGTTGAGCTTTCTAAAAACAACCCGCTGTACTTAGACGTGTTAGCCGATATTTACCAGTGGGGATTGTATCAAAAGTTAGAAACAGACACTGTTAACGTTACCAATGAGGCCATGCAGCTTTACCAGCTATCTATACAAAATCGCCCAGGTTGGCCAGTTACCTGGGCCAATATGGCTGTTTTAAAATGGAGAAATGGAGAATTCGACGAAGACTTTAAGTTTTATTTGTCACAAGCTGATAAGTTCGGAAAGAGCCAGCCAGAAGTACATTTATTGTTTACAGAATTGGGGCTTGCTGCGTATCAAGCACGGCACCCTTTATACTCTCAATACAAGCAAATAATAAAACATCGAATTTACAACGCAATACTTTCGCCTCAATCACGAGATAAAGCACTAGCTCTTGTTGAGAAATACGAACAAAGACGCATAACCTGTAGATGGCTTGCTAGCGAAAACAACGGTTATGTGCTTCGACTAGCTAAGTGTTGATCCAATCCCACAACCCCAAAGAGAAACCTTCAAATAAGTTAATGCCTAGCGCCGATTTAAGTATATATAAAACAACAAGTCCTATAAGCACACAGAGCGTTAAAAATAGCGATAGAATTCCTGCCTGTACCAACTGTGACATTCTTTCTTCTCTTCTACTTAGCTCTCGCTTGTTCTTTCCTGCTAAGAATACATAATAGTAACGGTGCTTAAAGCCCTTAACCGTTCCTCGTAAATCTATTGGGTGACTTCCCCATTGCCGTGAAGCCACTGCAGTTTTTAAATAGGTAGACTGCTTTTCTGTAAAAGATTTTTTTACGTCATCTGGCATAGCATTTAGCAAGTTTCTTATTACTGGGTCGTCCTCTATTCGCCCTTTGAATTTTAAAGTCATAGATTTCCCCCGGCAGCATGGCGTTTCGACCTTCGTTTTCGACTCTCTCTTTTTACCTTAGTGCAAAGCAATGACAATGCTAATATCGTAGTAAAGTAGGTTGCATTTGCTGGTGCCTGAAGTGGAAAATCCACTGTCATATGAATGGCAACGCTCAAAATAGCCATAGTGCACCCAAAAGCCACGCCTCTCATTATTGAATCTGCACGCTCTCGCATAGCTCGAATTGCAAAATATAGGCACATAATCACAAGGGTAAGCAACAGTGCTGTAGCAGGTATCCCTGCTTCAATCGCAAATTGCAAATAGTCGTTATGAGCATGGTCGTAAAAAAGCCGTATATTTTCACTTTGATAGCTAGGAAATATACCGTAGAAACTTCCCATGCCTGACCCCGTTACAGCAAAGTCACCGAGTAACGGCAATGCATCTCTTACTACTTCATCACGGCTCTCCTGCTCCAAACTGGTAGCCACTAACCTTTCTTGAACTTTATCCAGACCAAACCAGGCGCTTAATATAAAAATATCGATAATAAACATACTAATAATCAAAAACGTTAAGCCTCTGGTCTTGTTCTTAATTAAATACAGTCCAAGCAAACCAGTGATAGTCATAGCAATGAAAAAAGAAGTATTTCCCATACGAGAACGAGACATAACTAAAGCTATAACCATAATAGCGAGACATATCCTCACCAGTGCCTTACCGTTCAAAAGTGTAGTTAAAATACTGCGCAGTTTTGCTCTACTGGTTGGCAGGCTTCTCGTTTCCAATGTACTAACTAGATAACCCACACTCATGGCCAAGCAAAGCACCAAGAAATTGGCGTAATGGTTTCGATAAACAAATGTGCCTGTGGCGATGTTTTTAACTGGCAAATCGAATACTAAGCTTCTTGATAAACCTGACAATGCTTCAAAACTGCCATAGGTGGCCTGCCAAACGCCAGCCAGTAAAAAACAAAGCATGACTTGTTTCGCTCTACTGGGTGTTGTTATTAGTAACAAGCAGCTAATAAAAACGCATAGGTAACTGATAGATTTTAGTAAACTGATTTTAGTTTGCGTTGGGTCTACTGATATGGTCGTGCCATCGCCAACACCTGCAGACTTAAATAGTGCATAACTATTGGGTGACACTAAATCTATTACAGATACGGGAAGTGTTAGTTGCTGTACCCAAACCCATACTACGAAAATACTAAATAACAGTATTGGTATTTTATAAGGCTTTAGGCGTTCTATAGCGGATTCTCTATGTATCCAAATCAAACTAATAAGCATAAAGAAACTATAAATTTCCATTAAAGACCACGCCCAAGGGCGATTCGATCCAAGTGGCAATGGAAGCCAAAATAGGAAAACTAAGAAACTATAGAAGATTATTCGCTCCGCTGCGACGAAGTGATGATGTGTACTCAAGTTAAGTTCCAATAGTGCAGGTATTGAAGAGAGATACTAATAAAATTGAAGAATAATGCCAGATGAGTTCGCTAAAAAACAAACCCCGCATACGCGGGGTGTTTTAGTATTAGTTAGTAGAGGCGGTAGTATCGCCACCACCCGCGCCACCAGCACCAACGCCAGCGCCAAGTGGAGCAGGAACGGCTGTAATGTCTCCGCCTGCCGCAGTTTCAGTACTTACGTCCTCAGGGTTAGCGCCGGCAAGCAAAGCTAATGCAATCGCGTCTTCCTGCGTAATTTCACCTGTTAATACCGCCGCAGCTAGAATTTCATTGGCTTGCTCTGGAAAGAAGGTAACTGCAACAGTAACAACATCACCAGCGTTCGCGGGTAGTTCTTCAATTGAAGCAAATGTAGCTTCGAATATTTCAGAACCGCCAATCAAAGCATTAAAAAACGCATAACTGGCTTGCGTGTAAGTCGAAAGCATGTCCTTTTGCGAGGTGGTTAGCGTTTCATTTTCACTTGCAGACAGTGTGGCTAAAGTCGCCTTTGTGGCTTCATTTCCCTCGACGCCGCCATCAATTGCTTTTTCTATTTCCTGGATAACTTTGTATCCGGGTGCGTTCGCAGCATCAATTAATATTGCCGATGCTTTCAAATCTTGCTGACCGGTTTCCTGCGATTGAGCCATGCTTGCGAACATCAATGATGAACAAACAAGAGAACAAACCCAAATAAATCTGCGCATGGTAACTCCAAAATTTATGACATTAAACCTAATGCAATTAGTTTACGTTGTTAGCAGGTTAAAATATAGTATCTTAAAGGCTAACTGTTTCTAAAACTTTCGTTTCAAGACCACACTTCTGGCTTTCCGAAATAGTAACCTTGAACATAATCTACGAATAAACCATGCAAGCATCGAGCCTCATCTTCATCTTCCACTAACTCAGCTATTACTTCAATATTAAGGCCGTGAGCAATACTCACTAAGCTACTGACAAAGAACTGGTTTTCTTCCGATGAATTGATATGACGAGTGAAACTTCCATCTAATTTTATATAGTCCGGTCGAATCTGCCTTATGTGCGCAAAAGCTGATATTGAACTACCAAAGCGCTCTATCGTTATCTTACAGTCTATCTCTCGCAGCTTATTTGCAAAAAATACACAATTTTTAAAGCATCGGTGAAGTGAGTGCTCATGAATCTCTACTATCACATTTTTAGATTTCTCTCGTACCCGTTTCAGGATATCAATAAGTTCACCCACATTATCCATACTACTAAGCGAAGCTGTTGATATATTTATAGAAATACTCTTATGCTCTTTACTCTTTGGTGATTTACTTAACAGAGAATCAATTTTTCTAAGTATTGCTTTATCAAGCTCTCCAGATACTAATAGCTTTTCGGATTCTGGTATTAACTGAGCCATCGGCAAGTAATTCGTTCCAGTACTATCTATAAAGCGAGCAAGGCACTCAGACACAAGAACATCATTGTCAAAATTCTTTACAGGTTGTAGAAGAATATCAATAGCTTGTTCATTAATAATACGTTTAAGTTGCTCGCGCCAGCTTTGATGACTTTGTTGAACTGTAATGTTGCTGGCTAATTGCCAACCGTTGGGAATAGTAGAAGCAGAAGTCAACGCAGAATCAGCTTGCTCCAGCAACAGGGCCTTTTGAGTATCAGCGCCAAAATGTGCTACGCCTATGTGGGCATACCCATTTTTAAACATGTCAGAGTTATTTGCCTTAAATTGCTCCGATAAGTTTTCAAGCACACTCAGACAATCTTCATCACTCATATCCTCCAATAAAATTGCAAAATCGGCACCGCGAGATCTAAACAACTCCCCCTTCTGCTGCGTAGCGGTAAGTAAAATTTTACTCACATTTTTAATATATTCGTCAGCAATAGCCGCACCTTCTAACTCGTTAACGTGCGCTAGGCTTGAAAGCCTGACAAGAACCAAAAAGCCCGCTACTGGCTCTTCTTCTGTTTTAGTGAATATACGCGCTAACTTATTATCTAGGGCTTGTTTATTTCCTAATTGCGTTAGTGGGTCAAGATAAGCCTTTTTATAATAGGCTTGCGCTTGGGCCGTTAACTCACTGTATTGTTTCGAAAGAATACCCGCCATTTTATTAAACGCCTTAACCAGTAGGCCAAGTTCTTTCGTTTTAGGTTCATACTCAATAGGGTTAAAGTCGCGATTAGCTATACGTTCGGCAGCTCGTATAACCACCTTCAACGGGTTAGTGATAAGTTTGAGTAAAATAGCGAGCAATAGGGTTCCTACTACGAAAAGCACCAGTGTTAGTACAAAAGTGCGCTTTGCATTGCTCCATAACTGTGCATAACCAAGTCCGGGGTGACTCTTAACTGTTAATTCGCCAGCCATTACCCAGCCTGAGTTAATCTCTGTTTTGGTGATTGGTGGAGTAATAGGAAATAGTTGCATGAACCATTCAGGAACCAATTCGGGCCTCGGAGGGTTAACCTTTTTAAGCAACGTATTGCCATCTAAATCTTGTAGTTCGATACTTTCATAATAGCCACGGTCGAAAATAGCATTAACCATGGTATCAATTACCGGTAGTCCGCCCTCCATACTAACGTACGGTGAGATAGACAGACCTAAAGATGTTGCCGTGTCTTGAGCATGGGAAGACAATTGATCGCTTATATACGAGCGCGTGCTATTAACATTTATCCAGACTGTACCTAAAAAGACCAGTACAAGTACGGATAAAAAACCTAAACCAAATTGTCGACTTAAAGACATTTTCAATCCTAAATTTTAAAAGCCCGTTTCCATTCGAGTAGTAAGGTCTTCCCATAAACTATGGTTTGGGCTATTTTTTATTTGTTTTCCTCGCCCTTGAGCTTTAGCAAGCCAAAGACCGTCACCGTTGAAGCTGTAAATGGGTACAAGATCACGCCGTTGGGAGGCCGGTAATATGCGTGGGTTAATGTTGTCTAATACAATGGGCACAGCATTGGGTTTAGGGAAGTAAGCCAAAACCATATGCGCTTGATTTAACCTAAGCGCATTGACATACATAAACCGCATTTTTTCCTCGGGAACACCTAGTGCCCTTAAGCTAAAATATTTAGCAATAGTGAAGTCTTCACAATCGCCACCATTAGAAGCCAAGAATTCAACCGGTGTTGCCCAGTAATCAGATTTATTCCAATGCTGACTATCGTCAACAAATGGGAGTTCGTTAAAAAAACGATTTATTTCATAGAGCTTTTCATCTTCATCCAGCTGTTTCGCACTGTTTAATACCCTCTGCCAGCTTGCAACGCGCTCTTTCGCTTTACTACCGTAGACCTCGTCAATTCGCTGATACAACAATTCGGAAAACACAAGGTCGCCGTCTGCTAAAATTCTAGAGCAAACTATGGCTAGCACAGAGATAACTATAACCCGTACCCAAACATTAAAATTTCGCCGAAACTTATTCACTTACCAGCCATTAGATGAATTTGCCTAGCCATTATAAAATAAAAACACACTGTAAGAGCAGGAAACTCCTCAACATATAATTTAACAGCCTTTTCCATAGGATACATCATTGCATCACTCGACATATACATTTATTGTTGTAGGCAAAAATATAATAAAATCCATTCCCCCTACAATTCAGTGTTTGTGAATGCGCTTGTATTTTGCATGGCACGATAAATGTATAAAACCAGAGTAATCTGATAAAATCACAAAATTGTCATTCTTAGCGAATAACATCCTAAAAAACGGAAAATAAGTACAGCAGGTGCCGAAAGCAATGAAAATGGAAGAAGTTGTTTTTACGAATGTGGGCGGACTAAAAACGGCATGCCTAAGCAGAAAACAGTTAGTTGATTTAATCGTAGAGCGTATTAAAAGTCATACACTTGCAAACGCTGGGCCATCACCGTTAACAATATTTGATTCAAATGGCCAAGGCATTTCAATTGCTAATAGCGACCCTGAATTTATGCGTTTACTGGAAAGCGCAGACATTATCCATGCCGATGGACAAAGTGTTGTAGCTTTCTCTAAGTGGTTTACCGACAAACCAATTCCAGAACGCACAGCAACGACAGACACAATACACGACATTCCTCAACTCTCATCAGAAAATGTAAGACATTACCTTTTAGGTGGCCAGCAAAGCATTGTTGAAAAGTGCGCAGGTATTCTAAAGCAGCGTTATGCTAACTTTCACATTGCTGGCACTCACCATGGCTATTTCGATGAAAGCAACGAAGCAGAAGTTATTGCAGCAATTAATGCTGCAAACGTAGATGTGCTGTGGGTTGGTTTAGGCAAACCCAAAGAACAAGAGTTTGTGGTTAGAAATAAGAACAAACTTAACGTAGCGGTTATTATTACTTGTGGCGGTTGCTACAACTATATTACCGGCGACTATAAACGCGCCCCTGAGTTTATGCAGCGAATAGGGTTTGAGTGGTTACATCGTGCTGTAACCGAGCCTCGCAAGTTTTTGTGGCGCTATATTACAACCAACCCCCACTCTATTTATTGTGCGTGGAAGCACAGAATGAAATCACAGGCATAGCTGTAGCCATGGAAAAATACAAGGTACTGTTTATTCATAAGTTCTTTACCACTGGAGGTGGTGTAGAGCGAGTACATAAAAACTTATCTCAAGCGTTAGGTGATGAGGGTGTTACCTCTGTTTTTTACGTACACGATGTAACTGGCGAGAGCAAAGAAGGCTTTAGTCAATTACAAGATTCTTTTTCAGCATTCGCGGCAGACAGCAATAACGGTTTTAGACAAAAATTGAGCTACCTATACAGCTTAATAAAGCGAAAGGAAATTAACGTCATTATTGCAGCAACAGAAACGGCTAATATTTTAGCTTTCTTATGCAAATTACGTTTTCCAAAGTTAAAGGTTATCTATACTAGGCACTGTGCGTTTGACGTTAGCGACCAAAAACTAGCTCCATGGGCTATTAAAGCGCTGTACTCTTTATACAGCCTATCCAATGGAAAAATCATCGCCGTATCAGAAAGTCTCAAACAGCAAATTAAAGACGCTGTTATTTTTGGTAAGAATAAAGTGAGCTTTATTCCTAATGCTGTACTTCAACCGAGCATCGAAAAGTTATCCAGTGAAAGCCCACAAAGCCCCCTACCCGAACGGTATTTTTGTGGCGTAGGGCGACTGGTGGAACAAAAAGGTTTTGACCTTCTTTTAGAAGCCTATTCTAAAGCACGCATGAAAGATGCCACGTTACCGGAACTGGTAATAGTAGGAGCAGGTGAAGACCTTGAGGCATTAAAAAAACAAGCTGCTAGCTTAGGTATTAACGACCTAGTTCACTTTACAGGCTTCACAACCAACCCTTATTGCATAATAAAGCGCGCAGAAGCCTTTATTTTATCTTCAAGGCATGAAGGCATGCCCACAGTGTTAGTTGAGGCAATGTCTTTGAATACCCCAGTAATTGCTTTTGACTGCCCCACAGGCCCAAGCGAACTCATTACGCCTGACGAAACTGGGATTTTAGTAAAAGCGTTAGACACAGATGCTCTATCGAACGCGCTATGCAATTATAATTCGCTTAAATCGAAACCAATTAGCGACAAAGTAAAACACTTTTCATATAAAAACGTCGCAAACGCTTACATTGCACAATTTGGATAAGTCATGGCAAAAATATGTATAGTTCTTCATGACCTTAGAGGCGGTGGTGCAGAAAAAATGATGGTTAGATTAGCTAACCAAATGATAGAAGACGGTGATCATGTAGATATGATACTGATCACTCAAGGTGGCAGTAACAAGCCCTACCTGAGTGATCAAGTTAACTTAATTGAGTTGCGTTGCGAAAGAACGCTAAATGCATTTGGTCCGCTTCGTTCTGCGCTAAAGCGCTGCCAGCCAGATGGTATTTTGGCGGCATTAACTCATATCAACGTTATTACCGCTATAACGTGCGCTTCATTAGGCTGGCTTAAAAAGTTAAGTGTAAGCGAAAGAAATGCCTTTTCATTGGATAAGAAAGTAAATTCTGACAAGGTGATGAAGGCTACCTACTTTCTTGCGCCCTTTATTTATCGCCTGTTGCCTAACCCAGTAATTGCGGTATCAAAAGGTGTGGCGCAAGATTTAATAGATACTACAGTGGTTCGTGCAAAAGACGTTGTAACGGCTCCAAACCCCGTATTAACGAAAGAAACGGAATTGGCCGCACAGCAACCGCCAAAGCACCCCTGGTTAATTGATAAAGCCATGCCTACGGTTATCGCGGTAGGAAGGTTAAGCTATCAAAAAGGGTTTGATATGCTACTGGATGCGTTTGCCGATGTTCAAAAAAATATACCTTGCCGACTAATAATATTTGGTGAAGGTGAATTACGCGAAGAATTAGAACAACAAATAAGTGAACTGGGTTTGCACGATAACGTCTCTTTGCCTGGCTATTCAGACAATATAATTGCTGAGATGAAAGCTGCCGACCTGTATGTACTATCTTCTAGGTTTGAAGGAAGCCCCAATGCGATTGTAGAAGCGATGTCTGTAGGCACACAGGTTGTTGCTTTTGATTGCCCTCACGGAGCGCGCGAAATATTGCAAGATGGTCAGGTTGCTCCTTTGGTTGAGTATGAGAATATCACAATGCTTGCTAGCGCAATGAAAAACGAATTAATTAAAAACGAAAGTGAAGTAGATAATATTAAATTGATAGAGAGCGTAAAGCGATTCACTGCCCAAGTTTCAGCGAGGAAATATAAAAGTTTTATCGTTTCATAAACAGTATCGAAAAGGTGATAGCGCAGATATTAAAGCTTTCGATTGTCAATTCTAATTAAGAACGTGATTACGCTTTGCATTAGAGTCATTTTTTACAATTTTAAAAGCCATTCGGGTCAACAACTTAAGTGCACGTGCCACTTTTCCAAACACAACCAAGCAGGCATTTGTTTTTTTTTGGGCTAGTGTTAAAGAACTATCTCATCAAAGGAGAAAGGTTTTTTTCATGCTTATATTCCCAAAAAGCTTTCACATACTTTCAGTTACTTTATTCTTAATAATTTCCTTGACCGCTTGCTCTATAAACGGAGCAAAAAGCCTTTCTAACTCTTACAGTAGCAATCCAGAAGTAAATAGAATAATGCAAAGCACTAACAGCTTAGATGAAACTGTTAGCTCAATTGACTTATTGGTAAAAAATAACGTTTTGACAGCCCCAGTGTTCAAAGAGAATACTTTTGAAGCAGCTCGCATTCTAAATAAGGCTAAAAAATCAACTATTGTCCAAGCTGTATCTTCTTTGTGTGCGGAGCAACCAGAGAAAGCAGCTGACTTTATAGAATTAGCACTTCGACTATTCCCCTCAAAGAAAATGCTACTCGTAGAAAATTTAAAACTCGACCACTCAATTGATGAAGACGCTATAATGCTTGCAGCAATTCGCTCTGGCATCCCCCCCGCAGACATAGCGCCACCCACTTCATCGGGTGAAACACATAGAATCGTCCCATTAATTCATTCAGCAAGTATTACACTGTTTGACCAACATGAAGAAAGCACAACTGAAGTACGTTTCAAAAAAGTTGGAGAAAGCCAGTGGCAAGAAGGCCTAGAGCTTTATTGGGAACCGGTAAGGCAAGCGCTATCTGGAAGTTTAGTCCACCTAGATTCTGACACACAGTACAATGTTGAAATTACCGTAACACCGTTAGAGTTGCCTTCAGAAATTTTCACTTTTGAGTTCACTACACGTGCAGAAACCCCTCCGGTAGACCCAGATTTAGTTTACAAATTAAGTGATATTTATAGTGGTGGAACGCTAGATATTCCCTCGCTCAATATACAAGGAAAAGAAGGGGGCTGGGCGAAAATTATTGGTGATGAAAATACGCCCATAATCGCAGATGAAAACGATGAATATGCAATCAATATTGGAAGTAATAGTTACATCATGTTCGAAAATATTGTTGTTAAAGGGGGACGTCGACATGGAATATTTAGCAGAGATGCTAGCCATTTATGGTTTAAAGGGTGTAACGTTTCGCAGTGGGGTCGCGGAGAGAGTTACTATAGAAACGGTATTGCCTATGAAGTCGGCTCAAACACACCGATAAACTATGACGGCGGTATGACGTTAGTTAGAACAGGGATTGTTGTTGTAGAGGAATGTACAATCCATTCGCCAACCCCAAAAGCAAACCATTGGGGGTATGGGCACCCAAAAGGTCCAGCGGCAATGCTCATATTAGCTAACAATTACGATGAAAGCCTGCAAGGCCAGTATATTATTAGAAACAATCGCTTTTATGGAACGGATGAACATAGGTTCAACGATGTTATTGAAAGTCGACTGAATGGCAGATCGTGGGGTGGGTTTATAAGAGATTCGGCGATTTATAATAATTATCTAGCGTATTCGAATGATGACATAATTGAGTTAGATGGTGGCCAAAGCAATGTACTATTTTATAACAACGAAATAGAACAAGGCTATTGTGGTGTAAGCGCTATTCCTAATATGCTAGGACCAAGCTATATTTTTAACAACTACATACATAATCTGGGTGATCAGCGCCAGAAATCTTGGGCTGCTTTCAAATTGGGCGGGCTTTTTAGTAGGCCAGCGGGAATAGTTAATATCTTTAATAACTTTGTATTTACCGGCTCAAATGGTATCGCCTACGCAAGTTTTGCAGGCGATTCAAGCTTCTGGGTACATGCTCAAAACAATGTTCTAATTCATGATAAACACTGGCACAACATGGGTTTTAGTATAAATGACCCAGGTAAATATAAAGAATCAATGTATATAAAAAACTTTATGTTTAATACGATTGTAGAAGACTCGATTTACAATGCTAACATAACCGACTTTCTCGCCCCCCAAGAAAAACAGATGCTTGAAGAAATTACAAACAGCGTTTTATCAGAACCTTTTATATCGGTATCCATTCCCTACAATAACCGTGTATTGAATTTTTCAAAATTTGACAATAACGGAGACCTTGTTATAGGCAAAATACCAGATTGACTATTAAAAAATGCCATATTTCCAAAATTTATTTTGATTCTATGAATTAAGGAAGGTTTTAAACTCCTTGACAACTTTTTTATTTAAAACAAATACGGTGAGTATGTAGGCCAAAATGCCTACAATGACTTCAATTATAGTTTGTAAGAGGAGAGGGCTCACAATTAAAGTTAGTCGAGAGAGCGTTATTGAAACGACTATTGAGATTGCACCGATTACTGGAGCTATGAAACATTTGCTAAACTCAAAGAAAGTTATATGCAAAATTTTCTTCAGAACATAAAAGTTGACAATATTGTTAGAAAGAGTTCTCACAATTAAGCCAAATATAATCGCAATTAAACCATATTCATTAATGGTTAAAGCAGTAAAAAGTAATCCTATAGCACTAGAAAATAGCTGACCTTTTAGGCCTAGCTTAGTTTTCCCCAGTGCCACTAATGAGCTAGGTAAAAAAAGAAAAAACAGATTTAAAGAAGTAACAGCCGCTATGCCTTGTAATAGCAAGGAAGAAGGAGCCCACTTATTTGAAAATAGAAGCTCAATTATTGGTTCTGCCATAACACTCATTCCAATAAAAAAGGGCATGATCAATAATGCGCTGAAGCGCGTTGCGTCTATGAATAGGGTATTTATAGACTTTCCTTCATTTTTTCTTTTTGAGAAAACAGGGTTGGCGTATCCCATCAAAGCAGACATCAGCGCTGTCCTTGGCAGCTCGACAAGTCGAGACGCGAAGTTATAGAATCCAACAGCAGCAGTCCCTAATGTTGTCTCAATTAATACGACTAAACCTTTCATAAATAACGTAACATTTATTGCTTTGATAGAGGAAGGTACCCCTACTCTCAATTGTTCGTAAATAAACTTTCTATCAAAATTAAAAGGTAACCGTCTTGGTTCGAGAACAAAAATCATGAACGCGGAACTTATTGCCATAACTAATGTTTGAACGACAATAGAGAAATCGCCGTATCCATAGATTGCCAAATAAATTCCAGCCAGCATACCGAGTACTTTTCCAAAAATCGTACGCTGTGCAAGCTTTTTAAATTGTCTTTTAATTCTCATATGAACAATGTGCAATCGAACCGAAATTTGAAACGGTAAAGAGCAAACTGCCAGGAAACCTATTAACAAAATACGGTTATCATTGAAGTAAAGTAAATAGCCTAAATAGGTGAGAGAAGATAAAATAAGGCTAACTAATAGAAGTACCCAGAAGATACAACCATCTTGCTGGGTAGTGATTTTATCTAGTCTAATTATAGAGTTGTCTACTAAGGATATTACAAACATTGCAAAGAACTCTACAGCAGCCAACAAAAGTATCCCGATTCCCATTTGTTCAGGTGAAAGAAACTTTGCGTAAATTAGAAACGAAAAAATCGAAAGAAATACAAGCCCGAACTTCTCAAAGAAAACCCAAAACAAATGGATGATTCGATTATTAGCGGTAACCATATATCTATTTACTAGTAAAAAAAGAAAGGATTAAAGAGGGAATCCAAAATAAAAAATACTTTGACATGATAAAACTTTCCCTCGACTTTTTAAAAGCACTCAATGCGATCGAGTTGTATAAGTTGAAGCATCTATTTCTAAGGGCTTTCTTCAAAAATTCTTCGAAGTTTAAGAGCCAAATAGCTTTCGCCTTTCTCTCAGAAAAGTTTTTCAAGCTCAATAACTCCTCAACTAGCATCTTTCTATATTTTAGGTTTGTCATACCATTAGAGGTTAAGTTAGCATCATGATTCTCTTTATAAACGCATAACATTTCGACAGTTCTAAATCTTCCTTGCAAAGCGAGCTTTGCCCAAAGTAGCCTGTCCTCACCAAATTTTATTTCTGTATTGAACCCACCTGCCAGCCTTACTGAATCAGCACTTGATAAAACGGAAGAGGTCGCATTGATTATGTTCTTAGTAAGTAGTAACTCAAACGCATTATCATTTTTTACAGTGTCATTAATATTTGTTTTGGTGTCGTTCCAGTAAACTTCTGAAAATGTATCGACTAAAACCGTATCTGGATATTTCTCTACCAACCTGCTTTGAAGTAACAATTTGTCACTATTATTCCAAATATCGTCAGCGTCTAAAAAAGCCAGCCAATTACCTTTGGCCCTTTCAATAGCAATATTTCTAGCTTTCGAGGGGCCTCCATTCTTAGTCTCAACTAAAATAATATTGAGTGCAGTAGACTTTATATAGTTTTGTATAACGGCAGAAGTATTGTCTGAAGACCCATCATTAACAATTATTACTTCACTAGGTTGGAGAGTTTGAGCCTTGACTGAGTCTAAAGCTCTAGTAATTGTAGCCGATGCGTTATAAGCAGGTATTATAACCGATACCATGAATTTATCGTTCAAAGCTTTTCCCTCTTAATGAAGCATACAACACGAGTAAAAAATATATTACTTCTATGATAATCTAAACGTAAATAATTTATCTAACTAGCAGTTAACCGTATCACAATTCAGTGCTATTTAATGCTATTTATTGTCTACAACCAATATTTTCACACAATAAAAACATAAATATTACACGCAAAAATGATTTATGCTTATTAACTTCTGTTAGTACCTTGTCTGCTTGAAATTGGTTATAAACTACAACAGAATAGTGATAACAATTTTTTGCTAAAGGAAAATAGTTTTGGGCAGTTCAATAAAAGTCTCAATATGTGTTGCACAATACAATAGAGCAGATCGGATTTCTGAATCAATTGGTTCTTTGTTAGCTCAAGACTTTAGTGATTTTGAAGTCATTGTAGTAAATGATGGAAGCCCAGATAATAAAGTTAGAGAAGAGCTAGAGAAATTAAAGTGCGAAAAGCTAACAATTATTCATCAGAATAACACAGGTTTTGTCGGAGCTATGAGAAGAGCTATCGACAATGCACGCGGAGAATACATAGCTATTCATGGTGCAGGTGACGTATCTTTACCTAACAGGATTCGTACACAATCGGATTTTTTAGATAAACACCAAGATTATAGCTTAGTTTCATGCCATTACACAGATGTCGAAATAGACAACAAGGGAGAAGGAAAGCGAAAGCTATTCGCGCTTACTTCCGGAGACGTGCCAGAGTCTGATTTAACTTATAAACCTACTCCTATTGGGCATGGTGAAGTTATGTATAGAAAATCAGCATATAGCAGTGTTGGTGGATACAGACACTTTTTCAAGTTTGCTCAAGATAAAGACCTCTGGTTACGACTAATAAAAACCGGTAGATTTTTCGTCATTCCAGAAAATTTGTACGAAAGAGGCTTGTTCAAAAATGATGGTATAGCGACCAACCATGAAAAGCTCTATTTACAGAAGGTTTTAATGGCATTTGCGGTCCAGTGCTATGAAATGAGAGAAGCATGTGGAAAAGATCTTTTAGACGTTTATGGAATTCAAGCCGGGCTGTTAAGAAAACCGAGTAGAAAGGTATCCGACTTTTGTTTCCTAACATCACTTCGCCTATATATGAACGACAATATCGAAGATGCGAATACGTTTATAGAACGTTCACTGATAGAGAACAAAAACGTAAAAAACTTACTAATGAATACAATAATTAAACTTTCTGCTATTCAAGCCATCAAGGTTCCGTTGATCTATACCTTGAGAAAAATTAGGCAACTTAAATAACACATGGTTAGTAAGAGATAGTATTTATTTTTTAAAAGTGTTATTTTTTAATAACACTTTTTAGATAATGATATTCATTTATTGCTATAAAATAAGCTAAGGAAAATATAACCATATCCATACTGTTATGGTTAAAAATCACAAATCCCGCATAATTAGATATCGACTGAATAATTACAACAGGCAAGGTGAATAAAGCAAATTTACCACCTTTCACATAATTCGAAACTGATATAACTGTAAAGTTAATAAGAAAAATAAATTTTAAGTACAGTCCAGTCTTGCCCAGATTTAACAAAGCCTCAAAATAACCACTGTGTGCATTTCCTATAAACCCCCACCTTTCAGAAAATGCAACCGCCTCAGAACTTGCCCAAAATGCACCAAAGCCATAACCCAAGAACGATTTCTCTTCAGTGAAAGGCAATAATAACTCCCATATAATTGTTCTATTAGTCATTCCAGGGTCTCTTCCCATTAAACTAAGTGCATATTCGTAAGAGAAATAAAGAACAATTGAAGCAAAAGATAGTATAAATACAAAAATAACGAACCGCGACAATGACTGGCTAGGATTTTGACCTTTAAATAGTTGGAGTCCTATTACTAAACTTGAACCAATAACTGTCATTGCAAACGCAGAAGCAGATTGAGAAAGTAATATGGCAAGCGTTAAAGTGCATAATATAAAAATATCACTTTTCTTTCTGTATCTGGAAAGGGCTAGCTTGCAACACGATACCATAACCGTAAAGTCGGGCTGCAGCATTTTTATCAAGAAAGATGCCTGACAATCCGTAACCTCTTGACGAGAAGCCAAATGAAAAGCCCTTCCCAGTCACGATAGTATAAGCAATTCCGAGTAACGTAACCCAAAATATAGTATTTAATAGGAAGTTTAGTAATGATTCAGCCGTAAACGATTTTACTAACACGTAGCTTGCTAAAATTAATGTTATAAATGCTATCAGCCTTCTGAATGAAACGAATGGTGCAACAGACCAAACAATAGACAAAATGCAAAAGAGTAAAAAGCATACTAGCAACTTGTTTCTATTGAGAAACTCAGGAACATTAATTCGTGGTAAATACAAAAAGCAAAGGCCACAAACTCCCAAAACTATAACGCCAATTAACTGTCTAACTAAATTCCCTGAAGCAGCTTGTTCTAAAGTATTTTTACCTCCCTGCCCCGTTAAAAAGTCAATAATGCTGAAGTAATACATAAAATAGAGCAGCAGAAAGCAATACAATAGCTTAGCTACAGGTAGTTTCAAAAATTGGGACACTCAATAACCTACTTAAATTCGCTTTAGAAGGACCTATAAATGACGGCTTTATAGTTTCTAACAGACATATTTCTATAAAGAATATGAACTATCAGCTTTAAGATGCGCTTGTACTAGGCCGCCATTTGGATAAACGTATCTAACTTCGCAATCCATCAAAAAATTCGTGCTTTGATACACTTCTCGTCGCGCTAAGGCTATCAAATACAGTACATCATCACTACTAGCACCACCGTTATTCACAATAAAGTTGGCATGTACTGGCGATATTTGTGCGTTTCCTCTCACTCTGCCCTTTAACCCTACTTTTTCTATCGCATAACCAGGTGGGCCGATAATATCGTACATGGCTGGATCCGATAAAAATACTGAGCCACAGTTTGGTAGTTTGCGAGGGAATTTTTTCCTTCGGGAAGAAAGAATTGTTTTTATTTGATTTCGGACTAGTTTTCGCTCGCTTTTTTCTAGCTTTAGCTCTACTCGCGCAACTATTCGCTCGTCATTGGCTTCTTGAAAAGGTGATGTACGGTAAGCAAACTCTAGATCTTCTATGAACACTTTTTCAATTTCTCCACGCTTGTTAATAAGCTCAATTGAAACAGTGTTTTCTAAAATTGAACGCCTGTTGCTGCCACCGTTCATATATACCAACCCGCCAAGGCGCCCTGGAATGCCACATATATGCTCTATTCCTGAAAGCCCATAGGATGATAATCTATAGGTGAACTCAGGAACCCACATGCCGGCTTCACAAACTACGTTAGTACCATCGATTTTTAAATTAGAAAGGTTATTTCCAATTTTAATAACAACACCATCAAAACCAGAAGAATCGAAAAGAAGATTCGAACCATCGCCGACGACCAAAAATGGAACATCAGACTGTGCGTTGCACAACTTTATAGCAAGAGCCAATTCTTTTATGTCATTCGGTTCGACATATAATTTAACTGGCCCTCCTATTTTCCAGTAACTGAACTCGCTTGCAGGCAAATTTTGCCTGCAAGCAAGGGGTATAGTTTCAAGAAAATTTTCTACTAACCCCTTCAGCATTATTCGTCAACCACTTCAATGTTTATGCCTAAACCAGCTAACTTTTTATCAAGCTTGTTGTAACCTCGCAGCGCCATTTCTACATCGTGAACTACTGTCTTGCCTTCAGCACATAGCGCAGCCATAACCAATGCCATGCTGCCACGTAAGTCGGTAGAAATAACCTCGCCCGCTTTAAACTTACCAGGGCCGCGCGTGGTTATTTTTCCTTCTTCAGCTTCAACTACAGGTGTACTAATTAATTTCTGCAACTCATTAGCATACGCAATACGTTTGGGGTACCTGTAATCAAAGATACGCGAATCGCCTTTCGCAATAATCCCCAGTAGCGTGTAAAAGGATTGCATATCAGAGATTATTCCTGGGTGTGCACCACAAGCGAGTTCAAATGGCTGCACTTGCCCATTTATTAAACAATCAGGTGAATAGTATATACTGCTACTGTTACTCAAAAAATCGATTCCAGCTTCTTTCAAATGTAGTAGCGGAACTTGCATCGAATCGAATGGCACATTCTTTATATGTAAAGTACCGCCACTCATTACTGCATATACTAACCAGGTTAATGCTTCAATTCGATCATACATTACTGACTTGATAACACCTTTCAATCTTCCAGATGCTCCTACAACAGTAATGTGGCTATTACCAGTCACTTCAATGTAAGCGCCCATCCGAGTAAGAAAGTCTATTAAATCTTCGATTTCAGGGGTTATATAGGCATTAACTATTTCAGTTTTCCCTTCAGCAATACATGCGCAAATCAATGCGTTCTCTGTACCACCCACGGTTGAAATTGGGAATTTAATAGTTCCGCCTTTGAATTTACTCGCTTTAACTCGAATAAAATCAGGCTCTTCAATAACTTCAGCGCCCAAATCACGCCACACCATCATGTGTAAGTCGTAACCTCGGCTACCTATTTTACAACCACCTGGATAAGGAATGAGTGCCTCACCACTATTTTTTATCTGACTTGCGACAAGCAAATATGTGGTTCGAATAGGGTAATCGTATGTATCTAATTCGGTACAACGTATATTAGAAGAATTAATAGTCAGTGACTCTTTACCTTCATCAACAACTATGTCGGCACCAACATTTTCTAAAAATCGAATTTTATGTCTAGCATCAACAAGTTCAGTAGGGAAATTATTTAAAACAACTTCTCCATCCGAAATACAGGCTGCAGCTAATAAACGGGTTGCAGAGTTCTTCGCTCCACTTACCACAACTGTCCCAACAGGTGTTTTACCACCTTCAATAATTGCTTTCATCCTTAATCCTTAAAGCTATTTTTTGACAACTCACGCTGTTAATTTAACGCAAAAAACTGAATCGTGTTCATGTGATTATGGCTTTAAACGCGGTAACGTTTTTTTTAATCGTTCGCAACACTAAATATAATCACTTTAAGCAAAATCCGCGCCCGATAAGTAGATGTAAATACAGTTTTTAATGAGGTACACTAAAAATCTTCATTAAAGCCACTATTATGAGAATTAGTTACCAAAGTTTAAGTGCTGCGTGCTTGCTACATCTAGTAGCGTGATTGTAGACTATCCCTTACCAGAAACTGATTTAATAGACGTAAAACCAGGACAAACAGCAAACGTACATCAACTGCTACGTGTGGTCGTATTGAAGCGTAGTATTATTACAACTAAATTATAGCTTACAATAAATATAAAGAAAAAGTTATCAGCTCTACAATCGCGCTTGCATCTCGTAATTCATTTACCGGTGAAGGCGTATCTAGAAAACTCTAATTCAGCACTGTTTCATTAATGGGGAGTTGACTTTACTACACATAATTATAAAGTAATCGAGTGATTAGAGAAGTCTGGTCGATTCACTTCTAGTCTTTTCACTGTTCTTCTAGGATTTTTGATGATATTAACTTCGCTCCAAGAACTGATGGGTGGTCATCATCGAAATAAAGGGGGACTCCGTCCCTAACAGCGTAGCATGTAGTGGTGTCGCAAAATATGTCTTCAACATATATGATTTCAACATTTGGTAAGAAGTCCTGACTAGATAAAAACTTAAGAAAACGGAAGTTTCTATCATAGTAAAAGTCTAAACTTGTGCCATAGACATTTTCAATGCTACGCCCACGTTTGTACTCAATGCCAAGCAATGTTTTGATGTGCCTTGGGATTTCGGGAATTGGTGCAACTATAATAACTTTGTCTTTGGTCATTGATAATTCGACAATAATGTTTCTAAAATTATCCAATAGCAATTTAGTATACTCTTCTGAAACTACCTGTGTTTTTCCAGAATTTTGGTGGTCATAAATATCGACACCAGTAATGTACCTGGTCAATCGATGTGTTATTACAACATTGGAAATTTCTTGATGATTTATAAGGTACTCCACAGTGTCATTATACCAGCGACTACACTTGCTGAATTCATCATTAGACTTATAAGAGGGCTTACAAGCAGAAAATGTGAATTGCTGAACACCGAACTCTTTACCTATCGCACCACTTAAAGCAAAGGCTATCTCTGTCCCATGACTGTCACCTAAAATAGCCCAGTTAACTTTCTTCTTATTTCCTAAAATACAACTGCTCTCTGGGTTAACATATGTCTGAAGATGACACTTGTCACGAACAGGACTTTCTCTGGTCTCACTTAAAATTGAGCGGAACTCTTTAGATGTGCTTTTTATTAGTCCGTCAGTAAAAAAGAAGAAAGAACCAATGACGAAGACCATTGTTAAAAGCCATAGAGAGGTGCTTTTGACAATACTTTGTAGGGATGATTCAAATTTAGCGAGCCTCAACTGCTCGACTGTGGAAAAACTTAAAGCACCCAAAACAAGCGATAATACAAGTCCTAGTGGTAAGAAGACACGTTCAATAGAAAAATAGTAAAAAGATACCACTACTGGCCAATGCCACAAATAAATAGAATATGACCAATTTCCAATCTTTTGAGACAGTTTATTGTTTAGCAAGAGGCTTTTTGAATGATTAACTATTACTAAGTATGTGCCTAATGTAGGTAGCGTAACTGATAAACCAGGCCAATGAGTGCTTTCATTGAAAATAATATATGAGCAAATTATTGCACTTAACCCAACGTAAGTAGCATAGTTGGAAGCCGCATTGGTTCTTTTTATTGATGCGAAATATGCAACACCACCCAATAACATTTCCCATGCTCGTGTTGGAAGCATAAAGTAGGCAAAACTTGGCCACTTGTATGAACTATATAAAGAAAAGAAAAATGAGATACATAGAAATACTATGAGCAATGACTTTAAGTAATTTTTAGGAATAACCTTTGTCAAACATACGATTAGAATTGGATAAATTATATAGAATTGCCATTCTACTGACAGTGACCATGTATGAAGTAACCACTTTTGATTTGATGCGGCGTCAAAATATCCGGACTCTCTTAAATATGTAAAGTTAGAAAAAAAGCCAACAGATGAAATGGCATGCTTCGCTAAAGGCTTTAGGTCGGTTGGTGAGATGAAGAAATAGCCAAATAAAAGAAGAGCAAAGCAAAGTGTTGCAAGCGCTGGCACTATCCTATTTGCCCTTGCAAGATAAAAATCCATTAATGAAAACTTATTTACTTCTAACTTCCCAATAATGGCTGATGTCATTAAAAAACCAGAAATGACAAAAAATACATCAACTCCTGCGAATCCCCCACTCAAAAAGTCTTCGTCAAAGTGGTACAAAACTACAGCTATAACCGCTATCGCCCGTAATCCATTAATATCTTTTCTAAATTTCAAAATTCGCCCGTCAAAATCGAATAACTTGTATTAATTTATTTCAAAACTGCATCTTACAACTTAAGATTCAAATGTTTTTTACCCATCCTCGAATAATATAAATGCGATTTTCATTTAAAAATACAATTTAAATGTAATTAAGTAAACATGATTTAAAGGAATTTCTTTTAATTTCAAATTGACCCAGCTCTCACTTGGCAATTACATTTCTGCCTAGGTGATTCAATGCATTTCAATTTTTTCAAGAGCTATTCACTGAGGACCTGCGAGACTTTTTCACTACAAACTGTATTTTCGAGTACTAAAACCAATAAAACATACTGTGTTATTTAAAGGTAGGGGATTTAGTAGAGCGACCGACAAGCCTTGCACAATGGTTAGAGATTAACTCAGTGGCTTAGATGGGAAAAATAAAAAGCCCAATTTAAAAAAGGGCTTTAACCGAATCATATTACTAATCTAGGTTGTCGAAAATTTTCAAAGCTCCTATTTACGAAAGTACCTTGAAACTAGTAACCCAAAGCCGAGGCAAAAAATAAGCAACGCAGACGGACTATTAACCTGAGCTACACTTTGTAGACTGGTTGACTCACAAAAGCTATTAGACGAACATAGTTCTACATCTAAAAATGAAGCGGAGGTACCAGCCACATTGTCTGCATCGAGAATAAAAACCAATTTGCTAAAAGTACCTGAAAAGAACGAACCAACATCGATAGCGAAATCTACTCGTCCATCGCCAGAAACGTAGTCATAGAATTGATTAGCATTATTTGCTTCTGTTCCACCAATATCAAACAAAGTTGAAGCGGTTACACTCGAATCGTTATCGAAACCGATACCATATAACTCTGCTTGTGGACCAGCGGCTTCAAATGAAAAATACAAAACACTTGTTGCGTCTATTTCAAAAAGGTCGCTGATTGAAACCCAAGTATTTCCATCCAGATCCAACGAAAGTCCAAAGCCGCTTGTCGAAGCCGACCCGTTGACGTCTTGCCCTGCAAATCCGTTAATATTATAATTATCAAAATTAATAAACGCTGCGTTAGTGCTAAGTGAAGCAGCTAAGGTAGCGCAGATAAAAATTGCCTTAATAAACTTCCTCATGATTCCTTCTCTCTATCATGTTTATAAGAAAAATACCAACCTAAAGAAATATAAGCAAAGTTCACGCCAAAAATCATAACACCTTTTAATACAAGAGGTTAGTAAAAACGACTAATGGCATGGACTGCCTAAAAAAAAACAATGTAAAATTTTTTGACACTACAATTGTAACTCATATAAGCAAATAAGTAAGGCATATATCGTCTACCTTGGTGTCGGCTTCATGCTGTTTGATTGCATAGATGATATGCTCTTCGCTTAAACGTTTCTTCATACTGAGATCTCCATTGTCTTCAGTTAGTTGAAGCTTTCATCAATGTCATTGTCTTATTTTTGAGAAAAGATCAGTAGCTATCAGGCCAGTTCTTAGCTATTACAAATACGTTAAACCTAAATTGACTTCAATTTCATCCATAATTATAACCAAAACGTTCAAAATCTTCTGCATAAAACCTATTAATAAACTCTATTGTTCGGTCTTCAATTTTCTTCTCTCCTGAAGTCTGGCCTTCAATTTTATGAGGCAAATGAAAATCTTTAATTCCCAGTTTTTTACAGATAAGTTCGTAATCTTTAGAAAGATTTTCGAACTTTCCAATAAAGTCCATGGGAATTTCTCCACTATAATCTTTTAACCAATAAGTTTGTGGTCTTAAAAATCCTTTTCCCGCAAACTTTCGCATAAATTGATCAAATGAATCATTAGGGTCTATCCCATAGTTCTTTTGGTGAATTGGATCTCTTAATGCATTTTTGTACCAAGAATAAGCCCTTTCAACGGGGTTTCTAACAATTGTAAATTTATAGTAAGAGTTATATTCTTCTTCGGAGGGCATAACACTATTTTCAGGATTTGCGTGCTTTCTATATTGCTCTCTTATACGACGAATAAAATCTTTTAAGTTTTCTGGATGAAAAAGTTCTGAGACTTTGGGCCCGGGTTGACAAACCATACGAATACTTCTGTGATCCTGACCCGCCCGCCCTTCATGTCCGTCAAAGTGACCTAGAACGTGCTCAATACTGGTGCCAGCACATTTTGGTATATGTATGAATAAACAACGGTATTTATGAGAAATCAATTATATGTTCCTTGAATACTTGAGTACAAAAAGTTATTTATAAGCACTCTTTCGATACTTCTAGCAGTAAGATTTTAATACGCAAATAAAGTTGATTCAGGCTTAAAGTTGTTTTTGTAAGGAGTACTATTATGCCACTTAGTTAAAACTAGCACAAAATACTCACGTTATTTCCGCCACTTTTGCTCGCTACAATAATGTAAAAAAAATTATGCATTTTGACTAATTAGCGTTCAGTATAAAACGCACCTAAAACCACCTAAGTTTAATTAAAAAAATATATATTCAAGCAGATATTTTATATATCATTTAACCTTTAGTAGCTCTGGGCGTCTTATCAAGAAGCTTAAAAACTTTATTTTTCTGATAATTTTCACGGCGGCAATACAGAAAACAATCGAAAATATTGTTCCAAAAATAACAATCAAAGTAGGCTCGTTTCCGAAGCCTAGGATACTCGCGACTTTTCTGCTACCTGCTGCGGGCAAGAAGTGTAGCAAATAAATATATAGACTATAACTACCAATTAGCGTTAAAAGACTGGCGAAACCGTGGGTCTTAATTCTATATAAAAAAGTCATAATACCCCCAGCCCCTAGAGCAGCAAGAATATAATATAGAAGTTCTTTCAGCCATTGCCCGAAGCTTAGTATAAATATTGAAATCGCGATATAAAGAAGGAAACAGGCCACAGGTGTTAGTCTTGGGGAATTTGCAACCCAATTTCGCAACTGCTCAGACTTATAGATTCCAAATAAAAAGAATGGGTAAAACTTTAATAGATTAGCAATAAAATTTGGGAATATTTGTCCGCCGAAAACGATTGAGAATATCGAGAAGAAAAGAGCAAAAGTAATCTGAGTATAAAAATTAACATTTCTAGTTAATCTTGCAACTAAGAAAGCAAACATTAGCGCATAAATAAACCACAAAGTAAAAGATGGACTCCACAGAAAATAGAATACCTCATAGACATCAACTTGATTATTCGTATATTTACCCAAGGCTACTCTACATAGAATACTGATAGTATTCCATAAGATGTAGAAGTATAGAAAGTGTATTACCTTACCATCTATAAATTTTTTTCTTTCACCAAATATTGACTTTTTAGCATAGAACCCCGCAACCAAAAAAAACAAGGGCATCCTTATCGGCGTGGTCAACATATAAACATCAACAACCCATTCGGGAATCCCAATTGCGTTCTTAACGCCTACAAAAACGTGATGAAACACAACTAATGAGATTGTGAATCCTTTCACTGCGTCAACCCAAGTTTCTCTTGCTTTACTACTCGCTGCCGTTTCCAAGCTATTTCCTATCAGCATTAATATGCATTCTTACCCACAAACCCTTTAAATACCGTCATAAAAACGATCTTGAAATCTAGCCAAAGCGACCAGTTTTTAATGTAATCAAGGTCGTACTGAACGCGCATTTTCATTTTATCTACTGTATCTGTTTCACCGCGCCAGCCATTAATTTGTGCCCAACCAGTAATACCAGGCTTAATACGATGGCGTAGCATATAATACTCTACTTTTTTTCGGTACATTTCATTATGCGCAACGGCATGAGGTCTTGGCCCTACAACAGACATGCTGCCCTGCAGTACGTTGATAAACTGTGGCAACTCATCTAACGATGTTCTGCGTAAAAATGCGCCTACAGGCGTTATACGCGCGTCATTTTTGCTTGCCTGCGTCACTTTATCGCCGTCCTCAGTAACGGTCATGCTTCTAAACTTCCACACTTTGATTTTTTTGCCGTCCATACCATAGCGGTTTTGCTTAAATATAACTGGGCCTTTAGAGGTTAGTTTAACGGCCGCAGCTATAACAAGCATAGGTAATGCAATGATGGTAAGAATAATACTTGCTAAAATAATGTCTTCAACACGTTTAAGGAAGTTCATTGCACCCTTCATTGGCGAGTCGAACACACTTACAGTTTGCAGTTCACCCACGTTACAGATTCTTGAGTGAAGAAGATTGTATACAAAGAAATTGGGTACAAGATGCACTTGCGCCGGCGTATCGCCAAGAGCCTGCAGAATTTTTTCAATACGTTTGTTTGCTGTCATAGGCAGGGTAATGAAAACCGTATCAACTTTACCAGTGAGTACATCGTGATAAACTTGATTGATTGCTCCTAATAACTGTGAACCTTCAGGCACTACGGTTCTATCAGCGTCTCTATCATCATACACGCCAACAACGTTATAACCCGCTTCTGGCGTTCTTCTAATTTCGTTTGTTAGCTCTAAGCCCGTTTCATTTGCGCCTATAATGCCAACGTACCTTGTATTTCTGCCATTTCGACGTACAGCAAATAGAAAGTATCTAAGGGCCACACGCCACGTACACGACACTAACCAACTTGACGCGAACCACAAAGCTATAGCTAGTCTGGAATAATCTTCTGATGATTTTGAGATGAACATCCAGCCTACAACCGCTCCCATCATCAGCAAGTGGCTTATGCTGGCTACGAATAAAATTTCTTTCATAGAACCCGCGCGCCATGAACGGTAAAGCCAAAGCATCTCGGCACTAAACAAATACGCTAAGCATGCAATAAGGCTAATAAGGTAGTACTGCTGTGATACAACAACCCCGTATACTTCTGCGGAAATAAGCAAGCATAGCTGAATGGCTAACAGATCAAAAAACCTATAGAGAACTGCGAACTGATTCACATTATTTCGAACAAAGCCTTTCTTACCCATTAGAGAATCCTTGATAGCAAAACCAGACAAAAGTGAAATTAAAAACAAATCTAAGACGTGCCATGCAAAATACGCGCCTTATACTAAAGACTTAATAACTTTATTCACGCCTAGATGACTAGAAGCCGCTGGCATTGTTACAGCGTGGATATAATAAATTTACATTCATGGTTTTGAATATTTTGCGATACAGTGAAATTGACAAGGCAAGTTTATAGATGAAAATTATTACCGTTCGATTACGTAGCGCTTAACGCTTAATATTTAAAGGTTTTGAACTAAAGGTGTATCTTTAAATCCAATAATTCTCTGTTAAAACGTGCTGATGGCAAGTAAAAATAATAATAAGTTGTGGAAGTGGGATTACTGAGAAATATAAAAAATAGCAACCAGACCAAACATTTACGTTACAAATCGTTCACAACACCAACTACTTATTACCATTCGCTGAAAGCCATACAATGCCTCTAATCACCAAACTGCAAAATTAATTGACACTTTTAGCCGACACTTTCGAATTACTAAGTGAATTTTAAAGGGCAAAGGGTCTAACTTGGTGCAAACGAGTTTTGTGGTGCTGTAAAAGAAGCGCATAAAATGTTTTTGTTGACGATTGGCTTGAGACTGGCGATTCTAAAAAAGATATATAGAAATTGCCTTATTGAGAGTAAGAAGGAAGCGTATGAAAGCAATAATATTGGCAGGGGGTCGTGGCACAAGAATAAGTGAGCAATCGGATATTAAGCCCAAGCCAATGATTGATATTGGTGGGATGCCTATTCTATGGCACATTCTAAAAATGTACTCGGCCCACGGAATAAATGATTTTATCATCTGCTGCGGATACAAGAGCTATATCATCAAAGAATATTTTGCGAACTATTTTTTGCATATGTCTGATGTAACATTTGATATTGCTAACAACTCAATGGAAGTCCATCGAGGGCGCGCAGAAAACTGGAAAGTTACTCTTGTCGATACAGGTGAAAGTTCAATGACAGGAGGTCGACTAAAGCGAGTTCAAAAGTATATCAACAACGATGAAGCTTTTTGTTTTACCTATGGTGACGGAGTCTCTGACCTAAATATCACAGAGACAATAAACTTTCATAAAGCGCATGGTAAATTGGCAACAGTTACAGCAGTGCAGCCCCCGGGGCGTTTCGGTGCACTGGATGTAACAGGCTCAAACAACGTTACTCAATTTCAAGAAAAACCCGTCGGAGATGGATCGTTCATCAATGGTGGCTTTTTTGTATTGCATCCTAACGTTATTGACCTTATCGATGGAGACGATTGTGTATGGGAGAAAAATCCCCTTCAGTCTCTAGCTCAATCTAACCAATTAATGGCATTTCAGCACAGCGGTTTTTGGCACCCAATGGATACAATGCGAGATAATATTAAGCTAAATGAGCTTTGGAATTCCGGAGAAGCACCATGGAAGACTTGGAGAGACTAAATGAGTATCGAAGTATTTAACGGTAAAAGGGTATTAATTACCGGCCACACTGGGTTTAAAGGCACTTGGCTAACCACTTGGTTGCATTCAGTCGGAGCAAAAATATGTGGAATTTCCAAAGACATCCCTACCTCCCCTTCAATGTTCGAAATACTTAACCTCGAGAAAGACATTGAACATCACCAGTTCGATATTTGTGAAACTGAACGCTTGAATGGGGTGATTAGAACGTTTAACCCCGATTTTATATTCCATTTAGCTGCTCAAGCATTAGTCTCCGTATCATATGAAGACCCTTTAGACACGATAAAAACTAACGTCTTAGGAACAGCCAGCATTTTACAATGCCTGACTGAACTAGAAACCGATTGCACTGCTATTATCATTACATCAGACAAATGCTATGAGAACGTAGAGTGGGAGTGGGGATATAAAGAAACAGATAGGCTTGGTGGAAAAGACATATATAGCGGCTCTAAAGGGGCTGCAGAAGTTATATTACATGCTTACATTGAATCGTTCTTAAAGAATAAGACAAATATAAAAATAGCGAGTGCCCGGGCAGGTAATGTTATAGGTGGCGGGGATTGGGCAAAAGACAGAATCGTACCTGATTGCATTAAAAGTTGGCTAAACAGTGTTCCAGTTACAATTCGATGCCCAGATGCCACCCGACCATGGCAGCATGTGTTAGAGCCATTGAGCGGCTACCTAGCATTAGCAATTGCTTTATCTGAAGACTCGCAGAGCCCATCTAGGTTAAATCATCAAGCTTTTAACTTCGGTCCTAAAAATGAACAAAACAAAACTGTGCTTGAACTTATTAGCGAACTCGCAAATCGATGGGGTATTAAGGACCAAAGCGACGCCTTCTCAATAGTTGATAGAACTCCATTTCATGAGGCAGGGTTACTTAAACTGAACTGCGACAAAGCTATGTTTCACCTTAGCTGGCAACCCAATTTAGAGTATAAAGAATGTATAGACTTTGTGAGCGATTGGTACGTAGAGCATTATCAAAAAGAAAGTAACATGCGAGATTTCACATTGCTGCAAATTATGCGTTATCAAGAATATGCAAATAAAAGAGCAATAGCATGGGCGCAAAAATAAAAGAAATAGATTATCAAGAACTCAATCACCCACTTAAAGAATGGGTTTTTATTTCCTCCGAAAAAATTATTGAGAATGAAAAAGGAAATATTAGGCACATTGTAAAAGCCTCTAGTACCGCTTTTACAACTTTTGGTGAAGCGTATTTTACAGAGATTAACTTCAACGAACGTAAAGGGTGGAAAAAGCATCTAAGGATGACGCTTAATCTCGTTACTTGTTCCGGTGAAGTTTTATTTTACTTTGTTCATCCACAGAGTGGCGAAATATTCAAAATAGTGGTTTCATCAAAAAATAACATAAGGCTGACGGTTAAGCCGGGAATTTGGTTTTGTTTTGAGGGCGTCGGTATTAGCTCAAACCTTGTGCTTAACATTGCCTCAATTGCCCACGACCCTTCTGAATCGGAAAACCGACCATTAGAATTTTATTTTGGGGAACAAGAATGAACGTGTACCTTTCAGGGGCAAACGGTCTTTTGGGCAGCGCGTTCTGCCAAAATGCCTATAAATACGGGCATGAAGTCTTTGCCTTGAAACAAGAAGAATACAATCATACCGTATCTTTAAATGACCTAAAATCGAGGTTGAGCAAGTACACTGATGCTGTATTTATTCATTGCGCAGCGAATACTAATATGGACGAATGTGAGAGCTTTCCTGATATTTGCCTAAGAGATAATGTTTTAAATACTACTCGTTTAGCCCATACGTGTCGGTTATTTAATATCCCTTTTATTTTCATTAGCAGTACAGGTGTATATGGCGAGCATGGCAATACTCCCTACAACGAATACGACTTAACGATGCCGACGAATGTGCATCATATGAGTAAATTGGCGGGAGAAAAAGAAGCTTTAGCCAACAATACTAACGCACTTATTTTAAGAACTGGTTGGCTTTTCGGCGGAAGTATATCCGCGAATAGAAACTTCGTAGCCAAAAGAATTCAAGAAGCTAACAATCTAGAAGATAAGGTGATGTATAGTGACCCTTTCCAAAAGGGTAATCCAACATACGTAGATGACTTGGTAACAATGGCCTTTGAACTTATCAGAGAAAAGGCAGTAGGTATTTTTAACGCAGTTAATTCGGGAACTGCGACTAGATTCGAGTACGTAAAAGAAATTATGCGGATATATGACGAAACAATAACCGTAATGCCTACAGAAAAAAAATTCGATAGGAAAGTAAAGGTTTCTCATAACGAAGCGGCAGTTAATAGTAAAATTCAAATGTTTACTAACTCACCTATCCCCCACTGGAAAGTAAGCTTGTCTAAATACATCAACGACAATAGAAAAGCATGGACAGAGATATAAACACCACGATAGTTGCAGGGCTACCTATTGTTACTGCATCAAGACAAGAGTTTGTCAAAATTATTGAAGAAGTATGTACGGGGGCAAATAAATCTAGCTCACCTTTTATCGTATTCGAAGCGAATGGTCATGGGATTAGTATGAGCATTCTAGATAAAAATTTTTTATTTCTGTTGAGCCAAGCATCTGCAATAGTCGCTGATGGCCAAAGCGTTGTCATTGGCTCAAAGCTTTTCTCTTCTTCGAAAATATCAGAGCGTATAGCGATAACAGATTTAATTACCGACATCCCTACTCTTAGCGATAAACCATTGAAACACTTCTTGCTAGGAGGCGGCGACCGCATTGCCGCAGACTGTGGCGACATTCTTCAGAAGCGTCATGCTAACTTCTTACTTAGTGGCACACACAAAGGTCATTTTACGGCAGCGGATAGTAAACGAATAATTTCCTATATAAACGACAATAATCCCGATGTTTTATGGGTTGGACTAGGCAAACCAACAGAACAGCAGTGGGTAATTGAAAATCGACATGAGATACACGCCAAGGTAATCATAACATGTGGTGGTTGCTTCAATTACGTCACTGGAGTTTATGGTAGAGCTCCAAAATGGATGCAAAGTCTCGGTCTAGAATGGCTTTTCAGGCTAGCTGAGGATCCTAAAAAATTGTTTTGGAGATATATGACAACCAACCCACTTGCATTATATGCTATGGTTTTTTTCAGGCGTTCACGCTTTTGAGAAAAAATTCGATTCCAATATCTTAATTTGAAGCATAGTAGTACTTAAAAATAGATTCTAAATAAACTTAAATTATAACTGAATCAGGCCTATCTGATTTAACACTGACTTGATTATAAAGTCCCACTAGATATTTGAATTAGTCTATTTGTGTGCGGATTCCATTGACGGTATAGGACACATTACTATGAAATTTAAAGGTTTTTCCTACTCTCTAATCATTGTTATCACAGTGAGCCTTTTTTCAGGAAATGCTCTCGCTGCAGTTATAAACAAGTATAATTTTTCCTACGACCCCGTTTCAAATTTAGTCGAGGGCAATGGGCTATATTGGATGCGTTGGGATGAATCAATTGGGCTTTCAATTGATAGCGCATTAGCTCAGTTCTCTATTGATGGTTGGCGTGTCGCCACGTCCAAAGAAATGATAGATATGTACAATGTTTTCATACCTTCATTTGACTGGAGTGTAGCTTTAAATGAAAACTCCAGCCGTGGGGAATACATTAGCGTAGATGAATATCGTGACTTAACTAGCATTTTTGGGTCAAGCCTCGATGCATTTGGAGGTATTTCAGATGTTTTGTTTGGAGATGATAATGATTCAGATGGATTCTATCGAATTGCTTATGCGCAATACTCAGATTTGATTCCGGTTGCAGGGATCGGAGCTGATGATTCACGGTTTACTTCCGGTTACTCCAATTCTAGCTATAGTGTTCAACTAGTTAAAACCATTTCAGTACCAGAGCCTTTAAATACCTTATGGATAGTTTTTTTCTTCTTCGTCGGTATAACAATAAGCTTAAAAGAGAAACAGAAAATCCCCTTCCTAATAAGTTACGTTGGCAAAATATCGCCCCATTGATCTCTAACGCATGATGTTCAGCAACTCACTTTTTTCAACCAACGGCACCACAACTTAACTCGGATTACTTCACGACGTTAAGCGAACATTTGAATGCGATTACATGGTTTTCAATACCTTTCTATAAGAAAGGCGTTTATTGCTTTAGTGAGTTATACAAGACAGAGCAAGAACTAAAGTTTGTGTATTTCAGCCATAGATGTATATTATTTATACAGCGAGCTATTCACTAGCTTGCGAAAAACCACAAGTTAGTGACTAAAGTTAGTTTAAGGAAGAACTATGAGAATTAGGTTTTCTAAAGAAATATCTGAATTAGAAGAAAAAGAAATCAAATATATTTGGCAAAAACCGGACATTTACGAAGGACTAAAAACTGACGATATATGGTTAATTTATGGCAGAAAAGGAAGCGGGAAGTCCACAATTGTCGATTATTTAGAAAAACAAAATCACGATAGAAAAGTGGTAATTATAAGGCCAGAAGAAGATGATATTTTCAAGGAGGCTATGACTACAATATTAGCAGATTTGTCTATTAACGCGATAAAAGACGAACGCTTGATTGAAGAGGGAGTGATTTCTACATTAGAATTTTTGTTTTTAACCAAAGCTGCGGATGCAATCCTTCCTGACATAGAAAAAAAGTTTTTACGCCCAGGTTCCGACCTCGAAAAAATGTACAATTTCTTTGTTGCTAATCAGATGAGCCGAGGCTCTATTATCAGTCGAGCAATTGATATAGTTTGTGAGATTAGTGATTCAGAGAAGATGAGCATAATCCCTAACTTCGCAAGGCTTTTAAACAAAAAAGTAGGAAGTGTAACTTTTAAAGACTTTAAGCAAGCTCTTTTTGGATACTTGAAAAGTGAAGACACAAAATTATTGATTTGTCTTGATGATATAGACGGTATTGGATTTTCTTTTTCACCATCTGATAGGCTTTTCGTAGATTCAATTATTGCGCTTGGTGCCAGAAGTAATATTGCAACCGCTAAAAATCAAAGAAACTTGTCATATTTGATCGCTATCCCAAGTGAGGTGTTTTTTCATTCTAGGTTATATGGTGAAGACTGGGTCGATACTAAAACGGAATGTTTATCATGGGTTGGGGGTCAATCTCTTGTAGAACTGGTAAATAAAAGAATAGCTGTAGAATTCAACATAAAGAAAAAGCAGCCACGTTACGATGGCGATATTTATTCGATCGAATCGGCGAATACATGGGCTTCTCTTTTCCCACCTAGAGTGTATAACAAGTTAGGCAGTACTGAACCGACTTTTTCGTATATTCTTAGACATACATTTTACACTCCTAGACACCTTTTAACTATTATCGATGACTTACTCAAAGATATTGAAGTAAATGAGAAAAAGCTATCGACGATTAAAGGTTATTATGATGAACAAGATTGGTCACGCCATTTTCAAACGATAGTAGAAAATTTCACGTTACAGTCTGAAAAGGTTTTTAGCGATACATTTTCAAAGCTATACGATGGTTTTGAAGAATTACTCGAAAAATTCCAATCAAGACCCAACATTTGGATGCGGGAAATGCTACTTGCGTATTTTAGAGAGAACGAAATATTTGTAGTACGCAAAGATGATAAAGAAATAATTCAGGGAGAGTCACTAGTATATTTACTCCAACGGTTGGGTATGCTTGGGTTGGCAGTACGAAAAGTGACATCAGATAGACCGCCTTACGCCTATAATTTGCGATTTAGCTTTATGGAAAAGCAAGCCAGTAGAAAGCCTTGGGAGATAGCTGTGATTTGCCCTTTATTTTATGATGCGCATAACATACTGCCGTTTAATAACAGTCCAGTTATCCCACACGAACCGCTAATGCTAGGTAGTCAAGATTTTCAAAAACTATCTAGTTACAATCATAAAAATAACGTATTTTTGCACAAGGGACGGGCTTTTAATCGCTAATTTACATAGCCACCACTTAGCATGTCGCCCTTAGTCTAGAAAGACTATGCTTTCGCATAACGGCTTAGGATTAGCGCGACTGTATTCTTCGCTACATTTTTTTTGTCATTACCGCTCAGAGTATCTTCAATTTTAAAAAGCTGAGGCCAAAAGCATTTCCCTTTTACTAGGCTATCAATTTCCTCAACAACTCGGTCTAAGTCGTCAAAGACCAGCTTGTCATCTGCTTTCGCATCTTTTAGGAAGCGATGCATCGCTGTTTCTTGGGCTTTTAGCTGTGCCACTTCATCTTTAAGCTTTTCCGGCTCGTAAAAGAAATGACCAATAGCCACCCGCGCTAGGTCTAAATGGGATTCGCTCACCATAAACTCTATATCTTGTAAAATAAGGTCTTCAAGCTGCTCGTCTAGCGGAAGCGCGCTATCGTATACTTTATTTATATTGAGAATTGCTGATTGCCACTGCTGAGTAACCAAATGCATCACCAGTTCTTCCTTGGTAGAAAAGTGGTTATACACTGTGCGCTTTGACACGTTCGCCAATTCAGCCAGCTTATCCATACTGGTGCCGTTTACGCCAAACTTTTGGAACGCCTGTGTAGCCGCCTGAATGATGGCTTCGCGTTTTATATCACTACGCGTTCTTGTATTGCCTACCATGTTGAAAGTCTCAAAATAAATCCCCTATGCTTTGCCCGTCATTTCGCGAGCTCGCTTGCTTTCCATTTTACACCGAACAGTTTACTTTTCAATGCGACCGCACTAAAATGCACTCACCAGTTTACTTTAAGTAATAACTGCTTATTCGCTCTTGTGCTGAAGCATTATTACTTAACGTTCTCATGTCTATACTTTATTTACCCTGACAATGGATTACACACACCTATGTCCATAATGCGATTTTCTCACATTCTATTTTTAAGCGTTTTATCGGTTTCAACCCTGACTGCATGTTCTCAAAAAGAGCCCGCTGAACAACAATCAAGCGCAACTCCTCGCTACGTGAAGCTTGCTACGGTAAGCAGCATTCCCGACTTTGACGAATTCACCTTCCCTGCCGTTGTTTCTGCGGTTAAGACTGTAGATTTAAGCTTTGAAGTGTCTGGTCGCCTTATTCAAACTGATTTGGTCACAGGTAGCGACATTGAGAAAGGAAAGTTACTGGCCACTATCGACCGTAAACCGTTTGAGCGTCGTGTTGAAGAGTCGAAGACACGTCTAGACCAAGCAAAACGTGAACTAGATAGAATTGAAAAGATGTTCGCACAAAAATTGCTAGCGCAAAGCGCCCTAGATACCGCTAAAACATCATACGAACTGGCGGTTATTGACCTAAAAAATGCCGAGCAGGACTTAAGCTACACACAACTTTATGCCCCTTTTGATGCCAAAGTGTCTCAACGTCTTGTTGAAAACAACAGCTTTGTTGCTGCAGGCACCCCCATTGCTCGCCTGCAGGATGTTTCTAAAATTTACTTCAACATTAATGTTCCCGAGCGTTTGCTCACCGCTAATATTGGTCGTGGTATCAAACAGGCAAGTGCCACGTTAGCCACCAATCGCAGTCAGTGGTACCCCGTAAATTATGTAGAGCACTCAACACAGCCTGATCCTGTGTCGCAAACCTATGAAGTGGTATTTGCTATGGAGCCTCGTGAAGAACTCCCGCTTACACCCGGCGCCCGCGCTGTGGTTAAAGTAAGTTTGCAAGGTAGCATGTATCCTGAAGGCTTTGTTGTGCCAGTAAAATCCCTTGTTGGTAACAAAAGCTCAGGGTTTGCGGTATGGGTATATAACGACGAAACGAGTTCGGTGACAAAAACACCTGTTGACGTTAAGCATATTGAAAACGAGCTAGCAATTATCGAGAGTAATAGCCAAAGCGAAATCACACTTGGCCAGCAAGTAGTTGCTGCTGGAGCAACACAAATGCGTGCAGACATGAAAGTGCTTCCTTACCAAGGAGAGAAGTAATTTATGGATATCGCACGCTATTCAATTGATAAGCCCGTCAACATTTGGCTAATGGTAGTCATCCTGCTTTTAGGCGGCATTTTAGCTATGAGCAAGATAGGCCGTTTGGAAGACCCTGCGTTTACTATTAAACAGGTTAAGGTATACACCAACTATCCTGGAGCTAGCGCTGAAAAAGTGGAGCGTGAAGTTACCGAGCGCTTGGAAATTGCTATTCAGCAAATGCCACAGTTAAAGGAAGTGACGTCGGTTTCATCACCGGGCCTTTCTGAAATTACCGTTGAAGTTAAGAGTACTTACGACAGTAACCTCTTGCCACAGATATGGGATGAATTAAGAAAGCGCCTTCGAGACACTGCCAGTTCACTGCCCACCGGCGCACAAGACCCCATAGTGTTCGACGATTTTGGCGATGTATACGGCCTGTATTACGCGCTGAGCGCGCCGGATTTTGATACGCGAGAACTTCGCGAGTTTGCCCGCATTATACGCCGCGACCTGCTTACCACGGAAGGGGTGGCAAAAGTAAACGTCACTGGCGTTCAAAAAGAACAAATTGTGGCGTATATCAACCCCTACCAACTAGCAGGCTTAGGCATTTCCTTTCCTGATCTCGCCGCTCTTTTTGAAGATAACTTAAGGCCCTTTAACGGTGGCCGTATTAAAGTAGACGAAAAGAATGTGCGTCTAATTGTAGAGCGCGCACCAGATAGGCTTGAAGAAATCTCAAACCTTTCTGTGGTAGTGCCGGGCACTAACCGTTCACTTAGAGTTGCCGATATTGCCACATTGAAATTAGAGCCCGCAGACATACAACCTGTTCACGTGCGCTACAATGGCGAAGAAGCGTTAACACTTTCTGTCTCAGCCTTAACTGATGTAAATATTGTTGATGTAGGCGAACGTGTAAACGCAAAAGTAGAAAAGCTACTTCAAGAGCTACCTGTTGGCATTACGCTGACGCCCATATACGACCAAGCTTCAGTGGTTGATGAGTCGGTAACTGGCTTTATTAATAACCTTGTCATGTCAGTCGCTGTGGTTACTTTAACCCTGTGTTTATTCATGGGATGGCGCTCAGGTGTAGTCGTTGGCTCTGTGCTTCTTGTTACCGTACTAGGTACTATTCTTGTGATGTGGCTCATGGATATTCAGCTTCAGCGTATATCCCTTGGTGCTATGGTTATCGCCATGGGTATGCTAGTAGATAACGCTATTGTGGTTGCTGAAGGTATGATGCTTCGCATGGCCACTGGCTCAACCGCTAAAGAGTCTGCCAGCTTTATTGTTAAACGTACTCAGTGGCCGCTACTGGGCGCAACCGTTATTGGTATTGCGGCATTCTCAGGCATAGGTCTTTCAAACGATGCCACCGGCGAGTTTCTTTACTCGTTATTTGCCGTAGTCTTAGTTTCACTAATGATCAGCTGGGTATTAGCAGTAACGTTAGTGCCTGTTCTCGGCGCGTATTTCTACCGAAAAGGTATGGGTCAGACTGCAGGCAACGAACTCTCAGCATCGCAGCGCTGGTTCAAGCGCACGTTGTTAGGCGCACTTAAACTTCGTTGGGTAACTATTGGTGCATTGTTTGTTATTACTATCGTGGCTTATGGAAGCTTTGGTATGGTAAAACAAGGTTTCTTCCCACCATCAAATGCGCCGCTATTCTTTGTACATTATTGGGGCCCACAAGACAGAGACATAAGAGCCACTGAAGTCATTGCCAAAGAAGCTGAATCACGCATTTTAGCAATGGAAAACGTGACGGCTGTAACTACCTTTATTGGCCAGGGTGCAGATCGCTTTACCCTCACTTATGCACCTAAAAGCGCTAACGAAAACTATGCTTTTTTCATGGTTCGGGCGAATGAACTGGATAACATCCCAGCCATTCAAGAGAAGCTTAGAAACAAGCTGACTGACTTAGATTTCGACGCCAATTTCTATATGGAGCGCATGCAGTTTGGGCCCGGTTCGGGTGCAAAATTAGAAGCGAGGTTTTCTGGCCCAGATACTGAAGTGCTTCGTGAATTAGCGGAAAAAGCTAAGGCTTTGCTCTTTGCTGACGGAGAAGTAAAAGACGTACGTCACAACTGGCGTGAAAAAGGCTTTGCCATTAATACGCAGTTTGACAATTACAATGCTGGCATTGCTGGCGTATCGCATAGCGACTTTAGCCAAACCATACAGTACGCAAGTAGCGGTGTTCAGCTAGGTACAGTGCAAGACGGCGACTATGCCTACAACATTGTTGCGAAAATGGGTAAAGCAGAAGATACCGAGCTTCAGTCAATACGCGAATCGCAAGTATGGTCTACGCAGCAGCGCCAGTACGTGCCTTTCACACAGGTATCGCAAGGCTTAGAGCTAATGACTGAAGAAATGCGCATTCATCGCCGCGACCGCGTACGCACTATTACGGTGGAAGCGGAGCCGGGTGACGATGAAACCGCGGCCAAAGCATTAGCTAGAATTCGCCCACTTATTGAAGACATTGACCTGCCATCAGGGTATTCCTTGGAATGGGGCGGCGAATTTGAAAGCTCTAGCGATGCACAAAAAGCGCTGGGCGCAGGCTTACCCGCAGGCTTTTTAGTCATGTTTATTATCTCGGTATTGCTCTTTGGTCATGCACGCCAGCCACTTATCATTTGGCTTGTGGTACCTATGGCGGTTGTAGGAGTTGTTACAGGCCTTCTTAGTACTGATATGCCCTTTGGATTTATGTCACTACTCGGCTTCTTAAGCTTGTTTGGAATGCTTATCAAGAATGCCATAGTGCTTATTGAAGAAATTGACCTTCAGATAGAAGAAGGGTTGGCCATTCGACAAGCGATAGTCGATGCCACAATAAGCCGTGTACGTCCTGTGTCATTGGCGGCAGTTACTACCATACTAGGTATGGCACCGCTGCTATTCGACGCCTTCTTTGCTGACATGGCTGTGACGATTATGGGCGGATTGGCGTTCGCCACAGTGCTTACGCTTATCGCTGTGCCCGTGCTTTATAGCTTGCTGTTTAAAGTTAGCTATCGCAAAAGCTAACAAATCATCGTTGGCCTTTCTACCGAAAAGCTTTTTTACTCTGGTGGAAGGGCCTCTATGCCTAAAGGTTGCAGGGCATCGTTAAATTAATACAACTAACCCAAGTCAAACAAATAGTACAAAGTAGGGCTAAATAAATCAGAGCTAGCGCTTAGCCTCCACCCTACTTTGCATAAACTTCATTACATCTCGCCACGACACCATGCCAACTGGGTGCTTATCTTTATCAATGATGGGAATGCAGGAAATTTTATGCGTATTGAAAAGCTCAATGGCCGCGAATACTGAATCAGTGGGATTTAGCGTTATCACTTCACGGGTCATAATTTGATGGGCGCGTTTATCAAGCGTAGCGCGATCAAGCATACGCTCACTTAACGTGTCGACGAAAGGGCTAACCGATTTCATTAAGTCTCTGTCGGATATAATGCCCTGAAGTTTATTATCGTGAACCACAACCAAATGATGAAACCCTGTTGCCGCAAATAACTCTCTTAACGACTGCAAGCTATCGTCCATATGCACACTGACTACACGAGTAGACATAATTTTAGCAATGCTCATCAATACTCCTTATTCGCTTAACATCTTTCACTTTAACCGCTATATCGCCGTATAAGCGGCACTACAATTATAGACGTCCCCTAAGATCAAGGCATAAGTACTACCCATAAGGATTCTCTCCCATCGCAACGGCTACGCAGAATAACCGCAAGTCTAGCTCAAGCTGATGGTAATCCGGCTCCATGTAGCAACAAAGTTTATAGAAAGCTTTGTTGTGGTCCTTTTCTTTAAAGTGCGCCAACTCATGTACTACTAAGGCCTTTAATAAAGGCTCAGGTGCACGCAGCAAATCACTATTAATGGCTAAGTCGTGTTTGCGCGTTTTACCTTGCATACGGTAGGTATGCGTACCTAACGCATTGGTAACCATATCTCCCTGTTTCTTAAACGCGGCGCGCCCAAATGGTGGCGCATTTTTTAAGTACTGCTTTTTAAAATCCGTCGCGTACTGGTAAAGCAGCTTATCTGTAGTTATATCATGAGCTTTGGGATATTTTTTCAACAAGTAGCTTTTTAGCCGATTGTCCGAAATTAGCTGTAGGGCTTGTTCTACAATAGTTGAAGGGTAGCCATTAAAATACCGAGCATATTCATTCACGTTTAGTTCTCCTTTGCACAGAGAATTATAAAACATTTGAACTGTGTAGATAGCACTGACTTTTGCCAAACGGCGCTTTTAAATAAAAGATACAAATAAAAAAGCCGCAGTAAAGATTACTGCGGCGAAGGGTGTGCTAAGGGAAGCACTACGGGAAGTTTGTTTACCTTAACTTCAAAGGATAAAACTAGTCTACGGTAACGACGACTTTGCCTACTGCTTTACCGCTTGCCAAACGATCGTGAGCCTGTGCGATTTGCTCGAATGTATAGTCTTCGGCATCAATAATCGGTTTTAGTGCGCCTGCATCTACAATGGTCGCCAGTTGTTTAAGTATTTCGCCATGCGCTTCGCGGCCCACGTTGTGGATCATAGGCAATAACATAAACACGACGTTCAGGCTTAGTCCTCTAAAATGAACAGGCGACAAGTCGGTTTCTAGTAAAGATAAAGTAGTCGAAACCTGACCGTTTAATTTTGCAGCAGCGAATGAATTTTGAAGGTTATTACCGCCAACCGTATCGAAAATCACGTCAAAGCCGTTACCATCAGTGTATTTACTTACGTAGTCTTCAACTGATTCACTACGGAAATCGATGTAGGTTGCACCTAAAGATTCAATAATTTCTTTTTGCTCATCAGAGCCACCTGTAGCAAATACGGTAGCCTTCATATGCTTGGCAAGCTGTACTGCTATATGCCCTACTCCACCAGCACCGCCATGAACGAGTACTTTTTGCCCCTCACTGGTGAGTGCGCGAGTTAGCCCCTCAAACGCGGTAATACCTACAAGAGGAATGGCTGCCGCTTCTTTCATAGAAAGAGACGAAGGTTTGTGAGCGATAAGGCGAACATCTGCCAGCATTTTTTCTGCAAGTGAGCCTTGTAAATCGCCAAGACCACCGGCACAGCCGTAAACTTCATCACCTACTTTATAGTCTGTAACGCCTTCACCAACAGCTTCAACAGTGCCTGCGAAGTCCATACCTAACACGCCTGGTAGTTGTGGAGCAAAGGGTAAGTCGGCCCCCGATTGGCGAATCATCATGTCGATTGTGTTAACGCTGCTTGCTGCAATACGCACAACAACATGCCCGGCCTTTACGGTTGGCTCTGGAATATCGTTTTGTGTAAATTGTTCAGAACCGCCAAATTCGTTTATTACCATCGCTTTCATGTTTGAGCTCCTTTAAATCCTGTTGTTTGGGTACGGGACTAATCATAAATACTAGAACTTCAGATGATAATTGGTGTATAAAGACAAACAGTTTTTAGATTTTATTGATAATTCAAATGAACATAGAACACCTCAAGCTTTTTGTGCGTATTGCGAGCACAGCAAATATCAGCTTAGCGGGGCGTGAACTTAACATTTCACCTGCCGTGGCGAGCGCGCATATTGGTAAACTTGAAGAAACGCTAGGTGTTCGCTTAATTCACAGAACCACGCGGAAAGTATCGCTTACCGACGATGGAAAGCTTTTTCTGCCCCATGCGCAAGAAGTGTTAGACAGTATTGAAACTGCGCAAGCAGCCGTGGGGAGCGGCGCGTTAACGCCACAAGGAACATTACGCGTCACTGCCCCTGCTTCATTTGGTCGAATGCATTTAGTACCTGCGATCCCTGAATTTTTAGAACAATACCCACAGCTAAATATCGATTTCAGGTTCAGCGACAGTATTTTGGATGTGGTAGAAGGTGGCTTTGATGTTGCCATTCGCGATGCCGAATTGAAAGACAGTAATTTACACGCGAAAAAACTCGCTGATGACAAACGTATTATTGTCGCCGCCAAAAGCTATATAGATAAATACGGCGCTCCAGAAACACCATCCGACTTAAAAAACCACAAAATAGTAAACCTAACAGGGCTAGAGGTGTGGGACTTTAAGGGAGCCCATGGGGTTACATCAGTGAAAACGCCTAATCATTTACGTATGGATAATGGTGAAGCGGTGCGCGATGCCTGTATTCAAGGTTGCGGTATAACCCTTACTGCTACTTGGTGTAGCTACCCTCAGTTAGAAAGCGGCGAATTAGTTCAAATACTACAAGATTACCCGCTTGCTACCGAATGTGCACTGTGGGCAGTGTATCCTAGCAACCGGTTATTAGCTCCTAAGGTCCGCGCGTTTATTGATTTTTTAGCTGAACGCTTTAGCGGCACGCCGTATTGGGACGAAAAGTTAAACGGCGTAGTTCTTTAAGATTATCTAATTTTAAGAAAACTGGTTTTCTTACTTTTTTGGTTAGCAAAACAAAACACCAATTTTTCAGTAGCTTCTCCGTTTCTCTACTATGCTTGTACTAAAGTAAAATTGTCGAAACAATGCTTTTTCGGCAACATTTAACGCAGACGTCAAATTGGGTAATACAATGATGAAAAAGCCGTACTTGTTCTTCACGGCCATCTTCAGCCTGCTGCTAGCTAACGTTGCAGCAGCAGAACAAAGCAAACTTAAGATTAGCGGTTTTGGCACCTTAGCAACCGCTACCGCTGATACCAACAAGTATCAATTTCGAAACGACCGGGCTCAAGCCGAATTTGCCAAAAAAGATGGCTTTGCATTTAAGCCTTTAAGTCTTATTGGCGTGCAGCTCGATTACAGCCTTTCAAACAACCTCGACTTCGTAGGGCAATTTGTTTATAGAGAGCAAGATGAGCAGGACATAGACTCAATAACGCAGATGGCTTTTTTGCGCTATAACCTAACGCCTTCGTGGCAGGTTAGAGCCGGAAGACTTGCAGCCGATATCTTCCATTTTAGTGATACGAGGGATGTATCTATTGCCTACCCTTGGGTGAAAGTGCCTACAGAAGTTTACGGCATTGTCCCGGCTAGAAGCCTTGATGGCGCTGATATCAGTTACTTGAAACGTTATGAAAACTTCAACTTATCAGTTAAAGGATTTTGGGGTAAAGGAGAAAGCGACTTTTCAAGTAAAGATTTCGAACCTATCACCTTTGAAAATTTACGCACGCTTGGCATTGAGTTAACCGCTTTTGATTGGAGCGTAGCGTTAAAACACACACGCACCGAAGCTGATAACGATAATTTCGATATAGCACAAGTCACCTCCGCTGTAGAGTTATTACAACCTTTTTGGAGCGGCGCGGCTGACTTTTCGGATTCACTGCGACTGCGCGACGCGACTATTCAATATACTTCTCTTTATGCCAACCGTTATTTAGGCGACTGGGAAGTATCCGGTGAACTTTCGCATATTGATTCAGAATCTGTTGCATTAAGGCCCTCTTTTAACGGTTTTCTAAATATTAGTTACCTTTATGGTGCGCATACCTTTTACGGTCTATTTTCTTTTGCAGAAACCGATACCTACTTTCTAAGCGAAGAGCAGCCTGAATTTCCCATCATTCCTGCTACAGCTGAACTCGCTATGTTTGTAGAAGAGGTAGCCAGCACACTGGCTCACCGGCAGAAGACATTCTCTGTGGGCTGGCGCTGGGACCTACGAGAAAACCTAGCGTTTAAGGCACAAGTTGAACGAACCAACGTTAAAGCAAGAGGTACCGGCCTTCGTGCCCGCGATGGTTTAGTCGTTGACGATGAAGGCGGTATAGCACACACCCTATTCCTCGCCTTAAGTTTTAGCTTTTAAGGGGGGAGTATGTATTTATTAAAACCCATCCCCTTGATAACTGTTATAACACTACTAATGCTAAGCATGTTTTCTATGGTGCAAGCGCAAGAAAAAATTGTCGTTGTCACTAATTTCAATAATGATGTAGAGGTATTGGATAAAAAAGGCTTAATCGATTTATTTATGGGTAAATACTCGGCGTTCCCAAATGGAAAAGAAGCCACGCCTATTGATGTAGAACTAGATTCCGAATTGAAAAGTCAGTTTTACAAGTCTTTAGTGGGCCTTCCGCTTGCGAGGGTTAATGCCTATTGGTCGCGACTAAAATTCTCAGGCCGCGTTAAACCTCCTGCGGTAGAGCAAACCATCGACGATGTTAAGGTGCGGCTTGAGGAAGACGAATCGGCACTGGCCTATATTTATGAGTCGACGGTCACCAGCAACATGAAGGTAGTTTATCGTTTTGATTAACGTACAAGGTCTAGGTTTTCGTTTTTCACTGTTTTTAGTCGCAGCGGCCATGTTAGTGGTACTTACTACCGCTGAATTCTTTTATCGCGTGACTTATGAAAACGAAATAAACGAAGCTAACAGGGATATCGAAGAGCTTTATCAAACCGTTGGTGCAACCGCATCCATCGCGGCTTTTTTAGAAGATGAAGACTTAGCAAAAGAAGCCATTAACGGTTTGGTTAAAACTGACAAAATTCTAGCGGCCTCTATAAAAAGCGAAGCCCTTTACTACCAAACGAATGTAACAGAAGCTATCAATAAAAGTACGGAACCTCGGGTATTTGTGGTTAGGCACCCTTTTATGCCAGAAGAATCGCTTGCTGAGGTGAATGTCTACCCCAATTTCGAATACATTATTCACCAAGCAGAAAAAACCAGTATCGACAACAGCTACTCACTGTACGCTGAAGCCTTGGTCGTTGGTATAGTGGCGTTGATAATCACCTACTACATTATTATTTCCCCTATGTTACGAGTAGGCCGCTCTTTACACCAAATCACGCCTGGAACATCTCAGAGGATCCCAACGCCTAAATATCACTCGCGCAGTGAAATAGGCAAACTCGTTTACGACACTAACCAACTGCTGAACAAAGTCGAAGAGCAATTTACCCAAGAACGACAATTAAGAGAAGAAATCGAATTTCTTGAAAAACGATTTAGGATGCTATTTGAGAACGCCAAAACTGCAACTGTTTTGATGGCTGATAATGGCACTATAGCGCTTCGAAACGACGCGTTTAATGATTTGGTAGAGAAGACTGAGCTTGGAATAAAGCAAGGCTATGGCGAACTGTTAGACGAACTATTTGAAACACCAGAAGCAATGAAAGCCGCACTTCAAGAAGCCTTTGCGCGAAACGAGTTTGCGACGGGAGAGTACAAGCTAAAAAGTAGCGCAAATGACAATGCCATTTGGGTTCAACTTATTGCTAGCCCATTATTGACAGAAGAAGGTGAACGTTACTACCAGCTTACGTTAAATGACATTTCGAGTCGTAGACAAGAGTTACAAAAGCTTGCGCTACAAGCAGATTTTGACGCTTTAACGGGTATCTACAATCGAAATGGCGGTGAAAAGCTCATAACCAAACTCATGAGAAAGGAACACCAGTTCGCGTTGGCACTGATTGACCTTAACGGTTTTAAAGCGGTAAATGATATTTACGGTCACGACGCGGGTGACGAGGTTCTCATTTTTGTTGCTGAGCAATTGAAAGAAAAAATACGCAAAAACGATGTCGCGATACGTTGGGGCGGCGATGAATTTATGTTGTTACTGCAAGCGGATGATGAAGCGTCGGTTCAGAAAGTGGTAGATAAAGTGAATGCTGGCGTTAAACAACCTTTTTATTTTAACAACGATAGTAAGCCAACGGTGGTTTCTATGAGCGTGGGCGTTGCCTTTTACCCTCAAACAAGTCGTAATTTGCATGCACTGATTAAGCTGGCCGACATTGCTATGTATAAAGCGAAACAAAATAAAGTATCGGCGCCAGACGACTACCTTATCTTTGCTAACCAGTGCAGGCTAGATGATGAAGATATGAGTTAGCGCTCTTCACGCCACCCTAATATTTTACCAGCACCCTACTTTCAATACTCTTACGCATTGTACTTTTAGCGCCTTCTTCGCTCATGTCTAATGCACTGTGCGCTAAGTGGGGGATCCCATTGTTATCGTAAATATTAAAAATAATACCTTCATCCACGCGCATTTTAGATTTATAGAACCAGCGATGTTGAGGATTAGGTGCTACGCCTAAAATCTCCCCTTTGCGGTCTGGATACCAAAGCTCAATGTTTATCCAGTCTTCGATATCCATGGAGTCAGGGTAGATAAAACCTAAGGGAGAAGACATGATGGTGTTTTCAACGGGTCTCCACAGGTTTACGAAACCAAAGTGCCCTTTGTGATATTCAGCGGCTTTTTCTTCTCCAACTAAATCAATAAGACGCTTCCGAATACCTTTCTCACTGTAATCATTGTGCACGTTTCTCGCAGGTCTGCGCGACGCATTTTCATCATCGATACGTACAGTATGATCAAACACCAAGACTTCTCTCGCACCAATTTGTGATTGAAGCAGTTCCACTATTTTACGATTATATAGTGCTTCTTCATCTTCATTGAATGGGTAAGGAACCACCTTAAGCCCTTCTAAAAAAGTAATTCCATGGGTTTTGAAACCAATATTCACGTCGCTATTTCGTATGTCGAAGACCTTAACATTGGTCGTTAAAAGTTCGGGCGATATCAAGTTGCCATCAATACCATCTACATCAAACTCAAATGCCTGTGTAAAAGGCTTTCTTACGTGGTAATTAACTGAAGCATTCATTTTATCTCCCCCCATTAAAAAGTTGCACGCTATTCGTTTTTTAAGACGAAGCGTTAAATAGGTCGCGAACTATACCTACAGCAATTTGAATGAAAAACCCCATAAGTACTGAAGCAGTATTTAGTTTTTATTGATAATTTATTGGCATACTTCAATTTTCAACAAAATCTATATTCTGACTCTATAAATAACGCATTTTTAAATTTTAAAAAGTGCAATATTCTTTTGCCATCGACGCACTGTCATCAATGCAAACGAGTAACCTGCGCCGATACAGTGCATTTAAACGGAGAATATTTATGACCCTTTCAAAAACGCAAACAGCAACTATAAATAACGTTGAAGCAACAGACGGAGCCTTGCAACAAGCACGCTCGTTAGTCCTTCCTAGTCGCGATGAAATGTTAAAACGAGCGCCGTCGGTTCAACGCTTTTGGGACAGCAACCGCTTATTACTTAAGAGCGCATGGCAGGAATGGGATGAGCAAAACGAGCAGTCAGACTGAATGGGTAACAGAAAACTTGATAAGCGAACCGCTTCGCAATGCTGTTACCCTAGCGTGGGAAGACCCAGCTAAAGAACAGGCTGTGGCAAATTTGTGGGAGGAAGTATTGCCAGGAGTGTATCAAGCTCAGCTATTTGATGTTGAAAAACTTCATCTTCTGCGTGCTTACTTAGACGGTGTAGCCGATGCCGGCATACCCCTTCGCCCTCCTTACGGTATTGCGCTAAATCGCAACGGCGGTATGTTGGATGCACGTTCTGAAGGTTACTTGGCCGCACCTACGTTCCAAACGTTTTATAACCTAATCATGGACAAGTACATGCGCCCTATTTCGCGTTTGCTATTTCCTGAAGTAATGGGGTTCGATAGCCAGACGTTCGGTTTCTCCATTCAATACCAGGAAGGCATGGACACATCGCTTAGACCACACACTGACGCGTCTGCTGCGACAATGAATATCAACCTAAATGTGCCAGGGGAAACCTTTAAAGGGTCGGAAGTTGACTTCTTTAATAAGGAAACGGGCAAGGTAACACGTACAGTGTTTGCACCTGGTGTTGCTATGCTTCACAGAGGCAGTGTACCTCACGCCGCGCAGCCAATTACGGGTGGCAGCAGAACTAACATGGTGCTATGGCTATATGGCGATAGCATGCAAATTCCTCGGGGCGTTTTACCACCGTCAAAAGCTGATGCCAAATCGAGATGGACAGTTCCTAACGCGCCAAAAGATAGTTTTGCGCCTTTCTAATATACAAAAGCCGAGTTATTAGATAACTCGGCTTTCTTTTTCATCTTCGTGCTATTACTCACCAAATGGTACATCTAGATAGATGTATTTAAGTGCTTCACACTTTATTCACTAATTGTTTTACCCAGCATACGCTTTAACGTACCGTCCTTATCAATGATGTGATGCTTAAGCGCGCCAGCAATGTGTAGCGATAAAGCGACAATTACGGTGTATCCTAAATAGAAGTGAATCGCTCCACCCAGCTTAGACAGCTCGTAATTGATAGGCAGTGTTTTTTCTGGGTCTTCTACACTAAAGTTTTGGGCAAATACTTCCAACCCGAAAACGGATAGGCCGTGTCCTCCAAGTACCGAGGCCATTAAACCTGATATAGGCATCATTAATGTTGCAATAATCAGAACCCAGTGCACCACTGTGGCTAACTTGTGTTCAATGGGTTTGTAGTTAGCAGCTGCACTGGGCCAGCCGTTCTTCATACGCCATATTACGCGGGCTAACGCGACAAATAAGATGATAAAACCAATGGCCTTGTGCCATGGATAAAGCGCATAAACACCATTTTCTGACATGTAAATGCCGGTAGCGAGTAACCCGATAATGGTTAACCCCACCAGCCAGTGTAAAAATACGGTTGTCGTAGCAAATTTGTTGTGGCTATCGTACTGCATGCTTTCCTCACTTTTTGTCCATGTTAAGAACTACATTATTCGTCTAACGTATCTCAACATTTTATAATCCCTCACACATTGTGAGGGATTACTAATAAGGTTTAAAGCAATTTGTAGGCCTATTTTTCACTAGCAAGGTGTTTGAAGTTTTGTCTATTTAATCAGAGCGTAAAATAGAGAAGCTAATTTTACAGCGCATCAAAAACGTTAATGCGCCGCGATGATGGCGTCTAATTCGGCAATTAACATCTTAATATGAGAAGGATCATTAGCAAACGGATGTGGTGCAGCAAAGGTATTGTGGTCATTATCAAAGTAATCTCCTGCAACATCGGCAAACCGGTCAGAGAAAGCGGCATCCATAAAAATTTGTGCGCCAAGCTTCAGGTCGCCCCCAGCAATACCGTAAGCGCTTTTCACCATTTTGCTGCCCAAAAGCGACTTCGGATTTACAGATACCGTTTTAGGGCCATTATTTTTGTATTTACTGCCCAAGTTCATGGTCCACATGGTAATCGCTAGCTTGCTTTGCGCGTAGGCAGCACCATCTGAGAGCTGAATTTCACCGCGTAACGCGCTCCAATTAATAGGAGCCTGTGCAGCCGATGACACATTTATCACTCTACTTTGTGCATCCATTACATCGATTAACCCTAGAGTGATCATATAAGGCGCTATGGTGTTCACCATAAATCTGGCATCTAGCCCTGCGCTTGTGACGGGGTTATCCATTGTAAATACGCCGGCATTATTTATTAATACATCTAGATGTTTATTTTTGGCTTTTACTGCAATTGCGAGCTGCCTTACATCATCGAACGAAGATAAATCGGCTTGAACAGTATCAAACGTACTTCCTGGAAATTGAGCCTCTAGCGCACCTTTTATATTCTCCAGTTTCGCGTTATTTCTACCGTGTAAAATTACGTTGTGACCTTCTTTGCCCAACATCTTTACCGTTTCTAGACCAATGCCGTCAGTGGCACCTGTTATCAATACTGTTTTCATTATTGCTCTCTACCCGTTAGTTTTCTTAAAAAATTCTGGCTCAATCTTTCTTTTAATTAATTGCCTAACATTAAAGTATCAATAATGCCTAAACTCGATAAGCGCAGGTTTCGTTAAAGCAGTTTCAAGGTAATCTATATAATAAACAGCTTACATTTCCATCGTGTTTAAAATGCTTATATCAGCGATAGATTATTTATAAAAACCATCTAGCCAGCGCGCCAAATAACACTTAGACTGCGGAGATAAAAATAAAAACGACAGGTATTGCGCCAGTGCGCTAGGCACGCGGCGTTCGACATCACTTTTATGTTTTTCCAATACACGCCAATTTATAAAAAGGCTAGAGTATTGGCCAATTGCTACAAACATAAGTGATGAAGTACTTTTCATTTTAGTAACAAGGGTTCTCAGTTTAATGTCACAACAAAAAGTAGGTTTAGTGGGCTGGCGCGGTATGGTTGGCTCAGTTTTAATGCAGCGAATGCAAGAAGAGCAAGATTTCGCGCACATTGAGCCCACCTTTTTTACCACCTCTCAAAAGGGTATTGCGGCGCCAAACTTTGCTGGCAAAGATGCAGGTGTTTTAGAAGATGCGCACGACATCGAGGCGCTATCAAAACAAGATATTATTATTACTTGTCAGGGCGGCGACTACACGAAAGCCGTTTATGATGATCTTCGTGCGTCTGGCTGGAATGGCTATTGGATTGACGCAGCGTCAGCCCTTCGCATGAAAGATGATGCGGTCATTGTACTAGACCCAGTAAACCGTAAAGAAATTGATAGTGGCATTGAAAAAGGTATTCGCACCTACGTAGGTGGAAACTGTACCGTTTCCCTTATGCTGCTTGCGCTAGGGGGTCTATTTGAAAAAGACCTTGTTGAGTGGGCATCACCCATGACTTACCAAGCGGCTTCAGGCTCAGGCGCTAAGCATATGCGTGAACTTATTAGCCAAATGGGCGCTATTCACAGCAATGTAAAAGATAAAGTAGCAGATCCTGCTACCGCAATTTTAGATATCGATCAGCAAGTGTCCGAGTTTATTCGAAGCGCAGACTACCCAAGTGAACAGTTTGGTGTACCGCTTGCAGGAAGCCTGATCCCGTATATCGACTCACAGCTACCTTCAGGTCAAAGCCGTGAAGAGTGGAAAGCCCAAGCCGAAGCAAACAAAATTCTAGGCATAAAAGGCAGCGAAGTACCTATCGACGGTATTTGCGTACGCGTAGGTGCCATGCGCTGTCACAGCCAAGCGATTACGCTTAAATTGAAGAAAGATCTGCCGGTTAGCGAGATTGAAGAAATCTTAGCGAAACACAATGACTGGGTAAAAGTCGTGCCTGATGATCGTGAAGTGACTATGCAGGAACTCACACCAGCCAAGGTAACCGGTACGCTATCTATTCCAGTAGGTCGTATCCGCAAGCTTAACATGGGCCCTGAGTATATCTCAGCGTTCACCGTTGGCGATCAGCTATTGTGGGGCGCTGCAGAGCCGCTTCGCAGAATGCTGCGTATTGTGCTTGAGCAAAACTAAAACTTAATTTTACTCAGTAAAACCTAAAACGCCTTACCATTAACTGGTAAGGCGTTTTTTATTTCTAGTATTCCTCGTAATGTACGTAAAACATTAGAAAAGAGTATGATACTAGTTAGCCGACTCAGACCAAACAGCAAGTTCATTGCCGCCAGGCTCTACAAAATGAAAACGGCACCCACCGGGAAAATCAAATAATGGTTTGGTAATTGTTCCGCCCGCGCTCTCTACATTACGTTGTGCTTTAGCAATGTTACTAGCATAAAGTACTAACAAGGGCGCCCCGCTCTCTGCTTTTGAAACCCGTTCCGCTGCAAAGATGCCGCCATCTAACCCTGAATTTCTAAAGGCACTATACTCACTACCGTAGTCAGTAAAGCTCCAGTTAAACGCAGATTCAAAAAACGTTTTAGATGCGTTTAAGTTTAATGACCCAAACTCTACGTAGTTGAGTTTAATGCTTTCATTCATTTTCTCTTCTCCTTGAAATGTTGTCGTACCTTCGAATAGTTTAGACTTATTGACTAAGTTATAAACTACCTTAATCGTTTAATATAGAGGCTGCATTCGCATGGGAGGCGCCTGACTTTGACCCGTTTTTTTTGTTCTACATTATTATTTGTGTTTGCAATAAGTTTTGCTGCGTTTCATGTTCACGCTTCGATAGCTGACCGGGTTAACGAAATCAGTCGGCAAGTAGAAACTGTCTCGCCCACGCCAATAGGCGCTGCAATTGATGAGTTAGAAACGCTTTTGCTATCGGATACATTGATAGTAGACGAAAAAAGAACGGTCGCCGCTTTATACGCTCGCTACCAATTGTTAATCCATCAGCGACCGAATGACAATATTTTACGCGAATTAAAAGAGCTAGAAGATAAATCCAGAGATGGCCTCATTATCGCAGCAGGAATAGCGAGAATGTATGGCATAAGTGCAGACTACACAGAAGCTTACAAACGTTTTGACGCGTTAATTTCTACGCCATCCCTTCCCGCTGATGTCAAAGCCTATGCCCTAATCTACCAAATTCTTACTTATAGTGAGGGGCAGGTTTTCGCTCCTAATGCAGAGCTTATTAATACGGTTAATGATTTGCTGATCACTCATGAACTTTCTTACCTCAGGCCTCTCTACGATTCTATCGTGGCAGATTACTATCAGTCGGTAAGGGCTTACGAGCTTGCATTGCGCTTTTATGAAAAGTCACTAGCTGGCGCCCAAGCAGCCAATCAACGGATTTTAGAAAGCGACAACCTTTATGCCATTGGTATTTTATATCGAAATTTAGGTGATTATGATAACGCCATTGGCTACTTCGAACGCGCCGTTGAACACGATAGAAAAATTGATATTAACTATTCAGAATTTCTAGCAACCTACGGGATAGCAACCACTTACTATCGTGCTGGAGAATTAAAAGCTGCAATAGCGCTATCTGAAAAAGTACTAGCCCATCCCCTTTCTTCATCTTTTTACAATAGTGAAATTTATCGCTTGAAAGCAGAAGCACACCTTACTTTAGGCGAGTTAGATGAGGCCTATCAGTCGCTAGCGCTTGCACGCGAGCTTTATGATGAAAATCGGGAGGATGAACAAACGACATGGCGTGCCCAGTTAGACAAAACTGCGGCTTATATCACCGCAGCAAAAGGTGATTATAAATTAGCGTTCGAACAGTTTGAGGTGTTTCACGAAGCATATTTACAAGCGAAAAAGTACGAAGATTTAGAACTAATTGAAAGCGCTAACTTGGTTCAACAAATTACCCAAGAAAAAGAGAGAGCGAACTTACTTGAGAATGAGAACAAAGCTTTTGAAGAAGCGTTAAAGTTGAAAAACGAAGCGCAACAGACACAAGAGTTATTCTCAAAGCTACTTTCTGTGTTGGTTGCATTAACGATGGTTACCATAGTAATCATTTTAGTTCTGCTAAAAAAATCAAGACAGGCGAATGCACTTTACTCAACGGCAAAAGACAAAGCCGAACTACACAGCCGCATTAAGTCAGAATTTATATCAAATATTAGCCATGAGATCCGCACGCCTTTGAATGCCATAATTGGATTTGGTCAAACCGTAGCTAAACGTTCATCTGATTTCGAAACGAAAGATTTAACAAAGAAAATCGTCACTGCGTCGGAAATGCTTCTGCAACTTATCAATGACCTATTGGACTTTTCGAAAATAGAAGCCGGCAAACTAACGTTAGCTATCGGGCCGCATCACGTAAAATCGAGTATAAGTACATTAATTGACATTTTTTCTGACCAAGCGCAGCGCAAAGACCTGAACCTAGTGCTAAATGTTGATGAAAACCTCAAAGATGAACTGATGTTCGATGAACTCAGATTTAAGCAAATTATGGCTAATTTGCTCAGTAACGCCATCAAGTTTTCTAAAGAAGGCATTGTCGAAATAGGTGTTCGCGTTACTGAAGCTTGCGATAGTCATTACACCCTTCATTGCTGGGTTAAAGATACTGGTATTGGCATCTCTAAAGAAAACCAGGCAAAGCTGTTTACGCCTTTTACGCAAGCGGAAAGTTCTATCGCGCGAAAATACGGCGGTACAGGATTGGGGCTTAATATTACCAACAACCTGCTTAAATTAATGGGCTCTTCTTTAACCGTTGAAAGCGAACTTGGCAAGGGAACCACATTTTCATTTGACGTAAGCTTTGCTATAGCTGCTGACACAGACAGTATGTCTTCTGCAGCGAACGAAGAAGATTCTCACTATTTATTGGCTGGAAAGCGGGTGTTATTAGCCGAGGACAATGATATTAATGTAGAGGTAATGAAGGCGTTATTGGAAGAGTTTAAATTGGATCTGCATTATGCGTCTAACGGACAAGAGGCCATTGATGCAATGGCAAAACAAGAATTCGACTTAGTTCTTATGGATGTCCAGATGCCGCAGGTGGACGGCATAAGCGCGACACGACACATCCGCCAAATCCTTAAGAAAAATACGCCGATCGTGGCGTTGACTGCAAATGCAATGCAGCAAGATATCGACGAATGCCTAGCCGCAGGCATGAATGCTCACGTTGGTAAACCGGTTGATAAAGTGCACTTGGTGAATACACTTCAAAAATTCCTTTTACACAATTAATCGCTATTAATTTTGCTGCGCACAAATAAATAGCTAATCAGTTTTTTTGCAGACGGTAAGTTTTACTGATGTTTTTCAGTAGGTAGCAAAGCCTCTGCCGATAGACACGGGCTTCCTTGTTGCTTTTGCTCATTCTGTTTAACTAGTTCAACAATATAGGCGTTGACCGGTGTCGCGATATGATGCTTTTTGCCCAACCTGACTATCTCACCGTTTAAGTAATCTATTTCAGTACGCCTTCCTAGTACCAAATCCTCATACATGGAGGAGCGTGCTTCGGGGTCGATCTTAAGCGTTGATGCAGCAACCGCCTTGAACAAAAAGTTAGGCAGCTTCATAATTTTTGGCATCAGCTTGGGAATGACCTTACCGGTTCTTGCTGGTGCAATTCCTTCCGCTTTTAATACTGCTAACGCCTCAGACAATACCTTTGCCATTACCAGCCTGTATTGCCTATTCCCTAGCTGCGATTTAAGCGGTATGCCCGACAAAGCATTTACCGCGTTATTCAAGTTCATAATGAGCTTGCCATACTGCACCGCTGCCATATCTCTATAAATCGTCACCGGCAGGGAAGCGTTTTCAAGCGCCTTAACTAATTTTGTACAATGATTGTCGGGATCTTCTAAAGCTAAATTCCCCTCTGTACCACAATGGAAGTGCCCCTTTCCTTTGTAAAAAACGTTGAAAGGCACCATGCCCGCAATAACAACTTGTTCTAAATGTTGTCGTAATAGATCAGCGTTGCCCACACCGTTTTGCAGACTGATAACAAGCGCTTGAGGCTTCGCAAACTGATTAATTATGCTGGCAGCACTCTCGGTATCTTGGCTTTTAACACATAGTAGAATGATCTCTGCATTAGCTAAGCTATCGTTATTTAATGAAAAACTGACGTGATGAGCGTCGCTCATTTGATTGCGGCCCTGCCAGTCTGTCACTTTCAAGCCATTTGCTACGATGTCGTTGCATAATCGCTGTCGACCAATAAGTGTAAGCGTATTGGACCCATTAAGCGCAAAGCCGGACGCCAACAAACAACCTGCAACATAACAACCAATACTACCCGCGCCTAACACCACGATATTCATTGATACTTTTCCTATCATGCCTAACTTTCTGTTATTTATTCAGACTGCTTCGTAACGATCGAAATGTAAACATAAAAATCACACAGTAATAACAAAAAACGTTTTGTATCAGTTATTTCCTATTAATGTGATTCAATCTTTCAATTTTCCCCTAACACGTGATCTCCTTACAATTAGACCAAGTAGTCAACTTATATATGGTCAAATAGAGGGTCATCATGTTCGGTCAACAATCTGCATCAACTAATGCTCGTAATGCTGAAAATTCTGCTAATAGCAAAGTTGCTTTAGTCGCAGAAGGTGGCGGTCAGCGCGGTATTTTCACAGCAGGTGTACTTGATACATGGCTAGATGCAGGGCATGACCCCTTCGATATCCTTATTGGCACGTCGGCAGGCTCGCAAAACTTAACAAGTTTTGTTGCACGTCAAAAAGGGTATGCAAAACGCCTTATTCGCGGCTTAACACGACATAAGCGTTTCTTTCAGATGGGCCGTGGTTTAGTGGGCAAACATATTGTCGATTTAGACTGGTACTTTGATAAAACCCAAGAAGCTAACCGTTTATTAGATTTAGATACGGCTAAAAACAATGTGGCAGATAGAGAAATACTGTTTACAGCCACGAACTCTAGAGACAGAAAAGCATATTTTCTAAACCCTATGAAGAGCCAAAACAACTGGGTTGAATTGATTAAAGCATCAAGCGCTCTGCCTTTGTTATACAAACAAGGTGTTCCGCTTCACACTGAAATTGAAGCCAAGCGAGCTGCCAATACCGATTTTTACTTAGATGGTGGTTTAGCCGCGCCTTTACCTGTCACAGAGGCTTATAGGCGCGGTGCTACAAAAATTGTAGTGATTAGAACAGTGGACGAGAGCTTTCAAGCACAATCACCTTGGCTACAAAAGCTAAGCGCAGTAATGTGTGCAACGGGTACCTGCCCAAAAACTATCGACTATTTACTGCAACATGAGCATGCGTATCAAAAAGAATTAGCGTTTATCGAGAACCCACCTGAAGGGGTTGAGGTAATTCAAATTTTTGCACCTAACAAACTTCAAAGTAAGCTGTTAGGCAGTACTGATGCGCAGCTTCGTCACGATTACAACCTTGGCAAAAAGGCTGGTATTACTTTCTTAGAAGCAGAAAGCGCATCAGAAGCTCAATTTAAAAGCGAAACTGTTGCGGTAATTACCAAAGAGACCGAAGCGGAAACGTTACGCAGCGATAATATTCGTGTCGTGAAAAACGTTGAAGAGGCGAAAGGTAAAGAAGCGAAGGCAAAGCGACCTTTACTCACGTTACCTTTCCCCGCGCGCTTTAAACAGAATATGAATTCGCAGAAAGACGATAAGCGAATGACGGCATAATCGCTGCTCTATTTACTTTAAGGGCAGCAACGCTCTCCCTACCTCTGGGGCAGCGATGCTGCCCAGTCCTCAAGATTTTCATACACGCACGCTGCTTTAGAAAAATCATGATTAGCCGACAAGGGTGTGGGTATAACCACTGTTTCAATTCCTGCACTAACGGCAGCTTGCAAACCAAACTCAGTATCTTCAACTGCTATAACTTCATGGGGTGCCAACTGCATTTGGGATAGGGCTGCTAAATAACAATCGGGTGAAGGTTTACCTTTAACTACGTCATCAGAAGAAACGATACACTCAACAATATCTTCAAAGCCATAGAAAGACACTGTTTTTTCAACCGCCAACCGAGCGCCCCCCGTTACTATAGCTACGCGTAAGCCATGAGATTTACAGAACATAAGGGTCTCTTTTGCGCCACGCATTAACGGAAATGCTTGGTGCTGTAGAAATTGAAGTGTCAGCGCCCTTCTCTTCTTAAAGAGTTCTCGGGGCGTTAATGCAAGCGAGAAATCCCGAATAATATCACTAGCATTGTTCATTACCGAGATGCCAGCCATACGCGTGTGGTAATACTCGAATGTTAGTTCTTTTCCCATACTTGCAAGCATGGTTTTCCATAACTCGAAATGCGTCATTTCTGAGTCGATTAGCGTACCGTCGTGGTCGAAAAAAATGGCTTTCACGGTACACACCGAAAAACTAACTTAAATGACATGGAAAATAACCTAGTGTATGACTGTAAACGGTTTTTACCGCACGAAAAAGCGTAAGCAATTGATAGGTATAGAAAATAAATACGTCTAAAAACTAACCACCTTGACAGCAAATAGAAAAGTATTTATAAAACGCCTTTTCACTATTTCATCAAGTAAATCATGTCAGAATTATCAACACCTGTAAAACAAACCGAAGCACACAAACTTATTGAAGGCCTATTGAAATCTAGCGAGCCAACTGCCGAGCTAGATAAAATTTCTGAAGAGTACAACATCGCAAATTGGGGTCAAGCGAATGCTGTTTCTGCCGACCTTTACGATGCCGTACGCGACTTACTTGGCAAAGGTGTAGTAACAGGTAACGACCTTGTTGCAGGCAAAGACACCATGGACCCAATTGTACATAAAGTACAAGCGGAAACAGAAACGCTTATCGCTAATCCAAGCGAAGCAGATGCAGACCGAGTTCAAACTTTTGTACTTGGTTTCTTACGTACTTTCGTAAGCCAACTACTTCACCCGGGTACTAAGAAAGCGATTTACGCGAAAAAGCTTCCTGACCTAATCAAACTTCACCAGCAGGTTGCTAAGTAATCTGCGGCTATATCAGAAGATGTTGGCTTTAACCATTTCAACATCGTGATACAGTGACTAAAGAAACCCGCTTTTAAGCGGGTTTCTTTATTAAAATTTTCCAACATTTATACGAAGCCATCATTCAATATCAGTTGCCGTCCCTCCCCGCAAAAGACTTATATTTTTGATTAAAAGGGGAATTAAGCCCAAAGTCGCGGTAGCGATACCCAAAAACGTATCTAGTGAGCTTCCGCTGGAATAAACAAAAACGGCAACCAATACCAAGAGTAGTGCAAAAATTGGAACTCTTAATACCGTCCACATTCCCACATCCGTATTATCTAGCCATTCTTTCATAGTTGCTTCAGACTCTGCTGTAAGTATAAACTGCCTGAAGCTTTCATTTATCAAGCTCCAACCTTTATCTCGATACAGGTAGCAACGTCTCATTAGTCGCTCTATGGTAGTTGTACTTTCAGGGTTAATCGATGCGCCATTTGCGATTCTCCACAGAATTACTTTTTCATTGATAGTACACTCTTCCCATTTACGCCTGTAAATGGGCCCAGCATGCACCAACATATATTCTATAACCTGTTCAGGCTCGCGAAGTAAGCAACTGTCATACTTATCTTTTAATGCACGCATTTCCGGCCAAGCCTTGACTTCATAGTCATATAAATCTTTCGGAGCAAATGGGTTATCAAGTCTTTTTTTGCATACAGGTGACCATGCGTAATATTTATCAAATTCAGAATACAATTTCGTCCAACTAGTTTTTTCATCTATGTCTACTGAAATATTTGAGTTTGGTTGGTAAGCCTTTGGAGTAAGAATACGATACAAGGGTGCAGTTTCAGCTATGATTATTAATCTAATTTTAGGATCTTTATGGATTTCATAAAGAAGCTCTAATGCATCCTTCCTCAAAGAATTGTCTAGGCTTATCTGTTCCAACGCTGAAATAGCAACGATAATTCGTTTATTTTTATTTGCATTAAGGAAAGCTCTAAGCTTTTTTAAAAAGAAAAATGTTTCAAGATGCTCTTCAGAAGAATAAAACTTGTCTAAACAATCCATAATTCTGAATACTTGTTGTTGATAGAGAATTATCTCTTTATTTTTAGCAATTTCGTTAAGCTCTACCTCTGCCAATGCTCTAGTAGTATTAAGTATAAGCTGTGAGCGTCTATTACTAACGTCGTCCAGTTTTGTTAAGTCGGGAAAACTAGTAGCATAATAGTCGATTTTTTCACTTTTGGTCCTAACTCTGTATTGATCCTGTAAATGCTCCCCCATTAACCGGCGAACAATCAATTGTCTAACTGTTACAAAAATAACTAGAGGAAATAAGAACATACACAATATGACTACTCTACTCCTTGGGTCAGATAAGGCTGAAACCATGAAATTATCAGCTCGGTAATGAAAAGCGTCACTACGGCGCTTACCTTCGGTTAGCGTGAGTTTTGCTTCGTATGTCAGATGACTAACAAAATCAGTCCCATCGAATGTAGAGTTAAAAAGCAAGTCAAAAAGCTTATCTGTCGAAGACGAGTGATCACTGTCAAAAATAAACCAATTCCAGTCATCCACCTCTTTAATATTAGTGCTTTCCTCTTTACTTCTGGGAGCCGTTTCTAAAACGAAAGATGCTGTTAAAGACTCATAATCACTGGGAAAAGCGAAGGGCACTTCTATATCTTCTTTTTCAGAAATAAAGCGCATGTATCTCAGAAGATCATCTGACTTAGCTCTAAAGCTATGCCTTAAATAGTCTTCTTCAAAATTTGCTTGCCGCTCCAACAAATATTCATGAGCACTGTATGTAATAATGGTTGCAGGTGTAGCGGCGGCTAAAAAAACAAGCGCGGCTAAATAGGCGGGGTAATTGTTAGGGAAGCGGTATCGCTGTTTATTTGTTCTCTGTCTAGAATGAGTATCCGCCTTAGGGCTGAATAGGGGTTTACCTTTATCTTCGCTGTTCCAAAACTGAAGCCTATACAAAGTGAACACTGAAACCGCTAAAAGTGTAATTCCTCCTACGATAGCACTTTGCCAGTTTAACAAGATAATGTCGTAGTTAAGTCTCCAATCCACACAAATAGTAAGCAGAAAAAATGGTATAAGTATTAACGATGCTATTATTTTAGGGCGATACCAGCCAAAATAAGCGGAATAATTTAGTCGCCACAATGAGCATAAAACAAACATCATTGCAACGCAGGCCAGCCCCCACAGCGTCAACCTCGCTAAAAGACTATGCACAATACCCATTAAACTAATTACACAACTCACCATCGAGACTGCAAAAACAGTGAATAATGTATAATAACGAGTGTCTATTTCAACGTCATAATAACAAATGTCCTGCCAAAATTTTTGGACCAACAAATATCGACACACTAAAAAGGAAGGAATAATTAATAAGAGATAAAGTAGTACAGCAACAAATACCAAGATCATATTGTTTGTATGCACTTCACTTGGGTCAAAAAACACGACCAAGTTCCATGGGACTGTAGAGCTTTCGTCAGAATCAAACAGAGGACCTACCGCTATTTTATGAGGCGCGCCTTTATAATTCACATCAAAGCTTATCACTTCACCTTGCCGATGATTGTTTGCAATAATGGCAAGCGGATCTTGGTTAATTTCAGTATAAAAGTTTTCTACCAAACTCAATGAGTCTGTGCTGTGATAAATTACATCGCCTTGCGAATCGATAACTGCAAACCCAAAGTTCTTTGGTAAAACTCTATCAACCAGCGAAGATATCCTCGCGCCGACTACTTTTAATTTTGTACTTTTATCTTCGTCGTTTGTTGTATTTTTACTCGAAGTTTTTGTTTCTTTTGCGCTTTTTGCTGGATATGCAATAACTGAATTCAATCGCCCATCTTCAATATTAAAAATACGCTGTAAAAATAGTTTGGTATTACCAAAACTCCAGAACTCATTCTTCTTCCCCCGCTTAAAATACTCGCGGTGTGACAAGTCTGTATCTTTGCCTAGCTCTAATCTGGATGATGCGTACCTAGGTTTTTCATCCAGCTCGTCAACTTGAATTTTTCCATTCCCATCTAAATATATTGCTGTTTCTAGAAAGGTTCTTGTTTTGCTAGGTTGTATATCAACTATGTTATCTTGCCACTCACTATCAATAATGTATTGGATTGAACAGCCACCAAACACAGGTTCACATATATGGGGGGCTTTTACATCATAGACTTTAAACTTATTATCTTTGCAAACGCCATCAATAACATATAGAGCTGGACTATCTTTCAACTCCGTGCCATATATTTGGGATGCTGTAACATAGTCAACTTCACACCTATTATCTTTCCCTTCTTTATCTGCGCAGTTTGGGTTAGTAGCGGCAATAATGCGAATTAGTTCACTCTTCGCATCATTTACAATAGACTTATGAATGTTTTTTAGCTGTTCTTCTTTTACAGATACTAAATAACCTTGAAACAGTTGTTGGGATAGTCCTATAGATAGAATACCTACCGCAATAATAAGCCCTAGTATTATTTGGCTTTTGTCCCCCCTTTGTATGGCATAGGTTGCACTAACAAACCGTAATTTTAGCAATGGCGTACATGCTATGAATAATAATAGAGCTAATATAAGCCACATGAGGACTTCAGAAGGCAACTTGAGTTTTTCAGTTACTATTAACTGTTTATTCACCAGGCCAACTAAAAAGTACTCTTTTTTATCAGCGCTCAAGCCTCTACTTACTATCGGGTGCACATAGACACGGTAGTCGTTTCTATCGAGGGTTATGTCTTCAAAATGGGTCCCGAAAAGCGAAACACTATCATCTAACTTCGCGGCATTTTTGGAAAAAACTTTAGAAGATATCTTGTTAAGATAAAGCTCTGGCTCTTTGGTAAGCATAGCCCTGTTGTTAACTATTGATCGCACCAAGCCATTGCTTTCCACTAACGCTACTGTTTGAAAACGGTTTAATCCTTGAGAAAGGACCATATCAATACTTGCGCTTAATCTTAGGGTTCCTTTGTATCCATCGTCCAAGCACTTCGTTTTGGCAAATTCGACCGAATTGAAATCGTCTATGTTCAGGGAAAACGATTCTTTTCCTTTTTTACAGTAACCGTAGGTAAACTCCGGAGAATGTAGTTTTATGTCGTTAAGTCTTGCGCTGAACTTGCTAGATCCTCGAAGTTTTGCTTTGCTTGACTCTCAAAGCTTTTCTCTGCTTGATCAAAAACTTTGCTTTTTTTATCTTTCCCTTCACGCCAAGACGACAATACATAGCTGCCGGTTTTATTCACTTTTTCTATGCTACGCTGTATTCCATTCTCTATCTGCTGTAATTCTCTAAAATAAAGAGTGTTCAATATATCTTCGCTTCGTTCCATTTTAAAAAAATAAACAAAGCCAAAAATGGTAGCGCTAAGAAAAAGCACAAGGAAAAAGATAAAAAATCTAGTGAGGTTTCGTTTCAGAGGTGTCATTAAAGCGTCCTTGCTAAAATAACGTTATATCCAATCGATATCGTACTTCAGTAACAACAAACGTTATAGGCCACAGCCACATTTGTACATTTATTAACCAAGAAAATATATATTAATATTTGAATAATTTCAATAATGATGAACTCATCACTTAGACTGCTTTTTAGCATAACTAACTGCTACTACGTTCAATAGCGCGTTACATTTTATGCAAATCTTCAAACAATCCCACCATTAGCCCGTATAACTTGACCATTTATCCAGATACCGTCTTCGCTGCATAGGAAGGCAACGACGTTAGCAATATCCTTTGGCGTACCCAAACGTTCTAACGGCGCCATGTTTTTTAACTTCTCAACAAAGTCTTCCGACTTGCCTTTCATAAACAGTTCGGTATCAGTGGGGCAGGTGCTACGGCATTTACCGTAATGTCTTTTCCACGTAGTTCCTTTGACGTTATAGCAGTCAAGGTTTCAACACCAGCTTTTGTTGCCGCGTAAACGCCATATTTCTCTAGTTTGAGGCCAACAATAGAGGTAGATATATTCACAATTCGGCCACCTTGGTTTAGCCGATTAACTGCCTGCTGCGTGGTGAAGATTACGCCTTTAAGATTGATATCCACATGTTGATGAATGGTATCTTCACTCACATCTGCTAATGCATCCATAGATAGAACACCAGCATTATTAACGAGTATATCGACCGAACCAAATTGCTTTTCAGTCTCATCGAATAGACGTTTCACATCACTGATATCAGATACATCGGCTTGAATGGCGCAAGCTATACCGCCGTCCTTCTCGATATCATGCACCACACCTCGCGCTTGCTCTTCACTCCCTGAGTAATTCACAACAATCTGAAAGCCTTCTTTACTCAGCTTTTTGGCAATTTCGGCACCTATTCCCCTTGATGCTCCTGTAACTATCGCTGTATGTTTAAAAGTTGTCATAGCGCACTCCTTGTTTAAAACGTTACTCTTATTACGTTACTGTAAAAGTAATAGATTGCGATTTATGCTTACTTAGCGAGGAAATAGATTGAAATGAATTTAGTGGCGTTTATGACTAGTTAAAAAGCCCGCATTGCTGCGAACTTCTTTCCTATGTTTAACTATTTGTCTTGGTAGTAGCAAAATACCGCTTTTGTACCACCTCGTTGATTAACCGCAATTTCGATATTTAAATGGGCCATAGCTTCAAGATAGCGTGCGTTTTTTAAAGCCCCCACATCTAGCGCTGCAAAACCGGCTTTATCGACAAGTCTCATAACCATTTCTTTCGCTACCGCATCATCACCTGCTACAAAACCCGTTGTCGGTGTACCGCTAATATTATGGTACTGAGGTGACATAACATCAGCAAAAATTGTGTTAAACGCTTTCACTACATGTGCGGATGGCGCTCGTTTTGCTATTTCCTCAGCAGCAGAAGTACTTTCACCCAGTAGCAAGGGTGACCAGTCATCGTTAAGTGGATTTGTGCAATCGATGATTATTTTGTCTGCTAGAGATTCCGCTTGTTCCTCAACTAAAGCCAATGCCGCTTTATAAGGCAGAGCTAAAGCAACTGCGTCGACTTCTTTAAAGCCATGCCCAAGGAGTTGAGTATCATAAACAGTCGCACCTGCATCGCCTGTGGTGGAGTAAACCGTCACTTTATAATTAGCGCGGTTAAAAAGATGCGCTAAGTTTTTACCCACGTTTCCGAACCCTACTACCGCAATATTATTCATTTCTTAACCCTTTAGTTGATGTTAATTGGAGAAATAAGTACATTTAGAACACCGGTATCCAATGGATACCGAAAACCAATTTAAAGACTAAAGACGTTGCCTTCAATTAGGCACTTTGAGGTAACTAGTGATTACGGAAGAAAACGAACTCTCACCTAATGTTTACGCAAAAATTTGCCCTTCCAGGCAGGTATTAGCGATGATTGGAGAAAAATGGGTGGCATTAGTGGTAGTTGCACTCGATGGCAATACACTTCGATTTGGCGAACTTAAACGCCAATGTGAGGGGATTTCACAGAAAATGCTCACACAAACACTAAGAAAACTAGAAAGAGATGGATTAGTAAGTCGAGCGAACTATACGGACGAGATGGTACTTCGAGTGGAATATAAACTGACTGAGCTTGGAGAAACGTTAGTGCCAGTAATAAAAACAGCCATTGAGTGGGCTCAAAATAATTTACTTGAAATTGAACGTGAGCGAGTTAAAACACTAACACAGCATTCTGAGTAATAGTTAAGCTAAATAACAGCGTTTAAAACAAAAAAACCGGCGTAAAGCCGGTTCTTTGTATTTGGCGGAGAGAGAGGGATTCGAACCCTCGATACGCTATAAACGTATACACACTTTCCAGGCGTGCGCCTTCAGCCACTCAGCCATCTCTCCAAATTTTGTATCAAGAAGCTTTTAACTACGAAAACCCTTGAGCGCGCGTATAGTAGGTAAAGCCGCGCGCTTAATCAAGAACTTGCTGGAAAATATTCAGCAAGTGCTTATAAAACGTGCGCTTATAGCCCGCCTTTCGCTTTTAACTCGGCTGAGAAGTTAAGCATGCGATCAAGTGGAATAAGTGCACCTTTACGTAATTCATCATCAACAAAGATTTCGTGCCCATCAGTTTCGCCCGTTAAAGACGCCTTAATCGCTTCTAAGCCGTTCATTGCCATCCAAGGACAGTGAGCACAGCTTTTACACGTAGCGCCGTTACCGCCTGTTGGAGCCTCTATAAACGTCTTCTCTGGAGTAAGTTGTTGCATCTTGTAAAAGATGCCTTTATCGGTAGCAACAATAAAGGTGTCGTTATCCATGGTTTGCGATGCTTTTATCAGCTGGCTGGTTGAGCCAACCGCATCAGCCATGTCTACCACGCTGGCTGGTGATTCAGGGTGAACCAGTACTGCAGCGTTAGGGTATAGCGCCTTGATGTCGGCAAGTTTTTGCGCAGAGAACTCATCGTGAACAATACACTCGCCCTGCCACATTAGCATGTCGGCACCGGTTTGCTTTGCGATGTAAGAGCCTAGGTGTCTGTCAGGGCCCCAAATGATCTTTTTGCCCTGGCTGTCTAAGTGCTCAACAATTTCCAGCGCGATGCTTGACGTTACTACCCAATCTGCGCGCGCTTTCACAGCGGCCGAAGTATTCGCGTAAACCACAACGGTGTGATCAGGATGTTGGTCACAAAACTCGCTGAACTCTTTTACCGGGCAACCGATATCAAGGGAACAGGTCGCTTCAAGGGTAGGCATTAGCACCGTCTTTTCTGGACTAAGAATTTTTGCCGTTTCGCCCATAAAGCGAACGCCAGCAACAATTAACGTTTGCTCTGCTACATCTCTACCAAATCGCGCCATTTCTAAAGAGTCAGCTACACAACCGCCAGTTTCTTCAGCAAGCGCCTGAATTTCATGATCGGTGTAATAGTGTGCGACAAGCACAGCGTTACGGGCTTTAAGTAAAGCTTTGATCTCAGCCTTTAATTCAGCTTTACGTGCTTCTGATAATGGCTGTGGTTTTGCTGGGAACGGGTACTCTACCTGATCCACTCGAAATGCTACTGACATTAACCTACATCTCTGTTGCGACAAGGGTGCGGATTATACCGAACTGTCATAAAAATTACATACTACCTATTCAACATAAGCGTAATTAAATAGTCGTATTTGTACTTACCTTTCTACTACATGGGGTTAAGTTAACCAGATCAAAGTAAAAATGAGATAAGTGACAGTGCAAAGAGAAATATAAGTTAGATTTCAGAAAGTGCGATTTGAGTAGCGTTGTTTGAACATTAAGAAGACTTGATGGTGGGTCGTGCTGGATTCGAACCAGCGACCAATTGATTAAAAGTCAACTGCTCTACCAACTGAGCTAACGACCCATCAAGTGACACAAAGATAAGTTTAGCAATTCAAATGATGGTGGGTCGTGCTGGATTCGAACCAGCGACCAATTGATTAAAAGTCAACTGCTCTACCAACTGAGCTAACGACCCATCATTTGATGCTAGGATAGAAAGTGGTGGGTCGTGCTGGATTCGAACCAGCGACCAATTGATTAAAAGTCAACTGCTCTACCAACTGAGCTAACGACCCTTTCTTTCCTGTTGTTGCCTGTGTCTTGGCAACGGCGGCATATAATACTCAGATTTTTATTCGACGCAACCCATAACGTCCTTTTATTTTCATTTTTCTGTCAAATTACGACTAAACGGTCAAAATGAAAACAAATCGCTGAGTATTTATACCAGTACTAATTGAGTTTAGTCAGGTTTCTACGAAATACAGTGAAATTTGGTGCAGAAGTTTTATGCACTCTAAATGGTATTTTTTGAAAAAAACTTTTCTCTAACTCACAAAAAAGCCTCTTTAAAAGAGGCTTTGTTCATTACAAGTTATTTAACCGAGATTCAGCGAGGCGTTTTGCCGAAGAATCAGGGTAATCATTTACAACTTGTTGGAACAGCTGACGTGCTGTTGAACTGTCTCCCGTTCGCTCAGCAATGACACCTAGTTTTAATAAGGCATCAGGACGCTTGGAAGAATCGGTAAAGCGATTAGCTACAATATTAAATTGCTCACTTGCTTCGCTCCACTGCTGCTTATTAAACAGCAGTTGCCCTAACCAGTAATGCGCATTTGGTGCGTAACCACTGTTGGGAAAGCGTGAAATGAACGATTGAAACGCAGGAATGGCTTTATCGTACTCACGAGACTTAAGGATCAAATTCACCGCATTTTCATAGGCTTCATCTTCACCTGCTTGCGGAGCTTGCGTTGGCGTAGATGCTGTTGGAGAGCTCACAGAGCCAGAATCAACACCTGCACTTGGCATAGCACTGCCTTGTAGCGCACCACTTTGCTTAAGGGCTTCAACGCGCTTATCTATTTCAAGGTAAAGCTCACGCTGGCGCTCAAGTACTTTTTGAAGTTCGTTGGTATTAACTTCAACCGCACCACGCAGCTGGTCGACTTCCATTTGCATATTGTCTAGTTGCGTTTGAAGCCTATGCTGCATTTCAGTTCGGCTCTTAACAATACGCTCAAGCACGACAATACGCTGCTCTAATTCACTGCCGCCATTGGCGTCTACTACAGGCGCTTGCGCAAATGCGGTAGAAACAGCAAGGGCGGCACATAACGTGACGCCCATTTTTAATGTCTTATTCGTTAGAATAGTCATTAGCGGTAAACAACCACTCCGCGACGGTTTTGAGCAAATGCATACTCAGTAGAACCCATCACTGCTGGTTTTTCTTCACCGTATGAAACTACTGTTACTTGGCTGCTGCTTACGCCAGCATTAAGTAGGTAAGTTTCAACAGACTGTGCACGACGCTCGCCTAGTGCAATGTTGTACTCTGGTGTACCACGGCTGTCAGTGTGACCTTCAATAGTCACTTTAGTGCTTGGGTTTTTCACCAAGAACGCCGCGTGCTTGTCTAGAATACGCTGAAACTCTGGCTTGATGCTTGAGCGGTCAAAGTCAAAGTAAACGGTTTGTTCGTTTTTCAGCGCTTCCATTTCTTGCTGAACCATTTCTTCCTGACGCTTCATACGCTGTGCAGCTTCTGCTTTAACGCGCTGAGCTTCTGCTTCACGTGCTTCCGCTTCCGCAGCCGCTTGTTCTTGTGCAAGGCGGTTACGTTCAGCTGCCAATTCTTCTTCGCTAGGGCCTGAAGAACATGCCATCATTGTCACTACTGGCAATGCGATAATGAAGCTCTTCATCACTTTATTCATTTGCATCCTACTAATCCTTAAATTTTATTGTTTAGTCGTTAAATTGTTAGAACAAAAATGGTGACCAACTTGGCGATTTAACTTGCCCATTGGCTGCTGGTAACCTAGCTTTAAAACGCCCATCTAAAGAGACCAATGATAGTACTTGAGTCCCCTCGTGAAGGGTGCTGTAAATAATCATGCTTCCATTCGGCGCTACACTTGGTGATTCATCTAAGTACGTCCGTGTCAGTACTTGAGGTGATCCACCATCCAAAGACTGCTTAGCAATGTGATAGTTCCCATTAGTTTGGTTAACCATAATCATTTGCTTGCCGTCAGGGGTTAGCGTACCGCCAAGGTTTTGCTCACCTACGAAGGTAACGCGCCTTACTTTCCCAGAATTTAAATTTACGCTATATATCTGGGGTTTACCACCCCGTTCCGAGCTAAATATTAAACCGCTGCCATCGGGTAGCCACGCAGGCTCCGTATCAATCGCTCTATTGCGTGTAACTCGGCGAAGATTTTTCGTCGCTAAGTCCATCACATAGAGTTCAGGGTTTCCATCTTTCGATAAAACCATAGCAAGTTGCTTGCCATCTGGTGAAAACACCGGGCTACTATTTATTCCAGGGAAATCAGTAATGCGCGTACGCTCACTGGTGTAAATATCCTGAATGAATATTTGAGGTCTACGATTTTCAAAACTCACGTAGGCAAGCTTCTCTCCATCAGGCGACCACACTGGCGACATAAGCGGTTCGGGAGAGGACAGCAAGCGCGTTTCATTTTCACCATCGTAGTCTGCAATCACTAATTGATAAGGTTTTTCAACCGTATCGCGGTCGCGAACAATGACGTAAGCAATTTTCGTTAAAAATGCGCCGCGAACACCTGTTAATTTTTCATACACTATGTCGCTAATTCGATGCGCATACTGGCGAAAATCTCGGCCGTTGATCACTGCCTGACGGGCAGCAAGAACGTGATCGTTACTCGATACTAAGTTGCCGTCTTTGAGTACTTTGGCCTGACCATTGTCAACCTGCCCTTTAAGTACATCAATCAACTCATAAGATACAAGGTAGCGGTCGCCACCTTGTGGCTCAATACTTCCCACTAATACGGTATCAACACCAAGCGTTGCCCATGCGGTAAAAGACACTTGCTCCGCTGTCTCTGGGTACTGTGGCATTTTATCGACAGATACCGGGTTAAACTTACCACTGCGCATCAAATCTGCCATTACTACTTTAGACAGTTCGCCAGGCATACTGCCCTGACCTTTCCATTTAAATGGCACAACCCCGATTGGACGTGCACTATCTACGCCCTCGGTTATTACAATTTCTAAGGATGCAAACACGTTGACACTGAATGTCATCGTAATAAGCGCTATCCATAAACCTAGTTTTTTCATACCACTATAATTCCACTTTTAAAGTAATGTCTTTTAACTGCTCGTAAACGTCTGGCGCATCAGATACCGGCAACTTTTCAGCCCTGCGAACCGCACTCTCTGCTGCGCGGCATAGCGCGTCATTGCCGCCGAGTACGCGAATGCTCGTCACAAACCCTGTTGTTGCTAACCGAATATTCAATCGACAGGTTTTGCCTTGATAACTGTCGTCTGAATACAAGTTGCGTTTAATGGTTTGCTGAATAAGCGCGGTGTAGCGCTCTACTTCAGTAAGTACCTGTTTTCGCCTACGTTCTTGCTGTGCAGCTCGCTCTTGCGCTAACTGCTCTTGCATGATCCTTTCCATCTCTGCACGTTCAGCGGCTTCTTTCTTCTTACGCTCGGCCTCGGCTTTCGCTTTTGCTTCGCGCTCCTTACGCTCTTGTTCCTTTTGCGCCGCTAAGCGCTCCAAGTCTTTTTGACGTTTCGCTTCAGCAGCTTCTGCTTCACGCTTTTCTTTCGCACGCTTTGCAGCTAGCTGTTGCTGACGTTTTTTCTCTGCAGCTGCTTCTGCTTTTCTTTGCCTTTCTTGTTCTTCGGCTCTTGCTTGAGCTTCAGCTTGTGCCTGCTCTCTTTTTTGATCTGCAATTGCTTGCGCATCAATAAACGTTGCTTCTATTACAGGCGCATTGGATGGCATACTCGGCAAAGGGTCAGGAGAGAAACTGACGCTAATAAGTAACAGTGCAGCGATAATGGCATGCAAACCTAACGACTTGTATAAACCAAGTTGTTCAGGCGTCATTGTACTTTTCTTGTTACCTTTTTGTTTCGTCCCCGCGCGCTCCTCTTCTTTCGAAGAAGCATTTTTATGCTCAGTGCTATTGGACACTTCAGGTTTTGACATATCTATATTACTCAACCGGATCCGTCATTAACCCCACTGAAGGCACACCCGCTTGCTGTAATAACACCATTAGCTGTATCACTTCGTTATACGCTACTTGCCCATCGCCTTTAACCACTACGGGCGTGTTAGGCTCTTTGGTCAATTGTGCTTTTACAATAGCGCCAAGCTCATCTTCGCTAATTGGCGATTCTTGGTCTTCTCCTACATTAAGAAAGTAGCGACCTTTAACATCCACTGACGCAATAATTGGCGGTGTATCTTCTTGCTCTATCGGGTTGGCACTTGCTTTAGGCAAATCTACCTTTACCCCTTGAGAAATAAGCGGCGCCGTTACCATAAAGATTATAAGCAATACCAACATCACGTCGATGTAGGGCACTACGTTTATCTCTGATACGGGCCTACGGCGTTTTCTTACATACATAACAAGTCCTCCGTTTGGAATGTAAACGCTTAGGCTTGTTGTTGTGCTTGCGCAGCAACGGCTTGGCGGTGAAGAATTGCAGAGAACTCTTCCATAAAGTTGCCGTAGCTATTTTCTAGCTTCTCAACTTGGTGGCTGAAACGGTTGTATGCGATTACAGCTGGGATTGCTGCGAATAGACCAATAGCGGTTGCGATTAGTGCTTCTGCGATACCAGGTGCAACCATTGCAAGGGTAGCTTGCTGCACTTCACCTAGTGCGATGAAGGCATTCATGATCCCCCACACAGTGCCGAATAGACCGATGTAAGGGCTAATTGAGCCCGCCGTAGCTAAAAAGGGTAAACGACTTTCTAATTCTTCGACTTGGCGAGACATAGAAACACGCATGGCACGATATGTACCGTCAACAATGCCATTGGTGGCGGTGTTAGATTTGCGTAGGCGAACAAACTCTTTAAAGCCTGAGCAAAAGATGCTGCCCATGCCTGTTAAGTTAGTTCTGGCGGAAAGTTCTTGATAAAGACGATTCAGGTCAGCACCTGACCAAAACTTATCTTCAAACTGACGCATTTCGTTACGCGCAGCCGACAGAGCTTTACTTCGTTGAAATATAAATGTCCAAGACGCGACTGAAACGCTTAATAGTAGAAGCATAACAAGTTGAACAATAAAGCTTGCTTGTAAAAACAAGCCAATAAAAGTGAGATCAGATGACACGCGAAATTTCCCCTAACAAAGTACGTGGTAGTCTTTTTGGCTTCATTACAGCCAAATCGACGCAGGCAACCTTAATATTTCCAGATACTAAGGTAACGCCTTGTTCATTTTTAATATTTTGTTGAAACGTCATACTAGCGCCTTTCAATTCTACAACGCGAGTTTCAATACTCAACAGTTGATTGAACCGTGCAGGCGCATAGTTATGCATTTCAACGTGTTTGACGACGAAAGCGATAGATTGTTCCATCAGCGTGTCTTGCTCAAAACCTAGCTCGCGAAGCCACTCTGTGCGGGCTCGCTCCATAAACTTTAGGTAATTCGCATAATAGACGATACCGCCTGCGTCGGTATCTTCGTAATACACTCTTACCTGATGTAAATGCATAACTATTCCTTCACCAAAAAATATAATAATCCAAAACAAAGTTAAAATAACTAATTAGCACGATAAGGTGCAGAACAAAACCACGCCACAGAGCCCATAAAAGCTAACATTTAATCAAAATTAAACCAACCCGAAACACCTAGTTAACACATTAGTTTTTCTAATCCAAACTAACAATTTTACTCAATTGTAGTTTTCTCTGCTCTCCCTATAATGCACAGCATCAGTCGTACAGAGCGTGATGGTGCTTAGCACGGTCATGCAAGAGTTATTCTCCTGTTAGACATGAGTTCCCTGGATTTATTTCCTTCAACACTTGTTGTTTTAGCCCGCTCAATGAGCGGGCTTTTTTTTGCCTGTAATTTAGCATCTGTACAAAACAAAATATTAGCGGCCCATGCTTAACAAGCGCATTTCAACAATTCGCCATTTACTTTCAAACACTCTTCACTAGCGGCCCTGAACTTGCCACCTTCCCCTATATAAGCGCTTACTTCTAATATTTGAAGCCTTCGGCCTTACCCAAAAAAGCCCAGCATTTCAGCTAGGCCTTTAAAACGAATCTAAACCTTCTTACAAAAGGGTTACAAACTATTCTGACGGAGTGAAGCCGAAGTGCAGATAGGCGCGCTGCGACACAATACGCCCCCGTGGCGTGCGTTGTAAAAAGCCCTGCTGAATAAGGAAGGGTTCAATTACATCTTCTATGGTCTCTTTCTCTTCGCCAATGGCCGCAGCCAAATTATCTAGCCCTACTGGACCACCATCAAACTTTTCGATAATAGCAGTAAGCAATTTGCGGTCCATGTAATCAAAACCTTCTTTGTCTACATCAAGCATATCTAAAGCTTTGGCAGCAACGTCTGCGCCCACAGTACCGTCAGATTTGATTTCGGCATAATCCCGTACACGGCGTAACAAACGATTAGCGATACGCGGTGTACCTCTAGAGCGACGTGCCACTTCTTGAGCGCCTTCCTCATTCATTTCTAAATTAAGATAGCTTGCACTTCTTGCAACGATGCTAGTGAGGTCTTTTACGTTGTAAAACTCTAATCGTTGAACAATCCCGAAACGGTCGCGTAATGGCGACGTTAGCGAACCTGCGCGGGTGGTAGCGCCTACCAGCGTAAAAGGAGGAAGGTCTAGCTTAATTGAACGGGCGGCAGGCCCCTCGCCTATCATAATATCAAGCTGATAGTCTTCCATTGCTGGATAAAGGATTTCTTCCACTACTGGGCTTAATCTGTGTATTTCATCAATGAACAATACATCATTGCGCTCTAGGTTGGTAAGCAGCGCGGCAAGATCACCAGCTTTCTCTAGCACAGGCCCTGAAGTGGTTTTGATGTTTACGCCCATCTCGTTAGCCACAATATTCGCCAAGGTTGTTTTACCTAAACCAGGCGGGCCAAAGATAAGTAGATGGTCGAGCGCATCATCGCGATTACGTGCCGCCTTAATAAATATTTCCATTTGCTCACAAACGTGAGGCTGCCCTGTGTAGTCTTCCAACATTTTAGGGCGAATGGCACGGTCAATCACCTCGTCTTCGGTACTGGCGTCAGGCGTAATCAGTCTGTCTGCTTCAATCATGATAGTTCTACTTTAGGGAATAACACGAAGACAGCATAACGACATTATCGCTGCCTTCACTACGGGCTATTATATAGCGGCTTTTAAGGCATCGCGAATTACCGCTTCGCTTTCCATACCTTCAGTGTATACACTTTCAACCAGCTTACTGGCCTGTGCTGGCTTATAGCCTAATGCGATAAGTGCGCTTTGTGCCTCTTCACGGGCGTCGTTTACTTCAACAATTGTGTTATTCGATAACAGGTCACTGCTAGGCGGTGGCATCACAATGCTTTGCGCTTTACCAAACTTAGCGAGCCTGTCTTTGAGTTCGACCACTAAACGTTCGGCGGTTTTCTTACCAATGCCCGGTAAACTGACGAGTGCCGAAACGTCTTCATTTTGCACACTTGCCAAAAACTGCCCAGCCGACATACCTGATAAAATAGCTAAGCCCAGTTTAGGGCCTACACCGTTCGCTTTTATTAACTCGCGAAATAAGCCTCTTTCCATTTTATCAGCAAAACCAAACAGCAACTGGGCGTCTTCGCGAACCACAAAGTGTGTGTACACCACCACTTCTTCACCCACCGCGGGAAGCTGGTAGAAACTGGTCATAGGCATGTGAATTTCGTAGCCAACACCGGCTACATCTACAAGAATTTCTGGAGGCTGTTTCTCAGCCAACGTACCGCGAATTCGTCCAATCATGAATTATCTCTGTAAAAGCGTGAGCTTCGAGCAGGATTAGCGCAAGCGTCCGCGTACAGTTTTGCGGGCTTGCCCTGCCATGTTTATCAGGCTCTGTTCAGTGTGTGCATGACACAAGGCAACGGCTAATGCATCGGCAGCATCAGCCTGTGGCGTGCCGCTTAAATTCAGCAGGTGTTTTACCATGTGCTGAACTTGCGTTTTATCTGCACCACCTTTTCCCACTACCGACTGCTTAATTTGCCTTGCGCTGTATTCAGCAACAGGAAGTTGCGCTTGGGTGGCTGCCACAATGGCGGCACCTCTGGCCTGACCAAGCTTCAGCGCTGAATCAGGGTTTTTCGCCATAAATACTTGTTCAATAGCAAACTGGTCGGGTTTATATTGACGAATAATATCGCCAACCCCGGTAAAGATATTAGCAAGACGAGAAGGCAAATCTGCCGTTCCAACGCGAATGCATCCGCTTGCTACATACACCAGTTTACCTTGCTTACGTGCAATTAAACCGTAGCCTGTGATCCGAGAACCTGGATCTATACCCAGTATAACCATTAAGGCACACTCGGTACAAACAAAGATACCGCTTCTTTATTAGAAGGAGACCATAAACGCGCGAGCGCTTCGTCTTTCGTCACCCATTCGTACTGCAAGTGCTCTGTTAGGACAATGGGTAAATCGCTGTTTATTTGAAGGGAAAATACGTGCTCTGTGTTGTGCACAGTACCAGGAGGATAGCGATGTAGCCAGCGGCTACGAATTTCATATTGGTTCTGTTTATCGTGGTCGTTAACCACAAAGCCGTGCGCTTTGGCATCGATGCCAATTTCTTCACACACTTCACGATATGCCGTTTCTAAAGGTAACTCCCCCTCTTCTAACGCGCCGGTTACCGACTGCCAAAAGGTGGGGTCGTCTTGTCGTTGCAAAAGCAGCACTCGGTAGTGTTGGTCATACAACACTACCAGTGCAGATTCAGGCTTCTTATACGCCATAAATTACGATTGCTTTTTCACCGTTGCAATAGCTAGCTCTTCAAGCTGCTGTGGGTTTGCAGGGCTAGGCGCCGATGTTAACGGGCATGCCGCTGTGGTCGTTTTCGGGAATGCCATTACATCGCGAATAGAGGTTGCGCCCGTCATTAGCATTACCAAACGGTCTAGACCAAACGCAAGGCCTGCATGCGGCGGCGCACCAAAGCGCAGCGCGTCAAGCAAGAAGCCAAACTTGTTCTTCGCTTCTTCATCGTCAATGCCAAGAATGTTAAATACTGTAGACTGCATGTCTTCATTGTGAATACGTACAGAACCACCGCCTAATTCAACGCCGTTCAATACCATATCGTAAGCGTCAGATAAGGCTTCAGCTGGGTTAGCTTTAAGTTCTTCTGGCGTTAAACCACGTGGCGCAGTGAACGGGTGGTGGATAGCGTGTAGCTGACCGTCAAATTCTTCGAACATTGGGAAGTCAACAACCCAAAGTGGCTTCCACTCGCCTTCAAGAAGCTCAAAGTCTTCACCAAGCTTAAGACGAAGTGCGCCCATCGCTTCGGTAACCACAGTGTAGCTGTCAGCACCGAACAATAGAATATCGCCACTTTGTGCGCCAGTGCGCTCTAGCATGGCGTTAGTGATGTCTTCCGTTAGGAATTTAAGGATTGGCGACTGTAGGCCTTCAAGACCAGCGCCAGCATCGTTAACTTTAATCCATGCTAGGCCTTTCGCGCCGTAAATACCTACGAACTTGGTGTATTCGTCAATTTGCTTGCGCGAAAGTGACGCACCGCCAGGTACACGGATAGCCGCGACGCGACCTTTCGGATCGTTGGCTGGGCCGCTGAATACTTTAAAGTCAACGTTAGCAAGCAAGTCTGCAACGTCTGTTAACTCAAGCGGATTACGTAGGTCTGGCTTGTCGCTACCAAAGCGCGTCATGGCTTCTTTGTACGTCATGCGCGGGAAGTCGCCAAGGTCAACGTTTAGCATTTTGTTGAACAAGTCGCGGATCATGCGCTCGGTAATAGACATTACGCCATCGGCATCTAAGAACGTGGTCTCAATATCGATTTGGGTAAATTCTGGCTGACGGTCGGCACGTAAGTCTTCGTCGCGGAAGCACTTAACAATTTGATAGTAACGGTCCATGCCCGACATCATAAGAAGCTGTTTAAAAAGCTGTGGCGATTGCGGAAGTGCAAAGAACTCACCTTTGTGCGTGCGGCTTGGCACTAGGTAGTCACGTGCACCTTCTGGCGTTGCCTTAGTAAGAATAGGCGTTTCAATATCAAGGAAACCTTCTTCTTCTAGGAAACGACGTACAGCACCAGTTACTTTTGCACGGAACTGTAAACGCTGGCTCATTACAGGACGGCGAAGGTCTAGATAACGATAACGAAGGCGCTGTTCTTCTGAGTTTTCTTGGTTCCAGTCCAGTGGAAGTACGTCAGACTTGTTGATCACTTCAAGGCCTGTGCCTAGGATTTCAATTTCGCCAGTGCGCATGTCTTTATTTACTTGTCCTTCAGGGCGCGCACGTACTTTACCCGTTAGCTTTACGCAGAATTCACTACGTAGCGTATTAGCTACCGATAGCACGTCTGGTAAATCTGGGTCGAACACCACTTGTACGATACCTTCGCGGTCGCGTAAGTCGATGAAAATTACACCGCCCAAATCGCGACGCTTATTAACCCACCCGCAAAGGGTAACTTCTTGTCCAATGTATGATGAATCGATATTCCCACAGTAATCTGTGCGCATGGTCCTTGACCCCTGATGTTTTTTCTTGCTTCGCATGCAGTGAATTGGCGTTCAAAACCGCTTATTTTTGGGCTTAAGACTTTGCCAAAAATCGCGTAAACTTGCTGGCCAATTAGCTGGCCCGCCCACAACATGCATAATGTAATGATTTAAAGGCCGCATAGTATAAACAAATGCTTGATAAAGCCCAATGACAAATATGCACAAATCAGCCATATCACAAGGAAATCTCTATATTGGATTACCAATGTGGCAACACAGCCATTGGCCAAGCACCTGGTTTGCTAATTATCCCAAGTCTGATAATGGACTGTCGCTGTATGCCAAGGAGTGTAATACGGTGGAGGGGAATACCACATTTTACTCACTTCCTCACGAGGACGCGGTAGCGAGATGGTGCGACTCAGTCCCCGACCACTTCAGGTTTACTTTCAAGTTTCACCAGAACATTACTCATGTACATCAATTGCAGCATTGTGATGAAGAGGTTGCCCAACAGCTTGCTTTATTAAGCCCGTTAAAAGAAAAGCTAGGAGTCATGATGCTGCAACTGCCCGCTTCTTTTGGGCCGGAAAAGCTATTTATTTTGGATGCCTTTTTAGCGGCGTTACCCCAAGAATTAAACATAGCGGTTGAAGTGCGCCACCTGGCATTTTTTGCAAAGGGGGATGAGGAAAAGGCGCTTAACCAACTTTTGATCCGCCACGGTGTGAATAGAATCATTATGGACACCCGAGCTTTATTTAGCGGGCCTTTAAATGCAGGCGGGGCAGATAAGCAGGCTATGCTAGAAGAAGTCAGGCTGAAAAAGCCCCGTGTACCGGTAAACGTTATCGCTACAGGACATACCCCCATTGTGCGTTTTGTCGGTAATGATATTGATGATGACAACCAGCGCTGTTTATTGCCTTGGGTGAAAAAAGTGAAGATTTGGCAAAGAGAAGGAAAGGACGTGTACTTTTTTTGTCACCGCCCTGACAACAAAGACGCACCATGGCTGGCGCAACAGTTTATTGATTTGTACAACGCTGAAGAGATAGCCCACCGGTTAGACAACCTTTCAATTAAAAATCAGCCAGCTCAAAACGCCTTGTTTTAGACAATAACTCCTTAATAGATAGTATTTTTCTGATTTAAAGGTAAACTACAGCGGTTATTAATTTTTGTATTAACCACTTTTTATCGTGACCCCCTCAATGAATCATGAATACGAAAAAGCACGTCTTGCTGCTTTGGAATCGTTAGATATATTAGACTCCTCCCCCAGCGAACAACTTGATGCGCTTACTAAAAAAGTCCAGGAAGAATTTAGTGCTAAAACCTGCTTGGTAAGCCTGGTTGCTGAAGACCGTCAATGGTTTAAGTCGCGTCAATGCATGGACGCTACAGAAACACCCCGTAACATCTCTTTTTGCACTTATGCCATTGCAGAAGAGGAATATTTAATAGTACCTGATGCAAAAGCTGACAAAGTATTCGCTAATAACCCGTTGGTTACTGGCAAGCCATATATTCGTGCGTATGCGGGTGCAATTTTACGTAATAAAGACGGCTATGAACTAGGTACCTTATGTCTCCTTTTTGATGAACCAAGAGATTTTTCAGAGACTGAAATAGTGAGCTTAAAAAACTATGCTCGCGCTGTTGAAGCCATTATTTTTTCAGAATACGTTACAGCATAATTAACCCGATACCCCCGCTTTTCGTTTCGCAAAGCAAAAACGCATCACTAAAAAGTGATGCGTTTGATAACTCTTTCAGCTTAACTATTTCTATCTAAAATCAGCGGCATCTAAATCATGCTTTTTCATAAGTTTGTGCATGTCCGTGCGGTTTCTACCTGCAAGCTCAGCAGCGCGCGTTACATTCCCATCTGTCATTTTAAGAAGCTTATGAAGATATTGCTGTTCAAAGGCATCGCGTGCCTCAGTAAGCGTTGGCCAACTCTGCTTAGTAGCGGAAAGAGCTTGTTCTACTAAATGTAGAGGGATGACAGGTGTTTGCGTTAACGCTACGCATTGCTCAACCACGTTTACAAGTTGACGTACGTTACCCGGCCACGATGAGGTCACTAACTGCTGCATTGCATCGTCAGAGAACTGACTTACATTGACACCATGACGCTGTGCACTTTGCTGAAGCAGCGAGCGAGCCAAAAGTGGAATGTCCTCACTACGCGATTTCAGTGATGGAAGCTTAAGGTTGACTACATTCAAGCGGTAGTACAAGTCTTCGCGGAAGGTACCCTCTTCCATTTCTTTATGCAAATCTTTGTGCGTGGCAGAAATGATACGTACATCAATATCTACGTGTTTACTGCTGCCTACCGGACGAATCTGGCGCTCTTGCAATGCGCGAAGAAGCTTAACTTGAAGTGTCATTGGCATATCGCCAATTTCATCTAGAAATAGCGTACCACCGTCGGCTTCTCTAAATAAGCCAGGGTGAGCTGCTACGGCGCCAGTAAACGCGCCCTTTGCGTGACCAAACAATTCAGATTCAAGTAAGTTTTCAGGTAGCGCACCACAGTTAATCGCTACAAATGGCTTGTCACTGCGGTTACTCGCTTTATGAATAGCATTAGCCAGCAACTCTTTACCTGTACCGCTTGCGCCACTAATAAGCACAGACACTTCACGCTGAGCAATGCGAAACGCTTGGTCAAGGACATTAAGCATTTCTGGTGAACGGGTGATTATGTCTTTTGCCCAATCCCCCGGCTGTGCAGCTTGAGATTGACTCAAGGCTTTTTGCAGCAATGCGCGTAATTCATCGTGATCAACGGGTTTCGGCAAGAAACCAAAGACACCGCGCTGAGTGGCAGCAACCGCATCTGCAATAGTGCCATGCGCCGTCATTAAAATTACAGGAATGTCTTTTCTAATTCCCATTATTTCTTCGAATAGGCTCAAACCGTCTAAGCCCGGCATGCGCAGATCGCTTAATACAACATCATAGTTATCGTTCTGTAGTTTTCTCAGCGCCGATTGACCGTCTTCCACTGCGGTCACATTGTACCCCTCGCCTTCAAGGCGAATGGTCAACAAACGCAATAAGCTTTTATCATCATCAACCAACAATAAGTTAGGGTTACTACTCGCCTTTTCGCTCACTGTTGTGTACTCCTGTTTTTGTCCATCAGTGTTGCTTCTATTTGCAACAGTTCTTCTAATTTTTTACGCAGGTTAACGGCTTCTTGTTCTAGCGCCTTAACCTTCTCTCCACGAGATGTATTTTCTTGTTCCAACACCACCATTGCAGACTCAAGCTGCATTATCTGATTGTTTTGCGAAGCAGCAATAACATTAACTACTTCTTGGGCTTCTGCCGTGAATGTGCCCGCGATATCATTTAATGCTAGTTGTCCGCGCAACCTATCTTGATAAGGGGTATCAGTGGGTAGCGTTAAGATGTAAGCATGAATGGTGTCAAACGCTGAATCCCCCAATGCTTTTAAAGCCTGCTTACGCTCCATCCAAGGTTGGTTGGCTGCTGCAATCCACGTATTAAGCCAATAGGCTGCATCGCAATTGTGTTCAAAAACTGGGGGCGGCTCGTTAAACAAACAGATACCGCGTTCTATCTTTGCTACGGGTGTCACTTTTTCTGGCTCACCCGTGTTGCTGCTGTTTCTGGTTAAACTCTGACATCCTGTCAGTACCAGTAAGGCAACAATTAAACCACTTATTCTCATTTTATTTTTCCTGTTGCGGAATGGTCACTCTAAAGCAAACATCGGCATAGTCTACATCTACCACTTTTACATCACCATGCATTAGTCGAGCGCAATCGGCAACAATTGATAATCCTAACCCCGTTCCGATAACATTGTCGTTTCTCGGCTCGGTCCCGCGGATAAAAGGTTCAAACAGCGTGTGTACTGATTCCGGCGCTATGCGTTTTCCTCTGTTGGCGACATCCAGTACAAGGTTATCATTTTTGTTATAAAGGCTAATATTTATCGGTCGTCCAACTGCTCCGTGTGCTACAGCATTGGACACTAGATTATCAAGTATTCTTCTGAATAATTCCTCGTCTACATGTATTGAAGGTGAGGAGATATTCACGTCTACCTCTCTATCTTGAATGGCAAGTGCGTAATCCTCTAAACAGGCTTCAACTAATTTATTTGCATTACTTTCAACAATTTTAGGCTGCGCTTGTTGTAGTAGCAGGTTGTAGTCGAGTAGTTTCTCAACCAGAGTATTAAGACGCTGGGTACTTGCAGTAAGTAATGACAGTACCTCTCGTTGAGCGTTATTTAATTCGCCTACCACGTTTTCTGATAACAAACTGCACCCTTCTTTAATGCTTGCTAGGGGTGTTTTTAGTTCGTGTGCGGCATGCCTTAATAGTGCGGTTCTGATGTGCTCCAGCTGCTGCAAACGCTCATAAAGCCAATGCAAATCTTTTTCTACATCAATAAGTTCCCTAGGTGCCTGCTTAGACAATGGCGGAAGCTGACCATCGCTATGTGCCATGATCCGAATAATTTTTTTGAGGTTATTAACGGGGTTTACAATCAGTTGGCTTCCCATCAATATGAGGAGTAGCGACACACTAACCAGCATTGCGGTAGACCATGCCTGTTTCGCCTGCATGGCGTTTAAGTCGTCTTGTTGTACTTTAACCCGTTCTGTAATGGCCGCTTCTACATCGTCGCGCAGCTGGTCGACACTATCTCCTACTGATGCTAAATACGCATTGAGCAGCAGCTGATCTTCAATGGCACGGTATTCAGCGAGTTGATTAAGCTGCTCAGATAAACGGGAACAGGTTGCTGGCACGGAAAGCGCCTGACACAAGTTATCGGCCGCCACAGCAAACTGGTCTATGGCATTATCAGAGAGCTGCGCCACCCTGTCGTTACGTAAAACGGCAAACTGTCTGATGCTGCGCTCAACATCCACCACTGCATTGTCCAGACGTTGCATATCACTTACGACATCCACTACAAAGCGTGTTTCAAGGGTAGTCATTTGACCTACCTTGGCTAAGTCGCTTTGGCTTTGCCAAAGAAGCGCAATAAGGGGAATAAGGGCCAGTACAAAACTTCCTAACGTTAACTGCCTTAGTGAACCAAGTTGTACCAAGCGCTCACCAAACGATACCTTGTTTATCAGAACCCTACCCTCATTGATGTTGATATTCTTTTCTACTCACTCGCGGTGAGCTTTTTGTTACCTGGCGTAAGCTTGCTCTTTGCCAACTCGGCTTCGGAAAGCTTACCGTCTTCATTGTCGTCAATCAGCCCAAAGTTTCGCAGTAGTTCTGTGTGTCTTACTGCTTCTTTAAGTGAAATAAGACCATCTTTGTCTATATCTAATTTCTGCATAAGCGTGCGCGCTGGTGTAGCATGCGCATCGGCTACTGAAATAGCCTGTACAGCTGCAACGGCACAAAGTGCTAAGAAAACTTTTTCGAGACGTTTCATCATGAATCCTCCGCTAAACGCTTTTCAAAATCCTTCTCAATTCACCAATGTGTATCCTATGGATTCTTCCACCAAAGAATAGTTAAGGCATATGGATATTACCATTAGTCTTCGATTAACCACATCATTAGTACATCGAAACTTAATATGCGATTTTCAGGCCATAATAAAAAACCATTACAAATCATCACTTTAAGAGAATGTCGAACTTTTAATGTGGGTAACTCATGGACAGGTGTTGCAATAAAGAAACACTGGTAGTAAGTGCATGTCGGCAACAATACCGACATACATATTTTAGCATCAGCTAAACTGTTCAGCTTTAAAATGGCAAGGAGAAGTAACAAGGTCGTTGATGGGAATAGGTTTGCTGAACATAAAACCCTGAACGTTATCGCAGCCGTGCTCTATCAGATAGCGCCATTGTTCAAGGTTTTCTATTCCTTCAGCGCAAACAGAAAGTGATAGTCGTTTTGCCAAATCGATAATAGCGCCTGTTACTAGTCGGCTGCGTTCTGAAGATTGAAGCTCCATCACAAACTGCCTGTCGACTTTGAGGGTATCTATATTGATTTGAGTGAGATAACTCAAAGACGAATAACCGGTACCAAAGTCATCAAGCGCGATAGCACATCCCATATTACTAATGCGCCTGAAAAACTTATTGGAAAGGGAGAAGTTTTCAAGATAAGCACTTTCGGTAACTTCAAATTCGATATTCTCGGGGTTTACGTCATAGAGCGCAAAAGTATTGTAGATATAATCGAACAGTTGATTGCTTCTCAAATCATGACCGGATAGATTAATAGAAGCCCTAAAAGCTCCCTTTGACCAGCGCTTGAGGTCAGGCATATCCATGCAAACACGATTGATGACCCATTGCGTAATGGCAGTGATCTTCCCGCCTTGCTCTGCGATAGGAATAAACTCGTTTGGCATGACAAGGCCAAACTCAGGATGCTGCCAACGAATCAATGCCTCAACGCCAATTACGTTACCGTTGTTGTTTACTTTTACTTGGTAATAAACAACAAACTCATCGTTGGTTATACCTTGTTCAATACCATTGGCTAGATGCAGTTTACGCTTGTGAGATTCCACCATATCCGGCGTAAATAATGTGTAACTTCCCCTTCCCTTTGCTTTTGAACGATACATGGCTAAGTCAGCGTTACTCATAAGTTCACTTAAATCATATCCTGCATCAGACGCAGTAGCCACGCCAACACTCAACCCCACGGTAAGGGAAAGCCCTCTGAGTTCAAAGGGCTCGTTGAACGCTGTAATTAGTCGCGTAGCTAAACTCTTTGCTTGTTCTGCAGTCGCATCTCTATCTGGGAGGACTAAAAACTCGTCGCCGCCTAAACGAGCAAATAAGTCACCGTCTCTAAGTAAACACTGCACGCGATCTGCAACTTCTATTAAAATAAGGTCGCCGGTTTCGTGCCCTAACGAATCATTTATCCCTTTGAAGCCGTCGAGATCGAAAAATAGCAACAATAGATCTTCGTCATTTCTTTTTGCTCGGGCTAATTCCAGTCTCAAATTATCAAGAACAAACTGCCTGTTAGGTAACCCTGTCAAACTATCGAAATTTGCAAGGCGAGACATCGTCTCTTGCTGGTCGACCAAGGTTTGTTTTTGTTCAAAGTTCACCAGTAACTCAACTTCGATAGCATCTAATAAGCTATTAATATTAGTGGCAATCTTGCCTATCTCATTAGATGAGTTTATTGAGCTTCGTAGCGCGTAATCTTTGGTTTCAAACACGTCTTGTGTAAACCGGCCTAACGAGGCCAAAGGTGAAATTAGTCGGGATACTATGAAAATACATACGCCAGTACACAATAGCCAAAGTGCTATAAAAACTGGTATTTGTTCTAAAAACTGCCGAGCACTATTTGTTGTTTGAACCTTGGTGGTGTCAGCGTAAATAACAATGTGCCCCATGGGATAAAGGCTACTACCAACAATTTGATGGGCAACAATGACACCTTCGTATTGGTTTATACCATAAGGAACACTTTGAGGTGTTTTGGGCACCGCAGGGTCGCTTATTTCAAGCACTCTTTCGGGTTGAATTGCAGAAATAACATTATAGTTATTGTCGTAAAGGGCTGCTGATAAAACATTTTCATGTTCTTTTGCGGGTTGAAACAGCGAAGAGAGTAGAGCGTCGTTACCAGGATTTCTTTCCATCATCACTGATAGTTGTAGCGCAAGAGAATTACTTAAAGCGGCGGTGTTGTTTTTAACAACCTCAATTACAGTCTCGCTATTATCTGATTTATTAACCATAGCGATTGAGATGAATAAAACTGCCGAGGATAAGGCAACAGCAAACCCAATGGAGACTTTCAATGTTTTCAACACAAGTGTGTCCTTGCTTACTACTTTGATTAAAGCGGTACATGCAAGGATAACAATCCCCTTAACACAGCCACTTTTTTATTATTCTAGCTGCAATAGTATGTCACGGACTCAAGAATTAAAAATGGATTTTTAAAGGTATTGATTTCAATGCACTAGACATTAATTATTTTGTACCTTCAACGACTTCGAGCTTTGTTTTGATGAACTGGCTGTGAGGGACATACAATAAATCGGCGATTTGTCGTATTGTACTTTCTTCCAGCGGCGCTAGGGAATTATCGGCGTACGCGATAACCCAAAGGCTTTTAATTACACTAACTTTTTCCTCCGCGGAATAATGATTATTAAGAACCTGAGTAAAGTGAACAAGGTCCACTGCATCATCCGCTGTTTGGTGCCCTCGCTGCAGCAAAAGCTCCATTGCCTCATCATCGACATTTACCAGACGTTTAAGCTGTTTTTCATATGCTTCTTTTTCCGTATCGGTCACCTGATTATCTGCATTGACCAATTCGCTAAGTAAGGCAGCGGTGGCAAGTTCGATTGTATAGGCAGGTTCCGCTTTTTTGTGTGACTCTTCAAAGAGTTTAAGAAATGATTTCAGCATAAGCCCTCAGGTTTATAGTTATGGCAACACAGTTTTTACTAAAGGAAACTGAGTATTTAGCTAATTCATACTAAGTGAAAGGAGATTTCGATTAGTTGCTGTATTCTTTAGATAACTCTAGGGGGAGGCTATATAAACCACGCTAACAATACTAAAAGCGTATAACTAGCCATAGGCTAATTTCGGGTACTTAGCAGACAGAGAACTTTGCTTCCGTTATTTTCAAACCATACTCTTTCGCAAAGGGCATTGATAAGGGGAATGCCTCGACCGTAACACTCGTCATTAGATGAACGTGTTCCTGCTAAATGATTTTTATCTTCCCATTGGAACCCTTGCCCACTGTCCTCAACCGAGATCAGCACTTCGCCTTTCATGGGTAAGGACTCTACTCTGATGATAATGTGCCCATGTTCCAACACTTTTAATGACGCTTCGCGTTTTTCGTAATACTGTTGAAAGCCCCCGCTATCACGCTTCAGTTTTGAATTTAAGTTTAGGATACCGTGCTCAAGTGCATTATTGAATAATTCGGATAAAACCGTGTACACAATGGAGCGAATACCTTGAATCCCCTCACATTGTCCGGTTAATTGCAGTACACGAGGCAGAACATCGGGTTCCTTAAGATGTTTTGCCTCAAGAACAACTTCATGTACTGAGGGAAAACTACTTTCGACTTGGCTTTGTACCGGCATCTTTATTGGTTTTGAAGTAAATACAACCAAGGTCACATCATCATGAAATGTAGATGTCGTAAAGTGTGCTTTGGCTCGGTCAAATAAAGACTTTGCCTTGATAGCGCCGTTCTCCGTCATTTGTTCTTTTATTATCTCGACTAACCCTTCTTCTAACAACATATCACCATTGCCGTTGGCGATTTCTATAAGCCCGTCGCTGCATACAACTAATTGCTCGTTATGCCCCAAGTTGATCGTGTCAGTATCCGTATTTAGTTCATGTTCTTCCAAAATACCCAAGGCCATATGGCGAGAAGAGAACTTACGCAACGCCATATTTGTTTTAGCGGGAATAATCACTGCAGGCATCCCGCCCTGCCATAAGTTTATACGATTCCCTTGAGCATTAATTTCACCAATCACTGCCGCCATAAACATGTCACTGGGTAAAAACCTGATGAGTATTTGATTTAGTTCACTCACAATTTCAGAAACAGATACGCCTTGCTGACTTAACTCTTGAAACGCACGTGTCACAGGCAGCGCCCCAATGGCTGAGGCAAGACCATGACCGGTAAAGTCTCCCACGATGAAATAAATACCACCGCTTGGGCTTGCCTCACACAGAAACAAGTCTCCGTTAAAGGTTTCAGCAGGTTTGAGGAAACAGTCGAAGTGAGCCTGCACTTCCGGGCGATTAACAATAGCATGACTGAATATGTGTTCTACGATGGAGTGTTCGCGCGCCACCCGTTGGTTGAAAAGTCGTAGCGTTTTGTTTTGTTCTTCAACGTATTCACTGAGCGCGCGTATTTTTAAATGCGCTCGAATTTTGGCTATTAAAATATGACGGTCGAAAGGTTTAGTTGCAAAATCATTGCCTCCTACTTCCAAACAGCGTACTAAACTGTCTTTATCTTCTAAAGCCGTGATAAAAAGAATGGGAAGATAAGGGCCTTTTGCGAGTTGTCGAATTTTAGGCGCAACATCGAAGCCTGACAGACCAGGCATAACCACATCAAGCAGCACGAGATCTGGCTGCTCCTCAATAAACTTTTCAATCGCCTCTACGCCATTAACGGCTTCTACGCATTTTTTATAGCCTGCGTTGTAAAGCATGTTAGTCAATAAAGTACGGTTGATTGCCTCATCATCAACAATAAGGATTTTCAAAAGAGGGTCCTTTCTACAGGCTATTTAATGTCGAACTTCTTATCGAACCGAGATATTTTGAGGATCTTAGCCACTTGAGGTCTGGCATTTTCAATACTGTACGTAAGCGTTCTTTCGGCTAGCGTTTTTTGCATATTCAACAACATGCCTAAGGCTGAGCTATCCATATACTCTGTACGAGACAGGTCAACAGTGATATGACTCACATCATTGTTAAGCTCACTGTAGGCGTTTCTGAAGTCTTCTACTTTGCTGAAGTCGAACTTTGTACCCACATCTATAACTAATACTTTCCCTTGATTCTGATAGCTTGACGTTATTTCCATATGCTTTCCTTAAAATGTCAGCAGAAATGCTTCAATACATGCTTTTATCTTTGCTATCCTTATTCTAGTTGAACTTTTCTACATCGCCATCGAAGGCTAATTAAACTTTCGTATGATTACACTTTGTTTAGTGTATTAAAGATGGTTTTACAGGATTTATTGAGGTATTTATGCAAGATTGGCAAGACGCTCTATTGGTTTACAGCACACAGAGCGGCAAAATAAAGCCTGAGCAAAAAGCTGAGCAACGGTCAGTGTCTACTGACGGCGTAGTTCGTATTCATCGAGAAACAAAAGGTCGCAAAGGGAAAGGCGTGTCATTAATTAAAGGGCTGGATCTTCCTTCGGATGAATTAAAGAAATTAGGCTCAGAACTAAAAAAGAAATGCGGTTGCGGCGGAGCAGTGAAAGAAGGAGTCATTGAGGTTCAAACCGATGACAGAGAAAAACTGCGATCGCTACTTACCGATAAAGGGTACAAAGTTAAGCTTGCAGGTGGTTAGCGATAAAAACTACCGGTTCGCTCTCACTTTTTCATAAACATATAACAAAAAGAGTCTGAAATGGAAAAGCTGTCAATTTCTGATTTACATATTATTTTGGTTGAGCCTTCTGATACACAACGAAAAATTATTACTACGTTGCTGTTAAAGGAAAACGTTAAGGAAATTGACCCAGTCAGTACCCTTTCCGAAGCCCGTTCCGCGGTTAAAGCTCATGGCGCCGATTTAATTGTAAGTGCGATGTACTATGAAGATGGAACCGCACTAGAACTTCTTAAATTCATCAAAGAAGATGATGAATTTAAGAGCATTCCATTTATGCTGGTATCTAGTGAAAACCGATTGAGCAAGTTAGAAGAGTTTAAACAAGCAGGTGTTGCCGCTATCCTTCCCAAACCGTTTGAGCCTCTTCACTTGTCTCGTGCGCTAAATGCTAGCCTTGACCTTATAAACCACGATGAATTAGAACTCGATTTATTCGACGTACACGATGTTCGAGTGCTGCTAGTTGATGACAGCAAGCTTGCAAGGAATCACATTAGACGCGTGCTTGAAGGAATGGGGCTACAGCGAATTCAAGAGGCAGAAAATGGTGCCGCAGCACTTACTTTGATAAAAGACCAAGCTTTCGATCTCGTTGTGACTGACTACAACATGCCAGAAATGGATGGTCGAGAGTTGTCTGAGTTCATTCGTTTTAACCCAGAAACTACCCACATTCCTATTATTATGGTGACGTCTGAATCAGCAGATAGCGCACACATGGCAAACATCCAGCAAACTGGAGTCAATGCGTTATGCGACAAGCCGTTTGAGCCAAATGAAGTGCGCCAAATGCTCTCTGCACTTCTAGGTAACTAGCTTTCACTGAAGCTTATAAAAGCTATGGCCGCATGTCACAAAAAGTTAGCGATTTGCGGCAAACTTATTTTTAGCTCTTTTTCAAGTCCCTCATATCAAAAACAACTATACATTTCGTAAAAATGAGTTGACACAAATAGGGCTTCAACATACATTCATGGTTATGAAACAGAATATAAAGCACGTAGCATTTTTCTTTTTTGCGTTTACATCCTTTAATTAGGGAGGCGCAGTCTACATGCATGAAAACCTCCCTTTAGGGAGGTTTTTTTTTAGCAACATTTTTACACGACTCACACGGGAACCCTATGTCAGACAATGCACTAGATACTGTTAGAGAGCGCATTACCGCTTTAGACAGTGAATTACTCACACTACTCTCGGAACGCAGAAAATTAACCAACGAAGTTGCTGAGACAAAGATAAAGCACCACATTCCTGTAAGAGATCAAAAGCGTGAAGAACAGCTATTAGTTCGCCTAATAAAAGAAGGGCAAGATATCGGCTTGGACCCTCATTATGTAACACAGATTTTTCATGTCATTATCGAAGACTCTGTTTTAAATCAACAAGCTATGCTTGCAGAGCGCGCTAACCCTGGCAGCACCCTGCCATTGAACCGCGTGGCGTTTTTAGGCGACAAGGGCTCTTATTCATATTTAGCTACGCAGAAGTATTTCTCACGCAGACCTGGCGAATTGCTTGAAATTGGCTGTCAAAGCTTCGCTGAAATTGTTCACAAAGTTGAAAGCACAGAAGCCGATTACGCAGTTTTGCCTATAGAAAATACAACATCAGGCAGTATCAATGAAGTGTACGACCAGCTGCAGCATACTCAGCTAAGTATTATCGGCGAGCTTACCCACCCAATTCGACATACCTTATTGGTGGGAACGAACACAAGAATAGATAAGATTAAAACGCTTTATGCGCATCCACAGGTATTTACCCAATGCAGCCACTTCTTAGCGGAACTCGGTAACGTTGAAGTGAAAACCATGGATAGTACTAGCTCTGCCATGTTGACGGTTAGCGAGCTAAAACGCGACGATGTTGCTGCTATAGGAAGCGAAGCTGGCGGAAATCTTTACGGCCTTATGGCAATTAAGAGTAATTTGGCCAACCAAAAGGAAAACCATAGTCGCTTTATCGTTGTGGCACGTAATCCGGTTGTGGTGCCTTTACAGGTGCCGGCTAAAACTACGCTTGTTATGTCTACCGTTCAAAAGCCAGGAGCGCTTGTTGAAGCGTTGCTCGTGCTTCGAGAAAACAGCATAAATATGACTAAGCTCGAGTCTCGCCCAATGCCTGGTAACCCGTGGGAAGAAATGTTTTACATTGATGTGGAAGGCAACGTAGAAGACGGCCCCGTACAAAATGCCCTGGATGCATTGCGAGGTATTACGCGCTACATCAAAGTGCTGGGATGTTACCCAAGTGAGGAAATTAGCCCAACTAAAGTGGCAGCGGCAAGCGCATTGACAAACTAATGCAAAAAAGGCGAGCTCATTGCTCGCCTTCTTATTCATTCTTTTAGTTTACTTATCTCTTAGAAGTTGACCATCATCAGCCTTCAATAACATTTGTTTGCTATCTACTAAGCACTTCTTCGCATAATCTCCAAACCATGCTCCAACTTTCATAAACTGCTCGACAAACCCTTTTTTGTCTCCGTTTTCAAGTAACGATAAGGCGATACCAAAGCGCTCGTAAAAACGACGTAGCAGTGCAAAGTTGTCAGGGTTGTTAAAGATGATATCAGCATAGAGCTGCGGGGACTGGGCAAACAGTCTTCCAACCATTGCTAGCTCTAACCGATAAATAGGTGAGCTAAACATGGTCAGGGATTCAAGGTTAGGATCTTCACCTTTCAAATGTTGCCCGTATACAAAGGTGTTGAAGTGGCGCATGACCTGAATATAGGCCATAGCTTGATCGTGCTCTTGTGCGCTCGAGTCGTGAACTGTGGCACCCCAAATTCGCATTTGTTCAATCAGCCAACTGTACTTGTCGCTGTCACGACCATCACACACTACGACTACCTGCTTAATCATGCCTGGCGCATCTGGGCCAAACATAGGGTGTAACCCAACGACAGGGCCACTGTGTACGGCAAGCATCGCCTCTAAAGGCTTAGCTTTAATACTGGTTATATCTGCGAGCACACAATCTTTTGGTAGCATAGTTAGCTTGCTGATCACGGCTTCTGTTAAGTTTATAGGTACAGCTACGACGACCAATGAAGCATAACTTAACAAAGATGCTGCCCTACCACTTTCCCAGTCGTCTTTTTCCACAACTGAAACATTGTAGTTACTTCGTTCGAACAAGCTCACAAACACACGACCAAGCGCCCCTGCTCCACCTATGACAACAACGTTGTCGACATCAGGTTTCACACAGCGGTATTTGTTGTTCTGCGTATGGTAAGACTCTCGCATTACGCGGCGTAAAAGGTCTTCAGTAAGTTCGGGAGAAACCCCTAGCGCTTCAGCCTGAGCGCGGCGAGACGCGATCAACGCTTTCTCGCGCTCTGGCACGTAAACAGGCATGCCTGCTTGAGCCTTGATCTGGCCTACTTGGGTTGTGATTTGATTGCGTTTAGCAAGTAATTCGACAAGCTGGGAATCCAGCTCGTCGATACCTTCACGCAGCGTATCTAACTGTTTTAAGTGCTGCGATAAATCGGCCATTCTGTCTTATCCTTGAATCAAATGGCACGGGGCTTACGGGCAATATTTATATTGCCCATTAGGCGTCATTTCTTACTAGGCCACCGTGCGCTTATTTTGGCGTAAGGGTAACACAGTTATTAATTTATCTCTGGTTTGAGAGATTAAGTTTTCTGTTGTTTCCCAATCGATACAACCGTCTGTAATTGAAACTCCGTAGTCTAGTTCTTCGGGTTTCTTACCTTCCGCTTTTTGGTTACCGGGCTTCAAATGACTTTCCAGCATAACGCCAATGATAGACTGATTACCTTCTAGGATTTGATTTACCACGTTCTGCGCAACTAACGGCTGGCGGCGGTAATCTTTAGAAGAATTTGCATGGCTGCAATCAACCACTAACCCCGCAGTCAATCCAGCATCCTGAAGCTCGATTTCGCATTCTGATACACATACCGAATCGTAATTTGGCTGCTTACCACCGCGCAAAATGATATGGCCGTCTGGGTTACCACTGGTGCCGATAATGCTTACCTGCCCTTGCTTGTTAATTCCCATAAAACGGTGACCTGACGCCGCTGATTTCAGCGCGTTAATTGCAATATCAAGGCTACCATCTGTACCATTTTTAAAGCCCACTGGCATAGACAGACCACTGGCCATTTCGCGGTGAGTTTGTGATTCAGAAGTACGCGCACCAATAGCAGACCAACTAAATAGCTCAGCAAGGTATTGAGGGCTTATTGGATCTAGTGCTTCTGTAGCAACAGGCAATTCCAGCTCAGCTAACCAAATTAGAAGCTCTCTCGCTTTGCGAAGACCGGTTTCAATATCAAACGTACCATCAATATGAGGGTCATTAATTAAACCTTTCCAACCCGTTGTAGTGCGCGGCTTTTCAAAGTACACACGCATAACGATAAACAGCGTGTCTTTGCATGACTCATGAAGCTCTTTAAGCTTAAGCGCATACTCTTTGGCTGCTTCGATGTCGTGTATGGAGCATGGACCACACACTACGAGTAATCGGTGGTCGCGGCGATGAATAATATCTGAAACAATCTTTCTAGACTCAGAAATGGCCGCTAACGCTTTGTCTGATACAGGCAATTCAGCACTAAGCGCTTCTGGGGTAATAAGTACGTCTTCTGTACTTACGTGAACATTATTTACGGTGTCCTTGATCATGGGAGTTCTCTTACTCTCTTAACTACAAATAAAAACGGAAAATTAAACGCCAAAAGAGTGTGCAATCTGCATGTAAACTTTATTGTACAACCAGCTTTTTCTATATTTCTTTAACGTCATTGACTTTTTAACAACTTACGAATAATAGCGCAAGCAATAACGAATAATACTTTAATCTAGGGTAGATTCGAAGCAAATGAGCATGACTAAATGGCAATGCCCCATATTTAAAGCTCAAATTTTAATCGGCAGTGAGGTTTAATCCTTTTTACTTAGCTTCCCCATATTGTAAGCGTCACCCATAAGTACTTCACCAGCCATCGCACTCGATAATACTGCTATTACAAATAACATCTCTCTGGCATTCTCGATACCAGCAAAAAAGCTCCAAGCAGCAAACATCAACACCGATAATCCCAATTGGTTAGCAATGAATTTAATATATATTTTCTTCACTTTTGATCCCCGAAGAAGCCAAGCAAGCTTACGTTACTGATGCACATCTCCGTGCACCTTAAATTTATGCATCTTAAATTTATTTATCTCAGGTTATTGACGGGCATAAGTAAGCTAAATTTCTCATTTATTGGCTAGGTTTTGTATGATTGCCACAAAGGAATAATAACGAGAACACAATGCAACATTTAACCATCACCTATACTGGCGACGTAGCTACACTAACCATGACAGATGGTGAAAACCGCCATAACCCTGTATTTGCAAAAGAGATGCTTTCAGCTTTAGGTGCTATTAAAAGCAATGAAAGCTGTAAAGCACTGGTGATCACATCAAACGATGAGAAATGCTTTAGCTTAGGCATCGATACCGATTGGCTGATGCCGGCTATGAAAGCGGGTCGCACAGAAGAAATAAAGCAGTTCATGCATGACATGGACGATGTCTTTAAAACCCTGCTCCTCTACCCGCTTCCTGTTATCGCTGCCATCAATGGTCACGCCTTTGGCAATGGAGCAATTTTGGCGTGTGCTTGCGACTTTAGATTCATGCGCTCAGACAAAGGCTTCTTCTGTTTCCCTGAAGTAGACTTGTCTATTCCTTTTTTACCGGGAATGATTGAGTTTGTTAAAAAGGCGATGCCTTATTATCGGTTTAACGAAATGAAGCTTTCTGGAAGACGGGTTTCAGGTAAAGAGTTAGAGAAAGATCATGTAATAGAGAAGGCATATGATACACAGGAAAGCTTGCTGGAAGGTGCATTGAACTACGCAAAAACCTTTGATAAAAAGCGAGGTATATTTGGTGAGCACAAAAAACGACTGCACAAACATATTATTCACACTATAGACAGCGAAAATAAGCCACTTATTGAGGCGCTTTCTCTTATGGCTTAATTGTCTTTGAGGACGGGTATTACATTTAACAGGGCTATGTAAGCCAAGAGGTTAACATAGCCTTACGCAGTAATTTTTTTATATAAACTCATTTATCGTTAGTGTTTTTTTCTGAAAGCTTCGACGTCCTTTTTCTGAACAAGTCTACATTCACTCCCCAATGAAGTGATGCTATCCGCAGTAAAACGGTTACGCCAACTGAGCCTAAAATACACCAAATATAGGGGATATCTACTGCAAATAGCGCAGCATACGTCAACCCCCCCGCAAAACAGGCGCTCGCATAGACATCTCCACGCATAACATAAGGCACTTCTCTGCACACCACGTCCCTCATCAAGCCACCAAAGATGCCTGTGGTCATTCCCATGGTTAAAGCGACAATCATCCCTGTACCGCTAATTAAGGCTTTTTCGATACCTATTACGTTAAATATAGCGAGCCCTATGGTATCAATCAGAATGAAGTAGAAATTTGAAGGGGATGGAAAATATCGTATCAATATCACAGTTACGAAGATCGCACTGTAAGTTGCTAGAATGTATTCGGAGGCTTCTACCCAGAATATCGGCTTTCCCAAAAGTAAGTCTCTTAGCGTACCTCCGCCAAGCGCCGTCATAACGCCCACTACCACTATTCCAAAACCGTTAATATTTTTCTCGTGTCCTAGCAGTGCACCTGATATGGCGAAGAAGGCAACACCCATAATGCCTAGCACAATAAAATATTCGGAAGTCATTCTACACTCTATTAAAAAACCTTAATGTATGTAATGGATAGAACAGGAAAAAGATCGAAATTCAGGCACAAAAAAGCCCGCTTGAAGCGGGCTTTTTCGAAGTTAACAATAACGCAAGGATTAGTAATCTTAGTTAAGCTTCTCTTTGATACGTGCAGATTTACCTGAACGCTCACGTAGATAGTAAAGCTTAGCACGACGAACCGCACCGCGACGTTTAACTTCAATTGAAGAAACTGCCGGGCTGTGTGTTTGGAACACACGCTCAACGCCTTCGCCGCTAGAAATTTTACGCACGGTAAAAGACGAGTGCAGACCACGGTTACGCTTAGCGATAACAACACCTTCATATGCCTGAAGACGCTCTTTGTCACCTTCGGTAACGCGAACTTTAACAACTACTGTGTCACCTGGACCAAACGCAGGAACATCAGTCTTTAGCTGTGCTTCTTCGATTTTTTTGATGATATCTTGACTGACTTTGCTCATCATATCCTCTCGTCCTAGTTAACTGTCATCTTGCTGCAGTTGCGCTTGGAATAATTCAAGCAAACGCTGCTGCTCCTCAGTCAGAGCTAGGTGATTTAACAATTCAGGGCGACGCTGCCAGGTTCTACCTAATGATTGCATCAATCGCCACTGCCTAATTTTTTCATGGTCCCCACTTAACAACACATCAGGTACCTTTTGACCATCGAGTATTTCGGGCCGCGTATAGTGCGGACAATCCAAAAGACCGTCAGTGAAAGAATCTTCAACTGCTGAAGCTTTATGCCCCAACACGCCAGGAACTAATCGAGCAACCGCGTCCATAAGGACCATTGCTGGCAGTTCACCGCCGCTTAGCACGTAATCACCAATAGAGACTTCTTCATCTACATGGCTTTCAATTACTCGCTCGTCGATGCCTTCATATCGGCCGCAAATTAAAATTGTGCGGTCAATGTTAGCAAGGCGCTGTACGCCTGCTTGGTCAAGGGGTTTCCCTTGTGGTGATAAGTAGATCACCTTACTTTTTTCGCCACCCACTTTCTTGGCGGCTTGTATCGCGTCAGTTAGCGGTTTTACCATCATCAGCATACCGGGGCCGCCTCCGTAGGGGCGATCGTCTACTGTACGATGGCGATCATGTGTAAAGTCACGGGGGTTGAAGGTGTCAACCGATACCGTTCCAGACTTAACAGCTCGTCCTATCACACCCTGTTGGGTAAAAGGGGCAAACATATCTGGAAACAGGCTAACAACGCCAAACCACTTTTCCGGTGTCACTTAAAACCCCGGGTCCCAGTCAACTTTAATGACCTTCGCTTCTTTATCCACCTCTTGTACGACTTCGTCGAACACAAAAGGTAATAGTCTTTCTTTTTGACCAAAAGCATCGCCTACATTCGCTTTAACGTGGATCACGTCGTTAGCACCTGTATTAAACACTTCTTTCACCACACCCAAGTCGTAACCTTGCGTTGTTACCACTTTCATGCCGGTGAGCTCACGCCAATAAACCCCTTCGTCGCCTAAATCAGGCAGCTGTGAAGCATTTATGTTGATATCCAAGTTTTTGATGCGCTCGGCATCATCTCGACTATCAACGCCCACAATTTTTGCAACGAGGCTTTTACCGTGCGGTCGCCACTGGTCAATTTGGTATTCTTTTTCTTCGCCAAGAAACCATGGCGTGTACTCGAAAATACCTTCTGGCGTTTCTGTATAGCTGTTGATTTTGACCCAACCTTTAACACCGTACGGTGCGCCAATTTTGCCAACAATCACTTTGTCAGACGCTAGACTCATCTATACCACCAGTTAATAACAGCTTACGCTGCAGATTTTTTCGCTTCTTTTACCAAGCTAGAAACGCGATCTGATAAGCTCGCGCCTACGCCAACCCAGTAATCTACACGCTCTAGATCTACGCGAAGACGTTCCGCTTGACCTTGTGCAGTTGGGTTGAAGAAACCGATGTTTTCAATGAAACGACCGTTTCTTGCACGACGGCTATCAGCCACCACTAGTTGATAAAATGGACGCTTTTTCGCGCCACCACGCTGTAAACGAATAGTAACCATAAATGCCTCAAACTCGTTGTAGCGTTACCGTTAACTTAAGCCTTCATTCAGCGACTAAAAATTAGACGCCAATTGGAAGGCCGCCGAATTATACGGATATCACCGTTCAATGCAAGTAAAAGTCTTGTTTAACTTATAATATTTTGTTGGTAATACGCGTTTAGAACAATGCAAAGAAGACACCGTTTAAACCTATCCCATTTTTAAACGACGGTTATAAATGGCGCAAGGTTACACTTGCGTCATTATAGTCGTAGGGAACGTTTTGGCACTGTGCGTTTTTAAGCTCTTGCGACTCTGTCTCTCTTGCCTCGGCAGGTTTGCCGGATTTGAGTATTAAACTGGGGAAACCTTGGGCGCCGATACTACGAGCCATATGCATTTCTTCGTTAAGTTTCTCAACAGTACTTTCACTATTAAGCGCTAATTTAAAGCGCTCGACATCAAGCCCTATTTCTTCAGCAAATGCTATCAAGGTATCAAAATCCGAGGGGTTTCTTGCGTTCAAGTAGTACCCTTCTTGAATTGCCTTGATCATTGCTTTCTCTACTATTTTTGCTTCATCACTATCTTTAGCCTGCGCTTTAGCCGCAATAACTGCTCGACACGAAGGATAGGTCGAACGGCGGGGCTGACATTGTGTCCAAAAGTCGTAATTAAACTGGGTGCCTGGCACTCGTTCTTGAATAGTTTTCCAGTATCCAGCAATAGTAAGCTGCATTTGTTCAGGCATCGGCACATCACTATCTGGTGCAAGACCGCCAAGTAAATAGACAACCTCAATATCACTGGGCAAGTCACTTTGTATTTTTTCCCAAGTGGGAACAAACGCCCAGCACCAGCTGCACATGGGGTCGTGCACGTAATATAAAGTTCGCTTCTCTTCCATCATTGTCACCTTTGCTGGCCGCTGTCTAACGAAAACACTTAATTTTTCACGCAAGTTAACGCTACAAATATTTAGCTTTATTAATTTACTGCGTTAATTGTTTAATACTTCACTCAATTCTCATCCCAGCGTAAATACTGCCGCTGTAGTCGCATTGGTTACGTCCAATGTACACGCTTTACCGTATAATCCAATCATCAATGTCAAATGGCGCTCTAGAGACAGCGCTATAACGAAGTAACGCACGCAACGAGGTAATTTTGACGACACCGCTACCAACCGTATCAACAAAGCAAGTCTTAAAGTGGATTGGCTCACATTTACTTCAATATAAAACAAGAGTTGTAGGCGCTGTCATCGCCCTTTTTACCGCAGCTATCGCATGGCTTTTACTTGGACAAGGCATTAAGTACGCGATAGATAGCGGCTTTATCGAAAACGCTGCCGACACCTTAAACAAAGCTACGGTTATGGTTCTTGCTATAACCATCATCGCCTGTTTAGCAACTTATGCGCGCTTTTACTTAATGACTTGGCTCGGCGAACGGGTTAGCGCAGATATTCGAAACCAGGTATATGCGCATCTTCTCTCGCTTCCGCCGTCATTTTTCGCAGAACTTCGAACAGGAGAAGTAATATCTCGATTTACCAGCGATACGACAATCATCCAGACTGTGGTGGGAATGAGTTTGTCGATGACCCTTCGCTCGGTCGTGACTTTTGTTGGTGCACTGGCCCTTATGACCTTTTCCAGTCCCCTTCTTACCTTCTGTGTAATTGTTGCAGTACCCGCGGTGCTGGTTCCTATCAAAGTACTGGCGCCTCAAGTACGCCGTTATGCCAAAGAAAGCCAGGACAAAGTGGCAGATTTGGGTGCACGAATTGATGAAAGTTTACATGAAATTATGACCGTACAGGCCTATACCGCTGAAAATGCTGAGCGCCTGCACTTTTCTAGAAAAGTTGAGCTTGCCATGGATGTAGCCAAAAAGCGTATCCATTACCGTTCATTACTGATTGGCTGCATTATGTGTATCAGCATGACAGCTATTATTTTTATTGCCTGGGTAGGCGCAAGGCAAGTACTTGACGGAACCATGACAGTAGGCGAGCTTTCTGCCTTTCTTTTCTATGCCGTTATGGCTGGCGGCAGTGTGGCTACTATTAGTGAAGTCATAGGCGAAGTACAGCGTGGTGTGGGGGCGAGCGAGCGTTTATACGAACTATTTACTACTGAGTCAGCTATTAAACCTGTATCAGATGAGGCAAACAAAATTACCGAGCCTAAGCACACAGTAGAATCTAACGTCAAAGAGGTTGAAAATAAGGTTTCAATTTCCAAGGCTGCCCCTCGAATTCAGTTGGACAAAGTTTCCTTTGCATATCCAGATAGTAAACCTTTGTTTGATAACTTGGACATTGATATACAAGCTGGAGAACGCCTTGCTTTAGTTGGCGCGAGTGGCGCAGGTAAAACCACCCTCTTTCAATTGCTAATGCGTTTTTACGACCCAAGTAGCGGGCAAATTCTGTTTAACGGGATGCCGATTAACAAAATGCCCGTTAATGTACTGAGGCAGCATATTGCGATTGTCACTCAAGAGCCCGTAGTATTTGCAGATACCGTAATGGAGAACATTCGTTACGGCAGCCCTGAAGCCTCCGATGAAGCCGTAGTAAATGCGGCAAAGCAAGCCTTTGCTCACGAATTTATTGATAGCCTTGATGAACGTTATAACACCCAGTTAGGCGAAAGGGGCGTGAAGCTTTCTGGTGGCCAAAAACAACGTATTGCTATTGCTCGCGCTATTTTGGCCGACCGCCCAATTTTACTGCTCGATGAAGCGACGAGCGCGCTTGATGCCATGAGTGAACGTATGGTTCAGCAAGCGATAGATAGACTAATGGTAGGCAAAACCAGCATCGTCATAGCCCACCGACTTGCAACAGTACAGCATGCTGACCGTATTTTGGTTATGGATAAAGGCAAGGTTGTAGGAAGTGGCAATCACGCTACTTTGATGAAAAGCGATACCCTGTACAGGGAATACGCTGAACTGCAATTGCTTAGCTGAACCGCCTGTGGTGCTATACGGTACAAACAATTAGGTTAACCAATCGGCTATTAAACATCCGTTTTGGTCATACAAAAATAAAGGGTTTACTGCTCTCTACAGCGATGAGCAGAGTAAACTTAACTAACGCTACGGGTTTAAAATGAAATATTCAGTCTATGATGCATTAAAGACATGGACACGTCTTTGTGCTCTTTTTTTAGTGATGGTATCAACTGCGAACGCGCAGTTTATGGGAGATAGACAAGCGAAGCTTGTTGTGACCAAGCCCATTCAATTTATGAACGAAACACGAAAAGTTGAAGCGGTTGGCAGTGCAGAAGCCGTACGCTCTATCGTGTTATATCCTGCCGTTTCTGATGAAGTAACAGAAATTAACTTCGTACCGGGCCAATCGGTGGAGAAAGGCAAGGTATTGGTTCGCCTTGACGATAGACGACAACAAACTGCATTAAAGCGCGCTAAACTTACTCTAGAAGACGCCCAGCGCACGGTAGAGCGCTTAGCCTCAAGCTATAAGCAAGGTGCAGTACCCGTTAGCGAACTAGACCTAGCACGCACTCAGCGTGATCTTGCTGAGGTCGCATTAGAAGAAGCGAAAGCAGATTTAGAAGACAGACATATTGTCGCGCCTTTTGACGGCATTGTTGGAATTACCGACGTAGAGGTAGGCGATCGGATTAACGAACAAACGGTTATCACCACGCTCGATAATAGAAGCAAGCTTTTTATCAATTTCAAAGCCCCTGAAGCCGCCCTTCCTGTTTTGCTCAATGCGCCGAACGTCACACTTGAACCTTGGAGCGATAAAGAACAACTGGTGAAAGCCGAAATAGCGCAAGTCGATTCTCGTATTAATGAAGCTGACCGCACCCTTCGTGCACGCGCACTTTTAGATAACTCATCTGATAAATTCCGTCCGGGTATGAGTTTTAGAGTTAACTTAAGCATTGAAGGTGATCGCTACGCTGCCGTGCCTGAAGCCGCGTTACTGTGGGGAGCAACCGGTGCGTATATTTGGCTTGCTGAAGATGGGAAAGCCAAACGTGTGGATGTAAGTGTCCATCAGCGTTTAAGAGGAACTATCTTAGTATCCGGCGATATTAAAGAAGGCGACGCATTAATTTCAGAAGGCGTACAGCGCTTACGTACAGGCCAAGAAATTACTACTGAATTGGCCGGAGGGCCTCAAGGTGAGTGATCCAAATCTATCGTCTACAGTTAGTGATCTTCCCTCACTCTCAATACGACGCCCAGTTTTAATCGTTGTTCTCAATCTGCTTATTGCCATTGCAGGCCTTGCCGCTTTAAGCGGGCTTGAGGTTCGAGAACTCCCCGATGTTGATACCCCTCGCGTTACGGTTACAGCGCAATTTCCCGGCGCTTCCCCTGAAACCGTGGATGCGGAAGTTACTGGCCGACTGGAAGGTGCAGTTGCCCGCGTTAGCGGTGTGAAAAATATATACGCGCAAAGCGAAGAAAACTCTGCCCGCGTACGTGTAGAGTTTCGCCCTGGCGTCAACTTAGAAGATGCCGCCAATGAAGTGCGTGAATCTGTAAGTCGCGTACAGCGTCAACTTCCTGAGGACGTAGAGCAAGTGGCAATCATTCGCGCAGACAGCGATGCTCAAGCGGTAGTTAGCCTTGCTATCTCTAGTGATACCCTGGATATGGAAACACTCACCGAGCGCGTCGATACAGACGTAGCGCCTTTGTTTCTCAGCATTCCCGGTGTTGCGGATGTTACCCTAAACGGCGATAGAGAACGTGTCTTGCGCGTATCCGTTGACCCGCTTCGCCTTACCAGCTTTAGTCTTTCCATGAGTGATATAGCCGACGCCCTATCGCTCGCGCCTTTTGATGTTCCCGCAGGCAGTATACAATCGGCAGAACAGGCGCTTATTGTGCGAGCTGATGCAACGTCAGTCTCGGCAGAAGATGTTGGCAATATTGTTGTAAGTGGTGATATTCGCATTAATGATGTCGCCAGTGTTTACTTTGGCCCCGCCGATACCACCAGCGTGGTTCGCTTAGACGGCACACCAGTAATCGGTGTGGGCGTTATTCGACAAGCTAGCTCTAATACCATAGAAATTTCTGATGAAGTGCTCGCCATGGTCAAAGATCTCGACAAGCGCTTTACCGACATGCACATCACGGTAACGGCAGACGACGCGGAGTTTATTAGAGATTCTGTGAAAGAAGTTGTGATATCGCTTAGCCTTACCGTCGCTTTAGTGGTGGTGACGTTATTGGTATTTATTGGTTCATGGCGCGCAACCATTGTTCCGGCGCTTTCTATTCCTGTATCGCTAGCGGGTGCCTTGGCAATTATTTGGGGTATGGGTTTTTCAATTAACATCCTTACCCTGCTCGCCCTCGTTTTGGCCACGGGTATGATTGTGGACGATGCGATTGTTGTTTCTGAAAATATTCAGCGTCGCAGAAGTATGGGGTTAGGTGCTCGTGCTGCAGCCGTAATCGGCACACGTGAAGTATTTTTTGCCGTAGTGGCAACCACCGCAGTACTTGCCTCTGTATTTATTCCCATTGCATTCCTTCCTTCAACCGCTGGGCGTCTGTTTAGAGAGTTTGGTGGAGTATTAGCTGGTGCAGTTGTTATCTCCTCTTTTGTTGCACTTTCCTTGGTACCTGCGCTTACCGCACGCCTAAAAGTAAAAGAAACAAAAAGCGGCGGCTTGTTTAGTAAAACCTTTGGACGCTTTGGTAATGCGTGCCTTGGTGTATATCAAGCTTCACTGCTAAAAGCCCTTAAGTATGGCTGGGTAGTGGGCATACTTAGCCTAGCCGCTGGCGGTGGCGCTTATATATTGTCACAAAATATCGATAATGAGCTTTTGCCAAGCGAAGACAGAGGCACAATTCGGATATTTGCCCGCGGCCCTGATGGCGCTGGGCTGAACTTTATGGATAGACAAGCAGAAAAAATGGAAGAGCTGCTGCTTCCTTATGTTGAAAACGGCACCATAGATTCGATTTACACGGTAGTTGGCTCATGGGATCCGAACATTGTATTTATTACCGCACCGCTTAAGCATTGGGATGAACGTGACAAATCACTTCAAGATGTCGTCAACGAAATTCGTCCTAAGCTTCAGCAGATACCTGGTGCACCTGGAAACGCTTTTGGAGGCAATAGCCTTAACTTGCGCGGTCAAGGTGGCGGTTTGGAGATTGCGCTTACCGGTGATACCTATGAAAACATATTTCTAGCAGCGCAAAACTTTTCCCGCCAGCTTGAGGAAAAACTTCCTGAGCTTGGCAGACCCAGAATAAGCTACGACCCTACCCAACCACAAATGCGCGTAAATATAGACCGCCGTCGTGCAGAGGAGTTAGGCGTGCCCCTTACCGACATCGCCAGTACGCTGCGCGCTGCCGTTAATGGCGATGACATTGCCGATTTAAACGTAGGCGATCAGGCCATTCCTATTATGCTGCAAACTAATAATCGCAGTACGCTAGACCCGTCAGAGCTTACGAGCCTGTATGTAAAAAGCGTTGATGGAAATTTAGTACCGCTTTCTAGTGTGGCATTTATTAGCGAAGAAGGCGTTGCTGCTGAACTAGAACGTCAAGCCCAGCGACGGGCAATAAAAGTGGAAATGGAACTACCAGAAGATGTGGCACTTAGTGAGGTGGTAGATCAAATACGCACGCTAGCGCTTGATACTTTGCCCGATGGCATCGGGTTGGTCTTTTTAGGTGAAGCACAAACCTTTGAAGAAACGTCCAAACAGGTCGCGCTTACTTATATTTTAGCGTTTGTCATCGTTTTGCTTGTACTAGCTGCCCAATTTGAAAGTGTGAATAGCGCCGTTGTTGTTATGCTTACCGTGCCCTTTGGTATTGCAGTTGCGGTCTACGCGCTGTTTTTAACCGGCACTAGTATTAACATATACTCGCAAATCGGACTAGTTATGTTAATTGGCCTACTTGCCAAAAATGCCATTCTACTGATTGAGTTTGCCGACCAGCTTCGCGATAAGGGTTATGATATTTATGATGCTATTGTTGAGGCTGGCAAGGTGCGTTTACGTCCTATTATGATGACCTTAGTTTCTACAATTCTAGGTGGCCTGCCCTTGATTCTATCTACGGGTGCAGGTGCTGAAGCACGTAATGCAATTGGTTGGGTAGTGTTCGGCGGGCTGGGTATCGCGGTGGTATTTACTCTTTACCTTACGCCTGTGTTATATCTCGCTCTTGCCCGCTTTACCAAGCCTCGTGCAGACGAAAGCGCTAAGCTTGAAAAAGAAATGGAAGAAGCGAACGCTCAGCACTCTTAAAATTTTCCCGCTTAGATAGGCGCTACGCCTATTTAAGCGGTACTTAATGTTTGCCCCATGTTTACGTACTTGACTTGTGCTTAAACCCTTTTCAAACCGATAATAAATAGTCGCTTTGCCAGTCAGGGAGCGTTAAGAAATAAAAGAGACACCTCAGCCACGGGCGTAGTAACAAACACAATTGTTATTACGCATAGGCTTAGGCGTTTTTAGTTGAAATACTGCAGAAATACGAAAGACAAATAAATCGCGTTATGAGGACTAAACTTCTTACTAGCTCTTACAAAAAGCTTTAACTTTAGTCTTGCCTGTAAAGGCCAGAAGCTGATCTACCATCCTCTCGAAGTAAGGGTTATACGTGAGCCTTGCATACACTCTTTCTTCTTTATCACTGCTAAGCCTGTTGTTTTCGACCTCTGGTTCAAATCCCCAAGGTCCATACCATACTTCTTCCCCTGCTTTGCAGCGCGCTTCAGCATCACTCCCTTGGCCGTTGTCACAAATGCGAAACCTACTTTCCGTTCCATACAAGGAGTTATGCTCAGAAAAAAGTGTACTCATATGAGAAGCCGCGCTAATTCGCTGTTCGGGTAAGTTCATGGTTTGCATGATGAGTGTATTATCAGGCACTTCAGGTTTCTTCTCTCCCTGCCACAATAGACACTTACGCGGATGAATGAAATTATCTCTAAATTGTTCAGCAATATTTTTGGTATCAACCACGCTGTCTTTTTCGGCCACCACCATTAGCACAGGAAGGTTCAAAGTTCGCTTTCCTTCTGATTGAGAAAACAACTCTTGAAGCACGTTTACGCTTTCCTGATAGGCAGCGAATCCGGGCATAGCGGTGGAATTATAACGGCTGGGGTTATCTTCCTCTTCTACATTAGGCCAAGGAAACAATGAATCAATATAAGGCGCCAAACGGGACACAAAAAAGCGTGACTTAAAGGCCGGTGAAAAATGCATAAGCCCTTTAATATCGAGCTCGTCGGCCATTGAAAAACTTGCAATAGTGGTTAAATTTGCCCCCGTTGAGAAGCCCCCTATGTAGAGGTTATCTACTTCTTCAGAAAACAGCTTTATGTGGTGATTGGTTTCAGCCTGCCACTGTTCATAGTTAACGTTTAGCATGTCCCCTGGCTTTGAGCCATGCCCAGGTAGCAAGATGGTTCTTACATGTATGCCTTCATCACACAAGGCGTTTGCCACATCGCGAAAGAAATAAGGTGAATCGCCAAGGCCATGAACCAATAACACACCGATGTCACGGTATTGTGTGCCACATTCAAAAGGCATGTTCATGGCAATTTCTTGCGTTTTGTTGTCGGATATAAATGCCCTGTGCTTTAAAAGGTAGCCCTCAACGTCTTTTAAATAATCGTCGAAGGGTTGTACACCAACTGGGAACGCTTGTGCACTTACCTTAAATTGAGACGCACTTACTTGAGAGACTGGGGGATGAATAGCACCCGCTTAACACGAACAACGCGAGAGAAGCAGCACATAAATATGCTGCTTTCAATGAGTGTTCTTGTATTTCTGGACGCACTTTGGGGCGCGTTAGCTGGCGCAACTTTTTTCGCATTAGTTAGAAAGACACCTACGATGCTTTAAAGCAATTATTGTAATGTATCTTTGCCTGAAACTAATGCCTTGGCGAGTAATTTATGAGTAAGTAATGATAGAAGCTCGGTTTCTTCTTCACTTCGCTCACCATCTACACCGGTAATCGCCATAGCCACCTCTAACGTTTTGTCTGCGTCAAACGATAGATCATTTTTGAGGCTTTTTAAAAAAGTGACAGTATCGCCGGTGTCGATGGCCTTTCGGGCTTGATAAATAGTGTCGTTTAGAAATGCTTCGCGACAGATTGGGCTTTGCCAATCTAACGATTCAACCATAGCATTCAGGTAGTCTTGTTCAGTCAATGTTACCATTCCATCGACTTGATAAAGTAAAACTGAAAGCTTGATAAGGGCTTGGTTAAAACTTTGTTGTTCTGATAATTGCATAACTCTCTTCCTCTTCGTACTGTACGCAGCAGTACCACAACATGCTCTGCATCCTAGCAGTAGCGAAAATTTTCTGTGCCTACATCGAGCTATTAAACATCGAACGCATTAAAGCGCTTATTGACTGCTTTTAAGACCTGCCAACCTTTACTTTGGTTCCAAAGGCTACAGGACTAACAATGTAGACCGCTCGATTGACGGTAACATTACGCAGCGATGAAGCTTTTAGTTCACGATGTTAAATAAGTGTAAACACCTATTGCATTATAGGACTTTTTTGGCAGGTTCCAAGTGGTAGCCATCGCAAAATACGAAGGGCTTTTGTGGAGTATTGAATTGAACGAATATTGAAGTTGTCTTTGATTCTCTGCAAATCACAGCTAAACAAAAAGTCTGGCACGCTCTTGATTTGCGAGGGCCAGACTTAATTCGACGAGATTTAGGTGCGCACAAAATTCGACATCAACGCAGGCCCAACGTGATGTCATTTATATAGAAGTTACCTGTATAGATTTTATCGTTATTACCGTGAGATTCTAATGCAAAAAACTGCTTATCTTCATCGTTTAGGGCTTGATACCCACCAATTACCTGATAAATCCACACCTCTGGGTCAAAGTCTAAAGCGTGCTCTTCAAAATAATTCAGTGCCGTTTTAGGCTGGCCTGAATCAATCACCTCACAGAAATAGGCTTCAACTGCCTGCTGAAGGGGATCTTTTTCTAGCGACAGAGTGGATTGCTCGGTCACATCAATGTCAACAGGCTTAGTATCTTCGTGCTGAGACTGGCGTTTGTGTACATGAGTCAACGACGACACAATACTTTGATAATCAGCTTCATGCTCAACGTTATTCACATCAGGCGCTGCGTTGGCAATAATCGAATCTGATTGATTAAACAATACTGGCACATTGGTTAGATTAGCATAGTTACCCGGCGCGAAATCAGGCTGCTGCTCCATGTGTAGCAAAAACCCTTTAAGTAACCGTGTACGACCTTGAAACTCTCTAAACCGGCCTAACAGGTCTAATAAACGCGCTTGTACAACAGATAGCTCTTGTGCGGCTTTAGAAAAGCGCTGCTGGAGTGATACTACCAATAAGTGGCGTAGCTCGCGGTTAGACCCAGCCAGTTCACTTAACTCATCGAAGCGGAAACACTCAAGCTGAGCGAGCAAATCCGTTACCTGCCCCTGCGCTAGCTCGTTTTCGCGAATTTTAGCTTCAACCGACGACACATAACCGAATTCATTGTTAATACGGCCGAACATCACACGTACACTGTTACTTAGTGATTCAGAAAGCTGATAGACGTGTTCTGTTAAATCCCCCATGTGGGCTGCTGCTTCATTATATTTATTGTAGTGAAGCGCTTCTTTATAATGCTCGGTTAACGTTTTAAGACTAGCCAGCGAGGCACCGATATTCGCATTAATTGTACGGTTACGTTCGTCTTGCAAGCTTCCTTCTAGAAGCGTTCTTACCGCACTTTTTAAGCGCAATTCACTTTGCGCTTCGGGACGCCATAAGACGCCCAATTGAACGAGCTGCTCCAATACTTTTGGGCTGTGGTCGCGCTCTTTCACTGAACCATTAACATACGCCTGCATAATAAGGTCGCTGTGACGCCCCAGTGCGTTTAATAGTTTGGTCCCCGCTTGAATTAAAACCTGGCTCATATCAAGCTACCTTGCGAAATAGCGGCCTCCGCCTGCTCAGACAAACTCAGCGCTTCGGTTTCGTCGATAAAGCGCAGCATTTCGTAAAGGTGTTCTATCTTACCTGTGCCCAAATAGATTTGTTTATCCGGGTTAGGTTTAATCAGGTAACCCATTTCTGTTAAGCGTTTAAAAACCTGCTTTAGCTGTCCATCTAAGTTCACGCTGGTAGAGCCGAACATACGATAGCGCGAAATTTTCTCTAGTTGCTCTGCATAGGCCGGCGTGTCTTCAATAGTTGTTTGCAGCTCGTTCAAACGAATAGCGCTGCCCATGGTTATTGGCATGTCAGATTCATTTGCTTGTTGAACTAGTAATAACCACTCTACCAGAGGCACTAGATTAGACGCTGTATCTTGAAACTGCTGGGTTAGTACTTTACGTTCGTTTTCACCTATGGTGAGAAAGCTAGCAAAGAAAACATCACCTTCTGCGGTAGTTGAGAGTGTGCGGTTCAGCAATGCTAAGTGAGGCTCTAGCTGTGCAGCGTTATCTCTTGATTTAAGAAAACGCCACGCCTCTTCATCGGTCACCTGACAAATAAACGCGCCTTGTAAAAGTGCACTTAGTACACGGCCTTGTTCTGTCATCATGCTGAAGTCTCCTTGCCTGCTACTTCACTGTTCTTTTCAGCTTCTTTTTTTAGTTTTATGCGTGCGCCTATCGAACTTGCTTTCGGTTGAACTACCTGCAATTGGCGAGTTACTTTATCTATCAAGTAGCGGTTTTCGAATAGCGTCAATACTTCCGATTCTGGATTCGGGAATGCACCGACTACACTAATGTTATTGTTTTGACACGCTTCAAAGATTTTCTTCACGTTGTTTTGGTGAAGTGTACCTAGTTCATCGATCGGCCAATGCACGGTGGCGTCGGCATCGCCGCGCAGCAGACGGGTGAAAGCGAGTAAGAATTTACACAGAATAAGGTAGGCCATACCGTGGCTTGATGATTCATTAAGCTGGCGGTCGGTACGGATAACAAGGTCGCTGTTCCCCTCACGTAGATGAAGCTCGATATCAAGTAGCTTACTGATGCCGCCCGTAAGCGCTGCACGGCCAAGAATATCAAGAACCCGGCGCATACTTTGACCGTACTCTTCCTCTGGTAACTCGTTAGCCCCCTCTTCCATCCAGTGCTCATAGAGCTTTCTGAATTGCTCAAGTTCGGGCCAGAATTCAAGTTCGCTAATACGTGAACGAATTTTAACGGCCGAGTCTGATACACCATCAAGGGAAAGATCGCCGTCTACCTCTTGGGTAATGCGGCGGCTTTGCGACACAATGCGTTTATCGATATCGGCAAGAACAAAATAGTATTGCGAAAGATCAGCACCGAATATACGGCCTTGTTCACGTAAGCCTTGCAGCTTTTGCGGAACAATCACGTTCAGAAGCTGTGCAAGGTGCGACACCATGCGGCGGTGATCAAAGCTCTTCACGCCGTGGGCGTTCAGCGTAGCGCACTCTTCACGGGCGCGCTCCCAGGTGTCGGATAAACCTGTACCTGCTTGCGCTGCTATAAGCTGATCAAACCTTTCTACATAAGCTCGTACATCGCTCAATAAGTTTTCACGTTCCTGAAGCTGGCTTTGTACTTCTGAGATACGTTGACCAATACTGACATCGTCATGCTTAATTTCAGCCGTTTCATCACCAGCCTGAAGCGTAAGCTTGGCAAGTGATTTACTTAAGGTTTTAACCTGTTCTAGGTGCTCACTGGCAGTTTTAAGCGTAGTTTCAAGCTGCCCATGCTGTTCTTGAAGCTGTTCGCGATTAGCTTTATAGGTAGCTTGTTTGCTGGCTAAATTACGCTCAGATTCGCCCAGTAACTTGCGCGACTTAGACAAACCTTCTTGCCATACCACTTTTTGCTTGGTAAACACGTTAGTGTACCAACGTTCATAGTCGGCTACTTTATGACGGTGGGTTTCAGTGCGCGTAATGTCTTCTTTAAGCTTATTGATTTGCTTTTTAAGCTGACCTATTTCATCAACATCCACACCGCGATTGCTCAATTCGCTTTCCAGCCAATCCTGCATATCTTTTCGGTCTTGAGCAGCACTGTCCTTCGCTTTTCGCATATCGCTATCAAGCTGAGAAATCCGCGCTTCACTATCAGCGATGAGCTGCTGCCAATGGAACTTGTGCTCAGTTTCGGCTTCACGCTGCTGATCTTTGATTTCGTCTCGGCTAAGCTCAAACTGAGCTTTTGCTTGCTTTTGAGACTGCTGATTCGCTTCAAGCTTAGTTTTGGCTTTTTGCTTACGTGCAGAAAGCGCCTGCTGATATTCGCTAAGTACCGTATCGCGGTCTTGCTGTGCACGTTTACGGCTGGCTTCGGCACTTTTAACGGCGTTGTCTTTTTGGGTAACCACAAGCTCGGCGTTGCGCACGTCTTCGTTGGCTTTCGCTAGGCGCTGCTCACATTCGTTTTGGGCGGCTAGAGCAGCGGCCTGACGAATTTCAGCTTCTTGCAATTGCTGCTTAAGGGCTTGCTCGGTAAAGGCATAGTCTGGGGTGTCAAGTTCAGTAAGTGCTAACTTAACGCCCATAAAGGTATCGCTGGCATCCTGTGCATCTTGTGCATCCTTTGCCATAGCAGGCGCTAAATCAGTGCGTTCTAGTAGCTCAGGGCGAACAACTTTACCTAAGGATAACTCCCAGTCATCGACGTTGGCGCGCAAGAACTCAAGTAGCGAGCCTTCGCCAGGGTAAAGAAGCGCATTAATTTTGTTAACCGCTTTTTCTTCTTGTTGAAAGGCGTTGCGTGCTTTATCTAACGCATTTGAACATTCTTTACGAAACTCAACTGATTTGCTGTGCGCCTGCTGCGCTTGTCGCAGTTCACCGCGCGCTGCATCTTCATTGATAGATGCTTCTTTAATGGCCGCATCAAGAATATCGAGTTGAGATTGTTCAAACTCGTTGTAGCCTGCATTACTCAATGAAGCTTTCAGTTCAGCTTCCGCGACTTTTAGCTCATTTAAACTATTTTGGTAGTCGTTCTGAAGCGCACTTAGCTGACTATTGTAGTCGCTCTGAATGCGGCTTAACGCCTCACGCTCGCTCTGCTGCTGCTCAGCTTTATTTTCTGCGGCTTCTTGGCGTGCGGCTGACATTTCTTCTAGAGTAATTGACAGCTTTTCACCTAGCTCAGCCAAGCGCTTGTTGTAGGCCGACTCAATATCTTGGTGTTTTTCAGTAAGCAGTACATAGCGACTATCGGCCATGGCTTTTTCATTTTGCCACTGCGACAAATTTGCGACGTCTTCTTTAAGCTGCTCAATATTTTCGTCTTGCCACTTATCGAATTCACGCTCTACCGTATCAAGTTCACTGGTGAACTTCTCAACATCAGCGCGAGCAGAAGAAATTACCTGGTTTAGGTGATCACGGGTATCACCCCACTCGCTGTCCGTTTGTTTGCGCTGGAAGCTATTCTCATCCAATTCATTTTTCGTTGTTTCAACGCGCGCAGCCAAGTAGGTCTTATCAAGCTCGAAGCTATGCTTAAGGTTAGCAAGCACTTGCTCAGTGCTCGTTAGCGCCATGTCCGCTTGCTCGAGTTTAGAAAACTCAGGACGAATTTTGTCGAATTGTTTAATTAAGTGACATTCTTTAATCCAGTCATCAACCCGATGGCGGCTAAGGCCTGAAGTAGGCGGCGTAACCCCATCCTCTTCTAAAATAGCGGCAATCATGGCTTTAATGGTTTCCATCTTGCCTTCTTTAGAGTGCACCGCTTTAGCCAGTTTCTCGATGTGGCGCATGTGTTTCGACGGTTCGCAAAGGCTGAAGATTTTGGCGTAGCCTAATAGCTCACGGGCATTGTTACTCTGGTTAAGCACACCGTGGTCGTTTTGAATGATGGCGCGGAAGTCTTTGGTATTAAGTAAGCTGGTTACCAATATGTTGTTGCGCTTCATGGCACGTGCAAGCTCGGCGCTACTTACACTGGCGTGTTTACCGTTCTTTTGTTCTATTAAATAATCACTGATTTCAAATGGCTTACCGATTAAACGATAATTGACGCCGGTTCCGTTTGAGCTTAATACAGCTTGGCATAGGTCGCCTTCAGCGCGTGTATATTCATAGATAATAAAGCTAGATAAACGCGGTAAGTACCAGCGTTCAAAGCTGTCACGGGTTGCTGGTACCACACGACTAGGGTATTCGCCGTAAAACACGGGTATAAGTCGCTGAAGCGTGGTTTTACCCGACGCATTGGTACCACAAATATTGGTGTGTCCATCAAGCTTTAGTTCGACCACGCCTGGTAAATGCGTGTCGATAAGAATAATACGTTTTAAGCCTGCCATAGTGTTCCTGTATCAATAACTCTGCTGTGTGAATCCTCACACAGCACAAAATTGTGCCTGCTTTGATATACAAAAAAGCGGTATATCGAATAGAAGCCGCGCACATGCGCACGATGTAGCCCGTCAGTGTATTATGAATTCACGAATTTGCACAGATGCGCAATGATTTGTTGGTTACAAAGCACGCTATGGCGCCAGAATCATTTGATGTTTCTCTTTATCGAGGTTTGCGCCGCTTCGAATTAAAAATAAAATTTCAATAATTTTTCTTACTAGATTAACTTTTACACTTGCTGGTTAACCAATTTTAAAACATCTTATTAACCAATAAGAAGCATTTGGTAAAAACCGTGTCTACAAACAACAAAAACGAAAACGCCCTACAAGAAACCCTAAAAGTACTTTTCTACTTCTTTTTAATTGCATTGGTGATAACAGCGGTATCGGCCTGTGGAAGTAGCTCTATGAGTGATACAACTTCTCAACCTGTGGCTGTACCTGATTCTCAAGGTGGTGGAGAAACGCCCACTGAAGAGCGAGCAGAGTTTACCCTAAAGTCTGAAGTCATGTTGAGCGCCACGGGCGCTGCCAGCGCTAGCGAAACCTACGCATCAATAGAAAGCGTGTTTGGAGAAGGCAGCATAGAAGCCCCCGACTTATTCGCTGGTGACCATACTTCTACGCCGCATATTTTAGAGGAAACCGATAGCGTTGTAGGCCCCCACTTTGTGTTTCTAGCCCACCGAGATGACGACTTCAACAAAGGAGTTCAATCTGACCGTCAGCGCAACGAAATAAAAACCTATGACAAAAGCGATGTCGAAGTACTCGGGTTTGAAGGAGAAACCATGCAGTTTGAATGGTATTTCTATGTCGACAGCGATATGTCTTTAACGAGCAGGTTTAGTCACTTCTTCCAGCTTAAAGCGCGAAATGACAGTGAAGACAATAGTAACGGTAACGACGACCAGCCCGTTATCACCCTTTCTGCTGTAGAAAAAGACAGCTCCGGTAAGGAACTGCAAGTAAGACACAGTGTAGGGTTTAACTCTGACGGTTCTCGCACCAGCGATGTCTATTTAGTTCGAGCAAACTGGAGCGATATCGCCGATGAATGGGTTAAGGTATTTGTGCAAGCAACCTTTGCCGAAGAAGGCGACTTCATCTTGCAAATAACCCGCGTTCGTGACGACGCGACTATAGTCGACATTAACGAAACAGATATCGATATGTGGCGAGGTGTATCTGACGAGGACTTTATCCGCCCTAAGTGGGGTATCTACCGCTCTACCGCTGAAATAGATAAATTACGCCAGCAAGAAGAACGAGTGAAGTTTGCTGACTTCGTTATTAGAAAAGGTACGCTTTGATTTACAATTGAAGCTACTCAATCGATGTTTTCACTTTAAGGGATACTGGGAGTAGTCGAAAGACGTTTTTAAAGGTTCTTTTAAAAAAGGCGATAAGCAATACTCAGGTTCACTTACCGCACTCATTTAGTTTTGACAGTGTGTTTTTAAACTATCACGTTGGAAAGCGCTATTATGCGCCTTCCAACCACTACCTTACCTATTTAACAGCTAGTACATTCACAGACTCTGGCGCGGGGTACATCATGCTGAAAGTCGGCGCAATGTCACCCGAGGCTGAATTTAAAATGTTGTCGAAGCGTAGGATCATACCGTTTGATTTTTCTGCTACGTAAACATGACCGTTGCTGAGCATCAGATCCACTGGGTTACCCAACATCGAACTCGGGCCCGCAATATTAACCGATACATCGGTTAAACCATCTGCGTTGCCAGCACCAGGAATAACGTAAATTTTGCCGTCTGTTGCATCTGCAGCGCTACCAACGTCAGAAATAACAAGGCTATCGCTTTGGCTATCGTAGTCTATACCATGGATGTTTGTTGGCGCCTCAAATGCAGCACCGTCGCTTGCGGGTACGATTAATCTATCTTCACCTGTAATTATGGTCTCACCACTTTGCAGTCTGTGCATTACCTCTTCAAAAACTGCCACAGAACCGTTGGTTAATGCTAAATACGCGCTGTCAGTCGATGGGTCGTAATCCACATCCCAAGGACGTCCACCATCAGCGGCTTCGAGCGTTAATAGAGGCGCGACATTACCCGATGCACATGGCGAAAATACTCTTACAGCAGGCGTGTTTTCATTAACATCAGCCACAAATACCACACCGGCTTCAGAAACAATGTCTAACCCTTTCGGTGCAATCAGTCCGGTTTCGCTACCCATAATCATGTGGTCGTAGCTATCGCTGTACGTCATCCCATTGCGCATAGTTTTCAAGCGATTGATTACCAGTAAGCCGCCTGTTGATGTATCCACATCATCAAAAGTGATAACACCGTCACCACTTGCCGTAAACGCGGCACTTTCAATGCTCATACCTGCGTTAAAAGCGCTCAGGTCACTGGTTAATGTAGCGCTGTATTGGGCAACCTCACCTGTTGTAGCCCCTTCGGTTGAAGGATTACTTGATACCGAAAGCCCCTTAATAGGCATAGTCGTTATCCCGTCGTCCGAAGCGTCTTTCATTTCATCTAATTCTTTGAATTCAGCTAAAGACTCCGGCTTCACCGATGGCGTTGATAACGTCGGTGCAAAATCACCGCTCTCTCCGTTGAAAATATTTGAGAAAACCAGAATGGCGTCGTTTGATTTTTCCGCGACGCGAAGATCAGACCCGGTTAGGATAATGTCTACTGGGTTACCAAGCTGGGTCGATGCTCCGCCTATTACTCTGGTTGGTACGACAGCCCCGTCTGCTGAAGAAACATTTTCAATTACAAATATTTGACCGTCGTCGGCCACAGAAGCATCGCCCACATCTGATAGCACAATACGGTTAGATTTAGGCTCATACACAATGCCGTGCAAATTAATCGAAATTTGATTTCCATCGGTGTCCGAAGGAACAACTGAACGCATCACAGTAGGCGCAAAATTTGAACTTGCCACATTGTCGTACACCGCTAGCGTGCCGTCGGTAAGTGCAACGAATAACCTATCGCTTTGCTCGTCGTAGGCCAAATCCCATGGTTTTGCAGATACCATTATCTCAGCAATAGGTGCAACGTCCCCTGCTGCTTGACTACCAAACACGCTTATTTTTTGACCGTTGAAGTCTGCCACCATCACTAGGCCAGCATTTTCAGCAAAAGCTATACCTTTGGGGTTGACTAAACCGGTAGCTGCCCCCGTTATCTCGTGCCCTTTATTCATCATGTAATCAGTCTGTGTATCAAAATTACACTGCGTTCTTAAAAGCGGTAAGTCACTGTCGCCCGCTTGAATAAGAGAACCTTTATTGGTGAAGACAATGCCTTCATTAGCGCCAGTGGTTACCGTACTTAGCGCGCTAGCGTTTTGGTCGACAGCCGTTACCGTATTGCGATTATCATCGCCATTATTGGCAACCAGGAAAGTAGCTGCAGCAAAGCCGGGTGTACCGTCTTGGCCTGGTGCGCCATCGACGCCATCAGCACCATCCAAACCGTCGGTCCCGTCGTCACCATCACAGGCGCTTAAGGCAAAAACCATAGCCGTTGCTAATAATGATAATTTCATTTTTTGCTGCGAAGTTTTATTGAATTCCATCTTCATCTCCATACTTGTTGTTTTTGAAGAGACGCTGTCAACCGCGAATCTGTGCGATAGATACTGCTCACGTCCTGTTCAACAAGCCAAACGAGCCACATTTGATATTGGATGCAACAAAAATAAAAAAACCTCAACGCATTGCTGCTGTTGAGGTTTTTGGTAGTGTTAGAACTATAGCGAATTAGCGTGGTGGGAAGCCGCCGCCCCCGCCGAAGCCGCCACCGCCAAATCCACCTGGGCCGCCCGGACCGCCAGGGCCTCCAAAGCCGCCACCACCCGGAGGCATCATGCCTTTCATCTGGCGCATCATTTTCTTCATGCCGCCGCCAGACATCTTCTTCATCATTTTCTGCATTTGCGTAAACTGTTTAAGCAAACGGTTTACGTCTTGAATTTGGGTTCCAGAGCCTGCTGCAATACGACGTTTGCGTGAACCTTTGATCATATCAGGGCGCGCACGCTCAGCCGGTGTCATTGAATTGATGATGGCTTCCATTTGATTGAACTGCTTGTCGTTCGCCTGATCTTTAATTTTATCAGACATACCGCCCATGCCAGGCAGCTTATCAAGCATACCCATCATGCCGCCCATGTTTTTCATTTGCTCAAGCTGATCTTTAAAATCTTGCAGATCGAAACCTTTACCTTTCTGTACCTTTTTGGCCAGCTTTTCGGCTTTTGACTTATCAACTTTACGCTCAACCTCTTCGATAAGGCTAAGTACGTCACCCATGCCCAAGATACGAGACGCAACACGCTCAGGGTGGAAAGGCTCAAGTGCATCAACCTTCTCCCCCATACCAATAAACTTGATTGGCTTACCGGTAATGTGACGAACCGACAGCGCAGCACCACCTCTTGCGTCACCGTCCGCTTTGGTCAGGATTACACCGGTAAGCGGAAGCGCATCGTTAAAGGCTTTTGCCGTATTCGCAGCATCTTGCCCCGTCATGGCGTCAACCACAAACAGGGTCTCGATAGGCTTAACGGCAGCGTGAAGCTCTTTAATTTCGTCCATCATGTCGTTGTCGACGTGCAAACGACCTGCGGTATCCACTAGTAGTACATCAAAGAAGTTCTTCTTAGCTTCGACAATGGCATCGTTAACGATATCAATCGGCTTTTGTAAAATCGTTGACGGATGGAAAGCAACATTTACTTCACCAGCAAGGGTTTCAAGCTGCTTGATAGCGGCGGGACGGTATACGTCGGCACTCACTACCATTACTTTCTTTTTCTCGCGCTCTGTTAAGTATTTGGCAAGTTTACCTACAGAGGTGGTTTTACCCGCACCTTGTAGACCCGCCATTAGCACAACAGCAGGAGGCTGAGTTGCTAGGTTCAGCTTTTCGTTCGCCTCACCCATTACAGACTCTAGTTCAGACTGAACGATTTTAATGAATACTTGGCCAGGTTTAAGACTCTTGGTCACTTCTGTGCCAACAGCACGCTCTTTTACCTGCGCAACAAACGATTTTACCACTGGAAGCGCTACGTCGGCTTCAAGGAGTGCCATTCGCACTTCGCGTAGCGTTTCTTTAATATTGTCTTCAGTAAGACGCCCTTTACCGCTGACATTTCGTAATGTCTGGCCTAAGCGTTCTGATAAATTCTCAAACATAGTATGAAACTTCTTTTTATTTCAGACGTAATGCCCGCATTGTAACGTAAAAGCGAACGGTAACGTACCCACAATTGCGGTTAAATTTTTAAACTTTTTCGCTAAGGGCTGTCGAACTTTGATGTATAAATTTCGAATTGAACAAGAGTAAAAATTAACTATTCATGACCCTATACCCACACTAAAAGTGGGTGTGAAACAAACAAAATCAAGGAGATGGTTGAATTTACTTGCAAGTTGCAGTATCAATACCGACTCAGTCGGTGAAGACATCACCTACCTATTACAGGACGCATCATGAACACCCTTTTCGCCATTTCTGCTGCTTTACTCTACGCGTTGGCTGCGGCAGTGCTAATTGGCAAATTCGTACATCAAGATGGCCCAAACAAACGTTTAGGTCTATCTATCGCTAGTGTAGGGGCAATCGCACATATCGCGTTTCTTACCAGCGCCATTATGGTAGCGCCAGGTCAGGATATGAGTGTAACCAATGTACTTTCATTAGTGTCGTGGATAATCACTATCTCCATGCTCATTTTCGCCCGCTCTATTCCAAATTTGATATTACTTCCCGTCGTATTCGGCTTTGCTAGCCTCACGGTGCTTGCTTCTCAGTTTATCCCCGTGTCGTACATCATGCATATTGAACTGCAGCCCGGCTTAGTGATTCATATTAGCCTATCCTTGTTTGCATACTGTACTTTGGTCATTGCGTTTTTGTATGCACTTCAAATGTCTTACATCACCTATAGGCTAAAACAGAAAGGTGCCGCGCTGCTCCATTCATCGCTGCCCCCTCTAATGCTGGTAGAGAACATCTTGTTTAAGCTATTACTTGCGGGCACTTGTTTATTGACTGTTTCGCTTATTAGCGGGTTTGTTTTTTTAGAGGATATGTTTAATAAGACCTATGCGCACAAAACGGTGCTTTCCGCTGCTGCGCTTGTGGTTTTTCTTATTCTTCTGATAGGCCAAAAACTAAGAGGTTGGAGAGGACGCCAAGTCATAGTGATGACGGTATTGGGTGTCACGTTGTTATCTCTTGCTTATTTTGGCAGCAAGTTAGTACGCGAGTTCCTTCTTTAAATAAACATATTTGTAGCCGCCGAATCTATCTACCACATCGCTAGGCGGTTCACTCTTTACACTAAACTTTCTAAGTATTTAGGTTGATATCAACAATTTCCCCTTGAAACTCCCCCTTCAAATCAATACATTTGAAGCCTTAGTTTGTACAGGAAAACCTTAATTGGACGACATATCAACGAGTACGCTGTTTATCGCGCTCGGCGTACTCATATTACTATCTGCGTATTTCTCTAGTTCAGAAACAGGCATGATGTCGATAAACCGCTATCGACTTAAGCACTTGCAGGGAGAAGGCAACCGCTCAGCTATGCGTGTTGCTAAGCTTCTAGAACGACCAGACCGCCTAATCGGCCTCATCCTAATCGGTAACAACCTTGTTAACATAGCGGCTTCTTCGCTTGCCACTATACTCTGTATTCGCCTATTTGGTGACTATTGGGGGCTGTTCGCGGCAACCTTTGGCCTAACGTTAGTTCTACTCATTTTTGCAGAAGTCACCCCTAAGACCTTGGCTGCACTTTATCCTGAAAAGATAGCGTTCCCTAGTTCTATCATTCTGCTTCCATTACTCACCCTACTCTACCCTTTTGTCGCAGCTATCAACGGTATAACTAACGGCATTCTTGCACTGCTAAAAATTAGCCCGGCAAATGGCAATGATGATTCATTGAGTAGAGAAGAATTGAGAACCGTAGTGTTTGAAGCTGGCGCTATGATCCCTAAGCGTCACCAAGACATGTTGGTTAGCATTCTGGATTTAGAAAGCGTCACTGCCGAAGATATCATGGTGCCTCGCGCTGAAATTTTTGCTATAGATATCAATGACGACTGGAAGAAAATTCAAAAAGCCTTGACCCATGCTCAGCACACCCGAGTGTTGTTATATCGCGATAGTGTCGATGACGCGGTAGGTTTTGTACACGTACGTGATGCTCTGCGGCTTTTATCAAAAGATCAGTTTACCAAATCGAGCCTGCTTCGCGCAGTACGGGAAATTTACTACACCCCTGAATCTACGCCACTGCATACGCTAATGTATAAGTTTCAAGCAGAGAAAGAGCGCATCGCCTTAGTGGTAGACGAATATGGCGATATCATGGGTCTAGTAACTCTGGAAGATATTTTAGAAGAAATTATCGGTGACTTTACAACCAGTATGGTTCCCGACCACAGTAAAGAAGCCCACGTACAGCAAGATGGCTCGGTACTGGTCGACGGTAGTGCTAACGTGCGTGAATTAAACCGCGAAATGGACTGGAAATTACCAACCGAAGGACCGAAAACCCTTAACGGGCTATTGCTTGAGTATCTTGAAGATATTCCGGAAAACAAAGTCAGTGTACGTTTGGCAGGTTACCCACTTGAAATTGTGGATATTTCAGAAAGCATGATAAAAACCGTCAGAATTATGCCGGAATATTATGTTGCACCGAACGAGTCAAACAATGACCACTAAGCAACGGGGTGGTTATTGTTCCTTTGACCTTATCTGCTAGCCTTTTGTTTCGTCAGCGAGACGCTGTGCACGATTCGCCAGCGCTCTTGCTTTCGCAGCAGCGACTTTATCTGATAGTTCAGATAACCTGGCAATAATATCCTGCGTCTCCTCATCTTCACGTAAATCAGCCTCCGCCATATGCGACTGCAATGAACGCTTAAGGAGCTCAGGAATAGATTTGCTGTCCATTTCCCAACCCTTCAATAGAATAAACTTTGACACTCTCAAAAAGGCTATCGACCGGATAGGGATATACTTAACAATTATTTGTTCAATTTTTATTAATTAACATGAGAATGCATGGACAGGGTTAGAGACCTTGATAGTGCGTAACTAAGGTGCCCTTGTGCTCATTCAAAGAGTACTTAATTACTGCAATTGACGCTGTAGAAAACAAGCTGGTGGTGTAGGACTGGCAAAGTTCATCAACCAAATAGCTAACTAGTGGCATATGACTAACAACAAGCAGTTTTTTAATGGGCTTCTTAGAATTGACTGCTGCGTGAAGCAAGCCATCAATATAATCACTTACCAATCGCGGCGAGCCCTCTGGCACAATATCGTCGTTACTTTCAACCTTGCTCGCTTCCACATCTAACGACACCATATCAAACGTTTGTTTTGCTCTGCGATAAGGGCTTACAAGCGCTAAATCAACAACGCCTTCGGTGCAGTACTGATCTTTTAGCCATAGTGCAGCGGTCTTGGCTTGTTCTCGGCCAACTGACGTGAGCTGCCTACTTTTGTCATCGAGTCGAGGTGCTTCTGCTTCACCGTGACGCATAATGAAAAGATAAATGTCGTCGTTGCTACTTTGACCTGACATAACATTGCGCATAGTATTAATGAAAGTACGCTAACGATATCAGAGAGCTGAATCTACGCCTAGCGCAAAACCGTGAATAATGGCAATTTTCGACTATTATTTAATGTTTTGTGAAGATTATCTTAATAGATGCTCCAGCAGTAAGGTGCCTTTGACCATATATGAGAAAATGTGAATAACACGATCAACTTAGAAAACGCGTACCACATAACTTTACCTAACGGCTTGCGTGTTATGCTGTGTCATACGCCCGAGGCAAGCGAGTCTTTTGTTTCTGTAGCGGTGCGAGCAGGACACTTCTACGACCCCCACGATTGTCAGGGGTTAGCCCACCTTTTAGAACACATGCTTTTCATGGGGAGCCGGCACTTACCTAAACCTAATGCGATAAATGGCTTTATTGAACAGCATGGGGGCACCATAAACGCTTGGACTGGCACCGAATACGCAAACTATCATTTTAATTGTAGTGGGGACGCAATTGCGCAAACCTTACCTGCTTTTGCCGACATGCTTAGGCAACCTTTGTTCGAGGAAGAATCGCTTACTAACGAAATAAAGAACATTCATGCGGAATTTGAGTTCAAGAAAAAAGACGACCTTCGTCGCCTTTACCAAATTCACAAAGAAACCTGTAATCCAGAGCACCCTTTCGCTAAGTTCTCAGTGGGTAACAGCGATACCTTTTCTCAACATGAATGCGTTGCGCTGAAACAACAACTCAAAACACTTCACCATACTTATTACTGCGCCAAAAACATGTGCCTGTGTATTGCCAGCACCATGCCTTTACCTCAACTTGAAGCATTAGTGCATCAATGTTTTGCCAGTATGCCGTCAGGACAGTTAGCGTCAGATGACTGGCCAGCCCTTTACACCCAAAATGAATTGGGTATACAAATAAACATACATCCGCTTCAGTCGGCAAAGCGGATGATAGTGACATTCGCCCTACCCGCTTTACAAAATGATTATGTAACAAAGCCGCTGAATTACATTAGCCATTTAATTGGCGATGAGGGCGAAGGGAGTTTGCTTGCCTACCTTAAAGAAAAGGACTGGGCGCTTAACCTTATTGCAGGTTCGGGTATTGAGGGAGACAAATTTAAAGACTTCAACGTGAGTTTCCAGCTTACCCAAAACGGGCTGGAAAACAAAAACCGTGTACTGGAAGCACTATTTAGTTACATCTCAATAATTCGAGAAGCATCTCACGAAGATTGGCGCTTTCACGAAAAATCGAAGTTAAATACTTTAGCGTTAGAGTACGAAGAAAATATTAAGCCACTCAGTCTGGTGACCGAATACGCACAGCACCAGTTTATTTTTGGGCCAGACGAATTAGGTAAACTGCGCTCTACCATAGGCAGCTATGATAAAGGCGTTATTGAACATGCTTTATCCTTTTTTGCTCCAGATAACATTCGCCTTAAAGTTATTTCTAAAGACGTGAAAACCACACAGGTTTGTGCGTTCTACGAAGCCGAATACAGTGTAGATAAAATTGATCCTAAGTTATTGCAGGAACTTGGTTCACCAAAGGCGATTAGTGAATTACAGCTTCCTCCACCCAACCCTTATTTAGCAAGCGAATACAGCCTTATATTGCCTGAGACTGGCTTTAATATTCCTAATAAATTGGTGGACAATGGTGGTTATCGCTTTTGGTTTGCCCAAGACCAGCAGTTCCATAGCCCTAAAGGCGATATTTATATCTCTTTTGACGCCGCAAAATTTTCTGACTCTTTACTAGCGGTTGCTGCGAAACGCATTTGGCTGGGCGCATTAAATGATTACCTGCAGGCGAAATATTACAGAGCTGAAATAGCAGGCCTGCATTATCGTATATACGGACATCAGGCTGGGTTTACGCTCCACACACGAGGCTTCACTAATCAACAAACTTTATTAGCCAACCAGCTTCTTGCGGCCGTGCTTGATTTCATACCTGATGAGAAAGCCTTTGAACACCACAAAGCGCTGCAAATTCAGAGTCTTCACAATTCGCTATTAAATAAGCCCACCAACCGATTATTTTCACGATTGAGCGTGCTGATCCAGCGCAACACCCAAGCGCCAGTAGAGCTGTTAGATGTAATAGATAGTATCACCTATGAGCAAATGCTTAACTTCAGAAAACGTGCTTTTGAACATTATTTCATTGAAGCATTTATGCACGGGAACTGGTCTAGCGAAGAGGCAAAAGTATTTTCAAAAGCGCTTCAAGAACAGTGTCCTAATGCTGGTGGCGGCCCGCTTTCACGAGCGGTGTCTAAACTGCCTGTGGGGGGAACGCTTTACCATGAGGTACTTTGTAACCACGATGACTCTGCGGTAGTACTCTATCTTCAAGCTCCCTCCCCGGGCTTTACCGATACGGCACTTTGCATGATTTTAGAGCAAATGCTGGCCGCGCCATTTTTCAATGCATTAAGAACAGAACAGCAATTAGGCTATATCGTAGGCACCGGCTATGTTCCGCACAACCAGCATCCCGGCATGGCGTTTTATATTCAAAGCCCGCAATGTAGCCCTAAACATTTGCTAGATGCTATGACAGAATTCTTGTTTCAGCAGCTAAATGAAATTGAGTTCTATCGCTTCTACTGGCCAACAATTCAACAAAATCTAATAAAACAGCTAGAGGAACGAGACCTAACACTTTCTATGAAATCTCAGCGACTATGGGTGAGCTTGGGTACCCAAGACTTAGGGTTTAATAGAAACGTAAAACTAGCAGAGCGAGTTAAAGCACTGAGCTTTGAAGAAATTCAAGATTTTGCGCAGCAACTTGCCAAGCGTGAACGCTGTGGAGAACTTGTGCTGTTTTCCAAAGGAAAGTTCGAAGCTATTCCAACCCAAGAGAAGCGTACAATAAACAGTATTTCCCACTTCAAACAAGAAATACCGTACTATTAAGCACAGTTTTCAATTATCACACTGTTAAACACTTCCAACTACTCTGCTTTTTGTTTAAGGACCATCTTATGCATTAGTTTAGCGCTAACTTCATTGCTTTTTCTTAAATAACGCGGTTAACCTCTCCAGAATATCCCCTTTATTGTCAACACCTTATAGAAAACACATACTCACCAGCGATTTAAAAAAGATATAAACGTCAAGTTTTTGACCGAGGTGTCGATAAATAGACGCTGAATTTATCTGAGGTTGCTCAATAAGTAACCCATCATCCCTGCAAACCTTAAAAAGTGCTTGTGGAGACTCAGTTAATTCGGCATATTTATTATTCTGGTCGTTAGGGATGCTGCCAGTAAAAATAAAAAAATAATAAATGGCGTATGCCAAAGGTGTATAGGTGCGCTCAACCCTAATTTATTCAATGCTGCTTCTTTTGTTGGCTTTGTCAGGAATTTACTCTAATCCTGCAAAGGCGATAGAAGTTTCTGATCTTCATTTCACAGAGTTAAATAAGCAACACGGCCTATCAGACACCGCGGTTTTAGATATTGTGGAAGATGACATGGGCTTTATTTGGCTGGCAACGTCAAATGGCCTTAATCGCTATTCAGGTTATGACGTAAAGCAATACCACCCATCAGATGTCGATCCCAATTCCTTACCCTCCGGTTACATTCAAACACTATTTGTCGATTCCGAAGGACAACTATGGGTAGGAACGCATTCAGGGCTGGCGCTTTATCAGCCAGATACAGATAGCTTCAAAGTCTTCAATAAAGACAACTCTGTAATAAAGACAGATTTAATCACGGCAATTTCAGAAGCGAAAAATGGTGACATCCTTTTTGCTGACCGCAAATTTCTTTACCGCTATTCAAAACAAACTTCACAAATAAGCGTTCTTGCTCAAGTCTTTAAAGAAGAAAGCTTTATAAAGGTGATTTTTGAAGAGGCCAACCGTATATGGGTTGGATCCAATAAATTCGGCGCTGCACTAATAGATACTGAAACGCTGGAAATTCACAACGCGAGCAGAGTCAACCCCTGGGGGGTTTCTCTAGATATACGTGCCCTTCACGATATCGCCGTGATTAACGGTAATTATTGGTTAGCGACAAATGAGGGCCTTATCGTTTTAGCTTCTAACGGCCGCATTTTAAAGCGCATTAAAAGCGATGACTTGGGAGTCACCGAAGAGGTTAATTCTTTTTCAATCTCTGTCGTAGGTAAAGATATTTGGGTGGGCACTTATATCGGACTGTTTATATTGTCAGATGCTGCTGAAAGCTCTATATCGGCTGATTATCGACCTGATTATTTGCATTTAAATTCAGATATTTATAGTTCTACTGGCATTCCATCGGCAATCGTACTTCGAGTAATTGAGGACCGTACGGGCGTGGTGTGGGCCGCAACCTTTCATCGCGGCGCTTTTAAGTACCACCCTGAATATGCAAGCGTGCACTTTCAACCGGTTTACAACTCCGAGCGCCATAGCGACGATAACTTTTCTACATTGTGGGGCTTTGCGGAAAGCAGCGATAAAACACTCTACCTAATCTCTCAGCAAAAGGGGCTAGGTAAAATATCCCGAGAAACAGGAAATGTCTCGTTTTTCGACTTTTTCGAAGAAATGGATCCCGCCATACACTACTGGGATATTGAAATCGATGACCATGATAATATCTGGATTGCCTCATCAGCTGGCTTACTCGTATTTCAAAAGACGGAAGATGGTTTGGCTTTAGTTCGCGAGTATTTCAAAGGATCGTTTATCGATTATATATTCAAGGGAGACTCAGCCATTTGGTTGCAGGTAGGGGTTGGGCATGTCTTTTCCATAAACACCCCCCCTATTTCTGAAGAAGTTAGAAACGTAGAAGTTATCAAAACAGCACCAACTGAAAAAACTAGAGATATTCTAGCGATATATGAGGATAACAATAATAACATTTGGTTTAGGGCCGGTGAAAAGCTAGTCATATACTCAGTTAATGAGGGAAAGGCCATTCAAGTGCTAGATTCGTCCAACGGCATCAACTCTTTGGTCTATGGCGTACATGAAACGTCATCTGGTTTTTGGTTAACAACGCGCTCCGATGGGGTTATTCAGTTAGATAAAAAAAGCTTCGCTCTACTTCATAAACAAAAGAGAGACAATCAAAGCGGGTTTATCACCTCTACAACAGCGGTAGAAAACAACATTTGGTATTCCGATGCAAAGGGCGTGCACAAGGTTCACCTACCTTCGCTCAGAGAGGCTGATAGTATTCCTAACGCCCAGTTAGAATTTAACTCACTTGGTGAAGGCGCTGTCATTGCCACTTCTGATAAGACAATTTATTTTGGCGGTAACAAAGGCTTTGTTAAAATTTCAAAGCAGGCTATAAGCGAAAGTGACCAAGTAAAGCGCACTCTTTCCCCGCAACTTTACCAAGTTAGTGTGTTTGGCTCGTTGGCTAAGACCAAACGCAAAACAGTTGAAAATGACGAGGCTTCAAGCTACTTATCGTTAAAAGAAAATATCACGTACGAAGAACAGTTAGCACTAAAGCACGATGAAAGCCGCTTTAGTATTTCCTTTGGTCTTGTTAATCCGGTTTATCCAGACCAAGTAACCTATAGGTACAAGCTTACCGGTTTTGAAAGTGATTGGGTTTACGTCGACAAAGAACGTACTGCTCAGTTTAACAATATTTCTTTCGGTAACTATACATTTTCCGTACAAGCGAAAGAACCGGGTAAAGCTTGGTCTGAAAGCAAAAATTTGAAAGTAACCATTGATCGCCCCCCTTGGCTTCACACCGTAGCCCTTGTTTTCTACGGTTTAATTGCATTGGCTATTTTTGCTTTTATTGTTCGCCAGTACCAAATAAGAAAGGCGAACCAACTGGCCATAAAAGAGTCGGAAGAGCGTTTAAAGCTTACCCTGTGGAGCTCTGGCGATGAACTGTGGGACTGGGATGTATATCGAGGGCAGGTATACAGAGCAAACACTTGGGGTACGTTAGATTTCCCTCAAGACGATATTCGTACTACTGGCGCTTATGATGCCAACATTCACCCTAACGACATTACTCGGGTTAAATCCGCTTTGCGAGAGCATTTAGAAGGCAACAGTGATTTTTACGAACTGGCCTACCGCGCTAAAACCTTCAAAAATCAGTGGATTTGGATCCTTGATCGCGGAAAAGTGGTAGAGCGCGACCACAACGAACAGCCGGTGCGAATGACGGGCACGCTCAAAAACATTCACCACTTAAAAGAAGCTGAAGAGCAGCTTAACTTGTTTAAACGCTCTATAGAGAACATCTCAGAAGGGGTATTTATTACCAATACCCAATTCAAGTTTATTAGCGTTAACAATGCCTACTGCAGCTATACCGGTGAAACGCGTGACCAGGCCCTTGCCAGCTTTATGCATTTTCATTTATACCCAGATGCCTTTACCGAGGAAATTAAGAAAACCCTCAAATCAAAAGGCAACTGGTCTGGTGAAGTAGAGAGCGTGCGAGTAAACGGCGAGCGCTACGAAATGGAGCTGAATATTGATGCCGTGCATGATGAAGACGGCAAAATAAGTCACTTTGTAGGGGTATTCAGCGACATTACGTCTCGTAAGAGTACTGAAAAAGAGCTTTTAAAACTTGCCAATGTCGACCCGTTGACCGAACTCCCTAACCGTTCGTTCTTCCAAGCGAGTCATCAGAATCTTGTACGTAAATCTAGCGCCCACTCCTTGCTTTGCTTGGATATGGATAACTTTAAAAAGATTAACGACTCCTTGGGCCATCAAACCGGCGACATTTTAATTAAGCAAATTGCTAAGCGACTACAGCGCATTACCGGAAAAAATGCGACCTGCTATCGATTAGGTGGTGATGAGTTTAGTATTTTAATGGAAGATAACGCCGATATTCATACGGTGACCCACTACGCACAAAGCTTGTTAGATACCTTGTCGCGCCCCTTTATTATCAATAAACAAGAGTTTGTGCTTGGCGCGAGTATTGGTATCGCCTTTTACCCTGACGATGGTGAATCCCCACAGGAAATGCTGAAAAATGCCGATACAGCAATGTATTTTGCAAAAAATAATGGCGGCAATAGCTATCAGTTCTTTAGTGGTGAAATGAATCAAAACGCGGTTAGGCAGTCTGCAAATTGAAAACTTGATCCGTCAAGGTATTAAAGACGACCTTTTCACCGTTTACTACCAGCCTAAAGTGGATATAGCCTCTGGTAAGTTAGTCAGTATGGAAGCCCTAGTGCGTTTCGAACACCCGCAAAAAGGTATAGTAAGTCCGGGGCAATTTATTCCGTTAGCAGAGCAAACCGGCCAAATTATTGAGATTGGCGAGCAGGTACTTCGCAAGGCCTGCGCCGATACTAAACGCTGGGTTAAGCAAGGTTTGTTTAGCGGGCGCGTTGCCGTCAATATTTCGGCAAAACAGTTCGAACTGCCAGATTTGGACGACAGAATAAATAGAATACTAAGCGATGTCGGTCTGTCTCCACTGCATCTTGAGTGCGAAATTACCGAAGGTACGCTGATGGAAAGCCCTGAAAACGGCCTGCAAATGATGACGCGACTGCGCGAGCGGGGCATTCACTTAGCACTAGACGATTTCGGTACTGGCTACTCATCACTTGCGTACCTAAAACGCTTCCCTTTAAATACCTTAAAAATCGATAAAGCCTTTATTGATGACATTGCAAAAAGCAATGTAGACCGACATATGGCTGCTGCCATTATTAACATTGCGCACAACTTAGGCCTTAAAGTTGTAGCAGAAGGTGTAGAAGAAGAGTCTCAACTAGAGATACTGCGTCGCTACGACTGCGAGATGTTGCAGGGCTTCCTATACAGCCGCCCATTAAATGCAGAACGTTTTGAAAAGCTGCTTACAGAAAATCAAAAGCTGCATACGCTTTTAGGTAATAGCCAGTTCTAAAAGGCACTGCCACTTTATAAGAGGAGTTAATTGTCCCTTTAGCTCCCCTAAAACGGCAAGCTGAGGCAAAGCCCTTCCCTTTAAACCTTCGTATATTAGACTTTAGTGTCATTATAATGGCACTAGTGTTCCCTCTTTTTTCAAAATAACATTCAACACAAAGCAAGCAATTGTTTTTAAAGAATTAAATTTAATATTAGACATATTGGCACGTAACTAGCAATGGTTAAAGTGCCGGTAACAAATATAAAAAATCGGCTTTGTTTGTTCGTTCAAAATAATAATCAGAGGAAATCAACATGTTAAAAGAGTACGCAGTTGCACTAGTACTTTCTACCGCTACCCCAGTTGCTGCCGACACTCAAGAAGGCGCTAAACAAACTCCTGAGTCGCAAAAAGAAACCACTACTCAATTAGAGTATGTAAGACCTCAAACTGGTGGCGGCCATGGTGGCGGTATTGGCTTCTAATTGAAGTTGAAACGATTTTCAAAAAAAGAGAGTACATACTCTCTTTTTTTATATCTGAAGATAATAGGGTAGGTCTATAGAGCGTAATAGCTATACTACGCTGCGATATAAAGATTATTAAACCCAACCGCATTGCGCCAATGCATGTGGCGAGAGATAGAGAACATAGGTAATAAGATTGGACCTAACGCAAAACCCGCTATTGCCCACTTCTTCGCGTTCATTCCCCATTTAAACGCTTCTACATAAAAGTACAGAGAAAAGATAACGCTTAGTACCACGAGTGAAATCACACTGCCTCCAGATGTTTAACTTAGTTATGCGAAGTTTCTTGTTTCCATCAATTATCGAAGTTAACCCATTGATAATTGACGCCAACAATTTGACACGTTCATTTTTTAATCACGCGAATTCTACTCAAAATAGAACAATAAACCAGCAAAAACATATATTAGACATAAAAAAACCGGGCAGAGCCCGGCTTTTAACATTTAATAAACTTAGCTATAAAATTTTTGATCGTTTTCCGCCATTTTTACTAACACATCAGCAGGCGCAAACTTATCACCTACTGCTGTAGCATAATGGTTTAAACGAGCAACTACGTGCTTAATGCCCAATGTGTCCATGTAGCGGAATGGGCCGCCTAGGAATGGAGGGAAGCCAATACCGAAGATAGCGCCAATGTCGCCGTCGCGAGCATTGCGAATAACACCCTCGTCTAGACAGCGTGCAGCTTCATTTAGCATCATAAGCACGCAACGTTCAGCAACTTCTTTTTCGCTTAGCTTGGCAGATGGTGATAGCCCAAGTAATTCGTAGATTGACTCATCCACTTCTTTACCTGGCTTCTTACCTTCATAAGAATAGAACCCTTTCTGGTTCTTCTTACCCTTTCTGCCGTCTGCAAGTACTTTATCGAAAGCACTTGGCGCAGTGAAGCGCTCGCCGAATGCCTCTACAAGGAATGGAATAATCTTAGTACCAACATCAATGCCCACTTCATCAAGTAGTTTCACAGGTCCCACAGGGAAGCCAAATTTAACCAAAGACTTGTCGATGTGCTCAATTGGCTCACCATCAAGAATCAAGTTTGCCGCTTCGTTCATATAAGGGGCCAAAATACGGTTTACGTAGAAGCCCGCACCGTCTTTAACAACAACTGGCGTTTTGCCTTGCTTCTTAGCAAACTCTACCGTTGATGAAATAACTTGGTCCGACGTTTTATCGTGAGCGATAACTTCAGCTAAGGGCATTTTGTCTACAGGCGAAAAGTAATGAAGGCCTATCACGTTTTCAGGGCGTGCTGCTTTTGCTGCAATTTGTGTAATTGGAATAGACGAAGTATTCGAAGCGAAGATCGTGCTTTCTTTGCAGTTCTCTTCAATATCCGCCACCATCTTCTGCTTAAGGTCTAAATCTTCAAAAACCGCTTCAACCACGATATCCGCGTCTTGGTAGCCGCTGTAATCCAGTGTACCGGTAAGAAGCGCTAACTGCTTCTGCATTTCGCTGTTGCGCATGAAACGCTTCTTCACCTTTTTATTTAAGATGTCGTAGTTGTATTTCATTGCGTTCGCGATTCCATCGGCACGTACGTCTTTAATACGCACAGGTACACCGGCTTTAGTCGACGTTACATAGGCAATACCACCGCCCATCAAACCACCACCAAGCACACCGACTTTCTTCATCTTTTCAGGTTTAACACCTTCAACACCATTTTCTTTTTTCATTTCAGTCGTAGCAAAGAAAATCTGACGAAGTTGGAAAGATTCTGGCGTCATCACTAGCTTACCAAAGGCTTCTGCTTCGGCTCTAAGGCCCGCTTTCATGCCTTCGTTCATGCCTGTTTCAATAACGTCGATAATATAACCCGGCGCAGGGTAATTACCTTTGGTTTTAGCAAACGTTGCTTCACGGGCTTTTTTGAACATCATGTTACGGCCTGGGCCCGTTTTTTCTAACACTTTGTCCATAGCGCTTTTTTGCGGCGCTTCACGTTCTGGCTTGCGTTTAAGGGCAAATTGCTCTGCCACTTTCAAAAGTACGCTATGCGGAACAACTTCATCAACAATGCCGTATTTCTTGGCTTGCTTGGCACGTGCAGGTGAGCCAGTTAGCATCATTTTCATTGCTTGCTGAATGCCTATTAGGCGAGGAAGACGCTGAGTACCGCCACTGCCTGGCAATAGCCCAAGCTGCACTTCAGGTAGACCTACCTGAGTACTAGATGAATCGGTACATACGCGATAGTGACACGCAAGCGCAAGCTCTAAACCACCACCTAACGCAGGGCCGTGAATCGCAGCAACGAAGGTAGCCTTCATATTTTCAATTCTATCGAAAATAGCTTGGCCGCCCGCAGCTATAGTCGTTGCATCCTCAGCAGTTTTACACGCCGCTAGCATGCTAATATCAGCGCCAGCAACAAAAGAACTTGGCTTACCGCTCGTTAATACAACGCCTTTAATGCTGCTATCGCGCTCGATATCGTCAAGCATGGCTGATATTTCATCACCAAACTCAGCTTTAAGCGTATTCATGCTCTCGCCAGGTACGTCCATACTAAGAATAGCAACGCCATTATCTTGCTTAGTTAGCGTAAATGCGCCTGATGTTGGCTGAACTTCATTTGTCATTTCTTGTTCCTGACTCATATTATTCTGTCTCCACGATCATTGCGGCACCAAGACCACCCGCAGCACATGCAGTCAGTAGACCTGTACCACCGCCACGGCGATTTAGTTCGTTAAGCATTTGCGTAATCATACGTGTACCGGTTGCAGCAAACGGGTGACCATAGGCAATTGAACTACCCATTACGTTAAACTTGTCCATGTCAATTTCGCCAGTCGCTTTATCGCGGCCTAGTTTCTCTTTGGCGAACTTGTCGCTGGCGAACATCTTAACGTTAGCAAGCGTCTGCGCAGCAAAAGCTTCATGCATTTCAATTAGTGTTAAGTCATTTAGCGTCATGCCCGCACGGTCTAGTGCGATAGGTGTCGCGTACGACGGCCCCATTAGCATGTCTTCCCACACGTCGATTGCCGAGAATGCGTAGCTTTTGATGTAGCCTAACGGTGTATAGCCTAATTCTTTGGCTCGGCTTTCTGTCATCATAATTACTGCAGACGCACCGTCTGTTAGCGGTGTTGCGTTCGCAGCTGTTACAGAGCCGTATTTCTTATCAAACACTGGGCGAAGTTTCGCGTAGCCTTCAAGCTTTGAATCGAAACGTACGTTGTTATCGCGCTCAAGCGCGCCTTTGTACGGTTCCGCGTAGGCAGTCATGACTTCGCTAGACAGTTTACCTGCTTCCCAGCTTTCAGCCGCTAGGCTGTGCGAGCGATGTGCAAGCTTGTCTTGCTCTTCACGAGAAATTTGGTGTGTTTTCGCCATTTGCTCTGCCGTTTGCCCCATCGACAAACCGGTAGAATATTCAGCTACTGCTGGCGGAACAGGTGCTAAGTCTTTTAAGCTTAAACGCTTAAAGATGTTCAGCTTTTGACCCAGAGTTTTAGTTTTCTGCAAATCTACCAAAGCACGTGCAAGGTTCTTAGACACGCCGATAGGTGATACTGATGTTGAATCTGCACCACCTGCGATACCCACCTGGACCGTACCAGCCATCATGCTTTCGGCGATGTTGACCGTAGACTGAAAACTCGTGGCACAAGCGCGAGATACGCTATAAGCATCTGTGTGAATGTTCATGCCTGTACCAAGTACGATTTCACGCGCAATATTTGGCGCCTCAGGCATTTGTACTACCTGACCGTAAACTACTTGGTCAACCCATTCTTTTTGAACACCATGGCGAACGAGTAGTTCGTTTACGACCATTTTACCTAAATCAACAGCCGGTACGCCGTGGAAATATGTAGCCATTTTAGCAAACGGAGTACGCAACCCCGCGACAATGGCGATGCGATCACCCTCTCGGGTAGTAACTGATTGTTTTGTTGCCATAATGCACCTAAATTGATGACCGACTTCATGATTAGCTCGTTGCTATAAAGTGGTCTGACCTGTAATAAACCTGATTTTTACAAACAATGAACAAAATAGCAAATAATGCAGAGCTAAGGGCAATATAAATGAAACTAAAGTTTACCTGAGCAGCTCAAACCATCGGCAAAACTTCCTCTTGCCTTCTATAAATACGCTCTGGTGGTCCAAGTAACTTGTTATTGCCCTTCCAAATATCGCATTTTTATTACTATTTAACGACTTGAAGAAAGATAGAATGAACCTTATATCGAAATTAAAGTCTGTTTTGTGTCAGTCTTGCTAAGGTAAAGAGTGGCTAAGGTAAAGTGTGACTAGCGTAAGGTTAATTAATTCACTTTTTACTAAGGCGATCACTTTTTAATAGATTAGTTAACCCCATTGTCCAACTGACACTTCCTGATAACGAGAACTCAAACGGAAACTTTGCATTATGGCAGCAGCGCAATTTCAACAGTTACACGCTTATTTAGACCAGCAGATTATTGGTCAGAGTGCGTTAACCAAAAGTCTTCTAATCGCTCTTTTGGCCGATGGCCACCTTCTAGTAGAAGGCCCACCAGGACTTGCAAAGACACGTGCAATAAATGCATTAGCTAACGGTATTGACGGTGATTTCCATCGTGTACAGTTCACGCCAGACCTTTTACCGGCCGACTTAACCGGGACAGACATTTATCGCCCCGAGACCGGCGAGTTTGTTTTTCAAAAAGGGCCCCTTTTTCACAACCTAGTGTTAGCTGACGAAATTAACCGTGCTCCAGCCAAAGTGCAATCTGCGCTGCTCGAAGCTATGGCTGAACGCCAAATTACCGTGGGCAGTAAAACTTATCCCCTGCCCCCGCTATTTTTAGTTATGGCAACGCAAAACCCATTAGAGCAAGAAGGAACGTATCCCCTACCTGAAGCGCAGCTTGACCGTTTCTTAATGCACGTAGACATAGATTATCCAGGTGCAGAGACTGAATTAGAAATACTGCGCTTAACTCGAGGCGAAGCGCTTTCAGAGCCGCCTATTACACCGCCTACGCTAACTCAGGATGATATATTTACATCTCGCAAAGAAGCCTTGTCCTTATACATGGCACCAGAGCTAGAGCAATACTTGGTACAACTAATAATGGCGACCCGTCAGCCAGCTAATTTTGATGCAGAATTAGGCCAGTGGATAGCGATGGGAACAAGTCCTCGCGCCACTATTAGCTTGGACCGCTGTGCACGCGCCCACGCTTGGCTTAGCGGTAGAGATTTTGTCGGCCCTGACGACATTCAAGCCGTGGTTCATAACGTACTTCGCCATCGTATTATCTTGTCTTATCAAGCTGAGGCAGAAGGTATAACGATTAACGACGTACTCGATAAGATTGTTGCTACTGTCGCAGTTCCTTAAGCTATGGTGAATGTACGAGCGCAGCTGAGTAAGCTGCAATGTAACGGTGTCTCGCTGTCTAGTGCAGAGTTACTTCGCTACCAGCAGTTGGCCAAGCTTTTTAGCTTGGCGCCAAAACGTATGCCACAAGCCAAACTTGCTGGGAGTTATTTGACTAAGCACAAAGGCCGAGGTATGGAGTTTGACGAGGCCCGTCACTACCAACCCGGTGACGATATTCGCGCTATTGATTGGCGTGTTACTGCGCGCACGGGTAAAACCCACACTAAAGTGTACCGTGAAGAGCGGGAGCGCCCGGTTTTTCTTTTCTGTGATTATCTGCCTTCAATGGCCTTTGGTACGCAACTGCTTACCAAAGCCGTTCAGGCCGCGCATGTATCGTCATTGATTAGCTGGTCTGCTGCGGCCCGCGGCGATAAGGTTGGCGCATTGGTATTTAACCAACAACAGCACAAAGAAATTAAGCCCCTTACTCGTAAAAAAGCCGTACTTCACGTTTGTCATGAGCTTATGGCATTACATGAACAAAGCACACAGTCTAAAGCTGACAAAGCAAAAGACGAACAAGCTTTTGCTGATGCTTGTGCCCGCGCAAGACGTTTAGCTAGGCCAGGAAGCTTAGTTTATTTGGTATCAGATTTTCAGCATTTAAGTACCCAGGCTATTCAGCATTTAAGTCACTTAACGCGCCATTGTGAAGTAAGGGCTATCGTGATCCATGACCCGATAGAGCATGCCTTGCCACAAACCAATTCACTGCAAAGCGTTAGCGTTTCAGATGGTCACAATCAACAGCGCTGGGTATTAGGTGACAATACCGAACAACAGCAATATTTAAAATGGCGAAATGAACACAACAGCGCAATTTACGATACGTTGCGCAAAATTAACATCGCCAGATTCAGTGTGAGTGCCGGCCTTCCGTTAGATGAACAGCTTCAAAGCATGCAACAAGAACAACGGTTGGAGCTTAATTAATGCAAAGCAATAATCTTTCAACCCATTTTTTATCAAACCTTTTACCAAAGTCAGTACAGTCGATGCCACCTACACATCAAATGCCGGCAGCGCCTCAGCAGCAAGACCCCCTCGCCCAGCTGCGCGATATACACGTGCCCAATGAGGTCAGTATTTGGCCATTAGATTGGGGTTGGTGGGTACTTATCGCCGTGGTTTTATTAGTGTTATTTGGTCTCTATAAAGCTATTTCTGCTCATGTACGGCATAACAAGCCTCGTAAGCAAGCATTAGCATTGCTCGAATCAGTTTCAGCACAACAAAGTAATTGGCCGGTAGCCCTAAACTCTATTTTGAAGCGCACCGCCATGAGCTATTACTCTACTCAACAGGTTGCTGGGCTATACGGCAAACAATGGCAAGCGTTATTAACATCTGCGCTAAAAAGCCGTGATAACAAGCTTGAAGGTGACTTGGCATTATTGATAAGCAATGTTTACCAAGCTAACCCTAACCCAAGTGACTTTGAAACCTGCAAAGGGGCGGTAAAAAGTTGGCTTTCGAAAGCGAAGCTCCCGAAAAATAAGCGGACGGTGAATGGCCTTTCCTCTGAAAATGTAAAGGAGCCGCATCATGCTTAATTTTGCTTGGTGGTGGGTCTTCTTCGTACTCCCCCTGCCTATTATCGTACGCCTTCTTTCTAAAAAAGCCCAAGAAATGCCTATGGCAGCGCTGCGGGTTCCCAGCTTGCGACCTGGTGATGTGTCAGAGCAAACCCAGTTGAAACAAACCAAAATACCGCTAATAGCAAGTAGCTTAATATGGATACTGCTCGTAACAGCTGCCGCACGCCCTCAATGGTTAGGTGAACCTGTTAGCATACCGAATGAAGGCCGAGAAATGATGTTGGCGGTAGACTTATCTGGCAGCATGAAGATAGACGACATGCAGCTAAATGGAAGACAAGTTAACCGTTTAACCATGACAAAATCAGTGGTGTATGACTTTATTCAGCGCCGCGTGGGCGATAGAATCGGGCTAATTTTATTTGCCGATACCGCATATGTTCAGGCGCCGCTAACCTATGACAGAGACACCGTTTCTACGCTTCTCAGTGAAGCTGTGATTGGCTTAGTTGGAGAACAAACTGCCATAGGTGATGCCATTGGTTTAGCAGTGAAGCGCTTTGACGAACGAGAAGAATCTAATAACGTATTAATTCTTCTTACCGACGGACAAAACACCGCAGGAAATATTACGCCTGAGCAAGCTAAAGAATTGGCTATAAGCAAAGGTGTGAAGGTTTACACTATTGGCGTGGGCGCCGACAAAATGCTGATCCAAAGCTTTTTCGGCAGCCGACAGATAAACCCGTCGCAAGAACTTGATGAAGGCATGTTAACTGATATTGCTACCGCTACCGGCGGCCAATACTTTAGGGCGAGAAATGCCCAAGAGCTTCAGGCAATTTATCAACAGCTTGATGCACTTGAGCCTATCGAAGGCGAAACTCGGAAAATGCGTCCACTGAGCGCGCTGTTTTACTACCCTCTAGCGGCTGCAATTTTATTGTCGGCGCTTTGGGTTTTCCTCACTATTTCGATTTCTTCATTTCGTTGGTTCATACAAAAGCGGAATAACACGTCAACGCAACAGCTAAATACGGCTAACGCAGCACAAGTAACTCAAACAAATAGGGAGACGAAATAATGAATTTCGACTTCTTAAACCAATTTCATTTTTTACGCCCCGAATGGTTTATCGCGCTCGTTCCTTTGATGCTGCTTGTGCTTTTAATTAGAAAAACCACGGCTAAACAATCTGGCTGGCAATCGGTTATCCCTCCTCACCTTTATCAACATATGGTGATTGGAAAGACCGAAATGGGTGTAAAGCCGCCAATGTGGATGCTGGCGTTTGTGTGGGTAATAAGTGTTACAGCACTCGCCGGCCCAACGTGGGAACGCCTGCCTCAGCCGGTTTATCAACTAAAAATGGGGCACGTTATCGTAATAGACATGTCGCTCTCGATGCGTGCGACCGATATGACACCAGACAGACTGACAAGGGCTAAATACAAAGCCATAGACTTAGTTAACGCCATCGGCGAGGGTGAAATGGGCTTGGTTGCTTACGCTGGCGATGCGTTTGTTATAAGCCCTTTGACCGAAGATGCTGGGAATATTACTACGCTAATACCCAGTCTTTCACCCGAGATAATGCCCGTCCCCGGAAGCGACCCGTTGCTGGGTATTGAAAGTGCTGCTGAACTGTTAACAAATGCGGGTTATAACACAGGCATGATCTATTGGATTACTGACGGTATAGAGTTGGAGCAGCAAAAAGAACTTCAAGAATATGTGGCATCTGTCCCTTTTACGGTAAATGCACTTACCGTTGGCACAAGTGAAGGCGCGCCTATTCGCCAGCAAAGCGGCGAGCTATTAAAAGACTTCACCGGCAGCATCGTTATACCCAAGCTAAATGAAAGCGCGGTGGAAGGTGTAGTGAAAACAAGTGGTGGTCGCTTTGAATCCTTTACTTCTAACGACAGTGACATTGATGCTCTCGCTGCGGTATCGCTGCTAGATAAAGGCAGCAGTGAAGAGAATGAAGAAGAAAGTAATTTACAGGGAGATCAGTGGAAAGAAGTTGGCCCTTACTTATTGCTACTACTTCTGCCATTTGCGGCCTTTGCGTTTAAACGCGGATTAGTATTTATCGTATTGGTTGGCCTGCTAAGCCCTTCAATAGTTAAAAACGCCCATGCTGCACAAAATATAGGTACGTCTCAAGGCGCTCAATCTATTCCAAGCACGAAACTGTCGGAAGAGCCTGCGCCAGTAACGACAAATAGACCTGAACCGCTTGCATGGTGGCAAAAACCATTTATGAATGATGATCAGGAAGCTTTGAATAAATATCAAAGAGGTAAATACAAAGACGCCGTTAGCCAGTTCAATAGCGAAGCGTGGAAAGCATCATCCCTTTTTAAGTCAGGTGACTATGAAGGTGCTTTAAATGCTTACAAAAATATCCCAGGTGTTGAAAGCCTTTACAATCAGGGCAATGCATTGGCCAAACTCGGAAAGCTTGAAGAAGCGATCGAGAAATACGAGCAGGCTTTAGACGAGGCACCTGAGTTTGAAGACGCGAAAATTAATAAAAAAATTGTTGAGGATTTACTGAAACAGCAGCAACAAGAGCAAGACCAGAATCAAAGCGAAAATGGTGATGATGGCGAACAAAGTGACTCGCAAGATAATGACCAGAAGCAACCAGGAGATCAGAACAATCAGGAGGGTTCGAATGATCAGAATGGCCAGCAAGACAATACTGAAGGACAACAGTCTGACCAAAACCAAGAGCAGCTCTCCTGATGACGAACAACAAAATGGCGGAGATAACTCGGCGCAGCCTGATGATACTGAGATGAATAATCAAAACGAGTCATCAGACTCTCAGCGGCAAAATGCGGAACAAGAACAGTCTGAGCAAGGTGATAGTGCACAGCAAGAAAACACTCAGCAAGCTAGTGCGCAAGCGCGAGAAGACGAACAAGAAGCACAGCGGGAAGCGCAGGCAATGCAAGGTCAAGAAGCCGAGCTTACCGATGCAGAAAAAGAAGAACTACAGCGAATGGAAGGTTTAATGCGTCGCGTGCCAGACGACCCAGCATTCTTACTAAAACGAAAAATGCAATTAGAAGCACAAAAACGTCAGCGTCAACGTATGCCTTCAAACCGGAGTGATTGGTAGATGAGAGCCTTATTACAATCTACAGGAATAATTTTTTTACTAACCCTACTTATTAGCGCGCCTGCTCATGCAGATGTAAATTCAGTTGAAGCAACCATTGACCGCAATCCGGTTATGCTAGATGAAGCTATTCGTTTAACCATTACGGCAGATGGAAGCGCCGACAGAGATGCATTTGACAGTTCTCCCCTATTGAAAGATTTTGTAGTGGGCAGGACATCGGTAAGTAGCCAAACGTCTATCGTCAATTTTGACACCAAACGCACTACCGTTTGGACCACCACGTTATTCCCTCGTAAAGAAGGTACCTTCACAATTCCTTCATTAGCTATTGAAGGGAAATCAACAAAGCCTATTCAAGTTGAAGTTATTCCTGTTCAAGAACAAAGCAATGTGGCCCGCGACTATTTTGTTACTACAGATATCGACTTGGACGAGGCCTATTTAAACCAACAACTGCTGTACACTGTTAAGCTTTTTCTCTCTAGCAATATTGAGCGGGGCAGCTTGCAAGCACCAGAAATGCAAAATGCGGAAATTACTCAGCTAGGTGAAGATAAACAGTATACCGATATAGTAAACGGCAGACGGTATCAGATTATTGAGCGTCAATTTGCCGTTGTTCCTCAAGCTTCAGGAGAGTTCACGCTAAGGGGCCCCATCTTTACCGGTGAAGTTATGGCGGCTAATACTAACCAGCGTTTTGGCTTCTTTAATCGTACCCAGCAAATTAATCGTGTTGGTCCTGACATTACGGTAAACATTAAGCCTATCCCTCAAGGAATTGACTATCCTTGGTTACCTTCTGAAATGGTTCGCGTTGACGAAGAGTGGCCGCAAGGAGATAACTTTGTTGCAGGCGAACCAGTCACCCGCATAGTTACGCTAACTGCATTGGGTGTAGTAGAGGAACAGCTTCCTGATATTCCTGAGTTTTATCCGCCGAACTTTAAGTTATATCCAGATCAATCAAATACAACGACTGTTGAAAAAGACCAGAGTTTAATTTCACAGCGCCAAACGTCTTTAGCAATTATTCCAACACAGCCTGGCGACTTTGTTTTGCCTGAAATTACTATTCCTTGGTTTAATACGCTTACTCAAAAAACTGAGTATGCCACAATTCCAGCTCGCTCTATTACAGTAGTACCGGCAACGAGCAGCAGTACCCCAAGCAACACTACACCTACAAGCAATGAGACCGTAGGCGATACTCAAAGTAATTTACCGTCAGCAGCAGTTAAGCCCGACGTCGATTCGGGTAAGGAAAGCAAACCGTCTAATAGCAATGCCGATAACGCTAGTATTCGTGAAAAAACACAGTTTGATTGGATTGTGAGCAGTGTACTACTTGCACTTTTGCTGGTCGCGCTTATCGGGTGGCTATTTACCTATAGAAAACTTAAACAAGCTCAGTTCATCGGAAATGCTCACGGCCCTAAACAGCGCCTAATTCCTACAGCGGAGTTTGATGAGAAAGCCCAATATCAAAAACTGATGGCAGTGATAAAAGCAAAAGATACCAGCTCAGTAACACTTACTCTTAAGCAATGGATAAACGCACTAACTGCCGGGAAAGCGCAACTTTCACAGTTTGAAGGAATTAACACCGCTGTGAATGAGCTTTACGCACTACGCTTCTCGGCTAGTCAAACTGATAAACGTGCTCAATCGGAACAAGTATCTAAGACGTTAGAAAAACTTACCGATGAAATAAAGCGCGCTCGCAGCAAATGGCAGCAAACAGGTGCAAAGAACAGCCACACGCTATCTAACTTGTATCCTGCTTCATAAAACGCATTTCATTTGCTAATACACGGAAACCTGCGTAATTAAAGCCCTTGTATAGAGCTGAACGACAGCCGCAAGGGTTTTGAACGCATTATCTGTAGTTAATATTCAGCACAAGTCTCGGTCTTTAGTGCCCTTTGAGAGGCTCAAAAATCCGAACCGCTTGTAGCCTATAAAAATAATCAATTAAACGCGACGGGGAATAGAATGAAGAAAACACTACTAAAGCTAACGCCAATTGCGTTGGCAGTTACCACATTAGCTGCTTGCTCTCCAGCAAGTGAAACCGCGCAAACAGCGCCAGAGCCGATAAAAACCGAACAGCCTGCTGGACAGTCTGAGTCTGAACGCCTTAATGCGTTTTTTGAGCGTACTTTCGAAGAAGATCTTAAGCGCTCTCCCCTATTCCAGAGTTACCTCGGTAAAAAGTGGGATTATGACAAGTGGGACGACATCAGTGATGAGGAGGCCGATGCCCGTGTTGCTATCGCCAAAAACCGTTTAGAGAAGCTTAGTAGTTTCGACACCAGCAAGTTAAGCGAGCAAGAAAAGTTAAGCTTGCGCCTGTATAAGCTTGGCATTGAACGTGATTTAGCTAACGACGAATTTAGACACCACCGCTACATTGTGCATCAGTTTCGCGCTGCGCATACCCAAGTCCCTAGCTTTCTTATTAATATTCACAGTGTAAAAAGCAAAGAAGATGCCCAGGCATATATTGGTCGTTTGGACAATGTACGCACCTACTTTGACCAAGTTATCGAACAGATGAAAGTCCGTGAAAAAGCCGGCGTATTCCCACCAGCATGGGCATATGACCAAATGATTGATGCGTCGAAAAACGTGATTACCGGCGCACCATTTGATTCAAGTGAAACACCGTCAACTATCTGGGAAGATTTCCAAAACAAAGTAAACAACCTTGATATTACAGAAGCTGAAAAAACCACGCTGCTAGGTGAAGCAAAGGCCGCTTTGGTAACATCAGTCATGCCGTCGTACGAAAAGTTTATTGAAGAACTCGCCCACCAGCGTGAAGTAACCCCTGAAGGCGATGGTGTATGGCGCTTACCTAACGGCGATAAGTGGTATCAAAATCGCCTTAACTGGTTTACTACTACTGACCTTACTGCTGATGAAGTTCATCAAATTGGCCTAGATAATGTAGAGCGCATACACAACGCCATGCGCGACATTATGAAACAGGTAAAATTTGAGGGTACGCTGCAAGAGTTTTTTGTTTTCATGCGTGAAGACGAACAATTCTATTTACCTTCAACAGATGAAGGCAGACAGCAATACCTTGATATGGCGAAAACTGCCATAGATGACATGCGAGAAGCTATTCCTGAATATTTTGGAATTCTCCCAGAAGCGCCAATGATTGTTAAACGCGTCGAAGCATTCCGCGAACAGTCTGCGGGCAAAGCGTTTTATCAAAGCCCAGCGCAAGACGGCAGCCGCCCAGGTATTTACTATGCAAACCTGTACGATATGAAAGCGATGCCGACGTATCAGCTAGAGGCGCTGGCATATCACGAGGGCATTCCCGGTCACCACATGCAGCGTGCCATTGCACAAGAGCTTGAAGGCGTGCCGCAATTTCAAAAGTTCTTGAGCTTTACTGCGTACACAGAAGGCTGGGGTCTATATACCGAAGAACTTGCCAAAGACATGGGCTTTTATGAAGACCCTTATTCTGATTTCGGCCGCCTAGCCATGGAACTATGGCGCGCATGTCGGCTTGTAGTTGATACGGGTATTCATGCGAAGAAGTGGACCCGTGAAGAGGCTGTAGATTACCTCATTGAAAATACGCCAAACCCTGAGTATGACGCGCAAAAAGCCATTGAGCGCTACATAGCTATGCCAGGTCAGGCTACCGCCTATATGATTGGCAAACTAAAAATCATGGAGCTTAGAGCGCATGCTCAAGCTGAACTTGGTGACAAGTTTGACTGGAAAGGCTTCCATGACGAGGTGCTAAAATACGGTCCAGTACCACTTTCTATACTAGAAGAAAACATCAACGCTTGGATAACCACTCAAAAAGGTGCTTAGCATTCCTTAATAGGTGCTCTGATCACTGGAATTAAAATAAAAACGCGCCTTTCGGCTAACGAAATGGCGCGTTTTTTGTGCCATAGTGAAAATTCTTTAAGTTTTTGGATTTTTTTATGTTTGGGCGAAATAAATCCGACAGTGGTCAGGTCTTATCGGGTATGAAAGCAAAACACCAAAGATATGAAGCACTGGTAAAGGCATTCCACGCCGACATTTACCGCTATGCATTCTGGCTTATTAAAGACCAGAGCATTACTGAAGATGTTGTACAGGAAACGTTTCTACGTGCGTGGCGATCGTTAGACGCCCTAAATGATGAAAAGGCGGCAAAGTCATGGTTAATAACCATTCTTCGTCGTGAGAATGCCCGCAGGTTCGAGCGCAAGCAATTCGACACGGTAGATATTGACGATTGTCATATACAAGATGACACCCAACATGCAGACGGCGACCTGAAAGACAGAGAGCTTCAGCGACTGTTAGGTGGGCTTAGTGTGGAATACCGCGAACCGTTAATCCTTCAATTGATTTTCGGGTTCAGTGGTGAAGAGATTGCCAACCAGTTAGGGCTTAATAAAAACACAGTAATGACGCGTTTATTTAGAGCGAGAAACCAGCTGAAAGAGGCATTAGAGAAACAAAATGAACAGAGAGGTCGTATAAATGGATGAGTTAGAATTTAGGCGTCGAATCTACGCCGATCCAGAAACGACTGACAGTGATGTTGTAGAAGCAGCGAAAGCGGATGAAAGTAAACGCAATTTCTGGAATGAACAAAAGCAGTTAGATAAGCAATTAAAGCAAGCCTTAAAAGTCGATGTGCCAGAAGACCTTGCTAGCAAGCTCATTTGGCAACAGTCGACTGACGAGTTCAATCGCTACAAACGCAGAAGTCGTTGGTATTTGGCGATGGCCGCATCCGTTGCTTTCACTATTGGTATCGGACTTACCATGTGGTACCACCAACCGCTTAGTATTGGTGGTCAAGCGCTAGCGCATATGCAGTATGCCGAAATGGAAACTGCGCATTCGCTACTTCCAGCTGATTTGAATATGGTAAATGCAAAATTGGCAAGCTTTGGCGGTAGCTTCAGTGAGATGCTTGATGGTGTTGAAGTGGTGAACTATTGTCACTTAAGTACAGTGAGAAGCCTGCACCTTATCGTTGATACGCCGCAAGGGAAAATGTCGGTATTTGTTGTGCCTGAGCGCGGTGATATCACTGTACCTAGCGAATTTTCTGACGACCAGTACCACGGCGAAAGCATCAAAATGAGACACGCCAATGTCATGATAGTGGGCGACAAAGATGCTGACTTAAGTGAAATGAAAAAAGCCGTATCTGAAAGGATTCAATTTTCGGCCTAGAAAAAAGCTTGCTCCTTGTTCCAAAAAAGTGCTGAATTTATGCACTTCCCTTCATCGGCCCACTGCGGCCGATTTTTTTTACCTAAATTTAAGGTGAAAATACGTTCAATAAAACTTATACTTTAGGATTAAAACAATCGTTTTAATTTTCAGCAAACATTTCAGCTTATCCGCAGTATAGAGGTAGCAAATTCAATGGCCGCTTGGTGTCGTTTTACAAGGGGGAAATTTTGTCTACTTTTCATCATTTTCTTCAGTCACTCGCTTCATGCACAGTTAGACACTAATTCTGAGAAGTTGAGGCTTAAAAAGTTAGATGCTTATAGTCGGTTAGCAGCAGTAACTATCTATAACTGGAATAATCAATCTGATATTGATAATGACCAGATAAAAGCAAAAATCGAAGACTTACAAATTCAATCTGATGATAGTAGTGAAGGCATAATCTTTAGACATTTATTGGCTACGGGGACAGCTAACGAAACGGAAGGCCCTCGAGTTCCAATATACGTTAAGTCACCTTTGCTTGAGAACCATTGGAACGAGCTAAAGTCGCTCAATACAGATTTGTATGCTGCCGCAAGGGCGTATTATATCTATGCCAGAGCAGTTAACGACTTTGACCGATCGTCACTGCGAATCAATGTTACAGTGCCAGCGCTTAAACGCTTAAAGCGTGAAGTTTTGGAAACGGGTAGCAAAACAGCAACCGCCATAGCTAGTGTGTGGCTGTCAATGGAACTCACCCTAGCTAATCCCATTCAGGCAATCAATGAATTGGAGTACGCACTCCCCCATTTGCCAGCGCGAGCTTCTTCACGAACTCTTGAGAATGCGTTAAGTAGCGCAACTGCACACGAGTGGCTTCGCATCGCTTTTACAGAGCTATCGGTACCGAGTAGAGCTTACTCTCACTCAATGAAGATAATCGAGCAAAGTAACCTCAAAGATGGTTCTGTTACGTGGGCATACTTTACTTCGATTGACTCTCTTCTTCTCCAAAATAAATATGACGACGCCCTGCTGACCTCAAATAAGGCCATTAAATTTGTAAAAAATAGAAATTCAGAATTTGAGATGTTTTTAAGTTTGTATCAAAAATTGCGAGTGCTTGTAACGGGGTTTCAGCAAACTCATGATAGTGAAATCAGCTTAGTTATAAACAAGATGGAGGCGATAGATAATGTTCAGATAAAAACTCGAGCAGAGGAGCTTTTTTATCTTTATCAGTCTTATAAAGCTATTGCTGAACGTAATAAAAAAGGGCTTTATGAAGCAACTAACAGGTATACAAAAGCCATGCTAGATACCCTGCCATCTAAGGAATTTAGAGCTGATCACCTGTTAAGAAAAGAACTCGAACTTGCTCGAATCTATGACGCCGCTGGCAATTACGAAAAAGCCTATGAGCATTCAAAAGCGTACAACCAACTTCTCTTCGAAAAGAACACGGAGCAATTTCAGTTCTCTTCGCCTGACTTCTCAAATAGCATCGCGAAGGATATTGAGCTTGTCCATTATAGACAAAAAGAAATCAACGCCCTGCGAGACGAAAAAGAAGGGCTATCCACCGATAAAGAGGCAATGAAAACGACTATTTTTGCGCTCATTGTCACTATTCTTCTTATACTTGCTTTGTGGCTTTGGATTTCTAAACGACAAAGTGACTTACTAGCGGAACGAGACTCTCTTACTGGCGCCCTCACCCGTCGCGCGATGTTGAATAGTCTTAAAAAGTCACTTAAAGGCGACAATACATCGTGTATAGCCCTGCTTGATGTTGATAATTTTAAAAAGATTAACGATAGATATGGCCACACCGTAGGCGACGAAGTACTAACTACACTCACTCGAATCATCAAAAATAGGATTAGAAAATCAGATAAGCTTTGCCGATATGGTGGTGAAGAATTTTTGATCTACTTCTCTGACTCAGATGAGCAATCGGCCAAGCGTATACTCGATGAGTTAAATGTGGCGCTTTCTCACCAAAAAAACTGGACGCATACCAATAAGAAGTTTTCAGTTAGCTTTTCTTCGGGGCTGCTGAATGTCCGCGGAGAAACCAATTTGGATACTATTATTAAAGCCTGTGATGAGCTTCTCTACAAAGCAAAAAGATCCGGGCGCGCGCGAGTAGAATCTTTCGCGTATTAAAATTTTTGCCAAACTTTATTTACCTGTAGCCGTATATAAAACAAGCAAGGTCGCCGACTGACGTAGAGACTCTAAGTCATAGGTGTTAGCATGAAATAAAAAACATAGGGAATTTATATGGCTACTGGCACGATAATCTCGTTGGGTTTGTATTTTGTTGTAATGTTGGGAATAGGACTTTTCGCCTATCGGCAAACAGACACCAACGTAGAAGGCTATATGCTTGGCGGCCGCCAATTAGGCCCCGCTGTAACCGCACTTTCAGCAGGCGCATCAGATATGAGTGGCTGGATGCTCATGGGTTTACCTGGTGCCATGTACGTATCGGGCTTATCTGCAGGCTGGATTGCCGTCGGGTTAGTTTTAGGTGCACTCGCAAATTATATGTTGGTCGCTCCGCGCCTTCGCGTTTACACCGAAGTGGCTAACAACTCCATTACCCTCCCCGACTATTTTGAGAACCGTTTTGCCGATAACACGCGTTTATTGCGCGTTATAGCCTCTGTAGTTATCGTTGTCTTCTTCACGCTGTATACCTCTTCTGGTGTTGTCGCTGGTGGGAAGCTTTTTGAAACATCCTTTGGCTTAACTTATGAGACCGGCTTATACGTTACTGCCGGTGTTGTCGTTGCCTACACCCTCGTAGGTGGATTTATGGCAGTGAGCATGACCGATTTCGTGCAAGGCTGCATAATGTTCGTATCACTCATTATGGTACCTGCTGTGGTCATCAGTGAGCTTGGCGGAATTGGGGCTTCAATTGACGCACTAGATACCATTAACCCTGCTTTATTTGATGCATTCATGGATGCCTCTACTAACGAAGCATTAAGCGTAATCGGTATTGTTTCACTGATGTCATGGGGTCTAGGCTACTTCGGTCAGCCACATATTATCGTTCGTTTCATGGCTATCCGTTCGGTAAAAGATATTCCTACCGCTAGAAACATCGGCATGAGTTGGATGATTGTTTCTATCATCGGCGCGCTAATGACGGGTTTATTTGGGTTGGCTTATATTACCGGTAACGGCAATGACATTGACCCAGAAACAGTATTTATCTACCTTTCTCAAATTTTATTCCATCCGCTTATTGGAGGCTTCTTACTAGCTGCGATCCTAGCGGCTATCATGAGTACCATTTCGTCTCAGCTACTAGTAACGTCTAGTTCACTTACCAGCGACTTTTACCAAGCCTTCCTTCGCAGAGATGCATCTGATGGTGAGTTAGTAATAGCGGGTCGTGTAAGCGTTGTAGCCGTCGCACTCGTGGCTATCTACCTAGCTTATGACAGAGACAGCACGATATTGACCTTAGTGAGTAACGCATGGGCTGGCTTTGGTGCAGCATTTGGCCCGCTAGTACTGTTTAGCTTATTTAAACGTGAAATGACCCGCCGCGCGGCGTTGGGGGGCATGATAGTTGGTGCTGTGACCGTACTACTGTGGATTTATCTTCCGATAGAAATTGGTGGACAAAAGCTTGGGGCATGGATGTACGAAATTGTACCCGGGTTCATTTTGTCGAGCTTAACCATAATGATTTTGAGTAAATCAGGTACACCAAGAGGAGGCGTGCTAGACACATTCGATGCATTCCAGACCAAGCTGAATGAAAAGTAATTAAAAACAACGCGTAAATAAGAGTAAAAGTAAGGCCCTGTTTAGTTTTCTAAGCAGGGCCTTATCTTTTTCTACCCTTGCAAAATAGGGCCTTATGCTTCAATTGTATGACAGTTTTATTTATTGGAATAAGATTGCTATTTTAAATAGCAAAATCGCATACTACTTTTGAATTTAAATATGTTATCGTTCTATGCAGAAAAATAACCCGCATATAACTTTTTTATATATAACATAAATTCGGACTTCAAAATGACTGCTAGTATCCCGTCTGTAACGCATTTGAAACAACTCGAAGCCGAGAGTATTCAAATTTTCCGTGAGGTAGCTGCTGAGTTTGAAAACCCAGTAATGCTTTACTCTGTAGGAAAAGACTCTTCAGTGCTGCTTCACCTTGCCCGTAAAGCGTTCGCGCCAGGCAAAATTCCTTTTCCACTTCTACACGTAGACACCACGTGGAAGTTTGGCGAAATGATCAAATTCCGCGACGAGCAAGCAGAGAAACACGGTTTTGATTTGCTTGTTCACATTAATGAAGAAGGTGTTGAAGCTGGCGTTGGTCCATTTAGCCACGGCTCATCGAAACACACTGATATCATGAAGACTCAAGCGCTTAAGCAAGCGTTAAACAAATATAAGTTTGACGCAGCGTTTGGTGGTGCACGACGCGACGAAGAAAAGTCTCGTGCTAAAGAGCGCGTTTATTCTTTCCGCGACAGCAACCACCGCTGGGACCCTAAGAACCAGCGCCCAGAACTTTGGAATATCTACAACTCACAAGTTAACAAAGGCGAAAGCATCCGCGTTTTCCCAATGTCTAACTGGACTGAGCTAGATATCTGGCAATACATCTACCTAGAAAACATTGATATTCCACAACTGTACCTTTCTAAGCCTCGTCCTGTGGTAGAGCGTGATGGCGTGCTTATTATGGTTGATGACGACCGTATGCCGCTTGAAGAAGGTGAAGTTCCAGAAATGCGCTCTGTGCGTTTCCGTACTCTTGGCTGTTATCCATTGACCGGTGCAGTAGAGTCAGAAGCAGCAACCCTACCTGAAGTTATTCAAGAAATGCTGCTTACCAAGACGTCTGAACGTCAGGGCCGAGTTATCGACCACGACAGCGCGGGCTCTATGGAGAAGAAAAAAATGGAAGGGTACTTCTAATGGCCACAGACAACGTTGTTTGGCACAAACACGAAGTCAATAAAACCACTCGCTCTGAAAAGCTTGGTCAAACGCCTCGTGTATTTTGGCTTACGGGTTTAAGCGGCTCTGGTAAATCGACATTAGCAAACCTGCTTGAAAAAAAGCTTCACGAGCAGAACAAGCACACCTATCTGCTTGATGGCGACAACGTACGTCACGGCTTATGCGGCGACTTAGGCTTTAGCGACAAAGATCGCGTTGAAAATATTCGCCGCATCAGTGAAGTTGCGAAGCTGTTCGTTGACGCAGGTACTCTTGTGCTTACCGCTTTTATCTCTCCGTTTAAGGCAGACCGCGATTACTGCCGTAGCCTAATGGATGACGGTGAATTTGTAGAAGTGTTTGTTGATACGCCACTTGAGGTGTGTGAAAAGCGCGACCCTAAAGGGCTATACAAGAAAGCGCGCAGCGGTGAGATCAAGGACTTCACGGGCATAGACTCAGCCTATGAAGCACCTGAATCACCAGAAGTGCACCTAACCTATCAGGATGAACCGGCAGAGCAAACCGCTGAGCGTTTATATGCTTTGCTACAAGAAAAGGGATTGGTGTAATGACACAGCCTTTAAATACCCTTGCACAAAAAGTGCTAACTATTGCCAAAGAAGCTGGCGATAAAATTATGGCGATTTACGAAAAAGATTTCGCTATTTATGAAAAGCAAGACACCAGCCCGCTAACCGAAGCTGACCTTGCCGCCCATAACGTTATTGTAAAGGCCCTTGAAGCGGAATCTGATCTGCCTATTTTGTCTGAAGAGTCAGCTGATATTTCGTGGGACGAACGCAAAACATGGTCGTCTTACTGGTTGGTAGACCCGCTCGACGGCACCAAAGAGTTTATTAAGAAAAACGGCGAATTTACGGTAAACATTGCACTTATCGAAAATGGCAAACCGACAATGGGTGTGGTTTACGCGCCTGCGCTAAACAAAAGCTATGTCGGTATTGTAGGTGAAGGTGCGTGGACCGAAGTAGATGGTGAATTCACTGCTATTTCTGCACGCAAGCACGATGGTGCAGAAGTGTGGAAAGTGGTTGGCAGTCGTTCTCACCAAAGTCCTGAAATTCAAAATTTATTGGCACAGCTTGAAGGTGAAACAGAGCTTGTGGCGATGGGTAGTTCACTGAAGCTTTGCTTGGTGGCAGAGGGCGAAGCACATCTTTACCCTCGTTTGGGCCCAACATCTGAATGGGATACAGGCGCAGCACATGCAGTTGCATTAGCTGCTGGAGCAAATGTAACTGTTCTAGATCCAGAAAACCCATTAGATGACAACGCCGACGCTCTTACCTATAACCAAAAAGAGTCTGTGTTAAACCCCTTTTTCCTTGTGAGCGCATAACATGAACAACGAAAACGAATTATTAAGACAGGACGTTCTGTCTTACCTTGAGCAACACGAAAAGAAAGACATGCTACGTTTCCTTACCTGCGGTAGCGTAGACGATGGTAAGAGTACCCTTATTGGTCGCTTACTTCACGATTCAAAAATGATTTATGAAGACCAGCTTGCTGCCATTACAAAAGACAGTAAAAAAGTAGGTACTACGGGTGAGAAAGTTGACCTTGCCCTTCTTGTAGACGGCCTTCAGTCTGAACGTGAACAAGGTATTACCATTGACGTAGCATACCGCTACTTCTCTACCGACAAGCGTAAATTTATTATCGCTGATACCCCAGGGCATGAGCAGTACACCCGCAACATGGTAACAGGCGCATCTACCTGCGACCTTGCAATTATTCTTGTTGATGCCCGTGGCGGCGTTAAGGTGCAAACCAAGCGTCACTCATTCCTAGTTTCACTTCTAGGTATTAAGCACGTTATTGTTGCAATCAACAAAATGGACTTAATGGACTATTCAGAAGAAGTGTACAAGCAGATTCAAGAAGATTACCTGAAGTTTGCTGAACAGCTGGATATCCCAGACATTCAATTTGTTCCTATTTCAGCACTTGAAGGCGATAACGTTGTAGGTATCAGTGAGAAAACACCTTGGTTTAACGGCACGCCACTAATGGAAATGCTAGAAAATATTGAAATTGGTGAAGATGACAATCAAGAAGATTTCCGCTTCCCTGTACAGTATGTTAACCGCCCTAACCTAGACTTCCGTGGCTTTGCTGGTACGGTAGTATCAGGCCAGGTCGCACCAGGCGATGAAGTGACGGCACTTCCTTCTGGCAAGAAATCAAAAGTTAAGCAAGTAGTTACATTTGAAGGTGATCAAGAACGCGCTTATGTACCTCAAGCAGTTACGCTAACGCTTGAAGATGAAATTGATATCTCTCGTGGCGACATGATTGTTAAATCAGACAACTTGCCACTTCTAAACACCCAGTTCAAAACACATTTAGTGTGGATGTCTGAAGAGCCGCTAATGCCAAACAAGCAATACTTGTTTAAGTTCGCGACTAAATCAACGCCAGGGGTTGTTGCTCATATCGATAACCAAATTGATGTGAACACGCTGGAAGAAACAGATGCCATGCATCTAAATCTTAACGAAATTGGTGTGGTAGACGTTAAGTTCACACAGCCAGTCGCCTGTGACCCGTACAAGCGCAATCGTCCTACAGGTTCATTCATTGTTATCGACCGTTTAACCAATGGTACGGTAGGTGCAGGTATGATCATCGACGAAATAGCGGGTGATGCACAACATACTTCGCCTAACTTCTCTGAGTTTGAACTTGAATTCAATGCATTAGTTCGCAAGCACTTCCCGCATTGGAACTCTGTGGATATCAGTAAACTATAAGCAGGACTGGAGCAATATGGATGTGACCCAGTTCATCGTACTGGCAATTTTTGTCAGTACGATATGCGCGCTGATTTTTACCAGTCAGCGCCCTTCCACTGTGTTTTCTGGCGCAGTGTTAGCTTTACTGGTTACCCAGCAGTTATCTCTTGATGACATCTTGCTAAACTTAACAAACAAGGGCTTAATCACCCTTGTTTTGTTGCTTTTAGTAAGCAGTGCTATTGATAAAACCGCGTTAATAAAACGCATTGGTAGAAAACTTGTTAGTGCTAACTTTACGCAGTCTTACTGGCGTCTGTTTTCACTCACTTTTGTGTCTTCAGCACTACTCAATAACACCGCTATTGTGGCCAGTCTTATTGGCCCTATAAAACAGAACCAATATCACCCCGCTTCCCGATTACTGATCCCGCTCTCGTACGCTGCAATACTCGGTGGCACGGTTACTTTAATTGGTACTTCAACCAACCTTATTGTAGATAGCTTTCTACAAGAGCACGGGCACCCTGGTTTCAATTTTTTCGACTTCACTCTTTATGGCTCCATTGCTGGGTTAAGCTGTGGCCTTCTCATGTTCATGTTATTACCTTTGCTGCCCAATATCGGCAACAAAAACAATAACTATCATGAGTATATGGTTGAAGCAGAAGTCGAAGCAGGTTCAGAACTCATTGGCAAAACCGTGGAGCAAAACCACTTACGTAATCTGCCTGAGCTCTTTTTAGTAGAAGTGGTGCGCAATGGCAACCTAATCTCGCCTGTTGGGCCTGACCTGGTTATTCTGGAAAACGACAAGCTGATCTTCTCTGGCAACGTCCAAAAGCTAGATAACTTAAGCCATATAAAAGGCTTAAGCATGTTCGCAGAAACCGATGGGGTATTGCGTGAAAGCTTAACTGAAGTTGTGGTGGCAAACCGCGCTCAAATAATTGGGCAAACCATTAAAAATCTTGGTTTTAGAGCTCTGTTTGATGCCGCCGTTGTGGCAATTCGTCGCGATGGAGAGCAACTATCAGGAAAGTTAGGAGAAATAAAGCTTCAAGCCGGTGACTTTTTGTTGTTAGCGACAGGTCCTGACTTTGCGACTCGTCAAAACTTGAACAAGAACTTTTTCATTTTGTCTGAGCAAAAAATTGCCCGTCCTTTGACCAATAAGCAAGAGTGGATCACGCTTGGCGGTTTCCTTACCACGGTGTTATTGGCCGCGACTAATGTCATCTCATTGGCTATCGGTTTACTGTTCTTAGCTGCTGTGCTTATCGGCGTTAGGGTTACGTCAAACGGCGAAATGAAGCGAAACCTGCCGCTAAACTTGATTGTTGTAATAGTCGGTGCGCTAAGTTTAGCCACTGCGCTTGAAAACTCTGGAGTCATAACCACTACAACCGAAGCGCTCATGCCTCTTTTGGCGGGCACTGATTGGTTTGTGGCGCTCGTGGTTATCTACTTGCTAACCTTACTTTTAACTGAGTTCGTTACCAACAATGCAGCTGCGGCATTAATGTTCCCGTTTGCTTATGGGCTAGTGCAAATTATCGGCGCACCGCTAATGCCATTTGCTTTAGCCGTTGCCTTTGCGGCAAGCGCGAGCTTTATATCGCCATTTGGCTACCAAACCAACCTCTTGGTTTACAATGCTGCCAACTACAAATTTGCGCATTTTATAAAGATAGGGTTACCTATATCTGTAATGTACAGCACAATAGTGCTAACGCTGCTGAATATAACTTATCTATAGATTGTTTATGGTTTACTACCATAGAAAACAAAAGGGAAGCCTAGCTTCCCTTTTTACTGCTCTTTAACCGAGTGTGCGCGCTACAATTAACTAACTTTATTCATTTTCCCTTACAAAAAATGACTCTTTATCAGAATCTTGTGCTGTACATAATGTGTGCCCGCCAGTAATCTTTATACCCAAACTTATCCACGTGTTAACGAACAATAATTTACAATCATTGTTTTACACAGAATCTGAACAGCAAATAAAAACTAAGAAAGAGGAGCAAAGGATGCACACTGTGACGAATCCTTTCCAAGCGTGTAATGATATCTTTTTTAAACCGAATGGCGCCTTCAAAGCGGTTGGCGAGCACAATAACTGGAGCTGGATGCCGTTTATCTTGGTAATGGCTATTACGCTGGTATCTCAATATCTCTATGTGAACTTTGTCGATATTGAGTGGTTTGCAGAAATGAACATTGCCGCACAAGGCGATATGAGCCCGGCTGAAGAAGAACAGATGAAGGCTTTCTTTACCAGAGATGCGCTGCTTTGGTCTTCTATTATCGGTGCTTTTTTCATTCCTATTATCGTTAACGCTGTTTATGCCGTATACGTAAACCTTATGACTCGTTCAGACGATAGCCATGTTTTCGGTTTCACAGATTGGTACGGTTTTGCATGGTGGCTTTCAATGCCTTACGTACTTACCGGTTTAGTTGGCGTTGCACTGCTATTGTTCACCGGCGACCACCAGGTGGCACCATCAATCTTATCACCAGCATCCTTAGGCTTTATAGCAAGTATTCCTATGGACTCGCCTTGGTACGCGTTCGGCCAAGCTTTAAGGTTAGAGCTTTTTTGGGGAATTTATTTGGCCACGGTAGGCATCTCTCAATGGACGTCTTTTCCTCTTAAGAAAGCGGCACTCATTGCAAGCGCTCCGTATGTGGTTATCTACGGTATTTGGCTGATTGCTTTAGCGCTATTCTAAAAAAATCGCTTTCAATAGCCCGCTTTTCATTTGGCTATTTGTTGTTGCTGCCCCGATAAAACTGGGGCAGCGACAAGCTCCTACCTAAAATTTAAATCTTCGAAGCTTAATTTAAAAAAGACGGTACACAAGTCAACGGACCCAAGCCCTTTAAGACCACAAAGGTAGCTGAATTGTCGGCTTACTTCCCTCCCTTAGCGGTCTAAAATAGTCTTTATTCTGATAAAACGTTTCATCTTGTTGACTGTGCCACAAAGGAACACCAAGCAAAGGTAATGGCTTTAAAAGCGGTGTTTTTTCAAAATAATTTAACGCTTTAATGCGTGCTGTCATCGCATCGTCTAACAGCAAGCGCTGCTGCCATTTATCGAGACTGCTGAAACCATGTGGTACGGCTACTGCTAACCACTTGCCCGTAAGACCTATAAATGGGTTTAGCATCATTTCTAAATTCGCGTGCCCGAAGATAAAAGGGCTGACCTGTGCGTGCCACAGTGACCGTTTTGCCATAAAAACACGCTCCCACTGATGGGACGCTAATTCCGCTAAAAACGTTTCAAGGGTGGCACTATCACATGGCGCACCTTGCATGATCTTATCTGTTGTTCCTCTATTTGAGTCAGTGAGTGTTGCTGTGCGCTTAGGCTTATTTAAAGCAATGCTCTCGGGTGCTTCAATGGCAAGTACTACCCCACACTCATCGAAGTGCGTAATGCGGTTGCGGCGCGCCGTTCTGGGGTTTACACCATACGCATTGATATCTTTGATATGCAACTCATTTAGTAACGATTTTGTCTTAGGAAACTGCAACCAAATAAGTGCATTAAACAGGTCGTGCCAGCTTTGCTCCCGTGTAGGAACTACACCGTCTTCACTAATAATGGTTTCGTAATATCGTTGTTCATCGTTTGAAAACTGGCTTTGCCCTTTGAACTGAGGCCCCTGCCAATGCTCACAATACCGTATAGTCAATTCATTTAGCAGCTCAGGCGTAGGAAATTCGGTATTACTTAGCAAGCCAACCTCTTCAAGAAGCGCCGTAACCGGTTTACTGGCGTGTTTTAGTAAGTAGTCTTTACAGAAGGGAATTGAGTTTGATTGCATATCAACTATTGGTTCGCTTTGGGGTTTTCTCTATACTGGACGCGTATTGTAGAGCAAACAGAGACTAACAATGAAAAAAATGTTTTTGCCGTTGCTTGTACCTACCCTTCTAGGCGTAAGTGCTTGCACTCCTAACAACGACAGCACCTCAACAAACGAATCAGCGCAGAAGACTATGCCTGCGGCTTCTAACTTCGACAGCGTTTACAGCAGTATTTCTGATGCTGACATTCGCGAGCCGCTAAAAGTTTTGTCTTCTGATGAGTTTGAAGGTCGTTTACCAACGACTGAAGGTGAAAAGAAAACCATTGATTACTTGGTCAGTGAATTTACTAAAGCTGGGCTTCAGCCGGGTAATGGCGATAGCTTCCTTCAAAAAGTAGCGCTTATGGAAATTACCGCTGATCCAGATATGACCATGACGATAGGCGACAATACGTTTGCCTACAAAGAGCAAATGGTAGCCTCTTCCAAGCGCGAGCAAAAATTGGTATCTCTTGATGACTCTGAACTGGTGTTCGTTGGTTATGGCGTAAATGCGCCAGAATACGACTGGAACGATTATGAAGGGTTAGATGTTAAAGGCAAAACCGTGGTTATGTTAATTAACGACCCAGGTTTTGAAAACCCAGAAAGCGGTAAGTTTCAAGGTACTACCATGACCTATTATGGCCGTTGGAGCTACAAGTATGAAGAAGCGAGTCGTCAAGGTGCAGCAGGCGCTATTATTGTTCACGAAACCGCACCTGCCTCTTACGGCTGGTCTGTTGTTGCAAACAGTTGGAGTGGTCCGCAGTACGGTTTAGTGAGTGCCGATAAAGGTGCGAGCCGCGTTGCCGTTGAAGGCTGGCTTACGTTAGATGCAGCGAAAAAAGTGTTTGCCGATGCTGGCCTTGATTTTGACACAGAGAAAGCTAACGCCATGCAGGGTCCATATAGCAAAGCAATGGATATTAAAGCGTCAGTTACCGTGAAAAACACGTTCGAAAAGTCAGAAAGCAACAATGTTATCGCCACATTACCGGGTACCGAGTTTCCTGATGAGCATATTATCTACACGGCACATTGGGATCATTTAGGTAAAGATGAAAGCAAAGAAGGCGACCAAATCTATAACGGCGCGCACGACAACGCCACAGGTACTGCAGCAATGCTTGCTATGGCTAAAGCCTATTCAGAACTTACGCCTGCACCTAAGCGTTCAGTGTCGTTTTTAGTAGTGACGGCTGAAGAGCAAGGGCTATTGGGCAGTAAATTCTATGCCAGCAACCCTGTTATTCCTATTGAAAATACCGTTGCGAACATCAATATGGATGCAATGAACGTTTTAGGTAAAACCAAGAACGTGGCGGTTGTAGGCATGGGCAAATCAGAAATGGAAGACTACCTTGAAGCCGCTGCAGCTAAGCAAGGTCGAACGCTGACCCAAGAAGACCGACCTGAAGCAGGTTACTACTACCGTTCTGACCACTTCAGCTTTGCTAAACAAGGTGTACCAGCACTTTATGCAGAGGGCGGGAATGAGCCAGCAGATGAAGAAACGGCTAAGTACAGAAAACGTATGAACGTTATCGTGACAGGCTGCTACCATCAAGTGTGCGACCAATATCGCGATGACTGGGACCTAAGCGGCATTGTACAAGACACGCAGATGCTGTTTGATGTGGGTGTCGGCGTTGCGAATGCTGACACTTGGCCTAAATGGAATGAAGCAAGTGAGTTTCAGCGCAAGAATTAATATCCGCTCTGACTTCTAAGCGTCAAAAATGCTTAGTTATGCAGTAAAACTAAAAGGGCCTTTTTACAGGCCCTTTCTTACTTCCCTTTCCTATACCACTGGTTCAAGCGGCTTCGAATTGCTATTTTTTACTATTCAGAAAACTCACGGGCTATTTAGTTGACATAATAATTATGCACTCTAAATAGGATAAAAATGTTAATAAACGGCTATTTTGAGATAAAAGGCATAAGTATTTCCATTTTCTCATCATAATCTACTTGCAATTTCCTGTCAGACTGGCACATTCAAGGCACGCGAAAAAAGAATAAAAACAATCCTTCGCTCACTCGTACGCGAGTACCGACAGAAAAAGCTTCTATTATTTTTTTCAACAAGTGAACAGAGAGAATCCGTTATATGTGTGGTATTTTCGGTATCCTTGATATCAAAACCGATGTGTCTGAACTCAGAACCCAAGCCCTCGATTTATCAAAACTATTGCGCCACCGTGGCCCTGACTGGTCGGGTATCTGGAATAATGACAATACCATTCTTTGTCACGAAAGACTGGCGATTGTCGACGTAGATACAGGGGCACAGCCTCTTATCAGCCAAAACGATAAGCAAATTCTTGCGGTTAATGGCGAGATTTATAATCACAAGCAGCTAGCCGCTGACTTAGATGAGCCGTATCCATTTAAAACCCGTTCAGATTGTGAAGTTATCCTTCCTCTTTTTCAGCAAAAAGGCATCGACTTTATTGATGACCTAGAAGGCATGTTCGCGTTTATTCTTTACGATGAAGAACAAGACGCTTACCTGATTGCCCGTGACCACATTGGAATTATCCCGCTTTATACGGGTTACGATGAACACGGAAACTTCTATGTTTCGTCAGAAATGAAAGCACTAGCGGGCGTATGTAAGACAATTAGTGAATTCCCTCCAGGTCACTACCTGTGGAGCAAAGAAGGAAAAATCACTAAGTACTACAAACGCGACTGGATGGAATACGACAACGTAAAAGACAACACAAGCGATTTAGACGAGCTTCGTGTAGCGTTTGAGAAAGCGGTGAAGTCACACATGATGTCTGACGTGCCTTACGCAGTTCTGTTGTCTGGCGGTCTAGACTCATCACTGGTTTCTGCTGTGGCTGCACAGTACGTAGCCAAACGTGTTGAAGATGAAGACAAGACTGACGCGTGGTGGCCACGCCTACACAGTTTTGCTGTAGGTCTTGAAGGCGCTCCTGACCTTAAGGCTGCGAAGAAAGTGGCGGATATGATTGGTACCGTTCACCATGAAATCCATTTCACCATTCAAGAAGGTTTAGATGCCATCCGTGATGTTATCTTCCATCTTGAGACCTACGATACAACCACTATCCGCGCCGCTACCCCTATGTATCTTATGACCCGCAAAATTAAAGCAATGGGCATAAAGATGGTGCTTTCGGGTGAAGGCTCTGATGAAATCTTTGGTGGCTATCTGTATTTCCATAAGGCGCCAAATGCCAAAGAGTTCCACGAAGAAACGGTACGTAAGCTGGATCGTCTTCACATGTTTGACTGTGCTCGCGCCAACAAAGCGACGTCAGCATGGGGTGTTGAAGCACGTGTTCCTTTCTTAGATAAGAACTTTATTGACGTAGCCATGCGCTTAAACCCACAAGACAAAATGTGTCTTGACGGAAAAATGGAGAAATGGATCCTTCGTAAAGCATTTGATAACGGCGAAACCCTTCCCGCGGAAGTATTGTGGCGTCAAAAAGAGCAATTTGGTGACGGTGTAGGTTATTCGTGGATCGACTCGATTCGCGACTTTGTGGAAAACGAAGTAACCGACCAACAACTAGCTACTGCTGAATTCCGCTTCCCAGTGAATACGCCTGACACCAAAGAAGGCTATTACTACCGCACTATTTTCGAGAGCTATTTCCCTCAAGAAAGTGCCGCTCGCTGCGTACCTGGCGGTAAGTCAATCGCCTGTAGTACTGCAGAAGCTCTTGAATGGGACGAGAGCTTTAAGAACAATGCCGACCCATCTGGTCGCTCAATGAAAGATGTTCACGCTGGCGAGTCGTAATAGACGAAACGAAGCAAAGATATGTATAAAACGCAGCTTAGGCTGCGTTTTTTATTGCCATTTTATTCTTTATAACTTTGGTTTATACCAAAGTGTAGAATTAGTGAGAGGCGTCTCAATAGGAAGCAATGGGTTTTCCAGCGTAAATATTTTGCGCTCACTAACGTCTAGAGACTCTAAGATAGGCGCATAAGTAGACGCAAATAGGGCGTCAAATGAACCGTCTTCTATAGCTCTATTTAGGCCAGTCTGAATGAGGTTTTCTAATGTTTTATTATTCCCATTAACGAAGTAATACATGGCTGTCGGGTAATAAAGCGCCATTGAAGGTTCAAGGTAGAGGTTAGAGCGACGGCCTTCTTCCTCGAGTTCTGCGCTCACTTCCATCACAGAACGAGGAAAAAAGTCTCCTTTGCCCTGTTTAATCATGTCATACGCTTCACGAAATTCAGGCACGGTGAAGACGTTGAACCCGTTAGCTTGCAAAATCTTAGTATCTGGCCACTCTTCTCCTTGGATAGGAACAAGTTTACGCATATCGTTCAACGACAATACATCATCAAACTTCGACTTCTTATCTTCGTTAATAACAAAAACGCGAAAGCCAATAAGCCCTTTGGCGATAGGTATTCGAATAGGGGTCAGTTCTTTTTCACGCTGGTTATCTGTCATGCTCCACACAACGTTCACTTCTCTATTCTCACGAAGCTGGCGCATAGCCTTACTCGTTAGTAATATGCGATCCGAAGGGCGAAGCTCGTAATTGACACCTGTTTTATCTAAAGCGAGTTTAAGTAAAGCGATAGGATATTGAGCTCGCGCGTCGGAGTCGTCGATAGGACGGGGATAGGTAATGGTCCACGTAGCGCCATCAGCCATTGGAACGATAACCAAAAGACATAAAGAAACCGCTGCAGAAACAGCTTTTTTAAGCGAGTTGAAGCTGTTCATTTTCTTTATGCCCAAGTTGAATTAAAGAGTGAGTTAAAGAGTGAGCTGAGTACTCTTGATCGCGTTTTATTCTTTTAAAAGGCAGATATGTATTAAACATTTATTCAATGCCAATGTATTTGTGTGTTTGTAAAGATAGCCGCCAGTTGCGCTCAATACAAGTCCGCACAGCCAGTTCAGTTGCTCTCTTCTGCTGGCTAATTGGTTGTAAACAAACCTGTTTTCCTTCCAGCGATGATACACTGCTCAGCAGAGCGTCAAGTTCATCAATATGCTTTTGCATAGCAATAGGATGCTTAATTTCGTTTGCTCTTTCTAAAGCACTGACTAAAACGTCGTATCCGCCTTTCATATTTATTTTAGGTGAAACAGTTACGTAAGTGCGCTCATCACAGAGCACTTCAAAGGTACCGCTGGTCTCAATTTGTGTGGTATACCCGTTATCGTGTAGCAGGGTTGTCAACGGACGTAAATCATACATACAAGGTTCCCCCCCCGTGATGACCACGTGTTTTGCCACGTATTTTTGCTTACCAAATTCGGCCAGCAAGGCGTCTTCACTTGAGATGAAATAACTTTCTGACTCTTCGCCTTTGGTTATCACAGCCTGAGGCGAAACACTTAAATCAGGTTTTATTTCCCACGTATGTTTAGTATCACACCATGGGCAGCCTACAGGGCAGCCCTGCAGGCGAACAAAGATAGAAGGAATACCTGTGTGAGCACCTTCACCTTGGATAGTTTCAAACATCTCATTGATGTTTAATGTGGACATTACAGACAAATTGACACCCTTTAACGATTGTATGTTGGGATTTTACCAAGGATCACATAAAATTCGGGGATAATTTCTTAAATCTTCGAAAACTATGTCAGAAAATGTTGTTGTTATCTATTCAGGAGGCATGGACTCTTTCACAGTACTGCACAAAGCACTGAAGGCAGGCAAAAAAGTTCACGCATTAAGCTTTAACTACGGACAGCGTCACAAAAAAGAACTCGACTATGCGGCGAACGTGTGTAAATCACTTAATGTGCCACATAAAATTGTCGATATTAGCGCTATTAACACACTTATTGGTGGCTCTGCCCTAACGTCAGATATCGACGTACCTGAAGGTCACTATGAAGAACCAAGCATGAAACAAACGGTAGTGCCTAACCGTAACATGATATTACTGTCTTTGGCGGTTGGCTATGCTGTAAGTTTGGACGCCAATGAAGTCTATTACGGTGCACACTCAGGCGATCACGCCATTTACCCCGACTGCCGACCAGAATTCGTGCATAAGATGAATGACGTATGTGGTATTGCAAACTATACCCCAGTTACCATTATGACGCCTTATATCGACGACAGCAAAACAGCTATTTTGACTGACGGGTTGTCGATGGGTTTGGATTACGGGCAAACATGGACGTGCTACAACGGCAGAGAAAAAGCCTGCGGGAAATGCGGTGCATGTGAAGAGCGTTTAGAAGCTTTTAAGGAAAACAACGCTACCGACCCATTAGAGTACGAATAAGTACTGCTCATACAAATAAACAGACTCAATAAAAAACACCTCTTGTTCCCTGCGTATTTATGAACGCTTTAGGACAAGAGGTGTTTTTATATTAGCTGTATTGATGAAACTACTTCTGGCTTTCAGAAATAAAATAACTTAACTCTTTAATGCAGTGGCGTAATACCGGGTTTAACCGCGTGTTTTTACCATTCATCACAAATAGCTCGTGGCTAAAGTTAAAAAGACTCCCTTGAGCAATAGGCACAAGTCCTAACGCCGCCCCCTGCTCTTTTGCCATATAATCAGGTAACAAACCGATATATTCGCCCGTCATAATTGCGGACATCGCAGCGTCAAAAGAATCAGAAAAGGTTTGTATAGATAGCCTTGTCTCATCTTCAATGTAGTTAGCTGATGACAGGCCAGCAATGCCAATGGCAGGATAATCACCAATCTTCACATTTTCTGGCAATTCAGTATCGCGATACTTTGCCAACGGATGGGTTGGCGCACAATATAGACGCCCTTCAGTTTCAATCCCCACAGGGTGAAAAGTCACTGATTCAGGTTTTACCATGTCATAGGTTGAAACCACAAGGTGACACTCACCTGATAACGCAACATGTTCTACTTCGTTATATAAACGCGTTTGGATATTCACGTGGATATCATCAAACTTCTTCATTGTACTTTTAACTGCTTTACTTACAGCCATGTGCATTGAAAGTGGGAGGCCTGCCATTAACACTAGCGTGATATGACCAGAATAATCATCGTGTAGCGATTTTAGATTAAAAACAAAGTTATCGAAGGCATTGAAGATGCGCTTGGTTTCTTGAAAAACCACCTCACCTTCTTTTGTCATTTGAAAACCACCACGACCACGATGACATAGCACCAAATCCAAACGCTCTTCGAGCTTTTTAATGGCGGCACTGATATTTGGACGTTGCATACGCAACACGGGTTCAGCCGCAGTAAATCCGTTGCAGCTTGCTACAGCATAAAACACACGCAGTAGCTTGATATCTGACTCCTGAAGACGATTAAGCATGTTAGCACCTGTTTTTAGGTATAGTTATAGATACTCTAACGAGAACTATATGTAACTAATCGTGCTATTACAACGACATTTTGCTGCTTTTCGTCTCATTTAATAATAAAAAAGCAACTTCTCTGTTTCGTAAATAGTTATCTACAGGAATATTTTTACATAAGTAAAAAGAACATAAGCGAAGGTGAAGAGCAAGTAGAGATGTGTTATTCAAATTTATACGGAATACGAGCGCAGGGGGCTTTTTAACAGCCCGCATATATAATTACTCACTCAATGAGAGTTAGAATATTCGTAATCGCGGCGTGTAACCGTAGGAGTAGTGGTTCGACATCAAGGTTACACCACAAAGAGTACGGACATTTTAGACTCGTCCTTCGGGAAGATCTGGCAAGTAAAGCGCCCCCAATAAGTACTGAGGGCGTTGACTGGGTAAAATGCTTAAGAAAGCGCAACTACCTGTTTTCTAAGTGATTCAATATCGTCACGAAGTGACGCCGCTTTTTCGAACTCAAGCTCCCGAGCATATTCGAACATCTGTTTTTCCAGTTCGGTGATTTGATCCATTAACTCAGTTGCACTTGCTGTCTTCTGTTGCTTTTTCTTTTCTTCAACCTTGCGCAGTCTTACCTTACCAGAAGCAGGGTGTGCACTATCACCCAAGTCCATAATATCGGTAATAGGCTTATTAAGACGCATTGGTGTAATGCCGTTTGCCTCGTTATGTGCCATTTGCTTTTCACGACGACGGTCCGTTTCGTCTATCGCTTTTTTCATAGATTTGGTTATGCTGTCACCATATAAAATGGCTTTACCATTCACGTGTCGCGCAGCTCTACCAATGGTTTGAATTAGCGAACGCTCAGCACGTAAGAACCCTTCTTTATCTGCATCTAAGATAGCCACCAGCGACACTTCTGGCATGTCTAAACCTTCACGCAACAGGTTGATACCGACCAACACATCGAATTTACCCAATCGTAAATCACGGATAATTTCAATTCGCTCTACGGTATCGATATCCGAATGTAGATAGCGCACCTTAACGCCGTGCTCGTTTAAGTACTCGCTTAAGTCTTCGGCCATACGCTTTGTTAAGGTAGTAATAAGCACACGTTCGTCAAGCTCTACCCGCTTTTGAATTTCAGACAGAACATCATCGACTTGAGTTGCAACAGGGCGCACTTCAATAACCGGATCTAAGAGCCCAGTGGGCCTTACCACTTGCTCGACTATCTCGCCGTCAGTTTTCTTCAACTCATAGTCACCCGGCGTTGCAGAAACATAAATGGTTTGAGGACAAATTTGCTCAAATTCTTCAAACTTAAGCGGACGATTGTCTAACGCAGATGGCAATCTGAAACCAAACTCCACTAGCGTTTCTTTTCTAGAGCGATCCCCACGGTACATAGCCCCTACTTGGGAAACCGTAACATGAGACTCATCGATAAACATCAAGCCATCTGCCGGAAAATAATCTAACAAAGTTGGAGGCGGCTCGCCCGGCGCTCGTCCCGACAAGTAGCGGGAATAGTTTTCAATACCCGAACAATATCCAAGCTCCATCATCATTTCGATATCAAACTGGGTACGTTGTGAGATGCGTTGCTCTTCAATAAGCTTATTCGTTTCTTGAAGCTGCTTTTTGCGATCGCCTAATTCATCCTTTATATGCTCAATAGCATTCAGAATTTTCTCTCGCGGGGTTACATAGTGCGTTTTTGGGAAAACCGTCGCGCGAATAACAGACTTATCCACTGCGCCCGTTAACGGGTCGAATAAACTGATTTTATCTATTTCATCGTCAAACAGCTCAACCCGTACGGCTTGCTTTTCAGAGTCGGCGGGGAAGATATCAATGACATCACCACGCACGCGGAATGTACCCCGTTCAAAGGCCAAATCGTTACGCTTGTACTGCAATTCAGCAAGGCGACGTAAAATATCACGCTGATCCATGGTGTCGCCCTGTCGAAGGTGCAACAGCATTTTCATATAGGATTCAGGATCACCCAAGCCATAAATAGCCGACACACTGGCCACTATCACTACGTCCCGGCGCTCCATTAGTGCCTTGGTAGCTGATAATCGCATTTGTTCAATGTGATCATTTATAGACGCGTCTTTTTCGATAAAGGTATCGGTACTAGGAACGTAGGCTTCTGGCTGGTAGTAATCGTAATAGGAGACAAAGTACTCTACTGCGTTATTGGGGAAAAACTCTTTCATTTCACCGTAAAGTTGAGCCGCCAGTGTTTTGTTGTGTGCCAAAATAAGTGTTGGTCGCTGCACTTCTTTAATGACGTTTGCCATAGTAAAGGTTTTACCTGACCCCGTAACACCCAGCAGTGTCTGGCCAGCCAAACCACTTTCCAAGCCATCCACCAAAGCTTCTATTGCTTTTGGCTGGTCGCCTGCTGGCTTGTATTTAGAATGAAGCTCAAACCCTCTACTCATTTACTTAACCTTTTCTTTAGCTTACTGCTTAACATTTTGCTCTCGGTCAAACTACTTAACATTACAAACACTTAACCTTGGTTGGCCACTATGGTATTAGCTGCGCTCAGATATTTTTTTATCTGATTCAAACTGAGTAATCGCACGTTTGAAAACAACAAATGAAACACACGCCATTGCAATATTGGCAATGACAGTACCGGCAAATAACCCTTTCAGTTCAAATAGAAAACTACCGGCAACACTTATTGGTACGAAGAAAATAAATAAGCGGATGACACTTAATACTAATGCCGTCATGGGGCGGTGCATTGCGTTCAACGATGAATTAGTCAGAATTATAATGCCTTGCATGCCATAACCTAGAGGTACAATCATCAAAAATAGCTGTATTAATACGCTTACCTCTGCTTCATGGGCAAAAGCAACGGCTATCCAGCTAGACATTGCCCACATAAGAAGAAAAATGCCGAACTGCCAAACAAGAACAAACTTCAAAGTAAGCGAATATGCTTTTTTAACCCGCTCTATCTGCCCTGCCCCTACGTTCTGGCTAATAAATGGAGGCAGCGTCATAGATAGCGCTAGAACGACAATACTAGCAATAGACTCCATTCTATTACCTACCCCCCAAGCTGCCACTGCTTCGGCGCCGTAACCAGCAACTACAGCTGTCATCACACCACCTGCAATTGGGGTTAACATATTTGCCCCTGCCGCAGGCAGCCCTATTTTGAGAATCTCCCGGCTGCTGTCACGGAGCTCGGTGATTGTTAGAAGTCGAGGTAACATCAACTTTCGACGTACAGATAAAATATAAAGTATCCATATGGCACCAACTATCCACGCGATAAAGGTAGCCAGCGCCGCACCTTTTATTCCCATTGCGGGAATAGGCCCAAGTCCGAATATAAAAATAGGGTCAAGCAACGCATTTAAACCGCCCCCAGCTGCCATCACTATGCTAGGCGTCCGCGTGTCACCACATGCGCGTAGTACACTATTGCCCACCATAGGCATAGCTAAAAAGATGCTCGACAAATACCATAGCCCCATATAGTCAGATATATATGGCATTAAGTTATCTGTGGCATTAAGCAGTTTAAATACAGGCTCTATGGTAAAAAAGCCAATCATTGCTAATGTTCCTACCAGCAAAACAGACAGCATTAGCGAACCTGTAGCATAGTGTTGGGACTTGGTTATTTCCTTACTACCCTGCAATTTTCCTATAATTGCTGAGGTTCCTATACCTAAACCAATGTTCAGACTGATTACTGTAAAGGTCACTGGAAAGGTAAAACTGATAGCAGCTAATGGGTCCGTGCCCAACAAACTGACGAAAAAGGTATCGATAAGCCCAAAGCTCATCATCATTACCATTCCTAATATCATAGGAATAGTCATACGCTTTAACGTAGTACCTATATCTCCTCCCAATAAGTCGGAAGTACGTTGTTTAGCGTTACTTTTTATCACTAGATCTCCGGCTGAATGAATTCCCCTCATTAATTGCACGCTAGTGTAAAACGGTGAACGCTATTTAGCCATTCTGTTTCGATAAACAAAGCAAAGAGCAAGAGGGAGAGAAGAAATATGGTGTTTTTAATGAAAATGCATGCGTTCTACGAATTTGTTCGCTATTCGCTAAAAGCACTACTTTGTCGATAATTGTACGCGATAAATGAGTCAGTAAGTCCGTGACAGTTTAGTTTCTATTCTATTTCACTTTTAATATAGTCACTTCTGAAGTTCGTTCACGTTAAGTTTTCACTGCTTAACGCTTGAAAGAACAACAAAAATGTTAATAGATTGTAAGAACCTGAGAAATAACATGGATTTTGTTGGATAGCATTTAGTCATTCGTTGAATTAACACACAAGCTACTTTTTGTTCAACCGATCAATTTAGATCGAAGGTTGCGATCACAAAAACAGTGCTAACCCTTTGTAGTATATAGAATATCACCCCACATTCAGGCCTATTCAATCGGATCAATTAATACCTGATCTTACAAAAGCAGTAGGCGAATCTAAGCTATCAACATAGTTATCCACAGATTTAGTGGATAACTACCGCCAGACCATATTCGGCGGGATTTCGTGCTCGATTAATTTCTCATCACGTAAGTGATGACTAACCTTTTAATCCTCAGGTACAGGTTACAGATTTATTAAAGGCTGTACATAATAACAGTATGGAAGCAATTTTTTATTCTTTTTAGTTATATTACTTACCTTTGCTGAGATATATAGCGAAAATGAAAAAATCATTTTCTTTAATAGCTAAAAGCACACTTGTTTATATGTTAATAAGCAACATGTGCACTTATTAACCATCACTTTCGCTACATTGACGACAAAATGAGCATTAAAGCTGTAAAAAGCTATTTTTTGCGCAGTCAGCACAAATATTTCATTTATGTTGTTGACAGTTCCTAAGTACGTCTTTAATATTCGCCCCCGTTGAAGCACAGGTCCCCCTTAGCTCAGTTGGTTAGAGCGACGGACTGTTAATCCGCAGGTCCCCCGTTCGAGTCGGGGAGGGGGAGCCAACTTCAGCAAACAACTTAGGTGTCGATTCCCCCTTAGCTCAGTTGGTTAGAGCGACGGACTGTTAATCCGCAGGTCCCCCGTTCGAGTCGGGGAGGGGGAGCCACTTAGTTGGCTCTTAATCGCCTCACCCACTTCATTCTATTTTAATTCCTAAAACAACGCGTTTAGACATTAAATAACCCTAATTCAATCAAGTTGTTAAACCCGTTCTAAAAAGGGATAATAGACCTAATCTGTTTTTCTTTTTAATTCGCGGGCATTGTCCGTCAAAATTCCTCGAAGGAATTGCGTTATTCATGACTGAATTTTTACTGCTATTGATTGGTACAGTACTGGTTAACAACTTCGTGTTGGTTAAGTTTCTCGGTTTATGCCCGTTTATGGGTGTATCTGGAAAGCTGGAAACCGCCATGGGCATGTCTATGGCCACCACATTTGTACTCACCCTTGCCTCGGCTTCAAGTTACCTGGTTGAAACCTATTTACTTGCGCCTTTAGGTATTGGCTATCTCAGAACCCTGGCCTTTATCCTTGTTATTGCGGTGGTTGTTCAGTTCACAGAAATGGTCGTGAACAAAACAAGTCCAACCTTATATAGACTGTTAGGTATATTTCTTCCTCTTATCACAACCAACTGTGCAGTTCTTGGTGTAGCGTTGTTAAACCTGACGGAGCAGCATAATTTCATGCAGAGCCTTATTTATGGGTTCGGGGCTGCAGTAGGTTTCTCCTTGGTATTAGTGTTATTTGCAGCCATGCGTGAGCGCTTAGCGGCTGCTGACGTACCTGTCTCATTCAAGGGTGCATCAATTGCCATGATTACCGCAGGCCTTATGTCCCTCGCATTTATGGGATTTAGTGGGTTGGTGAAGGTGTAATGTCGATGTCTACTACGATCATACTTGCTGTCATTGCAATTGGCGTCCTAGCCCTTATTTTTGGCCTAGTCTTGGGCTATGCGAGCATTCGCTTTAAAGTAGAGGGCGACCCACTTGTCGAACAAATCGACGCCGTGTTACCACAAACCCAGTGCGGCCAATGTGGTTATCCAGGTTGTAAACCTTATGCTGAAGCTATTGCAGATGGCGACGACATTAATAAATGTCCTCCAGGCGGTGAAGCAACAATTAAAAAACTTGCAGACTTAATGGGGGTTGAACCCAAACCCCTTGACGCAGCACACGGCGAAGAAGACGTCAAAAAAGTTGCTTTCATTCGAGAAGATGAGTGCATCGGCTGTACCAAATGTATCCAAGCCTGCCCTGTCGATGCCATATTAGGTGCCGCAAAACACATGCATACCGTTATTACTGATGAGTGTACAGGATGTGACTTATGTGTAGACCCCTGCCCTGTCGACTGCATTGACATGGTGCCAATCGTTCAAACTACTTCTACATGGAAGTGGGATTTCGAATCATCACCTAAAGGTGATATCCCCATCAAAATGGTATCGTAATTGTGATGTATCCAAGTTTTGATTCAATTATAGAAGCGCTTGAAGCGGGGAAGCTGTACTCATTTCCAGGTGGTGTGCATCCTGACGATAAAAAATCACTTTCTAATACGTCGGTAATTAAAAAGCCATCGTTGCCTGAGTTATTGATAGTACCATTGCGCCAGCACATTGGTTCAGACGGCATATGCTGCGTAGAAGTTGGCGATACCGTGTTAAAAGGCCAAATTCTTTCGCAAAGCTCCTCGCTTTTTTCGGTACCTGTACACGCTCCCACCTCTGGAGAAGTCGTTGCAATAGCGCCGCATGTTGTTGCTCATCCTAGCGGCTTAACCGAAATGTGTATATCAATACGCCCGGATGGTAAAGACACATGGGGCGACCTGTCGCCCATCGCTAATTACAGCGAGCTTGATAAAAACAAACTTATTGAAGCCATCTGCCAAGCTGGTATTTCAGGAATGGGGGGCGCAGGCTTCCCGACCCATATTAAAACCTCAACGTCTAAGCCTGTTGAGTTTCTTATTCTAAACGGGATTGAGTGTGAACCTTATATCACATCTGATGACCGGTTAATGCGCGAGCACGCATGGCAAATACGCCAGGGTTTAGACATTTTGACTCACCTTATCGAACCTAAGGCAATTATAGTTGCGGTTGAAGACAACAAACCCGAAGCGTTCGAGGCACTCAATATTGCCTGTCAGGATAAGAAAGACTACCGCGTGGTTAGCGTTGAAACTAAATATCCTGCTGGCGGTGAAAAGCAGCTAATTCAAGTTGTTACTGGTCGAGAAGTGCCAAGAAATGGTTTGCCTGCCGATGTAGGTGTGATGATGTTTAACGTAGGAACCTGCTATGCCATTGCAGACGCTATTTTGCATGGTAAGCCGCTTATAGAGCGTATTGTTACTGTAACCGGTGAAGCAGTTAAATCCCCTAGTAACTTCAGAGCGCTATTAGGTACACCAGTTTCTCATTTGTTAGAAGAAGCAAGTTACAACCCGAAAAAACAGAAAGCGCCCAAAGTCATTATGGGCGGCCCTATGATGGGCTTCACCTTATCAGACGCAACTATTCCTGTGGTAAAAACCACAAACTGTTTATTGGTCCCGGCTAAAAAAGAGCTTGTAGATGATAATGCAGAACGCCCGTGCATACGCTGTAGTGCGTGCGCCGATGCTTGCCCGGCATCACTGCTTCCACAACAGATTTTTTGGCACGCTAAAGCAAAAGAATACGACAAAGCCGAAGAATACGACCTTTTCGACTGTATAGAGTGTGGCGCATGTGCTTACGTTTGCCCCAGCGAGATTCCGCTAGTGCATTACTATCGCCAAGCGAAATCTGAGATACGCATTCAGCGCGATGAAAAGAACAAGGCTGAAAAGGCCAAGCAGCGTTTTGAAGCGCGTAAAGAGCGTTTAGAGCGTGAAAAGCTGGAGCGAGAAGCAAAGCATAGAAAAGCAAAAGAGGCGCGGTTAGCCGCAAATAAAGCCAAAGAACAAAACGCTGCAGCTGTAGATAATGCAAATAGCACGGCTGATACTACCGCAACGGGAGCAAAGGATAAAGTAGCGGCGGCGCTTGCACGGGCGAAAGCGAAAAAAGCGGCAATGCAGGCCAAGGCTAAAGACGAAAATACACCAGAAAACGCTGACGAGCCTAACCCAGCGGCAGACGATAAAAAAGCGCAGGTAGCCGCTGCTATCGCCAGAGCGAAAGCGAAGAAAGCAGCGCAAGCTCAAGGCTTAAATCAAGCTGAGAACGTCACTGAGCCAGCGGCTCAGGTATCATCGCCAGAGGATGATAAAAAGGCAAAAGTGGCCGCTGCCATTGCTAGAGCGAAAGCCAAGAAAGCAGCTCAAGCTGGCCAGCATTCAGATGCGTCAACAGAAAACCAAGCAGGTTCTCAAGACGAAAAAACTGCTGGTCTTTCAAATACCGAGCCTTCAAATACCGAGCCCTCAAACACTAAAACTAATTCAGAGCTATCAGTTGATGAACAGAAAAAAGCGCGAATTGCAGCGGCTGTTGCTAAAGCAAAAGCGCAAAAAGCCGCAAGAAATGACGCAAGTGGCCAATCTGAGCAGCCTACGCCAACTCAATTTGGCGAGCAGCAAGACAATCAGTCTAAAGAACCGCTAGGTGAACCGGACGCTAAGGATGAAAAGAAGGCTAGGATAGCTGCTGCCGTTGCTAAAGCGAAAGCCAAAAAGGCCGCGTCGCAAAAAGCACAAGCATCTAGCTCTGTTAGTGAAGCTGACACAGACAGCCAAGACGTTAGCTTGCAAAAAGAAGCGGATCCTCAAAGTGTCAACGGCCAAGATAATGGTGCTCAGGATAACAAGGCTTTAAATTCATCTAGCAACTTGAGCGAAGCGGAACAGAAAAAGGCCCGCATTGCTGCCGCCGTGGCAAAAGCAAAAGCCAAAAAAGCGGCCAAACAAGAAGGGAACCTAGAGGACAATACAGAAGGCGAGCAAGTAGATGCTAGCAACAGTGACCTCAGCATGGAGGCTGCTTCAGCGCAAAAAGCGCAGGATGTAACCAGCACGCCTAATGAGAATACTAACGACGCTCCAACTAAAAGTGATGCCGACGAGAAAAAAGCGCGTATAGCTGCTGCGGTGGCAAAGGCTAAAGCAAAAAAACTTGCTCAGAGCACAAATGACGATTTAGCAGCCTTACAAGATACTGCTGAACAAGAAAGTCACAAGGAAAATGAGCAGAGCGAGACGCCTAGTGAAGCAAAACAAGTAGCAAGCGTGCAAACAACTTCTCAACACACTGCTCAAGATGAAAAGAAAGCACGTATAGCGGCAGCCATTGCAAAAGCAAAAGCGAAAAAAGCGGCGGCTGAACAAGAGAAAGAATCAGAATGAAGTTAAGTTTATCGAGTTCACCACACCAACGAGTTAAACGCGATACCGGACAGGTCATGCGCATGGTCATTTACGCTATGATCCCAGGCATGATAGCCCAATCTATTCTTTTTGGTTGGGGCATGCTTATTCAAGCGGTTATTGCGGTAGTAAGTGCACTGGTAATTGAAGGAGTTATTTTATTTTTAAGAAAGCGCCCTATCGAACGCACGCTTACTGATTACAGCGCGGTTTTAACAGGCTTGTTAATCGCGATTAGTATTCCACCTACTCTGCCATGGTGGATGACGGTCATTGGGGTATTTTTTGCGATCGCGGTTGCTAAACAAGTCTATGGCGGGCTTGGTTTCAACATTTTTAACCCCGCAATGATAGCCTACGTGGTTTTGCTTATTTCATTCCCGGCAGCCATGAGCCTATGGCTACCTCCTGCAACCCATGCCGGTGTTACGCCAAGCTTCTTTGACTCGTTATCATTGATATTTACAGGCTTCACTACCAGCGGCTACGATGTTACTCAGCTTAAAACTATTGCCGACGGTGTAACCATGGCTACACCGCTAGACACGTTAAAAACTGACTTAACACAAGGCGTGACTTATTCAGAGTCTTTAGCTAAACCGATTTTCGATGGCGGCATATTCGACGCCGCTGGTGCAGGATGGGGTATGGTGAGCCTTGCCTATTTACTTGGCGGTCTTTACCTGTGGAAAACCCGTGTTATTAGCTGGCACATCCCAGGTGGCATGCTGCTGAGCGTATTTGTTTGTGCATCACTGCTTCATTTAGTTAACGCCGATTACTATGCTTCACCGCTATTCCACCTATTCAATGGAGCAGTAATGGTAGGCGCATTCTTTATCGCAACCGATCCGGTTTCAGCGTCAACAACCCCAAAAGGCCGAATTATATTTGGAGCTGCCATTGGTTTTTGGGTAGTTATAATACGTACATTTGGTGGTTACCCCGATGCGGTGGCGTTTGCGGTGATCATTATGAATATGGCGGTACCGCTTATTGACTATTACACCCGCCCTCGCGTTTACGGTAAAAATGTGGGCAAAGGCCGAGGTAAGCAGTAATGATGAAAGAAAGCTTGGCCAAAAACGGCCTTATGTTAGGTGCGTTTGCCGTTGTCACCACAGCGTTGATAGCGTTAACCTTTTTCGGCACCCAAGACAAAATTGAGCAACAAAAGCAGCAAAAGCTTCTAAGCGTACTTAATGAAGTTGTGCCTAGTGAATTCCACGACAATGCCCTGTACGCCAACTGCACAGAAGTCAACGCCCCCGAACTGGGCAACAAAAAAGCCCATAAGGTATACCGTGCTACGCTAAACGGCCAACCTAGCGCGCTTGTGCTGGAAGCCACCGCTCCAGATGGTTATAGCGGTGATATAGATATTGTTGTCGGTGTAAAAGTAGATACACATATTGGCACCGATAAACAACAGAGTATGAAAAGCGACTCCAGTAGCGGTGAGAGTGAAAACCTCAATACCTCTGCCCTACCGCTAACCGATATGGTTGAGCTCGACGGGAGTTCTTCCGAAATGAATACGCCTGAAATAAAAACGACCAATATGAGAGTGCTTGGCGTACGCGTTATCGAACACAAAGAAACCCCTGGGCTTGGTGATAAAATTGAGCTTGCAGTGAGCAATTGGATCACAAGCTTCAGCGGCAAGTCTTTCTCACCAGACAATTTAGCCCCATGGCAAGTCAAAAAAGATGGCGGCGAATTTGACCAATTCACAGGCGCTACTATAACACCAAGAGCGGTAGTCACAGCCGTACGTGAGGCTTTACTTTACGCTCAGGCTAACCAAAGCGCGCTATTCTCCGCTCCCAACACCTGTGCAATAACAGATTCGGTTGAAACAATAGATGCCCTTAATGTGGATGAAACCCAACCTCATAGTGTAGAGGAGTTATAACGTGACTGACTTTCGCGACCTGTCCTTGCAAGGACTTTGGAAGAACAATCCTGCGTTAGTACAGCTGTTAGGATTGTGCCCCCTACTAGCCGTTACCGCTACCTTCATTAATGGTTTAGGACTTGGCCTTGCTACCATGTTGGTTTTAATTGGCAGTAACATTACCGTTTCACTCGTTCGAAACGTGGTAAGAAACGAGATTCGCATCCCTGTTTTCGTTATGATTATTGCAGCATTTGTAACCATTGTTCAGCTTTTAATGAATGCCTATACCTACGACCTTTACTTGGCGTTAGGTATTTTCATTCCACTGATTGTAACTAACTGCGCCATCATAGGTCGCGCTGAGGCCTTTGCATCGAAAAACGGGCCCCTTGCGTCCGCATACGATGGGTTCATGATGGGCTTAGGATTTACCACTGTGTTGGTGGTACTAGGCGGCATGCGAGAAATACTGGGTGCGGGTACGTTATTAGCGGGTGCAGATAGGCTATTTGGGCCCATTGCTGCGAATTGGACTATTACACTGTTCAACACAGAAAACCCATTTCTACTTGCGATATTACCGCCGGGTGCGTTTTTAGGCATGGGACTTCTTATTGCTATTAAAAACAGCGTAGATGCCAAGTTAGCAGCTAAGCAAACATCGCCTGCGGTGAAAGCTGAGCGCGTGCGTGTTACTGCAGAGAGTTAAATCATACTGTAATTATTAGTGTGGCTTGACGGAGTAAGCGAAAACTTCAGCAGATGGCGCAAACGTTTTAACTTAAAAAATTTACACCTTGTTTAGCGACCATATTAAAAAAGTATATAGAAATGAATGATGTAGTTAAGCCGGCAAAGCCACTTTCTAAGCAGGAAAAAGTAAAAGAAATAATGCGAATTTTGGATGACCTTTATCCAGAAATTCCTATCTTTTTAGATCACAAAGACCCATATACGTTACTCATTGCGGTTCTATTATCGGCCCAATGTACCGACGAGCGCGTTAATCAAATTACGCCAAAGTTATTCGCTCGCGCGGATAATCCCTACGACATGGTGTTGATGAGTATTGAAGAAATACAAGACATTATCCGCCCTTGTGGATTATCGCCTATGAAATCGAAAGGCATTTGGCATTTGTCCGATATGATCATTAAACAACACAATGGTGAAGTTCCAGCGAACTTTGAAGCGCTGGAGGCCATGCCTGCTGTTGGCCACAAAACAGCCGCGGTGGTTATGTCTCAAGGGTTTGGTATTCCTGCTTTCCCGGTAGATACTCATATTCATCGTTTATTGTACCGCTGGGGTCTATCGAATGGAAAAAGCGTAGAGCAAACAGAACGCGATGCAAAACGCCTGTTCCCTAAAGAAAGATGGAACGACCTCCATCTGCAGATTATCTTGTACGGCAGAGAATACTGCCCCGCTCGCGGCTTTGATCTAAATAAGTGTACTATTACCCGTGAATTCGGTAGAAAAAGTTTTATAAACGAAGTGCTAAAAGAGCAAGAGAAAAAGCAAAAATTGGCGCTTAAGAAGAAGCGTAAATAGAACTTAAGGCGAGCCCTTACGAATCAAACAAGGAGTCTATAGACTCCTTGTTTATATAGTCGACAACCTTAATCTTGAGGGCTAAATTGGCGAAAAGCATAAGCTCTCGATGAGGCCTCTGATGCTATGACAATACCATTTCTCTCAATAATTGAGTTCTGATACTCAAAGGGAAATACGCCATAAGCAAGAAGCCCTTCATAATCGAAATCTTCAAAGCATACCTCTGCTTTAATCTTAATATTGAAAAGCGAACTGATCCCGCTAATTGGCTCAACAGAGCCTGAGTATATGCAACCATTAGTATCTGAACCGCTGATCATCCCTTCGTTATCGATAGCGATCGAACGAGTGTAAGCACCATCAGACCAAGAACTTGCATAATTGCCAGCAATATCGATAAATGAAACATCCTCGGTAGCGCTGACTTTGTTGGCAGAGAAGTCAAATGTGAGACCCGATACTGTCGCTGAGCCTTCTAAACTGTCACCATTCGCTGTGAACTGCATTGTGCCATGCTTAGTCATGCCTTCTCCTGGATACAGCATGGTATCGTCAGAAGTAAAGGTATCTTCGCTTATGTCGCCGTGAGCAATAAGCGTGTCTCGCGAGGCCTGCGAAAATACAATAGTCTTACCCTCAGAGGAGACCGCAATAACAACCTCTTCTTGCCCATCTTCAGCTGTTGAAGTTTGCCCAAACCATACGCCTAGTACTGAATTTGGCCTTACTACACTGTCATTATCATTTAAGCTACCGCCACAACCAACAAGCAAAAATGCACAAAGCAATGAACCGAAACAAGCCTTATCGTTGATAAAGCCAGAGAAGGTTAATGTGCTATGTTTGAAATAAGTATAGAGTGACATTTTCAAATTTACTTTCCTTGTTATTTTTTTCCTTTTCAAAAGGTAACATTATTTTTGACAACCAAGTAGACCTGCTTTGCGATTAACTTACGGCTTCGGCTTGTGGTTTACCTCGAAAGCACATCTCAATTTGGCTATGATAAGTACGTCATATTTTTGCTCACGCAAATAAACAAAAATATAAAAATAATCCACGGAGAACACATGTCCCGATTGAATAATATCGCTAGGAATCTAGCGTTTGGTGCATTAGTAAGTGCATGCAGCTTTGGCGTTTTTGCTGAAACTTCCCCCATTACTGACGAGCAAAAGAAAACTGCGGAAACGCTAATTCAAAAAGCGCTGAAAAGTGACTTAGGCTATAGCATCGTAGAATCACTCACTACAGAGATAGGCCCACGCCTTGGCGGTTCAGAAGCAGAAAAGCGCGCCAGAGATTGGGGTGTTAAGGTAGGAAAGAACCTTGGGTTTGATAAAGTGAGCATTGAAGAGTTTAGCATGCCCTTCTGGGACAGGGGTCACTTACATATTTCACTTACTGCACCATACATGCAGCCCCTTTACGGTACCGCGTTAGGTGGAGCTGCTCCTTCAGAGAGCGAGATCAACGCTGACATCGTATATTTCAGGGATATTCATGCACTAACCGCAGTTAAAGACGGCGCGCTGAAAGGCAAAATTGCGTTTGTCGATGGCGACGCCATGGTAAAAAGCCAAACGGGTGCAGGTTATGGTCAAGCGAATCAGCGTCGCCGTATTGGTTGGCAACATGCACAACGCGGTGGTGCTGAAGCTTTAGTTGTGCGTTCGGTAGGCTCAGACTCTCATCGCTTCCCTCACTCTGGCATGATGAGCTCAAACGGTGATGAGTGGGCCGATATCCCAGTAGTTGCTATTTCTAACCCCGACGCCGATCATTTACGACGCCTACACAATTTAGGCAAGCCACTGTCGTTATCGCTCCATTCTGAGTCAAAGTGGAAAGGCGAAGTAAATAGCGGCAACGTAATACTAGATTTAGTCGGCAGTGAAAAGCCCGAAGAGATTGTGCTCATTGGTGGTCACTTAGACAGCTGGGACTTAGGCACTGGCGCTGTAGATGACGGTGCGGGCGTTGCTATTACCACAGCGGCAGCCGCATTAATTGCATCATTGCCTGAACGCCCTAAACGCACCATTCGTGTAGTTATGTTTGGCGCTGAAGAAGTAGGCTTGTTAGGCGCGTTTGCTTATGCAAAAGAGCATGAAAAGAACCTTGCTAACCACGTACTTGCTACTGAGTCTGATTTTGGCGCGCAAACAATTTGGCAACTTGTGTCGAATGTGAACCCTGAAGCAACAGTACTGGTAGATGAAATCGCAAAAATCCTGTCCCCGCTAGGTATAATTCGCGGCGGCTCAGACGTTGCTGGTGGCGGCCCCGACATTATACCGCTAGCAGCGAAAGGCGTACCGACTATCCGTTTAAATCAAAACGGACGAGATTATTTCGATCTTCATCATACGCCTGATGACACATTGGATAAAATTAACCCTGATGAACTGGCGCAAAACATTGCAGCTTATGCAGCAAGCATATATCTGTTAGCAGATTCAGATGTCGACTTAAAAGCCAAACAATAACCACAGGTTATCTATATAATGACGTTGGTTAGTACACACCCGTACTAGCCAATGCTTCTCTTGCAACAGCACCATTATTTACAGCGCTTAATACATACGACGCAGTTGCACGACTGAACACGCAAGACCTATAACCTTTTAGCTTTTTAGCATCATTATTGACTATACAGCGATAAAGTTTCTTAAGCGCTTGTTATTAAGCACGAAAGCATAGAATGGGTAGTTAGAACTTAATTAGCTCTCTTGAATAAGCTGATCAATAAATCGCTTTGCTTCTTGTCTCGATGATAATTGAACATGTCGATAGGTGTTCGCATGTTTGAAGGCAACAGCTGTTTTATTTATGGAGATATTTGAAATTAACGCACCTGGAATAAGGCTGTTAATGGTAGAGATAGAGTTTTGAAATTGCATATTAAATACTTCTTTATTAATGTTGTTTGTTTTGAATTCCTCGCAGGTTGGGTTAAGAAATCTAAAAACGAAAATTAGGCTCTTTTCACATTTTACGTGAAAAAGAGCCCATCTTTGCGGGTTACTTCAAATAAGAGAAATAACCCTAAGCTTGCTTACAGGTCTTAAAGAACTGTTACGTTAGCAGCTTGTGGGCCTTTTTGGCCTTGTTCAACTTCAAAGCTAACCGCTTGACCTTCAGCAAGAGTCTTGAAGCCGTCAGAAGTGATTGAACGGAAGTGTACGAATACGTCTTTGCCACCAGCTTCAGGAGTAATGAAACCGAAACCTTTTTCTTCGTTAAACCACTTAACTGTACCGTTTACAGAATTAGACATAATAATAACCTTTTAAAAAATTGATGTAATGGTGGAAGCCACCGAATAGCAATAGACATAACTAAGCTAGTAAAGCAGTTGTATATCTATCTAGCACTTCAATTTGAAGGTATAAAGAAAGGTACAGCGCAGTATTAGGTAAAGCATAAAACATATCTAGAGCGTGCGAGACAGTACAGGTAATTACTCGCCATGTCCAATTAATTCGGGATTATTTTTTAAGCATTGCAACGCGAGCTTATCATTTGGGCCCACAATGAATACGTATGTTTGTATAACGCCAATACCAGCTCAGTTAATCTTATTCTTTTTTCGCTAGGTTTTAATTATGACAGACATGTACTTATTATCGGGTAAAACCGCCATTGTGACAGGTGGCGGCAAGGGGCTGGGTAAAACTATAACTCAGTTTCTATTAGATGCAGGAATGAAAGTAGCTATTTGCGGACGCACTGAAGAAACGATTAGCGAGACAGTTAAACAATTAGATTCGCTATTTCCCGGTAAGGTCATTGGGGCGAAATGTGATGTATCAAAAAGTGATGAAGTAGCAAGTTTCGTAAAAGAAGTTAAAAATACATTTGGCGAACTTCACGTTCTTATCAATAACAGTGGTTTTGGTAAAGAAACGCTCATCTGGGAAACCAGTGAAGACGATTGGGACGAAGTGATGGATACCAATGTAAAAGGTTCCTTCCTTATGTGTAAGCAAGTAGTGCCCCATATGATTGAAAATCGAGAAGGTTACATTATCAATATTGCCTCTCAGGCGGCACTAAATGGATATGCCAATGCGGGCGTTTACTGCGCGTCGAAATTCGCATTGGTGGGGCTTGGGAAAGCTCTTCAAGAGGAAGTGCGACCTTATGGCATTCACGTTCACTCACTCAACCCTGCGTTAATTCAGTCACAGAAAACAGGATCAGAGAAAGTAGACAAGGGTCTGATTCAAAACGAAGACTTAGGAAAAATAGTGGTTTATCTGTTAAGCCAACCACGTAGACTTAAAATTGATAATATCGGCATGTGGGGTTTTTAATACGTTTAAGTGGAATGGTAAAACTGTCTTAAAGCGTTAACATTTCCCCATTATCATGGTGTGTCGTTTGCGTTGACCAACGAAAGTGCTCTGCAGGGAGCCGTGTGAATGGGGCTCTGTGTGGCTCGAGTTCTGCGTACATGTAGCAACTGCAAACGCACACTTACAATGCAGTGTACCATCGGGTAATTCTGATGGTTCGAATAGGAAATAGTTATGCGAATGCTTCACACCATGCTTCGAGTTGAAAACTTAGAGGCGTCACTTCACTTTTACACCTCATTGATGGGCATGCGCCTTCTTCGACAATCAGAAAACAAAGAGTATGAGTACACCCTCGCTTTTGTAGGATATGGAGAAGAGACCGATAGCACCGTGTTAGAGCTTACTTATAACTGGGGTGACAACACCTACGATAAGGGTAACGCGTACGGCCACATCGCCATTGAAGTAGACGACATCTATCAGTTTTGTGAAAACTTAGAAGCAAATGGCGCTGAGGTGTATCGTAAACCTGGCCCAGTAAAAGGTGGCTCTACCGTCATCGCTTTTGCACGCGATCCAGATGGGTATGCCATAGAGCTTATTCAAAATAAGTCTATTTCACTATAGCAGCAGGACGTCGCCAATATCTTTTAAGCGCTTGTAACATAAGCTTTCTGTGAAATGTACGGCATAAGTAAGAAGGCGATAAAAGTAAACACATGGAGTGGCAGTCACATGCTAGGTAACCGCTTATTATTTTCTTTAAACCGTGTAAGCAAGGCTGTAGCGGGTTCGTCGAACAAGCTTAAGTTGCTATTAAAGGGCAATGCTAGGTTTCGCAATAGATATACGACCAGGTTGGCATCGTTACTACCTGCTTTGGTGGTGCTATTTACAGGTGCCCTTGCCTCTGAGAGTACGTTTGCAGCTGATGCTACGAATAGTAAAACCTCGCAAGCTGAAGCAGAACATACCACTAGCGAAAGACCGCATTTTACCGTTATCGCCCATCGCGGCGCTTCTGGCTATTTGCCGGAACACACCCTTGAAGCAGCCACGCTAGCGTTCTCGCTGCGTCCTGACTTTATAGAGCAGGATGTTGTTATAACCAAAGATGACATTCCGGTGGTACTGCACGACATTCACTTAGAGACAGTCACTAATGTAGAAGAAATTTTTCCAGCGCGTCACCGAAAGGACGGACGTTATTATGCCCGTGATTTTACCCTCGAAGAACTACGAGCATTGCAGGTACATGAACGTGCTAACAGTGCCGGGAAGCAAGTTTTTAAAAGTAGGTACCGCGGCACCCAGGCTAATTTTAAAGTGGCCACGTTAAGTGAACACTTTGAGCTAATCAGCGAACTTAATCGCCAATTCGACACGTCTGTAGGCGTATACCCAGAAGTAAAGTCCCCTGCTTTTCACATTGCTGAAGGTATTGATGCCAGTAAGATAGTTATCGACACATTAAATAACTACGGTTTTGCGGGAGAAAACGGCAATAGTTACCTGCAGTGCTTTGACTTTAACGAGGTCAAGCGTATTCGTGAAACCCTTGGCTATAAGGGCAAAGTAGTTATGCTGATTGGCGAGAACGATTGGGGAGAGAGCGACACCGACTACGATTGGCTGCGTACACAAGATGGCATGAAGCAAGTCGCGAAGTATGCAAACGGCATAGGCCCTTGGTTAGGCCATTTAATGGATAATGAGGCGATGGCTAAAGGGAAAGTAGAAGCAGCAAGCTGGGTTCAGTACGCTCACAATAATGAACTTACCATTCACCCCTACACTTATCGTCAGGATGCGCTTCCAGCGGGCATGTCTGGAGAACAAATTTTAGATGTATTGCACAAGGTAGTGCGAGCTGATGGCGTTTTCACCGACCATTTAGTGCCTGTATTAACCTGGCGAGACAAAACAAATTAACGCAAGTTAAACGGGTTTAAGGCGCTTTAGCAAGCGCCTAAGACTTGGATAGTCGTACCACTACGCGTCTGTTTTGTGCACGGCTTTCCCGCGTATCGTTTGGCGCGATATGACGTTTTTCACCGTGGCCTGTCAGCTGGATCCTATCTTCAGGTACACCTAGCGTAGTGAGATAGCTTTTTACTTCATTGGCCCTTCGAATAGACAATTGTTCGTTGTTGTAACGTCCACCGTAACTGTCCGTATAACCATCGAGAAGCACAAGCTCCAATTCACTGTCTTCTTTTAAATATTCGCCAATCATAGTTAAGCGCTTTTGCGAGTACTTAGTAAGTTCGGTGCTGTTGTTCTGATAAGACAACACTGTGTAGGCTATGTCATCAAAACTAAAGGGAAGCAAGTTCGACACGCACTTAACAAAGTCGCGATACACACCTGAGAAGTTGCTTGCGTTTAATGCCACACTCACTTGATCATATTTGTTATACCAGTCTTGGTAGTAAATCGTGGGCCAAAAGCCTTTCTCCAACTCAGACAGCATAGTCCATGCAGCATCCTGCGGCAGGTCGCCATTGTATTGCTTTCGAATAGACATATCCGCGATGGTCTTTGGCGCCACACCCGGCATCCACTTTGGCGGAACAGAGTAGACCGCAGCCACATCAAACTTGTTTGGCAGCATGTACATATCTAATTCAAATTCCATGTTGAGCTGCTTCGACGCAGAACTAGTGAACATGGCTTCGCCGTAACCAGGCAATTCATGGTTAAGTGTACACTGCAGGCGCGTGTCCGTATCAATACGCCAGTTGGAACTTTCAATGGTTGCAGAATATTGCCGCATGGCAGCATGGGACGACAGCGACCCCACCATCCCCAATAAAGCGATATATTTTAATTTCGACACCATTTCGACACCATAACGAAAGTCAGACTAACATGAATGTAGGCCTTTCATACGCCCACCAATCTTTAAGAGCCATAAATTGTACCCATTCGCTTTAAGCCGCAAATAGAACGTTTTGAAAAATTCATGGTTAATAAGATTATCGTCCAAAGTGTAGAAAAGTTTAGCGTTTAATACCATTAGCGTTTCGTACTATTAGCGCTTCTCATCTTCTCGGTTTTCAAATTGAAACTGGCAACTCGAAGATATCCTTGCGATAATTCTCTGTGCTAATAAGTTTCGCAGGTAGGTTTGCATAAAAAGCGACCAACCAGTTTCTGCAACCTAGTCTTACAAGAGTGTTTATGTCTGCCAACCCGCCCCTTCTTTCCCAGCGCTTTCGAGGTTATTTTCCCGTTGTCATCGACGTTGAAACGGCCGGATTTAATGCAGGCACTGACGCCTTATTAGAGTTAGCAGCGGTTACGGTGAAAATGGATGAAGAAGGAGTACTGCATCCTGACCAAACCTTTCACTATCATATAGATCCTTTCGAGGGTGCTAACCTTGAGCCTGCGGCATTAGAATTTAATGGCATTGATCCGAATTGCGCATTACGAGGTGCTATTGAGGAAAGCGAAGCCATGAAGGATTTATGTAAAGGTATTCGCAAAGCACAGAAAAATGCAGACTGTCAGCGTTCTGTTATCGTTGCTCATAACGCAACTTTTGATCAAAGCTTCGTTAATGCTGCGATTGAGCGCTGCAATATAAAGCGCACGCCCTTTCACCCATTTGTTTCCTTCGATACCACCAGCCTAGCGGGCCTTGCCCTTGGTCAAACTGTGCTGGTAAAAGCATGTCGAGCGGCTGGGATATCGTTTGACCAAAATGAAGCGCATAGCGCCCTTTACGATGCACAGAAAACCACCGAGCTATTTTGCTATATGGTAAATCGCTATAAGGCCTTAGGTGGCTGGCCAGTAGAAAATCAAGAATAGTTTTTTCGATAAACGCCGTAAACAAAAACAGCGCCAAAAGGCGCTGTTTTTCTATTATCTTTTAACAGGTTTGCTTATAGCTTATCTGCTTCTTCAGATAGATATTTAGCTACACCTTCAGGTGATGCATCCATACCTGATTTACCTTCGGTCCAACCTGCTGGGCAAACTTCGCCATGCTCTTCGTGGAACGCTAGTGCATCAACCATGCGAAGCATTTCGTCAACGTTACGACCAAGTGGAAGATCGTTTACTACCTGGTGACGTACCATACCTTCTGCATCAATTAGGAATGAACCGCGGAAAGCAACACCATCTTCTGGGTGCTCAACATCGTATGCTTGGCAGATGTCGTGTTTTACGTCAGCAACAAGAGTATATTTAACTGGACCAATACCACCTTGATTTACTGGGGTATTTCTCCACGCATTGTGTGAAAACTGAGAGTCGATTGAAACACCAATTACTTCAACACCGCGCTTTTTAAACTCGTCATAACGCTTGTCGAAAGCGATAAGCTCTGACGGGCATACAAAGGTAAAATCTAGTGGGTAGAAGAATACAACCGCTTTTTTGCCCTTAATAGCTTCACTTAGCGTGAAAGAATCTACGATTTCACCACTACCAAGTACCGCAGCTGCAGTAAAATCAGGTGCCGGACGGCCAACTAATACACTCATGAGTCTCTCCATTTATATTTGGATTGTAATAATAAAGGTGATTACATTGCGCAATCACTTTGATGAGAAATTTCCTATCCAGAAAATAGGTACGAATACGGAAATAACAATATTAAACAATGAGTTTTTTTACTGCTCGTACCAATAACTGAACAGCATAGAACAAAACTGTCCCGGACATTACCCCGTCGTTACCTAATTGCGGTTTATTAAATCTGCCATTACCTACTTGCCAAAACAAAGAATAACAATTATTATCATTTACAGATTCATTTGGAGTACGTTTAATGTTTGTTTGCATGTGCTATGGGGTAACAGATAAAAGCATTCGCGCGGCGGTTGAAGAAAACGGCGTGGGTAATATGCGTGAGTTACGTCAACATTTAGAGCTTGGCTCACAATGCGGTAAGTGCATCAATATGGCACAACAAATTATCGATCAAACCATTATTGACGAATCTCTCTTCAAAGACGTCGGCTAATATAAAAGTCCAAGGCTATCAGGCTAAATAACACAGGCTTATTTCCGAACACGCTTACCCTATCTATTGAAGTTAAAGCTTTATCCATGTTTAAAAGCTCGGTTTGACACCCTCAACTTTTCCTAAATTAGCTTCGTCAATACTATTAGCTATTTAAAGCTGTATTCAACACCTGCATAGTAAAATGCGCCATTAATACCGCCAGGGGATGTTGGTGGATAAAGCGCCCCAACCTCACCTTGAAACGGATTTTCATTTGGTAACGCGTCAAATAAGTTCTGCGCTCCAAAAGTAAGTTGAGTATCAGGCAAAATCTTCCAAGCGAGTTGAGCATCGAAAGTGGTTAGCGCACTGCCGTAAATATCCAAGCCTGCCGAAGCATCTAGATGATCTTCATAAAATTTACCGTAGTAGTTTAAACGCCAAGTGAAGGCCCATTCGTCTTTTGACTGTTCTAAGGTAATGCTCCCTCGATGAGCAGGGAGATTGTCTTCTAACATACGTATTCGAGCCTCAGTTAAGTTGGGCAGAAGCGTTATTTCCCCATCGCTTAACACCGGGTACAGAGATACACGCTCAACTTGCGTGTCTGTCCAGTTGTAGGCGACCAACACAGAGTTTGACCAGTCGCTTAACGCAAAATTGTAGTTTACAACTAAATCGATACCCTGGGTTTTGGTATCAAAATCATTGGTAAAATACTTAGCGGAATTATATCGGGCCGCATCAAAACGCCCTTGAGCAACAAGCGTATTAACGTCATCCTCGGTTAAAGGAATGGCCGATGTGGTACTGATACGATCGGTAAGGCGAATATTAAAATAGTCGAGCGTAGCAAAGAAGTTGTCACTTGCTTGCATAACCAAGCCCAAGCTAAAGTTTACTGATTCTTCAGGCGTCAGCGGCGTGGCCCCAAACTGCTGCGAGATAAGGTCGGTTGGCGGCAATGTTGCTTGGTCTTCCAAGCCATTAAGGCCATAGGCAGTAGTTACATTTATAACATTACTTTGGCCCACAGTCGGAGCTTTAAAGCCCGTATTTAAAGAACCTCGCAGTGCAAACATATCGTTAAGTGTGTAGCGCGTACTTAGCTTTCCATCAAATGTTGACCCGAAATCACTGAAATGCTCTACTCGCGTTGCTACACCAAACTGCCAATCTTCAGTCGCGTAAAATTCCAAGTCGGCATACACAGCCCAATTGCTGCGACTCCAGTGACCAGCAGACTGAGGTTGATAACCAGGAAAACCGTTAGAGCCTATTGAGAAGCCTTCACTTAAACCTATCGGTGGTTCTAAAGCGAAAGGGCCAGCGATATACGAGGCTTCATCTCCCGCTTTTTGAAAATACGTCTCTTTTCTCCACTCAACGCCAGCAGCAATGCTCACGGGGTCGTCAAAAATAGTCTGGATCAGTTTAGTAAAGTCTAAGTTTAGCGTGCGTTCTACTTGTGATACCCCGCCTGGAGAAAAGGTCGTTGGGCTTTGCGGCCCTAGCGAAGGGTTGACCGTATTCGATATAGTGTACTCAATATCGCTATAGCCCAAGGTGGCACTGATATCCATCGCCCACCCGTAAGACAATTCTTGCTTTATACCCATTGCAATAGAAGCATCGGTAATCGTTCCACCGAACCGAGGAGTAAAACCACCAGGGAACCATTCATTAAAGGCAAAACAATTTGCTCCAAGTGAGGTCGTGTTATCTGCGATAAGTTGGTAATCAGGGTTTTCTAGTACGTTGTCATTTGATAAAGATATTGAAGGGCACGCTATACCGCTATTTAGCCCATCCAAATCAGCAACAATAAGGCGGCTTTCGCCGGTATTCGGATCCGTTCGGCTAAATACCCCTTCGCGAGTTTGCGGATTTCGAAAATAAAACCCTCCGTTTATCTCTCTTCTCGCGGCGGTCGCAAAACTATAAAAATGGAACGTTTTTGAAATATCAGCACCTGCATTGAGCGCAAGTTTGATATCTTCGTTAACATCAAGGGCCCCCCAAACTTGAGATGGCGAGGCGATATAGCTATTTCCCTGTTCCAATAGCCCTTGGGCATCATCTCGCTGTACCGAGCGCGACGTGCCGTTTTGCTGTCGGTATTCTAAAGTGGTATTAAAAAAACCCGATTCTCCTAACGCAAAGCCTTTATTAAGCTGTATTTGAAACAGTTCGCCATCGCCCTCGCTGTACCCTCCGGCTTTAAGCGCAACGCTCCCACCCTCGCGGTCATCTTTTAGCACAAAATTGATCACACCAGCGATAGCATCTGATCCATATTGAGCAGAGGCCCCGTCTCGCAGTACCTCCACTTGTTTTAACGCATAAGCAGGTATAACGGATATATCGGGACCTTGAGCACCATCAGATAACCCCCCGCCTAAAAATGTGATAACGGCTGAGCGATGGCGTCGCTTGCCATTTAACAAGAGCAAAGTGTGATCTGACGACATGCCTCTTAAATTAGCAGGCCTCACCAAGCTACTTGCATCATTGATGGGCTGGTCGTTCACGTTTAGTGAAGGCACCATAACGCTTAGCATGGAAAGGACGTCGCTATTGCCCTGAGAACTTAGTTTATCTGCTCCAATAACATCAAGAGGCACTGCCGAGTCAACAGCGCTTCGAGGCGCGTTACGAGAGCCAACGATAGCAATTTTTTCAAGCCCGTTTGTGCCCTCGTCATCTGGCTGTTCATTATCATTAGGCTGTTTACTTTGTGCTGTTAGCGATGCACGGGAACGAATACTCAATGCCCCATTTTCATCGGCTACCACCGCTAATTCAGTGCCCTCAAGTAGCTGAGCTAATGCTTCACTCAAGGTAAAGGTTCCCTTAAGCGCATTGGTCGTTACTTTCTTCGCCAAATCAAAAGGAAACAAAAGGGTAGTGTTGGCTTGTTTAGCTAATTCAGTTAAGGCTTCGTTAGCGTTCTGTGCTGGAATAGAGAAACTAAACGCATCGGGCGCTGATGCCGGAAGAGTTTTAGAAGGTTGAGGATTTTTGAGAGTCGAACCGCTCTCGTCTTGCGCGTAGAGTGACGGTGTTATGAATAAGAATAAACATACACTCGAGGCAATATGTAAGGGCGCTGCAAGCGAGAAGTATGAAGGCCACGCTGTTCTTTTGCGCGAAATACAACTAGCCGAACACGCAAAGGCACGCAGCTTCTTTATTGCTTTTTTGGTTTGCCTACTTATCGCCAAATTGCCGTAATGCAAGATATATAATCGATGTACTTATTATTCTAGTTATATTGTCACATTAAATAAATTGATGCCAATAGGGAATAACTAATATCACCTATCTATCAAAGAATATTTAACTTTTCGCTAGCTTAAGCTCAATACTGGTTTCTGTAACTTTCTCATAGGTAATATTAAAGCTGCTTTCAAGTGCCGACAGCAAGCCGTCTATATCGCCCACTTTGAAATAACCCGCTACTCTGCGCTTACGCAAACTATTGTCAGAGATGTGAAAACGGACTGGCGTGTATCGCCCAATTTCCAGTAGCACAGATTCAAGGGGCTCGCCTTTAAAAACTATCATGCCCTGCTGCCATGCCAAATCATCATCAATTTCATCTTGCGACATGCTTTCTCGGGCTTCTACTTTACCCAAAACAGTCGCTTTCTCCCCGGCAAACATTAGCAGACCTTCTTCTGTAACAGGGCGCTTACCAAACAATGATTCATTTGAAGATGACGCTTTAAAGCGGTCTTTTACTAACACTTTGCCATCGGTAACAACAAGTTCGAATGCGTTGTCGTCAACATACTGCATATTAAACGCGGTACCTACTGCTGTTACAGTATTGTTTCCAGCGGTAACAGAAAAAGGGCGGGTTTTATCATGAGCCACTTCAAAATGGGCTTCGCCTTTCAAAAGTACAATATTACGTGCACTTGATGTGAAATCTACCGTTACTAAAGAGTTGGTGTTTAGATGAAGCTGCGAACCATCGGATAAGGTTACATTTTTCTGTTCACCAACACCTGTTTGTACTTTTTGGCTAACAGCAGCAAATTCAGGCGCGCTATTTAGCCAAGTGCGCTGAACAATGACGCCAACCGCGATTGCCATAACTAAGAAAGTGGCAGCAATACCCCATACAGCGTTTTTCGGTAGGGTACGCCCTTTGGTAGTATGTCGCGCTGTTGGTTCAGGGAACAAACCGCTTAATTCATTAAGCACAGACATATCGTCCCACAAGCTTGCGGCATCTAGTAGAGCTTGGCGATGGGCATTACTTTCTGCCAACCAGGTGTCTAACTCTACCTTTTCGTCACTTTTTAAACCGCGATCGAGACGGCTTACCCAAAGGCACGCTTGCTCTTGGATATCTTCTTTGCTTGAAAACTGGCGAATATTATTCATGTTAACTACTGCTTATGTCCTGAGTCGCGGTAGCAGTGGCACGGGGAGATGCACTGTCATTTGAAAGCTCTGCTAAATACCTAGAGCACATCATTAAACCTTTGGCGACATGCTTTTCTACGGTACTTTCGCTTAGCCCCACAAGCTCTGCAATCTCTTTTTGTCGCATGCCATATACTTTTTTAAGTAAAAATACGCGTTTTACATCAGCAGACAGCGTGTCTGTCGCTCGGCAAAAATGAATAAAGCGCTCTTTACTCTCTACATTTTTTTCTAAACTGTGCCCCACTAGTTCGTAAGGCAAAATATCCATGTCATCTAGCTGCTGCTTGTTTTTATTTTCTGCTTTTGCAACATGGTTCAACGCTAAATTACGCGCTGTTTTGAGCATATATGTCCGCTCATATTGTATTTCTTGTTTTAATTCTGCTTCGTAGCTTTTTATAAAAGCTTCTTGCACGATATCTTCAATGTCGTCGGCGCCAACAATAGAACCTACCGCGCGCATTAACTTCGAGCGGTATTTTAAAAAGGTTTCAGCTACTGTCGACTTTCTTGTCATAATAATAGAAGTTGTGTGTTTCGAATTGCTTACAATGGCATCAATAATGCCTGTTTCTTCATAACTTTTCACGCAAATGATGTTCGATATTGAAAATAAAAGGGGAGCTAACGCTCCCCTTCACGTCGAAACAATTGTGAAAGTTATTTTCGCTAATAGTTAGCGATTAGAACGTGTAAACACCTCTTAGATAATAGAAGCCACCGTTAATACCGATTGGTGAGGTAGTTGGATACAACGAACCTGCTATACCGGCATACTGTGTATTCTCATCTGGGTATTCATCAAAGGCATTTTTCGCGCCTACTGTTACAGTAAACTCTTCAGTGAAGTTATAAGCCACTTCTAAGTCCACAGTAAATTCCGAACCTACTTTTTCAATAGGTAATGCAGAATCTAAGTGATCTTCAAAGATGCTACCGTAATAGTTCAAGCGTGCAAGGAAGCGCCAGTCACCGTTAGTGTGATTTGCTGTTGCACTGTAGCGCACTGCTGGAAGGTTATCTTCTAGCATGCGAATACGGAACTCAGAAATATTATCTGAAGCGCGATCTACCTCTGTAGATGTCCAGTTGTAGGCTAGTGAGAATTTAGTTTCACCACCCATCATCTCCATCGAGTAGTTAGCAACTACATCAAGACCTTCAGTAGTCGTATCAAAGTCATTCGTGAAGAAACTAATTTCAGAGAAACTAGATGCATCATTAATGCCTTGCGCTAGTAGCGTCGCAATATCTTCTTCTGTTAACGCGATACCAGACGCTGTACTGATACGGTCTGTCAGTTCAATGTTGTAGTAGTCGGCAGTAATGAATAGACCATTTTCAAAGTCTGCTACCACACCAAATGTGATGCTCTCTGACTCTTCTGGCGTTAACTGCTCACCGCCTTTAAGTTGAGATACAGGATCTGTTGGAGGTAGTGTTGCACGGTCAATTAGCTCACCGCCCGTACCAAACGCAGTTGTTACGTTACGTACATTACTTTGACCCAGCGTAGGTGCTTTAAAGCCTGTTGAGAACGCACCACGGAACGCAATGTTCTCTAGCGCTTGCCAACGGAACGCAATCTTACCTTTGGTTGTATTACCGAAATCAGAGAAATCTTCGTAACGTAGCGCACCGGCTAGCATAAAGTTTTCAGTGATGTAGGCTTCTGCGTCGATGTAAAGCGCGATGTTGTTGCGGGACACACGACCTTGGCTATTGGCCGCCAAGCCAGGGAAACCATTTGAGCCAATGCCAAAGCCTTGTGTCGCCAGCGGACCTATTTCATAAGAGGCAGTATCACCTGCAAAGCTCTCATAACTTTCGTTGCGGTATTGGAAGCCAGTCGCTACAAATAGCGGCTCATACAAACCAACATCGAAAGGTTTTGTAAAATCAATATCAAGAGTTTGCTCAGATTGGGTATAACGACCTGGGCTAAACTCGAAAGGCGTTTCTGGGCCTAAAGACGGGTTAATTGTATTGCTAATAGAAAAATCAACTTCGTTTTGGCCAAGGTTTAAACTTACGTCATAGGTAATATCATTGGCTAATTCGCCTTTGGTACCAAAGACAAGAGACATATCGGTTACCGTACCGCCAAAGCGAGGTGTGAAACCGCCCGGAAGAATCTCATTAAACGCGAAGCAATCAGGATTGTTTAACACCTGATTGATATAGGTAGGGTTTTCAAGAACGTTGTCACCAACCACGATATCTGTTGGACAGTTACCTGACATGTCGCCTGTTAAATCACCAACCAGAAGTAGCTGCTCACCGTCTTCATTTGTACCACCGTCGTTTACACCACCACGATTGTGCGGGTTACGGAAATAGAAGCCACCTTCAACTTCACGCTCGGCAAAGTTACCAAATATATAAGCTTCTGACGTTGCAGAAAGCTCAAGACCTGCGTTAGCGAAAAGCTTGATGTCATGCTTGATTTCAGGGGAGCCCCAAATTTGTGCAGGATCTGCCACAAAGGTATTGCCCGCCGCAATAAGCGCTGCCGCATCGTCACGCTGGATGCTACGCGAAGTATCATCAGCAGTGCGGTACTCTGCAGAAAGGTTGATAAAGCCTTTGTCAGATAATGGTAAACCCACGTTACCTGACAGCTGGATCATGTCGCCATCGCCTTCGTAGAAAGAGCCATAGCGGGCTTCAAATGTACCGCCTTCCGACGCGTCATTCAGTACGAAGTTAATTACACCGGCAATAGCATCTGAGCCGTATTGCGCCGCTGCACCGTCACGAAGTACTTCCACCTGCTTAAGCGCCGCTGCTGGAATCACTGAAATATCAGGGCCTTGTGCACCGTCTGATAGACCGCCACCTAGGAAAGTGATTACCGCAGAACGGTGACGACGCTTTCCGTTTACAAGTACAAGCGTGTGGTCCGATGCCATACCGCGAAGGTTAGCAGGACGTACTAGCGTTGAAGCATCGTTAATAGGCTGGTCGTTTACGTTAAAAGACGGAACTACGGTTTGCATCATAGATACCATATCTGTGGCACCCTGCTGCTTAAATTCTTCGTCAGAAATGATATCAATTGGAACCGCAGAGTCTGCTACAGAGCGAGGCGCTGCGCGCGAACCAACGACGGCGATTTGTTCATAATCTTCAGCTTTCGCACTCTCTTCTGCTTCTTGCGCATAAACAGGTGCAGTAGCCATTACTGAAAACGCGGCAGATGCAGCTAATACGCCGCGCACGTTTTTGGTCAATAAAGACAAGGATGTATTCATGGTGGTTTCCCGGATTTTCTCTGAAACACTTTTAGCGCTATTCGCACAATAAAAAAGTGTTCCGAGAGGTTGTTATTTTATACCTTCAACACTGACTCATTTGTGGCCAGATGCTTGATTTTATAGAACGCAAGGTATTAAAAAACAAACCTTTTTCGACAAAATAAAAATATTTTTTCAAGCTATAGAGGATTTTGATTTCTGACCTGTCTATATAATTTTTACGGGAATAAAAGTGAGGCGTTTTTGGCGGTTTTTAATGAAAAAAGCTGGCATAAAGCCAGCTTTTTAATCGATATTTAAAATATCAGAAATCTGCTACAAATCGAAAGATTTACTCTTCTTCTTTGTATTTTTCAGCTGTCTCTTTGATAAGCGGCTGAAGTTCGTTTTGCTGGAACATTTCGATGATAATATCGCAACCACCAACAAGCTCTCCTTCTACCCATAGCTGTGGGAATGTAGGCCAGTTCGCGTATTTAGGTAGTTCAGCACGAATATCAGGGTTTTGTAGAATATCTACATAAGCAAATGGTTCGCCACATGACATCAACGCTTGTGATGCTTGTGAAGAAAAGCCACAGCTAGGTAGTTTAGGAGAACCTTTCATATACAACAAAATTGGGTTTTCTTCGATTTGCTGCTTGATTCTATCTAGCGTTGATTGATTTTCAGTATTATCCATTTGATTCCTCTGAGCACAAAAGTGTATTCCCTCTAAGATGGGAATGCATGTATGATTTATCAAGGCGAAGGGTATCATAAAATCCCTTTTAATTACCCATTACTGAATTGATCTTTTCATTCGCTATATCGCTATGTACCTGTATAACAACATGCTCTATATTTTCACAAAATAGTTTTTGAAAAAAAATTCACAATTTTGTCATTGAGTTATAAGACTTTATCCCCACATCTGGGATATGCTTTAGCGTCTAAAGTGATATAGTCAGCTAAGCGTTGACTGGCACTTATTGAACAGGCGAAGATAAGTGTGCTTTAGACTACAATACTAAACCAACATGGAGACCGTCATGGCTTTTGAACTACCAGCATTACCATACGAACAAAATGCACTAGAACCGCATATTTCTGCTGAAACGCTTGAGTACCACTATGGCAAGCACCACGCTACTTATGTAACTAAGCTTAACGGCCTAGTTGAAGGTACTGACATGGAAAACAAAAGCCTAGAAGAAATCATTAAATCTTCTGAAGGCGGTGTTTTCAATAACGCAGCGCAAGTTTGGAACCACACGTTCTACTGGCACTGCCTAAGTCCAAACGGCGGCGGTGAGCCAACTGGCGCACTAGCCGACGCGATTAACGCAAAATGGGGCTCATTCGCAGACTTCCAAGCTGCGTTTAACGACAAAGCAGTTAACAACTTTGGCTCTAGTTGGACATGGTTAGTTAAAACTGCTGATGGCAGCCTAGACATTGTTAACACTAGCAATGCTGAAACACCTATCTCTGGCGACGACCTAACTCCAGTACTTACTGTTGACCTTTGGGAGCACGCTTACTATATCGATTACCGTAACGCGCGTCCTAAGTACCTAGAAAACTTCTGGGCACTGGTTAACTGGGAATTCGCAAGCAAAAACTTTGCGTAAGCCTTACGCCGTTTTGTAGTGCACACTGTGTGCTACACAGCGTTGAAAAAACAAATGAAAAGCCCCGCTCTACAGCGGGGCTTTTGTTTATGTAAAAGCTTCATTAAGAGACACTAAATTCTTATTAAAGTTGCATTTTTCATTAGACGAAAAGATTAAAAACTATACACAATAATTACTATCCTTTTCTCAAATACCTACTAAGCTGAAATTACGGGGTTCCGTATTTAAGGGGTATTCATGGGTATTTTTGAACACTATCAAAGTCGCTATGAAGAGCGAAAACAGGAAGAGTTCACCATTGGGGAGTTCCTTGAAATTTGTAAGGAAGATCAAAGTGCTTACGCAAACGCTGCAGAACGTTTGTTACAAGCCATCGGTGAGCCAGAACTAATCGACACTGCCAACGACCCGGCTCTAAGCCGCATTTTCTCCAACCGCGTCATTTCTCGTTATCCAGCTTTTTCAGAATTCTATGGCATGGAAGAAGCCATTGAACAAATCGTCTCTTACCTCAAGCATGCCGCACAAGGTCTTGAAGAGAAGAAACAAATACTTTATTTACTCGGCCCTGTTGGCGGCGGTAAATCGTCACTGGCTGAAAGACTTAAAGAGCTAATGCAGCACGTGCCTATTTACATGCTTAAAGGCTCACCAGTGAATGATCATCCATTCTGTCTATTCGATGTCAAAGAAGATGGCGACATATTAGAAAAAGAATATGGCATTCCTAAGCGCTATCTGAAAACAATCATATCACCATGGGCTCGCAAACGCCTTCATGAGTTCAATGGTGATATTACCAAGTTCAAAGTGGTTCGGGTTTATCCATCGGTGCTTGACCAAGTGGGCATAGCTAAAACCGAACCGGGAGATGAGAACAACCAGGATATTTCGGCTCTTGTGGGTAAGGTAGATATTCGCCGCCTAGAACAGTATGCACAAAATGACCCAGACGCTTACAGTTATTCAGGGTCCCTGTGTAAAGCCAACCAAGGCTTAATGGAATTTGTAGAGATGTTCAAAGCACCGATTAAGGTGCTGCATCCCCTATTAACTGCTACACAAGAGGGTAACTACAACCCGACAGAGGGCTTCTCTGCCCTTCCCTTCGATGGATTAATACTGGCACACTCTAATGAATCTGAGTGGCAATCGTTTAGAAACAACAAAAACAACGAAGCGTTTTTAGACCGTGTTTATATTGTTAAAGTCCCTTACTGCTTAAGAGTAAGTGAAGAAATTCGCATTTATAAAAAATTACTCGATAGCAGTGAACTCAGTGGCGCTCCCTGTGCACCAGACACTTTGGAATGCTTAGCACAGTTTACCGTGCTATCCCGTTTAAAAGAGCCTGAAAACTCTAGCATGTTTTCAAAGATGCGGGTCTATGACGGAGAAAGCTTAAAAGACACCGATCCGAAAGCGAAGTCTTATCAAGAGTACAGAGATTACGCAGGTGTCGACGAGGGCATGGAGGGGTTATCCACCCGCTTTGCCTTTAAGATCCTCTCTCGCGTGTTTAACTTCGATCATCAAGAAGTGGCAGCGAATCCAGTTCATTTATTCTACGTATTGGAACGTCAGATTGAGCGGGAACAGTTCCCCCAAGAAACCGCTGATAAGTATTTGGAGTTTTTAAAAGGCTATCTAATCCCTCGCTATGTGGAGTTCATAGGCAAAGAAATTCAAACCGCTTATTTAGAGTCATACTCTGAATACGGGCAAAACCTATTTGACCGCTATGTGACTTATGCTGATTTCTGGATCCAAGACCAAGAGTATCGCGACCCAGAAACCGGGCAGCTGTTTGACAGAGCATCGCTTAATGCTGAGTTAGAAAAAACAGAGAAGCCCGCTGGGATTAGCAACCCGAAAGACTTCCGTAACGAAATCGTTAACTTTGTTTTGAGAGCCCGTGCAAATAACGGCGGCAAAAATCCAGCATGGACAAGTTATGAGAAGCTTCGCACCGTCATTGAGAAGAAGATGTTCTCTAACACGGAAGATTTACTGCCCGTTATTTCTTTTAACACCAAAGGCTCAGCAGAAGAGCAGAAAAAGCACGACGACTTTGTAAATCGTATGACCGAAAAAGGCTACACGCAAAAACAAGTTCGCTTGCTTTGTGAATGGTACCTACGCGTGCGAAAAGCGTCATAGCTTAAAGGCTAGAAGCTTCTAGAACGTATAGGGTATTAAAGCGTGCGCTAAGCGCGCTTTAATACCGGTACTTGTGGTTCACAACAACTCAAGCAGGTGTGTATGGCGCATTTCATAGACCGAAGGTTAAACAGTAAAGGCAAGAGTACGGTAAACCGCCAGCGCTTTATCAAGCGTTACAAACAGCAGATAAAGCGCGCTGTATCTGATGCAGTGGGAAAACGTTCTGTTACCGACCTAGATTCTGGTGAGCAAATTAGCATTCCAGCCAGAGATATTTCTGAACCTATTTTTCATACCGGGCGAGGTGGCAGCAGAGATATTGTCCACCCAGGTAACGACCAATTCACCGCAGGAGATAAAATTGACAGACCGCCTGGTGGCGGTGGTAAAGGCGCAGGTGAAGGCGACGCTAGCAACGAGGGTGAAGGGCAAGACGAGTTCGTATTTTCAATATCCAAAGACGAATATTTAGACTTACTATTTGAAGATTTAGCGCTTCCAAATTTAAAGAAAAATCAGTTCGACAAAGTCACCCAATTCGAAACCTACCGCGCAGGTTATCAGACCGACGGCGTACCGAGTAACCTTGATATTGTTCGCTCGCTCAAAGGTTCTGTAGCAAGGCGTATTGCCCTAAGTGGAAGTGATAGAAAGAAACTCAAAGAGCTTGAAGAAAAACTGGTACTGCTTGTAGAAGACAAGCATGACAATACGCTGGCTATTAATGCACTAAAAGAAGAAATTGAAGCACTTAAAGCCAAAATAGCTCGAGTGCCTTTTATCGACACGTTTGATTTACGCTTTAAAAACTACGACAAGCGCCCGCTTCCTTCAAGTAAAGCGGTGATGTTTTGTTTAATGGATGTGTCTGGCTCTATGGACCAAGCCACTAAAGAAATGGCAAAACGCTTCTATATTTTGCTTTATCTATTTTTAAGTCGCACTTACGAAAACGTAGACGTGGTATACATTCGCCATCACACTCAGGCTAAAGAAGTAGACGAGCAGGAGTTTTTCTATTCTCAAGAAACTGGCGGCACTATTGTTTCAAGTGCCTTGAAACTAATGGATGAAGTAGTGCGTGAGCGCTATAGCGATGGAGACTGGAATATCTATGCAGCACAGGCGTCTGACGGCGATAACTGGGCTGACGATTCGCCACAATGCCGCGATTTGCTTACCACTAAACTGCTGCCGGCCACCCGCTATTATGCCTATATCGAAATAACAGAAAGGCAACATCAAAGCTTGTGGCGTGAATACGAGAAAGTCGCCGCCACTCACGATAATTTTGTATGTAAGCACATACAAACCCAGGCCGACATCTATCCTGTGTTCAGAGAGCTATTCAAACGCTCTGAGCAAGATGCGCAGCAAGGAGCCTAATATGACAACCGACGCTATCGCAACAGAAAACAGCAAGGCTAAATCATCAAAACGACATTTGCTAAGCGATGGGCCCGACTGGACATTTCCGCTTATCGAAGAGTACGAGCAGCACATCGATCGCATCGCTAAAAAGTTTAAGCTAGACACCTACCCTAATCAAATTGAAGTCATTACCGCAGAGCAAATGATGGATGCCTACGCCAGTATAGGTATGCCGCTTAATTACACGCACTGGAGCTTTGGCAAAAAGTTTATTCAAACCGAGCAACAATATCGTCGCGGGCAAATGGGCTTGGCTTACGAAATTGTTATTAACTCTGACCCCTGCATTGCGTATTTAATGGAAGAGAACACCATTACCATGCAAGCGCTGGTGATGGCCCATGCCTGCTACGGGCACAATTCGTTTTTCAAAGGTAATTACTTATTTAAAACCTGGACCGATGCCAACTCTATCATCGACTACCTGGTATTTGCTAAAAACTACATTGCCAAATGCGAACAGAAGTACGGCTATGACGAGGTCGAAAACATGCTCGACTCATGCCACGCGCTTATGAATTATGGCGTTGACCGATACAAACGCCCGCAGAAGATTTCGCTACAAGAAGAAAAAAACAGGCAGGAAGAGCGGGAAGCCTACCTTCAATCGCAAGTGAATGAGCTTTGGCGCACCTTGCCCGATAGCCCGCACAGCAAGCACAAAGAAAAAATTCGTTTTCCACAAGAGCCCCAGGAAAATCTGCTCTATTTTATTGAGAAAAACGCTCCATTACTTGAACCCTGGCAGCGGGAGATTGTGCGTATTGTACGCAAAGTCTCACAGTATTTTTATCCGCAGAAACAAACCCAAGTGATGAACGAAGGGTGGGCTTGTTTCTGGCATTACCATATTCTCAATGAAATGTATGACGAGGGCTTAGTTAGCGACCGCTTTATGATGGAGTTCTTGCACAGTCATTCAAGTGTAGTGATGCAGCCTGAATACAACAGCCCTTATTATTCTGGCATAAACCCGTATGCTCTTGGCTTTTCCATGTTCATGGATATTAAGCGGGTATGTCAGTCGCCTACTGAGGAAGACTTTAAATATTTGCCAAGTATTGCGGGTAAGGACTGGCTGGAAACCGTGCATTTCGCTATGCAAAACTTTAAAGACGAGAGCTTTATCAGTCAGTTTTTATCGCCAAAAGTGATTCGAGATTTTAAATTATTCGCCCTTGAAGATGATACCGCTAAACCCTTTATCGCAGTCAGTGCTATCCACGATGAACGGGGTTACCAAATTATTAAAGAAAAGCTTTCTGCTCAATACAATTTGAGTAACTTAGAGCCCAACATTCAAGTACACAACGTTGATGTGCGTGGGGACCGGTCATTGACTCTGCGCTATATTCCACAGCGCGGTATACCGCTTGGTGAGTCTAAAGATGAAGTCATGCGTCACTTGCACAGGCTATGGAAATTCGACGTACGTTTAGAGCAAGATAATGGGGATAGTGGCGTTGAAGTGATATCGGAGTGTAAACGCGCACCGCAGGGATAAGCCTGCGGTACGCCCTTAGAAAAAGGTATTAAGCTGCTTGTGCGCTTTCCATTTCTTTTCGTGAACACATTAGTAATGACAGCGCGCCGACTGCGGCAAACACCGCTGCAGTGACGAAAGTCTCGTAAGCGTTAGTGCCCTGCTGCCATTGCTGCCCCGCCATGTAATTACCCAATGCGCCACCCAGTCCAAAAGCTACACTAATGTACACTGCTTGCCCTCGGCTGTGATACGCCTTAGGTAAAAACTGGTGAATAAAGTGTACCGATACCGCATGGGTTAACCCAAAGCTTAACGCATGAATAAGCTGGCTTAATACGATCACCATAAAGCTGTCAGCAAATGCCGCCATCACATACCAACGTAGCCCTGTGAGCGCGATACTTACAAACAATAAATTCCACACGCCAAATTGACTAATAAGCCTGCGGGCAACAAGAAATATCCCCACTTCAGCAAGTACCCCCAGCGCGATAAATATGCCGGTTTGTTGTCCGCTGTAATCAAGGTCTCGCATGTAAAGGGCAAAAAAGCCGTAATACGCGCCGAAGCTAATTTGCAAGCACGCTGAAGCGAATATAAAGATGGCGAAAGGTTTTTTTGGCGTATTTCCAAATACTGCCCGCCGTAGACGATTCAGGCGCAGCTTCTTTCGGCGCGCGTATAAACAAGGTACTTATAAATAAAAGCGCTAGTACACCAACACTGGCATGCACAGGGGTATCAGTAGAAAAAATATCTAGGGCCTTACCCACTCCTACCGTCAAGCAAATAAATCCAACGCTCCCCCATAGCCTTATTTGCCCATAGGTAGCCTTGGTTTTCGCCACTGTATTCATAGTGATGACTTCAAGCTGAGGTAATACGGCTGTCCAAAACATCATCATTAGACCGAACGCCAGCGTAAGCCCCCAAAAACTGGTGAAGTAAAACACCGAACTGAAAGTCAGTACGGTGAGCAAGCAGCCTAAACGCATGACGCCTATAGCGTTTCCCGTTTTATCAGCAACCCCTGCCCACAAGCCAGGGCCTAGAATACGCGCTAGGGTAATGACGGCAAAAAGCTCACCAATTTCGGCAGAAGAAAAGCCTCGCCCATCGAGAAAGATCCCCAAGTATGGAACAAGTACGCCAAGTTGCCCGAAGTATAGCCAATAGGTAACAGCAAGGATAAAGAGCGCAGTTTTGCTACTTTTTGCGCTTGGATCAGCGCTTTTGGCGTGGTTTAGACCATTAGATGACAATTCACATCTCCATATGCAAAAACGCCACTAGCGCAAAACGGGTAGTGGCGAATAATAAAATTTATTGGCGCAGCATGTTTTTAGTGCTGCGCGGATTTGTAAACCGCGTGAATGTGGTGATTTTAAGATTGCGGTGTTTCGATTTATACCCTATGCCTGACCTGCAATCGGCTTAGTCGTCGACAGCACGCCCGTATTTTGCGCACGGTGACGCAGCAAGTGGTCCATCAATACCAGTGCCAGCATGGCTTCAGCAATGGGTACAGCACGAATACCTACGCACGGGTCGTGACGTCCTTTGGTTACTATATCAATCTCTTCATTGTCTTTATTGATAGTTTTACCCGGTACCGAAATGCTCGAGGTCGGTTTAAGTGCCATGTGCACTTCTATATCCTGACCAGTAGAAATGCCGCCTAATACTCCACCTGCATGGTTTGAAGAGAAACCATCGGGCGTTAGCGTATCGCGATGTTCACTACCTTTTTGGTTTATAACATCAAAACCGTCGCCAATTTCAACGCCTTTCACGGCGTTAATTCCCATCATAGCGTGGGCAATTTCAGCATCCAGTCTATCAAAAACAGGCTCGCCAAGGCCAACGGGCACATTCTTCGCTACCACAGATACTTTTGCGCCAATACTGTCACCAGATTTTTTAAGGTCACGCATGTATTCGTCCAGCGCATCTAACTTAGACTCATCTGGGCAAAAAAACGGGTTGGTATTGGTGACGCTGTGATCCACCTTATCAACGCTAACAGGGCCAAGCTGAGACAAATAACCCAACACCTCAATACCGTGCACTTCTTTCAGGTACTTCTTCGCAATACCGCCAGCGGCTACGCGAATAGCTGTTTCGCGGGCTGATGAACGTCCACCACCGCGATAGTCACGGCTACCGTATTTTTGGTCATAGGTATAGTCAGCATGACCTGGGCGGAAGCGGTCTTTAATATTGCCGTAATCTTGGCTTCGCTGATCTTTATTTTTAATCAACAAACCAATGCTTGTGCCTGTCGTCTTGCCTTCAAATACGCCAGATAGAATTTGTACTTCGTCGTCTTCTCTTCGCGCTGTGGTATAGCGCGAAGTGCCTGGTTTGCGTCTGTCTAAATCCACCTGAAGATCTTCTTCTGTGATCTCAAGCCCTGGAGGACAACCGTCTACTACACCGCCAATTGCAATGCCGTGGCTTTCACCAAACGTGGTTACAGTGAAAAGTTTTCCGAAGCTGTTACCTGACATAATTAACTATTAATCCTTACTACTAAAATACTGTACTAGTGTGTCTTTCTTAACGGCGAAAATACCTGAACCGCCATTTTCAAACTCTAACCAAATGACTTCTAAGCCAGGAAACCTTTCATTCATGTGCACTTCACTATTACCTACTTCTACGAACAGCCAGCCGCCATCATTAAGGTAGTTTGGCGCATCTTTAAGCATAATGTCCACGAGGTCTAAACCGTCGTCGCCTGCGGCGAGCGCAAGTTCTGGCTCGTGATGATACTCTTCAGGTAAGTCAGCCATGTCTTCCGCGTCAACATAAGGCGGATTAGAAACGATCAGGTCGTATTTCTGCCCTTCTAAGCTAGAAAACAAATCTGACTGAATGGGATAAACGCGATGACTAAGACCGTGTTCCTGAATATTGATGTCGGCCACCTCTAGTGCATCCGTACTAATATCAACGGCATCCACTTGGGCTTCAGGGTATGCATGAGCAAGTGCAATAGCGATACACGCACCGCCTGTGCACATGTCGAGAATAGTATTTGGCGCTGACTCAACAAAAGGCGCAAATTCGTTTTGAATAAGCTCGGCAAATGGCGAACGTGGAATAAGCACACGTTCATCCACGTAAAATGGCATACCGCAAAACCAGGCCTCGTTTGTAATATAAGGCAACGGCATGCGAGTTTGTACGCGCTTTAAAACAAGCTCGGCAATTTTTTCACGTTCACTTTTGGTCAAGCGTGAGCTAAGAATGTTATCGCCAGCCTGATCTAAGATAGGATGAGGTAAATGCAGTGCCTGCATAACGAGGCTAGTCGCTTCGTCCCACGCATTATCAGTACCATGACCAAAGTACAAAGCCGCATCGTTAAAACGGCTGGTTGCCCATCGTGTCATATCTAACAGGGTATGCAGATCTTCAATGGCTTCTTCAAGGTAAAACTTATCGGTCATGGCGTTTGGGTACATCAAAAATTTCAAAGCTGGTATCATACCCAAACTTCATAGCGATTCACATAATTAACTACGTACGGAATCTTTCTATTCGTTATAATTTAGGCGTTTTGAATTATTAAACTTGTGTTTATTTACCAAAGCTATATTTGATGAAAACCTTTAAAAAAGAACTCAAAGCATTAAAAAAGCAACTGGCTGAACCAAAGCGTCCTACGGGGCGAACTGGGCTAGAGGGCGCAAATAAGCGCAATACGTCCTCAAGCGCTGAGGAAGAAACCTTTTCATTTGCAGATGCAATGCAGGGCGTCACACCTATATCGCAAGATAAGGTAGAGCCTGATAAAAAGGTTGAGTTATTTAGGAAGTCACAGCAAATAAAAGGTAAACATCTAAAACACAGCAAGCAACTTGCAGCTAGTTTCAACTTTTCTGACATGTATCAAGCGGCACTACCTCAAGAAGGCCCTATGCGCTTTTGCCAGGAAGGTGAATCTACGCATATTTTGAAACAGTTACGTCGCGGCGACTACTCGCCCGAAATGACACTGGATTTGCATGGGTTAACCCGAGAAATAGCAAAAGCAGAGCTTGCGGCGCTTATTCACACGGCGAGAAAAGAACTGATTGATTGTGTTTGCGTCATGCACGGTTTTGGGCAGGGCGTGTTAAAAGCGGCCCTACCCCATTACTTAGTCCAGCATCCACACGTACGTGCTTTCCATCAAGCCCCTCTCGAATACGGCGGACAAGCTGCACTACTGGTGCTTATTGAGATACCGCTTCAAAACAACAAACGATAGGGCAATGCTGCGTAGTGCAGTCTACTTATCTTCGTCTGCACTGTTGTGCATAAATAAATAGGTGTAGTACATCATCATCGCAACAATAATGCCTATACCTAATAGTGAGCCCCACACCACTGGGTCTTTCATCATAGTCCACATCATAATAAGTCTCCTCTTTAACTAAGTTCATAATAGAAGAGACTGGTGTTAGCGATTGTGATCTAGATCAATAGTGAAAATTAGCCTTTCGGCAACTTTTAGTATGCTTGATCTAGGTCAAATTCACCTTACTATTAGAACCGTCACGAACGCTCGAGTTCATTTGGTGTTATCGTGACCCAAATCGGTTAAAGATATTGAGTCTCGTTTTCATTACCTAGCATCAACTCAGCAGTCCTACAGAGTGTTTCCATCGACTCACTCACTTTCATGTCAAAGTTAGAAGGCGTAGATTTTAAACTGTGTTGAAAAATCTTTGCGTTAGTGTGTGTCGCTAAAAGCAAAAAGCCAAGGCAACCGTAAGATTTTAAATAGGGTAATCGACTACAGAGTTGTTTTGCTGCTGTATGGGTGACAGTTAGACTTTTATCTGGAATAGAGAATATTACCCAATGTTCTCTCTTTCTTCCTTCTCTAACAATCGCCGCAAACCAATCGTCTACCGTTCTGTCGTCGTATACGCTGCTTGGGATATCAAATAGCACGTTATTAACGTTAAAAAAACGATATTGATGCTGACTTCCTACCATGGCTACCTCCTGTTATGCCTTTATAGAATTGATAGGAAGTGTTGTGATGCTTAGATCATTTAATGCAAAGGAAGTGATTGTAAAGATAGAAACCGAGAAAACGAATGAGTTCGCACTGTTCGTACTCTTTACCCTTTACCTTATAATGTTGTTGTTTTGATAAACGCCCTTCGTGCGCATGCCAGAAGTAATTTTCTCGCTTAACCACTCTGAGGCTTTAGGTGTTTCACTAAAAAACTGGAAAGGTATTGTGGATGCATCGTAAATTCTAGACCAAAACTTTTGCTGCAGTGCGAGTCCCTCTGGTTCATGAAGTACTACAGCGGTGGCAACAAGCCCTGAGTCCACAGCTTCCTCTACTATCAGTTGCGCATCTGCTGTACCTTCTAGGGGCGCAAGCGCCAAGCCGTAAATATTAACTAGGCTTGCCCAACGAGGAACATTAATCTTTCTTCTTTCTGCCCCCACCACACGTTGATATTTGCGGATAAACTCTAAATTGAAAGGGCCGTTGAGATCGATGGTTAGTATCCGTCTGTCCTCTACGAAGTGAGCCTTAACATCGCCGTGTGCGCTAAACTTTTCGTTGTCCATAAATTGCTGTCGCTACTTTTTACCTAATGCAGTATTGCTAGTTGTGAGTAAAGTATAAAGTAGGATCTAAGATTGCGCCTGCAAACTAACCAAGAAAACTGCGTAATTTAAAGAAAGTAAAAAATAACACCATAAAGTTATTGCAAATCATTATCATTTACACTATCTTGTAAATGCCTGTTCGACGTTGGGTAAAAAACGGTCTTGGCTTAGCGTCGCTGAGGGGTAGACGCCCGTCTATCCCTCATTTTTTCTTTTACTACCTATTCTCTTACTGACATAAAAAACGCGACTTACAAGCCGCGTCTTAAACACAAAATAAATATTCGCTTTTTAAAGCTAGCTAAACAGTTTCATAAACCAACCTTTTTGAAGATCTTCTTCGCAGGTTTTCAGTTGTGTCGCGTAACGCAAAGAACGGGCTTTTACTTTCGACGCCACCTTCTTGAGCCAAGGTTTTCTGTCATAGCTTCTGCGCTTATAGCCGCCCCATCCTTCGTGATAGTTTAGGTATTGCGCGTAAGCATCCCATTTAGAAATGCCGTTCACTTTTTGCGATTTGTAAATAAACCACCCCATAAAGTCGATGGCATCTTCAAAATCATCTCTATCCGCACCACTATTATCAGTCTCGCGCATGTAGTCTGCCCACGTAGGCGTTTTAGCCTGTGAGTAACCATACGCCGAACTGACACGCCCCCAAGGAATAAGCCCGAAGAACACATAATCGCGAGGTGGTAGCGCATCGTGACGGAAAGAGCTTTCCTGGTACATCATGGCCATAGGCACATGGATGGGCACGCCCCACTTATCTCTGGCGTCAGCAGTCTGCATCATACCAATCGTCCTTTTCGTAGAATATTTCGCACAAATTACTGATGTCTTTAGGAGGCGTAGTTGCGCACCCAGCGATAAACAGCGGAAAAAGAACGATGAGAGTTGATAAAAAAACAACCAGTTTTTTGAACTTTTGGTTCATAGCTTGTCTTAACTAATGTTCTAGTAAAATGTGTGTTTCCCTGGAACCTTTTAATGCCTGACCTATGTCAGGCATTTTTTTTTGCTGGGGCTTCAGCGAAATAATCACGTATGAATGTATCGAAGTCTTTCACGTCAGCCGCTTCTATTTCTTTTTGAGCAGCAAACGACACGTCAGCTTGGGCAGCAAATCCAGCAGCATCCGTATCCGTGTATTCAAAAGACTTCATCTCAGATTGATAAGCTTGTGCAAGTTCTAACCCTAGCACCCCATTGTCTTTGTCGTCTTCTAAAAGCATAGAAAGCAGTTTGCCTGACGGCGTTAACTCAGGGTCTTGTACTTTGGCAAACTCAGTTTTTACTGCTTCACCGTAGCGAGAAGTATCGTTAGCCATATCAAGTAATTCACCGGCCTGCTTGAAAGACTCAAACAGCGAAGTACACCATTGAGGTAACGTGATATCCACACCACCATTTTGTAGCACTAGGTCTGGGTTTCTCCCTTCTAGTACTACTCGATTCATGTTTTCTTTTGCTTCGTTAAGTTGAGTTTCGTCGAGCTCAGCACTTGGCATTAGTAAACACGCAACTAAAAATACATCTAAGAAATCAAACTGGGTCTGTGAAATACCCACTGCGGAAAACGGATTAACGTCTAGCGCACGCACTTCAATGTAATTGATACCGCGGCGAACCAAGGCGTCTGTTGGCTTTTCCATTGACTTGGTAGGCTGCTTTGGTCGTATAGGCGAGTAGAGTTCATTTTCAATCTGAATGATATTACGGCTAAGTTGCTGATAATTGCCCTCATCCCCAGCCGCAAATTGGCTGAAGCGCGTAGACGGTGTATTCATGGCATCCCGCAACAGCTTGACGTAATTATCCAACTGGTTGTAACAGATTTTAAGCGAAGACTGCTCTGCACTGGTATAGCCCAAATCACTCATTCGAAGACACGTGGCATGGGGCATATACACCGTACCTTTGCCCACTTTCTTAAACGGCAAAGCGTGCTTTTTACCTTTTAGGAACGAACCACAAAGTGCTGGAGACGCGCCGTAGAGATAAGGAATGAGCCAGCATAGACGGCGATAGTTGCGAATTAACCCAAAATAATCTGCTGAAACCTGGTCTTGCGAATGCTCTTTACCGTTCAATTCAGCCCATAGTTTCCAAAAGCTATCTGGTAGAGAAAAGTTAAAATGAACGCCTGCGATAGCCTGCATCATACTGCCGTAACGATTTTTAAGGCCAATACGGTACACCCGTTTCATTTTTCCTACATTTGACTCACCAAAGTAAGCAATGGGAATATCGGCTTCATCTTCGATAAAACACGGCATGCTTAGCGGCCATATTTGCTCGTCGCCAATGTTATCAATAACAAACCTATGGATATCTTTTAACTGAGAAATCGTTTTGGCAGAACTGTTTTCTGGCGGCGTAATAAACTCAAGCAGCGACTCAGAAAAGTCTGTAGTTATTGAATCGTGAGTCAGCGCTGAACCCAATGTTTTAGGATGAGGCGTTTGTGCCAACGTACCATTTGGGTTTATGCGAAGGGCTTCACGCTCTACTCCGCGCTTAATGTCTTTTAGCGCAGCTAAGAACTCGGGTGACTTAAGCGCAGCAATACGCGCTTCAAAACGGGATGAGTCTACAGTCAAAATGGTGGTCCGTTATGTCAATATTGCCCCCTGTTATGGGGGGCAATAGTGTAAATTCAACAAAAATCAATCTATCAGTTTAACGTTTCTCGGGTGTTACTCTCTACTGACAACTCGATAATTGGCATCGATAGCGCGTTTAACTGAGGCAAAATTTTAGCTTTATCACCTACTACAATAATTTGCATCTTATCGAGATTCAAATATTGCTTCGCTAACGCATCCATCGTTTCCTTATCAATATTGTTGATAATAGTAAGCTGCTCTTCACGATAGCCTTTCTCCAAATCGTAACTAAGCAGCTGTCTTAGAAAGCGTGCTTTGCTAGCAGGTGTTTCAAATTCTAACGCATCACTTAGCGTAAAGGCATTGCGCATAAAGGCTATTTCTTCTTCATTCACTCCCTTGGTGCGGTAGCGATTAATCTCTTTAAGAATTTCAGAAATGCCTTCACCTGTATTGGCAGCGGTTAAGTCGGTACTTGCTTCAAACCAACCAAGTGTTTTACCACCCACAAAGCCGCTGTTTGCTCCGTAGGTGAAACCTTTATCTTCTCGCAAGTTAAGATTTATACGGCTATTAAATGCCCCACCTAACGGAAAGTTCATAAGGCGGGACTTAAAGTGATCGCCTGTTGCATCAAAAGGTAGGCTTCGATCAACTAGATATACCACTGACTGTACCGCTTCTGGGCTGTCTACCAGGAATATCTGATTTTCTTCATATTTAGGGAAGTCACTGTAATCAGCGAACTCATAGGTTTTACCTTGCCACTTACCGATGAAATCTAAAGTATTCACCATAGCATCTTTCGGTAAGTTACCGACAACAACAATACTCGCTTTATCAGGTGAGTAATAATTGGTATAAAACGCTTTAACGTCTTCTAACGTGATGTTTTGTACTGATTCTAATGTACCTTCGTCAGGCAGGCTTACGCGATTCTCTTCTCCAAACAAGATGAGATCTCGTGCACGACGCGCCAGGCTTGAAGGGGTTCTCGCTTGCTGCTGAAGCCCCTGAACAACACGCTCTTTCATGCGGTTGAAGTCTTCTTGCGTAAACGCTGGGTTAAACAACTTTTCTCTTAACAGTGCAAAGGTTTCATTTAAATGCTTAGTTAATGTTGATACATAGACTTGCGAATACCTACCAGCGGTGCTGAAACGGATAGCACTTCCCAGCTTAGCAAGCTCGTTAGCCAATTCTTCGTTACTGTAATTTTTTGTAGTTTCGTTCATAAGTAAAGCCGTCAGGTAAGCCGTTCCCGCTTTACCTTCAGGGTCTAGCAACATGCCACCATCCATGCCTAGGGTTAACGTTACCGTTGGTGTTTCAGTACTGGTAACGCCAAGCATTTCTATACCGTTAGCTAGTTCAGCTTCCCAATAATCAGGGACTTCTACAACTGGTGCCTCGCCAGCCTTTGGCATTTCGCTTCTATCGAAACTTGATGCTGCGCTGGTAAAGGCTTCCTCATCTGTAACCTCTGCGGTTTCTATTTCAATATTTCTTACCGGGCGCTCAAAATTCTGCTCGGCTGCAGCAAGTTGCACCTGCCCTTTTGGCACTACACTTAGCACTACGCTGTTGGCATCTTTAATATACTTATTATAAACGCGCATGATGTCTTCAGCCGTTACCGCGTTATAGCGCTCAATATCTTCAGCTATTAAATCGGGTGTTTGATAAAAAGTTTCGTTAGCAGCAAGGGCTGACACTTTGCCAGACACACTTTGTAAGCCAAACACCGTACGCGCTTCAATTTTACCTTTTGTTCGCGCCAAATCATCGGTGGTGACACCTCTTGTTTCAAACTCTTTAAGTGTTTCATTCAGCACATTTTGAAGTGTTGAGAGTGAGGTGATTTTTGCAGGATTAGCCAAGGCAAGTAGCTGAAATTCACAGGCGAGTTCACGGCAAGGGTGAGACACCACGGCCTGCACTGCCATACCCTCTTTTACTAAGTTTTTATAAAACAATGACGTTTTACCACCACCTAAAATATCGGCTAAAACATCTAGCGGCGCTTCATCTTCATGACGACCGTATACCGTGGGGTAGGTTATTTGAAGAAGCGGAAGATGGACTTTATCTTCTAACGTTACATAACGGGTTTCGTTTAATGTCACCGGTTGCGGCTCAGGCTCTTCTACTGCGGGGCCCGCTGGTATTTCGCCGAAGTATTTCTTCACCCAAGCTTTAGTTTTAGCTACATCGATATCGCCCCCAATGGTTAGCACAGCATTGTTAGGGCCATACCAGCGCTTAAAGAAGGCTTTCAGGTCGTTTACGTCTACCCGATCTAAGTCTTCTACATAACCAATGGTCATCCAGGAATACGGGTGACCTTCAGGGTATAGCGCTTCGCCATTAAGCTCAAAACGCAACCCGTAAGGCTGGTTGTCCACCCGTTGTGCGCGTTCGTTTTTAACTGTCTCTCTTTGATTTTCAAATTTGGTTTGGTCTACGGCTTCTAGCAAGTAGCCCATTCTGTCAGACTCAAGCCATAACACTTTTTCTAACTGGTTTGCCGGCACAGTCTCAAAGTAGTTAGTGCGATCGGTATTTGTCGTGCCGTTTAAATTGCCGCCAGATTCTGTAATAACTTTAAAATGCTGCTCATCAGCAACGTGTTTTGATCCTTGAAACATCATGTGTTCGAAAAAATGAGCAAAGCCGGATTTACCAATTTCTTCTCGTGCCGAACCGACGTGATAGGTTACATCGACATGAACCAGCGGATCTGAATGGTCTTCGTGAAGGATGACGGTCAGCCCGTTACTAAGCGTATATTTTTCATAAGGAATAGATACGCTATTTGATGTAGTTGCGGCGGTATCTAATTTACTATTCGCCTGTTCTTCCTGCACGTGCTGACACGCTGATACTGCAATGACGCCTATGGCCATAAAGAGGGTACGAAGGGTCAGTTTTCCTGACATGATGATTCCTTTTCAATTACTACATGTTTTCACTCGCCTTCACTCTAACTTCACTTTGACGTAACCACTTAACTTTACGGTCAAGAATGAAGTTGCGATTTTAAAAGCGCGAGCGAATTTTCGAAGACTACCAGACTTTTTAACGCTTTACTTGCTTCGACTTTGCTATGATTGTATTAATTTGTGTATTTCTGAAATACACTTACACTTCATAGTCTTTAGTAATAAAGGCTTTAGCCAGTTGAATTCGTTAAGTGGTACGAATGAATTGACAAATGGTTTGCGTTCGGACTAGAAATTGTCCGGAAAGAAGTTGCGAAATAAAAGGATAGATGTATGGATCAGTCAACAACAGTACTTGATATAGACTTCGGAATGTCACAGTTAAGTGGTAACAAAAAACTGTTGTTCACCCTACTAGGTAAGTTCACGGAGGAATACCGTTCTCTTGATGCTGACTTACAAGCGCATATAGCAAAGGGTGACTTCACTGAGGCTTATTCACTTGTTCATACCCTTAAGGGAGTGACGGGAAATCTTGGTATGTTTGCGCTTCACAACGCAAGCAAGCCGGTTGAAGCCAGCTTTCGAAATGACAGACAAGTCGCTGATGAATATCCAGCGTTCGTTGCTGTGCTAAATGAGACCATTACCACGGTAGATGCGCTCATCAAAGAGCCAGAAGTTACCGCTTCTGCCCCTGCAAATGGCGCTGCCGCTGAGCAAGCTCGAAAGCAATTATTAGCGGCACTGAAAGCCAGTGAGTTTATTGCGCAGGATAAGTTAGACGAATGGCTAGACGCCCTTGCCTTACCGCAAGAAAAACGCACGGCTATTATCGATGCGGTTGACGAGCTAGATTATGAAGAAGCTATCGAAGAGTTAGAAAATAGCTAGTGCTGCACATCCCTATCCTCTTTGAAAACGCTGAGCTTATTGTCGTTAATAAGCCTGTTGGCGTTGCCATGCATGACGCTGGCGTAGAACAAGAAACAACTGAAGGAATCAAACCAGGAAAGGTAGACGGCATTGTTACTGTTCTAAAAAAGCAGCTCGCCGTTAAAGAATTGCACCTTTGTCACCGTTTAGATACCGGTACCTCAGGTTGTTTGTGTCTGGCTAAAAACGCCACAGTGGCGGCAGAAATCGGCGAGCTTTTTTCATCAAGACGGGTCAGCAAATACTACTTAGCCTTGAGCGATAACAAACCTAAAAAGAAACAGGGCACGATAATCGGCGATATGAAAAATCGTCGCGGCGGCCAGCGTATTTTGCTTAAAACTCAGGAAAGCCCAGCGATAACTCAGTTTTTCAGTAGCGCTGCTAAACCCGGCACTCGTGGTTTCGTCGTTAAACCTCATTCAGGGAAAACCCATCAAATTAGAGTCGCGCTTAAAAGCATTGGGGCCCCTATTTTAGGTGATACACTTTACGGCGGCGCGGCATCAGACAGGCTCTACCTTCATGCTTGGCATTTGCGCCTTCCTTTATCAAAAGGTGAATTAGCGGTAACCGCCCCTTTTGATACAGGCGAAGTAATTAACCAAGAAGACGTGCAAGCTTGGATCAAGGAACTTAATGCGCCGGAAACTTATCCATGGCCGTCAATACCAGCGCGCTTTATGTCTGCATCTGTTAAAGAGCATTGTTGAGTTAAGCCAGTTCCACATAAGTAAAACCGTAACCTTATACAACATTTGATAAATATTAATGGGAAAACTACACATAGTCGGTGGCGGTGCCATCGGGAGTTTAATTGCAGCGAGCGCTCATAAAAATGGCGTGCCCTATGATTGCTACCCCAGAAATATTAGGACTATGCCAGCTCGCGCACAATGGCAAGATGGTCAAAGTATTGAACTGAAAGCTGCTATGTCAGCGCCTGTCGTTCTCGAAAAAGATGACGTGTTAATACTCCCACTTAAAGTGTACCAACTTAACGCAGCTCTAATACAATGGCTTCCCTACCTTAATCAAAAACCGACGGTTGTACTGATGCACAATGGTATGGGCGGTTTAGAGGTTGCACGAAATTTTTTAGGCGGCGATTATCCGCTGCTTCTTGCTACAACGAGTCACGGTGCGTTAAAAGAAAGTACATTAAGCGGCGATTTTCATGTGAAGTATACTGGAGTTGGCGCAACGCAAATTGGCGCGCCTAATTTAGCTAAGCCAATACCTCAAAAGCTTGCAAACCTTTTACAAGTAGCACCGTTGCTTGCAAATGCAATTGCTACTTTAAATAGTGCGCTTCCGCCCGTGCAGTACCGAAGTGATATTTTAAAAGCACTGTGGACGAAGCTTTCCGTTAATGCGGTGATAAACCCACTGACAGCACTTTACAATATTCAAAATAAGCATATCGCTGATGCAGAATTCGAGCAAAGCCGTCATGCTATATGCCATGAGTTTACGCTTGTGGCAAAAGCGTACGGGTTAGATTTTACTGCAGAGATGGTTCATGAAAACGTACTGTCGGTAGCCAATGCAACAGGTGAAAACTACTCCAGCATGCATCAGGATGTAACCCACGATAGACAAACAGAAATAGACGCCATCAACGGTTACATTGTAGATATGGCAACAAAAAAGGGTATCCCCGTTCCCGAGAACACCCTTTTGGTAGAGCGTATTAAAGCGCTAAGTGTTTAAAGCCTTAGCTTTTATAACCGTTTTTACTCTTGCTCACCCGCTTCTTGCCCATCTTTTGGCGCCTGAGGCTTCATGTGTGGGAACAAGATAACGTCTTTAATTGTTGAGCTATCGGTAAACAACATCGCTAGACGGTCGATACCAATACCTTCACCCGCTGTTGGTGGTAAGCCGTATTCAAGGGCGCGGATGTAATCGTCGTCAAAGTGCATGGCTTCATCGTCACCAGCATCTTTCTCTTCAACCTGCTTCGCAAAGCGCTCTGCTTGGTCTTCTGGGTCGTTCAACTCGCTAAAGCCGTTTGCCAACTCACGTCCACCTACGAAGAACTCGAAGCGGTCGGTAATGAATGGGTTATTGTCATTACGGCGCGCAAGCGGTGATACTTCCCACGGATATTCTGTAATAAACGTAGGTTGCTCAAGCTTTTCTTCAGCGGTTGCTTCGAAGATTTCACAAAGATACTTACCTGCACCCCAAATACCGTCAACTTCAGGCTCTTTGATGTGAAGCTGTTTCGCCATCGCTTTAAGCGCATCAAGGTTAGCTTCTGGGTCGCGGATAGCTTCCTCATTAGCTTCTGGCCAATACTTAAGAATAGCTTCACCCATGCTTAAGCGGTCAAACGGCTTACCAAAATCGTATTCAACTTCAGACGTTACGTTACCTTCAGCGTCTTTGGTTGTGTTTTTGATAATGCTTGTTCCAAGAATATCTTCTGCCAAGGTGCGCAGCATATCTTCTGTAAGGTTCATCAGGTCGTTATAGTCTGCATACGCTTGGTAAAACTCAAGCATAGTAAACTCTGGGTTATGACGGGTTGATAGACCTTCATTACGGAAGTTACGGTTGATTTCGAACACACGCTCAAATCCACCAACCACTAAGCGCTTAAGGTATAACTCTGGCGCGATACGCAGGTACATATCGATGTCTAGCGCATTGTGGTGAGTTACAAACGGCTTCGCCGTCGCGCCACCAGGAATAACCTGTAGCATTGGCGTTTCTACTTCAAGGTAGTCTCGCTCGGTAAGATAATTGCGAATCCCGTTTACGATCTTGCTTCGGATCATGAAGGTTTTACGCGTTTGTTCACTTGTAATTAGGTCAACATAACGCTGGCGATACTTCGTTTCCTGGTCGCTCAAACCATGGAACTTTTCTGGCAATGGACGAAGCGCTTTTGTTAGCAACTCGTATTGCTCCATGTTTACGTATAGGTCGCCTTTACCTGACTTGTGCAAGTCGCCCGCTACACCAATGATGTCACCAATATCCAGTGCACCGTATTTGGCTTTAAGGGCTTTTTGTGTGTCTTTATCAGCGTAAGCTTGAATACGGCCTGTCATATCTTGAAGCAGCATGAAAGGACCACGCTTTGCCATGATACGGCCAGCAATGCTTACTTTATTACCCTGTTCTTGTAGCGTTTCTTTGTCGAATTCACCGAACTTAGCTTGAAGCTCATCCGCATAGTTTTCGCGACGGAAGCTGTTTGGGAAACCGTTTGCACGGCACTGCTCGCGAATAGCGCTTAGCTTGGCACGGCGCTCTGCAATCAATTTGTTATCGTCTGTTTGTTGGTCAGTCATAACCTTTCACTTCGTTGTTCGGTTTACAGCCCAGATTTCAGGCTGGCTTCAATAAATTTGTCCAAGTCGCCATCTAGCACGGCTTGAGTGTTACGTGTTTCCACGCCAGTACGCAAATCTTTAATGCGAGAGTCGTCAAGTACGTAAGAGCGTATTTGACTTCCCCAGCCGATATCAGACTTGCTGTCTTCCATCGCTTGTTTTTCAGCGTTTTGTTTTTGCAGTTCAAACTCGTAAAGTTTGGCTTTTAACTGCTTCATCGCCTGATCTTTGTTTTTATGCTGCGAGCGGTCATTTTGACACTGCACCACAATACCCGTTGGTTCGTGAGTAATACGTACCGCAGAGTCCGTTCTGTTTACGTGCTGACCACCCGCGCCCGATGCGCGATAGGTGTCTATACGTAAATCAGACGGGTTGATATCTATATCAATATCGTCGTCAATTTCTGGGTATACAAACGCTGATGAAAATGACGTATGACGGCGGTTACCCGAGTCAAACGGTGACTTACGAACCAAACGGTGCACGCCAGTTTCTGTACGTAGCCAACCAAATGCATATTCGCCCTGAATACGCAAAGTTGCGCTTTTAATCCCGGCTACATCACCGTCTGATACTTCAATAAGTTCAGTTTTAAAACCGTGGGCTTCACCCCAACGCAAATACATGCGAAGCAACATATTTGCCCAATCTTGCGCTTCTGTACCACCAGAGCCCGACTGAATATCAATGTAGCAGTCGTTTTCATCATTTGGACCAGAGAACATACGGCGAAACTCAAGCACTTCTAGCTGCTCAATTAAGCCTTCCAGTTCACTTTGGGCCTCGTTGAAAGTATCTTCATCTTCAGCTTCAACGGCCAATTCAACAAGACCTTCAACATCTTCTGTTCCCTGGTCGAGCTTATGGATCGTTTCAACGATTTGCTCAAGGGCCACTTTTTCTTTGCCAAGTGCCTGCGCTCTGTCTGGCTCGTTCCAAACATCGGGACTTTCTAACTCTCGGCTAACTTCTTCTAAACGCTCTGACTTTGCATCAAAGTCAAAGATACCCCCTAAGCGCTTCGGTGCGCTCGCGGATATCTTTTATCGCATTAGTAACGGGGTTTATTTCAAACATAGTCCGCTTATTTCGTTAAAAATTTAAGACCGCGGATAGTACCGAATTTGAAGGAATTTTGATAGGGGTTGGCGCAAATATTGCGACCTAGTTTTTGCATAAGCTAGCGAACATTTTTTAGTCGCTTAAGGTGAATTGAATAATATTACCGTTAAACGGCGCGCAGCTAGCATTGGTAATACAGTCAAAGCCCATAAGATTAAACTTATAAAGCATTAAACGCTTACTGGCATCTTAATTCGATGCACTGGTTTAGCACATTCTCGCTTCCCACAAGTGTGCAGTGCAAACCATAAAGTCGTTATAAGCGATAATTGGAAAAGTAATAGGAAAAGAATGTCGTTAAATAATTTGTCTTATGCTGTTATCGGAGTACTTCTCGGTCTCTTAGTATTGGCATTAGGCCAACTTGTTGACTGTCAGAACTTAGCCGGCGCAACCATGGCGCTACAGTGCCCCAATGGTACGCCTATTTCAAAACTATGGCTGGCCACCTCAATGTTAATAGCTGGAAGTGGTATCGCCGCTTGGCTATTTCGAAACCGCAACGTCTAATCGCGTTGCCATATTGTAAGCGCACTGCAATCTGCCGAACCTAAATTAACTAAATACACCTACGTGTTTTCAACTACAAATTGCAGCGCGTATAGGTAGGTTACAGAGCGGATAAAGAAGGCGCCCCCTTTATCCGCAGTAGTGCTCACCTTTACATTTACGCCTATTTAGCCAACGTATAATCCGTATAGCCTTTCTCACCGCCACCGAACAAGGTGTCAGGATTATGTGTGTTTAACGGTAGATTGTTCTCTAATCGATAGGGTAAATCAGGGTTTGCTACGAAAGGACGGCCAAAACCAATCATATCTGCCCACCCTGCTGACAGCGCACTTTCGGCACGCGCCTTGTCGTACTTTCCTGCATAAATCAATATACCGCTGAATGCTTTGCGAATAGCCTGCTTGAAGGATATCGGCATTTGCGGTGCATCGTCCCAGTCGGCCTCTGCAATGTGCATATAGCCAACATTAAAGCTGTTTAGCATTGAAGCTATTGCAAGGTAGGTCTCTTCCGGATTGTTGTCGACCGTCCCGTTTAATGTTGTTAGGGGCGCTAGACGTACACCTACTTTATCAGCGCCAATTTCCTCAGACACAGCCTGCACCACTTCTTTCAAGAATCGAATACGGTTCTGTACACCTCCGCCGTATTCATCAGTTCTTGCATTACTCTGAGAATCAATAAACTGGTTAAGCAAGTAACCATTAGCAGAATGCAGTCTCAATACCATCAAAACCGGCATCAACCGCGTTTCTTGCAGCAACTCGGTATTCTTCAACCACCGCTTTTATATCGTCAATGGTCATTTCCCTAGGCATGACTGAGTCTACAAAGCCAGGGTTGCCATCTTCATCCACGAATACCTTAACCCCTTTTGCTTGAATTGGAGATGCACTGATAGGCTGCTGCCCTTCTGTATTTGATGGATGAGAAACACGACCCACGTGCCAAAGTTGTGCGTACATTACACCACCTGCGTCATGTACTTTATCTGTTACTAGTTTCCAGCCTTTAATTTGGGACTTGGTATAGATACCTGGCGTCCAAGCATATCCCTTACCTAGCGCAGAAATTTGTGTGCCCTCGCTTACGATTAGCCCTGCGCTTGCGCGTTGGGCGTAATAATCTGCCATTAACGCATTTGGCACGTCACCAGGCTGGGTTGAACGGGAACGGGTCATCGGTGGCATAACAACACGGTTTTTAAGCGTTTTTCCAGCCAGCGATACGGTTTCAAATAATTTCATAATGGGGGTCCTTTAAGTTTTTCACTTTTGCAGTTTCATCTTATGTAACCCTATAAATGAGGCCCATTAGCTTTGTCAGAACCCGTACTTTTCACAAAGCACTTTTGCATTTTTCGCAAAAGTATTAGCCCATTTCGACGACGTTACACCAAAAATTCACTATCACCTCTTGACGCAGAAAATTTTAAGCTTACACTTGTGCGCTGAATTAGCGTACACTTGTACGCTTAAATATTTCATCCTTTTTTGTATTGAAAATATTCCGACGTTAAATAGGTGTGATTTCTACATTGAGACAATTACTAGATAAATTTACTGATCGCATATTCCACCACGGCTCTTGGAAGGGCTATTGGGAAGTACTGATTCAGCAAATTAAACCCGCATGGCGCGATGGGTATTTCAGAGCCAGAGTTATAACAGTAAACAGCTTAAGCACGGATATGCTCGAGGTGGTACTTAAGCCAGATAGTTCGTGGCCCACTCATACCGCGGGGCAGCATATCGCGTTAACCATAGAGATTAATGGCAGGCTCACCACCCGCGTATTTACCATAGCAAGTGGTGCTAATACCTACCAAAGAGACAAGCAGATCCGCTTGGTGACTAAGGTAAAAGCCGAGGGCGCGCTAACGCCTTACCTTCATGCTTGTGTGCCCAATCAATGGGTAAATATCTCAGCCCCCAAGGGAGAGTTTGTATGGCCTGAAACGCAAAAGCCTCTCCTTATGATTGCGGGTGGCTCAGGCATTACCCCTTTCATTGCCATGCTTGACGATGCTATTAACAATGCGCAGGTAAATCAAAAAGCGGTGCATTTGCTTTATTTTGCTAAGCCAAATGAACACGTATTGCTTAACGAGCTATCTGCCTTCAGTAAACGCTGTGAAAGCTTCACCTATGATGTTTTAACCAAGCAAAAAGATGGGGACGTAGAAGCCCATTTATCTTATTTCGCCGATGCACACTGGTTAGTGTGTGGCCCACATGCCATGTTCGAGCAAGCTGAAAGTTATGCAAAGACAATTAGCGCACCTGTTTCAAGCGAACATTTCGCTGCGCTGCCTGTGGTGGACAACACAAGCCTTACCGAAAGCGAAATCTTCTCTTTAATTCACAACGGCCAACCTTTGGCTATCGATAATCAGCAAACCCTGCTTTCACAGCTTCAACAAGCAGAACAACCTGTGACCTATGGCTGTGGAATGGGGATTTGTCATCAGTGCCAATGTGTTAAGAAAAGAGGCGTGGTAAGAGATACCCGTACTGGCGAACTTTCAGATAGCGCAGAGCAACTTATTCAGTTGTGTGTATCACAAGCCGTTACCGATGTGGAGATTCAACTATGAACACAAGCGTAGCAATAGACAAACAACACCGAGAAGAGGCGATTGAACAAGCGCGCTTACCGGAGTGTGAAACTCATAATACTCAAGTAATTGGGGCAACGAGCACTGAAAAGAAACCTAACTACGAGCTACTTGCCGCCCAACTTGATGAAATCAAAGCCGATATCAAACAGAAAGTAGGTGCTGAAGATGCAGCCTATATTCGACGTATTATTCTCATTCAGCGTATCTGCGAATGGGGGGGCCGAATACTCCTAATGTTGGGATTCATTCAACCGCTGCTCTGGGTTGCCGGCGTATTAAGCTTAGCAACGGCTAAAATACTCGACAATATGGAAATTGGCCATAACGTGATGCACGGTCAGTACGACTGGATGAACGATAAACATATTAACTCGAAAGGCTATGAATGGGATATTGCCTGTGATGGCGCAAGCTGGAATCGCGTTCATAATTACGAACATCACACCTATACCAACATTATTGGCAAAGATAGAGACTTTGGCTATGGCTTGCTTCGCCTGTCTAACGATTTCAGATGGCGTGTAAAAAACTTATGGCAGTTCGCAACTTATATCGTACTTAGCGTGATGTTTCAGTGGGGCGTGTCTTATCACGAGATGGCCGCTGAGCGGGTCTTTTTTGGAAAGAAGAAAGATAACCGCAAGAATCAGGTTACCCATAGCGAGCTTAAGAAGCGCTTTTTCAGCAAAGGGGCGCGTCAATTAGTAAAAGACTATGTTCTATTTCCTCTGATAGCTGGCCCTCTATTTTTATGGGTACTTACAGGCAACCTTGTTGCCAACTTACTGCGCAATCTGTGGACGTCGACTATCATCTTCTGTGGTCATTTCACTGGCGATGTAGAAACATTCAAAGAGGAAGATTGCGTTAACGAGACGCAAGGACAGTGGTACTACCGTCAAGCGCTAGGCTCATCTAACATCAAAGGCGGAAACCTGTTTCACGTGCTTACCGGGCATTTAAGCTTTCAGATTGAGCATCACCTGTTTCCAGATATCCCAGCCAGACGCTATAGAGAAATGGCCCCAAAGGTAGAGGCCGTATTCAAAGAACACGGCATGCACTACAACACTGGAGGCTTTTTAAAACAGTACGGTAGCGTGTTAAAGCGAATTATTCGCTACTCTTTCCCTTAACAAACTGAAACCCTAACCAGCCGGCCATAGCGCTCGCGCTGGTTAGGCAAGTGCCCCACGCCCAATCAATCAGCATGATGAACAATGTAAAACCTTCAATAATGCTGTATGCCGTTAAGTTGTAAGCGCCATAACTGGCTAATCCTAAAAGCGCGCCATCTATTCCAGCATAAAGTAGCGATTTCTCTCTGTTCGCTACCACAGCAAGTACAAACACCACGCATCCATACATTAAATAAAACACTACCCAAGGCCACGTGATAAATTGACTTCTGAGTAGCGGCTCCATCTCACTTTGATACCAGCCGTCCGCGATAACGCCAAGCCAAAAGAAATCAAGTACGCCAAAGCACACAAAGATAGCAATTAACGACACGATGATGTTTTTCGCAAAGCGAATGATGTTGGAAAGCATGAAACCTATCCCTGTAAATAAGCAAATTGTTGATATAAGTTATTTAAAATATGAATACGTAAGTGTTGCACAATTAGCGCATTGGGAAAACGGTAAACCTATTCACTGCGCGTGATCACTTTACTTAAAACTTACACTGGCAACTGCAACTTTAAAGACCGCTTAGCCTCAAAGTGACGTGGTTCAAAAAAACGTAAAATAAAATGAAAAAAACACTATTAGTCATAACGACTTCGTTAATTGTCAGTGCGTGTGCTCATAGGCCACCACCTTTAGACATGGATGAAATATTCTTTGAAACGAAAATCAAGCAGGACGGTACCAAGCTCTTCGCGTTTAGCATTCCATTAATGAAACCGCGAGAAGGCGCTAAAGGTGGCGGTGGTCGTGGCGGCCGTGGAGGACAGGAAAACCGAGGAGGCTCATCACAAAAATCTTCTGATAGCAGCGATAGAATGACTAAGCAACTCTATGCCTCTCTTGATGAAAAATTGGATGAAACAGGTTATTGCCAAACCGGCTATATAGAAATCGATACACATCAAACCGAAGATAGGCTGCACCTATTAGGCGAATGTAATGAGACGGCTAGCGAACTGGACAGACTCGACTTCCCGAACGTTAATTAACGCGTTTTTCATAAGGCGCATTGCCGATAGCGTGCGCTTCATTTAACACTCGTTTGCTCAACATTTGTTTGCACAGTAACACCTTAGTCAACACATAGGGTATGCTCCACCACACCGTTAGACACATAGGCTCTACAGCCGAACAAATCCGTAGTTTCTAAACACACGCCACTGGCTTTTTGCCCTGCTTCTACCTGGTTGTTTCCTGTAACACAGGCCACTTCGCACTCGCTACTGTCATTACACGCATTGCCAGCATCCTTTGCGGGTAGCACACAAGCATACGCCTGCTGTCGGCCTACTTTCTTCCAGTCACCACCTTGTTTATCACACACTTTTTCAGACTCAATAGAATAGGCCTGCTGTACCAAAGGCAGAGAGGTATCAACAACATGCTCTAATTTTTCAACTTCTTCAACACTTGCTATCGGCTGTTCAATGACTTCTGGGGGCCGCGCACCACAAGCCGCTAAAGTTGCACCCAAGCCCACTGCCAACCAGGCCCCAAACCGATGCTGTATCTTAACGCTTGCCTGTTTCATTCTTTCCCTCTATTTGTTTTACTTTTTAAACAATTACTACTTAAAAGCCACGCTTTTTCAAACCTGCGATACTTATGACCACGGCTATTAGATAAGTTCTTATTTTTTCGATAAATCCTTATTCGTGCGCTGCGCTATGCCTAATAAATTATCGAGCCTATGAAATTTTAATGATACCTAGGCGGGTCTCTTCATACACTTCGCAAAACTTGCAGTATTTACGGATGCTTTATGACACTACACCAAACCGAAAACCTGGTAACCGCGTTAATAACTTTCAGCTTCGCTGTTCTTGGCCTAACATTTTTATTGGGTGCAAATCCCAATGCACTAATAACTACTTTTAATTTCTATTCGTTAGCCGCAATGGTTAGTGAAAGTGCACTTGGTGCTATCACTGGGATTACATTATTGCTGCTAGCCTTAATGACATTTGCAGCACGATTTAAGCTAGTGTCAGCAAAAACGGTTACGCTATTCGCTGCATTGGTTACCGCTATCCCCCTACTCACCTTGTTATCTCCCGGGCGATGGATGGCTGATTTAGGCGGCTTTCCGATTATTGGAAGTGGTCAAGGCATCATCAAGTACTTCGCAGTATTACCGCTTTTTCTGTTCTTGTTTTATCGCGACAAACTTTCGCATAAACAGTCTGACTTCCCTTAACTTTGCACCTGTAGCCATGGTTTTACTATGGATAGGGAGCATGAAGTTTTTTGAGTTTGAAGCCAATGCAATTGTTGGGTTAGTAGAAACCTCGCCGTTTATGTCGTGGCTTTATGACGTGTTCAGTGTACAGGGAGCATCGAATGTAATTGGTGGGTTTGACGTCTTCTTTGCGCTTGTTTTGGGCGTAGGTATTTACACTAAGAACAAGCCAATGATCATTACGAGTGGAATCGCTTGTTTATCTGTATTTTTGATGACCCAAACATTTTTGTTTACTGTGCCGGATACCTTTAACAGTGCCACCATCGTTAACCGTTTAGGCCAGTTCGTTATTAAAGACCTTTGGTTTGTCGCTAACTTAGCGGTAGTGGCCTACTTCACAATATTTAATTCGGTGTCAATTCAAAACCGAAAAGCGCAACTAGACTAAATCAGGCTAAATTTGGCTACACTTGGCCGCGTGCTGCGGCCATTTCAAGTGATATAAAACAGCCAGTAAATAATGAGCAATCGTTTGATGGTCTTTATTTATCTTGTTCTACCAACAAGCTTACCCAGACTAATCTATGATCTGAACTGGCAGCACGGTCTTTAACTAATCGATACAGGTCACTTGTTTTAGCAGGCCAAAAAACGCCTGCATCATGTACATCGAACCCATATCGAGATGGTAGAACATAGTCGGCTCTGGCGCCCCAATAAGCGGTAAAGCGATTGCTGTATTTAGCGCCAGATGCGCCGGCACCGCCTGCACTTGTTGGAATTGTGTCGTTATTGACGAGCGGGTGTTCAGTAAGCTGTTCTATTACACCTTCTCTGTGTTTGTCCCCGATATCAGCAGCATTAAAATCGCCTACAAGCACAAAGCGTGTATCGTTTGCTAGGCTAACTTTCTCACCCGTGTCATCATAGATATATGCGCCTTTGTCAGGAGAAAGGTAATCTGCCATAAGTCTTATTTCATCGAAATTGCGCTTACCGTTTCTGTCCTCTTTTCCATCAAAATTCGGGGGCGTTGGGTGCATTGCTAATACATGTACGGTTTTATCCCCTACTTTTACTGGCACATCCCAGTGAGACTTTGAACTTAACCTCAATGCCGCCCATTCATTTACATCGTACCAAGGAGTGCCATTGTCCACATTGCCATTTTCATCTGGAATAATAGGTACTTGGGGATGAGGCATGTGATGCCATTTAAACGTCTGGAAAGTACGAATACCCTCAACATCAATTGGGTATTTTGACAGTAGCGCCATACCGTATTGTCCAGGATATAATCCAAACCCATAGGCATCGCCACCAAAACCTTCTGCCTTACCATTATTGTCTAAGTCGAAGGTGGTAGGCTCGCCCGTGTTTACTGGCGCTACGTAGGTGTAGGGGTAATCCACTGGCTTTAGGCCACGCTGAGAAACATTCAGGTAGTTTTCTATAAAAGCCTCTACCCCTTTGCGTTTATCTGCAATGTAATCAAACTCATTGAGTAATAAAATATCAGGGTTCACACGTTGAATGATCTCAGCAATATTTTTGACTTGAGGGTGCTCACCTGTAGATAGAACGTGTTGAAGAACTTTATTGCTTGGCGGCATATCCAACGATTTATAGTTAGTGGCTTCCATACTTACGTTAAACGTAGCGAGTTTAAGCATTTGCTGATCTTTTGAATAAGCCAAAGTGGATACGCACATTGCGGGTAAAAGAGCTGTTACAAAGAGAAGCGCCCTAATTTTCATGTTGTTACCTTTAAATAAAGTCGTTTGCTAACGATACCAATATGCATGAGGATTCTAAACTATTTTGTACTGAAGAATAGCCAGGGTCTGTTAAGCGTTAGGAGCAATGAACCTTACCTAAAGTTACCTCACTTGCGGCTATTTTTTTGCCCTCGTCGTTACAATCTTGGGTTAGTTTTAATCCTTCCAATTCTTGTGCTATCACCATTTTAAAAAATAACCGCACAATTAAATCGTTCAACAAAATTATATTGCACAAAAACTACCACAAAGTGGAATAATAGAATCTATTACTCATAATGCACTGATATTCTTTTTCTGGCGTTTAGAGAGAACAGCTCTCCCCTGAACTTTAACTGCGGCGCGCATTTTTAAGCAATGGCTAAGAATTTAATAGAAAGAGAGAAGTGTTATGAAAAGCTGGGTTTCAAAAGCGATTAATACCATCAATGCAGATTATCAGCGCTCTGCAGACACCCATCTGATAAAGCTTGAGCAAATAGCATTTCAAGGTATCGACATCTATCTAAAAGATGAAAGCACTCACCCCACGGGCAGCTTGAAACACCGTTTGGCTCGCTCCCTTTTTCTGTATGCTTTGTGTAATGGAAAAATTGTAGAGGGAACCACTGTTGTTGAAGCCTCATCAGGCAGTACAGCGGTGTCTGAAGCTTATTTCGCTAAGATGATTGGCGTTCCGTTTGTTGCTGTCATGCCTAAATCAACTGCACAAAGTAAAATCGCGCTTATTGAGCGATATGGCGGACAGTGTCACTTTGTGGATTGCCCTACACAAATGCACAGCGAAGCCACTAAGGTAGCGAAAGAACTTAACGGCTACTTTATGGACCAGTTCCTTTACGCTGAGCGCGCTACAGACTGGCGCGGCAATAATAATATTGCTGAAAGTATTTTTGAGCAGATGAAAGCCGAACCCCACCCTGTACCACACACCGTGGTTATGAGTGCAGGTACAGGCGGAACATCAGCAACCATAGGCCGCTACATACGATACAAAGGCCTCACTTCAAAACTCGTTGTAGTAGACCCAGAATTCAGTGTGTTTTTTGATAGCTTCAAGAGTAAGGATCATACACTTACGGCTACCCGTGGAAGCCGCATAGAGGGCATTGGACGCCCCAAAGTGGAAGCCTCTTTTCAGCACGACGTTATAGACGACATGATTGCGGTCCCCGACGCGGCCAGTATTGCTACTATGCATTGGTTAAACAATACCATGGGAATAAAAGCCGGCCCTTCTACCGGTACCAACTTATGGGGCGCATTAAGTGTTGCCAAACGTATGAATCAACAGGGTGAAGCGGGTTCAATAGTTACGCTTATGTGCGACAGCGGAGAAAGGTATGGCGACACCTATTACAACGCTCAGTGGGTACTAAACAATATTGGTTGTACAAGTGTGTTTACTGACAAACTAGAAAGTATTGAAAGCTGAATTAAAACTAAGGCAGCTCGGTTTACATTTTAAGCTGCTACTTAAAGTGCTGGCACGCTATATGTCGCGCAGCACTTTATTCAAATCATGGTTCACTATACATTAGCGATAGATTTGTAATAAAAAAGCTCACGAAGCCATGATGAAAATAAAGATGAAAATAAAGAACATTATTCGCAGCAGTGTTGCATTAACTGCCATAATCGCTACCCCCAACGCCTTCGCTACTAGCATACCGACAGCTTGAAGGCGTTAGCACCAGCAATACTAAGACAGATGCAAGTTACTCCACAGGTACTTCTAACAACAACTACGAAAGCGTTTTTGCCAATCTTGCACTTCACTGCATCCATCAAGAGTATCCCAATGTTGTAAAACACATGATGAATAGTGCCGACGACGTTAAAGCACCTAATAAACTCTACCCGGCCTTTTATGGTTGTTTAGACTGGCATTCGTCGGTGCATGGCCATTGGCTTTTAGTAAGAATGCTTAATACTGCGCAAGACGCAGTGAATAAAGATGAGATCATTGAAAAGCTAAATATCAGCTTTACGACAGAGAACATTCAAGGCGAACTTGCCAGCCTTAAGCGCGAAAACAATGCGTCATTTGAGCGCCCCTATGGCCTTGCTTGGTTTCTACAATTAACCGCGGAACTACGTCAATCGTCAATGCCACAAGCAAAGGTGTGGCTAAACACGCTACTGCCACTTGAGGAAGAAATTGTGGCAAGAGTAAGCGCATGGTTACCTAAATTGGCTTACCCTATTCGAACGGGTGAACACAGCCAAACCGCCTTTGCTTTCGGACTAATGTTAGACTGGGCGAAGGTAGCAGATAACGAGGACTTTGAAGCCCTGCTTACATCTAGAGTAAAAGAGTATTACCAGGCTGATAAGCAATGCCCCCTAGCCTACGAACCCTCAGGGCAGGATTTCCTATCTCCGTGTTTGGCCGAAGCTGACCTAATGCGCCGAGTAATGGCTAAAGAAGACTACAGCCAATGGCTTTCAGCATTTTTTCCAGACCTAACCGCTAAAACATCAAATTGGCTAGCGCCTGCGACCGTGACAGACAAAACAGACGGTAAGCTTGCCCACCTAGACGGACTGAATATCAGTCGTGCGTGGATGATTGAAGGCATTATGAGCGCTTTACCAGACGATGACGCACGCTTACCTGTATTGGAGAAAACGCTAAAAGCACATCGTGAAGCAGGATTAAACGCGGTGTTTGGTGATATGCACTACATGGGAAGCCATTGGCTTGGCAGCTTTGCCAGCTACTTGGAAACACAGCGCGGTTTGAATTAACTTTTATCCTACTAAAGTGTGAGATGAATGGGCACTAAAGTGCTATTCGTCTCACACCCCAACCGTGGCATGCTCATTCTATGGTGATATGAATAAAGCGCAGCTATGGAAATTTTACTTGTTGATGATCACGCAATAGTGAGAGAAGGCTTTTCTACGCTGTTATCTTCGGTACTCGAAGGCGCTGTCGTCACCAATGCAAAAAATGCGCAGCAAGCCACAAATGCACTTCGTACCAACCACTTCGACCTCATTATTTTAGACATTAATTTAGGAGCCACCAGCGGACTTACGCTAGCGGAATACATTATTCAGCGCTGGGAGCACGCAAAAGTACTTATGTTCAGCATGTTCGATGATATTTCCATCATCGATAGAGCTATGAAGCTAGGGGCAATGGGCTATGTTAGCAAACAAAGTGAACCTGATGTGCTGATAAGCGCGGTGACATCTATCATTAAAGGCCGGCGTTATTTGGAACACAATACTGCAATTGAACTCGCCACATTCAACCTGTCACATTCCGGAAGCAACTTAACAGATCTGACACAAAGAGAGTTAGATATATTCCTTGGAATAGCGAACGGCCTCTGTCGAAAACAGGTTGCAGAAAGCCTCAATATTTCCGAAAAAACGGTTTCAAACGTTATCACCCAGCTCAAGCGAAAACTTGAGCTACAAACAAATGCCGAGTTTGTTCACCTTGCCATCAAGCAGGGATATATCAAAATCGCCAGCTAAACAAGACCCACTAAATAAAGTCGGGAAATCTTCCCTGTACTTTCGTATCTTTTTTATACCCCTTTGGTACTGACTTTGTCTCATGATAAAGATACCTCATGCAAATCAATATATTAGCGTTTTCATTACACTTCAAACTAAGGGAAATTTTCCCGTGTTTTGGAGGACGAATTCCGTTTATAAGAGCCTCTACTTAGTTACATACTGTTAACACAACATCAAGGTAACAGTGGAAATAAAACTATGGCTAAGTTCTATTCAAAGGCTTCATTGGCCTTAAGCGTAATTATTGGTTTAGGTACGAGTTCACATTTATATGCGGACGATGGCGTGACATGGGCAGACATTGAAAATGATGCCAAGACGCCTGAGAACGTGCTGATGTATGGTATGGGTCCAGAAGCTCAGCGTTACAGCGGACTAGATCAAATCAACAAAGAAAATGTACACATGCTATCTCCGGCTTGGGTGATGAGTTTTGGTGATGAAAAGCAACGGGGTCAAGAATCCCAGGCAATAGTGTACGACGGTATTGTCTATGTAACCGGTAGCTACTCCCGTATCTACGCCTATGAAGCAAAAACAGGTAAGAAGTTGTGGGACTACGCCCACCGCCTTCCAGAAGGTATTCGACCTTGTTGTGACGTGGTAAATCGCGGCGCAGCAATTTATGGTGACTTAGTCTTTTTCGGTACGCTGGATGCTGGCGTTGTTGCCCTTGACCGGCTAACGGGAAAAGTAAAATGGAAGAAGCGCTTTGAAGACTATCGTGCAGGCTACACCATGACGGGGGCACCTACGATTGTTAAAGACCAAAAGTCAGGAAAAGTCATGCTTATTCACGGTTCATCAGGTGATGAGTTTGGTGTTGTAGGAAAACTATTTGCACGCGATCCTGAAACCGGTGAAGAGATTTGGATGCGTCCATTTGTTGAAGGGCACATGGGCAGATTAAATGGAAAAGACAGCACACCTACTGGCGGTTCATACGAAGTGACAACATGGCCGAAAGATGAAAATGGCGAAATGGTTGAGGCTTGGCACCACGGTGGTGGAGCACCATGGCAGAGTGCAAGTTTCGATGTTGAAACTAACACCATCATCATTGGTGCAGGTAACCCCGCTCCTTGGAATACATGGAAACGCACCGCCAAAGGCGGCGATCCGCGAGATTGGGATAACCTCTATACTTCCGGACAAGTAGGTGTAGATGCAACCACTGGTGAGGTTAAATGGTTCTATCAACATACACCTAACGACGCATGGGATTTCTCTGGCAACAATGAACTTGTTCTATTTGACTATTACGATAATGGAAAGCTCGTAAAAGCGACGGCTCATGCAGACAGAAATGGCTTTTTCTATGTAGTTAACAGACAAAACGGTGAATTCATCAGAGGCTTTCCCTTTGTAGATAACATTACGTGGGCCACACACATAGACCATGACACGGGTCGCCCAGTTGAAGTAGACGGACAGCGCCCGCCACTGCCTGAGCCGGGTGAAAAACGAGGAAAGTCAATAGAGGTATCGCCTCCATTCTTGGGCGGGAAGAACTGGAACCCGATGGCCTACAGCCAGAATACCGGCTGGTTCTATATGGGCGCAAACCACTGGAAAGAAGACTACTGGACGGAAGAAGTGACCTATAAGAAAGGTGCAGCTTACCTAGGACAGGGTTTTAGAATTAAGCGCATGTATGACGACCACGTGGGCGTACTTCGTGCCGTAGACCCCATTTCAGGTGAAATTAAATGGACACACAAAGAGAAACTTCCTATGTGGGCTGGGGTACTGGCGACGAAAGGCGGACTCATTATTACCGGAACGGGCGATGGCTATGTCAAAGCTTTCGATGAGGAAACCGGTGAAGAACTTTGGAAGTTCCAAACGGGCTCGGGCATCATTTCATGCCCTATAACCTGGGAAGAGGATGGTGAGCAGTACATTGGTTTAGCGTCAGGGTATGGTGGTGCAGTACCTCTATGGGGTGGAGATATGGCTGAACTCACTAAACCTGTAGCGCAAGGTGGTTCGTTTTGGGTATTTAAACTTCCTAATCACAATAAGAAGCAAAATGTAGCTAAACAATAGCTTTAAATTTGCAAACCAAACCGAGAGGCAGTGAAAAAGCCTCTCGGCATTAAGGAGCTCTCATGCGCTTACGTTTTCAAAAAACCAAACAACTCCCAGTATTATTATTAGTCGCCCTATATTCAGCAACTGCCAGTGCCATTCCCGATTTCGAAGATGATGTGAAGATTATCAACGGATGTGAAATAAAACCAAAAACAGTATGTAGCAATACAGACTTGAGCGGTGCTGATTTGAGCCATGCAAATTTGCACGGGGCAGTATTCACAAACGTTAAGTTCAACAAAACCAATTTAAGGCACGCCAACTTAAGCTACTCGACGTTTAAGAAAAGTAACCTAGACCACGCTGATTTAGCTACCGCCAACTTAAAACATGCAGATTTACGCAGTTCAAAAGTTCGCAACGCTAACTTAGAAGGTGTAGATGGCTGGGCGCTTTTCGGTCAAGGGGTTGATTTCACCAACTCCAACTTTTCAGGTGCCAACCTAGACCAAGGGCGTTTATCAGGTGCGACAATGGTAAACACCAACTTACGTGCCGCGCGCCTAGAGCGAGTTTGGATGAACAAAGCAAACTTTGAAGGTGCTTCACTCATTAACGCCAATATTCAGGAAGCAAAACTGAACGATGCAAGTTTGTATCGAGCGAACCTAACAGGCACGCGCATCCACTACGCAACATTTCAGGGCACTTTCATGGACGAATGTATAAATTGTCCGATTGACTGGTAAGCTAGAGCCCCCTTGGGGTTGCTCTAGCAAGGTCGCTCACGTCTAAGACAGTTTACCAGCCAACTCAGCGGTTTCTTTACCCAAATTCTTGAGCTGCTTAATCGTTTTTTCATCGGTAATTACGCCATCTTCCATAAGCGTACTGACCTTCGCGATAGCTTTTTGGTTTGGCAGGACCATAGTACCTAAGTTTTCAAGCAGCATTCTCAGTACCACCAGCACACGCATACCACCCAGCCCGCCGGCCGACGCGGCCATAATACCGGCCACTTTACCGCGATACGCTTGCAGTGGCTTTTCGCCTTCTCCCATACGTGATGCCCAATCGATAGCGTTTTTCAGCAGTGCTGGGTAGCTAGAATTGTATTCTGGTGATGCTATAAGAAAACCATCATGACTCATTAGCAATTCTTTGAACGCCTGCGCTTTTTCAGGCATGCCAAATTCAGCCTCTTCGTCTTCATTAAATATTGGCATTTGATAGTCGGCTAGGTCAATAACGGTAACCTCTGCGCCAGCTTCACGGGCGCCTTCAGCAGCGACGTTAACAATAGCTTGGTTAAACGAACCTTTACGGGTACTGCCTGCAAATGCAAGGATCTTAGTCATTTGGGTTTCCTGTCCTTAATTTGAATAGATAATTTAGTCTTCTTATTTATAAAGATGTGTTGGCCTATCGGTTTTATTTGAAATACCAAATCAATTAGTGAGACCGACAAGCTAGCTCTCTTGGTAGTTAGCGTTAAGCATAAAAAAAGGCTGACAATCAATGTCAGCCTTTTCAATATCACTACCTATGTTGTACCGCGAACACTACATTTTTTCTAGTGTTTCGATGCCAAGTAGAGTTAATCCTTTCTCTAGCGTATTGGCAACCAAAGCTGACAACGCTAGACGGCTATCACGTACAGTTGGCTCAATGCCGTCTTTTAACATTGGGCAAGCTTCGTAGAATGTCATGAATGCTGAAGCCACATCGTACAGGTACGTACACAATACGTGAGGTGTCGCTTCACGAGATACCATGCCAATCACTTCTTCAAACTGCATCAATAACACTGCTAGCGCATGCTCTTGTTTCTCAACTATATTGATATCTACCGGCATAGTTGCCATATCAACACCCGCTTTTCTAAACAAGCTTTTCACACGGGTATACGCATATTGAAGGTAAGGCGCAGTGTTACCTTCAAAACTTAGCATTGAGTCCCAGTTGAACATGTAATCAGTTGTGCGGTTTTTAGATAGGTCAGCGTATTTTACTGCGCCAATACCTACCTTCCGTGCAACTTCTTTAAGCTCGTCTTCACTTAAATCGTTGTCACGCTCGGCAATCAGTTTGCCCGCTCGCTCAACCGCTTCATCAAGCAATTCAACCAATTTAACCGTGCCACCGGTACGGGTTTTAAATGGCTTACCGTCACTGCCTAGCATCATACCAAACGGGCAGTGCTCGTAAGTTTGCTCTTCTTTCATGAAGCCTGCTTTGCGGCCTACAATTTCAGTTTGCTTGAAGTGCAGTGCCTGGCGAGCGTCAGTAAGAATAAGCGTACGGTCGGCATTTAGCTTGCCACTGCGATAGCGCATGGCCGCAAGGTCAGTAGTTGCGTAAAGATAGCCACCACCCGACTTCTGAACGATATAAACAGCCGGGTTACCTTCCTTATCGGCAAGCTCAGGAATAAACACCACCTGTGCACCTTGGTCTTCAACCGCAATGCCTTTTTCTCTAAGGTCGCTTATTACATTAGCTAAGTCGTGGTTGTACGCAGACTCACCCATAATATCTTTACGGGTAAGGCTTACGTTTAGCTTGTCATAAACTTCTTCTGAGTGAGCGATAGACACATCAATGAACTTTTCCCACAGCGCTAGACACTGTGCATCACCGCCCTGCAGCTTAACTACGTATTCACGGGCACGGTCAGCAAAGCCTTCTTCTTCATCGAAACGTACTTTGGCTTCGCGATAAAAGTCTTCAAGGTCAGACAGCGCAGTTTCCGCCACTTCCTCTTGAAGCTTGTCTGACAGGTGCGCAAGCAACATGCCGAACTGGGTACCCCAATCGCCCATGTGATTTTGACGAATTACGTTGTGACCCAAGAACTCGAGTACTTTAACTACTGCATCGCCGATTATGGTCGTACGCAGGTGCCCCACGTGCATCTCTTTGGCTAAGTTCGGCGATGAATAATCTACTACAATGTTTTGCTCTTTTGACTTTGCAATACCCAAACGCGGATCGGTTAACGACAGCTCGCACTGGTTTGACAGCCAATCGTCGTTTAAATGTACGTTAATAAAGCCAGGTCCAGCTACTTCTAATTTACTGGCAATATCGTCAAGCTTAACGGTCTCAACAATCTTCTCTGCAATATCTCGAGGCTTTTGCTTAAGCTGCTTGGCCAATGCCATAGCGCCGTTAAACTGATACTCACCAAACTCAGGTCGAGCACTGCGCGAAACTGGCACTGGCGCATTATCTACGCCCATTTCTTGTAAAGCTTCAGTGAAACGGTTAACTAATAGTGCATGTATGTTCATAATGTATATTGTCTTTAATTAATTCTTTCTAGCTTAATTTTCGCGCGTATTCGTAAACTGAATATCTGGGTAACGCTCTTGCGATAGCTGCAGGTTCACCATTGTTGGCGCGATGTACGTCAGGTTGTCGCCCCCATCAAGGGCAAGGTTCTGCTCACCTTTACGGCGGAACTCGTCTAGTTTCTTCTCATCATCCGCGTAAACCCAACGGGCTGTTGCAACGTTCACGTGCTCGTAAAGTGCATCTACGTTGTATTCGGCTTTTAGTCGTGCCACTACCACATCAAACTGAAGCACACCAACCGCGCCTACAATCAAATCGTTGTTTGCAAGGGGTCGAAACACCTGAACTGCGCCTTCTTCAGAAAGCTGAATAAGGCCTTTCAGCAGCTGTTTTTGCTTAAGTGGATCTTTCAAACGAATACGTTTAAATAGCTCTGGCGCAAAGTTTGGAATGCCTGTAAAGCGGTAGTTATCGCCCGAAGTAAAAGTGTCACCAATTCGGATAGTACCGTGGTTGTGCAAGCCGATGATATCGCCAGCATAAGCTTCTTCTAGTAAAGCACGATCGCCTGCTAAGAAAGTCAGTGCATCAGAAATACGCACATCTTTGCCTAGACGGCTGTTGCGCATTTTCATGCCTTTCTCGTACTTACCCGACACTATGCGACAAAACGCGATACGGTCACGGTGTTTCGGATCCATATTGGCTTGAATCTTAAAGACGAAACCGCTGAACTTGCCGTCAGTGCTTTCAATAGTCCCTTCTTCGGTCTCACGACCAAGTGGCGCAGGCGCCCACTCAACCAATCCGTCAAGCATGTGGTCAACACCAAAGTTACCCAATGCTGTACCGAAAAATACTGGCGTTAACTGGCCTTCCAAGAAAAGCTCTTGCTCGAATTCGTTTGATGCACCTCGTACAAGCTCAAGCTCGTCACGCAAGGTTTCAGCTAGGTCACTTCCTACTGCGGTATCAAGCTCTGGGTTATCCAACCCTTTAATGATACGCACATCTTGAATAGTGTGACCCTGACCGCTTTGATACAAAATAGTCTCGTCGCGGTGAAGATGATATACACCTTTAAAGCTTTTTCCACAGCCAATTGGCCACGTGATTGGCGCGCACAGTATATCAAGCTCGGTTTCTACTTCATCAAGCAGTTCCATAGGATCGCGAATATCCCGGTCTAGCTTGTTCATAAAAGTCACAATTGGCGTATCGCGCAAACGCGTAACTTCCATAAGCTTACGGGTTCTGTCTTCTACACCTTTAGCCGCGTCGATTACCATAAGGCACGAATCAACCGCTGTGAGCGTACGATAGGTATCTTCAGAGAAATCTTCGTGCCCCGGGGTATCTAACAGGTTTACCAAGTGATCGCTGTAAGGAAACTGCATAACCGAGGTAGTTACCGAGATACCACGCTCTTTTTCCATTTCCATCCAGTCAGACTTGGCGTGCTGACCTGACTTTTTCCCCTTTACAGTACCCGCCGTTTGCAGGGCGCGCCCGAACAACAGTACTTTTTCAGTAATGGTGGTTTTACCCGCATCCGGGTGCGATATGATTGCGAACGTACGTCGCTTTTTAATCTCTTCAAGAAGCTTTTTATCTGACATCAATACTTATCTTCGTTATCTATTATCCCTGTAAAACAATTATTTACAGGCGCGTTTTATAACGGATAAGCAATGCTTTTCCGCGCAAATTTAGTATTGCGGCAAAACGCTTGATACGGCTTGGTAGTTAATTGCGCGGATTTTAGCATTTTACTGCTCGTAACAGTAGAGCGAAATTACATACTCCCTACCGCTTAATTTGCTATGCGACCGCTCACTGCTTTTTTTCATGCATACACACTTTCATATCGTTAACCTATTTCAAACATTGTTGTACACAGCGTTTACAACATAAGAAAGAGACCCTTTTTATAATCCCTATTTATAAAAATAAGGACAATGCCCTGTGATATTGTTTTTGATTTGTGTAGCCGCGCTTATTGCTGGCTACTTTATATATGGCGCCTTTGTCGAAAAGGTATTTGGCGTCACACCTGCACGCCCTACTCCAGCACATAGCCAAAAAGACGGTGTAGATTTTGTTCCTATGTCTACACCAAAGGTATATCTCGTACAGCTACTCAACATTGCTGGTGTAGGCCCTATTTTTGGTCCTATCATGGGGGCGCTATATGGCCCAGCAGCAATGCTTTGGATTGTATTAGGCTGCATTTTTGCCGGTGCTGTTCACGACTACTTCTCTGGCATGCTGTCAGTTCGCAACAATGGTGAGTCAGTGCCTAGCTTATCTGGCCGTTATTTGGGCCGAGGCGCTAAACACTTTATGAACTTGTTCGCTATTGTGCTGCTTCTGCTGGTAGGTGTGGTTTTTGTCTCAGCGCCCGCAGGTATGATCACAAATTTAGTCAACGACCAGACATCATGGCAGGTTGAAGTTGGCACCATGGTAGCTATTATTTTCGCCTATTACATACTGGCAACCATAGTTCCTGTAGATAAAATTATTGGTCGCTTTTATCCGTTTTTCGGTGCACTTCTAATCTTCATGTCAGTAGGTTTATTAGCCGCAGCCAGCTATTCTGACCAGCACTCAATTTTAAGTCAGTTTTCAGCAAGCGATATGCTAACTAACCTAAACCCTAACGATATGCCGCTGTGGCCAGCGCTTTTCATTACTATTGCTTGTGGCGCTATTTCCGGGTTTCACGCTACCCAATCTCCACTAATGGCCCGCTGCATGGAAAACGAGAAAAATGGACGTTTCGTGTTTTTTGGTGCAATGATAGGTGAAGGCGTGATTGCCCTTATCTGGTGTGCGATTGCCCTTTCATACTTCGACAATTTAGAAGCGCTGTCTTCAGCCATCAGTGACGGTGGCCCTGGAAACGTTGTTTACGCTTCTTCATTCGGACTGTTGGGCGTTGTGGGTGGCATACTTGCCTTTCTTGGTGTGGTGATTTTGCCTATTACGTCAGGCGACACCGCCTTTCGTTCAAGCCGTCTCATTATGGCTGAGTACTTTAACGTTGAACAAAAAGGTATACGTAACCGCTTGTTCATGGCCGCCCCTTTGTTTGTGCTTGGCGGAATTCTTACCCAAGTTGATTTCGGCGTTATTTGGCGCTACTTCGGATTTGCCAACCAAGCAACAGCCGTCATGATGCTGTGGACCGCGTCTGCATACTTACTAAGACATAATAAACTGCATTGGATCACCACGGTGCCGGCTATGTTTATGACTGCCGTTTGTGTAACTTTTATTTTAAATAACGATACCTTGGGTTTCGGTATGGCGATGAATGTATCGACAATCATCGGGCTCGTTGCATCATTGATTACCACAGTGTATGTCATTCGAATTTCTAAAGGGAAAGGCGAAGCCCCACTTGAACCTATGTCTGTAAGTGCTGAAAAGCCCACCCAACCAGCGGACGCGTAACTTAATAATCGAAATACAGACATTATGATGAGCCGCCCTTCAGATGGGGCGGCTATTTATTTTGTACGTTTTAAATGGATTATAATGAGGCTCACCTTTAACTGGCGGTAATATTGGCAAGCATGGAACTCATACTCTCACTACTTCAACAAATGTGTGTGTATCTTGTACTGGCGTACATGCTCAGTAAAACACCGCTTTTCCTTCCTATTCTCAGTATTTCCTCCCACCGCAAGCACCGCTACTTGGTGTACTTAGTTTTTTCTTCATTTTGTGTGTTGGGTACCTATTTTGGTCTGCAAATAGACGATGCTATAGCGAACACTAGGGCCATTGGCGCTGTCATAGGTGGGTTGCTAGGCGGGCCAATAGTTGGCTTTGCCGTAGGGTTAACCGGCGGCCTACATCGTTATTCATTGGGAGGTTTTACGGATCTGGCCTGCGCTATCTCCACTACACTAGAAGGCTTGATTGGTGGCCTAGTGCACATTTACTACGTCAAAAAGAATAAGAGCTTAGATCTGTTTAATCCATGGAAAGTGGGTGTGGTTACCTTTGTCGCAGAGCTATTTCAGATGGCTATTCTACTTACCGTTGCACAACCTTTTGAAAAGTCTTACGCCCTGGTCAGTGCTATTGCCGCACCTATGATAATTGCAAATACTGTGGGGGCCGCACTTTTTATCAGTATCTTATCTGACAAGAAAACGATATTTGAAAAGTACTCTGCTACTTTTTCACGTAGGGCACTGTCCATCGCAGACCGCTCAGTGGGTATACTTACGTCTGGATTTACTCCGGTAAACGCAGAAAAAATTGCGCGCATTATTTATGAAGAAACGAATGTGGGTGCGGTAGCGATTACTGATAAAGAGAAGATTTTGGCGTTTATCGGAACGGGAGCGGATCATCACCTCCCAAATACGCCCATCTCATCATCAAGTACCATGGAATCGTTGAACAATAACAAGATAGTGCATTTAGACGGCGCTGAGCTTCCTTATCAATGCACCCTAGACAAAAATTGTCCGCTCGGTTCTGTGTTAATTATACCGCTCCACTCTGGTTCTGAAGTTGTGGGTACCATCAAGCTTTATGAACCCAAACGGAAGTTTATGTCGACGGTTACGCTATCTATGGCAGAAGGTATCGCTCAATTATTGTCTAGTCAGATAGTTTACGGCGAATATCAACAACAAAAAGATCTACTTTCACAATCAGAGATAAAGTTGCTACATGCACAGGTAAACCCGCATTTTCTTTTTAACGCGCTCAATACCATTAGCGCTATTATCCGCCGCGACCCCAAAAAGGCCAGAGAGCTCGTGCTAAGCTTATCGCGCTTTTTTAGAATAAACCTCAAGCAAAATACAGCAATTGTTACCCTGAAAGAAGAGATTGACCACGTTAATGCTTATCTGGCGATTGAGAAAGCGCGTTTTGCGGAGCGCCTGCAAGTCACTGTAAAATACGACGAAGCAGCAATGTCAGCACTTTTACCTAGTTTTACGCTACAGCCATTAGTTGAAAATGCGGTCAAGCACGGCATCGCTCAGTGCATAGAGGGGGGTCACCTATCTTTAAATATACGATGTACAGCAGATGACCATATTCACATTCTTGTCGAAGACAATGCTGGCTTGTATAAACCTAAGAAAGAGCAAAACGCGGGTTTAGGAATGGATATTGTAGATAAACGGCTTATTCATCAGTTTGGCCAACAAGCAGGCCTGGTAATCGAGTGTCGGACTAACCACTTCACCCGTATGTCTTTCTCTATCCCACATACTCTTCATTCTTATCAGAGCTTACCATGACCAAGAATTCAGTATTTCGGGCAATTGTTATTGATGACGAACCTCTCGCCAGAGATGAGCTTTGTCAGTTGCTAAACGAAACCAATGAGGTACAAGTCTTAGCCGAGGCAGCAAACGCAATAGAAGGGTTGGCTTTAATAAAACAATACAATCCAGACGTTATTTTTCTAGATATAGAAATGCCTCAGCTCTCGGGGCTAGATGTGTTAGCTATGCTTGACATAGACACCATGCCTTATGTTGTATTGGTTACCGCGTTTGAGCAGTATGCTCTTCAGGCATTTGAGGATAATGCGTTTGATTACTTACTAAAACCAGTAGAACCAGAGCGGCTCAATAAAACACTTACAAGGCTGAAAAAGAGAAGTTTTCCCCAGACTGGTATCGACACAATCGCCTCACCTACGTTGATACATATTCCCTGCGTGGGCCATCAGCGCATTTTGCTATTACCTGAATCAGATATTCATTTTGCATATAGTGATGTGGCGGGAGTACATGTTAAAACTTTAGAGCAACTAGCAGACACGCAACTCACATTAAAGACCTTAGAAGAGAGAACCGGGCTTGTAAGATGTCACCGGCAATACTTAGTGAGGTTATCCTGTGTGGTGGAAATTAAACTCTTGGATAATGGCCTTGCTACGCTTCTAATGGCGACGGGAGATTCGATACCCGTTAGCCGTCGATACCTCAAAAAGCTGAAATCGTTGTTGGAACTATAATCTCTGCAAACAGAGCTTCCAAAAGTCAGTTAAGCTATTACCTGATGCTTTAAAACCATGAAACTATAAAAGTCGGTCCGATGGGGCTGACCTTTCCCCCAAAAGCAACCCCAAAACGAATTTTTGAACATTCCGATTTTTGACGCCATTTGTCTTAAATTATTCGTCATTTTCTCTAAATTTGCGCTTATTTTATTTTTGAAGCTGCTACGCAAAACAGAGAAAAAATTAAACTAAAGTATAAAAAAATAGAGTTCTACTGCTGATTTCTAACCGCCAAATCCGATTATTTGTTTAGATATCCTCGACTTATCCTGATCATATTGCTGTATAAAAAAGCGCAAAATATTACTGAAAGTTAAACTTTTTATAAAATAACAATAAATATTCATTAAAAAGAGCCGCTTCTTAGATTTTACGCATATATGCTATTGATAATATTCAAAAGTTGTGCAATACATAATAAGTGTCTAAAAAACACACTAAAAATAATTAAAGCAATAAAATTAAAGTCTAGGGAGACTACAATGTTTAAAAACCACAAACTGGCAAAGTCGGTGAGACTTGCCTGCGTCTTTGGCGCTGCCGCATCGTTGGCATTTTCTGGTAGTGTCTACGCCCAAGAAGAAGTTGAGTCAGAGGAAGAACCGGTCGAGAAAATCGAAGTCACTGGTTCACGTTTACTTTCAAACCCCAATGTTGCAGCAGCAACACCTGTACTGAGTGTATCAGGCGCTGAAGCAGCCGCTCGCGGTAACTTACGTGTAGAAGACTTCGTTAACGTGCTTCCACAAGTATTCGCGGGACAAGCATCAGAAGTTTCCAACGGTTCAACGGGTACTGCAACACTAAACCTCCGTGGTTTAGGTGCGAACAGAACGTTGGTATTGATTGACGGCAAACGTCTCCCATATGGCTCTTCGGGAACCAGCGCAGCTAACGTCGACCTAGTTCCAACGCAAATGTTGGAACGTGTAGACATCCTAACGGGTGGTGCATCAGCGGTATACGGCTCTGATGCTGTTGGTGGTGTTGCAAACTTCATTCTTCGCGATGATTTCGAAGGCGTAGAGTTTGGCGGTCAGTTCAGCACAAACTACGCTGACAACGACAATGGCTTGTATGAAGGCGTGCTTAACGCAGCCCAGCAGCCTATCCCTGGTTCAACCATGGACGGCGACGAAACACTTATCTACACAATGTTTGGCGCATCTTCCGCCGACGGTAAAGGTAACGTAACCATTTATGCGTCATATGAAGACCGCGAAGAGATCGTCCAAGCTGATAGAATTTTTTCAGCGTGTACACTGGGCCAAAGCAGCGGCTCAGCAAGTTTCGAAGGGTTTGGTTGTGTAGGTTCAGCTAACTTCCGCTTGTTTGGTGGCCCTGGTGGCTTTGCGTTCCAGGAAGAAGATGGAAATATTATTCCTTACGCGGGCGGCCCGACTCAAACCTATAACTTTGGTGCAACCAACTTTTTCCAACGCCCTTCTGAGCGTTATCATTTCTATGCGAAAGGTAACTACGAGCTTGCAGACGATTTAGAAGCTTACGCTGACTTTTCCTACATCAACAACACCAGTGATGCTCAGATTGCTCCAAGTGCCTCGTTTGGTATCGGCGCATACGACATCAACTGCGGAAACCCATTCATCCAAGGTAACAGCGGTTTAGCGTTCACTGATATTTTTGGTTGTTCGGCTGACGATATTGCAAACGATGTAATCGTAAGCGGAATCACAGCATCTCACCGTAACGTTGAAGGTGGCTCGCGTAACTCTCGTCTTGAGAACAGCGCATGGCGCTTCGTTGGTGGTCTAAATGGTTTCATTGATGATATCTGGGCTTGGAACGTATTTGGTCAAATCTCAGAAACTCGTGACCAAAGCTCAGCTACGAACGATTTCGTCGTCGCTAACCTACAGCAAGCGCTGTTAGCAACCACTGACGAAGATGGTAACGTAGTCTGTCTTGACCAGTCTGGCGGCTGTGTACCTTACAACATCTTCCAACGCCCTGGCGGTGAAAGTTCTGTAACGCAAGATCAATTAGACTTCATCCAAGGTATTGGTATTGTAAACGGTGAAACGTCACAAAAAGTATTTGGTGCTGATATCCAAGCTAACTTAGGCGATTACGGCATTAAGATCCCTACTGCTGATGATGGTATTGGCGTGTTATTTGGTATTGAATACCGTAAAGACGAACTTGCTTCGTCACCAGATGAAATTAGCCAAGTTCAAGGTGGTGGTTTCACCGGTGTAGGCGGTGCAACGCTAGCAGTAGCAGGTAAAATTGAAGTTCGTGAATTCTTCACCGAGGTTCAAATACCTCTTATTTCTGGTGCAGAGTTAGCTGAAGAGTTAGTGTTAAGTGCACAATATCGTTTCTCCGACTATGACGCAGACGGTAACGGCACGACAAACAGCTTTGACACGAATGCTTACGGGTACCAGTTAGCGTGGACACCAGTAGATGACGTTAAACTACGTGCGCAATACCAGCGCGCTGTTCGAGCGCCAAACGTAATTGACTTATTTACAGGTCAAAACACAGGTCTACCTAACCTAAGCCCAGCAGGTACCGATGCTAGCGGCGAACAGCTATACGATCCATGTGCAGGCGCCAACCCAATCGCGTCACTTGAAACTTGTGCGCGTACCGGCGTTACAGCTGCGCAATACGGCAATATTCTTGACGTTATCTCGGGTCAAACACAATCTTTAACAGGTGGTAACCCACAACTATCTCCTGAGACTGCAGATACTGTAACCTTTGGTGTTGTAATTACGCCAGCAAGTATTGAAGGTCTTTCGATTACTGTGGATTATTTCGACATCGAAGTAGAGGATGCGATTTCTGCTGGTATTCCAGCTCAAACTATCTTCGACAACTGTCTTGATTCAGGTGACCCAACCTTCTGTAACCTAATTACCCGTTCTTCTGCGGGTTCACTTGCAGCAGGCACATTTGGTGTTGGTTTCCAACAAACAAACCTAAACATTGCTACGCTTAAAACTTCGGGTGTGGATGTTCAGGTAGGCTATAACTTCGACACAGAGCTTGGTGATGTAAGATTCGACTACGCAGCTACGCTACTAGATGAACTAAGCACAGTACCATTCCCTGGTGGTGACACTGTTGAGTGTGCTGGCTTCTTCGGAAACGCGTGTGGCGCACCTAACCCTGAGTATCGTCATAGATTTATGGCAACATGGAATACCAACCTAGACGTTGATATTACTGCGACTTGGAGACACTTTGGTACAACTGATAACGATGATGACGGTGATACACTTGAGACTGGATTCAAAGCTATCAACTATCTTGATATCTCTGCCACTTATTTCATGAACGACAATTTAGAGTTCACGCTAGGTGTTCTAAACCTTCTTGGCGAGCAACCTCCAGTTTACTCTGGCGCAGGTCCAGCTCTTGGTAACGGTAATACGTATCCAACAGTTTATGACACTAGCACAAACTGGTTTGCTTCGTTTAGAGGTAAATTCTAAATCCAAATCTCCCTTTGGACCTAAGCCAAAAGCCGTTTATTCTTAATAAACGGCTTTTTTATTTTTTATGAATATTCCACTTCACCCTGTACTTGCTCAGTGCTCAACAGCACTTATTTAAAGCCTATACATCTGTTACAAACACAGCTCTATATAATTATCCATTTACGCTTTTCCTAATAAGCGCTCAGCTTACAAAATATCATCCTCATCTCAATATTATTTACTTAGCATGCTAAACAATTAAACTAGTTAGCATGCTAAGTAAAATCAAGGATGCCGATATGTCATTTTCAGAACCCATGCCACTTCATCTTATTGCGCTTTTTGCCCGTACAGCGCAAAAGTGCAGAAGAGCTGTTACTGAATCTGTCGCACACCTCGACCTTACAGAGTCTAGATGGCGCGTAATGATTCATATGTCGTTACTTGGTGAAGGCTGTACACAGCAGATGGTGGCAGAAAGCTTGGAAATAGAAATGCCTAGTTTAACGCGCACCATCAAGCAGCTCGAAACTACGGGTTTAATCAAACGCGTTACAGGTGATAACGACAAACGAAGTCGCTTGCTTTATTTCACAGATAAGGGCAAAGGCCGAATGAATGATATCGAAAGTACGTTAATGGCACTTCGAGATGAAGTGTACGCAGGAGTATCGGACGAGGAATTACGCACTATGGCTAGATGTGTTCAGAAAATTGAAGCCAATGCAGCAAAATTGTTGGAGTCATTTAAGTGAGTCAACGAACACCAGATCAGGAATTTGCTAGGTATATAAAACTGTCTTTGGTCGGTTTCGCCATCTGTTTTGTCTACTTCATTATTGCAGATATACGCATGCCTATGACGCCACAGGCGAGGGTTTATCATCAGGTCACACAAATCTCACCCCAGATAAATGGGCCGATTAATGAGGTGCTTGTCAAAAATAATCAAACCGTAAAAGAAGGACAGGTTTTGTTCACTATTGACGAAACACCTTACCTAATTGCGCTTGAGAAGGCGCAGATTGCTTTGGCAAATGTGGAACTAGAAAATGCTCAAATTGATGCCAAAGCAGAAGCGATAAGAGCCAAATTAGAGGCAGCATCCGCAATTTACGACGAGCGTAACAATGAATTTCAACGGCTGCGTTCCCTAAAGCAGACCAAAGTGGTATCTCAACAAAACGTAGATAAAGCCTACGCTCAGCTTAAAAGCGCCGAAGCTGAAATTAGTACGCTTGAAGCCGAACTAAACCAGCAAGTTGTTGCAAGAGGTAAGCAAGGCGACAAAAACCTGAAATATTTAGACGCGGTAAATGCGGTCAAACGGGCAGAATTAAACTTAGCCTATACAAAAATTAAAGCACCGCATAACGGCGTCATGGCAAACATGCAGGTAACTCAGGGTACTTATGCTAAGCAAAGTACGCCGCTTGCCTCGGTAGTTGATAACACGTTAGATGTGGTTGCAGACTTTCGAGAGAAATCGCTAACCAATGTAAAGGAAGGGATTCAAGCTAATGTGGTTTTTGATGCGCTACCTGGCAAAGTGTTTAAAGCGAAAGTGGCTGAGTTTGAAGCTGGTGTAAGTGACGGTCAACTCGCTGCCAACGGCACCCTTGCAAGCGTTGAGAAATCGAACCGATGGGTACGCGATGCGCAGCGCCAAAGAGTCCATATTAAGCTTGATGAACAAAAAATATCGTTAAAACATCTCACCAGTGGTGCTCGCGCTACCGTACAAATTGTGCCAGACAATCCTGTTGAAAGGGCGGCAGCAAATATTCAAATTCACTTTATAAGCTTACTGCACTTTATTTATTAAACTTAAATTATGGTTTACTAGACATAAAATATGGAATCACAGCTAAGTAAAAATGATGTTCAGCAGATGCTTCGGATCGCGTCAGGTGCCACGTTAGGGTTTGCTATATCGAAAGCGTTGGATTGGCCTAATCCGATATTTTTCACTTTGTATCCAATTCTATTGCTTGGACTGGTGGCCGTTATAAACGGTCACATTGTTCGACAATTTCTTGCCGCAACCACCTTTCCTGCGGCTACTGTTTTAGTGATCTACGGCTTGTTCGGCAGCCACCCATTGCTGATCACACCGCTAATTGCCGCCACTTTTGCTTTTTTGTTTTGGCAGATGAGTAAAGGTACACTGTATTTATTCGGGGCCTTTTCTCTTGTAGGACTATCGCTGCAACTTCATTTTGCCAGCTACAGTAGTGATGGAATAGATATTTATGCATTGGTCATATCAAACATAGGTGCAACTCTGTTGGCACTGATAATTGCATTGGCCTTGCATATTGTTTTTCCCGATGAAGCGCCGCGCACGCCTTTGCCCAAAGCGACAAAAGATAAAGCGAGTATTCGTCACGAAGTTATCTTATGTACGACAGTCGCCACATTATCCTTTGCTGTGTTTCAAACCTTTGACTTAGTAGATTCGATATCAGCACAAGCTGCGAGCGTCTTGATACTATTTCCACTTTGTTGGAAAGGCGCAACGATGAGTGGATGGCAACGGGCACTGGGTACACTCATTGGTTGTAATCTTGCCCTGCTCGCCCAGTCTCATTTTGCTCAATTATAGTGATACGTTATTTTTTGCTAGCTTTAGCTTGTGGATATTGGTGTTTTTCATTAGCCGCCAACATGTCTTAGGCGGAGGTGGTGCTGGTACTGGCTTCGGTGTGCTAACGACCTTTGGCATTTTGTACGGCCAGTCACTCTCACCTGAGCAGGATATTATTTATAGTGCGCTGTATCGCTTTTCATCGGTAGTGGTTGCCATTGCACTTAGCCTGTGTGTTATTTACGTTGTACATCGCGCTCTCAACGCCTATCAAGTGACACGACATCACACATTTTATTAGCTTCGAGTTCTCTAACGACTTTAATTAGTTATCCACGCTAAAAACGCAACAAGAAATAGGCGATTTACCTATACTTATGTTTTATTTGATGCGTACTAAATTTTTGAAACTATGTGCTATATTGAGTTGTAGATAAAAAAAACCAATAAAACAAGGACGATGAATGCTGCGAATATTGCTCGCATGGCTTGTAATAGCATGCTGTTGCCAGACGGCCAACGCAGCTAATTTCAATAACTCACAAACTATGTTGTCTTTAGATAACGATGTAGTTTTTGCGGTAAGTGACTCAGCAATTATAACCGGCGAAGAAGAGTGGTTGTATAGCGCTGATGTTATTGATAGGTCGCCGTCACAGTATTTGCATTTCAAAGTTCGTATTTACAATCAGTTAGATACACAAGTTCCCGTCTGGTTTTCAATAAGTTTCCCTGCAATGAAAACGTTAGTTGTCACCGATGGCAATTATCAATGGGAAACCGGCGACAGTAAACCTTACAGTACTCGAGCGGTGAATACGCCCAATTATCATTTCCCCTCTGTATTGCAGCCGTCTTCTTATACTGAGTTTACCGGCACTATGTCTGGTGAGATTTTAAGATACAGTTTCTCGGTCGCCACACCTGAGTATTACAGTAACTTGTATATGAAAACCTTGCAGCGGGATATGGCATTTTTCGGCGCAATGGGGCTGCTTACCCTACTTTGTGCATTAGGCTATATTGCTAGCCGTAACTTAGTTTTTTTGAGCTTTGCATCATTTATTTTTGCGACAACATTTTGGTTTTTCCGCGTGTTCGGTTACGCATTTGAACTACTGTGGCCAAATACACCAAGCTTGAATGACATTAGCTATGCCATCAGTATTTATTCGGTATTGATTACTGCCTTTTGGGTATTGTTTCAAACTCTTGCCAGAGACAACCACGAAGTGTACGGGGCAAAGACGGTGAAACGATTCTGCATAGTGTTGCCCTTTATGGGTATTTTACTTTGGCAAACGGTGGGATTAGATATTGCCTTAAAGCTTCCTGTTGTCCTCTTTTTCCCTTATATACTGATAGCGGGTATTGTTATCGTCGTAGAGCACAAGCGGGGCTCTGATAGAGCCAAGTGGCTAGCTGCCGCTATGCTTCCAGTAACATTTAGTACCCTAGTCCTTACTATTATTGCACTTTTTGAGGTCGAGCTTTATTTAGAGCCCATCGCCACTTTTATGTCTGGGCTAGTTATGACATGCCTATTTATGGTTGCACTTACCGCCAGCTATATGGTGAAAGTTGTTCAAAGGGAAAGAGACGCGCAGAAAGAAACTGCACAATTAAAAAGTGAACAGGCATCTAAATTAGAAGCGCTGGTAAAAGAGCGTACCCTTGCGCTCGAACAAACGAATAGCACTCTAGCAGAACTGGCTTCCAAAGATAGTTTAACGGAGTTGCCCAATCGTCGTACGCTGGATATGTTCGTGGACAATACGTTTGATAAAAGCTTACACGATCATGATGCGTTAGCCATTGCGCTAATCGACTTAGATCACTTCAAAAGTATCAACGATACATTTGGGCACGATGTAGGTGACGAAGTACTAAAGGGCATTGCTAACATTCTTGCGCCGCTTAATGATGAGGGACAAGTAGCAGCGCGCTATGGTGGTGAAGAGTTTGCCATTGCAAAGCGCATTACAAAGCCTAATGATAGTCAGTTTAGCGAAGCCGAGGAATTTGCAAAACAATTGGAAATCGTCCACCGTGCCATAAATCAGTTAGCGATTGCATCGATAGATGACAGGAAACTGGGAGCATGTATAGGTTGGACATTATGTAAAGGCTCCGACGATATTGTCGAAGCCTTTAGGCGGGCTGATAAAGCTCTTTACGTAGCCAAAGATAAAGGAAGAAACCTAATCGTTCCGGCTTTATGACACCGTAACCACCGCCTTTCGCTTATCTTCTTTTGAAAATTGCAGCGCCTTGTTCAAATTATCAAATTCGAAAAGATTGGGGATCTCAACCACTAAAGATTGCTCAGCGACTTGCTCAAGTAGCGCCTCTCCGTTTTTCACCAAGCGCTGCCACTGCGATAAATCGCCATAATCATGCAGCGCGCCTAGGGCTATCTCATGATAAGAAATAGTGCGAGTGAAAGGCGCATCAATAGGCTCTTCAATACGACCTAAAATACTTACCACGTGCCCATTAGCTTCGAGAAGCGGCACGAATGACGCCGCATAGTCTGGACCATTTGCATCGAAAAGCGCGTAAAAGGCTTGCCCTTCAGGCTTATTGCGATGAATGGCTTTTACGCCCATCTCAGCAGCTTGCTCTTGAGTAAAGCTACCTGAGATAACATGCACACTAAAACCTGCTTGTGAAAGCATTTGCGCCAGCAATTTGTTAACGGCGCCCATACCGCTGACTAGCACGTCAGCGCCCTTTCTTACCGGTACTTTACTAAACGCTTGCCAGGCAGTAAGCATTGGACATGGCAAGGCAGCGGCCAATGCAAAATCCACACTTTCTGGCACTAGCATTACGCGACTTGCGTACACTTCACTATGGTCGGCAAAGCTTCCGTGTTCACCTAGGCTATGATGGTAAGCCACCCGCTTACCCAAAAGATTGTTATCAACGCCCTCTCCTACAGCAACAACAACACCTGCGCCGTCTACACCAGGAATATGCCCTTTTTCCCAGTCTCGCGGGTTATCATCGATAAATTTCCAGTCAACTGGGTTAATGCCAATAGCATAGTTGCGCACAACAATACGCCCTGCTTCTGGCTCAGAAAATTCCCGTACATCTTGTACCAGTGCAGCGCCGGCCTGATCAAATTGCCAAACGTTAGCTTCCATAAAAGCTCCTTAACACGGTGATTTTTCCAATTAGTCCCACGCAGGTGAGAAATCTGGGTTGGCTTGACGGTCGCCACAATCTAGCGCATCAATTTTCGCTATATCCTCTGCATCTAAGGTAAGTTCAAGCGCTTTGAAATTGGTTTCCAGGTTTTTACGCTTAGTCGACGATGGAATAGTGACTAAACCATGGGCCAGCTTCCCAGGCTACGACTACCTCAGCAGTACTTACACCATATTTATCTGCAATCGCAGTGATAGTCTCGTCTTTTAGCACTTTGCCCACAGCAAACGGCATATACCCTGTAACTGTGATGCCATGCTTCTCGCACGCTGCACGCACTTTTCCATTAGTAAGATAAGGGTGCACCTCTACCTGATTCGTTGCGATAACGCCCTCGCCCAAGATACTCACCGCTTCTTCAATTTGTGCCACGGTAAAGTTAGAAATACCAATTTCTTTTGTCAGGCCTAGCTCCTTAACGCGCAGCAATTCACCTAGGTACTCTTCCATGCTTTCGCCATTTTCCGGTGACGGCCAATGAATAAGTAGCAGGTCAACGTATGACAGTTGAAGCTTTTCCAAACTTTCTTTTACGCTATCCACAAAGCTTGCTTTATTCAGCTTGTCGTTCCATACCTTGGTGGTGACAAAAAGGTCTTCACGTGCAACAAGATTGTTTGCAATAGCGTCTTTAATAGCGCGACCTACCGCTTCTTCATTGCCGTAAATTTGCGCCGTATCAATGTGACGGAAACCCACTTCAAGTGCCATTGTCACGCTGTTATAGGCTTCATCGTCTTTTAAGCGAAACGTGCCTACACCTAGCGAAGGAATTTTAGATTGTGACTGATTTACATTCGGCATGATGCCTCCTTGTTGGTTCCGTTATTTATGAAAGTGAGGTAATACCTTGTCAGCAATGCGCTGCATCGCGTCTTCTACAGGTTGCGTATTACGTCTGAAGTGCAGGCCAATATGATCAACCCCCGCTTCTTTCATTGCATTGAGTTCTTTGATAAGCCCGTTTACACCAGTTTCAACCCCGAATCGGTGGCGTTTTATGGGCGCTTCATCGTCTTCAACCAAATTGAGATGAATAAAACTAACGTACGGCTTGTTGCCAGCGACATTTCGCCATAGTTCTACGCGCTTTGCATGGTCGTTCGGTGTACCTGGATACGCTAGCCAACCGTCCATATTTTCGCCAACCCACTGAGGGTTTTGCTGTGCAAGTCCTGCAACGTACAACGGTTGCGTTGTTGAGCGTGGTAACAGTGACATGCCAGGCTTAAGAGAATTTTCACCGTACTTTACAATCTCTAGTGACTGCCTGAATTGCTCGCCGCGACTGTCAAAATCAACATCGAACAACGGATATTCCACTGGTCTATCCCCACTGGCTACACCGAGTATAAGGCGGTCGTTACTTAGCTGCTGCACCGTTGCTGCCGCCTTTTTAACAAGCCATGGCTGCCTAAGAGGTAAAACAACAGCGGCTGTGCCTAATAGAATATTGTCTGTGATACCTGCTAAATAGCCCAAGTAAGTGAAGGTTTCGAAAACCTGAGCCGCGTCACCAAAGCTAGGGTCGTAAACTGGTACATCTCGTACCCACGCTGCTTTAAACCCCAGCTTGTCAGCTAGCTGAATACGGCTGTGATGCTCGGTCATATCAGGTACGCCAAACGGCGTACCTTTTGTGGCGTCGAAATGTGCCCAGTCGTTATCTAACGGAAGCTCTACACCTACAGAGAACGTATGTTGTGCAAGCTTATCAAAGGTATTTGTCGTCATTGTGACCTCCCTACGCGCTCGTTGTATTATTCGCCGTATTCGCAGTATTGAGTGCGCGCTTGTCTAAATAGCCGCTGTAGCGAGTAACAACCAAAGCTGAGACAGAAATAAGCGCACCAATCCATGCGGTATCTGATAGCTCCATGCCATCGACAATTGCGCCACCTAAGATGGAACCCACTGCTATGCCAATGTTAAATGCCGCAATATTTAAACCTGATGCCACATCGACGGCATTAGGGGTAAACTTCTCTGCTAATTGAACAACGTAAACCTGTAGCCCTGGCACATTGCCAAAGGCAAATGCCCCCCACACTAAAACAGTAATCACTGCGGCAACTTTACTGCCCATGGTAAATGTCAGCGCAAACAAGATGACTGCAAGGGCTGAAAAGATGATTGTTAGCGCACGGATTGGGCCTTTTTTGTCAGCAAGCTTGCCGCCATAAATATTGCCTACCGCGACAGATACACCGTAAACCAACATAATTAAGCTAATGGCTGAGGGCGCAAAACCCGCCTCTTCCTGCAATATAGGGGCGAGGTAGGTGAATGCCGTAAACGTGCCGCCATACCCCAAAATCGTCATTAGATACACTAATACCAGACGAGGCTGAACCAACACTTTCATTTGTTCACCCAAGGTGGCAGGCTTACTTTGTTTAAGATTGCTCGGTACCAACAACGCACTACCAATTAGCGCAAGTGTGCCAAGTGCGGAAACCACAAGGAAAGTTGCTCTCCAACCGAAATTTTGACCAATCCAAGTCCCTAAGGGCACACCGGTCACAAGAGCTACGGTTAAACCAGTAAACATAATGGCAATAGCACTGGCCTCTTTTTCTTTCGCCACAAGCCCAGTAGCAATAGTGGACCCTATGGAGAAGAACACTCCGTGCGCTAGGCCTGTCAATATGCGAGCTAAAATTAAGCTCTCGTAGCTAGGCGCTTGCCAAGCGAGAATATTACCAGCCACAAATAGCGCCATTAAGCTAAGCAGAACATGCTTTCTATTCCACTTTCCCGTAAGGGCGGTAAGAACCGGTGCGCCAACGGCAACACCAACGGCGTACAAGCTTACCAGTAAGCCTGCGCTCGGTAACGTAACACCAAGATCAGTAGCAATGGTGGGGACAAGCCCCACTATCACGAACTCTGTTGTGCCAATAGCAAACGCACTTAACGTTAACGCAAATAATGCAATAGGCATTTCAATTATCCTCAAAAAGTAATTAACGAGATGGCTTGATTAACAACGCCACCATTGGCTTCTAGAACGAACAACTACACCGTTTTTTGAAAGCCATTAATAAAGTGCGTACAGTTTGACGATAAATTTATTTGCAAAAAACAGCACTAATGACAAAATACTTTTGCGGTATTTGAAAATATAAGGTGTGTAATGCCAGTCTCATCAAAAACTGAAGATTTAGAAGCCTTCCTAACCGTTGTGGATACAGGTAGTTTTTCCAGTGCTGCAAATTTGCTTAATCAGCAGGTTGCGAAAGTCAGCAGAGCGGTTACCCGCCTTGAAGATAGCTTAGATGTAACCCTATTGAATCGCACTACCAGACGGCTAGAGCTAACAGAAGAAGGTGAGCTTTTTCTGCAATATGCCAGAGACGGGCTAAATATATTGGAAAAAGGTGAAGAGGCACTTCGGCTGTTGAAGCGTACCCCGTCTGGAAAACTTCGGGTTGATGCTGCGAGCCCGTTTGTACTCCACCAGTTAGCGCCGTTAGTGGGTGAATTTCGAGAAGCATTTCCTGACATAACGCTTGATATCACCAGTCACGATAGCATTATCGACTTGTTAGAACACAAAACCGACATCGCAATACGTATTGGTGATTTAAGCGACTCTAACTTGCATGCTAGACGTCTAGGAAAAAGTAAACTACATATTGTGGCAAGTCCACAGTATCTTGAAAAATATCCCATATCTGAAAACGATGATGGAATTAGCACGCTAAACAAACACAAACTGATTGGCTTTAGCGACTCACCAAGTCTAAATAAATGGCCACTTAAGCAAGATATCAACTTGCAATACAGCCTTCATGCGTCAAGCGGTGAAACCATTCGACAACTATGCATTGCAGGGCAAGGTATCGCGTTACTTTCCCACTTTATGGTTCATAAGGATATTAGCGAGGGCACGCTTGTCGATTTGTTTAGCGAGGATATTGTGAGTCCAAATCGCAGAGAATCAGTGCAAGCGGTGTACTACAAAAATAGCGCCGTATCGTCTCGTATCTCTGCGTTTTTAGACTTTATCCAACCTCGCTTAACGCTTTAAACAGAGATTACTTTGTGCGTCCTTTGCCTAGTATTTTCTTAAGCATACTTGGTGAAAGGCCGTTTACGATTAGCGCTGCAATCATCAATATTGCGCCGGCCATAACCATAGGCAGCAGCGTTTCTTTAAGTAATATCACAGAACTTACATAGCCCACAATCGGGGTAAGTGTACTAATAAGAACGATTTTATCTGGCGGTAATTTAGGTCCAGCCGCAACCATAAGGCCAAAACCAAGACCCGTTGCCACAGGGCCAATGTAGGCAAGTAACAGCCAGTCAATTAGATCGTAGGCCCCAAAATTTGGCGTTGGCTCTACTATCAGAGCAATAGCAAGCATGGCGAAACCAGCAATGGTGAATTGCCAGAATACCGCCTCAATAACGCTACCTTTCCATTTATGAAAAGACACTCGACGAATAGCGATCGCCCACAATGCAGACGCTAACAGCATCCCAAACAGGGGTAGCCATGCGCCTGGCTCTCCCGAAGCAAATAAAATCATTGCACAGCCAATAGTAGATATACCGGTAAGGATTAATCGCTTAGAAGGCGGGCGTTGCCGATACCATAATGTATCGATAAGCAGCATCCAGAGAGGGGTGGTATAAATAAGAATACTGGCCGTGCCCGCGGGGATAAACTGCAGGGAGACAGTAATAAGCCCCATAGATAGGATAAACTGGAAAAACGCAACGACAAAAACTACCGAGCGATCTTTACGATTGAGCACCGGTAAACGTTTTTTGGTGATAAGTACAAACAGCGCAAGTACGGGAAGGCTTAACAAGAAGCGTAAGCACACCATCCACACAGGGCCAACGATCTCTAGCCCTAGTTTCATACCTGGCCAGTTAAGTCCTAAGCACAACACCGCAACCAAAAGCATTTTAATACCTTTTGATTGCTCTTTTTCCGCCACCGATAATGAAGACATGCGTTTTTAAAAATCCAATTACACGAAATGCGTTAAGAAAAGTTTCTACCGCCGAGTAAGCTGAATGTAGGCGGAGAATTTTAAGGGCGCAAATATAAGTGAAATGGCGGTGAATTGAAACCTAGCCTGCCGTGCAATAACGTTATTTTGTCGACCATATGGTCAACTTTTTAAAAACCCGTGGAAACTTTGCTATACGGGTCTTTCGCCGCAACGTAAAAATATGATTTACAGGTACAAGGCAATGGAGAGTAGCTTACGCTCTCCATTCTCTATTTTACTGACACTGTGCATGTATTTGTCGGGTCGAAAGAAGTAGATTCGATTGAATAAATTAAAAATCACTTTCTCCGCCCAAAACTGGCCACCCAGCTCAGGCTTTTTTAGCACTACGTTAAATTTAAAATAACGCCCGCTTCCCATAGGGTCGTTATGTTCTAACACACGATGTCCCTCTTTATAGGTAACCACATTTATGGCAAAACGTTTTGACGAAACTATTGCCTTGTTGAGCACTTTGGCCATGCTAATTTCACCTTGGATGGCGAGAACATGGTGCAATTTAAACACGCAGGGCTAAGTGCTGGGAAGCATATGCTGAGTTCGGATAGTGCTTTAATATACATGAAACGCATATGCCTAACGGTGGAGCCGCAGACTAGATTAGGTTTGAGTTCGTCCACTTCATGATTTTAGCGTTTTCTTTTTGTGCGATATTTCCATTGATACCGCTTTTGTCGTTATCGCTGCTTTCTACGGTGTAATAGTTTTTACGAGTTTCGATATGTTCAAAACCTGAACTCTCGTACAGAGAAATAGCCGTGTAGTTACTTTCACGAACTTCCAGCCAGATTTCTCCCATGCCATTTTTCACCGACATTTCAACGACAAAATCAACTAAAGCCCGCCCTACTCCTTTACCTCTAGCGTTTTTATCTACAGCTATATCCATTAGCGTTGCTTCATCAACAACTTCAAGCATAATGGCATAGCCGATTACCTCGTCACCTTCAAAGGCAAACACTCCGTAATAGGGTTTAGTAAAGCAATCCGCAAAGGTGCTTAACTTCCAAGGTGCGACTTGCGAGTGCTGATGGATAACATGTGCACTTTCAATATGCTTATCAAAGCTTTCAGGTGTTACGATGACTAACTTCATAGGTTTAGACTATTGGGGTGCAACGGAAGCGTTGTTTAACGCTTTACCCGCGCTGACGAGCTGTGCCCATAACGCCCGTTTCTGCGTGGCGGTGAGTTTAAGCGGTGTGGCTGGCAATATAATGGCAGTTTCAGTTACTGATAGCGTACGCCCAATCATTATGGTGCTAGCCCAATGTGACGGAATACCTAACTGAACACAGGCTAGCTGCAAGTCTTTAAGCCATTGCTGAGACTTCGCTCTATGCTCAGCACTTAACGGAATACCTTCTGGCGATAAAGGTCCTTTAGCTTCGCTTTGCGCGACTTCTGATTGATTAGCGACATTTTGCTCAGCTGCCTCATTTGATGGCGCGTAACGAGTGGGCGTTTTGGCTGTGACAGCATCTTTAGGCTTAGGTTTGTCTTTTGCACTACTGCCTACATTTGCCCTTAATTGGGCAAGACGTGACTGTTTTTCTTCTTGTGAGATTGGCGTTGATGGCGGCTTATGTTCCTGACCGTTTTGGCTAAAAGATGTTTGCGGCGATGTACTAGCAGCCGCGCCATGCATTGGTGCTGAGGCGTTGTCTTCTTTTAAGCCTTCCTGCTTTTTCATCTTCGCATGGGCGTCTTTAGTGATCCACACTGGGATCCCCATTTCCTGTAATACCGCCTGCTGATATGAAGTAAGAGACATTGCGTAAAAGACCTAAAGTAAATAAACCGTTGTTTGCCCAAGTTTACTAAAGTTGCTGAGCTGAATGAATAACTATCGCATTCTTTTACCTAAAGTGCGCTATGCCGTATGCACACAAAGAATAATAAATACTACCCATCAGCCAGAGAGGCATTGGAATCTTTTACTTTACAAGCATTACGACTTAAAGCATTAGCTAACGCTTAGGCTATTGAGTATTTAAACTCACGTGGCAAAACACTAATAGTAAGCACTATGAATAAAAACTATGAAAAATAGGCTTGTAGAAAAAACGAGATAAGTAGTTTACAAAGAAGTTTGTTTATTTGAACTGAATCGTTCACAAGAAGAAAAAGTGGCAGGGGTGGAGGGACTCGAACCCCCAACCATCGGTTTTGGAGACCGCTGTTCTACCAATTCGAACTACACCCCTAGCGCGCTGTGCATTATACGGATGACATTAAAAAGGTAAAGCCTTTTTATCACTACCATGCACTGCATGCTTAATTAACACGCAATACGCTGTTTTTTCAATCGAATAACGTCAAATATGCCTGTTTAAGCTGACCATTGAACTAGCCTTACGCAAAGGCAAGCCTAAAGCGCTTCACGCTTTGCGTTTAATTACTTTTATTCGCATTGAGCGCAGCAAACCACAGGTCGTTTGTTATATGGACAATGTCAGAATGTAACTCAAACTTACCCAATGCATCGCCTTCGTCGATATTCATAGCTTTTGCGTAGTGAGCAACTAATTCTTCGCTTTCATTCTTGTTAAGTTTATTGATAAGGCAGCAGCTTGCTAAATCGAAGTAACGATTTCCCATTGCGGCATACTCCCAATCAATAACTTTTATCGAGTTGTTGGTACCAAGCAATAGGTGATTAATCAACAAGTCGTTGTGGCACAACACGCAGTCTTCATCGTCTTGCTCACTATTAATTACGTTGTTTTGAAATGCTCGCGCCCTCAAGTAAAGGTCACTGCTCGTGTCAAGCTTTGCAACATCACAATAATGCTGCCATCTCGCAACTAGATTTAGTGGCCTTGCGGTAATAGACAACGAATGAATGCGCACTAGGGTTTCAGCCAACGTTAGTAAAGGGGGTTTAGTTGAAGAAAGCCCTGCGCTTGCTCTATGACTTTCCCACTGTTCTACCCAGATTGTTTCATCATCGCTTAACCAAATTGGTTGCGGCGCTATCCCAACTTCATATAATTGTTGCTGTAAAGCAAACTGATGTCTGCGTTCCACACCACTGAAACCATCATCGCCCAGCCACTTAACGGCTAAATCAATGGGGACATATTCAAGCTTTTGATGAACGGTTATTTGACGGTTGCTTTCACTTAAACTTGATAGGCTATTTGCTGGGTCTTGAACGCGATAAACACGGTTTACCGCGCCAGCAGGATGTACCGAAACATTTGCACTGTCGCTGAGATTAAGCGCCTTTTGCAGCGTGGCTAGGATATCCAACCTGTTCACCTTGTTTCTTATATTGAATAAGCCATTGATAGTATCCAAATACAGCAAAGCCTACGTAACCTAGGAACAGGCAGGCAGACAATGCATAGCCCACTTGCAGGTATAAATATGCCGAAGCTAAATTTATGAAAAACCAGTAAACCCAATTTTGCAGTATCTTATGGGCCACCATAAATGTGGTAACCACACTCAATAAGTTGATACTCGCATCTAATAGTAGGTACTCACTATTGAACTGTGAGCTTGCCACTTCAGACAGAGCCCAAGCGAGCAGTAACATACTCGGCACAATGAGCAAATGAACCCACAGCGGCCAATGAAGTACTGGCTTTACCTCGCCATCTTCCGCCCCTTTAGACCACTGATAATAACCGTATCCCGCCATTACCATGTAAAAGAAATTAAGCGCAGACTGAAATGGCAACGTCACCTGCCAAAATAACCAGGTGTAAATTGCGGTACTTACAAAGGCGCACAGCCAACACCAAGCTGTTCTGTTTCGCAGCTAACAACACATAGGCAACAGCGAGGACAACCGCTACCCACTCTAGCAGTGAAGTAGCGGCAATTTGAGAAGTGAACTCAGAAAAGAAGTTAGCCATTAAGATGACTTTCTAGATTGCATGGCATCAAAATTTAAAAACTTAGCAACGAAAATAGCCTGCCCCACTTCTTCGTGAGTTCTCTGCATTTCATCGCCGAGTACTTTCATAACAACACCATAGTCACCTGTAACCTGCGTGCTGGTAGAACATGTTGTCACCGTGATATCGCTATAGCTATTTAACCTATCGATAAAATCTTGAATAGGTGGAATATATTCGTTAACCAAAGGGTACAACGACAGTTCAACCATAACTTGCATGTCTGTTTCCTTTTATTTTAAAACGCGTATTTAACAGTGATACCAAACTGGCGGCTGTTACCTATTTGGTAATATGGTTCATTAAACGCATACTCATCGCGAGGGTCATTGCTGAAACCACCAAACCCTCGAGTGTAATACTCGCGGTCAAATGCATTTTGAACCCACAGTGAGGTCTGCCAATCACCGTGCAACACAACAATTTCAGAATTAACCAGTGTTGTGCTTGGCGCGGTTACATCATGGCCGTCAGAAAAACGGTATTCGCTTTTATAGTCTATATCTACGCGCCATAGCATGGTGTCTGTAAGTGCGTACTCACTGTAAATGTTTGCGGTCCACTTTGGTGACTGAGCCTGTCTTTGCTCAGATACTTCAGTACCGTCTGCTAGTGTATATCCTTCAAATGTAGCGCTTAGGTAACCAACGCTTGCATCTAACTGCCATGCATCGCTTGCAAACCAACTCAGTTCTAGCTCGGCCCCTTTGTTTGTACCCAAATCAGCATTATCGATAATATCTACAAAACCTGCCGTGCCGTCATCGCGAGTGATAACGTCAAAATCACTTACCTGCGTATCTGTTCTATCCATGTAGAAAATTGCAGCGCGAGCAACAAGAGCAGGCGTAAGCAGCGGGCCTTTTACACCCACTTCATAGTTCCAGTTGTATTCTTCATCAAAGAAACGTTGATTATCGTTTACTCGGCTGTCGGGATTAAAGCCTGCGCCTTTAAAACCGCGTGAAATGCTGCCGTAGTAGAAGTGATCACCCTGCGTATACTGAAGCGCTACTTTTCCGCCAACCATGGTGGTGTCAAACGCGCGTGTAAGTTGGTTGTTATCAGCGTAATCGAAGTCATAGTTTTCTACTCTCATTCCGGCTACAAGCACTAAGTTGTCCTTCAAACGGCTTTCCGTCTGAGCATAGATAGCAGTAGTCGTTGGGGTATATTCACTGGCAAAGTCACTATCAAGGTATGTGTACTGACGCAGTAATTTTTCTTCTGTGTTTTTATAAAATACGCCTACCGTCCAATCTGTCATTCCATCGAAAAGCGCAGCACTGTCTGATGACACAAAACGCAACTCACCGGTTTGGGTTTCGACATCTCGGTAGTACGCATCAAAAGACGTATAACCCCAAGGGTGAAAATCAGTGAATGTCCAGTCTTCATCGTAGCCATAAGCAATATTATGAGAAGCATGAGTGGCAATAAGTATGAAGTCGCCCGCGGCTGTACTGGTTGTTGAACGTGCGCTTACTGCATGCGTTTGGTGTTCGTCAAAGCCTGGCTCATCAGACAGTGTTTTGTTATCGTTATCGAGCGAAAATGCATCGTAGCCGTTGTCAATATCATACCAGCGGTAGGTAAGTGCAAGCGTGGTTCGTTCGTCTACGCTGCCTTCAACGGCAAAGCGCAATGCGCTCTCATCGATATTGTTAGTGTCGCTTCTATCTAGAAAGGTGTTTTCTACAAAGCCATCGCTACGGTTATGCACAAGTGCAACGCGATATCCCCAATCGGAATTGATATCGTCGCCCGTTGCCCCTTCAATACGGTAGCTCTCTTTGTTACCAATACGGGCTTCTACGTAGTCTGGCGCGTCGCTACCTACGTTATTACTAGAAAGCTTAACCGCACCAGCGAGTGCGCCTGTGCCGTAAAGCGTAGCCTGAGGTCCGCGATAGACTTCTAGTTGCTTTGTATCAAAAATGATACCTGCTGCAGCAAGGCCTGAAAAATCAAATTCATCGACAATAAAGCTTACGGAAGGGTTGATTGGTTCAGCGAACTGGCTACGCTCACCAATACCTCGAATTTGCACAAAGCGACCACGAGAAGCACCCGCTGCAAAATTAACGTTTGGAATACTGTTTAACACACTGTCGATGTGACTTGGCTGCCTGCTGCGAAGACGCTCTTGATCTAAAATCGTCGCGCTAGCACTTAGCTGGTCAAGTGTAGTTTGTCGAAAGTCACCAGATACGACGACTCGTTCAATATCAGAAGGCGTGTTTTTTGACGTGTTGTTTGCTGCAGATTCTTGCGCAAAGGCAGCAACAGAACTTGCTAGCAATGATAGTGTGAAAAGTGTTTTATACATGGGATCTCTTGTTCTTATTTAAGAAAAAAGATCCGGGTCTAACGGCAGGTGATAAGGCTATGCTGTGAACCATCCCTACGCCGGTATTATCCGGATCAGGTGTAAGGGTTCCCACGTGTGTGGATCTCAGACCGTAAACGGACACCCCTTGGTATAGTGTTGGGCTACGCAAATAGCAACCTCAACGTATGCGACGGAGTCTACCAGTTAGATACACGCCGTCAAGCAGATAAGACATCAAGCTAAGGTTATAATTTTTATATGATATAAGGTATTGAAAGCCCGAGGCTATTCAGTGTCAATATTCATATTAAGACGACGTACTTCATCGTCAGTCTGTGCTTTTAACCCTTCTAGCGTTTTGCCGTGAGCCGTTGGTTGGCGAGTATCTGGGTCAACCTTTACGAATACAATGTCATCTGCAAAGCAGATAGTTTTCTTAGTGGCCTTGTTGCGCACTAGACAACTTACGGTAATAGATGACCGGCCTACGGCTTTGGTTTCCAGACCAAACTCTACAATATCACCTTGCATCGCTGGTGATTCAAAACTAATTTCGCCAATATGCTTAGTCACTAAACAATTGGTCTCTAACTGACAGATTGCCCAAATGGCAGCCTCTTCGTCTATCCATTCTAACGCGCGGCCACCGAATAAAGAATTGGCGTAATTAAGATCATTTGGCATAACTAAACGTCGAGAAAGAAAGCGCATTCGAATTCCTCACAATAAATCGCTACTATAGCGTTAGATTATACCGAAAAAACTGATTCATGGCGCTAAATCAATTACGCGAATGGCTTCTTGCCCCCTATAGTAAAAAAAGCTGCGACAATGGCTGCGAAAACAGCTCACTCTTATCAGACGTAACTTACCCACTTCACCGAAGAATGCTGGTAATTTCTGGTCATGATACGCTCTGTGAAGCCGCACTATCCATTATTCAAACTTTAGCTGATGACACTTCCACTTTGAGCGTAGCGACCTTTACTAGTGCAGAGCTAAAAGGAAAGAGACGGAAAAAAGTGCTTGGCAGCGAGTACGATATTGCGACATTGGATTGTAGGGATTCTTTTAAGCCTGGTGATGCAATGGCAGTGGCAGGCATAGTAAAACACCACGGGTGTTTAATACTTATCTGTCCTGAGTTGAAACATTGGAGCAGCAATGCTTCAGTTTCTTTTCTTTCAGAAGGCTTTACACTCGCCCATAGCCGATACCTGGCACGCTTTATTGACTGCCTGCATGCCGAAACTGGAATAGCAATACTTACTGAATCCACAGCTAGACTACCGGATTTAGCAACCTATCGAGTAGAGAAGCTTTCCTTAGATAATGCCTATAGAGGTTCGCTATTTCGTTCCAAAGAACAAGAAAGCGCATACGGCCGTTTGTACCAGTCTTACTCGTTAAATAAGTTGAACGCCTTGATCACTGCTCCGAGGGGGAGAGGTAAATCTTCTTTGTTAGGTATATTTATTGACAGCTTAGTGAGGAAGGGTAAAAACGTGTTACTTACCAGCGAGCAGCGTGAAAACGTTGCTAACGTAATGTCTCATCTTCACCACTTTGATGACAGCAAGAAAACAGGCAGTCCGTTTTATCAACCCGACTATGTGAATCAAGAGCACCAAGCGGTTGAAAACGGAAGAAGGTTCCTAGGCTCTGTAAAATGGGTACCGCCTGACAGCGAACTGCTATACAACAAAAACCATACAGCGTATGACCTTGTTGTGGTTGATGAAGCCGCCTCAATGCCCCTGCCAGTCGTAAACCGAATAATAGCAGCAAACCCTCAGTGGATTTTTAGCACCACGCTGCAAGGCTATGAGGGTTCAGGAAACGGGTTTATTCATAAACTCCTTCCTAACTTGCCTAACGACAGCATTCATTTAACCCTGTCGACCCCCCTGCGATGGTTTGAGAACGATCCTGTTGAAGCATTCTTTGACAGCGCATGTTTATTTGAGGGCAGCTCTGCCGACGATAACATCACAGGTATTGAGTCAGAAGACAGCCTTGAATTAATAGAGAGATGCAAATTCTGTATAAGTTCTTTTGAAAACTTAAACGAAAGCACGCTTCAGCAAATTATGTCCCTGCTTGCACTGGCGCACTACCAAACCACGCCAGACGATTTTATGCGTTTACTGGATAGTCCTGACGTAATGGTTGCCACACTGAAGTTGGGCACACTTGTGTTAGCAGCCGCGATTATAAATATTGAAGGTGGGACTAGATTAACCCATGTATCAACCGGTATTGCTTCGGGACAGCGCCGTCCTAAAGGCCATTTAGCCGCGCAAAGGCTTACCCTGCTTTCTAGTACTCCTAAAGCTGCCACGTATAATTATTGGAGAATTAACCGTATTGCTGTACATCCGAAACTTCAGGGGAGAGGCTTAGGTAGTTATGTAGTTAATAAAGTCGTTAACGCAGCCCGTGAACAGTCCATAGATGCAACTTGCACGTCCTACGGGACCACATTGAAGCTAGATAACTTTTGGACTCAAAATGGTTTTGACATAGTTGATTATGGCCGAAAGCCTAACAAGGCCAGTGGTGAGACGAGCGCGTTAGCTGTGCTGCCCCTTTCCCCTAAAACAACTGAACTTGTAGCTAACCTTATGTCATTAAAAGCAAGTTTTGACGCCGCCAATGTGCATGAACTTTCCAAAACCGTGACCGAAATCTATATAGCAAAGCTGAGTCATTTTATTCAGGGTACAAGAACGTTAGAAGATGTTTGGCCAATTTTGCATAAGTTGTCGAAAGAAGCGCAATCTGACGCTCTGTTTAAAGCGCAAAGTAATGCCCGAGATTGCCGCAATATGCCTAGAATAACTGGGGATACGCAGGAAAAGTTAGACCTACTGATAGAGGTGGTAAATGCAAAAAGCTACCTAACAACCCTATTCAGCAATTCGTTCATAGATATAAAGCGAATCGAGGGTGTTTTTATAAATAATGGCATTAACGTAAATGGGTTGAAAGAAGCTACCTCATTAATAAGAACTGAGTTGCGCCCTGCTTTTGAACATTTAAAGTAAAAACACTAGGCCTAACTATTAGTTTTTACAGGCGTGTTTTTTACTATCCTGTAGCCTTTTACCTTAACTCTCGTCTTACTTATCTTTTAAACACTACAAATTACTAGGCAAAAAAAAGCCTCCCGAGGGAGGCTTTTGGCTAAATCCGAATATTAGATATTAATACCGCGGTTTTTAGCTTTTTCCTTGATGTAAGGTTCCCACGCTGCCGCGTTACGGCGTAGCGAGCGATCTTTCTTAGCTTCTTGTACATGCTTGTATGCAGATCTAAAGTTGCCCGCGTAGAAATTCGCTTCCATAAGTGTGAAGTGAATCTTCTCAGGGTTTTCAGCGCCACGCTCTAGAGCATTCTCTAGTGCTTTGATAGCGCCTTTATAGTCTTCTGCTACAAGTAAAAGCGTACCTTGTTTACGATAATGCTCAGGGTCTGAACTCTTAGCCGCAGCTTGTGCATACAAGTTTGCCGCTGTTTTAAAGTTTTTAGCCTGATGATATGCATTAGCAATGTTTGCAATCATATCAGCATCGTTCTTCAACAAGCCTTCTTTCATGTGCTTTTCAAGAAGCTTAGCAGCCTTATAAGGCATACCGTTACTTTGATAAAGCTGAGCAAGCGTTTTGATTTCTGAATCTTTTTCTAGATAACCCTGCATGTATGCAAGTTCTAGCGTTGAAAGACCCTTTTTGTAGTCTTCAACCAAGATATAGAAAAAGCCAAGACGCGACCACCAAGTCTTTTCCTGAGGGAAAGTACTAACAAGATCTTCCGCTACAGAAACCGTTTCAGGGTACATCTTACGCTCGTAGTAAGAAGTTAGCTTAAGAACATAAGGGTTCTTGTTTGGCTCTTCATACAAAGCAATTGCCTTGTCTGCTGGCTCAATCATTTTAGCTAACTGCTTAGACTCAAAATAAGCTTGCGCTAGGCGAGTGTACACATCAGCATCTTCCTTACAGGTAAATTCCATCCACTTGTTATACCATTTGATGGCATCAGTGTACTTCTCTTCCTGCATGCTCAAATCACCTATCAGTTTAAGTGTTTGAGAGTGCTCTGTGTCGTTAAGTACTTTTGGCTCAACAGAGTCGACCAAATAGTTTAACGCCTTAACGCCCTGACCTTCTTGTGAAGCCAATAAGTTACCGATGAAACGTTTAACGTAAGCTTTATCAAAATCGTCTGAAGGGTCGATTTCATAAAGTACATTTAACGCTTCGGTAAGCTGGTCTTCATTATAGAATTCAAAAGCTTTTTGAACTTTCTTACCGGTACGCTCACCTACTAGCGTTGTTTTGCCCTTTTCATATCCAGGGCAAACAACAGGTGCCGACTGCGCTAGAGCAGCGGGTGCTGAAAGCACCGCACCTGCGCCTAGCACTAAAGCAACGGCTGACATTTTGAATGTACGTTTCATCATGATCATTGCTCCAGTTTAAAGTCTAGCTGTACGAACATGCCTGTCTGTCTAACTGGCTTGCCATCAACGATCTTAGGCTTGTATTTCCACTTACGTAGAGCACGACGTGCTTCACGGTCGAATACGCGCTTAGGTTCAGCTTCGATAACTTCGATATCTTCAACACCACCAACTTCGTTGATAGTGAAAGACAGTCTTACCCAACCTTCACGGCCATCACGGGCTGCATCAGGTGGATATTTCGGGTCGATACGAACGATAGGTGTAGCTTCACCGTCACGTTGCATTGCACCAACACCACCGATGTTTACACCAACACCACCTGTGTCGATAGCTGGAATAGCTAAGCTAAAGCCATCTGCATCAGGTTCCGCTGTTTCCGGCTCTACTTGCTCCATTTTAGGAGGCTGTGGAGGCGGAGGCGGTGGTGGTGGTGGAACACGAGTACGCGTTTGCGTCTGGTCGTCTGGTTCCTGCATTACAATATCGATAACCGGTGCAGGCGGAACTTCGTCTGCTGGTCTAGATGAGTTTTCAATCAACTTAGCCATTAGAACGAAAAGGGCAAATGCAACACCAGCACCTAAAAGTATAGATACAATTATACGTAACATCTTATCCCCTTGCCGCTACCGAGACTCGGTTAACGCCAGCGGCTTTAACCTGATCCATAATCTCAACTACTAAACCATGCTTTGCTTTAACGTCAGCTTGAATGATTACGTAGTCAGTTGGCTGCTCGGTAAGCAGTCTTTCAATATTCGCTCTTACGCTGTCCGGCGCTACTTCACGCTTATCTAGCCATACATTTCCGTCTTCAGTTACGGCGATGAAAATGTTTGCATTTTTGTGAAGAATCGCCTGGCTCGCATCTGGCTTGTTGACTTCGATCCCTGCTTCTTTAACGAAAACAGTGGTAACGATAAAGAAGATCAGCATGATAAACACGATATCCAACATGGGCGTCATGTCGATCTGTGCATCTTCTTCCTCGGTTCTGACTTTTCGAGCCATAATCTCTCTCTCTAATGATGTGGCAGGCTATCAACTAGCCCTTCTCTTGCCAGCTTCACTTTCGCTTCAAGACGCGAACTGATGAACAGTCCAGATAGCGCGGCTACCATTCCCGCCATTGTCGGGATAGTCGCCATAGAGATACCAGCCGCCATTAGACGTGCGTTGCTGGTGCCCTGTGTTGCCATTGTCTCGAAAACACTGATCATACCGGTTACTGTTCCAAGTAGACCGATTAGTGGACACATTGCAATAATGGTTCTGATAATCAGCATTCTAGCGTTTAGATCGTCTGACGCTTGAGAAATCCACGCGTCACGGATTCTATGCGCATACCATGATGTGGTATCTGCTCGGGCATCCCAATTCGCGATGATGTTTTTCTTCACCTTTGGGAAGACCGAGGTTAAATACCAGTAACGCTCAATCATTAAAACCCACATGAGAAAGAGCGCGGCAGCAACGAAGTAAAGTACGTCACCGCCGGTAGCGATAAAGTCCCTGACCGATTCGAATAATCCAATCAGGTAATTCATATTACGCTTTCTCCGACTCTGAGTGAGCAGCTACGATACCCGCAGTTTGCTCATCAAGAATGTGGATGATTGACTTGCTACGAGAAGCTACGATGCTGTGAGTAAGGATTAGAGGCAGAGCCGCGATAATACCTTGAGCAGTAGTTACAAGAGCCATTGAGATACTTCCTGCCATCATACGTGGGTCACCAGTACCGAATAGTGTGATAGTTTGGAACGTCTCGATCATACCTAGTACTGTACCTAGTAGACCTAGTAGAGGAGCAATCGCTGCGAAAATCTTGATTACGTTGATGCCGCTTTCAATTTTAGGAAGCTCGCGAAGAATCGCTTCATCAAGTTTAAGTTCAAGGTTTTCTGCATCAGCAGTTTTGTTCTCTTGGTAAACTTTAAGAATACGACCTAGAGGGTTACCTTCAGATGGGCTGTTCACGTTTTTAAGCTGTGAACGCATTTTACCACCAGTGATGGTAAGCGTGATCATCTTATAAAGACCAATTAGTAGACCAACAGCTAGCATTAGCGTAATTGTGTAACCTACTGGACCACCCGCGTGATAACGCTCAGACATTGTCGCTTTTTGCTTCAATAGACCAAGGATACCGCCTTGAGAAGGGTCAGCGTAGAAAGGTGTGAAACCTGAAGTCGCGTCGATTAGATCTTCAGCAGACGCTACGAAATGACCGTCTGGTTGACGACCTAGAGGCTGAACAACTTCAGACTCGGCGTCGTATGCTAAGTAACCATCTTCACCAACAAGGTTGAAAGTACCGATACGAACAACTTCTTGCTGTGAAGAACCGCCGTCTAGGTTAACTACTTCAGTAGTAAACTTAACAACTTCACCACCTTCAGTCATTTCTTTTTGAAGTGCGAACCATAGGTCTTCTAGTTCTTTAATGTTAGGAAGACCTTTAGAGTCTTCTGACATTTCCGCTAGGAACTGGCTGCGGCCAGGGAACTGTGCACTAACGATTGATGTAGAGATACGACCGTAAGCTTCAGAAGATGCTTGACGTACCACACCAAACATTTCGCCAAGTGTACCAGTAGCTTGGTCAAGCTCAGCGGCTTTTTCGTTTAGTGCTACTTCGTTGTCTGAGAATTGCTTCTGTAGACGATCGCCACGGTCTTGCTCAGCTTTAAGGTTTGCTTGAGCTTTGCGTAGAAGCGCTTGCTTATCAGCACGTGCTGATTGGAACTCAGCTTCACGCTTTTTGTCTAGACGAGCTTCAGAAACACGGTTCTGTTGAACCTGGTCTAAAAGATCTTTCAGGCTCTTTGCTTCCTGAGCTTGCGCTCCGGTTGCCGCAACTGCAACTGTCGCAGCGGCTAAAAGAGATTTGAATACTGGTTTCATTAACAATTACTCCGCTGCGCTAATTGGTAGTTTAACAAGAGCCGCAGGAATGGTGCCGTTAGCCATTTTTACTGCGTCAATAGTTGAAGAAAGGTACTCATCACCTAGCTTCTCCCAAGTGCGGCTTTCATTGTTCCAAACCCATGCGTGCGTTTGGTCAAGAGAAAGAGCTAGTAAAGCTGTACGACCTAGGTTAAAGAAGTCAACAGTTACTTCAGTACCCGCATCATCGATAGTACCTTGGTAAGAATTGATCTTAGTGCCGTACTCAACTTCTACTAGGTAAGCTTCTAGTACCTGACGGAACTGCTCAGAAACAGTAACGTTAGAGTTAGCCATTAGGTCACGAAGACGCTCAACGCGCTGCAGACGCTCTTCCAAACGAATTGGACGGTCTAGCTTGATGAACTGCTCTAAGCTGTCAATCATACGGAACATAAGAGGAACGATGCCCTGCTTAGTTTGTTCGATGCTGTCGATTTGACGCTGTAGAGAGTCGATTCCACGCTGCTGGTCTGCAACAAGGCTAGCGATGTAATCGTTGTAGATTTTAAGGTTTTCTGTCTCATCTACTGTTTGACGATACTCAACAAGTAGTTCTTGAGACTGTTCAAACAACGTGTTGATTTTTTCTTGAGATTTCGCTGCAGCCGCGTGGATTTTCGCTTCTTCTTTATGAAGATCTTCAAGCGTATCTGCAGAGACTGCACTACCTGTTAGTGCGAAAGCACCCATAACAGTAGAAGCAATAAGAGTTCTCTTGCTCATTTTGGACATAGTTCCCAACCAAATTTCTTATTTGAATCCTCGCCGATAAGGAAAATATTCGGGCAAGGGGCGTATAAAACTTTCACAATTTTGTTTCAGGAATGTAGCTCTGACATTAATAGTCAGTACTACGAACGTGTTATATTCACATGGATTGCTCGGTAGAGTCAAGCTAGCAAAGTACTTGCAGCCGAGAAGTGGAGATTAATTGTTCACTCAGCGTCCAATTAATCACCTTTTATGCAATCTGTTTGTTAATAAATTAACCTGAAGGACATAATACACATTAACATGCACAGCTAGCGGTTAAAAATACAACAAGTTACTGTCTTTTTATAGCACTAATAACTGTGCCTATTAAACCTCTTTTATCGGATATGTCTGAAACACTTATATCAACAAAATCGTTACACATTAATTTACTTTTGAGTAACGTAATTTCTTCGGAATCGCTCGCAGCGTCGATTAAATCCGATAATCTTACACCATGAGATGCTAATTCTTTATCGTACTCGACAAAAATCTTCTCTTTTTGTGCAATTGAAACTTTCGGATTTAAAACCGTCTTTAAAAGCTTCGGGAAATTTGTATCGTACAATGCTTGTTTATATTCACTGACGAGTTTTCCCACTTTTTCATTTAACTCCAACCGAATAGCTTCTTTATCCTCACTTGGCTTAGAAGATTCGTTTAACGCAGCCACTAATCGCTTTAGTGCCTCTAAAGGGCTACCCTTTTCTTGAAGTGTTTGTATAACTTTAAGAATTTGAAAATTTGGCGCAACAATAGCACTTTCTTTTCGGTGAACCACTACTCTTAATTTCCCACCCGGCCGTAATACCCGACTTACCTCATTTAATGTAAGATCCAAATTGCTGTATTCGATACCAAACTGGGAAACGACAGCTGTCACTTCATTATCTGAAAATGGGAGCGACTCAATATTTTGTTCTTGCAGGAAGGTGACATTAGGGTGTTTAAGACTATCGCCTATTTTTAAGGTCGCGTAGTCAACACCTACATAGTTGGATTCGCGGAAATTACCTATATTTACGGCAAGATCGATAAGCGCGCCATTGCCTGTTGCAAGGTCTACGACTCTACCACCTTGAACGTTTGTCTCATCAAAAAACCTCAGCCATTGTTCAGCAAGCTCGCCTTCATAATTTCGACTTGTTGAATCGGCAAACGAGTTAACGTGACCTTGCTGCCAGTATTCACTCCAATAACTACTCATGAGAAGTACTCTTTAATCATATTAAAGACAGGATAAAGCTAATTTTCTTCCACCAAAATAAAAAAAGGCCGATTGCTCGGCCTTTTTTAAACTAGATTCTATGCTTAGAAGCTAACTTGGTAGTTAAGACGGTAGTCACGACCAAAGTTGTTGTACAGGTCTTGGTTATCCCATGTACCGCTTGATGAGAATACTGGATCTTCATCAGTTACGTTGTTAACAGCTAGCGTGATTGAACCGTAGTCAGCCATATCGAACGTGTAAGTTACGTTATGGATTAACCAGCTATCAAGCTTACCGTTGATGTCGTATGGACCTACGATAGTTTCGCCGTCCGCATCTACAGGCGCTGTCTGGAATTCAGACGTGCTGTCTGTGTAAGTCATGTTCCAAGCAAGCGTATGCTCTTCAAAGCTCCAAACTGCAGTTGCAACTGACTTAAAGTCTGGGCTACCAGACCAACCAGCAATATCCTGAACGATGCCACCAACTTCCTGATCGTAAGAAAGTACAAAAGAGTTAACATTCTGGAAGCGGAAGTTACCAAATTCAGTTTCTAGGTTCGCATTAAGGGTGAAATCGATACCTTCAATTTCAAAACCTGCACCGTTGAAGTATGAAGTACCAGCTTCAACTAGAACACCAGATGCTGCACGCTTAAGGTAGAAAGTCTCGTCTGAGGTGTCTGTATCTACAGAAACCGCAGTGATTAGACCTGCTGCTTCGTCAGAAAGTAGATTCTGAAGCGATTTCGCTTGAATTACGTTGTCAATCGATAGATTGAAGTAGTCAAGTTTAACACTAACGTTATCGTTCACGTCATATGCAACACCAAAGTTTAGGTAATCAGACGTTTCAGCATCTAGGTCAGCGTTAGCTGTGTAATAAGTGTCGTACTGACGCTCAACAGTTGAACCGTTGTTATAGTCAATCGCATCTTCTGCAGAGAACGTACGAGCAGCGTTTAGAAGGTCAAGACCTGGTGCACGGAAAGACTCAGAGTATGAACCACGAAGTACTAGGCCATCAGCAACTTCCCAACGAGCAGACACTGCTGGTGACAGCTTGCTACCGAAGTCAGAGTAGTCATCGTAACGCGCTTTAATGTTTACTTCTACAGTATCAGATACTGGAAGAACAGATTCGAAGAAGATTGCTGTTACGTCACGGTCACCTTGAGATGAGTTACCTGCAGAACCACCGATTAGACCAGCTTCAGACTGACCGTCATAGATGTCAGCATAAGTTTGTTCAAAGAACTCAGCACCGAAGTAGTGAGCAACCATACCACCAGGTAGTTCGAACATGTCGAAACCGATACCCGCGTAGTATTGGTGGAAGCGTGAGCTAGACTCTTGAAGGGTTGTTGCTTTCATGTTTGCAACACCTTCGTCTGAACCTAGGTCGATACCGTTTTGTTCGTTATATGCAAGGCCTGAGTAAGAAAGGTAGTACTGACCAACTGATTTGTTATCAGCCATGTTAAAGTGGTAGTAAACTTCCCACTCAGCATTGTTCCAGTCTAGCATGCCGCGAAGACCAGTTGTGTAGTCTTGGTTGTAGTCGTCTACGTTACCGTCACGAGTACCGATACCAACCCAGCGGAATAGACCGTATGCACCGTCAACACCGTAAGGGTTGTGAGGGTTGTCAGCATCCATGTCAGTCCATGCAGCAGCAGGTGGAGCGTAACGACCAAATGATGAGTTTTGAACAACCATTGCTTGACCAAACCACTCAACATCTTCCATTACTTCGTAATCAGCACTTACATATAGTGTATTACGGTCAATTGATGCAGTGTTGTAAGATACGTTAGCGTACGCATACATACAGTACTCAGAACCTTCGCCCCAATCTTCATCAGCGTCTACACGGCGGAATGTATCTTCACCGTACTCAGAGATTAGGCTATCACAAAGAGGTGAAGCTTGAGTTTCTGCGAAGTCTGGAGACAATACAGTAGCACCGAAGTAAGACCAACCTACAGTATCAGCAGTGTATGCTTGGATATCGCCGTCGCCGTCGAAATCACCAATTTTTGCTTTGGTGTAGTCACGGTCTGCATCAGAAATACCTTCACGACGCTGGTGATCGAACGAGAATGTTACGTTACCTTTGTCGTTAGAAATACCACCAACTACTGAGAACTCAGCAGAAGTTGTACCTTCGTCCTGCTCACGCATACCTGCGCCGATATTGAAAGTCAGGCCTTCGAAGTTGTCTTTAAGAATGATGTTTACAACACCAGCCATTGCGTCAGAACCATAGATTGAAGAAGCACCTTCAGTCATGATATCGATACGCTCAACCGCAGCCATTGGGATAGCGTTAAGGTTTGCAGAAGCACCACCTAGTGTAGGTGAACCTGGGAAGCGACGACCGTTAAGAAGTACTAGCGTACGACGAGAACCAGCACCGCGAAGGTTGATAGTTGCTTGAGACTGTGCAGAACTACCTGAACGCTCTGAGAACGAGCCGAAAGAGTTCAGTGAGCTTGAGCGAAGCGCGTCAGCAACAGTAAAGTCACCTTCAAGTTTAATATCAGCGGCTGTAATAGATACAACAGGAGCAGCGCCTTCTAGGTCACTACGCTTGATGCGTGAACCTGTTACTTCGATTTTTTCAACAGCAACAGCTTCTTGCTCTTCTTGTGCATTAACAGCACCTGAGAATGAAAAAGCGGACGCAGCACCAAACGCGCACGCTAGCTTGACTGATTTAGCCAGCTTAGAATTTGTAAACATGTATTGTCTCCCTGGACTTGAAAATACGTTTTAGCATTTCAGCATCGTCTTTATAACGATTTATTATTAGTAAGGTTTGGACCTCATAAAGATAATAAACATAAGCTCAATTCAGGGTCAATAAGGATCAGATAAACGGTTCTGAAAAGTTCAATTTTTTTTTCGAGTCCATAAAGAAAGTTGTAACAAAATAGCTACAAAAACGAAATAAAGCCTTTTATTACAATTAGATAAAATGTAAAAAATGCACCCAATTTATTTCTGATTATTTTTCATACCGCCCACCCAAACTGGTTATTATTTAACCTTCAGAAGGTTAAATTTCGTACCAGAATTTAAAACCACAAGACAATTGAAAGGACACTTTATTTTTACTTAAAAACTTAAATTCAAATTTATTAGGCTAGACAACCCCAGATACTTCTTTTTACTTGGTCCCTACACGAACAGAAAAATGCTGAAGAAATTATAAGATAAAGTTAATGAATTAAGTTTGCTCATTGCTGTAAATAAAACCCCAAGTATTTACGCACCGCTTCAGGCAATTCAGGCAACGCACTTTTAGGTAATAAAAATGTTGCCATGTTGAAGAAATCTAGAAAGATACGATTGGACTCGGTGGTTTTCTTTAAATAGTGGTGACCAGAAGAGCCGCCCGTCCCTATTTTAGTACCTAGCATGCGCTGGACCATCATTGCATGCCGATAGCGCCATATCGTTAATTGTTCATCTACTTCAGTAAGTGCTATGATAAGTTGAAAAGGAAGATTGAATATCGGCTCTTCCGAGTATTGCTTAATAAATAAAGCTGAGAGCATGGCCTTATGGCTTAAACGAAACTTATCTTCACCTCGAAGTTTTTCAAATCTAGTTTCATCAAACAAGGCATCGAAGTTTTCTCTAGTGGCTTTTAGGTCTTTCAGACTCCTGACGCTTTTCTGTCTGCGACAACATATCACTAGTAGAAATAGTGCTATGATCATCTTTCAACATCTCGTCGGCAGCATTTTTATAGTATTGCCAAAAATCGAACCCTTCAGTTTTTAAAAGGGGCATGCGAGAAAGCCAATCATCGACCAATTCAAACAAGCTTGGTTTGCTTTCTAAACTTTCGAGCAGTGCTCGGTCCTTGTCAGTAAGCCGGTTATAAAAGCTTTGCTTGTCAAAATCGATCCTAAAATCACGTTTTAAGCCGAGAGAGATTTCTAAACGTTTGAATTGGATACTCTGAAAGCCCGAAGCGGGCACAAGATAATCTCGAAACGACAGAAATTGCTGCGGTGTCATGGTTTCCATGATGGCAATTTGGTCGTTCATAAGTTTTTGAATTTGTATGATTCGCTGCAGTCTGTGTACAACTAACGTTAACTGCTGATCTTTCACCGTTTCTTGGTTAAACGTATCAATAACGGCATTGAGTTCGTGAAGGACCTGTTTAAACCAAAGTTCGTAAACCTGATGTACGATAATGAACAACATCTCTTCGTGGGCCGCATCGCCGTATTTCTCACTTTGCAATTCTTGCGCGCCTAGTACCTTATCTAAATGCAAGTAATCGCCGTAGTAGCAGGGCTCTATATTTTTCTTCATTTTATTATTGCCTTATTACTGATTTGAACCGTGTAATACTAACACTGTCACCTCGACATCCCCAGAATACAAGCTATACATTATAAGGCGACATAGCTGAAGATAATGTCGTATCGCTGTGGGCGTAAACGAATGTATCCATTACAAGTGTAAAGGCTTTATCTGAGCTAGAGGTTTTAATTAAGCTAAGGGTTTCTTAAAAGCTCAAAGGCTTTCTTGATCTGGGGCTCTTTTAAGCTTAAGGCTACTTGTGTAACGTATTGCTTGCATACTATTCAAAACGCTAAAGCACGATGCTTACAAAAACTATAAGGGGAACGAAGGTGAAACTAGACGACGATATTCACAATTATTACGAGCACTTGGTCTTAGAAAGAATTAGCAAACTTGGTCTTGATACGACGAAAAGCCCCGATTATTTGGCAGATTTGTGCTGTCTTGCGCTCAATCAGGTGCCGCCGCGTTATATTCGATACGAAGTTGATATGGCATTTTACCTGCCGCAAAGTGAACGCAACCAAATGGAAATGAATGTTGAGCACGCGATTAGCAAAGCACTGAAATATTTAGACGAAGCAGATAAAAGTAAGAAAGAAAATACGGAAGAAGGTATAGAAGAAATAGAATAAGTGATTTGGGTGGCGGGCCTCCAGCCACATCCCGGCACATGAGTCGTCTGCTGCGGCTGCTCCCTTCCAGGCCTGACCGGGTTCACAGAGTATCATTGCGGGAGGACCAAAAGCCCACCATAGAAAATCGCATTCAAAGCAAAGTCATTCGCCCTGCCTGAGTGCGGGGCGCATTATGACTATTTGGCCAAGAGTTTTCAACCCTTTATAGAAAATCTCTCTTCAGCAATTACGTTTGCGACACGGTTAGTCGCCGCCCCCTCTTGCTCAGCGCGGGTATAAATTTCTTTCAGCGTTTCGCCAATTTGTTCAATATGTGCGCGTAATGCTTCGTTCGAACTCGATTCCATACGCTGATGGAAGATATCAATAACACCGCCTGCATTGATCACATAATCTGGCGCATACAATATGCCGCGCTGTTGAAGTAACTCACCAATGTCTTCGCGAGCAAGCTGGTTGTTTGCTGCGCCTGCAATCACTGTGGCTTTAATCGCCGGTAGCGTTTGGTCATTTATTGCAGCACCTAATGCACAAGGTGCAAGTACATCCACATCTAAACTTAAAATTTCCTCTGGCGCTACCGCAGTTGCGCCAAACTCGGCCACCGCTTTCTCTACGCCTTCAGGATAAATATCTGCCACGTAAAGTTTGGCGCCATGTTCATGTAAATGCCTAGCAAGACGATAGCCTACGTGCCCCATTCCTTGAATGGCCACACTGACCCCATCCAAGCTGCGCTTCAAGCCATACTCTACGGTAGCCTTCAAACCAACAAAAACACCATATGCCGTTGACGGTGCAGGGTTTCCATCGGGTACTTCACCCGCATAGTGATACTGAGCTTTAACACCCGCTATGTAATCAGACTCAGTTGCCATGGTTTGTAGATCAGTTACTGAAATCCCCGAGTCTTCAGCGGTGAAGTATTTTCCACCCAGTGACTCGACAAATTTACCCATCGCTTTCATCATTTCCGGCGATTTTGCTTTTCGAGGGTCACCGATTATTACCGACTTGCCACCGCCAAGTTCTAAATTTGCCATTGCAGCTTTATATGTCATCCCTTTAGATAGTCTCAATACGTCGGTCAACGCCTCACCACTGTTAACATAGGGCCACATCCTACAGCCGCCAAGGGCTGGGCCGAGGTTAGTGTTGTGTACAGCAATAATGGCACTCAGGCCCGCTTTTTCGTCGTGATAAAACGCAACGTGTTCGTGTTTATCGAACTCTGGGTGATCAAAAACTGACATATTTTCCCTATTAATACTGTGATGAGTTAAAACTTATCCAAGTCTGAGCTGTCACGAATTCTAAACGGCGCTCATTTGGAATGATGTGAGAGTCTGATAACGATTTGCGATACACTTATTGGCCTAGCGGCGGTACTGCAAAGATCATCGACATTTTGAAAAGTGTATCTGATAGTTCTGAGGACATGCCTTGCAAAGTTTGTTAATGAATTTTACAAACTGAAACGCAATAGAATTGAATACTATTTTTCTAGGATAGCTATCCTAGAATTTTTTTTGATATATAATAAACATCATAAAGACGACGGAAACAGTGTTAATGAAATTGGATAAGTTTGACCGTGAAATTTTGCGCGTGCTTCAGCAAGACGCCACGGTATCAATGGCAGATTTAAGTCAACGTGTTGGTTTGTCGCATACACCATGTTGGCGTCGCGTAAAGAGAATGGAAGCCGATGGAATTATCCTAGGTAAAGTTACTCTGCTAAACAGTAAGAAGCTTAATTTAGGTGTATCAGTTTTTATCTATGTCACGCTTAAAAACCATGACGGTGACTCGCTGACCGACTTTGAAAATGCGGTTCAAAATATTGATGAAATAGTAGAGTGCCACACCACAAGCGGTGAAAAAGACTATTTACTGAAAGTGATAGTAGAAAGTATTGAAGAATACGAATTTTTACTTAAAACGAAATTGACCCACCTTCCTCTTGTTGATCATTTAAGCTCTACATTTGCATTGAAACAGGTGAAAAACACCACCGAGCTACCAATAAAACGCCAATAGCAAAAAGTTATGGGGTCAGAGTCACGACTCTGACCCCATACCATTCAAACTGCGTCGGTTTGATTCTCAGGTCTCGCCTTTTCAAATGCATTCAGCTCATTACAGTTGTTCGCTATTTTACTGATTAGCGGATAGCGGGTCATATCCACGTTAAAGCGCTGTGCGTTATACACTTGCGGTACTAAACAGATATCAGCAAGGGTAACGTCGAAGTCGAAACAATACCTACCAGTTTGGGTTTGCAGGCGCTTTTCAATTCCATCAAACCCTAACGCGATCCAATGCGCAGCCCAATTAGCCACATCATCCTGAGAGGCCTCAAAATTACCTTGAAGTGCATTTAACACTCGAAGGTTGCCTATGGGTTGAATGTCACAGGCAATATCTTGCGCTAACGCTCTTACTCTAGCACGCTCTGTTAAGTGCTCTGGCACTAGCCTGTGCTCACTCTCGTATCTCTCATCGAGATATTCAATGATAGCTAGCGATTGATTAAGAATGATATCTTCGTCTTCATCAACAAAAGTGGGGACAAGGTGTGCAGGGTTCAGCCGTGAATACTCACCGCTATGCTGCTCCCCGCCGTTATTGACAAGATGCACTGGCACATACTCGTACTCAACACCTTTTAAATTAAGTGCAATTCGTGTTCGATACGTGGCGGTTGAACGCCAATAACCGTAAAGCTTGATGCTCATGGTAATACTCCATCAGTCAAACATGCAGCCGAGGAAAACGCTAATTGTTGCTATGCAACAACACTTTACCTTCTATTAATGATTGGACGAAACACAACGACCAGCATTACATATAAAAGCCTGTCAGTGAACAAAAAGCCGTTGCCCCTTTCGCCCCTTATCGATGCTTATTCTTTAGCTCAGCGGCTTTACCTGCTGCTCGATAGCACCGAATACTGATTTACCCTCTGTATCTAGCATCTCAATTCGAATACGGTCACCAAACTGCATGAAAGGCGTAGAAGGTTTGCCATCCCGTATCGTTTCAATCATACGTACTTCGGCAATACATGAATAACCTACCCCACCCTCAGAAATAGCCGAACCATAATCTGTACCTTGCTTATTTGACACTGTACCAGAGCCAATAATTGCGCCCGCGCCCAAGTTTCTGCTCTTCGCTGCATGTGCAACTAGCTGACCAAAATCGAAGGTCATATCTTGTCCCGCTTCGGGCTTGCCGAACAATTCTCCGTTATAGGTTGAACGTAGCGGCAGATGAACTTTATTATCTTTCCAAGCATCACCTAACTCGTCTGGAGTTACCGCAACTGGCGAGAAGCTAGAAGCAGGTTTAGACTGAAAGAAACCGAACCCTTTTGCTAGTTCACCAGGAATCAAGCCTCGAAGGGATACATCGTTAACCAGCATAATAAGGCGGATGCGCTCTGAAGCTTGCTCGGATGAACATGCCATCGGCACGTCATCGGTAACAACGGCGACTTCTCCCTCAAAATCAATGCCCCAGTCGTCACTTGGCAGAATAATGTCATCAAGAGGCCCAATAAAATCGTCTGAACCACCTTGATACATGAGTGGATCGGTCCAAAAACTTTCGGGCATTTCTGCATTTCGTGCCTTTCTTACCAATTCAACGTGGTTTACGTAAGCACTACCGTCAGCCCATTGATACGCACGTGGTAAAGGAGACTCGCAGCGAGAAGCGTCGAACGGAACGCTTTCACAGGTGTCGTCATTAAGTGCTTGGTATTTCATTTGAAGCTGAGGCGCTATCTCTTTCCAATTATCCAGTGCGTGCTGCATTGTTTTTGCAATGTCCTTTGCACTGCAAGCGCGAGAAAGATCTTTTGACACTACCATCAGGCAGCCATCGCGGGTTTCATTTTTATAGGTCGCTAGTTTCATTGTTCGTTCCTCGACATATCTCTTTTGCTTGGCCCATTTGCCTAAGCTCTCGATTTGTATAATTTGAAATGAGAGTAGTCTTAAAGCGCCAGCAGATTGTAAGCATTATGTGAATACTGTTATGCCACTAGTTGGTACAACTTGAGAAGTGTTTGAGCTACGAAGTTTTGTTTGGCTGTAAGAAAGGGTGTACGCACAAAGTTGTTAATCGGGAACGAAAGGCGCGGATAGTCTGCTCTGCAAGCAATGTAAATTAATCGTAACGGATGCGTAGGGTTACTAGAAAGGCTCAAACCCTATTGCCCTTTGCCATTATGCGTGAACCAAAGGGCAATACTTTTTAGTTTGTTATAGTTTAACAGTCGCTTTGTTGATGCCATACTCTCGCAACTTATTGGCGATGGCAGTATGGCTCAATCCTAGCTTTTTCGCTAATTGGCGTGTACTTGGATAGGAAGGGTATAAGCGCTTGAGCAGGTCCTTTTCAAACTTCTTCACTTCCTCATCTAGTGTTCCCTCGAAGTTCTCATCTATATAGGTAACACTAGGTGCACAGCTTGGCAGTTGAATATCTTCTTTGGTAATTTCTTTTCCATCTAGCAGTGATAGTGCACGGTAAAGGGCATTTTGAAGCTGTCTTACATTACCAGGCCATGGATACTGCTGAAGGAAATCTACGCAAGACTTGCTAAGTTTTGCGGGACGGCGACCCAGTTTAGTACTGTGCTGTACAATAAAAGATTCGGCTAGGGGTACTATATCCTGCCTTCTGTCTTTTAAAGACGGCATTACTAAACTCAACACGTTTAGGCGATAATACAGCTCTTTTCTAAATCGCCCCTCTTCCACCAGCTGACCTAAGTCTCGGCACGTAGTACAAATAAATCGCACGTCGACTTTAACCGGTTCCGAGTCTCCCACGCGTCTAAACTCACCGTCCTCTAAAACCCGAAGCAATTTGGCCTGAAGTTGTGAAGACATATCGGCGATTTCATCAAGTAAAAGCGTACCGCCTTTTGCCTGTTCTAATAGCCCCACCTTAGCGCTTGGCTGGTTAAACGAACCAGCAGCGTAACCAAACAACTCAGTCTCTGCCACACTGTCGGGTAGCGATGCGCAATTAAGCGCTAAAAACGCCCCTTCACTGCGGCGGCTCGACTGATGACATGCTCTGGCAATCATCTCTTTACCCGTACCTGTCTCGCCGAAAATTAAAATAGGTGCGTCTAAATCTGCTATGCGCTTGGCTTCGTGAACCACTCGCTTCATAAAAGGTGACTGAGCAATAAAGCGGTCGAAACTGTCAGTTGGCGATTGGTGGAAAGCAGTAAACTGCTGGCCAAGGCGCATTTCCGATTTCAATATAACAACGGCGCCTGCCATAATCATATTTTGTTCACCATCTGGTACGGTGATAGGCAGCATATCGGCAAGATAATCCTGCTGAATAAACTTCACTTTTGAAGACTGTGGGCCTGGTGACTTTCCATCCATCCATTTAGTAAAGTTAAACCCCTTAACAATTTCACTAACTTCGGTACCGATGATTTCAGTGCTTGGCATTTCAAGCCCTGCGCTCACCGCTTCGTTACACAATAAAATATTGCCTTTTGCATCTATAGAGAAAACGGGATCAGGTAATGTTCTTAAAATCGCAGAGAGTTGGTTTTTCTCTCGCTCTCCCGGCATGAATAAAGTTGTTTTAACATCATCGATACCGTCGATGCGACGTATCTGAGGCATAAGATGCTGAAAATCAGCAAACTCAATGTTGGGAAAATTGAGGAAAATTTTACCTGCGGGATCAATTTCAATACCACGCAAATCTATTTCTTTGGTAACGAGGATATCTAAAACATCTTGAGTGATACCAAGACGGTCCTGACAGCTTATTTCTAGACGCATAGGGTGTTATAGCTTTATTGTAAACATATATGTACAGGATATCACACTTTTACAAAAAGATAACAAGATAAATGTTACAGAACTTTAAAATTGCGATAAGCAGCTTAGTTTGAGGCACAAACTACACAAGGACAAAGGACTAAACCCCAGAGACAAAAAAATGCCGCTTCGATGAGCGGCATCCTATATAAAACACATTTAATTAACAATAGCGTTAGCTGGCTTTTTTCTCTTTCGGTGGGAAAAGTGGGGAAAACAACCCTAACGATTTTGCTTTTTCCACGAGTGCCATGATGTCCATTTCTGCTAATTCGAACAAATGGTCGAATTCCGGCAGGATATAATAAAGAGGCTGCATAATATCGATACGATAAGGTGTTCGCAAAGCGTCGATAGCAGTTAGTGGATTGCGTAACGGTGTGTCGCTGTCTAACGCATAAATAGTTTCGCCCGGTGAGGACAAGATACCCCCGCCATATATTTTTAATTCATTCTTAGCACGCACTAGTCCGAATTCTACCGTGAACCAATAAAGGCGCGCTAAGTAAACTCGGTCTTCCTTACTGGCCGCTAGGCCCAACTTACCATATGTATGGGTAAAATGAGCAAAAGCTGGATTTGTTAAAAGCGGACAGTGTCCAAATACCTCATGAAAAATATCGGGCTCTTGAAGATAATCAAACTCTTCTCGAGTACGAATAAAAGTAGCGACAGGAAATTGCTTGTTTGCCAACAACCTAAAAAATTCACCAAAATTTATTAGCGCAGGCACTTCAGCAGTTTGCCACCCCGTTTTCTCCATCAGAACTTTATTGATGTCTGGCAACTGAGGAATTTCTTTTTCGTTCAATTTCAACAAATCAAGCCCGTCCAAATATTCTTGGCAAGCTCTTTCTTTTACCAGTGGAATTTGTCTCGCATAAAGCTCCGACCAAATTTGGTTTTCTTCATCTGACCAATGAATAATGCCATTTTCATCAGATTCTCTCGACTGGTATTGCGTTGATTTTGGCATAACTTCTGTAACCAATAGGTGTGAAATAACTTACCTTTTAGTCTAATGAAATTCACGGCGCCGAAAAGTGGATGACCTCATGACAACTTCATATTTGCTGTAACAGGAATTTTACATAGGCAACTAAAGCGCTTGATTTAGATAATAAAAAACCGCCCATTGCGAGCGGCTTTCTTTTAGATTCTTGTGAGCTGTAAGGCCAGCTATAGACGGCTAATTTCTTTATTTAGCTGATATTCACGAGACGTCACATAGGTTTCCATTTTACGTAGACGAACTTCTGCTTTTTCAAAGCGATTGCGAATATCGTGAAACGCCTGTTTCGGTGGCTCTCCAGCCTGCCAAACTTTGGTTTTCACCTCAACTTTAGGGCTTTTTACCTGTCCAGCGTTTGGATTCGTCCAGCCTTTACCTTTTGAAAAAACCGGTGTTGTAGGCTTATCATCAAGGCCAGCAGGCTTCTTATCTAAAATGAACCAAGCGGCTATGTAGGCGACAAAGATAAACGGACCTGCAAGTAGAAAGAAACCGGTAACGACTAAGATTCTCACTAACCAGGTTTCCAACCCAAAGTATTCGGCTATACCTGAACACACACCTGCAATGCGTGCATTTTCGGGGTTGCGATAGAGACTGCTTACCATTTCTCATGCTCTATTCCTCCACTCTGGCGCCTCACTATCTAGAATGGCCTCTAATGTTTCAATACGCTCACTCATTTTTTCTGCCTTTTCAGCAAGATCTTGTAAAGAGGCGTGCTCCTCAACACTCAATCCTTGATTGACCTGCTTTTTGCTTCGATAGTGTAAAATTAGCCAAATGGGAGCAACAAATATTGAGAACACCACAAGGGGCATAACCAACACTGCAATTGTACCTTCGTCCATCTCAATGTCTCCTACAAACTCTGATGTAACTACCCTCTTCACGGTTTTCCATCAAGAGGGTATACCTTATTTTTATTATTCTGATTTTTCAGTGCTTTTATTTGCACCTTTTACCTTGGCTTTAAGCGCAGCTAGTTCATCTTCCACTTTGTCACTGGCTTCTAGCTCTGCAAACTCATCTTGCAGCGTCTTTTTACCCAAATCATAAGCTTCCACCTGTGATTCAAGGTCATCGATTTTACGCTCGTATTGCTCAAAGCGCCCCATTGCATTATCTACTTTCGTACTATCTAGTGTCTTTTTGACTTCTAGACGAGAGCTTGCGGTTTTCTGACGCATAATAATGGCTTTCTGACGGCTCTTAGCATCGGCAAGCTTTTCTTGAAGCTGACCAATTTCATCCTGAAGCTTGCTGATTTGTTCTTCAACAACGGCCAATTCTTTACTTAGCGCTTCAGCAGCTTCTGCAGACTTTTTCTTTTCTTGCAGCGCAGCGCGCGCCAAGTCTTCTCTATCTTTGCTTAACGCAAGTTCTGCTTTTGCTTCCCAATCATTTGCATCGCTTTCATACTTTGCAATTTGATTAGCAATTTCCTTTTTATTAGCTAGCGTCTTTGCAGATGCAGAGCGCACCTCAACCAACGTGTCTTCCATTTCCTGAATGATTAATCTAACCATTTTCTCAGGATCTTCGGCTTTGTCTAAAATCGCATTAATATTCGAATTCACAATATCTGTAAAACGCGAGAAGATACCCATAATAATTACCTCTTGCTAAAATGGTAAGTGTTAGAAAACACCACACTTGATAAATAGGTTACTCTTGGTATAGGTAGCATTCAATATACTTGCCAACTTTATTCAGATGCTAACCTATTATTTTATATACATTTTCCATGCGCTCAAATAATGCTCGTTTATCAATATCTTTTGTTCTACACTATTAATTGGTCGAAATGACTAATTTTTGAGGGATTTAATGAGTAGGTATCGACAGCAAGACAATTTACTTGGCCAAGCAAATAGTTTTCTAGAAGTTTTAGAGCAAATTTCACAGATTGCACCGCTAGATAAACCCGTCCTCGTCATTGGCGAACGAGGCACTGGTAAAGAGCTGATTGCTGCGCGCCTGCACTTCTTATCAAAGCGCTGGGATCAAAACTACATTAAGTTGAATTGCGCGGCACTAAGTGAAAGTTTATTAGAAAGTGAGCTTTTCGGTTATGAAGCTGGTGCCTTTACCGGCGCTTCGAAACGTCGCGAAGGTCGCTTTGAAGTGGCGCACAACGGTACCCTATTCCTTGACGAACTCGCTAACACATCGGGTCTTATTCAGGAAAAGCTACTGCGGGTAGTGGAATATGGTGAATTTGAGCGCGTAGGTGGCAGTAAGTCAGTAAAAACCGATGTACGCCTTATCGCAGCTACCAATGAAGATTTGCCAGCCCTTGCCGATGCCGGTGAATTTCGCGCAGACCTTCTCGATCGTCTTGCTTTTGACGTTATCACCATCCCGCCCCTTCGCGAGCGTCGAGAAGATATCATGATGTTAGCTGAAAACTTCGCTATTAATATGGCCCGTGAAATGGAAATGGAACTGTTTAGCGGCTTCACTGAAAAAGCAAAACGCACTCTGCTTGATTATGATTGGCCTGGTAATATCCGTGAGCTTAAAAATGTGGTCGAACGTGCAGTATACAGAACGAATAACCCCCACCTTCCCGTCCATGAAATAGTGTTAGACCCCTTCGAGTCAGCCTACCGTCCGAAAGGTAGAGTTAAAACAAATGATAGAGTGAGCGCCACAGATTCGCCTAACCTTGTTGCGCAGCCAGACACGCCAATGGTGAATGAACGTATTGAAAGTGCTGACGTTACACCACTTACCCCTGCTAAAACGCAGGAAATTGTCGAATATCCCATAGATTTGAAAGAACGCTCTCAACAACATGAGATAGATATGATAAAACAGGCACTTGCTGACAGTCAGTTTAATCAAAAGAAAACCGCTGAAAAATTGAGCCTGACTTATCATCAGCTGCGAGGCTATCTCAAAAAATATAACTTACTAGATTCTTCCGCTGAAAACGTCGAGGCGTAGAGCATGTCCCATGGTTTGGTGAAGCGTTTGTCATTATGTTTATGTACAGCGCTTCTTGTTGCATCCTGTGCTAAACAGAATAAACAAGCGTTTTATAATACGGGTATTATTTATTGTTCTGAAAGCAACCCAGTAACTTTTAATCCGCAGCTTGATACATCGAGCACAACCTCTGATGCATCATCTCACCAACTGTACGATAGACTACTTGATTTCGACCCCGATTCTGGTCGCATTGTGCCGAGTCTTGCTAGTAGCTGGCTAGTTAGTGATGACGGGCTCACCTACGCCTTTCAGCTTCGTAAAGATGTTTGGTTTCACACAACGGACTATTTCAAGCCAACACGAAACTTCAACGCAGACGATGTTATTTTTAGCATCAACCGATGGCGTTTGCGCTCGCATCCCTACCATTATGTGTCGGGTGGGCGTTATCCGTATTTTGAAAGTATTGGTCTTGCTCAAAATATTGCGTCAGTTGAACGGGTAAACGGCTATCGCGTTGAAATTACGCTTAAGCGTCGTGACAGCTCATTTTTGTCTAATTTAGCCACAGACTTCGCCGTTATTCTGTCAGAAGAATATGCCGAACAACTTGCTGAAGCTGGAACACCTAGCAAAATTGATGAACTTCCCGTTGGCACAGGACCGTTTAAATTCAACAGCTATCGCAAAGACCACTTTATTAAATATTTACGCCATGAAAACTATTGGCGCACACAGTCATTTGGAGAAGGTGACAACAGCGATAGCAACATAACATCAGAGCTACAAAGTTTAAGCCAACAAAAAAAGCTAAAAACGCCCTTGGTTGAGCAGCTCATTTTTGACATCACTCCAAGAAGTTCATTACGACTAGCTAAGCTGATGACTGGAGAATGTGATGCAACTGCATTCCCGGCACAAACGGAACTTGAAGTGATTCGAACAGAGGACGATCTGACATTAGCGGAAAAACCTGGGCTAAATGTAGGCTTTTGGGCCTTTAATACTCAGCGCCCGCCGTTTGACGACCCCGATGTAAGGCGAGCGCTCGCCGCGGCTATTGATAAAAACACCTTATTAGAAGCAGTTTATTTCGACAGTGCAACACGGGCTAAGACCCTGTTGCCTGCGGCTAGCTGGGCATTTCAAAACGATGCCGATGACACAGCTTACAACCCTGTTCTAGCGCGTAAGTTATTGGCCGATGCAGGAATAGCCCCTGGGTTTTCAATGACAATATGGGCCATGCCGGTCGAGCGCGCTTACAACCCCAACGCAACGAAGATGGCCGAGCTGATTCAGCGATACCTTCGCGATGTGGGCGTAGATGCAACTATCGTTAGCTACGATTGGGCTACATTTAGACGTCATCTACAAGAAGGTCTGCACGACTCCGTATTAATCGGCTGGTCTGCCGATAACGGCGACCCTGACAACTTTTATCGCCCCTTGTTGAGCTGCGGAGCAATCCCATCTGGAACGAACCGGGCAATGTGGTGCAATGATAGTTATGACAAGCTACTTAACGAGGCGCTTCAAACCGATGACATTGACGAGAGATTGGCTATTTACAAGCAAGTAAATAGGCTATTATACGAACGTCTTCCTGTGGTCCCCATTGCACATGCCTATCGCTATCAAGCATATAGAAATGAGTTAGAAGGCATGACTATTAATCCCTTTGGCGGTGTGCGTTTTGGCGGGGTAGAGAAAGCACTGTGATCCAAATTCTCCTTAGATATTGCACATTATTCATATTAACGCTTTTAGTGTTGACGATTATTTCGTTCTCGCTGGCCTACCTTTTTCCAGGCGATACGTTGGAAAACCTGACCGGGCTTGCGCCACAAAATGAGATGCAGCGCGCCGCGTTAGAGAAACAGTTTAAGCTAGACCAGTCCTATATTTTTCAGTTTATTTACTACGTAGGTAACTTGCTGACCGGTGACTGGGGCTATAGTTTTACGTCTGGTCTGCCTTTAAGAGAAGAAGTCGGTATTGCGATGCCAGCTACAATAGAACTGGCCACGTACGCAATGCTAATGGCCTTATTTATTGGCATCCCCTTAGGCTATTACGCCGGCATCCGCTGTTATTCAACGTCTGACCACTTAATAAATAGTGCGAGCATTACTACCTATTCTTTCCCTGTTTTTTGGTTCGCTCTGCTGCTTATTCTGGTATTTAGTTTAGAATTAGACGTGGCCCCATTGTCTGGTCGAATAAGTTTAATTTACGACATAGAGCCAGTAACAGGCTTTATTCTATTCGACGTTTTGCTGTCGGATATCGAAAACAAATCCTTAGCATTTAAAGATGCACTATCACACTTAGCGCTACCTACATTTGCTATTGGCGCCATAACCACGGCCTCGATGGTACGCATTACTCGGCGCTCAGTTATAGATGTAAAACATCGCCCCTATATTGCTGCAGCTGTGTCTCGCGGGCTTTCTAGTTGGCAAATATTCTTTCGCCATATACTACGTAATGCACTACTTCCCATTTTGCCGCTGATGGCAATTCAGATTACTACGCTTATAACCAATGCAATGATTGTTGAAACCTTGTTTTCATGGCCAGGCATTGGCAACTGGCTAATTCAAGCCATCTATCAACGGGATTACCCTGCTTTACGTATTGGTATGATGGCGGTATCCACGGTAGTAATTACCCTGACGATTCTGGTCGATGTATTAAACCGTATGATTGACCCAAGTAGAGAGAAATACGAGCGTGCCACAGTTTAGTTTGTACGAAGAAGAATTCCATCCCTCCCCTTGGCAACGGACCTGGGCTTCGTTCAAGGCTAGCCACATTTCTATGCTGGGTTTAATTCTGCTAGCGCTATTTGTGGTGTGCGCCTTATTCGCTCCTCTCATTACCCCTTATGACGCTGTTGAACAGAACATCGACGGATTGCTAATTCCGCCTAGCTGGTTAGCGAATGGTTCTATTACTCATTTGTTCGGCACAGACGCGTTAGGAAGAGACTTATTTACCCGTATTATTTACGGCTGCAGAACAACGCTGGGCTCGGCCTTCTTAACCGTAGTACTTGCGATGCTAGTTGGTGTAAGTTTAGGTACGCTTGCTGGTATGTTACGCGGGGTTCGCTCAAGTGTTGCGAATCACTTACTCGATGCGCTTATGGCGATCCCTACCCTACTGATTGCTATTATCATAGTTGCAATACTTGGTACGGGTTTGGTCAACAGTATGTGGGCTATCACCCTAGCCCTTATTCCTCAGTTTGTGCACCACACGCGCAGTTTCGTGCGGGCAGAAATGAAGAAAGACTACATTGTTGCGTCAACGCTTGACGGTGCAAGCAAATGGCAGCTCTTTGTACACTCTATTTTACCTAATATGACGGAAATGCTTGTGGTTCAAGGAACACTGGCTCTTTCTATCGCAGTTATTGATATCTCGGCGCTTGGCTTTTTAAGCTTGGGGGCTCAATCACCGTTACCTGAATTAGGTGTAATTCTAGCTGACGGATTAGACGTTACTTACCTAGCGCCTTGGAATGTAGCGGTACCCGGTATGGCGATATTTTTTATTGTACTGTCTATCAATATCGTGGGTGACGGCTTACGTTCTTCATTGAGAAAAAGGGTGAGTCACTAACATGCCAATGCTTGATATCAAAAACCTCACCTTAGAAATGCAAAACGGTGACAGCACCATAAAGGCTCTGGACAAGGTAAATTTGTCAGTGAGTTCAGGCGAGATTCGTGCACTTGTGGGCGAGTCAGGTTCTGGTAAAAGCCTTATTGTATCGGCGATATGCGGAGCGCTTCCAAACCAGTGGAATTTAACCGCCGACCGCATGAGCTGGAATGGAGAAAACCTATTAGGTATGTCGGTTCAACAGCGCCGTGAAGTGATGCGCCGTGAAATTGCGGTGGTTTTTCAAAACCCGCAAGCGGCGCTTGACCCGTCGGCCACGCTTGGTGAACAGCTTGAAGAAAGCATTCCTGATGAATTTGTTGAAGGTAGCTGGTTTTGGCAACGTGCGCAGCACAGAAAGAAGATAGCGATAAGTACTGTACATAAGGTGGGAATAAAGCATCACAAACATTACTTAAGTGCATTCCCTCACCAAATTCCCGCTGATATTGGGCAAAAGTTCATGATAGCGATGGCGCTAGTGTCTCAACCCAAATTACTTATCGCAGATGATCCCACTCGAGGTATGGAGCCCACAACCAAGACGCAGATCCTAAAACTCTTTACGCGTCTTAATCAAACTCGCTCGCTATCGATTTTGTTTGTCAGCCATGATTTGCTTGCCATTGCGAGTATGTCGCATTCAATGACAGTTCTTTACGCGGGGCAAACGGTAGAATCGGGAAAGATGAAGCACATTAAAAAGCGCCCTCTTCACCCTTACACTAAGGCGCTATTAGACAGTGCGCCAAGCTTCAGAAAGGACTTACCGCCTAAGTCTGCGCTACCTACGTTAAGCGGCTCTATACCAACGCTACAACATTTGCCTATTGGTTGTCGTTTAGGCCCCCGCTGTCCACGAGCCCAGCGTGCTTGTGTGCAAACGCCCGCCGTACGCAAAATTCACGATCATAGCTACAGCTGTCATTACCCGCTACATATGGAGAAGCTGTGATGGACATTTTGCAGGTAAAAGACCTTACGTTTATACATAACGAAAAGAAGCGCTGGTTAAAGCGGCCTGAGGTATTTCAACTTGGCCCGGTTAATATGAGCGTTAAACGAGGGGAAACTATTGCCATCATAGGGGAAAACCGTTCGGGTAAATCCCTTCTTGCTAAATTATTAGTTGGCGCCCTACCTGCCGATGCGGGTGAAATTGAAATAAACACTCACAAGTATTTAGCCAAGTACCAGTCAAAAGACGGCCAACGCAAGCGGACCCACGACATTCGTATGATTCTGCAACACAGTGCGGAATCGATGAATCCATCGGTTCCGGTAGGCAAAATCTTAGACGAACCCTTGCGTTTGAATACGGGCCTTAGCGAAGCCGAACGCAAGCCTATTATCGAAGATATGTTGGTAAAAGTAGGGTTACTACGCGAGCATTATTATTTTTACCGGCACATGCTTTCTGACGGCCAACAGCAGCGCGTGGCATTGGCTAGGGCTATAGTACTAAAACCCAAAGTGCTTGTTGCAGATGAACCCTTTGCTGCATTAGACCCTACTATTCGCTCGCAGACAGTGAACCTAATACTGCAACTACAGCAAGAGCTGGGCTTAGCATTTATCTTCATCAGCCATAATTTAGGGATTGTCCGGCATATTGCAGATAGAGTTGTGGTGATGGAAGGCGGCGAAATTGTGGAGGAAGGTAAAACTGAAACTATTTTCAGATGGCCGCAGCACACCCGAACAAAGAAACTGGTTACCGCTTACCAGTCGCTAGTGCCGCAAAATACAATCCGTTAAAGCGCTGAGGGCAGTAAACTGCCCTCTCAATATCAAATTTGCGTTACGCTAGTTAGCCAACCAGTGCTAGCAAAATACCTGCAGCGACCGCACTTCCTAAAACACCGGCTACATTAGGCCCCATTGCATGCATCAACAGGAAGTTATGAGGGTTTGCTTCTAAGCCAACCTTATTCACGACTCGCGCCGCCATAGGCACGGCAGATACACCCGCAGCACCAATGAGCGGGTTTATACTCCCGCCCGATAGCTTACTCATTAACTTAGCCATTAACACGCCAGCAGCGGTTCCTATACCAAATGCAATTGCGCCTAGGCCCAGAATACCCAAGGTTTCCACTGTAAGGAATGCCTCAGCTGATAGCTTAGAACCCACGGCTAAACCGAGGAATATGGTCACGGTATTGATAAGTTCGTTTTGGGCTGTTTTACTTAACCTGTCGACAACGCCACATTCTTTCATCAAATTACCAAAGCAGAACATACCTACGAGCGGCGTTGCGGCTGGTAAAAACAAAATGGTCATAAACAACACGGCGAGCGGAAAGATAATTTTTTCACGCTTTAAAACAGGTCGAAGTTGGCCCATTTTAATTTCGCGTTCCTCTTTTGTGGTCAGCGCTTTCATAATGGGCGGCTGGATAATAGGCACCAGCGCCATGTAAGAATAAGCGGCAACCGCAATAGCACCTAGTAAGTCAGGGGCTAAACGTGAAGCAAGGAAGATGGCCGTCGGCCCATCTGCGCCCCCTATAATGGCAATAGCGCTTGCATCTTTTAGTGTAAATTCGAAACCAGGAATAAGGTTTAACGCAATAGCGCCAAATAGGGTCGCAAAAATACCGAACTGTGCGGCTGCGCCAAGCAGTAACATTCTAGGGTTTGCAATAAGCGCGCTGAAGTCTGTCATTGCACCTACTCCCATAAAAATGAGCAATGGGAAGACGCCTGTATCAATGCCAATTTTATAGATGTAGTGCAGTAAGCCACCCGCTTCTGAAAAACCAGCAATTGGAATGTTCGTAAGCAGTGCTCCAAAACCAATGGGTAATAAGAGCAGTGGCTCAAACTTCTTAACAATGGCTAAATAGAGTAACCCGAAGCCTACCGCCATCATGACGAGCTGGCCTGCTTCAAAATGCGCAAGTGCGGTACTATCCCAAAGTACCATTAACTTATCCATGTATTACCCCAATAAGATTAACGGTTGACCGCTAGTTACAGCATCGCCTTCACCCACGGAAATGTCAGTGACCGTACCGGTATACGCTGAACGGATCTCTGTTTCCATTTTCATGGCTTCGAGGATCATCACTACATCACCTTCAGATACACTATCGCCAGTTCGTACTAATACTTTGAATACGTTACCCGCTAGTGGCGCATCAATTGACTGCGATGACGCAGCGGCAGGTGAAGCTGTGCTAACAGTTTGTTGCTGGGGTTGAGACGTATTGGCTGGCGTAACGCTTGTTAGCGTACCTGAGGGTGCCACTTCTACGCGATACACTTTACCATCTACGTTTACATCATATGATTCAGCCGAGGTTGCACTTTGCGCGTTCGACGCTGTGCTAACTGGTTCTGGCGCAAGGGTATCACTAGCCTTTTGAGCGCCCGGTGCAGGTTCAAACGCATCAGGATTGCCGCGATTTTCGATAAACTTAAGGCCGATCTGGGGAAATAGAGCATAAGTCAGCACATCATCAATTTTATCATCTGACAGCGAAAGTTGTTTTTTCTCGGCCAGTTCATCTAGCTCATTACTCAGCGCATCAAGTTCAGGCGCAATGTTATCAGCAGGTCTGCATGTTACAGGCTCTGCACCATCTAGCACACGCTCTTGTAGTTCCTTGTTTACTGGAGCCGCAGTAGCACCATACTCGCCTTTAAGTACACCAGCCGTTTCTTTGGTAATGCTCTTATAGCGCTCGCCAGTTAGCACATTAAGTACCGACTGCGTACCGACAATTTGCGAGGTGGGCGTTACAAGAGGGATAAACCCAAGATCTTCACGTACCCGAGGGATTTCTTTTAACACCTCTTCAAACTTATCTTCAGCACCCTGCTCTTTTAGCTGACTTTCCATGTTGGTTAGCATGCCACCTGGCACTTGGGCCAGCAGGATACGTGCATCTACACCTTTAAGGCTTCCTTCAAATTTGCTGTATTTCTTTCTGACTTCTCTAAAATAACTCGCAATGTCTTCCAGTTCAGGTAACGCAATACCCGTGTCGCGTTCTGTGCCTTCAACGATTGAGACCATAGTTTCCGTTGCGCTGTGACCGTAGGTCATGCTCATTGATGAAATAGCTGTATCGAGCATATCAATACCGGCATCGATGGCCTTTTGGTAAGTTGCCGTGCTCAAACCTGTTGTGGCGTGGCACTGCATGGCGATAGGCACATCGACGGTTTCTTTTAACCCTGTAATTAACGCTTCGCACTCATAGGGTTTTAAAAGCCCGGCCATGTCTTTTACACAGATAGAATGCACGCCGAGATCTTCAAGTTGTTTAGCCATATCTAGCCACAGCTCTAGATTATGCACAGGACTTACTGTGTAAGAAATCGTGCCTTGCGCGTGAGCGCCGCTGTCTATGGTAGCTTTAATAGCAGTTTTCAAATTTCTGATGTCATTCATGGCATCAAAAATCCTAAATACGTCTACACCGCTTTCGTGAGCGCGCTCTACAAAGCGAGTAACGACATCGTCAGCATAGTGGCGATAACCCAATAAGTTTTGACCACGCAATAACATTTGCTGTTTGGTATTGGGCATGGCTGCCTTTAACTTACGAATACGCTCCCATGGGTCTTCTCCCAAGTAACGGATACAGGCGTCAAAGGTCGCACCGCCCCAAGATTCAACAGACCAAAAGCCTGCCTTATCTAACTTTTCAGCAATGGGAAGCATGTCCTCAATACGCATACGCGTAGCAAGAAGCGATTGATGGGCATCACGCAGGACCAGCTCGGTAAGGGCCAGAGGCTTAGACATGGTAACTCCTGATATGGATTATTTTTTAGAATTTTGGCGATGGGTATGAATTGCAGCAGAAATAGCAGCGATGACATTACCGTCTATTCCTGGTTGTACCGCTTGATCGTTTCGGCTCAACTTAGCTGAAGTAGCTAAAGGCTCTGATGTTTCACCTGGAAATGCTTCACAAAAACGTGCAATCAAATGAATGCCGACAATAAGCAGTCCCAAGAATGAAAAGACAAATACCATTCCTATGAGCATAAGAGAGCCTGCTTCAATGAGCAAACTAGCGACGGATTCCGAATTCATATTCAATCCTGTTGTTATTTTGTACCTGAATAAGTATCACGAGGTTTTTCAAAACACAACAAAACAGCATAAAAAACCACTTAAAATTGAATAAACCCCCACAATATGAAACTTAATGCATTATTACTTAATAAATTTGCAACATATGCATTGTATTTATATGAAGCTGGGGCTTTATGCGAAAGTAGCTTAGAAAGAAAAGAAGAATTGAAGGATTTAAGAAATGAAAAAGCCCACCTAAAAAGGTGGGCTCTTCAATATGGCGCGTGTGGAAGGATTCGAACCTCCGACCGCCTGGTTCGTAGCCAGGTACTCTATCCAGCTGAGCTACACACGCGTTAACTTGTTTACTTTTGAATATTACCTCAAAAGGTGACGCTTTAAAATAAGTGGCGCGTGTGGAAGGATTCGAACCTCCGACCGCCTGGTTCGTAGCCAGGTACTCTATCCAGCTGAGCTACACACGCGCAAAACTTGTTGTTGGCCGTCACTGCCAACGAATAATGGCGGAGAGGGAGGGATTCGAACCCTCGATACGCGTATATGCGTATGGTTCCTTAGCAGGGAACTGGTTTCAGCCACTCACCCACCTCTCCTTGACTGCGGGGTGCATTTTACGGATTCATTGGCCTGAGTCAAACCTTTTTTATAAAGAAATTGTTCACTCGCTGCCATTTTAAACGATTCGAACAAAAAACCAGTAAATTGTTCGCAATACAAACAATTAAATCAGATTTCATTTGTCACTATTAACCAATTTGTATTTGAAACTACAAGGCCCCTTTACCTTTGTCACCACTTTTTCTTTGTTAATGTGCACAAATTTTCAAAAATAATGTCAGTTATTTTTAAATATTCTCGCCTCAATTCAGCTGCACCGCTGTGTATTGCTCGCTTGAGTTCTACTTACGCGCTTTAAGGCCGCTGATAAAAAGCTTTAGCAGGTTTTCTGTATCGCTTCTAGAAAAGGTATAGGTTAAAAAGCAGGCCATGCAAAGTGGACTGTCCAAGTTGCTACCTTTATGCCTAAAACGCTTACTTAATGATTTTATGTTTTTCAATCGCTTCAAAGTTTTTGTTAGCGGGGAGTGCTAGATGACTAGTCCTGAAATAGGTTGACACTTATTTCGGTTAAAACGCCCGATGTATTTCATCGGGCGTTTTGTATTTAAGAGCCAGATGTGGCCTCCTACCATTATAGATTGTTACTGACTCTGCAACCATCTTTCTCGCTTCTTCTAAATCTCTTGGCTTATGGAGTAAGTATTCATTTTTAAGAATACCGTTTATCCGCTCTGCAAGGGCGTTTTGATAGCAGTCGTAGCCATCTGTCATTGAGCACTGTACATCATGTTTTCTATGGAGTTTTTGATACTCTTCTGAGCAATACTGTATACCTCTGTCAGAATGATGTACGAGTTTTTCGTTTGTACTTTTTTGTTTAAGCGCTCGAGTAAATGCTTGCTTTACTGACTGCGTTCGCATGTTATCGTCGACCTGATAGCCCACAATCTTCCGCGAATAAGCATCTGTAATGAGACTCACATAACTCTCTCCAGTTCGCGTCGGTAAGTACGTGATATCCGCTACCCATAGCTGATTGGGTTTATCCGCTTTTAACCCCGCTTTAATAAGGTTGGGATGACAGCGGAACCGATGATGACTGTTCGTTGTTTTGTGATAGGCACGCTTTGTAGGCACTAATAGACGCCTTTCTCTTAGTAAATTAAAGAGATGATCCCTACCAATATCTATTTTTACGAGCGCAAGAAGATACTGTAATTTCCTAGCACCGATGCGAGGTTGAATCATTCGCTCATGACGTACGAATTGAATGACTCTAGCCTCATGCGCTTCGCGCTTGATTGAACGAGCACAATGTTGGTAATAGGCCTGGCGAGAAATATTCAGATAACGACAAGCTTTGGCTACGGAAACCCCGTCTATCACTTTTTCCTGGATGACTTTCTTTTGCGCTTTTTTACAACGCTTACTCCATAATCAGTTTCAAGAACATTCACGACGGCTTCAAAGAAATCAGCTTTCATTTTCGTATCAGCAAGCTCTTTCTCCAGTGCCTTAATACGCTGTTCTGGAGTGAACTCTACTTTGGACTTATCCACGCAGTTACCTCGTTTAAGAAACTCAGGTGTACCATCCGTCCAATTTAAACGACCATGCTTACGAAGCCAAACTAAAACCGTTGAACACCCCTGAATTCCGTAGTGGTCTTGTGCTTGTTTATATGTGAATTCGCCTTTTTCAACTTGGTCTACAACGGCCAGTTTAAAAGCGAGGGAATAATCGCGTTGAGTTCTTTTGCTATTTGATTTCATTACACTCTCCAAATTAAGTTTGAAAAGTGTCAACGCTATTTAGGATGGGTCAAGAAAAACAAAAAAGGCCAGCAATAGCTGACCTTTTCCTATGAAGCGTATTATGCAATTATTCTGCAGAGCCTGGCTGACCGCCTTTTTCTGCCTGAATGCGCATATATATTTCTTCACGGTGCACAGAAACTTCTTTTGGTGCGTTAACACCTATACGTACCTGATTCCCTTTTACGCCTAGTACGGTAACGGTTACATCGTCACCTACCATAAGCGTTTCACCAACTCGACGAGTCAAAATAAGCATTCGCTTGCTCCTGTTCCTTAATACTGAACATCATCCATTAATATTTGCCAACCCAACGGCACGACCCGATGGTAGCGACAGTGATTCCCTGTTTCTGTGTCACTTCAAAAACTCACTGTTATACACAAAAATAATTATAGCTTATCTTGTAACCAAGCGTTAACCGAATCTAGTGCCTGGTTCAAGTTTTCAGGCTGATCTCCACCTGCCTGTGCCATGTCAGGACGTCCGCCTCCTTTGCCACCTACTTGAGATGCAACAAAGTTAACCAGCTCGCCTGCCTTTACTTTACCGGTGAGGTTTTTAGTAACGCCAGCAATAAGATTCACTTTCGCATCGTTGGCCACACCTAATACTACGATCCCTTCGCCAATTCGGTTTTTAATGTCATCCATCATTGAACGCAACGACTTCGCTTCAACACCTTCCAAATTCGCAACAAGAACTTTAACGCCATTTATTTCTACTGCATTACTAAGCATATCAGCACCTTGCTGACTCGCCAGTTTTTGTTTCGCAGAATTGAGCGCTTTTTCTAGTTCTTTAGTCTGATTTTGTAAAGAAACTATGCGATCGAGTACATTTTGGCTGTCAGTTTTCAGTAAACCAGACAGCGAAGCCAAGGTAGCCTGTTGTGCTTGTACAACTTCAAGGGCTTGCTCACCTGTAACCGCTTCGATGCGTCGAACGCCCGAAGCAATACCCGCCTCACTGGTAATTTTAAACAAGCCGATGTCGCCTGTGCGCGTAACGTGTGTACCGCCACATAGCTCTACTGAGAATGGGCCCATGGTTACAACGCGAACTTTTTCATCGTACTTTTCGCCAAATAGCGCCATAGCACCTGATGCTTTGGCTTCTTCTAGGTCCATAAGCTCAGTGGCTAGAGTATGATTTGCGCGTATCTCTTGGTTAACGCGTTTTTCAATCTCTGTAAGTTGCTCAGCGGTAACCGCCTCAAAATGGGAAAAATCAAAACGCATACGAGACGCTTCAACCAATGAGCCTTTTTGCGTTACGTGCTCACCAAGAATTTCACGTAGCGCGGCGTGAAGTAAGTGGGTAGCACTGTGATTCTTTTTGATGGCTTCACGGTTTCCAGAATCAATTGCCGCCGTTGCCGTATCACCTTTAGACACCGAGCCTTTAGCAATACCTTTGTGAGCAAATGCATTACCCATTTTTTGGGTGTCAGTAACAATGAATTCACCGTTTGCCACGCGAAGCACACCTTTATCACCTGCTTGACCACCGCTTTCAGCGTAGAACGGTGTGCTATCTAATACCACAACGCCTTCCTGACCGTCTTCTAGCTTTTCTACGAATGCATTGTCGGCAATAAGTTCAACCACATTAGCCTGCCCTTCTACATCGGTATAACCTGTGAATGAGGTTGTGTGGTCAATGGCAAGTTTGCTGTTGTAGTCTGCACCAAAGTTACTTGCCTGCTGAGCACGAGCGCGCTGTGCTTGCATAGCAGCCTCAAACCCTTCTTCGTCAATCTTAAGGTCATGCTCACGAGCCACATCGTTTGTTAAATCTGTAGGGAAACCATAAGTGTCGTAAAGCTTAAACACTACATCGCCTGGTACTGTATCGCCTTCCAGGGTTTCCAGAGTATCGTTTAGAATAGCCATACCACGAGCTAGGGTTTTGCTAAACTGCTCTTCTTCAACGCGCAGTACTTTTTCAATAACAGGCAGCTGGTCGACAAGTTCCGGATACGCCTCGCCCATTTCTTTAGCCAGTGATGCCACCAGCTTATAGAAGAAGATATCGTTTGCGCCTAGCTGGTAGCCATGTCGAACCGCACGACGAATAATACGGCGCAACACATAGCCTCGCCCTTCATTGGTAGGCATTACACCATCACAAATTAAGAAGCTGCACGAACGGATATGATCGGCAATAACACGCAAAGATTTGTTTTCTAAGTCGTCAGTACCAACAATTGATGCCGCTGACTTGATCAAGTTTTGGAACAGGTCAATTTCGTAGTTGCTGTGCACGTTTTGCAAAATAGCTGAAATACGCTCAAGGCCCATTCCCGTATCGATAGACGGTTTTGGCAGCGGCTCCATGGTACCGTCAGCTTGCTTATTAAACTGCATAAATACCAAGTTCCAGATCTCAATGAAACGGTCGCCGTCTTCTTCAGGCGTTCCCGGAGGGCCACCCCAGATGTGTGCACCGTGGTCATAAAAGATCTCAGAGCAAGGGCCACAAGGACCAGTATCACCCATTGACCAGAAGTTATCTGATGTGCTGATACGGATGATTTTTTCTTTAGGCACACCGATGTGGTTTTCCCAAATATCGAACGCTTCGTCGTCGTCAGAGTAAACGGTAACGAGTAACTTTTCTTTTGGTAAACCGACTTCTTTAGTTAGAAAGTTCCATGCAAATTCGATCGCTTCTTTTTTGAAATAATCGCCGAAACTAAAGTTACCCATCATTTCGAAAAAAGTATGGTGACGGGCGGTATAACCTACGTTTTCAAGGTCGTTGTGTTTACCACCGGCGCGCACACAGCGCTGCGAAGAGACTGCTCGAGTATAACTACGCTTTTCTGCACCTAAGAAGCAGTCTTTAAACTGGTTCATGCCCGCGTTGGTAAAAAGAAGTGTGGGATCATCTGCCGGCACCAGTGACGAGCTTGCCACTGCCTGATGGCCATGGCTTTTAAAATAATCGATAAACTTGTTACGTAAGTCAGCAGTTGATAATGTCATTGAAAACCTAACTTCCTTTATTCTATTTTTGAAACGTGCGAATTGCCTGTTTGATAAGACTTATAATCGGGACATTTCGTCATTACTCAATGTGCCACACCTTATTACCATTCTTTGAATAGTAAAAATGCGCACAAATTTGCGCAACAATACCACGGAAAGCGCAATTTTGTTAAGTGGCAAGGGCACGAGATACCGCCAAATTTTACCTAATTTAGTAAAAAATAGCGGATATTCGTTTGGGTGATTAGTATGAAGGTGCGGAGCGTGGCAAAACTGGCCGAAAAGAAACGTTTAGTTTAATTAGCACTAACCGCATAATCGATGTGTTCCTGGTAAAAACCACGGTATTGCAAAAATTGTTTTTGCTTTTGCCTTAAGGCGAATTCTGTTTCATAAAACTCGCCAAACTTTTTTTCTTTTACTTTTTTCGCACTTTCAAACCAGTCAGCATCAATCTCTGCCATTGCATGCTCAGCAGTACTCTCGTCTACACCATATTGCTGTAAGTCTAGTTTTATTGCACGAGGCCCCTTTCCTTTTAAATACAGTGCGCGCGCTCGGCTTTCAGCAAACCTAGCGTCACTTTGAATATCAGCGTCTTTAAATTCCTCCAGAATAGGCATGAAAGCCTCACTCACTATTCCTTTTTGCTGTAGCTTGCGCACTACCTCGTTAAAGCTATGCTCTCGTCGTGCCAGCATGCGAGTAATCGCGTCGGTAATGATTTTTCGATCGAACTCTGACATTTTTGTAAACTTACTCTTCTGTATTAAACGTAGAAACCGCGTTATTTTAGCGCTAAATACTCGTATATTGCGACTATCTAAGCGTTTTACGCACAAAACCTCTACATGATATTAATTGCATGACAGCACCTGACTATTGCATAACAATAATAGATTCTATCGAACAGCTTTCGAAAGAGCGTTGGCAACAACTTGCAAAAAATGCGGGCCCTTTTCTTTCTTATGAGTTTTTGCATGCATTGGAAAACAGCGGTTCGTGTAAAAATGAATCGGGTTGGCAACCTTGCCATATTGCTTTAACTCATGATCACCAAGAAGAAGTCAGCATCATTATTCCTGGTTTTCTAAAAACGCATAGCTATGGCGAGTATGTATTTGATCATGCATGGGCCAACGCATATGCACAGCACGGGCTCGACTATTATCCTAAATGGATATCAGCAATTCCTTTCACCCCTGTTACAGGCCCAAGGATACTTTGCGATGATAGCGTAACCCTAACGCACGCTCTTATGGAGAAACTGGAGCATACTTTGACAGAGTATGTAGCATCAGCGTTTGGGGAAGAGCTTTCTTCTTTTCACTACCTGTTCACCAACGAGAGAACGTCGGCACAACTTTCGGTTAACGGCGAAACGCAAGCTTCGGCTTTAACCCATGCTGCAACCCGTTACTTAACTCGTTACGCCGTTCAGTTTCAGTGGCATAACTACGGGTATGGTGACTTCGACGATTTTCTTAACGCACTGACATCCCGCAAAAGGAAAGACATAAAGAAAAGTCGCCGTAAACTCAGTGAGGGAGGCGTTCGATTTACCCACCATACGGGAAGTGAAATTAGCCCAGAAACTCTGCAATTTTTCACAAAGTGTTACAAAGCAACCTATTTAAAACGCAGCGGTCACGTGGGATATTTAAATGATGCGTTCTTTGAGCAACTTGTCGACACCATGAGTGACAACATGCTTATCGTAACTGCAATAGAAAATGAAGTTGCGGTAGCCAGCGCCCTATTTTTCTATGATGAAACAGGGCTGTATGGCAGATACTGGGGAGCACTTAAAGAAATAGACGGGTTACACTTTGCCTGCTGTTATTTTGAGGGCATCGAATTTGCGATTTCGAAAAAGCTAGAGTTATTCAACCCCGGAACCCAGGGTGAGCATAAAATACTTCGAGGTTTCGAGCCTATTTATTGCCGTTCACACCACAAATTAAAACATGCATCGTTCCACAGTGCTGTAGCAGACTTTTTACAGCGCGAAACGCCGCATATCGCAAGCTATTTTAATCAGGCACGGAATGCTTTACCGTTTAACAAGGAATTTGTGCCTACTTTAAAAACAACGAGTGTCACTGCACCTAACGACGACACTTATAATCACAACGAGAAAAATGATGAAACATAAACTTTTAGCCGTAGCGATTGCGGCATCTTTGGGCCTTGCAGGCTGCGGCCAGCCTGAGCAAGCAAAAGAACAAACTCAGGAAAGCACTGTTGAGGCGAAAGGTGAAGCAGAGCTAGGTTCTTTCGGCGTTGATTTAAGCGCGCGCAACGAAGCAGTAAAACCTGGTGACGACTTCTTTATGTACGCCAGCGGAACATGGTACGACAACTATGAACTTCCTGCAGATAAAACCCGCTATGGCGCGTTTACTGGTCTAGCGGAACGCAGTGAAGAGCAGGTTAAAAACATCATCGATGGGCTTATGGAGAAAACGTCTCTAAATGAAGAAGAGCAGCTTGTTCATGACTTCTTTGTTGCCTATATGGACACCGATACCATTAATGAAAAAGGTATTGAGCCAATTCAGGACGTACTAACTTCGATAGAAAGCATCGAAAATAGAACTGACCTAACCAAAGCTTTTGGTAATAGCTGGCTGGTGGGTTCAAGTACTCCTATTTATGGTGGCATGTGGTACAACCGCCTTGATCCGAACGAATACCAGCTAAGCGTTGGTGTAGGTGGTTTAGGCCTTCCTGATCGTGACTATTACTTAAGCGATAGCGAACGCTTTGTTAAGATCCGCGAAGCTTATGTAGCACATATTGAGGAAATGCTTAATTTTGCAGGCGAAGAAAACGCAGCAGAAAAAGCAGCGAACATTCTTGCTCTTGAAACACAAATTGCAGACATTCAGTGGCCTCGCGAAAAACGCCGTGACCGCGACCTAACGCTTAACCAAATTGAGCGTAGTAAACTGTCTGACGCATACCCAGGTTTTGATTGGGACACGTATTTTGCTCAAACCGGCTACAAAGTGCCTGAGCTGAATATTTCACAGCCAGAGCCTGTAAAAGACGTTATTAAAATTATTAACGAAGCTGACTTAGCCGATTGGAAATCCTATTTGAAGTATCACACTATTTCAAATAACGCTGGCTTCCTTTCAGAAGATATCTACTTAGCTAATTTTGACTTCTTCGGTCGCACGCTAAGCGGCCAGCAAGAGCCTCGCCCTCGCTGGAAACGTGCGGTAAGCCAAATGTCTGGCACTGAATCTCTAGGTTTTGCTATTGGTAAGATTTACGTTAATGAATACTTCCCCGAGAGCTCAAAAGAGCAAATGGCGGAATTGGTTGAGAACTTGCGTACAGCGCTAGGTGAGCGTATTGAAAACCTAGACTGGATGAGCGAAGAAACCAAGGTTAACGCCAAAGAAAAGCTAATGGCGTTTAACCCTAAAATTGGCTACCCAGATGAATGGCAGTCTTTCGATGGCGTAACCATTAGCGACAAAGACTTAGTGGGCAATGTACGCAACCTGCGTACTTTCTTCCAAGACCAGTCAATAGAGCGCGAGCTAGAGAAAACGGACCGCAATCGTTGGGGTATGACACCGCAGCGCGTTAATGCCTACTACAATAGCTCGTTCAATGAGATTGTATTCCCAGCGGCTATTTTACAACCGCCATTCTTCGACCCTAATGCCGATGCAGCTGTGAACTACGGTGCTATTGGTGCGGTAATTGGTCATGAGATGGGCCACGGTTTTGACGACCAAGGTTCAAAATCTGATGCAAACGGTATTCAGCGCAACTGGTGGACCGATGCTGACCGTGCAGCATTTGAAGAAAAAGCAGACATGCTAGCCGAGCAATACAGCCAATACGAGCCTATCGAGGGTAACTTCGTAAACGGTCGCAACAGCTTGGGTGAGAACATTGGCGATGTAGGCGGTCTAGCTATGGCCTACCACGCCTACAAGCTTAGCCTTAACGGCAAAGAGGCGCCGGTCATTGACGGCCTAACAGGCGACCAGCGTTTCTTCCTAGCTTGGGCACAAGTGTGGAAAGAAAAGCGCACCGAAGAAAGCATGCTTAACCAACTACGTGCAGGTACACACGCACCAGGCCGTTATCGTGCTCAAGCGCCAAGAAACCACGATGCATGGTACGAGGCGTTTGATGTGAAGCCAGGTGATGCACTTTATCTTGCGCCAGAAGAGCGTGTAAGAATTTGGTAATTCGTTGAGTTAGTCACTTAGTGAGCTCATGCTAGATTCTCGCGCCGGCTAGCGACTTGTATCTGGCCCCAATTACGTTAAAGCTCATTTAGAAAGTGTAGTTAATTAAAAAGGGCGGTTCGATTTATCTCGAACCGCCCTTTTTATTTTTCTAATCAGTATTCGCTCGGTGGTACTTATACGCCAGCCGCGAGTACTTGTTTAACTTCCGTTTGCTTATTTATTTTCCGTATTGAGCCACTAAATCGCGAACGTACTGCTTACAGCGCACCACAGCTTCCGAAAAATCACCGTTCCCTACGCTTCCCATAGAATAGCGCAGCCAATACCCATCAATGAGTGCAGCGGTGGACGCAGCGGCATTTTTAACCTGCTCCGGCAGAAGTAACTTGCGATAGCTAAACGCTAAGTTACGTTCTAAGCGTTTGTGGTTAATACATTGCAAACGATGCAAACCTTCATTGTGCAGCGATAGCGCCCAAAAGTTAAACCAAGTATTGGTGGCTGAACTCGCCCCCTGCGTTTGCGAAAAGTTGTTCTCAATGATGAAGTCAATACGCTGAAGTGGATCGTCAATGCGCTTTGTAATTTTAAGCGCATCGAGTAGGTGACGCATGGTTGCTTCAATTAACCCTTGTTTGTCACCGAAATAGTGACTGATTATCCCTGAAGAAAGCCCAGCTCTTTTACTAATTAAGCTAATCGTTGTTCCGTGATAGCCCACTTCTGCCATCACTTCTAGCGTTGCTTCAATTAATTGCTTCTTACGAACTGGCTCCATTCCCACCTTGGGCATGCTACAACTCCAAACCTTAAATCTAAAAATAACCTGCAACAGCGCTATGCTGTCGCAGGTATGATATCACGATTAAAAGGTTAAGCGTGCGTTGACTGCAACAGCGCGAGGTGCGCCAATCCAAAATGCACCTGGGGCGATAGTAGACGCATAGTCTTCATCAAAAAGATTGTTTACTGTTAAACGCACTTCCAACTCTTCAACACTTGGGCCAATGTTTTCGATAAAACCGCCAATATAGAAGTCGCTAACTATGTAGTCATCAACTTGTGCGGCATTATCAATATCCAAGTAGCGACTATCAACGTACTTTGTAGACAAACCAGCAAAGTAGTTATCGCGTGCCCAATCAAGGCTAATTACAGCCATAGTGTCAGGCGTACCGATAACCGTATTACCTTCAATAGCTACCAGTGACACTTCTGGGTTTTCAGGGTCAGCAATGGCTGCCAGCGCATCGTCAAGCGTGTCGTATTCCGTGCCTGAACTTCCTACCGTAGCAACGTATTCAGAATCGCTTAGAGTGATAGAGGTAAACAACGAGAACTCATCGGTTAGCATAACGTCTGCTGAAATTTCAAAACCGCTAGACTCTATACCACCCACGTTTTTGTAACCACCAGCAGCCGCTTCAAGAAAGTCTATTCCCTCTGAAGTTTCGTTACTGGTAAATTGGATACGGTCGTTAAACTCAATATTGTAGTAGGTCACACTGGCATTGAAGCCTGGTGATGCATAGCGGAAACCCACGTCGATGTTGTCAGCGGTTTCTGGCTTTATAAAACGGAGGTCGGTATCGTTGCGCTCTAGCTGCGCGTCTTTAATTGCCGCAAAGTTTTCACCGTAGCCTGCAAAGACTTCTAATCCTTCAAATGGCAATGGTGCGACAATACCGGCTGAAAACAGCGTATCTGAATCAGTATTCACCGATAAATTGTTAGCTGAATCAAAGTTGTCCGTTTTTTCAATATCGACGTTAAATTTCTTCGCACCCGCGCGGATGCGCGCAAAGCCTAAATCTAGCTCGTCTTCCACATAGTACATTAGAGTATCAACCGGGAATGTTCTGTCGTACTGCACCCAATAAGGTACATTGTCATAATCTACACTGATAGATGAGTTGGTAATTTTGTGCCAGTCACGTGATTCATCACGATCGTAATCTTCCCACCAAATACCAAATCGAACCGTATTATCAAAATCACCAATCTTTGTGTACCAAACGGCATCAGCGTTAAGACCTATACGCTGTTTGTCATAGTGGGTATGACGATAAGAGCCCACTGGGATAGCCCCTTGCTCGTGACAGCCAGGATCGTACTGTGCACCTGCACCGCCATAAGGGAAAGTTAGTGAACTTTGACAACCTTCAATAGGGCTTAACTGATTGCCTTGTCTATCCACAAAGTAAATTTGTCCGAGTTCTTGCCCGCCAAATACCGTGTTGCCAACAACAAGCTCTGAATGGCCTTCTGCGCCGTCGTCAGTAACATCAACGATATATGGAGGCACCCACTCACCACGCCCTTCATTGTCGTGATAATACACGTTGGTCATAAAATCGACCTGACCAATCGTAAATTCTGCCTGTAAATAGGCGAATAAATTTTCGCGTAGCGTAGACCAACCGCGGCGATATGCCTGATCTTGATAAGGCACGCCTGTCCACTCGTCAGTTAACTGATCCCAGTCTGGGTTTTGCTCATATTGCGCTAAGCCATAAATACGCTGGTAGTTATCTTCGTGAGTATCGTCGTAAGACAGATAACCAGTAAGCGATACATCGCTAACGGTAGAGATAAACTTCATCGCTAAATGGTCGCGGGTATTTTCCGCCGCCTGCTGCATAAAGTCAGAGCTTTCTTGACTTGAAAGGCTTATCCAAGCGTAAGTGTCTTTGAATATTTCACCGGTTTCATAACGAACATAGTATTTTGACGCATCAAACTCACCAGCGGTAACGCTAGCGACTAAACCCTGCTCCATCGACGGGTCTATGGTGGTAAAATTTAGCGTGCCGCCTAATGCTTCATGAGAACGAGAAGCGATGTCTGCAGTACCCTGTGACACTTCTACACCATTAACGTTTTCAGTATCGATATAGCGATTTGCTTTAGCACCACCGCCGTAATTTGAGTTACCGTTGGCAATGCCATCTACCGTCATACCTATTTGCTGTTCGTTTAGGTTGACCTGAAAACCACGAATAACGATGGACGTTGACCAATCATCAGCGCCAAAGGTATCGCCTTCGTTAATGAGTACGCCGGGTAAATTGTCCACCGCGGCTAAAACACTGCTAAGATTTGCCTGCTGTTTAAACATGTCGTCGCTGGTTGCGTTATTCGCGTAAGAAACGCTACGACCGACAACCGTAATCTCTTCTATGCGCTCTTCTTCTGCACGTTCCGCCTCTTCCGCCAAAACTTGTGACGATGCAGCCATAGATGAAAGGGCAGCAAGTATTGCTATAGATAATTTATTGTGTGGTTTCATGTGTTTCCCAAAGTAGTTGTGTATTGTTTGTACACTACTTTAGGTAGGTATTGTTACACTTAGGTTAAGTTTAATTGAACAATCAATTAATTAAATTGCTAAATTCTTCCCGGGAGGCTGTGCTCAATTCGACTTGGAAGTTGTAAACTTTCCTCAATAAATCGCCGTGCTACAGGAAAAATTAAGCTATGGGCATAAAAAAGCCCTCCAGAGGAGGGCTAAAAAAGGGAAAGGTTTTGTTTACGTCAAACTCTTATTACGATTGCGTTGCGGCTTGAAAACTCGTGTTGCTTTCAGTCCCGGCTACTTGCTTTTTTGCATAAAGCAAAGCGTCGTGAAGAGTCTCGAAGTTAGGTATACCTGGATGGGCTTCATTTACGCCCTCAAGCACTTTGTTAACTTCAGCATTTGCACCGCAAATTACAAGCTGTCGTCCAGCTGCAAGTGCGTCTGATGTTACCGTATCAACTGCCATTGCTGCCGATACATCCATAAGTGGAACACGCGAGAAGTCTAGTATGGTGACTTTAGAACCCGGCTTCACGCGCTCACGAACGTGGTGACCTAAATCGGCGGCAGCGCCAAAGCTTAGTGGTCCACCAAAGCTAAAGATTGAAACTTTGTCTTTAAGTGACTCTAAAAGCTCATTCTCTTTAGGGTCGTTTAGCGACTCAGGGATCTTTTTAAGTTCTTCAATTTGAAGCTGCGCAATTTGCTTAACGTATGCAAGTGCAGCAAATACAACGCCCACGCCAACCGCTGTAATCAAGTCTACAAATACCGTTAGTGCAAGCACCATAATCATTAGGCCGAAGTCCCAGCGCGGTCCTTTGTGTGCACGTTTCAGGTAGCTCCAGTCGATGATATCTAAACCAACTTTAACCAGAATACCAGCAAGTACTGCGTGAGGAATTTGCGCTGCTAACGGGCTAAGTCCTAATACGATTGCAAGCAAAACAAGCGCGTGGACCATACCTGAAATGTTGTATTTACCACCGCTGCGGATATTAACAACCGTACGCATGGTCGCGCCCGCGCCCGCGATACCGCCAATTAGACCAGCAAAGGTGTTACCAATACCTTGACCGATTAACTCTTTATTACTGTCGTGACGAGTACGTGTCATGTTATCAGCAACAAGAGACGTTAATAGACTATCGATAGCGCCCAGTACAGCAAGAATGAACGCTGCTTCAAGAATTAGCAGTGCCTTACTTTGGTCAAAAACTGGTAGGTGAAGACTTGGTAAACCTGTAGGAATATCGCCAAGAATTGGTACTGAAAGCGCCAAACTTACTAGCGTGCCTATGATTAACGCAGCAAGTGCACCTGGCACATACTTGCCTAATTGAGGTGGCCATTTGTAGGCAATGACTAATGTACCTAAACCTAATGCAAGGGTAGCAAAGTCAATATCAGCAAGGGCTGTAGGTAGGTAAGACAGTGCGCCAATGGTACCGCCCGGAGGCTCATGACCCAACAGTCTGCCTAATTGGAGGATGATGATTATAGCACCAATGCCCGACATAAAGCCTGAGATTACCGGATAGGGAACCAAGCGGATATATTGACCTACGCCAAGCACACCAAAAACAATTTGGAATATACCCGCCAATATCACCGCTGTGAATATAAGACTGGCATCGCCAGAAAGGCTTGCAAATAGGCCTGCAAGTACCACCACCATTGGCCCTGTAGGACCTGAAATTTGCGCAGGCGTTCCACCAAACAGTGCAGCAAAAAAGCCAACGGCGATAGCACCGTAAAGACCAGCCATTGGGCCAAGACCTGACGCTACACCCAGCGCAAGCGCCAGTGGCAAAGCAACGATACCGGCTGTTAAACCGCCGGTAAAATCGCCTCGTAAATTAGAGAGATTAATTTTAACCATAGTGTTTGACCTTATTCACCGCGCGAAAGCTGTGCTTCAGCAGCGCTCTGGTCCATGGCTTCAAACTCACCGCTTTCAGCGTTGTAGCAAAGCACATCACCTTCGCCGATGTTGTAAACCCATCCGTGTAGCTTAACCTGGCCTGTAGCGATTTTCGCAGCAACAGACGGGTGAGTACGAAGATGCTGAATTTGTTGAACAACATTTTCTTTTGTTACCGCTTCTAAATCTTCTAGCGACAAATCTGAATGACCGCAGCGTTCTTTAACTACGTCAGTTGCCACACGACAATGGCCTAGCCACTCTTTAACGTGTGGCAACGAACTCAAACCTTCTGGGTTAATCGCACCTTTCATCGCACCACAGTCGGTGTGACCACAAATAACAATGTGAGAAACGCCCAGTGCAGCAACTGCAAATTCGATAGATGCTGTCATGCCACCGGTTTCATTACTGTGAGGAGGAACGATATTGCCTGCGTTACGGCAAATGAAAAGTTCGCCTGGGTCAGTTTGTGTTACGAGGTTAGGGTCGATACGTGAGTCTGAACACGTAATGAAAAGCACTTCTGGGTTTTGGCCGTTTGCTAACTTTTGAAACGTAGCCTTTTTGTTCGGATAAACTTCTTTCTGAAATTTAGCCACACCAGAGATAACGTGATCCATATATAACTCCCAATTTTTTTAATAATTGTAATGATTATGTAATTACGCCAGTTTCACCTGATAGATTAATAGTTTAATATACTAACTCGCGATAGCTAAATACTATCACAACCAAAACATCATCAATTATAAGTCTAGTAAGAGAAGGCTATTTTCACCATGCAATTTAACGGAAAGACCCCGTCAATAAACCAAATCCGCTATTTTGTAGCTGTGGCTAAGTACTTGAGCTTCAGACAGGCTGCGGGAATACTAGGAATTAGTCAGCCTACTCTGACCAGTCAAATTAGTGCACTGGAAAACCTTTTAGGCTTAACTTTATTTGAGCGCTCACGCACCGGCACGCTTTTATCACCACAAGGTAAAGCGCTGCTAGATGCGGCTGAAGAAGTATTACAGGCCTCTCAGAGGTTCGGCGAAATTGCTCGTGACTTGTCTCAGGGGGAAACGGTGACATTCCGATTGGGTATTCCCCCAACACTTGGCCCTTATTTGCTCCCTTTCGTTTTGCCCGATTTACACAAACGTAAACCTGGCTTGCGTTTTTACGTACGTGAAGGCGCGCCTAATGCCCTACAGCATGGTCTTTTGCGGGGCGAGTATGACTTAATTTTATCGCCACTTTCGGGCGAGAACTCACAATTGATAACCCAGCCACTTTTCAAAGAGCCGTTGAAATTTGTCACACCATCCGATCATAAATTAGCGGGTGAGGCCTATGTTAAACCAGAAGAATTAAGTGGTGAAAAAGTACTAACGCTAGAAGACCGTCATCATTTTCACCATCAAGTACAGCGTATTTGCGATGAAATTGGTGCCGATTTACAGCGTGATTACGAAGGAACCAGCCTAGATACTTTGCGCCAAATGGTAGTAATGGGGATGGGTGTGGCTTTTTTGCCTGGTCTTTACATACATTCAGAACTACACAAACCTGAAGCACTGCATGTGTGTGAAATCGCAGATATGCCCATAGAGCGTCAGCACTCTTTGGCATGGAGAAACACGGCGCCAGGCAGGAAAACCTTTAGAGAGATCTCTATTATCATAAAGGAGATCATCGAATCTCGTCTTTCTGACGCAGTCACTATTGTTAGCTCCGCGTCTAGTTCACCTCAGAAACGTTAATCTAAATATAGCCACTATGATTGATAGACACCATTTAAAAATAGTACGAGCGATTGACGCTGAAGGTACCATGACGGAAGCAGCAAAATCGCTTTTTCTTACCCAATCAGCGTTAAGTCACGCGATGAAGAAATTAGAAGCGCATTTTGACGTGCCGCTTTGGAAAAAAGAAGGCAGAAGGCTAACGCTCACCCAAGCCGGTCAAAGTGTTTTAGGTCTTGCCCACAGGGTCTTACCACAGTTTGAACACACCGAAGCCCAGCTTCAAAAGTTTGCCGACGGAAAACAAGGCATATTGCGTATTGGGATGGAATGCTACCCATGCTTCGAATGGCTGTTAAAAGTTGTCGCGCCGTTTTTAAAGGCCTTCCCCGATGTTGATGTTGATGTACGCCGTGCATTTTCGTTTGGTGGATTACAGGCACTTCACGGGTACGATATAGACATTTTACTTACGCCCGACCCGCTGCATCTTGACACTATTACCTACACGCCCGTATTTGAATACGAGCAAGTACTGGTTATGGATAAACATCATAACTTAGCAGAAAAGTCATTTGTAACGCCAAAAGACTTAAGTAATGAAACCCTTATAACTTATCCGGTGGAGCAAAGTCGCCTTGACGTATTTACGCATTTTCTTACACCTGCCAACTGCACGGTCAAACAGCACAAAACCATTGAAACCACTGAAATTATTTTGCAAATGGTAGCTGCTGGTCGCGGTATTACCGCTTTACCAAAGTGGCTTGTTGAGGAGGCAAAGGAAAGTGAATTGCTATGCACAAAATCTATGGGTGAAGCGGGCGTGACTAAAACTCTATATTTGGGCCATCGCAACGCTACTGACGCGCTGGGGTTTGTAGATGACTTTATCGCAATGTCCCAAACTCTTTCGCTTAGCACCTCATAGGTTATTTTGCCATTCGTGCATTATCAATACGGTCTTGTACAAGTGGATGGGAACTAAACCAGCTATCAACGTCTGACTGCTCTGTGGCTAACGTTTGGAATGCTTCCATAGCAGCCGCGAAGTCAGCGGGATCTTTACCCAATGCTTTTAATTGACCAATAGCGTAGTTGTCCGCTTCCCATTCATGAGCTTTGCTAAATTGATTTTGAACTACACTTGTTCCTACGCCTAGAACACCATCTAAAACGCCACTCAAGTCGCCAAAAATATAACTTATCGCAAGGGTTGCGAATAGTGACTCTGCAATAAGCTGCATGGAATGATTGTTTTCTACATGCCCTACTTCATGCAGAAAAATAGCATTTAATACGTCTTGATTTTCCTCAACCAAAGCGATGAGTTGGTCGGTAAACACAATAGTGCCATCAGGTAAGGCAAAAGCATTGGGACCTAGTACGTTAGAGTGGCGAAAGTGCACGCGGTAATTTTTATTTTCCGTCTCTATTTGAGCTAATAGTGAATAAAAACTGTTAGCGTGTAATTCCTTTGATTCGGTACTAAGTTCAGATGGCTTAAGTAAAGTGCTATCGAGCGCGGCCAAGGTATGTTGAGAACCGATTTCTTTTATGCTGTAGGGAACATATTGAGAAAACGACACGGCAATTCGAGGAAGTGCTTGGGTGAATAGTCCATAAAGAAGCAAAGGCACAAGTATTATACTTGCCATTAAATACGACTTTTTCGACTCTAATTTACTCACCCCTACCCATTGATTTTTATCAAGCCAGGCATCTTCCTCTGGGCTAGACGACCACATAAGTAAATCACCGCCATCCAAAGACACTTCTCGTGGTAACCCCGCAAGTTTTGTGCGAGTTGTCATCTCTGACCTGTGTACCCGTTTAGAAGTGCCATTTTGGTCAAAGAAAATAACCAGCTCGTCGCCCTCAATATTACAGGTCACAATATCTGAACTAACACCGCTTGCGTAATAGTAATGTGATACCGACACAGCAGTTAACCTAAAGCAACGTCTACATCAAATAAAGTCGCAGCTTCCTCTGCTACCGCACCAGCAGAACCAGAACTACCAATAAGTACCTGATCAAAACCTTCAAGCACTTTTACTTCAGTGGCGTCGGCGAATAATTTTGCAGTTCTCACTTTTGCCCAAGGAAGCGCCATTCCTAAAGTTAGAACAATCGCTAGCGCATTGACTAAGCGCAGTTTGATGAGTGCACCTGCTGCTAGCGATGAATTAAATTGAGCAACGTTTTCAAGTTGTGTTTTTTGGAAAATGTGATTCCTAATTCGAGCATTGTAGTAACCTGATACTACAGCGTAGGCTACTAAGTAAAACAAAACTAACAGTATTGGTGCTAGAGCTGAAACAGACGACGGTTCACCGTTAGACATTGCCACAGCGCCAATACCTAACACAAAAGACGAAACTAGCATTAAGCAAAGAGAGATAAACAGCACACCAACTGATGTTCGATAGTATTTGCCCGTTTCCAGCGTGGTGGAAAAGGATTTATTGCCAAAACATGATTCGTTTACTAAAAACGCATCAATCTTCTTTAATACCCAAGGCATAAGCAAGTACAGAGTAAATATGCTTGCAATAGGCAAGAGTACAAATAACGCAAAGGCTTCTCCCCACCGGCCTTTAAAAGAAAATCTAACGTTTCTATATGCCGTCATACGAAGCCTAAAACGCATACTCATAATAATTAAAGCAGGCGTTAATGCCATGAGAATAAGTGCGAAAATAAGCGCAGCAGCGGGGTTTATCGTAGTTAGAAAAAAATAACCACCGAATAAAATTACGGCAATTATCCGCCCCTTTAAAATTTGTAGCGGTTCAGCAAGGTAAGAAAAGCGATGACCATCAAGCTCTGTATTGCTATAGAAATAGCGTTTGGTACGCACCGTAGCCCATGCAGAATAAATACCTAAGGTAACAATACTCAGAAGTAAATTAACTATCCATATAGAAAAAAACTCACCCGCTTTACCATGAAACTTAATCTGCTCGGTACGGGTTATTTTATCATTCGCTTTACTGATTGCTTCGTGTGATGCGTGCAACTTACTTTTTCTTTCAGCGATTAAGGCCGAAATCTTGGCAGCGCGTTCTGGATACTCAGCAGCGTCTATGGAGTTTAACGCTTGGGCAAGTTCTTCTAGACTATAACTTTCGTAGTCGGGCATGGGGGTATATGCATTGTCATCCGTCATGGCAACGTTTCATCCTTGATTTGTTTTTTATAAAGCTACGCAAAATTAACGCACATGGCAAGATTGCGTAGCTATTAGGTCTTTTACGTTTAGCTGTAAAAGCAAAGGTAAGCGGTAGGCGTAGACACTTTTACGTCAAAAGATGCATCTGCAGGCACATTAAAACTGGTACCTGTGGCGAAAGATTGCCATTCGTCACTTCCCGGTAACTTAACCACTAGCTCACCTTCTACCACTTTCATTAACTCTTTATGAGAGGTAGAGAAAGTATATTCACCTGGTGACATTACCCCTGACGTACAAGGGCCGTTTGCAGATTCAAACGCGATCGAGCTCACTTTGTTGTCGAAATAATGGTTTACTTTAAAGCTCATAGCTACTCCTTTGATTGATGCAATTGATACTTCTTTAGCGCTTTTCCCAAATAAGCATATGGTTGTTGGCGGGCATATCGATAATATCTTGCAAGCTTAACTCGCCTGCCCAAGCAGTAAGCTCGTTGATATCGCGGTAACCACCACAGCCACGCGCTAAGAGCGAAGCGTGGAAGGCTTGGTTACTTTCAGAGGTAAATTTACCGCTGTGTGTAAAAGGGCCATACTGACAAAATATGCCCCCTTTAGGTAAGTGCAACGCTACTGATTCCATGAGTAGCTTTGCCTCTTCTTTCTGCATGATATGCGCGGTGTTTGCCGTAAAAATACCGTCTACGTCGAGGTTGGGAAATACATCTTGCCCCACAGTGAATGCAATGGGAGGTTTCACATTACCCACACTTGCATCACTCAGCCAAGCGGCAATACCCTCGTGGTAGTGTGGTTGATCGCTTGTGTGCCAAATAAGATGGGGCAAGTGTTCAGCCAAAAATACGGCGTGTTGCCCCGTACCGCTTCCTATCTCTAAAACTTGTCGGCAGTTAGCAAATGTACGTTCAAGCACGCTCAAAATAGCGCGCTTGTTGTTTTCACAGGCCTGACTAAAAGGCTTTTCGATTTGCATATACCTTCCCTGCCTTATTAGTACTAATCACTTAGGTTAGGCCCTAACCACTTTTCAGCTTCTTCTAGCGTCCAGCCTTTACGTGTGGCGTAATCTTCTACCTGGTCGGCTTGAATTTTAGCAACAGCAAAATATTTCGAATCAGGGTGAGCAAAATACCATCCGGATACCGAAGCTCCCGGCCACATAGCATAGCTTTCGGTTAGCTTCATACCTGTGTGCTGTTCTGCTGATAGCAGATCCCAAATGAGACTGCTTTTCAGTGTGTTCTGGACACGCCGCATAACCGGGTGCAGGTCGAATGCCCTGATACTTTTCGCGTATCAACTCTTCATTGCTTAGTGATTCGTCTGCGGCGTAGCCCCAGTAGTGCTTACGTACTTGTTCGTGTAGATATTCTGCAAACGCTTCGGCAAGCCTGTCTGCCACCGCTTTAACCATAATGCCGTTGTAGTCATCGCCAGTCTGAATATAGCTATCAGCAAGCTCGTCTTCACCTATACCACCGGTGACGGCAAAAGCCCCTACATAGTCGTTTATGCCGCTGGATTTCTCAGCAACAAAGTCCGCCAGACAATAGTTAGCGAATTTGTCTTTTAGCGTTTGCTGCCTCAGGTGATGGGCAACGCCTTGGACCTCACTTCTAGATTCATCGGTATAAATCTCAACATCATCATCAACGCGGTTAGCAGGAAACAAGCCGATAACGCCTTTCGCCTGAAGACTGTTCTCTTCGATAACTTTATCTAACATGGCGTTGGCGTCGTTAAACAGTGACCGGGCCTGCTCTCCTACTACTTCATCCTCGAGTATACGCGGGTATTTTCCTGCTAAAGACCACGTTAAGAAAAATGGCGTCCAATCAATGTAGTTGCGTAGCGTAGCTAAATCGGCGGTTACCGGTGTAACACCTAAGCTCGCAGGTTTTACCGGTAAAGTCGTATAATCTGGCTTAAAAGCATTTTCTCTCGCCTGAGCTAACGTCACCGGCTTGCTGCGCGGCTTTTTACGGGCGTGCTGTTCACGTACCGTATCGTATTCTTTTGCCAGTTCTTCTGCATAAATATCGCGAGACGCTTTGTTTAGAAGACGCTGACATACTCCTACTGCTCTACTTGCATTTGGAACATAAGCCACAGGCGCATGGTAATTTTGTTCAATTTTTACTGCGGTATGCGCTTTAGACGTCGTCGCCCCGCCAATAAGTAAAGGAATATCAAAGCCTTGACGTTCCATTTCTTTGGCTACGTGAACCATCTCATCAAGTGATGGCGTAATAAGGCCTGACAAACCAATCATATCAACATTTTCATCTTTAGCGGTTTGTAAAATTGTTGCCGCTGGCACCATCACGCCAAGATCAATCACTTCAAAGTTATTACACTGAAGTACCACGCCTACGATATTTTTACCGATATCGTGAACATCACCTTTTACCGTAGCGAGAAGAATTTTACCGTTGCTTTTAGCATCGTCTGACTTTTCTTCTTCAATGTATGGCTGTAAATGGGCTACCGCTTTTTTCATAACGCGAGCCGACTTTACTACCTGCGGAAGGAACATCTTACCTTCACCGAATAAATCCCCTACTACGTTCATGCCATCCATCAATGGCCCTTCGATAACGTGTAACGGGCGCTCAGCTTGCTGGCGCGCTTCTTCGGTGTCTTCAATAATATAATCGGTAATTCCTTTAACAAGCGCATGTTCTAATCGCTTATTCACTTCTTGCTCGCGCCAAGATAAATCTTCCTTCGCGGCAGCCTTACCATCACCTTGATAATTAGGGGCAATATCAAGCAAGCGCTCTGTGGCATCACTTCTGCGATTTAGAATCACGTCTTCAACCGCATCTCGAAGTTCAGCGGGAATTTCGTCATATACCTCTAAGCTGACCGGCATTAACGATTGCCATATCCATACCCGCGCGAATAGCGTGGTACAGAAACACCGAGTGCATAGCCTCGCGCACTGGGTTGTTGCCCCTGAAAGAGAACGAAATATTAGAAAGGCCACCAGAAATATGTGAGTAAGGGCAGGTTTTACGTATCTCGCGGGTAGCTTCGATAAAATCAACCGCGTAATTATCGTGTTCTTCAATCCCCGTTGCTACTGCGAAAATATTGGGGTCAAAGATAATATCTTCAGGCGGAAAACCAACTTCTTCAGTCAAAAGCTTGTAGCTACGCTGACAAATTTCAACTTTGCGGGTTTGTGTGTCGGCCTGCCCGGTCTCGTCAAACGCCATCACTACGGTTGCAGCACCGTAGCGCTTTATTAGCTTAGCTTGGTTTAAGAAGAGTTCTTCACCTTCTTTTAAGCTAATCGAGTTAACTATCGCTTTACCTTGTACACACTTAAGCCCGGCTTCGATAATCTCCCATTTAGACGAGTCGATCATAATGGGAACTCGGCTAATATCTGGCTCAGAAGCGATAAGGTTTAAAAATGTGATCATGGCCTGCTTTGAATCAAGCATGGCCTCGTCCATATTGATATCAATGATTTGGGCACCGTTTTCTACCTGCTGTCTTGCGACATCAAGTGCGGTTTCATAATCACCCTCAAGAATAAGACGTTTAAAGCGAGCAGAACCTGTAACGTTAGTGCGCTCACCGATATTAATAAATGTTGAAAATTCTGCGCTCATAATGCCCTCCTAGTGTACAAACGGCTCTAGGCCTGACAAACGCATTTTAGGTTTAAATTCGGGAATCTTGCGTGGCGCGAGACCTTCAACCGCATTGGCAATATCGCGAATGTGCTCTGGGGTACTGCCACAACAACCACCTACGATATTTACTAGCCCTGATTGCGCCCATTCTTTGATGTGCTCGGCCATCTCTGGACCTTCCATGTCGTATTCGCCAAATTCGTTAGGCAAGCCTGCATTAGGGTGTGCGGATATGAAGCACTCACTAACATTAGCCACTTCATCGACGTATTGACGCAATAGATCTGGGCCCAGTGCGCAGTTTAAGCCGAAGGAAAACGGACTAATGTGTCGCATTGAGTAATAAAATGCTTCCGCGGTTTGCCCCGAAAGCGTACGCCCTGAAGCGTCGGTGATAGTGCCTGACACCATCACGGGCAAAGACTTACCGAGCTTTTCAAATACCGACTCTACGGCAAACGCTGCCGCTTTCGCGTTTAATGTATCGAAAATAGTTTCGAGCATGATTAAATCTGCACCGCCTTCAATGAGCGCTTCGGTAGACTCGCTATACGCTTCCACTAGTTCGTCAAACGTGACGTTGCGCTTACCTGGGTCATTAACGTCAGGCGAAATAGACGCCGTGCGGTTTGTTGGACCTAATACACCGGCCACGAAGCGGGGTTTTTCAGGTGTTTTTGCGGTGAATTCATCGGCAGCTTTACGCGCTAACTTAGCCGCAGCCACATTGATATCCCGTGATTGAGCCTGCATATCATAATCGGCCATTGCGATAGTCGTAGCATTAAACGTGTTCGTTTCAATAATGTCCGCACCAGCTTCAAAATAATCACAGTGAATTTGGTAAATAATATCGGGCTGGGTTAGCACCAACAAATCATTGTTACCCTTAACATCGCAATGCCAGTCGGCAAACTGTGTCCCGCGGTAATCTTCTTCTTCCAACTTGTGGCGCTGGATCATGGTGCCCATGGCGCCGTCTAATATAAGAATGCGTTTTTTAGCGGCTTCTGTAAGCGTTGCCTGCGCGCTAGAAATTTGTCTTTGGCTCACGTGCTACCTCTTTGGCTGTGACTTTTCAGCAAGCTGACTTAAATCGTAAGGCGTGGTCTGATAAACATAATAATTCAGCCAGTTTGTAAACAATAGGCTGCCGTGCGAGCGCCACTGTACTATAGGAGACTTGGCTGGATCATCCCCTTCAAAATAGTTTTTCGGCATTGCTGTAGTTTGACCCGCGGCAATGTCCCGTAAGTATTCGTCTTTAAGCGTATCAGGGTCATATTCTGGATGGCCTGTTACAAACACCATTCGCTTGTCTTCAGATGCCACAATATACGCACCTACATCATCAGATTCTGCCACAACACTCAGCCCATCAACACTGTTATACAGCGAAGTATCGATATGCCCATAACGAGAATGGGGAGCGTGAAACGTAGGGTCAAAACCTCTTAGCAGTTCATTGTTAGGGTCGTTCACTTTATGTTGAAAAACACCAGAAAACTTTTCGTCTCTGATCTCTCGGGTTATGCCATAGAAGTGATACATAGCCGCATGGGCAGCCCAACACAGGTATAAAGTAGAGTTAACGTGTCGCTGTGCCCACTCCAATATGGTGGTCATGGTGTCCCAATACTTCACTTCCTCATAGTCGATAAGCGCTAGAGGCGCACCAGTAACAATAAGGCCGTCGTATTTCTTATTCGCGACTGCTGAAAAGTCGTGATAGAAAGCATCCATGTGTGACTGGGGAGTATTTTTGGGTGCTTGATTATCAATGCGAATCAAGTCTACGTTTATTTGCAGCGGCGTATTCGATAGCAGGCGAAGTAACTGTACTTCTGTTTCTATCTTGTTCGGCATCAAATTAAGAATGCCGACTTCAAGAGGACGAATATCCTGATTGGCAGCCCTGTCCATGTCCATGGTAAAAATGTTTTCACCTTGTAGTACGTTCTGCGCGGGTAACTGCTCAGGAATACGAATTGGCATAGAGGGCTCCAGTGATAAATTACAATACCTGTATTGTGTCTATAACTGGCGATATGTCAACATCTTTACGTCTAGACGTCTAAACGTTTTCTTTGTAAGGCGAGTTTATCAGTACCAAACAACTAGCTGTTCTGTTTATGCACCATAACTAACATCTCAGCTTCAGCGCGAGGAATGTCACAGGCCTCAATAATTTCGTCGATGCTGGCACCTTGCTTAACTAAGTCTGCAGCACGTTGATATAGGCGTAGGGAAGGATCTTGAAGTTTGAGCTCTCGAAGCTGATTTTCAATATCAGTTTGTTTTTCGTCTAGCTCTTGAATGTGGCGAGTAATGACCAATGTGCGTGCTTGCGCCTCGGTTTGTTGGTTATTTGCATCTTTAGCGAGCGCTTCTGCTCGCGCAATTGCAGAAGCACTATTTTGCTCACTATCGCTTAAAGCTGTACGTAACTGCTTAACGTGCGAATATAGAATACTTACAGTAACAGCAAGCACAACGATAAAGCCGCACAAAATAAGTTCAATTAAGGTAGGTGCAGCAAGCTGCCATTCCATGGACATAACCCTTGGGGAAATGGAGGCGACATAGACAATACATGCCGCCTAATCATTATTTAGATATTGCTAAGCTCATCCCACTCTTCGTCGCTGAGCAATTTATTTAAATCAACAAGAATAAGCAGTTCGCCATCACGATTGCTAACCCCTTGGATAAATTTAGCGCTTTCTTCAGTACCAACGTTAGGGGCGCTGTCGATTTCTGAAGATTTTAAGTACACCACTTCTGCGACACTATCCACTAAGATACCGACAACCTGTTCGTCCGACTCTATGATAACTATACGAGTGTTGTCTGTGATTTCCGTTGGCGGCAGCCCAAAACGCGCACGGGTATCAATGACGGTTACCACGTTACCACGCAAGTTAATAATACCAAGCACATAATCAGGCGCACCGGGTACAGGGGCTATTTCGGTATAACGCAGTACTTCTTGTACTTGCATTACGTTAATACCGTACGTTTCTTCACCTAAGCGATACGTCACCCATTGAAGGACTTCATCGTTACTGTCGCTAGCGTTATTATTCATTCTTTCATCGCTCATGAACCTGGCTCCCAATACTATGGCGTCTGGTCGTTACTGCCTAAGCCTTTGTTAAGCATAGATATTAATTCTTCAACGTCAATTAACGCACACATTTTTTCTTTAACCATCCCTGCTAACCAGGGACGTTTACCTGTGGACTCGCGCCATTTAACATCATCGGTAGTCAAATTGACTGTGTTTACAAGCTTTTCGCTTGCTAATCCCCACGCACTCTCTCCTAACATTATAAGATATCGGTAGTTGAGCGATTGTGCGAGATTTTCGTCGTATTTTTCTGGCATTACCCATTTTGCAGAGTCAACAACACTTAGTTTAGACTCTCTGTGCAACATTACACCCATAAACCAGTCAGGTTTTCCAAATAAAGGGCCTATTTTTTCAATTTGGTGGATTCCCCCTAGCGAAGTTAAGGGAACCGCAAGCGTTAGCCCTGCAACCTCAAAGAATAGCGCCTGAAAGCGGAAACCGAGAGTATCCTTTAGTGGCGTTTTTAAACTCTCAGGAGCACTTACCTCACTTTCTTTTTCTGCCTGAACAGGTACGTCAACGTATGAATGCGGCTTTTCGCTATCAATCGTCTTTAAATTTTGACTTTCAATTAACGAAGAAACCTCTTGAGCTAACACTTCTTCTTTGTCGACGTGCGCTTCGCTATCGCTAGCCGTTGAGACAAGGGCTGACTCAGCCATTTGCTGAGAGGCCTGCTCAAGCAATTTTGCCGTGCGCGCAGTGACATCTTCCGGAGTTTCGGGCTCTTTCAGAAGACTGTCTAGGTATGCCTCCATCACTTCTTCACGGGCAAATGGCGATTGCTTGCTCATGGTTTTGTTATTTCTCCAATACGGCTAACAGTTTATTGTAGGCATTTACACCTCTTGTCTTCGGGTACGCAGCAGAGATAGGAAGCTGCACCAAACTCGCATCCCTAAAATGAGTATCCACCGGGATAACACCTTCCCACACACGTTCACCGTAATCACCCATTAAGCGCTTTCTCGACGCTAATGCGGCGTTTGTTCGTTTATCGAACAAAGTAGGAATGATCAGAGTATCAAAAGACTTATTTAATGAACGCCCCATTATTTCCATAGTGCGTATCATTCTATCTAAGCCTTTAAGCGCCAAATATTCTGTCTGAGTCGGAACAATAACCTTATCGCATGCCGCTAAGGCATTAACCATTAACACGCCCAATACAGGCGGGCAGTCGATGATAGCAAAGTCGAACTCATCGGCTATTTTAGCAAGTGCTTTTTTTAGCACTAAGCCCATCCCCTGCTCGCTTCCCATGGTTCGGTCTAACGTCGCCAATGCCATGGTTGCGGGTAGCACATATAAATTGTCGAGTTTTGTAGGACTGAGACAGTCCATAACATTATCGGCAGTAATCTCGTTAGACTTAATAAAAATGTCGTAAACAGAATGGCTTGTCGCTTCTGCATCAATACCAAAATAGTAACTAAGCGATGCGTGGGGATCGGTATCTATCATGAGCACTCGCTTGCCCTTTTGAGCGAGCAAGCCGCCAAGGCTTACGGTTGTGGTAGTTTTACCTACCCCGCCTTTTTGATTTGCCACAGTCCACACTTTCATAATTACTGTTCCATTACTGTTCAAACTGCTATCGCATTTCGGTTTGAACGCAACTGCTTATATCATCGATATTAATATTTTTACTCGATATATTAGCCACAGCGACAGCCTGAGGCATACCGTAAACCACACAGGAGTCTTGGTCTTGCGCCCAAATAGTCGCCCCCTTATCCTTGAGTATCCGACAGCCCTCTCTACCGTCTGCGCCCATACCCGTTAAGATGATACCAAGCACGTCGCCACCATAAACTTTAGCCAACGAGCTAAAGGTCAGGTCTACGCTTGGCTTATAATTCACCTTATCAGACTGGCTTGCATCAACGATGGAAATTCGCTTGTTGCTACCGATAGATTCAAGCAACATTTGCTTTCCTCCTGGGGCAAGATAAGCGTGCCCTGGTGCTAAAATATCGCCATGCTCTGCTTCTTTCACTTTAATTTTACAGTTGCTATCTAAACGCTGTGCAAATGCAGTAGTGAAAGTCCCAGGCATATGCTGCACAAGTAAAATAGGATAAGGAAAATCTGCAGGTAGTGGAGAAAGCACTTTTTGAAGTGCAACAGGCCCACCTGTGGACGCCCCAATAGCTAAACATCTGTATTGCTTACCCGTTGCTCTCACTGAGGAAACGGTAGGCTGCTTTGCAGCGTCTTTATGACCAGAAAGTAAACCCGACGTTTTGAAAAAAGCCTGTTTGGGCGCATTGTCAGGGAGTTTTCTCGTCTCGGCGGTGCGAAGAGATGGGCGCTTAACGCCTAACCCTCTTCGCGCGATCAACCTGACTTTAGTGCAAAGTAACCGCGAAGCATCTTTTCTATCTTGGGCTATATCTTCGAATTTCTTGGGTAAGAAATCGAGCGCGCCTGCTTCTAACGCATCTAGCGTTGCCTGAGCGCCATGATGCGTTAATGATGAAAACATTAAAATTGGCGTAGGACGTTTATCCATAATTGCCTTAACGGCGGAAATACCATCCATAACAGGCATTTCAACGTCCATTGTTATTACATCAGGCTTAAGAGCTTCCGCCTTGTCTAATGCATCACGTCCGTTTCTTGCTTCACCTACAACCTCAAGCTCTCTATCTCCTTCGAGAATTTCTCTTACTCGACGGCGATAGAAAGTCGAGTCGTCCACGACTAGGACTTTAAAGACCATGGATTATCATTCCTGTTAATTCATCGCCTTACTTTATAGGTTTACGCGCGTACCGTTTGAGCAGGCTAGGAACATCTAAAATTAATGCAATTCCACCGTCTGAAGTAATTGTTGCGCCAGCCATACCAGGCGTACCTTGCAACAATGCATCGAGTGGTTTAATAACCACTTCTTCCTGGCCTATCAGCGCGTCTACGACAAACCCTACTTGTTGAGTACCAATTTGCACCACAACAACATGCCCCTTTTCTTTATTTATATTTTTGGGGCCTCGGATTAACCATTCACCAAGGAAGAACAACGGAATTGCTTTCGAACGAACTATCATTGTTAGCTGGCCATCTACCGTATTGGTCTTCTTGATGTCCATGTTTATTATTTCGTTCACCGCACCTAATGGTAACGCAAAGGTCTGTTTTCCTACAACAATCATTAACGTAGGTAGAATCGCGAGCGTTAGCGGTACCTTGATATCTAATCGTGTACCTTTTCCTAACTGCGAGTCGATATTGATGGTACCGTTGAGCTGGTTAATCTTGGTTTTAACCACGTCCATGCCCACACCACGACCTGAAATATCGCTGATTTCGGTTTTAGTAGAGAAGCCAGGTGCAAAAATAAGATTAAACGCTTCAACGTCAGACATGCGTGCTGCTGCGTCTGCGTCCAATACGCCGCGGCTAATTGCGATCTCTTTGAGCTTTTCGGCGTCCATACCCTTACCGTCGTCTTCGATAGTAAGAAGAATATGGTCGCCCTCTTGAGATGCTGATAGCTGAACCGTACCCATGCGAGGCTTACCTGCCGCTGCACGATCATCAGGCATTTCTATCCCGTGGTCGACAGAGTTTCGCACCAAATGCACGAGCGGGTCGGCCAATGCTTCAACCAAGTTTTTATCTAAGTCTGTCTCTTCACCTACAAGATCTAAGGTAATTTCTTTCTTTAAGCTTCTAGCCAGGTCACGTACAACGCGAGGAAAACGGCCAAACACTTTCTTGATAGGCTGCATGCGGGTTTTCATTACCGCACCTTGCAAGTCTCCAGTCACTACATCTAGATTAGCAATGGCCTTTGACATGCTCTCATCGTTGCTGTTGATCCCCAAACTTATCAGTCGGTTTCTAACGAGTACGAGTTCGCCGACCATATTCATAATTTGGTCTAAACGCTTAGTGTCTACACGTACTGTTGTCTCAGCAGGTGGTGGAGCAGGAGCCCCTTTTTTATCATCTTTCTTGGCAGGCGCTTTTGGCGCAGCTGCTTTGCTCGTTTTAGCTGGGCTCGCTGCACTGGGTTCTGGCTTCGCCTTAGGCGCAGCCGGGGCACTCGACGCGGCTTGCTTTGCTTTTTGAACAGCTTCGGTAGCCGCTTTGTCTACCGGAGGTTCAGGGGCCGCTGGAGCAGAGCCTTGTTTAGTTGGACCTTGACCAGAACCGTGAAGCTGATCAAGCAGTGCTTCAAATTCATCGTCGGTAATTTCTTCATCTCCGGCACTACTTGCCGGAGCAGCTGCTGATACTGGTTCTGGAGCACTTTTTTCGTCCCCACCAAACTGACCTTTTCCGTGCAGATCATCTAACAGTGCTTCGAACTCTTCATCAGTAATGTCATCACTGTCAGTGCTCGCCGCTGGTGCTGACGTTTGCGCAGGCTCCGTTTTGGCGGCTTCTGTATTGGTTGATGCAGCTTGTCCTGGAGCACCACCTCCATGAAGCTCATCAAGGAGAGCCTCAAACTCATCTTCGGTAATTTCTTCTATACCACCGCTACTTTCACTGGTATCTGACGCTGCTGGCACTGGTTCATCTATAGCTAGTTCCGGCTCTTCTGCAACGACCTCGGGCTCAGCCGCGACAACTTCTGGCTCGGGCGCACTTGCATTGTCGAAAATGTTTTCATCTGGAGATTCTGGGCGACTGAGTTTGTGTAACAGGTCGACGAGGTGAGCATCCGCCGGCTCTAGCGGCTCTTGTGCTTTTACTCTCTCAAACATTTCAACCACCACATCAGTGGCTTGCAAAATGATATCCATTAACTCAGGCGTTAGCGTTCGTTGGCCATTGCGCATGACGTCAAAAACGTTTTCAGCACCGTGACAAATTTCAACTAACTCAGTAAGAGAAAGGAAGCCCGCTCCCCCTTTTACTGTGTGATAGCCGCGAAAAATTGCGTTAAGCAAGTCCGCGTCTTCAGGATTGTTCTCAAGATCAACGAGCTGTTCTTGTAATTGTTCAAGTATCTCTCCAGCCTCAACTAGAAAGTCCTGTAATATTTCCTCGTCAACATCAAACGACATGCACCCGCTCCCCTAAAAACCTAAGCTAGACAGAAGATCATCTACATCATCTTGACCTGAAACGACGTCATCTCGTTTGTCAGCATCAATAATTGGGCCTTCTGCCTCTACACCATCAACCTTATCGGCCTTAACGCTGGAAGGTTTAGTTTGTTCTGCACCGTCCCGTTCGCCAAACATAGTAAGCATGTTTACAAGGCTATCTTCGACTTCTTTAACCAAGTCGATAACGCGACGAATAACCTGTCCAGTCAAGTCTTGATAACCTTGTGCCATCAAAACTTCTGTAAGTAACTGTGTAAGTTTAGCCGACTGATTCGAACCGTCTTCCAACAATTCGTCTAAGTCTGCACATAAAACCTTAAACTCACCCAACTCGATTTGGCGGTTCATCAGCTTTTTCCACTCTGGCATAACCTTTTCGATCCGCTCCGATAGCAGTTCAGCGATGGGCATACTCGCCTCAACGGCATCCATAGTAGTATTAGCAGCTTTTTCGGTTTCTTCAATTACGTAGGTAAGGCGGGACTGGGCATCAGGGATATCGTCTGTAGCTAGATTTTTGATGCGGTCGTCTATTTGAAAGTTGTTTAATGCGTCGTGGAGTTGACGCGTTAACTTGCCTACTTCAGCGAATAGCTCAACGTTTTCTTTCATTGAGACGGCTTCAAGTAGTGCGTTAGCTGAAGCCTTGTCACCTTCTTCGAGAAAAGTGACAAGCTGCTTTGCTTCTTCTAACGATATTGGAACGTTTACATTCGTTGACATCCAGTAAACCTCATTTATCTGGTGAGCGTCTGGATCAACCTAAACGTTCGAATATTTTATCTAATTTTTCTTTAAGCGTTGCCGCGGTGAAAGGTTTAACGACGTAACCATTCACACCCGCTTGGGCGGCGGCAACGATCTGTTCCTTCTTCGCTTCGGCGGTCACCATAAGTACTGGCAAATGCTTAAGTTTGTCATCGGCTCTAATCGCGCGGAGCAAATCTATACCCTGCATACCAGGCATGTTCCAATCAGTAACAACAAAGTCGAAATCGCCTTGTTGTAACATAGGTAATGCAGTGCTTCCGTCATCCGCTTCCTGAATGTTGGCAAAACCCAAGTCTTTGAGTAGGTTTTTGATGATACGTCTCATGGTTGAAAAGTCATCGACCACGAGAATTTTCATGCTTTTGTCCAAAATAGCCTCCACTGAGGGGTTAATTGTTTTTAATTTCTATTCTTCGTCAGCTTGCCACGATTTCATTCGTGATTTGAGTTTTAACATGGCTTGACTATGAATTTGACTGACTCTCGACTCACTTACGTCGAGAACCTCGCCTATTTCTCTTAAGTTTAGTTCTTCGTCATAGTAAAGTGAAAGAACAATCGCTTCTCGCTCGGGTAATGTCGTTATTGCATGGGCCAGCGCTTTTTGAAATGCGCCCTGCATTAAATCTTCTAACGGTGCATCACTGCCTCGACTTTGCTCGGTAGTGATCACATCTTCCGACACACCTAAATCTTCAATGCCGACCAACTTCCCGGCATTTACTTCATTGAGCATCTGGTGATAATCCTGCAAGCTCACATTAAGCTTGTCAGCAATATCGGAATCTCGTGCGTCGCGCCCAGTTTCACTTTCTACCTGAGATATCGCTTCTGTTATTGCGCGACCATTTCGGTGAACAGAACGTGGCGTCCAATCACCTTTGCGTATTTCGTCCAGCATGGCACCGCGAATGCGGATACCTGCGAAGGTTTCAAAGCTTGCGCCTTTTGACCCATCAAAGTTTCGAGCAGCCTCTAACAAACCAATCATGCCTGATTGGATAAGGTCATCAACAAGTACACTCGCAGGCAGGCGCGCCATCAAATGGTGCGCAATACGCTTAACCAGGGGCGCATGTCTTTCGACTAACTGCGATTTATCTGTTTGCTGTTGATAAGCGGCTGCCTTGCTGTTCAACGTTGACTTCCTACGGCTTTTTCTGCAACTAATTGTTCAATGAAAAATTCTAAGTGACCTCCAGGCTGCGCCGGAATGGGCCAAGTAAGCGCCCTGTTTGCTAGCTTGGTTATCGCTACGGCTGCAGGAGAGCCTGGAAAAGCATCAACAATAGCTGTTTGCTTACGCACTGCTTTGCGAATATTTTCGTCAAATGGCACCGTCGCCACTAATTCTAGTGCAACATCGAGAAAACGCCCTGTCACTTTACTTAATTTGCTAAATAATTCCTGACCTTCTCGTACATCGCGAACCATATTGGCCACAACTTTAAAGCGAAAAACACCGTGCTCACGGTTAAGGATTTTTATCAGCGCATACGCATCAGTTAGTGATGTTGGCTCATCGCAAACCACCACCATGATATCTTGGGAAGCTTTAGAAAAGCTTAAAACCATATCTGAAATGCCAGCAGCGGTGTCGACTATTAATACGTCTATTTGAGAACGCAGCTCGCTAAATGCTCTTATCAAGCCAGCGTGCTGTGTGGGTGAGAGTTCCGCCATTGACTGCGTGCCAGATGTGGCGGGCGCAATCTTAATACCGTGGGGGCCGGTTACTAAAACCTCGTCCAACGTGCACTCGCCAGAGAGTACGTGAGATAGGTTTTTCTCAACTCGCAGGCCTAGCATCACATCTACGTTTGCAAGACCAAGGTCCGCGTCAAGAACCATTACACGCTTGCCCTGCTTCGCCATGGCGATAGCAGTGTTAAGCGTAATGTTTGTTTTACCGACGCCACCTTTACCACCGGTGACGGCGATTACTTTGATTAACCGTGATTGCTTCATTTTTCTTAAGCTACTCGCTTGATCGTCAATCATACTGCTTATGCTGTTTTAATTGCGTTGTTACCACTAGTATGATTCAAACCGTACTTTTTATAAAGCTTTGCAGCAGCGGAAACTAAAGATTTCGCTTCTGCAATCTTAATGTCTTCAGGCACTTTTTGACCATCGGTGACATAACTAACCGGTAGTTGGTATTCAACCGCTGCACTAAGTACCTCTCCTAAAGAGTAGCACTCATCTAACTTTGTGAAAATACAGCCACTTAGTTCAATATCGTCATACGCTTGAATGATTCTCTGCAAAGCCGGATATTGCGTATTGGCTTGCGCTACCAAATATTTTTTAACTTTTGGCATTTGACCATTGTCGAACTGCTTAATTTGCTTAATTAATCGACTATCACGCTGACTAAAACCTGCTGTATCAATCAATACTAGTCGCTTATGACGAAGTTGGAACAATAAATCTGCTAGTTCTTCACTAGTTTGCGCTTTTCGCACAGTACAGCCAATAATTTTTCCGTATGTCGCTAGTTGCTCATAGGCTGCAATTCTATACGTATCAATAGTTATCATAGCTACCGATTCTGCACCGTATTTTTGCGCGTAGCGGGCGGCCAACTTTGCAACCGTGGTTGTTTTACCTGTACCAGTAGGCCCGACTAATGCAACGGCACCTTGTGAGCTTAGTATATCGTTTCCGGTAACATTTATGCGATTAGCCAATAGGTTAAGAAGATATACCCACGCGTCACGTTCGTTGTAATGAGCCGGTGTATAGCTAATCAGCTGAGTTGCTAGTGCACTACTCAAACCCATATCGGTTAATCGCGTGACCAAGTATTGATGAACAGGTTTTTGACGCTTGTTCTTCGCTTCCATTAGGTCAGCAACTTGATACTGCAATACGTCGCGAAGTGAAGCTAACTCTTCTTTAATTTGAGCTAGTTCAGCAGACTGGGATACAGGAGTTTCACCCATACTTGACGCTTGATGCTCTGGAAAAGCCTGGTGCTCGATAGCATCTTGTTGTGGTGACTGTATTTCAAGATCGTCGATAAACGCTTCTGAAAAATCTAAGTGAGATGCAATTTCGTTGGCGTGCTTAGCGTTCGCTGACATTGGCTGTGCTGGTTGTGCAGAACTTTCTGCAACTGGGTTTCCACCATGCTGCTTTTCCAGCAAGGCTTTTAAGCTATCAGGGCCATCGTCGCCAATAATTTCACTTAAGCTAGGCACAGCCTTTTGGCCAGGCGTTTTAGCAGCGGTCTGTGGTGCCGCCTTAGGCGTGAAAAGCTTGGCTTCAGGCTCTTTGTCGTAGGCTGCTACAAGCTCGATACCGTCAGCGACTTTGCGATTTGACATGATCACTGCATCACTGCCCAACTCAGCTTTAACTTGGCTTAGCGCCTCACGCATATCTTTGCCGAAGAAACGTCTAATTTTCATTGCAACCTCTCCAATCACCCAGTGTCAGATTATTGACCGACCGAACTGACTATTTTTATTTGTTTGTCATCAGGCACTTCTTGGTATGAAAGAACATGCAGCCCAACAACAGAATACTTTAAGAAGCGAGACAGCACGGGTCGTAGCATGCCTGAGGTAAGGAGTACTGCAGGTTCTCCCTCTAACTCTTGCTGCTGACTGGCTTGCTGCAATGATTTCTGCAGCTTGTCTGCCAGACCTGGTTCTATACCAGCACCGTCTTCGCCACCTGCTTGAAGGGACTGGTGCAACATCTGTTCCAACTCTGGCGCCAAGGTTATGACAGGTATCTCTTTTGCCCCCTGAGTAATTTCCTGAACGATTAAACGTTTGAGTGCTATACGCACCGCAGACACCAATACATCTGGGTCTTGGCTCCGTGTGCCGTACTCGCTAAGCGTTTGCACGATGGTGCGCATATCGCGAATAGGCACGCCTTCAAATAGTAAGGTTTGCAGCACTTTCACAACGGTACTAAGCGGCAGAATATCGGGCACCAAACCTTCGACCAATTTAGGGTGCTGTTTGGCCAGCATATCTAGAAGCTGTTGCGCTTCTTCATGCCCAAGTAACTGATAGGCGTTATTTGAAAGTAACTGACTTAGATGAGTCGCAACAACCGTAGCGGCATCAACAACCGTGTATCCAAGCGTTTGCGCGTGCTCGCGCTTATTAGGCTTAATCCACACCGCGTCTAGCCCGAAAGCAGGGTCTTTAGTAGCCCGCCCCTCTAGCTTGCCAAACACTTGCCCTGGGTTAATGGCAAGCTCTTCGTCGTGACTTATAACGGAATCGCCAATTGTGACGCCGAGCATAGCGATGGTATAAGTGTTAGGCTCTAAGTCTAGATTGTCGCGTATATGAACAGGTGGAATAAGGAAACCCAGCTCTTGCGATAGTTTCTTACGTACGCCTTTAATTCGTGTCAACAACTCACCACCTTGAGATTTATCAACAAGCGGAATTAAGCGATAGCCCACTTCTAAACCAATAGTATCCACCTGCTGAACGTCGTCCCATCCCAGCTCTTTAACTTCAGGTGCAACAGTTTCATCTTTTGAAATGTTCTCTGGCAATTGAGGTTCTTCAGCTTTCTTCTTAGCTTGAACTGTCTGCCAATATGCAAAGCCCGCAATCAAAAATGAAAAACCCAAGAATGCGATATGAGGCATACCCGGAATGATACCCATGACGAAAAGCACGCCTGATGCTATATAAAGCGCTTGATTATTTCCTAGTTGACCACGGATCTCTTTACCCATTTCTTGGGTTTCGTTTTCTCGAGTAACGATAATCGCTGTTGCTACCGAAAGTAGCAATGAAGGTATCTGCGCCACCAAACCATCACCAATGGTCAAAATAGTGTAGATCTCTATGGCATTTCCAAATGAAAGGCCGTGCTGAATCATGCCAATGAATAACCCGCCAACAATATTGATAAGCATGATAAAAAGGCCGGCAACCGCATCGCCTTTTACAAACTTTGATGCACCATCCATCGACCCGTAAAAGTCAGCCTCTGCGGTTATTTCTTCGCGACGCTGACGCGCCTGGTCTTGGTCGATATAGCCTGCATTAAGGTCGGCATCGATTGCCATCTGCTTACCTGGCATAGCATCCAAGGTAAAGCGAGCACTTACTTCTGAAATACGTCCCGCACCTGCGGTTACTACCTTGAAGTTGATAATAAGAAGGATAGCGAAGACAACAATACCTACAGCATAGTTACCACCGATAACCACAGCACCGAAGGCTTCAATCACTTTACCTGCCGCATCTCCCCCTTCGTGGCCGTACAGTAATACAACCCGCGTAGACGCAACGTTAAGCGCCAAACGCAGAACTGTCGCTATTAAGAGTACAAGTGGGAAAATACCAAAATCCACAGGTCGTTGGGTGAGTACCGCTACCAAAATAATGACGAGAGAGAGCGCAATATTAAAGCTAAACAATACGTCGAGTAAAAACGGCGGCATGGGTAGTATTACCATTCCCATGATTGCCAAAAGGACAATAGGCGCGCCTAAACCACTGGTAAAATTTTGCAGCTGATTTTTATCGAATCGCTGAAGATAACCGGATAACTGCATGGCTGGGTGTCTCTCTATCAGAAAATTGACGCTTTATGTAAATCTTCAATAGAGTTTTCAACTAACGTGCCAGCTTTATACGAAGCGGCATTTAAGTACACCAGTAGAGCTAAAAATTATGCGAAAGGTATAAATAGGCCCTCTAAAAAAAACCAGAAATATAGATACTTAGCGACGGTATTCTGGAGGGATAGGCAAATCTCGTTTAAGTGGTTTAGGGCGCTTCCCCTTACCTGCCCTATGTGCTTTAAGCTGATAAACGTGTGCTAGCACCTGTGCTACCGCCATAAATAAGGCGTTCGGAATTTCATCGTCGACTTCTGTCGAATAAAAGATGGCACGAGCGAGCATAGGAGAAGGTATTAAGGGTACGTCATTGGCGGTAGCAATTTTTCTGATATGCATAGCCAATTCATCAGCTCCTTTTGCCACCACAACTGGGGCTCTTATACCCTGCTCGTCATACTTAATGGCAACAGAAAAGTGAGTAGGGTTGGTTACTACCACGTCTGCCTGTGGTACATCCTGCATCATGCGCTTAGTTGCTGCTTGATACTGCAAGCGACGAATACGACCTTTTACCATAGGGTCGCCTTCTGCATTTTTCCGTTCGTCTTTAACCTCTTGCTTGGTCATCTTCATTTCTTTGTTGTGCTTATACATTTGATAAGGCACATCGATGAGTGCAATGGGGATCATGCCACATACTAGAATAAGAAACGCCCATTTAAGCATGTCGAGCGCGTGAAAGATGTTTCCCGGATATAGCTCCATATCTAAATGCAGCGCTTCATCTTCGAAGAACAACAGCGCTCCTATGGCCATGCTGATGATAACCACAACTTTAGCGATGGATTTTAATAGCTCAACTAAGCCGTTCATACCGAACATTCGCTTAAAGCCCTGAATTGGACTCATCTTGGAGCCCTTAGGCTTTGCTCCTTCCCAGGTAAAATTAAAACCGCCAAGTGCAATAGAGCCATAGATGCCGGCTATCATGGCAACCACCATATAAAGCAGCACGGCAGGACCTACTGCCGAAAAGGCTTCCCCCCAAGCGCCGAACATGTGGGTAGTATCATAAGTTTCGTCGCGAGAGAGAATAAACATTCGCTGGGTAAGCTTGAAAACAGATTCAGCAATCCAACTGCCCACAAACAAAAACATGAAGGCGCTGACAATAAGCACTAAAGTTGTGGATAGTTCACGGGAACGGGCCAGCTGCCCTTTTTTTCGGGCATCATCGAGTTTTTTCCCCGTGGGGTCTTCTGTTTTTTCGCTTGAATCTGCCATTTTTTCCTAACCACAAATGTTCAATAGTTCACACATAAACTGTTCGGCTCTAAACCATTGGGTTTCAAAGTGCGCAGTAAAGTTATCTAGCGTTATCCAGATAATCAGTAATCCCATTACCTGAGCAATGGAAAAACCAATACTAAAAATGTTTAGCTGCGGCGCAGCTTTGGTCATTACACCAAATGCTAAATTCACAATAAGTAGTGACACAATGGGCGCTAGAGACAAGGTTACTGCCGATATAAACATCCAACCTCCCCAATGGGCAATATCGCGAAACTGTTCACCGGTCCACCACGCTTCACCTATGGGAAACGCCTCGAAACTCATTACTATCATTTGGATCATGGACAGATGCCCATCCAAGGTCCAAAACAATAAGGTCGCTAATATTAGATAAAACTGACCAACTGCAGGTACGTTAATACCGTTTACGGGGTCAACGATTGACGCAAACCCCAAACCGGTTTGCATTGCTATAATTTGGCCTGCAAGCACGAAGGTATTAAGCACCATCATTGATATAAAACCAATAGCAATGCCTATTAGCAATTGCTGAATAACAATTAAAAATGTGCCCACATCCACTAAATTTTCTATGGGTGACGGAGGCACTACCGGCATGATAATGAGAGTAAGCATTATACCCAACAAGGCTCTTACCTGCGGGGGAATTGATTTAGCACTCAAGCCAATCATGGCCACAAATAAGCCGCTAATGCGCATAAACGGCAGCAGCATATCGGCTAGAAATTGATTGATGGTGGCGAGTTCTACTTCCACAGCTTTAGCCTGCTATCCCACAACCTGAGGGATCATATCAACCATTCTGAATGTGAAATCCATAAGCTGTTGCACCAACCAGTTTCCTCCCCAACTTAGCGCGAGAAGCGTTACCAGTAAGCGGGGCAAGAAGCTCATGGTCTGTTCGTTGATACTGGTGGCAGCCTGAAATACCGCAACAACCAAACCCACGATGAGGCTTGGAACTATCACAGCAGAGACCAACACGATAACCATAAACATGGCTTCTCGCAGTATTTCGACAAAGACTTCTGGTGACATAAGCCCTCCTAGACGCCCATACCGAAGCTGGTCGCCAACGTTCCGAAAATAAGGTTCCAGCCATCCACTAATACAAACAACATGAGCTTAAACGGCAAAGATACAATCATAGGTGAAAGCATCATCATACCCATAGCCATCAATATAGACGCTACCACCAAGTCAATAATAAGAAAGGGAATAAATAGCATAAAACCAATTTGAAACGCGGTTTTAAGTTCACTGGTTACAAATGCGGGGATAAGGATGGTTAGCGGTACTTCATTGGTATCGGCGTATTTTCCTTCATCTCCGGCTATCCGTACAAACGTTTCTAGGTCTTTTACCCGTGTTTGAGAAAGCATAAAAGCGCGCATGGGGCCTTTGGCTTGTTCTAGGGCATCTAGGCTAGTGAGTTGCTCGTTAAGATAAGGCTGCAAGGCACGCTCGTTCACCTCTTCAAATACCGGCGCCATAATGAACATAGATAAAAACAAACTTACGCCAATGAGTATCTGGTTCGATGGTGATTGCTGAAGGCCAATTGCCTGACGCAGAATAGACAGTACCACGATAATACGCGTAAACGAGGTCATCATCATGATAAACGCAGGGATAAGGCTTAGCGCTGTCATGATAAACAGCGCTTGAAGCGTCATTGTGTAATCTTGCGACCCATCTTGATTGGTTGTTACCGTTACTGCAGAAATCCCCTGCTGAGCATAAACAGGCTCCACAAGCAGCAATAACGGTAGGATAAAAAGTAGCCAGGCAAACTTACGCATCTTTCGACTCTTCCTTTTTTTCTTTTTCTAAGCTGGGGTTAAGCTTTCCCGCCATGGCAGCTACAAGCTTTTGTTTAAACGCCTCAGCCCCATTTTGCTGCTCTCCTGTGGCTTTATTTAGTCCTTTTACCGGCACATCGAGGTTTTTATCTAACTTACTTAGATGTGAGATATTGTGACTAGTAACACCAATAAGGTGCTGCTCTTCGCCCACCTGAATAACCATGATTTTTTCTTTTGTGCCAACAACCATGCTGGCCGCCACTTTCATTTGGTTTCCGCCCATCGCAGTGACATTAAATCGACGCATTACGTACGCTAAGGCAAAAATAACGCCTACGACCACCAGCAAGGAAAGGAAAATTGACAGTATTGATGTGGGGTTGGTGATTGATTGGGTCGACTGTGCAAACGCAAGCTGACTAAATAAAAGGGGCAGCATTGCGCAACCCCTTAGTTTATAAGAAGTTTTATCTGAGCTTCTTGATTCTCTCAATTTGACTAATAACATCCGTTAATCGAATACCGAATTTGTCGTTGACCACTACTACTTCTCCATGAGCAATCAACGTGCCATTAACTAATACATCTAGTGGCTCACCGGCAACACGATCCAGTTCCACCACAGAACCCTGGTTCAACTGTAGCAGATTTCGGATACTAATTTGACTACGACCGACTTCCATCGAAATAGTCACTGGAATATCTAGAATGGTATCTAGCTTTTTCTTCTCTTCTTGCGTAATTGGCGCATCATCTGTCAACTCGTCAAGTTCAGCAACTTGCACGTCTTCGTTATCGCCAGCCTCTTGATCCGCTTCAGATTCGGCTTGCTCGGCCATTGCCGCAGCCCAATCGTCCATACCGTCTTCACTCATGGGAACTCCCCTCTACCTTACAGGTCTTCTTCGAGTACTTGCAGCTCTGCGTCATTATCAATAATGCGCCCACCGCGGGTTAATAACTGTAGCTCAGACTTCACTGAAGTCGGTCTTGCAATTTTCTCTACTATTTTCAGCGCCAAATTATCGCGACTACGACCTAGTTTGGCTCTGAACGTAGGTAAATCCTCAATTAATACTGTGATGGTTTCCGGCATTTCCACAGGAATGATATCACCGGGTTTAAACTCCATCACATCGCGAAGCGGTACATCCACATCTAGCATGTGCGTGGTTAAACCCACTTTCACATCCATAATTTCGTCGCGAAGCGCCTTACTCCAACGTAAATCTGTATCTTCTTTATCGCTTTGAACACCTGCATCTAGCAGTTCGCGAATAGGCTCTAACATTGAGTATGGCAATGACACGTGGAAGTCTCCACCGCCACCATCTAGCTCGATATGAAACGAACTTATGACCACCACTTCAGTCGGACTCACAATGTTCGCCATGGCCGGGTTTACTTCTGAGTCTAAATATTCAAAAGACACGTCCATGACAGGCGCCCAGGCTTCTTTATAATCTTCAAAGATTATTTTAAGCAGCATTTGAATAATACGACGTTCTGTTGGCGTGAATTCACGACCTTCGATTTTCGCATGGTATCGGCCGTCACCGCCAAAGAAGTTATCTACCAGAATAAACACCAAGCGAGCTTCCATGGTGATTAGCCCCGTACCTTTAAGTGGACGGAAACGCACCATGTTCAAACTCGTTGGAACGAACAGTGTATGGATATATTCGCCAAACTTGATCATCTGAATACCGTTAATCGATACTTCAGCTGAACGTCGCATCATGTTAAATAGACTTACGCGCATGTGACGGGCAAAACGTTCATTCACAATTTCGAGCGTAGGCATACGCCCACGTACAATTCTATCTTGCGAGGAGAAGTCGTACTCGAGCGTAGAAGCATCAGAGTCGCTACTGCCGACCTCTTCCTCTTCTACATCATCTACCCCGTGTAACAGGGCATCGATTTCATCTTGAGATAATAAATCACTCACCGTCTTCTACCTTACTTAGTCGATGCATTACTGCATGACAAAACCTGTAAACAATACGCGCTCTACAACATCGCTGCCCGTAATGTCTTTCAATGCTTTTTGTACTTCAGTTACCGCTTGCTCACGAAGCTCAATTTTACCTGCCTCGGTGACAAGATCATCTGCATTTGACGTACTAAAAGCTTGCAAAAGTGTACCTTCAATAAGCGGTATATGCGTCTTTGCTAACTCTTCGTTATCAGAACCACGTACTAATAGCTGTACTTTAATTTGGACAAGTCTGTCTCGTCCTGATCCGGGCACATTGAAGACGAAGGGTCTTGGCATAGCAACGTACAGCGCCGTACCTATTTCAGCATTACCCGAACTCGCTGCCGGTGCACTCTCGGCGGCCGCCGCAGCGTCGGCTTCAGCCAGTTGTTCGGCCGCAGGTTCATCGCCTCCTGCAAACAGTAAGAAATAAGCAGCAGCTCCACCACCTACAAGAACCACAGCGATAATGATGATCAACATCATTTTGCCTTTCTTTTTACCGCCTTCTTCTACCTGTAACTCTTCATCAGCCATGTGTAACTCATCAGTAATATTAAGAAAAAACGTATTATCAATGTTCCATCGCAAATGGCAATGCCATTATTCGTATCTACATCTACTTGATACCGTAACCGCAGCCATCAATTACTATTGAGCGGCGTTACATCGACCTGTTTAATCGGATTCAATTGAATACATCAAACATAGCAGTCTTAAAATAATCTCACCATGCTACCTATTGATAATAGTTTTGCTTAATTTTAAGCGTAGAAATCAATTCCACCCTTGGCTGCTCGCGTCACTGATTGCTCGATAATCCGCGTTTCGCCCATGTCGTCTAAACCGTCATTTTCTCCACGGTTTTCGGTGCCGTTTCCTCTGCTATTATCGTTTGCAAGTTGCTGGCCATTTTCGTTACCTGACGAATTATCTTTTCTTACTTCAGCATCACCTAACTCAATGCCTTGTTCAGAAAGCATATCTCGCAATTTAGGCATGGCATCGGCTAGCGCTTCCTTTGCTTGTTGAGATTGAACAACAAAGCTTACGCTTGCTGCATCACCTACAACGTTCACCCGAACCTGCATGCTGCCCATTTCCGGCGGGTCGAGTCGAATCTCAGCCATGGTGTTGCGCGCGTTAACCATCCAGCGAATTTTTTCATTTAGCTGCTGCTGGCCTTCTGGCTTATGGATGTTGACCGCTTTATCAAAGCCTTCAAACTGCTGCTGAGATTTTGACGCTTCAGCGCGAAGCTGGGTGTTTTCCTGTATTACCGTATCGGTTTGTCCTACCATACTTGCGAAAGCTTGTTGGGCGCTGGCCTGTGTTTGCGTCATCAAGTTAAGAAACTGACTCGCCTGGCTATCGACCCTAGCAGTCATCGAAGCAATAACGTCGGTATTTACTGCTGCCTCTTTAACGGCATCAGTCACAATAGCCGTTAAATCAATGCCAGGCTCTCTGCCTTGCTGAACTTGTTGCTGAAATTCATTAATACCGGCAATGATATTTGCCTTCACAGCTTGTTGTTGTGCACCACTTGGCATTACTGTAACTATACGTTCAGCAAACGCCTCAGTCGCTTTTTGTGCAGTTTGAGGGGAGAGTTCACTTAATGCAGCTAATAAGTCGCTTTGTGGATCACCGGTCATTTCAAAGCCATTGTTTGGAGGTATAGCACTTTGGATATTCATCACTGGTGCTTTGTCAGTTACTTTATTTTTGTCTGCCCCGTTAGTATTTACATCATCATTTTCCATACCTGCCCCGGCAATGACTACTTCAGCGGCTATGTCAGTGGTTGCGTCAGAATACAATGCTTCTAACTGAGAGCTGGCTTCATCTGAAGACAATTGCTGTATCGCTTTAAGCTCATCAGATAACAGACTTAACACAACAGACTCATCTGATGCGTTTGTACTATTTGTCAGCGTTTTCCCTGCACTTTCGCCCAAGCTTTGCACTACATTGCTATCGCTTTCTTTTTGCTGCATGAGTTGTGCAATTAGCGCTGAAAGTTCACTGGCATTTGAATCTAACTTATCATTGGCAAGGATTTGCGATTGCTCAACGTTTGCTTCGCCGTTAGCACTATTTTGTTCGCTGCCGGTACTATTTTGTTCGCTGCCGGCACTATCTTGTTCGCTGCCGGCACCACTCTGCTCACTTTCAGCGCCGAGCAGTAGTGCGGTTAAAGCACTCAGTGTTTGTTGTGCGTCAGTCGAAAGGGATTCTATGGCGATTTCGCCCTCTTTGCTGTCACCATTAAGCTGAAAAAATAGATGCGCCATCACCGAGGGCGCGTCGCTGGCATCAACACCGTCTGGGATCTTCCAAAGCTTTCCGTTTTCTTTTACAGAAAGAACATTCACCGTCTCATCTGAAACTTCAGAAATACCATTGGTTGTTCTGTTACCAGTTTGCCCTTGAGTTTGCTCTCTGTTATCAGTGTTACCAAAGCGATCGGCTAGGGTTTCAACATAGGCAACCCAGTCGGGTTCTTCATCAGTCTTGTCCGGGTTTCCATCAGGCGTACCAGGTGTGGTAATAACGCCTGCCTCAGCATCTTTTTTGCCGCCTTCTCCAATAACAAAATCTGCTTCGGTTACAGCTTTTTGCTCAATAACACCTTGAGCGTCATCTGCTTTCAAACTGGTCTTTTCTTCACCGTCTAAGTTGCGATGCGCTTCTATAGCTTCGGCAATATCTTTTTGGGCAATGGCAGCGTTTTCTTCTTTTGTACTGGGCGTAGACTCTGCTGGATTGTCTGTCACTTTCTTATCAACAGGAAGATCGGTATGGCCCGCATCCCGGTCTTTTCCCTTCTTTACCGTTTCATTAGAAACTGAAGTGTTAGCAGGTGAGCTGGTCGAACGGCTTCTATCCCGAGACTGAGAGTTAAATGTTTCTTTGTCATTTAAAACAAAATCTGATTTGCTTGACTTTGCTTCCTGATAAAGTCGATTAAATGCTTGGTTGTTTTCGCTATTCGCTTGCTGTTGCGTACCAATACCTGTTTCAACCGCTTTAGCTGTGCTAGAAGCAGAAAAAGGTAATGCGGCAATGTCTGTTTTATGTGCGGCAACTTGTTGCATATTGTCCTACCGTCCTACATTTATCTCGTCTTTCACCAAAAAGACGTTATGTGATGCGAATCAATCACTGGGCGTTATTTTTATACAGACCGAGAGAAGTAAATCGCAAACCCACCAACGCTTATCTAAATTTCAATCACTTAGCTCTACGCAGATAACCTTTATGGCTATCGTTTGGCATTAGGTTTTATGCTCGCTTTCGTTGAATTTCATACTTTGTAATAAGTGTAGAACTTCAAAAAACACTGTTAGAGCGTAATAACCATTGCATTAAAACTAAGGCGCGCTGTTACATTTCATATTGATTTAGCAAGGGTTGAGCCAAAGTGGCTTGAGAACATACTATTTATTAGAAAGGAGAGCGCTTAGCTCTGAAAAATCGTTGTGTGGCAAATTCATCCATCATGGCCTGCTCGGCTTTGGCTTCTTTTTTCTGCTCAGCCAACTTCTTCTTATCAAGCAACAAGGTAACAGCTTTGACTTTCTGCTGCTGCTTTAGCCATATTTGCTTGCGCTGATCCGCTGCCATCTGCGCACGAGCAATCACTTGCATCTGCTGCTCACACGCTTTATCTAATTTTCCGACGAAAGATAAGTGTTGTTGATAATAAGTCGCCGTAACGCCGGCTTGACCGGTTTGCTGAATACCTTTGATATAGTCAATACGGTACTGCTCGAGGCTGGTTAGCTTTTGCTTTTGCTGATTTACGTTTTGCTGAGCCTGCTGATAATAGCGAGCTTCTCGCTGCTCTTTTTCTTGCTCGAACTCGGCTAGACGCTCTAGTTGTTTAGACATTTTTAGCGCCCTTACTCAAGAGTTCTGATTTCTTCTTCACGAGCGTTTTATTACCTTTTACTAACAAAGCCATCATCCCTGCCCTAATCCTTTGGCTAGTGCTGCCATACCTTCTAGGCTTTCGTCATAAGGAATGACTTGCTTCATTCCTTGCTGCAACAAAGCATTGATTGCGGGCTCTGCACGAATTGCTAGATCAATGCGAGGGTCGGAGCCTTTTGCATAAGCGCCAATAGAAATAAGGTCTTGGTTTTGTTTGTAGTTTGAGTAAACCTGGCGAATACGACGAGCCATTAATTGATGCTCTTCACTTACCACCATTGGCATTACTCGACTTATCGACGCCTCAATATCAATTGCCGGGTAGTGGCCGCTATCGGCAAGGGTTCGCGATAAGACCACGTGACCGTCTAAAATGGCACGAGCCGCGTCAGCAATGGGGTCTTGTAAATCGTCGCCTTCAGTGAGTACCGTATAAAAGGCCGTGATAGAGCCTTGCCGCTCGCTGCCATTACCAGCTCGTTCAACTAATGCAGGTAACCGAGCAAAGACAGATGGCGGATAGCCTTTTGTTGCAGGAGGTTCTCCCACAGCCAGCGCTATCTCGCGCTGCGCCATGGCATAACGAGTTAACGAATCAATGAGCAGCAGCACCTTCATGCCTTTATCGCGAAAATATTCAGCAATGGTGACTGCAGTTTCACAACCCTTCAAGCGCATAAGCGGTGAAGTATCGGCTGGTGCAGCTACTACAACTGCACGTTGGCGCTCTTCTTCTGTGAGGATTTCGTGAATAAATTCTTTTACTTCTCGGCCACGCTCCCCGACAAGCCCCACAACAACCACATCGGCTTCGCAGCCCCGGGTCATCATACCTAATAACACACTTTTACCCACGCCACTTCCTGCAAAGAGCCCCATGCGCTGACCTACACCCACCGTATTAAGTGCGTTAATGGCGCGTACGCCTACATCCATCGGGGTATTTATGGGACGGCGGATAAGCGGGTTCATTGGCGGTCTAGTCGTTGGCGCGCGGGCCTCGGCATTTATCTCACCTAAACCGTCAAGGGGCTGACCATTGCCATCTACCACACGCCCTAAAAGCCCCATACCTACTGGCAAACCACTTTGTCGGTTTAACGGCATCACGCGGCTTCCAGGCACAATACCGCGCACCGCTTCAGTGGGCATTAAATAAGTTATATCATCGCCAAAACCAACCACTTCGGCTTCTATCTCACCTTCAATGGTCTGTACTAAACATTGACTGCCAACGGGTAGCTGACACCCCACCGCTTCGAGAGTTAAACCGATACCACGAACTAACTTGCCGGCAGCGACTACCGGCGGAGAAGAGACCTGTTTTGTGAGGGATTCAAAATGCGAATGCCAAGGGCTAGTCATCTGACAAACCTTGGTTTAGTAAAAATTTATCTATAACGTTACGACACCGGCGCTCAACAGACACATCTACAGCGTTTTGTGCAGTGGTAATATCGCAACCGCCACGTTCCATTGCTGGGGCTTCAACCAAACTCCACCCTTTTTTGGCAATTTCTTCGTCGCCGAAATGCGCTTTTACCAATTCAATATCGTCTGGGTTCATGTGAATTTGATAGTCTTCTTGATTAATGGGTAACGCCTTAATGCCTTCGCTTAACGCTTGAAGTACCACCTGTTGGTTAGTGCTAACTTCTGTTTTAATCACAGCTTTTGCAAGTGTTACGGCAAGTTTAACCAACTGGTCACGGGTTTCATCGTTAGCCTGAGAAAGTGGGTCGTGGAATTTTTCAGCAAGCATTTGCCACACTTCGGCTTGTTCAGCCATCTGCTGGCGACCTTCTTCTAAACCTTGTTCCAAACCTTCGTTATGACCTTGTTCTTTACCTTCGACCAAGCCTGTTTCAAGACCTTCAGCTTTACCTTCTTCAAAACCTTTTTCCTTGCCTTCCTGAAAACCTTCATCATAGGCAGCCTGGCGAATAGCTTCTATCTCTTCAGCAGTAGGAGGCTTGATTTCCTCTTCAACTTCAGGGGGCTCATACTTCCAATCTGAGCGTTTGTTCAGTGCGTTGGTTGTCTCGTCTTTTCTAGCTGCCCTTGGATCATCGACAAAAGGTAGATCCCACGCTTTAGCTTCGTTTATTTCGTTTTCACTGAAATTTTTATTACCAGACATTTTTAATTACCAGAGACTTTTTATTACGAGGCTATTTATTACAAGGCTCTTTATTACAAAGTTCTTTATTACGAGACTTGGTTCTACCTCAGCTACAGCGCTAAGGGCATCAGAGCGCTTACAAGAACTCTTCACCGCCACCGCCGCCAAGCATGATTTCACCTGAGTCAGAAAGTCGACGGGCAACAGAAAGAATTTCTTTTTGTGCGGTTTCCACTTCACTGATACGAACAGGGCCAAGAGCTTCCAAGTCATCGCCAAGCATTTCAGCAGCACGCTTAGACATATTGCGCATAATTTTATCTTTAAGCTCTTCGTCAGCACCCTTAATGGCCTTAAGCAGCGCATCTTGCTGCACTTCGCGCAATATTGCCTGAATGCCTTTGTCGTCTACATCGACCAAATTGTCGAAGACAAACATAAGGTCCTGAATTTGCTGACTCATCTCTTCGTCTTGCTCGCGAATAGCGTCCATTAGCTGGCCTTCTATCGCGGTATCCAAGTAGTTCATGATGTTCGCTGCAGACTTCAAGCCGCCCATTTTCGCCGCTTGCGTTCCCGCTTGACCAGCGAACTGCTTCTCCATAATTTCGTTTAGTTCTTGCAATGCTGCTGGCTGAACCTCTTCTAGATTCGCAATACGCATCAACAGATCAAGACGTACTTTTTCTGGGAATTGCGCCAAAATTTCAGCGCTTTGCTCAGGCTCTAGATAAGACAGTACAATGGTTTGGATCTGCGGGTGTTCGTTGCGAATAATGCTCGCCACCTGCTTAGAGTCCATCCATTTCAGTGAATCTAGACCTTTAGCGCCACTGCCCATTAGGATCTGATCGATTAGGTTTGCCGCCTTGTCTTCACCTAAGGCCGCAGTTAGTGCTCGCTTAACAAAGTCTTGGCTCTGGAAGCCAATAGTGCTGTAGTTCTGAATCTCTTCAATGAAGTGTTTGTGAACTGACGTGATTTTGGTTTGCGTCATATCGTCCACTTTCGCCATTTCAGAACCCAGCTTCTGCACTTGTTTTGGTTCAAGGTGTTTTAATATCTGCGCCGCATCTTCTTCAGATAAGCTAAGTAGTAAGATGGCAGCTTTTTCTACGCCTTCTAATTTACTGACGTCGTATGACGGTTCTTCAACATTGGCAAGTTCTTCAGCCATAATCTTATCTCACTACTCGTCTTGCATTAACCAGCCCTTAACTACCTGGGCTGATAATTCTGGTTCATTGGCCACTAGGGCACGTACGGCTTTAAGTACATCTTCGTCTTTGTGCAAGTCAGGTAGCATAAGTGAGCCATCTGGCGCAAAGCCTACCTGTCCTTCGTCAAAGTCAGACGTTAACATGCTAATTGTGTCATCGCCTAAGTCTAAGCCTTCATCAGCATCAAATTCATCTGCCTCGTTAGACTCATCTGGGTTGATAAGACGACGCAGCATAGGTCGAATCACAAAGATGATAAGTACTATTATAACCAAGCCACCAACAACTAGCTTAAGAATTGGCAGAAAACCAGGCTGTTCCCACAAAGGCGCATCTTCAATTTCGCCTGCATCCATACGGGTAAAGGGTACGCTAACCACTTCTAGCGAATCGCCGCGGGTAACGTCAAAGCCAATACCGCCCTGCAATAGTCTGCGAATATTAAGAATCTCTTCTTGTTTACGCGGCGTCGGTGTCATCGCGCCGTCTTCACCCGCCACTTGGGTATAGTCCACTGCCACCGACACACTTAGTCTGCGGATTACACCTGTCTGCTTTTTGGTATGACTAATGGTGGTATCAAGCTCGTAGTTGCGCGTCGATTCTTTTGCCGTGCGCCCTGGCATGCTTTGTTGACTGCCGCCCACAGCATTTTCTGGAATATTAGAATCAAGCGGAGGCTGATTTGATAATGCGCCAGGAATACCACCCACGCCGCCACCCACGCTGTTCTCTTCGACGATCATTTCACTGCGAACCGCAGGTAAGTCTGGGTTGTAGCTGCGCTGGGTTTGCTCCATTGCCGTGAAGTCCATTGTAACGTCAGTTTGCGCCGTGTAGTTACCTATGCCCAAAACTGGAATTAGTATAGCGTCAATTTTTTCAAGATACTCTTGCTCGCGCTGACGTTCAATTTCGTACTCTTTTCTTGCACGAGCACTCATTGAATCTTGCGAGCCGGAGTTAAGCAGACGACCATTGCTGTCTGTTACCGTTACTTTAGACGGCTCCATGTTTTGTACGGCAGACGCCACGATATCAACGACCGCATCAACCTCTTCACCAGCAATGACGGCACCACGTTTAGCCGTTAGCACAACGGTTGCCGACGCTTTCTTCTCTCTTCGAGCAAAAACGTTCTCTTTTGGCATAGCTAAAAGAACACGTGCTTTTTGAATACTTGCGATATCTTCAATGGTCGAGGCAATCTGCTGTTCACGAGCGTGTTTTAAACGCTCCATTTCAACACGCTGACTTACACCAAAACCCATATCCTTCATGATGATATCGGTACCTGCATCTGAGGTTTTAGTTAACCCCTGGCGTGTCATACCCAGGCGGATATTTTGGAATTCGTCACTTCTTACATAAACAATATTGCCTTCAAGCTTATAGTCGATTTGATTCGCATCCATATAATCGAGAGTTTCGATAAGCTCTTGGGTTTCCATTTTCGCAAGGGGGCGATAATCAGGTTCTTGCGACCAGATAAGAATAAAGATTGCGATGGCAACGCAGATGACCAAAACAACCACAAGGGCCATTTGGCGCATCATATCTGCACTGCCTAACGTATCCATGAAACCAGATTTATTCTCTGGCTCATTGTCCACTGCTTGATTTTGATCAGGAACCGTAAGGTTTGTACCTGTAGCTTCAGCCATAACCTACTCCACCTACACCGGCATATTCATTATTGTTTTATAGGCTTCAAGTACTTTGTTACGCACTTGAACAGTCGCTTCAAACGCAATGCCTGCCTTTTCTTTTGTCAACATGACTTGGGCTAAACTTAGGCTTGGGTCGCCCATTTCAAAGCGCTGTTGAGCATCTTTTGACTCAAGCTGCATACCGTTTACACCATCTACCGCGTTCTTAAGCATGGTCGAGAATTCGCTTGCCGAGCTATTAACTTCACTAAGCGGCTGTTGCTGAGGCTCGTTAACTTGAAGACGAGTTTGCCCAATCATGTTCTGCATTTCTTGATACAAACTATTGGCTTTAACGTCCATAACCACTCCTAGCGTTTCTTTGAAAACCGCCTGAACACCGGCGAATACATAATCTATAAGAGTGATTTAGCAAAGGTCTTGCCAACTTTAAAAAACCTTAAATTTCAATACGATAACAGCCAAATGAGAGGGTGAGCCAAATTTATGGCGTTTGATTTGAAGGGAGTAACAAAAAACCGCCGCCTTCTTTACTTCAGAGGCGACGGATAACGGGGATGAAACGAGAGATTCAAAACAGCAGTACTATGCTGGTACTTCAATACCATCTTCACGCATACGCGCTAGTTTATAACGAAGGGTACGAGGGCTTATACCTAGCTTTTCTGCTACGTCTTTGCGCTTACCATTACAAGATACCAAGGTATCAAGAATAATTTGGTGCTCCTGATAACGAAGCTCTGAGCCCAATCTGTTGTCTTCAACCGGCTCTTGTGCAACTTCAAGCGGGGCCGACATGTCTTCGTCAATCATTAGATCGCTAGCATCTATTTCATTGTTTTCACAAAGAATAAGCGCGCGTTGAACCACGTTCTCCAATTCTCGAACGTTTCCTGGCCAGCTATATTGCGACAATTTATTGCGCGCAGCAGCACTTAATCTGATAGTACCCAAGCCCTGTGAACTGGCGTGACGCTGAACAAGGTGCTCGGCAAGCGGAACAATGTCTCCTGGGCGTTCCGATAGCGGGCGCCATTCAATAGGAAATACGTTTAAGCGGTAGTATAAGTCTTCTCTGAATTCGCCAGCATCCACTGCTTTTCTTAAATCTCGGTTACTCGTAGCAATAACTCGCACATTTAGTTTAACGGTTTTTCGGCCGCCAAGACGTTCAACTTCACGCTCTTGCAGCACGCGCAGCAATTTAGCCTGCAGTGCCAAATCCATCTCAGTTATTTCATCAAGTAGCAGGGTGCCGTCTTGAGCTTGTTCGAACTTACCCGGACAGGCCTGAATAGCGCCTGTAAAGGCCCCTTTCTCGTAACCAAACAAAGTCGCTTCCAACATATTTTCTGGAATAGCAGCACAGTTGATGGCAACAAAAGGCGCATCGCTTCGCGGTGACTGGTCGTGAATATAGCGAGACAGCACTTCTTTACCCGACCCGCTTGGACCCATCACCATAACGGTAGCTTCAGACTTCGCAACTTTCCGTGAAAGCTCAAGTAGCTTCAAACTTGAAGGGTCGGCTACGATTGGCGTACGTGACTCAATTTTTTGTGCAGGCGCGTAGCGCCCCACTAAGTTAAGCAGTACTTCTGGCGCAAAAGGCTTTGAAAGGTAGTCCGTTGCGCCATCGCGCATCGCCTGAACCGCATCATCAATGGTGGCGTAGGCCGTCATTAACAGCACAGGCATATTAGGATATTTAGCTTTAATGCTTTTTAGCAACGTTAAGCCACTCATTTCGCCCATTTGTATATCGCTAACCACTAGGTCTACATTCTGAGACGACAGCATCATTAACGCTTCTTCTGCACAATCAGCGGCAATCACGTTGTAGTTACCTAATAACAGGGTGTCTAGGAGGGCTTCGCGTAAACCCGCGTCATCTTCAACAATTAGTATGGTAGTTTTAGACATTATTCTCTCCTATGACTTACGCAACATGAGTCAATGTTTGTGAAGTTTTAGCATTCACCGAACACGGTAATGACACGCTAAAGCATGCCCCGCCCTCGGGTACGTCAATTACGTTGAGTGCGCCGCTATGCGCACTTACCACCGACTTCACCACAGCAAGACCCAAACCGGTACCGTGAGTTTTAGTTGTAAAAAAGGGTTCAAAGATTTTGGTTTTTAACCGTTCTGGTACACCTGGGCCTTTATCAATAACTGAAACATGTAAACGCTGATCGCTTACCGATGCCTGGACATGTACACACTCACCTTTCGGGGTAACTTGGCTCGCATTATGTATGAGATTTAACAATGCACCCTGAAGAGCAGTTAAATTCCCAGTTATTGCTACGTTTTGCTCAAAACCTGAAAACGTTAGCTTTTGCTGCGCTTGAGCTGTCATGCTTTGTGCATTCCCCTCAATGGCAGCGAATAGTTCAGCGAGACTAATTTTGCTTACCACTTGCTCTTCGCCAGATTTAGCAAAAAGCAGCATGTCATTAACCTGGCTTTCCAGCTCTTTAAGCCTGTCTGTTAGCTTGTTCGCAAATTGTGTTTGTGCTTCTTCCCCTAACCCTTTACGCGTTAAGTTTGACGCATAAAGCATGGCTGCAGAAAGTGGAGTTCTGATTTGATGGGCTAGGGATGCCACCATTTTTCCAAGAGAAGACAACCGTTGCATGTGGCTAACCCGCGCTTGCAGCTGACGGGTTTCAGTTAGGTCTGTGATAACAATTAGCTGACCTGGCTCGTTGTCTAGTGGGGTAATTGAAAGCTTCACTCGTCTACCATCAACCAGCGATACTTCATGACCATCGTCTGCGCGAGGCTTGAAAGAGCGAGTAATAATACTGCGCCACACTTCCTCTTCCAGCGGTTCGCCTAACAATGCTTTTGCCTGCTCGTTGGCTTGGCGAACAATGCCCTTTCCATCAATAACAATAACACCCGCTGGCATCACTTGAAGTAAATGTTCGAGTCGACTCGCCTGCAATCTCAGTGATTCAATATCATCATTTTGCGACGTTTGATAATCATCTTGAGATACCGCCGAGCCGCCGTTAAGTGCATAGGCAGATGCGAAATACTCTGTAGATTGTTGTGTGCTGTCGAAAGCCATATTATCCTCGTCAAATTGCAGACGCTGTTTAACTATGGCTTAGATAAAGCAGAAGATATGCCAACTTGATATTGGCTTATTTATCAGTAGGATAGATGGTATTTTCAAAGAAAAGCATAACGTCAATTAGCTGACATTACGCTTCTTCAGTACGCTGGATATCGTATTTCCGCATTTTTTCAACGAGCGTGGTTCTGCGCATTCCAAGCTTGTCGGCGGCACGTGCTACCACCCAATCTTGGTTTTCCAGGGCTTGTTTTATGAGATTCACTTCAAGCTCAGAAAGGTACTCTTTGAGGTTAACACCTTCTGCAGGTAACGAGGAGGACACCATACCGTTTAGGCCGTCGTGACTCTGCTCGCTAACGTCTTCTTCTGGTTCTTGCGCTGCAGCCTCGGCAAATAGTTCATTAAAGGCTTCACGCTCAAGCATTTCTTCTGGATAGTCTGGTTCGTAAGCCTGAACATCACCGTACTGATACTTTTCCGGTAAATCAGCAATATCAACAATCTGCCCAGGGTAAAGAATTGTTAATCGCTCAACTAAATTTGAGAGTTCACGAACGTTCCCCGCCCACTCATGCTCCATTAGCGACGCAATGGCTTGCTCGGTAAAACGCACGCTTTCAACGCCATCCCCTTGAATTCGGCTATTCAATTCCTGAAGCAATAAGGGAATATCGTCTTTTCTTTGTCTAAGCGCAGGGCTGTCGATTGGGAAAACGTTGAGTCGGTAGTACAAGTCTTCTCGAAACTTGTCTTCGCTGATCATCGTTTCCAAGTTGCGGTGCGTTGCCGCAATTATGCGCACATTGCATTGAAGGGGCTTATTCCCGCCTACGCGTTCAAACATACGTTCTTGCAACACACGTAATAACTTCACCTGCATTTGAAGGGGCATATCACCGATTTCGTCGAGAAATAATGTGCCGCCCTCAGTTAACTCAAAGCGGCCTTTACGTGCACTGATAGCGCCTGTGAAAGCGCCTTTCTCGTGACCAAACAATTCGCTCTCTAAAAGCTCGCCGGGAATAGCGCCGCAATTTACTGGAATGAATGGACCGTCTTTACGTTCAGATAAGAAGTGAACATTGCGCGCAACCACTTCTTTACCGGTTCCAGACTCACCTAAAATCAACACGGTGGCATCGGTAGGCGCGACTTGCTCAACTAAGCGCCGCACAATTTGGATTTGCTCACTTTTACCAATTAGGCTTCTAAATAACCGAGTTTTTGTACCTGCCGCTCGAGATAAGCCTGGTTTACGTCGAGAGTATTCTTGGCAACGATGTATAGCCTGCGTTAAAACAGGGTACGTTAACGGTGTTGCAATAACACTAACCAGATTACAGCTTGCAGACGCCTGTGTATTACTTTCAACTAAAGCGACAAACGGTATGTGTGGAAACTTTTCTACCAGATTACTTACGGCGGTGGGCGAACGGTACTCTATAAGCACGGCGTCTGCACCACTTTCATGGAGGTATCGCTCGCATTCACTGAAGCCTCGTGACTGGCACGACTCTCCCATGAAGGTAACGATAGTTTCCAAGTTTTGAATAAGTTCCTGATTATCACTAATCAGCAAAATGTTCTTCATCAATTCCCCGAGAACGCTTTGTTATTATTTACAGTTTAGCGCATTTCTAAATTGTAACGACAAAAGATCGGAGCGCAACCGCTGTTTTGGGAAATATATCAATAAAAAAAGCAGGTTACCCTGCTTCTTTCGATTAAATTTAGCCTAAGCTACACCATCTAGTCTAGCTTAATAACGATAAAACTTGGCTTTCTTGTTGGTTCGCTTGGGCTTGAACGGTAAGTGCAGCCTGACCTATTGCGTCATTTGATGCTTGTTGCGAAGCGGCTTGCGCAAAATCCAGATCTTGAATACGGCTTCGTGCTTCTGCGGTATTTACGTTAGCTTGCGTGAGTGAGCGCGCTGCACTTTCAAATCGATTTTGCGTAGCGCCTAAATCGCCCCGTGCACCGCCTATGGTTTCTATAGCCGCATCTGCAGCACCTAGCGCATCTTCGATACTAGTACCTGACGTAATATCGATAGATAAAACATCGTTGAGCTGCGCTGCAACATCTTGGGTGTTAACACTTATTGATTGACCAGGGCTAGAACCTGATTGAAATTCTAGTGAGCCATTCTCAGATAATAACGGCTTGCCTGCAAAATTTGTTTGCTCGATAGTTTGCGAGATGTTTTCTTGCAGCTGAGTGATTTCAGATTGAATAGCACGGCGATCGCCACTGCTAAGTACACCATTACCAGACTGCAAAGTAAGCTCGCGAATACGGTTGACGTCGTCGTTTATGCTTCCGAGTCCGCCTTCTGCAACCTGCGCGACAGAGATGCCATCGTAGACGTTGTTTAATGATTGACGGTTACCTTCGACTTCTGATGTTAATCGATCGATGATTTGCTGGGCCGACGCATCATCTAAGGCATTGTTTACCTTTTTTCCAGAAGCCAGCTTCTCAAACAAGTTGTCCTGCTTTTCTTGGATTTGACCAATTAGCGATGTTGAGCTGCTGTTATTAATTTGCATAGTTGCGCCCTCTCATTAACACTTCTTCCAAATATAGCATATCGCTGTATAACTTCTAATCAATACAAGGTATAAAAGTTCATACTCCTTAAGGTAAAATTATATACGATATGCGCTTATGAGCTGTGCCTGTGGCTCTTTTCAAATAAACATACTGGTACTTGAACACCTCTATTTTGCATTTATTTTTGATGAATAATCGTTGTGGCCTAATGGTTTATGGCATTGTTGCCGACACATGATATATTTAAACGATAATCATAAAAATCGTGGGCGATCTATGTTTGACGGTAAGTCTATATTGATAACAGGTGGTACAGGTTCATTCGGTCATAAATACACCGAAAACTTGTTATCACGCTACAACCCCAAGCGCTTAATCATTTATTCACGTGATGAACTCAAACAGTTCGAAATGCAGCAAAAGTTTAACGCTCCATGCATGCGCTATTTCATCGGCGATGTTCGAGACAAAGACCGCCTTACCCGAGCGATGCAGGGGGTGGACTACGTTATTCATGCAGCGGCTATGAAACAAGTTCCTGCTGCTGAATATAATCCCACGGAATGTATCCGCACTAATATTGATGGTGCTGAGAATGTTATTAACGCAGCTATTGATAACTCAGTAAGCAAAGTCATTGCCTTGTCGACCGACAAAGCGGCTAATCCTGTAAACCTATACGGCGCCACTAAACTTGCCTCTGACAAGCTTTTTGTAGCGGCAAATAATATGGTGGGCTCAGGAAAACCTCGATTTTCGGTAGTAAGATATGGAAATGTAGTAGGCTCTCGCGGTTCGGTTGTTCCTTTCTTCGAAAAGCTCATTGCAGAAGGTACAGACTATATTCCTGTTACACATACAGATATGACCCGCTTTTGGATAACCCTTCAGCAGGGCGTAGACTTTGTTCTAAAGAATTTCGAGCGGATGCTTGGCGGCGAAATATTCGTTCCTAAAATACCATCAATTAGAATCACCGATTTGGCCGAAGCTATGGCGCCTGGTGTGCCAATAAAAATTGTGGGTATTCGACCAGGTGAAAAGCTTCATGAAATGATGTGCCCCGGCGATATGGCTTTTCATACTTTTGAGTATGACGACCACTTTGTGATTGCGCCGGCTATAAAATTTTTCAATAGAAGTAACGACTTCACTGTAAATGGGCTAGAAGAACAGGGTAAACCAGTATCTGATGGCTTCGAATATGTTTCCGACAACAACCCTCATTTTCTTACAGTTGAAGAAATCATTTCTTGTAATAAGGACGCTGCTAAGTGATCCCTTACGGACGCCAGTCAATTGATGGAGATGACATTAACGCTGTTGTTGAAACACTAAAATCAAGCTGGCTAACACAGGGGCCCGCTGTTCCCGCTTTTGAAAAAGCCTTGACTCAATTTTGTGGTGCCGAGCATGCCGTCGCAGTAAATAGCGCTACGTCTGCGCTGCACCTTGCTTGCCTCGCTCTTGGGGTACAACAAAATGATATTGTATGGACAAGTCCCAATTCTTTCGTAGCTTCAGCAAACAGTGCTATTTATTGTGGTGCGACAGTCGACTTTGTTGATATAGAGCCTAATACTGGCAATATATCTGTCAATGCATTAGACGCTAAGTTAGCGCAGGCAAAAGAGCATGGGACTCTCCCTAAAGCTCTTATCCCAGTGCATTTCGCAGGTCAGTCGTGCGACATGAAAGCGATTGCCACACTTGCAAAGAAATATAACTTTTGTGTCATTGAAGATGCTTCCCACGCGATTGGTGGGAAATATTGCGAACGCCCCGTAGGTAGCTGTCAGTATTCGGATATTACGGTTTTCAGTTTCCACCCCGTAAAAATAATTACGACGATGGAAGGAGGCGCGGCGTTAACGAATAGCGGTGAGTTAGCGCGTCAAATGCAATTGATGCGTAGTCATGGTGTGACCGCGAATAAAGATGAAATGACTGAAAAATCACACGGCCCTTGGTATTATCAGCAAATACAACTAGGGTTTAACTACCGCATGAACGATGTGGAAGCGGCCTTAGGTACAAGCCAGCTAACAAAACTAGAGCAATTTGTTGAGCAAAGGAACGAACTCGCGTTTTTTTACAATGATGCATTCAAACAACAAGATAAGATTTCGCCGCTTGAGGTTAAAACCGACTGCTACAGTAGCTATCATTTGTACGTTATTAGATGCAAGGGTTTAAACTCAGATTCACACAAAGCGGCAATCGAAGCCTTAAGGGAAAAAGGAATTTTTGCTCACGTTCACTACATTCCTATTCACCTTCAGCCATATTATCAAAAGTTAGGCTTTAAAAAGGGTGATTACCCTCAAGCAGAACAATACTACGAGCACGCAATTACGCTTCCTCTATATCCTTCACTTACCAGAGAAGAAGCGCAATATATAGTTGATACGACAGTTGATATTGTTAATCAATTATCGCGCTAACTTCCTCAGCTAATATTGGGTCGCCAATATTGTAAGCCCTCGATGCATTTCGACTTAGAAGTGCGTCTAAATGTTGTGGAGCCAAGCCAAAACCTGTTCTGAGCGACTTAACGTTCTTACGGGTGAAAGGCTGCCCTTTTTGAATGGGTTCACAAGCATAAAGTGAGCGGCGTCTAAACTTATCTTTTTCACTTACCTCGTAGGTGACGTTACCTAACGCGAGCTCTACCTGCCGAACACTTTTCACCATGTCAGCGAATTCACCTGGCTCCATCGAAAATGCGGAGTCTGGACCACCTAATGCTCTGTCCAAGATAAAATGCTTTTCTATGACTCTGGCTCCCATCGCTGCGGCCGTTATCGGTACCACAGAGCCCATGGTATGGTCAGAAACACCTACAGTGGTTTCGAACTTATCACGCATGTCTAGCATGGTTTTGAGATTGGCATCAGCAAGAGTTGAGGGGTAATTCGACGTGCACTTCAATAGCGTTATTTGATGATTATTCTCTCTGTGACAGGTTTCTAATGCTAGGGCAATGTCCTCTTCTTGCGCTACCCCTGTTGAAATAATAATAGGTTTGCCCGTTTTCGCTACCGCTCTAATCAAAGGAATATCAGTAATTTCGAAGGACGCTATTTTATAGAGGGGGACGTTAAGCTCTTCTAAAAGTGCCACACCATCCAAATCAAACGGGCTGGAAAAAAACACTAGCCCTAATTCTTGAGCTACTTTTTGAAGAGGCTCATGCCATTCATATGGCATGGAGGCTTCTTTGTATAGATCCCATAAAGTACGGCCTTTCCATAGGCCATTTTTGCGTTTTCCAAAAATGTCATTGTCTATATTTATGGCCAGCGAATCAGCGGTGTAAGTTTGTACTTTAACCGCGTTAGCTCCCGCTTTCGCCATTGCTTTTATCGTATTAACCGCCAAATCGAAATCGTTATTGTGATTGGCAGACAACTCGGCAATGATGAATACTTGGTCGGTAAATGGGTACATCTATTAAGACTTATTAAAATATACAAGTACGTCATCAATAGACTTCAACTTATCGAGGTCTTCATCTGGTACAGTGACGCCTGTCTTGCCTTCAAGCTCCACAAACAAATTGAATAAATCTAAGCTATCTAAACCATACTCTGAAAACGCTTGTTCACTACCTAGGTTGCTCACATCTGCTGTTACACCAGAATCAGTCATTGCTTGCTTTACGTCTACTTCAGTTAACATCTTCTTCATTCCTCTTTAATAGGCAGGTCGCCCAAGAAAACCCTACACCAAATCCGCTTAATACGAGTCGCGTTGCGTTGTCGCTATGTAAATAGTTTTTCAATATAAGCGGGATAGATGAAGAAACAGTATTCCCCGTCTCTTCTAAAGCTTTAATAAACTTGTCTTCGTTGCCTTTGAAACGCCTTGCAATTGCGTCCACGATAGCCAAACTTCCCTGGTGCAAAATGAACGCATCTACACTCTCTTCGGGCCAATCATTCTTTTCTAATAATGATTTTATAGCAGGAGCAACGTTCAATGAAGCAAAGTTAAAGACCTGCCTTCCATTCATATAAAGCTCACCTTGCTCTACCTTTAGATGTTCTGCGCCTTTTCCATCCGTACCAAAGGTACAATCTGAAACTAAAAATTGTGGATTCTCTCCCATCCATGTAGCAGAAGCGGCGTCGCCGAACAGCATAGAGGTTGTTCTATTGGGCGTTGTAATCACTTTCGAGTACGGATCGGCGGTAACCAAGACGCCATTTTTCTTACCAGATGCAGCTAAGAAGCCTTGTAGAATTGATAATCCATAAACATACCCTGAGCACCCCAGTGAAACATCAAAGGCGGCAACGTGAGTAGGCAACGCAAGCTTTTGATGCACAAGGGCTGCACAGTGTGGCAAACCGTGACCGTCTGGATTTTGGGTTACAACAATAAGTGCATCTATATCTTCTTTAGCGAGGTCCGATTCAGAAAGTAAAGTTTCCACCGCCTTTACTGCCATATCAGAGGTATCATCACCCTCTTCTAACCTTGGCAAAAACCGAGCACCGAGTTTGGTCTCAACAAATGATGCTGTTTCCTCAAAAGCTTCCGCTTGCTTGAAGTTGTCTACACCGTCTTTAGGTATGTAGCTTGAAATAGCCTTAATGCCTATCATGCTATTCTCCAACAATAAACTGCACGGTTCCAAAACGTTTACCATCGATTATAACGTCGTTAATCGAAAACTTGTTTTGCATCATTCGCGTAGTTTTAATAGAAAGACTTTCATAAACTATCGGCAGCTCATCGCAAAAGTTAAGCTGTCCCACCAACCACTTTCCCTTATTTAGACTAAAGAGTGTGTTATGAAGCTTTTTCGTTAATGCCACTACAAGCTCAATGGTTGTGCAGTCATTGCGACAAAAAGCAGTGGCCTGTTGTTGCGAGGAAATTATCTCGGCGTCTTTTACCAGCTTATCTTCATCAAATGGGTAGGACTCATCTACTGATGTATTGGTCTCGACAATCAACCCTCGAGTTTTTTCTTGAGTGTTTTTATCGAAAAGCTCAACGGTACCAACAATGTCTTTTTCAGCCACATCCTGGACCTGCCCTAACAAAACCTGACATTGGCGATGAATCAATTGCTTAAACACCAGTTTGGTAACAATTTGATTCGTATTACATACTGCAGTGCTAAACCAGGTGTAGAAGTCTGTACTGTGTAAGTACTTTCGCGAACCTTTAAACTTAAGTTCTGTTTTCATTATCGAATCCTTTTAGCCGGATTTCCTAACATAGTGGCGCCAGGGGCAACATCTTTGAAAATAGCAGCGCCAGCAGCCACCGTGCTGTACGCTCCTACACGCACGCTGTCTCTAACCACTGAATTGGGCGCTATTTGCCCCCCCTCTTCAACGTGTGCATAGCCGCAAAGCGTTGAATTAGGGCCTATATCAACTAAGTCATCAAGCGCTACATCGTGCCCAAGATTAGCATTCGCGCGAATAAAACAGTTATTTCCTACCTTTGCACCAGGTTGAAGTACAGCATTGGCTGCGACGACGACACCGCTACCCAGTTTAACATTAAAACCAATGCTCGCAGATGGGTGAACCACTGTTGCCATTCGGCTTTGTGGAATATTGAGCTGTTTAAACTTTTCAGCGCGAACTTTCATTTTACCAACAGACAGAAGTGCGTAAACGAACGAAACATCACCGTCTAAGCTTTCCCATTCATGAGGAGCGCCTAATACTGGCCATCGCTCGATGTACTCCCCGAAAGGAATATTGTCATTTAAAAAACCTACAAGCTCGATAGGCTCGCCTGTCTTAATTAAATCAAGCACAATTTGCGCGACAACTAAGCCATTCCCGCCACCACCTATGATCACTACCTTTTTCAACACATCCTGCCTCTAACTGATAATTTCATCTACCCACGGTTGATTGTGGTTGTATGCATCCATAACCGATAGCGCCCTAGCGGACATTTCATTCAATTTATCTGAAGAGCCTCTTAAGTCCTCAAGCACGCTTATAACGCCTTGCTCAATCTCTTGTAATTTTTCGCATTCTTTACTGAAGTCTCCAACATAAACCGCCGCCCCCTTTGCTTCTAATGCGATTGCCTGTGCTATTTGATTTTGAGCAATGGTGAGGATAACTGTAGGTAAGGCCATCATACAGCGCTCCCAAGATATGGTCCCCCCTCCGCCAATAGCTAAATCAGCTTGTGACATTAAGGATGAAATATTCGATGACTGCACATGTAATTCGATGCCACGTTGTTCACAGAACGCCTTTATCTCCCGTTTACATGGGTGATGCTTGCCTATAACAACATCTACGCTAACAGGGTTATCTAACTTTTCATTCCATTTAGCGAGCAGTTCGCATAAAAACAAGGTGGCATTATCTTTGTCCATACCACCAAAGCAAACAAAAAGGCGCTTAACTGATTTGCGCAATGTTGAAGAGACACATGAAAACTCTTCTCGCAATGGAAAGTACTGAGGCCCGATCATGAGCTTAGTATCGTTTTTTATTTTCCCGCCCCATTTTTTTTGGGGATTGAGCACTAGATTAGGATCAATTAATACATCACATTGCAGGAGCCGGTCGGCTAAACCATCAATTACGACGATTTTGGCATCAAGGGCTTTTTGTACTGTTTTGTGCCACTGAGACGTAAGCGAAAAATGGTCAACTATAACAATTAAGCGCTCTGTTAAAGTTACACATCTTAACGACTCTAAGGTTTGCTCTGCGTCGTACAACTCTGTGCTGCCTAACCAACTAGCATGAGGGCACCAACTCCCTTCATATTTAGCAGACTCGGCTACAGGTATCTCGATAACCTTAAAACCTGCTCGCCTCACTTCATCTAAGCAGTGCCCTTCATGCGGCTTTGAAACAAAGATTATCGATACGCCCCGTTCTCTCAATATCGTAGCCAGTGTCAAACAGCGCATAACGTGGCCCGTTCCAATGTGTTGCGCACTGTCTGCTCGAAATAGTACTGTAACTGAGTTGTTCAACCTTACAACCCTCGCGACTGTATCGCACTAAATAAGAGTTCTGCGGTTTCCCAATCTTCTTCAGTATCAATATCTTGTACGCGATATCTTGGCATCAAAAACGCACTGGCGTGTTGGGAGTACATAGGCAAATTTTGTAGAAAAGCGTCAGCTTTTCCCCAATAAAATTGCCCCGCATCATGGTAGGCCTCTTGTAGGTCTTGAGAACGTGCTTTCATTTGCTTTTTATCAAACATTTCAATATCGCCTTGCGGCGTGAAGTAAAAAGCACGTTGAATCGGAAAGGGGAAACTGGTGGCCGCAAAACAAAAGTCCCTATTTGAACTTTTTAACTGTGCGAAAGCGCTAACTAAAACATCAGAAGTAACAAAAGGCGCAGTAGCATAAAGCACACAGCAGTAATCTACCGGCTGTTCATTCTCTACTAGCCATGTTAGCGCGTGATTAACTACATCTCGGGTTGACGCATGGTCATCAGACAGCTCAGCCGGACGAACAAACGGAACATCTGCCCCGTTGTCAATCGCAAACTGGGCAATTTCGTCGTCATCTGTACTTACAATGACCTTATCAAATTGCGCAGATTTTAAAGCGGCTTCGATAGACCAGGCAATTACAGGCTTATTGCAAAAAGGACGGAGGTTCTTTCGCAAAATACGTTTGCTTCCGCCTCGCGCTGGAATTATTGCTACATTCATAAACGTCTCTGCTGCTAGCGTATTCTGATTTAGTAACTTTTGACGCTAATGGCACAATGACTCATCAATTTTATCGCGCTAAGATGATTTCTTTTTACTGAAAATGAGTTTTGTCTCACATAGTGAGGTTTCTAACGGTCTTGAACACAACCAAAATCTATCACCGCCTTCATTCGTCATTTCTTTATCGGCCAGAGGCTCAGAAGCTAAAGCAAACATATTATAGGTTTCGAATGATGTCATACCGCGCGAGACTGCAGGAAAGTAATCCTCAAAGAAGCTCCCCCAATCTTCTTGCTCCAGCTTGGGAAACACTAATTTCAATTTATCGCTAGAGGTTAGCGCAAGTATCGCAATAAATACGGCTTTTTCGACCCTTTCGTCATCGAAATCTTCAAATGGACAAAATACAAGCATATCGTTTTCAGCGGGCTTGAGTCGCTCGTGTAACGCCAATAGAAGCTCTGGGTCATTTACGATATACGCAATTCGACTAATTCCAGCCTTTCTCTCTTTTAAACCAGAAATACTTGAGATAACTTCAATCTGATACTGGCATTGAGTATTTTCAGCGTTTTGATTAAATTTTAATGCACTAAGTACGTCGCTAACAGATTCACTGACGAAGGATACACTTTCTCTTTCGATAAACTCTTGAAGGGTAATTTCTTGCCTTTCTCTTGTAAAACTTGAAACAGTGTCAAAGGCATCTGGGTACATCGAAATACTTGTTAACGCATCGTCGAGAAAATTGTGCCAACACTCTCTAATTGCCTCAAACTTTTCCATCACAAGTTCGTCGTTCTTGAAATGCGTTAATTTACTAAAAATACTGTTTATATAGTTCGAGGTACCATTGAAGTAGAAAAACAGAATAGAGCATTTACGCAAATACGCTTCGACCAAAAATTTTCGCTGGTCGAACACAAGCTTATCAATATCTTCGCGCCCGTTAAATTCTCTTTCAGATAACGCTTTGAAGTTGGTGATATCCTCAATTAAAGCTTCGTGGTTAAAACGTTGAGCAAATCTCTGCTGGAATTCATCGGCTGGGATAGGAATATGAGCTTGAGATTGAATCCAATTCATAGCAGACTGCTTATTTTCCAATGAATTAGTAATGATTAGCGCGTCTTTCTCTAACGCAGGGCTGCCGGCAATTTTGGCGCCATCGTTTAAGTTATAGACGTCCGCATCACTAAAGGCTGCTAGAGTTTTCTCAATCACAGATTTAGACATATTGAATTCAAATTTGGTATTTACATAGGGTCTTAAATTACCCGGCACTACCAATGAAGTGTCTACGCGCTCATCGTGATTAAACAGCTCTTTTCCGTCTTTTTTATAATAGCCTGACGATTTAGAATGATGATGTTTAACATCCACCATACCTAAATCTACCCCAAACAAATAAATCTGTTTAAAACCAAGTTCTAATACGTAATTAATAACTAAGTTAGACACTGTAGGGTAGGAAAAGTGAAGGAAGGGTAAATTCAGCTCAGGAAAGAGCTCTTTCATAAATACCGTTGACGACTCCCCTTCTTTGAAAGCGAGATAAGTATTTTTATAAAGCGCTGCCGTATCAGGGTGTACGCCATTACAGCTTATGAAATTGATTTGCTTTAAGTACGCCTTGTCACCAATTCGCGATGCCCAATCGAAAGATGCACGGTTCGACTCCACTTCCGCATGAAAGTCAGGAACGATCCCATTACTATACATTGCCTGAAGAGCTGTACCGCACGAGATAACTATAGCATTTTCTCTTTCTTCTTTTAAAAGAGGCATTAATTTGTCGAGAGACGGACCATTTCCTACAACAAACACGGCAACATCACTTAGGTCTTTAGCCAAGGGCTGCACGCCAGTTTTGCGATAAAATCCTATATTGTTTTCTACCGCCCATTTGGTGTGTGTTGTCCCAAAGCGAGAATGTTCGAAATATTCTCCCATAGCAACTATCAAACGCAGGTCTTCTCTAAGTTTATCGACAGCAGGCAGTAGCACCTCGTTATCGTAACCAAGGGAGAGGTAGGTATTTGCAATAATATGTGTACCAATGGAATGAAACTGACTTAACAGGTCGCGTACTAAGTTACTTCCATCATCGCCAATATTGAGATAAATTCTGTGTCGTTTTTCGTCAACCTTGTTGAGTATTGCAGCCCAATCTATCGCATACAGGGAAGCAAAAAAGTAATCTCGATTAGGCTCACAAACAAAGAGCTTTTCGATATCTCGAGATTCACTTAAAGCTTCGAGTTGATAGCCCGCTCCCATACCAAATAGAAGCATCGACTTAACAGTTTCAGGTAACTCGCCTTCTTCCTCTTCCATTCCCGCCAAGTGCTCTTGAATTCTTTTAACCATTTTATGGTGCGAATAATGAATCAGCTTTCCACCAGCGTAACCTAAAATTAAGTTATCCCGGTTAGGCTGTCTAACAAACGCCTCATAAGCCAGTTCAGATTCGCGTTTTGGACTATCACCATGAAGTGGCGTACAGGTCTCTATATGAAAAAGGTTTACTTCACCGCGCTGGTTCGCTCGAGGTTCCCATTTGAGCGGAACATAATCTTTGAATTCTTGTGCAATGTCTGGGTAGTACTTTGAGAACGCCGCTATATTTTTATCAAAGGTGTCGCGCCTAAGGTGGCTTTCGTCCCAATTATTTCTAGTGACTATAGGGCTCCATGGGACTAAATAATCGTCGAATGGCTGCAGTGAAGGAAAAGAAAATAAACGTTTTTGTACGTTATCGATGGTTAGCTCTGACAGGCTTCTCATTACTGAGTCGAAGCTCACACTGTGGTAGTGCTGATAAAAATAAACACTAGTAAAAGGGCTAACTTGCTTTAATTCACTTAAGTCCTCTAAGACGGAACTTCCGTCACGCTGGCTTTGAAAGTAAATCGCCGTCCCTTTTCCAGCAGCAACCTTAAAAATTTCAGGCCACACACCTGTGTACAAAGAGCAGTGTGTGTATTCAAAATTAGGTTCGTAAAGAATAATACTTTTAAAGTTAGTTTCTCTCACTAGCTTTAAAAGGTGAATGCCTAAACCCAACCCCAACACCACCAATACGTCAGCGTCACGTTCAAGAGGATATGCTTGCCGCGAAAAGCCATTTTTATTTAAAACAAAAGGAGAACGTAAAAAAGCATCTACATGCTTTTGAATATTTACGGTTACCTGTTCACCATACAGTACTTTGCCGCTGTTGAAATCGACAATATCGAGCTCTTTATCTTTATTAACGAACACAGACGTAGACGTGCTTCGCGATTGCATTAGCTGAGCACAGATAACAGGCATCACACGTTTGAGCGCTATTAGACTTTTTTCTTTGTTCTTTTTTATCGCATATGCAGATTCGACTTCAAGTGATGTTTGCTGTTCTTCATCATCTAAAAGGTAGAATTTAATGGCTTTAAGCATTATTTTTTATATCTCTTTGCCGCTTTTTGCGCTCTTGAAAAGCCAACTATCTCCTCTTTTGCTGCTAACTTCAACTCAAGCGCTAGCGCTTCGAGTTCTCTGTTAATAGTTAATTCATTTTCAGCGAAAGCTGAGCGGGCATCGTCTGAAAGTCGGCGCAACTCGCGCAGCACTAAAGAATGTCGAAGGCTAATAAGGTGATGGAATTGTTCAGTCGAAAGCGCGGCAGGCTCTGCCGCCACGCAAACCGCAATTGCTGCGTTAACTTTACCTAGAAAAAGTGGTGTTAAGGAATGGTTTAATTTATCAAGGTTCAAATGGCTTGCTTACTTTCTCGTTGCGCCCGAAATGCCTCTTCTTTCGCTTCTTGAGGGATTTGCACCCATGCATCTCTAATCGGTGCTAAAAGTGAAGACACTTCATCTAACAAAGCTACGTCATTGTTTACGTGAGCTTCATTTAGCTTTTCAATCATAAATTCATATAGGGCGAACATGTTTTCAGCAACTTCTCCGCCCACTTTTACATCTAACGTATCACGTAAATGAATAATAATAGCTGTGGCTTTAGAAATGAAAGTCGCCTTTTCTTGAAGCTCTCTTCTTTCCATTGCACCTTTTGCGTAGGCAATTCTATCTAACGCGCCCTGAAGCAACATCAAGGTTAATTTATGTGGATCTGCATTAGCAACATCTTGCTTCAAATTGCCTTTTTTGTAAGCATTTATACCTTTAAGGGACATACTTTCTCCGAAACTCGTACGTTATAGTGCGGCTAATAATGCCGAGCTTGTCTGGTTCAATTGGGCCACGGTCTGGTCTAAGTTTAGGTATTTGTCTCGTAATATTTGCTCATAGCTAAACATACGAAGCTCTAAGGTTTCCCTATCAGCATAGACATCTTCTCTATTCTCTTTCGCCGTCTTTTCACGCAGAGATATAAGGCCACCAGATGACGTGAATTCGTCAACGAAATCGTATAAACGAACAGCTATACCTTCGTTTTCATCAGTAAACAATGTAGCGATATCGTCAAAATTATCTTCCAACGCATCTTTTAGTCTGTCTTCACCAGACCCGATTCCGAAGTCAGAAGAACTAATTTCAAGCTTTCCATCTTGATCTAGCTCTATGCCAAGTCTGAATAAGCCACCAAGTTCTGATGAAGAAACATTGTCTCCGATAATTGACGAAAGCCCTGACTGAACACCTCTTAGTAATGAGTCTCCAGCTAGTGCACCATCCTCTTCCAACTCGGATTCACCGTAGCGTGTTAATGTACCTATCTCGTCAATTATTGCATTGTAATTATCAACAAAATCTCTAATTTTTTGTTCTAGCCCTTCTTTATCAAAACCAATTTTCAGCGTTGTTGATAAAAAATTGCCTGCATTATCTTTTGGTGAAATTTCGTTTACGTCAAAGGTAACGTTTTGAATAGTATTTTCAAACTTGTTCGATTCGCTTTGAACTTCAATACCATCCACGAACGCAATGGCGTTTTTCGCCGACTCGATATTAGCAGCACTAATATTACTGGTACCGCCAGCAGTTGAAAGTCTATCTAGTTCAGCAGCACCTGTATCGTTGTTGATAACTAGATCATTACCTTCGCCAGTCTCTTCAGACAAAAACACCAGACGAGGCCCTTCGGCAGTACCTGTATCTATAATATTGGCGGTTACACCAAAGTTATCGTCAGCACTGTTAATCGCTTCTCTTAGATCAATAAGAGAAGTGCTAGAATCCACGTCGACAGTAAATGAATCGCCACCAGGAATGCTAAAGGTTAACGAGCCTGTTCCCGAACTTAAAACAGGATCAGTACTTGAAGTAAACGCACCTGCGTCGGTTGTAATTCGGCTTCCTGACGCTAGCTGTTGAACAGTGATATCGTAATTTCCGCGCAACGCTGAGCTCGACGCATCAGCCGATAACACGTCATCATCTTCAGAGGGGTTAACAACTGTAGGTTCTCGACCATTGATATCAGTATCGCTACGCAGATCGTCTACCGCATCTTTAAAATCTGACAGCTTTGACTTTATTTGACCAAGACCAGATATTTCAGCTTCGATCTGCTCTTCTTTAGCGTTTAGTCTTTCCTCTTTAGGCAATCTCTCAGCGTCTAAAAGCTGCTGAACGAGATCGTCAAGGGCTAAACCTGAACCTACACCTAGCGACTGAATAGTCATAACCTACCTCATTAAACCTGATTGTTGATAAACACCCCTACACTATTCCCTACATCCTGCTGTAGTTCTTGGATTCTTTCGGCAAGCTTTAAAAGCTCCTCGGAAGGTATTTGCCGGATAACGTCTCCAGATTGACCGTCTTTAACCGTTACTACTGAACGATTAGTATTTTCGTCGATCGAAAAAGTTAAGTCCCTATTTTGAACAGTTAGAAATGATTCAACTTTTGCCACTGCCTCTTCGAGTTCAGCATCATTCCTCTCTCCACCTTGGTTATCGGCGTCTTGGGATAAACCTTGAGACAAATTTTCCTTTTCTAATTCAGCATTAACTTGCTGAGTTAAAGGCGCCTTTGCAAGCTCATCGGTATTGATAACGCCATTTTGCCCCTCTTTAGGTGAACTTAGATTCTCCCTTACTGACGGTGCAGTATTGGCACCACCATCCTTCGATGAACCTATTCCTGTACTTGATGCAAAAGGCTGACCATTTTGAATATTCGGTATTTCCACGTTTCTACCCCCTTCTGAAACGACAAAACGGGAGCCTGCCTAAGCAAGCACCCGTTACATCTCAACTAAGGCTAAATTGTATTATAGCTTATCCAAGCAACGATAGCGCAGTCTGTGGACGCTGATTAGCCTGGCTCAGAACTGAAACAGATGCTTGTTGAATAATCTGGTTACGTGTTAGTTCAGCCGTTTCCGCCGCGAAATCTGTGTCTCTGATTTGAGAGCGTGCCGCAGACAAGTTCTCACTGATGTTACTCAGGTTACGAATAGTCGACTGGAATCTGTTTTGAAGCGCACCTAGGTCAGCACGAACGCCCCCGATACCAGAAATTGCAGCATCTACAGCGCTAAGTAGTGCAGATGCACCAGCCGCCGTTGAGACACTGTTGCTATCAATACCAAGGCCAGCAGTACTGAAACCAGTGATAGAACCTAGGTTACCGGTTGAAAGGTTTACTGAAATCGTTTGTCCTGCGTTAGCACCCACTAGGAATGAAGCAGAAAAGTTGCCATCTAAGATGTTAACGTTACCAAACTGAGTATCCGTTGCGATACGAGAAATCTCAGTTCTTAACGCTGATACTTCTTTTTGCAGAGCTAAACGGTCTGCAGAAGAGTTGATACCATTTTGCGATTGGATAGATAACTGGCGAATACGCTGTAAGCTTGTTGTGATCTCACTGATCGCACCTTCGGCTGTTTGCGCTAACGAAATAGCATCGTTTGCGTTACGTACAGCTTGGTTCAAACCTTCAACCTGCGATGTAAGTCTGTCAGAAATTTGAAGGCCTGCAGCGTCATCGGCTGCACTGTTAATTCTAAAGCCTGACGACAATCTTTCGAACGACGTAGATAGACGATCATTTACGTCAAAAAGCTGACGTTGTGCGTTGATCGAAGACACATTTGTGTTAACGAATAAACTCATTGGAATACCTCCTAGGGACTCGTCGACCAATGTGGTACGCTCAAGTCCTTCCAGTTCATATTAGCTTGGTCACTACTCCGAGCTAACGCCTCTGTTAAAAGTAAAGTAAATTACCCCTCAACTATAGGTATCGGCCAACCCTTTAGGTTCTTTAGTCTTATTTTTATTTTTTTTGAAAAAATCATTCAAAAAAAACCTAAAGCAATGAATTATAAGAAAAAGATATTTAATAAAAATAATCTAACTACGCGAATTCTTCGTTATTTTTTAGAAGAATAAAGGTCTGAGTATAAAAACTGTTCAATGAGAGTACTTCATTGCGGTCGTCAAAAGGCAACCTAAGAAAGCGGTGCACATTCAATTTAAGTACATAGAAAACAGAAGTAGGTGGTTAATGCATATCGGCACGCGATAAAAGTCAGAATTTTTTAACGCGCTTCAAAATTGGCATCGAAGCTGCAAGTAAGAATTTGAACAGATTGTCTTGCTCTGCAATTTGTTTGAAATTGGCGGGATGTTTCGGTAATACTAAAAAAAAGGCCGAGACAATTTAATCTCGGCCAATTTGCTCACGTTAGGAGATTGAGCAAATTCAGTTTCTGTCGGCTGGCAGGTATTTAGTAGGATAAACTGGCCTCTCAACCAACACTTCTACACTCTCAGTCCTGTTAGTCGACGCTTTCTTAAAGGAGCGGCCTTTATGGCCGCTTACCTTCTTGGGGATGGCCTCTCAACTCCTTCCCAAATCAAGCGTCTTATCTATTAACCACCTAGCAGTGAAAGTGCAGCCTGTGGACGCTGGTTTGCCTGCGCTAGGATAGTTGTACTTGCCTGCTGTAAAATCTGGTTGCGGCTTAGTTCTGCCGTCTCGGTGGCAAAGTCCGCATCTTTGATTCGCGATCTTGCCGCTGATACGTTCTCTGAGATGTTACTTAAGTTTCTAATTGTAGACTGGAACCTATTTTGGATAGCACCCAAATCTGCACGAAGACCACCAATTGCCGATATAGCTGTATCAACATCATCAAGCAAAGCAGATGCGCCAGCCGCGGTTAAAACGTCGGCTGAGATAATTCCTAAACCAGTAGCACTGAAACCAGTTACACCCGCTGCGGTTAACGCTGGCGTCGATAAATTCACTGAAATCGTCTGGCCTGAGTTTGCGCCAACCAAGAAAGATGCTGAAAATACACCAGAAAGGATACTTACACCGGCAAATTCGGTAGTAGTAGCAATTCTTGAGATTTCCGTTCTCAGTGCAGACACTTCTTTTTGTAGTGCTGCTCGGTCAGCTGAACTGTTAATACCATTTTGAGATTGAATTGCTAACGTACGAATACGCTGCAAAGCTGTGGTTGTTTCGGCCATTGCGCCTTCTGCTGTTTGCGCTAATGAAATACCATCGTTAGCGTTACGAACGGCTTGGTCTAAACCTTGAATTTGCGAAGTCATACGGTCGGTAATTTGCAGTCCTGCCGCGTCATCTGCCGCGCTGTTGATTCTGAAGCCTGATGAAAGGCGCTCAAAAGCAGTGCTCAGATTATTACCTGTAGTAAACAATTGGCGTTGTGCATTTAATGATGACACATTGGTATTAACAAATAGACTCATGGGTCTCTCCTAACAGTTTCGAGTATGGCGCTATTGGTTTTATTATTTGCGCAATTAATTTAAATATTTGGCATAACCTGTGCTTCATGAACATTGTCAGTTTATTCTGACGTTTCATTGGCACACTACCAATGGAACTTGCTAAATAGAGAAGTTACTTCTCTTTGCTGGTCGGTGGGTTTGGTGTTCCAGAACCTCAAACCTCTCACTACCTCCTGGCTCTATTCTCGCCGGTCAGCAGCTCTTACCCCCTCAGCAAACTCCATCTTTTATCGACCTTAACTTGAAATTTCTTTAATGTTTTTTTCAAACATTTTTATTAAAACAAAGTACTGTTTTTCCTAACTTTTAAATTCAAGGTATTAAAAATAACTCTGAATTAAAACAGTGCTATTTACGCTTTTAAACATAAACTTTAGAAGCGTAGAGGACAAAAACATTGTTTATCTCCCCTTTGTATTAGTTATCGTCAAAGATCGATTTTTACTTTAGATGTTTTTTAAAATTTTTAGATAAAAAAGAGAATAAATAAAAAAACCGCTAAACTTCATAGTGTTAGGTCTATGGATTGAAGACAAAAATATGGTGTAGATGGGGCTTTATAACAATTTCGTGACTGGGGTATAAAAAAAGCTGGCCTTTAAAAGACCAGCTTTAAACGCACGTGAACTAGAGCACTACCTCCTGGCTTCACGCTAATTTCAATTAACCTAGAAGCTGTAACGCAGCCTGTGGGCGCTGGTTAGCCTGTGATAATACAGTAGTGCTTGCCTGCTGAATGATCTGGTTACGGGTTAGGTTAGCTGTTTCAGTCGCGAAATCGGTATCCTTAATCTGTGAACGTGCAGCCGATACATTCTCAGAGATGTTGCTTAGGTTACGGATAGTTGACTGAAAGCGGTTTTGTAAGGCACCTAAATCAGCACGTAAGCCACCAATTGCAGAAATTGCACTATCTACACTATCAAGGATTGACGATGCCGCACTTGCTGTAAGTACGTTGCCGCTTATGCCAAGCCCTGTTGGGCCAAAACCTGAAACACCCGCAGCATTAAGTGTAGGCGTAGACAAGTTAACTGAAATTGTCTGACCTGCGTTCGCACCTACTAGGAACGAAGCAGAGAATGCACCAGAAAGAATACTTACACCAGCAAACTCAGTTGTTGTAGCGATACGTGAAATTTCTGTACGTAATGCAGAAACTTCTTTTTGTAGCGCTGCACGGTCAGCAGGACTGTTGATACCGTTTTGTGATTGAATAGCTAGAGTACGAATACGTTGAAGTGCTGTAGTTGTTTCAGATAACGCACCTTCAGCAGTCTGCGAAAGTGAAATCGCATCATTAGCGTTACGTACAGCTTGGTTTAGACCTTCAATTTGTGAGGTCATACGGTCGGTGATCTGTAGACCTGCAGCATCATCAGCAGCGCTGTTGATACGGAAGCCTGAAGATAGACGCTCAAAAGACGTGCTCAAAGAGTTGCTTACATCAAAAAGCTGACGCTGGGCATTCAATGAGGATACATTGGTATTAACGAACATAGACATAAAGTCTCTCCTACACTCTCAGTCCAGCGTGCGCTGGCTGTCGGAATATCCGACGTTTTGTTTTAGTAGTCATCAAGACCTGAGGGGTAATTGATGAACTGGCTCTCTCAGAAACTGTATCGACAACATGCAAATTCTCTTTAGAAAAAATTACGACATTTGCCGATTAGCGGTAATATATTGCCGCTCAAAGAGCTAGAATCCTTCACTAAACATCAGATTTTTAAAGGAGATTTCAATTGAATAAAAAACTCAAATTAGTTGAAATTAGTCGTATCTCACCGCCCGCCATACATGCAGCCTTTACTGATTTGATAGAAAATCCCTTCGACAAAAGTAGTAATTCACTGTTGTGTTGTTATCGCCAAGCAACTAACCATGTGAGCAAAGATGGCGCAATAATTATCCTTACGGTTAATAAAAAAACGTCTGAGGTTCTCAGTAAGGTTTTGGTTAACGAACCGGGTACCGACTTAAGAGATCCTAAATTGATGTTTGACGGGCATAGGGTGATATTAACGGCCTTTGCAAAGACTATTGATGAAAATGATCAAGCCCACACAAAAATGCTCAGCATTTTCACTACCACTGGAAAATCTTGGTCCAGTAAACATTGGTTTGGAGACAATGGTTGGTGGATATGGAAACCGCAATGGATAGCAAATAAGGCGTTTGGTTTTGCTTATCATCGTCCAGCTGATCACATTTCTTTGTATGAGGGCGACCCGACACGAGCCATGCGCATTCATAAATCAAATGTTTTTGGTCTAGCTAAAAACAACAAAGGTTTTCCGAATGAAAGTGCACTTCTGTTTAACTCTAATGGACACGCTGCAGTTTTTGTAAGACGTGACTCTGATACATTTTCCGCTCACTTCGGCACTTCTAGACCACCTTATACAAAGTGGGATTGGTGTGATTTAGGCATCTATATTGGTGGACCTTGTGCCGTTGCCCTAAGCGAAAGCACATTTTTAGTCGCTGGTCGGCACGTAGATTGGGGAAAACGGAAGTTTTCAACGCGTATTTGGCATTTCGATGCAAAAAGCAATCAGCTTTCCGAAGTACTAACATTACCCAGCAGCGGTGATACGAGTTATCCGGGTATAGTATTAGAAGACAACGTCCTTTATATGTCTTATTACTCAAGTCACATCGACAATGAGGCCAGAGTTTACCTGGCCAAGATTAAAGATGTTGAGTCGCTATGTTAGTGTTTTTTAAATGTAGTTGAACAGAGATAAGTTAGATACTTGTGGAAATGTAGCCAGCGCAGCGCTTAAGGCTGTTTCCTGTTTGGCAAATTCAGTTGAAGCCTCAGCGTAATCAACATCTTGAATAGAAGAGCGTTGTGCTTTAGCTGCAATTTCCATATCCAAATTGCTTTCATAAGTACTTTCGGCAATGTTAAGTCGACTACCTATAGACGCACGCTCAAGCGATATCTTTTCTAACCCGTTATCTAAACCCACTAAAGCATCGGCAATAGCGTCCTGTAATGCGCCATGATAAATAGTGCTATCTGATAGTAGTGTTTGCACTTCGTGAATGGTTTGCGCCATGCTCTTTTTCTCTGGCTGATCGAGAGAAAAATCAATGCTCGTACCCGGCGCTGCTACGGCATCAAACTGCATTCCTTTTATTGTGAACGGTTCCCCAGACGTGTAACCTACTGTGTCAATAACTGCACCACTGTTTTGATTAACGAGCTGTGCCTCACCTGTGCCCAAAAAGTCTATGCGAAAATCGTTATTAGAACTATTCACCGCGTCATAATTGTTATTGAAAAACGTATCAAATGTCCCCTGCTCTGAAATAGTGGCACCGTCTAACGATCCCACCGTGCTACCTGTAACCGAGAAATTAAAACGAGATAACACATTTTCAAAAACTTCATAACCGTTGCTGGTTGATTGAATTTTTGAACTATTAGAGAGTTGGATAAAATTAACACCAGCGTCTCCAGAGAAAGAGATCGCATTCCCTCCAGACGCAGGATTGTAAGTAAACGCCTGGTTTCCAGATTGAAAGCCTGCATACAGATAATTTCCATCTGCATCTTGGGTGTTCATCAAATCAAATATCTCAAGCTTTATTTGCTCTAACTCTGAGCCAATAGCACGCTTGTCGGGATCGTCTAGAATACCATTTCCCGCTTGGACTATAAGAGTTCTCGCACGATTGATAGAGTTAGTGATATTTGTAAGAACAGCTTCTTGCTGCTCAAGCGAACCGGTTACCAGATCATTATTGCGTTGAAACTGAGTAAGTTCATCAATTTCTTCGGTTAGACGAAGTACCTTCGCAGCGCCAACAGGGTCATCGCTGGGTGTAATAATGCGTTTGCCAGTAGATAGTTGCTCTTGAGTCTTTGCCAAATCGCCTTGATTTTGCATGATCGAGCGCATGTTTTGATCATAGATTTGATTCGTTGATATACGCATAGCTCACCTACCTTGCTGATTGCAAAATGGTATTAAATAATTCTTGGGCCGTAGACAAAATACGTGCTGCAGCTGCATAGCTCTGCTGGTATTTTATCAAATTGGCAGCTTCTTCGTCTAAGCTAACGCCCGACACTGACTCAAACCAATTTTCAGACTGTACTTTCATCGCTTCAGCCGAAGCCAATGAGACGCTAGCCATTGATGCATCTTCACCAATACGCCCAACCATAGACGCATAGGCATCTTGAAACGTTCTTGGCGTATTGGTTGCTTCACTACTCACCTGAACTTTGTTTTCATTTTGAAGAGCAGCTAAATTAAGCGCATTGCTGTTATCGTTGAAACCATCTGTATTATAGCTGATTGAAAAGCTATCACCTGCTTTTGGCACACCGTCTAAACTTAGATCAAAACCTGGATCAGGACTTATTCCCGCTTGACTGATAAGGTTCGTTAAATCCGTTGTACCCGTTACAGTAGCTAAAACCGTCCCGCTTCCATCTAACACTTCATAGGTATCTGCAGCCGTAAAGCTAATTTGAGCGGGCGCTGAATTTAAAAGGCCACCCGCTCCATCAAAAGCAGAGGTTCCCACTTCCGTATTTGAAACAGTTACATCTATTACGTTAGCGCTGCCTAGGTTTGTGCTGTCAGCCCCTGCTCTTACCGGATTAGCGAAGGCTAAATCTTCTGGGCGATTTGTATCTAAACTTATATTTGAAGCCACATCCTTTGTTGGCTGAATCAAAAACTCGTTACCCACGTTGTAGGGGTCGCTTCCTGAAAAATCTATTTCAATGCCGCCAGGGAGTTCATTAAAACCGGAGGTTACTGCAAAATTAGAGAAAATAATGTCATTGCCAGAACCGTCTTTTTTAGGCGTGCCGTCTGGATTTAAAAACGTAATTTCAATTTCACTGGGCACACCAGCAGCAACGGCGGTGACTTCAATCTTATAGTCGGCGTCAGTTAATTCAGCGCCCTTGCCTTCAGTTATCTGTGCTGTAACTACGTAATCGCCATTGGTGTCTTCGTAGGCTAAGCCTCTGAATGAAGGAATGTCGAAAATGTTACCGCCAATTTGACCGTCTAAATCCATACCCAGTTTATTTTGGGTATTCATTGCATCGGCAAAAGCGACAGAGAGCTGACCTACATCACGCATTGTTGGCCCTAACACTTCATTACGGTACTTGAACAAGCCACCTAAGGACCCGCCTAAGTCATCTTCTATTACACGTATCGACGTATCGTTTTTGGTTTGTGAGCCGAAATTTGTTTCCAGCTTGATTTCTTTGGTTGTTAGGTCTGCATTAGAACTTAACTCAAAAAGATTAAATGCACCGTTTTCAAGAACAAGCGACTCGCCCGATGTTAGGTTAATAGTAACGGCGCCATTTTGTGTAGTGCTCTCTTTAACCGTAATCCCCATAATTGAGGCAAGTTCGTCTATGGCCTGATCTCGCTCATTAAGTAAAGCGGTCGGCTGATCGCTCGTATTATTGCCATTTGCAATAACGATATTGCGATTCAGATCGCCAATATTTCCAATTAGCGTATTAGCTCTATTTACCATTGAAGTGACCTCTAAATTGAGCTCTTCTTCTTTTTCCAGCATGTAATCCGACAAGGTTCTCATGCGGTTATAGAGGGATTCAGATTTGCTTAGTACCTGTTCACGAGATGCTAGGTTTGTTGGATCATCAGCGGCGGTTTGTAGGGCTGAAAAGTATTCACTCAGGCCTTGAGAAATTGAGTTCGCTTCACTGGCTAGTAGGTTATCAATTGCTGTAGTTTTATTAGAAAAAGCTTCGAGTCCACCTACTGCGGTGATATCGCGGCGTAGCTGATTTTGAGCAAATACGTTGATAATACGTTCAGTATTGCCAATCTCAACACCAAATACTTGGCTATTTTGAAGCTCAGTGCGTTCGCGAACATAGCCAGGCGTGTTGACGTTGGCGATATTGTTACTTGTCGTTTGCAACAGCTTGCTACTAGCGTTTACGCCGCTTGTAGCTAATGAATATAAATCAACAGAACTCACTGTATTCTCCTCACCTATAACCCCTAACTATGGCTTTAAACTATGGCATCAACGAACTAAGACGTTCGCTGTTATACACGGCCATTATTTTGCTCGCGTAGTCAGGGTCGGTAGCGTAGCCCGCTTCTTGAAGCGCACTTGTATAGCGCGTAGCATCAGAAGCATTTTCCACAGCATGGCTATAGCGAGGCTGTGTGGTAATAAAACGTCCGTAATCTTCTATCGCATCTTCTACCGATGAGTAAGACCTAAACGCTGCTTTTTGTTTTTGAGGCAGCCCATTGTTAAATTCTAATGTATCCACCACAGCTTGCTCGCCTTGCCAACCTTTATTGGCCTTTATGCCAAACAGATTATGCGAACTAGTGCCATCGGATTTGTGAATAACAAATTTTCCCCAGCCTGTTTCTACAGCAGCCTGGGAAATGATTGCTTTTGGATCCATGCCGTATTTCTCCGCCACTTTCTCGGCAATAGGCATAAGGCTCTCAACAAACTGTTCAGGGCTTTCGAACATGGCGTCTTTTTGTGCCGACTGGCTTTTTATCGAGTTAGAGGAAAGCGCTATGTTTTGTGCCTCAGCAACCTTGTATTCACGATTCCTATTTAGCGATGAAATATCACCGTCACTTCTTATGACACTCGCTGGCGTATAGCTATCTTCTGTTTGGCCTAACTGTTTCACAATTACATCAGCTAACCCCAGGCCCCCGCCTGATGTTAAATCTGTAGCCAGCTGCTGGTCGTGCATATCGCGGTAAAACTTCACTTGATGAGAATTGAACGGGCTATTCTCATCGGCAAGCGCATCTTGCGCTTTACGCATAGATTTCAACATCATTTGCACAAATATCGCTTCAAACTGCTGGGCAGCTTCTTGCAATACTGTCTCATCGCCTGACGCAATGGCTTCGCGCATTTTGTTAATGCTGCCCATATCATGGACATTGCGCGCCATATCAAGCTGATTTTTTGTGCTAAGTGATTCCATCGTATTTATTCCGTTGTAACCCGTTTTATTCCCACCAGATACTGTTAAAAACTGTTCGCTTTAGATAATTACAAGTTCACCGCGTAAAGCCCCCGCTTGACGCAGTGCCTCTAAAATTGCCATCAAGTCGCCCGGTGCCGCGCCTACTTCGTTAACTGCACGCACTAACTGGTCGAGGGTAACGCCAGGCTCAAACTTAAACATTCTGCTATCAGCCAAGTCCACATCAACAATAGATTGGGTGGTTATGGCAGTTTGGCCATCTGCAAATGCATTAGGCTGCGTCACCTGTTGATTCTCAGAAATAGTCACCGTTAAGCCGCCATGGGTAATTGCTGCTGGTAATAAGCGAACGTCACTACCAATCACAATGGTGCCTGTTCGGCTGTTTATCACTACGCGCGCTGGCGCATCAGCTGGTGTAAATTCAAAGTTCTCCAGCGTTGCCAAAAAACCTACACGCTGACCTACATCCCGCGGGGCTGTAACCCGTACAGATGCGGCATCAATAGGCTTTGCAATGATGTAGCCATTTTCAGGTTGTGCGCCTAAGCGCTCGTTAATAGTGTCAGCTAGTGCTTTTGCCGTTGAAAAGTCTGGATAATGAAGATTGAGGGTTAGCGTATCGCCATTGGCAAAACCGCTAGGAACCGATTGTTCAACCATGGCGCCATTGGGAATCCTGCCAACCGTAGGTGTATTCACAACAATGCGAGAACCATCTCCACCCTGTGCGCCGAAACCGCTCACTACCAAGCTTCCTTGTGCTACCGCATAGACTTTGCCATCTACACCACGAAGAAACGTTTGAAGAAGTGTTCCACCTTGAAGGCTTGATGCTTCGCCTACTGACGAAACCGTGATATCTATCGTTTGACCCGGTTTTGCAAACGCAGGCAATTCAGAATGAACAGCCACCGCCGCAACATTTTTGATTTTGGGTTTAGTATTAGCATCTAAACTAATACCAAAGTTACTCAGCATAGTTCTAAAACTCTGCTCGGTGAATGGGCTTTGCTCACCGGTGCCAGGTAAACCGACGACAAGACCATACCCCACTAATTGGTTGCTACGTACGCCCTGTATGCTCGCTAAATCTTTAATACGCTGCGCCGCTGCTTGTGAAGATAAAAGCAGTGCAAACACGGCTAATACGACTGAAAATAAACGCATGTCCACTCTCCGACCAAAACCTAAAGAGGCCACCAAGTTGAATCAAAGAACTTAGTTAACCAGCCCTTTTCCTGTGCTCTTGCAAAAGTACCCGTGCCTGAATATTGAATGCGAGCATTGGCTACCTTCGTAGATACAATTTCATTCTCAGGACTGATATCTGCAGGGCGAATAATGCCAGTAAGACGGATATACTCATCACCATGATTCAGCGTTAGCCACTTCTCACCGCGAATAACTAAGTTGCTGTTTGGCAGCACATCCACCACCGTAACTGAAATAGCACCGTCTAAGCTGTTGCTCTGATTTGCTGCTGCATCGCCAGTGAAATCACGAGACGAGCCAATACCTAGTTGGATAGATTGACCGCCAATATTCACAGCCTGGCCGCCAAGACCCGTTATCGTATCTAGATTTACATTGGTATCTTTGGCTGTAGAAGTATCTGCAGATTTACTCGCAGATGTACTCTCGTTAAGGGTGACAGTAATAATGTCGCCTACTCTTCTCGCGGTAACATCCGAGTACAAACTGTTAGCCATGTGGGAGCGGAATAGCGAGCCGTCTTCTACCACTGTCTCACGCGGGTAATCTGGCACTACTGGCGCAAACGAGGGATCATTTGCCTGAACAGGAGGCTCGTTTGTACTGGCGCAACCGCCAAGTAAAAGTAATGCAACAGATAAACCTAAAATACGCATGACGCTACCTACTAAAGTTGCTGAATAACCTGACCAAGCATTTGGTCAACTGACGAGATAACTTTTGAGTTCATCTCATACAAACGCTGGCTTTCGATCAGGTTTACTAGTTCTTCGGTCACGTTCACGTTAGATGTCTCTAACGTGCCTTGAGAGATATAACCCAAACCTTGTAAGCCAGGGATCCCCTGAATAGGCGCGCCGCTTGACGCTGTCTCTACATAAAGGTTTTGTCCGGTAGGCTGAAGCCCCGTGGGATTTACAAAATCAGAAATATTTAACTGCCCCAATACCTGAGGTTCAGCTTGTCCGCGGATGCTCACGCTGATTTCACCATCTTGAGAAATAGTAATTTGCTGTGCATCTTCAGGAACTGCAATTTCAGGCTGAAGCAAGAAACCAGCGCCAGAAGTAACAATTTGCCCTTGGTCGTTTAAGGAAAATTGACCATTTCGTGAATAAGCGATTGTTCCGTCGGGTTGCAAAATTTCAAAATAACCACGACCTTGAATTGACATATCCAACGCATTTTCAGTGGTGAGCAAGTTGCCCTGCGTATGTGCTTTTTGCGTAGCGACCACTTTTGAACCTGAACCGAGCATTAGTCCAGAAGGCAACTCTGTATCAGCAGAAGAACGACCGCCTGGTTGATTGATGTTTTGATAGAGCAAATCTTCAAAAACTGCGCGATCTTTTTTGAACCCTACGGTTGATGCGTTTGCAAGGTTGTTAGACACCACCGCCACATCGGTTTGTGCGGCGTCTAGTCCGGTTTTACTTATCCACAGTGCTGGATGCATGTTAACCTCCGACGTTGCTCAAAGGGCAACGGTGTTTAAAATTCATTTACAGGATGCGCAGTAACTGGTTACCGCGAGTATCAAGCTCTTCCGCTTGCTTCATCATTTTGACTTGTAGTTCGTAATGACGTTGAAGACTTATCATGTCTACCATCTCTTCAACGGCATTTACGTTAGAACCTTCAAGCATGCCAGACATTACTTTGACGTTGGCATTGGCTTGCGCTATTGAGCCATCTTCCATTCTAAATAAGCCATCGGTGCCGTGCTCCATATCCGCATAGTTTGGAGAAACTAGCTTGAGACGTCCTACTTCCTCGATAACATTGGCTGGGGCTCCTAGCTGTCTCATGGACAAGGTGCCATCAGCGGCAATGTTAAGGTTGTCCAAAGGTACTGGAAGAAAAATCGGCCCGTTGTCCCCTAGCACCACACGGTCGTGAATGTCTGTCAAAATTCCGTCATCGCCTAGTTTGAAGTTGCCATCACGGGAATAAGCTTCTTGACCATTTTGATCTTGTACCGCAAACCAACCATCCCCTTGAATGGCCACATCTAAATCTCGGTCCGTTTTAATCATTGGACCCGACTCATAATTGTTAGACGGGCTTTCAGTCATAGAAAACACGCGGGTTGGCAAACCTTCACCGTAAGCCGGCATCGATCTCGCTTGCTCTAATTGAGCTCTAAACCCAGTTGTCTGCGCGTTGGCTAAGTTATTGGCTCTAATCCCCGTACCTAATAGGTCTTGGGATGCGCCACTCGCTGAAATATAGAGAAGTTTGTCCATGACTGACTTTTGACTCTGATTAAACCTTAAACAAGATTTTGCAAAGGCGATGCCAATCTGTGGATTTTTAACTCAGGTAGAAAATATGAAAGGTATTAAATTGATATTTAAAGGAAAATAAAAGAGCCGCTATTGTGCGGCTCTTGTAAATATCGGCAATAATGGAAGCCTTATACGCCAATGTATTGCCGCTTTTATATTCTAATAAACGGCGCTTTACCTTAACTATCGAATGTTCAGAATAGTCTGGTTTAGTGAATTGTTTACTTCCAGAGCTCGTGAATTAGCCTGGAAGTTACGCTGAGCAATAATCATATCGATAAGCTCGGTAGTCAGGTTAACGTTAGCTTGTTCTAGCGCAGAAGAATTTATTTCTCCAAACGTACCGGTTGTAGCTTCACCCGCTAGTGCCTCACCTGAAAGAATACTTTCTTTCCATTGAGTACTGCTTTCTTGAGTTAGGCCTTGTTCGTTAGAAAAACGTACCAGGGCAACACGAACAATAGGCTCTGATGTACCGTTAGAGAAGGTAGCGCGAACCAAACCGTCAGGGCCGATATCGATACCCGTCAGTCGACCAACTGGCAAACCGTCTTGTTCTAATGACGTTACTTCAAACGCTGAAGCAAACTGAGTTGGCTCGTTAGGCGTAGCGTTATTCACATCTAGATTGAAATCAATGCTTATCTGTTGCGTAGGATCCGAACCATTTGCAAGAATACCCGCACCTAGTGCTTCAGTTTGCATTTTAAAGTCTAGCGTAGGTAAGCCATCTGGCGTTTCCATACCAGAGAAATCACCGCCCTGAGAGAAAATAAGTTTAGATGCGGTTACGGCGTTACCCGTGTTACCGCCAACTGAATTGACGGCGGTAGCTGGGTCAGTATCAGCGCCTGTAGAATCTGTCATATCGACGAGGGTATCGTCTATTGCAGTCGCAACGTACCACTCGTTATCAACCCCTACCGTGTTGTCTTTAATGAAGTAATACGTCATTACGTGACTATCACCTAAAGAATCATATACCGTCACCGATGTTGCGGCGTTGTAGGTAAGTGGATCTTCCGGGTCAAAATCTTGCGGATCTAACGCAGCATCCCCTGCAGGTAAGTTCATACGAATATCAACTTCTGTGGTTTGCGCAGGTGAACCTGATGAATCTGGAATTCGCACTGGTTCAGTCGTACTTAGTGCAACTGATGCGCTTGTACCGTCAGAGTTTACTGGGAAGCCCAGAAGGTTGTCGCCGTTACTGTTTACCACAAAGTTATCACTATCTAACTTAAACTGCCCAGCACGAGTGAATGAGAAATCACGAGAAGTAATTTCAGGTACGGTAGCAAAGAAGCCGTTACCCGTAATCGCAAGGTCAAGCGATGTATTGGTAAACTGAAGGCTACCTTGGGAAAATTGCTGTGCAACTTCTTGAGTAAGAACACCGTCACCCACTTTGGTTTTACCACCTGACAGCAGTGATGCCGCATAAACGTCGCCAAATTCAGCTCGTGATTCTTTAAAGCCAACTGTATTAACGTTTGCGATGTTGTTGGCGGTTACATCCAAATCTTTTTGTGCGGCCGATACGCCACTCAGTGCAATATTAAAAGACATTATTGATTCTCCTACTAACTGCCGATTTGGATGACGTCATCAAGATTGATACTGACATCACCATCCAAATTCAAAATTACGCCCTGACCACTGCCGGCCAAGCTGACACTTCCAACATGACGATTGACGGCAGTATTCAGCTGAACACCTTCACCGTTTAGTTCGCCAGTGGCGCTGATAACATATTCACCAGGTTCCATTTGGTTGCCATGTTTATCTTTGCCATCCCATTCAAACTCAATGTTGCCGGCACTTTGTGTTCCTGCATCAATGGTTTTGATTACTTCTCCAAACTGGTTCTCAATGTTTATCGTCATGTTTTGAACCGTTTGCTCGTTTACAATAACGCCTGAGAGCCCTTCCCCTTCGTTCGCCATGTAACCGACATTACCTTGAACTAGCACGTTCTGTCCGATGAGACTCGATGCCTGCAGTGCTTGATTAGATGTCATTGAAGCCGCAAACGACTCGAATTTCTCGTTAAGCTGGGAGATGCCGTCAGCCATCGTAAATGACGTCATCTGAGCCACCATCTGATCGTTATCAACCGGTGCCGTAGGATCCTGATTGGCAAGCTGTTCCGTCAACATCGAAAAGAAATCTTCTTGGGTTAGCTGCTGCTCGGTACCATCGGCAACTTTTACAGTTTCTTCCTGCCAGTACAGGTCCGTATTTAAGCCGGTGTTATTTATGGTGTTCACTGATTAATCCTCACATTATTCAAGCGGCAAATTACTGCCCTTGACCTAACTGAAGTACGCGGCGGAAGATTCGTTTGGTGGTATCCGCTACCTGTACGTTTGTTTCATACGCTTTAGACGCTGACATCATATTCGCCATTTCTTCCACAATGTTGACGTTAGGTTTGTAGATATAGCCCTCTTCGTCTGCCATTGGGTTATTAGGCGCATATTCCACCTGAAGTGGTGCATCACTTTCCACTATGCCCTTAACTTGAACACCTGCGCCCTTCGACTGGTCTCGCATAGCGTCTTGTAGTGCCGTTGCAAAAACCGGGTGGCGAGCTCGATAGGTTTCGTCATAGCTGCTGCTTACCGAGTTTGCATTAGCAATATTACTCGCCGTTGTATTAAGACGGACATTTTCCGCCTCCATACCCGTACTCGAAATTTGCATTACGTTAAATAAACTCATGACTATTGACCTCCTGAGCTAAGTGCTTTTTTCATGCCTTTAATTTTTCCATTCAAAAATTCAAGGCTTGCTTGGTAGCGCAATCCATTGTCTAAAAATCGGTTTCTTTCCGCTTGGACTTCTACCGTATTACCGTCGCCGGTATCCGGTTGAGTGGGAACGCGGTACTGCATGTCAAAATTTGCCGCAACAGACGAAGGGTTGCCGCCTAGGTGGCGCTCATTTGTCCGGACCAATCCGGAAGAAGCATGTTGTTTGGTTCCACTAGATGCTTCGCTCATTGCTGACTGCATGGCTTTGTTAAAATCAATATCTCTGGCTTTGTAACCAGGGGTATTCGCGTTAGCTAGATTCCCCGAAATAACCTCCATACGCTCTGTGCGTATCTTCAGTGCTGACTCGTGAAAGCCCACCAGCTTATCTAGGTTAATAGCCATAACATGACCTCTGACATACTTTAAAAACGTTTCGTGTAGACAAGCTAAACGGAAATATAAGCGTTAAACTTTTGCCGATTTACTGTCGTTTGTTTAAATAGTTAGCAAGGCAGATGCCACAATGGGATTTTGACGGAAAGTAAAGGGGTTGGTAAATCGGCTTGAGTTTTAAAAAACTTTATTTATCAAGCCGATAAGTTAGATCATTTTTTTTGGTAGTAAAGACCAGGGTGGCACTTCACCATGCTGTAGATATCGCTGGCGGCACTTATAGACTCTGACGCGCCAAGAAATAGAACGCCGTTAGGCTGCAGTTGTCCGGCAATTTGTTGCAGGATCCGCTGCTTTACTTCTGCTGAAAAATAAATCAACACGTTGCGGCAAAACACAATATCAAACCGACCGAGCGCGGCATAACTTGTAAGCAGGTTCAAACTTCTGAAGCTTACCATACGGCGAACCTCAGGCTTCACCTGCATAAGTCCCTTTTCGTTTTGTTGGAAAAAAGCTTGTCTTCGCTGTGGAGATAACCCTCTGGCAAGAGAAAGTTCGTCATAAATACCTGATTCACATTTTTGCAGCATTTCTGATGATAAGTCGGTGGCCACAATCTCAACGCCCGCTCTCAAAGCGCCTGGACGTTGACGTTGATACTCAAGCACGGACATTGCGATGGAATAAGGCTCTTGCCCCGACGAACAGGCCGCACTCCAAATGCGAACCTTCTGATTTTTAGTAGATAAGGATGGCAATAGGTCCTTTAAAAGAAGATCAAAGGGATAGTTATCGCGAAACCATAATGTTTCGTTGGTTGTCATTGCATCGATAACACTTTGTAACAAGGTGCGATCAAAACCGCGTACAACAACGTCTATCAGTTCATCTGCAGATTCGTACTTATGCTTAAAAAGCAATGAAGCCAAACGGCTGCGGACGAGGTATTGTTTATTCTCCCCCAAAACTATACCGCATTGCTTTTCAAGAAACTCTCTGAACTTTTGGTAGCTCGCGGGCGAAACGTCTTTATTAGCCAATCCTTTCCTGCTCCGTTATTCGCACTCGGTCATCAGCCACTTCTGTACAGCAGTCGCTAATTCGTCTGGGTGAAACTTCGCTATAAAGTCGTCTGCGCCAACTTTTTGTACCATTGCCTGGTTGAAAACCCCACTTAATGACGTGTGTAGAACAACGTGGAGTTTTTGAAGTTCAGGAGTATTTTTGATTTCTGCAGTCAGGGTATAGCCATCCATTTCGGGCATTTCAATATCAGAAACTAGTACACCAACGCGGTTGGTTACGTCGCCATACTCTTCAGCAATTTGTTTAAGACGATTAAGTGCTTCAAGACCATTTTTAGCAAGCTCGATTTCAAGACCTAATGACGTAAGCGCCTTTTTCACCTGGTTCCTCGCTACCGCCGAGTCATCCGCTATAAAAATAATTTTGTTTTCTTGGCCTTCTGTGGTTAGCCCCTCGGCCACGTCAGCACTCACTTCAGCGTTTAGCGGAGAGATCTCATTGAGAATTTTTTCTACATCTAGTATTTCAATGAGTTCGTTTTCAACCTCAGTAACTGCCGTCAGATAGCTGGCGCGCCCCGTGCCCTGAGGTGGTGGCATGATGGCATCCCAGTTGGTATTGATAATGCGCTCAACAGCGCCAACCAAAAAACCTTGCACCGAGCGGTTGTATTCAGCAATAACGATAAACGCATTAGAGAGGTCTTCAATTTTACGACCACGCGTAGCCATACTCAGGTCAATAACCGAAATAGTTTGGCCACGAATGTGTGCCACCCCACGAACTAGTGGATTTAGTTTTGGCATTGCCGTAAGCGGAGGACACTGCAATACCTCGCGCACTTTAAACACATTAATCCCAAACCGCTGACGGCCGTTCAGTCTAAACAGCAACAACTCTAAGCGGTTCTGCCCAACAAGCTGCGTTCGCTGGTTTACCGAATCCAAAATACCCGACATAGGTCACCTCTAAGTAATACTGGGCATGATCATTGCCTCTTATGATAAGAATAGACAATATCACTAAATTTTTGCAGGTCAAACGACAGAAAAATGACACTTAAGGTTTAATTAAGCTTTACTAGCGTTTTAATACCGCCTATTAAATCTTGTCATGTTGAAGCGTGTACTTTTACACCTTGAACTAACTATTGTTGTAAAACTCGCTGTTTACAAACATAGATTTCACTAAGCATAGTCAATTAATCGCAAACTGAACACGAAATGTCATGATGAAAAAGATAAACGAAAAAATACGTACCAGATTCTCTCACTCATTCACCCGTTTAGTAGTTGGTTTGCTAATCGGTTTACTAAGTGGGCACTGCTATGCGGCGGCGTCAAATCATGAACAAGTTGAAAGCGGTGCCAAGAAGTACTTATTGAATCAGCTTACTGATAACGCGCAGGATACTAACATTGATGTGGATATTGTGAAGATAGACGATCGGATAAAAATCCCAGACTGTCCAACCGGTTTCCAATATAATGCTTCACAGGAAGCGTTGAGCCAATCCTACATATCTGTTCGTGTAAGCTGTAAAAATAACGAGTGGTATTTGTTTACCAGCGGCCAAGTGACGCGAACTAAAGAAATTGTGGTGACTCAGGGCGCAATTAGCCCTGGAACTGTATTAACCTCATCGAATTTAACGAAGGCAAAAGTAGATGTGAGACGTTTACGCTATACCGCGTTTACCGATTTAGAATCGTTAATTGGCGCTAGAATGAAACGCCGCATTACCGATGGACAAGCAATACAGTCTAATATGCTATGCTTTGTGTGCAAAGGCGATAGAATAACTATTACCGCGGAGGTTGCGGGAATGGAAGTTAAGACAGCTGGAATAGCGCAGCAAGATGGTGTGGTTGGGGATAATATAAAGGTTATAAATGCCAGTAGCCAAAAGGCCATTATTGCCAGAGTCGCAAGCCCTGAAGAAGTCGTGGTACACTTATAAAGGTAAGTGTAAAATATCTACTATTTTGTTCTCAATTTAGCTAAAGATATTAGTCTAAAGGCCGATATATATTACAGAGGCAAGAGAGTAGTGAGGACTAGATATGGCAATTAACAATATAAACAATGGGTTACCTAAAACGCCCGTTGATAATGGGAAAGTAGCGCAGCAGAACCAGACGCAGCAATCTCAACAACAAGCTTCAGCGCAATCGGCACAAACGGCCGCAGCGCCGAGACAGGACTCGGTTTCATTGACGCAATCTGCTCAGCAGCTGAATCAAGTCCAGAAAAAAGGGACTGAGGCTCCTGTGAATCAGGAAAAAGTTGATCGCCTTAAAAAAGCGATTCAAAGTGGTGAGTACAAGGTTAATCCTGAAGTGCTTGCTAATAAAATCTCGAAGCTAGAATCCGAGATTTTTGGTACTAAATAATCTGGTGTCAAATAACTAGTTAGAATTTATCAGACACGTTCAATGAGACAAGTATAGTGACAGAACAAGTAAGCCAGTTAACACAAGCATTATCACGTCAAGTGGAGCAAATGACTTCACTTGCGTCGCTGCTTGAAAAAGAACTGCAGCTTATTAGCTCGCGTGACGCCGAATCATTGATGAATTTGTTAGACGAAAAAACAGCCCTTCTGGGTTCTATTCAATCACTGGATTCAAGTATCGAAGATGCTATTGCTAACGAAGATGCGATGTCGGAAGACGATGAAGCATTAATGGCTAACGCCAAGAAGCTTCTGGAAGATTGCAAATATCGAACACAGGTTAATCAAAAAGCCGTAGAGCAAGGACAGCTACGCCTCACACATTTGCGGAATTTGATGATGGAAGTTCGAGCAAAAGAATCACTTACTTACGACAAAAAAGGGAAGCCGAAAGGCGGAACCTTAGGCTCTGGAGTAAGTGCATAGGCTTTTAAATAGCCTTGTATCGCCCTAAAGCGTTAACTACGCTGTGCATAAACCACATCACCAGTTAATCCCACTCGATTATCGCGTATTTTTTAGCATCCCGCTGCATAGTAATTAGCGCGAATCGCCTTTAACTTACTTCCTAGTAATACTTTACATCTTTTACTCGACGCGGCTTAGCAGTCGACAAATAAATATCGTAGACTTGCTGCATATCTAAAGAAAGCTCCGTAACGTAGGTATCCTCACCCACGGGATAAGTCTTAACGACCTCGGCGCCTCTTATTACTCCTTCCACAGACGCGCGTAACGTTTCACTGTCAACAACAAGGCGTGATACAGACTGACTACCTTCAATTTTTTGACCGTATACTTGCTCGGTCAACTCGCGGTATGCATCTAATTTTGACGCTTTCATCGCCATTATTAGCTTCATACTGTCAGACTCGCCTTTTTGCGATGAAATCGGTGCGTAACCAACCGCCTTTAAAACAGGGTAAGTTTCAGGTTCAACGGTTTCCCATTCAACGTGTTTATCAATAATGCCACAACCACTCAAAGAAATTGCCAGGCCAATCATGGAAGACCGCAAAAGTAATCTCGAATTTTTTAGTCCATTCAACCACATAATTTAAAACCTCTTTGTGCATCAATAACGAGTTAGTGACGTCTAAATATTTACCTTTATACCCTTTATAGGTTAATAACATTTCAACAAAGCGTTATGAATAACATCAGATTTCATAACGACAGTTTGCAGTCATATACCCTGGTACGAAGGAAATAAGCAATATATGCGCCCGTTTGCTTTCAAAGATAGCTTCCCACTTTAATTGGCACTTTTTTCGCATAGAAGTCGCATAGGTCTCGCATAGATTACGACATTATTTAATCGCAATAACTAAACAACCACAGAGGTGTCACGTGCGACAAGCAAGCAAAACAACGCTAATGGCATGTTTAAGCAGAGCAATGGCCGCTGTTTGCCTACTTAGCCTAATCGCTGGGCAAGCCCATGCCGTTTGGTATGAAGCCACAGGACAGGCTGTGGTAATGAACGGTAACAAGGAAGCAGCAAAACGCGCAGCAACACAGGATGCGCTCAAACAAGCTATGTTATTTGCTGGGGCGTCAGTGCAAAGTGTAGCCAAACTAACTAATGGGCTTCTGAAAAACGAAGAGATGACAATTAGTTCAACGGGCGAAGTCGAACAGCTAGAGCTTGTGAGCGAAACTTACAACGGTGATGTAGTCACTGTTAGTGTACGTGCAGACATTTTTCCTAAAGGGGAAATATGCTCAGCACAGCAGGACCAAAAGCACTTTGCGACTACTCACTTTAGAATAAGAAACAGAGCACAACTGACTGAAGGAAATATTCCACACTTTGATAAGGCGTTTACGCAGCGTTTAGCTAAGGCAATGCAGGAACAGACAGACAATCTCAGTATTACTTACGTTGCTCCCCATACTGCAAAGTTTGATAGCCGATATACCGACAAAAACGTACGTACACTATCAGATCAAAGTAACACGCAATTCGTTATTGTCGGGGTTATTGATGATTTAAGCGTTACACAAAAAGAAGCATCCATGTTTACACCATGGCGAAGCAACACTTCACACCGTGCTTTTGCAATGTCTGTACAAGTTTATGACGGAATAAACGGCGGCCTATTGTTCAGTTCCTCTTACAATGCTAATGAAGAGTGGACGTTTGACAGATTTGAAGACATCGATGAATTTTCGTCCACTTTTTGGCAATCACGCTACGGTCAGGTGATTGATGGCTCAATCAGCCAATTAATAGAAGATATTAAAGAAGCGACAGCCTGCCAACCTGTAACGGGTCGCGTTATCAATATTGCGAACAACAAAATTTCGATATCTCTTGGACGAGATAATGGCATTTCTGAAAAAGATGAACTATATCTTTATCAGGCCAAAGAGGTGGTCGACAATCGCGGTAGAAAATATCTTCAATATACGCTCTACCCCGGTACGTTCGTTGTTGATAGTGCTTATGGCAATTCATCAGTGATAGTCAACGCTGAGTCTGGAATTACTGCTAACATTCAGGAAAATGATTTTGTAGTTAAGAAGTAAATTAGTTTTCACTTTATCAATGTAAGTCACTGGGGTTGAAATAACGGGGTTGGAATATCAGCAATGCCGTGATATATCTATAAGTACGTATAATATTCAATACTTAAACTTTAGTCAGAGGCAAGTACTCTTTCTTATACTTTAGTATGACCTACATAATAAAAATATGACCCTTTCTCTGTTTGCGTCGCACTGCTTAGCATTAGTGGCCTTGCTACTGGCTGGACAACAACTGAGGGATCACTATGTCATCGAGTTTCCAAAGCTCGAACAGGAAGTTAAAAATAATTTTGGGGCTGACAAAGCGTTACATGTCAGCGCACTAGAAACTAAACTTCACGACCTTGAAAATAAGGCTGTTAAAGAACAGCTTATCGGTGTAAACGCTTTCTTTGACGAGCATATCCAGTACGCTACCGACGACATCGTTTTCAAACAAAAAGACTATTGGGCCACGCCTTCGGAACTTTTTGGTCATTCTCGCGGAGATTGTGAGGATTATGCCATTGCAAAATACGTAGCTCTGCTACACTTAGGTATCGATAGTTCTAAACTTCGCCTAATTTATGTAAAAGCGAAAATTGGTAGAAGCCGAGTAACGCAAGCACATATGGTACTAGGATACTATGATTCCCCTTCATCGGATCCTTTGGTGCTAGATAGCTTAGTGTCTAATGTGTTGCCAGGTTCTCAACGAACGGACTTAATTCCTGTATTCAGTTTTAATGATTCGGGTATTTGGCAGCCGGGTAAAACTGGACAAGTTTCTTCGTCTACCAGCAGACTATCAAGGTGGCGTGATGTTATTGAGCGCATGAAGCAGGAGGGGATTAGCAGAAGGTCTTAGGAGTTTATGTCAATAACAAGAGAATTATGGCTAGCCATTGTAGTCGTCGTCCTTGTTGCAATTGCAGGTAGTGTCACAATTCATGGAATAACTACTAAGCAATACGTAGAAGAACAGCTATATTCAAAAAACTTAGACAACGCGAGTATGCTTGCTCTTACCCTAAGTGGGCTTGATAAAGACCCTGCTTCGCTCGATCTCTTCATAATGTCACAATTTGACATTGGTCACTACGCTTCCATTGTACTTCAAAAATCTGACGGTGAAATAGTTTCTGAATACACTCATGAAGTGCAGTTGGACGAAAATACGCCAAAGTGGTTTTCAGATAACTTTTCTCCCATAGTCAAACCAGGTATCGCTCAAGTAAGCGAAGGTTGGGGTCAGTACGGTACGGTTTATGTCGAAACAGATACCAGCTTTGCCGTTGCATCAATGTGGCGCGCCACTAAACGACTTATTTTTGGTTTGTCTCTTGTTGGCATATTTTCAGGCTTTTTAGGGGGCTGGGCTCTACGCTTTATAATTCGTCCACTAGACGGTGTTGTGCGCCAGGCTGAATCATTTCAACAAATGCAATTTATTCAGCTGAAAGAGCCTCGTACGTTAGAGCTTAAGCGTGTAGTGCGCGCCATGAACTTTCTTGCTACCAATTCTAGAAAGATCATGGATGAAGAGAACACGCGCCTTGATCTTATGCGCTACAAAACGCAGTTTGATGATGAGTCTGGCGTTGCTAACAGAGATTACTTTATTTCAATCTTAAAAGGGCAGCTGGCTTTTAGAGACACCGAAGGGGTGAATTGCCTTTTCTTCGTGAGATTTACAGAAGGCCAAGGTTTTTTGCGCTCACCGGCAAATATCAGAAAAAAGCGTATTCGAGATTTTGTTGAAGAGATTAACGATTGCCTTGCGTTACATCATCATCAATTTACTGACAGCCGAATTGCTAGAATGCAAAAAAACGAGTTTGCTATTTTGCTTACTGAAACCCATGATGCCGTAGCTATATCTGAAGCGGTTCATGGCGCCTGCCTAAGTGCATTCAGCGAAGTTGGTGATCCCAAGGTATTTCAGTCTGTTGTTAAACTTCGCCCAGATGATAGTTTCTCTGCTTTATTAATGCGAGCAGATGCGATGATTGATGAAGCAGAACTACTAGATATGGATGAACCCTTTATCGAGTCGACCCTTAAAGAATTTATTAGCTTGGTAGAGCAAAAACGCTGGGAAAAAGAGTTACAAAATACTATTGACGAATGTGGTGTAGAAACCTTTAACTTCCCGGTTTTAGATATTGACCGCAATTTGGTTCATTATCAGAGTTGGGCGGGCGTTACAATAGATGGTGAACTAAGAAAAAGTGGTTATTATACCCATTGGGCTCGCTATCTCGGGCTTCTACCCCAATTAGAGCTAACAACGATTACTAGCCTGATTAACTATATTAATAACACTAAAACAAACTCAAAATTTGCGTTTCTCTGTTCTGAGCAATTCATGCTCAACCCAGAGGTTCTTGCTCAACTTTATTATCAAATCGGTACCAACGAAAAGGCAGCGAAACAGTTGTGTTTTGAGGTGCGAGAATCTACCGCGACGCGCTTCCCTGATGAGTTTAGAGACTTTTGTACAACGCTAAAAGCCAAAGACAGCGAAGTGGGCTTGAAGCGAGTTGGAGAATCTTTCTCGCAACTGTTGAACGTGCAGGAAATGGGTCTAGATTATGTAAAAATCGATTCAGCGTTTATGGCAGATATCGATTTCAATCCTGCCAATCACGCCTTCATACGTGGCTTCTGCTCACTTGCGCATACTTTTGGTATAAAAGTTTATGCAGACGGCGTTAAGCGCTCAGACCATCAAGAACTATTCATTGAATTAGGGATAGATGGTGTGGTTTCACACATTGAAGTTATAGAGCATCTTTTAGATGACTAAACTCACCTATACGAAGTAATAAGCTTATCCTGTCTTTCGCTTCAAACTTATGAAGGAGCGTACCAACATATTCTTTAACGGTACGCTCAGTAATGCCGTGCTCTCTTGCAATCTCCTTGTTGCTTAACCCTTCCAGAATACCCTTTAATACATCTTTTTCTCGGTTGGTTAGTTCACGCAGCACAGGTAGATTCCGCTTCGTCTGTAAGTTCGTGGCGACATTTGATGTAGTTACTGTTAGTAATTCGTTGGGCAACCACATGCCTCCAGCCTCTATAACTCGGGCTACAGAAGAAAGTAAAGATTGGGTTCCTAATGCATGACAATATGCTCTAGCACCCAACATTAGTGCTGTTTGCATCTCTAGGCGGTCATATTTGTAGGTAAGTAAAACAAGATTTTCAGCTTTTTGTTTTGCCTCAATCAGTAACTGACGCCAGTTATTATCGCTTGCCATAATCCATACGCAGTCACTACTATCGCACTTCAGTTCATTGACACTACTATAACTAGACCAAGAGTATTGAGTAAGTGCCCCTTGTAAGTCTTTTTCTGCAATGAAATGTCTCATTAACGCTCCCTCAGCGCAGAGGCTGTCACATTAAACAAAGGCGATAAAATGTAATTAAGAACGGTTTTCTTGCCCGTTAAAATATCTACTTGCACAATCATTCCGGGCAGAATATCTAAGGATTCATCTGCAATGCTTCGCTTTGTTTCAAGTCTGACAAGGTAATAGGTTTCATCTTTTTCATTGGTAATGGCATCTGCACTAATGTGCTGAACCTCAGCCGACATGCCACCATAAATAGTAAAATCGTATGCACTAAATTTCAGGATGGCCGGCTGCCCTTCTCTAATAAAAGCAATGTCTTTCGGTGAGACTTTGGCCTCAACGATTAGCTGATCGTCTTGAGGTACTAGCTCGACAACAGCGCTACCTGGTGTAATAACGCCGCCAACCGTGTTGATAAGTAGCCGTTGAACCGTTCCATTGATAGGCGAACGTAAATCAGCTTGCGACACCACATCTTCTAAACTTGTTTGAGACTGTTGTAACATCGCCATTTCACCAGTCGCATCGGTCAATTCTTGATTCCATCGATTAACTAACTTTAGGCGGGCCTCTTCCTTCTTGATAATTTCTTCTTCAATAGCATTTAACCCACGCTCTATTGCCACTTTAGATTTGCTGATGTTGCCTTCAAGCTCAACAATTTGGCGCTCTAATCTAAGAATTTCGATTTCAGACACTGCCCCTGATGCTAACAATGGTTTAGTCACCGCCAGCTCTTTTTTAGAAAGCGTCAGCACATTTTGATATTGGGAAAGACTAGCTCGCTCTTCTTCAACATCTTGTCGGCGCTGTAAGATACGAGAATCAGAACCCGCCGCGATTTCATCAAGCTCAGCTAAATTCGAGTTATAGAGTTTTCGCTCATTATCGACGATGGTAGGCGCTTCATCTTGAAGTTCTCGATTAAACCGTAACACCTCGCCCTGGGTGAGCGCAGATAAGCGCTGCACCTTCGCGGCAAGTGCTGCAAATTGCGTGGTATTTTCTTCCAAACTGGATAGGAAACGCGTGGGGTCGACTTTCAACAGCACCTGCCCCGCTTCAACGGTTTGTCCTTCACGTACTAAGATTTCTTGTACTATCCCGCCATCGTATGATTGAAGCACCTGCAGCTGCTGCGACGGAATAACTTTCCCATCACCTTTAGCCACTTCATCAATCTCGGCGAAATAAGACCATACCACTAACAAAAATAGCACTATTAGTACGACATAGAGCAGACCACGGGCTTTTACCGGCGTTTGCATAATGCGCGACCATTCCGCTTCTAACACCCAATCTTGACCTGGGGGCGGCGCAAGCCAGCCTCGCATTAGCCGCTGTAACCAGTCCTTTTTTTCACCATCACTTTTCAAAATCATGGCGCCCTCTTCAATACTTGACTGGGTTGTCTAAACTGCACGAGTACCTCTTCCTTTTTTCCATCGGCAATCACTTTTCCGTTTTCTACAACAATGACCCGTTCTACCAAGTCGAGTAATGTGGTTCTGTGCGTATTAATGATGAGAGTTTTACCTGCCGTTGCCGCCTTAATCGTTTCCTTCATCTGCGCTTCATTAGTTGAATCCATGGCTGAAGTTGGTTCATCCATAATGTAAATTGCTGGGTCTCGCACTATGGCCCTTGCCATCGCCACAGCCTGACGCTGCCCACCTGACAGCAAGCAGCCGCGCTCCCCCACATTTTGCTCTATGCCACTCGAGCTTCCATTAACTAACTTTGCCAAACCACATTGAGAAATGACTTCCCAAAACTCAGCCTCGTCAATATGTGTATCCTCTGGCAAAATATTGTCTTTTAATGAGCCGTGAAAAAGGCTCACATCTTGCGGTACATAGCCTATTTGTTTGCGTAACAGCGTTGGGTCATACTGCTGAAGGTCTATCCCATCCAACAAAAGTTGTCCCGATTCAGGGCGATAAAAAGCCATAAGAAGCTTGTTTAACGTTGACTTTCCGCACCCGTTTTTGCCCAAAATAGCAACGTGTTCCCCTTGTTTAATAGAGAAGTTAATGTCTTTTAACGCGAGTACGGTTTCATCTGGATACTTGAAGCAAAGCTGGCTAGCGTCAATATTCCCTTTTAGCACGACATTGTTTTTAATCTGTTTATTGCTACCTGTTTCACTTGGTAAAGACATAATGTCATCAAGGGCATTCTTTGCGGTTTCAGCGTGGTGGAATTGCGCAAGCAATGCGGCAGCCTGAGAAACCGGCCCCATAGCTCGGCTTGATAATAAATAAGCGGCTATTAGTCCACCTTGTGTTATCACGCCCTCAATAATGAGGTAAACACCAGTGAGAATGATAACTACACCCACCGATTGCTGGATCCATAGCGCAGCGTTATTTACCGACATTGATACTAAGCGAAGTTTAGCGTTAACTTTGGCAAGAAATATCGTCTGCTTTTCCCACGCACTTTGATTTCTACTTTGGTAACCAAACGCCTTAACGTCCTCTAATGACGTTACGCTTTCAGTCACAAGCGAGCTTTTACGAGAGCTGATTTCCATCGATTCTTCAGAAAGAGAACGCATTACCCGCTGCGCCTTCATCGCATAAAGAAAAAGCGCAGTAGCACCAATGAGTATTGGAATGATCAGATAAAAATCAATCATGGCGATAATGACTACGAAAAGTAGCCCAAAGGGTAAATCAACCAGAGCCACTAAAGTGACTGAACCGAAGAACTGCCGAATACTTTCAAAAGACTGTAGGCTATTTATGAATGAGCCACTTTTAGCAGGTTTGCTGGCTAAATTTATAGACAGCACTTTTTCCATTATTTTCGCCGATAGCGTGACATCTAATCGACTCGCCGCCAACTCTACAAAATACTGTCTAAGCATGCGCAATAAAAAATCTGCGGCAAGCACAAGTAAAACACCAATAGCGAGTGCCCACATGGTTTCTAGCGCAGCATTTGGCACTACCCTATCGTAAACATTCATCACGAACAGGGGCAATGCGATAGAAAGCAAACTGATAAAAACGGACGCTAAAAGAACGTCGCGATACAAGCCTTTTGCCGTTCTTATGGATGACCACAACCAATGCCCTACGGATGACTTGTCAATTTGCGCATTCGTTTCTTGTGCATTCATCTCGGGGCGAGCGAAAATGACATACCCTGTATAGCTAGTACTTAGCTCATCTCTTGGTACTTCGACCACAGCATCATCGAGTTCCGGGTATGAGACTCTGGCATGCGTTTTGTCAAGCCCATGTAGAACGCAGGCTTGCTTATCACTGAGCACTAAAACCGCGGGTAGTATTGCAGTATTGATATGATCTAGATCGCGTTTTACTGTTCTACTGGCGAGCCCCGCTCGTTTTGCTGCGCGTTCAAACCCCGTAGGAGACAACTCACCGTGGTCTAAAGGCAGTCCGCTTAGCAGGCTAACTCGAGATACATCCAAATGGTGGGCATGGCAGATTGTTATTAAACAATCCATCAATACGCCACCTTGTTTCTCAAGATATGATATGTCGCTGTCGACCTTTTTTTCCTTCATATAGGCCTACCACACCACTATTGCGTTGAAGGAAGCTGGATGATAGCCGCCTCAATTCTGCGATTACGGGCATTAGCCGCTTCTGACTCTTCATCGACAAGCGGACGAGTTTCCCCATAACCGACAGCGGTGATCCTTCTAGCCTCTATGTTTGCTTTTGTCATAAGCATTGATGCGACAGCTTTCGCTCTGCGTTCAGACAAACGCTGATTGTAGGCGGCGTCTCCATCTAAAGATGCATGACCGTGAATGATTACCCCAGAATTAGCGTCACTATTAAGCGCATCGATAACCTCTTGAAGGGAGTTCTCATACTCAGGTAAAACCTCGGTAGAATTAGAGGCAAACTCAATGTTTACGTTAAACGACTCTATTATATTTGCGTTGTCCAAGGTGAAGTCAGCAGCACTTGGTTCTGGCGCCAATTCAGGCTCTTTCGCTTCACAACCAAAGTCATCGACCATAGCGCCCGGCGTTGAATCTACACAGTCATCCCATAAATCAACAATACCGTCACCATCAGAATCGCGCTTTAGAATATTCAGTTCATCTTCAAAGTTAGTGCGAACTACAGGGCATACGTAATTAGGGTCGTAGCTAATTTTTTCTTCTGCTTTGCTTAGCACATCAGGTACGCCTTCCTTCGTTATACCTAACGTTTGCGCTAAGCTTCCCGATGCTGCAAGCAGTCTTACCCGTGCTTTTTCTAGCGTATATTGCGCTTCCAAGTAAGCACGACTCGATTCGTAGTACTCATTTTCTGAATCGAGCAAATCCAATAGAGAGCGTTCACCAATAGTGAATTGATCCATATATGCAGATTTCACCCTGTCCGAAGATAGTCTATGTGCATTTAGTGCAGGAAGTTGCTCTGTAATATTGATGATGTCGTTGTAGGCAATCTGTACCGTTTGTCTCATATCGATACAGGCTTTATCTCTTAAGTCTTTTGCTAAGTCCACCTGTGACAGTGCCTGTCTTATAGCCGCGCTATCCGACCCACCGTTATACAAGTTATAAGAAAAGTTAACGCCGACACTCGCCTCGGTAATGGTGTTATTCAATGCAGCTTGGTCTCGTGTTTGCGCACCATAACTTGCGGTCAAATTAACCTGAGGATGGTAGAGACTCTTTGCACTATCGACCGCATAACGCTGCGCATCTATGTTATAAATAGCAGCATTAAATTGTGGATTAGTGCCATACGCGCTAGTAAGTAAAGATTGTATATCTGTGACGTTTGCATCAACGAAAGCAGAGTTTATTGATACTGACTGTAGGTTTTGAGCAGGCTTTTCACCCACCAACCGCAAAAAGCGTGCGGTAACATCGTGCAAATTCGATAGCTCAGTAAGCACGTTAGACTCGGCAAGGGAAAGACGACCGCTAATTTGCTCTAAGTCAGCTCTACGACCTACTCCAGCTTCAACGCTTTCTTCAATTTGTTTGAACACATCAACATGAGTAATCAGGTTTTCTTCAGCAAGCTTCAAAAGCTCTCGAAACAACTGTACGTCCATATAAGCAAGGGCGGTATCTAATGACTTCTGCTCAATTTCACCCATTAGTTCAAAAAATCGTACAACTTGTGCTTGCTTAAACCGCTTTACCTCACTACTTGTTAAAAAACCGTCATATAACATCTGGGTAAGGGTGATTTGAGCAGTATGGCCCATGTATTCTCGATCTAAGCCATAATTTCTATCGGTGTACGCGCTGGACGCCAATACATCGACCTGTGGGCGAAAACCGCCTCTCGCGATGTCGACATCAGACATGGCCACTTGAAGTTGACGCCAGCTGGCTTGTACTTCCGGATTTTCGTTTACTACCTTGCGAACATAATCTTCCAAACTCACAGGCGAGTTGTTTACACCGTTGCTTTGAGCAATAACAGCATGAGTAAGCACAGCGCTAGTTACTCCAATAACAACTTTGGTAAGCACTGAATTAATCAACTTCATATATGCGTCTCACTATATAAAAACTAGGCGACATTTGTGTCGTTTCCTACATTTAAAAAGTAGACGCTAATAAATTTTCTGCAAACTGAAGCGACACTTTTTAATCTAAAAATGAATAAATTAGGGGGAACTACCTAGTTCTTATACCAAAGAATAAAGCCCCCCCGTACCACGGACCGGTAACTGATTTAAAAACCTCTGCTACGCTTTTTGGTATAGCGTGATATTTATTGATTGAGAGGGAAATATGGCTGAAGTAATCATTGCAGAGTTAAATGGTGAAGCTTCTATTGTTCGTGGTGACACAGGCGAACAAGTTATTGCTACTGTCGGAATGACTGTTTATGAGGGAGATGTATTAGATGTCTCACCCGATGGTTATGTCACCGTTAGTGTGGATGGCGAACTTCGCACACTTCCAGCCGGACAAAGTGTCACTTTCCCGCTGCAATTAGATTTTACAGAAAGCAATTCTGACGATGAATTTGCCGTCTTCGATGAGAGTGTCGATGAGCTTGCCGCATTACTAGACGGTGTTGATGGCGCGGAGAGTGTCGAAGGGGAGAACCAAGCAGGCGATGCTGATTTTCTTGACGCGCTTGCTGGTGACGGCGACATCTTAGAGTCATTGGAAGCTACCGCTGCAGGCCTTGATGGAGGTGATGGAGCTGGCGGAAGTAACTTTGTTCGTGTTGACCGCATAAATGAAGATGTTGACCCAGTCGGTTTTCAGTTCGATCAAAATGCAAATGGCAGTGACGATGTCACGCCCGTTGAGTTTTCTGAATCAGGTGAGCAAGCACAAGATATTTCACTTACTCTTGACGCAATCGGGTTAACGAACGACACCACGCCTACCTTATCCGGTATTACTTCAGCTATTCCGGGTAGTACAGTCACACTAGCCGTTACCGACAGTTCTGGGAATATCCAAACTGTTACTGCTATCGTACAAGGCGATGGCACATTCAGCGTAGACGTACCAAACGCATTGGCCGATGGTGAATTTACTGTAGACGCTACAGTATTGGAACCTACGGGTAATACTGCAGATAGCTCTACCACTGGCGAAATTGATGCTACTGCCCCGACAATCACTATTAATGCGCCAGGTTCTGACAACGACACCACGCCGACCCTTTCAGGTACCACTGATGCCACACCAGGTAGCACGGTTACGCTAACCATTACCGATAGCGCGGGCAACACGCAAACCGTGACCGCTATTGTGCAAGCGGACGGCACTTACAGCGCTGACGTACCGGCTGAATTAGCCGAAGGTGAATTTACCGTTAACGCCAGCGTGACCGATGAGGCTGGCAATACAGCAACCGCTGATACTACAGGTGAAATTGATACCACCGCCCCAACGATTACCATTAATGCGCCGGGTTCAGACAACGACACCACGCCGACCCTTTCAGGTACCACTGATGCCGCCCCTGGTAGTACAGTTACGTTAACCATTACCGATAGTGCAGGCAACACACAAACTGTGACTGCGATAGTGCAGGCTGACGGTACTTATAGTGCGGACGTACCCGCTGAATTAGCCGAAGGCGAATTTACGGTTAACGCCAGCGTGACCGACGAGGCAGGCAATACAGCAACCACAGATACCACGGGCGAAATTGATACCACTGCGCCAACCATTACTATTGACGCGATAGCGACTGACAACGACACCACGCCCACCCTTTCAGGCACCACTGATGCCGCCCCTGGTAGTACAGTTACGTTAACCATTACCGATAGTGCAGGTAACACGCAAACTGTGACCGCTATTGTGCAGGCTGACGGCACCTATAGTGCGGACGTACCCGCTGAATTAGCCGAAGGCGAATTTACGGTTAACGCCAGCGTGACCGACGAGGCAGGCAATACAGCAACCGCTGATACCACGGGCGAAATTGATACCACTGCACCGTCTATCACCATCGACACCATAGCCACTGACAACGACACCACCCCTACGCTTTCGGGTACCACTGATGCTACACCGGGTAGCACGGTTACGTTAACCATTACCGATAGTGCAGGCAACACACAAACTGTAACCGCCATTGTGCAAGCGGACGGCACCTATAGTGCGGACGTACCGGCTGAATTGGCCGAAGGCGAATTTACCGTTAACGCCACCGTGACTGATGAAGCAGGCAATACCGCAATTACGGATACAACAGGCGAGATTGATACTACAGCACCGTCAATTACTATTGACGCGATAGCGACTGACAACGATACAACACCTACCCTTTCAGGTACCACTGATGCTACACCGGGTAGCACAGTTACATTAACCATTACCGATAGCGCGGGCAATACGCAAACCGTGACTGCCACTGTGCAAGCAGACGGTACTTATATTGCGGACGTACCGGCTGAATTAGCCGAAGGCGAATTTACCGTTAACGCCAGCGTGACCGACGAAGCGGGCAACACAGCAACTACAGACACCACGGGCGTGATTGATACTACCGCACCTTCGATCACTATCGACACCATCGCGACAGGTAACGACACCACGCCTACTATTTCAGGTACAACCGATGCCGCCCCTGGTAGCACGGTTACGTTGACCATTACCGATAGCGCGGGCAACACACAAACTGTAACCGCTATTGTGCAGGCTGACGGCACTTACAGCATTGACGTACCTGCCGAATTAGCGGAAGGCGAATTTACCGTTAACGCCACCGTGACCGACGAAGCGGGCAACACAGCAACTACAGACACCACGGGCGTGATTGATACTACCGCACCTTCGATCACTATCGACACCATCGCGACAGGTAACGACACCACGCCTACTATTTCAGGTACAACCGATGCCGCCCCTGGTAGCACGGTTACGTTGACCATTACCGATAGCGCGGGCAACACGCAAACCGTGACTGCTATCGTACAGGCTGACGGCACTTACAGCGCTGACGTACCGGCTGAATTAGCCGAAGGCGAATTCAACGTTAACGCCAGCGTGACCGACGAGGCAGGCAATACGGCGAGTGCCGAAGCACAAGGTGCTATCGACGTGACGGCGCCTACCATCGCATTAAATGATCCAGGTATAAATGGCGACGCTACACCCACACTTTCAGGGTTAACGGATGCCGTGCCCGGAAGCACAATAACGCTTACTGTTACCGATAGTGCTGGCGTTACTCAAACCTTTACCACCAATGTGCTTGCCGATGGTACCTTTACCGTTGAAGTTCCAAATGCGGTGGCAGAAGGTACATACAGCGTAACTGCCGAGGTGACAGATGGTGCGGGTAACACCGCACAAGCAACAGCAAGCGGCGATTACGATTCTACGAGTCCTTCGACCACCGTAAATCAACCTGCGCCAACGAACGATACTACGCCAAACGTTTCTGGTGAAACCGATGCCCCTCCAGGCAGTGAAGTCGTCATTGTTGTTACAGATAGCGAGGGTAACGAGCAAACAATCGTTACTACAGTGGGCGCTGACGGCACATTCAACGAAGATGTGCCAGCGGAGCTTAGCGAAGGTGAGTACACGGTAGATGTTACTGTAACAACACCAGCAGGCAACAGTTCTACCACCACAGTAACTGGTGAAATTGACACCACGGCGCCAATAATCAACCTTGATCCTATTGGCTCAACCAATGACGAGACGCCAGTGATAAATGGCGACACCGACGCAGAACCAGGTGCGATAGTAACGCTAAATATTGTACATTCAGATGGTACTACGCAAACCATTACTGCAACAGTGCAAGAAGACGGTAGCTTCAGCGCTGAAGTCCCGCAAGCGCTCGCAAACGGCGACTTCACGGTAACCGCTACTGTGTCTGATGTGGCGGGCAATACCGCTTCAACCTCCATCGATGCAGTTATTAATACCCAAGGCCCTAATGTTGTTATTGAAACCGGCTCTCCTACCAACGGTAGTGAAGGCATAGGGGGGGCGTCAGACGCCCCTAATTCAGAGGTTGTGGTTGTTATCACCGATAGCGACGGCAACAGCCAGACAATAACGGGGACAACCGATGAGAATGGCAACTTCAATGTAGCATTCCCTCCTGGCTCTGAAGAGGGCGAATACGAGATTGAAGTGACGGTGACTGACGAAAATGGCAATAGCTCTACTGCCACAGCCACTACCATACTTGATACCACGCCACCAGTTGTGAATATCGACCCGCAAACGGATACTAACGACACAACACCGACTATCTCAGGTAATACAGATTTACCCGCTGGCAGCGAGGTCGTTATTACCGTCACCGATAGTCAGGGTAATACGCAGACCGTTACCGCCATTGTTGATGAAAATGGTAATTTCAGCGCGGATGTGGGTGAATCTTTGGCGGAAGGAAGCTATGAGGTTTCTGTCGAAGCAACTGATGCAGCGGGTAATACAACTACCGCTGTCGACAACAGTGGCAACATAGACACTAGCGCACCAGCGCTTTCTCTAGACCCGCAAACTGATGGTAGCGACACCACGCCGACGATTTCAGGCTCTAGCGATTTACCACCTGGCTCAACAGTAACTATTGCGGTGACCGACAGCGCGGGCAACACACAGACTATCGATGCCATCGTTGATGAAAACGGAGACTTTAGCGTCGACGTGCAAACGCCGCTTACTGAGGGTGAATATACCGTAGAGGCCAGTGCAACAGACGAGGCAGGCAATACAACGACTGTTACTGAAAATGGCGGCAACATTGATACGCAAGCCCCCTCCATTTCACTAGAGCCACTTGGCACAGGTAACGACACGACACCTTCAATTAGCGGTTCTACAAACTTGGAAGTGGGCAGCACGGTTACACTTACCGTTACCGATAGTGCTGGAAACAGTCAAACCTTTACTGCCACAGTAGACGCGAACGGCGAATTTAGTGCAGACGTTCCCGCAGAACTCGCTGACGGCGACTATACGGTTGAAGCAACAGCTACCGATGCCGCGGGAAATAGTGCTTCAACGTCACAAACTGGCACAGTGGACAGCAATGCGCCAAGCTTAACCCTTGACCCACTGGGTGATGATAACGACACCACGCCTACTATCTCAGGTACTACCGATTTACCCGCTGGCAGCACTGTTACACTGTCTGTTACCGATGCGCTTGGCAATACGCAAACATTTACGGCAACGGTAGATGGTTCTGGTAATTTCAGTGCCGATGTGCCCAACCCATTAGCTGAAGGTGAATATAGCGTAACGGCTACAGCGACCGACGCTAACGGCAATACTGCAACGGCAACGGAAACTGGCGGTAATATAGACATTACATCGCCGCTGGTTAACTTGGATGCTCAAGGCAGTACTAATGATACTACGCCAACCATCTCAGGTAACACAGACCAGGCACCGGGTAGCAGTGTATCAATCACTGTTACAGACAGTGCAGGCAATACGCAAACCTTTGACGCTCTTGTTCAAAATGACGGTACTTTCTCTGTTGACGTGCCGGCAGAGCTTGCCGACGGCAACTTTACCGTTACCGCGACGGTCACTGACGATGCGGGTAATCAAGACTCTGCATCGACACAGGGCAATATTGATACCGCAGCACCAACGCTATCGCTTGACCCACAAGACATTGGCAACGACACCACGCCACTTATTAGCGGCACGACAGATTTACCACAAGGTAGCACGGTAACACTAGTGGTCACCGATAGCTTAGGTAATCAGCAAACTATTGAAACCATTGTTGATGAAAACGGAAACTTTAGCGCTGAAGTACCTAGCGCATTAGCGGAAGGTAATTACTCCGTTACAGCAACCGCTGTCGATGAAAATGGTAATACCGCAAGTGTAACTGAAAATGGTGGCAGTATTGATACAACGGCGCCATCGCTTTCCCTCGACGCTGTGGGTTCTGGCAACGATACCACACCAACTCTATCGGGCAGCACCGATCTGCCTGAAGGAAGTGTTGTCTCGCTAACAGTCGTTGATAGCGCTGGTAACACGCAAACTATCAACACCTTAGTCGATGCTAACGGTAATTTCTCTGTCGACGTACCGCAAGAACTGGCTGATGGAGACTTTACGGTTACTGCTACAGCAGAAGACGAAGCAGGCAATGAAGCGTCAGACAATGCAACCGGTAATATTAACACCAATGCCCCAACGTTAGTGCTAGATGGACAAGACGAAACGAATGACAGCACGCCCGCTATTTCAGGCACTACCAACTTGCCTGAAGGAAGCACGGTTACCTTAACCGTGACGGATAGCACAGGTAACACGCAAACGATTACCGCGACAGTAGGTGCAGACGGAACATTTAGTGCGGATGTTACCACCCCACTCGCTGATGGCGCTTACACCGTTACCGCCAGCGCAACTGACGGCGATGGCAATACGACAACAGTAACCGACAATGGCGGCGTTGTAGATACCACCGCGCCTACGCTTACCTTAGAAAATCCTGGCAGCACGGGTGACACCACACCTACGCTTTCAGGCACCACTGACCTTCCTGAAGGAAGCACGGTTACGCTTGTCGTTACAGATAGCGCTGGAAACACGCAAACTATCAATGCCTTGGTCGATGTAGATGGTAGCTTCAGTGTAGATGTGCCAAACGCTCTAGCTGACGGCGACTTCACGGTTACTGCCAGTGCAACCGACAGTGCAGGCAATACAGCGAATGCCAATACAACAGGTAATGTAGATAGCGAAGCGCCACTGTTAACCCTTGATACACAAGGTGCTACTAGCGATGTTACGCCAACTATTACAGGTACTACCGACGTAGCACCTGGCACACTGGTTACCATTACTGCGGTAGATGCCAATGGTGACTCGCAAAGTTTCCAAGCAGCCGTGCAAGCAGACGGCACATTTAGTGCCGATGTGCCTAGCGCCCTGGCTGAAGGCGATTTTACCGTTACGGCAACAGTAAGCGATGCACAAGGCAACACCGCGACGGCAAACGAAACAAATGGAACAATTGATACACAAGCGCCTGTTGTTAACATCAACTCGTTAGATTCCGGTAATGACACTACCCCGGTTATTTCAGGGAACACAGACTTACCTGAAGGCGCTGTTGTTGTGATCTCAGTAACCGACAGCAATGGCGACACGCAAACCATTAACGCATTGGTTGATGCAGACGGCAACTTTGCCACAGAGGTATTGTCTCCACTGCCTGAAGGAGATTACAGCGTCGAAGTTACTGCAACAGATGATGCAGGTAATTCAAAAACCGTAACAGAGGACGGTGGCAATGTTGACACCACCGCCCCTGTACTTACGCTAAATCCGCAGGGCACAGGCAACGATGAAACGCCTAACATATCGGGCAGCACTGATTTAGCGCCGGGAAGCACAGTCACGTTAACCGTCACAGATAGCGCAGGCAATACACAAACCTTTGACGCCATTGTGGACGCAAATGGCGACTTTAGTGTGGATATTCCAAACGCTATACCTGACGGCAGCTACACGGTAACAGCAAGTGCCTCAGACGATGCAGGTAATACAACCACCACCTCTGATACCGGTACGCTAGATACCAGCGCCCCTGCGTTGACACTAGATGCGCAAGTTACGGTTAGCGATACTACACCAACCATTTCGGGTACGACTGACCTACCCGCGGGTTCAACCGTAACGCTTTTTGTCACTGACAGTGCAGGCAACACCCAAACCTTTACTGCACTTGTTGATGCGAGCGGTAACTTTAGTGCTGATGTCCCCGCGCCTCTTGCCGAAGGTGATTACTCAGTAACCGCTACCGCTACTGACAGCAACGGAAATAGTGCCTCTGTCACCGACAATAACGGTATCGTCGATACTGTCGCCCCTGTTATTTCGCTAGATGCGCTGGGTTCAAATAACGATACTACGCCGACCATTTCAGGCACTACGGACTTAGCAGCAGGTGAGAGCGTAACGCTGTCGATCACCGATAACGCTGGCAATACCCAAACTGTGACCGCAACGGTTGATGCAAACGGCAACTTTACTGTTGATGCGCCAGCCGCACTCGCCGAAGGTGACTATACGGTTACCGCAACGGCCACAGACGATGCTGGCAACAGCGCGTCAGCCAATGCAACAGGCACCATAGACACCACTGCGCCTACCCTAACCTTAGACCCTCAAGGGTTAGGCAACGACACAACGCCAACCATTTCGGGTAGTACAGATCTAGCCGAAGGTAGCGTGATTTCCTTAGTTATCACAGATAGTGCAGGCAACATTCAAACGGTTGCAGCAACAGTTGATGCTGCAGGAAACTTCACGGTTGATGTACCCGCGGCACTTGCTGAAGGCTCTTACAGTGTTGAAGCTACTGCCACTGATGAAGCAGGCAACAGCACGTCGGTTCTCGATAATTCAGGCGTTATCGACATCACGCCACCTGATCTAAATCTCGACGAATTAACACCAGAGAATAACCTAACGCCAACTATTTCTGGCACCACAAACCTTCCTGCGGGCGCTATTGTCACACTAACAGTGGTCGACAGTTTGGGTAATACGCAAACCTTTGCCGCAACGGTACAAACCGACGGTAGTTTTGCCGCCAACGTACCTTCACCACTAAGCTGAAGGAGACTATACGGTTACCACAACGGCTCAAGACGCGGCGGGCAACCAAGGCTCTGACTCTGAAACGGGTGGTAGCGTCGATACCACAGCACCAGTGATTACCTTAGATCCATTTGGTACAGGTAACGATAACACGCCTACTATTAGCGGAAATACCGACCTAGCAGCAGGAAGCACAGTAACTATCACCGTAACTGACAGTGTTGGCACTGAGCAGACGTTTACTGCAACTGTTGATGCTAATGGCGACTTTAGTGCAGATGTGCCTAATCCTTTGGCAGACGGAAACTTCGACGTTACTGCAACGGCCACTGATGCTGCAGGCAATACTGCTACAGATACAGTGAGCGGCGACATAAACTCAGCCGCGCCTACCCTATCGTTAGATCCTCTTGGGTCTGGCAACGACACAACGCCGACTATTTCAGGTAACACCGACTTAGCGCCAGGTAGCACTGTAACGCTAACTGTGACTGACAGTGCTGGAAACACACAGACATTCAGTGCCATAGTGCAAGGTGATGGAAGCTTTACGGCTGATGTTCCTGCAAGCTTACCTGAAGGTGACTATTCTGTTACTGCGACCGCCACAGACGGCGCCGGCAATAGTGCATCGGTAACCGAAAATGGCGGTAACATTGATACCACAGCCCCATCAATAACCATCGATACACAAGGGCTTGGCAATGATGCAACGCCGTCTATCTCTGGCACCACAGACCTCAATGCTGGCGACACGGTTAGCATAAGCGTGACAGACAACGCTGGAAATACCCAAACATTCACTGCAACCGTTCAAAACGATGGCACTTACAGTGCTGATGTTCCTGCCGATTTAGCTGAGGGCAGTTTCAGTGTGACTGTCACTGCGACTGACGATGCGGGTAATTCAGCAACGGCAATAGATAATAACGGTGTCATAGATACAGCAGCCCCTACCGTAACGTTGGACGCACAAGGCCTAACCAACGACGCTACACCGACTATATCGGGAACCACCGACTTGGCTGCGGGCAACACTGTAAGGATTAGCGTGACTGACAGCCAAGGCAATACGCAAACTTTCACTGCCACCGTTCAAGCGAACGGTAGCTTTAGCGCTGATGTGCCGGTTGACCTTGCAGAAGGCGATTACACAGTAGAAGTGACGGCGACTGATGATGCAGGTAATCAAAACACAGCGGTTGATAACAACGGTACAGTTGACACCACTCCACCTGTTATCAACTTAGATCCTGTGGCCAGCGGCAATGACGCAACGCCAATTTTGAGCGGTACTACCGACTTGCCAGAGGGAGCAACAATTACACTGGTTGTCACCGATGCAGGCGGTAATGTACAGAACCTTACCGCTACGGTAAACGCGGATGGCACTTTCTCAGTTGAAGTACCCAGCGCGCTAGTTGATGGCGATTACGATGTAACAGCCAGTGCGAGCGATGCTGCGGGCAATAGCACGACAGTGACGGATAGCGGCAATATTAATGCTAGCGCCCCGGACATTACGCTAGATGCCCTTGGTCAGACAAACGACGCTACGCCTCTTATTTCAGGTACAACTACCGCGCCAGTTGGTGCCACTGTCACCTTAACAGTGACAGATAGTGCTGGAGCAGTTCAAACCTTTACTGCAACAGTACAAGGAGATGGCACCTTCAGCGCAAGCGTACCGTCAGACCTGGCCGAAGGTAGCTACACTGTTGTCGCAGAAGTAACTGACGGCGCAGGTAATACCGGCTCTGACTCTGAAACTGGCGGTGTGGTAGATACCACATCACCGGCTATTGATGTGGCAGATCCGGGTGTAGGTAATGATGCAACACCAACCATTAGCGGCACGACAGACCAGCCAGCCGGAAGCACGGTTTCAATTACCGTCACCGATAACGCTGGCAATATACAAACCTTATCAGCAACCGTGCAAAGCGACGGCTCTTTTAGCGTAGACGTACCCGCCACCTTGGCTGAGGGTACCTACACAGTTCAGGCTACCGTTGTTGATGAAGACTGGTAATACAGCGTCCGACGCTGAAACCGGCGTAATCGACACAATTTCACCTGTTATTACGCTGGACGAGCCAGGTACAGTTAGCGACTCAACCCCAACCATAAGCGGTACTGTAGATTTACCGCAAGGTTCTACAGTGCAAATAACTGTTGTTGATAGTGCGGGTAATACACAGGTGTTCTCTGCATTGGTTGCCGCGGGCGGCGTATTCTTTGCCGATGTACCAGCGGCGATGGCTGAAGGAAACTTCACTGTTTCAGCAACCGCCACTGATGCAGCAGGCAACAGTACAACCGATAACGAAGCAGGCGTAGTTGATACTCTAGTACCTACACTTACTATAGATGTTGCCGATACCACTAACGACGCGACGCCACTCATTACCGGTACAACCGATGAGCCTGCGGGCTCAGTGGTTACTATTTTGGTAACGGATAGCGCTGGTGCGACCCAGACCTTAAGTGCAGTGGTACAGGCCGATGGTTCTTTCTCTATCTCCCCAGGAACCGACTTAGCTGAAGGCGGCTTCACGGTAAGCGCTACCATCAGTGATGAGGCAGGTAATACAGCAACAGCGAGTGATGCTGGAAGCATAGACACTACAGCACCATCATTAACATTAACACCACTTGAGGAAGGCAATGACACAACGCCTACCCTATCTGGCAGCACAAATCTTGCACAGGGTAGTGAAGTTTCGCTTGTGGTAACTGACAGCTCCGGAAATGTTCAAACCCTCACAGCGATTGTTGATGTAAATGGAAACTTTACAGTGGATGTGCCTGCGCCTCTAGCTGAAGGTGCATACAGTGTTGAAGCCACGGCAAATGATGATGCGGGTAATAGCACTACCGTCGTAGACAACACAGGTATTATTGATACAACAGCCCCTACTCTATCGTTAGATACACTGGCCTCAGACAGCGACACAACGCCTACAATATCAGGGAATACTGACCTGCCTGCAGGCGCGACAGTAACGATTACGGTTACGGATAACGCAGGTGTAAGCCAAACCTTCGATGCAACCGTTCAGGGAGACGGCAGTTTCTCGGCAGATGTGCCCAACCCAATGGCCGAAGGAGGCTATACCGTCACCGCCGTTGCCCAAGACCCAGCAGGCAATGAGACTACTGTCACTGAAGCAAACGGTAGCGTAGACACTACCGCGCCGACTATCAACTTAGATGCACAAGGCACAGGTAACGATACCACGCCAACAATTACTGGCAGCACCGATTTAAGCCCAGGTGGTTCAGTGACCATAACCGTCACCGACAGCGCAGGAGCAGAACAGACATTTACGGCTATTGTCGATAGTAACGGTGATTTCAGCGCCGACGTGCCCAATGCAATGGCAGACGGAAACTTCGATGTTACTGCAACCGCCACTGATGCCGCTGGAAACTCGGCGTCTGATACTACCAGCGGAAATATTGACACCGCCGTGCCAGACTTAACCTTGGATGCGCTTGGTACAGGAAACGACACAACACCAACCATCTCTGGCACTACGGATGTTGCGCCAGGCAGCACCGTATCCATCAGCGTTACTGATAATGCTGGTAATACGCAAACCTTTGACGCCATTGTTCAAGCTAATGGCACCTTCTCTGTAGATGTGCCAGCGGCCTTATCTGAAGGTAATTATTCTGTCACTGCAACTGCCACTGATGCCTCGGGCAATACGGCAACCGCAAACGAAAATGGCGGTGTTATCGATACTACTGCGCCAGCTGCGCCTACTGTTGATGCAGGCAACGGTACCGAAATTACCGGCACAGCCGAAGCAGGCGCTGTCGTAAACGTAGACGTTGACGGTGATGGCACACCTGATTTCACAGTGACTGCTGATGGCGATGGTAACTGGTCAGTAACACCCACAACACCGCTTGCCGATGGCGTGGTTGTGACGGCAACAGCTACCGATGAAGCAGGCAATACAAGTAGCCCAGCGACTGACACAGTAGACGCTGTTGCGCCAATCGTTGCCTTTAACGACCTAACGACTAATGACTCCACGCCTGCACTTACCGGTTCGGTAGACGATCCAACCGCCATCGTGGTCGTTACCATTAACGGTACAGACTATACCGCTACAAACAATGGTGATGGCAGCTGGACACTGACTGACGATGCGGTATCGGTTCTTGCTGAAGGTAGCTATACCGCTACGGTTACTGCTACTGATGCCGACGGTAACACCGGAACTAACTCTGGTACTGTGGTGATTGACACCACTGCTCCAGCAGCGCCTACCGTGGATGCAGGCAACGGCACAGAAATTACCGGTACCGCCGAAGCAGGCAGCGTGGTTAATGTTGATATTGATGGCGACGGCACGCCTGATTTCACTGTCACAGCAGATGGTGACGGCAATTGGAGCGTGACGCCTGATACACAGCTTGCCGATGGCGTGGTTGTTACGGCCACGGCCACTGATGAAGCAGGCAATGTCAGTGCGCCCGCATCAGATACAGTAGACGCTGTAGCACCAGTCGTTGCAATCAATGACTTAACCACTAATGACGCTACACCAGAGCTAACCGGTACGGTTGACGATCCAAACGCTATCGTAGTAGTGACTATCGATGGTATGGACTACACCGCAACTAACAATGGTGATGGGAGCTGGACCCTGGGTGACGATGCAGTGGCTACACTTGCAGATGGTAGCTATACCGCTACCGTTACTGCCACGGATGCCGATGGCAATGTGGGTTCAAATTCAGGAACGGTAGTGATTGATACTACACCACCTGCTATACCTACTGTAGATGCGGGCAACGGCACTGAAATTACCGGTACCGCTGAAGCAGGCGCAACCGTAAATGTGGACGTGGATGGCGACGGCACGCCTGATTTCACCGTCATCGCTGATGGCGACGGTAATTGGAGCATTACGCCTGATACACCGCTTACCGATGGCGTAATTGTGACCGTAACGGCAACTGACGCAGCGGGTAACATTAGCAACCCAGCCTCAGACACGGTTGACGCGGCTGCGCCAGTGGTTGCCTTTAACGATTTAACAACGAACGATACAGCGCCAGCACTTACTGGTTCGGTTGACGACCCAACAGCCACGGTGGTTGTTACCATCAACGGTGCCGACTATACCGCCACCAATAACGGTGATGGCACGTGGACACTGGCTGACGATGCGGTGGCGGCACTTACTGAAGGTAGCTATACCGCAACGGTTACAGCAACCGACCCAGAAGGAAATGTCGGTACGAATACTGGTACAGTGGTTATTGATACCACAGCACCAGCAGCGCCTACCGTTGAAGCGGGCAACGGCACTGAAATTACCGGCACAGCCGAAGCGGGCGCAACGGTAAATGTGGATGTAGACGGAGACGGCACGCCAGATTTCACCGTGATCGCTGATGGCGACGGCAATTGGAGCGTAACGCCAGATACACCATTGGCAGATGGTGTTGTAGTAACGGCAACGGCTACCGATGAAGCGGGTAACACCAGTGGGCCTGCATCTGACACGGTAGACGCAGTGGCACCTGTCGTAACCATCAATGATGTAACGACCAACGACACTACGCCTGCGCTAACGGGTACGGTTGATGACCCAACGGCTACTGTAGTAGTCACCATTGACGGCAACGACTATACCGCTACCAACAATGGTGACGGCACGTGGACACTGACTGACGATGCGGTATCGGTTCTTGCTGAAGGTAGCTATACCGCTACGGTTACTGCTACTGATGCCGACGGTAACACCGGAACTAACTCTGGTACTGTGGTGATTGACACCACTGCTCCAGCAGCGCCTACCGTGGATGCAGGCAACGGCACAGAAATTACCGGTACCGCCGAAGCAGGCAGCGTGGTTAATGTTGATATTGATGGCGACGGCACGCCTGATTTCACTGTCACAGCAGATGGTGACGGCAATTGGAGCGTGACGCCTGATACACAGCTTGCCGATGGCGTGGTTGTTACGGCCACGGCGGTTGATAAAGCTGGCAATGGTAGTGCACCAGCGTCAGATACAGTAGATGCTGTTGCGCCAGTCGTCACGATTGATGACTTAACCACTAATGACGCCACACCAGAGCTAACCGGTACGGTTGACGATCCAAATGCTATCGTAGTAGTGACCATTGATGGTGTGGACTACACCGCAACTAACAATGGTGATGGAAGCTGGACGCTGGCTGACGATGCAGTGGCTACACTTGCAGATGGTAGCTATACCGCTACCGTTACTGCCACGGATGCCGATGGCAATGTGGGTTCAAATTCAGGAACGGTAGTGATTGATACTACACCACCTGCGATACCTACTGTGGATGCGGGCAACGGCACAGAAATTACCGGTACCGCTGAAGCAGGCGCAACCGTAAATGTGGACGTTGATGGTGACGGCACGCCTGATTTCACCGTCATCGCTGATGGCGACGGTAATTGGAGCATTACGCCTGATACACCGCTTGCCGATGGCGTAATTGTGACCGTAACGGCAACTGACGCAGCGGGTAACATTAGCAACCCAGCCTCAGACGCGGTTGACGCGGCTGCACCAGTGGTTGCCTTCAACGATTTAACAACGAACGATACGACGCCGGCACTTACTGGTTCGGTTGACGACCCAACAGCCACGGTGGTTGTTACCATCAATGGAGCCGACTATACCGCCACCAATAACGATGATGGCACGTGGACACTGGCTGACGATGCGGTGGCGGCACTTGCTGAAGGTAGCTATACCGCAACGGTTACTGCAACAGACCCAGAAGGTAATGTGGGTACAACTACAGGTACAGTGGTTATTGATACCACAGCACCAGCAGCGCCTACGGTTGAAGCGGGCAACGGCACTGAAATTACCGGCACAGCCGAAGCGGGCGCAACGGTAAATGTGGATGTAGACGGAGACGGCACGCCAGATTTCACCGTGATCGCTGATGGCGACGGCAATTGGAGCGTAACGCCAGATACACCATTGGCAGATGGTGTTGTAATAACGGCAACAGCAACCGATGAAGCGGGCAATACCAGTGGGCCTGCATCTGACACGGTAGACGCAGTGGCACCTGTCGTAACCATCAATGATGTAACGACCAACGACACTACGCCTGCGCTAACGGGTACGGTTGATGACCCAACGGCTACTGTAGTAGTCACCATTGACGGCAACGACTATACCGCTACAAATAATGGCGACGGTACGTGGACACTGGCTGATGACGTAGTCGCTACACTCGCTGAAGGTAGTTACCCAACATCTGTTACTGCAACTGACGATGCGGGTAATACCGATACCGACACTGATACTGTAGTAATTGATACCACCGCACCTACGGTTGCAATAAACGATCTTACTACCAATGACACCACGCCTGAGCTTACCGGTACGGTGAACGACCCGAATGCGGTTGTGGTGGTGACCATTGACGGCAATAATTACACCGCTACCAACAATGGTGATGGCACCTGGACACTGGCTGACAACGCAGTTGCTGTGCTAGCAGAAGGCAGTTACCCAACATCTGTTACTGCAACAGACGCCGCGGGCAACACTGTCACCAATACAGGAACAGTGGTAATTGATACTACCGCACCTACCGTTGCAATAAACGATCTTACTACCAATGACACCACGCCTGAGCTTACCGGTACGGTGAACGATCCGAATGCAGTTGTGGTGGTGACCATTGACGGCAATGATTACACCGCTACCAACAATGGTGATGGCACCTGGACACTGGCTGACAACGCAGTTGCTACGCTAGCAGAGGGCAGCTACCCGACTTCGGTAAGCGCGACAGACGCCGCGGGCAATACTGTCACCAATACAGGTACGGTAATAATTGATGTCACCGCACCTACGGTTGCAATAAACGATCTGACCACCAACGACACCACGCCAGAGCTTACCGGTACGGTAAACGACCCCAATGCGGTTGTGGTGGTAACGATTGACGGCAATGATTACACCGCTACCAACAATGGTGACGGTACCTGGACGTTAGCTGATAACGCAGTTGCTACGCTTGCAGAAGGCAGCTACCCCACGTCGGTAAGCGCAACAGACGCCGCGGGTAATACTGTCACCAATACGGGAACAGTGGTAATTGATACCACTGTACCTACGGTAGGTATTGACGATCTCAACACCAATGACACCACGCCAGAACTTACTGGTACGGTGAACGACCCGAATGCAGTTGTGGTCGTTACCATTAACGGTACAGACTATACCGCTACAAACAATGGTGATGGCAGCTGGACACTGGCTGACGATATCGTTGCCGCGCTGGCTGAAGGTAGCTATACCGCAACGGTTACTGCTACTGACCCCGATGGTAACACCGGAACTAACTCTGGTACTGTGGTGATTGACACCACTGCGCCAGCAGCGCCTACCGTGAATGCAGGCAACGGCACAGAAATTACCGGTACCGCCGAAGCAGGCAGCGTGGTTAATGTTGATATTGATGGCGACGGCACGCCTGATTTCACCATCACAGCAGATGGCGACGGCAATTGGAGCGTAACGCCAGATACACCATTGGCAGATGGTGTTGTAGTAACGGCAACGGCTACCGATGAAGCGGGTAACACCAGTGGGCCTGCATCTGACACGGTAGACGCAGTGGCACCTGTCGTAACCATCAATGATGTAACGACCAACGACACTACGCCTGCGCTAACGGGTACGGTTGATGACCCAACGGCTACTGTAGTGGTCACCATTGACGGCGTTGACTATACCGCTACCAACAATGGTGATGGCACGTGGACGTTGGCTGACAACGCAGTTGCTACGCTTGCAGAAGGCAGCTACCCGACTTCGGTAAGCGCGACAGACGCCGCGGGTAATACCGGTACCGACACTGGTACTGTAATAATTGATACCACCGCGCCTACGGTTGCAATAAACGATCTTACTACTAACGACACCACGCCAGAGCTTACCGGTACGGTGAACGATCCGAATGCAGTTGTGGTGGTAACGATTGACGGCAACGACTATACAGCTACCAATAACGGTGACGGTACATGGACACTGGCTGACAACGTAGTCGCAACGCTTGCAGAAGGCAGCTACCTTACATCGGTAAGCGCGACAGACGCTGCTGGCAACACGGTAACCAATACAGGTACAGTGGTAATTGATACTACCGCGCCTACGGTTGCAATAAACGATCTTACTACCAACGACACCACGCCAGAGCTTACCGGTACGGTGAACGACCCGAATGCGGTTGTGGTGGTGACCATTGACGGCAACGATTACACCGCTACCAACAATGGTGACGGTACCTGGACACTAGCCGATGACATAGTTGCCACGCTAGCAGAAGGAAGCTACCCCACGTCGGTAAGCGCAACAGACGCCGCGGGTAATACTGTCACCAATACAGGAACAGTGGTAATTGATACCACCGCACCTACGGTTGCAATAAACGATCTGACCTCCAACGACACCACGCCTGAGCTTACCGGTACGGTGAACGACCCGAATGCGGTTGTGGTGGTGACCATTGACGGTAATGATTACACCGCTACCAACAATGGTAATGGCACGTGGACGTTGGCTGATAATATCGTCGCCCTGCTTGCTGAAGGCAATTACACGGCTGTGGTTACCGCCACAGATGCTGTAGGCAATGTTGCAACTGACACTGGTACAGTCGTTATCGATACCACTATTGATGAAAACAATAATGGTCAAACAGTAACGTTCGACAGTATCTCAAACGACTCTGGCGTAGCTGGCGACTTTATTACTAGCGATAGCACACTTATCTTTAATGGTACGGTTGACCTTGGTGATAATACTACCCTAACCGTTACCGTTGACGGTACGTCCTATACTTTTGGCACCGATCCTGAACTTACCATTGATGGCAGCGGCAACTGGAGCCTTGATTTAACAGGCACAACGCTACCAGCAGGTACCTACGCGGTGGTGGCAACAGTCACCGACGAAGCAGGTAACTTAGCAAGCACAGCAAGTCAAAATGTTGTTGTACAGGCTCTTGATGCTATAAACGACGGTAACACCGTTGATATGGGCGAACCTGTGGTCACGGTCAACCCACCGGAAACTACGAGCAACGTAGATGTTATCGGCTTAGCCGAGGCTACGGGCGGTGTTGATGCGAGTGCATCCTTTACCGTTTCTCCTAACCATGTAGGTGAAGTGCTAGTAGAAGTTGACCAAATAGCACTGGTTGCTGTTGCCGATGCCTACATTGTTGAGGTGTATGACGAGAGTGGTCAACTTGTTTACAAAGGAGTAAGTGCAAACTCACAACTTGCCGATGTCGGTGGCCTAGACATTTTTGATGTTACCGGCGACGAGACCATTTCGTTCACGTTGGCAGGCCTTGATGCTGGCAACTACAGTGTGGTGGTCCGCAATGATGAGAACTTACTAGAAGACTTGCTAGACAACGACAATAGTAACGATGTTAACCTTCAAGAACTTGGTTCAGCTGGCGTTGTACTTGGGCCAGACAATCAAGCTGTCGTCCTTGATACTATTGAAACAACGTTAAATACCGGGGTTTTAGGTATTCCAATTGGTACGGTTGGCACGCAAGTAAGGGGCGTATTAGAAGTACTTCTAGATACAACCACAGTAATTGGCGCAGGACAGCTTGTTAATTTACTTACCGCGCCTCTTGATGCAATTGGTTTAACTGGCTTCCTTGATGACATTCTAAGTGTCATTGCCGATGCATTGCTCAGCAATACATTAACCCTATTGCAAGACACTGATATCACCACCACATTAACCGAATACACCTATACGGGTGATTTGGTGGCCCAAGGCAACCTAATCGACGGTGATATTAGCGGCGTAGGTGCCGACACTATCTTAGACGGTGCCCAAGTAACACTGGTTAGCAACGCCTCTGGTGATAGTGTGGCTGTACCTGCTTCCGGCACCGTTACTATTCAAGGTAACTATGGCGTACTGGAAATTGCCGCAGACGGCACATACACCTATACCGCCGACGGCGATCGTAGTGCAATTGGCCAGGACGAAGTGTTTAACTACACCCTATCAGATGGTGAAACTTCTGATATTGCGGCGCTTACCATAACCATATCTGGCAGCGACTTCCCGCCAGTAGTAGCTCAAACCGATAACAATGACATGGAGTTGGGCGCACAAACGGCCATTGTAAATGCACCAGTTAGCGACAGTGACTTCCAAGTGCTTGGCTTAACCGAAGGCTCGCCAGCAGCGGGCTCGCCAGAGGCTAGCACAACGCTTACCGTTGATGCTGGTTTCTTTGGCGAAGTGGTTGTAGAAGTTAGCCAAACCGCCTTAGTCGCCGTCGCTGATTCGTATCGTATTGATATTATAGATGCCGATGGCAACGTGGTCGCCTCAGCTATGACGCCGGACAATCCGTTAATAGGTGATGTAGCTGGCGTAAACCTAATCGGAGTAACTGGTGACGATACACTGGTTGCGAAATTCTCTGGGCTACCTGCGGGTGATTACACCGTGGTCGTGCGCAATGATGAAAGTGCCCTTGAGACACTATTCGATCAAAATAGCGACGGCTCGATTACGCTAACAGAATTAGGTGATGGCGGCGTAGTGCTTGGCGAAGAAAACCAAGAGGTGGTGCTAACTGCTGTTGAGGACGCACTAAACGGCACTGAAGCCAGTATATTAAATGGACTTGGTTTGGGTACGGTTGTGCGAAACCTTGTGCTTGAGCCAGCCTTAAGCACCGCAGATGCTATTGGCGCCGGCGATTTAGTGAGTACCATTACCACGGGACTTAATCTATTAGGGTTAGGTGCACTGGTAGATACCGTATTAGATGCTGTTGCAGCGGCACTGCTAAGCAATACACTTACCTTGCTTCAGTCTACCGATATAACTTCAACACTAACGGAGTATCAGTTTGAAGGTAGCACGACAACATCGGGGAATGTTATCGATGCCGCTAATACTGGCGACGTAGCGGACAGCATTGCTGAGGGCGGCGTAGTGACGCAAGTTACCCATACCAATGGTGAGTCGGTGACTGTATTGGGCACTGGGCTATCGGGCATTACTATTGAAGGTGACTATGGCGACCTCACCATCTTTGAAGACGGTAGCTACACCTATGTAGCCAACGGCGTGCGCAACGGCTTAGGCAATACAGATAGCTTCAGCTACACCATTTCAGATGGCAGGAATACCTCTACCGCGAACTTAAATTTCAATCTATCTGGGCAAGGTGTATCGGCAGACTCGGCCCGTGCTGAATTGACTTATGATTTTGCTACTGATGCAGGCCTTAACGAAACTGATGCGCTTTCTCATGGATATTTATTGGGGCTAGGTGGCAGCTTTAACGATACCAGCAATACATTTGCCGTAGCGTCAAATACAACTCAAGATATAACGTTAAACGTTGACAATGGCAGTCTACTGTCACTGGTTTCAAGCCTTACTGTTACCGTAGAAAAGTTTGAAAACGGAGCATGGGAAGCGTACAGGGTTTTCCCTAACGGCGAGCTAATTAGCTTATTAGGCATTGATGGCGATACCGTCCTCACTGTCGACGGATTAACTGAAGGTTTGTACCGTTTGTCGATGAACGGTACGACTGGCCTTGGCGTAGCTGGCAGCATTAGTGTAGACCTATCCTCGACCATCAATTACCTTGACCAGTTTGAATTTAGCAGCGCGCAAACCGCTACAGGCAATTTGTTCGAGAATGACGTCTTCCAAGATAGCGTAGATAAAGTGTACATCTCGACAGATGGAACAAACTTCCAAGATGCCACTGGCGGCATTACGTTAGTTGGTGATTACGGTACGCTGCAAATTGACCAAACGGGCGCGTACACTTATACCCCGGACAACACGCTAGCCGTATTTGGTGGTACCTTAACGGATACCTTTACTTACCGTATCGAATATCCAGACGGTACTGTCGAGCAGGCAGAGTTTAATGTGTTTGTGACGGCATCGGGTGAAGGTGTACCTGAAGTAGTAACAACCACTTCATCTGAATCTGTAAGTGCATCAGATAGCAGCGGCACCGTTGTTACTGACGAGCCTACAGCACCTGACGTGATTGACCTAACAGGGCAAACGCTTCAAACAGTCGATCTGAATGCTGAAACTCGATTGGTAACGCCAGAAAACGAGGCTACTGCGCCCCTATTGAGCACAGAGCCTTCAGCGATAACCGAACCCGTAGAGAGCACGCCTGAAATTATTACGCTACCTGAAGAGGAAGTGAGCACGCTTGGTAATAATGTGGGCGATGGTTTTGGCGGTGGCGACACTATCGACCTGTCTGGTACCAAGCTTGATACGGTTGATATTGGTGGTCCTATCCCCACCGCGCCGGACGAGGGTACAAGCCCGCTTTCGCCTGAAGCTTCAACGCCTGAAAGCGCAGCGCCACAACCTATCACCTCTGGAACATTACCAGAAGACACAATTACCCTTCCAGAAGAAGGCGATATTGTAACCGCTGGCCCAGTGACAGAGGTAACAGTTGATGTTGTAGATATAGATCTTCCACCAGAAGATTTAATTCTACCTTCAACTGAGCCTACATCCACTGATTCGGGCAACGAAAATACGTTGTCTGATACTGGTAGTGACTTAGTGGGCGATATGTCTAAAGAAGGTAGCACTGATGTGACAACAAGCTTCTCCGACAGAGTCTGAAGTGCTGAAGACAGCAATAGATAAACTTCCACCAACGGATATCTAGTTAACTCATGAAGTCAGCCTTAGGCCCTCGTCTTTAACGGGGGCTTTTTTATTATGTGCCTAGTATCTCAAGATATTTAACAAGACATCTTAGCTGCATAAGCGCAGCGTGATAAACCTCTACACCTTGTTGATTAATCAAAGGGTTTCGTATTTTCTGGAACTACGTATAATAAAGGTTCCTACGCATTAGGTCCCCATAGTTTAATGGATAAAACAAGGCCCTCCTAAGGCTTAGATGTTGGTTCGATTCCAGCTGGGGACGCCATTTTAGCTGGCTTAAACCCAAAATAAAGTAAACCTTCCTATACATTTCACTCCCCTATCATCATGTTTATTTCTTCTACTTTGGTTGTAATTTAATCGTATTAAGCAATACTCTTCTAAACAGGAGAGCACAATGACTTTCGATTCGTCCCCCGAAGAAGAAACTGGCGATGATGTTGAAACACCTATCGATTCAACATTTACCGAAGAGGAATGGTTTGCCATAGAGGCACTATCTGAGCCCGGTGCCATCTTCTAACCGATGAAATTTCAAAATTAATCCCCACTTTTATAGCCGTTGCCTATTTTAAGCGTCGTCTTTCTGCGCATTTAGCTTTCCAATAAGTACACTTCGCATAGACCATCAGGCAAAAAATAACGTATAAATAATGATGTAGTAGTTAATACGGGGAATAGTATGAGCCAATTTGAAAACGACGATATCGATTCGTTTTTTGCTGAAATGCAAGATGTAAAACCCATTGCTTCAGATGATAAGGCTTTATTACACGATCCTGAAAAGGCGCTCGCCGAAAAGCAAAAACGAGCAGCCTTGAAGGTAAGTGTTCGCGACAAGCTTGCTAACCCGTTAAGCATGGAAGGTGTGAAGCCGGTACCGCCTGATGATTTTATACATTTCCAGCAGCCAGGCATACAAGACGGCGTGTTTAAAAAACTGCGTCTTGGCAAATATCCGTTGGAAACCAATGTCACATTATCAGGAAAAACCCTAGAACAAAGCCGCGACCTAATTTATAGCACCATTAAATCAAGTCACGAACGTGGGGTTCGTGCCCTGCTCATTAAACATGGAACGGGTGAACATAGTAAGCCATTTCCTGCGTTAAAGAAAAGCTATGTCAACCATTGGCTACGTGAACTTGATGAGGTGATTGCCTATCATACGGCTCAACCGATGCACGGCGGCTTTGGTGCTACCTATGTGTTGTTGAAAAAGCACCCTCAGCAAAAACTAATAAACAGAGAAAAAAATAAGAAAGGATAAAATGGGAGGCAAGAACTCGTTGAGTCAGCTTTGCTTTTTTGGGCTTGTCTTTAGGTATAGCTTTTAGGCTTTTCTCATGAAGCGCTATATGCTGGACGTTTTTATTGTCCTCCAATGATTAACGCCCGTATCAAGTAACTTGATACGGGCGTTAGAATTTTTCTTTCAGACTACTTAACTGAAGACTGCACACTTAGCGTTGTTGGAGCTTCGGCAGATTTCGCAGATGTGCTAAAAACAGCAGTTACGAACATCAGCACTACAACTACAGCCACTCCGGTTAAGCCAAACCCTTTTGAAGAACGATTCATTGGTCGTCTCTTATTATTAAAACCAGTAAGCGATTGCTAAACACTGGTACAACCCTAACTCAACTCCTGTAACCTAATTGCAATCCTTGCTTGCACTACAATAGATCAGTGACAAACTGATGACAAGGGCAAAAATCAGATTTTTGACACTTTGCCAAAGCTTTGACACCCATTTAAGGTATGCGCATTTATTAAACAGTATTTTTATAGAAAATAAACAGGGGTTTCCCCCTGTTTATCAAGGTCACACTGAAATATTAACCAACAAACTTACGGGCATTTCTAAAGATACGCATCCACGCACCATCTTCTTGCCAATCGTCCGGGCACCATGAGTTTGCAACTGCCCTAAATACACGTTCAGGGTGAGGCATCATAATAGTGCTGCGCCCATCTACAGACGTTAAACCAGTAATACCTTGCGGTGAACCGTTCGGGTTAGCCGGGTATTGCATTGTTGGCTTGCCATAGTTGTCTACATAACGCATGGCTACCTGACCGCTAACCTGCGATAGCGCGTTTTCATTTGCAAATTCAGCCTGACCTTCCCCGTGCGATACAGCAATCGGCATACGCGAGCCTGCCATACCATCTAGCAGCACAGACTTAGATTCCATCACTTCAACCATTGCAACGCGAGCTTCAAAGCGCGCTGACTGGTTAGTGACAAAGTGCGGCCAGTGCTCAGTGCCAGGAATCAATGATTTTAGGTTCGATAGCATCTGACAACCGTTACACACACCTAAACTGAAAGTGTCGTTGCGGTTAAAGAAGCCTTCGAACTGATCACGAGCTATACTGTTAAACAATATAGACTTCGCCCAACCTTCACCTGCACCTAATACGTCGCCGTAAGAGAAACCGCCACAAGCAGCAAGACCCGCAAACTGTTCAAGGGTAATGCGACCCGCCAGCACGTCACTCATGTGTACGTCGATAGCATCGAAACCTGCGCGTGTAAATGCTGCCGCCATTTCTAGATGTGAATTAACGCCCTGCTCTCTTAAAATCGCCACTTTTGGCTTAACGCCTTTGGCAATGTAAGGTGCGGCAACGTCTTCGTTAACATCGTAAGATAGTGCTACATGCAAACCAGGGTCGGCAGCATCTTGCTTCGCAGCGTGTTCTTCTTCAGCACACTCTGGGTTATCACGAAGCTTTTGCATTTCAAACGTAGTTTGCGCCCAGGTTGTACGCATTGATACACGGCTATCCGCAAGTACAGCTACACCATCGCGATTAAACTCAATCATATCTGTACTATTTAATGTACCGATATCGTGAGTCAACTCAGTTAAATCGAATTTAGCCAGTACAGCGTTCACGGCGTCTAGGTCGCTTTCAAGCACTTGAATAACACCGCCTAATTCTTCATTGAATAGTACAGCAATGTCATTACCTTTAAGGCTATCAAGGTTAACGCTCACACCTGTTTTACCGGCAAAGGCCATTTCTGCCACTGTCGTAAATAGGCCGCCGTCTGAACGGTCGTGATAAGCACGCACCAAACCTTTTTCGATAAGCGTTTGCATAGCGTCAAAGAAGGCTTTAAGGCGGGTAGCAGAAACCACATCGGCTGGGCTATCGCCAAGCTGTGTATAGACCTGCGCTAAACAGCTAGCGCCTAAGCGATTTTTACCTTCGCCCAAATCTAGTAGCAACAAGCGGCTTGCACCTTTGTCTGTGCGTAGCTGAGGCGTTAGGGTTTTGCGAATATCTTTTACTGCACCAAACGCAGAAATAACCAGTGACAGCGGAGAGGTTACTGCTTTATCTTCACCGTTTTCATTCCATGCGGTTTTCATCGACATAGAGTCTTTACCTACAGGAATGGTTAAACCTAGCTCTGGGCATAGCTCCTCACCCACGGCTTTCACCGCTTCATAAAGACCTGCGTCTTCACCTGGATGTCCAGCTGCTGCCATCCAGTTAGCAGACAGTTTAATACGTTTAATATCACCAATGTTTGCTGCGGCAATGTTGGTTAGCGCTTCACCTACCGCAAGGCGCGCAGACGCACCGTGTGATAAAAGTGCCACCGGGGTGCGCTCACCCATTGTCATCGCTTCACCGTGATAAGTGTCAAATGCCGAAGCGGTTACTGCTACATCAGCCACGGGCACTTGCCATGGCCCAACCATTTGGTCGCGACTTACAAGACCAGTTACCGAGCGATCGCCTATAGTGATAAGAAATGTTTTCTCTGCCACAGTAGGCAATGACAGAATACGCGTCGCTGCATCACTTAAAGTAATGCCTGCGTCGTCTAATGCGGGTGAGCTTACCTTGGTTGAGCTCACGTCGCGATGCATTTTAGGTGGCTTGCCTAAAAGTACATCTAGCGGCATATCAATAGGTTTGTTCTCAAACTGACTGTCATTTAGATTTAGATGCTGCTCAGCAGTCGCTTCACCCACTACCGCAAATGGCGCGCGTTCGCGGGCGCAAATCGCTTCGAATACCGGCATGTTTTCCGGTGCCACAGACATAACATATCGTTCTTGCGATTCGTTACACCATAGCTCCAGCGGCGTCATACCTGGCTCATCAGACAATACTTTTCTAAGCTCAAAGTTACCGCCACGGCCACCGTCATTAACCAGCTCAGGTAGTGCGTTTGAAAGACCACCTGCGCCCACATCGTGGATAAACTGAATAGGGTTGTTATCCCCTAGCTGCCAACAGGCATCAATCACTTCCTGGCAACGACGCTCCATCTCAGGGTTGTCACGCTGTACTGACGCAAAGTCTAAATCTTCGTTTGACTGACCAGATGCCATTGATGACGCTGCACCGCCGCCAAGACCTATGTTCATTGCAGGGCCGCCAAGAACAATAAGCTTAGCGCCTACTGTGATTTCGCCTTTTTCAATATGGTCACGGCGGATATTGCCTAAACCACCAGCTAGCATAATAGGCTTGTGATAGCCTCTTACCTCTACGCCGTTAAAACTCTTAACTTCTTGCTCGTACGTACGGAAATAACCAAGTAGCGCTGGGCGACCAAATTCATTATTAAAGGCTGCGCCACCTAGTGGGCCGTCAAGCATAATATCGAGAGCGCTCACGATGCGCTGTGGCTTGCCGTATTCGGCTTCCCATGGCTGCTCAGCGCCAGGAATACGTAAGTTAGATACGGTAAAACCAACTAAACCTGCCTTAGGTTTTGAGCCACGACCTGTAGCACCTTCATCACGAATTTCACCGCCAGAGCCTGTTGCTGCGCCAGGGAACGGTGAAATTGCCGTTGGGTGGTTGTGGGTTTCTACCTTCATTAAAATATCGATATTTTCATGATGGTATTCGTATTGATGGGACTGAGGGTTCGGGAAGAAGCGCCCTGCTTCCCAGCCTTCCATTACCGCTGCGTTATCTTTGTAAGCTGAGTAAACGTGATCAGGTAATAACTCGTAAGTGTTTTTGATCATTTTGAACAGCGATTTTTCTTGTTCTTCGCCGTCGATGGTCCAGCTTGCGTTGAAAATCTTATGGCGACAATGTTCAGAGTTTGCTTGTGCAAACATATAAAGCTCAACGTCGGTCGGGTTTCTGCCTAGCTTGGTAAAGCTATCAAACAGGTAGTCAATCTCATCATCAGCTAATGCAAGGCCTAACGACACGTTTGCATTAACCAGTGCTTCTTTGCCTTCCCCTAATACATCTACACTAGTGAAAGTATTCGCTTCGGTTTGAGCAAATAGCACCGCTGCATCATCAGTATCGGTAAACACTGATTCAGTCATTCTATCGTGTAAGAAGCTAGCGATAAGTGCAAAATCATCGTCACTTATTGTATCTTCTGTTTCGATATAAAACGCGCATCCACGCTCTATACGATTGATACTTTTTAAACTACAGTTGTGAGCGATGTCGGTGGCTTTAGAAGACCAGGGAGAGATAGTGCCGGGGCGAGGAGTAATAAGGAAGAGGGTTCCAGAAGGTGTTTGTGCTTGCCTCGCGGGGCCGTAAGTGAGCAGCTTCTCGAGTATTTCTATTTGCTGCTTAGATAAGTCACCTTGGGAATCGACTAGGTGAACATATTCGCTATATAGGTTTTTAACCCTAACGCCGGATTGACCCAGCTTTGCAATCAGTTTAGTTTGGTTAAACTCTGATAGTGCAGGAGCGCCTCGAAGGACCAACATATTGATTTACCTGGTTTGTTAGAAACAACGACCACCAATGCGACGCGTTGCCTCTTGGATTGATGAGTATTTCGGCGCGGATTATAGAGCAATTATGCACAGTAAGTAACCTCATAACGCGCTTACATGAACTTTTTTTTAAACTTAGACGGTTTAATAACAACAAGTAAAGGTCTATGCAGTCACAAGACTATAAAAAACGATTAAAACTACAATTAATAATCATTTTATCCATTGCTGTTATGAGTTGTGGCGTGCCCTCAGTCCCCACTGCCCTTTCCTCATTATTAGAACGGGAAACCATCCGCGTAGGAACCGTATACGGTGCAGGAACCTTTTATAATGGCGCTGAAGGGCCCCAGGGGTTTGAGTATGAGTTGCTGGCAGGGTTCGCCGATTACCTTGGCGTCACTCTCGATTTGTACCCTTTTTACAGCTATGAAGTCATGCTCGAACAATTAGAAGAAGGTAACCTGGACATTGTCGCCACGGGCGATGCGGTGACACCTTCACTAAAAAACCGCTTCACTTATGGCCCTGCTTACCAACATGTCAAACAGCAGCTAGTATTTCAAGCAGGCACATCTAGACCTAGAGACCTTTTAGACCTCGATTCCCCTATAATTGCAGTAGCAGAAAGCAGCCAAGCTCACTTACTTTCTGATCTTTTAAGCGATTTAGGTGACGAAGCAACTGATACTGAAAAAGTAGCGATAAAGACCGAGTTAGTTACCACCGAAGATTCAGATTCTGAAGAACTTTTGCAACAGGTTGCTAATGGTGACATTGCTTATACGGTGGCCGACAGCAATCGCCTAGCGTTACAACGTAGACGCTACCCTAACCTCGCCGTAGCCAAAACACTTAACGAAGATATGCCGATGGCATGGGCCCTTCCTTTAGATCAAGACGATTCAGTGAAAGCAGCGCTCATTGAGTATTTTGGAACCGTACATCAATCAGGCTGGTTTACGGTGTTAGAAGACAAGTACTTTGGACATATTCGCCAGTTCGATTACGTTGACAGTCGCGCATTTAACTACGCAGCTGAAAGTGCATTAGCTCAATATAAACCGTTGTTCCAACAATATGCCGGTGATTTAGACTGGCGACTACTTGCCGCAATGAGCTACCAAGAAAGCCACTGGGACAGTGATGCTATTTCAAGAACCGGGGTTCGCGGCCTAATGATGTTAACACTGGATACAGCAAGTGATTGGGATGTGGATGACAGAACCAATCCAGAGCAAAGTATTCGCGGGGGCTCACGTTATTTTGCCAGCTTGCTAAGTCGCATACCTGCACGAATCAGCGAGCCAGATAGAACCTGGATGGCTATGGCATCATATAATATTGGGATGGGGCATTTGGAAGATGCAAGGGTGCTTACCGAGCAACAAGGGGGAAACCCTGATTTGTGGGTAGATGTTAAACGACGCTTGCCACAGCTAAGGCAAAAAAAGTATTACCGTACCACCCGCTATGGCTACGCGAGAGGTGATGAGGCTTTGCAATACGTAGAAAATATTCGCCGCTACTACGACAGCCTAGTCTGGTTAGATGAACAAGGAAAAATTTAATCTCGTTCGCTTTGCTTCTCTCTTGAAAACTGTCATTTCGGTGTCATCTTTACTCTGTACCCTTTGAACGAGTTAGTGATTAACTAACTCGCTTTCTCAGAACCTTAATTTTTCTAAAAGATTATTAACTCTAAAAGAACAGTGACTCTCGGAAAATGAGCGCTTAGTTCAAACGACAGAGCATTTTTCTTAATTGGAAGAATGGTCACAACGAGGGGAAAAATAGCCTCGCTGTGAGAAAGGAGAATAAATGAAAAAAAATCGCTTTATGAAAAAAGGAATAAAATTGAAAAACAACAACAGACGCAGACTTATGCTTAAGCGTTGCCACCAGAAAGTACTTCAACGTCGTAAGCTATTTGTAACGAGCGACATGTTCACTCAGTTGACTCGCAAGCCTAGCTAGAATACATATAAGCTGGTTGCTTTTATTGATAGGCATCAATTTATTGAGAACTCTCTTTGCAACCCAGCAAACCAAATAGGCGAATAAAACACCCCCCTTCAAGCCAGCAAAATAAGCATTAGCTTGAAGCATCCCCCTCTAGATGTTTTTTCGCCTTTTTGGCTGCCTTAATCTCTTTCCTGCGCTTGCGAAAAAAATCTGACAGTTTGTTAGCACACTCGTCTGCTAGCACATTAGAACCAATCTCAACCTGATGATTTAGCGCAGGATGTTGTAATAGATTCATAACCGAACCCGCAGCACCTGTTTTCGCATCTTTAGCACCAAACACCACCCGCTTTACTCGTGCATGCACAAGCATACCTGCACACATAGAGCAGGGCTCTAAAGTGACATACAAGGTAGCGTCAATAAGCCGGTAGTTTCGCACTTTAGAAGCGGCCTCTTTGACAGCGCGCAACTCTGCATGGGCAGACGGGTCGTTATCCGATATTGGCGTATTGTAGCCTTCTCCGATAAGCTCACCGTTTAATACTACGCAGGCACCTACCGGCACTTCCCCTATGGATTCTGCTTTGTCCGCCAGGGTTAATGCATGCTTCATCCACATCACGTCTTCTTGAGTAACCGTTTCATTAATAAGATTTTCCTGGCTAATGCCCTCTTTAAGAGGGTTCTCTTTGCCTCGGCTCTCTTTAATTGAGTTCTCTTTAATTGAGTTCTCTTTAATTGCGTTCTCTTGGGGAATGCTTTCTTTTGAAAGGCTTACTTTCGCAAGCTCGTCGGCAGCGGTTAGCACTTTAGGCGCTAACGTTTGCGCTGCGACATGTTCGGTGTTTTGCTCCAGAGCCTGTGTTTTTTCAGTGTCGATCTTTGATGCCGGATGGTCGCTATTTTGGTCACTCATTAGTCAATTTTGCTACTTTATTTAGTGAAATTAGTTAACAACAATTCTGCATAAACCTAGGTAAACATTCTAACTTACTAGAAAGTAATGACTTTTGTCACTTGGCAACCTACTTGCAATTTTTCATTATAACACTGCTGGTGTTAAGGGCTTAACTGGTTACACTTTTTATAGAAAACTTAGCGTAATAACCGTTATAGTACTCCAAGCGCAGCAGTTATTTTACTAATAAGTATTTAGCCTCTGTTTATTAGATGTGGAAACTAAATACTGGGTGAATTAGGCAACTGACCACATTTTCACCTAAACTCTTTTTAAACCATTTGTGAGGGATACCACCGTGGACATGACAGCGATTGCAATAGTAGCCATTTGTGCTTGGGCGTTAGTTACCATTGTCGAAAGTGCGAAAGACAAAAGCAAAAAGAAGCTTAGTAACAAAGAAACTGAAGCGTATAAACAAGAAATTGCAAATTTGAAAGAGCGCGTATCTGTACTCGAAAAAATTGTAACTGATGAACGCTACGACCTAAAAAAGCAGTTTGCCGATTTAGAGAAAGACCGCGTTGCTTAAGTTTAGTGAACTTAATTCCTCTGCCAGCGCAACCTATGCCTAAAGCTTAACCTGCGCTGGCAGTTAAACATCAACTCCCTTCTAAGAGTTTGCGTTCAGCCCGCTCTACTCGTCGGGGTTTACCTGCGATTACTAGTACATCATGGGCCTGTAGAATAGCGTCTTGGTCTGGGTCTTTCACTTCATTACCGTTACGTCTTAAACCTTTAATAGCGACACGCATTCTTGTGAAGTCGATATCTTTTATTGCTTTTCCAATGCAAGAGGCGCGTTCAGATAATACTACTGCATGAATAAACTCTAGCTTATCTTCCGTCCCGTAAGTGATTTCTGTCGTTTCTCCCGGGTAAAAGCCGTGCATATGATCATAACGGCCTTTTCGCTCGGCCCGCACCCGCTTTAAAATACGTGACATAGGTACACCGGCGTAATGCAACACTTGCGAGACCAGCATCAAACTGCCTTCTTGTAGCTCGGGCACCACTTGGTTTGCTCCTGCGCTGTACAGGCTTTCTAACTGGTAGTCGCGTTTGGTACGTACCATAACATCTGTAGTGCTCGTTATACTTCGTGTCTGCGTTATCACTTGTTTCGCCTTATCGACCTGATCAAATGTTACAAGCACAAGCTTCGCATTTTCTACATTAGCACTGCTCAGAATATCTTTTTGACTGGCATCGCCGAATATTACGGGTTCACCCGCATTTCGGCTTTCATGCACCCTGACAGGGTCCATATCTATAGCGACAAAATGAATACCTTCCATTTTGAGCATGCGCGCTACCGACTGTCCCACCCGTCCAAATCCACAAATAATGACATGGTTAGTCAGCTGCCCGACATTGCCAAAGCTAGCGTTATCATCAAAGGAGATATCATTATTCACAATGCGTTTAGCGATAGTCACACTGTTGTTCATAAGCCAAGGCGTTAACGCCATACTTATCACACCCATACACACTATTAGCGATGATTGCTCGGTGGTTAATACGCCATGCGTTGTGGCAAGCGCTGCGATAACGAAACTAAACTCCCCTATTTGGCAAAGTTTTACGCCTGCGGACCAGCCGTCAATGGCGTCAGTTTTGACCAACATGGATGCGGCTCTTACCAAGATAACTTTAACTATCATTAACGCAAAAACGCCAAATACGATTTCAAACAAGCTGTTCCAGAGCACGGTAAGTTCCAACTGCATACCTACGGTCACAAAGAACAAGCCCATTAAAATATCGCGAAACGGGCGGATGTCGGCTTCAAGTTGATATTTGTATTGGCTTTCTCCTAACATCATCCCAGCTAAGAAGGCACCTAGCGCCATGGACAGCCCGAAGTAATAAGTTAACCCTCCGGCCAATAGGGCTATTAAAATAGTGGTCAGAACAAACAGCTCATCAGTCCTTGTTCTTGCGATTTCTCTAAACACCCAAGGTAGTAACCACTTACCTACTGACATAAGAAATGCAATAACAAACACACCTTTTAGCAATGCTTCGCCTAAAGCCAGCGCGATACTTACCTCGCCAGTCTGGGCTAAAAGAGGAATAGCGATAAGAAACGGGACCACGGCTAAGTCTTGGAAGAGCAAGATACTGATGGCGAGTTGTGTACGCCTGTTATTGAGAATACCCATTTCGGTTGCTTGCTTTATAACAATAGCGGTAGAGCTTAGCGCCAGCGTACCGCCAATAATAATTGATGCACTAATCGGGATCCCCAAAAAAAGCGGTACGCAGGTAAATATCGCTGTAGTAAACGCCATTTGCCCTAATCCCACACCAAACACCAAAGAGCGCATAGCCAACAATTTAGGAAGGGAGAATTCTAGTCCAAGGGAAAAGAGTAGAAAAACAATCCCCACTTCGGCCAATAAGTGCATTTCTTCGGGGTGAGCAAACACAGATAGCAGTCTGTGGGCCAGCGAGTACACCGGCAAAGAGATAAGCAAGGATAGGTGGAAGATGAATTCGTTTAAATAGGGCGACTGCGCATACCGATATGAACATCAATATCACGATATTTAAAAAACTCGTCCCCACATAACCTCCTAGAGCAACATCAACTTACGATTGTTAAATAAGCACAGTAATCAACTCTGCTTAACACTTAAACTAAAGACTAATGCGACAGATATCTTGTTGGCATTCAGTTTGCAAAATCCCCTATGTAAATGCAGATCCGGCAAGTTTTGCCGCTGTGATCGTCATAAATTTCGCGAAAATGCGATTATGACCACAGAAACGTCAGAGCTTTGACACTGGTTTCATTTCTGCGGCATATCAACGCATTTTGTATAGGGGCACTACTGTGGATTTTTCAACGTCAGTCTACGATAGCACACAACACAACAATTTTTATCCTGCTGAGAGCACAGGTAAATCACTTTCTTTTAGTGAATTATCGGGCTTTGTAACACAGCTCCTGACTACGCTTGAACTTCAAGAGTTAGGAGGCGTGTATTTTCAGCAGCTTAATATGCTATTGCCTGTTGTCGGATTCAGTTTATCTGACTTCGACTCTCGTTGGGTCTACGGTAACGCAAAGATATCGTCAACACTGATTGATTTACCACTACAAGGGGCGCGCTCTGTTAATGGCGAGCAAGCCCATGTCTATTATTACATTAGTTCACCCTTGTCGTTATCGCAACGGGAGAGCCTATTCCAACTTCATGATTTATTTGGAAAACAAGTAAAACACGCGTTATCTTTAATGCGTGTTCAGCAAATGGCAACCAAAGACGTGTTGACGAGTTTAGGCAATCGTGCGGGATTTCAGCAGTCTATGACAAGACAACTGGGGTGGGCGCAACGACACGATGAACCATTTGCACTTTTAGTTATCGACCTAGACAACTTCAAATATGTGAACGATAACTTTGGGCACGGTGAGGGCGACAAAGTACTGGTTCACGTGGCAACACATCTTGAAAATGTACTGCGCGATGAAGACGAAGCATTTCGCTATGGCGGAGATGAATTCTGCTGTTTACTAGACTGCCAAACACAGCAGCAATTAGCATGTGCTGCTCAGCGAATTCAGATGAGTATAAATAGCTCTGCTTACTTATCACGATTAGGTGTATCGGCAAGTCTCGGTGGCGCGATTTATCGAGACGGTGACAGTGTTGATAGTTTATTTAACCGCGCTGATAACGCGCTATATCGGGTGAAAAACTCAGGCAAAAACAGCTATGACGCTGCCTAACTAATCCCTTTTACTTGTTTCCAAAAAAAGCGGCAATTCGATGCCGCTTTATCAATACATTCTGCCGAAAAAAATTGAAAACTCTAATGACTGGCTTTTCTACGCCAACTGATAAAGTGTTTTTGGCACTTTAAATCTTGTACATAGTAATGGTAAGACTAATTAACGATTAAATTGGTTTAAAGGCTATATTGATACGCTCAACTTTTGGTTGTAGATAAACAACTTTCTCATCAATGATGATTGCCACAGGTGTTTCATTTAAAAAGATAGTAGGTACGCCATTTCGTTTCCATCTAGGTACACGCCATACTTTAAACCACTCTTTCAATAGCTTTGATACATTGGCGCCTTCAGGTTTCATTCGCAAATTACGCGCATTGGTTTGCAAAGAGACGGTATCGTTATTTTCTTCTTTCGTTACTGTTACCCTCACCTGCCCGTGTAACCAAGGAAGAGAATTGTACTGGTCTAACACTAACGCAAGACGATCTGGGATCTCGCACGTATCATTAACAACCCAGTAAAGGTCGTGGTCAAAACGTATAACCCTGCCCCACTTAAAGTTTACTTCAGGGGTAGCATCATGTTTCGCCCCCAGCATAGCAAGTACTTGGTCTGTCTGCGCTTTTGAAGGTGCAAGCTGTCCCTGCGCTTTGAACCAGGCGCGAATTACCATAGCCTGCCAAGGGATAGACAATGCAGCAAGCTTTTGTCCATCTAACCTGATATCAGCACGTTTACAGTCTTCGAAGTATTGCTGTGCAGATTCGCTGACTAGCTCACTTTGCTCTGCACAAAGCTCAGCGCTTCGCCCCACTGTCTTAGTTAACTGGGGCCACCGCTCAAGCAAATGAGGTATTATCTCGTTTCTCAAGAAATTCCTGTCAAAGCTGTTTTGCTGGTTAGATTCATCCTCGACCCACTGCAACATTTCCTCTTCGGCATAAGCGATAATGTCGCTTTTCTCAAGAGCTAGCATAGGTCGCATTATTAACGTATCGCCGCGGTACTGCACTTCGCCCATACCCGCTAATCCCTGAGGGCCAGCACCGCGTTTGAGCTGAAGCAATACAGTTTCAAGCTGATCTTCGGCATGTTGCCCCAAAAGCAGTACACCGCCAATTTGTTCGCACACTTCTAATAGTGCGCTGTATCGAACTTTACGCGCCTCAGCTTCTAAGCTCTTTCTAGAGTTGGTATCAACGGCAACACGATATTGATGAAACTCAACATCTTCAAGACGGCACTGCAGTTCACAGTGGCGGGCCCAGTCATCCGCATTTTCGCTTAAACCGTGATGTACATGTACAGCATGTATCGGGCTATCAAACTGCTCCCTATACGCGACGACGGCTTGAAGCAGTACGGTGGAGTCCACGCCACCGCTGTAAGCAACGACGAGTGGCGTTTGAAGTGGTCGCTTTACATTAGTCAGTGACGTGGCTATGCGGTTGACGATATGTTCAATAGTGGGGGATTGTAGAGGGGTCACAGACCAGTAATACCTTATTGTTTCAACTTTATGTTTTATTAGGGTTTAGCTTTGTATCTGCTGATTACTCGTTTTCTAATAACGCAAAAGGGTTGGTTACCAATGGTAAACAACCCTCTCGAATAATCTGAATCGACATGAACTAAGCAAAGGCTTAATAGACGTTTACAACAAACATTTTTGCTAATCGTACACCGCTTCGCCTAATCGTACACCGCTTCGTATCATGACGTGACTATTCGCAGTTTTCGAACTCGTAGCCCTAACTAGAATTAGCAATACCCGAACGACATTAAACGCTCGTAGCGCTCTTCCATTAGCTTTGTTTTATCTAGCTCTTTAAGTTGATTAAGCTGCTGCTTAATAACGGCCTTCAAATTAGCCGCCATGCCATTGTGATCGCGATGCGCACCACCTAATGGCTCTTCAACAATGCTGTTAATTAGACCCAGTTCTTTAATTTGTGGCGCACTTACACCCATGGCTTCAGCAGCGAGTGGGGCTTTTTCTGCACTTTTCCACAAAATAGACGCACAACCTTCCGGTGAAATAACCGAGTAGGTAGAGTATTGAAGCATATTAACGCGGTCGCCAACACCAATAGCTAATGCACCACCTGAGCCACCTTCACCAATTACGGTACACACGATTGGAACAGTAAGCTCAGCCATTTCGAATAAATTTTTCGCGATTGCTTCACTTTGGCCGCGCTCTTCAGCGCCCACACCTGGGTATGCCCCTGGCGTGTCGATGAAGGTAATAATAGGCATGTTAAAGCGCTCAGCCATCTTCATAAGACGTAATGCTTTGCGGTAACCTTCTGGTTTAGGCATACCGAAGTTACGCTTAATTTTTTCGTTTGTGTCACGGCCTTTTTGATGACCTATAATCATCACAGGCTGGTCATCTAGCATTGCTGGGCCACCAACAATCGCTTTATCGTCAGCAAACGCGCGGTCGCCAGCAAGCTCGTCGAATTCTGTAAAAATACGAGGAATGTAATCTAGCGTGTATGGACGCATTGGGTGACGTGCAAGTTGAGAAACTTGCCATGCGCCAAGATCAGAAAAGATCTTTTTAGTTAGCTCCGCGCTTTTGCCGCGAAGCTTATTGATTTCTTCTTCAATACCAACGTCAAACTCGCCACCTTGATTCACCAACCTAAGCTCTTCAATTTTTGCTTCTAGTTCGGCTATTGGCTGTTCAAAGTCCAAAAACTGTATACTCATTTCATGTCCTATTCGTACTACGCTCGTCTATGCAAACGCGAGATGTCCAATCTATCGAACTCTTAACCCTAATGGTAGAGAATTGAAACGGCTTTGTCTCCCAAACATTGCTTGAGATCGTGTAAAAGTTGGTCTTCAGGGGTAACGTACCATCTTGCGCCACACGCCAAAGTTACTTCAGCGTCTGGATGGGTTACCGCTAACTGAACAGGACAACTTCCACCGTTAAATGCCTGCAGGATAGATTGCATCTGACTCATTTTCTTCGGTTCAAGCAACTGGGTATCAATATTAAGTGCCAGCGCTCTCGCGTTTTTCTCTCGTGCCTGAACAATGTCCATTACATCACGGGCGGTGATTGTATTGCCCCCAGAGAAATCATCAAAGCTGACCTGTCCCTTTATAAGCAATATTCTGTCAGTTTCTAACACACTTTCGAACTGTTCGTACATATCGGGGAAGAAACGTACGTCTATTCTGGCACTCTTATCATCCAGTGTCACTATAGCCCAGCGGCGCCCACGTTTATTCGTCATAACACGCACGCCAAGCACCAATCCTACTGCACTGGCCATTTGATCTTTGTTGGTTGGTTTTAAATCAACTAAACGCCCGTCAGTATAGTAACGAAGTTCTTCAGCGTACTGATTGATGGGGTGACCTGTTAAATACAAGCCTAGGGTATCTTTTTCACCTTCTAGCCACACTTTCTCAGGCCATTCAGGCACGTCAGCAAATGCTTGCTTCACATCTTCAGGCTCGGTAGTCAGTAGGCCAAACATATCTGACTGACCAAATGACTCAGCTTTTGCGTGCTGCCCAGCGGCGGCAAGGGCTTCTGGTAAGCTCGCCATAAGGCTAGCGCGATGCGGACCTAAGTTGTCCATTGCCCCCGCTAACACTAGCTTTTCTAGCACTCGCTTGTTTACCCGTTTAATGTCTATCTTGGCGCAGAAATCAAAAAGATCTTTAAATGCCCCTTGGGTCTCCCGCGCTTCAATAATCGCTTCAATTGGGCCTTCACCTACCCCTTTAATCGCACCGATACCGTAAACAATGCGACCTTCGCTATCGACGGTAAATTTGTATTTACCCGCATTTAAATCTGGCGGCAGTATTTCGATGCCCATGCGCTCACATTCATCGACAAGCGTCACGATTTTATCGGTGTTATCCATATCTGCCGACATTACCGCAGCCATGAATTCCGCAGGATAATGCACTTTCAGCCACAAAGTCTGGTAAGACACTAACGCGTAAGCGGCAGAGTGAGATTTGTTAAAGCCGTAGCCTGCGAACTTTTCCACCAAGTCGAAGATTTTCATCGCAAGGTCCGGGTCAATATTATTGCCCTTCGCACCTTCGGCGAACGTGCCGCGCTGCTTCGCCATTTCTTCAGGCTTTTTCTTACCCATAGCACGACGAAGCAAGTCAGCGCCGCCCAGTGAGTAGCCCGCCATTTCCTGGGCTATCTGCATTACCTGTTCCTGATACAAGATAATGCCATAGGTAGGCTCTAGAATTTCTTTCAAGCACTCGTGCTGATATTCAGCATCGGGGTAGGAAATTTCTTCACGTCCGTGCTTACGATCAATAAAGTTATCTACCATGCCTGATTGCAACGGGCCCGGACGGAACAGGGCCACCAGTGCGATAATATCTTCGAAGCAGTCAGGTTTAAGGCGCTTAATTAGCTCTTTCATACCCCGAGATTCCAGCTGGAATACAGCAGTTGTCTCGGCGTTTTGAAGGGTTCTGAAACTCTTAGGATCTTCAAGAGGAATAGCGCTGATATCGACATCAACGTTCTTCCCTTCCTTGATCATATCTATCGCCCACTGAATGATCGTCAGCGTACGAAGACCTAGGAAGTCAAATTTTACAAGCCCAGCGGTTTCAACGTCGTTTTTGTCAAACTGTGTTACCGGGTTATTTCCTTCGTCATCACAATACAAAGGCGAGAAATCAGTAATTGTGGTTGGCGCAATAACAACACCACCGGCGTGTTTACCGGCGTTTCGGGTAACCCCTTCGAGTATTCGCGCCATATCGATAAGGTCTTTCACTTCCTCATCGCTTTCATAAACTTCTGGCAGCTTGAGGTTCGGCTTTAAAAGCCTTTTCTAACGTCATGCCAGGGTCAGGTGGTATTAGCTTTGAAATTCTGTCTACAAAACCATAAGGATGACCAAGCACACGGCCTACATCGCGCACTACTGCTTTTGCCGCCATAGTACCGAATGTAATGATCTGAGATACCGCTTGTCGCCCGTAGAGCTCAGCAACGTGGTCGATTACCTCGTCTCGTCTATCCATGCAGAAGTCGACGTCGAAGTCGGGCATAGATACACGCTCTGGGTTCAAGAAACGTTCGAATAGCAAGTCGAATTCTAGCGGGTCTAGGTCGGTAATTTTTAGGGCATAGGCCACCAATGAACCTGCACCTGAACCACGCCCTGGCCCTACAGGGATACCGTTATCCTTACTCCACTGGATGAACTCCATTACGATAAGGAAGTAGCCCGGGAACCCCATTTGGTTAATAACTTCAAGCTCAATGCGAAGTCGGTCATCGTACTCTGGACGTTTGGCTTTGCGCACTTCCTCATCGGGGAATAGAAACTCTAGACGTTCTTCCAAGCCTTCCTCAGACACCTTAACCAAGAAGTCTTCGGTGGTCATACCGCCGGTTGGAAACTGAGGCAAGAAATATTCATTTAGCCGGACAGTAACGTTACAGCGCTTGGCTATTTCAACCGTATTTTCTATGGCTTCGGGGATATCGCTAAATAACTCAACCATTTCCTCGGCAGTGCGTAGATATTGCTGATCGCTGTAGCGCTTAGGGCGACGGTTATCATCTAAGGTATAGCCATCGTGAATACACACACGAATTTCGTGCGCGTCGAAACCCTCTTGGTCAATAAAGCATACTTCATTAGTGGCAACCACGGGTAAACCGCGCTGCTCAGCAAGCTCTACGGCATGGTGTAAATAATCTTCTTCGCCTTGTCTACCGGTTCTAATCAGCTCTAAATAAAAACGGTCGGGAAAATGGGTTTGATAAAACTCAAGCGCATCTTCAAGAAGCTTGGCGTTATTTTTCATTAAACCTACGCCGATATCGCCGTGCTGTGCGCCCGATAAAACAATAACGCCTTCGCTATGCTCTGCTAACCATGCTTGATCAATGACTGCACGGTGCGCCAAGTGTCCGCGAAGGTAAGCCTTGGAGATAAGAATAGTAATATTCTTATACCCTTCGTTGTTCATCGCAATGAGGGTAAGTCTGAAAGGTTCATCGCCAAAAGCTTCATTAGTCACCCAAAAATCGGTGCCAATTATGGGCTTGATACCTAAATTATGTGCCTCCGAATAGAATTTTACCAAGCCACACATATTCATTTGATCTGTGATTGCCACGGCAGGCATGCCAAGCGCGGCCACTTTACCTAAAATAGGCTTAACCTTATTCAGGCCGTCCATCATCGAAAAGTCGCTGTGAACACGTAAATGAATAAATGGCGATGACATGATATTATTTCTCTTCGAGTAGCGCTTTTACGGGTTTAAAACTTTTGCGATAGCAATCTAAGATGCCATATTCGGCGATAGCTTCAAAATGTGCTTTTGTAGGGTAACCTTTGTGCCCGGCAAAGTTATATTGTGGGTAGGCCTCATGCAACGAAATCATATCGTTATCTCGCTCTACCTTAGCAATGATTGATGCCGCAGAAATTTCAGCGTGTAGGCTGTCACCTTTCACTACCGCTTCAGAGTCAAATTTCCAAGCTGGGACACGGTTGCCGTCTACGCGCACAAAGTCAGGTTTTACAGGTAAACCTTCCACTGCGCGGATCATAGCGAGCATGGTAGCGTGCAATATATTGAGCTTGTCTATTTCTTCAGGGCTTGCTCTACCGATATTCCAGTAAAGCGCCTTCTCACGAATCTCTTGAGCAAGGGCTACACGTTTCTTTTCACTCAACTTTTTAGAGTCGGTTAGTCCTTCAATGGGGTTTTCTGGGTCTAGTATAACCGCAGCAGTAACCACATCTCCAACTAAAGGGCCACGCCCTACTTCATCAACACCGGCAATTAACTTATGCAAACAATTCCTCCACGACAGCTTTTGCTGCTGTTTTATCAGCGTTGCATTTTAGCGTATGGTGGAGGTCGGTGAAACGGGAAATAAGCGCTGAATTATCACTTTCGAAGAAGTTAAGTAACTGATTGCTCATATTCTCTGCGTTTACCTCGTCTTGAAGTAATTCAGGAATAATTGCCTCGTTAGCCAAGAGGTTTGGCAACGTAAAGTACGGCGCTTTGTACAAACGCTGCATAATTTTATACGTGAGCGGTGCAAGTAAATAAGCGGCCACCATGGGGCGCTTGCATAACATCGCCTCTAAGGTAGCCGTGCCTGAAGCAAGCAAGATAACATCGCTCGCTATCATAGCATCACGAGAAGTGCCTTGGGTTACCTGAATGGGTAAGCGTGCTTCAGCATTATCAGCTTCAAGCAAGAGTGCTTTAATTTGCGAAAGACGATGCTCATTTGCCGCAGGGATAAGAAATTGAATGTCGCTGCGTTTAGCATGAATAGCTTCTATGGTCTTCAGAAACACGGGAAGCAACGTATCCACTTCGCCTCTTCTCGAGCCGGGTAGTACAGCCAATATGGGAGCATTGCTATCTACACCTAATGCCTGCCTTGCCGCATTTTGGTCGGGCTCAATGGCTATAGCGTCAGCCATTGTGTGCCCCACAAAGGTGTAGGGAACGTTATATTTATCGTAAACCTGCTGTTCGAAAGGGAACAACCCCAGTACGCGATTAGCCGCTTTCGCTATCTTGTGAATGCGTTTCTCACGCCACGCCCACACGGTAGGGCTTACATAGTGCATGGTTTTGATACCGCGGGCTTTGAGGGCTTTCTCTACTCTCAGATTAAAATCAGGCGCGTCAATACCTACAAAAATATCTGGCGGATTTTGCTCAAAATGAGCAAGAAGCTGCTTTTTAACTTTTAAGATGGCTGGAAGGTGGGATAGGACTTCAACAAGCCCCATAACCGACAAGGTTTCCATATCAAATAGACCATGGAAACCCGCCTTTATCATGTTTGGGCCCCCAATACCTTCGATAATAGCATCTGGGTATTGGCGTTTTAACTCGGCAACCATTCCAGCGGCAAGGATGTCACCAGAGGGCTCTCCGGCAACCATGCCGATACGAATTGGTTTAGACATAATTAGCGAATAATGCCTCGCTTGGAGTCTTGTAAGAATTGAACCATTAGCGCCACACCATCAAACTTTTGTGCTGGTTCAGCAAGCTTGTCCACTGCTTCGTCAATAGTATTACCTTCACGATAAATCGCTTTATAGGCGCGCTTGATTTCAAGCACTTCTTCTTTTGAGAAACCACGGCGTTTCAAGCCTTCAGAGTTGATCCCCTGAGGAATATTCTTCTGACCACTCACCATAACAAAAGGCGGGACGTCGCGCAGAATAATACCGCCTGCCCCTAAAAATGCATGAGCGCCGATTTTACAGAACTGATGAATGCCTGTAGCGCCGCCAATAATAACGAAATCATCAATATGAACATGGCCGGCCACAGCCACATTGTTGGCAATTATGATGTCATCGCCAAGAACGCAGTCGTGGGCAACGTGTGCATTAGCCATAAATAGACCACGAGAACCGATAATCGTTATGCCGTTGTCTTGGACTGTGCCACGGTGAACGGTAACCCCTTCTCTAAACTCGTTATCATCACCAATAACGAGTTCGGTAGGCTCACCCGCATATTTTTTATCTTGGCAGTCTTCACCAATTGAAGAAAACTGATAAAACTTGTTGTTTTTACCGATACGCGTCGGGCCGCGTACCACCACATGTGATTTCAGAATACAGCCGTCGCCTATGGTGACGTTGTCGTCTACCACACAAAATGGACCTATGGTGACATTTTCACCAATCGTTGCACTTTCTGAAATTACCGCAGTAGGATGGATCACGTTACGCTATCTCTCTCATCGCACACATAAACTCTGCACTACAAGCAATATCGCCATCGACACTTGCAGTACCTTTAAATTTCCAAATCCCTCTGCGCTCTTTTACCAGAGCAACATCAAACTCAAGCTTATCACCCGGAACAACTGGACGTTTAAAGCGTGCGTTATCAATCCCTGCATACAAGTATAACTTATCATTGTTGCCCATGGTCTTAAAACCTAGAACTCCGGCAGCTTGCGCCATGGCCTCTAGAATTAAAACGCCCGGAAAAATTGGCTGTCCAGGGAAATGCCCCATAAAACATGGCTCGTTAATCGTAATATTTTTGTAAGCCTTTACAGACTCACCCAGAACATAATCAGTAACACGATCAACAAGTAGGAAAGGATATCTGTGTGGTAGCAGTTCCAATATTTCCTGGATTTCGATGGTATTAAGTGAATTGGCCAAAAACTTTCTCCTGTATACAAGCATGACCTTTAGCTATTTTATACCAATACAGATGATACATTGGTATTTGGGTCAAACTCGCCGTAAAAACTAAAAACGGCGGCAACCATACGCTGTAAAGCGCGAAAAACAAATCAGACCAACACCTTTAGAGGGGTTGGTCTGACAAATTTTATAACTAACCAGCGCCTGCTGAACTTTGATGAACAGCGAAGGCCGACAGGTCTTAAGTTAATTAGTTAGTTTTGCTTACTTGCTGAAGTACCTGCTCAGATAAGTCGTGCTCTTCTTTAGCAAAAGCAACTGCACCCGCATTAAGTACTAAGTCGTAACCTTGCTTTGATGCAACAGAGTCGATAGCTTGCTTGATAAGGCCAAGCAGTTTGTTACGCTCTTCGTTGCTACGACGCTGAATGTTTTGTTGTAAAGGCTGACCTTTCTTAGATAGCTCTTCACGAACTGACAAGATTTTTTGTTCTAGTTCTTTCTTCTCGGTATCGCTCATTGTAGCTGCATCACGCTGAAGACGCTCTGCGTAGAACTGACCGTCACGCTGCAGTTGATTCACTTCTTCAAGCTGGTCTTTAAACTCAGCTTGAATAGCATTTTGAATCTCAGCCGCTTGAGGCATCGCTTGAAAAATACCTTGCACGTCAACAACAGCCACTTTCTGTTCTGCCATTACAGATGTACTTACTAAAGCGCTACCCAACATTGCTCCTGCAACGATATGTTTAACCAACTGTTTCAAAGGGAACTCCTTTTGTGAATCTTATTATAGAGCGCGGTTAAAACGCGCTCGTTTTAATGTCTTAGAAAGTTTGACCAATATTGAAAGTGAAGAATCTAGCATCATCACCATCACGTTGCTGTATCGCTTTCGAGAAGCTAAATACCATCGGCCCCATTGGTGAAATCCACTGGACCGATATACCTGCCGAACTACGATACAGACTCCAGTCAGAATAGTCCAATAGCTCACCATTTTGAGTAGATGCTATATCAAACTGACGGTAGTAGTCATAATCAAACTCAGTATCCCATACGTTACCCACATCCACAAACAAACTTGTGCGAACAGAGTTATCCATTTCTTCTTCAACAAACGGCGTAGGCACGATTAGCTCAATACCACCGAGTGCCATAGCGTTACCACCTAGGCTTCGCGTCGACCAAGAAAGTGCAGCGTCAGCTGGGTCCGCCGGGAATACTTCCCCATCAGGACCAGAAATGGTGCCAGTGTTACCGAGGAAAATACCTCGAGGACCAACCGTATTATTCTCAAATCCACGCAGTGAATCTGAACCACCTGCGGTAAAGTTCTCAGTGAACGGCAATATTTGTTCGTTGCCATCGATATCACCGTAACCGTTACCGTATCCGAGACGAATTCGTGTTAGGAACGACCAGCGTTGATCACGTGATAATGGGAAATACCATTTACCATCGAATACAGTTTTAAAGTAGTTAACGTCAGAGTTTGGCGTAGTAATGCTAAAGGATGCACGTTGAGACGAGCCCGCCGTTGGGAATAGACCACGGTTTAGCGTGCTTCTGCTCCAGCTTACGCTAGCAAGATAGCTATCGTATTTAATAGCCGCATCCGGATCTTCGCCATTGGTAAACTGGTTATAGAACTGCTCTGTTTGCTCATAATAACCACGGTTAAATAGCTCTACATTGCTATAGGTTAAACCGAAGTTGATACGATTAAACTCGTTAATTGGATAACCAACGTTCGCACCAATTGACCAACGTTTTGAGTTGTACTGGATTACGTTAAAGTCAGAGCCGTCGAACTCGCTATAACCAATGCTTCCACCCAAGCTGATACCGTCAATGGTGAAATAAGGGTCGTTATAGGTGATTTGCGCACTGCGCTGATACGAAACCGTACTTAGGTTAAGGCCAACACGTTTACCTGTACCCAAGAAATTATCTTGTTGGATACCCGCCTGTAAGCTTAACTTGGTTCTGTCACCGTAACCGATACCTGCGTTAAACGAGCCCGAAGGCTGCTCTTTAACATTATAGTTAACATCAACCTTATCTTCAGAGCCTGGAATACGTACAGTTTCAAACTCTACTTCTTCCATGTAGGTAAGACGAGAAAGCTGATTTTTTGAAGACTCTAGCAAATTATTAGATAACCAGGTGCCTTCCATCTGACTTACGTTTTGACGAAGTACACTGTCAGCGGTTACCACGTTACCGTTAAACTTAATACGGTTAACATAAATACGCTTACCCGGGTCTACAGATAGCGTCAGCTTAACCGTTTTATCTTCGTCATTAATTTCAGGTACTGTGGTTACCGTTGGATAAGCATAGCCGAAGCGACCTAGATATTTACTAATAAACTCTTCTGTGTAGGTGACTTCCGCTTGGTTGTATAGCTCGCCTTCTGTTAGCGGCAGTACGCGCTCGATGTATTCTTCATGGCCAAGTACATCACCTACGAGTTCTACTTCAGAAATGGTGTATTGCTCACCTTCTGATACGTTCATAGCAATGTAGATACCGGACTTTTCAGGGGTCATCGACACTTGAGTAGAGTCAACGTTAAATCGTAGGTAACCACGATTTAAATAGTGGTTACGCAAGGTTTCCATGTCACCTTGTAACGTTTGTTGCTGATAGCGAGTCTCTGATAGAAAGTCCCACCAAGGCGTATCGTATTGTAGCTCAAACGCTTCCATCAGCTCTTCGTCTGAGAAAATTTCGTTACCTACAATATTAATTTGCTCGATTTCAGCGGCATCGCCTTCTTCAAAAAGTAGCTTCAAATCGACACGGTTACGCGGTAACGGCGTGATAATAGCCGTTACGTCAGCATTGTACTTACCTATGCTGTAAAAGAAGTCTTTAAGGCCATTCTCAATAGAGGTTAGTACGGTCTTATCAAGTGGCTCACCGATGCGAACACCATTGCCATCCAAACTTTCTTGAAGCTGCTCATCTTTAATATCATCATTGCCGTCAAAAATAATATTACTGATGGTTGGACGCTCCGCCACACGAACCACAAGGGTATTGCCGTCGCGAAGAATTTCTACATTTTCAAAGTGAGTTGAAGAGTAAAGCGAGCGAATAAGCTGCGTTACCCTGAATGTATTAAGCTCGTCGCCAACTTGAACGGGCAAGTAGGTTAAGGCTGCACCAAGTGCAACACGTTGCAAACCCTCTACGCGAATGTCTTCAACAACAAATTCACTGTCTTGCGCCGCAGCATTGGCAAAGCTAGCACTGGAAAAAATGGCTCCGGCTGCTACTAACTGTTTTAACTTCATCTATTTTTCTTTTCCTGGCCGCGTTTTGTATTAGCTGTTTTGTACTTCCTGATTTGTATCAGGTTATGCGAGCGATATCGTTAAAAATTGCGATACCCATGATCATAAACAGAAGCACGCCACCTATTCTGTAACCCCATTCTTGCACCGCTTCAGGCACAGGCTTACCAGTGATCCACTCCACAATGAAAAACATGAGGTGGCCACCGTCAAGCATGGGCAAGGGTAATAAATTTATTATGCCTAAATTTACGCTTATTAAGGCAAGAAAACTCAAAAAGTACGCAAGTCCATACCCAGCACTTGTTCCCGCACCTTGAGCAATTGAGATAGGACCGCTCAAATTCTTCACCGATACATCGCCGGTGATAAGCTTTCCTATCATTTCGACACTCAGTGTCATTAGACGCCACGTTTTGTCTAGCGCCTTCCCAATAGCCTCTATAATGCCATATTGATGAGTAAACACATACCCTTCAGGCCAAGGCTCGAATGTTGGGCTCACACCTAAATAACCACTTTGCCCTTGTGGTGTATCGCGGCGCGCTATCGTGGCATTTAACGTTAGTTGCTGTCCATCCCTTTGTATATCAAGAGAGATACTTTCACCGGGGCTTTCAACAATAACGTCAACCAAACCTTCCCACGACGTCAATTTAGCGCCATTTAGTGCGACAAGTTCATCACCGGGTTTCAACCCTGCTTCCTGCGCCGCACTTCCCTCACCAACAAACCCAACAGTTAACGTTGCATCCGGTCGGTATGGGGTTAGGCCTAAGCTGCTTAATGGAGACTCGCTATCTGGGTCAAAGTTCCAAGAACCCAGTGTAAATGTCAGTTCTTTTTCGATATTTGATGCATTTTTAACCGTAACAGTGATTTTTTCTGACCCTATGTTAGAGACAACTTCTAAATTAACCGCTTCCCAGTCCGGTGTAATTCTGTCGCCGACCTTAATGATTTCATCACCAGGTTGAACGCCTGCTACAGCTGCAACACTTTGTGGCTCGACAGCTTTAACAACAGGTTTAACGGTTTCTAAACCGACAAGGTACATTAGCCAAAGAGCAAAAAATGCGAATATGAAGTTTACGCCAGGGCCCGCTGCAATTACCGCCATGCGCTGCAATACAGGTTTTTTATTGAAGGCTTTATCTTCTAACTCAGGCGGTACGTCATCAATACGCCCATCGAGCATGCGAACGTAACCACCAAGGGGAATCATAGCGATAACATATTCTGTACCGGACTTACTTAACTTTCGCCAAATTGGCTTGCCAAATCCAATTGAGAAACGCTCTACCTGTACACCGCATTTGCGAGCAACGTAAAAGTGCCCCCATTCATGTACGGCTACCAAAATACCTAAGGCGACAATGAATGCCCCAAGGCTCCATAAAAATGCTAGCACTGAAATTTACCTCGAATAATCTCGTTAGCTTTGGTTCTTGCTAGTGCGTCTTGTTCTAATATTTGTTGAATAGAACTTACCGATACGTGCGGCATAGCATTGAGCGTAGCGTCGTTTACTTTAGCAATATCACAAAATTGAATTTTGCCCTCTAAAAAAGCTTCTACAGCCACTTCATTTGACGCATTGACTCTTGTCGTTGCGCATTGCCCTTCCTTACATGCATCAATAGCCAACTTCAAATTAGGGTAACGCTCAAAACAAGGGGTCTGGAAACTGAAATTAGCCATATCCGAAAAGTCGAGGGGCTTCACACCTGCTTCAATTCGATCTGGGTGAGCCAAACCATATGCAATAGGTGTTCGCATATCTGGGTTACCCATTTGCGCTATTACAGAGCCATCAATGTACTGCACCATAGAATGGATTATGCTTTGTGGATGTATAACAACATCAATGTCTTCAGCGCCGGCACCAAATAACCAACAGGCTTCTATGAACTCTAACCCCTTGTTCATCATAGTTGCCGAATCGATTGTTATTTTTCGGCCCATTGACCAGTTAGGGTGAGTACTGGCCTCATCGATGGTAATTGACGAAAAGCTATTAAGTGGCCTTTCTCTGAAGGGGCCGCCAGAACCCGTTAATAAGATTTTGCGAATACCTGAAGCAGTAAAGTTACCATATTCGTAATTGTGCGGGAGACACTGGAATATGGCATTGTGTTCACTGTCGATTGGAAGGATTTCAGCGCCGCTTTGGTTTGCAGCCTCGATAAATAAAGCGCCAGACATGACCAAGGCTTCTTTATTAGCAAGCAAAACTCGTTTCCCTGCCTTTACCGCCGCCATTGTTGGCAAAAGACCGGCTGCCCCTACAATTGCAGCCATGACAGCGTCAACTTCAGGTGCGCTTGATACCTCTTCCAATGCTTTGGTGCCTGAAAGAATTTCAGCATCTACACCGTATTGAGAAGCTAACTCGCAGGCGGCTTTATAGTGAGCATCGTTGGCGATCACTACATAACGGGGCGCGCATTTTTGCGCTTGCTCCATAAGCAGTTCAAGCTGAGAGTTACCAGTAATAGCAAAAACGCGGTATTTGTCTGGGTGGCGATTTATTACGTCGAGTGTATTACAACCAATGGAGCCTGTGGCCCCTAACACTGTTACTGTTTGCATTACGCCATCCAAGTTACATAGCAGAAGGCAAATACTGGAAATGCTGCAGTTAGGCTATCAATTCTATCTAGCACACCACCATGGCCCGGTAGTATCTTACCACTGTCTTTAATACCAGCGCATCGCTTCAGCATGCTCTCGTTCAAATCACCAAGCGCAGAAACAGCAACGGTTATACCGCCAATTGCAAGGTGTAGCCAAATGCGCGACGGCTCCACCTGATAGTGCAGTGCAGCAAAAGCAATAATAGCGAACGAGGCAGCAATACCGCCTAACAAACCTTCTAAACTTTTACCTGGCGATACGTTAGGGCGTAACTTGTGTCGACCAAATTTAACGCCTACGAAGAATGCGCCTATATCAGCCGCCCAAACGATACCCAATACATAAAAAATCAGCGATGCGCCATAAAATGGATCAACATCATGCAGGCTAGTGCGAAGTGCAACTACGGCTACCCATGTTGGTATAAGCGTAAGTGCGCCAAATACGGTTCTTACACTGCGACTGTCTTTCCAGAATCGTGAGTACTTCGGATAGGCAAGCACCATAAATAAAGAGGCTATCCACCACAACACAGCGATGGTTAAAATTGCGCGATACAGGCCATGCAATTGGCCCTGATACCAAATGGTGCTGGCATCAACGGTAAGCGATAGAGCAATACATATTGCAAAGGCTCCCGCCATGTAAATAAGTTTTTTAGGACGCTCGCACACGCCTGACATATTCGCCCACTCATAGGCACCAATGCCGACAACACCGGCTATGGCTATTTCAAACCAGAAAATAGGAAGAAAAAGAATAGCGTAGAGCGCCAGCGGCGCGAGAATTAATGCAGTTATTATCCGTTGTTTTAGCATAATTTGCCCTTGGCTTTGGTTACCAGGGCTAGCCTGATAATTGCCTGCATGGTATTAACCATCGGCTGTGACTACCTGTTCACCGGTTAGACCGAATCTTCGTTGACGAACATTGAAATCATCTACGGCTAATTGAAACACGTCTTCATTGAAGTCGGGCCATAGTACATCGGTGAAATACAATTCGGCATAAGCACACTGCCATAGTAAGAAATTACTAATTCGGTGCTCGCCACCAGTGCGAATAAGGAGATCTAACTCTGGAAGGTTAGCTGTAGAAATGTGCGAACCAAGAGCTTCTTCACTGATGTTATCTACATCAAGCTCGCCGCTTTTCACCTGCGATGCGAGTTGCTTGGCCGCATTTACGATGTCCCATCTACCGCCATAGTTTGCTGCGATATTTAAGACCAAATCTTTGTTGTCTTTAGTCATGTCTTCGGCTTTGCGAATTTTTTCGACTAGCTTGGCGTCGAAAGCCTCAACATCACCAATAACCTGCAAGCGTACACCATTTTTGTGTAAGCGTTTTGCTTCACTATTGAGGACGAGATTAAACAACTCCATAAGGACGCTGACTTCTTCCTCAGGACGTTTCCAGTTTTCACTTGAAAACGCGAATAGCGTTAGTGATTCGATACCGTTTTGACGTGCAAAGCGCACAACAGAACGTACAGACTCTACCCCGGCTTTGTGACCGAAGGTACGAATTTTCCCTTTCTTTTGCGCCCATCGACCGTTGCCATCCATGATGATAGCAACGTGCTTCGGGCCGGCAGTCACTGCCGGCGCCTCAACTTTTTTCGATTTGGCTGCGCTTAAACGCTTTCCAATCATAATGCTAACTTATACTTCCATTAGTTCTTTTTCTTTGTCAGCAAGCATGCTGTCAACTTTCTTAATGAATTCATTAGTAACAGATTGAATGTTCTCTTCCGCTGCGCGGCTTTCATCTTCACTGATCTCTTTTTCTTTTAGAAGATCTTTGATGTCACCGTTAGCGTCACGGCGAATATTACGAATGGCAACACGACCCCCTTCCGCTTCGTTGCGTACAACGCGGATAAGGTCTTTACGGCGCTCTTCTGTAAGCGGCGGAAGAGGAATGCGAATTGAACCGCCAGCACTCATTGGGTTTAAGCCCAGGTCAGACTGCATAATCGCTTTTTCAACTGCTTGAATAGCGCTTTTATCAAAAACAGTCAACGCTAGAGTACGGCTGTCTTCCGCAACAACGTTAGCGACTTGCTTTAGAGGCGTGTCTACACCGTAATAAGGTACCATGATGCCATCTAGAAGGCTTGGATGCGCACGACCAGTGCGGATCTTACTGAATTGGCCTTTTAGAGAAACTAGGCTTTTTTCCATGCGCTCTTGCGCATCTAATTCAATTTCATCAATCACGTTTTGTATCCTATTGTTCTTAATTAATCGTTGTCAGCGTGGCAAATGACGGTACCTTCTTTTTCACCCATCACCACACGCTTGAGGCAACCCGGCTTATTCATGTTGAATACGCGAATTGGTAGGCTGTGATCTCGTGCTAGAGTGAAAGCTGACAAGTCCATTACTTTTAATTCTTTTTCTAGTACTTCCTGGTAAGACAATTGATCATACAATGTCGCTTCAGGATTTTTTACTGGGTCATCACTGTATACGCCGTCTACTTTAGTGGCTTTAAGCACAGCATCGGCTTCAATTTCGATACCGCGTAAGCACGCCGCAGAGTCGGTAGTGAAGAAAGGGTTGCCAGTACCGGCAGAAAAGATAACAACGCGGCCCGACTTAAGAAGGCTAATAGCTTCTGCCCAGTTGTAAGCGTCGCACACGCCGTTTAGTGGGATAGCAGACATCATACGCGCGTTTACAAATGCACGATGAAGCGCGTCACGCATAGCTAGACCGTTCATTACCGTAGCCAGCATGCCCATGTGGTCGCCAACAACACGGTTCATTCCCGCTTTTGCTAGGCCTTCGCCACGGAACAAGTTACCACCACCGATAACAAGTCCAACTTGAACACCAAGTTCAACCAGCTCTTTAATTTCTTGTGCCATTCTATCTAACACTTTAGGGTCTATGCCAAAGCCTTCTTCGCCCATTAGGGCTTCACCACTAAGCTTTAACAGAATGCGTCGATATGCTGATTTTGGTGTGATACTCATAGTTTGAATTGTCCTCGTAAACCCGTTTTGTCCTATGTCTTTCAATAAAGCATTACCGTAAAAAACATAGGACAAAGCGCTTTCGTCTGTTTGGCAGGCGCACGCTTGTAACTCGCCTAGCTTCACACTTGCGCACTGCATTAGCAATACTAAAAATATGCAGCTATAAAAAAGCACCTCCTAAGAGGTGCTTTGTAGTTTATCTAACTATTGCGTAATGCAAAAGATAAACGCTCAATTATTTCTTAGCAGCTTCCATTTGAGCAGCTACTTCAGCAGCGAAGTCTTCAGTCTTCTTCTCGATACCTTCACCAACTTCGAAACGTACGAAGTTGATTACGTCTGCGCTGTTGTTCTTAAGAAGCTCAGCAACAGAAATTGAAGGATCTTTAACGAAAGGCTGACCAGTCAAGCTCACTTCGCCAGTGAACTTCTTCATGCGGCCTGCAACCATTTTCTCAGCAATTTCAGCTGGCTTACCAGACTGAATAGCGATTTCGATTTGGATTTCTTTCTCTTTCTCTACAACTTCAGCCGGAACATTCTCTGGCTTAACAAACTGCGGGCTAGCAGCTGCAACGTGCATTGCTACATCTTTTGCTAGCTCTTCGTCGCCGCCGGTAAGGATAGAGATAACACCAATACGGCCGCCGTGTACGTATGCACCTAGCGTGTCGCCTTCAACGTTGATAACGCGACGAGGAGAGATGTTTTCACCGATTTTAGCAACAAGTGCGTCACGAACTTCGCTTACTTTAGAACCGTTAAGTTCTGCATCGTTAAGTGCGTCGATGTCGTTGATGTTATTAGCCGCTGCTACTTCTAGAAGCTCGTTACCAAACTTAAGGAAACCTTCGTCACGTGCTACGAAGTCAGTTTCACAGTTTAGTTCAAGCATAGTCGCGCGACCACCTTCAACTTTAGTAAGGATAACACCTTCAGCTGCGATACGGCCTGCTTTTTTAGCCGCTTTCGCTTGACCTGATTTACGCATGTTTTCAATGGCTAACTCAATGTCACCATCCGTTTCAACCAGGGCTTTTTTACAATCCAGCATACCTGCGCCAGTACGTTCGCGCAGTTCTTTAACTAGTGCTGCAGTCACTGCCATTTTTCAATTCCTCAGCATTAAATATAAATTCGTTAGGTAAAAGGGGCGATGTCGCCCCTCTCAATACGTTTCGTATTGTAGTACTGCCATATTATCTAGATATGACAGTAAGCAATCAGAATTACTCTGCCGCTTCTACGAAGTCGTCTTGCTCAGCTTGTACTTCAAGGTTGCTCTCGCGACCTGAGTTTATAGCGTTTGCAGCAGCATCCAAGTAAAGTTGGATAGCGCGGATAGCATCGTCGTTACCAGGGATGATGTAATCAACACCGTCTGGGTTAGAGTTAGTATCAACAACACCAACAACAGGAATACCTAGGTTACGAGCTTCTGTTACAGCAATGTGCTCGTGATCTGCGTCGATAACAAAGATTGCGTCTGGAAGACCGCCCATGTCTTTGATACCGCCAAGGCTGTTTTCAAGCTTGTCCATTTCGCGCTGAAGCATAAGTGCTTCTTTCTTAGTTAGCTTCTCAAACGTACCGTCTTGAGCTTGTTGCTCTAGATCTTTAAGACGCTTGATTGACTGACGTACTGTTTTCCAGTTAGTCAGCATACCACCTAACCAACGCTTGTTTACGTAGTACTGGTCGCACTTAAGAGCAGCATCTTTTACTGCTTCGCCAGCGGCGCGCTTAGTACCAACGAAAAGGATTTTACCTTTCTTAGACGCAACACCTGAAAGGTAGTTAAGTGCGTTGTTGAAAAGTGGAACCGTTTTTTCAAGGTTGATGATATGAACTTTATTACGAGCACCGAAGATGAAAGGCTTCATCTTTGGGTTCCAGTAACGAGTTTGGTGACCGAAATGCACACCTGCTTTCAGCATGTCACGCATAGAAACATTAGCCATTTTATTTTCCTCTTGGGGTTAGGCCTCCATATACCCCTTGTATCGATTCAGGCCAACCTACGTTGAACTGAACACCCCGATACGAAGTGTCGGTATATGTGTGTTTTAATAAAATAAATTTACCCTCTAAAACGGTGCTTGTTGCACATAGCAAAATGAGCTTTCCGTCAGGGCGCGCGCTTTATATCACAATACCACGACAGCCTCAAGTTTTAACGTTAATAAACCAGGCTTTTAAGTATTTTTGCCAACCTTTATTAAGACTACTCACCCCGTTGCTATCAGCCTTATAAATCATCAATTAAAAACCTTGAATATCAGCACCTTACTAAGAATGACCTGAATAGTGTTATACTGCGTAAGTAATTTAAATTCTTCACCAAACTAGTTTCAAACGATTTGAGAGGCGCTGTGACAGCTATTATCAAAACCCCAGAAGAAATCGAAAAAATGCGCGTAGCCGGTAAACTGGCTGCTGAAGTACTTACTATGATCGGGCCTTATGTGAAAAAAGGCGTAACTACCGATGAACTTAATACCATTTGTCACGACTATATAGTAAACGAGCAAAAGGCAGTGCCCGCTCCGCTAAACTATGGTCACCCACCATTTCCAAAGTCTATTTGTACGTCGGTGAACCATTGTATATGTCACGGTATTCCTTCTGACAAGAAGCTAAAAGACGGTGACATCATCAACATTGATGTAACTGTTATAAAAGACGGCTATCACGGTGATACTTCGAAGATGTTCGTTGTAGGTAAGCCATCTATTCTTGCCGAGCGCCTTATTCGCGTTACTCAAGAGTGCCTATATAAAGCGATTGAACAAGTGAAGCCGGGTATGCGTCTTGGCGATATTGGCCATATTTGTCAAACCCATGCTGAAGCGCATAACTATTCAATAGTGCGTGAATACTGCGGTCACGGTATTGGTGCAAGCTTCCACGAAGAACCGCAAATTGTTCACTATGGAAAGCCTGGTACAGGTGACGTTTTAGAGCCTGGGATGTGCTTTACCATCGAACCTATGGTTAACGCAGGCAAACGTTACTCAAAAGTTTTGCCAGATCAATGGACTGTTGTGACCAAAGACAGAAGTTTAAGTGCCCAATGGGAGCACACTCTTTTAGTTACAGAGACCGGTGTTGAAATTCTTACGCTTCGCGAGGAAGAAAGCTTAGAGCGTGTTATTTCACACGGATAATTTTCATATTGCGGCTGTTAAGCTTACAGCCGCTTTGATTGCCTCATTGCCTCATTCAAAACGGCATACTAAATCTTTATTTTTAATTCTCATACGATGCGCCTATTAAACGGGCTACACACCTATAACAAAAAACCATAAATATTCACAATTCAACCTAACTTATGCATAAATTTGCTACTGCGAACTACTATCAATTCATGCTATTGTTCTTAGCGTTTTAATAGAAGTCTATTTCAAAGGTGCATTTTGACGCTGCAATCACTGATAAAGAATATCGACACAATTAACTCTGTTGATGAAATTCCCGTCATTAAATCGTGCGTGGAAGCCAGTTATACTTGGATAACAGAGTCTTTCGACGCTACGCCAGTTAATCAACTCGTTACCGGTCGTGCGCAGTTTGTCGACGCATTGCTTTGTCACCTTTGGCAACTTTACGGCTTAGATACCGTGGACGAACTTTCCCTTTGCGCGGTGGGTGGATACGGTCGCGGCCATTTACAACCCCACTCAGACATCGATTTACTCATTGTCAGCAAGAAGAAGCTAAAGCCTGAAGTGCAAGAAAAAATTGGCATGTTCATCACCCTTTTATGGGATATCAAGCTAGATGTTGGACAGTCGGTACGCACCATTAAAGAAACGGTTAAACTGGCGAAAGACGATATTACTATTGCGACGAATCTCGTTGAAAGCCGTCTGCTTTGTGGAAGTGAAACTACATTCGACAAACTGTCAGATGAGGTAAACGGTCGCAATTCATGGTCGAGTAAATCTTTCTTCTCGGCTAAATATGACGAGCAAAAGAAGCGCCACGCCAAGTTCAACGGCACCGCTTACAACCTTGAACCAAACATTAAAGAAAACCCGGGATGTTTGCGAGACATTCAATCTATCGGTTGGGTAGCGAAAAAGCACTTTAAAGAGTATGACGGATGGAACTTGGTGGGTCACGGTTACTTCACCGAACAAGAACACAGTGAGTTAATCGCCTGTCGTATGCACCTGTGGAAAATGCGTTGTGCGCTGCACTTAGTTGCTGGCAGAAGCGAAAACCGACTGCTTTTCGACTATCAACCCGATGTCGCACAAATGATGGGATACGGTGAAGAAGGTAAGGCATCTGTGGAAAAAATGATGCGTGACTTTTTCCGCACTGTAGCGCGCGTGTCTGAACTGAACCAAATGCTGCTTCAGCGCTTCAAGTACGACATGCTTAACCAAAGCGTGCAAAAAAGCGTAATCATAAACGAAGATTTCGAACTGCTCGACAATATGATTTCGCCGCGTCACGAAACCGTATTTTCATCACCTGAGGCAATTTTAGACTTCTTACATTTGGTGGCAAACACGCCAGAAGTAAAAGGCTTAAGTACCATTTGTATTCGACAATTGCGTAACGCTCACCGGGCCTTCGAAGCAGAATATTACGTTGAACGTCCTCTATGCCGCGATAAATTTATGCGATTAATGAAGCAACCCGAATTTTTTGATTTCGGTTGGGACATTATGCACCAGTACGGTATTTTACAAGCCTACCTTCCAGAGTGGGATACCATTGTGGGTATGATGCAGTTTGACTTGTTTCACGCCTACACTGTGGACGAACACACTCACCGATTAGTAAAGCATGTAAACTATTTTTTCTCGAAAGAGAACAAAGATTTTCCACGCTGCGGCAGAATTTGTCGAAACCTAGACAAACCTGAAATACTTTACATTGCTGCAATTTTCCATGACATCGCAAAAGGTCGTAATGGAGACCACTCAACCCTAGGCGCGCAAGATGTCGCCAAGTTCTGTGCACAACACGACGTACCTAGTAAAGATGCAGAACTGATTGCATGGCTAGTAGAAAACCACCTGCTTATGTCAGTGGTTGCCCAACGCCGCGACATTTACGATCCTGATGTCATTAGTGAGTTTGCTGGTGCGGTAAGAAGCCATAATCACCTTAATTTACTTTATACACTGACCCTTGCCGATATTCGCGCCACCAACGATAACCTCTGGAATGATTGGAAAGCGTCTTTGCTTCGCGAACTGTATTTAATGACGCAAAAAGCCTTAGACAATGGGCTACAGTGTCAGGTTACACTCAACGAGCGAGTAACCACTCACAAACACCAGGCAAGACAGATCCTGCAAGAGCGTGCTATAGACCCTATTGCCATCGATGCGCTGTGGGCAAGACTTGATGATGATTACTTTGTTCGCTTTAAGCCTACGCAAATTGCATGGCATACCGATGAAATTATTAAAGCTCAGAATGAATGGCTTACACCAGAACACGATGGTCTATTAGTAAAGGCTAACGACAACAGCGCTAAAGGCGGTACTGAAGTATTTGTTTATGGAAAAGATAGAAAAGCCCTGTTTGCTCAAGTCGCATCTGTACTAGATAGCCGTAATTGTTCAATTCACGACGCCCACGTCACCGTGACCAGAGACGGTTATGTCTTCGATAGCATGCTTATTCTTGAAAATGACGGGAGTCGTATAAGCTCAGAGTCGCGCATTGCTTCTATTGAGAATGCCATTTCTGCCCAATTAGAAAAGCCGGGGCGCTCTCACGAAAACAAACGAAAGTTACCGCGCCAAATGAAACAGTTAGACGTGCCAACCAAGGTTCGTTTTTTCAATATCAACGATGAAGCCACGCTTATCGAGTTAGAAGCCCTAGACGCACCGGGCATTTTAGCTAAAATTGGTCATGCATTCGTTGATACTAATATGACACTTAAGCTTGCAAAAATTGCCACCATTGGCGAGCGAGACCGAAGATATTTTTATTGTCAGCAATGAGGCTGGCATCGCATTAACCCAAGAACAACAGGTAAACCTTAAAAAGCGTATCCTGTTTAAACTCGACCAACTTGAAGATATCACAATACCATGAATGAATTGAAAGCCATTATTGAAGACGCCTTCGAAAATCGCGACAGCATTAGCCCGTCATCAGCACCTGATGAAGTAAGAGATGCGGTAGCGCAAGCTATCGACCTACTTAATAGCGGAAAAGGCCGCGTTGCAGAAAAAATTGCTGGCGAATGGGTAGTACACCAGTGGCTGAAAAAAGCTGTTCTACTTTTCTTCCGTCTTCACAACAACGATGTGATTGAAGGCGCTGAAAGCAAGTTTTATGACAAAGTACCACTTAAGTACACTAACTACACAGCTGAACAATTTGCGACTGACGGTGCACGTATTGTTCCGCCAGCGGCAGTACGTACAGGTACTTTCGTAGGTAAGAACGCGGTTGTTATGCCTTCTTACGTAAACATTGGTGCATTTGTAGACGAAGGCACAATGGTTGATACGTGGGCTACGGTAGGCTCGTGTGCACAGATTGGTAAGAATGTTCACCTTTCTGGTGGCGTGGGCATCGGCGGCGTATTAGAGCCACTTCAGGCAAACCCTACCATTATTGAAGATAACTGTTTTATCGGTGCGCGTTCTGAAATTGTAGAAGGTGTTATCGTTGAAGAAGGGTCAGTAATTTCAATGGGCGTTTACATCGGTCAGAGCACGCGTATCTATGACCGTGAGACCGGCGAAGTTCACTACGGCCGTGTTCCAGCGGGCTCTGTAGTTGTTGCGGGTAACCTGCCTAGCGCAGATGGTAAGTACAGCCTATACGCAGCAATCATCGTGAAAAAAGTTGATGCAAAAACCCGCGCTAAAGTAGGTATTAACGCTCTACTTCGCGGCGTTGAGTAATAACTTATGCGTCGTTAGGTAACTAACGACGTTCGCATATAAAAAAAGAGGCGCCTTAGCGCCTCTTTTCATTTTTAACCCATAAGCCATCAACGCTTAAGACAAAAGCTTGTCCTTGATGGTGTTAACCCACTCCACCACGTCTTTTTCTGGCTCTAGGGTTTCAATAGCATCAATTTCTAACATATCAGCAACCGCGTTACCTTGCAGTTCAGCAAGTAATTCTTGGAATTGTTTACCAGCACCACAAAAGCTTTCTCCATAGCTGCTATCACCTAGCGCTGCAACAGCGAACGGCTTGCCCGTTAGCATAGGTGATTCGTCTTTTAAATCTGAAAACACAAACTCTAGGTTAGGTGGAACATCGCCCTGACCTGTCGTTGAGGTAATAATTAACAGTGCGTCAGCATCAGTAAAATCGGCTACTGAAGGGTCGCTTTCCAGTGAGCAATCAACTCCCTGCTCAGCTAAATTTTCTTCCACCTGCTCAGCTACGTGTTGTGCGTTACCGTATACTGTACCCGCAATAATTTTCAATGTTGCCATTTTTACCTCTTAAACCAATGATCGTCGCCCATGTCGACAGGCGGAAAGTATTTCTATCTTATCAAGCTAAACGGTTTTAACCTGTTTACGAATTGTTGCATTTCATTGTGCATCTCACCATTAATCGTTATCCATTTACCACTAACAGGATGAGAAAAGCCCATATGAGTACAACTTAAGGCCAAATTATTAAAATTAAAGTGCTGTTTAGCGAATTTGTTTTGCTTCCCATCGCCGTGAGTTGTATCGCCAATAATGGGGTGACGAATGTGAACCATGTGTCTTCGAAGCTGGTGCTTACGACCAGTGCTCGGAGAAAGTTTTACTAACGAATATCTAGCACTTTGGTACCTACCTACAGGCTCGGGCACTTCAAACTTTTCGAGTGACTCATACATGGTGGACGCTGGCTGAGGTGCTTGCTGTGGCCTTTTGTGTTTATCTGCAATTTTGTCATAACGATACTTAAGAGCATAATCAATAAAGCCCGTGTGGTTGACGAAGCCTCTAACCACAGCGTGATAACCCTTTACCACCTGCTTGTCCATCATTTGCTGGCCTAGCTTTGCCGCAATTTCTGAGTTAAAACTAAACACCAATACGCCTGATGTAGGCCTATCTAAGCGGTGAGCTGGAAACACGTGCTTGCCGATTTGATCTCTAAGCGTCTGCACCGCAAATACGGTTTCATGCCTATCTATAGGACTTCTGTGGACTAGCAGACCTGGGGGCTTATTTATCGCAATGATATGCTCATCCTGGTATAAAACAGGCAAGTGTAGAGAGTTCGCACTACCTTGTTCTTCAACATTGTTTTTTTCGCCAGTCTGCTTTTCCGTCAGCTCGACTTCATCATTTAGTGACACTTTCTCAACGGCTCTTGGCGATTGCTCTAGCTTACTCATCCAATGTCTCCACTGGCAATATCGTCAATATACTTTAGCGCAGACAGGGTACTTTGATTCGCGGGAGATAAATATACTTCTGCTGCGGGTGTAATTTGCATCGCCGGTATAGGGTGCGATTGGCTCAATAAAGTGCGCATTTTGGGTATAAAAATAAAAGCAAGCCAAGCTTCAAAAGAAAAACAATCTGCTGCGAAAGGTACTTCACTTCCCATAGCATTTTTAAGCGCTTGGTCATTGGGTACTTCATCTGGCCAAACACCATCTTGCTGCATTACCGCTTCTAATTGCTCAAGTGCGTTGATGAAAGCTAAATGACTGCTACTATTCGCTTGATTCACTACTCCTCCCCTATCCTAATACGCTTCAATTTATAGCGCGCAGTATATCAGGGGCTTAAGGTCAACATAAGTCAGTGTGTTGTATCGTTGAAATTCTTCTGCTGTGATACCATTAATGAGGTTTGCTGATGGCCCTAGCGAATATAAGCACGTCCTAGAGGCGGTTGTTCTTTGCTGAACATCAAAGGGTTACGGGCCTAGCAACATTTATTTAAAGCAGTATTTTGGAACGAGTTATGAGCGCTAACAGTATCAATTCTATCAGTGAGTTTTTGTTACACGCAGGCACTGAATATCATGTTTTTGATTTAGGTCGACGTATTGAACCCACAGATAATCAAACGTTTCTAGAAATAGAAAATGGCAGTGCTTACGCGCCCTACCCTCGTCAACAACATGCGTGGTTCGGTATTGTTTTTTGGAACAAAAATGCATCTTCGCAACACTATATTTGGTTTATAAAGCTGCCACTTGATGAGCAAGGCTTAGTCGTTGCAGCTGCTAGAAATCATTTTCTAGAGATTATTGTGGATGCTCTAGGGGAGTCGATTGCAGAAGATACCGAAAATGCACAGCAATTGCCCGACAACCCTTATTCCTTCGTTCCGAACCAAACGCAACTCGCTCAGTTTAATGCGTTAGTCAAAAGCACGTTGAACCATCCCTTAAGCGAAGAGGCGCAGAAAGTTGAAGCTTATATCCAAGCCCCGCAGCTTGTGGATTGGCAAAAAATATCAATGCAAAGCGTAGCCGATTTTATACATGGTTTCAGCATGCACCCAAAGCGAGATGTGTTAGAAGAAGCAATTAAAGCCAATGTAGCACTTTACTCAGATGTGTTTGTTAATACGCTAATGGAGACAAGCGAGAGCGTTTCTCTGTCAGATAACTTATTAGCGATATATTTGAGCAAAATTGATGATGGAGACGACACCAATCTAGCGGCTTTGAGAGGCTCCTCTGAAGGAAACTTCAACCCAACGATAAATAGTAAGCTACTAGATTTATTGAACGATGAGAAAACGCAGCGCCTCGATATTTTAAGTGTTATTGCGGCACGGCATTTCGAGCAAATGGAACCACTATTGCTGAGCATCTTTTTAGAACAAGCTGCAAAAGTTGATGAAAAAGAAGGTCATCAGGGTGCCTTATTTGCTGGTTTCTTTTCTGATTTAGTCCAAATCCCGAAGTTGCGGAGACAAGTACTTACGCTGCTGCACTCGGATGCTAACTCGGATATTCTCAGCAAAGCATTTCAGCGATTATTTGCGCAGGCGAGAAAGTAGATGACGTTACTTGAATTAGTCATATGGTTAACGATTGGTTTTACCGGCTATCAATTTTGGCGTATTCGGGCTATTTCAGAACGAACAAACGCTTATCTAACGCAATATTGCGATAAGCATGGTTTGCAGCTGTTAAGTGTGGCTAGGGCAAAAACTCGGTTCTCATTTAAGTTTGGCAAACCGGACTGGCACAGCTTATTTAATTTTGAGTTTTCAAGTAATGGTGAAGACAGGTATACCGGCGAAGTCGAGTTGATAGGCGTGAGAGTCATGCGAACCGAAGTGCCGCCGCATAGGGTGTAAATGCTTACGCCCGGGGTTTTACAGTTTTTTTATAACTAAGAAATAATTCTCAGAAAGCTGAAAAATATGCCTCTCCAAACCACCAAAAAAAAGGGGAACCTGACGGCTCCCCTTTTTCCTGGAATTTTGAGTATCCTTCTCCGCGATCCTTTGCGACTAAAATCTTCCCGATTAAAATCCGTATACACCCCTTTCCATCTACTCTCGCGACTTCCTGCGCGAGCTACACTTCCATGCGTAGGTCCCTTTCCTTTTTTCCTTTATTACTGCACATCCTTCATGCAGTGTTCCTCATCCTGAGGCTGTCCTTGTCAGTCTCCGCTGACCTTCCCTTCCTTCGTCCTTTGTTCGCTGCACATCCTGCTACAGCTTTGCTAATCCTTCAGCATGTCCCTCTTTCATCCTTGGTTTGCTCGTCCATGCAAACTAGAAATTCCTTAAAGGCCGCCTTGCCCTTGGCTCCTTGCCACTAAGTCTCCCTGCAAGCTTTGTCCTTATCCATGCTACGTCCTGTCTGTGACATTCCTATCACACGTACCGTCCATGAAATCCGTTCGTTCCCTTCAGTCCTTTGTCACTTCCTTGTTTCGCAATTCCCTACTGCGTCCCTTCCTTTTACTCACAACCTTATGAGAATCTCTTCCTTAAGTTGTCCTAATTCATTCCTTTAATGAATTCCTGACTCAATCCGTGACTCGTCGTGTTTCCTTGTGACATGTTCATAGTATCCCTTCCAAATATTACCGCCATATTGAATTACAGAGATTTAAGAAAAGTTTTTGTACGACTTTTGGCTAACAAGAAAAAATCCTTAAAAAACAAAGGTCGTATACTTTAGTATGACTAATTCTTTCAGAATTTAGGTAAGATCACTCACAGCATTTGTAGGACATGTCTTACAAGCGCTGTAGTAAATTTGGCGTAAAGATTGGAACTGTTTTTGGCGAGGTTCTGATAGGTACATTTTTTTTGAATAAAAAAGCGTCACTTCTGTCTGAACATGACTTCCCCCTGAACATGGGAAAGGCTTAGTTGTCCGACAACCTGATAGTTATCATCGTTAAAAAAAGTACGATGTTTATCTACAGTCACAAATACCGAAACGCCTTCGCTTTTGTCGTCTTCTTCGACAACACTATCGATGGCGCCTAGCAATATATGCCCGAGACCGTGGTGTTGATAATCAGGATGCACCGCAATGAAACTCAGCATATGGAAATTATCTGCAGGTACTAGCGCTCTTACTTTCTCTTCTTTTTCCAGCATTTGTTTGGTGCCGAACAAACCTGCGGTTAGCAGCATTCTCAATCGCCAGTGCCAGTAACGCCCTGCACCAAAAGCCGCATCCGGTGCGGTAAGGCATGCCACCGCAATCAATCTATCGTCGTCAAATAAACCAATCATGGGCTGCTCTGCTACCCAAAATGCGTTAAGTTCCTCGCGAATGGCTGACCGAAGGCGACTTTCATAACCTTCTTTTTCCGCCTGAAAGATATCTATGAATAGGGGGTCATCTACATACGCATTGTAAAGTATAGACGCGGCAACTTTGAGATCGTCGACTGAAAGGTAAATCGCTTTGACAGTGTCTTGCAAGGGGGCCAACGCGTTGTTGTGGGCATCGGTGTTCATAGGGGCTCCATGTACGCAAAGCTGTTTAGTTACTCATACCTAGTACGGTAAAATAAGAAAAAGTGGGCACTGGGGCACTCGCTTTATTTTCGCGCCCCACACACCCTGTCTAAACTTTAGCCTACTTGAAAACCCCTATCATGTTAACTTTTAATTAACATTTAGCTTTTTGACAAATTATCCATCGCTATACATTTGCCAGATCACACATTAAATTAATTCATCAGGCTGTATGCGCTATCGCCCCAACCTACTAAGCTGCTATTTCTAAAAACAAGAGGCGTACACTCATCTTTCGTCGTTATACCATCGCCCATTGTTTTTTGGGTGCGGTAATACAGTACGCGATATGTACCGTCTTGCTTTTCAAACAATTCGTTAAAGTCTGCAACGCCCATTTTTCTTAAGACACTTTCATAGCTCGTGCCCGTCTCAAGATTTGCGATATGTTTGCGATTATTAAACTCTCTATCTTCCCAATCTGCGCCATAGTGGCTATCTGACCCGCCCCCTACAGATACGACACAGCCAGAAAGCAAAACAGAAGATGCTAAAGCTACAGAAAGAAGAACCGTTTTCATGTGAATTCCTTAAATATGTGTGTTGTTTTTTATTTTTAAATTAAGAGCCTGATGGCCTTTCAGTTGCAAACCTTACAAATGCAAACATTGTCAGTACTTATAACCATGTAGAGTATTACGCCTACTATGTGAATCGACACTGAATGCAATGCACTGTCTATGTTTCATCCACTTAATGGTGTAAACAAACGTGATTCAAAACTAAGTAAACAAGAATAGTACCAAAAGCATATCCTTTTGATTTTTATAAACTTTATTTACCACTCAACTTTTGCACATTTGAAAAATAGTGAAATCAGCAACTTATTAGTGAAATTGACTATGTGAACAAGCTACACTAGCTATATTCGCGATTTAAAAACTCTTTACTCTTATGTCAAATTCGAACTTGCAGCAGCTTCACGTTTTATGTCTTCAAATGTATCAGGAAGGCAAAACGCCAACGGTAGGCATTTTAAGGTCTAAAGCCCCATTTAAAGTGTCAGTAACAGAAGCTATTGAAGCAATTAAACGATTCAATGCACATAAGCCTCAGCTTGACGCCACCGGCAAAGAAGCCCAATCTGCACAAAGTACTTCGTTAAATACACATCGACCAGACAGCCTTCAAGCGCGTGTGGAAACATTAGAAAAGGAAGTCGCTGAATTAAAACAGGCACTACTTAAATTGATGGATGCGCAGTAAACACTAATGCGAACAAAGAAAGTAGTGACTGTTTTTAGGTAGGTTGTATAAAGGCGTTATTTTCAAGCACGAGGAGTGAGTTGCTCAAGAAATACGGCTAGAGATGGGGCAAGTATTTTAGCAGGCTCTCTTCCTACTTGTTCTAATGCCACTTCACCGCTTTCGTTGACAACCGTTAATATAAAATCCTCTTCGTCTGTTAACCCGAAAAACAACGTAGGTGCTTGTTTGAGCCTTTGCTTCATTAACAAGTGGCCGATTAAATTCTGTTGTAGCCTTTCAAAGTCTTCGCTATTAAACACTTGAAGCAATTCGCAGTTACCTTGAGGTGCCACTGCCTTTAAATTGTCACTGTAATAACGAGTGAAAAACTGACAATAATCTGGATTGAGCGTTAAGGTCAGTGCTTCTTCAACATTATCGAAAGAGTGTGGAGGAGATTGCAGCACGGGAGCCCAACTGACGAGCTCACCGTCATTCGCACTATTTTTATAGCAAGGCGATGGCCACTCGCTGTCAAATGCGATTTCTAATCCCTTACCTTCAGCTTGTTCGACATAAGATGATACAAATTTATCTAATTGTGCAGGAATTGTTAGAGCCATTTTGACATTACCCTCGTATTTTTGGGGTACACTATACAACTAAACAGTTAAGTCAATACTCGGCTTGCTTCGGCTGTACTGCTAGTTCATAACGTACCCTTATAAAATTACGCTGTAGCAGCACACCGGTTAGCACTTTAAGTAGATAGATGAAAGGTTCTTATGTCGACTGACAATTCGCCTCAAAAAATTATTATCTCCGCACCTGATGACCTATCTCTGGGCAAACAGGTTGACTATGAATTTGAATACAACCCAAGCTTATTGCAAGGGGTACCTCGCAGTTTAAGCCGAGATACGTTATCCCTTAACGATTCTGAATTACCGTTTGACGGAATAGACACTTGGACGGGATATGAACTTTCTTGGCTTAACGAAAAAGGGAAGCCTAATGTGGCAATTTTGGAGTGTCACGTTCCAATTACTTCCCCAAACCTTATTGAATCAAAATCGTTCAAGCTATATTTGAACAGTTTCAACCAATCAAAGCTTGCTTCACCAGAAGAGGTTCAAAAAGTTCTTCAAGCTGATTTATCTAAATGTGCAGGGGAGCAGGTTCAGGTAAAACTCATTCTTCCTCAACAGTTTACCGCATTGCAGTTTAAGGAATTCGAGGGAATTTTATTAGATAACCTTGATGTGGAAATCGAGCAATACTCACCTAACACACAATATTTAGCGGTTACCGAGAATAATGTCGATACCAAGGAGACTTTGGTTTCTCATTTACTTAAATCTAATTGTTTAATCACAAGTCAGCCAGATTGGGCTAGTATTCAGATTAGATATGAAGGAAAAGCCATTGATCACGAAGGGCTTTTAAAATATCTGATTAGCTTTAGGCAGCACAATGAATTTCATGAGCAATGCGTTGAGCGTATTTACAACGATATTATGCAGCATTGTAAGCCCGCTAAATTAACAGTGTGTGCCCGTTATACCCGACGTGGGGGGTTAGACATCAACCCTTTCCGTTCGAATTTCGAAGCACCTTATGCAAACCATCGTCAGGCGCGTCAGTAATACAGCGATGAAGCACACAAACAAAAGCGAACTAAATCGCAACGGTAATTGCGAATTAGAACAAAGACGAGATTATGGAAGCAAAACAACTACAAGCACTAAAACAAAATAACGCGCTTCTTTGTCAATTTATCGTGAGGCTCTCAGCATTCTATGAGGGCTTTTCCGATAAAATAGATTCCGAACTCAAAGTGCTGCGCGGTCATCTTTCAGGTACGCCTAATTTTACCCTTGCCGCTGTAAGCATTGAAAAGCTCAACAAATCTCTTCAGCGTCAAGAAATTACGTTAAGAAAGTACAGTATTGACACCGTTTCGACCCTTGAAGATGCAATGAAACAGCTGCAAAAAGTTGTTTTTGAAGACAATGAATTGAAAGGCCTTACTACACAAGAGCTAATTAAACTTAACCAACCTGTAGGCGATATTTTCAGTATCTATAAGCTTTACGCCAAAGCCATTGCTCTTCATCGCATCGCGCTGAATAAAGAAATGATAGGCCTTGAGCCACCTGAACCAGTAGAAGCAAAACCAGAAGACAAAGAAAGCGCTACAGTTGGCTCAATTAAAGATGAAAATCCTCACTACCGTTCTATTTTAGTCGAGCTTAACCACCTAATTACTTCTTATGCTCAGAAAAAGCCGAGTGATCAGCAGCTCAATGATATTAAGCAACGCCTCGATGAAGGTATGGATAAAGAGCAGCTACTTAGGAGCTGCGTTGTAATTTTACGCATGATCGTGCAAGACGCAATGTCAGAGGCGAGCTTAACAGGGAAAGTGATTCAAAGCCTTCATCGCTCGCTAGGCGAAATCAGTAACGACGTAAATATAACCATTGAGGGTAGCCAAGCACAGTTTGAGCAGCGGAAAGCCGGTACAGAGCAGATAAAACGACACATTAGTCATATTGAAGAAACCGTATCAGAGAGTGACTCATTAGAATCACTGAAAGAGCAAACCCAACTTCGCGTAGAAAAACTTGTAGCAACCTTAAGCGAGCAGCAAGATAACGATGAACAAGGGCAAGAAGCGCTTTTGGCGTTGCTATCGTCCATGCAATCGCGCATAGACACGTTGCAACAGCAAACCAGCGCTTATAAAAAGAAACTGGCAGAGCAAGCAATGCAGAGCCGCACCGATCCACTCACTCGCCTACCAAATAGACAGGCTTATAACGAGAAATTGGAAGCCGCTTTTGCTGACTACAAGGAAAGTGGAACAACACTCGCCGTTGCCGTTTTAGATATTGACCATTTTAAATCGATCAACGATAGATTTGGTCACGCTGCCGGTGACAAAACCCTTCAAGTAGTAAGTAAGTTTTTGAAGCAGAACCTTTCTGAAAACGAATTTGTCGCACGGTGGGGAGGCGAGGAGTTCGTGATGCTACTGCCTGAATCGCAAATGACAGAAATTGACGAAAAGCTCAATGAAATTAGAACTAAACTGGCTGCTATGCCGTTTAAGTTTAAGCAAGAAAAAGTCAAAATTACTGCTTCATTTGGCGCGACCTGCTTTGGTAAAGAAGACACGACAGAAACAGTTTTCGAACGCGCGGATGAATACCTCTACAAAGCGAAGCGAAACGGCCGCAATCTTGTAGTAACTGATTTAAGCACTGACTTATAAGGTGTGAAGTATGAAGAAAGTTCAGCTTAATCCCGTTGGCTCTATGAGTCAGCTTTCGCAAGTGGAAGTCTCTCGCCTCCAAGATGCAACAAATAGCGAGCTCTTCTCGATGTTTAGAAACTGCAGCCTTGCAGTATTGAACAGCGGAGTGGATGAAGACAATTTTGAAGCGCTTTTCGCCCCTTTTGAGAATTTTGAAATTAAACTCATCCGCCGTGAGCGAGGCGTAAAGATCGAACTTGTTAATCCGCCAGAAGTCGCATTCGTAGACGAAAAACTTGTTCGCGGTGTTCATGAACACTTGTTTGCTGTACTGCGTGATTTGCTTTACATGGGCAATAAGTATGCATTTCTTCATCAAACAGCGCCCGCTGAAGGAAGTGAGATCACCGACATGGTGTTTGACATGCTACGCCACGCAAAAGCCCTTGAAGGTAACGATAGCGTGAATACTATAGTGTGCTGGGGCGGTCACTCTATCAATCAAGTCGAGTATAAATACACAAAAGAAGTAGGCTATCAGTTAGGCCTGCGCGATATGAATATTTGTACTGGCTGCGGACCGGGCGCAATGAAAGGCCCAATGAAAGGAGCGACTATAGGTCATGCCAAGCAACGTCACAAATCGGGTCGATACATAGGTATTTCTGAACCTAGCATTATTGCCGCAGAACCACCCAATGCGATTGTGAACGAGCTTATTATCATGCCGGATATTGAAAAGCGTTTAGAAGCCTTCGTTAGATTAGGGCACGGTATCATTGTATTTCCAGGCGGCGTAGGAACTGCTGAAGAACTGCTTTATTTACTTGGCATATTGATGAATGAGCGCAATGCGCAACAACCATTTCCTTTTATATTAACCGGTCCTGCAGGCAGCGAAGAATATTTCGAAGCCATAGATACCTTCGTAGGGGCAACGTTAGGCGCCCAAGCTCAATCAAAATATCAGATTATCGTGGATGACCCTGAAGAAGTCGCCCGTACTATGAGCAAACACCTTGAAAAAGTCAGAAAATTTAGAGGGGCAATGGGTGATGCTTTCAGCTTTAACTGGTCACTTAAAATTGAACAGGACTTCCAACAACCTTTCATTCCCACTCACGAAAGCATGGCAGCATTACAGCTACATCTAGATCAAAGTGAAAGCGATCTTGCTGCAAATTTGCGTAAAGCATTTTCAGGCATCGTTGCTGGAAATGTAAAGGCCGAAGGCATCGCACAAATCAAAGAACACGGTCCCTTCGAGCTTACCGGCGATAGTACACTTATGGACAAAGTGGATACATTATTAGAGTCATTCGTAAAACAGCACAGGATGAAGCTTCCTGGCAGTGCCTACGAGCCTTGTTATGTTGTAAAAAATGGCTAATTAAGCAAAATGAAAAGGTGACGCATTTGCTTACGTTTACTACTTATGTTTAATAGGCGTTTTAAGGTACACTTGCCTAGAGTATTGTTAAACAGAAAAATGTTACGGGCTGCAAGTTTACCTTGTTAAATGGTCATGCTTTTGGGCACCAATGTCCCTCACTAACATTTTAGTATAGAAAACGAGAAGTAACGGTCATGAATACCAAGGTTATTCGTCTAATATTAGCTGGCGTTGCGTTATACGCGGTGTTTGTTTTTATGGTTATCGCCTTTTACCCTGATAAACCTGAAAATATGGATTGGAAAGACCGTGAAGAGTACAACCGCGTTCAAATTACTAAATTGAAATTGGGCAGTACTAGAGAAGAGGTACTTGCTTTACTGGGCTCGCCTGACATTACAGAAGCAAAACGACAAGGTGCTACAGCGATTCAAGTTATGTTTTTTAGAACTCAGCACGTACGCGCAGACGGACTTACAACACAAGATGAGTGCACACCTTTACTGTTCGAAAACGATAAGCTTATAGCTTGGGGTGAAGGGGCTTACTCTAGCTATCAAAAAAGTTAAAAAGGATGGGGAGTGACCGACATCATTTCCACACTTAAACGCCTTGTTCATATAGGCGAAGCTGAGTTATCAGTCGAGCAGCGTATTAATCATTGGTTAAAAAACGCAAAACGGATATTGACGTTAGTTAATGCAAACCCAGCCCTAGCTGCGGCCACGCTTCATATTGATAACGACTTACCTAAAGACACGCAACAACTTTTGCTGCTGGCACTATTCGGCAAGCTGTGTCGATTCAACGATCATTATTTACAGCACCTTCTTGCGTCTTTACTTGCCACTTTTTGGCTATCAAGCGCTAAAACACCACGAGATAGTATTCCTGAAGTCATTCGCTTTTTGCGTAAACATAATCTGGCCATTTGGCAAGATACTGTAAAATTGCAAAAAGCCTTTCAGATGGGAAAATACATTAACTTTATTGCAGATAACCGACTAAATTTAGCGCAGAGGCTCAGTCTTCTCTCGGGTGTTTTCGCCTCAAACGCAACAAAAGCCGATTACCAAACGGTGTTTACCCACATAGCCTGTCGCCTGCCTGCCCATCATCGCCATCATATCGCACCGCTTATTCAGCTATTCGAAGGTTTGCTTCCTGGAGCAAAAGTTTTTGCTAAGGGTGTACCCGGCGCTTTGGTAGATGTGCAGCAAAATCACGGGTATGTATTTACGCTCAGCAAGGATGACGAAGATGGCAAATGGCTTCCTTTATCGGCTATTCAAGCTCCGGTGCCTTTATCATTACCCTTTGAACATTTCATAGCGCTGTATACAGACACCGCCAATGCCAGAGTGAACCAGGGCGGCACACCATACTTGCCTTCAACATTCGCTATACAGCATCCTCCCAAAGCGCTTACTACCATTATCGATGAATTGCAAAAGCAAGATGTCGTGATTGAACAGCTGTGTGAAAAAATTGAAAAAGTCCCTACTTTTAACCACTTTTTGATGCACACAGCGAGTCAAGACAACAGGCTGCAACTGCCAGTGAAAAGTATCAAACAGGCAGTATTAACCTATGGTATAGAACGGGTGGGCGACATGCTTATTCAGTTTGCACTTTTAGAGCGGCTGACGCAGAATCACTTTCCACTGATGGGAATGTGTAAGCAAATAACCTTACTAGCGTGCTCATTTTCTAGCTACTTTGCACAAATTGTAGATTCGAAATTTACGCCGCAGTCGGCAGCCTTAACGATGACCTTCGTTTGCACGCCGCTATTTACTCTTCCAGGTTTCAAAGTATCAAAATCCTTGCCTGTCGACCTCGACAAAACCGTATCTATTAATAACGCGTTTAAAGTGAAGTCCGACACGCCTTGGCTAGCAATAGCGTCGGAACTTGCTGGTAGTTGGCATCAAAGTTCTACCTGGCGCGCGGTAATACATCAATGCGGAAAAGCGAGTACTGAGGTCCCAAAATCGATTCAAAAAGAACAGGCGATTTTAGTATTAAGTTTTGCTCTCGCGAAAGCATGTCTATTTCACCAAGGTGTCTATTCGTTACTTCATGATATTAATGTGAAAACGCTCATCAGCATTTTAAATATACAACCTAATGATGTTCATAATGCACTTGAGTCCAATGGACAGCTGCTCTATTGCCCTCTTTATCTTTAGTTACAAATAAGAGCTTTTAACCACACTCAAATCAATAAAAATGCTTTATTAGCCCTTGGTCTAACAAGTGTGAAATAGTACACGTATCCGACTTATTAACTCATACCCTATGCCCGCATCAATACTATTTAATAACTGGATCTGCGCGTAACGACAGATTAATCGCCCTATCACCTTAATTTATCTTTACGAATGGCTATAACTTGCGCCGGCTATCGTATAAAATACGGCAACTTTTGCGGTGCTTTATCCTTTTTCCCTACAATTTCAATTATAATAAGTAAGCAAGCAGAACTTGGCACCTCACGCGCCAAACCAAAAATTGAATAAACCTAACGATTTTGATAACAGAATTACCAGAGGATCCCTCCACATGACTCAGCAACGTATTACAGTCATTCGCGGTGACGGCATTGGCCCGGACATTATCGATGCGACCACAAAAATTCTAGATAAGGTTGGCTGTGACTTTGCCTATGACTATGCCGATGCGGGCTTAGTTGCACTGGAAGAACATGGCGAGCTTCTACCTCAAGAAACACTAGACCTTATCGCAAAAAATAAAGTTGCGCTTAAAGGCCCTTTAACTACGCCAGTTGGTGAAGGCTTTACGTCTATCAACGTTAGTCTTCGCAAGCAGTTTAAACTGTACGCTAACCTTCGCCCGGTAATGTCTTTTAAAGGCACAAAAGCACGTTACGAAGATATTGATATCATCACTGTACGTGAAAACACGCAGGGTATGTACTCTGGTCTTGGGCAAGTTGTTTCAGAAGACGGAAACGAAGCTGAAGCAATGAGTAAAATTACTCGTGACGGCGCTGAGAAAATCGTAACTTTCGCTTATGAGCTAGCACGTCGCGAAGGCCGTAAGAAAGTAACAGCGGTACACAAAGCAAACATTCTTAAATCGACGTCAGGTCTATTCCTAAAAGTTGCTCGTGAAGTTGGCGAGCGTTACCCAGACATCGAATCTGCTGAGATGATTGTAGATAACTGCTGTATGCAGCTTGTGATGAACCCTCACCAGTTTGACGTTATCGTAACCACTAACCTTTTCGGTGACATCCTTTCAGACCTGTGTGCGGGTCTTGTTGGTGGTCTTGGTATGGCACCAGGCGCAAACATTGGTGAAGACTGTGCGATCTTTGAAGCGGTTCATGGCTCTGCACCAGATATCGCGGGTAAAAACCTTGCGAACCCAACGTCTGTAGTACTTGCTGCAGCGCAAATGCTTGAATACCTAAACATGGGTGATAAAGCAGAGAAAATTCGCGCAGCATTGAAAGACGTTATTGAATCTGGCGACCGCACTACTCGCGACCTAGGTGGTGAAGCCGGTACTACAGAATTTACCCAAGCGCTTCTTGACCGTCTATAAACGCTTTGTGCTTTAGCACTGATATTATTTGAAAACGGGCTTTCTAGCCCGTTTTTTTATACATTACTTTCCACTTTCCGACTAAAAACTGTACTAAAACTGGACTACCGCTTTTTCAACCCGCCCCTATTATCTTGTTTGTACACACTAAAGTGCTTTGCGCTTTGTTACTAATCGCTACATCGAATAGAGTCTAATAGTTATGGACGAGTTAGTTTCGATAGTACTAAGACTAGAAAAAGTCAGTGCACTCTGGGTACATAAATTTAATCCCATTTAGCTAAGACGTAATGCCTCAAAATTGGGTAGCGTACTTAGCAACACTTACAAGGAAAGATGATGAAAAAATTAATATCTGGCTTACTCGTTCTATCAGCGTTAGCTATTCAAGCTCCTGTGGTTCATGCTGAAGTAGAAAGTATTAAGCAAACACAGCATAAAGAAACAAACCTGCAACAGCGCATCGACTTAAACTCAGCGACTGTGGAGCAGTTAATTTCGCTACCAGGTGTTGGTCAGTCTAAAGCAAAAGCGATTATTCAGTACCGTGAAGAAGTGGGACCGTTTCTTGAAGTCGCGCAGCTAACCCAAGTAAAAGGCATTGGCGAAAAAATGCTAAGTAAGATAAAAGGTCATGTACGTGTTAAGTAAATGACATTAGCTTAACGGCTTTAGATAACAATTTAATGGTTCGTTTAGCAGAGTACAAAAAAGTGATTAAAAAAAATGCGCCAATATTGGCGCATTTTTATATTACTTGTAGCTTCCGAAATACTCTATTATTTCACTACAGACGCTAGGTATTCTTTAAACTCATCACCTAAAGAAGGATGGCGCAATGCGTATTCCACATTAGCTTTCATGTAGCCTAGCTTGCTTCCGCAATCATGGCTCTTACCTTTCATGTAGTAAGCATCTACTTGTTCAAGCTTCATCAATGCATCAATAGCATCGGTAAGTTGAACTTCGCCGCCCGCACCTGGTGGTGTGAACTCTAGCAAATCCCAAATTTTTTCTGAAAGCACATATCTACCTACTACAGCTAGGTCTGATGGCGCTTCGTCACGAGGTGGCTTTTCAACCATTGCGTGAATTTTCGCTGAATCACCTGGAGTGATAGCTGCTCCATCAAGATCAGCAATACCAAATTTAGAGATATCTTCTTCTGGTACCTGCTCAACCATAACTTGGCTTACACGGCTGGTATTGAATTTAGCAACCATATCAGCAAGGTTATCTTTTTTCGGGTTACTCGCTGCATCATCAATAATTACGTCAGGAAGCACTACAGCAAAAGGAGCATCACCGATTAACGGGCGTGCACACAATACCGCGTGGCCTAATCCGTTAGCTACGCCTTGACGAATGTGCATGATAGTTACATCTTTCGGACAAATTGACTGAACTTCTTCTAAAAGTTGACGCTTAACACGCTTTTCAAGCGTAGCTTCAAGCTCAAATGAAGTATCAAAGTGGTTCTCGATGCTGTTCTTACTAGCGTGAGTTACTAGAATAATTTCCTTTACACCAGCCGCAACACATTCACTAACAACGTATTGAATTAGTGGCTTATCAACCACAGGCAACATCTCTTTAGGGATAGCCTTCGTTGCCGGAAGCATTCTCGTCCCAAGACCTGCTACAGGAATTACCGCTTTTTTAACCTGACTCATAAGTTAATATCCTTTTTTAAAATCCTAGTTACTCGCTCAAGTCGGCGCCTTGCCGTCAGTTATTTCTTAAGCTTATCTATATTCGCTACTATACAAAAGAGTAATGCAATCGATGTTCCAATTACCCTTTTAGAGCATTTATGTCTTGAAAATGGGCATTACGGTTATTTTCCACTCATTAATGCACAAAATTTGGGATAAATAATATCTAATGCACCAATTTAGTGAAAGAGCAGTGAGTATATTTTTCACTTTACTTACGATCCAATCGGTTAGAAGTAGCTGATTAGCGACGCTTATTTAGCCCACTTGTTTGATCGAATAGGACCGCCGTTACGCATAAAACCATCTTTTAACCCGTTAAGCATATATTGACCTCTCGCTTTTCCCTGCCCAAAGCAAAATCGATTAACAAGATACCTTACGGGTATTGCACAAACATGACGGAGCTTCCAATAAAGCGGAACGTAGCTACGTCGGGCAAGAATAAGTACGTTGCGAAACTGATAGTAGAGTCTAATGGGAGCACCTTGCTTAAACATAACACCACATACCTTCACTCTATCGTCGCCTTGCCGATGAGGCATACAAGCGCTCAACGACTGGTAAATGACCATACCCTTAGCTCGAGCTCGCCAGCACCATTCATGATCGACACCATCTATGAAAAGTGCCTCTTCTTTTCCGCCCACTTTCTCAAAAGCACGACGAGAGATAAGCATGCCTGAGGCAATAATTTGTTTCACTTCCTTCAAGCTATCGGAGACCTTTTTACCCTTTTGAAGCACACCCTGATCAACACAATCAGAAAATTGACAGTAAATAGAGGGACCTATAGCGGCGATAGGCACTTCTTGCTCCAAAGTAGTAAATTGGCCTAATAATTCATTGGCAATGCTAGGTGTAAACTGGCTATCTTGGTCGAGCAGGAAAGCGTATTCAACAGCTTTATCAAAAAGCTTTTCCAAACCTATATTTTGAGCTTTAGCAATACCCAGATTGGTTCCACAATGAATGTAAGTGAAGCTAGATGTATTCAAACGTTCATTAGCATTAGCTGAATTATCAACTAGCACTAAATCCCATTCTGGAGCCGAAAAAGCCTGAATCACACTAGTAAGGTGGTCAATATCGGGGTTATAAAGTATTACGACAATCCCTGTTTTCAATGCTTACCAAACCTCTCTAACAAATGTCTGTCGAGCTTGTATGCTAATTTGACCACTTTCCCTGGCATCAATCGCAGTGATAAGACACCGCAAGCATAAAAAAAGTTATAGGGTGAAAACTGTTTTAATTTAGTGATCGCAAAGATGCGCGCTCTAAACTCATTGAGAGACTTGCTCAGCCCACGCCGCTTATAGAAGTTATTCACTCTTCTAAACTTTAATAATCTGTCCTTCAGGTTTCTAAAGATATAACCTTGTGAAGCTAGTGAAACCCAGAAAAAATAATCTTGTGTGTTAAGTAAGTCGCCATTGTATCTGTGTCCATCATGAAACACGTTGTAACGAATCACCACTGTAGGGTGATTTAGCGAGCAGCGCCTAGGTAGTATTCGGGTTATTTGTTTGTGTGAAGCAGGCATTACTCTCGCTCCGACTTTTTTCCCGCTTTCATTTATTTCAGTGAGCGCTGAGCCTAGAACCGAAATATTGCTATGCCGATTTAGGTAAGTGATTTGGCGCAAAAGTCTGTGTTCTTCGGATATATCGTCTGCGTCCATTCTCACAAAATAAGAGGGGGTATACTGCAAGCCAAAATCGATGGCAGAATTCATACTACTTGCAAGACCGATATTTTGGCTATTTTGCGCCAATATAATTCTATCGTCATTTTTTGCAGCGTGTTGAAGTACTTGAGTAATGGGCCCTGGAACCGGCCCGTCGATAACAATGATAAAGAGAAAATCGGTATAAGTTTGGCCTGTTATACTCTCGATAGCCTCTCGCAACCATTTCGCATTGTCAGCTTGATAAACGGCCATTGCGACAATCGATTCAACATGCTTCTTTTTGTTTTGGTTGTGAATGACGGAGAATTGATTTATCAAGAATTATTTACCAGCAATAAAAGTAACAGAGGAAATAAAAGCGCTTTTACGCGCTTCTTTTTCGACAGTATGTTACAGAGATTTTATGCAACCTGCTATGGGTTTTACCGAATCTAGGTCCTGACTTGCTTAATAAAGCGAAGTACGCTCCATATATGCTGAATCACAAGACTATAGACGACTAGAAGCCCAATAAAACCATAGAACATAAACGCTTCAGGTACTTGATAAACTTCGCCTAATATACCGATAAGGCAATAGCACGCGCCTAGGCACAATATTGCAACCAGTGACTGCCTACTGCTTAACCCTGCTCGCATGAAAATGTTGTGAAGGTGCTGCCTGTCTGGTTTCAACATAGACTGCCCCTTGCGCGCTCGACGGTACATGATTGCAGCCATATCCATCAAGGGAAGCCCAACAAGCCACACCGCCGTTATAGGTCTAAACGCAGCCGTTTCACCTTGGGTGTGATCAACAAGTAGCCATACAATGGTGAGGCCGACAAACATACTGCCTGCATCGCCCATAAATATCTTGTTCCCTTTGAACCCTTTCCAACTCAGGTTAAACGCCAAGAAAGGAACAATAGCAGCCACAATAATAAGTGGCTCCATAATAGAGACGCCATTGCCAGTGAAAATTAAAAAACCTGCCACGGTAAGCAATATAACCAGGCTCATACCGCCTGCAAGACCATCAATGCCGTCTATCATGTTAAATGCATTGATAACACCGACAACACAAATGATGGTGAAGAAATAGCCTCCGAGGTCGAGAAGCACCTCGCCAGTGCCAAAGATATTGCCTAACGACGTAATATAATTTTGCGCGCTCCATGCCATAATGGCGGCCACACCAAATTGACACATGAGGCGACCTTTCGCACTTAAGTCAAAGCGGTCGTCCAGCATACCAAGCAAAACTACAAAAGCAGATGCGGTAAAAAATAGCGGGTTATTTTTCATCCACACATCGGTGGCGACGCTTGCAACAAGTACAGCCATAAATATAGCCACGCCCCCTGTTAAAGGGACAATACCTGCGTGGCGCTTACGTGCTGTAGGTTGATCAACTAAACCAAACTGATGCGCTAGAGGCGTCATCACCACTAAAAGAATTAGGGCTACGAAAAATGCAGTAAAAAGCGGGACGAACTGCAAGTACGCTAGCATAAAACACACAACCTCTCGTCACCGGTTACCGAAACACGCGAGTTTTCCAGCCTGACCAATGCACTTGTAAATTTGTTTAAAAAGCTCAATATCGATTCCATATTTGTACAACTTCCATTTCTTCCAGCGCGGTGAGGGTTTATCGTTATAACTATGCGGGTCGAAAACTGCCATATGATATAAAACATTTGTTTAAGTAACCACCCCAATCGCAAAATTATCGTTTCAAAACATTTCGTAATAGTTACAGTTTTAGCTGCGCTTACCACGCACAAATATTACGCTAACTGCCACATGAAGCCGTTTCGTGACATCTCAGTTACTCGCAAATACAAAATGTAGACGTACCACAAGCGCAATTATTTCACTAACTATTAAATTTCCTACTCATTGTGAACTTTCCAATAACAATATAGTCATTTTGAAGTCTTAAACCTTAGCGCCACTGCGATAGCAAACATGCTTTTTTTAAAACTTGTGTTATCCTAGCGCGAAATTGCTATATGGATATGAAAGCTAATGTTCAAACAATTCCAACGTTTAATTTTTCCGTTCGCATTAATTGTGAGCGCCGCAGGGTGTACAAACTCACCGACAGTTACCGAAGCTGACATACCCTTGGTGCACTCTTCTCTTGCATATTCCCTAGCACCGGAAAAAGAGTCTGCAATAAATATTCCAAAAGCCAACATTTATTTCGATAAAAAAGAATCTTTTTCAATACGTTTTGGTGACTATGATTACGCAGCCACCAAACACTACATTTCAGCCACCGGCAATAAGTGTATCCGCTTTTCTTTACAAGACAGTGACTCGGTTCCGACGGGCGCGCAGCGCAAAGTAACCACTTGCCAGCGGGATGGGCGATGGAAAGTCGTTTCTCCTCTCGTAGTTTCGGCAACCGCGCAAGGTGAATAAGTTAATGAAGTTTATGGATATAAAAAACACAATCAAAACGCTTTCAGTAACAGCATGTTCAGCAGTAGTTGGCTGCCTTCTTTTGCAACCTGTTTTCGCACAAAGTGTCGAACAACTACAGCAGCTAAGAGAAAGGGCTCAACAATCGCAAAGCGGAGGCGCTGCGCAGTCAGTCTCTCCTCTTAGTATCTCGACACAGCGAACTCTGCCGGGCGCCACAGGTACTGCAAACTCGATGGGGCAATTTTCCACTCAGCCGCGAAACGGTGTAAATTTACCTGGAGAACCTACTATTGAAACGGTTTTTCCTGCCCAACCCCCTATGGAAAATCCGCCATTTGCTGCGAACCTATTTATTGGTGGCTTTGAGTCAGAGCGCAGTTCAGGCTTAAACGACAATTATTTAGTGGCGCCGGGTGATAAAATAAATATTTGGCTATGGGGCGCGGTCAATTTCTCTAGCGTAGTTACCGTAGATAACCAAGGCAATATTTTTATTCCTAATATTGGCCCTATCCGAGTCGCAAATACACCAGCAGGAAGCGTTAACCAAACGGTTACAGCGAAAATCAGGCAGGTGTATACCAATGATGTGAATGTTTACGTAAACCTTCTTACGTCGACCCCGGTGTCCATATTTGTATCAGGGCCAGTATTGCGCCCCGGTCAATACGCCGGCCTTGCTTCAGATAGCGTGCTTTATTATTTAAAACGTGCAGGCGGCATCGATTTCCAGCGCGGCAGTTTTAGGCAAATAGATGTCGTTCGCAATGGTAAGGTCGTCGCATCTGCAGACTTGTATGCCTTTTTTAGAAGTGGAAAGCTTCCAGAAGTATCCTTCAAAGACGGCGACACCATTTTAGTGCACCCAATTGGCAACACTATCGTTGTTGAAACCGGTGCTCGCAATAGCTTTACCTTTGAATTTTTAAATGAAGAGCTTAACGGTGGCGTGGTTAATTACTTTGCACGACCTGGTGAATTCGCTTCTCATGCCTCAGTATCAGGTGTTCGCAATAATAAACAGTTCGCACGCTACCTAGATTTAAAAGAGTTCGCTTCTTTAGAGCTAAGCGCAGGCGACACGGTAGAATACATTGCGGATCACGAGCCGCAAATATATCGAATCAATGTTGCTGGCGCCTTCGCAGGTGCATCACAAATCATGGTTGATAAAGGCGCACGCTTACTTGACGTGTTAGATCATATTGAAGCTGATACCACGCTCTCTGACACGCAAAATATCTACCTACTTAGAGAAAGTGTTGCCGTTAAGCAAAAGGAAATCATTGAAGAAGGTCTACAGCGTCTTGAGAGAAGCATGTATACCGCTCCGATAAGCTCGACGGGTGAAGGTGCTATACGCGCTCAAGAAGCACAGCTTGTTGCAGACTTTATAGCTCGAGCAAGGCAAGTAGAGCCACAAGGCCGTGTTGTTGTATCTGAAAACGGCGACATAGCGAATATTCTGCTTGAACCTAATGACACCATCGTCATTCCTGAAGTGACTGACTTGATACATGTAGGCGGTGAAGTACTACTACCACAATCTGTAGTATTTAACCCAGATGCAACTACTGAAGATTACGTAGCTTGGGCTGGCGGCTTTACTGAACGCGCTGAAGACGAGCGTATACTTATTGTTCGCAAAAATGGGAACGTTACTTTTTCAAGCGTGAACGACTCATTCCTTTCAAGCGATGAAAGCAAGCTTGAGCCAGGGGATCAGATTATCGTTCTGCCTGCAATTGATACCAAAGTACTGCAAGCTGTTAAAGATATTACCCAAATCGTTTATCAAATTGCTATTGCAGCTAACGTTGCTACTAACTAAGCATGGTAACGTTTAAAGATCAGCTCTATGCATGGAGAGGCGTTATTTTTGCGCTTTTCCTGCGTGAGCTTCAAAGTAAATTTAACGATAAGTTTGGCTTGGGATGGGCATTTTTAGAGCCCTTTGCATTTATTTTCGCGCTGTCATACCTGCGCGGACTGATCAGTGGCGATGATATCCACTCTATTCCTCTCTTTCTATTTATGATGATAGGAATGGTCGGCCTGCAGTCTTTGACTACATGCCTACAGTCAGTCTCAACATCTGTACGAAGAAATAAGCCGCTCTATGCGTTCAGACAGGTTCAACCTATTTCAGCAATACTCACAGCCGGCTTCCTCGAGTTTTCTGTAAAGGTAGTGGTTGTCGCATTACTATGCCTTGCGCTTTACTTGATGGGTGAGACCTTTACGGTAAACGACCCATTGCTGCTGATATCTTTATTTCTACTTTTATGGGTATTCTCTATATCCATTGGGATGATTTTTGCCATCGCTGCCGCATTCGTACCAGAAGTCGATAAAATTAAATCAATGCTAACTCGCCCGTTAATGTTTATTTCGTGCGTATTTTTCAGCTTGCAAGACTTGCCCGAAGAGTATTGGCCGTATCTGACGTGGAACCCGCTTGTACATTTCAATGAGCTCGCGCGCTATGCATGCTTCGAGTCCTACGGGACCAAAGGGGTGTCGTTAAGTTTTATTGTAGAAATTACCATCGCTTTTTTATTTCTAAGCCTTTCGATGTACCACATCACGTGGAAGAGGGTGCTATCTCGATGATCAGAATAGAAAACTTAACAAAGAGCTATCCCAGTAAAATGGGCCCTCAGTATATATTTAAAAACTTAAATTTTGATTTTCCAACCGAGAATAACGTCGCAATTTTAGGTAAAAATGGTGCGGGTAAGTCAACCCTGTTCCGCATGCTAGCGAAAAGTGAATACCCCGACAAAGGCCGTGTTTTAACGAACAAATCGATGTCGTGGCCGGTGGCTCTGCAAACCGGTGTGCACCCGCAAATGACCGGGCGTGAAAACACGCGCTTTGTGGGACGGATCAATAACGTTAAATCCCTCCCTGAATACGAAGAAAAGGTGCAACAGTTCGCTGAGTTAGGTAAACGCTTTGATCTTCCCGTTCGCACTTACTCGTCGGGCATGCGTGCCAAATTGGTGTTTGCGTGCTGCATGAATATTAATTTCGATATTTACCTTATCGATGAAGCGACATCAGTAGGCGATCCGCTTTTTAGAAAAAAAGCACGTTTATCGCTTAAGGAAAAGAGTGAGCAAGCCGGGGTCATTATGGTTAGCCATGAACTTGACCAAATTCGCGAATTCTGTACTTCTGCCGTCATCATTGACGATGGAAAACTCACTTATTATCACGATCTCGAAGAAGGCATCGACGTTTATACGCAGGATGCAGACAATAAGAAATCACTTAAATAGGTTCAAATCACAGTGGAAAAATCTCTTACACAGCTCAATGCCCTTCTAAGTAAACACAAAATGCTGTTGCTTGTACTTCCATGGGTACTTTACGCCGCCTATCTTGTTCTATGGGCGGCACCACAATACGAAAGTAAAAGTCAGCTTATCGTTAAATCAAGCGATGGCGGCAGCAGCTTTGACCCATCTTCCCTATTGATGGCTGCTGGTGTTTCTGGTGCATCAGGCGGCACAGAAAGTCAGCTTGTAGAAGCTTATATTCAATCTGCCGATATGATTAAGTACCTAGATGAGACTATTGGCCTTCGAGAGCATTACATGTCAGACAAAGCTGATATGTTTAGCGGCCTGTCATCTTCTCATAAGCAAGAAGACTTTTATCAGTTTTACTTAAATCATATTGAGGTAAGCGTCGATTCAGCGTCTTCTGTAATTAGCCTGCGTACCCGTGCATTTGATGCGGAATATGCGCAAATAATCAACCAGGCTATTGTTGATAAGGCAGAAGAGTTTATCAACAACATCAATAACAACTTGGCGAAATCAAAGCTCACTTTTGCTAAAGGTGAACATGAGATTGTTGAACAAAAACTTCAACAAGCAAAGACGGAAATTTTAGGTTTTCAATCTAAATACAACGTGCTTGACCCTACTGCTGAAGGAGCAGCGTTTCAGCAGATTGCTTTTTCATTAGAAGCAACCCTTGCCCAGAAAAAGGCTGAGCTAAGTACCATGTCGACCATGATGTCTAACGTTGCACCTGAAGTGATTAACATTAAGCGTGAAATAGCTGCACTTCAAAAAGAAGTAGAAAAGCAGAAAGAGCGAATCAGTACTGCTGAAGGTGAAAGCGAGGCACTGTCAGTGAGTGAGCTTATGGCACAATACAGCAACCTGCAGGTTCAGCTTCAGTTGGCTATTCAAGCTTACTCGTCATCGCTTATCACCCTTGAGAATGCGCGCGTAGAGGCATATCAAAAGCTGCAACACTTGGTCACGGTAGAATCGCCTACCCTTCCAGACGATAATGCTTACCCAACGGTAATCTATAACCTGGTTCTTTTCGGTGTGTCATTGCTGCTTATTTACGGAATTGTAAGAATTGTAGTGGCGACCATCCGCGAACTTTAGGGGCTCCCTTTCAGCAAACCCTTTTGTCAATTGGCTAAGTCGATTAAGACTTGGTCAATTGACACCGCTTTAATGTAGTTTGTCGCCCAAATCTTGTGTCTTTAAGCAAGCTCTAGTATAAGAAGCTATCCGCCTTACGGACTACTATCAAAGAGCCTATCCTATAAGTGCTCTACAATAACAACCATAAGCAATATGGAATTAAAATATAATTATGAAACCATCTAACGATACTAGCTTTTTCGGCCATCCAGGGGGCCTAAGAACGCTATTCTTTACAGAAATGTGGGAGCGCATGAGTTACTACGGCATGCGCGCGCTACTTGTTCTTTTCATGACAGCAAGCTTACAAACCCAAGGGTTAGGTTTTACCGTTGCAACGGCTGGCGCTATCTACGGCCTATACACTGGCGCGGTATACTTTTTAGGGTTGCCAGGTGGTTGGCTAGCTGACCGCTTAATTGGTGGTAAGAACGCCGTATGGTACGGCGGTATTATCATTTTCGCAGGTCACGTAGTGCTTGCGATAGACTTACAAAATTTATTCTTTGTCGGCCTAATTCTTGTGGCTTCAGGCACTGGCTTACTTAAACCCAATATTTCAGCCATGGTCGGTCAGCAATATGGTGAGGATGATGGCCGTCGTGACAGTGGCTATGCGCTGTATTACATGGGTATCAATATAGGTTCACTCATCGCCTACCTAGTTACCGGTTACTTACAGGAAAATTGGGGCTGGCACTATGCATTCGGTGCAGCTGCTATTGGTATGGCTATTGGCCTAATTCAATATTACTTCAGCAACCGTTCGTTATCGGCTGATTCTGTGGCACCAGCCAACCCATATCAAGGCGCGGCTAAACAGCGTGCATGGATGGGCGTATGGGCAGTAGTTGCACTCGCAGTTGTGGTTATTGTACTTGCGCACATGGGTACCATCGTTATTGAGCCTGTTGCCCTTGCTCAACAGGTTGCCGTTGCCTTTACGGTCATCTTCTTCCTTTATTTCGGCTTTATTTATTTTAAAGGCCAACTAAGCGACAACGAGAAGAAGCGCATGTGGGCGCTGTTCTTAGTTTGTGTTGCATCAGCCTGTTTCTGGTCTGGTTTTGAACAGGCTGGCTCTTCACTCAACCTATTCGCTCAGAACTATACCGACCGTGTACTTGAAAGCGGTTCGCTTATTACGTCCCTATTCGGAATGGATGCAATTCCAACCGTATGGTTCCAGCTTTCAAACTCGCTATTCATTATCATTTTGTCGCCTTTCTTCGCCGCCCTTTGGATTAACCTTGCTAAGCGAATGATTGACCCGTCGTACACCATCAAGTGTGCTATTGGTATCGTTATCATGGCATCGGGCTTCTTAGTAATGTTTATGGCGTCACAATACGCTGCTCAAGGCCTTAAAGTTGCGCCTATGTGGCTTGTTACAACATACTTCTTGCATACTGTTGGTGAGCTTTGCCTAAGCCCAGTTGCACTAAGCGCCGTAAGTAAGCTTTCGCCTAAGCGTTTTGCAGGACAAATGATGGGGGTGTTTGTACTAACCTACTCTATCGGTAACATTATTGCTGGCCTGCTTTCTGGTAACTTTGATCCAGAGAAGGTTGAGCAGATGCCAGACCTGTATCTTCAAATTGCCCTATTCAGTATAGCTATTGCTATCGTGATTGGTTTAATGAGCTTTAAGTCTCGTTTCTGGGAAAAAGCAGGTATTGAAGAAAAAGCGTAATTTATTGTTAGCATGTTTTAAGTGTTAACCAATTACCCTACAATAACCGCCGCGACGTAACGTTCCGGCGGTTTTTTTATTTAAGGTTTCGAAATAAAGGCTTAGAGCAAACCTATGAAGTTTTATTTTTCTACAAGAGACATTCCTGCCTTACAAGGTCTTCCTTTAACAGAGCGCGTTAAGTTGCTCGACAAGGCAGCTAAACGGCTTACGGTTCCAGAAAAGACCTTACTGAATGTTCTAAAGCTACTTGTTATCGTGCCTGTGTTTGCTCTTATTCTTCAAACCGCATCAAATTGGACCTCGTTACTCTGGGCTTTTGTGGTATTTTTAGTTTATCCATTGGTTATAAAACCTATTCAATATTCCATATGCGCTAAATACATTGCGCAACCGTCTAGCAAGGAGAATGCATGAAGACCATCCTAGTCACTGGTGGTGCCGGCTATATAGGTAGCCACACAGTTCTACAGTTACTTGAACAAAACTACGGCGTTGTCGTACTGGACAACCTAGCCAATTCAAGTGCTGAGTCGTTGCGTCGCGTGGAAACACTGACGGGCAAATCGGTGACATTTGTGCAAGGCGATATTCGCGACACTGCTGTTTTAGATGACATCTTCAGCGAGCATAACATTTATGCTGTTATTCACTTTGCCGGTTTAAAAGCCGTTGGCGAATCTGTACAAAAGCCACTGTCATACTATGAAAACAACGTGTATGGCACGCTAACGCTATGTAAAGCTATGCAGAAGCACAATGTGAAGAATATCGTATTTAGCTCATCTGCTACGGTTTACGGCGACCCAGCATCGCTACCGCTACGCGAAGATATGGCTACAGGCCAACCGACAAACCCTTATGGTATGTCTAAGCTAATGGTTGAACATATGCTTAGCGATCTTTACGTATCGGACAACGAATGGAACATAGTATTACTTCGCTACTTTAACCCAGTTGGCGCGCATGAGTCTGGCCAAATTGGTGAAGACCCTAACGGCATTCCAAACAACTTAATGCCTTATATCTCTCAGGTAGCCACCGGTAAGCTAGAGCAACTAAGCGTATTTGGTGATGATTACGATACTGTTGATGGCACTGGCGTTCGCGACTACATCCATGTTGTAGATCTTGCAAACGGTCACTTAAAAGCGCTCGATCGACTTAACCTAAATATGGGGCTAGATAAATACAATCTAGGTACGGGTCAAGGCTATTCAGTCATCGAAATGATTAAAGCTTTCGAAAAAGGTTCGGGTAAAACTGTGCCTTATAAAGTTGCTCCACGCAGAAGCGGTGACGTAGCAGCCTGTTATGCCGACCCAACTAAAGCTGCCACAGAGCTCAATTGGCATGCAGAAAAAGGCTTAGAAGACATGTGTGCAGACACATGGAATTGGCAATCGCAAAACCCAATGGGCTATCCAAAGGACTAGCTTGGCGTTTGAACGCTGCCAATAGGCTTATTCACATACTAAAAAGCCATGCTGTCGAGCATGGCTTTTTTGCGCGTATATATCGCTAGGCTGGCGTTGAGGTTAAGGTCAAGGTTTAGATTAGATAATAATAAATACCCCCTGGCCCCCGAACCTTATCCAACTTCGTTTTATTTATTACTCTTTCTCTATTTGCCGTCTTTCGACTTCGAGTCTTTTTCTTTTAGCTTAGCTTTTTCACTGTCATCAGCTGACGCATCTTCTGAATTTGTAGGCTCGTCGACAGCTTCCTCTGACGCTTCTTCATAGCTATCAAAGTCATTGCCTTCCAGCATTGCTTCAAAATCAGCAAAGTCGTCTAGCTGCTCATCATCAATAGCTTTATCGCCGCTTTTTCCGTCGGTAACGCGAAACTCCAAGTTTTCAAAGTAAGCATTTTTCACAAAAGCATAGTCATCAACGGACTGCTCTAGTTGCGCCTCTTGATCAAGTAATTGAGCTCTTGTTTCCAGTACCGAAATACCAATGCGCGCTAAGTTTACGGAACCTTCGAGTAACGACATTGGAAACGCAAAACCGTCAACATAATCACCGGTAAAGCTTCGCGGATCGCTTGGGCCTAAAAAGGGCAGCATTAAGAAAGGCCCTGTATCAACACCCCACACAGCCAGAGTTTCACCAAACTGCTCGCGTTTACGCTCAATGCCAATTTTTGACGCGACATCAAAGGTGCCAACTAACCCTACTGTGGTGTTAATTAAAAAGCGAGCCAAGCTATCTAAGCCATCATCAACCTTGCCTTGAAACATATTATTCAAAAAGTTTGCAGGCTCTTGTAGGTTATCCGTGATGTTCACCAAACCAGTTCGTGCAGGCTGAGGCATCACGGTAACGTAGGTAACTGTGATAGGGCGTAAAATATAGGCATCCAATACATCCCAGTTGAAGTCCCAAATCTCGCGGTTAACCGGTTCAAGGGGATCCCGTGGGTCCGATGTATCCACTACAGCCTCGTTTGACCCAGCGTCTTGAGAATATGCTTGAGCCTGATCTTGAGTATGGTTACTCGCACAGCCACCTAGAAGACTTGCCGCAACAATCAAGCCGGTTGCGAGTGATTTAGACAGTTCCATACTTATAATTCCTTATCAATAATAACGCTTAGTGAAGATATTTCGTTGGCAGTAACGCTTGCACTCACACTCCCCTGCCATTCACCTTTCGAAACTGCCACATTACCATCTTCCGATAGCCTTGCGGTAACCACTACATCAGAAAGCGCAGCTAGCGTAAATTGTTGCATCATAGCGTTTTCGGTAGTTAATGTTACAGAGACCGGAAAGTCTTTTATTGGCAACTTAACCACTGCAGCAGGCATTCTATTATCTGAGTTGGCATCTTGAGCAAACACAATTAAAAAGCCTTCTTTAGGCGCGCTTACTTCAGCGTTGTCGGACAAGTTAACGGTGATAGTAAAACCGGTAACGGCTTCCTTGTTATCGCCTTGTACATCCGTCTCATCCGTAGGTTTTGCATCCGAGCTTTGTAACGCTACCATTTCACTGGTATTTCCTTCTAGCTCTTTTATACGTGCAACCAAACGCTGGGCCATATCGCTATCTGCTGGCAGTTTGCCTTCAACTTGCTGATAAAAACGGCGAGTATTATTAAGATCACCAAGTTGAGCCGACACCACTGCCATCATAAGCGCGAGATTATCATTCTCAGGGTTATCATTAAGCAAGCCTAATAAGATAGATTGCGCACGTTCCAAGTTATTTACATCACCCGTGGTCATTAAAGCCTGAGCAAGTGTAATACGATTAGCTGAATTAGAAGGTGCCAAGCTCACAGCTTTATCAATAGCCTCAATAGCCTGCACTTCTTGCCCAACACTCAGCATCAATCTGCCAAAATACATCCAGCCTGTATCGTCTTCGGGCTCTTCTCGCAAACGCTGGCGTATAGCTAAGGAAAGGCTTGCGATATCTTGCTGAGTCAAATTGTTCGCGTTACCGCTGGCAAGTTGCTGACTCAGTTCGGGTAGCGCTTCAATAGACTGCTGGGCTCTCGCAACACGTTCCATCTGGTTAACCTGCGAATACACAATTGCTCCACATAACACAGCAAGTAGACCACCTATTGCCAGTGGCAATTTAGCGTTACCGGTTTTGTTTTGGTGAAATGCACTTTCATCCACTAGCGCCAGTTTAAGTTCATCAACCGCCTGACGCTTGTCGTGCTCACTAATAAGCCCTTCTTGCACCTCGCGGTCAAGTTCAGCAAGGCGCTGCTTAACAATTTGCGTATTGCTTAAACTGTCTTGTTTTGCGTGATTTTTATTGCGAAGCCATGGAAAAGCGACAATTAAAAGAACAAGCGTGATTAAGCCTGAAACAATAATATAAAACTCAGACCAACTCATTCTTTCTCTTGCTCCAACATTTTGTCTGCTTTGGCTAACTTAGCGGCCATATCTTCAGGTGGCGTTACCGATTTCCGGCGAATTACAACCAACAAGGCAATGAATATAAACAATACGGGGCCAGCCCAAAGCCAAAGTGTCGCAGCCGTAACAGGCGGTTGGTAATGTACAAAGTCGCCATAGCGCGACTTCATAAATTCAATGACTTCCTGCTCTGTTTTGCCCTGTTTGAGTAAGGTGTATACTTTTCGGCGCATGTCGTGGGCAATCATGGCGTCGCTATCTGCAATATTCTGGTTTTGACACATTGGGCAACGCAGTTCAGCGGTAAGTTTTAAAAAGCTCTCACGTTGCGCTGAAGTGTCGAAGGTAAATTTATCTTCAGCGGCGTGTACCGAGAAAGCGCCAACTATCAGCAAAAGGGCAAAAACACTAGTCACTAGCGTTTTATAAACGGAAAAGTTAATAGTTATATTGTGAGCAACATGCACATCTGTATCAACCTTGTAGGCTCTACAAGGTATATGAGTAGCATTTCTAGCTAACATCCTCACTCACCTCCTTGAACACTTTGGCCATCACTCATTACAGCATCAACGTCCACTTTCCTATCTTCACTTACTTTGCCAGACGCTTCGGCAACAAGCTTATTGTAAAGCGGCCCAACTTTTGAATTCCACACGCGCTCGTTAATATCGCCTATATGATGCATGCGAATAATGCCTTCAGCGTCGATAACAAAGTGTTCTGGCGCTCCTGTTACTCCAAGGTCGAGCGACGTATCGCGATAGACATCAAAAATATTATACGCGTAAGGGTTACCGTAACGGCTGAGCATGTCGGTAACTTCTTGCTGAACACGGCTCAGTGTTTTTGTGCCAAAGTCTGGGTCTAAATCCTGGTCGAAATACAACCCCACAATGTGAACATTTTGCTCGTTCTTAAGCTGAGTAAGGTACGGCATTTCGACAGCGCAGGTCACGCACCATACACCCCATACATTTAAGATAGTCACCTTTCCTTTTAAATCTTCTGGGGTATAGGTAATGTCTGGCTGCATAAGATCTGGCAGTGAGAATGCAGGTAACGTCTTATCCTGAACTTGAGAGTCTAGCTCTCTAGGGTCAGAAAAAAGCCCTTTAAATAAGAAAATAACCAGCAAAGAAAACAGCACCAATGGAATGGCAACAAGTGGAGCTTTTTTCATTATGCGTCCCCTTTCACTGAAGCATCAGAAACAACAGGTGCTTGCTCATTACCTGTCGACGAGTTCGCGTCATTATTGCCACCAAATACTCGCTTTATCTTTTTCACCTTAGCCATACGATAACGCTTGTCACTAATGGAGAAAATGCCGCCTATCGCCATTACTACCGCGCCAGCCCATAACCAGATAACAAACGGTTTAATGTAAATACGAATGGCCCAAGCACCTTTGTCTAACGGTTCTCCCATGGCAATAAATAAGTCTCGTGCTAGGTTTGAATGGATAGCCGCTTCCGTCATTGGCATGCGCTGAACTATATACAAACGTTTCTCAGGCTCTAAATGCGCTATTAATTCGCCGTTTTTATAAACGTCGAATACGCCCTTGTCCGCGTCAAAGTTCGGTCCTTGTACTTTACGTACGTCTTTGAAATTAAAATCATAACCACCTAAAGAAACGGTATCGCCAATGTCCATGCGAACATCCCGCTCCATTTCGTAGTTTGAAACAAGGGTAATACCAATGATACAAATGGCAAAGCCAACGTGGCCCAACACCATGCCCCAGTGGCTTGGCGTAAGTTTGCGAAGTTTAGATAGTACCGATGCATTATCAGAGCCACTTGAAGGCATAGCTGATAAACGCTGCATGACTTCTTGCACTGTGGTGACGAGGATCCAAAACACCAACACCATTCCCAGTACACCCATGTAAGTTGGTTCGTCGTAGGCAAAGTTCACTAGCACACCTGCACTTAGCGCAATTCCACCTGCAACCAAAAGTTGTTTTTGCAGTTCGCTCGCTTTTTGCTGCTTCCAACGTGTTAGCGGACCAAGCCCTAGCATCAGTACAAAGGGCACAATCAACAAGGTGAACATTTGGTTAAAGAATGGAGCGCCCACGGAAATACTGCCTAAGCCTAACTCTTTGTGTACAAGTGGCAGTAGTGTACCCAACAAGACAACCAGTGTTGCTGCGCACAAAAAGACATTGTTGCCCATCAACAGCACTTCACGGGAAAATGCTTGATAGCGGCCAGGGCTTTTAAGCGAAGCCGCACGCATGGCATAAAGCAGCAACCCAAAACCGCTAAGTACAATCAATATGCCTAAGATGAACAAGCCTCGAGTAGGATCGCTTGCAAAAGAGTGCACCGAAACGATGACCCCGGAACGTACTAAAAAGGTACCTAATAAACTCAAACTAAATGCGGCAATTGCAAGTAGCACGGTCCATGATTTAAACGCCTTTCGCTTTTCGGTCACTGCCAGCGAGTGCATCAGGGCCGTACCTACCAACCAAGGCATAAACGAGGCATTTTCTACTGGGTCCCAGAACCACCAGCCGCCCCAGCCAAGTTCGTAATACGCCCACCAGCTACCTAGTGCAATGCCCACTGTGAGAAACGCCCAGGCAGAGATAACCCAAGGCCTTGACCAACGCGCCCAGGTTGAATCTAACTGACCAGAAATAAGCGCCGAAATAGCAAACGCGAAAGCGACAGAAAAGCCTACGTAGCCCATATAAAGCATAGGCGGGTGAATGATCATACCAAAATCTTGCAACAGCGGATTAAGATCTCGCCCATCTACAGGGAAAAACGGCAGCATGCTGTTAAAAGGGTTAGAGGTAAGCAGCATAAATAAGTAAAAACCAATGCCAACCATGCCCAATACCGATAGCACCCGTGCGACCATAGCAAGTGGAATACCCTTGCTGAATATCGCCACTGCCACTGTCCAGATTGAAAGCATCAATACCCACAGTAGGAATGAACCTTCATGACCGCCCCATACAGCGGTAATTTTATAGTAAATAGGAAGCCGGCTATTTGAGTGCTGTGCCACATAGGCCACACTAAAGTCGTCGGTGACAAACGCATAGGTCAAGCACACATAGGCAATAAGCGTAAACGTAAACAAGCCAATGGCTAACGGTTTGGCCGTTGCCATTAACGCTTCGTGCTGACGGTGAGCCCCCCATAGAGGATAAACTGCTAATAAAATAGACAATACCAACGCTAGCGTTAGCGCTATATTTCCAATCTCAGGCACCATAAATTATTTGCCTCCAGTGCCGTTAGACGACTCGTAAGAAGGTATACTGTCAGGTTTAACGTGTTTAATGCCTTTCATTTTTTCTGCCAGCTCAGGTGGCATGTATTCTTCATCGTGTTTAGCAAGTACTTCCTGCGCTTTGATATTCTTCTCGCCGGTAAGTATCCCCGTTGCCACAATGCCCTGACCTTCGCGGAACAAATCAGGCAAGATACCTGTATAAGTCACGGTAACCATTGGACCAGTATCGATTAGGTCGAAGCTCACAGCCAAACTCTCTTGATCCCGTTTCACACTACCAGGTACCACCATACCGCCTATACGAAGACGCTGGCCTACTTGTGGTTTTTGTCCATTTTTGCCTTCAATAATTTCGCTGGGCGTATAAAAAAGGTCAATACTGTCGTTTAGAGCGTAAAGCATCAATCCAATTGCACTTACTACTAAAAAACCGATAATTCCTACTACGGTCAATCGCTGCTTTCGTCTCGGGTTCATGCAACTCTCACTTCGAAAAAACTAATAAACGATAAAAACGCAAATAAATGCCAAGTTAACTTTTAACGTTAAACTAGGCGTTGTTTTGCTGTTGCTGTCGCGCTTTTTTAATGCGCACTTTGCGTTCTTTTTCCACCACCACCTGCTTTAAAAGGCCGCGATGCTTTATAAAACTTTGTACGGCGATTATGGCCATTGCCACAAAAGTAACGCCAAACGACAGCCATACGTAAAACGCATAGCCACCCATAGCTAAAAAATCGGCAAAGGACTCAAACTGCATCTTAATTGCCCTCTTTCTCAAATGTACTTGCCGTATCGCTTTGATGCTTTGACATTGCTTTCATTGCCAACGCTTGTACCCAAGGCCTGTGCATTTCTCGTAATACAATTTCGTTGCGTAGACGCACTGTGGTTACAGCACCAATAAAGAAAGCAAAACCCAGTAAATTAATTAACAGCGGCCACAACATTTCAGGCGCAATCGAAGGGTTGTCAAATTTACTGATTGTTGCGCCTTGATGTAACGTGTTCCACCACTCTACTGAGTAGTGAATAATGGGGATATTTACAACACCAACAAGAGCCATTACGCCTGCGGCTTTACCAGCCTGCTGTTTGTCTTCAAATGCTCCGTAGAGGGCTATAACTCCCATGTACAAGAAAAGCAGAATAAGCTCTGACGTCAGTCGCGCATCCCACACCCACCAAGCGCCCCACATAGGTTTACCCCAAGCGGCGCCAGTGAAAAGAGCGATAAAGGTCATTACTGCGCCGATAGGCGCCAAAGCAATCATACTCATGTAAGCAGTGCGCCACTGCCAAACCATACCCACCAAGGCCGCAATTGCCATAGCAACATAAGTTCCCATAGACAAAATAGCGCTAGGCACGTGAATGTAAATAATACGAAACGAATCACCTTGCTGATAATCTTGGGGTGCAAAGGCAAGCCCCCATACAGTGCCTATACTCAAACACACTAAAGCACCAACCCAAAACCAAGGCTGTAAAGTTAAACAAAGCTGGTAAGCACGCTCTGTTTTTGCGTAGGGGTGTAACCACTTCCACATTAGTTTTGACTCACTTTTAAAGAATACGCGATGGCAAACGGTGCCAATGCCGCAGCCAATAAAAGCATGGCGGCAATAATAGCAAGTTGCGCATGATAAGGTAATTGCAGTGCGGCAGAATCCACAGCCGACGTGGCAAATATCAGTAAAGGAATAAAGACAGGGATAAGTAGTAATGCCAACAGCACCCCACCTTTTTGCAATCCGACGGTAAGTCCTACCGCAATAGCACCAATTAGAGAAAGTAGCGGCGTACCCAGCAGCAACGTTAAAACAAGCGCGATATACATATCTACTGTCAAATTCAAAAACATCGCTAATAAAGGGGAAAGCAAAAATAAGGGCACGAAGCTAACCAACCAATGTACGGTCACTTTCACCGCGCTTACCGCTGGCAACGCCATACCAGAAAGCATGTATTGCTCTAACGTACCATCTTGAAAGTCATCGCGAAACAGCCTTTCCATCGCCATGAGCGAAGATAAAATTGCCGCAATCCAAATTACCCCTGGCCCAATGCGCTGCAGGGTATCGGGAGACGGACTAACGCCTAACGGAAACAAAGTCACGACCATGGTTAAAAACATCAGTGGTTGCACCAATTCCGCTTTTTGCTTGAACGCAATCTGCATGTCGCGCTTAAAAATACCTTGATAAAGTGACATTAGAAGCGGTACTCCAAGTCGAATACACGGTGTTCCCCAGCGGTTTCTGAAAGGGGTTGATGCGAAGTAGTAATGATGAGACCGCCGCGACCTACGTGCTCTTTCATGCTAGTTTCAAGCATGTGCACTCCTTTTACATCAAGTGCTGTAAAGGGTTCATCTAATATCCACACCTTTGCTGGCTTAAGCCATAGTCTTGATAGCGCTACACGACGTTGCTGACCTGCCGACAAATACCTAACAGGCACGTCTTCAAGACCAACTAACCCCACTTTTTCTAATACGTTATATAATGTATTAACTGGCACCGATACCTTGTGCTGAGCTAACCAGAACGACAGGTTATCTAATGCCGAAAGGCTTCCATTAGTGCCGCTTTTGTGACCTAGATAAAGGAAGCTCATGGTAATAGCCTGACTTGTCCTTAGATACGTCTGTTCCTTGATAAAAAACAGTACCTAAATCAGGTGAACTCAGTCCTGTGAGAATGCGAAGCAAGCTGGTTTTCCCCGCGCCATTAGGTCCACGCAAATACAGCAATTCACCAGCACTAACGGCAAGTGAAAGACCTTCAAAAAGGGTTCTGTCTCGTTTGCTGCATGTTAACCCGCGCGCCTCTAACACTGCCTAGCTACTCCAACGTTCAGAAGAGGTTATAAAAAATGGCGCTAGTCTACCACACGAACGCTTTTTCGCAGTCGTGAATTCCAATTAAATATGATTTACTTCAACGACAAAGACATTTTCATTTAAGTTCTCTTGCCTTTAATGGGAAGCTTTTCTCTTTTCTATTGGTGGCCATGCGTAAATTGGAAACAGCGCTTAATAGCTTTGCTATACTTTAATTAGTAAGGAAAAGCGCCACCGTGCCGATATTACAATCATGACAACACCATTATCATCACTATTGGCAGCCGCTTCGAATCCATCTTCTGGCTCGGCTTCAGCATCCTTATCACAAGCAGGAAAAGTAAACGCTGCGGCTCAAGGGCAAAAAGGAAGTACGTCTCCCGCTATTACTAATGCCACACTGTCTCAGGCTGCCGCGTTAGATAATGCGGCAAAAGTAATAGTTGAACGCTTGCCCGAACGGGTATTAGCGATAAGCGCCCCGGTAAATAATATTCCATCAAGTAGTGCTGTTTCAGCTTCACAGACACTAAATATTGTTTTACCCGCCGAGACAGATGCAAAACTGCCAAAACAAGTAATTAACAATGCTCAGCTTGCACTTTTGCCTCAAAGTACTCTACCTGACCAATCTGGTGCTCAGCGTGCGGTACTGCTTTTTACAAATTCCTCGCAAAAGAACGCCGAACTAACGCTCTCCGATAAAGCAGATTTGTTCAAAGCCGTGGCAAAGGCGCTCGCTGCAAATAATGCTGCCGTGACCCTTAAAGGTGAACTCGCTATTTCAACAAAAAGCGAGAGCTTCGGGCAGCTTCAAATTAACACCTCCAAAAGCGACGTCCTGCCGCTTAACGACATTAGTACTGAAAAGCTTGATAGCACTGCTAAAACCGCACTTCAAAAGCTGCTTGGTCAGCAAGTTGTCTTAAGGCTAAGTAGAGAAAGTAATGGCCATATCACACTTCAGATTTCTCAGGGAATTTCTAAAGCAGGCAATGACCCAAGCGTTAACGCCGGTAATCTCGCCATCATTACACACAAAAATATAAGTGCTAATTTACAACAGCAGGTTATCGCAAGTTCGATTAGGCAAGGTGGCGTTGCCATTGAACACAATTCTAATAACCCTCCAAGTCTTAATGCTATTATAAAAAGTTCAGGCATCAACCCCGGCGCATTGAAAGCTGTATCTGCGCTAACCTTGATTGATAGCAAACTTTCCATACGTACAGTGCAACAAAGTCCGTTATTACAAATAAGCTTGCCTCAGAGTAGCTCATCTTCCTTAGCCATTCCCTCTTTAAACGCAGAGCAGGTAAACAAACTCGACCTGTCACAACTTCCAAAAGTAAACGCAAAAGGGGTCGAGACTGTCTCAGATAGAGGTGTAGGAAGTATCACATCTACTGTCGTACACATTGATAAAGAAGCCCCCACATCACTTAAAGGCTCGGATGTGCACAGGGCGATCACCGCCCTTTCTCGAGTCTTACTAAGCCAGACGGGCAATACAAACCAAGCGTTAAGCCAACTCGTCACTATTGTTGAAAATGGAAAGTTATCGCAAGATGGCAGTGCGACCAAAGTACCTGAAGTACAGTATATTGATAAAATATTGCAGCAGCTAAAAGGCCTTGATGCCCTTAACGCCAAACCTTCGCAAGCCAGAGCTATTAATGGTGACTTTATCGGGCCTCCTAAGCCTACTATTGAGCAATTGATGGCGGCGGCAAATGCGTTAAAGCAGTCGAAGACCAATGGGTCTGAAGAAACGGTGGGAATCCAAGGAAAGGATAGTGGAGGTAAATCGCCCTCTGTAGCACAGGTTTCACTTGCCTCCCTAGTTCAGTCCCTAAGCACACAAGCAAAAGGATTATCGAATAGTTTACTGAGTAGTATTGCTCAACAATTGACTGCTATACAAAGTAAGGGCGCAGAAGTCCCTCCTATTATTTCTGATACCGATAAGCCTCTTGCTGGAGTTAAAGCGAGCGAAAGCTTCATGGGAGAGAGCGTAAATACTACCAGTGACGTTAATGGCGGACCTAAAAAACTCGCACTAGACATGAACGACCAAGGTTTATCCCAACGCTTGCAGCAGCTTATCTCAACACAAGCCTTGGTGACGACTCCAATTAATTTGACATCGCCTGTAAGTTCATCAAGTTTCGTACAAGGCATGGTTGCGTTAGTTCAGCTAGCGCTAGCAGGCCGTGCCATGCAAAGACAGCCTAGCTTAAAAACCCAAATAGATGCACCCGACTCTATCGTTTCTAAGACGCTATCGAATATGGGAGTGACCACCCAACCAAGTCGTGTTAGCCAAGACTTGAACCAGTTAGACGGGCGACAGCAGTTGCTTTCTCAACTTAAAACCTTACTAAGCAGTCATCAGCAAAGTAAAGTAGCGAGTGTCGATTCCCGTATTCAAGGACAAGATAGTTTCTATTATGTGTTACCGTCGCTTTCACAACATCACAGTCCGCCCGAGCTCTTGATAACTCGAGACCAAAGCGGGCAACACAATAAACAAACACAGGCGGGTCAGCGCTCGCTTTGGAATATCACGATGAAGCTAGACATTGGCGATAGCGGTCAAGTATTGGCGAAGTCAAAGATCGATAACGACACGATTAACTTAGACTTGTATGCATCAAACGATGAAGTGCTCAGGCGTATTGGTGATACGCTACCCTACCTGCATAAACGCCTTTCCTCTCTCGGACTTGTGGTTGAAAACACAAGTTACCAGCGAGGCCATATTCCTGAAACGTTAAACACACGCCCTCATCAAATATTTGAAACTAGGGTATAGGTAGAAGGAGTATGACTGATTCTCAAAAGACAAAACGCGCTATTGGCCTAAAATACGATGGCGGCGACAAGAAAAATGCGCCGAAGGTAGTATCTAAGGGGTATGGAGACTTAGCTGAGGCAATAATCGCCATGGCTGAAGAAACTGGGATATTAATTCACGAAGACCCTTACTTAAGCGACGTCCTTGCTACCCTTGATGTGGGGCAAGATATCCCTGAATCGCTTTATTACGTCATCGCGGAACTTCTTGCTTACTCGTATGTTTTACAGGGGAAAATTCCTCCTGGGTGGGAAGGTATTATCAAACGGGTAGATTTTGAAGTGTGAGGGTAAAAAAAGAGCCCGCGTTAAGCGAGCTCTTTTGCTATTTACTCAATACTTTTCAGATTATCTAAACAGTACTTTTTCTTTGTTGAACCAATGGATACAAAAGAAAATAAGACCTGCCGCGATGACTGCCGTAGACGTAAATATGCCAAATAGCGCGAAATAGTCCATGGTACCTTTAAACAGTTCTTTCATAGCAAGGGCAACGTTCGTCAGCGGTACCCAAACCCAGCCACCTTTAAGCTCTACGCCCGGCATCATCGCAATGATTACGGGGAAGATAACCACCATAATCAGTGACCCCATGTAGCTTTGCGCTTCTTTAAAAGAGCGAGCATAAATAGAAAGCGATAACAATACCGCCGCAAATACTGCGACCACAGGCACTAACATCAAGAATATCAGTAAGAAGTCTACAAGACCTATCATTGACATGATCTCTACCACAAATTCAACGGCCATGCCTTGGGATAGCACTAGCCCCCATATGGCCATGGAAGACACCGTTATTAGCGCAGTAACAATGCCTGCGGTGGCTACCGTAAAGAACTTACCCAATACCAATTTGTGGCGATCCATTGGCGATATAAGTAAGGTTTCTAAGGTACCACGTTCTTTTTCACCTGCGCCCAAATCTGAAGCTGGCGCCATTGCACCTTGTAGGCACAAGATGAATATAAAGTAAGGCAGCATACCGCCTAAACGTTCACCCCACACTTCGCGATCATCCGCCACATTTTGCTTTTCTATTTTGATTGGTTTTAGTAAAGCCTCTTGCTGAGTTTCGTCAAGGTTTAGCTGTGCAAACGCGCTTTGCTGAAACGCGTCTGTATATTCATCAATAATATCGGAAACACGCCCCATAACTTTGTTAAGGCCTGCATCATTTAAATAAAGCTGAATCTTATGTTGCCCTGAACTTAATACGTCACTATCGAAACTCTCTGGTATAACCAACACAAAGTCCAAGGTTTCGTTTTTAATGAGTTTGGCATAGTCAGTCTCATCGCCAATCGCAACCGATTCGAATTTATCAGAGGCACCGTTAAAAGACTGTACAATTGCTGGCGCATAAGCTTCACCAACTATCGCGTATTTCAACACTTCATTCTCTGCTTTATCCGCCGCTGAACTCATGAAAAAGAACGCGACACCGAAAATAGCTGGGAATAATAAAAGCGGTAAACCAATCATAAATATGATGGTCTTTTTATCCCTTAATAGCTCTTTGAACTCCTTTTTAAAGATTAACCACATTGCCCATCTCCTCAGAATCCATTGAAAGTGTTTTTAGGAAGCTTTTATGCATTTGCCCTGCCTCTCCACCATTACCGGAAAGCGCACTAAATGCAGCAAGCGAATCGTTAAATACCGTTTCACCTTGGTTAATCACGGTCACCTTATCGCAAAGGGTTTGCACCTCATCAAGATGGTGGGTAGAGAAGATTACCGGTGTACCTTTATCCTTAAGACGTTGAATGAATTCCATTACCGTACTGGTTGCCATAATATCAAGGCCAGTTGTAGGCTCATCGAGAACCACCAACTCTGGTTCGTGAATAACCGCACGGGCAATCGACACTTTTTGTTTCATGCCTGATGAAAAATTCTCCGCTCGTCTATCAAGGAAGGTTTGCATGTCGAGCAAATCAGCTAACTCTTCAATACGTGCATTAATTACATTTTTTGAAATGCCGTGTAGCTCACCGAAGTAGCTAATATTTTCACGCCCACTTAAACGGCCGTATAGACCTGTTGAACTGGAAAGAAAACCAATTTTCTTTCGCGCAATGTTGGGGTTAGAAAGTACGTCCTCGCCACCTATAAGCACTTTACCGCTGTCGGGTTTAAGCGCTGTTGAAAGCATACGCAAAGTAGTGGTTTTACCTGCGCCGTTAGGCCCTAGCAGTCCCAGAACCTGACCTTTTTCGCAAGTAAAAGACACATCCCTTACTGACTGAAAATAACGCCCTTTTAAACGCGGGTCCTTCTTCTCTTGTTCGCTAAGCTTTTTCGGGTTCTCCACCGTAAAGCGTTTAGCGAGACCTGATATTTCAATCATTCCCTTTTCCCTCTTGATGTAAGCTATTCTCAATATTAATTGTTGTTTAAGGCATTGTTTGCTGTAGCCGCAAATTTTCCTTATTTATATTCTGAAACGTTGAACCTTGGAAATACACCAAAAGCCAACCTTTCTTTGTAGTCTTCGCTTATCGTACTTTATTACAGCATTCCCTGTTTTTATTTTTTGTACAAGTTTCAAGCGGATATTAAGTGTTAGTAAATATTTCTTAATATACCCTATGTAGCAAGGGCATAAAAAAACCCACCTTTCGGTGGGTTTTTAAGATACTTGTAAAACCTATCTTATTCAGGAAGTACGTCGTCTTCGCCCTGTGGCAATGCTTCTTCAGCCTGCATGGTTTTAGAGAGCAATAGCTCTTGACGGATCTTTGTTTCAATCTCATTAGCCGTTTCAGGGTGTTCCTTAAGGTACTTCATTACGTTCGCTTTACCTTGACCAATGCGGTCGCCCTTGTAGCTGTACCAAGCGCCGGCCTTATCAACAAGCTTCTGCTTAACACCAAGGTCGATAAGCTCAGCTTCTTTACTAATACCTTCACCGTAGCGGATCATAAACTCGGCTTGCTTAAACGGAGGCGCAACCTTGTTTTTCACTACCTTAACGCGAGTTTCGTTACCTACTACCTCGTCGCCTTCTTTCACTGCACCGATACGGCGAATGTCTAGACGAACAGAAGAGTAGAATTTAAGCGCGTTACCACCAGTAGTGGTTTCAGGGTTACCGAACATTACACCGATCTTCATACGAATTTGGTTAATGAAGATACACAGCGTATTAGAGCGCTTAATGTTAGCCGTAAGCTTACGCAACGCTTGCGACATAAGACGTGCCTGAAGACCAACGTGAGAGTCCCCCATGTCACCTTCAATTTCCGCTTTAGGTGTAAGCGCCGCTACCGAGTCAACGATAACAACATCTACTGCACCTGAACGTACTAGCATGTCGCAAATTTCTAGCGCTTGCTCACCAGTATCAGGCTGAGATACCAATAGTTCGTCGATGTTTACGCCAAGCTTTTCAGCGTAAACTGGGTCTAGGGCGTGCTCAGCATCTACGAACGCACAGGTTTTACCTTTCTTCTGCGCTTCAGCAATAACCTGAAGTGTTAGCGTGGTTTTACCTGATGATTCTGGCCCGTAGATTTCAACAACACGTCCACATGGCAAACCGCCTATACCTAGAGCGATATCAATGGTAAGTGAGCCAGTAGAAATCGCTTCAATGTCCATGGCTTGGTTATCGCCTAAGCGCATGATAGCGCCTTTACCAAATTGCTTTTCAATTTGGCCAACTGCGGCGGTTAAAGCTTTTGATTTGTTATCGTCCACGTATATATCCTCTAGGATTTGCGGTTAAATTCTGTTTTGGTACTTTCCATATTTTGTATGAAGTTACCAAATAATGATCACATTCTATACTGTACAAGCATACAGTTTCAACCAGTGTTTTTAATTTTCACTCAACATTTTAATTAACTGAGTAATAGCAAAGCTAATAGCGTGTTGCCGAACTTCGTCGCGATTGCCGCTGAAAACCTGTTTGATTTGCGCTTCTTGCTCTCCACACAAAAAACCAAACCACACAGTGCCCACCGGTTTTGCTTCGCTGCCACCGCCAGGCCCGGCGATGCCACTTACGGTCACAACTAGCTGAGCACCACTATTGCGTCGCACGCCTTCTGCCATTTCTTTTACCGTTTGCTTTGACACTGCACCATGTTCTTTAAGCGTCTGCTCGGTAACGCCTAATATGCCTTGCTTCGCATCATTCGAGTAGGTCACCCAAGATTGATTAAACCAGTCAGAGCTTCCCGAAACACTGGTGAAAGCAAAAGCAATCCCACCACCTGTACAGGATTCTGCACTAGATACACTCCAACCTTTTGCTCTAAGTGCATCTCCTAGTGCCTGAACTTGCGCAGATAATGCGCTATCAAGCTTTAAAGGGCTGGCGTTTACCGTCGAATCAGTTGAAAATGTTGTGCTCATTTGGATATACCTAGTTACACCTGTTGTGCTTTATCAGATCTTCGCTTGATCTTAGTGGGCGTGAGTTTATCATTTATTCCCCTTAACAGGCATTAAACCCAGCAACAAATTCATAGAGGCATTTTTTTGGAATCACATACTCCTATGATGCGCCAGTACCTGACTATTAAGGCGCAGCATCCGAATATTCTACTATTTTATCGCATGGGCGACTTTTATGAGTTGTTTTACGACGATGCCAAAAAAGCTGCGGAATTACTGGATATATCGCTAACAGCAAGAGGGAAATCTGGCGGCGAGCCTATCCCAATGGCGGGTGTGCCCTATCATGCAGTGGAGAGCTACCTCTCACGCTTAGTCAAGATGGGCGAGTCGGTTGCCATTTGTGAACAGGTTGGCGATCCGGCCACCAGTAAAGGCCCTGTTGAACGTGCAGTACAACGTATTGTTACGCCTGGTACAGTGACCGATGAAGCGCTACTAGAAGAACGTCGCGACAATATTCTTGCGGCAGTCTGCGGTCATAGTATGCATTATGGTTTAGCGACATTAGATGTTACAAGTGGCAGGTTCGTTATCTTTGAAAGCGATAGTGATGAAGGCCTATTGGCAGAGATTCAGCGCATTAACCCAGCAGAACTTCTTTATCCTGAAGGGTTTGAAAGTTTACCTCTTGTTGAAAACCGCAAAGGGCTTAGACGCCGTCCTGAATGGGAATTTGACATAGACACCGCCACAGAGCAATTAAACGCCCAGTTTGAAACCAAAACATTAGAAGGCTTTGGAATAAAAGGCGTCACTAAAGGCTTAGGCGCAGCGGGCTGTGTTTTACAATATGTAAAGGATACCCAGCGCACTGCTCTGCCCCACATTCGTCGCATTCAAACCGAACAGCAAGACAGCCGTGTGCAGCTTGATGCTGCCACGCGCAGAAATTTAGAACTTACCCATAATTTGTCGGGTGGGCAGGAAAATACGCTGTTTAGCGTGATGGATACCACCACCACGGCCATGGGTAGTCGTATGCTACAGCGCGTTATTCATTCGCCTTTAACAGACCAACATGAATTGCACAGCCGCTTAGATGCTGTTGAAACTTTCATTAACGACGACCCTGAAGATATTCGCACCGCGTTAAAGCACATTGGTGATATAGAACGTATTATGGCGCGATTAGCTCTTCGCTCTGCGCGTCCTCGTGACTTTGCTCGCCTAAAAAATGCGTTTAATGCATTGCCTGATTTACAAGATGCCTTAGCTAGGTTCGATACAGGCCAAGTCAGAAGTATCAGCGAAACCATTGGCACTTACCCTGAGCTTCAAGCCTTATTAAACGATGCCATTATTGATAATCCGCCAGTAGTAATACGGGATGGTGGCGTAATTGCCGAAGGCTACAACGCAGAGCTTGATGAGCTACGCAAGCTATCACAAGGCGCTACTGACTACCTAGACGCTATGGAGCAACGAGAGCGTGAGCGCACCGGCATTTCTACGCTAAAAGTGGGCTATAACAAGGTCCACGGTTTTTTTATTGAGATTAGCCGTGCAAACAGTGCTTTAGCGCCCGCTGAGTATATTCGCAGACAAACCCTAAAAAACACTGAACGTTATATAACACCAGAACTGAAAGAGCACGAAGATAAAGTGTTAAGCAGTCAGGGTGCTGCCCTTGCTCTTGAAAAGCAGCTTTATGAAGCCTTGTTCGACAGTTTTGCCCCATACTTAAATAACTTAATTGAAACCGCCGCAGCGCTAGCCAAGCTTGACGTGCTGTGCTGTTTTGCTGAACGTGCCGTGTCACTTGATTGGTATCGCCCAAACCTAAGCCAAGAATGCGCACTTACCTATGACGCTGGTCGCCACCCTGTGGTTGAAAACGTGATGAAAGATCCATTCATTGCTAACCCACTTCAGTTAGATACTGAGCGCCGCATGCTGATTATTACTGGCCCGAACATGGGCGGTAAATCGACCTATATGCGCCAAACCGCGCTCATTGCATTATTAGCCTGTATTGGCAGTTTCGTGCCTGCAGAAAATGCACACATAGGAAAGCTTGATCGCATCTTTACCCGTATTGGTGCATCGGATGATTTAGCTTCAGGTCGCTCAACCTTTATGGTTGAGATGACAGAAACGGCGAACATCCTAAACAATGCCACAGAAAATTCTTTGGTATTAATGGATGAAATAGGACGCGGTACCAGTACCTATGATGGTTTATCACTGGCTTGGGCCTGTGCAAGTTACTTAGCAAAACAGCTGAATGCTTATACCCTTTTTGCTACCCATTATTTCGAACTTACTGAACTACCTGAAACACAAAGTGGCGTGGTGAACGTGCACTTAGACGCGATGGAGTTTGAAGATACCATACGCTTCATGCATACCGTATCAGAAGGCGCGGCGAGTAAAAGCTTTGGTTTACAGGTTGCGCAACTTGCAGGTGTACCTAAAGCGGTAATAAAAGCGGCCCAACAAAAACTTGCCGTATTAGAGTCGTCACATCTTATGACCAGTGACGAGGCTGAAGCTGCTGGTAAATCAACTGAGTCAAAGCGTACTCGTAAAGACCTAAATAATACAAGCGCATCAGGTAAAGTCACATCAAATACCAAAGGCCAAGCTGAAATGCTATTTCCAGATAAACCGCACCCCGTGGTAGAGACACTTGAAAACTTATCGCCCGATGAGCTATCACCGCGCCAAGCGCTAGACCTTATTTACACACTTAAGCGTCTAAGCCAGTCTTAAACCAAGCTTAAGCGCGTATAAATTGCGCATCATGTGGGCAAATTGATTGTCTGCCCACATGATTTTGCGTATACTATCACCCCGTCCAAAGTGTAGCTGGTTTTGTTCTAAACTCAGCCTATATTTACCATACAACCCAAACGTTCTAGGTTTCGCATGACAAATTATATTTTCGTCACAGGTGGTGTAGTTTCATCGCTAGGTAAAGGTATTGCTGCAGCATCGCTGGCCGCAATTCTGGAAGCTCGCGGTCTCACCGTAACCATGTTAAAACTCGACCCTTACATCAATGTCGACCCGGGCACTATGAGCCCTATCCAGCATGGTGAAGTATTTGTTACTGATGACGGCGCTGAGACCGACCTCGATCTTGGTCACTACGAGCGTTTTATTCGCACCCGCATGACAAAGCGCAACAACTTTACTACCGGTCGCGTGTATGAAGAAGTACTTAAGCGCGAACGTCGCGGTGATTACTTAGGTGCAACTATTCAGGTGATCCCTCACATAACAAATGAGATCAAGCGCCGCGTAATTGAAGGTGCTGAAGGTCACGATGTGGCTATTGTTGAAGTGGGCGGAACCGTAGGTGACATCGAGTCACAACCATTCTTAGAAGCAATTCGCCAGCTTGGTACTGAAGTGGGCCGTGAACGCGCTATGTTCATGCACTTAACACTTGTGCCTTATATGCCAGCGTCAGGCGAAGTAAAAACTAAGCCTACACAGCACTCGGTAAAAGAACTGCGCTCGATTGGTATTCAGCCAGATATTCTTGTTTGTCGTTCAGTGGGTGCATTACCAGCCAGCGAACGTTCTAAAATCGCGCTGTTCACCAACGTTGCTGATAAAGCTGTTATTTCACTTAAAGACGTAGACAGCATTTACCGCATTCCTGCGGCACTTAAAGCGCAAGGTATGGACCAGCTGGTCGTAGACCGCTTTGGTTTAGAGTGCAACGAAGCAGACCTATCTGAGTGGGAGCAAGTGCTTTACGCAGAGTCTAACCCGACGGCTGAAGTAAACATCGGTATGATCGGCAAGTACGTTGAATTGCCTGATGCCTATAAGTCAGTCAATGAAGCGCTTAAGCATGCCGGCCTTAAAAACCGCCTGACCGTAAATATTCATCACATCGACTCACAAGATGTGGAAAGCAAAGGCACACAAATTCTAGAGCAGTTAGACGCTATCTTAGTACCTGGCGGCTTTGGTGAACGCGGTATTGAAGGTAAAATCGCAGCTGCCCGTTATGCTCGAGAGAACAAGGTGCCTTACCTAGGCATTTGTTTAGGTATGCAAGTCGCGCTTATCGAATATGCACGTAATGTGGCAGGTATGGAAAACGCGAACAGTACTGAATTTAACCCAGACACGCCTTATCCTGTTGTGGGTCTTATTACCGAATGGTTAGACGCTGCGGGTACCACTGAAGTACGTACCGAAACGTCTGACTTGGGCGGCACAATGCGCTTAGGTAGCCAGCTTTGCCACCTTATTGAAGGTACAAAAGTTCACGAGATGTATGGCGATGCTGAGATTTACGAGCGTCACCGTCACCGTTACGAAGTAAATAACAACCTGCGCGATCAAATTGAAGCGGCGGGATTAAAGGTAAGTGGTTTGTCCACTGACAAGCGACTTGTAGAAGTGGTGGAAATCCCTGATCATCCATGGTTCATTGCGGGCCAATTCCACCCTGAGTTCACATCAACTCCTCGGGATGGACACCCACTATTTACTGGTTTCGTTGCTGCGGCAGGAAAATACCAGAAAGAAAATCACTAATTTCTAATAAAAGGGGTGCTCTCTCCCGTTGCGCCCCATTCAATTGTTGAGGAAAAAACATGGCGAAAATTAGTCGCATTATCGGACGCGAAATCTTAGATTCACGCGGAAACCCTACTGTAGAAGCAGACGTATATTTAGAATCGGGCGTAATGGGCCGAGACTGCAGCACCATCTGGTGCCTCTACTGGTAGCCGCGAAGCACTAGAACTACGCGACGGCGACAAGTCTCGTTACCTAGGTAAAGGTGTAACAAAGGCAGTTGCAGCAGTTAACGATACCATCGCGCCAGCACTTATCGGCAAAGATGCACTAGCACAAGCTGATATCGACGGCATCATGATTGACCTTGATGGCACAGAAAACAAAGAGACCCTTGGCGCAAACGCGATCCTTGCTGTTTCTCTTGCTGTAGCTAAAGCGGCAGCGGCGGAAAAAGGCGTAGCGCTTTACGAGCACATTGCAGACCTTAACGGCACATCTGGTCAATACTCAATGCCTGTACCTATGATGAACATCATCAACGGTGGTGAGCACGCTGACAACAATGTAGACATTCAAGAGTTCATGGTACAGCCAGTTGGCGCGAAGAGCTTCAAAGAAGCACTACGCATGGGTGCTGAAATCTTCCACGCACTTAAGAAAGTACTTTCTGCTAAAGGCCTTAACACAGCAGTTGGCGACGAAGGTGGTTTTGCACCTAACCTTAGCTCAAACGCTGAAGCACTAGCAGTTATCGTTGAAGCCGTTGAAAATGCCGGCTACAAAATGAATGAAGACATCACCCTTGCACTAGACTGTGCGGCGTCTGAATTCTACAAAGAAGGCAAATATGTACTATCTGGCGAAGACAAGAGCTTCGATTCAGAAGCGTTTGGCGACTACCTTGCTGACCTTTCTTCACAATACCCAATTGTATCAATTGAAGATGGCCTAGACGAAAGCGACTGGGACGGCTGGGCAAGCCTAACTAAGAAGATTGGTGACAAAGTACAGCTAGTTGGTGACGACTTATTTGTAACTAACACTAAAATTCTTAAGCGCGGTATCGATAACGGTATTGGTAACTCAATCCTTATCAAGTTCAACCAAATCGGTTCACTAACTGAAACCCTTAACGCAATCAAAATGGCGAAAGACGCTGGCTTTACAGCGGTTATCTCTCACCGTTCTGGCGAAACTGAAGATGCGACCATTGCTGACCTTGCAGTAGGTACAGCGGCGGGTCAAATTAAGACTGGTTCACTGTGTCGTTCTGACCGTGTTGCTAAGTACAACCAACTTCTTCGCATTGAGGAAGCGCTAGGTGACGCAGCTACCTATAAAGGCCGTAGCGAAATTAAAGGTCAATAAGCTTAAGCCAAATATGGTTTAACTAGCTTTGTTGAAAGGCACCAGCGTAATTCGCGGTGCCTTTTTTGTTTGCCCAGCGATGCTGACAAACAAAAAAAGCCCTAACTGGCGTTAGGGCTAATGCACACATCACAACCACACTTTGTGATCCAGGGTGTAGCTACTGCCGCGTGTCACGGCAGTTGTTTTACAAATTAAAAACGATAGTTTGCACCTACAGTAATTCTTCGGTCAGTAAGACCTTGGAAGCACAGAAGTGAGCCTTCGTTAACACAGTACTGCTCTACTTCGGACTCAGTAATGTTTACTGCCTCAACACCAATATTAAGGTTTTCGTTAACATCGTAAGTCACGCTTGCATTTAACTGACCACGGTCAGCTTGTACCGCTGGGAAGCCCCATGGGAAGCTAGACGTACTACCAAAGTCATCGGTGCGATAAGCTTCACGCCATGTGTAGCGCATACGAGCAGATAAACCAAACTTCTCGTAGTAAAGCGTAATGTTGTAAGCGTTCTCTGAAAGGTTTAATAAGCCTTGAACTGCGCTAACCTCTTCATCGCTTCCAGTAGTAGCAGCAAAAACGTTAGCTGCACGGCTTGTAGCCGTATTCTCAGCTTCACCACCATCAAATTCTTGAATGGTATAGTTAGCAAGCACACCAAAGCCTGAAGCCCAACCTAGCTCACTTTCAAAGCCAGATAAATCATATTGAACCGCAAATTCGATACCTTTCTGGGTTGTTTCACCCGTATCGTTAATTTTCGTCTCTGTCCCTACACAAACGCCTGTACCAAGCTCAGGGCCAAACACGTTAATATCAGCAATTGGGTTAAAGACACCACCACCTTCACAAGGGTCAGTTAGGTCGCGATAGCCTGTCGTCGGGTCTTCAAATGGGCTTACAATTTGATCTACGAACAAATCTTTACGAGTTTTGTGGAAGATACCCACACTTACTACACTGGCTTCAGCAAAGTACCACTCGGCCGCTAAGTCATAAGAAATAACTTCTTCTGGCGTTAAGTTTGGGTTACCAATAGCCACATTAGGGTTAGGGCTTGTGCTGAAGGTCACTGACGTTGATAAGTCATTGAAGTTAGGACGACGGATATCTTTACCCGCACCAAATCTTAATACTACGTCATCAGTAACATCTGCCACTAAGTTGAAACGAGGTAGAATGAAGTCGTAATCGCCAGTGTTAGTCACTCGAGAAACCAACTCATTACCTTCATCGTCTACGGTTATTGAGTTACCCACAGACGTTACGTCTGTTTGCAGATAACGAACACCAAAGTTACCGCGGAACATTTCATACTCAAAGTTAGCCTGTGCGTACAATGCATGGGTTTCTTCTTCAATGTCAAAGAAGCCTGATGAGCTTGCCGTAGGAGCACTTAACGAACGTGTAGAACCATGTGCTTCCATTGCCGCTTGAAGCGTCGCTAGTACCGCATCAGGGTCAGATGACACTTGCTCAGGGTCAATTAACAGGAAGTCACTAACGTAAAGCGCACGTCCGTCTGCATCGTTGAAGTTATCAGGGCCCGCAACCAACAAGTCACTAAATAAGCTGCCTCGAGGACTATCTTCCATTGTACGCAAGCCAACGCTAGTACCAATATCCTCACGTTTGCTACCAGATTTGTTGTAGCGGTAACCAAAATCCACTGACGTAATCATAGTATCCACGTAATACGTAAAATCTACGCGGAATGCATCTTCAAAGTTTTCGGTAGTATCACGACCAATATTTACATCACGAAGCACTACATTGTTCGGGTCAAGTAATTGTTCAACCGTAGGAGCATACTCAGCGCCTTCAGCAATACCAAACGTCAATGCGCCGCCTGTCAGGTCATAAGCAAAAGGAACAGAGTTATCGTTTGCACCTCCGGCATCTAACGGCGCGTTTGGATTGATAAAGTTAAGGGTTGTATTGAAGCTTGGCGTTGTAGTGTCAGATGTTGTTGATGCAACTTCCGCAAACACGCTCCACTTTTCGCCCTGCCATTCTCCACCTAGACGGAATATCTCGCTTTTAGTTACACGTGAATTAGTATCGCTTGAGAAACGTAAGTTAGGATCGTCGTCGTCGTTTTCCAAATTCACAGGGATAACACCACGCAGTGCTGCCTGTATAGAACCTAAGTTTGTACCACCTAATGAACCAAAGTTGATAGTTTCAAACTCATCAGGAACAGAAATGTCATTAAGCGCGCTTACCCCTGACGCTTGAACACGAGAACTCTCTTGCAGACGTTCTTGATCATTAATAATAGCGTCAAAGAAAAACTTGGTGTTGTCATTAGGCGCCCATTCAATGGTACCTACAAGGTTTTTAGTTTCGTACTCAAAGTTATCGTAGTCTTGAACGAAGAACTGGATAGGTAGAAAATCAAAAGACTGAGCACTTGCTACGCCACTATCTGAAGCAACTAGGTTATCTCTATCTGCGCGAGGACGAAATGCCGTTACGTCTTGCTGAGCATAACTACCACTTATTACCACACCAATGGTACCGTGGTCGGTATCCCAATTATCGCCAAATGTTCCCGAAATACGAGGTTGGAAGTTGCTATCGGTGGTTAAGTTGCTGTTCTCACCTTGTACACGAAATGCTGCAAGCTGTTCATTAAGCTGTAAGGGTCGGATGGTTTTTAGGTTAATTGTACCACCCACTGAACCTTCGATGGTTTTAGCGTCGGGCGACTTAGTCACTTCCAAGCCAGCAATAATTGCAGCTGAAACGTCTTCAAAATCAATACCGCTTCGACCTGCACCAGAACCAACGGTGGAAACACCGTTAATTTCTGTACGGTTAGCATCGGTACCACGAATTTGTACGCCTGTACCAACACCTGCTTCACGAGTGATTTGAATACCGGTAATGTTTTCTAGTACTTCTGCTAAATTTTGGTCTGGTAACTTACCAATATCCTCTGCTTCGATAACTTCAACAAGGTTATTTTTAAAGCGTTTTTCATTCATTGCGCTAGCGAGTGACGCTCGGATACCCGATACCTCAATGACTTCAACATCTTCGTTTTGTTCTTGCTGTGTTTCTTGTGCGTTTACTGATGCGGTTAGGCTTAGTGTCGTAGCCGAAAGTACCGCAAGTGTAATCTTTGATAATTTGTGTGCCATGTGTGTTTTCCTCTTAAGGATTGAGGAATGTCTAATCACTCATTCCTTACCACTTAATTGATTTGCAACTTACCCGCCCTGCAAATTTGCCTTACACCTACTTTACAAGACAGTTACAAAAGTAAGACAAGTTTTTACATTGGTCAACATAAAATGTTAAAAAAATGGTCAAATATATTTATTATTTTGGCATTACCAATATTTATAAAGGATGATTAAATAAGGTTCAACATCACGAAAAACACCAAGCAAACTATAAAATACAATGACTTACGCAATTTAAATGTATTTTTCGTTGTTTTTAACATTACTTACACAAGCGGTAAGCTTTGCAACATAATTGGTCATACAGGTTGGTTATTAATAAGTAGTATGCCAATCCATTGTTTAAAAAAAGGATGAAACTTAAATTTGGCGTTCGCTCAGCTCATTGGAGACAATACCTATTGAAATCGCTATGTGGCGCTTATTGCCGTTTCTTGATACGGTTAAACAATAATCAAACACATGTGCAGATAAGTAATGACATCAGAGAAACCTTCTTCTCGATCTCAAACAGGCTTTTTCAGTGAATCGGGTGAATTAGGGGGAAGCCATGCGCAGTTCACCGAAATTTGTACTGCGCTCTATGAGAGAGAATTATTGACACTTGCTCATTTGAACACAAACAATGCTTCGATGATAAAACGTCGAATGGGTGGCCTGCCCTATCATATTCGAAGCGTTGCTCGCTTTATGGTTACACAACTTCAATTGTCCCCTCCGCTGAAAGTCGATACGCACAATGGAAGTTGGTTTGCTAAGCAACCGAGTAAGTGTCCTGGTTCAACGCAAGATAATGAAAAATGCGTGCAATGGTTCAAGAAGAATACGGATTACGGTTTAGTTGTTCCTGTACTCGTTCAAAGCATTGAAGGACTTACGATTGAACTTGATTCTATTGATATGTTTCGCGAGTCTAGGGATAAGATTCATTTAAATAAGCATGGTTGGTTCGATATAGGCAAAGGCCAATTAACTAAAAAATGCGCGTCACAAGATGCTATTAACATTCAACCGATTGATGAACTATCAAAAAGCGTATTCTCTTCGTCCCAACTATCAAGCACAACACTTACGTTGCTAAAACCTACTAAAGCTATAATGAGTAGTGCTTGCTGCGGTCATATGTGGAACTATAAATCAAAATCTAGCCCGCGTTCTCTTTCGTTACGAGAGATGCGCTTATCCACTCGGCTCAATTGGAAAAATTTCACTTCAACACGCAGCAAGCAATAATTATTCACTTTTACTGCATGGTATTTCACTAATCAGAAAACCATCTTTTTAAGTTTTTTAGTATATGCATCCTAACAACCTGCTTAAGCGATATTAAGATTTACTTAATATTACGTAAAGTGTGAGGCACCTTAAACCTAAAGAGCGAATATTAGGATATCCATCCTAAATAATTAAAAGATAGCTTTTATATACGAAAAATATACTCATTATCGTAAACAATGGTTGACCTCTCCCCGTCACATGGGTACATTGTCGCTATCAACTTGGTCAGCAAAGAAACAACAGCAAATGCGTATTCGTTTTCTTCTTCTATCTCTACTCCTTATGGCAGCCAGACTGCACGGGTAGATTGCGACCAGCGATTTAAATTCACAAAAACCCGTGCCAAGCACGGGTTTTTTTTTAACTATTCAACTGAGAGAGCGTCATGACAAATCAAGTGAAGATCTTTGATACCACATTGCGAGACGGTGAGCAGGCCTTACCTGCAAGCCTAAGTGCCAAAGAGAAATTACAGATCGCGCTGGCGCTCGAACGCTTAGGCGTAGATATTATTGAGGCGGGTTTTCCCGTGTCTTCTCCTGGTGACTTCCGCTCTGTACAAATGATTGCAAAAGAGGTTAAAAACTCTGTTGTTTGTGGCCTATCTCGTGCTTTGCCAGGCGATATTGATGCCTGTGGTCAAGCGCTAAGCGTCGCAGAACAATTTCGTATTCATACCTTCATCGCTACGTCAGAGATTCACGTAGGTGCCAAGCTTCGCAAGTCACAAGATGAAATTGTTGAAATGGCGGTGAAGGCGGTTAAGCATGCACGTCAATACACAGATGACGTTGAATTTTCGTGTGAAGACGCCGGTCGTACTCACATAGACTATCTATGCCGCATGGTAGAAGCTGCGATTAATGCCGGTGCAACTACCGTGAATATCCCAGATACAGTGGGCTACACCACACCTACAGAGTTCGGCGGCATTATCCAGCAATTGTTTAATCGAGTGCCCAACATCGACAAAGCTACAATCTCCGTTCACTGTCACAACGACTTGGGCTTAGCGGTAGCAAATTCATTAGCTGCTGTTGAGCAAGGTGCAAGACAGGTCGAATGTACTATAAACGGAATTGGTGAGCGTGCTGGTAATGCATCGCTTGAAGAAATCGCGATGATCTTGCAAACCCGTAAGAGCATGTTGGGCATTGATACCAATATCAACTCAACCGAAATTTCTCGCACCTCTAAATTAGTTAGCCAGCTTTGTAATATGCCGGTTCAGGCCAACAAAGCCATTGTAGGTGCCAATGCGTTTAGTCACTCTTCAGGTATTCACCAAGATGGTGTTTTAAAAGCGCAAAATACCTATGAAATTATGACGCCGGAAAGTGTGGGCATTAATAAGAATAATCTAAACCTAACGTCTCGCTCTGGCCGCCATGTAATTAAGCACCGCTTAACAGAGTTGGGTTACAAAGCAGAAGACTACGATTTAGAAGCCGTGTATGACGCATTCTTAAAGCTAGCGGACAAGAAAGGTCAAGTATACGACTACGACCTTGAAGCATTATTGTTCTTCGATAAGCAAAAGCATGATCAAGCACACTTCCAGTTGCTATACCTTCAAGCAAACTCAGGCCGTGAAATCATCCCAAGCGCTACGGTCAAAATGAAAGTGGGCGATGAAGAAATTACTCAATCTAGTATTGGAAATGGACCTGTTGATGCGGCTTACAAAGCTATTATGTCTATACTGGGCCACGAAGATTTAGAAGTTGTCGACTTTAAACTAGATTCAAAAGGTGAAGGTGCCGATGCCTTGGCACAAGTGAGCGTTATCGCCACATATAAAGGTCGCCGTTTCCACGGGATTGGGCTTGCTACAGACATTGTAGAAGCCGGCGTTAAAGCCCTTATCTTTGTATTAAACAACACATATTTAGCCGATCAGATTGATCAGCAGAAAAATCAACAAGAACGCGTTGCAGGAGTATAAATGAGCCAGTATTCAATTGCCGTATTAGCCGGAGACGGTATCGGCCCAGAAGTTATGCAGGAAGCCAATAAGGTTTTAGATGCTGTTGAAAAGAAGTTTAACGTTAGCTTAAACCGTACTGCATACCCTGTAGGTGGCTACGCCATTGATACTGAAGGTGAAGCTCTGCCCTCTAAAACCTTGCTGGGCTGCGAACAAGCCGATGCAATTTTGTTTGGCAGTATCGGCGGCCCTAAATGGGACACATTACCGCTAGAACAACGCCCTGAGCGTGCCGCATTGCTTACCCTTCGCAGCCATTTTGACCTGTTCAGTAACTTACGCCCAGCTCGCATTTATCCGGGCCTTGAAAGCCTGTCTCCCCTTCGTGAAGACATTGCTAAATCAGGCGTAGACGTTTTAGTTGTGCGTGAGCTAACCAGCGGCATTTACTTTGGTCAGCCAAAGGGCCGTGAAGGTGAAGGCGAAGAAGAGTTCGCGTATGACACCATGCGCTATAGCAAACGTGAAATTCGCCGTATTGCTATTGCAGCGTTTGAAGCAGCACAGAAGCGTCGCGGCAAAGTGACTTCAGTAGACAAAGCCAACGTACTGGTAACCAGCCGCTTATGGCGTGAAATTGCTGAAGAAGTCGCAACAGACTATCCAGATGTAGAGCTAGACCACATCTACATCGACAACGCCACTATGCAAATAATGAAGAATCCGGCGCAGTTCGATGTGATGCTGTGTTCAAACCTTTTTGGCGATATCGTTTCTGATGAATGCGCCATGATGACAGGCTCTATGGGCTTGTTGCCATCGGCAAGCATGAACGAAGAAGGCTTCGGCCTTTATGAGCCAGCAGGCGGTTCGGCCCCAGATATTGCAGGGCAAGGCATTGCTAACCCTATCGCACAAATTTTATCAGCCGCTATGATGCTGCGTTTCAGCATGAACTTAGGCGATGCTGCCGACGCAATTGAAAAAGCAGTGGTAGCGACACTAGAAGCAGGTGTACTTACGGGCGAGTTATTACCTGCAGATAAACGCAGTCAAGCGGCAAGCACGTCGCAAGTAGGCGATGAAATCGTTAAACAATTAATGGCGCAGGAGTAAAAACATCTCATGGCCAAGACCTTATATGACAAAGTGTGGCAAGCCCACATTATCGACCAAATCGGTGAAGACAGTTTAATTTATATCGACCGCCACTTAATTCACGAAGTGACGTCGCCTCAGGCATTTGCTGGTCTTAATGAAAAAGGCCGCAAAGTACGGCGTCCTGACCGCACGGTTGGCACCATGGACCACAGTATTTCAACTCGTTCATTAGCAATCGATGCCTGTGGACCAGCCAATGCACTTCAGCTACAAACCTTGGCAAAAAACTGTGAAGATCACGGCATTCAGCTATTTCCAGTGGGTCACCAAAAGCAAGGTATTGTGCACGTTATGGGGCCTGAATTAGGTTTAATTCAGCCAGGCATGACGGTGGTGTGTGGTGACTCACATACTGCGACTCACGGTGCATTTGGTGCGCTGGCCTTTGGTATTGGTACCTCTCAGGTAGAGCATGTTCTAGCTACGCAAACGCTAAAGCAAAGCCGTGCTAAAAGCATGCTGATTAACGTTAATGGCAAGCTTCCTGTAGGTATTACCGCAAAAGACATCATTCTTGCCATTATTGGGAAGATTGGACACGCTGGAGCTACTGGCCATGTTATCGAATACGCGGGTGAAGCTATCCGCGGTTTGAGCATGGAAGAGCGCATGACAGTGTGTAACATGAGTATTGAAGCTGGCGCGAAAGCTGGCCTTGTTGCGCCTGATGAAACAACATTTGCCTACCTTGAAGGCCGCGAATACGCACCTAAGGGTCAAGACTGGGAAGACGCAGTCGCTTATTGGAAGACCCTTTATACCGAAGAAGGCGCAACCTTCGACACTGTGGTTGAACTTGAAGCAGCAGATATCGCTCCTCAGGTTACTTGGGGTACCAACCCAGGTCAGGTCATTGGCGTAAACACACCGGTACCAGCCCCTGAAGATTTCAGCGACCCGATTGAAAAAGAAAGCGCGGTAAAAGCACTCGAATACATGGGTTTGAAGCCAGGCGAAAAGCTAGCTGATATTCCGGTAAATCACGTATTTATTGGCTCATGTACTAATGGGCGTATTGAAGATATGCGTGCAGCGGCACAAATTGCCAAGCGCGGTAAAGTCGCCGATTCAGTAACAGCTATTGTTGTTCCGGGCTCTGGTAATGTTAAGCGCCAAGCAGAAGCTGAAGGTTTAGATAAAATCTTTATCGATGCTGGCTTTGAATGGCGTTTGCCAGGCTGCTCTATGTGCCTTGGTATGAATGACGACAAGCTAGTAGCAGGCGATAGATGTGCCTCTACCAGTAACCGTAACTTTGAAGGCCGACAAGGCCGTGGTGCGCGTACTCATTTAGTAAGCCCAGCAATGGCTGCTGCTGCGGCAATTACCGGTCGCTTTGCTGACGTTAGAGATTATCAGGAGTAATTTATGTCTGAACAAGGTTTTACACAACACACAGGCATTGCTGCGCCGCTTGATCAGGCGAATGTCGATACCGACCAAATTATTCCAAAGCAGTTTCTAACCGGCGTAACGCGTGCTGGCTACGGCAAGCACTTGTTTCACGACTGGCGTTATTTAGATTTAGAGGAGAAAGAGCCAAACCCAGCGTTCGCGCTGAATAAGCCTGAGCACAAAGGCGCAAGTCTATTACTAGCTCGCGAAAACTTTGGTTGTGGTTCAAGCCGTGAGCACGCGCCGTGGGCACTTGCCGACTTCGGTTTTAAAACGGTTATTGCCACCAGCTTTGCTGATATTTTTTACGGCAACTGCATTAATAATCAGCTAGTGCCAGTGGCATTATCAAGCGAACAAATGGACGCTTTGTTTGCTGCAGTGAAGGCAGACCCAGCAACTAAGATCACCGTTGATCTTCCAGCGCAAACGGTAAGTTTTAACGATAAAAGCTTCAGCTTCGTTATTGCTGAGCATCACAAAAATAACCTTATTAAAGGCTTAGATGCTATCGGTCAAACGCTTGAACTCACAAGTGCTATAGAAGCCTTCGAAGATAAACAGCCCGTGTGGTTGTAAAAGCGTGGGGCTTTAGCGCTTAACAAAGCCCTAGCATGACACATGGGTGCTGTCGCGAGATGGCACCCTGTTTATTTCTCTCATCTATGCCTCTACCTTAACTTCGCATCAAGACGTCTAATACCAGTCCGCATTAAAAATATCAGTTCACCTGATTTGAGCTATAAGCAACTTCTCGGCACATTTACACGTCACACGTTTTCTCACGAATTCGTTAATCCTATATTCGCCGACTCTAGCTATACTAAAGACTAATAAACTCCTCACTTTTTTCACTGGAATATCGTACTATTCGTTTCTATTGTAATTGAAGGCTATGGCAACGTTGTGCCTCACAGGAGAGATAATGCTAGAACAGGTACCCATTGATGATTTGCAGCCAGGAATGTACGTCAATCAAGTACTTGAACAAACAGGTTCACTTAAAATGCGCTCTAAAGGCATTGTGAAAACACAAGCCATTATTGATAGTCTAAAATCGAAAGGTATTTTAAGCGTCGAAGTAGATCTTGCGAAATCTAAGCTGCCGGAGCCAGCTGTGCCACCCGAGCCAGCTAAAGAAAAAGATTCTGAAGTGACTAAACCGGTTGTTAAGCCAGTGGGTCGTGATTCAATTAATGAAGCCAACGAGCTTTACAGCAGCGCAATTGCCATTCAAAGCAGCTTTTTAAAGTCGCTTAAAAATGGGGCGGTAAAAGATTTGTCTCCCATGGAGTCGCTGTCGCAAAGCCTGATCGAAAGTGTATTTGATAATAAAGATGCGCTGAGCTGCCTGACTATGATCAAGGATACCGACCAGTACCTTCTTGAGCACAGTATTAATTGCAGTGTACTAAGCGGCATTTTCTGTGAGTTTCTTGGCTATGACAGAGATACCACAGAGCAAGTGAGTTTAGGTGCCCTATTGATGGATATCGGCATGTCTTCCCTGCCAGATGAAATTCGCAATAACACAGGCGAATTTTCCAGTGATGATTGGGAAGTGATGAAAACCCACGTTGAAATTGGTGCAGACCTAGTTGAACAGTGTGGCGATATTTCTGACCTATCGCTACGCATCATTGAAGAGCATCACGAGCGCGTTGATGGAAGCGGCTACCCGAGAGGATTGGTTGGTGACAAAATTTCAGAGTTCGCGCGTATTGCTGCCATTGTGGATGCATACGATGCCATGACATCTAATCGTACGCACAAAAACAGTATCACGCCTACTCAGGCGCTAAAGCGACTAACTGCGACAGATAACTTAGACCAAGAATTGGTAAAACAATTTATCCAGTGTATTGGCGTGCACCCTGTAGGTTCTTTGGTACGTTTGAAAAGCGGTAAGTTAGGCATTGTAAGTAAAATTAATCCCAAAGATCCAGTAAGCCCTCACGTAATGACTTTCTACAGCGTTACCTCGCAACATTTTAATGAAGTGAAGCGAATTGACTTAAGCCAATATGATGATGAGATTGTATCGGGGGTTCGCCCAGAAGAGTTTAGCTTGAACCTGCCTAAATTCTTTAAAGACGTTTTTGTGAATCAAATGCCACTGTAAACCCATTTTATCCGTATTGCTGGCAAAACAAAAAGGTGCTTAAAGGCCCTGAATTCAGGGCCTTTATTTTCATAGTACTCACTGTATTTCTGATGAATTTTTCTGCTCTAATCGATGAAACGACTACCAGTCAGTTAATGCCGCCATGGTAAAGATTTCATCTTCAAAAGAGAGCACCACACGCTGTGCTTCAATGTTTACAATTTGCACTCTGTCGGCAATCCAGTCGCCCTCGCCTATCTGACGTCCATTGACTCTGACCCATCTATCGGCTGGTCGAGAAGCATACATGTGTGCACTAAAATTCATTGTAGGAAGGCGCGTTAGCAAGCGAACGGGCAATTGATCGACACGAGGCAAGTCGTCCTTAACTGTGACTTTAGTTTCTTCTTCGGCCGGAGTATCGTCTTGCGCTTTTGAGTCTAATGCCGCCACAGCAGCGTTAAAGCGCGCCATAAGCTCTGGCGACACTGATACGTCAGATTGAGGTGCGGTTTCGTTTAACACTGTACCTTCGTAATCTTGTGAAGACTGAGTTTCGCTTGAGTTACTACCCTGTGTAGCCGCTACACTGTCATCTGCTTTGTTGCTTCGCGCAATGTCGGGCTGTGTGTTTGGCTCAATGGCTGCTTCGCTAGAGGAGGTCGTGTTGGCAACTATATCGACAGCTTCGTCTTTAGGAACATTCGAACTGCCACTTTGTGTACCCGTCTGGTCTGTAGGTTGTGTTTGTTCACTTTTATTTTCCGAAGTAGCGGGCATTTCGCTACCGCTTTGCGTAGCGACAAGCTCCGAAGTGTCCTCGCTTTTGTCTTCCTTTTCAGCGCTGGTTTCGGATGCTGTCGTAGGTGCTGCCGTGTGCGCCGTTAACATCGGCCACCAGCGCTTGGCTGTGGCTGCGGAAAAGCCAATGCATAAACCGCCAAGAATAACGACGGCAAATAGCGCAACTTGCTTAGTGTATAGCTTCCACGCCGAAGGTAATCCTTCTACTGTTGGCAAAAACAAACTGCGATTAAACTGCTCATTGAGCGATTTATCAAACGTGGCGCTTGTATCATGCTCGCCGCGAAGCAAAGCTTGGGTTTGCGTTCTGTGATGTGTAGTCGCGGGGGCTATTTCCACGGTTTGCTCAGGGTCTATTTCAACCTCTTGCACACCCATTTCAGCCAAGCCCTGCACCATGGCGTCGCTGGTCACTAAGCCCGACTTTCTAATTTTAACCGGCCCGTTCTGCTTGATGATTTGGACAATCACCATGCCGGGCGTTAGATTTTCAATGGCAACGATATTAGACATACAAGCTCCCTAACCCGTAACCGAAAATAATGGCCAAAACAAACGCCGATGCTAGATACCATTTACGCTGGCTTTGCACGCGCTGACTGACAACATCTTCACCTAGAATTTGCTCTGCCGCGGCCAAGAATATAGGCTTTTGCACAACCGCATGCTGCTTAGTAAAAGATAAGGTTAACGCCCGGTCGCACAGCAAATTAATTACCCTTGGTATTCCCCCAGTAATCTGATGCACCGCGCGCAATGTAGACTTACTGAAAATACTGATATCACCTTCAGCCACGCTTAAGCGGTGTGCTATGTAAGCACTAACTTCTGGCGCAGTTAAGGGCAGCAGATGATAACGAGCGGTAATGCGTTGAGCTAGCTGACGTAATTCGTTACGCTTTAACAACTGCTGTAATTCAGGCTGACCAATCAGTACGACCTTTAACAGCTTTTCACGGTTTGTTTCAAGGTTGGTCAATAAACGAAGTTGTTCTAATACTTCAGGCAGTAGATGCTGTGCTTCATCTACCATAAGTACCGTGTTAATGCCTGCTTGGTGATTTTCGGCCAGCTTAGACAAAATTAAATCAGTAAAATACTTAAGGCTGGCTTTCTCTGGCGTATAGGGTAAGCCTAGTTCATCACACACCGTCGCTAATAGCTCAAGAGCAGATAAGGTAGGGTTTAATATCATAGCTACCTGGGTATTGTCCGGTAGCTGCTGCAACAATTTTCTTGAAACTGTGGTTTTCCCAGTGCCCACTTCTCCGGTGAGCATCACAAAGCCACCGCTTTCCCTAAGGCCGAAGGTCAAATGGGCTAATGCCTCTTTGTGTCTTGGGCTCATATACAAATAATCGGGGTTAGGCGCAATCGAAAAAGGATTGTCATTTAACCCGAAGTAGTTCAAATACATGGTTGCTGAAGCGCCTATCTGTTTTAATTTTTAACGACGATTAAACTACCAGACGCAACCTTGAAGTGAAAGCGCATAACGATGTGGCGACGAATTTTATTTGTAACATTGCTATACTGCGCCACTATAAATTAAGACTGTTGAATACGGTTATACGCCAAATATCAACACGTCTAACTTTTACTGACAAAAAGACGATTGGAAGAGCATGCAAGTATATCTCGTTGGTGGCGCAGTACGTGACGCACTGTTGAACAGAAAAGTTGTAGAACGCGACTATGTAGTGGTGGGCGCCACACCGCAAGAAATGCTTAGCCAGGGTTATACCCAAGTAGGCAAAGACTTCCCTGTTTTTTTACACCCAAAAACACAGGAAGAATATGCGCTAGCTCGCACTGAACGTAAATCAGGAAAAGGCTACACGGGCTTTGTTTGTGACGCTTCAAGTACCGTAACTCTGGAAGAAGACTTACTGCGCCGAGATCTTACCGTTAATGCGATAGCTCAAGATAACCTTGGTAACCTTATTGACCCTTATGGTGGTAAAAAAGATTTAGAAAACCGCATACTTCGCCACGTATCTGAAGCCTTTAGTGAAGACCCGCTTCGGGTATTTCGCGTTGCTCGGTTTGCAACCCGCTATGCTTATTTGGGGTTTACTATCGCCACTGAAACCATGGCTCTTATGCAGTCTATGGCGCAAAGCGGCGAGCTAAGCACGCTAAGTGCAGAGCGGGTATGGCAAGAAACAAAGCGCAGTCTTTTAGAGAAAACACCCCATGTTTTTTTCACTGTATTGAATCAAGCTCATGGCCTCAATGACTGGTTCGCTGAACTTGAAAGTAAGCTAGATACTGCTCTGGAAACGTTAAAAACGGCGGTAGCCCTAGAAAAGGCTGAAAGCAGCGATTCAGAAACTGCTAGGCTGATAATAAGGTTTACAGCCCTGCTCACTCACCTTGATGAGGAAGAAGCAAAACGTTTGTGCGGCCGTTTGAAAGTGCAGAACCAAGTTAGTGAAATCGTCAGCCTTGCCTGCAAATTCAAAGGCTTTCTTTTGAACGCGCAGAACTCGCCCGCCGATTTACTTGCCCTGTTCAATGGCTGTGATGCATGGCGCAGAGAGGAACGTTTCACATTATTACTTAGCGCTTTTGCGCCTTATGCTCATAACAAGGGCATAGATTGGCAACGCCAACGAAAGCGCATTGAAAATGCATTATCAGCCGCCAACCAAGTGAACGTGCAAGATATCATTGCCACGGGCGTTAAAGGCCCTGAAATAAAAGACGCGATTAACCGGGCAAAGCTATCCGCTATTGCCTGTATTAATACATAATTGTGCTAAAGCAATGATCGAAAGAAAAACGAACGGACGCTTTCTCTCACCCTTAGTGTCACCACTTTTTTATTTACTTTTCACCGTTCTCCTTGCGCTTTCTGGTTGCACTGAAGAGACGCGCGTATTACCTGTTCACGAGTTTCGCTTTACCCAAGAGCCAGTGAGGAAAGCTGCGCTTTCAGACGATGCCCGTCTTGCGGCATTCATTTTTGACGACTCCTCTGTGTCTGTTTGGGATGTTGATGAAAAACGAGAGCGCTACAAATGGCATAGTGACGTGCTTGATGAAGAGTCACTGCACCTAATTACGTTTTCCAAAGACAAGGCATGGTTAGCGCTCACAGGCTATTGGAGCACTACACTGATTAACTTGCACTCAGGTGATGTGGTAGGTAGTTGGCATTTTAGTGGTAAAGATCCCGGCGCCACAGCGTCATCAACTTCCCTATCCCACCATGGTGACAGCGCACTAGTTGGTATGACTGACGGGACCGTATTGCTACTAAATTTTGATAACGGTACTGCATTGCAATACCAGCACAATACAATGAAAGTGCTTCATGTAGGCTATTTTTCTGATGACTATGCGTTTTCTGGAGGGATAGATAAGCGCTGGTTTCTATGGGATTTAGACAAAAACGATGTGCTGCTGGAAAGGCAATATCGCAGTCGAGTTACCGCTTCAGTGCTAGACAATAGAGCTCAGCGAGCTTTTATATCCGATGCGCTAAACAGCCACGAAATTATTGATCTCGCCACCCATGAAGTGATGTCTGAACTGCAATTTATGGAACGTTTCCGCTTTTTCCGAAAAGGGTTATTTTTAGAAAACGGTGACTACCTAATGACAACATCACCCAAATCAGTGGTGACGCTATGGCATGCTAACTCTGGCGAAGAGATAGCCTCATGGGAAATTAAACGCTACTCAAGCGAAGCCACAACTCACGCTATTACACTTAACGAGAATGGTGATGTTGTTACCCTCTCCTCTGATGGCGTGCTTCAAAGCTGGGATTACCGCGCAATAGCCAACCCTCTTTAATTCCATTGGTCCAGAACTGTAAACTGACTACTACTTCGAAATTTCACGGGTTGAAAGTGAGGATAAAGTGAGTAAGCTCGATTTAACCCACTTGCATTTACTTAACGCCAACAGTGCCAACCCGTTAGCGTCAGAATATGTATTTACCTACGGTGTGCGAATTTAACGCCAGTTTTTCTCAATGTTTTGGTATAGCAATGCTACAATACGCCCCATTCATTTAGAGCGTTTTTTATACTATGACTTTCGAAGAACTCGAATTAGACGAAGCACTGTGTCACGCAGCTGCCGATATGGGGTTTGAAACTCCAACTAGCATTCAAGAACTGGTTATCCCGCATGCGTTGGATGGACGAGATATCTTGGCCTCTGCGCCTACAGGTACTGGTAAAACAGCCGCATTCTTATTGCCTGCGTGCCAATTTTTACTTGATTACCCGCGCAGACAGCCTGGTGCTACACGCATTTTGATCCTAACACCTACCCGCGAGTTAGCGCTACAGGTTTACGAACAAGCCCTAGCAATAACAAAGCATACACAAATTGTGTGCGGCGTAATAACCGGCGGTATTAACTACGGCACCGATAAAGAAACCTTAAGCAAGAATCTCGATATTCTTGTGGCCACGCCAGGTCGTTTGCTTGAGCATATCGAAAAAGAAGCCGCAGATTGCCGTGATATCGAGTGCTTGATCCTTGACGAAGCTGACCGCATGTTGGATATGGGTTTCTCAACGGTAGTTAACCAAATTGCTGCCGAAGCGCGCTGGCGCAAGCAAAACCTATTGTTCTCTGCCACGCTTGAAGGCAAAGGCGTTAAGACTTTCGCTCATGACATTCTTAACAACCCTGAAGTTGTGGAAGCGAACCCGTCACGCAAAGAAAAGAACAAAATTCATCAGTGGTATCACCTTGCTGACGACATGAATCACAAGCAAGCGTTGCTGGTGAATATTTTGAAGCAAGAGACGACTACATCTGCTGTTGTTTTTGTAAAAACTCGCGACCGCTTACAGATGCTGAAAGATTTCTTAGCGTCTAAAGACATTCCAGTGTGTTGGCTACAGGGCGAAATGCCGCAAGACAAGCGTAATGCGGCCATGGCTCGCTTTAAAAGTGGTGAAGTACCAATCTTATTGGCAACTGACGTTGCAGCTCGTGGTATCGACGTACCCAATGTAAGCCACGTTATTAACTTCGACATGCCGCGCAAAGCTGACATATACGTACACCGTATTGGCAGAACCGGTCGTGCTGGTGCCAAAGGTACTGCAATATCGTTGGTAGAAGCCCACGATTTTGACATGGTAGCCAAAACCGCACGTTACATGGGCGAACCGCTTAAAGCTCGCGTCATTGACGAGCTTCGCCCTAAAAATAAAACGCCTAAAATTGGCCCGAAAAAGAAAAAAGTAAAGGCCAAAGACAAAACCAAGGCAAAAGCTAAGCCTAAAAAGAAAAAGTAAAGCTTGAGCACGTTGAGGGTGAGTGATGCGAAGGCCGAAGGTTGGGAGTGGCTTTCGCAAACACGCGGTAAACACATCCATGTGCGCTCCGCTGCCGCATCCCTGCGGCAGAGGGTTTGCTCAAACCACTCCCAACCTTCGTCCTGAATAGTCTCAAGCACTCGTTTAATGTATTCGAGCTTATTTCAGGAATAAAGAAAGAACGAGGAGTCTGGCACAATGAAATTCCCAGAAAAAATTGTTTTAGCCACAGGTAATCAAGGTAAGGTGCGTGAGTTTGCATCCTTGCTTGCAGATTACGGCGTAGACGTTGTGGCGCAAAAAGAATTAGGTGTATCTGATGTGCCTGAAACAGGCACAACATTCGTTGAAAATGCCATTATTAAAGCGCGTCATGCGGCGCAAGTAACAGGCTTGCCAGCTATTGCCGACGACTCAGGTTTAGTAGTCGACGCTCTTGGCGGTGCACCTGGTATTTATTCAGCCCGCTATGCTGGCGCTGATGCAACTGATGATACCAATATCGACAAGCTATTAGCTGCCCTTGATGGCGAGAGCCAGCGTAAAGCGCACTTCTTTTGTACCTTAGTGTTTATGCGCCATGCTGACGACCCAGTACCATTAGTTAGCCAAGGTAAATGGCAAGGTGAAATTTTAAATGCTCGCTCTGGTAACGACGGTTTTGGTTACGACCCTGTTTTTCACGTTCCAACTCATGGATGCACTGCGGCAGAACTAGAAAAAGCCGAAAAGAACCGCATTAGCCATCGCGGCAACGCCCTAGCGACTTTGCTTGATAGTATGAGAGCGACTTTTGCGTAATCCTCCGCTTAGCCTTTATATCCACATCCCTTGGTGTGTTCAAAAGTGTCCGTACTGTGATTTTAATTCTCACGGGCTTAAATCTGATTTACCCGAAAAAGAATATGTGGCGCATCTGCTGGACGATTTAGCCATTGATGCCAAACGCATTGGCGACCGTACTGTCGAGACAATCTTTATAGGCGGTGGCACGCCCAGTTTGTTTTCAAGCGAAGCTATGGCTGACATCTTAAACGGCGTCAAACAGCGGGTTAATTTGAGTGACACCGCTGAAATAACCATGGAAGCCAACCCAGGTACCGTTGAAGCGGGTAAGTTCGCTGGCTTTTATCAGGCAGGCGTAAACCGTATTTCGGTGGGTATTCAGAGTTTCCAGCCTAAGCATTTAAAAGTGCTAGGCCGTATCCACAATGAAAGCCAAGCTGAAAATGCGGTAAAACAAGCACACAGCGCGGGGCTACCTACGTTTAATTTAGATCTTATGCATGGATTGCCGGAACAAAGCGTGGACAATGCCATGGCAGATCTAAAACAAGGTATTGAGTTAAATCCCTATCACCTGTCGTGGTATCAGCTAACTATCGAGCCAAACACGCCTTTTTATTCAAAGCCACCAGCGCTGCCAGACGACGACATTCTGTGGGAGATACAGGAAAAAGGCCACAGCCTCTTAGAGCAAGCAGGCTATCACCAGTACGAAATTTCAGGCTACGCCAAAGCGGGGCACCGATGCCGCCATAACCTTAATTACTGGCGCTTTGGCGATTACTTAGGTATTGGATGCGGTGCACACGGAAAGATTACCGATGCCGCTAACGGCACAATTCATCGTACCGTCAAAGTGAAGCATCCAAGAGGCTATATGGAAATGAGCCGCCCGTATTTAGATACGCAAACGCTGGTTAGTGCAGACGATCTGCCGTTTGAATTCTTTATGAACAGGTTTCGTTTAGTTGAGTCTTGCCCGATGAGTGACTTTAGTGACTTCACAGGTACTGAGTTAACGGATGACGTTAAGCGCGCATTGTCTGATGCTCATCACCAAGGGCTACTTTCTATTTCAGATAGTCACTGGCAGGTAACTGCTAAAGGACGAAGATACCTTAACTCCCTACTGTCGTGCTTCGTTTAAACCCGCTCTTTTAAGCTCTTTGCTTTCCTGGTTTCTATGAGGACTTAGAACGAAAAAGCCTGCTCGCGCAGGCTTTATTATTCTAATGATCTTTTAATAGATAGTATTACTCTTCTAACTGCGTCTAGTTTTCGCTTTCGTCGTGACGAGTAATGATATTGTAAGGTTTAAAGGCAGGTACGCTAGCGCGAAGGTTTTCTTCTGCAACGTCTAGGCGTTTGAGCTTTTCACAAAACCACTCTGCTTTTTTACGCAATGTCGTAGCTTTGTCGCCTACATCCAGGTGCTCGCCCACGTTATTTAGCTGACGAGTAATTTCCGCTACTTTCTCTTGGTTAACCTCGCCGCTTCCCGTATTAATGCCGCTAATTGCCGATAATATACCGCCTACTGAGGTAGAAATTGCTTCCTCAAGCTGTGCTTCTATTTCACTATCAACAAATTCGTCAACGCTTTCCAGTGACCCGGGGCCGATAAAATAATGATTACTGGCGTGCCTGAATTTATCTTTCACACGATTTTGCACGCGCTTCATTGCAGCGTTTAATCGTTCATAACTATCGTGGTCGCTACCAACTAAACCTAAATACACGTGTTCAATGGTGTCAATCGCCAAGTCCACACCTTCGGTAGCCAAAATAATCATTTTGGGAACCACATAGTGCAAACCTGAAGAATACTCGTTAAGCCACTGCTTTTCTTGTTCGCTTAAGGTTTGCCAACGTCCGCCTACAAACAGTTGGTTTTGGTCGTTAATCTGAACTACGGTGCGGGTTTTATCCATTACACGAAGCTGCGCATTATTTACGGCAATACCATAGGCAAAATCGATGTTGCACGTATATTCAGCTTGCGCCGATGTACTGAGTCCAGCGAATAAACAAATTGTGAAGAGAAAAGCCTTAAGGCGCGATATCATTTTCATACCATCATTGTGGCTAGCTTACTAAGAAATAAAAAGCCATCATGAGTCTAACGTGCTAAAAATCAGGTTGAACATGTCGAGATGATCAATTTACGCAACACGCAAATGGGTCATTAATGAAAACGATAAATATCTGCATCACTAACGTTCAGACCTAAAACAACAAAGCACGCATTATAGAGCGTGCTTTGTTGATAAAAAGTCTCAGTATCGGATACTAGACGAAAGACTAATAAGAAAGGATGTAGATCTTTACCTATACCTATTCATCGGTGTAAGTGCGCACCAAACGTACATATATGAATCGGTCTTTTTCTTTTATGGAATGGCTAGCGTTAAAGAAGGCAACAACCCATGCTCGGTCTGGATCGTCCGCTGAAGGGGTAGAAGTCCAAAAGTCATCTGGCGGCGTTGCCGGAAAAAGTGAACTATTAATGGCAGGTCGCACGCAGTCTCGTTCTGTTAGCGTTGCCAACTCTTTAACGTTAGGCAAGCGCCACCCCAATAAATCATCGTTGCTCGCCTGCTGCGCAAGCTGTAAGGCCTGCTGCCACGTATATTTTACCGCTTCACCACTACACGTAGAGCCATCCCAGGCTTGCCCTTCGGAACATCGTCTCCAGACTAAATCTGTAGTGGTATCCAACAAAGTACTGGTAGTCACTGCTTCAAAATTATCGTTGGGCGTGGTTTCAAGCCCATCTGATAAACATTCTTGGGCATGAACTGAGGCCGAACCAACCATAAGCAATGCTGATGCAGCGAACAGATTAATTGAAGTAATCATTGTTTTTTTCATCACTTTTTTGGCGATCGTATTAACTAGCTTACTCATGACTATCTCCCCGCTCTTACTAAACGAACACGTGCGGCTGATGACTTGTTTAGAAAGTTATCTACGCCCGAGTCAAAGTCCAATGCCCATGCATTTTGCGCGTCGTCGCTATTTACCCCGTCTGCACTAGGCACGGATGTCCAATACCAAAGCGGTTCGGTAGAGACTGCGCCTGTATTAGGGAAATAATCTTCATCAATAGCAACATCGTCGGCAATGCCTAAGTGCATTAAAGAAAATAGTTCATGATGAGTAGGTAAACGCCAGTCATAAAAGCCACACAAGCCTTGCGCATTTACAGCTTCAACATACGCAGATGTGTTGCAGTTAGTTAATAAGCACGTTGCATTCGAACCTGTTTCATCACCTTCAAATCCACCATTTACCTCGTCGCTATACCAAGAGTATGTATAGTCTTTGTCTTGAAATGCACCGTCGTCGGTTTTTACTTCCCATACTAGCCCGGTTACATTATCTCGAACGCACGACCATGTATCAGCGCTGGCATCCTGCTCATCACCGTTAGCGTTTAAGCGCGTGAAGTCAAACCCAGCTTTACCACGCCCTGCTTTTTCTATTAAGCCGTTTTGCTCAATAATATCAGCGCCTCGTTGCCCGTCCTGCCCAGGAAAGTCGTTTTGCTGTGCCTCGGTTAATGCATTATTGGTCGCTTGCTGTAAAAGGCCTGTATCGTTCAAAAGCGGCGTAGGCATTGGGCGCACATTTACGTTAATTGTATCTTCAACGCTATTACCGTTGGCATCAGTCACAGTAAGGGTATAGGCCACAACAGTAGAGGACGATACCGAAGGTGCTATCGCAAATGTGGATAGTGCATCATTGTCATCTACTGCGCTAATTGCCGCATTTGAAGCTAGCGTAGTGCTTGAGGAAACGTTATTACTGCGCTCCCATGAATAAGTAAGCGGCAAAGCGCTAGGAATACTAGAACTGGCCTCGCCATTTAAAATAACCACTTCTCCACTAAATACGCCTTGAGAATAACCCGCATCAACAACCGGCAAGGTTTCAGTTTCTGATTGAACGGATATAGTGACGGTATCAGTATCAGTCGCGCCTTCGCTGTCGGTCACTTCTAACTGAAAGGTAAGCTGCTGTGCATCGTTGGCAATGGGCGTTACGATAGTCAACGTAGAAAGGTTAGTTTCCACGCCAGTTATCACATTAGTCCCGCTGGTTTGCGACCACATGTAATCGGCTATTTCACCTTCTGTGGCAGTCGAATCTGAGTCACTACTACCAGTACCATCAAAAACAACTTCAACACCACCGGGGAAAGTGTTCTCTGCTAAATCGTCCCATTCAGGAACCTCTATACTGGCTTCAGGGGCAATATTTACAGGCGCAACCGTAATTACTGTAAAGTCACTGGCCGTATTACCGCTCTGATCATTAACCGACACGGTCAGCGTATATTCAGTAGCACTATCCACCAGCGGCGCTTCGAAGCTAGCGGCAGAAGAACTCGTGTCTTCATGGGTGATGGTTAGTGACGGAGATGCGCTCCAATTATACGTGTAAGTGCCATCACCTCCGCTTACCTCTGCGCTAAGCGAGTAAGTTACGCCTTCTGTTACTGTTGCATCAGGGCCAGCATTTATCACTAAATTACCATTACCCGTTCCACCATCGCTCGAGTCACCATCGCCGCCTCCGCCACCACCGCAGGCAGCTAAAATAAATGCGCCGCCCAAAATGGCTAGCCCACGCACCACAGTACGTGGTAAATAGCCTGAAAATGAAGACTTAATTAATTGCATACATACTCCCATCGCACTCAGTGCTGAAATGCCCAGACGCAGCGCGTGAAAAAACTCGATATAGATGGATTCGCAAAGCGGCTTATGGCCTCTGCTGCGTTACAAATAGCGGTTAAGATAAGGTGTGTTTCAATTTATTCGCGACTAATCTCGCTTCTTGCTCTTCGGACATCGTAACTTGCAGAGCCTCGAGCTGCTTTTTACCTACCGCCACATCAGTCATGTCGTAAATCATCATGCTAATAAAATCCACCTTCCCAGTTGCGGAAGTAAGTGGAGATAGCGTGATGTTTTGATACATAAATGACTCACTACCTGTAATCGGCCGGTAGTTAGGAAACTTGAACAAATACGGGCGCTGCTCCCAGGTCATAAAAGCGCGAGTTTTTAAGTCGAAGACGGGCTTAGCTTTTTTCATAAACCAGTCTTGCTTAATTGAAGGGAAAAGCGAAAATAATGTTTTGTCTCTTACCTCGCTCGGCAAAAGTCCACTGTGACTTTCCATAAAGCCATTCCATACCTGTACGGTGAAGTTGCGATCAAGTACAACAATCCCCACATCTACCGTTTGTAGCATGTCCATCATCCAATGGAATTCTTGTAACTCATCTAAATGCTGGCTCATTAGAAATCCTCCAACAAGTGGGCAAGCTTTGAATTCATCATTTTCATGGACTCTTCCGTGAACAGCAAAATCAAATCGCATTGAACGTTATATCCTTCAAGCCCATAGCTAAGCTCTATCGCCAATGTTCGCTTCCACTTAATTTGATTCATACTAATAATTTCAGTGATGGCACGGTGCTGACCAAGCACAATAGGGTGACCTTGGCTAAAGTTAATATCCATTTGAGTTGCTAACCCAGTCAGGCAGGTTCCAATTAGAATGCTAGCTGCATCCATAAGCAGCTCTAATTGAAGTTGGTCGTCTACTTCACCTTCAACGTTTAAAATCTTAGCAACATCATCAAAGCTTGAATCGCTCAAAATACAAAGCGCTTCGCCACTTACTCCCGGCCCCAAAAAGCCTTGGCAAACAGCGGTAACTTGTTCGTGGCTTTCAATATCAGAAAGCATCATATGAAGCTCTGAAACTTCAATGAGATTAACGTTAGGTATGGGAAGTTCTACGAACACATTCATGGTGCGCGCGAGGTGATCGCCCGCCTGCCCCATCGCAATATTGGTTATTTCTTGGTAACAATCGCGAATATCAGGGTCAAGCGGCGTAATTTCTTCTGGCTGTTCTTCTTCGGCGTGAAGAATATTATATTTATCAAGAACCTCAGCAAGTTTTTTGGGGTCTACAGGCTTGCGGATAAAGTCCAACGCCCCGAGCGACGTCACTCTTTCGTGCGCCTCCGGTTGAATGTCACCAGACACCACAATAACCTTAGTTTTAAGACCTCGTTGTTGAATTGCTTCTAACGTACCGTATCCATCAAGAACAGGCATGTTCAAATCTAAGAGTAAAAGATCGCCTTTACCATCGGCGAGCGCAGTCAAAGCATCTTGGCCATTTTTTGCAAAGTGCACGGCTACGTCCCAATCTTGGGGGAGGCACTTAGCCACTTGCTTGCGCGCAACTAACGAGTCGTCACATACGAGTACTGAAAACATTAAGTTCTTTTACCACCTAGCTTTTACAACCAGCTGCTGCTGATATTTTCTAGTAATTTCAATTGTATCGGCACAACTACTGTGAACTGAAGTAATGATTTTTGTATCAGGTACAGTAAGCGGTAGTGCCCTATCGATGTTATAAACAGATAACCTGTATATGGTGATACGAAACACCTCACTAAGAAATAGCACTTTTGGGGAATATTGCCAGCGTGTTTTACATTTAACTATAAGCTTACAACATAGCTATAAGTTTGAAGTCTCGGGCTGAAAGTTTAAACAAAAACGCCAAAGATTAGGGGGAGTATCAAAGCCGTAAATATCCCGTTTACACAAAGCCCAAGGGTAGCCATAGCGGCGACGTCCTCACCCATTTGTATTGATTTGGCAGTGCCGATAGCATGCGCAACAGTACCTAAAGCAATGCCCTGTGCCTGTCGGTCACGCACGTCAAATACAGAGAATACCCCGGTCGCTACAATAGCGCCCACAATACCTGTAGTGATAACAAAAACGGCTGCTAGCGCGGGAATTCCGCCGATGTGAGCACTGGCTTCCATCGCAAGAGGCGTAGTGATTGATTTAGCTAACATGGTCATTTTTAGCGCCGATGGTGCATCTAACGCAAAAAGCGTGAGCCATGCGGTAACAGGCGCAATTATTCCACCAAAGCCAATACTGACTATTAACCTCCATCCGTAGTGCTTTAAATACTGCCATTGCCGATAAATTGGTAATGCAAGCGCTACAGTAACAGGCCCTAATAGCCAATGAAGTAATGATGCCGAGTTCTGATACTCAACAACTTCAGTATTAGTCAAATAAAGGAGTACAGAAACAAACGCAGCCGTAAAAATAATGGGGTGCGCGATTGGGTGACCGTTACACTTTTTATTAACCCAAAGCGCAATAAGGTAACCGATAACAGTGATACATAGCCATAACAGCCCATTTAAGCTAATTACCTGATTCAAAGCATCAATCATTCAAGCTCCCCTTCCGTTTGTGAAGTGCTAGAAGGTTTATTCAATTTGCTACAAAATAACTTCTGTGCGAACAAAGCTGTGACGCCTAAGCTTAATGAAGTAGTAAGGATAATGGCAATGGCGATTGCTGGCGCATTGGCTTGAATATCGTCCCAGTAAATAGACACACCTAGTACTGCTGGGACGAAAAACAATGACATATGTTTTAAGGGAAAGGTAACAAATTTAGCTGTAGCAACTTCCAGATTCGGAAAAGTGAAGAGCATACTAAGTAGCAGACAAAGCCCAACCAACGGCCCTGGAATAGGTAACGCCAACATGGTAACGGCGAAAAGCCCAGCATAATACGCAGCGAAAATAACTATGGCCCCCACTACTGCGTTACTTACATTTCGCACTTTCTGTCCTTGCCTTTAAGTATAAAGTACTAAGTGTAACGATTAGCGAGTTCCACCACCAGCGGGACTATGGTCTTATGGGCCTTATGTTCTTTCTTGATTTTCTTGGCCCTCGACATGCCAAAACTGATAGTAGTACTTGTGGGTTATTTTAAAGATCTCGCCATCTTGCATAACCACTCTTTGCTGATTTAGCCTTTGATCTAAATGCGCGACGTGCTTGGCATTTACTGCTACTGAGCGATTACAGCGCTTAAAGTACTGCTCGCCAAGACGCTTCAGTAATTCACACAAAGTTGTGCGAACTACATAACATTCAGACAGTGTTTGTACACACATGTAGTCCCCTGCCGCTTCTATCCATTTAATATCAGCGGGATTTAAGCAACACCACCCATTCTCAGTTCTAATACCGACCACATTAGGTTTGATACTCTTGCTTAACTGTTGGCGTAATGTCGCTAACAACGCGGGCTTAGATACCCCGTACTGTTTGCACAGCCCTTTTACCATTGTGTTAAATTGAAAATCACGTTCGAAACAGTCAAATTTGCTTTTAACGTATCCGATAGCACGTATTAGCTGGTCCTCTTCAAAAGGCGCTGTAATAAAACCAGATGCGTTGTGCGAGAACGCCAGAAGCGCCTCTTCATCCTTGTCGCCCACCGCCAACCAATACTTTGAAGCAAGATTACGACATGACTTTGAAACCGAATAGAAACCGATTGATTGAGGGTACTTTTCAGCCAAAGCTAAACAGTGACCCACCGACTCAGCTCCAAAAACATGGCTAAACAGGTTTAGTTGCTTCAAGATTTTGCAAAGAGCGGCTTGCTTAGATGCAGATTGTAAGAATACTAATGAGATCATCTGCGCTCCCTTGCAATTTAATTGATGCTATGACTTTTTAGGCTTTATACCGCAGCTTTTTAAAGAACTAGCTGAAGAAAGATGGAAAAAAGGGGCTATGTATCACATAGCCCTAAGTCCAGGGCAAAAAACTCAAATTAGCGTTTAGCGGTCAATACGCTTGGGTTTGCATTTACTCGGCGCGCGATATGCTGAGCATTCTTAGACGCGTTATGAGTAGCCGCAAAGGTCAACATATCTTGGCCATTACAAACCAAACCTTCGTGCAGGTCTCTCATATTTAAGCCTGTTGCTTTTACCGCGCGATGTAGTTTAAAGCGGCTATCGCTCTTTACGGCTTCACATACAGCAATTAGCTTATCTTCTATCTCAGCTGGGTAAGAGCCAGCATTAGCAGCAGTAGCAGTTAAAGAAAGTGTGGTTCCTAGTAAAGCGATTTGGGTAACACGGCGTAACGTAAACATAACAATTTCCTCTGATAGTATTAGGCAACGCGGTGACGACCTCTACTTGTCGCCGCACCCATAACCTAGTTAAGTTTTATGATGTTTACGCTACAGAAGCGTTAAAATACGGTTACCTGAGTTGTAGCGATAAGCGCACAAAAGATAAGGTTTAACTATCTGCCTAAACTGTTATTAGTCGTGCTTAAAACATATTTTGAAACAACCTAAAAATTTTAAAATTGCTAGCTATAGTTAAGAAGCGCTAAGATATTATAAAAATAGAATTTAAAGTAGGCATGTCGTAAGCCAATAGCATTAATTCAAGGAAGAGAAATGTTAGAGCAGCAGCACTATCACCATATAAGAGAGCATATGCAGCCAGGCGACATCATTGCGTTTGGCGGAAACAGCTTGTTTTCCCGATGGACAAAACTTACTACGCGCTCAGCCGTTACCCATGTTGCCGTAGTTACACATACAAAAGTGACACACACGAAAGCTACACATACTATGCCGCACGACCAGGAAAGAAGCCGATATTACAATCACGTCATGGAAGCTACGTCGTTCAAGGGCAAGCGGGGCGTTATGACAAACCGGCTAAGCGAGCGTGTTGCGTCGTACGACGGCGATATTTGGTGGCTGCCCTTATCAAACGCATCGCGCAGTATTTTCAAACAAAACAAACGCAAGTTTTTTGACTTTATGTGCGAGCAAGAAGGAAAACCCTACGACATACTTCAGCTATTCGGTTCGGCTGTAGACGCACTCGACGAGCACCCTCTATTTAGTAGTATTAGCTATAATAACGAGGATTTTAGCAGTTGGTTTTGTTCAGAGCTTATTTCTGAAGGGCTAAAGACCGCGGGTGTGGTTACAGGTGTAAACTCATCCGAGGTAACCCCAGTTGACATCTGTCGGTTCAATATCTTTAAAAAACGTTATGTGCAGCTTAAAGGAGAAGGCCGAGTTATCGCAGGCTTTAATTCTTTAGTGCCAGACAATTGGGGTCAGATTGCCTAACCCCAAATAGCTAAAAGCTAGTTTACCTGCAAAAGGTAGTTCTGCTTTTAGAAAATGCTGTCTTGGTGAATTTTAATAAACATACCCGTACCAATTTTCGAGTAGTCAATTTTATATTCTTTTCCGTTTAGCGTTTGAATGAATACTAAAGTTTTTTCGTCGCCGAAAACATCGCTAGTCGTTACATCTACTAATTCCATATCCATCATTTTTGCATCACGCTTATTCTCAGGTACTTTACCTTCGTATTGCTTAATGCCTTTGTAGGTCACAAGGATTGGCGGGTTGTCATCGCCATTAATAACCAATAAATCTAACTTTCTAATTTTATGAATGATGGTGTTTCGACCACTTGTAATGAAGGGTTTTTCAGTCATTCTCATCTCCGCGACCGCTTACCTGCTTTTTTATAATTAACATAGATTGTGAACGTCGAGTCTATCACGATGTTAATAATCAGCACATAAGCATTTGGTTGATATATGTGTGCAAAGTATAAACATAAATTGCGAAATGTGAGCAATAAATCGCTAATTTTTAGTGTTTAATTATGTTTATTTCAATTTTACTGCCATTTTATCCACGGTCTATAAACGAGATTATGGATAAGCTTCTCACAGGGCTTAGTTTCAGGAGACTTAAAAACACAGCTTTCAGCTTCGTTTATATCAACTTGTGCCACTATGTTTGAAACAGAAACCTCCAAGTCTAAGTCAGTATCTAACTGAGTCATTGGCAAAATAAACTCTACGCGATTAGTAAATGCACATGACTTTTCAGGCGGCGCTGATGCTGACTCAGATGAACACCCTACGCTTCCCAAATGATAAGACCATTTACGTGTTTCTTTACCACTTTTTGAAACATCCAGCCTTAAAAACTGGTGCCCATTTTGACGACTCGAAAACATCGTCTTATCGTTTAAGGGCGTCTGTTGAGTAAGGGGATCACCGTGGTTAATATCAAAAGGTAACCCCATAGTAAAACGGAGGTTAGTTGCTAGTTTTAAGAGTTCCTCTGACACATCTAACACTATTTTGCTGTTAGCATCATCTGGGTTGCTACATTTGTTGTGAAATTTCAACAATGCTTCATTAGGCGTTTGCCACTGAGTCTGCTTGAACTTCACCCGTTGCCATTTTCCATCTATGCGCACTTCGGGTTTGCTAAGATAGAACCCGAAATAATCGATATTCCAACGCTGCTGACCAATGCTCATGATCATTGGGCACGCGCCTGTGTCTACACCCACAAGTTTAAAGGGTATTTCTCCCGCTTCGCGCCCTTTTAGGTTAATCACGTCGCACCCTACCAGTGTAAGCAATGCAGCGAAAAGTAACGTATATATAGCTTTCATGCGAAAAGGTATTTTCATTTACTTCAATAATTCCTTCAAATATTCCGCAGCCAGAAGCTGCTGCACTTTCACCCACCACGTAATCGATAAAATGAGTGCATGACTATTAAACGCAATAGTGCTGCTTTTAGCGTTTGTGAGTCAAGGCGGACTAACATACAAAAAGAGTAAATATGCGATATTGGGGTAAAGAAAGTGTTAGCTTTTCTTCCAGTACTTTTCCGTAATGCTTTTTTCTAGCGCTTTTTTTCTAGTGCTTTCTTCTAGTGCTTTCTTCTAGTAGTTAGGGGGGGGGTGGGAAGTATTGGATTTCGAATAATGTTTGCTAAAGCTATTCATAAAACAAGCAAAACAGCGACAAAATGAACAAAAATAAAGCAAACAATTCACAAAGCCATCAGCTAGGCGTGACAAGGTAAATAAAACTGCTTATACTTGCGCTCGCTTGTGGTTGTTATGCAAAACAATTTGCAGACAGAATTACACAGCACATCTCAAAATGGCCCCATAGCTCAGTTGGTTAGAGCATCCGACTCATAATCGGCAGGTCCCCTGTTCAAGTCAGGGTGGGGCCACCATTTTCTTCAGCGTCATCGACTAAGAATCCCCCACTAGAAAGCACTTTGCTGTGCACTTTTGCTCAAATTTGAAAAAGCGCCTTTATTAAAACTGTAATACCTCATCTGTAGCCTATCTTTATTATTAGCCTACTTTGTTACCGGTTTTTTATTAGATGAAGCACACCATGTCGCGCCATGCGTTTTACTCGCTAACGGTTACCTTCACTATTTTGTCTGTTCTTGGCCAAGTCTCTACCAGCATTTATAGCCCCTTCTTTTTTGACTTAGCGACAATGTATGACAGTCAGGTGAGCGTGATTGAGCAAAGCGTAGCTGTGTTTTTAGTCGCCTTCTCAGTTTCACAGTTAGCGTCTGGCATAGTGTGCGACTACATAAACAAGCAAAAATTTTTGTTCTGTGGAATCTTAGTATTTATTGCAGGTACACTTATGGTGGCGCTTGCCAGTGAAGAGTCTATTTTTCTTATAGGTCGTGTGGTGCAAGGCTTAGGTGGTGGCGTTGGCGTATCAGTATCGCGAGGGCTGTCACGTCAAATATTTAGCGAAAAGCAGCTAAATACTTCACTTTCGCTCATCAATATTGCTTTTGCTATTGCCCCAGCAATAGCGCCTCTAGTAGGTACAATAATTGGCGAGTCTTTGGGTATTTCCGCTATTTTTTATTTCGTGTTGGTAATGGGGCTACTTGCCCTACTTTTGTTATTCTCAGTATCTAGCATTCTTAGTTATTTTACGCCGCCAGTATCTGACAATGTTTTTAGTCATACGTTAATACTTATAAAAAGTACAATATTAAAGCTCGTCTCGGTAGGCATGGCTAGCGGGCTTTTGTATGGCATTGTGTTTTGCTTCATTACCATCGCGCCCTCTATGGTAATGCAGCAGTTCGGGCTTTCCAAAACCCTGTTCTCGGTATACTCACTGCTAGCCACCTTATCTTTCGTTGTAGGCAGCGTATTTAATATTTGGCTGAAGTCTTTGTCACCTTTGCAAAAGTTCAGGGTATCTAGTTTCTGTTTAGCTTCACTTTCCGTACTTTTTGCGTTGACCGTATTCTTGAGCATAGAGAGTGGGTTAGTCAGTATTTTGGCTTACTGCTATATCACGTTCTTTTTCATCGGTATCGCTATGCCTTGTAGCGTAACTATTATGCTTGGCTATTCTGAAACATCTGCCGGTTTTTTAGCAGCACTCACTGGCTTTTTTCACCTGACAGGGGCCGCCATAGGCGCTTACGCTGTAACATTACTAACGCTAGAGCCTACAGAGTCTTTCAGTTTAATGACTTGTGCGCTAAGTATTGCCAGTATCGCCATTTGCTTCACATTGAAAAAGCCCTAATTGATCATTTTTCTGGTGATGTCAGTGCAATCATACGTTTTAAAAGCGCTACGTTGACGTCATTACCTCTGCTCAGCCTTGCGGCATTCCTTGCTCATGTGCTGTCGACACCCCATTAGCCGCGCCTTCTTGCTCTATATTAAGCGCAGTAATTGGGAACGGTATGACAATCCCTTCTTCATCAAAACGTTTTTTCAGCATTTTAATAAACGCACTTTTAATAAAGAAGCGGTTAAAATATTCGCGGGTTCTCAGCATTATGGTTAAGTTAATACTCGAATTGTCGAAGGTATGAAACAACACAAAAGGTTGGTAGGTTTCAACACCAAACTCATGCTGCTCTAAAATAGTATTGGCCACCTCTAAACAGACCTTTTCAACATGGTCTAAATCAGAGCTATAGTGCACGCCCACTTCAACGGGTACTGATAGTTCGCGTTCAGGATAGTAGTAGTTAATCAGTTTGGAATTAGAGAGCTTGCTGTTCGGCATAATAACAATGTTGTTCGGCAGCATTCTTACCCACGTAGAGCGCCACCCTATTTTCTCAACAAACCCTTGTTCCCCTGAATCTAGTTCAATGAAATCGCCTATACGAATGGGCTTATCCATCACTAGTTGAATGCCTGAAAAGAAGTTTTCAAGCGTGGGCTGTAGGGCTAGAGCTACTGCAAGTGACGTAATACCCAATGAAGCAACGATGGGCGTTATCGATACTCCCATTGTGCTTAAAATGATTAAAATTGCGAGTACGGCAAACACTGCTCTTACTGCACCACCAGCAATAGCGCTGGTGTTTTTCACAATGGTTGATTGGTCGCGATAACGACTTAGGGAATAGGTAACAAAGCGCTCGAAGAAAAGAAACAGGGTAATTATAAGACCTGCCTCAATAACAATAGTTAACGCCTCAATAGCCCTTTCATCTTCTACCTGAAATACTGAAACAATACTTTTCACTAATAGCAGAAAGATAACCCAAATAAGCAAATTAAGCGGGGCATTTAGCGATAGAACTAGCACGCGATAAATATCAGACATGCTGCTGCTTTCAGAACGCGCCTTGGCTTTTAAGCGCACTAATATAAGGCGCTTAATGATGAAAAGCACAATAACAACACCGATTAATCCGGCTATTGCAAGTACCTGCTTATTTTCAAGAAGTTGGGTGCTATCCACGGCTGATGGTGCTCCTGCGTAAAGGTATGGCGCTTTTGGTATTAGCTATAGGTTAATACGTAAAAGAAGACGCAAAAGGTGCACCAATTGTTTTGTTTTTATGTAAAGTTCAATATGCAGGTCGTTTACCTAAGATAATAAAAAAAGCCCCAAACTGTTTTCACAACGTGGGGCTTTAATTTGTTTCATAAGCCTTTAGCAAGGCGCTTATGTGTGGATTACATTTCGCCTATTTGGCCTAGTTTCTAGACGCCTTTACAGACGACTATTTAAGTAAGTTCAAAGGCAATACTTTTCCTGTTACAGGGTTAAACTCGAACGTTACTGTACCCGTGGTCGCATTACCGTTTTCATCAACGTTTGCGTCGCTGATATCACTTACAAACTGGTCAATAACAACTCGGTATGAAGTCGGGCCATTAGCCCAACCATTTACGCGAACACGATAAGTTTCACCAGGAACAATACCGCCGCCAACTTGCTCGTTAGAGCCCAAGTTGCCTGAGCTCGCCATAATATTGCCTTCAGCGTCTAGCAATTCAAAGTCAAGGTCTGGGACTGCTACTACTTCAACATCAGCGCTCAGTGTTGCAACTACACTTGATGCACTAGGCAGCGCGGTAAATGGGATATCAACATAGTCTACGCCATCAACCAATGCTTCATCTGCAGCACCGACTAATATAACGCCTGTGTGCTCTTCAATATTATGGTAGACCACTGATTGTTCTTTTGGCTCAGACGTATCAAAGGTAGGCGTTTCGCCCCTTCCCGTTGATGAAGCCCCAGCTTCGTAACCGCTGATCCGTGCTTGAAACGTAAAGAGTTTTCCGTTTGGGTTATCAAACTTTACGTAACGCAGCGCAGATGTTCTATCTACATCCAGCGATTGGTCGAAACGGAACCTTGCTATGTCGCCGTTTTTACCAGTGCCACCATTATCTGCATTCAACACGGTAATACTGCTATTGCTAATGTAGGTAATATCGAAATCAACTGGGCCGTAAATTCTCTCATCGCCATTGTTTATCAAAGCAATATCGAAGGCAAAAATGCCGTTATTATAGTTAACATTACCCACCTTGTAGTCAACTTGGTCACTCACATCAACCGTGTTTAAACCGGTTGAAGCTATCCCTGACATATTAGAAAAGCCAACCTGCTGATTTGGGTTAAGGCTAATTGCGCGTACTACGTATTCATAGTCAAACGAATCTATGCCTTGACCAGCTCCACGTCCTAAACCTTGCCCTTTGTCGATGTAGTAATTGTCGCCCACTATAAATTCAACATGGGTAAAACCAGAAAATGTGAGGTCGCCGTCAAAATACTCTCGGGTTGGTACACCGGTAAACAAACGCGCATTCGACCCTTTTCTGCGTTTCAGTACTTGATAAGCAAAAGCATCAGGTACGGTTTCCCACGTAATTTCAATCGCATCATCTGAAATAATATGCGCATCAATAGCGCCTGGTGTCGATGGCTTAGCTTGGGTAGCCGTAAACTCGCTCACTGCGGTTGATATAGTCTGTCGACCGCCTATTGGAGCCTTCGCGTTTGCTCCTAGCTCTCTGGCAGCAAAGACACGCTCAATGAGCGCATGGTGGCGACCCGGTGAAGTTAAATCTAGAGGATCGGTCGGATACAAGGCGGCATCTGCTATAAGCACTGCGTCCCTTGCGCGTACAAAGGTGTCTGGCGCAGACACACCTAACACATACATTGAGCCCAAGAAGATACGTTCCCAGGTTTCTTTGCCCAAGCTAGTTTTTTGGGTAGGATCACCTGTAACCGGATCTGGGCGAACGAATTCTTGGCTAGGCTGCACTGCCACCATAAGTTCGCGTAGATCCCACATAGCTCCCGCATAAATTTCCCCATCGCGATGCACCTCGAACGCGTTATCTCTTGTACCTAACTGCGAATAACGAATTTGGCTCTGTGCAGAACGAATAAACTCAAATGAGTCGGGATCAACACCCTGCTCTCTTAAGAATTTCCGTAGATCGCACGAGTTAACGGGATAAGTACCTAAATCCGGCGTTTCCCCTACTGTATACGCCCAAAGATCGGCTTGCCCTTCGTTAAGCGCGCCGCCTTCTGGCTCGCCTTCAAAGCCTGCGATAGGCGTTATAGTCGCATGGGTCCCCTCATGAATGGGAACAGAAAAGTCCATTGCTAAATTGTTAAATAAGTAGCCATGACCATAAGCTGTTGGATTAACCACTACCTCTTCACCCGCAATTTCCTGTGATAACGGAACTGCAAATGCGTTGTCTAACCCCAAAAGCTTCGCCATAAATTCAGGGTCTGCTGGATTATCTGGTGGATCGAGCACATTAGGTATGTGTACCACACCGGTTAACGGTACCGCTTCATTAGGATAGCTATTTGGAAATGAGCCATCGCCCACGCCACGACTATGTACATCATCGCCGTCTTTGTGAAGGTAATCTAAATACTCAAGCAATGTGGTGATATAAATAAACTGGCTTATGCCATCAATGTGGTGTGCCGTTGAAGGTGTTACATGATCATTTTCAACAGGTCTTGCCTCAATGGCAGCATCTTCACTGAAGTGATATGTTCCCGTTGCCGCTTGTGGAAACGGCCCTTTTGTCAGCATCGCGCTTTCAATAAGTGCGTGCTTACCGGTAAGTAAACCTTCAACGCCCGTTACTAAGTTTGATTCATCAAACTTCCGTAAGTTGATGCGTTCCATTCCTTTTGGTTTCCCCGTGTAGCCACCTGCATCATCCTCTATCAAACATTCGCTTTGCATCGATGGCGTAATCGGCGGGAAGGTTGGAAAATAATCCGCAGTCTGCTGAACTAAGCCAATCTGCTCCGTTTGCGCAGCTTCGTTTTCACCTGTAGGAAGAATGGTTTTAACTCTGTCATTACGCGCCAGAATGTCTCCCGACTGGGCATCTATAACATACTCAAACACACCAAACGGATTCGTAGAGTAATAGAAAAACTTCCATGCCAGTTTAAGTTTATTGTTATCTTGTACAACTACTTTCTGTGGAACTGGCTTGGCGAATACGCCGAGGCTTTTCTCTATTTGAGAAAAAGCAGGGTCCAATACATCAAGAGCTTCTACCGGAAGTGTTCGCTTGTAAGACGCTAAATCGGCGGTTGCCACGCTGATCGCGCTATTAGCAGAAAGTACCTGTGTATTTGCAATAGGCGTATTTATAGCTGTATCGGCGAACAGCGCTCTCACCACCTGAGACTCGTCAACTAAGAGCCCAACGCCTCTGTCTTTGATTTTTACACCATCTATAACTTGGTCAAATCTTACTAAATGACCACCCAATGCAGCTTTACTGCGGTGAGGGTTAAAAACGAAATCTTCATCACTAAGACCGCTTAGAAGAGCTGAATGACGACTTATAAAGTCATACCCCATTTGTTCAGGCGAGGCACCCGAAACGTCAATGGCAATACCAAAAACACTGTCTAGATGGCCATTAGCCGTTCTTAACGTAGATGATGGGAACGAGGTTTGCAGTTGGTCTAACGTTATTTGAAACAAATTATTTGGCGGCGGGTTAACAACATTATCAGTGAGATTTATTTCAGCAATACGGTGCGATGAGGTATCTAAAGGAGCGTGTACCGCAGAGGCGCTTGCTACAAAAGGTAAAGCAGCTGCTATCGCAGCATAAATAAGGGTTCTTTTTTTCATTATTCAATCCTTAAAAATTGGAGCTACCAATGCGCTCAGCGTTAATACTGAGCTTTCACTTGATAGCGTTAACCAAATTAGGATCGAGCAAAAAGAGAGCATTCACCATAGGGGTGAACCACTAGAGCGAACTGCACCAACCAGATAAAGAGAATTAAGCTCACTCTTCGTTTAAATGCATTATTTATTAATAGGTTATAATTAGGAAAGAGACTGTAATTTGCTTTTATATTCTTGTTCAAGCCATTGATAAGCTTCTTCGTTATCTGTAAAAAACAAGTAATCCATTGAAGCAAGCTCAGGAATGCGTTGATACATGATCCCGCGGATCACAGGCCCTTTGTATACATAGGCTTTTGCAATGAGGCCCATCTCAGGTAGACGATTAATAATGTGCTTAACCATATCAAACGCTTCGGGCGTAGCGCCTTCTACTTGGCTAATGTCGGCAAGTAAGGCAAAAGGCTTGCCCTTCAACCTCCTAACTAATTCGAAAAGCTCTTCTCGATAGCTTTCGGCGCTACTTTCATTAAAAATGCCATAGAGCTTAGTTGTAATAATCCCATTTGCGTGGGATACCGAAGCGTTACTTAAATTCTTTAACATATCCAACGTTAGTCTTCTTAATCATACTAAAGTATAGCTAAAAAAATAACGTTAGCATTGAATTCGCAAAGTTCTCACTAAGATTCACTGAAAGTTGCTACTCTCTTAGTGCTAGCAACCTGTCGTTATCTGGGAAGCGTGCAAGTGCTTGTTTAAGCACCTCGTTTGCTGACTCAAGCCTATTGCCTTTACGCAATGCAATAACATAGTTGTGCACAAACGCTTGTTGATGTTGGCCTACGTCATAACCTTTTTCAAACCAGGTTATCGCCAGTTTGTTGTTGCCTTCCATATCAGGCTGTTCGAGATAATAATTGGCAATTAGAAAGTAGCTTAACCAATAAGAAGGCCAGGTATGAGATGCAGTTTTTAAAAACGCTAGCGACTGCGCTTTGTCTCCCACTTTAAGCATATCGTAGGCTGCACTTACATAAGTAAAAGGCGTCATTTCAGAAGACGTCACATTGGGAGGAACCGGAGCTAAATACCAGTAATTTCCCCTTCCCCACGTTCTTTCAAAAAGCTCAAGCGACATTTCGTGATTAGGCGTACGGCCAGTATGTAAGGTAACCGTACCCTTATCACTATCAAATCCGATTACAACAGCGTAGTGCCAATGGGGTATTAATTGAATGGATAAATTTTGAAAAACAATCACTGGGATATCGTCATTAACTAACGACATAATAGACGATAATGTTCCTCGCTCAGTGTATGGCAAGAAACCAAATTGTCGGGTAGCGCTGATCATTTCGAGCTGCAGACTTCCTTCTTTTTTCGGAATGAACAACTTAGGCGCAATGTCCTCTGGAGAGGTACTTTCACCATAGTAACCAAACACTTCAGACAGTGTAGTTGGCCCGCAATAAAACTGTTCTTGGGGAAAAAATGGTACAGATTGAATAGTGTGTGATTCCGGCAAAGAGGCCAGACCCTCTTGCCTTAACTTGTCAGCTTGAGGAGTGGACTGACAGCCTGAAAGCAAAAATAGAAGCACAAGGCCTGCCAACACGCAGGCCTTGTTAACTGAATTGATCATCCAATTAGCTGTTTACTGGGCGAATAAATGGGTAAACGTCGGTTACACCAATGAGGTCCAAAATTGCGACAACAGCAAGTACAGTAAGCACTGCGCCTACAACACCACCCGCTGGCGCTTGATTGATTTCATCATTTAGTTGCGCAATCTCGCTGTCGGTCATGCCGTTGATTCTAGCAATAGCTTGGTTGCTATCTACACCTAAGCTTACTAGTTTACTCTGCACATCTGAACGGTTAACCATGTCAATAAGCTGCTGCTTATTGTAGTGAGCGGCTTGAGTTTGCATCACAGAGTCTGAGCTAATTGCCTCTGCATTCACATTTGAGGTGCCTAGCAAAAAAACTGAACTTGCAGCGATAGCTAAATATTTAACGTTTCTCATTTCTACTCCATTATTTTTAGCATTAACTATATGTAATACGTTTTTATGAAATATAAGTTCACGCATTAGCGACAGGCAAAACCACGCCTTAATTCACCTAGTGAGATCACCTTTTTCCCAGCCTTTGATTTTTCTATAAAGCGTGGAAGCACTTACGCCTAAATGAACAGCGGCTACCGGTATATTTCCATCACATATATCTATGGCACTTTCTATAGCACGCTTTTCCACAATCCATAAAGGTTCTATTCCATCCGATGATGATGCGGAGTCCTGGGTCAAACTTTGCGGGCTAACAGCTTTCGGCTCTTGAGGTATTGAAATTCGTGTGGGCTCTTTTTCTATTGAAACGCGATGTAAATCGCCTATTTCTGGAATATCTATCTAGCCACCATCGTTCATCACAACGCATTTTTCTACAACATTCTGTAACTCTCTAACGTTGCCCGGCCATTCGTAACTATTAAACTGCGCGATGACTTTATCAGTAAAACCTAAAAACTCTTTCCCTTCTTCAGCAGCTCTTAAATTTAAAAAGTAGTTCGCGAGGTCAAGAATATCGCTTTTTCGCTCTCTAAGTGGTGGAATGGTCACAGGGATAACGCTTAGCCTATAGAATAAATCCTCCCTGAAGCGCCCCTCGCTTACTTCCGTTTCCGGCTGGCGATTGGTGGCACAAACGATGCGGACATCGCTCTTTCTAAGCTCTGAGCTGCCCACCCGGTTATATGTACCGGTTTGTATAAATCTCAATAGCTTAGCCTGCAGCGGTAGAGCCATTTCACATAGTTCATCTAGAAAAAGGGTGCCTCCATTTGCAGCCTCTACCGCCCCTTCTCTATTGGTTAGAGCGCCGCTGAATGCCCCTTTAACATGCCCAAAAAATTCAGACTCAAACAGATCGGCAGGAATCGCCGCGCAATTAACTGCAATTAATGGACCTAGCGCGCGACTGCTTGATTTATGCAAAAACTCTGCACACACCTCTTTACCTGTACCGCTCTCGCCCGTAACAAGAACACTGGCCTTTGATCGCGCCGCACTAGTGAGTGTTTGCTTAACCCTCATCATCTTTTCACAAGAGCCGATAAACCCAGCATTGCCCTCGAGCTTTGCAGCTTCATGCTTTTTTATTGAACCATCAACATTAACTTCGGCTTGAGCATTGTTTATTGCTTGCAATAATGACGCGTTATCGAAGGGTTTCTCTAAAAAGTCGAAAGCCCCCTCGCGTATGGCGCTCACGGCAACTTCAATTGAACTGTTTGATGTAACAGCAATAACCTGCGTGAGTGGGCTTTTTTTCTGTGCAAATTTTAGTACTTCTATACCAGAGATATCAGGAAGGCAAACGTCTTGGATAATAATATCCGGTGGACTGGTTTTAATAGCGGCCATAGCTGAATAACCGTCACTGAATAAAGAAACATCGAAACCTGCTTTTTCGATCACCGCTTTGTATAGGTTTCCTGCGGCAACACTGTCTTCGACAACATAAACTTTACTGTGTTTCATTCAACTTCCTGATAAGTGGGAAGAGCCGCTACCGTATCTAAGATAATGCTGCGTAGCGTTACAACATCAGTAGGCTCTATAACATCGTACTGATACAACTCTTCAGCGACTTTGCTCAATGTGGTAACGCCATATAATTTTGATGTGTTTTTGAGTATATGGAGAAGGTCTCTCACTTCTTTAGGGCTTGTTTGAAAGGGGTACTTTGCAAGCTGGTTTTGTTGAGCTTCAAGCTCTTCTCGAAATAAATTAAGTAAATGCGCTAATACATCCACACCAACATCGTTTTTGAGAAGCTCTAATACATCTCGATTAAACATGTACTTCCCCTTAAACTACTTCAATTACAAGTATGGAAGTACATTAGCAATTTGCAAATCGCCCTGGGTCATCATTTAGTATAAAAGCCCATTTGACGCTTATTGCAGATAACACATTTCAAGTTTTTCTTGAAGCTTCTCTTTGTTCACTGGTTTAGATACATAGTCATCGAACCCCAACTTCTCATACTGCTGATCAGTATCTTCATTAGCGGTATAGGCGATAATTCGCGTGTGCGTGTTGTTATTACTTCTTCGGATTTTTCTCATCACTTGAACACCAGATATATCGGGTAGATTGATGTCCATAAGTATGATGTCGTATTCCTGTTGAGACGCTTTCACTAGCGCCTCTACAGCTGTGCCCGCACAGTCGATTTCATAACCACTGTTTTCCAACATACTCTTTGTGAGAACTTCGTTGATAGGGTCATCATCAACTAATAGAACATTTAGCCCTTTAACCTTGTCGCCAGATTCAGCTTGAGCTATGCGTTTTGAAGCCTGACTCGCTTGGCTAATATATGGCTTGCTGACAGGTAAAGACAAAACTACGCGTACAAAACCTTTCTTTTCTCTGATAAGAACGTTCGAAGCGCTCAACGCTTTTAAAAGAGAGTCAAAGTAGCGAAGTTCAACACTTTTATCGTAGTTCGCCTTTTCCCTCATCCCTTTTTCAGACATGGTTTTTAGCTCGAAACTGAAGTCACTTTGTTGTAGTGCGCCATGAATTTTATAAATGAGCTCCAGAGCAACACTGTTGTCTTTTCTTTTAAGCCTAGCCTCTGTCACTACTCTCCCGTGTTCAATAGTTTCGATAAGGTTCGTCAACATATACAGGTGAAGCTGAGATAGTAACTTCTCATCAGAATTAACGAGCAAATTACTATTGGTTTCCACACCAAGCTCAACCCTCTTGCTTTGCGCTTTTGTAGAAAGAATATCTACGCCTCGGTCTATTACGCTGTTAACATCAAAATCAGACAGTTTGAGCTTCACTTTGCTGGTTTTCTCTTTTTCTAAACTGGCAAGCTGCTCAGCAACACAACGTATTTGACTATCGACTTCGTTAAGCTGGTTCAAACATACTGACGCATTGGTTTTAGGGTTTTGTAATTGCTCAACTAGTTCGTGTAATAGTAATAAAGGCGCTTTTATTTGCTCGTTGAATTGTGCAACAAAACGTCCTTTAACCACAGCCTCATGCTTAGCAATATCTGACATTTTTGCCAGCTCTTCCTCTCTGCGATGAATATCTGTAATGTCATGGAAATAGCAGACAAATGCCCCTTGTCCCATCCCTCTTTGCAATACTGTGATCCATCGTCCGTCATTCAGGCCGATATCGATAACTTTATCTAAGTCCCCAATGTTACTGTCGCTCTCTTCAAAGTGCGTTATGATTTTATTGCGCTTTGCTTCGTCGAACATTGCATCGTAGGTTCGGTTATTAATTGGCGCACCATCGTCGTAACGAAAAACGTCATTGAACGCTCTGTTGCATACTAATAACGTGCCAGAGCTATTGAAAACAGCAAAAGCGTCGGGAAGCGTGTCTAGTGCTTCGTTGTATAAGGCTTCTCTACTTAATATAGTTTGGTGTGCTTGTCTTATACCTCTGTGTAGGCGACGCGGCAGACGAAGAAAGTAATAAACAAAGACAAACACGCTTACTAATATAAACACATTTTTAACTAGTACCGACTGAGGGATCTCTTTTCCTACAGGGGTTACATAAGGTGTCACTATTACTTTCCAGGAAGAAGGAAATACGTCACTAGAAGCGCTCGCCCCATGTTGGAAGGTTTGCCTTGCAGTAGGGCCTGACTGAGAAAGAAACAAGTTAGGTGTATCTAAATAGACCTGATAATTCGGCGTATTAAGTTGTGAAGCTATTGATGAAACGAGCTGTGTTAGATTGAGTGCTTTCACAATGAAATAGGTTCGGTTGTCTTGAGATTGAAGCTTAGTAAGCAGAAAAGCCGTGTCTGCAACCATTCTAATATTCACACCATCCCTGTTGCCAAAGGAGCTTTGGCGCAGCCAATTCCCAAGTCCGTAAGCCTGCATATCAAATGAGGGCTTTGACCAGATAGCCAATTGTTCATAAGTTGAGCTAAATACACTGTACCCTTTTAGGTAACGCGTTCTTGTATATTGAAGAGACATTAGCCGAGTAAGCCCAATATCGCTAATACCCTCTTGGCTTGCTAAATAGCCCTGAATGAGCAAACTGCTTGACGCTAAGCGTTCTCCTTCTCTATCAAGACGCTCTAGCGATTCAATAAGCGCACTCGCCAAGCTAGATGACTGTCGTTCCAGTTGAGCTTTATGACGAGCCTTATCCAAGTTAAATACTATAGTTGTGACTGCCCAGCTAATAAAAATAGCGCATAAAGCGGCAACTATTTTATGACTGAATATTTGCGTTAACTGAGAGAGTCCAAGGCTAACCTGACTACTGCTTTTACTGCTTTCCTTTGGACTTGTGCCATCATTTGTTGGCGTAAACTTTACTTGGTGTGAAACCATAGAAGCGAATCCCATAAGTTGATTCGCTTGACCCCGTGAAAATGAGCGCACTTTCACATCGGCGATAGAAAGAATTCCTACGGGCTCATTAAATTTGCCAAATACTGGGTACTGAGCGTAAAACTTAAGCGATGCATGTGCACTATTCTTTCGTTCCTGTAGCTCATCTACGTCCTCTATAACATGAAGGTTGTTATCCTGGAACTTCTCTCTCAGTTGCGCTAGTTCATCGTCAATATCATGTGACATATCAACAAGTGAAATGCGTTTAGATAAATTTCGCTCAGCGCAATAAAAGTCTACAACTGCAACGCCAAAATACTGTTGCACTAGCCGCAGGGCAGCTTCTAAATCATTTGAGCGTGTTTGGGTGTGACGGATAGCATTCTCCACATGACTCTGTTGTATAGGTATCATGGCTGTACTCCTTCACCATCAGGTGAGACAGATTGCCAATTATCGCTACTGCTTGATACAGCGCGTTGCGGCAACGTAATTCTAAAAGGTGGAGTTAAATTTGATAACGCAGGCACTGTAGTTCCCTGCGTGTTGACTTGTTCTGCACTGACTAAATTTAAAGGGGTTTTGCAGTTAGTTACACCTTCTTCAATACCCAGTAGAGAGAGTGTGTCCCGGATAAGTTGATTAGAAAGTAAATCGATACCAATCAAATCGAATATTGTTTCTAAAATGGTGAAGACCAGCGTTTGAACAATATCCTCATCTTCTTCTAAAACCGTGCCTTCAGGGCAACATACTGTTCCAAGCGTGACATCTATCGGTCCAATAACTCCTGTTAACGCTAATGCATCTAAAGATGTTGAAAGGAGCAATTCAACTTCTGGCAGATAGTTATCTAGAATATCGCCTTGTGACTCGAATCCAGCTGGACAAGTATCGCAGGCAACGCTTAGTTCAACATCGCTTGTACCCAATAGCACTGAGCCCAATGCCGTTGCTCCCACTAAGCAACTACTATCAGCTTGCTCGATCGCTTGAGAAAAAGGCTCGCAAGGGATCCCGGTTACCACTTTTTGAGACACATATCGCGACTGAATATCCTCATCAAGTGCAGGACATGCCAGTGCTGTACTTCTTAGCAATTTCCCTGTCACGCCACTACCATCAAAACCTATAGCGTAATTAGGCCCTCCCTGTAGCGCATTTAAATAACTTACATTACCTGTATACGGCAGCTGGCCAATGCCTCGCGCGTCAGAAAATTCATCGCTTAGCCCTTTGATACACGGATCACCACTACAGTTTGGAGAGTTGTAATATATCGCTTCTCGACTTGTAAACCGGTCGTCGCGAACACCTATGAGCGTGCGGTATGCCTGCTCGGCCTCTCTATCGAAGTAAAAAATAAGGGGCGCTTGATGCTCATCAAAACCAACGGCTACACCTAGCGGCGTATTAACGCTATCTACCACGGTGACTTGGGTATCTACTCTAGCCATATGTCTTTTAAAAAGTGCATCGCGCACCATAACAATGCCGCCAAAAGTACCGATGACAAGAATTGTTATAATCAAAATTAGTTCAATGGTAAGGACAAACCCCTGCTGATATCGCTTCATATTCGCTCCTTAAAGGTTTGACACTAGTAGCTTAAGCACAGTTAGCACTTGCAATGCTGCGGGAAAAAAGACAAGCACAAGAAACATAGGAAAGCTAATCAAGATGATGGGAAATGTGGTGTGCAGAGCTTTTTTATTCACTTTTTTAGCCAAGATAGCAGCCCGTTGCAGCTTAAAAGTTTGAAGCTGCGCTTCTACTGCTTGCGTTAGCGAAGTACCAAGCTCAACACCTATCGACATTAAGCTTGCAAGACGCTTTATTCCCTTAACGCCGGTTCTTAAATATAGCGCTTTAAACGCATCTTCTCGCGGTAGCCCCGCTTCGAGTTCGTAAACGAATAACCTTAGCTCCATAGAAAGGGGGTGTTTCTTACTTAGGCCGTGATTAACCGCCAAAATGAACGCTCTTTCAAAGTTAAATCCTGCGCGCATATATACTAGTAACACTCGCAAAAAGAATTCTAGGCTATTGTCTATTGCTGCTTGCCTGTTGCTGCGTTTGATATAAAACCAGAGGTCTGGAAGAAAGAAAGCGACAGAACAACTTATTAGTACCCAGGTGTTGTTTAAGTCATAAGGAACCAATTGTAAGGCGATGAACATCGTGAATGTGGACGCACCTTTTAGGCAAAAAACAGCAATAATGTCACTGTTAATAAAAACCCCTGCTTGCCGTAGATGCTTATTGGAAATCAACATCATGGGAAGCCACGACGTTTTCTTTAACGGTGATTTACGTTCGAAAAGCTTATTCTCACCACTTTTTTCTACGCGAATAAGCAGTGCTGTCGTTACCACTACACCTAAGAGTAAAAAGATATCTATCATGCTGTTACCCTCACTGATAAGCGAAGCCACAGAAGTCCAAATAATTGGCATAGAATAGCGGCGGTTAAAAACGCACTACCGCTTTCGTGATTCAGTAAAGGTTCAAACCATGTTGGATCTTTGTATTGGAAAAGTGGTATCAGAGCGTAGGGCAAAATTCCGCTGAAAAGCGCTGCGTATTTTGTTCCTGACAGCTTAGCCCTTAGTTGTTGTCTGTCTAGCTCGCGCGATGACATCATGGCGCACACACCTTTGAGCATATCGTTTAGATCGCAGTGGCTTTCGCTGTAGGTAATAATACTGTGGCTAAAAAGCCGAACGGTTTCGCAGTTATAGCGTTCAACTAAGGGCGTTAAACACGCTTCAACATCAGATGAAAGACTTAACCGGTTTATTAGTGCGCCACTTTCTCTTTTAATGGCGCCTTCACTGTGCTCGTGGGCAAACTTGATAGCGCCCTGTAAAGACATCCCCGTGCTGAGACAGGCTTGTGTCGATTCGATAAACGCTAAAAATTCCTGTTCAAACTTAACAAGTAACAAGCGAGCTATATCTACTGTAAAAATAAATAAGCCCAAAAAGCTGACCATTGCGATGATTAATGCGCTGGTAGTAGCCGAGGGGTATAGAAAACTAACAATCGCCCAGTTGATTGCACTGATACCAGCGAAAGCTATGATTACTAAAAAGGGATGAATTTTAATGCCCAACACACTTAACGATGTGCTTAAGGTGTCGCGTTCTCGCAGTGAATCCAGCTTTGGCTTTTTGATACTTTGCGCGGGCTGAATGCGAGAGAATATAAAATAAGACCCGCCTGCAGCCAGCAGAGCACCGCCTGTTAATAGCAAGTCAAAACTACCCATAGCATTCACCTTCTATCTCTAAAAAGTGAATAAAATCTTTTAAGCTAAAGCCCTGCTGGGAGATGAAGTCAAAAGTAGGTGACGATTGCGGTTCAAAACTATCCATTGAAGCAACGCCATCGCTTGAGAAGATTGTTTGGTACGAATAACGTTGCCCGATAGAAACTATCTCACCTACGCTTCGTAGCTGGCGCCGTCCATTAACGTCTCGCGTTACATGAACAATCAATTGCACACTACTTCCTATCAATGTATTAACGTGCGCGTCGGTTAGCTGTTGGTTGTTGAGTTGAACCAGTGTTCCCAGTCGGGTTAGTGCATCAACACCGCTGTTCGCGTGCAATGTGGTTATCGAGCCTTGGTGCCCACAACTCATCGCCTGAAGCATATCTACAACTTCTCCACCTCTCACTTCACCCACAATGATGCGATCCGCCCGCATTCTTAGCGCTGCTTTAACCAAGTCACGAAGTGATAAACTACCCTGACCTTCACTGTTCGCCATATGGGTTTCGAGTTGAACGACATGCTCATGATGCAATTGAAGTTCAATATTTTCTTCTATCGTGATAACCCGCTCGTGAGCACTGATACTGTTTGCAAGTACATTTAGCAGTGTCGTTTTGCCTGCGCCGGCATTTCCACAGATAACCATATTTACGCCGGCCGTTACCGCCGTCTTTAAAAAATTCATTACCGCAGCATCTACGTAACCACTTTCAATTAAGTAGCGCTCATCTACCTCTTTGTGGCTAAACTTTCTAATAGAAACAAGTGCAGCTTGAGTGCAAGCAGGGGGAACAACAACGTGAAGACGACTACCATCTGGCAACTTCCCATCGACAATCGGCTTAATAGTGCTAGCTTGACGACCGCAATTTTCTAGTAATCTATCCACAAAGCGTCTGAGGTGGACAGGATCATCAAAACGAGAAGAAGAACGTACTAAACTCCCCTTCTTCTCAACCCAAATCTCGTCAAAGTCATTAATAAGAATATCGGATACGTCGTTATCAATCATGAGCTCAGCGATGGGTCCTAGCCCCTGAACTTCATCACATACCGACTGAATAAGGTGTGTTTTTTGATACTCGGAAAGAAGACCACTCTCTATTTCCGGTATATCAGAACATAACGAATCAAGCGTCGAATTAAGGTTCGTCGAAAATAAACGTTCTGGCTCGTTTTCAAACTCGTCCAACACCGCTTGATGTAGAAGCTTTTTGAGCTCAGCCACTGACGTTTCAATTGTAGGTTCATTTAGAAAGTTGCGCCCGAACATATGCGTTACCTCGCAACAAAGACAGACTCTTTTTTAACGCCCTTAACCACTTCTACTGTTCTTGTAGTTTGTAAGCGCGTGAAGTCTTGTAATTTACCTTGCTCTATATCAAAAGCACTATGGACGATAACAGAGACGCGATCGGAACTGTCTATACCAGCAAGGGAATATACATTTTTTGGCATCACCGCTAATACTAACGAAGTTACAGATTGCGCCCCGCCAGATTGGCTCGACAACGCATCTATTACACCGCTATTTTTAGATTGGCTTCCAGGCTGCTTAGAAACACCGATGAGCTGAACATCGCGAGCGACAGTTCGAACACTTCTGCCTGATTTAGCAACGATGTCTAATCGGTCTCCTTTGTGAAGCCTTGAGATAGGAATATCAAGGTTAGGTAGTTTTAAAGTGTATAGTACTCGACCTGCCGGTATTGCCTCTGATAAGGCCTTCGCTTTCACTCTTACAAAGTCTGAACTGAATAACATCTCATCTTTGTACTTAGTGTTCGCCAGCTTTTTACCTATAATCGCACGTGGGTTTTGGACGCTCAGTGCTGCCGTTTTTAGAAGGTCTCCAGAAAGCTCTTGTTGCGAAATATCCTTGATAGTAATCACTTGACCGGCTGGAACGTTTTTATTAAGCACCCAAATATCTTTCGATTCGTCGTCGTTTATTTGGCGTACACCCAGTGCAGAAGCCATTAACCCCGACGTCATCAGTAGCGTAATTCCTACTGTTGTGGCGCCTTTATTCTTTGTCTGTTTCATTACTCACCCTCCCCCGTATGCTTTTAGGTGTGGCTGCAACTCAAGTTGCAGCCACATCAAAGCAACACTTAGTCGAAAGAACCGTTCGCTGCAGGGCCATCAGCTGCGGTACTTGCTGTAGCGCTTATAGACGCAGCTGTCTCGCTGAAGTCTGAATCAACGAAACTAAAGGCAACCTGGTCACCTGCATTCGTGTCTACTGCATCAACAAAGCCAGAGCCACTGATTTCCGCTGAAGCCTCGCCATTTACAATGCCGTCGAAGGCATAGCTTTGGTCAAGTGAACCAATGGCTTCAGCCACATCTTCAAGCTCTGCCGTTACCGAATCGCGTAGCGTTGCTAGCCCGATAACTAGTGCAGCAACCATTGAAGTAGATAAGATGATTAGTTCTGAAGTAAGAACAAACCCTTTTTGATTTTTGGCATTTCTAGTAGCTTTTACAGTTTTCATTTTGATCACCTTTTGTGCATCTATAAATTTTGGGGTATTCCCATAAGTTATTTTGCGATAAGCATGCCAAACACAAAAAACCTTAAATTTCATAAAGATAAAAGAAACCCGCTTTACAAAAATCATATTACTGCAATACGCTTTGCATTTTGCAAATCAAAAGAAAACCCACATTTCAAAATGCAAAAAAAAAGGCCCGAAGGCCTTTTCACAGCATCACATTAACAATTGGGGAGGTACTCTAGTGATGCTAAACGGGACACCACCAAAGCGCGATTCGGCGGTGACAGAGAGAGAGACTGCTTATAATAATTACACGCTTGATCTAACTGGTTTCCTACTTGGTTAATAAGCCCCAGATGATAATAATAAATACTATCTTCCAACCCGAAACGAAGCGAAGTACTTAAGTAACTCAATGCTTGCTTGTAGCTACCTTCAATATAATAAATTGAGGCTTTTTGCAGGTATGGCTTCGGATTGCTGGCATAAAGCGTAATCGCTTGTTCATTCAAACGCTTAGCTAACTTTATATTCCCCTCATTTAGTGCCATATCAGTACGCATTATTAAGGCAACAAGCGGTGGGAGATATTGGTTTACTAATTCATCCAGCACGACCTGAGCTTGAATTTGACGACCTGAATACAAGAAGACTGAAGATGCAATAACTTGTGTGTTGGTGTGGTTGGGATTTGCAAGCAGTAGTTGCTGAAGTTCTGACGCGGCCCCTGCGCAATCAATTTTCTTTTCGCCGTAGCAATTAATCCCGTTTTGTTTGATCTCATACCTTTCAACAAGCTCATTTAGAGCGGCATCAGGGTTAAGAATTGGAAGAAAATCAACCGATGCACAGCCTGTTATAAAAAGTACTACTAAAAAGGATAAAGTGTTTCGAACAAATATAAGCAACTTCATTGTGCATTCTCCTCAAAATAGACCAACGCTTCCTTAGAATGAGAAAGCTGCATCCATAGAGACGTATCGTTTACAGACTCTCTGACTAACGTAGGTGTAACCACAATAATAAGCTCTCGATTGTTACTACTGTTGCTGGTCGCTTCGCTAAGCTTTCCGAAAAGACTTTCGCCTTTGGTGTTAGGAACAAAATCGTGACTAGAATTACTGTCTGTACTCAATAGCCCTCCCACTACAAGAGGCTGACCATCGCGAAGACGCGCTGATGTTTGCATACTACGAGTATTAAACGCACTGCTGTTGAGGTCGCTACCGCTGCTTTGCGCTATTTGTGCAGTTAGTGTGGTGTCTGGCAACGAAATAACCGGATTGAGATCAAGGGTAATTCTATCTTTATCATCAACCAGCGCCCTAACGCTTAGCTCAACACCAAAAGACTTAAATTCAGTTCCACTAAAAACAGAGCCGGCGGCCCCTTGGTCTGTACCTTGTAATCCTGAGGGACTGTAAGTGGTAGGTACTGGAATTTCACCGCCCACTTTAAATACAGCACTTTCACCTGCCAAAACGGTCAGGGTTGGACGTGATAATGTACGCGATATCCCTTCTTGCTCTAATAGTGAAAAAAGCATATCAATCGCGAACTGAGAAGTACTCAATTGAAGGTTATTAGCAAATTGCCCGCTTACGAGTTGTAATGCATTTTCAATACTCGCTGACCCACTTTGGCGCTCGGTAATTCCTCCTAACCCGAATATCCCTTCTTCCTGGTTATATCCATTGGTCAATATACTGATATCGGGACGCCACTGCTGAAGCTGACGTTGATTTACTTCGTAAAGTTGAACTGATACGCGAATTTGAGGTAAATCCTTTACTTCGATACTCGACAATACTCGGCCACCTGCTAGCGACAACAGTGTCGCTCTACCAATGTTCGACTTAACATTACTTAATTGCAGAGCGCTGGCATCTGCTGCGGTTAACGCGCCAGATTCATTTGCGACCACTTCAATCATTGACTGGTCGCCAGAGCCAAGTGGTTGCTGACCTGCTCCTGGTATAGCTAGTGAAGCTGGCTGCGCGGCGCCTAGCCCCACGGGCACGAAAAGTTTACTAACCGCACTTAACACGCGAACAAGTTCAATTTGGTTTTCTACGTAGCCTGTAAGCATGAATACATCTTGCTCATCGGCATCTATTTCCCCTACGCGTATGCGCTCGACTTCTACGTTATCTGCGCCAAGCTCTGTTAGAAGCTCAGTTATTCTTTCCTCTTTTTTCTTAGGCTTTTGAGTAACTTTAATTAAGTTAATAATAGCGACTTTGTTTGACTGAGCCATTCTAGATGGGAGCCCACCCGTTCCTTGAAGCCTTTGCTGAAGTGTTTGCAGAATGTTTTGGTCAGCTTGAGGATTAAGCACAGGCTGCGACTGTTGTGAACTACTGGCATACAAGTAATTGCGAGCAGCAGTGTAGGCTGATTGACGATATGTTGCTGTGGGTACCGTGCCGCGCAACACGATGGCGTGCCTGTCTGGTGCTATCGTGAGTTGTACAGCAGGATGAATGTCTTTAAGCGCGTTTTCTAACACACTGTAATCTTCTGTAACGCTGAGTAAAAACGTTTCAGAACGATTATCCTGATACCAAACCATCATAGATGTTCGACCTAATTTTTTAGCCAAAATCAGGATTTCTCGACCGTCTACAACTTGCACATCAAGGGTCGTTTCATGACCCACCGCAACACGTTTTATGTCTTTGTTAAACACAAAACGCGTATGCGTCCATTTAACAAGGTGGTCGACACTGGACACCTTCTCACCATCTGCCATTTCGATGTAATCTAAATTACTGTTAGCAAGTGTTGAAACACTTAAAACACATAATATAGTCAAAAGAATAAATCTCATATTAACCTCCCCAGGTTGTCGAAAGGAAGGTTGCAAAGAACTGACCAAGCCCGAACAAAACGCTAACCAATTGAAGTTATTCAGGTAAATAACTCTATTTCCGAGGAGAGTGAATATTGGGAGATAAATGATTTGCAAAATGCAAAGCATTTAGCGATTAAGAAGACTTGAAACCCAAAGGTTAGCGTTTTCAATATGCTCGCTTTTCATTCTTGCTTGATTGCGTGTGCCCACATATTTATCTAGCACAGCAACTAACGATTCTATCTTTATTGGTTTGGGGAGATAGTCGTTCATTCCAATTTGAAGAAACATCTCTTTATCGCCTTCTAACGCATTGGCAGTAACAGCAACAATTGGCAGTGCGGCATATTTTGCCTGCCCGCGTATAACCCTCGTTGCTTCAATTCCATCCATAATTGGCATATGAATATCCATTAGTACTAACTCAAATACAGCTTGTCGCATATGCTCTAACGCTTCTAGACCATTCTCGGCAATTGTCACCTTACAGTTATATTTTTCTAGAAACTGGCAAGCAACGAACTGGTTATTTACATTATCTTCAACAAGAAGTATTGCTACTCCATTATAGTCGCGGCTTACTGTGTTTTTTACGTCATGCAGTTTATAGTTAGCGTATGCTTGTAAGCCAAAATCACGCAGTTCTTCTTCAAATTTTTGGTGAGCTTTTCCCAATAAAAAGGGCGTAATTGGTCCTTCTACAAAGTGAACATTTTCCCTTAAATCTTTTTCGAAAGAAGTATCACGTTTGCTATTAATAAAAAGCACTAGGTTATCCTGTGAAAGCTGCTGAGCAAATGCCAGGGCTTGGCTCCCTCCACAGTGAAAAATAAAGTGTGTGTTTTTATAGTGGGTGTTTATATTTAGATCGGAACTATGTTCGAACTCAACAGTGTGACCCGCACGAGTTATAAAATTAAAGAGGGCATCGGCTATAGGTTTAATTTCACAGCATATGACAAAGCTTATTTCAGTTGTCTCTTTTTTAGGCTTTGCTTCGCAAACTTTCTCAAACGGTAAAGACAAGCTAAAGCAACTACCTTCATTAACTTTGGAGCGGACAGTTATGCTCCCTTTCATAGCGGTAACAATTTGATGGCAAATCGCCAGTCCCAACCCACTTCCTCCCACACGTCGCTTAATTGAATTATCACCTTGTACAAAGGGCTTAAAGAGTGTGTTGATATAATTGCTGTCTATACCCAGTCCAGTATCTTCAATTTCTACAATTAAGTTCTCATTGATACTGCACCTCACAAGTACCCATCCCTTGTCGGTAAATTTAATGGCGTTAGTGACTAAGTTTAGAATAATTTGTTTAAACCTATTTTCGTCACCTAAGAAGTAAAGGGGACATGTCGAGGTGATGTCACAAACAAGTGAAAGTTGCTTTTTAAAAGCAAGAGATTCTACTACTGAGAATACATGCTCTATGCTGTCTATCAGAGAAAAGCGCTCGTTACTCAACTCTATGCCTCGCTCTTCACTGCGGGAGTAAAATAAAACATCATCTACGATGTTGAGTAATGATTTTCCGCTTACCTGTATGAGGTGAGAAAATTCCGCTTGGTCAGGTGTTAGCCCTGAATCACTAAGTAGCTCTGATGCTCCAAGTATTGCATTTAGTGGTGTTCTAATTTCATGGCTAATACTCGCCATAAATCGCGTTTTAGTTTGCGCCAATGCCTCAGCGCGCTTTTTTTCCTCCTCTAGCGCCATAGTATTTAAAATACGTTGATTGATGTTATGGAGTTTTATAACGCAGTAATCTTGCTCATATGGGATTGACGCACGAGCTTTGTTTATTTGACTTTGAGTTGACATATCTTCTACTGATAACTCAAACCAACACAGTTCATTTTCTTTGGTCAGCACTTGGATATCTAATTTGTGGGGCTTACCAGCAATTAACGCGGATGCGACATCTGCTTTAAAGGGCTCGGCGATTACACTAAAGATATTGGTTGCGCCGTTATAATTAATGTTACGCACCCATTCCTTGCTGGAAAATAGAATCTCTCCCTTTCGCGTTACGCGCAAGATAACTTCACTAACAATGTCAGAGAAAAAGCGATAGCCACTTTCTATCACATACTGATGAGCCCCTTTCTCAGCACTTTCATGGATATCGCTTTGTACGGCAAGAAAAAAGCCTAAAAAGCCATTACTCTTTACTATCTTGCACTCATAAATATCAGGCGTGGCGCCTTTAGACGATAACTGTAATATAACCTCTTGTGGTGTGTTATCAGGAACTAGTTCACACAATTCTGGAAGGTAGGCACCTTCAACTTTAGCAAAACTGAAAAACGACCGGCCTATTAGCTTTGACGTTGAGAGCCCGACTTTTCGCGCAATGAGTAAACTGCAATCGACAACATCCCCGTTGGCACTACAAATAACCATTTGCTGACCCGACAACGCCAACATATGAAGAAGAATTCTGTCTGTCATTTTAGGCATTAGCATGCTCCTAAGCCCGAGATAATTTCACAAGTAACTATAGTGGGGTAAGTTTTACTAAACGACGCTCTTCAATAAACTCTTGTACCAATCGCTTTAAAACTAATTTTGATACCGGCTTAGATATCATTTTGTCAGCGCCTTTTTTGACGACATGTGCGATTTCTTTTGAATTTGCAATTCCAGATAAGATAACTTTGGCGGCAGCCACATTTGGTCCCGTCTTTTGTACTTTACTGATAACATCACTGCCGTACAATTCCGGCATTTTTTCGTCCAAAAGTAGGACGTCAAAATGATGAGACATGGCAAGAGATAGTGCCTCTTTTCCATCTTTGGCAGTAAACACGTCCACGCCAAGGCTTTTTAACATCGCTGCGGTCGCACCGAGGCTCGCTGGACTATCATCTGCTACCAGTACAGAAAGTTGTTTGCGCTTCAAGGTCTGCAAAATGAGTTCAATTTCGCAATTTAGAAAAGGAAAGTAAGCTTTTGGGGCTGTGGGGTTTTCTTTTAGCGCTTGAGAAATACTACTGATGGGATAGACCTGTATTGTCGACGCACTGCAATTAGATTCGTTGGACCAGCGCCATTTCCATCGGCTATTTCCCATACGAAAGTCGCTATAACGCTGAACATCATCAATAGTTCTAAGACCTAATTCTATTTGAGACAGCTCTGTCTTAGCAGGGAACGGCACGCGATATACGATTTCTCTGTCAAAACGCGATATAACTTTACCGTTAAACGAAACACGCAAAGAAGAACGGCTTCTACTGATAACTAGCGCTCCTCCCCCTACTTTTTTGCTAAGGTTATTCAACGCGACATCGATTTGAGGCAAAGCATTTAGAAGTCTATTTTCGGCTATCATGCATTCTAAAAAGCCAGTTTGATTATCAATAAAAGAAATGCCATGACTACTGTAACCTCGATGATGAATAAAACATCGAATAATATCGATAAGATTTAACATAATAGGCGCCTCCAGTTTTTAATTGTTATCAATAATGATGCCACTTACAGCAAATCGGCTTAATTCGTTGATATTCCGAGATTTAATATGAGCAACAAAAACTCATTCAGCTTCAACGTCTACCACTTTTATAATTTCGCTTTGCAAAATGCTAAGCATTAACAGAAAGCAACACCGATAAGGCTCGACATCCCACGCCCTTTTCCTTATAGTGCGCGGCCATCGTCATTTGTATGAGTTTTGTACTCACAGACGCTAGACTCTTTCACCACCCTTTGGATACCTGTTTTGATTACCACCGCAAATATCACAATGCAGTTTGGCTCTAAGCCATTATTTGAAAATATTTCCGCAAAATTCGGCAACGGCAACCGATACGGCCTGATAGGCGCTAACGGTTGTGGTAAGTCTACCTTTATGAAAATTTTAAGCGGTAAACTTACGCCAACCTCGGGCAACGTCTCAATGGCACCGGGTACGAAACTAGGTATATTAAGTCAGGACCAATTTGCGTTCGAAGAATACAGTGTGGTTGACACCGTGATCATGGGTGACCGTGAATTATGGGAGGTTAAACAAGAGCGTGACGCCATTTACAGCAAGGCTGAAATGAGTGAAGAAGATGGTATGCGCGTGGCAGACTTAGAAACTCAGTTTGCCGAAATGGATGGCTATACAGTTGAAGCCCGCGCTGGTGAAATACTTACATCTGCCGGTATCGACGAAGACTATCACTTCGGTTTGATGAAGGAAGTGGCCCCAGGTAAAAAAGTACGTGTACTTTTAGCCCAAGCCCTATTTGCCGAGCCTGATATTCTGCTTCTAGACGAACCAACTAACAACTTGGATATTTACACCATCAGTTGGCTTGCAGAAGAACTTAATAAGCGTAAGTCGACCATGCTTATTATTTCGCACGACAGACACTTCCTAAATTCTGTGTGCACACATATGGCCGATATCGATTATGGTGAACTGCGTGTTTACCCAGGTAACTACGATGATTACATTCAGGCAGCCATGCTAGTTCAAGAGCAGCTTCATGCAGAAAATGCTAAAAAATCAGCCGAAATTGAAGAGTTGCAGAGCTTTGTAGCGCGATTCTCTGCCAACGCATCGAAAGCTAAACAAGCTACTTCGCGCGCACGTCGCCTTGAGAAGATTGAGCTAGCTGAAGTAAAAGCGTCTAGCCGTCGTAAGCCTTATATTGTATTTAAGCAGCATAAAAAACTTCACCGCCTTGCAATTACCCTTGAAGATTTAGGCCATAGCTATCCAGACCTTCCGTTATTCGACAATGCTAACTTATTGTTGGAAGCGGGGCAGCGCCTAGCCATCATCGGTGAAAACGGCGCAGGTAAAACTACGCTTTTAAAATGCCTAGTGAATGACATTGAGCCTACCGCTGGTAGCTATAAGTGGGCAGAAAATGCCGCAATTGGCTACATTCCACAGGACAACGCCAAATACTTTGCTGAAGATATCACTATGTTTGAGTGGATGAGCCAATGGCGCAGTCCGAAACATGACGACCTGCAAATTAAGGGCATGTTAGGCCGTTTATTGTTTACTTCTGATGATTTCAATAAACGTGTTCAGGTATGTTCTGGTGGTGAGAAAAACCGTTTATTGTTCGGAAAGCTTATGCTTGAAGACATCAACGTATTGGTAATGGACGAGCCTACCAACCACATGGACATGGAATCGATTGAAGCGCTGAACAATGCACTCTACAAGTTTGACGGTACGGTTATTTTCGTTAGTCACGATCGCGAGTTTGTTTCATCGCTGGCGACACAAATTATAGAGATAAAAGACAAACAGTCTGAATCACTTCGATGGCAACTATGAAGAGTTTTTGGCGCATAAAGAAAACGCATAAAAAACGCGTACGCGCCACTAACGTCACCTACACACCTTTAAGGTTTTGATGGTAAACCTAAAAAAACGGGCACTTAATTAAGTGCCCGTTTTTTGTTTTTTTGAAACTTATTGATTGGAAAAATACTTAGCCGCCGTTTCAGCTAAACGTTCAAAATAGCTCATTATTGAATTTTTAATAGGCGCTAGTTCTTTTTCTGTAACTTCATCAAAGTCTTCAGGTGGGACAAATTCTTCAATGCGCACGTTCTTCATGGCGTCATCTTGTAACTCTTTAAACAAAGGTTTCGAAACAATGTCTACGGGCTTGTCCAAGCTTTCGATAGTTATATCAAAACTTGCGGAGGCGATGTAATAATCGGTTCCCAAAAAGCTCCGAGTAAATAGGCCGAACCCTTCACTTTGATGTTCTGAGCAACCATAAGTACCGCATTCTGTGATGGCTACTGTTGGTGCCTCTTGAACAATAATAATTTTTGTAACACCGTCAGCTAACAGCGACTTTCTAAGTGCATTTTGGTTTTCATTAAAAGACCAATTGCTATCTTGCTTCACCACGAAATCTAGTTGCCATGCTCCTTTAACTTTGGGTGACACATCAACTACTTCAAATCGGCTTGACTGCTCTATTGCTGTTTTAAGTTTAGTAAAAAGCGTAGATGCTATCTGCCAGTCGTATGAATACTCTTTCGTGAAGTTATTAAACTTAGTCGTACCTACATGGGTGTGCGATGGGAATTCATTAGCATTGATGAAAACCCCTATCTTTTGCTTCGGTGCTTCTATCGGTTCTTTAGCTTCATCGGCTTCGGCCTCGCTTTCTTGCTCTGAATCATCAACCTTCTTATCTACCGCATCATTGTTTGTTTGATCACCTGAACTTGATTTATCGACATTAATCTCGGTAGGAACACTTTCACCTGGATCCACACCTCTTTGCGTTACACATCCTGTTGCCAGCATTGATATGGCAACCAGCACACTAAACTTTGTCACAAACTTCATAACACTTCCCTATTTCAAAGCTAATGAGCTTAATACTGAATTTAGACTATTCTGGTTTTGCACTAAACCTCTTCTCAGTTTATTACAAGCAATCTTCTCTATCGATAGAAAGTTACTTTAAGCATTCTCACGCACAGTTTAATTTTCCAAATCGCTTTAAATTTACCTGTAACAAACAACCTTCACACTGCTTCCAGTGATTTCATTTTTCATAAAAGAAAAGCTAACAATAGAGATGATTACCGCTGCGATTTGTAAACGGGGTTAGTTGGCCTACTAACTACCCGCTTTGAAAAAGATATAGCCCTTTTGGGTTACACCTTTGAATAAACACCGTATGTGAAGAGCGGGCAAAGAATTGATCGAACCTGAAGTTTAGGCTGTATTGTGATTAAAAAGGAAATTAATTAATGACTCTATTAAAGTGTTTAGGCTCAGTAAGCCTGTCAACATTACTCGCGTTCTCCTCCACCGTTTCTGCACAGCAGTCAGCAAGACCACAACAGCCTCAAGGCTGGATGTGGGGTTTTGGTGTTGCCGCATCTCAAGACGTTTATACCGACTTTGATAACCGCATTGTGCCTATACCTATTATTGGCTATACAGGTGAAAAGCTTAGGGTGTACGGACCATTCATAGGTTACGAGTTGTTTAGAGAAAAGGGCTTCACTCTTGATGCCCAACTTGTGCCGGTATTTGCAGGTTATGAAGAAGATGACAGCGCCGTGTTTACCGGTATGGAAGATAGAGACTTTAGTTACGCGGCTGGCGTTGGCCTCAACTATAATGCGGGCAGCTGGGTATATTCATTGTCAACCAATGCGGATATTCTGGGTAAGTTCGACGGCTACCAAGCGTCAGCTCGAATAGGCAAACAATTTAGAGTAGATAACTTCATGATAGAGCCATCGGTCGGCGTTACCTACCAAGACAGTAATTATGTCGACTACTATTACGGTGTGCGCCCCGAGGAAGCTACTGCGTTTCGAAACACATATAACGGTGATAGCGCGCTTAATACAGAAATACGTGTCGCTGTTTCTACCCGCCAGTTTCTAGGCGGAATGACCCGTTTAGAGGTTGGCGCAACTTTCTTTGACGATAGCATTAGTGATAGCCCGCTAACCGACGATGACACCGCATTAAGTGCCATGCTGGTTTACACGCGCTTTTTCTAAGCGATTGCCACCTTTCACTACAGTCGTGTAAAGTTTCATAGCTGAGCTTCCTGTACTAGTTTATAAACGCTATCACGCTTAGCCTTGAAAGCTATGAACACCATTAAAAATGCCCTCACTTTTGAGGGCATTCGCGTTATTTACACGATAGTATCTACGTCGATTTTTTGAAGGCAAGCGTCTCCCACAGGGGAACGGTAGACAAGCTATGTTTGTAACTTCCTGATGTTTCTTTAGTGCTGTAAGACAAGTAAATCAGAGTTTTCGAGTCTGCATCATAAATCCGTCGAATCTTCATATTTTTGAAAAACACGCTTTTAGATTTTTTGAATATCACTTCACCGGAATCTGACTTATCAATAGCCTCTAGCATCTCTTCTGTGATTGGACCGGTTTGTTTGCACGCAATAGAACTGTCTGACGGATCAGACAAATCTAAATTCGCTTCAATACTTGAAATATGACAGGTAACGCCGGTGACAACAGGGTCTTGAAGCGCATCAATTTTGATGTCTTTTGTGGTAAAGAGGCCAAGCGACACGTCGCCAACTTCGCTATCACTACAGCCTGCTAGCGTAAAAAGCGAAGCAGTGAGTAGCCCAAGTACAGAACCTTTGAAAGCGCTGCTTTTTATTGAAATCCTATTTAAAAAAGCACGGTGTTTTTTGAGCTTCACCCAACGTCCGCTTGTTTTCATACCTTTATCGCCTCTATGCTAATTATAACCTTTTATGTACCTACTCGAATTACCGAGTCTGTGATCATTTTAGCCTAACAGGTTTAGCTGTATTTTATCCATAAGCGCATGCTGTTTTATAAGTTGCTTGGCTTTTTCAATGTCCGGCGCGAAATAGCGATCTTTGTCGTAAAAAGGCACTTGCTTTCTTAGCAACTGCATTAATTCCTGCAGCTTTTCACTCGTTGTTAACGGTTTTCTAAAATCTAAACCTTGGCAGGCCGCTAACCATTCAATGGCTAAAATGCCCGCTACGTTGTCAAAAATGTCTCTTAATCGCCTTGCCGCAAATGTAGCCATAGACACGTGATCTTCTTGGTTAGCAGACGTAGGCAAAGAATCGATGGATGCTGGGTGCGCCAAGGTTTTATTTTCACTAGCAAGTGCCGCACAGGTCACCTGCGCAATCATAAACCCTGAGTTTACACCACCGTTTTCAACCAAAAATGGCGGCAAGCCGCTTAAGTGAGTATCTATCATTAGCGACATCCTACGCTCTGACAGCGCGCCAATTTCAGACAGCGCAATAGCTAACATGTCTGCTGCCATCGCCACTGTTTCCGCATGAAAGTTTCCGCCAGACAAAATATCGCCAGCGGTAGCATCGCCAACATTTGAGCCATCACTAGTTTCAACAAAAACTAACGGGTTATCGCTAACGCCATTTGCTTCAGTCACTAGAATATCTTGAGCGTAGCGCATTTGCTGTAAACAGGCTCCCATCACTTGAGGCTGGCAGCGCAATGAATACGGATCTTGCACTTTTTCACACCTTTGATGTGAATTGCCAATCTCTGAGGTATCTAGCAATGCTCTAAAAGCCGAGGCTACATCGCACTGGCTTTTATGGCCGCGCACTTCGTGAATGCGCGCGTCGAATGGCACGCGAGAGCCTAACGCGGCTTCGACCGTAAGCGCACCAACACCGATAGCACTATGAAGTGCATTTTCAGTGTAAAATAACCCCTGAAGTGCAAACGCTGTTGATGCCTGTGTACCGTTTAACAGTGCTAAGCCTTCTTTGGGTGCCAGCGCAATTGGCTCCATGCCCGCTATTTCTAATGCTTTGGCTGCACTTATACGTTCTCCTTTGTAGAAGGCTTCTCCTTCTCCTAAAAGCACCACACTCATGTGTGCTAAAGGCGCTAAGTCTCCACTAGCCCCTACCGAACCTTTTTCAGGAATGGCAGGGTAAACCTGTGCGTTAAATAAAGTAATCAGCGCCTCTATCACACTCAACCGAATGCCCGAAAAACCCCGTGCTAGCGAATTAATCTTTAGCAGCATAAGTAAACGCACTGTATCTTCTTGCATAAAGTCACCGGTACCGGCCGCATGAGAAAGTACTATACTGCGCTGCAATAACTCCAATTCATCGACATCAATTCGTGTATTAGCCAATAACCCAAAGCCAGTGTTAATGCCGTACACGGTTCGGTTTTCTTCTATGACGTTCAACACAACTTGCTCGGCAGCGTTTACGGCAGGTATCGCACTTTCCACCAGCGACAAGTGAATATGGTTTCGATGCACTTCTCTTAACTGTTCTAGGGTCAGTGTGCCAGGCACCAGCACTAACTTTTTAATACCGTCTTGCTCAGTGAAAAAAGACATCTGGGACATGATTACGCCTCCCCGTGTAAGCTTTGGTGTGAGCTATTTTGGAGTGAACTATAATTTGAACCTTCATTGCCAGCCCCTCGATTATTAGCCACGGAATTTACCATAGGAAGGTCAAGGTTATGTTTGTCCGCACAATCTTTTGCAATGTCATAGCCTGCATCGGCATGACGCATGACGCCTGTGGCGGGGTCGTTATGAAGTACCCGAGCTATACGTTCGGCCGCTGCATTAGTACCGTCACAAACGATAACCACGCCTGAGTGTTGGCTGAAGCCCATTCCTACACCACCGCCATGATGAAGGCTTACCCAAGTTGCACCACCCGCTGTGTTTAATAGCGCGTTTAATAACGGCCAGTCCGAAACCGCATCTGAACCATCGAGCATGGCTTCAGTTTCTCTATTTGGTGACGCTACCGAACCAGAGTCGAGATGATCTCGACCAATCACTACTGGTGCACTTAGCTCACCACTGCGCACCATTTCGTTAAAGGCAAGCCCAAGCTTTTGTCTTTCACCTAGTCCAACCCAGCAAATACGCGCAGGCAGGCCTTGGAACTGAATGCGTTCCTTGGCCATATCTAGCCAGTTATGTAGATGCGGGTTATCGGGTATAAGCTCTTTAACTTTAGCGTCCGTTTTATAGATATCTTCTGGATCGCCAGATAAAGCAGCCCACCTAAAGGGCCCTATGCCCTGACAGAACAGCGGACGAATATAAGCGGGTACGAAACCTGGGAAATCAAAAGCATGCTCAACGCCTTCTTCCAGTGCCATTTGTCTAATGTTGTTGCCATAATCGAGCGTCGCCGCGCCCGCCTGTTGAAAGCCCAGCATGGCTTTAACCTGTAATGCCATCGACTCTTTCGCTTTTTTAATCACGCAAGCTTCGTCTTTTATACGCTGCGCCTCGGCTTGATCTAGCGTCCACCCCACAGGTAGATAACCATTCAGCGGATCGTGAGCACTGGTTTGATCGGTTACGACATCTGGAATTATTCCGTTTTCTAGCACATCGGGAAATACCTCAGCAGCATTGCCGAGCAAGCCTATTGAAACGGGTTTCCCGTCTTGTTTAGCCTCATCTAGCAAGCGCATAGCTTCTTCTAACGAATGCGCTTTTTTGTCCAGATAGCCCGTTCGAATTCTGAAATCTATGCGGGTTTCATCAACTTCCACTGCCACCATTGAAAAGCCAGCCATGGTAGCCGCAAGTGGCTGTGCTCCACCCATACCGCCTAAGCCGCCCGTTAAAATCCAGCGCCCATTAGCGTTGCCGTCAAAATGGGTTTTGGCCACGCTCACGAAGGTTTCATACGTGCCTTGCACAATACCTTGCGAGCCTATGTATATCCACGACCCTGCCGTCATTTGCCCGTACATCATCAAGCCTTCTTTATCCAGCGCGTTAAAGTGCTCCCAGTTAGCCCAGTGCGGAACAAGGTTAGAATTAGCAATTAACACGCGAGGTGCGTTTTCATGGGTTGGAAATACGCCAACCGGCTTGCCTGACTGGATAAGCAATGTTTCGTCAGTATTTAAGCGCTTAAGCACTTCAACAATTTTGTCGTATGACGCCCAATCTCGGGCCGCTCGCCCAATGCCGCCGTAAACTACCAAGTTTTGTGGATGTTCCGCCACTTCTGGATCTAGGTTATTCATTAACATGCGAAGCGGCGCTTCGGTTTGCCAACTCTTTGCGTTTAACGTATTTCCTCTTGGGGCACGAATTTCTCTTGTAGGGTCGAGGCGTTTCATAAACTTCTCCTAGGCATCTTTTTCTTTTACTGAAATATTAGTGTTATAAGAATCAGTATCTTTATAAAAAGCGCCTTTAGAATTAGCGTCTTAGGCGCGTTTACACTTAAAACTCCAAGTGCCCTCCCAGTCGGTATCTACTGCCAGGGTGGAGCAGCACGGCGTGGCTAACCACAGCGGCTGACCCTTTTCCATTCCCCGTCCCACGGGAAAATGTCCTTCGAGTAATCTTTAGGCAAGGTTCTTTAGGCTTTATCAGTAACGCTTGTGCAATATCTTTTTCAACAATTACAGCTTCAACGCTGTGGTCCGCCTGAGAAAGCGGCGCGACTTGGTTCAGATAGAAGTTTGCGGTTTGCGCTTTAAAATCCTTATCTAAGTAGTCGTTAATCCAAGCTGGATTAACCCACCTTTCTTCATACTGAACAGGCAAGTTGTTTTCGCAATGGACAATAATGCTGTGAAATACAGTTTCTCCCACATCAACGGCTAGGCGCTGTGAAATAGCATCACTGGCAGGCGCAGTTTCAAGCACCAATATCTCGTTAGTGTATCTATGCCCCCGCCTCTCAATTTCATCGCGAATACTCTTAATTTCTAACATTGAACTCATAGGGCGACTATCTGACACAAAAGTGCCTATTCCCTGACTGCGCATTAAGATACCTTCATCTACCATCTCACTTAACGCACGCCGCGCTGTCATTCGGCTAACACCATGTTGCTGGGCAAGTTGGTTTTCTGAAGGCACCTGACTACTCGGCTTCATTTCACCGCTTTCAATGGCATCCAAAATTGCCGTTTTGATAATCCTGTATCGAGGTTGCATATCGTGAGTTCACAACTAAATTGTTAATAATATGATAACAGCATACTTGTATATACAAGTATGCACAAGTACACTGACTTTTAAAATTGCACTATGTTTCAGTGAAAACACTGGGTAAAACTAGGCAAAGAGCTAGACAGTAGGTGACTTAGGGTTGAGCACATTATGGGTTATCAGTACGACACGCTTATTTACAACGTTCGCATTGCATCTATGCAGGAAAGTGAGCAGCCTTATGGCGAATTACCGCCACACGCCATTGCCATAAAAGACGGCAAAATTGCTGCACTAATTCCCTGCGATAATTCACTGAGCGAAGTGCTTAAGCAGACCAAAAGCGTAATAAATGCCACTACCCTAGTTCCGCAAAATGAAGGTACAACGCCCAAACACCCGTGGCTATTGCCTGGCTTCATCGATTGTCATACTCATCTAGTGTACGGCGGCAGCCGCGCCGAAGAATTTGAAATGCGATTACAGGGCGCAAGTTATGTAGACATAGCGCATCGCGGTGGTGGCATTAAAGGAACGGTTGAAAAAACACGCAGGGCTGATGAACACACTCTGCTTCACAATGCGATAAAGCGAGCAAAGCGACTATGCGAAGAAGGTGTTACCACCATTGAAGTAAAATCAGGTTACGGGCTAGATTTAGACACTGAAGAACGCATGTTACGTGTGGCTAAATCTCTTGAACAACACCTTCCTGTGAGTATTAAATCTACCTATTTAGGCGCTCACGCCCTGCCAAATGAATTTACTGAGGACCCAGACGGGTATATCGATTTCATTTGCAACAAGGCACTGCCTCATATTGCTTCGCAAAACTTGGCTGACGCCGTTGATGTATTTTGTGAAACCATCGGCTTTTCAACTTCACAAACAGAACGGGTGTTTAGCTGCGCGCAGCAGCACGGTTTACCCATTAAAGCTCATGTAGAGCAGCTTAGCGACAGCAAAGGTGCAGTTCTAGCAGCTAAGTACGGCGCACTGTCGGTAGATCATATCGAATACTTAGCTGACAGCGATATCCCCTTACTTGCCCAAAGTGGTACTGTTGCCGTATTACTTCCGGGCGCGTTTTATTATCTAAGTGAAGTGCAAAAGCCGCCGGTAAATGCACTTCGGGCCCATAATATTCCAATGGCGATAGCGACAGACTTTAACCCTGGCAGCTCACCGTTAGCCTCAATCCTTACCGCGATAAATATGGGGTGTGTGCTGTTTCAACTTACGCCAGAAGAAGCGCTACGCGGCGCCACTGCACACGCGGCGAGCGCACTTGGGCTGCACGACCGAGGTGTTATTGAAGCAGGTAAGCTTGCAGACTTAACACTGTGGGATATCGAAACGCCGGCAGAGCTCGCCTATTGTATTAATGGCCACCGCCCCGTTGCGGTGTTTAAGGAAGGTAAACATGTTTAAGTGGCAAGGCAGAATAGACAGTGAAGATGGTGCTGAAGGCTTGCGCTGGCATCAAAAAGTTAACGAAATTAAGGATGCTGAAGATAGCGCCTTGACCAACACTATTACTCTTGTTGGTTTTGAAAGTGATTTGGGTGTGGCATTTAACAAAGGCCGCGTAGGTGCAGCCGCGGGTCCAAACGCTATTCGCCAAGCACTTGCAAACTTGCCCTGGCACTGGCCAAGCGCAGGATTGGCTGATCTAGGGAATGTTACCGCTAAAGAGAACTTAGCCCAAGCACAAACCCAATATGCCGACGCCATTTGTTATGCGCTCAAGCAACATGATGGATTGGTCATTGGGCTGGGAGGGGGACATGAAATTGCATGGGGTAGCTATCAAGGCGTTTTTAATGCAAGCCCAAAAACGTCCCGTATTGGTATTATTAATTTCGACGCCCATTTTGATTTAAGAAAACCTTCTCCAAACACCAGTTCAGGTACGCCGTTCAGGCAAGTGTATGAGCACTGCCAGTTACACGACACACCGTTTCATTATGCCTGTTTGGGCGTATCGAAAGCAGCCAATACACCAGCACTGTTTGACTTTGCTAACACATCTAACACGCGCTTTTTAACCGACGTGGCATTAAGTGATGAATCACTTTGTATGCAGCGAATAGATGAGCTGCTATCTCCGATGTTAAAAGACATTGATGAGCTTTACGTCACAGTGTGTTTAGATGCATTTCCAGCAGCACAGGCACCTGGTGTTAGTGCACCTTGTGCATTGGGGATTTCTCCGGCTCTTGTTATCAACACGCTCCACTTTTTAGCTCAACACCAAAATACTTACGGGTATCAATGGAGACTGTGTGACATTGCGGAAATGAACCCGAATTATGATATTGATAGCCGTACAGCAAAGCTGGCTGCACGGCTAATTTTTGAGGCGGTAGATGCAATAAGCTCGCACACTTAACGATTTAACATTTACTTGCCGCCTGCCCTTTCACACGCAGCGGCGGTAAACAAGACATCAGTGGAGCTATTTAGTGCGGTTTCAGCAGAGTCTTGCAACACGCCAACAATAAAGCCTACTGCGACCACCTGCATAGCCACTTCATTCGGTATATTAAACAGGCTACAGGCAAGCGGAATCAGCAATAGCGAACCGCCAGCAACACCTGAACTTCCGCATGCTGATACCGCAGCAATAACGCTTAACAGTACAGCAGTAGGGAAATCTACAGAAATACCTAAGGTATTAACCGCAGCTAGTGTAAGCACCGTGATGGTGATCGCAGCCCCAGCCATATTAATGGTAGCGCCTAACGGAATGGATACCGAGTAGGTATCTTCATCTAGCTTTAAACGTTTGCACAACGCCATGTTAACCGGAATATTGGCGGCAGAGCTACGGGTGAAAAATGCCGTGATACCGCTTTCTTTTAAGCATTTAAACACCAGAGGGTACGGATTTTTTTTCGTTGCCAAAAAGACTAACAGCGGGTTGGTTACAAGTGCAATAAATAACATTGCGCCAATGAGTACCGTTAATAAATGGGAATAGCCAAGCAAAGCTTTAAAGCCTGTTGTAGCAATAGTGTTGGCTACCAAACCGAAAATACCAAATGGCGCAAGCCTGATAACAAAACTCACTACGGTTGTTACGCTATCTGCCATATTTTGCAGCAGGGCTTTCGTTGCCTCGCTAGCGTGTCGTAGGCCTAAACCTAGGCCTACAGCCCAAGTAAGAATACCGATGTAGTTTCCATTTACTAGTGCATTCACTGGGTTATCCACCATGTTATAAAGCAAGGTGGTAAGCACTTCCGACACCCCTTTTGGTGCAGCTTGGCTAATGTCAGAGGTCACTAAACTTAAACTTGTGGGAAAAGCAAAGCTTGCTAATACAGCAGTTAGTGCAGCCAGTAACGTACCTAATAAATACAGCACTAGTACCGGTTTGATAAAGGTTTGCTCGTTTTGTTTGTGGTTAGCGATTGACGCCATGACCAAAACAAACACTAATAGAGGCGCTATAGCTTTAAGGGCCTTTACGAATAAGCTCCCCAACAGCCCTGCTGATTGGGCGGCAGACGGTGAAAAACTCGCTATCGCAATACCACATACGATACCAATGATAATTTGCAGTACCAAACTGCCATTCATGTAGCGCTGAAACAGGCTAGGGCGTGACGTTGAATCCATAAATGCTGGTCCATTATTATTTTTGACGACGCACCATAATGTATTACGCGCAACAAATGAACCTGTTTAGTCTTAGTTACTTGCAAATTACCGTATGCTTGCCGTTTATGAGGGTTTACGCGGTGAGTTCATCCCACCGCATAAGGTTTTTCTAGTGCACTTAACCCCACACCGTTGCGTTTAATCACTTTAAGCTGCGTAGGGATACGCTCTTTCATGGCTTCAATATGGCTTATCACGCCAATCATCTTTCCGCTGGCATTTAGGTTGTCTAGTGCATCAAGGGCCACATCTAACGTTTCTGCATCAAGGGTGCCAAAGCCTTCATCCAAAAACAGTGAATCGATACTGGTTTTGTGGCTGACTAGGTCAGATAACGCCAAGGCTAGTGCAAGGCTTACCAAAAAGCTTTCTCCGCCAGATAGGGTTTTGGTATCTCGTACAACATCACCTTGCCAGGTGTCTAATACACTTAAACCCAACCCTTCTTTTTCTTTTCGCATTAGCTGATAGCGACCGTGCAATTTATCAAGCTGCTGATTAGCAAGCTGCACTAGGTTATCTAAAGTAAGCCCTTGAGCAAAACGTCTGAATTTGTCGCCGCTGGCCGAACCAATTAACGAGTGCAGGTAAGTAATATCATCATAATACGCCTCAAACGCGGCCATCTCATCCACAAGCTGCTGCTGCCTTTCGCGGGCTTGATTGTTAGCACTTAGTTGCTGCTCAATTTGCCCTAAAGAAGATAACAGGGTGTCACGCTGCTGAGCTTGCTGGGTAATTTTCGTATCGAGCCACTGTGCACCGTGCTCTTCTAACTCGCTCTGCCACTGCCCTGCATCAGCATGGGCTTTTAGCGATTGTTCGGTTGCTAGCGCATTCTCCAGCTTTAAGTCTGCTTGTTGTTTTTGCTGCGTTAGTCGCTGTTGTAGTTCAAGCAGGGTGTTGCGAGTTTCTTCGTCTAAAAGGGCATTGCTAAACGCGTGCTCGTCGACAAATGGGCTGCTCGCCAACTGACGGCTAAAGTGCTCTGTTGCCTCCGTAAGTGCTTGCTCTTTTTCGCGCATTTGCTCATTAAGCTGGGCAATTTCGGCTTCTAAACGAGACAAAATAGTGTCTGTTTGTTGCAAGCGAGATTTGCATTCACTTACGTTTTGCTCAGCCTTTTCTTGGGCAGCGCTTGCCTTATTCCTTGTTTCAGCAATATTGCCTTCAGGGAATACAGTTGTGCGTGAGTTTCGCAGCGTCTTTAAACTATCATCTAGCTGCACAAGCTCTTCGGATACGCCCTTAAGCTGGTTCTCAGCGCTTTCGACATCACGATTGACCACAAGCAAGGTGCTACTTACCTCTTGCAACTCATCTTTAAGTTTGGCGTGTAGCTGATAATTGTGTTTATAGGTTTTAAGCGCTTCGGCTTTTTCATTTAACCACGTGGTAATTCCATCAATAGACAGGTTGTGAATGTCAGCACCGTGCGCCGTCATAGTCTCGCTGAGCGCTAAAATACCATCGTTAACCCCTTTTGTTTTATTCTCTAACTCTGCACTATGTTCGGTAAATTGCTTTTCCAAGGTTTCGCGCTGCTGCAGAGAAACTGCAAGTTCTGACTGTTTGGCTTGTAGCAGCTGTTGCGCTTCATTTTTAGCCTGCAATGCAGCATTTAGAGCTTGCTCGTACTCTTCTAAACGCGTTAATTGGGCACTAATATCATCAAGACGAGTTTTAAACTGCTGGGTAAATTGAGCGACGCTTTGCGATGTATTAATGTCGACCTTTTCAAAACTCGATATATCAGCGCTAAGTACGCTTGAAATCTGCTGCCACTTTTCTAGCAGCGTATCTCGTTGCCCGCTTGCCTGTTCTAGCTGCTTATTAACCTGAGCAAGAGTGAATTCAGTGTGTGTAACGCTTTCTTTTGCCCGCGCCCCTTGCTGCTCAATATCATCTAACTGCTGCTTTAAGCTATCTCGCTTTTGAATAGTTTCAGGTACATCAATCGCCACGCTAGACGTGGTGTGTTCGTTAGCCCCACAAACAGGGCATGGCTCGCCACTTTTTAACTGTGCGCGCAGGTGCGCCACTTCAGCATCCAGGGCGATAAGCGATTCTATATCTTTTAAATTACTACGAATTTGCCTGTAAGCATCAACCAAGGCTTGGCGGTCAGATTGCTGCTGCGCTAGTTGCTTCGCCAAGTCTTCTTTCTGCGAGCTAAGCGCTACTTTGTCTTGCTCTAGTGCCAAATATTGCTGTTGAATATGCCCTATCTGTAACACGTTATCCCAATGTTGAAGTTTTGTATCACGCTCTTTCTGAAGGCTTGCTTTGCTGGTTGCATTAGCACTATTAGTATCACTTGGTTTGTCAGATAGCGCGGCCTGAAGTGCCTTTTCGCACTTGGCTACTTGCGCGTTTTTGTCATCGAAGGTCTGCGTTAACGCGCTCAACGACGCATTTGTTTTTACGATAGCTTCATCTAGGGATGAAAGCGCCTGACGATCATTCTTTACGCTTTGTGTCAGTGTTTCTAACTGCTTTTTATCATGTTCAATATGACGCGCCGTTTCACTCCAACCACTTATAAATTCTGCCATGCCGCTGAGTGAATGATGCTCACTCAAGTAAGCTTCCAGTTCACCAAGCTTGGTCTTGTTATCTGCCGAAGCGTTTTCAATTTCTGTGCGCTTTAGCGTTAACGCGTTTATTGACTGCCTTAAAAGTGCCGCGTTTTCGTTTGCTTTTTGCTGTTCAGTAGTGAGCTGCGCTATTTGGTTATCTAGCGGAACTACCTGCTCATTTACGCGCTTTTCAAGCTCACTGCTTTGTTGCTTTGTAAGAACTAACGCTTGTTCAGCATTGGTCACTTCCAAACTGAGCTGTGCCTTTTGCGTTTTTAAGTCGGGCAGCTGGGCTGCTTTCTCTTCAAGTTTTTCTTTATAGCGGGTTACATCTTGCTGAAGCCCATTTCTTTGCAAGAATGGCAGGCGAAGCTTTTCAGCTGGCTCGCTTTGGGTGAGGAGTTCAAGCTCATGCTTCGCCTCATTGATGGCGTTATTCGCGCTCCGCTGCGCTTCACTGGCTTCTTTTATGGTTAGCTCGTTTGTGTTAAACGCATGTTGCCACTGCTGTTGCTTTTGTAACTGAACAAGTGTTTGGTTAGACGCTGCGACTTGGATCTTGGTTTGTGCTTGCTCCTCTTCAAGCTGGGTGATTTGCTCGTCGCTAAGCAAGGTTACGCCTTCTAGCTTTATCGCAAACTCTTTTTTCTTTTGTTTAGCGTCACTGAATTGCTGATGTACTGCCTGTGATATCTGCCCGTAAATTTCGGTGCCAGTTAACTCTTCAAGCAGCTCAGCTCGGTCGGCCTCGTTAGCATTTAAAAACGCAGCAAAATCCCCTTGCGACAACATCATAGACTTTGTGAAACGGGCAAAATTAAGGCCAGTCAGCTTTTCGATCTCTTCGCTTTTCGGCCTAACTTGGGTGGCCAATACCTTGCCGCTTTCAACTTCGGCAAGCTCAACATCGGCACTTTGCAGGTTACCGTCTACTTTTCCTCTGGCACGGCGCATACTCCAAAACGCACGGTATGCTTTCCCCTTAATATCAAACTCAACCTCCGCCAAACACTCCGCCGTGCCGCGGGTCATGATGTCGTTGTTAGATGTTGAAATTGGCCCCAAGCGAGGGGTTTGGTGATAAAGCGCTAAACAAATGGCATCAAGCAGCGTGGTTTTACCCGCCCCGGTTGGGCCTGTGATAGCAAACAGGCCATTGTCGATAAACGGCGACTGGGTGAAATCTATTTTCCACTCCCCTTTTAGGGCGTTTAGGTTTTTAAGGCGTAAGGTCAATATTCTCATTGTATTACTCGCCTTTGTTGTCTGTCGTGTTTGCCAATGATGCCTCTATTGGCGCTTCAGCATCTTCATCATTGGTATGCACCCGCTCTACTGCTTCATTGAACAGCTGCCTTATCCGGTTTATGCGTGGAGCGTTTTTCTCTGAACCGGCTTCTTTCGTTTCTTCGGCGCTTTGATCATCATCTAGCAAAGCTTCTTGTGCCGACTCACCCGTTGGATTATCTTCTATGCTCTCCAGTGCCAAACGCGCTTCAAACACATCGTTTACCGATAGTTCGCTAAGCTGGACGTTTTGCTTTTCCGTTAAGCTATTTACCGTGGGCTTACGTTTGCGTTTTAGCTGAAGAATTTCAGCGTTTTTACCCTCTAACAAGGCTTGTATACGCTGCTGCAAATCGGTTAGGTAGTCCTCTGTTTCAACTTCAATGCATAACCACACAGGGTTTTGAGGACTAATGGCGTTATCCGTTACGCTAAGGGGTTTATTTACCTCGCTAAGGGCTTTATCCACTTCGCTAACGGCATCACCTGTTTGAGAAGAAGCTAGCGCGATGGCTTCGCTTTCATTAATGGCCGCCTCAATCGCTTGTAAATCGCCTTTTATTACTTCCATGGCCTGAAAGCGCGGTACCGGAAGCGTTGAGATAGTTGGCGTTGTGCTTTCAGATTCGAACGAGACTAACACCACTTGTTTTTGTGTATTCAGCTCATCAAAACTTAACGGTATTGGCGAACCTGAATAGCGAATGTGTTCGGTTTTTGCTACTTTTTGTGGCCTGTGAATATGCCCAAGTGCAATGTAGTCAGCCGGCGGAAACCCTTTGGCATCAAAGCCTTCAAGAGTACCAATGTAGATATCGCGTACACTCTCTGACTGACTCACGCCCAAAGCGGTTAAGTGCCCTGTAGCGATAATAGGAATGGCTGCGCTATTTTCGCTGCCCTCTTCTACATGCTGTTCCTCTACCCGCTTTTCTTCTATTGAGGCGCGCAGTGACAGGGCTTCATTATAAAGCGCTCCATAATGCTGCTTTATCGCATCGCCCAGCGCTTGACGCTTGTCAGTGGCGCTTTGCCCTGCTTCACTGACCAGCACATCACGTGGGCGAATAAAGGGTACGGCACACAATACGGCACCGGGCAGCCCCTTGCGATCATTCAGCGTAATGACTTGTTCACTTAATTCGCCGTATGTACTGGCAATTACGTGGCTATTTAAGTATTTCAGTAGCGCCTTACTTTCGTTCAACACCGACACTGAATCGTGATTTCCCCCCAGCACCACCAATGTACACTGCATGCCCTGTAATTCACCGATAAATGCATGGTAGAGCTCTCTGGCATAGCTAGGCGGCGTACCCGTGTCAAACACATCACCCGCAACAATAATCGCATCTATTTGATGCACTTCTACTTGTTGAAGAAGCCATTTAAGGAAAGCGGCATGTTCGTTTTTGCGACTTTTCGTAAAAAAGCTCTGACCTAAGTGCCAGTCAGATGTATGCAATATTTTCATGTAGAAGTGAACCAGACTTGTTGCATTGGAGATAGAGAAACGCATTTGGCGCAATGGCGCTGCTGCTATGGAGTGTCGATGTTAATCAACGCACCGTACATCAACTATAGAGATTTTGTGTTTTTATGACAATGGTTTGGAACTTCGATTGCCGGTCTTATTTTTTTCCTTGGCCTCGTTTATTTAAAACCAAAGGCGTCGCAAAGGATACCAGATGAAATAACCTAGCTTGGGCAATCTGCTAGACGGTACAAGAAACAATCAAACAGGCTGATAAATATTATCCCAATACTCATCAAGTATTTTCACGGCATCATTAAGCGCACGCGCAACAAAAACATCGCCGTTTTGTTCGACTAGTTCCATGTCCACCAGCTTAGTAATAGCATCGGTAACGTCGAAGTCGAGCGCACAATCAAGCTCTTCTGAAAAGTAATTTTCTATAATGTTATCAAGCGTTGCTAATGTCATTCCACCAGCGTCAATCTCCCGCTCTGCACGCACCGCGCAAAATGCAGCATCACCTTCTACGGACACTTCACTACATTTAAGCAAGAACGTATAAGCCAACAAAGCTTCTTTGCAGTCTTCTTCCTCTGCAGCGTCAATTAACGTATGAAATACACCTGCATTGTTATCTAAATTCTTAAAATAAAGATTGTCAGACAAAGCTTTCATAAAACGTATTTTTCGGTTTTTAAACTTTGTCCATTCCTTAAAGATAAAGCTGCCGAATACACCCATGCCAATACCAAAAGTTATTAGGCTTTGCTTAGTCAATTCCACTTCTTCGTTTTTAAAGCCCAGCCAAAACGCCAAAAAGGACGCCACAAGAAGTAGCGACGCGCCTAACTTAGTTACCAAGACGACGGTGCCGCCTATTGCAGCCGATGCACTTATAATTAACTTATCGAGCGGACGCATTTTGACTTCGCTATTGGGAAACAGCATCTCCAAGTCTGCTTTAGGTACGTTTTGGAAAAGCTTTACTATGGTGGAGCCAGGTTTAAAGGTGACTGGCGTTTGCCCTTTCTCTTTGAAGTAGGCTTCATCTTTAAAAGTGATATAAACGGCCACTTTGTCGTAGTTGGTAAATGACACCTGCTTTTTGCGAAGCCCGAAAAAGGTACGTACAGTTTCCGTTTTTATAGACTCCCCCCGTCGATAAAACACCACATTTTCAAAGTCATTGAAACTTACCGCGAGACGCACTTTGAACAAGGATTCTTCATTCAGCGCAGCTTCCAAATCATCATCTGTGACTTTCTCAAAATTAGCTGCGTTTAAGAGGCTGGCAAACCCCTTGGCAAACGCTTTTTGGTTCTGTTTGCGTACCCTTTCATCTGAAGGCTGCAATTCACGTGTGTCTTTATTTGGATCGAAATGGCTATAACTGTTTTTCAACGCCTCTAATTGTTCATGGTACTGGTAGTGTATACGGCTGACCAACAACGTAGAGAAAGTGCGAAAACCCGCAGAATCGTAAGAGAGTAATCCCTCACATAAATTAGCGACATCTCGTTTACGAAAAGGAATAAATCGTTCTAATGGCATCGGGTGGTCTTATCAGTTTTATTAATTCTTGCTCAATGCTGATAGTTACTTCACTGTAATAAAAACACAACCATTCTTGGCGGAATTAAGCCAAATGGATAATACCTAGCTCGTGAAATCCGCTAAATGTTTAAACGAAATATTTCTTCAACAAAGAGCATCTATACTGCGCGCATTCAAAAATATGTATGTAACTTAAGGAGACATTATGTTTGTATCAAGCTCTCGATACAATAATGACATATCGGCTCTTAGGGATGAGAGTCAAGGTTTGCTTGGTACGCTGGATGCGTTTAAAAATAATATGGCTTACGCCATCTACAGTACCGATGGACAGTGCACCTATGCCTCTCCAGCATTACTTTCCATTTTAAATTATCCAAACTCCACAGTAGCATCTTTTTCCCATGCTGCGATGCGCGTGGAAGGTATTGAAACCGAATCTCAATACAAGACGTTTTGGCAACAGCTCGTCAATGGTGGCAGTTTTAGCGACACTGTGGCTAGAAAGTCAGCACTTGGTGAAACCAAATGGCTTAAAGCAAGCTATGTTACTGTGAATAGAAATGGTAGTGTGGAAATACACGCTATTTATCATGATGTTACTGAGCACGAAAAAGCGTACTTCGAAGGTAAAGCAGTCACTGATGCGCTAAACAAATCGATGGCGGTTATCGAATTCGAGCCTGACGGCACTATTATTACAGCAAATGACAACTTCACTGCTACAGTCAAATACAGTTTGTCTGATATTCAGGGCAAACACCACCGCATGTTTTGCCGCGATAAGTTCTATCAAGAAAACCCTACTTTTTGGGATAACCTTGCTCGCGGAAATTTCTCTTCAGGCCAGTTTGAACGAGTAGATGCACACGGTAATGCATTGTGGTTAGAAGCAACCTACAATCCCGTGTTCGACGCTTCAGGTCGAGTAGTGAAAGTGATTAAATTCGCATCTAATATCACCGATGCAGTGAATGAGAAAGATGCCATTGCACAAGCAGCTGAATTAGCAGTATCAACCGCTGAAGAGACTTCACAAATTGCTGCTGATGGCGCTTCTTCCTTACAGCGCAGCGTAGAAACTTTCGACGTTGCTCTTTCAGAGGTTGAAGAGACCAATCTACTCATGCACGAGCTCAGTGAACAGTCGCTTAAGATTGAAACCATCGTGACGACCATTAGTGGTATTGCTGAGCAAACCAACTTGTTAGCGTTAAATGCGGCGATTGAAGCAGCACGAGCTGGCGATCAAGGCAGGGGTTTTGCCGTGGTTGCAGATGAAGTTAGACAGCTTGCACAACGCACTAGCGACTCGACGGTTGAAATAGAAAGCGTGGTTGCAGAAAACAGAAAGCTTGCAGACAAGTCCACGAAGAAAATGGCAGGGGTTAAAGACAGTGTTGACCAAAACAGTCAGCAGATTGCACAAGTTCAAAGCATAATTGATGAAATTCAAAAAGGCGCATTGAACGTATCTGAAACGGTTTCGGGTATATTGCGTTAAGAACAATCACACAAACCAAATGGTGCTGTCGATTATTGGCAGCTCCCTTTTTTTGAGAAGCCGAGTGCGTTGTACCTTGCTATTGTCTTAGCTTACAATGTGCCGATGACTTATCCCGTTCCCGCTAAACAGGTTGAAACCCTGTACGAAATTAAAAAAAGCAAATTCATCGCTTGTGCTGGCTTTGCCAACTCTCGTGAAAGTGCAATGGCGCTTTTAGAAAGCGTTAAACAGCAGTATCCCGACGCAAGACACCACTGCTGGGCTTATGTCTTCGGAAACCCTAACGCGCCTACTAGTGCGGCGATGGCCGATGACGGCGAGCCTAGCGGCACTGCCGGTAAACCCATATTGAATGTGCTTCAGCACAAAGATATTGGCGATATTATGGTTATTGTTACTCGGTATTTTGGCGGGATTAAATTAGGTGCAGGAGGCTTGGTTCGCGCGTACTCCGCAGCTGCTCAGCAAGCCATTGACGCTCTTGAAATAAGACAAGAAATTAAGCTAGAAGCACTTAGCGTGGATATCGACTTTAAACATGAACAGTTCGTACGTCACTTGGTAGAACAAGCCAAAGGTAAAATTGCCAATTGCAACTATGGAAGCAGTGTAGCAATAGAGGTTGAGCTACCTTTAGATGCACTAGGTGACTTTAGAAAGCAGATGGCGCCCATTGCTTTTTCAGTATCTGCTAAAAACGAGTAAGCTCAAGAAAATTAAAAGGCCTGAGTCCGATACAATATCGAAATCAGGCCTTGGTTGCCGTTTAAAAAATGAGTCCAACTGTATGGGGTCATTTCATAAACACTAGAGCCTCACTTTTGAACGACATATCACTATTACTGACTCGTAATCTTAGCCATTAAACGTACCGCGAATAGGATAGTTATTCTCTGGGTTGCGAATAAACTCTAGGCCAGATACTAGCTGCTCTAAGTCCGGACGAACAAAAGGCGCGTTAGCAATTTCAGCAATATGAATCTCGTTATCACCGTTAAGCACAAACAAGGCTGGTTCTGCAAAGTTATGATCCGTTTCTTTTTCTGAACGCGGCTCAGAAATATACAGACCTAACTTTTCCATATCGCTTTGCGACAATCCGTACGCAATAGGAAAGTTTATCGACAAGTCATCTAGATGCGCTTCTAGCTGGTCTTTACTATCGCCACTTACTGCAACAACATCAATATTAAGCTCACGTAGTCGACCTGTGAAATCTTCAAGTTTGTTTAGGTATTTAGTACAAATCGGACAGTGCTTACCACGGTACACTACCACCATCTTCCAGTCACATCCTTCGCCCTTGTCAGCCAGTGATATAGTTTCACCAGTTGATAGCGTCGCTTTTACTTCAGGAAAAGTAGTAGCTGGGTGCATCTTTTGTGTATACATAAAAACTCCTTAACGATTAATTCAAATCCTTCAGCGTGCGGCTAGCAAATAAGCTGTTCAGCTGCACTTGAATTACACTAGGTAAACGACACTAGGTAAGCGTTAGTACGCTTGTCCTAACTTTAAGATCGCCCAATTGAACAATCGTTCAATTCTTTTTGTATAAGTATTACTCGTGGTAGAAATAAAAAAGCAGCGCCTAATGCGCTGCTTTACCTGTTACTCACTTAACAGAAAGACTGATGATCAATCCACATAGCCTTCATTCGCTTTCACAGTTAGTGGGTGATAGCCCGACTTGGCTTCTTCAAATGCGCGCTTTGCAAAGGCTTTGCCTTCTGGCGTTTTTGAAAGCTCACGATAAAGCGGCTTAACCAGTTTATTTCGACCTATCGAAACCAGGTAACTATATAAACGTTCAAACGCAGGCTGATAGTTATTCTCTACTGCGATCATTAACCAACTATGTGCAATTTCGTTGTTTTTCGTCGAGGTTAATGAAAACGCTGAATCAAGTTCAGCAAGCTGAGCTTCGCTTAACGTTTCAGGCATGTTGTTTAAGAAATATAGCCACTCATGTACCGTCCACTGCGCGGTTTCAATATCCGCCGCTTTCACGTCGCCAGAAAGCCAAGCGCTTCGCGTATCATCGATTTTAGTAAAAGCATCAGATTCTGGCTGTGGTGCGTCTTTTGGAATACCAGGTTCAAAGATCCAAGTATGAATTCGCTCTGCGTCTAGCTTATCTGGGTACTGCTTCAATAACGTATTGTCTAAGTAGGTAATAAATGTATCAGTGGTAATACTCTTAAAAGCAAAGTCTTTGAAGTATTGCATTAAAAATGCGTCAAAGTTTTCGCGGCCAATTTTCTGTTCGATTTCACGTAAGAAAAGAGCGCCTTTTTCATAGGGAATATTAGAGAAAACGTCGTCTGGGTTACGGCCTCGAAGGTCGATGGCAAGGATTTCATCATTCTCATCTAGGGCTGCAATGTCGTTCTCTAAATCTTGATAACCCAGCACGGCTTCTTTCTTGAAGCGATCGTGGCCATAGATCATTTCCATAATGCGGTAAGTTAGATAAGTCGTGAAGCCTTCGTTTAACCAAAGGTCGCGCCATGTAGCATTAGTGACGGTGTTACCTGACCAGCTGTGTGCCAGTTCGTGTGCTATTAACGACACCAAGCTTTTATCCCCTGCGATAACTGTCGGCGTGATGAACGACAAACGAGGGTTTTCCATACCGCCAAACGGGAACGACGGCGGGAGAATAAGAAGGTCGTAACGGTCCCATTGATAAGGACCATAAGTTTCTTCTGTTACCTCCAACATGGCTTCGGTATCTTCAAATTCTTTTGCGGCGCTTTCAAGAAGTGCGGGCTCTGCATACACACCCGTGCGCTCGCCCATGGCTTTAAACTTTAAATCACCGATTGCTAACGCAATAAGATACGAAGGGATAGGTTGCGGCATGGTGAACTCATATTCTCCATCGCGCGCAGTAGTAGGGTCGTTCGACGCACTCATCACCGCCAATAGCGCTTCAGGTGTTTTAATGGTTGCGTCATAAGTTACCCGTACTTGCGGAGAATCTTGAAGCGGAATAAAGCTGCGCGCATGCACTGCTTGTGCTTGAGTGAATAGGAACGGGTGCTTTTTACCCGCAGTTTGCGCTGGTGTTAGCCATTGTACACCAGATGCTTCAGGCGAGGTTGAATACGCTACCGTTACTGAGTCTGCCGCGCTAGGTAGTGTAATTGTAAGAGGCGTACCTAAATCAGCGTCCGTCTCCCCCATTTCAAAAGGAACGATTTCACCGTCAACGGTTACACTCTTAATATCCAGAGCGCGGGTATCTAGGACCAATGTATTGTTTTCAGGCTCTGTTCGCTTTATATCAAGAGTCACATCACCAACTAGCTGCTGGGTCTCAAAATTTGCTGTTAGGTTTAGACTGAGATGGGTAACCCGAATCTCATTAGGGTTCGCGAAGGAGTGATAATCTACCCCAGAGGCAATGGCTGCATCGGCGTGATTTTCTACCGAAGCTGTTTTTGCTTCAGTGTTTGAATCTGAGCTTACGCTGACGGCTTGATCATTGTCTGTCTTGGCTGCGTCTACATTGCTGTTATCGCTGCACGCAAACAATACAGGCGCACATACGAACGTAGCCAGTAATCCGTATTTTTTCATATAACTTCCTAAAGGATGATTGATACGATATCAGTGTATCAATCTGTTATATGACTGGCGAATCTAATTCAATAAGCACGCCCGCTACGGCGGGCGTTATTATCTGTGTTTATTGGCGTTAACAGCTAAACCAATTGAAGTGAGATTAGGCTAAGCTAATTTCTACTTCAATGTTGCCACGGGTCGCGTTTGAATATGGGCATACCTGATGGGCAGTATCGACTAAGCTTTGTGCTTGTGCTTTGTCCATATCACCTAAATCTACGGTTAATTTAACCGCAATAGCAAAACCTTGCTCGATAGGGCCAATTGAAACGTCGCCCGTTACGCTAATGTCATCAGCTAGCTTTACCTTTTGCGATGCTGCTACATGCTTTAACGCCCCAATAAAGCACGCTGAATAGCCTGCCGCAAACATTTGCTCAGGGTTAGTACCTTCACCGCCAGCGCCACCTAGCGCCTTAGGGGTAGACAATTTAAGGTTTAAATTACCATCGCTAGATTTTGCTGTACCTTCGCGACCGCCGGTTGCTGTTGCGATTCCGGTATAAACGACTTGTTGAAGCTTATGCATAGTCGCTCTCCTCAATAATGAACTGCTAACTTACTTTGCGTGCAAAATAAATTAGCACTGAACCCAGTTGCAGATCAAGTATTTTGTATGCAAAATATAAATGACATTCAGAGACTAGTAACAATAAGGGTTAAGTGTCATGTCAGAATTATTAAAGTTGGAAAATCAGCTTTGTCATCGTTTTTATACGCTGTCGAATGCATTCACTCGCGCTTATCGTCCACTTCTTAAAGCGTTAGATATTACCTACCCTCAATACGTAACTTTAATGGCCCTTTGGGAAACCGATGACATCACTATTGCTGAGCTTCTTGAAAAAACAGTGATTGACGGTGGTGCCATGTCTTTGATTTTAAAAAAGCTTGAAGAAAAAGGCTTTTTAGTCGTGAATAAAGATGAGGTCGACAAACGCGTTAAGCGTGTACAGCTGACCAAAATGGGTAAGGAGCAAAAAGCCGTAGCAGAAGAAGTACCCGCGCAAATGCTTTGCAAGTTCAATGGTATGACTACAGAAGAAAGTCGCACATTAAAACACCTTCTGGATAAATTGGGCGGCTGTTTCGAAAACACCGATTTATAAGTTCCTTTGTAATCTTATCGTCATCAGACTATCGGCGTGTTCTGTTAATATTTTCATATTGAGCGAACAAGTGTGCGCTATAATTGTCATAGATATGCGGAAAGATAAATAAGAGGTGTGCATATTTCTACTGATTGCAAAACAGGAAACGTGATGACAGACGTAAAGGAACAAACAAAAGCTATTTCTGCCAAAGCTTACTCCGTTTTAGAAGAGTGGTTGAATAGTATTACTCACGGTATTGGCTTTATAGCGGCTATCGTGGGTTTAATATTTATGCTGTACCGCGCTGAAGATACATTAGCGCTAACCACAGCCGCCATTTACGGCTCTACCCTCATTCTCGTTTTTTTAAGTTCTACGCTTTACCATGCAATTTCGCATCAAAAGGCAAAGGGCTGGCTTAAGTTATTCGACCATAGTGCAATATATTTATTGATAGCAGGTACTTACACACCATTGTTACTGGTTTCGATTGGTGGCGTCTTAGGTATTACCATGACCGCTATTATTTGGAGCTTAGCGCTAGGTGGCGTCGCGTTTAAACTTATCGCTCAGCACAGGTTTCCAAAAGTGTCGGTAATGACCTATTTATTAATGGGCTGGATTGCTCTAGGCCTTATTTACCCGCTCTATGTTGCCCTGCCAGGCGCTGGACTCTGGTTACTGGTATCAGGTGGGCTGTGTTTCAGCGTAGGCGTGTGCTTTTACGTGGCAAAAAAGGTAAAGTACACCCATGCAATTTGGCACTTATTCGTAATTGGCGGATGCAGTTGCCATTACTTTTCTATTTATTATTTCGTCGTTTAACAAAAGGTTTTAGATAACGCAGCTATGCAAGACGCTGAGAAAAAAGAAGACAGCACAACAGCAAACCCGAATATCGCGTGGTTTTCACTACACGCAGGTCAAATATGCTTGGGGAAAAAGCCCGTAGAAAGCGATTTTAAACGGCTTAAGTCACTGGGTGTTACCCATATTGCAACGGTGCAAACCAGTGAAGAAAAAGCTCCGGTTATTCGCGATAGCTCGAACGCGGCAGGGTTAGAATGGTTATGGGTTCCCTTTTTACACCCGTCGTCAGAGTCACCCACCGAAGATGTACACCTACATCAATACCTTCATGAGCTATCTCAAATGCTAACTGAGGGAGCGAAGATATATCTACACTGCGACGGTTCACAGCACCGCTGTAGTCTTTTGTTCTATGCGCTTTGCCACTATTGCCGTGTTCCCTCTAACAGCGCTTACAATGCGCTGCACAGCTTTGGCGCTAGTGCGGCAAATAATCTTAAAAGATCCGAACTCACCTGGGCTGCAGAATTAGGGCATATCGCACCTAAAATGTAGGTCATTAAAAACGCGCGGCAATAAACATTACTAAACCGCGCGTGCTGTTAGGCAAAAACTATTTCAACGTTGGCTTTGGCAGCAAAGGCGAGATAATCTCACCAATACGACGAAACAGCTGCATACGTGTTGTGCCTGAACGCCATACTAATCCAATCTCTCTAAAGCCCTGCTCTTCAGCTGGGAAGCTTTTAAGTCCCGTGTGCTCAAGAATGGATTGATTGATCGCGAGCTCAGGTAGAAAGGTGTAACCCATTTTGCTGTTCGCTAATTGCACCAAAGTGTAGAGACTGCTTGCTGCCACGCTACTAATCTGGTCGCTATGCTGAAGGTTACATGCGCTTACGGCGTGTCCTGTCATACAATGCTCTTGCTGTAATAAGAAAATACTCTTTTTAGGCAAGGTCGAAATATCCACTGGGTTAGGCAGTTGCTCGGCCATATCTTCATGAGCGATGAGGTGGAAGGGGTCGTGCCCCAAAACCATTTGTTTACACCCTGGGGTTTCCATTGGAAGCGCTAAGATCAGTAAGTCTAATCGGCCATCAGTCAATTGCTGTAGCAGTTTTTCGGTGGTGTCTTCCTGCATCTCTAAATTGATCTCAGGTAGAAACGTAGAAAACGCACCCATCATGCCTTCAAACAAAAACGGTGCGATGGTAGGAATAACGCCTAACTTTAAGGTCCCTCGTTGCCAGTTGCCCGCGTTTTGCGCGTATTCAACTAGCTCACCGGCTTCTTGTAGCAGCACCTTACTGCGCTCAACAATATCTAAACCTAGTGAAGTAAACACAAACGTTTTGTGTTCACGTTCTAGAAGCTGACTTCCAAAATGTTCTTCTAAGTTCTGAATGGCCGTACTCAGTGTTGACTGACTTACATTACAGCGCTGGGCAGCACGATGAAAATGTTGCTCTTGATGTAGCGTCACCAAATAGTGCAGGTGCTTAAGATTAGGCCATTTCATGGATATCTCACAATGATTCAAAAAGGGATTAAAAAATATTGGATTAATCTAACATAAAGATTAAATACAGCCTAGGGCTGTTGCTTACGGTTAACCACCCTTTAAACTTATTGTTTAAGACCGCCTTTGCATATTAGCCTGTCTACTTCCTTCTATAAGAAGCTTTTAAGAAATTGCCATTCCCAACTGGAAAGCCTTTATAAGTAGCGTTAGGATTAAAGAAATGCATCAATTACCACATGTTTTTACAGCGAAGTAAGACCCGCTCTTGTATCATTCAATCAATTAAGCGAACCACTATTGAGGGCAGTATGAAAGGACATTATAAAAACATTTTATGTGTGTTGAGCGACTCACATCGTCAAGATGACACAGTTGCTCAAGCACTGCATATCGCCAAAGCTCACCAAGCCTCGCTTACCATTATGCTTTCTCTCGAATCACTCCCGCCTAATGCGAGTATGGTCATGGAGTCATTCTCTTACGTGGACTCTCAACAAACCATGGAAACTCAGGCTCAGCTTTGGCTTAAGCAGCAGGCAGAGAGCTGGGGTAAACAATACGAAGTGTCAACAGCTGTAACGGTTGGGCACCCGTTGATTGATATCGTTCGCTATGTGATGAACAATAATATCGACTTAGTGATAAAGCGAGCAGAAGAAAGCTTTTTAGATAAACTATTTGGCAGTTTGGATATGCAACTGTTTCGCAAATGCCCCTGCCCTCTGTGGGTTATCAATCACAAACCGCGTAGCCAGTATAAAAACGTAGTGGCAGCACTTGATCTTAACTACCACTACCCCAGTCACGAGGTATCAATAAGACGCGACCTTAACCGCGATATATTACGACATGCTAGCCAAATAGCCTTATTAGAATTTGCTCAGCTGCATATTGTTCACGTATTTGATGCGGTACCGGAAAACATAGCCAGAGATGGCTTTATTACCGTCGATAACGACAGGATGGAAACTGACCTAGCTAAAATTCACGCTGAGCGTGAAAAGGAGTTAGAGAAGCTACTTTCTGAACTTTCTGATGAACTCGACGACAATGTTTGGGAATATTTACAGCCTAAGAACCATATTGTGCATGGTTACCCACGTCGAGAAATTGCAGCTACAACTACATCGCTAGATACTGATGTAATTGTTATGGGTACAGTATCTCGCTTGGGAGTGCCTGGTTACATCATGGGTGATACTGCAGAAGAGACTATTCACCAGTTAAAATGTGCTGTGGTAGGCGTTAAACCAAGAGGGTTTGAATCGCCAATCTCACGAGATTGATAAGGTTAATCAGCTATCGACTTAAACTAAAAGGCCGCGCTTCATTGAAGCGCGGCCTTTTTGAATATAACAATAGGGTAAGCTTACTAAGCTACGCCAAATGCTGCCTTCAGTATAAAGAAGAAAACAATTGAAAGCAGTGCACCTGCTGGCAAGGTCACAATCCAAGACACAACGATATTTCTAACAATACCTAAGTTAAGCGCTGAAACACCACGTGCCAAACCTACACCTAAAACTGCACCCACTAACGTTTGCGTAGTTGAAATAGGCAAACCAGTACCTGAAGCAATAACTACCGTACACGCTGCGGCTAGTTCTGCGGCGAAGCCACGGCTTGGCGTTAAATGTGTAATGCCTTGACCGATGGTTTTAATAACGCGATGACCAAATAAAGCGAGACCTGCAACAATACCTAAACCGCCTAGTGGTAAAATCCACCAAGCCAGTGTGGCGCTTGCGTTAATCTCACCGCCACTGGTGACAACACTTACTACAGCCGCAAGAGGACCAATTGCGTTCGCTACGTCATTAGAACCGTGGGCGAATGCCATACAACACGCAGTTACTACCATAAGCAAAGCAAATACTTTTTCAACGTTTGCTGCCTGTAAGTCTGCATCTTCAGAACCGCTGAATTTCATACGGCCTATGAACCATTTACCCAAGAAACCAAGTGCTACAGCTATCCCAATTGCTAGCAGATAACCGTTAAGAGCGCTAAGTTCCAAGCCTACGTGCTTAAGCCCCTTCTTAATAGTAACAAGCGACATCACAAAGCCCGCTAATGCCATATAAAACGGCACATAACGCTTGGCATTGGCAAACGGAGAAGCAGTTTGGAAGATGAGCTTATGAGCGCTCATAAAGATAAGATAAGCAATGATGCCCGATATAGCCGGTGTTACTACCCAACTACCTACAATACCACCCACTTTATCCCACGCTACTGCGTCCATACTGACGCCAGTTGCCGTAAAGCCGATGATTGCACCAATAATAGAGTGCGTTGTAGATACAGGCCATCCCAACCAAGACGCTACCGCTAGCCATATTCCAGCCGCAAGTAGTGACGAGATCATACCTAATACTAGGTATTCAGGTATGTCTATAAAAAAGGTTGAGTCGATAATCCCTTTTCGAATGGTAGACGTTACTTCGCCACCTGCTAGGTAGGCGCCAGCAAACTCAAATATCATTGCAATGATAATGGCTTGTTTTATGGTTAAAGCTTTAGAACCCACTGACGTACCCATTGCGTTGGCAACGTCATTCGCTCCAATACCCCATGCCATGACGAAACCGACGCCGGCGGCAAGGATTATAAGAATTAGGCCATAACTTTCAAAAAATTCCACGGATAATCGCTCCCGATCTAAACGCGATTTAGGCTGGACGCTACTTGAGTAAGTAGCATGATCTCTTCACCCCAAGGGTTAGAGAAAGAAGTTAAAGACAAATTGTGTTTTATCATAAAGTTCGATTAAATTTTGCACGATCTGTTCTTGGCTGCGGCGCATGATAACGTAATCGTCATAGAAGCCATAGCGAAAATCACTGAAAAACGATAAAAGTATACGGAATTATTTGAATGCGATGATAAATCCATCAAATATTGCAGTTTTATGACAAATAAATTTCGCAAATATTCATATTTATACACTGATACGCAAAATAACACTGACCATTTGGACAGGATTACGTCAAATCTTCCAGTTTTTGCTGCATATTTTCCAGCGGCGTATGTCTTACATCTGTACCGCGAGTAAGATAAACCACATACTCACACACGTTTTTGCATCTATCACCAATACGTTCCAACGAGCGCATTGCCCATAAAACATCCAGCCAATCCTGCATATCGTCGGTGCTTTTCTGCATTTCTGAAGTGGTATAGGACAATAACCGTTTGTATTCACTGTCAATGCGATTGTCTTGGTCGTACACTTCTAATGCAGCAGCTTCATCCTGACGGGCAAAGGCGTCGAACGTGCCACGCATCATAGCCGCTACCCTTTCACCAATAAGCAACATGCTGCTTTTAATTGTATCTGAGCTTGGCAGCTTATTGCGCGTTACTAATTTGGCAATACGTTCAATCTCATCACCCATTCGCTCTATATCGGTAATGGCTTTTGAAATAGTCATAATTAAACGCAGGTCGCTGGCGGTAGGATGACGTTTTGCAATAATACGCAGGCATTCTTCGTCAATTTGAATTTCCATGGAGTTAATTTTTAAGTCATTCAACACCACTTTCTCAGCCAGTGCGGCATGGTTGTGCTTTACCGCTCTTAACGTATCAACCAGCTGCTGTTCAACTTCACCGCCCATGGTCAATACCGAGTTACGCAAGTTTTCCAACTCGATATTAAACGTACCCGAGATGTGCGTATTTAGGGCTACTTGACGCATGGTGAATTCTCCTCGCGGCATAATTCGAAATTAGGACACTCGTTCACTGGTACCTTATCCATATCGCCCCGTTATATAATCTTCGGTTTGCTTTTTATCAGGCATGGTAAAGAGTTTGTCACTGTCGGCATACTCTATCAGCCTCCCCTGATGGAAAAAGGCAGTATAGTCGCTTACCCGCGCTGCTTGTTGCATGTTATGCGTCACAATAATAATGGTGCACTGCTTTTTTAGCGAATCCATCAGTTCTTCGATAAAGAGTGTGGTTAAAGGGTCAAGCGCTGACGTGGGCTCATCTAACAGAAGTATGTCAGGTTTTAACGCCAACGCTCTGGCAATCACTAAACGCTGCTGCTGTCCACCGGATAGAACATGGGCAGACTCAAATAAGCGATCTTTTACCTCATCCCACAATGCAGCTTGTTTTAATGCGCCTTCAACGGCATCGTCTAAGTGTCGGCGAACCTTAACCCCTTGAAGCTTGAGCCCGTAACACACGTTTTCATAAATGCTCATCGGGAATGGATTCGGGCGCTGAAATACCATACCTACATTAGATCTAAGGCGTGATACGTTTACTTTACGGCTATTGATATTTCGACCGTCTATTATGATCTCGCCTTCATACTTACAGCCATCATACAAGTCGTTAAGGCGATTAAAACAACTGATTAGGGTTGATTTGCCGCAACCACTTTGACCAATTAACGCCGTAATTTTGTTTTTGGGTATTCGCATGCTGATGTCATTTAACACATGCTTATTACCAAACCATAAATTAAGGTTTTTCACCTCAACTGCAGTTTGTGCTTCACTAATATCATTAACGTTTAGCGTATTGTGTTCAAACAACTTCAACATGTTATAAAACCTGTATTATCCTTTGATGTAGCGTTTGCGCAGGCGCGCTCTAAGTACCACTGCCAGTATGTTTAATACAAAGACCACGACGAGTAAAAGCAAGCAGGCAGCAAACATCATACTTGCACTTTTCCCATCGGTTTGGCTGTGGAAAGCACCGTCATAAATAAGCACGCCCAAATGCATAAACTGTCTATCAAGGTGAAGATAAGGAAATTCACCGTCTATGGGCAGCGTTGGCGCAAACTTAACCGCCCCTACAAGCATTAAAGGAGCAACTTCTCCTGCTGCCCTTGCAATAGCTAAAATTACGCCAGTCATAATGCCAGGAGACGCAATAGGCAAAACGGTACGCACTATGGTTTCAATTTTAGTTGCACCTAATGCGTAGCTGCCTGCTTTCAACCCTTCTGGTACACGGCGCAAGCCTTCTTCTGTAGCAACAATAACCACAGGCAAAGTCAAAATTGCCATGGTCAACGCCGCCCAAAACACACCTGGACTGCCCATGGTTGGCGCGGGTAGTGTTTCGCTAAACAATAGCTCATCAATACTGCCACCTAGGGTATAAACGAAGAAACCAAGTCCGAATACCCCGTATACTATCGAAGGTACCCCCGCCATATTACTTACGCTCACACGAATAATGGTAGTTAGCGCGGTATTGGGCGCATACTCACTTAGGTAAATAGCGGCTAGCACCCCAAAAGGCGTTACAATTATGGTCATTAAAAAAACCATGAGGACAGTGCCAAACAAGGCGGGGAATACGCCGCCAGAAGTATTAGCTTGCTTAGGGGAATCAGTAAGAAACACGCCAATTTCTGAAAACACTACCTGCCATTTTTCGAATGTACTCAAACGGCTTACGAAATCCACATCTTGAATGCTTGAAATGGGGATAACAAAGGGCGCACCGTCTGCAAAACTCACCAGCAAGTTATATTCAGCCCGTGTTTTTTCCAGCGCCTCTACTCGTTTTTGGTATTCATTAAATGAAGCCACTAAGCGCTCTCTTGCCGGCGCGTCTTCAACCACGTTACGTTTATCAAACTGAGACAGCGCTTCGTGTATAGGCGCAAGATGACGGGTATTGAGCACTTCAATTTGTGCACTAATCTGTGCTACTTCTTCTATTACTGTATCAATATTATCTAGGGTTTGGGGTGGCTTAGACGGTACAACGATATACTCAGGTAGCGCTAAAATACGCCTACCATCTATCAGCTTAATTTCAGCGCTCTCTTTCGCAAGTCGCGTATCTTTTACTTGTCGGCGGGATAACTGAATTTGAAAACCATAAGGATGCTGAGCATCCGAATACTTAAGGGTAATGTCGTTATTTGATGGCTCATCAAAGAGGTTCGCAAGTACTGAGAACGTGGAGCCGTCTTGATATTCGCCCTTTACCGTGTAAATAGGCTCTGGCCAAAAATAGGCGGTACCGCGAAAACTAATCAGTATAAGTACACTTACTAGCGCGATCAGCAATAGACTAGTGAAAAAGGCGGTTAAACTAATGACTAGCGATTGACGTTGGACTGGATTTAATCCAAAAGATGCTTGATTAGCCATAATACGCCCTTCTTCTTATACGCTGTCGCAATAGCTCTGCTATGGTATTTACTACGAAGGTAAACACAAACAAAATGCACGCCGTGAAGAATAAAATTTGGTAATGCGCTGATGAAACATCAGCCTCAGGAAGTTCAATTGCCAAGTTAGCAGTGAGTGCTCGCAAACCTTCTATGAGCCCCCAGTCTGGAGATTGGCGTATTCCCCGTTACCATAAGTACTATCATAGTTTCGCCAAACGCGCGCCCGAAGCCTAACATTATTGCGGCAACAATACCTGGTAGGGCAACATGTAGCACAACATACAGCAAAGTTTGTAGCCGGGTCGCTCCCAATGCGAATGAAGCATGTTTTAAGTCGTTAGGCACACCATTGATGGCATCTTCAGCTAGCGAGTAAATACTGGGTGAAATAGCTACCCCCAACGCTAGGGCTACCACTATGGTCGTTTTTCCAATAGGACTATCTGATTCCGCCGCTAGCAACGTAAACCCATCAATCCCCATCAGCGAGAAGATGAGCGATGGCGCATATTCCACACTGACATAACCTAAAAGAAACACGCCACCAACTGCAAAGAATAGCTCCGCACCATTCCTTAACTTCTTAGGTAAATACTCCGCTACGGGGCGCTGCACCAAAGCAACTGCGATAAGCACAAAGGGAATAACAATCAGAAAAAAAGCAAAAGAAAACAAAAACTGTTCAGCCTTTGGCGATAACCAAATGGCCGCAATGAAACCAATAAGAACACTGGGGATAGCTTCAAGCAGTTCGATGGCAGGTTTAACGATGTTGCGCAATCGGCTTTTAGCGAAAAACGCGGTGTAAATTGCAGCGCCGATAGCAACAGGTATCGCAATAAGCAGCGCTAAGAGGGAAGCTTTGATACTGCCGATTAAAAGCGGGGTTAAGCTGAATTTTGCCTCTTGAAAGTCAGAGGCACTGGTAGTTTGCCATACAGTTTCTTCCGTTTCATATCCCTCATAGTGCTGAGGTTCAAAAAGCGATGCCCACGTAGTAATACCACTTAAATGCTTGCCCTCCCACACCGACAAGATGTTGTCAGAGTAGCTGTAAAGCTTATTTCCATACCAAATGATATGATCAGCGGTGCGTTCTATTTGTTGAGAAGCCACCACATCGCCAGACACCCTATTTACTAGCAATACACGTGCTTTGTCAGTTAGCACGGCCACTAAGTTCATACTGGCGTGCTCTGTTACCGCTTTTACTTTTTCACCCGGAACCGCTATCTGATAAGTTTGCTCAAAGGTGAGACCTTTTTCACTTTTACTGAGCACCCAGCGGGTCAATGTTTGATTTTCTGAATCCATTAGGAAGAAGGTGCGATCTTTAGCTAAAGGAAAAATAATTGTTTCATCTAATGACCCGGATATGCCTCCCGCGATAGGGAGCAGTAAAGCGCCTTTATCATTAAGCCGGTTAAGGTAAAGGGCGTCATCTACTTGAAGCAACACACTTTCGCTGCCCGGTAACAACACTAGTCTGTCTATATTGTAAAAACGTTTATCTACCACCTGCGTAGGGCGATGCCGATTTACCCAACGAATGAAAAAGCTGTCGTCTTGAGCGATAGAGGCTACAGCCCACTTAGAAGACAATGCCATGCTCCAGCTACTGCGCTTATCCCACTCATCTTTGGGAAGCGCGAACGTAATGCTATTCGATAGGGCTGTTTGGGGTGCATTAGTGGCGATATCCACTGCCTTACTGCCTGCCAAGTTAAAAGACCTTACCGGTAAGACCCGTACCTGCGCGTTGGGAGAAACGTCGACAATATAGTTCTCCCCCATCACGCTGTGAGCCGACAATCTATGCTCGCATGGACGAATATATTCGTGGTTACTTACCAGATCTTTGCCTTGGAGCAATTTAAGACCTAATCGACAGTCTGATTTTCTAACCAGCATAGGCTGGCTATTGATAATGTCACCTGCACTTATCACCTTTTCATTGTCTGGTGTTTCAACACTTAACTGATGATGTAAGGTAGGAGTGTAAGCTAGGGGGAGCGCTTGGCTAATGAGATGGGTAATAAGAATAACCAGGGTCAACAAAACAAGGCCGCCAAAGCCCGTCACTACATAGCGCGACCAACTATCTCTGCGCTGGCGTTTCTTGTTTATGCTGTTGCTGTCGAAAGTCATGGGGCTGTTTAATAATTCTTATTTTCGAAATTCTTCATTTTTAAGAAGAATAACCCTAAATTGCACTGGTGAGCAGTGTAAGTTTTGTTATGCTAATAGCAAGTGAAAGTTTATGGCATTACCTTCGCGCAACCTATTCTGCGCTTATGGTATTACCCTACAGGAAGACGATCAAAGTTTTTCTCTACACGCCCAATAAGGAGCTTTGCATGCAATCATTGGTTATCAGCATTATGGGTAAAGACAAGCCTGGTTTGGTAGACTCACTGGCTAAGTGTGTTTACAAACACGGAGGTAACTGGCAAGGGTCGAGCTTTGCGCATATGGCGGGTATGTTTACCGGCTTTGTAGAAGTACATGTTGCCGATGAAAATAAGCAAGGTTTAGTAGATTCGCTAGACGCCATCAAAGACTTGTCTGTTCAATCTGTTGCTGTTGCAAGCAATAAAAATAACAACACAACTAAGCTAACCGTAGATGTAATGGGCAATGACAAGACAGGTATTGTTCAGGAGTTAACATCCGTACTTAACCAGTTTAACTTAAATATTCTCACTTTTGCTTCTCATTGTGAAAGCGCGCCTAACTGGGGTAGCCTGATTTTCAAAGCAAAAGCTGAAATTGCGGTAACGGAAGACTTCGACGACGGAGCATTACAAGATGCACTAGAGTCGTTAGCTAATGACTTAGTCGTAGATATTACTGCAACGCGATAAATATAGGGGCATGAGTGCGCGAGGGACAATCGCAGTGTCTCATAGTCATGCCCATAGGTAACGGAATCACCGCAACGTATTACGTAGGCTTTAGTGCCAAAATACGTGTTGTCACAGTAGTGTCACTGACTGGTGGCAGTCTTTGACCATTTTTATGAACGTGAATTGAGACATTATGGATAACGACGTTTTATATTATCCCAAAGAGCTAAGCTGGCTATCGTTTAACGAACGCGTATTGCAAGAAGCCGCGGATAAAAATAACCCTGCAATAGAACGCATTCGCTTTCTTGGTATTTACTCTAATAACCTTGATGAATTTTATCGGGTACGCGCGGCAGATGTTAAACGCCTTATCACTATCGCGCAAAACGACGGAAACGAAGAAGAAGCAGAGCGCCTCACCGAACTTATGGCGCAGATACAAAAGAAAGTAGTACAGCTTTCTGAAAAATTTGACCTAATCCATAAAGACGTCGTCAAAACCCTTGCCCGGTACAATATTCATATCCTGCGTAAAGATGACTTAGACGATTATCAGAAGCAGTGGGTACGCAATTATTTTATCAACAAAGCATTGCGCCATATTGCGCCTATTCTTATTGATAAGAAAACAGATCTGCTAAGCCGCTTAAACGGAAACTCTGTCTATTTATATGTTGCGTTACGTAGAAAAGAACGCAACCCTAAATTCGCCGTTATTCAAGTTCCCACTTCTGAGATGTCGCGCTTTATGCTGATCCCTCCGCAAAAAAGCCGTAAGAAAAAGAGCATCGTCATGCTCGATGACATGATTCAGCTTTGTATTGAGGATATCTTCCGCGGCTTCGTAAAGTTTGACGAAATTGAAGCCTTTTCATTCAAAATGACCCGTGACGCAGAGTATTCGATCAACGAAGAAATTGACGAAAGTTTCGTAGAAAAAATGTCAGAAAGTATGAAACAGCGTCTTATTGCAGAGCCAGTGCGTGTTATCTACGACACTGACATGCCAGAAGATATGCAGTCAGACCTTCGCAAACGCCTTAAAATTACCAAGCTCGATACCATGCACGCTGCTGGGCACTATCGCAACTTTAAAGATTTCATTGGCTTCCCCAACGTAGGTCGAGAATATTTAGAGCACACCACGCTGCCTGCTATCGACAGCAAAGCGTTCTCTCAATACAACACGGTATTTGATGCAATTACTGCACGAGACATACTACTATACTACCCATATCACCGCTTCCTGCATTTCACCGAATTCGTTCGACAGGCCGCTTTCGACCCGAACGTTAAAACTATACGAATCAATATTTATAGGGTGGCGAGTAATTCGCGCATAATAAACTCGTTAATTGACGCGGTAGATAACGGCAAGAAAGTAACCGTAGTGGTAGAGCTTCGCGCACGTTTTGACGAAGAAGCAAACATAGAATGGTCTAAGCGCATGACAGATGCGGGCATTCGTGTAGTGCTTGGTGTGCCCACCCTAAAAATTCACTCTAAGCTGTGTATTGTAACCCGCGAAGAACGGGGCAGTTTGGTGAACTATGCCCATTTCGGTACGGGTAACTTCAACGAGAAAACCGCGAAAATTTATACCGACTACAGCTTATTCACCCGCAATCAAGAATTGGCCAATGAAGGGGTAGCGGTATTCGATCTTATTCAATACCCTTATAGACGTTATAAATTCCAGCACCTACAAATATCGCCGTTAAACGCGAGAACCAAAATTCAGTCGCTAATTCGCCAAGAAATTCAGCACCTAAACCAAGGTCAAAAGGCTCAAATCACCTTCAAAATTAACAACCTTGTTGATAAAGAACTGATTGATGATTTGTACCGAGCCAGCCAGGCTGGCGTTAAGATCCGCGGAATAGTTCGTGGTATGTGTTCGCTTAACCCTGGGATAAAAGGGATAAGCGAAAACATCGAAATCATTTCTATTGTTGATAGGTTCCTCGAACATCCTCGCGTAATGATTTTTGAAGGCGGCGGCGAGAGAAAAGTGTATATCTCATCTGCTGATTGGATGACACGAAACATGGACAACCGCATAGAAGTAGGCTGCCCAGTGTATGATAAAGGTCTTCAACAGCGCATTGTTGATATAATGGAGCTACAATTTAAAGACACCCTGAAGGCGCGAGTGATTGACAAGGATCAGAGCAACAAGTACGTTCGCAGAGGAAACCGTAAAAAACTTCGCTCGCAAATAGAAATATACGACTATTTGAAGAAGCAAGAAGACACTATGTAGGATAAAAGATTAGTACATGACCCAGCACGAATCAGTTTTTAATGACGTGGAAACCCGCGAAGTCAGTAAAGTTGCAGCACTCGATATTGGCTCGAATAGTTTTCACTTAGTAGTAGCACGTATTGTTGCTGGGTCTGTGCAAATTCTGCATAGAGTTAAACAAAAAGTTCGCTTAGCCGAAGGGCTCAACGAAGACGATGTATTGTCTGATGAGGCAATGGAGCGCGGGCTATCTATGCTTAAGGTAGTAGCAGAAAGCCTTAAAGGGTTTGAGCCTGATTCAGTCAGAATCGTTGCCACTCATACGCTGCGCAAGGCCCATAACGCACGAGACTTTATCAGCGCAGCAAGAGACATCCTTCCCTACCCTATAGAAGTGATTTCAGGCGTAGAAGAAGCGCGTCTTATTTACTCTGGCGTTGCCCATACTAATCACGCAGACGGTCAACAACTGGTAGTTGATATAGGCGGTGGATCAACAGAATTTGTTATTGGCGAAGGGTTTACCCCTTTGCTTTGCCGCAGCCTTCAAATGGGGTGTGTTAGCTATACCAAACGGTTTTTCCCTAACGGTGAGCTAAAGTCCAAAGCGTTCAATCGCGCCATAACTGCTGCGCAGCAAGAACTTGAGTTAATTGACAATAAATACCGCAGACTTGGCTGGGTCCAATGTATCGGTACGTCAGGTACCATCCGCTCTCTGTTCACTCTTTGTCAGCAAGACAGGCCCAATGGCCACGATATCCCGGTAACGCTTAAAAGTTTACGCAATTTGATGAAGCAGTTCATAAGCGCAGGCCATATCGACAAATTAAGTTATGCAGATTTAAGTGAAGACCGTCGTGTGGTTATTGCTGGCGGCCTTGCTATTCTTATCGCCGTTTTCAGAGCGCTTGAGATTGAAGGCTTGGTATACTCTCCTGCCGCCTTGCGTGAAGGCGTACTTTATCAAATGGAAGATGAATTACATCACGCAGACATTCGCGGCAGAACGGCGAGCAGTTTGGCCACCCGCTACGATGTAGATACGTCACAAGCAACCATGGTGCTCAATACAACGCTGTCACTTTTCAATGATGTTGAAAAAGAATGGAAACTTAAAGGGCGTGACTTTAAAAGTATGCTGGGTTGGGCTGCTTTACTTCATGAAGTAGGCATGCAAATTAACTCTCGGGGTATTCAAAAACACAGCGCCTATATTCTTGGCAACGTGGACATGCCTGGATTTACGCAGGAACAACAGTTACTGCTAGCTACACTCGTGCGTTTTCACAGAAAGAAAATTCGAACCAATGAACTCCCCACGTTCAACCTTTTTGATGAGCAGTCGGTAAAGCATTTAATTGCACTACTGCGTTTGGGTGTGCTGCTTAATATTAAACGCCAAGAGGGTTTTGTACCTGATCTCGTTGTTAAGGTAGAAAAGAATGAACTGGCCATTACCTTTCCTGAAGGCTGGTTAGATGAAAAACCTATAATCTCTGCTGACCTACTACGTGAAAGTCACTACTGGAAATCCCTTGATTTGAAGCTTTCTGTTTTTCCTGATATCTCGCAGTTACATCCCACTGTAGAGTAGGCAAAGTCGGTAAAACAACACACTAAGCTGAACATTTTATAGGCAAATATCGGTATTATTTGCCTAAAATCCTAGTATACTACGCATTAGCATTACCTTATTTATACCTGCGATTAGTGTTGTCTCTATAGGTTCTTAACAGTAATTATGTTTCGTAGTATTTGGATATATTTGTTGCTGATCGTCAGTTCATCAGCGTTTGCTTCGCCTAACCATATCTTTTTTCTCAGCGAGGTTACCCCGCCCTATTATTGGTTTGACAACAATGGTAAAGCGCAAGGGGTTAATGTAGACCTTGCTAACGCTCTAAAGCCTCTGCTGCCTTTTAGCAGTTCTCTAGCACATATGCCCTGGGCACGCGCCTATCATGAGACACTTGAAAAACCAAACCTTGTGCTGTTATCACTATTAAAGACTCCAAAGCGAGAAAGCCAGTTTGAGTGGTTGGGCGAAGTAAATCATGTTCAGGCAGCACTTATTCGGCTTAAGCAAAGAGACACAGCACATGTCAGTTCATTAGAGGATGCGAAAAACTTTCGGATAGGTTCAATACGCGGCTATGGTTCAGCATCTTTTCTGCAACAAAAAGGCTTTGAAGAAAACAAAAATCTAGCTCTAGTTGCCGAGCCTGAACTCCTGTGGAACTTGCTTTATATGGAACGAATAGACTTTGCACTTGCCAATTTAGAGACTGGAAAGTATGAAATCAGTGACGCTGGCTTTAACCCCAACGACGCAACGAGCGAGTATGTCATTGAAGCATTGGGTGCAGATCTTTTTGTTGCTACTGGTCTAAAGACAGAGAAAGACAAAGTAAACTCGCTAAAAAATGCACTTTCTATTTTAAAAGCGAATGGCGAGTACGCTCGAATATTAAAAAAATGGGGCCTTGAACCGATTGAATCGGAACAGTAGCCCCATTTATCTTTTTCCTCGCGAAACTAACTGCTCAACGCGTTAACTTAATTATTTATCTTCGGCTTTGGCGTTATCTGAATGCACGCTGTCGTACTTTTTGAACCACGCCAAAATATTTTCAACTTTACCAATCATTCGAGAAGGTTTAGAGGCAATACCGTGAGGCGAGCCGGGTACTTTCACGAGTACACTATCAACCTTTTGAAGTTTCAACGCTTGATAGAACTGCTCAGTTTCAGACATAGGCGTGCGTTTATCTTCTACTCCAGTAATCAACATGGTGGGGGTAGTTACATTGCCTACTAGCGATAATGGCGAGCGCTTCCAGTAGTGTTCTACGTTATCCCAAGGCTTGCCAGGGAATTGGAAAGGTATCTGGTACAGGCCCGAATCGGCGGTTAATACCTTCGACAGCCAGTTAATAACAGGTTTAGCAACCACGGCGGCTTTAAAACGGTTTGTAAGTCCAATGGCATAGGCTGATGCAATACCACCTGCAGAGCCACCCGTTATAAATAAACGCTCTGGATCGGCAATGCCTTTTTCAATCAGCGCGTCTACTCCAGACATATGGTCGGCAAAGTCGTACTCAGAGCTATACTTCCCCTGAAGTAGCAGTGCAAAGCGCTCACCATAACCCGTACTGCCTCTGTGATTATCATAAAACACCACATATCCCTCGGCTGCCATGCGTTGAAGTTCAGCGGTAAAGACGGGGCCATAAGCGAGATTAGGTCCACCGTGAATTTCTAAAATTAGTGGGTAGGTTTTTGAGCTGTCATAGTTAGGCGGCAGGATGTACCAACCTTGAATTTCTTCACCATCAATAGAAGATTGGTAGACTATTTCCTTAACTTCACCTAATTTTTTATGCCCTAAAACGTCTTCATTAAGTGCCGTAAGTTGTCGTTCGTTTTTTGTAGTGACAAACAAATCTGCAGGGCGGTCTGTGCGCCCTTTGGTGTAAGCGATCACATCGCCTACCGCATGATAAGTACCAAACACATAAGGTCGACCAAGGGTAGTGCCACCTAATCCACTAGCCACTGTTTTCACTCTGCCCGACAGAGACACTGTATTAACTTGTACTAGGCCACGTACTGATTGTTGAAAATAGATACGTTTGTTGTCTTTCCAGTAAAAATTAGACACCGAGTTATCAATGTCTTTTGTTATGTTTCTTTGGTCAGAGCCGTCGCTATTCATTACATACAAATAGCTATTTTTGTACATCACTTTTTCGTCGTCACGGTACGCATAAGCAATATGCTTTCCGTCCGGCGATACAACAGGTGACGACTCTCGCCCTTTATCCTGCGTCAATTGTTCAATATTCCCCGTCATATCAACAGAAAATATATCGGCCTCAACTGGTTCATATTCCCAGTTATCACTGCGGTTAGCAGAGAAATAGATTTTCTCCCCATTCGGCGCAAAACTTAAACGCCCCTTGTGATGATAATTACCCGAGGTTAATTGCCTTGCCGTGCCTCCGTCTGAAGGAACAATGAAGATATGAGTATAGGCAGGGTCGAGCACGCCTTTGCCATCGGCTTGATAGCGCGCCTTAGTGATATATTCAAAGCTAGGAGACCACTTTGCACCGTCGGGCTTCTTCGGCATTTTAACGTCAAGCGGCTTTTCCTTTGCATCAACGCTCATGGTGAAAGCAATGTATTTACCGTCAGGCGACCACGTAATGTTACTGGGACTTGAAGTAACGTTGGTAACTAACGCCGTTTGCCCCGTGTCCATCCAGCGCACATAAAGCTGAGGTTTGCCCTCTTCATTGGATAGATAAGCGAGCCGGCTTCCATCCGGTGACCAGCGAACAGAGTAGTAACTTTTTTTTGATGAAAGTAAGGGGCGGTTTGACTTGCCATCAACCGACGCTAGCCAGACATTTGCCCGGCTACTGTCTGACATGATGTCGTTTGAACGACGTACATAGGCGATATGTTTACCGTCTGGCGATATCTGGACATCGCTCACGTATTCAAGGTTAAAAATATCTTCCGATTTAAAATAGCGGTTTTTATCGTCTTCGCTAAGTGTAGCTTCAACATTTGCAAACGCAGTGGTTGGTACTGCCAAGGCACCTACACTCAATAACGAGGCCCCTAAAGCGCAGAGCACCTTTTTCAAAGCACTTCTGCGATTAATATTTATAGACATATTTCACCTTGTTGTTTTCATTTTTCGGGGCGATGAACTTCGCGGCACACCTAATTGAAATAGCCCCAGACATTTTATTTTTGATGGTGTAATCACTGTCGAGTGATGATCGTTAAATTCCCATACTACTAAATAATTTTGTTCGGTAAGAAATATGCGTTGAGCGACCTTAGCAAGGCGACTAAGCGCAAATAAGAAGCAAGTAAATGGCTAAACAAAAAAGAGCGCCAATGGCGCTCTTACGGGTTTACTTTAAAGGTAGCATTTATGTATTTGTTACGCTTTAGAAGCTTGGTAAATACCTTCAATCGCTTTATCTAGTGTTGCTTCAAACTCTTCTTGAGATTGCTGTGCAGATACACCTTCAGTTAAAGCGCGAGAGAAACTCGCGATCATGCCTTGGTTTTCTGTTAGTTTTGCGTTTGCGTCGTCACGGCTGTAGCCGCCAGAAAGTGCAACCACTTTAAGTACGCGAGGGTGATCAACAAGCTCTTTATAAAAGTTAGATTCGGTTGGTAACGTTAGCTTAAGCATAACTTCTTGACCTTCGCTAAGAAGATTAAGCTGGGTTAAAATCTCTAGCTTAAGTAGCGCTTCAGCTTCTGCTTTTTGCGGGCTGTGAATATCAACTTCTGGCTCGATAATTGGAACAAGGCCGGCAGCTAAAATCTGCTTACCTACTTCAAATTGCTGAGCAACAACATCTTTAATACCTTGATGATTCGCAAGCTTTACAACACTGCGCATCTTAGTGCCAAACACGTCTTGCGCTACTGCTTTAGCGAGCAATGCATCAAGACCAGGCATGGGCTTCATTACCTGCACGCCGTTACTTTCTTCTGCCAACCCTTTATCAACTTTTAAGAAAGGAATAACACGCTTTTTCTGCCACAAGAAGTGAGCAGTAGGCATGCCTTCAATTTCTCTATCAAGGGTGTTTTCAAATAAGATTGCGCCAAGAACGCGCTCGCCGCTAAAAGGGGTGCTGGTGATAATGCGCGTGCGCATTTCATGAACAAGGTTAAACATCTCTTCGTCTGAGCTGTATTCAGACTCTTCAATGCCATATAAGCGTAACGCTTTAGGTGTACTACCGCCGCTTTGATCTAACGCTGCAATAAAACCGGTTTGTGTTTTCAGTTTATCCAACATTGCCTGCTGAGCTTGTGATGCCATTGCAACACTCCTTTTGTATATTACTGCCTTAATAGACAGGTGTAGGGTTTATTGTTATACCAATTCTATTAAAGATCTGTTTGTCTCAGACTCGGCACGCCGACACCTTAAGTAAACACATCTGTAATAAGATTGGTATTTATGCCTGCGTACTTCACTGTTTCGCAGGTGTAATCGTTTCCGATTATAGGGTCACGCTCAAAAATGCTGTTACTGAGCGTGACGCATGTTGGGGCAACTTTGCACTAGGCCTTAGCTTTCATGAGCTTCTATGAACTCTTATTCGCTATAGCACGCTGCTTTCATGTGCAGCGCTTAGGCTTATTTGTTTTTTTCTTCTAGTACTGCTACCGCTGGTAGTGTTTTACCTTCCAAGAATTCAAGGAACGCGCCACCACCTGTCGAAATATAAGAAACCTTATCGGCAATTCCGTATTTATCAACCGCTGCTAGTGTATCACCACCACCTGCGATTGAGAATGCGTCGCTTGCTGCAATCGCTTCTGAAAGCGCTTTCGTACCTGCACTGAACTGTTCAAATTCAAAAACGCCTACAGGGCCATTCCAAACAATGGTGCCCGCATTCTTAATAATATCTTCTAACGCTTTTGACGAGTCTGGACCGATATCAAAAATCATATCGTCGTCTGCAACATCACTGACTACTTTAAGCGTCGCTTCGGTATTCTCATCGAACGCTTTGCCTACTACTACGTCAGTCGGCACTGGAATATTACCGCCATTTGCTTGTGCTTCATTCATAAGCTGCGTAGCTTGCTCAGTTAAGTCCATTTCAACCAGAGACTTACCTACATTGTGTCCTTGCGCCGCAATAAAAGTATTAGCAATACCACCGCCAACAATTAACTGGTCAACTTTTTCAGCTAGTGTTTTTAGTACGGTTAGCTTGGTCGATACTTTTGAACCACCAACAATAGCAACCATTGGGCGCTTAGGGTTGTCCAGCGCTTTACCCAGTGCATCTAATTCAGCAGCAAGTAATGGGCCAGCACAGGCTTTTGGCGCGAATTTAGCAACGCCATGAGTAGACGCTTGTGCACGGTGAGCGGTGCCAAAGGCATCCATAACAAAGATATCGCAAAGTGCGGCGTACTGTTTCGCTAACGTCTCGTCGTCCTTCTTTTCGCCGTTATTAAAACGTACGTTTTCAAGGATAACCAATTCGCCTTCGCTAAGCTCAACACCGTCTAGGTAGTCTTTAACAAGCTTAACCGGTACGTCTAGGGCATCATTAAGGTAATCAACAACAGGTTGAAGAGAGAATTCGTCCGCAGGCTCGCCTTCAGTAGGGCGACCAAGGTGAGACATCACCATAACTGCTGCACCAGCGTCTAGGGCTGCTTTAATAGTAGGAATAGATGCTTTGATACGCGCATCTGAAGTTACTTTGCCGTCTTTTACCGGCACATTTAAGTCTTGTCTAATTAGTACGCGCTGACCATTTAGGGCCATATCGCTCATGCTTGGAATTGCCATCGTCTTTCCTATGTTAATTTAAATTCAGTAGAGCGTGTTTTAACAAGTCAAACACGCTCAAATTAACTGTGAAAGCTGCGCGGGCTGGTGCCACCAACCCTTGGCAGCATCAATGCTTTATTTTGCGTCGAACATCACTTTAGCGGTATCGAGCATACGGTTTGCAAAACCCCATTCGTTGTCACACCACACCAGTGTTTTAACCAGCTGTTTGTGACTGACTCTTGTTTGTGTGCCATCTACAATACACGAGTGAGGGTCGTGATTGAAATCTACTGACACCAAAGGCTCTTCGGTGTAGTCCAAAATGCCCTGTAAACGCCCCGCTTTTGCATTGCGAAGGGCTTGATTCACTTGCTCAATAGTTACCTTAGACTGAAGCGTTACACTTAAATCCATGGCAGTAACATTGATAGTAGGCACTCGAACCGCAATAGCTTCAAACTTGCCCGCAAACTTAGGCAGAATACGCTCTATACCGGCAGCGAGGCGGGTATCAACGGGAATAATTGACTGACTTGCAGCGCGCGTTCTGCGCAAATCTTCGTGATAAGCGTCGATAACTTGCTGATCGTGCATAGACGCGTGAATGGTTGTAATCGTACCACTTTCAACACCGAACGCAGCGTCTAGCGCCTGGATAACAGGAACAATGCAGTTTGTGGTGCAAGAGCCGTTGGAGACTAATTTTTGTTCACTGGTCAACGTGTCTTCGTTGGTTCCGAAAATGACCGTATTGTCTAAATCTGGTGACCCGGGTGACGAGAAAAGCACTTTGCCAGCGCCCGCATCTAAATGTGCTTGCCCCGACGCTCTGTCATCAAACTTGCCCGTACACTCAAGCACAATATCAACGCCCAAGTCTTTCCAGGGTAGGTCTTTAATATCGCTTATCGCAAGCAGTGTAATATCGTCACCTGCGACATTAAGCGTATTGTTTTCTAAGGCCACATCAAAACGGAACCGCCCGTGGGCGGTATCGTATTTAAGTAAATGTGCAATGCCTTCGGGTTTAGCAATGTCGTTAATGGCCACCACGTTAAATTCGTTGTTGCGCCCGCTTTCATACAGCGCGCGCAACACGTTACGACCAATACGACCAAACCCATTTATGGCAATATTTACCATAGGCTTATCTATTACCTCTTACAGAGACAGTGCAGCCTCTACTACAGCGTCAGTGGTAATGTTGAAGTGCTTAAATAGGTCGCCAGCAGGCGCAGACTCACCAAAGGTGTCCATGCCCACGATAGCGCCATTAAAGCCAACGTACTTGTACCAGCTATCTTTAGACAGCGCTTCAACCGCTACGCGTTTAACAACGCTAGAAGGCAGTACGCTTTCACGGTAATCAGCAGATTGACGGTCGAATACGTCAGTTGATGGCATAGACACTACGCGAACGGCTTTGCCTTGCTCGGTTAGTTTTTCTGCTGCTTCAACGGCTAGCTGAACCTCAGAACCAGTACCAATAAGAATAAGCTCTGGTGTACCTTCACAGTCTTTAAGTACGTAACCGCCTTTCGCGATATCAGCAACTTGTTGAGCGGTTCTTTCTTGCTGCGCTAAGCCTTGACGTGTGAAGATTAGCGTTGTTGGGCCGTCAGTGCGCTCAATAGCAGACTTCCACGACACAGCAGACTCAACCTGATCACAAGGACGCCAGTTATCAAGGTTAGGCGTTGCACGTAGCGCAACCACCTGCTCTACCGGCTGGTGCGTTGGACCGTCTTCACCTAGACCAATTGAATCGTGGGTGTAAACGAAAATTGCAGGCTGCTTCATTAGTGCGGCCATGCGTACCGCGTTGCGTGCATATTCCATAAACATTAGGAAGGTTGCACCGTATGCCTTAAAGCCACCGTGAAGAGCAATACCATTCATCATGGCCGACATACCAAATTCACGTACACCGTAGTAAATGTAGTTACCTGATGCATCGTTTGCTTCAACGCCTTTGCTACCTTCCCAAATGGTAAGGTTAGAACCAGCAAGGTCGGCAGAGCCGCCTAATAGCTCAGGAAGTAAAGGACCAAACGCGTTTAATGCATTTTGCGACGCTTTACGTGAAGCAATGTTTTGTGGGTTAGCTTGAAGCTCAGCGATGATAGCATCTGCTTTGTCGCTGAAATCTGCTGGCAACTCGCCATTTACGCGGCGTTTAAATTCTGCTGCAAGCTCTGGGTAGGCGGCTTCATATGCAGCGAAAGCGTCGTTCCACGCGCTTTCCGCTTTTGAGCCTTTCTCTTTGCCATCCCAGCCCGCGTAGATATCGTCTGGAATTTCGAACGCGCCGTGGCTCCAGCCAAGTTTTTCACGTGTAGCGACAATTTCGTCATCACCTAACGGTGCACCGTGGCAAGACTCAGTACCTTCTTTATTAGGCGAGCCGAAACCAATGGTGGTTTTACAACAAATAAGTGTAGGCTGCGCCGTATTCGCCTGCGCCTTTTCAATGGCAGCTTTTACTTGTTCAGCATCGTGACCGTCAACGCCTTCAATCACTTCCCAGCCGTAGCTCTTAAAGCGTGCTGGAGTATCGTCGGTGAACCAGCCTTCAACTTCACCATCAATTGAAATGCCGTTGTCATCCCAAAATGCGATTAACTTACCAAGGCCTAGTGTACCGGCCAGTGAACAAGTCTCGTGAGAGATACCTTCCATCAAGCAGCCATCACCTAGGAACGCGTAGGTGTGGTGGTCTACGATAGTGTGACCGTCTTTGTTGAACTGTGCCGCTAACACTTTCTCGGCAAGCGCCATACCCACTGCGTTACTGATGCCCTGACCTAGCGGGCCAGTGGTGGTTTCAACGCCTGGCGCATAACCATATTCTGGATGGCCTGGCGTTTTTGAATGCAATTGACGGAAGTTCTTTAACTCTTCAATTGGCAGTTCGTAGCCTGAAAGGTGAAGAAGAGAGTACAACAGCATTGAGCCGTGACCATTTGAAAGCACAAAGCGATCGCGGTTAGCCCAAGATGGGTTCGCAGGATTGTGTGATAAGAAATCACCCCATAATACCTGCGCAATATCAGCCATCCCCATTGGGGCGCCTGGGTGACCAGATTTAGCTTGTTGAACGGCGTCCATGCTTAATGCACGGATAGCATTGGCGAGTTCACGACGAGAGGGCATGTTGTCTCCTGATTTATTTTGTATCTTTTGGTACCATGGTAGTAATTGATGTGAGCACTGGGGAACATCAATTGTCTGCTCTTGCTCTACTTCTAGGCACTTTTGAATGTGAGGCTATTCTTACCCATGCCACCTTTCAGTTCAATGGATTTTCATTGCCATTATCGAAAGTAAATCCAAAAACATCAAAGAAGCTTATAAAGCCCACGGCATTACCGATAACACTTATATGTCTTTGTCTTTGTTATACATCGAAATAACCCCAAAAATGATCGGGTTATGTCAACTATTCGTAACAAAGAGACTTTTAGACGTCTAGAAGTAAAGACTGGTATTTATAACTTGTTTTAGTACAATATACGACTATTTTGATAATTTAACGCTTACGGAGCATTTATGGCCACGCATTTATTCACATCCGAGTCAGTGTCTGAAGGACATCCGGACAAAATTGCTGATCAGATCTCAGATGCGGTTCTTGACGCTATATTAGAACAAGATCCTCGCGCTCGGGTGGCCTGCGAAACGTATGTAAAAACCGGTATGGTTTTAGTAGGTGGTGAAGTAACCACTTCTGCATGGGTAGACATTGAAGAACTTACCCGAAAAACTGTTAAAGAAATTGGCTACACGCATTCAGATATGGGCTTTGACGCCGATTCATGTGCGGTATTAAACGCAATCGGTAAACAGTCTCCTGATATCAATCAAGGTGTTGACCGCGCAAGCCTAGAAGAACAAGGTGCGGGTGACCAAGGCCTGATGTTTGGTTACGCGAGCGACGAAACTGATGTATTAATGCCGGCGCCTATCACGTACTCTCACCGCCTTGTTCAAAAACAAGCGGAAGTACGTAAATCTGGTAAGCTAGACTGGTTGCGCCCAGATGCGAAAAGCCAAATTACTTTCAAGTATGAAAACGACAAGCCTGTAGGCATCGACGCGGTTGTACTTTCAACTCAGCACTGTGATTCAGTAAGCACTGAAACAGTACGTGAAGCGGTAATGGAAGAAATCATCAAGCCAGTACTACCAAGTGAATGGATTGATGGAAATACGCGCTTTCACATCAACCCAACAGGTCGATTCGTTATCGGTGGTCCAATGGGCGACTGTGGCTTAACAGGTCGTAAAATCATCGTAGACACTTACGGTGGTATGGCTCGTCACGGTGGTGGCGCGTTTTCTGGTAAAGATCCATCTAAAGTAGACCGCAGTGCAGCATACGCGGGTCGTTACGTTGCTAAGAACATTGTTGCCGCGGGCCTTGCTAAGCGCTGTGAAATCCAAGTGTCTTATGCAATTGGTGTGGCAGAGCCAACGTCTATCAGCATCGATACCTTTGGGACTGGCGTTGTAGATGAGAAAACACTCGTTGCATTAGTGCGCGAACACTTTGATTTGCGCCCTTACGGCCTTATCCAAATGCTAGATCTTGAGCGCCCAATTTATCGCCCAACAGCTGCATACGGTCACTTTGGTCGTGACGAATTCCCATGGGAAGCAACAGATAAAGCGGAAGCGTTAAAAGCATCGATTTAATACGATAAGCCATTAACGCTCTTTGAAAACGCCGTTAGCTTGTTACGCTTTACATTGAAGCTATGCAACCTAGCGGTGTTTTTTGTTGAGTCTTTCAGGTGAGACAAGCTAGCCCCCTAAATTAAATACGGTAAAGCCTATTTCCATCCTTTGTTTTTGCAGCTATGCTTAAATAACCAACACACTATCGCTTGTAGTTTCTGGTTGTTTACAAGCCATGATAACAACAACTTGGGCTCTTCCATGAATGTAGTTTCCGGTACTCTTATAGCGTTCACGCTGGCTGTCTCAATAACAGCCTTACCTGTGTTCGCGAATGTAAATGATACCCTCTACAGCCCAATTCAATTTAAGAGCAAGAAGATAGCTCGGTGGCAGCTAAACAGTATGTACCGCGTTCAATCTACGACCGAAACCTACCTTTACGACAACAGTTATACCTATCCAGCGGGCTCACAAGGTATGTTTAGCGCCAGCCGGCGTTTTAACACCTGGGTGCCTCAAAAGGTTTATGCGACCTACAAAACAAACAATACCGCTTTTCAACATTATGCTGAGTGGCTTTATTTACCGCACGATGTGGGTACTTTTACGCGATTAGGCTGGCTACTTGGCCAAAGCGAAGGGTTAAATATGGCCGTTGAGATTGAGCATAGACAAGTTGGAGAAGAAGAGAATATGGCGCTTTCATTAGGTGTTAATTACCTGTTCTAGAAATATCACTACCTTTAGCTTTTCGAACGCCTCGATACCAAAATTGACGCACCCTAACAACAAATGCAATACAGAATCATTTCTGAGTGAGTGCCATTGTTTTAGCATAGGTTTGCTGAATTATCATTGCATCTGAACTCGCCCGATGACGCTTAACGTCTAGTTCAGCGGAAAGACTATTTTTTACGTCATGCCAGTTATCCATTTGAGACTCACTCAATATATATTCAAGGGCGCGGCAGGTGAACGACATTTCAATTTGCGCAGCCGAGAACAGCTTTATAAGCCAAGGGTTATCTACCACCCACCCGTCACTGTATACAACTGTATTCCCCAGAAAATTATTAAGCTCAACGCACACCTTATGAGGTTCCTCGCCTCGTGCTTGTAACATTTGTTGAGAGATGCCATGAAGCGATTCTGCTTTTGTATCCCAGTGTACCCAAGAGTCAAATGGCCTTAGTAGCTTGCACCACTTTGCACCATCATAGCGCACAATGCCTATTTCTATGGGGTAACTTGCCGCCCCAAATCCACTTGCTTCCACATCTATAATTGTAGGCAATGTTGTATTTCGCACTTATACTCCAAACTACTGTTCTCCTTAATTTGTGTTAGCAAAAGAGAATATCCTTCTCACTGGCACAGGTATTTTTATTTTTCATCGTGCTCTGCGCTCTCACATAGCTGCTCACCTAACAAACATTAAGCTTCACTCCTTATGTTTAATAGCAGAATCGTGCCACATTGGTTATTCCAAAAAGGAGAGTGAACGCAAACTCATAGAAAGACTGCTTACATAACAAGCAAATTTAGACTAAAGGATAATGCGTAAATAATAAAACGCCCTGCACATTGCTATACACTTTTAAGAGTAGTCAATCAGGTAGCTAATTCATGCGTGTATATCTTCTTCTATCAGCGCTCCTCTGCTTTATATCCTTTAATTCATGCCGAGCTGACAGTACTCAAGAGCCTTTAATTATTGGTATTGATGCAGACCTCTCGGCGGTTGCTGTAGAGGGAGGCGTTGCTATTACTCGAGGCGTAGAGCTAGCCGTTGAGGAAATTAATGCGAATGGAGGGATACTTGGCCGTACACTCAAAGTGATTGCGAAAGATCACCGAGGAAATCCTGCTCGCGGTATTTACAACATTGAACAGTTTGCGCAAATGCCAAACTTGCTAGCCGTCGTTGGTGGGGTACATACTCCCGTGGTGCTTGCGGAAATTGATATTATACATGCTAAAAATATTCTCATGCTGGTTCCCTGGGCCGCCGGCACGCCCATAGTAGACAATGCTCACTCACCCAATAATGTTTTTCGAATCTCAGTACGTGACGCTGAAGCAGCGTCTGTACTGATAGACTTTGTAAAATCCAGAGAGTTATCTAATGTCGCTTTGATCTTGGAGCGAACAGGATGGGGACGTTCCAACCTTGAGTCTTTAACTAAAGCGGCACAGGAACAAGGGGTGAACATTAGCGCAACCTATTGGATTAATTGGCAACAGAAAGATTTTTCTGAAGATGCTAAGGCGATAAAAGATTCGAAGGCGGACAGTGTAATATTAGTTACCAACGTACCTGAAGGTGTGGTTGTTGTAGATGCATTGGCTGAACAAGGCCTAAGCTCGCTCCCTGTTGTTTCTCACTGGGGTATAGCGTCAGGTCAGTTCGCATCTCAATTAGCCAACCCTATCAATCAGCACGACATATCAGTTCTTCAAACGTTTCACTTCCACCATCAGAAAAATAACAAGGCTAAACAATTATTAGAAGCCTATTATAATAAATATGGGCTTATTGATGCAGCAGCTATTGAAGGTGTCACAGGTTTAGCCCATGCATATGATTTAATTCACTTAATTGCTATCGCTGCCGATAAAGCTAATAGCATACAAGTTAACGATTTACGCAATGCTCTAGAATCGCTTAAAGACATCCAGGGTGCGGTAAAATACTATGAAGCTCCATTCACTAAAGAAAGGCATGATGCACTTTGGTCAAAGGATTATTTTATGACGAAGATTAATGATAAAGGCCATTTGGTAACAACGGGCAAGAAATAATGCAGCATGAACCTATGAGGCTGCGTTCTTTATTGCTTTCAAGCATGATCCCAAGGCTAGCGCTATTAATAGCAGTGCTGTCTATTACGCTAGTTGCCCTTTCCTTTCATTTCATTGTTAAGCAAAGTAATGCCCTTCAGCAGCAGTCGGTAGAAGGGCTCGAGCAAGATATTAGCTTCATTGTTAGCGATACAACGCGTCAGTTAGCCGATCTAGCGGCAAACGACATTATTATTAATTCGCTGGTTGATTTACAGCAGCGAGATAATTACCTACCTATGTTTTTTCGCTCTTTAAATCTTACCCAGGCAAAAACTGTAGAATTTGCACTGTTTGATTTTGCAGGTGAGAAAGTTATCGACAAAAACTGGAGTGCTACGCTTCCTGAGTCGTTAAGCAGTGCTTGGCGTCAGCAAACGCTTGGCTCATCAAACACCTTTTCGTCCGTATCTAAATACGGAGTAGTCATCAGCGTCCCCGTTCTGCTCAATGGCGTCTCTGAAGGTGCCCTTGTCATGTACGTCGATAGCCTTCAATCATTGCTCGCGCCCTACCCTAGACTGACTAACCAGTTAGTCACAGATTCAAACGGAAACGTACTATTTAGTAGCGAGCCCTCTTTAATAGCGCCAAACTCAAGCTTTTTAGCGTTTAACCAAAGTGGCTATTCTATTAAGCAAACCAGCTGGAAGAACCTTCAGTTATATAGCGTTAAACCAACTATTACTGCATACAGAGAGGTTGCCTGGACAGGCATTGTTTTATTAGCAATGGTTGTGGGGTTCATTTTCATTATATTGCATATGGTGAGTATGACCGGAACCTTGGCCGAGCGAACCCTTTCAACACTGTATAAAGATATTAAAAATCGCCTTAATAGTGACAATACAACGTCTTTAAACAATGAGTCTCAAGTTGAGGCAAAAGAGTTAGCCGACATTCGAGCCGCTTTCGATAAGCTTATTTGGGATTTGACCGAGGTCTCAATGTCTAACGAACAGTTTTCGAATGTATTAGAATCGATGGGCGACATGCTGGTCGTGGTCGATCAGAATCAAGAAATTCTCATTTCAAACAAACGCTTCGACATTTTTTGCGATGACCAATACGGTGAAAAGAGTGCAATATTAAAGCTGATAGTACGGAAGCTAGCGACACAACTAAGCGATGAGCTGACGCACTTTTCAGTGAATTCGGGCAAAGAACGTTATATTCGCTGGACAAAAGCCTCCCTTGCCGATGCAAATGGCAATATTCGTGGTGATATATATGTAGGAAATGACGTTACCGAGCAGCGCGCATTAGAAAGCCACGTAAATGTGCTTACCCATGCCATGGATGAAGCAACTGTTTCAATTATTATTTCTGACGTTAAACGGGTCGGACAGCCAATTATTTATGTAAATAGTGCATTTGAAGAATTAACTGGCTACAAACGAAGTGAAATGATTGGGCACAACTGTCGCTCTATGCAAGGTGATGAAACCAGTAAGCAAACTGTTGAGCAAATTCGTAAAGCCATTGCGACACGTGAGCCTATTGAAACTACACTACTTAACTACAGAAAAGACGGCAGCGCCTTTTATAACCGACTAAATTTAACACCAGTTAAAACCAATGGCGAAGTGACGCATTACATCGGTTTTCAGCAAGATGTTACGCAGCAACGACAAACGGAGCAATACCTTCAAGAAGCGAGAGAGAAAGCCGAAGAGTCTGCTCGACTGAAGTCTAGCTTCTTAGCAAGTATGAGCCACGAAATACGCACGCCTATCCACGGTATATCTGGTGTTTTGCAGCTAATGGCAAACTCTGAACTTACCGAAGAGCAGAAGCATTACCTTTCACTCGCTAAGTTTAGTATTCAAGGCCTTTTACATATCGTAAATGACATTTTGGACTTTTCTAAAATTGAAGCAGGTCAGCTACAGATTGAAGAGAACCCTTTCGACATTTTAGAGTCCCTTGAGAACCTTCAAAGTCAGTACGCCATCATGTGCCAGGAAAAAGGTCTTGAGCTACACTTCCACTTTGATCTACAAGGGTTCCACGTTGTACAAGGTGATGATGTACGTTTCAGGCAAATTTTGTCGAACTTGCTGGGCAACGCAGTCAAGTTTACTGACTCTGGATGCATTGAAGTTACCACTAGCATTAAACAAAACGCAGACGACAGCCTTACACTTTTATGTAGCGTAAAAGACACGGGAATAGGTATTGCGCAAGACAAGCAAAGCACTATTTTTGATGTCTTCACGCAAGAAGACTTATCAACCACCCGCAAGTTCGGCGGAACCGGTCTGGGTTTATCAATTAGCAAACAACTTTGCGAACTTATGGGTGGCAACATTAAACTTGAAAGTGTAAAAGGTCACGGAAGTACGTTCTCTTTTACTATTTCTCTTGAGCCCGCGGATGAAACTTTACTGGTCCCTGTGCACCACGCCTCTTCGTTAAAACGAGAAAAAGGTAAAAAACGTAAAGTACTTATTGTTGAAGATAACGATATTAATCAAATAATCGTGAAACAGCATCTCAGCAACCATACTACCCTTAGCGCCAAATCTGGTTTAGAAGCACTAGAGGCTCTGAATAAAATGAAGGTGACCTTTGATGTCATCTTGATGGATTGTCAGATGCCGGAAATGGATGGTTTTGAAGCAACTAAGCGCATTAGAAACGGTGAAGCTGGAGAGCGTTACCTCAACGTTCCGATTATCGCCCTGACCGCAAATGCAATGAAAGGTGATAAAGAGCGCTGTGTTGAAGCGGGAATGGACGATTATTTAAGTAAGCCCTTCGATGCTGAAGACCTTATCGATAAAGTCGATCATTGGGCAAGTATTGAAAGAAAGACTAAAGAAAGCGTAGTTCATAACCTATTATATTAGGACATCTTGAGTGTATGCATTAACAGTATTAACACCTCTTATCCAAATAGTTGTTTCGTTAAGTTTATTGGTTAACGTTTCGTTTTTTTGCGGTGGCGCGACTGCCGATGAAGTATTGAGGTATAATCTTGGAACATCAGGCAGCTCTATCCCGTACGAAAATGCTGTCGACGAAGATAGGGCCGGTATTCTAGTTGAAATTCTCCCCCTTATTATGAATAAAGCAGGTATTAAGACGGAAAAAGTCATGCTGTCTACCAAACGCGCCATGCTTGCATTTAAAACAGGCGATCTTGATTTCGACTTCTTCAGTCCAAGCTGGCTGTCTAAAGATGAGCCCGCAGCCGACTTCACTTTCTCAGATCCCATTATAGACATCACAGAACACTTTATTACTCTGCCTGAAAACCATAGCCGATACCAAACCGTCGCCTCTATCTACGGTGAAACTGTAGGGATGATCTCCGGCTATGTGTATTTTGATTCTGATAAGTTCGTCAGAATGGATTTTCAAGCCGAGAGCAACCTTATCTTAGCCCTAGGTGCAAAAAGGGTAGATGTCATCATAATGGAGGAGGCATCGGCCCGTTACTGGTCTTCAATTCACGAAATGAAAATTGCCTTGGGGCCCATCCATACCGCGGGCAAAATGGCGTTGCGTGTTCACAATCGACATAAAGATAAGCTTCCTGCCTTAAACCGTGCTATCGCTGAACTAAAACAAACGGGTCAAATTGATAGAATACTTGGAAAGTATTCTGACTTCTCATTATAAGCTGCACGCTATTTCGACATTACGCCGCTGCTTTTCTGCCATAGCGCTTTAGAGCAAAAGGAAATTTAATCGACTGGATTAAAAGGCAAAGACACACTAGCGTCATGCCAACCCACCCCACCGGCTTGAAGACTTCACCAATAAGGAAGATAGCGAAAAGTGTCGCAACCAGTGGTTCTATTAGTGTAATAAGCGTAGCTTTACTGGCTTCAGTAGTGCGAAGACCATAACCAAATAATAAATATCCAAAAAACATAGGCACCACGGCCATATAAAGTGACACGCTAGTGTGAATTACGGTATCAAAGAGGTTCTGACCGGTAAACCAAAGTGAGGGCAGTAGGACAATTGCAGCGCAGCCGAACAGCCCGGCCATAGCAGACTTTGAGTTTGCGCCAGTGTCAATGTGTTGTTTTGCAGCCCACGAATATCCCGCATAAGTTAAACCAGCAATTAACCCCAAAATAACGCCGAATACCTGATTACTTTTAGAGGCTGATAGTTCCAATGCCCCCTCTGCTTTGCCCATAGCTAGAAGGCCAATTCCCAATACCCCGAATATAAAGCTTATAAACCATTTTAAAGATACAGGCCTTTTACTTAGAAAATATTCTAAAAGCGCCGCGAATAAAGGTGCGCTAGCGATAGATACTACAGTACCTATGGCTACACCTGACAAGCGCATAGCGCTGTAAAAAGCGAGCGGATAGATTGCTACGCAAGCACTACCAAACAGAAAGGTAAGTGGTTTAGCCAATAGGACTCGGGCATCTTCTACTAGCGATTTTCTAGCACTTAAGCAAAGCAGAATGCCACCTATTCCCATTGCAAATGCACCGATGGCCAATGGGCTGATTTCGGGCGCAAACTGTGCTGCAGTACCTGTTGTCCCCCACAGAAAACTTGCAACAACAATTGCTAGCATACCTTTTAGTAGTTCATTGGCTTTTACTGGCTTTTCCATTGCACCTCTCTCGTATGACTTTCGTTTTCGCTCTTCTGCTTAGGTAAGGGGTTTGCACTTTGAATATCTTTTCACCAGCCGTTTGCTAGAACTAAGATATTTTTATGTAAAAGCTAAACCTCATCTAAGCGGGATCATACCTAGATTACTTACGATGTAATTAGCCTGATAGACACTTATTTTGACCTTTTAGACGCATTTTCAGGCCATAACATTAGTTAACAAAAAAGAAACATGGGAAAATCAAAATCACCCCACACTACTAAAGTAGAAATATTTGTTTCGCTACATATAGAAAAAGACAACTTTTTTTGCCACATTACCCCCTTGCCTAATAACAAAATAGAAACAACCACACTGGATGGACTTATGTTTAAAATAAATAAACCTTCGTTTAGACGAAGCACACTTAGCATTGCGGTAATGGGGCTGCTTAGCTCTGGTGCAATTGCCCAGGACACACAACAAGCGGATGACGATAACTTTGAGCAGATTATAGTAACCGCTACAAAGCGCGCTGAATCCATTGAAGACATTCCTTTTTCAATTAACGCGCAAACACAGCGAGACTTTGAACGCAGCGGCGCGGGTAACTTAGAGGATGTAGCTAGAAATGTGGCAAGCGTCTCTATTCAAAATTTGGGGCCAGGCCAAAGCCAGGTTTCAATGCGTGGCGTATCGGCAGGGCAAATAGTGCGTGACCAACCAGGCGTTAAAGAGCAAGTAGGCGTCTATCTTGATGAAAGCGTTATTTCACTATCTTTGTTTACCCCAGATCTCGATCTTTTTGATCTTAACCGCATAGAAACTCTACGTGGACCGCAGGGTACACTTTTCGGATCTGGCTCTATCGGCGGGACCCTTCGTTACATTACCAACCAGCCTGAATTAGACACATTTGAAGGTAAGTTTGAAGCTAACCTCAATAGTGTGACAGACGGCGGTGTGGGCGGTCATGTAAAAGGTATGGTGAACGTACCAATCTCAGATACAGTTGCTATGCGCGCGGTGGTTTACCGCACTGATTACGCGGGCTTTATTGATGCGTTAGGTGAAAATGGCGCGTTTAACGAAGACGTTAATGACGGTGACAGAACTGGCGGACGCGTAGCGTTTGTTATCGCACCTAATGATAAACTCACCATAACGCCACGACTGATCTACCAAGAACTCGAGATGAACGGGTTTAATAGGGAAGAAGTCTATAACGTGTTTGCAAACCCTTACACCACGTCACGTCCTGCTATTCAATTAGGTGAGCGCGAACAGTATCTGTTGCTTGAGGAAGGGTTTACTGATGAAACCTTGATAGCTGATGTAACCGCTGAATATCAAGCTGATGTTGCCGACTTTACCTTTGTTTATAGCTATACCGACCGAGATATACTGGTTAGCCGTGATGCCAGCGCACTCTCCGGTTCGGTGAGTATCGACTTAGGTTTTCCGGATGAAGCCGTATTATTACCGTCGAATTTATTAGACAGAACCGAAGTAGAGCAAGATACCTTTGAGCTTCGCGCCGCGTCTAATGACGATGGCGCACTAGACTGGTTAGTTGGCGCTTTCTACTCTTCAACTGAACGCGTTTACGACCAATCACTTCCTACCCCCGGCTATGATGCGTTTACAGATGCTACGTTAGGTGAAGGCACGTCAGCAGCGGTTGCCAATGGCTTTGAAGCCGATTCGCCATACAACGCCTACTTGCCTTACGACTTAAAGCAGCTTGCTGTGTTTGGTGAAGTGAATTATCAAGTTAACGATGACTTCAAGATGACCGTGGGCTCTCGCTTTTACGATTATGAAGAAGAGCGTCAATTTATTTCCGGCGGCTTATTTGCCAATGGCGACAACCAAACTGATTCGACAGAGTCAGACGGCTTCACATCACGCGTAATTGGTCAGTATAGCCTTAACGAAAACGTGAATTTAAATGCGCAAGTATCGCAAGGCTTTAGACTTGGTGGTGTAAATGATCCGCTAAATAGAAGCTTGTGTACCGACCAAGATGAAGCCATCTTTGGTTCATTCCAAGACTATGACGATGAAAAACTCACCAACTATGAGATAGGTATGAAGTCGTCAGGACGGGGCTGGACGGCGAACGTGTCAGCTTTCTACAACGACATTGAAGACCTTCAAGTTACGTTGGATGCGGGTTCTTGTTCTTCACGGGTGTCATTTAACGTACCTGAAGCCCACACCCAAGGTATTGAATTTGAACTTACACGTCAGTTTACTGACCAGCTCTTTTTCTCATTGACCGGTAGCATCATCGAAGCTGAGTTCGATTCAACCGTTGTTGACGGTGATGGTGCGGTGCTAGGTGGCGTTGAAGATGGCAACCGTTTGGCGTCAGTACCAGAAGAAAGCTTCGCTATCGCATTTACCTATGATTTAGCGCAGCCTTTATTCTCGTCAAACAGCACCTACTTCCAAGGTTCTTATCAATACGTGGGCGACCGTATTACCCAGCCTAGTGACCAAGTTGCAGGTGCAGGTATATTCACTTCAGGGCTTGCCTTTGGTGGTGCAACCGGTACAGAAACAACAGAGTTAGACTTGTTGCTAGACGACTACGGCACAATGAACATGAGCTTTGGTCTTACCTACGATGACTACGAAATCTTGCTATACGCCAACAACCTGTTTGATGAAAACGCACAGCTTTCGTTTGATAGAGAACGTGGTGGACGTGCTCGACTTGGATTTACGGTGAACCAGCCTCGCACAGTAGGCGCGACGTTCCGCTATTTCTTCCAGTAACTAGCGATATATGTCTCTGCCTGAGGGAATGTCCCTTCAGGTAGAGGCTTCACCCGCTAAAGGAATAGCCTTTTTCTACTTTAGGAAAAGTATCGTCTAAAAGCGGCACAATAAACATGCTTTGAGAAGCTATCAAAGAAAAGAGTGGAGTTGGCCGTAAGCCGGGTTCTGTCGTGGGCAACCATTCCTCTAGATCAGCAATCGCTCACTGATTCAAGCAACCTACCCGATCCCCATGCGGGCCACACGTTGAGGGATCCTATTTGGTCTTGCTCCGGGTGGAGTTTACCTTGCCACACTCTGTTACCAGAGGTGCGGTGCGCTCTTACCGCACCCTTTCAGCCTTACCGGCATGTAAACATGCTTAGGCGGTCTTCTCTCTGCTGCACTTGTCGTCGGCTCACGCCGCCCAGACGTTATCTGGCACCCTGCCCTTTGGAGCCCGGACTTTCCTCCCCTTTCTTACGAAAGCGGCGATTGCCTGGCCAACTCCGCGGCGCATTCTACATGAAGTGCCCTACAATAGCACCCTATTCCTGCTCGTTGTAAAAGCATTGCTCAACAGCATTTTTATCGAGCAGTTTTGTGATAATAAAAATCTGATCACCCGTTTCTATTTTGGTGCTGCCCTTAGGTATAAGAGTTTCTTCACCACGGGCAATCATGGCCACTACTGTATTGTCAGGAAGCGATATTTCACTGATAGTTTTGTTTAACGCCGGCGATAACTTGGATACTTCTATCTCTATAAGTTCGCGCTTACTTTTGGCAACTTTCACAATTTCCAGCGTGCTCGATTCCTTTACTTGGTCTTCTAATACTAAACCTAACTTGCGCGCCGCATAGGGCAAGGTTGAGCCCTGTAGCAGGGCTGAAATAAGCACAATAAAGAACACCACATTGAAAATTAGTTCAGCGTAAGGCATACCAAATATTAGCGGAAAAATAGCTAAAATAATCGGCACTGAACCGCGCAACCCTACCCATGATATGAGCAATGATGCCTTGAAAGAGAATTTTGAAAGCAACAAAATAGGCATAACCACCAGCGGACGGGCAATAAAAATAAGCACAAACGCAATGAGTAAGCCTTCCTTCCAGTTTACGAAAAGCTCAGTGGGTGTAACGAGCAAGCCGAGAATAACGAACATGGCAATTTGCCCCAACCAAGCCAGCCCGTCGAGAAACACAAAGGTATTACGCTGATACGCAAAGCGGTTGTTGCCCACTATTACGCCAGTGATGAAAGTAGCGAGGAAGCCACTGCCGTTTAAATTCGCAGCAAGGCCAAAAGACAATACACCAAATAACATCACAAAAACGGGATACAAACCTATCGCCATTAAGGTGACTCTTCTGAAAAGCCACACTGCGATCCCGCCAATGGTTAGGCCCACTATCGCTCCCACCCCCATTTGACTGGCAAACAGGGAAAGTAAGTCCACTGGCTTAGTGGTGCTGTCTTGAATAAGTGTAATAAGACCAATAGTGAGGAATATGGCCATAGGATCGTTCGACGCACTTTCAAGCTCCAGCGTCGACTTTATCTTAGCGGGAATTCGTATTCCTGCATTGCGCAAAACCGAAAATACCGCAGCAGCATCTGTTGACCCCACAATAGCGCCAAGCAATAAGCCTTTATAAAGCGGTAAATCAAGGATAATCATGGCCGCCACACCGGTAAGCACCGCTGTACCCACAACGCCAAAGGTAGCAAGCAAAGCTGCTGGCTTCCACGCTTGAATTATAGACTTTTTGGATGTTTGAAGACCGCCATCAAATAGAATAAGGATAAGCGCGAATGTACCTATAGCATGGGCGGCATCGGCATTATCAAAGAAAATTCGGCCAATCCCATCTTCACCAGCCAGCATACCAACACCAAGGAATAGCACCAATACAGGTACGCCAAAGCGCGGAGACAGCTTACTGGCCAGCACACCTAAAATGGCCAGCACTGCGCTAAGTAAAATAATGTGATCAACTGCAAACATTATACGTTCCTTATTGCCACTGATGCATGCTTACGCAAAACTGGAAGTACGCATCGAGGGTTCCTGTTAATACTGCTACCTTACCGCGTTTTTGTTCCAAAGTATTGAGGCACAAAAACACGGCAGGGTAATAAGGTTAAGGAACTAGTGTCGCCTAAGGGATGTGCGACAACGAAGCCTTAATTTCTTCCGCAGTGGGCTTTAACTGTGCTTTCCCCTGTTTCTCTCTTCTACTACCCAACAAGTACAATAATGTAGAGGTGATGAACAAGGTTGAAGACGTGCCAATTACGACAGCGAAAACCATAGGCACTGCAAAACTTTCTACTGCGTCACCACCAAATAAAGCCATTGGAAGCAGCGCTAACAGCGTGGTAACGGACGTAAATACCGTTCGACTTAATGTGCTGTTTACCGCTTCGTTGATGGTATTTGCTAAAGGTTTGGTTGGGTCTAAACGTAATAGTTCGCGGATACGATCAAGCACCACCACTTTATCGTTTATCGAATAACCAATCAGCGCCAATAACGCTGCAACCGCTGTTAAGTTAAACTCGATACCGGTTAACGCAAAAAAGCCTATGGTTTTGGTTAAATCCAGTAACACGGTAAGCAGTGCTGCCGTCGCGAAATGCGCTTCAAAGCGCGCCCACAAGTACACCAACATGCCGCCACCAGCGATAAGTAGCGCAAGAATTGATAGCTCTGCGAAGTCTCCGCTGACTTTGGGTCCAACCATATCAATTTTATCAAAACTTACCTGCTCGTCAGCCTGTGAAATCGCACGTTTTAGGGCATCAGTCTGCTTTGCATTACTATTTTCAAGCTCGCCACTGTTTTCCAGAACAGGAGCTCGCAACAAATAGTGATGCTCACTGCCGTATTCTTGAATTGCTATCTGATCAAAGCCATTACTTTCAATGACATTGCGCAGCTCATCGGTAGAAAGGCTTGGTGCGGTCAACTCAATCATGGTGCCGCCGGTAAAATCGACACCATAATGTAAACCTGGTTTGGCAAATAAACCAATTGAGAGCACTGTTAGCACTACCGAAATAGCTAATGCAATCTTACGTTTAGCCAGAAAATTAATACCGCTTAGCTTATCACTCAACCGCAGTAGCGGTGATGAGAAGCGCATGGGCGTGCGATCTCTCGTGTTTCTTTTTTTCAACTTAACCGCTCTTAGCATCAACATTTTAGTTAAGGCAACCGCAGTAAATACTGAAGATACAAGACCAAGGGCAATGGTGATAGCAAACCCTTTGATAGGCCCACTACCAAACATAAACAACAAGCTTACCGCTATGAGCGTAGTGAAGTTTGAATCTACTATTGTCGCGAAAGCTTTTTCAAAGCCCACTTCTATTGCACTGGCTGCAGTGCGGCCTTTTTTACTTTCCTCACGAATACGTTCATTAATCAAAATGTTCGCATCTACCGCCATACCCATGGTCAGAATCAAGCCTGCAATGCCAGGTAGAGTCAGCGTTGCACCAAATAAGGTTAACGCGCCAAACACCAATGCCATGTTTATACACAGAGCAAAGCTTGCAATAGCCCCCCACCTGCCGTAAATCGCTACCATAAATGCTAAAACTAGCAACGCACCTGCTATGCCACTTTCTACACCGGTTTGAATAGCGTCGCTACCTAAATCAGGCCCAACCGTACGCTCTTCTATAATATTAAGGGGCACAGGTAACGCACCAGTGCGAAGCATTAATGCGGTATTACCAGCCTCTGGCAGCGTAAAGTTACCGGTAATTTCTCCACGACCGCCTGGGATCACGCTGTTAATAACCGGAGCGGTCACCACTTTATCGTCAAGAACAATAGCAAGCACTCGGCCAATGTTGTCACGGGTCATAGTAGCAAACTGCTTAGCACCTGCGCTGTCTAATCGAAACGTCACTACCGGCTGACCGGTTTCGCTACTTAAAACACCGGCCGCGTCAGTGATATGTTCGCCTTCTAGCGCCACCTTTTGCTCTAAGCGATAGGTATTACCCGCCGCATCTTGCTTGCTCATTACTTGTTCTGAGCGACTGTTTGCCGCCCAGTGAAAGGTCATTTGTGCTGTAGTACCCAGAAGCTTTTTAACTTGGGTCGGGTCAGACATACCCGGCATCTGAACTAAAATGGCGTCTTTACCTTGTAGCGTAACGCTAGGCTCGGTAAGCCCGGTTTCGTTCAAACGCTTCCTTACAACCTCAACACTTCGGCTTAATGTGTCTTTAATCAATTGCTCTGAATAGAGTTCGTTGAGTGTAAGGGTGACAGTGTTTTGCTTTACTGCAACATCAAGTGCACTTGCTCCGTTCGGTTGAGCTGAAATGTGATAGGCAACATCCTTAACTTTTCTAGCATCGCCTGCATTACGCAAGGTAAATACAACGCTTCCAGCATTATTATCACTACTCGCCTTTGAAGAAAGCGAGTGAGATGTTCTGGTATAGCGTACGTTTTGGGTACGTAATTCGCTAAGTACATCGCTGGAAAAACTGCTGAGTTGCTTCTCAAACAACGCGTCGGTGTCTGCGGCTAAGAGCAGATGCGAGCCACCTTGCAAATCTAAGCCTAGAGATAGTGTTGATGTGGTGTACCACGAAGGTAACTGCTGTTTAACTGATTGTGGCAATATGTTGGGCGCAGCGCTCAGTAAACCGAGCATAACGATGAGCACATACACAAAGCCACGAAATGAAAATCGTGCCATTTTAAATCCTGAATAATTAAATTTTAAAGCGCTTTAACGAGAAACAAGAGGTTTTGCTTTCACGTTAGCGCGTGTAAAGGGGTTAGCTCAGGATGGAAGGTGGACCTCGAGGGTTCGCTTTTACCCACGTTTTATCAGTAAAGAAAGAGCCTGCTGATGGCACCTTGGTGGATGACAAGTTGTAGAAGGCAAAGTTTAGCGATGCCGATATTAAGTCTTGCGGCTCTGCGTCTGTAGGCTTTTCGCCTTTATCACCGGTTAGCTTAGTTGCGCTAAACCTAAGGGAGTAGCTTTGCGTACTGTGAACAAACTTGGCCAGCGGAGATTGCGATGTAAATTCAGCATTACTCGCTACATCAGATGTTTGAAAACCCGTGCTAACAATTAGATACGACAATACCCACGCCACGAAAAACGGCGTAAATGAAGAAGGGTAATAGCGTTTTAAAAAAGCGCGCACGATATCTAGGCTGGTTTTATTAACAATACGATTTCAGACAAGCCAGTGAGATGGGGGCAAACAGAATATTTTCAACGCCAGATTGCACCAGTATTGCAAATAAAAGAGCGCCGTTAAAGGCGCTCTTTTACATTTTATACTTAAAACAGCTGGCTGTTCTATAAGGATTAAACTACTGCAATTACGTCATCTTTTGGCAAGCGGGCCTTAGGTAAGCCATGGTTCCAGTCTTGCTCAGTGTCAGGGTAACCCATAGCCAGTGCCACTTCACAAATATGACCATCTAGCTCGTCAGCGAACAGTTCACCTAACATATCAGGGTCAACCCCTTCCATCGGTGTAGACGCAATGCCTAAACGAGCCAACGCATGCATTACATTGCCGAGCGCAAGATAAACCTGCGCTTTAGTCCACGCTGCGTTGTTACCGTTTTCATCGGTGTTCGCTTCAGCGAAGGCATAAGCCCCCATAAAGTTTTCACGCATATCTTCAGGTAAATGACCAGAAGCGACTTCCGCATCTACACGCTTAACGAATTTTTCTTTGGTGAATTTAGGGTCGTAGGCAAACAAAATAGTATGCGATGCTTCTTTAGCGTGATGTTGGTTAAACTGATGCTTATTTTCAAAGCTATCGTGCAAACGCTGCTTTGCTTCATCGCTTTCTACTACAACAAACTTCCAAGGCTGAGAGTTGATAGAAGACGCTGATAGACGCAAAGCTTCAAGAATGGTAGCAAGGTCGTCCGCTGAGATGCGTTTGTTTGCATCGTACTTCTTAACCGTATAACGCTTGTTTAAATCTTCAATAATTGGATGAGACACAACTAACTCCTCAGAACATTAAATAGGGAAAACTCAAAAGTTGTGTGTATGGTATAGATTCAGCTTTTCAATGATAAGCCCGATAAAAAATGAATCAGTTTCAAAATATTTTTGAAACTGAACTGGCATTGTAAAAATTCGTTCAAGGTTTATACAGCTAAGCTAAGTGGTCGTTGTAATTCCAGCGCAATTAGGTAGCGCACTTTGTTTCATTTTGAATTGCTTAGTTTTGTGGTCTATTATTTTGATAATTGTAATTTTTCGCCAGTTAGATTCTTATAAACCTAAAAGCCGATATTCTTACCATGGATCCTAGGTAACCTTGACAACCACTTCATCATCTCAACAAACCACTGCAGGACATCAAGAAATGAGGGCAGTACGCCAAAGTAGGCGTTACACACTGTGCTATGTTCTGACCACCATTGGCGTTATTTTTTTATGTGCATTAGGCGGATTCAGTTTATACGATGGGTCTGTACTGTTAGGTAGTATCCTCCTTGCCAACGCGGCAGTTGGGTTATTTAACCTTTATCTATTAAAGCGCAGCAATAATGTTGAACGCGCAGTTATTGTTTTAAGCGGCATTTTATTTACTCTATCAATGACCCTGCTGATTACGGGGGGTAAGGATAATACAGGTTTACTTTGGGTTTACCCTATTGCTGCAATTAACCTTTTTATCAACCGCTTTTGGCCTGCAGTCGCTGTATTTGCTATCTTCACTGTGACTAGCACTTTACTGTTGTTTACACCATTATCCGCGTTGCTAGTAACTAGTTACACACTTGTTGAATCTATTCGTTTCATCCTTACTACACTGGCTCTTAATACAATATGTCTCGCGGCGTTGAAGTCTGAAGAACAATCTTATCAAACCATTATGCAGCTTCATGATGACGATATTCGTCAGATGGCCTATTACGACACATTAACAGGTCTACCTAATCGCTGGAGTTTTAAAACAAATTTAAATCGAATGCTAAGCCGGGCTGAAAAAGACAAACAGCGTATAGGGTTGTTATACATAGACCTCGATAATTTTAAGCAAGTAAATGATCAATATGGTCATGACGCGGGGGACCGCTTGTTACTTAAATTTAGTGAACGCCTTTGGGAAGCGATTCGCTCAACAGATCGAGTATTCAAAAGTAGTTCAGAAAGTCTAGCTAGGCTCGCTGGGGATGAGTTTGTTGTATTATTGCCTAACATCAAAGAACCTATAGATGCGGCAACCGTCGCCTCACGTATTTTAGAGGTGTTTAACGGGGGCTTTGAAGTTGATGGTATAAAGCATATGACTTATGCGAGCATAGGAATCGCTGTTTACCCAGACGATGCTACTGAACCTTCAGACCTGATCAATCACGCTGATGCTGCTATGTATAACGCAAAACACAGTGGTAAGAATTGCTTCAGATTTTTTACACAAGATATTGCAGATAGCTTACGAGATCGCCAACAAATAGAGCAGGGTCTCAAACGCGCGTTAAGTGAAGAACAATTTTCTTTAGCATTTATGCCAATATACGACTGCCGAAATAGCTCGATAGTTGCTGTTGAAGCCTTGCTTAGGTGCCATACGCCAGACCTCAAAGGAATAGGCCCAGATCGCTTCATCCCTGTCGCGGAAGCAACTGGGCTTATAAAAGATATCGACCTTTGGGTCATCAATAATGCGTTAAGGGCACTCGTTAACCTGCAGTCGGAACATAGCTTCAACGGTAAAATCTGTATCAATATTTCTGGCGTAGAGTTACATAACGAACTTTTCCCTTCCCAAGTTAAAGCCTTACTGGAAACCTACAATGTATCACCCGAGTACATTGAGCTTGAAGTAACAGAAACCGCTTTTGTTGCAGGAGATACCGCCTGTATAGCAACGCTAGAAGCGTTAGAAGCACTGGGAGTGTCACTAGCGTTAGATGATTTTGGAACCGGGTACACTGCGTTTAGCCAATTGATCAATTACCCTGCTGACTGCCTGAAAATAGACCGTTCATTTGTGAATGATTTATTTTCTGAGCGAGAAGCCAGACAAAAAATGGTTATGATCATACAGAATTTAGCTAAGTTGTATGGGCTACGTGTAATCGCTGAAGGCGTTGAGACTGAAGAACAACTCAAATATCTAAAAGAAAGTGGCTGTGATTGGGCACAAGGTTATTACTTGTCTAAACCGCTTAACTGGAACGATTTGATAAAAACGCTGACCGCATAGGTAAACATTTGCATCAATACAATTAGCTCAGTCAAAAATTTCACCAAATATCTGCTTCCATGAGAAAAGAGATACGTCGATGGATTAACACTATCACACTTTTCAGCTTCAATTCCTACTCAGCGCTGCCTTCCATCTTTTAAACGGGGTTCAATATTTAATGACACAAAACACTCACACCATGCTTTCAAAAACCACAGGGTTGTGGGGCGCATTGGTAATCGGGCTAGGCTCAATTTTAGGCACGGGCGCTTATGTCAGTGTTGGCCTAAGCTCAACCTTCGCTGGACATTTTTTAGTACTCGCCATAGCTATAGCCGCATTAACGGCATTGTGCAACGGGCTATCATCTGCGCAGCTTGCCGCTGCACACCCTGTAAGCGGAGGGACGTATGAATATGGCTATCGCTACCTTAACCCGATTAGTGGAAAACTTGCTGGCGGGCTTTTTGTGGTAGCGAAAAGCGCATCGGCGGCCACCGCTGCGCTTGCTGTCACAGTGTTTACTTTACACGTTTTCGAACATGTTATGCCCTCTACAGTAAATCTAAACACTGTTTTTGTAAGTGCACTGTCAATTGGGCTGTTACTACTTTTTACCTTTCTTGTGCTAAATGGTGTTAGACGTACCAACTGGCTCAATACTTTACTTGTCCTTATTAGTGTCGCTGGGCTGCTAACCTTCATTATCGCTGCAATGTCTTTAGATCTTCGCACCGCATCACATCAGGTCACTGGAAGCGATAATACGGTACATGAGCACTTAGAGGTCTCTTGGCTATCTGTTTCTCACGCCGCGGCCTTAATGTTTGTCGCATTCACAGGATATGGACGCATTGCCACCATGGGAGAAGAGATTATTGCTCCTAGACGCAATATCCCCCGAGCTGTGGTTATTACCCTGACCATCATCAGCTTGCTTTATGTTCTACTAGGGCTAGCCATTCTGCGCATCGACACTGGGCAACTTGTCAGTAATAACTACAACATCGCTTATTTATTACCTGATAGTATTTGGCAGAAAATTGTACTCTTCGGAGGCATCACTGCCATGTGTGGGGTCATCTTAAATCTACTATTAGGAGTGTCGCGGGTAATCTTAGCCATGGGTAGACGAGGTGACTTACCCAACACGCTTGGCAAACTAAGTAACGATAATCAATCTGCGCCCGCTGCAACCTGGGCTACTTTTGCCGTTATTTCTGTAATTGTTGCCTTGGGAGGTATTCAATTTGCGTGGACATTAAGTGCGCTTACGGTACTTCTGTACTACGGCATTACAAACCTTGCTGCGTTTAACGTTGAGAAAAGTAAGCGTTTTATTCCCCGGTGGGTATCGGTAATCGGACTATTAAGCTGCTTTAGTTTAGTAGTCTTATCAATAATTTCACAATTATTTGTCTAGCCGCTATGCTTTGGACTAATTAAAAAATCACACAAAATAAAATTAGGACTTTGTTATGAAGAGGCTTTTGCTGCTACCGCTACTTTTTACTTCATCGTTCGCGTTAGCAGACAGTGGTTCTCGCTTAATCGCCTCGGGTGGAATTACCGGCTTTGAAGGCACCGCAGGGGGCGGCATAACCCCTTGGGCATTTATTGGCGGCTACACGAGTAAAGAAGAAGTCAGCTACTCTGCCAATGTGCAATACTTAAGCCTTAACGATTACTCGCTCACTACTGCTGGTGCAGGCATAAGTCTTTTTGACCGCATTGAAATTAGCATACAGCGCCAGCGTTTAGATATTTCAGCTGGGTTAACCAGCAATGTGTTTGCGCTACTGACTGAAGGTGCGGTGACCAATGCTAACAGTACAACTATCGAGCAAGATATTGTGGGGGCAAAGGTTAAATTGTTCGGTGATGGTGTTTTTACCCAAAACTCATGGGCCCCACAAATCGCTTTAGGCGCCCAGTATAAGAAAAATAGAGATGTTGATAGTTCGCTTTCATTACCAGATGGCACCGTTCCACTTCCTAAAATAGGAGTACCTTTACTGTTAGGTGCGAAGGACGACAGCGGCACTGACATTTACCTTTCGGCGACTAAATTATGGTTGGGCACACCGTCAGGCTATAATTTACTCACTAATTTAACCGCCAGGTACACTAAGGCAAATGTGTTTGGCCTATTGGGTTTTGGTGCTGAAGGTAACGACAGTGAAAAAGTTGAGTGGGAAGGCTCCGTTGCAGTATTAATCAGCCCCACCACGGCAATTGGCACGGAGTTTCGAACGCAAACGAATCGGTTAGGTGGGCTAGCCGAAGAGGACACGGTTATTGATGCTTTTATTGCTTACTTTCCAAATAAGTCTATTTCAATTACCGCTGCCTATGTGGATTTAGGTAATTTACCGCTGCAAGAGAGCTCAAGTGGTTTCTACCTAACGGTAAATGGCAATTTTTAATGGGGAGATACCACCTATGAAGTTGTTGAAATGTATTCCCATTGCAGCAATAGCGCTACTAAACATTTTGCTTTTTGGTTGTGCAAGCACTGAAAAGCAAAGTCTATATGATGAAATTGGCGGCCATAAAACCCTGAACACTGTCTATGGTGTGGCTATCACTCGTATTTACACTGACCCTGTCATTGGCCACTACTTTAAAGGGGTGCCAAAAAAGCATCTACGAGATCAGCTCGTTTTGCAAACTTGTGAGCTTATTGGCGGGCCTTGCGAGTACGATGGCAAATCAATGTTAGAGTCTCACAAAGGTCTCAACATCAAAGAGCGTGAATTCTATATTTTGGTAGAGTATGTTCAAGGTGCTATGCGTGATGTAGGTCTTACCTATCAGCAGGAAAATCGTATTTTAAAAAAGTTAGCGCCGATAAAGTACGAAACGGTTTATCTATAATCGCCGTTAAACGTTTGAGCACATAAAAAAACCTCGCATTGGCGAGGTTTTTTGTTCATGAGGTTTGCGCTTTTTAGTTACTGCTCGGCGTAATCGCGTTGTGGTAAACGTCTTGTACGTCGTCACAGTCGTTAAGCATGTCCATGAATTTTTCAAACATAGGCATATCTTCTTCGCTGATCTCAGTTTCAGTCTGAGGCATCCAGCTCATCTCATCGGCAATAAACGTAATGTCTGGGTAAGCTTCAGTTAGCGCTGTTTTTACTTGATAGAATTCAGTGTGCGGCGCATAAACGGTAACTTTACCGTCTTCAACTTCAACGTCAGTTACGTCTACGTCTGCTTCCATCAGCACTTCTAGAATAGCGTCTTCGTCGTCACCTTCAAACTGGAATACCGCTTGGTGATCGAACATATGCGATACCGCACCCTGCGCACCTAACTTGGCATTGGTTTTCGTGAAGCAGTTACGAACTTCAGTAATAGTGCGGTTTGCATTGTCAGACAAGCAGTCAACAATAACCATACAGTTACCCGGGCCAAAGCCTTCGTAACGCATAGGCTGGAAGTCTTCACCAGCGCCACCAGCGGCTTTATCAATCGCTTTTTCGATAACATGGCTTGGTACTTGGTCTTTCTTCGCTTTTTCCATAAGGCGGCGAAGTGAAAGGTTAGTGTCTGGATCGGCACCACCATTTTTTGCGCACACGTAAATTTCTTTACCGTACTTAGAATAAACCTTAGTTTTTGCGCCGGCAGTTTTTGCCATGGCGGCTTTACGAACTTCGAATGCTCTTCCCATCTTAAAATTCTCTTTCTCGCAATTAGAAATGCTGCGTTGGGTTTTATCGGGGTACTATTTGCCTGAACCTTTTATCAGGCTGCGCCGCTTTGTCTTATTTGGAGTTAATGCGAAACGAGGCATTGCAAAAATTGCTAGGTGCAACCTTTCCCAAACTAAACGCTGATTTAGCAACACAGAAAAATTGTGCGAAATTCTACCTTAATTTTCCTCTAATACCAATGTGAATCCCCTTTCAAGGGACGCAAGCATAGTGCTTACCCGCTCTTATTAGACATAAATGTACTCTGACCCCACACACTTTGGCTATGGTAAATGTTCTGTGGCTAGGTAATCGTGTGACTGCATTTCCTTTAAGCGGCTAAGACAGCGTCTAAACTCGAAGTTAAGTAGTCCTTCGGTATAAAGGTTTTCCAGTGCAACTTCTGCCGATATAATCAGTTTCACGTTACGCTCATAGAACTCGTCTACCATAGCAATAAAGCGGCGCGCCACATCGTCATTATGCTGGCCCATTTCCGCGACATTAGCCAAAAGCACCGAGTGATAACAGCGACTGAGTTCAATATAGTCACTCTGGCTGCGGGGGCCGCCACACAGAGCTTTGAAGTCGATCATCAATACACCGTCTGCGTTTCGAAGGGTTTCGATTTTACGATTATTCACCTCAATTTCTTCGCTTTTGGTGCCTTCTTCTGGCGCTAATTGAGAAAAGTAGCTATGTAAGTTTTCTGTGGCTTCCTCATCAAGTGGGTAGTGATAAATTTCGGCTTGCTCTAGGGTTCTCAAGCGATAATCAATACCACTATCAACATTCACCACGCGGGTATTCTGATTTAGTAAGTCGATGGCTGGTAAGAATCGCGCACGCTGCAATCCGTTTTTATACAAATCGTCTGGCACTATGTTAGAGGTTGCCACCAGCACAATACCGTGACCAAATAACTCTTCCATTAACGTGCCTAAAATCATGGCATCAGTAATATCGGATACGAAAAACTCGTCAAAACAGATAACTCGTGCTTCTTTTGCCAGTTTTGCCGCCACCAACTTCAAAGGATCTTGTTCGCTTTTAAGTTGCTTAAGTTCGTCGTGCACGCGATACATGAAGCGGTGAAAATGCACGCGCATTTTCTTTTCAAAAGGCAAGCAATCGTAGAAGGTATCTACTAAATAGGTTTTACCTCGCCCTACCCCGCCATAAAAGTAAATGCCTTGAATACCCGGCTTGGCATGTCCTTTCCCAAACGCAGCTTTTAACTTAACCCGCCAAGTCATTTTCTTTTTGGGCTCGGTCAATTCATCGTACAAACGCTGAAGTTCTTTTACTGCATTTTCTTGTGCCGCGTCATAATGAAAATCAGACGACTGCAGATCTAGCTGATATTTTTCCCATGGCGTCATCGCCGAAACCACTCCGTACAAAAGTCAATAGCGGCGCTTGCTGCACCGACCTGCTTGAATTTCTCAATTATGACCTTAATTTTAATGGAAATCACGGTAGAATCTCACATTGAAATTCGACATACACTGAATAAATGAAACTATGTATGCGCTTTTCGGGTTTGACCTTGCTATATTCAGCATATGGTCGAAAGCAGCTTTTAGATCGTAGAAAGAAAGGTCGGCTGCACGATGTAGATTTATTCGGAGAATATAATGGAATTGTTAGTATCTCTTGCTTTGTTAGTTGTTGGTTTAATTATTGGCTTTTTCGCTGGTCGCTTTCTTCAACAAAAGCAAGGCGCAGGCAATACTGCACAAACTGAAAAGCAAGTTAAAGAGATCCTCGCACAACAAGCGCAGCACCACATTCATCAAACTCGTCAAAGCTTAGAAAGCATTGAAAGTCAGTGCGATACGCTTAAGCAACAAATTGAAGAGTATGAAATGCTGCTTGAACAAGGCGGCGATGATGACAGCAAAGTTCCCTTTTACGGGGAACAAGCAACAACATATTTACGTAACAACTTGAAAGGGTCTGACAAATCGAGAGTTAAGCGTGTTTCTGACACACAGCCAAGAGACTTCGCTAACTCAGGTTCTGGGCTGTTCGTCGGTGGTTCTGAGCAGAATAACGCAGAAAAACAGTAACATCGGGAACTTTATTCCAACGTCAGACTCTTCTACTGAAACCATGCTATGTCGCATATAACATGAAGGAGTGTAAGCGAACATGAAAATGTCTTTTCGCCATTGTCTATTGGCATCTGCCGTTGTTGTAAGTTCATTGGGCTTTACTGCTAGCACACAGGCGGCGTTACCATTTTTTTCTGATACAAAAGATGAGGTTCCCTCGTTAGCCCCTATGCTTGAAGAAGCTACCCCTGCGGTAGTTAGCATTGCGGTCGAGGGCACCCAAACCTCAACACAGCGCGTGCCGGAAATGTTTCGCTACTTCTTCGGTGCGCCGCAAGAGCAAGTTCAAGAACGTCCTTTCCGTGGTCTTGGTTCTGGTGTCATTATTGATGCTGACAAAGGTTACGTAGTTACCAACAATCACGTTGTAGACAACGCGGACGAAATCACCGTTAAATTAACAGACGGACGCGAGTTCAAAGCGAAAAAGTTGGGCTCTGATGAGCAAAGTGATATCGCTTTGCTTAAGATTGAGCCGGATGATTTAAAAGCCTTGCCGCTTGCCGATTCTGACGTACTACGGGTTGGTGATTTTGTAGTCGCCATTGGTAATCCTTTCGGTCTCTCTCAAACGGTAACCTCAGGCATTGTAAGTGCTTTAGGCCGTTCAGGCTTAAACATAGGCGGTTACGAAGACTTCATTCAAACTGATGCAGCAATTAACCGGGGTAACTCAGGTGGCGCATTAGTTAACCTTCACGGTGAGTTGGTTGGTATCAATACCGCTATTTTTGGCCCTAATGGCGGCAACGTGGGTATTGGTTTTGCTATCCCTGCCAATATGATGAAAAGCCTTGTTGATCAAATTGCTGAATATGGTGAAGTACGCCGTGGCCTTCTGGGTATTCTAGGTAGTGATATTGATGCGGGCCTTGCTGAAGCTATGAATGCCGAAGTTAATATTGGTGCGTTCGTAAGCGAAGTACAGCCTGACTCGGCTGCAGAGAAAGGCGGTCTTCAAGCAGGTGATATTATTACGGCGATTAACGGTCGCAAACTTCACAGCTTCCAAGAACTGCGTGCAAAAATTGCGAGTATGGGGGCCGGCGCAGAGGTTGAGCTAACCGTTATGCGTAAAGGCAAGAAAATGAACGTAGATGTGGTATTAGACGATGCTACTGATACCACGGTAACTGCGGCTCAGATTCACCCAGCCCTAGAAGGCGCCACACTGTCTAATGGCACAGACGATGCTGGCAATGCTGGTGTAGTCGTATCTGAGATTGAGCGTGGTGCACCTGCGGCGCGTATCGGCCTTCAATCTGAAGATGTGATCATTGGCGTTAACCGCGTTCGCACATCAACGGTTGCGGAGTTCAGAAACGCGCTAGACGAAGCCAAAGGCGTTATCGCACTTAATGTAAAACGCGGTAACTCTACCCTTTACTTGGTTATCAGACAGTAGAGCTCAGTTCTCAAAATTACTAATTCCTAAGCAGGAATACATGTTAAACGGCGCTTTTAAAGCGCCGTTTTTTATTGGGCTAAACTATCCCCTTAGCCCTATCCACATTAGCTTACTTTCCAACCATCTTTTCTGTCGTATTGAGTTACACAAAATTTGCGCTTCATTACGGTAGTTTAGTGAATAAAGTGATATCCTTTACAGTAATAAAGATAAATTCAGATTGTTGCGCTTTTAATTTGTGAAGTAGTACCTCAATAACGGTACGTATGGAGTAAGTGCAACAGACAACAATAAGTGTGACTTGTGACTGGCCGCTCAATATTTAACTTCTTACTAAAATCTATCATCCTAGGCGTTGCCGTTGCGGCTCTACTGTTGATTTTTTTGCCAGAACTTAGGCAAGGTAAGGGGCTCGCCCAAGGCTTTTTTAATGAGCCATCTGTTAGCGCCAGTCGCGAAAGCTATTTTTCAGCGTTGAGCCGGTCCGCACCTGCTGTCGTGAACATTTATAGTGTTAGTATCGAAAACGGCTCAGGTCTATTTCGAAATCAATCTCGTGGGCGTACCAACTTGGGCTCTGGCGTTATCATGACAGAGAATGGCTACCTGCTTACCTGCCACCACGTTGTAGCCAATGCCGACAGTATTTACGTAGCAGTGCAAGACGGTCGTATTTTAGAAGCACAAATTGTAGGTACCGACCCACTCACTGACCTTGCCGTATTGAAAGTCACGGCTGACAACCTACATATTATCCCTCAGGTTTCAGAACCCGATACCCATGTCGGCGACGTAGTAATGGCAATAGGCAACCCCTTCGACTTGGGGCAAACCATAACCCAAGGGATCGTAAGTAGAGCAGGTCGCAATGGCCTGTCGAACTATGTGGATTTCATTCAAACCGATGCTGTATTAAACCAAGGAAACTCGGGTGGTGCTTTGGTAGATAGTAATGGCATTTTGCTGGGTATCACCAACGCCAATTTCCAGGTGCTAGATTCTAACAATCGCGCACGCAATGTAGATGGAATTAACTTCGCTGTTCCTTATGAACTGGCTAAGCGCGTTATGGATGAAATTATCAGTAATGGCCGGGTTGTGCGCGGTCAGCTTGGCTTTGTAGGCGGAGAGAACCGCAACCGACCAGGCATTGATGTACAAGCGGTAGCTAAAGGCAGCCCTGCCGACATCGCGGGTATTCGCCCTGGAGACATCATAGTAGCCATTGATGGTGTGCGTTTGGAAAGCGCATCTAAAACGCTGGATATGATTGCTGAAACAGAGCCTGGCACTGAGCTTGAGATTGAACTTAGCCGCGATGGGCAATCAATCACGTTGACTGCAACTGTTGGAGAACTCCGAGCGGGACAATAGCCTTAGTAGCATTTACCAACAGTTAACGCTTAAACTTCTACAACGCTTGTAGAAAGCATCTGGGAAAAAATTAGGTAGTAAATTTTTATATATAAAAAAGCGCCGCATTAGAAAATGCGGCGCTTTTTCTTGTGCAAGTGACCCATCCTAAATAGCGTTGACACTTTTCAAACTTAATTTGGAGAGTGTAATGAAATCAAATAGCAAAAGAACTCAACGCGATTATTCCCTCGCTTTTAAACTGGCCGTTGTAGACCAAGTTGAAAAAGGCGAATTCACATATAAACAAGCACAAGACCACTACGGAATTCAGGGGTGTTCAACGGTTTTAGTTTGGCTTCGTAAGCATGGTCGTCTAAATTGGACGGGTGGTACACCTAAGCTTCTTAAACGAGGTAACAGCATGGATAAGTCCAAAGTAGAGTTCACTCCAGAACAGCGTATTAAGGCACTGGAGAAAGAGCTTGCTGATACGAAAATGAAAGCTGATTTCTTTGAAGCCGTCGTGAATGTTCTTGAAACTGATTATGGAGTAAGCGTTGTAAAAAAGCGCAAAAGAAAGTCATCCAGGAAAAAGTGATAGACGGGGTTTCCGTAGCCAAAGCTTGTCGTTATCTGAATATTTCTCGCCAGGCCTATTACCAACATTGTGCTCGTTCAATCAAGCGCGAAGCGCATGAGGCTAGAGTCATTCAATTCGTACGTCATGAGCGAATGATTCAACCTCGCATCGGCACTAGGAAACTACAGTATCTTCTTGCGCTCGTAAAAATAGATATTGGTAGGGATCATCTCTTTAATTTACTAAGAGAAAGGCGTCTATTAGTGCCTACAAAGCGTGCCTATCACAAAACAACGAACAGTCATCATCGGTTTCGCTGTCATCCCAATCTTATTAAAGCGGGGTTAAAAGCGGATAAACCCAATCAGCTATGGGTAGCGGATATCACGTACTTACCGACGCGAACTGGAGAGAGTTATGTGAGTCTCATTACAGATGCTTATTCGCGGAAGATTGTGGGCTATCAGGTCGACGATAACATGCGAACGCAGTCAGTAAAGCAAGCATTTACTCGAGCGCTTAAACAAAAAAGCACAAACGAAAAACTCGTACATCATTCTGACAGAGGTATACAGTATTGCTCAGAAGAGTATCAAAAAATCCATAGAAAACATGATGTACAGTGCTCAATGACAGATGGCTACGACTGCTATCAAAACGCCCTTGCAGAGCGGATAAACGGTATTCTTAAAAATGAATACTTACTCCATAAGCCAAGAGATTTAGAAGAAGCGAGAAAGATGGTTGCAGAGTCAGTAACAATCTATAATGGTAGGAGGCCACATCTGGCTCTTAAATACAAAACGCCCGATGAAATACATCGGGCGTTTTAACCGAAATAAGTGTCAACCTATTTCAGGACTAGTCAAAGGTATAAGGTTTACTCTTTAACTCGCTCGATGATGGCTCCTAAGCCACCCAATTTCTCTTCTATCGATTCATAACCACGATCTAAGTGGTAAATACGATTTACGTGAGTCTCACCGTCTGCGATAAGCCCAGCGATAACTAAGCTTGCTGAGGCGCGAAGGTCAGTAGCCATTACTGGCGCCCCTTTCAAGCTTGAACTGCCCTTTGACACGGCTGAGTTAGCTTCAAGTGCGATTTCTGCGCCCATGCGTTGTAACTCTGGCACATGCATAAAGCGATTTTCAAAAATCGTTTCGGTAATTACGCCTGTACCTTCGGCTACGCAGTTAAGGGTAACAAACTGAGCCTGCATATCAGTAGGAAATGCTGGGTGTGGTGCAGTTTTAACACGCACAGCCTGTGGCTTACGCCCTTCCATATCTAGCTCAATCCAGTCTTCGCCTACGGTGATCTTCGCACCAGTTTGCTCTAGTTTGTCTAGTACAGCATCTAACGTATCTGGTGCTGCATGGGTACAGCGAATTTTGCCGCCGGTTACGGCAGCCGCTACCAAGAAAGTACCTGTTTCAATGCGATCTGGCAATACGGCATAATCACAACCATTTAAGGTTTCTACACCTTCAATAGTGATTTTATCGCTTCCTGCACCTTTGATTTTGGCGCCCATCTGAATGAGACAGTTAGCCAAATCAACAATTTCAGGTTCACGCGCGGCGTTTTCTAAAATAGTCGTGCCGTCTGCCAACGCTGCTGCCATCAGTAGGTTTTCGGTAGCGCCTACACTCACCATATCCATAAAGATACGAGCGCCCTTTAGACGACCATCAACTTCAGCACGGATATAGCCTTCGTCTACTTCAATTTTAGCGCCCATCTTTTCGAGGCCAGTTAAATGAAGGTTTACTGGGCGTGCACCAATGGCACAACCGCCAGGTAAAGAGACATTCGCTTTGCCTTGCTTAGCCAGCAACGGCCCAAGCACCAAGATAGATGCACGCATAGTACGTACTAACTCATACGACGCAGTGACGCTTTGGAGTGTGCTGGCATCAATAACGATATCGTTAGGTGCCGGTAGGGCTACTTCTACGCCTAGTTCGCGCAAAAGCGCCGTGGTGGTATTGATGTCCCGAAGACGAGGAACATTGGTATAACGACAAGGGGAATCGGTAAGTAGGCTGGTCATTAACAGCGGCAATGCCGCGTTTTTCGCGCCGGAGATACGCACTGTACCGTTAAGTGCAGGGCTCTTTTTTATTACAAGTTTATCCACGAACGACGCCTATTATTGAGGAATGTTGAACTGGCGCTCGCGCTCCCAGTCTTTTACTGAAAATGTCTTGATGGTAATTGCATGCATGCTGCCGTCCGCAATTTTATCTGCTAAAGGTGCGTATACTGCTTGCTGACGCTTCACACGACTCATTTCGTTAAATGCATCGCTTACCGCAATGATATTAAAATGCGAACCTTCGCCCTTTACGTGGACTTCGTGAAGATCTAACGCATCTTTCAAGATTTTTTCAATTTCAGACAATTCCATAACTTACTTCTTTATTCGATTGATGGTGTTTATTCTACGGGTAAAAAGCTATCCGCGTCGCTAATTTTCGCAAGCTTTTGTAGCTTCTCGGGCATTTTATACAGGGTCATGCTAACACCATTTTGCTTTGCATCCCTAACAGCATTAATAAGCCATGCTAAACCTGCACTGTCTGCACGCTCCACATCGCCTAAATCGACTTGGCACTTTTTGTTACTAACCAATGTGCTACGTTGGTCTCCGCTTAAACTTTCCCAAAAGTTTTTCGACAGCGTTTCACGGTCTAATTGACCGTGAACCACTATTCTACCCGTGTCATTTACCTCGAACAGGCTCACTCAGCCTCTCCTTCGATTTCAATTGGCTCGCCTTGTTTCAAGCTCTACCGGCTTGCCAATTTTGTCACGCATTAGTGCGATAACTGCATCAATGCCATCTTGACGAAGAATTGATTCAAATTCGCTACGCTTACTGTTTAACATACTAATGCCTTCAGCAACCATATCGTAGGCTTTCCATTCGTTCGTTTTGCTGTCTTTGCGAACCTTAAATGCAATCTTAATTTCAGGGCGGCTTGGGTCTTGAACGACCGCGCGTACAGTTACTGACTTTTTATCATCAAAAGAGGATTCAGGCTCAAAGATAACTTCCTGATTGTCATAGTACCCCATCGCCACAGCATACGTAGTCACTAGGTATTGACGGAAAACACTGATGTACTCACCCATCTTTTCCTGAGGCACAGATTTAAAGTGCTTACCTAGTACCATAAAAGCTGCAAATTTATAATCAATGTGCGGCACTAACTCTTCTTCCATAATAGTGCGTAGCATTTCAGGGTCAGCTTTAATTTCAGCCTGATTCGCTTTAATTCGCTCGAATGTGCGGTTAGCCACATCTTGAACCAACTCATAAGGGTTTTGTTCATTAACTTCTTGCGCATTAGCCATACCGGCTATAGACATCATAAAAATGCCAATTGCTACGAAAAACTTTTTCAAAATAACTCTCCTAACTTCAAACTCTTTTAAGCAGACCTGATAATGAGGTATATAGTTTCATCAGGCCGCTGGAATTGATTGACGACTTCGTTATATACGCTCAGTCGCTATGTTGCGATTAGTCTTCGTCGCTACCGCGGTTAAATAAGAACTGCCCGATAAGGTCTTCAAGTACCAACGCTGACTTCGTATCCTGTAGGTAATCACCATCTTGTAAATTGGCGACACCGTCAAAAGAAAACCCTGGCTGGAAACCTACGTATTGCTCACCTAATAAACCCGAGGTCAAAATAGACACAGAGCTTGTTTCAGGGAAGCCGTTGTATTCATTTAAAATAGATAGCTCTACTACCGGTGTGAAATCTTCTTGATCGAGAGAAATAGATGACACTCGACCTACGGTTACGCCACCCACTTTTACAGCAGAGCGAGGCTTTAGCCCGCCAATGTTGTCGAACTTCGCATATAAGGTATAGGTATCGCCTTCGGTTGCGACCGTTTGGTTTGCAACTTTAAGTGCTAACAATAACAAAGCACCTATCGTAAGCATGACAAACACACCAACCATTACTTCCGTTTTATACTTACTCATTCCAATCCCCTACTCGATACCAAACATAAGGGCGGTAAGCACGAAGTCCAGCCCTAATACTGCTAATGATGAATAGACCACCGTCTCGGTAGTCGCTTTGCTGATCCCTTCCGATGTTGGAATAGAATCGTAACCTTTAAATATGGCAATCCACGTCACAACCAAGGCAAAAACGAGGCTTTTTATTACGCCGTTTATAACATCTTGGTTCCAATCAACGGTCGACTGCATGATTGACCAGTAGTTGCCTGCATCAACACCTAACCAGTCTACGCCAACTAAATGACCGCCTAAAATACCAATGGCACTAAAGATAATGGCGAGCATAGGCATAGCTAACATTCCCGCCCAAAAACGAGGAGCAACTATGCGCCTTAGTGGGTCTACTGCCATCATTTCCAAACTACTTAACTGCTCGGTGGCTTTCATGAGGCCAATTTCAGCGGTCAACGCTGACCCGGCACGCCCAGCAAAAAGCAATGCGGTGACTACCGGACCAAGTTCTCGTAAAAGAGAAAGCGCAACCATGGGGCCTAAGCTACCCTCTGCACCGTAATCCACTAGAATGGTATAGCCTTGCAGCGCCATTACCATGCCAATAAATAGGCCAGAAACCATGATGATCAGTAACGACTGAACACCCACTACATAAAGCTGTTTGATAACCAGCGGAACATTTTTAACTCGGGGAACAGCGATGAGTGCGCCAAACAGCATGAGTGCTGCTCGACCAATCGCAGTAACTTTCCCTATAGTTTTAGCGCCTAATGATTGGAAGAACTTCATTTATCTGCCCCCAGAAAGCTTGCTTTCAGGTCTGGCGCTGGGTAATGAAATGGAACCGGGCCATCTGCTTTACCTTTTAAGAATTGCTGAACCAATTCGGAATCACTTTCTTTAATTTGCTGCGCAGTACCTTCACCAATGACGCGTTTATCCGCCAAAATGTAAATATAATCAGCGATGGTCAGCACTTCCGTTACGTCATGGGTCACGACAATGCTTGTTAAGCTGAGTGCATCATTGAGCTCTCGAATAAGCTTTACCAGCACGCCCATGGATATAGGGTCTTGTCCCGCAAAAGGCTCATCGTACATAATTAAATCGGGGTCTAGCGCTATCGCCCTAGCGAGCGCGGCCCTGCGCGCCATTCCACCAGAAAGTTCGCTCGGCATTAATTGCGCGGCGCCTCTCAGACCTACGGCCTGTAGCTTTAAAGCGACAATAGTAGCTATCAAGTCTTCAGATAGCTCAGTATGCTCGCGAAGCGGAAACGCCACATTGTCGAACACGCTCATGTCAGTGAATAGCGCACCACTTTGAAATAGCATGCTCATTCTACGACGGGTTTCGTAAAGAGACTTTCTCGACATAGAGACAATTGAATCGCCGTCGAATTTTACGTCGCCCTCATCTGGCGTTAACTGCCCGCCAATAAGGCGCAACAGCGTGGTTTTACCTATTCCGCTTGGCCCCATTACCGCAGTAATTTTGCCCTTAGGTACCTTCAATGAAATCCCATCATAAATGATACGATCTGCGCGTTTGAAGGTTAGGTTATCTACTTCAACTAAATGATCCATAGTTACTTAAATGTCGACCCCTGACGCTGGATTAATTTCGTTTTTAACGGCAAAATCAATCCACTTAGAAAATATTAAAAGTGTATGAGCGATGTGCATATTCAATTTCTATGCCTTCACACACATAACTCATAAAGTTTACTGAACAGTTTACTTTTAAGAGCCAACAAATTCAAAAAAGTTTACTCTGCAGTGTAGTTTTTTATGTTTACAGGCTGGCTTGTCCAGTAGACATACCTTATGGGCCGTGTAATTTGGAGCCATTGTACGCTTTTTCAAGAGCCTCGCCAAAGTCAAAAAGTTACAAGTTATGTTCTATTAAGACGAATTGTATACCAGACCGCATAGATAATTACCCACTCAGCGAGAGTTAAAAAGTTCGTAATCGCGGCGTGTTACCGCAGGTATAGTGGTTCTACATCAAGGTGACACAACAAAGAGTACGGACATTTTAAACTCGCCCTTCGGGAAGGTCTGGCAAGCTCCCTAGCTTCATTCTGGGAATTTGAAAGGGAACAGCCATTCCTACATTCCCACGCTTTGCTAGGAAACTTGCCAGCGCCTTCTGAGTGGGCAATTATCTACGCGGCCTGGTATTTGTATCCCGCGCTGAAGTGATGCCAGTGCCTTAACTAATTCCCACGGGTAGTTCCAGACTCCATCCTATTTCGTTGTTTATTAACTGAAACTGAATGCTGACCAGCAGTATGTTCAAACTGCAAGAGTGCTTGATAAATGGAAATTCACAGCAAATAGCAATTTTTGGTGAAAATAAAGCAACGCTAGCATAGGCAAATGGCACTCTTTTTGCGACAATCTATCGAAATACTAACTATTACAGGTTGTTGTGCTTTTAAACATTGTCATTTTTCTGGTTGGGCTGATTGTCTTAAGTTGGAGTGCAGACCGTTTTGTGTACGGTGCTTCCGCACTAGCAAAGAACATCGGCATCTCTCCTATGATGATCGGATTAACGATTGTCGCTATGGGCTCTTCGGCACCTGAAATTGTGGTTTCCGCTATTGCCTCTGCAAATGGCAATATGAACACAGCCGTGGGTAATGCCCTTGGTTCAAATATAACTAATATCGCACTAGTGTTAGGTGTAACTGCATTAGTAAAGCCGCTTCTTGTTTCATCTACAACGCTTAAACGTGAACTCCCCGCTCTTCTTATTATCTCATTAATCGCAATCGGATTTATGTTCGATGGTGAGCTAAAGTCTTACGAAGGGATAATCTTACTAGGCCTATTTATATTTGTTTTGGCAATGATGGCTTGGTTATCGCTACAAGTCGATAAAGAAGACCCGTTGGTAGCTGAGACCGCAGATGAAATCCCTAAAGGCGTTTCTAATACATCTGCACTTATCTGGATTGGTGTTGGCCTTGTCGTATTGCCTTTAAGTGCCCACTTTCTTGTAAACTCAGCCGTTGAAATTGCCAGATACATGGGAATTTCTGATTTGGTTATTGGGTTGACGATTATCGCGTTTGGCACAAGCCTTCCTGAATTAGCAGCAAGTGTCGCAGGTGTGCTTAAGGGTGAAGATGATTTAGCACTTGGTAATATTATCGGCTCTAATATTTTCAACTTGCTAGCCGTACTTGGTATGCCAGGTTTAATTGCCCCAGGCTTGCTAGACCCTGACGTTTATAACCGAGATATGTACGTTATGCTCGGTTTAACCTTGCTGTTGTTCTTGTTCAGCTTTGATTTAATTGGAAAGCGTACAATATCAAGAACCAATGGATTTATACTTCTGGCTTGCTTTATCGGCTACCAATATTGGCTGTTCGGATAATCATGAATACACAAACTCAGATGCACTATATCGAATCGGCAAAGCGCGTTATCGACATTGAAACGCAGGCTATTGCCAACCTTGCAGAGCGCTTAAATGATGACTTTATCACTGCATGCAACATTCTTTTCTCATGCAAAGGCAAAGTGGTTGTAAGCGGTATGGGAAAATCTGGACATATCGGTAATAAAATTGCGGCTACGCTAGCCAGTACAGGTACTCCAGCGTTCTTCATGCATCCCGGTGAAGCCAACCATGGCGACTTGGGTATGCTAAGCAAAGGAGACGTCCTATTAGCCATCTCTAATTCTGGTGAAACCAATGAATTAGTTAACTTGCTGCCCGTTGTTAAGCGCTTAGGTATACTGGTAGTGGCAATGACCAACAGTGCCGATAGTTCGTTAGGACAACACGCAGATGTAGTGCTGGATATTAGTGTAGAAAAAGAAGCGTGTTCATTGGGTCTGGCGCCCACATCAAGCACAACGGCCACACTGGTTATGGGCGATGCCCTTGCGGTAGCCCTACTTGACCAAAAGGGTTTCACTTCAGACGACTTTGCCCTGTCGCACCCCGGCGGTAGCTTAGGTAGAAAGCTGCTGCTTAAAGTGAGTGATATCATGCTAAGTGGCAGTGATATCCCACTAGTAAATTTGAATGCAACTGTTGCTGATGCACTTTTAGAAATTTCCAAAAAGGGCCTAGGCATGACTGGTGTTATCGCACCCGATGGTTCGTTAACAGGCGTGTTTACTGATGGTGATTTACGCCGAATACTTGATGCCCGTATAGATGTGCATAGTGCGACAGTAGAAGATGTAATGACCAAAGGCGGCAAAACAACCACAGCAGAGCAGCTAGCTGTAGAAGCCCTAAACCTAATGGAAACCCATAAGATAAGCGCACTGATGGTTACCGATGAAAAGCGCAACCCTGTCGGAGCCTTCAACATGCACATGCTTTTGAAAGCGGGAGTACTCTAAATGACGACAACTCTATACACCGATTTAGACCAGTCACTTTTTGAGCAGTTAGCAAATGTTAAGCTACTGGTTTGTGACGTGGATGGCGTATTTTCAGACGGTCGCATTTACTTGGGCAACGACGGTGAAGAACTTAAAGCTTTTCACACCCGAGACGGATATGGCGTGAAAGCCTTGGTAAGTAATGGTGTTAACGTCGCCGTGATAACAGGACGACGTTCAGCAATTGTAGAAAACAGAATGAAGGCGCTAAACGTAGCACACATTATTCAGGGTGAAGAAAACAAAGCTGACGCCCTCGGCGAATTAATGAAAAGCCTAGGGTTGAACTCAAGCGAAGTTGCCGCCGTAGGAGACGATATGCCCGATACAGGTATGTATCAGCACGTAGCGGTAAAAATTGCGGTTGCCGATGCTCACCCTTTTGTTGCAAAGCAAGCGAACTGGATCACCACACTTCCGGGTGGATTTGGCGCAGTTCGAGAAATATCGGACACCATTTTGCAAGCTAAAGGCGTTGCAAATGATATTTTCGGAGCTAGTGTATGAGCCAGTTTGGCTTCAATCGCTTAGGTTTAAGTATATCGGCGCTATTTATCTTAGCTATGCTTATGTACATCCCAACGTGGATGGAAGAGCAGCCTGAAACTCAAGGTAGTAGCGAAAATGATGCGCTCAAGCCTGCCTACAAGGCCAAAAACTTAACAACAACCTTGTACAACCAAGACGGTGAGTTAAATCACAAAGTCTTTGCAGAGTCGATGGAGCATTACGACCAATTAGGCTTTGTTTTATTCCAGCAACCTAAATATACCCTTTATACAGAAAGCGCTTCATCACCTTGGGTTGTAACTGCCGAGGAAGGAACGCTTTATAACAATGAATTAATTCAGCTTGAAGATAGCGTTGTTATTGAAAATCAAACCAGCGACGATTTTGTCAAAAGTTTATCCACGGAATACATCCAGATAAATTTAGACACGAAACAAATGACATCTGATCAACCCGTTGAGATACTGGGTACGCAATATCTTATTTTAAGCAATGGGTTTAACGCGAATTTACGCACACAAGAATACGAGCTTTTAGATCATGTACAAACGACTTATTCCCCTAGCAACTAGCCTTCTACTTGCCATCGCTAGCGGTGCGGTAATAGCCAGTGAAGAAGATTTTTCACAACCCATTAAGATAGGGTCAAACACCCAGTTTATTGATGGTAAAAACAAAACCGCGCTGTACAAGGAAGATGTACTTATTACCCAAGGTTCACTCCTAATCGAAGCTGATGAAGTAGAAGTAATAGCTACAGATGGTAGCGGCCGTGAAATATTTATCGCCCGTGGCAACCCTGCAAGCTATTCTCAATCACTAGAAGACGGTACACCGGTGTCAGCGAAAGCCAATGAAATTCGCTATGAAGTAATTAATCGCACTATTTCTCTGGCGGGTAATGCTGAGCTACAGCAAGATACCAGTAAAGTGCAAGGTGATAAGATTACGTTCGATATGATTACTGAACAATTGCTTGCAACGGGTGCTGCCGGTGAAGATGGTGAAGGTCGTGTTACCACAGTATTTACTCCTGACACCATTCGTAAAACATCGTCTAAGAAAGACAACGAGGACAATGAATAGCAATGGCAACTTTGAGCGCTAAAAACCTTGCTAAATCGTATAAATCGCGACAGGTTGTTCGCGATGTAAGCCTTTCAGTGTCTACCGGTCAAATTGTTGGTCTTCTCGGCCCTAACGGCGCTGGTAAGACCACCACTTTTTACATGATTGTAGGCTTAGTCAACTTAGACAAAGGCAAGATCGAAATTGATGATAATGAGCTTACTCACCAGCCAATGCATGAGCGCGCACGCCGCGGTATAGGCTACCTCCCGCAAGAGGCATCAATATTTAGGAAGCTTACGGTACATGAAAATATCATGGCCATTTTGCAAACCCGTAAAGATTTAAATTTACAACAGCAAGAAGAAGAAGCAGACGCCCTACTTGATGAATTTAATATCAACCATATACGTAATAGTACGGGGATGAGTTTGTCAGGGGGAGAACGGCGTCGCGTGGAGATTGCTGAGACTCTGGCAGCAAAACCACAATTTATTTTGTTAGACGAACCATTTGCCGGTGTTGATCCAATATCAGTTAATGATATAAAGAAGATAATACAGCATCTGCGAGATAGGGGTATTGGTATCCTTATCACGGACCATAACGTACGCGAAACATTGGATGTTTGCGAAAAAGCGTACATTGTGAGTCATGGCGAGCTTATTGCGCAAGGAACTGCGGAACAGGTTTTAAGTAATCAAAAAGTAAGGGACGTATACCTAGGCGAACAATTCAGGCTATAGTTAGTGTAACCTAATTGTCATTTTTCAGTTTCGCTCTGGTATATTTAATTTAGAGCATTTAAATAAGACGTAGATGAAACCATCTTTACAGCTAAAATTTAGCCAACAACTTACAATGACACCTCAGCTTCAGCAGGCGATTAAACTGCTGCAGCTTTCTACGCTTGATCTCCAGCAAGAGATACAAGAAGCCCTCGATTCTAATCCGCTTTTAGAAGTGGAAGAAAGTAACGACGAGCCACAAGTAGAAAAGAACAATGTCGACGGTGACGATAGCGCTGCTGAAGCGACCGCTTCTGCATCAAGCGATACGCTAGAAGCGGGAGATGCACTGGAGAAGAATGATCTTCCCGATGAGCTACCTATCGACAGCACTTGGGATGAGTATTATTCGGCTTCTTCCGCGCCTGCACCTGGCCCATCTAATGATGATGAACAAATCTTCCAAGGTGAGACCACAGAAGACATCCAAGAACATCTTCTTTGGCAAATGCGCCTCACTCATTTTTCAGATACTGACCGCGCTATCGCTACAGCAATCATCGACTCAATTGACGAATCAGGTTATTTAACCGTTACTCTTGACGACATCTTAGAAGCGGTCAACGACGATGATCTAGAAGAGCCTATCGAAATGGACGAAATAGAGTGTGTGCTTAAGCGCATTCAAATGTTCGACCCTATTGGTTCAGGTTCTCGTACACCTCAAGAATGCCTTATGGTGCAGTTGCGCCAGTTTTCAGAAGACACACCGTGGCTTGCTGAAGCGAAGCAGCTTATTGAGGAATATTCAGACTTACTGAGCAGTAAAGACTACCGCACGCTAATGCGTAAGAGCCGATTGAAAGAAGATCAGCTGCGCGAAGCAATGCGTTTGCTTCAAACCTTGAATCCTCGCCCAGGTAGTGCTTTAGTTACTAAAGAGCCTGAGTACGTTATTCCTGATGTCTCAGTAACCAAGAAAAATGGCCGTTGGGTGGTTGAGTCTGAACCCCGACAGTCTGCCTAAATTAAGCGTAAACCAACAGTACGCAGCGATGAGTCGTCGTGCCAAGAACAGCAGCGATTCACAATTCATCCGCTCACACATGCAAGAGGCCAAGTGGTTCATAAAGAGCCTTGAATCTCGCAACGATACTTTAATGAAGGTTGCAAATTGCATTGTGCAGCAGCAAATGGGCTTTTTTGAGCACGGCCCGGAAATGATGAAACCAATGGTGCTAAATGATGTCGCAGAAATGGTAGATATGCACGAATCGACTATTTCACGTGTGACGACGCAGAAGTATATGCATACGCCCCGTGGCATCTTCGAATTGAAGTATTTCTTCTCAAGCCACGTAGCAACCGAGTCAGGTGGTGAATGTTCATCTACAGCGATTCGTGCATTGATCAAGAAGTTAGTGGCTGCGGAGAATCCTAGCAAGCCGCTAAGTGATAGCAAGATTGCTTCATTGTTGGCCGAGCAAGGCATAAAAGTCGCTCGGCGAACAATAGCAAAATACCGGGAATCGTTGTCGATCCCGCCGTCGAACCAACGCAAAAGCCTTATTTAAACGGGCTTAATAATATAAGGAAGACGAAATATGCAAATCAACCTTACTGGTCATCATGTCGAAATCACCGACTCTTTGCGTAATTATGTCGATACGAAGTTCAGCAAACTTGAACGTCACTTTGATCACATTTCTAATGTGCATGTCATCCTGAACGTTGAAAAATTAAATCAAAAAGCTGAAGCGACTGTTCATTTAAGTGGCGCTGAAGTATTCGCATCCTCAGAAAATACCGACATGTATGCGGCGATTGACAGCATGGTTGATAAACTCGACCGGCAGGTAATCAAGCATAAGGAAAAACTGAAAAAACATTAGTAGTTAATTGAGCATGGATATACAAGCCATCGTAAGTCTGGACCGCACCGAATGTGCGGTTCAGTGTAATAGTAAAAAGCGAATTCTTGAGATCATCGCTGATATCGCTGCCAAGCATAACGATAACATCGACCAGGCAACGGTTTTAAATAGCTTGATGGCTCGAGAACGTATGGGTAGCACGGGTATTGGTAACGGCATAGCACTGCCTCACGGTCGCTTGGCCGGCCTTGAGAAGGTAATAGCAATCGTTGTAACAAGTACACCAGCTATCAACTTTGATGCCCTAGACGAAAAGCCCGTAGACATATTCTTTGCTCTTCTCGTTCCCGAAGAGCAAACCGAAGGACACCTTCAGACACTGGCTACCGTAGCCGGTAAGCTAAGCGACAAAGAAACGATTAAAACAATACGTCGTGCAACAACCAGCGACGAAATTATTTCTGCATTAAGTTAAACAATAAGTGCCTATACTCATAGATAGGCGCTTATTCAACAACGCGTATGTGATGAAACCAGAATATAAGGGAGAGTTTAGGTGAAGCTGATCATAATCAGTGGTCGTTCGGGGTCTGGTAAGTCTGTCGCACTTCGCGCTTTGGAAGACTTAGGTTATTACTGTGTTGATAATATTCCAGTAAATTTGCTTCCCACCCTCACCCATACTGTTGTTGATGAATACGACCAAGTTGCAGTAAGTATTGACGTTAGGAATCTCCCCAAAAACCCTGACGACTTGGTAGAGATTCTAGATTACCTGCCTTCTTCTTGGTCGATGACTATAGTGTACATTGACGCAAGCGATGATGTGCTGGTCAAGCGGTTTAGCGAAACTCGCCGCCTTCATCCTTTAGCTAAACTAAATAAGTCTCTATCAGAGGCTATTAGGGCGGAGTCTGCGCTTCTTGCGCCAATTACTGAACGCGCTGATTTATACCTAGATACAGACAAGCTAACAATACATCAACTCGCCGAATTGATCCGTGAACGTATATTGGGTAAGAAAAGTTCACGCCTTGTTCTTGTCTTTGAGTCGTTTGGCTTTAAACATGGCATACCTAAAGATGCTGACTACGTTTTTGACGCGCGTTTTTTACCTAACCCCCATTGGGAGCCAGACCTTAAACACTTAACTGGGTTAGATGCTCCCGTGGAAGTATTTTTAGGCTCACAACCCGTAGTAACCAAATTTATTTGGCAGATTCAAAACTTGATGACCACATGGCTTCCCCACTTGGAGCGCAACAATAGAAGCTATGTGACTGTGGCTATCGGTTGCACTGGCGGCCAACACCGCTCTGTCTATATTGCCCAAACCTTGTCGAAAACGTTCAGCGAAATACACCCTGATGTTCAAATTCGTCACAGAGAGTTGAACCAGTAATGACTATTCAAAAAACGCTTACAATCGTCAATAAACTCGGCTTACACGCCAGAGCAGCCACGCAATTGGTTCAGCTTGCTAATCAGTTTGATGCCAAAATCATTTTGAAAAAAGGCGATAAAGAAGCCGATGCAAGCAGCGTCTTAGGCTTGATGATGCTGGAAAGTCACCAGGGTGAACAGGTAGATGTTATTGTCGATGGTGATGACGCGGTCGATGCACTTGCTGCCATTGAAGAGCTGATTGAGGGCAGATTTAACGAAGACGAATAGTCTCAACCCGAATATCTTTTGATGCATTAACCAACAGCTAGCTTAGTAATTCCAAATTCTTGCGTAAAAGCCACGCAATTATCATGACAGACTTAATATAATTGCGATATTCTACGCACACTTAGGCTACACAGCCTTTATTTTCCATATCAGCTTAGTAGGAATAACGCCTTATGGCAGAAGCGCTTGTTTCTAAATACGTACAAACCCAATTACGCGCACTTAACGCAGCGTTGATAAACGGTCAATTTGTATCTGTACGTAAGCTTCTGCTTGAACTTCCCCCTTCAGACGTTGCGCATATTCTCGAATCTAGCCCAAGCAGGACCCGTGATGAGTTGTGGGAGCTAATTGATAGCGACTTTCACGGTGATATTTTAGAAGAACTCTCTGATGATGTTCGAAACGGTATTATCACAAAGATGCTCCCCGCCAATGTGGTTGATGCACTTGAAGAAATGGATACCGATGACTTGGCAGAAACGCTGAGTAGCCTTCCTGAACCTGTGCTGGCAGACATTCTCGATTCAATGGATGCACAAGACCGCGTACGTGCAGAGCAAGCGCTGTCTTACGGTGAAGAAACCGCTGGTTTCATCATGAACACCGATACCATTACCTTACGTCCTGATGTAACCATTGATGTGGTTCTTCGCTACATTCGCTTAAAAGGTGAGTTACCGGAAAATACAGACACCTTCTATGTGGTCAATAGAACCGATAATCTGGTCGGTATTATTCCTGTTGCCCGTCTTCTCACCGCAGATACCGACGACAAAGTGTCTGATGTCATGGACGAAGAATCAGAGGCCATTCCGGTAAACATGCCCGACGATGAAGTGGCAAGCCTGTTTGAGCGTTATAACTGGCTTTCAGCGCCGGTAGTTGATGAAAATCATCGCTTAGTGGGGCGAATTACCATTGATGACGTAGTTGATATCATTCGTGAAGATGCTGAACACTCAATGATGAGTATGGCGGGTCTTGATGATGATGAAGATACCTTTGCGCCGGTTATGCAAAGTACTAAACGCCGTTCCGTTTGGCTAGCAGTTAATTTAGTGACTGCATTAATGGCAGCAATGGTAAGTGACTTATTTGAAGCCACGCTTAGCCAGCTTGCCGTATTAGCTATATTAAATACTATCGTACCGAGCATGGGCGGCGTGGCTGGTAACCAGACACTAACCCTTGTTATTCGGGGTATGGCGCTCGGTCATGTAAATGCCAGTAACTCGCGTTGGCTTATCAGTAAAGAAATCTCGATTGGCTTTTTAAATGGGGCAATTTGGGCAGTGCTTATTGCCTCTGTTATCGCACTTTGGAAGCAAGATTACATGCTGGGCGTTATTATCGCCTTTGCGATGATGGTAAACATGATTGCGGCAGCGCTTGCCGGCGCAACTTTACCCATGATCATGAAGCGCCTTAAAATAGACCCAGCGCTTGCTGGAAGCGTTATTCTAACTACGATAACAGATGTAGTTGGTATCTTTGCCTTTTTAGGTACGGCAACGCTGTTTTTAATTTAAGCCTAAAAAACAATCATCCTTAATTAGGATCTAGCGATTTTTGATATTATGCGCTCAGGCAATTAACGAATTGGCTGTATACCCATTAATATTCAGTTTGTATCCGACACCCCATACGGTTTGTACTAGCTGTCCGCCATTTTCAATACTGTTAACCTTATCGAGTTTACTGCGTAGACGATTAATATGGGTGTTTACCGTATGTTCGTACCCTTCGTGATTATAGCCCCACACCTCGCTAAGTAGTTGGTTGCGAGAAAAAACTTGATTGGGATGACGACAGAAATAATTCAACAAGGTAAATTCTCGTGCTGTTAGTGTCAGCAATTGCCCATTAATCGTCACGCTGTGATAACGCAAGTCGACGCTAAGCGGGCCTATCTCGATACGCTCGTCACTACCACCGAAAGCTCTCGTGTTTTCATGGTTAGGCATACTTCTACGCATATGAGAGCGAATACGTGCCGAAAACATGCGTTCGTCAAACGCACCAGTAAGGTAGTCATCAACACCCGCTTCATAATAATTTGCTTCATCTACCTCCGAGCAGGCCGTATTTGTTGTCGACATCTCACTTTCGACAGCCACTACCCAGCTTTCGGAGTTAGCGTCTACGAGAGTTTTAATCCGCTGCAGGCACATCTCGTTTCGTACCGATTCAACGATTATAAGTGAATAATGTTGTGCTTTTAGCAAGGATTCTGCTGATTGAAAATTAGAGACTGCGTCATAAAGAAAACTATGCTTGCTCAAACATTGCGATATGTTTTGTTGAAACTTATTCCCGCTGTAGATGATAAGGATCATAACTCGCTCCTAATTCGCCGATAAAAAACAAGACCCGACCCTCCGTGTTTTTATTTCACATTAATAACAATTTTTTTGATTGATAAAAAAGCACTAAAAATTTCTAACAATATTGTTATTCATCGATACAAATCTGTGCGTTTTTTGTGATAGTTCTGTGATGAATTAAAAATTTTACTGCCCTAAATTTTTATGCGATTTAAGCCATAAACAAGGACAATAAGATGAAATTCACTAAACTTGCTAGCGCTACCCTACTGTCGCTAGCAACAATTTCAGTAAGCCAAGCCGTTACCTTAGATGTTGAAATTACTAATTTAACCCAAGCGCAAAGCTTTACGCCGCGCCTAGTTATTGCGCACGATGACACCGTTGACGCTTTTGAAGTGGGCCAGCCAGCTTCATCGGCGTTAGCCTGGCTTGCGGAAGCGGGGGTTATTGATGATGAGCAAAACGCTGATTCAAGCGGCGCTAACTTTGAAGCGCTTTTAGGCCCTGTCGATACAGACAATGGCTCAAACACATGGCATCGTTTTGGCGGTCTTCTAGCCCCGAAAGCAACATTAAGTTATCCCTTCGACACAATGGACAAGCCTTATCTTTCACTGCTGTCTATGCTGATACCGACCAATGATGCCTTTATAGGTATGGACAGTATTGAAATCCCTACTGAACCTGGCACCTATACGTATTATTTAAATGCTTACGATGCCGGTACTGAGTTAAACGATGAGCTAAATAGTGCTCGTACTGACGTTGTTGAAGCTGGGACAGGAAATGCGCTTGGTGGATATGGCGTACCGGGTGTTGCCGGTGGTGGTGCACCTACTCGTATCGTTGATTTAGGTACAGGTGGCACTGGTGTGGGGGCACAGGTAGTTAATGGTGAAATAGAAGATGGTGAAGATGGCCCGGTACACATTCACCGCAATGCGCTTGGCGATACTGATAGCGCCGCTGGTGCCAGTGATCTGGACTCTACCGTACACCGTTGGTTGAACCCAGTAGCACGTGTAGTTATTACTGTTCCTGCATCTTAAGGAGCCAATACAATGAATAATCCAATAATTAAACTCAGTACATTATTGATGCTTTCAGCGCTTCTTGCTGCCTGCGGCGACGATGGTGATACTGGCCCTCAAGGACCCGCTGGCCCACAGGGGGAAGCAGGTACTGACGGACAGGATGGCGCAGACGGCCAAGACGGTTCGGACGGGCAAGATGGTATCAATGGTAATTCAGCGGTTTACACTGTTCAAATTACTAATTTGACGTATTCCCAGCCCTTTGCACCTGCCGCCGTCATCTTGCATGAGTCAGGCTTCCATTCATTTAGTGAGGGCGAGCCAGCTAGCATGGGCATTGAAATTATGGCTGAGGGCGGTGATCCGTCTATGGTCATTACTGAAGCCATGGACTCCACGGAGTTTTTGGATGCGCAAAACTCTGGGGGAATACTGGGCCCACGCTCAATGGGTACAGAATTAACCCTTGTGGTTCCAGAACTTGACGCTGACGACCTGCGTCTTACAGTAACGACCATGTTGGTTAATACCAACGATGCATTTACTGGCTTAAATGCAGCTAACATAAGTAACATGGCAGTAGGTGATGCGAAAACATTCATGACAGTGACCTGGGACGCCGGTACAGAGGCCAACACAGAAACAGCAGCAACTATGCCTGGCCCTGCCGCAGGAGCAGCAGGTGGTGGTGGAGAAGCCGCAGGTTATGACGTAGTAAGGGACGACCTTGCCGATGCAGTAAGGCTTCATCAAGGTGTGGTAACTAGTGCAAACGCGAATGACCCAAGCCGTGAAGGTTTGTCAACGTCCGTACTAACCGAAGCCCATCGCTTTGATTTTCCGACAAGTCGTGTAGTGATAACGCGAACTCGTTAATAGATTTATAGCGAATCAGCCACTTTAGCGCCCTATTACTTATAAGTTATGGGGTGCTTTCGTTTTTATTAGAACGCAATTTTTTTAGTTGAGCACTTAGTTGCGAGGCTTCAAATACAAGCTTCGAAGTAGGAGTAAAATACTAGATAAGGCGAGTGTGAAGATAATAGCTGGCTCTGCTTAAGCGAATAGCTTTGCAAAGCCAGACTACGTCAATACACTGAAAGTTTTTAAATAGCGGCCATGAAAATGGCCCAGTTAGCTACTTAAGTAGCTATTTAATAACCTTTAGGCTCGGCTTGCCTTTTTTAGGCGGAACCGGCGCATCTTGAATGTCGCCTGAGTCAGCATCTTCTATCGGCGTTGGTCCGCTCGGTTGAGACACATCTTCAGATGTTTCAGTACGCTCTTGCTGCGCACGAGCCACATCTTCTTCGGTGGCAAATACAGTACCTGCACCGTTTTCCCTTGCGTATATAGCCATCACAGCTTCACAAGGCATACTCAATCTTCTGGGCTGCCCAGAAAAACGTGCTTGAAAAGACAAGCCGTCTAAATCAAGAGAGAAGTTCACACATGCGCTTGGCGATACATTCAAGACGATTTGACCATCTTTAACGAACTCTTGTGGTACTTCTACCAGTTCGTTGGTTGCATCGACCACAATATACGGCGTTAAGTCGTTATCAACAATCCACTCATAGAACGCCCTAAGCAAATAGGGCTGGTTTGACGTCATAGATGTCATAGCGGGTTGTGGATCTCACGCTCTTGGTCAGTCAAAGACGCTTTAAATGAACTGCGAGAGAAAATGCGATTCATGTAAGCGTTAATTTCTTTGCTGCCGGCACCGTTTAGTTCGATACCTAGTGCAGGTAAACGCCATAATAGCGGAGCAAGATAGCAATCAACTAAGCTGAACTCTTCGCTCATAAAGTAAGGCATCTCACCAAATACAGGAGCAAGTGAAAGCAAGGCTTCACGCAGCTCATTACGTGCTGCTTCTACGTCACCTTCGCCACGGAAGATTCGAGCTGCTAGCGAGTACCAGTCTTGCTCAATGCGGTGCATCATAAGACGACTTTGGCCACGTGATACAGGGTAAACCGGCATTAGTGGTGGATGAGGGAAACGCTCATCAAGGTATTCCATGATGATATGCGACTTGTAAAGTACAAGTTCGCGATCAACTAGAGTTGGAACAGTACCGTAAGGGTTAAGCTCCAACAGATCTTCAGACAGGTTGCTAGGATCTGTGTAGCTGATTTCAACACCCACACCTTTTTCTGCCAACACAATGCGCACCTGGTGGCTATAAATATCAATTGTGTCAGAGAACAACGTCATAATAGAACGTTTATTCGCGGCTACGGCCATTCAATTTCCTCCGTCGAGAAACAAGTTTACGCTTACAAACGGTAAGCTTATTACGATAACTCGTGCTACCTGAACACTCTATACAAAAGGGTTTTCAGGTAGCACGAGTAAATACCAAAAAAGGGGGCGAGAAGCCCCCTTTTCATATTATACATAAATCTGTGCGATTAGTGCACTTCTCGCCAGTATTCTTTCTTCAGTAAGTAAACAAATACAAACAATACTGCGATAAAGATAAGTACCCACTTACCGATTTTGTGAGATTCAAGTTTTGAAGGCTCACCCGTGTACTCTAGGAAGTTCACTATATCGGCAACAGCTTGGTCGTACTCGTCAGGAGACATTGCGCCAGTACCATCTGACTTAATGCCTACATAACGCTTAACCATCTCTCCATCAACCATTTGCTCTTCATAAGTACGGGTTGGCGTACCTTGAAGTGGTTGAAGTACGTGTGGCATACCCACTTCTGGGAATACTGTGTTGTTCACACCAAACGGGCGGCTCTCGTCTACATAGAAAGAACGCAAGTAAGTGTAAATCCAGTCTTCACCACGAACACGCGCCACTAGGGTTAGATCTGGTGGAGCAGCACCGAACCATCCTGCAGCGGCTTCTTCAGGCATTGCACGAGTGATATAGTCAGACACTTTTTCACCCGTGAATTGCAGGTATTCTTGACCTAGTTCGTCAGGAATACCTAAATCTTGGAATGAACGCTGATAGCGCTGGTACTTCATCGAGTGACAGCCCAAACAGTAGTTCATGAACAATTGTGCACCGCGCTGTAAAGACGCCTTATCGCTTAAATCGATAGGCGCTTTATCCAGGTGTACGTTCCCGCCTGCCGCAAGCGCTACGCCAGGTAGGAAGAAGGCTAAAAAGCACATCATTTTTTTCATTTAGAAATCCTCTCTGGCACAGGTTTAGTGTTTTCGTTTTTGCTGTACAAGAACAATGCAATGAAGAAACCGAAGTACATTACTGTAGCAACTTGCGACGCAATGATTTTCCAGTTTTCTTGTGGCGTACCACCTAGGTAACCCAGGAAGATAAACACAATTGCAAACACAATAAGGTTTACTTTGTGTAGACCACAGCGATAGCGCCATGACTTAACGCGACCACGGTCTAACCAAGGCAGAGCGAATAGCGCAGCAATTGCACCGAACATAGCTAGTACACCGAACAACTTATCAGGTACCGCTTTCAAAATTGCGTAGAACGGCGTGAAGTACCACACAGGGAAGATGTGCTCAGGTGTTTTCAACGGGTTAGCAATTTCAAAGTTAGGGTGCTCTAGGAATTTACCGCCCATTTCAGGGGCAAAGAACAGCACATAAGTAAATAGCGCTAAGAAAATACAGAATGCCACAAGGTCTTTAAGTACGATGTGTGGGAAGAACGGCAATACGTCATCAGCAATGTCGTACTTGCTTGTGTAGTATTCATGAATTTCATATTTAGTCTTTTCAGACTCAGGCAGTGAACCTTTCTTGTGCTTGATAGCAATACCATCAGGGTTGTTAGAACCCACTTCGTGAAGTGCGATAATGTGAAGGAACACAAGAATAACGATAACCAATGGCAACGCAATAACGTGTAATGCGAAGAAACGGTTTAGTGTCGCGCCAGAGATAACGTAGTCACCCTGTAGCCAGATTACCAAGTCAGGACCAACAACAGGAATAGCACCAAATAGCGATACAATTACCTGTGCACCCCAGTAAGACATTTGTCCCCAAGGTAGTACATAACCCATGAATGCTTCAGCCATAAGTGCTAGGTAAATAAACATACCAAACACCCACAGAAGCTCACGAGGCTTCTGGTAAGAACCGTAAATCATGCCGCGGAACATGTGTAGATATACCACAATAAAGAACGCCGATGCGCCAGTACTGTGCATGTAACGAATGATCCAACCGTAGTCGATCTCACGCATGATGTATTCAACAGAAGCAAACGCGCCTTCTGAAGATGGAACGAAATTCATGGTTAACCAAATACCAGTAACAATTTGGTTTACCAAAACGATGGTAGCTAGAAAACCGAACACATACCAAAAGTTCATGTTCTTTGGAGCAGGATATTGAAGAGCGTGCATATTCGCAACGCGCATCATTGGGATGCGTTCTTCAATCCAACCTAGGAAAGCATTCATAATAATTAAGCCTCCGCTTCTGAACCGATGATGATGTTATTGTCATCAACGAATTGATATGGCGGTACAACTAGGTTTAATGGTGCCGGTACGTTTTGGAATACACGTCCTGCCATATCAAACTTAGAACCGTGGCATGGGCAGAAGAAACCATCTGGCACACCCTCAACCACTTCTTCGAAAGCGCCGTCTTTAAGGTGCTGTGGAGAGCAACCTAGGTGCGTACAGATACCCACTAGAATCAGGTATTCTTCTTTCATCGAACGGAAACGATTTTGAGCAAAAGTAGGTTGCTGCTCAGCTTCAGAGTTAGGATCTTTCAGCTTATCTTCGTGTGTGCCTAGTTCTTCAAGAATCTCAGGCGTACGACGTACAATCCATACAGGCTTGCTTCGCCACATTACACGTACTAATTGTCCAGGCTCAATCCCGCTGATATCTACTTCAACGTCTGCACCGGCCGCTTTCGCTTTGGCGCTTGGATTCCAGGACGCAATAAAAGGCACAGCAGCACCAACGACACCTACACCACCAACTACCGACGTGGCAACGGTCAAGAACCGACGACGAGTGTTGTTTTCTGGCTGGTTTTCATTGTGTGCAGACTCTGTTGCATCTACAGATACATTGCTCATCCACATTTCTCCAGGTTTGGATAATTATGATGTGTAACCCAAGCTTATACTGGTTTTATCACGCTTGTGTCATGCATCATATGGCTTGTCATGACAGCAACGTAACAGCAAAAATTTACTGGTTTACGAGGTCACGAAAGTTTTCAAAATTTTCGACCGCAAATGATAAAAGAAAAGCCCTTATAAACACAAGGTTTTACTGATATTTAAGCGATAATTTAATCTGGGGTCATCGTTAAAAATAAGCGAGTGATCGGAATAGAATCAAGAATTTGACCGAGATTCGGCCAAACCTCTTAGTTACATTACAAGATTGTTATAAACCTCTGACGCAGTAGTACGAGAATATTCTACTTACGATAATCAAGTGCTGGTGCTCTCTGCCCAAGCATGGATTCATAGTTCAACGTACTTTTCCGTTGCTGAAACTCTTGCTTCGCTTTACTGATAATTTCAGGTTTAGAGAAAAGGGATATTGCAGTTTGCGTGATGACCTCACTGGCCAAGTACATACCTTTGTAACCAATATCAGTACCACTCATTGCTGAAGCCTGCCAAGTATGGGGTGGCGTTCCTTTTACCCAAGTTGCGCTAGATACTCCCACGGTAGGCACTTGCCAACTCACATCACCAACATCAGTTGATGCAGACCAAACAGTAATCTTTTCATCGAAGGGCTCTGGAGTGCTGTGAGTATTGTGGTTAAAGACCTGCTCGCGGGTTCGACTTATTTCGCTAGCAAACTGTTGCTCGCTTTTAGTCAAAATAATCGGAGGTGCGGCGTTAATGTGCTTGTGCATTAATTTTGATAAGGTCACATTAGGTAATACATTCCACACACCACCAGTGACTTCCCAATTAACACGGGTTTCAGTGCCAAGTGCCGCTCCCTCCGCCGCTTTTTCCAACCTATCCCACAGTGAAAGCACAACAGCTGGCTGTGCTGAACGTACGTAATAATACACTTCGGCGAAATCTGGCACTACGTTGGGCGCTGTTCCGCCGTTAGTGATGACATAGTGAATTCTCGTGCCATCCGGTACATGCTCACGCATTAAATTTACCATCATGTTCATAGCTTCTACGCCATCTAATGCCGAACGCCCTTTATCTGGCGCCGCAGCAGCATGCGCTGCGATCCCATAAAAGCGAAACTTACCACTTTTGTTGGCCAACGAAGATGAGGGTGAAGAAGTCGTGCTATCCGATGGATGCCAATGAAGGGCAACATCTACGTCTTCAAATACGCCAGCTTTCACCAAATAAACTTTCCCTGAGCCCCCTTCTTCAGCGGGTGCGCCAAAAACCTTCAGAGAGCCTTGATTTGGATGGGAATCGAGGTAGTCAGCCAAGCTAAGCGCAGCGCCTATTACCCCGCCGGCAAACAAGTTGTGTCCACAAGCATGACCTGCGTGAACATGTCCGTTAGTGCTAATCGGCTGTCTATCAGACGTATTTAAGACCCCCATGCTGGGTAAGGCATCCATTTCGGCAAGCAAGCCGATAACAGGTTTATGCTCACCTTCTTCTGTCTGGCCCACTGGGTTGTATTGCGCAATGAATGCAGTGGGCATTCCCGCAACACCGGCCGTTACTTTGAAGCCACGCTCAATCAGCGTCTGTTGCATTAATGCGCTGCTGTTGTACTCTAGAAAACCCAGTTCAGGTTTTTCCCACATAGTTTTAGCAATATGCTTCATTGTGCTTTGATGAGCAAAAGTAAGCGCGGCTTTAGAGTCTATCGCCGAAACATCAGTTTGCTCTATACTTTGAGCCTTAACAGTGCCTGCAACACTAATCAAGGACATGAGTACTGCGATAGCAAGTTTATGGCGAAGCGCTTTGGGTTTATTTGTGCGTAAATGCATAATCATTGCTCACAACTTGCTGCTTCGTCTGCACACGCTTTAATATAAAATTCTTCAGCAGGGGTGGCAATTAACGTATCGATAAGCGTATTGGCAGCATGTTTAGCAACGTAGCGAGTTTTCTCATTCGGCTCATTATCACCGACTTCATAGGTAACACCATGCACGTGATAAACATCAGCAAAAAACTGTTTAAAAACGCCTTTCCCTGGCGAAGTGCCAGGTTTATCTACGACTTTAAATACGCCTTTGGTTTGCGTTTGCAAGTCGGCCAACCAACCTACAACCATGTCCCTAGGGGCGATATTTTCATCTACCGGAATGGTATAAAAAACATTGTTATGGGTAGAGTGAAAGTCCATACCCATTACAATTTTCCCGCCAGCATTCGTTATTTTATCTAGATATGTTTTCACGGCCTTGGTCTCTGGTTGAGAGAATACATTCCAATCGCGGTTTAGATCTTTATGCCCAACACTATGTCGCCAATGACCATTGGCTACACCATCAGGGTTTATGTTCGGGACAACCAGCACATTAAAGCGCGACAAAAACGCATTGTTTTCAGATGTAATGGTTAAGAATTGATTTAGAAAAGAGAACATGGCTACCGCGCCTGTTACTTCCGGTGGGTGTTGACGACCAACGAAAATAACCCACTCTGTGTTTTCAGGCTTTTCAAGAGCAAATGCAGAAAGCGTGCGGCCTTCGGTAGATTTACCAATCGTAAACGGCTTAATGGCAAAGTCTTGCTCAGCTTGTTTTAGCCAGTTTGTGTAAACAGAATTTGGAATAGGACGCTGGGCTGCCACATACAGTGGCTGCTTTGATACCGGCAAAGTTAGTGTCATGCCCTGCTCTGTGGTATCAAACGCGGTTATCTTCCAGCTTTTTCGATCGTAACTCACTTTAGGTAAATACCTTGGCGTATAACCGTCAAAGGTCAGCACTACGTCTACTTTTTCAGCTTGTTTTGACGATGAATCACCTGCTGCGGTAACACTAAAGTAATACCAAGGGCTAGGATTTATGGGCTTATCTTCTGGTAAGAAGTCTCAATACATAGGTGCCGTTTTCGTCGACTTCACAGGAATCTAACTTACCGGCTTCAAAATCTGCAGAAAAAGTAACGCCTTCGAATTCACACGCCAATGTAAAAGGGGAAGCAAATGCCAGTGCAATGAAAAGTAATCGGAACATGATATCTCCATGAAATAAGCGCCCACCTAATGGTAAGCGCCTTTTTATGATGTGAAAATAGATTAAGTGTTTAACTTAGAATTTATGATTTAGAGTTACGTAGGTATAACGGCCAATTGATGAATGAAGGCTACTGCTGAAACCAAAAGTTTCATCGGCAAACGGCGGTTCTTCGTTAGTCAGGTTACGCATGCCTACGGTCACTTTCGTTTTTCCGCTAAACAATGCATCTTTACTAAAGCGGTAACTTACGTACGCATCTAACGTTGACCAATCATCAATGACGTAAGTCACTAAATCACCTGAATCGTCGGTATAATTTAAGCTAGTGTCTTCAACATCACTAACGTAACGATATTTAAGACCGGCACGCCATGCATCTCGAGAATAGGTTAGCGATAAATTAGCCCGCCATTCTGGGCGTTCGTTTTGACGAATAAGGTCGCCATCGCTACCAAATATGGCAACTTGCTCACCTTCGTACAATAACGCTTCATTTCCAGCTTTTTGCGCTGTAACCACTAGGTCTGTGATATCGTCTGACCCTTGATCGAACTTTCTCAAGTTGGCGGCACTGAGCTTAATGGAAAAATCACCTATTTCAGTTTCAAAACGGTAATCAGCACTGTAATCGATACCAGAAATGTCTCTTGGTAGTAAGTTAGTGTAATCATTTCGAATATATATAATTTCGTCATTTTCATCACGAACCACATTTTCATTCGAGCTACCCTGGCTACGTAATAGCGCATCATACAAGATTTGTGTTTGGCTATTTAAAATACCCACCGTATTCTCTTGTTTGATTTGCCACCAATCGACTGTGAGGGTTAACGCTTTGGTAGGGGTAAGTACTACGCCAAACGAGTAATTTTCACTTTCTTCGGGGCTTAAGGTATCGCTACCATTTCGAAGTTCTAGCGTACCACGATTCGTTTGTGTCAACGGATCGGTTCTGGTATTAGAACGGGCAACATCTACTGCTGTGGTTTGTGGCAATCCTGGCGCTTTAAAGCCCCCTGAATATGCACCACGAATTAATGCGTTTTCATTTACCGTCCATGCAAGGGCAAATTTAGGCTTAAATACACTGCCTACGTCAGAGAAATCTTCGTAACGCCCGGCTACCTGTAAATTTAAATTTTCAACAAACGGTTTATCGGCCAACAATGGAATAGCAAATTCCGCGTACGCAGATACCACATTACGACTTCCGCTAGCATCTGGCGTAGGGCTACTTCCTAATACTTGGCTAGCAATTTCGGACGAAGTGCCACCCACTAAGTCACTGAAAAACAATGTGCCATTCAAATCATCGGTACGTTTGTCAAAAAAGCTTTCATAGCGATATTCAATACCTGCGGCAAAACCTACATCACCGGCGGGTAGACTAAATAAATCTGGTCGAGATACTTTGGCATCAATTGAAGCAAGTTCTGTTTCTGACTCCCGCTCAACATCCACCATAAAGCTGTCGATAACACTTTGAGATACCGGCGTATCATCGACCGTATTTGGGTTAGTTACACTGGCGCCGCTAAAAATATTGTAAGCCGTGCTTTCGTCAGTACTATTAACCGCTTGTTGGAACAAGGTGGTGTTAATTCGATTTGCGGTATCTATAGTATTGGCTTTTGAATACAACACGGCGGAATCGAAGTCCCAATCGCCGATATAACCACGAGAGCCTGCTAATAAACGATAGCTGTAATCATCGACTTCGATATTTCGAGGGCCTGTATCAATGGGACGATAGCGACGAACAGTCACGTCTTCACCAAAAGGGTTGTAAAATGCATCAGCAGAAACTGTAAAACGCTGTGCTGTTAAATTGCCCGATTGTTCACGAATACGTTTTGCTGTTGCTGAGTAGTAAAGGGCTTCACCGTATATCTCAACATCATCATTAATTTGGTGATTCACCAAGGTGTATAGATTGAGCCTATCGACTTCCGAGCTCAAGCTACGCTGTGAGTTTGAGTCGAAGCGCATATCTCGAGGCGTTGATCCAGAAGACGCGCACACATCGCCATTAACTTCCGCAACACAATCGTCGTATGACGCTGGCTCAAGGTGAAAGGTGCCTAGACTGTCTGAGGAAAATTCACCCCATGGCGTTACCGTTGAGCGATTATCTAGTTGTGTATCGCCAACAAAATCAGCAGGCACTTCGCTGTAGTTACGTAAGTCAGAACTGGCAGAATAATCCCGCTCACTCGCCATAACCATATCGCGATGATAGTACCCACCACTAAAAGTAACGTGGGTTTTATCATTGTTAAATAACCAACCACCAGCGCCTGATAAATTGATTTGGTCACGACCTGTACCCTGACTACTGCCATAGTGGGCTTGAAGCTCACCGCCCGTATACTTGTCGTCTAAAACATAATTTACTACACCTGATATGGCATCAGTACCGTAAATAGCCGCAGCGCCATCGCGTAACACTTCAACGCGTTTTAGTCCTTTAACTGGAAGCGTATTTGAATTCACGGTAGTAACAGGTACTAAGTTTTCGGCTTGCGTACCTGGGTGTAGCACTAATCGGCGACCGTTCAACAGCGTAAGCGTATAACCTGTGCCTATACCACGTAGGTTTACTGATGAGACATCGCCACGTGCGTCGTTAACACCACCAACTACACGCTCGCTATTAAAATTTACAGCACCTTGTTGCGGTAACTCCGCTAAAATTTCAGCGCCACTGCTTAAGCCTAAACCGTCAATATCTTCAGATGACATCATGGTGACGGGCAATGCGCCAGTATCTTGCATCCCACGGATGTTTGAGCCAGTAACCTGAATACGCTCTACACTTGCTTCTTGTTTCTGAACGTCAGCAGTAACGGGAATGGCAGAAGGGTTTTGTGGTTGGTTTTTCTCTTCGCTACCAATCGGTGTAACAATATAGATACTTTTAGAGGTTTGCTTGTAGGTGAAGCCAGTGCCTTCAAGCAAGGTAGAAAGTGCATCTTGCACATCCATACTACCTTCTAGCTTAGGGGCTAGTTTTTGCTTTATTCTAGCGTCTGAAAACAAGATTTGAATTTCACTGTGCTGTGCCAGTGAGAGTAATGCGTTATCAAGTGTAGTAGCTTGAATTGAAAGGTTATCTATTTGCTGTGCTTTTAAGCCTGAGCTTAGTGATAATGCGACACACAGGGCTAACGTACTTGTTGTGGTTTTTGGCAACTTCATGGCTGCTCCTATAGTATTTTAATGTGTTCCCTTTTAGTTAATACGCAGCCAAAAACAAAACCCTCCGCTATTTCTTCACTAGTTTTATATTTTCTTCATCTCTTTTCGCTTCTATCGGCAAGGTTGCTTCAAGTGCCGTTAAAATCGCATCGCCATCTGACAGCTTAAAAACGCCACTAATACGCAAATCGGCTACATCCTGACTAATCACTATTTTTTTGCTTCTATAGCGGTTAAAACTGGCAATAACTTTATCTAACCGTTCTTCATCAAAACGTAAGTAACCCGTACGCCAACTTTGCGCTTTTACTACACTGTCCACATTTTCTTTTGCGATAAGTGCACTGGTATCATTGAATGATGCAACTGCGCCGGCTTCCAATAACACTTGGGTATCACCTTTAGCTGGTTTGTCGGTGTTCGACTCTGCCTTTTCTTCAATGGCGACGATACCTTCTTCTACGGCTATATCAAACCCAGACTGTGACAGCTTAATATTAAACTTCGTCCCTACGACTCTCACTGTTTTATTTACGGTATGAATTAAAAATGGACGGGAGCGATCTTTAGCAATATCAAAAAATGCCTCACCGTGTTCTAGCCAGAGCTCTCTGTGCGCTTCGCTAAACTTTATATTAATGCGGGTATCTGTATTTAACGTAATGGTAGAGCCATCTGGTAATCCAACATTGCTCACCTCGCCTATGGCAGTGGAATAACTATTGGCAAGGTCACTGTTAGCAATACGTTGGTCAGGCGCATCATAATGCGTGATGAGTAAAAAGCAGAATGATGCTACAACAATAGATGCGGCTAGATAGCGCATGCGATAGAAACGTTTTTCCAACTTTTGGCGCCACCCTATATGAGGCGCAATGTGAGCAGAGCTCTCCCATACTAAAAGCGCATCGTCAAAAGCTGCTTGATGGGCGGCTTTTGCATCGCACCATGCAAGGATCTCACTTTCTTCTTTAGCTGTCAGTTCACCAGAGTAAAGACGCACAACGTAATCACTTGCACGTTTATTGATTGAATGCTGGTTCAAAGCCGTAGCCATTAATCTTGCACCTTATTTCGAATAGCCGTCAATGCGGCCGAAATGTATTTTTCTACTGTACTAACAGAAACGCCTAATATATCGCTGATTTCCCGATAAGCTTTACCTTCAACACGGCAAAGTACAAACGCAGATTTGTGATGAGGATTAATATTTTCAAGCACACTTTCAATTTCAATGAGTTTCTCAGCTATCCCTGCGTGCTTCTCGGGTTCATTGCTCCACGTAGAGTATAGGGTATCAGAAAATGGTTCATGCGCTTCATGAGCACGTACCTTTGCTCGCCGTTCTCTATCGATGATTAAATTGGTGACAACGGTAAACAAAAAACTTCTAAACGTATCTTGGCGCGCTTCAATCTTTTGAGCCATTCCATCTAGTGAAAACAGTTTGGCGTACATTTCTTGAAGAATATCTTCCACTTCCGAGGAATTAGCTCGTGCCCTTACTCGAATAAACCGACGAAGTGCCGGTTCATGCTCAGAAATGAGGTGGTAGAGCGTAGCGTTGTCGCTTTGAGATTGCGCTATAGCTGATTGAGTATTTAAATAAACAACTTTCACACTGATTCTTCATTCATTTCTGGCCTACTTATTAATACGCAGTGAAGCATAAATCCCTCCACCTTTTTTCATTTTATTTCTAGCCAGAAAATAAAAAACCCGGCATAAGCCGGGTTTTTGCAATACAAAAAACGTAAAAATTAACGCTTTGAGAATTGTGGACGCTTACGCGCTTTGTGTAGACCAACTTTCTTACGTTCAACGCGACGTGCGTCACGAGTAACGAAGCCAGATTTACGAAGTGCTGGACGTAGTGCTTCATCATACTCCATAAGAGCACGAGTAAGACCGTGACGGATTGCACCCGCTTGACCGTTAGAACCACCACCTTTAACAGTGATGTATACGTCAAACTTTTCAGTCATTTCAACAAGTTCAAGTGGCTGACGAACAACCATGCACTCTGTTTCACGACCAAAGTACTCGTCAAGAGCGCGTTGGTTTACTTTAATGCTACCTGTGCCTGGACGTAGGAACACACGAGCAGTAGAACTTTTGCGGCGGCCTGTGCCGTAGTATTGAGTATCTGCCATGTTAATAGCTCCTTAAATGTCCAAAACTTGTGGTTGCTGTGCTGCGTGAGAGTGTTCTGCACCAGCGTAAACTTTCATTTTACGGAACATTGCGCGGCCTAGAGGGCCTTTTGGCAACATGCCTTTAACTGCTTTTTCAAGAACCATTTCTGGCTTGTGAGCAATTAGTTTTTCAAAGTTTGTCTCTTTAAGACCACCTGGGTAACCAGAGTGCGCATAGTACATTTTGTCTTGCGCTTTACGGCCTGTAACCGCAACTTTTTCAGCGTTGATTACGATGATGTAATCACCAGTGTCCACGTGAGGAGTGTACTCTGGCTTATGCTTACCACGAAGGCGTAGTGCGATTTCAGAAGCCAAACGGCCTAGAGTTTTGTCTGTGGCGTCTACCACATACCAGTCACGTTGTACCGTTTCTGGCTTAGCAACAAAAGTTTTCATTTTCAAATTCACCCGAATAATATCGTCGTTACTGATTTCTGAACACCAGAAATCACCTTAAAATCAACACAAAGACCCCTTCGAGCCGGCTGATTCTTCCACCTTCCCAAAGGTGGGCGTAACTGGGCAGGGCGCGAATTATACAGGAATTGAAGGAAATGCGAACCCCCAACAACAAAAAACATGGATAAAATTCCATCATCAGCCGATGACACAGAAACTGAGTTAATGTACTGTACGCCCGTTGCATTCAATTCTTCTAATAACTCTAATGAAAAGACCCCACTTTGTAGCTTCAGTTTTTATGCTGCTCACACTAACGAACCTATCGATCAGTTATTCCCTCCCCTCTAGAAAACGGGACAAGCAAACCGATATTGTTAACAATGGGTTGAACCAACTTCAGTATTAAATGCAGCCTTTCTTCACCTTTAGTGGCCACGCACTAATGGCCATATTATTTATCTAATTAAACTCTTTTATCTGGTATTTTCATGACAATAAAAAAACGACTTTCCTCACTTGTTATCGCAGGATTAGCATCAGCGGCACTTATCACTCCGGTAGCGGCGTCAGCCGACGAACTGCTTAAGCTTCAACAACAGTGGGCATCCGTGAACTATAAATTAGAGGGCGACGCGCAAGTTAGCGCCTTTTCAGAACTTATCGAACAAGCTACAAAATTCGTAGAGCAATCTGAGAATAGTGCAGAGTCACTTACTTGGCTGGCTATTACTCAATCCAGCACAGCAAGTGCCAAAGGAGGATTGGGCGCCTTAGACTTTGCTAAAAGTGCGAAAGAAAATTTAGAGCGCGCCATTGAAAAAGAAGAATCAGTTCTAGACGGAACGGCATTAACCGTATTAGCCGCGCTTTATCACAAAGTGCCGGGCTGGCCTGTGAGCTTTGGTAGTGACAAAAAAGCTGAAAAGCTATTTAAGCGTGCACTGGAAATCAATCCTCAAGGGATGGACCAAAACTTCTTTTATGCCGAGTATCTGTTCGACGAAGGAGAATACAAAGAAGCCCAAACCTTTTTAACCCGCGCTAACAATGCACCGGAAAAGGCAAACCGACCTTTGGCTGATAAAAAGCGTAGAGAAGAGATTGCTGCACTTCAAGCAAAATTAGATACTAAAGCTTAGTTCACATAGTGGCTTGATAAGTAAAGGTGGACGTTTCACTAACTTTCCACCTTCGCTCTATCAACGCCTCTTAATCAATGCTGTTTATTCAATACCGCTTTACAGCCTAGGCTTAGTCGCTTTTTCTGCAATCATCACCGACTGCCAGTGTCTTGTTTACTTCCTATCCACCAAACTTAATGCGTACACCAGCATTGGCAATAAAGCCATCATTGCGTGACCAGATGTCGGTTGTCCAACGTCCACTTGGTGCCTGTGACTGCAATAATAACGGGTGCTCATCGGTTTGCTGAACATCAAGTAAGTTTTCTAGGTTTAAGAACCAGCTGTAGCGGCCTGTGGTTATTTGTCCGAGTAAACCTAGATGCCAATAAGGTTTAGTTTCAGTAATGTAAGGGTTGTCGTCTACTCGCTGAACACCGGTATAGTACGCCTCGAACCCTAGCATAAACTTGCCGTGTTGCTCCCACATCGCTACAAAGCCAGCCGAATGCTGAGGTGTTAGCGCGAGCTCTCTCCTGCCGCTAGCATTGGGAACCTCTTCTGTCGCGTCTAAGTAAAGATAGCTTGCGGTTAACTTTAGGTCTTTCCAATAGTAGCGAAGTAAGACTTCAGAACCCCTAATTTTTGATTCACCTTCTGCGTTTACCAAGCGTACGTTTGTGGGTGGTGTCCCATCACTTGTTTCTACAGTTTCTAAGCGAGTCACGTTATCAACGTTAGAGCCGAATAGGGTAAGACTGGTTTCAATATCGTCAAAACGATAGGTAACATCTAAAGACGCGGTCTGCGCTTGCTCTTCTTGAAGGCCATCTATTGGTAATAAGCGCGACAGTCCGGCAGCTTCGATTTCTTCAACAAAAGGCGTGGGGGCAAAATAGCCCTCTCCATAAGAACCTCTTATCGTGACGTCGCCGGGGCGATATAAAAACGATACTCGTGGGCTAAATTGAGTACCATATTCACTGTGATCGTCTAGCCTCGCACTCGCTGATGTAGTGAATTCATCGCTTATTTGATAGTCCACCTGGGTGAAGATACCCGGAACCTCGTAGCTGTAATCAAAAGACCCAAAGGTATCCGAATCGTAAGTATTAGATTGATAGGCAACTCCCACCAACCAATCACTCTTTTCCGTGTACCCAGCCAAACTAGTTTCAGCGAGGTAACTTTCGTGCTGATCACTTTCTAAGCCTGATAACTCATTGCCGAATTGATGCGTATGTTCTTGTGACATCGCTGAAAAGCGTGAATTAAGGGTAAGTGTATCGCCAAGAGGCTTTTCAAACACAAGACCACTGTCAATGCGCTCTGACTCAAGCCCACGAATAAAAGGAACAGCCGTTTCTCCAATGCCTACAGTCGCATCTCCTACAGTCCCGCCTTGTCGGTTTTCCGTCATATATCCGGTTGTAAAATAAAGGCGCTCGCCCTCATCTCCTTCCCAGAAAATACGCGGTCTTACCGTGTAGCGTTCATAGCCGGCCAAGTCGGCCCAGCCATCGTTATCAAGATCTTTCTCACTTTGATGATGCGCGCCGGCAGTCACAGAGCCACTTAGGCTGTCGCTGAAAGGCGTTGCCATGTAGGTTGTAAAATCTTGGCCGTCACGGGTTGTAAAATTCATCAAAGCCTCCCCTTCAAACTCATCTTTTGGGCGACGAGAGACAAGGTTGATAACACCACCTAGCGCTGAGCCACCATACAGCGATGATGCTGAACCTTTGATAATTTCAACACGCCCTAAGTCTGTAGGAGGAATTTGAAGTAAGCCAATGGACGCTGATTGGTTACCGTAAAGCGGCAGTCCGTCAGATAAAAGCTGGGTATAACGGCCATACAGACCTTGAAGGCGAATATTAGCACTGCCAATAGCTGGAGATGTGGTTTGCATTCTCACACCACCGGTTTCGGCGACCAACATAGAAATGTTACCCGGTCGCATGGCTGCCTTTTCCTGAATTTCTTCTCGGTTAATCAATTCAACCCGAACAGGCTGATCATCGGCTATACGACCTGAGCGCGTTGCTTGAACCACTATTTTTTCGACTTTTTCTTCATGGTGCTCATCGTGTTCATCTTCATGAGCATAAGCGTTAGGCGCAAGTATAGGTAAATTGAATGCTGACAATGCCATGATGAAAAGTGATGGCTTAAAAAGTGTCTTTGGCATGATTATCCATAAGTCCATTATACAGAGCGCGCATTACATCATAATCGGTTGTCAGGCTCACACCATTCCGCCTTGTGAAATCATACGTTCAAAGCATGTATAGTGAACATAGACGGCGCTCAATCAAAATTTACATACCGTGGAATTTGTGAGCTATTCTTCATAGGCTACGCTTATTTACATGTATAAATCGTAAACAGTATTTTTCTGACATCAGCACTCCTATTATGAAGAAAAAGGAGTGCCCGTATGCCTAAGATCCCGCGTTCATCAGATAACGACTATACCCATGATATGAGCCAGACCCGCCGCGAATTTATTGCTCGCGAAACTGGCACTGAGTTAAACCACTTAGGACACTATTCAATCCCCCCCGAAACCTTGTCGGGAAACATTGAAAATTTTGCAGGTGTTGCACAGGTGCCTATCGGCTTTGCAGGGCCAATGCTAGTCAATGGAGAGCATGCCAAAGGCGAGTTCTACGTTCCAATGGCCACAACAGAAGGTACGCTAACAGCCAGCTACAGCAGAGGTATGCGCTTAACGAGAGAAGCAGGCGGCATAACCACCACAGTTATAGATGACGCTATGCAGCGAGCGCCCATGTTTGCGTTTTCTAACGCAAGAGAAGCCCTCGAATTTGGCAAGTGGGTCGAGCAAAACTTTGAAGACATCAAACGCGCCTGTGATGACACCACCAGCGTAGGTAAACTGAGGGATATCGAGCAATATGCCGCCTCTAAGCTTCGCTGGCTTAGGTTCAACTTTACCTGTGGCGATGCTGCTGGGCAAAACATGGTAAGCAAAGCCACTAAGGCAGGCTGCGAGTGGATACAGGCAAACTATTCGGGGCCCATTGAGCACTTTGTGCTGGCAGCAAACCTTGATACTGATAAAAAGCACTCGCACTTAAACTCGCTGCATACCCGCGGTAAGCGCGTTGTCGCAGAAGTCACCCTACCAAAGCAACTTATGACGGATATTATGCATTGCCCGCCTGAGGCTTTGTTTAAACAGCGTCAATATTCAAATATGGGGGCGTTGATGGCCGGTAGCGTTAACAATGGTGCCCACTTCGCCAACGGCATCACCGCTATGTTCATCGCTTGCGGGCAAGATGTGGCTAATGTAGCTGAATCGTCGGCCGGGTTTACCTACGCTGAGATTACGCCAAATGGAGATTACTACTTCTCTGTTACGATTCCATCGTTAATTGTTGCTACGTACGGTGGTGGAACCGGCTTAGCTACACAAAACGAATGTTTAAGCGTACTTGGCTGTACAGAAAGAGGTAGCGTTAACAAGTTTGCGGAAATTGTTGCGGCGACCGTGCTATGTGGAGATCTGTCTCTGGGTTCTGCTGTGGTAGCGGATGAATGGGTGAGCAGTCACGAGAGACTAGGTAGGAACCGTTAGAGCTAACGGGTTGTCACAATTCGATTTCACCAATGACGGGAAACTAACTTGTGAAGGTTTATTGAGCTTCGGTACAGCTCTAGATCGCTGGGATACTAGGGCGCGTAACTACGAAATATGCGCCTATTCCCATAAACATTGCGATGCCTATGTAAGCGGGGATCGGCATTGATGCAAATAGACAAATAAGAATAAAACTTATCAGCATACTGCAACACGCTATGCATTTTACCTTTTTAGATATTGCACCGTGTTTACGCCAGGCAACCAGACTTGGGCCGTATTTGGGATGCTGAATAAGCCAACTTTCAAGGCGCGGTGAAGATTTAGTGAAACAGAAAAGCGCGCCTATCAAAAATACCGTTGTCGGCATTACGGGTAAGAAGGCACCAATAATACCCAAACACGTTAAAAACAACCCTAACGATAAATACAGTACTTTTTTCATAAAACGGTTACGCCCAATTCAGTCCAACTCCTTGGTCAGTGTTGTCTGTTAACACCGGCTAAGCACCATTCCAACGTGCTAGTTTAGTACACAGATTTTAGACAAAATGGATCTATATGCCCTTGTCGTAAATCAAACCTACTTATTAAACATATAACACAATGGCAAAGTTTCCATCTACATTGGTCTAATTTTTTGGCCTTTATGCGTGATGTATTTATACACAAGTAGCCCAACATCTTTGAGACAAACTAGACGTTGAATAACCTGTTACTGTGTTTTTAGAGCGTAACTAAAGCAATTCACTTAGCATTAGAAGATTGTTTAACCTGCTGCCACAGTGCTTCCATTTCACCAAGCGTCAATGCGTCGAGCTTGTCGCCCTGTTCAGCCGCTAAGCGCTCTACGCCTTTAAAACGGTTAGCGAACTTGTTACTGGCGTTTCTAAGTGCGGTATCAGCATCTACCTTGCAATGTCTTGCCAAGTTAACCATGGCAAAAAGTGCATCGCCAATTTCTTCTTCGATAGCCTGCTGGTTATCAGGCATACCATTGCTTGAAGGCTTTTCGACTACACTGTTTGCAGATAGAAGGCGTTGCTTCGTATCAAGCTCTTGCTGAATCTCTTCTACTTCCTCACGCACTTTATCTATGACAGGTGCGGCATCAGGCCAATCAAAACCTACCTTTGCACAGGCTTTCTGCAGCTTTTGCGCGTACATAAGTGCCGGCATACCTTTGGGTACGCTATCTAAAATACTGGTTTCTACTGCTTCGCCGTCTTGCTTTAAGCGCTGCTTTTTAAGCCGCTTTTCTTGAGCTTTAATTGCATCCCACTGCGCGTTTAAAGCGCTGTCGTTCAACTGGGTACGTTCGCCCGTGACGTTTTCAGTTGTATCGCAAGCGCTCTCAGATGCAAGCTGATTAGCAAACACATGAGGATGACGACGCACGAGTTTTTCGCTAATGCTTTGTGCCACATCGTCAAAAGAAAATGCACTCGATTCATTGGCGATTTGCGCGTAAAACACCACTTGAAACAGCAAATCACCGAGCTCATCTTTGATATCGTGCATATCACCAGTGGCGATAGCATCTGCCACTTCATAGGCTTCTTCTATGGTGTAGCGAGTTAGGCTTTCCATGGTTTGTTTCACATCCCACGGACATCCAGATTGCGGGTCGCGCAGCTGCGTCATAATTTCGAGCAGCCGCTGCATTTCGCCAAGGCTAGCTTTGCTTGCGTTTTGCATCTGTCACGCCCTTTAGCTGTCGCAATTGGGTTAACACTTTTGACACTCTTTCAAGGTCATTAACTTCGATAGATATGGTAATTAGTGCCGTCTGCCTGTTTTTATCACTTAAGCTGTTTACGCCTAAAAGCGGTACGTTTTCATTTGCCAACACAGTAGTAATGTCGCGCAACAGGCCATTTCTATCGTGGCAAAATATATCAATGCCCGTCTCAAAACCCACTTTAAGCTCATGTGACCAATTCACTTCGATCTGACGCTCAGGGTGCTGTGACAACAAGTGCTGCAGCTGACTGCAACTTTCTTTGTGAACGCTTACGCCACGGCCTTGTGTGATATAGCCTAAAATAGCTTCGCCGGGAACTGGCTTACAGCAGTTAGCCAGCTGACTCATTAAGTGCCCCACGCCCTGCACGACTACTGCATCTTTTTTGCCCGTGCCTGCCGCAGTCTTGCGTGTTTTCACCTTAGGACTAATTTCAGGCTCAGGGGCTGGCGGTTCTTGCAAGTGATGAATAAAGTTAATCACCTGCATAACGCGCACATCACCGGCACCTACCGCAGTGTACAAGTCATCAAGGGTTTGTAAGTTAAACTTCTCAAACGCCTCGTTAGGCACTTTGGCGGGCAAATGAGCACGCTGAAGTTCACGTTCTAGCAGCTCTTTACCGGCAGCAAGGTTTTTGTCTCTGTCCTGCTTTTTAAAGAAAGAATGGATAGTGGCACGGGCCCGCGATGAATGCACATAGCCAAGGCCCGGATGCATCCAGTCCCGACTCGGATTTGGCTCTTTTCCGGTGAGTACTTCTATCTGATCGCCACTTTGCAGTAAATAAGTGAAAGGCACTATTCGTCCATTCACTTTTGCGCCAATACAGCGATGGCCTACGTTGCTGTGAATGTAGTAGGCAAAATCAAGTGGCGTAGCGCCTTGGGGAAGGTCAATAACGTCGCCTTTCGGGGTGAACACGTACACTCTATCGTCAAACACTTGGCTACGAAGCTCTTCAACCAAATCGCCCGATTCTGCCACTTCTTCTTGCCATGCAAGTATGCGGCGAAGCCAGTTTATACGCTCGTCATAGCCAGACTGTTTACCCGTACTACCCTCTTTATATTTCCAGTGCGCAGCCACACCAAGTTCGGCGTCTTGATGCATTTTCTGGGTACGAATTTGAATCTCAACCGACTTCCCTTCAGGCCCCACAATAACCGTATGAATTGACTGATATCCATTGGGTTTAGGGGTTGCGATATAATCGTCGAATTCGTTAGGTAAATGCTTATAGCTTGCGTGAACGGTACCTAGCGCTGCGTAGCAATCTTGTAGTCGCTCGGCAATAATACGCACTGCACGAATATCAAAAAGCTGCTCAAACGTAAGGCGCTTTTTCTGCATTTTTTTCCAAATGCTGAAAATATGTTTAGGACGGCCATAAACTTCAGCGCGGATCTCTTCACCATCAAGTAAGCCTTGCAAGTCGCCTACAATAGTTTCTATATACTCGGCACGTTCTCTGCGCTTACCATCTAACTGTTTAGCAATTTGTTTGTAGGTAATGGGGTGTAAATAACGAAACGCGAGATCTTCAAGTTCCCACTTTAACTGTCCGATACCTAAGCGGTTTGCCAGTGGCGCATAGATACTGGCGCACTCTCGTGCCACCATAACACGGGTTTCTTCGTCAGCTTTTTTAACCTGTTGTAGTGCACAAATACGCTCAGCCATCTTAATAACAACGGCACGTACGTCTTCTACCATCGCTAGGAGCATACGACGAATGCTGTCTATGTGCTGCTCGTCTGATCTTTCAGCAAAGCCAGAGCCGTTCACTTTGCGGGCATGTAACGACTTGATGGCATCCATTCGACGCACGCCAACGATAAGGTCTCGAATCTCCCCACCAAATTCATCAACAATATCTTCTTCACTTAAAGCGTGCTGTTCGCAATAAGGAAACACCAGGGCTGCCTGAAGCGTTGCATCATCCATATTAAGCTGACACAAAATCTCAACCATTTCCTGACCCACCAATAGTCGCTCAGGAATGGAGGACACAGCACTTAGCTTATCTTTTGTTTCTGCACTCAGCTCAAGACTGTCTAGCCAGGCTTCAAAGGGGGGCCGGTCTGCTTCGTGGACCTTTCTTGTTGATACCATATCCTTTACTCGTTACTGCTGCTTTCGCGTAAACAAGGCCATCATTTCCATGTGATGGGTGAAGGGGAACATTTCTGCTATGCCCGCTTTTTCCATTTCATAACCTCCGTCTATCAACACTTTTGCGTCTCTAGAAAACGTACTTGGATTGCAAGAAACATACACTATCGTTTTTGGTAGTGCTTTTACAAGCGCATGACAAACGGTCAATGCCCCTTCTCTTGAAGGGTCAAGCAGTACCTTATCAAAACCCTGCTGTAATGAAGCCTCGACGTTGGTCTTATCTGCCAAATCTAAATGCAGCCACTCGACATTTTTAATGCCCTGTCGCTGTGCATTGTCTTTTGCGCGGCGCACCATTTCTGCCACACCCTCTACCGCTTGTACCCGTGCACCTGACTTAGCAATAGGTAAGGTAAAATTGCCCAGCCCGCTAAACCAATCGGCAATACGTTCGTTGGGCTGTGGGTTTAGCCAGTCCATTGCTTGGTTAATCATTTTTTCGTTAACCACTTTATTTATTTGAATAAAGTCATTAGCACTGGGGGAAATAGAACAGTCATTTATCGTAGACATAACCAAATCATTACCACGCCCCACACTGCTTATTTTCCCTTGCTTATTTTCAAGCTTTAACTCAATACCGTGGTCGCCAACCGATGAACTCGCGTTCACCAATTCGCTCACTGCATCAATAAGCTCAGCTTCAAGGGCTTTGGTGTGTTTAATAACAAGGTGCGAGATATTATCACCGGCGATAAGGCTGATATGCCCAATGTGTCGAGCTGACTCGAAGCCTGTAAGCACGTTTTGTAAAGGGCCAATGATATTAGATAAATGGTCGACCAGTATTGGGCAACTTTCTATATTAACGACGTTGTTGCTATTCGCTTCACGAAAGCCTAGTTTAATTTGATTCGGGTTGCGGGCATCGATAGCCAGCCTTGCTTTTCGGCGATATTGAGGTCGAGGCCCCACTAACGGTGCTTGCCAAACATTTGGCTTCATTGCCAATTGACGTTCCATCATTACTTTAATGGCGTTGTCTCTTTGCTTAAGGGCAGCATCTGGCTTTATGTGCTGTAGCTGACACCCACCACACGCATCAAACACAGGGCAGAAAGGTGCTTGTCTTGCCTCACTTGGTAATTGAATATTTGTCGCCTTCGCGTTAATCACTTTCTTTTTGCTAGATAGCACCTCTATGTCACAGGTTTCCCCAACAAGGGCACCTTCAACAAACATCATAGGGTTGCCGCGCACTACCCCATGGCCCATCCAGTCGATATCTTCGATGGTAACTGTATTGGACCTTTGGCTTTTATTGCCTTGTGAGGCTTTATTAGCTTTTCCAAATCGAAGTCCTGCGACTTGCGCGTTGGCGCTAGCATTACCTTTCTTTGCATTGCCCCTTAGGCGGGAAGACGCTGTGTCTTTTTGCTTGCTGCGTGATTGTTTAAAAAGGTTTGCCAAGTGTGACTCCGGTAACTTGCTTTGCGTAGTTTGATATTTGTTGCGTTTCTTGCAAACGCAGACCAGATAGATGTCATCTACCTGGGCTTCATTGAGTCTGCGTTTTCGTAGTGCGCGTTTTAGTTAACGCCCGCTTTAGTAAACGATTAGGACTCTAGTATAACGGTGGCGACGGCATAATGCTGCTCGTCTGAAATACTGATCACGCTTCGAGTAATGCCCCGTGCCTCACACATAGCAGCAAATTCACCAGAAAAATAAAGTTCGGGCGCCCCTAGGTCGTTGTTACGCACTTCTATGTGTTGCCAACTTATTCCATTTCCAATACCCGTACCGAGGGCTTTCACCGCGGCCTCTTTAGCGGCAAAACGTTTTGCTAAAAAGCGTACTGGTGTAGCGTGCTCACTAAACGTCTGCCACTCGGCAGGCGTAAGTACACGCTTGGCCAAACGTTCGTTAGCGCTCTCGCCTTTACCAAGGCGAGCAATTTCTACAATGTCAGTACCTAGCCCTGCAATCGCCACGTTATCTACACCCTTTTGAATCTAAGCTTAAATGCCCGCGCGAGCTTCAAGCATCAGCTTACGCATATCAGCCACTGCTGTGTGAAGTCCGTCGAAAGCAGCGCGAGCGATGATAGCATGACCAATATTAAGTTCGATTAGCTGAGGAATAGCGGCAATTGGTTTAACGTTGTGATAGTGCAAGCCGTGACCCGCATTCACTTTAAGCCCTAAACTGTCAGCATACTCAATACCTTCAACTAAGCGAGCCAGCTCTTTTTGCTGCTCATCTTCACTGGTAGCTTCTGCGTATTGTCCGGTGTGAATTTCAATATAAGGCGCGTTACATGCTGCCGCTGCATCAATTTGCGCTTTATCTGCGTCGATAAACAAAGACACTAGGATGTTTGCATTCGCAAGACGCTCGCACGCTGCTTTAATATTCTCGAAATTGCCCGCTACATCGAGTCCACCTTCGGTAGTCAGCTCTTCGCGCTTTTCTGGTACTAGACAGCAAAAAACAGGTTTTACTTCTTCTGCAATGGCCAGCATTTCATCGGTTACTGCCATTTCCAGATTAAGTCGGGTGTTAATGGTTTGCGCTAAAATACGTACGTCGCGATCTTTGATATGACGGCGATCTTCACGTAAGTGAACGGTAATGCCGTCTGCACCTGCACGCTCAGCAATGTCCGCAGCGTGCACTGGATCTGGATAATGTGTACCGCGCGCATTGCGAAGCGTTGCGATATGGTCGATGTTAACGCCTAATAGAATCGTGCTCATTTCACCACCTAACCTGTAAGAGCGAAAGAAGATGCCTGCTCTTCATGTTTAATACATTATTTAAAGGGCGCAAACACCCTTCTTTAGAAAGTGGAGATTGTAGCAAATTTTTTTATAGAAGGTGCTGTTTAAGCATTTGAGTTAAGAGAAAATAATTTAAAGAAACTGACAGTGACAGCAGGTTTACTCAATCACATAAGTTCTCATAAAATAAAGTGTTTAGGGGTAAGTGCTCAAATGCGTTAGGGTGTTAGCGATTTTAACTTTTTTATGCCCTAGCGGGGCTTCGGCATAAATAGTTCGCGGCTTTTAAGCGGCTTGTCGCCAATGAGTGGTTTAAGCAAGTCGCGACAAAGCACTTTAGCAACCTTCTTGCTAAGCGGGGTAAATTCTCCCTGTGACAAACTAAGCAATGCTCGCCCGGGAAAGCCTCGCATACCCCTCGTGCCAGCCATATCTTCGGGAATAGGCACAAAGCCCGCATCTATTTGAAAGTTATAGCTACCTGTTTCTTCTATTGGCATTTCGTATTCTACGTCAGTAGTGAAATCGGGAAGTAACCCCATTTCATCAAGTAGTGCAAATTCGAACTGTCGCAAGGTCACTTCTATGTCGCTATTATCACGAAGGGACAGTAATGCATTTTCATAAGCGTTGTGTACGCCATCGCTGGCAAGGCCGGCGGGCATAACGCGGTTGGTTAGCTCGTTTACATACATGGCACAAAACAACGCTGTGCCTACAAGATTGATGGACGGGGCGACGCTTTCAACGTGACGTAGGTTTTTTAACTCTGACTTTCCACTTAACTGTAGGCGAAGATGCTGGAAAGGTTGAAGCAGGCTCTTTTTATCTGACTTACTGTTTTTCACGCCTTTAGCTACCGCGCTAACACGCCCCTCTTCCAGGGTGAAAAAGTCAACAATATAGCTGGTCTCCCTGTAAGGGCGTCTATGCAGTACATAGGCATTTAACCATTCATTATTCATTGTTGTTCACTATGGTTTAGCACCGAATCGGTAGCTATTTAGGTGCAAGTTAAAAGGTGTAAGTCAAAAAAAGTTTATTTTAGCGTCAAGGGCAGTGACTTATTAGCTGCGTTTAATTCTTACCACTTTCATGGTTTCAAATTCAATGCCGGCCACTTCTTCTACATGGCGATAATAGGTTACGTTTACTCTTGCCCCTTTTAAGCTTTGATATTGCTGCTTTCGCCGGTAAATAAAAGGGACATCAATGCCTTCAAGCATAATGGTATGGCGTATCCAATCGCTGTCTTTTTCTTCACGCTGAACGTGAGAAATTACTTTAACGTTATCGGTTTGATTAAGCTGACTATGCTTTTCCACCAGCTTCTGTCGTTCGCTTTTCACCCTTGCCTCTTTTTTCTTATTTTTTAGTTCTTTAGCACGTATCGCTTTTTGACTAGCTAGGTTTTCTGAGACTCAATGTTGTACCTAAATCAACTTCGCTTAAACCGCTTCTATTTGCTCAATAATAAGCTGTACAGTTTCTTGCCCTCTGAAAACATTGATATCCAGGCGGTAAGCGATATGTACACGCTTTACCATGGCATTAGGCCATGCTTTTAAATCAACGTTAAACGCAATAGCGTCTACTTCATTGGCGCCGTCACTTTTCAACACCATCTTAAGGTGCTTTTGTCCCACTAGGCGCTGATCGAGAAGCGTAAATTCTCCATCAAATAACGGTGATTCAAAGCCCTGCCCAAACGGACCGGCCTGGCGCAATAAATGCGCAAAAGGCAAACACAATTCTTCTGAAGATAAATCACCATCAGAGAGCAATGCATGATTGCCATCAAGCTTTTCCATATGGGTACGAGCAACATCAACAAAAGCTCGTTCAAAATCTGGAAGCTTTGCGACAGGCAAACTCAATCCAGCGGCCATGGCGTGACCACCAAATTTCTCGATAACGCCGGGATAGCGTGTGTTTACTTCATCAAGTACATCGCGGATGTGCACACCAGGAATGGAGCGCGCTGAGCCTTTAATAACAATATCGTCTTGATGAGCGAAAGCGATAACAGGTTTAAGATACTTCTCTTTTAAACGCCCTGCCACAATCCCAATCACGCCTTGGTGAAAGTCTTCGCGATAAACCACCAGCGCGCTTGGCATATCGCCTTCATCCAGCGCCATTTGCTCTAGTACAGTTTCGGCTTGCGCTTTCATGCCGGTTTCAATTTCACGGCGCTCCTTGTTAAGTGCGTCGAGCTCTGCCGCTATCATTCGCGCTTGAATGGTTTCATCTTCTAATAAACAAGCAATGCCTTGCGACATATCGTCTAAGCGACCAGCGGCATTAAGTCTTGGGCCTACTACAAAACCCAAGTCGGTCGAAGTTAGATGGGCGCAATCGCGGTTTGCCACTTCAACTAGTGCCTTGATACCAGGTCGACACTTACCAGCCCGAATACGTTGAAGCCCTTGATGAACTAGAATTCGGTTATTTTTATCTAAAACCACCACATCGGCCACGGTGCCAACAGCAACAATATCTAACAGAGACGCTAAGTTAGGTGGTGCAATACCTACTTTCTCAAAATACCCTTGTTGCTGTAGCTCAGCTTTGAGCGCGAGCATGATATAAAATGCCACACCCACGCCAGCTAAATTTTTAGAAGGGAATTCACAGCCAGGTTGGTTAGGGTTCACTATCGCATCAGCTGGCGGTAATGTATTACCCGGCAAGTGGTGATCGGTTACAACAACCTGCATTCCTAAGGATTTTGCATGGGTCACACCGTCAATACAGGATATGCCGTTATCCACGGTTACTATAATGTCTGCGCCTTGTTTAGCTGCCTCATCGACAATAGGTACACTAAGCCCATAACCAAAATCAAAGCGGTTAGGTACCAGGAAATCAACGTTATGATAACCCATGGCTCGAAGCGCCAGTATACATACCGACGTACTGGTAGCGCCATCGGCATCAAAATCGCCCACTATGATAACGCGCTTATTTTGCACAACGGCATTAGCAAGGATTTGCGCGGCTTGAGGCATCCCTTTTAATACGTTGAAATGCGTAAGCCCTTTAAGGCCATTCTCCAAGTCATCCATATTCGCAATATTGCGACCGCGATAAATTCTGTCGATAACAGGGTGTAAGTCGGAACTTAACGAGGCGCCGGAGACCTCACGGCGAACAATAGGCAAAATCATGAAATACCACTAAACCAATACTGTGATTGCAGTTGTCTTAAACAGTTAATACGAATCAAGTTTAGGCGAACTTAAATTGAACATATTCGATAAAGAATGAAAATTTTCAAATAGAAGTTCTGCGCTAACTGCAAAGTGAAACCATACGAAAGAACGTAAGAAAATAACGCGATGAATCATACCGCAGAAAACAAAAAAACGCACAGTGCGTGCGTTTTTTTCATGTCAGAAACTAGGAAGTTTAAATGACTACTCTTCGCCTTCCAGCGCTTTTGCGAGCAATGCGGCTGGCTGGTAACCAGGAATCAATGAGCCGTCGGGCAAAACGATATTAGGTGTGCCGTTCACCCCTAGCTTTTGACCTAGCATATATTGCTCTGCCACTTTGTTTTTGCAGCTTGCGCTTGCCACATCACTGCCTGCCTTCGCTTTAGTTAACGCTTTTTGCGGGTTTTCAGCGCACCATACTGACACCATATCGTTGTAGTTTTCACTGTTTAAACCTGAACGTGGAAACGCAAGGTAATGAACCGTAATACCGGCATCGTTAAGCTCGTCAATTTCGTTATGGAATTTACGGCAATATCCGCAGGTGATGTCTGTAAACACGCTAATTTCGTGCTTTTCGTTTTCCGCTTTAAACGTGATAGACGACGATTCCATTGATGCTACGCCCTCTTTACGCAAGCCTGAAAGGGCCAACTCTGTTTCGTTGCGCATTTCTTCATCAATGTTAAAAACGCGAGCCTGAAGCAAATATTGTCCGTTTTCACTTACATAAAACAAGCCGCGGTTTGTAGATACCTGAACCAAGCCAGATACTGGAGAATCGGCAATGGTTTCTACATCTAGCCCAAGCATTGACGTTAACTTATCGCGGATAGCGGCTTCGTCAGCAGCTTGCGCACTCAACCCTAAAAGAGAACCTGCCGCTACTACGCTGGCTAACAAAATTTTCTTTACTGCTTTCACTAAATACTCTCCATTTTGCCATTTAAGCTTGTTTGTACTCACTTGGCCTAAATTGCAGCTGCCTAAATATGTGCTTTCATCTTAAGGCAACCACTAAACATTTTGATACTCATTACTTTCATGACCGACGAACTTAGCAAAAAATTGCACTTTTCACGCTAATTTTTTTGTTTATCTGTACTTTACGCTGTAACAGAATGCCATCGAGGTAACCGTGAGGTTAATAAACTACAACACCCCTAGTACTAGCCTACCACGCCTAATCTAAAGTAATTCTTCGGCTATATCCTATCACACCCCTTTTCATTTCATATATGTATAAGCAGAGGCTCGTCGTACACAAGGCTCAGTTTGTAGCATTCTCACTCAATGTGTTTTTTGACTCGTTAGCCTCGGGGGTGATGACTATGAATAAGCGTCTGCAGCCGCTCTGTCGCTACATGGGTGTAAATTTGGGTTGTTGATAAATCGCTATGACCTAGCAACATTTGTACTACACGTAAATCTGCTCCGTGGTTTAACAGATGGGTAGCAAATGCATGGCGCAGTGTGTGAGGGGATAAATGCTGTTCAATACCTGCTTTCACTGCATAGTATTTAATGCGATGCCAAAATGTTTGGCGTGTCATTTTTTGCCCGCGCTTGCTTAGAAAAACCACGTCAGAGGTTTTTGTGGCAAGAATAGGTCGCGCGGTTTTTATATAAGTTAATAACCATTCAATTGCATCTTCCCCAAGAGGGACTAAACGCTCTTTGTTTCCTTTACCTACCACTCTTACCACGCCTTGTTGAAGGCTAACTTGGTCCATCGTTAACCCTATTAACTCACTCACACGCAGGCCCGTTGCATAAAGCACTTCAAGCATGCTTTTGTCTCGGCATTCAATTGGGTCGTCAGTTAAAGGGGCATTAAGTAAATCTTCAACCTGCTGCTCGCTTAAAGAAGAGGGTAAGGCCTTTGGTGTTTTGGGGTTGGACAACGCAGAAACAGGACTATCTACGCGAATTTGTTTACTTATAAGAAACACAAAAAAGGCGCGAATGGCGCTAAGCGCGCGTTGCGTACTGCGAGTAGACAGGCCTTTATCATGGCGATAGGCAAGGTAATCTTGGAGCTGTTCAGTAGTCAGCACAGCAATATCCTTAACACCTTGATTGTTGCTGTAAATGGCAAGCTTAGTGAGGTCGGTGCGATAGCTTTGCTGAGTATGTTCTGACAGCCCTTTTTCGAGCCACAACATTTCAATAAAACCATCAATATGTGCCTGACTCGCCGCAGGCACATAGGTTAACTCACGTTCACTTTTTGCCATTTAGAAGCCACGCTTTTGCTTAATCAACTCGTAAGCTGACTGAATATCTTGCGCTTTCTTTTTGGCAATCTCCATCGCCTGTTCTGGTAGACCTTTAGATACCAGTTTGTCTGGATGATGTTCAGCCATGCGTTTTCTGTAAGCACGCTTTATTATTTTCTCATCGTCAGATGCAGCTACGCCCAGAATGCGATAGGCATCATCTAAGCTTTGCTGTTCTGAGTAGGCCGATTGCTGTCCACGGTGCCGCTGTCCTGATCCCGAGTGAGCACGTTGCCCCGCACCTGAGTTTGCCCGCTGCCTGAATCGAATTTCAGCTTCATACATTGAAATAAGATAATCTAAATCACGACGCCTGAAACCCAATGGTTTCGCCACTTTTTCCAGTACATTGTATTCTTCTTGAGAAAGCTGACCGTCGGCAAACGCGGCTTGAATAAGAATTTCCAAGAACACTTGCAGAATATCCCGACGACCGTGGCTGGCATCATAGAAGCCTTTTAACGTATCCACTAAAGGGAAGTCTCGTGCTTTACCCTCTCTGAATGCATCTTGCGCTTCGCGGCGGGCATCGCCTGTAAGGCGCATTTCGTCCATTAACGCTGTAGCAATTTGAATTTCTTTATCAGTCACTTTACCGTCAGACTTAGCAAGATGACCTAATGCGCTAAACAAGCTATGGAAGAAAATGGCTTGCTGCTTCAAATTGTCCTGATCAGTAAAAAAGCGCCCAAAGCCACCTAGCTGATTAAAGTCTTGGCGGTAGGCTTTATCAAAAAAGTGTCCGACTATCAGCCCTAGGATCGCTCCTGGTATTTTTAAAAACATAAAGCCGAACAAGGCGCCGAGGACTTTTCCCCAAATTGACATCGCGTCATTCTCCGTTGGTGCACTGTTTAGAAAGTTGATGTTACTGTCGTTAGTTCACGCCGTGCACTGCGCGTTAAGTACATCATCATATCAAATACATAAGTTAATTAACTAGGGCTTAAGCAGAACGAAATCAAGCTTACTGCCGCTGTCTTTGATGTGTTGACCATATAAAAGTGCATTTTTTTACCTGAATGGTTGGTAATTGCGACAGAAGCGCTTAGAATTGAGCGCTTGAATAAAATAGTAATAGCTAGTGAGCTCGACGCTTTATTACAGTGAAAGAAATAAAGGGCGCGATCACTGGTTTTTTTAATCGTTATGTCGAACTAACCGAGACGCACGTCGTCTTACTTGGGTTTAAAAGCAACATACAACAAAACAGGCCACCCATTTACGCATGAAAAACACCTGCGCCATGCTTGTTTCCGCGACTCTTTTGCCTACGGTCGCGTTTGCACAGGAAACGACAGCTTCAAATTCTCAATCAATCTCAGATGCAGCCCCTCTCGCATTTTGCTCAGTCGAACCTGTTACTTTTAGTAGCCAGGCGTTAATGCCTAAAGGCCATGTTAAAGTTGAAGCTAATCGTACAGAAATCATTCAAGACACTGTAGCCTTGTTTTCTGGCAATGTAGACATAACGTCAGACACCGCAATAATTAGTGCCTCTCAGGCACAAGTTAATGGAACCGGTAGTGGCCGCGACCTTATAGCAAAAGGCGATGTAACCTACCAAGATGCGCAGCTGAAAGTGGAAAGCGATGCGGTAACCTTGCGTTCTGAAGAAGAGCGCTTGGAGATGCAAAATACCCGCTATAAGCTGACTGGTTTTGTAGGGCAAGGCGCCGCCGAAGATATTGTATTAGATACCGATACCGGCATAGTACTTAAAGAGGTAAGTTTCTCTACTTGCCCTGAAGGTGATGAAGACTGGATGATTCGCGCGAGCGAAATCAGCTTAGAAAAAGGGACAGTATGGGGGCAAGCAAAACACACCCGCTTCTATATTGCCGATGTTCCAGTATTTTATTTGCCTTATTTTGCGTTTCCAGTAAGCAATGAACGACAAACCGGCTTATTATTTCCCGAGCTGACAAGCTCTAGTCGAACTGGCGTAGACTACACTCAGCCTTTTTACTGGAATATTGCGCCTAACTACGACATGACCATTTCCCCACGGTTGATGTCATTGCGCGGTCTTCAGCTAAATACCGAGTTTCGTTATCTAACAGACCGCAGTCAAGGGACCGCCTACGTTGAATATTTACCTAGCGATTCGGATATTTCAGGTAACCCAGACCGATATTTTTACCGCCTTGAACACCAAGGGTTAATTGCCGACAACTGGTTGCTCAATATTGATTTTAATGGCCTAAGTGACGACAACTACATAGTAGACCTTGGGTCAGACTACTACAGCCGCTCTGATACCCATCTATACCGAAATATTGGGTTGAGTTACTACTCTCAGAACCTTTCCGTCAGTATGCAGGTTAAAGATTTCGAAGTATTAGGTGATACTGCTGACAGCTATCGCGCTGTTCCAGAAATTAAAGTTAACTACAACAAAGCACTAGGCGAATACTTTGAGTTTAACCTTGACTCAGAAGTCGCTCATTTCGACAACACGTTAGATACTGCGCCAACCGCAACGCGATTCCACATTGCGCCAACGCTTGCTGTACCGCTTCGCGCGGCATGGGGTGAAGTCGTCGCCGAAACCACTGTTTTTCAAACTGTATATCAGCAAGACAACGTGGAAGGGACCGATTTAGAAGAAGATGTAGAGCGTACCCTCGGCCAGGCTCGTCTTTACGGTGCTCTATACTTCGAAAGAGATACATCTTGGTTTAGTGACGATATGTCGATGACCCTTGAACCTAAAATTCAGTATCTTTACACGTCTTATGAAGATCAAACTGCCATCGGCTTTTATGACTCAACACCGCTTTTGACCGATGTTGAAGGCTTGTTTCGAGGCCAAGAGTTTACTGGCCTTGATAGAATTAGCGACAACAACCAGATTACCCTTGGTGCCACCACTCGCATGTTAGATAAAAACAATCGGGAACAATTCGTTCTTAGTGTGGGTCAGATATTCTATCTTGAAGATAATAAAGTGGTCGCGGCAACTAAAAACCAAGATCGATCAGCCCTTGCCGCTGAGGTAGATTGGCGCTTTAACCAAAATTGGTTTTTCCATTCTGATGTGCAGGTCACCACTGACACAGATAAAGTTGACCTAAGCAGCGTGGGTATTGAATACCGTAAAGATAACGCGCGCTTTATTCAATTAAGTCATCGCTACGTTCGCGATCTGAGTGGTGAAACCATTAATCAAATAGGTATTTCAGCAAGCTGGCCAATTTCTGAAAATTGGCAATGGGTTGGCCGTACTTACCGTGATTTAGAGCGCCATCGAAGTGTAGAAACCTACGCAGGTATTCAATATGAGTCTTGTTGCTGGGCAGTTCGACTTGTCGCCCAGCGCAGTTTGAACAACCGCTACAACGACAGTGGCGTTCAGACAACGGATGATTTCGACTCTGGTGTGTCGCTACAGTTTATTTTCAAAGGTATAGGTTCATCTGGAACCCAAAGAAGCATGCTTGAAGACGGTATGTTTGGCTATCGCCAGCCTTATAGTTTAAATTAACCCGCAATTGAGCGCCTAGCAGCGCTTAAAAGCATTAACCAATAATAAAAGAGTGTGTATGAAGTTCATTATCCGTGCATTGATGTTAGGTGCCCTACTCTCGTTTAACAGTCTAGCACAAGAAGTGATGCTAGACCGCGTAGCTGTGATTGTTGATCAAGGCGTTATACTTGAGAGTGAAATTAAAGCCCTTGTACAAGACGTTAAGCGCAACGCTGAAGCTAACAACCAACAGCTACCTTCAGACCGCGCGCTTCGTACACAGGCTATTGAGCGTTTAATTACGAAGAGCCTTCAGCTACAAATGGCTGAGCGTATGGGTATTCGTATCAGTGACCCTCAACTTGAGCAAACCATTGGTAATATCGCGGCCAATCAAAATGCGACCGTAGAACAACTTCGCGCTCAATTGGCCGCTGAAGGCATTGCTTATGATGACTATCGCGAAGATATACGTGAAGAAGTTATCATGGGTGAAGTGCGCCGCGCGAACGTACGCCGCCGCGTTTATATCACGCCTCAAGAAATAGATACGCTGATTGATCTTATGGAGCAACAGGGTGCAACGCAGGCCGAATACCGTTTAGGTCATATACTTATTGGCTTCCCACCTGAACCAACAGACGAGGACATTCAGGCAGCACGTGAGCGCGCGGACAAAGTAATAGCCTTGTTAGAATCAGGCTCTGATTTTGCTAAAATCGCCATTGCCTCATCATCGGGTAACGAAGCGTTAGAAGGTGGTGATATGGGCTGGCTTAATATTAACGCTATGCCAACGCTTTTCGCAGAAGCAATTCAGGACAAGGATAAGGATGCGCTTGTTGGTCCTATCCGAAGCGGCGCAGGCTTTCACATACTTAAAGTGCTAGATACTCGCGGTATTGAGAAAGTTACCGTTGAAGAAGTGAACTCACGTCATATCTTGGTTAAGCCATCAATTATTTTGAGCGAAGAAAAAGCAAAAGAGATGCTAGTGCGCTTCAAAGAAGAATTGAAAAACGGTGAAGCGGACTTTGCAGAGTTAGCTAAAGAATATTCAGAAGACCCTGGCTCGGCCCTTCGCGGTGGCGAACTAGGTTGGTCTGACCCAGGTAATTATGTACCTGAGTTTAAAGAAGCATTATCACAGCTTGAACCTGGCGAATACAGCGACCCAGTGCGCACAGTTCATGGCTGGCACTTAATTCAACTTAACGACCGTCGCATGGATGACGCAACGGATAAACGTAAAGAAGATAAAGCATATCAGCTTATCTTTAACCGTAAATTTTCAGAAGAAACCGAAAACTGGTTACGTGAGATGCGTGATGCCGCTTACGTCGAAGTTGTCGAATCTTAATAATAAGTTATTCATGAGCACACCAATTAAAATAGCAATAACGCCGGGAGAACCGGCCGGTATCGGGCCAGATTTGATCATTAAACTGGCCCAGGAAACATGGCAAGCCCAGCTTGTCGTGTTTGCCGATGGCGACATGCTAAAAGCACGAGCAAGCGCCTTAGGGCTTCCGTTAACACTAATCGATTACGATGCAAATAACCCGCAGATACAAGATGCGGGTTCGTTGTTTATAAAGCAGATAGACAAAACCGCTGATGTTATTCCCGGAACCCTTGATAGTGAGAACGGGCTTTATGTAGTCGAAACCTTACGCCAAGCGTGCCAGGCCAATATGGACGGCGATTTTGATGCTGTTGTAACTGGCCCGGTACACAAAGGTATTATTAACAAAGCAGGGGTGTCCTTCAGCGGACATACTGAGTTTTTCGCCTACCAGTCTAATACCATTGACGTGGTTATGCTGTTGGCTACAGAAGGTTTAAATGTAGCGCTAGCTACGACTCACATTCCTCTTGAATATGTTGCAAAAGCGATAACCCGCGAGCGCCTACACAAAGTTATTAATATTATTAATACTGACCTGAAACTTAAGTTTGGCATTAATGAGCCCCACATTTATGTATGCGGATTAAACCCGCATGCGGGTGAAGATGGCCATATTGGTACTGAAGAGATCCACACTATCATCCCAGCGCTGAATGAACTAAGAGACGAAGGCCTTAAGATCACCGGCCCCCTGCCCGCTGACACCATATTTCAGCCTAAATACCTAGAAAATGCCGACGTTGTGCTAGCTATGTATCACGACCAGGGCTTACCCGTGCTAAAATACAAGGGTTTTGGGGCGTCAGTGAATATCACATTAGGATTACCATTTGTTCGCACTTCAGTCGACCACGGTACTGCATTAGATTTAGCAGGTACAGGTGAAGCCGACGCCGGTAGTTTCAGAAAAGCATTGGAAAAAGCCATTGAGCTTGCACATCATCAACAATGAGTAAAACACATTTAGGCCATACGGCCAGAAAGCGATTCGGGCAGAATTTCCTACACGATGACTACGTGATAGGTAAAATTGTTGCAGCCATCGCGCCAAAAAACGAACAAAACCTGGTAGAAATTGGACCCGGTTTAGGCGCATTAACAGACCCTGTTTGTGAAGAAGTTGACGCACTAACGGTTATTGAACTCGACCGCGACCTTGCCAAACGTCTGCGACATCACCCATTTAACGGCGAAAAACTAACCGTTATTGAACAAGACGCGATGACGATGGATTTCGGGGCACTATGCAAAGAAATGCCAATAAAAGACAAGAAGCTTCGTGTATTTGGTAACTTGCCTTACAACATTTCAACGCCGCTAATGTTCCACCTTTTTGATCATGCTCATTGCATCGAAGACATGCATTTTATGCTTCAAAAAGAGGTGGTGAACCGACTAGCTGCGGGACCGGGCTCTAAGAACTACGGCAGACTTTCAGTAATGGCCCAGTACTATTGCCATGTGATCCCTGTTTTGAATGTTCCGCCAGGTGCCTTCAAGCCACCTCCGAAGGTAGATTCGGCCGTTGTAAAACTAGTTCCGCATCAAGCTCCACCCGTTGATGTCGAATCGGTAAACACCCTTGAGCGCGTTTGCGCACAGGCTTTTAATCAGCGCCGAAAAACTATTCGTAACTCACTGAAAGACAGCTTAAGTGAGGAAGAAATCCGTGAGTTAGGGATAGACCCAACTTCTCGCGCAGAAGTGCTATCGCTTAACGACTTTGCCACTATAGCTAATGCTGTGTCGGCGAAAGAGCACCAACAAGAGCAATAAGTTCCTCTATGGATGTACTTGATATAAAGGTGCGGGTGAAAACCCGTCACCTTCCTGACCACCTGCCCTCAGATTCCAAGCAGTTCGCGTTTGCCTACCACATTACTATTGAAAACAATAGTGAACATACCGTACAGCTGCTTAGTCGCTATTGGAAGATAACCGACGCTAACGGTAAAACGTCAGAAGTAGAAGGTGATGGAGTGGTAGGAAAACAGCCTATAATGAAAGCTGGTGAACATTTTGACTATACCAGTGGAGCAGTCATTGACACACCGGTTGGCAATATGGAAGGCTACTATGTAATGGAACTAGAAAGCGGTGAGCGTTTTCGCGTTCCTATAAACGTATTTCGCCTAGCCATTCCAAGCATTCTTCATTAAGGTTTCTATGTCTAAAGGTAACACCTACGTCATTGGCGATATTCAGGGCTGTTATGACGGTCTTCGTCGCGTATTGGATAAAGTAGAATTTGACGAGACAAACGACAAGCTGTTTGCTGTCGGTGACTTGGTTGCAAGAGGAGAAGATTCGCTTAGCACATTGCGCTTTCTGAAATCTCTTGGCAGCCAGTTTAATAGTGTTTTAGGTAACCACGACCTGCACTTACTTGCCGTTGTAAACGATATTCGCAAAGCCAAAAAGTCAGATAAGTTAGACCCGCTTCTTAACGCTTCGGATTTAAACGAACTGGTTGATTGGTTGCGGCAGTTTCCTCTAGCGATGAAATTAGATGAAAACTCTGTGATGGTCCACGCGGGACTTTATCCTAAATGGTCTATTGATGAGTGCGTTTCACTTAGTGATGAAGTTAGCAACATCCTTAAGTCCGCTGATTACGCCACTTTTCTTTCAAAGATGTACGGTAATACACCTGACAACTGGTCAGGTAAACTCGAGGATGACGAGCGACTGCGCTTTATTGTGAATGCGTGTACGCGCATGCGGTTTGTTCATACCGATGGCACCCTCGACTTTGATAACAAGTCTCATCCCAGTACCGTTTCTGATTCTGCTATTAGCACCCTAAGGCCTTGGTTTGAAGTAGACAATACAAAGCTTACAGCTAGCCAGCGAGTTATTTTCGGACACTGGGCCGCCCTTTCAGGCCAGACAAACAACTCGCAGTTTGTTGGGTTAGATACTGGCTATGTATGGGGGCAAAGTATGACGCTATTGAATTTAGATACCTCAACTTTGGTTAGCGTACCAGCGTAGAATCATTGTTGTATTCACGTCTTCAGATATGAAACTTGTCCGAATAAGAGCCAGCTTTTCCTGCTCTTACTGGTTGTACCAGTAATAACAATTAGACTTAAGTGCTAAATAAAATAAACATTAAGTCACTGTAGCCGATACACTTACTTGTGAAAGTAACGATGATGTTTCGTTACCTGCTCAGCATTCAAGCATGCATCACTTTATAAGTGCTATATTTTGTTAGCTGAGGCGGGTAATATCGTTGGGGATAAAAATAAAAAACACTCATCCAGGAGTTCCGATGAAAATAACGGTAGCCACACGCGTAATCGGGGGGTTTGTAGCGATTAGCGCACTTCTAATCGTTATAAGTGTTGTGTCACTTTATAACCTCAATTCTATAGGCTCTGCAACAGAAGAAGTAAACGACGTTGCCTTGCCCACGGTAGCAGGCAGTAATGCACTCAAAGCAAGCTTCCTAAATATGGGTCGGCTTACCTTCGAAAGCTATATCGAAGAAGATTTAAGTGATCTTAAGGACAAGAGAGCGTCATTTAGCACTGCCAAAGATACCTTTGAAAATGAGTACAATAAGCTAGCACAAGCCGTTAGTAACGAGCCAGAGCTTAGAAACACGCTAAACAGTGTTCGTGAATCTTATGATGCGTATATTACCAATGTTGAGGCTATGTACAAAAATCACCAAATGTACCTCGACTTGCGAAACAATATACAAGACAAACTAGGTGATGCTGAAGATAACGCAGACGATGCCTCTACTTACCTTCTGGATTTTTCAGACCTAGACGCGGTTCAACGCGATCCCAACCTCAGACGTGCTGCTGAGATCGGTGGTCAACTTGAAACTTCGCTTCTCTCTCTTCTTACTGTTTCATACGAGTACATTAAAACCGAAACACTGGTGCGTTCACAGACGCTCGGTAACGAGGTCGACCTTGTAGTTGAAAAAGTAGTTACCCAGCTAAGCGAAATGGTTGAAGCTGCGGGGGGTCGTGATGACTCAGGTACACTTGATGATATTAACGACTTAGTTAATGACGCCATCAACGCCATAAAAGCTAACGACGGCGTTGTGCAGCTTCATGTCGACCGACTAGAGCGCAGAAATGACGCTGAACAAGCACTTAACGCATCAGATTCAAATATTACGCAGGGTGTTGTCGCACTTGAAAACCTGCTGAATCTTGCTGATAAGAAAGCATCTCATATAGAAAATCAGGTGAACGGTGCTATTACAACGGGTAACACCTTTGTTATTGTTGTTGTTCTCATCTCTATTGCCGTAGCAGCCTTTATTGGCTACGTCACAGTTCGCGCTATTACACGCCCGCTTTATCGCGTAAACGAACTACTTACTGTTGCGTCATCAGGTGACCTTACTCATCGCCTAGACGATTCAGCGCAAGACGAGTTTGGGCTACTAGCAAGAAACTGTAATACGCTAATTGGCAACCTGAAAGAGCTGATTACTGCTATTAACGTTCGCGCAGAGCAGCTAGCTGCAGCGTCGGAACAAACGTCGGCAGTGACGGCACAAACCACCCACTCTATTCAGGATCAGAAATCACAAATTGGCCAAGTTGCAACGGCGACAACAGAAATGCACTCAACGTCGCAACTTGTTGTGCAAAATGCCGAAGATACGCTTAGCCAAATTCGTCATGCAGATGCCGAAGCTGAAAATGTTCGCCAGATATCGCTGGAGAACAAAAACACTATTGAAATCTTGTCTCGCGATGTTCAGGAAGCAGCCGACGTGATTAACAAGCTTCACCAAGATAGTGCAAGCATTGGTGGTATTCTTGACGTTATTCGCGGTGTTGCCGACCAAACTAACTTACTTGCATTAAATGCTGCTATTGAAGCTGCCCGTGCCGGTGAACAAGGGCGAGGCTTTGCGGTAGTTGCAGATGAAGTAAGAACCCTTGCTAGCCGTACGCAAGAATCGACGCAAGAAATCAACGCCATGATTGAAGTGCTTCAAGCTGGGGCTGAAAAAGCGGTGTCTGTCATGGACCAAGGTAAAGAGCAGACCGCGGCTTGTGTTGCACAAACCGAAAAAGCCACGCATGCACTAGATATCATTACCGATGCGGTTCACAAAGCCCATGATGTTAGCTCTCAAATTGAGCAGTCAGCACGTGAACAAAATACCGTATCGCAAGAAATTAGTGAAAAGCTTGAAACCATTGTAGGCATTGCTGAAGAGACGACAGCGGGTGCACAGCAAACGTCTGAATCTAGCCATGAAGTGGCACGTCTTGCCGAAGAGCTACAGCAGTCTATCAGGCAGTTTAAAGTTTAAACACTGCTTACACACTATTTATGAAAGGGGCTCACGCCCCTTTTTTTGTGCCTGTTCCGAAAACACTTAGCAACACTAAACTGAGCATTAATAGGCTTTTCAACGTAGAAACTTTACAAATAACACACTTTAAAAACCCTATGCTTACTAACTTTTACCGTCTGTCACTTTTTATTGCTACGATACTGATATCCACCATGAGCCAGTCTGAACCAACATATTACAAAGATACAGAAACACTGCCCTATACAGTTACCAAAACACTGGCTGATGATATAGAAATCAGACATTACAACCAAGCTGTTGGCGTTATGTCTAAGGGAAACGAAGATACAGGGGCATTCAACCTACTTTTTAACTATATCTCTGGTGAGAACAAAACGAATAGCGATATCTCTATGACTTCCCCAGTGGAAGTTGGTAAGGGTTCACAAGAAATTGCGATGACTTCGCCTGTTGAAGTGTCGTCATCAGAAACTATGATGTTTTTCTTACCCAGTAAATATGACATGCGAAGTGCACCTACCCCCACTAACGAAAATGTATCTCTTGTTGCCGTACCTGAGAGAACCGTGGCGGCTATCCGCTATTCAGGCTTTAGTAGCGATAGTGATAAAGAGGAATATACCCGTAGACTGCGCAAAGTATTGGAAGAAAACAATATCGAAACGGCGGGTTCACCTAGCTACATGGGTTACGACTCTCCATTCACCCTGCCTTGGAATAAGCGCCATGAAATTATTATTCCGGTAGAAGCTCCCTAGCTACTTGTACTTATCTCAAAACAAAAACGGCCGCCCTGGGGCGACCGTTTTCTTATGCTTTACGTAAACCTAATACTTATTCAAACAATGCCGAATGCAGCTTGCGAACCACATCATCACTGTCGGTCTCGTTAACCAAGAACGATAGGTTGTGTGGGTTAGCTCCAAAGCAAATCATGCGCAGGTTAAAATCAGAAACCGCAGATAGAATCTTACTTGAAACTCCAATAGCCGTTTGCATGTTGTTACCTACAACGGTGACAAGGTCATAACCTTTTTCTACTTTAACGTCACAGATAGTTTCAAGCTCGGCAATAGTCTCTTTATTCAAACGCTGGGCTACAGAATTCGCGGGGTTATCAAGAGTAAAAGATACCGAGATTTCCGATGTTGTTACCAAATCAACACTCAGCTTATGCTTAGCGATGATAGCAAATACCTGCTGTAGGAAGCCTTGCGCGTACATCATTTTCGGTGTTTTCACTGTCACCATTACTTGCTCTTTACGGCGAGTAATAGCACGGTATGGTGGTTCGTGCTCACAATCACGCACAATCCATGTACCACCCTTTTCAGGCTCTTTGCTTGACCCTACAAACACTTTAATGTCTTTACGCAGGGCAGGCTCCATAGTAGCAGGGTGTAGTACCTTGGCACCAAAGGTGGCCATTTCCGCCGCTTCTTCAAAGCTCAGTTCAGGCAGCGGATGGGCAGCAGGAGTAATGCGCGGATCAGTTGTGTACACACCCGTTACATCAGTCCAAATCTCGCACGATTCGGCATCAAGCGCTTCTGCAAGTAGTGCAGCCGTAAAATCAGAACCACCACGACCTAACGTTGTAGTGCGGCCTTCTTCATCTGCACCAACAAAACCTTGTGTAACTACAATCGCGTCTTTGATTTCTGGCGCGAGCAGCTGTTTGGCAAGTTTTTCAATTTCTTCTATTTGAGGCGCGCCTTCACCGAATTCGCTGTCAGTACGAAGTACTTTGCGAACATCAAAGTTCATGGTTTTCACGCCTTGCTCTGCAAGCACTGATGAGAACATCAATGATGACATTCGCTCACCCATAGATAGCAGCTGATCTTTTAAATCATCGCGGTGAAGTATTTCTTCGTGAAACGCTAAGCTGCGCATTTCTTCTAGCAAATCGTTAAGTTTAGGCTCTACTGCATCTTTGTCATCAAGCTTATTCAGAATAGCCTGTTCTATATCCACAATGGCTTTGCAGGTTTCTTCAATTTGCTGTTGCGTCATTGGCGTATGCGCTAGGCTAACAAGGTGATTTGTTACCCCAGCTGAAGCGCTCACTACCACAATGCGTGTTTTTTCATTACCGGCAACAATTCGGGCGCAGTTTTGCATTACTTCGTAATTCGCTACGCTAGTTCCACCGAACTTAGCTATCGATAAGGCATTTGTCACTATATTTAACTCCAGAATAAAACTAGCTTTTCGCTAGCAGCAACCGCGCTGTACGCAGTTAATCAATCGTTATTTGGTCGCCTACTTTTATATTATTCTTGGCAAACCACCCTTGGTTCATTTCCAACGCGTAAAGTACCTCTTTCGATGATCCGACCGACTCCAAACTATGAGGAGTGAGAGGTTTTATATCCGTTATTACGCCATTTCTGTCGATAAATGCTACGTCTAAGGGTACAAAGGTGTTTTTCATCCACATGCCCGCAAATTTGGGGCTAGAAAACTTAAAAAACATACCGCAGTCTTCGCACAAAGCTTTGCGAAACATAAGGCCCTGCGCGCGTTGTTCAAAGGTTTTGGCATACTCAACTTCATAGTGCTTGCCGCCAATCTCCAGTGTAATGGATTCGAAGTCCACTGAATTCAGCGACGATACAGGGTCAACCTGCGCTTTTGCACACCCTAAGGTTAATACAAGTGCAGCAACAATAAAGAAAGATTTTCCCATTAGACATTCCTTTTCGCCATAAAAAAAGCCGGTCACCACTAAGGCAACCGGCTTTGTAGTTTATACACTATTTTAAGCAACATTCAACGTCGGAATAATGCGCGCCTTAGCTTCTTCTTCCGCCTTTTTAAAGCTAGGCATTTTGTCGAAGTTTAAGTAGCGGAATACTTCACCCGACATCGCGTTAATTTTGCTGGCGTACTCCATGTATTCTTCGGCAGTTGGAATGCGCCCAACAATAGCCCCCACCGCGGCAAGCTCTGCTGAGGTCAAATAAACATTCGCCCCATCGCCCAAGCGGTTAGGGAAGTTACGAGTAGACGTTGAAAGCACAGTAGCGCCTGCATCAACTCTTGCTTGGTTACCCATACATAGTGAGCAACCGGGCATTTCTGTACGTACGCCCACCCGACCGTATATGTTGTAATACCCCTCCTCCATTAGCTGAGCTTTGTCCATTTTAGTTGGTGGCGACATCCATAAACGGGTTGGAAGTGTTTTATTGTATTGCTCAAGCAATTTGCCGGCTGCACGGAAGTGGCCAATGTTTGTCATACACGAGCCAATAAAGACTTCATCTACCTTATCACCTGCAACGTCTGATAGGGTTTTCGCATCGTCAGGATCATTCGGGCAGCACACGATAGGCTCTTTAATGTCGTTAAGGTCAATTTCGATAACCTCGGCATATTCAGCATCCGCATCGGCGCGCATTAATTCCGGGTTAGCTAGCCACTCTTCCATTTTCTGCGCGCGGCGCTCTAGCGTACGAGGGTCGCCATAACCTTCATTAATCATCCAGCGAAGCATGGTAATATTTGAACGCAGGTATTCAGCTATCGACTCTTCAGAAAGGTTAATAGTACAACCTGCAGCTGAACGTTCTGCCGACGCATCCGATAACTCAAACGCCTGCTCTACAGTCAGGTTTTCCAATCCTTCAATTTCTAAAATACGGCCAGAGAACGCATTGATTTTGCCTTTTTTCTCTACCGTTAATAGCCCTTGTTTAATGCCATATAGCGGAATGGCATGTACAAGGTCACGTAAGGTAATGCCCGGCTGCATCTCGCCTTTAAAGCGCACCAATATAGACTCAGGCATATCCAGTGGCATAACGCCCGTTGCTGCTGCAAACGCCACCAAGCCAGAGCCGGCAGGGAACGAAATACCTAATGGGAAACGAGTATGCGAATCACCACCAGTCCCTACTGTGTCAGGCAGCAGCATGCGGTTTAACCAGCTATGGATAATGCCGTCTCCGGGACGAAGCGATACCCCACCTCGATTCCTAATAAAATCAGGTAGCGTGTGCTGGGTTTCAATATCCACCGGCTTTGGATAAGCAGCAGTGTGACAGAAGGACTGCATAGTTAAATCGGCAGTAAAACCTAAGCAAGCTAAGTCTTTAAGCTCATCGCGGGTCATTGGCCCCGTGGTATCTTGCGAGCCCACGGTTGTCATTTTAGGTTCGCAGTAGGTGCCTGGGCGAATACCTTCAACGCCACACGCTTTGCCCACCATTTTTTGCGCTAGCGAGAATCCCGCGCCGCTGTCTTTTGGCTGCTCAGGCGTACGGAATAAATCCGTTGGGCCTAAGCCTAGTGTCTCACGCGCTTTCTCGGTAAGACCGCGCCCGATGATCAGGTTAATACGTCCGCCGGCACGAACCTCATCTAAAATAACTTTCGATTTATAGCTGTATTCTGCAAGTAACTCACCAGTCTCGTGATTAGTAATTTTTCCTTCAAATGGGTAGATATCAATCACATCTCCCATATTCATTTTTTCAACGTCGGCTTCAAATACTAATGCGCCAGCGTCTTCCATAGTGTTAAAGAAAATAGGTGCGACTTTGGAACCGATACATACGCCACCACCCCGTTTGTTAGGCACACCCGGCAAGTCCTCACCAAAGAACCACAAGACAGAGTTAGTCGCCGACTTACGCGATGAGCCTGTACCTACTACATCACCAACAAAAGCAACGGGGTAGCCCTTGCTTTTGACTTCTTCTATTTGCGCCATTGGACCTTTAACGCCTGGCTCTTCTGGCTCTAGTCCTTCGCGAGGCATTTTGTAAGCTGCAAGAGCGTGTAACGGTATATCTGGACGAGACCATGCATCTGGAGCGGGAGACAAATCATCGGTATTGGTTTCACCTGTAACCTTAAACACCGTGTAAGTAATTTTATCGTCCATTAGCTTGCGCGATGTAAACCACTCGCCTTCAGCCCAAGATTTAATAATATCAGTGGCGTATTCATTACCCGCTTTGTGCTTCTCTTCCACATCGTGATAGGCATCAAACATCAGCAACGTATGTTTTAATTCCTTGGCAGCCAATGGCGCGAGGTTTTCATCGTCAAGTAGCTCTACTAACGTTGCAATGTTATAACCGCCATGCATATTTCCCAGCAATTCAACAGCTTTCTCTTTTGAGATAAGTTCACAACTGTCTTCGCCTTTTGCAATAGCACTTAAAAAACCAGCTTTGACGTACGCCGCTTCATCAACCCCCGGTGGTACACGCTCTGAAAGCAACTCTAGTAAGAATTCTTCTTCACCTGCTGGCGGGCTTTTTAACAAATCGACAAGGGCTGCTACCTGTTCTGCATTAAGAGGTTTTGGGGGGATATTTTGGGCTGCACGCTCTTCAACGTGATTGCGATAGTCTTGTAACACAGTCTCTTCCTCTAAGTTAGCTTGCGCAATGGGAGTAAACGGTCTTGTACGCACTTGACGCAAGGAGTGTTTAATTAATCATCAACAGTATAACTTCACGGGCTAAATTTTGAAATTTTTAGCCTCTATAATCCGCTTATAATCACTATTCATAACATTACTTTTGAACGCTAAAAGCGATTATAAGACAACTTATAAAATGACAAAAACAATTACTGGTTAATTAAGTTATAGGGTTTAATATTGTGAAGACAAGGGTTTAGCTTTATGTGAGATTTGCTCAACTGAAGCGCATCGTAAAGGATAGATAACAGTTAATTAAAAGTTCGATATTGAGGCTATTTCGCTTATTAATAACCGTACTATTTTGATAAGTCGAGCTATTTTGATAAGTCAAAGCCGGGTCTAGTGCGAAGGTAGCTGGCAAATTTTGGCTTGCCGTTTTTCGTTACACCGTAAAACTTGAAAGTTACCCAGCTACCTACCGCCGGAGGCGCTTGCCGGTCTTTGTTAGAAAATCCCGTTCCCAATTTAAATCGAATGCCGGCAGATGTTTCTACCAGCAGTGAACCCATCATGCCTTTAAATTTTCCTTTCCCTGGAAGTTGCGCCAATACTTTCGCTTCAGCATCTTCAAAATGTTTTACCTTTAGTAGGTTGTCACTACGCCCTGTCTGGTAAAACGCCTTCCCGTGATGAAGCATCAGCCCTTCACCACCGTCTTTAGTTACTTGTTTAAGTTCTTCCTTTAGCGCGGTTAGAGACGAAAGCTTAAACTGAGGGATCACGGCAAATGTAGGATTGGGTGTGGCCTTTCTAAGACTATTAAGCTTGTTCAGTCGGCTGTCAAAACGCTGGCCTGCTACAGGCATGTCGAAGGCCATAAACCTAACCTTAGCCCAGCGTGTGTCTGATATAGACGCGGCTGCAACGTCGTCGGATGTAGTTTCGGCGCTGTTTTCGGCGCTAGTTTCTACCCCAGACAAAAAATTAGCGACAAGGTGCGACTTCCCTTCCGTTAACTTAGAAAGCACGATGGAAGCAGTAAGTTCAAATTGCCCTCTTTCTATCCAAAGTTCACCGTCGATAGTCGCTTTAGGCCAATTGGCGGTAAACCAAGCTGGCGCAAATATTTTGTTTTTGTTTCGGGTCCTAAGTTCAGTGCCATCCCATCGTGCCCGAATACCGTCTAACTTTTCGCTCACCCAGTAATCGGTGATGTTTATATCTTGGCGGCTGTGTTCATACTGCTTGGCAAGCTGCAAACCGTTCACAATATCAAGCTTGCTCTGTGCACAAACGTGAGTAAGTGCAGTAAATAAAAACATACAGACAGATGTCAGAACATAACGCATTGGCTCTTTCCAAAAGTTATTAAACGGAGCCCGTTAAAGCCATTAGAAAGAGACTAAAACGACAAAGGCAGAGTAAACTACTCTGCCTTTGGACTTTTTTTAACTGTACGTAAGAAGGTTTTTACTTGGCTGAAAAAATTTAGTCAGTGATGATATCTAGAACAGAGATAAGCACATCCTCGGCTAATGCCTCACCAAACGTTCTTTCTTCGTCACGTCTCTTTTGGTAGGTCTCCAAACATGCGTTTAGCCGCTCATCAGCAGTATTAACTTCATAAACTTCTGCGCGATTAGCTTGCTCAATACAGTGTTCAGTTTGCGCTGTCGAAACCGTACTGCATCCGCTCGAGAAAGCAAAAAGCAGTAGGGCTATAACAGTCGCTATTTGTGAGTTCAAACTTAAATCCTTTTATAAGACGTTTTTCTTTTCAACGTAATACTATTCACTTAATAGGATCAAGCGCGTTTTAATTTTAATTTTTCTAAAACAGGGGGTTATTTGGATTATCGACACCTTAACTACACGTTACTCTGTATAAGCCTCTTTAGCAATATAGGAACTTTCTGTAGACATTTCTCCGCCCAAATATTTTGTCAGTACAGCGTGTAGTTCCGTTTTATTGACGGGTTTTGTGAGATATCCATTCATCCCGTATGCTAGTGCTTTATCTATTTCTTCGGCAACTACCGCGGCAGTGAACGCTATAATAGGAATAGTAATGTTTGCTTGTCGCAACGCTAGAGCGGCTTCAGAGCCGTTCATTTCAGGCATGTGTAGGTCCATTAAAATCAGGTCGACATGCTGCTTTTGTGCGACTTCCACTGCCTCTTTGCCGTTATCTGCTATCACGACTTTTAATCCTGTGTCTTCTAACAAGGATTTTGCGACAACCTGGTTAATGTCATTATCTTCTGCAACCAAAACAGTAAGGTTTGAAAACGACGGTTTACTGTTCTGTTCTTTAGTGCCAATTACACTATCTGTAATCTCAAACGGTAATTCGAAGTAGAACTCACTCCCCTGGCCAACAGCGCTTTTTAGATACACGGTGCCGCCCATTGCTTCAACTAAACTTTTTACTATCTGTAATCCAAGTCCAGTACCTCCGTGTACCCGATTTATGCTGCTGTTCGCTTGGGTAAATGCGTCGAATACGCGCTCTTGTTCATCAACGTCAATCCCCTCTCCCGTGTCTTTTACCGAAAATCTTATAAATTGGTGGGTCTTCGAAGCTTCACCTTTCGATAGGCCAAGGGTTACACTGCCCTTATGTGTAAACTTGATCGCGTTACTCACTAAGTTGTTTAACACTTGTGAGAGGCGAGTAGCATCACCCACCACATTGGTATTCAATGCCTTGTCTACATTTATTCGCAATGAAATTCCTTTGTTCTGCGCCAATTGCGCATAAAACGCCACACAATCTTTCGCAGTACTTTTTAGATTAAAAGGAATGTTCTCCAGCGCGAGCTTACCTGCGTTCAGTTTAGAGAGATCTAATATGTCGTTCAAAATACGGTTAAGCGATAACCCTGAACGCTGAATCTTCTCCAGATTAGGCCGTGCACTTTCCGATACCTCATGAGATAGCACTACATCGGTTAATCCCAAAATACCGTTTAATGGCGTGCGAATCTCGTGTGACATGGTGGCAAGAAATCGTGATTGTGCAGCCGACGCTTGCTTTTCGTTCTCGAGCGCTCGGTTTAACTCGAGGGTTTTCTTTTTACTTTCTAGTAAAGCTTTCTCCAATTGGCTCGCTAAAACATAGATGATTAGGGAAACAATCACGTTTGTTAGACATAACCTAAACCAAAGACCTTCATCGTAGGGTTTATCGTAGAAAGGGACCAGAAAAGTGCAGCTTGCGAGCACCACCATGGCAACACCTCTCCAGCTATTTGAAAGCAACAAAATAGGAAATATGGTGGCAATAGGTGCAAGGGCTGCGGGCATAAGTCCATTGCTTATGACCAAATAAGGGGCCACTGGAATCGTGAGTAAGGCCCATAACTTTGCTAATAGCTCCTGTTTTTTAGGAAAGGTGAGACCTACTACAGATATGACACACCACGAGAGACCAAAAAACGACGCCACATAAAGGTTATCGGGTTGTTTAATAGCAATAACCACGAGTATCAGTAGAGAAAAAACCAGCAAAATTTTAAACCCTGCGCTTCGCAAGGTCATGGTGACTTCGCCAAAAGATTCAGTTGCTGTGGTGTACTGCTGCGACATTAGCGTTCTAAAGATAAGTAAACAGTTGATAAGACAGTATAAGTACTAAACAGCGATTTTGCATAACAATAATAGGGTCAGAGTCGCGACTCTGACCCTATTATTGGCCCGAACCTTGCCAACATATTTAATATTGTGGTCTTGAGCCTTGCCTATAGCACTCCAAGGCTTTTAGACTCGTTCTTTTTTCATTGTCCGCACCTGTTTGGTGCATAAATAGATTAAATAAGGTCACTATGCGCTTAAGTAGTTTTGTTTTATTCGTGTGTATATCGCTATCGTCTTTAGCAAATGACGATACTAGCCAGTACGGTCCAAAAGATTTTTCCAATGTTACAAACAAATGGACAGCCGTGGTTGCTGCTTACGAGCCAGAAATTGAAGCCATTGACGCCGCATTTGCAACCATGGACGACGCACAGATCACTCAAACTCTTTATATTAAAGGGGTTAAGTACCAGCTAGGCACCTACAAAGGTGAGCCCATTGTTGTATTTAGTACGGGTGTCAGTATTACCAACGCAGCAATGACTGTGCAGATGGCGTTGGATTACTTCCCTATTGATAAGCTGGTTATGATGGGTATTGCAGGGGCCATAAACCCCAAATACACGCCTGGCGATATCGCAGTACCTGAACGTTGGTATTTTCACGACGAATCTGTCTATATCAACCCAAAGAAAGGTGACGCTAACACCTATGAGCTACCAGACTATTACGCTAAACAACTCGAACATTACAAAGCGCGGCGGGAGACAGATAAACACTCGCCAAACTATAAAAACTTAGGCTTTATTCATCCTACTGAAGTGGCTGTAGTTAAAGAAGGATGGGACACCCGCCAAAGAATGCCCTATTTTACTGCCGACAAAACGTTATTGGAAATGGCAAAACGCGCGCTCACAAAGATCCCGCCTATCACTATGCCATCAGGTAAGGAAATACTGGTTGATATAGGTGGAAATGGAGTAACAGGTTCAGTATTCGTAGACAACGCTAAATACCGTGAGTGGCTGCGTGACGTTTACACGGCTGATGTTGCGGAAATGGAATCAGCGACCGTCGCACAGGTGAGCTTTGTTAACGACGTAGACTGGTTAATTATCCGATCAATTAGCGACTTAGCGGGCGGTCAGCACGGTAAAAATGTTGAGAATGTATTTGACGCAATAGCCTCTGGTACCGGCACCAAACTACTACTTGGCATACTTGACGAACTCGTAGCAACCGACCCCAAATAACAAATAAATGGGGTCAGAGTACATTTTTCGGCATTTAAGCAGAGTAGGTTTCAAAGAAATGTACTCTGACCCCAATCTTCTTAGTTTATGTACTCTGACCCCATTATTTTGTACTTTGACCCCATTATTTCGGGTATAAAAAAGCCCCAACCATGGTTGGGGCTTTTTAATGTCTTGTTTAGCGGTAAGTGCTTATACGCGCTTAACGGCTACATCTGCTTCGAACTTAGGCTTAACTGCCAAGTCTTCAGAAGGTGGAGCAAACTTAGTTAGGTCAATGCCTGCAACTGCTTGCTTGTACTCTTCTGTCGTTGGGAAACGACCAAGAACCGTTGAAAGTACTACTAGCGGCGTAGAGCCTAGTAGTGATTCACCTTTCTTCTCAGCAGAGTCAGCTACAACACGACCTTGGAAAAGACGTGTAGAGGTAGCAATTACGGTATCGCCCGGCTCAGCTTTTTCTTGGTTACCCATACATAGGTTACATCCAGGACGCTCTAGGTAAAGAATGTTGTCGTATTTAGTACGCGCAGCTTCTTTAGGCTTAGCATCGTCGAACTCGAAGCCTGCGTATTTTGCAAGTACTTCCCAGTCGCCTTCTGCTTTTAGCTCGTCAACGATGTTGTATGTAGGTGGCGCAACAACTAGCGGTGCTTTAAACTCTACAGAGCCGTTAAGCTTCTCTAGGTTACGAAGCATTTGCGCGATAATTTGCATGTCGCCTTTGTGAACCATACAAGAACCTACGAAACCTAGGTCTACTGGCTTACCATCGTAATAAGAAACTGGACGGATAACGTCGTGAGTATAACGCTTAGATACGTCTTCGTTATTTACGTCTGGGTCAGCAATCATTGGCTCATCGATTTGATCTAGGTCGATAACCACTTCTGCGTAGTATTTAGCGTTGTCATCTGGTGCAAGCGCTGGTACTTCGCCAGACTTGATTTCAGCAATACGCTTGTCAGCAAGGTCAATTAGACCTTGAAGCATGTTAGCTTCGTTATCCATACCCTTGTCGATCATGATTTGGATACGGCTCTTAGCAAGCTCAAGTGACGCAACCATAGTCTCATTGTCAGAGATACAGATTGACGCTTTCGCTTTCATTTCTGCAGACCAGTCTGTGAACGTAAACGCTTGGTCAGCAAGTAGAGTACCGATTTGTACTTCAATTACACGACCTTGGAACACGTTCTCGCCAGCGAATTGCTTAAGCATTTGAGCTTGAGTAGCGTGAACCACATCACGGAAGTCCATGTGCTCTTTCATGCTACCTTTAAAGGTCACTTTCACAGACTCTGGAATTGGCATTGCCGCTTCACCCGTTGCAAGTGCTAATGCAACCGTACCTGAGTCGGCACCGAATGCTACACCTTTTGACATACGAGTGTGCGAATCACCACCAATGATGATGGCGCGGTCGTCTACGGTGATGTCGTTAAGCACTTTGTGAATAACGTCAGTCATTGAGTGGTAAACACCTTTAGGATCACGTGCTGTGATTACGCCAAAGTTGTTCATGAATGACATTAGCTTAGGAATGTTAGCCTGTGCTTTCTTATCCCATACTGACGCCGTGTGACAACCAGACTGGTATGCACCGTCAACAGTAGGTGAAATAGTTGATGCCGCCATAGACTCTAGTTCTTGGCAGGTCATTGGGCCAGTAGTGTCCTGAGAACCCACAATGTTTACTTTAACGCGAACGTCAGAGCCCGCGTGAAGCGGCGCATCTGAATTTACGCCTACCGCATTGCGGTTAAAGATTTTTTCTACAGCAGTAAGGCCTTGGCCTTCGTGTGAAACTTCTTTCGATTGCGCATAAACTGCTGGAGCTTCAACACCTAGTGTACGTGCAGCAAAAGATTGTAGCTGCTTACCGAATACTACAGCGTAAGAACCACCCGCTTTCATGAACTCCATTTTCTGAGGAGTAAATGAGGCAGATACGTCAGCCAGTTCTTCTGAACCGTTGAAAAGCTTCTTCGCTTTGGTATCAATAGTCAGTACCGTACCCGTTGCAACAGAGTAAGCTTCTTCAAGCACTGGGTCGCCATTTGCATCGCGAACCACTTCGCCATTTTCGTCTGTTTTCTTAACCCAGTTTTTAAGGTCAAGACCAATACCACCAGTTACGTCTACAGTAGTAAGGAAGATAGGTGCGATACCGTTAGTACCAGCAACAATTGGCGCTTTGTTTACAAAAGGAATGTAAGGGCTTGTAGGCTCACCAGCCCAAAGTGCTACGTTGTTCACACCAGACATACGTGAAGAACCTACACCCATTGTGCCTTTTTCAGCAATAAGCATAACTTTTGCGTTAGGGTGCTTTTTACCTAGCTCAACAATTTCTTGCTGCGCTTCAGGAGAAATCATGCACTGGCCGTGAAGTTCACGGTCTGCACGAGAGTGCGCTTGGTTACCTGGAGAAAGAAGGTCAGTTGAGATATCACCTTCAGCAGCGATATAGGTCACTACTTCGATTTTCTCTGGAACGTCAGGAAGCTTGGTAAAGAATTCAGCTTTTGCGTAGCTTTCTAGCACGTCTTTAGCAATCGCGTTACCTGCTTTAAATGCCGTTTCAAGACGCTCAGTATCGGCTTCGTATAGATAAACCTGAGTTTTCAACACTTCAGCTGCAGGCTTGGCAACGGCTTCATCATCAGAAAGAGCAAGATCTAGAAGTGCTTCTACAGACGGACCACCTTTCATGTGTGAAAGTAGCTCAAGTGCAAACTCTGGCGTGATTTCTTCTACTTTTTCTTCGCCAAGTACAATTTCTTTCAAAAATTGTGCTTTAACACCAGCGGCAGGCGTCGTTCCTGGCAAGGTGTTATAGATAAAGAATTTTAGAGAGTCTTCGCGGTGCTCGTTTGTTGTATCTTTAATTTGAGCAATAATTTCAGACAGCAGTTCTGCACTGTCAATTGGCTTAGGGTTAAGACCTAATTCCGTTTTACGGGTTTCGATCTCTGCCAGATATTCTGAATACAAACTCATATAGTTCTCTCGGTCTTAGTTTTACTTGGGCGTAGTGTTAAGTCGGTCTTAGCTATACGCATATAAAAATGAGGGATATTTTAACTGATTTTTAGCAGTTACGTAATGACTGAAAGTAATCAGTTGGTTATACAGCCGCTTAAACCAAAGTAAAATAAACCTCAAAGAGCATAGGTGCAAAAAATGACTTTTTGAAAAAAATGCGCAATAATTATTAAATTCAGTTACTTACAAAGATAAAGACTGAAGTACAAAATCATTTTTAATAAGAATGGTTTGACCAATAAAGATAAATAATAGTGTTGCACTTATGATAAAGATTCATTCTATTTATGGTGCTACCAGTACAAATTACCTTCAAATTTGAAACAAAATTTCAGTTTATTGATTTTTTATTGTGCATTGTTCTGTTTAGGTGAAACTTTTACTACCTTGGCATTCTCACCGTCAGTTAAAAGTAGAAGGTTACCTTGGTGATCAACCGCTATATCTCGTAATCGCACTTCTAGTTCCTCATAAATTTTCGTAGAAACATATTTATTCGGTATTTTATGGACCGCATATAAGGCTTTCGCTTTCAAACTGGTAACAAGTAAGGTATCGGTCAACATTGGATACTGATCATGTGAGTAGTAAATCATGGATGACGGCGCGATGGATGGTGTCCAATCCACAATGGGGTCTGTCATATCCGGATAAGTTGAAAAAGGTGAAATTCTGGCACCTGAATAGTCTTTTCCTAGCGTAACTACAGGCCAACCATAGTTCGCGCCTTTTTGAAGCAAGTTTACCTCGTCGCCGCCATCGGGACCGTGTTCATGCAGAAATATCTGCCCTTTAGGCCCCTGCACTAACCCTTGAGGGTTGCGATGCCCCAAGGTAAATACATAAGGACTTTTAGAGAAAGAAGGATTCGTTAGCGGTTCACCTGATAGTGTAAACCCTAGCACTTTACCTAACTGTGAGCTAACAACCTGCGCTTGCTCTCGGTAATCAAATCCGTCACCGGTAGTGACTAGAAAGCCCTGCCCTTGGCTTGCTTCACTAGTTCTAAGCTGAAGAAGCTTCCCGCCATAGTGCACAGGCGTATCTTTTGTTTGCGCTACTTCAATTACGGGTTCAATGTTACTAATGCCAGAAGTGAGAGAAAGCTCACCTTTTACTACAGCAAGACGGTTAGCATCATCACTACCCTTGGAATAACTGAGTAACACCGCGGGATTGGCGGGAAACTGGGAAGGGATAAGAATGTCTAGCACACCTCCCTGACCTTTTGTATACAAGTTATCGAGAGCCAAAGAGAACCTAGAAATCTCACCGTCATCATCAGCAATAACAAGCTCTCCATCTCTTGTCACTATCACTATATGCGTAGTTGCGTTCACCTTATCGATAACTGTTGTTAACGCCTTTGGAAACGCTATCGAGGTTACCAAGTCTTCGGTTACTACGTTACTAGCAAAACGTTTTAAAGACGCCGGCTCATCGCTTATAACCGCATGCTTTTGGGTATTACGTGTGGGCTCGACACGAGCGTCAGAAGCGAGACTTGACGCCAGAACATGCGAAAACGCTCCACTAGCTAACGCAAAAACCAAAAACTTTCTTACGATACGCTCTAACTCCATTGTTATTGTCCTCGAAGGCCTTAGCTAAGCTAATTTAAGCTATAAAGATATGCTTGGTTATTAAGCACAATATAACTACATTCAGTGTTCTTGTTGCGCTTTGTCGATAGTTAATACATGGTAATAACAGACGAACCTCGGAATGTGATACATGAGACACTTAACTCGCCGCGCTATTTTTCATTTTGTCCCATCTTGGGCAGTCGGTTTCCTACTTGCAAGTCTATTTCATTCAATTTCTGTTTTGATGGGCTTGGTTCAAATTGGCGTCGAGTTAAACGTTAACGATTGGCTATCCATGATATGGCAGGACGCTATAGGTCTCTTACCCACTTACGGTGCTATTATCGCCGTAACTTTGCTGTTAGCTTTTTCAATAACGCACTTAATAGTCAACCGTCTAGGCCTTAACGACGCAAAAAGTGCGAACAGCACTAGTCGAACGGTTCTCTTCGCTGCTGCAGGCGGCCTTTCTTTCCTACTGATGTTGCTAGCCATGCAGCCTATTTTAAATGTCACCCTTATTGCAGGTGCTCGCTCGACACTAGGACTTGCAGCACAGTGTTTTGCAGGCGTCTGTTCAGGGTTTCTCTATCGCCAATTCAGTGATAGTTTCAGCCGCCATCAATAACCAAAACTTATACTACTAAATAAGCCAACACTGATGTAAATAAAAAGTTAAGTTTGCTAATGTAAGGAGCATACCTTACATCTTTTGCCTTATTAGGAATAAGCAACATGATAACTTACCCAGATAATGTGACATGCCTAGCCGACTATATTGAAAGTGTTTTAAAGAAGTTCGCAGATAGACCTGCATATACGGCTCTTGGACAAACTCTCACGTTTGCCGATATCGACAGTAAGTCGTCTGCGTTAGCACGCTATTTCGTACACGAAGCAAAACTGACTCCTGGTACAAAAGTGGCCATTCAGCTTCCCAATCTTATCCAAAACCCTATTGTCGTTTATGCCGCACTCCGTGCAGGTCTTGTCGTAGTAAATACTAATCCGCTATATACTGAGCGGGAGATGAAGCATCAGTTTACCGATAGCGGGGCAAAAGCCTTAGTTATCTTAAGTGACTTACTTCCTAAGTTTACCAACATTAAAGATGATACTGGTATCGAGACAGTCATTACGACGTCGGCAACAGAGTTGCTAGACCCTAGTACAGCGCCAACGCTTGACGGGACGGTTTCTTTTAGCAAAGCAATTGAAATAGGAAGTGCACTGCCTTCGTTCTCTCGTCCTTCAATAGCGTTAGACGAGCTCGCCATGCTGCAATACACCGGAGGTACGACCGGCGTTTCTAAAGGCGCAGCACTTAGCAATAAAAATGTAATGGCTAACTGTATTCAAATGCTTGATCGCATTGGTGAAGGATTCAAAGACGGCGAAGAAGTGTTAGTGTGCCCGTTACCGCTTTATCATATTTACGCGTTTACGGTCGGTATGATGGCGCTATTTGCGAAAGGTACGCACATTATTCTTATCCCTAACCCGAGAGATATCGACGGTTTCATTCAAACACTCAAGCCCCATAAAATTTCCGCCTTTATGGGTATAAATACGCTATTTGTCGGTCTTGGACGACATCCAGAATTTGCAAAGCTCGACTTTTCTAATCTTCATCTCACTATGTCTGGCGGTACAGCGCTCACCCAAGCGGCGGTGTCAATTTGGCGAGATGTGACGGGTAACACTATCACTGAGGGCTATGGCCTGTCTGAAACCGCGCCCGTTGTTTCATTCAATATTCCAGGAAAAGAAGAAATAGGCACAGTCGGCCATGAGTTAGAAGACACTGAGGTAGCGCTTCTTGATAGTTATGATAAGCCAGCTGCAGAAGGTGAGTCAGGGCAAATAGCAGTGCGCGGACCGCAGGTTATGATGGGCTATTGGAATCGGGATGATGAAACGGCAAAGGTAATGACCGAAGACGGATTCTTCAAAACCGGTGATATCGGTATTCGCACAGAATCTGGCGCAATTAAAATTGTAGATCGCTTAAAAGACATGATTATTGTTTCAGGCTTCAACGTTTATCCGAACGAAATAGAAGATGTGCTAACGTCGCACCCCAGCGTGATGGAAGCGGCCGTTGTTGGCAAGCCTGATGATAAGACAGGAGAGCGAGTATGTGCTTACATTACGCTATCAGGGGATGTATCGACGGAGGACGTTATTGAACATTGCAAGACGCAGTTAACGAACTACAAAGTTCCGAAGTCAGTCACAATATTAGAAGAACTACCCAAATCTACGGTAGGTAAAATATTGCGTCGAGAACTCCGTTCTGCCTAAAAACACAAAACAGCGCAAAAATAGCAACTGAAAAAAAAGCGCATAGTGTCAAAACCTATGCGTTTTTTTATTTTAAATATCAGACAACTGCTACCAAAGAATAAGCTTAACGTGTTGAAAAAATCGCGGTTCTGTCATTAACTTAAACAAACCCCAATCACTTTCGTTGCACTTATGCAGTTTACGACATTACCTGTCTACCCGCTGACTTGCTCTAGATTAACTTTACGTCTTCCAAAGGGCTTTTGGTTGTGAACCGCCCATTGCTAGAACGTCAGGCCATGGACAAGCATGGCATGGTTGCAACTATGGATGTAAAAGGGAATATCCTTAGTGCTAATGAAAAGTGTTGTGAATTCTCAGGGTTTTCTGAACAAGAAATAGTGGGTGAGAATATCACCGCCTTCGACATCACCAATATTACAACCGATGAAAAGCAAGAGATCTTCAGCTCACTTTCACTAGGCAAAATATGGCAAGGCGAAGTTCATAGTATAAGAAAGACGGGGGAGCCTTGGTATGTATTTGCCACTGTTGTTCCCGTTGTTAAAAAAGCCCCCCTTGTCGACCACCTTATTGTTATTGGGACAGACATTTCCCAACAGAAGCGTTTAGAAAAGCGACTTTCTGAAGGACGCGCCTTTTACCGCAGCATTACCGATAGTATCGGAGAAGGGGTTTATGCAGTAAATGCAGCGGGTCAAACGCAATTTCTTAACCCTGCTGCTTCTCAGCTTCTAGGATGGACTTTAGAAGAACTTCAAGACCGCCGTTTTCACGATACCGTCCATTATCAAAAGGGGGACGGCACTCTCCTCCCTAGAGAGCAGTGCCCAGTAAACCTCGCTATTCGCAAAGGAGAGTCTTATACCTCATATGAAGACTTTTTTACCGATAAGCGAGGCAGGCTATTCCCCATTTCTATCGTTGCGGTACCACTGATAAATAACGAAGGTGAACCCGACGGGCATGTGGGGGTATTCAACGATATTAGCGGTCAAAAAGCCATTGAACAGAAGCTACAAAAAGCCTATGACGAAGCGCAAAGTGCAAACAAAGCCAAAACCGACTTCCTTGCTACAATGAGCCACGAGATAAGGACCCCGATGAATGCCATTATTGGTTTAACGCATTTAGCCTTGGAAACGACCGATAATGAACAACGCCAGCAATACTTAGAGAAAGTTCAGCGCAGTTCAAATGCGTTGCTCGAGCTGATGAATAGTATCTTGGACTTTTCCAAAGTTGAAGCCAATAAAATAGACATTCTCGATGAGCCATTTACGTTAACTAGAATGATAGAAAAGCTGGCGCAGGTGTTTCAAGTAAAAGCACAGCAAAAACATCTTCAGTTACTTTTTGATATTCGCTGCAATACCAACATGCCATGTAAGGGGGATAGCGAAAAAATCTATCAAGTCTTATTGAATTTATTAAGCAACGCTATCAAGTTTACAGAAAAAGGTTACGTTCTACTCAAAGTCGATAAGCGGAATAATCACCTTTTCTTTAGTGTAAGCGATACCGGAATGGGAATTAGCGATGCGGGCAAAGCAAAACTTTTCAATGCCTTCGAACAGGCTGACGCATCCATTTCTCGAAAGTTTGGTGGTACTGGGTTAGGGCTTGCAATTTGTAAGCGACTTGTAGAATTCATGGACGGAGAACTGACCCTTGAAAGCCAAATCAATGAGGGAAGTTGCTTTGCATTCTCGCTTCCCGTTTGCCTTGATGACGAGAAGCCTGCTGAGGCTTTACTTCCTGTCTCGGTCCCCTCGGAAGTACTTTGCATTCAGACACACGAAAGCGTGGAGCAAGGATGTCATATTCTTTGTCAAACGTTAGAAAGACTCAACATCAACTGTCAAATTGTAGATCAGGCAGAAGGGCTATTGCCACAGCAGGCGCCCTTTAGCATCGCTTATTTACCCATTGATGAATCTAGCTGGAAACGCTTTGCCAATCACATGCAATTTGGTGAATACCGCGACTTAAACGTCAATGTTCTGATCACCCCATTTTGTCGAGAAGACGTTTGTAAGCGATTCGGAAAAACCTTGCCTAGCGATGTTCGAATTATTGAGCTTCCATTTACAGAAAGCGAAATCATTTCCGCTTTATCACCTTTGCAAGTGCCAACAAATCAGGAGGCAACCGAAGGTCTTGAAAGCAAAAAGTGGCGAACCAATCGATTGGCAGGTAAACGAGTATTAGTAGTAGACGATGACCTAATAAGTGTGGAAATAAGCCAACAAATCCTAACTGACTTAGGCATAAAAGTGTTAACGGCAACAACGGGAGAGTATGCGCTGGCACTGTGCAACTCGAATACCTTTGACGCCATCTTACTTGACTGCCACCTACCAGACATATCTGGTTACGACATCGCAGAAACACTGACGCAAAATGAAAATTGGTTTACGCCAATTATCGCGCTAAGTGCTGATGAAACCAATGAAGCGTCGGAAAAAGCGCTAGCGGCTGGTATGTGCCATCACTTAGTCAAACCCGCCACAGCAAACGAAATTGTTCATACCATTGATATTCATATTCACTCTGGCTACGTTGAAATCATGCCGTTGGACGGATCCAATAAGTTCTTCACTGCACTATTAGATTTCTACAACAACTATAGTCAACGAAGCGTAATGTCGGACCTGCTCAATATTCTTCATACGCCGTCCTGCACAAGCCAGCTATTAATAAATTTAACCGCAGATGCTCAGAGGATTGGGGCAAGTACGCTAGAACGACATTTACAATGTATTGCAGACGTTCAACAACGACCGGATTCGGTTATTGCCAAGTACATTGCACAGCTTTCTTTCGAACTAGATGCGACGCTGCGTTTAATTGCGCATACCATAGATAAAACGGGCACAATCAATAGGTCGATTGAAAGTAACAATTTGGGAGCAGCGACACTGTTCTCTTCGTTAAAACAGGTGAAAGCTTTTCTTGAAGCGTATGATGCAAAGGCGCTTGACCATATTACTAAAGTTGCGGCTTGCCATTGTGATTCAATTCATTCACACAGCATAAATCAATTAAAACAGCGCGCCTCTGTGTATGATTTCGAAGGTGCTTTAGCTGTCGTACAAAAAATCTTAGATGAAATAAAGCATGAACAAGCAGAATAAAGTAGCACAAAAATTCAGTATCCTGGTTGTAGACGACGAGCCAGCCAATATTGATATATTGCTTGGTATACTAAGCCCTTATTATGATGTTAAAGTCGCGCCATCCGGCGCGGTTGCCCTCAAAATAGTTCAGCAGTTTACGCCAGACCTAATACTGCTAGATATTATGATGCCAGGTATGGACGGGTTTGAAGTATGCAAACAATTAAAAACTGACAGATTGCTAAGCCAGATTCCGATCATTTTTGTCACAGCGTTGACCCAAGGAGAAAACGAGGAGAAGGGTTTCAAGCTTGGCGCCGTCGACTACATAACCAAGCCAGTATCTCCCAGCATTACACTAGCGCGCGTGAAAACACATATTAGTCTTGCTCATCAAATGCGTACTACCGAAAACTTGGTGTCAAAACGCACTGAAGAGCTTAGCAAAAGCCAGCAAAGTGCCATTACTATGTTAGCGGCAGCAGGACACTACAATGACACAGACACAGGACACCACATTTGGCGCATGGCTGCCTACAGCAAATGTTTAGCTATTGCCTGCGGCTGGTCCTATGACGACGCTTGCTTGTTGGCGCAAGCTGCGCCTATGCATGACACAGGTAAAATCGGTATTCCCGATGCAATTTTGAAAGCGCCTCGTCGCCTTATAAACAGCGAAATGGAGGTGATGCGCACCCATGCACAAATTGGCCACAAAATTCTTTCGCAGTGCGATACACCTTTGTTTAACCTTGCGGCGGAAATTGCATTATGTCACCACGAAAAATGGAACGGTACAGGCTACCCCGAAGGCTTGGCGGGTGAAGACATTCCCGAAAGCGCGCGCATTGTCGCCATTGCCGATGTATTCGACGCCCTTACGATGAAACGCCCTTATAAAAAAGCATGGTCTGACGAAGAAGCATTTGAATATATTCAGGAGGGGGCAGGGAAACATTTCGACCCCAAACTAGTAGAGTGTTTTTTTTCAATCAAACAGGAAATACTAGATACTAAAAGCCATTGGAATCAGCTAGAGGCAGAAGGCCAAATGGCATCAGTATCAGATCTAAACCCCTAATTACTTCTAGTCACTTATAGCCACTATAAACCCTATCTGACAAACCAAAAGATTCGCGACTTCTAATTAAAGATATTGCGCATGAAGATATAAAAAAAGGTCGATATTTTATCGACCTTTTCAATTAACGCTTGCATTCAACCGCTAGCTTTAACTGGCACCAAGCTCGGCAGCGATAGCGTCAGCTTGGCGTTTTTCGCCCTGCACAAACTGCTTCCATTGCTGTGCCATAGCACGGCTTTTCTGATGCTTTTCAGCTTCTGCAAGCTGATTAAGCGCAAGGGCATATTGCTTTTTATTGTAAAGTGCCATGCCTTTTATCAAGTAAACCAAACCAGGGTTTCTTAATTCGCCTTTTTCAACAGCACGGTCTGCAGCAGCGATTGCATCGTCAAAACGCTCTTCATTAAGAAGAATTTGCGCTAACTGTGCATCTAACTCACCGTCTTCAGACAGTTCAGCCGCTTGCATCATAACGGGAATGGCTTTGTCTTGCTCTTTAGCAAGTGACCAGCTTTGACCTAAGAACTTAAGGTTGCGCAAGTTTTTCTCGAGCACACCGTCGTTCATCGCCTGTTCCATCAACTTAGCACCTTTATAAGGTACACGGTGATAGTAATAAAGCTGCGCCATGTTGAACACATCAGCTGACGTATTAACAAATCCACGTTGGTAAGCGGTTTCCATGATGGCCAATTGCTTGCGCTCTTCACCTAGCTCACCGTACATGCCAGCTAGCTGGATCCAATACTTAGGCTCGTCAAACAACTTAACCATTTTAATAAGAACGTCTTTAACCTTTTGAGGCTGCTTGAGTTCGTAAAAAATAGCACGTTGAAGAATTAACCACCCTTCATCAGGGATCATGCCTTCTGCTTCGTGATCGGCAACGGCTTCAGAAATCCACATTGCAGCTTCGTCGTACTTCTTATTCTGATAGTACGCTTGGGCTTTTATCACTTTATTTTTAACCGGTACAGGGCCTGTATTAAGACTTTCCCAACGCTCTAGGTAAGTAATGGTGTCGTCGTAATTACCCTGCATAAGGTTAAGCTGGGCCAGACTGAAAAGCGTGGTCATTTCGAACTTTTCAGGAATTGGCTGCTGCTCTACCACTTTGGCAAACGATTCCAATGCTTTTGCATAGTCTTCGTTGTTGTAATAAATGAAGCCGAAAAAGTTGTACATCATGGCTTTTTCATAAGCGTTCATTGAGTCAGCCTTATCTTCTACTTCTTTCAAAATAGCGATAGCTTCTTCAACATTACCCGCTTCATCTGCTGCCGTTTGGGCCCGGGCTAACTGCTCGTACACCTTGCCGCGAAGTGTAGGTACACGGCGAGTTTTCTTCTCGCTGGCTTTTTGCTCTTGCGCAACAGCATCATTGGCAACCAACATGCTAGGTACAGATACCGTGGCCGATGCAAATGCAAACGCCAGTGCACTAAGCAATGTATTCGTCTGTTTTTTCATCATGTTCTGTTACCCGTCAATTTGGAACGTAATACGGTTTTGTACACCCGACACTTCTGTTGCTTCACCGTTAACCACGCGAGGTTTATATTTGAACTTCATGGCAGCATCGATAGCCGCTTGTTCGAATATACCTTCTGGGTTAGCTTCAACAACAATTGGGTCGCGTACTGCGCCTTGCTTAGTTACCGTAAATTCAACAATAACAAAGCCTTCAATACCCCGCTGAAGAGCACGTCGTGGATATACCGGCGCAACTTTAACAATAGGCAGATATTCACCGTCACCAGATTCAAGAGCCAAACCGCCCTCTAGCGAGATGTCGTCTCCCACTTCAGCACCAAAGTCCATAGACGTTCCTTCTGCATCTGGAGAAGGTGAGTCCATTTGAGGCTGCTCCATTTGCGGTGGCGGCTCTTCTGGCTTAGGTGGCTTCTTCGGCTTACGATCTTTTTTCTCAACCTGTTCATCCTGCTTAACCCTTACGAAGTCAAGCACGCTTCCTTTAGGCGGCTCAGTTAGTGCGCTGCCACCCATCTTGATAAGCGATTGCATCAAGAAGAACAGGCCTAACGTGATCGCAAGGGAAATAACAAATGCGATTAAATATCGTGGCATGATTTATTGCTCTTGGGCTGCAATCGAAACATCGTAAACACCAGCGGCTCGCGACGCGTCCATAACCTTAATTAAGGTTTCTGTTGTGGCCTTTTTGTCAGCCTGAATAACAACAGTACCCTGTGGGTTTTCAGCGTGTAGGCGCTCAATGTTCGCCTGTACTGCGCGAACGTCGATACGACGTTTGTTAATCCAAATTTCACCTTTATCTGAAATAGCGATAAGGATATTAGCGCGATCCTTTTTCACAGCGGTGGCTGCTTCAGGACGGTTAACATCGATACCGGCTTCTTTCACAAATGACGCAGTCACGATAAAGAAGATCAACATGATAAATACAACGTCCAGCATGGGCGTCATGTCGATGTTTGCTTCTTCCTCATCGACTAGGTTTTGAAAGTGCTGCTTCATAATAAATACCTTACCTTAACGCTTAGCTAGCATTAACGTTGAATAATCAATGCATCCTCAAGATGCGTGCGTTCTGATTTCACCATACGAGTTAACCAGGTAGCGGCGAATACGCCTGAAAGTGCGCCAACCATGCCCGCCATTGTCGGGATAGTGGCTTTCGATACACCTGATGCCATTGAACGAGCATTACCTGAACCCGCAATCGCCATTACATCGAACACTTCAATCATACCGGTAACCGTTCCCATCAAGCCTAACAGCGGACAAAGCGCTACCAGTGACTGGATAATTGGGATGCTGCCGTTAAGGCGCATGGTCAACTGTGAAATTGTTTTCTGACGAACTTGCTCAGCGAACCAAGAAGAGCGATCAGCACGTGCAGTCCACATTGCTACCGCTTCTTTCTTGGCTTGCTTGTGCCAAACCATCAGATACATCGCACGCTCGAGGATCAAAAGCCACATAACGAATATCAGCAGACCGATGACCAGGAGAACCTGGCCCCCTGTTTCTGTGAAATCGCGAATTGCTTCTAGAAACTCGATCATGATTAGCCTCGCTCAGCGCGCTCTGCAATTACGCCAGACGCCTGTTCTTGTAGGATGTACACAATGTTCTTAGAACGTGTGTTTAGCATTGCGTAAAGCAGTGTCATTGGAATCGCTACAACAAGACCTAGTACTGTTGTTACAAGTGCTGTTGAAATACCACCAGCCATTAGTTTCGGGTCACCTGTACCAAACAAGGTAATTGCCTGGAAGGTGTTAATCATACCCGTTACCGTACCTAGTAGACCCATAAGCGGCGCAACTACTGAGATAATCTTAATGATAGTTAGGTTACGACCTAGCTTAGGCACTTCGCCCAAAATCGCTTCTGTAAGGTGAAGTTCAAGCGCTTCCACGTCAGCGTTTGGATGCTCGTCACGTACTTTAAGTACACGGCCAAGTGGGTTATTAGTGTTAACTTCTTTGCTCTTAAGCTGCTTGTTCACTTTCATGCGCGTTAGCGTAAGCGTTACTAGACGTTCTAGAGCAAGGAGTAAACCGAAAGCACCTACGATAAGAATGATATAACCTACTGGACCACCTTGTTCTACACGCTCTTGAAGGTTAGGCGCTTGAACAAGAAGACCTAGGATAGAACCACCTGTTGGGTCGATACCGAATTGAACTAACTCGCCATTTGATGCTTGAAGCTCTGCCGCAGAGCTCATGTAGCGGTCAGCAGGCTGACGTACTAGTTCAGACACTGTGCCTGTTACACCGTTGTACTCTAAGTATTTACCGTCGGCAACTAGCGCGAACGGACCTACACGCACAACAGATTTGTTCACTTTCTCGCCACCAGCTTCAACAACGTCAGTGGTAAAGGTAGTCACCTTGCCTGATTCAGTCATTTCACGCTGCATTTCAAACCACACGCGCTCAATCTCTTCAATTGAAGCAAGTTTTGAGCTTGAACCCATATCTTGTGCCATTTGGTCAAGGAACTCTGAACGGCCTTGAATTTGCGCAGATATTACTGAGTTATAGAATTTGTTTTTGGTGTCGCCAGCGATTTGCTGCAGCACACCGAATAGCTCTTTTAGTGAACCAAGACGCGTGTCTAGTGCACCGTTTAAGTCAGCCAGTTTGAATTCGTTTTCTTCAAACTGAGTTTCAAGCTGCTCAGATTGTGCAAGCATTTGGTCACGCTTTTCACGGGTTTCGCGAAGAATGCGATCTTGCTCTGCACGTTGTGATTGGAAATCACGCTCGCGCTGTTTGTTTTGCTGAGACTGTGCGAACTGACCTTCTTCTAATTGCTTTAGAAGTGCGTCTAAGTCCATCGCACGGTCGCTTTGTGCGAAAGCACCAACGCTGATGCTAAGGGCTGCTAGACCAACAGCGATACGTTTTACTGTGTTAAACATTCTCATCAACCTCTTAGTCTGTAATTGCCACTGGCAGCATTAGCAAGTCTGGTGCAAGTTGCTTCTTCGCCATGCGCAGACCTTTTGTAATTTGTGTACGGTAGCTGCTATCAAGCTCTTCCCACTGACGGGTTTGCTTGTTCCAAACACCCTGCATGCTAGCATCACGTGTTTGATAAATTAGCGCTGTACGACCAAGGCGTAGGAATTCTACATCACGCTCTTGACCGTTAATTGAATGAATACCGCTATACGCTTCCATAGTGCGGCCGTAATCCATCTCTACTTGATACGCTTCCATAACGCGGCGGAATTTTTCAGATGCAGCAACATCGGCGCGGTCCATCATGGCGCGAAGGTCAGCGACGCGGTTAGCGCGCTCTTCTGGAAGGAAAGGTACGTCTAAAGCAACAAACTGCTCTAGGCCGTCAATCATACGCATCATAAGTGGCGTGATTTGGCGTTCAACAACAGACACTTCGTCAATAGCTGAGTTCAGATCTGCCATTTCTTGTTCTTGGTTATTGATTTGCTTACGAAGCTGAGTGTTATAAACCTCAAGGCCTTCGATTTCTTTCATCAATGTTTTGAACTGTTGAAGTTTGCTGTCAATTTGATCGGTAATACCGTTTATTTTTTCTTGCGATTTTGCCGCTGACTCATTGATTTTCGCTGCCTCATCGACAACGGGTTTTAAGACTTCATCGTCTTGTGCCAGTACCGGTGTCGCTGTAAGCGCACCTGCAACTAACAAAGCATTGATAAGCTTCATACATTCAAACCTTTAAAGTTAAAAGAAATCGGTTGTATCCGACTATAAATTTCTGCGCGTAGGATAGAGTTTTTCTGTGACAGTTTTATTACGAAACTGTCATATTAGAACCGAAAGTGTCATGTTTAACTCATAAAAAAGGCCGCATGTAGCGGCCTTAAGGATAAGTTCAGTTTTTAGAAGTCATATTTAAATGACAATCTAATACCTGTACCTCGTGTCTCAGACCTAAGCAGGGTATCGTTAAATTCAATTTCACGATCTTCGCCTAGAATATTCTGAACACGTAATGTGACAGTGCTATTAAAGTCTGGGTAGTACTTGTATACCATATCCAATGAATGAAATGGTTGCTCGAAGTTATCGTCGAAACCATCAATACCCGGAATTAGAATACGCTCACCGAATACGTTATAGACTAATGATGCAGTGTGTTCACCGTTATCAGAGTCATAACCCAACTGCATGTTAAGTACATACTGAGAGTGGCCGGTCATTCGGCGCTCAACATTAGTAATTGCCGCAGAAACACCAGTTTGCTCAACGATATTCTGACGATCTAATACGATTTCAGAATCACTGACAGTGATGTTACCTGTAGTAAACAAGTTGTCCCAAATACCGTCGCCAATAAAGGCTAAGTCTTGTAGGAATTCAACTTCAACTCCGTAAACCTCGCCAGATTCAGCGTTAGCAATACGAATTAGGGGTGGACCATCCTGAGCCGGAGACTGTACCGATTCAATCGGCGCCTCCATGTCTTTATAGAATAGGCCTACAGACACGTTGTTACCTGCTTCGCGATACCACTCCCAACGTAAATCATAGTTAATGATATCTGTTGTGCTTACACCAGGTGTACCAGCAATCGGGAAGTTAGTTAACGGGTCTAAGTAAGTCGCCGAAGAAACCTCACGAAGATCGGGACGTACAACCGTTTGACCGATACTTGCACGTAGCTGCATATCGTCTTCTAAGAAGTAAGTCACTGCAAGTGCTGGATAAAAACCGTCTTCTTGGAACGCAAACTGCGAACGATCCGCTTCGTCACTCAAGTCAAACTGGTTTGTGCGCGGGTCTAGCGGCGCCACTACCTGACGGAAGTCTTCATAACGTGCACCACCAGTGAAACGCCACTTGTTGTCATAGAAGAAATCAGCTTCTAGATAGTAAGCATCAATTTTCTGGCCCGCTACATAGTCATCACCGGCAATAGTCGTATCACGAATAATGGGTCGGCTAGACAAAGATAGGGTGTCTAGAACACTGTCGCTGAAAATTTCGCTAAAGTCGTTACCGTCTAGAATTGAACGGTCTTCAACACCAAGTGTATTGATGTCGAAACGACGGTTTTCAGCAGTACGTGTTTTGGTTACAAAGCTTGCACCCACTTTGTACTCGGTTTCCCACTTACCCATTGTCATTGGGTAAGTCACGTTATAACCAAAATTCTCCAAGCGGTCGTGAAGGTCTTGAAACGTATATCGAGCCGCAGTTTGTGCATCTGACAAGAAGATTTCGTTTTCATCATCGAAGATGCCGTCTTGGTTCACGTCTTCCATTACGAAACGCGCATTGAAGTTACCCGGCGCATGACGTACAGAGCGACCCAACGAGTAAGTCCAGTCAATACCCATGAAGTTTAGTTCTGGGATGGTGTGCTGACCTTTAATCTGATTGGTATAAAGCGAGCGTTCTTCGTACTGAACGTCGATATCGCGAATACGCAAACCTTCTGCTTGGTTTAAGTTTTCCGTGTTACCAAACATTTCGCGAATTTCATCGCGAGTGTCGTTTAGTACAATAAGGCTGTAATCAATACGATGTTGACGGTTGTAGTCTACACCTAATGTTAATAGTGAAGACCAAGTCACCGTTTGCTCAGTACCTTGAATATCGTCAAAGAAGCGTACATTGATAATGTCATCGCCCACTAAGTCAGGGTCTTGTAGCTCGTATTCTTCAGAAGAGCGAGTTTGGGCTGAGTAACGTGAAGTTACCAAAAAGCCAAAGCGCCAGTCGTCATCGTAGTCGTAACTGTCACCATAGGTAACGTTAACGCGCATATCTGGGTCAGCTGATTCTCTCTCAAGCCCATATTCTCTGTTAACGCCCTTGAACAACTCTAGCGCTTCCTCGGGCTCTAGGTCGTCTAGGAAATTCTTTGAATCCCAACGCTCTTGGATAGCAGCAGAGGCTGCGCGGGTTCCGTCGTCTTCACCTGTCCAGTCGCGACCGCCACCAGCATAATCCAGGACATCGCCAGAGTTTTCCGTATCGATACCAACCGCAGCTGATACGTTGAAAACACGCTGTGAAGGTATAGATTTCAATCGGATATTTACGTTACCGCCACCGAATGCCGCAGGCATGGAAGGCGAATACGATTTTTGAACCGCAAGGCTTTCTATAATGCTCGACGGGAACAAGTCGAGAGGTATTACGTTACGCGTTGGATCTGGGCTTGGCACGATTGCGCCGTTTAATTGTGTTGATGAGTAACGCTCACCAAGACCACGTACGTAGATGAAACGACCATCTACCAGTGTTAGACCAGTTACACGGCGAAGTGCACCCGCAGCATCACTGTCACCAGTACGAGCAATCTGCTCAGCACCCATGATATCAGCTACGAAGGCTTGATTTTTACGTTCTTCCATTACTGCTGTCGCGGTGCCTTTTAAGCGCGTACCGGTAGCGACAACCTCCTCAATCACTTCGTCTTCATTTGATTGAGCGTTGGCTATAGACGCTGGAAGCAAAATACTTGCTGCAACGGCTAAGCTAATGGGCTTTAGAAGAAACCTGTTAGCAGGTCTGTTCATGATGAACCTCTTTAGAAAGGAATACATTCACGAAAATAATTCGTGTCTTACAAACTTAAAAGCAAGTGCGCCACTTTTGCAACGCACTTGCTTGTTTTTAGCTATGCGAACTGGGTCTTATTCAAGACCAACAGTCCATCCCGCAGTCCAGTCGTTATCAGCGTCTTTAACTGCGCCGATAAAGTCTACTGAAGAGAAGAAGCTGTCTAGCGTCGATACGTCAGTCGCAGCAGTTGCGTCTACTGTGTAGATACCGTTAAGTACTGTCGCAGTATTATCAAGTAGGCTGTTACCTGTTTGTGCGGTGAACCAGTCTTCTTGGCTAAAATCACCAGAATCTTTGATGTTTTCCGCACATGCTAGTACAGACGTTTCAAAAGTAAGTTGTGGGTCGTTAGTGCCGTCCATGTTAGCAAGTAGCGTAGTGTCGCCATCGCTTAGGTCAGCTTCGAAACATTCACCCATACCCGCTGGGCCAGTAACTACGAAGTTATAAAGCTGTGCATTTGTCTGGTCGCGAAGAAGAACGCCTTCAGAATCAGAGTCAGCAGTATCGAACTCGTTACCAATGATAGTCATGTTAGCAACCATTGGGTTAGAGAACGCAGTACCGTCACCGCCGTCACCGTCGCCTTCAATTGCGCGGTTAGCATCAGAGTTGTCTTCTGCGTGCTTAACAAGAACAAATTGTAGTTTACCTTTGTAACCGTTATCCCAGTCTACAGAGTCATCTTGGATGCCTGTTAGCGTAAGATATTTAACGTTTACTGCGCCACCGAAGAACTCAACACCGTCGTCTGCGTTTTTGTGTACTTGTACATACTCAACAGTAGTACCAGAACCCACACCACCAAACGTAATACCGTTTAGTTCGTTATCTGGGGCGATTTCGAAACCACCGTGCATTACGCGAACGTAGCGAAGCGTACCTGAACTGTCAGTGTTATCTGTACCACCGAACACTGCACCTTCTTGTGCACCTTCAACTTGAAGTGAACAGTCAGTACCGTCTTGAGGGCACTTAGTAGATTCGCCGTTACCTAGAACAATCATGCCGCCCCATTGACCAGCTTCACCCGCTTCAAGACCGCCAACAACGTGGTCACGTGAAGTGAATGTGATTGGGTCTTCAGCAGTACCGTTTGCATTAATTTCTGAGTCACGGCTGATTACTAGGTAGTCGTTACCAGATGCGCCATAAACAGTTACGCCTGGCTCAACAGTAAGCGTTGCGCTGTTTTCTTTGTCGCCACCTACAAATACTGCACCTGAAAGCGCGTAGAAGTTACCTTCTGTAAGCGTTAGGTCAGACGTGATGGTGCCAGACACTTCACACGTAGTGGTTGAACCGTCTACTGGTGTGATAGAAGTAGTACCCGATGGGCAGCCAGAAGCAGATTGTGCTAGTTCGATGTTACCGCCACCGAAGCCAAATGCCCAACCTTGACGCCAGTCATCTTCACCGATAGCACCGATGAATGTGTTTGCTTCAAAGAAAGTATCAAGCAACGTAGATGCGTCGCCACCGGCGGTAAGAAGGTCGCTTTGAGCTGTTAATGTGCCATCTGGGTTAAGACCAAGATTTGCGCGGTCTTCAAAGGCGATTAGCTGGTTGCCTTCTTGACCTGTAAACCACGCTTCTAGGTCAACTGCACCTTCTGGCGTGTTGAACGGCTCAGAACAAGCGATAGCTGAGTAAGTCATGGTTAGGTCACCGTCAGAAAGGTTAGCTTGAACCGTTTCGTCTGTGTCCATTTCTAAACACTCGCCCATTGCTTCTGGACCAGTGATAAGGAAGTTCATTAGGTTTGCGCCAGTTTGGTCGCGAAGTAGTAAACCTTCAGAATCTGCGTCAGCTGTGTCGAAAGTGTTACCGATAACTGTCATGTTTGCGATCATTGGCTTAGAGAATTCTAGGCCGTCACCACCGTCGCCGTCACCTTCAATACCGCGGTTTGCGTCAGAGTTGTCAGCAGCGTGCTGAACGTAAACATACTGAAGCTTACCTTTGTAACCGTTGTCCCAGTCTACTGAGTCATCTTGGTTAGCTGTTAAAACTAAGTGTTTCGCGTTTACCGCGCCACCGAAGAATTCTACACCGTCATCAGCGTTGCTGTGTACTTGTACATAGTCAACTTCTGTACCTGAACCAACACCACCAAAAGTGATACCGTTAAGTTCGTTGTCTGGCGCAATTTCAAAACCAGCGTATTTAACAACTACGTATTTAAGGATACCAGAGCTGTCTGTATCGTCTGTACCACCAAATACTGCACCCTCTTCTGCACCTTCAACCTGAAGCGCACAATCAGAACCGTCTTGCGGGCATTTAGTTGAAGTACCGTTACCAAGGATAACTACACCACCCCATTGGCCTGCTCCAACTTCGTCACCTACAACGTCGTTGAAAGATGTCATGATGATTGGAGAAGATGCTGTGCCTTCTGCTTCAATTTGAGAGTCACGGCTAACTACAAGGTAATCTGCACCAGTGCGACCAAAGATGATTGTACCTTCTTCGATTGCTAGCGTTACGCTGTCTGCTTTGTCGTTACCAATAAATACTGGACCTTCAAGTGCCCACACTGTGTCATTAGTTAGCGTGATAACGCCTTGATCGTCAGCATCATCAGCTGTTAAACGACCAGAAAGAACGCGTACTTCAACCGACTGGCCGAACGCATCAGAAACTTCACCACTTAGGAAAGAGCTTACTTCACCTGGAGCTGTATCATCTGAACCAGTATCGCCACCAGTATCGCCACCAGTGTCGCCACCATTGTTATTAGTTACGCTGTTATCAATATCACCTTCACTGATATTAATATCGCCACCACAGCCAGCTAGCACAAGCGCTGTAGCAATAGCTGAAGCTTTGAAAAGTTGCTTAAGTTCCATGTGTTTCTCCAAGTACGGTATAATTATGGATTTTAAAAACGCGGAAACTTTAACTGAGGTAGATGACACATTTGTTACATTAAGGCACTGTAACAAAAGTTTCACATAAAAAGTTCAATTTTGAGCTAAAAAATCACACAATTAATGCTTAAAGCTCTATGGGACTTTATTTTTTGCTTATTTTCAGATAGTTGCAGAACTCACATTGGCCAAATTGGCTGAGATAAGTCTTTTATTCTTCATTGAAAATTGATCTTTTGTCTAAGATAAACCTGGTATTCATGAAGTTACATTACTATTTTGTGACAAAATCATGACCACTCAAGGTTATTGGCACATGTGTTTTGGATAGTGCTTATTCAGTGAATAACCATGAAATCGTACGGCAACGCCGAAACTATTTCATCACATAAATTTGGCTTATTTATTCACCAAGTAATCGACGCTGGCGCACCAATACATCTTCACGAATAGGGAAATAGCCATCTCTTAACACCTGCTGCTGCCCTTCCTGTGACAAGATATAGCGCAAAAACTCCCGTTCTAAAGTAGGTAAAGGCTCGCCGGGCTTTTTATTTATCACTAAATAAAGAAAACGGGCAAAGGGGTAGGTTTCGTTGCGCACAGTGTCAATAGAAAGAGGGATTAAGCTATCTAGCGATTCACCTAGTGGCAGAGCGCGAACCCCGGCGGTTTTGTAACCGTAAGCGGCATAGCCAATAGCGCCAGTTCCACTAGCAACAGATAACACCACCGATGCAGAGCCAGGTTGTTCATTAACCGTATTTTTAAAGTCCCCATCACACAGCGCCATCACTTTAAACAAGCCATAAGTACCCGATACTGAATTCCGGCCGTACAGCCTGATGGGAGAACGGTAGCCTATATCGTTAACGCCGAGTTGAGACCAATTGGTTATGGCGGTATTGCTGCCACAAAACTGGGTTTCAGAAAATACGGCATCTACTTGCTCTAACGTCATACCTGGAAGTGGGTTTCGTCTGTCCACAAAGATTGCGATGGCATCCATCGCAACTTTTAAAACAGTGGGTGGGTAACCATGAACTCGCGTGAAGTCGCGTATTTCACTGGGTTTTAATTCCCGGCTCATGGGACCTATGGTGGCAGTACCTTCAATAAGTGCCGGCGGAGCGGTAGATGAACCAGATGCCTGAATTTGAAAGCCGACCTGAGGGTAGAGAGTTTTGAATTCCTGTGACCAAAAGGTCATCAAGTTTGCCAGTGTATCTGAGCCCACTGAGGATATTTTCCCTGCAACACCGGGCTTGCGTTCATAGGCGGGCACTTGATAAGTGCTTGGAACAGAAGAAGAGCTTTGCATAAGCTGAGTGCTGGCGAGTAATTTAAGTGGCATCAACAAGCTTATTACCAACAATAAGCTCATGAAACTATGGCATAGCCCATTCACTATGTTATGACGTTTGCTCACCAAGGTTTACTGCCTCTTAAGATTACAGCTGCTCTGCAATTAACTCGTTATCCAACACGAAGGAGAAGTTACTGCCCTCGCCCAACGTACTGGTTATCTCTAATCGAGAATTATGATGACTTAGCACGTGTTTTACAATGGACAACCCCAAGCCTGAACCACCGGTTTTACGGGAACGGGCTTTATCCACACGGTAAAAGCGTTCTGTTAAGCGATTAAGATGGTTCTGTTCAATGCCCTCACCGTTGTCTACAACAGAAAACTGCGCGCCACTCGTACCGCGGCGCCAATATACGTTTATCTCGCCACCAGCGGGGGTGTAATGAACGGCATTAAACACCAAATTAGAACAGGCACTGCGTAGTTCGGTTTCCACACCAAAGACATATAGCTCTTTGTCAATATGGAAGTTTATCGTGTGATTTTTTTCTTTATTCAGCGCTTGAGCTTCTCGTTCCACTTGCGCGAGGACCACGGGTATATTAACGGTATTTTCATAAATACGTTCCGAACTTGCTTCAATGCGCGATAGCACTAATAAGTCTTCAATTAAGTTTTGCATACGCTGGGTTTGCGATGTCATTTCTTTCATCGCTTTGTGCATAAACGGGTCTGACGCTTCATCAACCGGAAGAATTTCTAAGTACCCATTTATAACCGTGAGCGGCGTGCGAAGCTCGTGAGATACGTTCGCCACAAAGTCTTTACGCATTTCTTCAAGCTGAGATACACGCGTTATATCACGAGCAATCAGCAGAAGGTGCTCGTCGCCATAAGGCATTATCCGATATTCGAAAGTTTTATTGGGGTTCGTTGGCGACGGTACTTCAATAGGGTATTTATAGTTACCCGCGTGAAAATACTGAATAAATTCTGGGTGACGCAATAAATTGTCGATTCTACGGCCTGAGTCTTGAGGCCATTTCAACCCAAGATCTAAACGTGCAAGACGATTACACCAAATAATACAAGCCTTTGAGTCAACCACTACCGCTGCATCTGGTAAGGCTTCAGACCCCTCTCTAAAGCGTTTTACTAACTCGCCAAGCTCTTTACGCTTGTTGCGATTTCGACGCTGAAGGTAATAGATACCTTCATAAATATGCTCCCATACACCTCGCACGGTAGGAGGAGACATTTTGCGACTATGCCACAGCCAGCGATTCAGCTTATAAAGGTGCCAATAGTTAAACAGCAGTAACAAAGTCGCACCTATGGCGACAGCGAATAACATATCATCCAGGTACCACCCGACCAGCGCAAAAACCACAAGGAATAGCACTAAGCGCAAAGTACTTCTCAACCAAGAGAACGGGTAATACATGAAAAAGCTCGCGTTGTTGAAAGTGGAAATAGGCGTACGTTCAGATGGCACACAGACGTGAAGGGAATGGCGTCATACCACTCCCTAAACACCATATCTTATTAAAGCTTAGTAGAAAAACGGTAGCCTGCACCGCGTACAGTTTGGATCATAGCATCATGTCCGTGACGAGAGATAGCTTTGCGCAAGCGTCGAATATGTACATCTACCGTCCTGTCTTCAACGTAAACATTGGTGCCCCACACGTTATCAAGAAGAAGCTCTCGGCTGTATACTCGCTCTGGATGAGTCATGAAAAAGTGCAATAGCTTGAACTCTGTGGGCCCCATATCTAATGGCTCTTCATTGGCCATAACGCGATGCGATACAGGCTCAAGTTTAAGTCCGTTAAACTCAATGGGCTCTTCGTTTGATGTGGGCGTGACTCTGCGCATTACCGCTTTAATTCTTGCCACTAGTTCCTTCGGCGAGAAGGGCTTAGTCACATAATCGTCGGCACCAGCATCCAAGCCGCGAATTTTATCTTCTTCTTCACCACGGGCTGTTAGCATGATAACGGGAATGTCACGAGTAAACTCGTGTTGCTTTAAACTTTTAGCCAGTTGTACACCGCTTCCACCCGGTAGCATCCAATCCAGTAGGATTAAATCTGGGTAAGGCTCGCAAATTTTTTCCTGCGCGATGTCGAAATCTTCGGCTTCAATAATATTAAAACCAGATTGCTCAAGTACAAACTTAAGCATCTCACGGATAGGCGCTTCGTCCTCAACCACCAACACTGTACGAGACATCGTAATATTCCTGCTCATTTATAAACGCCGTTATTATTAATGTGGTCTGTGACAGTTTTATTAAAACGATTACATTAATGTGTCAAGTTTAATACGGTTTTAAAACACGCTTCGTCCAAAGTTTATACATACAATCTTGTTTATTCATACAATTGCGCATATTCTTGAATTGTCAAAAATATCTACATGTATGTAATTCAAAATGGTGCTTTCACCACAAGTGGGAGAATCATGCAAAGTCCGAAGTAACAGGGGTGTGTTTTTCTATGGCTGCGGTCAAGACAGGGTTATCAAGGAAGCTCTTAGCAAGGGTATTATCGGTATACTTTGCGCTCACACTTATTGTGACAGTAGGACAAATTTTCACAGAATATCTCAGCACCAAAAATCACGTTGAAAGCGAGCTTCAAACGTTAAAAAACACCTTTTCTTCTAGTCTTACTCGCGCGCTATGGGAGCTTAACAATGATCAAGTCCGAGCCATCGCTGAAGGGTTAATGTCGCTCCCAATAGTTGAAGGTCTGCAAGTTCGTGGTGAAAACGGTAACTACATTGCCGAGTACGGCATTCGGGTCCAGCGCTCTCCCGCGCCTGTCGACCAAGAGCTGATAGAGGATCATCCCGGAGGCGTTTTTAGCTATAGCTTCCCGCTTGTTTTCAAATTCTCTGGCCGTGAGTCTACCGTCGGCGATGTTACTTTATACTCAAGCTTCGACACTATATTTAGCCGTATTGAAGTAGGTGTTTTCTTTCTTATCGGCAACGCGATAGTGAAGACAACCTTCCTTGTTTTCTTATTTATGACAGCCTTTCGCACCATGCTCTCTGAACCCTTACAGTCCATCACTGAGCAAATGGGCAATTTCAACCCTCAGCACCCGGAAGAGAGTAAGTTCAACATCAAGCTGGATGATGATAACGAGCTATTGCAGCTTAAAGAATCGTACAACAATGTTATTGATGACCTTATCGCTTCAAATAATAAGTTGAATAATGCGCAAAGCGAGCTAACGCTTGCCAATAAAAAGTTAGATGATCAAAACCTTATTTTAGAACAGGAAGTGGCAAAAAAAACCGCGTCTTTGTCGCAAATCATGCTTGATTTAGAGCAGCAGAAAGATGAGCTTGTTGCTCACCAGCGAGAGCTGCGCCAGGAAAACGAAAATCGCCAGTATATAGAAGCAGAGCTTCGCAAACGTAACCAAGAACTCGCAAGCTCAATGGATACCCTTCACCAAGCGCAAGAGCAGTTAGTAGAGTCAGAGCGCATGGCTTCACTTGGCGGCCTTGTTGCCGGTATTGCACACGACGTAAACACGCCGTTAGGGGTGAGCGTCACCGCAGCCAGTTTTCTGCAAGAACGACTTAATAACTTAAAGACTGATTTTGAAGATAAAAGCCTGACCAGTAAAAATATGGCAAGCTTTATTGACGAAGCCGAGCAAACTGCGCTTTTACTTTTGAGTAACTTAGAGCGCGCATCAGACCTTATCGCCAGCTTTAAACAAGTGGCCGTTGACCAGACCAGTGAAACCGAACGCGAGTTTGTATTAGGCGATTACATCAACGAAATCATCCAGTCCCTAAAGCCGAGTTTCAAGCAAACCGAACATCAAATTAACCTAACCTGCCCTGACAATTTAGTAGTAACCTGTGCCCCCGGCGCTATTGCACAGATTGTTACAAATATGGTCGTTAACTCGCTTATGCACGGCTTTGAAGGCAAAAACGCAGGCACGGTAACCCTCGATGTAAAAGAAGAAGGTGATAATGTTGTTCTTTACTATAAGGATGACGGCAGGGGCTTAAGTGAAGAAGAATTAAGTCAATTGTTTGATGCTTTCTTTACTACTAAACGAGGCCAAGGTGGCAGCGGTTTGGGCACACATATTATGTATAATCTAGTTACGCAGTCCCTGCATGGCCATATTGAAGCCGACAGTACACTCGGCAACGGCTTACAGTACATCATTCGTTTTCCCAAAAAGAGTGTGTAAGCCTTTTTACTATTTTCAATTTGGGGCGCGCACTGCAAGCGCCCTTTTATGTATTTAACAACCCTTTATTCAATTGCACCGCAAGTCTTACGTTGGTACGCTTGCGCCCTATTTTTATTAAGAGAATGCTTACACTATGTGGTTTAAAAATGTAAAAGCCTATCAAATTACTCAGCCGCTATCGCTAGACGAGGGTGATTTAGAGCGAGTCTTAAACGAACATGCTTTTCGCCCGTGCGGCAGCCAAGATTTGGCAACCATGGGGTTTGCCTCTCCGTTTTCTCAGGCTGGTAAGCAAGGCACCATGTTTCATGTTGTTCAACAGCGTTTTTGGATAACGCTAAAGAAACAAGAAAAGATTTTGCCCGGTGCTGTGGTCAATGCCGAGCTTGACGAGATGGTAGCTAAAATTGAAATGGAAACCGGTTCACCAGTTGGCAAAAAAGCCAAAGCTGACCTTAAGCAAGAAATTCAGACACGCTTGCTGCCACAGGCCTTTACCAAAAACACCTACACCCACGGTTTTATTTCGCTTTCCGACAACTTGGTAGTGGTTGATGCGTCGTCTGACGGCAAAGCCGAAGCCTTTTTGGCCATGGTAAGAAAGGCCATAGGTTCACTTCCAGTAGTGCCGTTTACGCGTAGAAGCCTTCAAAGCGAACTTACGCATTGGGTTACTGAGTCAACACCAGAAGGCGTTGGGCTACTTGAAGAAGCTGAGCTTAAATCTACCGACGACACGGGCAGTGTTATTCGCTGTAAGAACCAGCCGCTTGATAGCGAAGAAATCAGTATTCACCTAGATGCCGGTAAGCTGGTTCAAAAAGTCGCGTTTGAATATGCAGAAACCCTAACGGCTATTATGTGTGAAGATGGCGCCATTAAGCGTATTAAGTTCACCGACCGCATTAAAGAAGAAACTGACGACGTACCAAAGGATCAGGTAGAAGCTCGCCTTGATGCAGAGTTTGCGCTAATGTCAGCAGAGATTTGTACGCTGCTGAACTTCCTTCGCGGTGCGCTTAATCTTAACGACGATAGTTTATAAGCGAACGGTAAGTAAATAATAAGCAAATGATAAAGGTAGCCTAGCGCTATCGAAAAGCCTAATTACCTAAGGGTCGTTAGGCTTTTTATTAGGGCCTGTTAATTAAGTTGCATGTTTGAACTGGCAACCGTCTCGAAGCGCAAATACTTCCTAGCTTTTTTAGCCCTTTTCCTAGCCTTTGCAAGAAAGTTGTCCAACCGCTTTAGGTGTAAGTTGGATAGTGAATTACCACAATAAAGCTCGTCTCTCCGGCTTCGTCTCGATAACCGTGGGGCTGGTCTGCACGCAATATACATTGCTCCTGAGCCTGATAGCTTTTCCACTGTCCATCTTGCAAAACCCCTAACTTTCCTTGTAGTACGTGAATATGTTCGGTGACACCAATTTGGTGAGCTGAAGAGTGCTGCTCATGAAAGCCTGTTAAGCATAGTTCGAACATCTCAAACTGAGTAGCTGAGTTAAACGGAAATAGCGTCTTTATGGTTACGTTTGGGTCGTTAGCGAACTTGTTATCGGCGTGTTGAGACGAAGGTGCTGTTTCGTCACCAGATAAGAAAGAAGAAAATGAACACGCAAGACCTGTGGCTATTTTCCACAGGGTAGCGATGGTTGGGCTAGACTCACCTCGTTCTATTTGCCCAAGCATAGCTTTCGATACCCCCGTCAACTTCGCTGTTTTATCAAGCGAAAGCCCCCTTGCTTTGCGAACAGACTGCAGGTGCTGTGCAATACTCCTTGAAATAGCAGAAGGCTGCCCATTTGCTTTTGTCATGTAATGAAGGCCTTTTATTTTGTCGCTGATGTTAATAAAGCAGTTGTGCGCTATAACGCACAAATGTTAAGTTATCCATTGTGCGTTATAGCGCACGAATAGGTAGAGTAGCACATTCGAAAGACGCTAAAAGCGTATTTTTATCGCTCAATCGTTTCCAATCGAATTCCATCACGAGGGTTTTCATGAATAAATGGAAGTTAAGTCATATCAGCGCAGGGCTTACCGCCGTTACGGTAGGTTATAGTAGTTCTGTTGTCATTATCATTGATGTTGCGCGCAAAGCCGGCGCTAGCGATGACATGGTAATAAGTTGGTTATTCGCGCTTGGTCTAGGAATGGGCATTACCTGTATTCTGTTTTCGTGGCTATCCAAACTGCCCGTTGTTACCGCTTGGTCTACCCCTGGTGCGGCTTTTTTGTTAACCAGTATCGGCGACTATAGTTTAAGTGAAGCCATTGGTGCATTTGTAATATGCGCAGTGCTTTCACTGATAACAGCGCAAAGTCGGACTTTACTTAAACAAATTAGTCGCATTCCTCCGGCCATTTCATCTGCACTTTTAGCCGGTATTCTTCTGCCTATATGCCTTGCTATATTTACCGATGTTAATGAAGCGCCGCACCTAGTCGCGTTATTTATTTCCGCTTATCTAATAGGAAGCCGACTATTCCCCCGCTATCTGATGCTGTTGTTGCTAATTATGTCGGTGGGCATTAGTTTGTTTATGGGTAGTGCCAGCGGTGTTGTCGCTTTACCAAGTACCTCATCAGGGCTGCCATCAATAATTACTCTGCCCGAGCCAATTTGGGTAACGCCCACTTTCTCTCTCAGCGCCGCCATTGGCTTAGCCTTTCCTCTTTTTCTTATCACCACGCTTTCTCAAAACTTGCCCGGCATAGCTATTCATCACGCCCACGGCTATGCGCCCGACCATAAGCCTATCTTATCAGGCATTGCCGTTATACAAGGTCTATTAGCACCGTTTGGTGGCTTTACTTTTAACCTAGCCGCTATCACAGCAGCACTGTGTATGGGTGAGCAGGCTGATAGTGAAAAATCACAGCGCTATAGAGCTGCCATAGCGGCCGGCGTAGCGTATTTGTTTATGGGACTTTTAGCGTCTGTGGTCGTTGCGTTATTTGTTAGCATGCCCAGTATCATTATTCATCTACTTGCAGGGCTCGCACTTTTAGCTACGCTTCAAGGGTCGGTGGTTCGCGCGATGGAAGTAGAACATCACAGAGCCCCAGCACTGCTCACCATGCTGTGTACGGCGTCAGGCTTTAGCTTATTTTCTATGACTTCAGCGGTGTGGGGATTGGGTCTAGGTTTACTATTGCTGTTTGTTCAAAAGAAACCTGCTAACGCATAGTGTTGCTTATTATGCGCTGTACGTGTAGCTAACCTATATAACAAAAAGGCCGATACGTTTTGAGGTTTCACTTCTGTATCGGCCTAACACTACGGTGTAGATCTGAGGGGTAGCTTAAAAGCTTAACTGCTATAAGAAAATTTGCTTCGCGGCACTTGTGAGCTCTTCGAACTCATCAGAGTGAAGCTCGCCCATATCTTCGACCACACCACGCTGAATAGCTAAGTTTAGCATTGCGTCTTTTTGACTACCTGCAGCTCCCGAGACTGCCGCACCTACGCGAACAAAGTCAATATAGCTTAGCTCATCAGGAAGATAGCTTAAGTCTTTCCAGTTTTTCGCTACATTTACGAAGCTTTCACCAAAGCCCCATTCTCTCATTATGCTTGCCCCAATGCGGCCCGCTAGTTTATCGATTGCCACTTCAAGGAAAGAAGGGTTTGCAAAAACTTCAGGGTGGCGCTCAGCTTCGGTCAAAATAGGCAGTACACCAATATTATGTACCAATGCAGCTAAAGTCATAGTATCCATGCTCATTTCCCGCTTTTTAGTGCGGGCTATATAAAGCTGTAATACCGCCATTGCACTGGCAACTATGTTTACCGTATTCGCCCATTCCTGTTGCAAATAACGAGCAACTACATCATTTTTAGATACAAACAGCTGCTCCATTGCTAGTGCGGTAGAGATATTCTTAATTTGTCGCAAACCAATACGGGTTACCGCCTGACTGATAGAGGTTACTTTAACACTGCGCCCCATATAAGCACTGTTTGCAATTTTGATCATTCTTGCACTAAGTGATGGGTCTTGTCCGATTACCTCGCCCATAGCATTAAGGTTAATGTCAGGGTCATCTGCTGCTTTACGGACTTTTAATGCGATAGCAGGAAGTGTAGGAAGGACCAGTGTGTCGTTGTTTATCTTTTCAACCAAGATGGTTGAAAGCGCGTTCTGTGTAGACATATTTCTACCCTTAGAAAGTTCCAAATTGCCTTGATAAGGCGATAGTTTGCGTTACCCGTTATCCACATAGCTAACATCAATCCTGATGCGCCAAATAAATCGAGTATTTGTGCGTTGCATTCCCTGCGCTTATTCACATAGGCCTCTATGTTTCACGCTAAAATACAAACCGTTTATTGTTTTATTATGGTATTTCTATCACCATACTATAGTAGCTCTTTAGTTTCGACCAACTAAAAAAGACAGGCTTAGTGCGAATGTTTAACGACCGCAGAAGCACAAGAGCTTAATCAAAGTATAGACAACAAGCAGCAAACCACTATTGATATTAAGCAAATAATTTTCATACTTTTGTATAAAATCAAAAGCATAGCTATAGTGAGTTACGCAAACACCTCCCCACATACTTAAATCAATACGGGAAAACGACACGGTAAACCTTATGATTAAAAAAACGACTTCAACTTATTCGCCTATTGCTGCTGCAGTAGCAGGGCTATTTATGCTGACCGCCTGCAGCAAAAGTGCCGATACAACGCAAACTCAAACGGCAAAGCCTGAAACCGATACAGCGCAAACCTTACTTGTAGACGAGTCCCGCTTGTCTATTTATCACGGTGTAGACCTTACCAGTGATTTATCACACCTTAATGACAACCAGCATAAAATGCTTTCGCTTTTAATCGATGCGTCGAAAATTATGGATGACCTGTTTTGGAAGCAGGCATTTTTTGAAGATAAAGATGCTTTTCTTTCATCGATAAGCGACGAAAAGGTACGTCACTTTGCAGCGATTAACTATGGTCCTTGGGATCGCCTAAATGGCGACACGCCATTTATTAGCGGCTATGAAGATAAAGCCCTAGGCGCTGAGTTTTATCCTCACGACATGGAAAAGGAAGAATTTGCTACGGCTGAGTTTGCCGACAAGCAAGGCTTGTATTCTATAGTGAAGCGCGATGAAGCAGGTAACCTTTATTCAGTGCCTTACTCTGAAGCCTTTAAGAGTGAGTTAATGAAAGCATCTGACCTACTAAAAAAAGCGTCAGAGTTAGCTGAAGATGAAAGCTTCAAGCAATACCTGCAACTGCGTTCTGAGGCATTGCTGTCTAACGATTATCTTGCCTCTGATATGGCCTGGATGGATATGAAGACTAACCCAGTAGAGCTGGTTATTGGCCCTATTGAAAGCTATGAAGACCAGCTATACGGCTACCGCGCTGCCTTTGAAGCCTACGTGCTTATTAAAGATTTAGCATGGAGTGAAAAGCTGGCGAAGTACGCGGCTTTCCTACCTGAGCTTCAGCAAGGCCTTCCTGTTGCTGATGCTTACAAAGCTGAGATGCCCGGCTCTGATGCCGACCTTAATGCATATGACGTTATTTATTACGCAGGCCACTCTAATGCTGGCAGTAAAACCATTGCGATTAACCTGCCCAATGACGAGCGCGTTCAGTTAGAAAAGGGAACTCGCCGCCTACAGCTTAAAAACGCAATGCGCGCTAAGTTCGATACTATTTTGGTACCTATTGCAGATACGCTAATTGTGCCAGAGCAACGTGAGCACATTACGTTCGACGCCTTTTTCGCCAACACTATGTTTCACGAAGTGGCTCACGGCCTTGGTATTAAAAACACCCTAGACGGTTCGGGTACCGTGCGCGGCGCACTTAAAGAACATGCTTCAGCCCTTGAAGAAGGTAAAGCCGATATTTTAGGTTTGTACATGGTACAAAGCCTTCTTGAGAAAGGTGAAATTACCGAAGGTACGCTAGAAGATTATTACGTTACCTTTATGGCCGGAATTTTCCGTTCTGTGCGTTTTGGAGCAAGCTCTGCTCACGGCAAAGCGAACATGATCCGTTTTAACTTTTTTGCACAGCAAGGTGCGTTTGAGAAAACAGAAGACGGCATGTATCGCGTAAATATGGAGAAGATGGGCGCCGCAGTAGAAGCGCTATCTGAACTAATCCTTACCCTTCAAGGTGACGGCGATTACGACGGTGTCGCAAAACTTGTAGAAACTATGGGTGTGATTAAGCCTGACCTTGCGTCAGATTTAGCGCGCTTAGAAGCAGCCAGCATCCCGGTTGATATTCACTTTAATCAAGGTAAAAAAGTGCTGGGGCTTGCTGAGTAAGCCATTAGGTTTTACTTTTTAATATCATTTACCTCATTTATCTGCAGTGTAAATATAAATGCCGCCCTTTGAATAAAGGGCGGCATTTTTTATCTTTAAGCGCAAACGTTACTCTACGTGTTGCTTCATATTTTCAGTATACGGAGGCCAGCCTAGCGGTTTGCCCGCCAACACGTGAAGGTGAATGTGATATACGGTTTGCCCACCGTATTCGTTACAATTCATGACAGTACGATAGCCTTGGTCGGCAAAGCCTTGCTCCTTGGCAATTTTTGCGGCCACATATGACAAGTGCCCCACTACTTCGCGGTCTTCTTCAGCAATATCGTTTACCGTGGCAATTTGCTTTTTCGGAATAACCAGAAAATGAGTCGGAGCCTGAGGGTTTATATCTTTAAACGCCAGCGCGAGTTCGTCTTCGTACAAAATCTCTGCTGGAATTTCCTTGCTGATAATTTTATCAAAAATTGTTTCTGCCATGTCTCACATTCCTTTTTAATTAGGTGTTTAACTATTGCGTTAGCGAACGATGATGGTTCTCTCACCAACGCAATTACAAAGTCTTAACTACAGTGTTTTTACTCGGCTCGATGCCTTGTTTTATGCAAAAACAAACCATAGAAGTATTACGCCTAACGCTAAGCGATAGATAACAAAAGGCAGCATGCCTATACGGGATATCCAGCTTAGGAATAAATAAATACAAAGGTAGGCACTTACGAATGAAAATGCTGCACCATACAGCAATGCATACCAGTCGACGGCTTCATTTGCTTTAAGTAAATCTAAGGTGGCTAGCAACCCTGCACCTAAGATGACAGGTATAGACAGTAAGAAAGAAAAGCGCGCACAGGCTTCGCGTTTTAATCCTAGCATCAAGCCAGCGGTCATCGTTATACCCGAACGAGACGTCCCAGGAATCAACGCTAACACTTGGGCTAAGCCGATATAAATGGCTTGTTTTAGCGTTAGGCCTTCAAGTTCTTGTTCCCGCTTTGCTGTCGAGTCGGCATACCATAAAAGCAAACCGAAAATGATGGTGGTACCTGCGATCACCAATGCTGTACGTGCATTGTCTTCTATCCAGCTTTTCATCAAAAAACCAATGATGACCGCAGGAATAGTCGCCACAATAACGTACCACGCCAGTTTACTGTCGGTAGATTGCTGCTTGCTGAAGCCTTGAGTCACCCATGCTACTGTCATCTGCCCTATTTCTTGACGAAAATAGATCATAACTGCAAGAAGACTTCCCACATGTACTGCTACGTCAAACGCCAAACCTTGGCTTACCCAACCGAAAAGCTCAGCGGGTAGCAGCAAGTGCCCAGAACTACTGATTGGAAGAAATTCAGTCACGCCCTGAATAATTGCTAAAATAATGATTTCGAAAAGTGTCATTCCTTTGCTTAACTCCAAGTAAAGTCAATTGGCCATAATTGCTGTTTCTGTTTATCAAAGTTTTGCCACATTTGGGCATAGGTTTCTTGCGTTTCAGGGTGAATGTCGTCGGGAACAAGTTCAGCTAACGGCCAAAGCACAAACGCGTTGTAACAAATCTCTTCGCGAGGCAAAACCACAGGGGATGTGGTTACCTTACTATCATAGGTAAGCAAATCGAGATCAAGGGTTCTTGCGCAGAATTTTTTGTCGGTATGCACTCTTCCATTGTCTTTCTCAATTGCCTTTAGTATTGCACACACCTCTTCAACATTTTTTGATGTTGTCGCCCGTGCGGCAGCATTATAAAAAGGACTGCCGTTGAAGCCTACAGCTTCGCTTTCATAAACGGAAGACACTGAAACATCTGAGAAGTGTTGTTTTAGGGCAACTAAAGACTGCCTAGTGTAATGTTCGCGCTCAATATTAGAACCAATGCTGATTAAAATGGTATGTTCAGGCATTAGTTGCGCTCTTTTCGCATTTCAACGGCAACGGTTTGCGCATTAGGAAGAATATTAGGTTTAACAATTTTAAGCGTTATTGTTGAAATCGAGAAGTGAGCAAGGACGGTGTCCATAACCTTGCTTCCGAAAGCCTCAAGTAGTTCGAACGTACTTTCTTTACCAACTTCCACGATGCACTCGGCTACTTTGGCATAATCTACCGTATCAGCAACATCATCACTTTGCATCGCCGCGCTTAAGTCAACATCAAGTGTTACATCGAGAAGTAGCTGGGTGGTTCTTACTCGCTCCCAGTCATAAACACCAATCAGGGTGTCTACTTCAAGCCCTGTTATATAAATTTTTCCCATGGAATTTTTTCATCTTGTCTGTTATCAACCCAGTTTATTGCCTTACTTTCCGGCTTCAATACTGGTCTTACTACTGCGCTTTCAACCACATATTGCTGGTAAACGGTGGTATATCGCGTTTGGATGGAGTAGCTTTACGCTTGTGTGGCACAACTATACCGCTGTATGACAACTGGGGGCAACCAAGGTTTTGTAATTTAATAGGACACAAGCCTCAACCTCCTACAAGAGAAGTAAAACCCGACAGAAGGTAGTGCTTCTAAAACGCTTTTGATAATTAGAATGAAAAAATGATTTCGCTAACGCTTTTAATGGCTGCTGTTGCCTACCTCTTCGGTTCACTATCAAGTGCAGTGGTTATAAGCCAATTATTTGGTTTACCCGACCCAAGGACCGCTGGCTCTAAAAACCCTGGTGCAACCAATGTGTACCGCTTAGGTGGTCGTATTCCTGCGCTACTTGTACTTATTATGGATATTTTGAAAGGCACTATTCCCGTTTACGGCAGCTACTTTTTGGGTATAGAGCCTATAATGCTGGGCATAATTGCTATCTTTGCCTGTTTAGGCCATATACTTCCGCTTTATTTCGGTTTCAAAGGCGGTAAAGCCGTCGCTACCGCTTTTGGTGCCATGCTGCCGATTGGGCTCGATTTAGCCGGATTGCTTATTCTAAGCTGGGTAGTAGTGGTTTTTCTTACCGGCTATTCTTCGCTAGGTGCGCTCATTGCGGTGTCGCTTGCGCCGCTTTTCACATTTTTAATCAAGCCTTTGTATACCGTGCCGGTAGCAATGCTTTCGCTGCTTATTATTTTACGCCATAAAGACAACATTGCCCGCCTGTTAGCAGGCAATGAAAGTAAGGTGTGGGATAAAGGAAAAGTTAAAGAGTAAGTGCCTGCTGTAGTACATCCAGCTTACCGTCTATAGGTGTAACAGGCGAAATACCCAATATTTTAGCCAGCGCTGGATAAACTTCTAGGTTGCTAAATGTAGGAATAGTGGTGTTCGTTTTAAACGCCGGCCCCACTGCAACAAAGGTCGCTCTCATATCAGGTAACGTATTTACGTAGCCATGGCCACCTTTACTCACATGCGTACTGTTAGCGTTTTTGAAACGGGCCGGTGGCGCAATTTCCAAAATAATGTCGCCGGTTCTGCTACCTACTTCCATGTGTCGCTGAGCGCGCTGGGTATCATTGAGCACAATGAAGCGGTTTTCGGCTATATGGGTAAGACGTGCTATTTCTTCGCTAATTTGTTTATCGGGCACGCCGTCTTTGGCGTAAAGATGCACTTGCGCCCCTTCATTTTCAATAATGAAGCTATCAGGAATGGATAAAGACTCAACCTCTATAAGCTGGCTTTCATCAATAGGCGTCATGCCGTGGTCAGACACCACTACCAGATTTACTGGTAAGTCTAATGCATTAATACGCTTATAAAGTTGACCGATAAGCGCATCCACTTCCTGCACTGCATCATTGGTTTTATCGGCAAAAGGGCCTTCATCGTGTCCTACCGAATCGGTAAGCGAAAAATAGCTCGCGATAAAACGAGGGCGCGATACCTCGGGCAATTTTAGCCAGTTGATGATCTGATCAATACGCATCTGGTAGTCAGCATATTTTGAATAATGATAGAAATAAGTCGGAGAAGCACCCGATATGCGTGCGTCAGACTCTGGCCAGAAAAAGGTAGCAGCCTTCATCCCATGGTATTCCACTAAATTCCATAGCGGTGTTGCCGTGATCCAGGTGCTATCCATTTTGCCATAGCCTAACTGATATTTTGCATAACCGTCTTTTGTAGGGCGTGATTTATCATAAAAGCGGTTATTCACTATACCGTGGTGTTTAGGAAGCAGCCCTGTGATCAACGAAATATGGTTAGGAAACGTATTCGACGGATAAACAGGGGTCATTGATGACGCCCTTACGCCTTGCTTTGCAATGGCGCCAAGGCTCTCGGCGTTGTGTAACTCGATATAGTCGTGGCGAAAACCGTCAAGAGAAATTAACACGACATACTGATCTTGCTGATTCTGTGGCTGTTGCTTTTGCTTTAGCTCTTTTGCTGATTCATTTGAAGGAACTTTACTTGAGGCAAGTGCATTAGGCGAGGTGAGCGCTGCAAAGAAAATCAAAATAAATAACGACAGCGCTAAAAATAATAGCGATGCATTTTGTTTTGTTTTATTTGTTGCTAAGCGCATATTTTTATGTCCTTTCTTCAATATTTGCCGTGGTAAAACAAAAGGCAATGGGACGCGCTCCCATTGCCTTTACTTTTTGTTTGTCTATTTTGCCTGCTTGTTATGCTTGATACCTGCCTTTTGCACATCTTATGTATATGTAGATAAGCAGTATCAATTTCACAACATCATCTAAAACCCAGTCGGCGTTTTTAAATTGCTGATAAGGTATCAAGAGGCCATCGCGGTTTGGCTTGTGACGATAACGCCAAGGTTTCGCCTGCTTTTAAGCGCTGCATCCCCGCATAGGCAATCATGGCACCATTGTCAGTACAATACGCTAAGCTAGGGTAAAACACCTCACCTTTTAGCTCTTGCATCAGGGCTTTCATCTCACTGCGCAGCATTGTATTTGCACTTACGCCGCCAGCAATAACCAAACGCTTCATACCCGTCTGCTTCAATGCTCGCTTACATTTAATGATAAGCGTATCCACTACGGCTTCTTGAAACGCGTAGGCAATATTCGCTTTAATTTGCTCAGCATCATCACCGGTTAGGTCAGCATCGCGGATGGTGTTCGCTGCAAAGGTTTTAAGACCGCTAAAGCTGAAATCTAGCCCGGGTCTGTCGGTCATCGGGCGAGGAAACTTATAATGCCCCGCTTCTCCCTTTTCGGCCAATTTTGCTAAGAGAGGGCCGCCAGGATAATCAAGACCAAGTAACTTGGCGGTTTTATCAAAGGCTTCACCAGCGGCATCATCGATAGACTCGCCGAGTACTTCATACTGGCCAATGCCTTCTACTTTAACCAACATCGAGTGACCGCCCGACACTAATAGCGCAACAAAAGGAAATTCTGGCGCATCGTCTTCAAGCATAGGCGCTAATAAATGCCCTTCCATATGATGAACGCCCACAGCAGGTACATTCCACGCATAGGCCAATGAACGCCCTACTGACGAACCCACTAATAACGCCCCTACTAAACCTGGGCCTTGAGTAAAGGCAACGCCGTCGATTTCTGATGGCTGGGTATTCGCATCTTCCATGGCTTTTTCAATTAAAGGAATGATCTTTCTTACGTGATCCCGTGAAGCAAGTCTCGGGCACCACACCGCCATAATCAGCGTGTAGCTTTACTTGGCTGTATAGTTCGTGTGACAACAAGCCTTTTTCATCGTCATAAACGGCGATGCCAGTTTCGTCACAAGATGTTTCTATTCCTAAAATACGCATGGGGAGCAACCCTTTTACTACTAACTTCAATGCCTAGTTTCTGAATTTGCTGTCATCTTTTTATCACAACAAGTGTCCATACAATTGTTGTGAGTCAAGATAACTAAGCGAATACCAAAAACTGAGAAAATAATTCTGGCGATCTGTGGCGATCATCTTTATGATCCCGCCGCGATCATAACACTACCCTCGTCAGGATCGTTTGCTTTCTACTTTTGATCACAAAAATATATCAGAAGAAACATGAGCAAAAAGCATTCTGAAAAGGGCGCTTATACAAGCCGCGTTAAACAACACGGTGCTTAACGAGCGCAGAGTTTACCTTTTATCCTGCATTCATGGAATGCCAGTGAACAGGTAAATGAACGGTAAATGCACAATATTGGCTATTTTTTGGCAATTCATCCTTTACTTTCTCTGTAGATATGATTAGAATTTCGCACCATTTTTAACCCGGGTGGCCTTTTTAGCGCACAATTTTACCCGGATTTACACAGTAAAAGTTTTGAGGTGAGTGTTTAATGCCTATCGTTAAAGTTAGAGAAAACGAGCCGTTTGATGTGGCGCTGCGTCGTTTTAAGCGTTCTTGTGAAAAAGCAGGTGTTCTTTCTGAAGTTCGTCGTCGTGAATTCTTCGAAAAGCCAACTTGGGAACGCAAGCGCAAGAAAGCTGCCGCTAAGAAGCGTCATCTTAAGAAGCTAGCTCGTGAAAACGCACGTCGCGTAAAACTCTACTAATATAGGGTTAAGTAACGAGTCTGAAAGGTGTTGCAATTGCAGCACCTTTCGCGTTTCTGGGCCTCTATTTTTTTGGCCTTATTCTTAACGACTCCATTTTTTTCCTTTTCAAATGGTTGCATTTGATTTTTAACCTGGGGCTTAATAATACCAGTCCGCATAGATGATTATCCACTCAGCGAGATTTAAAATGTTCGTAATCGCGGCGTGTTACCGCAGGTATAGTGGTTCTACATCAAGGGGACACAACAAAGAGTACGGACATTTTAAACTCGCCCTTCGGGAAGGTCTGGCAAGCTTCCTAGCTTCATTCTGGGAATTTGAAAGGGAACAGCTATTCCTGCATTCCCACGCTTCGCTAGGAAACTTGCCAGCGCCTTCTGAGTGGGCAATGATCTATGCGGATTGGTATAAACTCTACTAATAAAAATCAGGAAACATCATGGCACTAATTGATGATTTAAAAGCAGCGCAAAAAGATGCGATGCGTGCAAAAGAAAAAGTACGTCTTGGTACTATTCGTATGGCTATGGCTGCCATTAAGCAAAAAGAAATCGATGAACAAATCACGCTAGACGATAGCGCAATCTTAGCGGTATTGACCAAAATGGTTAAACAGCGTCAAGACGCGGCAGCGCAATACGACGCAGCCAATCGCGAAGACCTAGCGAGCAAAGAGCGTGAAGAAATCACTTATATTGAAGATTTCTTGCCTCAGCCTTTGACTGACGATGAACTCAATGCCCTTATCGACGAAACTATGGCTGCGACAGGCGCGTCGGGTATGCAAGACATGGGTAAAGTCATGGGCGCATTGAAGCCTAAAGTTCAAGGCCGCACCGACATGGGCGCTTTGAGTGCAAAAATTAAGGCGCGTTTGAACGCTTAAGTACTGCCCACGTGTAGCAGTGAATCGCGCAGAAGGTGGGCATTGTCTCACCTTCGTTATTCTCATTTAACCACTTCCCTGTTACAGTACTTCACTGTTTTCATGATGTTGTAGCCTGTCGTTTAAAGCGCAGCTAAGACTATGCTTTTCTCTTTATTTTTGAACTCATTCTTTTTTAACTAACTCTTTTTTTAACTAACTTTTGTTGAAAGTACCCTCATGGCTGGAAAGATACCTCGCGATTTTATAGATGACCTGCTGTCACGTACCGATGTGGTAGAAGTGGTAGATAGTCGAGTCAAACTCAAAAAAGCAGGTAAGAATTACCAGGCGTGCTGCCCTTTTCATAACGAAAAGTCACCCTCTTTTACTGTTAGTCAAGATAAGCAGTTCTATCACTGTTTCGGATGCGGCGCTCACGGTAATGCTATCTCATTTATTATGGAATTCGACCGCTTAGAATTTGTCGAGGCGATTGAAGAGCTAGCCCGTTATCACGGGCTTGAAGTACCTCGAGAAAAAGGCAGCCGGCCTGCCATGAGCGAAGAGAAAAAACAGCAACAGCAAGACGACTATGCAGTAATGGAACAAGTCACACGCTTTTTCCAGCATCAGTTGCGCCAAAACGGTAATAGTAAAAAAGCCATCGACTATTTAAAGAACCGTGGGCTCAGTGGTGATATCGTCAAGCAGTGGGAAATTGGCTATGCCCCTGACAGCTGGGACGCACTGCTAAATACCTTTGGTAAAGATCCCCAACGCATCAAGCAGTTGGTCGATTTAAAACTGGTCAATAAAAACGACCAAGGACGTACCTACGACTTCTTCCGCGACCGCATCATGTTTCCAATTAGGGATAAACGGGGTCGCGTGGTCGGCTTTGGCGGTCGAGTATTAGATGACGGCGGTCCTAAATACTTAAACTCACCAGAAACTCGCATTTTTCATAAAGGCAGCGAACTTTTTGGGTTTTATTCAGCGCGCCAGAACAATCGCACTTTAGATACGGTTGTCGTTGTTGAAGGCTACATGGATGTGGTGGCATTGAGTCAGTTCGACATTAATATTGCTACCGCTGCCTTGGGTACGGCTACCACACCTGAACACATTCAAATGCTGGTTCGCGCTACTTCGCACATTGTGTGCTGTTATGATGGTGACCGCGCTGGGCGTGAAGCTGCATGGCGCGCGCTAGAGAACGCCTTACCGGCGTTAAAAGACGGCGTGCGTATATCTTTTTTATTCTTACCCGATGGCGAAGACCCAGATACCATGGTGCGTCAGGTGGGCAAAGATGCGTTTATGGAAATGCTCGATAGCGCGACGCCTTTGTCTCGTTTCTTTTTTGAGAACTTGCTAAAAACTCACAACGTGGGTACGCCAGAAGGTAAGATTGCCCTTAAAAAAGCGGCTATGCCACTGATTGAAAGCACCTTAGGTGATGACCAAAAGCAAATGTTGCTGGAAGAGTTAGCCAAGCACACTGGCGAGTTCGATAGGTTTAAACTTCAACAAGATATTACCAAAGCGAATCAAGGTTCAAAGCAAGCTTACTCCCCTAATCGCAACCAGGTAAACAAACCTAAACTATCGCCACTTCGCATGCTGATACGCTTACTGCTTGATAAGCCAGAGTTAGCCGCACATTGCGAAGATGTGCAGATAGATATATTCGCCGGTAGCAATGCTGCCGGTATGGATTTATTGCGCGATATTCACAGCTATTGTGTCAATCACCCTCACGCAAAAACTGCGCAGCTTGTTGAAAATTTCCGCGACCATCCCCATTCTTCTACTATCGCGAAATTATTGTTGCAAGAACACTTAGTCAAAGATGAGGATGCTGAGCGTGTATATAACGACAGCTTCGCTCGCTTACTAGACGGGCATTTCGATAGCCGCATTGAAACCTTAATTTCACGCTCGCGGGTTCAACCGCTGACTCAAGCGGAAAAACAGGAATTGAACCTGCTTATGAGGGAAAGACAGAAGAGTTAACCCAGGGGAAAATGAACTTTGGGTTGGTCTGTTTTTGCGTAGTAAGCTTTACGTTTAGCTCGCCTTCGCCTTGCAGTTATGCACTATGCAAGTAGTAAAGGCGGAAATGTAAAAAGCATTGACTAAAAAATCGGCCGTCAATCTGGTAAAACCACCGCTTATTCTGCTATACTGGCTAATTCGCTGCGGGCATGTTTGAACATGGTTCACACTTTTCATGTGAACAAAAATGCAGCAACACGAGTAGCAAAGATATAGCCGAACATAACGGGCAGAACCGAACCCGAGCAGATGTGCATCGTAAATATATTGGTTTACACCAGCGTGGCATCTAGCATTAACGGCCTTGATACAAATGCAGTACTACAGCAGAACAGGGAACATACCTAGGCGTATGTTGTCTTTTCTATTGCAAACTAATTGAATGTGAGAAGTGTAGGTTATATGGCGCAAAGCAAGCAGTCTCAGATTAAACTCCTGATTGCAAAAGGTAAAGAGCAAGGTTACTTAACCTTTGCAGAAGTAAACGACCACCTGCCGCAAGATATTGTCGATTCTGATCAAATCGAAGACATAATCCGCATGATTAATGACATGGGAATTCAAGTTTCTGAATCAGCTCCTGATGCAGATGAACTTCTCATGCAAGAAGCGAATGCTGATGAAGATGCTGCAGAAGCGGCAGCTCAAGCACTTGCTACTGTAGAAAGTGAAATTGGCCGTACGACTGACCCAGTTCGCATGTATATGCGTGAAATGGGTACCGTTGAACTTCTTACACGCGAAGGCGAAATTGAAATCGCTAAGCGTATTGAAGACGGTATTAACCAAGTACAGTGCTCGGTTGCTGAATATCCAGAAGCGATCACTTACCTGTTAGATCAGTGGGATTTATACGAAGCCGAAGAAATTCGCCTAAGTGACATTATCTCGGGCTTTGTTGATCCTAACGATGATCAAGATCTCGCGCCAACTGCAACGCACGTAGGCTCTGAGTTATCTGAAGAAGAGTTAGATGACGAAGATGGCGATGATGATGATGACGACGACGAAGATGAAGACGATAGCGGCGTAGACCCAGAGCTAGCGCGCGAACGCTTCGCAGAACTTCGTGAACAGTACATCAAAACTCGTGATGTTATCGAGAAGAAGGGTCGTTCACATGCTGATTCTCGTACACAAATCAACGCACTAAGCGACGTATTTAAAGAGTTCCGTCTAGTTCCTAAGCAATTTGATCGCATGGTTAAAAACATGCGTGCAATGATGGACAAAGTACGTATCCAAGAACGTCTTGTAATGAAGTTCTGTGTTGTTAATGCAAAAATGCCTAAGAAAGACTTTATTAAAGCTTTCGCGGGTAACGAAACGTCTACTGCGTGGTTACACGAAGCAGTTAAATCAGGTGCGCCTTATGCAGACTCGAACTTGCAGTTAACCAAGAAGAGATTGAGCGCTGCATTAGCAAGATGAATCAAGTTGAGCAAGAAACTGGCTTGGTTATCGCTGATATTAAAGATATTAACCGTCGCATGTCGATTGGTGAAGCGAAAGCGCGTCGTGCGAAAAAAGAGATGGTTGAAGCTAACCTTCGTCTTGTTATTTCAATTGCGAAGAAGTACACCAACCGCGGTCTTCAGTTCCTTGACCTTATCCAAGAAGGTAATATTGGTCTGATGAAGGCGGTAGATAAGTTCGAATACCGCCGTGGTTATAAGTTCTCAACTTACGCTACATGGTGGATTCGTCAGGCGATTACTCGTTCAATTGCTGACCAGGCGCGTACTATTCGTATTCCTGTGCACATGATTGAGACGATTAACAAGCTAAACCGTATCTCTCGTCAAATGCTTCAGGAGATGGGACGTGAACCTACGCCTGAAGAATTGTCAGAGCGCATGCTAATGCCTGAAGACAAGATTCGTAAGGTACTTAAGATTGCTAAAGAGCCAATCTCGATGGAAACACCTATCGGCGATGATGAAGATTCACATCTTGGCGACTTTATCGAGGACAGCACTATTATTCAGCCCCTCGATTCAGCAACTGGCGGTAGCTTAAAAGGCGCAACACAAGAAGTACTAGCAGGCCTAACGGCTCGAGAAGCGAAAGTACTACGTATGCGTTTCGGTATCGACATGAATACCGACCACACGCTTGAAGAAGTAGGTAAGCAGTTTGACGTTACTCGTGAGCGTATTCGTCAGATTGAAGCTAAAGCACTTCGCAAACTTCGCCACCCTAGTCGTTCTGAGCAGCTACGCAGCTTCTTAGACGAATAGAAAAGCATTGCTTTGTTTGTAAATCCCCGGCCTTGGCTGGGGATTTTTTTGTCTTAACTTCCCGAAGTTCTCTCCATAAAAAGCTGCAACTCGTTGTTTCAATATTTTGCTGCACACATAAAAAAGCCCCCGTCAGGAGGCTTTCAATACGTTTTAGAAAGGTTAGTTAGAGCTTACACTCTAAACTGCTTAGCGATTGATTCAAGGTGCTGCGCAAGGTCAGCAAGCTCATTACACATAGTCCCAAGTTCGCCTGAACGGCTTGCAGTTTGCTCTGTTCGCTCATGAATTTCATCCACGTGACGTACAATATCGACCGCAACAGTGCGCTGGTCTTCCGTATTGTGAGCAATCTGTTCATTCATTTGGTTGATGCGACCGATAGTACTGGTAATGGTCTCTAAGCTGCTGCCCGCTTTATTGGCGGTTTCAACGCTATTTGTGGCTTGTTCGGTACCACGCGCCATTACTTCAACTGCTGAATGCGCTGCGCTTTGAAGCTGCTCTATTGTACTTTGAATCTCTTCTGTAGATTGCTGCGTGCGCGACGCTAGCGTTCTAACTTCGTCAGCCACTACTGCAAAGCCTCGCCCTTGTTCACCGGCCCTTGCAGCCTCGATAGCCGCGTTAAGTGCAAGCAGGTTGGTTTGTTCCGCTATGCCCTTGATTACATCTAGCACTGAACCGACTTTGTTTGAGTCAGATTCTAAGCGCCCAATAACATCAGCTGTCTCACGTACGTTTTCAGCAAGCTGCTGAATGCTAGTTACGGTTTGCTGCACAATTTGACGACCTTCGCTCGCCGCTGTGGTAGCTTCATTGGCATCGCTTGCGGCTTGCGCTGCACTGTGTGCAACACCATCTACAGAGCCGCTCATGGTATCTACTGCACTCTTAGCATTAGTTGCAGACTTTTGCTGTACATCAATGGTACGCTGAGTTTCTTCTGTAACGCCGCGTAGGTTTTGCGCTAAGTTCGATAGCGGTAAACTCGCCTCAACCACATCACGCACTACGCCTTGTAGCTTATCCATAAATTGATTGAACCAGTAAACCAGCTCACCAATTTCGTCTTCACTTTTCGTATCAATACGTACCGTTAGGTCGCCATTTTCTTGCGCAATATCTTTAAGAGAGCGAACAACATCATCAATACTCTGCTTTATACCGCGAACAATAGGTACTGCGGTTGCAAACAATAAAATGGTTACAACAATAGCTAAAATAACGCCCGTACTAATAAGCGATGTATTAGCGCTATCTGTGTTTTCAAAGGCTTTCTCGAATGCAGCTTGCTGTGCATCACGAAATTGTGACATAGCGGCAATAGCCCCATCGTAAGACTGATTCATTTGAGCAGACAGTTCACCTAGGCGACTAAAGTCAGCTGTGCCGTCTACCATGGATTGTGAAACTTCGTAGGCGACGTCAAAGTATTCGTCGAAACCTGAGGATATACGCGAGATATCTGAACGAAACTCCGGGCTGATATTCGCGATTTGATTAAGCCCTTTCTTCGCTTCTTCTGCCAATTCTTGCGCCACAGTAAGGGTATCTTGATCACCTGTTGTTACTGCACTTGCTAGGGTGTCACGCACTTTTTGCATGTCGACCAGTGTCGATGCCGATAGCTGTAATGCTGGGAACTGAACTTTCTGTACTTTTTCTAGCGTTGCGCCATTATTGAGCGCGGTGTAGATAGTGATAAGCAAATAAATAATAAAACTTAGCGCTGCGATCCCCGGTATAAGGAAGATCTTAGTCGCAATTGGCATTTTCTTTAGAAAGTTCATCAACTATCCCACTATTTTTTATGATCGTGCAACTGCCTTTCACTTAACTTTTCAAAAAGCGCTGCACTTTGTTTGGTCTACCTAATTTATCTACCTATTAGTAAAAAACTTTAACGAAATTATGGCCTCGCACAAGTACAAGGCCATAGATAGGTAGTTAGAACGTATAATTTACGCCAACTTTAAGTAGTGTTGCATCATTCAGATCATTTAGGTCGTCTGAGTACCAAGTTACATCGGTTTTAAGTGCGAAGCCTGGCTCCACGTCGTAGCGTAGGCCCACAGTAACTGCCGATACATCTAGCTCTTGTTGAGCTGCAATGCCAGCAGCACCTTGATAGATAGAAGCCCAAGTCGCATCAGTAACCGCGTCTCCAGTAGAGATAGTTGATGGAAGTGCTGCTACAAGGCCAAGCTGATTAGCGTTATCCGCTTCTTCTACTTCATATGTGATGTGCGGCGTAAACTTACCGAAGCGCATGCCTGCAGTTACGTACCACGCTTTATTGTCAGCGATAACAGAACCATCAACTTCTGTCTGAGTAAATTCTGCACCTACAAACCAATCATATTTGTCGATATCAACCGCTACTTCAAAGAAGGTTCCCGTGTCGTCATTAACGCTGAAACCTTCAGCTGAAGTGGCTGCAGTTGGAATAACCGCGCCAAACGCAGACATGCCATCTATAAACGTATCAAAATCTTCGTTTGCAGCGCTAGTCGAACCACGTGCAAATAATGTACGAGCACTGAACCAGTCACGCGTTGCTTCAAAAGAAACAGCCACTACATTCTTTAATTCTAGCGCCGCAGGCGTACCTGAAATGGTCGTGTCAGCCTCTACACGACCCATGGTAAGCTGAGCGCCATACTCCCAATCACCAGAGTAATTCATATAGTCAATACGTACGCCATCGATGTTGTTAAAGTCGATACCGTAAACAGCGTCAGGTGGCGTTAGCCAGTGATAAGAATAACCAATATCAAGTGATGCAGAATATTTGAAAAGAGGCATACGTAGGCGACCGGCACTGATGTTGACGTTGTTGTTCAACATGTAAGTCATGTAAGCCCACTCGAAATCTGCGTCGTAGTCTTCACTTCCGCGGCCAACTAGCTGTGCAGTTGCAGAAAGTTTATCGCTAACGTCACCGCGCACCTGTAGACCAAAGACGCTGGCTGGGTCGAAGTTAAAATCACTGTCGTAGCCGTATACTGACTCGTCATCATCTAGCGTCATTCCGCCAATAAGGTTTGCAAAGCCGTTAATTTGAATGTCGGCAAGTGCTGGAGTAGCTAAAAGGCCAGCAATAGATAAGATAGCTAATTTGGTTTTCATGCGTGTTCCTTAAATTCTTTGTATTAACGGTAGGTTAGAAGGTAGCGACAACACGTACGCTATCGTTTACCGCGCCAGCGTCGACATAGCCAATAGCGCCTGGGTTACTTGCAACTGCAGATATAACGTCTGCGTCACTACCTAACGCTTCAGGAGGTTGACCTTTACCCGTAAAAACAAGTTTTGACCAAAACGCAGTAAGTTGAGCTGCAGTTTTGTTTAAGACCTTGCCGTTGAATTCGTCTGTAGCAGATTGACCTTCAGCTAACGCAACAGGCTCTGCTTTTGTACCGCTAGGGAATGCTTTGGCCTTGTTTAAGAAAAGACGGCTTATACTATCTTTATCTAGTGAATCGCCATTGCTAGGATGCACGATGACTGCTACATCAGCAATCGCCACGTTACAGCACAGTCCGGCTGCAAGTATCCATTTTTTCATCATATGTCCTCTGGAGTCTTTTTGGATGCTAGCCCATCGCTCTTCACTTTCTTTGAAGGCGCTAAAAACGACATTTGCGTGTTAGAGCGATATGAAGCAAACAGGTGCTTGTGTGTCCAAACATTTACAACGAGATAAGTATTGGTCACAAACGCAATATTCGCCACTTTGAGCTTTAAATATTTATCTTATATAAATTAATAGCTTATATAAGTACTTAGGAATGGCGCGCAGTGTAGTGAAAGTAGAAAGTTAAACAACTATACGATTGTCTAATACATACCGTTAGCGCTTATAAACATTAATAAAAAAACTAAATGCATAGCAGAAAAACTTAACTAGCCTATATATATCAGCCACTTAAAAAAGTTAAGCATTGTAATAGAAGTGATAGATACTCATATTAGAGTATGAAAGAAGATACCTGAACTTTTGAACCCGCCCAACTGGCATTGGCGCGGGCCCAAGAGTAAACAATAGTCTATAAGCGAATACCTATGACTCACCTTTCTTGTAAGGAATTGTTTTTTCCAGCGCTTCGATTTCGTTGGTTCGCTGCATTGGAGAGCCTGTTTTCCTTGCAAGCCAGCTATACGCTGTAGGAACAACATAAAGGGTCATAAATGCTGAAACAAGCACACCTGAGAAGATAACCATACCGATTACCATCCGGCTTTCAGCGCCAGGTCCTGATGCAAGCACCAAAGGTAAAGAGCTAAACACGGTGGTAAACCCTGTCATTACGATAGGGCGCAAACGCTGTGCGGCAGCACGCTTAAGTGCGAGTTCAAACTCCATACCTGCATCACGAAGTTGATTAGCGAACTCTACTATCAAAATACCATTTTTTGCGGCAAGCCCGATAAGCATAACCAAACCAATTTGGCTGTAGATATTAATCGTCATACCGCTAAAAAACAGCCCGATGTATGCCCCAACGAGAGCTAAGGGCACGGTAAGCATTATTACTAACGGATGCACCCAGCTTTCAAACTGCGCGGCCAATATTAAGTAAGTGACCGCAAGTGCTAGCATAAAGACATAAACAAATGAGTTGCCCGCTTCTTGATAAAGCTGTGACTCACCTTTGTAATCGATAGATACGTTATCGGGAAGTTCAGTAGCCACAATATCTTCTAAGTAGGCAAGTGCCTCACCAAGTGTATAACCATCTGCTAAGTTAGCCGATATAGTAACGGCCCGCATTCTGTTGTAGCGGTTTAGCCTTGCCGAGGTAGCCTGCTCTTCAAAGGTGAGTAAGTTGTCCATAGGGATAAGCTCACCGGTACGAGATGAACGTACGTATAAATTTTCAATACTGTTAGGGCTTCTAAAGTCTTCTTCTATGCCTTCCATGATAACGTCGTACTCTTCACCTCTATCGAGGAAAGTAGACACCCTACGCTGCCCCAGCATTACTTCTAACGTTCCGCCAATATCACTAATTGATACACCCAAATCAGCTGCTCTGTCCCGATTTATTTTGACCAACAGTCGCTGGTGACGTTTCCTTATAATCGGAGTCTAGGCGAATTAATCCCGGGTTTTGCGCTGCTTTTTGTAACACTATGTCGCGCCACTCTACAAGGTTCTCATAGGTATCACCTTGTAAGACGAACTGAACAGGACGCCCTAGCCCACCTCCTGATATCCCGCTTCGCATGATCGCAAACGCGCGAACATCAGGTACGCTGTTAAGCTTGCCGCTGATTTCATCCATTAGTGAAAATGTACTGAAATCACGCTCATCCCAATCTGCAGAACCGACGATTGCTATCCCCGCGTTTCCGCCGAAACCCGGTGTTCTCACCAAAAGACGATTGATTTTACCGCTCTCGCGATAGGGCATTAATATGCTTTCTATTTGCTCTAAATTTCTTGCGTTACTTTCAAAGCTCGCCCCTTCTTGAGCGTTCATTAAGATGAAAAAGTTACCTCTATCTTCTTTAGGAACGAACTCACTAGGTACTTTCTCTGAAAGTTGGACTAACGCAACAACCGCAATAATAAGCATGATCAGCATAAGTAAAGGTTGGTGTAAGGTTTTACCCAACGTATTAAAGTAACTGCTTTCAAGCTTTGAAAATCGCTTATCCATCCAGCTTCCGAAGCCTGACGAACGTGGGCGTTTTTTAAGTATTTTTGACGCCATCATGGGCGACAAAGTAAGCGCGGTAAAGCTAGAAAATGCGACTGCCGCAGCAATGGCCAACGCAAACTCGGTGAAAAGTCTGCCTATATTACCTTCAAGGAAAACCAAAGGAACGAACACAGAAATAAGTACCAGAGTAGTGGCAATTACGGCGAATCCGACCTCTTTGGCACCGCGATAGGCAGCCAAAATAGGCGGTTCTCCCATCTCAATGCGCCGATATATGTTCTCAAGTACAACAATAGCATCGTCTACCACTAGGCCAATCGCTAATACCATAGCAAGCAGAGTTAGCAGGTTTATTGAAAAGCCCAGCGCATACATCACAATAAAAGCAGCAATAATAGAAACAGGTACGGTAACCGCAGGAATTAGCGTGGCGCGAATATTACCTAGGAAAAGGTATATTACGATCACTACCATGAGCATAGCGATCCCCAAGGTCTCATACACCTCATCAATTGATGCCTCAATGAAAACTGATGAGTCGTAACTTGGCACAATAAAAATGTTATCTGGAAGGGTCGCTTCTATTTTTTCAATCTGCGCTTTCGCTGCGCGGGCTACTTCGAGAGTATTGGCTTTAGACTGCTTGATAATGCCTAGGCCTATCATATTGACGCCATCACCCCGAAACTCTGTCTCGTCATCTTCGGCGGTTAGCTCAACGTGGGCTATTTCGCCTAGACGCACCAGATAGCCGTTATCCCCTACTGCAACGGTTAGCGCTGCAAAATCATCCGGCGTTAGAAAAGTTCGCGCTACCCGTACTTCAAAGTCACGATCATTACTTTCTACTTCACCAGCAGGCAACTCTACGTTTTCGGCGCGGATCACTTGCTCTACATCGCTAACTGTTATGCCTCTAGCCGCCATAGCATTGCGGTCTAAAAACACTTTCATGGCGTAACGTCTTCCACCACCAATTTGAATTCTAGCCACACCGTCCACAATGGATAGCCTGTCAACCAGCACACGTTCTGCGTAGTCGGTCAACTCCATAGTATTGAGGTTGGTGCTTCGTAAGTTGTACCACACCACGGCACTTTCATCTGAGTTCGCTTTAGATACTTCAGGGGGATCGGCTTGATCGGGCAAGTTATTTAACGCGCGACTGACGCGCTCGCGCACATCGTTAGCTGCCGCATCAATGTCTCGAGAAAGTTTAAACTCGATTGTGATGTCTGAACGACCATTGCGAGATGTAGAGGTAACATTCTTTATGCCTTCAATACCCGAAATTCTGTCTTCAAGAAGCTGGGTAATTCGGGTCTCGACTATGTTTGCCGAAGCCCCTGTGTAGTTTGTATTAACCGAGACAATGGGTGGGTCGATGTCGGGGTATTCCCGTAAACTCAACATGGAGAACGCGACAATACCAAAGATAATCAACAGTAAATTGAGTACGGTTGCAAAAACCGGGCGCTTTACAGAAACGTCTGACAATAGCATAACTGTATACTCCCTAGCGGTTTAATACATTAACCGGAGATTGGTCACGTACGCGAAGTGTACCTTCGGTTATTACTTCATCTCCTTCACTTAAACCGCTGACAATCTGCACTTGTCCTGGCCGACGCTCACCAATTTTTACCTCAGTTTGATGTGCGACATTATCTTTAACCACATAAACAAACTGTTTGTCTTGCACTGGCACCAGTGCCTTTTCTGGCAAGACTAAAGCGCTAAGTACACGTTTTTCTACCACAACGGTTAGCAGCATACCCGGGCGTAGACGACTGTCTTGGTTATCAATAGTTGCGCGCACGCGAATGGAGCGACTAATGGGGTCCAAGCGCGTATCAATATTGGTAATTTTTCCTGTAAACTCTTCTCCAGGGTAAGCAACTGACGACGCACTTACGAATTGCCCTTTAGCCAGGCTAGCCAGGTGGTTTTCAGCGATACTAAAATCAACTTTGATTTGGCTAATATCATCTAACGTGGTGATAGAGTCGCCTGGCTGAATTAGTGAACCGATACTGATCTCTCGGTTGCCTAGCAACCCATTAAATGGAGCGCGTATTTGAAGGTCGTTAAGCTGAGCTAACGCGACATCTAACTGGGCTTGTAATGCTTTCACTCGAGCTTGCTGCTCATCGAGAAGCTGTTCAGAAGTAGCATTTGACTGACGTAAGTCGGCTATGCGGGTAAACTGACGCTTAGCCTCGTCAATGTTCGCTTTTAGCTCTTCTACCCTAGCACGCTCTTCAGTGTTATTAAGCTGCACCAAAAGCTCGCCTTCTACGACTTTATCGCCATCATCGAAATTTATCGTTTTTACCGTATCGGTAACTTGAGCGGTGATATTTACAGACTCGTTAGCAGTAGCTGTGCCGAGCGACTCGATAGTGATAGGAAATGCCTGTGACGAAACAACTGCTGTTTTTACTGGTGTGGCTCTAGCGCCAGCGCTTGCTTTACTTTCTTCCTGTGGCATATTTAAATATGCAACAACACCTGCAAGCAACAGCACGCCAAGTACTAAGGGCGATAACGAGAATCGAGAAGACATAACCTTTCCTATTGGTAAAATAGCATTGCGCTGAGCGTGAACTTTTTTAAAAACTCATTGAATGCTTCAGTACACAAAGTTCGCTTTATTTAAGCGCAAACTTTCCCAAACATTTTTTTGTGTACCGCGTTATTATTGTTAGTTGTGTTATTTTTATTTTTGCGTAGAGTCTGCTTGATAATATTGATTACTTTTAAAGCAATCGCAAACACCCGCTAGAGTATTTTACCCAAATCAATGGTCATCTTATTTCGCTTATCAGCTATATTCGCTGTTTTAACGCTTTTCGCATGTTCACCGTCAACGCCTAGTTCCCCAATGTGCCGTGTTTCTGATGCACTGTTATCTAAGTATGTTCACGATGAAGTAAACGCTCAAGGTTCCCCCGTTGGCGCGGCCTGTTTGATAAAAACTGAGGGCAAAGTGTTGCTGGTAAAGCACCGCCTGTCTGGCAAATTAGACTTCCCCGGCGGAGGGATAGTCGAAGGTGAATCACTTGCCTGCACAGCCCATAGAGAAACGTGGGAAGAAACAGGTTTTAACGTTGAAGTAAAAGAATATCTATCGACGACAGCTAATGGCTTAGTCATATTTGGCTGTCATGTAGATGCAGGAATTGAAAAGTTTCCTAACACTTTCGATGCACCACCGTGGGCAAAATTAGAAGTTGTCAGGCTCGTTAAGGCAGACCCATTTATGCTCGACCATGATGCGTTGCGTTATGCTGATGATCTTATTCCCTTGCGCGATGGCTACACCCAATTCGTTATAAAGCAGCACTGACAAAGCATTGTTCAATGTGTCGGGGATTGGTAAATTGTCCCAACTGAATAAACAGGAGAAGTGGCTTGTTTTCACTGCCAACATTAAGCCTAAAAGGCAAAGTATCTGAACTAGAATGGCAAACCCGTGTTGATTTAGCGGCGTGCTATCGGTTAGTTGCCGATATGCGATGGGGCGATCTTATCTATACCCACATTTCCGCCAAGGTACCGGGCACAGACCATTATCTTGTTAATGCCTTTGGGCTTACCTTCGATGAAGTTACGGCTTCTAACTTGGTAAAAGTCGACTTAGACGGCAATATACTTGACGACACACCCTATGGAATTAACCCGGCCGGATTCACTATTCACAGTGCCATTCACGAAGTGCGCCACGACGCCCAGTGCGTCATCCACCTACATACATTAGCTACCATCTCTGTGGCTTCGGTGAAAGGCGGATTGAAGCCGTGGAGTCAGTATTCAATGTTTTCGCTTCCTTCGCTTTCTTATCACAGCTATGAAGGCTTGGCCGTAGACGATAGCGAAAAGAAGCGTTTGCAAGACGATCTTGGTGATACGAATCATATGCTTTTGCCTAACCATGGCGGTTTAACCCTTGGCCCAACTGTTGGCGACGCCTTTATGCGCTTTTACGATTTACAGCGTGCGTGCGAAATTCAGCTTGCATTAATGCAATCTAACGAATCAGTTATCGAAATACCGCAAAGCATTATTGATGGTATATATGCTCAGGCAAATGTTGTTCACAGCGGCGAGACTGGCGGTCAAAAAGCATGGCCTGCTATGTTGCGCAAAGCCTATAAATTAGATCCAAGTTTTTGCGAATAATTAAGCCTATTTAGCTAAACGCCAACTCATTTTTAAACAGGAATTGTTTTAACACATGAAAGTCACCAAAGTAGAAATTTTTGATATCGAATGCCCTAAACGCCCCCAGTGGAACCCTGTTTTTGTGCGTGTTTATACCGATGAAGGCATTACTGGCGTAGGTGAAGCAGGGCTTGCTTATGACTGGGGTCACAGCGCCGCAGCGCATATGATTAAGGAAATTGCCGAAGCCATGCTAATTGGCTTTAACCCTTTCCACACTGAGCTGCTTTGGTCGAGAATGCTGCGCGAAGGCTTTTGGGGACTAGGCGGCGGCCCGGTAATTTATGCCGCAATGAGCGCCATTGATACCGCGCTTTGGGATATTAAAGGCAAAGCACTTGGCTTACCTGTTTACGAACTACTTGGTGGTAAAACAAATGGCAAGCTCCGCAGCTATGCCAGCCAGCTACAGTTTGACTGGGATAAAGAAGTCACCAAACTTAATGACCCAGCAGATTATGCTCGCGCTACTGAAAAAGCCCTGAAAGACGGTTACGACGCCGTGAAAGTTGATCCCATCGTTTACGATAAAGATGGCAACACTCACTTTGACAGAACTAAGCTGTTTACTAAGCCCGAGCTTAAACTTTTCAAAGCTCGCCTTCAGGCAATTAGAGACACCATGGGCGAAGATGGCGACATTATCTTTGAATGTCACAGCTTGTTAGGTGCATCAACGGCCATTCAGCTCGGCGATATCGTAGAAGAAATTGGCTGCTTGTATTATGAAGAGCCGGTTAATTACCTTAACTCTAAACTTCACGACAAAGTGGCGAAGAACGTCAACGTGCCGATTGCGGGCGGTGAACGCTTGTATCACCGCTGGGACGTACGCCCGTACCTTGAAGACCAGTCTCTTGATGTACTTCAACCTGACGTTGGCCTTTGCGGTGGATTCACAGAAGCGAAAAAGGTATGCGACTATGCCGACATTTACGACGTTCGCATTCAGGCTCACGTTTGCGGCGGCCCAGTTGCTACGGCGGCAAGTCTGCATCTAGAAACGGCTATTCCAAACTTTTTAATTCACGAGCATCACACCTATGCCATCAAAGACTGGAACCGTGAGCTTTGTATTCAAGACCCTCAGCCAGTTAACGGCTTTATAGAAGCGCCCGACACGCCTGGAATCGGTATTGACCTAAACGATGAGGTGGTTTACCGCTCGCCACATATGACGGTAACGGAACTTAAATAGCAAAGTGACATACAGGCACACTGGTAAGCCTGCACGGTCCCTACGCAAAGCACCTGTGTAAGGTATCTGTGCAAAGTATCTGTGCTAGGTATCTGCGCTAGGTATTTATGAAAGATACCTGCGCAGATTCACAACGCCGAAATAAGCTGTGAAGTTTGTTTCAGGTTAGCGCTTAAGCGATGTCATACCATTGCTTAGCGTTTATAGATAACAGCGCCGCTTTTTGAGTTTCAGAAAGCGGCGTTATCATATTCGAGAACCCTCGCCAAAGCGCTGCATAAGGCATTCGCCACTGGCACAACGGGAAGTTGCTCGCAAACATGACCTGATTTGTGCCAACTGTGTTCAATAAGGTTTCAAAAATATAGTTGGCTCGCTGCCAGTGCCACCTCCGCTCTTGCATTTCTAACCCTGAAAACTTAAACGCAACCTGCCCGGTTTCATTCAAGTCGCGGATATTCTGCCGCCATGTTCTAAACGCAAAGCTATTTATATCAAGTGGCGCAATAGCGGCGTGGTTGATTGCTACTTTCAAAGCTGGGTTTTGTTCTAATACATTAAGTAATGCAACTACGGCGTTAGTATCCGCAATATTTAACTGAGCATCAAAAGACAAGCTTTTAGAAGCCATGTGACTAATCGCCCATTTTACTCTAGGGGCGCGCAAAAGCGTTGCAGCGTCGTCATCTAAAATATGGCGAAGTCCACGTACAGAGGGGTAAAGTTCTAGCTTGTCAATATGACTGCCAACACTATAGCCAGCTAAATCTATGCAACCAACCGAGCGAAATGGCAGCGTACAATGACGCTCTAGAAAGGCAATTTCTCTCCACGGTCTACTGTTATCGTAGCCAGCTTCAATATGCACAAACCCATAAAGCTGTCCTAGAGAAGCCCGATGAAGCATCGCCTCTGTGGTATTTTTGGCAATATTTTTCTTATCAGCCCAAAAAGGCGCATTAGTGGGTTTTAGCCAATCGTACTGCCCTTCATCTAAAGCAAAAAGATGAATATGAGGGTCTACCCACCTTTGTGAATGCTGAATCATTTTTTATTCTTTAACCCAAAGTTTGTACGGTTAACTGTGGCGTTTTTTACATCACCTACTTGCTGTGTTCCTATTTCGCTCTCACTAGTGAGCTGCGCCTTCTGTGCCTCTTTTTGCGCCGCTTGTGTTGAGCTCTATTTATCTCGCCCTTTCTATTGAGCCGTGTAGCCCCCATCCACAGCATACAAACTTCCTGTGATGAAAGACGCCTTGTCGCTACATAAAAAATAGGTCAGTTCCGCTACATCCTCTGGCTGACCTAATCGCCCAATGGGCTGGGCTGCAGCTTCTTCAGCTACTACATCGCTTTTATTTACACCAGAGCGAGCTACATAATTGTCAATCGCGTTATGAAATAAAGGGGTTTCAATGGTTCCTGGGCATACCGCGTTAACGCGAATGTTGTATGGGGCATAATCAAGTGCCGTGGTTTTTGCGATAGACGCCAGCGCACCTTTACTTACCCCGTAGGCAAAGGAGTTTCGCTTTCCTACAAACGACTGATCAGATCCCATCACCACAATGGCTCCACTTCCCTGCTTTTTCATCGTCGGCAAGCAAGATTTAATTGCGCCATAGGCGCCTTTAACGTTCAGGCTAAGCACCTTATCAAGCAAGGTTTCGTCGGTATCCTCAATAGTTGCAGACACGTGGATACCAGCATTACACACTAACGCGTCTATGCGTTGATAAGCCGTCATAACTTCATCGATTGCAGCTTCAACGTTACTTACCACGCTTACATCACAAGGCTTCCAAATAGCGTTAGGCACAGCTTGCTCAAAGTCTCTTATATCTAAGTTAACCACTTGATAGCCGTTTTCGCTAAACAACTTGCATACTGCAAAACCGATACCCAAGCTTCCCCCCGTGACTATACAAACCGGGGCCTGCGCTTCATTACTACTATGCTCAAGGTTTTTCTTCGCGCTATCTGAATTCATGACTTTATGTACCGTGTTGCTGGTGCGTATGTGTTATTTCAATGTAGGCTAAGCATGCCACTGAGTATGTGAATTGCAAGCAAGCTAAGCATTTGTGTTCACCATTCTATATTAACAGTGGCACACGAGACATCATCACCAGCATTTCCATGGGCTGCTCTCATTGCCACATCATCCAAATTTATTATTAACTTTCCTTTAACGGACTATTCGGACTACGCTTTTTGTGACTATAATAGGCAAAATTAAAACACTTGTTTGAAAAAGGAGTCATCCATGCCTCTGTACCACGCCCCTACAACTGATTTTCAGTTCTTATTAAAAGACTGGCTTGGACTTGATGCTCACTACGAAAAGCTCGGTATCAGCGACTTTGATAGCGAACTAGCCAATGAAATTATTGCGCAAGGCGCAAAGTTTGCCTTGGATGTGGTTGCCCCTCTTAACCGTGAGGGCGATGAGGAAGGCTGTAAGCTTGAAAACGGTAAAATTACCACACCTAAAGGCTTTGCAGATGCTTATCAGGAATATGTTGCTAACGGCTGGAACGCAATGCTAGGCACTGCCGAGTACGACGGGCAAGACTTGCCGTACACTATGGCGGTGCCTGTTCACGAAATGCTAAACGCGGCGAACTTAAGCTGGCGCTTAACCACCATGCTTACCGAAAGCGCCACGCTTGCTGTTACTAAGCACGCCAGTAAAGAATTGAAAGATATCTACCTTGCTAAGCTAATCAGCGGTGAGTGGACAGGTACAATGAACCTGACCGAGCCTCACGCGGGAACCGATTTGAGCTTGCTTAGCACTAAAGCTGAGCCACAAGGCGACGGTAGCTACAAAGTAACCGGTAACAAGATATTTATTACTGCTGGTGATCAAGACTGGAGCTCGAACGTTATTCACCTTGTGCTAGCTCGCCTTCCTGACGCACCAAAAGGTGTTAAAGGTATAAGCCTGTTTTTAGTGCCTAAATTCCTTCCAGATGCTAGCAATGAGCCAGGTGAGGCGAACAGCCTTTCAGTAGGAAGCATTGAACACAAAATGGGGATCAAAGCGAGCCCGACATGTGTGATGAACTTCGACGGCGCAACAGGCTACCTTGTCGGTGAAGAAAACCAAGGTTTAGCATGCATGTTCACTATGATGAACGATGCTCGGTTCCAAGTAGGCCTGCAAGGCTTAGGTGCAGCAGAAGCCTCGTACCAGGGCGCGCTAACCTACGCACGCGAACGTGTGCAGTCTCGCGCACCTCAGGGTATCCAAAACCCAGAGGGCAAAGCAGACCCAATCGTTTTTCAACCTGACGTAGCGCGTATGCTACTTACACAGAAATCATTGATTGAAGGTTGCCGTGCACTTTCACTTTTCTACGCTAAATTTATGGACGTAGAAAAACTTGGTGAGGGCCAAGAAAAAGAAGATGCCGACAAAATACTTCAGTTTTTAACGCCTATCTGTAAAGCCTTTATGACCGATATGGGCCTTGAAACGACTAGCCTCGGTGTACAGGTATTCGGTGGTCACGGTTTTATTCGTGAGTGGGGCATGGAGCAACTTATGCGCGATGTGCGCATTGCAATGCTGTACGAAGGAACGAACGGTATACAGGCCCTAGACCTTATCGGCCGTAAGCTTACCCGCGATGGCGGACAAATGATGGAAGCTACTTATAAAGCGTTTAGTGCATTAGTTAGCGACATTCAAGACAGTGAAGCGAAAGGTCTCGCTCAAGGTATTCTTGATGATTGGCGTGCATCTTCAGCCGATTGTTTAGGTATGGATGCAACTACCGCGGCGGCAGCTGCCTGTGATTACTTAGCATACAGCGCCTATTCATTGATTGGTGTACTTTGGTACAGCATGGCTGATAAAGCTCAGGCATCGGGCAATATGGTACTTGCCGCCTCAAAGATGAAAACACGTGACTTCTATATGGAACGTATTTTAGTACGCCGTGACGCACATAAAGCCGCTTACAAAGCAGGCCCTGAAAGCACACTCGCTATTTCGGGCAATGAATTTGATTACCTGTAAGCTATACACGCTTTCTTAGCCCAACAAACCTGGACTAAAAACACAAAAAAGGTCACTACACGTGACCTTTTTTATTACCTTTTTAAAAAGGTGTATTAATCGTTTGCCGCGACTTGCGTGGAGAACGTATCAGCAAACCAGTCGTTTAGCATGGCTTTCTCGTACGATAACGACTCGGTGCGGTTGTGACGGATATTCGACTCCATAAAGTCCATGTCTTTAAGCTTCACATCCTCACCACTTAAAATGACCTGACCATCAGAATTAGATAGCGAGTAGCTGAACGTCATTCTTGGAATATCTATGCGTTTAATTATTCGCACATCGCTGCCAGCCCCGCTGCCAAAACCTACAAACTGGCTCGGCCAAACTTGACCAGCCAAATCAACGTTTGTCACCGTCATCGACAGTACCTGTGATTCGGGCAGGTCGCTAGCTAATTCTGTAATGTGTTCTTCTAAGTCTTTTAAAGTTCGCTCACGAAAGCGTTTACGAGATTCATTGGCTGGCCTGACATCGCTGTAAGATTCTGGCTCTTCCCATGTTATCTCTACCTCAGCGGCTTGGGTTGGCGCAAAAACAACTAGAGCCCCTACGGTTGCGGCGCAACTTAAACAAGAAAAAGTACGTAATTTATTCACTTTCATGCTCCTAAATTCAGTCGTTTAACCTTAAGTTAGCAAGCGTTGAGAAAGTTATTAATCAAAAAAACATTAGAAAAGTTTTAGATTTAACTTTTTCTTACTCAAAAAGCTAATGTCACTTTGAAACTTGCATAACCGGCGACTGCTTAATGATTAGGCACAGTTTTGCGCGTTTAGTTCCCGTAAAATTAGGGTTTATATCATCGTTTTCACAATAGGTGTGGTGAAAGCGTTTTACGCTTGCAGCATCGGCGGTAATTAGTTTAACGTAGCTTTGCTGGTAAGGTTTCAAAGGGCTTAGTTCAATATTTATTTTATCTTGCAAACTACGTAACTCTTTTCGCTCTGGAAGGGTGGCAATGGACACCAGCCAGTCAGAGACAGAGTTTTGAATATCTTCAAATAAATACTGGACAAAAGGAGAGCGCAGCACTATTACCAAAACAATAATTTCCGCAGCGATAATAAAGAACCGTAACATAACTTCTCAGCTAACTTTGATAGGGGTTTACAACAAATAGCGCCTACTTTGTGCGCTTTTCACCAACAATATACTTAATAAATGCTTTGCTAATTTGTATTACAACAAGGTTCACTGTACATGATTTGGACACTTATTGGCCACATAATTGCGCTGCATGGTAGTGTGTTATCTAACTTACTGTAAACACGATAGTTTATACTAAGGTATAACTTGTATACTTTTTCGACCGACACTTTTTAGGGCTAACCATTTATTCAATTTTACGCTTATTAGCCATGTCGCTGTATGTAGAAATTTACAAAATGACATAATGCAAAAGAAAAATAACAAGCCACCAGCATTATTTTCTGAACTTTCAGTATTGACTGAAAGTTTAAAAAGATAGACCATACGCCGCATTATTGATCTATATTAAATATGACGTGTTGAACGCGGTTATACTGCACAAGCAGTTTGTTACGTCACATAAGGTTAAGCTATGAATGAACAAATACCGGTCAAAAACGTAACACCGGTAAAAGTACATAAACCCAAAGGAGCCACAGAGGGTAAACGTCACGACTCCCGTAGCCGTATTTATGTGCGCGCCGTGCAGGGCCCCTTGGAAACGTTTAGACGTTTCTTCGGTCTTTTCTTTTTAGCCCTTTTTGCCATCATTCCATGGATTCAGTACAACGGCCATCAGGCCGTACTGCTTGATATTGGCGAACAGCGTTTTACTATTTTTTCTCTTACTTTGTGGCCTCAAGACCTTACCTTACTGGCCTATATATTCATTGTTTCTGCTTTTGCATTATTTTTCGTCACCACCTTCGCAGGTAGAGTGTGGTGTGGCTTTATGTGCCCGCAGACGACATGGGTATACATATACACATGGTTTGAAGAGAAGTTCGAAGGCCCGCGTAACAAGCGTATAGCGCTAGATGCGCGTAAAATGGATGCAGATAAATTTTTGCGTAAAACGGCGAAGCATACCGCTTGGGTATTGGTAGCCCTATTAACTGCGCTAACCTTTGTCGGCTACTTCACGCCAATTGATGCTCTGTTTGTTGATTTCGTCACATTCGATACCAGTTTCTGGGCAGGGTTTTCTGTTATTTTCTTTGCAGTTTGTACCTACGGGAATGCAGGCTACATGCGTGAAATCATGTGTACCCACATTTGCCCTTATGCACGATTCCAATCTGCCATGTTCGACAAAGATACATTTACCGTATCTTACGATGCAAAACGAGGCGAACAGCGCGGCCCACGCCCTCGAAAGCTCAGTCACGAACAGGTGCAGGAAAAAGGCTTAGGTGACTGCATTGACTGTAATTTATGTGTTCAAGTCTGCCCTACCGGTATTGATATTCGCAACGGCCTTCAATACGAATGCATCAACTGCGGTGCCTGTGTTGATGCCTGTAATGGCGTAATGGATAAAATGGGCTACCCCAAAGGCTTGATAAGCTTTACCTCAGAGGAAGAACTTGCGGGCGGCAAGACTCACGTTTTTCGTCCTAAGCTAATTGGTTACTTTGTCGTTCTTCTGGTGATGACGGGTTTGTTATTCGCCAATATTTGGACACGCAGCCCAACTGAAGTCGACATCATCCGCGACAGAAACTCACTGTACCGCGAGACCAATGAAGGGCTTATTGAAAACGTATATACCATAAAAGTGCTCAACAAAACCCAGCAAGAGCAAACGTATACTATTGCTGTAAAAGGTCTTCCTGACTACGAATACATAGGCGAGCAAGAAGTAACAGTTAAAGGTGGTGCGGTTTACAGTACGCCGATTTCTGTTGCAACGGACGCTTATAATCTGGAAGATACGGTTACCGATATTTTTATCAGTGTAACCACCACTATTGATGGGGAAACGGTTACGGTTGATGAACCAACGAAGTTCCTTTATCGATGACAGATTTTTCTTTTTCTGGGCTTAGCCCAGACACCATATTAGATGCCCTGGAAAGTCAGGGCATTTTTCTTCAAAGCGGCCTGCTAGCGCTCAACAGCTATGAAAACCGCGTTTATCAATTTTTGGCTGAAGACGGTCAGCGCTATGTGGCAAAATTCTATCGCCCAGGTCGATGGACAGATGCGCAAATTCTTGAAGAACACGCGTTTGCTGCAGAGCTAATGGATAACGAAATCCCATTGGCTGCACCTTTAGCTTTAAACGGTAAAACACTCCATCATCATACGGTGGCAGAGACTGACTATCGATTTACGCTATTCCCTTCGGTAGGCGGTAGACAATTTGAAAACGACAACCTTGATCAGCTCGAATGGATGGGGCGTTTTATTGGTCGTATCCATCGCGTTGCGTCAGCTAAAGAGTTTGCAGATCGCCCCTCAATTGACATTGAAAGTTACCTTGATGAGCCCAAACAGGTTCTGTTGCAAAGCACACTGCTACCCGAGCATTTGAAGACGGCCTTTTTTGCCATACTCAATCCAGTTATTGAGGCCACCCAACAAGCGTATAAGCCAACATCGAATATTCGTTTACACGGTGACTGCCATCCAGGCAATATACTATGGCGCGACGGTCCAACCTTCGTTGACTTAGATGACTGCCGTATGGGACCCGCTATTCAAGACTTATGGATGATGTTAAGTGGCGACCGCCAACAGCAGCTTTTGCAGCTAGATACCCTAGTAGAGGCCTACGAAGAATTTCACGAATTCGATACGGCTCAGTTAGCGCTTATCGAACCGCTTAGAGCAATGCGCATGGTGCATTACATGGCGTGGCTTTCTCGTCGGTGGGAAGACCCTGCGTTTCCTCGTGCGTTCCCTTGGTTTGCTGAAGACAAATATTGGGAAGGCCAAATACTTGCCCTTAAAGAACAGCTATCTGCACTCCAAGAGCCCCCGTTGAAACTAGGTTACTGATTCAACTTTTACATCACTTATCAAAGCGCTTTTTCGATATTTTTATACAAATCGAAAAAGCGTAACTTATAAGAAACCGTATTCGCTATCACTTTTTAAGTTCTATATAATCGCGCTGTGTAGGTGCTTTTGTCGCGCTCCATAACTACTACTGTGACAATAGTTAAACGGGAAATCAGTGAAAAGCTGATGCTGCCCCCGCAACGGTAAACTCAACGCATTGTCGTTTTCTTTTCATTCGCCACTGTCTTTTATACGTCAACGCGCTTCAGCGCAATCAGACGCCACTAGATGGGAAGGCAAAAGAGCCATTACCTTATCGGTATTGGCGAGTAAGCCCGGATACCGGCCTGTACTTCATGGTGTCGTTTTTTGCTTCTATTCAAAAGAATAAGTAACAACGTGCACTTTCACTCATCATGTGCTCGGGTGGAGCGCATCAAAGATAATATAAAAACCATGCGTACACATTTTACTAAAGCAGCCCTTAGCGCTGCAGTTATTTCGTGCTTAAGCACATCTGCCTTCGCGCAAACTTCAAACCAAGATATTGAAACGCTAACCGTCACCGGCACCCGTTTACCTATTTCGCTAACTAAACTGCCTGGCTCAGTTTCGGTGCTGACTGAAAGCGACATTAAAGCTTCGGGCGCACTTCAACTTACCGAACTAATTCGCGGCCTACCGGGCGTTAGCTTGTCTCAGTCAGGCAGTCCTGGTGGCTTAACAGAGCTGCGCGTGCGCGGCGGTGAAACCAACCATCTACTTGTTTTAATTGATGGTGTTGTTGCCAACGATGTAGGCCAAGGGAGTCTTGTTGACCTTGCTCACCTTACTAGCGCCAACGTAGTGCGCATTGAGCTACTTCGCGGCCCGCAAAGTGCGAGGTGGGGTAGCGGCGCAATTGGTGGTGTACTAAGCATTACCACTAAATCTGGCCAGTTTGCCGACAATGTTTCTCACGTAGATTTTTCAGCTGGCATTGGCACTCAAGGTACCCTTCAGGGCAGCATGAATGCGCGCTCACAGAGCGATGACGTGGGAGTGTCTGCCTACGCGAGCTATATTCGGACTGACGGAGATAACGTATCTCGCGTTGGTAACGAAGACGATGGCTATGACAATATGACTGCTGGCATAAACCTCAATTATGCCGCCAACACCGAGCATACCTTCATAGCAAATTTACGTACTGTTCAATATAAAAATGACTATGACGGTACTGACTTTGTAATAACCGGCCTTCCCGCTGATACAGATAACGTGACAGATGGCACACAAGTTAGTGCGAAATTAAGATGGGAATTTGCCCCTGAAAACACAGGCTACCGTTCGGCATTAAGTGCACACTATCGTAAAGATGAAAACGATAATACTGAATCGGGGACTGATACAGGCGGCACCACGGGTGAACGTATTGAGTTAAACTGGACCGGTTTTTACACCATCGACAATTGGGATTTTGCAGGCGGCGTTGAATATCTACAGCGCCTTTTTGACCAGCGCGGCCCTATTGTATTTGGCGATCCTAACCAAAAACAACACGACAACACCTACAGCGTATTTGCAGAAACAAACAGTCAGTTTACCGAGTCGCTAACGGCAACATTAAGCGCAAGGTTCGACAATAATAGTGAGTTCGACAATGCCGTAAGTTATCGCGGCGGTTTGACATGGCAACTTAACGACCACTACGCTGTTTTCACAAGCTATGGTAGAGCTGTTAAAACACCAACCTTTACTGAACGCTTTGGTTATTTCCCTGCAAGCTTCATCGGAAACCCTAACCTAGAGCCTGAAACCAGTGAAGAGTGGGAAGTAGGTGTTAAAGCCAACTGGCAATCGCTTTCTGGTCAAATCAGTACCTATACCACCGATCTTGAAGACGAAATTAACGGCTTTGTTTATGTTTCTGACTTAGGTGCGTTCAGTGCGGATAATATCGATGGTGAAAGTTCTCGGGAAGGGATTGATGTAGAGCTAAACTGGGACAGTGGCTATGGGGACCTTACCGCCGCCTACAGCTACCTAGACGCTGAGCAAACTGACAGTGGTATCACAAGCACAGAGTTACGTCGTGCTCGCCATCAAGGCTCGATAACTTATACCACTGACTTTGGTACAGAAAAGTTCAGCTTTTACACCAAGCTGGCCTACACCGGAAGCCGTTACGACACTTTCTTCCCACCATTCCCTGAGTCGTCTCAAAGGTTAGCGCTTTCAGCTTATACCCTTGCTACCGTTAACGTAGGTTATCAAATCGACAGTCAGTGGCAGGTATCGTTGAAAGTCGACAATGCATTCGATACCGACTATGAAGATATTGTAGGTTATGCGGGGCAGGAGCGAAGAGCGCTGCTTTCTGTTAACTATACTATGTAGTTAATTTAGGCCAAGCCTAGCAATTCAATCGGCTACACAGTGGTGTAGCCGTTTTTCGTTCAATAGTTTGGCGTATATTTTATTATTGTAGCTTTTGCTTCTACTTATCATCGCCCTTCTTTGCCGCAGGCTTAAACTTCGGCACATTTTTTTATCTCCCCCTACTCTAGCCGTATCAGTAAATGCTATTCATATTCTATTCATGGTAAGAGGTTTATTCTGCGACAATCGCTTATCCCATCGCAGGTAATGTTAACCCCATCGCGTACTAAGACTTTGTTGCGAAACAGGTCCTAGTTAAGCAAACAAGCCTGTGATAATCTCAACATCGATAATCGTTTTTTTAATACAGGATCATAATCCATGAAAAAGTTTGCAGTAATGTTTGTCATGGCAATGCTTTTGCCATTAACAGCTTGCGCTCAAGAGCCAGCGTCTAAATGGAAAGAAGGCACGCATTATAAAGTGCTTGATAAAGAAGCCACAGATAAACCAGTAATTACTGAGTACTTCTCATTTTGGTGCCCGCACTGCTTCCAATTTGAGCCAATCGTTGCACAAATTAAAGAAAAGAAAAGCGACGGTACTAAGTTCAACAAAGTACACGTAAACTTTATGCGCTTTACCGGCCCAGAAGTTCAGGACGATGCGACTAAAGCTATGCTAATTGCCCGCGCAATGAAGCAAGAAGATGCAATGAATGGTGCTATCTTTAACTACATTCATAAACAGCGCGCGTCTATCACAGGGCTAAAAGACCTTCGCAACATCTTCGTGGTTAATGGCGTAGACGGTGCAGAGTTTGATAAAATGGCTAAGAGCTTCGGCGTTAATAGCATGGTGCGCAAAAACCAACAGCAAATCGATGAGTACCGTGAACACCTAACTGGTGTGCCTAGCTTTATTATCAATGGTAAATACCAGCCAACGTTTACCTCTGATATGACCTTTGATGACATCGCTGACCTTATCGTGTGGTTGTCAGAGCAGAAGTAATTTGGTTTAACAAACAATAACACCTTTAATTATGAAATGGGCGCTCTTGCGCCCATTTTTACGCCTAGGAGCCCCCGAATGCGAGCAGTAAGCGACTTTGCCGAATTCATTTGTGAACTTGATCAACTCAAAGCGGTTAAGCGCCAGATTACGCTTCCAAGTGATAACTATCGCCAAGAAAACTCCGCAGAGCACAGCTGGCATGTCGCATTAATGGCAAATATGTTGAGTGAATATGCGGTGAAACCTATAAACATTACCCGTGTTATTCGCATGATCCTTATTCACGATATCGTGGAAATTGACGCTGGTGATATGTTCGCGTTTAACCAGCAAGCCGACCATGACGCACAAGCTGAGAAGGAACTCGCGGCCGCAAAGCGCATTTTTGGTTTATTGCCAAGCCCACTTGATAGCGAACTGCTCAATTTATGGCTTGAGTTTGAAGCCGCAGAAACCGCCGATGCAGAATTTGCTAAAGCCATGGACCGAGTACTCCCTGTATTTCAAAATATGAAAGACAATGGAGGAAGCTGGAAGCATCATGGTATTGCAAGAGAGAAAATTGAAGCGCGAAATGCACACTTGAAATCGTGTGCGCCAGCACTGTGGGACTATGTTATGCAGCAGCTAGATATAGCCGTTGAAAAAGGCTGGCTAAGTCAATAACGACTTAGCCAATCAAAGTTTGGTGGAACTATAGCGCTATGTTAGGTCTGAGAGTTAGTTCGCATAGCACTTAAAAACGCGTACCAACCCACATCCAAAAGCGATTAGCGTCTACTTTTATATCGCCCGCGTCGTAAGTACCGTACTTGATGCCGAAATTGTACTTACCCACAAATTTCTTGGTGTATTGAACATTAAATTCGCTACCTAAATCATCAACACCATTGCTGCTGTCGTCAGCGCTGAAATCATGATAAGCCAAAAGCCACTTACCACCGGCTAGGCCGCCAGAAAGTGAAAACTTAAGGTCTTGTAAGCCTTGTGCTGGTGTCCCCAAAAACTGATCGGTCCAACCGTTGAACTTGTGTAGAGTAGCAAGAGGTGTAGCAAACCCGTACAGTCCATCATCTGAACCTAGTACTTCATAATCGACTTTAGCGGTTACACCAGAGAAGGTTGCGGCTAGATAAGCATTTAGGTAAGACGCATCAAAGTCGGTGGCAGTTTCACCCGCGCCAGCTTCGCTCGATTGCGTAGCAAACTCAGCGCCATAAGCCCAATTTATGCTGTCCCCTTTCATCTTTCCATCATAGCTTACGCCATACGTATCCAGCGCATTATCTGTATCATTATCTAATTCTAATAAATACGCGTAGGCCACAAACTTACCTATTTTCGACTTATAAGTAGCGTGAAGGATATGATCTTTTGAATCTAAATCAGCAGCTTCGGCAAAAATACGGTTACGCTTATATAAGTAGCTATAGAAAAGCTCTAGATTGTCAGTTGCCGCATATTTTGCGCTTACGGCATCAAAAGTCTGGCGGTCCTGTCTCCAACCAACGTGACCAACAAATCTGTGGTCGTCTAACGTAATAACTTGGCGACCAACCTTGGCGGTAAAGTCACCTGTTTTGTATTGAATAAAGGCTTGGTCAACTTCGGTTGTTTCTGGGTCAGCAATGACAGAGTATTCACCCACATTGAAGCCAGTAGGCCCTACGGTAAACTCATCTTGCCCCATTACAATGCGGCTGTCTTCAACCTCGGCGGTAAACGAGAAACCATTAACACTCCCTGAGCTAAAGCCTAAACGGGTGCGTAAGGTCAGCGCGCTTGCATCTTCTAGTGCATTATCTTGATCTACCGCTTCATAACGTAAATTAAGGTCAGCCCATGCCTTTGAGTCACTTAGCGCGGTGTGAATATCAGCAGCAATCGCGCTGCCACCTAGTACTACCATAACAGAGGCAGCTAACATATTGATGCTTAGTTTTTTAAACGTGTTCATGCGTGTTCCCTATCGGTTTTAATTTTAATTTTTTATTAGCCAACACTTACCCAGCCAGCATGAAAATGCCGGTTAAAAAGTGAAAGTTATACGTTTGGGGCGGTACAACTACCGCCCTTATCAGATGCCGATAGTTCTAGGCAGCATCTGACTTTTTAGTATCTTTTTTTTCAGATGTCACCCCGCTGGGTTTTGATGATGCGTTGTTAGCACGTGAAGTAACGGTTTCAACCTTTTTCTGCTTGTCGTAAAGGAAGGTTAATACCTCATGTCGGTAGTGGTTATATTGTTTGTTGTCGGCAAGCGCTAATCGATCACGCGGGCGAGGCAACTCAATATCTAGAATTTCACCAATGGTGGCGGCGGGCCCATTGTTCATCATTACGATGCGATCAGATAGCAATACTGCTTCATCCACGTCATGGGTAATCATGATGACGGTGTTACCCAAATCAGCATGAATTTCCATTAAAGAGTCTTGAAGGTGTGCACGAGTTAATGCGTCAAGCGCGCCAAACGGTTCGTCCATCAATAACACTTTAGGTTCCATTGCCAGCGCGCGCGCAATACCTACTCGTTGTTTCATACCCCCGGAGATTTCACTTGGCAATTTGTCGAGTGCGTGAGTCATGTGTACAAGCTCTAAGTTGTGCATGATCCATTCGCGCATCTCGCCTTTACTCTTACCTCGCATGGTGGATTTAACGGCCAACTCAACGTTCTTATATACCGTAAGCCAAGGCAATAGCGAATGGTTTTGAAATACTACGGCGCGCTCTGGTCCAGGCTGCTTCACTTCAGCGCCATCTAATATTACGCCTCCTGAAGTTGCTTGGTGTAAACCCGCGATAATATTCAGCACAGTCGATTTTCCGCAGCCAGAGTGACCAATCAATGAAACAAATTCACCTTTGCTAATTTTAAGATTTACATCTTGAAGCGCAGTAAAGGGGCCCTTTGGAGTTGGGAAGTCGATACCTACCTGCTCTAATTCTAAATGTTTAGTATGCATAAATTTCTCCTCAAAATTAGCGTAATACGCTCGACTTATCCCAGCTTACCGCGCGCTGAATTGATAACATTAGACGGTCCAATACAAAGCCGATGACACCGATAGTTAATACTGCCACCATGATTCGGGCTAAGGATTCTGAACTACCGTTTTGAAACTCATCCCAGACAAACTTTCCTAACCCTGGGTTTTGGGCAAGCATTTCTGCTGCTATGAGTACCATCCAACCAATACCAAGCGATAATCGAAGCCCAGTGAATATCATTGGAATTGAAGATGGCAGTACTATTTTCGTAAGGTGAGCAAAAGGTGTAAGACGCAGCACTTTGCTCACGTTGATAAGATCTTTTTCAATATTTGAAACCCCTACGGCAGTGTTAATAAGGGTTGGCCATAGGCAGCAAAGCGAGACCGTGAAAGCAGAAGTAACAAACGACTTTGAAAACGCTGGGTCATCACTGACATAAAGCGCACTTACTACCATAGTGACTAGTGGTAACCATGCTAGTGGCGAAACGGGTTTGAATAATTGAATAAGCGGGTTTATTGCCGTGTAGGCTGATTTGCTTAAACCACACAAAATACCCAATGGAACTGCAACTACTGATGCAATAAAAAACCCAACCATAACGGTGTAGAGGCTGGTCCAAATTTGATCGAAGAACGTGGGCGCACCGGTAAAGTCTCGTATCTTAGGCTTATAAGTAGGGTCTTGCGCCACACGCGCTGCATTTCGTTCTTCCTGACGTTGATAGAAAGCATCTGCCTTTTCACGCTGGGCGACATGCTCGTCTATTAAAGCACCCGCTTGTTCAAAAACTTGTGCAGGGCCTGGAAATTGGCCTAACGATGTATCGATACTTTTTGCAACGCCATTCCAAATGGCCAGAAACATCAGCAAGCCGATTACAGGCAGCAACAACGCAGGCGTGGATTGATATAAACGACTCAATAAAGAGTTTGCGTTTGACGGCGATGATGGAAGGCGAAGAATGGTTGTCATCTTGCTCATTGCTTGCTCCTGATATTTAATGTGCGCTATTGCGCTTTGAATGCCCCGTCTCACCTGAGGGTCGACGAGGCAACTTTACGAGACACTTACAGAACAGTGTCGCCTTTAAGACCAATATCAAATTGCTCTAAGTAAGCGTTAGGCTTGCTTCCATCAAACGTTACGCCATCAATAAACTCGCTCTGAGGCGGCTTATAACCTGTTTCCGTTCCAAACTCAGGGAAATCAGATGCCTTTGCTTTACCCTCAGCGATAAGCGCTTTAGCAGCTTGGGCATAAACTTCTGGCTTGTAGACCTTTTTGGCCGTTTCCTTGTACCAATCGTCAGACTTAGCTTCTGAAATTTGTCCCCAGCGGCGCATTTGTGTGAGATACCAAATTGCATCACTGTAGTACGGGTAAGTAGCGTTGTAGCGGAAGAACACATTGAAGTCTGGCACGTCACGCTTGTCGCCTTTTTCGTATTCAAAGGTGCCCGTCATGCTGTTAGCCAGTACGTCTTCGTCTGCGCCAACGTAGTTGCTTTTAGCAAGAATTTTTACTGCTTCAGGACGATTAGCATTGTCGTTTTCATCCAACCACATTGCTGCACGAATTAAGGCTTTTACCACGCGTATGTGAGTATTTGGATACTTGTCAGCCCAACCTTGGCTTACACCAAACACTTTTTCAGGGTTGTTTTTCCAGATCTCATAATCGGTAATTACAGGTACACCGATACCTTTAAATACCGCTTGTTGGTTCCATGGTTCACCTACGCAGTAGCCATAAATAGTGCCTGCTTCCATAGTCGCTGGCATTTGTGGTGGTGGCGTTACAGACAATAGTGCTTGTGCATCGATTTGGCCTGCGGTATCACCTTTGTGAGGGGCGTAATAACCTGGGTGAATGCCACCTGCTGCTAGCCAATAACGCAGTTCGTAGTTGTGGGTAGAAACAGGAAATACCATGCCCATATTGAAAGGTTTACCGGCGTTGCGGTATTCATCAACAACCGGTTTAAGATAATCAGCTTTGATTGGGTGTACAGGCTTGCCATCTTCCTGTGGAATGTACGCCTTCATTTTCTCCCAAATCTCGTTTGATACGGTAATGCCATTTCCGTTTAGGTCCATGCTAAACGCAGTAACTACATGGGATTCCGTACCAAAGCCAATAGTCGCGCCAAGCGGTTGACCTGCAAGCATGTGAGCGCCATCTAGCTGGCCATCAATAACCCGGTCTAGCAGCACTTTCCAGTTTGCTTGCGCTTCTAATGTGACGTATAGCCCTTCATCTTCGAAAAAGCCTTTTTCATACGCCACAGCAAGCGGCGCCATATCAGTCAGTTTAATAAAACCAAACTTCAGTTCTTCTTTCTCTGGCCATCCTACTGCGGGCGCTTGTGCTGAAACAGATGTTGAAAATGTTGCTACAGAAACGACAAGTGCAGCACAAACGCTCGCGCCCACCGTTCTAAAGCGTTTTAGTAATGATGTTGTCTTTAACCCAGTCATACGTGTTCCTCGTAGCCAAAAAAAAACCCACCAGCTATAGACATTTACATGTCTAGCACGGTGGGCTTCGTTGCCGTGTTAGTAACATCGGAGTAATTACTAACGCATCAAGTTGTTATTGGTAAGTCAGGAATTCCCGCTCACACACCTCATCTTAAAGGGAGGTTATAAAAAAGCTTTAGCTTAATAAAACCATCTTTTCTTATTATTATCATTTGCCATAAATGCTGGAGAAGTTGGAGCTTCCTTACCGTTCTCCACTGATTCCTAATAATTTTTCTTATTCACACTATGGAAAATGTTGTGCATTACACGATGCATAAGCAGTCGTGTCGCATTCGCAGCCTTGTACGGCAACGTTGTTTTGCACGTATGTATTTGCAGTCAACGTGCCAAAAATTTAACCGTATGATTTTTAAAGAAATACTGAAAAATATAGCTAGGCACTTACAGCCTAAAGAAAGGTTTTGTGCACCAAAACGGGGGAGGTGTTCAACCATGGTGCGAGCAAACAAGCACCACGATTGAGTATATTTAAACGTATAAACACGCCCAACACGAATGGTAGGCGCTCTGATCTATAGACGTTTCGTGAACTGTCCGATAGCGTTAACTACCTCATTCGCTCCACTTTGAATTTCACCCATCGCGTTACCTGATTGCGTTGAATATTCTAATGCATCGCGGGCTTTTTCCTGTCCTGCTTCAATAAGCTGAACGGCATTTTCAGTAAGTTTTCTGTTCTCTACAACAACGTTGACTATTTCTTCTGTAGCACTGCTTGTTCGTGAAGCTAACTGCCTTACCTCATCGGCAACAACAGCAAACCCTCGACCTTGGTCACCTGCGCGAGCGGCTTCAATAGCGGCGTTAAGCGCGAGCAAATTGGTTTGATCAGCAATTCCACTGATACTTTGTACCAAATCGGCAACTTTTTGTGATTGCTCATCGAGGTCTTTGATGCCTTCGCTCGCATTGCCCATTTGAGTGGTGAGCTCATTCATTGCTTTCACTGTGGCATTAAGCACTTCATTACCTTTGCGGGCTTGCTCTCCTGTCTCTTGCGAGATATTAAATGCCACATTAGCCGCTTCAGAAATTGCAAACTCACGCTGCATTTGCTCAGTAATGACGGTGGCAAACTTAACGACTTTATAAAGGTTTCCGTCTTCATTTCTAATTGGGTTATACGACGCTTCTAACCAAACTTCGTTGCCCCGGCTATCTATTCGCTTAAACCTACCTGATTCTAATTTCCCTTCAGCTAAGTCCCGCCAGAAATGTTTATATTCTTCTGAATTAGCTTCTTGTTCGGTACAAAACATTCTGTGATGCTTACCTTCTATCTGCTCTAGGGAGTACCCCATACCTTTAAGAAAGTTGTCATTCGCTGTTATTATCGTTCCATCTAAATTGAACTCAATCACAGCAGATGAGCGGTGGAGCGCAGCAATCATATCGCGCAGTTCGTTGCTAAAAGTGATGTTTCGCGTTTGTTCTGCCATGTAGAAGGCGATATATTTTACGTTACCGTTCGCGTCATCAACGGGCTGCACAATACCGCGTACCCACATTTCTTGACCTTTCGCATCTAAAAAACTGACTGCTCCATGCCAATGACGATGCGTTTTAATCGCACCGAGCATATCCTGTCCAGCAGGTTTTCTAAGCGCACTTTGGCTCATCAATCTCTCTAGAGACTTTCCCTCTAATTCACCTATTGAGTAACCAGTTGCCTGAGAACACAAGTCGTTGATAGCATTAACCCTACCGTCAGGGTTTAATTCTATATAAAGCATCTCTTCGCGCAGCTCCTCCTGAACTGTTTGATATGCCTCAATCTCCTTTTTCAAACGTAAGTTTTCAGCTATTACCTCTTTATTTTTGAAAAACATCCTCTGCTCCTGATGAACTAAGCGCGCTTATTCGTCAGCCTGTAACCCTTCGGCGATGCAGCACATTTGAAATAGTACGTGCTCCGTCACTCGCAATTACGGTTAGTATCAGGAACGATAAGCTAATTTTTTTCGGTTTTGATTAAAGATAGCAGAGGAAATCGAGATTATTAGGGATCAACAAAAATAAAAGCATTAATATTTGTTGGTCAATGAAAAATCTTACCCTGTGAACCAGAACAAGCAAACTCTGGGCTTGCTCAGCCTCTCTTTACGGAAGTGATGTATATACGCAGCGATTAAGACAATACGACGATTGGCAATTTTTCGTCAATCTAAAAGCTTTTTATGCTCTGATAAATTCCATGTTTAAGCTGGTAGTTCGCGATCAAATAAGCGTGGTCTCTAGTAAAGAAAATGGTCAACACAACCAAGTCATTAGAATGGCGATGCGTTCTTATCTCGCTGCGCCCAAAGCTGTCGTGCTTGCGATAAGGCATCTGCAACATCACAACTTTGTAGAAGCACTAGATAGCTGGCAAGTGTGCTTAAAATAGCCTGTTCACCGTAAAGGCTGTTCGCTTCACCCTTCCACACGTCGAGCATATCGTCTACGTTCATATCTTTGTCTTTTAGCGCCCACTTGTCAGCAACCACCGGCATTATTACTTCGTCAGTTTTACCATTACGGGTAATGAAAAGTTCGGTTTCTCGTTCTCCGTTAACCTCGGGGTCGCCACCATCGCCGCGAAAACAAAGGGCGTTTATTGACGGGTAATTTTCATTAACGCGACAATGCTTATGGTCAAGGTGCATGTGGTAAACCCCCTGCACACAAAATTCTGCGCTGGTGGGGTTCAATAGCCTGGCTAGGGTGTTGGCACAAGAGCGTAGCCCAAACACTTCGCGTAGCTTAATGATGGTATCTAGCGAAGGTAATAAGTAAGATAAATCGAGATAGGTTACGCTTTTATCAGCAAACTGCTGGTTTGCCTCAGCGATACTGGTGACTTCAGGTAGTCCCAACTTTGGCAATGCTATACTTGCATAAAGACGACCCGAACCGGGTTCATGGGCACCGTGAAGCATAATGGAATAACCGTTGTTGGCTAGTACGGCTACGGCCAGTAAGTACCAAGGAAGCTGACGACGTTTTCCTGCATAACACCCAATATCTAACGTTGGGGTAAGTGTCTTAACCTCTGGCTCAATCAATTCTCGACATGCATCAACAAAACCAATTACTTCTTCTGGTGTTTCTTCACGGGTGCGAAGTAACATAAGAAATGCGCCCCGTTGATCGCCGGTCACTTCATTGGCCAATACCATTTTCATGGCATGATAAGCTTCATCACGGGTGAGGCTACGCCCCCCTTTTTGACCCTTACCAATAATTTTTATGTATTCGCTAAATGGTTGCTGCATGCTCGGATGAATGTAGTAGAAGTGTATTTACCTGTTGACGAGACTCTACCACCTTTCCAAATATAAGTAACGTAGGCCCAGTTAAATTTGCAGCCTTTACTTTGCTATGAATATTAGCAAGCTCGCCAGTAATTACGCGCTGTTGAGGCGATGTAGCATTTTCAATTGCCGCTACCGGCCACGTGCTTTGCACCTTGTGCTGCATCAAGCCTTTGCAAAGCCCCTCAAGGCGGCTTAGCCCCATATAAACCACCATGGTTTGCTTTAATACATTCTGCGCCATCGGCGCCATTTCAGGCCATTGTTCAGCATCTTTAAAATGTGCAGTCATAAAACTCACCGATTGGGCACAGCGCCTGTCGGTAAGAGGAATACCCGTATAAGCAGACACGCCCGATGCCGCAGTAATACCAGGAACAATAGCAAAAGGAATGTTAGCTTTTGTTAGCGCATCAGTTTCTTCGCAGGTTCTCGCAAACAAGGCTGGGTCGCCACCTTTTAGTCGCACCACGGTATGGCCCAAACTAGCAAGTTCAACCACCCGCTTACAAATAGCGTCTTGGGTAAAGCTATGCTTTTTGCATCGCTTTCCTACGTACTCTTTCGCTACACTAGATGGAATAAGCGAAAGAATATCTTCGCTTACAAGTGCGTCAAACAATACCACATCGGCTTGCTGTAAAAGGCGAAACGCTTTTAAGGTAAGTAGCTCTGCATCGCCAGGACCTGCGCCTACAATAAATACTTGGCCCTGTTTTTGACGCCCATCACCAAGGTTTGCTGTTTTCAGCCACTTGTTGAGGTACGCATACTTAGCTAATGATTTAAAAGTGTCGTTACACTTACGAGTTGTCGAAGCCTTATTCGAAGTTGCATCGCGATAAAAAAGATTAGACAGAGGTTTCTGATGTTTGAATAAGGTGCGCAAAAACGGTAAAGACCAACTAGATGCAATTGACATAATTTAACGCTCCTAAACAGATTGGGTTTCTATAACTAAATGCTTGTCTATAAGCTCGGACAAGGCGGGCTTGCAAGAACCACAGTTAGTGCCGCATTTTAACTGCTTACCAAGTTCGCTTACCGATAAACAGCCTTTGGTGATGGCATCTGTAATCGTCTTTTCACGTACTTCAAAACAGCTACAAACTACATCGCCTTTTAGAAATGCGTCATCCACTTGTCCTCGCAATAAATTGCGTTGTGACTCAGTAGAAATCGCCGTATTTAATAGGCTGGCAAGCCACGCATTCGGAACTGACCAAGTGCTTTTTGTCTGTGCCGCCACATGAGCCGAGCCTGTTTTTTCTGGCTCATCGCCCAGAAATGCGGCGAAGCACAGTAGGTCATCGACAAGCGCAAGGCATACTGAAAAAGTGTGATGGTGAAACTGTAATAGCACCGCGTTTTGCGGTAACTGTGGTATCAAGCTTTGAGTAAATTCTCGACGTCCTTTGTTCGACGCTACGTTTAATACTGATAGTGCTTCTTCAGAACTACTTCCGCTTGATGTAGCGCCTTCGGCCTCAAGCGGTGTTTTATTCCAGTAATCACATACTTTCTTTAGCGCTTCCTGATTATTGATGCTGGGATTATCAATGATTGGATTATCGATGCTGGGATTATCAATGTTTGTTTTGGAGTCGTGTGACGACTGTATCTTTGATGATAAAAAAAGTTTCCCATACGTAGCGTAACGTACAGGTGCAATAGCCACTGCAGCGTGTTTTAGTTCGGGCTGACCTGAAATTGGGTCTACCGCGCTCGCGTAAAGTGCGCCTAGCTTACTGTGAGAACCCCATTGCGCCGACCAGTGTATGGGTATAAACACTTCTTTTTTGCGCATGTCCGCATCTGTTTTTACCGGATAGATAGCTGGGGCGTCTTGACACACCGCACTTGCCAAAGAAACGAGGTCATTATTTGCAACACCTAACTCAGCAGCGTCTTTTGGGTTTATGTAGACAGAGGCGCTCGGCATATGGGCGAGTAACTTTGCGGCTTTACCCGTGCGCGTCATGGTATGCCATTGATCTCGAGTCTCGACCGCTGTTAACGACAAAAGGGTATGCATCTGAAGTAACCTGCAGTGGAGCTTTATAGGTTACGGGAATCAGTTTAGCCTTACCGCTAGGCGTCGAAAACTGCTTATCTTCAAAAGGACGCTTACTGATAAGGTTGGGCTTAGTGTTTGCGTTAAGCTTGGTACCGGATGAGGGAGTATTCAAAACCGCGCTCTGAAAAGGCCACTGGATAGGTGATAGAGCGTTGTACTGCGCTTCACTTAGCATTTGCAAAGGTGATAAGTCTAACTGGCGTTTGCCATTATTGTGATAGCCAGTTAAGCCAGCGTATTCGCAGAATATTTGCGACGGATGAGTAAAGCTAAATGCCTCGCCAAAACCCATTTTAGCCGCCACGTCGCACATGATTTGCCAATCGTGTTTTGAATTTCCAGGCGGGGGCAATATGCCGCGCTGACGTGATATACGGCGCTCTGAGTTTGTCACTGTGCCGTCTTTTTCCGACCACCCTGTGGCAGGAAGGGCAATGTGGGCGTAGTTAAGCGTATCGTTAGATTCAACAATATCAGACACCACCACCATGTCACATTTTGAAAGTGCGCGCTCAACTTGGCCGCGATTGGGCATACTGACAACAGGGTTAGTCCCCATTATCCAAACGAATTTAACCTTGCCACTCTCTATTGCGTTAAAGAGGTCTACAGCTTTTAGCCCCTGACCTTTGGGCATAACGGGTGCATGCCAGTAGGCCTTTACTGCTTCGATATGCTCAGGGTTTTCTAAATCCATGTGGGCAGCTAGCATGTTAGCTAAGCCACCAACTTCACGCCCCCCCATGGCATTAGGCTGACCTGTGATAGAAAACGGACCACAACCGTCTTTGGCAATTAAATCTGTAGCCAGGTGGCAGTTAATAATGGCTTGGGCTTTATCTACGCCAGCGGAAGACTGATTAACGCCCATAGAATAAAAAGTAATGGCGCTGGATGCTTGACAGAATGCGTCGAAAAAAGCCTTAACCTTGCTTTTTTCTATATCGCATACGCTAGCCACGTCATCCAGCGTTAAGCCACTTGTACTTTCAAGCGCTTCATCAAGCCCCTCGGCATAGGTTTCGACGGTGGTTCTATCTATTCTACCTTGTGCGTCTGCATAGCTAAGTAAGCCATTAAACAGCGCAACATCGCTACCTGGTTTTATAGGAAGGTGTAAGTCGGCTATCGTACAGGTTTCAGTTTTGCGCGGGTCGACAACGATGACCTTCATATTTGGGTTTTTCAGCTTTGCTCGCTGAATGCGCTGAAAAAGCACAGGATGGGCCCACGCCGTATTACTTCCCGTAATTACCAATAAATCTGTACACTCTAAGTCGGTGTAATCGCAAGGCACCACGTCTTCACCAAAGGCGCGCTTATAAGCAGCTACCGCTGATGACATGCAAAGTCGAGAGTTGGTATCTATATTGGCACTGCCGATATAACCTTTCATAAGCTTATTGGCAATGTAGTAGTCTTCAGTAAGAAGCTGGCCTGAAACATAAAAAGCAACGGCATCCGCGCCATACTGCGCAATGGTAGATGTGATCTTATCCGCAATCACATCGGTGGCCGTGTCCCAATCCACCGATTGACCTGCTATGGTTGGGTGAAGCAAACGTCCATTTAGGTCGTTTGTTTCAAGCAGGTTTGTTCCTTTAACACACAATCTTCCATAATTGGCGGGATGCTCTGGCGTGCCTTTAACAGTGTCCAGGGTTGTGGCACGCTTGCTAACGTTGCAACTGATATCTACACCACACCCTACGCCGCAGTATGGGCATGTTGTTTGTCTTAATTGTTCAGACATCATGTCGGGTTGTCGTGTAGCCATATTCATTTCATTACCTTTTTCGATTTCGAAATAATTGAATGCGTTTTTGCAAGAAGACTCTATTCATGTGGGCATTCAAATAGGGTCAGTTTACTTAAATGCCTACAAAAACCTTCTCGCCTTCTACCTTCACAGGATAAGCCGTGACGGAAACATCATCGTGTTCTTTACACAGCCCTGTTTCTAAAAAGTAATGCTCTTTGTACAACGGCGAAGCGACAACTGGCGCACCGCCTATCGACCCCAAAAGCCCGCGATAAAGTACGTTTGCTTTACCAATAGGGTCGTAGTTACTAATGGCGAAAACCTTTGTTTCGCCCTTTATTTTCAAGCAGAAAAGCGCTATTTGCTGTGAGTCAACAAGGACGCAAACGCCGCTGTTTGTCACTAGGTCCTTCGTCTCACAAACAAGGTGCCATTGCACTGCCTGTTCCGACGCTATTACGTTTTGCGCAGCTGTCATAATTTGTATCTCCTAACAAGGTTGATAAGCCAGTGGCTACACCATTAAATCAGTGGCTACACCATTAATTTTGTGAACTACACCATAGAGACGGGAATAAACTGATCTTTCCCTGCTACTTTTTCAGCTTCAGTAGCTGGACGAACCTGCCCCCGCTCTGAAACAAACTGAATATTGGTGTCGCTGGCACTACTGTTTACAAATTGACGGAAACGCTTACGCGACTCAGGGTTTTCAATGGTGGTTTTCCATTCGCACTGATAAGCATCAACCACAGCATCCATCTGTGCTTCAAGCTCACCATTAATGCCAAGAGCATCGTTTATCACAACGTCTTGCAAGTAAGCTAACCCACCTTCTAAGTTGTCCATCCACACCGATGTGCGCTGTAGGCGATCAGCCGTTTTCACGTAAAACATCAGCACGCGGTCGATGTACTTAATAAGTGTTTCGGTATCTAGGTCGGTGGCAAACAGGTCTGCATGTCGAGGCTTCATGCCGCCATTCCCGCAAACATACAGGTTCCAGCCTTGCTCGGTAGCGATAACACCAATGTCTTTGCTTTGAGCCTCTGCACACTCACGAGTACACCCCGATACGGCAAATTTGATTTTGTGCGGTGCACGTAGGCCTTTGTATCGGTTTTCTAAGTCAATAGCCGTGCCTACTGAGTCCTGCACACCGTAGCGACACCATGTACTTCCCACGCACGATTTCACAGTACGCAGGGCCTTCGCGTAAGCGTGGCCGGTTTCAAAACCGCCAGCGACGAGTTTTTCCCAGATATCAGGTAAGTGCTCTACGCGCGCGCCAAATAAATCAATGCGCTGACCCCCCGTGATCTTGGTGTACAAGTTGTATTCTTTTGCCACTTCACCTAGTAAAATCAACTTCTCAGGCGTTATTTCGCCACCAGGTACACGCGGTACAACGGAATACGTGCCATCTTTTTGCATGTTGCCAAGGTAGATATCGTTGGTGTCTTGTATAGGAAGATGTGAAGCTTTTAGGATGTAGTCGTTATAAACTGATGCCAGAATAGAACCCACAGCAGGCTTACAAATTTCACAACCTAAACCTTCACCATGCTGTTCAAGTAGCTCGTCGAAGGTGCGAATGCCGTTTACCTTAACAATGTGAAACAGCTCTTGTCGGGTGTAATTGAAGTGCTCACAAATCGCTTTTGATACTTCAACACCGCGCTTTTCAAGCTCGCTATCTACTACGTTTTTAAGTAGTGCGGCACAGCCTCCACAACCAGTACTGGCTTTAGTTTCACCTTTTACATCGCCAACGCTGCAACAGCCACCTTCAATAGCTGAAACAATGTCGCCCTTAGTCACGTTTAGGCATGAACAAATAGAGGCTGTGTCTGGAAGTGCATCGGCACCTAATGCTGGTGCAGCATCAGAAGATGGCAAAATCAGGCTTTCTGGGTGTTCAGGTAATTCGATGCTGTTAAGCGCATATTGTAATAGCGTGTCGTAGTCGCTGGTATCGCCAACGAGTACAGCACCAAGCACGTACTTTTGCTCGCTATCTACCACCAGCTTTTTGTACACGCCTTCTGGCTGATTTAAATAGGTGTAGCTAAGCGCACCGGCTGTGCGTTCATGAGCATCGCCAATTGAGCCCACTTCCACACCCATTAGCTTGAGTTTGGTACTCATATCTGCGCCAGCGAACTCGGCATCGCCGCCGGTTATATGACTTACAGCTGTGCGCGCCATGGTATAGCCCGGTGCTACCAGGCCAAAGATTTTGTTATCCCACAGCGCACATTCGCCCACCGCGTAAATGTTTGGGTCAGACGTCACGCAGTGATTATCAATGACAATACCGCCGCGCTCACCCAATGTTAGCGCTGACTTTCTGCCGAGCTGGTCGGAAGGTCGAATACCGGCAGAAAATAAAATCATGTCAGTTTCTAGCGCAGTGCCGTCTGCAAATACCATTTTATAGCGGCATGTATCACCAGCTTCAATAGTTTGGGTTGCTTTTTGGGTATGAACGGTTACGCCTAAATCTTCAATTTTGTCTTTAAGTACGGTACCACCGGCTTGGTCTAGCTGCACCGCCATAAGCTGTGGCGCAAATTCGACCACGTGAGTGTCTAGCCCAGCTTGCTTTAATGCGTTAGCGGCTTCTAAACCCAACAGCCCACCACCAACAACAACCCCTACTTTGCTCACTGCTGCTGACGCTTCAATAGCGAGTAGATCGTCTATGGTGCGGTACACTAAGCAATGCTCTTGGTCGTTGCCAGGGATGGGTGGCACAAATGGGTATGAGCCCGTAGCTAACACAAGCTTATCGTAGCTAAACACCTGCCCTTCAGAAGTCGTCACTTTATTATTGTCACGGTCAATATCGGTCACTAAGGCATTGGTGACTACGTTTACGCCCCATTCGGCGTACTGAGCGGGTGTAGTAAGCGCTAGGTCATCAGCACTAGCGCCACTAAAAAATGATGACAGATAAACGCGGTCGTATGCGAGGCGAGACTCGCCACATAAAACGGTTATTTCTACATTGGCATCGCTTTGGTGAAGCTGCTCAACAAAATGATGCCCCACCATGCCGTTGCCTACGACGACAATTTGCGTTTTTGAGTCCAATGAAGTCATGGTATTCCCCTTTTTTCGGGACAAAAAAAAAAGCCCGCTTCAACTTTCGTTGATGCGGGCTTCGTTGCCTATTTTGCCAACGGATTAGGTCGGCTAACACATTTTACGGAGTGTTATAAATCACACAATTTTCAGCGATTGACACAAATCACCAAAACACACTTTACGTTTATAGCTATCCAAGTTCAGTGCCAAAACCGTAAACAATTGTTTTTATTTGATTTACTACAAAATAAGCATTATTCAGACTTCACAACTGCACCAAACAAACGCAAATCTGTGTTCACTTGGTGCATCAAGCGGTATCAAATAAATTAGGCTAATTTATCCGTTGCTACTCGATAGCGAGGGTCTTCAACTACGTTAATTTCAACAAATTTGTCGGCCTTGCGAAGCAGTGAGCGACACTCATCGCTGATATGACGAATGTGTAGTTTCTTACCTTGCTCTTCATATTTATCTGCAAGGGTATCTAGTGCGTCGATACCTGATGAATCCCAGATACGAGAGTCTTTAAAATCGATAACTACATCCTGTGGGTCGTTAGCGATATCAAACAAGTCTTTGAAATGCGATACCGAGCCAAAGAAAAGCGGGCCGTCTAGTTCATAGACTTTCCAGCCGTCGTTATCAATGTGCGACTTCGCTTCGATATGACGGGCGTGTTTCCATGCAAACACAAGGGCGGAAACGATAACCCCCACAACTACCGCAATAGCAAGGTCAGCAATAACGGTAACGCCTGTCACAAGGAAGAGCACAAAGGCATCTTCTTTGTTTACGCCGCGAATAATTCTGAATGAGGCCCACTCGAAGGTAGCGATTACCACTACGAACATTACGCCAACAAGAGCAGCAAGCGGGATCATTTCAATAAGCGGTGCGGCAAATAGAATGAAGCCCAATAGTACAAGTGCGGCAGTAATACCGGATAAGCGACCACGGCCGCCAGAGTTTATATTGATCATGCTTTGACCAATCATGGCACAACCGCCCATACCGCCAAAGAAACCGTTAACGGTATTTGCAACGCCCTGACCAACACACTCTTTATTACCACGACCACGGGTATCGGTCATTTCATCAATTAATGAAAGAGTAAGAAGCGATTCAATAAGACCCACCAAACAAAGAATCACTGAGGTTGGTAGTACTATCATGAAAGTTTCCCAGGTGAAGGGCACCATAGGAATAGCGAAGCTAGGAAGTTCACCCGCTAGCGTCGCGGTGTCGCGCTGGTCAGACTGGTAGCAAATCGCGAACAAAGTCGATTACCGTACGTGCTTCTAAGTCGAGGCCGTGTACTAATGCTGTTACCGTAACAATCGCTACTAGCGACGCAGGAACAGCCTTCGTGAGCTTAGGCAGTAAATAGATGATGGCCATGGTTAACGCCACGAGCCCTAGCATCCAGTACAGCAGCGTACCTTCCATCCACTGCAGTTCTCCAGCAGCGTTAGTCACTTTAAACTGGCCTAACTGAGCTAAGAAAATAACGATTGCAAGACCGTTTACAAAGCCAAGCATTACCGGATATGGCACTAAACGAATAAACTTACCGAGCTTGAATATACCGCACATAATTTGCAGTAAGCCGGCTAAAATAACCGCGGCGAATAGATATTGCACGCCGTGTTGGGCAACCAGTGCCACCATTACAACGGCCATAGCGCCAGTAGCACCAGAAATCATTCCTGGACGGCCACCAATAGCCGAAGTGATCAAGCCCATCATGAAGGCCGCGTATAGACCAATCATTGGTTCTACGCCGGCTACAAATGCAAATGCGACGGCTTCAGGGACCAGGGCTAGTGCCACTGTAATACCTGATAGCACGTCGTTCTTAACGTTGCTGTCTTTACTGGTAATTAAATCGAACATGTTCTCTCAGAAGCTAAGATGTTAAACACAACAACCCACCGTGGCGTAAACCGCGTGATAGCAGTACACCAAGTAGGCAGGATGATTTTTCGGCGATTCTACCACCATTGTAGCTTAAAATCTTTTAATAGATTGTTACTGACGCACAAACACAGTTCAGAGGGGGCAGCGGCAAGACAACAAAAGCAAAAGCCATTTAGTTTCTTGTTAACGCCGCTTCTTGGTTTAGTTTCAGATGCGCTAAATTTTGGGGCCTTTGCTGACAAAAGGCATCTTACGTGGCATCGTATTGCAGTATTTTATTAACCTAGCCCATCGTTGCGCTTAGCTCTTAGCAGGAGCCCGTAGCATTAGCTCGTATTATTGGCCCGCTACTTCGCGCTAATTTGCACTTAATGATGTGGCAATGATGTAAAGCATAGGTCTTATTTAACGAGGAGTTTACGTGGTACCTTATATTCTTACCATTTTGTGCGTGCTAGTTGCAGGCGCTATTCATTGGATGTCGCCAAAGGCTTATTGGAAAGCCACCATTATGTCTACCGCCGTTATCTTACTATTTTCTGTTGCGGCTCTGTTTATCTTCAAGGCTTCTGGAATGCTTGTAAGCGAACATACCGGGGAAAATGCAGACTTCTCAGGACAGATGCTTACCATTACTACTATGATTGCCTTCTTCGGCTTCTTGATTTCTCTCTTTGTCGGTTGGTTTCTCCGCGTGGTTCGAAACTAGCTTATAAAATTAAATACAACTATCTACAGGCGGGTTGCACCACTAAAGTGCAATACCGCTTGCGCTCTCTCCTAAAGTGCCCGTCATTTTTAACTCATCAAATAGTAATTAATTTTGCTTAACACCTATAAAAGTCACGCCTGTTAAGCATTCGGCGCATTACTCCCCCATCCAGGCTTTGCCTAACTCCATTCTGATAAACAGGGCATAAGTGTTGCTTAATTCAACGTGCTTTAAAGCAATACTTCGCAAAAAAACTGTCAATAAAAAAGCGAATTGCGTAAACCAACATTTAGCAGGGCCTCTTATGCTACACGAACCTGAACAAACCATTGCGCTTTGTAGCGATGCGACCAAACGTTTTTTGCTGGCCGCAAAACACGCAGAAATCACTGTGTTAGAACAGCTTTCTAGTAACTGTCGTATTGTTATTGCGGTTCGTGAGCTTATACATGAACTGCAAAAAGAGCGCGGAGCCAGCAATATCTTTCTTGCGTCTAAAGCCGAGCGCTACCAAGTTGAGCGAATGCAGTATGTCAGTGCTAGTGAACAAGCAGAGTCAATGCTAAAAAGCCATTTGAAGTCTCTTTACTTAACCGATGAAATTACCTCTGGCAACCCGCGTCTATTAAGCAGTATTACTTTAGCCATGCAGGCGACAGACTATCTGCCACGCTTAAGAGAACAAGTCAGTAAGCAGCAGCTAACGCCACTGGAATCAACACGAGCCTACAGCCGCTTAGTGGCAAGTTTACTTACTGTCATTTTTGAAGCAGCAGATATAGCAAGCGACCCAACCATTACCCGTTTGCTGGTTGCTTTGTTCAACTTCATGCAGGCCAAAGAGTATGCTGGGCAAGAACGTGCGTGGGGAGCAATTGGTTTTGCAGAAACCCATTTCGACGCGCGTTTATGTGAAAAGCTTGCTGCGCTTCAACAAGCCCAAGAACATCACTTTAATATATTCGGTGAGTTTAGCTGTGAGCCGCATAAGGACGCATTGGATGCTTTAAATAAAAGCCCTGCCGCAATAGATATTGCACAGCTTAGAAATATGATCGCGCAGCTTGGAGACGGCAGCCCCATTGCCGGTGAAATATCAGAAGTTTGGTTCGATGTAGCGACCCGTCGTATAGATGCAATGCAGGGTATTGAGGTAGCACTGACCGAAGCTTTAACACAGCAAGCTAACAGTAAAGTTGCCAATGCAAAAAATGAAATGGCCAATCATCAACAGTTGCTTACGCGCTTTAACGATGAGCACGCTAATGATGGCTCGCCGCTCACCTTATTGTTTGATCCCAGTATGCCAGGTCTTGCGGAAGACACTAAAGAAGACGAAATTAAAACGCTGTCACTCAATGAGCAGACTAAAACCTTATCGGCCCACCGCTCTTTTTACGACTTACTGCGTTCACAAGCCCAGCATATAGAAGACATGGGACGAGAGCTTGAAGAAGCTAAACGTGCAATTCAAGAGCAGAAGCTGATAAGCCGAGCAAAGCTGGTAGTAATGGAACAATTTGGACTAAGCGAAAACAACGCGTATCGCCGACTACAAAAACAAGCTATGAGCGAAAATACGACCATAGCGGCTATTTCCGCTAAAATCGTTGATATTGCATCGAAAAACTCGGCCAGAAGATAAATTCCGGCTCGTACTAATTCAGACGTACTAATTCAACCGTATAATGCAGCGCTATCTAATATGACAATCACTACACTATAATTCCAACATAACGCTACCTATTTACTTAAGTGCGAATACTTGCTCAACTGGAATGGCAAAATATTCGGCAATTTTTAGAGCAATAACTACCGATGGTGTAAAGCGTCCGGTTTCTACTGTGCTAATAGTCTTCCTGGAAACACCAATAGCGTCAGCTAATTCTTGCTGAGATATTTTGTGTTGCAATCGTAGCTTATGAATGTGGTTATCTAAATCTTCATTCATCTAGGTCTTCCTCACGCAGCTTCCATAAAATGGATGTTCCATGCGCAGCCGCGGCTACACCGAGCAAGACTTGAAGAGCATTGGTGATCTCAAAGGGGGCTATGAGATCTACAAACCATCTGCTGTCGCCCCAAAAAGCAAGAACCAACGCACCAAATAACATGATGTGACAGGTAATGCGCAAGCTAAACGAACTGACATAGTCCACATACTCATCGTTAAATTTCAGTGTCCAATAACCCAAACGCGATATATTTTTTGTGAATTTCATCGTTTTAACTGATAAAACAACGCAGTAAATCGCACTTGCCGCTGCTATCAGATCTAGTAGTAAGTTAACCACTGAGCCAGTGTCGTTGACCACAGCCAACGCTGCCTTACTTAGTACAATAAGAGCAAGGCAAATACTAACTTTTCCAGTTATTGTTAAATACTCTTGCTCCGTCTCTGGTGTTACTAAAATTGATGTTGCCATTTTTAAATTCCTTATTATTAACGGCGCATTGATGCCGTATTAAGCTCACTGCGTTTTAGTGTCTCGTTTGATACCTAAACGGGTCATATGTAACCCATAGGTATCAATAATAACCAAAGGTTACACAAGTGCAAGTTTTTTGTGCAATTCAAGTGTTACGCGTTTACTGTGACAGCGCTCTTTCGTAACTTTATGGATGATAGGTACAAAGGAAATACCGAGATAAAATGGTTATTGAGTAATGCTTTGCTGCTGGTATAAAAGCAGAGGAACAACGAATTGTTGTGCAGAAGAATGTTTATTATGGCTTTGATTAACTAAAGTATAGTCTCAAACATTGCGTGCCGATTCTTACAAGTACGTACTGTTTTCCAGTTATTTCTGAACTGTCAGCGAAGGCCAAACAGTAAGCCAATTCTTAGAAGCAAGTCGCTGTTTAAAAACTTCGGGTCTTGGATATTGGGGGTTTATACTTATGGTGCCGGCAAAATTTGCAACTAGGCCAAATGGTGCAAGCACGTCTAAATCATCATTCGCTAATAAGCGAATTGCTACGCATGTCTCACGCTCTATCCAATATGAAATGGCTTCGTGACTGCTTTTATAGGGAGAGTGCCCGTGAGTTAAGTGCATACGTGCTTGGTTTTTCACCTGCCAATTAGCTTGGGGCATTATTTGGGTTAACTGGCGTTCAATGGCTTTTTCTTGATTTTTTATTTCTGATTTAGCGGCTGCAGTTATTCGTGAGTGTTCTTGTTGTTGAAATGCTGGTTCTGTTGAAGTCTGGGCTACTGCAACATTCTGAGATACTGTGATTTCATCGCTAAAGTAAATCACATCGATATCGTTAAGCGGCGTTGGTTTACCCCTTTCATGCAACTCATCCCATATTGCATTTCGTAAAAACCCTGCACCTATGTAGCCTTGTGGTAAATCGAGCGACCGCAAGGCATGAAGGCAATCCATTCTGAAAGGATCCCGCTTGATAATATCACCAAGCCGTTTGAGTTCTTGCACACTTAACCTTTGTCTTTAATACGCAGTTTTCGCTTCCACTTAATCACGTAAAAGCAAAATGCAGCCATGCTTCCACCAGCAAACCAGCCTGCGATAATATCACTAGGCCAGTGCACGCCCAGTAAGACACGGCTAAGGCCAATGCAAAATACCAGCAGAGTAGTCGCAAGGTATATCCATATTCGTACCCGCGTACTTTGCGTTAAATGTGTAAGCAAATGAGCCACATAAAAGTAAACAAGGGTTGATAGTGTGGCGTGAGCCGAAGGGAAACTTTGGGTATACACATCAACATGTTGCATGTTCAGCGATGGACGCGGTCTGTCGATCCCCGCTTTAAGTAGAAAAGTCATCGCAATTCCCGCCGCAACGGCAATAATAAAGGTAATGGCCTTTTTCTTCTCTCCCGCCATACCCAAAGCACCAGCAACTGCTGCCACGACAAAAATTAGTACCGTATTGCTACCTAGCGCTGTGGTATCTCTAAGCACATCACGCTTCCACCCCGACACATTGCCTAGCTCGCTAATTGTGTTAAACACTGCATTATCAAATGACGTTAAAACGCCCATGTAAACAAACAGCATCATTAACAAAAAGCCTGTCCCAAGTAGTAAAACCTGAATAGCGGGTGTTTTTATCATGCTTAGATAATCGGCGACGGCGCCATTTTTTGTGTTTTTACTGCTTGTCATGTTTCTACTTCCATTTAGTACGATTGAGGGTGCTACTTATCGTGCTTGCTGCCGCCAAGACAGTTAGGTGATGCTAGCGCCTCTCCACCTCTCGCTTCCCACTCGGCCGGTGTATACGTGTGAAGCGCCAAAGCGTGAACAGGCCCCTGCAGCGCTTCTGCCGCAAGCCCGTTAATTTCTCTGTGCCTTGCTATTAAACGCTTACCTTCAAAGGCGTCGCTCACAACGGTAACTTTAAAGTGACTCTGCGCGCCGTCTGGCACATTGTGCATGAAGCTTTCATCTACAACCTCGAGATAACTAGGGCTAAGTGCCGCTTCAATCGTAGTTTCTAGAAACGCTTTTACTTGCATTTGGCTTACCTTGCTCTTTGAATAAGATGTCGAAATGTAAGATTAATTCTACCACCGATAGGCTTAGCCGTCTTTGCAATACCGTGCACATAATGGCTTTGTGTCGCGCCTGCCATAATCAATACGCTACCGTGTTCAAGTACCTGCGTATGCTTTTCCTTTGTTTCTTTATGCTTAAAAACAAAGGGTCTTGCCTCACCTAATGTAACTGATGCAATCACGGGGTTGATGCCTAACTCGGGTTCATCATCGGAATGAAAGCTCATACTGTCTTGCCCATCACGGTACCAGTTGGCTAGCACGCTGTTGAACCTTGCTTTGTACTGTGACGCGCACGATTTTTCACACAGTTGCTCACAGCGCGCTTTAATGTCTGCAAGACTTTCTGTCCAAGGGTTCGGCGACATGGTTAAATTTGAATAGGTGTACGTACAATCGGGATCGCCGTGCCAGCTTTGAAGCCGAGGAATTTTTACCGGCTTGCCAAACAGCCTAATCGTATCCTGACGCCAGGGTAGCTCTGCTTGCAGTTTTGTAAAAAAGGTATCTGCAGTAGCCTGCGATAGCGCGTTAGAAAAATAAGTGACATCGCCTTCAACTAACGGGAGCTTATAAGACGTGCGCTTGTCTTCAGCCGTGTCGAACAGAGAAAATTGCATGTGTAAGTGAGAGACTTCCTTCGGTATTTAGTACTCGCTATCTAGATAGCGATTGACGGTGCCAATGCCCCTGTAGGGCTTGTGTTATAACACTTTGTTTTCTATGAGTACGCATGCTTTTCCAGTGCGGATTGCTCTGCCATCGTAAAATATTCTGTTTTATACAAGGTGCATTCAATACTGAAGAATAACGGGTTATTCGCTAGAGCCAAGTGGTTGATATGATAAGATAGAGATTAGCACGTAAACTGAATGAGCATTCCCTAGTAGATAATGCTTTGAGCCTTCTCTAAAAACAGACCCCAATGAATACAGAATTTATATTTGCCGACCGCCAGTTCTCGCTGATTCGCTACCCTGAAAAGCACCAGCATGTAAGCCTTCAAGCATGGGATAGCGCAGATGAGCTTGTTATTGAGCACATCGAAACTTTATTAAGTGAAACATCACTCTCAGTTGGCAGCGATGAGAATGATGGGTCAATGATGATCTTCAATGATGACTTTGGTGCGTTAGGCTGCTGGTTTTCCCATTTAGCGCCTTACTGGGTGTCTGATTCCTATATTTCGTTGCGTTCACTGTCTGAGAACTTGAAAGCCAATAAGTTACTTAATGCATCAGTAGATGACAGTACAAGTGAGTTCGCGACCGCACAGCTTAAAACGTTAACCAGTGTAGAAAGCTTAACGTTTAAACCAGAAACTGCACCTAGCCTTATCGTCATAAAAGTCCCTCGCGCCCTCGCTTTGCTAGAACAACAGCTTATCGATATACAAAAATATGTTACGACTAGCACTCGCATCGTCGCAACGGGCAAAGTGAAGGCCATTACGAAGTCGGTGCTTAACTTGTTTGAGCGATATATAGGCCCTACAACCACCTCTCTTGCTAAAAAGAAATCTCGGCTTATTTTCGCAACGCCTCGTGAGTCTCTAAAACGCGCTGACTCTCCCTATCCTACGCGCTGGCAGTGTAAAAGCACCATGGGCGCAGAGCTTACTATCGATAACCTTGCCAACACATTTGCTCGACAGTCGCTGGATATTGGCGCGCGTATTATGCTTGAGCACATGACGGTGAGTGCCAATGACGTTGTGGTAGATTTAGGCTGTGGTAATGGTGTACTAGGTGTAAACGCGCTGTCTCTCGCTCCTGACGCCAAAGTGATATTCGTGGACGAGTCCTATATGGCGTTGGAAAGTGCCCGACTCAACGTGCTAAACAACTTTCCGGATAAAATCGACCAGTGCGAGTTTGTTGCAAGTAACTGCTTAGAAACACTTTTAAATCGTGAAAATAAACCTGCTGTTACCAAGATTTTGTGTAACCCTCCCTTTCATCAGCAAAACGTGATCACCGACCATATTGCATGGCAAATGTTTACTGATTCTCGTGAATTACTGATTAAAAGTGGTCACTTGGTGGTGGTTGGTAACAGACACCTTGACTACCACATAAAACTTAAAAAGCTGTTTGGTGGCGCTAAGGTACTTGCGAGTGATAAAAAGTTCGTTATCTTAGGCACTGCAAAACGCTAAGCGCAAAGAAAAGTGCATAAAGAAAGTGCGCAAACTAAGGAATACATTTAAAGGCATTTTTATGAAGAAAATACTTTTATCAATCATGACCGCCGTTATGCTGATTGGCAGCAGTTCACAGGTTATGGCCAAAAAAGACGATGGGTCTCAGGTTCAGCCCGATAACTATTACCCACGGGTGAAAATAGAAACAACCATGGGCGATATCGTGGTTGAGCTAGACAGAAGACGCGCGCCAATTACGGTAAATAACTTTCTTCGTTATGTGGACAAGCGCGCCTACGAAGACACCATTTTTCACCGTATAGTGCCCGGCTTTGTTGTGCAAGGTGGTGGTTATACGGCCGACTTCAATGGCAAATCAAACTTCCCCGATATTTTTAATGAGTCAGGTAACGGTTTAACCAACGACCTACACACCATTGCAATGGCAAGACAAAATGACCCACATACGGCGAACCGACAGTTTTTCTTTAATGTGAACGATAACAGCAGCTTAAACCCAGGAAGAGACTGGGGCTATGCAGTGTTCGGCGTGATTGTGGAAGGCGAAGATATTGTTGATGCTATGTCGGAAGTAGAAACTGAATACTCAATTCGCCTTAACGCCAATAACGTCCCCATTGAGCCAATCATTATTAAAAAAGTGACCGTTTTACCACCGCTTTAAGGTTGCAGCGGCTTTGGCCGAAACGCTTTGGACATTCAGCCATAGAGCGAGCTCATCTATGGCTGAAGCTCAAGTCTAAACAAATGCTGTTTTGGGAACGTTTTGTCGAAGTAAAAGCCCTGCTTGTTAAATCCTAGTCGCTGCAATAGCTTTTGCGATGCCTTATTGTCTGGGTGCGTCATAGCGGTTAAAAAGCCATACCCTTGTGAAGTAGCCCAAGCTATAACCTTCTTGCATGCCTCGTGGCACAAGCCGCTTCCTCTTGCTTCAGGCAACATGGCGAAGCCCAAGTCTGGGCATTCAAATGCAAAGCGATTAAATAACCCACAAACTCCTAACGGTTGTTTAGTGTCATTTAACTCAACAGCAAGTAAACCGTAACCCCACTCTTCTCGTTGCGCATTGGTTTTTCCAATGTAGTCGCAGGCGTCATCTAATGTGTTTACATTCTTACTTCCAATGTACTTAAGCCACAGCTCGTCTTGCTGTAATGCTAGTACCCAATGTTGATCATCAAACGTGAGCGGTCTTAAAGTAATTCTATCCGAGGTTAAAATTGATTCTTCAGTATTCACACTAAACTCTCTGCCTAAAGGCGTTTGTTACTGCTAAAACTAGCGCTTCGCTAGAATTCTGTCTATATGCTCAATAGTTTCATTATTTACTTTTGCCGCACGTGGGTATTTGGGTTGTGCTCTATCGTTTATCCTTGGGTGTTCCCATAGCGACGTGTGTATTACAAATCGCTCCGCTTCTTCAATGCCACCGTGTTCTAAACAACCGGCTATACAAGTATCAACATAGGTTTGGCTAACAGGAAAAGCTTCGCTTGCTGGCTCGCAGGCGAGTGTTTCACAAATCCAGAAAGTGAACTGAGCCAATCGCTCATTTAACGCGTCTGTTACCTCACCTTGGTGAAGTTGAAAACTAAGCGCTTTAGGACTAACTTCCACAAATCGATAGTCTTTCTCGCGTTCTTGTAATGCGGGGTTAATTTGCGTGGGGATAAGCTGAGCGTTCAGCTGGCTATGAGCGTTGGCTACGGCACCTACATAGGTTTGCTCTTCGTGAATACTGCGCGTCACCCAAGCTCGTTCGAACCCTGTTACGGTTACAGGGATCCCTTTTGTGAAAATGTTCGAGTAGCGCTCTCGACTATCTTTGCTGAGTAAGCTTCCGTAACCTAAAACCATATGTTGTTCGGTTTGCGTACTTAGCCAATTCGCTATCTCATTCATTTTCACCTCTACTTCATAGCTGCTTCATCGTCACTATTTTAGGGCTGTTTACCTTTACTTTGTATAGCCCTAAGAAAAAATTGCTTTACGCATTTTTTCAAACTGCATAAATATTTTTTCACGCTTCATAAATGATGAAGGCGGTGTAACACGTTACACCGCCTTTGCTTACTACAGTAACGTCGCTAATTAAAACAAGGCTCGCACACCCATAGTAAAGTTTCTACCTGGAAGCGGTGCTTGGTCTTTCAAGAAAGATGTATGAACACGAGCTTCTTCATCAGTCAGGTTTTCACCACGAGCAAATAGCACCCAATCGATACCTTGCGAACCAAATTCGTATTGAACGCTAGCATCAACCAAGGTGTAGCCATCGGTTGAGGTTTCGAACGACGCCACTTCATCTTGATCGTCGTACCATGTAAAGCCCACGTCAGCACTTAAACCATCGTTCACATAGCTTATTTCACTACCAAAGCGCATAGGTGGCGTGCGTGGAAGGTTGTCATCTTCTACTTCTGCGCGAATATAGTCGCCAAATACAGTTAAGCGTAGCGTGTCTGTTAAGTCTACATAAGTTTCTGCTTCAAAGCCCCAGATGTCAGCGTCAGCCTGTTGGAAGTAATAAATCGGCGTGCCCTCTTCATCACTGTGTTCTTCATGTTCGTCATGCTCTTCTTCAAGCTCGTCGTGCTCTTCCTCATGTTCGTGTTCGCTTAGGGCAAGCAAACCCGTACTCGTTTGGAAAATATAGTCATCAGCCTGATTGTAGAAGAAAGATGCGCTGTAACCCCAGCTTCCGGTAAATTTACGGAAAGTAATATCTAGGTTGGTGCTAACTTCTTCGTTAACGCTTCTTAAGTCTTCTTCAATATGGCCTTCTTCGTCCATATCGAATACCAGACCCACTTCGTAGCTTTGAGTTGCTAAGTGCTGACCTGCAGAGAAAAGTTCTTGCTGGCTAGGCGCGCGTTCACTGCGTGATAAAGTCACTGCAATTGAATGGCCTTCCTGATATTCCCAGTTGGCACCCGCTGAAAGCGACAGGCTGGTGAAGTCATAATCAGGGAAGTTGAAGGCAACAGCGTGCTCTTCATGTTCTTCACCCTCATGCTCTTCGCCTTCGTGTTCCTCATCTTCATGTAAAACGTCAAGCTCTACTTCGCTTGCTTCAGCATCCAAGGTTGTGCGTTCAAGTCGGCCACCTAATTCAAAGGTAACGTCACCTACTTTTTTCTGCTCAACGACATAAAGTGCATAGCTTGACGTGGTATTGGCTGGCGTGAAAGCTTCTTCGCCGACAGCATTATAATCGCTATGGTTAAACTGTAACCCGAATACGCCGTGCCATCCGTTTATTTCTTCATGATAAGCCGACAAGCGAATGTCGCTTGATTCGTTTGTGAATACAGTACCCGGCTCGCCGTCTTCAATTTCTGCGTGCTCATAATCGGTATAAGCCGCGGCAAATTTAAGGTTAGTTAGTCCCTCGAAAGGAGAATGCCATTCACCGGCTGCTTGGTAGCGAGTCATATCTACATCAAGTAGCACGCCTTCTTCTTCATGATCGTGATCGTCTTCGTCGTGGTCACCATCAAGCTCATCATGCTCGTCTTCGTCATGTTCTTCTTCGTGCTCATGACTGTGGCCCGGTACGCCATACTCGTTGTCTAACTGCTCAACCGCGAAACCGAAGTAACCTTCTTCTGCTACATAAGATAGGCCTGCAACCACGTTGCGGGTCTCCATGGCGCTGCTTTCTAATTCACCGTAAGGCTCATCTTCATCAGGTTCGATAGACGCGAAGCCTGGGATGTCAGCATTATCTGTATCGCGATAGAAACCGTCTACATGCCACACAATATTGCCACTACCGCCAGTCACATCAGCGCGAGTGTACGAACCATTGTTAACCGTGCTGTAGCTGGTTTCTGCTTCACCTTCTACGCCGTCTATTTGGTACTGGGGAATGCGTTTATCTACTACGTTAACCACACCACCGATAGCACCGCTGCCGTATTGGAGTGTTGCTGGGCCGCGAAGTACTTCCACCTGGGTTGCGCTTGAAAGCGTAGTCGCTACGTTATGGTCTGGCCCAACGCGCGATACGTCAGAAACATCTAAGCCGTTTTGAACTATCTTTACGCGAGGACCATCGTTGCCGCGAATAACTGGGCTACTTGATACTGGACCGAAATACGTGCTGTGTACACCCGGCGCGTTTTTAAGGGTCTCGCCTAGGGTTGGCGCTTCTATTTTACGTAGTTTATCAGCCCCGATAACAGTTACAGGTGTAACCGATTCAAGTACTGATGATTGAAGCGCATTAGCGGTTACAACAATATTTTCAACAGATGCTGGCTGCAAAACAAAATCGACGTTTTGATCTGCGTTTACGTCGCCTAGGTCGTTATCACCATGAATGTAGTTAGAAGAATAAACATGTAAATGAATATGTGGCTGCTTAACATCGTCAAAACGGTAAACGCCATTTTCATCGGTGTAAGCCACGCGACGGCTACCTTCAATTTTAACTTCTGCACCAGCAACTGGTTGGCCAGCAGTATCGGTTACTTTTCCCGTGACTGTAGTGGCATACACAGGCGCACTTAAAAGCCCTGCTATGGACAAACTTAGCAGCGAACGCATTTTCATGAGGTTTCCTTCAAGGATGTTATAACATTATCTAGTGATGTTATAACATTTTTCAGCATTGACCTACTTATGTCAACCGCGGGCTAGCGTAACTTCCCTTTGTTCTAACGTAATTTAATGTTTTGTGACTATCTAATACCAGTCCGCATAGATCATTACCTATACAGACTGGTATAGGTGCAAAGTTAACACTTTTCGCCCCAACATACGCAAAAGTGCTTAAGCTCTACTTACATTAAAGTTAATGACTTCTTTAATATGTGACGCGCCTGTTTTCAACATCAGTAACCTGTCGACACCTAAGGCTACGCCTGCACATGCAGGCAACCCAGCATCAAGGGCACTTAAAAAATTCTCATCAATGGGCTTTGTTGGCAACCCGTTTTCTTTGCGCTTTTCGTTATCTGTCTCAAAGCGAAGCCTTTGCTCCTTCGCCGCACTTAACTCATGAAAGCCGTTGGCCAGTTCGGCGCCTTGGTAATACACCTCAAAGCGTTCAGCCACCCGCTCATCAGCAGAACTTAACTTTGCAAGCGCAGCCTGAGAGGCCGGAAAGTTGTAGACAAAACAAGGCCGTTCAATACCGATTTCAGGCTCGATAACATAGCTAAATAACAGTTGTAATTTGCTGTCATAGCTAAGGCTTTGTGGCGCATGAATATCTATGCTGTGCTGCTCCATTGCGCTTAGCAAAATTTCATCATTAGCGCTTAGTGGGTCAATATTTAGATAGTGCTGAAAGGCTTGCTGATAAGTCATTTTATCGGCTGAGGCGGTGTTTAAGGTTTCTTGCAATAAGGCGTCAACCTCGTCCATTAAAGCGAAGTGATCATAGCCTAAGCGATACCACTCTAGCATGGTAAATTCTGGGTTGTGCCAGCGCCCTTCCCCTTCGTGGCGAAACGCTTTACATACTTGATAAATACTGCCGCTATCAGCACACAGTAAACGCTTCATGGCATATTCTGGCGAGGTCTGAAGATACAACTTACTTGGCTTACCAGATGAGGCAAAATTAAACTGTGTATCAAACGCATCTAGGTGTTCGTCAGTAACTGTGCCATTTGAAAGTAAAGGCGTGTCTACCTCTAACACGTTTCTTGCGTAAAAAAACTCTCGGATGGTTCTGAGTAATTCTGCACGCGCTACACGCGCATCATGTGTGGTAGTCGGCTGCCAAGGTTGCATGTATTAAAACCTAAATAGTAAAGCTTAAACAAAAAACCGGTACACGAGGCACCGGCTTTTATACGTAAACAATATGCGCGTATAGCGCTTTAGTTTTCGCTATTATTTTTGTGCACGAGACACATATTCGCCAGAGCGCGTATCAACGCGGATAACTTCACCTGTTTGTACGAATAGAGGAACGCGAACAACTGCACCCGTGCTAAGTGTCGCTGGTTTACCGCCCGTACCTGCTGTATCACCTTTAAGACCCGGGTCCGTTTCAGTGATTTCTAGCTCAACAAAGTTAGGTGGCGTTACCGTAATAGGAGAACCATTCCACAGTGTAATAGTACAAACGTCGTTTTCTACCAACCACTTTTGGTTCTCGCCCACCGCTTTTTCGTCTGCAGCGATTTGTTCGAATGTATCGTTGTTCATAAAGTGGTAGAATTCGCCGTCGGTGTACAAGTAGGCAAGCTCTGTATCCATTACATCAGCGCCTTCTACTGATTCACCTGAGCGGAAAGTTTTTTCTAAAACTTTACCTGAAATAAGCTTGCGGATTTTTACGCGGTTAAACGCTTGGCCCTTACCCGGCTTTACGTATTCGTTTTCTAGAATGTTGCAAGGTTCGCCGTCCAGCATGATTTTCAGGCCGCCTTTGAACTCGTTAGTGCTGTAATTAGCCATAATTCCTCTGTCTAAACATAAGGTACAAAAAGTTTCGTGGAACAAATAATACCTAAAAAACCGATTTCTGTAGAGCATAACTGGCAAAAAGAATTAGCAAGTAGCTACACCGATCCTGCAAAACTGTTGCAGCACTTAGGTTTAGACGAAGAAAAATACGCTCAACACATTAAAGCGCGCCGTCTGTTTCCTATGCGTGTTCCACGGCATTTCGCAGACCTTATGGAAAAGGGAAACCCTAACGACCCCCTGTTTTTACAGGTTATGCCGCTTAGCGACGAATTTCTCACCTCGCCGGGCTATAGCGAAGATCCGTTAGACGAGCACGACACCGCAGGCAAGGGTATTTTGCATAAATACGATTCTCGTGTGCTGTTGATGGTACGCACTGGCTGTGCAGTAAACTGCCGTTACTGTTTTCGTCGCCACTTCCCGTATGCCGACAATTCGGTAAGTAAACATCAGTGGCTTGATGTACTTGAATACCTTCGCAGTAACAGCAAGATTAACGAGGTGATTTTTTCCGGCGGCGACCCACTTATGGCGAAAGATGATCATTTGTCGTGGTTAGCTAATGAAATTGCCGCCATTCCCCACATAAAACGCTTGCGCATACATAGCCGCTTGCCTGTGGTATTGCCAGAAAGAATCAGCCATGACTTTATTGAATGGTTTACGGCCTTGCCGCTTCAAAAAGTGCTGGTGCTGCACGCGAACCACGCGAATGAAGTCTCTGAGCCCTTAAAAAGTCGACTGCGCACATTGCGAGACAAGGGCGTGACTTTGCTCAATCAGTCGGTATTACTTAAAGGCATTAACGATTCTGGCGAGGCCATCAGTAACTTAAGCGAGTCACTTTTTGAAGCGGGTGTCCTGCCTTATTACTTACACGTATTAGATAAAGTGCAGGGTGCAAGCCATTTTTATGTCAGCGACGATGAAGGTCGCCTGATTATGGAAGAAGCGATAAAGCGTCTGCCAGGCTTTTTAGTGCCAAAACTGGTGAGAGAAATTGGCGGTCAACCTGGCAAAACGCCTATCGACTTACATTTGCATCCGTAACTTACGCGTAGGTATCGATGTTGGCGCCTAACGCGGGGTTTGAAGATGACGGTTTTGGTACGTCAGCGGCTGATTCCAGCAGCTGAAGCGACGCTTTACCCTCTTGCTCTTGTTGGCTTTTTGCCAACTTAAGAGAGGCCAACTCAAGTGACGCACCGGACGCTCCAGAGGCACTAGCACCTTGTAGATCCATACCATTTTCCTTTGTTGCTTGTAGCAAAGTAAAAAAATGGGCAGAATTGCCCACCCTTACGATGTGTTGAGCATTACGTAAACAGCGAGTTCGTTAGTGAACCGTAGGTTTTGTAATTTACAACATCGGTAAGTTATCGGCCTTGAAAGGCGAAACTTTAACCATTATTTACCGTAATACATTTGCCGTAGCATAAATGATAGCTGCGCAATATATGAACATTAAGTGTGCGACTAACACGTGCACAGGATTACATTAGAAACAAAAGGCGTGAACATGCAACAGAGCCAAGAGATGCAAGCTGTCCATCAACAACTTCAAGAAACACTTCAAACGCTGCACCGCAAAGCCGTTGATGCCGACCAGGTTTTAGATAACTTACAGCGCGATCAAAAAGGTAAGTTTGCAGCCGTATTCGCTGACGATAGCGGTTTTACCACATCAGCCAAGCGCTTTGGCCCCTATGTACAAGAGATAGCGAATGACTGGCAATCGCTAAAGGAACTGGATGACGATGCCGCTAAGCAGGCACTTGCGCCTTTGGTTAAAAAAATTGAGTTGGCCCTTGTAACCATTGCACAGTTTCAGCAGTCTCTTGCTAAAAAGTAGCCTAGAACGGCAACTGAGTAAAACAAAGCCCGCTTTAACAGCGGGCTTTTTTATAGATTAGCGCCTTAGTTTCGGCGCACTCTTACATGCCTTAGCGCTTATTTTTGGTAAAGCGGCAGCAAGCTGATTCTACGCTTAATTTCCTTTACTTCTTTTAAATAGGATTCACTGTCCACGCGCTGATATTGTTCAGTGAAGGCTTGCTTACTCAAGCCTTCAGGCAGACCTTCAATAGGCGGGATGATTTCAAGTTCACTTTGAATGCGTGCCATGGCGTTTTGTACTTCCATTGCGGTGCTTGGATTTGTAGCAACTTTCGCAAACTCAGTGCCCGACATATCTGCCGCTAAATCTACAAAGCTATAGCCCGAGCCACCGTTGCCTCGGTCCATTAATTCTTTAAACTCGCCAATTGCTAGGGACATACCTTGTTCGGCCATTAGCTCTAATGCCGCAGAGATAATAAAGTGACGAGCCAAGTCATTGCGATTATGAAGTACCGCGCCCCTACGCGGCTTTAACGCCCTATCGGGATCTGGCTGGATATCGCCAACCAGTGCACCCACGCGGTGATGACCCACGTAAACCGCTAGCGCGAGAATTACAGCATTGTTGTGAAGTACCGCATCTTGCGACGTTTGACTTTGCTCTCGCGCTCTAGCCATCCCTTCACGCAAGTATTCAGTAAGAGAAACCGGTTTGTTTGATAAAGCTATTTCTCTTCCCGATAAATAACGTAGGTAATAGGCTGATAGTTGCTGAAGCTCGGTTTGTTCGCTGACTGACATATTTGAAGTCACAACGTTTAGCTCACTTAGCAGCTCATCTAAGCGCCCAACATCAAGGGTAAGTTCACCGCGCCCCATGGTAACGCGTTCAACTCGAGATAACGCAATAGTGGCTATTTCTGATTGGGTATAAGAGTTCACCGTGCGTTCTAAAAAGTCGAGTAAAAAACGGCCCGGAATGGTTAAGTCACCTACTTGAACTTGCTCTATACGCAAGCTATCTCCGGGTAATACTAATGCCGAGGCATTAATGTAATAGCCTGTATTATCAATGGCGTAAGTAACATTTACAGTACCACCCAATGGGGTGATGTTTACTACGCCTTTAAACTCCGGTAAGGCCCGCTGTAACACGCCCACCAGGCTTTCGACTTGAGTTTCGGTAAGCGTAACTTGATGACCTTCTTCTCGGCGTGAAAATGCCTGTTTAAGCTGGCCGAGCAGTTCGTTAACACTGTCAGCACCATCTAGTTGTGTGGGCGCTGTCGATGCTACCAAGGGCGCTTTTTGTACAGCCATAACGGTAACCGTAGCCACGCCTACTACAAGCAGAACAAGGATGATGGCGATAGTTATTAAAAGCCATTTGAGGCTACGCAAAATCATAAGAAATCAGCTTTACCTGTAATTACAACTAATAAAAAGGAGTTAGCGCCTAAATGCGTTGTTGTGAAACGAAACACAATAGGCGCTAAGATGCTGGTTATACTACGTTATCTATTTTCGCGCCACCAGTGACAAGTGGAATGACAAGTTGGTCGTATATAACCTTTTTAATTAACGTATCTTTATTAATCAACGTGTCTTGAGCTCACTATCGCTCCACTCTTTCAAGCTATCGTAACGCACAGTAGCACGGGACAAATCGTGATGCTGCGATAAGTCTGTAGGTATTACAATACAAGCCAACTTTGCCTCAAGTGCCGCTGTCATGCCGGTTTGCGTGTCTTCAATGGCTACACACTCGCTAGGCGATTTACCTAGCTTATCCATTGCAAGGGCATAACAATCTGGGGAGGGCTTACTGTTTTCTACGTCCTCTACGGCCACCACACAGGAAATATAATCACTCAACTCATATTGAGATAACGTTTTTTCTACTGCCTTTTTACTTCCCCCGGTCACAATACCAATAGTAAATCCCTTGTCTGCACATTGTGTAATGGTCTCCCTAGCAAATGGCATCAAAGGAAAAGCTTGCTTGTCGAGGTAGTCGCTCACGCTTTTGTGTTTCTGCTGAGCCAGCAACTGCGGCTCTATATCAATATTAAAATGCTCAACTAAGTCCACTGCATTTTGTTTGACCGGTATCCCCGCCATCACTTCGCAATAAAAATCCTTGCTTAGCTCAACATCATATTTCAATAAAATGTCTTTCCAAAGGTCAAAATGTACGGTTTCTGAGTCAATCAGAGTACCATCGTGGTCAAATAACAGCGTTGTGGTGTTATCGCTCACCGCTAACTGGCGTGTAGATGAAGAAACTGAATGCAATGCCAAAATAAACCTCCTTGCTATTGAAACTAAATTTCGATGTTGAGAATACATAGAATGCTATCAGCACCGAAAAACCGATATCATCCTGTCTCTGTCTATTGTCCGCTATTTTCATTTCGAGAAGGTGAAACAACGTAGTCATTACCAATGACAAATGATGCAGAGACTAGGCCAGCTACTCCTGTGGTACACTGAGAGCCTCTCACCAGTTTGAAATTTTTTTACGTGGAGCTAACTGCGTGCTTTACCACATTTTAGGCTTTGCCAGTGCCGCGCTTTTTTTACTGACATGGTTAGGCTTATGGTCACAAATTAAAGCTATGACGCACCACCAAGTGCACGTTGCGAGCGAGCAAAGTGATGCGAACCACAGCCTGTCGCTAAACCAGTTTGGATCTAGCTATTTTGCGTTTTTCTCTATTTTCCTATTCGGCATTTCGGTAGAGCCTTTTAACCATTACTTGGTTTGGACGCGTTTTGGCGCGCTCATTCTTACGCTCATAATAATTTGGAAGATATGGCAACATAGGCGCACTACTATTTCAGGCTACGTTGCCGCTATTGCTTTGCTTGCGCTTGTTGGCGGTACCCTTTCCATCGCTTTTCGCCCCTTCCCAACGCTTGCGCAATTGGGCGCAAACACGTTGATGCTGGTAGTCACCGTCATATTATTTCAAGGTTCGCTGCATCAGTGGCTTGTGTTGCAGCGTAGACAAAAAGTAGGCTCGCTGTCCTTTGCGTTATTTCGAAACATCTTGATTAAAGACGTTAGCACCTTAATGTTCGGCTTAACAATGCCGTTAAGCCAAAGCTGGCCGCTACTCATCTTAAACGGCACCAGTGTCATAATGCGCGGCAGTATTTTGTTGCAGATGCACAAACTAAAACGCCGAGAACTCCATGTTTCAGGATAGTCTCTCGGCGTTTTCTATTCACTTTTTGACGTTTTGCTTTTTGACTAACTTTTAAAGCATCGACGTTGATTCTGCGCGTTAGCTCTTACAAGCGCTAGAGCCTCGCTATAGCGCAACTTCTGCCATATTTCCTTTGCTTTCAAGCCACGTTTTACGATCGCCAGAACGCTTCTTAGCAAGCAGCATATCCATTAACTCCATCATCTCTTCAGCATCTTCAATAGTCAACTGAACAAGGCGACGGGTGTTCGGGTCCATTGTCGTCTCGCGAAGCTGTAGCGGGTTCATTTCACCCAAGCCTTTGAAGCGCTGTACGTTCACTTTTCCGCGTTTCTTTTCTGCTTCAATACGATCCAGAATCCCCTGCTTTTCTCCCTCATCTAAGGCGTAATAAACTTCTTTGCCTACATCTATTCTAAATAGCGGCGGCATAGCCACATACACATGGCCTTGCTCTACTAAGGTTCTGAAATGACGTACAAAGAGTGCACATAGCAAGGTTGCAATGTGTAGCCCATCCGAGTCAGCATCGGCAAGAATACAAATTTTACCGTAGCGTAAACCAGACAGGTCTGTTGAATCTGGATCTATACCCAGCGCCACAGAAATATCGTGAATTTCCTGTGATGCCAGCACCTGAGAAGAGTCGACTTCCCAGCTATTTAAGATTTTACCGCGCAGGGGCATGATTGCCTGAAACTCTCGGTCACGCGCTTGTTTAGCCGAGCCACCTGCCGAGTCACCCTCTACTAAAAACAACTCAGAGTAAGAGATATCTTGTGACGAGCAGTCGGTTAATTTACCCGGTAATGCAGGGCCTTGAGTAACCTTTTTACGGGCGACTTTTTTCACCTGTCGAAGACGACGCTGTGCATTGTTAATACACATTTCAGCCAGCGCTTCAGCAATTTCAGTGTGCTGGTTTAGCCACAAACTAAATGCGTCTTTCACCACACCCGATACAAATGCACTGGCCTGACGTGAAGACAGACGCTCTTTGGTTTGACCTGCGAACTGAGGGTCCTGCATTTTAGTTGAAAGGATATAGGCGCAGCGGTCCCAAATATCGTCCGGCGATAGCTTAACGCCACGGGGCATTAAGTTTCTAAATTCGCAAAATTCGCGCATCGACTCCAGTAAGCCTTGGCGCAATCCATTAACGTGTGTACCACCTTGCGCGGTAGGGATAAGGTTAACGTAGCTCTCAGTGACCAAATCACCACCTTCGGGCAACCACATCACAGCCCAATCCGCCGCTTCCGTATTGCCACTGAACGTGCCTACAAATGGCGTATCTGACGGTAAAGTTTCGAACTCTTCTACCGCTTGGTAAAGATAGTCTTTAAGGCCGTCTTCGTAATACCACTCTTGGCTTTCTTTGGTAATTTTGTTGTCAAAGCGAATGCGTAAGCCAGGGCTTAATACCGCCTTGGCACGCAGATTATGAACAAGACGACTAACCGAGAACTTAGCAGAATCAAAATATTGCGGGTCGGGCCAAAAATGAACACGGGTTCCTGTGTTGCGCTTGCCGCAAGTATCGATAACCTGTAAATCTTCTACCTTGTCGCCGTTTTCAAAGGCGATTTGATATACGTTACTATCTCGTCTTATCGTCACCTCAACGCGGGTTGAAAGCGCATTAACTACCGAGATCCCCACCCCATGAAGACCACCAGAGAAGGCATAGTTTTTATTTGAAAATTTACCACCCGCGTGAAGCTTACATAATATAAGCTCTACGCCCGATATTCCCTCTTCAGGGTGTATATCCACCGGCATACCACGACCATCATCAATAACTTCTAACGATTGGTCTTCATGCAAAATAACTTTGATATTAGAGGCATGGCCGGCGAGCGCTTCATCCACACTGTTATCGATGACTTCCTGCCCTAAATGATTTGGGCGGGTGGTGTCGGTATACATACCTGGACGGCGTTTTACGGGGTCAAGGCCGTTTAAAACCTCGATAGCTTCTGAATTATATTGATTTGACATAGTTATGGTTGTTATTTAAGCCAGCGATAAGGAAAGAAAGCACGCACTACTGTGAGCAATTACAGCACTGCACGGCGTATATTTGATGTTAGCAGGGCTAGTAAAGACTGGCAATGCGCTTATTTTAGCAAAAACTCTGCGATAGCAGGTAAGTGGTTTTCGTAACCAACAAAGCTGTGATCACCACCCTCTTCAATAAGTAAGTGACTTTTCTGGTACTTCTCTGCAGCCAAGCGATAGTCTAGGGTTTCATCTTCAGTTTGAAGCAGCACTTTGTAACTAGATGGCTGTTTAATTGAAGCAGCCTCTAAGGCTTTTATCACCCCCATATCGCTTTCTACTATCTCAAATTTTTCTCTGCTGTATGGGTTCTCATGAGAGCCTATGAAGTTTTGCAGCAGTTCATAGGGGCGTACCGCTGGATTTATTAATACGGCTTTACCACCGAACTTCTCAAGTAAAAAGGTAGAGAGATAGCCGCCCATTGAGCTACCAATCAGTTTAAGCCCGTTTTCAAGCAGTGCCGGGGTGCTATCAATAAGCTCAAGCAGCTGACTTTCAACTTTACTAGGAAAGTTAGACAGTTCAGGTATATGTAAGGTGACGTTTGAGTGATGCTGCTCAAAATATTGTTTAGTGGCTTGGGCCTTTATCGACTTCGGCGAGCTCAAAAAGCCATGAAGATATAAAATGTGCTGCATACTGTTCTCTACTATGTTGCTCTCTACTGTGTTGTTCTCTGTATTTTGGACTATTTCAAACCCAGACCTCGGTAACCCTAACGTCTACCGTTCCATTATCCATTAAGTTAATCAGCTGATACCCAGGTGAGTCTTCGCTTACACCGAATTCAGCACGCATTCGCCACTGCCAGCAGGTAGAAGGGCTCCCGTAAGAAGGCGTGCTATTCGTTCCTATGTGTTGGCGCAATGGCGAATGAATATGACCGTGAATTAACGCCTTTATTTGCGGATATTCATTGATAAGCCACTCAAGGTGCTGTGCATTAGCCAAAAAATGTTTATCCATCCAGCTTTTCGAAGGCAATATATGGTGATGAAGCGCAACAAGATGATTAACGTGCGAAGATGCATCTAGCGATTGCTTTAACGCAATTAAATCGTTGCCTTTTACCTCGCCTGCAGCCGTGTGCACATTGCCTGAAGCGCGGGTATCCATACCGTGTATTTGCCAGTTTGAAAAGCTTATCGGGTTGGTGCTTTGTAAGTGACGGCTACCGAGATAGCTTTCGAAATGCGGATTATTGTCGTGATTTCCAGCAAGAACAAACCAGTCTATATTTTCTGGCTCGATGTATTGCTTCATCAATGCGGTAAAATGCTGATAGCTTTCGGGGGAGTTATCGCCGCTGATATCACCAGTAACCAACACTATCACTTTTTGTTCTTGCCCGTTGTTGCCTTGATTAGCGCTCTGTTTTTTTGAGTCAGCAATATCTGCAAGGTCCTCTCGAACAGCGATAAGCACTCGCGTTAGTGAATGGTAAGGCGCTATACCTGCATAACCGGTCTTGTCTTTATCCTTAAATAAGTGGCAATCACTTATCTGTATTAGTGATATCACGCTTCAGAGGGAACGTTTGTTGAATGTTGCAGGCAAAAGTTTAGCCACTCAGCTAAAAAGATATTTACCATATGCTTTTCGTTGCGCTGGCGCATCTTCAAATTAGGGTATTCATAGGAAGGCTCAAGGGCCCCTGTATTTTGGCTGTTTATCACTTCAGCCATGCGGGCATCATGATATAGGCGAACCGTCATACTTGGCGTTAGGTACGAGGGCATGTCTTTAGTGGTTTGTTTTATGCTCAACGTGCTGGTGTAGCGAGCAGAGTCCACTATCCTAATCTCATAGGCCAATCCCACGCCAACGGAAAATTCATAACTCAAATCTTCCGTATCGCAGTCAGGTAGCATTCTAAGAACATAAGCATAGTTCAGTTCGCAAAGCGCCTGCATTGACGGAAGATGAGGGATGTATTTTCGTTGATTGCGTTGTGTCACGATGTCTGCCACTGCTCCAGAAGTTGTGTTTTATGCATAAAGAACCATTGTAGCGCAATTACTGCTGCGGCGTTGTCTATACGGCCATTTTCCAACCATTCAAGAGCGGTATTCTCTTTTACGCGATGCACTTTGATATCCTCAGACTCACTTTCTAGGCCGTGAATGCCTTGCGCTTTACTAGCATCAGTCTTTGCTATAAATATATGTAATCTTTCCGTGGTACCACCTGGACTCGATAAATAGCTTAAGGCCTTGGTCAAGTTTTGTAACTCTATTCCCGCCTCTTCCATGGACTCTCTATGGCATACATTTTCTGGAGTCTCACCTTTATCTATCATGCCTGCGATAATTTCTATTAACCAAGGGCTTGAAGATGTAGCTAACGCCCCAATTCTAACTTGCTCAATTAGCACGAATTCTTGCAGAATAGGATCGTAGGGCAAAACGCCCACCGCATGGCCGCGTTCAAAAATTTCGCGTGTAACCGTGTCGCTCCATTCTCCATTGAAACACTTGTGCTTAAATTGATACTGATTCATGGTAAAGAAACCACGATACACTGGCTTAATGTCGGTAATTTCGACGTCATTTGAGGTAAATGAAAGGATTTCCTTGCTCATTTGCTGACACTTATGGTTCAAATAGATTTATCATACATAGTACATTTACACACCAACCATGTATACGCATGAAAAATGCGATGTTGAGTGTGTACGAATAACAGAAAACTCATATTACAAGTCGTCTATTACTATAAAAATTGCGTGGGTAGATCACATATTCTGTTACAGTTAATCGAATACTGTTACGAGTTTGGACTTTCGGTTTGTGGTTGAATTTTCATACACTTGGTTTTAATAAGTCGTCTTAACAAAAAAGTGACGACGCAACTTGAACACAACAGGAAGACGTAAGCATGAAACGAACACTTCTGTCGCTGGTTATCGGTGTTTCGATGACAACTGGTGCACTAGCCGATGACCTACTACAGGTATATCAACAAGCACTGGCAAACGATCCATTGGTAAACCAAGCGAAAGCGCAACGTGATGCTGCGTTTGAAGGAATTAGTATTAGCCGCGCAAGCCTACTACCGCAAATCTCTGGCTCTGTGGGCTACACCATGTCAGATTCCGAACGCTTTCAACAGGCTGCCGGTGACAATGGCCTTCAGGTATTCACGACAGATACAGAAGTAGACACCATTGACTACGGGTTAACACTTTCGATGTCGTTGTATGACCACGCTAACTGGCTGGGCTTAGATCGCGCTGAAAAAATTGCTGAACAAAGCGATGCGCAGCTTGCAGCAAGCATGCAGGATGTAATTGTACGTACAGTTACTGCTTATTTTGACGTATTGCGCGCCCGCGACAACGTAGAGTTTGTAGGTTCAGAAAAACGTGCGATTGAACGTCAACTTGAACAAACACGTCAACGTTTCGAAGTGGGTCTTACTGCGATTACAGACGTGCATGAAGCACAAGCAAACTACGACAGCACAGTCGCTCAGGAAATTCAGGCTAAAAACGAACTTGAATTTGCCCTTGAAGCGCTGCGCGTGATTACAGGTAAATATCACGACCGTCTTTATGGTTTAAATAAAGATAATTTCTCGGCCACAATGCCGGTACCTGAAACCGTAGATAGCTGGTTAGAAACCGCCCAAGACAAAAACCTAGCATTGTTGGTAGACCGCTTAGCTATGGACGTGGCGAAAGAAGACATCGCAATCGCACGTTCTGGTCACTTGCCAACGTTATCTTTGTCAGGCAGCTATGGCCGTTCGAAAGACGATGTAGACGCTGAAATTCTTAACGACGATGGCTCAACGACCCCATTTGGTTATGAAACCCCTTATCTAGATAGCCAGTCAATTGGTATCTCTCTGAACGTACCTATTTACCAAGGCGGCAGTGTTAGCGCGCAAACATCGCAGGCGAAGTACAACTACGTTGCTGCGAGCCAAGCTGCAGAGCAGACGTATCGTCAGACCGTACAGTCGGTTCGTAGCTCGTTTAACAACGTAAAAGCGTCTATCTCTACTATTCGCGCTCTAGAGCAGTCTGTTGTGTCGGCAGACAGCGCCCTTAAAGCAACAGAAGCTGGATTTGATGTAGGTACACGTACTATCGTTGATGTACTTGATAGCACACGTAACCTGTTTGATGCGCGTCGTAACCTTGCTGGTGCTCGCTATGACTTTATTCAGTCTGTGATTACACTTAAGCAAGCGGCGGGAACCCTTACAGGTGAAGATGTGGCTATGATCAACCGCGGTCTCAAGCCGGTCGAGAGCAATAACGACCAGTAGGTTGTTTTATACCGCTAAGTAAGCATTTGAGTACGACATAAAGAGGGTGGCGACTGGCTGCCCTTTTTTGTGCCTACTCCGGTATTTGAAAATTGGTGATTTGAGGTTTAGCAGGAATATCTACTCGCTATTTTGCGCAAGAGAACTTCTTTAATGCGCCCAACAACTGCCGATATTCATCACATAATGCTTCAGCGTTTTGTTTAGTCATTACAAAATTAGATAAACGCATTGAAACGACGCGTAATTTCTCTTGCAACAGCTGTAACTCATCATCCATGATTATGCCCTTTAGATTTGTCTCTATTTTTAGTGATGTTGTTTTTGCCGGGTTTAAGGCTTTAAAGTCGCCTTTTTGCCCCTACATTTTCGCGCATAATGTGTGCGAACAACAACTTTAGTATAACGCCAAGTAAGCTTACGACAAGCCTCTTGGTCTATTGTTTTTTCTTGAGTGATAAATAAAAATGCAAGCCTCTGAACTACAAAATAAATTTGAGCGCATAAGAGCAAACAAATGGTTTGAAGCCTTTGTTATCAGCGTCATCGTGATATCGGCGCTATTAGTCGGTGCGAAGACCTATGAACTACCTACCGGCATGTCATCTATTACGTTGTTTTTAGACTGGTTTATCAGCGCTTTCTTTCTAACTGAAATCACAATTCGCTTTTTAGCGGAAAAGCAAAAGCGTTACTTTTTCAAAAGTTTCTGGAACTGGTTTGATACCCTCATTGTAGTTATCAGTCTAATCCCGGCAGACGACACTGAACTTGCGCTGATTGCGCGTTTAGTGCGGGTCTTCCGCGTGCTTCGTATGATTTCAATCATCCCAGAGCTTCGAATATTACTTGTTTCTCTAGTGAAAGCTCTCCCTCAGCTAGGCTATGTCATGCTGCTGATGTTTATCATCTTCTATATATACGCAGCGGTAGGCAGCACACTATTTGAAAACATTAATCCGGTGCTGTGGGGCGATATCACTATTTCTATGCTGACACTCTTTAGGATCATGACCTTCGAAGATTGGACAGATGTGATGTACGAAACTCAAGAAGTGTACTCACTCAGCTGGATTTTTTACTTAACTTTTATCTTCTTTACCGCCTTCGCATTCCTCAATATGGTAATTGGTATTGTGGTCAATGTGATGGAAAGAGAAAACGAAAAGGCAAGAGCAGAAAAAGAAGCTGCCTTACTTGAAGAGCAAATCGCACAAGGCAATATCGAACCTACACTGCATGATGTGCTCAAAGAGTTGCGAGAGCTAAAAGCGCAGGTCGCGTCACAAAATAGCAGAGAATAACTGCCAGAGGCTGTCTAGACACAGCTAGTAAATCAGAAGCTACCCAAGCAGACAGGCAGGCAACCATAAAGAGAAGGCCACGATAAGTGGCCTTCTTTCATTTCAGTTTTCGTTACTAAAGAAAGCTAACCGGGTTAGCTAAAAACTTTACTAAAATGCCTTACACGCCGTATTGCTGCTTTAGGCTTTCTACTCTTTGCTTTGCAGCTTCAGAGGTGAACTCCCTACTTGCTAGGCGTCGCTTCGCTAAGGCCTTTTTATCGAGTTCAAGTAACAAAGCTACGTGATTTAAATACACTTCATCGCTAGCAATGGGGCCTGTTGATATTTGCTCATACAGGGTTAGCGCTTCTTCTTTCTCACCTTTAGCGATATAAATCTGCGCTAATGTGTCTACAGCATCAGCATTTTCACGCTGCAGCGATACCGCTTTTTTCGCTAGCTCTTCAGTCTCGCTGAAGGTCTTTATCTTCAAACGCTAAATACGCCAAGTTGTTAAGCACCACAAAGTTATCAGGCGTTTTAGTAAGTATAAGCTCATAGGTATCAATGGCTGCGGCTCTATCATTACCAATTTGACGCTCAGCTAACAGCATTGCACTTTGTACATCGTTATTGTGCGCATTTACGTGCTTTTGTAGAAAGCTAAACGCTTGCTCTTTTTTACCTGACATCTCCAGGGCGGCAACAAGCAGCAAAGCATTGTCTGAGTTTGAAGTGGCATCATAAGCCGCCTTTGCGTGGTCAACGGCCTGCTCTGGCGCTTTATCTATAAGATGTAAACGTGCAATAACGCCTCTTACAAACGGCAATGCCTTAACCTCGTCAGAGACATTGTTGATAATCTCCCATGCCGGTTTTGACTGACCAAGACGGCTATGAAAATAAGCTTTCAACAGCGTTAATTGAGCGTCTGGGCGCTTAGACAATACCTTGTTTGTTAACTCTAATCCTTGCTTGAATTGCTTTTGAGAGTCGACGATAAGTAGCTTGCCCAATACAGCATTTTTATCTTGTGGGTAAAATGATAACCAGCGATCAAAGAAGGTCGTTGCATCTTTTACGTTATTAGTAGCAATAAGTGCCTGGCCTTTTAAATTCCAGAAAGTCTGAGGCGATGACTCGTCACCTTCAACAGCCGTCAACAGCGAGACAGTTTTATCTAGCTGGTTATTAAGCGAATACATTCTTGCAAGTAAAAGGCGCAGGTTAATATTGCCCTTATTGGTATTAAACTGTGCTTGGGTATGCTTAACAACGTCGTCGGCATCACCACTTTCCATTGCCAACGCAAACCACAGCGCCAGTGCTTGGACGTCAGCAGGGTTCTCGTCGATAAAAGCGCGAATAAACGCAACTGCATTTTCTTTCTTGCCCTCGGCAACAAGCAATTTAGCTCTTGAGTACGTAACCTCGTTACCAGCGTCGCTAAGCTCGCTCGCTTTGTCTAAGTACTGCGCTGCTTCTTGATAAGCGCCTTCTGCCGTTGCAATGTTACCCAAATAAATTAAGGGAGCGGCAGTCTGTGGCGACGCTTCATGCCACTCTTTTGCCGCACTTTTCGCCTTATCGAGTTGGTTAGTCGCTATGTAGGCGCGCAGTAAGGTTGCTTGTGAAGTGACAGACTCAGGCGCTTGCTCAACCGCCTGTTCAAGATTTACTAATCCATCAATGTCGTTTAATGAAAGCTGTAACACACCTAAACGAGATAAGTCTTCAGCTGTTGTGCTGACCCCTTCTGATTTTTCTACCATTTGCTGAGCGCCAACGACGTTGCCTTCTCTAAGCAACTGGTAACTGGCTTTCGAAAACAGGGCCGCATCAACACCCTGCTCACCTTCAACTCTTGCTAATACTTCAAGAGCCTCATCGTTTTCACCTAGTTGGAGCATACTGTCTGCCAGCATTCGAAGACCAGGGTGATTATCAGGCAAGCTAGACGCCACCATGGTTAAGTGGCGCTGGGCTGCTTCGAAGTCTTGAATTTGATACGCACTAAAACCCGCAACCAAACGCACAACCTGATCGCTCCTACCGTTTTGAACGGCAATTTCTAGGTGCTCAAGGGCTTTCGCGTAATTTTCGTTGGCCGACTCAATAATGCCTTTGAAAGTATTTAGCAGCGGATGGTTTTCGTTTAGCACCAACAAATCATCGACAATAGGCTGAGCTTTATCCAGATCTCTAATTTCAATAAGAAGCGCGGCATACGCAAATTTACTGGTAACGTCATCTGGAAACTGGCTAACATAAACGCCGTATACCTCTGCGGCTTTTTCAGGTTCGCCATTTTGCAGGTAAATTTTGGCAAGCTGTTGCAATACGTCTTTGTTGGTTGGCGCTTGCTCACGCAAGGCTTCTGTTGCGGCTAATGCGCCTTCCATATCGTTTTCTAGCACAAAGGCATAACTATCAATAAGGCCTTTGTAAACCGAACTGGTATCTAGGGTAGAAAGATCGGCTAGAAGCGCTTGCGCCTCTTCGTTTTTACCAAGTTGCATAAGAGCTTGGAGCTTATAAAAGCCCACTTCTGCTGATTCAACCGCGGTCATTCCTTCTGCGCGATAATCCACTTCAGCGAGGGCGTTTTCTGCTCCTGACTGTTGATAGGCAACAGATAACAATGGAATAACTTGGCTAACGGGATGGCCTAAGTCCATTGCTTTGTTAAGTTCTTTTTCTGCCGCCGCATAATTGTTTTGTTGTAGGTACAGTTTTCCTAGCTCGAAGCGAGGTTCTGCCACATTAGGGCCCTTTTGAATAGCGTTTTTGTATTCAACGATGGCGGCATCAAACTGCTGTTGAGAGGCATAGTTTCTCGCATCAGCCAAATGGCTTTCCATCGACTTCTCGCTACACCCTGACAAAAGTGCACTGGTTAACATAACGGCTAACGTGGTGCGTTTAATTAATTTATTAGTTCTATGCTTTGTCATTGTAATTCCTTGCCCTTCCTCAAATTTTTGTCGTCACATTCCTGCTCTTTGTCAAAAGCACTGACTAAACTGCTTATTATTTCATCGAATTTGTGCAATTTCGTGGCAACCTGTCCATTATTCGAATATAATACGGTTTTTTGCAACACTGCTGGCAAGCATATCGCGAAATACGCTAAGAATACGCTTCATTAACTCGCCGGACAGGCCAGTTCAACGCTGTATAGCGTCTTGCGATAATAAACCGAAAAAGTACGGTTTAGTCGTATGCCGCACCCTCCTTACTTAATGCACCAGGACCCTTAATGACCACAACTGTCGACATGACATTTAAAGACCTCAATTTACCAGAACCAATCTTACAAGCCCTTGAAAAAGTTGGCTACGAGAAACCGTCTCCTATTCAGGCTGAGAGTATTCCTCTTATTCTTGAAGGGCACGATTTACTCGGTCAGGCACAGACAGGGACAGGAAAAACCGCTGCGTTTGCCCTGCCTATGTTGGCAAATATCGATCCTGAGCAACGTAAGCCGCAATTACTGGTATTGGCCCCAACCCGTGAACTAGCTATTCAGGTTGCAGAGGCGTTTCAGGTTTATGCGAGCTTTAGTCAAAAAATTAAAGTACTTCCAGTATATGGCGGTCAGTCGTACGACAACCAAATTCGCCAGCTTAAGCGTGGCGTTCAAGTGGTTGTAGGTACACCAGGCCGTATCATTGACCATATAAAGCGCAAAACACTAGACTTAAGCGAACTTAAGTTCTTAGTGTTAGACGAAGCTGACGAAATGCTTCGCATGGGCTTTATTGATGACGTTGAACTTATTCTTAGCCACGCACCAGAAGAGCGCCAAACCGCGCTGTTCTCGGCAACTATGCCTGGTCCAATTAAGAAAATTACTCAGCGTTACTTAAAAGACCCTAAGCACGTTAAAATTGCGTCTAAAGTAAGTACAGCTAGCACTATTCGCCAGCGCTATTGCCAAATTGCACCACACCATAAACTTGAAGCGCTAACCCGCATCATGGAAGTGGAAGTGTTCGACGGCATGATCATTTTCGTACGTACGAAAACCGCTACTGTTGAATTAGCAGATAAACTGTCTGCGCGTGGTTACGATGTAGAGCCGCTAAACGGTGATATTCCTCAGGCCGCCCGTGAGCGTACTGTTGAAAAGCTTAAACAGGGTAAGATCGACATTCTTGTAGCTACTGACGTAGTAGCCCGTGGTCTTGACGTTGAGCGTGTAAGCCACGTTATCAACTACGATATCCCGTATGACAGTGAGTCATATGTACACCGTATTGGTCGTACCGGTCGTGCTGGTCGTCAAGGTGATGCAATCTTATTTATCTCTCACCGTGAAAAGCGCTTGTTGTTCTCGATTGAGAAAACCACTAAGCAGCCTATTGAAGCGATGCCTATTCCTTCAATTAGCGAAATCAATGAGACCCGTTTAAGCCGCTTTAAGCAGTCAGTTGCCGAAGCAACTCAAGACGATAGCATTGAATCATTAATGCCTATTGTTGAGATGATTAAAGAAGAAAACGAAGCATCGCCTGAAACCATCATGGCTGCGCTACTTAAAATTGCGCAAGGCGACGAGCCGTTAATTCTTAAAGAATCAGATCGACCAGACATTAATAGCAAGCCTCCGCGCGACAACCGTGATAGAAACTCTCGTGATGGTCGCGAAAGAAAGCCAAGAGTGCCACGTGGCAACCGCAAGCCAGAAGAAGGCATGCAGCGCTTCCGTATTGAAGTAGGTCATGTTCACGGCGCTAAGCCTGGCAATATCGTAGGCGCTATTGCGAACGAAGCAAACATAAACTCGAAGCACATTGGTGCTATCGAAATTTATGACAACTTCAGCACGGTAGACCTTCCTGACGGCATGCCTAAGGAAACCCGCGATACGCTTCAAGGCACACGTGTTGCAGGTCAGCGTTTAAATATTCGCGAATGGTCTGATACGCCACCGGCTAAGCGAGAAGGTCGTGGCGATCGTGGTAATCGCGGTGACAGAGCACCTCGCGGCAACCGTGAAGACCGAGGCAATCGCGGAGACCGCGAAAACCGTAAGCGTAAGAACTAAATAGCAACACATTCAGCCTTTATATAACTAATTGCAATATGAAGGCTGTTTTCGTTGTTTTCTAATTAAAAAGAATTGGCGCAAAATAGTGTCAGTTCTTTTTTTGTATTTAAAGCTAAGAAAACCTTTATGGATTACTTTCCGCTATTCCTAGACGCTAGAAAACTCAATGTCCTTATTGTTGGGGCCGGTGAAGTGGCAGCCCGTAAGCTAGAGCTTATTATGAAGACGCCTGCAACCATTACAGTGGTTGCACCTTGGGTTTGTGACACGGTTAAGCAACTAGCGTTAAATGAGAAAGTCACGCTGATAGAACGTGAGTTTGAAAATAGCGACCTTACCCATAAAGACATGGTGTTTATTGCCACGGATAAAGGCGATGTTAACCAGTATATTCACGACTTAGCTCGCGCCAACAAAGTTTTGGTTAATGTGGTAGATAACACGCCACTATGCCAATTTATTACCCCTTCTATTGTTGACCGCTCTCCCATTATTATTGCTATGAGCAGTGGCGGTGTTGCGCCGGTTCTGCTGCGTTATTTACGTCAGAAATTAGAGACTGTTCTGCCGGCCAATTTAAGTAGATTGGGCGCGTTTTCTGAAAAATTCCGCGAAAAAGTAAAACAGACGCTTAACGGTGTAACCGCAAGACGCTACTTTTGGGAGGACGTACTTGACGGCGATATCGCGGAAATGGTTGAAAAGGGCCAAGACCAAAAAGCTGATGAAGCGTTTGACTTAGCACTACAAGCTGCCGCTGAAGACAAAAAAGTCGAAGGGCAAGTGTATTTGGTAGGGGCAGGTCCTGGCGATCCAGACTTGCTTACCTTTCGCGCCCTTCGCTTAATGCAAAAAGCTGACGTTGTTGTTTACGACCGCTTAGTTTCCCCACAAATTCTTGAGCTTGTGCGTCGCGATGCGGAGAAAATCTATGTAGGTAAGGCTAAAAGCAATCACACGCTTCCTCAGGACGATATTAATCAGCTGATGGTTGATGAAGCGAAAAAAGGTAATCGCGTGGTGCGTTTAAAAGGCGGCGACCCCTTCATATTTGGGCGTGGTGGAGAAGAAATTCAAACTCTTATTCAGCACGGTATTGAGTTTCAGGTAGTTCCCGGCATTACCGCAGCAAGCGGCGCATCAAGCTATGCAGGCATTCCACTTACTCATAGAGATCATGCACAGTCTGTGGTGTTTGCTACTGGCCATTTAAAAAACGGCACTATAGAACTTAACTGGCCTGCCCTTGCGCAAAAAAATCAAACCGCTGTGTTTTACATGGGGCTAACCGGTTTGCCTATCATTTGTGAAAAAATGATTGAACACGGACTTGATGCCTCAACGCCAATAGCACTGGTTCAGTCAGCCACCACTGAGAAGCAGCAGGTGTTAACCGGTACACTTGAAGACATTGTCGTTAAGCAGGAAAAAGCGCAGCTTCAGCCACCTACACTCATTATTGTGGGTAGCGTAGTAAGCCTTCACGATGAGTTGAACTGGTTTCAAGAATAGGCGACATAAGTCACCTCAGATTGATCATAAACCCCTCTTTTTTCCGGAGGGGTTTATTTGTTCTAGCAGCCGAAGGCTGCGTTTTATCCAAAGAACACCTTAACGTGGCTTCGTCTCTCAATCCCCTTAGACCAAATTCAGCATAAACTTGTTTTTTACATATAGGTGCGCATACTCAGTAATGTGATGAATATGTGGGAAATGATGTGGTAAACAATGTGAAGGGCGGTGCACATACAGCGATTGGAAATGCGTTGAAAAGATATGTATTCGTGTCTCAATTTCACGTGCTCTGCACATTAAAACCAGCCAGCATGCTTATGCTGTTTTCTAGCCTCTGTTTAGTGACTGCTGCACACGGCGAACAACTCAAATACAGCAAAGTTAACACGGATACGGGGGTAAATTTTAGCTACGAATGGCTAGATAACGATAACAGGCGACAATCTATTTCTTTTGAGTTATCTAAAAGTGCATTAAAAGAAGCCCCTTCTCAGCAAGCTAACTACAAACCGAAAATAGCACAGCGATACATTATTGTTGCATTAACTAAAGAAGCAAAAAAAATAGACCCAAAAGTTGCGCGTGTGAAGATAACGCCAAAAAAAGAGTCTATTGATATTCAGGTTACAGGCTCAGACGAAGCGCAAGTTGAAGAAATACTCAATAATTTAAAAGCTATTCAGCAGCAAGAGTACGATAAGTACTTGCAAGATAATTACTTTACCCGCTTCACTACCTTGTTTAATCAACAAGCAATAAAACCCGATCATGTGCGATATGTTACCGAGTCGGTAAAGCCTTTAATAGCAGCATCGCAGGCGTTTTATGAAAAGGTGAACGTACAGTCAGACTACAGAGGATATTTTTCACTACTTCTTAGTTGGCTTCAAAGTATCCCTTACGACACATTAGAAGACAGAGTAGTAAGTAATGGCTCTGGCTATGCGCCGCCTGTCAGCGTACTTATGCAGAACCTTGGTGATTGCGATAGTAAGGCAGTACTGGCATCGTCGATGGTGCGCGCATTTTTACCGTCCACGAAAATGATCATGGTATTTTTGCCAAATCATGCCTTGCTCGGCATTGCCTTGACGCCCATGGCCGATGACAGAACTATAGAGCACGAAGGCGATACTTACGTGCTCTACGACCCCACTGGCCCAGCACTCATTCCATTTGGACAAGTATCTGAAGATACCGAACGCCACATTGTCACCGGGCGCTATCAAGTGGAAACTGTCGAATAAAAGGAACAAATTCATCCTTGGTGTATTGGGAAAATATCTTCACTGAATGTAAAAATAAAAAGCACCTTTTTGATTAAGGCGCTTTAAATAAAATACTTGGGAAGAGTAACTCGCTAGAGGTTTTCTTCAGCAAAGCTCGCTAGTCGACTTCTTACAACGCCATCTAGATTAATGGTGGCACTGCCCGAGAAGTCCTTGAACTTCTCTACCAAATAAGTAAGCCCAGAGGTCACGGCGCTCAGATAGTTACTATCAATCTGCGCCAGGTTACCACCTACAATGAGCTTAGTTCCTTCACCACAACGGGTGATGATAGTTTTAAGCTGTGACGCGGTTAAGTTTTGCGACTCATCCAAAATCACTATGGCATTTTGAATACTTCTACCTCTCATAAAGTTTACCGACTTATACTGGATATTGGCCTTTTCCATGATGTAGTTCATAGAGCCTTTGGTGTTTTCATCATGCTTGTGAAGTACTTCAAGTGAGTCAGTAATCGCTGCCAACCAAGGCAACATCTTTTCTTCTTCAGTACCCGGTAAAAAGCCAATAGACTCAGCGATTTCTGGCGTGCTTCGCGTAACAATGATTTTGTCATACATGTTGCGCTCTACCACCATTTCAAGGGCTGCCGCTAACGCAAGTAGCGTTTTACCACTACCGGCAGGGCCTGTGAGAATAACCATATCAATGTGCGGGTCTAGCAGCGCATGAAGCGCCATTGCCTGACCGATATTTTTAGGTGTAATGCCCCAGGCGTGACGACCCATTAAGCGTTCGTAACCTAAATCCAGTACTTCTAAATGATCGTCGGTGATCTCTTCAACTAAACCTGCAAACTGTTTTGTTTCATCGAGTAAGAACTCGTTTACATACGCCTCGGGCAACATGGATTTTGGTATGGTGTGAATGGTGTCTCGACCTTCACTACGACTATCCACGCTTTTTACGCTGTCCCAGAAATTTCCCTCAAAGGTATGGAACCCGCGAGATAAATATTTGATATCGGTAATAAGCTGGTCGGTTCGATAGTCCTCAACATGAGCAAGCCCTGCCCCTTTCGCTTTAAGGCGCATGTTAAGATCTTTAGTTACCAACACCACTTTTTGCGGCGCAAAGGTCTTTTGCAAGTGCAGCGCTACGTTAATAATGCGGTTGTCGTTCTCATTGCTGGTGAAGACTTGCTGGGCTTCGACCATATTAAGGTCGGCAAAGATAGATAGGCTACCTGTAGGTGCCGTTTGCCCCGCGCCAAGTCCTTCCATCGATACACCTGCAAGCATATCTTCTGGCGTTGCGTCGTGGAGTAAGTCCTCCATCGCCCGAATGGATACCCGTGCGTCGCGCGCCACGTCTTTCTTACTGTCTTTTATGTAGTCGAGTTCTTCCAATACGGTCATTGGAATAACAACATCATGTTCTTTAAAGGAGAGAAAAGCGTGAGGTTCGTGCAGCAGAATATTGGTATCGAGGACGTAAATCTTAGTATCGGTAGAATTTTTTTTTGGCATCCTTCACTCCGGTAAATAAAGCCAGGTTAGGCGTATAGTTCATTTATGAACCCGCGCACTAACAAGCTACAGTTACGGTTGTAGGAGAATGCCGCTCGAAACAGGACTTCTTCCCCTACTCGCGTCGACTGAGAAGCAGTACTACACTTTCTGCCTCAAAGGTTCGTCAGTTGAATTAGCGAACCCTTAATTCCACCATAATCCAGTTTTTAAGATTTAGCACTGTTTTTTCTTTTTTTATTTTCATTTAGAACAAATGTAAAGCGCAATCGTCTTAGTCTTTTTTCACATACGCAATGCTAACAAGCTAGTTCTCTTTGTTCGTGAAGTACCCAGCGCGCTCTAAAATTATCTCTGTTTGATTCTGCGCGCTTTCTAATGCCGCCTTCACGCTTTTTTTACCGGTAACCACGTCATTGACTTGTGCCCCTACTGCATAGCCAATAGCAGTAAACTCTGGGATAGGGATAAACTGGCTTCCAATCATGGATTCACTCGGTTCATCGCTTGAAAGTAACTTCAACGCTTGGTGCTCAAACGCAGCATAAGGCACGACTTGCTGATAAGCACTTGAATACGTAGAGTGCCTAGTACCTGAAGGGGCTGCGTATTCACCGCTAACTTTCTTGAGGTCATCAATAAAGGTTTTTGATGTTAAAAAATGCGCAAGTCGCTGGGACTCTTTCACATAGCGCGATTGTTTCGGAACGGCAAAATTCCATGACCAAAACCACTGCGCCCCTTTCTGTTGCGTTCCGAGCGGCGCATAAGTAACGCCAGTGGATTGAGTAACCTTAGAGAAATTTTTATCAAATAGCGCGCCGCCTAAAGAAGAGGCATCAATGAAAAACGCTAACTTGCCTTGAGCAAAAAGTTTTTGGTTCTCTTGCCACCCCATATCTTCATTTCTTGGGGGGCCAACGTTCTTTGCAAGGTCAGCATACATATTCACTGCATCAAGCCACGCCGTGCTGTCTAGGGTAGGTCGCATTTTTTCATCTAACCACGATGCCCCATAGGTATTGGCCATGGTACTCACTAATGCCATATTCTGTCCCCACCCCACGCGCGTTCTAAGCCCTACGCCATAAACTTCTTTTTCGGGCATATGTACTTGTTGAGCTAGCTCCTTAACGTCGGTATATGTGAGCACTGAGGGAAGGCTTAAATTAAACTTATCAAGCAGGTCCTTTCGGTAGAAAGTCAGTGTTGTTTCAGCGACAAACGGTAACCCGTAAAGCTTACCGTTAACGGTGTTTGCATTAAGAGCTGCAGGAATGACATCATCAATATCATAATCGTCAGGATGCGTGTTAAAAGGAACGAGAATTTCCCGCTTCGCCCAAATAGGAAGCCCGTAATTACCAATTAATACCAAATCAAAGCTATTTTCATTAACTGAAAAATTACCGAGCAATCGGCGGCGTAAAACGGTTTCATCCATTATTCGCCATTGGATATTTGACAGTGATAGAGGGGAGCCGTATTTATCCAGGTATGCTTTTGCATTAAAAACAGCATTAATATCTGGCGCGCCAACAATTAATGCATCTTCGTTTTTTGAAGTGTTATATACACCATACTTTTCGAGTGTGCGCGCCAAAAGCCCATTCTGTTTTTGTTTCTGTAACGCTAGGTTGAACTTCTCAATTAGCTTGGAAGACTTAGGGTTTTGTTTTGAAAGCGCTAGATGAAAAGAGCTTTGCACTTCCTCCCCAGGGATAAATATAAACTCACCTTTGAGGCTAGGTCGCTCGTTAACTAATGCTTCCTTGGCGCTATACTTATCAATAAATAAAACATCAATTCTCTCTCTTCCAAGTAAATCTAATAGATTAACCGTAGACTTTCCTGGGTACATATTGAAAAACGCTTCATTTGATAAAAATTGCGGCGCTACTGTGCCTCTGAGGTACCCAATTCCTCGCAAGTTTTGTCGTTTGAGCCATTCAACTAGATTAGGTATTTCACTTCTATTCTTAAAGTCTTTCGTCCTAATTAGGAACCCACTTGCTCCCGCTGGGATAGCATCAGATAGAAGAAATGCGTCATTAAAACGCTCGTAGTCATGAACAGGAAAGACACCGTCTACGGCGCCCTTTTTCGCCAACATTAAAGCCCTAGCATGAGGGTAACGCTCTACATTAAGCGGCTCGCCTAGCTCTTCAAAAGCTCTTATTACCACTTCATTCACATAGCCTTTCGACACGTCTTGGCTGTCGCTAAAGGGGCTTACCTCTGATGTTGCAAGCGTAACAGGGCGTGCATAGGTGAAATTGGTGCCAAGTAGAAAAACCAAACATAGTAAGTACAACCCTATCGCCTTTTTAGGTACCGACGTACGGGTAAAAAGGGAAACAACATCACCCGTTATATTTGGCATTATATAAGTTCCATTATTCATTAGATGTAAGTTTAAATAGCAGATAAAAACAAAACGTGCGTTACTATCAGTAAATAAATTAATATTAAATCAGCCAGCCCTCATTAACATTATTTTAACCCTGGTTGCGAAACACACGCGTAGACGCTGATATTGGCTACATTCGTAATACGCGAAAGTAAACCATTATTACTACACTTAAAAAGGATCTTTTAGTTGTGATGCCCCCCCTTCGAACTATAGCTCATCCCTTTCTTACCCTTTTAGTGTTGATAGTCACTAACTTTGCGAGTGGCGTAAGTCTCGCTAACCAGGTCGACACCGTAATTGAAAAAATTCAGACAGAAAGCGGTGCTAATTGGGAGCTAAGCTATACCCTTGATAAGCCTTCACAACAGCTAGTATTCGTCCGAAATCCTGACGCTTCTAGAACCACTCGCTGGCTACCAAAAACTAGTGACATTGAGATTGCCTACGACACCACTTCACAACAAGAAATTGTGCGCTCTAAGACGGGAAAACCTATTTCTAAGGTTTCTTTTGTACTCACCCCCACTTACAAACACTTGGGCAAAGACTATGCGCCGTTTTCGCCCTTTTCGAACGGTGGCAATGCTTTTCATTCTGGTCGTCTGTTTGCTTGTGCTAATGCTTGTAAAGATGAACATAATGAATGGCCCATCACCCTTAAAGTACCAAGTGGCGAACATATCGTTTTAAACGGAAAAGTAGTTAGTGGCAGCGCCTCATGGGTAGATAAAAATAATGGCAGACAGGTTTATGTAGGTAAGCAGCAACCTATGATCACAGACAGCGCCGTTGCTCTTATTGACCCAGCCCTACCTGAGAGCATACAAGCGAAGCTTAAGTACGACATGCCCAATATCATGGCTTATTTCTCTCACTCTCTTAACCCACTTGCCACCGAAAAACCTATGCTATTTGCTTCTTACGCCATGGTTGACGGTCATTCCTCACAAGGCGGCACGCTGCCAAATCAAATTTTTATGCACTGGAACCGAAATGATTTGGACAAACGCGCTGAGAATAGCGACTTTGCCAATAAGACGTTGTGGTTCTTTGCCCATGAAGCAGCACATTTATATCAGCCAGGTAATACCGCCGGTGTTTCAGAGAATGACGAACAATCGTGGTTACATGAAGGTAGCGCCGACTACTTTGCGGCACTAGCTATGAACTACCTTTATGAAGATGCCAATAGCTATGTGGATAGGCGTATAACCCACGCGTTTGAAAGCTGCACGCAAGGTTTAACGCAAAGCACGCTAGCCAACGCTTATAAGAACGGACGCTTCAATCTTTATTACTCGTGCGGAATGGTAATGCACCGCGCCATCGATGGCGTGGTGCAGCAAAAAACGTTAGGTGAGGAGTCGCTGTTCACCGTATGGAAACGACTTCAAAAAGCAGTGAGTCGAGGCATGCCGCCTGGCACAGCGACCTTTTTAGCATTACTTGAGCCTTATAACGCACCTGAACTTATTGACGCCATAAACAATGCAACTAGCGATGATGCTCTCAAAGCCATTCAAGGGATTGAAACTTTGTACCAGTTACCTGAGTAGGCTACTTAATGAAGTAGCCTATTGCTTTATATTCACCATCAACTTCCACCATAGAAAGGGTCTCTACTTTCATTGTGGTCTGGGAATCAAAGTCAGTGGTGAACGACAAAATTAAGTAGTTTCCTTTAGGCAATCCTGGCAGTGAAGTTGGCGCTTGTGTTAATGCGATTTCCCTCGACTTGGCTGCCCCCAATGGCTCCCTGACTAGCTGCATCGCCTCGGTCCATTTAGCTATTGAAATACCGCTTCTAAAAATAGCCCCACTCTCTTTCCAGCTTTGTTCATATTCACCGCTGTCGATAAGTTCCAGCCAAGTTGTTGCATCTTCAAGGACTTCGCTACTGACATTAACTGGCTTGCCAGCTTCGATTACTTGGTTGCTACCATTGTTCGCATTGACCGTTTGCGCATAATAAATAGCCACAAACAAACTGATGGCGAGCGCTAGCGTGATCCAAAGAACATGTTGGGGATTCAACGACGTTGGCCGGTCAAGCTGCTGTTTAATTGCATGATGAGCTGCGGCATTCTCGCCCGCAGTAGAAGTTTGCGAGGTTGGCTGCCCTTGAGCATGACTTGTAGTGGCGAGGGTTTCACCCATTAAAAGCGTATCGGGCGTCGTTTCGAAAACCGAAGCAAGTGCGCCTATTGAATCGTGTGATGCAGATTGTGTTTTCTCAATTCGCTGAATAGTACGCAAACTCAATCCGGACACATCTGCCAGATGCTGCTGACTCCACGCCTTAGCATTGCGAAGTTGTATAAGCTTTTGACTGTCTACTTTCATATCCATCTCGCGCTTCCTCCTGTTAGCTGCGCTTCACATACGTTAAAAACGTAACGCGGTTAACAGTAAGAAATATCCATGGTCAGTGATACGACAGTTTTACGTCAACCCTGTGACAAAGCAAGCCTGATGGATACGTTAACGTTCTTATTCTTTTGCTAACCAGCATTCTCGCTGTGAAGTAATGAAGGCACTACTCTTGCTAATCGTCTTATTGACGCAGAGGTATAGTTACTCAATCACGTCCCCCACCTGCAACCGTAAATCAAATAAGCTAGTATTAATGACTTATCACAACGCAATGCGTACAATACCGCCCCCCGAAAAACAGGTTGGTGATTTATGAGTTCAGATAGTCAATTTTTAGTTGGTCAGCGTTGGTTAAGCAACACCGAAATAGAGCTGGGGCTGGGCGTGGTTATCGGTAACGATTTCCGCTCAGTTGAAGTGTTGTATCCGGCAACAGGCGAAGCGCGAAAATACACAAAGCAAGACGCGCCCCTTACGCGACTAATATTCGAAATTGGCGAAACGGTCAAAAGCCAAGATGGCTGGGAAATGACCATTACTGAAAAAGAAGAAAGCCAAGGTTTATTTATATATCACGGGCTCCGGGAAGACACCAAGGCACAAGTGCGTTTACCTGAAACCATGCTAGACAGCCACATTCGCTTAAACCAACCTGAAAAGCGCCTGTTTAGTCAGCAACTAGACAATCCGAAATGGTTCGACTTACGCGAACGCGCCCTAGATCATCAATACGAATATTTGCGCTCAAGTACTATCGGCCTTGCCGGTGCCCGTATATCGCTTATCCCGCACCAGCTACACATAGCATCAGAGGTAGGCGGCAGACACGCGCCTCGCGTATTGCTTGCTGATGAAGTAGGGCTTGGTAAAACTATTGAAGCAGCGCTAATTATTCACCAGCAGCTTAAAACTGGTCGTGCCGAGCGCGTGCTTATCTTGGTGCCAGACTCGCTCATGCACCAATGGCTAGTTGAGATGCTGCGCCGCGTAAATCTTCCTTTCGCCATTTACGATGAGAGTCGCTGCGAAGCAATTGAGAAGAGTGAAGCGATAGAAAAGAGCGAAGGCCTAGAAGATGACGATACAGCTGACACAGGCGCAATAAACCCGTTTGAAAGCGACCAGCTGGTACTTTGCAGTATCGACTTCCTCAGTAAGAGCGAAAAACGCCAGCAGCAAATTCAAGCCGCAGGTTGGGATTTAATGGTTGTCGATGAAGCCCACCACCTTGCGTGGTCAAGTGAAGCTCCCTCTGCCGAATACCTATGTGTTGAAGCACTAGCGAATCAAACACCTGGCGTATTGCTACTTACCGCAACGCCTGATCAGCTTGGTCACGAAAGCCACTTTGCACGCTTACGCCTACTCGACCCGGCTCGCTTCCATAGTTACGACGCTTTCTTAGATGAAGAATCGAAATACAGCCAGCTCGCCGATGCGGTAGCGCCATTACTTTCAGACGCCGAGCCTAATGACAAACAACGCAGCAAACTCGCAGAATTCGCGCCTGACGTAATGGAACATGCAGGTGATTTAAGCTCGCCGGAAAATCGTCATGCGTTGCTGCATCAACTTATCGACTGTCACGGTACAGGTCGCATGTTGTTCAGAAACCGCCGTGCCAATATCGAAGGGTTCCCAGAGCGTAAACTAAGTGCATATGAATTGGCTTTACCTGAGGTTTATTCAGAGGCAGTGAGCGGCGGCGACCTAACCTATTCACTATACCCTGAGCGTATGGCAAGTGTGGTTAATAGCTGGACTAAGCACGACCCACGCGTTGAATGGCTGCTAGATTTTATGCAAAGCGTTAAGCCAGAAAAAATACTGCTTATTTGCGCCAGCGCTCGTACTGCACAAGAGTTAGGCGAAGTCATTCGCACGCAAACCGGCATACGCCACAGTGTATTCCACGAAGGCATGAGCATCGTTGAGCGCGATAAGGCCGCCCATTACTTTGCTGACGAAGAAGACGGCGCTCAAATTCTATTGTGCAGTGAAATTGGCAGTGAAGGCCGTAACTTCCAGTTCGCTCACCACTTGGTTCTGTTCGACTTGCCTATTACGCCAGACCTGCTTGAACAGCGTATTGGCCGTCTTGACCGTATTGGCCAAACTCAAACTGTACAAATTCACGTTCCGTATTTAGCGAAAACCGCGCAGCACGTTTTACTAGATTGGTATCACGAAGGACTTAATGCCTTTGAGAAAACCTGTCCGACCGGCTCTGGTGTGTTTGACGACGTTAAACCTTTGCTTATTGGTGCCTGCTTGCACCCTGACGATATGAGTGCCCGTGACGAGCTTGTAAACATGAGCGTTACGCTAAATAGCCAACTGGTGGCTCAACTTGAAGCCGGTCGCGATCGACTTCTTGAGCTTAATGCTTCTGGAGAGGGCCGTGTAGAGCAACTGCTTGAAGACATTATCACCCTTGATAGCGAACAAGATTTGTCGCGCTTTATGGGCCGTGTATTTGACGCTATCGGCGTCCAGCAAGACGAAAAAGGCAATGACTGCTTTATTCTTATGCCAACCGAATCCATGGTAAGCCAGCTTCCAGGGCTTGACCCAGAAGGCATGACGGTCACTTACAAGCGCCGTGTTGCCACCACGCTTGAAAACGTACAGTTTCTTAGCTGGGACCACCCGCTAGTACATACCGCGATTGATGTAGTACTCACCGACGTACACGGAAAAAGCAGTATGGGCTTTATTGCCGAGCTATCTTTACCGAAGGGCGCCTACTGGATAGAAACCCTTTTTGTGCTGCATGCACAAGCGCCGAAAGCGCTTCAATTAGGCCGTTTCTTGCCACAAACGCCTGTGCGGGTATGTTTAGATGCGCAGGGCAATCCTTCTGACTTAAGTTTTGATGTTAAGCGTAAAATTGGCCGCAAAATTTCTTCTCAACTTCTAAAAGCACTGCAACAGCCGCTTGAACTTGCAATCGAGAAAGCACGTAAGCTTGCCCATCATGAGGCTAACCAAAAGCAGCATGATGCCCTTAACGATATGCATAGCACATTGAATGATGAAATACAGCGCTTGCGCGATCTTCAAAAGCGCAACCCTGCTGTGCGCGATAGCGAAATTGAATTTATTGAAACGCAAATGAATGCGCTCGATAAGGTCATTCAGGAAGCTGATGTTCAGCTAGACGCAATACGTATTGTGGTGAACAACCCGTAAATGCAAAATGTTAAGCACTGAAAGAACAACGTTGAAGTAACGAGTACATAATGGCAAACCCGAGTTTTGTTTATAACCCGCCTATGACGCCTTATCTTGATATCCTGTATCAAGATGAGGATGTGGTGGTAGCTCACAAGCCTAGCGGACTGTTAAGCGTGCCAGGAAAGGCCTTAGAGCACCGAGACTCGCTCATTAGCCGTGTTAATTGTGTATACCCTACCGCGACGGTAGTTCATCGGCTAGATATGGCAACATCGGGTATCTTAGTGCTGGCACTGAATAAAGAGAGTCATCGCCATATATCAAAACAATTTGAGCTTCGACAAACTAAAAAGCGGTATTTTGCCCGAGTACATGGTCATGTAGCACAAGACAGTGGAGAGGTTAATTTACCCCTTATTTGCGACTGGCCGAACAGACCGAAGCAAATGGTAGATTTCGAGCGCGGTAAGAAAGCAGTGACGCAATTTGACGTTGTCGAGCGTACCCATGATGAAAATGGATTGCCCTACTCTTTAGTTGCCCTTTATCCCATCACAGGTCGCTCTCATCAACTGCGCGTGCATATGCTTGCTTTAGGCCACCCTATTTTAGGGGACAGACTTTATGCCCATGAAGAAGCGTTATCTATGGCCTCTCGCTTGCAGCTACATGCAGAAAGCTTAAGCTTTTCCCACCCTACATTCGGGCACTGGCAGCATTTTCACATTCCTATACCTTTTAGCCAGTACCACCCCAAAGCCCTTTCTGAAAGTATTGAGTAGTTAGCGGTTCTTTATTTTATCTATGGACTTCATTTCAGTTTTATAAGGTTCTGCCGATAACCTTCTTAGAATACTTGGTGTATGAATTGATTTGATGCTGCCGTAACCGCGCAAATCAAAAATAGGTAAAGGCAAACCGTTTTTTATGAAAAGGCACGCTCTTCTTATAACATTTGCAGTTATCGTATCGCTGCTGCCTGTAACGGCGCATTGTGATTTTTTCACAGATGTAAGTAATGCCTATTTGCCCGGAGAAGTGGACGCGTTAATGGTGGGCGAAGAGAAAGCCCCTGTTATTTTCATTGAGGCACGAACTCCGCTCCCTTTGGGTGTTGCCGTGATACTCACTGAACCCTTTCCATCTAGCTTGACCCTTGCAGAAGGTAACAGCCTAGCGAGTATGCTTGCTGAGAAAGGGTGGAACGTAATTATCAGCCCATTTAATTTGTCGACAAGCTCACCATCGGTTCTAACTACTGAAGAACAAACCAGTGAAGCCCAAGCAGAAAGCGCATCCCCATCGATGGGTAGTGAATCAATCATCCACCCGAGAAGTGATCAACTGACTCAGTACCTTGATTTTAAATCAACAACGACTGCACTAACGCTGCAACTCAGTGCTTTAGATAATTATTTGCAAGATAGAACGGGATACCGCATGGTCATTGCGCAAGGAATGCTTGCAACGGCCTACTTGTCTGCAGTAGAAATGCAGCCTGGTTTACAACCAGACTCATTTGTCGCTATATCGCCATTCTGGCCACAAGAAAAAACAAATAACTTAGTGATTGATACTATCGCGAAAGCCAGCTTTCCCATTCTTGACTTGTCTTTAATAAACTTTAATGACTGGGAAGCAAGCACCGCAATGAAAAGAAAGGTTCGTGCAAAAAACGAACTGAAATTGCACTATAGGCAAGTCCACCTGCCAAATAATTCTTTAACCTTTAGTATAAAAGAAATTGAGAAACACCCTAACATTCATATAGTTGCAAATAGCATCATAGGCTGGACCAGGCATCTAGGCTGGTAATTCCTCTATCTTAGGATTAGGCTAAATCAGTATCCAAAACAGTTACCTACCTTTATTCATACGAATAATGGGATGTTGAAGTCAATGGTAGTCATGTTATGGGCTATACTATTTTTTAGCAAACAACGACGGTTGAGTGGCTTGTGAATGTTCAAGATTTTGTAGATAACAAAGCGAAACAGCTGTGTTTCTATTTGCGAGCATTTTGGCAGGGAGAGCTTCCTATCGAGGAGATCGAGCTATTCTTTTGGGATAGTATGGAAGAATGGGGGCAAATTGAATGCACGTTAACCCAGCCATATACGCAAAAAGAGCGTGTTTTTTGGCATTTGCTTCATCAAGTGCATTACTGGAATGAAGATAAACTAACAAAAGACCAGTTTCTTGTTGATGAGTTAACAAACTGTGTTAACTTTTTGGAAGGTTTAGGGCACTGCCCTCTGGATTGCGTCGGGATCCGCCCCTAATTTCCGCTCACTTACAACGGTATACTCCCCCCTTGGGTTAAAACGTATCGCTTAAAAGTTCATCATGCCCCCACAGTTTTATTGCTAAACACAATGGTTCATGGCTCAATACACTTTTGAGTCAACGCCGAAGGCCGAAGTATTGCTAACTGCATTAAAAACGTTCAATGACAAACGCTTCTTAACCATTTTTCTTTTTGGCGTTTCCAGTGGCTTCCCTTGGATCATGATTGGTTCAGTATTATCGGCATGGTTAAAGGATGAAGGGTTATCGCGTTCGGCGATTGGTTTGTTCGGTATTATCTTCGCCACCTACTCATTTAATTTTCTATGGTCGCCCCTTGTCGATAAGCTTAAGCCGCCAATGCTAGGACAAAGACGAGGTTGGATCTTTTTGATGCAAAGCGCTGTTGTTTTCCTGTGTCTGGCCATGTCCCAACTTACCGCAAACCAAGACCTATTCTACGTAGCCCTAATTGGTTTACTCATTGCCATTGCTTCTGCCACCCAAGATATTGCTATTGATGGCTTTCGTATTGATTGCATTGAAAAAGAAGACAAAGATGGTATGTCTGCTGCATCATCAGTAGCAACAGCTGGATGGTGGACGGGCTACGGTGGCCTTGGCGCTATCCCCTTTTTCTTAGCAGACCTCACTTCCTGGACTTGGCCAGATATTTACTTATTACTTGGCGCTATCATGGCCTCTTTGGCAATAGCTACCTGGTTTGCTAATGAACCCGCTGTTGATAGGGAAGCTTTGCTTGAGCAAGTAACGGATGTAGACGCAAAAAGCTCTGCAGCAATTAACTGGATAAGAACAACACTCATAACACCATTTTCGGAGTTCTTTAACCGCAATGGCATCAAGCTGGCTGCTTCATTCTTACTGTTTATTTTTCTTTTTAAAATTGGAGAAGCGTTTTTAGGTCGTATGAGCATCGTCTTCTATAAAGAAGTGGGTTTTTCAAATAGCGATATCGCCACTTACTCAAAGCTGCTTAACTGGTGGGTGACGATTGTCTTTTCTCTGCTCGGTGGATTAGTCAATATTCGCTATGGTATTTACCGAGGACTGATGATTGCAGGGGTTGCCATGGCGGCTTCAAACCTTCTGTTTGCTCTTATCGCGCAAACTGGGCCTTCAACTTCACTGTTAGCCATCACTGTAGTCGTCGACGGTTTTACCGGAGCATGGAGCACCGTTGCCATGGTCGCCTTTATATCGCTTTTATGTAACCGCGCTTTTAGCGCAACTCAATATGCACTTATGGCCTCACTAAGTGTTGCAGGACGAACATTGGTTGCTTCTAGCAGTGGTCTAGTTGTTGATAGTCTTAATGGAAACTGGAGTTTGTTTTTCATTTTGACCGCTGTCATGGTGGTCCCAAGCCTTTGCTTTTTATATTCCATAAGAGATCACATAAAGCGCGTCGAAGCGCCATAAATTCCTTACACCCTGTTGTTGTCTACATTTAGTGGCCTTGCAACTTTGTATTAGTTGCCTACATTTAAAGAAGGTAGTTAATACAAACTCTTGCAAGGAAGAAATTTGAGCGCAAACAAGGCTGATCCACCGCAACGCAAGTCATCACTGGTATCCACCGCTTTTACCTTTTCAAAAGTAAACGCCTCGGCTATGTTTTTCGCGGCCATTATTATCTCAATCTTGTTTGTGTTAAACACCAAACAGCAGTCTTTCATTACTAGCCTTAAGCAAAAGAGTGATTTAGTAAACAGTATAATTACCGCTGAACATCGAATTCACCAATTCAACAGACAAACTCAAAGCGATAATGGCAATCATACCGCTCTAGCCCATCAGTTACAGGTAACGTACCAGGGGTTACATCGATATTTACAAGACAGATGGAGGGTCAGCGACGCTCCTGCGCCCGTTTCTAAAGAAGAGTTTACAAAGGCATATAAAGGTTTAAATAGAGCTACAGCCGAAGAAAGCGCCAAAACAACGCGAATATTGCTTTATACGTTTATGGCGCTCCCCCCTACTGAAATGAAGCCTTATATTGATGATGGCTTTAGCCTTCTTCCTCTTCTAAGCACCTTACAAGCGGAAGAAAATGCGGCGTTACTCCGTGTACAGGTACTGCGGCAAAAGATGTTGATAACCACTTTATTTGGCGCAGTTGTTCTGGTTCTTTGGTATCTTGGTGCGTGGATTATTAGTAAAAGCTCACCCAAGAAATCTCTGCGAAAACTCAACAAGTCAAAGGTACGGCTTGCTATTGCTGATAATGATCAAGATCTACAGAACAAAGAGTTTTTACAGCTTATCAGCCATGAGTTTAGGGCCCCGATTAGCGCCATAATTAGTGCCTTAGAGCTTATTCCTAATTTGGAAGATCAGCGTACTCGGTTAATTCAACAAGCAGAGCAATCCAGTTATCGACTGCTAAATTTAACCAACAACCTTACTGATATACTCAATAATCACATAGAGGATGACCTTCAACTTTCAAAGGTAGACTTGATCAGCTTGTTAGACGAATGCATATCCCCTTTTTCGGTAAGGATTAAAGACAAAAAGCTCGAATTTAACATGCACTGCAGTCATAGCGTGCCAAGTTATGCTGAAACCGATGCTATGGCCCTTTCCAAAGTCATAGTGAATATTCTCGATAATGCCGTGAAATTTACTTCAACGGGTTTAATTGACGTGACCGTTACAACGCTAGTTAAAAACAAAAAAGTTTTTCTAGTAATCATTATTAACGACACCGGCATTGGCATTGATGATAGTACGCAAAAACGCATGTTTGAGCGCTTTTATAGAGGAGAGCATTCGCAAAGTCAGCGCTACCCAGGGGCGGGGATTGGGCTATCGGTTGCCAAACGCAGTATTGATAGACTTGGCGGTACACTTCAAGTCAGCAGTACCGTTGGCGTCGGATCTGAATTTAAAATATCACTGCCTATTAAGCCAGTAGAAGATTCACCATCGGTGTCATCTACCCCTTCAAATGCCAAATTCGCGGTTGTCGACGATTTAGAAATCTCAAGGCTTCATCTACAGTCTATTGTCACGAAAGAAGGCTTTAGCGTTCGCACATTCTCGTCTGGCGCCAACCTTTTGAACCTCCACGAAGAACTGCTTCAATTCTCGGGCATCATTGCCGACTTATATATGCCAGGGATGAATGGACTTGAACTGGTAAAAACACTGCGCGCAATCTATGGAGAACGAGTGCCGCCGGTCATCGTATTGTCTGCAACACCGGATATCGCCAATATTATCGCCAAAAGTGAGCTACCCATATATCAGAGCTTTGTTAAACCTATCGACCGAAATCGGTTTGTAGACGCCATTCATCAACTAACGGCAAATAATGCAAAAGTCATAAAAGATGTAGCCAAGGCCAACATATTAGTTGTTGAAGATGAGCCGATTAACGCCGAGATGGTGGAGTATATGCTACAAAGTATGGGTCACAATGTGACGGTGAGTTATACCGGCGACGATGCAATTAGCCGAGTTAACGAAACCGACTTTGACTGCGTGTTGCTCGACATTCAATTGCCAGATATTAACGGCTTGGAAGTAGCAAAAATAATGAAAGAAGGGCACCCTAACCTCCCTATAATTGCACTTACCGCTAATGCCCACAGAAACGATAAAGAAGCTTCACTGCAGGCGGGTATTCGATATCACCTTGTGAAGCCTGTTACCTTTCAGGAACTCAAAAATACCTTACGTCTTGCACTTTTATAGATGGTGTTTTTCTAAGTATAGATACGGTACTGATTTCGACCGTTTTCTTTCGCCTGATAAAGCGCTTGGTCGGCACACTCAAGCCATGCCATCGACTCCTTAAAGTCGGGAGAAAACTGGGCAAGCCCAAGGCTTACAGTGAAGCTTATCGATTCGCCCTCATGCTCAACCACCAAACGCTGGGCAAATTGTCGAATACGCTCGGCCACCGCTTTCGCATCGTCTACCGTTGAATCGTTAAGGATAATTGCAAACTCCTCACCGCCATAACGCCCCGCCAGATCGGTTTCCCGCACACAACGTTTAATCAGGGCAGCAAGCATTTTTATGACTTTGTCGCCAGTTTGGTGCCCGTAGGTATCATTAACCCGCTTGAAATGATCGATATCTAGCATGAGTGCGGTACTGGGCTTTCCTCGTCGAACGCATAACTTGTGCATTTCATCAAAGCGTTCTTGCCAATAGCGGCGGTTAAATAACCCTGTAAGCCCATCGACTCGGCTTGCAGTTTTCAACTCTTCGTTAAGATGCTGCATTCCCAGTTTGCCCAGGGCTTGCTCGGTCACATCGTAAACCAGCATACAGAACCGCTCTACACGTCCGCTTTTATCTACAATAGGGAACATGGTCACGTTTTGGTACATAAACTCAGCGGCGCAAGTAACCGGACGATTACAATCGAACTTTAATAAGTAAGGGCGCTGCTCCCAAATGATAAACACCGGACTTTTTAAATTAAATACAGGGTCAACTTTGGTTCTGAGCCACTTCTCTTCTATTTCTGGGAAGTGTGTAAACAAGCTAGTTCCAACCATAGCGTTCGCTTTCTTAGCGCTATGATCCTCAAGAAATTTATTCCAGACCTGCACGTTGAAGTTGCGATCAATTACCGCAATCCCTACTTCAATTGAGTCGAGTAATTCTGCAGGTACGTGAGATGAACTAACGAGGGTTTCTGCAGCGAGTGTACCAGTTGAAGCATTCATAGACTTTCCTTGTCTTGTATTATAAAACCATCATCGAACAGCCGCGCATAAATGTGACTCATAGCATCACCGGGGAACAGCAATAGAAGGTCGAAGGAAATATCTCTCGACTTTATCGCATAGCCAATTTCAATGGCCATTAATTTTCCCCAGCGCTGTACGTTATCGCTTAAAAGCGTTGATAAACCTTGGTGCTGCCCGAGTAAGATAGGATGCGTATGACTGAAAGCAACATTGAGTTGTTCTGACAAACCATTTAAACAAGCACCGATTAGAATATTCGACACGTCCATTAGGGCTTCTAGGGCAAGTTTATCTGACGATGCCGACGAAGGGTATTTCAACAATTCAACAATATTTTGCGTATTCGTATCGTTAAAGATAACCAGGGCTTCACCACTTATACCTTCGCTAATAAACCCTTTTGAAACCGCAGAAACGCTGTCATTACGATTAATCTCGGCAATCGCCATAGACAATTCGTTGCTTTCAATTAAGTTAACATTAGGTATGGGTAGGTCAATAAACTCACCTAGCAGCTGGGCTAGATTTTCTCCTGCGCGCCCCATGGCAATATTGACCATTTCACGGCATGCGTCTAACTGCTCTTCATTACTCGCTGGGCCCTTGGCTTTAGGCGCACTTGACTCACTTTGCCCCTGGGCCTTTTGTAAGTTAGCCCCTGATGAATGGCTCTCACCGCTATAAATGCCGTAGGAAGATAAGATATGACTAAGCTTATCATTATCAATTGGCTTTCGAATGAAATCTAAAGCACCCAGGGCGAGCATTTTTTCCCGCGCTTGCGCCTGAACATCACCAGACACTACCACCACTAAGCACGGCAAGTCCTGTTGACGAATGGCTTCCATAGTTTGGTAGCCATCCATTATCGGCATGTTTAAATCGAGAAAGACCACGTCGCCCTTACCTTCTTTGATAAGAGCTAGGGCTTGTTCACCATTCTCGGCAAATGAGGCATCTACATCCCACCCGTCGGGTAAACTGCGCGCCATTTGCCGCCTTGCGAAGCCCGAGTCATCGCAAATCAATATTGGAGTACTCATGGTAACTCCTTAAATAGCGACAGGGGCTTTGATATGTGGGTGTGACTGGTAATTCTTTAGCGTGAAGTCATCGTATGAAAAACCAAAGATATCTTTAATATCTGGGTTAATTTCCATCGTCGGACGGGCAAACGGTTCGCGACTAAGCTGAAGTTCTACCTGTTCAAGATGATTTGAATACAAGTGCGCATCACCTAGCGTATGGATAAAATCACCCGGCTCTAAATCACATACTTGTGCAATCATCATGGTAAGCAGTGCGTAGCTTGCAATGTTAAACGGAACGCCAAGAAAGATATCACCGCTACGCTGGTAAAGCTGGCAGCTTAGCTTGCCTTCTAAAACGTAAAATTGAAAAAGCGTATGGCAGGGAGGTAGCGCCTGCTTGCCCATTGCAGCATTTTCTTTAGGTGAATAGCTAGTATCAGGCAATACCGCCGGGTTCCAGCCGCTAACGATAAGACGACGTGAATCAGGGTTATTTTTAATTTGCTCTATCACTTCGGCAATTTGGTCAACCGAGGTACCGTCACCGCGATCCCAACTACGCCATTGATGGCCATATACAGGGCCAAGCTCGCCTTCATCGGTAGCCCATTCATCCCAAATTTTTACGCCATGTTCTTTTAAATAGGCAATATTTGTTTCGCCTTTTAAGAACCAAAGTAGTTCGTGAATGATTGATTTTAGGTGACACTTCTTTGTTGTCACCAAAGGGAAACCTTCCTGTAAATTAAAACGCATCTGATAGCCGAATACACTTAATGTACCTGTACCAGTTCGATCTTCCTTTTTCACACCCGTATCACGTACATGGCGCATTAATGCGAGATATTCTTTCATCGTTATTCTTATATTTTTTGTTGTTCAACACGGTCTTTTCCGCGCATATAAGCACGGACTATTAATCCTATTCCTAAAGCTATCATAGGTAAACAAAGAAGTTGCCCCTGGCTTAGGCCCATTTGGTATAAGCCAATATGAGCATCAGGCTCTCTGAAGTACTCAACGATAAACCTAAAGCTACCGTAACCGAGCAAGAATAAGCCACTGACCGCCCCTACTGGGCGCTTCTTGGCAGAATAAAGCCATAGGATAATAAAGAGCAGCACGCCCTCTAAAGCAAACTCGTAAAGCTGTGAAGGGTGGCGAGGCACATAACCTGCGTTAGGGAAAATGACAGCCCAAGGTACGTCAGTGGTGCGCCCCCATAGTTCTGCGTTTAGGAAATTGCCAATTCGACCAGCCCCCAAACCAATGGGTACAAGTGGTGCAACGAAATCCCCTAAACGAAGGAAGGTCGTATTCATACACTTTGCGCGCCAAAACAGGGCTACTAGTACACCTAACAAGCCGCCGTGGAAAGACATTCCACCCGCCCAAATTTTAAATAGATATAGAGGGTCGTCTAAGAACATGCCAAACTGGTAGAAAAACACATAGCCAATGCGACCACCCAAAATCACGCCCACGAAACTCCAGAAAAGCAGGTCGCTTAACTGTTCTCTACTCCAGTTAGTTTGTGATAGGCGCTTTTGTGCTAACAAATACGCTGCAATAAAACCTACCAAATACATTAAGCCGTACCAGCGGACACTTAATGGACCGACACTGAAGATAACGGGGTCGATACTGGGAAATACCAGATAACTGCTCTGTTCCATTATTTTATTCAATTCCTAAAATCATTCTAATGCTTACTAAAACAAGTAAACATGCCAACATCGCTTTTAACACACGTGTATTAACGCGCTGCCCAAGCTTAGCACCTATGTTTGCGGTAAACATAGAGGTTGCAACAATACCAGCTGTAGCAGGCAGATAAACATAACCCATACTGTATTCTGGTACATCTATCTCACCCCACCCAGCGATAATAAAACTGGTGGTACCAAAAACGGCAATAACAAGCCCGCAAAAAGCGGCGCAACCTATAGCCGCGCGTACATTAACACGAAACCACACTAAAGCGGGTACAAGTAATGCGCCACCGCCAATACCCATAAGCGCACTTAGCATGCCTGCTCCACCGCCAACAGCGGCTAACGCTCTTTTGGATGCTTCGTTTTCAGACGCTTTTTGTTTGCCAAAAATCATTTGCAGCGCTATCAATATAACCAGGACGGCGAACACATCTTTAAGCAATTCGCCCGAGATATGACTTGCTACCTGCGCTCCGGCAATTGCGCCAAACGCAATTCCTAATCCCGTATACAGCACAACATGACGTTGAATATTACCCAGCTTATAATGCGCTAAAGCCGACGACATACCCGTAAAAATGATGGTAGATAAGGATGTTGCGATAGCGACAGGCATAACCGTTTCGGTGGTCATGCCCAGAAAGTGAATCATTAGGTATGACAGCGCGGGTACAATAATTAAGCCGCCACCGATACCCAACATTCCTGCAAGAATACCGACAATAGAGCCTAAGATCAGACAGCTAACAACAATTACAACGAGTGGTTCCATTTTTTAAGCACCTGCTCGGATAAGGCCTCCCAGGCCCTTAGTTTCAAGATACTGATTCAAGTGCACAAAAACTTCTTCTTGGCTAACAGAAGTTAGCGCTAGTGAAAGTAACTGCTTACACTCATCAAGCGTTACTTTTCGAATAAGCCAGTTTATCTTTCTAAGGTTAAAGCCGTTCATGCTCAAACGGCGGTAACCCATTCCCATTAGCAGCAACGCCCCCGCGGGCTCTCCCGCGATTTCTCCGCAGATAGTCACAGGCACTTGATTTTGGTTAGCTTTTTGAACCACATCGTAAAGCGCGCCTAGTACGGCTGGATGATAGCTATTGTAAAGCCCCGCCACCCGCGTATTGTTTCTATCGACTGCCAGTAGGTACTGGGTTAAGTCATTGCTGCCAACTGAAAAGAAATCAACATGCTTGGCCAGCTGGGGCAATTGATAAAGTACCGATGGTACTTCGAGCATAATGCCTAATTTTGGTTTATTCAGGGTTTGCCCTGATTCCGCAATTTCGTCAGATATCTCATAAAACGCCTGATTGATAAGGCGCTTAGACTCCTGCACTTCAGATACCGTAGATATCATGGGCAGCATAATTTGCAGGTTGCTTAGCCCTACGCTTGCCCGAAGCATAGCGCGAACTTGAACCAAGAATATTTCGGGATGGTCGAGTGTAAGTCGAATGCCACGCCATCCTAAAAACGGGTTCTCTTCGTTAATAGGAAAATAGGGTAGCGGCTTATCGCCTCCCACATCCAAAGTACGCATGGTGATGGGTAACGACGGCGCAGCCTCAAGGACTTGGCGATACAGCTGAACCTGCTCTTGTTCCGAAGGGAATCGCTCGCGAAGCATAAAGGGAATTTCGGTGCGGTATAAACCCACGCCTGCCCCAATCTGTTCGGCGTTAAGTTCTACTTCAGCAGAAAGGCCCGCGTTGATGTATAAGGACATTCTGCAACCATCAACGCTTTCACACGGTTTATCCGCCTCTGCGTCGATTTTATCCGCAATGGCCGACTCTTCTTCAATAAGCTGAATAAATTCGGTCTTAATGTTGCGCTCTGGCGAAATAATGACTTCCCCGGAGTAGCCATCAAGCAGAATTTCTTTGTCTTCAAGTAGCGCTGGTGTAACGTTTTGACAGCCCATTACGGCAGGCACGCCCATAGCCCTTGCTAATATGGCTGCGTGAGAGTTGTTCGAGCCCCGAATAGAGATAATGCCTTTGAGCTTATCTCGCGGAAACTCAGCAAGCATGGGGGCTGACACTTCATCAGCGACTAAAATACTTGCCTCAGTAATAACCTGCTCAGAAACTTTTTGTCCGTTCGCTTCATACAAAATATTGGCTAATATACGATCTGATAAATCGACAATATCAATAGCACGCTCTTGCATGTAAGGGTCGTCCATAGCCTGAAAACGAGCCGCGTAGCTTTCGACTACCATTTTCAACGACGAAGCAGCGTCCCAACCTTGGCGAATCTTTTCTTCTACTTCGCGCCCAAGACTGTTGGCATCTAAAAGGTGATGATAGAGCTGGAAAATTGATTTAACGTCGTCGGGGATTCCGTCATCCAATCGCTGAGACAGGGCGTCAACATGGCCTCGTGTTACCTCAACACCTTTGCGGTAAAGCTGAATTTGCTCTTGTGGTGATTGGGTGCGCTTAACCACCCAGTTTTTGAGGTTGATAGACTTATCGGGGGACACCCCTTTACCAATAGCTAAGCCAGGCGAGCCAGCGATACCACGCACATTTTTTTGCCGAGCAATGTTGTCGGTGGAGTTAGAGAGAGTCAATGCGCCACGTATATCAGCGTTGGTGATCTCTAGCGCTAACTGTGCGGCAAGGGTAACTAAAAACGCTTCTTCATCTTCGCTAAAGCGTCGCATCTGAGACTGCTGAAGTGTGATAACACCTAGTACACGCCTTTGATTGATAATGGGCGTACCTAAAAAAGCGTTATACTTTTCTTCTTTTACTTCAGGGTAGTGTTTGAATCTAGGGTGGTTGTGCGCGTTTACGATATTAAGCGGTTCTTCCCGTTGACCAACTAAGCCAATAAGACCTTCCGAAAAACCAATGCGAACTTGTTCTACCGCATCGGGGTGAAGACCGTCAGTAGCTTTAAGGATGAATTCTTGGGTGTCGTAATCGGCAAGGTAAATAGAACATGAGTCAACACTAAGCGTATGCTTTACACGTGAAGCTAGCCTAAACAACGCGGTATCGAGTGCAGGAATTTGATTCATTTCCTGCACGATACGTTTTAATGTAGTTAACATTGCGCCTTGTTGGCTCTGAGGGCTCACCGGTTTATCCTTGTGTAATTGCAGTTTGCTCGTCGCTTACTGTTGCACATCGCTGCCTCTGACACCTTTAACATCTCTGCCCCTTTTACACTTTTTCCATTAGCGGCTTAACCGCGCCTGCGTTTTTTACCACGCTTATGCGGGGCTACATTTTGGCGCTGTTGAGGTCGATGTTGCGCAGATATTACTACAGGCGAGAACTCTTTCATTACTCGTCTGTATACATCTCGCTTAAACGATACAACATTTCTAATGGGATACCAGTAACTTACCCACCTCCAGTCGTCAAATTCAGGATGGCCTGTTTTAAGCACATTAACGTCGCGCTCGTTGCAATCTAGCTGCAACAAGAACCACTTTTGTTTTTGCCCTATACAAACAGGGTTGCTGCCTTGTCGAATTAATCGCTTTGGTAGCTTATATCTAAGCCAGTTACGGGTAACACTTAAAATGGTGACATCTTTCGGTGTCAGTCCTACTTCTTCGTGAAGCTCGCGGTACATAGCTTGTTCAGCAGATTCCCCTTCATCAATTCCGCCTTGAGGGAACTGCCATGAATGTTGACCATAACGTCTTGCCCAAAATACTTGACCCATTTTGTTGCAAATCACTATGCCCACATTCGCACGGAATCCATCGGCATCTATCACATAGACTCCCGGGCACACTATACTTGTATATGTTTTCATTCTTCCACAAACTATGCTCCAATCATAGTCTTAATGTTCGCCTTCGCTTTCAAACAGGAAATTAACCACTTTTTATGCAGCCTCCTTCATCGCCTCCATCTTCGCCAGATAGTCTTTTAGCGCGGTGTCACGCTATTGCAGGTTTAACCTTAGGAGAGTTAGCTGACATGGCCAATGTTGCCATCCCAGCCAATTTACAGCGTCACAAAGGATGGCCAGGCATGCTTATTGAAAAATGGCTTGGCGCCAGTGCAGGTTCAAAGCCTCAACAGGACTTCCCCGAGTTAGGTATAGAGCTTAAAACCATACCCATCGATGCTAATTTTTCCCCACTGGAAACCACGTATGTTTGTTTTGCGCCGCTTTTGATGGCGCCGGGTATCACGTGGGAAACATCCAATGTGCGAAACAAGCTACAGCAGGTGTTGTGGCTACCCATTGAAGGTGACAGAGCTATTCCATTAGCACACAGGCGTGTGGCGACTGGGTTTTATTGGCGTCCAAATGAGGATGAAGACGCCATGCTTAGACACGATTGGGAAGAATTGGTAGAGCAAATTGCCACAGGACAGGTGGAATCTATTACCTCTCGACAAGGCGAGGCACTTCATATTCGCCCCAAAGCAGCTAATGGTAAGGTACTTACCGACGCATTAGGACCAGAGGGCCAGCGTATTAAGACTCGCCCTAGGGGCTTTTACTTGCGCAAAACCTTTACCCACCAAATACTGCGCAATGCATTTGGTGTTTAAAGGGTGCGGGATGATATAAAAGTATTCTTCATTTCGCAGGAGCAGCATTCAAATGCTTAACAAGGTATTCGCTTAAGAACTTTTCTGAATTAACACCAAGACGTTTTGCTACAGCCTCTAATTTAGCATCGCTATGAAGCAGCACTTTTTTCGCATACTCCAGGCGGTAGTGAAATATAAACCGCCTAAAGTTTTTCTTTTCAGTAAGCTGAAGCGCAATAGCCAAAGATGTAGGGTCGATATCAGCCCCTTTGCAAAACTCACTTAGCGTAAGGAAACGGGTTTTATAGGCTTTTGACTCAATGGTATAGCGTTCTGCTTTAGAAATAATACTGCTTATTTCATACGGTGTGGCTTTGCCTTCGTCCAGTCGCTCGTAGTTCAATGGCGACGGCGCTGTTCGGCGAATAAAGGTTAATGAAAACAATACCACTAACAGTGCACAGCCAATCATTAAGTGATGAAAGCTTTCCCAAAAAGGTACGGGGAAAAAACCAAAGGTTGCGGCGGTAACAAGTAAAATACTCATAAAGGCAACACCGACCAAGCTTCCCATTACTCCGGCAAGCTTAGGCATTTTTAAGTTTTTAATGTCCACCGCCTGCTCAGGTAAATGTCGGTGGTACATTTGAATGTGTTCGGTAATAAGAATACCAATGAGCAATACACTAAAGCCTGTAAGTAGCGAGGCACAATAGGCTGGCCATAGCAATAAAGGCTCGCCGCTCGGCGACGATGAAAGCCATTGTTGTTTGTCACCCACTGGAATAAGTAAAACGGTACATTGAAAAATTGCCGTTACCACGGCAGGCCACCATAGCCGCTTTCTTGCCGTAGGATAAGCCAATAACATGGGCTTTATGGCACGATAACAACAAGTAATCGCGATGACGGCAAATACATCTGATAAACCATACAAGATAGCTAATGAACTCGCTTGTGCGATTCGCAGCCATTCATCTAGCATAAATAGTGGCCAGCAGATAAAGGCACCAATTAGCCAGCGCATGCTGGTTAAGTTTACTTTTTGAACGAACAGACGCGCAAAACAGAAAATATAAACGCCTAGTAGCGAATAAAGAAAATAATCATAGTAGCTTGAAGTCATCAGCGTCCTCCCTCCCTGAGATAAAATTTGCTAACGCAATACGTGTCCACCGACATGGGTTACCAGTAGATTTCACGTTGCATAGCCACAGTGCGCGTTCGCTCCATAATTCGAATTAACGTACTGAGTTTCTCTGCTGTCCATTTGCGTACCTCATCGTGAGAGTCCACTTCCGCATCGTCTATTGATTGCTTCAGCATGAGCAATGCGTTTAATTCATCAATGCCAGTAAGTAAATCTAACCAAGGCGCACGAAAGTTACCTCGCTCTTCAACAAATAGGTCACCAAGCAAAAAACCGCTCCACAGGGTTTGTCTTAGCATTATTTCCGCTGCACTGTAATTAGCTGGCCCCATGGTTTTGTTGAGGGGCATACTCTGCTGCACGGTTTGCCACCCTTGCGATAACCATCCTTTTGCATGGTCAAGTACAGGGTGATCAAACCCCGTTGCTACCTTTTGCCAAGGCTTATTCTGTATAAGACTTATAGCGTGAAGCTTAATGTCTGTAGCATCATTGTCGAAAAATAGTTTTTCAGGCTCATGGGCCTGCATTAAACCTGTCTGGCGCCCTTGCAGGTAGCTTACTACCGCTGGATGCTTGCTTAAGGTTTTGTTAAACATGCTCTTTTTAGACAGCAAGTAGCGCAAACTTTGTAAATCATCTTGCCAGCCCCACTTTTGCGCATGGGTTACCAGTTTTTTGTGCAAGGCTAATAGCTCCGGGCACTGCAATACGGGTAGATAAAGCGACACACTCTGCAGCAGCAACCTAACGCTTTTAGCAACCTCAGCCAGCATTTTTATAGAGCCACTCTCGCAGAAGACATGCTCGTGATGCTGCCAATGTGCCAAAGCGGTTTGCACTGCTTGGCCGAATGCCTCTTCTGTGGTGGTAGTCTCTTTAAGGGCTAGAAAGTCTGGCAGATGGCGAACTTTAGCGTTAAAGCCGTGTAGCAATTGATAGCCCTGCGCGGCTTTTGACACATCGCTTAAACGCACCGGCATATTGTCGTTTATTAGCACAGCAAGAGAAAACAGGCTGTTGATCTCCCCTGACATCAATTCAAGCTCAATCTCATTGATGGGGGAGCTGGCTTTATCCGTACTAGCCTCACCGCAGTCTAAGACAATTTCAACTTGGCTATCGCCTAAAGCAACCACATAGGCATTGCGCGTAAAGTGTGTACTAAACTGTTTAGAAAGGCTCGCATTCTTTGTTGCGATGTCCCAACCTTCGGGCCACACATTCGACTCGAATAACGTGAGATCCGGCCTTGCGTTATCAAGACTTACGTTATATTCCATGCGTTTGTGCAAGCCACCGCTTACTACACCGTTGGTTTTTAAGGTTTGTTCGTACTCGCCATTATTACCACGTACTCGAAAGCCCATTTTATTATTTTGAAAATCGAGCTGATCCGTATCGTAATAATCGTTCTCTAAGCGCATTTCGCGATGAGAGTTAACCTGGATATTGTGTTTTTCAAAAAGAGGGAGTACACGTTGGGTAAACGCCTGGTGAGCATTGTCACCCGTTACAAATTTTAATTCTATTTCTGACATGGTTGCGCTAAGCACAGCTTATGATGCTGACACCTTACCCTTGTCGATCACTTTTCGCAATGTTGCTGCTGTTAAACAAGTCGCTTAAATTAGACAAAAGTGGAACAAACTTGCCTTTATCGCGGTCAACCAATACCATCTTCACGTTTTAAATTCTAAAATTGGACTCCATATGATTCGAAAGTGGTTAGCAGCAGCCCTTATTGCATGCTCTTTTCAAGCATTTTCGCTACAAGATACCGCTGATTTAGAAGCGTCTTCTTCGCACTACATAAGAGATGACTTGTTTATCTTTATGCATACTGGACCTGGTCGTAACTATCGTATCCTAGGTTCAATTGAAGCTGGCACCCCTATTACGGTAATTTCGCGCGACAATGATGCTGAATTCACGCAAATTACCGACGATGAAGGACGTAAAGGCTGGGTGGAAAGTAAATTTGTGTCTAACACAATGTCGCAGGCAGAGCAGTTGCCTATAGTTAGTGAGAAGCTTGCTGAGAGCCAAAGTGGTCTGCAAGCTGCACAGTCAGAAAACGCCAGACTTCGTCAGCAGCTTAATGATGCGCGTCAAAAGGTGTCTAAACTTACCACTACAAACGACGAACAAGCGTCTCAAATCATTCGTTTAACCGCCAAGGTTGAAAGCGCGAATAAAGATGAGCTTGTTACTTGGTTTACGCGCGGTGGCATAGTGGCAGGCGTGGGGATATTGCTTGGTGTAATGCTCACTTACCTTCCTAAGCGCAAACGTAGAAACAGCGAATGGATGTAGTGCTAGCATTTATAAAAAATGCTTAAACAGAAAAAACGCCGATGTTAAACATCGGCGTTTTTTGTAGATGCATTTAGAGGGTCTAATACAATCTTTCTAAGAACAGTCCAGCAATAATAGTATATTAACTCTGCCCTGTTTGCCCTGTTTGCAGGCTACTGCAGTTCAAGCACAACACTATACCCCTTCGCCACAGAGTCCATATCTTCTCGGTTACTCGGTGTATCGCGAGCAATGACCTTCTTGTGAGAATATCCCCATTCCAACTTCGTACATAGCTTATCGATAAGCTTTAAGCCTATTCCAAAACCGCCATCTAACTCACTATTTGGCGTTACCGATAAGGAGGCACTTTCGTTTTGCTCTATGCCATCTTCTTCATTGAGTACGGTAAGCGTTGCACCTGAAAGCGTGATAGTGACGTTACCTTGCTGAGTATGCTGGTAAGCGTTTCGAATTACGTTTCCAATCACTATTTCGCTTGCTGTTTTAGGCAGCATCAATTCACACTCATTCAGGTGCAATTGCACACTCACATTTTTGCCTGACAGCAAATACATTAAGTCTTGGCTAAGTGCCTCAACCATAGCTTTTAGATTCACTTTTTCTTTAGGCAGCGCTGTCTCTTCATTTCTTCCTAACCACAGTAAAGTTTCTGTCAAATCCGCCATGGTTTTTGAGGCATGGTCCACCCGCGCTAGAGCGTTGTTGCCTTTGGTATTCTCACTATCTATCACTCTATGCAGCAAAGCCGCACTGCTTCTAATAACGGCAATAGGCGTTCTAAGCTCATGGCTGGCATGATTAACAAACTCCCGCTCTCGGTTAAGCGTAGTACGTACGTTTTGCAAGCTACCGTGAATTATCGCCGCAAGCGCGTTAAGCTCTTTGTAGCGAAACTCAGGAATAGGCTTATCGAGCTCTTTCTCATCAAGAGAGGCTGCCCAGCGTTGTAATGATTCTATAGGACGAGACACGCTGCGCATTAAAAATAGTAGTGCGACAGAAAAGGAAATAAGTGCGACAAAACCTACAATAGCACTGTAGATAACATGGTTAATTCTAAAGTGCTTTTGACCATCTGAGGGCGGCGCTCGGAACACTTGGGAAACGTATCGAAGACTTCCATCATCCAGAGGGACCAACACAGCAAAGTGCGCCGAAACTGGGCGAGAAAACCAATCTGGCTTGTTGATATCTTTTAATAGGATATATGGCTCAAAGCGCTCTTTGGAAAAGCTTTGCTTCACTTCATCAGGCAAGTCATTGTAATGAGCATAAACATGTAAATCGAGGATCTGCGCATGATTACTTTTATCAAGCTCTGCACTTTGTGCCGCCCGAACCATGGTATTTCTGAGCATGCCGTCCATACCATCAAAAAAGCTATCGCTACTTTGTATAGAAAACAGCACAATGACTATTGTCGCTAAACTTAGTAACGACCATAAGACATAGCGTCTTAAGCTGATGCGAAGGCCGTTTACCATTGGTCAGTGTCCTTACTTTTATTTGACGACAATGTATTATCAAAGCCCTCGCTCGGCGTTTGGTCACCTTTTAGCGCAGCACAAAATCCTGCGCCCGGTACGGCTTTAATTTCTATGTTTGCCTTAGCTTGAGCCAACGATTTGCGCAAATTGTGAAGGTGGACTTTTAGCGCATTACTTTCGGGCGCGTCCTCCCCCCACACCGCATTGAGTAAACGCTCCCGTGGCATAACCTTTCCTTGCTGCTGCAATAAGGATTTTAGCAAGGTAAAGCCAGTAGGACTTAGCTTAATTGGCGTGTTATCAACACTTGCCACTTCACTACCTAATTCTAAGCTCATATTACCGAAGTTTAGCCTTTTCACTTGCGATGAGCGCCTGTGCGCCAACACGGAAACTCGTGCTACCAGTTCAGGCATATCAAAGGGTTTTACTAAATAATCATCAGCACCCTTTTGGAACCCTTCGAGCTTATTTTCTAGCTGGTCACGGGCCGTTAGCATAATGATAGGTGTATCGTTGCCGTCACCGCGCACTTTTTCGCATACGCTTAAGCCATCAAGTCTTGGTAAATTGATATCTAAGACCACAACATCATACGGATTAGTTCGCATAAACGTGAGTGCTGCCACGCCATTAGCAGCGTGGTCGCACACCATATCTTCAAGCTCTAAATAGTCAATGATATTGCCGGCTAGGCCCATATCATCTTCCACTAGTAACACGCGGATCATTAACCGTACTCTCCGTTAAAGGTTTAACCAAATACTTTGCCATTAAACGGCTTACATCTTCATAAATTAACAGCAATGCCGGAATTAATAAAAGCGTGATAAGAGTGGCGAACAAAATACCGTAACCCAATGAGGCAGCTGCCGGAATTAGGAACTGCGCCTGTACCGAGGTTTCCCCTAATATGGGGTATAAACCTACAAAGGTAGTAATTGAAGTTAAAAGCACAGCACGTAAGCGACTGGTGCACGCTTCAATAACCGCCGCATGCGCAGGCATGCCATTTTCACGTAACGCATTAAATCGCGAGACCAATAACAAGCTATCGTTTACCACTACACCGCTAAGCGCCAATATGCCATTTAACGACAGTAGGCTTATCATAAGGTCATTTGACCAGTGCCCAAGAATGGCTCCCACGATACCAAAGGGAATTGCAGTCATTATAATGAGCGGCTGCACATAGGATTTAAGCGGTATCGCTAATAATGCAAAAATAGACAATAAAGCGAGTATGAACACGCTCTGCATTGAGCTTTGCGTTTCCGCTTGCTGCTCGGCTTCACCGGCAAAGTAAAGCGATAAGTCTTGGTATTGGCGTTCCAACTGGGGTACAAACTCGCTGTTAAGATAGTTAACCAATTCTGTAGAAGTAATAACATCGCTATCCACCGACGCACTTACCGTTAAAGCGCGCAACCCATCAATACGTACTACCTGTTTTTCTTGTACATCTTGAATAACATTCGCCACTACGGAAAGTGGTACCACAGTGCCATCATCCAGGCGCACCTGGGTATTCATTACATCTGACGGGTTCATCCTATCCTTTTCAGGGTAACGTACCCGCACTTTCACTTCGTTTTTATCGCGCAGGTAGCGCTGAACAATTTCTCCACCGAACGCTTTTAACAGCTGCTGCGATAGGCTTTGGGTATTTAATCCCAAGGCTCGTCCTTCGGGAGTAAGTTCAAAGCGCATCATGGCTTCGCCGGGTGTAAGCGAGCTTTCTACTGCATATACGCCATCAATATTGGTAAGCACTTGAACAAAAGCGTCATTCGCCGCCGTTAAGGTATCGTCGTTAATGCTTTTTATTTCAACATTGAACCCGTCGACCATTTCTCGTCGAGAGCGTATCTTTAAGCTTTTTACGCCTTCTAAACTGCCAGTTAAGGCATTCCAGCGTGCAGACAACTCATCCAAAGAATAAGGCGAGTCTTCATCAAGTGATATAGTGATTGTGCCACTTTGATCGCTACTCGCAGTTACTTGTAAACTACTAATACCGCTGCCACTAGTACCATTTTCTTGGATTAGCTGGCGATCTGCTTCAAGCGCATTTTCCTCTAGCAGCATTAAGTTGCGTTCGTTTTGCCCGTAGCTAGCATCACTATAAAGGGACATATTCGCCGAAACAGTATCACCTTGCATGCTGGGGAAAAAGCTTACACGTACAGCGCCCGTTAGCGGTAAACTAACAACCAAGATGAAAAGCGCGATAAACAATAAAACGGCTGCATAGCGGTAGGCTACAGTGACCTTCAACAAGCGTTGATAGACTCGGTAGTTAAACCATTGAAGTCCACCATCCGCTATTTGCTGCACTTTGTTCCACATGCCGCCTATCCCCTTTCGGGTTTTCTGTTTGGTTGGAAGGTGGGCTAAATGCGACGGTAGAATTAGCTTTGACTCCACCACCGAGAGCAGTAAACACAAAGTAACAATAGTGCCAAACTGCGAGTACAAGGTACCTAAGCCGCCAGATACGTTCGATAGCGCGAAGAAGGTTGCTACCGTGGTCAACACCCCAAACAGTGTTGGCACCGCCACTTTATGCGTACCTAAAATGGTATTATGTAACGTATCGCCGTGTTGTTTTCGCGTGGCGTAAACGCTCTCTCCCACCACTACGGCATCGTCTACCACTATACCAAGTGCCATTATAAAGCCGAACGTGGTCATCTCGTTTAGCGTCATTCCCGTGTAGCTATCGGTCATGAAGTACAAGGTGCCGAAGAAAATAAACGGCAAGCCAGCCGCCACCCAAAATGCCACACGCAAATTAAGAAACACAGCAAGGGTAACAAACACCAACACAATGCCCATTAGTGCGTTACTGGTAAGCAATTCCAAGCGCTCGGTAATGAGCGTGCTTTTGTCATACCAGGTTTCGAGTTCGACACCTTGAGGTAGTAAACCTTTATCATGCCACGCATCTACTACCTCGTGGGCCTGCTGCACCATTTTCGTTACGTCGCCATATTCATCCATTAGCACCTGAATACCATATCCATTGGTTCCGTTGTAACGAGACAAGTGATAGCTGTCATCGGCAAACATATCGCGCACCGTCGCCACATCGCCAACAGAAAGTATTACGCCACTGGTATCGGTAATAAGGGGAATGTCAGCAAAATCTTTCGCCCAATAAGACTGCTCAGAGGCTTTTAACCGAATTACTTTTTCTTTGTTACGCAAACTGGTTGTAAGGGCGGTATTAGACTCTTGGTTTACCGCATCTGCCACATCAGATAGCGTTAAACCATAGGCCTGAAGCTTACCCTCGTCTATTTCAATAGACATCATGGGGTCGACAAAACTACCCGCGCTGACCTCCCGAATATCCTCTTTGGCCAGTAAATCTCGCTCTAATTGCTCTCCCAAGTACTGCAGCGTAGCGTGGTCGACATCACCATAAAGCTGCACCCAAATAGCATGCTCTTGACGGCGCGCTTTGCTGATAACCGGGTTTTCAGCATCTGACGGGAAGTTAGAAATACTGTCTACTTCGGTTTTGATGTCGTTGAAAAGCGTGTCTAAATCGTATTCGGTTTCCTTTTCTACCTGCACACTGGCGCCGCTGGCATTTGAGGTAGACGTAATTCGTTTAATACCGGGAATGGCCTCTAGCGCAGTTTCAATTTTGATGGCAATGCCTTCTTCGGCTTGCTTGGGGTCACCGCTATCATATGTCATCGATATGGTAACAAAGCGTGGCTCCATGCTTGGAAACGCCTCTTTGCGGATATCGTTCATGGAAACTAAACCCAGTACGATAAGACTGACCATCAGTAAATTGGCCGCCACCGAATTTTGTGCAAACCAAGCGATAATTCCCCGAGGACTTTTCCCATTATGTCTATTACTTTTAGGCTCTTCGCTGCCATCAAAAGGCCCGCCGTTTCGGTTATTTGTCATTGGCTTGCCCTCCCGTTTGTCCTTCCACAACAGGCTTAACTTTCGTGTTGATCAGGTAACTGTTTAAAGGGCGCGCAACGACCATCGCTTGGCGAATTTCCCCTTCAAGTTCCGGCTCGGCTTCACTGCTCGTATTGCTCCTAGACTCATTGGTAATGTCGCCAGTAATATCACTCGCCTTAGGTGGAGTGATGTAGGCATAGCCATCGCTTTCAAAAAGCACTGAGGGAGTAAACTTCGCTAGCTGCCCAGTGGCCGGCATTACCAACCATACTTCTTGTTTTTGTGAAATGGCAGAAGCCGGTAGTTTCCATACATTTTCGAGCTGTCTTCCTTCAATTTCTGCCTGCACAAAGCTGCCGAATAAAAGCGGATTTGCTTGATCTAATGGCTTTTCAATAACCGCAATAGCGTTGCGCTGGCGCGTTGTATCGCTTTGATGCCATTCAGCGCGGACGATATTGGCACTCCATTCATAACCTGTGGTGGTATCGGTAAGCGTTACCGACCAATTGAGAGGGGTATCATTAGATAACTGCGCTCCAGAAACCGAAGGTAACTGAGTCCATTGGCTTGGAGACAGCCCTATCGCTACTTCGGCAACATCAGTAGAATAAAGTGTTGCAACAGCACTGCCGGCCTGAACAAAGCTTCCCTGCGCAATATCACGATTAACCACCAATGCGTTAAAAGGGGCACGTAACGAGGTAAACGCCAAGTCTCGCTTGGCTGAGTTTACCGACTGCTCGGCTTCATCCAAGGTCGCCTGCGCGGCTTTAAGCTGTGGTTCTCTTAAAACCAACGCGGATAGTGGCTCGCCTTCAAGCCCCGAACGTGTCCATTCATCTTTAGCTTGTGTTCCCTGTAAGCGCTCTTCTTCTAGGCTTACTACAGCTGCCTGATAGGTCGCATTGGCACTTGCTAATGCCTGCTGATAGCTGGTGTCATCAATGCGCGCTAAAACTGTGTTACTTTCAACTAACGCGCCAGTCTTAAAAGTTGATGATACGTGAGTAACTTGCCCGCTAACCTGTGCGACTAAGCTCAAGCTATCTTGAGGAACTACCTGACCATACCCCTTTACTTTGGCCTTGTAGCTGTTGGCGGTTACCTTAATAACCCCTACTTGAGCTAGCTGAGAATCAGCACTTTGTTCTACTTTTTGGCTTCGGTAAGAAGGGCTATCTGCAGATGGCCTTTTACCTGATTCTTTAGCTACTTCATTCTCATTTCCCCTAGATGGACGAAGCTTAGTACCTTCAGCCGTGTCACCTCTTGACGGTCTTCCACCACCAGTTGGTCTCATTGTTGAAGCGTCACCTTTTAATTGCTCAGCATCATCGGGTAATTGCTCAGTATCATCAGGTAATGGCGAAGCTGGCGGGGTTGATTCAGAGGCCCCTTGCGGCCGAGCGCCAGGATGCTGAGCCCCCATGTTCATCATGGTATACATGACTGCCAGCGCAATACTCGCTGCAGCGATTAAGGTTACGATAATTCGTTTATTTCTCATTGCGACACTCCAAGGCCAAGAGCCAGGCCTAAGTCAATTCGGTTTTGTAATTTTTGGGCGTGAAGCTCAACAGCTTGAGCTTGTAAGTCAAAGCGCGTGTCATACACAGAAAGTAAGTCCAAGATATCAGCAAGACCTTGTCGATATTGACCTTCAATGGTAGCTACACTGCGCTCTGCATTAGCAAGTGCCACATTTGTATGGCCAATTCGCGCGCTGTAGGCAGTTTCATTATCCAGTGCGTTTTGGGTTTCCTGCACCGCAGTTAATAGCGTTTCGCGATACTGCCACCAAGCATTTGCTGCGGTAAGTTTTGCGTCTTCTACTTGTGCCCTCAATGCGCCTCCCTGAAAAAGAGGTGCCGTCATCTGTCCAAGCAATGTCCATACAGGGTTTGTAAACAAAGCTTGTGAGGGTGTAGAGGCAGAATCAGATAGCGATGCCGATAAACTAATACTGGGCAGTAAAGCTTTATAGGCCACATCAACTTCAAACTCTGTTGCTTGTATCGTGTAGAAGGCCGCCTGAAGGTCAGGTCTGCGGGCAAGGTCTTGTTTTGGCAAATTAGTAAGCGGCAACAGGATATCTGGAAAATTAACCTGCGTATCAAGCTCGCATAGCGATTGGTCCTGCCTGCCTAGGAGTACTGCCAATGTGCGCTTGGCTGATGACAGAGCATATTCATACTGGGCAATAGAAGCTCGGGTATTTGCACTGCTTGTACGCGCGGTATCTAAATCGTCTAGGCTTCCAAGCCCGGTGCGATAGCGCGTTAAGATCACTGCTTCGTTGTTTTCTAGTACCGATAACCGAGCCTGTTCGATATTTAGTAATTGCTGTTGAGTAAGTACATCGATATAGCTTCTTATTACGCTGGCAACCAGTGAATCTCTGGCCGATTGATAGCTGGCTCTGGCGCTCGCGGCATCTAAGTTTGCAGCACTTATGCCGTCGCTAATTTTCTGCCACAAATCGAGCTCCCAACTAACGTTTAAACTTGCGCTATAGCTTGGGTTGTTTAGCTGATCACTTGTATTTACGTCCGTATTAGTAGATGAACTGCTGCCTGTAGTTTCACTTTTTGATGCTGAGAAACTTGTGTCCACATTCACGTTTCTGTCTGCTTTTGCGCTATCGATAGCAACTTGTGCTTTACGAAGTGTAATAAGCGACTGCTGCAGATTTGCATTGGAAGACAGAGCTTCATCAATAAAATCTGCTAAGTGCGGCAGCTGATTGAGATCTATGACGTCGGTTAACCCAGTATCTGAATTTAACACTAGGGTTTGCGCTGAAACCCGTTGCTGCGCTTGGGACTGCCACACAACATCATCCCCTGTTGTTTCGGATGCTGATTCACTTAACGCTCTGTCATCAGTACTTGTGCATGCAGACAATAAAATACAAAGGGTAACAATATTTACCGTAAGTTTTATCTTGCCCATTACTTATGCCTATTGCTTGGCGCATAGCTTACTTTTTAAGGCCTATACGCAACTTGTTTAAATTAACTGACGCTAGTATTTCAAACGCAGGGTTAAGGCAGGGTTAAGGCATGAGAACGTGATAAGAAAAAGAGGAGAAAGGCATGAAAAGGCTTAGATGAAGCCCAGAGTAAGTCAAATAAAAAAGGCCAGCGTCAAGCTGGCCTAAGATATTGATGCAATAGCTATTTAATGAATTAGCTATTTGCAGCGAACGCTACCGCTTATTCATCATCTTCAACTAGAGTCATCAACGATGTGTTGCCGCCTGATGCCGTTGTATCAATACTGATAGTTTTTTCGGTCATCAAACGCTGAATAAGGTTATCGTTATATTCCGCGGTGATTACCGGCAAAATAGCCCCTTCACGAGAAGACAGCATGGCCGAGATTCTCGCCGTACGTTCAGTACTCGAATCCACTACAACACCTGATAAATCTTCATCCATCAACAGGGTATCTAAGTGGGCAAGGCGCGCTACTTGGAATAAGCCTTTTGGTGCGCCTGTCGATTCAAATTTGTTCTGAATTTCTACGGCTTCTTCATAGAAGATTTCAGACACAACTGACACTACTGGGTTGCCGGTTGAAAGTGCTGTTACAACAGAGAGCAACCAATATTCAAAGGTTACTTCTTTATCGGCAAAACATACCAAGATACCGCGCGGCTCTAAGTAAAGCTTGTTCGACTCACCTGTTGGCCCCGGCAGAACTTGTGGTTTTGCTAACTTGCGCTCAACGCTGATCAGCTGCTGACGTGCCGTCGCAAGCGTACGATTTAAGTCGTCGGCTAGCTCGTCAACAATGTCTACTTTCGCAATTTTCGCTAAAAGTTGGCGTACCATAGAGATCCGGTCGTTCAACGGCGTATGACGCCACTGCACTTCCACTGCCTTTGCTCTATCCATCATAACGTGTGCACGTTCGGCAATCTTTTCATCACCTACAAGTGCAGTATCAGTACCGTCTACATCATCAATATGTGACGGCTTAGGCGTAGCACGCTCCATCATCAAGCGAGACAAATAGTTAGGACCACCTGCTTTTGGACCCGTACCAGATAGCCCACGGCCACCAAATGGCTGAACACCAACGATAGCGCCAATGATATCGCGGTTAATATAAACGTTACCTGCGCGACTTTTTGCTGCAATTTCATTAGCACGCTCTTCAATGCGCGAGTGAACACCCATTGTTAATCCATAGCCCGTGCCGTTAATTTGCTCTAGTACGCCATCAAGGTCTTTCGACTTAAAGCGCACAATATGAACTACTGGACCGAATACTTCCTTTTCCAACACATCAATGTTCTTGATTTCATACAAAGTCGGTGGGAAGAAGGTACCGTTTTCGAATTGCTCAGGCAATGATGAGCGATAAAGTAGCTTTGCTTTATCTTCCATTGCTTTTTGATGGTCTGTTAGGCTTTTAAGTGCCTTCTCATCGATAACAGGGCCCACATCGGTTGCAAGCTGCGTGGGGTCGCCTACGGTTAACTCCTTCATTGCACCAATAAGCATTTCAGTAAGATCATCTGCAATCTCTTCCTGTACATAGAGCACACGAAGCGCAGAACAGCGCTGACCAGCACTCTGGAAGCCTGAGCGAATGACATCGTCAACAACCTGCTCTGGCAGTGCCGTCGAATCGACAATCATACAGTTTTGACCGCCCGTTTCTGCAATAAGCGGTACCTGTTCGCCTCCGCGCTCTGCAAGCACTTGTGAAATCAACGTACCCGTTTGCGTTGAGCCCGTAAACATTACCGCTTTAATGCGCTCATCAGGCAATAAGGTTTCACCCACTTCTTTACCTGGCGATACGATAAGCTTTAATGCATCTTCCGGTAAACCTACTGAGTGCATAATGTCGATTGCACGCTGTGCAACAATGCTGGTTTGCTCAGCAGGTTTAGCAATAACCGTATTGCCTGTTGCTAATGCCGCTGTAACCTGTCCAAGGAATATGGCCAATGGGAAGTTCCATGGGCTAATACAAAGTACTACGCCACGAGGCTTTAAGCGCTGGTCTTCAGCAAGCTCTTCAGCGCGCACTGCATAATAGCGACAGAAGTCTACCGCTTCGCGTACTTCATCAATGCTGTCTTGCGCAACTTTACCCGCTTCGCGCATACAAATGGCAATAAGCTCAGCCATATGGCGCTCAAGCGCATCTGCCGTACGATTCAGGATCTCTGCGCGTTCGCTTACATCACGCTTAGACCAGGCATCAAAACCTGCATCAGTGTCATCTAACGCTTTACGCATTTCGTCGGGCGTTGCGTAGTGGTGGTAGCCCACAATGTCGTTGTGATCTAGAGGGTTTACAACAGGTGTAGCGCCTGCAGGAATGTCGCCTTTTGCTTTGTAGTAATCCTGCCAGCGTTCAAGTTCATGTTTAAGTGCTGTTACCGCATTAGTGTCGGTAAGGTCTAAACCGCGCGAGTTGTCACGCTCTGGCGCATACAGCCCACGTGGCGTTTTAATTAACTTGTTATAACGCACTTTCAAGCGCTGCGTTTTCTCTACAGGATCTTCAAGCAAGGCTTCAACTGGCTTTTCATCATCAACAATGGCATTCACGAATGAAGAGTTCGCACCATTTTCAAGAAGACGGCGCACCAAGTAGGCCAAGAGGTCTTCGTGTTCACCAACTGGCGCGTACACGCGACACTGAATTTTATCTTCGGTTACCACCTGGTCGTAAAGCGTATCGCCCATACCGTGCAGGCACTGGAACTCGAAGCCTTCTTTGTCATCGCCAGCAAGCTCAACAATAACAGATGCTGTGTAAGCATTATGCGTAGCAAACTGCGGATAGATGGTATCGCGGTACTCAAGTAAGCGGTTCGCACAAGCGTGGTATGACACGTCGGTTGAAGACTTACGGGTAAACACAGGGAATTCTTCAAGACCCGCCTGTTGGGTCAGCTTAATCTCAGTATCCCAATATGCGCCTTTAACCAAACGCACCATTAGCGGGCGACCTACTTCAAGAGTAAGCTCACGCAAATGTTCGATAACATGGATTGCACGCTTTTGGTAAGCCTGCACCGCCAAGCCAAAGCCCGTCCAACCGTTTAAGTCTTCGTCGCGAAATACTGCTTCAATGATGTCTAAAGACAGCTCAAGACGGTCGGCTTCTTCCGCATCTACCGTTAAACCAATATCGTATTCCTTCGCCATCATACACAGCGCTTTTAAACGCGGCGGTATTTCTTCCATGGCGCGTTCGCGATGAGAAAATTCAAAGCGCGGATGAATAGCAGAGAGTTTTACCGAAATACCCGGTGAACGCTTAGGCCCACGACCATTGGCCGCTTTACCGATAACTTTAATGGCTTTCACGTATGCATCGTAGTAACGCTCAGCATCATGCATGGTACGTGCGCCTTCACCAAGCATATCGTAAGAATACACATATCCTTTGGTTTCTTTCTCTTTGGCGCGATCCACCGCATCTTCAATGGTTTCGCCCATAACGAACTGACGGCCCATAACGCGCATGGCAATGTTCATTGCACGGCGAATAACCGGCTCACCTAAGCGGCCAAGGGTTTGTTTTAACAAACCAAACTGTTCTTTCTTACGCTTGTCGGCATAGTTCACCATATTGCCAGTGAACAACAAGCCCCACGCAGATGCGTTTACAAACAACGACTCTGAATTGCCAAGGTGTGGCGTCCATTGACCTTGAGACAATTTGTCACGAATAAGCTCGTCTTGAGTGGCTTTATCTGGAACACGCAAAAGGGCTTCAGCCAAGCACATCAATACCACACCTTCTGCTGTAGATAGCGAGTATTCATTCAATAGTGCGTCAACGCCACCGTGACCTTCTTGTTCACGACGAATTTGAAGTACCATCTTGCGAGCGCGTTCCCATGCACGACTTCGTGCACGCGGGTTGACCTCGGCGATAGGAAGAATTTGATCCACAGCCACCGACTCACTAATGCGATAGTAGTCTCTTATTCGCTGGCGTAGGGGTGAAGTTGTATGAAGTGTGTCGTTAATGAGCATTGCAACCCTTTCATTGAAATAGCTGTAACAAAAAGCGTTCCCGCCGTGTATGACTGCCCACGGTTACATGGAAGCGGCTAAATAACAAGCAAAGTCGAAACCCTGCATTGACCTGTCGTTCTTCTTTTAACTTTATACTTTTGGATGAAGATCACGACGGGGCCAAATTTGCGCGGATAGTAGCACACAAAAATGCGCTGCCAAGCCCCCTTAATCAAAGTTTTTCATTTTCTCTGTCAAGCTACGTATTCAGTGCGTTAGATGACATATATCACCCTGTAAAAGCCACGCTATTTTTAGTTCATCAGTCCATTAATCCACTGCGCCAAAGGTCGTAGTAAAAGATTGTTGAAAATGATGTATTTTTAATTGCAATAAAAAGCGGCTAACTAAAAACCGACTACACTATAAAAAAACAAAATAATAATTAGGTATTGCCAATGTGGTTACGAAAATTTAGCTTAATTCAACGACTGGGCATTATTGTTGCCCTAATTACTCTGCTGTTTGTATTGCTAACCGCTGTTGTTTTAAACAGGCACTACGAAGCTTTAAAGCAAAAGTCCTATGACGAAAACCAACACTTAGTTGAAGTAGTTCACACTATGCTCGCCAGCTTCGAAGCGCGTAGCGACGTCGACGAGGCTACGGCCAAACAACAGGCGCTAGCAGCGGTAAAGGCGCTGCGATATGACGGCAGCAATTACTTTTGGATCCAAGACCAAACCCCTTCTATGGTTATGCATCCCATCAAGCCGGCGCTCGACGGTAAAGACCTAAGAACGTTTAAAGACGGAAACGGCAAAGCCTTCTTTATAGAAATGGCGCAGAAAGTCAAAGCGCAAGGGGACGGATTTGTTGATTACGTGTGGCCTCTTCCCGGCGAAGAAACCCCTACTGGCAAAATTTCTTATGTAAAAGAATTTAAACCGTGGGGCTGGACTGTAGGTTCAGGAATCTACCTTACAAACCTTGAAGAAGAGTTCGCGCACCTTCGCAACCTTATCTTGGTATTTTGCCTAGTGAGCATTGTGTTAGTTGTACTGCTGGTCTATGTAATAGGTGGAAGCATTGTAAAACCTGTCCAAGAAGTGTCTGAACGGATGAAGGATATTTCTCAGGGAGAAGGCGACCTGACTCGCTCTCTTCCTGAAACTGGGCAAGACGAAGTTACTCGGTTAGCCCGCTACTTTAATGAGTATACCGATAAAATGCGTCAGTCTTTACTGGGTATTCGCGAAAATATTAGCTCTCTTACCCAGCAAGCTGAACTCGTAGAGTCATCCAGCCAAAATAGTAATGCACAAGCGCAAACACAAAACGAGAATATGCTCCAAGTTGCCGCAGCAATGGAAGAAATGACAACGCAGATTAACGATGTCAGTAGCAATGCGGATTCTGCCGAGAAGAGTACAAGTAGTGCTCGAGGGAACGTTCAAAACGGTGCAGCTGTAGTAGACAGTACGGTGCAAGATATCCGCTCGCTGACCTCTAATATAGAAAGCGTGAGCAACGTAGTGACTGAACTTGCTGCGCAAACAGACAGTATCGGAGCTGTGCTTGACGTAATTCGAGGCATCGCGGAACAAACTAACTTACTCGCCCTTAATGCCGCTATTGAAGCTGCTCGAGCCGGTGAACAAGGAAGGGGCTTCGCCGTAGTAGCAGATGAAGTTCGCACCTTGGCAAGTCGAACTGGACAAAGTACCGATGAAATTCAAGCTATGATTGAAAAACTGCAGAACAACGCGAAAAGTGCGGTAGACGCAGTACAAATCAGTCAGTCTGCGTCAAACAAAACTGTAGATAATGCCATACAAGCAAACCAAAACCTTCAGGAAGCTGACCGCCTAATGACGGAAATTGCAGACATGAGCAGTGAAATTGCCCGAGCCACTGAACAGCAAGCGGAAGCCGCCACTGAAGCGAATATGCGAATAAATGCATTATCGGGGGCTGCAGATAGTAGCTTGAAAACAGCAGATGAACTGGCTGCTGCAAGCCAAGCACTTAAAAGCAGTTGTTTGGCAATTATGGATATAGCGAACCGTTTTAAGCTGTAAATCTATTACCGACCGCGGCCTAAAGAACCCGTGAAGCAATTCGCGCGTGTTCAGGCCGCTTACACCTTTCTTTATATCCTTCCTTGCTTTAACTCAAACTTTAAATGCGATTGTTTTCGATACTAAGAACGAAACTTTGTAGCATTTAGACGCTCTTAAACCATCAGCGACAAGCTCTGCCTGTGGAACAAAAGGCCCGAGTGCATTACACTCAGAATCACATTAAGTGGCCGAGTGCCGATTTCTTCTAGGTAATCGGCTGTGCTATCGCAATTTGGCAATGGCTTAAGCGCTTGTAACGTTAGACGCGTATCAAATCAAGGAGTTGAATATGAGTAATGGTTCTAAGGGGAAGCCTATTTTAACATGGGTTGCCGGTTTTTTTGTGTTGTTATTCTTGGTGTACTTTTTGTTCGCCAACACCATTATAAAATCTATTCTTGAGTCAAAATTAGGTGAGTCATACGGCGCAGAAGTCAACATTGACGAGTTCGACCATTCTCTTTTCCCCACTACCGTTACGCTGAAAGGCATCGCGCTAACCAACCCAACCAAGCCATCTCACAACCAAGTTTTTGTGGGTGAAGCGAATGCCGACGTAGAGTTAAAGCCACTGCTTGATGATCAGGTTATTGTTAATAACCTAAACCTACTTAAAGTACAGTTTGATACTGAGCGTGAGTCCGAAGGTGAAGTATATCGCGTTCCTGAGCGTTCACTTTCGTTTGATGAAATCAAAACGAAAGCGAAAGAGGCCGTACCTACGGTTGATGAACTACTTGCACGCAACCCGCTAAAAACGACCGCAGCCATCGAAAATGCAAAGGCTGCTTACGATACCTATGGCAAAGGTTTGAAAGACGACTATGAATCTTTGCCTGATAAATCACGCATTGAGTACTACAAAACACAGGTCGCTCAGCTAAAAGAAACGGATTACAAAGACCCTCAAGCGTTGGTTCAAGCCAAATCAGCATTCGATAAACTGAAAGAAGAGATGCAGGCAGACCGCGCGCTTATCAGCAACTTCACTGAAAAGGCTAGCGATGCAAAACAAGCTTTAAGTGAAAGTGTTGAAGCGCTCAAAAAAGCACCTCAGGAAGACTATACTTTACTTAAAGGTGTTATTGCTGGCGATCAGGCCGCCCTTTCTCAGGTAACCTATTTTGTATTTGGCGATAAAGCAGCGGAATACACTGAGTATTTAATGGCCGCAATGCAAATAGTTATGCCGCTTATTCAGGGCGAAGAAAAAAGCGAAGCGCCTGCTGACGTACCCTCAATTTTAGTAAAAGAGGCTAATGTCTCTGTACTATGGCAAAACGAATCTATCACTAGCAAATGGAACAATATCACTAACGTTCACGAAGTATTTGGTAACCCAACCACCTTCACTATTGAAGCGGCTGGCGAGTTATTAAAGTCGTTTACTTCTAGCGGTGAGTTTTGGATTGATGGTGAAGGTGTTGATGCTAGCCAGGTATGGGAACTAGCCGGCGTGAATATGTCTGACATTTCTTTTAGCGGCAATGAAACACTTAATGCGGTGCTTAAATCAGCGCTAATGAAAACAAACGGGTCGATGAAAGTCACTGATAACATGCTTACCGGTACCGGCGAAGTCGATCTACAGCAGCTTGTCATGGAAGCAACGGGCACCAGTGATATTACCAGTGCTATCGCTCAGGCATTGCAAACACTAACCAGCTTGAACATGACTATGCTGCTTGATGGTACCCTTTCGGACCCTGGCTTTAATATCAAGTCTGACCTTGATAATAAGTTAGCTAAGGCGGCGCTTTCCCAGCTAACTGACAGCCAGAAAGACAAACTTGATGAATTAAACAATAAGCTCAATAGCATGATAAGTAGCGAGCAATCACTACTGTCTGATGAGTCTCGTTGACGTTAACAGTATGCTAAGCGCAGCCCAAGGCGACAGTGCAGCCCTTCAGGAACTACTTCAAGCTCAGCTTAACAACGTTGTTGAACAGCAAAAAAGCAAACTCTTTGACAAATTGAAGGGTAAATTTGGTCAGGGCGAATAATGCACCTTTGACTCGGCGCTTGTTCGCGGCATAATACAATACAGCAGAGGCACAGCGTCTCTGCTTTTTTCCGCTTAACCATACTGTCAGGTGAATCTGTGTTACAAGGTAAATGGCTTCCCATCGTATTAATAGTACTTCTTGGTCTATTGCAATACAGACTATGGTTTGGAAAAAATAGTATTCCCGATTACTTCAACCGAAAACAAGAAGTTCATACACAAGCCCTTCAAAACGCGAACCTTGCTCAGCGCAATGCGTTACTTAAAGCTGATATCAGCGATTTAAAAATTGGATTAGAAGCCATTGAAGAAAGAGCGCGAAATGAACTCGGTTTGATTAAAAAGGGAGAAACCTTTTACCGTATTTTGCCCGCAGATGCTAAGTGAATAAAATGACATCGCCCCGCGTTGTTGCGGTTATCCCCGCAGCAGGAGTTGGCAGCCGCATGAAAGCCGACCGTCCCAAACAGTACCTTACCTTAAACGGTAAAACCATTCTTGAACATACCATAGACGCCTTGTTAACCCATCCATTAGTTGACGAGGTTGTGGTGGCCATCAGCCCAGGCGATGCATACTTCGATACCTATGGACTGCGGGATAAACCAATTCATGTGGTAGACGGTGGTAAAGAACGGGCAGACAGCGTACTTAGCGGCATCATGTCTTTGGGCGATAATGACTGGGCTCTAGTACATGATGCAGCCCGCCCCTGTATTGAAAAGAGTGATATTTCGGCGCTTATCGCCTTAATAGACAATAAGTCGGTTGCCGGCGGTATTCTGGCAACGCCTGTTAGAGATACCATGAAGCGAGTTGCGCTTGATACGAATACCGACACCAATGTCATTTCTCACACCGAAGACAGAGACGGCCTGTGGCACGCGCTAACGCCACAGTTCTTTCCCGCAACACTTTTAAAGCAGGCCCTTCAGGAAGGTTTAGCAAAAGGCGCAGCGATTACTGACGAGGCGTCGGCTATGGAACTTGCTGGCTACAAGGTAGCTATGGTTAATGGAAGCCCAGCAAATATAAAAATAACTCACCCAGCCGACCTTCCTTTGGCAGAATTCTATCTTAAGCAAAAATTTAGCGCGCAAGGCGACAACCTAAAAAGCCATAGCGCACAAGATCAAAAGGCAAACTTATAATGCGAATAGGACACGGTTTCGATGTACACAAATTTGGCGGCGAAGGTCCCATCACCATAGGTGGCGTGCGCATCGACTACGAACAAGGCCTAGTGGCACATTCTGATGGCGACGTATTGCTTCACGCACTTTGCGATGCAATGCTAGGTGCAGCAGCACTTGGTGATATCGGCAAACATTTCCCGGATACAGACGATGCCTATGCAGGTGCAGACAGTCGCGTACTGTTACGTCACGTTGTGAATGTAGTAAAAGAAAAAGGCTACAAGCTAAGTAATGCTGATATGACCATTGTGGCGCAAGCACCTAAAATGGCACCGCATATTTCTGCTATGCGCGAGGTTATAGCCGAAGACTGCAACGTCGCGCTTGACGACATTAATGTAAAAGCTACGACGACGGAAAAACTCGGTTACACCGGCCGCAAAGAAGGCATTGCCTCTCACGCTGTCGTGCTATTGGAAAAACTATGAAGCCTTTAAACACTGATCACTGGCAGTACTATTTCACAAAGCCTGTATCTACTGGCATATTTAAATTCCAAGCCGACGACTTTCAAGTTGTCGAGGATTTGGGCTATACCCCCTGTGGAGAAGGCGAGCACCAGTTTGTGTTTATTGAAAAAACCAACACAAATACCGCATTTGTTGCTGAGCAACTGGCGCGCTTCGTTAACCTGCCACTACGTCAAATTACATATGCTGGACGTAAAGACAAATACGCAGTAACACAACAATGGTTTGGCATTCACGCACCAGGCAAACCAGATTTCGATTTTAGCAACTTCGAACTGGAAGGCGTTAAAGTACTTAAACAAATGCGTCACAACAAAAAGCTGCGTACGGGTCAGCTTAAAGGCAACCACTTTACTATTACCTTGCGTCAGGTATTGCACCCAGAAGCTATTGAAGAGCGTTTGCAAGAAATAGCAGCACACGGGGTACCTAATTACTACGGCGAGCAACGCTTTGGGGTAATGCGCTTAAATGATATGGGTGAAGTGCAGCGTGGCGGAAACCTGGTAATGGCCGAACGCATGGTCAATGGCGAAACCATTAGGCATCGTAACAAACGCTCTATGGCGCTTTCAGCTCTGCGCAGCTGGCTGTTCAATGAAATGCTTTCTACGCGCCTTGAAAAAGGCACATTTGATAAAGTAAACCATGGCGATGCACTGGTGCTTTCCGGGTCTAATAGCTTTTTCATCAACGAAGGTGCTGAAGGCTCAGAACAGCAACAAGATGCACAGCGCCGTTTTACTGCAAGGGACGTGTGCCCTTCAGCGCCGCTTTGGGGTAAGGGAGCACTTGTTACGCAAGCTGAAGCCCTATCATTAGAGCAGTCCGTTGCTGCGCAAAATAGCGAAATTATCGACTTTTTAAGTCAATGCGGGTTTGAGCAAGAGCGCCGAGCGATAAAAATTTGGCCTTCGCAGCTTGAATGGCAGAGTAAGGGTGATACATTTACTATCTCGTTTGCGCTTCCAAGCGGCTGCTTTGCAACCTCGGTCCTTAGAGAGTGCGTGGAGACCTTATCCCCCATTAACCGGGTTTAAAAAGTATTGATAAAAGTGTGGCGCGCAACAGATTTAACCTCGCGTAGCTGTGAATAAAAATAAAGGAAAGTACGCAACATCATGAGAGCTTCTAGAAAAGGAGACGCGTTAGCACAACTGCTTTATAACGAGGGAATACGTTCGCAAGCAGTATTAAACGCCATTGCTGGTACGCCGCGGGAGAGCTTTTTGCCCGACGCGCTAAAACATAAGGCTTATCAAAATACGGCATTGCCGATAGGCCAAGGCCAGACAATTTCGCAGCCTTATATCGTTGCGAAAATGACAGAGCTATTGCTTGATAGCCCCAACAAACCTGAAAAAGTGCTGGAGATAGGCACAGGCTCAGGTTATCAAACAGCTATTCTTGCACAGCTATTTGCTAAAGTTTTTAGTGTAGAGCGTATTAAATCATTGCAGTTTCAAGCGAAGCGTCGAATGAATCAGCTCGACCTTCACAATATTGCAATGAAACACGGCGATGGTTGGAAAGGCTGGGCGTCAAAAGGCCCATACGATGCCATTATTGTTACCGCTGCCGCTGCTAGCCTTCCGCAAGACTTGTGCGATCAGCTAAAAGAAGGTGGGCGACTTATAATTCCCGTGGGTAACGAACAACAATCGTTGCTGTGTATTGATAGGATTGAAGGGGAACTAAAAACGTCGACCATTGAATCGGTTCGATTTGTCCCTCTTGTAGCAGGAGAGCTAATGTGAAGCTTTTTGAGCCGTGTTATGACATGGCGTTACGCTGGGCGAGGCATCGCCACGCAACTAAATATTTAGGTGGGTTAAGCTTCTCAGAGTCAGTTTTCTTCCCCATTCCCCCTGACGTGATGCTTGCACCAATGGCCTTGTCGCAGCCTAATAAGGCATGGCAGTTTGCTCTAATTACTACCATTGCCTCTATTTTGGGTGGTATTGCTGGCTACTGGCTTGGTTACTTCGCGTTTGATGCTTGGCTAGCTCCGCTTATAGAAAGCTGGGGGTATACCCATAAAATTGAAACTGCAATGCAGTGGTTTAAAGATTATGGTGTATGGGTAGTCTTCTTAGCGGGTTTCTCGCCCATTCCTTATAAGATCTTCACCGTTAGTGCCGGTTTTTTACAGATGGCTTTTCTTCCCTTTGTGCTTGCATCCGCCATTGGGCGCGGCGCGCGATTTTTCTTAGTTGCGGCGCTTATGCGCTGGGGAGGAGCTGCAATGGAGCAAAAGCTAAGACAGTATGTAGAAGTGCTTGGATGGTCAGTCGTTATTCTTGCCGTTCTCGCTTATTTACTGTTGCGGTGATATGCATAAGCCTCTTTTTTATATAGTTTTTTTGTTATATTTTTGTGTGCTTATCGGGGGTTGTGCAGGAAGAACTGCGCCAGCTCCTGTTGTTTTATTAAATAGCCAAGTTTCAGATGGAACCGAGGAATACACAAAAAATACCTATAAAGTACAACGAGGCGATACACTTTACGCAGTAGCTTGGTACACCGGAAACGACTATCGCGATTTAGCAAAATACAACCAGTTATCAGCCCCTTACACCATTTTCCCAGGTCAAATTTTAAAGGTTACACCACCCTCAAATGTAGCTGTAGCCCCCGTAAAACCTAAGGTAAAGACCAAACGGTCAACAACTCCGACCACCTCAAATGTAGACAAAAGTTTGGTTGACCGCCCATCGCCACCAGCGTATCGTGAAAGTGAAAAAGTTGTTAAGCCACAAAAAGTTACGACTGTCAAGAAGCCGTCACAAAGCGTCAAAAAACAAACGCCAACGAGCTTCCCAAGCAAAGTACAAAAGTGGGTTTGGCCTGCAGAAGGTAAGCTAGTTGGTACCTTCAGTAAGTCAGAGTCAGGCAACAAAGGAATTGATATCGCTGGTGCCAAAGGCAGTAAAGTCGTCGCAGCAGCAGATGGAAAAGTTGTTTACTCAGGGAGTGCCTTAAGAGGTTACGGTAAGTTAGTTATTATCAAACACACCGATACTTTCTTAAGTGCTTACGCCTACAACGACACTATTTTAGTTAAAGAACGAGAATGGGTGTCAGCGGGGCAGCAGATTGCAACCATGGGTGATAGCGGAACAAATTCGGTAAAACTTCACTTTGAAGTTAGGTATAGAGGGAAATCATTAGACCCGATGAAATACCTGCCAACATTAAAATAATAAAAATAAATAATAATAATAAAAGACAAAGGAGAAACGTCATAAGGTAAACCTTGTAGCAGGAGATTCATGATGGGTAAGTCAAATAAAGCCTTGGAATCAAAACCTCAAGATGACTTAGATGTCATCGATATGCCAGCTGATATGAAAGCTGACGAAACCTTAACCAACGACGCTGAACTAGAAAATGACGATGCCATTTTCAGTCAGGATGACCAACCTAAAAACCTAGATGCCACACAGCTTTATCTAGGCGAGATTGGTTTTTCACCACTGCTAACCGCAGAAGAAGAAGTTTATTTTGCGCGCCGCTCACTGAAAGGCTGCGAAGCCTCTCGCAAACGTATGATTGTTAGCAACCTTCGTCTTGTTGTAAAGATTGCTCGCCGTTATAACAACCGTGGATTAGCACTCCTTGATTTAATTGAAGAAGGTAACTTGGGTCTAATCCGTGCCGTAGAAAAGTTTGATCCTGAACGCGGATTCCGCTTTTCAACGTATGCAACCTGGTGGATTCGCCAAACTATCGAACGCGCTATTATGAATCAAACGCGTACTATTCGTTTGCCAATCCACGTAGTAAAAGAACTAAACGTTTATTTACGTGCTTCTCGTGAACTTTCACAAAAGCTTGATCATGAGCCAACAGCAGAAGAAATTGCGGCGGCGCTTGATAAGCCAGTGGAAGATGTAACAAAGATGCTTCGTTTGAATGAACGCATTACCTCTGTCGATACACCTATTGGCGGAGAAAATGACAAAGCACTGCTTGATATTATTGCTGATGAGAAAGAGTTTAGCCCTGAAGAGAGCTTACAAGACTCTGATATCAAGAGTAATATCGTAACTTGGCTTGAAGAGCTAAATCCTAAGCAGCGCGAGGTACTCGCTCGCCGTTTTGGCCTTATGGGATATGAGCCTTCAACCCTTGAAGATGTTGGTGCAGAAATTGGCTTAACACGTGAACGTGTTCGTCAAATTCAAGTAGAAGCACTTCGCCGTCTTCGCGATATGCTGGGTCATCAAGGTCTTTCATTAGAGAACTTGTTCGACCAAATGAAGTAGCTACTACTCATATTGCAGAGTAATGCTAAAATGCCAGTGTTGTGACGCTCTTAAACGAGCGTTTCAACACTGGCATTTTTTTATTTTAAATTCAAAGTAACCTAGCAAGCTTCTTCTCGTTCTGGCTATATTAGTTCCTTTCAAGCGTCACAAAAGTATAATCATGCGCATTCTTTTCATCGGCCCTATGTGCTTCTCGCGATACTTCAGTCCAACTTGCTGCTGCCTCATAATCTGGAAACTGGGTGTCTCCCTCTACTGAAAGATCAATATGTGTAAGGTACAAGGTATCCGCTCTATCTAAAAATGACTGGTAGATAGTACCGCCACCAATAATCATTACTTCGTCATTCTGTCCATTACTGTTACTTAGCGCTTTTGCGACCTCAAATGCTGATTCCGGCGAGTCGACCACGGTAGCGTCAGATAAGCTATAGTCAGCATTAGTGGTAATGACGATATTTGGCCTACCAGGAAGTGCTTTGCCAATTGACTCGTAAGTTTTTCGCCCCATGATAACTGCCTTGCCTAAGGTTATAGCTTTAAAATGCTTCAAGTCAGCGGGTAAATGCCAAGGCATATCATTGTCTGCGCCAATAATTCTGTCTTTTGCCATAGCAGCAATCATCGCTATTTTCATTTTTTACACCTTCAGGCTAAGTTCTAATTCTTCAAGGCAAAGTATATCAACATCAGATGGGAAATGCGCCACCCCACTAAAGCAAATAGTAATAATTATCATTTGCATGCATTGTAAAAGTAATTTAGTGTAGAGTTAGGAGGTGGCTACCATGCTTATAAATTATTTATGCCCTAAACATGCAGACTGGGTTTACAACAATCCAGAGCAAGCCCTACACGTAATGGCACGAGACGAAATGCAGGGCACTATGCTTATGCAAAGTGGCCAGTTAAGTGAAGCGATTCCCTATCTTGGTTGTGCATTTGATATCGCCGTCATATTGCTTGAAGTTGATGGTGGCGAAAACAGCGCTATGACGACTAAAATTATGAGTTTGACCAGTTTACTTGAAGATATTTATTTTCATTTAAGACTTACCCATCACAGAAATGCCATAGTAGACAGAGCCCACACAGTAATAGAAGCTTCTAACAATATTGTAAACAACGAAATACCGCTACGATTTGCGGTGTAGAAATGGTGTTCACCTTACAAAAAAGCTCGCACTTTGCTTTGGCAAATGTACGAGCTTAATGTTTTGTGAGTTGATTGCTAGTGACTGCTTAAATCACTAACTCACAGAAGCTATCTTCGACCAGTGCTTCTGAATGGCTGTTAGTCAGCGACTGTTTCTCAACGACTGTTTCTCAACGACTGTTTCTCAGCGACGATACTCAACTTCCACGTCGTAGTCGTCTTCGTCCCAGTCGTCATCATCGAGATCGTCACCCAAGTCGCCTTCGAATTCATCATGAGCTTCAAGCGTATTCTTGTGGTAGGTGTCCCACTTGAACTCCACTTCTTTCTTCTCTTCTTCTTCTTCCAGTTCTGCTGGAAGGGTCTCGATGAAGTCCATAATGTCATTACACAAAGGATCTAGATTCATCTTTTGGAACGCAGAGATTTGGTAAACTGGGCCTTCCCATTCTAATGCGTCAATAACATGCTGACAGCGCTCTTCAGCTTCTTCTTCAAGCAGCAAATCGACTTTATTAAATACCAACCAACGGGGCTTTTCTGCCAATTTAGGGCTGTATTTTTCAAGCTCTTCAATGATCGCTTTTGCATGTTCGGCAGGATCGGTTTCATCAACAGGGAAAATATCTACCACGTGAAGCAAGATACGACAACGCTCTAAGTGCTTTAAGAAGCGTATACCTAAACCTGCCCCATCGGCTGCACCTTCAATCAAACCAGGAATATCAGCGACAACGAAGCTACGCTGTGAGTCTTGGCGAACCACACCTAAGTTAGGCACTAGCGTAGTAAACGGGTAGTCAGCCACTTTAGGTTTAGCTGCCGATACAGAACGGATAAAAGTTGATTTACCCGCGTTAGGCATACCGAGTAAGCCAACATCGGCTAGAAGCATAAGCTCTAGCTTAAGGTTGCGAATTTCACCTGGCGTACCATTGGTTTTTTGACGTGGTGCGCGGTTAGTACTGCTTTTAAAGCGAGCATTACCTAAACCGTGAAAACCACCTTGTGCCACTTTAAGCTTTTGGCCATGACGAGTTAAGTCACCCAATACTTCACCAGTATCGCTATCAGTGGCGCGTGTACCCACGGGCACCATAACGGTAAGATCTTGACCTTTCTTACCGATACAATTACTACCTTGGCCGTTTTGACCGCGTTCAGCGCGATGAAAACGTTCGAAGCGATAATCGATCAATGTATTTAGGTTTTCATCGGCTTGTAAGTATACACTGCCGCCGTCACCACCGTCGCCACCGTCTGGGCCACCTTTAGGTACGTATTTTTCCCTTCTAAAGCCAATGGTACCGTTGCCACCGTCACCGGCTTCAACGCGAATTTCAGCTTCATCTACAAATTTCATTTATCACTCCGGGCTGTTATGCCGTGGGTTATTAACTTTTTTAATGCGAATACTAAGTTTACACCAAATTGCGCGTCGGCGCTTTTGAGTCTACTCAGCATTCTAAAAAACGAGAAGTAAAACCTTGCCTAGCGTTAATTCGTTCTAGAATTTAAACGCTGTAAAATAAGAACAGAAAAAGAAAGAAAGGTTTCACAAAACAAAAAACCCCGCAAGCGCGGGGTTTTTCTAAGCCTGTTCGGCGAGAAGCTTTCGCGCTTACTCAGCTACGATGCTTACAAATTTACGGTTCTTCGGTCCTTTAACGTCGAACTGAACTTTACCGTCTTTTAGTGCAAACAACGTGTGGTCTTTGCCGATACCCATGTTGTCACCAGCGTGGAAACGAGTACCACGTTGACGAACAATGATGTTACCAGCAAGAACAGATTCACCACCAAAGCGCTTAACACCTAGGCGTTTACTTTCTGAATCACGACCGTTTTTGGTACTACCACCAGCTTTTTTGTGTGCCATGTGTTCGTGCTCCTATTATGCGTTGATACCAGTGATTTTCACTTCTGTGAACCACTGACGGTGACCCGCTTGCTTACGAGAGTGCTTACGACGACGGAACTTAACGATTTTTACTTTATCGCCACGACCGTGTGTAACAACCTCAGCAGTCACCTTACCACCAGCAACGATTGGTGTGCCGATTTTTACGTCGTCACCGTTGCTTACCATTAAAACTTTGTCAAATTCAACCGTTTCGCCTGGGGCTACTTCGATTTTTTCAAGACGAACGGTTTGGCCTTCGGCCACACGGTGTTGTTTACCGCCACTTTGGAAAACCGCGTACATAGTTAACTCCGCTCTGCGTCCACTGACGCTTCAATTCAAAAAACAGGGCGCGAATTGTACGTGAAACATCCGTAAATCACAAGCCCGATTCGCAGAAAAAATGATTATTTTTCCAACATGGGGCGAATTATGCCTCAATTGCTTATTTGATGCAGCTTCAAATGCTCAGAAACTATTAAAATTTCAAAAATAATTTCGATAAATCAGCAGAAAAGTAGGATCGCCAACTATAAAAACTTGGGCTATTTCCAAAGAATATTGACAAAAAGTGCGAACAAGACGACAGCGAACTCATAAAGGCCGCTGGCGGTTTGACTTGCAGCGCTAGCGATCAGGCAAAAAGCAATAAGCGATCTAATAGAGGCATTTGCGATCGCCCAAGTGAGATCCTGAATAGTTCGGCACTATCGGTAAAAGGATAAAAGAGCGTTTCTTACCAGATAAGCTGCGCTCCTATTTACTATCTAGTCCTAGTACTACTTTTGTAGTTTGGCTTTTCGATTGTCTATTGGATCGCAAAGTTAGATCGTCACGTTCCCTTATCGGCTTGATGTGGGATCCGTGAATTTCTGTAACTGGTCGTCCGCTCTAGTTGCTTGGCTAAATAGCTAGCTTTAGTAGCTAGTAATGCGCATTACTATCTGCACGTAAAAAGTAAAAAAATCGCCCTTTGAAAGGAAAAACAATTAAGAGTGCCTATAATTACAATTAATTGCATACGGAAGTATTAATGGGCAAAGCTCAAGTAAGCGAATAACGCAAATTGAACACTATTGAAAAAACAATGTTTAAAAGAGTTTCGAATCTCTGATGAAAAATGCTTTTGTGCAATTTCTAAAACGAGTTTAAGCGTAATTAAGAAATTACACGTAAATACGTTAAGCCGTCATTTTTTAAGACAATTTGGTGGATAGTACAGATGATTAAGGTACAATCGCCAGCAACCATTGCCCAAGACGTAAGAGTAAGTATTTATTGCCATGCCTATGGATATAGATCAAATCCGCGCCCTGTCTAATGATGATATGCAGGCGGTTAACCAGCTGATTCAACAACAAGTCGATTCTGATGTTGCCCTAATTAATCAGCTTGGCTTTTATATTGTAAACAGTGGCGGCAAACGCTTACGCCCCTTACTTACCGTGTTAAGTGCACGGGCAATGGGCATAGGTAATAACGACCATCATACCCTTGCAGCCATTGTAGAATTCATTCATACCGCGACACTGTTGCACGACGATGTAGTTGACGAGTCGACCATGCGCAGAGGTCGGGAGACTGCGAATGCTATCTTTGGTAATCAGGCCTCGGTATTAGTAGGTGACTTTCTTTACACCCGCTCTTTCCAAATGATGGTTAGCCTTAAGCGCATGCGCGTTATGGAAATATTGTCGGAAGCCACGAACCAAATAGCAGAAGGCGAAGTGTTGCAGTTGATGAATTGTAACGATGCCAGCACTACAGAAGCACGCTACTTTGATGTTATTTATGGTAAAACGGCCCGTCTGTTTGAAGCAGCAACACAGTTAGCGGCTGTTTTAACTGATCAAGACGAGCACATTGAGCATGCTATGCAAGAATACGGTAAACACTTAGGCACAGCCTTTCAGCTTGCTGATGATATTCTGGATTACATGGCTGACAGCGAAGAAATGGGTAAAAATGCTGGCGACGACTTAGCCGAGGGTAAGCCTACCCTGCCGTTACTTTACGCTATGTGGCACGCTAAGAATGACGACGATAAAGCACTTATTCAAGAAGCCATTGAGCAAAGCAATGGCCTGCCACATTTAAACCGTATTCAAGGTATTATGGAAGAAACCGGCGCTTTGGACTACACACGAGAATGTGCCCAAAAAGAAGTGCAAATGGCCATTGATAGTCTAAACGCTGTCGAAGATTCTGAATACAAAGAAGCGCTCATTGCGCTGGCGCACATTTCAATTGAGCGTACGAGCTAACTAGCGATAAATAAACAATTGTCGATAAGTGATATGAGTAGGCGTGTTGTAAGCAACACGCCTTTTTTATTGGCGTTAACCAATTACTAAAACTAACTACTTATTGAAACGCTAACCTTCAAGCATAAAACCTACAAGGCCTACTAAGAAGCCAAGAATACCGCCTAGGGGTGGTAGCCAATGGTTTTCCATACGGATTTGCGGTGCTATATCCTGGAACACTGAATAAAGAATACCACCTGCAGCAAACAGCATAATCCCACTCATGACCACTGGGAACTGGGCTAAGTAGTAAAAGCCTAGCAAACTGAATAACGGCCCGAGTAACGCCATCAGAACAAAGATAACAATGAGTTTATTGCTGCGCTGTTTGTTTTTGGGCAACATCTCTCTGTAGGCGTTAAACCCTTCAGGTAAATTTTGAACCGCAATCAATAGGCCTAATAGCATGGTACCTCCGCCTAAAGCTGCTGTGGTACCAAGGGCGATAGACTCTGGCACAAAGTCACTCAGCATAGCGGCTAACTGGCTGCCTGCGGTTTTCTTTTTCGCTAAATAAATATCAAGGGCCATAAAAGCTAAGGCGCCACCAATAAAACACAATATGGCAGCAAATACCGATACGTCTTTTATCCCTTCGGGCACAAGCACAAGACCTACCGCCGAAATAAGCGCCCCTGCCCCAAGCGCTAAAATGCCGTGGCGTAACTCTTTTTCCAGCCACTTAGGTTGAATACCTTGGTAAGTCGCTAAAATAGCGCCCGTGGGCATGGCAAGGCCTGCTACCGTTGCCATTACCAGTAAACCTACAATATCGCCTTGTGACATAAAGACTCCTTTCTCGCTTTTGTCAGTACATGTTTATTTATTAATTACTTCACACAGCACCATTGGTTTACAAGTAATTCCAATCCGCATAGATAATTGCCCACTCAGAAGGCGCTCGCAAGCTTCATAGCGAAGCGTGGGAATGCAGGAATGGCTGTTCCCTTTCAAATTGCCAGAATAATTTAAATTTCAGAGCCTTTTTCTAAACGTGTAACAAAAAAGAGCAGCCTAAGGCTGCTCTTTGCATTCATGAAAATAGTTTGAGGTTGCCGTTAGCTATGCTCAGAAAAGCCCGATTAATTTAAATCTAAATCTCGGGTCATATTTTCGTTCTTATCGCGATGCACAATAATATTGTCTTCAATACGAATACCGCCAAACGGCTTGTATGCATCAATAGTATCCCAGTTAATGTATTTAGACGCAGGCGTCGCTTTTAGGTCTCGAAGCAAGCTTTCAATGAAGTACAAGCCAGGTTCAATAGTAAACACCTGACGGGCTTCAACCATACGCGTGCAGCGCAAGAACGGGTGATCATCAGGAGCAGGCTTAGGCGTACCGCGATCGTCGTTTACAAGACCGCCAACATCGTGCACCTGAAGGCCTAAGAAGTGACCAATGCCGTGTGGGAAGAACGTGCGCGTAATCCCCATTTCTACGATTTCTGGCGGCGTTAAATTCACCATGCCGGTATCGTGAAGAATTTGTGCAATGCCGTCATGGGCTAGCAAATGAATGTCGGTATAAGCTACGCCAGGTTTCAACGAATCAACCAAGGTCAGGGTTACCTTGTCTACTGCCTGAATAAGGTCGCGAAACATTGCTGAATTTTGAACACCGTCTTGAGCATAAGTACGCGTAATATCTGCCGCATAGCCATGATAATTCGCACCCGCATCAATCAAAAACGAACGGGATTCTTTTGGCGCTATTGTATCGCACTGCATATAGTGAAGAATTGAAGCATGCTCGTTAAGTGCCACAATGCTGGTGTAAGGCACATCGTTATCGCCTTGTCGGCTTGCCGTTGCATAAGCAAGGTTAATATCAAACTCGCTTTTTCCTTCACGGAAGGCTTGCGCAGCCGCTTTATGCCCTGCTACCGCTAACTTGTTAGCTTCGCGCATGCAGTCTAGCTCGTAATCGGTTTTATAAGCACGTTGATAGTGCAAATAATGTAACACGCGGTCTGGGTTTACGTTATCAAAGCCCAGCGCTTTGGCCACCTCAATGTATTCGCCTACATAAGCCAAACGGCTTTTGTCATAAGGCAGGAATTTCTCTACTGCATCGGCCTGTTGAAGCAATTTAATGTCGAAGCTGTCAGTCCAGAAATCATTTGGTTCTGGCGGCACCTTATGCCAGAAGTCTTCGGGACGATAGAAAATAAGCGTAGGCTTGTCTACACCGTTCACCACCAGCCAACAGTTAGGGTTATCAATAACTGGCACCCATGCTTTGAACTGCGGGTTTACCTTGAATGGGTAGTGATTATCGTCTAAGAAAAGGCGCTTGCCCTGCCCCGAGTGAATCACTAGCCCGTCAAGTCCTTCTCGCTGTAATGCTTCGCGAGTACGAGCCTGAAGCTCTTCGATATGCTGTTGGTAGGTTGCTTGATGTTGCGACATAGCCCCTCTTATCTTTTTAGTCGTTAGATGGAACACATTAGCCACTAGTGTATCACGAGGCCAACATGACGTGCATGCTGACCCCGACCACTGCGCTGTGGTTTACGTTAAGTCGCCAGTGCTCGCCCCCACGCAAGGTAAACCCAGGCGTACCTGTGTACGCCCACCCTCACGTTACTAACGTGGCGCTAGTTGAAGAGTTCCTGTTACTGGGTGTGTACTTACCGCGTCAGCCGATGGGATCATATCTTGGGTAAGTTGAGGGAAGATATTCTCGTTTCCACCTAACTGGTGGTCGTAGATATGCTGGTACGCCATTACCGCTTTTACGTAGGCGCGAGTTTCTTTATAGGGGATATTCTCAATCCAGATATCGACCGGAAGCGCTTCATCAGCAGGCAGCCATTCCAACACTTTACGCCATCCCGCGTTGTAAGAGGCAGAAACCAGCACAGGGTTATTGTCTAGTTTATCCATCAAATACCGGAGGTATTGCACCCCGTATCCAACGTTGTTGTCTACCTGAAAAAGTGTGTTGCGACTGACTTTCTCTTTTGCCACATAACGCGCTGTTCCTGGCATTAACTGCATCAGCCCTGCCGCCCCGACAGGAGAAATAGCATCGCTTCGAAACGAACTTTCGCGGCGTGCGATGGCCATAGCCAGCGATTTTGAAATACTGTAAGCCTGTGACTTTTCACTAAACACATCGCTAAAAGCCAGCGGGAATCGGCGTTCTACATCGTCCCAATAGCCGCTTCTTGCGAAGCTGGTAATTGCTTGGTCGTACAGCCCCCACTCATAAGCGAGTATGCCCGCATCGGTTACTTTTGATTTGGGTAAATGGGAAAGCAAGTAGTACCACTCTCTACGCGCTTCTGTGGTTCTGTCTAACCTGAAAAATTCTACAGCGCGCATGGTAGCGGGGGTTTTAGCCACACTGGCTATAGCTGCCGTGTCTCTTGGCGCTGGCGTATGCGCAAGCGATGGAATTTCGCCTACATGTGCACTGGCCATAAAGCCATAATAATGGCGTTCTTGCGCAAGTTCTTTGTACAGCACTGTAGCCTGCATAGTTTGACCAAGCGCTTCTAAAGCACGGGCCTTCCAATAGCGATAGTTTTCTTCTTGCTGCAGGCTGGCGGGGGCGCTTTTAATAACATTCACCACTTCCTGCCAATTCTTCATGCGCAATAAATAGGAAACATGCCATAGCTTTACATCATCACTGGCGCCGTTAACATCAGCTAGCTCTAGCCACTGATGGGCTTGGGGAAGGCGGTCTAGTGTGTAGCTAAGCGCTATTGCTCTTCGCATAACGTGTTGCTGGGCTTGTGAGAAGATGTTTTTGTCGTTGTAACGGTTAAAAACCTTGCCTGCTAAATCAGGGTTTCGCCAGGCTAGTTTTTCTATTGCCCACACTATTACCTCAGCTTCATGCGAAGTATTTTTAAGTGGGAAAAGCGCGGTTTTATTAACGCGGCTGGTGTCGCGGGTTACCGATAACCATGCGTCTGCAATGTATTGCTTATCGCTGGGAAGTTGGCGTTTTAGGTAAGAGATAATACTTCGGTTGTCTTCTTTTGCCGCAATTTCAATGCGTTTTATCACCATGTCTGGTGTCATCATGCCCGCTTTTTTCCATTTCGCAAAAAGCGGATCGCATTCGTCAGGCTGGGACTGACCATGAAGCCAAAGCGCATCTACTTCACGGAGAATATCTTGTTCGCTTTCACCTTCTTTTAAACGGTAATTAAGCGCAACACAGGTAAGCCGCGCGCCCATACCGGGGCGATAATTTTCTAGAAAAGTGCTGCGGTAATCTTTTTTAGCTAAGTAGTTGAGCCACTTGTAGCGCACCCCGTAGCTTACTGGCTGACCGTTAAAGTCGTCCAAAAACTGACTAACTTCGCGCTTTGTTTTGATTGACATGGTGCGCTCTAGTTTAAGCCGTAGCAGGTACGGATAAAGTGGATAATGCGCTAACTCATAAATGTCGTTATCAAGGTGTTGAAGGCGGTGTTTCGAGTAAGTAAGTAGCTTCTTTTCTACTTCTAAATAGCGGGCACGATCGCTTTCGAAAATATCATTGGGTAGCGTTAACGGCTGTGCAGCCCATGCGCTGATAGAGAAAACTGAAGAGAGCGAGCAAACTAGCGCCCCCACTAGCGTGGCGAGTAATTTATTGTTTTTTGTCAGCGAGCGCTGACCTAACCTCGAACTAAAATTAAAACCAGACACAATAGAACTCCTACCCTGCTCTACACTCGAACGCTTATGAGCGCTGGCAACTTTGCCTAATCGAGCTGATTGTAAAATGTTGCTGATAAAGCAGCATTACGACTGACCCACTACATTTGTTTTATAAACAAAGGGAAAATTTCAGCCTGGCTCCATGCCAAAGAAGATGTTGTGCCAGCTGTCGTTAGCTATGCTTTACAAACATAGTTGACATGATTGTAGATTATTCTTTTGCTGGATTGGCGCTTTGGGCCAATAACGCTCATTATACAACCACCAATACCGAAATGAAGTGTGAATTCGATATTTAGACTTGAATTTAAGTCATCGGACCACTACCTTAGACAAATTGAAACGCTTGTTTGATTTTTTGTTGAAATTTTGTGTGGCTTTGTAAAGAATCTAGCCACCCTAACGCGTTAGTGAATGCATACGACCCTACAAATTAGTTGGATTACTTCACTAACATCCTGGCCAATGCCGAAGGAGATGATAATGATATACACAGGCAAAAGTCTTTCCGTCAGCCTGTTAGATGACGGCTTTGCTGAGCTGGTATTCGACGCCGAAGGTTCAGTAAACAAGTTCGACCGCCAAACAGTGAGCGAACTTGATGAAGCAACTCAAGCCCTACTTGCTAAAGGCGATGTTAAAGGCTTAGTAGTACGCAGTGCAAAACCTGCATTTATTGTAGGTGCAGATATCACCGAGTTCACTGGCCTTTTCGCTATGGACGATGCCGAAGTACTACAGTGGGTTGCCAATACGTCACAAGTATTCGACCGCTTTGAAGACCTACCTTTCCCTACCATTGCTGCTGTTAATGGCTTCGCGCTTGGCGGTGGCTGTGAAATGGCATTGGCGTGTGACATGCGTATTGCCGACACCACCGCTTCAATTGGTTTGCCAGAAGTTAAGCTAGGCCTTATGCCTGGTTTTGGTGGTACGGTTCGTCTACCTCGTCTTATTGGTGCAGACAATGCTCTAGAGTGGATGACCACTGGCCGCGACAGAAAAGGCGCGAAAGCCCTTGCTGAAGGTGCAGTTGATGCAGTTGTAGCACCAGAGGCGCTAGTTGAAGGCGCGCTTTCAATGGTGAAAGATGCCGCTGACGGTAAATTTGATTGGCAAGCACGTCGTGCGGTTAAAAAAGCCCCACTACAGCTAAACAAAAACGAAGCTATGATGAGCTTCTCTACTGCTCAAGCTATGGTATTTGCACAAGCTGGCAAACATTACCCAGCTCCTCACAAAATGGTTGAAACTGTTCAAAAAGCAGCGGGCCTAGACCGTGAAGGTGCGCTTAAGCTTGAGAACGAAGGCTTTGTAGCCCTTGCGAAAACCGACGCAGCGAAAGCGCAAATTGGTATTTTCCTTGCCGACCAGCTAGTTAAAGGCAAAGGTAAAAAGCAGGCGAAAGCAGCGACTAAGCAATCTAAGCTTAACGCTGTTCTAGGTGCAGGTATCATGGGTGGCGGTATTGCATACCAAAGCGCAGTGAAAGGCACGCCGGTAATTATGAAAGACATTAACCAAGGTGCACTAGACCTTGGCCTTTCAGAAGCAGCGAAAATTCTTGGCAAAGGTATGCAGCGCGGTAAAGTTGATGCGACTAAAATGGCGCAAACACTTAACGCTATCACGCCTACCCTAGAGTACAGCACGCTTAAAGATGCAGACCTTGTTATTGAAGCGGTAGTAGAAAACCCGAAGGTAAAAGGTATTGTACTTAAAGAAGTAGAAGACAATGTAGCAGATGACGCTATCATCTGTTCAAACACCTCGACTATCTCTATCAATCAGCTAGCTGAAAGCCTAGACAAGCCAGAACGCTTCTGTGGTATGCACTTCTTCAACCCAGTGCACCGCATGCCGCTTGTTGAAATTATTCGTGGCGAAAAAACGTCAGAAGAAACCATCAATGCAGTAGTAGCCGCTACCCTTAAAATGGGCAAAACCCCCATTGTGGTTAACGACTGCCCAGGGTTCTTGGTAAACCGCGTATTGTTCCCATACTTTGCGGGCTTCAGTAAGCTTCTTATCGACGGCGCAGACTTCGTTGCAGTTGATAAAGTAATGGAAAAAATCTTCGGCTGGCCTATGGGCCCAGCATACCTAATGGACGTTGTAGGTATCGACACTGGCGATCACGCAGCAGACGTAATGGCAGCGGGCATTCCAGAGCGTATGGCTCGTCTGGACAATGACCCGGTAACTCTTTTCTACAAAGAAGAGCGTTTAGGTCAGAAGAACGGTAAAGGTTTCTACAACTATGGTGTTGATAAGCGCGGCAAGCCGTCTAAGACACCTGCAGAAGAAGCATATGCTCTAATGGCACCACACGTAGCTGACAAGAAAGACTTTGAAGCTGACGACATTATTGCACGCCTTATGATCCCTATGGCAAACGAAGCAATTCGCTGCTTAGAAGAAGGCATTGTAGATAGCGCAGCTGAAGCAGATATGGCGCTACTTTACGGCTTAGGTTTCCCTCCATTCCGCGGTGGTATTTTCCGTTGGATTGAAACCATTGGCTTGGCGAACTTTGTTGCTATGGCAGATAAGTACGCTGAACTTGGTCCAATTTATCAGATTTCAGATGGCGTTCGTGAAATGGCCGCTTCTGGTAAATCCTATTTCGCATAAGACCCGGAGGAAAAACTAATGAAAGAAGTGGTCGTAATCGATTGCGTACGTACCCCTATGGGTCGTTCAAAAAACGGTGTATTCAGAAATGTGCGTGCAGAAGACTTATCTGCAGCACTAATGACCGCGCTACTAGAGCGTAACCCTGGCGTAAACCCAGCGGAAATTGAAGACATCATTTGGGGCTGTGTTCAGCAAACTAAAGAACAAGGCTTCAACGTTGCACGTAACGCGCAACTACTCACACAAATCCCACGCACAACTGGCGCGGTAACGGTAAACCGCTTATGCGGTTCATCAATGCAAGCCCTTCACGATGCAACAAGCGGCATCATGAGCGGTCGTGGTGACATTTACATGATTGGTGGTGTTGAGCACATGGGTCACGTACCGATGAACTACAACATCGACTTCCACCCTGGTCTTGCTAAGTACACCGCGAAAGCGTCGGGTATGATGGGTATGACCGCCGAGCTACTTGGCCGTCAAAACGGTATTACTCGTGAGCAACAAGATGCATTTGGCGCGCGCTCGCACCAGCTAGCGCACAAAGCACACCTTGAAGGCCGCTGGGCTAACGAGATTGTGCCTGTTGAAGGTCACGATGCAAACGGCGTATTAAAGCTAATTGACTACGATGAAGTAGTACGCCCAGAGAGCACTGCTGAGAGCATGGCGGCGCTTCGCCCAGTGTTTGACCCAGTAAACGGAACCGTTACTGCGGGTACGTCTTCTGCGCTGTCTGACGGAGCATCTGGTATGCTGCTTATGTCGGCAGACCGTGCGAAAGAGCTTGGCCTAACGCCACGTGCGAAAATTCGCGCAATGGCTGTGGCTGGTTGTGATGCAGCAATTATGGGCTACGGTCCAGTTCCAGCAACACAGAAAGCCCTTAAGCGTGCTGGCCTTACTATGGACGATATTGAACTTGCTGAGTTTAACGAAGCGTTCGCGGCACAGGCACTATCTTGCATTAAGCAACTAGGTTGGATGGACCACCTAGATACTAAGATTAACCTTAACGGTGGTGCAATTGCACTTGGTCACCCACTAGGTTGTTCTGGTTCACGTATCTCGGGTACGCTTATCAATCTAATGGAATCACAAGACGTAAGCCTAGGCTTAGCGACTATGTGTATTGGTTTAGGCCAAGGTATTGCTACCGTATTTGAGCGTGTATAAGCGTTTTAACTAGCGTTTAACAGCTAAATTTTGAAAAGGGCCTTCGGGCCCTTTTTTGTTGGGTGTAATTACTTTAAAGATTACTTCAAAACACGAGATAAAGGACTTACCACACCCTGCGCACCTTGCTGAAGCACGTGGGTATAAATTTGCGTCGTCTTTACGTCTGAATGACCTAACTGTGTTTGTACCGTTCTAATGTCAGCACCCGATTGCAACAAATGGGTTGCAAAAGAGTGGCGTAGCGTATGAGGCGTTACTTTTTTCTTGATGTCGCAGGCTTTAGCCGTGTTTCGAATTGCTTTTTGTATACTCGATTCATCAATATGATGCCTTCGCACTTTTTTGTTTTCAGGATCGACAGACAATCGAGAAGAGGGAAATAAATACTGCCATCCTAACTCTCTGGGCGCGTTTTTGTATTTCAAACGTAATCGGTGAGGTAGATAAACGCCTGCGTATTTAGGATTTTCTAAATCAGCCGCCAAGAAGCTTTCTACCATAGCGATTTGTCGTGTAAGACCCGGTTTTAGTTCCGCAGCCAAGGTTACAATGCGATGCTTACCGCCTTTCCCATCCCATATGCGAATAGCGTTGTAGTCAAAATCAATATCTTTAACTCGTAGTCTAACCGCTTCCATTAGTCGCAGCCCACTTCCGTATAGTAAAGATATGGGCAATTTTAAGTTGGCAGGGATTTGCTCGAAAAGAGAAACGACCTCTTCCTGCGTTAATACAACTGGAAGCTTGGCTTGCCGACGACTTGAAACAAAGTTGAGTTCGCAAGAAAGTGGACGTTCTAATATATCGCGATACAAGAACGCCAGTGCATTTAGCGCGCTAGCCTGAGTAGCTGGAGCTACGTTTTTAGTGTTAACTAGGTGAGATAGAAACACTTCAACTTCTTGGTCTCCCATTTCAGATGGGTGCCTATTGTTGTTGAAGCGAATAAAGCTAATTATCCATTTACTATAGAGTTCAATCGAACGTTTCGCATAGCGACGGTTGTGCATATGCTCTATCACCATTTGCATGAACATTGATTTCATTTTTTTGATTTTAATTACTGTAAATAAATACAGAATTACGATTTTTGATGCGACCGTAAAATAAAAAGGAAAGATTCCGTACTTAAGTGCAGTATTTTCAGATACTAAGTGTAGGTTATTGATGAAAGGGTATTTACGTGCGAAAGTAAGAAAACTATAAATGTGATATACGGAAATTATCCACCTTGCATAAAGGATTTTTTCCTTACACTAAATTGTTATACCGCTAGTTAATCTTAGAGGATGTTTCATGGAAGGAAGTTGTAACTGTAAGAGTGTTCAATTTAGTTCATCGGATGAGATCAGAGCTATCGTTAATTGCCACTGTAATCTTTGCCGCAAAATGAATGGTAGCGCATTTTCATCATACGTAGTTGTTGCAGAAGAAGGCTTTATTTTAAATAGTGGTGCATTAAAAACAGTGCAAGTATCAGAAAACGCATCCAAAAGTTTCTGCGAACATTGCGGTACGCCAATATACAATCAAAACCCTAAACTTGCTGGCCTAAAGATTTTATATTTGGGTTCAATAGACAACGCTCCGGCTCTTAAACCAGCAATCAATATTTATTGTGAGTCACAACTTCAGTGGGTAAATCAAATAGCGACATTACCCAATTTTGAGCAAGGTGTGGTGTAGGCGGTATAACAAACCGCTGTAGACGCAAGCGGAGCTTGCTGGGACAAAAACACGTGGGCTGTCCTCGCTACGCTCGTTATTATAGCCCACGTGTTTTTGCCCCTAAGCGGGGTGTTATACACACAAGGAAGATTATGTATAAGCTCTTACTTTTATTTGTCTTTTTACCTCTATCGTTTGTTGCCAATGCAGCTCTTTCTGAGGGAGAACTGGAGCAACTAGCCACAAAGTTTGTGGAAGTCAAAAATGCTCGACAGCAACCTGATTCTACAATTCAGGATATTGATGCCTTTATTAGCCTAATTGCAGACGAATTCGTCGATGAACATGTGAAGTTTAATGTAATGATTACGGAAAAGTCCGCTTTACGTGAAGGTATGATTGCCAAAATGAGGGACAAAATTTACTACAGTTCAATAGTTATAAACGAAATGATGACTGGGGGAAATGTTGCCATTATAAAGATGACTGAGTCAGGAAAAGTCAGGCCAAGTCATTTAGACAAAGATATAACCTACAGCTCTGTAAATATAGTAACCTTAGAATTCAATGAAGATAAGTTGATTACGCATATTCGCAGGCATCACGGTTAATGTGTGTATAACAAAACGCTGTTGGCACTCCCTTCGGTCGTTGGGACGCTAACACGTGGGCTGACTCGCTTCGCTCGGATTTTAGCCCACGTGCTAGCGCCCCAAAGCTTAGCGTTATGCACTACAGAGTCTTCTTAAAAGGAATTTATGTTTTTAATGTCGATTAAATTTAGCAATTGTCATACTTTCTTTGAACAAGCTGCCTTTTTAATCGCAGTCCTAGGGATATTGCTAACAATTTTCAGTGCTTTCGCAGTTTTCTCAAACGAAAGAAAACAAGAAAAATTTGATTGGTATATCGAAATTCTTGGTCCTTTTCACATTCTGTTGAGCTCCAAGGGGCTAAACTCGGTTGGAGCCAAATGGAGGCCAGTTCTTTTGGTCGCAATTATTGCAACAACATCTTCGTTTATTGCATTAAGCTATGGAGGTCTGTGTCATGCACGTGCATAACAAACAAATTATGGCACTCGCTAACGCTCGCTGGGACGCAAACACGTGCGCGGCTTCGCCATTATTGCACACGTGTCTGCGCCCCATATTTGGAAGTTATAAGGCGTCAGCCTAAACTGCGTTTGGCTTTATAAAAACCCCAGTAAAACTACCCTCACCTGTTTTCATTAACATCGCTCTAGCTTGTGGCAGGTTTAAATCCGCCGCGTTCAATTCAAAGGTTGCGCATTAGGCGCTTTGTCGCCAAGTTGTTATTTGACGTCAACAAGCGCCAATGCGTTCGACAGTTCAAATGGCAGCTTGCTCCAGTCAAATCAAAACCATCACTGCTCAGTCGTTTTGCTTGTTTGTGTTAACAATCAATCGTATGCTGGCTTTAACAGTTTTTAAACAGACCAAAGGAACTGGCTTTGCTTATAACAAGGCGCTTAAGACCGCTCCCTTCGGTCGCTCGGACGCATTTACGCGGGGCGGCTTCGCCATTATGCCCCACGCAACTGCGCCGCTTAGCTTAATGTTAGATGACAAGGGATATGAGTCAACCAATACGAATTGAAGATATTTCATTAGATGACCTCATAAAGCATCGTTGGTGTTATTACCATAACGATGAGTTGGGGTACGATGCTTTTGAATATGTCATCCCAAATACTCACCCTGAGTTTTGCGCAGAAACTATCGAGCTAGAATTAGCCGAATTTATTTTCGCAAATGGTAAAAGGCAGCTTGGGATGTTTGACGGCTCAGAATCATTTTCGGTCGTTATAAACAACGATTCATTATCTTTTTGGCGGGGTATGGCAGAGCCAACAGATGGAGATATCAAAAGCTCCTCCTTGTTTCTAGAGGCCCATGCTTTGGCAATGCCTGTCCAAGTAACATCAAAATGGACGAAACAAACTAGAGTTTTTGAAGGGTTAGAATTCATTAACCAATCAAACGAGGTTGTATCAGTTGTCATCTAACAAAAAAATTATGTCGCCCGCAGGCGGGCTGGGACACAAACAGGCAGGCGGCTTCGCCATTGTAGCCTGCCTGTTTGTGCCCCATATTTAGGTGTTATGCGTCTTGGTCTTACTGGAATAATGCATTCATTTCGTGGTCAAACAGCAACTACTTTTCGTTGTCGTTAGCCGTTTGTTGTTTTTGGTTTTACTGTTAAAAATGAGCATTGTTTTTTTATCAGCAACTTCGTTTCAGTGGTAGCCCTGTTCATCGCTTTTGTTTATTTTCAAGTGCCAAACTACCAACAAGATCTTGTCAGTATCGCAACCCATCAGGTAGTCTGGATGTATCAGCTAAAGGGAGTTTGTTGTGGACACATCTCGGCACAAGGCAGCAAAGCTGCGCTCGTTCAGTGAAACGCATAACAAGGCGCTTAACTCGCTCCCTTCGGTCGCTGGGACGCAAACGCAATGCGCCTTCGGCATTATTGCATTCCGTTTGCGCCCGTTAGCTTAGCGTTATAATTTAGGGGTAAATTTAATGAAAAGGACGTTTCTTACAGTTATCTCGGTTAGCCTAATTTTATATAGCAGCTATACGATTGGGAAGACTCTCAAGAGTACAGAGTATGAATTTATTGGACACTGGATTTTCAGTAAGGCAGAAACAATTGAAAGCTTTGAAAGTTCAGAAATGAGTGAAGAAGAAGTTCATAAATTCTCAAAGATATTAAAAAGTCAGGAAATAGTAATATCTGACGGCCTATATTCTGTTTATCCAAGTAGAGGAAACCCCATAAGAACTCATTTCTCGCTAATAACTCCACCGGATGATGAAGGCTGCTTTGTCCTTCAATTTGAAGACACAAGAATACCACTGGATATACAACAAAATACATTCTGTATCAGAGAGGGGAAACTTCTATTGCCCGCTCCAAAGGGCGCAGAGGAAGTCTATAATAGAAAATTATAACAAACACATTAAGTCGCTTCGCTGGGACAGTAACACGTGGGCTCTGTCGCTTCGCTCGGATTTTAGCCCACGCGTTACTGCCCCTTATGTGGGTGTTATGACTCACATGGACATTCAGCCTAGATTTTCAACATATATTGTTTCAGCGATTACAGGCTATTGGTTGGCTTTTATAGCATCCGCAGTTGTGGTCGCTATTATTGAAAGCGAAATGACTCTGGCTTTGATACCTGTCTTCTTTTTTTCGCTTGTTTTTGCGGTCGGTGTGGCTATTTGTGCTTCAGTTTTAGGCTACCCCACATTTAAAATATTGTTTAAAAAACTGAGAGTGACAATTTTCCCCAAACTGCTAATTTCTGGTGCTTGTTCTGTCTTGGTTTCTGTTTTATTTTTTGCTCTAGCTTTCAACTACCTAATTGGCGGTGCAGCTTCAATTAACAGTGTACTGCAAACAAGTGCAGGATTATTAACTTTTGGTATGGTGGTTGTTCCTTTCTCAGCCTTAGTATATTGGCTAATCGAAAGGTGAGTTATAACAAGCCAATTATGGCATGGACGCAAAACGCTTGGCTTGCGCTCCTTCGTCGCTGATTATAGCCAAGCATTTATGCGCCCCATATTGGAGCGTTGGTATGACTCCCTTTGTCAACCCTGAGCGAGTGCATCCCTGACATTCTTTCAGTCCATAATTAGCTTTGTTTCTCACTTAAAATAAATGAGCTAACGCACCGGATGAGGCAGTAATGTCGTCGGTTGGTATGCTGGTATTCGTAGATTACTTATTCATTGAATAAGCAGAGCTGACCTTACGTGTTCCGCCGTAGCACCTTCTCATCAGTCTATGCTCGTGGGTCAATCACGAATAAGTGATTGCCATCATAACGCCCTCGTAGGTTGTGCCACATTCCGCGGCCTGATCCGAATGCGTTAGCTCAAACTCGTTTATCATGCAGGTACTCGGCTCAGTCTTAGTTTTGGGTTAACCGGTGTAAGTACCACTTCCTTTGCAATAGCCCAGATGTATGCCGCCATTTCTCTAGCTATTGCGGTAATAATTAAATTGTAGTGTTTTCCCTTTTTACTCATGCGCTGATAGCGTTTGCACAAACGCAATTGTGCTTTCCAGGCAATATCAACGATGTCTTTAGGTAAGCCTTCCTGCCTTAACTGTAATTCGGTAGAGACATTGGCCGGATAACGATAGCTGTGTGCACCTTCAATCAGTAAACGCCTTGCTCTTCCATTTCCCGCTTTAGTAATGGCGCCTAAGTGTCGCTTTCCACCTGATGATTGTTCACTGGGAACTAAGCCCAGATAAGCCATGAGCTTTCTAGGATGGTCGAAGCGGTGTAAATCACCGAGCTCTGCCACCACACCAACAGCAACGAGCAATCGAACGCCTCGCATCGCCTGAACGGCTTTCACTACTGGATAATAACGCCATTGATGTACATGGTGGGTTAACTCATTGTCGAGCCTTTCCAGTCGCAGGATACGTTCCTCAATGGTTTGCAGTTGTTCCTGCAAGACAATTTGCTGGGCTGGATGAGGTAAAATAAGTTCGGTGAGCCAGCGCAGATGCTTCTTCGACCAGTTGGCAGTGCCTTCATAACGTATGTTGTTGCGAAGTAATAAGGCTTTGAGTTGATACTTTGCTTCTTTTAAATCCTTCATTGCGGCTTCTCGAGCTCGAGATAAATCCCGCACAGCTTCATCTTCCGGTTCGGGCACATAGATGGGTGTAAGGTCTTCAGACTTTAGCGACCTAACGAGTTTAAGCGCATCTCGGCGGTCGGTTTTAATTCGCTCTCCTGGCTTTTTGGGAATAAGAGACGGAGCAACTACATAGCAACAATGCCCAAGACTGGTAATGAGACGATAAATCCAATAACCACATGGCCCTGCTTCGTAAACAACGTGAAGTGTTGCACCAGGGTATTTAGATTCAAACTGGCGGAGCAGCTTTTTGACACTGACCTTAGATGAGGGAATGCGCCCATAATGAACCGGGGCTGCACCTCGCTGTTCTTCACAATAAGCAACCTCATGAAACTCTTTATGCGTATCCAACCCTATAAAAATCATGCTATGTTTGTTCATGCTAGCCTCCAAATTGATTTAGTATTGAACAAACTAATTATGGCTCTGGCTGAAAAGTTAACCCACGAAAATGCGGGGGCTAGCACTTTTACAGGGAGTCATTGTGTCTATATTTCGTCAGCATCGGAGCAATGAATGCTAGATCTGGACAGGTTCATCGTAGAGCTAGATAGGCTTACTACAGCAGTATATTTTTATGATGAAATCTACGGTGAACAAGAGACTATAAAAATAATTTCTGGGTTATCCTCTGAAGCAACCAGAATAATACAGCGATCGCTACACAACGATATCGTGATGTCATTGGCGCGTCTGTTATACGATGGCGAGAATTACAAAACCTCAGAAGCCACCTATGAATATCTAAGTCAGTATAACCTTGCAAAGAAATATGCCAGCTATATTGATCAAGAGCTACAACACCATAGAGACGAAATAGCTGCAATCAAGGCATCATCAAACGTAAAAGACTACAGGGATCTCGTACTGGCGCACAATGACAAAGCAACGCTTACAGGTGAGAATGACCACCCCAAGCATAATCTAGAAACAGAAGTGCTTTTACGTATTCTTCGTTTGTCACGAGCCTTGTTCTTTGGTGTACGTCTTAAAGTAGCCAAAGAGCGAGGTGAGCAAAGTTTGCCAATCACAGACGGCAATGTTCATCGTAATGGTATAGGTACCAATTTTCTAAAAAATATTGAAAATATAACAAGGCAAGCAAGAGGGACGCACTAAAGCGCGTCCCTTCTTGCGGCGTTATAAGCCATGAATCAAACATTGATAGAAACAGACAGTCTTTCAAAAAGTATTGACCAACTATTGGCAAATAAAGGGTTTAGCTTAGATAACCGTAAAATTTGTGCCGTAGGATCACTATCTTCTAGCTTGGAATATCACAATGCAATTTTGATTCTTTGTGAAAAGAAAAATTATGGTTCCTCGATCGCTTTATTACGGTCACAGTTTGAATCCTTTATCAAAGGAACGTGGTATTTCCATTGTGCAACCGATGTAGAAATAGATGATGTTTACAATGACAAACTAAACAAAAAATTTGGACGTATTCTTAGTGAACTTAAATCACAAAATGTATCTGCGTGGGAAGATAACCTTTTAATTAAGAATCAGTTCTGGTCGCAATTGTGTGGTTTTACGCACACTGGAGCCCCACAACTCGGGAGACGTTTTAAAGATGGGAATATTTCCCCAAACTATAGTGACGAATTAATTGACTCAATGCTTAATTTATCAAATCTATTAGCGTTTAAAACGTTACTTGAAATGCTTCTGCACGTCGATGAACATGTGCCTAAAGAAGAAATTGTGCAGATTATATCGTCAAATCGCATGCTAAAAGATCTCTATAATGATGGCTTATAACAAACCACTTAAGTCTCTCGCTTCGCTCGCTTGGACGCTAACACATGGGCTGCGTCACTTCTTTCCTAATTTTAGCCCATGTGTTAGCGCCCCTTATTGAAAAGTTATGCGCCAAAGCGTACAGGATTTACATCCATACTTTTATGAAGGATTCTAATGATCAGAATTTCCTGACTGCCCGTTTGTTTGTAGAAAATAACATGGCTACCTTGAGGAAATTTTCTGTATCCATCTCTTATTTCGTCGCAGCTTTTACCAATATCAGGACTTTCAGACAACATCCAAAATGAATCGTCGAATTGTTTAAGATATACATTACGCTGTTGTCGGCCCCATTTCCTTTGAGTAAACAATGCAATATCTTTGAGATCTGATTTTGCTAGTACGGTTAACTTAACCGGTTTCACTCTTTTAATTCACCGTCTAGTTCTGATATCAGATGCTCAAGGTCGTATTCAGCTTCGCCGCTTTCTTCACCTGCTACAAGTAATTGACGCAGAGTGTTTAATTTGGTTTCCTGTGTTTCTAGCAAGCGAAGAGCTGAACGAATCACCTCGCTTGCTGAACCATACCGACCAGTTTGAATTTGGCTAGCAATAAAGCCATCAAAATGGTCTCCAAGGGTAATGCTGGTGTTTTTAGCCATCTGGTTTCTCCAAGTACCAATATATACCTAATTATGGTACTTGCGCGTTGTAAGTCAATAGCGCATAACAATCACATTAAGCCGCTCGCAGGTTCGCTGGGGCGCATACATCTGGGAAGGCTTCGCTATTATGCCCCACATACCTATACCCGTTATTTAAAAGTTAGGTACTTCTTGGTTAACCCCAAAAATCATTTTCATTATTTAAGAAAGGGATCCTATTTAAATGGAACATAATTTTGCAACTCAGGGCATGGTCAGTTTCTTATTTGGTATTTTTTGCGCATACTGGGCTCAAGAGACTGGCAGTGATGCTTGGCTCTGGTTCTTCTTTGGATTATTTTTGCCTCCCATTGCCGGCATTGTTTTATGCATTAAAAATAGCAGTGATAAAAAAGAAGTAACCTCTTCTTTGCCACAGCATTTGGCTCAAAGAATCAAAGCACGAGAAAAGGCGATGAAGTAATGTGCCCATCACATCATTTGCAAAAAAAAGGAATTATGATGTTTTATTTTGAAGTTATTCTCTTTATCTTTTTTGTTTATTTTATCAGTTTCGGCTATAGGAAAAATAACCGGAATATGATGTTACTTGGCTCATTTTGTCTTTTCCTATCTCTCTGCGCAGAGCCATTTGTTGAAGGTGCTAACAAAGGGTTCACTGAGAAATCTCAAGAACTAAAACAAAGCAAAGTTACTGGGTAACGAATCAAAGGGCATATTACAAGCCGCTGTAATTTGCTCACAGCGTTCGCTGGGACGCAGATACGTAGCCTGCTTCGCATTACAGCCCACATGTCTGCGCCCGTTATTGGTAGTCATGTACTACCAAAATTATCACAAGTAGAAGGAATTATTTATGAATATCAACGCGACACTTTTCGGTCAAATCATAATCGTTTTAGCAATACTCATGACTGTAGCTGGCTATTATCTCGGAAAGCGTAAAACCACCACACCTGTCGTAACCTCCGTGATTGGTTTTTTCACGGCTTTTATCCCGCCCCTATCGCTAATATTTTTAATTGTTTTGGTTCTTAAGAAAGATGTAGAAGAAAACGGTCATTTCATGAATGCACCGAAATAAAGCAATCGACACACTCGTTTCGCAAGCGGGGAAATATACTCGTGGGGCGGTTTCCCCGTTATGCCCCACACGCCTACGCCCGTTATTTAAACGCTATGTGGCTATGAATTTTTGCATTATGTAGAAGGACTTTTTATGAAACTTTACCCTTACCAAACGATGCAAACTGTAAACCTACCCACTCTTTTATTCGCAGCTAGAGCTCTTGGTATTTTCGCTTATATATTCTCTTTTTTTACTGTTCTACTATGGGGCGCAGCTTTTGTTGTCGACCCTAGAGTTAGAGAAACTTGTTTATTCGTTAGCATAGGCACATTTTCCGCTACTATTTGCTTTCTAGTTGTTAGCGGCTTGTGCGCTGCGGTTGTTTCTTGCGAACAAAAATACACTCAAGGATAGAAGGCTACATATCAAATCAGTTCTGCGGGGCATTAGCTGTATAAGGAAGATCCTATAGTCTCAATTCATCGCACTATGTTAGATGGTTAAGAGATCTTCAATCTATACATAACTGCCCCTTAGTGGATGTTATAAGTACTATTAGGATTTATTCGCAATGGAATACGAAGCAATTAAAGTCCAAAGGGCTGTAATTTTAATCAAAGTAGCTATGGCAGCCGTAATTCTTATAGAAGCAGTCGCTTACCAAAACACTAAGACACTGAACTTCGGTTCTATCACCATGACATTGGGCGTCTTATGTTTATTACGCGGATTGTTGTTATCTCCGTATATGTTAACCATGCCAGTAAAGGTTTGGTTTAAACAAAATGTAAGCTTCAACTCAGTGAGTAGTAAATATTTTCTTTGCGCTTTTTTACTTTTGTGTGCTGGCTCAATAATGTATGCATAACAAAGAGCCTAGTTCCCCCTCTTTGTGGGCTAGGCGAAAATATGTGCTAATCTGTGTGACGAGAGATAAAAGGAATTATTTGGTGAAATTACTCGCATTATTAATTTTAAGCATGCCTTTGCTTAGTGCTTGTGTAGTCGTTCCAGAAACCGATACGGCTAAAGTGAACAAGTGTGAGATATCATCGGACCGCAAAACCCTTAAAGTTATTAATGGATTTAAGGATACCAATACCTTTTATTCAATTAGTGGCCTTGTACTACTCCCCATAACGGGTGTTGTTTCTGGCACATATGTAGCTATCAATAATGTCTACCACCTGGGTGAAGAAACATTTGTCTGTGGGTCTGACAATGCACGCACGTAACAATAAAGTCTCTTCGTAAACTGACACGCTACATTAGACTTCGCCCCATCGCTCTGTCCATAGAAGCCGTATTTGAGTTTTTTATGCGAATGTTTTTTGAACCCACTAAGGAAGGTTTTATGAACTATAAGAATTTACTCTTCGTCATCTATTTTTTATCTACAGGCACACTCGCAGCAGTTAATTATGCTTCTGTGGAGTTAACACATCTAAAGCCAACAATTACTGAAACCACTTGGTTGAGAGAAAAGCAGTTTATGCCACGCTACCCCGTTGAATTAGCAAGAAAAGGCATTGTTGGCTGCGGAGTATTTAAAGTAATAGTGGACGAAAATGGCTTGACCGAAAGCATTGAGCTTATAAGTTCAGTACCTAAAAAGGTTATTTCTAAGCCGGTAACGAAAGTTATTCAAGATTGGGAGTGGACATTGGCTAAAAGCAAATCTCCGACCCGCGAAGAAAAGCTATTGAGGTTAGATTTCTGCATGGGTGGTAATACAGAGGCTGAATCTATTTCAAAGTGTAAGAAACAAGCCGCAATGGCTTGCGAATAGCGACTGGAGGATATACCGATGTTTATCGTTATGTTTGAGTTTGTAGTAAAAGAGGAATTTGAGGTGTAGTTATAACTATGAAAATTACTTTCTTTCGAACTACAAACCTTCAGCGAGCAGCCGAATTTACCTTTGCGAACATGCAAGAATATTACGCAAAATTCGCTCCCGAGTGGAATACTGAAAAAGTGTTAGAGGTTACGGCTGCACTAGTCAACTACGACATTAAATTAGACAACCAAACAGTGGGTGTTATGCGCCTACAGTTTGAAGATAACACCTGTATATTGCGCGATCTCCAAGTTATACCGAGTGCACAAAACAAAGGCATAGGTCGTGCTGCCATTGAAGAAGCCGAAAGACTTGCGTTAGGGGCCAATACTAACTCGCTTGAACTACGAGTATTCAAAGTTAGCCCTGCAGTTTCGCTTTATAAAAAAGTGGGATTTGTCGTTAAAAGTGAAGACGACCGCTTTTTTAACATGACTAAACCCTTAAGCACTTAACAAACAGGCTTGTACCGCCGTCTACTCAGAATATACCTAAAGGCCAAAGCACATGAAGATTATTATTGACGATCTCACCGGAGGAGAAGTGCTAGCGCTTTTAGAAGAGCATTTGTCTGATATGTATGCTACATCGCCACCTGAGAGCGTGCACGCACTAGATGTTAATGCACTAAAAGCGCCTAACATTACTTTTTTTAGTGGTTGGAAGCAGCAACAGTTTGCGGGTTGTGTTGCTATTAAAGCCCTTGATACACATAGCGCAGAGCTAAAATCTATGCGAACGGCAAAGCCCTTCAGAGGATGTGGTGTGGCGTCTCAGTTATTACTTTTTGCCCTAGAACATGCGAAAATGAAAGGGTTTAGTTCGGTAAGTTTAGAAACAGGAACGCAAGACTACTTTTTAGCGGCCAGAACCCTATACAAAAAGTTTGGTTTTGTTGATTGCGGTCCATTTGGCAGTTATTCAATCGATCCCAACAGCCACTTTATGACCCGAGCGCTTTAATTTAGTATTTTAAGAGAATTCCACATGTCGTTACCTCCTTGCCCGCATTGCCAATCAGAATATGTATACGAAGACCAGTCTCTACTTATTTGCCCCGAATGTGGACACGAGTGGAACCCGAACGATGTTGAAGAAGAAGTCTCTGCAAAAGATTATAACGGTACGCCGTTAGTTGCCGGTGACAAGATAACGTTAGCAAAAGATTTGAAAGTAAAAGGCAGTTCGCTGGTACTTAAAATTGGTACCAAAGCGGTTATCCGTCATGTGAAAGATGCCAAAGACCACCAGCTAGATTGTAAAGTAGATGGTGCAGGTGAGATGATGCTTACCGCGCAGTTTGTTAAAAAGGCATAGTCAGCACTTTTTTAAAACCCCTCACCTCTTAGCGCGCTTATCATTTAGCGCATAGGGCGCACTAGCTAAATAACACTTTAGAAGTTAGCGACCTCATTAGTAATGGTTTCAGTGAGCAGGCTAATCGCTTTAGATGACACTTTCTGAGGGTTAACTAAGCAAACGCCTACATGTCCAAGTTCGGGCAAGTTTTCTGAATTAGATAAAATGTGTAATCCTGACGGTACTGAGCTTTTTGCCAGTACCGTAATGCCTAGCCCTTCATTAATAGCAGTTTGAATACCGTTTAAATCTGCAATGGTGTATACCACCTGCCACGGCTTTTTGATTGCGGATAAAAGGTTAGTGGCGCGTTTGCGATAAATACACGGTGAGGGGGCTGCAATAATAGGGAGCTTAGCAGGCACACTGTTAACAAAGCGCTGACTGCCTACCCATACCAGTTGATCTGAGATGATGAAGCCATCCTGCTGTGGATCTGGTGTTTCCTGTAATGACAAAATTAAGTCGAACTGGCTTTTCAGCGGTTCGCTCAACAAATCTTTGCTTAGCGCGCAATGCACTTCCAGCGATATTTCCGGGTAAGTTTGTGTGAACCGCCGAATGATTTTAGGCATAAGCGTGGTGCTAAATTCACTGGGAATACCTAACTTAATATTTCCGGTCACCTGAGGCTTACCGAACTCAGCCATAGCTTGGTCATTAAGGGCTACTATTTTCTCACCATATGACAACAAGCGACTACCAGCGCCGGTAAGCGCTAAACGATTTTTGTCGCGAGAAAATAACTTCTCCCCAATCATTTCTTCTAGTTTTTTAATTTGAAGGCTTATTGCAGGTTGTGTCCGTTGCAGCTGCTCGGCGCACTGTGTATAGCTTCCCGTCTGTGCGATAAGCACGAACGAGCGTAGGAAATCTATGGACAAGTTCTTCATTAGTTTGCTTTACACCTTCTTTATAGCGTCAACTATACACTGACCTTTCACCAACAAAGTTTACAGGCTTAGTCTATTAGCCACTTTTCTACAGACAAAACACAAACGCGCTGTGTTGTGCTGTGTTGTGCCAAAAGTGCAGCCGCAGGCATTTAATAAAATTATAATGCCATATTTTTTATTAATTTTATTTATTCATTTTGCACTTCTAGTATCGAATACACAACAATGAAAATTAGGAGGCAGCATGAATACGCTAAACCAAAACATTAACCAGCAAGACCCAGATATTGCCGAATTTATTGCGCAAGAAGACGAGCGCCAAGAACATCACATTGAACTAATTGCTTCAGAGAACTACACAAGCAAAGCCGTTATGCAGGCGCAGGGTAGTCAGCTAACGAATAAGTATGCAGAAGGCTATCCGGGTAAGCGCTATTACGGTGGCTGTGAAGCTGTGGACAAAGTTGAACAGCTTGCTATCGACAGAGCCAAAGCCCTGTTTGAAGCTGATTATGTAAATGTTCAGCCCCATTCTGGTTCGCAAGCGAATACTGCGGTTTACATGGCACTGCTAAGCCCTGGCGATACCATACTCGGGTTAAGTCTTGATCACGGCGGTCACCTAACCCATGGTGCAAAACCTAATTTTTCAGGAAAGCTATACAACGCCATTCAATATGGGTTAAACACCGAAACCGGTGAAATTGACTACGACCAAGTACAAGCGTTAGCTAAAGAGCATAATCCAAAGATGATTGTGGCAGGGTTTTCAGCTTATTCTCGCGTTGTCGATTGGCAAAAGTTTAGAGACATCGCCGATAGTGTAGGCGCGTATTTGCTGGTAGATATGGCACACGTTGCGGGTCTTGTGGCTGCGGGTGTCTATCCCTCTCCAATTAACGCCGCGCACGTGGTTACTACCACTACCCACAAAACACTACGAGGCCCTCGCGGCGGGCTCATTATGTGTAAGTCAAACCCTGAACTTGAAAAGAAGTTTAACTCACTTATCTTCCCGGGGATTCAGGGCGGCCCGCTGATGCACGTTATCGCGGCTAAAGCTGTTGCGTTTAAAGAAGCCATGACAGCCGAATTTAAAGCGTATCAAAAGCAAGTGGTTACCAATGCACGCGCTATGGCAGACGTATTTATGAAGCGTGGATTTGATGTGGTATCTAACGGAACTGACAACCACATGTTTTTACTAAGTCTGGTTAGTAAGGGAATGACGGGTAAAGAGGCAGACGCTATCTTAAATAGTGTGAATATTACTGTTAATAAGAATACTGTGCCTAACGACCCACAGTCGCCTTTTGTTACAAGTGGCATTCGGATAGGTACGCCAGCGGTGACTTCTCGTAATTTTAGCGAAGACGATTGTGCCCAGTTAGCTAACTGGATTTGCGATGTGATATCGGAACCTGAAGACAATAATCTTATTCAGCAAGTTAAAGATAAGGTTGCTACGCTAACTGCTGCTCGCCCTGTTTACACTCAGTAAAACCTAGCGGTTTACAAAGAGCGAACTCGTGCGTTGCAGGTAGCGACCATTACCCGCCACACGAGTTTAGCTCGTTCGTTAAACTCAATAGTTTGAACGCCCCATGCTTCTTCCATTGCATTTTGCCACACGTCACAGGTTTCGATTGTGTTGCTATACAGTGGCGCTAGCGACAAACTTATTCTTAATGACTCTAGCCATTCGGTAAATAGTGGGTCGTGCTGCCCTGTCTTGCGAAGCTGGGATAGCTGAAGCGATGCTTGCTGTTTAATGCCCTGCAAACGCTTATAAATTTCTCTCGGGTCATCCTGCTGCCCTAAAAGGTGAAGCTCCCTTTCAATATCATAGGCATTGTTCCATTGTATGGATTTCGGCTCGTCTTTTGTGCATCCCCACATTGTCATACACACGAAGCAAAGCAACACAAAGCTTATGTATTTACCTGAATGTAGTGTTGGAAATAATTTTACTATACGCACCGAATAGCCCACTCCTTTAGCAGCGTCGCTTTTAGTATAGATGAGTCTTAAATGAATACTTGGATATAATACCAATCCGCATAGATAATTGCCCACTCAGAAGGCGCTGGCAAGCTTTCTAGCGAAGCGTGGGAATGCAGGAATGGCTGTTCCCTTTCAAATTCCCAGAATGAAGCTAGGAAGCTTGCCAGACCTTCCCGAAGGGCGAGTTTAAAATGTCCGTACTCTTTGTTGTGTCACCTTGATGTAGAGCCACTATACCTTCGGTAACACGCCGCGATTACGAACATTTTAAATCTCGCTGAGTGGGTAATAATCTATACGGATTGGTATAAGTAATTAAACTAATTTACTACTGCTTGAAGAAATAAAGCACTAACCGAGGGGTTCTCATGTCTTTAGGCGCTTTCAAAAGATTCGTATTAAATTGCTGAAGTGGGCCGGCTAGCAATAGCAGTAACCGGCTGGCAAAGGTGGTGGCGAGTGAGGCTATGTTCTGGGGTAAGCCGTTAGCTAAACCACTTCCACCAAACAAATACCAAAAGAAACCCAAACAGGTAAATTAGGCCTAGCAAACTAAGTAACTTTACTACCTTATTAGGCGCGGCATCAGGGTGCAGCTTAGTTTGTGCCACCAGCTTATGATTAAGCCAAGCGAACATTGGCGTGGTTACAAAAGCTAACGTCATCGCAAAGCCTAGCATGGCCAATAGAGCAGACTTAAAAAAGAGTACAATGATAAAGCTGAATATTGCCATGAAAAGTAATACTGGTGTCACAAGTGTATTTCGGGCGGCTTTATCCTTGTTAAACAATAGCGCAATTGCTTCGGCAACCACTCGCGCGTAGCCGTCATATACCGTTAGCGCCGAGCCGAATATACATAGAAATGCCACTATCGCGATAAGCAGATGCGCCCACTCTCCGATGGTTGACGAGTACATGCTTATAAGCTGATGAGAGAAGCCAATACCACTAGTGCTGATCTCTGTGCCGCTGCCATACAGAATTAATGCTCCCAGCCCTAAAAATAACAGGGCAAGCAATACCGTTACCGCATAGCCCAAGTTGAAATCAAAAAGGGCCGACTTCGGGGTCACCGCTTGACCTTTGCACTGACGCTTTAACCAAAGAGAAGTAATAGAGGATATTTCAATAGGTGCAGGCATCCACCCCATTGTTACCACCAAAAATCCGAGCGTGGCGAGCGTCCACGGCGAAGGCTGCTCTTCGGCAGGCACCGTTGTAGCAGCATAATTACTAAGTGCAACGATAAACACTGCTATGGTTGCCACCACAAGCACGCCCATTATGCCTTTGGCAATGTTGTCGAGCCCTTCAAAATGCCCTGCCAGTAAAATCAGTAATATGAGCGCTAAAACTACTGAGGCAGACACCGCTATAGCTATATCAAATGGAATAAAATACGACAATAAACTTGCTGCAAACAGTAACAGTGCCGCAGCATTGACTACCGATGCGATAGTATTTAAGCACAAGGCAATGGCTAGGTAGCGTTTACCCATCTCTAAATAGCCTTGCTGCAGGGTTTGCTTCGTGCTGATGGTGTAACTTACGCCTGCCCTGAAAAACGGGTATTTAAGTAGGTTTACCACCAATATGAGAAGCGCTAACTGCCATCCGAATTTTGCGCCCGCCTGAGTTGAGGCCACCAAATGGCTTCCACCTACCGCCGCCGTTGCCATAAGCACACCAGGACCGAGTAATTTTAGTAAGGCGATAACGCGGGCAAGGAAGGATGTTTCAGCTGAGTACGACAAGGCAACCTCTAAATGGGCATTAGAAAATAGCCGTTAACCATATCAGTTTAGTAATCAGCAGAAAAGACACTAAGTGATGAGAAAGCAGCATGAATAAAGGTTGCGAACCGCGTTTGGTTCGCAACCTTTTTTCAATTTGAAAAGTCGTGGATTAGCACGCGTTTAGAACACGGTTGTGTGTTAGCGTCGGTCGAAATTTACCTTCTTTTGCGGGTGCTGATAATAACCTTCTTTTAGCAGTCGCTTGAAGCGAGTTAGTTTACCTTCCAACGTTAGCTCTTCTAGTCCTTTATTGAATAAAGACAAAATAAGCTGGCTATCGCCTTGCCCTTTAGGCACTAACAAATGCGTGGTTACCGTAGAGATAAAAGGTTTAATAGGCATGACATCACGACGGTCGCCACTGTTGAAATCTCGCTGTAGCAAATACCAACCGGTAAGTTCATCAATGGGGAAAACATCGATATCACCGTTTATTAGCGCTTCTAGGTTCGCTTTATCAGTCTCGCGCTCCACTACGCTTTCATTGTCTTTAATAAAGGCAGCAAGCTCATCGTTATATAAATACCCTTCTGTGATCCCCATTTTTAGACCTTGCATATCGCTAAGGTCATTCCAGCTATCGGGGCCTTTGTCGGCGTTAACGTAGAACACCAAGCTTTCTGCGCTTATCGGGTTGCTATGGAAAAATTCACTTTCTCGAGAGCGTACAAAGTTGCCGTAAGAAACCGCATCGTATTCACCTTTTAGCGTTGCTTCTAACGCTTCTTCCCACGGTAAGGATACGAACTCCACCACAACGCCCGTCTCTTTGAACGCATCGGCGATAATATGGTTTATGTAACCTTCGTGCTGCATTTCAGTTGACGTGTAAGGCGCATACTCTGTGGTCGCTATACGCAGTTTCATCCATGAATGGGCAAAACTTTGCATTGGAATTAGCGCTAGTATCAATGTCGCTATAAGTAGTAATCGCATGTCAAAGTCCTGTTATTGGTTAGAAGTAAATGCCAAGGTTGATGTTCAACCGGTGGGTAGTTTCTTGTCTACCACCTAAGTCTAGCCCAACGCCGGGGCCGCCTGAAAACCACATATTTTTGCCTTGGATACTATCTACATATACAAACAATTTATCCCAGCCAAAGCTACAGCCATTTATCCACTGAGAAGAGTTTTTCCCTTCATTTCCTTCGCCTTTGGCAACACTGTATTCTGAATAGCAGGTAAGCGATTCTATATGCGCAAACTTATAGGGCACCGAGTACACGAGGTTTGCTGAATAAGTTTTGCCGTCAGCAGCCGCCAGAAATGGAAAAGTAAAAGACGATAGTGCTATACGGTCGTCAGCCTGCCCTTCAGGTGCAGCCAGGTCGTATTCATAGTCGATATACTGTAGCTCAACTTTTACGTCACCTTGGGTATGACGCATATGAACGGCATAAGCATTCATATCACCATCGTCTAATGTATCTAAGTTTAGAATGTTACCGTACTGATACGACACACCGATATCGGTAGTCGCACCGCGAATAAAATTCGCTGAGTAGTTAGCACGTAGATTGTACTGCCCGTCTTCTTTATTTCGGTATTCCCCGTCATCTGCCACATCAAATGAGTAACGACCAAACTCAGCTGCGTCATTGTACTCATCGTTCATAAAGTAAGCGGCTTGAAAATCCCATTTGCCCCAGTCGTGATTAATTTTGACCCCAGCATCGTAGTCGTCTTCGAAGCCAAGATAGTAGTTAACTGAAAACCAAAAGTTGTTGCTGGCAAAGGGCTGTAGACCAAACGGGGTTTGCGTTATACCTGCGGTAATTTCGGTTTGGTCGTCAAAATGATATGTAAGGTCAGCGAAGCGAACGGTATCAAAATCAGTGTTCTCGTACCAGCGGTACTCTGCTTTATAGCTAAACTGGTCCGACTCGCCGGATACGCCAAGCTTGAATGATTCAAACTCAAAACCATCTCTAAACTCGGGAATTTGCCAATCTTGATGTCCGTAGTTAACCCTTACGTGACCGCTTAAATTAAAGGGGAGTTCGTCGGCTTTTACGCCGCTCGAAGCGCATGTAGCAATTGAAACTAAAGAAAATGCGGATAGTAGCTTGTTCATTACTGTTCCTGTATTGAATTTTCGGCGGGAACCCTTTGCTATAAATTGCCTCTAATGAGTAAAGGGGCGTTTAAGCGCTCAGGAATTTTTTGCACCAAAATAAATCCTTCAGTACTTACAATACTGAGCAAACCTTAAAAAAAGATCATTTGTTAAGGTCTGACTTCTGAGACTTAAGTTGAGAAATTCCGCCGCCCCGATAGGCGGCGGCATTTAAACATTGGCAGTCGAATGTTTAAAGTGAAGTGGAATGAATGTACGGTAAATAAAGAAGTTTTTGCCGTGAACGCCAGGGCTTATCTAAAATTTGAGCAACGCTTTAAAAGCAATTATAGGAAAACCTGTGAATATAGCCTGTCAGCTTTATGACTACATAGAAATAGCCTGCATGTATAAATTTGAGTTAAGCGCTGTATTAAAAAGTGGGGAACTAAAAAACGGTAAGGCATTAAATACAGTTATAGATAAACGCAATGACGCGCCAACAGAATGTATACAAATGCGCATTAACGGTAATGTAGAAAACATTGCCCTTAATGAAATCGCTCAACTTCATGCAATAACTGATAACCCGCATTTCAGCTCGGTGAGCTTTTAGGTAGTATGCCAAGTTCACTTAACCATTTTGAACTGAACCACATTTATGACACAACACCTTTCGGCGATTACCTTCTTTGTAGACGACTACGACAACGCAATTGAGTACTTCACAACGATTTTAAATTTCACCTTAACTGAAGATAAAGCAACCGGTGAAGACTCGCGCTTTGTGTTAGTAACGCCGCCAAACAGTTCAGCCAGCTTGCTGCTAGCGCAAGCTAAAAACGACGTTGAATTAGCGCTTATTGGTAACCAAGCCGCAGACAAAGTATTTTTAATTTTAAATACCGATGACTTTTGGCGCGACTTTAACGAAATGCAAAGTAAAGGCGTGGTGTTTTTAGAAACTCCCCGTGAAGAAGTTTATGGTACGGTAGCCATCTTTAAAGATAAGTTCGGCAATAAGTGGGATTTGATCCAAACCACTGAATAGCACTTTATACAAGTGCACCTTGCTTATAGCGCATTCTGTATCACAAGGTTTATTCACCCACAGTAAAGACGTAGAGGAGAAGTAAAACGTGCAGGCCATGAAACGTTCTATTATTGCAGATGTTGTTGCAATAGCGGCGATAGCACTGTTGATCACCACTACCTTTTACTGGATTGAAGCAAGACGTGAGGTCATTATTCTTTGCGACAACTTTACGCCAGGGGTGTCGAAAAAAAGCGTTGAACGCCAGCTTAACACCGCAGACTTATTGTTGTGGGATACTGAGTTTGTAGCAAATGGCAGCAAGATTGAAGCATATAGTCCACTGCACTTAGGTATCATGAAGTGCAGTGTAGAATTTAATAAGCAAGATATTGTGGTGTTCTCTATTGTGGAATAATCATTCAACCTTCAAATATTAGGAACGCATTAAGCTTTTGTAGCCATAAAGCTGAACCACCTTGGTGCAACGTTTACATCGCCGCAACACCTTATTCACCGAAGCGCTAAAAGTCGTAAAGGCAAACTTACCTTCTTACTTTTATCGCACCGACTTAACTTTTCATCTTGCTGTCACCGAATGTGCTGTAAACGTATAATTACGCAGTGTCTTCTTAACGCAAACTCTTTTTTATGCAAAAAACAAAACACAGTGTCGTCGAGGATGTTTTCGCCCTGATAAGCGCCGGCTTGTTTGTTGCTTTTGGCGTATATCTTTTTCAGTCTCAAGACCTAATGGTAGGTGGCGCGGCAGGTCTTGCGCTATTAGGTACCTATGCTTTCGACATGGACTTCGGCTTGTTATTCTTTTTGATTAACCTACCTTTCTATACCCTAGCGTGGACGCAAATTAGTAAACGTTTCACCATCAATACGTTTATCTCTGTAACCACTGTTTCGGTATTAACCGAGCAAATTCCAGCATTTGTAGATATCAGCCACGTTAACCCGTTTTTCGCAGCGGTATTTGGCGGAATTTTAATTGGTGTAGGCATGCTGATGATGTTCCGTCACAGCTCTAGCCTAGGTGGCGTTGGTATTATGGCCTTCTACTTACAGCAACGCTTTAATATCAGAGCTGGGACTTTCCAGTTAACTGTTGATAGCTGCATATTGCTTAGCGCGCTGTTTTTTATTTCGTGGCCATTAGTGCTCATCTCGATACTCGCGGCGTTTTGTTTAAATATGGTTATTTCGCTTAACCATAGACCAGAGCGTTACTTCCCGGCACCCGGAGAAGACAGTTCAGACAAGGCTAAAATAGAATCAAAAAAGGCTGACGCGAAGCGTGTGGATAGCAATGAGCACAGCAGCATAGACAGCGAGCTTCGCGCCCAAAACGGCTAAGTTGGTAGTCAGCGCCTAAGGTTTTACGTTTAGGTTTAAAGGCTTGGGCGTCTAAACAGATACTGGCAAGCTGAAAGTACTTAACCGTTCATATAAGTAGTTAATAGAAAGCCCGGTTAGGCAAACCTAACCGGGCTTTATTGTATCTTTTATTTGTATTCCTTGACGCCTACAGCAAACCTATTGCTTCTTTTGAACAGGTCTTGACGGTCGACTAACTACTCCACGATTCACTCTCGGACGAGAAAACGAAGTACGCATACAAACCTCACTTATGAGTTGATGCTCAGAACAGTTGGAGGCGAAATATTCGCCGCAATCCCATAACTAAGCCACAACAGTAAAGCCCAAATTAGGGGTAAAAGTCTCATTCTTTTAATGAATAGTGCTTTATTAAAACTTATATAAAGATTGCTCAAACTGGCACAGTGTTGAAAACTAAAGGTATTTCACAATGCGCGGTACTCGCTGAGAAACTCGCGTCATTAATTCGTAGTCGATAGTGTCTGCATTGGCTGCAACTTCCTGAATAGATACATTCTGTCCCCAAAGCTCTACTTCATCGCCCACAGCTACATTGTCGATATGCGTCACATCAATGGTGATCATGTCCATAGATACGCGGCCTGCCAAATAAGCGCGCTTCCCCCTAACCATGACTGGCGTACCGTTTTTGCAGTGCCTTGGATAGCCGTCGGCATAACCAATACCTACGGTTGCAATTTTGCTGGGTTTATTCGCCACCCAGGTTTGCCCGTACCCGATCCCCTCGCCTGCGGGTATAGTTCGCACAGCCAGTACGCTTGAGCGAAGGGTCATGGCTGGATACATTTCAACATCAATGTTTTGCGAGGTTGAAACCGCACCACCGTAAACGCCCACTCCCAACCGGTTCCACGCATTTCGACTTGCCGGCCAATTTACCGTAGCCGGAGAGTTAGCCACGCTAGTAGGTAAGCCCAATATATTTGCTATTTGATTAAACGCTTCGATTTGCGTGATAGTAAAATTATTGTTTATATCGTCAGCGCACGCAAAGTGTGTAGCAATCACTGTTTGCTCGCTGAGTAAGTGGTTGTATTTAGCAGCAATCTCTTCGATATCGGAAAGGGCAAAACCCAATCGGTGCATGCCGCTATCCACTTTAAGCCAAACATGCGGGCGTTGCTGTTCAGGGCATTGCTCTAACCATGCAAGCTGCTCTTCACAATGCATAACCAAAATACAGTTATGCTGAAACGCCATTTGGCACTCTTTTGCCTGATGAGCCCCTTCTAAAACAACGATTGGCGCGGTAATTCCCGCATCGCGAAGGGCAATAGCTTCTTCGATAATAGCGACAGCAAAACGCGAAGAAACATGCTGAAGAATACGCGCCACATTTACGGCTCCATGACCATAGGCATCAGCTTTCACCACCGCCATAGATTGGCTAGATGGCGCTAAAGCGGCAAGAGCTTTGAAATTATGTAAAATGGCGTCAGCATGAATAATAGCTTGCGTTTGTCGGCTCACTGAAAAACACGTTCCTTAAATGTTTAATGGGGAAACATATAAAGCCGAAGTGTACCACGAGAAGTGCATTGAGGGCGCAGGATTAATATTGAAAAACCGACTGTCTAACGCAAGGTTTCTTATGGTTTAAAATACCGTTATGCTTTGCGCTCGCTTATTATAATCATTTCGTCGCTTCAAGGTTTATCATGTCTTCGCACAACCCTTCTACTTCAGATTCGCCCGCAAACAGCCGTATTAAAAACAACGCGGCAGATAATGCTCCCACCGTGAACGAATTAGCTAAATCACTGAATAAAGTTGTCTCAGAAGGCAGAAATCCCAATACCTTGGATATAGACACGTTAAGTACCCAAGGCATTCTTACCCGCCTTAACAACGAGGATGCTAAAGTCGCAAACGCGGTAGCACTTCAAATACCCCAAATAGCAAAAGCGGTTGATGCCGCAACTATTAGCATTAAAAACGGCGGAAGGCTTATTTATATTGGTGCTGGGACCAGCGGCAGATTAGGCATACTAGACGCTGTTGAGTGTCGCCCTACCTTTAGTGTACCCGATGAAATGGTTGTAGGTGTCATAGCCGGCGGAGAGAAAGCCGTTCAGCACGCGGTTGAAGGCGCAGAGGACGATTTTAATGCAGGTCGAACTGACCTTGAAAGTTTATCACTAACGCAGAACGATACAGTTATAGGTCTATCAGTTAGCGGTCGCACACCCTATGTAAGTGGAGCATTGGAATATGCCCATTCCCTTGGCTGCTTTACCGGCGCTATTGCTTGTAGCCCTAACGCTGCTATTTTTGAAAATGCTGACGCGGCCATATGCCCCGTTGTCGGTCCTGAAGCACTTACCGGCAGCACACGTATGAAGTCGGGTACGGCACAAAAGCTTATACTTAATATGATTAGCACCAGCGCTATGATTAAGCTGGGAAAAACCTACCAAAATTTGATGGTAGATGTGAATGCTACTAACGAAAAACTAAAAGCTCGTGCCCTTCGCATTGTTATGCAGGCTACCGACTGTAGTGAAGATGCCGCTTTAGCAGCACTTAGTGCATGCAACAACAAAGCGAAGGTCGCCATTTTAATGGTACTAACAGGGCAAACCGCAGAGCAGGCAGCCGCACAGCTGTGTGCTAACGATGGCTACTTACGTAAAGCCGTTGAAGAAAGTAAATAGCTAAGGTGCTTCTCTGCAATAAGAGATTGCAATAAGGCACTGCAATAAGGGGGTTCGGTTTAGTCACTATGAGCACAAATATTACACGTTATACAAAGAGCGCATTAATTGTCGCCTTTATCTTGCTGGTCAGTTTTTCCTTCTTGACCTCATGTGCGCAAAACAGCTTATCTACACATGTATATACAACTGATAGTGACAGTTTAAAAGCAAAACAAAGTGGGCTGGTTAATGAAGACTTAAACGCCAATCAACTTGCTGTAGGTGCTGAACGCTATTCAAAATACCTCCCTTTGTTAGAAGGTAAGCGAGTTAGTTTGGTAGTGAACCAAAGCTCTTTAGTTAGAAATGATTTGGTTAGAAATAACCAGATAACTGGGCATTCAGGACCGATAAAAGAAAACCAACCCTATCAGCATTTGGTAGATGCCCTATTGCAACGTAACATTGACCTAGTAAGCATTATGTCACCCGAGCACGGATTTAGAGGGGATAAAGGCGCAGGTGAAAAGGTAAATAGCGATATTGATGCTAAAACAGGTTTACCTATTCATTCGCTTTACGGGGCAACTAAAAAGCCCACGACGGCTATGCTGGAAAATACCGACGTAATTGTTTTCGATATTCAGGATGTAGGCGTACGTTTTTACACATACTTAAGTACGTTGCACTATGTAATGGAAGCCGCTTTTGCCCAAGGCATTCAGGTTGTGGTGCTAGATAGACCAAACCCTAATGGCCGATATGTCGACGGCCCAGTGCTAAAGCCCGCATTTTCATCGTTTATTGGCATGCACCCTATTCCCGTTTTGCACGGCATGACATTAGGTGAACTTGCTCAAATGATCGTTGGAGAGCGCTGGTTAGATATTGAGGCAACTAACTACAACCAAGCAAAACTTACCGTAGTGCCGGTAGAAGATTATAAACGCACTGCGCATTATTCCCTGCCGGTGGCACCTAGCCCTAACTTACCAAACGATTTATCTATCCAGCTATACCCCACGCTATGCTTTTTCGAGGGAACCGATGTTAGCATTGGCCGTGGTACTGATTTTCCATTTCAGCTTATTGGTCACCCTAATATTGCATTTGGTGAATCTCAAATAATGGTAAAAGCAAATAGTGCAGCGCCTCACCCTAAACATGAAAACACCTTACTAAATGCACACGTATTTACCCGCGCAGATCTTATCGACGCTGAATATATGGACTTGGAAAACTCAAGCCTTAAGTTGCAGAATCGAGAAGGTTCACCAATTAGTGGATTAGAAATAGAAACCTTGATTGATGCCTATTCTCGCTTTTCTGAATACAACCGAAATGCCACCGCCAGTGGAATTTCTACAGAAACATTTTTCACCCGCCCACAGTTTTTCGATAAATTAGCGGGTACTGATGCGCTAAGAATACAAATCCAAACCGGGAAAACATCTGCTGAGATTCGCCAAAGCTGGCAAAAAAGTTTGAACACGTTCAGAGAAAAAAGAAAGCCATATCTACTTTATGAAGACACCGAACGACGTCAAGAATAACTCATGTAGGCTTGCCAATTTAACGAACTGGTAGAAAGACAAAATGGAGAGGAACTGCTATTAACCTTTGGATGACTAAAGGTGAAAGTAAACACTTACTCAGCTTTTAGGGCTTATATCATAAGCCTAAAAAAAGTTAGTAAAAACTAACCTTCCTCTGTTTTAGTTTTTACTAGTGTTGCAAGTCTAGCTTCTGCTGTGGCTTTTTGTTGCTTTAGCTCATCTCTATTTTCACTTTCAGCCTCTGCGATTTTTGCATCAATATCGGCAATGGTCTGCATCAGCATTTCTTTATTCTTTTCTTTCTGCTCCGCCTCTTCAGCCTTGTCAAAAATCACGTCTTCTGGAGACGCTTCTTCTTTGGTGGTTTGGCTGGGCGATTTAGCAATCATTTTCAAACCATCGGCCTGAGGACGCTGGTTCATGAAACTAGGCGAAACAATTTCAATATCAGAATTGTGCAAGGCATCAAGTACAGCTTTATGCAGCCTTGAGCGAGCGCTCAGCAAGCTCTTTACTTCGGTTAGTAACCCGGAAATACGATAGCTTACAGAGAAATCGCCTAGCCCCATGACCTGTACAAAAGGCTCTGCCAGCTTTGCATTTTCAGCAGCAGCAAGTAGATGCTTTTCAATAACGCTGTGGTGAATATCATAGCCTAAGCTAATATCCACGCTAACAATTGCACCAGAAGCACGCGTGACCGAAACAGGCGAATTCACCATAAGCGTGTTGGCGAAAGCAATTAGTTCTCTGCTCTCCGTCTGAATTTCAACATCAAGCAACCCCATTTCAGTAACGCGCCCGCTATAGCCTTCTACTTTTATGAAGTCACCAACCCTAAAGGGGCGGTTTACCCGAAGTACTATTCCTGCCATCAAATTACCCACCATTGTGGTAGATGAAAATGCAATGACACCAGAAATGAGTACACCGATAAGTGCTATAACTTGATTTCGCGTACTTTCACTTACTGGAAGAGTCATTGCTATAACAACCGCCCCAATAATAGTAAGTACTAACATGCCAACTTGACGAGGCAGTTTCTGTTCGCTGGTAAGGTGGCTTTGTTTAGCAAGCAAAAGGTAATGTAGAGTAATGAGTGTACTTACAACCAGTGCTATAGCAACAAGTAAAGGAACAAATGTAACGAACGCACTTAACACAGAGTCCATTAGTGATGCTCGCGTAGTACCTGATAAGTTTTCTGTAATCACATGTTTTCCTTTAAGGCTGTCTAAAGAAGCACCTTTAAACTAGCCTTTCACATTGTCGGTCAAACTGACGCTTTTAGGTATAGTATAAGTTACTATAACGAAACTGGTGCACGGCCTTCAGCAACTGAATTACCAACTAAAACATCAGCCAGTGCGTTCAGACTATAGCTGGTAACTTTGTTACCGTCCCTATCACCTTGACTGTCTATGCTTATTGCATAACTAAATGTCGCAATAGCGATGTCTGCCGCATTTTTAAGGTCATTTGCTTCATACGGCATACGTAGGGGAGCAAAAACCACGGTTTTGTTCTGTGTTTTCGCAGCAGTCATCATCATTTTGCTAAATGTCATCACATCAGTTTCACTTGCGCGCTGCTTCACATGTTCAGGTAGATCAAGCCCACCTAACTCATAGTTCGCGTGAAGCGGACTAATATTACCCACCACTAGCACTTCTGCCTGTTTTAAAAGCATCATAGCAAGCTGTTTTTTTGGCAATGCCGTCAAGGGTAAACAAGCAAATTCTAGGGGCTTATTAGTACTCTTTGAACTTGCTCGTATCAGTGCACTTTCAAAGGCTAAACACCTTGCGGCATCAGGCATTAGCGCAAGCCAACGCGTTGATGTTACCGGAAGTTTCCCCTTTCCAAACAGCACCGAAACCGAAGCCCCAGAAAGCGCTTTCTCAATTTGAATTCCTTTGTTTTTTAGACTGTTAGGACTATTAATCGATGCGTTTTCTTTTGCTTCATTAAGCCACCAAGATACAGGCTTGGAAACAAAGCTTTCTAAATTAAAGTGTTGTTTTACTTTAAGAATACGATTATAGGAAGACACCAAGAAAGCGCTTTCTGAAAATGAGTCTAATGACTTATTTACAAGTCTTACTGCCACATTATCTAAAAGCTTTGAAAATGCGTTGATATCCTTTCTATTTCTTATGGTGAAAGGCATGAGCGCAATATCCGCACCGGCACTGAATGCGCGAACGAGTGCTTCTTCGTGCGAGAAGAACTGTGTAATACCAGCCATATCTAACGCATCTGTAACGACCAAACCTTTATACCCTAGCTGTTTGCGAAGCATGTCGGTCAGTATCTTTTTCGACAAGGTAGCGGGAACAATTTGCAGCTTGCCATTCTTGTCTGCGATTTCAGTATCATCTAACGACGGATATTGAATGTGTGCGCTCATAACCATTGCAGGCGGGGTTGCACTGTTTATGATATTAGCAAAAGGAAGAATATCCCCCGCCATAGCCTGAGCTTTGGTATGGGTGACTTGCGGTAAGCTACTGTGGCTGTCCACATGGGTATCACCGTGACCTGGAAAGTGTTTAATAGCAGCCAAGACTCCCGTACTTTGCATTGCACTTACAAACGCTTGTCCGAGTGCCGCCACCTGCTCTGGTTTTTCAGAAAAACTGCGTACGTTTATAACGGGGTTCTTTGGCTCACTATTTACATCCACCGACGGCGCAAAATTAGTATTAACCCCTAAAGGTAACAGCGTTTGCCCTATATGCGATGCTACGCTTCGGGCAAAGGCATGGCCCCGCTGATGAAAGGTAGCACCGATAGCCATGTTACCTGCAAACGGCGAAAGCATATCTGAAGGCAGTCTCGCTACTCTCCCTCCTTCTTGGTCGACAGCAATAAATAGCGGCTGGCGACCTGCTTTTACCATATGCTGCTGCATGGTGTAATTGAGCGTAATTAACTGATCGGCATTTTGAATGTTTTCTGAAAACAAAATAACGCCACCTATATTGTGTGTACTGAGCACACTTAAAAGCGAAGGAGGAATTTCGGTCATAGGCGTACGGCAGCGCGATGATGGCGTACCGTCTTCACAGAAATAGCGAAAATCTAAAATGATCTTTTGCCCAAGCATGTTCCTTACTGCACTGACAGCTTCGGCACTAATCGTTTTCGCGCTAGTCAATTCCTCGCTAGCCCCGTCATCGCCAGCCTTTTTAGCTGTGATTTTGTTAGCGCTGATTGAGGGTAAGTCAGTATTGGTAGCTCTTGGGGTAGATGCGTCGACGCTTAATGAGTTTGCCGTTGCGCTAGCAGCAAAAATGCCGACACTAAATAAAACTAAAATGCCTGAAAGAAAATGGCTTAAGCCCAATACAGAAGCACGCTTTTTACAAATAACTTGCTGGAATAACAATGTTTATCTAATCCTTGGTAACACAGAGCACAATACGGTACGCTAGCATAAATGAGAGAAGCATGTTCGCCAACTTTGAACTGTATTCACTCCTTCTCTTACGCGTTAGTTTATATAATATGTGACGTGAAAAGACATACCTGTAGGACACGCTGAATTTAAGAAAACAATCTAAAGCAGCAGGTCCTAAGCACACATAAATTTAAGTTTGGAAAGAAGTATGGATTGGATGTCAGTCATCCCCCCTCTTGTGGCTATTGCCGTCGTTTTTTGGAAAAAAGAAGTTATCTTAGCATTGGCGCTGGCCGTACTGTCTGCTGAAGCCTTAATTTTGGTCAATGCTGATATCGCAACTAGCTACATGGCCCCTATTAATGCCATAGAGCGTGTGGTTGATACGGCTGCTAGTCCAGGTAACACGCGGGTGCTTATTTTCTCTGTTCTAGTAGGCGCATTACTGGCTTTTATTCGTGATTCTGGTGGCGTAACGGCAACCGTTAACTTTCTTGTCAACAAGGGCGTAGCAAAAAGTCGTAAGCAAGTGGGTAGTTTGACTATGTTCACTGGTATTGCCGTATTCATAGAATCGAACTTGAGCGTGCTTACTGCTGGTATATTCGCCCGAGGGTTGTTTGATCGTTTCAACATGAGCCGCGCACGTTTAGCTTACATCATTGATTCCACCAGCGCGCCAGTTTGTATTTTGATTTTATTAAACGGCTGGGGCGCTTTTATACTCAGCCTACTCGATGCCTACGAACTACCCGCTTCGTCAGCTTCCATTTTATGGGGCAGCGTATTTTTTAACTTTTACGCTATTTTCACCTTACTTATTGTGGCTTATACAATTTCGGCTGATAAAGTGCACGGCCCTATGGCTGAAGAAGAAAAAGCACTGTCTCATGTTGAGGTAAATCACACGACTGAGCCTGCCACTAAAGCGCGATTTATGCTGGTGCCGCTGCTTGTGATGGTATTGAGTATGGTTGGCTTCATGTTCTGGACAGGTAACGGCGTTTTGTCTGAAGGCAGCGGCAGTAAATCAGTTCTTTATGCTACGGCTCTTGCCACTGCTATTGCCTACGGTCTGCTTCTCGTCCATAAACGTTTTACTCATAAAGAAGCGGTAGATATCGGTTTTAAAGGGATGGGTGAACTACTCCCCCTAGTTACCATAGTGTTACTTTCATTAACCTTAGGCAATAGCCTTAAGGTGCTAGGAACAGGCGTATTTGTGGCAGGAATAGTGGGCGAATACCTTCCAATGGTGCTTATTGTTCCCATGTTGTTTATTGCCGGCGGGATCATGTCGTTTACCACAGGCACGTCGTGGGGTACGTTCGCCATCCTTATACCTATTGGTGTACCACTAATTCAGAGTTTAGGGTTGCCTCCTTCTTTGGTTATTGGCGCTATATTGGGTGGCGGTATATTTGGCGATCACTGTTCGCCTATTTCCGATACCACAGCCGTATCTTCGCTAGCTGCGGGTACTGACGTATTAACGCACGTTAAAACCCAGTTCCCTTATGCATTATTTGCCGGCGCACTTACGCTTATTGCCTATTTTGTAGCAAGCTTAGTCATGCTTGGCTAAACACGTGACTAACGTTTGTTGGTAGCCGATTGCTAATATCAAGGTGTTAGCAATATCTGTAGCAAGGAGTTTTTAAATGAAAAGACGGATAGCAAACATCGGGTTTATCTCGATGATAGTGGCATTTATTTCAGTAGTGGCAGCATGTTCACATTCGCCAAACGACACTGTTAATACTGTTGGAGAAAATGCCGTAGGCTTAAGTCAGCCGGCCGTTGCCATGCCTGACAGCTATAGCGCCGATGCTGCGATGCAGGTACTTAAGGAAGGCGGCAACGCTATTGATGCGGCTATTACTGCTCAGTTTGTTTTAGCCGTAACATTGCCAGAGGCGGGTAACGTTGGCGGCGGTGGCTTTATGACAATAAAGTTTGAAGATAGTACCGACTTTCTTGATTACCGTGAAATGGCGCCTGAAAAAGCTCACCGCGATATGTATCTTGACGAGCAAGGTGATGTAAAACCGTATGAGTCTTTGTTTGGGGCTAAAGCGTCTGGCATTCCTGGTACCGTTGCAGGTATGTGGGCCGCGCATAAAAAATACGGCACATTGGATTGGGAGCGCCTACTCGCACCAGCCGTTGATTTGGCTGAACAGGGCTTTGTGGTGCATGAAAAATTAGCAAATAACATTGCCCGTTATATTTCGCGCACCCAAGAAAAAGGCATCGACAACAATTTCAGTGAATACTTTGCAGATGCAAAAGCGGGCGCTACTTTTAAGCAGCCTGAGCTAGCAAAAACACTTAAAGCTATCCAGCAGCAGGGCAAAGACGGCTTTTATAAAGGCGATGTAGCAAAACATATTGTTGATTTTATGCAGCAAAATGGCGGCCTTATTACCTACGAAGATTTGCAAGCTTACAAAGCCGTGTGGCGCAAACCTCTTCACCTAAACTGGCAAGGTTATGAGCTGGTGACCGCACCTCCTCCAAGTTCGGGTGGTGTTGCCGTAGCGCAATGGATTGGCATGCTAGAAGCCTATGATGCAAACCACGATTTGCCTGCGCAAAACAGCACTGAATATATTCACGTTATGTCTGAAATAGGCAAGCGTGTGTTTGCCGATCGCGCTGAATATATGGGCGATCCTGACTTTGTTAGTGTTCCGGTAAAAGCGCTCACTGACGCTAACTACATTATCGAACGCGCAGCAGATATTCAGCCTGACAGCATTTCTGATACGCCAAGCGTGAAGCCGGGTTTAAAAGAAAGCGAAGATACAACACACTTCTCTATTATGGACAGATGGGGTAACGCTGTTGCTAATACAACGACCATCAACCTTACTTTCGGTAGCGGTGTTGTTGTGACTGGTGCTGGCTTTTTGTTGAATGATGAAATGGACGATTTTAGCGCTAAGCCTGGCGTGCCTAACTTCTTTGGCGCAGTGGGTGGTGAGGCAAATGCTATTGAACCTTACAAGCGCATGCTGTCTTCTATGACGCCAACGCTGGTCACTAAAAATGACCAAGTGGTTCTGGTAACAGGTTCGCCGGGCGGCACCACTATCATCTCGTCAGTTGCTCAATCACTTTTGAATGCCCTACTTTACGACATGAGTGCCGAAGAAGCCGTGAATTCACCACGTTTCCATCACCAACTACTGCCAAAAGACACTATTCGTATGCACGACGGATTTACAGAGGCAACTGTGAATGAGCTTAAAGCCATGGGCTATACCATTGATAACCGTCGATTTGGTGATGTGCATTTAATTAAACGTACTAAAGAGGGTGTGGAAGCCGCGTCTGAGAAAAGCGGCCGGGGTAAAAGCCTAGTACAACCGTATTAGCACACCTCATTAGCTTGTAGTCATGAACTTAAATCTATAGGCGAGCCGTATCGGCTCAGCCTTAAGATTTCGGCATCAAGCAAGGTTAAAACTAATAACTACAGCAACAGCGTGGTGTCGATAGGCACGTACTTAGACGCCACTTTTTGAATACTTTCAGCCGTTAATGCGGGAACGCCGTACACCGTTACGGTTTTCCCTTTTGCTTTAAGGGCGTTTACAAGAATATCGAAATCGCCGTCGCCCGACACCAGAATGATCTCATCAACATCGTCGGCGTGTTCAAGTGCATCTACTGTTAAACCCACATCCCAATCGCCTTTTGCCGAGCCGTCGGCGCGTTGAATGAAAGGCTTTAACTTTACTTCAAACCCAATAGCACGAAGAATGTTCTGAAATTCTCGCTGCTTGCTGTCTCCCCTGTCTATGGCATATGCAAAAGCATGTGTTATGTCTAAATTGTAGGTAAGTTCACGCCAAAACTGGTTGTAATTAAAGTTACGTTTGTACGCCTGACGGCAGGTGTAATACACATTTTGTACGTCTACCAGCACTAATGCTTTATTCAAAACCACTCTCTTTATCGATTTACTCGGTTATTGTTTTCTGATGTTATAGCCTTTTGATAATAAAACCAAAAAACCTGATGATGAAATTTATGCGCAAGGCGCACAACTACCTGGGCTTAATACTATTTGTACAAATAGGCCTATGGTTTTTAAGCGGCTTGGTTATGGCCTGGTTACCCATAGATGAAGTAAGAGGCAACCACTTAAAACACGCCGTCACTACGTCGTGGCACAAGGCTGCGATCTCCCCTTCAGATATATTAAGTGAGCACAATAGCTCAGCGTCACTTTCTCTTACCTATCGCGTCAATACCTCACAATCTTCGCTCGATGCTATCCCTGTTTATTATGTCGTGGATGGCGATAATGCTTATCGCTATAGCGCCTTAACAGGTGAACGGTTAAACGCACTACAAGAAAGTGCTGTGCGAAAAGCAGCTACAAAGCAATACGCAGGTGATGGTGACATTCTCGAGGCACAGCGTTTAGATAAGCTACCGCAAGAAGTACAAAACTTGTCAGCCCCTTTATGGCAGGTCAGTTTTAACGACGAGCTCAATACTCGGTTTTATATCGACCCGAACACGGGCAGCGTCTCGCGCGTACGTACCGACACCTGGCGGCTATTTGATTTTATGTGGATGCTGCACATAATGGATTACAAGGACAGAAGCAACTTTAACACGCCTTGGTTAATTGCTTTTTCTGGCAGTGCTTTTTTATTCACCCTTACCGGCGTTGCGCTTTTATATAAGCGCTTCAAACCGAAAAAGAAGAAGCGCTAGCCGAGTATCAGTTTCTCTTTGATGTAGAGCAAAGAGCAGCTGACACCAATTATTATGAAGCGAAAAGCTGAGAAATATCTGCGAACGCTTTGAACTCTAACGCGTTGCCGAAAGGGTCTTTAAAAAACATAGTGGCTTGTTCGCCGGGCTTTCCTTTAAAGCGAATATAAGGTGCGATAACAAACTCGGTATTGGCAGCCTCTAATTTACTTGCTAGAGCTTGCCAATCGTCCATGGTTAGCACAACGCCAAAGTGCGGCACCGGCACGGCATGATCGTCTACCCCGTTATAAGCAGGCGGCGACGGCATGGCCTCTACGCAGTGCGTTACTAACTGATGGCCGAAGAAGTTCCAATCTATCCACTGGGTGTCACTGCGGCCCTTTTCACAGCCCAACAATTCACCGTAGAACGCTTCTGCGTCGGTTAAATTAGTGACCGGAATGGCAAGGTGAAAAGGTTGAACCATGAAAACTCCTGTTATAAAAACTTCTTAAGTAACGATAACTTAAACTTAGAAAACGGCGCATAACGAAAGAACACGTCGAGGGCGAATGAACGTTTCATTACCGTTTTGCTATGACTGAATGTATCAAAACCTGCTTGGCCATGATAGTTACCCATGCCGCTATTTCCTACGCCACCAAACGGCAACTCAGGATTAGTCATAAACAGCATAGTGTCGTTAGTACACACACTGCCTGAGCTGGTTTTGCTGATAATATTATCAAGCACATCGTCCTTATCACTAAATGCATAAAGGGCAAGTGGCTTAGGCCTGCTGTTCACAAACTTAATGCCCGCCTCCATGTTGTCGACAGTGATGATAGGTAAAATCGGGCCAAAGATCTCTTCTTTCATTAGCGGGCTATCTAGCGATGGCTCTAGTACAAGGGTGGGCGCCATTGCTGGACGAGATTCATCTAGCTCGCCGCCATACACCACATTGACGTTTTCGAGGTAACTTTCAAGACGCTTTAAGTGTCGATGATTGACTATATTGCCGTAATCTCGTGACGATAAAGGCGCTTTGCCGTATTGCTTTTTCAGCTCTTCTTTAACAGCTTCGATAAGCTTTTGCTCAAAGCCCTTTTCTACAATGACATAGTCAGGGGCAATACAGGTTTGGCCCGCATTCATCCATTTACCCCACACTAAACGACGTGCGGTGACAGCAAGGTTTGTGTTTTTATCAACAAAACAAGGGCTTTTACCGCCAAGTTCAAGGGTTACAGGCGTTAAATGTTTGGCCGCGGCGCTCATGACAATTTTGCCCACCACTTCCCCGCCAGTGTAGAAAATGTGGTCCCACTTGCAGGCAAGCAGCGCTGTCGCTTCGTCTTTACCGCCTTCTATTACTGCAACGCATGAATTATCCATATATTGAGGGATAAGCTTAGCCACCAGCGACGATGTTTCTTCAGCCAATTCAGAGGGTTTCAATACCGCACAGTTGCCCGCTGCGATGGCAGCAATGTAAGGAGCTAGTAGTAACTGAAGCGGGTAATTCCACGCTCCGATAATAAGCACGGTGCCAAGCGGCTCTGGCTTGCGAAAGCTCTTACCTGGCCACGCCACCATAGGCGTAGATACTTTGCGCGGTTTTGCCCATTTGTCCAAATGCTTAAGCGTATGCTTAATATCAGAAAGCAGAAACCCTTGTTCAGCGACCATGGCTTCGGTTTTACATTTGCCTAGGTCATTTTTAAGGGCCTGCAAAATGTCGTGCTGGTTGTCTTTCAGTAAAGTTTCTAATGCCTTTAACTGGCTTTTACGCCACTCCAGAGACTGAGTTTTCCCAGTATCGAAACTGTCGTTAAGCTTGTGAACGACGTCAACGAAACACACGCCAGTTTCCACTGCGTGAAGAGAAGGTCTATTTGGCATAAGAAGGCTCCGATAGCATAACACCCACTGCAACAATTCGATGACTCTCTTTGGTATTGTTGACGGGTAAAGCAGCGTAATAATTAACTGATACTATCTTATATTAATAGGGATGTTCTAAGACAACGCAACTAAATTGTTAATTAATGTTTAATGCGACTACATATTAGAGGGTACAAGTAGATTTTATATGCGTGAAATGCAGGCGCAGAAAAATGAGGCGTGATAGAGGCAAGTGAAAAAGAGGTAAAGTTTGTTAGCAACAAAAAAGCCCAGTAAACACCGGGCTTTTAAACGTATTTAATGTAGCGCTATTACGCGTCGTAAGGGCTGCGCAAAACGATAGTTTCGTTTCTGTCAGGTCCTGTTGACACGATATCAACCGGCACACCTGTTAGCTCTTCAAGACGCTTAATGTAGTTTTTCGCCGCTTGTGGAAGGGCTTCAAACTCAGTTACACCAAAGGTGTTGTCTGTCCAACCTGGCATTTCTTCATATACTGGCGTTACTTTTTCGTAACCGTCAGCGGCCATAGGTGGAACGTCTTTCACATTACCGTCTGCATCTTTGTAGCCAACACAAATTTGAAGGCTTTCAAGACCGTCTAGTACGTCAAGCTTCGTTAAGCAGAACCCGGTAATAGAGTTAATTTGTACTGCGCGCTTCATTGCAACTGCGTCGAACCAACCAGTACGGCGCTTACGCCCTGTAGTTGCACCAAACTCGTGGCCTTTAACACCTAAGTGTTGACCAACTTCACAATCTAGCTCAGTAGGGAAAGGGCCTGAGCCTACACGCGTGGTGTATGCTTTTACGATACCCAATACGTAATCTAGCTTAAGTGGGCCAAAGCCAGCACCCGTTGCGACACCACCAACGGTAGTGTTTGACGACGTAACATAAGGATACGTGCCGTGGTCGATGTCTAGAAGTGTGCCTTGGGCACCTTCAAACATAATAGGCGAGCCAGCATTGTGTGCCTTGTCTAGTTCGTCAGTTACATCAACGACCATTGCTTTAAGAATGTCAGCAACTTCCATTGCACCTTTCAAGGTTTCATCAAAGTCTACTGCTTCTTCGCCATAGTATTGCGTAAGTGTGAAGTTATGCACATCTAGCACTTCTTTCAGCTTTGCAGCGAAGTCTTCGGCGTTGAATAAGTCGCCTACGCGTAAACCGCGACGAGCTACCTTATCTTCATAAGCAGGACCGATACCACGACCAGTTGTACCAATTGCTTTTGCGCCGCGGGCTTTTTCGCGCGCTACGTCTAGTGCAATGTGATAAGGAAGAATAAGCGGACAAGCTTCACTAATCTTTAAGCGCTCGCGCACTGGAACGCCACGCTCTTCAAGCATAGTCATTTCTTTCATTAGTGCGTCAGGGCTAAGCACAACACCGTTACCAATAATACAGGTAACATTATTGCGTAGGATGCCTGATGGGATTAAGTGAAGTACGGTTTTTTCACCGTCGATTACTAGAGTGTGACCTGCATTGTGCCCGCCTTGGTAGCGAACAACATATTTTGCGCGATCAGTGAGTAGGTCTACGACCTTGCCTTTACCCTCGTCACCCCATTGAGTGCCGAGTACCACAACGTTCTTTGCCATGAATCATATGTGTAAGAAAATTAGGCGGGGATTCTACAAAATTCTAGGGCAAGGATCATCTCTTTTTCGAACAAAAATACGACTATTTGATTTTTATTTTTGAAAACATAAAGATGCCCAACCGTCGCCGGCGGCTTTTTAAAATAAGGCTTGGCTTATTTTTTTATAAAACATATTTCCTAAAGCGCTAATTTTTATAGCATTCTAAAGTTTAGCTAGCGCAAAACCTGAACAGGCGGTCAACCTTGAACTGCGCAGCTCAGAAAAAAGCTTCTTCCAACATTAACTGAAATAAAAAAGCAGTAGCGCGCCAATTATCACAAGGGTACCGCCAATTTGACGCAATTGATTACTCGGTTGCTGACTAATTTGAAGCAAATAATTACGCCATTTATTCGGAAAAAGCAGCGGTCCTATTCCCTCGATTATAAGTACCAAAGCGAAAGCGGGTAATAGCCACTCCATAAATTTATCCTTAAAGCCGTGAAAGTACTGTGCTCTTAAAGAGCATGCTTTCAATGAGCATGTCGTTGATAACTGCGCTGTTAATGAGTTCGCCACATTTTTCGCGACATTGTGTGCCGCCTTTCCTGTAACGAACTAACACCTTTTAAGGTATTTCCGAAAGCGCGCGTAAATCAATGTATTCGGGTGTATGGTATAGGCCAAAACCAAAGCGTAACCGGTTACCTCTGAAGTCAGTAAGAATATGATGTGCTTTAAGCTTTGAAGCAAGGGCTTTTGTCACATCCGCATTATCTAATTCAAAGGTAAGGAAATGCCCCCGATTCATTTCATTGTTAACGGCTAAGTGCTTTTCATTGAGTAACGGATGATTGCAACCAGCAAGCTTTTTTAAAAATGTTCGCTGCATGCGCATTACGTAATCATTTATCGCGGCAACATCTAAACTATTTTCTTCAAACATGCGAAGTACAGCTCTTAACCTGTAGAGCGCCGTAAAATCCATAGTGGCACCGGCAAAGCGCATACCATCTAAACTATATTGAACGTCATTTTTACCGCCCGTCTCGCGGGGTTTGTCTAACTCGCCAAATTCGGCAAACCAGCCGGTATACGTGGGTCTTAGCTTACAGCCCAACGGTACGTGAGCAAAGCACGCCCCCTCTCCCGCCTGTGCGTATTTGTAACTACCTGAAAGATAAAAAATACGATGAGCAATATCGGCAAGGTCAGTAGGCTTTGACATAAAGCCGTGGTAGCCATCAACTACTACGAGGGTACTGTCGTTAGTCACACTATATACAATATCTGAAACGTCGTTTACCACATAACCAGAATTGAAAAAGACCTGACTAAAGAAAACTAGCTCAGGATTGTGTTCAGCAATAGCCGCCTTAAAGCGTGAAGCAAAAGTATGATAAGGCTTGGTAGGTACGGTAATTAGTTCTATTGCCCCCTGTTCTTCTAGTCTACTCGCTTGGCGCTGAAAACTGTGAAACTCGCTGTCTGTCGACACCACTTTATAAGGGGCAACATTATCTATGCAGCTCATAATACGATAAAGCAATTCATGAGTATTTGGCGCAAAAACGATTTGCTGAGGCGCGCCAGTATTCAGTATTTTGCTAATACGCTGCTGCAGTTCCGGTACTAAAGTTTGGAAAAAATACCCCCACTTTTCGTCTACGTATTTAGCGCTGTCATCCCAATAATCAAGCATTGCCTCGCGCGTACAGTCTGGCCAAAAATAATGGCTGTGACACGCATAATGCTGTTTACCTTTGTTAGCGTTGAGAAATCCTGTATAAAACTGCTGATATGCCATGCTTTATTGCCTAAAATAAAAACCGCTTAAACCCTATCAAACTTCAGCATACTTCGCATGAACCTGCGCCTACAGCAAAACATTTATTTACAAAATAGGTGTAAATAGTTTTGCCCAAATCGTTGCGCTTAATGTTATTTCTTATATACATACGCCCACTGCAAAACTAAAAAACTCTGCTATACCCTATAGAGGTGAGCTGGTTTTGTAAGTCTAGTTAGCAAGCTCCATCTGTTCCACGCAGACACACATTAAAGGTACTTTATGCGTTTCCCTAAATACGGAAATTATTCATTGGATGTCTCAGGTAACGTTCTTGAAGTGTTTGCTACCGGAGCGTGGAACCTTAAAACAACAGAATTTTTTATAGAGGAAATGCATGCGCTTATTGATAGGTTCGACAATAAGCCTTGGGCAGCCTTAATGGACGGACGCCGTTGGGTATTATCTACGCCGGAATGTCAGACCCGTTTAGCAGATGCAATAAAGGTGAATATTTCGAAAGGGCTTAGTCGCTCAGCGTATGTGCTAGATAGCGGAATGGTCAAGCGTGCTCAGCTGGAACGCACCCATCCATCAAACCAACGTGATTTTGAAACGAGCAACTATGAACGGGAGTATTTTGAAAAATACTTCGAGGCACTTAACTGGCTGCATAAAGAAGGGTTTTCACCTATTTGCTAGTTTTCTAGCCCAAGGCGATGGTTTTAGCGTTACGGTGAACGCTAAAACCCGAATAGTCTTAATACAACAAGCTATAGACTTTACGACGATACTCTGACTTAAGCGGATCGCCGTCAGCGAGTGCGTTCATCATATCCATCATTAACTTTCTGGCATCGCCAAAGCCAAGTTCTTTCTTTAATACAGTATAAAGAAGCTCTAGTGCATCTTGTGCTTTGTTCGCTTGCTGCAACTGTACAGCTAGGTCAACCTTAAGCTGCAGGTCATCAGGGTTCGCCTCTACTGCCGCTTGAAGCTGGCGTATTTCAGGCGTATCCGCCGCTTGTTCTGCAAGTTCAATTTTGCCCGCCAAACTCTTATAGCGAGAGTCTTGATCTACCAGCTTAATCTCTTCAAGCAAAGCTTTAGCTGCATCGATAGAGCCCGTCTCAACGTAGCAATCAATAAGCATATACTTCGCGTTTACGTTATCAGGGTTAAGCGTTAAGGCTTCTTTTGCCGCTGGCAGTGCTTCTGCGTAATCCCCTTGTTGGATCGCCTTGCCTGCAGTGGCAAGTAGATCATCTTCTGGGTTTGGCAAATATTTATCCAGCATTTCACGAATTTGCTGCTCAGGTTGTACACCTGCAAAGCCATCGACGGGCTGACCATTTTGCACCACCATTACCGTTGGTAGGCTTCTAATACCAAACTGAGCAGCCACTTCTTGCTGTGCTTCGCAGTCTACTTTGGCCAAAATCAAATGCTGGCTGTATTCACCTGCCAGCTTTTCTAGTATGGGCATTAGGTCTTTACAAGGTTCGCACCAGTCAGCCCAGAAATCGATAAGCACCAGTTTTTCTTGTGATGCTTCTACAATAATTTGCTGAAAGTTTTCTACCGTAATATCCACGATGGTTGCTTGGCTATTTGCAACGAGATTTTCCATAACGCAGGCCTTTAATTTCTTGTATTGAGAGGAATATGGGGCAGGCGCTGTAAAATTACAAGGCTAAGGGGAGTTATCTTTAGCTTTAGGATGAGCGAGATACTTTTTTTGTAAAAGCGGTCATTTCGCCTTTGTCGCTTTCACGACAATCTCTACCTTCAAGGAATGTTAATGTGGTGTAAAATTTTTCTGTTGAGATACTTTATTATTAAGCCACCTAATTTCTATAAGATTTGGCTAAGAAGGTTTTATGACTATACAAACCAGCACAGACACTCAGTTTGCTTCGTTCAAAGAGTTTTACCCATTTTATTTAAATGAGCATAAAGACGGCACATGCCGCACGCTTCATTTTATCGGCTCTTGGCTAGTACTTAGCGTTATAGCGCTGGCAATATATATGGCGAGCTGGTCGCTACTGTGGTTTATACCGCTAGTAGGTTACGGCTTTGCGTGGGTAGGACATTTCTTTTTTGAGAAAAATCGCCCCGCTACATTTAAACACCCCCTTTATAGTTTGATGGGCGATTGGGTTATGTTTAAAGATATTCTGGTGGGCAAAATTAGTCTTAAAGGCGATTAAGGCTCATGAAAGTTACACAAGGGCTACCGGTGCGGTAATAACGATAACACCCGCTGTTAGCGCCCCCCGTTGTTATACATTGCGTAATATGCCGCGATACATGCAGCAATTCGCATTTTTAACGGACAATCCACACCCTTCACCGCACACCCTTTACATAATGGAAACGAAAGCGATATGGTTGAGAATAAGGTTCGCAGTTTACTAAATTAACCCTAGCATTAACGTTAAGAGCACGACTGCGAACACATTATTTTGAAAAACGCCGCCTATCGCGCTTAACGCAAAAAGAATAACAAAAGGAACAAACATGTTTGTGTCTCGTTTCCCCCTTCGCCCTATACAACAAGGTTTATTAGCTACCTCGACAGCATTATCACTGTTGGTTTTAGGCATGAGCCAAGCCAGTGCATTACAAAACTCTCAATCTGATTCAGGTAGCGTAAATGCGCTAACGTACGAAGACACCTTTAACTTGGAATTTGTCACAAACCCTCAATTCCTTGATAAAGAAACAGTTATTTATTCTCGTCAAAGCATGGATATCATGACTGACGGAAGACAAAGCCGATTGTGGCAGATAAACATTAAATCCGGTGAACATCGCCCGTTTATTGGAGTAGACGAAAACTTGTCACAGGCTACCTTGTCGCCCAACGGTAAAATGGTGGCGTATACAAAAGCGGTCAACGGCCGCGCACAAATCCATCTTTATTACTTAGACACTATGCAGTCAGTGCGTTTAACCAATACCAGCGAGACACCTCGCCAGTTAACCTGGTCTCATGACAGCAAAACTTTAGCCTTTACGCAGTTTACCGAAGAAAAGCAAAAGCCACTGTTTACAGGAATGCCGAGCAAGCCAAAAGGAGCAAAGTGGGCTGACCAAGGCACCTATATTGATGCGGTAAAATATAGAGGTGACGGCAGAGGCTACTTGCGTGAAGGCTTCGACCAGATTTTTGTTTTGCCTGTCGAAGGCGGCACGCCGCGACAGTTAACAACCGGGAAATTTCCAAGCGGCGGTACCCTTGCCTTTTCTAGAAACAATGACTGGATTTATTTCGCCACACCGCAGCGAGAAGACTATGCGCTACACCCATTGTCTGGCGATATCTACAAAGTAAACGTAAGCACAGCGGCAGTTGAACAAGTTACCGATATGGAGGGGCCTGAAGGAAGGCCAACCTTAAGCCCCGACGGTAAGTACCTTGCGTTTACTCAACTTAACGACAGAAAGCTTTCATATCAAAACGGTGACCTCGTTGTACTAGAACTTAAAAGTGGTGATATTACCCGCTTAACAACTTCGCTAGATAGAAGCTTAGGTAAGTTCACGTGGCGTAAAGACAGTCGCGGATTAGTTTTCTCTTACCTTGATCATGGGGAGACTAAGCTTGCTACGGTGAACCTTAAAGGTGATGTAAAAACTATCGACGTGAGTGTTGGCGGTCAGGCCTTTGGACGCCCTTACACGTCGGGCGACTTTGCCGTTAGTGACAAAGGTGACATCGTTTATACCACTGCCAGCCGCACTAGGCCTGGTGACTTGGCGCTTTACAGAAAAGGTAAAGACGACACACAGCTTACCGATTTAAATAACGACGCACTTGGCCATAAGACCTTGGCAGAGGTGCAAGACCTTTCCGTCGTATCAAGTGTTGACGAGTTACCTATCGACGCATGGATTGCATTGCCCCCAGGATTCGATAGCAGCAAAAAATACCCGCTGATACTAGAAATTCACGGCGGTCCTCATGCTGCCTACGGCCCTCATTTTGCTATGGAAATTCAGCTAATGGCCGCGCAAGGTTATGTCGTGGTATGGGCTAACCCAAGGGGCAGTAGCTCTTACGGTGAAGACTTTGGTAATTTGATCCACCATAACTATCCGTCAGAAGACTACAACGACTTGATGGACGTGGTAGACGCGGTTGTTGGCCAAGGCTATGTAGATTCAGAGAATTTGTTTATTACTGGCGGCTCAGGCGGCGGTACACTTACCGCCTGGTCCATTGGTAAAACTGATCGCTTTAGTGCAGCCGTTGTGGCAAAGCCGGTTATTAATTGGATGAGCTTTTCCTTGACCGCCGATGCGTATCCCTATTTTAGCCAATATTGGATGGCTGATATGCCGTGGAATATTGCCGATAAACTCTGGCAACGCAGTCCTTTGAGCTTAGTGGGCAACGTGGTTACGCCAACCATGCTGCTAACGGGCGAAGCCGATCACCGCACTCCCATCAGTGAGACCGAGCAATACTATCAAGCGTTGAAACTGCAAGGTGTGGATGCGGCTATGGTACGAATTCCAGGCGCGTCACACGGTATAGCAAGCCGCCCTTCGCGATTAATTCAAAAAGTGGGGAATATTTTGGCGTGGTTTGAACGCTACAAGAAAGACAACGACAGCGAATAAATCGTTTTAAACCCACAGTTCTTTTTAAGAAAAAAGGCGCCCTTCAGTGAATGAAATGGCGCCTACCTTTTTTATCATCGACCTTATTTGGTCAGCTTCACTACTTTGCCATTAGGGGCGTCGGTCAGTAAGTAAATGGCACCATCTGGCCCCACTTCTACGTCGCGGATGCGGTCGTGATTGTCGCGAACATACTCGAACTGCTCATCGGGCTTTCCATTCTCTACCTTGATACGGCGAAGGTGGGTAAATTTTAAAGAACCCACTAATATATCGCCGTTCCACTCTTTAAACATGTCGCCTTGATAGAAGGTTAGGCCGCTTGGTGCAATGGACGGATCCCAGTACAACCAAGGCTGCTTCATACCATCCATATGAGTTTTATCGCTGATAATATCGCCGCTGTAGTCAACGCCATAAGTAATCTCTGGCCAACCGTAGTTCGCACCGCGCTCTAGGATATTAATTTCATCACCGCCTTTGGGGCCGTGTTCCATTGCCCAGACTACGCCAGTTTCAGGGTGTATAGTGACGCCTTGCACGTTGCGGTGACCATAGCTGAATATTTCAGGGGCATTGCCATCGGTGAAAGGGTTATCTTCTACTGCGCTGCCGTCACGGTTTATGCGTACAATTTTGCCGAAGTGGTTATTGGTGTTCTGCGCTTCTTTCATGTACTTATAGCGGTCGCCCATAGTGACGTATAAGTGCTTTTTAGCATCGAACGCTAAACGACAGCCAAAGTGAAAGCCGTTATCGACAATAGAGTCGGCACTAAAAATAACTTCAACATTTTCAAGGCCCGAATCAGTAAGCGTGGCTTTTGCAACACTACTGCTACTGCCAGGTTTGCCTTCTGTCTCACTCGCTTTGCTGTAACAGAAATAAATCGTGTTGTTGCTGGCAAAGTCTGGGTCGATGGTAATGTCTAACATACCACCTTGGTTCTGCGCGACCACTTCTGGTACGTTATTTAGGCGCCCTGACAATTTACCGTCTTTAGACAAACGTTGGATACCACCCGCTCGTTCGGTTACCAGTAAGTCGCCATCAGGTAAAAACACCATGCCCCATGGATGTACTAAACCTTCAGCAAACGTGGATACGGTTATATCGCTGTCGGTGATTTCATGGTCTTCGTCATGCTTGTGATCGCCATGAGCTAGGGCAAATTGACTTACTGCTAGCGCCATCGCACATACTACTGAACGCGCTAGTATGCTTACGGGTTTGGATGTAACTGCTAAAGTACTTGATGGTCTCATCGTTAGAAGCCTCTTTTACAGAAGCTGTGTTTGGTGGCACAGACTTCTTCTTTTATTTTTTAAGTTATAGCAGTATACAAAAAAGGGTACAGCGCCGCTGTACCCTTTGTGATAGTTTTACTCGCTAATGCGATAAAGTTGGCTTGCCGACTAAACGAAATTAACTACCTTTACAACGGCGCAGTATTTATTTTGGAAGCGTTGCGCGAAGCATCCACGCTGTTTTCTCGTGAACACGCATGCGATCGCCAATTAGCGCTGCAGATGATTCATCGTCAGCGTCTTGCGCTAGCTTTAATGATTCACGGCACGTTTTCACTACTTGCTCATGACCATGAGTCAGTAAGCGAACCATTTCGTTGGCCTCAGGCACACCTTCAACTTCTTCAATTGAACTAAGTTCAGCGAACGACTTATATGTGCCCGGCGCTGAAACACCTAAAGTACGGATACGCTCTGCGATTTCGTCTACTGCTTCTGCAAGCTCTGTGTAGTGTTCTTCAAACATAAGATGCAGTTCACGGAACTGCGGTCCTTCTACATTCCAGTGGAAGTTATGCGTTTGAAGGTACAAGGTGTAAGAATCGGCCAATAGCTTTTTCAGGCCTTCTGCTACTGCGTTACGATCGCTTTCAGAAATACCAATATCAATCTTGCTCATGTCACACTCCTTAACGTTGAAACCCTTTTTGAGATTTTCGTTCAACCAGTTTCTTGGCCATCAAAAATCTAGGTCTTGATAATATAAGTTAATAGTACTACAGAAATATTGATTTAGATTAACGGTTTAGTTAATTGCTTTCATCGTATTAATCGATGACTTTATCCATTCTGCCTCATGCTGTATTAATGGTGGTGATGGTGACCTCCGCCCGCTTCTTTTTTAACCGGTAGCGAAACCTTCAGTCTCGCTTGCATCGCTAAATGTGAGGGTTAGCACTACTTCACTGCCCTCTTCCAATCCCTTAGTCAGCCCCATCAACATGATGTGACGGCCACCTGGTTCAAAAGCGACCATCTCGCCCGCTTCTACTTTGACGCCTTCAGTTAGCTCACGCATTTTCATGACATCTTCTTGCATCACCGTTGTGTGAATTTGCGCTTCACTTGCTATATCTTGGGGTACTGAAACAGATATCAGCGTTTTGTCGTGTTTACTTTGATTATGTAGAGTAAAGTACACTGCGCCGGTTTTTGCCAAGGCAAAGGTTGCTCTGGCGTAACCATTCATCACCATAACGTCAGTTTGCTTACTGATGTGCTTATGCTGCTCTTTTGGCTTGTGGTGGTTATTATGAGCATTGCCATGGGCAGAAATAGTCCCAGACAAGCTTAAAGAAAATAAGCCAGTAACGATAACTAACGGTTTAAGTGATTTGGAAAAAAGTGACATACAGTCTGCTCCGAATGGGTATTCGTAAGCAAGTGTACGTAAGTTTGGCATAGGAAAAAAGAAAAATGGTGCCGACTGCCGGAATCGAACTGGCGACCTACTGATTACAAGTCAGTTGCTCTACCAACTGAGCTAAGTCGGCACACTTTAAAAACCGCTGCCTAGACAGCGGATGCGTATTCTAGCGATAAACGCGTGGGTGTCAACCTTTTAATCGCGTTGCTTCACCAACTAATTTCGGGAAGTACTCAAGTGGTAAATATTTGCTCAATGCCATGAGCTTTTCACCTAAACTCTCATAAGTGTTAGTGGTGACATTGATATGCCCCATTTTGCGTTTTTCACGAACAGACTTTCCGTACCAATGCAGGTGACTTCCATCAATACTTAGCAGGTCTCGAGAAAAGCTGCTGCATCCAATGATGTTAACCATAGCACTTGGACCAATAGCTGACGTATCGCCAAGAGGCAAGCCGCAAACAGCACGCAAGTGGTTCTCAAATTGACTGGTGACAGCGCCTGACTGGCTCCAATGCCCAGAGTTATGTACACGCGGCGCAAGTTCATTGACAAGCAGTTTATCGCCAACTTGGAATAACTCCACTGCCAGCACGCCTATGTAGTCCATACCCTCAGCTAGTTTCACGAAAATATCGTGAGCTTGAGCCTGAAGAGCGTCATCTACACGAGTCGCAGGCGCGACCGACACATGAAGCTGACCTTGGTGATGCAGATTTTCAGCAAGTGGATAGGTTCTCACGTCGCCATTAGCATTGCGTACACCGATTAAAGACAGCTCTCTATCGAATGCCACCATTTTTTCTACCACTAATGGCACGTTTTCTAAGTCCAAGCCTTGTAGCGAGCTTTTTAGTGCTGGCAAATCGGCTTCATCACTTAAACGCCACTGTCCGTAACCGTCGTAGCCATCGCGGCTCGCTTTGAGAATAAGTTTGCTACCAAGCTGTTTTACGCAATCATCTAACTGAGCAAGGTCGGTCACTATCTGGTGATCACAGTTTGCAACCTTCATGCTTTCGAGAAGCTTTTTCTCGCGTACGCGGTCGGCACCAACTAGAATACTGTCGATATTCGGCATCAACTTGTTTGTTTTAGCCGCTTCTTCAAGCAATCTTTCAGGTACATGCTCAAACTCTACCGTTAATGCATCGGCATCCTCTAGCGCTTGCGCTAGTGGTGTATCGAGTGGGGTTTTGCTAACTGGATGTACAACGGTATCGTTGTTTACGTCCACAGCTTGAACCTCAATACCTAACGGGCTTCCCGCTAAGTACATCATTTGAGCAAGTTGGCCTGCGCCGTAAACAACTACTCTCATTCATCTAGCTCCAATGTGTTACTTGAAGCAAGTACGGTCTCAGTTTGAGACTTTCTAAAAGCGATAACAGCTTCTCGCACACTCTGCTCTTGCAGCGCAACGACTTGCGCCGCCAGTAGACCTGCATTTGCTGCACCAGCTTCACCAATGGCTAATGTGCCTACTGCTACGCCTTTCGGCATTTGAACGATAGAAAGCAATGAATCTAACCCGTTGAGCGCTTTTGATTTCACCGGACAACCAAACACCGGCAGATGGGTGTGTGCGGCAATCATTCCCGGCAAGTGTGCTGCGCCGCCCGCGCCAGCAATTATTGCGCTAAAACCTTCATCGGCAGCGCCTTCAGCAAACTCTACTAGCAAGTTAGGTGTACGATGTGCCGACACCACCTTCGCTTCAAATTCAACACCAAACGACTTCAGCATTTTTGCGGCCTGCTGCATGGTAGGCCAGTCTGAAGTTGAACCCATTACAATCGCGACTTTTGCCATCTAGAGATCCTCGGAGTAGGTAAAATGGACAACCTTGGAAAGGCCGCGATTGTAGCTTAAAACCGTCCAAAATCCCACCGTAAATGGCGTGAAATATAGTGCTATAGAGTACGAGCGAATAAAAGCACTCTACCTTGACCGGTGATCTATCTAAACCTAACAACCCGTATTAACTATAATTAATTTGTGAAGAAAAACTGCCGTATAACACGGATTAGCAACCGCTACGTTATAAGCTTTGCGGTGTTAGAAGTTAAATGGCGCAAGAGGTTATTGATGACAGATAAGCATGAACCCGACGTACTTGACGAAGTCATAGAAGAAGTGCAGGACGTGGTCTCTGATTTCTTAAACCGCGAGGCTGCTCCCGGTATTTTGCTGATGGCAGCGACAATACTCGCACTCATTATTGCCAATTCCCCATTAGATACCCTTTACGACCATTTAATCAGCATGCCAGTTCAAATATCCGCTGGGTCGTGGGCTATTGATAAACCATTGCTGCTATGGATTAACGATGGCTTGATGGCAGTCTTTTTCTTTCACGTAGGCCTAGAGCTTAAACGGGAAGTGTGTGAAGGTGAGCTAGCAAACCCTAAAGATATTATTCTACCTGCTGCTGGTGCCGTGGGCGGTATGGCACTGCCAGCATTAATCTATGTAGGTATAAACTGGGATAACCCAGTGGCGATTGCAGGGTGGGCCATTCCCGCTGCCACAGACATTGCCTTTGCGTTGGGTATTTTGGCGCTACTTGGTAGTAGAGTACCTACTAGCCTAAAAGTGTTCTTAGTTACGCTAGCCATCATCGACGACATCGGCGCTATTGTAATTATTGCTTTGTTCTACACCGACAACATTACAGCTGGCGCGTTATACGTGGCCGCTGGATGCTTGTTGCTGTTATGGCAAATGAACAAGCGAAATGTGGTGGATATTCCAGCCTATGTTTTTGTAGGCCTCATTTTATGGGTAGCTATGCTGAAGTCGGGTGTGCACGCGACGTTAGCCGGTGTGGTACTGGCTAGTTTTATTCCCATGCGAGATCAAAAAGACCCGTCATACTCTCCAGTAACTCGACTTGAGCACGGTTTAAATGGTTCTGTAAGTTTTGCCATTTTGCCTTTGTTCGCCTTTGCTAATGCGGGCATTAGTTTTGGCAATATTAGCCCAGAAGGAATTTTTCACCCTGTAACCTTTGGCATTTTCCTTGGCTTGGTTGTGGGAAAACAAATAGGTGTATTTGGGTTTTGCTATTTAATGGTAAAGCTGAAACTAGCAAAGTTACCTGATGACCTGAACTTCAAGCATATTTATGGCTGTGCGCTGCTTTGCGGCGTTGGTTTTACCATGAGTTTGTTTATAGGAGGCCTTGCTTTTGAACAAACCGGGATTAATCAAATCTTTGATGAGCGGGTCGGAATTTTAGCGGGCTCACTCGTGTCTGCATGCTTGGGCTACATTGTATTGCGCCTGGTAAGTGATGCACCGAGTGATGACACTGACGTAGCCTCAAACGCTAGCAAGCTCACGGGCAATACAGTCAAATAGCACTTGCTTGCGTATAGGCTTACTTAAATGCGCATTCATGCCTGCTTCTAAGCAGGCATTTTTATCTTCGACAAATGCGTTGGCCGTTAGCGCTATAATTTTAATCTTAGTTTTATTTCGACCTTCTTTGCGGATAAGTGTGGATGCAGCTAATCCATCCATTATGGGCATCTGACAGTCCATTAAAACTAGATCGAAATCATGTTTTTTCTCTGCTTGTACAGCATCTCTGCCATTCTTGGTTCGAATACATTTGATGTTCGCTGATTTAAGCATATCCATCACGATGTCAGCGTTTATATCATTATCTTCTGCAAGAAGTACGCGAAGACCACTGGGGAGTGTTGCTGAGGTCTTACGTTGCTCCTGCTTATCACTATTACTCGTAGTAGCCGGAATATGGAAGGTAAAATTAGTTCCCTTACCCAATTCACTTTCAACGTAGAGTTCGCCGCCGAGCAACTCAACCAGTCCTTTGGATATGGCCAAGCCTAGACCGGTTCCTCCAAAGTGGCGGGTGGTTGAGGTGTCAGCTTGTTCAAACTTTTCAAAGATAAGGTGTATTTTTTCAGGAGCGATACCGATGCCGCTATCCCGTATCGAAACTTTAAGCCCTTGGTGCGCGTAATCAACGTCAACCGAAACTTGACCTTCATTGGTAAATTTAATCGCGTTACTAAGAAGGTTATTAATAACCTGAGCTACTTTTCCAGCATCAATGTTTAAGGCATGGGGTACATGGTCACTAATATGAAGCGCAATGTCGTACCCCTTAACCTGCGCCGTATGGCGATAAAGTTCACAGGAAGCTTCAAGCAATTCACGAATGTCACAGCGCTGGATATCACGGAGCATTTTGCCTGATTCAATTTTCGACCAATCTAAAATACTGTCCAAAATAATCAATAAATTAGTAGCTGAACGAGAAATCGTTTTTGCTCTCACTGCGATATGTTCAGGAAGGTCGTTGTCTAACATCAATTCGCAAGAACCAACGATACCGTTCATTGGCGTTCTTATCTCGTGACTCATATTAGCGAGAAATTGCGTTTTGGCAACGTTAGCAGCTTCAGCTTCTTTTAACGCTTGTGCTAGATGCTCAGTCTTTTCCTCTATGCGCTTTTCCAAGGACTGATTTAACTCATTAAGTTCTACGTTTAGCCCCTGCTCTATTTCTCTCGCTTTCTTAAGCTCATCAAAGGCACCTGACAAGCGGGTTTCTAAGCGCATAAACTCATCGCTTAGTAACGATAGTTCTTGAATGTGGAGTGCTCTTTGCGGCGCTTTTTTTCCTTGTTGCTGTGTAGGTTCGAAGTCTGCAATATAGCGAACGAGACGGCGAATGGGTGCTCCCACCATTTTCGCTACTACATAGCCTGTAAAGGTCCCGAACGCAGATAAAGCCAGCAATAAAAGTAAATCTTTGAGTAAATAACTACTCATTGATGCCATCAAAAGCCGTTTGTCGAAATAATAGCTAACCTTCCAATTGGCAAAAGAAATGTTCTTGGTAAATCTAAGCCACGTCTTACCTTGAGGACCATCATCAACTTCAATGGAACATTTGGGCTCACATGAATAAAACGGTGCTTTAGTTAACGGCTTTAACGCTAACGCCTCTGAGGCGTAAATTACCTCACCCTTTTGATCTTCGATTAACATCGAGAATCCGCCGAGACTAAGGCTATCAATGGCATGAAAGCTCTTTAGTGATAGTGACCCTTCTACAATACCTTTAGGCGCCCCATTGCTATCTAATATAGGCGCAGATAGCGCGACAATTGGGTCGTTACCAAAGCCACGGCCTTGGAAAACGTTAGATAAAAATGGCACGCCACTTTGTATAACTTCATAAAAGTAAGGCCGATAAGACACATTGGGCCGCCCATTTCGCTTTGCTTTTTCCAACATGCTTGGTGGATAGGCATGCGTAATATCACCATCTTCATTGGCTACCAGAAAGGTTAAAAATTCAGGGTTATGAGAAGCCACAATTTGTAGATTTTTGGCTGCGATGTTTTCAGCATTTTTTTCCGAACCACTATTAGAAAGTACTTTCGCTGTAGCGGTAATAGCATTTTGATGATGACGTAAAAAGTTTGAAAGCTGGAACTCCAGCACTTTAACTCGCTGGGCCATATAACTGTAAATTTGCCGCTCTTGTTGATGCTGAAACAAGCTGACTGACAGATATATCACCGCCATAGAAGCAACAAAAAAGCATCCAGAGAAAAAATACCCGAAGAGAAAGTGAAGCGTGACCCGCTTGGATTTGTACGAAGTTTGCCGCTTCAGGCCATAAATAGCTAAGTACGCGAAATGGCCGATGATCAAACCAAATACACCACTGACCCAAGTAACTAAAACACCAGAGAACACCATGTTCACGTTGCCATCATCGAACAGAGAGTGTTCTAGCAGCAAAATGGGTAAAAAGACGATAGACCAGAAGCCTGCGCCTACTTTAATCACTTGCTTTAGCGATTTATCATAGCCGAAAAAGCTAAGTACTATTGGCAAAAGAGTGAGACTTTCTTTGCCTACAATGCTGCCTTCGTTTAGCCAAAGTGGCAGACTGATTAGAAGTCCAATGGGAATTGAAATAAAAGGGGAAAAGCGAAGGGAGGCGTAAACTGCCGCTCCTATACCAAATGCGGCTATTCCAGTGCTGTCAAAAGGTGGAGAAAGGGCATTTAAACTTGCACCCAACACACATACAATTAATGCTTGGAAGGCCAGAGACCATGAAATGGAAAACGAATTACTACCAATTTTCAACACATGTCTCCAGCCGCCAGTGTTAGTGTTGCGCCATATAATCTAAAGTAAAGTTAGTAAGTAGCTTCACACCCAGCTTCATTCCCTCATCATCAACGTAGAACTCTGGCGTGTGATGAGCAGGGCTGTCTTCTTCTGATACATCTAGCGGTTTACCGCCTACCCAAACGTATAAGCCTGGAACTTGCTCCTGGAAAAATGAAAAGTCTTCAGCCCCGGTTACCGGCTTAGAAAGCAATGTGTTTTCGACGCCAGCGGTACGCTGCATGGTAGGTAACATGGCTTTTGTAAGCTCTGGGTCGTTATACGTAATTGGGTAATAGTAATCTAGTGGTAACGTGAGTTCTGCCTCTGCCCCCATACTCTCTGCAATCGCTTTTACTTTACGTGGAAGTGACTCGTAAATGTGATCGCGAGCGGCTTCGTTAAGAGTACGGATAGTGCCTACCATTTCGACTTCATTTGGAATGATGTTAGAGCGATTACCACCGTGGATTGAGCCAATCGATACCACTGCCGCATCGTCAATCAGTTTTAATTCACGACTTACAATGGTTTGAATAGACATTATCATTTGCGCAGCAGTAACTACTGGGTCTACGCTTTTCCACGGATAAGCGCCATGCGCTTGCTTTCCGTGAATAACAATTTTGAACGGATCTACTGCGGCCATAGTGCCACCGGCGTTATAGCGCACTTTGCCCACATCAGTGTTGGCATTAATATGCAAACCAAAAATAGCGTCGACGTCAGGATTCTTTAATACGCCTTCTGCCACCATAACTTCAGCACCGCCTTTTTCTCCAGCGGGGGCGCCCTCTTCTGCAGGCTGAAAGATAAATTTCACTTTACCCTTTAATTCACCCTTTATTTCAGTAAGGATTTTTGCGGCCCCCATTAGCATAGCCATATGCGTATCGTGACCGCAGGCATGCATCACTGGCACTTCTTTACCATTATACTCGCCTACTTGCGTAGAGCGATATGCTAGGTCGTTTTGCTCTTTGACCGGAAGCCCATCCATATCTGCTCGTAGGGCAACAACAGGGCCAGGCTTGCCAGAGTCTAATATTGCTACCACCCCGGTTTTAGCTACACCGGTTTGAACTTGTAAGCCTAGGCTTTTAAGGTAATCAGCCACATACTCAGCGGTTTTGAACTCGCGGTTAGACAGTTCTGGAAACTCATGAAAATGATGGCGCCATTTAATAACGTCTGGTTCTACTTTGTTAGCCAGTTCATCAACGTTAATGGGGTTAGCGCTAGCTGTAAAAGAGGCTAGGCCGGCAAATACAAGTGACAGCAACTTCCGATTCATATCTCTTATTTCCTTTGATGTTTTGAGACAGAGTAAATCATCTTAAAGGAGAACACACTAATGCTTCTGCAATTGCAGCAAAGAATTAGCAGGCACTTGAAAATACCCCATTCGCCCAGCCGTGAATATTAGACGGAAGTATAAGGCAAGCCGCTGACTAATTTGGGAAACAAACTAATCTGGAAAACAAAAAGGCGCCATGAGGCGCCTTATGTATATATCAACTTATTGCTAAGTCGCGATTAGCTCTTTTGTCTACGCATTGCGTCAAAGAACTCATCGTTAGTCTTGGTCATCGACAGCTTACTGATAAGGAAGTCCATGGCATCAATTTCAGACATTTCGTGAACAATTTTGCGAAGGATCCACATTTTCTGTAGTTCGTCTTGCGCAGTAAGTAGCTCTTCACGACGGGTACCTGAGCGGTTAAAGTCGATAGCTGGGAATACACGTTTTTCCGCAATCTTGCGGTTAAGGTGAAGTTCCATGTTACCTGTACCTTTAAACTCTTCGTAGATAACTTCATCCATCTTAGAGCCGGTATCAATTAGCGCTGTTGCGATAATGGTTAAGCTTCCGCCTTCTTCAACGTTACGTGCAGCACCGAAGAAGCGCTTAGGCTTATGTAGTGCGTTTGCGTCAACACCACCGGTAAGTACTTTACCTGATGAAGGAATTACCGTGTTGTATGCGCGAGCAAGACGAGTTATCGAATCTAGCAAAATAACCACGTCTTTTTTATGCTCTACAAGACGCTTCGCTTTTTCGATTACCATTTCTGCCACTTGTACGTGACGGCTTGCAGGTTCATCAAAGGTCGATGCAACAACTTCACCCTGAACAAGGCGGTGCATCTCGGTTACTTCTTCTGGACGCTCGTCGATAAGTAACACCATTAACTCACAGTCTGGGTGATTAGCGGCGATTGACTGGGCGATGTTCTGAAGCAGGAGTGTTTTACCGGCTTTAGGTGGTGCAACGATAAGGCCACGCTGACCTTTACCGATTGGCGATGCTAAATCAAGTACACGAGCCGTGATATCTTCCGTTGAACCGTTGCCCCGTTCCATACGCAAGCGGTCTGCTGCGTGAAGCGGTGTAAGGTTTTCGAAAAGGATTTTGTTACGTGAATTTTCAGGCTTGTCGAAGTTAACTTCGCGAATTTTAAGCAGAGCGAAATATCGTTCACTGTCTTTTGGTGGACGAATTTTTCCAGCAATTGTATCACCTGTACGCAAGTTGAAGCGTCGGATTTGGCTTGGCGATACATAGATATCGTCCGGCCCTGCAAGATACGAAGAGTCAGCTGAGCGTAAGAAGCCGAAACCGTCCTGTAAAATTTCTAGTACCCCATCACCAAAGATATCTTCACCGCTTTTTGCGTGTGTCTTTAGGATTGAGAAAATGATGTCTTGTTTTCTGGCGCGCGCCATGTTTTCCAGGCCCATTTCCTCGGCCAGGTTAACCAACTCGCTTATTGGTTTGTTCTTTAATTCAGTTAAATTCATACTGGTGGGTCTTTGTGCTTGAACTTCGCTTACAGGACTTAAAGTCACTCTGTTCTAGTTTAGATTTGATATCACCCGGATGTGGGCGTAAGCAGAATGCTGCTCGGATGAGCGCTGAGGAAAAGTTAGCACTATATTTAATCAACGTCCAGCGTTTTACCACCGAAATGTTAAATAAATTGATATGCCCTTTTCTAAAACAATTAGTAAGTACCTGTGATGCAAATAAAAACCGGCGCTTTATTCGCACCGGTTTTTTATTTTGTTTCAATTACAGATTTTCGTTTAGAAATTCTGTTAATTGAGCTTTTGATAGCGCGCCAACTTTAGTAGCAGCAACGTTACCGTTTTTGAAAAGTAGCAATGTAGGAATACCACGAATACCATATTTAGGTGGAGTTTCGTTATTTTCATCGACATTCAACTTGCCAACTGTTAACTTGCCTTCAAACTCGGTCGCAACTTCTTCTAAGATTGGTGCGATCATTTTACACGGGCCACACCATTCAGCCCAGAAGTCAACCAGTACAGGACCTTCAGCATTGATAACATCTGCTTCGAATTTATCGTCAGATAACTGGATAATTTTGTCGCTCATTCTTTTCTCCATTATTGGTCTGTCGCTGATTTGTCTCAGCCCGACCATAAGTGTTATATAGAAACTGTTTTTTAATGCAAGCACTGATAAGCTATAAGCTATGCCTACTCACTTAACTGATACTCATTTTTCCGACCTGCCGATTAACGGCAAGGTTGTTGACGCCTTAACGGCAGCTAATTTTTCACATTGTACACCAATTCAAGCACTTGCACTGCCTCCATTATTGGAAGGTCACGACATTGCAGGTCAGGCTCAAACAGGAACCGGTAAAACCATTGCCTTTTTGGTGGCTACATTTCACTATTTGCTAAGCAAAGCAGAAAATGCAGATAACAGCAAATCAAATGGCCCTCGCGCAATTATTATGGCGCCGACCAGAGAGCTCGCCGTTCAAATTTATAACGACGCCAAACTGCTTAGTGAGCATACCGGATTGTCGCTTGGTTTGATTTATGGGGGCGAAGGTTACCAAAGTCAACGTGAAACTTTGGAAGAAGGGGTGGATATTATAATTGGTACGACAGGACGCATTCTTGATTACTATAAACAGAATGTGTTTACTCTGAATAATATTCAGGTTGCCGTACTTGATGAAGCCGACCGCATGTTCGATTTAGGCTTTATTAAAGATATCCGCTTTTTATTCCGCCGTATGCCACCGGCAAGCGACCGCCTAAGCATGCTGTTTTCAGCTACGCTAAGCTATCGCGTACAAGAACTTGCCTATGAGCATATGAATAACCCAACTCATGTTCAGGTTGCCCCGGAACAAACCACGGCGACTCGCGTTTCACAAGAGTTATTTTACCCGTCTGACGATGACAAGATGTTGCTTCTTCTTACGTTACTTGAAGAAGAGTGGCCAGAAAAAGCGATTGTTTTTGCCAACACTAAAAATAGCTGTGAAAAAGTCACTGACTGGCTTACCGCTGATGGACATCGCGTAGGCTTACTAAGCGGTGATGTACCGCAGAAAAAACGCCTGGGGATATTAGAAGGCTTTACCAAGGGTAACCTTGATATTCTGGTTGCAACTGACGTTGCAGCACGAGGTCTTCATATCGACGCCGTAACTCACGTATTTAACTATGACCTTCCTGATGATGCGGAAGACTATGTGCACCGAATTGGTCGTACTGGTCGCGCAGGTCAAAGCGGCGTTGCGATTAGTTTTGCATGTGAGAAATACGCACTGAACTTACCTGCTATCGAGCAATACATTCAAAAGGCAATTCCGGTTACCGATTATGACCGCAGTGCCTTACTTGACGATGTGACGCTACCTAAGCCACGCAGAAGACGTACGCCTAACAACCGCAACTCTTCTCGCCGTGGTAACGGTAGAGGCCGAGGTAAGCCTCAAAACCGAAACAACAGAGCGCAATAATAAGGCGCTAGGGTAGTCAATAAGAAACGAGATTTTATGCAGGCAGAACTCCAGCACGACGCACAAACTTACGGCGAGTATTATGCCGCCGTGGACTTGGGCTCTAACAGCTTTCATATGGTGATTGTGCACGTTGTTAACGGCAGCGTGCAAATAATAGGGAAAATTAAGCAAAAAGTTCGTTTAGCCGCTGGCTTAGACGATAACTTAGCACTTGATGATGTAAGCATGGAGCGCGGCTGGCAATGCCTGCAAGTTTTCTCGGAGCGCCTGCAAGATATCCCTTCATCCAATATTAAGATAGTCGCTACTGCTACCCTACGCCTTGCGACCAACGCTCATGTTTTCATTCGCAAAGCTGAAGAAATTCTTAACCACAAGCTCAATGTGATAAGCGGCGAGGAAGAAGCACGACAAATTTACCTAGGGGTAGCCTATACATCAGCTAACCAAGGTAACAGCCTTGTCATTGATATTGGTGGTGCAAGCACCGAAATTATTATCGGTAACGACATGCAACCTATTCATTTGAAAAGTTTGGATATGGGCTGTGTGACTTTTATGGAGCGTTACTTTACAGGCGGCACCATAACCGAAGACAACTTCGAAAATGCTAAAAAAGCGGCCCATGCACTGATTGATGATGTATCAAGCGCTTTTTTATGTTTCGACTGGGAGAATTGCTTAGGTGCGTCCGGGACGCCGCAGGCGATTACCGAGATATTGGTAGCACAGGGTATCAGCGATGCCATTCGCTTAGACTATCTGTATCACTTGGAAAAACAGTGTATCGAATGCGGCAATATTAAAAGCCTTGATATCGACGGATTAGAAGACAATAGAAAAGCTATTTTCCCTTCTGGCTTGGCGATTCTTATCAGCTTGTTTGAAGCGCTAAATATTAACCATATGAATATTTCTGGCGGGGCATTGCGCGAAGGTCTTATCTACGGAATGTTAGATAACGTTACTGAAAACGATAGACGCCAACAAACGCTCAACCAAGCAAAGCAGCGTTATCACGTTGATAAAAACCATGCTAATGCTGTGCGCCATGTATCCCTTGCTTTGTGCCATCAGCTTTGTGCTCAACAAAATATTTGCCATCTAGATACGGAAACTATTTTAGGGGCCGCTGCACAATTGCATGAAATTGGTCTTCACATTGAATATAAGCGCCATCACGAACATGGTGAATATATTTTAAGTCATATTGATTTACCGGGGTTTACTCGCTTGCAGCGATCAGCAATTCGCGACCTTGTTGCGCAGCATCGTTTAACGATTGATGCAGACATTTTTGACAAGTACCACGAAGACTATCGCCCTATGTTAAAAGGCATGCTTCGAGTACTACGCATAGCGGTAGTCCTATGTCTACGCCGCCAAAACAAACATATTCCCGAAGTTTCGCTACAATGTGATGGTAGTAAGTGGACACTTACTTTCCCCGAAGACTGGTTAAAGTCTCACCCTTTAATTAATGCTGAGTTAGCTAACGAGTGCTGGCTACAGCACAAAGCAGGGTGCGAGCTTGTGTGTAAGTAAATACTCACAACCTTATCGTATCAATAAAAAAGCCGTGCTTAGCACGGCTTTTTGTTGGAATACGCAATTTGATATCACTAAATTTTAATGTCTATTTACCACTATGCTTTGCCAGCAACTCTGCTGCTTTAGGTGCAAAATAGGTTAAGATGCCATCTGCCCCAGCGCGTTTAAATGCAAGTAAAGACTCTAAAATTACCGCCTCTTCGTTGAGCCAGCCGTTAGCAAAGGCAGCTTGATGCATGGCGTATTCGCCACTTACTTGGTAGGCAAATGTTGGCACTTTAAATTCGTCTTTGCAGCGTCGTACTACATCTAAATAGGGCATGCCGGGCTTCACCATTACCATGTCTGCGCCCTCTTCTATATCAAGGGCAATTTCATGAAGGGCCTCATCGGTATTCGCAGGGTCCATCTGGTAGGTTTTCTTGTTGCCGCCCTTGATGTTTGCGGCAGAGCCGACTGCATCACGGAATGGGCCATAGTAAGCCGATGCGTATTTAGCCGAGTAAGCCATAATACATGTGTTGATATGGCCTGCCTCTTCAAGTGCCTTACGAATGCTGCCAATGCGGCCATCCATCATGTCAGAAGGTGCAACAATGTCAGCACCAGCTTCGGCATGTGACAAAGCTTGCTTGATGAGAACCTCAACGGTTTCGTCGTTCATCACATAACCAGCCTCATCTAGAAGGCCATCTTGTCCATGAGACGTGAAAGGGTCTAATGCAATATCAGACATCAGCATGACTTCAGGGAACGCCTTTTTAAGCGCCCTCATAGCTTGTTGAGCAAGGCCGTCAGGATTAAATGCTTCACTGGCGCATTCGGTTTTAAGCGACATAGGTGTTACAGGGAAAAGTGCAATAGTTCTAATACCTAATGCTACCCAATTAGCGGCTTCTTGAACCAACAAATCAATAGAAAGTCTTTCAACACCAGGCATAGAGGGTACGGCTTCCCTCGCGTTATCACCAGGCAACACAAAGACGGGGTAGATTAAATCATCCGTAGTTAGCCTGTGCTCTGCCACAAGCCCTCTTAACGCATCTTTGGCACGTAGTCTACGCATACGACGGAGAGGGAAAGGTGAAGACGTCATAGTTTTTCCTGTAAATGTTTGTGTATTACTGTGTTTCGCCCTGAAGCTTTCGCTTCGTACAGGCAGTCATCAGCATATTTAAATAAACTTTGCGCGTGCTCTTCATCCGCGATAACGGTTGTAGAAACACCTGCGCTGGCGGTTAGCTTAATTACTTGTCCCTCGTATTCAAGTGGACTGTTTTCTAAGCTATGTCGAATATTTTCAGCAACGTGGTACGCGCCGTTCAAATCAGTATTAGGCAATATAATCGCGAACTCTTCACCACCTATGCGACACAAATCATCTGTTGGACGATGGATGAGTTTTTGAAAGACATTTGTTACGTGAATTAAGCACGCATCTCCGCCGTCGTGTCCGTATTGGTCGTTAATTTTTTTAAAGTGATCCACGTCAACAATGATCAGTGATAAAGGCGTTTGCTCACGGCGGCTGCGCCTTCCCTCCGAACGCAATCGCTTATCAAAGTGGCGGCGGTTATGGGCACCTGTAAGCGGGTCTATTGCGTTAAGTCTTTCGAGCTCTTGATTCACATCGGAAAGCTCACGCAGTGTTATCTCTAACTCGAGCGTTCGCTCCTGAACTTTATATTCAAGATCATCTTGGTAGCGCTTTTGCACCTCCAACAAGTTTTCCTTAGCGGTATTCGCCTGTTTTTCTTGTTCAAGGGCAAACTGCTGAGCATTAATTAGGTCGTCACGACTGTGGCTGTAATTAATCGCTAAGATTAGCGCCAAAATAAGGGCTTCAACCGTCCCCCCGATAATCAGCAAGTTATTCGATGATATAGGTAGTTGGATAATATTTACATTATCTAAACTTGCACTCAGCCCGCTAATTAGTAGAAAGCCCCATGCAATAGTAAAGTAGCGAGCTACCACCTCTCCTTTAAGAGAAAGCCATACGCCCAGAGACAGAGTAAAAATAACCACTAGGCTTAGCAATAAAAGAAATGCTTTTATCATTAGCCAATAAGGTAGAACAAGACCTGCAACAATACTCAGGCCGCAAATCCAACTAATCGCTTTGGTCACGTTATCCAGTTTATTGCTGTAATTTTTAATAGGCAGAAGACTACGCGTAAATAACGCGGCAAACATAATGGTAGCGTTTGCAAATACGATAATCGCCTTACTCTGAAACCAAGTGCTCGAAGACCAAATATAAGAAAAGCCATAGCCATGAAGCGTAATTAAAGTGAACGCTAGGTTGATTACATAACCCGAGTAAAACAAAAAAGACACGTTTTTGGTTGTGACAGTTAAAAAGGCATTACTCACCCCCATTGCTAGCAGAACGCCGAAGAAGATGCCTAACACCAAGTTTCTCGTTGATGTGTATTCTATAAACTCTGTCTCTTCCCAAATACGAATGGGAAGGCGTATGCTGCCCGATGTTTGCAGTTTAATAATAATGCGCAGAGATTGCGCACTGTCAGGTAAGGGGAATAAGGGTTTGACGTGCGCAATGGGTCTATCGTCAAAGCTTTGTCCGTCGCCGCCAGAGTAAGACACTATGGGTTTAGTGCCCACTTGGCTATATACAGCTACATCCAAGTTATCTAACAGCGGATAGTCTATATGTAAAAGAAACCGGTTTTGGTTGCTTTGAGTAGGCTCAACCACCATTGAAAGCCAGTGCACATTTTTGTCCATTCCTAAATTGACTGGAGACGAGACTTGAGACCATTCACTAGCAGAGGTTTGCACAACACTATTAAAATCAAGTTTCATCCCTTGAGTTTCTTTGAGATAGGTTAACTGTGAAAACCGAGGGGAGAGGCTTGTGGCTGGTGAAAGGTTAAGCAGAACTAAGACAAATGTCACAACGGCAAGGGCTGTAATAAGAATGAGACCCGCATCATACTTGCGGATCGCTTTTAGATTTGTCTGCATATAAACCCGTGTTTAGCTGAGAGAAAACAACTCACAGCTATTAGCATAACTGCTAATACGCAATTTATCAGTGTCAACTTGAAGATATTCACCTAATTGCTGAGCGATATGGGGCAAAAAAGCGGGCTCATTATTGCGTTTTCGCGGACGAAGTGTTTTTGGAAATAAATATGGGGCATCAGTTTCAAGAATAAGCTTATTCAGCGGGATATGCTTTACGGCATCACGTAAGTCAGCACCGCGCTTATCGTCACATACCCATCCTGTAATACCAATATAAAGGCCTAACGACAAATACGCTTTTACTTGTTCAGTTGTGCCAGTAAAGCAGTGGGCAATTCCCCCTTTTAAGCTCGGCATATACTGGGTTAACAAGCCAATCTGCTCGTTAAAGGCATCTCTTTCATGTAAGTACACAGGTAAGTTCAATGACGTAGCTAACTTTAACTGCGCTTCAAAAACCGCTAATTGAACGTCCTGAGGTGAAAAATTACGGTTAAAGTCTAACCCGCACTCACCTACAGCCACACACCCTTTATGTTGAGCGAGCTCACGTAAACGCTCATAGTCGCTTTCAGTGACATCTTTTGCATTATGAGGATGTACACCAATGGTGAAACAGCACTGATCAGGGTACTTTTCGTAAAGCGCTACCGCGGCATCCCACTCATTCGGATGAGTGGTAATGACACACAGTTTATCAACACCGGCATCTTGTGCACGTTGTATGACTTCTTCGGCGTCAAAACGCTTATCAAGCAGATTGACGCCTGCGTCGAACCAAGACATTTACTTAACGCGTTTTACTTTCATGCGCTTGTTAACACCTTCTACGCTTAAATAGAATGACCCTAACAGACCTCTTTCAATTGATACTTGCTGACCTTCTTCAATCTTCAAGTAAGCGCTATCGCTCTGCTTCCAAACTGAGCCATCGCTAAACGTAATAATTTTTTTACCTCGAAGGGAGTCTTTAAACGATGCTATAGTGAGTGAAATCTCAGAGGCTTCAGCAGATAAATCACGTTTATGTTCTAGACCGAAGTCGTTTTCAGGCTCTGCTGCGCTAGCAGGTTTGCTTACGGCAGGACGTGTATTCGGTTCAGCTTGCAATCTTGGTTTAGCAACCGTCTGCGATTTGTACGCTTGTAATTGGCTTACAGATGCATCTGCGCCATCATATTGATTCAGTGATTTCGCAATATTGTCGTAACAAATTAAACGCTTTAAGCTGTTGTCTGTGTTCCGGCATTTTTCCATAGCATCAGCTACAGTCTCGGCGTGAACGTTAAGCGCTCCAAAAGCACACAATAATGTGGCAATAGATATCAGTCGAGTTTTCATTCTTATTCCTTGCTCTTTTTAACTTTTATGTATTGTCAGTGACTTCTTCTGACTCATCGTCACTTGGCTTTTTACCTGCGTAGAAACCACCCACAATGACGCCGACCTCGAATAGCAACCACATTGGTATTGCTAACAGAGTCTGAGAAATAATATCTGGTGGCGTCAGTAACATGCCAACTACAAACGCACCTACAACCACATACGGACGTTTAGCTCTTAGCGACTTAGCATCAGTCACGCCAGTCCAACACATCAGAATAATAGCTATGGGTATCTCGAATGAGACCCCAAATGCGAAGAACAGTTTCAATACGAAATTTAAGTAACTTGATATATCTGTACTTACCGTTACTCCTTCAGGCGCCACACTGGTGAAAAATGCGAACGCAATAGGGAATACAACGAAATAGGCAAAGGCCATACCGGCATAAAATAGTAAGGTACTTGATAAAAGCAGAGGCGCAACAAGGCGTTTTTCATTTCGGTATAAGCCCGGCGCAACAAAGCCCCACACTTGATAAAGCACATAGGGGATAGCAATGAAAAACGAGAGCACCAAGGTAAGTTTAAAAGGCGCGAAAAAGGGCGATGCCACATCGGTTGCAATCATACTTGAGTTTTCAGGTAGTGTTGCAAGTAATGGCATTGCTAACAGCTGGTAAAGGTCTTGTGCGAAAGCGGCAAGACACACAAATACGATCAGCACGCTCAAAAGCGCTTTGAGAATACGGCTGCGTAATTCAATTAAATGAGAAATGAGATTGTTAGCGTCAGACATCTATTGCTTTTTATATGGTTCTTGAACCGACTCGGCGGCTTTTTTTAGCTCATCGACACTTTGTTCAAGTTCAGGTGAAAGATCTTTAAGGCCTTGCTGCTCTGCTTTTTTCAAGTTTTCATGCAACTCATGCACACGCAGCTGATGCTCAACTTCTTGCTTAAAGCCCGTTGCTACATTACGCACGCTGCGAATTGTATTTATAGTAGAGCGCATGGCACCTGGCAGTCGTTCGGGCCCTAAAATAAGGAGTGCCAAAACGCCTACTACCAATAGCTCCCAAAAGCCGATATCAAACATCAGGATTTTTCTTTAACGTCGCTCTGTGTTTTTGTCGAAACAGGCTCAGCCGCTGACTTTTCTTCAACTTGCTTCTTTTGCTCAAAGTCGGCGTCTTTGTCTTCTTCGCTCACTGCTTTTTTGAAGCCTTTGATTGCGCCACCTAAGTCAGTGCCGATACCTTTAAGTCGTTTTGTACCAAATAATAGCACTACGATAACTAGTACGATCAGCAACTGCCAAATACTAATACCACCCATAAAAATAATCTCCATTACATCGTTGTACACAGTATGCCATTGCCCGCCAATGCTTTCACCTGAATATTTACTCGAATGAATAAAGATTGACGTTTTAGCATCGACAATACATCCTCTGTATATCTTAAAAGCGAATAGTAAATACATTCAACTATTCTAATTTTTACAAGGAGTTAGTGAGCAATGCTGTGTCTTACCATTGTCTATTGTCATTTGTTGCTCTCTGCCCCTTCTACGCTGAATAATACTCCACACACGTTGAATCAACCCGTAAACACGACCAGTAGAAGTACTGCTTACCACGACGCTATTAAACCTACGCATGCCCTTACTACAAATTCTGTCAATTCGGAAAATGACATACTGTCAGCCGCACAGGTGCAAGACGATGAGCAGTGGTTTGATATTTGGCAGCGCAGTTTTACTGACACTATGGACTTTACGGTAAAACAGCTCGATGGCTTGTTTATGAGTGACAGCCTTCCAATTACTTCCGGACGCAAAGAAGCAAGAGCGGAAGGCCGTATTCAACTCTCATGGGAGCCAAGAAGCAGTATGCTTACAGATACTGACTTACGCTTTCGTATTCGTGTTCGTTTGCCGGCTTTAAAAGAGCGCGTTGATTTACTATTGAGTGACAATGAAGACGAAACGCAGAACAATACAATACGGGCAGCAAGAGATACCGGAAATAACGACCGCGATAGGACGACTATTGCACTAAGATTTCGCCCAGAACAAGATTCACATTATTCGTATAGAGTCGGCGCAGGACGTCGCGACCAACTTTATGCCATGACACGATACAAAGACGCCTTCGCCTTTTCCAAACAGTGGGCCATGCTTTACGACGCAGAGCTTTATTATTACACCCGTGACCGATTAGGGGCTGAACTTGGGTGGGCAGTTCAATACGAGATGAGCAAAAAACATCTCATTCGCCAAAACAACCGCTTTTATTTTCGAGACAATACAAATGACTGGTTGTGGCGCCACGAAGTACATCATTTGTTTTCAGTAGATCAACATAACGCCGTTATTCCCCACTTAATGGTGGAGGGGCTGAGCCAACCTAACTATCGCGTAGAAGAAATTTACGGCGGGTTTAGATGGCGTAACAATATGTTACGCGATTGGCTTTTCTTTGAAGTAGAGCCCTTCGTGTTGTGGCTACGTGAAGAGGATTTTAAAACCTCTTATGGCTTAGCTTTGCGCGTTGAAGCTTACTATGGGCGAGATACTTAACTTAAGTGAGCACATATAAAAAAGCTGTCGTAAGACAGCTTTTTCGAAAACAATATAATGAGTGAAATTTAAGGACGAAGCGCCCTATCACCCCGCGCAAGACCACAAACACCGGTGCGCGATGATTCGATAATTTCAGCACACTGCCCCATAGTCGTGGCAAATGCATCTAGCTTATCTGTGGTGCCCGTAATTTCAATGGTGTAATTGTTTACGTTCACATCCACAATACGCGCACGGAAGATATCAGAGTTCCGCTTCACTTCAGCACGTACTGACTCTGTGCGGGTAGCAACTTTAATCAGCATAAGTTCGCGTTCAATGTGCGTACCTTCGGTAAGGTCTACCACTTTTAGCACATCAATAAGCTTATTCACTTGCTTAGTAATTTGCTCTATGACTTTGTCGTCGCCGTGCGTGATAATCGTTAGACGCGAAAGGCTCGCGTCGTCGGTTGGTGCCACACACAGTGAGTCAACGTTGTAACCACGTTGTGAGAATACACCAACGATACGAGATAGTGCGCCAGGGGCGTTTTCCATTAATACAGAGATAATACGTTTCATCAGGTTCGCTCCGTCTTGCTTAAGCGCATGTCATCCATTGCGCCAAACTTAATTTGCATTGGATATACGTGTTCGTTTTGGTCTACTGCTATGTCCATAAACACTAAGCGATCTGTGTAGCTGAAACATTTCTCCATTGCTGCGTCTAGCTCTTCGAGCTTGTCTACTTTAATGCCTACGTGTCCGTAAGCTTCTGCTAACTTCACAAAGTCAGGCATTGAATCCATATACGAGTGTGAGTGTCGCCCTTTATAAATCATATCCTGCCATTGACGAACCATACCTAAAGCACGGTTGTTCAATGAGATAATCTTGATAGGCAGGTTGTACTGCAAGCAGGTAGATAGCTCTTGAATATTCATTTGAATACTGCCATCACCGGTTACTACCACAGAGGTGGAGCCCGGGTGCGCAAACTGCACGCCCATTGCAGCCGGTAAACCAAAGCCCATAGTGCCAAGACCACCTGAGTTGATCCACTGACGCGGTTTATCATAAGGGTAATAAAGCGCAGCAAACATTTGATGCTGACCTACGTCAGAACTTACATAGGCTTTACCGTCGGTGTGTTTGTACAGTGCTTCGATAACGCGCTGTGGCTTAATGACTTCTTCGCCCTGTGTGTAGTTTAAACACTCACGAGCACGCCATGTTTCTATCTGCTGCCACCAATCGGCTAGCTTTTCGCTTTGCCCAGATAAATCTTTCTTATTTACCTGACTTAAAATTTGATCAAGTACTTTATCTACCGAACCTACCACAGGAATATGCGCATTGACGGTCTTAGAAATTGATGCTGGGTCGATGTCAACATGGATAATGTCTGCATGAGGGCAGAATTTATCAACGTTGTTGGTAACACGGTCATCAAAACGTGCACCTAGTGCAATGATGCAGTCGGCATTATGCATGGTCTTGTTCGCTTCAAGCGTACCGTGCATACCTAGCATGCCGATAAATTGCTTGTGTGTACCCGGCATAGCACCAAGGCCCATTAGCGTACAAGTTACCGGAGCATTTAGCTTCTCAGCTAATTCAATAACTTTTTCTGATGCGTCGCACGCTACTGCACCACCACCTACATATAATACCGGACGTTCTGCTTTGAGTAGCGACTCAACCGCTTTCTTAACCTGCTTGGGGTGGCCCTTTTCGGTAGGGTTATAAGAGCGCATAGTAACGTCGGCTGGATACACATAAGGGTGTTCTTCCGCTACGTTCACAATATCCTTCGGTAAATCTACAACTACCGGCCCAGGACGCCCTGTGTTAGCAATATAATAGGCTTTAGCAATGGCTTCTGGAATATCAACCGCGCGCTTAACCAAAAAGCTGTGCTTAACGATAGGACGCGAACACCCTACCATGTCAGTTTCTTGGAATGCGTCTTCACCAATGTGCTTCGACGGCACCTGCCCCGATAAAATTACCATCGGGATAGAGTCCATGTACGCAGTAGCAATACCTGTAATAGTATTCGTAGCGCCTGGACCTGATGTGACGAGCACTGTGCCGGTTTTGCCAGTTGAACGTGCATAACCATCCGCCATATGGGCGGCTGCCTGTTCATGACGTACGAGGACGTGTTTGACATCATCTTGCGCAAATAACGCATCATAAATGTCTAGTACGGCACCACCTGGGTAACCGAACACGTGTGTCACTCCTACATCTTTTAGCGCTTCAACCACCATGGCTGCGCCCGACATCATTTTCACAGTGCTTTTCTCCTGTAATGGGTTGGGGGGTTTGTCAGCGTACGTTGACGATGCCCCGACTATAACTAAGGTAATAGGAAGATAAAACACCAAATTGCGTAAAAGTGAGATATATATCCCAATATTCGTAATAAATAGGATGGATATTTCGACTGAAGGTTTATTTTGACAGAAAATAGGATATTTATTTACACAAAATTAACAGTGTGAACAATAAAGTTTAAGAATGAGAACGATGCGCCTTTATCCACTAACGTGCATAAAGGCATAAGCTTAATCGTCTAGATCAATATCAATGTCACTGTTATCGCTTATATCTTCATCATCGTCAACTTCTTCTGCAGCCGGGCGCTTAGAGCCATAAATGCTTGCAGTTTTCGGTCTATTAATTCGCGCTTGGTATTTTAACCACGCTTTTTCCTGTGGTGTAGCGGGTTCACGGTGCCCAAGTGCCGACTCCAAATAAGCTTGCTCTTCGTCGTTTTCTGGTGTGATCTTTCCGTCAACTAAAGCGGCAAACAAACTTCCATGAGTTTGTAGAAGTTTGCTTTCATTAATTGAAAAATCACCAGAGCGTGCGAAGCCGTAGGGATAGTTCTTCTTATCTGCGAAGGGTTTTCTTGTGACTTGTTCTTTTGTGATTACAGACATCTTAACCTCTTTCATTGCGGCCCCTCGTGTTGCTTAAAAGGAGGGCTGCCACTTAAAAGTTGAATGAAATAGACTTCCGATATAGCGCCTTAATCGCTTACCAGTCTATTCTTAGATGTGTTTTTGAATGCTGTCAATTAGAAATAGGCATGTCGTAAAAACTTAATATTGCAACTGTGACTAGGCATAAAAAAAGGCCGCAAAAGCGACCTTCAAGTATCACGGCATCGTTTAGCGTTTTTCGCTTACCCAAACCGTAATAATACCATCTACGACCACGGTCCCTTGGGCGTTGTAAGCCTTAACAGAAATAGGTAAATCACCCGGCTTCCACGCATCAGCTGGTACTTCAGCGACACAACGAATGTCTGAATCGGCCTTTGCTGGATACTTTACTTCCATGCCTTTTGGGATCCATCTCAAGTTTTTAGGGATTGACGCTTCACACATAAAGCCCATGGCCATTTCTAACCCGTTGCAAATCGCAATAACGTGAACCGTACCAATGTGGTTTTCTACCCCTTTACGCTTTTTAATAAGCACTTCACAATAGTTAGGTTTAATGTCAGTAATAAGCGGGGAAACGGTAGAAAAGTAAGGCGCTCTGCGCGCTGAGTACCAGCTAAACAGTTTTTTGCCAAAGGGCAGCTTCATAAATTTGTTATATGTATTTAGTACGTAATTCTTTGACATAGTTGTTCACGCTCATTTTCTATAAAGTGCTATTGCAGAAAGCGGTGCCGACACTTCGGCTCTTATGCAATCCGTGCAATCTGGTTAGACCAGTAAATATAGCGTTAACATAATCGTTACGTTTAAAGGTTGCAAACGAATCTACGATTTTTCTATTAAATAATACCTAATGACTTCTGTAGCGCTTCAGTTTGCGAAGCGTAGCGTTTCCAGCGACCTATTGAGCGAGTATTTATTGGTTCTCTTACCTGAACCTTACTTGCTGTTGATACGGGAAGCTTGTTGTTTTCGACCTGTAGGCACTGCTCTTCCCAAGGCAAATTGCAAAATGCCAATAGCTCTTTTACTTCGGTATCCGGATGCTGAGCAAGTTGCTCGTATGATTGCAGGCGAATAGCATTCGGATATGTATCAGCAAATTTTCTCACCCACTTTTCGAAGCTTTGATACAGCTGTCCTATCACATCAAGGTCGTAAGCATAGGCGTAATAAGGGCTATGGATAGAAAACAACTGTCTAAAGTTACCCACGCAAGTATCCATAGGATCTCTTAGTAAGCACACTATTTTGGCGTTTGGTAGAGCCTGGCGTATTAGGTCTATATAGAAAAAGTTAAACGGCAGTTTGTCGACTAGGTGCTTTGAATTTTGTCGCAAGAATGAGGTGCGCTGAAGATAGCGTTCTCCAACCTTTCCTAAATCACTCTCATATGCCCGTTCAATGGTAGGCGTATCGAGCACCAGTTGACTACTAGTTTGAGTTACCTCTTTAACAGCAACGCCAAAATCTTGCAGTTCACCTCCAGAAGCAACTAACGAATGATGACTTAGAATGCGCTCAACCAGCGTTGTGCCACTGCGCGGCATACCGACAACAAAAATTGGCGCGTCGCTTTGTGAACCACGACTAGAAAAGGAATCGGAGTTTAACTGTGCCTGCAAATTACTATGAAGAGTGCTGAATATAGCCTGATAATCTTTCAGCGTGCTTTCGCTACGCGCCTTTTGGGGTGCTTTCGCGTGATTTAGCGCGTCGAAAGCACGCCTGTAATCACCTAAAGCTTCATACTCCTTGGAGAGCGCATGCCCTATATGAAGACGCGCATCAAAATTGTCCTTTACTCTTTCAACTAGGGGGTCAAGTCGTGCTAGATGATTATTTTCATCTGAAACACCGCCGAGATCAGACAAAGCAAAATGTGCCTGAAAAAAATGTGGTTCGCTGTCTATGGCTTTTTCAAAGTGTTTTCTAGCCAGCTCAAACTTCCCCGCAAACTTGCAGACTGACAGCATAGTTGTAGTGATATTGCGGATTCGCTGGCGCTAGCGTAAGTGCTTTTTCAAAATAAGCGATAGCCTTTTCATGTAGGCCGACTCGAGACAGTGAAACGCCAACCGTATCTAAGTCGAGGGCACGAGTTAGGCTATCTACTGGCGCACACGATACAAGCTCAAGCGCTTGCTGCATATCGCCTTTTAACGCAAAGCATTTCGCTAGATAGGCAAAGGTAATAGGACGGTTTTCTATTTCGTTAGACTTCGTTAACAAGGCGATAGCCTTTTCTATTTGGCCAATTTCAATATGAATAATGCCAAGTAAAAAATAGGCATGGGCATGCGGCCCGTATTGTTGGATCACTTCAACGCAACAGCGGTGTGCTTGCTTAAAATCTCGTTGTGTTAAGAACCTAACGGCATCATCTAAGCGAGTTTGGCTTGTATTCATTGTTTATCTGTATTTAAACCGTCATTAAACAAATAAGGCGCTTACACGTTAAGCGTAAGCGCCCCTATATTCTATCGTACAGCAGTAACTATACTACATGCCAAATTGATACTTAAACATCAACCCTACAGTACGCGGTGTTAACACATAGTGGCCATAATTTCGCTGTAACTCGGTACCGTTTGGTTCTAGGGTATCGTTAAATTGCCCAAGACCAATATCACCTACGTTACGACGTGTTGAAGTAAACGCATACTTATCAAATAAGTTGTCGATATATAGCGTTACCGACCAGTCTTCATCTGAAATAGTGGCGTTTAAATTACTTACAGCATAACCAGGTAGCGCCTCACCATCTTGACGAAGACCAACGGTGGTATACACATCGCTCTGCGCAGTGATACCGTAGTTTACGTTTAACATTTTATCGTCGAATACTTCTTGGCTATACGTAATACCGAACGAGAACTGATGTTCTGCAGTTCCTGGTAAACGATCACCATCTTTACCATCGTAAAAATCTTGAAGCTCTGTGCCTTGGTCATCGAACACGCCGAATAAGAAAGGTGCGTCTGCAGTTAACTCTGCTTGTGTGTAGGCATATGTTGCATAAGTCGTGATATTGTCGCCAATTATGCCTCGAACAGAGAATTCAGCGCCTTTCGACTCTGCACCTTCAGCGTTAACGATGATCGGCTGCTGGCCATTAATGGTGGCACCTGATACCTGAGGGTCCTGCCAGTCAACATAGAATAATGCTGTATTTAATTGGAGCTTATTTCTAAAGAAACTGGTTTTAACGCCTAGCTCGTAGTTAGTTGTAGTGTCAGCCTCATAGAGTTGCTCTTCAGGCGTAGCACAAACTATTTGGTTATTCAGATCGTCAACATTATCAGGACAAGCACCAACGCTATTCGCGCCACCAATTCTGAAGCCTTCGCTGATGGTCAAGTAACCCATAGTACTGTTCGTAAACTGATAGCTAGTGTTGAACTTAAATAACGTGCCGCTATCGTCAGCCTCTGTCTCACCATAATCAAGCACAATAGAATCAGACGCTCGGCTTTCAAATACAGAATTATAAAGCGGTAAATCTACTGCAGAACGCGAATAGACATCATATTGGTATGCGCGCAGACCTAATGTTACGTCCCAGTCTCTTGTTAACTCGTAAGTAAGTTCACCGAATAGTGCTTTTTCCGTCACTTCGCTTTCGTCTACTGAAAAGTATTCAAGGGAGTCTGGGCGATAGTTACCCTCTACGCCCCACACTTCGATAGCATAAACATCAAAGTTAGGCGTAAATTCCTTACTGCTGCCTTCACTGTCTAAATCGTAATAAAAACCACCTACTATCCAAGATAGAGGGCCGCCAGTTTGCGAAACTAGGCGAAGCTCTTGTGTAAAGACTTCGCGTTCTGATTCTTCTTCGGTGTAAGCAGAAAATGCTGGAAATTCTTCATAGCTATAGTCTAAGCGAATCAGCAGGTCTGTTTGATCACGCTGGCCATTAGCTTCAAAATTAGACAACCCTGTTGCAGACACTAATTCAGCAAAGCCCAGATCGGCATTCATTTCTAAGCTCAGAAGTTCGTCTTCTTTTTCGCGAGGCTCTTCATAGCGATACGCTGACTCATACTCACCAATAACTTCGCTCAAAGGATTTTCAGAGGAAAGTGAGTCGTAGTGGGTAATAGAACGGCCTTCAACGTCTTGCTTTTGATAGAAGTAAGTCAAAGTGCTGTCAAACCAATCGTTTGGCGCCCAGCGTACTGCAATACGGCCTGTTAGCGTATCTTCACCGTTAGCATCTTCAACCTGTTTTAAGTTGCTATTTACTTCTTCTTCGTTAGACCAGTCTGGATCAGGCAACGATACACCGCCTTCTCTTACTACATAGTTGTAGTCAAGGAAGCCAGGGTTATTGAAATAGTTTAGTGACGCACGTACCGCTAATTCGCCATCAATAATAGGTGCATTAAAGACAATACTGCTTTCTCCGCCTAGCGAGTCACTTTCGCTGATGTTGAATACATCACCTGTCACTTCACCAGACATAAACTCTAGGTCAACTTTCTTCGGAAGGTAGCGAATAGCGCCACCTAAAGTACCGGCTCCATAAAGCGTACCTTGCGGGCCAATAAGAACTTCAACTCGATCCACGTCAACAAGACGCATGTTTAGGAAAAGAGGAATGTCACCAAAATAAGTGGCTACCGTGCCCCCATTTGATCCGGGGCCTGATGAATTAGTATTTAGACCACGTACGATAATTGGAGAGTCGTTTCGCCCGCCCTGATCAGTCACAGTAAGACCAGGTACCCAACGGGCTACGCCGTCAAGATCTTCAATATTCTGTTGGTCTAAAACGTCTGACGTTAGCGCTGAGATATTAATAGGTACTTCTTGTAGCGTACCGCTTCTGCGCGTTGCGGTTACTTCTACTTTTTCGATTTGTTTTTCGTCTACTGCAACCGTTTGGGCGTATGCGCCTTGGCTTGAGCAAGCGGCTAACACGGCACCTGCTACAGCGGAAATATGGAAAGGAGCATTCTTAATATGCATGTTCTCTCTCTTTAAATGGACATTACTAAAAAGTCACTAGCCCATTCCATTGGAAAAACAGAGTCCTTCTGATTGAGTGTTTCTAGCGTGAATTGGGTAATTATGCGTACCGGTTCGGTCTTGATCGCCTTACTCTTATCTATCGTTACTATTCACTGAAAAGGGTCTAGAACCTATGGCTCAGCAGAATACGTGCCGGAATTTGCGCGCATTCTAATATAAAAACAGGTAAAAGCCAGATCAAAACAGGGTATTTATTCATATTAAGTGCAATTATTCTCAAAGAATGACACAAGAAGAGGCAGGCGCACTGTATAAGAACCCATAAGGAAATGGCTTTTTAATTTATATTTCAACTATTTATAGAATTTAATCTACAACCTAACCATGAACGCACCAATTTGATGCAAATACGGTAGAATTAATATCCAGAACCAGAGAATAATGTAATGTAAACGAGAAACGTAAAAGTCATTCGTTATTTAGTCGACGATTAATATAATCATTGAATCGACTGTTATCTCTACACTTTACTGTTCCCTGGACAACTATAGAGTCGGGTGAAGAAGGAAAATCGCGATCTTCAATCGTAATTCCCTTATTTTTACTGAGGGCGCTGAATAACTTTCCTTTTATTGAACTGCAATCAACGACTATTTCAATGCTTTTTAGAAAATCTTCGTTTTCAGTATTGAAGGAGCTAGAAAGCTTGGTGTTTCTTTTCACATTCGAGTGGGTTTTGTTTGAGGGTGATTGATTGGCGATGTCATGCAATCGTTGTGCGTTCAGACGATTGATATAATCTTGTGTGGCATCCCGAATTTTAAGCTTGGTTTCTTCTGTTCTTGCTTTAAATTGTGGTGAAGGTTCTTTAACCAAAAGTTTCTGTGGCTCTTTAGATTTGCCAACCACTTTGCTAGCGCTCGATACTTTCTCACCTTTTTTCGCTTTTTTAATGACAACGCTATGTTCTAGGTCGCTACCTTTCTCATTCACTGGTTCTGAATCAATTTCGGTCTTTTGAGGGGCAGTCGTTGGCCTTACTAATACTGCCTTTAACAATACGGGCGTAGAGTGTTTTTGGCTTACAGACTCGTTACCAGTGGTGAATGCCAACGCGAGTAACAGTGCCCCATTGATACCTAGAGAAAGTATAAACGCACGGAGTGCAGAAGCGTTTGGCAGGCTTATTTGAGTAAAACAGTTCCTCTCAAGCTCATACCTATCAATCCTTGGCTCTACCATTAATGCATCCATCCATAAAAGCACCTAATAGTTGAGCATTGCCAAAGCAGAAAGTTCAGATAGCTTTCGCTTACAAAGTAACTGCGATTATGGGATATGAATACTGAAGAAAAATTTGGAGCGGGAAACGAGATTCGAACTCGCGACCCCGACCTTGGCAAGGTCGTGCTCTACCAACTGAGCTATTCCCGCATAGAGTCGATGCCTGGCATCTTATAGGCAATCTAGAGAGCTAGATTAAAATTTGGAGCGGGAAACGAGATTCGAACTCGCGACCCCGACCTTGGCAAGGTCGTGCTCTACCAACTGAGCTATTCCCGCAACAAAAGAGGTACTTCGTTTGAAGTGGTGCGCATTTTACAAAAATTTTGGGGTAACGCAACCTTTAATTCTACTTTTTTTGCACCTCGATGTTCGAATGCTTAAATCGTAAACACTTTCTCTCGATAATAGCGCATTTCTTCAATAGACTCGCGAATATCATCTAAGGCTAAGTGTACGCCTTTCTTTTCAAAACCATTTAATATTTCAGGCTTCCAGCGGCGCGTTAGCTCTTTTATTGTACTTACATCAATATTTCTATAGTGGAAGTAGGCTTCAAGCTCGGGCATGTACTTAACCATGAAGCGTCTGTCTTGCCCAATGGTGTTTCCACACAGCGGCGATTTACCTGCATCTACCCACTGCTCTAAAAAGGCAATGGTTTGTGCAGACGCTTCTTCTACACTTATTTTACTTTCTCGGCAACGTGCAGTTAATCCGCTTTCTCCGTGAACGCGTGTGCACCACTCGTCCATATTATCTAACACGTCATCACTTTGATGTACTGCAATCACAGGGCCTTCTGCCAAAACATTAAGCTGTGCGTCGGTAACAATGGTCGCGATTTCCATTACTACACAGGTTTCAGGATCTAACCCTGTCATTTCCATGTCTATCCAAACAAGGTTACTGTCGTGTTTACTCATTACTTTCCTCTTTGCGCTACAGGCATGGCAACCATGCCCTACAAACGGTATTATTGACATAGTATACGTGAAACTAGAAAAGAATCGTGGCGAAAAAACCAAAACTTACACAACGACAGAAACGACAAGTTGCAGCTAACAGAAGCAAACGCTTGCGTGAAAAGCACGCCACTAAAGGCGCAGCCAACCTAGATGAAAGCACGTTAGAAAGTGGCACTGTGATTGGCCGTTTCGGTAAGCACGCTGACGTTGAAGATGCCAGTGGCGACGTATCCCGCTGTCACATTCGCCGAACAGTTGACTCTGTAGTGTGCGGAGACAAGGTGTTTTTCAGCAAAGGAGATGAAGCTGAGTCGGGTGTAAGGGGTGTTATTGAAATAGTAAAAGACAGGCATTCTGTACTTACACGCCCAGATTATTACGACGGCATTAAGCCCATTGCGGCAAATATCGACCGAATCATTGTGGTCAGCGCTATATTACCTACTCTTTCACTGAATATTATCGACCGCTATCTCGTAGCCTGTGAAGATATCGGCATTACGCCCCTGATTGTACTCAACAAAGTCGAGTTGCTTAGCGATGAAGAGCGCGAAAACGTTGCAGAGCAGCTTAAAACTTACGAAAAACTGGGCTACGAAGTACTGTTCACTAGCTGTAAAACTGGCGAAGGGATCAACACACTCAATAAATACCTTAACGATAATATCAGCGTTTTCGTAGGACAGTCGGGCGTTGGTAAATCGAGCCTTATTAACCAAGTTTTGCCAGACGCGGATGAGTTAACGGGTGACATTTCAGATAACTCAGGACTGGGGCAACACACAACCACAGCGGCTAAACTGCTTCATTTACCGGCTGGGGGGGATTTAATTGATTCTCCAGGGGTACGTGAATTTGGCCTGTGGCATATTCCTACCGAGAGAATTACATGGGGTTTTATTGAGTTCAGAGATTATTTGGGCGGCTGCAAATTCAGAGACTGCAAGCACTTAAATGACCCCGGCTGCATATTAAAAGAAGCTGTAGAAGAAGGAAAAATTAGCGCTGAACGCTTCGATAGCTACCATAGAATTTTGACGACTATGGAAGAGCAGCGTCCTAGCCATAGTCAGCCACCTGGGGCATAACAAATGCTCTAGGGTTTTGACGTTGCTGAAACGCCGAACCTGCAGAAGCGTCTGAATAGCACCTCACTTATTACTGACATTGAATTTACTAACATTGAGCTTACTGGCATTGAGTAGCGAGGCTAAACCAGTAAAGAAAATGTTGCAGTGTGAACCATATGCTTATGCTTTTGTGTAAGCACTCATAACCCTAAAGTTACTCTTACTACCACAACTTACTATACAATAACGCTATCTATGCAATGCGTTATTGCTTGCATAAAAGAAACGGAGATATTTTGTGTTAGATTGGCTTAAAGTTAATTTACAATACGTTACACCCAAGCATCTGCTTTCACGCCTTGTGGGCAAACTTGCAGAAGCGGAAATGGGTAGCGTGACCACCTTTTTCATCAAGCTGTTTATCAAACAATACAATGTTGATATGACTGAAGCGCTGCATGAAAAGCCCGAGCATTACCGAAGCTTCAATAAGTTCTTCACGCGTCCTCTAAAACCTGAAGCACGTACGATTGATGAAAACGATGACGTACTTATCCATGCCGTTGACGGTACGGTAAGTCAGTTTGGCGATATTCATAGCGACAGTATCTTTCAAGCCAAAGGTCACGACTTTAGCTTAACTACGTTGTTAGGTGGAAAACCTGAAGTAGCAGCACCATTTAAAAATGGTAAATTTGCTACTATTTACCTAGCTCCTCGCGATTATCACAGAATTCATATGCCAGTTGAGGGCACCCTAACTGACATGCTGTATGTGCCTGGCGAATTGTTTTCGGTAAATCCGCTTACGGCACAAAATATACCTGGGCTATTTGCACGTAACGAACGTGTTGTGGCGCTGTTTGACACTCCTGTGGGCCGAATGGCAATGGTTCTTGTTGGCGCAACGATTGTGGCCAGTATCGAAACCGTTTGGGCTGGCACTGTTACGCCACCTGCAGGTAAAAACGTTCAGCACTGGTCATATGAAAAAGACACAGAAACGTCAGTTTTCCTTGAAAAAGGTGACGAACTTGGCCGATTCAAACTGGGCTCTACCATTGTGGTATGTTTTGAAAAAGACATGATCAACTTTGAAGATATTGCCCCAGGTATGGTTACTCGCCTAGGTGAACCTATGGCTTCAAAACTATCTTCACAAGAGATAGTTTCCCAAGACCTTGCTTCGTCTGAGCCTGAGCAAAGTAGCGATGAGTTCGATGACGATGCAGGTGAGACAAAAAAAGAAACACCATCTGAGGGCGCTGACAGCTAGTTTATGGATGCTGTTAAAAAAAGCCTGATTTCGCTTCATCTCACGGTCATTTTGTTAGGTGGTACAGCCCTTTTCTCTCGGCTTGTACCACTTAGTGCCAGTGACATTACCTTGGTGCGTTCAGTATTTGCTTGCATCGCCCTGCTGGCATTTTTGAAACTGGCCGGAAATAAAATAAAGCTAAATTCCAGAAAAGATTATGGCGTCGCTCTTGGTCTAGGGCTTTTAATGGCGCTACATTGGGTTACTTACTTTGCCGCAATGCAATATGCTGGCGTATCTGTGGGCATGATTGCGCTGTTTACCTTTCCTGTCATTACAGTGCTTATTGAGCCTTTTTTCGAACGAGTTAGGCTGGTGTGGCAGGACATTGTATCTACGTTAACGGTAGTTATTGGTGTTTATTTAATTGTGCCTGAAACGTCGTTGGAAAATGACGTTACCCTTGGGGTACTTATCGGTATTGCATCTGCCATATTGTATTCGTTTAGAAACCTTATTCACCGTAAGCATTTTAAGCACTACAGCGGTGCGCAAGCTATGGCATGGCAAACTTTGGTTATCAGTGTATTAATGCTGCCAATAGGCAGTGCGGAAATAGCCTCGGCGTCAACGAGCTCTTGGCTAATGCTGTTGCTTTTAGGCACAGTATTTACCGCGCTTCCCCATGCTTTAATTGCGGCGAGTCTGCGCCACTTGCGGGCAAAGACATTTTCACTTATTGCCTGCATGCAGCCACTTTACGGTGTCTTTCTTGCCATAATTTTGCTTAATGAAAAGCCCGGTTTAAGCGCATTGCTAGGCGGCATTCTTATAACGTCGGCGTCAGTCTATGAAACGCTTAACACCCATAAGTTACACAGCGCGAACGATAAGTAACATTCGCGCTGAAATTTAAGGAAGGAATGTCGATGCTAATTTTTGCCCACCGAGGCGCCAGTAAAGCCGCCCCAGAAAATACACTAAAAGCGTTTAAATTGGCCTTCGAGCAAGATGCCGACGGCATTGAGTTTGATACTTATCAACACGAAAGCGGCATTATTGTTTTTCACGATAGAACCCTTACACGTAGAGCCCGCGAGACAGGTTATTTGTTAGATACGCCGTGGCAATCCCTCAAACAAATGGACATTGGCGATGGAGAACGCATACCTTCACTTTCCGAGACCTTGGCATGTGTTCCAAATGATAAGTGGTGCAACATTGAAATTAAGCACTTGCATGACGTAGATAGCTGGGTAAAAGATGTTAGAGCGGCGGTGCAGCAAAGCGGCGTTAGTGTTAATAAGCTACTTATCTCTTCGTTCAATCACCATTGGCTTAAAGCGATTGCACACCTGTGGCCCGAAGTAAAATTTGGCGCTTTAACCGCAAGCTATGAACTAGACTGCACGGCAAGCGCAAGGGCCCTTAGTGCTTACTCGGTAAATATTGCGCTAGACGCGGTTAATAAGCAGTTCGTACAAACTGCGCTGCAGGAAGGCTTTGATGTATTCGTTTATACAGTGGACGAACCCAGAGATATGCTAATGCTTAAAGAGTGGGGGGTAACCGGCATATTTACTAATGTGCCTGATGTTGCGCTTAAAGTGTTATCAAATTAAATAACAGTTTTTCAATACGTAAAGTGTGTAGAACACACATCTTATGTACACTCATTAGATAAAAAAACGAGCCATTGGCTCGTTTCTTAAAACTCTGTTTTACTGGCTACTTAAACTCAGTAGATAGGTGGTCTGAAAACACTGTATTTTTGCAGCACTTACACTGTCGACACAGGCGCATATTGATCCAGTGACCCGCTACAATTAATCCTGCCCCTACCGCAATAGTAAATGGCTCGTAATGATGCCCAAAAATATCTTTATGCCAGTAAATTGCGCCACCAGTAAACAGTAGTGCCAGCGGGTAATATTTGCCGTGGTAGCGAATGGCACCGCTAATCAAGGCTACCGCCCCAACAATCAGTGAGAACGTCAAAATAGTTCTTTCAAACCATACTTGGGCAAAAAAGCTAGAACCGATAAGCGGTAACAGAGGCACCAAAACAGGTAGCGCAAGGCAATGCAGCGCACACAAGCTCGACACCCAGATGCCAAGTTTGTCTAGTTTTGTTGGATTCTCGTCAATTGGAGTCATTACTCTAATTACCACCGTGCTTGAAAATGTATACGCGAATTATTCGCCAGAGACGTTATATTATAACAGACTCACGAAAATGAGAAACGTTCCCACATTAAATTTTGATCTTATTGAGATGAAAATAGACTAATTAAGTAAGAAAAAAGGCGAGGATTTTACTCGTTAGGCGCCGTAGTCGAGCGTTCCGTAACCTCTTTAGATTCAGTATTCTCTTTGAATTCAGTTATCTCTTTATATGAGGAACTCTGCACAAACCCTCTGCTAACGAACCTATCCTGTTCACTTATTTCTGAGCCGGTTTTGTTTTCATCTACCCGAGTGAGTTGAGCAGTCTGGTTCCATTCTTTACCAAACTGTTTAGCCACTTTAGGTGCGTGTGAAAAATAGTCGGCTACGGAAGTAAGGGTAAAACCTTCTTTTTCAAGTGAGGGTAAATGGGTTTTCAAGAACTCGACCGTTTCAGGATGAGGGTGACCAATCACCACAACATGCCCATTCTTTTCAGCGATGCGTTTCATTTGATTAAACTGTTTCAACAAGAACGAAGGCTCTAGTTTATGGTCCAGAAATACCTGCCTGCTTGCGCTAGGCACACCCAAACGTTGCGCAATTTCTTCACCTTTAGTTAGCACAGTAGTTCTGCTATCTACAAAGAAGAGACCTTGGCGCTTTACCTCTTTTAACAGCGCTTCCATTCCTTCTTGCTGACCGGTAAAGGCACTGCCCATGTGGTTGTTTACACCTACTGCGTTTGGCACACTTTTCATCGCTTTGCGCAGATTATAAGTAATAGCCCCGGCAAACATATCCGTGGTTAACCCCAGCGGTCCCATGTTTTTACCATTTTGGGCTTGCATAGGCATATGAAGCATAACCGCCCTGCCCTCTTGCTCAGCACGGTGCGCAATTTCAGTTGCCAATGGGGTTTGTGGAAGTATAGAAAACGTAATTTCTTTAGGGAGGGCAAAAGCAGCGACGTCGGACGGCCTGTATCCCAGGTCATCTAATATTATTAATATGTCTGACTTTGCGTTTACTTTAGGGCTAATTAGCCCGCATAAAACAAAGATTATACAAGGCAGTAGCAGACGCAAAAGCATCTAGTTCACATCCGTTTTTCATCATTATTATTAAGCGCACTGTGTGAATGAATTCACTTTAAGGTTAAGCATACCAACAACAAGCGCACTTTCAACAAAACTAGGAGTTTTATTACTGTCTTATTACAGGTAAGTCATAAACAGCTTTTGTAAAGGGAAGTAAATATTGCGTAAATCTAGCGCTACACACTAAAAATATCAGAGAGAGGTCGATACTTTATGGTAAACAACTACTCATCATTTAAGGCTTCACTATGATTTCAGGTATTAATGACTCTTCGACAGCTCAACAACTAAGACCAAGTTCTCCACCACCGCCACCAAAAGGGCAGCAAACATCACTTACTGACGAGCAAACGCAGACTTTGCAATCCATTTTAGAGCAATATGACGCTGATTCACTAACCAGTGAAGACGCAACATCTATTGTTGAACAATTGAAAAGCGAAGGCATCGAGCCTGGAAAAGCATTAGAAAGTGCACTTAGCAGTGCGGGTTTTGACGCAAAACAAATCGGCGAACTCGCTGGTTTAGGTGAAGGTAAACCTAAACGTCCACTGCCCGATACAGCAACATTTGAAGTTACTGCCTAAATTTTATCGTGACTTTAACGGTTTAATCCAGCCAAGCTTTCGGGTTTAGCGCCTTGCCTTTGTGGCGAATTTCAAAGTAAAGATTAGGATATTCCTGACCACCGCTTCGACCCACAAGAGCAATGCGTTCCCCTTGCCGAACCTCATCACCCGACTGTTTCAGCAATGCTTGATTGTGTCCATAGACACTCATATAACCCTCGCCATGGTCGATGATGGCAACCAAACCAAAACCACGCAGCCAGTCGGCATACAATACTCGTCCGGGCGCAATGCTGTTAACTGGGTCGCCCTCAGCACCATCAATTACAATACCTTTCCAAGAAATCTGCCCTTGGCGGCGACTACCAAACAAATGACGTATTTTGCCTTTCACAGGTGCGGGAAGTTTACCCTTTTGCTTAGCAAGTCCATTCATGCTGAACTCAGCGGCACGCGCGGCCCGCTCTGCTGCAATGCGGGCTGCCTCTATAGCACCTTTTAGCGCTTTCTCATCGGCCTGCAAAGACGCAATTCGCTGGTTTTCTGAAGCAATGGTTTTATTTATCTTCTTTAGCGTAGCTTTGCGGTCGGCTTGCCGGGTGATAAGCACTGCCCGCTGCCCTTCCTGCTCCTCTTTAAGCGCGACTAGCGACAATGCTTTTTCACTGAGTTCGGCGGTAACGTCTTCAAGTCTTGCAACATTACTTCTAAAACTTTCGATTTCTTTTTGGCGCGCTTTCGCCACGTATTGATAGTAGGTAATAACACGCTCAAAAGTACGCGCATCATCTTGATAAAAAAGCATCTTAGCGTAGTCGTAGTGACCAGCCATGAAGGCACTTTTGAGTTGACTTGCCAGTAAAGATTGCTGTTTGCGAATAGCAACTTTCAATGCATCTTGCTCTTCTTTTAGCGTAGCTTCTTCTTGCTTAACGCTTTTAAGCGTTTGTTCAGTGGTAGATAACGCTTTTGCTACTTTCGCTATATCTAGCTCTGACGCCTTTAGCACAGCTTTTAGCTCTTCTGCGCTGGCTTTATTGTTTTCGAGCACTTGCTGCCTCGCACGCAGTTCGGCCTGCAGCTTTGCTAACTTTTCTCTTTGCGCACTAGCTTCGCTGTCTTGGGCTAACGCATCACTTCCAATTGGCATAACAGCCAGAGCTACTATGCATCCGATAACTGAAAGAAATGAACGTGCTGACATAACGTGCGCTTAAAACCTCTACTTTTGCAATGGTGATAACTGCCTGACCAGCTGTATTTCACCACCACTATTAATAACAACATCCAGTGTATCTGACGGCTTCCCATATGCCCAGTGCAATTTATCCGTAATATCAATCATCTAAAGTATTTAAGATCAAAGCATGGTGAAAGTCTCTTAGCTAACTGAAAGGTAAGCTGGTTTCTCGCCCATTTTTCTATATACTTTGCACTCTTTTCATGGTCTGTAGACAGGGTTAGAGGTAATGGATCAACTAATAGAATTTGCTAGCAACAATATTATTCTTGCTGGTATTTGGGTTGCGCTGATTGCCATGTTGATATTTAGCTATATCAGTACATGGACATCTTCGGTAAAAGAATTAAGCACACACGAAGCAACGCTTTTAATTAATAAAGATGATGCGATAGTGTTAGACACACGACCTGCAAAAGAGTTTAAAGCTGGCCACATTTTAGGAGCCAGACAAATTAAACCTGAAGAAGTGCGTGAGAAAAACTTCAAGAAACTTGAAAACAGCAAAGACAAACCCATTATCGTAGTATGCGCTATGGGTAATCAGGCTCGTGGTACAGCAAATGCGATGCTAAAAGACGGCTTCGCGAATGTGAATGTATTAAAAGGCGGAATGAACGCGTGGCAAAGTGCCAGCCTTCCCGTTTCTAAATAACAGGTAACCTTTATGAGCAAAGTAGAACTTTACACCAAGGGGCATTGCCCTTACTGCCACCGTGCAAAAGCACTGTTAACGCAAAAAGGTGTAGAATTTATCGAATACCCAATAGACGTTAAGCCTGAACTACGTGACGAAATGATTGAACGCGCAAATGGCGGCTGGACTGTCCCACAAATTTTCATTGACGATCAGCACGTTGGTGGCTGTGACGATATGATGGCTTTGGAAGCACAAAGCAAACTAAACCCAATGCTGGGTTTAGCGTAAGCGTCAGCGCATACGGCAACGCACTACATTAAATTAAAACGACAATTAAATAGGAAATACCATGGCTGACGAAAATCAGACAAACCCAGGTGAAGCAGCAGGCGCACAAGCGCAACAAGGTGCTCAGTTCAATATTCAGCGTATCTACACAAAAGATATTTCTTTTGAATCGCCAAACGCACCGGCTATTTTCACTAAAGAGTGGAAGCCAGAAATTAAACTAGACATCGACACTAGTACTAACAAGCTAGAAGAAAATACGTTTGAAGTTGTACTTTCAGTTACCGTTACTGCAACGCTAGGTGAAGAAACAGCCTTCCTTTGTGAAGTTCAACAGGCAGGTATTTTTGCTATCGGCGAAATGCCAGATCAAAACAAAGCGCATACACTAGGCTCGTTCTGCCCGAACATGCTTTTCCCATATGCGCGTGAGACTATTTCTAACTTGGTTAACCGTGGTACCTTCCCTCCACTTAACCTTGCACCTGTTAACTTTGACGCTATCTTTGCGGCTTATGTGCAAAAACGTGCACAACAAGCGCAAGGCGAAGCGCCTAAAATGGACGCCTAATTAGGTGACCATGGAGCAGGTGAACATGAAGTCGAACTTGGTTTCTGAGTCGGTTTCAGTTTCAGTATTGGGGGCGGGGTCGTATGGCACCGCCCTTGCTTTTTGTCTTGCCAGAAATGGTAACCCAACACTGCTTTGGGGTCGTGATGAAAAGCACATTGCTGAAATGGGAGCGAACCGAGAAAACAGCCGATATCTTCCTGGCGCAACTTTTCCCGATTCACTTATTGTAAATGCCAACTTAGAAGAAGTGGTTGCTGCAAGCCGAGACATCTTGGTAGTGGTTCCTAGTCACGCATTTGCCGCTATGCTTCAAAGCTTGAAGCCATTGCTTAAACCGCATCAACGAATCATTTGGGCGACTAAAGGGCTTGAACCTAAGACTGGGCGCTTGCTTCGCGATGTGGCGGAAGAAATTCTAGGGACAGATTACCCCTTAGCAGTTTTATCCGGGCCTACTTTCGCTAAAGAAATGGTAGAGGGATTACCTACTGCAATTTCATTGTCTTCTACCGACGATACCTTAAGTGACGAGTTTGCAGCAAAGCTTCATTGCGCAAAGTCTTTTCGGGTATACAAAAACTCAGATTTTACTGGTGTGCAGTTGGGTGGCGCAGTTAAAAACGTTATCGCTATAGGCGCGGGCTTAGCAGATGGTCTAGGCTTTGGCGCAAACGCGCGTACGGCCCTTATTACCCGAGGCTTGGCAGAGCTTACCCGTTTGGGCGTAAAGCTAGGTGCCAATCCAGAGACGTTCATGGGTATGGCAGGCCTTGGCGATTTAGTATTAACCTGTACTGACAATCAGTCGCGCAATCGTCGCTTTGGTTTGGCGTTAGGCCAAGGCAAAAGTGTAGATGTGGCCATCGAAGAAATTGGTCAGGTTGTTGAAGGTTACCGCAATACAGAAGAAGTGCATGTATTATCTAAAAAGGTGGGTGTAGAAATGCCTATTTGCGAACAGATATATGCTGTACTTTACCATGGTAAATCACCGAAGGAAGCGGCCTTAGCCCTGCTTGGGCGAGATTTGAAAAACGAAGCGTAATTTCTCATTACGCTTCGCTTTAATTCCTGCTAACGACCTTACCATTCAGACCCAATTATTAACGCCCTTCCCTTACTACGATAACTTTCTTGTTGCCTTGGTAGCTGTGTTGGTTGCGCTTATAACGTTTAGCTTTTTTCGCGTTTTTATAGGGTGAATCTACAACCACATAGCGGTTTCCATGTTTGCGGTAGTAGTGGTTGTTCGCAACGTAATAGCGGTGGTTGTCAACAACCTCAACCCTATGTGCGCTTGGTAACACGTTAACGAATACCCCAATCTCAGGCACGCTAATAACTACGTCAACCAAAGAACGGACGGGCTGCGAGATAACAGTTACTGTTTTACTGCCGCCTCTTTTACCATGAGAGTGATGGCCTGAGTGCGCGCTAGCCTGCCCGGCCACTAGTAAACAAACGCCAGTAATGATACTCAGTGTTATGCGTTTCATAATGCTACTCCTAACTCATTTGTGTATATTCAATGGCTATACTAATGAGTGAAGCTGAACGAAAACTGACTCTGGCGCGCTTTACACTGTCTTTACATTAGGCATAAAAAAGCCCTTGTTACAGGGCGTTTTTAACATGTGTATTTTCGGGCAGCTTTGGCCTACCTTCTACTATCGGGCACCTTCGTAGCCAAACTGGCGCCAGCTTTCATATACAAAGACAGATACGGCATTAGATAGGTTCATGCTGCGACTGTCTGGCAACATAGGAATACGAACGCGCTGCTCTGGAGGTAATGATTGAATATACTCGTCCGGTAAGCCGCGAGTTTCAGGGCCAAATATGAGTGCATCGCCTTTTTGATACGATACGTCACTATGAAACGCTTTACCTTTTGTTGTACAAGCGAATACTCGCTTCGGTTTTGCATCTTCAAGGTAGGCTTCTAAGTTTGCATGGCGCTTAACGTGAGCAAATTCATGATAATCTAAACCTGCACGTCGTACTCGCTTGTCGTCCCACTCAAAACCTAAAGGCTCGATTAAATGTAGTGTGAACCCACTGTTTGCGCATAGACGGATAATATTTCCCGTATTTGGCGGAATTTCTGGCTGATAAAGTACGACATCAAGCATGTTTTTAAACGACCTTCACTGTTAATAACCGACGTATTCTACAACGAAACACGGAAATTCATCACCTACTCTGCGATCAAGAAGTCTAGAATTGTCGAAAGAGAGCGCTCGCGAATGTCGTCTGACTCGGTGAATAATTCATGATAAGCCCTTGGTATAATTTCGAGCTCAGCATTTGGCATTAGGTGTGCCACCCGCCGTTGGCGCTTATTATCTATTATGGCGTCATCGTCTGCGCTTAAAACTAGTGAAGGGGTAGTGATTGCCCCCGCACTAGTTTCAATCCTATTCATGGCCTGATGGGCTGCGGCCAACCACTCAGTCGTTACGCCCCCAAGCTGGATATCTTGCTCTTCATCATAAAGCTCACGAAACAATGCGTAGCGGGATTTGCTATGGGTAAGCTTATTCAAAGAAAAAGGAAACGCGATATACGGGGTTTGCCCAAAAAAGTAGCCTGCATCAGCTTTTTTCATTCTATTAACCGCAAGACCAGTGCGAATTAAACCGTTCGCCAACCAATTGGGCAATGAAGGTTTAATACCGAACATGGGGGAAGCCAAAACGGCTTTAGAAAACAAGTTGGGCAAACGCAACAGCGTAAGCGCGCCAATAGCGCCGCCCATCGAATGACAAACCAACAACAGAGGACCTTGTTGCATAGGCTTAACGATAGACTCAACGAAGGCAACGAAATCGTCTACATAGTCATCGAAATGCGCAACATAGCCGTGTTGGGGATCCCGTGTCATTCTGTCTGAGAGGCCTTGCCCTCGGTGATCAAGAATAAAAACCGCAAAGCCATTTTGATAGAGGTCGTAAATAAATTCTTTGTATTTTAAATAAGACTCTATACGCCCAGAACAGATAACAATGGTTGCTCGCGGCGATTCAGGAATACAGTAGGCGTAACGCACCTTTATATCATCTTTGCCGGTGAAGTGGTTTTCAGTAACACTTTCCTGCCAAAACGGGTTGATGTGAGTGGCAAAGGTGCTGGCTAAATTCTCTTCCGACGTGAACGTCCAGTTCATAAATACCCTATAACGGTCAATTTGCGCTCGTTGTGAAGCTACATACTACTGTCAAAGTATAGGTTACTACTTCGGGAATGACAGAGTGACTCGCAGCCCACCGCGCTCAACAGGTTCAGCGATAATGCGCCCATGATGCAACTCAACCGCCGCTTTTGCAATGGATAAACCTAGCCCAACACCTCCTGACTCTCGCTCTCTGGCAAGCGTAGCGCGGTAAAAAGGTGAAAATATACGTTCGCAATCCTCTGCAGTCAGTCCCCTACCGTCATCGGTAATATGAATGCACCATTGCTTCGCATCTTCGCTAAAAGAAACATGTGTTAAAAACTCGCTATGTCGTATAGCATTGCGCAGAACATTCTCAACCGCGCGACATAGCATCATACTGTCGATAACTACACGCTTTGTGGGAATATCATCAATTTTAAGCTGCTTGTTTTTATTTGCCGCCTCAAAATTCGCATCGGTAAAGACATCGTTGAGCACTAGCGATAGTAATTGCTCTTCCATTGTCGCTTCGCCAGCTTCAGCACGGCTTAGTGTAAGCAACTGACTTACCAGCGCTTCCATGCGATCAGCCTCTCGCTCGACCCGAGATAGCGTTTCAGGATCTACGTTTTGTTGATGGGCAAGACCAAGCGCCATTTGCAAACGCGCGAGCGGTGAGCGCAGTTCGTGAGAAACGTCGGCTAACAAGCGCTTTTGCGATCCCCACATGGACTCCAATTGCTCAGCCATTTTATTAAAGTCGCGCGAAAGCTGTCCTAGCTCGTCCTGACGCTTAGCTGCTCTGCCTACTCGCGCCTGCCAATCGCCATTTGCTATGCGTTTCGCTGAGCTTTGGATTCGCAATATGGGGTTAGTTAGTGATTTCGCAAACAACCAACTCAACAAGATGGTGGTGATCAATGCGATACTAAGAAACAGTAAGACAGGAGGCGTTTGTTTTTCAGGCATTTCCAATCTTACTGAAAAAAGCGCAAATCGAGTGCCGTTGCGCTCAAAGAAAACTGGGCCCAAGATTTTAAACGCCCCTCGCTTAACCGCTATGGGTGATGTTTGACTCACTAAGCGGAGCAAATCTTCTCGATCCTCATTACGAAGCGGTGGGCCTCCACCTGAAATGACGCGATTATCACTAATATCGACAGCCACCATTCGACCTCTCCCTCCCCGAGAATGGTGGTCTAGCGCACCGCGTAATGGCGCATCTTGAAAACGGTCGTTTTGAATGCGCTCCACCACTTGATTAAGGGCAGATACTTCACGTGGCTTTATTGGCACGATTTCAAGATCTTCAAAGAAAAGGCGGCTGCCCCAAATAGCCAACAGTGCGGTAACGAGGAATGTTGCCCAAAACCAAAGAAACAATCGGCCCATAATGGCCCGGGTTGGGCTTATACTGCGTAACAGGTTTACCATTAGTGGCTTCCAACAAGTAACATATACCCTACACCACGGATGGTTTTAATTTTTTCATCTCTGGCCACTACACCGATTTTCTTGCGCAAGTTACTCACGTGCATATCGATACTTCTATCAAAAGCCTGAAGTGGCTTACCTAGTATCTTTAAGCTTATCTCTTCTTTCGTAACACGTTGAGCAGCATTGAGCATTAACAGTCGCAGAATTAAAAATTCCGTTGTTGTAAGCGTTAGTTCGACATCATCCACTTTCGCCAGCTGACTGCTAGGGCTTAAAAAGATCCCGTTGACAAATAAATCTTGTTCAACAGCTCCGCCCGTTGATGACAAATTATGACGGCGAACAATAGCTTTTATTCGCGCAACGAGCTCCCTGTGATTAAAGGGCTTAGGTAGATAGTCATCAGCCCCCATTTCGAGGCCCAAAATGCGGTCGTAGTCATCGCCTCTCGCGGTAAGCATAAGCACAGGGGTACTGTGACTTGCTCGAAGCTTTTTTAATACGTCAAACCCATCCATTTTAGGCATCATCACATCAAGCAATATCAGGTCGTAATGACGCCCAGAGATCGCTTCGGATAACCCCTCTTCGCCATCGTTGCGCACTTGCACCTGATAACCCATACCTGATAGGTAGGTGGAAAGCATTTCTGTCAGCTCTAGGTCATCATCAATAACGAGGATAGACTGCAAGTGAAAATCTGTACTCATGGTATTAAACTCTTTAACTGCTAGATTCATGAAAATGCCTGTAAATTAGATAAAACTCAACCTACGCTTTCGGGGTGCTTCGCCTTAAGCTTACAAACAACACTGACAAAACGCGTACTATATCTTTTCAGACCTTTACAATCACAAATCGGTCTTACCTTTACATAAGCTTTACACTGCGTTGACTGCATTTTTAGACGCGCACGCTAGAGTTAGCATGTCCGAAAAAAAGGAGACGACAATGAAAAAGTTATTAATTGCTAGTGTAACAGTAGCAGCAATTGGCTTAGGTGGCCTCGCACTTGCGCATCCTGCCGGGCCTGGAATGCGTCACCACGAACCGGTAAAAGAAATTGTTAAACATCTTCGCGGCATCAGCTTAAGTGACGCGCAGCGCGAAGAAATAAAAACACTCGTAAGCGCATTTAAAGACGCTAACCCTCGACCTGAATTTGGTGATATTGAAAAACCTAACTTAGATTTTGCTACCGCCACTGAAGCCCAGATCAGCGCTTTTATCCAAACCCAGATTGAAGAGCGCGAAGCAACGCATTTTGCTTTTGCTCAACTACGCCACGACATCTACAAGGTGCTGAATGAAGAACAGCAAGCAATTCTGTTAGCTCGAGACGCTAAAAGAGAAGTAGATAGACAGAAACATCATGATACTTTCAAAAAACAAGAAGCACGCTTTGCCAAACGAATGGATGGTGAGGGTCAAGGTCCTAAACCCAAGCCTAGGGAGTTTTTGTTCGAAGGCATTGAATTAACCGACGCACAAATAGCAAGCCTTGCTGAGCTTCGCGAGTCGTTCAAAGAGACATCGAAAACAAATAGAGAGACGCTACGCAATTTTAAAGACGCCCAGCGAGATTTAATTCGAAGCCAGTCTTTCTCTGAAGAGGCTTGGGACGCGCTTATCGCTCAATACAAAGATAGCCTTGTTAATGCCGGCGTGGAAAAAGCTAGACAGCATCAGGCCATGTTTCAAGTCCTAACATCAGAGCAGCAAGCGCAACTAGCAGCTCTGCGCGAAGAAGAACGTAAGCTACACGAGCTATTTAAGCTTTAACGCTTAGCTTTTTTAACCTTTTTACCCACCGTAAAAAGTGCTGGCTTCGGCCAGCCTTTTTTATGGCTGAGCCTCAGACAACTTTTGTGTTACGGATAAGGTCAGTGGCGTCACAAAATCACCAAGATGTACGCTATCACTCCCTCGCTCAGCCTTAAGCAAGCTAACCTCGTCAGCCACTTCAAATACTTCTAAAGTAAGGGTATTACTCGAAAATAAACCCGATTTTCTTGATAACCCTAGGGTGGGTAACGCGCGTTGCTTTACGAGTGAAAATTTATCTCCTGCCGTCAAACCGCTATTTTTACCTAGGTCGATTGCAATATAGTCAGGCGATATATCTATAACTTGCGCATAGGTTGTTTCGCACTGTAATGCCCCATGAATATCGGTAATGGCAGCGTGTATAGTGTTTAGCACCATTCGACCAAAATCACTTCGCCACAAAAGGCTATTGTTACTATCTATAGAATCGTGTTGAGAGAACGGCCAGTCCGCTTCACTGTGATAGCTATCGTTGAAAATAACTTTTGCTTTAAACGTATCGAGTACGTAAACCTGAACAGTAAAGTTTCTGCGAAGTGCTGTACTATCGCTTTCAAATACCGACGTTGCTTGTGACACTTGTTCAAAAAGCGAAATGTCTTTAACAAACCCAAATACCACAAATTGCTGACCATACTCATTTCGAAGGTACGTGGACATCGCCGTCAAATCGACATCAGAGAGACTAGACGTTAGCCAAGTATTTACGTTAATGAGGGAAACGGGAATTTGGCTAACACTATTGCCGTTATAAAGCCCATTGAGCTGCTGTGTAAAACGTTGAGATACATGACTACCAAATGAATAAAGCATACCGGTAGCAGCTTGCTGCGGTGAAGTTAGAGAAAATTCAGTTACTAGTATCCGATGGGCTAATCCATTATTAGTACAGTTAAACAGAGGCGTAATATTAACGTTCACCACTACAGTAAGCAGGTCGTCTTTAAGTGTTTCACTTATAATTTCTACACGCTGTATTCTTCCCTGAGAGCGAATTTCTGCCTTACTAGAAAGCAGTAAACCATCTACCATAATATCTTGCGCTGATATCGTGCTGCCACTATGAAAAGCCGCATCTGCGATAGCGTTTTGTATGGCACTGGTTCTTATATCGCTTAACTCTGCCCCTGCGAGGGCTACAGTAGATTCGCCTTGTACCCATTGAGCACAAGCTAACTTAGTCACCATTAGAAAAGAGAATAAAACTAACCCAGTAAGCGTTTTACGTAATCGGCTCTTGTACATGTAATTCTCGTCACTAACCAAAAATTGAAAACAGTTTACCGATTACCGTAGGCTGCTGATTTTCCTGTAGATCACCTGTACCGCTGTATTCAATTAATGCGTTACCGACTTTAGATGACAATACTGTGTTGCTTTCATCAACGTCCTTTTTGCGTACTTCTCCGGAAAAACGAATGTATTCTTTTCCCCTGTTCATGGTTATCCACTTTTCTCCGGTAACAAGTAAATTTCCAGCAGGGGTTATACCGGTTACGTATACAGTAATGCTGCCACTCATAGAATTTGATTGTTTGGTTTGAGCTGAGCTAGCAAATTCGCTGTCTTGCTCATGCTCTACTTCAACATCGTCGCCTTCAACACGAATACCACCTAGTTTCAATGTGACGGGCGCCAAATCGAACGAAGTATTTTTGTCGGTATTAAAATCAAGAGACTTCTCTGATTGGGTCTGCTCATCGAGCTTAACCAATATCATATCCCCTACTTTAAAGTTCGCATGGCGCTCATAAAGCCCTATTGATTGCTCAGGGTTAAATAAAGAACCGGTAGGCACATGTAAAGTGGGTGTGGGCTGCGCTCTGGGTGGTGAATAGCGCGGATGACCAGGTTTCGGTTCGTCTTCTATTTGGCTAACTGCCCGTTGCGACACATTGGGGTTAGTAGGGCTATTTTGAACAACCTGCTCTTCTTCAGTAATTGTTTGGGCGCAACCCCCAAGTGTAAAGATTGCGATAAGTGTGTGTATATGGCATCGAACTTTCATGACATTGCTCAGTATTATTTTTTATGCAGTGTGTAATTTAAGTGCCATCCATGACCTGACAGGAGCAAGTTTAAACGAACAAATCAGAAGAAATCTCGTTCACTTTCTCTATTTGCAAAACCTTTACAAATCAACTATATGCCTGCGGGTAAGGGGATGTTATGGCCTTAGAAAACACAACCACCAGCTCTGTTGGAACTGGCTTCAATGCACTGTTATCAAAACTTGATTTAGCGTCAGGTTTCAATGACAGTAAAGCTGCAAATTCGACAAATTCTTCAACAACATCAGATAATGAAGCGGCAAAAAGCGGCGAGTCTTTGCCGTCTATTTTCTCATTATTACTTGACCAACAGAACCAGACGAATGAACCAGTGGGTACATCGGATATTGTTGCGGATATCAGTGCGGATACTATTGCAGATAAAGAAGAGGCTATCAGTGCTGCAAGCCTTGCAGCAGATGCACTCTCACCACTGACAAACATGAGCAATGCACTTTCAGATGATGCTATAGTCGCTATGCAAGGTACGCTATTAACTGCATTGCAAAACAATATATTTCAAGCGTTATCCTCCAATAGCGACACCACTAATACTGCTACTACCAGCGCAACTTCTGACATTGACAATACTAGTATTAATCAAAATGAAGCCAGCCCAACTTTATTCGACACCCTATACACAAACGCATTTGGTGATGACGGGCTTAACCTTAAAGATGGCTTTGATGTCTTAAATATTGCAAACCACCTGCCTATAGTTTCTGATATTTACGAGGCAACTACTTCTAGCCACACTGCTGCCGCGGCAAGTTTGGCTGGTAGCTTTTTATATGGGGGCGTAGGTGGCCTTATGTATAACGCTGTAGACTTAGCCGTTGAAAACGTTACTGGGCAAAGTATTTCAAATAACCTGTGGTCAATGGGCCAAGCTCTAGTGTCATCGTCCCTCAGCGAAATTAATGCAGATAGTGCTTCACAGGTTTCTGATGACAATGCACTGGCCTCAACGTCTATCGAGACTACTGATATAAAGGCGGGAATAGCCAATAAGGCCGCGGACGCTACTTACCAATTCGTTCAACGAGGCTTAAATTAAAGCCTCTACTTTGAACAAGCGCACGTAGAGAAAATAGTGTTTGCCCGAAGGCCTTAGAAGTTGGGTTTAACTGGCTTGTATTCAGGAGATAGGAAGAGCGGTGATGTGATCACTAAATCTGCTGTGGCTGGTGTGCAGGCTACTGGTACGTTCCACACTGAGCACAGCCGCAATAGCGCTTTTACGTCGGGGTCATGGGGCGCTGGATTTAAAGGGTCCCAAAAGAAGAATAGCGCGTCTAGCTTGTTTTCTGCAATCAACGCGCCTATTTGCTGGTCCCCACCAAGCGGGCCACTTTTATAGCGTGTGACGTCTAATCCTGTTTCGCTAGCAATTAAGCCGCCCGTTGTTCCTGTCCCCACCAAATTACACTGCTTAAGCACGTCAATATGCTGTTTAACCCATGCTAGCAATTCGGGCTTCTTATGATCGTGCGCAACCAGCGCTAAAGTAAGTTTGCTCATTTTATTTTCCGAGTTCAATCCCAATAACCTATTTTCACAGTCTTCTGCTTAGGCCTATAGCAACCTATCACTTATCACTGTCTGATTTCATGCGCTACTTGCGCTTTACAATTTGGGCCCGTTTTCCTTTGCAGAAACAGACTACATTCATAGCTTATTAAGCAGCAACGCTGCCATAAATAAGTACAACTACTACTTATTAGGTGCCAAATATAAATATTCAGTTCTATTGAGCTTGTTGTCAACTTACTGTCATAACTATAAATATATCATTAAGTATCTTTTTACAGACGAAACAGCATAAATATAAGATAAAATATTTATACATTTTTATTGCATAAACATTCAAATTAGATACACTAGTCCACGGTTAAAGCATCCAACCCGTAAATTCGGGTTGTAACTTTATAGGAATTGATGATGACACAACCAACTCGCGTTGTTGGTTCAACCACTAGCAACGATAAAGAGTTTATCTCTCCCCTGGCTGGCTACACCATGCATAGCGCACGACGATGCGTGTGCACATCTATGCTTATTCAGTAGCACACTTTTTACCTTTGTAATGTGGTCGCGGTTAGGCAAGGATATTCGCCCAACCAGTTTACAAAGGTAAAAAGTGATTTTTTTCTCCTTTTATTGAATTTTTAAATTATGTATAGCGTTTCAATTATTGGTGCCAGTGGTTACACAGGTGCACAACTTGTTCAGTTGGTTATTCAACATCCAAAACTTAAGTTAGCGGGTACTTATGTATCTGAGAAAAGTAGCGATGCGGGTAAAAATATCGCACAGCTTCACGGCAATTTGGCCCATGTCAACGCTACGCTCACGCCTATCTCAGATGCAGCCCTGAAAGAGATGGCTAACGATGTTGATTTTATTTTTCTGGCAACACCTCATGAAGCAAGCCACGACTGGATGCCTGTTCTATCTTCAGGTAAAGCAAAGGTACTTGATTTATCGGGCGCTTTTAGGTTGAAAGACACCCAAGTTTTCGAACAGTTTTATGGCTTCCCTCATACGCAGAAGCAAAGTCTAGCTCAAGCCGTTTACGGTCTTGCCGAGTGGCACGAAGCACAGATTGCCAGCGCAGATGTAATTGCTGTTCCGGGTTGCTACCCCACTGCGAGTCTTAGTGCACTTAAACCACTTGCTGAAAATAACTTGCTTGATGCAAATGTACGCCCTGTAATTAATGCCGTTTCCGGCGTATCGGGTGCAGGTAGAAAAGCCAGTTTAACCACCAGTTTTTTTGAGGTCAGCCTTCAGGCATACGGCGTGTTAGGTCATCGTCATACGCCTGAAATTGAAGCGTATCTAGGCACGCCTGTTATCTTCACGCCGCACCTTGGAAACTTTAAAAGAGGTATCTTGGCAACGGTCACCGTGAAGGTTAAAGCTGGTACCACCAGCGAGCAGCTTGAACAAGCGTACACTGACGCCTATGCTGATAAACCTATTGTGCGTTTACGCACCAGTTTTCCAAAAATTGACGACGTTGCTCATACCCCTTTTGTTGATCTTCACTGGAAGCTAGATGAAGCATCTGGGTATGCAGTGGTTACCGCTGCAATTGACAACGTAATGAAAGGCGCAGCCTCTCAGGCTATTCAGTGCCTTAATATAATGACGAAACAACCAGTAGAAACAGGGTTAGTACTATGAGTGTTTCACCTATCGTAATTAAAGTTGGTGGTGCATTGCTTGACGATGCAGCAGCAATGACACGCTTATTTTTAAGCGTAAAAGAAGTTCAAGCCATACGCCCCGTAGTGGTCGTGCACGGTGGCGGCCCGTTGGTTGAGACCCTAATGGCAAGCCTAGGTCTTCAAAGTACGAAAATTGATGGCCTTCGCGTTACGCCCGATGAGCACATGCCTTATATCTGTGGCGCACTTGCAGGCTCTGCGAACAAACAGCTTTGTGCAGCGGCACTTGCCACGGGTATTACGCCAGTTGGTTTATCTCTGCTAGATGGAAATATGGTGGTATGCGAACCACTAGCTGATCAATATGGTGCGGTAGGTGTACCTTCAACAGCTGATGCTTCTTTCCTAAAAAGCGTACTAGCGCAGTCTACACTTCCCGTAATTAGCTCTATTGGCTCAAGCCCACAAGGTAGGTTACTGAATGTAAATGCTGATCAAGCAGCCACGGTTATCGCTGAACTTCTTAACGCGGAACTTTTATTACTTTCTAATGTTGAAGGTGTACTAGACGGCGACAAAGCGCTAGTTAGCGAACTTAACGCTGCAAGTATTTCAAAGTACGCTGAGGAAGGCGTGATCACGGACGGAATGAAAGTAAAAGTAGATGCGGCACTTGCGTCTGCAGAAAGCCTAGACCGCGCGGTTTACATCGCAAGCTGGGCAGCTGATATCAACGATATTTTAAATAAGAAAACGGGCACACAAATTCTGCCCGCAGCGCTGGCAAACTCAGAGTCGACAAACGCTGACTTACACCACACCGACGTAACAAAAGGCAATGCCGGAGAAGTACAATGAAACAGGACCTACTTACTTTTGCAGACTGGACACCAGACGCAATGAAAAACTTGCTGCAATTGGCTGTAGAAATTAAACAAGCACCGGCAAGTTACAGCAATGTGCTAGCGGGAAAATCAATCGTTGCCCTGTTTGAAAAACCGTCTTTGCGAACCCGCGTAAGCTTTGATATTGGAATTAATAAGCTTGGCGGTCATATGGTGTACTTAGATGCACAGTCGGGCAAATTAGCAGGTCGAGAAGATGCTGTAGATACCGCAGCTAACCTAGCCTGCTGGGCTGACGCGATTGTCGCTCGCGTGTTTTCTCACGAAACCCTAGAGACCTTCGCTAAGGCAGCAAAAGTGCCAGTAGTTAACGCACTGTGCGATAAATACCACCCATGTCAGGGCCTTGCCGATTACCTCACTATGTTTGAACGCTTTGGCAAGACCGAAGGTCTTACCATGGCATACGTAGGCGATGGCAATAATGTGACCCATTCACTATTAATTGTAGGTGCGCTTTTAGGTTGCAACCAAGTGGTAGTAACACCAGAAGGTCACGAAGCGGCTCCTGAGATAGTGGCGCAGGCCAAAGCAATTGCTGAGAAAACGGGCGTATCGATTGTTGAAAGCACCGACCTTAGTGCCGCTAACGGCGCAGACGTTATCTATGCAGATACATGGCTTTCAATGGGTGACGATACGCCGCTTGAGGTGATCAAAGAGAAGTTCATGCCTTATCAGGTAAATGAAGCGCTGATGGAAGCAACGGGGGCTAGCTACGTAATGCACTGCCAGCCTGCCCATCGCGACTTAGAAATTACAGGCTCGTTAATTGATAGCGATAAGTCTCTATTAATGCAGCAAGCCGAAAATAGAATGCATGGCCAAAACGCCATTCTTACTCAATTACTTAACGCCTAAGCAGGCGCCTAAAAAGACGCTTAAAAGGATTACATAGATGCAAAACGTAAAAAAAATCGTGCTGGCCTATTCAGGCGGGCTTGATACATCAGCCATCATTCCTTGGCTAAAAGAAAACTATGGCTGTGAAGTTGTCGCATTTGCGGCAGATGTGGGCCAAGGTGATGAAGAGCTAGAAGGCCTTCATGAAAAAGCTATCGCATCTGGCGCAAGCGAGTGCCACATTGTTGATTTGAAAGAAGAGTTCGTAAGCGAGTATATCTTCCCTACTATCACGACAGGTGCGGTATACGAAGGTGAATATTTACTTGGTACGTCAATGGCGCGCCCTGTGATCGCCAAAGCGCAAGTTGAGATTGCACGTAAAGTAGGTGCTGACGCACTATGCCACGGCTGTACGGGTAAAGGTAACGACCAGGTGCGTTTTGAAAGCACCTTTGCCGCTCTAGCCCCTGATCTAACCGTAATCGCGCCGTGGCGTGAGTGGGACATGGTAAGCCGTGAAGACTTACTTGCTTACCTAGCTGAACGCGATATCGCGACAACAGCGTCAGCAACAAAGATTTATAGCCGTGATGCAAACGCATGGCACATTTCACACGAAGGCGGCGAGCTTGAAGATCCATGGCAAGAGCCTACCAAGCAAGTGTGGACCATGACGGTTGACCCAGAAGATGCACCAGATACGCCTGAGCGCGTCACCCTGTCTTTTGACGAAGGTAAGCTGACCCATGTTGATGGTGAAGCATTATCGCCTTATCAAGCACTGGTTAAGCTAAACACAGTAGCAGCAGCCCACGGGGTTGGACGTATCGACATTGTTGAAAACCGCCTTGTAGGCATGAAGTCTCGTGGCTGTTATGAAACGCCTGGCGGCACTGTATTACTTAAAGCGTATAAAGCGCTAGAAACTATGGTGCTAGACAAAGCGGCGCTTAAATACCGCGAGCAGATTGGCCTTGAGTTCTCACACGTTATGTACGATGGCCGTTGGTTTACTGCCCTTAACGATGCACTGCTTGCTGGCGCTGCGTCTTTTGCCAAGAAAGTGACAGGCGAGATAGTGGTTAAGCTTTATAAAGGCCAAGCTACTGTTACCCAGCGTAAATCGCCCAACAGCCTTTACTCTGAAGACTTTGCTACCTTTGGTGCAGACGATGTTTACGACCAGAAGCACGCTGAGGGCTTTATCCGCCTATTCAGTCTTTCAAGTCGTATTGAAGCACTAAAAAATCAAGGTTAATTGTATTCCGCGCGTAGCTTTTAACAGCTACGCGCGGGTAGCAAGGGCAACAAACAGTATTTAAGGAGCATCGCATGGCGTTGTGGGGTGGCCGGTTTGAATCCGGTGCAAGTAGTATGTTTAAACAGGTTAACGACTCGCTGCCGTTTGACCAAGTTATGGCAAGCCAAGATATTCAAGGCTCTATCAGCTGGTCTCGTGCGCTGCAAAAGGCAGGCGTACTAACTGCTGACGAACAAGCCCAGCTTGAAGCAGCACTTAGCGAGTTAAAAGCGAAAGCCGATGCAGGAGAGTTAGACTTTAACGCATCGAGCGAAGAAGATATTCACAGCTTTGTAGAAGCTGCGCTTATTGAAAAGCTTGGCGATATTGGCCGTAAACTACACACAGGTCGTAGCCGAAACGACCAAGTGGCTACTGACTTTCGCTTGTGGGTACGAGAACATATTGCCTCACTTCGCGCTGATGTTTTAGGTGTTATTAAATCACTTCTAAATGCCGCTAGCCGTCATCAAGAAGCCATTATTCCAGGTTACACCCACTTACAACGTGCACAGCCTATTCACTTTGCGCATTGGTGCTTAGCTTATGTTGAAATGCTAAAGCGTGACTTAAGCCGTTTGGACGATCTTAAAGTGCGCATGAATCAGTGCCCTTTAGGCTCTGGCGCATTGGCAGGTACCACGTTTCCTGTAGATCGTCATGCCATTGCTGAAGAACTAGGCTTTGATTCTCCTTGCCTAAATAGCCTTGATGCCGTATCGGACAGAGACTTTGTTCTTGAACTTTTGTTTGTGGCCAGCACTAGCATGATGCACTTATCGCGTCTTGCTGAAGATATGATTTTCTATAACTCTGGCGAAGCAGGTTTCTTGCAGTTGGGCGATAGCGTAACTTCTGGTTCGTCGCTTATGCCGCAGAAAAAGAACCCAGATGCACTAGAGTTAATGCGTGGCAAATGCGGCCGAGTATTTGGCTCGTTACAAGCACTTTTGGTTACCATGAAGGGTCTCCCACTTGCATATAACAAAGATATGCAAGAAGACAAAGAAGGCGCTATCGATACGGTAAATCAGTGGCATATTTGTTTATGCATTGCTAGTGAAGTGCTCGACTCACTGCAGCTTAATGAAGAACGCTGTCGTACTGCGGCAACTCAAGGCTTTTCTAACGCAACCGAGCTTGCCGACTACTTGGTAGGCAAAGGGGTACCGTTTAGAACAGGCCACGATATCGCGGGCCGTGTCGTACTTCAGGCTATCGACAAAGGCTGCGCTATTGAAGATTTACCGCTAAGCGACATGCAGGCGATTTGCGATAAAATCGAAGACGATGTTTATCCAGTACTTCAATTAGAATACGGTGTAAACCAGCGTAATATCCTTGGCGGAACCAGCAAAGAAACAGTCACCAAAGCACTGTATCAAGAGTTGGAAGATTTAGATAAGCAAGGGTAGCGGTAAGGAACTTCTTAGATGGTACTAGCGCAGCAAGATGGCATAAAACTGTTTCGCAGTTCACTGCCATACATTAATGCTCATCAGGGAAAGACCTTTGTACTGATGTTCGGTGGCGAAGCCATTGAACATCCTAATTTTCCCAACATAATTCAAGATATCGCTCTATTGAACAGCCTTGGTGTACGTGTGGTCGTAGTGCATGGCGCACGCCCGCAGATAGATCAGCGCGTTGCCCTTCGCAATATTGAAGGTCGCTTTGAAAGCGGTGTACGCATTACCGATAAGCAAACCCTTGAATGTGTAAAAGACGCCGCAGGTTCGGTTCGTTCACAGGTAGAAGCCCTGCTTACTATGGGGCTTCCAAACTCACCTATGCACGGTGCACAAATACGGGTGTGCTCAGGCAACTTGGTGGTGGCCAAACCTATGGGCGTACGTGGCGGTATAGACTTTGAAAACACCGGTTTAGTGCGTCGTATTGATACTACTGGCATTAATGACCATCTTAACGATGGCTCGATTGTGCTGTTATCGCCTATGGGCTATTCATCAACAGGTGAAGTGTTCAACTTATCCCATGAAGATGTAGCTACACAGGCAGCTATCGCCCTTAAGGCTGACAAGCTGATTGTGTTTTCAAACTATGATGGCGTATATAACCGCGAAGGTCGTTTACTTCGCACCATTGAACGTCCTCAGTTAGAACAGTTAATGATGGCGGGCGACATTACCACCGAAGATACGGTGTTAAGCGCTCTTACCACCAGCGTAGCAGCCGGTGTGCCCCGTGCTCACTGTATCAGCTTTGAAAAAGACGGAGCCTTGCTTCAAGAACTGTTCACTCGCGACGGAACGGGCTCGCTTGTGATGGAGCATCACTACGAACAATTACGTGCTGCAACCATTGAAGATGTGGGTGGTATCTTAAAACTGATAAAACCGCTAGAAGAAAGCGGCGTGTTAGTGAAGCGTTCTCGTGAGCGTTTAGAAAGTGAGATTAATCAATTTATTGTAATCGTGCGTGATGGCATGATCATCGCCTGCGCCGCTTTATATTTGTACCCAGAAGATGGCTGTGCCGAACTAGCTTGCGTGGCGACCCACCAAGATTATCGCGGCAAAAACCGTGGCGAACGGATTCTAGATGAAGTACGAGCGCGTGCTAAAGAAGCGGGTATTAACAGCATTTTTGTATTAACAACGGTAACAGCGCACTGGTTCCTAGAACAAGGGTTTGAGCCCGCAGACATTAGTGCTTTACCTGCCGTGAAAAAAGAGCTGTACAACTTCCAGCGTAATTCTAAGGTGTTTACCCTTACGGTGTGAGACCTATCTATTTAAAAACGTTAATGCTATGGCTTACTTACCCCAGCTAAGCGATAGCATTTGCGTTCTCCTTGGACTTCACTCATTACTCAGCACTAACTATCAACAAAATAAATAGTTAGGATATTGCATTTTATTGGTGCAGAAGGTTTACTGGTTAGACCAGATGAGTTTTCGAGATTTTCCATGTCGAGCAAAATAAAGCAACAAGACACCCAAAAGAATACGAGTGTTAAAGATATCACTGTTGCCTGTGCTGATAGTACTCCGCTTGCAGCTTCCCTTTTCTCTCCAGTCAGCCCTGCTAAAGCAGCTATAATGATTGGTCCTGCTACGGGTATTAAACGTCAGTTTTACAGCGCATTTGCCACTTATTTGTGTGAGCAAGGGTTTGGCGTTATCACGTTCGATAACCGAGGTATTGGCGAGTCGGTCAACGGCAGCGTTAAACAAAGCGATGCATCACTAGTAACCTGGGGTGAACAAGATATGCCGGCGGTGCTAGAGGCACTAAAGATTCATTTCCCTAATGTACCCTATTTTCTTGTTGGCCATAGCGCAGGTGGTCAACTACTGGGTTTGATGTATAACGTCCACGACCTCACTGCTTTTTGTAACTTTGGTAGTTCATCAGGTAGCTTACGGAACATGCGTAAAAGCTATTTGCTAAAAGCGCATTTCTTTATGAATTTCTATATCCCGGTGAGTAATTTACTGTTCGGCCATACGAAATCTCAGTGGGTAGGCATGGGAGAGCCACTGCCTAAAAAAGTGGCGCGCCAATGGCAGAAATGGTGTAACGGTAAAGGCTACGTAAAAACAGGCTTTGGCAGTGATGTAAACCAGCACCACTACGACACCATTCAGATACCTTCTAAGTGGCTACTCGCCAATGACGATGACATTGCTAATATTCACAACGTCCACGATATGATTAGCGTTTTCCCCAATATGGAAGCCGAGGTGGAGGAACTCGACCCGCAGGCCAACAACGTAAAAGAAATAGGCCACATGAAGTTTTTCTCACGAAAATGTCAGCGCTTATGGCCTAAAGTCACCGATTACTTTAATCAATACGTGTGATATTGCCTTTGACCGAGCGCTTTTGTCAAAGCGCTCGAACTTAGAACGTGTGCTTCGGTTACACGCTAAACAAGTGTGTATATTCTTCCTTCATTTGAAGGAATCTGACCTTGTTGATGCTGGCTAAAGTCATCTTGTAATGCGCTCAACCCTTCACGCTCTTTAACGTTCAACCAACCGGCGCTCCACGCAATGGCCTTTGATACAAACCCGCTACTCAACTTTTGGTACTCAGCAGCCCCAATCTCAGACATGCGCTGCTGTATATGAGCAGGCGCGAAGAAGAACTCCTCATCGCTTGTGGCCTTAACATCCTGCCAATGAGTAAGCCCAACGTTGATGTATCTGGTTAGGTGCGCACCAAGTCTATGTTTTATTGAGTCTTTAACCTTGGCATTGCCGGACATGTCGACCACAACGGTGCTTTTTAGTTGCAACATTTCCAGCTGTTCATAGCTAATAACGGTGCTGTAAACATTTAACGCTTCAAGTGATGCAATGCGCTTTTCAGAGGTGACGCCTATCGCGCTAATACCGGCTTCTTTTAACGCAAAAGCAAGCCCTAAACTGGTTTTGCTTGAAGCACTTAGAACTAATAACTGTTGTCTTTTTGGCTCAGGTATAGCATCGACTACTTCTAATAAACAGTAAGATGTTGCGTAAAGCGGCCACAGCAACATCTGATAGTTTTCTTGCTCGTGCTGCTTAGTGTTTAATTCAGCGTTAGCATCGCTCTTTTGGGCAGGCAGTGGACGATAGACGTTATAACCTTGCGGCAGCTTCAAGCGATGAGGACTACAGTCTATAAGGTTACCGCCATTAACTGTGGTGTTACTCATCACCAAATATTCAGCGGGCGGGAAATAACCTAGGTAGCGACTTCCTACTTCTACTGCATCGTTGTTAGAGCTAATTACTTGACCCACGCCCCATACAGGAATAACGCCCCAGTTTTCGTTGCTACTTGTATTAACAGGTGGAAAAAACTGCCAATAACCAAGCTTGTCACCCACCATATAATAGGTCAGGTTATTAGCAGTAAACGCGAACCTTTCAATTTTGATTACTACGCTTTTCGCCTTTCCAGTTCCCTCTATCTGCGCACTATCAAGGCTATCTTCTGTTTGCATTATCCGAAAGCGGTTTGGGTTCATTTTGTCTATTTGAAACTGTTTCATCGTTATTTATAACCTCTTAAAGTTGCCCGCTCGCTTTTAAGCTGTGTATGTAGGTCATCAGCTTTTTCATTGCCGGTGCCGCTGCTTCTTTCAAACGCCCTAATACCTGCATTTTTTGCATATCGTCTTTTGCCACGCCGTGTACTATTTTTGAAAAGCCATCCAGCCGGCAATGGTAGATCCACGCTTTAAGCGCCGAGTCTTCACCCCAAATTCGCATATTTCGTAACATGGCGGCTGTCATTGGCAACCAATCGACGTCTCGATTAGGCAGAGGGACCACTTGTGTCAGCATCTGCTTTTGTTGTTCATCACTGTAGGCCGCCTCAACGTGGGCAATAAGAGCGGCACTAAAAACTGGTTGATAGGCACGCACTGTTTGAGGGGTGATGGTGTCGCCATCAAACACCGCTTTCATCTCTAAGTTAGTCAGCGCTGAAGCAGAACAATCAATAACAAGGGCGTTATCCGGCATACTCCATGTTGTATTTTCAAATTGGAGTTTATCGCGGCTGATATGCTTAACCCGACCTTCCCTAACGATAGACGGAAGCGTTTGTAAAGCTTTTAGCTCTAATTCGCTCACCGTTGCGCCGTGGAACATACTCGGTCTTACTTCCTTATCAATGCGCAGTAAAACACCTCGCTCTTCCAATTTGTCGAACATATCTTCAATGGAAGTTGACGCAGCAATAGCTTCCATCTGATTCGCTTGCGCCCCAATAGAGTCGAAGAAGAAGTCATCCAAGGGTTGGGTATTTTTACGGTTAAGTAACCACGCATCTCGCGATACCACCCAATGGATGTTATTTGGGGCCACATGGTTTTCGAGCAGCCATAGGCAAGTATCAATACCTGTTTTACCACCACCGACCACCACGTAGTTATCAAAGCCTTCGATATTTTCAACCACGGTATTAACAGGCGTAAATGCAACATCGTTGTCGCGAGTAAAGCTTGGAGTATGGGTAAGTGGAATATTGGTATTTAAATAAGTGGCATCAACAATTTTCTTGTTCACGGTGACGTTGTAGTGCTTGCCATTTAAGGTTGATACAAACTGTTTATTTCCTTTGTATTCGCAAAGCGGGTAATACTGCACACGACTTGAAGGTAAAAAGGTTTCATTCATGACCGCATCGAAATACGCGCTAACTTCTTGCCCTGAAGCTAACCCCATTAGGCCTTCATTCATTCCGCACTTGTCGATTACGCCCCGATTAAGCTCTTTTGAGCACACACCATAGAACGCTGAAGGCTGGTGTAGGGTGACGAAGGGGTAAGCGTAGTTCCAATGCCCGCCGGGCTTCGCATTTTTATCTACAATCAAAATGTTGGCGTTTGTTTCGTGGAGCAGTACATCGGCGAATGCCATCCCTACCGCGCCAGCGCCTACAATCAAATAATCGCAGGTTAATTGCTCAGTTTTCATATATAGTGTCCTTATGAATAACCTGCGGGCAGGCAGGTTAAGTGTTAAACCAAGAGATATAACAGCGTTATCAACTCACTCTACATAACGGTGTTATATTGCGCAACATGTAAATGATGTGTAAATGAAAAAAGATACCCGACAAAAGATCTTAGATGCTGCTTCAGCACTGTTTTTAAAAGGCGGTACAAATGCGCTGAGCGTGCGTGCTATAGCCGAAGGCGCTGGTATGTCTACTATCGGCATTTATAGCCACTTTAAAGGTAAGCAGGGCATCCTAGATGCGCTCTATATTGAAGGTTTTGGATTGGTAGAGCGTGAAATGTTGGCGGCGGATGGCAATACTGCGGCGGAAAAAGTGATTAATGGCTGCGAGCGTATTTTAACGTTTTCAGAAACTCACGCGGCTCATTATCGACTAATTTTTGCTTCTAATTTGAAAGACTATACGCCATCGGATGAAGCTATCGAGGCTGGTGAAAAAGCCTTTATCACGCTAACTAAGCTTACCGCGGCGTTGATTAAAAAAGATTTGTCTGTCGAAGAAAAGCAAGATGTGGCTATGCAGGTTTGGGCGCTAAATCACGGGTACATTACCTTAAATCAGCACGAAATTAGCAAGCGCATTACTTGGAACAATTGGAAAGAACGCGCACTTCAGGCCATTCGTTTGCACGTTTACGCCCTAGTCGCAACCCAGTAAAAAAGCGGGGTCAGAGTACATTTTCCAAAATTAACTCTGACCCCATTTACTTTATCTGCTGGCTACCGCCTTTCTAACACGAGCACCGTAGTCACTATCTGCTAGGTCGTATTGCACGAACATGGCTTCTTGAACATCTTGAGTCGCTTGGCTTAAACCATCAGCGATATTGTTTACCAACTGCTGCTTTTGGTCTTCACTCATAATGCGGTACAGATCACCTGCCTGAGAGTAGTTGTCTTCATCACGGTTATCATAAATGTCTAACCATGCATCTTGCTCTAATGGCATCGGTGGCTCCTGCACCCCTGGCATTTCAGCAGGCTCACCAATGCGAGCACGGTTATTTGGATAGAAGTTTGCTCCACTTCCCGCAAGTGCTGGGTTAATCCCTGCAAAAGCGCCATCTCGCTGATAATTGTGTACTGGACAACGTGGTGCGTTTACCGGTATCTGGTTGTAGTTTGCACCAATGCGATACCTGTGTGCATCTTGATATCCAATTAATCGTGCTTGAAGCATTCTGTCTGGCGACGCACCAATACCCGGTACCAAATTGCTCGGCGCGAACGCTGCTTGCTCAGTTTCTGCAAAGTAGTTATCAACATTACGGTTCAACTCCAACTGTCCTACTTCAATTAATGGGAAGTCGCTGTGCGGCCATACTTTGGTCAAGTCAAACGGGTTGATATGATAATTACGAGCTTCCTCTTCGGTCATGATCTGCACGTTTACTGTCCACGTTGGAAAATCACCGTTATCAATACTTTCAACAAGGTCTTGTTGCGCACCAAAGGCAGGCATTTTCGCTGCTTCTTCATTAGTGAGCGTTTTGATACCTTGGTTAGTTTTAAAGTGCCACTTCACCCAATAGCGCTCTCCTGCGTTATTCCAAAAGCTTAAAGTATGTGAGCTATAGCCATTCACGTGGCGATAGGAAAGTGGGATACCACGGTCAGACATCAAAATCGTTGATTGATGTAATGACTGAGGGTTGTTTGCCCAAAACTCATATACCGCCTGCGGATCTGGCAAGTTAGTACGTGGGTTCTTTTTCTGGCTGTGTATGAAGTCAGGGAACTTAATGCCGTCTCGCAAGAAGAATACAGGTGTGTTATTTCCCACCATATCCCAATTACCCTGTTCCGTGTAAAACTTCACCGAAAAACCACGAGGGTCACGAGCGTAATCGCTTGAGTCTTGACCGCCTCCTACAGTAGAAAATCGCAAAAACACATCGGTTTTCTGCCCTTCCTTTTGTAAAAAGTCGGCAATAGTATAATCAGACAGACTTTTAGTTAGCGTAAACGTACCATACGCTGCGCTACCTCTGGCGTGAACTACGCGCTCTGGAATTCGCTCGCGGTTAAAGTGCGCAAGCTTCTCGAACAAATAATGGTTGTCGAAAGTAACGGGGCCGCGAGGACCCGCGGTTCGACTTTGATTGTCATTAGCAACGGGCGCACCATTGCTAGACGTTAGCGTGGTAGGGTTTATAGCTGTACCTGAAAATGGACACTTACTCATTGCGAATTCCTTCTAGTTCTTTTCTCGCCCTCTTTTTAGCTTTACTAATTGTCTCGCCAAAACTGGGCATAACATAAGTAACCAACAACGTTTTTGTTAATCACCTTTTTCGTTTAAAAAGATAATCGCCGATTCATCTAAGCAATTAAAGTAAACAAAATAGATAATGATAATCGTGTTTTTAAATCACGCTAAAACACTTATCGTTAGGTGAATTTTTTGTATATCCGTTTTTGCTGCTGGAACATCGTTCGATGAGGGTAAGCGTCGGCGAGCTTTGTATAACTGGAAGGAGCGAAAGCTACTCATCGCTATTGTTTGGCATCGTGGATAGTTTATTAAGCTTACAGGTCCGATGGATTTTTTCGGCTCAAGCGTTGGTTAACGGAAGTCAAAAAAGCTATACAGAAATAAGGTAAAGCGAATTACTTTTTTGCAATGAAGGTCTAGCATTGTGCTTTTTTCGTAGCAAAGAACTAAACATTCGTAATCTACTAGGGGCTTGTGCCATGACAAAGCCACTCATATTCATCACCGGTTTTATAATGTTGTGCATCATTGCCTTTGCGTCTTGGAATACCTTTGAAACGCTTTGGCGTATTAACAATAAAAACAACGAGCTAACTTTTATGGGCAGTTCAGGTTGGCAATGGCATAACAAATCAAAAGGGCTTCAAATTAAGCGAGTTGATGGCTATTTGCCGGCGCTGAGAAAAGTGTCCGAGAGTAAAGAATATGCATCACTCATTACCATTACCGAAAAGGGAGGGTACCGGGGTTTTGTATTTTTTGACCAAGACTGTGAAGAAGGCGCTATTGTCTCTGAGCATGTAACTTACAGTGCGGCAGAATCGCCAAAACTTGAAGTGTTACACTGCCTGCATGGAAAGTTAGTGTATATGAAAAACTGGTCTGCAGCGCCTAACGAACGCTGGCGAGGCCGTGTGGGCAACTTTGAATTTAATGAGGCCCTGAATGAGTGGGATTTCACACCACTCCAACAAGCCTATCTAAAGAGTGTGGCAGAGCTCATTTAAAAATTGGGGTCAGAGTCCAGACTCTGACCCCATTATTTAGGTGTTGGCGAGGGCGTCGTCGATATCTTTTGCGCTGTGGCGGTTTGCTAGCTGGCCGTCATCGCCCCAGGTTTTGTTGACAATACGACCTCGTTTGACGCCTTCTCGTTTCTCTAGCTGTTTAGCCCATCGTACCAAGTTGGTGTACTCATGTACTTGAAGAAACGTTGCTGCGTCGTATAGGTTGCCAAGCACTAAATTGCCGTACCATGGCCATATAGCCATATCTGCAATGCTGTATTCACTTCCCGCCATAAACTCATTATTTGCTAAGTGCTTATCTAGCACGTCTAGCTGGCGCTTAGTTTCCATAGTAAAGCGATTGATAGGATATTCCATTGGGTAAGGTGCATAGCTATAGAAGTGCCCGAAGCCGCCACCTAAGTATGGCGCCGAACCTACCTGCCAGAACAGCCAGTTGAAACACTCGGCTTTAGCATGGGCATCTTGGGGAATAAACTTACCGAACTTTTCTGCGAGGTAAACCAAAATTGAACCGGATTCAAAAAGCTTCGTTTCTGGCGCCGTTGTAGTATCGACCATTGCGGGAATTTTACTATTAGGGTTCACGTCAACAAACCCTGAAGAAAACTGCTCGCCCTCACCAATATTTATAAGCCAAGCGTCGTACTCTGCTTCACTTACACCTGCTGCCAACAGCTCTTCTAGCATGATAGTCACTTTCTGACCGTTGGGCGTGGCTAACGAATAAAGCTGCAAACCATGTTCGCCACTCGGACGATCCTTTTCGTGGGAAGCGCCAGACACAGGACGGTTAATACTAGCCCACTTGTTACCATCATCTTCAGCCTGAGTCCAAACTTCTGGCGGTGTGTAGTTATTTTCTGTCGACATAGCAAATCCTTATAGTTTCTTTATTGGTTAAGTTACTGCAATACATAGCTATTAAGAACAGCTTTTAAAGACTTATAGCTCATCACTGTCGACTAATAAACGGGGATATACGGTTACTGACATAAAAATGCCGCACTTTGCAGAGATACAAAGCACGGCTTTAATAATAAAAGGCGAGCAGTCCATTGCCCGCAAACTGGAACTAATCGATACCCACCAATAAAATTAATCGGCAGAAACGGTGGCTACATCGATAGCATGTAAACGTATAATTTCGAGTTACTTAACCTTGTAGTAGGCGTCAATTAGGTCGGATTCATCCAAATAAACAAACATTTCACTTTGTTCATCTACTGGGCTTTCTGAAGTAGGTTCTATAGCTTTTTCCGTAGCCTTTTCATCATGTGCTACAACATCAACGTTAGTTGCATCACAAGCAGAAATTGTTGCAAGAGCTGCCATAACTAACGATGTAGAGAATGAGCGCTTAATAAGTCGCGTACAGAAAGGACTTGCCTTGTTTTTTAACGTTGTCATCAATAACACCTCTTGCTCCTTGTTGTAACTAATAAGAAGAGTATCAATCATCATGCCAATTGAAATTAATCAATAAATATCAATAATTTAATAACACCAAGGTAGTAAAAAGAGTCAGAGAAATGAAGGAAATGTTGCGCATAGGCAACACCATTTTACATTGGTTTACGATTGCTCCGCGAGATGGATAAAAAGCGAACGAATTAGGTTTGGTTATTTCTGCTAATGATAGAGAAGTAATAAAGAAAACCTAATCTACAGGCACAAAAAAAGCAGGTTTTACCTGCTTTTTTGAAGTTTTGTTCAGATTAAATGCTTACCCGCTTATAAGGGCGATATTCAGCTTTCCAGAAGTTTCGCTCAATGCTGGCGCGCAGTGCGTCGTCAGACATTTCCAAGGCTAGCCCCTGCTCCATCGCTACTTTTCCTACTTCAAAAGCGATCTCACGGCTAATTTCCGCGATAGCTGCAAGTGGTGGCAATAATGAACCTTGTCCGGTGTTGACTAATGGCGACGCTGCCGCCAGAGCATTACTTGCTGCCATTAGCATTTCATCGCTAATTAACTTCGCTTTTGATGCAACAACACCAAGACCAATACCAGGGAAAATATAAGAGTTATTACACTGAGCAATAGGGATGACGTTGCCATTGTACTCAACAGGCTTAAACGGGCTCCCGGTTGCAATAATAACCTCACCTTCGGTCCATTCAATTACTTGCTCTGGACGCGCTTCAACCTGGCGAGAAGGGTTGCTTAACGGGAAGATAATCGGCAGTTCACAACCTTGCTTCATGGCACGGATAACTTGCTCAGTGAATAGACCTGGCTGACCTGAAACACCAATAAGTACGTCTGGTTTCGCGCAGTGCATCACATCTAACAAAGAGGCGTAGTCACCGCTGAATGTCCAATCTGCCAAATCGGCATTCTTCTGCTGAAGTTTTTGTTGAAAGTCGCGCAAACCTTCCATGCCTTCAGTTACCAAACCAAAACGGTCAATCATAAACACTTGCTTACGCGCTTGTTCGTCAGTAAGGCCTTCAAATACCATTTGCTGAATTAGCATTTCAGCAATACCACAGCCCGCAGAGCCCGCCCCAACGAACACAACTTTCATGTCTCTTAGCTTTTGCTGCTTGGTTTTACACGCCGCCAGAATAGTACCAAGAGTAACTGCAGCGGTGCCTTGAATATCGTCGTTAAAACAGCACACGTCGTTGCGATAGCGGTTTAATAGCGGCATAGCATTTGGCTGTGCAAAATCTTCAAATTGAATCATCACGTCAGGCCAGCGTCGCTTCACCGCATTGATGAACATATCAACAAATTCGTCGTACTCTTCCTGCCCTATACGCGGGTGGCGCGCGCCCATGTACATAGGGTCATTAAGCAGTTTTTCGTTGTTAGTACCAACGTCTAACATCACTGGTAAAGTGTACGCAGGGCTAATTCCCCCGCAAGCGGTGTAAAGCGATAGCTTTCCGATAGGAATGCCCATACCACCTATACCTTGGTCACCCAAGCCTAGAATGCGCTCACCGTCAGTCACAACAATCACTTTCACTTTGCGCTTTGTCGCATTGCGAACGATGTCATCTAGCTGATGACGTTCTTCATAAGACACAAACAAGCCGCGTGAACTGCGATAAATGTCAGAAAACTGTTCGCATGCATCACCTACAGTTGGGGTGTAGATGATAGGCATCATTTCATCAATGTGCTTTTGAATCAGACGATAAAACAAGGTTTCGTTGTTATCTTGAATAGCGCGCAGATAAATATGCTTGTTTAGTGCTTCGTCAAAGCTGCTGTATTGCATATAAGCACGCTCAACCTGCTCTTCAATCGTTTCATACCGTGGAGGCACTAGACCAGTTAAGTTAAAGGCCGCACGCTCACGTGCTGTGAACGCACTGCCTTTATTCAGTAGGGGGGTTTCCAGCAAAGATGGGCCGGCATGAGGAATATAAAGATATCGCTGTGAATCTTCTGACATTGGTTTTCCGATAATGAGTTCAGGGCAAATACATCGCCTTCGCCTAAAGCAGCACGCACACAGCGTGCTTTTTTATAATTAGAATATTTCTTCTGGCTCTGGCGCAGTTGTCTTGTCCTGCGTGGCTGGATCTAACACTTCGTCATCGCGAACGTAAGTGGTTGGTTCCGTACCTTGCAGGAAATATTCGAATAGTGTCGTATGGTCTGTACGTCTGGTCAACTTTCCACTGGTACGATCAATGCGAACACGCACTATATTCTCTGGTACGGGCATAGGCGTATGCGGTTTATTTTCAAGGGCGTGCTGCATAAATCTTATCCATGCAGGCTCCGCCGCTTTCGCGCCATCTTCGATACCAATCAAAGCGTTACCAATCCAGTTGAACTTCTCAGGGTCCTTATTAATCAAATTTTGATTACGTGTGGCACGTCCCAGTTGACGGCCCATATTGTCAAACCCAACCCAGGTCGTTGCCACCAAATCTTTATGGAAACCACTGAACCAGGTATCTCGTGAATCGTTCGTTGTGCCTGTTTTACCAGCAATATCGGTGCGCTGCAGAATATTGCGAGCACGCCAACCTGTGCCTAACCAATAAGTCTTTTTGCTCCAATTTCCATTTGCTCGAACAGCCGTACGCATCATCTCTGAAACTAAGAAAGCATTTTGAGCCGTAATGACCTGAGGCGCTATCGCTTTTTCAGTGTTTTCATCAAGGTCGGCGTCACCTAGTAAGATATCTTGGTTTAACTCAGCGGCTAGCAAGGCTTCAATATCCGCTTCTTCGTCTTCAGGCAGCATTTCTTGCTCGCTTTGGTTTTCGCAACGATTACATGCCCACACAGGGTTTGCTTTCCAAAGTTCATCGCCGTTTTCGTCAAGCACCTTGCTAATGAAATGAGGGTTTACTAAGTAACCGCCGTTCGCGATGACCGACATACCTCTTACGACTTCAAGTGGGGTGTGTGAACTCGAGCCAAGAGATACGGTTTCATCTAATGGAATGTCGTCTTTATTAAAACCAAATCGGGTTAAATAATCTGCCGTTTCTCTTAGACCAACACCACGAAGTAAACGAACCGATACCACGTTTTTAGATTTGCCCAAGGCTTTGCGCATCCTTATTGGGCCATCGTACTCTGCTGGTGAATTTTGCGGTCGCCAAGCAACGCCGGTAGCAGCATTCCATTGGTTTATAGGCGCATCGTTTATAATTGACGCGAGTGTGTAACCACTGTCTATTGCTGCTGAATAAACAAAAGGCTTTATATTCGAACCCACCTGTCGTTTTGCCTGGGTCGCCCTATTAAATTGACTTTGGTAAAAGCTATAGCCGCCAACTACAACTTCAACAGCGCCATTTTGAGGATTAAGCGCAATAAAGGCACCGCTTACTTCTGGAATTTGCGAAATACGCCACTGCCCTTCTTGCTGCCTAATGTAAATTACTGCGCCTTCTTGGGTTACATCTGAGGCGGTTTTAGGGTCACTTCCCTGCCTAAAATCCGTAATGTAGCGTCTAGCCCAATCGAGGCCGTCCCACTCTACCGTAATGGTTCTTCCATCAACGGCAAGCACATCGATTGACTGATCATTTACCTTGGTAACTACAGACGGTAATAAGGGTTTGATATGAGGAATTTCTTCAAGCACACGCATGAGTGATTCGTTGTCCCACTCTTCTCGTGTTGTTTTATTACTTACGTCAAAGCTTAAGGAAAGCTGGGGAATGACGTCATCCTTACCTTCTTGCTTAGGAATATCCCATAAGTACCCCAACGGGCCTTTATACCCATGACGCTCATCGTAATCATGAAGGTTTCTCACCACTGCGCGTTGTGCCGCAAGTTGCAGGTCAGACGTTGCTGTAGCGTAAACTTGGTAACCGCCCGTTTCCGCTTCTTCTTTCCCATAAATTTCGACCATTTCATTGTAAATGGTATCTGCTAAATATGGCGCATCAACTTCTATCTCGGCTCCGTGTTTTTTAGCTGTAACCGGCGCATTAGCCGCTTCATCGAACTGGGCTTTAGTTATGTATTCTTCATCTAACATTCGAAGAAGTACAACACGTCGACGCTCAACCGAACGCTCTGGGCCGCTTACAGGGTTAAGTACCGAGGGGGCTTTGGGCAGACCAGCAATAGTGGCAATTTGCGCTAAAGAAAGTTCGTCTAGCGGTTTGCCATAATACACCTGAGCAGCAGCACCAAATCCAAACGCCCTGTGCCCTAACTCAATTTTGTTTAGATACAGCTCTAATATTTCTTGTTTGGAAAGTTCTTGCTCCATATGCAGCGCAATGAAAATTTCTTTTATTTTTCGAACGTAGGTCTTTTCACGGCTAAGAAAGAACCCTCTTGCTAACTGCATGGTTAATGTACTTGCGCCCTGACGCTTTTCGCCCGTAAGTACTAGACTTACTGCAGCGCGCACAATACCAATGGGGTCAATGCCGTGATGTTCGTAAAAGCGGCTATCTTCAGTAGCCAGTATGGCGTCAATTAATTCTTGCGGAACTTCCTCAAGTTTTACCGGGATCCGCCGTTTAACTCCATATTGTGAAATAAGTTTTCCATCTTTAGTGTATATCTGCATAGGGGTTTGCAGTTGTACATCCTTAAGTACAGTAACACTTGGTAGGTCAGGTTTGATATAAAAGTAAATACCTACCAGTGCTGCAAAACCAAGAAGGCCTGATAGAAAGCTAAATAAAAAAAGTGGTTTAATGTACTTCACTGTAACGGATACCAAGACATTTTGTTGAAATGACGTATATTCTATACGTATGTGTTATCTGTAGAACCATACGCACAATACTAATAGAGTAATATTGTACTTTAGAGCAACTACCTTTGAAACTGGACACTTGTAAATGAAATCGCTGTTCAAAAAAAAGCTGCCGCCCATTGTGGGCTTAGACATAGGCACGCGTCAAATAAAAGCGGTGTGGCTAGAACAATCAAAAGACGGGTTCGTCCTTCAAGGGTATGCCTGCGAACCCATCTCAAAGATCGCTTTTTCAGAGCGAGATATTAAAGATTATGAATCGGTTAGCGTTGCGCTGAAAAAAATCCGTAAATCGTTAAAAACGAAGTTAAAGCTGGCGAATGTCGCGGTGGCGGGCACGTCTGTTATTAGCAAAATAGTCTATATGGAACCTGAGCAAAACGATTACGACCTTGAAAATCAAATTGAAATAGAAGCAGACAGTCTTATTCCCTACCCCCTTGAGGAAGTCTATTTAGATTTTGAAGAAATGGGGCCAAGCACGACTCACACTGGTAAGGTCAATGTTTTATTAACGGCCGCTCATAAAGATCTCGTCGACAGTAGGTTGTTGCTAGCAAGAGAGGCTAACTTCGAGCCTAAAATTGTCGATATGGAAAATTACGCTATTGGCAATGCATTGGATTTTTTCCACACTCCGCAAGCTGAAGATGAGCCACTTTGCTGTATAAATGTTGGCGCCTCACTACTTCAAATATGCGTGATTAAAAATGGTGATGTGATTTACACAAAAGAGCACGCATTTGGGCTAAACCAACTGGTCAATGATATTAGCGCTATTCATATGGTGGAGCGCGAGGTAGCAGAACGCCAGTTACTAGACGGGACGCTTTCAGGCAATTGGGTAGAAGACACCCTTCCCATTTTTGCAGCTAACCTTCAGCAGAATATTAACCGCGCTCTTCAGATGTACATGAGCACCTTGCATGCTGAGCGACCAAAGAAAATTCTGTTAAGTGGTGGCGCAGCGACCATCGAACCACTGGTAGACATTCTGAAACAAGACTTAGGCCTTGAAGTAGATTGCTTCAACCCATTTAGTAATATGACTATAAACCCAAAACTAGATACTGCACGACTTAGTAAAATTGCACCTCAGCTTGCAATAGCAGCGGGTCTGGCGAGCCGGAGCTTTACGCCATGGCACATGTAAATTTACTGCCTTGGCGAGAAAAGCAGCGCCAACATCAAAAGCAACAATACTTGGCAGGCCTAGTTGCGGTTGCTGCTATTGTGGGCTTAATTTTTTGGTTTATTGGTCAAGCTATCGACCAGCAGATTAATAATCAAAACTCGCGTAACCAATACCTTGAACGTGAAATAGCCGTGCTTGATGCGCAAATTGGTGAGATTAAAAAAGTAAAAGAAAGAAAAAGTGCGGTTGAGCAGCGTATGGCACTCATTGAGCAACTACAAGCAAACCGTAACGTCGCCCCTATTGTATTTGATGAGCTTGCCAAGCTGGTCCCCCAAGGTGTGGCTTTCGAATCTATGACAAGAACCAATAACATCATCACGATAGAAGGGATTAGCGACTCAAACAACCGCTTATCAGATTTTATGCGCGCACTAGATAATTCAAAAGTATTCGTGGGCGCAGAGCTTTCTACCATAAAATCTGACAGCAGCGCGGCTAGAGCGATTAGCAACTTTACGCTTACTTTTTCGATAAACCCGAACGTTGCTCCCTTAGAAATCGTAAGTAGTGAGGCGAAGGAATCATGAAGTTTGATGTCTCGAAACTAAAAGAACTCAACGAACTCGACTTTGAACAAATCGCAATTTGGCCGAACGAAGTCCGCATAGTTGTCGCTGCGTTTCTTGCCATATTGGTAGGTGCAATAAGCTACTACACCTTGGTAAGCCCTAAACTACCGATTATGGATGCCGCCGAGCTAAAGGAGCAAGAGCTGAAACTGCAGTTTGAGGCTAAATATCGCATTGCGGCTAATTTAGAAGCGTATGAGGAACAACTTGCAAAGATAAAAGAAGACTTCTCTTCCATGCTGAAAAGTCTGCCAACCAGTAACGAAACGCCAGGCCTGCTTGATGACATCACGTACGTGGGTACGTCAGACTGGGCTAACGTTTGAACTACTTAACTGGCAACAAGAAGTACCAAAGGAATTCTACACCGAGCTTCCTATCGAAATGGAAGTAAGCGGAGGTTATCATAACTTCGGCGAATTCGTGTCTAAAGTGGCCGACTTACCTCGTATTGTTACGCTACACGACTTTGATATTAAGCGCGAAGTAGGCGGTTTATCTCTTAAATTACAAGCTAAAACCTATCGCTCTGAAAATGCTTCAGATATTGAAGGAGATGAACAATGATTCGTTCGCTTTTATCTCTTTTAATCGTATTACTTATAACAGGCTGTTCGCCTAAGCTTGACGATCTTCAGGCCTACACACAAAGTGTTAAGGAGCGCGCACAGCCTCAAATAGAACCCTACCCAGAATTCAAAACACACCCTCCATTTAGCTATACTGCAAGTACGCTTAGAAGCCCTTTCGACCGTCCGCGAAAAAATACGGCGCCGGTAGCTAAAGCAAGGGTAGAAAACTGTCTACAACCCAACTTTCAACGCACTAAGGAAGCATTGGAGGCTTATGGTGTAGATGCCCTTGCACTTGCTGGCAACTTTGCCGTTAAGGGGGAAAAGTGGGCATTATTAAAAAGTAACGATGGCGCGTTACATAAAGCTAAAGTAGGGAGTCGTATCGGGCTGTTTTATGGCAAAATTATGCAAATTAGCACCGACTCAATTACTATTGAACAATTATTACCTGATGGTGCAGGCTGCTGGCAAAGGAAAACAACAACAATGACTACAGCATCGAAGGCGGGAGAGTAAGCATGGCCGAACGATACATTTTTAATAAGTCTCTCACTCGAAGAGCACCTAGATGGTATTGGCTGGCTTTTGCTGTCGCTGCAATATTCTCATTTACTTTTTTGGTGTCTCACCCCGTCAAAGCACAAGAGCCCCTACTGGTAGATCCCAACGCAAAGCAAAATGAAACGGCTCCCACTACTACGGTTACGAATATAGACTTTACCCAAGCGCCCAATAGTACGGCAGTAACCTTAGTGGAGTTCGTTGGTAAAGCTCCCAAAGTGCAGCTTATTGAATCGCAGGGAAAAGTGTCTCTTACGCTCACCAATACCGCTTTAGCTGAAGATCAACTCGTTGAGCTTAGCGTGGCCGATTTTGGCACTGTTGTTTCAACCATCGAAACCTTTGAAGATGAAAATGATGCACGTATTGAGATTAACTACTCTGGCCAAGTTACCGTTAAAAATTCGGTAAAAGACAGTGTACTGCGCGTAGCAATTTCGCCGATGGACATCGAGCAACAAGAAGCGTTGGGCGCAGAGAAACAATACACAGGCGACCCGATTTCATTAGACTTTCAAGATGTTCCTGTAAGGCAGGTTCTACAAATTATCGCGCAGGTAAACGGTTTTAACCTTGTAACGACTGACACCGTATCAGGCAACGTCACTATTAGCTTATCTGGCGTGCCGTGGGATCAGGCGCTAGATATGATTTTACGCGTTAAAGGCTTAGACAAGCGTTTAGAGGGCAATATCTTGTTGATTGCGCCTGCCGAAGAATTATCTGCACGCGAAACACAAGCGCTTCAGTCTAAGAAACAAGTGTCGGATTTAGCCCCACTACATACGGTAAATATTTCGGTTAACTATGCTAAAGCCACAGCGTTAGCCACTATATTGAAATCTACCGAAGGTGGAATTCTTTCCGATCGTGGCGGCGTTACCGTGGATGAACGAACCAATACATTACTTATTCGCGATACCTTAGCGTCTATTGATGAAGCTAGAAAAACCATCAATGCTTTAGATATTCCCGTGAAGCAAGTGCTGATAGAGAGTCGCATGGTTACTGTACTTGATGATGTTGACGAGCAGTTAGGCGTTCGGTGGGGCTTCAGCGACCGCCAGGATGATAACGGCGTATCAGGCACCCTTGAAGCGGCCGATACCATTGCCGGAGGGGTGGTGCCTAGCATTGATAACCGTCTTAATGTGAACCTTCCAGTGACCAGCGCAGCGGGAAGTATCGGCTTTCAAATTGCAAGTTTAGTAGACGGTACCATTCTCGATCTTGAACTTTCTGCGCTGGAATCAGAGAACAAGGGTGAAATTATTGCAAGCCCTCGTATTACCGTGGCTAATCAGCACGAAGCGTATATTGAACAAGGTACGGAAATTCCTTATGTTCAAGCAACGTCGAGCGGTGCAACATCGGTAGAATTCAAAAAGGCCGTCCTATCGCTTAAAGTTACTCCGCACATTACGCCAGACAATCGCATAATTTTGGATTTAGTTGTAACCCAAGACACCCGCGGTGAGACTGTGTCTACATCAACCGGTGATGCGGTAGCCATAGATACCCAAGAAATCAAAACCCAGGTATTGGTAGAAAATGGTGAAACTATCGTACTTGGCGGAATTTTCCAACAGACCAGTTCAGACGGCGTATCAAAGGTACCTTTATTTGGTGATTTACCTTTTATAGGCGCTTTATTTAGAAATACCTCGCAGCTTCAACAGAAGCGAGAACTACTTATCTTTGTTACACCTAAAATTGTAACTGAAAGGCCATAAGTAAAATTTCACCTCCCAAAAAACGCGCATTTTAATGCGCTTTTTTTGTTTTAAGGCTTTTTTTGTAACTAAATTTACAGGTATACGCTATTTGTTAGTAACAAAACTTGCATCGCCTTGCATGAAACTGAGATAATCCCCGCCTCGAAATTTAAGCGAGGTTTAAGGAGTGGTGCTTATTGGACACTAAATAGGCACGAGTCAATGGGTAGGCTGGTAAGGCAACAGTGCACTGCCCCTAACATGATTAAGTTGTGATATAAGCAAATATGGCTGAAAAACGTAATATCTTTTTAGTTGGCCCAATGGGTGCTGGCAAAAGTACCATCGGTAGACATCTGGCAGACGAACTTCACCTAGATTTTTTTGATTCGGATCAGGAAATTGAGCGCCGTACAGGTGCAGATATCGCTTGGATCTTCGACTTAGAAGGCGAAGACGGTTTCCGCAATCGTGAAGAGAACGTCATTAACGATTTGACAGATAAGCAAGGTATTGTACTTGCCACTGGCGGCGGTTCTATTGTAACTAAAGCGGTGCGTAATCGTTTATCTGCTCGCGGCATTGTTGTTTACCTTCAAACCACAATCGATAAGCAAGTTGCACGTACACAACGCGACAAACGTCGTCCTTTGCTACAAAACGAAGATCCAGAACAAGTTCTTCGCGATCTTGCAGAAATGCGCAACCCGCTTTACGAAGAAGTAGCTGATTACATTGTTGATACAGACGACCAAAGTGCGCGTGCTGTAGCAAATCAAATTATCAGTAAAATCGGTCTATAAATTAAATATGTAATAGGAGGTGCTACGCCAATGTCAACCTTAACTGTGGAACTTGGAGAACGTAGCTATCCTATACAGATAGAGGCTGGGCTGCTTTCGCAACCCGGCCTTTTTAGTGCCTACATAAAAGGCCCGCTGGCGGTTATCGTAACAAACGAGACCGTTGCGCCCCTTTACTTAGAAACCGCTAAAGCAGCATGTGGTGACGTTCAAGTTGAAACCATTATTCTGCCAGACGGCGAACAGTATAAGAATTTAGAACAGTTCGAAGTGGTCATGACCCGTCTTCTCGAGCTTAATGCAGCAAGAGATACAACGCTGATTGCCCTTGGCGGTGGTGTGATAGGAGACCTCACAGGCTTCGTTGCAGCGACTTACCAACGCGGTGTACCTTTTATTCAAGTGCCCACTACCCTGCTTTCCCAAGTTGATTCCTCGGTAGGCGGGAAAACAGCGGTAAACCACCCTCTAGGTAAAAACATGATTGGTGCGTTCTACCAACCTGTTTATGTTGCTATCGATACCGACTCGCTGGCAACACTCCCCCCAAGAGAATTCGCTGCTGGTATGGCAGAAGTTATTAAATACGGCATTATTTACGACGCCCCGTTTTTTACGTGGCTTGAAGAAAACGTTAATGCACTTAAGTCACTTGATACTGAAATCCTTACTTACGCCATTTCTCGCTGCTGCGAAATAAAAGCAGACGTTGTTGCGAAAGACGAACGGGAAGGTGGCTTACGCGCCATTCTTAATCTTGGCCATACCTTCGGTCACGCCATTGAAGCCGAACAAGGCTATGGTAACTGGCTACACGGCGAAGCGGTAGCCGCTGGTACTATAATTGCTTGTAAAGCTGCTGAAGCATTAACATGGTTTGAAGCGTCAGAAACACGACGCGTGACAGCGCTATTTGAAGCTTTTGCACTGCCTATTGCAGGGCCTAGTAGCATGACGAAAGACGACTATGTTAAGCACATGAAGCGCGATAAGAAAGTGGAAGCCGGCAGTATTCGATTTGTACTTCCTCAAGGCATTGGCAAAGCGGTTGTTACTAAAGACGTCACCGACGCCATCCTTACTGACATTCTCTCTTAATCAATCGCGTTCACGACAAACTGGCAGCGTGCCCTTTCATTATTCCCGAGATTTGGGAAGCTGAGAATAAGGTCCGTTGCTAGACTAGTTTTAAAGCAACGTTGAATAAGGGCAAACTCCCATGCAAAGTGAACTGCATGAACGTTTGGAATATCTGGTTAACTATTCCTCTCAGCTGATCTTTGTCAGCGGTGAGTCTATTGCTCAACAACAAAAAACCCTTGAAGCCTTTGTCTTTCAACAGCACGACGATACCGAAATTGCGTATTTGACCGCGCAAGATAATATGGACCCTTCTGACTATCGTAGACAGCTTTGTCGGCAGTTGCTCGGTCAAGTAGTGGGAAGCTTTGTTCGTCCCCTCAATGAGTTACTTTCTGATTTGAATAGCCACGAAGGCCCAATTCTAATTGCTATCACCCAAGCCCATAACCTTCCTGATGCACTGTTACAAGAACTGTGGGATTTGGTATTACAAAGTCGATTTGCTGGAAACAAACAGCATTTAAATGTGCTTTTATTTGCAAATAACGCATGGGCTGAGCGCGCTAAACAATGGCTTCCAGCTAAAAATACTGAAACACCGCTTATTATTAGCAGCCAGTCTGTGATTAGCGAGCAGCCTAATTACGAGTCAGATCTCGATAAAATGATAGCTTCCCGAAGAGAAGCGTTTCAGGCTCATTTAGAAAATAGACAGCGTGAAAATACTAAGACATTCACTAACCCGCTAAAAACAAAATGGTTTTATGCTGGTGTAGTTCTGGTGTTTCTAGCCACATTCTCTGGCCTTATTTATTGGCAGTACGGTGAAAAGCTCGCATCAATTTTCTCTCCTATTAGCCAGCAAACTGTTGAAACTAAGGAAAATCAGGTTGAACCAGGTTCAGCCTATAACAAGCTAATTGCTGACGGCGATGGTGACGAAAGCCTCAATACCGGCGAGAAAAAAAGCAGAGAAGTCACCGTTGCTGAAATGCAAAGTGACGTAAGCGCACAAACCGGTAATGTGGAAATTGTCTCGACACCAAGTGCACCACCTGAGCTAACCGGTCAATCAACCCTTGATAAGCCAGTGGAAAACGAAATAGCAGAGAATGACTCGCTAATTACCGACTGGGAAAGCGCAGTATCCTCATTACCTGATGCAGGTTCTTTGTCTGAAACAGAAGGCGACAATAGTAGTATTACTTCAAGGGCGCAAAGCAGTAACTCTTCCTCTGTCGAGGCTAGTCGAGGTGAAAGTACTGAGCAAACGGCTGCAGAGAATACACAAACAGCACTAACGAACACGCAAAGCACTGATACGGCGCTAAGAAACGAAAATGTGAACCAAACATCACTGCAAGCAAACCAATGGATTGACGCTAACGATTACGCCATTCAAATGTTAGCCATGAAAAGCGAATCGGTGCTCAATGCGTTCTTGCGTGACAACAATCTTGTAGAGCAAACCCACATTTATAAAACTAAACGCTACGGCGGCGATTGGTTTGTGGTTGTGTTCCGAGAAGTTTATCCCTCACTATCACAAGCACAGCAAACTCGCGCAGCGTTACCTGAATATCCAGGCAGACAAAATGCGTTTATAAAGCGAGGTAGTCAGATCCTAGCTGAAATAGATAAAGCGCAAAATTAAGCCGATTCAAAGTCAAAAGCACCTAATTAGTTCTGATAATTTAGCTAAATTCCACTCTTGCGACACTTGCTGGTTGTCCGTTTTACTGATGAAAGTTACAATCTACCTTTAGCGTGGTGATATCTGATACTGATCAGCATAAAAGTATAAAGACGACCCTTTCCCTTGGAACGGCGGCGCAAGGAAAAACCACCGTCTTCATTCCGTCTAGGTAGTAACGTTTAAGCATGATGCAGAAAAAGAACCGTGCCTTTTTAAAGTGGGCCGGTGGCAAGTACAGCTTGGTTGAGCACATTCAGGCCAGATTACCGCAAGCTAACAAACTCATAGAACCGTTTGTTGGTGCTGGATCTGTATTTCTGAATACGCAATACAAACGCTACCTGCTTAATGACATCAACCCTGACCTCATTAACTTATACAACTTCTTAAAAGCGCAACCCGATGCGCTTATTAACGATGCGCGTGCGTTTTTTGACGGGAGCCGCAATGAAGAGAAGATGTACTATGACCTGCGTGAAGAGTTCAACGGCACGCAAGACGAATACTATCGCGCTATTCTTTTTCTCTATTTGAACCGCCACGGCTACAACGGTTTGTGTCGATATAGTCTTCAAGGTCGTTTTAATGTGCCTTTTGGCCGGTACAAAAAGCCCTACTTTCCAGAAGACGAAATGTTTGTGTTTTCTGAAAAATCACAAAAGGCCACTTTTACCTGCCTACCGTTTGAGAAGGTTTTTTCAAGGGCTAGGCGAGGCAATGTTATTTATTGCGATCCTCCATACGCACCTATTAGCAAGACAGCAGCCTTCACCAGTTATGCGGCGCGAAGTTTTGGGCAAGAATCCCAAGAAAAACTGGCAGAATTGGCCACCCGAGCTTCTAAAAAACGCGGTATACCGGTTTTGATATCGAACCACGATTTACCGCTAACTCGTGCTTTATATCAAGGCGCAGACTTTAGCATGCTGTCAGTTAAACGCTCGATTAGTCAAAATGGCGCGAAGCGACAGCCAGTAGATGAAATATTGGCTTATTTCCCTCCCGTGAAAGTTGTTCCCAAGCGAAAAACACGCAAGAAAAAAGTAGCTCAGCCCTCTTCTGCTAAATAGTTATTGCGAGATGAAAGCTTAAAAAAAACAGCGATTTGAAGCGATGAAGCGCTTTTACTCAGTGTGAGGGGGTTATCAGCCGTAGCCTGTATACCACTTTACAAACATGAAGAGTGATACGACAAATACCACGACTAAAATAACGCCTATAACAGCAAAGCTGATAAAGGTACCTTTAGTAAAGTCACGTTCATAATTTTTATGGCTTTGAACACCAAACAAACTTGCCACTACACTACCTAGAACTGACCAAAAACCAGTACCAGATTGCATAATATCCCCTTAAGAGTCGTTTGAAGGTGAAGTGAAATCCCGATTACCATCGTCGCTGTGAAGCAACTCTAGTAAATCTAAAAAGTGAAATTGAAAGGACGGTGATTTTCCTGCTATCCATGACAGCCAGCTAACCTCTTCAACTCCCTCTTGATGACGGGCGCATTGGTTTTGAATGTGGCTTGCAGGAAGCTTTGGATTAAACTCGGTAACAGGCTGAAATTCACAAACAGACGAGCGTGAGCTTGGCGGGTTTGTAACGGCCACGCTAACTAGGGCGACGGCTCCGCAAATCGCAAAAAAAGGAAGAACTTTCATCCTGAATACCCCTTACACTCGTTTAAAATTTAATCTCATTATAATCAAAAGCAAGTAACGAACAAGTTAAAAATGCGTTGCGTTTTAAATTGAAAAGCCTAATGCAAATACATTAGGCTTTTACTACTCAACGTTTAGGTTAAGAGGCCTATCCTTAGGCCTCTTAGATTAATCTTTAAAGCTCGAAATCTACTGAATAAGCTACAGTAAATTTAACTGCATCGTTATCATATTCGTCGTCACCGCCCATATCATCAAGATCAGTGCCTGTAATTGCAAAGCTAAATCCGTCTTTTGCGATTGAAATACCGTAGTCCATGTAACCTTCTACGCCGTTAAACGCTTCAGCGAAATCACCTTCGTGATAACCAACGTGGAAACCAAGTTCAGTGCCATTTAAAATTTCAGTGGTGTAGCCAACAGTCGTATAAGACGCTTGCGCAAAACCAAAGTCCTGCTCTTCGCCTTCATCAGCTTCAGTGTGAGCTAGCAAGTAAACGGTAAGGCTTAAACCACCCATACCTACCGAGCCGTATAATTCTGCGAAGTCGAAGTTCGCTTCATCATCATAGTTGTAATAAAGGTAACCAAAATCATACGCAATGCCGTCAGACTCGCCAGCAAAACCAAAATACATATCGTGCTCGTATGAATATACGTCACCTGCACCGTAATTCACGTTAGACGCCCACGTACCTGCATAGAAGCCGCTTTCGTGTGCGTAGTCGATACCGCCCTGTACAGCAGCTTCGTTAGTTGTCTGTGTTAGACCACGCCAAATGTAGTTGCTGGTTGCACTAGCATTGGCAGTAAACTCGCCTTCAGCATAGCTAGGCATTGCAGTTAGTAGACACGCTGAAGAAATAGCAGCGGCAAGTAGGGTTCTTTTTGTAGATGTTTTCATGTGTGTTCTCCAGTCAAATTCAAACTTGTTGTAATTCGTTTTTTCTGTCTGTGTTTTCTTTTTGGACTGGATAACGCAAAGTTGATGCCCATTTATGGTTCATTAAAAAAGCTTGCCGAAAAAATCATAAACTATTGATATGTAATAACTTAAACAATAAACACTTAATACTCCCGAAATTTACTCAGTGGGAAGACCGCTTAAAAACGCACCAATAAAACGCAGTCTCACCAAAATTGGGCAGCGACACGCTTTACCGTTGTCTGTCTTAAATTTATGTCAAATCATCCTTGATGTGCCCTTTACATAGTAAAAAAGCATGGTTTTGGGTAAACTTTCGCAACCTTATATCGTAAGTGGCAACGCACCTTATTGTTTTTGACTTGAAGGACACGTAATGAAACCCTTTTTAATTGCCCCATCAATACTCTCTGCCGACTTCGCCAGACTTGGTGAAGACGTAGAAAAAGTATTAGACGCAGGCGCCGATGTGGTGCATTTCGATGTGATGGATAACCACTATGTGCCAAACCTTACGTTTGGGCCAATGATTTGCGAAGCATTGAGAAAATACGGTATAACCGCGCCGATTGATGTTCACCTTATGGTAAAGCCAGTAGATGACCTTATTGAGAAATTCGCTAACGCGGGCGCAAGCTACATAAGCTTTCACCCAGAAGCGTCTGAACATATAGACCGCTCTCTTCAGCTCATTATTGATGCAGGCTGCAAACCCGGTTTGGTATTTAATCCGGCTACGCCGCTACACTACCTAGATCATGTTATGGATAAACTACACCATATCCTTATTATGTCGGTGAATCCTGGGTTTGGCGGCCAGAAGTTTATCCCCAGTACCCTAGATAAGGTACGTGCGGTGAAGCAGCGTGTACTAGAAAGCGGCTATGATATTCGAATTGAAATTGACGGTGGCGTAAAAGTCGATAACATTCGCGCAATAGCAGAAGCTGGTGCAGATATGTTTGTGGCTGGTTCGGCCATTTTCTCCCAACCCGATTACAGCGATGTGATTGCGCAAATGCGCGATGAACTTTCGTCGTTGTCTAAAGCTTAGTTTTTAACAGAATTTAACGTATTACAGGTAAATAGAAATGAGTAATAAACCCGTTGTATTAAGTGGCTGCCAGCCTTCAGGACAACTTACCCTTGGCAACTATATGGGTGCACTTAAACAGTGGGTTTCCATGCAGGACGATCACGACTGCTTATACATGATTGTCGATTTGCATGCGATCACCGTAAGACAGGATCCAAAGCAGCTTGCCGAAGCCTGTCTAGACGGCCTTTCTCTTTATCTAGCTTGCGGTATTGACCCGCAAAAGAGCACGCTATTTTTGCAATCACATGTGCCTGAACATGCGCAGCTGTCGTGGGTATTAAATTGCTATGCTCAAATGGGCGAGCTAAACCGCATGACGCAGTTTAAAGATAAGTCTGCGAAAAACGAGAACAACATCAATGTGGGCTTGTACAGCTACCCTGTTCTTCAAGCAGCTGATATTTTGCTTTATCAAGCGGATAAAGTCCCTGTGGGTGAAGATCAAAAGCAACACCTTGAGTTAACACGGGACATTGCTACCCGCGTGAATAACTTATATGGCGACGTATTCCGTTTACCTGACCCTTATATTCCAGAGTTCGGTGCTCGTATCATGAGCCTGCAAGAACCAGAAAAGAAAATGTCTAAGTCAGATAACAACCCCAATAACTTCATTGGTCTGTTAGAAGATCCTAAGAAGCTAGCTAAGAAGATTAAACGCGCGGTAACCGACTCTGACGAACAGGCCAATATTTACTTCAATCCAGCCGAGAAACCAGGTGTATCTAATCTACTTACCCTGCTTTCATTAGCAACGGGTAAAACAGTAAAAGAGCTTGAGCCTGAATATACAGATAAAATGTACGGCCACTTAAAGGGTGATGTTGCAGATGCGGTGGTATCTTTACTAGAGCCTATCCAAACCCGCTATGCTGAAATTCGTGCGGATAGAGCGTACTTAGACGACGTTATGCGCCAAGGTGCAGAAAAAGCATCAGCCCGCGCAGCAGAGACGCTGGCCAAAGTTTACAAAGCAGTGGGTTTTATTCCAAAGCCGTAACTTAAATACTGTACGTAAAAGACATGAAGCGTTAATAAAGCGCTTCATGTTCTAACCGTTGTTTTATAGATATATCAAGGATTAACACTGCTGTGTTGCTGTTAATTGATAACTTCGATTCGTTCACTCATAACCTTGCTAGGTATTTCACAGAACTTGGTGCTGACGTTGAAGTAGTGCGAAACAACGCCCTCAACCTTGACGATATATCGCGCTTAGCACCTTCTCAGCTTGTTATCTCGCCAGGCCCTTGCACGCCTAACGAAGCGGGTATCAGTTTATCTGCGATAGAGCATTTTGCCGGTGAAATTCCCATAATGGGCGTTTGCTTAGGTCATCAAGCCATAGGACAAGTTTTTGGTGCAGAAGTGGTAGGCGCCCAAGAAATAAAACACGGTAAAGTTTCAGCATTGTCCCATCACAACACAGGGCTATTTGAAGGGCTACCAAACACCTTTAATGTAACCCGCTACCATTCACTGGTGTTAAGCCCTGAATCTTTACCGCCATCACTACGCGTCGATGCTTGGTGTGAGACAGCGGCGGGTACAAAAGAAATTATGGCAGTTTCCCATAATCGCTACCCTATATGGGGTGTTCAGTATCACCCTGAATCATTACTTACCGAACACGGTCACAGCGTGCTTGAAGCTTTTCTTCATCATAAAAAGGTTTAAGTCTACAGGCGTATTGCCGATACCCTACATAGTGTAAAAGGTTGCGCTTGAAGGCCGTTAAAATTCGCAATTCACTGATTTTTCGTTTAACTTTTCATAATCAAGTTTAGCCAAGCGCTAACTGAGCGTTATGTTGAAAACTACATAAGCGATATCAATCATTGCAGGGTGCTAACTGTGCTTTTAAGTGGTAGCTACATTTTCATCATTACCGTAGCTAACGTTATAAAGGCCCCTAATGTACGATAATATCGCCGTTCACCAAAAAGTTATGAGCAGGAGTGCTTTTAATATGACCATGGGGGCAACCACACCGCCGACGATAGATGATCGATTTGAAAATATGATCGTATCACCCGAGCGTGTGCTTGAAATGCTAGGAAAGCGTAAGGTGGGCCAAGTCAGCTTCGAACAGTCAGAACAGGGGGACGCACGTAGGCTTTTACTTCACGTTGAAAAAGTCGCAATTGAAAACAAACGCCTACAGGAAAAAACAGAAGCCTCTTATTTAGAATCGGTTAGCCACCACCTTCACGAGATTTTGCTTGGTGAACTTACTGAACAACTCAGCTATACCGATGAACTCGTTCAGAAAGTGCTTAATTTGCCTGAAAACATTGGTGAGCTATTAGATGCCTTATCTGTCAAAGCATGCTCAGTGTCAAAGCTCGAGCCTATAGTCGCCACTATGCCGTGGCTCTATGACGAACTTATTGTAGTAGTAAATACGCCCAGATTTAGGCGAAAAGACTCGCGGGGACGTATTATTGTTGTTGAAACCTTACGTACCGCTTTAAGCTTTTTAGGTATCGAAAACTTGCGTACGCTAATCCCCTCGTTGATATTGAAGCGTGCCATGCCTCAAATTACCGATCCATACCCGTTGATAAAACAAAAACTAACGCAGTACTCTACGGGCATTGCGCTGACCGCTAAGCGCCTTGCTACATTAAGCGACCTGAATAAAAATCAAGCCTACGTGTTGGCAATGGTAAGTAACTTAGGCCGTTGCGCCGTGACGCGGCTTTACTTTAAGCTGTTTGATAAAATTCAGCTGCACCTGCTGCAAGAGTGTCAAAAAGATAAAGAACAAAAACGGCACGAGGCTTTGCTAAAAATTGCGCCATCAGCAAATCACCTTATTGCCTTACAGCAAGAATTTGCTGATGCAATAAGCGCAGATATTTTGGAGTGGATGCACTTTACCCGCCTGCCAATTGCACAGCCAATGCGTGCATGTGCTGATAAACAGCCTGCGCAGGCCAAGACCTTGAGCAAAATACTGTACCAAGCACGTGCTTATACGCAAATACGCATGTTGCATCAGTTAAAGCTTGTCGACATTAAAGAAGTAAAACCACTTTTCGCTGAACAAAAATACCCTGCGGGTGCACTTGAGGCACTTAAAAGCACGGATATCTTCACCCTTCCGTTGGTGAAAAATGAAGATAGTTACTAAAGCTTTTAGCTACACCCTACTCATTTAGAACACCAATCACGCAAAATAGTGCACTAAACGTGAAATATTTTATGGATATTCATGCATTGGTTATGCACTTTTTTCGTACTTGATGTCTGATACTCAAAAATATCGGCCGTACCTCAGTACTTTGCCTGTTTTCAGCACGGGTAAACAGGCAAGTTTGTCGCGGCGCATTACTCCCTTTTATTCTGTTAAAGCACCTCAAAACCACCACGCGGCGCTTTTCTTAACGTAAAAATTGATTATTACTTAATGATATAGCCCAGTAGTTAATAGTTATTCACTTTTCCTGCAAATTAAGCCACAGTCCTTATAAATAAAGGGCTGCAGCCCTTTGCATAGAAGACAAATGTTAAAAAAAATGGCATACTGTAAATCAAATCCGATTAGTTTTTATGCGCCAAATTAGTGCTTATCGACTCACGCAGCACGTATGAAACGTGCGCATTGATTAGACAAGCAGGCGATTGGCGCCCAATGCAGAGGTAACAAAGATGAACGTAACTCGCGCTACATTTGATGATGTAATGGTTCCTAACTATAACCCAGCAGGTATGGTACCTGTTCGAGGTGAAGGTTCACGCGTATGGGATCAAGATGGAGCTGAGTACATCGACTTTGCAGGTGGTATTGCAGTAAACGTTTTAGGTCACTGCCACCCTGAGCTAGTAAAAGCACTTAACGAACAAGGCAGCAAGCTTTGGCATCTAAGCAACGTATTTACTAACGAACCTGCGCTTCGCCTTGCTAAAAAGCTTAACGATGCAACTTTCTCTGACAAAGTTTACTTTGCCAACTCTGGTGCGGAAGCTAACGAAGCGGCACTAAAGCTTGCACGTCGCTGGGCACTTGATAAGCACGGTGAAGACAAGAATCAAATCATTGCTTTTAATAAAGGTTTCCATGGTCGTACCTTCTTTACCGTAACGGTAGGTGGTCAAGCGGCTTACTCTGATGGTTTTGGTCCTAAGCCAGGCGCGGTTGATCACTGTGACTACAATGACCTAGCTGCCTTTGAAGCACTAATTTCAGATAAAACTTGTGCAGTAATGATGGAGCCGCTTCAAGGGGAAGGCGGTATCATTCCACCTGATGCAGATTTCGTAAAAGGCGTTCGTGAGCTATGTGACAAGCACAATGCTCTGCTAATTTTCGATGAGGTACAATCGGGCGTGGGTCGTACCGGTCACCTTTACGCATATATGGGTCTTGGCGTAACACCAGATATCTTAACTACCGCTAAGTCACTTGGTGGCGGCTTCCCAATTGGCGCCATGCTAACAACGAATGATATTGCAGCACATCTTAAGCCAGGTACCCACGGTAGTACTTACGGCGGTAACCCACTGGCCTGTGCGGTTGCGGAAAAAGCGTTAGATATCGTGAACCAGCCAGAAGTGCTTGAAGGCGTGCTTAAGAAAGAAGCCCTTTTCCGCGAATTACTTGGCGCTATCAATGACAAGTACAACGTATTTGAAGAAGTACGTGGTCAAGGCATGTTGTTAGGTTGTGCATTGAATGAGAAATACCAAGGCCGTGCACGCGACTTCATGATGGCTGCAACTAAAGAGAACCTTATGTGTCTTGTTGCTGGCATGAACGTTATTCGTTTTGCACCTTCACTGGTTATTCCTGATGAAGACATTAAAGAAGGTCTTGCACGTTTTGAACGCGCCGTTGCTGCCGTTGTAAACGCCGAATAATTACAACACGAGTAGCGAACATGAATATCATTCGCCCTATCACGAAGGCCGACTATAACGCGCTTAAAGAAATCGCCGTTGAATCAGGTATTGGCTTTACGTCTTTACCTGTCAACGATGAGTTGCTGCAGCGTAAAATTGATCGTGCAGAAACTGCGTTTAACAAACCAAACGTAACTGAACCTGGCGATGAGTCATACTTGTTTGTAATGGAAGATACCACTACCGGACAGGTAGTGGGAACAACAGGTATTGAAGCGGCTGTTGGTATAGATGATGCGTTCTATCATTACCACCTTAGCAAAGTCGTGCATGCCTCGCGCGAGCTGAACATTCACAATACGGTAGACATTCTAACGTTTTGTAATGATTACACCGGCGTTACTGAGATATGTACCCTGTTTCTTCGCGAACAAGCCCGTGGCGGCATTAACGGCCGCTTTCTTTCAAAGGTTCGATTCTTGTTCATGATGGAGCACCGTGAACGCTTTTCAGAGACAGTTATTGCTGAAATGCGTGGTGTGAGTGACGAAGAAGGACGCTCACCGTTTTGGGAGTGGTTGGAAACCCATTTCTTCTCTATGGATTTTCCTACTGCCGACTACTTAACTGGCATTGGTAATAAAGTGTTTATTGCTGAACTTATGCCGAAGTACCCGATATACGTAAATCTGCTTAGCAAAGAAGCGCAAGAAGTCATTGGCGAAGTCCACGACAAAACACGTCCTGCACTTCAGCTTTTAGAAGAAGAAGGCTTTTCTTGCCGCGGCTACGTAGATATTTTCGACGCAGGTCCAACGGTAGAAGCAAACTTGAGCCACATCCGCACGGCTCAGTCGAGTTTAAAACTGCCTGTTTTGATTGACGATAGCGCTGCTGCCCAAGGGCAAACGCACTACATCATTAATACATCAGTATCTGATTTTCGTGCAGTCGCTACCGAGATGACGGTAAGCGAAGAAAAGCAAGTTGCCGTGCTATCTCGCCAAGCCGCTGCTGCATTGAATGTCAAAGAGGGAGAGCACGTACGCTTTGCCCCCGTTACATTCAGAGATTAAAAGGACACCCACTATGCTACATACACATTTTATCAACGGTGAATGGGTTGCCGGACAAGGTCATGACTTAACGTCAGTTGACCCTGCAAAAAACGAAGTGATTTGGGAAGGTAAGTCTGCGACTGCCGCTCAAATTGATGACGCAATTAACGCCGCTCGAGCTGCACTTGTAGCGTGGAGCATGAAAACCGTTGAAGAGCGTCTAGAAATCATCAAGGTTTATGGCACTAAGCTAGAAGAAGCGAAAGCGCATCTAGCCAAAGTTATGGCTAAAGAAACGGGCAAACCAGAGTGGGAAACTGCCACTGAAGTTGGCGCCATGATGGGCAAAATTGCCATTTCTGAAAAAGCCTATTTTGAACGCACGGGTAACGTTGAAAATCCAATGCCTGTTGGTAAAGCCTTTATTCGCCACAAGCCTCACGGCGTTGTTGCTGTATTTGGCCCATACAACTTCCCTGGTCACCTGCCAAACGGACACATTGTTCCGGCCCTTATTGCAGGAAACACGGTTGTGTTTAAGCCAAGCGATTTGACGCCTATGGTTGCACAAGAAATGGTAAAACTATGGGACGCTGCTGGCCTGCCAGCGGGCGTACTTAACCTAGTACAAGGTGAGGTTGAAACAGGCAAGGCATTGGCATCGCATAACGACATCGATGGTCTGTTCTTCACAGGTAGTTCTCGTACTGGAAAAATCCTTCACGAGCAGTTCGCAGGACACCCGGGTAAAATCTTGGCACTTGAAATGGGTGGTAACAACCCACTTATTGTGAAAGACGTGGCTGATGTTGATGCGGCAGTACACGATATCGTGCAATCTGCTTTCATAACTTCAGGTCAGCGCTGTACGTGTGCACGTCGTCTATTCTTACCAGCCGATGCACAAGGTGATGTAATCCTTGCTCGCTTAATCGAAGTAACCAAAAACATTAAAGTTGGCGATTACGATGCTGAAGACCAGCCGTTTATGGGTGCTATGATCTCAAGCAACGCCGCTGCACTTATGGTGAAAGCGCAGCAAGAACTTGAAGACCTTGGTGGTAACGTGTTAGTTCGCCTTGAACAAAAAGACGAAAGCAAAGGTTTTGCTACCCCAGGCATTATTGACGTTACCGACATGCTTGCTTCGCTGCCAGACGAAGAACACTTTGGTCCACTACTTAAAGTAATTCGCTACAGCGACTTCGACGCAGCCATTGAGGAAGCGAATAACACTAGCTTTGGTTTGTCAGCAGGTCTTCTAGGTGACAACGAAGAAGACTATCGTTACTTCTTCGCGCGTATACGTGCGGGCATCGTAAACTGGAACAGACCTATTACCGGTGCAAGCAGCGCTGCGCCGTTTGGCGGTGTGGGCGATAGTGGTAACCACAGAGCAAGCGCGTTTTATGCCGCTGACTACTGTGCATACCCAGTAGCTTCCGTAGAGCTAGACAAAGTCACTATGCCGGGCAAATTAAGCCCAGGCTTGTCGATGTAAGCTAAGCTTTTAAAGCGATATAAAGGCCGATGCAGAGTGCGTCGGCCGATTAAGCACCAACCCTATACGAACTATTCATTTAGAAATAGTCGACGACAGAAAGGACCCTATCATTATGCATAGCAACATCGATACGTTGTTTAGCAACATGTGGGACGATTACGTAACCATCACTCCCTCAGCGCATAAAATCCATGCACTTTTGGCCGGTGAAGAACACACGAACGATATCGTTAACGACCATGTGGCTTTTAGAACTTTTGCTTTAGATAAAACTCGCTTAGACAAGCTTGCTGCACACTTCTTAGCATTGGGTTATGAAGCGAAAGGCGACTATGACTTTGAAGCTAAAAAGCTGACTGCAAAGCACTTTGAGCACCCTGACGATACTAAACCAAAAGTATTTATTAGCGAGCTACGTGTAAATGAATTGTCTGAGGCAGCTCAAACAATTATTAAAAAGCTTGTTGATCAAATGCCTGAGTCTGTAGTGGATGCAGATAACTTCTTGTACTCGGGTAAGCATTGGGACGTGACTAAAGTAGAGTACGACACACTGCTTAACGAGTCAGAATACGCGGCGTGGATGGCAGCATGGGGCTTTCGTGCTAACCACTTTACGGTAAGTGTTAATCACTTAACCCGCACTGACGAGTTGACCGACGTAAATACATTGCTTAAAGAAGCAGGCTTTGTGCTAAACACCTCAGGCGGCGAGATCAAAGGCGGTCCAGACGTATTTTTAGCCCAATCGTCGACTATGGCTGACCGTGCTGACGTAGTATTTAGCGATGAGACTGTGGCTATTCCAAGCTGCTTTTACGAATTCGCACAGCGTTATGAAATGCCTGACGGTAAACTTTATAAAGGCTTTGTTGCTGCATCGGCAGATAAAATCTTTGAAAGTACAAACGCTAAGTAACGCGCTTGCTTAGTCATTAAAAAGCCCGTTAGGGCTTTTTTTGTTTACGCTTTACAGAAGACATTAACGATTAGGCTCAGTAGTATGCCTGGCAAGAAACTGGTCATAAGGCATAGGTTTGTCAAAGTAAAAACCCTGCATTAATTTAATATCTGCTTGCTCCATAAAAGGTAGATAAGACTCTAATTCTACCCCTTCAGCCACCACATCTATTTGCAGGCTCTTCAACATAGCTATCAGACCATTAAAAAGCGCGTTTGCTTTGCTATCTTGGTGAATACCTTGAATTAAGCTTTTATCTACCTTGACCACCTCAAACTGAAAACTCCTCAGGTAGCTAAGTGATGAGAAGCCACTGCCAAAATCATCTAAAGACAATCTAAAACCACTCTCTCTAAGTGTATTTAATGCTCTTAGCGCTGACTTTTCGTCCCGAATAAACACCGACTCAGTGAGCTCTAATTCTATAAATTCCGGGGATATATTGTTATCCAGGCAAATAGAGGCTGCTTGGTCGGGAAATTCCGGGTCGAGCATTTGGTTAGCACTAATATTCACCGACAGCGGGATAGCTTCGCCTTGTTGCGACTCCATTATCGAAATATAGTCACAGGCAGCCTCTAGCGCTTGTAAACCAATGGCGCTATCTAACTTGTGCTCTTCTGCTATGGGGATAAACACTGCTGGCGATACGACACCGTGCAGTCCAGAGATCCAGCGGCACAACACTTCACCACCCTTTAATACGCCATTTAAGTCATATTTACCCTGAATATAAAAATCAAGAAGGTGGTTTTCTACGGCCTTGCGCAAATCGTTCACCATACTGACTTGCTGCGTCATGCTTTCATAAAGCCCTGGCTCATATACAAAGGTTTGCCCTTTCCCCAGCTCTTTGGCGCGATACATTGCTGCATCGGCACACTGCACTAAACCTTCAATGTTGTTGCTGTGTTCTGGAAATTCTGCAATACCAATGCTGGCCGACAGCCTTAGTTCTGTCCCTTTTACAACAATGGAGTCTTCTTCAATTTGGCTAATAAGTTCCTGTGAGCGCTCGGCAATTTCTTCAATATTTTGGTTAGGTACTACGGCAATAAACTCATCGCCTCCCCACCTGCCAACTTCCCCAATGGGGCCGAACATACCGGTAAGTAATGCTCCCATGCGCTGCAACTCGGCATCACCTCTTTCATGCCCCGCATTATCATTTATGGCTTTAAACCCATCTAGGTCGATAAACACGAGAGAAAAAGGCTGCACTTTTTTCACTAACACTGAAATAGACTCACGTAGCGAGTTACGATTAGAAAGACCGGTCAATTCATCGTGCAAGGCGAGTTGACGTAGCTTGGCCTCGTTGCGCTTTCTATCGCTAATGTCGCGCATTGTTGCGATTAAATAAGTCGAGGTTTGTTGATAGGTTTCGAACAAAGCCAAAGAAATATCTACCACTTTCATTTCGCCGCTTTGGTTTTTTATTTTTGACTCAAATCGAACTTGCTTATCGATGGCCAATTGCGCTTTATCAACTTTCTCAGCGATAAATATTTGATTGAAATTCACCCCTACACATTGCTCTTTTACTGACATACCAAGTAAATGGATAAAGGCATCATTACACTCTGTAATAATAAGGTCGGGAGAGAGGACTAACATAGGCTCTCTTGAACTAGCGAACGCAGAGGCCATTAGATGGAAAGATTGTTCGGCTTTGCGCTGCTGGGTGATATCTTTGGTAGTTCCCACAATGTGCAGTGCTTCGCCCGCGCTACCCCGCTCTAGTACGCGGCCGCGTAACCTTACCCATTGGTAGCTATTTTCTAGCATTAAACGAAAGGAAAATTCAACGCGATCGCGATTGCCGTGAAGTGCCATGGTCCAGTGAAACTGAAGCCCTTCCAAATCGTCCTCATGGACCCGTTCAAGAAGCTGAATTAAGGTGCCCGACCACGTAGATACACTTTGTGAGTGAAGAGAGAAAGAGCGAATCTCCATTATGTCGCTTTGCGCCTCCCAACTCCAAAATGACTCTTGCGAAGCCCAAAGGGCAAGTTCTAGGTCCTTTTGCGCACGTTGGCTCTTTTGCAAAGTAGCATATAAGCTTTGGGTCTTTTCTCTGAGCAAACTTTCGGCTTGCTCTCTGGCATTTCGCTCTCGCTTTAAACGACGCTCAATTAAAGCTAAAGCGTCGTTATTAACGGATTTGCCAATGGATGTATCGTTGGACATTACATCCCCCGTTAAACAACAAGAGATATGCTAAATTCGTATGTGTGAGGCGTTTCTAGTTGATGGGTTTCCCTTTCAAGTTTGCAGTTGTAATAGGCTGCTGCGGCGTCCATCAAGCCCTCAGCTTAGGGGATATAACTCTCTTTCAGAGTAATATTGTAGGCGCATGGAGGTGTCTGTGCGTGACAGCACCTTAAAACGCGGGAGGTCTGCGTCAGGATAAAGCTTTTTAACCTGGACATGGATATCGCCGTCCAAGTGCTCCAACATGTCTAGCATGTTATTGGTATTGGCTAATACGTCACCGTGTACGGCCCCTAACTTACCGAATAAATAAAAACCAAAATCGTATAAGAGTTCGTTAGCAGATTTACCCGTTCTCTCTACCAGCACACCTACCAGGCGTTGCATCTGTTCAAACGGGTAATAACCCACTGCGGTATAAGCTCCGTCGTTCTCTAACCCAGCTTCCATGATGACATCATCAGCGAACTCAGGAGAAACCTTCTCCTCGAGCATATCGATTAACGATGTAAAAACTATGCCTAACATGTAAATTCCTCATTCATTCCTTTAATGAGTGTAGTTCACCTAAGCATAAGAACAACTTAAACTTTATGACAAATCTTCAGGTGCTTCGTTATTATTTGGTAGCACTACTTCTACGCTATCCACCCGCTGTAAACCGCGAGGCAATTTATTCCCCCTACGGCCCCTTTCCCCCTGATAGTGGGTAAGGTCTTCAGCGCTTAACGTCATATTGCGCTTCCCTGCTCCAACCTTAATGGCCGCGCCATCAGGCACAACGGTCAGCACTTTGACATACTCTTCACGAGACTGTGATTTTGCTGAAGGAATATTGATCAGCTTATTTCCTTTTCCTTTGCCTAAACTTGGCAAGTCGCGAAGCGGGAACATAAGCATACGCCCTTCGTTAGAAATACTTAAACACCAATCAGAGTCAGGGTTAGTCACTGGCATTGGTTTCATTACTTTCGCTGCTGTAGGCAATGACAAGTAGGCTTTACCCGCTTTATTCTTGCTAACCATATCTTTGAATGTGCCGACGAAGCCATAGCCCGCATCAGAACCCACCAAGAACTTACTCTCGTCTTGCGCCATAATCACGTGCTGGAAGGATTCCCCACCAACAATACTAAAGCGCCCGGTTAAAGGCTCGCCTTGACTTCGTGCAGAGGGAAGCCCGTGAGCGTCGCACGAGAATGTTCGCCCTGAGCTATCCATAAATACGGCAGGCTGATTACTTTTGCCTTCAGCGCTGGATAAGTAGGCATCACCCGCTTTGTAACTTAAACCTTCCGCATCGATATCGTGACCTTTCGCACAACGTGCCCAGCCTTTTTCTGAAAGTACAACTGTAACTGATTCCGCAGGCACTAACTCTTTTTCAGACAGCGCTTTAGCCTCGCTACGCTCGACAATAGGTGAACGCCTGTCGTCACCGTATTTCTCAGCGTCAGCAAGGATTTCTTTTTTAATGAGGGTTTTAAGGCGACGGTCTGAGCCAAGCAGTTGCTGTAGCTTGTCACGCTCGGCAGCTAACTCGTCCTGCTCGCCCTTAATTTTCATTTCTTCTAATTTGGCTAAGTGGCGAAGTTTCAGCTCTAAAATGGCTTCGGCCTGTTTATCACTTAAACCAAAACGCGACATCAGCTCTGGCTTGGGTTTGTCATAAGTACGTATAATTTCGATAACTTCATCGATATTTAAAAACGCAATTAACAAACCTTCTAAAATATGTAGACGCGCCAATACTTTATCTAAGCGATACTGCAAACGTCGTGTCACTGTATCTTTTCGATACTGCAACCACTCGGATAAAATAGTACGCAAGTCTTTAACCTGAGGGCGACCGTCTAGGCCTATCATGTTCAGGTTAACGCGGTAATTTTTCTCAAGGTCGGTAGTTGCAAACAAATGCTGCATTAATTGGGTAACGTCAATGCGATTTGAACGAGGAGTAATAACTAAGCGAGTTGGATTTTCATGGTCCGATTCATCGCGAAGGTCACTTACCATTGGCAGCTTTTTCGCCTGCATTTGCGAAGCTATTTGCTCCAGGATCTTGGCACCAGACGCCTGATGAGGTAGAGCAGTAATGACCACATCCCCATTCTCTTCGCCGTAGACAGCACGCATTTTTATTGAGCCACGCCCAGTCTCGTAAAGCTTTTTAATATCGGCTTTTGGCGTAATAATTTCGGCTTCAGTTGGGTAGTCTGGCCCATTAACATGTTCTAGGACGTCGCTAAGCTCAGCTTTACTGTTGTCCAGCAACATAGCGCAAGCGTTAGCCAACTCTCTTACATTGTGAGGGGGAATATCAGTGGCCATCCCTACTGCAATACCTGTCACACCGTTAAGCAGTATATGCGGTAAACGAGCAGGTAGTACACTTGGCTCTTCTAACGTTCCGTCGAAGTTGGGCACCCAATCTACCGTGCCTTGACCAAGCTCATTTAAAAGCACTTCCGAGAATCGTGAAAGCTTAGCTTCGGTATAACGCATGGCTGCAAACGATTTAGGATCATCTGGTGCGCCCCAGTTCCCTTGACCGTCAACCAAGGGATAGCGATATGAGAAAGGCTGCGCCATAAGCACCATGGCTTCGTAGCAGGCAGAGTCACCATGTGGGTGAAATTTACCAAGTACATCACCTACGGTTCTGGCAGACTTTTTATATTTTGCATTCGCGCTTAAGCCTAAATCGGACATCGCATAAATAATACGTCGCTGTACCGGCTTTAAACCATCGGAAATATGCGGAAGAGCACGGTCCATGATGACGTACATGGAATAGTTTAGATAAGCGTCTTCGGTGAAACGTCGAAGAGGAAGTTGCTCTACCCCATCGCGATTAATGATGATCTCGTCACTCATGATAGTTTTTTCGTTTTGTTATTAATACCAATGCGCTCGTAATAGAAAGGCCGCCATTCTAGTTGTGTTGTAGCGCACTACTTACTGAATGTACGCGAGCGTTTACGCTATTGTGGGGTAAACCGCATTTGTGTGCAATCTTTGAAAACAATTGTCATCATTTTTCAAATAGCCTATGCCCCACAGTCTTAGCTATTTAGCAAAAATCCCTGCACTCTAAATGCTATCAACGTGCTAATTGTTTGCTTTGTTATTCTGCAAATAGAGTGTTTAAATAGATTGGGCTGAATTTTGCGTTCAACATTCGCCTTAAAAATAATAAAACCCTTATTTAAATGGTAGTTAAAGTACAGAATAATATGGCAACCTTTCGCGCACTTTCTTTCCTATTTATTTTGCTAGCTAGCTTCTGGCCTTCTTGTTCCCAAGCGCAACATATCGAGCAGCTATTTGACGAACATAGTACGCTAGATTTATCAGACTCGCTGTACTTTCTATTCGAAACCGATTACCAGCTTACCATTGGGGATGTATCAAGAAGACGAAATGACTTTCTTATGCATCCTCACGGAAACCCTAACTTTGGTTTTCGCAATAATGGTATGTGGTTGCTAACATCCGTTGCCAATGTTTCAAACGACAAGAACTGGGTATTTTCAATAAACTTTAGTCAGCTCGATAACGTTGATTTCTATTTAGTACAAAATGGAAAGGTGATTAGTCAAAGTCATCAAGGTAAGGCGCAAAAAGAGCAGCGTTTTCGCGTTCCTACCTTTCGAGTTGAACTCGCTAACAGCGACCCCGTTGACCTTTACATACGCATTGAGAGTCATTCATCAAGCCTCATCGCTCCACTTCGTATACAAGCTGAGCCTTTACACAGCAGTTATTTCCAAATGGACAGTTTGCTCTGGGGCTTTTTTTACGGTGGCTTACTCATACTTGCCATCTATAATTTGGCCTTATTTTTCGGCGTAAAAGAGAAAAGCCTGGTTGCTTATGTTGGATACATATTAGCGGTAATATTATGGCAATTCGTGTGGGGCGGTCATACACACCTCTTATTTACTCAAGGTATTCCGTCTTGGCTAGTCGGTCATTCGGAATTGATATTCGTCATTATCGGTATCAGTTCAGGCTTGTTTACCATGACCTTCTTAGAAACCGAAAAGCACTCGCCCACTGCTCATCCTATTATAAACTTATTATTGGTGTGCCAAGCGCTCACTGGACTCGTGTGCTTTGTCGATCTTCTTCCCTCTATCTGGAAGAACAACCTGGTATATGGCGTAGGGCTGGTAGCGATTTTGAGCTACATCTACGCAGGGGTGGAGGCCTTCCTCAATAATTTCAGACCCGCACGCTACTTTATTTTTGCATGGGGTATGCTTGCTACTGGTGCCATTATTGGCATGTTAAGCCTTATCGGTGTGCTGCCCTCAAACGACTTTACTACCTACTGCTTCCAAGTTGGCGTTTTCCTAGAAGCTGGACTTTTTTCTTTTGCACTCATGGAGAAAAGTCGAAGCCAGCTTGAAAGTGAAGTAGAACAAGCAACCGATGATTTACGCAATAATGTTGAGCTTATTGAAGAGCAAAATGCACGCTTAGACATTGCGCGAAAAGACGCCATCAAGGCCAGTAACGTAAAATCTCAATTCCTTGCAAACATGAGTCATGAGATACGCACGCCCCTAAATGCAATATTGGGGTTTAGCAAAGAACTTAATAACGCATTGCTACCTACGGACCAACAAGAGCAGGTTCGGATCGTTAATACTGCAGCTGAAAACCTGCTCACGATTGTTAACGACGTACTCGACTTTTCAAAAATTGAAGCGGGCAAACTTCAAATAAACAACCAACCTTTTTCACCTAATAAACTGCTCGAAGAGATGGTCACCATTATGGCTAAATCTTCGCACAGCAAACGCATTGAATTTGTTTTCGACTTAAATCCGCTGCCTGAAAAACTTATTGGTGATGTATTTCGCATCAAGCAAGTGCTAAACAACTTACTCAGTAACGCGCTTAAGTTTACCTCTAGTGGAGCCATTACATTCTCAGCAAGCGGGCGCTCGCTTCCGCACGGTATCCACGAATTAAATATTGTCGTTGAAGACACGGGAATTGGTATTAGTCGTCAAGACAGGAAAAAGCTCTTCAGCGCGTTTTCACAGGTAGACGATGCACTAAATCGAAATTACCAAGGTACAGGCTTAGGCCTTGTTATTAGCAGGGAACTCGTTCGCCTGATGAACGGAGACCTTTCGCTTAAGAGTGTGCTGGGCCAGGGCTCTACGTTTAGCGTCTCTCTTCGTATGAATCAGCTTAGCCAAAAGTATTCATTGACGAGCAGCGAAGACTGGAAAGATAAAAACGTGGTTATTTTCGACCCCATTCCCGCAACCCGCCGCTCTAGCGCTAATATGTTGTCTATATTGGGTGCCAAGGTCACCTCAGTGGAATCGTTAGACTATTTAGCTACGCTAAACGGTCAATATGACTTCTTCATGGCAACGGTACCGGTAAGCAAAATGGCATTGCGTGATACTTACCTAAGCCGATTTGTACAGTTTCCAGCCACAAAACGAATTCTCTGGTACTCTGGCCCCGAGCCGTACGCTCAATATCCAAGCCTATCGCAGCATTTCCATTCTCAGATACGTATGCCAATAACCTTGACTAAGTTAGATAGCTTGGTAAACCAGCACGCTACGCCTGCGAAAAATGCCATGCAAGAGAAGATCAGCAGTTTGCCTAGCGTGAAAATATTGGCTGTTGATGACATGGAAATGAACCTGAAACTTCTGCATACATGGCTTGACCATTCACCTGTAGAACTCATTACAACTATTAGCGGGCAAGATGCGGTAAATCAGTGTCAGACACAAGAGTTCGACCTGATTTTAATGGACGTTCAGATGCCTGGGATGGATGGTGTACAAGCAACTAGGGAAATTCGTAAATCTCCTGTAAATATGGGTACGCCTATTATCGCTGTCACCGCTCACGCATTTAAGGAAGAACAGGAGCGATTACTCGCATCAGGTATGGATGATTATCTTCCTAAGCCTATCGAAGTAGAATTACTTATTAACCTAATTAAATCCTGGTGCCACAGCATTGAACCAGGGGAAATAGAGCTTCCCTCAGTTGACTGGCAGCTTGCGCTAAAACGTGCCAATCAAAACCAAGACACCGCGAAAGAAATGTTAGACGGCTTTATAGAGCTGCTCCCAGAAACCATTGAATTACTTTCAACGCTGTGGGAAGAAAAAGATTATAACGAGCTAAAAACCGAGGTACACAAGCTTCATGGAGCATGTTGTTATACTGGCTTGCCGCGCATGCAACATCTGGCGAATGATACTGAAAGCGCGCTCAAATTAGGCCAGCATAAACTTGTTGATGAGCATTTACCTGCACTTATCGCTGAAGCAGAGAAAGTGTTACGGGAGAGTAAGCCTAGCGTATAACAAATTATTGGCCACGCATATAGCACTGGTTATTGCGTGGCGTTTTCCTTTTGGAAAAACTTCCGTGATTGCTGACATTCAGCAATTAACCTAGCAAATTCGCTAGCGTCTCTATCTAATTCTGAGCTGGCTATAAAAATATCAAAACCGAGCCGTTTTCGAAGCTCTACCATACGATGAGCTAACATGGCTTTTATTCCTTTAATGATAGTACCGTCTTCCATAACGTATTGCTTATCGTCAAACATTGATTGTTCGTAACAACTTCCCGACGCGCAGTTTTCGTCGGTATTTTGCATTAGCAGAGGTCGCTGCTCCATCAGTAAGTGTGTAGCAAGCCTAGGTGATATTGTATTTAAAAAATCAGTGTAGCTTTTTATTTTGAAGCCGACTGTTTCTAAGGGAACGTGATCTAACCCATGGCGCACACGTGGACAATCTGCACGCTGGAGGTTGTCCCAGTGAATTCGCCAACTGCCGAGGCGGTGGCGATAGGTGATGTAATCTCTGGCTATTTCTAAGCTGAAGTCTGGCTCGCGTACCTTAAAATAACCCACTAGCAAACACACTAGTGCCGCACTTGTCAGAAAAATACCGGCTAAAAACAACCAATCTGGCAAAAAGGCCAGCCACAAGGCTGCGACGAAAAGTCCTACACAACCCAATACCAGGCTAGTGATGCCGTTACTTTTTGACGCAGCTCGGATATAGATAGGTTCAACACTAGTGCCAGACATACAAGTACACCACCAACATAATTATGGCCCAAACGATATAGAGTCTGACCCGTTTACATTTCACGCAGTCAGTCTGCCACCAGCGCAATATTGGATGAGATTTTCGCATACGCTGATACACCCTTATTATACGCTCATTAGAAAGGGATAGTTTAACCGCAAAATCAAGCTAATGTGTGGTTTCTATAACGATATCGTTGAAATGCCGCCACTATAGTTGGCGTAAATACTAACGACAAGATAACCGAAAAACCAACTCCACCTGCGAGCACAACAGCCAATGGCGGCCAGAAGCTTCCCTCGCTAAATAACAACAGTGGAATTAAACCGCCTACCGTTGTAAAGGTTGTCGAGAGTATGTGGCGGCTACAACTCATGGTTTCTTCAACAATGGCCTTGGTATCGCCTTGCTTTGCTTTGGGATTAGCATTGATTGCAGCAATGACCACTATCGAACCGTTAATTGCAACACCAATAAGCCCTGCACAGCCAAGTAGAGGGTTGAATCCTACTGGCAAGCCTGAAATCCACAAACTAAACATTCCTAGTCCCACTGAAAGTATCGCGACAAGTGCGATAACTCCGGCCATACGCAGACTTGTGAACGTCAATATGAGCGTGGTTATCATTAAAACCAATAAAACAGGCGCATAAGTGGCAAGCTTGCCTAGCGCTTGCTGCTGTTCATCTGCATCGCCCGCCAAGTGAATTCTATAGCCCTCGGGCAGTTCAAGTTGGCTTTCAAGCAAGTCTCTTAACTGATTACTGGCATCAATTGCCGGCACACCTGGCAGTAAAAACGCCTGAATGCGGTTAAGCCTTTCTCCGTCAACACGGGTAATGCTGCTAGTTGCAGGCTGTAGCGTTAAATTAGTAACCGCCGCCAGTGGTGACCACGAGATTGCATTGTCACCGGCTAAAGGTATGGGCATAGCATCCACACCCGTTACGTTTTGTCTGTAGGCCTCATCCAGCCTTACCCTAACCGGAATTTCTTCTGTGCTCTCCAGTACCGAGCCACCGGTGATCCCCGAGAAATTAACCTGCATTTGATTAGCAAGCTCAGAAAGGGTTAAGCCAAGGTAAGATAAGTTATCGCTATCGGCATTGATTTTAAGTTCGGGCTCGCCCATAGAGATACTGGTGATGGACTGAGATATGCCGTCAACTTGTGACATCAACATACGAACTTTATCGCCTAGGTCATTCAGTATATTAAGATCTGGGCCAAATATTTCGACTTCTACCGGCGCGGCAATTGGCGGACCTTGCCCAAATGCTCGTACTACAATTTGTACCTCAGGATATTCGCTATCGAGAGAATGTTGTAACTCACCCACCAGCGCTACCGCTTCATCTACCGTGTGGGTAGAAACCACGGCATTAGCAAAATAAGGCATGTTATCGCGAGTCATCATTTGATTGTAATACACCGAAGGGGCAGAGCCGCCCACCAACCAGCTAACCTGCTTTACACCTTGCTCGGAGCGAATAGCGGCATCAATTTCTTTAACGTAGTGGGTAGTGTTGTCAATGCTGCTTCCTTCTTTCGTCCACAGATAAACTTCAAACTGGTCTCTATCTGCGCTTGGGAAGAACACATTGGCCAATGTCGAAGACAGCACAAAGCCAGACAGGCAAAGTATGGCAACAACCGGTAGCACGAGAATGGGCTGTTTGACCCAACGACCTAACTGCCTTTTAAAAGCTAGGCTTAACTGCGGCGCTTGAAGACCCACTTTCCACCACGAATTGGATACGGCTTTACCTTGGGATGCATTGTCGTGCTTTGGTAAAAATCGTGCGGCTAGCGCGGCAATAATAGTCAGTGAAATAAACAAAGAGCCAATGAGCGCCATGACCACGCTTATCGCTATTGGCCCTACGAAATCACCTATATTTCCATCAAGAAGAAAGATAGGCATAAAGCCGAGAATAGTCGTAAGAGTTGAAGCTAAAAGTGGCGCAAATAAGTGAGACACACTTTTTGCCATAGCTCCTACCCGCGTTAGGTTAGGGTCTTGTAAGTTAATGCGTATTTCATCGGTAATTACGATAGCGTTATCAATAAGCAGGCCGATGGCGATAATCATTCCGAAGATTGACATTTGGTGTATTTGCTCGTTGTAAAAGCTCAATGAAAACAACGCAAAAGCGGCGCACAATGGTAATGCTAACCCCACAATCCATGCTGCGCGAAACCCCATGAAAAGTAGAATAACCATCATGACAACCGCACACCCCATCAATAAATTCATCGATAGGTCGGCAAGGCGCGTGGCAGTATATTCATTTTGCTCAAATGCCACCGTAGCGGTTAAGGTTCCGCTGAAATCTTTATTAAACTGCTCTACCACTGCTAATGCATTTTTTGTCCATACATCAGAACGCAATGAGGGCTGCATGCGGGCGGCTACAAAGATAGACTCTTCACCATTTAAAAAGGCTATTTCGCCTCGTGGAGTGGTGTAACTGCGTTCTACCGACGCAACATCTTCGACTCTCAAATAGCGCCCTTGTTCATTAACAAGAGGAATAGACGCTATCATGTTTACACCATTTAAGCCCTCTCCCACCGTAAAGCGCAGGTTACTTTGTTCGGTATTCAACATACCTGCAGGCAATTTGGGATCAGCGCGACTGATTGTATTGCTTACCTGCTGCAATGTAAGGCCTGTAGCAGCAAGCTTAATAGGGTCTATATTGACACTAATTTCCTCCTGCGGTGCGCCGTATACACGCACTAACTCAGTACCGTTAACATTGCGAAGTCGGTCGGTAAGTTCCTGAGCCAAACGAGCGGTAAGTGTAATAGGTGTATTATTAAAATGGTCGGCACGTACAGAAAGCAACAAGGTGAAAGCAGTCGCGCCGCGTTTTTCATCGAATATTGGCGCCATTGCACCTTCTGGAAATGACTCAGCGGCAGCACCTATTGCATCGCGGATCTCGCTAAATAGCTGCTCGTTACTGGTGTTGTCTATCCAGTCCTGTGTTTCAATTAATATGATAGAAATCCCAGCACGAGAGGTAGATTTCACTTCCTTAATCTCAAATATCTCCCTTAACCTGTCTTCAAGTACGTCGCTGACTAAGGCTTCAACTCGCTCGGTCTGATGCGCCGGGATACTGGGTGATAATTAGCGCATTTCTTGTATCAATTCGAGGGTCTTCTATTCGCGGTAATGAGCCCAAAGCCGATAACCCTGCGGTAATCAAAATCAATAGACTTAAAACCAGCAAATGGCCCCGTCGGTAAAAGAGCGTGTACCACGGGTAGGATTTATCAGTATCGAAGTTAAATGACGTCATTAACGCGCCCCAGAATGTTGTTGGCTAGGTATAGCTACCATTTGCCCCGGCGCTAATTTATGGGTGCCCTCATTAACATAGACATCGCCATTTTTGAGAGCGCCGCGAACGAACGCTTTATTTCCATCTGTGTACACCACCTCGACAACGCGCGCTTCTATGGTGGCGTTTGACTCACTGGATAAAACAAAAACCCTCCATAAGCCTCTTAGGCCATTACTTAGCGCGTTTACAGGAAGCCAAGCGCCTGTTTCAGAATGGGAGCGGAAGGCAGACAGAATTGCCATATCGCCAGGACGAACCTGTTCGTTACTATTAAGTGTGACCAGAATATCTACGGTTCGAGTCTGCACGTTACGTACTGGAAGCCGCTGAGATACCGTCCCGGCAACATCGATATCGCCAATACGCACAAGCACAGGTTCATTAACATCAAACTGCTCTACGACATCAGCAGGTACCGCAAAACGCGCTTGGTAGTTGTCGATACTCGTAATGCCAAATACAGGGCTTCCTGCACTCACCACACTGCCTTCATCAAAAAATCGGCGATTAACAACACCATCAAAAGGCGAAACGAGTGTAGTTTTTGCGATCTCTACATTGAGAGATTCGAGCGCGGCCTGCATTTCGCTAACCTGCGCTTTCGCTACATTTAAGTTCGCTTTTGCTTCGTCTAGTCGTTGTGCTGACTCTAGCTTTCTCTCCACCAATGAGGTGGTCCTATCACTGTTGACTTTAGCAAGTGCAAGGTCAGCGTTTGCTCGCTCAAGCGCTGCTTGTAGCTCTCGCTTCCTTGCATTTAGACGCTGCAGATCTTGATGAGCAAGAATATCGCCTTGACTGACTACATCCCCTTCTTCAACAAGCATTCGGGTAACTTGACCAGCGACATCAAAAGATAAAGATGTGGCCTTAGGTGATTCAACTAAACCAAATACGTTAATAGGCGTTTCAAAGCCTGATTGAATGGTGACCGTACCTGTTGAAACAGCAACGGGTAGTCTTGCCTCTGGCGTTTGCGTTGCGTTCCCCAAACCAGCAGTCATCAGTAATACCACCAGTGCTGCTGTAAAAACGGCAATTGAAATAAGTAACGTGAATTTGCCACTTTTAGACGGTGTATTTGCAGCAGTCATAACGGTTCCTTTAACCAATTGGGCGTGTGCTTTAGGCTATATTTGCATACTTATTGTGCTATGCTAGTATATAAATACTAGACCGTCCAGTTTGATATTTAAATATTCTGCTATAAAGTGAGAACGTACGTGGCTAACATCAAAAAGCAAGGCCGTCCCAAAAGTGAAGAGAAATATCATCTTATATTGCACGCCGCGTCTTGCTTGTTTTTAAAAGAAGGGTTTGCTAGTACGTCAATGGACACCGTGGCTAAGGCCTCAGGAGTGTCTAAACAAACGGTTTACTCTCATTTCGAGAGCAAAGATGCTCTGTTTAAAGCCGCTATCTCTTCAAAATGTCGCTCGTATCAACTCGACACTCAGCAGCTTATCGACGCCTCCTTAGGCTCGCTTTCACTGTTTGAATGCTTGCAAAAAGTGGGGTGTCAGTTTGTACGCCTGTTACAAGACCCTGAAGCTATCGCCATATTTCGCGTAATTATCGCCGAAGCGGTAAATAGCCCACACGTAGCCACCTTGTTTTATCAAGCAGGTCCTGAAGCGTCGCTCGCCACACTTAGCACAGTGATAGAAAAATTTGGACAAGGTAGCTTAAGCGCTGATGTTGCGCAGCAGCTAGCCGTGGATTATTGCGCTCTACTTAAAGGCGAATACCACACCATGATGTTATGCGGCATACAGTCTCCGCTAGAAGACGCCGAAATCACAGCCCACGTTGACAGTGCCGCTGAGAAAATTCTGCTGCTTTTTACTCATTACACGCAGCAAAGTGGTAAAAGCTGAAAATTATCCTAGCCATTTCAGACAGCGCAAGTGCTATTTTACCAATTGGTCAAACCGAGAAAAACGTTAGGTAAGATTAACCTTGCGCTAATGACTTAACCCCAGCGGTATTATAAACTAGCGGCGTTTTCGTTGATGATTGAGAAGCGCATGTCTGACTTTACCGGTAACCACATTCTTTCGGTTAATCAATTTGATCGCGAGGCGATTGAGAAAGTCTTCTCAGTCGCCAATTCCATGAAGCCTTATGCGAAGCGGCAAAAGCGCACTACCGTACTAGACGGCGCTATTCTCGGAAATCTTTTCTTCGAACCAAGTACGCGTACCCGCGTGAGCTTTGGTACCGCTTTTAATCTTTTAGGCGGTGAAGTAAGAGAAACTACTGGCATGTCTAGCTCTGCACTTGCTAAAGGCGAATCGCTTTATGATACCGCCCGCGTGCTAAGCGGCTATTCTGATATTATAGCCATGCGACACCCTGCAGCCGGCTCCGTCGCTGAGTTTGCAGAAGGTAGTCGAGTGCCTGTAATTAATGGGGGAGACGGCGCAAACGAACACCCCACCCAAGCACTTTTAGACCTATTTACCATTAAGCGTGAGCTTGAGTACAACGGTCACGGTATTGATGGATTACATATCGCAATGATTGGCGATCTGCGATACGGTCGAACAGTACACTCTTTATCACGCCTATTATGCCTGTTTAAGAATATTCGCTTCACGCTGATATCGCCGAAAGAGCTGGCTATGCCTCAGCCAGTTATTGATGCCATTGAGAATGCTGGACACCAGCTTACTATTACCGACACGCTCGAAGGAAATATGGATGCGGATATATGCTATCAAACTCGTATTCAAGAAGAGCGCTTCCCTTCTCAAGAAGAAGCGAACAAATACCGAGGTAAGTTCCGCTTAAATCAGTCGATTTACACGAAACACTTTCAGTCGAAGACCGTTATTATGCATCCACTTCCTCGTGACTCACGTATGGAAGCCAACGAATTAGATAACGATCTAAACCTTAATCCAAACCTCGCTATCTTTAGGCAAACCGACAATGGTGTGCTTGTAAGAATGGCCCTGTTTGCGCTAACCCTTGGTGTAGAAAACCTTCTAACCAAGTATGAGCGCGATGTTGTTTGGTACAGCAATAAGAGTAAGTAATTACATGCAAAAATCTGAAGCCCTATTTACCCGCGCCCAAAAAACCATTCCCGGTGGCGTAAACTCACCTGTTCGCGCATTCAAAGCGGTAGGCGGCACACCCCGCTTCATTACCAAAGCTGATGGCGCTTATATGTGGGATGCGGATGGTAAGCAATACATTGACTACATCCAGTCTTGGGGGCCGATGGTACTAGGTCATAACAATGCAAAAATCCGCGAAGCAGTGATTGAAGCTTCATACAGTGGCCTTTCATTCGGTGCGCCAACCGAAGCGGAAGTGATCATGGCCGAACTTGTTAGCGAGTTGGTGCCATCTATGGAAATGGTACGCATGGTTAACTCTGGCACAGAGGCCACCATGTCAGCCATTCGACTAGCCCGCGGCTACACCAGCCGCAACAAAATCGTTAAGTTTGAAGGCTGCTATCACGGTCATGCCGATTCACTTTTAGTAAAAGCAGGCTCTGGCGCATTAACCCTTGGTGTGCCTAGCTCTCCGGGCGTACCTTCCAACGTAGCCGAGCACACGCTAACGGTTGAATACAATAATCTAGATAGCGTAAAAGAAATTTTTGCAGCTCACGGCGATGATATTGCGTGTATTATTGTTGAACCAGTCGCTGGCAACATGAACTGCATCCCCCCAGTAGAAGGCTTCCTTGAAGGGCTTCGCACTATCTGTGATGAGTACGGCAGCGTACTTATATTTGACGAAGTGATGACAGGGTTCCGCGTTTCTCGTGGCGGTGCACAGGAACGCTACAACGTAAAACCAGACCTAACTTGCTTGGGTAAAGTTATCGGTGGTGGTATGCCTGTGGGCTGTTTCGGTGGTCGCCGCGACATCATTACTCATATTGCCCCAACCGGCCCTATCTACCAAGCCGGTACACTTTCGGGTAACCCTGTTGCTATGGCGGCAGGACTTGCTGCGTTAACCCAAATCAAACAGCCTGGTCTTTACGATTCTATCTTTGAGAATACACAAAAACTCGTCGATGGATTTCAGGCGCTAGCTGACAAACACAATATTAGTCTAACTACTAATATTGCTGGCAGTATGTTTGGGATATTCTTTACAGACGTAGAGAAAGTCACTAACTACAAGCAGGCGATTAACTGTAATACCGAGCAATTCAATAAGTTTTATCACGGTATGTTAGAACAAGGTGTTTATTTGGCTCCCGCTTCCTATGAAGCAGGTTTTGTCTCGAAAGCACACGATGCTGAGGTCATTGAAAAAACTTTGACTGCGGCAGATAAAGTGTTCTCAACCCTATAAGTTAATTGCCCCTTACCGTTAATTAAAAATCGGCGCTAACACTTTTTGTAAATGTAATTAAAAGTAATGTGTTAACGCCGAATTATCCTTTATACTTTCTTGGCAGCATGATTATTGACCGCATTTTTGCTGTTTTTCTGTAGGAAATTAAAAGGTGTGATTAACAATGGACTGGCAAATAAGCGCGCTTGTTGCACTTACTGTTTATAGCACTGTTATAAGTATTCTTTATGTCAGGCGAAGCAGGCGCTTCAAATATCGACTGAGAAAAGCCCTATCCCGCAATTCGAGTAAGTATGAAGCAACACTGCAGGCTGCAGACGAAGCCCGGTTTCAGGCCGCTGCTGATGAAGCCTCAAAACTTACCCAAACTTTTCAGAAATTTGTACCCCGTCAGTTCGTTGAACATATGGCTACCACCGATGTAGATTCATTGGAACTGGGCTATGCTGCTGAAAACGATGTTGCCATCATGTTTTGTGATATTCGTGGCTTTGCAGGTTTTTCTGAGCGTATTACCCCGCAAGAACTGATGAATTTTCTAAATTCGTATTTCACGCGAATGAATGACCCTATTCACCAAAACCGAGGCTTTATCGACAAGTTTATGGGCGATGGCATCATGGCGCTATTCGACCATCAAGGCGGCACGCCCAAAGAAAAAGCGTTAGATGCGGTACAAGCAGCGTTGGATTTACGTAAAGCATTAACGATTTATAACGGGCACCGGAAAAACTGCGACTACGAAGCCATAAATATGGGGATAGGTATTCATTTCGGCCAAGTCATTATGGGAACCGTTGGCTCGGAGGATAGAATGGATACCACGGTTATAGGCGATAGTGTAAATATCGCCTCCCGACTAGAAGCCCTAACGCCTAAATACCAAGCAGATATTATTGTAAGCGCTCAGGTGCTACAAATTATCGGCCCTAACGACTCCCTTAGAACCCGCTTACTTGACTGGGTCAGAGTTAAAGGACGAAAATCGCCTATCGAGATATATGAAATTCTCAGCCACCTGCCAGAAAAAGAACAAGAGAAGAAGCTTGCGGTGCAAACGAAAATAGCGGCGGGTCTGGCGTGTAGAATCAATCAGCAATGGGACGAATCTATTGCATACTTTGAAACGGCCCTAGCCATAAGCCCCAATGACTCACTTGTACATCACCACTTAGATGTGTGCCGTATCTACAAAAACTTAGATCTTGCTACTGACTGGGACGGCGCTTTGGTTCTCTAGCATTAATCGTTCTAACGCTTCAAAACGATTAATACCTGTTGGAGCATTCCCTTCTCTTGTGAACAGTAGCATTAATTCAACACTCTCAGTTTTCCGAAAGCTTCGCTTGTTGCCGAATAAAGGTCACCGAGGGTGCGAAGAAAGCAGCACCTGTTTCGGCACTGGTGAAGTCTAGCCAGCGGTCGTAGTCGCCTTCACCGTTGCCGTATATCTGGCTATGCAGCATTTGTTTAAAAGGCCGCGCGCTCGCACTACAACTTACAAAGAATAACCCCTGAGATATCATATCGCCGTAAGGCATGCCTTGCTTTATTAGTCTTGGCTCGTCGCCATCTGGGGCGACCGTACTTGCTCTTACATTGTGTGACGACTCTGACTGCTCACTACTGACTAAGTTGTGCTCTTGCGTTGTACCCATAACCTGCTCTTGCTGGCGGCTTGAGAGGCTGTTCCAGCGCCTTAAATCATGGCGATAACGCTGAACGTGAACATAGCTGCCACCGCTAAAATCAGGGTCATCTTCCCCGATAACCCCCACTTTTCTGCGCTTCATACCACGAGGGTTATCCGCGCCATAAAGATACCCATTGAGGTCACGCCCATCTAAATATCTAAACCCTCTTATCTGTTCAACAAGCTCTACATGAATACGCAATAGGTCCATCACTTCAATGCCAACGGCGTGGCAGATATCTAACCTATCAGCACGTATTTGAATAAAGAGATCACAGGGCATGGTGGGCGCACTTCGGTCTTCACACTGCATATCGGGAAAGGGGGCAAGTTCAACGGGTATCAAACCCGGATAGACTTCTGCCCAATAACCCGTACCTATGGCTACTACCCCTGTAACCATAGCCTCGTAATGCTCATTCTCGAAGTGCTCAAAAATATCCAGCACGCGAGACAATTTTGCGCGCACGGCTTGGCTATCATCGTCAATTACGTTCAGTAACAAATACTGTGCATGTAAGTTAGGCTCAGCGCAGAGACCTTTTTGTGGTTGTGTCATTGCCGCTCTTTTTGTTATTAACGTTTTACTATGACGCTTCGCTGCTGACGAACATTCGTCACGCTTTGTATTGCGAACCTTTTTATCAATTGTAGCAACTACTTCAAACTTAAAAACCTTTTCAAGTGAAGCTAAGTTTTATTGAGCAGATAATCAATCGCTTATTATTTACTCTAGTGTGCTTAATAGCCCGCTGCTTGTCCATCTTTTCGCGTTTCTGATGCGCCAAAATAGACACCTTTTTGCTCATCCCAAGCAATGGCTTGGTAACCACCAAATGCGCCTACAACGCGCTGCAGCTTATGCCCTCGCTCCATGAGTTCTCGTTGAACGGTTTCACTAAAGCCAGACTCTAAGCTCACATAGCCGCCATCAGTCATAAGCGCCCCAGTTGGGCTACTTGAACCACTGTGCAGTATGCGAGGCGCATCTCCCGCTTCTTGTAAATTCATACCAAAGTCGAGAATGTTTACAATAATTTGTGCGTGCATTTGCGGCTGTGTCCCTCCGCCCATCACCCCAAAGCTCATCACGGGATTGCCGTTTCTTGTTACGAAAGCAGGAATAATAGTGTGAAATGGACGCTTTCCTGGGCGATATTCGTTAAAGTGCCCTTCTTCAAGGGTAAACATCTCACCTCTGTTTTGGAGAATAAAACCCAGTCCAGGCGGTGTCATTCCTGATCCCATGCCGCGGTAGTTGCTTTGAATCAAAGACACCATGTTGCCCTCTTTATCAGCAACGGTAAGGTAAATGGTATCTCCTTCATAAATACCTGCATCAACACGATTTGCTGCGCGTTCGTTGTCAATCAGCTTTTGCCGCTCAGCAGCATATTCTTTCGAAATCAGCCAATCGACGGGAATCTCATTAAAATCCGGATCCGCATAGAACTTAGCGCGATCTTCAAAGGCAAGCTTTTTGGCTTCCACAAAGGTATGGATGTAGTCAGCTGAGTTAAACCCCATTCCTTCGATATCGTAACGTTCTAGCACATTAAGAATCTGTAGTGCCGCTATGCCTTGTCCGTTTGGCGGAAGCTCCCATACATCGTAGCCGCGATAGTTAGCGGAAACAGGCTCTACCCACTCAGAGGTATGTGAAGATAAATCCTGGTATGACAAAAAGCCCCCTTGAGACTTCATATAAGCATCGATAGTACGGGCGATATCCCCTTTATAAAAGGCATCACGCCCCCCAGTTGCTATTTTTTCATAGGTCACGGCTAACCCGGGGTTTTTAAAAATGTCCCCCTTCTGCGGTACCTTACCATTGATAAGAAAGGTCTCTGCAAAGCCATCGTAATGGCCAATTCGTTCTTGATTCATCTGCCAGTAGTAAGCAATGACCTCGGAAACCGGAAAGCCTTCACGGGCATATTTGATAGATGGCGTGAGCAACGCTGACATAGGCAGTTTGCCAAATTTCTCGTGTAGCGCGAACCAACCGTCTACAGCACCAGGGACAGATACGGGCAGAGGACCAAATTTGGGTATTTGATGAAGACCGCGCTCAGCAAAGACCTTTTTGGTTAGCTGTCGTGGTGATCGGCCAGAGGCATTTAAACCTACCAGCTTTTCTTCTTTTGCATCCCACACAATGGCAAATAAGTCGCCGCCAATACCGCTACCTGTTGGCTCAACCAACCCCAACATGGCGTTGGCCGCAATGGCTGCGTCAACCGCGCTACCACCTTGTTTTAAAATATCCAACGCCACTTGCGTGGCTAATGGTTGGCTAGTGGCCGCCATGCCGTTCTTCGCAATAACTTCTGAGCGACTTGCAAAGGGTTGCCCCGTTATTCTGTCATAGCCCAAACAATTGATACTGAAAAAAGCCAATATCAAAGGTAGTAGTCGCACACTTACAGTCATAACTATCCTTTTACAAAAACGTTGCCGTTGATAAATCTAGCCTAAGCCTTTTAAAACCTAAGCTCTTGAAAACCTAAGCCCCTGAAAACCTAAGCCCCTGAAAACCTAAGCCCCTGAAAACATAGTGTAGCGTTATTGTCACATTACGCCTAGGGCCTTTTCCTTAGTCTTATAGCAACTAAAAAGCACATGACTTTAAACGAAAAAAGCCCCGCAACTGCGGGGCTTAAACGAAGTAACAAGGCATTATTATTGTTATTTCATTTGCCTAATCAAGACTCTCTTACGAGCGGCCGCTTGTAAAGTCTGGGTATGCTTCCAGACCGCATTCGCTCATGTCTACGCCGTCGAACTCTTCTTCTTCGCTCACACGTACACCCATTACCGCTTTAATCACTAGCCATACCACTAGGCTCACGACAAATACCCATACAAAGATAGTCGCGGCGCCAATTAGCTGACCAGAGATGCTTGAACCGTCATTTGTGAAAGGTACAAGGATTAGACCTAGTAGACCAACCACACCGTGAACTGAAATTGCGCCCACTGGATCGTCAATCTTAAGTTTATCTAGTGCAACAATGCTAAGCACTACTAGGATACCGCCTAGGCCACCAAATAGAGTCGCTTGAAGAGGCGTTGGTGTAGATGGCTCTGCAGTGATAGCAACAAGACCCGCAAGCGCACCGTTAAGTACCATAGTTAGGTCAGCTTTACCGAATAGAATACGTGCAACGATAAGTGCAGCAATTGCACCACCCGCAGCTGCAGCATTCGTGTTCATAAATACGATTGCTACTGAGTTTGCACTTTCAACAGTTGCAGTAGCCAGTACTGAACCACCGTTAAAACCAAACCAACCCATCCAAAGGATGAATGTACCTAATGTTGCCAGCGGCAGGTTAGCACCAGGGATAGCATTTACTTTGCCGTCTGCAGTGTATTTACCTTTACGCGCACCAAGTACAAGCACACCAGCAAGCGCCGCAGCCGCGCCGGCCATGTGAACAATACCAGAGCCAGCAAAGTCAGAGAAACCTAGGTCGCCAAGCGTATACATACCGAATACCGCTTCGCCGCCCCACGTCCAAGCACCTTCCATTGGGTAGATAAAACCTGTCATAACAACTGCGAATGCTAGGAATGCCCAAAGCTTCATACGCTCAGCAACCGCACCAGATACGATAGACATTGCTGTTGCAACAAATACTACTTGGAAGAAGAAGTCAGCAGAAGGTGCATATGTTGCTGGCTCTTCAGCGACACCTGTTGCGCCATCAGCCATGATACCGCTTAAGAAAGGACCCCAGTCGCCGCCGCCATACATAATGCCGTAGCCGCAAATCATGTACATGGTGCAAGCAATTGCAAATAGTGCCACGTTTTTAGTTAGAATTTCTGTGGTGTTTTTCGCTCGAACAAGACCAGCTTCAAGCATCGCAAAACCTGCAGCCATCCACATAACCAGTGCACCGCAGATTAGAAAATAAAAGGTATCTAGCGCATACCCAAGTTCAAAAGTGATTTCCATTATGGTTTTCTCCGCAAATATATCGTTGTGGCTTACAGCGCGTCGCTATCCGACTCACCAGTTCGAATACGAACGGCGTGCTCAAGGTCGTAAACAAACACCTTGCCGTCTCCAATTTTGCCTGTTTTGGCAGCGCCAACGATGGCTTCTACCAGGCGCTCTACTTGATCATCCTGAACAGCAATTTCCAGTTTGACTTTAGGTAGAAAATCCACCTGATATTCCGCTCCACGGTAAAGTTCAGTGTGTCCTTTTTGACGTCCAAAGCCCTTCACTTCGGTCACGGTCAAGCCGTCGATACCGATTTCTGAAATGGCTTCACGAACATCATCTAGCTTGAACGGCTTGATGATCGCTGTGACTAGTTTCATGAGTTGCTCCCAGTTTGTTTTGGTTATTCTGTGATTTATGGTCGTGTTTCCAACTATGGGAAGATAAACCAAGAGCCATGCCACAAATGTTTCTTCATATAAATCAGATATATACTTACAAGGAAGATGATCATGCACAAAAATAATGCACATTTATGGTGCACCCGTTAAAAAATGCCCAATTATGAAGCGGTCGAGAAAATTGCTGAGGTAAGGTGACTAATAAGTGCGATGAAATTAGCATGGAACTATTCGATAGCGTGAATGGTCTGTTGTTTACTATGACAACTATCACGCCTTCTTTCTTTGCGCCAGAACGCAGTACAGAGCACCACTCCGTTGCCAAAAAAGCGGCGTGGCGACCGCTATTAGTTTCATGTGGTGTTCACGTATTTGGGGTGATTTTGGTTGTCTTACTTTCTCAATTGAGTATTGATAATCAAAAAGCTCGTGTAAATGTTTCAGAGCGAACACCTGAGATTAGTGCCAGACTATACTACCCTCCAACTCCGCGCCCCTCAATCCAAGCCGAATTAGAAGACACTAAAGCAGTCGATGCTTCCGCTAAAAGGCAAGAAATTGAACTGAAGTCTGATGTCACTCAATCCACCGAAGCACCTGATAGTAAAACTAAAATTTCTGAAATTCCTGAAGCAAAGCAGCAGAAAGTTGCTGAGCCCGAAATACAGCAAGCCCAGGTAGAAAATAAGCCAATTACTACGCAACCAACGCCGACTCTTTCAAAAGATGCAAATCGTCGCGCGGGTTCGTTAAATTTATCGGTCAAAGATGGCGCTGCGCTTTATTTTGAAAAATACAACAGTGAAAAAGTAGCTGAAGACGCAGAGCAAGCAGCAAGGAATTTCCAAGAACGAAAAGATAGCCCTATATTAAGCGGGCCAAGTACACAAGAAATGCAAGCTAGTGAAAATAGACGCCCGTCAAAACAAGTAAACTGTAGCAGTACGACCAATAAAACCTTGGCGATATTAAGCGGTTTTGCCGGAGGCACTTTAAAATGCACCAAAATGGACGATCACAAACGTTTTATAGATGCGAGAGTGAATAAACTGCTCAAAGATGAAGAGCGAAACTAGCGCGTATTGATTTTTGCCGTGCTCTTTTTTGCGATAGTCCGTAGCCGACTAGTGTCCCCCTTTAGCAAGGCGTGATTACTTTCTTTTAAAAGACTTTGGTGGTTGCCCGAAATAGGCTTTGAATCGGCGGCTGAATGCAGCAACATCTTCATACCCCGTTGATTGAGCTATGCTCGACATAGGCGTATCGGTGTTTCTAAGCAGTGCTTTGGCTTTCTCCATCCTTATCTTCACTAGGTAATCACGTAAGCTAAGACCAGTGGTTTGTTTAAACCGAGTTTTGAACTGTGTGGTTCCCATACAGGCCATCTCTGAAAGCAACTGCAACGAATGCGATGCCCCTAAGTCACTATGTATATGGCTTATTACTTGGGTGATCCGCTTGTCTGTTCCCCCGCCCGCCTCGCTTTTCGCCAGTAACACCTGAAATAACGCGGTCATTTCATCCTGTCCGTAAAACGCGTAATTCGTTAATTGCACTTCGACAAAGCTTAAGAAAGCTTGAAGGGCGGTATTAACCTGAAAGATAGGGCTTCGTTTGTCTTTTAACTGCTCTGGTACTGAAAGTAAGTCGGCGACCACAAACTTTGCATTTTCGTTTGCACTAAAACTATGTACTTCGAGCGGCGCTATACACACTCCCTCACCTACACCTACGCTGCCAGTAAAACAGTCTTGCGCTATTTCTATATGCCCATTTACAGGCAATACTAACTGATAAAAAGGGTGTGCGTGACTGCGTGCTTTTCTGGTATAAGAACGAATTGAAAGTGAGGGAAGTGCTGTCTCTTGATTTATTTCGCTATCGTTACTCACACTGATTTCAACCTTTTATCCGAAGTCGTACTATTCATAAGTTGCCAAAGGTAAGACCCTGCGCGTATTCTTTGTATGCCGCAACTACTTATCGATTGCCGATTTGCTATGTTAGTGAAACACAAAAACAGCACACTTAATAACAACGAATACAAGGAAAATCACTGTGGCCGCAGCTAACTTACTTGCCCTACTTGATGATATTGCAACGCTAATGGATGACATCGCTACCATGTCAAAAGTTGCTGCGCAAAAAACAGCGGGGGTTTTAGGAGATGATTTAGCGGTAAATGCCGACCAAGTCCAAGGGGTTAAAGCAGACCGAGAGCTACCTGTTGTATGGGCAGTAGCAAAAGGCTCTCTTATTAATAAAGCGATATTGGTTCCTGCGGCATTAGCCATCAGTGCTTTTGTGCCCTCACTTATAACCGTCCTTTTGGTACTGGGCGGATTATATTTATGTTTTGAAGGTGCAGAAAAACTCCTGCACAAATATCTTCCCCACGAAGATGAAGAAAAAACACGAGAAGCCAGAATAGAAGCGCTCACCCACGAAGATGTTGACATGGTAGCTTTTGAGAAAGATAAAATCAAAGGCGCTATACGCACGGACTTCATACTCTCCGCTGAAATCATTGTTATCGCGTTAGGTACCGTGACAGATGCCACGCTTACAACGCAAATTGGCGTGTTAGTGGCACTAAGCTTAGCGATTACCCTTGGCGTATATGGACTAGTCGCTGGCTTAGTTAAAATGGACGATGTGGGCCTTTACATGCTTCGCAAGTCACTAACAGGTTCAATGAACACCCTCCAACGATTTGTCGGCAGAGCATTGCTGGTTGCCGCGCCCGCACTAATGAAAACCCTTGCGGTAGTAGGTACGGTGGCCATGTTCTTAGTGGGCGGCGGAATTCTTACTCACAGCATAGGCTTTTTACATATTTTTACCGACTGGTTTATCGCGCTTATCCCAGACGCATCGCTGGTTATGTCTATACTTGCTGATGGTGTTGTTGGTATTGCTGCTGGTGTGATCATTGCGCTAGTAGTGACAATGGTTTCACAGTTTAGAAGTAAAACGTCCTAGACCTATTCTCTCTTTTATACATTGGCGGCGCTGTTCTTTTTTATGGACTAGCGCCCCTCTTTTTTGACCTATTTTAGAGTAACCAGTGTCGCTGCGCGAATATCAAAAACGCTGCATTAGTCATTTTGACCACCCCCATATGAAAAGCACTAAATTTTAGTGTTTTTGTAATAAATCAACTTTTCGCTCATTTCCCCAATAAAATTAAAGCTCAACAATTTCAATAACATAATCAATTTTAACGAGTTGGCACATCCCTCGCTATAAACTAATTGTTAATTGATAACGACTTATTATCGAAACCTTTAGCAACATGATAGCTGCCACGCAGTATGTTCAAGTGCAGTGTCTAACTTACTTTTTTAGGAGATTACTATGTTTATCGGTCGCAAAACTTTCACTGCACTAACTTTAGCAACTAGCGTATTGAGCGCAGCAGCATTCGCTGACGAATCTCAGAACAACATTGTTTCACATACAGATTTTATCGTTGAAAGCGCCATGAATGACGTAAAGCAGAACTTAGCGCTGGATGTGACCTATGACGTGTTAACTACAAGTCACACATTTGAACCAGAAGTAGAAGAGGCGCGCTCATTGGTTGCAGAGATAACTATTACACCAATTGAGTCAGTCAGCTCGGACGATAACGACGCATAAGGAGAGTGCACATGTTAACCGCCGCAACCCTGTTTATGATAGTACTCGGGCCGGTTATTGCGTTTGCTGTAAGTGCGCTGGTGTTTTCTACAGCGCGCCTATTCCTTCAGAAAGGGCATTGAAAACGCAATAAAAACAAATAGGTGCCAAACCGACTACCGCTAAAAGATTTGCCTTCCCTGGGCCTTTTACTCCAGAGGGAGATAGAAAGCACTGACAGTATCCCAGCCAAGTGATTGTGTTTTCTATCTTCTTACTGGAGTTTTTTTATCCGAATATCCGTTCCCACCAGCTTTTTTCATCTTTATCGCTATTTTCATCTACAGGACGGCCTGAGCAGTCTTGCTGCGGTGGAGGAAGCACATCCAAAATAGCCGGTACGCTCAAACTGCCCGCACAACCTGCAACCACTACCGCCCCGGTTTTTGCATCAAAATGCGCAATGCCCAGACCTTTCGGGAAACGTCTTGATAATGATTTAGGTGATTGAGACTTCATGTAATTAATGAACACGGGAAGCGCACCACCGGCACCGGTTAAGTTAACGGGTTTATTATCGTCGTTACCTACCCAAACCGTAACCACATTGTTTCTATCGAAGCCGCTAAACCAGCTATCGCGGTAATCATCTGTGGTACCCGTTTTGCCTGCCATGTTCACATTACCAAAATTCCAGCCTATACGTTTCGCTGTGCCCTCTGTAGTCACCTTGTACAACGCGTAGTTGAGCAAGTAGGTGGCAGCCTCATCAGTTCGCTGGCTAAAGAACTCCGCTTTTTTCCAAAGCAACGCATTATCCGCTGTCACTACCGAGGTCACTGTATGAAGGGGTATATAGCGCCCGTCGTTAGATAGGGTTTGATACATCTGATTAGTGCTAAACGGCGTCAGTTCGAAGGCGCCTAGGGTTAACGACGGTACTTTATCTACCGGAGTGGTAACCCCTAAGCGCTCAATAGTATCAGCTAACGCATCTAGGCCTATCTGCATGCCTAAATTAACTGTTGGCACGTTCAAAGATTCGACTAGTCCTTGAAGCAGAGGCACCTGCCCTCTGAACTCTTTATCGTAGTTTTGCGGTGACCACTCGGTGCCGTTTCGACTCTCAAGCGTTATCGGCTCATCTTCAAGCGGTGTTGCTAAGTTAAACTGTGTAGGGTCTTCTAATGCAGTCAAGTACACAGCGGGCTTAATCAAAGAACCTATCGGCCGCCTAGCGTCTAATGCTCGGTTGAAACCTTTAAACGCAAAGTCTTTACCGCCCACAATCGCGCGCACTTCACCACTTGCGCTGTCGGTGACTACCATGGCACCTTGCAATGGAACGCTTCTATCTTTTTGCAGGCCATTTAAGGTGCCCGAAAGTGCTTTTTCTGCCCTGCGCTGGGCAACAATATCCAATGTTGTAAACACCTTAACGCCCGAGTCTCTTAAACTTGGCTCTGCTAAAATTTCATTAAGCTCTCGACGTACCTGCTCCATGAAAGCAGGGTGTTTGCCGCTTGCTAAACTCGCACCGCTGGCAAGCCCTAACGGCATATTCACGAAACGTTCGTAGTCTTGACGACTTATTTCATTTTCATCAAACAGCATGCGCAGCACTAAGTCACGACGCTCTTTTGTGCGCTCGGCATATTTGCGGGGGTTGTAATAAGATGGGCCTTTAATAATGGCAACAAGCGTGGCTATTTCAGGCGTGCTTAACTCGTTGGCTGGTCGGTCAAAGTAGAAATAGCTGGCAAGTCCAAAACCATGTACGGCCATGTCGCCGTTTTGACCTAAAAACACTTCGTTCAAATAAGCTTCAATTATTTCTGATTTGCTGTAGCGTGCGTCAATGATCACCGCCATGATAGCTTCTTTTGCCTTACGCACAATTGAGCGCTCTCGGGTTAAAAACATATTTTTAACCAGCTGCTGCGTCAGCGTGCTGCCACCTTGAACCGTACGACCAGCAGCAATATTCGCCATTAGGGCGCGCAATATTGAAAGTGGTGCAACACCATGGTGGTTATAAAAATTGCGATCTTCCACCAGCGTCAGCGCTTTAGGTAACATTTCAGGAATAGTGTCTAAAGTCACCAACATACGGTCTTCTTGCGAACCGCTTGTCATACGCGTCACTAACCAAGGTTCAAGTTTTACAGAACCATAAGGGCGCCCTTGCGATTTGTCATAGATTTCCCCAATGCGTGCACCTTCCCACGTTATTACCAAGTGTCGAAGCGGCTCAGCGCCTTCAGGGAACTGAAACGCTCGGCGCTGCACGGTTAACACCTTGTTTTGATAGCTGTACTCACCGCTACTGTCAGCAAAAGTCACCTTGCGATAGCCCAGCAAATTAAGCTCATCAATGACTTCTTGTGGCGTGATCTCTTCGCCTTTACTCACTTCTAAAGGACGAGCGAAGATTTGCGCAGGTACTTCCCACTTGTTACCCGAGAACGCATGTTTAATTTGTGCGTCGAGATAAAACGCATAAGCCCCGAGCACCACTAAGCCAATTAAAGTGACTCGCCAGAACAGCTTGAAAAACCACGAGCGCTTGGCTGAGCTCTTATCCTTGTTGCTTGCTTTACTTTTTGAAGATGATTTGTTTTGTGTCTGTCTTTTTGCCACGTGAAAACGCCATGAAGATCATTGAAGATGACATCGCATTCTTTGCGATATAGATTTAACGAACGTTGCTTAAAACGTTAGTTTTAATAGTATCAACATTACCATTCGGGCCGCCGCTCAACAACTGTTTCCAAATATGCACACTTAAAGCCCATTTACTATTGAAGCGGGATAAAGTGCTTCTATACGCACTACGAAAAGTGAATTTTACTCGCGTTTCACGGTCACAATGCGATAGCATGCTGGCAAGTAACACAGGAATCGTACTATGCGCTTAGCTTCATTTAAGTCTTCTTTTCTTTCTGACCGTTCACCTAAGAAGACCAAGTCTTACCCCTCATTCATTCGTACATCTTTGGCTCTGCTTATTGCTAGTGCGTCGATTAACTTCGCGTATGCCAATGAACAATTTGCTAGCTGCACCGCCGTGCTTGCAGATAAAGCCAAGCAAGAAGGGGTTAGCCAGCAAACCATTGATGATGTATTTCCTCGTCTTGTTCACCAGGACCGTGTGATTGAGCTAGACCGAAGCCAACCCGAATTTGTACAAACTTTTCCAGGTTACTTTAGTAAGCGCGTTACCGACTGGCGTACTCAGAAAGGCAAAGAGATGTACGCTAAGCACGAGGAGCTTTTGCACAAACTAAGTGATAAGTACGGCGTGCCTCCTCACTACCTGCTCGCTTTCTGGGGCTTAGAAACAAACTTTGGCTCTTACAAAGGCAAAATGCCGGTACTTGATTCTCTTGCCACGCTGGCTTGTGATAAACGAAGAAGTAAGTACTTTACCCAAGAGTTCCTTGTGGCCGTGAAGCTAATGGAACGGGAAAAGCTACAAAAAGAAGATATGATTGGTTCGTGGGCTGGCGCTATGGGCCACACTCAGTTTATGCCTTCGGCCTATACCCACTATGCCATTGACGGCGATGGCGATGGGCAAATCAATTTGTGGGCAAGTGAAGAAGATGCGTTATCTTCTGCCGCAAACTTCCTTGCTAACCTTGGTTGGGAGCGCAGCTTCCGCTGGGGTCGTGAAGTGCAATTGCCTGAAAACTTTGACTATCAAGAGTCTGGCTATAAAAACAGAAAACCTCTTAGCGAATGGAACGCTCAAGGCGTGAAGAAAGCCGATGGTTCTGCGCTGGGCGAAGACGATACCGATGCTTATGTTATCGTACCTGCAGGACATAACGGCCCAGCCTTTATCGCTTACAAGAACTTCCGCGTTATTATGCGCTGGAACAACTCCGAGTTTTATGCCATCGCCGTAGGCGTATTGGCTGACCGCATAGCTGGGGCGTCTGGTATTAAAGCAACCTTACCTGATCTCCCCGCCTACAGTCGCAAAGACATTATTGCGCTTCAAAGTAAGCTGAATAATTTAGGCTTCGATGTGGGCAAACCCGACGGCATTATTGGCCCTGCCACTCGCGAGGGTATCCGCAACTACCAAATTAGCAATAATATGATCGCAGATGGGTTTCCAGGTCTGGAAGTAATGGCAGCCCTTAACATTGACCTTGCAAGCAAGGCTACCTCTTAATCTTGATTAAAACAGCGCCCTTTCAGGGGCGCATTAATCATTTGGTATTTTCAGTAACCGGTAAGGTAAAAACCGTTCAGATTATTGGTTACTGAACGTATTCAAACGTTAGGCTTGAAAAGTAAGTTTCAAAATCTGCTGCAGAACTATTTGTAAGAGGTACGCCCCAAACCGTATTAAGCATAACAGGCCCTTCGACATTAAGTTTAAACGTCGCCTTTCCTTCACTGTCAGTTTGAACCGCTTGCACTTCGGCGCTGTGATCAACCAAGGATGCAGCATCGATAAGTGCGTTGCTTAAGGGCTTTCCTTTGAATAACACCTGAACAGATAGAGTGTTATCTGAAAGTTTATAAGGGTGTTCAAGGGGCACTATTTCTAGCGTATGGCCTATGGGTTTTAGCGCATTATCCGTTATTGCCTCACCCACTTGCACAATGGTTTTCGCTTTTCTTGAATAAAGCTCTTTTCCGGCAATATCGTTCTGCCCTCTCGCCTCGCGATGGGCTAGTATTTCTGTTAAACCTTCATCTTTCGCATACTGATTAAACTTCTTCGCTTTTAGTACACTAGTAGCATGATAGCTTTCAAACCCTATAACGTGAGTGCCAGGTGAAAGCTCGACCGTTTTAGCCATGCCGGGTAGCATTGACGTTTTAGGTACTACGCTGGCGGCCATATCACTCACGCCGTCAGAAGAATAAGTGCGCAACGCGACTATCCTATCCCACGCAAGGTTCCAATGAGAGGTATCTTCTTTATGGCCTACTTTAAACTGCAAGGCAACAGCACTTGGTTCTTGCGAACGGTAGCTTGCTGGCTCTAACCAAAAATCGTGAGCCTGAGCGCTTAAAGATGTAGCAAACAGAAAGCCTGCTGTGGCTAAACGGGATAATTTCATAGCGTAACGTTACCTAAATAAAAGTTTGTAATTGCTACCATCAACTTAGCTTAGTTTTTATTGTGTAACCACTGTCGTTAAAAACAGACTGTGTAAGAAATTGGTGTATAAGCAATGGCTGGTGTTTGAAATACACAACAATCAACTAAAAACAGTAAGAGGTATGGCCGTATCAGCCGCTACATATGCTTTTTTGTTTTGCTGGTCGGCAATGCATTTGCTGGGTCATCTGGCCAAAAGTGCTTGGGGTAACGTCCCTTCATCTCTTTTTGTATTTCCTTGTAGCTGCCTTGCCAAAACGCACCTAAATCACTGGTGGTTTGCAGTGGCCTGCCTGCTGGCGACAGCAGCTCGCACACAACAGTCACTCGCCCACCCGCTAAGGTTAATGGAGCGCTTTGCGAATACAATTCTGGCATTTTGACCGACAGCACTACATCTCCATTGTCGCGATAATCTAGGCTAGCCTCTCTGCCCGTAGGAATAGTCATGTGAGTGGGCAAAAGCGTGGCTAATGCGTCTTGCTGAGGCCAAGATAACCCATTATTTAAGGCCGTCTTCCACGGTAACTGCTTAAGGTTTTTAATACTTTTACAGCTTTTTAAAACAGGCGCTAGGCTGTCTTTTGCCCTACGCACCAGGTCGCTCAATGACAATGGCCAGGGATCTGGCTCGTCAAAGGCTTTATCTTGCGGGAGATTGAGCTTTGCGGCCATCAGAACTCTTCGCCACCATTGCCAATCGCCATCCGACAGTGGCCAATTGGATAACGGCAAGGTATCGAGATAGGCAAACCAGGCATCGCACATTGCACTTTCCCAAAACGCTTTTTCGCGGCTTTTTTCCTGCCCGGACACTGGCGCACTATTTAGCGTTATGTCATAAAACCCCGTACTTACTCTTGCTTCCATTACGCCAGTGTCGCTGTTAAGAATAACACTACGCTTTTCGCTAAATGCGTCAGGAAAAGCTAAACGCAACCAGCGCTCGGGTACATGCTGAGCTAGGCGTATTACCACTGTGCTTTTGATTAGCTGCCCTTCAAGTACCGCTATCCAAGGTTCATTATCTTTCTCGTTTTCATTGGAAAATGTATTACCGGCTGTAGCGGTTAGCTCAGCCCCCTTCCCACTCGCCAACTTGTACTCAATAATATGAGACTGAGAAGCACTGCTTCGTGTAGCCCCTTTTATTACGGCTTTCGAATTACCAGAGTTACCGCTATTACCGCTTGGCGCATTGCGCCTGTAGCCCACCTGCAAAGGAAATGCGATGGCGATACAAAGGCCAAGGGCGCGTTCGTCTAATGCATTGATATCGGGCGTGAAAGTCTGCGCTTTGCCCTGCCCGCTTTGCACATAGCGCGCATAACGGGAAGCTTGTTGTATAAGCTGATTGCGAGTGCTGCTATTAGCATGACGCAGAGCATCCATTACGTTTGTGACACCACTCACATTAATATTACTTTCGCTTATTGCCACAACAAAAGGTGCAGCAAAGCGAAGCGCGCTATTTTCATCAGAACTTAGTCCGTCTATGCCTGTTTTTGCCGTTAGCAATAAATGGGCTAAATGGGGCTGACATGGCAACTGGGCCAGCGCTCTTCCATAGGGAGTAATGCTCGATTGAGAGATAGCATTAACCCGCTGAAGCTTTTGTTGTGCCACCTGCTGCTGCGCTTGTGTAGGCTTCGTCAACAATGCCAAGGACTCTGGGCTGCTACCCCACGCCAGAGTATCTAGCAAGAAGCTGCTTAAGTCCTCTTTTTCAATTTGCGCTGCATTATGTTTAGCTAAACGCTCGAAGCTGCTTTTACTGCATAGCCTATAGCAGGTTCCGGCCATTACCCGTCCTGCTCGTCCGGCTCTTTGAATGGCAGATGCTTGCGAAATACGTTGCTGGGTGAGGGCGGTAATATCGCTTGAAGGGTGATACTGAGCACTGTTCTCCCACAGACTATCAATAACCACTGTCACGCCTTCAATGGTTAAACTTGTCTCTGCAATATTGGTAGATAATATAACTTTTCGCTTGCCCTGCGGCTCTGGCGCTATGGCTGCTTGTTGCGCTGATTTTCCTAAAGCGCCATAAAGCATGTGAACGGCTATGTCCGCACTTTCAGCTACCCCTTTTATTTCTCTGGCAACAGCATTTATGCTACCTCGACCAGGAAGGAACACTAAAATATCACCTTTGTGCTCACTTACTGCCTGTTTTATGAGATTACTGATTTTTGGTACCAGCTCATAAGCCTGCACATCTTGGGTGTAGCGAACATCAACAGGAAACATACGACCTTGAGTTTCTAAGTTCGCTACTGGCAGTACGCTAAACGCATTAAGCAATGTTTGAAGTGGCGCAATATCCAAAGTAGCCGACATCACCACTAGGCGTAAGTCATCGCGAAGTCCAGACTGGACTTCAAGTGCCAGTGCCAAACCAAAGTCACTATGAATACTGCGCTCATGAAATTCATCGAAGACAATAGCATCCACACCGGTAAGCTCTGGGTCTTGCTGAATCATGCGCGTTAACACCCCCTCGGTTATTATCTCAAGCCGAGTGGCAGACGATGTTTTCGACTCGCCCTTTATACGATAACCAACTGTTTCACCCACACTTTCATTTAACTGTTTTGCTAAGTGGTCAGCAAGATTTCTTACCACCACCCGGCGTGGCTGCATAAGCAGTATTTTTCCCTTTAGCGAAGATTGCAGCAGTGACAAAGGCAGTACAGTAGATTTCCCTGCCCCCGGAGGCGCCCCTATGATGATGTTGTTAGTAGCTACGGCTTCTTGTAGCGGCGTAACAAGTTCATAAGCGGGTAGGTGAGAAAACGGCTGTAACATAAAGGGCATAAAGGTGTTATAAGTTGGTGGGTATAGTGTACCTGATGTAAACAATGCACTCGAACATCACAGCTATTTTTTTAAATTTGGTAAATATTCAATACGCGCGACTTGTTTTGGAACTCGTCCGCAGCGCCATGATAAACTTATTGTGTACGGACGTTCGCTGCCTTCTTAAACTTGTGGGCTGCACTACTGTTTAATGTACATAGATAGGGCAAATTTAAAGGAGGAAAGCTATGCGAAGCTTTATTGGTTTAGATCTTAGCGCCACAGAAAAACTTGCTCTAGATAGCTGGCGTCAACAGGCGTTGCCTGAAGTAATGCCTCGTCAATGGGTGAAAAGCGAGGTGACTCGTACTCGTAAGTCTGGCAACAAGCGTAACGAACACATCAACAATCAAGGGCCCGCAATACCTTATGCAGTGCCAGCAGCAAACTTTCATATCACGCTTTGCTTTTTAGGCGAAATATATCACCGTCAGCACGAAGCGCTTGTGTATGAACTCGACCAGCTCGTCAGTGAACCATTTTCTCTAACTCTTAATGCTACCGGGTTGTGGAATGGACCTAAAATACTCTTTGCTGCACCCACTGAAACACCAAAGGCACTTAATGAACTCGCTAAACTGTCGAGAAAAGCGGCCCGTAAAGCAGCAATCGAAGTAGAAAGCAGAGAGTATAAGCCTCACGTCACGCTTGTAAGAAAGGCTACGTCGACATTGCCGCTACCGCTTTACAGCCCGAGCGTAGACGTTCACATTTCAGCATTTCACCTATTTGAATCTGTGACTACGCCGCAGGGGGTGACCTACCCTATTCGTCAATCTTGGCCGTTGAAACACAATATGTCGGTAAGAGAGAAACTTCGCCGCGGTATTACAGATGAGTAAAAAGAGGCAAGTAAAGAGCGGCGAATAAGGAAAATGTACTACCGAGCTGGGTTATCCGCATCTGTACAGCTATAGCAAATACCTTTTTATAGCCAAGCAGCCCTGATGACTGAAAGTAAAGACTGAGAGCAATGACTGAGAGTGATTATGAGTTATAGCAATTTAAGCTGGTTTTAAATTGCCTATAGCCTTTACAACGCCTAGCGTCACGGGTAAAAAGATAGCCTGTTTTTTTATTCACACTGCCCACATGCAACAAACATTTAGATTAGTTATAGACTGCCCTGACCAAATCGGGCTAGTTGCCAGCGTGTCGCAATTTTTAGCCGACCACAACGCAACCATCGTTGAAGCCAGCCATCATACCGATTTACAAACCGGCCGCTTTTTTATGCGCCATGAAATTAGTACCGATTCGCTTAAGTTAGATCACCAAAGCTTCGTTAAAGAGTTCACCCCACTTGCTAACGAGTATCAGATGAACTGGAAACTCAGTGACTCAGACAAAAAACAGCGCGTTGCTTTGTTAGCGAGCCTTGAATCTCACTGTTTAGTTGACCTGCTTCACCGCTGGCACACTGGCGAACTACACTGTGATATTCCAGTGATTATTGGCAACCACCCGCAAATGAAACAGTTTGCCGACTGGTATAAAGTCCCTTTCCATTGGGTAGACTTTAAGGCGTTAGGCAAAGACGCGGCGTTCGCGCAAATCACTACCTTACTTCAAGAATACAAAATTGATTTGACCGTGCTTGCCCGTTTCATGCAGATTTTACCTGATACGTTGTGCCAAGAGCTGGAAGGTAAAGCCATTAATATTCACCACAGCTTCTTACCTAGCTTTGCAGGTGCTAAGCCTTACCAGCAAGCTTATGATCGCGGCGTAAAATTAATTGGCGCAACCTGTCATTACGTCACCAAAGACTTAGATGAAGGTCCGATCATTGAGCAAAGCGTAAAACGTATCAGCCATAGCGACAGCGCAGCTGATATGGTGCGCAAAGGTAAAGACTGTGAAGTAACCGCACTGGCTCACGGTGTGCGCTACCATTTAGAAGACCGCGTAATTATTCACAGAAACAAAACCGTGGTATTCGCGTAAGCTTTTACGATTGCCTAATAAAAAAAGCCCGACAGTAACATTACTCTCGGGCTTTGATTTGGTCGGTTCTCGCTCTATCTAGACATTCTTTTTCACGTTATTGAACCCATCTTCACCAAGTACTTCTTGAAGCCTAGCTTTTATTACGGCTTCCTTGTGTGGATAGTGAAAATCAAATCCTCTGCCATTCCTATCTAAAATTACCCCTAGATATTGGTTAGAATAATTAAGCGCATAAATTGTGTCAGCGTTCACTTTTAGTGGCTGGCGGTCATAACCGTGTAAATAGTGAAACACAACGCTCTCATTCTCTTTTTCTATTAAGCTTTCGATAGAATATTTCTTGCTAAGGCCCCTACTTCTGAAATAGGAAACATAGCCAATAAGAAGCCCTACACTACTAATAGTCATTGCAAGCTTTAGATCGTCTTCTACATTTAAGCGCAGGACAAAAAGCGCCAATAGAAAAGCAGGAACAGCGAAAAATAGAGCTTTGTCGATGGATTTACGTTGCATTACCTTGCCTGTGGATTCAATTCCGTTTGACAATAAATACATCACAAAAGGACGATATGTTCAACACCTGTACCTTCAGCCCAAATGAATTAGATTAAACGTAGACCTAAATTGGGCTAGTGCGTATGGCCCGTCTAAGCTTCATGTAGTACCACAGGTTTGATGCTGCAAATAGTGCTTCAGTAATAGCTAAGCCCCACGTCTGAGTAATTACACCGTATGCAGTGAAATTGATTGAACCAATAATCATACACACGCGAAGACCTGCTTCCTTACAATGCAGTTCACCAAAGCGATAAGCCATGAAAGTTAACACAGGCATAGCCTCAATCAGCGAGGTTTTACCGGTTAAGTTATTTACTGTCAGTACAATCACCATCATAGTGATTAAAGTAATGTAAGTTGCAATAGGCGAAAGTAGCTTATTTTTTATTATGCGATAGCTGGTACTCATTCCTGCTACCGTAATAACCACAACGCCTCCCCATGCTTGCTCAAAAGCCAAAAGAGAACCAATAGCAATACATAACCCTAAATTCAGCAGCAGTAATTTGCGTTCAGTATTCGACCAAAAGGAGGCCAAGGCGAATGCTACGGGAAACCCGTGAAGAAGTAATTCAAACATGGTGATCACAGTAAATAAGTCAGTGGTTTACGCGCTGTGGAATACAGCTAATTCAGAACGCGCGCAGTGTAATTTCCAACCAGCGCAAAGCCAATCAAAATTTGTGCAATTTCGACGAATTGCATACCAGTACGATTTCTCCTCCAAACCGCTGTACTGCAAGGAATTACGTTAAAGAGCATTTAACTTATTTTTACATTATCTTAAGATGGTTTTTGTCAAAAAACCTATAGATAAAAACAGACAGGAAAACTCATGGGTAAATTTAAAACATCACTTACCGCGATAGCGGTTGTGGTTGCACTTGGTGCATGTTCAGAACAAAAGGCACCAGAAACGTCTAGCACAGAAGTGCAAAATACAACGGCATCTCAACAAGCACAGTTTGATAACGTTCTGCTTCAAGAGTTTAAAGGCCCCTATGGCGGTGTACCTGCTTTTGATAAGATGAATTTGGAAGATTTAAAGCCTGCGCTAGAAAAAGCAATGGAATTGAATCTTAAAGAAATTGAAGCTATCGCGAATAATGAAGCGCCACCAACGTTTGAAAACGTTATTGTAGAAATGGAGCGTGCAGGTGCAGAACTTGGTCGCGTATTCACCTATTACGGCATTTGGAGTTCAAACAAGTCTAGCCCTGAATTCCGCGAAATTCAGGCAGAGATGTCGCCTAAGTTATCGGCTTTCTTCACGCAAATTACGCAAAACGAAAAACTTTTTGAAAGAGTTAAAACGGTATACGAATCTGACGAGTTAGATTCACTTACGCCAGAAGAACAGCGTATAACATGGATGACTTACAATAGCTTCGCACGCAATGGAGCGACCTTAGATGGCGAAGCGAAGAAGCGCTACGCTGAAATTAACCAAGAGCTTGCTACGCTACACACTAAGTTTTCTAACAATGTACTAGCAGACGAAGAAAGCTACGTTACCTATATTACTGAAGACCAGCTTGACGGTTTGCCTGCCTCATTTGTTAAAGCAGCAAAAGCGGCAGCCGAGTCTCGCGGCGAAGAAGGTAAATATGCAATTACCAATACGCGTTCATCAATGGACCCGTTCTTAACATACTCCACCAATCGCGAGCTTCGCGAGAAAGTATGGCGTACTTACTACAACCGCGGTGACAATGCTGACGAGTTTGATAACAACGACATTATTAAACGCATCTTAACTCTTCGTGACGAGCGCGTTGAGCTATTAGGTTACGAAAATTACGCTCAGTGGCGCTTAGAAGATCGCATGGCAAAGAACCCAGAAAACGCCATGGACCTGATGATGAAAGTATGGCCTGCCGCTATTGCTCGTGTTGAAGAAGAAGTGGCCGACATGCAAGCCATTGCAGATGAAGAAGGTGCAGAGATTACTATTGCACCTTGGGACTACCGCTTCTATGCAGAGAAAGTGCGCCAGGCGAAGTACGACCTAGATTCAAACGAAGTAAAGCAGTACTTACAGCTTGATAAGCTTCGCGAAGCGATGTTTTACGTTGCAGGTCGCTTATTCAACTTCAACTTCACACCTGTTGAAGAAGGCAAAGTACCCGTTTTCCACGAAGACGTGAAAGTATGGGAAGTAACTGACAAAGACAGCGGTGAGCATATCGGTCTTTGGTACCTTGACCCATTCTCACGCCAAGGTAAACGCTCTGGCGCTTGGGCAACTACATACCGCTCTTACACTACCTTTGATGGCAAGAAAACCGTATTGTCCTCTAACAACTCGAACTTCGTAAAAGGTGCTGAAGGTGAAGCCACGCTTATTTCGTGGGATGATGCTGAAACCTACTTCCACGAATTTGGTCATGCACTTCACTTCTTGGCGTCTGATGTAGAATACCCGTCGTCGCATTCTGGTGTACGCGATTACACTGAGTTCCAGTCTCAGTTGCTAGAGCGTTGGTTAACTACCGATGAGGTTATCAACAACTACTTGGTTCACCACGAAACAGGTGAGCCTATTCCTTCTGAGCTGGTAGAAAAAATTAAAAAGGCTTCAACCTTCAACGAAGGCTTTAAAACTACCGAGTACATGGCTTCAGCCATCATGGATCTGAAGTACCACACTACCGATCCTAGCAAGATTGACCCTGACACTTTTGAGCGTGAAGAGCTTAAGAAGCTAGACATGCCGGAAGAAATTGTTATGCGTCACCGCTCACCTCATTTCGGCCACGTATTCTCAGGCGAAGGTTATGCAGCGGCCTATTATGGCTACATGTGGGCAGAGGTATTAACCGCTGACGCAGCAGAAGCCTTTATGGAAGCACCGGGTGGTTTCTACGATAAAGAAGTAGGCGATCGCTTAGTAAAATATCTATTCGCTGTACGTAACGCAATGGATCCAGCTGAAGCATATCGCAAGTTCCGTGGTCGTGACGCCAAGGTAGACGCATTGATGCGTGACCGTGGTTTCCCTATTCCTCAGGAAAATAAAGAATAAGCGAAACGGCGGCAGCAGCAGGCTAAGTTAACGCCTGCGACTAACCAAATCCGTTTCTGAAATGCTTAGGCTCTCGTATTTGTTATAACAAATACGAGAGCCTTTTTATTTATCCCCTACATATGTAAAGGCTAATATTTTTTGTTGACCTGTTGGTCAATTATGCCTCACAATCAATTTACCCTTTTTATTAGCAAAAAGTATAAACTTTGCAATGAATAGGTCGATAACTTCTATGCGCTTTAAAAAATAATAAAAGCATTAGCGTAAGAATTATAAAGTAGTACTGGCCCGCCTAGGATTCAGTGCCAGACGTCGCTGTGCCTGCAATGTAACGTCAACTTTGATCAATTAATTTTCAGCATTAACTTACGTGGTCGAAAGTCATGACTTTCAGTATTAAACAAAAACTCATTATTTCTCTTATTGTAGCGGTACTGGCTGCTGCAATTCTTGTAGGTTCAATTAGCCAATGGATTGCCCGTGATCTCGTTAAAGAGAACATGGAAGAACTACAAGTCTCCCTTCTTTACTGAAACAGGTTGGCAACCGCGTAGACAGAGAGGCTAGCGTGATGCTTACCGTAGCACACAGCATTGCCTCTAACCCGGATATTCTCGCTTGGTCATCAGCCGGCGCCGATACGGCAGGTGAACGTCGCCTACTGGGCTATCTAAATAATATCGTTGAATTTAATGATTTAACGGTAGCCTCGTTTGTAGACAGAACCACCTACAAATATTGGAATCAAGATGGCTTTTTGCGTGTACTTAAGAACGATGAGTTCGATGGGTGGTTTTTCGCTTACAAAAATAGTGGCGAACCCATCTCGCTGAGTTTGTACAACGAACCCGGACAGGGTTACCGCCTGTTTGCGAATTATCAGCAAGTAAACGGCAGAGGTATGTCGGGTGTCGCTAAATCGGTAGATGAGTTATTGGGTATTATCAATGCCGTTAAAATTGCACAAACCGGATTTGTCTTTCTTGTAGACGGTAGCGGCACTATTATCGCGCACCCCAATACCGAGTTATTAGGCAAAGCCAAATTAGCGTCAATAAGTGATTCGAACACAGCGGGGCAACTGCTTAATCGTCAGGGTTTCGCTATGGCCACCAGCGACTCAGCAGGCGATACTCAGTTATTTGCCAGTACCTATGTGGAAAAGGCGGGTTGGTACGTAGTAGCGCAAGTACCGGAGCACGAACTTTATGCATCTTTAGATGCGGGTAGCCGCCAAATCATTATATGGGCGTTGATAATTGCCGGTGCTTTTGCATTTATCGGAATATGGCTAGCTGGAACGCTTACTAAACCACTTGAATCACTCGCGGATGTCTTCCAACAACTTGGTAGAGGTCAAGGCGATCTGCGCTCGCGAATTCCTATGCCTGAACAAAAAGAAATTGCCCGCTTAGTAGAAGGGTTTAATAACTTTATCGACCACCTTCACGGCACTATCTCTCAAGTAGCTAAAACAAGCCATGCATTGAAGGCATCGGCTCAGGATGTAGCAAAGCAGTCTCATCAAACTGAAAACTCTACGAAAAGCCAACGAGATCAGACGTTGCAAGCTGCTGCGGCATTAACAGAGATGGGCAGTACGGTAAATGAGGTGGCTCAGTCTGCTACTCATGCAGCCCAAAATGCTAACTTGGCCACCACCAACTCGGCTCACGGTCGCGAGATTACTCAGCGTGCGGTGCATGCGATAAACGGCCTGTCAGAGCAAATCCAAGATGTATCACGCGTTATTCAGTCGCTAGATGAACACACCGCAGCCATTGGCGGTATTCTTGATACGATAAGGGGTATTTCGGAGCAAACTAACCTACTTGCGCTTAATGCTGCAATTGAGGCAGCGCGGGCTGGCGATCACGGCCGAGGTTTCTCGGTTGTTGCCGATGAGGTTCGAACTTTGGCGCAACGTGCCGCCCAAGCGACTGATGAAATACAGGTTAAAATTGACAAGTTCCAGCAGGACTCCAAATCTGCGGTTTCGCAAATGGAGTCAAGTCGTACGCGCACCACTGACGTTGTAACCGCAACCACTGAGATTGATAAATTGCTTCAAGATATCGCCGAAGAGATTGCTCATATCAATGATGTGAATACGCAAGTTGCCACTGCAACCGAAGAGCAAGCAACTGTGGTTGAAGATATAAACCGAAACATTAACGATATTAGTGCATCTAGTGAAGAAACTTTAAATGCAACGCAAATATTGGTGAATGTAAGTGACAAACTTGACGAGCTGGCGCAGGAACTTTCGCTAGAAGTAAGCAGGTTTAAATTATAAATAGCCTCTATTACTTTACGCGCTAAGCGGTTAGTAACAAAACCTTATACGCTATCATTTAGAAGGTGATGGCGTATTGCAACTTAACTTGATTATCGCGGCTTGAACGCCATGGTAGTTGAAGTGACGCATCACCACTCTCCCACGACTCTCTTAAGGCACCTACAGTAAGTAAGTGTTTATCTTCGTTAAACGGAACTTCAACGTACAGCCCAGCCGTTGTGCTAGTTGGTAGTCTAATCGTATCGGCGACAGGAATACGCATTTCATGGCGAGGACGAACTTTGTGGCTCAATCCTAGGCGGTAGCCTCCTCTATCCCACCAGCTGACTACTTCAAATTCGTGGCTTTTCACGCGCTGAGATAGAACACCATAGTCAAGAAGCCCTTTATTGTAGTGCACAATAGCTTCAATATTAAACGTAGGCGCTAGTTTTTGGCTGAACGCTAATTGATATTGTTTCTGCTTGCAGCCTTTGAATTTAATCTTATTTTTTGTGAGGGTTAGAGAAAAGGTATCATCGCTATCTGAATATTTGTTGAGCCATTGCTGCGCCTCTTCAACCACGGAGGCATTAGCTGCTCCTGCCATTAATAAACATGGGCAAACACACATTGCTAAAAAGGACTGGTGAAAACGTCTCATTTTGGTTGCCTCTGAAATTGTGGTTGGCTACAACTTGTTCGATAACAATTTCAGTATAGACGCTAGTACGGCCAGTAGGGTATTAGCCATTTTACTAACAACAGCTAAAAGATAACTTAAAAAGAATGAATACTGTTAATGGCAGTAGACTTGTTAACGGTCTTAAACAAGCAATAACGACCGAATTTCGCTTATCTTTGTGTTACTTCAGCGCTAGATAGTGAAGCTTTGCGTCCTTCCGTTGCTTCCTCACTAAACCAATAGGTGCCCTTGTTATCCACGCATACACCTTCAACTTGCTTGTATTGCTCTAATGGCCATATATCAAGAAGCGTATAGTCTTGTGAAACTTGCGCGATAAAGGTTGCGAAATTGCCAAAGGGATCTGATTTATACCCTGTGATAACGAACTTGCCTTGATGACGGTCGAAATCAACGCCCGTTACTACACCTGGTAGGCCTTCAATCGATGCAAAGGGGCTGATGGTTTGTTCTGCTTCCCCTTCGTTGACCTTGTAAACATGAGTAATGCCCGTTCTCCAGCTTTTTGAGAACAGAAGCAGTTCATTACCATACTTGACCATGGCCTCTGAATCGAAATCGTGTGCGTAAGGAATATTGCTCGAAGCATTATTGCCTGCATATTTTAGCGTGAAGGTAGTTATATCGTTTGTGTTACGGCGATTTACTTTGTGAACTTCAACCTTCTCTCTTTTTCCTTTATTGTTTCCGACGTCTGCAATGTAAAACGACGTGTCGTCAGCGGTTATTGCTTCCCAGTCTCTATTGGTCAATGGTAAACGCGTCCGCTCGGTTATCTCACCTTGGTAATTGATACGGTAAATTACCGGTGCGTTGCCTGAGTCATTAAGCGAATACATACTATCAATTTCACAAAACAAACCCGACGTTTCCGAAAGCTCTTCAGGCAATTCCACAACACTCTTAACGTTAAACGAAGCGTCCGAGGTAGGGTATTGATTCGCACATGCAGACGCTAGTAAAAGCGCTGACATTAAAAGTGCAAGTTTAGAAAAAGAGTTCAAAAAGTCGCTCCTAAAAGACCAGTAACCTCTTGTAATAATACCAAAGCTTTTAAACATCGAATATGTATTTAGCGCGCTAAAAATGGTCTATTGGTCTAAACTTCAAACCTCAGCGTATATCGCTATGAGCTAATGCTTGGCCTAAAGTCTCTATATGACAAATAATTAGGCTGATATAGGATGGATAAATAATAACGCGATAAGGATTTAATTTGTCAGACCCGCTTCTCTCACTCGTTGCAGTAGGACTGCTGTCAATAACATGCCAGTACTTAGCTTATAAGGTAAGGCTTCCTGCAATTTTGCCACTCTTGATAGTCGGTATTGTTGTCGGCCCGGTATTCGGTGTACTTAATGCGGACGACTTATTCGGCGATTTATTGTTTCCCGTCGTTTCTCTTTCTGTTGCCATTATCCTGTTCGAAGGCTCACTGACGCTAAAGTTTAGTGATATTGCGGGCCATGGCAATATGGTGAGGAATCTGTGCTCTATCGGTGTATTAGTCACCTGGGTGGTTGCGGCGACAACCGCACACTATAGCCTAGACCTTTCATGGCAGTTGTCCTTTTTGTTCGGTGCAATTGTTACTGTAACTGGACCTACCGTTATTGTTCCCATGTTAAGGACTGTACGACCTAAAACCAATCTAGCCAATATCTTACGTTGGGAAGGTATTGTTATCGATCCCATTGGGGCCTTGTTAGCGGTACTGGTATTCGAATTCATCGTAGCGTCACAAGAAACAGCTATCACCCATACGCTCATTGCCTTTGGAAAAACCGTTGGTATAGGGTCGGTATTGGGGCTTGCCTCAGGCTATTTACTGGGCCTGTCTATTCGTAAGGAATGGATCCCCCACTACCTGCTTAACACCGCTGTGTTAACCGTTATTTTAGGTGTATTTGCAGCCTCAAACTACGTAGCGCATGAATCGGGCCTTCTGGCGGTGACCATCTCTGGCATGGTGTTGGCCAATATGAAAGATGTTGATGTAGAAGACATCCTAGAATTTAAAGAAACCTTAAGCGTTTTGCTTATTTCAGGCTTATTCATACTGCTTGCCACGCGACTGAACTTACAGTCTGTCATCGATGTAGGCTGGGGCTCGATTGTGGTGCTAGCCGCTATTATGTTTATAGCCCGCCCCCTGTCGGTATTAGCATCGTCCATTGGTACTGGACTTAAGCTTAATGAGTTAGCGTTGCTAAGTTGGATTGCCCCACGCGGTATTGTTGCTGCAGCAGTCTCAGCCCTATTCTCTCTTAAGCTTGAAGAAATTGGCTATGAAGGAGCAGGCATTATCGTTCCTATCGTCTTTATGGTGATTATCGCGACGGTTGTAGTGCAAAGTCTTACCTCTCGCAGTGTTGCATCTCTTCTTAAGGTTAGAGCGCCGGCGCCTACTGGCTACCTTATTTTTGGAGGTAGCAAATTCAATCGCGCCCTTGCGTGTGAGATGTTGAATCAAAAATTAGACGTGACTATTGCAGATACTAACTGGGATGCCATTAGAGAGGCGCGCATGATGGATATTCCGGTGTATTTCGGAAACCCTATGTCCGATCATGCGGCTCGACATCTCGATTTAAACACCTTTGGCACTGTATTGATAATGTCGCCCTACAAACAATTGAACCCGCTTATTGCTTATCACTTTGAGTACACTATGGGTAAAGACAAAGTGTGGGCGCTAACCAACAATGAACAGTCTACGAGACCTAGTCACCAAGTTAGCGAGCAGTATGCTAAAAAGCTTACGTTATTTGATGAGGGTGTTACCTATGGCTATTTAGCGTCAGCCATTGCCCGTGAATCTGCGGTTAAAACGACCCGGCTTTCAGAAGAGTTTACCTTTGAGCAGTATACGAAGCAGTATGGTGAACGGGCTACGCCGCTTATTGCTATTAACGCCGAAGGTAAAAGCTACACTTTTATTAACGGAAACAGTATTCAGCCTAAAGCTGGCTGGCGTATTATCAGCTTGATTGAGCCAGAGCTTGAACAAAAAATAGAAGAGTAAAAGTAAGAAAACCTCCTGCCTCTCGGCAGGAGGTCTCTCCCTGGAGAACACGTAACACAGTGCCCTTTTTTAAAGGTGCATATTTATTTGGATTTTACTGCCGTTACGCTGTCGTAGCCTTTGTAGCAAAGAGTAGACCAAAATATCAAAAGCCATGCTTTACAATAACTTACGTTAATTTACACATTCTAGCTTTACAGACACCTCATAGAAAACCCCATTAAAGTGCACAGTGCGCACTGTTTAGGGGCCCACTTTTTGACCACAAAAACAATTAGTTAACGTATTTTCGTATGCACTGAACAGTAGCCTCAAGAGCGCCACTATTTTCTTCTAGTACTTTACGGCCTGATTGGCCTGCCTTTTCTCGCTCATTCGGGTTTAGAAGCCATCTATTCACAATCGCCGACATTGCTTCTCCACTCTCTACTTTTATCAGCGCGCCACACTCTTCTAAGTAACTGCAGATAACCGGATTATTATAAGTGTGAGGGCCCATTATTATTGGAATAGAAAAGCTTGCAGGCTCTAGGGCATTGTGCCCCCCTCTATCAGCTATGGAGCCACCAACAAAGGCGAAAGAAGCCACCGCATAGGCATCATTTAACTTGCCCATCTCATCGAGTAACACCACATTGGTATCTTCTGGTACAGATTGCACCTGAGAGCTTCGCACAAAGGGTAGCGACTTAGCTTCAATAAGCTTAGCAACTGCATCGAAACGCTCAGGATGACGCGGAACAATAATGACTTTCAGGGAAGGGCTTTGTTGCCATAACTCTTTTGCTGCTTGAAGTACCGCTTCTTCTTCAAGGTCATGGGTACTCCCCGCTACAAGTATGGGGTAATCTGCTCGATTCAAACCTAAAAAAGGATGCTCCGGCGCGGTAGCAGAAGCTACTTGGTCGAACTTAATGTTGTTAGTAAGCGTAAGCTTTTTATCGGGCACCCCAAGCCATGCATAATTTTTGTAGTCGCGCTGCCCTTGGGCACAAATATGGTAAAGCTTAGCGAGCATAGGGTTAAACAACTTACCAATCTTTTTATAACGTCTGGCAGACCTGTCGGTCATACGGGCGTTGACGACCATTACAGGTATATCCCGTTTCCAGCATGCGTGGATAAGGTTAGGCCATAACTCTACCTCGGTAATTAGCACAGCTTTGGGCTGAATTCTTTTAAGCATTCCTGCCATAGCCATATGCAGATCGTAAGGTAAGTAAAAGTGATGCACGCTGTCACCAAAGATTGCCCGAACCCGCGCAGAGCCCGTAGGCGTAGTGGTGGTCACCGTAATTTGGCAATCGGGCTCGTCCGCCATGATGCGCTTAATTAAACAAGAAGCCGCAACCACCTCTCCCACTGAAACACAGTGAAATAAGTATCCGTCTTTTTTAGGTGCATGTGCGACGAACCCAAAACGTTCAAACCTTCTACGGTTATAGTCTTTGTTTCTGGTAGTACCTCTTAGCATTAACTGTAAAAAGGCGAAGGGAATAATGAATACTAATACCAGCGAGTATCCCCATCGGCATATATCTTCGATAAGTGTGGGTTTGTAGCCGTTACGCTCGGCAGCAAACATAAATTGTCCTTAATGGTAAACATAAACGCATACATAACCGTTAATACAATGTGCGTCATTAAAGTGTCGTCAAACTGTGATGATATTGCTAGCTAGTTAGCTTCACGTGAATTTTGAAAGCCTATTCTAATGCCTAAAGACGTACAACAAATTCTTTTTATCAGGCTTAGCGCAATTGGCGATATTGTAATGGCTTCTGGCCTACCGTCTAGCATAAAGCAAAGTTATTCCCAATACGGTAAGCCTGTTGAATTGACTTGGCTAGTAGAAGCCCCCTATGTCGCACTAGTTAGCAGTCAGCCTTATGTCGACCATGTTATTGCGTGGCCCAAAAACGAATGGCGAGCGCTGTTAAAGGCTAAAAAATACTGGGCGCTTTTTAAAACTATAAAAGCATTTAGAAAACAGCTCAGAGAAAAGAACTTCAAAGTGGCAATTGAAGCGCAAGGTCTGTTGAAAAGCGCCTTTTTCGCTTACATCAGTGGTGCTTCAGAGCGCATAGGTTTTAAGAGCAAGGAAAATAGCCAGAGATTACTCACTCTCGCGCTAGATAAGCCAACATCACAACAAATTAGCAGCGAATATCGACATCTCGCTAAAACACTATATTCACTTTGCAGCGCTGAAAACAATGATAGCTCAGACTATGAAATGTGCATCAGATCAAGTAGCGCTGCTATGCAGTCAGCGATATCGAAAACTAGTCACTTAGGCTTAACACAACCCTTTATAGCCATCGCGCCTTTTACCACTCGCCCTCAAAAGCATTGGCCTTCTGAACACTGGCAAAGTTTAATTCTCAAAGTACGCAAACACTCTAATTTACCTGTAGCCATATTAGGAGGCCCTGGAGATGCTGCAAAAGCTGAAGCCTTAACCTTCGAGTGTAACGGGGTAATTTCGCTGGCAGGAAAAATTAGCTTAGAGGAGTCCATAAGCGTGCTATCACTTTGCCATGCGTTTGTTGGCGTAGATACGGGTCTTACTCATCTAGCTACAAGCTATAACAAACCAACAATTGCCATTTTTGGTTCAACGAGACCCTACACCATCACTGACAGTGCAGATACCCATGTTCTGTTTAAAGACATGCCTTGCGCCCCATGTAAACGAAAACCCACGTGCAATGGCCGATTTGACTGCATGACGCTCGTTACACCTGAACAAGTGTTTAATCAACTTAAGCCATATATAAGTCACTAGTATGAGCAACCAGCATTCTTTCGACATTAATGTTTTGCATATCGAATTGGGAAGGCATTTATATGGTGGTGCGAAGCAAGTAACTTATCTTATTGATGCGCTAGATAATGACAGTAGGTTTACCCAACAGCTTGTTTGTGCTGCTAACAGCGAAATCAGTCACTACAGTTTTGACCGCTGTAAAACTTTCTCTATTGACTACAAAGGCGATACCGACCTAATGGGCTTTAAGCGTTTACTTGACGCGATAAAGCGTATTAGGCCCGACATAATTCACGTACATAGTCGACGTGGCGCTGATGTATGGGGCGCACTGGCAGCAAAGTTCACTGGAATACCGGCAGTATGTACCCGCCGAGTAGATAACACTGAAAGTAAATTCGCTCGCTTTAAATATCGAGAGTACGAAGCGGTAATAAGCATATCGGAAGGTGTGCGCAAGGTTGTCTCAAAGCATTGCGAAAAAGTAAAATACCAAGGAGTTATTCACTCTGCCGTTGACCAGAAAGAATACGGACAGCCTTCTGACCAGCAGTGGTTAAGGAATAAGTTTACTATTCCACAGAACCACTTCGTTATCGCTAATTTTGCACAATATATTCCCCGCAAAGGGCAAGCCGATTTAATCTTCGCTATGCGCGAGCTAACCACGCAATTCGATAACCTAACTTGCCTTCTCTTTGGTAAGGGCTCGCAAGAAGAACACTATAAGTCGTTAATCGACAAGTACAACCTGCACAGTAGCGTAAAGCTGTGCGGGTTTACTAACGAAGTCGCTAGCATATTGCCAAATATAGACGCGCTGGTTCACCCCGCTTACGCTGAAGGCCTTGGCGTTATACTTCTACAAGCAGGAGTAAGCAACTGTGCCGTTGTATCAACCCCCGTTGGCGGAATTCCGGAAATTATAAAACACAAGGAAACGGGTTTGATGATAAGCCCTGGAGATGTTAACGGTTTAGTGCAAGCAGTAAGCTTATTGATAGCGGAACCCGAGCAAAAAATAGCGTTAGGCAAAGCACTTCACCAGCATGTGAAAACACACTTTAGCATAGAGAATATGGCAAGAGAGTATGCTGCGCTTTACCGCCAGATTGTGAAAGCGTAAATGAAACGAAGCGCGAACGCTTTTTTAGGACAGGTCATTCAAAGAAAACAAAAAAGCCGCTCGAAAGCGGCTTTTTTAAGACTTTAAAAAAGTTAGCGATTAAACGCCAGCTTTTTCAACAACGTCAACTAGCATCCAAGATTTGTTCTTAGATAGCGGGCGACATTCACGTACTGTTACTACGTCACCTTGGTTGCACACGTTGTTTTCGTCGTGGGCGTGAAGCTTAGTAGAGCGCTTGATGAACTTCCCGTAGATTGGGTGCTTAACAAAACGTTCAACTACAACAGTGATGGTTTTATCCATCTTGTTGCTAACCACACGACCTTGTACTGTACGAATTTTTTGCTCAGTCATTACGCATCAGCCTTTTGAGTCAGAATGGTTTTAACACGCGCGATGTTACGACGTACTTTTCTCAACTGATCAGTTTTTTCAAGCTGACCTGTTGTGTGCTGCATGCGTAGGTTGAACTGTTCGCGTAGCAGGTTAATCAACTCTGCGTTCAGCTCTTCTACGCTTTTGTCTTTCAGTTCAGTCGCTTTCATTACATCACCGTCCGAGTTACAAAGGTTGTTTTAAATGGCAGTTTAGCCGCTGCCAATTCAAACGCTTCGCGTGCAAGATTTTCAGGAACACCTTCCATCTCGTAAAGAACACGACCAGGCTGAATTTGGCATACCCAGTACTCAACGTTACCTTTACCTTTACCTTGACGCACTTCAAGAGGCTTCTCAGTAATTGGCTTGTCAGGGAAAACTCGAATCCAAATTTTACCTTGACGCTTAACGTGACGAGTCATAGCACGACGCGCTGCTTCGATTTGACGCGCAGTCATTCGACCACGGCCAACTGCTTTAAGGCCGTAAGTACCAAAGGCAACAGTGCTACCCGCTGCGAAGCCGCGGTTGCGGCCTTTGTGCATCTTACGGAACTTCATGCGTTTTGGTTGTAACATGATTAGCCCTCTCGCTTAGCGTTGCGGCCTTTCTTCTTAGGTTGAGCAGCTGGTGCTTGCTCTTGAGTTGTAGGTAGACCACCTAGAACTTCACCTTTGAAGATCCATACTTTAACGCCGATGATACCGTAAGTAGTTGACGCTTCAGAGGTTGCGTAATCGATGTCCGCACGGAAAGTGTGCAGAGGAACGCGACCTTCACGGTACCATTCAGAACGTGCAATCTCTGCACCGCCCAAACGGCCGCTAACTTCAACTTTAATACCTTTCGCGCCTAGACGCATTGCGTTTTGTACTGCGCGCTTCATAGCACGACGGAACATAACACGACGCTCTAGCTGGCTAGAGATGCTGTCAGCTACTAGCTGACCATCTAGCTCTGGCTTACGTACTTCAGCGATGTTGATCTGAGCTGGCACACCGGCTAGCTTAGATACGTAGTTACGCAGCTTTTCTACGTCTTCACCTTTCTTACCGATTACTACGCCTGGACGAGCAGTGTGAATAGTCACACGGATGCTCTTAGCAGGACGCTCGATCACGATTTTAGAAAGTGAAGCGTTCTTAAGTTGCTTAGTCAGATACTGACGTACCTGATGATCGTTATACAGGTTGTCTGCATAGTCTGCAGTATTAGCGTACCAGGTAGAAGTCCATGGTTTGCTGATACCCAGGCGTATACCTGTAGGATGTACCTTCTGTCCCATTATCTACTCCTAGTTATCCGCTACAACCACAGTGATGTGACTGCTGCGCTTAAAGATACGATCAGCACGGCCTTTAGCACGTGGCTTGATGCGTTTCATAGTTGGACCTTCGTCAACGAAAACTTTAGACACGCGTAATTCGTCGATGTCTGCGCCTTCGTTGTGCTCTGCGTTAGCAATCGCAGATTCCAAAACTTTCTTTACTAGCGCTGCGCTTTTCTTCGGGCTGTACGCAAGAACTTCTAAAGCTTTCTCTACGTGCAAGCCGCGAATTTGATCCGCAACCAAGCGTGCCTTTTGAGCCGACGTGCGGGCAAAACGGTGTTTAGCTAATGCTTCCATCTTCCTACCCCTTAACGTTTAGCTTTCTTATCCGCGACATGGCCGCGGTAAGTACGCGTTGGCGCAAATTCGCCCAACTTGTGGCCGACCATTTCGTCACTAATAATGACAGGTACATGTTGGCGACCGTTATGGACCGCAATGGTCAACCCAATCATATCTGGGATGATCATAGAACGACGAGACCAAGTTTTGATTGGTTTACGTTCGTTCTTTTCCACTGCAGCCTCTACCTTCTTCAGCAAGTGAAGGTCAATAAAAGGACCTTTCTTGAGAGAACGTGGCATGGTGAATCCTCGCTATTACTTGTTTCGACGACGTACGATAAGCTTATCAGTACGCTTGTTGCTTCGGGTTTTCTTACCTTTGGTAGGAACACCCCAAGGAGTTACTGGGTGACGACCGCCTGATGTACGACCTTCACCACCACCGTGTGGGTGATCAACCGGGTTCATGGCAACACCACGAACGGTAGGACGAACACCACGCCAGCGTGTAGCACCAGCTTTACCTAGTGAACGAAGCATGTGTTCTGCATTACCAACTTCACCAATGGTGGCGCGGCAATCAGAAAGAACTTTACGCATTTCGCCAGAGCGTAGACGTAGAGTAACGTAGTTTCCGTCACGTGCTAGGATCTGAGCGTAAGCACCAGCAGAACGTGCGATTTGCGCACCCTTGCCAGGCTTCATTTCAATTGCGTGTACAACAGTACCTACAGGGATGTTACGCATAGGTAGCGTGTTACCAGACTTGATCGGAGCGCCCGAACCAGACTGGATTGCATCACCTGCTTTCATACCCTTTGGAGCCAGAATGTAACGACGTTCACCGTCTGCGTACAATACTAGTGCAATGTTTGCAGAACGGTTTGGATCGTATTCTAAACGCTCAACTTTGGCTGGAATGCCGTCTTTGTTGCGTTTAAAGTCGATTACACGGTAGTGTTGCTTATGACCACCACCAATGTGACGAGTGGTAATACGACCATTGTTGTTACGACCGCCAGATTTGCTGTTCTTTTCAAGCAAAGGTGCGTACGGTGCACCTTTGTGCAGGTCAGGATTTACGACCTGAACAACGTGACGACGACCGGCAGAAGTTGGCTTAGCTTTCAATAATGGCATTTCTAATCCCCTTCTTACTCAGCACCACCGACAAAGTCGATGTCCTGACCTTCTTTAAGAACCACGTAGGCCTTTTTCCAGTCGCTGCGCTTACCGAAAGACATGCCGTGACGCTTGGTTTTACCCTTAACGTTCACAGTACGAACACCTTCAACTTCAACTTCAAACAGTTTTTCAACTGCAGCTTTGATTTCAGCTTTGTTCGCGTCTTTAGCTACTTTAAATACAACTGTGTTGTTCGCTTCAGCAGCCATTGTAGACTTTTCTGAAACGTGAGGTGCTACTAGCACCTTCAGTAGACGTTCTTCTTTCATGCTAACGCCTCCTCAAGTTGTTTAACCGCATCAGCAGTAATTAGCACTTTTTCAAATGCAATCAAGCTCACTGGGTCGATGCCTGCTACGTCACGTACGTCAACTTTGTACAAGTTGCGCGCCGCTAGGAACAAGTTCTCATCAACTTCTGGAGTAACGATTAGAACATCATTTAGTTCATATTCGTTAAGTGCAGAAATAAGAGCTTTAGTCTTAGGTGCGTCAACACCGAACTTCTCTACAACAACCAAACGGTCTTGACGGATTAGTTCAGACAGGATGCTCTTAAGTGCACCGCGATACATTTTCTTGTTAACTTTTTGGTCAAAGTCACGAGGCTTTGCTGCGAAAGCACGGCCACCGCCAACCCAAATTGGGCTACGGATTGTACCAGCACGTGCACGGCCAGTACCTTTTTGACGCCATGGCTTCTTACCGCCACCACGAACTTCAGCGCGAGTTTTCTGCGCTTTTGTACCCTGACGAGCGCCTGCACCGTAAGCTACAACTACCTGGTGTACCAGGGCTTCGTTGAATTCACGTCCAAAGGTCGCTTCGGATACTTCAAGAGCGCTTTGCGCGTCTTTCAATGTTAATTCCATCAGTTCACTCCCCAGACGTTACGCTTTAACAGCTGGCTTTACGATTACATCGTTGCCAGTTGCGCCAGGTACGGCACCTTTAACTAGGATAAGGCCGTTCTCTACGTCAACACGTACAACTTCCAAAGACTGAGTAGTCACTTGCTTGTTACCAAGCTGACCAGCCATTTTCTTGCCTTTGAATACTTTACCTGGTGATTGGTTTTGACCAATTGAACCAGGTGCGCGGTGTGACAAAGAGTTACCGTGTGTCATACGCTGTGAACTGAAGTTCCAGCGTTTGATTGCACCTTGGAAACCTTTACCTTTTGATGTACCAGTTACATCAATCTTTTTAGTGTCGTTAAAGATTTCAACAGTGATTTCACTGCCTACTTCAATATCGGCACCTTCGTTTTCTTCTAGGCGGAATTCTACTAGAGTGCGTCCAGCTTCAACACCAGCTTTAGCAAAGTGACCTGCTTCAGCTTTGTTGATGCGGTTAGCTTTCTTAGTTCCAGCAGTAACCTGAAGAGCGCGATAACCGTCAGTTTCCTCAGTACGAAGCTGAGTAACGCGGTTTGGGGTCGCTTCAATAACAGTCACAGGGATAGACGTACCATCTTCAGTGAAGATGCGAGTCATACCCACTTTACGACCGACTAGACCAATCGCCATTGTTATAACCCTCTCTTATTAGCCCAGGCTGATTTGAACATCAACGCCAGCAGCCAAGTCCAAACGCATCAACGCGTCAACTGTTTTATCAGTTGGCTCGATGATGTCTACCAAACGCTTGTGAGTACGGATTTCATATTGATCACGCGCGTCTTTGTTAACGTGCGGAGAAATCAGAACTGTATAGCGTTCTTTGCGAGTAGGTAGAGGAATAGGACCACTTACCTGAGCACCAGTGCGTTTCGCAGTTTCAACGATTTCAGCCGTAGACTGATCGATCAACTTGTGATCAAACGCTTTCAAACGAATGCGAATTCTTTGATTTGGCATCGATTAAGCTCCAATCGAAAGAACAAAAAAATTCACCTTTTCTCTTCCATTAATTCCGGAAAGAAAAGATGTGCGTAAACCGATGGTTCCCTATCGGAACCCTGTTCTTTTTTCTAGCACGCCAGCAACAGGCTAATCAGTAATGATGAATCCGTTACTTCGGCAACCACCCTAAAAGCAGTGAGGTTGCGGCTAAAAACTTCATACCCTAATTGGGCAGTGGGCGCGAATTATACAGAAAGCAGAGGGCAATGCAAGAGGCAGTTTGCTTTTTATACACATATTTTTACGCTATAACAGTGTATGTAACTGTCTATAAGTAGTATTGTTGGTTTTATGGTAACAGGATATCTTGATACCCTAGCGTAAAACATGCTTATAGCGTCAAAAGCGTAAAGGAATAGGCGCCAACATTATTAGTAGCGAGAATATGGAAGTAGTAAATAACCAGCAAACATTTGCACAAATAAAGCGCATCTTAAATAACCACTCTACGTTGTTAGATGCCTACGGCCTATTAGAACCTATGATACTTGGCTTGTTTGACGCCACACGCATGAGTATTTTTCAACGCCGTCGTCAACACCAAGACCTAGTCGCCAGATTTAAAACAGGTAAAGAAACCCTAGAGATAAAAGTACCGATTAGCCCCATGTCTATTGCTGGCTACGTTGCGCTTTCACAAAAGCCTGTTGTCATTGATGACCCGTACAACCCTACCCTACTTCAAAGCATTCACCCACGTCTTCGCTTTGCCGATAAATTCGATAAAGACAATGACTTTAGAACTCAAAACATTCTTTGCGTACCAATAATGAACGCTGGGGTGTTAATGGGTGTAATTCAGATCATTAATAAGGAAAGCGGCGGGTTTACCGAAGAGGACCTCAAGCGTGGGAATGCATTAGCGTTAATTCTTGGTGATAAATTCAGATTCGAGTTAGGCGGCACCAATAACCCGTTTGACCTGTTAGTTCACAAAAGCTTGCTAGAAGAGGCCACCCTCGCCGATATACAAGCGACAACTCCAGATATACGCGCCTTAGTGCAGCGGTTAATATCTGAACATCGCATATCGGAAGATGAAATTGGTAACTCTCTTTCAATCCACTATCAAGTGCCGTTCATTTCTTACCTGCCGGAAAAATATCACAGGTTCGAAAACGAAAGTCGTCTAAACGTTTCTTACCTCAAGCGAAACTATGTGGCAGTTATCGCCGATGCACACGATAAACCCATTGTGCTAATGGCTGAGCCAAACAATGCCGCGCTCTTAATGGAAATTGAAAGCGCTATGGGCATAGATAGCTACGAAATCGCGGTAAGTTTACCTAACCTTATTCTTCAATATTTAGGGGAGAATAGCGGTGGCGGCGGCCCTGGTGAAATGAGCGACATCCTTGATGAAATTGGCTCATCTACCGATGACAATGAAGACCAGATTGACGAGCTTTCAGACGATGCTCCGGCTGTTGTTCGTTTGGTAAGTCGTATCCTTCACGACGCTAAACGTTTAAATGCCTCAGATATTCATATAGACCCAGAAAAGAATGCGCCTACTCGGGTGCGCATGCGCGTGGATGGCGTATGTCGCGATATGAACCAAGTGCCAAACTCACACCATAATGCAGTGATTGCGCGTATTAAGATCATGTCAAATCTTAATATTGCGGAAAAGCGCGTTCCTCAGGATGGCAAGCTTGCATTTAGAATGAACGGCAAACTCGTAGAAGTTCGTGTTGCTACCATTCCTACTGTTGCTGGTGAAGGCGTAGTAATGCGTATTTTGGCATCTGGTGGGGCAATGCCTATCGACAAAATGAATTTGGCTCCTTCTAACCGTACAAGGTTAGAAGAAATGATCAAAAAGCCTCACGGCATCTTGCTTGTTGTAGGACCTACAGGTTCCGGTAAAACCACTACGCTTCACGCCATTTTGGGATATTTGAATACGCCTGAAAAGAAAATTTGGACGGCTGAAGACCCGGTAGAAATTACTCAACCTGGTCTGCAACAGGTTCAGGTAAGCCCTAAAATTGGCTTTAACTTTGCCGCAGCGCTTCGGGCATTCTTACGTGCAGACCCGGACATCATTCTTATTGGTGAGATGCGTGATAAGGAAACCGCTCATGCGGGTATTGAAGCGTCATTAACTGGTCACTTAGTACTTTCAACGCTGCATACTAACTCAGCACCAGAGACCATCACCCGTCTACTTGACTTAGGTCTTGATCCGGTAAACTTCTCAGACGCATGCGTAGGGATATTGGCCCAGCGTCTTATAAGAACCTTGTGTGGGAACTGTAAAGAGAAGTATGTAGCAGGCGAGAAAGACATGGCGTTTATTGAGCGCCAATATGGCAAAGAGCACCTGTCTGAACTGAACATTCAGGCCCCACTTGAACTCTACAGAGCCAAAGGCTGTGAAGAATGTGGAAACACAGGTTATAAAGGCAGAACAGGTGTGCACGAATTACTGGGGATGACACCAGAGCTTCGCTCAATGGTATATAAAGAAGCCAGCGTTTCAGAAATGAAATCACAAGCGGCCAAAGATGGTATGCGCACCCTTGTGCAAGATGCAATTTTCAAAGTGTTAAAAGGCGATACTGATATAGCACAAGTCCAAATTATTGGTGGAGAATAAATGCCCCTGCCGGGCGCCATAAATAAAAAGGCTGCGAACTAACCGCAGCCTTATTTATAAACGCTTATCGTTTTAAATACTCTCGAATAACGTAGTGAAGAATTCCACCATTTTCGAAGTAGGTAAACTCGTTAGATGTATCAATTCTGATATCCATAACAAACGTTGTTGTATTCCCTTCATCCGACACGGCTTTTACTTCAACCTCGGTCTGCCCGCGTTCGACGGCATCAATAGAAAAAGACTCATTGCCCTTAAGCTCTAAAGAACTCGCACTGTCACCAGACTTAAATTGAAGCGGCAGAATACCCATTCCTATTAAGTTAGAGCGGTGAATACGCTCATAGCTTTCGGCAAGTACGGCCTTCACGCCCATAAGAGATGGCCCCTTTGCTGCCCAGTCTCGACTTGAGCCAGTGCCGTACTCCTTACCACCAATGACAACTGCGGGTACACCGTCTTCTTTATAGCGCATAGCAGCGTGGAAGATAGACATGCTGTCGCCGCTCGGATAGTGGGTTGTCGCACTGCCTCGTGTACCCGGCGCCAGTTGGTTTTGAAGACGAACGTTCGCAAACGTCCCTCTCATCATAACCTCATGGTTACCGCGACGAGAGCCATAAGAGTTAAAGTCTTTAGGCTCAACACCTTGTGCCTGCAAGTACTCACCTGCTGGGCTATCATTTGCGATGGCTCCCGCTGGTGAAATATGGTCTGTCGTGATTGAGTCACCAACTTTCACTAGGCATCGCGCATTTTCGATTGTCGTCAAGGCTTCCGGCTCTTTTCCCATCACTTCAAAGAAAGGCGGGTGCTTAATGTAAGTCGACTCTGGCCAGTCATAAACTGATGTTTTACTCACTTCCAGTTCATTCCATTCGCCGGCGCCTTTAAACACATCCGCATATTTTTCTTTAAATAGGTCACCCGTTACGTTTTCAGCAATATATTGCTGAATTTCGTCTTCAGTAGGCCAAATGTCTCTTAGGTAAACAGGTGAGCCATCACTCGCTTGGCCTAGCGGCTCTTTAGTGATATCTATATTCATGTTCCCTGCTAATGCATACGCGACTACTAAAGGTGGTGATGCAAGATAGTTTGCCGCTACATCAGGGTGAATGCGTCCTTCAAAGTTACGATTACCAGATAGCACCGAAGTAACAGTAAGTTTCGCCTTTCTAATAGCATCAGTAATGGCATCAGGTAGTGGACCAGAGTTACCGATACACGTCGTACAGCCATAGCCCACTAGGTTAAACCCTAGGGATTCTAACGGGTCCATAAGACCAGCATCTTCTAGATATTGAGTAACAACCTGTGAGCCAGGCGCTAATGATGTTTTAACCCACGGCTTACGTGTTAATCCTTTTTCCGCGGCTTTCTTAGCAAGTAAGCCTGCACCAACAAGTACTGATGGATTCGACGTGTTAGTACAACTTGTGATAGCAGCGATTACAATTGCACCATCCTCTAAGTTGAACTTATCACCTCTGAACTCAACAAAAGAGTCATGGTCTTCATCAACATCGTCACTGGAACCCAGCCCAGCCTCGGCAATTAAATCGGTTTCTTCATCTAGTACTTTCACATCAATTTGCGAACGATGCCATTCATTAAATGCTTCTGCTGCCTTATCTAGGGCAATGCGATCCTGAGGACGCTTCGGTCCAGCTAGTGAAGGAACAACGTCGTCTAAGTTTAGTTCAAGGGTCTCATGATACTGCGCATCTTTTGAGTGGTCGTCGTGCCATAAGTGACTGAATTTCGCATATTCCTCAACAAGGGCAATTTGATCCTCGTCTCGTCCGGTGAGTCGAAGGTAGTCTAGCGCAACATCGTCTATTGGAAAGATACCGCACGTTGCGCCATATTCTGGTGCCATGTTCGCAATTGTCGCGCGATCTGCTGTAGTTAGGTGTTTAAGACCTGGACCATAGAATTCTACAAATTTTCCAACTACGCCATGTTCACGTAATTGCTGTGTAATAGTTAGCACCATGTCGGTGGCAGTGACGCCAGCAGGTAACTTACCTGAAAGTCTGAAGCCAACAACCTTGGGTAGCAGCATGGTAACTGGCTGTCCAAGCATTGCCGCTTCTGCTTCAATACCGCCCACGCCCCAGCCAAGTACGCCAAGACCATTAATCATCGTGGTGTGAGAATCAGTACCCACAAGGGTATCTGGATAAACCAAGGTCTCACCATCTTGCTCTTTAGTGAACGCACAGCGAGCCAGATACTCAAGGTTAACTTGGTGCACGATACCGCGACCTGGAGGGACAACTTTAAAGTTATCAAAACTAGACTGCCCCCACTTTAGAAACTGATAGCGCTCTTTATTGCGCTCAATCTCTATATCGGTATTCTTTTCTAATGCATTCTCTTCAGCGAAATGATCAACCATCACGGAGTGGTCAATGACCAGCTCAACTGGGTTTAGCGGGTTAATTGCCTGCGCATCGCCTCCCAAGCGATTAACTGCATCTCGCATAGCCGCTAAATCGACTATGGCAGGAACGCCGGTAAAGTCTTGAAGAATAACTCGTGCAGGAACAAAAGATACTTCGTGATCAGCGTGGTTTTCAGTATCCCACTTAGCTACTTGCTCAATATCACCACTAGAAACAAACTCTTCATCTTCATGTCGGATTAGGTTCTCGAGAAGAATTTTAATACAAAAAGGTAGCCGGTCGAGAGCATACTGATTACCTATACTGTCAAAATTGACCGCCTTGAAGTTTTTGCCGTTTACTTCAAGCTGCGAAAAAGACTTATATGTCATACGCTCTCATCCTTCTTTGCCTGTTCATGAATATTGTCAACGTTTCAATTTTGCCAATGCAAGAAACGAGCGACGTGTCTAATCCGTCGCGTTATTTTCAAGTTTGTACGGCATAAACATGAAAAAAAGTTCACCTATTATTAGTTATTCGTATCGACGCTTTTCGTTTCGACATGTGCCTCTAAAGAGGTGGGCGGAAAAAGTGTACCCTATCAGCGAAAGCACCCAGTTAGAATAGTTAGCCTTTATGGACAAATAGAAGCTTTTGGCCTGTGGCGACAAGGAGGAAGTTATTACGAATGAAATGTCATACACCTCGTTCATTTACAAATATATAACATCCCTGTTTTCTTATAATCTTTCAAGCGGTATGCTTATTACCACGCTAAACGTCTAATGCCTTGATACATGCTCAGAAAGTCATTGAAAAACGAGCACCGGTAAAAAAGCAATAACAACAATACGAAGTTATCATGACCCATCCGCTTATTAAGAAATACGACCTAGAACCTCATCCCGAGGGAGGTTTTTATCGTCAGGTTTTTCGTTCAGAAAATAAGACTACATCCTATGTCCATGGTGCCAGTCGTCCAGCACTCACCCATATCTATTTTCTTTTACTCAAGGGCCAAGTCAGTCGCTTTCATCGCGTTTTACACGATGAAGTATGGAATCACTATGAAGGTGCTCCTTTACAGCTATTCCAAATTCAAAAACAGCAGTTATGGGAACGCCGTATAGGTGGTGGTAACAACGATTATGTTGAAGTCGTTGAGGCGGGCAATTTTCAAGGAGCTGCAACTATGGGTGACTACTCATTTGTCGGTTGTACAGTCGCGCCAGGGTTTGATTTTGAAGATTTTAGCTTTATTGAAGAACCATCAATGAAAGAGTGGATAAAAGTTGCCCATCCAGACCTGACACGGTTTATTTAATAAATCTCTTAACTGAACGGCAAAGACACGTCTTACCTGCGATTTTATAACCGCTTAAACTGGATTTTTAAGCGCCAATCAAGGATGATAACAGCAGTTTTTAAATATACGTCTGAACGTCCAACTTCCGGAATTATCTCAGACTATTTCACTTTAACGCCGCAGGTAACCCAACTATGTATAAATTGGTACTTATTCGTCATGGAGAAAGTCAGTGGAACTTGGAAAATCGTTTCACGGGCTGGCACGACGTTGACTTGACTGACACTGGTGTAGCACAAGCAAAGACCGCAGGTCAGCTTCTTAAAGATGCTGGATTTACATTTGATCAGGCATATACGTCTGTACTCCTTCGCGCAATCAAAACGCTTAATATTGCCCTTGAAGAAATGGGTCAACACTACCTTCCAGTTGAGCGCCACTGGCGCCTGAACGAGCGTCACTACGGTGCTCTGACCGGTCTAGACAAAGCGGAAACTGCTGCTAAGCACGGCGAAGAGCAAGTGAAAATCTGGCGTCGTAGCTTCGATATTCCACCTCCGGCAGTTGAAGACGACAGTGAACACTTCCCTGGTCACGACGCTCGTTATAACAATGTAGATGCTGATATTCTGCCACGTGGTGAAAGCCTGAAACTTACTATCGAACGTGTATTACCTTACTGGCATGATGTTATTCGCCCAGACATCCAAGCTGGTAAGCGTGTAATTATAGCGGCACATGGCAACAGCCTTCGTGCGCTTGTTAAGTATTTAGATGGTATGTCAGACGAAGAAGTATTAGGTCTTAACATCCCTACAGGTGTGCCACTAGTATACGAACTAGATGAAAACCTTAAGCCAATCTCTAAAGAGTATCTTGGCGATGCTGATGCAATTAAAGCAATGATGGATGCAGTTGCTAAACAAGGCCAAGCGAAATAAGCGTAAACCTTTTAAATACTAAAAAGCCTGCTTAAGCAGGCTTTTTTATGGGTATCTGATTATGACTAGTTTAGTTTGGCACTTTGACTAGCCAGTTGTGGGTATCTTCGGCTTTACCCCATTGGATATCATTTAACGCCTGTCTAAGTTTCATAGTGACCGGGCCAGCTTCACCGCTTCCAACCTGATACTCTTTGTCGTTATGAATAAAAGTACCCACTGGCGTAAGCACAGCCGCTGTACCAGACAGCGCCGCTTCTGTATTTGGTTTTGCAGAGCGTTCTAATAGCTCTTCAACTGTAATATCACGCTCACTTACTTTCATGCCGTGATCTTTAGCAATTTGAAGAACGGTTGCACGGGTTACTCCGTGTAAGAAGCTAGAGTCCAACCCTTTTGTAATAATCTCGTCACCGTCAATTAGTAAGAAGTTTGCTGCACCGGTTTCTTGAACGTCACCATTGGGACAAAACAGTATTTGATCAGCCTGAACTTCTGCGCGGGCTTTCAGAATAGGTGGTAATGCACTGGCATAATTACCGCCACTTTTTACCATTCCCATATGCGGCGCACAGCGCATCCCTGTTTCGTCTAGTAACAATCGAAGCGGCTTTGCTCCGCCCGCAAAGTAATCACCCACTGGAGACAATAATACGTATAGCATCGAATCTGCTGACGGTGCTGCAGCCTTGCCAATAGATGCTTCTGTACCAATGTGGGTAGGACGAATGTACATAGAACCAGGAGGCTCTGGAACCTCAGAGGCATACTTTGCAACAATATCGATAATCATCTTTTCAACTTGCGCTTTATCTATTTCAGGCAAATTTAAAAGGCGGCTACTTTGAGCAAAGCGCTCAATGTTCTTATCCATTCTGAATATATTGATGCTGCCATCTTCATGCTTAAATGCTTTTAAACCTTCAAAGCATGTACTTGAGTAGTGAAGCACGTGTGCACCAGGGTGAAGTGAAATACTGTCTGCACTGACAAATTCGGTGTCAGTCCACTTATCGTTGACAAAGGTAGCAAGCGCCATTTGTGGCATGAATACTGTACCGAATACGGCCATTAGTTCGTCCTATTTACTTCGACTAAAATGATATTCGCAAGAGTTTACCAAAAAACCTGAACATTGCTAAAAGTAAGTCGATTCTATTAAGGCTTTTATCGAATAAGAATGTCTATAAATACTGACAGCTTACAAATAATGGGGTCAGAGTCACGACTCTGACCCCATTATTTTTCTCTGGTGCAGAAAGCAAAAAACCCGCCGTTAGGCGGGTTTCTCTTAATGGGACCTGGCAGTGTCCTACTCTCACATGGGGAAGCCCCACACTACCATCGGCGCTAATACGTTTCACTTCTGAGTTCGGAATGGATTCAGGTGGTACCGTATCGCTATGGCTGCCAGGAAAAACTGGTAACAATCTAGAAAACTGGATATCAATTCAATCAGTGAGTAACTACTTTTCACTCTACTTACTTTAGCTTGTCTACAACACTTCAAAAGCCTAAAGCTTTTTGGGCGTTGTATGGTTAAGCCTCCCGGGCAATTAGTACAGGTTAGCTTAACGCCTTACAACGCTTCCACACCCTGCCTATCAACGTCATCGTCTATAACAACCCTTCCAGAACTTAAAGTTCAGGGATGACTCATCTTTGGGCCGGCTTCCCGCTTAGATGCTTTCAGCGGTTATCCGTTCCGAACATAGCTACCGGGCAATGCGATTGGCATCACAACCCGAACACCAGCGGTTCGTCCACTCCGGTCCTCTCGTACTAGGAGCAGCTCCCATCAATCATCCAACGCCCACACCAGATAGGGACCGAACTGTCTCACGACGTTCTAAACCCAGCTCGCGTACCACTTTAAATGGCGAACAGCCATACCCTTGGGACCGACTTCAGCCCCAGGATGTGATGAGCCGACATCGAGGTGCCAAACACCGCCGTCGATATGAACTCTTGGGCGGTATCAGCCTGTTATCCCCGGAGTACCTTTTATCCGTTGAGCGATGGCCCTTCCATACAGAACCACCGGATCACTATGACCTACTTTCGTACCTGCTCGACGTGTCTGTCTCGCAGTTAAGCTAGCTTATGCCATTGCACTAACCTCACGATGTCCGACCGTGATTAGCTAACCTTCGTGCTCCTCCGTTACTATTTGGGAGGAGACCGCCCCAGTCAAACTACCCACCAGACACTGTCCACAATCCCGATAAGGGACCAATGTTAGAACATCAAACATACAAGGGTGGTATTTCAAGGACGGCTCCACACAATCTAGCGACTGTGCTTCAAAGCCTCCCACCTATCCTACACATGTAGGTTCAATGTTCAGTGCCAAGCTGTAGTAAAGGTTCACGGGGTCTTTCCGTCTAGGTGCGGGTACACAGCATCTTCACTGCGATTTCAATTTCACTGAGTCTCGGGTGGAGACAGCGTGGCCATGGTTACACCATTCGTGCAGGTCGGAACTTACCCGACAAGGAATTTCGCTACCTTAGGACCGTTATAGTTACGGCCGCCGTTTACCGGGGCTTCGATCAAGAGCTTCGTCCGAAAACTAACCCCATCAATTAACCTTCCGGCACCGGGCAGGTGTCACACCCTATACGTCCTCTTACGAGTTTGCAGAGTGCTGTGTTTTTAATAAACAGTCCCAGCCACCTGGTCACTGCGGCCTCCATTTGCTTACCACGCGAAGTGTTCACAAACAGAGGCGTACCTTCTCCCGAAGTTACGGTACAATTTTGCCGAGTTCCTTCACCCGAGTTCTCTCAAGCGCCTTAGTATTCTCTACCTGACCACCTGTGTCGGTTTGGGGTACGGTTCATATAATCATAAGTTTAGAAGCTTTTCCTGGAAGCAGGGCATCAACAACTTCACTCCCTTGGGAGCTCGTCTCGTGTCTCGGCCTTGAAGACCCGGATTTACCTAAGTCTTCAGCCTACGCACTTTCACTTGGACAACCAACGCCAAGCTTGCCTAGCCTTCTCCGTCCCTCCATCACTGATTATATAAGTACGGAAATATTAACCCGTTTCCCATCGACTACGCATTTCTGCCTCGCCTTAGGGGCCGACTTACCCTGCCCTGATTAGCATGGGACAGGAAACCTTGGTCTTCCGGCGTGGGAGTTTTTCACTCCCATTATCGTTACTCATGTCAGCATTCGCACTTGTGATATGTCCAGCAAGCTTTACAACTCACCTTCATCCACTTACACAACGCTCCCCTACCCAGCATGTAAACATGCTGCCGCAGCTTCGGTATATTGCTTAGCCCCGTTACATCTTCCGCGCAGGCCGACTCGACTAGTGAGCTATTACGCTTTCTTTAAAGGGTGGCTGCTTCTAAGCCAACCTCCTAGCTGTCTATGCCTTCCCACATCGTTTCCCACTTAGCAATATTTTGGGACCTTAGCTGGCGGTCTGGGTTGTTTCCCTCTCCACGACGGACGTTAGCACCCGCCGTGTGTCTCCCGGATAGTTCTCATTGGTATTCGGAGTTTGCAAAGGGTTGGTAAGTCGGGATGACCCCCTAGCCTTAACAGTGCTCTACCCCCAATGGAATTCGTCCGAGGCTCTACCTAAATAGATTTCGGGGAGAACCAGCTATCTCCCGGTTTGATTGGCCTTTCACCCCCAGCCACAAGTCATCCCCTGACTTTTCAACGTCAGTGGGTTCGGTCCTCCAGTTGATGTTACTCAACCTTCAACCTGCTCATGGCTAGATCACCGGGTTTCGGGTCTATACCTAGCAACTAAACGCGCAGTTAACACTCGCTTTCGCTACGGCTCCGCTATTCGCTTAACCTTGCTACTAAATATAAGTCGCTGACCCATTATACAAAAGGTACGCAGTCACCCCGAAGGGCTCCCACTGCTTGTACGTATACGGTTTCAGGTTCTATTTCACTCCCCTCACAGGGGTTCTTTTCGCCTTTCCCTCACGGTACTGGTTCACTATCGGTCAGTTAGGAGTATTTAGCCTTGGAGGATGGTCCCCCCATATTCAGTCAAGATAACACGTGTCCCGACCTACTCGATTTCACTGTAAAGATTGCGTCGTGTACAGGGCTATCACCTTGTATCGCTCCTCTTCCCAAAGGATTCCACTACATTCAATACAGCTTAAGGGCTGTTCCCCGTTCGCTCGCCGCTACTAGGGGAATCTCAATTGATTTCTTTTCCTAAGGGTACTTAGATGTTTCAGTTCCCCTCGTTCGCCTCGTTACACTATGTATTCATGTAACGATACCTGTAAACAGGTGGGTTTCCCCATTCGGACATCTGTGGCTCAAATGCATTTTGTCGGCTCACCACAGCTTTTCGCAGACTTACACGTCCTTCATCGCCTCTAACTGCCAAGGCATCCACCGTATACGCTTCGTCACTTAACCATACAACCCCAAACAGCCTTTTGACTTCTGTCTAAGTTATGTCGCATGAATGACAAGCTAATCGGAAGAATTGCCTTGCTATCAATAAATTGATAACAAGCAATTCAGTCAAGTAGAGTAAAAAGTTCATCTTTCGATTTCTCAGTTACTCAATTTTGATTGATTACTATTAATATCAGCTTTCCAAATTGTTAAAGAACATTTGATGTTTCCTGCAAAAGCAGTACTTTCATCTTTAGAGTAAAAAACCCTAATCAATCTTTACTGAAACAGTAAATATTCATTAGGATTTCGGGTCCAACGTGACACGTTTCTACCTTTGTTACCTTCCTTTTTTAAAGCAAGGAAATGGTAGGCTTGGGCAGACTTGAACTGCCGACCTCACCCTTATCAGGGGTGCGCTCTAACCAGCTGAGCTACAAGCCTTCAGTACTTCGCTTATGCAAGCTCAGTGTCAAGTAGATGGTGGAGCTAAGCAGGATCGAACTGCTGACCTCCTGAATGCAAATCAGGCGCTCTCCCAGCTGAGCTATAGCCCCATAAACTTGTGTCGTTCTTCATTTTAAACAAGACTATCTGTGTAGGCACTGCATCAAGTGCGTCTTTCGACGTAATGGTAAGGAGGTGATCCAACCCCAGGTTCCCCTAGGGTTACCTTGTTACGACTTCACCCCAGTCATGAAACACAAAGTGGTAATCGTCCTCCCGAAGGTTAGACTAACTACTTCTTTTGCATCCCACTCCCATGGTGTGACGGGCGGTGTGTACAAGGCCCGGGAACGTATTCACCGCAGTATTCTGACCTGCGATTACTAGCGATTCCGACTTCATGGAGTCGAGTTGCAGACTCCAATCCGGACTACGACATTCTTTAAGGGGTCCGCTCCACATCACTGTCTCGCTTCCCTCTGTAAATGCCATTGTAGCACGTGTGTAGCCCTACACGTAAGGGCCATGATGACTTGACGTCGTCCCCACCTTCCTCCGGTTTGTCACCGGCAGTCTCCTTAGAGTGCCCAACTTAAGGCTGGCAACTAAGGACAAGGGTTGCGCTCGTTGCGGGACTTAACCCAACATCTCACGACACGAGCTGACGACAGCCATGCAGCACCTGTGTCAGAGTTCCCGAAGGCACCAATCTATCTCTAGAAAGTTCTCTGCATGTCAAGTGTAGGTAAGGTTCTTCGCGTTGCATCGAATTAAACCACATGCTCCACCGCTTGTGCGGGCCCCCGTCAATTCATTTGAGTTTTAACCTTGCGGCCGTACTCCCCAGGCGGTCTACTTAGCGCGTTAGCTTCGCTACTCACGACTTAAAGTCACAAACAGCTAGTAGACAGCGTTTACGGTGTGGACTACCAGGGTATCTAATCCTGTTCGCTACCCACACTTTCGCACATGAGCGTCAGTCTTTGGCCAGGGAGTCGCCTTCGCCACTGATGTTCCTCCAGATATCTACGCATTTCACCGCTACACCTGGAATTCCACTCCCCTCTCCAAGACTCTAGTCTGCCAGTTCTAAATGACCATCCCAGGTTGAGCCCGGGGCTTTCACATCTAGCTTAACAAACCGCCTGCGTGCGCTTTACGCCCAGTAATTCCGATTAACGCTCGCACCCTCCGTATTACCGCGGCTGCTGGCACGGAGTTAGCCGGTGCTTCTTCTGTTGTTAACGTCACGGCTAGCAGGTATTAACTACTAACTTTTCCTCACAACTGAAAGTGCTTTACAACCCGAAGGCCTTCTTCACACACGCGGCATGGCTGCATCAGGGTTTCCCCCATTGTGCAATATTCCCCACTGCTGCCTCCCGTAGGAGTCTGGGCCGTGTCTCAGTCCCAGTGTGGCTGATCTTCCTCTCAGAACAGCTAGAGATCGTTGCCTTGGTAAGCCTTTACCTTACCAACTAGCTAATCTCACTTGGGCCTCTCTTTGCGCCGGAGCCGAAGCCCCGTTTGGTCCGTAGACATTATGCGGTATTAGCAGTCGTTTCCAACTGTTATCCCCCTCGCAAAGGCAAGTTCCCAAGCATTACTCACCCGTCCGCCACTCGTCATCTTCTAGCAAGCTAGAAATGTTACCGTTCGACTTGCATGTGTTAGGCCTGCCGCCAGCGTTCAATCTGAGCCATGATCAAACTCTTCAATTAAATATATCGAAATATGAATCGTCGTTGTGACACTCTTAACGAGTGCCCACACAGATTGTCTTGTCTAAATTGTTAAAGAACGTTGCGACTTCGTCGCAATTCACTAGAAGCCGCTGCTTCTTAGTGACTCACCCTGTTCGAGTGAGGTGCGCATTATACGCTGGAAGTTTTCGTTGTCAACACTTTTTGAAAATTTATTTTCTGAAGCGTTTCTTCTAAACTCCCGTCTTTACTGGCCTATATAGGTAGTAGAGACTTACTTCAGGAGGGTTGCTGTTTTGCTTTTCCCCCGAAGCGGATGCGCATTTTAGGGAAATGAGCGCTCACGTCAACACTTATTTCGAAAAAAACCTTATTTTTCGATCGTTTGCACAAACAACACACAAAACGTTCATTAAAACCACGAATTCACCTCACTTTTAACCATCTATAAGGTTAGTTAAGTGGTATCCGCTGTGTTGTACTATAAATTAAATAACTCGTAGCTATTAAAAAACGCCCTTATCAGGAGCACTTTATGAAGGTTTCGGAATTTAAGACCGCGGGAAAACTCATTACTGGACTAGGTGCTATTAAAGCCCTTACTGATGAAATGAAGCGTTTAGGCATAAATAACTGCGCTGTGATAACTGATAAAGGCGTATCTTCTTCAGTGCTTCTCGACCAAATACTCACGCTCACTCCTTCTAAACCTTTACTTATTGTTGATGACATACCTCCTGAGCCTGAAGTAGATGTTATAGAAAGAAAGTTGTGCGCGCTTCGGGAAAAACAAATAGACGGAATAATCGCGCTGGGCGGAGGCAGTGCTATTGATAGCGCTAAAGTACTTGCCTCAACATATGACTATACCGGACCTCTTGTAGATCTCTTCGGTGAAAATACACTTACACAAAGAAATCTCCCCCTTATTGTTATCCCCACTACCGCTGGTACAGGTTCCGAAGTTACCAACATTGCTATATTGTCTGACCCTAAGGCCAAAATGAAAAAAGGCATTGTTAGCCACTGCTTACTACCCGATGTAGCAATTGTTGCACCTGAGATGACTAAAACGTGCCCTGCGTCCATTACAGCAGCTAGTGGAATAGACGCATTCGTTCACGCTCTTGAAGCTTATATAAGTGTAAATGCCAGCCCAATTACCGATGCGTTAGCAGAGAAAGCACTGAAGCTTATCTTTAATTCATTACTTCACGCTTATTATAATGGTGAGAACTTGTCGGCTCGTGAAGATATGGCCACCGGTAGTTTAATGGCAGGTCTTGCGTTTGGAAACGCGGGCGTGGGCGCAGTACATGCACTGGCTTACCCCTTAGGCGGGCGCTTTCATTTATCACATGGCATGAGTAACGCGGTAATGCTTCCTCACGTTTTGAAAGTTAATGCGCCTTTCTGCCAAGACAAACTTTACTGCGTGGCCAAGCTACTGAAGGTATGTGAGCGCCACCATTCAAAAGAAGAAGCAGTTAAGCTGCTATTAGGTGCTATAGAAAAGCTGTGTCGGGAAGTAGACATACCCGCTTCACTCACCCATTTTAATATTTCGCCAACTTGTGTAAGGGAACTAGCAGAAGAAGCGAGTGAAGTAACTCGCCTTCTTCGCAATAATCCCAAGCAATTAAGTGTAGAAGAGATTGAAGATATATATCGGCTTGCGTTTTAAAGCGGTCTTACCCACATATTTTTGAAGCTCACTAAGTTACCGTGATCTTGCAATTGAAGTGGGGCACATCCGTGCGCTTTATATTTAGGTGCACCTATCCATTCTGTAGTTCCTTGGATCTCGGTATGGTTTTGAACTACTACACCGTTATGTATAACGGTAACGTAGCCCTTTGTTGCTAAGTCTTCACCGTTAAAGGTAGGAGCTTTATAGATAATGTCATAGGTTTGCCACTCACCAGGGGCCTTCATAGCATTGACTAACGGGATAGTTTGCTTATATACACTTGCAGCCTGACCATTGGGATAGGTCTTATTCTGATATGAGTCTAATACCTGAATCTCGTATCTTTGTTGAAGGAAGATACCGCTGTTATTACGCTGCTGTCCTTCCATACCGGCTTCTGGCTGGGGCGCTTTCCACTCTACGTGCAGTTGTACGTCACAAAACGCTTCGTTCGTTTTAATATCGCCCGTGCCCGGTTTTACGGTAAGTACACCATCTTGAAGCGTCCATTTAGCCTCACCTTCTTTTACCGAACTCCAATTTGATAAGTCATTGCCAATTAAAATGGTGGCATCAGAAGGCACGCCCGCCTTATCAAAAGAAACAACTTCCGGAACCGGCTCCCAAACTTCTGTTTTGGCTGCCTGCTGTTCACGAGTTAGACGTGACTCGCTTTTCTCCGTATCTGCTTCTGTTGTAGCGCACGCGGTAAGCGGCATAAGTAGCGCCACTGTGGAGGCAAGAAGAGTCTTATTCATTGTGTTAGTACCTTTTCTAATCTGTTTCATCAATATGTAGCGATTGGCTTTTTTGTTTTGCTTTATTCGCACTTAGCTTTATATATCAAGCTCTTGTCTATCAGGCCTTTGTATATCAGGCTTACGTGGCCCACGCTTTGTCGCCCTTCTTATAAGGAAATGCTCCGTCGTAACGCCCAGGAATAGCTACATATCGAAGTACTTTGGTAGCACCAACTTGTGACGTGAAAAAGCAATAAAGTGTCAGTTGCTTTAATAAGGTGAAGTAGTGAGGGGTTGGCTCATCGGTACCAGGCTCCCATTGACTTGGCTTGCCTGTTTCAACGCCTTGATAAACGCCGTTAGAAAGATTCGCCGCTTTTGCTTCCACATCCAAACCGTTAAAGAAAGTTTCTCGCTCTTGCTTGCTAAGCTGGATAAATGGCTTATTGAAGCGACTTTTACTTAATGAAGATATTTTCTTTATGCCATCGACAAACGTCTTTTGAAGTAAGGGTGTGTAGCAATCGGTTACCAGCACAGCCATTGTTGCACCAACGTTTGCAGCTTTTGCTCCAGGCGTATCTGTTTGGGGGATGATTACCTCCCCCATCTCGTTGAGTAGAGCCACGTCTTTTTCATTAAATAATGTGTCACTTAGCGGTACCGCAGGAATATCTTTGTAGGCAAACACATTTCCTGCGAATAACGCCGTACCCGTGGCTGTCGCGATAAGTTTAAGTAGTTCTCTGCGTTCCATTAAAGATTACCTCGCTTTAACTCTTCCACGGCAAACTCAGCAGCTCTTGCCGTTAGTGCCATGTAAGTGAGCGATGGGTTAACACAACTGCCTGATGTCATTGCTGCACCATCTGTAACAAAGACGTTAGGTGCGTCCCATACTTGGTTATGCGCATTTAATACGGACGTTTTTGGATCTCTGCCCATACGCGCCGTACCCATTTCGTGAATACCCATGCCAGGAGCATAGTCGGCATCCCAACCTTGAACATTCTTAAGCCCAGCTGCTTCGAACATATCAACGGCATCTTGCTGCATATCTTTACGCATCTTGAGTTCGTTTTCTTTGATCTCAACGTCCATGGCAAGTACTGGCAAGCCCCACTTATCAGTGACTTTTTTGTTCAGGTACACTTTGTTTTCGTGATACGGAAGTATTTCACCAAAAGCGGTCATCCCGATGGTCCAAGGACCCGGCTCGGTGATCGCATCTTTTAGCCCTGCTCCTACACCAAGTTCGGCAATGTCTTTGCGCCAGCCCGAACGACTTGCGCTGCCTTGATAGCCGAATCCACGTAGATAGTCACGCTTATCACCACCCCAATTTCTAAACCTTGGCACATAGAAACCGCTTGGTCTGCGTCCGTAAGTATATTTATCCTCAAAGCCTTCTACTTCTGCCGATGCTCCTACTCTAAAATGGTGGTCCATAACGTTGTGGCCTAGCTCGCCACTACTGCTTCCCAATCCACCGTCCCACACATCCGTGGCAGAATTCATTAGTACCCATGCCGAGTTCAAAGCTGACGCATTAACGAAAACGATTTTACTTTTGAATACATAAGTCTCGTTGGTTTCTGCATCGATAATTTCAACGCCAGTGGCGCGCTTTTTGTCTTTGTCGAACAAGATCTCTTTTACAATCGAGAAAGGACGAAGGGTTAAGTTACCTGTTTTAACAGCCGCCGGAAGCGTAGATGCTTGCGTACTAAAGTAGCCACCAAACGGACATCCCAACCAACACTTATTGCGGTACTGACAATGAACACGCCCTTCTTCAGGTTTGCTTTGTGTCATGTTAGATGTTCGACCGTGTACCAAATGGCGCGAGCCTTCGTAAGCTTTTTTAACCCGTGCAGCGATACTTTCCTCTACAATATTCATTGGCATCGGCGGCTGGTAAATACCATCAGGCAACACATCTAAACCATCTCGGTTGCCGCTGATACCTGCGAATTTTTCTACATAGTCATACCAGGGTGCTAAGTCTTCGTAGCGAATAGGCCAGTCAACCGCTATACCTTCTTTAGCATTGGCTTCAAAATCTTCTTTGTTTAAACGGTAGCTTTGGCGCCCCCATAACAATGAGCGCCCGCCTACATGGTAGCCTCTGTACCAGTCAAAGCGCTTGTCTTCGGTATAAGGATTTTCTTTTTCATTTGCCCACATACCGTAGGTTTTTTCATTTAGTGGGTAGTCGCGTTTGAGCACGGGATAATCTACTTTCATCGCCTGTGTAGGTAAGTCGCGATGTGGATAATCCCAATCTTCTTTATGGGCATTCTTGTAGTCTTTTATATGTTCAATATTTTGACCACGCTCAAGCATAAGCACTTTTAAGCCTTTCTCGGTAAGCTCTTTCGCAGCCAAACCACCACTGATACCAGACCCAATGACTATTGCATCGTATTCGTTACTCGCCATAACACGTCCTTAAAACTTCATTCGTCGCTGTGCCTGTTCGCACGTTATACATCGCAAATTTGAATCGCTTGGTGTAACGACGCAATTCTGCTGGCTTTGCTTTTCGGTGTGGGTATAAACTCTTGTGCTAGATAGCCTTTGAACCCGGTCTGAACAATGGCTTTAGCAATGGCTTCATAATTCAGTTCTTGTGAAGCATCTATTTCGTGACGTCCAGGAACGCCGGCCGTGTGATAATGACCAAAGTACTGATGGTTATCGCGAATAGTTCGGATGATATCCCCTTCATTAATTTGCATGTGGTAGATATCGTAAAGCAGTGAGAAGTGCTGCGAGCCAAGACGTTTGCAGAGTTCTATGCCCCACGCAGAGTTGTCGGCCATGTAATCAGGGTGATCGACTTTGCTGTTGAATAGTTCCATGAAGATCACCACATTGCGTTTTTCAGCGTAAGGTAAAATTCGCTCTAATCCTTCGACGGCAGTTTCAAGCCCGTCTTCCTGCGACATGCCTCTGGCATTGCCGCTAAAACAAATAAGGTTGGTGTAACCTGCATCGGCGACTAAATCGATGTGCTGTAAATAGCGTGCTTCTAGTTCATCGTGTAATTCAGCATGAACAAAGCCATCTTCAAGGCTAATTTCAGCGCCATTACACATAGAAGAGTCGATGCCATATTGCTTTAGTACAGGCCAATCTTCAGGACCAACTAGATCAATTGCACTAAAGCCCAAGTCTTTTACGGTTTTGCACAACTCTTCAATACTTAAATCGCCGTAAGTCCATCGACTTACCGAGTGATTCACATTGCCTTTAAGCGGTGTATTCATGGCATTACTACCTTTACCTGCTGTGGTTGACTCGGCTACCGCTAAACTAGAGGCGGTTAATCCTACTCCAGCTATTCCTACCCCAGTCACTGCCATGCTTTGAAGTAACTTTCTGCGGGCATTGTTATGCATCGGCATTAACCTTCTCCTTTCTAAATAGAATGGCGAATAGTACTAACACCACCGCGGCAAACGCTGCTGGGAATAACCAAACCTGCTGCCAACTATGGGCACCTGTTTCCGTCGTATAGGTATCGGTAATTGCGCCTGCTACAGCAAACCCCACCAGCATACCTACGCCGTATGTTGCTAACGTAATTAGCCCTTGCGCGGCACTTTTTACATGCTCTCCCGCTTTCGCATTGGTATAGATTTGCCCTGATACAAAGAAGAAGTCGTAACAAATACCGTGCAGTGCAATACCAACAATAAGCATGAATAAACTTTCGTCAGCGTCCCCAAATGCGAACAGCGCATAGCGAACAACCCATGCAGCCATACCAATCACTAAGGTGGCTTTAATGCCGAAACGATTCAAAAATACCGGTAGAGCCAACATAAACAGCACTTCAGATACCTGACCTAATGTCATTTTGCCCGTTGCATTTTCAACGCCTATTTCAGTAAGGAATGGATTCGCATTCTGGTAGTAAAACGCCAGTGGAATACAAATAAGTACTGATGAGAGAAAGAATACAAAGAAGTTTTTGTCTTTTAACAGTGCCAACGCGTCTAAGCCAAGAATGTCGCGTATGGTTACGGCTTTGCCGCTAGATTGAGGTGGCGTGTTTGGTAGTGTAAAACTGAACACACCTAAAATTAACGAGGCAATGCTACATAATAAGAAGGTGTTTTTGAGCATACCATCGGCAATAGATTGGGCAGAATCCCATGAGAATACATAGCTAATCATAAGACCTGCCACAATCCAGCCGATAGTGCCCCACACACGAACTTTTCCGAACTCTTTCGACGGGTCGACCATTTGCCCGAATGACACCGAGTTGACCAGTGCCAGCGTAGGCATATAGGCAATCATGTACACCAACACATAAGGGTAGAAGCTGGCAAAATCATTCGCTTGGTACATACAATACATAAGTACGGCGCCAATGAGGTGTAAGAAACCGAGGATCTTTTCTGCATTAAAGAATCGGTCGGCAATAAGCCCCACAATGAAGGGGGCAATGATGGCGCCCCAACTTTGGGTTGAGAAAGCCATACCGATTTGCCCGCCATTAGCAGCCAAGGTATTCGACAAGTACGTACCTAATGTTACAAACCAGCCTCCCCAAATGAAGAACTGAAGAAACATCATCAAACTCAGGCGTAGGGTTATCATAGTTATTGCTATCCTGTTGATGGCGCTTAGCGCTCAAGCCCTAAAATACGTTTATTCTTCGCTTCACTCACATCACCACCCGCAAAATCGTCAAAAGCGTATTTGCTTGGCTCAATAATATGTGAAGCAATGAAAGGCGCGCCTTCTGCAGCACCTTGCGCACTGTCTTTTAAGCAGCATTCCCACTCAAGTACTGCCCAGCCGGTGAAGCCGTACTGGGTAAGCTTGCTAAAAATTCCTTTGAAATCGACCTGCCCATCGCCAAGAGAGCGAAAACGGCCAGCTCGTTCTTGCCAGTCTTGATAGCCGCCATATACACCGTTTCTGCCGTTAGGGTTAAATTCGGCATCTTTGACATGAAACATTTTGATACGGCTGTGGTAACGATCGATAAAGTCGAGGTAGTCAAGCTGCTGTAAAACAAAGTGGCTTGGGTCGAAAAGAATATTTGCCCGAGGGTGGTTATCTACCGCACTTAAAAACTGCTCGAACGACGCACCATCGTGCAGGTCTTCACCAGGGTGGATTTCATAACACACGTCTACGCCCGCATCATCGAATGCATCAAGTATGGGCTTCCAACGCTTAGCGAGTTCAGCAAAGCCTTGCTCAACCAAGCCAGCTGGACGCTGAGGCCAGGGGTAAACCAAGTGCCACATTAATGCACCTGAAAACGTAGCGTGGGCTTTTAACCCCAAACGTTTACTGGCAATAGCCGCACATTTCAGCTGGTTGATTGCCCACTCGGTTCGCTCTTGTGGCTTGCCATGTAAGTGCGCCGGTGCAAAATTATCGAATAACTCGTCGTAAGCGGGGTGAACCGCTACTAACTGACCTTGTAAGTGCGTAGAAAGCTCGGTTATTTCCACGCCAGCGTCTTTACAAATTTGCGCTATATTGTCGCAGTACTCTTGGCTTTCAGCCGCTTTCTCTAAATCGAAAAGACTAGGATCGGTAGGAACTTGTATTCCCTTATAGCCAAGCGACGCTGCCCACTTCGCCATATTTTCGAGCGTATCGAAAGGCGCTTCTTTTCCCATAAACTGAGCAAGGAAGATTGCGGGCCCTTTTATAGGTTGTTGGTTAGTAGCCATAAGCGATCACCTTTTTCATATTAAGTTGTAGTTGCATTATTGCGTTCCTTCCTGACTAACCGACTCCCACTTAGTGTCGCTGTCAGTACTAGCTAGCATGGCGTCGATAAATACCATCCCGCGTAAGCCTGAATTTATTCCAGGAACGCCGTCAGCTTTGCCTTTTCGATTAGCGCGCACTGCTTTGGCAAAGTCGGTATACAAATTTGCCATGGCTTCTAAGTAACCCTCTGGATGACCAGCTGGAACACGACAACGTGCAGATGCCTCATCACATAGACCAACTTGACCTTGGCCCGCTCTAAACACCTGATAAGGGGCATCAACAGGGCGATAGACAACGGAGTTTGGCTTCATTTGGCGCCACTCTAGACCGCCTTTGTCACCGTAGACACGGATCTTCAACGCGTTTTCCTCCCCGGCACATACCTGTGAAGCAATCAACACACCCGACGCGCCCTTTCTGGTTTTGATAAGCGCAGCACCGTCATCGTCCAATCGACGTCCTTCAACATGCGTGTTCAACTCGCCACATAGCGAAGTAACACCGTCGTTTAATACAAACTCAACCAAACCAAAGGCATGAGTACCTATGTCGCCCATTGCGCCTGTTGCCCCAGAAATTGCTGGGTCGGTGCGCCACTGCGCTTGTTTATTGTGCGTTTCTTCTTCGCCAGACAACCAGCCTTGGGGATACTCAACATACACTTTTCGAATGTTGCCCAGCTTACCGCTTTCAATAAGATGACGTGCTTGCCATACCATTGGATAGCCAAGGTAGGTATGAGCCAAGCCATATAGCGATTCATTTGCGTGAATAACATCTTGCAGTTCTTTTACTTCAGCAAAGCTAACGCCAGCTGGTTTTTCACAGAACACATGGAAACCCGCTTTAATAGCGGCAATTGAAATGGGTACATGAAGATGATTAGGTGTGACGATTACTACCACCTGCATGCGCTCTTGCTCAGGCAACTTCGCTTCTTCGTCAAGCATTGCCTGCCAACTACTATATGCGCGAGTTAACGGCACGTTTAACGATGCGGCAGTGCGTGAGTTATTGTCTTCATTGCGGCTAAATGCGCCACACACCAACTGGTAGTTCCCATCTAACCCTGCGGCATGGCGATGTACGGCACCGATAAATGCGCCTTCCCCGCCGCCGATCATTCCCATTCGTATTGGTTGCATCGAAATTCCTCTTTGTGCAATTGCACTATTGGTGTAGCTAATGCGACTAAATGTAACCCGTTACATTTTAATGGTCAACACAAAAAACAGCATTTTATTAATCAAAAGTTTACATTTGGTAGTGTAACATTGGCTATCAGCCCAAATAAGTGGCGATAAAACGGGCTGAATATAGAAGACGGATGAAGTGAGACTTACAATTAATCTACAAATAACCTTTGACGTTCTCGTTAAAGTACGTATTCTTTAAGTTAAAATGAAAACGGTTACATTTTTAACTTAACGTTTAATTTGAATTCGCTACCATCGTATAACGCCTACCGTTAGCTGGTTGGGTTTACAATGCATACATGAACTAACAAACAACAAAAATAGAAATGGCAAATATTAGAGATGTAGCAGATAGTGCCGGCGTTTCGGTTGCTACCGTATCAAGAACACTACAACAACCTGAGCGTGTTTCTCCAAAAACACGCAACAAGGTGATGGCTGCGGTTCAGGCTGTGGGATACAAACCTAATTTAATGGCGGTTAAGTTTCGCTCGGGTAAAACCCACAACTTGGTGGTGCTGGTTCCCACTGTGGCGAACGTGTTTTTTGCCCGTGTTATTAGCGGCATGCAGGAAGCCGCTGCAGAGCTAGGTTATTCCATTTTGCTTGCCAACACCCTTGGTAACAGTGAAATTGAAAGCCATTACGCCAAAATGGTAAGCACTTCGCAGGCAGACGGGCTTATTCAGTTGCGTGCACACAATCCTTTTGATGCCACTATGGTCAACGACAACGGTCTACTTCCCATGGTCAATGCCTGTGAAGTGATTGACCATGGCCAATATCCTGTTGTGTCGTTAGATAACCGCGCCGCGGCCAAAGCGATGACCGAGCACTTAATATCGTTAGGGCACTCCCGCATTGCCATGATCAAAGGGCCAAACTCAAGCCCGCTGACCCAGGACCGGTTAGTTGGCTACCAAGACGCACTAAAGCAAGCAGGTATTTCCTTTGATGAAAACTTGCTGTTCCCAGGCGACTTTACATTGCAGGCCGGATACAACGCTGGTGAAACTATCGCCCGTTTGAAAGACAGGCCTACCGCTGTTTTTTGTGAAAACGACGAAACAGCCATTGGTGCTATGCAAGCCTTCAAGCAGGCTAATTTGCATGTGCCAAACGATATTTCTGTAGCAGGTTTTGACGACATTGCGTTCTCAGCCTTTGTCGACCCGCCGCTAACGACTATTGCACAACCGGCAGAAGAGTTTGGTAGAACGGCGGTAACGCTTTTAGTGGACCTACTGAACGGCAAAATTCGCAAAGCCCCCAAGGTTATTATGCCGTTTGAACTTATTGTACGTGGGAGCACAGGCAAAGCTTTGAGTTAATTAGTGAGAGTAAAACGCCAGCCCCTATGAACCTAGACATATAAAGGAGCACACAGTGAATTGGAGTAAAGAAACGTTAAGCAAGACAGTAATTTTAGACGCGGCCAGCGACATTGGCTCTGGCGTTTCAAGACGACAGTTCATTAAATACTCGTCTGGTTTATTGGCGGCTATGAGCGCTCCTGCTGTTTTGGCTGATACGAGTTTGGCGAACGGGCATGGTGGTGATAAAGGAGCAATGATGAAGGGCATGCATAATAGCGCGGTTGGCCTGCAGCTTTATACCCTAAGAGATATTATGAAGGTAAGTGTACCGGCTACGCTTAAACTGGTAGCTGACGTAGGCTATACGGAAATGGAATTTGCAGGCTACTTTGACCATAGTGCAAAAGAGATTAAGCAACTGCTTGACGAAAATGGCCTTACTGCGCCCTCGGCTCATATTCAGTTAGATGAGTTCGATACCAACCTTTCACAAATTTTAGATGACGCTCACACCGTTGGTCACAAGTACTTAGTGGTACCTTGGCTTAGCGAAGCTCAGCGCGGTACGGGTATAGCGCCTTACCAAGCCCTTGCAGAAAAGCTAAACACCATTGGTGAAGCCTGTAAGAAAGAAGGCATTACCCTTGCCTACCACAACCACGATTTCGAGTTTGAAGTACGCGACGGCAAGACACCGTTGGACGTACTAATTACCCAGACCGATCCAGACCTTGTTGCCATGGAGTTAGATTTGTACTGGACGGTTAAAGCAGGTAAAAATCCCGTTGATTACTTTAAGCAGTACCCAGGCCGCTTTAAGCTTTGGCATGTAAAAGATTTGGCTGAAGACGGCAGTTTTGCTGATGTGGGCACAGGCACTATTAACTTTAAAGAGATATTTGCGCATGGCAAGTTAGCTGGCATTGAACATAAATTTGTAGAGCGCGACCAAACCACCGACCGCATAGCCACTATTGAACAGGGCTTTAAAGCGGTAAGCGCATTAAATAAAGGCGTTAGCTAACGCTTTTGACCGCACCGTGTTTATAATGGGCACATAGCAAAGCATCATAATAGTAGTAATTTTATGAGTGAACTTTTCAGTGCCCTTTCTCGCACATTAAGCCCCTATTACACCGAAATGAGCATTATGCTTATGGCCACAATTTTAGTGGTGTACGGCGACCTGATTAACGGCCATGTAAAACGCATTCTTGCACCTTATCACTTTATTATTCGCGTTAGCTTGTTTGTAGTGCTGTGCGCCTTCGGCTATGGCGCACTAACCTTGTACGGCGCCCCCTTTTTGAAACACACCCTAGCCTACTTGCCTTGGCAGTACCAAGGTGCAGGCTATGTGGCATCGTTTCTATTGATAGGCTTTTTGGCTGAAAGGCGTAGGTATGTTTAGCAGCTTTTTTCACTCTGTCTTAAAAAAACTAAGCGACAGTTTTACTATATTGTTCTATGTACTTTTTAGGTGGTAGATGCATGACCTTTTTGAAAGAGGTAGAAAAGTAAGCAGCCGTTCCAAAACCCACGTCTAGACATGTATCCAAAATGCTATTTCCTTCTAGCAGCAGTGGAATAGACTTTTCGATTCTAAAGCGCGACAGAAACTCGCTGAAATTGTAGTCGAACAACTCCGACATCCTTCGATTTAAGCTTCTTGGGCTTATCAATAATTGTGAGGCAGCTTGGTCTCTATTGAATGCTTCATCATGATAGTTCTTTTCAAGAACAGCTATAAAGTTTAGATAAAATGCCATATCCTTCTCGTTATCAAATTCTGGAATTATTAAGCACCCGAATTTGAAAACGGGAAGCGTACTTTCATCATCTTCTTTTTCTTTTGCTTCTCTGATCGACAATAAGTGTTCAACACGCAGAATTATTTCTTCATTTGAAGCAGGCTTTGCTAAGAAGTAATCCACTTTTTCTTCTAGCGCTGCTTTCTCCAGTTCAGCTCCTGTTTCAGCAGTGAGCATTAATATCGGAATGTTTGCGTAGCTAGGGTTTTGGCGAATAGCCTTAGTTAAACCAAGGCCATCCATTTCGTGCATCATTTGATCCGTTATTACCAAGTCCACCAAATAATGTTGCATTACATCTAAGGCTTGGACACCATTTCGCGCGACTAGACAACGATATTTGTCTGAGAAAAGGTCGAAAAGGTAAGAACGGAATTCTCTGCTGTCATCAACAATTAACAGCGATTTCTTGTTTGTTTTTGCATCCGCTGGCACAAGATCTTCAGCGTGCGAATTCACAAAAGCAATATCATCAACCGGCAATGTTACGGTTACTTTTGTTCCCACACCTTTTTGGCTTTGGAGTGCAATCTCTCCTTGGTTTAACTCTACTAGAGTTTTAACCGTAGCCAATCCCACACCATCTCCATCTAATTTTGTGTTGCCCCTAGCAAACCTTTCAAACACTTTGCTTTGCAAGTTCTCATCTATTCCCTCACCATCATCATTTACAATAATCTTTAGCGCCTTGCTATCCTGTACTGCACTCACTTTTATCGTTCCCAGTTCAGCTGTAAATTTGATAGCGTTCTGGACTAAGTTAGCTAAGATTTTTTCTAGGCTACCGCTGATGAGCGACACCTCTTTCTTCATCTTTATCCGAACTTCTAAATTTTGTCTTTTTTGTTTAGCTAAAGGCTCAAGAGATAAAACAATAAAACGAATATTTTCAGGTGAATAGGACTTGTAATAATCTTCTGCTTTGAAAGCTGTCGGGACATCCTGACTCATCTGGTTAATTAATTGCTCGACCCTTTTCACATTGTCTTGAATACAGATTAGTTCTTTGCGCGAGCCCTTATCTGCATCAGAAATTTTTTCTAATGAACCATTAATCACTTGAATAGGTGTTCGAAGTTCAGAGGTGATATCGTTTATAAAACGCTCTTTACTGCGCAGCATTTTTTCGAACTTTGAATGCCCGTCAGTAATTTCATAGCGAGTAAGATGTGCGTATAGATTGGTGGTTTTGAAATAACTCCAAGCCGCTGCTAAATATTTCAACTTATATGCAATCAACAAACTTAGGGCCACAAGAAGATACCCGCCTAACGCATACCTTTGAAAGTATATTGGTGGTTCTACCTCGAAGGTAAGAGAGGTGATCGGATTTTCGTTACCACTTACTTTTGCTTGAAACTCATACCGACCAGGCGCTAAATCTGCCATGGTGAGAAATGCTTGGGATAACGGGTGTAACTTCCACTCTTCGTCCATACCTAAGATTCTAAACTCTAACTTTTCATTATCATGGTTTGAAAAGCTGCTCGTCCTAACATCAAGAGAAAGTTTATCAAAATCACTTTCTAACTTAATAGACTTCTGAGATGCTGTCGGCTGCGAATAGATGTTATGAGTTTGCATCTTACTATCAGTCCATTCTGCTCTCGTAAATACAACTTTACTTTTCAAGCTTTCTTTGGCTTGCATGGCTGATATCGCTTTTTCTTCGTTGACCAAATAAGAATACTTATCGCCAAGAATAATTAACTGCTCTCCAAATTGGTGTATTCCACGATATTCAAAGTCTGTATCGAATATGCCGTCACTTTCATTAAAGGAAAATAATTTCTTATCTGAAGTGACCACAAAAAGCCCCATATTGGTCAAAAACCACAAATGATTACTTTCACTATGTAGGGCTCCTCTGATGAACCTAGCACCAGTATCAGCTAATAAATCGGAGGTACTTATCTCTCCTGAACCTTTGTTAATCGATTTGATACCTTGTCCAGAAGTGCAAAGTAAGAATACTTCAGCTACTTCAATCACACAGGTAAGCCCAACCCACCTCCCGTCATCAGGAGAGATAGACTTCCAACTAAACTTGGACATTTGTATATGGAAATTACTATCACTATCAAAACCGACTATTTCACCTGAAGTTGTTAAGAATGAACTAAGCATTTGTCGGGGTGCAGGAATTTTATCTACTACCACACCATTATCTAATATATTGTAAAAGGCGGAATTCCCTTCATCATGATATAAATAGAGAAGAAAACCTGATTGCTGAATGGCGTGACTAAACCTAGAGCTGCAGTAATCACCGTTAAGGATATTACTTTTAGACAGTTCAGCATATTTTGATAAATTTTCATCGATACAGCGGTTCCCCTTCCAAAAACTAAAGGGTTTTAACTCTCCTGTTTCTACATTTATTAGGTAATCTTGCTTTTGAGTACTAACTCCATACCCAAACTCATCACTAAAACCAAACGACTTGATGTTTTGCCGAAGTACCTGTTCACCTTTATGTAGTAGATTTATAGCTTCGTGTGACTGTGTAATAGAAATAAGCCCAAGCTGAGACGAAGCTAGTAGTAATTCGCCTGAGGGTAGTTCAGCTATTTTAACAATACTTCTTATGCCGTCTGAAGTTATGAGCGGCGCCATAAAATCAGGTTTATTAATTTTTCCATTATTTAATTCATACAGGCCACCTGCAGTGACGTATATTCTGCGTGAACTTGAAACAAATATGTCTGAAACAGGCCCAATAGGATAATCAGGACTTTCTAAAGGGAAAAATGACTTGTTGTTATTTGAGGTGTCGTAAGCGTAGATCCCCTCACTTCCTCCAACATAAAGTATCTCGCCGTATATTGAGACTGCCTCCACAGACGAGAGGTCTGTTAGAAAAGTATCAACTGATATTACTTCGCTTGTTTCTCTTTCGGGGTCAATTTTAACTAAACCGCTTTCAGCCCCTAGGTAGACCGTCCCATCTACCGACACTGCTAAAGAAAGTACATTGTTAACATGCCCAGGCGCAACGTTTGATGCCCATTCCTGTAGCTCTCCGGTCTCCTTGTCAACAACAAGAATACCAGTAATTAGTGAAACTACTGTATATTGTTCGAGAACACCTATCTTCCAGGCATATCGTGGCCACTTGTCTTCAGAACGAAACTTTTCTGCAGCACCTGTGTCTGTCCTGTATTTAAAAACACCCACTCCAAACTCGACGATCCAGAGCGTATTTTCTTTATCGTAGTATAAGTCTGAAATAGTCCCTCGCTCATTAGAGTCGATGTTATATTCCAACTTTTCTGAACGACCGCCTAAGTACCTAAATAGACCATTTTCAGAAGCGATATAGACTGCGTCGCCAACAACTTCAATATCTCTAATTATTCCTGCGGGAATACCGGCAAACTTAGTTTTTCCATCTAATGTAACGCCAAAAGCACTAACGTTTTGTGAAAAGGTGAGACAAAAAAGCATTAAAATTGCGCCAATGATGGCAAATTTTTCAACAAGTCCCACTTTTGTCTCTAATCGCAAATCCATATGCTTTTTGCCTTGTTACTTTTCTAATGCTTTTTAAGCAATATCAACTAAATGGAAAGGAATAGACTATGAGTATCGAACAAAATATGAACATGCAAGAGCTTACTGAGGAAGACTATACTAAAGTATATGCTGGCACTGGGCGCTTTTGCTTATTAGAGGAAGACTTAATGGCAATAATGCCCGAACTGCCAACTCTTCCTTCTGGTCATAAAGTCGACATCTAAACCAAAAACCACTTCATCCCAGCATTTTCGGCGGCTTGCTGGTCATAAATAAAATCGCCTACATACAGGCAGTCTTCAGGTTGAAGCTGCCATGTATTCGCCACCATTAATAAGGCGGTTGGATCGGGTTTAGTTGGGGCATCTTCGCGGGTAAGCACGTAGTCGATAGGTATACTGTTGTTGGCTACTTTAATAGCGGTAGCTTGGCGGCAGTTGCGGGTAACAATTGCCATGGGTAAGTTGTAGGCATGCTCCTCGTTTACTATAGCTAGACCTACATTGAGCTATTCTGCACACCTTCTAGTCCCGTCTATATAATGGTTCATTAAAAGTGAGGCGCCTACATCCTAAAAAGCATTTTTTTGAGAAAGTTCCACAGGCTACAGGACAAAATAAAAAACCACTAAGTAACATCACTCTTGCTTCATAGATCTTCGATGGAATTAGTTAGAATAATGAAAATATCGGCTTTTAAAGTTACGAATTCAAAAGCCGATAAATACTACAGTGATTAAACTCACAGAAATAATGCTTAGTAATTACTTCTAACCTGACCAATAGATAGTGATTCACAGCCTACTAGCTTGAAGTTTTTTATTATTCCTTTATAATGTTTGGCCTTTTATTTAGATTTTATTCTAAATGCTTCGCACTACGCATCGTGAAACTAAGCATTTCGTCGAATTTCGTTGTGCAAATATTGACATTGTATACATAGAAGTAATACTTTGAATGTAGGGCGCACAAATGTGTCGCTCAAAAGCAATTGAACTTATACGTAGAGTTTGTTGTATAAAGTATGTCAGTCATTATCAATTTTATGATGTATATTCGATTGGCTACTAAAATTGTTTAACTTTATATAGGTGATTTATGAACATTTCAGTAAGCGTGAATGACGGTTTGTGGGATATCTCAAACGGATGTCAAGACGGCTTGTGGGATATCAATACTACCAATCACAATGATGGCCTTTGGGATTAATAGGCCATCCCACAACTAGATATAGTGGGTATATAAGTACCTCTGAAACTGCGTCAAAAGGAATTGGTAGCAACGCAAATGCATTCTCACATTCTCTCAAAATTCGGAAAGTTAAATTGGACTCTATTGATCCTTAGCTGCATTCTTTTAGTGGCTATAGTAAGTCTAGAGTTTGCATTGACGATAATTGAGAAGGACAAACCGTTTTTTTATAGAGACTACTGCGTAGTATTATGGTTTGCCTGTTACTGTCTTATTGCAGGCGCATTTGCTGCGCCTATTTTTAAATTAAGAGTTCAGAGGGACAAGGTCGGCTTAGTTATAATTGCCACAATCGCAGCTCTTTTAATGTTAGGCAGCCTTGTTTGGGTAAGCAGCAAACGATTAGCTGTACAAACTGGCGATATGACCCTGGTTTCCGTTCTCATTACTACAGCAATAACGCTTCTCCTTTTATTTGTTAAATTCCAAATTGATGCCTCTGCTCGCAGAACAAGTCACTCCTTAGATGTTTTGTTGCAAATGCGCACTTCTGAGGTTTATAACAAGCACGTCAAAAATGTCAATAGATTGTACCCTAGCGGGCAGAACACACAAATCACGCTAGAGGACATCGAAAAATTCGAAAAAATGGATGTTAAAACACTTTATGCTGCCCCGGAAGAAAACAAAGAAGATATAATACTTTTTGAAGCTATAAAGTCGCAGGCTTATGTACTCAATTACTTTGAGTTTTTGGCTTTAGGTATAAAAAATCTAATATTGGAAGAAGAAATTTTGTACCAATCACTTGGCGGTATCTTCGTCAGAACCTATAAGCAATCAGAAATGCTTATTGATAAGTCAGGCGATGTTAAGACATTCTGTGAAATCAAAGCGCTACATTCATCATGGTTTACACGCCGTGAGGAAGACAAGGCGAACTTCAGTAGATAGACATCTAAACCAACAACCATTTCATCCCAGCATTCTCGGCGGCTTGCTGGTCGTAAATAAAGTCGCCTACATACAGGCAGTCTTCAGGTTGAAGCTGCCATGTGTTCGCCACCATTAATAAGGCGGTTGGATCGGGTTTGGCTGGGGCATCTTCGCGGGTTAGCACGTAATCGATAGGTATGTCGTTATTAGCTACTTTAATAGCGGTAGCTTGGCGGCAGTTGCGGGTAACAATTGCCATGGGAAGTTTGTGTTCCTGTACCTTTTCTACCATAGCTTTGCCTATGGCTAGCCATTTTGCATTCTGCGCATCCTCTAGTTCGTGCTGCAAAATAGTGCGGTGTGCATTGGCTTTGGTTTCCGCGCAGTTAAGGGCATCGACAAAGGTAAGAATATCCTCGTCTTGTGGGCAGCCTATGTCGGCGCGCATTCGCGTAAAGTTAAGGCTAGACTCTACCAAGGTGCCGTCTAAATCGAATATTACACCTTTAATGCCGGTTAAGTTCATCTGCTCTACACTCACGCTTTTCTCGTCCTTTTACTTCATTAATACTCTAGAGACACGCTTAAAACAGTTCAGCGCGTTTTTGCTCATATTTTCTGATACCAACATAATGCCACGAAAGCCTTTCACCTTCTGTTACGTTTACTTAAGGCTATGATGTTTTAGCTAAAAACCAACTGGATGATTTAAGTTTACGCCAACTACACCATGCATTAGCATAGCCGCTCTTTTTGGCAGACTAAACGTTGCCCTTTCTCATTTATTCATATTGTTAACAGGTAGTTTATGGGTGTTTTTGCTGCGCTAGGTACAGCGCTTTGTTGGGCTATTGCTGCGCGCTTATTCCGTGGTACGGGCAACGCATTTTCGCCGCTAACTATGAACTTTTGGAAAGGCTTAATTTCAATTGCCATATTGGCCGTTGTGCTACTTTTCGTTCAGCCAACCGGGCTTACCACTGGCGCAGTGTTGTGGCTATTGCTTAGCGGCCTTATTGGCATAGGCATTGGCGACACCTGTTTCTTTAAAGCCCTACAAAGCATTGGCGATAGCCAAGCGGTACTGGTAGCCGAAACCCTTGCGCCTTTATTTACCGCGCTTTTCGCTATGGCCTTTATTGGCGAATGGATTACCTGGCAGCAGTGGGTTGGCGTTGCTGTGGTTTTATTCTCGGTGGATATGGTAATAAAGGCACGTAAACGCAGTTCTACTCATGTATTTGCTACCAGCGGTTATTTATATGGCGTAGGCGCCGCACTATGCCAGGCCATTGGCGCGGTAGTTAGCCGCGACATTTTAAGCGCGGGAGAAGTTGACGCGGCAAGCGCCGCATTTTTGCGATTAGTAGGCGGCATGGCCTTTGTGATACCGCTTATAGCCATAACCAAAACCCGCTATATGCCTGTTATCGACTATCAAAGTAGCCACGGCAAGCGCATATGGCCGGCTTTTGTAGTAGCAACATTGCTTGGTACTACTGCCGCTATCTACTTACAAATGTTTGCGTTCGCCTATGCCAAAGCCGCCGTTGTTCAAACGTTAATTGCCACCAGTGCGTTAATGTCGTTAGGGGTAGCCTGGGTGCTTGGTGAAAAAGCGACAAAAGCCACCATTGCATGGTCTGCCGTTGCCTTAGTTGGCGTGGCAATTTTGGTAAGTTTTGGGTCGCCTGTGCATTAGGGATAATGTGCTTACCACTTACAATAGCTGCTAAATTCAGACACAAAATACGCATAAGAACATAAAAAAGCAGTAAGATTTACGGGCTTTATATAGTAGTTATTGGCTCAAATCGATATTATAAAGAAAAAACGTAAACGCTATCTCTTATGGCTCGAAGGTTATATTTAACAGTCTTATCTTTTTTCAGCGTATTGTTCGCTTCTTCTGCGACTCTGGCAAATACTGATGTCGATGCCGTTATCGAAAAAGTTCGCTCGCCCTCGTACGATTGCCCAAGTCAATCGTTACTGCCAGAGCTAGAAGAAACGCTCACTTTAGAAAGCCTCTCACCCCAACAACGTTTTGCTTTGACCGTAGCCAAAGGGCAGTTTTTAATTTGTCGCGGCAAGTATGAAGAAGCAGAAAAGATGCTGCTTAAAGCCATAATGCAAAGCAATATAGATGAAAGCTCGTACGCGTTTGCATCGGCTATTTATCAAATTGGCTTTTCTTATGATGCCAGAGAAAACCCGGCGCGCTGTAAATATTACCAACAGGCCCAAGATTTATCTTCACCAAAACGTCATAGCGATATTTTCACCAGCTTCTTCGCTAGGGCTGATTAGCTATTGTTCAGAGTCTACGTCGCCCGAAGTCAGACTAGGTAAAATGTTCGGCGTGCTTAAACGCTATTCCGATAACGGTAGCCCAGGTGAACTCGCGCATATCCACAACGCTATCGGTCTTCTCTATGGTAGCCTAGAGCAGCACGCGCTGGCCGCCGAGCAATACTTGAAAGCACATAAAATGGGCCTACTTGTTTACAAAGGCAGCAATAAGGTAAGTATTATTATTAGTGCCATTGTATCACTGCTAAGTAGCGGTCAGACTGATAAAGCCTATCAAAGTATTTTGGAGCTAGGTGCACTGAATAGCGAAATCAACACGCCACTCAGTAATTTTTTGTATCAATATGCACTGTCTATCTACCATAGAAAAACGCGTGATTATAGTAATCTAGCCTACACCCTTCCGGCCCTCGAAGAGGCAACTGCAAATATCTCTAGCTCCCTCGGTCATAAACTGGTTGCTTGGCACAAAGCCGAATTATGTTTACATAACAACGATCTCACCTGTGTAGAGCAATATTTAGCTGGCATTGGCGCATTAGACAAAATCGTTATTCCAAAAGTCTTCAATACAAACCTGGATTACTTAAGTTTTAACGTTTCCATGTACCTAGCGTTAAAAGATATTGCTCTAACCAAGGAAGCGCACAACATCTACTCAAAAGAGGTCACGAAGCGACGGGAAGTGGCACAAGATACCGCTTTAATTGTTGGCGCCGCCAATCTGTATACACGTATTTATGATCTTGAATCAGCCATTGAAAAAGCCGAAGAACAAAGAAGGAATACTTTGTATACCGCTATCGTTGTGTTCTTAGCGCTCGTTCTTATTGCCGGGTACGTTTTACGTAAAAAACATCTTGCACGCAAAGCCATCGACCCAGTAACACTTCTACTTAATGCCGATTCAGCCATCGCACGCATTAATAAACTAGATGCGCCTAAAAAGGGTCGAGCCATTGCTATTGCAATATTCGACATCAGTAACCTACGAGAGATAACGCGTAAAATGGGCTCTACAAAAGGCGATTTTGTATTGCGGCAAATTGCACAAACTTTTCAAAACGTTATCCGTGGTAACGATATTCTAGGCCGCTTTGGAACCGACCAATTCATTTTATGCCTTCACAATATTGAAGAGCGAAGCGCGCGCCAGTTCTTTGACCGAGTGCAAAGCGCGCTAGAAAGCACCTTTGAGAGCGACACCACAGATGACTATATTACGGTTGAGTCTCAAATGAGCGTATTTATTGCTACCGAAAAAATTACTGGGCTTAACGATATACTCGATGACATCGCCATGTCGATTGATATGGAAAGTCGAACCGATACCAATTAGCTTAAATAAAAAACGCGCGAACAGTATTTGCAATGTCGCGCGCTCCCAATACCCTCATGCTCCCCTTCAACGCCAATCCATCGACATTGGTCGTATAGCGCTTTAGCAAAACCAATTCTGTCTTACAGTGGTATAAGCATCAAGTGAGTTGGGATAACACGCAACGTTTAATGTCATTATTAATAGGAAGGTGAAGTGTGACAACAAGAGTTATTTTCTTCGATATCAATGAAACACTCTTAGACATGCAGGCTATTAAAACAGGCTTAGCATCTGTATTAAACGGCGATGAAACACTGGTCGACTTATGGTTTGCTAACTTGCTTCACCATAGTTTGGTGGATGTAACGTCGGGGCAGTTTCATGACTTTATTGATATCGGCGCGGCAGTGCTTACCATGGTAGCCCACAGTAAAGGGATAGCCCTTGATGAAACTACCGCGAAAGACACCATTAAACAGCATATAACCAAGCTACCCGCTCATAGTGACGTTATCCCGACGTTGAAGGCACTTCAAAGTGCGGGGTTCTCCTTAGTAGCACTTTCAAATTCATCAAAAGCAGGGCTGGATGCGCAGCTGGAATATGCCAATATTAAGCCGTATTTTTCTCATGTATTGAGTGTGGAAAGCGTACGAACTTACAAGCCTCATGCAGCGGTTTATCACTGGGCCTGCCAACAGGCTAATGTGACGAACGAAGACGCCATGATGGTAGCGGCCCATGGCTGGGATGTAAGCGGCGCTAAGGCGACAGGTATGCAAACTACATTTGTAGAGCGCCCGGGCAAAATGATGTACCCGTTAGGGCTTGCACCTGATCACAGTATTAGTTCGCTTAATGATTTAATACCTATAGTGACTGACTAACTTTATCTACTGTACAAACAAAAAAAGTCTTACCAAGGTAAGACTTTTTTGTTTCTAAACACACTTCGCGATTAAAGCTTAGCTAACTCTGGACGGTTAGCTTTAAAGCCTTTTGTGCTACATGAGTTGCGTTTAGTTTCTAATGCACTTAATTGGCGCTTAAGCCATGATTTTTGAATACCAGACTTTGCTACGTCCATTTCAGTGCTTACGCGAGTGATTTCTTTTCCGACGTTTACACATGCTTTCTTATTCGGTTCAAAGCCGCCGTTAGCTAAAACTGAAGAAGAAAACATTAAGGCTGATAGCGCAATTAGCGTTTGCTGTTTCATAAGAGTCCCCAACTACTCGTTATAATCCCGGGTTAGTGTTTTACCGTAAGAATGAGCATATACTTGCTCTCAAATCTGTAAGGAATATAGCAGGCCTTTTTTTGTTATTAGGTACAGCAAAATATACGTAGTAATAAAACTTTGTCTACTTTGCCGCCGCTATCACACATAAACCGTTGTCTTTTATATTATTATGACAACAACGCTTTACCTTACCATTCCACTTACGTAGCGATTTTTATATTTTTACGCACTTCCAAGTAAGCCTATCCATAGTATCGGCTTCAGTAACAGCATTCTGAAGCAGCATTACCTACTCATTAAGCTATGCTATTAAAACACCTAAACTTTTCTGTAACAAGAAAAGTTATAACAATCGCTTTACAGTTTTTAGGACAAAATTTGCATTCTGTAAGTATTTACTCACTATTCTTATAAGCGACTACCTGCCGAAAGCTTTTCTACAGTTTGCATTACCGCTTTGCCCATATCATCTAAGCTTAATACTTGCTTAGCAGCCCCCTTTTCAATAGCGACCTTAGGCATGCCAAATACAATGCAGCTTGCCTCATCCTGACAGAATGTCTCGCAACCGGCGTTAAATAATTCTTTAAGACCGATAGCACCATCACTACCCATTCCCGTTAACAATACACCTATCGTGTTGCTACCCGCACTTTTGCATAGCGAATTAAACAGTACATCCACAGAGGGCTTATGACCCGATACCCGCGCACCATCGGTAAGCCTGATACGATAATCGGCTCCGCTTCTTTCAATTTCCATGTGCTTGTCGCCAGGTGCTAGATATGCCTGACCAGGAAGCAAACGCTCGCCGCCCTTCGCTTCTTTAACCTGCATTTGACATACAGAGTCTAGCCGCCTTGCATAGGTAGAAGTGAAGCCTGCCGGCATGTGCTGGGTTATCACCGTTGCAGGGGCATTTGCTGGGAAAGTTCGCAGCACTTCTTTTATGGCTTCTGTGCCGCCAGTCGAGGCACCTATGGCAATGAGCTTTTCTGTACCTGAATAGCTTACCTTATTGACCGAAGATACTTTAGCTGGCGAGGATTTTTTTACTTTTGAACGTGCGGCCGTTCGAATTTTGTCAACGATTAACTCGTGGTATTCCGCCATACCTTGAGCTACACCGATTTTAGGTTTAGCAACAAAATCAATCGCACCTAATTCCAGCGACCGTAATGTGGCGTCAGCCCCTTTCTCTGTTAGCGTTGATATCATAACCACAGGGGTTGGTCTGGCATTCATAAGCACTTCAAGAAAGCGCAAACCATCTACTTTTGGCATTTCGATATCCAATGTTATGACATCGGGAGACTTTTCTAGCACCAGCTTTTTCGCCACAAACGCATCTGGCGCTGCGCCTACCAGCGTCATGTCGGGTTCACTTTTAATTATTTCGCTGAGTATTTGGCGGATAAGCGCTGAATCATCTACCACTAACACTTTTATTGTCATGACTAGTCCTCAAATAAATCTACGCTGCCACTTGGCGTTTGTTTTGATAATTCCCAGCGGTGCTGACTTTCTCGCTCGATGATTGTTGCGTTGTTTAACTCGTGTATGCGCTTCATCATCACGTGGCCACTACTTGGAAAGAAATAGACTTTTCGCGCATAAACATCGCACAAGTCACTGGCTAAAATAGGTATGCCTTCGGTTTCTAAAAACTGAGTTACAAATTCGGCATTAAACTTACCCACGTCGTTTTGAACAAAAGAAGGAACGACCTTACCGCCGCCGAAGACTTTTGCTTTAAGCCGGTTCTTTTGTGCGCCTACTTTAACGAGTTCATTAATTAAAATTTCCATAGCGTGAACGCCGTATTTTGCTGCCATTCCTTGAACTTGCTCAAATTCACCTGCCGATTTATTCACGGTAGGCAACATAAAATGGTTCATACCACCAAACCCCGTATAGGGGTCGAACAAGCAAGCTGCAACGCAAGAGCCAAGCACCGTGACCAGCATTTTGTCTTTAGTGGTAACAAAATACTGACCGGGTAAAAGCTTTACCGCTTCTTTAGAAAAACGCTTGTCGTAGTAACTTATGGGCAGTTCAAAATTGGGGGTCGCCACGATATCTCCTAATCGACGGGGCGATAAATGGTTTTCCCCACCGGTCTCACAAGGTTAGTATACATATTAAAGTTTTCAGAATGCCCAGCCATATAAAGTCCAGATGGCTTTAACATACCCACCATTTTTTGTAGTACTTTTAGCTGCGTTGGTTTATCAAAATAAATCATCACATTGCGGCAAAATATAACGTCAAGCGGCCCCTTAACATCCCATTTTGCATCGGTAAGATTCAGCTTTTTGAACTGCACCATATTGCGAAGCTCATCGACCACTTTCACCTTTCCCTCGTTAGCACCTTTGCCCTTGTGAAAGAACTGCTTTTGCCGGTATTGAGGTATTTTCGCTATCGAGGCTAAGGGATAAACACCGGCTTTGGCCTTGGCTAACACTTTGCTGTCTATGTCTGAGGCAATGATCTTGACCGGAGTTTTAAAACTTCCGAACGCTTCAGCCACTACCATCGCGATTGAATATGGCTCTTCGCCGGTTGAGCTGGCAGCACACCAAATGTTAGTAACGTTGTGCTGGCTAAGGTAATCAGCCAGCGCAGTAAAATGATGCGGCTCGCGAAAGAAAGACGTTAGATTTGTGGTTAGTGCATTGATAAACTGCTCTAACTCCGATTCCGATGTGTTCACTAAAGCAAGATATTCATTAAAACTGCGCAAGTTTCTTGCCCTTATCCGACGCGCTAGCCTGCTGTAGACCATTGCCTCCTTGGCATCAGATAGGTTTATTCCTGCCTTTTTAAACAACATTTGCTGCACGTTCTTGAAGTCCGCCTTTTCAAAGGCGAACTCCCTGGAGCTATCTTTTGTGGAAACAGCCGCCGTCATTAGAATGACTCCCACTCTGCTTCGTTTGGCATAGCCGGTGTTAGCACTTTAGCCTGGGGTGCATGCTCCATTCTTTGTGCAGCTAAACGTTGCGGCTGTTGGAAGTTACCATGCGTTAGTGCCGCTACAGGCCGTTGTTCATTAGTAAATCCTTTGCCTACTTCGAAAACAGAAACCCGTTCGTTCAACTGGAAAGATTGCTGTTTAAGGCTGTCTGCAGCGGCTGCGGCCTCTTCCACCAACGCGGCGTTTTGCTGCGTCATTTCATCCATTTGAATTACGGCTTTGCTTACCTCTTCAATGCCAGCAGCTTGCTCAGCCGATGCCGCAGCAATCTCTGACATAATGTCATTCACTCGTTTGATAGAGGTTACTACTTCAGCCATAGTCTCACCCGATTTCACGACCAGCTGGTTACCGCTGGCAATTTTACCAACCGAGTCAGATATAAGCTCTTTAATGTCTTTCGCGGCTTCTGCAGAACGCTGCGCTAGGTTACGCACTTCAGAAGCAACAACCGCAAAACCTCGCCCTTGCTCCCCTGCTCGTGCAGCCTCTACTGCGGCGTTCAACGCCAGTATGTTAGTTTGGAACGCAATGCCGTCAATGACACCTATGATGTCTGAGATTTCTTGGGCAGAATCATTAATCTGCGTCATGGTATCCACTACTTCACTGATGACCTCTCCCCCCTGAGAGGCAATTTGACTTGCCTGCGCTGCAAGGCCGTTGGCTTGCTCAGCATTCTCGGCGTTAAGCTTTACGGTGCCAGTCAGCTCTTCCATACTCGACGCGGTTTCTTCAAGGCTTGATGCCTGTTGCTCAGTACGGCTTGATAAGTCAGCATTGCCCGTTGCTATTTCGCCTGAGGCTACATTGATAGTCTCTACTGCTTCATTAATATTTGTGATGGTGCCGCGCATTTCATTGATGAATTGATTTATTGCTTCGCCTAAGACAGCAAAGTCGCCGTCTAATGCATGGTCGATATTAACGGTTAAATCGCCCTCTGTAAGCTTGGTCATTACGTGCTTAATTTCATCAACTGCCTGAGTTCGACCTGTAATGTCCGTAGCGAATTTCACAACGCGGAAGGGTTTACCGTTATGATCTAAAATGGGGTTGTAAGTAGCTTGAATGAAAATTTCTTTGCCGTTTTTGCCAATTCTTCGGTACTCACCAGAAGAGTAGGTGCCACTTCGCAATGCATCCCAAAATGCGGCGTATTCTGGGCTTGCTCTGTATGCCGGGTCGACAAACATGCTGTGGTGCTTCCCTTTGATCTCTTCTAGGGTATAGCCCACCGTATTTAGAAAGTTTTCATTGGCATCTTGGATAATGCCGTCCATGTTAAATTCAATAACCGCTTGAGACTTTCCTATGGCCGCTAACTGCCCTTCAAAATAGGCGTTTTTTACTTTTTGTTCGGTAATGTTGCTCGCGTATTTCACCACTTTTACTACATTACCACTCATATCTAAAATGGGGTTGTAGGTTGCCTGAATCCATACATCAGAACCATCTTTGGCAACACGGTGAAACTCACCTGAATAAAACTGGCCTTCAGCCAACTTCTTCCAAAAAGTGCGATACTCTTCAGATTCACGCTCTTGTTTCGTGACAAAAATTCTGTGGTGCTTTCCCTGAATCTCGTCTAGTGCATACCCAACCGTGGCCAAAAAATTATCGTTTGCGGTCACGATATTACCGTTAGAGTCAAACTCAATAACTGCTTGAGATTTACTTATCGCATCTATCTGCCCCGTGTTAAATGCATTTCGCAGCTTTTGTTCAGTAACATCGGAAGCGTATTTCACCACCTTCTGAGGCTGACCGAACTCATCAAAAATTGGGTTGTAAGACGCCTGTATCCAAAGCTCGCTACCGTCTTTTTTTACCCGCTTAAATTCCCCTGACTTAAACTCACCCTTTTTCAAATCTCGCCAAAATGCCGAATATTCAGGGCTCATTTTATAGTTAGGCTCAACAAACATACTATGATGTTGCCCCTTTATTTCACTTAAGTCATAGCCTGTTGTAGCACAGAAGTTTTCGTTGGCGTGTTGAATTACCCCTTCTAGGTCAAACTCTATGACAGCTAGCGATTTGTCAATGGCGTTTATCTGCCCTTCATAATCGGCGTTTTTGCGCTTTTGCGCCGTAATATCGGTAGCAAACTTAACAACGCGTACAATATTGCCCAACTTATCGTAGATAGGATTGTACGAAGCTTGGATCCAAATTTTGTCACCGTTTTTCGCTACGCGACAATACTCTCCACTGCTGCGCTCTCCATTTTTCAGGTCTTTCCAAAACTGATTATATTCTTCAGATACACCATATTCAGGTAACACAAATAGGCGGTGATGCTTACCTACAATATCTTCCTTCGAATAACCTGTTACTTTTAGAAAGTTATCATTAGCATCTTCAACAATGCCATCTGGAGTAAAGGAAATAATAGCCTGGCAACGATCGAGGCCCTCTAATAAGCCGGATTTATGCTGCAACTCTTGATCATTTATCCATTCCACCATTGTGCCAAGTTTATCTCCCTCGACACTTTTGATTGTGGTGAGCCTTAGTGTAAACAACAGGTTGTCTATCGGCAGTAAAAAGGTGTCGCTACTGTTACAGGTGGCGTACCGCTGATTTAGTTCACTACTATTTGCGAAGAAGCCTGCAACCGAGGAGCCTGTTAAGTTTTCATAGTTAATGTTGGGAAGAGAGCGCGAGAATTGTGCGCGAAACTCTGCTGTAAGTTGTTTAAATGCTTTGTTGACAAAGGTTATCGTTCCCGATGCGTCCACTAGCATCAAACACGCCGCACTCTCGCTCAGCGCCTGCTCTTGAAAACGAGAAAGGCTTTGAGCAGCCACCAACTCTTCATTATGAAATATATTAAAAACACCCATAGCATCACCTATCATATTTGTAGCGCTAGTTGTTTGAAGCGCTGAATAAACCCGCAACTTATAAAAAAGGCGAATTCCCTTTTGAAGAATTCGCCTTTAGTTAACTAGAAAGACTCCCACTCATCATTGTTCGGTACTTTAGGAGCTAGCTTTTTATTTGTATTTAACATGGCCACTGGAGCCACTTTTTTTTCCTTCACTACTTGATGCACTTTTTGAGGGAGCGCCTCAGTGATAGTTGCTCTGTCGCCGATATTAAAGCTCGACACACGCTCAGTTAGATTCCCGGCCTGATGCTGCAAGCTCTCAGCAGCCGCCGCAGCTTCTTCTACCAATGCCGCATTTTGCTGCGTCATTTCATCCATTTGCACTACCGCTTTACTGACTTCTTCAATGCCTGAAGCTTGTTCAGAGCTCGCTGCAGCAATTTCTGACATGATATCGTTAACCCGCTTAATAGAGGTCACCACTTCTTCCATGGTATCGCCAGACTGATTGACAAGTTTATTGCCCCCGTCAATTTTGCTTACCGAGTCTGATATAAGCTCTTTTATCTCTTTTGCCGCTTCAGCAGAGCGCTGGGCTAAGCTTCTTACTTCTGACGCCACAACCGCAAAGCCACGGCCCTGCTCGCCTGCTCTAGCTGCCTCAACAGCGGCATTCAAGGCTAGTATATTGGTTTGGAATGCAATGCCGTCGATCACACCGATAATGTCTGAGATCTCTTGAGCTGACTCGTTGATTGAAGACATGGTGTCAACCACCTGGCGGATGAGCTCACCGCCTCTTGTTGCAATGTCGCAGCTTTGTGACGCCAAGCCATTTGCCTGCTCAGCATTTTCGGCATTGAGTTTTACCGTACCGGTAAGCTCTTCCATACTCGAAGCGGTTTCCTCAAGGCTAGATGCTTGTTGTTCAGTACGGCTTGAGAGGTCTGAGTTACCCGTAGCGATTTCTGAAGACGCAGTATTGATGGTCTCTACCGCTTCGTAAATGGACCCGATAGTGCCAGACATCTCTCCGACAAACTGGTTTATGGCATCGCCCAATACCTGAAACTCACCTTCAAACTGTTCGTCCAATTCTGCCGTTAAGTCGCCACCGGATAAGCGAGTCATTACATCGCTAATTGAACCGATAATACGGCGCATATCGTCAATAAAGCGGTTGATTGATGTTCCGAGTTCTTTAAACTCGCCGTCGAACTCATGCTCGATGCGGCAGTCCAAATTCCCTTGAACAAGCTCACTCATTGCTGTTTTGATATCGCTTATGGCTTGCTTTGTGGCCGTGATATCAATGGCGTATTTTACTACACGGTGGGGCCTGCCATTTTGGTCTAAAATGGGGTTGTAAGATGCTTGGATCCAAATTTCTTTACCGCCTTTGCCCACGCGCTTAAACTCATCAGTGAACAGTACGCCTTGGCGTAGCTGCTCCCAAAATTGGCTGTATTCAACACTGCGCTTGTATTCATCTTCAACAAACATGCTGTGATGCTTGCCGACGATTTCATCTAGGCTGTAGCCAACTGTGTTAGTGAAGTTCTCGTTGGCGCTCAGAATTTTTCCGTCAAGGTCAAATTCAATAACCGCCTGAGCTTTATTTATTGCTTCAATTTGCCCTTCGAAATAAGCGTTACGTAATTTAGATGCAGTAATGTCAGTGGCAAACTTCACTACGCGAATAACCTTGCCATCGCCATCAAATACCGGGTTGTAGGTCGCTTGAATCCAAACCTCTTTACCCATTTTGTCAAAACGGCAAAATTCTCCACTTTGTAGCTTGCCCGCTTTAAGGTCGCGCCAGAACTGCGCGTACTCTTCAGTACGAATATACTGAGAGTCACAAAACATCTTATGATGGTTGCCTACGATCTCGTTAAGGCTATAGCCAAGACCATTCAAGAAGTTTTCGTTAGCGTTTTGAATTACGCCATCTGCATTAAATTCTATAACCGCTTGCGCATTGTTAAGCGCATCAAGCATGGTGCTTTTAATAAGCAACTCAGACTGATCAACCCATTCAACCATAGTGCCTATGTTTTGATTGTCTTGGTCGAAAAAAGGCGTTAGCGTAAGCTTAAAGTTCAAGTCGCCTATGCTTATTGTAGAAGTCATTGTCGATTTTAGTTCAGCTAAGATACTGCGCTGATGTGACGGATTACGATGAAATTGGTCGATGTTCTGACCTTCCAAATTATCAGCAGAAAAACTAGGAAGGACAGCCTGTAGTTTCTTTTCATTTTCTTTAAGCAGTGTTTTTACCGACTGATTGGCATAAATAATATTTCTATCTGCATCGGCCATCATGATGCAACACGTTGTGGCATCAAGCGCCTGTTTGTTTCTCAATGCTTGGTTTACGTCCGTTGCCTTCGTGAAGTCTTCTAACCACGTCATGATTCCCATTGTCTCAGCCCTCAACCGTTTGTGTTTTTGTTTCAACTAAGCCCAATTCGTTACTTGTAATTAAGCTCTCAATATTCACTAAAATAACCATGTGTTCGTCCACATCCGCCAAGCCATGAAGGTATTTGCTATCGAACGCCACACCAAACTCTGGAGGAGGAAGCATGTCTTCCTCAGAAAGGCGTATCACGTCAGACACCCCGTCGACTACAATGCCAACAATACGCTCGTGAACGTTTAGCATGATCACGATAGTAAAGTCGTTGTAGGTGGCTTCGCCGACATTGAACTTAATCCGCAAATCCACGATAGGTACAATATCGCCACGAAGGTTTATCACCCCCTTAATAAAGCTTGGCGCATTGGCTATTTTGGTGACCTGCTCATAGCCGCGAATTTCTTTCACCGTCGTGATGTCTAAGGCGTAGTGTTCTTCGCCCAATACAAAACTTAAAAATTCATTCTCTTTCGACGCACTAACGGCTTGCTGTAATGCTGCTTCGCTCATTGTGAAACCTCTTCATTTGGAATATTGGTACAATTTGCTGCCACTGAGTCGGCATCCAAAATCATTGCGACCTTGCCATCGCCCATAATGGTAGCGCCGGCAATCCCTGCGACTTTTTTGTAATGTTGTTCTAAGCTTTTGATCACGACTTGCTGCTGACCCACTAAAGAGTCCACCAGCACGCCGTAACGTTTCTTGCTACTTTCAAGAAGTACCACTATGCCCTTGGTTGGTTCAGTAATGCCGTCGTCAACCTGCATAAGCTGTGTAAGCGACACTAACGGCCAATACTGGTCTCTAATCCACAGCACCTTGTCATTACCAAGTGTCTTTACTTGGGAAGCTGTGGGCTGGAAAGACTCGATAACATTAAGCAGCGGGATGACAAAAATTTGGTCGCCAACAGACACGCACATGCCGTCGACAATGGCGAGCGTAAGGGGTAAGTGGATATAAAAGGCTGAGCCCTCGCCTTGCGACGATTCGATTTCAATGCGCCCGCCAATAGATTCGATATTTCGGCGCACTACGTCCATACCAACGCCACGCCCCGATACATCGGTCACTTCAGCGGCGGTAGAAAAACCTGCTTGGAATATAAGCTGCCAAATTTCACTGTCTGGCATATCCGGCGTAACGGCCAATCCGTTTTGCGTGGCTTTCTCTAAAATCCGCGCTTTGTTCAAGCCTGCCCCATCGTCAATGATGCCAATAATGATGCTGCTGCCTTTTTGCTCTGCACTTAAAATAACGGTTCCGTTTTCAGATTTTCCCGCTTCAAGGCGCTTTTCAGGGCTTTCTATACCGTGGTCAATACTGTTTCTAACTAAATGAGTAAGCGGGTCGACCAGTTTTTCGATAAGGCTTTTATCAATTTCAGTGTTCCCACCTTGAATGACCAAATCGACTTTTTTGCCTAGCTTTGTCGAAAGGTCACGTACAACACGAGGAAAGCGATTAAATGTCATGTTCACGGGTAACATACGCATAGACATCACCGATTCTTGTATTTCACGGGTATTGCGCTGCAGCTCATCGATAGCAAGCTGTAAGCGTTCGCCCACCTGCCCTTCAACTTCCTGGCCTACGTTAGAAAGCATGGATTGGGTGATGACGAGTTCGCCAACTAAATTAACCATGGCATCAATTTTCGTTGTGTCTACACGAATTGATGCCGCTTCTTTTGCCACTGCTTTGGGCTTGGTTTTTACAGGCTTAACAATAGGTTGTTTGGGTACAGTTGACTGGGTAACCTCTGGTTTTACAGGAAGGTTTTCTGGCTCGAAGAAGCCAAAGCCTTCGTCGTTTTTACTCGCGTGAGACGCCTCTTCAGCCTGTTTCTCCGCTGTTACTTCATCATCTTCAAAGAATCCAAACCCTTCAATTTCCTCATCTTCTTTTTGATTTTGCGAAGTTTCAGAAGTAGTGCTTTGCGTTTCAGTCTCTTCATCATCGAAAAAGCCAAAACCTTCAATCTCGCTATCCGAAGCACCTTCAATATCTTCGGTTTGATCATGAGGCGCATGTGCAACTTCACCTGAAGCGCTAGCAAGCGTCTCTTCGAGTACTTTTATGCTTGCGTCAATCTGTGCTTGAGGAAGATCTGTCTGCTCTTTATAAGCAGAGATGGTGTCTTTGAGTACATCGAGGGTTTGCAGGAAAATATCGACGATATCTGCCGTAACTTGAATCTCTTGGTTACGCGCTTTGTCGAGTAGGTTCTCCATCACGTGAGTAAGGTTCATTAAAGCGTCGAAGCCAAAAATCCCGCTACCACCTTTTATGGAGTGAGCCGCTCTAAAAATACTATTTAATTCTTCGGGGTCGGGAGCATCCACATCTAAGGTCATGAGCAACTGCTCCATGTCTTGGAGGTGCTCATCACTCTCATCAAAAAACACACCGTGAAACTGGTTTACATCAATGGTCATGGTTGACTCCCACTTGCCCTATTAAAACCGACGTTCGATTAGCCCAACACTCGCTTCATCACATCTAGCAGTTTATTTGGATCAAAGGGCTTCACCATCCACCCCGTAGCTCCCGCCGCCTTACCTTTAGCCTTCATATCATCGCCCGCCTCTGTGGTAAGCATTACAATTGGCGTTGACCGGAAGTTGGCTAACCCTCTCAACGACTTAATAAGTGTCAATCCATCCATGCGAGGCATGTTTTGATCGGTCAGTACAAAGTCGAAGCGAGCCCCTTGGCACTTGTCTAACGCATCTTGCCCATCTTGCGCAGTGGTTACGTTGTAATTCGCTGACTTAAGGGTCATTTCAACCATCTGGCGAATAGACACAGAGTCGTCAACAATCAATATACTTTTACTCATAATTCAATCACCTTTTGAATTGTCGAAATTGCTCTTACCTTGCTTTGAATAGGTTTTGTTACCGCTAAAAAAGCTCCACATCACCCGCATCCATAGAAGTCGCAGAGACCGGATTGTGGTCTGCCTGCCCTTTTTCAGTAAGCGAGTGTTGATAGTTTTCTAGGTTTTCACGCACACGAGCTGCACTTTCTGGGTTGAGCTCTGAAAGTTGCTCAACAATGAAGTCGATAATTTCGCGGGTATACGTCAGGTTTTGGCCATTTATATCGCCAAACTGAAGACCGCGAATGGCAATCTGCTGTGGAATCTGCAAGCTGTTGTCTGATGGCTTCAAGTTCGCTTGCACCTTGTATGTCTGCTTCTGCTTTTTTAATGATGCCTTTAAGCTGTGCGCTAATTGCATCCTTTGCGTTAACAACATGAGAAATATCTTGAGACGCAACAACTTCAGCAGTTTCCGTTAGTTTATCGATGAGGGATCTAATGTTTTCTATCTGGTTTTTTATTACATCGCTAAATTGCGTGGAGCGAGTAGAAAGCGCACGCACCTCATCTGCGACAACTGCGAAGCCGCGACCTGCCTCACCGGCCCGCGCTGCTTCAATGGCTGCGTTCAGCGCTAGTAGATTAGTTTGTGAGGAAATATCATCGATGCCGCTTAACGCTTCAATTACGGTGGGCATTGCTTGCTGTATGGTTTGCACTTGGGTTTCTAACGCTCTTGTAGAATCGGTCATCTCTGTTGTTGATTCGATAAATTGCGTTAACGTAGTGTCTGTGTCAGAGGCAAACGAGCGCATTTTGTCGGCGTAAGCGCACTCACTGTTATCATCGTCTTTTAGCAAATTGTTTATGCTAATTTCTTGCTGACCAAGCAGGGATTGAAGAGAAATAAAGGATTCGCTTAGCGTAGACACCGCATCGCTTTGCGTTGAAAAGATGTCGCTAATATTTGATGAGGTGACTGATAATATGTCGCTCGCTTCGGATACTGCAATACTGATTGAATCAGAAGCTAGCGAAGCCTCATGAGAATGAGAGTTGTGCTGTTTTGAATGATTAGCGTTAGGCGTCGCTGCTGCCTGACTTACGCTAGTTACTCTTAGTAGTACGAACAGCAGAAAAATCACACAAGCGGAGCTAAGAGCAAGGCCCAAATGCACTACTGACGTAAAGGATAAAGTCCAACTCCCCAACATCATCAAAAACGCCACAACGAAAACATTGCTCTTGCTAGAGAAGAAGTTATCCAAATAATTTGCTGTTATGGCGACCACAATTTCACCTCAATTGTTACTTCCGAGTTAACGGCTGTGCAAAACACAAGCAAATTATGGTCTAATTTCCACCAGTGACAATTATACTTTTGAATATTTTTGTTAAATTGTTACTTTGGCGACATTTGCGACACACGGTGATACGGGTACGCCCATCGCGTATGGAATCTACAATAAGGAAAGTACTTGGAGGATTTGTAAAAGCACTAGAAGATATAAAAACTACTTAAAGCCGACTACCCGCTCCTAATGCTTCGAGTGTATCAAGTATGGCGTCTGAAATTTCTTCTAAGGGTTTTATGAAACTTGCAGCTTTCATTTCTACAGCGGTTTTAGGCATGCCGTATACAACACAGGTTTTTTCATCTTGGCAGAAGGTGACAGCGCCTTTAGTGTGCATATTCTTTAAACCTTTTGCCCCGTCGCGCCCCATTCCGGTAAGCAGTACACCCACTGCATTTGCACCTGCGTGCTCAGCAAGTGAATCGAACATGACGTCAACTGAGGGCTTATGCCCTGATACCTTAGGGCCATCATCAAGGCTCAAGCGGTAATCGGCACCACTTCTTTCCACTTTCAAATGTTTATTACCTGGGGCTAAATAGGCAAAGCCTGGCAATAAGCGCTCTCCCCCCTGCGCTTCTCGCACCGTTATTTCACAAAGGTTATCAAGACGCTTAGCATAGGTGGTGGTAAAACCTGGAGGCATATGCTGGGAAATAATAGTTGCTGGAGCATTGCGAGGAAAATGCATGATGACATCTTTAATCGCTTCGGTTCCCCCAGTTGATGCACCTATTCCAATAAGCTTTTCAGTGCCTGTGTAGCGCATGGAAGCGTGCTTAGTACAGCGAGTTTCGGTGGGATGGCCTAACTTGGAGTGGGCAGCTGCTTTTATCTTTTCTACGATAACTGCGGCATATTCGGCCATACCTTGCGCCACACCTAACTTTGGCTTAGCCATGAAATCAACCGCTCCCAACTCTAGGGCGCGCAACGTTGCATCGGCTCCTCGTTCAGTGAGCGTGGAAATCATTACCACTGGGGTTGGCATCGCCTTCATCATCACTTCTAAAAAGCGAAGCCCATCTACCTTCGGCATTTCAATGTCTAAAGTAATAACATCGGGCCTAAACTCTTGTACCATCCGCTTGGCTACGTAGGCATCGGGTGCAGCCCCAACTAATGACAACCCTGGCGCTTTAGCGACGATTTCTGACAAAATTTGTCGTATTAAGGCAGAGTCGTCAACGACGAGAACTTTTATAGGCATGTGATTGTTCCGAAAATGAAATAACGCCGGTTTTCGCTTGCTCAGAGAGTAGAACGCGGTGCGTAGATTCACGCTCGTAAAGCGTAGCATTGTTAAACTCGCGAATTCGCTTCATGTACACTTTTCCGTCAGCCGGAAAATAATATATTTTTCGAGCATAAGTAGACATCAAATCGCTGCTAACGAGCGGGATGTTGGCATTATCTAGATACTCTAAAACAAACTCTGCATTTACTCGCCCAATGTCTTGTTGCACAAACCCTGGTAACACTTTTCCGCCACCAAATGCTTTCGCCACCAGCTTGTTACGACGCGCGCCTAAATGCACGAGTTGGTCTATCAGCATATTCATAGCGTGCACGCCATATTTTGTGGCCAAGCAGGCGTCGAGATTGGTAGTAAAGTTGAGATCGGGCAACATGAAGTGGTTCATACCGCCAATTTTCTTTTCTTGATCGAAAATGCACGCTGCAACACACGAACCAAGGATAGTTACCAATGCTTTGTCTGCGGCAGTAGCATAGTATTGCCCCGGCAGGAGTTTTACCGCTTCTTTTTGAAGGCGATTATCAAAATAACGTATGGGGTTTTCATCCTGACTCATACTACAAGTTCCCTTTAAACAACTGGTCGATAAACGGTTTTCCCCATGGGCGCCACCAGTTCAGGGTACATAGTGAAATTTTCAGAGTGCCCCGCCACATACATGCCGTCACTACACATTAACTTCACCATACGCGCTAAAATTTTGCGCTGCGTAGGTCGGTCAAAATAAATCATGACGTTGCGACAAAAAATTACGTCTATCGGCGCATCTACACACCAGCTTGGCGACATTAAATTGAGCGGTTCAAATTGCACCATTTTTCGCAGTTCATCTACCACCCTTACTCTTCCAGTTTGGGCACCTTTCCCCCTGTAGAAAAATTGGGTTTTATAATCGTAAGAAAGCTGACTAATACTGTTTTGGGCATAAACGCCTTGGCGTGCCTTCTGCAACACTTTACTATCAATGTCTGTGGCAAGTATTTGTATGTTGGGCGTAAAGGTGCCAAACACAGACGCCACCGTCATTGCAATACTGTAAGGCTCTTCACCCGTGCTGCTCGCAGCGCACCAAATACGTTTAGTTTGCGGTCGCTTTCGAAGGAAATTTGCTAGCGCTTCAAAGTGATGAGGCTCTCTGAAAAACGCGGTGAGATTGGTGGTAAGCGCATTGATAAAGTGCTCCATTTCATCATCATTGCTTCCAACATAAGCTAAGTATTCTTTGAAGCTATTTATTTCGAGCGTGCGCAGCCGCCTCGCAAGGCGGCTATAAACCATCGCGTCTTTAGAGTCGGCTAGGTTAATGCCTGCTTGTTTAAAAAGCAGACCTTTTACCCGCTCGAAATCTCTTCGGCTATATGAAAACTCCCTTTGCGCGTCCGTGCTTTGTATGGCCGACATACACTAAAATGCCTCCCAATCCGACTCATCTGGTGCGGCTGGATTCAGCGCTTTAAGTCGCTGTTTTGGCACTTCGCGTTCTCTAGGTAACCCACTGCTGCCATTTAACGATCGTACCTCTGAGCTCTGTTCGGGCTTTCGATTATTTCCTACTTTGAAAACCGATACTCGCTGCGCGAGTTCACCCGACTGCTGCCGCATACTGTCAGCGGTTGCCGCGGCCTGCTCAACTAAGGCAGCATTTTGCTGGGTCATTTCGTCCATTTGAACCACCGCATTGCTCACTTCCTGAATACCTGTGGCTTGCTCCGATGACGCAGCAGCAATTTCAGACATAATGTCGTTAACACGCTTTATCGCTGTGACGATATTGGCCATGGTTTCACCCGACTTGTTCACCAATACATTGCCATCGCCAATTTTTTCCACCGATGCTGAAATTAGCGCCTTAATGTCTTTTGCCGCCTCTGCAGATCGCTGGGCCAACGTTCTTACTTCAGAGGCAACAACCGCAAATCCGCGTCCTTGTTCGCCCGCTCTTGCCGCTTCAACGGCTGCGTTTAGTGCAAGTATGTTTGTTTGGAAGGCAATGCCATCAATTACGCCGATAATGTCGGAAATACGCTGGGCAGAGTCATTAATTTCACCCATGGTATGCACCACTTGTTCAATAACTTTGCCGCCCTCAGATGCTACATCCGACGCCTGACTTGCCAATCCTTTCGCTTGGTCAGCATTCTCTGCATTTAGCTTCACCGTTCCCGTTAGTTCTTCCATGGCTGAGGCAGTTTCTTCTAAGCTTGAAGCCTGCTGCTCGGTACGACTAGACAGGTCGGCGTTACCCGTGGCTATCTCGTTTGAGGCAGTATCAATGGTTTCAACAGCAGTATGGATTTTCACTATGGTGTCGCGTAGTTCGTCAATAAAGTGATTAATGGATTCACCGAGTACTTTGAAATCACCATCTAGTGGCTCATCTATTGTTTTCAATAAATCGCCTTCTGTAAGGCTCACCATAATAGACTTGATACTTTCTACTGCTAAGGTTCTTCCCGTTACGTCCGTGGCGTATTTCACTACTCTAAACGGCTTGCCATTTTGGTCTAGAATAGGGTTATAAGAGGCTTGAATGTAAACTGGCTTTCCTGATTTATTTAACCGCTTATATTCTCCGCTAGCATAAACACCCTGGCGTAATTGCTCCCAAAAAGCTGCGTATTCGGGGCTATTTTTAAAAGCAGGATCCACAAAAATACTGTGGTGCTTACCTTTTACTTCATCAAGGGTATAACCCATCGCTGCTAAAAAGTTACTGTTCGCGTTTAAAATTACGCCTTCAAGGTCAAATTCAATGACAGCCTGAGACTTACTTATGGCGTTCAACTGTCCTTCAAAGTAGGCGTTTTTCAGTTTATCTTCGGTAATATTGGTAGCGTATTTGACTACCCTAAACGGGTTGCCATTCATGTCTTCTATGGGGTTGTAAGAAGCTTGAATCCATACGCTACTCCCTGACTTGCTTACGCGCTTAAACTCGCCAGAGAAAAACTTGCCGGATTTGAGTTCACTCCAAAAGCGCTGATATGACTCTGTTTGCCTGTTTTCCTCATCAACAAACAATTGGTGATGCTTACCTTTAATTTCGTCTAGGCGGTAGCCCATGGTGTTGAGGAAGTTATCGTTAGCGGTAATGATATTGCCATCTACATCAAACTCGATGACCGCCTGAGATTTACTAATAGCGTTAATTTGCCCTTCGAAATACGCGTTTCTTAGCTTATCTTGCGTTACGTCGGTGGCAAATTTAACTACTTTAAATGGCTTGCCAGTACTGTCAAAAATGGGGTTGTAAGACGCACGGATCCATACCTCTTTGCCGCCTTTGGCAAGTCGTTTGTATTCACCCTCGGTATGCTCTCCTGCTTTTAAACTCTGCCAAAAAGCAGCGTATTCTGCACTTAGCTTGTAGCTTGGGTCGACAAACATGCTGTGATGCTGCCCTTTAATTTCAGACAGGCTATAGCCCATTGCGGCAAGGAAGTTTTCGTTGGCGTTTTGAATATTTCCCTCTAGGTCGAATTCGATTACGGCCTGAGATTTGTTAATGGCGGTAATTTGCCCTTCGAAATCTGCATTTTTCTGTTTTTGAGCCGTAATGTCAGAGGCAAATTTAATGATGTAGTCCACCTCGCCGTTGTCGTCAAACACAGGGTTATAGGTAGCTTGGATCCACACCTCTTCGCCTTGTTTATTGATTCTGCAAAACTCACCGCTGTGTACGTCTCCGCTTTTTAGCTTTGCCCAAAACGCTTTATACTCATCACTTTGTGCGTAGTCACTGTCTACAAAAATACGATGGTGCTTTCCTACGACTTCAGCCTCGCTATAACCCATGGCGGATAGAAAATTGTCGTTAGCCGATAATATTTCCCCATCTGTAGTAAAGGAGATCACAGCTTGGCTTCGCATAATGGCATCGACCATGCCTTTGTTGCGTTTATTTTCTGTGTTGTCCTGCCATTCTGTGACAAAAAGCTCAGTCCCGCTATCGTCAGCCGTTATCGCAGATGCACTTACGCAAAAGCTATGTTCAGCAAGTGAAACAAGCTGCTTGTTACCACCTGTAGAATGGGTGAGTAAATAAGACGGATTTTCTGCTGTGCTTGCACTGACAGTAATATCGTCAATGTGCTTTCCTGATAGTGTGGATTCGCCACCGCCGACAGAAAAGTCTTTGGGGTAGGCTTTGGCCATATGCAAGAATGCCGGTGTGCAGTAATGAATGACCCCAGACTTGTCGATAACCAACAAGTTTGAGGCACTAGCCTTTAAAATATTCGACTTTAATAGCGCGTCGTGCTTCGCTATTTTTAATTCTTCGCCGTTAAGAAAATTAAATACGCCCATAACTAATATTTCCCAATGTCAGGTGTTTCCGTTTAGTGAAGGACCTTGTAACTACGCGTCGCCGTTAACGCTATCAGGTGCAACTAAACCCAACTCTTCGCTGGTTATTAAGCTCTCAATGTTCACCAGAATGACCATGTTTTCATCTACATCGGCTAAGCCGTGTAGATACCTACTATCAAAAGCTACGCCAAACTCTGGTGGCGGAAGTACTTGCTCTTCAGACAAGCGAATAACATCGGATACACCATCTACCACGATGCCAACAATACGTTCTTGAATGTTTAGCATTATCACTATTGTGAAGTCGTTATATGTGGCCTCGCCTACGCTAAACTTGATACGCAAATCCACGATAGGAACTATGTCACCACGCAAATTAATTACCCCTTTGATAAAAGCAGGCGCATTCGCAATTTTAGTAACTTGTTCGTACCCTCTGATTTCCTTCACTGTTGTTATGTCCAAGGCGTAATGCTCATCGCCAAGCACGAAACTTAAGTATTCTTTGTCTTGTCCACCAGTAACCGCTTGATGCAAGGCCGTTTCACTCATGAAAGTAACTCCTCTATTTGGCTGGAGGTATAGGTTGTAGCAATGGAGTCTGCATCGATAATAAGTGCGACTTTACCGTCACCCATAATGGTTGCCCCCGCTATTCCAGCCACTTTACGGTAATGCTCCTCTAGACTTTTAATGACTACCTGCTGCTGACCAACAAGCGCATCAACTAAAACACCAAATCGTTTCTTACTGCTTTCAAGTAACACCACGATACCTTCTGTTGGAGAAAGCGCGGCACCTTCTACTTCCATAAAGTCGTAAAGAGGGACCAAAGGCCAGTATTGGTCTCGAATATAAAGTACAGTGTCGTTACCTAAGGTTTTAAGCTGTTGCTTTGTGGGCTGGAAGGATTCAATAATATTTAAAAGTGGGATCACGAAAATTTGCTTACCCACCGACACACACATGCCATCGACAATAGCTAGCGTAAGCGGTAAGTGAATGAAGAAAGCTGAGCCTTCACCAGCGCTCGATTCAATATCAATACGCCCGCCAATAGACTCGATATTGCGGCGCACCACATCCATACCTACCCCTCTTCCCGAGACATCGGTAATGGCTTCAGCGGTTGAAAACCCAGGCTGGAATATCAACTGCCATACCTCTGAGTCTGGCATATCATCAGATACGGCAAGCCCGTTGCTACGTGCTTTATCAAGAATTTTATCGCGATGAAGACCACCACCATCGTCGATAATACTGATGATAATACTGCCGCCCTTTTGCTCGGCACTTAAGATAACCGTGCCCTTTTCCGGCTTGCCGGCAGCCGTGCGCTTTTCTGGCATTTCGATGCCGTGGTCGATACTGTTGCGCACTAAGTGCGTAAGCGGGTCGACTATTTTTTCAATTAGGCTTTTATCGATTTCCGTACTGCCACCTTGAAGTACCAATTCAACCTGTTTACCCAACTTTCCTGCTAGGTCTCTCACTAAACGGGGGAAGCGATTGAAAGTTGCCGTAAGCGGAAGCATGCGCATAGACATGACCGACTCTTGTATTTCTCGGGTGTTGCGCTGTAACTCATCAATAGCAAGCTGTAGCCGCTCGCCAATTTGCCCATCAACATCTTGGCCTATCATGGAAAGCATTGACTGGGTGATTACCAGTTCGCCCACCAAGTTAACCATGGCGTCAATTTTTGTGGTATCTACTCGAATTGAAGCCGACTCTCGAGCAGAGCTTTTTTTCGTAGAAGGTTTAGTTTTCTTTTTAGCAGTTGCAGGCGTAGAGCCAGTCTCAGCTTGCGGTGCTCTAGAGGCTGTTGCTGAACTTTTTGAAGTACTGGCGCTTTGACTTTGCCCGTTGTTAGTTGTGTTTGCTGCAGTATTTATGTGGCGAGCCGAAGGTACGTCTTCGAAAAAGCCGAAGCCTTGGCTTTCCTCTTTGTTACCACTTTCAGCTGTTGCTGCTTCTGATTTTTCCGTTTTAGATTCGACGAGATTACTTTGGGTATCTTCATCGTCGAAGAACCCAAAGCCTTCTTCAGCTTGAGGTGACGAATGGGTAGCGCCGCTGTCTTGAAGGTCTTGGCTATCAGATACGTCATCAAAAAATCCAAAGCCATCATCGTTTTCTTCGCTGCTTTCGCTAGATAAATTTTGAATAGGCTCATCATCGAAAAAGCCAAAGCTGTCATCGTGTTCACTTTCGATTTGCGCGTTCACGCTTACTTCAGTTGACCCATTGTTACCATCTGTCTCGGCATCAGTGGGTTGCCCGTCAATAACAGCGTTGAGTATTTTTATGCGCTCATCAATGCCTTCTTGTGGAATTTCAGTTTCATCACGATAGGCATTTAGGGTGTCTTTTAAAACGTCTAGAGTTTCTAAAAGCACATTAACAATGTCAGCTGTGACGCTAAGTTCATTATTACGGGCTTTGTCTAGTAAATTTTCCATCACATGCGTTAAGTTCATCAACGCATCAAAGCCGAAAATACCGCTACCGCCCTTAATGGAATGAGCAGCGCGAAAAACACTATTGAGTTCTTCAGGATCGGGAGACTCGACGTCCAAGCTCATCAATAGCTGTTCCATATCGTCGAGATGCTCGTCGCTCTCGTCGAAAAATACGCTATGGAACTGTTCAATATCGATGCTCATTCTGAATCCTTCCAGACTTAAGGAATTAGTAAAAGGGACTAACCTAAGACGCGTCTAGTCACATCAAGAAGTTTGTTTGGATCAAAAGGCTTTACCATCCAGCCTGTAGCCCCAGCAGCTTTGCCTTTAGCTTTCATATCGTCGCCCGCTTCTGTGGTAAGCATGACAATTGGGGTTCTGCTGTAGGCCCCTAACCCACGCAAGTTTTTAATAAGCGTAAGGCCATCCATACGAGGCATGTTTTGATCAGTGAGTACAAAGTTAAATTGCTGCCCCTTACATTTATCCAGCGCTTCTTGACCGTCTTGGGCTGTAGTGACGGTATATCCGGCGCCCTTTAGTGTCATCTCTACCATTTGACGAATCGACACCGAATCGTCGACAACTAAAATATGTTTGCTCATGTGCTCACTTCTCCAAAATATGTCATTACTGACAGTGCTTCCTGTTCCTTTCTTAGCTTAGAACAATTCAACTTCTCCAGCGTCCATAGAGGTGGCAGACACTGGGTTGTGGTCATTTTTACCTTTTTGTGCGAGCCCTCTTTGGTACTCGCTTAATTCGCTGACGAAACGCTCAATATTGTGGGGATCTAACGTTGCCAATTGTTCTAAAATGAACGTAATCATGTCTTGGGTATATTGGATATGCTGGCCATTGATATCGCCAAACTGCATACCTCGGATAGCAGCATTTATAGACTCATCAAGCTGTGAGCCTATATCTTCAATTTGTTTAGTAGTAACAAGGTCTGCTTCTGCTTTTCTAATGATTTCGGCCAGTTGATCACTTATATGTGATTTAGCATTAACAACCTGAGATATATCTTGCGAGGCGACAAATTCTGCAGTGTCAGTGAGTTTGTCTACCAAACTACGGATATTCTCAACTTGGGTTTTTATAACGTCACTAAATTGTGTAGATCGCGTTGATAATGCGCGCACTTCATCAGCCACCACCGCAAACCCTCGACCAGCTTCGCCTGCCCTTGCCGCTTCTATCGCAGCATTTAGCGCCAACAAGTTGGTTTGCGCGGCAATATCATCAATGCCGCTAAGTGCGTCAATAACCGTTGGCATCGCCTGTTGAATGGTTTGCACCTGTTCCATAAGGTGCTTTGTTGACGAGGACATTTGCTCAGTTGAATCGATAAACTGGGTCAGGGTTCCATCGGTTTCTTGTGCAAACGTACGCATGCGTTCTGAATACGATTGTGTTTGCGTACTATCGACGCTCAATAACGCATCGATACACTGAATTTGCTGTGCAACAAGCGCTTTTAAGCTGCTAAAAGCATTGGATAAGGTTTCAACAGCGTCATCTTGAGTAGACTTAATGGATGATAAATTGCTATCACATGTGCTTAAAGACAGAGCAAGTTCGTCGCTCGCTTTCTTGATATCAGCACTACCCGCTTGTTCGCTTTGCGCTTGGGAGTCGTTACTTGGATAGACCTCGTCAACTTCATCCGCACTTTTGCTATAAATGAAAGCACTAAAGACAACTACGCCTGTTAGTACCGCAAGCGCTGTGAGCGCGGACACAAAAAAGAACAAAGCCCAAGAAACAGCTATGCCTACTACACAAAGTACATATATGCTCTTTAAAGCCCCTTGCTGCATTGAAGGTAAGTTATTAGATGACAAAAAAACTCTCCTTGAAAAAACACTGCGACTTAACTTCAACAGTACTCTTTCATAATTAAGCACGTTACTTGGTTCACGAATTACAAAACGCTGGGCACACTCTATGAGCGCCAATAGACATAAAGCCTAGCGCAAAGGCAACATAACGTTGTTAGCCAAGTTGGGTAACAACGTTATGCTTAACTGGCTTTGCACACATGAGATAAGCGTAGTACCCAATTTGAAAAGTAGGCAAGAACATGCATAATTTTTTTATAAAAAAAGCGTTTTAGTCGCTATTTGTGTCTAACTTGCTAAGAAGTGTTAAAGATAGTGTTGATGAGAAAGCACCAAGAGATATGCACATGCAGCAAACTTTGCTGGAACAGTGGTGATGATGATGGCGTTTCGCTATGACATACGTATTCGAGATTGTTCACCTCAACTGGGCATAAAAAATCCCTTTGTTTTAGCTAGGTAACTTCATCACCCAGTTTGCCCGCTATTTTATCTGTCGACTGGTTTAGTACTTTTTTCTGTCACAGACAATTCATCGTGCTCTTGTTCTGTAAGCTTTGCCCGTTCCGCTTTAGAGATATAAGCTGGCTTATTACTTTTATGAAGTTTAGCCTTAGCTTTCTTATCTTTTTTCTTAAGTTTAGTGAAAATTTTCTTACGACGATTCATGCTCTGTTCTCTTAATCAGTACCGCATATTGTTCGTATTATACGATGCTCATCGCAAAAGCCGCCATATGAGTTTTCGCGAGCACAAATTTCAAAATAGAGGAAAGTGGTTTGGAATCAAAAAAGCCCCGCATTTTCATGCAGGGCTCTCTGAAAAATGGTGCCTCGACCCGGGATTGTAACGCGCGGTGCAGCCGCAGGGGCACGCGGATTTTCAATGCAACCCTACGCTTTAATTAATTGTTTTTATTAAACTTTCATTTTACTTGCCAATTCTTTGCATAAGCTGGGGTTTCATGACAACTATTAGCATGGCCACTCTAGTTGAACGACTAATGTCTACACAACCACCTGTATGCCTCTAAGTAGTGAGCGTTGTTATGTTGAATAATCAAAAAAATAGCAGTGCACTTTAATCAGTACTTACGGTTTTATGTGCTTTGTTTCGTGATTAAATCTCTAATGAGAAACCTATCAAAAATGTACGCCCGCTCAATGTAGTATTATAAGCTCGGTCGTTTGAATCGCTGTACAGTTCCTCTCTAACATCAGTTAAATTTAGACCTTCTATAGTCATTCTTAATGATTGACTAAGTTGCATGCTAGCCGATGCATCAATGTAAGTAGTTGCATGATAGCCCGATTCGTCTTGGTCAGTATTTCCTGGCTGGACAGACAATATATAAGGGCTACGGTAGACAGCAGATACACGAGCCGACCAATGCGACTGTTCATAATACAATGTAAAATTATAACTACGTCTAGACAGCCCCGCGAATGTCTTAACCTGATTTTCTCCCGTACCTTGTACGTCTCGGTAAAGGGTTTGACCCTCGGCATAAGTGAAGTTGGTACTAATCCCAAGAAGATCAAAAGGAGAAGGAAGAAATGCTAAATCACGAGAATAAGTCATTTCAAAACCTTTAAATGTGGTTGTATCGGTATTCTTGGGTGTACTAACATAAAAAACATCATCGACACTATCCCCATCTTGAAGCAAGCTAGCGGGGAGTCCCAATTCGCTATACGGTATAGCTTCAACATCTTCCACTACGAAATTATCTATCTGCTTGAAGAAGCTAGAGAGAGCCATAATGCCGCCATCTTCGAAATACCACTCAACACCGGTTTCTACATTCAATGACTTTAGAGGCTTTAAATAAGGATTTCCTAAAAATACTTGCCCAATGTCGCCTTCATTCCGGGATGCTTGCGACACCTCGGCGGTAATAGCTAAATCTTGAATAGACGGGCGCGTGATATTCTCATCAACGCTGGCACGCCACAACCAATTGTCGTTGAGTTCAAGTACGGTATTTACGCTAAAAAGCACATCGTCATAAGTTTTGGTGACGGCGGACGGCAATCCCTTTTGAATACCTGAAGATGTAAACCGCGTATTGAAATACCGAATTCCCCCTTGCGTATAAAGTGGCTTACCCAGCCAATGTCCTACGCTATCGTATATCGCGTAGAGCGCGAGAGTGTTTTCTTTTACCTTAAAGTTGGAACTATCTACTGTATCCTCGGCGGTAAGTTGTACGTTACCCAAGTCAAAATGTGTTTGAATAGCATTAAGGTTGCCCTGCATCCATGTTTTATCTGGGTGCTGACTGAACAGAGATAAGTGCGCTTTAGTCAGCGTATTATCATCAAGAGCCGGGTACACACTTCTAGCGCGATCCATCCCTGTGTTCTCAAAGGATTTATAATGTGCCCCCGCCGACAGGGCATCACCGTTACTAAATAAATAGCGAAGTGATCCCTTTACATTGTTATACGAAGTACGTATTTCGTTTTCTTGAAAATAGAGATCTTTTACGGTTAGTCCAGTTAGGGATGCCGTATCCATATTAGTTGAATAGCTCTGGCCGTAAAAACGGTCTTCACGAAAGTCCGTAACGATATCCACCCCAGTTTTACGAATGTTGACTTTATTTACTTTAGGCTGCGAGTAATCACTGGCACTGCTGCCGAGGCTAACGTTAAAGCTTAGTGCAGAAGTGGGCTGCCACTGACTTTCCATAGTAATTTGATAAAACGTTGACGTATTTTCATCTTCCCGAGTTTCGATACGCCATGTTGCATCGGTATATTTCGCAAACAATATTTCCTTGTCATTTTTATTTTGTTCCCATGCGAGTAGCGTAACATTGTCATTGTCTTTCACTGCAATATGATGCTCATCAAGACTATTTTGTAAACGGCTGGCAATACCATTAAACGCAATTTGCCACTTATCGTTTGGCGCGTATTGCAGTGAGGCTGTTACCCCTAATCGACGTTGATTATTATTCCAAAGAGAATATCGATGGCCTCTGGGAAACCAGAATACGCCTTGTGCTAATTCATGCTGCAACACACTATCTTCGTCTCCGCTGTAATGCTTTTTCTCCTGTCGCCACCGCGTAGTATTAGTGCCAAACTCAGTAGTGTGCCGCTGACTGTATACGGCGGAAACGAGACCTCCGAATTTATCATTTCGTCGACTGACCAACCCAATAATACTTGGGTCGAGCTGTTTACTGTTTTCGTTGTAACTTTGTTTCACGGTAAAGCTATTTATGTCATCCGCAAAATCGAAGGGTTTTGGCGTATACAACATAACTGTGCCACCAATACCGCCTTCATCTTGTTCCACCGAATACGACTTACTTACATCAATACGATTAAAAATCTCTGATGCAAATAGAGTGAAGTCAAAGGCTCGGGTACGACTCACACTTCCTCTGGCGTCCATCGCCGAGGATGTCATCGCCATCGCTTCCATACCATTTACCTTTACACGGGTAAAGTCAGGACCTAGTCCCCGAAGTGAAATCTGTCGCCCTTCGCCTCCTTCACGGGTGATAGTAATGCCCGGTATACGTTGTAATGAATCAGCCAAATTCAAATCGGGGAAATCAGTAATGTCTTCTGACAAAATCGATTCTTGTGTGACCATGGCAAGGCGCTTTATCTCTCTGGCACGAATAAGAGATTGCCGAAATCCTGTGACTTCTATTTCAACAGTAGGGTGAGTACGCGTAATAGCATTGCTTTCTGTTTGGGTTGTTTTGCTAGTGTTTTCGTTTTGTTGTGTGTCGCACCAGTGAATAACCCAGCCATTTTGGACAGGCGCTAAACAAAGTGAAAACGGTTCCAGTAGTGAAGATAAATCACTGGCGTTAGTCGTGCGCCATTGTGTAGGCGTTATGGTTAACCCCTTAAGTAAGGTGGGGTCAAATGCAATGGTCTTCCCGGCGTCACGACTAAATTCAGTGACAAGCTGTGATAAGGGAATAGTATTGATGGCTTTGTCTGCTAACCCTTCTTGAGCAGCAAAACAAGCAGGTGATAAACCGACCGATATTAACCAAAAAACGTGACCCACAATGACCACTGACTTTTTGTTTCTTCGGTTTATCATGCCAATTTAGTTTACTTGTCGACGTATTTCGATACCTGAACGAGTATCAGCTACCTCCAGTTGATAGAGGGAACTAAGTACCGCTAACGTTTGCGCAGTATCTTCTAGTTTAAAGCGACCAGCCACACGGTGTTTCCCAATAGTGCTATCTATCATCAAAATGGGCTTATCTGAATAACGGTTCAATCGTTCCAACAAATAAGTGAGAGATTCATTATCTACTTCTATCCAGCCTGTGCGCCAGTCTACCACTTGTGACAAATTAACACGCTGCACCGACTCTGCAACTCCCCTATTAATTATTATTTTCTCACCTGCCTTGAGCAATATAGGCGCGCTATCGACCTTACCTCGAACTTCTACAATGCCCTCGTGTACTATCACATCAACACGCTGCCCTTGCCTATCGATGTTGAACGCCGTGCCAACCGCCGTCACTGAAGTCAGTCCGGCCTTAACCACAAACGGGCGAGCCCGGTCTTTCGCCACATCAAAATACACCTGTCCCTTTTTCAAGTTCAAAGCGCGGGTATCGTCAGAAAATAGAACGATTAGCTCACTTTTGGGTTGTAGTTGCACCTCACTACCATCACTTAGTGCCTCGTGCGCGGAAGTAATTAGTTGGGATGAGGTTGAGGGTGTTATGATGTGATAGCGTGAAAATACTAGCGCAATCACAAGTAATGACGCAGCAATGGCGCTTCCCCATGTCACAAGTGAATGCCTTCGGTTTGCGGTTTTCGACGACTTTTGGGCGTTTAAATAAGCAGCATGAACTGCTGGGTCTTCCCAAGTTGCTATCATCTTTTCTAACGCGTCTTGATGCCGCTCACTTTCATCTAACCAACGGATAAAACGGCGTTTATTTAACGCATCTAAATCTCCGTCTGCGAGCCGGTCAATCCACTCACCTGCCTCTAGGTATGTCTTTTCTTGTTGGCTTGTCATTATCTACCTGCTTTATCCAGATGCAGTTGAATATCTGCCATTGCGCGCGAAATATGCTTTGTTACTGCTTCTGCTGAAATATTCAAGCTAGACGCTATGGCTTGACGGCTTTGACCTTCGATACGACGCATTTCGAAAACACGCCGACGTTGAACTGGCATGGCATTAATCACTTGCGCGATGAGCTCGATTCGTTGTTGTGTTTCAAGGTGCAGCTCTGGATTTTGTCGGTAGCATTGTTGTTCATCAGCATTGTCAGTGTCTGGAAGCTGGCGTTTCGAAAGCAGATTTCTCGCTACGCGAAACGCGTATGCGAGAGGATTATCAATAGTGGTTGCTTTAGATTGTTCTAAAACGCGAACGATTGACTCTTGATAAAGGTCTGCCGCCTCTTCACTGTTAACGGAGTGCCTGCGCAAGTATTGCTTGAGGACTTTCGAATTTATCAGCGTTTGAAGTGAAGAGCTGGAGGTTTCTTCTGGCATGTCTAACGACGATACTGCTGTATTAATATGATGGTCACTTATCATCGCACTCGCCTGTGACAGATTCATTGCAGTGTCGAGAAGTGTGAGGATTGGGGTGATGTAAATATACGGGATTGCTGTAAAACCAGAGATCATCCCACGGATTTTCCCCTCTAGGATCAACCTCTGGCTCCAATTCTTCTTTTAAGTTGGTCCCGCGTACTCGTATGTAGGCATCGTTGTCAGGTGCGGGCAAAGAAAATTGCACAACATTATAGGCTCCCTGTCTTTCCCAGTCTTGCTGATAAAATCGGTGAATCACCTTCACAGGTGCTTTTTCTGTTTGGGGGTATTTGCCAACCACACCTCCATAGATTACATCTAATCTCTCTACCGTCGGATACTGACGATTAAAGTTAGTACCTTGCGGATCGTGAAACGCCACAGTAACGGTTATAGGCGCGTTATTGTTAACGTCTAAATCTAACGTATCACCAATGTTAACGCGCTTAGCTCCATGTTGAACACTCACATACAGCTCGTCAATCAAATCACCGGTAACGATAAAGACATTTCCTTCGCGCAGACCATCTAGTACGCTGTCGTAGTCTCGTGCCGCTCGTACATACGTTTTTGCGTATTCTCCTGGCCAAAAATCTGTACGGCCTTCGGTATAATGTGCATGGCTATCAGAAACAGCGGTAACCGTCCACTTTCTGCCTTCAGCCAGTAACTTATCCCAAACCCCTCCAACAATTGCCGACATTTGGTCAGTGCCGCCAAGGGTCGGATAGCCAAAATACTCTGCGCGAGGCGCTCTCGGATTATTCGAACCGTCTGGGTTGATTGATGCAGCCTGATGACCAGGAATAGCAGTCATACCGGTAACCACATCTGGCGCGGTATCCTGCCACTCCCGCATTTTTTGCGGTGTAACCTTTTGGTACACATTCAAATCAGTAGCCTTTCGGGCAGGGTGATTCACCACCAACACCGGTCGTGGTGACATATTCTGCATAGCTTCTAACGCGCTAAGCATAAACGCCTGCGTATCTCGTGGAGATTCATCTGGGTAAATTTCTCTGCGGTTGTACTGACTTTCCAACTCCAAAAGTTGATCAGCTTCTTTCACACTTTTTGGAATAATCAGGGTGCTGTGTCGCGCACCTGGGGTGTCGAACTCCATACCATAGAACTGCATAATTTCTGGGATGGCGGCTCTGGAGGCGACGAGTTCAGGGTACGCTGAATTTCGGTTTACTGCGCTGTGATTTGGACCACCATGGTCGGTTGTTACCATCCAATCTAATTGATGAAATGCTGCCATTTTGGCGTTCAATGCAGTGAAATAGTGGGCGTCACCAAATAAGAGTGGCGAAGGGGGTTGAGTCTTCCAGTTCCATCTTGCGCTATATTTGCCGTGAATATGGTGATCACCGGCTAGCCAGTTTTTTCCATCTTCGGGCACAAAAGCAGGGCTTTCATTGTGTTGCTGGTTTACTGATACACACGCTGACAAGACGAGTAATCCGCTCGTAAACGTTATCATTAAAACTTTTTTCATTACTGTTTAAACTTCCATTGGAAAAAGCATACCAGGCAAGCCTGGTATGCTACTTAGTTTAAAATTGCATGGTTGCACCAAGCATATAAGTACGTCCACTGGTGGTGGTATTGTATGCACGATCGTGAGAATCGCTATATAACTCCTGACGCTCATCGGTGAGGTTAATGCCTTCAAAGCTCAGTTTAATAGTGTCGGTTAGTTGGTAGAATGAAGAGAAATCGATGAATGTTGTACCGTGATAACCTGATTCATCCTGATCGCCGCTGGAAGACGCGCCAGTAAGGTATGCACTACGGTACGCCGCTGACACTCTAGCTCCCCAGCCTTCCTGCTCGTAGTACAGCGTAAAGTTATAACTATTTTTTGATAGTCCCGTGAACGGTTTTTCCTGATCATTTCCCGCTTCGCCATAGATATTGCGATACAAAGCATCACCATCTGCATAGGTATAGTTTGCAATAACACCTAAATGATTAAATGGAGCAGGAAGAAAATCTAAATCGCGAGAAAAAGTTAACTCTACCCCTTTAATTTTCGAGGCGTCCATATTCTCTGGACGCTGTAAATAAAAAATACTGTCTACGGTTTTATCTACAGGTAATAATTCTGTCGGTAGGCCTAGTGACGAATACACTACTTCGCTGGTAGTATCGACAATGAAATTATCGATATCTTTATAGAAAATCGCAACTGCGGCATAACCAACGTCATCGAAATACCACTCAAACGCGGTATCTAAATTAATCGATTCAAAGGGTTCCAACATGGGATTTCCCATCGTCACGCTGGTAATCGCATCCCCCGATGTCTGCGAAACTGACGCGTTATAGCTTAGCGACCCCAATGATGGACGGGTTATGTTTTTGCTTGCCGATGCACGCCATAACATGTTTTCTTGCAACTCGTAAACGAGGTTGATAGTAGGTAAAATATCAGAATATGAACGGGTGGTTTCTATGGCAACACCCGATGATTTGCCGGCCGCCGTAATATCTGTTTCAAAATATCGTAACCCCGCACTTACTAACAGTGGATTACCTGCAAACTCTGTCTCCCAGCCATATTGCACGTACATTGCCAAAGTTTCTTCTGTTACTGGCGATTTGTCATTACGCGTAAGCTCACTGCTATCAATGTTGTAGCCATTCAGCCCATAAAAGTTTAGCAATGCGTCTAAATCACCTTGAAGCCAGCTTGTGTTGGGATGTTCACTGTACACCTCAACCAAAGCATCATTTAATGTTGTGATACCGGTATTTTCAGGTGCAATATTCTGCGCATTGCTCTGGGTTAATTGGTAAGCAGAATTCTCGAATTTTTTATAGTTCACACCAAATTGGAGTTCTCCTGTATCACCAACAAGATAGGTGAAATCGACTTTCGCTGTATCAAAATCATTGGTAACGTAGTTTTCCTGCAGATAGATATCTTTCATCTCGTAGCCATCGAGTTGCGTAGTATCGAAGTCAGGTGAAGTGCTGATACCGTAAAAGCGATCTTGTCTGAAGTCTGTAGCGATATTCACGATACCTTTGGCATGAATATTCGATTTTATAACTTCAGGCTGATCAAAGTCAGATGAACTTGTTCCAATAACAGCACTGGCATAGAACTCCGGGTTTATTGTCCAGTCCATACTGAGCGTATATTGGTTAAATTCCGACTCATTGTAACGACGAGAGTTCTCGTTACGCCACGTTGCATTCTCATACAGCGCGTAAACGACTTCTTTTTGCCCGTCGTTTTCTTCCCATATAAGATCAGATACAACCTTGTTGTCTTTCACTGCAGAGTGATGTTCATCGGTATTGTTTTCTAATTCTGCATGCATGATGTCTAACGTAAGTGAAAAAGAATCAGACGGTTTGTATTGGAATGCGGCCGTGACACCCAGGCGGTCTTGAGTATTGTTCCAGCGAGAAAAGCGATGACCACGAGGAAACCAAAGTTCACCTGAGTCTAACTCAGCTTGTAGGTCGGTGTTTGCTGGATCCGCAGCAGTTTTTCCGCCTTCCCGGCGCCAGCGTGTGGTATTTGTTCCATACTCGGCAGTTTCACGTTCACTGTACGCGACGGAAACCAGAGCGCCAAATTTGTTCCATACGTTCGAAATAAGCCCAGCCATGCGGGGGTTAGTTTCTTCGCTATTAGTGTTGTAGCCACCTCGTACCGACAATGCACTTTTGAACCCGTCATAATCGAATGGCTTTGCGGTAAATAGCCCGACCGTTCCGCCAATGCCGCCTTCTTCCTGATCGGCTGAATAAGTTTTGCTGATGTCAATTCGATTGAACAACTCAGATGCGAAAACATTAAAGTCAAAACCACGAGTGCGACTTACACCACCACGAGCATCCATGGGGGATGAAGACGTACCCATGGCTTCCATACCATTTACTTGAACACGCGTAAAATCGGGGCCTAAGCCACGCAATGAAATTTGGCGGCCTTCGCCACCTTCTCGGGTAATAGTGATCCCTGGTACTCGCTGCAGCGAGTCGGCCAAATTAAGGTCTGGAAAGTCTGCGATATCTTCTGCCAAGATTGTATCGCGGGAAATAATGGCATCTTTTTTCAAGTCTTTCGCTCTAATTAGTGAGCTACGAAAAGAAGTGACTTCAATTACTTCAACGTTTTCTTCGGCTACTGATGACTGCTGTGCTATCACAGGCGTAACACCCGTTAACCCAGCCAATACACTCAACGAGAGTGTGGTTTTGGTAAATTGATTTTTCATGTGTGATCCTAGTTGTGCAAAGTAAGAGATAGATGTTCCGGTGCGCACGGTTAACACATGTAATGAGTCAGTAGCTGAAAAAAGTAGACAGAGTTTTTGATGAAACTTTTGTGACGAAACGAGTGGGAAGGTTTTTTATAAAAATGTGTGGATAGCGTCGCTATTTTAATAAGCAATAATAAATTTCGATAAATAGGTTGGTTATATACATTGTCACCGTTATCCAAAGAAAATGAAGGAGACAGAATAATATATACTTCGAGCTCAAGCGTAGTGAGGATTCATTGTCGCGGGACCGCAACGCGCGGCGCAGCCCCAGGGGCACGTTAGCGTGTGCCTGGTTTTCCAACCGCCGGAATCAAAAAAGCCCTCGCATTTCTGCAAGGGCTTCTAAGAATGGTGCCTCGACCCGGGATTGTAACGCGTGGCGCAGCCGCAGGGGCACGTTAGCGTGTGCCTGGTTTTCTAACCGCCGGAATCAAAAAAGCCCTCGCATTTCTGCAAGGGCTTCTAAGAATGGTGCCTCGACCCGGGATTGTAACGCGTGGCGCAGCCGCAGGGGCACGTTAGCGTGTGCCTGGTTTTCCAACCGCCGGGAGCAAAAAAGCCCCGCATTTTCATGCAGGGCTCTCTGAATAATGGTGCCTCGACCCGGGATCGAACCAGGGACACGCGGATTTTCAATCCGCTGCTCTACCAACTGAGCTATCGAGGCTGAAACTTGTTAGCGTTCTAGGCGTTTACTGCCTGTCCTGCTGTGGGTGCGTATTAAACGGTTTTCGCCCTCACAAGTCAACCGTTTTTCTCGCTTTTTTTGCGCTTTTATTACTGTTTGCACATTGTTTGCTCAAAAAACGCTTTTTTGCTTATTTTTCAGGCGGAACATAGCCTTCAATCGTAGGCTCTACGTCGTCAAATAAGTAGGCCGACATTTTTTCTTCCAAAAATGAACGGGCATTCGGCTCCATCATATTTAACTTTTGTTCGTTAATCAGCATGGTCTGTTTCTTTTGCCATTCAGCCCATGCTTCTTTAGAAATGTTGTCGAAAATACGCTTACCCAGTTCGCCCGGGTAAAGTTGGAAATCTAAGCCGTCTGCTTCTTTTTGAAGCTTGCGACAAAATACCGTTCTTGCCATGTTATTTCCTTTCGTTCGCTATCTGCTTAGCAATTAATACAAGGCTTCCTTTACAAGCCTAACGCATTAACTGCTGAATTATCTTGGTTGTAGGTGCCGCTAAACCAACTTCAATAGGCTCGTTCAACGAAAACCAGCGATATGCCGTTTCAGCTACGCGCTTTGTTGGAGCAGAGTTTACCACGGCCACTACCGGGGTGATATCTAAATGAAAATGACTAAAGGTATGGCGGAAACCTTCAAGCTCTCGGGTATCTTCAACACTGATCCCCCGCTTGTTAAGCTGCTCAATACCCTCATCTATTGAAAATACCTCGATAAAACCATACAACCCACCCCAGAGACCTGTTGAGGGACGCTGTTCTAAATACACTTGGCTATTGAACTGTGCCACCATCATGAAAGTGGATTTCTCGGGCAGCGCCTTTTTTGGTTTTTTACCCGGGTACTCAGTTTGCGCACCTTGTGCATAGGCAATACAGTCGGCTTGAAGCGGGCACTCGTCACACTTTGGCTTGCTTCGTGTACAGATCATCGCGCCCAAATCCATCATCACCTGGGTATAGTTGGCACATCGTCCGCCTTCTGAATGGGTAGGCGTGTTTTTCTCGGCGACCTCCCAAAGTTGGTTTTCCACTTTTTTCTGCCCCGGCCACCCGCTGATTGCATAGTAACGCGCCAAAACACGCTTCACATTGCCATCTAAAATAGGAAAGCGCATATTCCTTGACAGCGACAATATGGCACCGGCTGTTGAGCGACCTATGCCGGGCAAATCCATAACTTCTTCAAGGCTGTAGGGAAACTCGCCGTTGTATTTATCTACCAGCGTATTTGCCGCTTTGTGCAAGTTTCTTGCTCTTGCGTAGTAGCCAAGCCCTGTCCAATGATGAAGCACATCATCCTGGGATGCCTTAGCTAAGTCATGCACCGTCGGGAACGACGCCATAAAACGTTCGAAGTAAGGAATTACCGTAGTGACTTGGGTTTGCTGGAGCATAATTTCCGACACCCATACCTTATAGGGCGTTACCTCTTTCTGCCAAGGCAAATGCTTACGCCCATGTTTGTCAAACCATGCAAGCACTCGCTCTGCAAAGCTTCCTGAATATTGTTGTTCTGTCATAATTATCTATATGGGTAATTGCTACTGCTTATTCTTTTACCAATAAAGCTAAATGCTTTCTGCCTAGCGACCATTCATTAACTAGCGCGCTATGGTAGCATGTAACTAGCTAGTTTAATGTTAAGGAGCACACGTGTCTGTGCAGCACCCTGTTTTGTTTTTTCCCGGTACACTCTGCGACGAGCGCGTATTCCTGCCACTATGGCGCACGTTGAATATTTCACAGCGCAGGTATGTGCCGCTTCAATGGGCAGCATCTCAAGAAGAAATGCTGGCATTAAGTGAAGACCGTATCCTCGATGACGAAAAAGTGCACCTTGTAGGTTACTCCATGGGCGGGTTTATAGCTGCACTAGTCGCACAGCGCAATCCTGCTAATGTAGCCTCTGTCACACTTATAGGCTACAACCCAGAAGGTTTGTCAAAAGAAGAAATTGCTAAGCGTAAGCAGTCTGACTACCATGCTTAAGCAAGGAAACTTTAAACCCGATAACGACGCGTACCTTTCGCGGTTTATTCACCCTTCACGTTTGGACGATGAAAACGTGGCTGGCGTTATTAAATCGATGGCACAAGATTTAGGTAAAACAACATTACTTAATCACACACTCGCCACCACGCCACGGGAAAGTACCGTTAAAGCACTCGCAAAGATCAACGCGCCAATCACGTTTATCACCGCACAGCAAGACGCCATTGCACCTGCAGAGGCAGTACTACAACTTCAAAGCACATTGCCTAACGCTACGTTTCACACTATTGATGATGCAGGACATATGCTAGTGCTTGAGCAAACTGAGACAGTAGCATCTATTATTGCTAAACAAATTGGCGTATAAAATTACAGCATTTTTACCACGATAGCGTTGCATAAGCCGTGGGTAAGTGGATAATGCGCCACCAGAAAATTGGGTTAGAAAGGCATTGCAAATGAGGCAATTCAAAAGTCAGGCGGAAGCAGAAGCCGCTGGAGTATATGTAAGCAAGGTAAAAAGCTTCGTTAAACGCGAAGGCAGACTTACAAAAGCACAAGAAAAAGCACTGGCGGATTACTGGCCAACTAAAGGCATAGACTACGTTGACGCGCCCTTGTCGTTGTCAGAGTTGTTTGGCCGCGACGCAGATGTGGTTGTGGAAATTGGCTTTGGTATGGGCAAATCATTGGTTGAAATGGCCGCGAATGCTCCTGAAAAAGACTTCATAGGCATTGAGGTTCACCGCCCTGGTGTTGGCGCATGCTTAGCCGATGCTAGTGAGCAAGGCGTTGAGAACTTGCGTGTAATGGAACATGACGCCGTTGAAGTGCTTAAGAATATGATCCCAGATGGTTCATTGTCTCGCCTGCAGTTGTTTTTCCCAGACCCGTGGCACAAAAAGCGTCACCACAAGCGCCGTATTGTACAGCCTGAATTTGTTGAATTAGTTCGTACTAAGTTGGCTATTGGCGGTTGCTTTCATATGGCGACCGACTGGGAACAGTATGCTGAGCATATGTTAGAGGTCATGACCCAGGCAGAGGGCTACACTAATACCGCAACCGATGGCGACTACGTGCCCCGTCCGGACTACCGTCCGATCACCAAGTTTGAAACTCGCGGTCAAAAACTAGGCCACGGCGTGTGGGATCTAATTTTCGAGCGTACTAAGTAATGATTCTATCTCCTCAAAGCCAGCTGTTAGAACGTAATATTGCGCTTTTTGATGAAGGCCAGTGGGCATTTATTAACCCTACTGACGCGTATTTTTTGGACGGCCTTAAATCGCAAGAAGTCACTGTTCTTCACCAGTACTTCGACATTTTTTCGGAGTGCGTACGCGTCATCCCCTCTGTATCGTTTGATAGCAGAGACATTACGCGCAAAGGCTTTGAGGTGACGCAAAAGGTTGGCAATCATACCCATATTTTTGCGCCTTTCTTGGCTTTAGAAAAATCCCACACTGACGTGATGATTTTCTTACCTAAAGCAAAAACCCATTTTCAAATGTTACTGCGAATGGCCGCAAGTATGGTTGGCCAACATGGCCGTATTCATGTGGTTGGTGAAAACAAAGGCGGTATTAAAAGTGCCGCTAAGTTAATGCAGCAATATGGCCCTACGCAAAAAGTTGATTCGGCACGCCACTGCAGCCTGATTACCGTTATAGTTGAAGAGCCTCACCTTGCCTTTGAGCCCGATGCTTGGCTTGACATGAATACCTACCACGTTGAAGGCACTGCTTGGGAAGTTGCCTCTATGCCTGGTGTTTTTAGTTATAAAGAACTGGATGCGGGAACAGAGCTACTGCTTGAAAAGCTTTCGACGTCGCTGAGCGGTGAAGTATTAGATTTCGCGTGTGGTGCTGGCGTTGTTGGTAGCTACATTATGCTGAAATACCCGCATTTAAAGCTGCACCTAACCGATGTGAGCGCCCTTGCGGTGTATTGTAGTGCTTTGACTCTGGCTGAAAACGGATTGTCAGCAACCTTATATGCTGCGGATGGTTTGCATGGGTTTTCCCAAAAAGTACAGCATATTGTCACCAACCCGCCGTTTCACACCGGCATTAAAACCGACTACACCATTACGAAGCGATTTATCTCAGATGCAAAGGCAACCTTAAGCCGTGGTGGCAGTATGCAAATGGTGGCAAACCGATTCTTACCCTACCCTGGTTTGCTCGCTGAGCACTTCCAAACGGTTTATACCACGGCACAAACATCACAATTTTCTGTTTATCAGGCAGCTTTGTAATTAAAAAAGCCATTAGCTTGTGCTAACTTAGCTTTTCTACCTGTTGCTTATGCCATTGTGGGTACTTCACAGTGGCACTCAGCGCTTTTCGTACACTTAACTTAAGCATTATGAGTGCACTATATGTACGCTCTGGGAGATTAACTGTGAATATTGTATTTGCTATTTCAGAAGTTGAAGAGTTGGTCAAAACTGGCGGACTTGCTGACGTTGGCAAAGCACTCCCTCTCGCACTACATAGTATGGGCGAAAGCATCACGATAATAATGCCTTATTACCAAGTACTGGCAGAGCAATTGAACCTGCCCACGGTAGCCGAGCAACAAACCCTGTTCACCGAAGGGCAAGTGTACCATTTCGATATTCGCTATATGCAATGGCACGACATTCCAATTTACTTTGTAGACGCGCCTGACTACTTTATGCGTGAAGGGCTATACGCTAATGCCTTTGAAGCTTATGAAGATAATGGCGAGCGCTTTAGTTTATTCAGCGGCGCTGTTCTTCAAACGCTAAAAGCGATTGATAACAAGCCGGATATTATTCACTGCCATGATTGGCACACGGCTATGCTTCCGTTTTTACTTACCCACGACAAATCAGGGTATTTCGACAGCACCAAAACAATATTCACTATTCATAACGCCGCTTTCCAAGGCGTGCACAAACTAGAAACTATCCCGTTTCTTCGGCATCACCCGAACATTTTGGCGCAAGTACACGGCGGGTACATTAATATGCTGCAAAGCGGTATTGAGTTTGCCTCGAAAGTGACGACAGTAAGCCCTAACTATGCAAGGGAGACTGCTTACCGACTTAGGCAGTCACGGACTGCACGAACGCCTTGTAAAGCGTCAAGCCGACTTAAGCGGTATTTTGAATGGATGTGATTACACCCAGTGGAACCCCGAAACAGATACATTTCTGCCAGAGCACTACAGTGCAGATAACCTTCATCCAAAAACGGCCTGTAAGCAGGTATTACAGGAAAAGTCAGCACTGCCTGAGAATAGCAATGTTCCGCTTATTGGAATGGTATGCCGCCTTACAGAACAAAAAGGTTTTGGGTATATACTGCCCATTTTAGACGACCTAATTAAGCATAATATTCAAATGGTCATTGTAGGCACTGGCGATCCAAAGGTATGTATGGACCTTGGTGAGTTTGCCCAACAGCACCCTGACAAATTTGCCTTTATCAACGGGTTTAGTTCAGAGCATGCTCATTTAGTAGAGGCTGGCGCTGACTTTTTCCTTATGCCTTCACAATTTGAACCATGTGGGTTAAATCAAATGTACAGCCTGGCCTACGGTACTATCCCTATTGTGCGTTCAGTAGGAGGGCTTAAAGACACGGTCATTGACTATAGCAACGATAGTGAAGGTACAGGTTTTGTGTTTGATGAACCTACGCCGCATGCTTTGTTAGCTTGTATTCGACGTGCTCTGCTGGCTTTCTATGAAGATACGGGTAAGTTCAGGGCAATGCAGCAACGGGGTATGCGAACCCGCTTTACTTGGGAAACATCCGCCAAACATTATCAGCAGCTGTATTTATCGGCGACTAACTAGTCGCCACTGTAGTTGTATTCCTGTCGTTTTACCCCCTTATTGGAACACTGACTTTACTATAAGCTGTGGCGATATCAGCGTATAAAAAACGTAGCTAAAATAGGTTATAGCTCTATAACCTTCTACATTAATTATTGTTTATAAGCGCCTTTCTTTTTGCCTACTTTTGCGCCACTATTAAAAAACGGATGACGTGAACGGACAGTACACAAGGCAGGTATGACGGATAAGGCAGTAAAGCTTTCTATAAAAAGCCTCTTTCTTTGGGTGGTAATGTCTATCATTACCTTCTCAATTGCAGTGTTATCGGGCCTTGCTGTTTATACGCAAATAAAAACCTATCGCCATGAGCTTGAATCTAACGCAATGATGCTTGCTAAGTTGGTTGCTAGAAGCTCATCTATCTACCTTTATGATGAAACCCCTGAACGTATAGAAGTTGCGTTAAGTAACCTTACAGCTGCAGAGCATGTACTCAATGCTCACGTGTACAAAGCCCAAAACGGCATATCGCAGCCAGAAATTTTTGCTTCGTACAATAAAGAGGGGCAGCTTTTATTAGGTGGCAAGGAAAACCAGTTAGCTTCCATGGTTATGAATCCAATACTAGCTGATAATGGGCATTACCTTGAACTGAGTGCAAAAGTGTTCGACCCAGAGACCAACATCCAGTTAGGGTGGGTATATTTAAGGGTTTCCTCAGACAACTTTAACCAACTGGTAGGGAAGTCAATTTGGCTAAATTTAGCAGTAGCTTTAGTGCTGCTGGCCATAAGCTTTTACTCTGCGCTCAGAATGCAGCGCTTTGTAACCGGCCCGGTGGAAAGTATAGCCAATTTTTTACAACGCACGTCGCGACAGCGTGACTATTCAGCTCGCGCTACTGGCTCAAGCATTAAAGAGCTCGACATTCTAGCTGACGCGGTGAACGTATTGCTGCTGCGCATGCAAGAATACATGCAAAAACAAAGACAGGCAGAGGAGCAGCACAGAAAACTTAATGCCAGTCTTGAAGATATAGTCAGCCACCGAACAACAGCACTTAAAGACGCGAACCAAGAGCTTATTCAAACATTAGAAAAGCTGCATCAATTTCAACGCCAAATCGTGCAGAATGAAAAAATGGCCTCTCTCGGTGATATGGTTGCTGGTGTCGCCCATGAAGTTAATACACCAATAGGTTTAGGCGTAACTGCATCAACGATGATGCTAGACAGGTTGGCTGTTATTCAGAAAGACTTTGAAAATAAAACGCTAAAAGCCAGCGCAATGAAGCGCTTCTTGGAAGAAAGTAACGAAAACCTCAATATTATTTACCGCAACTTGAACAGAGCTGCAGAGCTTATCAGTAGTTTTAAGCAGGTTGCCGTCGATCAAACCTCAGAATCTAGTAGAAGTTTTTGCGTTGTACAGCTAGTTAATGAGATACTGTTGTCATTGCAGCCTCGACTCAAAAAATTAAAACACAACATCAACGTAAATTGCGACCCTACCCTTAGCGTTGAAACGAAGGCTGGCCCAATAAATCAAATTTTGATTAATTTAATAATGAATTCGGTTATCCATGGGTTTGAATCTATGGATAAAGGCACCATTGATATTCGTGCCGAGTTGGTTAGCAGTGATAAGCTCAAGCTAGTTTATACCGATAACGGAAAAGGCATTTCCCCAGAAATCCGCAAACGGATTTTTGACCCCTTCGTTACCACCAAACGTGGGCAAGGCGGTTCAGGATTAGGAATGCACTTAGTGTACAACTTAGTAACGCAAGCCCTTAACGGTTCAATATCGATTACCAGCGAGGAGGGCAATGGGGTAGAATTTGTCATTATCTTCCCTGTTGTTAATGCGAAAACATCAGAATAGTTGTATAAAGTATGAACTTTTCTTGATTTTTATTGGCTAACCCCAATACCTTAACAATAAGAATATTCACAAGTTACTTGCAATCAAGTACATGAATATTAAAATTTAACCAGTTAGTTGCTTAAATCGTATTTTAGAAAGAGTGTAAAACACCATGCAGACGCCAAATGTGTTAATTGTTGAAGATGAGGTGGTAACCCGTACCACGCTTAAGAGTCTATTTGAAGCGGAAGGGTATAATGTATTTGAAGCCGAAAATGGTGATCAAATGCATGATTTCTTCGAGAATCACGCTATCAATTTGGTTATCATGGATATCAACCTTCCAGGCAAAAACGGCCTGATTTTAGCCCGTGAAGTACGTGACCGTAAAAACGTTGGTCTTATCTTCCTAACAGGCCGTGACAACGACGTTGACCGCATTCTAGGTCTTGAAATTGGCGCAGATGATTATCTGACTAAGCCGTTCAACCCTCGTGAATTGACTATCCGCGCGCGCAACTTACTGTCTCGTACAACAAACTCTTCAGAAGATGACGATTTACCAAGCCGTGTAAGTTTCAACGGCTGGACGCTTGACGGTGACAGCCGTTCATTGATTTCTCCTAACGGTAAAGAATTCCGTCTACCTCGTAGTGAATTCCGTGCGCTTCACCTTTTCCTAAGCAACCCAGGTAAAATCCTTACCCGTGAACAGCTTATTATGGAAATGACAGGTCGCGAGCTTCGTCCAAATGACCGTACGGTTGACGTTACTATTCGTCGTATTCGTAAGCACTTCGAGTCAGATCCTACAGATGAAGAATTGATTGTAACTATCCACGGTGAAGGTTACCGTTTCTGCGGTCAGGTTGACGGCTAAACCGCTGCCTGAACGAATATTGAGTTAATAAAGCCGCTACCATGTAGCGGCTTTTTTGTGCGTAATGGTATCTGACTAGCTAGCAGTAGCGCTAAAGCAAACCGAGTAGCGATAACGCTTTTCTTCCAATAAGAACGCTTTGTGCGTGCTCGGGCTCCACGAGTCATCGCCCCCCACGCCCATATGCGCATGGTCAATATAAACAAACACACAGTCTTGGGGTACTAAATCACAGGTATGCTTTGCCTTATCCAACTGTGCTTGCCCATATTCACTTACACTGAAGTGGAACTGCCCGCTAGCAGCTAATTCGCCGATGGCCAGCTTTTTACAGTGACTGCGCAAGCCATTATCGGTTGGGAACACATAGCGTGTTTGCATAGCGTTAATAGGTAAGGTGTAGTGGCCATAGCGCGCCGCCGCTTTTCTGTCAGGGTAGTTCTCAAACGGCCCAAGCCCATGCCAAGTCACCGGCGTACACTCTTCGGCTACTGGCACTGCCATTTGCATACCAATGCGCGGCATTGGTGGTAAGCCATCGTCTAACAACACCTCTACATCGACTGAAAGCTCGGCTTGTACATCTAGGGTATAAACCCACTTAGTTGAAGCCATTAGCTTTTGACCATAGTGATATTCAAATAATGACGTTATACGCACGTCTTGCGCGCCCTGCTCGACGTTAATACCCGTACAAGTGCGTGACCATTCTCCTATACCAGCACGACGCCAGCGAGACTCCCATGCGTTCGGGTCGGGGTTATCCACTTCACTTACCCCAATGTCGTTATCTAGCGGCGCTCGAAAGAAGTTATCTTCTAACGGAGCACTAAGTATTTCCTCCGCGCCTTGAAGCCACGAGGTTAACAGCCCACTTTCACTGTTGAAGCTAAATACGTTGTTTTGGACTTTTACCAGTAGCACTCCATCTTGGGCCTCGATAACTAGTTCACTTTTGTCGTCTTGTTCATTGAAAGAAAACGGGACCATACCGCACATATTGGTTATTGCTAACTGCGCAGTGTCCATAACATGCCCTGCACCAGCCCACGCGCAGTCATTAGCTGTTACAACGTCAATATTTAAATGATACTCAGCCCCTGCTTTAAACGTAATTTCGGGGGTTAGGGTTAGCATTTGTGCTTGTTGCGGACCTATATTGATTTCGAGCTCGCCCTTTGCATTAGCAATGGGTTTTCCATCTTCAAGTACTTGCCAACACAACAACTCATTGTCTGTGCGTCTAAACAGGTAATCGCTGCTTACTGTAAGCTCAAACTTGTTGTCTTTTTCAACCAGCGAAAAGCTTAAGTGCTGCTGGCAATATTTGGCTTCAAACAAATGGGGGTGAGGCGTTCTGTCTGGGAACAGCAATCCGTTAATACAGAACTGCCTGTCGTTATCGGTATCACCGAAGTCGCCACCGTAAGCCCAGTAAGCTTCACCACTGTCGGTGTACTTAGTTAACCCTTGGTCAACCCAGTCCCAGATAAAGCCGCCCTGAAGACGTGGATAGTCTTTAAATGCCTTCCAATATTCATCAAAGCTGCCCAAACTGTTACCCATAGCGTGGGCGTACTCACATAAAATAACGGGGCGGTTTTCACCGGGCATCGACAGCCATTTTTTGATAGCCCATTTAGGTACGGCTTCGTCTTTAACGTCGGTATCTACTCTAGCGTACATGGGTGCGATAATATCGGTAGCCGTAGTGTCGGCACCACCACCTTCATATTGCACAGGTCGTGATGGGTCAAATGCCTTCGCCCAGCCATACATAGCGTCGTGAGTAGGCCCATGACCACATTCGTTACCTAACGACCATATGATGATACAAGGGTGGTTTTTGTCCCGTTCAACCATTTGGGTGAAGCGGGCCATGTAAGCGCCTGCCCAAAGCGGGTCGCGAGACAATCTACCCATGGGAAACATTCCGTGGGTCTCGATATTCGCTTCATCTACCACATAGAGCCCATATTCATCGCAAAGCTCATACCAGCGAGGATGATTAGGATAGTGCGCAGTACGCACGGCGTTAAAGTTGTTTTGCTTTAATAGCTTAATGTCTTCAAGCATGTCATCTTCGTTGATGGCATGGCCTTTAAACTGATGGTGCTCATGTCGGTTTACGCCGCGAATAAGCACAGCTTTGCCATTAACCAATAGCTGGCCATTTTTCATTTCAATAGTTCGAAAGCCAACATAGTAAGCTTCACGGTCAACCGTCTCACCGCTCTCATCAATAAGGGATACGACAATGCGGTACAAGTTTGGCGTTTCTGCGGTCCAGTGTTTGGGCTCTTTCACATCTAGGGTTTGGAAAATCACGTCGTCCCAACCGCCCTTCTCATCAATACGCTTATTGTTAGTACCGGTAATAACTTGCTCGGTGACAGCGTAATCGCCATCAAAAAGCTGGATACCCACTTTAAAGGTAGATGGCGCATTGATGGCTGTACGAACTGAAACCGTAGCGTCGCGGTAACACGCATCAAGCTTTGGTGTAACGAACACATCTTGAAGGTGATGCTGAGGCTTGGTGACCAAATTAACGTCTCGAAAGATGCCGCTGAGCCACCACATATCTTGGTCTTCTAAATAGCTGCCGTCAGACCATCTGATCACCATAACAGCCAAGCGGTTTTCACCTTCAACCAAGTAGCCAGGCAAATCGAATTCAGCCGGTAGACGACTGTCTTGGGAATAACCCACGTACTCGCCGTTGCACCACAAGTGAAACGCGCTATTCACCCCTTCAAAAACGATATGATTGCGCTGTTTTAACTCATCCTTGGTAACGTTGAACGTTGTGCGGTAGCAACCCGTTGGATTCTCGCTAGGCACTACAGGAGGGTTCACCGCGAAGGGATATTTCACGTTACAGTAAATCGGTTTGTCGTAACCTTGAAGCTGCCAGTTAGAAGGTACGGTAATGTGCTGCCAATTAGCATACTCGTCATCACTTAATGTTTTAGAAAGGAGGCTTTCAGGTACATTTTCTGGTGCATCAAATAATCGGAAATCCCAATCGCCGTTTAAACTACGCTTTTGTGCATTGGTACTGTGCAGTGCATCTTCTAGCGTTTTGTATCCGCAATGTGGACTGTGGGCACTGATGCGGTTTCTTTGAAACACAACTGGGTTTTGCCAGTCTTTTTGAGCGACTACTTGGGCAACATTAAGCATGTCATATCCTTTACTTTTTCGTTAAGCGAAATATAGCTAACTTTCTACAGATCCTTTATGCTCTAAACTTACATCTATTTATCCAAAACTATCATTTTACATTTATGCAACCTAGCTTCAGAGACATTGTAGATATTGGCCCCCACTGCTTCGAACGCTTTATAGATAGTAGTAACGCGCCAGAAATCAGCAACCTAGGCATTGAACTAGCAGGATGCTCTAACTTATCAGGGAATTATACAGTGGGGCGTGTTTCTCCGCCTAACCATACCTTGTTCTACAGCATAAAGGGGCAAGGAAAGTTTCGCGTTCCATCAGGCGAACTACAGCTAAATGAAGGGCAGCTTATTATTTTACCTGCTGGACAAAGCTTTGAAGTTTCCATTATCAGCGACCAGTGGGACATAATTTGGGTAAATTTAGCTAATGTCGAGCGCTGGAAGTCATTTAGAAAAAGCGATGCCCTAGTTGTAGATAACGCCATGCTAGAAGGACTCCATCACGCCATGGAACTTGTGTACTTGGAACGCGACCTTGATAGCCGTCGCGCTGCCATGCAGTTTGTTTCTCGTTATCTGTACCGCATAGCTGATGCTCCATTTGGTAAAAAGCATGCCAGTGACGATAAGGAGCGACGCCAAATAAGCCGGGTACATGCGCTGTTTTCAGTGGTGGATAAACAACTTCAGTTTGACTGGGATATGAAAAGCTTAAGTGAAAAGGCCCATTACTCTGCCCCTCACCTTCATAGGTTGTGCTTACAAGTGTTTGGGCGAAGCCCAAAACAGCACGTTATTCATTTGCGGATGGCACGGGCCAAAAGCTTATTGTTAAGCACGCAGTGGCCCGTTTCCTACATTGCAAGCTATGTGGGCTACACAAATGTATTTACTTTCTCAAAACGCTTTAAGAAATCGACAGGTCTCTCTCCTTCAGCGTTTCGAGAAAACGCGAGCTGAGCTGCCCGCTATCTTCATATGGTCGATAAGCACAGAGCCAGTCTGTACACTGCCGCGCACATCTTTTTCAGCACCAATAGCCACAATGCCTTTGAACATATCTTTTAGGTTACCGGCAATGGTTACTTCATGGACTGGGTATTGAATAATGCCATTCTCAACCCAGTAGCCCGCAGCACCGCGCGAGTAATCACCGGTTACACCATTAACGCCCTGCCCCATAAGCTCGGTTACAAATAGTCCTGTGCCCATTTCTTTTAGAAGCTCAGCGTCGCTATGTCCTGTATCGCCTACTAGCCAGTTGTGAATACCACCAGCATGGCCGTTAGACCGAGTATTTAACTTACGCGAAGAGTACGTCGTATAAAGGTATGTGGCTAATTTACCGCCATCGACTATTGTCATATCTGCACAGGCTACACCTTCGTTGTCGAAGCTAGAGCTTGCTAAGCCGCCTTTAATAAACGGGCGCTCTTCGACGTTAAGCCATTCTGGGAAAACCTGTTTACCAAGGCTATCAAGTAAGAAGCTAGAACGACGATAAAGGCTGCCACCGCTGATAGCACCGACATAATGACCGAACAGGCTTGATGCAATGTCGCGGTGTAAAAGTACAGGTACGTTTGCCGTATTAATCTTACGGGCGCCTAAGCGGTCTACAGTCGCTTTTGCGGCATCAATACCCACTTCACTTGCAGATTGCAGCAAAGAAGCTTTGCGGCTTACCGTGTAAGCGTAATCGCGCTGCATATCGTCATCTTGTGCGCCAATAACCATACAGCTTAAAGAATAGCGGCTACTAGGGTAACCTGCGTTTATACCGTGGGTATTGCCATAAACGCGCATACCTAAATTTGCGTTATACGACGCGCCATCTGAATTGGTAATACGCGTATCGTAATCCATTGCTGCTTTTTCAGCCTCAATGGTAGTTTTGATGGCCTTTTCAGTATCTAACTCTTCGGGGTGATACAGGTCTAAATCTGGGAATTCAGTAGCAATAAGGTCAGCATCGGCCAAACCAGTACAAGGATCTTCACTGGTGTAACGTGCAATATCTACGGCTTTTTCTACCGCTAATGTTAATGCTGCTTTGCTCAAATCAGCAGTAGACGCACTGCCTTTTCGCTTGCCTACGTATACGCTTATACCTAAGCCACCGTCGTTGGTAAATTCAACGTTTTCAACTTCTTGCATACGCGAAGATACGGCGATGCCCTGCACTTTCGACATGCTGGCTTCAGCTTGCGTTGCGCCTTTTGAAACGGCTAATTTTAGTACATCATCTACGACATTTTGAATGTCGGCTAACTGCTGCTCAATTTGCATAGTAAGTTTCGCTGTCTTAATTCGACTGTGATAGTTACAATTTAGCTAAAGTGTAACACTAATGAGTTTGAAATGAGTGATCAGAAATACAATTCTCCTGAAGATCCTTACTTCGAAGATGCGCAAGCAGATGAGTTCGAAGAGGAAGAGTTTGTCAGTAAAACTGAGCTGAAGCGTCAAGCAAAAGAGCTTCACAAGCTAGGCGAAACCTTAGTTAACTTAACCGATGCAAACATTGCCACTATTCCAATGGATGAAGAACTGGCCGATGCGGTTGCTATTGCCCGTAAAGTTAACAAGAAAAAAGATGGCTATCGACGCCAGCTTCAGTTTATTGGTAAAGCTCTGCGTAATCGCGATACTGCCGACATAGAAGAGGCCTTAGCAAAACTAACGCATCAACACCAAGCAGCAAACGCGGCTTTTCATGCGCTAGAGAAAGCCAGAGAAGCGGTAATTGAACAGGGCGACCCAGCTATTCAGAAGTTGATTGAAGCGCACCCTGAGCTTGATCGCCAGAAACTGCGTCAATTTCACCGCCAAATTAAGAAAGAGCGTGAAAAAAATGCGCCACCCAGAGCGTTCAGAGAGTTGTTTCAGTATTTAAAAGACGTTATTCACGAAGATTAACTTATTGCCTTTTGGGCTTTGAGTGATTTTCAGATACAAAAAAGGTTGGTGCCTATGGCCCAACCTTTTTTAGTTCTATGAGTGACTACGTGAGCCGTACTACGCCGTACCGCCCACTGTCAACTCGTCAATTTTCAGCGTAGGTTGGCCTACACCTACTGGTACGCTTTGACCGTCTTTACCGCATACACCCACGCCTTTATCTAGCGCAGTGTCGTTACCAATCATTGAGATTTTTTGCATAACCTCAGGGCCGTTACCAATTAAGGTTGCCCCTTTCACTGGTGCAGTAATTTTACCGTTTTCGATAAGGTAGGCTTCAGCGCTAGAGAAAACGAATTTACCAGAGGTAATATCTACCTGACCGCCAGCGAAGTTCGGCGCATAAATCCCTTTATCAATAGAGGCGATAATTTCTTTCGGATCGTGCTCACCTTCCAGCATGTAAGTATTGGTCATACGAGGCATAGGCAAGTGAGCGTAAGATTCACGACGCCCATTTCCAGTAGGTGCAACGCCCATTAGCTTGGCGTTGTGTTTATCCTGCATGTAGCCCTTTAAAATACCGTCTTCAATTAGCACGTTATGTGCGGTCGGCGTGCCTTCGTCATCAACCGATAACGAACCGCGACGGTCGCTTAATGTACCGTCATCAACAACCGTTACACCTTTGGCGGCTACGCGCTCGCCAATGCGACCGCTGAAGGTTGATGCACCTTTACGGTTAAAGTCACCTTCAAGACCGTGACCTACAGCTTCGTGAAGCAAAACACCAGGCCAACCGTTACCTAATACCACAGGCATAGCGCCTGCAGGTGAGGCTACTGCCTGCATGTTAACCCGCGCCATGTGAAGTGCATCATCGGCTAGTTGCTCATAATAGGGTTTGCCATCTTCATCTTGCTTAAAGAATGAGTAAGCGTATCGCCCGCCAGCACCCGCTGAACCGCGCTCGCGTCTATCACCTTGTTCTAGCAATACTGAGCAGTTTAAGCGCACAAGCGGACGAATATCTGTGGCTAACGTACCGTCGCTACCAGCAACTAAAATTTCTTCATATACGCCGCTTAAACTTACTACCACCTGATTGGCAGACGGCTCTTGCTTACGGATATAAGCATCTACCGCTTTAAGCAATGAAATTTTCTCGGCATCTTGCATCGCAAGAATAGGATTATTTTCGGCATAGCGTGCTTCGACAGGCTTGTGACCTAAGCCAGCAACTTGTTGGGTTCCGCCACTTGGCGCAATACCACGGGCCGCTTTACATGCTTTAGTTAACGCTTCTTCGCTTATTTCATCAGAATAAGCAAAGCCCGTTTTTTCACCGCTAATAGCACGAACACCTACGCCGCGCTCAATGTTATAGCTGCCTTCTTTGATAATACCGTCTTCCAGAACCCAACTCTCGTGTTGGCTCGACTGAAAATACAAATCGGCATAGTCGGTGTCGTGGCGATGAATGGTCGCTAGCGCGCTCTCTAGCTTTGTAATATCTAGGCCTGAGTCAGATAATAAATGACGCTCAACAGATTTAGACAAAATGACTCCTGAATCGGTTATGTTCGGCAACCGGCATATTCTGTTTAATGGTTTCTCTTGCTGCAATATCTACGTTTGCCGATACCAGCCCCGTTTCACAGACTTGTTCGGCAAGGGGTTCTCCCCAAGGCGATAGGATAATACTATGCCCATAAGTTTCGCGACCGTTAGCATGAACGCCACTTTGATTTGGCGCTACCACAAAGCACTGTTTTTCAATGGCTCTGGCTTGCAACAACGCATGCCAATGGGCCTCTCCAGTACGCTGGGTAAAGGCCGCAGGCAACACCAAAATATCGATATCGCCCATTGCAGTAAATAACCCTGGAAAACGTACATCATAGCACACCGCAAGCCCAATGTTGCCTATTGGCGTTTGAACAGTGACGACTTCGCTTCCTGCCTCAGTGGTAGCCGACTCTTTGTAGCTGCCAGTGTTATCGTTTACCGATACGTCGAACATATGAATTTTACGATAGTCAGCCAAAAGCTCGCCACTTGGGCCAAATAACATGCATGCAGCAGAAAACTTATCGGGGTTTTCCGTTTTAACCGGAAATGTTCCTGACACTATGTAGCATTGGTGCTGCTTAGCAAGCGAGGATAAACAACGCTGTATTGCACCATCACCTTTTACTTCAGCGACTTCAAGTTGACCTTTGTCTTTGCCGCCAAAGCAGGCGAAGCACTCTGGCAACACCACTAAACTGTCCTTTTCAATATTGGCCGCTGCCATTTCGCTTGCAACTGTATCGAGATTCTCTTCTACATTTGGCGTAGAAGTCATTTGTAGTGCTACTAAATTAACCATCGATCACCTCCATTTTCAGCCTGCGAACGTCATCATCCGTTAATGGCCTGTCTTGCGGGTTCGCTGGTACAGGCGCATTTTGGGCAGGTAAGCTAATGTCTTTACTGTTACGTTCTACTTCATCGAACTTAGGTTCTTTTATGGTACCCGTTACGCGATAGTTCACATTTGAAATGACTTTCGCAGAGGTTAACACTTGGTCAATGGCAAGGGCAGCTAATGCGGTAGGCGGCGTTGCTAAGAAATACACAAGAAACGGAAGGTTCCCAGTTACATTGGGCGCGAACGACACGTTGTAATTTAATCCGCCCGTATTCAAGTCGGTGAAGCCGGTAATTTCTATTTCCCCTGCGCCGCCGTCAATTTCTGTATCGTCAGTATATGCTTTACCGTTAACAATGCTTAAGGTGCCGCCCATGTCGTCATAGAAAAAGCCTTTGGCAAAAACGTCACGAAAATCTAGGCTTAGCTTTCGTACTAACGAATTTAAACTGAATAAGGTAAATATTCGCGACCCCTTGTCACTCAATTCCGTAAGATAACCATCAGACAGTGACCACTCTACATTGCCATTAAGCTGTTCAAACCCAAAGTCCATTGGCGCGTTTGGCCAGTTGATGTCGAACTGCACGTTTGCACTGGAATCTTTAATACCCGATTCAACGCCATACTCTTTTAGCATTTGACCAACATCTGGAGACGTTAAAGTTCCGTTTAACGCGCTTTTAACCTCGCCGCCTACGTGCTTCCAGTAACCCGTTGCGGTTACGTTGCTTTCATCAGACTTCACTAAGAGCTGGCGTATGGCTAGGCCGTCATCTTCTTTCGCTACGTCTAATGTTACTTCACCTAAATCAATCCCATGCACGCCGCAAGACTGGCAGTAAAAATAAATGGGCGGCAGCGTGTTGGGGTCAATATTATAAGGTGACTCATCTTCCTCGCTTGCAACAGAGTTAGTAGTGGCTACCGCGGTGTCATTATTATCTGCTGTCGCTGATACCTCAGGCTCAATAGGTTTATCTAACGATAAGTAGTCGGCATTTACCTCAATGCCTTGCTCATCTAAATCACTGTTGATGCGAATGGTCGCCCTAGCCTGAGGTGAGGCTAGGTCTAAAATCCAATCCCTATTGCGCTCGGTGGCATTCAATTCTGCCTTTTTAATGCTATGGCCAGCGAAATTAAGCATGTCGGCTTTAGCAAATATACGCGACGGTGTGCCGAACAAATTTGTGCGCTTGGCTTCAGGAGCTTCTGAATCGATAGATGGTTGAGCATTAGTTTGCGTATAGATGTTACCCGCATCTTTCCCTTTACCAGAAAGCAACATATCGATTGTGGTAAACCACTCTTGTACATCGGCTTGAGCTAAATTTGCACTGATACTAAAACCTGTTCCAATATTGGCAATATCGCTTTCACCCAGGGCCAAGTGCGCCCGCGAGAACTGCATTTCTTTGTGAGGAAGCACACCGTCAAAACGGATATTACTGCCAAGCGTGGCTTTGACGTTCGATGCTTTGCCATCGCCAGTACTAATTATCTGTAGAGGTAAGCTAGTACCGGCTGCAGTATCAAAAGGAGCAGGTAATATACTTTGTGTTGCCGTTAAATCTGCCGAGAGATTTGCAGAGTATTTAAACCCGCTATTAGAAAGCGTTAAATCTACTTTGGTGTTCCAATCACTTTCACCATCGATATACGTGGTGAGATCCGTGTTTACATAGTTAGCCAGCGGATGTACATGCCAACGCCCACCTAATTCTACATGGAGATCGTAGGTGTCGCTCTGCCTGCCAGTCAGCGACAAATTCACCGGCTGCTGAAGAAATTGCGCAGTAAGATCCCCTGCATCTATATCTCCATTAGTAAATGACACATCACCCGACGCTTTATCAAAAAGCATGTTAGTTTTTGTGATATAGACAGGATTGTTAGATAAATGCGCGGTACCCGATGCCACCACATCCTTGCCTTTAAAAGGTATATCTAACTTAATATCGGCAGACAGCGGCCCACTAATTTGCACATCATCGTTCAATACCTTACCCAGCGAATTTTTAAGGGATGAATCCATCATTAGCGCCGTAAGCGCCTCGCCAGAGCCTGTGCCGGTAGCGTAGATGTTCAAGCGAGCACCAGGTTTAAAACTAGGTATAGCAGCCGACATATTGCTTATTTTCACATCAGCAAGGGTTGCACTTGGGCTTTCCATCACTAAGGCATTGTTCACAAAAAACAAAGACAAATCTAAGTCATTGAGCGCAGGCCAGTCAGGTGCAAAAATAAAATCTCCCTGCTTAATATCAACATAAGCCTGGAAGATGCCGGTATTGTCTTCAAAGGGAAAGTCACTTGTACGGCCATGCCACAGAACACGTGCGTTTGTAATTTCACCTTCGCCGGTAAACGCGCGAGTAAGGTATTTGTCTGTATTAGCCCCCATAATGGAAGCCGGAAACAAACTGCTCACTTCATTTAAAGCCAGTGGACTCACATCGACATACAGCGACATAAACCCCGTTGCCGTATTCAGTTTAAACTGAGGGTGCAAAGTAACAGCATCACTATCTAACAGCATGTCGCTACCTTTCACTATCCACTGCTTTGCAGCTTCGCCTGCTTGCTCTGGATAAATATAAAAACGGGATTTGAGCTGATTAATATTGATGTCTTTTTTGATTACACCATCAGCGCTGAGTACGCTATCTTTACTTTCCAAGTAAATCGCACCGTTGTTTTTATACCAAAAGAGATCGGCGTTGAGGGAAGAAAGCCCCGGCACCTTATCCGTTTTATCCCACTGCAGTTCGAGCACTTTAGCGGCTAAAGAAGGATGACCGTTATGCAGTTGAATTTGCAACGTAGCTAATTCCCCCTTTGGATTTAGCCCGCGTATTTCCTCTTCACTGGTATCATCCATAAAAAGGGGTAATAACAGTAAAAACGGGTTAATTTGCACGGGTTTCACGGTGTTTATCAACGCATCACCGTTTGCGCCTACGCTCCCGATAAGATCAGTGGTAAGCGTCTCATTACTTGAGTTAAGCACAAGCTGGTCTACCCTAACATTCCACCCGCTCTGATTGCCTTCAGTATTGGGCAACGCCTGAAGACTACCGCCGCTGATGCCGGTTACGGTTTTCGCACGGCCACTTCCCCACTCTAGAAGGCTTTCACTTAGTTCGGCTTGTATACTCGTGATTTCACTTTGAGAAAAGTTCGTCCATACCTCGAAGTTTGCACGGCTTTGGGCTAACGGACGCTTAGTTTTTATCAGGTCGCTTACCCAAGGGGAAATATCAAGCTCTTCGGCTTTGGCGTAGAACACGCCCTCAAACTCTTCTCGTGTGCCCGTGATATCAATTATAAACGACGCCGAGTTAGCAGCTAAATCTGCAACTTTCAGCTGCCCTAAGCCTTGGTGCCTTTCCTCGTGGTTGTTCCACGATAAGCTCTCTATATCGAAGGAATTGGTTTCGTTAATATGAGTGACAGATACCACACCGTCTTCTAGCGAAAAGCTTTGTAGCTGCTCTAGGAAGAGGCGCTCAAGAGCCTTCACCACCGGAAAGTTATTTTTACCGTCACCGGAAAGGCGGTCGGCATCAATATCGAGTTTTAAACCCCGCAGTTCAAAGCGATTGGATGAAATAAGCTGGTGACGTAGCGATTCCCAAAAGTCTAGCTCAACGTAGATTTGTCTAATATCCAACGCAACAGGAGACGCATCGTTTTTAGCCAGCGACACAGAATTGAGCACAATGCTGGGGCCACTGCGCTGCCAAACAGCATGCACACTTTTAATAGATAGGTTTACGCCATACTGCTCATTAATATAATTTTCCAACAGGTGTTTGTTGTGCTCAATATGCGGCAGAGCATAGCGTGCAGCGCTTAAAACAAGCGCGAAAAGTACAAGCAATACGGCGAGTAGCAGCCAAAACTTCTTAAGTATATAAGCGGCTACCGACGAAAAATTTGTCACATTTTGCCTTTGTATACGTTAATGCATTACATCATGACGACGTCGTACTTATCCTGATTGTACAGTGTTTCGGTTTGAACCTTGATTTGTTTGGACACAAATACTTCTAGTTCTGCCAGCATATGAGACTCTTCACCCATTAAGGCTTCCGCCACTTTGGGTGAGGCATAAACCACAAACTTGTCTGCATCATAGGCGCGATTCACCCTTACAATCTCACGCATAATTTCAAAGCAAATGGTTTCAATAGTTTTTACTGTGCCTCGGCCTTTGCACACCGGGCATTCGCCGCACAGTATATGCTCAATGCTTTCACGGGTGCGCTTACGGGTCATTTCAATCAGCCCTAACGCGGTAAAGCCGTGAATATTTATTTTGGCTCTGTCCTTGTTCGTCGCCACCTCTAATGAATGTAAGACACGTCGTTTGTGGTCTGGTTCAATCATATCAATGAAGTCGATAAGGATCATACCGCCTAAATTACGCAACCTTAGTTGACGGGCAATGGCCTGCGTCGCCTCAATATTGGTGTTAAAAATTGTTTCTTCTAAGTTCCGGTGGCCAACAAAAGCGCCCGTATTAATATCGATTGTGGTCATGGCTTCGGTTTGATCGATGATCAAATAGCCGCCCGATTTTAAGTCCACGCGACGCTCTAGCGCCCGCTGCGCCTCGTTTTCAACATCATACAAATCAAAAATAGGTCTATCACCTGGGTAATACTCGAGCTTGCCGTTCATTTCCGGCACGTACTCTTTGGTAAACTGATGTAGTTCGTTGAATGATAGTTTTGAGTCGATTCGAATTCTGTCTAGCTCTGTGCCTACAAAGTCTCGTAGAACTCGTCGCGCAAGCGGTAAGTCTTCGTAAAGCACGTTCGACTTGCGCTTTTTCATACGCGACTGAATTTTATCCCACAGCCTTCGCAAAAACGCGGCGTCTGACTGCAACTCATTTTTACCCACGCCCTCTGCGGCAGTACGAAGAATAAAGCCGCCATTCTCATCGCAAAATTCTTGTACAAGGGATTTTAAACGATCTCTTTCTGACTCTTCTTCAATACGCTGCGATACACCCACGTGGGTTACCGAGGGCATAAATACCAGATATCGGCTGGGAATAGTGATATCTGTGGTAAGGCGAGCACCTTTAGTACCGATGGGATCTTTTACCACCTGAACCACAATATCTTGACCGTCTCGTACCAGCTCACGAATGTCTTGCTTCTGAATATGGCTTGCCGAGACTTCTTCAGCAATCTCATTGTGGATGACAATGTCAGAGGCATGTAAAAACGCCGCTTTTTCTAACCCAATATCGACAAATGCCGCCTGCATTCCCGGCAATACACGGCTTACTTTTCCACGATAAATATTGCCAACTAAACCCCGTTTAGTATGACGCTCTACGTGAATTTCTTGCAGTATTCCGTTTTCAATAAGCGCCACCCGTGACTCTGACGGGGTAACGTTGATAAGCAGTTCAGCACTCACGATACTACTCCAAATTCATTCAGTCCAAATGCATTAAGTAATTGGCGGGTTTCGTATAGCGGTAGACCTATTACGGCACTTGCACTACCGTTGATAGAGACCACAAATTCACCACCAATACCCTGAATAGCGTAACTCCCTGCTTTATCGGCAGGTTCTCCTGTTTCCCAGTATGCGTCAATTTGCTCATCCGTCAATGCTGCAAAAGTCACAGATGTGGTAATGACTTGTGTCTGTTGCTGAGCGTCATTGAGTACACAAATAGCCGTAAGTACGTCATGAGTTTTACCAGAAAGCATGGTAAGAATGCGTTTTGAGTCGGCTTTATCTTCGGGCTTGCCCACACTTCGCCCGTTAAAAGATATCAGGGTGTCGCTGGCTAAAATGACTTTATCTTTCGTCATTGCGCCCTGAGACACTAACTGCGCCTTTACTGCTTGGGCTTTTTCAGTAGCAAGCCTTGCTACAAGCTCCAGCGGTGATTCATTGTCACGAGGCGACTCGTCAATATCGGCAGGTTGTATTGTATGGGCTATGTTCATTTGCTTGAGCAAAGCAGTGCGTCGTGGTGAGGCTGACGCTAACACTACCGATTTTGTCATTGGCTTACCTTTGGTTTAATCGTGAAGGTGTTTTCATTAAGAAATTGATAGTTGTCTACGCGTGCGCCTAAGTAGCCAAAACACCCACGGCCATAGCACCATAGACGTTAAGACTGGCCACAAGTAATCAACTTGGAAATAGATATCCGTTAAGAGGTGCTGAACCCAAAACGTTAATAAATGATATAGCGAAGCAAGTAGACCAATGATAATTGCCTGCTGCCATACAGAGTAATTTCTTAGCCTTTGGTAATTAGCAGCCAATACATAAACACAAATACTTAAACCGAAGCTGTGAATGCCCAACGTTGTACCCACGAGCACATCCATTGCAACACCAGTTAAAAATGCCACACCTACATTTACTCTGTGGGGCAACGCCATACTCCAGTATGCAAGGACAACTAGCACCCAGTCAGGACGATACACATCTACCTGAGTGGGCAAAGGAACAATTTGCAGTACCAGCGCCACTAACAGACTCAACCAAATAACGAGGTTACGTTTACGCATCTGAAGACTCTTCCTCGCTGGTAGCAGGTGTATTTACCTTTTCATCCTTTTCAGTGTCAGACTTTTGTGATGAATCATCCGTACGCCATAAAAGCAAAAGATGACGAAGTCTGTCTAAATTCGCCATGGGTGTAACTATCACCCGAGCAAAGGGACGACTTTCATCTCTCACTACCTGTTTAACTGTTGCCACAGGGTAACCTTCTGGAAATACCTTACCCAGCCCCGATGAAATAAGGGTATCGCCTTCCTGAATGTCTACGCTGTGCGGTACATGTTCAAGATATAACTCGTTAAGCGCACCGCTGCCGGTGGCAATAAAGCGGATATCATTTCGAAGAGAGCGTACTGGGATGGCGTGTGTCACATCAGCAATCAGCAATACACGACTGTTGGTTGACCCCACTTCCATCACCTGACCCACAATACCTTTTTCATCAAGAACCGGTTGCGATGGATATACCCCATCTATCGCCCCTTTATTGATGACAACCTGCTGACTATAGGGGTTTTTATCTACCGCCATCAGCTCGGCAACCATCTTTTTAGAAGATAGGCGCACGGGTGCTTGAAGCAGTTCGCGAAGCTGAGCATTTTCTTTTGCGATAACATCGTACTGCTGAAGTTTTTCGCTCATTAGCAACAGTTGATTATTCAGCTTTTGATTTTCAGCCAGTAGCTGTTCTTTAGAGGTAAGGCGCTGGGCGCTCTCGCTTAGCATTAACCCGGGGAGGTTAGCAATGTATTGAAGTGGGCTCATCAAAGAGTTGAGGTACACCCGCGTAGATTTGAAGCCATCCATTTTGTGATCAACAAATATCAGTGTGACTGACAACACAAGCGCCAGCGTAAGCCTGATATTTAGAGAAGGGCCGCGAGTAAAAATAGTATCCATGATACAAATAAGGCAACCTTACGGTTGCCTTTCCTGTTTATTCGTAGCTAAACAGGTCGCCACCGTGAAGGTCAATCATATCGAAAGCCTTACCACCGCCGCGTGCTACACAGGTTAACGGATCATCAGCGATAACCACTGGGATACCCGTTTCTTCCATTAATAGCCTATCTAGATCTTTAAGAAGTGCACCACCGCCGGTAAGTACCATACCGCGCTCAGAAATATCAGAAGCGAGCTCTGGTGGAGACTGCTCTAGCGCCACCATTACGGCAGAAACAATACCCGTTAGCGGTTCTTGAAGTGCTTCAAGAATTTCATTTGAATTTAGCGTGAACCCGCGAGGCACGCCTTCTGCTAGGTTGCGACCACGAACTTCAATCTCACGAACCTCTTCGCCTGGATACGCCGCGCCAATTTCGTGCTTAATACGCTCAGCAGTAGCTTCACCAATAAGAGAACCGAAATTACGACGAATATAGTTAATGATAGCTTCGTCGAACTTATCACCACCAATACGAACAGAAGATGAATAGACCACGCCGTTTAGTGAAATGATAGCAACTTCGGTAGTACCACCACCGATATCTACCACCATAGAACCCTGCGCTTCTGATACAGGCAAGCCTGCACCGATTGCCGCAGCCATTGGCTCGTCAATAAGGTAAACTTCTCGCGCACCCGCACCCAACGCAGATTCTTTAATCGCTCGGCGTTCTACTTGTGTTGAACCACAAGGTACACATACCAATACACGAGGGCTAGGACGCAAGAAATTATTATCATGCACTTGCTTAATAAAATGCTGAAGCATTTTTTCAGTCACGTAAAAGTCGGCAATAACACCGTCTTTCATCGGGCGGATAGCGCGTATATTACCTGGTGTACGACCAAGCATTCGCTTAGCTTCTGCACCTACTGCCGCAACACTTTTCGGCCCGGCTGCGCGCTCTTGACGAATAGCTACTACTGAAGGCTCGTTTAGAACAATACCTTGGTCTTTTACATAAATCAGCGTGTTAGCTGTTCCGAGGTCGATGGACAGATCATTAGAGAACATGCCTCGAAGCTTTTTAAACATGAAGTGTGTATTCCTGTTTCTGTGTTAACGCGTATTTGCAAAGGTGAGATGGCGACGCTTTAACGTGAAGTCGATATTTATTCGCACACTTTAACAATGGGGGCAATTTTGGGCAAGTGATGCTGTCACTTAGAGCCAAAATAACTACTTTATTAACAAGCAAATTCGGCGACTGCCCCATAAAGGCATAGCACTTACGCGTTAATCGATTTATTCCTACTTTAGACCCACTAATGACCTTACAAAAAACGGAAGGTTCAAAAACATTGGTCGATTAGCCAGGTCTTTTTGTATTGAGGTCGCGATGGTGTTTTTAACGCACGGCGTTACGACCAAATCCAGCCCATACTTTTCTAATTGTTGATTTGCTCGCGCTTGTAAATGATGTTGTCGTTCCCTCTGTAAACACCATAGGTTAGCGTGGCGCTAGGCGGATTGTCAGCTTCGCCATCTCCATCCCAATCCCACAGCAACCATGCATCAGGGGTATAAGTCACAGGATAATTACCAGCCCCGTTTGGCGATGATAAACGCATGCCTTCGCCGGTGGTATACGCACCTTCACTTAGGGTTCCGTCTTCAGAAGAAACTAGCTCACCTGAGGCATCATTTATATTAGCATGTGCAAAATCCGTGCAGTTGTCGTACGTGTTTATGCGCCACGTTTGACCATCCCAGTATTGGGTACGAAGTGGTAACAATAGGGCTTCATCTGCTGCGCCATAGTTGTTTATTAACGTGGCTCGGCCATAGGCGAAGTTGACCGCATCACCAAAATCATCAACACAGGAACCCGTGCAAGAAAGCCCGTTAAAGTTTGCGTTCTCAATTTGTCCACTATCAGCCACCAGCGCAATAGACGCATTCATATATGCTCCGTCGAGCGCTGCGCTCCCCAAACGGCTAAATACTATGTCATTGTCAGAAAAGGTGATTTGACCTGTAGTCCCACTTTGAGGCCATGAAATCGTGTTTATATTTTCTAAACGATCTAGCAGGCTTCCGTCGTGTTCTACCTGCAGCGTAAGGCTTGTTAGCTTGTCGAAACCATCGTAGTAGTTCACAGTGCGGCTGCCATTTTGGTTAAGGGCAGTGAGAGAGAAGCTCACTTCGCTGATTGGCTGACCAAAATAGTTGAACGCATCACTCGCCGTACACGCCGCCACTACATTTCCCGTCAGTGCAAAATTAGAGGGCGCAAACCTCCCCACATTACTTACCTCACCAAGTACGGTAGAGTTTGTTAAATACGTACTTTGCGCAGCGATAGATATAGTACCAACCTCATCGTAATTTAGAGCCAAGCTGACTTTGCCCTCGTTATCAAAATTAACGGCAGTGACGCTTAATGAACCTGCTGTCCCACCTGCTGGTAAGATTTGTTGAGGGGTCAGAGTAACACTTCCTGAATAATGCTCGGCTGTGTTGTTATTAGCTAACTCTGCGAAGTTATCTGGTATACCGTCGTTATTGCTGTCTTCGCCATCAACCCACTGCACAGTGCGAAGACCTAGTACAAAGTTTTCTCCCGTGCGCTTCAGCAGTGAGCCATTTGCGTTAGTCGCATATCCGTTGAGATTAGTACTGGTTCCACTGTCATTTAAAATGTCCATTGCGAAACCGAAAGGGCGAACTGTGAAGATATTTGAAGAGCCCGTTATAGCGGCTCTGTCAGTAATTGTTCCTGTAAGCGACAATTCACCCGCATCAGGATACTGCACCGTAAACTCTGCGCGAGAGTTTGCGTCAAATTGCAGTGCGAAGGTATCCGCAGATAACCCAAGTTCATACGTGTTATTGTTATTTGACAGGGCTACCTTATTCGAGCAAGTGCTAGAACTTGCGCAATTGTAGTTAAGGTCCACATCTACAACTTTGTTTCTTAAAAATTCTGAGTTACCACAGGCCTCGACAGCATAGGTCTTACTATTAAAGCCTTGATCTGATGGTTTGCCAGATAGTTGGGTTACAATAGTGGCGGTGTTGTCTGTAAGGTTTTTGAACACTAGACCATCGTCTTTGAAGTCAATTTTACACCCTTCAATACCTACATCCTTTCCCCCAATAAAACAGCGAAGCTGTGAAGATGGCGTTTCGCCTAGTGTTGCAAGCTTTGTATCGTTTCCTTTCAAGCTGTCTAGCGCTAACGAAATCTGCCCAGTAAAAGAGACGACATCATTTCCGCTCCACTGAAAATTAGCATTGTTTTGCGGAGACAAATTAACCGTTGAAGGCTGAGAGTAGATGAGATCGCAATTCACATCTGCACAAGCCTTAAGCGTTATCTGTTTAGCCGCACAGCTACTGCCTTTGTTGTCCGCTAATTCATAGCGATAGTGATTAAGTACTTCGATAACCTCACGACCACATATGCCGGGAATATTATTCGGTACTTCGTTTGCAGTAACTCTAAGAGGTGCTGGAAGAGTTGCCGTTGTTGAAGAAACGGATTCAATTCCTCCACCAGCATTAAAACGACCAATGATGGTTTCATCACCAACATTAGCGAATGTAACCGAACCTTTTGCAATAACTAAGGCGTTAGGGTTAGAGCCATCAATAACTACGTCGCCGTCTACATAAATCGCTAGGTAAGCACCATCAGCGACGGTAACGTTGGCATTAGCCATAACGAAGCGGGTTGGCTCGCCAATTGGATTTGTACCTGGATCGGAAATATAGATGCGTGTAGGGGCTACGACGTTATAGTTACCCGCTGCCATCAGCACATTTTGCCTGCTGAAGTAGTAATCCCCTGCTAAATTACCGGCTGCTATTTCGGGGCCGCTGTCATCAACAGTGATGCTAGGTATTGCTCTGGCTTGTGACTCGGTCAGTGAGTCTGTGTTATTTACGGTACAGTCAACAGCCGGCTCTCCACACTTAGGATAATCTGCTGTACCAGCTGTTCCTCCGGGGATTAATTGCGTTGCACTTAGTACGCCGCTGTTTTCATCGATAATACGGCTATTAGCGGGGAGATTAATAGCCGAGCCGCCAAATGCTGCTACCGCTCCAGGGAATGCCACGTCACAACTTGGCACTTCACCGCTGAACACAAATTCTGATGTCATGGCTAAAATACTGGCATCTTCTTCGGCGTGATTACGTTCTGAATCTAAACTTCGGTCTTCATCAACGCGAAGCCCCAATCTATTTTTGTTTACCTGACAACTGCGCAGCCACCCTCCGTCTTGACCATTGCGGCTGATCTTACTGGCAGCAACCAAAGGGGTTTGCGTATAAGAGTTCTTAAAGTTATTTCGAAAACAGCCGTCGTCCCACCCCTGAATGCGCACGTCTGCAAAGTCAGCCTCCCAGACTACCTCTACACCATTGTCGTCGAAGAACCTGCGGTCAAACCCTTCCGTGGTTGCCATGTAAGCAACGGTCTCGGGCTGTGTTACAGGTTCATAATCTGTTTCTGACGCTTCCAAAGCTATATAGTATGAAGGCGCTTCATATTTAGCTGCAATGGTTAGGAATGGCAGTAGATGTTCATTGGGAGGTTTCTTGCCATTTACGTCAACTTGGTTATTAACAGTTTGAATAGAGTGGAAGAAAACGGGTTGCTCGCCAAAATCTGTCTGAAGAGGCACTTCTGCGTATCGCGCATCTTCAGTACCAGGCACTAATGGTCCTGTTGGAAAATACCAAGGAGAATTGGTAGCAGCTTGGATGGTAGTAGCATCCAGCTCCATTTTTCCTACCTCAACAATATCGCCGTCAGGGAATTCGTGAACGCCGTAGGCAATCGCTAGATAATGACCTCCCATAGTGATATGAGGGCCATCTTCACCAGAGGGCTCAAGGGGCAATGCTTCAAAGCCCGTTCTGGTCACGTTGCGAATTTTAACGATAGCAGGGTTACTCCCCTGATTGGTCGATAGCATGAATACGGCCGGAGGCTCGTCATACACCTGCGAAAAGCTTATAGTCGTCCACTCTGCTTTATTGTAGGTATTTTGAAGCTCGATGAACCTACCTTCGATTTGAGGGACAGCTAACACGGGCATTGCCAATACAGATAACATCCCAATAAAAAGGGCTCGAACAAGAGATATACGAAATGTCATTATTCTTCCTGCCTCACTTCAACAAGAACGCGTTTTGAGGTTTCAAGCTGGCCTGCACTGCACTGTGCTTCCGCACCTAACGCATAAACCCTAATTTCACCAGCGGCTACTTCTGGCTCTTCGACCTCGGTCTCTACTTCACAAGATAGCGCAATAACACAATTCTGCACGTTAGCTGCATTAATAATTACTGGCTGAGTAATAACGGAACACGCGGGGTTATTCCCGTTAATTAGTCTCGAAATCGCGACTTCCATTCCACTTTGTGCGGCCAAATAAGCGCGAGCACCATAGTACTCAATGGATTGCTGACGGATGTTTGATGAAATTTGATTAGATAACGCAATACCAAGCCCTAAAAGAACAATGCTTATAATGATCGCAACAATCGTTGTAGAACCTTTTTGCCGAGCAGGCGAACTACATAGACCGACGGGCCGTCGGTTTTTACTATGAAAAAAGGTTGGTCGCGTTTTTTTATGGCACATTAGGGAAGTGCACCTCGTGTACAACGGATATCCGCTCATCATCACTGCTTTCTAAGGTCATTTGCAGCTCAATTAAGCCATTTTGGCGTAAACCCGCGGTGACCACATTCGCGCTCCACGATGTCACATTAGTTCCAAGAACGCCCGACGTAGCGCCTTGTGTTCTTATTAAGCGTTCACCTTGGGCTGTAGACGTTCTACAAATTGTCACTTGTTCTTCAGGAACGAAGAAGCGTTTGCCTGGGGAAGATTGTGTGTTCGCGGCGCTAAGCGTGAGCTCATATTGATTATCGCTAGTCGGCTCAGAAGCCGCATCAGCAATAGTATCTATTGTTCGCCCGTTATCATTCACGCTCTGCGGGTTTGTGGGGTATATCACAAGGGTATCATTCACGCTCAATTGACTATTGAACACCACAACATGCATGGGATTATTGAACGCATCACCCACATAGGTACCACTTTCTTTAATCGGGTAATAAGACAGGCACCCTAAACTCGCATCAAATGACACTGAATTTGGCACCACATTGCGTAGCTCCTTTTCCAGTCGCAAAATAATGAAGCGCGCGTCTGAAACAAGGCGGGTACGCTCTGCGCCGGTTATATAAATTTGCGCACTTAAAGAAATCACTTGGGCGACAGAAACGCTAATTACACCTAAAATAGTGATCACTAGAATAAGCTCTATAAGTGTAAAACCGCGCTGGCGCTGTGCTTTGCGTGGAAACATTAATAGCTCCCTCGATAAGCACTGAAATTGTAGACTTGGCCGTCTGGAGCAGTCACTGCTATATCAATACGCTTGAACGTTTGACCGTCAGTGGGCGTACTGTCATCTAAGTCACTGTCGTAATCTACCGTTACCGCAAAACCAAAATTGTTATAGTTACCGCCCACATTATTCACTACGTAGCCGTTGTAATCGTCAACATCGTCATAGTCGTCTTCACTCGCCTCTTCAGGACCAAGGGTTGTTGAGCAATTTCCTTTAGTATTACAGGTTTCAAATGGCGGGCTTCTGTCGCTGTTTTCATCATAAGAGCGGCTTAGAATATCGTTCATTAACGACTGACCTAACTTAGCAGCTTTTACTTGGCGAAATGGCTCAGCCGTTTGTTCAGCTTGCGGCACAATAAGCGATAGCACAATGGTTAAGCTGATAGTGAATACAACAATACCAATTACGAGCTCTAATAAAGTAAAGCCTTCACTGCGTTTTCTACGCGTAGGGAGCATCCCGTTAGCACGCATAAATGGCTCCCTCACTTTGCAAACACATGGTAAAGGAACTTATTTGAATTTTGCAGTTAGTTGAGCAGGCAATATTGCTTGGTCGGCCAAACCCGTCAAACTGAATTTGGGAAAAACTATCGCCGTTTTCATCTGCAGTTTGAAAAGTGAAATCAGTATTAGAAGCATTGATAACTTGGTCGTCGTCAAAAGCAGTGGAAAGAGCATTTGCGCAGTCGTGTCCAGCGGGGGGAGCAATAACTGTACTTGTAATTTTCACGCAGCTGCTGTCTTTTACGTTTTGCATGGCGCGAAGCTGCATATTTCGCACTAGCTGAAGGGCTCTGTCCCGAAGTGCAATGGCTTCTTCGGTGTCGCTACCAAGAAAGCGAGGTGCGGCGGTTACCGCCAGCACCCCAATAACCAATATGGTTATAATAAGTTCTACTAGTGTAAAACCGTTTTTCTTCACATTACTGGACGCAAGAAACAACATTGATAGTAGGGCGAACACCTTCACCAGATGAATTCGTGTAAGTAATCGTACACGGAGCATTTGCCGTAGTAGGAGCAGTCGTGCTGTAACCTGTGTAACCTTTGTAATAAATCAGTAGCTCAGCAGGGTCAGAACCAGCAACAGTAGTAGTCAAATAATCACCAGCATTATCAATGTCTGCGTCTAACAGGTTAGTCAAATTGGTTGCAGTTGCACCATCTGGGTAACCATAGACTGTATTAATAGTCGTGCCGTTGCCTACATTAACCGAACCTGTTGCTGCACTCGCCTCGCCATTAATTAACGCCTTACCGTATACAACAGATGATGCCGACTCTATTGATCCAGCGATCCCTTGTAAAACAGAATCACGTGCGTCGTCTTGAAGGTTCAGAAACTTAGGTGCTGCGGTTACCGCTAGGATACCCAGCAATACAATTACAATGATTAACTCGATTAGGGTGAAACCCTGTTGTGTTGATACTTTTTGCATAATCAAACTTCCTGAGTATTAATTAAAAAACAGTAACCTGGCCAGTGGCTGGGTTGTAAGTGAAACCGTCAAACGTCGTACCGTCAGGCGTGCCGTCTGCTGGCGCTGAAGTATTAGGTAACCCCATAGACTCAACTAAGTAGTAAACACAAAGCGTGTTTGTGCCAGAGTCATCTGAACGTACCGCGTATCTGAAATCAGCAACAACCGTATCGTTTGTCGATGTGGTGTTGGTAGGTGCCGACTGTAGAATTAGGTCAAATGTGTTTTTACACTCGGTGTTGTTAACCGTAGAAATAAGTGTATTACCGGTAGAACTGCCGGTCGGGTAGCCAATGGTACCGTCAACGCCCACTGGCGTTTGGTCGTAAGTAACTACTGTGCCATTGCCGTTCCCATTGTTGCCACTTGGGCGACCTTCCACTTCCCATTGTGCGCGCACAAGACCTACAGCGGCGGCAAAGCCCCCTGCTACACCCTCTACACTGGCTTCTCGAGCTTCATCGGTAACATCGATAAAACGCGGTAGTGCCGTAGCCGCAAGCAAGCCTAAAATAATTACAACAATGATAAGCTCTATTAGCGTAAAGCCTTGCTGTCTCGTGTTCATAGCATCTCCTAGATTACAAATAAGCGCATAACTCCGACGCTTAGTTAACTTTTTCTTTCTCTTACTACGCCGCTACCAGCGTTGTACTCAAACCAAACTTTGTCTTGAATAAGGAATGCACATTGCAAGTATCCGTTTACGTATTCATCGCTTACCGATATTTTTGACGACACATCGAATTCTCTTAATGTCGCCAATGTAAACAGGTATTCACACGCATTGCCTTGGCCTGCTTTAAGCCCTTCAGGCCAACCTTTTGTATTTACAAATAACTCTGCAGCCACTTCTTTTTGCTGCTTTATACTGCCACTGGCATCAAAATCAGTTTCGTAAATCAGAACCCTCGATTGCTTGGTCTTTATCCATTGGGCTCTGGCCAACATAACAACCCGTTGAAACTGAGCTATCGCGTTTTCTTTGTTTACTTGTTCAGCTTCTTCTATCACTGGTGCTGCGTGATACACGTACGATGTAGCCAAAACAGCGAGCACCAACCCAATCACAATAAAGTTAAATAACCCTGCTCTAGTGCTAGCCACCTTTTACCCCACTGAAATAGCGAAACTATTACCCGCCTTTCACCGCCGACATCATGTTCCACATTGGTGTAAAGATGCCAAGCGCCAGTATCAACACCATGACCGCCACAAAGCCGATTAAGATAGGCTCTATTTTGGCGGTTAAGCTCTTTAAGTCGAAATCGACTTCACGTTCGTAATAGTCGGCGCTTTCTTCTAAAAGCGGCTCTAATCGCCCCGTTTCCTCACCCACAGCAATCATCTGTAGTACAAGTGTAGAAAACAGTTCGCTATTTTTCGAAACTCTCAGCAAACTTTCGCCTTTTTCTATGCCTTGGCGCATCTCTTTGATGCGCATTTGCATATGAGCGTTATCTACAGCATCCGCTGTTAGTGACAGGCCCGCAGTTAAGGGCACACCTGCCCGCAGAATCATAGAAAAGCTACGGCTATATCTTGCTAATAATGATCGCTCAATAATGCTGCCTACAACAGGCAACTTTAGTTTAAATTTGTCCCATTTAAGTCGTCCATTAGTCGAATTAACGTATTGTTTAGCCGAAAAAATTATTCCAATTAATACGATTAAAATTAACCACCAGTAGTTTACAAAGAAGTTTGAAGTGCCTATAAGCACGCGAGTCATTATGGGTAGCTCGGTGTCGAACCGCTCAAACATTTGTGTGAAAACGGGTACAACGAAAAGATTCAATATAAACATAGCAATAGCGAGCGCTATCAATACGAAAGTGGGGTACCGCAATGCCGATTTAATGCGCTTTCGCGTTTCCTGTTCCCGTTCGAAATAGAGGGCTAACTGCAGGAAAACATCGTCCAGCTTACCGGTATTTTCACCTACTACGACAACAGAAATGGTCAACCGCGTGAAGATTTTTTCATATTTCGTCATGGCAGAAGATAAGCTTCTGCCTTGCTCAAGCTGATCGGCAATGTCCTTTAAAATTTCTTGGAAACGCTTATGTGAGGCGTTTTCACTTAGCCCTTTAATTGCCCGGATAATCGGTATACCCGCTTTCAGCAGCGAGTACATTTGGCGAGAAAAGATGATCATCTCATCCAGCCCGACTTTAGCTTCGAATAGGTGACCTATGTCTAAACCAGTACTCGTTTTCTCTGTTTTTTTAGTTTCTTCTATCGAAATAGGCACTATGTTTTTAGACAACAAAGCCTGCGCCGCTGCTTGCGCAGACGCAGCCTCAATAATGCCTTTTTGAGGGCCACCTTGAGCCGATTTACCCGCATAACTAAACTGAGGCATTAGTGGTTCACCACCTCAGGCACAAATTCAGCGACTTTGAAGACCTCATCTAATGAGGTTTTGCCTTCAGCTGCATAATCAAGAGCCATATGAGAAAGTGGAACAAAGTCTTTGTTGGCCTTTGTCGCGTCAACAAACCCCTGCGTATCGTCATCTCGCAGCGCTTCCATCATATCTTCGTTCATTTCCAAAAACTCGAAAACACCAATACGCCCTTTGTAACCTGTGTGGTTACAGCTATTGCAGCCCCTACCTTTGCAAAAAGTCGCATTTGCTAGTTCTGGCTTTAGGAAACCTACCCATGCTTGCTCTTGCGCGCTTGGCGGCCGCTCTTCTTTACAGTTGTCACATACACGACGTACCAAACGCTGCGCCAAAACGCCACGCAGTGATGTTGCTACTAGATAGGGCGCCGCGCCCATATCGATAAGACGGATGGCGCTAGTTACAGAGTCATTGGTGTGAAGCGTACTTAAAACCAAGTGCCCAGTTAGTGCGCCTCTCAGTCCTATTTCAACGGTTTCTTGATCGCGCATCTCCCCCACCATGATAATGTCAGGGTCTTGTCGAAGCGTGGTACGCAAAATTGACGCGAAATCTAGGCCAATTTTTGAGTTCACTTGTACTTGGTTTATACGAGGCAAGCGATATTCAATGGGGTCTTCAGCGGTAATGATTTTCAAGTCGGGTTTATTGAGCTCGCTTAGCGCGCCGTACAAGGTTGTGGTTTTACCCGAACCTGTCGGCCCAGTAACCAATATCATGCCGTGGGGTCGGTTTATTGCTGCGCGAAATTTCTCGGCCATTGCATCCGGCATCCCCGTCTGATCTAACGTCAAAAGACCCGCGGATTGATCTAGCAATCGCATAACCACCGCTTCGCCATTGGCAACAGGCATGGTGGACACACGCACATCAAGGGTGTGACCTTTCACTTTTATATTAAAACGCCCATCTTGGGGTATACGCTTTTCTGAAATGTCCAAACCTGACATCAGCTTTAGCCTAAGTACCAATGCCGACGCAATTTTAACCTGGCCTAGCGTATTTTCCTGCAGCACGCCGTCAACACGCTGCCTGATGCGCAGAATATTTTCATCTGGCTCAATATGAATATCAGATGCACGCACCTGTACTGCATCTTCAAAAATAGAGTGAAGCAGCTTTACTACTGTGGCATCTGAAGTAGTATCGTCTAAGGCAGAGAGTTCAAAGTCGGCTTCATCGGCGTACTCTTCACCTAACTTTTCTGCAAATGACGCTATATCCTGGGTACGACGATAAACCGAATCAAACGCTTCTAACATCTGATTTTCTTGAACTATTGCCAGTTCGATATTACGCGGCGCTACTAGCGGCCCTAACTGATCAAGACCGCCTAAGTCGGTGGGGTCGCTCATACCTAGCAGCACTTCATCGTCGTCAGCTTCGAGTACTAGCGCGCGATAGCGTCTTGCATAAGTTTCTGGGATAAGTTGTGCTTGCTCTGGATCTATTCGACGCTGTGTAATATCTAAAAAAGGAATATTGAGTTGCTGAGCAAGAAAGCGAAGAAGTTGCGGTTCGCTGATAAACCCTAAGTCAATAAGCGTATCACCAAGTTTTCGCCCGGATGACCGCTGTGCCGATAGCGCATTATCAAGCTGCGCGCTGGTAATGATATTTTCGTGAACTAATAAATCGCCGAGGCGCATCTTTAATCGAGGACGCATTAAGGTTGCTCCTGTAAATCGGTTAGGCGGGCACTAGCATATTGCGATGATGTAGAAGAGAGGCCACCAATCGCAAGGGCTCTGGAATATGAAGATATGGCTAAACGCTTGTCAGAAAGTGCGTCGTAATTAACCCCCAGTGCCAACCACCATTTTGCATTATTCGGTTGTAGCGAGGTCATGGCGCTAAACGCCGAGATAGCTTGTTCTGGTTTATTGATTGTCTGTGCAGAGGTCCCTTTTAGTATCAGATAATCGAAACGCTTTTCAGCCAGTGCTTTCGCATCTAAGCTATCTGGCATAAGGTTCAGAGCTTCTTCAAAACGGCTTTCTTGAACCAGAATCTTAGCCATGAGTTCGCGCCACACTAACGCCTCTGGTGATATTACAACGCCTTCTGAAAGTACCTGTAACGCTTGTAGGTTGTTATTTTGACCAAAATAAAGCGCGGCCAACTGTTTGCGAGCCTCGGTGTTTTGCGGGTAGGTAGATAGTGCAAGAGTAAAGCTTTTTTGAGCGTCGTCGAAAATACCAAAATTATAAGCTTTAAGCCCTGCCTCTAAATGAACGGCGCTTTGTTGCTCTGGCGATTTAGGCGTAACGTCAATCGCTGGCTCACGTGAAATAATGCTATCTGGTTTAGGCGAGCTTAATTCACCAGTTGTTTTAACGTTTGTTCCAGGGTTTGTCCTGCTTGCCGTTTGTATGTTTGCTTTTTCTTGGGTTAAGCCTGAGGCTTTCACTACCGCCGAGCCGGTTTCTTCAGTCTCTTCTGATACGTTTGCGGCTGATAGGGTTTCGTCTTTAACTTCGGCTGCCTGTTTATCTGTCTTTTTATCTGGCTTTTGATCTGATTGGGCATCCGAGTTTGAGCTTGAAGCATTAGCAACTTGCGTACGTTGCCTATATTCTGCCTCGTCGTCGACTACCGTTTCATCAATACTGTTAAATACAATCTCAGCCACGTCTGACGGCGTATTTTGGTATGCCAAATCTTGCTCGGATAACGGTGTAGACTTCATGCCCTCTAACTGTTGTTCGGCACTATCGACACCTTGCTTGGAAGTACTTTCACTGTCCGTTTGGATGGGCTTATTTTCCATTGAGCTTGCTGCTGTATTCTGTACATCGTCTTTTGCAACAATGTCAGCGCTACCTGTATGACCAACACTCTTGTTATCCCCAAGCTCAGTCATACTACTCAACATCAACCATATAACTAGACCTAGTACAATGAGCGCAATCAGCACCTTAGGCCAAAGCGAACGATTTTCGACGTGCACCGTAGGCGGCAAGCCAAAATCTTCATTCTGGTTTCGCTCATCTAACGATTTTAAGGTGTCATTTAAAATGCTCATAAGCCCTGCGCCCCGTAAAGGTAAAGCGCACTTGCTACAGCAACCGCAGCTATGGAAAAAATAACAATGCTTTGTCTAGGAACAAGCCTTCGCTTGCAGTCATCAGTATCAAACACTGCATTTATCGTATGTTGCCAAGTCGCAGCGCTTTTTCCCTGGCCGTAAGCGCGAAGAAGAATTTTGTGGCAAACAATATTAACCAACCGTGGCGTTCCTCGGGTGACTAATGCGATAAAAGCCCGTAAACCTTTAGAAATTAACTGCTCGCTGCCGCCGGCCGTTGTTAGTCTGTGGCCTATGTAATATTCCACTTCTGCCGACGTCATTGTGCGCAGCGTGTACGAAAAGCTGATGCGCTGACGAATTTGCCTAACCTTGGGGTTTGACAGGTTAGCGTCAAGCTCTGGCTGGCCGAATAAAACGATTTGAAGCAGCTTACTTTTCTCAGTTTCTAAGTTGCTAAATAAGCGCAGCATCTCAAGTGCATCCCAGCTTAACGACTGCGCTTCATCGATAATCAGTACCGCTTGCCGCCCCTCTTGTTTAAGTGCTAAAAGCCTTGACTCGATGGCACTGTGTAACCCTTGAGAAGCTTCGTTTTTACATATATCAATACCTAATTCATTGGCGAATGCTATACGCAACTCGTCAGGGCTTAGGTATGGATTCGGTAAGTAACAGGCTACAAATTTGTCCGAAAGGTGATTTATCAATTTGCGGCACAACAGGGTTTTACCTGTACCTACTTCACCGGTCACTTTAATAAAGCCTTCAGACATACTTAACGCAGACAAAATGACTTTTAACGCTTCATTGTGCGGCGCCAGTGCACAAAAGAAATCCGTGTTCGGCGTAAGCGAAAACGGCATTTCTGTGAAATGATAAAAGCCTTGGTACATAATTAGTTTCTATACCATTGATCAAGTAGTGACTGAGTGCGAAGGCGCTGCTTTTCCCACGTATCTGGCTGTACCACAGAAGGGCGAATGAGAATAACCAATTCGCGCTTGCTCTGGGTTTTCGCTTTGTTTTTAAACGCGTTACCGATAATAGGGATATCACCTAACAGCGGTGTTTTGGATTCTTGCTCGCTGGTAACCGTTTCCATTAAGCCGCCTATCACCACAATTTCACCGTCGCGAGCGCGGATCACGGTGTCTGATTCACGAATATTGCTTTGTGCTAGCGGTAACAAAATTTGTTGGTCACCTACTTGGATAACCTTTGTCTGTTCCGCCGTTTCTGTTACTGAAGGGTGAACATGCAGTATTACAGAGCCACTTCTGTCTATTTGCGGTGTTACGTCCAGCGCGATACCAGAAAAGAAAGGAGTAAGTTCGATGTCATTCTCGTTCTCTGTGCTTGTTGTGCTTTGATCTTCACTGGTCGACACATCGGTAACAAAGTACTCGTCTTGCCCTACTTTAATAACGGCCTTTTGGTTGTTAGTTACCGTAACGCGAGGGTTACTCAGCATTTGCACGTCACCCTGGGTTTGAAGCATATTGATAACACCATCAAAGTCGCCGCGAGAAATACGAAGCGTTGATACTCCACCGATATCGGTAGAAATAGTATTGCCTATAGCATTAACCGCATTAATAGCTGGGTCGATTCCCGCTGCAGTGTTTGCTGCAAAATTAGAAGCAAGTGCCCCGCCGCTAAACCCAAAATTGAGGCTCCCCGTTAAGCCGCTTGCTATACGGTCCCATCTAACGCCTTGTTGGTAACCATCATTTAGCGTGACTTCAATAATGCGAGCTTCTAGCACCACCTGGCGTTGCAGGCTTTCTTGGCTTTGGTTTAAAAAGTCTTTCACCACGGCAATTTCGCTTGGTAGCGCGCGCACCGTCACCAACCCCGCCTGCGGTGACACCACCACCTGACGGCCTTCAGTAGGTGATACCAGTACTTTTAACGCTTCTTTTAAGTCGCTCCAAAAATCGTTTTCACTGGTGGTTTGAATATTTGAACCGTTGAGCTGCTGTATATTGTTGCCGCCAAGACCACCTTGGCCACCAAAACCACCTTGACCGCCCAGTGCGTTACCGCTGATATTATTGTTGCCGTTAATACCACCGTTGTTACCACCGTTATTTTGGTCCTGCTCGCTTACTCCACCTGCAATCACGCTGACGTTCGACACACCGAAACGCTTGATCATAAGAAAGTTAACCGGGATAGATTCTGTTTTTAATTGAGATGGCATAACCTGGATGACCTTACCTTCTAAAAATACATCCAGCGGATACATTCTAGAAATAATCGTAAGCACATCTTCAAGCGCCACGTCTTTAAGCGTTAAGCTAATTTGACCAGACACCGCTGGATGCACAGCCACGCTATAAGGCGTATCTTCCACCAGCGCATCGAAAAACGGTCGAACATCCACATTATTAGCAGATACGGCAAATAGCTTCTGAGACGTAGGAGCTGGTAGCGACTGATAGCGAGCTACTTCTGACAGCAGTTCTTGGTTTAACTGCGGTGGAGGAGCTGGTTTGGTCGCAGGTACATTTTGGGAACGATTGAGTTCATCGCGAATATGCGGTTTCACTTCCTCGCCAACACCATAGGTTTGACAACCCGCGATAACAAACGCCGCAGCTAGCATCAGTGCGTTAGAAATAAGGCTATTTTTTAATTTCATATGCATACATTCTTAGTATTTTCTGCTGACGACCGTCAGTTATAATCACGTGTTTAGGGGTTATTTTGGACACAGTAAATTCATTCAGCGTGTCGCCCTCTCGATAAGACTTGCCAGATATGATCGCGCTGTAACCGGAACTGCGTTTAAAAATTGACTGCAGTGCCAATTCGCCATCTAAAAGGTTGCTTTCGCTTGCACTCGCCCCCTTGAACTGGGCAGGTTTAGTTGGGTCTACGGCGGCTATTGCAGGATTGAAAGCACTACCTACTACCAACAAACTAAATATCAAGCATTTCATCGTCTTCACCTAGACTCCTTAAAGCGAAATGAAGGTAGCGTTATTGCTTACTGTCGCTAACCCCAATGTCAATGATGCTCTGGGATATTCGTCGACGTTATAAGCGAAGTCAGTCACAATGACTTTTTCTGGTGCCGCTTGTAGACGCGCTAAATAACTGCGTAAGTCGAAGTAACTACCCTCAATCACTAAACGCATATTGTGACGATAAAATGATGTACTTTGCGTTTCACCTTCACCAAAACGAAGGGTTTGAGTAGGTTCTACGTTAAAGTTAACCAAGCTCACATTGTTTTCTTCATTTAATAGCGTCATTAACAACTCGGGCATTCTGTCGGCTGCCACGAAGCCTTCGTTCAATGAAAGCAGCGCATCGTCTACGCTCAGTAGTACTTTTCTCGCGCTATCCAATTCTTGTTGCATACGCTGTGTGTAATCGACAGACAGCGCTTGCTGAATGGCATCCCTTTGAATAACTAGCGCCTTGTATTCACTTTCTTTTCGAGTAAGGGTTTTATCCGCACCAGACATGCTATCTAGCGCGGGCGATATGCCAAACCAAAAGAACAGATAAACGATAAGGCCAAAGCTCACCCACAAAATAAGCTGCTTTTCTCTGTTTTCGAGCGCAGAAAACTTATCAGAGAGCTGTTGATACTGACTCATCAGCGTCTCCCTCAAAATCAGTTGATATTAAAAATTGCTTCACGTTTTCAGCCCCGTCTACTTCATCAAACTTCACGGACGAAAATGACTTGCCCTGAAAGAAAGGTGACTGCTGTAACTTCTTTAACCAAACAGGAATAGACGAAGGTGCCACCGTTTGCCCTGACAAACGAATTTTCTGGGTATCTATGTTTATGCTAGTAAGCCAAAGGTTCTGGTTGTGATAGTTAGCTAAATCGTCCATCACTTCGCCATACTTGGTTGCATCAAAAGACAGCTCTCCACTTTCTAAATAGGCAAGCAATTGCTTTCTGTTTTCTATCTTGGCATTCACTTGCTCAAGCTGCTGCTGAAGCGTTTTGGTATCACGCTTTTTCTCTAGTGCATTATTCAGCGCTTTAATTTCGTTATTAATTTGGCGTGTTGACGCTGATTGCTGTGCTATTTTTTCTTGTTTGGCGCTAAGTAAAACATTTAGAGCCACAACGGCAATTAGCATTACTCCAAACGCTACGCCGTTTACCCAAAGCACCTTTGATAGGGGTAAGCGCTCTTTTTTAGGCTTAAGCGAGGGGTGATAAAGGTTTATCGTGCGTTTCACTGGGCCTCCCTCGCTGCAACAAGCGCACTAGCCAAAGCAAAGTGGCAAGTGGGGTCAACAACATCAGCTAATTCAAGCTCTGCAACGAATTTTTTCATAGCCGCAGGCTGAAAGGGCTTTAAGCGCTCTATAACAGGCTCGCAATCAAACTGTGTTCTGAACAAGATTTCTTTTAGCGGTGGCTGTTTTAGCTGTGACTCATAGAAATCCATGGAACGTTGAATTTCTAAACCAAGCATATCGCTTAATTGAACTAAATCTTCTGGGGCGGAGGATTTTTTAACAAATCCCCTCAACCGTCGCGATAGCCAAATAGCGCGCGAGCGCACTATCATCAAAAAAGGTTCGCTATTGGGCTCTTGAATAATAAGTAATCGCGCGTAATCATCATCAGGCACCATTTCGGTAGCCAGCACTTCTTTAGCGTGAATATGGGTGAGTTTAACCTCTTTCTTTTTCGATAGGCTTTGTACCAGTGCAGAAAGCGATGACTTTTCGGCAGCAAACACATCTATTTTTTTGCCGCCGGTCCGTGTTTGAACCGGGTAATCGATGTAGTCCAAAACAATATTACTAGAATCGAACGGAACCAACTCACCAAGTGTCCAAGGTAGTGCAGTCGTGATGTCCTCTTCGGGTACATCAGGCTTTTCCACTTGAACCATATGATACATTTCTTGAGAAAGCACAATGGATACTCGACATGCCTCTTTTTCAAATTCTCGTAAGGCCTCGCTTAATTGCTGTTCAAGAGGTTGTCGATTGTCAAAGGGAACAGACGCAAAAGAGTTGAGTACATAGCCACTGTCGCTAAAATTAACAGCGGCAATATGTAACTCAGCAGCACTCACAGACACACCTACCGTGAGCGTTGTATTGTTCTTTTGCGAAGAGAATAAGCTAGAGAGCATATGTCTACTTAATTCGTTAGTGTCGAGTATTATCTTGTTATCAACAATACCTTAAGGTGCCAATTTATGACATGGCGCTAACTCAAAAGTAGACTAATTATCTAAATAAACCAAATACCTACATAGGTAATTATTTATATTAATATGTTAATGGTATGAAGACCTTACTAGTCTTCCAAGGCAGTTACCGAACCGCTTGCTGGGTAATAGTCGAAGTAGGTTCCTCTACTCAAGCTGAAGCGACACCAGTAGTTATCTTCACTTGTTTCAAGCTCGGCGTAGTATTTTGCATGAACTTTGAATCCGTCGACACGTAATGGGGATGCTACTATTGATGACCAAATTTTTTCACATCCAGCGTCCGACATATCAGCGGTCGGCCATCCATTGTGATTCATACGAACTGGCGTTCGGTTCATTTCGCTGCCAGAGTCGTCATAGTGAATAAGCATTATCATAGTGGTAGGCTGACGTACTCGCCATTGCCAATGTGAAGAAATCACATTCCGCTTGAACGTCTCTAAACGCTCTGCAAAAACTTTTGTAGTGGTATCTTCTTCGCCAATATGAAAATGGTTAATTGCTATGCCTAGCGAGAACGCGAAAACAACGGCGATAGAAGCTTTAATAAGGTTTTTAGTGGTCTCGGTATCTTTATTATTTTTATTCATCTGTGGCTCCTCAGCTTATAACTGAAGTATTAAACCTTGTTTGGCGTGGTGTTTGTCGCTATTTGCGCAACATGAAATTGCTACCGCAGCAAAACGACTTTTCTATGATGATAGTTTATCGGCATTTTGGAGGAAATATGAAGCAATACCAGCTTGCATAGATAATTAACCAAAACCTTAAGCCTAGCGCGTTTTCAAGTATCGATGATTGGAGTAAGACTCTTGGCTAAACGTCTTTCTGCAAAATAGTAATTCCCCAGAAATCACTGTCTTTTTGCTTTAGCTTCCACCCGCTTTTCATTAGCGCCTCTCGCGTATAGTAGTTCGTCATCCCATGCCCAAAAAGAACCACTCTAGGGTGTTTTTCGCTAAGTTTATTAATATGTATTGAAAGTTTTTCAACCCGTTTTTTAGCAAATTTGAAACTTTCAAAGCGGCCTTTAGTTCCCATAAACCAAAGGGCACGGCTTAGCAAAACCCAGTGCCAACTGCGCAATGTGAAAGGTAGCTTGTAGTAAGGTATATCCATTTCTCTCAATTCCGGTAGCTCTTCATCAATTGAAGTTGCCCCATATTGAGCTGCTGTTAACTTTGCTCTTAAAAGCGGGCTGACGGCAATGTAGCTACCGGTTATATCTATTTTTTGTTTAGGTTGGCTGGCTGGGTCTAGGGGGGATTTATTATAGTTACGCACCCAGCTTGCATAATCCGCAGCATTCACTTTCTCATTGTGGGCTGAAAGTGGCTTTCCATGGCGAATGAAAATAACTTCTCTCACTGTGCTTTCTTTTATGACATCCGTGTTCATATTGAGTCCGGCTAATTGAAGCTTGCGACCTTGCTAATGTAAAAAGTTATAAAAAACGGTATCAAATTGATAAGACCGGATATATACGAGAATATAGGGCGTCCTATTAGACGAAACGCCCTTTATATCTATTTAATGAAGCTACGCACTTGCCAATACTGGGTCAATAGCTTGTTGCTCGCTATCAAGTGAATGAGCTTTTTGCTCAATGTATTGCGATAGCGCCTCTTGTTGCGCTTTGTTTAAACGCAATCCATGCTTAGTTCTGCGCCAAATAACATCTTCCAGGGTACATGCCCACTCACTCTCAATTAAATAGTCTACTTCTGCGCGATACATGCCTGCGCCAAAGTCTTCTCCCATCTCAGCAATTGTCAATTTTCCTTTTAAAAATTTGTAGCTTAAAAGGCCATATTGACGGGCATAACGTTGAGCAATATCTTTGTTCAACCACGGGAACTCACCAATTAACTTATTTACAAGCTCGTCTTGGCTTTCGAATGCGCCACCTGGTAAAGGAACATCTTTAGTCCATGCTTTCTTGGCTTTAGGGAAACATGTAGTCAGTTTGTCTACCGCATGCTCAGCTAATTTTCTGTAGGTCGTTATTTTCCCACCAAAAATATTGAGCAACACAGGCTTACCTGTCTCACCTTTTAGCTCAACTTTGTAGTCTCGTGTTAACTCTTGAGCAGAAGCATTCTTTTCTTCCAGTAAAGGTCTTACGCCACTGTAAGAGTGAACAATATCGCTTAGGGTAATTTTTGATTTAAAGTATGTGTTTACCACGTCAATTAAGTATTCGGTTTCTTCATCCGATATAGCAGCATCTGATGGATTGCCTTTGAAGTCTTCATCAGTAGTACCTACCAGAGAGAAATCTCCTTCATACGGAATAACAAAAACAATACGCCCGTCTTTGTTTTGCAGTATGTATGCTTCATCAGTATCGTAAAGTTTCGGCACAATGAAGTGGCTTCCTTTTACCATACGCATAGCATTTGGGTTGTTAACATTTACTAAACGATCTAAGAAGGATACCGCCCAAGGGCCTGCAGCATTGACAATAGACTTCGCTTTTACTGTAAACGTTTTCCCTTTTGCTGTTTTAAGCTCAACGCTCCACAGGTTGTCTAGCTTTTCAGCTTTCACACATTCAGTGCGGGTATAAATTTGTGCGCCTTGATCTTGTGCGGCTAATGCGTTCAATACCACTAAGCGTGCATCGTCTACCCACCCGTCAGAATATTCAAAACAGGTTGTAATACCGCTAACTAAAGGGCTTTCGCTGGTTGTGGACAGCTTACGTGAGCGAGGTAGCATGTTGCGTTTCGCCAGTGAATCGTAAAGGAACAAACCAATTCGAATCATCCACGCTGGGCGTAAATGCTTTTGATGCGGCAAGCGAAAGCGCAAGGGCCACATGATATGAGGGGCTTTTTGAAGCAATACTTCCCGTTCCGCCAATGCTTCTTTTACTAAACGGAACTCGTAATGTTCCAAATATCTGAGGCCGCCGTGAATGAGCTTGCTACTTGATGAAGATGTAGCGCCAGCAAGGTCACCTTTTTCACATAATGCTACTGAAAGCCCACGTCCTGCAGCGTCTAGCGCCACGCCAACACCGTTAACGCCGCCGCCAACAACTAAAACGTCGACTGTTTTTTCAGATTCATTGCTGTGACTCATAGTTTGCCCCTGCTCGTATTTACATTTGCTTTATCTAGTTGTTGGCTATTTGACAACCAAAAGGAAAACATGTCAACACAAAACGAACATTACCGAACATTAAAGAAAGTTAAATGAACCCAATTATGCGTTAACTTGCTGGTAATAATGCAAAGGAAGAATAAAGGGTTTAGCTAATCTATATACGCTGAGTCGCATATTTGTAAATACAACTAGACGAGTGAATCAATACAAAACCATGTGCAAGGAACACTTGGCATCGCACAACATTATCGAATGATAAGGCTAGTCTAGAATTATGACAGATCTGTGATTATGACGATAAGTCAGTAATACAGCTAATGGTTATGCTTTTACAAAAGTAATGTTATTTTCTTTTATAATTTTGCCTATGCTTGGCGGTGGTGTTTTGTCGCAAACTAAACAGTCGACTTGTGATATATGGCCCTGTTCAACCATGGCGCGGCGTTCAAATTTACTGTAGTCGGCAGCAAGGATGACGTGTTGAGTATGCTCTAAAATAGCTTGTGAAACTTTCACTTCTCTGAAGTCAAAGTCTAATAGCGCGCCATCTGAACTTATACCACTTATACCGATAATACCGTAGTCCATACGAAATTGACTGATAAAGTCACAGGTTGCTTCACCAATAATACCACCGTCGCGATACCGTACTTCACCTGCGGCAATGATCACCGAGAAGTCTTCTTTAGCAGATAGGATTGTCGCTACATGAATGTTGTTTGTTACTACGTGTAGATTTTTATGATTTAGTAGCTTAGTAGCAATAAGTTCAGTCGTAGTACCAATATTGATAAACAAAGACGCACCATCGGGAATCATGGCCGCTACAGCTTCAGCAATTTTTTCTTTTACTTCACTGTTTTGTGTTTTACGTTCTTGATAAGGCGTGTTTTCCCAGCTTCGGTTTAAACCTGCGCCGCCGTGGTAGCGACTGACCACGCCATTCTCAGCAAGCTGATTTAAATCTCTTCGAATGGTTTGTGGCGTCACTTCACAAGCACTCACCAAATCATCAATAGACATAAAACCATGTTGCTTTATTAGCCCAACAATTTTTTCGTGTCTTTGCGTTTGGTTCATCACACATCCTCATAAATAAAAACGACAATAATTATACGTGCTTAATGACAAACTTCACGCGATAAAACGAAAATCAGATGTTCGTTTTCGAAAATATGGCATTGTTAAACATCTGTAAATGATGCAAACTCTATGAAAATTATCTTCAGGAGTGACCTTATGGGACAACATATTCTTGCCATTGACCAAGGCACAACAAGCTCTCGCAGCATTATTTTCTCTGCAAAAGGCAGTATAGAGGCCATCGCTCAACAGGAGTTTTCTCAAAAGTACCCTAAAGATGGCTGGGTTGAACACGACCCCGAAGAAATTTGGGAAAGTGTTGTCGCTACCTTGAAGGAAGTTTTTAACAAATGTAATGTAACCCCGTCTGACGTCGCTGCTATTGGTATCACAAACCAGCGCGAAACCACGCTAGTTTGGGATAAGCAATCAGGAAAGCCTGTCTACCCTGCAATCGTTTGGCAAGACAGACGCACAGCACAATATTGCCGAGACTTTAGCGAAGACGAAGAATTTGTATCGTATATAACAGAGTCGACAGGGCTTTTACTTGACCCTTACTTCTCAGCAACGAAAGTCGCATGGATACTAGATAACGTCGAAGGCGCCCGAGAGAAGGCAGAAAACGGCGAACTTCTGTTTGGTACCGTGGATACGTATTTGATTTGGCGTTTAACGGGCGGTGAGTCACATAAAACTGATGCCACCAATGCGTCTCGAACCATGTTGTTTGATATTCATAACCAGTGTTGGGATGAAAAGCTTCTTGATAAATTTAACATTCCAGCTTCAATGCTGCCGGAAGTTATGGACTGTGCCGCAGATTTTGGGGTAATTAAAGAAGACATCATCGGAAAAGCTATTCCTATTCAGGGTGTAGCAGGCGACCAGCAAGCAGCACTTGTGGGTCAAGCGTGTTTTGAAAAAGGCATGGCAAAAAGTACGTACGGAACCGGATGCTTTATGATCCTTAACACCGGCGACGCCCCTCTTCAATCAAAAAACCGCTTACTTACTACTGTAGGTTACCGACTAAATGGCAAAACCACCTATGCGTTAGAAGGCAGCATCTTTATGGCTGGCGCCACCGTGCAGTGGCTTCGCGATGGCCTAAAGCTTATTGACGATGCGGCAGAATCTGAAGCTTTAGCACAGCGCGCGCGAGAAGATAACGGTGTATTTTTAGTTCCTGCCTTTACCGGCTTGGGCGCGCCATATTGGGACCCAGATGCTCGAGGCGCCATTTTAGGCCTTACTCGTGATACAGGAATAAGCGAAATCGTTGCCGCAGGCCTACAATCGGTTTGCTATCAAACCAAAGACCTTCAAAAAGCGATGGAAAGCGACGGAGCTCGCCCTACGAATATACGTGTAGACGGCGGTATGTCCCGTAACGACTGGGTTATGGGCTTTTTGTCAGATATATTGGGTGCTGAAGTAGAGCGACCTGAAATCACCGAAACAACTGCGTTAGGCGCAGCTTTCCTTGCCGGGTTACAAGCAGGTGTGTTTAGCAGTATTGATGATCTAACCCAGTGCTGGAAGAGTGATAGCGTTTTCACCCCAAGACTATCAAAGCAGGAACGTGATCAAGCCTATGACGGTTGGAAAGCTGCTGTAGACCGTATCCGCTGTAGTTAATTTCTCCTTATTTTTCCTATTGTTAATAAAGTGCGGTTATATACCGCACTTTTTTTATACAAAAAAATTTTTATAACATTGTAATTACATTGTCATTTTGTGCTAGTATTGGACCTAAGGTAAACGTTTCACCTTTTACCTTAAAATAGAAACGTTATATTTTTCATAAAGTTACAAATAATAATCGAGAAAATATAACGTTAAATGTGTAAAAGTAATGTTAATAAGCTTGATCCGCACATACTAAAAACGTAATTTAAGTGCAAAGTACGTTAAAACGTAGCCTACTCACGGAGAAAACACAGTGACACATAAAATTAACACATCACAGTTAGGCCCAATTGCGAAACGCTCACTTTTAGGTGTTGCTATCGCCTCTGCCCTACACGCACCGGTAGCATTTTCTCAAGATGCTGACACTCAAAGTGTAAACGATGCACCTGTTGAAGTTATTGAAGTTCGCGGCATTGTAAGCAGCTTGAAAAGAGCAATGTCTGATAAGAAAGAAAACCTCGCTGTTTCAGACGGTATCGCAGCGGAAGATTTAGGTAAATTCCCAGATCTAAACGTTGCTGAATCACTTCAGCGTATCACTGGTGTCTCTATTGACCGTAACGGTGGTGAAGGCCAAAAAGTTACGGTACGTGGTTTCGGCCCACAGTTTAACACGGTACTTGTAAACGGTCGCCAACTCGCTACTGACGACGCTGGCCGTGCATTTAACTTCGACGTACTTGCTGCCGACCAAATTACTGGCGCCAATATTTATAAAAGTGGCGTTGCCAACCTTCAATCGGGTGGCATCGGCTCTACCATCAATGTATCGACTGCTCGTCCATTCGACTATGACGGTTTCCAAGCGGTAGGAAGCGTGAAAGGTGTGTATGAAACCCTTTCAGAAGAAACGTCTCCACAAGCCTCTTTCTTAGTTAGCAACACATTTGCTGACGATAAATTTGGTTTGCTACTTGCGGTCTCTCATCAAGAGCGTCAAGTTCAAATTAACCGTATCCAAACAGCGGGTTGGCGTCCAGGTCTAACACTTTCGAATAGAAATGACGGTGTTTTAGAATCTAATGTTTATCTACCTCGTAACTGGGACCAAGTAGTCGACCAGCAAGATAGAACACGTACCAATGCATCACTTGTTGCGCAGTTTGCGCCATCTGACGATGTAACTATCACATTAGACGGTTTTGTATCTAAGTTTGAAGTGGATTCACAAGTTACTGACCTTGCATCATGGTTTGAGCCAGATCGCGTGGGTTCAGCCACTATTTCTGAGTTTGGCACGGCTGTACAATTTACGCAGGAAATTGACCTACACCAAGGTAGCGGTAATCCAGCATCTGACTTCGTATCGTCTACCCGTGGTGTACGTGATGTTACCAACAAAGGTTTTGGTTTAAATGTTGATTGGCAGGTAACTGACTCCCTTTCAGCAACGTTTGATGTATCAACATCTGAAGCGGAAAACGACGTTGCTGGCGAAGGTCGCTTTAACGTTGTAGGTATTATTAACAACTACGAGTTTGACAGCACAGGTGGTACACCTACTGTAATTCACGATGGTTTTGGCAATGGTCAACTACCCGATATTTCGCTAAACCGCCTTCACTATAATGACTTAGGTAACGTTGTTGCGTCTGAAGACGAAGTAACAGAATACAAAGCTGATTTCACTTATTTAGCTGATTCTGACGTTTTCCGTAAAGTTGATTTCGGTATTTTGCGCTCAGAGCGTGAGAAATTCGTTTTCCAAGAGTTTGCGTCACAATGTGCATTCTGTGGTTATGGCACAGCAGCGCCAATCGATGAACTGAATATTCGCCCGTTTACCGCGAACAACTTCTTCAGCGGTTTGATTGACACTTGGTACACGTACGACGGTGATGCTTACCTAGATTACCTTGCCTCTCAAGGCGCGCCAGTAACGCCAACGTTGCAAAATAACTATTACACTATTGAAGAAGACGTGACTGCACTTTACGCTAACTTCGAGTTTGGTTATGACATCGGTGATATGCCGTTAACCATGAACTTCGGTGCCCGTTATGAAGAGACAAGCGTAGCGGTTTCTGCGGTACAAGCGTTTATTGCTGATGTTGTACCTACCTCAGATCTCACGCTATTTAGAAACGTTTTTGGGCCTGCAGAAGATATTACTGGTACATCTTCATATTCCAACCTTTTGCCTAGCTTGAATGTTAAGCTAGAAGTACAAGAAGACATGATTGTGCGTTTCTCTCGCTACGATTCTTTGACACGCCCGACTATGTCTCAGATGTCTCCGGCGACAACGTATGGTGAGCCTCGTCGACAAAACCTTCAGGCAAGCGGTGGTAACCCTGACCTTAAGCCATTTAGCGCTGAAAACTGGGATTTATCATTTGAGTGGTATTACAGCGATGATTCAGTATTCTCGTTTGCAGTATTTAATAAAGAAGTGGAAGACTTTATTGTTACACTTGGTGGAACTGAAACTTACACGTTGTTTAATCGTTCAGGTCCCGACTTCCGCTGTACAAGCGACCCGTTGTGTGAACCAGGATTGTCACTCGATCCTCAAAACCCTGAGCGTGACGTAGTAGCAACAACTGATGAACTCAATGGAACTACCGAAGATTATACCGTTCCTCGCCCTCAAAACGGCGAAACAGCAACGGTTAATGGTTACGAAGTAGCGATTACCCACGTATGGGATAACGGCTTTGGTGTAACCGCTAACGCTACTGTAGTAAACAGCGATGCGGAAGTATCTGGCGATACAACTCAGACGTTTGCGCTAGCAGGTCTTGGAGATTCACAAAACCTTATCGTGTTCTACGAGCGTGATGCGTTCCAAGCACGTGTAGCGTTTAACAACCGTGAGTCGTTCCTATTTGCACTAGATAACACTGAAGTTGGCGGCGCGACTGGCGAGCCAATTACGACTGAAACTTACGGTCAATGGGATGTAAGTGCAAGTTACGACATCAACGAACACCTTACGGTATTTGTTGAAGGTATCAACGTGACTGAAGAAGAGCTTACACAAGTAGGTCGCTTCCCAGACCAAATTTACTCAATTGAAGACAATGGTGCTCGCTACTCTGTAGGTATCCGAGGCTCATTCTAAGATTTGTGTGTGTTTTGGCAGGGGTAAAACCCTGCCATTTATCCATAAGCCTATTGGCAAAACGAGTACGTTTATGGATAAATGTAGAAAACAGTCATAATTCCATTTAAGCAGTGTTGTTTCATGAACCATTCATCTAATACATCTCAAAAACAACGTATTGTCATCGTAGGTGGCGGCACCGCTGGCTGGCTTACAGCCGCTATCGTCGCGGCTAAACACAAGGTAGCTATGGGTGAATGTGGCTTAGACATAACTTTAGTCGAATCCAGTGACATTCCTACTGTCGGCGTAGGTGAAGGAACCTGGCCAACCATGCGCAACACGCTGAAAGACATTGGCCTGTCTGAAAAAGAAGTATTTAGACGCTGCAGCGCTGCATTCAAGCAAGGCGGTAAGTTTGTAAATTGGGTAAATGGCGACGGCGACTTTTATTACCACCCGTTTACCGTTCCGCTAGGTTATGGCCGCGTTGAGATGGCCCCCTACGTAGGCGACATTGCAAATTTTGCCAATGCCACTAACTTTCAGCAGCACGTGTGTGAACGCAATATGGCGCCTCGCACGCTCAGCGAACAGGAATACAGCAGCGCGCAATCGAACTATGCGTATCATTTAGATGCTGGCGCATTTGCTGACATGTTACGAGACTTCAGCAAAACGGAGCTAGGCGTAAAACACATTGTCGCCACGGTAGAAAGCGTAGCCGCAACCTCAAACGAACATATCGAAAGCGTTACGCTTAACAACGGCATGGTTTTAGACGCCGATTTATTTGTCGACTGTTCTGGTTTTCGCTCGCTATTGCTTGGCGAAACCCTCGGTGAAAGCGTTATTTCCACAGACGACGTGCTATTCAATAACTCTGCCCTTGCCCTTCATGTACCCCACGATGAAGACTTCGAAATAAAGCCCTATACCCAAGCAACAGCACAAGAAGCAGGCTGGATTTGGGATATTGGTCTATCTTCTCGAAGAGGCGTAGGCCATGTTTACTCCACCGAATTTACTACCGATGAACGCGCCGAAGAAGTATTGCGTGAGTACGTCGGTGACAAGCACGGTGATTTGAAAGCGCGCACCATTCGCTTTAACTCTGGTTATAAGAAGCGTATTTGGAAAGGCAACTGCATTGGCGTAGGCCTTTCCGCAGGGTTTGTAGAGCCGTTAGAGGCAACAGCCCTCATGCTTATTGAGATATCAGCACGTTATATTGCAGAGCAAATGCCGCTGCCCGTTTCTGCTATGCCTATAGTCAGCCAGCGCTTTAACAAACAAATGAATTATCGCTGGCAGCGCATTATCGACTTCTTGAAACTTCATTATATTTTTAATCAACGCAGTGAGCCTTACTGGGTTGCCAATCGCGATGCGGCTTCTATCCCCGATTCTTTAAAAGAAGATTTGGAAATTTGGAAGTATCGCGGCCCACAAATTGCTGATTTTTCAGCGGCAATAGAGTTATTCCCTGCCGCCAGCTATCAGTACGTACTATATGGAATGGGATTTTCTCCAGACTTTTCTTTGCAATCTCATTTCTACAACGAACGTGACCTAGCTGATAAAGTAATTCAACAAAATCAGCTAATCACGCAGCAAAAACTAAGCAGCTTACCTAATCACCGCGACTACATTGAGCAGTGGTTGGCAAGCTAACGAGAATTATAATATGCCAACATTTGAAACCTTATCGGCTGATACCCACAGCGCTCTTACTATTGATGAGAGCAAGCTTGCTAGTACTTATTCGAAATTTCACCTTCTCAACATTGAGATAAAAGAAGCCGTTCAAGCATCTAGCGACTTCCCTCTGTTTTTCAGTAAATCTACTGATGCACGGTATTGGACAATTTCGGCCCTGTGCGGCCTAGCTCCTCAAGAAAACGTGTTTGAAACGCAAGGCACGTGGCTAGGCCACTATGCACCGCTTAGTCTTCGCACCTTACCTTTTATCGTACGATTGGGAAATGATGCTCAGCAGCAAGAAGTTTTAGTTGATGTCGACTCGCCAGCTGTTTCTTCTCAAAACGGTGAAGCGCTCTTTTTACCTTCAAAGCGCCCTACTGCGTACTTAGATAATAAAAAGAAATTGCTGGATGAGCGCGTTACCGCCATGCAGCAAACCGCTGTAATGATGAATCAAATTAGCGAGATGGGACTCATTCATACTGTTGACTTGATTATAGAGTACAAAGACAACACCAATCAGCGCGTGGGCGGATTAGCTACGGTGAATGAACAACGCTTACAAAGCCTTACGGGTGAAGAACTGGCTAGTTTGAATCAAAAGGGCCTGCTCAACGTGCTTTTCAATATTCTCGGTTCTATTTTGCAAGTGAACCGCGTTATCCGTCTTCATAACACTAAATTCCCTGATCGCGCTGTTAACAACATTAAGTTCGAAACCAGCAAGTCATAACTTTCCTTTAGGAGTAAAACATGTTTTCCAGCACTATTCAGGTGTCTGTTTTTGTCTTTGTGACTGCTTTAATTGGTTTTCTTACCTATTTGAGTTGCCGCGGACAAAATAGAAATGCCCAAAACCAAAACCGCGAATACTTTCTTGCTGGCGGAGGACTAGCTTGGTATTTCGTTGCAGGTAGTATCACCCTTACCAACCTAAGTACCGACCAGCTAGTAGGTATGAACGGTAACCAAATGGCCTTGTTAGCCCTATGGGAGCTAGCAGCCGTTGTAGGCCTTTTCGTACTGGCAAAAGTATTTCTGCCTGTGTATTACAAGTTCAAATGTACAACGACAACAGAACTTCTAGAGCAGCGCTATCACGACAAGCACATACGTGCGGTTATTAGTGCGCTCTTCTTTGCAGGTAGTGCTTTAATTTTCTGCCCAGCGGTAATCTATTCGGGTTCTTTGTTTATGCAGTCAATGTTTAACGTTGAGCTGCCGCTGATGTACATTGCAGTTATCTTCGTTATTGTCGGTGCTCTATACGCTATCTTCGGCGGTCTTCGCGCGGTAGCAGTATCTGATACCTACTCAGGCGTGCTTCTTTTAACCATGGCTGTATTGGTGGTTATTCTGGCGCTTCAAGCCATCGATTATAACTTTGATGGAATTCCGCAAGAGCGACTTACGTTAATTGGCGATGATGAGTCCCCGATCCCTTGGCATACCTTACTTACCGGGATGATTTTCATTCAAATGTTTTACTGGGGAACTAACCAAGTAATTACTCAGCGCGCAATGGCGGCACCTTCATTGAAAGAAGCGCAGAAAGGCGTATTCGCTGCGGCCGGTATTCGCTTGCTGATTGTACCTGCCATTATCGTTATTCCAGGTATCGTTTCATATAAGCTATTTGGTGATATTGGTGATAGTGCTTACGGAAAAATTGTTGCAACGGTATTGCCTGATTGGCTTTCTGGCGTATTCGCAGCGGCTATGGCAGCTGCGGTGTTAACCACGTTTAACAGTAACTTGAACTCTGCTACTGCGCTGTATGTTTGTGATATCCACGAAAGCTATATCAACAAAACACCTAACGTACCTAAGTTAAGCGGCTACGTTACGGTCTTATTGTGTTTAGTATCGCTTGCGCTAATCCCCGTATACCAACAAGCTGATAGTATTATTAACCTAGTTCAAAAGCTGTACGGTCTATTAAGCATGCCCATTCTTTCGGTATTCATTGTTGGCCTACTGTTTAGAAACGTGCATGCTTTTGCAGCCATAGGTGCGGTACTGTTTGGCGTTTCAATTTACGCATTAATGAGCTTTGAAGCTTCACCTCTGTATGCACCATTTGGACTTCATTACATACACCTAATGTTCGCAACGCTTATCGGCTGTGTCGCATTCGCGCTGATTGTGAACCGCTTGGTATTTAACCAAAAGGCAGAGTTTTCGTTAGAGCTTTATAAAAAAGAAGCCTAACAAGTTAGTAACATGTCGAAAAAGGATGTCTTTTGACATCCTTTTTTGTTTTTAACAATTAATTTCGTCTATATTTTACAACTATTGGTCAGACTTCATTTCCCTTGCAATGCAGACTACCATTGAAAGTAAAACGTTTACCCTAAAATTGTAGAATAGGTATAGTGAACGTGATTTAATATGCGAAACTATGCCGTAAGAAGACACTACTTACGTTGTAAAAAAGTTGTATCGCCACCTAATTTACGTTTTATTAACGCTGAGGTTTTTATGTCGTCACTTTCTCAATTCGTACGCTTGTCGAACGAAAAAGTCACCTTAATATTCGACTGCCAGGGTCGCATGCCAAAAGTCATTTACTATGGTGCGCCATTAAGTGACAGCACAACGCCTGAAATGCTTAGCGTTTTAAACACACGCCAAGAAGCTAAATGTGCGCCGGTTATCGAGCCACCCATTACTTTAGTGCCTACCCATGGTGAAGGTTGGACAGGACAGCCAGGCCTTGAAGTTTCCGGCGATGCTGACCAATGGTCAGCAGGCTTTAGCTTAGTAGAGACAAATCAAGAAGGCCAATCGGTTGCCTTCATTGCTGAAGATGCACATCGCGGTATGCGCCTTATCACAAGTATAGAGCTTGATACCGCGACCAGCGTTGTAAAATATGTCTCTCGTGTAGAAAACACCGGCAGCAGTGCGCTGAACCTCAATTACCTGAATGCCGCTAGCCTTCCACTTCCTACAACGGTTAGTAAAATCAAAACATTCGAAGGTCGTTGGTCTGCTGAATTCCAAACCAAAGATCACGACTTATTCTTTGGCAGCTACGTGCGTGAAAATCGTCGCGGTAAAACGTCTCACGACACTTTTCCTGGTTTGATTGCATTTCCTGAAGGGACAGGGGAACTTAGCGGGGAGTGTTTTGGTTACCACCTTGGCGCTTCAGCGAACCATAAACTTCGCGCTGAACTCATGGCAGATGGCAGAAGTTATGTTCAGTTCGGTGAATTACTGTTTCCTGGTGAAGTGGTACTTGATGCAGGGGACAGCTACACATCTCCGGTGCTTTATACCGGCTATGGCTGTGAAGGTTTCTCATCCCTATCGCAACAGTTCCACAATTTTATACGTAGCAATGTGCTAAACCACAGCGCTGAATCAAAGCCTCGACCAGTGCACTACAACACCTGGGAAGGAATTTACTTCGATCATAACGAAGACGAACTTAAAGCCTTGGCTGACAAGGTAGCACCGCTAGGCATTGAGCGCTTCGTATTAGATGATGGATGGTTCAAAGGCCGCAGAAACGACAAAGCTGGACTTGGTGACTGGTTTGTAGATGAAGCTATCTACCCAGAAGGACTAGACGGATTAATTAACCATGTTACTGGTCTTGGCATGGAATTCGGCATTTGGTTTGAGCCAGAAATGGTTAACCCAGATAGCGACTTATATCGCGCGCATCCCGAATGGGCACTTCAAACTGAAAACAACCCTCATGTGCCATTTAGAAACCAATACGTTCTAGATTTAACCAATCCAGAAGTGGTTGAGTACCTTTATAAAGTTATTACTGATGTACTTAAAGCCTATCCCAAAATAAGCTACATCAAATGGGACATGAACCGCGACGTAAACCACCCAGGTAACCTTCAAGGCAAACCAGCAATGCACGGCCAAATGGCAGCGCTTTACGGCTTGATTGACCGCGTAAAAGCAGCAAAGCCAAGTATTGAAATAGAAAGCTGTTGCTCAGGCGGCGGACGTGTAGATTTAGGCATATTGCCACACACAGATCGCTTCTGGACGTCAGACTCTAACGACGCACTAGACCGCTTATATATTCAGCGCGGCTGCTCTTACTTCTTCCCATCTGAAGTCATGGGCGCCCACGTAGGTCCGCGTGACTGCCATATTACAGGTCGTAACCTACCTATTGAGATTCGTTCTGCGGTCGCCTTGTTTGGTCATATGGGGATAGAAATGGACCCGCGTGAACTGACAGACCACGAGCAAAAAGTGCTAGCGGACGCCATTTCGCTTTATAAGAAATATCGTCATATTACCCACGGCGGCGACCTATTCCGCATGGACGATGACGGCATGAATGTGAAATTTGGTTATGTGTCGAAAGACAAGCAAGAAGGTATTTTTGCATATAACAGTGTTACAGAAACCGTACGCACTACGCCGAATCGTTTCTACTTTGCGGGGCTTGATGCTAACAAGCAATACACCATTGAGCGTGTATGGCCTGAAAAGCTAAAAGAATACACCCCGTCTATTTTGCAACAAACAGACGGGCAAGTGTTCTCTGGCGAAGTGTTAATGAAGTACGGTATGCAGCTGCCAGTACTTTTCCCTCAGACAGCGTTAATTTATACCGTTAAAGCGCTGTAGCTTTCTAAGCGCTATGGCTTTCTAATCACTGTGGCCTTTTAAGCGCAGCCGAAAGAAAATACGAGTAAGCGAGCTACGCGGTATTAAACCGCCGCTCGCTTTTTTAGTGCCTTTTTAATTTTCTTAAGTGTTTTAGCAAAGCGTTCATCGCTGTCTTCTTTTATCGTCTCAACAAGGTTTTGCGCTTCATTCACTTTGTCTGCGTTAAGAAGAAGTTCGGCTAGGCGCAGCTGGGCCCAATTAGCTCCTGGTAAGCCTTCAGTATCAATGGTCGTAACTTGGTAGTCTTCCAAGTAGCTCTTCAACGCATTAATACCTGAAGTTGTGTACTCGCCACTTTCAACAGCAACTTGCCCTAAGCGATACTTTCCATACATAAGATTGGCTTTACGCTTTTGATACGTATCCCAAGCCTCTTTATCTGCTTTCGAAGCTGCAGTCACATCAGTATATGATAACGGCAACAAAGTATCGTAAGATGCAGCGTACTGCTCATTACCTAAATAGAAACTACCTAGCTCAACCCTAGCGCGAATATGGGTGCTGTCATCTTCAATTAAAGAGGCAAAGATCGCCTCTGCTTCTGCCTGTTTATCTTTTTCCAAATAAACTTTAGCTAAAGCAAACTGACCTTCGGCAGCATCTAGTTTTGAAATAGTTTGCGCAAGTGTTGTAGCCTCATCCAAATCGCCACCAGCAATAGAGGGGGCCATTAAGTGAAACTGCATTAAGGCTTGGTAAACAGCAACTTCTTCTGGGGCAATTTCCACTGCTTTTTCTAAACTCTTCTTGGCATTTTTCGCATAGCCTAAGGCTGAAAATATACTACTTGATGCTTGGGCTCCCATTACGCTGGCGTGTGTATGGTAAGCCTTATAGTTATCACTGTAATCCTGAATGAATTGCTCTGCTGCCTCTTCTGCATCATCTAAATCTATGTTCATAAGGGCAGAAATAAGCATATTGTGCTGCTCTGGCGATTTGCCTTCAACGGTTTCGAGTTTTTCTACAACGTAATTATAGTCACCTTGTTTGAAGTAAGATTTTAGCGTTTCTATGTCAACGGCATTCGTTGTAGCAACGTTTTGTGCTGCCGCATAGCTTTGGGTAACGGTTATGGAAGGCATTACCAAAATAGAACACGCACATAGTGCTGACACAGTAAATTTACGCATTTTCACTTCCTTATGGTTTAGTTTATGGGTAGCCCGAAATGCCGCTTTAAAGCGCTTTTTACTATCAATGATTGATAGAAGCAGTCTTACAATACGCCTTTATGCGTAAAGTTAGAAAATAAATATGTAACAAAATTAAAAAAGGATGCCGAAGCACCCTTTTCAAACTTTTATTTACCGTCCATCTCTAGACCCAATGCCCATCGGTCGTCGAATCCCTTCCAAGGCTCTGGCTTCTTACCGTCTACGGGTACTTGGGCACTACTGCCACTCACATTCAGGTATTCACAATCATCTTTTAAACCTTTCACATGGCAGTTCATAAGCGCCAACGCAAAGTGCTCGTTGATGGCATTTAACTTTTGTACTTCCCACGCAGGTTCAATGTAGCTACCCAAATCAAACTCGCTACCATAGGCTTCTTTAGGTGCTGGGTGTGGCGCTACGTTATGACGCGCATTTTTAACCGTAAGTAGCTTAGAGCCTTCACTGCCGGTATTTTCGAATAACCACTTGATACCTTCGTAACCAGAAATATCGTCGTTATCACCTGCCACATAAAGAACCGGTATCTTGATATTGTTAAGTGATTCAACGTCAAAGAGCTGATGTTGCCCGCCCCATGGGGCAAGCGCTAGCGCTGCTTTCCAAACTGGCAGCACATCCTTACTACTTTCTTCGCCACCTGCGCACGTATTTAGCGCGTCTTTAACTAGCGCTGCCACTTTAGGGTCTTGTGTACCAGTAAAGGTTGCTGCTGTTTGATCGTTAAATGCATAGCAACCACCGACTGTACTTACCGCACCATAGCCTCCCATGGAATAACCAATCACACCTGCTTTGCTTGCATCAACATTCTCTTTGAAAAATTCGTTTTCGCTGATGCTGTTTAAAGTAAGTACTTGGTCTCGTGAGCGGTTTAGTAATGTGCTTGGAAAACCTGAATACGGATTTTCCGCAAAGTTAACATCTTTGTTTGTTGAGTCTGTATGGTCGATAGATGCAACCACATAGCCGTGAGACGCTAGGTGTTCACCTAAATAATACATAAGCGTGCGATAGCCAGTATAGCCGTGAGATATAACCACCACCGGGTAATCAGAATCTGCTGCAGCAATGGGCGCATCGCGACTTGCATCGCCCTCAATTTCAAATACCTGACCACTTCGCGTTTCATTCACATACGTTGCCGTCTCGGCAGAACTTGAAGCTGGATACCAAACCTCTAGCGTCAACTTACGTTCGACATCATTCCCAGTAATATCTTTTACTTTTTCGGGATACGTGGCTTCAATCGTTTTTACACCTACTGTATGTGCACCTTTCTCACTGAGCGACGGCATCACGTCGGCAGGAAAAGGCTTATACAGCGTTTGTGCAGCTGATACTGTGGGTGAAACGATGGCGGTTGCTGAAACCAAAGCGATGGTACTAGCAAGTAGGGATAACGTTTTCATGGTGATAGGCATTTTTTAATTAGTTAATAAAATAATACCTTGCTGCGGATACGGCACAACCTCAAGACTATTGTTATTGATGATTTAGAAATATAAGAGGAAATAATTAGGCGAGTTTAGCTCAAAAAAAGAGCCGCTATAAGCGGCTCTTTCTATACTTTTAAACATTTTTTATTTTGTCTTTGATTAGAAGGGTTAAATTGACCTATTAATTTTAATATACGCATATAATTCCATATATATTATATACTTAATGATTTTTTAAAGAAGTTTTGCAATGATTTTTGTAAACTTTTTTGCAATATTGGGGTCTGTGTTGCAAAAGTGTAAAGTTATACTTATGTGAAAGCAGGGAAAAGCATGACCAGATGCAACTAGCCAAGATCCGTATCAGACGCCGTCCATTTACAAACATCAGAGAGTCTTATTGACATGTACATCAATTCAAATTAATTTAATCTTGCACACCAACTTTCCAGAGCCAGTAAACCGTGTGCTTTTTTGCTATTAATATGACTATTTGCTAGTTCACTCCATGCTGATCGAGGTTCTAATTGACGGGGTGAAGGAGTATTTATGTCTGAATTTAAATTCTATGTTAGTGAAAAAGACAAAGCCATTCTTAAAGCACTCGCTAAAACAATTAAGAAAACTGTTTCCCCCTCGCTCGGATTAACATCAATACAAAATAATATTGCTTTGAGCCTTGGTTATCCGAGTTGGAATAGATTGAAAGATTTCAATAAGTGTGACGTATTGTTCACTGATTTACCTGCAATCTTAAAAGTCGTAATACCTAATACAATTCGCTCACTAAATATACATTCCAACTCTAACAAATGCATAGATGAGCTATTTGCGGGATTTTCAGCTTCTTCTGCTTGGACTCAGTACGGTGGAGAGGCACCTGGAACAATTATCAATTTGTGCTTGATACCTTTAGACAAAGATAATTACGAAGTGATTAGTTATACCAGCGAACTTGACCTTATCCATGGGCTTCAAACACTTCATTCGACAGCACATGTATTTAATCCGATAGTTAAAATTGATAAAAAACTAATACAACGCAGAAATCGACCCTATGGAGCGCGACGTCCCATTCTTAGGTATTTAGAACTTTATTCCGATATCGTATTTATAGAATCACAGACGAAAATATGCCACTTTGATTATGTTCCCTCATCAGCAATCAATTTATCTAATGAAGAATTAAATAGGGTAATAGTACGCAGCGCTTTTTATAGTCCATCTTCATATATGTATAAGTTAAATCTCGAAAATGATTTTTTTATGGTAAAAGTTTACAAGGACTCTTTGGACAATGAAGATAATAGTCTGGCTGGAGTGATCAAAGCCGACTTAGATAGCCACATACGTCTTGAATCGCATATTCATGATGCTGACACTTATTCATGTATAGAAGATACATTCACTCTTGCAGCACTTAGCGATAATTTCGAGCCAAGATTAACCTTAGAACATAGTTACTTTGATTTTTGTAGATGCATAATTGCCACAATATACGGATGTACACACCTTCCCAAAAACTTGAGAAGTGTAGCAAGATCTCTAAGCATTTCAGGAATGGCAGGCCACTAAAACTAATGATGACTTTAAGCAAATAGCCTTTAAAGGCAAGCTTAACAGCATCGGAGTTGCAAAAGGTGTTGGCTGATACAATTCGGCCATCAGCCAGAACCCTGCGCTTAGAAAAGCGTACAAGGCGTTAGAAGACAAGTTGCGTGAAAAAGATGTTTTGCCGCCACTGACCGAATCGGTAAAATAAATTTATTTAAACCAAAGCAATACTGCAACACGTCATATAGTAAGCTGCTCAACTCTAAGCGCGTATCTGTATTAGAAGCTGAAAATATTGAATTGAAGCTAACGTTAAAGAATTGGAGGTCAAGCTAGAGCGATTTGGTGAGCTAAATGAACCCCTTTCAGAAATGGGGTTCATGCAGCGATGAGAAAATGCAAAGTGCAAAAAATGCCCCCTTCTAAATGTGCAAACACGTATACACAAATAAACGACTATAGTGGCTCGTTCCAAAATGGAACAAACGGTCATCAGTTGTTGCATAAAATACAACAACTGAAAGCATTCAGAATGGGGCTGATGATGCAGTCGTTACTTTTATTGACGCGATAGCCACCACTGAATTCCTAGTGTTCAGTGCCACCTACCCAGATTTGTTCTTATTTAGAGGCCTTTTGTCGAAATGCTCTCGCAACTTTACCTAGCGGCGCATGTTTTTTCGCACTTGGGCACGCTCATGTTCCCGTTCTGTCAGGTTTTTATGTTCGTACTCTTTTATCATATTGCCACTTTGCTCCTTGAGACTGAAATCCGTCTTCTTAGCCATAATGAAACTTTCATAATGATAAAGTCATAATGAAAGTTTCATTATGCGGTTTAGCTAATGTATTTATCAGTCACAGTTACGCTTTTTTAATAGCTTTACTTCTATCAAGAAAATATCTTGTCACATAAGAAGAAAACCAAAAAAAAATACAGAATGCTGCGTAAGGAGTCCCCTCAGGTAAAACTTTGTGCACTAGAATTTATAAAACGAACACATGCCAAAGCGCTTAGCTAATTAATGGCAATTCAATGTTCGCTAATACACCAATCGTGCCCAGTCCTACCCAGCCTTAAGCGTAGCCACCAATTGATTGTAATATCCATCCGAAATTGCTGATGGTGTATTCTTGTACCTTTCGATCATCGCCATCTTTACAGCTTCAGGTTGGGCTGACTTTCGCCCCTCAAGATTACTAACTATGTAACTAACTAGAGATATCGCTAGTGCTTCAAACAGCTTTCCATAACAATACGTCACTGGGCAAAAGCTACTTTTCATTCCGTTCAGCATAACTGGACGGTTCAGTTCGCTCTTGAGACTATCGAGAATATCTCTAATTTGTGACATTTTCAGCAGCGGTAAATTCTTACCATCTATGAACCTTTCTCCATTTGAGTCGGTTATAAACTTCTTGCCTTGTGTCCTAAAGATTAGTTCTAACTTCATAAGATTTTTAACTTTGAGCATGAATTTTTCAAAGCAATCATCAATCATCTGGACATACTCGGCTTTAAGCTCTGCTTCCATCAAGAGAGAGTTAACCTGTTCTTTTACCAACTCCTTCTCATACACATCATTCTCCCAACTGTACCCTCTTGTATAGAGTATAAAAGGGGAATTATACTTTTGAGATAGGAAATCATCTAAATCAGAATCTCTGGCGACAACAACATTCCTGACTTGACCGCTTACAATGAGTTCACAGATTTTTTCCGAAGCACTCTTAGAACCTAAAGCCCTAAATCTAACCCGCTTATCGTAACCGTGCTTTGCCAATATAGCAGACCAAAACTTTATATCGATAGCAGCTTCATTAAATCGACCATTACAAACATCCTCGAACGTGAAAGATTGAACCCCTCCTTCAGTAAATAGTATTACATCTGCTCCATGGAATTGGGCTAAATTAGACAGCCCTGATTTTGTTCTTGTAAACGCCATTTAAAAAACGCTCTCCATATCGAATACTTTATCTCCAAAGACGCTTACAACATCAGGAGAATGAGTAGCAAATACTATTTGTGCGTTTTCATTTAATGCTAATAAGTTTTCTACAAGGCTTTCTTGCCACTTTACATGTAAGGAAAGTTCAGGTTCATCAGCTATATAAATACAAGCTTTTTGCTGCTGCAACAAAGCTTCACCTAATACGATTATTAATTGCTTTTCACCAGATGATAAAAGCCTCAACGGAAGGTTTTTTCCCGATTGCGTTACAACTTTCAGTTCATTTCTATCATCAATATGAAACTTTTTACGTTGCATCAATCCATTTATTATTCGAAGAAAGATCTCCCTTGGCTCGAATATAATTGCCCTTTTTTCTTCAAGCGATTTCCAGTCATCAATAATGCTATCGATTCTATCATTCAATACTATTGCTGCGACATCCGAATGCGTAAGCCCTTCATTATCTTGCAGTTTCTTTATAGCTTTAGTTAATATTGAAAAGTGATTTTCAACTCTAGAAGAGTATTTTCTTTCGTCTAGTTTGAATTGAGAAAATATATCATTAAGCGCCTTTTTTTCTTCTTCGAGATTTAGGTTTTCGTCCATATCACGGCGGAATAAACCTCGTTGGCTTCTACCAACCAACATAGATAAAAATATCGTCTCTTGAAATTTTTCTAATAATTCTGAACCTTGCCTGCCTAACATTGAGAAATATCTCACTAGACGGTTTGATAACTCATCCAACTTCCTATCGACTGTTGATTCAAAGGACTTTCTTTCTCGGTCTTCTGACGGAGAGGCTCGATGAACAGATAACCAACTAACCTCACATAGTCTATTCAAGTGCTCAACAATTGATTTACCGTAAGCTCGCCTCATCTCTCTACTAATAAATCTTTGAGGTACATCCCTATACAGAAGCCTTTCCTCATATTCGTCTAATGAATATATTTCGGGCTTTTCTCCTGCCGAGTTTTTTATTCGGTATTCAATAGCTTGAAAAGGTAATGACTCAATAGTTTTCTTTAGAACCGTTACTTCTGGCTTTTTTCGCCCTTTTGATTCTTTTAAAGTTACAACCACTTTATCAAACTCGATTGAATCTAGCGTTGAAAAGTCAGCAGTTAAAACCGCAACTATTAAGTTAATTGCTGTTGTTTTTCCTGAGCCGTTGATCCCTATTAAAAAATTCACATCATCATGAAAATTAAGGCTAAAACTTCGACTTCCCCAAAATCCATCTATGGACACTCTATCTATAAAATTCATTTTTCTCTCCATGCATAGCTCAGAAACAATACATTTTTCAAACTGTTAGGTAAATATAAAATTAACCACGCTAACGTTTCTGACCATCTGAACGTTCACGATCAATTTTGGGCAAGGGCATGTTGAGTTGCGATTCATTTACCCCTTTTTTATATGCGTTGTATTGCCAAATCGTAAACATCTGCTTATATCTTCGATTTTGCTCTTTAACCTCTGCCAACTCAGCCTCAAGATTTGCAATACGAGACGCAGCCGCGTTAAGGCTAGCTGGACGAGGCTTTTTAGGGGCTTTACCCTTTAACGAGTCCTTTTTCGTTTGATAAGCGGTTGTGATGGCTTCATGTGCGTTGAGAGACTGTCTAGTAGGTAACTTGCCTATCAAGGGTTCAGCTTCTTCACAAATTGCCGACCACGTGAGTTTCGTTTCCTCCCATCCCCGAATCAAACTGACGATTGCTGTTATATCTTGCCTGCTAAGGTGTTTAGCCAATTCCGCCTCCCAGCATTTTAGAGAGATCCTCTAACATCGCTGCTTCTTCGTTATTAGAACGACTACTGCTAATTGATTCCACTGATTTTTTCTGCGCGACACGACGTAATTGACTGAAATCATTGCCACGTAATTTAATCTGTGCGCCTTCCTCTACCTCAGGATCTTCGAGTATCCTGACTAACTCACGTAGCCTGGTTGCTGTTTTTTGGTGATAGGTAAACCATCTGTCAGCCCCTGCATCGCCTTCTTCAACATCTTTTTTTACTTTTATCAGGAGTTCTTCCGTTCTTTCTAAACGCTCCTTCATGCGCTCTAGCTTAGATGTATCTCCTTTTATACAAACCTGCTCTGTACAGTTGATACAATCACGATACTTTTCACACGGACTCATTGTGTAGTCGTGAACACAGAAACCATACTCTGTGACATGTGCCGCAGCTTGCTCTAATGTGTTAAATTCTAGTGCCGTAACAGGTAGGTGTTTGCTAACATCTCCGACAGGGCCAAACATGGTTTTGGACGTATCAATCTTTTCCGCCATAGCTACCAACTCATATTCAGTCATATGGTTGTAAGTCCGATTTTGTTTAACGTCAGCGCGGCCTGACCATTTGGCTATTTCAAGGTTTGAAAGGCCACCACGTTGTCCAATGGTATTCAATAAATGCCGCGCCTGATGCGAGGTTACTTTTAGGCGTTGTCCGGTTTCAGAACGATATCCATATCGGTCAAAAATGCTTCGATGGGTATCACCTAGACTGTCTCTGGTAATAATGTCGTTATTGAAAAAGTTATTTGTTGGCTTGTGCAGTTCAACAGGTAAACAGCCACGGTTGCCATGAAGTTGATTTTTATTTAATGCAAACAATGCATTGCTGTACTTAATTCCCTTATCTTTATCAAACCAAGGAAAGCCTTCGGGCAGCCGTTCTTTTACGTGAATCCAAAGACTTTTTAGTGTATGAACTCCATCCTTCGCTTCCAAGCCTCTGCTATGAAGGCTAGATAAGCAATTTTTACGGGTATCATTTGCCAATCCTAGAGCCTGAGAAGCTTGTTTCACGGTGAGCTTGGTAGTATCAGACACATTAGGACAATTTTTGTGCCTGTAAAACTTGTCTGGGTGCTTTTCTATCCAATCTGCCAACTTTCTGGCTTCTGACGATAGTTTTCTAGCTCGTTTGACTGCGGTTTTTGCTACCTCAACCATTACAGTGGGTATCCACTTAATATCGCCTTCAAAGCCTTTGCCTGAAAAGAAACGCCAGCCATAGCGTTCTACACCCTTGTTGTCCATCTCTATCACTTCGCAGTCTGCTGGTAACGCAAGAACTTCAGAAACCCTTGATGGCGCAGACATCAACATTGCGAATACTGAGGTCGTAAATATGTCTCGATTGTCGCTGGGGTTATTGGCAAATATCTCTGCCAACGCATTCAAAGCGATTTCATTTGGCAGCTTTTTATCTCTTGCCGCTTTTGCATCCTTGCCCGTTTTTGTTGTATCGCTGGGCCGCGAAATAGGACTCTTCCAAGACTTCAAATTTGCAGAGATTAGATGGTGGGTTGTTACAAATTCAGCCAATCGTTCGATTTCTCTCCCGCAATGATATGCAGCGCCGTCAGAATAGTGCTGCTTTGTAAGTACAGCCGCCTCATCCAAACAATCAATAGATAGTCCAACAATCGAAGCATTCCCATTTACTTGAATGAGTGCTGACTCTATCGCTCGTAGTGCTTTTAGTTCATTCTTTGTGCCAGTCGGTTTATGACCTTGCTGATAGCGAAAATATGCTTTCGCAAATTCAACAAAATCATTATCCAATATTTGCTCTGGTGTAGGTTTACGAGTGGTAACACCAAGCTTGGCAAATACGGCTATTTTGGGCCAAACAAATGCTGACCAATTAAGATCTGTACCAAACACCGCAAGTTCGTTTCTACATTTATCAATGAAAGCACTGAGATTTTCTTCCGCTGTAACTTCATCTTTCGCTTTGAACTGGAACAAATTAGCCATTGTTACACTCTCCTTGCTCGTCAAGCTCGGCTCTACGCTTCTCACATCGCAAAATAACATCAGCAACAGCGACAATACTTCTATCCAGAACTGCCGCAATTTCAATGTCACCAGTGATGCTTTTCACTCGTTCTCGCTCGTCAAGCAAGTCTTGATAAACTTCCTGATGCGGGCCATCTAACCAGGGCTGAAAATGAATACAGGTGTAACAGGGTATAGGTACATTAGCGCCGCAAAATCCATGCTCTCCGCATGTACCAACACCTTTACCGACTCCAGTACGAATCCTACTTGATGGGTCATCACCTCGTTCGGCTTCCTTCTCTGAATCAACCAATACACCTGCGAATGCTTGAGCATAGGGAGCCAGTTGAAAACCTACCGCCGCATCAAGTCGTTCAACATGTTCCGGTATGTTTTTTACATATACGCCTGCGTTTTGTGTGTCTCGATGATCAAGTAATTCCGCAATTACCAACTCTCCGAATCCTTCACGCGCAGCTCTGGTTCCTGTGGTATATCTAAAGCGTCGAGCGTTTATAAATAGGCTCTCTCCTGTACGCTCAGATTTAACGCCTGCTTCTTCGGCAGTAAATTGGAGAATGTCTGTTACTTCAGCAGCAGATATATGTAGTTTATCACTTTCCAATAATGCTCGATATTCGGCTGGGGAGGTAACTTGAAGTAAGACGCTGTAATCTGGGAACAATGGAATTTGTTGGCGATCTTGTTCTTGCAGCTGAAATCCCAAATTTTTCTCTGTCAAGGACAGCGCATTTTTAGCTTGAGCAGACAAAATCGCCCATAATTCATGTGTGATAGCAAAGGGTTTGAATTCTGCCCTGAAGCCTTCTCCATGCTTTCCTCTAGGGACATTAAGCAAATAGTAAGGTTCACCTTTGTTGTTCATCCCACAAATAACATCGACAAGTCTTAAATGAGAAATCTGTATTGGTCGCCGCCCTGTGTTGCTCTCTGTCAGTGAAATTGCTAAATCTGAGAGTTGGATCTGGTCTAGCTCATAAGCTTTTACAACCCCCTCGTTGAAGGCCAGCAACTCATTATCTGTTAGTGGCCCTTGAGTTGGGTCTTTTCGCTTTACTGCGTCACCTTTACGATTACCTTTAATCGTCCAACCATCGAGTAACGTAATAACTTCTTCGCTAATGCCAAAATGGCCTAGCTGATACCATCGCCGCAAAAAACCTCTGATAGTGCCCAAATACCATTCAGTTGACTTGGTCAATGATGCTCGGTAATTAATGAGCATAGTATCAGTGATTTCATTTGTCTCGGTCTCCCGAAGCATGTGCTGAAACAGCATTGCAACGTTAGAAGTATGCTTGCCCGATAGATTTGATGCATAGTAAGAGAGCGTGTGAAGACACCCTTCAAGAGTCGGGCCTTTTAAGAATTTATGAATCCCCGTTAAGTTTATTTTGGTATTCTTGTCCAAAATCCAATTTACGTCCTTGATATCAAAGTCATACCCTCTTGCCTTTGCTGGTATCCTGGATACAGTGCGATTGTGGACTGGTAACAACTGCTTCTTTTTTTCATTCATCATTATGTAAATCCTTGGGTAGACGAAGCCCACTCGTATTTTGAAGTGCTAAAGCAGCCTTATTTGCCTGTTCTTGTCTGAAGCGTTTGTTGTAATGTGCGGCAGAACCAGAGCCAGGCTTCCAGCCCATTAGGTACGAACGAATTTGTTCTTGCCTTTCTTCACTTGGCGAGTTGTCCATTGAATCCATAAGCTCGGAAAACTTACGGTTCCATGTGTGCCTGAGCTTATGCCCAGTCAAAGCATATAGTTTTGGAGAAACTGCTTTTACAACAGCCATTACTTTATGATATCCAGACTTAGAGATTGGTTGTCCAACAGTAGGGCCAGATTTGTGTGTCACGAAAAGAAAGGTGTTTCGCTTTGCATTAGGAACCAATCGACGATCTGTTGTTACATACTCATGCAATTCCTTGCTAAGCGTTTCCGATAAGGGCAACGTTCTCTCTAACGTTTTCACATTAGGTTCATTAACACGTGGGTCATCTTTTTCGTCTGCTCGTCTGAGCACTTTCAGTTGATGCTTGGCAAAATCAATGTCTGCGACCTTGATGTTAAGTAACTCTCCCCCCTGACACCCAGATGATAAAGTAGCAATACCATTAGCCTATTCCTGCGTTGAACTTCCGCTGAAAAGGGGTTTTGCTCAGAACCAATTCGTATGATTTCAAACAGCGCTTCCAATTGAATCTCATCTATAGAGCGATCTATTTCTTTATTGCGTCCTTTTCTTGATGGACGTCTTGATTTAATTTGCGCTTCAATTGCATCAATTTGCTTCCACTCTGTAGTTGAAGGTCTCGAAATAACGTGACTTATAAACCACTTTATATATTCAGCGATTATCGTTAACCGATTATATTGAGTTGAGGACTCAACAAAGCCCTCGGATTCTTCCAACTCTTCAAGTGAAAACATAGAAAGCACTGAGTTATCGATGGCGCAGGATTTAAACTTTCTTTGCGTGAAATCTCTTAAGTCATCCAGCTCATGAACTTCAAGTAACGCTCGATTATTTACCCGCTGTTCGAGATCAATTCCTCGTCTGTTCAAGAAACGAAGTAAGACAACTAAGCTACTAGCGGCTGACAAGAGAGAAGAAAATGAATTGGACTTAGTATTACGTACCTGAGTAGTGAGAAATAAATTAGGATGGAATACGGGCAATCCTGTAGCTTTATCGATAACTAAACAGTATCGCTCTCCACTATCCATCACAAATACAGATGTTCCGTAATCACCTTTCATTGTGCACCCCATTCTTTACATTTCTACAAGGTACACAATAAGCAGATAATTGCCAATCAATTATTTACACTAAAAACTAACCATAGAAACAAAAAAAGCCCTTATCAAAAGGGCTTAATCAAAATTCTTTACAGAATATATCTCAGGTAAACGCTAGAACGGAATATCGTCGTCAAAGTCAAAATCTGGCTCAGCCATTGGTGGGTTCTTAGGCTGACCTTGGTTGCCACCTTGAGGCGCTTGATTGTAGCTGCCACCTTGGTTTTGATTGTAACCACCTTGTTGACCACCGCCTTGCTGTGGCGCTTGATTATAGCCGCCCTGCGCTGGTGCTTGGTTGTAACCACCTTGATTATTTTGAGGACGCTGGTAACCACCGTTACCGCCGCCACCTTCACCGCCGCGACCGCCAAGCATTTGCATTTGGTCTACGATAATTTCAGTAGTGTACCTATCCTGACCTTGCTGATCTTGCCACTTGCGCGTTTGCAATTTACCTTCAACGTAAATCTGCGAGCCCTTTTTCAGGTACTCTCCGGCAATTTCTGCTAAGCGACGGTACATTGTAAGGCGGTGCCACTCAGTGCGCTCTTGAACCTGACCCTGTTGGTCTTTCCAGCTTTCGCTAGTTGCTAGGCTTAAGTTCGCAACGGCGTTTCCGTTAGGCATGTATCTAACTTCAGGATCATTGCCAAGGTTTCCAACAAGAATAACCTTATTAACGCCTTTCGTTGCCATTGATGTCTCCTGTAACGTTTTTAGTGGCTTGCTGTATAACTCTTCTTAGTAAGACATCAGCAAGCGCGAAAGTTCATCGAATATTAGCCGGTTAGTATATCGTATTTTATGAGGGAAAATTGAAATTTTTCGCCTCACGTTTACTTCACTAACTGCAACACGTTCTAGAACTTAACAAAATTTATTGTCAGCGTCTTCTGAACTTTCGCGTTGTTTTGAGCAGAGCTTAGTGAGGGCGTTACTATTAGAAACACCCTCTTGTACTTGCTACCACCACGTAATATAAAACGCTGCGGTCAAAATCACTACAGCGATTGAAGCTACGTTAAAACCACTTGTGGTTTTGAACTGCACTTCATTTATATCAACCGCATTTTCGCTAACGCCCTTTTTCTCCAGAAGTGAAACAACTACAGCCAGAGCAACACACAGTAGGAACACGAGCCCTACACGGTCAATAAACGGTAGTTCTGGCCAGAACTGTCTAAATACAATGCTTAATAAAAATGAACCTAACGCAGCAAGCAGGCCACCGTTTGCCGTGGTTTTCTTCCAGAACATGCCTAAAACGAATAACGCGCAGATACCCGGTGTAAAGAAACCGGTAAATTCTTGGATATACTGGAATGCTTGGTCGAAATTTCCCAGCAGCGGCTTGGCCACCACCATAGCAATAATTAGCGCGACCAGGCTCACGATTCGCCCTACTTTTACATAGTGCTGCTGTGACTCGTTCGGGCGCTTATCTTTATAAAGGTCCATAGTAAAAATAGTGGACACGCTGTTTGTCATTGAGGCTAGTGATGACACAATTGCCGCCACAAGCGCGGCGAAGATAATACCTTTAAGGCCAACAGGCATTAGCGTCATCAAGCTTGGATAAGCTTGGTCAGGCTTAGCTAGGTCAGGCACAATTAGTACCGCAGCTATGCCAGGCAACACCACAATTAATGGCATAAGTAACTTAAGGAATGCCGCAAAGGCGATACCTTTTTGGGCTTCTTGCACACTCTTTGCCGCCAACGTACGCTGAATAATGTACTGGTTAAAGCCCCAGTACGACAGGTTCATTATCCACATACCGCCAACCAGTACAGAAATGCCCGGCAAGTCCATATAGTGCGGGTTGTCTTTTGACAAAATCATGTCGAATTTTTCAGGTAGTTTATTGGTTAAATCGACAAACCCCTGAATAACACCGTTTCCATCACTGATTAGGTTTAACGCGGTATACGACAGGAACAGCCCGCCAATGACTAACAGCACCACTTGAATAATGTCGGTTAACGCGACCGCTTTTAGGCCGCCATAAAGTGAGTAGGCTAGCGAGAAAAGGCCTAAGAACATCATGCCGTAGACCATATCGACACCAGCAATGGTATTGATGGCCAATGCACCTAGCCACAGCACAGCTGTCAGGTTTACAAAAACATAAACGCCTAGCCAGAATATTGCCATTACCTTACGCACGCGATGATCATACCGCTGCTCTAAGAATTGAGGCATGGTGTAAATTTTATGCTTTAAAAAGATAGGTAAAAAGAACTTACCCACAATAAGCAGTGTAATGGCGGCCATCCACTCATAAGACGCAATGGCAAGCCCTAGCTGGTAGCCTGAGCCAGACATACCAATGATTTGTTCGGCAGAAATATTGGCGGCAATTAACGATGCGCCAATCGCCCACCATGGCAAGCTTGAGCCCGCTAGAAAGTAATCGTTAGTGTCTTTTTGGTGACCCTGCTTTTCGCGCGAAACCCACCACGCAATTCCGATAAGCGCGACGACGTATACCACGAACAACGTGATATCTATTGATGCTAATTTCATAGTTTTTCCCAAAGTTCTTATTTTGGGTGCGGCGATTGTTATGCAGGGTACACAGGTGAAAAATTGTTTTTATTATTTTATTGGTTATTGCCACACCGGTGTCACGTTTTTTACAACGCGTTTTTCGCATTCTACGATAACTGTCAACCGGTCAGAAAGTCACCGATAAACGTATCGTGTTACTGCGGGTAGTATTAGTAACACACTTTGTTGATCTTTTTTAACAAGAAACATGCAATTTTGTAAAAAAAAGCCGCTACCTATGGGAGCGGCTCAAGGGACACAAACAATTCTAACCTTTAGGATTGTTTAGAAAAGGGAGAGGTTTTACTATCTAATCCTTGTTTTCATTCATGCGAACTTAAGCAAATGCGCCTTGTGTTGCGGTGCACACGTAGATGTCTGCATGGTAGCCAGTTTCGTCAAAGTATTTGTCTGCTACTACTTGCTTCACAGCATCAACTTTGTCTGTAGGGGCAAGCGCTACAACGCAGCCGCCAAAACCACCGCCCGTCATACGGACACCGCCAGATTTACCAAGCACTTCACCGATAATCTCAACCAAATAATCAATTGGGCGTACGGTAATTTCGAAATCATCACGCATAGAAATGTGAGACTGGGCCATAGCGTCACTTACCGTTTCAATATCACCAGACTTTAACGCTTGGCTTGCGGCCAACGTACGCGCGTTTTCAGTAATGATATGCTTTGCTCGGCGATAAACCACTTCAGGCATGTGTGCTTTGGCTTCTTCTAGCATCTCCATGGTTGCTTCGCGCAATGATGAAACACCCAGTAGCGATGCACCTTGCTCGCACTGCTGACGACGCAAGTTATACTCGCTGTCTACCAAGCCACGTTTCACATTCGAGTTGATAATCACGATTTGATGCGAGTTTGGAAGCGGTGAATGTTCGATGGCTAACGACTGACAATCAAGCAGCATTGCCATTCCTTCGTTGCCCATGGCTGAGATTAACTGATCCATGATGCCGCACGAACAGCCTACGAAAGTGTTTTCTGCTTTTTGACCTAATAGCGCAGCTTGCACACCATCTAGAGGTAATTCATACAATGCGCTTAAGGCTTTCAGTATTGCCACTTCAAAAGACGCTGAAGAGCTTAAACCGGCGCCTTGTGGAACATTACCCGTTACCAACAAATTTGCGCCGCCAAAATCTGGCATCGCCTCTTTTAGCACTTTCACTACGCCGCGAACATAGTTTGCCCAACCTTGTTCTTCGTCGTAATTAATGTCTGACAATGAGAACTGGTTCTGCTGATTTTCGTAGTCCATAGCAGTAACCAGAATGTCATTATCGTCGCGCTTCGTTGCCGCAACCCAAGTACCAAAGTTGATAGCAGCCGGAAAGACGAACCCTTCGTTATAATCGGTGTGTTCACCAATGATGTTCACTCGACCAGGGGCGTGTGCTATTAACGTAGGCTCGTTGCCATAATGCGCTTCAAATTTAGAAGAAAGTACTTGGTTATCCATTGGTATTCTCACGTTGCTTGTAGTGCACCGTAGGCAGTGCTTTTAATCTGTCTGCCGCCTGTTCAGGGGTCAAATCTCGTTGTGCTTCGGCCATCATTTCGTATCCAACCATAAACTTGCGAACACTTGCTGAACGCAATAGCGGCGGGAAGAAATGTGCATGAAGCGTCCACTCAGGGTGGTCTTCATTATCAAATGGCGCACTGTGCCAACCCATTGAATATGGGAAAGACGTTTCAAATAAATTGTCGTATTTAGCTGTTATCTCACCAATGATTTTCGCAAGTGAAAGAGATTGCGAATCAGATAGCTTATGCAAAGATTGAACATCAAAACGTGGCAGTAATAGCGTTTCAAATGGCCATGCAGCCCAATATGGCACCACAACCACCCAATCATCGTTTTGGCATACTACGCGCTCTTGCTTAATAACTTCTTGCTCAGCGTAATCCAACAACATAGGTGCGTTGTTTTCACCAAAGTACTGCTTCAGCTGTACTAATTTTTTTGCTGGGTCTGTGGGAATGTGCTGCTGCGCCCATACCTGACCATGCGGGTGAGGGTTAGAACACCCCATCATTGAGCCTTTGTTTTCAAAAACCTGTACCCAACGATAGCTTTCACCCAGTTCAGCGGTTTGTTCTTTCCACGTGTTAACCACATCTACCCGTTCTTCGTCAGTAAGCTCAGGGAGTGTTTTACTGTGATCAGGAGAAAAACAAATAACGCGACTACAGCCTTGCTCTGTTTCAAATTGGAACAGACCTTTTCTCTCACTGGCTTGCTCAGTGTCTTGCTTGAGCGCAGCAAAATCGTTTTGAAAAACAAACGTCCCTTTATAGTCTGGATTTACCTCGCCGTTGACACGCGTGTTAGACGGGCACAGATAACAAGTAGGGTCGTAAGATGGCTTTTGTTCGTTATTCGGCTCTTCAGAAGCCCCCTGCCAAGGACGCTTAGCACGGTGTGGTGATACAAGCACCCACTCTCCCAACAACGGGTTATAACGGCGATGCGGATCATTAGTTGGGTCGAAAGGGGTTCCCATAATCACTCTCTCTGCATTAGTCAGTTACACTGAGAAGCGCAACGTCAAATAGGGTTAAACGTTTACCCTAGTAATAATATAGCAAGATATACTGTTTATCAATTAACTAACAAAGAAAATTAATTGTTAAATTAATAACAATTAATTTTCTTTTAGCACTTCAGTGGCTTCACTCAGCGCTGAATTTATAACGAATCGTTTCTTCGTAGGTGTCACCCGGCTTTACAAAACAATTCGGAAACGACGGTTTATTCGGGGCGTCGGGGAAATGCTGGGGTTCTAAACATAGAGCTCCTAGCTGAATACTGTCTTTTAAACTTCCCGTATAAAATTGCAGCCCCGGCAAGCTAGTAAATAACTCCATGGTCAAGCCAGTATCAGGCGCTTTCACAGTTGCTTGCGGACTATTTTCATGGGCAGGCTGAAGTATATAGTTATGGTCGTAGCCACCTACTCGGTCAAACAATGGATGTGAATTGTCTTGTTCAGCCCTTTCCTTTATTGCACGAAATGAAGTGAAATCAAAAGGTGTATCAGCGACATCAATTAAATCACCAGTTGGTAGCAGAGTACTATCTGCATCCGTCACCTTTTTTGCATCGATATGTAGCAGTGTACTACCCACTTTCTCATCGTTACTTAGTGTAAAGTAAGCATGCTGTGTAAAACTAAGGGGCGTTTCCTTATCTGTCGTTGCTTTGACTACAAGGGTTAACTCATTTTGCTGATTAAGCGTATAACACGCCTCAACACTAACATTTCCTGGAAAACCACCTTCGCCGTCTGGGCTTGATAAGGTGAATGTTACACTGGCACTCTCGGGGGATTCTTGGGTACTAGCTTGCCACAATTTTTTGTGAAAGCCGGAATGCCCTCCGTGAAGATTATGCTCTCCGCCGTTTTTATCTAACGTGTACTGCTGGCCATTTAAAGTAAATGTGCCATTCCCTATTCTATTAGCATAGCGCCCTACAATTGCACCGCGATAGCTAGGGTCATCAATATAGCCCTGCAACGTATCAAAGGTTTGAACACAGCTAATCAACTCGCCCTTCGCGTTGGGAAAATAGAGTTCCTTGATAATTCCACCATAGTTGAGCAAGGTAACTGACATCCCGTTGTCATTACTCAAAGTAAAAGCACTAACAGCTTTGCCGCTTACTTCACCAAATGTCGATACGTTGATTTTCATAACAATTATTTTACCTTATCGGGTGCTCGAGTAATTAATCTCGGGCAATTTTTCGTGCTCGCCTGCAAAGTTTTAGAATCGGTAGAGCATTCAGAATTGATAAAAGGTTATACGTTTTCCGTTCTTTTTGACAGGGGTTTGGCGAGGAACTGCGTATGGTAAAACCACTTTATAGTTTTATCTATTGCTTGAGATGTGCCGCCATAGCACAGAAAGAGAGAATTTTACCTTTTTATGTAAATATAATGTACGCTATGCCAATCAGACCCCAAGGTCTTCAATGCATTAAAAAACAAAGTTAAAGAGAAAATGGCAACAATAAAAGATATAGCCCAAGCCGCTGGCGTTTCGTTAGCCACAGTATCTAGGGTTATCAATAACGGCCCAAAAGTAGGCAACGATACTCGACAACGCGTTAAAAAAATCATGGAAGAAATGGGCTACCGTCCTAACGCAAATGCACGGGCTCTCGTAACTAAACGCAGTTCCTCATTGGGTGTGGTTATTGCTGAACTCCACGATCCATTTTTCGCAATGTTAGCCCATGGTGTTGAATCCATAACGCGCAAAAATAACGTTCAAATACTATTAAGTGCGGGGTCAATTGAAAAAGAGACAGAGTTGCGCGCCATCGAAACCTTGTTAGAGCACCGTGTTGAAGCCATGGTTGTTCACAGCAAAGCTCTTGATGATAAGACGTTGATTGGCTTTGCTAACCAAGTACCAGGCTTTGTTCTAATTAACCGATACATCCCAGAAATAGCGAACCGCTGCGTATGGCTTGATAACGTGACCGGTGGGCGCCTTATGGCAGAATATGCAATCAACCAAGGGCATGAAAATGTAGCGGTAATAAGCAGCCAATACCGTATTGATGATCCGAATCATCGTCTTGAAGGGATTAGAAACGCCATCGATAGCGCAAAGCTTAGCTTACCTGAAAGCATGATTGAATACGCCACGCCTGATCAAGAAGGTGGAGAATTGGCAATGCAGAACCTGCTTGCCACAGGCGCTAAATTTACCGCTGTCTTGGCTTATAACGATGCGATGGCATCAGGTGCAATGACCATGTTACAAGATCATGGTATTTCGGTGCCTGAGCAAGTATCTGTAATGGGATATGACGATGTATTGCTAGCTAAATATTGTCGCCCTAAGTTAACTACGCTGCGTTACCCTGTAGAAATGATGGCTGCAAAGGCCGCTGAGCTTGCATTGAAGTACGCATCGGGAAGTAAACCAGAAGATGGCTTAACCTTTAAATATACACCCACGGTTGTGAAGCGAGATTCCGTGGTACGAGTGTAGTCTTCGCTTATCTCGTAGTTGACGATAGTAACAAATACCCGCCTGCGGCGGGTATTTTATTTATACGGTAATAAGCCAATTTGATGAGTGATTAATCGTAATTAGCCGCATCCTCGTGCAACCGTGTTCTAAAAATTTCATGACATGAAACTATTGACAAAAATACGCGCTTGATCGTTATGCTCCAAACTTTTATCCCCAATAGAGAAAATTGCCTGATCCTGCACCAGGTTATGATCGAAAAACAGTAGGATCAGCAACAATGGCTCTACAGCGCTTGATTTAACTGACATTTCGTGATCCGACCAGAAAGCGCTTACGAGATCGTGATCTGTTGTTTTATATGGCTATTAACAGACTTACCAACAAGGTTTTCCACTATTTATCCACAGCAGGTAAGATTGGCTTATTGAGTGAATCTCGCTAAAAATTGTTTGTACTGTTCAATGGCATAGTCACTTTTTAACGTTGCGTTGTGTGTAGTTCCAGGAATGACGGAAATGTATTTGTCACTACTAGATGCATCTTCTAATAACTGCTGACTGATAGGATAAGGCGTTATCTTGTCTTCCTCTCCGACGACTAACCACAGTGGACCTTCATAGTGACGAAGAATAGGCGCGATTTGCATGCTATGAACTTCATCGTGAAGTTTCATATTGGTAAATGAATTAGAAAAACCTGGCACCATGTTGGCGATAAGGTCTGAAATATTATTGAAAGCCCCATCTAGTACCAAAGCATCAATTTTTCTATTAGCAGCAACATAGCTTGCGAAATAACTCCCTATGCCTCGCCCATGAACAATAGTTGGAATTGAAGCATCAAATGCACTTTCTACATAATCAAATTGAGTTAACGCGTCTTGCTTTATAGCGTTAATACTCAAATCTTTTGCCTTATCGCTAGCCCCTACTCCCTGATAATCAAGCCACAATATATTAGCAGGCAGCTTACCCAGCCTATGAATAACACTATTATTTTCACTTACCGGCATACGATTGTCCGCGAAGAAAACAATGTTAACGATAGGGTCAGGGTATGAAACGGCAACACCTCTTAGCGTTAACCCGGCTTCATTTTTAACTTCAACACGGGTTATGCCCGCTGAAGTTTTATCTTTTTGAATAGCAGCGTGCAGCTTTGTAGTATCAAGAGGCTTTTGCTGTGTGTCTTGATAAAAAAAGGCCGAAGGGGAAACGTTAATTGCACACCCTATTAATGAAACACTTGCAAGTACACTGATTACTGCGTTTTTAAAGGTCATCATTTAAGAACTGTCCGTGTTGATTGAAAGTAGGGAAATTTATAATAAACCTATAAGTTATCGTTAGTTGCGTAGCTGAACAAATCTTATACTCTGCTACGCTAAACAAACTGTAACAGTTTGCAACAGTTGTTAGGTTTATTCACGTTACAAACTTTCTTATACTTGAGTCTATATTACTGCCATAAGCTTTCCATAAGAAAAAATTAAAATAATGAAAAATAGACCATTTTTCTCACCCTGCATTGTGCCATCAGCACGCATGTTTGTTGCCTGCTGCACGCTACTTTTGCTCGCTGCTTGTGAGTCTACGCAATCCGAATTCGATTCTTCACTAATACCCGAGTCGCAAAAGGCCGATTATCGACTGACAATGTCTAAAGCGAAGGCTTGCCCGGTTAATTTGGCGGAGTTTATCGATACTCGATCCAGCAAAGATTTGTTAGTGGGGAGCAATAACGTTACTGAAGATGCACTTTATGCGCTGCTGCAGCAAAGCTTAGAGCAAATGAATGTAAGCCCTGACATTGATGCTAGTAATAGCGTGAAAGTTGGGCTTAATCGCGCTTTCGTAAAAAGCTTGGGAAGTAATTTGGTTGCTACAGTTGTACTTAATGTTAGATACAAACCTGACTATGCTGAGGAGTATTCACCCGTTACTGTTTTTAAAGGCAGAAGCATGAGCGTGAATGTCAGTGAAGAAAAGAGCAATCAAATTGCTATCGATGCTATGAAAACCGCCATTGAAGATGCCACCAAACGTATAAAGTCGTCACTTTTACATAACTGTGGCGATACGCTAAGTGAACTAGAGGCGGTATAAGCCTAAGAAACTGTATAGTGAACGCGGTTGAGTGAGCGTAAGCCCTAAGATCGAACTTTCAATCAAGGTAAGATTTAGTAGATAAGCCGCCTGTTATCTACCATAAAGCACGTCATGCCACCATCTACAGCCGCTTTTCGGCCCATCTCCGTATCTTCAAACACCACACAATGCTGCGGTGCTACACCCATTAATTCTGCCGCACGCACAAAGGTTTCAGGGTGAGGTTTACCTTTAGTCACATCATCTGCCGTTACCAGCGCAGATAATTGTTCTAATAAACCATGTTCGTTTAATACCCATTGTGCATGTTGCCTTTCTGAGCCTGTCCCCACTGCAATGGGCATACTTCCCTTATAGTGATTAAACACATCCAGGGTATCTTGAATAAGCCTTGGCACATGATCTAGCCCTTCAAAGGCCTGTTTTTTATATGAAGCAACCTGCGCAGGATCATGGCTTTTGCCATACTTGGCATTCATAAGATGCACTGTTTCGAAGGTAGGAACTCCACCTAAACTATGTTGATAGTCAGGGTCAAAGGGGTATTCGAACGCGTCGCAGGTCAACTCCCAAGCATCAATATGCGTGCCCATTGAATCAACCAAAGTGCCATCCATGTCAAAAATAATAGCTTTATAACGGCTTAGGTCAATCATGGTGCTCACTTCCTTTTTAAAAGATTGGGTGATACTAACTTATCTTGGTATTTAACGTACTGCCTCCATTATGCTGACAGTACGTCTCGCGCTTTTACCGCATCAAAGTCACGGTCCACCTTAAGATATACCGCATTATTTTGACCGTTTAATGTTACTTCCAGCACACCTGGCACCAACATTAATTCTGACTCGATTACGGAGGCTTTTGAATTATCAAACTCTGCGTTCATCATCACACGCTTTACTCGGCTCACTTCCTTCACGCCATAAATAATGAAAAGCCAAAGCAGAGTACTGGCAGCGCCGATGCCATACGCTAGTTCTTGCGACCAAATATCGGTAACGAAACCTGAAATTACACCACCTAAAAACGCGCCAAAAAACTGAAAACTAGCGTAAAGCCCCATGGCCGTTCCTTTTTGTCCGGCAGGCGCAATGCTCGACACCAATGCAGGAAAATTCGCTTCTAAATAATTAAAGCCGGTAAAGAAAAGAACAACGGCTGCGGTAACCCACCACCAGCTATGGTCTTCTAAACTCAGCGCCAAAAACGCGCCGCCCATAAGTACTACACCGGTTACAAGAAGTGATTTTGGGGTACGGCCTCTTGCTGCGCCCATCATTATGATTAGACCGACAATTGACGCACCTAATACGGGTAGATACACCGTCCAATGACTATCTAGCGTCATATCAAAGTTCAGTAGCGTAACGGGCAGTTGGACAAACAGTAGCGTAATCAGCATGTGCAGAATCATTACGCTGACATTTAAACGCCACAACTGTGAAGAGAAGATTAAGCGCTTTAGCTGGTCTTTTTGCGGAAGGGTATCACCACTACTAAGTTGCACACCGTTTGGCACTACCCATTTAACCAGCGGCATGCAAAGAATGGCCAGAATACCAGTAATACCAAACACGCCGGCAAGCCCGTAGCTGTTAGCAATAAGAGGCCCTAAGATAACGGCTAAATAGAAAGAAAACCCAATGGCTATACCTATAATAGCTAACACCTTAGCACGCTGACTTTCCCGGCTGACATCGGTAGCAAGCGCCATTATCGCACCTGCAATAGCCCCAGCGCCTTGAAGAATACGCCCAACAATCATCATAGCCATGCTGTCAGCATTGGCTGCCACAAAGCTTCCTAAAGCAAATACAGCAAGCCCCAGCAAAATAACGGGTTTACGCCCCCATTTGTCAGACATCATGCCCATAGGAATTTGCAGCGCAGCCTGGGTTAGGCCATATCCACCCAGAGCAAGCCCCACCAATAGCGGTGAGTAATCCGGGTAGTCCATCGCAGCCACAGCCAATACAGGCATAACCATGAACAACCCCATCATGCGTAATACGTAAACGGAGGCGAGTGCAAGCGCGGCGCGTAATTCCAAAGCGTTCAAAGCGTCTGTTTCCCTCAATAAATAAAATCAAAAAAACATAAAAGCGCGCAGAGAACACTTGTTTCTGCAGCATCAAGAATAAGGTCGCGAAGTGTAGCATAATACCAGTCCGCATAGATAATTGCCCACCCAGCGAGACTTAAATTCGATTAATGTAATTGGCCTTTTTCTCAGCTTAAAGGTTGATTTAACCCCTTTACCTCTTGAGGGGTTTAAAAGTGGGGATAAAATCACCATTTTACAATGTAGTTTCGTTAGTTCTAATCGTAAGCTTGTGCCTGCAAGGTGATCTGCTTACTCCACTCACAGTATAACTTGAATGTCATATCACTTTACTTGACACCTATGGCATACTGATTCTTTTTCTCTCATTTAGGCTTCAATGGATAAAATCGAAATTCGCGGTGCTCGCACCCACAACTTGAAAAACATCGATTTAACACTGCCACGAGACAAACTGGTGGTGATAACCGGCCTTTCTGGCTCGGGTAAATCGTCTCTTGCATTTGACACGCTATATGCTGAAGGTCAGCGTCGTTACGTTGAATCTTTGTCTGCGTATGCCCGTCAGTTTCTTTCCATGATGGAAAAACCTGATGTTGATCATATTGAGGGTTTATCACCAGCAATATCCATTGAGCAGAAATCAACATCGCACAATCCGCGCTCCACCGTGGGTACCATCACTGAGATTTACGACTACCTACGTTTGATGTTTGCCCGCGTAGGCACACCCCGTTGCCCAGAGCACGATGTGCCACTGGATGCACAAACGGTTAGTCAAATGGTAGATAGAGTGTTAGCCATGCCAGAAGGCAGTAAGCTGATGCTGCTCGCGCCTATTGTTAAAGAGCGCAAAGGTGAGCACGTTAAGACACTGCAAAACCTCTCTGCACAAGGCTTTATTCGCGCGCGTATCGACGGTGAGGTTTGCGACTTATCCGATCCTCCGCCACTGGATTTGCACAAGAAGCACACCATTGAAGTTGTGGTTGACCGCTTTAAAGTGCGTGACGATATGGCACTGCGTTTATCGGAATCATTCGAGACAGCCCTCAGCCTTGCTGGCGGTAACGCGGTAGTGGCTGATATGGACGACAAAGACGCAGAAGAAATAGTGTTTTCTGCTAACTTTGCCTGTCCACACTGTGGTTACAGCATTAGCGAATTAGAGCCGCGCCTTTTTTCATTTAACAACCCAGCGGGTGCCTGCCCAACCTGTGACGGCTTAGGCACAAGGCAGTTTTTTGACCCTGCACGTGTAGTCGGTAATACCGAATTGAGTTTATCTGGCGGCGCTATTCGCGGATGGGATAAGCGTAGTTACTACTATTTCCAAATGCTGCAGGCAGTAGCAGACCATTATAAGTTTAGCCTTACCGTGCCATTTGAAGAACTCGATAAAAAGCACCAAGACATTGTGCTGTATGGTTCAAAAGGCAAGTCGCTGTCGTTTAAATATATAAACGAGCGTGGCGACGTGATGGAGCGTAAGCATCCATTTGAGGGTATTATCCCTAATATGGAACGCCGCTACCGTGAAACCGAGTCGAACTCAGTGCGCGAAGAGCTAGCAAAATATTTAAGCCAGCAGCACTGCAGTAGCTGCAACGGCACGCGTTTACGTGTTGAAGCACGCAATGTGTTTATCCAAGATACTAATCTGCCAGCCATTGCCGAGATGTCGATTGCTGATGCTTACGGCTTTTTCGAGACACTCAACCTTGAAGGCCAACGTGCTCAGATAGCCGAAAAGATTTTGAAAGAAATCATGGACCGCTTAAGCTTTTTGGTGAATGTGGGCCTAAATTATCTTTCTATGTCGCGCAGTGCCGACACCTTATCCGGTGGTGAAGCCCAACGTATTCGACTAGCAAGTCAAATTGGCGCAGGCCTCGTTGGCGTAATGTACGTACTCGATGAACCGTCCATCGGTCTTCATCAGCGAGATAACGAACGATTACTCGGCACACTTACGCGTTTGCGCGACTTAGGCAACACGGTATTGGTTGTAGAGCACGACGAAGATGCAATCCGCGAAGCCGATTACATTGTGGATATTGGCCCGGGTGCTGGTGTACACGGTGGTGAAATTATTGCCGAAGGTTCACTTGAAGATATAACAAACAGTGAAGACTCACTTACCGGAAAATACTTATCTGGTAGAGAGAAGATTGAAATTCCTGCAACACGCACACCGGTGAAAGACGACAAGTGGTTAGAACTTTTAGGCGCTACAGGCAACAACTTAAAATCTGTTGATTTGCGTATACCTACCGGCGTAATGACCTGTGTAACCGGCGTATCTGGCTCGGGTAAATCAACACTGATTAACGATACCTTCTACAAAATTGCCCAGCGCGAGCTGAACAAGGCGACCACTTCTGAACCGGCACCGCATAAGTCGATGACCGGACTAGATCAACTCGACAAAGTGGTCGATATTGATCAAAGCCCTATCGGCAGAACACCGCGCTCTAACCCGGCGACTTACGCTGGTATTTTCACACCTATTCGTGAAATGTTTGCCGGAACACAAGAGTCGCGTTCACGAGGTTACAAGCCTGGCCGCTTTAGCTTTAACGTAAAAGGCGGTCGCTGTGAGGCATGTCAGGGTGACGGCGTAATCAAAGTGGAAATGCACTTTTTGCCAGACGTGTACGTGCCTTGTGACGTATGTCAGGGCAAACGCTATAACCGTGAAACCTTAGAGATAAAGTACAAAGATAAGAACATTCACGAAGTGTTAGAAATGACCGTGGAAGATGCCCGCCAGTTCTTCGATGCTATACCGGCTATTTCACGCAAATTACAGACGCTGATGGATGTGGGTTTGTCTTATATTCGACTTGGCCAAGCCGCTACTACTTTATCTGGTGGTGAGGCTCAACGAGTAAAGTTGGCGAAAGAGTTGTCAAAAAGAGACACTGGGCAGACCCTTTATATCCTAGATGAGCCGACTACAGGTTTGCACTTCCATGATATTAAGCAATTACTAGCCGTACTCCACCGACTGCGCGATCACGGTAATACCGTTGTGGTTATTGAGCACAACCTGGATGTGATTAAAACCGCAGACTGGATTGTTGACCTTGGACCGGAGGGCGGATCCGGAGGTGGCCAGATTATTGCAGAAGGAACTCCTGAGCATGTGGCACAACAAGAAGTTTCACATACAGGTCGTTTTCTGAAACCCATGCTCACACAAGCTTGAGCCAGTTATGATGTAAATTCTTAGGCATTAAGCGCACGATTTTTTCTTGCGAGTTGTTGTGAAATTTACACTTCAATTTGTAAAAAGTGCGCGTTGATGCTTATTTACACGTATTTTACGCTGGTCAGAGCTTGTTTTGGCAAATCATACGTTACGATGATTTATGTGAATTTTGCAGTAAGAATTGCTGGAGCGAAACCCAATGACTCAAACGCCACCACTAGCCTTAGTTAAGACTTGGTACCACTTACTTTCATCATCTGAAGATAACGATGTGAAAGCGCGCGCACAAGAAATGCTGTTAAATGCTTTCGAGTCGCCAGAAGCCATCGCAGTTTATTTGAAAGAACACAATATTCTTAAGCACTGATCACAAAAGCCTTAGCGTAGTAGGCGTAACTACGCTAAGGCTTAGTGTTTATTTATAGACGATATTAGGCGTGCTTAGCCGCTTGAATTGCTAATCCTTCGCACACCGAGTTGAATGCATCGTTTTCTAATCGAGGCAGCCCCGTAAGCAGTTTTTCATAGAGTGCATCAACGACAATAGGCGATAAACTCATACCACCCGTTATCATTACCACCTCTGGTTTTTCACTGCTGTTTTCCAAACATTCCACGACTAACGCTTTCACTTTGTCTAGCCAAGGCTTTAATGCCTTTTTAAGTGAATCCTGAGAAATCTCTACATCAAAGTCGTCTTCAATATAGTGCAGCGGCAGCGTAATGTTTTGCTTGCTCGAAAGTAGTTCTTTGGCTAATCGAGCTGAGTTTACGACTCGAGCAGACAACTTGTTCTCTTGAACGATAAGCAAGCGTTCTAGCTGAGCGGGCTCTTTAATCACTGACATGGTTTGTGAAATATCTAACCCGTAATCATCAGAGAAAAAGCGCGTAAGCGCTGGAATGTTATCAACAGCGCACATATCAGAAAAATAGGTAGGCGGAACTGGAAGCCCGTTCATCATTTTAAGGCCCATACCCATTTCAGGGGCTATGCCTTTAAGAACCAAGCTTTTATCACAGTCCATACCGCCTAAACGTCGGCCTGTTACCGCTAGCACATCGTCTTTACGGTCAAGCTGATTAGAACGCTCAGGAGAAAGCTTAATACAGCAAATATCTGTGGTCCCCCCACCAATATCTACAATCAGCGTGGTAGTGTCTCTTGGTAAGGTTTGCTCAATTTTATACGCCGCTGCTATAGGCTCATCTAGGAAATTAACCCCTGAAAACCCTGCTTTAGTCGCAGCTTCAGTCATAATTTGAATGGCTTGGGCATTGCCCTCTTCACCGCGGGTGCCATGAAACTTAACAGGTCTGCCGATAACCGCATTGTTTACCACCTTGCCTAACTGCTGCTCGGCACACTGTTTAAAGTAAGCTAGCTGCTTGGCAATAATACCGATGAACGCCTGTTTTTGGTCGCCATCTAGCGATGCGCCTAAAAAGTTCTTAGGTGAATAGATAAGTCGGCCTTTGTCCGGCATTTTAAGAAAGCGTCTAAACCCTTCTTCACCAAATGCAAACTTGCCGTGCTCAACCAACCGCAGCAACGGAATTTCGTCTAGCGACATGGCGTGCATCAACTGTTGAATCGCTTTTCTCTGAAGGGCGGGCTTGTTATGAAGGTCACCACGAAGCGAGTCAATTCGGCTGCTATACATCGCCTGCTCTTTCGGGTCTTTTGCCGAATAATAGCCGTCTTTGGCTTTATCTATCTGTTCGCTGATCACTCGCTGTAACTGCGCAACTTTCGCCTCAACCATAGCATCAGGAGGCGGTGGCAGTTCATCTTCAAAATAGATGAACACCGAAGAACGAATTTTATTGCCCTTTTTATCTAGCGGGTCAAGTTTGATGTGCTGATGGGCCGTTCCATCAAAATACACAACCTCAGAATTTGATGTACCGTAGTCAATCCCAATCGCAGTCATAGTATGTTCGCTCAAAAAGTTAGAAGCGGATTGTAATGCAAAAGAACCTAACGGCACACCCCCTGTAAGCTAATCAAAACACAACGATTTACCTTAAACACAATCGCTTACACAAGGGCTTACTGAAAACCCCTTCTCATAATGCTAGAGTAGGAGTCAAACTTATAACAACGCCTACAAATAATTATGAGTAATACAGCACCACTTATCACTTCTTTTGACGTGCGTTTTTGCGAAACCGATGCTTTGCAACATGTTAGTAATACGGCACTAGTTGCGTGGTTTGAAGCAGCCAGAGAGCCCATTTTTAGAATGTTTACGCCTGAGCTAGACTTACAAAACTGGCCGCTAATTTTAGCCAGCTACAAGGTCGACTTTTTAGCTCAAATTTTTTATGGCAACCCTGTAACGGTTAAAACTTACATTAGTCGATTGGGAAACAGTGCATTCGACGTGTTTCAGGAGCTTTGGCAAGACGACAAGTTATGCTCAACTGGCGTGACTACCATGGTGCATTTTGACTACAAAACACAGCGCTCTGCGCCTATCCCAGATAATGTGAAGTCAGAGCTACAGTCACACTTTAAAGAACTACCCACTAAGTAATAAAGCGCAGCAAGAGGTATCCATGAGCGATTTAATTGAAGTTATTGATGATGTGTTACCCCCAGAGCTGTGCTCGCAGCTTATGGCGCGCTTTGAAAGCAGCCCTAATTTGAGTCAAGGCCGCACTGGCGGTGGTGTAGATTTAGATAAAAAGCGCAGCATGGATGTGTCCATAAGCCGAAGCCCGGAATTTAAAGACTTGTTCCAGCAAGTGATGCAGCACACCGGAAAGCAACTGGTTGCCTATATTGAAAAGTACTATTTTGCGCTTGTTGGGCCTATTGGCCTAACCGTACGCCATCCCAAAACCGGCGAACCGGTAAAAGTTACTGGGGAAAACTTTGAAGAAGTGGGTAAGCCAAATTTAGCCAACCTGGTTAACTACCTATTCCGAGTAGGCGATGTCAATGCACAGAGATACACCGCGGGCAACGGTGGCTACCCGTATTGGCACTCTGAAGTATATCCGCAGCTTCAACATAACGATGCGCTGCACCGCGTATTGCTGTTTATGTACTACTTAAATGATGTGGACGAAGGCGGCGAAACAGAATTTTACTATCAAAACCGTGCAGTTAAACCCAAAGCAGGCAGAATGGTGATTGCGCCTGCCTATTTCACTCACACGCACCGCGGCCAAATTCCAAAAAGTAACGACAAGTACATTCTAACGTCGTGGCTTCTATTTAACCGCGCTGAACAAATTTATACGCAGGGCTAAGCGAGCCTAGCTTAACGATAGCTGCGCAACAAGCTGTTCTAGCTCGCTGTACTCTTTCTTGTCGATAGGTAAGAAGGGAGCAGGCAAGCTAGGCGTTTCACAATAGCCTAAGATTTCTGCTGCGGCTGCTACCACGCGAAGGCCGCCGCCATTGCGCGTAAACATGCTCCATATTTCGCTTAACGCTTGTGACTGGGCTTGTGCATCAACAGCATTACCAGACTGAGCGGCGTCGATTATGCGCATTACAGTTCGCGGGAATATCCCCCCTATAACGGAAAGCCAAAGGTCACAACCTTCACTCATTCCTGCTGCGCCAAAACTATCGCCACTCACGCCTATTGCAATATTTGCAGGCATTATCTCTCGTAATGATGCTAATCGGCGAGCACCGTCATTAGTACTACCATCAGTTGCGCTTGTACCAAACGGAGCCCCCGGTATTTTAATCGCCCCGATATTCGATAGTTTTCCTATGCGGTGGTACAAATCATCGCTGAAGGTAAAATTAGTTACGCGAGGATTTTCGTATACGCAGATGGGGACAGATACTTCACAGCTCACGGCCTCATACAGACCATACACTTCTTCTTCGTTAAGTACTTGATAGGAAACCGGTGCCAACAGCACAGCATTAACCCCTGCTTGCTGCACAGCTTCAACATTTTTTAGCACATCATAGGTGCGCAAGGACCCAACGCCGGCCATAACAGGAATACCGTTTGCGTGGTCGACGGCAAGCTTTGCTACGTTGTACTTTTCTTCTCGCGTTAGGTAAGGATACAGCCCAGTAGAGCCTATCGCGCAAATTGAATCTACGTTAGCTGAGGCTAAATTATCAACAAGCCCTTGAAACGCTTTGTAGTCGATAGTCTCTTGTTTAAATGGGGTAATGGGAAACGCTGATAAACCTGTAAACACCTGATATCCTTTTTAAACGTTTAGTGTTTCTTAACGTTAGAGCATTTTCTTTTTGAAGTCTCTACTTCAAGTACGCTGGGGCGTTTTAGGTAGTAGAGCCTTTATCCTAGAGTAGTTCTATCCTCAGAACTTTACCCTTTAAAACCCTTCAACTGCTTCGCCGGTCAAACGATAACCTACAGACGCAATATCGCCTTTCCAACCGTCTGTCGACAGTTCGCCGGTTACCCAAATCGCGTCGTAAATATTGTCTATGCGAATACCTTCTTCAAACTTTACGTACACAATTTGATTCGAAGGCGGTGGTGGTACGTGAATACAGGCGCCAAAGTACGGAACAAGTAAGAACTCGGTGGTAAGCTCAGCGGTACCTTCTAGCGGCACAACGAACCCAGGTATTTTTACACGCTTTCCGTCAAAGGTATCGACAACTGGTGCATCGGGCTGAAGCTGACTCATTTCACCATTGTGTTGAACTGAAGGTGGCGCGAGCTCATTAAAGCCTTCAGGCACTAGGTCTTCCCAATATACCTCTACCGGAGCTTCATCTGCCAGAGCGTTGAAGGTTACAACCATCATTACTACAGCGAATAATGAGGTCATGGATAATTTATGGTGGATCATACTGCTCTCTATCGTTGAGTATTTTGTTAGCTTTTTTGTATAGGCTTTTGCTTTTCGTTTTCAATCTTCACTTTTAGACCACATACAAAAAGGGCCGGTATTTCACCAGCCCTTTGTATCATCAATTTAAAGCAGCGTGAATTATTCTGCTTCGAAACGCGCGATGCTTGCGGTAATTTCTTCTTTTGCAGTCTGCAGCGTCTGCCCAACCGTCAATCTTCACCCACTTGCCTTCTTCAAGATCTTTATAGTGCTCAAAGAAGTGCTCGATTTGCTTAAGAAGAAGCGGAGGTACGTCTGCAATTTCTTTAACGTCACGATAGATAGTAGAAAGCTTATCTACTGGTACCGCTAGTACTTTTGCATCTTTACCAGACTCGTCAGTCATGTTTAGTACGCCAACTGGACGACACTTAATGACAGAACCTGCAAGTAGTGGGAACGGAGTCATCACTAATACGTCAACTGGGTCGCCGTCTTCAGACAAGGTGTTGTTCACGTAACCGTAGTTAGTTGGATAGTGCATGCAAGTTGCCATGAAACGGTCAACAAATAGCGCGCCTGTGTCTTTGTCTACTTCGTACTTCACCGGGTCAGCGTGTGCTGGAATCTCAATGATTACGTTCACTTCATCTGGTACATTTTTACCAGCAGAAATAGCACTCAAGCTCATTCTTAGGTCCTTTCAATAATGGATTAAAAATTTTGGTCGTAAGTATACGGTGACAACAGCAAAATAAAAACGCTTTACGACCCATGTCGTACTAATCTCTTTATTTTTCATTAAATTTTGCTGCTTTTTAATAAAAAATGGCCCTTCAGGGCCATTTTTTCGCTACTACGCTTTATCGTTGTAGCTTAAGCACATATCAACTTCGTCTTTCGAGCCGATAATGCAAGGTACGCGCTGGTGAATTTCTTCAGGCATTACTTCTAGAATTCGGCCTGCGCCCGTTTCAGCTTTACCACCAGTTTGCTCCATCAAAAATGCCATTGGGTTTGCTTCGTAAAGCAAACGCAATTTGCCTGGCTTAGACGGGTCTCTGTTATCAAACGGGTACATAAAGATGCCACCACGACAAAGTAAACGATGAATATCACCCACCATTGCCGCTACCCAACGCATGTTGAAGTCTTTACCGCGAGGACCTTCTTTGCCTGCTAGCAGATCTGCAACATACGCCTGCATTGCCGGTTCCCAATGACGCTGATTCGACGCGTTAATCGAGAACTCAGAGGTTTCTTCAGGCACTTGAATATTCGGGTGAGTCAGTAGGAAGCCACCGTGAGTTTTATCAAGGGTATAGATGTGCGTACCGCGACCTGTGGTTAGCGCTAGCATCGTAGACGGGCCATAAAGCACATAACCTGCTGCAACCATTTGTGTGCCTGGCTGCAAGAACGCAGACGGATCATCTGGCTTCATCCACTGCGGTGCATGGGTGATAGAGAAAATAGTACCAATTAAGCTATTAATTTCAGTGTTTGACGAGCCATCTAGCGGGTCGAAGCTTACTAGATAGTTACCTTCCGGATTGCACGGAACAACATCGTCTTCTTCTTCAGACGAGATGGCTTTAACGTAGCCAGACTCCCTTAGCGTATCCTTTAGAATGTGGTTTGAGATAACGTCGAGCTTTTTCTGCGTTTCGCCCTGTACGTTTTCTGAAAGAGTCGAACCAAGCACGCCAGCAAGTGCGCCTTGACTCACGCGGAAAGAAATTTCTTTACAGCCCGCTAGCAGTGTACGAATGAGCAGTATTAACTCAAGCGGTGCACCGTCTTGTTGCAATTGGGAATTTAAACGTTTCATTGAATGTAAGCCTTTTTTTATGTGTAGGGTGTTGTACTTGCAGTCGCTCAGCTTTCCTTACCGGCGTTTATCTGAAGCACACACAGGTTTTAAGCCTGTGGTTAGATTGTAACCGTGTTCTTAGTTAAGTGGAACACACCTTCAAAAAGTCATTCACACACCATACCAGTTTGAAAGCTGCAAATATTCATATATTTGTTCTAAACAAAGGCTGGCGACCACTATGAATCGATGAAAATTGAATTATCTATCGGTCGTAGGGTTCTGATACAGTACGCCAATAACATAATAAATCACCGAGAATGCGCTATGCATGTACATATTTTAGGCATTTGTGGAAGTTTTATGGGTGGCATCGCCGCCATTGCCAAATCACTAGGCCACAAGGTTACAGGCTCAGATAAGAACGTTTATCCCCCCATGAGCACTCAGCTTGAAGCACTAGGCATCGAGCTTACACAAGGCTATAGCGAAAGCCAATTTGATCCAGTACCAGATATGGTAGTGATTGGTAACGCCATGTCGCGTGGCAACCCGGCGGTAGAGTACGTATTAAATCGCAATTTACCTTACACCAGCGGCCCGCAATGGCTGCTTGATAATCTACTCAAAGATCGTTGGGTCATTGGTCTATCTGGTACCCACGGTAAAACGACCACCAGCAGTATGGTGGCGTGGATTTTAGAACACGCAGGGCTTAACCCTGGTTATTTGATTGGCGGCGTTCCTGAGAACTTTGGCGTATCGGCTCGCGTGGGTGAAAGCCCTTTTTTTGTTATAGAAGCCGATGAATACGACAGCGCATTTTTTGATAAACGTTCTAAGTTTGTGCACTATCGCCCAAAAACTTTGGTCATCAACAACCTTGAGTTTGATCATGCGGATATTTTCGCAGACCTTGCAGCTATTCAAACCCAGTTTCACCATTTGGTTCGCATGGTGCCGGAAAATGGGCTTATTCTTACGCCAAACGGTACGCCCGCTATTGAAGATATGCTCAAAAAAGGGTGCTGGTCGTCACGTCAGTCTTTAGGTAAAGAATGGCATGCTGAGTTACTAAAGAAAGACGGCAGTGAATTTAATGTATTACATAACGGGGTTATAGCCGGAACCGTAACTTGGTCACTTGTGGGTCAGCACAATGTAGACAACGCTCTTATGGCTATAGCCGCAGCCCACCATGCAGGCGTTACCTTACCTGATGCCATAGAAGCGTTATCCTTTTTTAAGAACGTTAAGCGCCGCATGGAAGTTAAGGGCGAAGTCAACGGCGTCACGCTTTACGATGACTTTGCGCACCACCCTACCGCTATAGCGACTACACTTGATGGTCTGCGCAAAAAAGTAGGTAATGCACGTATATTAGCCGTGCTAGAGCCGCGCTCGAACACCATGAAAATGGGCGTACACAAAGATACACTGGCTAATTCATGGCAAAAAGCCGATGAGGTTTACCTTTATGAACCTGAAGGCATGGACTGGTCATTAGTCGATTCGGTAGCGCACAGCAATGCGCCTACCCACTGTTTTAGAGATGTAGAGAAGATCGTTCAAAGTGTTTGCAACGTAGCACAATCGGGCGATCATATTCTTGTAATGAGTAACGGCGGTTTCGAAGGCATTCACAGCCGTATTCTCGACGCTTTAAAAATGAAGTCCAAACTGTAAAAAATTAGAATAACGTTATATTCGATGGACAAGCCGCAAGGCTTGTTATCAACAGAGGCTAAATCATGAAACACGATAAGCAAGTTACGCTTGCTATTACAGGGGCATCTGGCGCACCTTACGCTCTAACACTGCTGAAATCGCTGGTTAATGCAGACTATCAAGTTTACGTACTTATTTCTTCAGCGGCCAAGGTGGTATTTGCTACTGAAGAGAACGTAAAAATACCGGGCCGCCCCGAAGACGCAGCGGCGTTTTTTACGGAACACTGCAATGCTAAACCTGACCAAATCAAAGTATTTGGTAAAGAAGAATGGTTTTCCCCAGTGGCTTCAGGTTCAGCCGCCCCAGCTAAAATGGTGGTATGCCCATGCTCTACAGGTACGCTTTCTGCCATTAGTATTGGCGCAAGCGACAACCTTATTGAGCGCGCCGCCGATGTCGTGTTAAAGGAGCGGGGACAACTTATTTTAGTGCCCCGTGAAATGCCGCTTTCTTCTATACACTTAGAAAATATGCTCAAGCTTTCACAAATGGGTGCTACAATTATGCCCGCTGCGCCAGGTTTTTATCACAATCCAAAGACTATCGATGACTTGGTCGATTTTGTTGTGGCGCGCATACTAGACCACCTAGGTATTGAGCAGTCTCTTGTCGCAAGATGGGGCTATAAGTCTTCCAAACATTCTGAGGATTAACCATGTTCGCGTTTGCAAACAGGATTTGCGCTGTTGCGCTGAGCACACTATTTACATTGTGTATTGCATCACCCGCTTTCGGCTGGGGACAAACAGGCCACAGAGTAACAGGCGCTATTGCCCAGCAGTATCTTAGCCCTCTATCGCAGGCTGCACTTATGGAACTGTTGCCACATGGTTCGTTGGCTGAGGCCTCGACCCACGCCGATGAAATGCGTTCTGACCCCAGCGAATTTTGGCAAAAAACCGCTAGCCCTTGGCACTATGTTTCTGTACCTGAAGGAAAAACCTACGAAGAAGTCGGTGCACCAAAGCAAGGTGATGCTGTTACAGCGTTAAAGCAATTTACTGAAACCTTAAAAAGCGACACGACCAGCATTGAAGAAAAGCGTCTAGCTCTTCAGTTTATTGTGCATATCATAGGCGATCTCCATCAACCACTGCACGCTGGCAACGGCACCGACCGCGGTGGAAACGATGTAAAAGTACGCTTCTTCTGGCAAGATTCTAATTTACACCGCGTATGGGATTCGCAGATGCTAGAGCAGCGCAAATTGTCGTATTCTGAGTGGACAGAATGGCTTACACAAACCATTACCTCAGAAGACATTCGCAGTTGGGCTACGACCGACCCTATGGTATGGATTGAGGAAAGTACCGCTATTCGCGATACCATTTACCCAGATGACGCCAATAACATGAGCTACGACTACCTATACGATCATTTGCCTACTGCTAAAAAACGTTTGCAGATGGCCGGCATTCGCATTGCCATGTATTTAAACCAAGTGTTTGAAGAAGCGAACAAGTAGTTTTAAGTAACACCGACGTCAATTCGACGTTATCTCAGGGCTTATCAACTCGTCTTATTGGCGCTATCGGAAACCCTGCGTGTATCAAAAACACAAACGGAGGCCTTACGCCTCCGTTTTTTTATGTATTCTTAAAGCAGTTAGCTTTTGTTTACTGTTTAGCTCTAATCTAAATCTAGCGGTTCAGGAGAAAGAATAACGCCTGTGCTATCTGCATATAGGTGGTCTTCAGGTAAAAACGTAACGCCGCCAAAGTTAACCGGTACGTCAACTTCGCCAATGCTTTCACATTCGGCATTTACTGGAATGGCTGCTACGGCTAATACGCCAATATCCAATTCAGCAAGGCTATCAACTTCACGCACGCTACCGTAAATCACAACCCCTTCCCAATCGTTATCAATAGCGACTTGAGCAGATGATGCATCAAACAACGCGCGACGGCTTGAGCCTCCGCCATCTATCAGTAGTACTTTACCTGCACCAGGCTGGGCAAGCACACGGTCGATAAGACCTCGGTCTTCAAAGCATTTTACGGTGGTAATCTCACCACCAAAAGAATAACGGCCACCAAAGCTTGCGAAAATCGGATCTACTACGTCTACGCTGTCAGCAAACAAGTCGCATAATTCAGATGTGTTGTATTCCATTATTTTGCCTTACTAAAATTGAGAAGCGTTGAAGCTCTATGCTCGTTAGACCTAGCATAGCATTTATTCTGATGATGCAAATGGTTGATTTAGCGCGTTTCATCAAATTTTTATGTTTTGTTAAAAAAGCAGTGATTCAGCGCAGAACAGTCTTTTTTGAGCACGCATTTTGCTTTAGGCATTTAGCTGAAATTCTTTTGCTAAAGAATTTATTTAATAACCACTTTCCCCGTGAGTGAAATGGGTAAATGACAAAAAATAGGAACCGCGTTAGATGTCAAAAAAGTTTCTTTTTTCCGTCACCCACTGGTCACAGACACACATTAGCCTGTGCAGTAATTAACCGATAGGGGACAAGGCGATGTTGATGAAATCCTTGACCAAGTACGACACTGACTTATTTTATCGCCTCTACAAACTGACGCAAAAAAGAGACTGTAGAAGTATTGTTTGGTTGTCGAAAACAGGTGACGGCTACTTATACTTTGTTATCGGTATGCTGCTTTGGGCATTTGAGCCAGAGCACGGTGAGCTTTTCCTTTACACAGCGCTGATGGCATATGCGCTGGAATTACCCATCTATGTGCTGCTTAAGAAAATGTTCAAGCGCCCTCGCCCTTGCGATTTTCTAATGAATTTAACAGCACATGTCACGCCTTCTGATAAGTTTTCTCTACCCTCAGGCCATACTGCTGCGGCAACACTAATGGCGTGTATCATTGCGCACTATTACCCGCCATTTGCCTTACTTGCTTATAGTTGGGCAGCACTCATAGGGCTGTCACGGGTACTGTTAGGTGTACATTATCCTTCTGATGTGGTCGCAGGCTCTCTACTAGGCGTAACAATCGCGACACTAAGTATTTCAATTCTGGGGTAGCATGAAATTATTGTATGGTGTGCAAGGCACCGGAAATGGGCATATTGCTCGAGCACGAATTATGGCGGCAGCATTGGCCGAGCGAGACGATGTTAGCGTTGACTTTGTTTTTTCTGGTCGCGCCCCTGAGAAATATTTTGATATGGAAGTGTTCGGGGCATACCGAACATACAAAGGGTTAAGCTTTATTACGAAAAGCGGGCGCGTAGACAAATGGTCTACCGTTAAAGACGCCAACCTTCGTCAGTTAAACAAAGACATCAATGCATTCGATACCAGTGGTTACGATTTGCTGGTAAACGACTTTGAGCCCGTAACGGCCTGGGCTGCAAAGAAACAGGGGCTACCTTCTATTTCTATCAGCCATCAAGCGGCGTTTACGTACAACGTGCCTAAAAGTGGCAATACCATTTTTGATAGTTTGATAATGAAGCTATTCGCACCTACCGAACTTCAACTAGGTGTACACTGGTATCATTTTAATCAGCCTATTATCCCGCCGTTCGTTTCGGAAAAACCCGTTGTGTCTTCCGGTAATGGTCACGTACTGGTTTACCTACCTTTCGAAGATATTGAAGATATTCACCAAATGCTTGAACCGCTAAGCGACCAAGTATTCGAATGTTTCCATCCGAATATCGACGAAGCGAGAGAGATGGGCCATATCCACTGGCATCCAACCTCTAAAAAACATTTTCAAAAAGCCCTGCAGCATGCCAATGGCGTAATTGCTAACGGAGGCTTTGAGCTGTCTAGCGAAGCCCTTCAATTAGGAAAGAAGCTGCTCATTAAGCCCTTGCATGGTCAATTTGAGCAGTTATCGAATGTGCTTACTCTTAGTCAATTGGATTTGTGTCAAACGCTATTTCAACTCGACACCGACATAGTAGAAGAGTGGCTTGAAGCGCCTGAAAATGAAGCTATCGCTTTTCCTGATAACCCCAATGTTCTAATCGATTGGCTCAAAAACAAAGACTTTTCTGATACACAGAGCCTGTGTGACGCCCTTTGGAAAAACGTTCAATACGGCGATAAAACACAAGAACGTTTATTGGCTCTTGCAATTTAACACCGCAATGCGATGATAGCGGCATTTGTCGTATTCTTTGCGGGATTTTTCGTGCTTAAAAAGTCAGTTGTTTTCTTGCTAACACTCACAGCATTGTGTGGCTGTGGTTATAAAGGGGCGCTTTATATTCCTGACGCGCCTGCACAAAACACTTCTACTGAACCAACGTCTTCTGAAAATACAGGAGTCGATGCTTCGTCTAGCGCCAATACCCCATCCCCCGCAACTACTTCTGGAGAGCTGAACTAGTGGATTTTTTCGCCTACAGCCAAGGTCAGCTTCACGCTGAACAAGTGGCTGTTTCTGATATTGCAGCCCAGCACGGAACGCCGGTTTATATTTACTCACGCGCTACGTTAGAGCGCCATTGGCATGCGTTTAACGATGCTATCGGTGAACACCCTCACCTTGTGTGTTATGCAGTAAAAGCTAACTCAAACATTGGTGTGTTGAATGTTTTAGCGAAGTTAGGATCAGGCTTTGACATCGTTTCAGCGGGTGAACTAGCCCGTGTTATTGAAGCCGGTGGTGACGCAAGCAAAGTGGTATTTTCAGGCGTAGGCAAAAAACACGACGAGATCCGCTATGCGTTAGAGCAAGGTATCATGTGTTTTAACGTAGAGTCAGAGCCAGAGCTTCACCGCATTAACCAAGTAGCCGGCGAAATAGGTGTAAAAGCCCCTATTTCACTGCGCATAAACCCTGACGTTGATGCCAAAACTCACCCTTATATTTCTACGGGTTTGAAGGCGAATAAATTTGGTATTGCACGTGAACGCGCGTTGGCTACTTATGAGCTGGCTGCATCGCTACCTCATCTGAATGTGGTTGGTATGGACTGTCACATAGGCTCACAGCTTACCGAAATTGGACCTTTTGTTGATGCATTAGAGCGCTTACTTCTGCTTATTGATGAACTAGCCGAGCGCAACATTATTATTGAACACTTAGATGTAGGTGGTGGTCTTGGCGTAACTTATAACGACGAGCAACCGCCTCATCCAAAAGCCTACGCACAAGCCATGGCTGAAAAAATGGTAGGCCGTGAAAACCTTAAGCTTATCCTTGAACCTGGCCGAGCTATTGCGGCTAACGCCGGTATTCTGGTCACTGAAGTTGAATTTATCAAAGAAGGTGAAGAGAAGAGTTTCGCCATTGTCGATGCTGCTATGAACGATTTATTGCGCCCTGCGCTTTACTCTGCATGGCAAAATATTATTCCTGTGAAAGAAGAAACCACGGCAACGCCTCGCACCTATGACGTTGTAGGGCCTGTGTGCGAAACCGGTGATTTTATAGGAAAAGATCGAGAATTAGCTATTGAACCAACCGACTTACTTGCGGTTCGAAGTGCTGGTGCCTATGGTTTTGTAATGGCGTCGAACTACAATAGCCGCTGTCGACCAGCGGAAATTATGGTAGACGGCGACAAAGCAATTGTGGTTCGCGAACGAGAAAAACAAAAAGATCTCTGGCAAGGTGAGTATAAACTTCCGTAAACTAGAGACAAACTAACAAGATAGATGCGCGTTTAATGCAGGTTCAATTTTCTAAAATGCACGGCTTGGGTAACGATTTCATGGTTATTGATAACGTTACTCAGAACGTCTTTTTCTCTAAAGAAAAAATTCAGCAATTAGCTAACCGAAACTTCGGTATTGGCTTCGACCAGCTGTTGATGGTAGAACCGCCATACGACCCTGAACAAGATTTTCACTATCGCATCTTCAATGCAGATGGCTCCGAAGTAGAACAATGCGGCAATGGCGCCCGTTGTTTTGCCCGCTTTGTTAAGCAAAAAGGCCTTATTAACCGCAACAAGATAGTGGTAAGCACCAAAGCGGGAAAGATGGTGCTCTACCTAGAAAAAGATGGTCAAGTAACGGTCAACATGGGCAAACCTGAGTTTGAACCTGCGAACATTCCGCTTACAGCCAACAAGCAAGAGAACACGTATATTTTGCGTGTGGGCGAGCGCACCTTGTTTATTGGCTCGGCGTCAATGGGCAACCCTCATTGCGTTATGGAAGTTGACGATGTGAATACGGCCAATGTCGCCGAAATTGGCCCGCTTGTTGAAAAACACGAACGCTTTCCAGAAGGCGTAAACGTGGGCTTTATGCAGATAATTAACGATTCGCATATCAAACTTCGCGTATTTGAGCGTGGTTCGGGTGAAACCTTGGCCTGCGGCAGCGGTGCATGTGCAGCAGTTGCAATTGGTCAAATACAGGGTAAATTAAGTAAAGACGTACGGGTAGACTTGCCCGGAGGCAGCTTACGTATACGCTGGCCTGGCCCAGATAACGTGTTAAAAATGACAGGGCCTGCCGAACACGTATATGACGGACATATAAATTTATGAGCGAAGTATCAGGGCAATCTAACGCCACGCAATTAATTGAGCCATTTAACGACACAACGGAATTGTCGAGTGCTGATGTGCGCGCGTTCTTATTACAAAACCCTGAGTTCTTTGCAGAGCATGCCGACCTTCTTGAAAAAATTAAGCTTCCTCATGAGCACAAAGGCAGTGTTTCGCTTGTTGAAATTCAAAGTGAACAGCTTAGACAAAAAGTCAGGCAGCTAAATTTTAAGCTGAATCAGCTGGTTACCATCGCTAAGCAAAACGAAAAAATATATCGCGTTTATACCGATTTAAACGTACAGCTACTACGCTGTGAAAGCGTAGCTGAAGTACAGTTTACCTTAGAAGATGTACTACAAGAGCGTTTGCAGTTGTCTTCTGCGGTGATAAAAAGCTTTAAAGGCCCTCACGCTATTCCTGAACTACAACAACGCCTGTTCACTGAGAAGCGCTTTAAAAATACCAACTTCTTCTTTGGTCGTTTGTCACAGCACGAACGTCAACTTCTGTTCGGCGAAAGCCCTGCAGAATCTGTAGCGTTAATGCTGCTTGGTGATAACCGCGAATTGGGTATTTTGGGCATTAGCAGCAGCGATGCCAGTCATTTTACGCCGGATATGGATACGCTTTTGCTACAACAGCTTCAGCAAGTACTCAATATTATCTTGCCTGAAATGATGGGATATTAGGTGCAGTGTCTACAGACGCCTTAATCAGCGAACCTTGCCAACAATGGCTCGATAAATTTCTACTTCATTTGCAGGTAGAACGCGGTTTATCCCTACACACCATCAAAAATTATCAGCGCCAGCTAACCGAAGTGGCAAAGCTACTTGGGCTTTACGAATGGTCTGGGCTCACGCCAAGCGATATTAAGCGTGTTATGGCTGATGCCAAAATGTCTGGGCACAGTCCCCGAAGTATCGCACTTAGACTATCGGCACTAAGAACATTCTGCCAATACCTTATTGACCACCAGCAGCTATTCAGCAACCCTGTTGAGGGCATACAAGCCCCTAAACAAGGAAAACCGTTACCTAAGCAGCTTAGCGTAGATGAGATGCAGCAGTTGCTTAATGCCTCGCCTCGAAGCAGTGACGATGATGAAGGCATGCAGTTAAGAGATGTAGCCATGTTTGAGCTGCTTTATGGTTGCGGCCTGCGCTTAAGCGAACTTACCGGGCTTAATTTAGCCGACTGTTTAAAAGACGGTACGGTAAAGGTCATGGGTAAAGGGAGTAAGCAACGTATACTGCCATTGGGGCGGCACGCGCAAAAAGCGCTAAGCGCATGGTTAAAAGTACGCCCTGCTTACGCTTCACCTTACGAAAGTGCAGTATTTGTCAGTAAGCGTAAAACCCGAATATCGAACAGGCAGGTTGCCAATCGTTTAGATAAAATGGCGCAAGAACAGTCCTTATCGCAAAAAGTAAGCCCCCACAAACTGCGCCATTCTTTTGCTACTCACGTATTAGAATCCAGTGGCGATTTGCGTGCGGTTCAAGAGCTGTTAGGTCACGCTAACTTGTCGACAACACAAGTTTATACTCACCTAGACTTCCAGCATCTCGCCAATGTATATGATGCCGCTCATCCGCGGGCGCACAAAAAATAAAGCTAACCTAAGGTTTACCATGCAGTTTTTTAGGTCTATTAACAAAGTCCAGGCGATGACCTTCGACCTTGACGACACCCTTTACAATAACGAACCTATTATTCGACGGGCCGAAGAAGCGCTTCAAGCGCATATTGCTAAGCACCACAGGTCAGCCGCAGCGTTGTCGGCTAGCGACTGGCTAGCACTTAAGCAAGCTGCAATCAAGAAAGATCTTCGCTTAGCCTCTGACATGGGTCAGCTTAGGCGTGTAGTGCTTACCGCCGCACTGTCTAATACGACTCCTGAAAAGTTAAAAACAGACCTGACCAACTTTGGTGGACTTAATGATGCAGTAGAGGCCTGCTTTAACTGTTTTTACGATGCAAGAAGTAACTTTGAATTGGCTGACGATGTGCACGAAACGTTAAAGGCAGTAAGTAGTCAATTACCGCTTATCGGCATTACTAATGGTAATGTAAACGCAGAAAAAATAGGGATTGATGGTTATTTTGAAACCATTTTTCACGCCAGCACATCGCGCCCTATGAAACCGGCCCGAGACATGTTTGATGAAGCCGCAGCACATTTACACATTGCACCGAAACACATTCTTCATGTAGGCGACAATATTATCAAGGATGTACAAGGAGCAATTAACGCTGGCTATCAAGCAGCATGGTTTGCCTGTAACAGACCCATGACGCTAGCCAACGAACCTGTAAGCGTATTGCCTCACGTAGCACTAGACAACCTCAACGACTTAACCCACTTCCTGTGAATAATGGGGTCAGAGTCAGGACTCTGACCCCACAGCTTTAGTTATCTTCTAGGACGTTTTGGCGCATGGATTCACAGGGGCTTTGACAAACCGGTCTCCCTACTACCTTGGCAGGAACGCCCACTACGGTAACGTGGGCCGGAACACTATTTAATACAACGCTACCTGCGCCGACTTTCGAGCCTTCACCGATTTCGATATTTCCTAGGATTTTGGCTCCTGCGCCAATTAATACGCCTTGGCGAATTTTGGGGTGGCGGTCGCCCGACTCATTACCCGTACCGCCTAACGTAACGCTCTGCAAAATAGACACATTATCTTCTACTACCGCAGTCTCACCCACCACAATACCGGTAGCGTGGTCGAACATAACGCCTTTACCAATTCGCGCTGCTGGGTGGATGTCTACACCAAAGCTCGATGAATTACGGCTTTGCAAAAACAGGGCTAGCTGATGACGACCGTGAAGCCAAAGGTAGTGCGCCATTCGGTGCACCTGCACAGCATGGAAGCCCTTAAAGTGAAGTAAGGGAGTAAGATAATCATTAACCGCCGCATCTCTTGCATTAATCGCCATAATATCGGCAATGGCTGCCTCGCTAATACCTGGCTCTAACAAGTAGGCTTCGTCGAACACCTCTCGTATAGCAAGCGCAGGCATCACGTCATCTGCCATTTTGTTTGACAAAATGAAGCTTAGCGACGACTCAAAATTATGATGCGCAAGAACACTGGCATGCACATAGCTAGATAGCAAAGGTTCGTTTTCAGCAACAATTTGCGCTTCTTGTTTAAGCGTCGACCAGAAATCGATGGGCGTAGAGAGTGCGGTCATAAGCATATCCCGTTAATGTGCTGTTAGTGAGCTGTTTGTGTGCCAATGTACGTCGTTAAAAAATTGGGGCCGAGTGCTTTTTCAGCTTGCCTAAAATGGCTTAACTTTTTGACCAACTCTCGCCTTGTATGAAAGTGCAGAGGTTGCCAAAGAAAAAGAGCAGAAAGTTTACCCGAGTTTGGCGTGATGCAATACCGATGTGATACCTGCCAAGCGCATAATTCGATCAATTTATCGTATTAATTCGTTATAGCTAATAACTGTATCTTTGATTTGTGCACCTTTGGGCCTGCCTTTGGCAACATTAAGCACTGTAACAATTTAATTAGAACGGTTAAAACACCTATTTCTTTCAATAAAAGACCCGTATGACTGCACATCTTAAATACCCAAATAACCGCGCTTTTACTTAACGAAAACGCTAAAAAACTGGACTGTATAAATTAACAGTCAGATGGCATAATAGCCCGCTGCTGAATGTATAACACTATCAACTAACAGGTACCACACTATGGATGTATCTCGACTGCTAGACGAGCTTAACGACAAACAGCGTGAAGCAGTAGCAGCCCCATTATCAAATGCCCTAGTATTAGCTGGCGCAGGTAGTGGTAAAACTCGTGTATTAGTGCATCGCATTGCGTGGTTGATGGAAGTCGAAAACATCGCACCTTTTTCTATTCTCGCGGTTACCTTTACCAATAAGGCAGCGAAAGAAATGCGCGGCCGTATTGAGTCGTTGATGGGTCGCAGCCTGCACAATATGTGGATTGGTACCTTCCACGGGCTTGCACATCGCCTATTACGCGCACACCACGCTGAAGCTAACTTGCCTGAAAACTTTCAGATTATCGATTCTGACGATCAGTACCGTTTGATTCGCCGCATTCTAAAAGCCATGAATTTGGACGAAAAACATTGGGCCCCTCGTCAAATCCAGTGGTACATAAACGGCAATAAAGACGAAGGCCTGCGTCCTCAGCATATCGAAACCCATGGCGATCATATTCAAAAGACCATGCGTGAAGTCTACGCTGCATATCAAGACGCCTGCGACCGTTCAGGCTTAGTTGATTTTGCCGAGCTATTGCTGCGCGCTCATGAGTTATGGGCAAAGAACCCTGAAGTGTTGGCTCATTATCAACGCCGTTTCCGTGCTGTGTTAGTTGACGAGTTTCAAGATACCAACAATATCCAGTATGCATGGCTTCGTATGCTATGTAGCGGCGACAATAACAACATTATGATTGTTGGTGACGATGACCAGTCTATTTACGGCTGGCGCGGTGCAAACGTAGATAATATTCAGCATTTCCTAAAAGACTTTAATGAGCCTACCACTATTCGCCTTGAGCAGAATTACCGTTCTACCGGGAACATTCTGAAAGCAGCGAATACGGTTATCGACAACAACACGGGTCGTTTAGGGAAAGAACTGTGGACAGAAGATGCGCAGGGCGAGCTTATCTCTGTCTATGCCGGTTTTAACGAACTCGACGAAGCCCGCTTCATTGTTTCAAAAATTAAAGACTGGCTAAATCAAGGCAACGCCCTTAGCGACACCGCTATTCTTTACAGAAACAACGCTCAGTCTCGTGTATTGGAAGAAGCTTTATTACACGAAGGGTTGGCCTATCGCATTTACGGTGGCTTGCGCTTCTTCGAACGCCAAGAAATTAAAGATGCCCTTGGCTATATGCGTATGGTAAGCCACCCCCACGATGATGCTGCTTTTGAACGTGTGGTAAACACCCCAAGTCGCGGTATTGGTGAGAAAACCCTATCTCAAGTACGCGACACTGCACGTATGCATAACTGTTCTATGTGGCAAGCCAGCCAGCTACTTATAAACGAAGGTGGCTTTAAAGGCCGCGCGTTAAACGCTATGCAAAGCTTTGTATTACTCATTACAGAGCTTGAACAAGCCACATTAGACGAGCCGCTTGACCAGCAGGCCGATAAAGCGATTCGTCAATCTGGTCTCTACGCCATGTACCAAGCAGAGCGCGGTGAAAAGGCTCAGGCTCGACTAGAAAACTTAGAAGAACTCGTCAGTGCATGTAAAACTTTTATCGTGCCTGAAGAAGCGGAAGAAATGTCTCCTCTGGCCGCGTTTTTGGCCCACGCTTCCCTTGAAGCCGGGGAAACCCAAGCAGATAAAGACCAAGACGCTGTGCAGATGATGACTATCCACACGGCAAAAGGCCTCGAATTTCCACTGGTGTTCTTAGCCGGCGTGGAAGAAGGTATGTTCCCTAGCCAGATGACCAACGACGAACCAGGCCGAATGGAAGAGGAACGCAGACTTTGCTATGTTGGTATGACCCGCGCTATGCAAAAGTTGTATATCACTTACGCAGAAAGTCGTCGATTATATGGTCAAGATAAGTATCATACGGCTTCGCGCTTTATTCGCGAGATGCCAGCAGATTGTGTGGAAGAAGTCAGACTTAAATCCACCATCTCGCGGCCTGTACATAACCGCTTTAGCCAAGCAACCTCACACGCCAGTTTTGAAGAAACCGGCTTTAGTTTGGGTGAGCGCGTAGTGCACCGTAAATTCGGCGAAGGCATTGTGCTAAATTACGAAGGTAGTGGTGAGCATGGCCGAGTTCAAGTAAACTTCGATGAATTTGGCAGCAAATGGCTGGTACTTGCTTACGCAAAGCTGGAGAAAGCGTAACGTTATTAATTGGCAAGGTAGCCTAACTCTAAGTTGGAATGTATGCAGCAACACGTGCTGATCATCGAAAATGGTGAAGGCAACCTTGAACTTATCGCGAAATTAGTACGCCGTTCGAGCCTTACGCCCGTGGGCGCAACGTCGCTCACCGAAGGAAAGGCTCGCTTTGCACAAGAAACACCAGAAAGTTTTTTGTGCGCCATTGTTGCTTACTCATTACCCGATGCGCCAAAAGGCGAAGCCATCGACTTTGCGGTTGAATCCTTCATTCCTACCATTGCGACAACAGAAAACCTAGACAATGCTATCCGCGACAAGGTGCTTGAGCGGGATGTTGTCGACTATATTCCGAAAGAAAATTCACAAAACTACGACTACCTAAACCGACTTATAGGCCGCCTTGAAAAAAACAAATCAACCGGCGTTGTGGTGGTAAGTACCAATCGTGTTTTACGCTCAAAAACGGTTTCACTACTTCAGCGACATAACTTTATTGCCTTCGAATGCTTAACAGCTACCGACGCAATGCAGTGCCTCTCTGAACATAAAAATGTACGTCTTGTTATCACCGATAACACGCTGCCGGATATGACGGGCACCCATTTCGTGGCAAGCTTGAGAAAAGCGTTTTCTAAAGAACAGCTAGCCATAATGGGCATTGCTGGCGGTAAAGGCATGCTAATGTCTGCGCACTTCATCAAAAGCGGCGCGAATGACTTCTTACGCGTACCTTACTGCCATGAAGAGTTCTTGTGCCGCGTAATGCAAAACGTGGAATATATTGAAAGCGTTGAAGAAATTCGTCGTGTGGCGAATACCGATTATTTAACGGGCCTACCCAACAGGCGCCACTTCTTTTACATGGTTACGGTTCAGCACCAAAATTTATCTGATGATCATGCCTTGGCTCTTATCGACCTAGACTTCTTTAAGTCAATTAATGATACCCATGGCCATGACGCCGGAGACATAGTGCTAAAGGCCATGGCAGCACTTATTGAGTTTTACTTCCCAGATGAAATTATTTCGCGCTTTGGTGGTGAAGAATTTTGCATTTACATGCCTTCAACGCCTGTTGATGAAGCCTGCGAACGCTTGGAAGATTTCAGAAAAGTGGTAGAAGCTGAAGTTATCCAGCTTCCCAAAACCGATATAAAAGTTACCTGCAGTATCGGAGCAAGTGGTGCCCATACCCAGCGTGTAGATAAGCTGCTAAGCCTTGCCGACAAGCAGCTGTACGCCGCCAAAAATAGCGGGCGAAACCAGGTCAAATGCGAGCCGCCCGATGCACCTCACCAAGAGCAAGGCTCCTTATTGTAGTTTTCGTTTTGGCTTTACGTCTCAAAAGACTGCAAGAACCAGCCTCTACTCTACCGCTAGCTTTTGCGCTTTACGCTGACTGCGATAATTAACCAAGGAGTCGGCACTAAATAAAATTAGCGCAAGCCACACAAACCCGAACGTAACCAAACGCGACTCTTCAAGGGGTTCTCCATAAAGATAGACGGCTAGTATGAACATTAGCGTTGGTCCTATGTACTGAAAAAAGCCTAAGGTTGAATACATAATGCGTCGCGCTGCAGCGGTAAAGCAAAGCAACGGGGCAGTGGTAACAATGCCTGCCGCTAAAATAAGCGAGTTTAGGGTGGCATCATTATTAAATAAGTTACTGTATTCAGAACCAAATAATACCCAGTAGACGATAGCTAATGGCGACAACATTAAGGTTTCAATGAACAGACCTGGTAGCGAGTCTACCGCCACCTGCTTACGTAATAAGCCGTATACGCTGAAGCTTCCAGCAAGTACTAAGGCAATCCAGGGCACGTGGCCGTAAGAGAAAATAAGAATTGCTACACCAATAACAGCAAGACCTACCGCTACACGCTGCAAATTGCGCAACCTCTCACCTAAGAATAACCGACCCAAGAACACGTTGATGAGAGGGTTAATGTAATAGCCCAAGCTTGCATCAAGAATATGGTCGTTATTGATCGCCCAGATAAACAAAAGCCAATTTGCCCCCAGCAACAGCCCAGCTACGAACAAAATCTGCATAACTCGCTTATTACGAAGAGCAGCCCCCACTTTTGGCCATTGTTTTAATGCAGCGATTAGCCCAACTAAAAGCACTACAGACCAAATTACTCTGTGCATGAGTATTTCAGCGGCGGGTAATACCATTAACTGTTTGAAATAAACAGGTGCAACACCCCACATACTGTATGCGGCAATCGCGCAAATAACGCCGACTTGGGCGGCACTGGCTTGCTTAGACAAGGCTGGCTCCAACGAGATTCAGGGTAAGAAGGCGCGTATTGTTTATCAGGTTACCGTAATACACAACCCTTAACGCTTTCCAATGCGGCAAAGGGCAGGTAACAGGCGGCACAACCAACGAAAAAAGCCCCACCGAATGTATTCATTCAGTGGGGCTTTAGATGTGTACGACACTTTTAGGCTGAACGAGGCCCTAAACCGGAACCATCTTTCAAAAGAAGACGACTTATAGAAGAAAGAGCGTTCCCAAACCCAAAAACGCCACAAAACCTACAATATCGGTGACAGTAGTCAGTATGACCGACCCAGACAATGCTGGGTCTATTTTAAGCTTGTCTAAAATGACGGGCACGAATACGCCAGCTAAGGCAGCGGCGACAATGTTGAACAGTATGGCTAAACAAATCACCAAACCAAGCATAGCGTCAGTGAACCAGAAATAAGCAACCACGCCGATTACCAACGCCCAAATCACGCCGTTCACCCCGCCTACCTTCAGCTCTTTCACCATTAGTGCTCTTAAGTTGGCTGGGGTTACCTGCCCTAGTGCAAGCCCGCGTACAATCAAGGTAAGCGTTTGGCTACCAGCAATGCCGCCCATACTCGCCACCACTGGCATAAGTACCGCAAGGGCAACAACTTGCTGCAGCGTACCTTCAAACAGCCCAATAAACCAAGATGCCATAAACGCGGTTAGCAGGTTTATGCCAAGCCACAGGGCACGGTTTTTCGCACTTTTTGCTACAGGCGAGAATAAATCTTCGTCCTCATCCATACCTGCCGACGCCATCACCTGGCGTTCGTAAAACTCATTGACTAGCTCGCTCGCCGAGGACACATCTAAACGACCTAACAGTTTGTTGTTCTCGTCAACCACCGGCAAAGACGCCAGACCCGAACGCTGTACTAGGAGCGACGCATTCATGGTGTCATCCTCTCCCTGAATAGTGGTCACATTTTCTTCAGATAAATCAAATAACGACACGTGATCTTGTGCGTTAAATAGGTGGCTAATTTTAACTAGTGCTGAAAACTGACCAGATCGATTCACAAGAAAAATACTGTCGCAGTGCTGAGGTATATCACGTCTTAGTAAGCGCAAGCCCTCGCGTACTTTCGCGTTCGACGGCAATACTAACTGTTCGTGGTTTACCCAGTGTCCTATTTGATTATCGGGAAATTGCGTAGCTTCTCTGAAGTACTTTCGCTCTTTGGAGTCAAGTGACTCGTACGCCATATCGACGAGGCGTTTTGGCAGTGAATCAAGTAGTTCAAGTAAGTCTTCGGCATCAATATCAGCAAAAATAGACGCCCATTCATTGTGAGGCGTATTGTCGATAAGGATTTCACGAGGATCGCTACGCATCTCAACAAGTACATCGAGCTTGCGGTCGCGAGAGATACCATCCCACACCACCAATCGTTTTTCTACAGGCAGTGATTCTAAAAGAGATGCAATGTATACCTCGTCTTGTCCGGCTAAAGCCGCCAACAGAGTTGCCGGGTCATCCCCTATACTTTCGGTAACAATCTCTTCGATTAAATCTGGTAATGGCTCTGCCATGCTACACCTCCCGTAATACCGCTCACTTCCCTCACACAACGAAAAACAAGTATTGCGGGATAATGCAAACCTATTAAGGCACGGCTATCCCAGCATATAAGTACCCGTACCGAAGGCGATATGATCGCTTTTTTCGTTGTGTAACTCCATTCTGCAAACCACTAGTTTACTACCCTTGCGTATAATCGCTGCCGTCGCGATAAAGCGCTCGCCACGCCCTGGACGCAAATAGTCAACACGCATATCAACGGTGCCCATGGTCGGCAATCTAATCTGCAAATCTGCAAGGTGCTCTTCTGGGGTTTGCTTTATGGTCTCTAAAATTGAAACTAAACCACCGATGGTGTCTAGCATAGTCGCTGTTACGCCGCCGTGTAGAATTTTTTGCAAAGGATTACCGGTAAGCGTAGGTTGCCAATTGAGGTGCAACGAAATCTGTGTATCTAGACCGGCACCTTGCGTGACAAATTCCAAGCCCAACAGCTGATTAAAGGGCATGTTATCACGAAAAAGCCCAATGACATGATCGATCATAGCTTGGTGGTCTAATTTCTTATTTACCCTAGTCTCTTCATTGATAGGCATTGTGTTATCCACTTACTGTGACAGTACCCACAACATTACTATTGAATATATCGAGTAAGGAAATTCATCCAACCAATATTATCCAATCAGAGTCATTTATGTACCACAACGCCCTTATCGGTTCCGCACCTTCACGCCACACAATTTGTTCAAAAAGCACACGGCCCTGTTTATTTGAATGGTGATTACCCGTGTCATCGCTACATTTTAGTCTAGTTTTTTAAATTGCCCCGTGAAGCCGGGCCTAAAAACGCGTAAAATCCTGCGCCATGACAACTGCAATCGCGCCATCAGAATTAACGCCTAAAACCCAGCACGCAAAAACGCCTGAAACCGTCTTAAAAGAGGTATTTGGTTACGATGCTTTTCGCGATGGTCAGGGCGAAGTTATTCACCAAGTATGTGAAGGAAAAGACGCACTTGTTTTGCTACCTACAGGTGGCGGGAAATCGCTGTGCTATCAAATCCCTGCACTGGTGCGAAGCGGCACCGCTATTGTTGTTTCACCGCTTATATCGCTTATGCAGGATCAGGTAGAGCAGCTAAAAGCGCTTGGCGTAAACGCCGCTTATCTTAATTCAACGTTGGAAGCCGACGAACAAGCGCGCATTAACGATGCCCTCCAAGCTGGTAAGCTGGATTTGCTTTACGTTTCGCCTGAACGTTTAATGCAGTACTACTTTCAGCAGTCGCTAGCCCACGCCGACATCGCTTTATTTGCCATTGATGAAGCGCACTGCGTTTCCCATTGGGGTCACGATTTTAGGCAGGATTATCGCGCCTTGGGTCAAATAAAGTCTCGTTTTCCCACTATTCCTGTCATCGGCCTAACGGCAACAGCAGATTCAGCGACACAAGCAGACATACTAACGCAGCTAAACCTAAACGACCCGCTCGTTTACAAAGGAAGCTTCGACAGACCCAACATTCGCTACCGCGTAATGAGTAAGTACAAGGCTTTCGATCAAGTTGTCGCTTACGTAAAGCAACAAGAAGGTAGCGGCATTATTTATTGTAACAGTCGCGCGAAAGTCGATGATCTACACGCAAAGTTATTCAAGCAAGGCTTTCGCTGCGCGGCGTATCACGCCGGTATGGATTACGACGAACGAGAGTTAGTACAGCGTCAGTTCCTTAATGACAAAATCGATATTGTGGTGGCCACTGTTGCCTTTGGTATGGGTATCAACAAATCAAACGTGCGTTACGTGGTGCATCATGATGTACCGCGCAGTGTTGAAAGCTATTACCAAGAGACTGGGCGCGCCGGGCGAGATGGCCTAGAGTCTGAAGCCCTATTATTGTTTGACGAAAAAGACGCGGCCCGCGTAAAACAGTGGATAGAGCAAGGCGAAATAGCTGAGCGCAACCAAATAGAGCTGCAAAAGTTCGCGGCCATGGAAGCCTTTTCAGAAGCACAAACCTGCCGACGGCAAGTGCTTCTGAACTACTTTTCGCAGTTCAGTGACAGCGCCTGTGGCAACTGTGATATCTGTCTAGATCCCCCTAAAATGATTGACGGCTTAGTGATAGCGCAAAAAGTACTGTCGTGCGTATTAAGGCTTTCACAACAAGCTTCTAGTCAGTATGTAATTGACGTATTGCGAGGCAAGCAGCTAAGGCGCCTCCAAGAGGCCGGCCATCATCAGCTTTCAACCTATGGCATAGGTAAGGATAAATCGGACAGCTACTGGCATAACATTATCAACCAGCTTGTGCATAAAGGGCTTATTCGCGTTGATATAACTGCTCACGCCGCACTGAGATTAACCGAAGCCGCACGGCCCGTACTAAAAGGCGAAGTCGCCGTTCAATTAGCCGTACCGCGACTTGAATTTAAGCCCGATAAGAAAAAGGCAAAGCAAGCGCCTGCTAACTACGACAGAACCTTGTTCACGCGCCTCAAGCACTTGCGCAAGGTGTTGGCCGAAGAAAATGAAGTGCCGCCGTATGTGGTATTTAGCGACGCCACTTTGGTTGATATGGCGTGTAAACTGCCTACTACACGCAACACGTTATTAGAGGTAAGCGGTGTGGGCCAAACAAAATTGGAACGCTACGGTGAGGCCTTTATTCAGCTCATTGACGACTATATCAATCGCGACCATTAAAAGCTTCAGGGCCAATTAGGTCTTTATTTCCCAGTCGGCCGCAGGGTTTGCACAAAGTAAAGGGGCGCGCCTTGCGGATGAACACACTAGGCGTAAGCGTACTCACCACCCTTTTCTAACGCTGCTTTGTAAGCTTCTCTGGCATGAACACGCTTCACGTAACCCTGAATGGCAGTAAAGTCCTTCGCTCGCCCGCTGGCTACCAGCGACTCTAACGGAAATATCATTTGAACATCTGCGCCACTAGGCTTATCACCTGCAAACCAAGTGTTTTTCGCTAAATAAGACTCTACGTATCGCAAACTTTGAGCCAAATTAGGACCATAATAGGCATTGAGAATACCGTCTATTAGCTTATTAGTGATAGGTTTTATGAAAAAAGGTTTAGAACCTTTCTGCCGTGCTTTTTCTAGCACTAAATTGGCCACCAATGGCGGCATTAATGAACCTTCCGCGAAGTGAAGCCAGAACCAATATTGTTGAAGTGCTTCGGGGTCTTGGGGAACAGCAAATGCGTCGGTAGCGTGATGGCGAACTAGATATTCCACAATAGCGCCAGATTCTGCAATTGCACCGTGTGGCGTAGTAAGAACAGGCGAGCGACCCAATGGATGCACAGCCCGCAGCGAGTCAGGCGCCAGGTTCGTAGTGCTGTCTCGTTGATAAAATTCTATTTTGTACTCTACGCCTAGCTCTTCTAAAAGCCACAAAATTCGCTGTGAGCGAGAGTTATTTAAATGGTGAAGTGTTAGCATACCTCGTCCTTAATACGCTTAGTTTAACGCTATTGTTTTTGTGTTGTACTATATACACTTTTTAAACCAAGCGGGTTTACTAACGCCAATAAATTGTTAACTTCTATGCAAAAACTTACAAAAGAAGACATTCTACAACACGCCCTTGTTAACGAAGGCAGCGTAGAAATTCGCGCTGCGCTACCCGCTACCCCACTTAAAACTCAACAGTGGGCGGAACATTTTTGTGCATTATTTAATTTCAAACTTTCAGAAGCAGATTGGGGAGCTGACCGGTTTCAGGCAGTTGTCACCGCAAGTGCAAGCGACACAGATTTGCAGTGTATGCTTTGTATAGAATGGCTTTGCGAAGCGATATGGCTGGAGCCTATTGGTACGCAGCAGTCGCCATCGGTAATTTTTAACTACCTTTTGCAAGCGTAACCCGCAAATTATCACTGTACGTTGAGTTTGGCTTTTCGTTAAAACTAGTATTATTCTAGGGGAAGCATCCAAAGGATAAGAGGGCTTAATAACACATATTTCGCCTTTATAAACATCCTCTTACTATGTGGTTCAAGGAATTAACGAGTGGTAATAGCCCGGCTATTTAAGTACGTATCAGCTTTGCTCATCAGTTGGATGTTGCTAAGCCTAAACGTTTCAGCTAACAGTCAGCTTACTGTCAACGAGTCCTTTGAGCGGGAGATTATTAATCTCCATGCGCGTTTGTCTGTCGCCCCCACTAGTGCCACATATTTTGATGTTTTAAATGGCAACACTAAGGATACTTCAGCCAACGCCTCTTTTACCGATGAACGCATATGGTATTCCACCGAACTAATTCATACAGGCTATAGCCCTATCCCATTAGTACTCAATGTTGACCGCCTGAATGTGGACGATTTACAGATATTTCTTCTTGATAGTAGCGAGCGAATCATCAAGTCCTATCGGTACCAAGCAGGAAAAGGTGATTATTCTTTAAAGCAGCCACTTCCTAACATTAGGCTTGCATTTACTCTTCAGCCTTATCAAGACGCTCGCTTACTCATTGCGGTAAAAGACGAAGGGCTCAAGTACTTCCCTATCACCTTGTGGGAAAGAGACTTACTCGCACAGCATGACACCAATATGCTTACTTTGCTTGGAGCGATAACGGGTATCATGGCGCTAATTGCGCTCTATTTTTTGTTTTCTTACTTGTATCAGCGCATTGCCACTCGGTTTTGGCTTACCATGTCGTCGCTTGTACTTATCACACTATTGTTTATAACAGCAGGAGGGTTGGCAATTTGGCCAAGCTTAACTAACGGCAGCGAGCACTTCTATGCTGTATGTTTTTGCATGTTATTGTTGTGCATTGCCAAAGTTACACACCATCTTTTCACCCGTATCCCCATTGCTCTGCGGTCGCTAAGTTATCTTGTACCCGTCGTCGCTACCGCCTACTGCTTTATTGTGAATACCTATATAGCGTCTATCACACTTCTACTGTTAACCGCGGGCATGGGGCTTTATCACGTTTTACTAGCACTCGTATTTAAAGACAAAGGGAGTCGTGCAGTAAGTATCACTTATACACTTGCCTGGCTTTCCTTTTTTGCATTTTATGCACTGGTAACGCAAAACCTATTTAGTAATCTGATTTATACCGTAGACGTTGCTATTGGAATGCTGTTCTTTCTCACTCTCGGCTTTCTGTGTTTTGGCTTTGCTGTCATCGCCAAAGAAGACGTGTTAAATCAGCGACAGCTTTCAACGCAAGCAGAAACAATATCAAGCTTAAATCACTTCTATGACTTATTTAGGCACTCAGCGGAAGGGCACTACACCTCAACATTGGATGGAAAGCTTATTTCCGTTAATCCGGCCATGTGTAACGTATTCGGCTATGAAAACGAAGAGAAGATGCTTGCCGAAGCAGAGAACACAAAAGTGTTCTACGCCAGTGCGGAAGACAGACAGGTTTTACTCGGTGAAATATCACAAAACGGTCATGTAACCGGTAAGGAAATTAGAGGTCGGCGACGAGACGGAAGCGAGTTTTGGTTCTCCCTATCCTGTCAAATCCGAAAAAATGGCGAAGGCGACTTTCTCTACGGCTCTATTGTGGATATCACCGAAAAGAAGCAGTCAGACTTAAGCCTGCAATATTTAGCTACCCATGACTCGCTAACTGGCGTTTATAACCGCCGCCAGTTTGAATCTATGTTTAAAGATAAAGCAGTGAACGCAAACGACACACCAGTATGTTTACTGTTTTTAGATCTAGACAGGTTTAAAGTAGTTAACGATACCTGTGGCCATAAAGCTGGCGATGTACTTATTAAGGATATTGCCCGTTTGATTGAGAACACCTTGCTTTCGGACGCACAATTGGGCCGCCTTGGTGGCGATGAGTTTGGCATTATTTATTCAGGTATTGATGCCGACGCCGTTTACTTAAATGCAGTAAAAATCCTTAACGCCGTGCAGGCTTATCGCTTTATGTGGGACAACCGCATTTTCAACTTAGGCGTGAGCATAGGTATGGTGGTATGCGACGATACCGATGTCGACCCGGGCCAGTATTTAAGTATGGCCGATGCCGCATGTTACTTCGCTAAAGAACAAGGAAGAAATCAGGTTCATAGATACAACAAAAATGACGAAAGTATGCAGCGCTACCAGCGCGAACTTGATTGGGTATCCTCTATTAACAACGCGTTAGAAGAAGGTCGCTTCGAGCTTTTTTATCAATCGCTAAGGCCATTAAGTAAAACCAGCGACGGGCATTACTACGAAGTTCTGCTGCGTCTTAGGGAAAAAGACGGGCAACTTGTCGAGCCTGCCAACTTTTTACCCACGGCTGAGAGATTCGAGATGAATGTCAGTGTTGATAAATGGGTAGTAACAAATACCTTCAAATGGCTATCTGAAAACCCTGAGCACCTTGCACAATTGAAACGGTGCAGCATCAACCTTAACTGCCACTCACTGGCAGATAGAGATTTTACCTTGTTTATTCTCAATGCATTCGAAACCTTTAATATCCCGTACAACAAAATATGTTTTGAGGTTATTGAGTCAGTAGCCATCATTAAAATGGAAGTCACTCTTGCCTTTATGCGTACCTTTAACCGTCTCGGGTGTTCTTTTGCCCTCGACGACTTTGGCAGTGGCTTCTCTTCTTATAATTATCTTAAAAGCTTACCCGTGAGCCAGGTAAAAATTGACGGTATGTTTATTAAAGATATGCTAAACGACAGTGTAGATACGGCTATGGTTGCCTCTATTAACGATGTTGCCAAAGCCATGGGTATGCAAACTGTTGGCGAATTTGTTGAAGATGAAGGCACCATGGCACAGCTAGGCAAAATGGGCGTTGATTTCGCCCAGGGCTACGGTGTTGCTAAGCCCGCGCCTTTACGAGAATTTAAGCCCCTCTGATAACTACCCCTGATACACCCTTTGCGAAAAAAGTGATAGCACAAGCGTCAACTCGCGTATAATAAAATGGTAGACTTGCAAAAATAGAAGTCGTCCCCACTTATTGCCCACTGTCCAAAGTGTAGAAGTAACATGAGTAGCAAACAGCCTAAATACGAATATGTCAGTACCGCAAAATTACCCACAAGAATGGGTGATTTTAAAATACACGGCTTTGTTGAAGCCAGTGGTCAGGAGCACGTTGCCCTTTCTTACGGAGAGTGGAAAGAAGATGACGTAGTGCCTATTCGTATTCATTCAGAATGTTTAACCGGTGATTCTTTATTTAGTACCCGCTGCGACTGTGGTTTTCAGTTAGAAAAAGCCATGCAAAATATTGTAGATAACGGTCACGGTGTATTGCTTTACTTGCGCCAAGAAGGCCGAGGTATTGGTCTTTTAAACAAGATTCGCGCTTATAACCTTCAAGATAGCGGCATGGACACCGTTGAAGCGAACGAACACCTTGGTTTCGACGCAGACCTTAGAAGTTACGACATTTGCAAGCTAATGTTAGACACCCTCAATGTTAAACACGTGGAGCTAATGACAAACAACCCTAAGAAGCTTGCCGCACTAAAAGCACTAGGAATAGACGTTGTAGCAAGAAAGCCAATAGATCACGGTATTACTAAAGACAACAAACACTACCTTAAAACGAAGACAGAGAAGCTCGGTCACGCCTTCGACCCGCATGTTTTCAAATAGCTAGAGACATTGGCAAAGCCCATACAAACTAGCATTCATTATCTTCTAAAAGCGCCCACTACAACAATGTGGGCGTTTTCTATTCAGCTTCGGTTAATTATCGTTCGAGCATAATGTATACAGACTTACCACATTGCGCGTAAAAAGCAGCAAATCTGCAGCATAGCAATGTAAGGAGAATGTATGAAAAACATAGCCTTATCGATAGTTATAGCGCTGTCCAGTGCTCAGGCGCTGCCTGTACTTGCTCAGTCGAATACAAGCCTTGCTCAGGCTTCGTCTTCAACTCAGCAATATTCTGATGCCGAATTAGATAGTGCACTTGCGCCCATTGCCCTTTACCCCGATACACTGCTTACCCATATTTTAATTGCTTCTACCTACCCTTTAGACGTAGTTTCAGCCGACCGCTGGCGTCAAAGCAATAAGCATCTAACGCCTGAACAAGTAGAGGGTGTGTTAGATGGCGTAAGTTGGGACCCGAGCGTAAAAGCACTCGCGCCATTCACCGAGCTACTTAATACCTTGGCCAGTGATCTTGAGTGGTTACAGCAGCTTGGCGACAATGTACTTATTGATCAAAGTCGAGTGTTAGATCGTGTTCAGGTGCTTAGGCAGCATGCTCATAACACAGGTAACTTGGTAACTAACGACTACATTGAAGTTGAAAGAGAACGAGAAAGCAGTCGAGAAATTATTTATATAGAGCCGCGCCAGAGAGAGGTGGTTTATGTGCCATATTACGACCCACATGTTGTATATGGTAACTGGTGGCACCCAATTTCGCCAATTCGCTGGAGACACCATGTAAGCTACCATCACCATAGCAATGTATACTGGTCTCCAAGCGTTCGCCTTTCTACCTTCTTCTTCTTTGGCAGCGTGCATTGGCATAACCGTCACGTAGTCATTCACCGCGAACCCGTGCGCCGCTATTATCACGGTAGCCCACGTAAACGCGTGGTAAGTCGTGACTATCGCCGTTGGGAGCACAATACAGTGCATCGCCGGGCACGTTATTCTAATCGCGTGGTTCACAGTGCTCCTGCGCGCTATGAGCATGCAGGTGTAACGCGCGCAAAACGTGTTTCCAATAAACATATTAGAACGGCCAATCGCCCAGCGCATAACGACAATAAGCGCTCAGTAAGCTCTGTGACACGTACCAATAATGCTAAACCGATAAAGCGGACGATTGAGCCTAAACAAGTAACGCCTCTTAGAGAACCCCGTCTGTCGAACAAGCAGAACTCTGTGAAGCGCAAACAATCGATAGAGCATGCGCTGAAACGCAATCAATCGGTGGCTAAAAACGAAAAACCAACGCGGAACAACACACTTAAAGCCTTGAAGCGTGACAAGCCAACTAGAACAGCGCCATCGCCACAGTCTAGGAAGTATGCAAACAGGAATGGTGCGCAACATGGTTCAGTGAAGCAAAACGTAAATCGTCAACGGATTGAAAGGACGAGTCCACAACACCGTTCAGTTGCCCGTGAAAGTAGTAAACCTAAGCGTGTAGAACGAACATCTAGCCATAGATCGGTAAAACAGTCTCAGCGAGAAAGACCACAAAGGCAAATATCTCGGATGGAACGCAGCGTTTCGAAAGGAAATAGCTTAAAGCGCTGATCTTAAGCGCTAGTTTTAAACACGCGCCTTTCAATAAACTCGGACAAGGACAGTTAACTAAATAGCGGCTTGCAGATTCAGAGTGTGCACGCCGCTTTTTTTACTTTGTTCACTGCGCTGACGCGTGAAATCTCACTAAAGCCTCCACAAAGCGAAGCGGAGACTGCGGGTCAAGGTTGAAGTACAGTGAAGGTTCAATGAGACTCAAGCTCCATTATCGCCCAATTATTACCCTGCTTCACCAAATCAACACGCGCATACAATGCATCACACGGCATAGCTGCCAATGCTTTTTCAGCGATAGCCAATTGTTTACTGTCTACGGTTATAGAGTGCAAGCTGCCGCCATGCTCTTCTTGCACGCGAAAGTCGCCTTTTTGTGGCACTTTCTTAATGGCATGGCTGAACTCACCACCGAAATAGAATAACGAGTATTCACCCTCATCAACAACACTACTTAAGAACGGTTGGATCATAAAATCCCGCTGGTGAAATGTATCGTAAAGTACTTTCTGATTCACATGCCCCTCACGCCAGTCGTCAGCGGAAAGCTTAAAAGTATCATCAGCGTTAGCACTCAGCGTGGGTTTAATCACCACAGTGTCACAACCAAATTGCGCAACCGCCTCCTCTATAACATTGTTATTAAACTCGCTTCCCCACATTGTTTCAACAATAGGAACCCCTTTGCCCTGCAAGTCTTTAAGGTAGTGTTTTTCAATATTCCACTTCATCAAGGATATCGGGTTTAATAACACCGCACTCGACGCCTCAATGCCTTCTAAACAAGCTAAAAACTCTTCAGCGTGCTGCTGATAATCCCACGTGCTGCGAACAATAACATAGTCAAACTTATTCCAATTTGGTGAGGCGCTATGCCAAGAGACCGTTTTTACAGTCCACCCGCGTTGTTCGAAAAACGGTATTAATAATTCATCATAGACGAAAAAATCTTCAAGATTATCGGTCGATAAAAAAGCGATAGCAGGCATAACTGAGTCCTCAATTTACACGGGCTTCGGCGCATTAAAGTTTTGTAATAATTTAAGTATCTATACCAAAGTTAAATAGCGTAGACACCGCAATCTGCGTAGACTGCAGCGAAATTAGCACACCTATTATTTTTAACCTACACTTAATCTAAATAACCATCGGAGATCGGCATGCAGTACCCTTGGCTCCTTGAAGGTCACAAAATTTTTCGCGTTGTGATTGTTATTCAATTACTCATTGCTGTAGCTATTGGTGTGTTTACAGGTGAACTTTTACCTGCGTTTATCTTTGGTATTCCTATTGCAGCTTTGCCACTTGTACTCAGCCTTCAAAATCCTTACTCGGCGATAAGCCGCCATGCTATGGCAATTGGCGTACAGTCTGCTTTCTGCATTGCATATACATCAGTCATTTGGGTTAATTGAAGTACACTTTGAAATATTCGTACTTCTTGCCTTTCTTTCTTATTTCCGAGACTGGAAAGTAGTGGCAACAGGAACGGCGGTTGTAGCCGTTCATCATATTTCGTTCTTTTTTCTGCAGGCAGGCGGGGCGCCACTGATGATTTTTGAGGAAGGTCACGTAACTTTCCCTATCCTGCTTATGCACGCAGCTTTTGCATTGTCTGAAGGTGGCGTATTGATGTACATGGCTAAGCAAGCCCATCATGAAGGTGCAGGCGCCGCCGAGCTACGCCTGGCCATTGAAACCATGCAACAGACTGATGGCAAGCTTGATTTGTCCGTTGAGCTAAATCGCGGCAATAAAATAGTCAGGCCTTTCGCTGAACTTATTGATCAAGTGAAATCTCTCATCGAGCTTGCTTCTAACTTGACTGATGAAGTGGTAAAAGGGGCTTCAAATATGGAGTTAGCGGCTAATAACATGTTTGAAATTAGCAGAAATACTGACCAAGAACTTGCCATGGTGTCGGCATCGTCAGAAGAAATCGCACAAACCATGCAGCTTTCAACAGAGCAAACTACCCTTGCTAGTGATAAAGCGTCAGCAGCGCAAAGTGCCTCCCAGTCTACCCGCGACTCTATTTCTCAATCCAGTAAAACAATAGACTCGTTGCGCAACACGCTAAATGCTGCGGCGCAGACTAACTCGGCTCTTAACGAACAATGTTCCCACATTTCTGATGCCATGCGCTCGATTACTGCGGTAGCTGAACAAACTAATTTGCTTGCACTGAATGCAGCTATAGAATCGGCCCGCGCTGGCGAACACGGCCGCGGTTTCGCCGTGGTAGCCGACGAAGTGCGCACCCTGGCGATTCGCTCAAAAGAAAGTGCAGACCAAATTACTAGCATTACTGAACAGCTAGTAGCACAAACCGCCAGTTCGGTTGATCAAATGCAAACCTGTATACAACTGGTCGATGAAGCTGTTGTTTCAAGTGATAGTGCCACATCGGCCATGTCAGAAATCATGCAGCAAATCCGCGAAGCCAGCGAAAGTATGACTGAAATTGCCACCTCTGCTGTGGAACAAGAAACCGCGTCAGCTTCCATTGCGCAAAGCACCGCGCGATTGAGTGAACTTACTTCTGAAGAGCTTGCTACCGCTGAATCACTTGCAGGTGAAGTTGAAGTGTTGTCACAAATTTCTCAGCGTATGCGCAGCGCAATTGAACGCTTTAAGCTTTAAACACAAATCTTAAAGCACAGTCGAAAGCGTTTTATCTCATGCATAAAAAGGCGAGTTGGCTGCTACTTATATTATGGGCGATAGGGCTGCTTTGCGCCCTATTGGTATATGGCCAGCGTCAGCTATCAGACTTCGACCCTAACGGCGAATTGCTGCACCGCACGACTGCGCCAGACTTTGACGCCACCCTCGTTGCAATATTAGAAAAACAGGATATCCAACCAGGTTCTATCATTCATGTGGGAACTCAGTCCCGCTGCTATTGCGACACGCTAACAAAACCACACCAGTCTCAGTTGCTAGCAAAGCTCGGGGATGACTATCACCAAGTCAGGTTAAACGTGGAAGATGTACCTGAGCTAACAGCTATGCTAGAGGCCCTTCCGGCCCTTATCGTGCTAGATAAACACAAGCAACTTCGCTATCTTGGCCCTTACGCCACAGGCTATGGATGCTTTACCGGTAAAAACCTCGTCGAACAGGTGGTAAGCTACACCACGCTGCATCCCTATGCAGGTGCCGTTATTAACACTGATGCTACAGGTTGTTTCTGCTGAAACACTGGCATAAATTATGTACCCCTCTTTGTATCTCGTAATATCAATTTAGATAGCGGAAAAAATGGGCAAATATTGCACGCTCATAGCTATCTAGTGAAAGCTTTACAAGGAGTCCACTATGTCTAAGCACGCCACCCTCTATCGCATGGTCACTCCTGAGCATATTTGCCCTTTTGGACTCAAATCAAAAGACCTGCTCGAAAGAAAAGGCTATAAGGTCGATGATCACCATTTGTCTAATCGAAGTGAAACAGACGCTTTTAAAGAAAAGTACGGTGTTAAAACGACCCCGCAGACGTTCATAGACGATAAACGTATTGGCGGTTATGACGACTTGAGAGATTACTTCAATTTAAAACAAGAAAGTGAATTTGGATCGCGCTACACACCTATTATCGTAATTTTTTCCTTAGCGGCACTCATGGTGTTTGCCCTTATGCTAAAGGGTGGCCTACCAGCAGGATTAGAGCCTTTTATATTGAATTTTATTGGAGTGGCTATGGTCATACTTGCCCTCCAAAAGCTGCAAGACTTAGTGGCTTTCTCAAACCAGTTTATCACCTATGATTTATTGGCAATGAAGCACGTTAGATACGCGTATATTTATCCTTTCGCAGAGGCATTTGCAGGGCTTGGCATGTTAGCAGGGCTGCCAGCTTTATTGGTTTCACCGGTTTCCATTTTTATCGGCGCTATCGGTGCCGTTTCAGTTATCAAGGCAGTCTATATCGATAAGCGAGAGCTTAAATGTGCCTGTGTTGGCGGAAATTCAGATCTACCCCTTGGCTTTATTTCACTGACAGAAAACCTTGCTATGCTAGGTGCGGGTCTTTATATGCTTGCAAGATGGCTAGCCTAGTCTAAAAGATTGTTAAGGCTAGATAACCCGTCGTCCTATTGAGTGTCTTCGATAGGACGACTCATGCCTTTTAGGTGAGACACTACGCTGCGTCCCAAGGCACTTAGGTCATAGCCGCCTTCTAGCATACTTACGATACGACCTTCGCAACATGTATCGGCAACGGCGCGAAGCTGTTGGCTTACCCAGAAATAGTCATCTTCCACTAGGCGTAGATGAGCCATTGGGTCTTCAGCATGAGCATCAAAGCCTGCAGAGATAAAAATCAGTTCAGGCTGAAAGTTACGTAATGCATCGAACCAATACTGCACTTTTTCCCTAAAAACGCCTCCCGTAGCACCAGCCTCAAGCGGTACCGAGAGAATATTACTTGCTGAAACCGGCGAGCCACTGTGTGGGTAGAAGGGATGCTGAAAACTACTGCACAACATTATGCGCTGGTCGCCGGCGACAATTTGCTCGGTACCATTTCCGTGGTGCACATCAAAGTCGACAATGGCAACCCGTTTTAGCTCATAGTTTTGAAGCGCGTAGCGAGCAGCTATAACAATGTTATTAAAAATGCAAAACCCCATAGCACTATCGTATGTCGCGTGGTGCCCGGGTGGTCTAGTGGCACAGAAGGCTTGGCGGTCATTGCCTTCCATTACCCAATCGACAGCATTACACCCTGCTCCCGCCGACTCTAGCGCAGCATTTAAGCTGTGGCGCATCAAACCTGTGTCTTCATCTAACCAAGCCACATTGTCTTTGTTTTCTGAATACAGCGTTTTTTCGTGGTCGTTAAAGATAGATTGAGCTGCATGCTCGAACACACTCTTCACATAATATGGGTCGTGCGCTAGTTTCAGGTAGGCTTCAGCAATGGGAGTGGCGTCAGCATGCTCACACACCATATCTAATCCTGACGAAAGCAGTTGGTCATCAATAGCAAATAACCGGTCTGGCGATTCGGGATGGTCCTTGCCTAAATCGTGTTTGGTGCCGTGTTTGCCTCGAAATATTTTAATTGTCATGCAGTGATGCCACGTCTAGTACTAACTCTATATCACTGGGGTCGCCAGTAAATTTCCGTTTAAATTTAGCTTGTTCGAAGATAGTGATCATGGGGCTATTATCGCCACGCACATAGGCCATCATTTTCGCAATGCCTCTTATTTTTGCTACCGTGATAAGCTCGTTTAACAATCGGCTCGCCATGCCTTTTCCTTGCTGGGTTTCTCGAGTAACAAAAGCAGCTTCGCAGGTATTGTCGTTTGGGTTGTAGTAAAAACGCCCCACTGCGTGGATAGTAATGCGCGAGCCCTCTTGCCTCACAATACAGAGCGCCGCATCAGAGCTTTGATCTACCGACACCAAGTTACACGACTTTTCACGGGACATTTGTTTCGGGTCGTAGTTGTAGCGCAGCCTTAATGTTTCTTTTGTGTGGGAATAAAAGAATTCTTGCAGCCGTCTTTCGTCTGCCGGATTCAGAGGGCGCATGTAGAACGTCTCGCCTTGAATATTAAGCTTTTTAAGCTGAATAGCTCCCAGCTCCGGGATATCTGTGGGGTACTTTTCTTGATAATGGGGCACCCAATAATGCTGACGCACTTCTTCTAACAATGCTGCACGGAACTTAGGGTGGGCCACGCGAATAAGCTCTAGCGCACGCTCTCGAATACTCTTACCTTTAAGTGACGCTATACCGTACTCAGTCACCACATACTGCACATTACCGCGGGAAGTTACCACGCCTGCGCCTTCGCTTATACGCGGCGTAATACGTGAAATAGTTTCATTTTTTGCGGTAGAAGGAAGCGCAATAATGGCTTTACCGCCTTTACTAATAGACGCACCAGTGACGAAATCAACCTGCCCGCCTATGCCACTGTAAAAGTCATAGCCCAGTGAGTCGGCTACCACCTGCCCGGTTAAGTCCACTTCAAGGGCACTGTTTATGGCAACCATATTGTCGTTTTTAGCGATATTAGTCGGCTTGTTGACATAGCTGCTTGGGTAAAATTCAATATGCGGGTTGCTGTCGATTAAATCGTATAGCTTGCGTGTACCAATGGCAAAACTGGTAACAATTTTACCGGGGTGGAAAGTTTTCTTTTTGTTCGTAATCGCACCAGATTCCAACAGTTCGATAATACTATCGGTAAGCATTTCGCTATGAATACCTAAATCTTTGTGATTACACAGGTATTTCAGCGTGGCGCTGGGTATTTTTCCAATACCAAATTGGAGCGTTGCGCCATCATCCACCAGCATAGATACGTACTGGCCTATACGTTCTGCGACTGAGTCTATTGGCGGCGGCGTCACTTCTACTAGTGGCTCTTCGGCTTCTATACACGCCGTTATCTCACTGATATGAATATAAGAGTGCCCAGAGGTTCTCGGCACCTGAGGGTTAATTTGAGCAATGACCTTTTTGCTTTGCCTAATGGCAGACATAGCAATATCTACAGCTGGGCCTAGTGAGCAGTAGCCGAATTCATCAGGAGGGCTTACATTGACAAGGGCTGCATCGAGCGCCAGCGTGCCATCGCTAAACAAACTTGAAATTTCAGAAAGGAATACGGGGGTATAGTCGGCGCGACCTTCATCGACAGCTTTTCGCATGGCTTCACCGCCAATAAAAAACGTATTCGCTTTAAAAAGGTTTTTATACTCGTCTTTTACCCACCTCGTATCGCCTAAGGCCAGCATATGCACCAGTTCGATGTCACTGAACCCTTCGCTGTTATCAATAAGGTGCTGAACCAACGCGTGGGGTACTGCTGCGTTTCCGCCAACAAAGACACGACAACCCGACTTTATCAACGACGACCATTGCGGCTCTTGAGGTAAGTTAAATGCCATTTCCACCTGCCCTGTTTTAAGCAATATCCCATCATGCCATAAATACAGGCAATTTCATGTATTAACCCGATGCAACGCTATAAGCGATTAGTCTTACCCTTACAAACTAATACGCAGATACAAAAAAGCCTACATCATCGATAGTTACCCAGGCGGTTATCGATAAGTAGGCTTCTAACAGAGTTTTTAGCTTTTAATTGCTAGGCGTTGCTTTTTGTTTAGATTGCTCAGTATAGACTGCCAAGCATAGATGCTTAACGAAGCACGGTAGCCTAGCTTTAGAAAACTGAAGCTAAGCAGCCGTTACCATGACGCTTAATACCCTAGTAGCGGAATTTTTCCAACCAATTTCTGAAAAAAGGTGAAATAACGGACTTACTGTTCGCAAGTCGATGCCCATCGTTTAGAAGCAACAGCTGCGCCTTTTGATGGCGGGCATACTTAAGGCTGTTCTCAATTGGCACGATATCATCATTCCAGCCGTGCACTAGACTAACATAGCCGTCGTACGGAAAGCGTTGAACTTTATAGTTGGGTAAATAAAGCGCTGGCGCCATCAAAAATACGCCTCTGGCAGAGATCTGACTGGCGGCAGCAAGTGATACATAGCCGCCCATGCTCGAGCCTACTAACACAACGTCATTACACTTTTCAGCGATAGTTTCTTTCAATCGCTCTAAGCGGGCTTCGGGGCAGTCGAGATCTTGATAATCGATACTCTCAACACCAAAGCCCATATCGTTTGCTACATTCGAAAGCGTGGTTATCTTACTGCCCCATGGCCCGCTTTCTTTACCGTGAGAAAAAACAACCGTGGTCATTACCAATATCCCTATGTAAAAAATGAAAAATTTTTTCCCACTCTAGCGTACTTACTCGTTACTTGTCTTCCTTATGGAATAGTTTTTCTACCATAACGTAAAACATGGGAACGAAAAATATGGCTAAGAAGGTCGCTGCAAACATACCGCCCATTACCGCAATACCAATTGCATTTTGGCTTGCCGCTCCTGCGCCACTGGCAAGCGCTAGTGGCGTAACCCCTAAGATGAATGCCATAGACGTCATCAATATTGGACGGAAGCGCTGAGCAGCCGCATTAGATACAGCCGTCATTAGGTCTTCACCGTTTTCGTACTGCTCTTTAGCAAACTCTACAATAAGAATGGCGTTTTTCGCCGCTAAGCCTACCGTCGTTAAAAACGCTACCTGCAGATAAACGTCATTAGGTAAATTAAAGATAAAGGCAGCGGTAACTGAACCCAATATCCCTAACGGCACCACTAGCATAACTGCAAACGGTACCGACCAGCTTTCGTATAGTGCGGCTAAGCAAAGGAATACCACCAGTATTGAAAGCGCATAAAGCATAGGTGCTTGAGACCCTGCCTCCTGTTCTTCATAAGATAAGCCTGACCATTCAATTGCAAAACCAGCCGGCAACTGCTCAACCAGCTTTTGCATTTCAGCCATGGCTTCACCTGAAGAAATGCCTGGTGCTGCACTACCTTGTATGTTTACCGACGATATACCGTTAAAGCGCTCTAACTTGGGCGAGCCATATACCCACTCGGTTGTTGAGAAGGTGCTGAAAGCCACCATTTCTCCGTCGCTGTTGCGCACGAACCATTTCTCAAGGTCTTCTGGCGTCATACGATGAGGAAGGTCCGCCTGCATGTACACCCGCTTAATTCGCCCTTTATCGATAAAGTCGTTCACATAGCTTGAACCCCAAGCAATTTGCAGCGCACTGTTAATATCACTTAGATTTAAGCCAAGTGCAGACGCCTTTTCACTATCAATATTGATTTTAAATTGGGGAACATCGCTCAAACCGTTAGGGCGGACACCCGCCAATTTCGGGTTTTGTGCCGCCATACCTAACAGCTGATTACGGGCATTCATAAGGGCTTCATGACCATTGCCACCGCGGTCCACCAGCTGCATATCAAAGCCTGTTGCGTTACCTAATTCCATAATGGGTGGTGGCACAATAGGAAATGCTGAAGCATCTTGAATCTGGCCAAATGCGCCAAAAGCTCGGTTCATTACAGCAAAGGCCGAGTTACTCTCGTCACGTACACTCCAGTCGTTGAAGTTTAAGAATGCCATACCGGCATTTTGCGCTTGTCCTGCAAAGCTAAAGCCCACTACCGCAAACATACCGTTTACTGCTTCGCTCTCTTCTTCAAGAATGTAGTCTTCCACTTGCTTAATGGATTCAAGGGTACGGCCTGCCGTAGCACCTGGTGGCGTGCTTACCAACACCATCATTCGACCTTGGTCTTCATCTGGAAGGAAGGCACCAGGAAGCTGACTGAAAATAAACACCATCCCGCCAACAAGTAAGCCGTATACAACGAAATAATGCTTAAAACGCTTCGCCATGTGGTTGGTCGTTTTCTGATAGCGGTCGCGCCCTTTGTTAAACGTGCGGTTAAACCACCCAAAGAAACCTTTATTTTTATCGTGATCCTCGGAATGCTGCTTCAATAACGTGGCGCATAAAGAAGGCGAGAGTACGATAGCCACCAACACAGAAAACGCCATCGCTGAAACAATAGTTACTGAAAACTGACGATAAATAGCCCCGGCTGAACCGCTGAAGAACGCCATAGGGATAAATACCGTTGATAGCACAGCGGCAATGCCCACAAGTGCGCCAGTAATCTGTGACATAGACTTCTTTGTCGCTTCAGCAGGCGGCAAGCCTTCTTCTTCCATGATACGCTCAACGTTTTCTACAACAACGATAGCGTCATCAACAAGAAGGCCGATAGCCAGCACCATGGCAAACATGGTCAATACGTTGATGCTAAAACCAAAGGCCAGTAGCACCGAGAAAGTCCCAAGTAGTACAACAGGTACGGCAATGGTGGGAATAAGCGTTGCGCGCCAGTTTTGAAGAAACAGCAGCATCACTAAAAAAACCAACACAACCGCTTCGATAAGTGTATGTACTACTGACTCTATAGACAGCTCGATGAAAGGCGAACTGTCTACGGGGTAAACCACTTTCACCGTATCAGGTAAATTTGAGCGTAGCTCTTCAACGCGAGCTTTCACTGCTTTGATAGTGTCTAGCGCGTTTGCGCCAGAAGCAAGGCTTATCGCCATACCAGACGCGGGTTTACGGTCATAGCGAACAATAACATCGTAACTTTGCGCACCCAGCTCTACTCGGGCCACATCACGGACACGCACCTGAGAACCGTCTGTGTTCACACGTAGCACGATATTTTCAAAATCTTCAACGGTTTGAAGGCGACTTTGTGCCTGAATAGTGGCGTTAATTTGCTGATTTTCGATAGCAGGTAACCCGCCCAACTGACCTGCTGAGACATCGGTATTTTGTACCTGAACTGCGGCCTGTACGTCATTTGGCGTTAGGTTGAAGCTGTACAATTTATCTGGGTCTAGCCAAATACGCATAGAGCGCTGCGCACCGAACACCCTTACGTTACCTACACCGTTTACTCGGGAAATAGGGTCTTGAAAGTTAGAGACGAGCATGTCACTCAGGTCATACTGCGTTATCGAATCGTCTTCAGAATAGAAGCCTACGGCTAATGCAAATGCACTATTTGCCTTGGTAACGGTAACCCCTTGCTGCTGAACCTGCGTTGGCAGTAAAGGTAACGCGCCCTGCACCTTATTCTGAGTCTGGACCTGGGCAATATCAGGGTCGGCACCTGGCTCAAACGTCAGGGTTATTGACATGCTGCTGTTAGAGCTACTTGCCGAAAAATAACGGAGATTATCGATACCCGTTAAGCTTTGCTCAATGACCTGCGTTACCGAGTTTTCAACGGTTTCTGCTGAAGCACCAGGATACGTTGCCGAGATAGTGACCGACGGTGGCGCAACTTTAGGGTATTGTTCAATGGGGAGTGAGGTTATCGCCAACACACCTGCCATCATTGTGATAATTGCCAGCACCCATGCAAACACGGGCCTGTCTATGAAAAAACGAGCCATATTACTTAAATCCCTTGTTTGCTATCGTGAGCCGCGTGAAGATGGTTGCCATTCTGACGGGTTAACTTTCGCCCCAGGCTTTACCTTTTGATAACCAGTTACAATGACTTTTTCGCCTTCATTTACGCCGCTTATCACCACGTACTGATCACGATATATCTTACCGATTTCTAAGGTTCGGCCTTCTACCTCGTTGTTCTGGTTCACTACGTAAACCGAGAGCGAACCGTCAGGCTGGCGAGTCGTCGCGCGCTGAGGAACCAAAAGCGCATTTTCACGACCGGTAATGACATGGCCCTTTACAAACAAGCCAGGAAGCAACACACCATCAGGGTTTGGCATTTCGGCGCGAAGGGTAACCGAGCCCGTAGATTCATCTACGGTCACTTCTGAAAATTTCACGCTGCCTGTTTTTTCGTAACGCTTGCCAGTAACTTCATCTACAGTCAGCTCAACATCCATTGAGCCTTGCTTACGCATAGACTGGCGCAGCGTGATGATAGACGCACCAGACTCCTGCATATCAATATAAACTGGGTCTAACTGAGTAATAGTGGCTAACTGCTGGGCTTGGTTCGTGGTAACCAATGTACCTTCGGTAACATATGAACGGCTAATTCGTCCGCCTATAGGCGCGTAAACCTTGGTATAGCCCATGTTTACCTTTGCTACATCTACTGCTGCTTCCGCCACGCTGATAGCGGCTTGCGCCTGATCTTTTTGCGCAATTACGTCATCGTATTCCTGCTTACTTACTGCATTTTGTGCAACAAGGTCGTCGTAACGTCGCGCCTTAGCTTCCAAGGTCTTTAGATTTGCTTGAACGCTTTTCAGATCCGCTTTTGCGCTGTTTAATTGGGCAAGGTAACGTGCCTCATCAATTTGATACAGTTGCTGCCCTTTTTCCACATGAGCGCCTTCTTCAAACAAGCGCTCAGTGATAACACCATCCACCTGAGGTCGCACTTGCGATTGGCGCGACGGGCTTACTCGCCCTGGTAACACCATTTCATGTACTACAGGTTGCTGTTTCAGCGTAACTACCGACACCGATGGTGCAGGCATACCTTGCTGAGCACCTTGCTGTGCTTGCTCGCCTTCATTCGAACACCCAGTAACACCTAATAGTGTTATTAGTGCTGCAGTAACATAAAAAATGCGACTCATAAATTTTCTATTTCCCAATAACTTTCACATAGAACGCGATTTGCGTTCTATACGGATAAATTAAACGTAAGTTTTGCTTCCAATGCGCCGATTCATCCTGCTCCTATAGCTTGGACGTGAGGACAATCGAAAAAGACGTGGCATAGTTAAGCGATCATTGATACGAATCTACGCGCTTATAGGTCATATTGTGCGCATTTATCACATACAAGAAAAGTCAATGAAGCTGAAGTTACCGATGTTGTCGGTCAATTACCGAAGCCTGTATACATTATGCGAATAATACGAAGTTAAACGCCAATACACATTCTATTTAAACGAATAATAGCGGCTAAGAGTTTGATAGGCGTGAATGACCGCTTGAGCATCTTGCTGTGTTCCACCTTTGTCAGGGTGCGCCGATTGCAGCGAGCGTTTGTAGATACGTTTTAACTGCAGCAGCGTGACAGGCTCGTTCAGGGAAAGACCAAGTACAGCATGCGCTTTTTCAATATCACCTTGCTTATAGCTGACAGTATCTCCCTTCAGCATCCTTTCCCAAAACGCGTTTAGCAGGTTATCGACCGTATCGCGATCAGCCTCTTCAAAATTCTCCCAATTTAGATAGTACGCAGCAAGTGGATCAGGGTTTTCCAGCGTCGTCACACCTAAACCATTATTGCTTTGCGTCAAATGACGCTCATTAAACAGGTTTAGCTTTATGCCAAGTGCGTGAATCTCTAACACACCTTCGTTTTGTTCTATCCAATACTGCCTCAATTGATACAGTGCATGAAACAGAATAAAGTGCGTTTTAAAAAGCATGAGCGGGTCACGCAAAGCATCTTCATCGAAAAGCTGATAAGGCGGCTTTTTTAATATTTCAATAAGCGCATATTCCGTAATGCCATTGATAAACTGGCTTTTTTGCGTCGATAAGATATCAACGAGGAGTTCAGCTTGCATTGCGTACGTGTGGCTAGCGTCCGGTTGTGTATACAAAACCTGGTACCTATAACTTGATGCCGATAAAAAAGACAGGACCAGTGTACAAATATGTTACCCGCGGGCCTAGTCGAATTTTTCTTTAACGAAAGTAAACCAAATTACCGCTTTCGCTGTTAAAGTAGGTTGGTCAAACTAAAAAGAATAACTTTGGAGTTCCCTTGAAAGCACTCATTGCCCTTACCAGTATTGTTGGTTTTTTGATGGTGGTGTTACCCGGACCACTATATCAGTATGCTGGTGTCAGTTTAGGCACCGCATTTACGTCACTACGCTTTGGTGTATACGTAGGTGGTGCGGCGTTGATACTGATTATTCTACAAGTATTAATTAATCGTAAGAACGTAAGTTGGGGTAGTACATTTATATGTGCTGTTCTTGCTCTAGTAGCCGTTGGCATGCCCGTTAGCATGATGAGCAAGGCTAGCGCCGTACCGCCAATTCACGATATTACCACCGACGTAACGAACCCGCCTGAATTTGTTGCCATTGCACCGCTTAGAGAAGGTGCGCCAAATTCTATTGCCTATGAAGGCGGTGATGTGACGAAGCAACAGCTTGAAGCATACCCTGAAATTAAAACTCAGCTGCTTCCTCAACCTACAAATCAGGTGTATATGGCTGCTGAAAAAGCCATAGAAGCTCTGGGTTGGGAACGCGTAAATGAGGGCGCACTGCCAAACACACTAGAAGCCACAGATACAACGGCGTGGTTCGGGTTTAAGGATGATGTGGTCATTCGCTTGACAGTTAAGAGCGACGATACCCTTGTTGATATTCGCAGTAAGTCGCGCGTAGGTAAAAGTGACTTGGGCAAAAATGCTGAACGCATCGAAACCTTTATGGCAGAGCTACGAAACCAGCTAGGTTATCAATAAGCTCACCTAGAAAATCAAACGCAAAATAAAAAGCCCGACAGTTAATCACTGTCGGGCTTTTTATTTTATCAACCTATCAAACGGGCTAAACACCCCCATTAAAACCAGAACTCGGTTTTGGAGTACTAGTGCGCGAGTTTGAGTACCACAACGCCGGCCACAATAAGCGCCACGCCAAAGTAACGCGCTAAGGACGACGGGTCGCCGTAAAACATTACGCCTACTAAAAATGTGCCCGCGGCACCTATCCCTGTCCATACAGCATACGCTGTACCTATGGGTATTTGCTTTTGTGCCATCCAAAGGCAAAAACCACTGGCAGCCATGAAACCTATGGCTAGCAGAATTCCCATAATGCGGGTTTCCGCCTCTTGCGACATCTTAAGTCCTACGGGCCATCCAATTTCCAGTAAGCCCGCAACAATCAAATAAATCCAGCTCACTTATGTATCCTTCAAAACAGCAGGTTTGGCTTATTTGTAAAAGTATACTTATTCGTTGAAAGCAAGATACTCAACGCACCTTAGTATTTTGCTATTCAGCGTTTTTTCACTAAAGGCTCGCCAGCTGGATACTTACCATCCCCAAAACCGCAGCATTTAAACGGTTAAACCAACGCCAAAAATTGGGCCGCTGCATATGATGGGCAAAACGTGCTGTAAGCGTACTTAAACCAATAAACCACACAATAGACGCACCTATCGCACCACCCACAAACCACCATTTATTTTCCTGCCACTGGCTCGCCAAATTACCCATTAGCAGCAATGTATCTAAATAAAAGTGTGGGTTTAGCCAAGTTACGGCTAGCGCAATAAGTAGCGCTTTTTTAAACGACAGCTGCTTTTGTGCCATCTCTAATACAAGGGCATCATTAGCCAGCGAAGACTTTATTTTGTTAAACGCTATCCACAACAAAAAGGCTACGCCAGCCCACTTAGTTACCGTAACTAGCATTGGGTACTCTTGCAGCAATAAGCCGAATCCCATAGCGCCTAAGCTAATCGAAATGGCATCGCTTAGAATAAACAGTAAGACAAATAGTGTGGTCCACTGTTTTTTCATGGACTGCTCAATCAGAAAGCTGTTTTGCGCACCTACTGCGATGATAAGGGTGCCGCCCATTACAAAACCACTCGTTGCTGCCGCTAACATGCCAAATGCCTCTTAAAATAATAAATTGAAAGTACGCTTCTATTGCTCGGTCTTTCGCTGCTTGGCTTTATGGTGCCTAACGTTAGGTGTAGCCGGCCAAACAAGAATTTGAAGTGGCGCTATTTTATACAGCTTGCGATACTTAATTAAATTAATGATACTTGTATTCAATAAGTAAAATTAATAACTTTAACTTTCCTTTCACAGGTTCTAAAAAATGCTCGATTACGATGCCCTTCGATGCTTTCATGAAGTACTGCGCTATGGTGGCTTTGAAAAAGGCGCTCAGGCGCTAAACCTTACGCAGTCTGCGGTGTCGCAAAAAATTAAACGTCTTGAACAAAGCGTGGGCGGGCCTGTTATGGTGCGAACAAAGCCCCTTCGTGCTACACCGTTAGGGCAAGAATTGCTAGCGCATATACAAAAAGTGAGTGTGCTAGAAGAAGCGCTGAATATAAAAAGTGGTTTAGAAGCCTCGGCGGTACCTATCAGCGTAGCGGTGAATAACGATGTGCTCGCTACTTGGTTTTCGCAAGTTATGGCAGCATTCAGCGATAAGCGGGCCAACCCAGTTCACATTGTTAACGCGGATCAAACCCAAACACGAGACATTCTTCAGCAAGGTCGCGTTATGGCATGTATTAGTCAAACAGGTACACCGGTTACTGGCGGGCAATCGGTAAGACTGGGCACCATGCGCTATCAACTTTATGCGTCACCACGGTTTATTGAGCGATATCTTCACAAGGGCATAACGCCTGACAACGTGATGAATACGCCAGGCCTTTTATATGATGAATACGATGTTACGTTACTTACTGACTATCAAAGGGAATGTTTAAATATTTCGCCTACTTTTACCACGTGTCACTGGTATCCCTCGTCTCATGGGTTTGTAAAAATGGCACTGGACGGCGTGGTGTGGGCCCTACTCCCGACTCTTCAGGTGGCACAAGAAGTGAAAGAAGGCGAGCTTATTGCGCTTTTCCCAGACAAGGCGCTAGCTGTTCCTCTTTTTTGGCACTATGCAACGCTCGAGTCGGCTGCGCTTGCCGACCTCACTAAAGCTGTAAAACAGGTCGCGAAGGCACAATTAAGATAACGCCACATCAAGAGCTAGTAGCAAACACCGCGTTTTTACGCTTTTCTTTGACGCTATACATCAATTTGTCGGCTTTGTTTAGCAAACTCGGCAAGTCTTTGTAGCGTTCTTTTGTGATGTAAGCACCTACACTCGCCGTGGTGTTTATCACCACATTTTCTGTTCTGATATCACGCTCGGATAAGCTTTCCTCAATGCGGGCGGCCAATCGCTCAGACTGACCTTCACTATAGCAGTGACTTAATACCACAAACTCATCGCCTCCTAGGCGCCCCACGGCGTCTTGCTCGCGACAGCGACTCATTAAAATTTTTGCCACCACCTGCAAGACCTTATCTCCTGCGTGGTGTCCATATTGGTCATTAATCTCTTTAAATTTATCAATATCAATGAAAAGCAGTGTTAAGTAGCCACCCTCTTTGTTGAAATTATTCAGCAGCGTCTGCGCTACGCCTTCCCAACCGGCGCGGTTTAACACATTACATAAAGAGTCTGTAGATGCGCGTTTAAATGCACTAAGCCTGTCGTCATTAAGCTTTTTCACTTTTCTTGACGTTGCAATGGCAAAAATAAAGGCCTCGATAGTTATCCCTAATACAAGGGAGTATCGATATAAAAATGGCGATACTTCTGTAAAAACCAAACGGAAAAGCATGGACAAAACCATCACTGCAATCCCAAGCATTACTAAATTTGCACAATGCACCTTACGATAGGCAGCATAAACACAACTTGATAGCGTGCACGTCATAGTAATAAGTGTAATCAGACTCAACATGCTGTTAATTTTCATGGCATCTGAGCCTGGAAGAATCAACTGAACGACAGAAAGCGCGAGTGCTGCACATGCCATTCCAAGCATAAATTGGCGCTGCCAACCTTTTAGAAGCGTTTTAAAATCAAGTAGCTGATCTAAGAATTTCACACCTGCAAAAAGGGTAATTCCAGCAAATAGTAAATGCAGTTGGAAATTCGCAAGCAAAGCGACTTGCGGAAATACAATGTTCAACAGCCCTTCTTGGAGCAAAAAGAATACGCCAGCACTGAAAACGTAGAAGCTATACGAATACAGGCCATAGTTGCGCATACTTGCCCCCAGCATGCCTACGTATAGAGTAAGTGCCAAACAAAAGCCAATAAATAAGCTCATTGTGAGAGTGTGAATAGAAGCAAATTTATGAAAATCACCAAGCGGCGTCACCTTGACCGATACGCGGCGTTCCACCTGTGCGTTGATATCTAAATAAAAGCGGTTGTTTGAATTGTTGATTATGTATGCTTCAAAGGCACTAGGTAATCTTTCAACTTTGCGCATTTTGCTATCGTATAGCTGGTTGTAATTAATATAATTACGCGGAAAATACAGAACATATTGCGCATCGACATTACAGCTCAACGCAAGCCGCTGATCACCCGCTTTAAGAAGAAAGGTTGTTGAAGTGGATGCATCAATTTCGTTTTTGAAGTTACATTTAGCAAGCGAGTAAGAGCTTGCTGCACATAAGACAAGCCCTAATAATAAGCGAATAAAATTACCTGACACACGCCATGTCATAGATTTGCTTCCTACTGGTACCGCAGCCAAATCCATGTAGCAAAAATATCCCTGTACGGCTATTACACTAAGATAAGTTATGCTCGGTTATATTTAGGTATAAAAACCAACACACATTAAGTTTAGTTTATAAATTTAAGTTCGCTCGAAAAATTTTACTTTTATTTAACGTCGTTCAATGGCGGGTATGGCAAAGTAAGCATCTAAGTCTGACTCTTTTAATGCATCGAGTTTGCGCTTTCTCTGCGCTCTTTCATTAATGGTTTCCCCAAATACTTCCATGTGCAAATCGGCTATAAGGGCCTTACCTTCTTCTTTGCTGATTAAGCCTATGACTTCACCGGCGTGCATGAATCCTTGCACGCGATACTTTTCTGCCTCTACCTTTTTCCCATCTTTACTTGCTTTGTAAAGGCTTACCAGTTGCTCTTTGCAAGCGTCTAAAAATAGTTGTTTTTCACTCTCGTTTTGCATTTTCGCATTCCTTTTATTCGCCGGTATACCATAGCGGCATTTGCTAGTTTTAGATAGCGCCATCAAAGTTAGCTAAATGTCGCGTTGCCCTCGCTCTTAGTACTATCGATAACTGCAACTAAAGTTCATTGGTGAGAACGCCATATACCACCTACGCTTTATCAAGTGCTGGAAGTTAAACTTTCCAGGAAGTCACAGACAAACGTAAGCGAGCATCACTATGCGAGTAAAAATAGCCTTGGGAATGATAACAGTCTTGGCGTTTGCTCCCCTTGTTACAGCTAAGGGGGCAGCAAAAGGAAATGCTCATCATTGGGAAACGTCCCCTCATCACTTGTCTGCTCTTGTGGGCACAACCTACACGAAAGAATGTGGTAACGCATTCACATTGGGCATCGATTATGAATACCGGCTAAGTGATTTCTTAGGGGTGGGTTTTGTTGCTGAATATGCCTTTGAAGACTTAGACGCTTATACTTATCTACTTGTTGCCGACCTTCACATTACTAATAACTTTATCGCACAAATAGGCCCTGGCGTTGAGTTTCACGGCAGCCACAAGATGGAAGTAGCCCGAGTAGGCTTATTGTACGAGTTTGAAATGTCGGGTTTTACCGTATCGCCCCAGCTTCATTACGATTACCACAGAAACCACAAAAGCGCCGTTGTTGCTGGGTTAGCAATTGGTATGTCGTTTTAAACCACCTGCCCTGCTGCCCAACCGCTACTCCACGCCCATTGGAAGTTAAAGCCACCGAGCCAGCCAGTAACGTCAACTACCTCACCAATGAAGTACAAGCCTTCTACGTTTTTAGCCATCATGGTTTTTGACGAAAGTTCGTTGGTGTCTACGCCACCAATGGTAACTTCTGCTGTTCGGTAGCCTTCGGTGCCATTAGGCTTTATTTGCCAATTTTCTAATGTGTCAGCAATAGCATCGCATTCGCTGTGAGTTAGCTGTTTTACCGGTACATTGCGCCAGTTATGATAATCAATAAAGCTTTGCACCATGCGTTTGGGGAATACTTTATTTAAGCAGGTAGCAAGCAGTGCATCTGGCGTTTCGGTGCGAGCAGTTTGTATAAGTGCCGTGGCATCATCATTAGGCAGCGTATTAATGCTTAAGCTGTCACCTGCCTCCCAATAACTTGAAATTTGCAGCATAGCCGGGCCGCTCAATCCACGATGGGTAAAGAGCATCGCTTCTTTAAACGTAGTGTCGTTACAGCTAGCGTACACGTCAACGGCTATACCGCTAAGCTCTGCCAGCGTCTCTTTGTCTTTATCGTGTAAGGTAAAGGGCACAAGAGCGGCCCGCGTGGGTAATACGTTCAGGCCAAATTGCTGCGCAATTTTGTAACCGAATGGCGTCGCCCCCAGCTTTGGCATACTTAAACCACCGGTCGCGATTACTAAAGACTCACAGCTATATTCGCCATTGGAAGTAGTTAGTAAGTACCCACCCTCAACTTTTTCTACGCTTGAGATTTCACAGCGAGTGGTTATGGTGACACCTGCTTTTTTACACTCGTTAAGTAATAAGTCGACGATGTCTTTTGCGCTGTCATCACAAAATAGCTGACCTAAGGTTTTTTCGTGATAGGCAATACCATGTTCAGCAACCAAACCGATAAAGTCCCACTGGGTATAGCGGCTTAATGCCGACTTACAAAAGTGCGGGTTTTGCGAAAGGAAATTTTCTGGCCCAGCGTACATATTAGTGAAATTGCAGCGCCCACCGCCAGACATAAGGATCTTACGGCCTACTTTTTTGGCATGATCGAGCACTTCTACACTGCGCCCGCGCGCGCCTGCCTGTGACGCACAGAAAAGCCCTGCTGCACCTGCTCCAATAACAATAACATCGCGCTTAATCACTTTGTATTCACCTTACATCAAGCCAAAAAAACTCACGCTCATTCAAGCGTAGGTTAAGAGTTCGGGATTATACGTAATAAGCCTTGCTGCACAACGCAAAGCCCAATCTTACTGTAAATTTAATCTAGTTCTTTAGTAGAAAATTATGGGTTTTAATACTTTTTAACAATACTAAAGAAATTTTAATTCCTCTATAAATACGCTCCAAGATTGAGGTGCAACTCAATTTGAACGAACAAACAAACGAACAAAACAAGCAGTAACTACTTCACAAATTACAGAGGATTGTATCCATGGAAGAGTTCTTAGCGTCACTTGATATTAACCAATACCTGCCAGCCGCCTTGGCGTGGGCAACGAACATATTACTTGCTTTGGCAATTTTAATAATTGGCCTATGGGTAGCGAGTAAGGTGTATAACGCTATTGTCGCTATTGCTAATAGCCACCCTCAACTTGATGACACACTATTTAAGTTTTTTGGTAGCGTAGCGCGCTATACCATTCTTGCTTTTGTTGGCATAGCGGTACTTAATCGCTTTGGTGTACAAACAGCATCTATTATTGCGCTGTTAGGTGCCGCAGGTTTAGCGATAGGCTTAGCACTTCAAGGTACACTATCTAACTTGGCTGCAGGCGTCATGCTACTTATCTTCCGCCCCTATAAAGTAAATGACTTTGTCGATGCTGCGGGTAAGTTCGGTAAAGTAACCGAAATCGACTTATTCACTACTATTTTGCAAACCTTCGATAATCAGCAAATTATCATTCCAAATAGCCAAATTTGGGGCGAGCAAATTGTTAACCATTCTCACCATGAAATTCGTGGCGTAGACATGACCTTTGGTATTGCCTACAACGAAAACATTGATGCTGCTCGTGCCGTTATCGACAAAGTGTTGGCAGACCACCCGCACGTACTTAAAGACCCAGCACCATTTGTTGAAGTGTCTACCCTTAACGATAGCTCAGTAGACTTTATTGTGCGTCCATTCTGTCACGGCGAGCATTACTTCGATATTCTGTTCTCAGTGCCAGAGAAGATTAAGAAAGCGCTAGATGAAGCTAACATTGAAATTCCGTTCCCGCACCGTAAAGTGATTGTGGTAAACGAAAACGCATAGCGCGCAGGTAAGTAATAACGTCCTAGTAAGCAAAAAGGCAGCCGATTGGCTGCCCTTTTTATGTTCTGGTTTTAGTCAGTTATGAACCGACTTACGCCTTATCTTTTTTAGGAAACACGGCTAAGGGATGCGTAGTAATTAACTGAACGAACGCACGAGTATTTGGCTTAATGGCGTTTTCATGGCTTACACGTACTTTAAGTTCATCGCCGCTGTCTAGCATAACTGCATAAAGTCTGCTTTCGCCCTCATAGCGCACCCACTCTACCGTACAGTTAGTTTCGCTGTGAGCTGCATCTAGGCTTAAATCGTCAGGGCGTACGAGCAAATCCACATTGCCGTTAGCACCTTGAAGCGGCGTGCCCGGCACGTTTCCAATTTCAGTTACTACTGTCTTGTCTATATTTGCTGCGCTACCGTCAAAGGTTGCAGTTAAGAAGCTTGCTTCACCCATAAAGCGCGCCACAAATCGGCTAGCTGGCGAAGAGTAGCAGGCTTCAGGTGTGTCTAGTTGCTCCAACACGCCTTTGTTTAATATGCCCACTCTATCGCCAACACTTAACGCTTCTTCCTGATCGTGGGTTACCCAAATTGCGGGCACGCCTGCCTTTTTAAGCGCATCGCGAATTTCCCAGCGCAAGCTGTCTTTTAACGCTGCATCAAGGTTTGAAAGTGGCTCGTCTAGCAGTACAAAAGAAGGTTCGTGCGCAAGGGTTCTTGCCAGCGCAACACGCTGCTTTTGCCCACCGGAAAGGCGTGCAGGTTTAGCATCGCGGAAGTTATCTAAACCTAACAGTTTCAGCCAATGATCGGCAAGCTTAGTATCTTTTAAGCGAAAACAAACGTTCTGCTGAACGGTAAGGTGTGGAAACAACGCAAAGTCTTGAAACACCATGCCCACGTTTCGCTTTTCTGGCGGCACGTGTTTGCTTGCTGTACTTTCCCATTTACCCAGGCTCATTGCACCTTCTGAAATAGGGATAAGCCCTGCCAATGCCTGCAAAATAGTCGTTTTACCGCAGCCAGTTGGCCCCACCAACATCAGGATTTCGTCTTGCCCAAGCTCAAGATTTAACTTGTCGACAACGCGGGTAGACCCATAATTCACTGACAAATTACTTACACTAAGCATTACGAACGATCATCCTCGGTAACGGTGAACTGGGCTTTTCTTTCGCCCGACAGCATGAGAATTAATCCCACACCAGATAATAAAACAAGTAGAAGGCCAGGTACGGCAGCACGTCCAAAGTAACCCGCCTCGTAAACACGCCACATGTAAGTGGCTAAGGTTTCAAAACCTGTAGGCCCCAACATCAGCGTGGCAGGCAGCTCACGCATGGCTTCTAAAAATACTAAAGCAGCCCCTGCAATCATACCACGAAGGGTAAGCGGCAGCGTAACCCGTATAAAGGCTTCCCTTGGGCTAGCACCAAGTACGCGGGCAGCTTTAACCAACCCCGAATCTATATTCTCGGCGGTACTTCTAACACTTCCCACCGCAAGAGGAATAAAACGCAGTACATAGGCCATAACCAATAAACTTAAAGTTTGATACAGCGCAGGTAAGTACTTAAGGCCCACGTACACCAGCGCTGTTCCCATAACGATACCTGGTACACCAAAGCCGAAATAAGTAATACGCTCCATAAAGCGGCCAGCTTTGCCTGCAATAGCCGCGTGAGCAACCGGAATGGCAAGAAGCACGGCCACAATCGCGGCAATAAATGACGCATGGGCTGAATTCCATGCATAGCTTAATTCAAAGCCACCTGTGCCCTCTCGCACTAACCACAGCGTGAAAATAGCTAGGGGAAGTACAATAGCCATAAATACAACGGGCATGGTCGCAAGCAACATGAGGTTGCGCTGCCAGCGTGCAGGAAATAAAGATAAGTGCTTTCCTGGGCGTTCTTGCGCCCCACCTATTCGGCTTTCTATAAACAGAATAAGCCCAACAATCACCATAAGCTGCAGACTTAGCATAGCCGCCTGGCTCAAACCAAAAGCGTTATATTCAACAAAGATAACGCGGGTAAAGGTGTCGAAGCCCATTATTGCGGGTGTGCCAAAATCAGATAACGCGTAAAGCGCAGCAAGAAGTGCCCCCGCAGCAACGCTGTTTACTACGCGCGGTAGCACCACACGCCATAAGCTAGCACCTAACGACAGACCTAGCGTACGCGCCGCGTTAACTAAGCTTGCATCTAAACTCAACAGGCTCGAGCGTGTTGTCATCATTACAAAGGGATAGGTGTATAGGCTCATGACCAACGCTGAGCCCCACAAGCCGCTAATAGGGGGTGTGCTAATTCCTAGAACGTTTTCAATCTCTCCGCCAATACCAAATGAGAAGTACATGGCGAATGCGCCAATATAGCTAGGCAACGCCAGTGGCGCAGCAAGTAGAATTAGCCAGAAGCGCTTGAACGGCATTTGCACATAGGCGGTTAAAAAGGCAAGGGGTACACCAATAAGCACCGAACCAATGATGGTAAGTACTACCAATGAAATAGTATTGCCTAGTACACGAAGGTTATGGGTATCGAAAAGCTGGGCACTATCTTGAGCTAAAGAAAACAAAACGCCGACGGGCAATAAAGCCATCAGCGCAATAAGTAGTGCCAGTGGATACGACTTTGGCCAGTTTGTCACAGTACGCCAACTTCCCTCATAAGGTTAAGCGTTGGGCGTAAATCAGCCAGTTTACGAAGATCCATTTCAGGTGGCGAAAGCGTGCTTAAATCCGCCAAGCCTTGTGGTGGTTCAACCCCTTGAACCAAAGGTATTTCATATGCCTCGCGAGCAAGGTAAGACTGTACTTCGTGCGACAGCAGATACCGGATAAAGTTAACCGGTAAGTCACCGTCGCTTAATGCCACAATGCCAGACGCATTAACCAAGCAACCTGCATCGCCTTTGCTGTAAGCAAGGGCCACATTTGCGTTTGGTTTACCCGATTTAAGGCGAAGAGTGTAGTAGTGATTTGCAAAGCCAATATCTACTTCGCCACGTTCAACGCCCATCACTACACCAAGTTCACCCGCATACTTTTTCGAATGCTTATTAATGCCTTTAAGCCATGATTTAGTGGCTTTATCGCCTTCCAAAATACGCATGGCGGTGACGAAAGACTGAAATGATGAATAAGCCGGTGCCCAGCCCACTTTCAAATCGCTATCAGCTAACGCCATCACGCTTTCCGGGATTTGTTCGGGCTTAACGCGCTCTGTGTTATACGGCAGTGTACGCACACGCCCAGTTACCGGTGACCAGCTAGGGTACTGAAAATCTTCGCGAAGCTGCGAACGCAAGTCATCAGGCAACGGCTTTGCAGCGCCTGCGTCAGTCACAACGCCAATAGACCCTGTATCGACCGCCCAAAACAAGTCAGCGCGTTTAACGCCCGCTTTTGTTTCAGCAACAATGGTATTTGCCAGTGCTGCTGAGCCGCCGCGTCTAACTTTTAGGTTCAACTTGGGGTTGCGCTTTTCAATGGCTTTTAGAACATTTTCGTACAGGCCGCCTTCGCCACGCCCTAAATAAAGGGTGAGATCACCTTCTAATTTAGGCAAAGACTCAACTGACACACTGCCAGTTTGGGTCATGGCGTGGGCAAAACTAAACGGCAAGCCAGTCAATGCACCGGCTGCTGCTAAGCCTTGTAAGAATGTTCTACGTTGCATACCCCTTCCTTAAAATACGTCTTTACGACTTTGTTCTACTTCAACTAGCAGTGTACGAGCGCGATCAAGTTTAGCCTGCATAGACTCTACTACTTTGCGTACTGCATCTACGCCAGTATCTTTCGAAATGGCTTGCGGAAGCGTTACGTTAAAATCTTTTTCTAGGTCTTCAACCAAGGCTGCGTCTTTTGCAATCAAGTCACCCTCTACACCTTCAAAACGTTGAAGGTAGGTGTCGTGCACTAGTGTTGTTGCAACCTCGTGAAGCTGCTCTGCATATTTAGCAACAACGCGATCAAGACGTGTTTTGATATCGTCGATAACTTCAGGCCCTGTAGTTGGTTCTTTTTCAGTGGTTTGAACTTTACCTACCAGACCTTTCTTCTGATATTGAGACGCAAGTTTAACTGCGCCTAGCGCCTGCCACAAGGCATGATTTAGCTTCTCTTGCTCTACGCGCACGTCAGAAACTGGCTTACCTTCATCAATAGCTACCTTTACACCATAAATACCTTGCCAAATAGAAGCATAGATAGGCACGTACTGGGTTTCGATAGCTGAGTGGAAGTCTACTTCTTCCCAATACTCAATTAGCGCGTCGGTTTTAAGCGATTTATCTTTTGCTTCATACGCATCAACAACACTGCCAAATTTACTTTCTAACCAATGTACTTCTTCGGTGTATTCACCAATATGCGCATGCAAGTTGTTTACGTGATCACCAATTGCACCGTTAGCAAGCGCCTGTGAAGAAAACATCGAAAAAGTAACGGCCGAAGCCATTACTAAAGCACTTATTTTTTTCAGTGTTATTGTCATATTTTTTCCTAAAACGTTTGTCTTTTCTCGCAAATGATACTTATTATCATTAATCAAGTAAAGGTAACTAAACGAGGCTACACGCTAAGTAACGCAGTACATGAACCTTTAATTTCACTGCATTTTCAACGCACAATGATGCAATTAAGTTCATTAACCCTCGCTGAACACTTTGATATTCAACGCAATTTGCAAAACGCTAGATCATAATTGGGTTACATTTTAATGAAAATAGCGACCAAGTATACGCATATATAAATTAATGAATATTCACAAAAGACTAAACGAAAAAAGCCCGCAACAATTGTTGCGGGCTTTGAGTATTTAACGCCTTTTAAAAATTAAAGGCTATCTAACATGGTTTGGGCATCGCTTACATCGAAACGACCAGGGTCTTCAACGTTTAGCTTTTTAACTTCGCCATCTTCTACAAGCATAGAATAACGAAGCGAACGTAAGCCACCGAAGTTACCTGTACTCATGTCTAAGCCAATTTGCTTGGTAAAGAAACCATTGCCGTCGGCTAGCATGGTAATTTCTTCTGCATTGTTTGCTTTACCCCACGCATCCATAACGAATGCATCGTTCACACTTAGGCAAATAATACTATCAACACCTTTTGCCTTAAGCTTATCAGCAAGCGCTACATAGCCTGGCAAATGTGCTTGTGAGCAAGTAGGTGTAAAAGCGCCGGGTACAGCGAATAGTACAACGCGCTTTTCTGAAAACAGTTCGTTCGTTCCTGGGTTAGTTATTTCGCCATTTACTAAAAGGCTAAAATCTACTTCAGGCAAAGTGCCCCCAACTTGTATCATGCTACTCTCCTAGATTTTTTTGACACAAATACACATCAAATCTGTGTTTTTTGCTTTCAATAGCCATTGATGCTTTTATTCCTGCCAGCACATCTGCACTGTTTGGGCGTTTAACCACTACCCGGTGCGTAGCTAGCTTGAGTGCTGGCGGTAACAGCGCATCTGCGTCTGGGTCATGACCAAGCAGTTGCTGAAACAGCCGCATTTCCTTTTTCACCAAGGCTGACTTCTTTTTATGTGGGAACATGGGGTCTAGATAAATAGCGTTCACATTCTCACCAGTGAAGTATTGCATTACCTCAGCGCTATTTCCATGTTGAAGCGACATTTTAGCTGCAAGTTCTGGAAAACTAAGTGCTAATCTGCGAATGCCGTCTTCAAGTAAAGCGGCAACCACGGGCGATCGCTCTATCATTGTGACCTTGCAGCCAACGCTTACCAACACAAAGGCATCACGACCTAGCCCAGGCGTTGCATCCACTACGTGCCATGCTTCATTGCCTTTAAGACCAATGGCCTTAACAATGGGCTCTTTGCGCCCTCCGCCGTGTTGCTTGCGATACAAACTAGCTGGCGAAGCAAAATCTACCTCTACTGGGTTCACTTTTTTCTCGCCAGCGTCGGCAAGCCCTAGCACGCCGTTTTGCACCTGTAAGTACAAGCCTTCGACGGGCTTTTCACTGCTACTAACAACGGGAAAGCCCCATTTTTCGCTAATTGCGCTAATTAGCCCAGCGTCTTCGCTATTGGCGTTAGCGCTGTTGCCGTCATCGCAATCAATCAAAGGCACACTTTTAAGCATGACCGTATTGCTCCTTATGCCCTATCCATCTATTTATGATGGCTTGAGCGTGAGACGGGTATTTATCCCACAAGGTATAGGCTATTTCCTGTACTTTCGGAATAAGGGCGGCGTCGCGTACCAAATCTGCTATTTTAAGCTCTGCCATTCCCGTTTGCTTGGTACCCATAAATTCACCTGGGCCACGAATTTCTAAATCGCGCTGTGCAATATAAAAACCGTCGTTAGACTCACGCAATACGCCTAGGCGCTGAGTAGCGGTTTTCGATAGCGGGCTTTGGTACATAAGTACACACTGACTTTCTACCGCACCACGCCCTACTCGGCCACGTAACTGGTGAAGCTGTGCTAAACCCAAACGTTCGGGGTTTTCAATAATCATAATACTGGCGTTAGGTACGTCTACGCCAACTTCAATAACCGTAGTTGCTACAAGTAAATCCAGCTTACCGTCTTTAAAGTCGGCCATAACCTGCGCTTTTTCAGCGGGCTTTAACCGCCCGTGTACCAAGCCAACGTGTAAGTCTGGCAATGCGGTACGCAAGGTAACCGCGGCATCTTCTGCTGCCTGACATTCCAACACTTCCGACTCATCAATAAGCGTACATACCCAGTAGGCTTGTCGACCGTTGTCTTTACAGGCCTGACGCACTCGCTCTATCACATCGGCCCTGCGTGTATCTGGTAGCACAACAGTTTGTACCGGCGTTCTGCCCGGCGGCAGTTCGTCTATGACCGAGGTGTCTAAATCGGCATAGGCTGTCATGGCCAGCGTTCTTGGAATAGGCGTAGCCGTCATGATCAGCTGATGAGGGTAGCGACCTTGCTGTTCACCCTTATCACGAAGGGCCAAGCGCTGATGTACACCAAAGCGGTGCTGCTCATCCACAATAACCAACGCTAGCTGCTGGTAGTTCACGCTCTCTTGGAAAATAGCGTGAGTACCCACCAACATTTGAATGTCTCCGGCTTCTAAGCGAGCTAAAACTTCATTGCGGGCTTTACCCTTTAGCTTTCCCGCAAGCCAGCCGACTTCAATACCAAGTGGTTCCAACCAGCCACGGAAGTTATTCGCGTGCTGCTCAGCCAAAAGCTCAGTGGGGGCCATTAACGCCACCTGGTGGCCAGCCCCAATGGCTGATAGCGCTGCCAGTGCAGCAACCAAGGTTTTGCCCGAGCCTACGTCCCCTTGTACAAGGCGCATCATAGGCCGAGGGTGCTGCATATCTTTTTGAATGTCTTGTACTACTCTAGCCTGTGCACCCGTTGGTGAAAACGGCAGCTGAGCGAGCATTTTATCGATAAGCGGCTGATTCACACTAATAGGAATACCTGGCTGTGCGTCAGATAGCTTGCGTACTTTAAGCACACTTAGGTGATGCGACAGAAGCTCTTCTAATATCAAACGATACTGGGCAGGATGAAGCCCCTCTTCCATTTCGTGTACGTCTACATCCGGTGGCGGGCGGTGCACCAAATGAAGGGCTTCGTTTAAGCTAATTTGCTCGTCGTAAATACCCTCTGGCAGTAGGTCGGCCAGCGCTCCTTTATCTAGAAGTTTTAAGGCCTGGTCAGTTAAGTTGCGGAGGGTTAACTGTTTTACACCGTCTGTGGTGGGATAAACCGGCGTCAATGATTCTTCTGTGGGCGGTGCGTCTTCGTCCACTAACTTAAATTCGGGGTGCATCATTTCAATGCCCCACTTGCCGGTACGCACTTCACCGAAACAGCGCACCGTGTTGCCCGGCGTCATAATTGACCGCTGTACCGCGCCAAAGTGGAAAAACCTTAGGGTTATAGTACCTGTACCATCACTTAGCTTCACCACTAGCATGCGTTTTTTGCCGTACTGAATGTCGGCGCTCATTACCTCGCCCTGCACGCTTACATGGGTAAACGGGCGGCACTCAGCCACACTGTAAATACGGGTTCTGTCTTCATAGCGATGAGGAAGGTGAAACAGTATATCTTGAAGGGTAAACAAGCCTATTTTATTAAGTTTTTCTGCCACCTTTGCACCCACGCCTTTAAGCGCAGTTATGGGTGTAGTGGCCAGTGCTTGCATCAAACGACATCCTTCTTTTTAAACATAAATGGCTTAACCTTTAAAAAGGCACAAGCTGGTGTTATTCAACATGTTATAGGAAAAGAAGTGTAAAGGATTGTTGAGAGGTTGGCGAGTACGCTTTAGGCCAGTTTTTTACGCTGGCCTATACAAAGGTGACAGTAAAAGCAAAACTTGTACATTAGTTCTTAGTCGGCTTCTAGCGCGTTAGCTTCCGCCTTAGTAATTTGCATTTCTCGCCACCAACTATCGTCAGCATCCACTTCACCTATAGCGTTAATAGCAGGCAGTGGCAAACCTTTGCGTTGGCATAGTTTGTACAAGCGAGGATAACCGTTTTGAAATGCCAAAGCCTGACATTCTTCTTCCGGCAACTGCTGTGTATTGTACATACCCGCAATAGTGCGCTGGCGCTGTGCTTCATAAAGAACCAAAGCTGCGGCTACCGATACATTTAGCGACTGCACCATGCCCATCATGGGAATAACGATGTCTTGATCGGCAATGGCTTTCGCCTCATCAGAGGCACCATACTTTTCCTGACCAAACAAAATTGCGGTAGGTTTGGTGTAATCGACATCGCGAAAATCGACCGCGGTGTCAGATAAATGGGTAACCAACACCTGCATGCCTTGGCCTTTTAATTCAGCCATCGCATCACTAATACCATCGTGGTTGGTTTGGCGCACCCATTGCTGGCTGCCCATAGCCGTACCACGGCGAAACTGGTATTTCTTTTCCCACACGGTGTGAACGCGATGAATGCCTACTGCGTCACAAGTTCTTACTATTGCCGAAACATTATGAGGCTTGTGTACATTTTCAAGGCATACCGTTAAATCGGTTTGTCTTTTTTCCAACACATCTCTAATGCGCTGGTAACGCTCAGGTGACATGGCTTACTCCGGCAGTTCCATCACACCATCAATTTCAATTTGTGCACCTTTAGGCAATGCAGACACCTGAACGGCAGCGCGCGCTGGGTAAGGCTTATTGAAGTAACGGCTCATAATTTCATTAACCGTTGCAAAGTGACCTAGGTCAATAAGAAAGATGTTCACTTTTACTAAGTCGTTCGTGGTGCCGCCAGCAGCGTCACACACCGCTTTGATGTTTTCAAAAACTTGTACCGCCTGGGCTTCAAAGTCATCAGAAACCATTTCCATTGTTTCAGCAACAAGTGGAATTTGGCCTGAAAGATAAACAGTAGTACCTGCTTTAACCGCTTGGCTGTAAGTACCAATAGCAGCAGGAGCCTTATCGGTCTGAATAATAGACTTAGACATAGTAGTTCCTAAATATTTGAGTAATTAGTGTCGTGATTGACTATGACGAGACACTTTCTGAACTTCCGGCATGGTGCGTATTTTCTTCATGACTCGCGCCAAGTGCACACGGTTGTGCGTGGTAAGTTCTAGGTCGATAAAGTAGATATTACTCTCTTTTTCTTCAGTTTGCAGGCCAATGATATTGGAATCGCACCCTGAAATAGTGTTCGTTAATGTTGCCAGTGTGCCCTGATGGTTTATCAGTTCTATACGCAGAGACGCTTTAAATTCACCCTGCGGATTGTCATCCCACTGCATGGGTAGCACGCGCTGAGGCTCTTCACGGGTAAGCTTGCGAATATTGTTACAGCCAGTTTGGTGAATGGTCATACCGCGGCCTGGGCTTAATACCGCTACAATCTCATCATCAGGTATAGGGTGACAACAGCGAGAATAGTGAACAAGCAGGCCTTCTGTGCCGCGAATGGCTACATTACCTTTCTTATCTGATAAGTCTGTTGTGCTCTCACCTAACAAACGGCGAGCCACGATAGCACTTAGTTCGTTACCTAAGCCGATATCTACTAACAAATCGTCAAAATTTGCGTGCTTGGTTTCTGCCACCACACGTTCAATATCTTCATTAGGAATATCATCTAATTTCACTGCACCTAATGCATGACGAAGTAGACGGTTACCCATGTTCACGGCTTCTTGAGAATGCTGCTTACGCAGATACTGGCGAATACGGGTACGTGCGCGAGCACTCACTACAAAGTTCAGCCAATTCGCATTAGGCTTCGCTTTTGGCGAGGTAATAATTTCTACGGTTTGGCCGTTTTCAAGGGGCTTGCTTAAGCTAAAGTTTCTGCGCTCTACGCGCACACCTACGCAGGTATTGCCTACATCAGAGTGTACGGCGTAGGCAAAATCGACAGCGGTCGCGCCCATTGGCAATTCAATAATTCGCCCGTCTGGTGTAAACACGTAAATTTCGTCAGGAAACAGGTCTGTCTTAACCGACTCGATGAATTCGAACGATGAACTGGCTGACTGCTGAAGTTCAAGTAAGCTTTGCATCCACTTGCGTGCGCGCAGCTGTGCAGTGGTGCCATTATCGCCTGGCTCTTTATAAAGCCAGTGGGCCGCTACCCCTTTATCCGCCATTTGGTCCATTTCCTGGGTACGAATTTGAATTTCAACAGGAATACCATGAGGACCAATTAATGACGTGTGCAACGACTGATAGCCGTTGGTACGCGGAATAGCGATATAGTCTTTAAAACGATTTTCAATTGGCTTGTATAAACCATGCATAGCGCCAAGGGCGCGATAGCAGTTATCTACTGATTTGACCACGATACGAAACGCATAAATATCCATTACCTCGTTGAACATCAGTTCTTTGTTTTTCATTTTTCGGTAAATGGAATACAGGTGCTTCTCGCGGCCTAATACATCAGACTCAATCTCGTAGGCATCAAGGCGCGTGTTAAGCTCTTCGCGAATATTCTCGATGATTTCTTTACGATTACCACGTGCCTGACGTACGGCAGATTTCAATGCGCGATGGCGCATGGGGTACATGGCCTGGAAACCTAAGTCTTCAAGCTCATTTTTAATATCGTGAATACCCAAACGGTGGGCAATAGGTGCATATATTTCTAGCGTTTCGCGTGCGATACGACGGCGCTTATCTGGGCGAAGCGAGCCCAGCGTGCGCATATTGTGAGTACGGTCGGCAAGCTTGATAAGAATAACCCTGATGTCTTGCACCATGGCCATCATCATTTTGCGGAAGTTTTCCGCCTGCGCTTCTTGCTTGGTACTAAAGGCAAGTTTATCAAGCTTACTAACGCCTTCTACCAATTCTGCAACGGTATCACCAAACGCTTCAGCTAAATCTTCTTTGCTGTAATGGGTATCTTCAATAACGTCGTGAAGAAGTGCCGCCATGATCGTTTCGTGATCAAGGTGCATGTCGGCAAGAATACCCGCAACCGCAACAGGGTGAGTAATGTACGGGTCGCCGCTTGAACGCATTTGCCCATCGTGAGCATCTTGAGCTAGCACAAAAGAATTCTGAACCAGCTGAACGCGCTCTGCTGGCAAGTACTCTACAACTTTCTGCTTTAAACCTTCAAACAAATACACAGTGGAGCGTGACCCTTATCTAACGTTACAACCCTAAGAATACGTTTAATTGTGCAATAAGCCAATACACCAAAAGCAAAGCGCCAGTGCTTTTTTCAAAGCACTGGCGCCAAAATACCGATAAAACCGTTAAAAAGAGGTCTTATTGATCAGATAAAATATTTGCTACTGATGCAAATTCAGCGTGTTCTTGCTGCTCTTGTGCTTGAAGTTCTGCTTGTTCAAGGGTTGCAGCAGTTACAAAACCTTCTTCAATTTCACGAAGTGCTGTAACAGTTGGCTTGTCGTTTTGAACGTCAACCATAGGATCTTTGCCTTCAGTGGCAATTTGACGTGCACGGCGTGCAGCAACAAGCACTAGGTCAAAGCGGTTACCAATTTTATCTACGGCATCTTCTACAGTTACGCGAGCCATGTATTTCTCCGAAAATTAGGTTGAGCAAGTTATTCAAAAAACGGCCGCGTAGTATACACAGATACGTAGCGCGATCCTAGCATTTTGTTTGAAATTGAAGCAGTCAGATCGTGCAAATTTAGCAGCGATCGCCTGATGTTAAACAAAACACCCATAATATTATTAAGCTTACGCGCTACCGAGCAATTCGTCCAATAGCACTTGATGACGCATCTGCTGTTTTACTGTACGTAAACGCTGCGCTGTCACAATGGCTTCTAAATCGCTTAGTGCAGTCGCAAAATCATCGTTGATGATCACGCTATCAAACTCACTAAAGTGAGACATCTCTGCTACTGCTTGTGCCATACGCCCCGCAATGACTTCTTCACTGTCTTGACCGCGGTTGTTTAAGCGCTGTTCTAATACATCAAGTGACGGTGGAAGAATGAAAATGCCGCATGTGTCTGGCATAAGCTTTTTGACTTGGCGAGCACCCTGCCAATCAATATCTAAAAACACATCAATACCGCGATGCAATGTTTGCTCAATAGTCACACGGGATGTACCGTAATAATTGCCAAACACTTCTGCGTACTCAAAAAATACACCCTGTTCGATAAGTGCTTCAAACTGTTTCCGGCTTACAAAATGGTAATGCACACCGTCGACTTCACCCGGCCGCGGTTGACGTGTGGTATGAGACACAGACACCTGCATAGGCGTGGCTGCATTGCCTTCATACTTTTCCATTAGTGCCTTGATAAGGCTTGATTTTCCTGCTCCTGAAGGAGCAGCAAGAATAAATAAATTACCGAGTAGTGAAGCCATAGGATATTAAAATTCTATCAAAATGTGGTGATTTCAAGTGGCAATGATAGCATATGAAGCCATTGCGCCGTAACTGCGATTATCTGGTTTATTCATTGATGGTACATACTCTTTAGTCGCAGACCGGTGTTAGCAAAATAAATAACAATAATAATTTTCCAAGAATTATGGGGTCAGAGTCGTGACTCTGACCCCACCATTCTTGGGAAGACAGAGATTGCCCGTGAGAAAGGATAACCATTGGTGATAAAGCAACAACAAAACTAGGAAATAAAGAATGACTCAGCAACTTCTGCCGTGCGTAGAGATAAACCCATCCACTACGCCTGATGCCTGCGTTATCTGGCTACACGGTTTAGGCGATTCCGGCCACGGGTTTGCGCCTATCGTGCCTGAACTTAAACTTCCCGAATCAATGGCGGTCAAATTTCTCTTTCCCCATGCACCTGAGCGCCCCGTTACCATTAACGGTGGGATGCGTATGCGTGCATGGTACGACATCAAATCATTAGACTTTGAAAGTCGTGCCGATTTAGAAGGCGTGAAAGAGTCTGCTGCACAAGTAGAAGCACTTATTGAAGCACAAATTGAAAGTGGTATACCCAGTGAACGCATAGTGCTTGCTGGATTTTCTCAAGGCGGTGTTATTGCGCTTCACTTAGCGCCTAGATATGCCCGTAAGTTTGCTGGCGTTATCGCGCTATCAACCTACATGTGTGAGCCATCGCTACTTGCGAGTGAGGCAACAGACACCAACCGTGAAACGCCTATTATGATGGCCCATGGTGACCAGGACGAAGTGGTACCGGTATTTATGGGCAACGCGGCATTTAAAACGATAAATGAGAGCGGTTTTAACGCTACTTGGCAGACGTATACAATGCAGCATAATGTCTGCATGCAAGAACTAAACGATATCAGCGCTTGGCTTCAGAAGGTTTTAAACTAACTTTTACGATGCCTTACTCAACAATGCCATACCCAGTGTGATAGCTAGCTACAGGGCTAATTATCACACTGCGTCAAGCGACTTTTCGGCGATTACCATTAGATTTACTCGTCTCCGCTATACTTGGCATTAAGACAAGAAGCAGAAACTCTCAAACATAGCGCTATTCAGCAACACGGTTTCTGCCCCCATTTTTTGCTTTATATAGGTTGTCGTCAGCCTGTTTTAAACTAGCGTGCAGTTTGTCATCGGTAAGTGCGGTAGCCACGCCAAAACTGGCGGTAATCTTGTGATTGATATCCGCTTCTATAAATGGACTTTCTTCAACCAGTTTTCTCATTTTTTCCGCAAGTTTTACGCCTTGGCTCAACGGCGCCAAAGGAAAGAGGACTAAAAACTCTTCACCACCGGTGCGCGCAATAACATCAGATGCTCTAACGGCGCTTTTGATAATGCTAGTAAAGTGAATTAGTACCTCATCACCAATATCATGCCCATAGGAGTCGTTTATTTTTTTGAAGTGGTCTATATCGACAACCACTGCGGTAAGGGGGAAATAGGCACCAGGGTCTTTCATGGCACGTTCAAAAAAGACAGTTTCTAAAAATCGTCTATTCGGTAACTTGGTGAGTGGATCAGTATTTGCCTGTTTCATCCGCTCTAAGTTTTCACGCAGCATTTCTTTTCGACTTTTGTGCCAAAAATTTTCGCCAATAAAAGCAACGCAAATAAAACAGAATGTAGCGATCAAGAACCGTGAAACATGCTCATCAGGGTATGTAGCAACAATAGTGTCTTGGTTGTAGAGCATATAAATCGACAGCACCATGGTGACAGCAACATAGACCATGGCAGGCTTGAATCGCACCACTATTATTTGTACGAAAAGCAAAGGAAAAATGAAGTACAGTCCAGTGTTATTCAGCCCGCCGGTATAAATCAAGGCATTGATGGTAAAAAGAACAATAAGCCCTGCAAAATAATAGAACACATCACTTTTGGGGAAAATATGTGAAAGCGCAACGTTAAGGTAAATAACGGTTGCGGATGTAGCTAATACACTAACCAACAATGGGTTATTGGTACCAAAATTGAGCCACGCCATAAATGCGATTATGGTGCCACCAACATAGGAAATAAAATACAACGTCAGTTTGCGTCTTTTTACTTCAGCTTCGTCTTGTTGTGCGTTTCTTAGTAATTGACCAATTGGCGTGTTGTCCATCTAACAACTCTACTCCCCGAATTTATAAGCAGACACTTCATCCAACTACAGCATAGACGTATATGTGCACAAAAACCAAATAGAAAACTGCGCCTAATTTCAAACATTAACCCAGAAAATGCGTATACTACGAAGTATCTCGTATAACGTTGTGTTACAGCGTTTAAGTTTCTTTTTTTACAGAGTTTGGAATAGCCATGAGTCACCTCAACACTACCCGCACCGTTCGAATTGCTACTAGAAAAAGCGCGCTAGCGCTTTGGCAAGCAGAGTATGTGAAGGCAAAATTAATGGAGCATTATCCATCAATGACCGTTGAGTCTTGTGCCTATGAGTACGCAGGGCGATAAAATTTTAGATACGCCATTAGCGAAAATTGGCGGTAAAGGACTGTTCATTAAAGAACTTGAAATAGCCATGTTGGAAGGCCGTGCTGATATCGCGGTTCACTCAATGAAAGACGTCCCAGTAGAGTTTCCTGAAGGTTTTGGTTTACACGCTATTTGTGAACGCGAAAACCCGTTTGATGCCTTTGTTTCTAATGACCACGATAGCCTAGATGCGTTGCCACAAGGTGCAGTTGTCGGCACATCTAGCCTTCGCAGACAGTGCCAAATTCGCAAATATCGTCCGGATCTCATCATTAAAGATTTACGCGGTAATGTGAACACGCGATTAGCAAAGCTAGATGCGGGTGAATACGACGCCATTATCCTAGCTTCCGCTGGCCTTATTCGCCTTGAAATGGAATCTCGTATTCGTATGCCGTTGCCTGCCGACATTTCGCTGCCGGCTGTAGGCCAAGGTGCTGTAGGTATTGAATGCCGTAACGACGACGAAGAGCTAATTAACTTGCTACAAGCACTGAATCATACCGACACCAACACCCGTGTTACCGCAGAGCGCGCCATGAATGAGAGATTGGAAGGCGGCTGCCAAGTCCCTATTGGTAGTTTTGCTACCCTAGATGGCGACGTACTAACCTTAACGGGTATGGTTGGAAAACCAGATGGCTCTGAACTGCTGTTTGCGTCTGCTACTGCGTCACGCGAAAAAGCCGCAGACATAGGTGTTGAAGTAGCGGAAGCGCTTTTAGAGCAAGGTGCTGGGGAAATTCTTAAAGCACTTTATAACTAAGTTATATTTGGTAGAAGCGCGCATTTCTATAGGCACATAGGAATGCGCAGCAGACTTAAAAGGATGAGAGTTAAATAAAATGCTTCTGTTCACGCGCCCACTGCCAAAATTAAAAGCGAGTGCTTCGGCTTTCGAACAAGCGGGCATTAATGCGGTTGGGATCGCCACTTCTGACATTATTAACATCTCTTCTGAACAAAAAGCCGCGGCAGAGTATTTAGCCCTAAATACAGTAAACGCAATTATTGTTACCAGCGTATACGCTGTGAATAGTGTTATTTCGGGGCTGCGTGACACAACCCCCCCACTCCCTTTGATTATTGCCGTTGGCGATGCCACTGCGCGCAAACTGCAGGCTGGCCTTGAAACGTTTTCTTCGGCGAATGTTGTTACTCCAAAGGTCCATACATCCGAAGGTATACTGGCAATGCATCAGCTTAATGAGGCAAACTGTAAGCATGTCGTTATTATTAAAGGTGAAGGTGGACGAGAAGCCATAGCAAAAGGATTAGACGAAAAAGGTATTTTAGTGAATAGCTTTTGCGTTTATAAAAGGGAGCAACTTACACGCCCAATTTACACAAAACATTGGAAAATGGGCGAAGTTAGCGGCATTATCGCTACAAGCGAAGCAATGGCACTGCAACTGATAGAACAATTTGGTAACGCTTTGTTAGCCTTTAAATGGTTAACAGTGAGTGACCGAGTCGCGCAAACCCTTAACAGTAAAGGTGTTAAAGAGGTAGCGGTATGTCAGCGAGCCACCGATCAGGCACTCATCGCCTGGGTAAAGGATAACTGGGAGTATTGAATGGCCAACAATAATGAAAATAGCCCACAAAAAGAGGAACTCGTAAAAGTGGAAGCTGAAAAAGAAGTAATTGAGTCTTCTGCCACGCAGAGTGAATCGACTGAATCTGGCGCTAAGAAGAAATCATCAGGCAACGGCCTATTGTGGTTCGTTGTAATCATTTTGTTCTTAGCCGTAATAGGCATGGCTGGCGCAGGCTACTGGTATTACATGCAGCAGCAATCGGCTAGCGCAGACTCCGCAAACGCACAGCAAAGCAACACAGCAAAGTTAAACAGTATTGAGCGCGAGCGTAGCGACATTTTAGCGACGCTAGAAGACGTGTCGCGAACGAATAAAGCCTTACAAGATACGGTCGATGAACTTAAATCTGAGAACGAGAAACTTAGCTTACAGGCCGAGTCTACCCTTCAACAGCTTAATAATATGGAAGGTCGCCGCCCAGCCGACTGGCTAATTGCGGAAGCTGACTATTTAGTTCGTATGGCTGGTAGAAAGCTTTGGCTGGAAAACGATGTTCGCACAGCAATTTTGCTATTGGTTAATGCAGATAAGCGCTTAAAGTCTTTGGCTGACCCGTCGGTACTACCCGTTCGCGCTAACCTAGCTGAAGATATTCAAACCCTTCAACAGCTAAACCCGGTGTCGCAAAGCTCAGTGGCGCTTGCGCTTACCGGCATGATTGCACAAATTGATAAGCTTCCCCTTGATACTTTTGAGAAGCCTGAAGACGCTAACGCAGAAGACACCACCTTGTCAGAGTCGGCTGACGATTGGCAGGAAAATTTAGCAAAAGTATGGCGCTCATTGGTAAATGATTTTCTTACTATTAAAACTATTGAAGGCCCGGTTGAGCCAGTACTTTCATTAGAAGCGCAGTTCTTGGCAAAAGAGCAGCTTCGTCTGCAGCTTATGCACGCACAAACCGCCGCACTTCAAGGCGATGCTGGCCTTTACAGCCAATCACTTCAATATGCACAAACGCTGCTTACGGAAAAATACGATACTGAAAAAAGCCAGGTAACCGGCTTTGTGGATGCACTTCAAAACCTAATGGCTACCGATGTATCGCGTCCAATTCCAACAGAGCTAGCGTCACAAAAACCGTTAGAACGTCTACTGGATAGCCGCGTTAAGCAGGTGTTTGGACAAGGAGCAAGTGCACTATGAAATGGTTAGCTATTGCCCTTGCGGTATTAGCCGCATTCGTTGTTGCGCTTATTGTTGGTCCAATGATACTTGGCGACAAAGGTTACGTGCTTATTTCTCTAGGAAGTACAGCTATTGAAATGACCGTGATCAGCTTCTGTATTTTGGTTATTGGTGCCGTTATTGCCTGGTATGTGCTATCCCGTTTTGTTCTGTGGGCATTAAGCTTAATTACAGGCTCACATAAATGGTTCGGCACCTTAGGTGAACGCAAACGCAAGCGCGCGTTTTACGATGGCTTGCACGCCATGGCCGCAGGTGATTTTGATTCGGCACAAAAAGCGTTAGGCAAAACCACCAATGGTGATTTTGAAGGCGTAAACTATTTAGCCTCAGCGCAAATTGCCTTTGCCAACGACGACCTAGCCAAAGCTCGTTACTTTCTGGTTCAAGCCACCGACTTTCCGAAAGCGAAAGTAGCTGCAACGGTAATGCATGCACGCATTGATGTAGCTGAAGAAAAGTTTGAGGCTGCACTCGAAAAGCTTAACGAACTAGACGAGCAAGATCGTGACAACAAGCAGGTTGTGCAGTTGAAAGCGCAAATTCTTGCCAAGCTAGGTAAGTGGCAGGTGCTTCAAGAGAATTTATCGGGCTGGCGTAAAGCCTTGCCTAAAGCTGACTACACCGCGTGGAGCCAGCGTATTGCCAAAGGTAAGTTTGCAGAAATTGCCAGTAAACAAGGTGCCGTTGAGCTTAAATCATACTGGGACACGCTGCCTCGTAAATTACGTCACGACGACGCTTATCGCGCCGCTTACATTCAACAGCTTCTTGACCAAGGTATGCATGCCGACGCTCAAAATTTGTTAGTTGAATGGCAAAAACGTGGGTCGAACAGCGCGCTATTCCCACTGTTCACGCAGCTTAATATTCCTGATGCATCGCCATCATTACGTTTACTTGAAAGCTGGATAAAGCAAGACGAAGAAAACGTTGAGCTTTATTCCACGCTGGGCCAAGTGGCATTCAACTCGGGCGACGATGTGTTAGCTGAAAAAGCATTGCTTAAAGCCACTAAAATGCAGTCGCGCAAAGAAGACTTATTGCTGCTATCTGCCATTAGTGAGCGCAAGCATGACACAGCCACCGCCCTTCAGCTTTACAAAGAAGGACAGCAACTAGCTAGCTAAATGAATATTCGTTTAGCTTTCTGGTAGTACTTGTATTCCTACTAAAGTTGAAGATATAGTAAAAAGGAATTCTCAATTAGGGCTGTTTCAACAACAAACAGCCCTAATTGACACAAACAACTTGTCGGAGTGCTTCACTGTTAACCCAGTAAGCTGAGACCGCGTAAGTGGGATCCGTAGAACCTGATCAGGCTAGTACCTGCGAAGGGAACAAGAAAATACAATGTGCACGATGTTAAGCAACAGTTTGGCATTGTGAAGCGAAATTGTTTTGCTGTTTGTTGATGTACAGGCAAACCCATTACGGTGTTGCTAGTTACTCAAGGTAAACTGCTCAAGTTTATCATCAAGTGAATATCAACGGTGTAAAGTGCTGAAATCACCAGTACCTTCACCAACAATCTCGCTAAAGTAACGGGCTTATCCCCTTCAAACACTTACACACTGTATTCTCCTTCACTCCTGACAAGCATTTTTAGAACCTAAATTTACAAGGTAAAATGCTATGTCGAACAGACGCGAACAACGCCAACAAGCTCAACAATTCATAAATGAACTAGCCGGCGAAGCTTACCCCAATTCCACACGCCACTACGAGTGTGGTAGCCGCAACGATATCCGCGTGGCCATGCGCCTTATCCACCAGCACGATAGCCTAATCGGTGGCACCGAAGAAAACCCTATCTTAGAGCCGAACCCACCTATTCCAGTGTATGACACCTCAGGGCCCTACGGCGACCCGCAAGAAAACATAGATGTACATAAAGGTTTAAGCCTGCTTCGCCAGAAGTGGATTGAAGAGCGCAGCGATACATTCGAGCTAGAAGGCGTTTCATCAAGCTTTGCAAAAGAGCGTGAAAACGACATTTTTACCGAAGATTTCCGCTTTATTCGCAGCCGCAAACCACTAAAAGCAAAAGCAGGAAAAAACGTCACTCAGCTTCACTACGCAAGACAGGGCATTATTACCCCTGAAATGGAATACATTGCCATTCGTGAAAACATGGGCCGTCAAGCCATTAAAGATGCGGAGCTAACGCAGCAGCACAAAGGCGAGCATTTTGGCGCGAATTTGCCCGATACCATCACGCCTGAATTTGTTCGCCAAGAAGTAGCCGCAGGCCGCGCCATCATTCCCTGTAACATTAACCACCCCGAACTAGAGCCAATGATTATCGGCCGCAACTTCTTGGTGAAAATCAACGCCAACATTGGTAACTCAGCAGTCACCTCGTCTATCGAAGAAGAAGTAGAAAAGCTGGTGTGGTCAACGCGCTGGGGTGCCGATACCATCATGGACTTATCTACCGGCAGAAATATTCACGAAACCCGCGAGTGGCTGCTGCGAAATAGCCCGGTACCTCTTGGCACCGTACCTATCTACCAAGCGCTGGAAAAAGTAAACGGTGTTGCTGAAGACTTAACCTGGGAGATGTTTAAAGACACACTAATTGAGCAGGCCGAGCAAGGGGTAGACTACTTCACCATTCACGCTGGCGTATTGCTAGAGTACGTGCACCTTACCGCAAAGCGAGTTACTGGCATTGTATCCCGCGGCGGTTCAATCATGGCGAAGTGGTGCTTAAGCCACCACCAGCAAAGCTTTTTGTATGAACATTTCCACGATATCTGCGAAATTTGCGCGAAATACGATGTAGCGCTGTCGCTAGGTGATGGCTTGCGCCCTGGTAGCGTGGCTGACGCTAACGATGATGCGCAGTTCTCTGAATTACATACCCTTGGTGAGCTGACCAAAATAGCATGGGAATACGATGTTCAGGTAATGATTGAAGGCCCTGGTCATGTGCCAATGCATATGATTAAAGCGAACATGGAAGAGCAGCTTAAGCACTGTCACGAAGCGCCGTTTTATACCCTTGGCCCGCTTACCACAGACATTGCACCTGGCTACGATCACTTCACCTCAGGTATTGGTGCCGCCATGATTGGTTGGTACGGCTGCGCAATGCTGTGCTACGTAACGCCTAAAGAGCATTTGGGTTTACCTAACAAAGAAGACGTTAAACAGGGGCTTATCACGTACAAAATAGCGGCTCACGCTGCCGACTTGGCGAAGGGCCACCCCGGCGCGCAAATACGCGACAATGCTATGTCGAAAGCGCGCTTCGAGTTTAGATGGGAAGACCAGTTTAACCTGGCATTAGACCCTCACACTGCCCGTGCCTATCACGATGAAACCTTGCCGCAGGCTTCTGGTAAAGTTGCGCACTTTTGCTCTATGTGCGGCCCAAAATTCTGCAGTATGAAAATTTCTCAGGAAGTACGTGACGTCGCTAAACAAGCAGAAACCCAAGCGCTTGAGAAACAAAAAGGCATGAAAGATATGGCTGATGCGTTTAATCAATCGGGCGCTGAGCTTTATCACACTGCAGATAGCAAGGTAGAGCTGCCATGACAAACAGCCACCTAACCACTCCCATACTAGAGCCACCTAGCGCAAGGCTGCCGGTGGTATGGTGTATAGGCGGCGTTGATTCAAGCGGTGGCGCGGGTATAACCCGCGACGCCATCACGCTTGCCGATTTAAGCGTTCATGCCTGTGTGCTCACCACACAACTTACTGTGCAATCAAACCAGCATCTGCTTAGTACAGAAAGCATGAGTGCATCTGCGTTAAACCAGCAGTGGCAAGTGCTTTACGAAGATACGCCGCCACGCGCTATTAAAATTGGCGCTATCGCAAACGATGAGCAAGCGCTTTTACTTTGCGCACGTATTCAGTCGTTAATAAAGCCTCGCCCGTTTGTGATATGGGACCCTGTGCAGTCTTCTTCATCTGGCGGCATGTTAAGCGATTTAAGCGAAAGCGTTGTTGACGAGTTGCTGAACACAGTAGATTTGGTTGCCCCAAATATCGACGAGCTCGCTTGGCTGGCTAATTTGCCGGTAAACGACGATACCAGCCTAGCGTCAGCAATAAACCGGCTTATTGGAAAAGGGGCGAAGAGTGTTTACGTCAAAGGCGGCCACGCCGAATGGCAGACTCAGGTATATGACACCTTTGTTTGTGCCTCGCACACCCTTCACTTTAGTCAGCCGATAATCAATAACGGTAAACTTCGGGGCACTGGCTGCATGTTAGCAAGTGCCATTGCAGCTTTTATTGTTAACGACTATTGCATTGAAGATGCGCTCACCCTAGCTAATGCTTATGTGTGTGAAGTAAGGCGAAAGACCCTTTGCGAGTCTGATACGGACAGCACTAAGGCTCATAATAATGGGGCTAATTTGCCCTCGTACTTCCCGCGAACTAACGGTTTCCCCGCCCACGCCGTAAGTTTTCCAAAGGTAAATTTTCACCAAGGTAGCGCTGTTTTTCACAATAAAGATTTGTGCCTAGAGAATTTGTCGAACAGCGACCTCCCCTCAGAAAGTGTGCTAGGTAATGTAGCCCGTTTCCCTACACTCACTCATACGAACCTAGACATATACCCCGTAGTAGATAGCGTTCAGTGGATAGCGAGGCTTTGGCCAACGGGCGTAAAAATCATTCAACTGAGGGTAAAGAAAGGCTCACAACAAGACATTCGCCAACAGATAAAAGAGGCCATTGAGTTAGTGGAACACACCAACTGTCAGTTATTTATTAACGACTATTGGGAGCTAGCTATAGAGCTTGGGGCTTACGGTGTGCATTTGGGCCAAGAAGATCTTGATACTGCAGATTTAAACGCTATTCGAAGCGCCGGGCTAAGACTGGGCATTTCAACTCATGGATTCGCTGAGATTCAGCGGGTTCGCGCTTTAAACCCGTCTTACATCGCCCTTGGTCATATATTTCCAACCAATACCAAAGACATGCCCTCTAAACCCCAAGGTGTAGAGCGCTTGGCAAAATATGTGAAGCTGTGTGAAGGCATACCCACCGTCGCCATTGGCGGTATTAACTTATCGCGCATTAGAGACGTGGCTAAAACCGGTGTTGACGGTATTGCCGTGGTTAGTGCCATTACTCATGCGGAGCATCCGCTTAAAGCCTACCAAGCATTGGTTCAGGAGGCAGGTTTTGCTTAGTCAATCAGCACATCGTACCGCTACAGTCTCAGTCAATAACGCTAATGGCTTCGCTAGCGCCCAGATTGAACATCAAGACATACAGCGTTACAGCAGGCAGCTCTTACTCGACTGTATTGATAATGACGGCCAGCTTAATTTAGCAAACGCACACGCTGTGGTTGTGGGGCTGGGCGGACTAGGAAGCTTAACCGCCCGCTATCTAGCTGGCGCTGGTGTTGGCAATATCACATTGATAGATGGAGACACTGTCGATATCAGTAACTTGCAGCGCCAGGTTAGCTACAACGAAATGCACCTAGGCGAACTTAAAGCCAAATCTCTATATAACGAGCTTCGAAAAGTTAATTCTCACTTAAACATACAGTTTAAAAGCAAGTTTGTTGATAGTAATAACTTACCAACTTTAATTTCATCAGCCACTTGTGTATTGGATTGCACCGACAACATTAGGGTAAGGCGCCAGATTAATGCTGCGACCTACTGCGCCTCTATTCCGCTTTTTATCGCAGCCGCCAGCGGCCTTACATGGCAAGCACTGAACTTGCCACAAAACTCTACTTCCTTTGGTTGTTACGAGTGCCTTGTGGACAAGGTTTCCGTACGTGAAGACTGCGTAAGTAAAGGCGTACTTGGCCCTGTTGTTGGTATGGCTGCTTGTCATCAGGCAACCCAGGCTTTGTTGTTTTTAGCAAAAGGATTCGATTCTGACATCAAGTGGGGCCACTACCTAACTGGGAATGCAGGCCTTGGTTCGCTTCAAAGCTTTGCGTTACCCCCCTCTTCTACTTGCGAGGTGTGCAATGACACAAATTAAAGTGAACGTAAACAATCAACCTATGAACGTGATTTCGCCCATTTCACTTAGCGAGTTAATCGCCCTGAAACAACTGAATGACGACGGTACCGCCATTGCTAGAAATGCCGCCATAGTGAGTAAAAAAGAATGGTCGATCACTTATCTTAAAGACAACGACACCGTTGATATCTTCACCCTAGTTGCAGGAGGCTAATATGCTAACGCTTGCAAACCACACCTTTTCATCACGTCTTTTAACCGGTACAGGAAAGTTCAGCAACGCCGCCACTATGAAAGACGCGGTGGCCGCTGCACAAAGTAACATTGTTACCCTGGCAATGAAGCGCGTGGCAAGTAATAGCGCGCAAGACGAAACGCTAACGGCCCTTCGAGAGTTAGGGGTTACCCTGCTGCCTAATACATCGGGGGCTAAAAATGCCCAAGAAGCGATATTTGCCGCAGAACTTTCTTATGAAGCACTAGGTAGCCCATGGATAAAGTTGGAAATTCACCCCGACCAGCGCTACCTGCTGCCCGACCCAATCGAAACTCTTCAGGCCGCCGAGGCTTTGGTAAAGAAAGGGTTTAACGTGCTGCCTTACTGTGGCGCAGACCCCGTTTTGTGTAAACGCCTAGAAGAAGCAGGCTGCGCCGCTGTTATGCCGTTAGGCGCCCCTATAGGCAGTAATCAAGGCTTACAAACTAAGCCTTTTTTGCAAATTATTGTTGAGCAATCGTCTATTCCAGTCATTGTCGATGCGGGTATTGGCAAGCCCAGTGAAGCCATGGCGGCTATGGAAATGGGCGTTGACGCAGTATTAGTAAATACGGCTATTGCAACCGCCCAAAACCCTGTTGCCATGGCAGAGGCCTTTGCAAGCGCTGTAGAAACAGGCCGAAAAGCGTTTGAAGCAGGGCTTGGTGCAACATCTGATTTGGCGCAGGCCTCTAGCCCACTTACTGCCTTTTTGGAGCCAACACTATGAAGGTAGCACAGGCATTAATGCAGCAAGATTTGTCGCATTTTGCTTTATCGATAAACAGTAAAACCGCGAGCGATGTAGAGCGAGCGTTAAACGCAAATACACTTTCGTTAGACGACTTTATGGCGCTGATCTCACCTGCCGGCTCACATTATCTGGAAGCCATGGCAAGTCGCGCGCAGGCGCTAACCCGTCATCGCTTTGGCAATACCATGCAGCTATTCGTGCCTTTGTACCTGTCGAACCTGTGTGCCAACGAATGTACCTATTGCGGCTTTACCATGAGCAACAAAATAAAGCGCAAGACCCTATCTATAAGTGAAGTGCTTACCGAGATTGAAGCTATTAAAGATATGGGCTTTTCTCAGGTATTGCTGGTAACTGGCGAACATGAAACCAAAGTGGGCATAGACTATTTTGAGCAAACCCTCAGCGCCATTCGCGACAAGGTAAGCTACCTTATGATGGAGGTGCAGCCGCTAAAAAGGGAGCAATACGAAACACTGAAACACCAAGGGTTAGATGCTGTTTTGGTATATCAAGAAACCTATTCGCCCCAGCAATACGCCAGCTATCATACCCGAGGTAAGAAACAGGACTTTTTATGGAGACTGGAAGCCAGCGACCGCATAGGGCAGGCCGGTATCGATAAAATAGGCATAGGTGCGTTACTTGGTTTAGGTGACTGGAGAGTTGATAGTGCCATGACCGCCCTTCACGGCAAATTAATACAGCAGCACTATTGGCAAAGCCGTGTATCTATTGCTTTTCCGCGCCTCAGAAGCTGTGAAGGTAATAGCAGTGGCGGCAACGCTCTTACCAATAACAAACTACCTAACGAAAGAGATCTGCTGCAGCTGATATGTGCTCATCGCTTGTTTAACCCGCAAGCGGAATTATCTCTGTCTACCCGCGAGTCGGCGGTATTCAGAGACGGCGTAATGCCGCTTGGGATAACATCAATGAGTGCTGCATCTCAAACTCAGCCAGGCGGTTACAGCGAACCTTCACAGGCTTTAAATCAGTTTGATATTGATGATAGCCGCTCGGTGCCAGAAGTGGTAAACGCAATTGCTAGGAAAGGACTAGAGCCTGTTTGGAAGGATTGGATGCCCTTTGAAGCACGAGCATAAATGTTTCCGTTGAAGCGGCAGTTAAACGCTTCTTTATCACGCATTAAAAGATTAGTTTTTTTAGGGCAAAACAAATAAAAAATTTGTTTTGCTTTCATGTAAAACCCTCCGTAGAATCCGCCCAAATTTTAGCCAGGCACGTTACCTGTGTGTCTGGCTTTTTCGTCTTATTTATCCCATATTACATTTATCAGAAGTTAAGGAATTGGCGTTGGATACTTTTGAATTTATTCAAATTCGAAAATTTATTGTGAAGCTTGGAAAAATGCTTCACAAATACGGTACGCCTGCATTTCGGCTAGAGGCCTACCTTGGCGACGTGGCTGAGTATTTAGGTGTACATGCTTCTTTTATCTCTACTCCAACCTCGCTTACTTTTGTTATCTGGAGTGACCGTCACGAAGATGAGTACAACCACTCGGCGCGATTGCAGCCAGGCGATTTGGACATGAATGCTCTGTCGCTAACCGACGAATTAGCCAGCGAGCTACTATCGGGAAACCTTTCGCTAGCAGAAGCCGATAAGCGCCTAAATGAAATAGATGCGATGGGCAGCCCCTACGGTAAATTATCTACCGGTACGGCATTTGCCATGGCCACCGGCGCATTCGCTATGCTAATGGGTGCAAGCTGGAGCGAAATAGGTTGGTCTGCTGCGCTGGGAATTGTGGCCTACCTGTGGACGTTATGGGCAGAACGTTCGAAGCGTGTAAACCTAATGCTAGAGCCTGTTACCGCATTTGTAGGCGGCATTTTAACCTGTGCCATAAGCCAGTACGTTGACCCGGGCATTAATATTCCTTTGGTTGTGCTTTCTTCCGTCATTGTATTTGTGCCTGGGCTTGCGCTGACGATGGGCTTAGCCGAGCTTTCATCGCGAAATATGGTGTCGGGTACCGCCCGTACAATGGACGCCATTATGCAGCTATTTAAACTGTATTTCGGTGCGTTTTTGGGTGTATCAGTAGGCTTTAGCGTATTTGGTGAAAACGTGTATACCCCTGCTGAATCCCTGCCTTACTGGGCAACTTGGCTAGCGGTGTTCCTGCTGTGTATTGCTCTTGTGGCCATTTTTAGAACCCGTATTAAGCACATACCTTGGGCACTGGCAGCTGCGTTTATTGCTTACAGTGCAACTGCGTGGAGTTCAGATTACATGAGCCCCGGGCTTGGTGCATTCGTAGGCGCATTTGCGCTAGGCATTTTTGCTAATGCGTTCACCCGCATTGCCGATCAGCCCGCCACCATTGTTGCAATGCACGGGCTTATTGTTCTGGTGCCGGGTTCTAAAACCTATATTGGCTTGAACTCGTTTATGACCGGCCAAGACTTTGTAAAGGCCGACCATTTGGGCCAAGAAGTGTTTCTGATCTTTATGTCGCTAGTGGCGGGGCTTATCTTTGCTAACGTGGTTATGCCCACCAAAAAGGCGCTATAACGTTAATGCAGTAACCTGAGGGTTTCGCGTTAGAGCGCGACTGGTACCATTAGGCTGCGCAAAATTGCTAGCGCAACCTAACAAGTGGGCAAGACGTGCTATTTAAGCAACTTGATTAACGCTCGTCCTAAACGGGCGTTAAGCGCGCCAGCGGCAATGGCTTCAGCCGAGTTTTCCATAAACTTGGCCGACAAACTGCCGCCAATCTGGTTGGCTACTTCGTCGGTAGCCAAGTCGAACACGCCCTGTGCCGCAATGTTTTGTGCCAGTACTTTTAGTAACTTCCAGTTACCCGCTGTGCTTGGCCTTAACCCGTATACTCGCGCCATACGGCGAATGGTGCGAAAGCTAATCCAAACCACGGCAAAAGTTTGAATAAGGTTATTTGGGCTAATAAACGCCAGGCTTCCTGCGGTCACCGACTCTTTATTTAGTACCTTATGTGCTTTTTCTTGAACAGGCTTTAATACCGTATCTTCGTAAAGACCAAGGCGTTCTAGCCCCGTCATGTCATCTTGAAGCTGCTGCTTGTAACGGTCGAAACAATGGGCCGCGTAAGACCCTCTAGAAAAGCGTTTGCCGTGCTGACTTAACACGCGGTCTATTTGTTGCGGCGATGTTTCACTACCGTTATTAGCCAGTAGTTCCCGGATAACACCAGCATCTTCCATCGCTGTATTTACTTGCTTATAGCCACGCCACTCTTTAAAGCTTAAAAAGCTGAAACAGCTAACAAACCCCACCAGCAGCGCACCCAAAACGCCTGTACCAATGGGGTGCTCAGAAAGGTTCGCCGCAAGGGTGGTATAGGCTTCAAATACAAAAAAGCCAATTAACGACACTACACCAAAGCCCAAGGTGGCGGCACCTAACGAAAAACCGTCTTTCTTAGCTTCAACTTCCCACACATCTTCACCAACCTGCTGCGGAAGCTTGGTTTCCGGTTGCGCAATATCTAAGGTTTGCGTTTTAACCTTGGTTTTATACTGTGGCTTGTTCACCGCACTAGTTTGTTGGTCTTCCTGAGACGCTGTTTGAGAATGCGTGTCTGCATTATCTTGCTGATCGCTATTCGCGCCATAAAGCGCGTCACTTCTAGAAACGGTCGAACTGGGCGAATTACTAATATCGGACGAGCTAAACGGCTCTGGGCTTTCATCAAATGTATAAGGTTTTTCGCTCATTCTTGTTCTCCTTTGCCCAGTAAAAACTGAAGCAATCTGTCTACGCCCTTACCTGCTAAAATACGCGCTTTAAAATCGCTGGGCACACTCACATTAGGTACTGGGAAATGACTGCCCTCTTCCATATCTTTTAGTGTGCTGGGTATGGGTTCAAACGTAGATTCTACATAGCGGCCTTCGCTGTCTTTATAGCGAATAGCGTCTTCATTGCTTCCGTCGTCTGTGACTTGCATGCTAGACACTAAGAAATGTTCAAACTGAATAGGTTTACCGTCGAACCGTGCTCGTGCCCCTTCGGTAATCTGGGTAAGCAAATTAAGTAAATTACCGCGCTGACTTACCGGCACCAAGTCAGACTTAGTGGCCACAAACGCCACCTTGCCTATTTGTTCTTTTTTAAGCACATTGCGCGAAAACCAATTGCTTTGCCCGTACACGAAAGTATCGGCCAAATGGCTTAGGGTTTCCTTTAGCTGATACAAATGCTGTCTGCTATGGTTAAGCCCTTCAAACAAATCTACCAAAATAATTTGCTTATCGGTTTCTTTGAAAATGGACTGTTTTAACGGCGTTAACCACCCGCTTTGAAATTTTGAAAAATGCTTATCAAAGATTTTAAACCAAGGGTGCGACACATCGCTGGTAATGCTAGAAGGCAGCGGCGTAAAGCCAAAGGCCTGCCAATCAAAGTCGCTCGACTCTAATAAAAAACTACCCGGCTGCAGCAAAGATATACCGTTCGCTTTAGCTTCAACCAAATAATCTCGGTAGGCGTTAACTAACAGCTGAATGCGCTGTTCTGTGGGCTCTTGTTCAAAGTCGAACTGATTAACAAAAGCTTTCCACTGGCTGGCAAAATATTGTTGCGGTCCGCTGCTAAGCTGCGCCCACGCAGAGTCTGACCAATGAGCATAGGTTTTACTTAACATGGGAATGTCGGTTACCCACTCGCCAGGGTAATCAATGAATTCAAACACCACTTCGCTATGGGGCAAAACATGGCGCTTTAGTGAAGCCGTTTCTTTTAAACGTACCACTAACTTAAAACCAAACGCTTCCTCAGTCGCTTTAGGCCACTGGCCGTTTTCAAGATCAGCAACATTCTGCAAATGCGGGAATGGTTTATAGCCTTCAATGGGCTCAATGCGCATATCAAGCACGTGGGAAGGCGGTAAATATCGCAACAGGGGCAAACACGCATAACCCTCTTCACTACGGCTTTTCAGCATAGTAATAAGGCTGGTAAATAACATGGACTTACCGCTTCGACTTAGCCCAGTAATAGTGAATCGGTGCGTTTCTTTGTTAAACGCACTACTTAGTTTGTCGCCGGTTAGCGACGCTATTTCCCGAGTTTTGTCAAAAAGCGTAGCGATATTTTTCTGCATTATTGTTTTATATTCTGCCTTTGCAGCTCCTATACCTTTGAGCCTATCCCAACAAACATAACGTGCCGAGAGGGACTGCACTTACTTTGCTATAAAGTTCGCGATATAAGAGTAATGAGGTTTTGTACGTGTAAAAGCAAGGGCAGTGCCATTTAAACACGCCGTTTAGCAGGAAAAGTAAGGTTACCCTTAGTCTGAAAGTTAATGTTCGCGAGTTTGGTTAAAGAACTTTTTCTTTATACGGTTTTTACTGGAGTGCCAGTGGTTCTTAGGTTTGCGAGGTGCATTCTCGATAACATGCTCAAAATCAATATCCGACTTTTTAGTTAGCGGTACATGTGCACAAAAGAATGTATCAATTTGTGACTGCGCCAATTTTTTCAAGCTTTCACGATATTGATTGGGGTGACATAAGGGGTATGGCGGTACTAGCTCTCCTTTAACCTGTACCAACACATCGGCAATGTAAGCCTGTTGCGTGGGAATATGCGCAAGGGTTAGGTCGTGATCGGTATGACCCGGCGTGTACATTACCTGCCAATCGGGAAAACCCGGCAACCGCTGATTGTCGGCAAGCGTGATATCTGGCGCTAATATTGGGTTATACCAAATAGGCATTCTAGGCTTGCCAATACGGTTTGCCACCCACCAGGTTAGCAGCAAATCAATACCGTGAGCGGTACGCCCGGCAAAGCCCGCATACCACTTAATCGCTTTGGGGTGTGATGCTACTTGTGCCCCCGTACGCTTGCGCAATTTAATAGCCCCACCGGCGTGATCGGGGTGCATGTGGGTAACCACAACAAGCTTTAAGTCGGTTAACGGGCGGCCTAGGGTTTGGGTAATGTATTTGCACACATTGTCTACATCGGCCCGGCTACAGCCATCAAGCAATAGTATGCCGTTGCTGTCTTCAACAAGATAAATGTGCTGTATATAGCCTGCTAATGTGTGAATTTTCATTACCGCTTCCTTTTCACCCGAACCTGTAACGCTTGCTAAAAGTACTTCCTAATAAGCCTAAGCACTTACTTCTAGTTACCCACGTATTACCCATATATCTTGGCGCTTTTTACTGTGAAAGTTGCCAGCCATTACTACGTAAAACCTTATGCTAATACCCGTGTGTCACCAGCATTGATTGGGTTAAATCCTATCAGAACCTATCTGGTAAGACCAGATTCAGCGAACAAGTGTAGCATTAAATCCCGCAGCCACATCAACCCTGGCTCGCCTTCTTGCTGGCTATGCCAGTAAAGGTGTGTTTCCAGTGCGGGTATTTGATAAGGCAGTTTAGTGCTTATCAAGTTATCATCGCTTACTGCATCGGCTACAGAACCCGGTAGGGTTAACAAAGCCTCGGTATTAGCCACCACATCAGCAGCCGCACGATAGTTTTGGCAGCGCCACAAAGAAGGCCGACTTACTCCCAACTGTTGCAATGCAATTTCTTCTACCGATGCCCCTTTAGCCCGGTTAGACACCGTAATGTGACGGGCCGCCACATACCTTTTCTTATCTAAATTCTGCGCTAATGGGTTGTGCTTATTCATCAGCACTTTGTAGGTGTCGCGACGCAATAGCGAGTGTGAAATAGGCGCGGCAACGGCGCGGCCAATATCAATAACTAAATGAAGGTTTCGATTTGATAGGTCTGCCAACATGGTATCGCGATGTAAGCGAGTGCTTACTATTTCGATATTAGGCGCTTGTTTCTCCAAGGTTGACAGCAGTATGGGCAAAACCCCTAACTCTAACGACTCCTGCATGGCAACAACAAAACGTTGATGGCTGCGTAACGGGTCGAAATCGGTAAACTCCCCTAACGCCTTTCGAATATCGCTCAAGGCTTTTAAGATGGCTGGCGCTAATCTTTCGCAGGCAGCGGTAGGCAACATGCTTTGCTTTTCTTTTACAAAAAGCGGGTCACCTAGAATATCCCGAAATCGGCGCATGGCATGACTAACGGCAGACGGTGTAATATGCAGCGCTTCAGCCACACGGGTCATGTTTCTATGCTGCCAAAGGGCTTCAAACACCTTCAATAAATTCAGATCGAGTTTTTCAAATTGTCTGCTTTCAAGCATTGCCTAAACCATGAATAGTATTCACACCATCTAAGGATTATATTTCATTTCATTCACTGAGCAAGTTTCTCTAGTATGAAGATAACGAAGCACTTCACACCTTAGGCGATAGCTAAGAAACATGAATTTAGTGTGCACTTAACAAGCAGGCTAATCATGTGATGCAAAGCCTAAATACGCTGCTTGCAAGCATTACAAACTAAAGCGAACAATTTAAAAATAAAGGTACCCTATGGATTTTTCACATAACGACAAAACCAAAGCCTTATTAGAAAAGCTGGATAACTTCATTGCTGAGCATATTGCGCCAATTGAAAATGAGGTTTACGACTTTCATCATAAAGAGAATAACCACGGCGACTGGAAAAACTGGAAGCTGCACCCTGGCACAGAGGCACTAAAAGCCAAGGCACGTGAAGCAGGCTTAGCGAACTTATTCTTGCCCGATGCTGAACTAGGTGAAGGCCTTACCACACTGGAATACGCGCCAATGGCTGAACGCATGGGTAAATACTTATTTGCCCCTGAAATATTCAACTGTAATGCGCCAGACACCGGCAACATGGAAGTGCTTTATCACTTCGGCAACGATGAACAAAAAGAACAGTGGCTAACACCCTTACTGGCTGGTGAGATTCGCTCAGTGTTTGGCATGACTGAACCTGACGTTGCCTCGTCTGATGCCACCAATATGGCGGCAACCATCATTGAAGATGGTGACGACGTCGTTATTAACGGCAAGAAGTGGTGGTCGACAGGCTTGGGGCACCCTAACGCAGCATTTACCATCTTCATGGGTTTATCGAACCCAGATAACGACAAACACAGCCGCCACAGTATGGTGATAGTGCCGCTAGATACACCCGGAATTACCATTAAGCGCATGCTAGATGCCTATGGCGATTACGATGCGCCTTACGGCCATGGCGAAATGCATTTCGACAATGTGCGCGTAAGCAAAGACAACATTATCATGGGTTTAGGCAAAGGGTTTGCTATAGCACAAGGTCGCTTAGGCCCTGGCCGTATTCACCACTGTATGCGCGCTATCGGCATGGCAGAAAAAGCGTTAGAGCTTGCGCTTAAACGCGGACACGAACGGGTTGCCTTTGGTAAGCCTATCATCCGTTTAGGTGGCAACTTAGAACGCGTAGCCGATGCTCGTATGGCGATTGAGCAAGCGCGATTACTTACTCTTCACGCGGCGTGGAAGATAGATAACTTAGGCGTTAAGCACGCTATGACAGAGATCTCGGCCATTAAAGTGGTAGTGCCAAACATGTTGCAAAGCGTAGTGGATATGGCACTGCAAATTCACGGTGGCGCGGGAATGTGTAGCGACTTCCCACTCGCCCGTTTTGCCGCTGGCGCAAGAGCCCTTCGCTTGGCAGATGGCCCTGACGAAGTGCACAAGGGTATGGTTTCTAGGTTAGAACTTAAAAAATATCAATAAGCTTTCTACAAGGGCGTTTGAAAACAAAGCAAGCTTGATAGAAGCCTACTTATAAGGCGCCCAATTTAGGGCCAGAAACAAAAATGCCGTTTCAATGAAACGGCATTTTTTATTGCTTTAAGGCTTAGTAAGTGTAGCGCGCTTGCACGTACCACATACCACCATTGAAACCAAACGGACTAGCTTCTGAGTAAAGCTGACCTAAGCTTCCTGCGCTTGGGTTTTCTTCTGGGTATTCGTCGAACAGGTTGTTCACACCAATAACAAGATCAAGGTTTTCGCTATAAGAGTACTTGGCTTCTACGTCTATCAAAATAGCCGCATCAATGCCGTCTACACCATTGCCTGTGTCGTCCCAACCACCGTAGTAGTTAGCGCGAACTAGAGTGCGAAGTGCCCCTTGGGTGTGTGTCCATGAAATATTACCGCGAAGGTTTGGCAGTAAGTCTTCAATTGCAGCAACACGGCCTTCACCAATAGGGTTAAGCGTACCTACATCGTCTACTTCGGTTTCGTTGTAGTTTGCCGCTAGCGTAATACGTGAATTGCCTTCCCATAAATCGAAGCTGTAGTTACCTACAATGTCGATACCGCGTGTAGTGGTGTCGAAGCTGTTCGAGAAGAAGCGGAACTGCGATAGGTCATCTAGACCGATAAAGTCTGAGCGGTCGATAATACCCGACGCATCAAGCTCAGTAAGCGCTTCAGATACGGTTGCGTAGTCTGTACCGCCACCAGCGAAATTAAGCGCATCTAGGAAGTTTACGTTGGCACCTAGTGCTACACGATTTTCCATTTCAATGTTGTAGAAGTCGATGGTCCAGCTCATATCTGCCACATCAATTGATGCACCGAATGAGAAGTTAACCGCTTCCTCTGGCCCTAGCTCTGGACGACCGTTGCCTTGACTTTCAATGAAATCAGCCGCTAGCTGACCTGCCGCCGATGATAATGGCAGTGTACCTTGGTCAATTAGCACACCATTCACGTTTTGCGTGGTAACGTTAGTAATGCTTGCCTGGCCCGCTGTTGGCGCGTGGAAACCGGTTGAGTATGCACCGCGTAAACGGAAGTCGTCCGTTACGTGGAAAATACCGGCCAGTTTAAAGTCGGTAGTATCACCAAATTCACTGAAGTCTTCACGACGCAGCGCTGCTTGCAAGGTTAGTTGGTCTGTTACGTCAGCTTCCAAGTCAATATAGACCGCGTTACTGTCTTGTGACGAGCTAGTATCACGAGGAAAACCACCAAAACCGTTCGAGCTAGATGAGAAGCCTTGGCTTGCTAGCGGACCAAGCGCATAAGACGCTTCATCCCCGGCAAATAAGTCAAACTCTTCTTTACGGTATTCAGCACCAAACGCAACATTTAAGTCAGACGCTAAACCTACATCAACACCGTACACAAAGTTAAGGTTAACTAGGGTTTCGGTTTGCTCTTGGCCACCAGGTACAAAGTCGCGAGGCGTATCTGGGCCTAACGAGGCATTAATGGTGTTTTTAATGAAGAAATCTGTGCGGTTAGAGCCACGCTGCGCGCTGAAGTCGTAACCTAAGCCGTTACCAATTTCTAAGTCACCACGTACACCTACAGTAAACGCCATGTCTTCGTTATCGCCACCAAAGCGCGGTACAAAGCCCGTTGGAATAGTTTCGATAAACGAGAAACAGTTATCGTCTGCCTGTACTTGCGCTAGGAACGTTGGGTCTGGGAATACATTACCATTACCGCCAATTGGAATACCGTCGATACAGCTTCCACCTACGCCAACGCCATCAAGGTCGCCTACAAGCACTGAGTGTACACCGTCTGGATCTTCTAAACCTGTTAGTGGGTCAACCAGTGGGCCTGCATATACACCGCCGCGTTGGCTGCCTTCGGTTACTGGGTTACGGTAGAAGAAACCACCGGTAACCGTACGTTTGCCGTAGTTACCAAATAGGTAAAGTTCAGCTTTGTCGTTTAGCTCATACGCTGAGTTAATAAAAACTTTATAGTCGTCCTCTACGTCTGGCTGGCCCCAATACTGTGGCACTTCATTGGTATAGGTATTGATAGTAGAAAAGTCTGACTGGCTTAAGTAACCCGCATCTACCATACCTTGAACGTCGTTACGTACTACTGAGCGCACGGTACCTTCAACATCACGAATTTCACCAGTGATGTTCACAAAGCCGTCGGCACCTAGTGAGAAACCAGCGTTAGCAGAAATGGTGTAGTTGTCACCATCGCCTTCATAGGTAGAGCCGTAGTTTGCGCGGAACTCAAACCCTTCGTCGTTATCGCGAAGTAAGAAGTTAAGTACGCCTGCGATAGCATCTGAACCGTACTGAGACGATGCACCATCACGCAGTACTTCAACTTGTTTTAGCGCAAGCGAAGGAATTGCTGAAATATCCACCCCCTGCGCACCGTCTGAAATACCACCGCCTAGGAAAGAAATGATTGAGCCGCGGTGACGACGTTTACCGTTTACCAACACCAACACGTTATCTGGTGATAGGCCGCGCATGTTAGCCGGGCGCACAATGGTAGCCGCATCACTAATTGGCTGGGTGTTTACATCAAACGACGGTACGTTAGTACGCAGCATATCTTGCACGTCGCTAGATGAGTTTTGACGGAATTCATCACCGGTAATTACGTCTACAGGTACGGGTGAATCAGCCGCTGAACGGTTGCTCATACGCGTACCGGTTACAATTATATTTTCAACATCTTCTGCTTTTTCTTCTGCTTCTTGTGCAAAAGTAGGCGCTGACATTGCCGCAAAAAACGGTAACGAACTAGCAATAATGGCTGAGGTTATTCGATTAAGTTTTTTCCCCTTAGGGAAGTTACCTTGATCCACTGTGTTTCTCCTTCAAGACTTGTTGTTTTTTATATGGTTTTTATATTTTTATTATTGGCGTGAGCAATACTTATAAGTGGCCGCAGCTAACGTGCGTGACAGCCAAACTAATAAACACTGAATAATTAGAACAGAACAACTAAAAAATCTTACCAATAGAGATAATTATCACTCATAAGGCGCAATTTATATTAGCCTTTAGGATAATCCTGCTTTCACGAATTTACAGAAGGATAGAATTAGCGATGCTTTCGACGGTAGGCAGCGCTAGGCAAAAAAGGATTAACGATTCTTTAGGTTTTTAATGGGCGCACTTTTGCGCGTTAAACTAGCGCATAGCGTTGCTAGTAGGTAATGTGAGGGAATTAAGATTAAGAAACAAAAATGCCCACAGTGTTTTGCTAGGTATGCATTTACACGGCGGGCATGGTATCCAATTAAAAGCGAAGCCGTAGCTAACCCTTAAAGATTAGCTACCATCACTTAAATACAGCGCTTTAATTAAAAGCTATATGAAGCACTTAGCTGCGCGTTAATGCCTGCGCCGTAGTAACCCACGGTATGTAGGCTATTGATGTATTTCTTATCAAAGATATTGTTGATGTTCATGCGAACGGTTAGGTTTTCAGTAAACGCTTGCGATGCGTACACATTACCCAAGAAATACGCACCTTGTTCAACGTTATAATCAACATTGCTTATCTCAGACTGCCAACGACCACCAAAGCCTACTTCAACCTCTGGAGCTTGCGGCACTGTGTACGCTAGCTGGAAAGTAACTACGTCGCGCGGTGCCCAAAGGTTAGCATCGTTACCTTGCTCGTCTTCTACGTCGATAGCGGTATAAGACGCGTTAACACGCAATGCATCGGTTACCTGGCCGGCTACTTCAATTTCAAAACCATCAGACTCTACCGATACGCCTTCATAGTAATACTGTAGCGTTTCTGGGTTAGTGCCAGCGTAGGCGGCTAGGTTATCTTGCTCGGCAGTAAAGTAAGAAAACGTAGTTAATAAACGGTCGTCGAACCATTGGGCTTTCACGCCCGCTTCAAAGTTTTGACCTTTGGTAGGGTCTAGGTACTGGCCGTTAATGTCGTACTGTTCTTGCGGCTGGTACACATCTGAATAACTTACGTACGCATTCACATCTTCAGTTACCGCGTAAGTGGCACCAACGTAAGGGCTGGCTTCGCTTTCTGAGTTATCGATAACCGCGCCAGCGTTTTGCCCTGTACGCTCAAAATCAATAGCGTTAAAGCCAGCAATAACATGCATTGCATCGGTAACGCTAAAACGGGCTGAACCGAAGTAACGGGTTAGGTTTTGCTCAATATTTGAATACTCAGCGGCAGCTAGCCACTCTGGCTCGGCAATGGCATCAAGCGCATAAGGAAACGCGGGTGTTGGGCCATAGGCAGGAGTTGCAGCGTAATCAAAGGCGTGAACAAAAGACACATCATCGCTAGTAGCATGGCTTACCCCAAAGTTCACTTCGTGATTGCGACCAAATAGCTCGAAATCACCAAATACACGGCCTTCTACAAGATGAGAATCGCGCTCTGAGTCGTAACGACCCGGCCAGCCAACAAGGCCTAAGCCTGTGTCTTTATCAATTGCGCCGTAGGCGTAGAACAGTTTGCTTTGATCTTCAAAGTCGCGGTAGTTATAGCTAAGCAGAAGCTGCCAATCGTTGTCGAACACGTAATCTAGCTCTACAAACGCATTGGTGGTTTCGGTATCCCATTTCGACCACTCTTGAGCCGTGGTATCGCTAATGTCCCACTCGGCTTGGGTACCATCGGTATAGTTAAATACTAGCCCGCCCCAGGTGTTGCCGTCGGTGTTTGCATCTTGATAAGACAAACCAAAAGTTACGGTAGCGTTGTCGGTTAACTGGCCGTCGATAACACCGTAAACAAAGCTGCGATCGTTCTCTAATCCATCTAGGTGCGACTCTTTATCTTCAACGCTTGCTAATACGCGGGCTGCCCAGCTGCCGTCTTCAGTAAGCAGCATTGAATAGTCGCCTTGCACGCGCTTAAAGTTGTACGAGCCAATGCTTGCGCCAATTTCACCGCCCTCTTCATTCGTTGGGCGCTTGCGCACATAGTTAATGGTACCCGACGCATTACCTACACCGGTTAGCAGGCCGTTGGCACCACGAATAACTTCAATTTCTTCATAACCGTAAGCTTCTACAGAACCGGTAACAATGCCCCAGTCGTTCGGCAGGCCAACACCGTCTATTTGGGTGTTTTTAATTTCAAAACCACGGGCGGTGTAGTTAGTACGGTTAGTTTCCCACTCTTCTACATTAATACCCGGCGCTAGCTTTAGCGCATCATTAATATTAAACGCGCCAAACGACTGCATTAAGTCTTCAGAAAGAATACTAATAGACTGCGGCGTTTCGCTAATTTCCATGGTTAAGCCCGTTGCACCGCGGCTAACGCGATTTTGACGAACGCCAACAATACGAATTTTTTCAACGTCTGCTTCTTTAACTTCTACCGTATCGTTTTGCGTAGTTTGCGCATTTACCGACAATGCAAACGCGATAGGCGTTAGTGCAAATAAACTGCTTAATTTCATGGTTTTCTCTGTTATTGGTTTTGAAGGGTTTGTATGTTTTCGGGGCAGGAGTATAAAACAGCTTAAAATTAATTTAAATGATAATTGTTATTATTTACTTTTCGGTAATTAGAGAGGTGCTGTTAGAAAGGAATGTTTGAGTTTATTAGGTAAATGATTTAGAAATAGAAACTCAATGGACTGGCAACAAGTTAGCGGTTTTGACCCAAAATATAACGTACTATTCAACCAACGCTTCGCAACTTGCGAAACAATACGATAGCATACCCTTCGAGTCTGTTCACAAAGACTGGTTACAGGCAATACCTAAAGAAGGAATGGTGCTGGATGTAGGTGCTGGTTCCGGTCGCGATGCTCGTTATTTTGCAGCAAAAGGCTTAGGTGTAGTCGCAGTTGAACCCGCCTCTGGCATTCGAGAACTCGCGCAAGGCTATACCGTTTCAAACCCAATTCATTGGATATCTGATTCATTACCTGAACTAACTGAAGTTTTTCGCTTGCAGACAAAGTTTGATTTGATACTTCTAAGTGCAGTTTGGATGCACATCGCGCCATCGTCGCGAGAACGGGCTTTTAGAAAGCTATCTTCTTTGCTAAAGCCTAATGGCACGTTAATTATCTCGCTGCGACATGGCAACTGCGCTGACGAACGTACCATGTACCCTGTTTCAGCAGATGAACTGGCTAAGTTTGCAAGTCAATTCGGGCTTACCTATCGACTGCTTACCCCTGAAAAATCGAACGATGAGTTGGGTCGCGCAGACGTTCAATGGCAAACGGTTTTACTGACACTACCCGATAACGGTACAGGCGCATTTCCGTTAATTAGAAACATCGTAATAAACGACAGTAAATCCTCAACATATAAGGTTGCACTTTTACGGACACTACTCAGAATAGCCGAAGGCCATCCGGGCGCGGTTATAGAACAAACCAACGAGCACGTAATTCTGCCTGTTGGGTTAGTAGCCCTTTATTGGTTGAAGCTTTATAAACCGTTAATTGATAAGTTTGAAATGCAACAAAACAGCAACTCTAGTAGAGGGTTGGGGTTTATCAAAACTGACGGCTGGCAGCAGATTACAGCCTTTTCCAGTAATGATTTTTATATTGGCGCGCACTATTCAGATAGTGCAACGGTACAAGCGATTTACCGAACTTTAAAAGACATCGCTTCGACTGTAAAAAATATGCCCGCAAAACACACCACGTTACCTGGTACTGATAAAAGTGTTTTTCACGTAGAGCTTAATCAAACTAAAAAACCCAAAACAGATTTATTATTAGACTTCAAGTTTTTGTCTTCGCTAGGAAAGTTCTACGTGCCTGTGCACATTTGGGACTCACTAACACAGTTTAGCGTGTGGATTGAACCGACATTAATTAACGAGTGGTCATCTTTAATGGCAGGTTATGGTTTAAACAAACAAAGGCCACTTACTAAAGCAGATTATCTAAATGCACTTAAATGGGACGATCCAGAACGCACCACTTCAAGGATTCGAAAACGCGTTAACGAATTACTAGAAAGTGAAGATGTTGTATGCTGTTGGTCAGGTAAGCGTTTGAGGTTATCTAGCTACGCTATCGATCACGCTTTTCCGTTTGCACGATGGCCTAACAACGACCTGTGGAATTTGCTACCAACGAAATCGAGCATAAACGCTAATAAATCAGACAAGTTACCCACTGGCTTGAAGCTTTTTAGTTCTCGTGAACAAATTATCTCTTGGTGGAAGCAAGGTTGGCGGAATAACCAAGCAGAATTTTTCAGTCAAGCCAATTTGGCTCTTCCGAATTTAAGCCCGCGCAACACAAACTTTGATGACGTATTTGAAGCGTTCGCGCTGCAACGTGATCGTATTAAAGCGTTGCAACAGTTGGAGGATTGGCGATGATAATGAACAAGCTAATACAACTCAGTAAATCACAGAAAAATGCGTCTTACCGAGCGCTTGAAAAAAGTCGCATATCTTTTTCTATTACTTCCCAATCGTACAATATCTTCCTGCCACCAAACGGGCGAATATAGTGAACGCCTTGGATAAGCACAGTATCAACCAACTGCTCTCTTATCGTTCGGGCATCATATTTTATCAATCTAGCCAACTCTGCAGTTGTTACATATTTAGACATAGATAGTTTCACTTTTGCCAAAATTAGATGGTAACTTTATAGATGGAATGTGACCAAGTTGAAAATGCCACCCAGAATGACAAAATAGCACCCTGAATGACATTTTCAACTATTTTTCTATTTAAGAGTTGAGATTAAGCAGTTTGATTAAGTGTAATTTAGCCAAAATGATGGGCGAGAAGAAAATGAAAGTCGCAGATGTGGCTAGGGAAACTGGTCTCAATAGGAACACCATCACCCTTCTCTATAAAGAAAATGCCACCAGAATTGACATAGAAGCTTTAGAAAAAATATGTGATCTATTTAACTGCAGTGTTGGCGATTTGCTTGAAAAAGTTAAAGACGACTAAGAAGGGTGACGGTAATCGCCTTGTGTAGAATTTAAAATTTCTCGAATTACATTGTGTTCGACATGAACACCTAACGCATCCAGTGCTATGTTGGTTGCTTCTTCTTTACAACCATTTTTGTTTTGCTTTAGAACCTCTACAATTCTTTCTAAAGAGTGAACCAATTCTTGTTCTTTCATCATAGCTTCCCCTAAACGTTCCTTAGTACAGTAAAGTTCCTCATCGAATATATGTCAATATAAACAGATTACAGCACCGTCTAATACATTCTTAATAAAAATAACACCATATAAAGCCATTTAACAGATATTCGGTATAGCTGTCGCGCGCGACATTGCGATACAATGTTCATATAAAGAGGAGGTCATTAAATGACTGTAGAGATATATAAAGATTTCACATTTGAAGCAGCCCATTTTTTGCCTAATGTACCAAAAGGTCATAAGTGCGGAAGACTTCATGGACATTCGTATAAAGTTCGCCTGTATCTGAAAGACGACATTGATGAAACCGATGGGTGGTTTATTGATTTCTCAGATATTAAATCAATCGCAAAGCCTATTATTTCAATGCTAGATCATAATTATCTGAATGAAATCGATGGATTGGAAAATCCAACCGCAGAGGTAATTTCTATATGGATATGGGATAAATTAAAGCCTTTATTGCCACAATTGAGCGCGGTAGAGATAAAAGAAACTTGTACGTCTGGGGTTATCTATCGTGGCTAACGACTGTAAAGTGCACTTTATAACAAGTTGTACACAATCAAAGTCTACAAAACTAGGGAAACCAGTCTCTTTATCTGAGATCAGAAAAACTGGAAGCATTAATGTTAGTGAGTGGCTTGATAAGTTGTTAGATAATAGCCCAAAAGCAAAAGCACTAAATGTTTACACTGGCGACCATTGGTCTGTAGCAAGGGATATATTCAACAAATATACAGACGATTTATGGATTTTATCGGCCGGGTACGGACTCATAAATGCAAATTGCCAAATAACAAAGTACGATGCAACATTTGCTACAGGCTCGAAAAACTCTATTGGTGCTAATTTCGCTTTGGACTTCCCCCAAAATGAACGAAATAGGCGTTGGTGGAACGAACTAGTTGAAACTAACCACGTCTCTTTATCGATTGAAGACTTATTTACCAATCATAAAGGCGATATATTCATTATTGCTGCTGCCCCAGCCTACTTAAAAGTAGTTCAAGAAAGCATAATCAACTGTATCTCTGCTGGAGTTATTGATGCTGACCACCTTTTGATCGTCTCGAGCGATATTCATAGTGCACTTAGTACTTATTCGGTAAAAACGAAAGAAAAACTACGAACACATAACAAAATAAAAGGTTCACTCATCTCGCTTAACAACAGGGTCGCGAGGTATCTTCTGAAAGAAGGACAAAAGACCCAATTTAGTCTTTCTAAAATGAAAAAAGCCTATGAAGTCATAGAAAGTGAAATTCAAGATGTGATAAGGCCTCCTGTTAAAAAGCTAAGTGATGATGAAGTACTGGAAAAAATAAGAGTTAAGCTAACTCTCACGACTGCTACAAAGACAAGTGCTTCTGTACTTCTTAGACAGTTCAGAGATGAAGGTTTTTCGTGCGAACAAAAGCGTTTCTTTAGACTATATCAAAGCGCAAACAACACTAAATGCTAGTTAGAGAATGAAAAAAGTTAAGTTTTACTTTCCCGACAGTCACGATTTTGTCGACCCTACGTTTGATTTCCTTACTGAAACAAACAATGAATACCGAGTTATCCAAAGAGATGACAAATACGCCCATGAAATTTTCTCATCGCCTGTTTATGATGGAATTCTCGTATCAAAAGCTATAGTAGAGGGCTTAAGTGGAGTAAAAGGTAGATATTCTGTAGCACAAAGACAGCGCTTTTTTAGAGAAGGGATTTATCGCTTTTTCAGGCTACCAAGATCCTATGAAACTATTGGAGACTGCGGTGCTTTTAGCTATGTAAAAGAAGAAGAACCACCTTACACTGTTGAGGATGTGGCAGAGTTCTACACAAACTCGGGAATGACCTATGGTATCGCGATGGACCATATCATTTTTGACTATGAAAATGATGACGTTAAAACACCAAAGGTTGTAGACGAGCGCTTGACTGAATGCTTGAGAAGAAAAGAACTAAACCTAGAGAACGCAAGTAAGTTTTTGAAAGTATCAGAAAATGAGCCTTTTACGCCTTATGGAGTTGCTCATGGTTGGAACCCGACTTCCTATGCTGAATCAGTCAACGAACTCCAAACGATGGGGTACTCTCGGATAGCTTTAGGGGGCATGATTCCCCTCAAAACTAAAGATATTCTAGACATCCTGAAACGGGTAGAAACAGTAAGAAATAAGAAAACGCAACTGCATTTACTTGGGATTAACAGGCTTGAGTATATCACCGAATTTTATAAGTATGGTGTCACCAGTTTCGACTCTACCTCACCGTTAATGCAAGGATTAAAAGACGAAAAGTTCAATTACCATACCCCAACTCATAAGTATACATCGATAGCAGTCCCTCAAGTAGACGCTAACAACACAATGAGGAAACTTGTAGCTAGCGGCACTGTAAGCCAAGAAGAAGCTTTTAAATTAGAAAAGCAATGCTTGGACTTAATTAATAAGTTTGACAAGGGGCTCGTTTCAAAAGAAGAAACATTAAATTCACTATGCGAATATGAAAAGCTGTATCTGAAAAATGCGCATCTGAAAAGCAGAAGAGAGTTAATGGATAAGGTGTTAACTGACGCACCTTGGAAAAGCTGTCCTTGTGAAATATGCCAAGATATTGGAATACATGTCATTCTAAAGCGAGCTGCTGCGCGTAATCGCCGGAGAGGCTTTCATAATCTTTACAACGCTTATAATGCAATTAGCAAAGAACTAGAGAAAATTTCGGAATAATAATGAAAATGCTGACTATACCTGCTTTGAAAATAAAACAAGGTCCCAAGAGAGAACTTTTCAGCTTCGCGATCAATGGAAAATCTATTCAAGAAATCGCTTCTATTTCTCGGGTTAAACGGGAAGAAAATAACCTAGCCGGGTATCAACGCCCAGAAGTATCTTCTCACATTGGAGAAATTGCAAGATATCTAGAGTCAGATAACCCGATGATTCCCAACGCAATCGTAATAGCATTTGATGAACGGGTTTCCTTTACTCCTTTGTCGGAAGACGGTACTTTTGGTGAACTTAAAATTCCACTTGTTGATGCCGAAGAAACTAAGCCTGGGTGGGTAGTAGATGGTCAGCAACGCTCAGCAGCTCTAAGAGAGGCAGACTGCGGTGACTTTCAAATGCCAGTATCGGCATTTATAACGAACGATACGCAAGAGCAAAGAGAGCAATTTATACTAGTAAATTCTACAAAACCTTTACCTAAAGGGTTAATTTATGAATTGTTACCATTTACTGAAACAAAGCTCGCTCGACCTTTACAGAAAAAACGTTTCCCTGCAAAGTTATTAGATGAATTGAATTATCAGAAAGCGTCGCCTATGTATCGGATGATCAAAACAGCGACCAATCCTGATGGGAAGATTAAAGACAATTCTATTTTGAAGTTAATTGAAAGTAGCCTTACAGAAGGTGCACTTTATAGGTTTAGAGATTCAGAAACAGGAGAAGGCGATATTGACTCTATGTTTACGTTGTTATGTAACTACTGGACCGCAATAAGCGAGGTATTTCCTGAGGCTTGGGACGTAAACCCAAAAGATTCACGATTAATGCATGGTGCAGGCATCTCAGCAATGGGACATGTGATGGATGCAATATACGATCGTTATCATTCTGAAACTCATGACGCTTTAGTATCTAAAGAGCAATTCAAACAAGATTTAGAGCTATTAAAACCACATTGTAAATGGACTAATGGGTACTGGGACTTTGGTATCGACCACAAAGTAAAATGGAATGAACTACAAAACATCTCTAAAGATTTACAAACTCTTACCAATCACTTGTTACGCAAGTATCGTAATGAAGTATGGAGATAAATGATGAGTAGAGTAGTCGTGGTTTATTCAGGCGGTATGGATTCTTTTACCGTTCTTCACAAAGCTCTTCATGCCGGTCATGAGGTTTATGCTTTATCATTTAATTATGGCCAAAAGCACAGCAAGGAACTCATCTGTGCCCAAGAGGTTACCGAAGAACATTCTATTCCGCATAAAATACTAGATATCCAAAGTATAAGCTCCTTGTTCACTAATTCATCGTTGGTTTCTGACCAAATCGACGTACCAGAGGGCCACTACGAAGCCGACAATATGAAATCGACCGTAGTGCCGAACAGGAATATGATCTTACTGTCTCTGGCTATTGGGTACGCAGTAAATATTGAGGCATGTGAAGTATGGTATGGAGCGCACTCTGGTGATCATGTGATATACCCAGATTGCAGACCGGAATTTGTTGAAATCATGGATAAGGCTTCCAAAATAGCTAACTTTGAACCAGTCAAAGTATATGCTCCATACCTTAACTCAGATAAAACTGGAATCTTAAAAGATGGCCTAGCAATGGGGTTAGATTACTCTAAAACTTGGACCTGTTATAAAGGTCTCGAAAAAGCTTGCGGCAAATGTGGCTCGTGTGTTGAAAGGTTAGAAGCATTTGCAATGAACAAATCTACAGATTTAATTGAATATATTTAATGGGAAAATAGAATATATGGAATATAAGTATCCCGCGCTAAAGATAAATCAAACTCCTGAATCAAAACCAATTTACGTGACATCTTGTTCAGCTTCAAATATTTTGGAATGGTGCGATGTCCCCCGAAGTAAAGAGGGGTTCATGGCTGGATACCAGAGAGACTTAGATTCAAGGTTTGAAAAAATCAGTGATTTTATTTTAGAAGACCCAATAAACAACATAATTCCGAATGCTATTATTATCGCTGTCGATGAAAAAAATTTCCGGGTCAATGATAACGAAATTACCCAACCGGAAATTGTGATTTCAACCGCAGAACGAAACTTAGAGCAACTCCTTTCAATAACTTTAGAATCTTTCGAAAAAAGACTTAGTGTACAAGAGATTGAAAGTATAGATAGCAAAATCAAGGATGAATTTTCAGGAAACGTGGAAGAAGATGATATAACCGATGATATTCCACCAGAATCATATCTAGCAGAATTAACCGCTAATTTAAGGAACGCGAAACAAAACTTTCCTGATCTAACACCAACAAAAAAGGCTGAAATAGAGGGATTCCTTAAAGGATTATCGAAACCTGGTTTAATTCTTGATGGTCAGCATAGGGTATTCGGAGCTAAGGAAATTCCAGATTTTGATGTAAAGTTTCCCGTTATAATCATTCCTGGATTACCTCACATGGAGCAAGTTTTTCACTTTTATGTGTTGAACAATAAAGCAAAGCCACTAAATAAAACGCACCTCAGAAAAATTATATCAACATCTCTTAGTAAACAAGAGATTGCAAATCTTTATGACCGGTTCAAACAAGCAGGTGTTGAAGCAAAACAGGCTGAATGGACTCACAAGATGAACAACGATCGTGATTCACCATTTCGCGGCCTCATAGATATGGGATTTGAAGGTGAAAATGGAGCCATTACTGAAAATATTGCTTATCAGTTAGTAAGTAAATTTATGCATCTCCATAGAAAATATAAATTATTAGTGAAGGACGTTAATAACTGGGATTTACAGGAAAACGAATATAGGTTAAGTGCATTTTTTCATCTTTGGAGTGCAGTCAGATCCAAATATCCAGATGCTTGGAGAAGTGCTACGGAAGGTGAAGGGCAATTATTCTACAAAGTATCTCTCATTGTTTTGCAAGAGTTAATTTTGGACTCTATGAATCAGGATATGCCGAGAAGAATAAGAAAAAATGAAGGTTCTCCTTTAAATGACGTAATACAAATCGAAGAAGAAGTAGCCGTAGCTTTAGATTTTTTACCTGAAACTTTTTTTGTTACAGAATGGAAAGCAAAAAGCCTGGACACACAAAGGGGCCATCAGCGCTTAAGAACTTGTATGGATAAAGCGATCCAAAACCAAGGAAAATTTATAACTAACTTGGATATATTCAAGGAAGAATAATGTTTGACACTTCGCATATTGAATTTGAATTATGCCAGTGGATATTGTCTACTACGTTATTTAATACAACTGAAAAAAGAAACAAGTTAGGGCAAAGTGAACTTAAGAATAAAGAACTTCAAAAGTTCACTTTAGACAGTTTAATTTCAACCCTAAAGTTAGATGAGTTAAACAGCAGGCTTTCGCTTTATGAGTTCAGGCTTCGTCTAGCAATGCATTTGGCCCCGGTGAGAGCAATAAATTGGGACAAAACAAACTCTGAATCTAGAGTCAATGTTGTAAAACAATACATTGCTAGTGAATTCAAATTGAATGGCGAACTTAATGATAAATTGGCTATAAGTGTAGTTAAAACTTTAGTTGAATGGGAACAGAAGAGAGGTAATGTTAGGGATAAGTTAGAACAACTGATAAAGAGTCAATCCAATCGCTGCAATTCATGTAAGGTTTCATTTAGCGAAGAAGCGGAGTTAGAGTTTGATAGGAAAGTACAAGAGTCAGGTGGCCAATCACCTGACAAATTTAAACCTCTTTATAATGAAAAGCATCAACTAAAGTGTTTATCTAAAGAAGTTGATCACATTCACCCTATATCCGGGTATGGCAATAATAGTATAGATAATCTGCAAGTTTTATGTCTAATGTGTAACCGTGGTAAAGATAATGGTTTAGGCATACCATTAGTCAAAGAGTTTGAAAATTGCTATCAATCCATAGAGGATATCCCGTGGGGGCACAGAGCTAGGATGTTTTATAATCGTCTAGAAATTGATAACTTTAAGTGTACATCGTGTAATTCAGAAGAAAATGAGTTGACTATTAGACCAGTTAGACAAGACGGAGGATTTCTTTTGACAAATTTAGTTACTATTTGCTATCAGTGCAGTACAAGTTAGTAATTTCTTTTGTACTAGCTTAAAGCTGATCTGCCCGTTACCCCAGAATCTTTGGTATCGGCAAAGAGTTAGTTTTGAACTAGTACAGCTAAACTTTAATTTTTTCTTCTGTAAGTACCTGGTGCAAAATCACTTAAACACTTTCTAAATTAGCAATTAAAGCTCTCACAATCGAAGAACTGCCCTTTCCATCTGGGTAAATAATATTCTTATTTATATCTTTAACCGCATAATATGATTGATGAGCAGCACTTTTGTTACAAAAAACAAAATAATCAGCTGTTTTTACCAAACTCTTTAACTTATCTGTGGCAACCTTGTCATGGTTTAAAATGACATCAACAGAGGGAAACAAAGTTCTAAGGATTTCTGCTGCTCGTTTTCCTGCTTTCTCCGTAAGAGTAGAAATACCAATTCTTTTGCCTTTTAACCGTTCAAAATTCGTATTGAAAGATGCATTGTTATTTTGAGAGCGAAGTTTCTCGAATAAAAGGGACTCGGGCGAAAGTTGCTTTTCTAACCAAATAAGCACACTTTGTGTATCAACTTCATATTCATCCCAATGGTCTGCTGCAAACGATCTTATTTTGGGCCATATTCCAAATTTCAAATAATTTTCGTCTTTTATTGCGTAGTCAAATAAGGACTCAATGAAATCAATTACCACTCCAAGTGACCTTCTGCTTAACTCTACGGTCAGTACCAAGTCAAATGCATCCAAAGCTTCCTTGTATTGAGTTTCAGAATGGGGAGTTTGCAAAAAGTGATGAATCAGATCCTTAAGGAGAAGAATTGTCGTTAATGAAGTCTGGTCGTCGACTGAGATTAGTTCAATTAAAGATAACCAAAATTCTGAATCCGTTTTAACTTCTCGTTCTTCAATCCACCTTAGGAGGTGCGGTGATATGTCTCTAATTTTCTCAGGTTCACTACATTCCTTTATCTTATTAGTAACCATATCTAAATCGAAACCTTCCGATTTTGATTCCATAAGAAGATCGACGTTAACTGAACGTTTATACCCATTAGAAAACCAGGTATTCCAATCCAAAGTAGGATGTACTTCAGAATGAGGCAAGCCATTTGTTACTTCTTCTTCCTGGACATCCTTAGATTCATCATTAACACCATAAACATAGTCTTCGTATTCATTCCATTTTTTTCTCAGAGGAATGCACGATTTTATCTCTTTTCTAATTTCTAGCGGCAGATTATCAAGCCAGTCAAGAATTTCGGGTATCTCACTGGACGAGCAATTTTCAGCATAGCGAAATAAAGCACTGGCTGTATTTACGTCTTTAGGGCCTGCTAATAAAGATTTGAACTCTTCGCTGAAAGATTGCTTCACTTTGAGTGTTAGTGCTGTCTTCTTTATTAAAGACTCTATATTTTCAATCCAAGACTTTTCTATAAAGTCAGGGATTACATCAACTATATTTTCTACGCCCAATATAACATTCAGCAAAACCCAAAATTTCCAATCGTCTTGGAACCTCGATTCTCTCTTTAATGCCAGCTTATTTGTTAAAAAGGGCTGGAACTTGTCTAACTTAGCCCTAACTAACATCAAATCCATCTCTTCAATACGGACTTCGTCTATTGCCAAAGTTTTTGCAATGGCTCTAACTAAAATGTGATAGATGCGACTAGGAATTATTCCGCTTACGTAATCTATTAAGGAGTCATGGCTAAGTATTTCTTCCCATTTTGACTGCGCATAAAGAGACTGCAATTCGAGACTGAGAATGTTTCTATGACTGAGTTTTCCAGAGTTTTTAATCTCAGCCAAATAGCCTGTGATTAAATCAGAATCTTTATGCCTGCAGGCAACAAAGAAATCCCTTAGCATGCGGCCTACAGGCCTTGATGTATTCGGGTTAAAAACTGGCTTAATTTCGAATCTTTTAGATATCTGAAGTAATTTCGCAATTACATACTTAACACTTTCAAGTTGTTGATCTTTGTTTGAGTGCTCAAGGAGTTCAAATCTAACGATTCCATGCGGAAAAACCTGTAAGGCGTCTTTTTCGTATTCAAAAGAGGGGTGCCGAATTATACGACAATGACTCGTATCAGAAGTACCCAAGGCAAAATGTAAACTGTTTCTTAACTCCATTAGATTTTTGCGGTCGTCACTAAATCCATAGAAGTAAAGAACATTGTCACTATATGATGCCAAAAAGAAGGGGCGATTCTCCTGTAACTTGTCCTTAGCATCTATTATCAACGGATAGACTGTATTTAGCAGATCATCACTGTTAGGTTTATCAACTTCGATAAAGTTCTCATAACTGAAGAATGTTTTCAGCCAACTACCCTGCCTAAAAGAAGTCATGATCATCTTCGTCATCTTCTATGTTTGAAACATGTTCATCATTAATAATTGGATTGTTAGGCTCGATTGCCCTAGGTTCAAAGTGATAGGATTCTTTAAATTCAATCCTCGCACTTGAAAGTTGATGCTCATCTCCAGTGAGTGAAAGCATCTCTTCATTTTTGCTAGCGCCTGAATAGGTGAAGTTCATAGATCCCTTTAAAAAGCATGACTCTGTAAGAAAACCTTTTATATGAACTTCTTGGCTTTCACATATTCCGAAGCCAACCTCTTTGCCAAGATTAGTCCGAAGTCGATACAGAACCGCATCGTTAATAGTGTCTTCCTTTACTACTAAATTTAGGTGACATCCGCTCTTGACTGCAGTTTCTAACAAATCAAGAAAACTTACCTGCCTAGCCCCCCATTCTGGGTTTAAATAACTCCAATTACCTGACCTATTGTCCAAAACGTCAAAATCAGTTAACCATGCAGTTACCAACCATAAATTCTGAGGCACAATGATTACGCCAGCAAAAATGCTCGATAAAACTTCTCTTAATTCTCTCTTGCCAAGAAGAGATTTCGTCATTATGTCCCTAGACGTTAACTCCATCATTGTATTGTTTCTGCTATTTCCAAATGAATTGATAAATAATTTTTTTGTCGAGTTATTTTGATAATTCGAGTGTGAAACAACATCCCTAAGTACTCAATCGCTGACGTGTTAATTTCGTAAATAATACTATTTAGCTTATCCACATCTTCAAAACTCATCCGTAGTTCAACTTTGCCTTGTTTTTTCGAAGTTAAAACATCAGACACTTCTTGCTTCCAGTTTGTTGAGTACTCGACAGACTTGACCTTGTCTACAAACAATCGACTTACAGCAAGCCTTTCAAAAACTTTTATGCCACTCGCAAATCGGTTATAGAATTGAATAGAAGCTTGCCTAATAGCACTCCCTTTCGGCCAAAGAAGTGCTAAAATTTTATCTTTTGCCTCATTGACCTTTCCATCAATTGCATTGTTTTTAGCAATTAGATAAGCCATAGAAACTAAGGGTATTTCTAACTGAAATTGACTTTCTATATTTTCCCATTGATTTAACCATCCTAAGAGTTCTTTATCATTTTTTGATGTACTCCCAGCTTTTAACAATCTGGTATGAAGTAGACTGTTGAAACTATGTGTTTGGGTCACTCCAAGCTTAGAAATAGCGGTTCTAAGTTCTCTTGAAGCCTCCAACCTATCGCGGTAGCAGTTAGATTGCCTAAATCTCTCTATTGCATCTGACAATTCATCGTTCTTTTGTAACTGAATCAATAACTGATGGATATCGTAGTTAACTTGTTCGTATTCTCCGATGTCAAAGCTTCTTGATAAATGATTTAGCACGCTCAACGGGTCATTGACATACAAATCTTCAAAGCGAGACACAATACCAACACCGCCAGCTTCATTTTCTGTTAACCAAACTTTCAAATTATCCCCCGCCCACACGTAATCGACGTTAATATCAGATTCACTAACATCCGGAAGAAGACTATGGAGCGTTGCAGATATCCCACCGCACAGTGTATTTGCGAGTATATTTCTGAACCATGATATGAAATGTTTTGTGGTTAATTTTTCTTCATATAAAAAACGAAGCAAAGGCTTTAAGGCAACTAAGTTATTTTCATTGTGCAGAAATTCAATAATATCCTTCTGCAAAACTTGCTCTTCAGTATTTTCACCATCTAAGTCTTTCATCTGAAAGACCTCCAATGGAATTGAACAAATTGCGCTCTTAATATCGGGTTCTGAAATAGATTCTACAACAGACTTAATTGTTCGATTTAGTGAGCAAGCTAAATAATATATTGCTGTTGTGATGCAATCGAAAACCCAACCACCTTGGAACTGGTTTTTAAACAATGATGATTCTTTGAATAATGCTTCAACATAAGCAGCCCGAAGGCTGCTTAGGAGAACAGGATCTTTCAGCAGTTGAATCAAGCACTTTTCGGTAAAATGAAAATCCCAACAAACTCCATCAACAAAAAGTACACTTCCTACACCCACCGGTGAACCGTCATTCTCCCAGTAAAAGTCAACCTTGGACGACTCACCTGTTTTAAATTTTATAGTCGCCTCTGATCCTGTTGTATATCGAGTTAACTCAATCGGGGTCATTTGGGCGTGGCTGAAAAAGCAGACGCTCTTCAGAAGTTCGAGCCAATCAGAACTATGTGGAATGTTCAATTTATGAGAATCAGAATCAACATAAAAGTCTGACTCCCAATTTAAGAATGCATTACTAGTGTCTGTTATGTTTTTGTTTTCAACTCTCTTTGTATATAACTCAGTCGGGTTAAATATTTCGATACTATTACTCGAGTCTAAAACAACCCGTTTAATTGGCTCTGCACTTTTTCCAAATGCGTCATAAACCTCAATCCCACACTTCATGTCTTTTTCTGGTATGGGTGAAAAACTGTCAGATACCAACCAATCGCTTTCGGACTTGTTATTGACACTGTACCTTTTAGATATCCTACCAGGAGCAAATTCCTTTAAGCCTTGAAACAAAGGTAACTCGTGCCACTCTTTTTTTCTGTCTTCTTTTTTCCCTCTCAATATACAAATATTAAGTGAGGGTAAAACCAATTCGCTAAATAAAGTAGCAGGGAAGAACTCAGGCATAGGCGACCCGCTTTTAGTAACCCCCTTCCACTTGGTTCCATCTATGGACCAATCAGTTTCAATTTTATGTAATAAATTTGGTATGAAGTCCATTCTTAGCGAACGAGGGCTTTGCCAAAAGAGTTGGTTGATTTTTTCATCCGACAATCTCAATGCTGCCGTCAGGTATTTCTTCAACTCTTTTATGCTTTGTTCATCACTATTAAGAGCTTCAAGTTCATTTTTAAGAGTCTTAAAATAAAATTTATTAGTTTTCCCTACGGGATTCTTAAGGTTAGACCACAAGTGCGATTTACCCACTTTCCTACTAAGCCAATCCAGTGTTGCCATACATGCTTGCATCTTTTGAATGTGGCTATTTTCGACGGGAAGCCTGCTAGATTTTATCTGAGGGTCTACCAAACCCTCATATCGCTGAAATGCAACTCTATCCCTACCGTAGTCAGATAAGACCGTTACCATCCAGGGACGCATTCCCCTAGCCCTCCCAGCTCGTCCCTTACGCTGAACATACGATGCCATTCCTCTTGGAGCTTTATGTTGAATAACAACCCCTACTTCTGGATCATTAAATCCAACTTCAAGTGATGCAGTTGCGACTGTAATATCTGCGTCGCGATCAACCCCTGAGTCTTGACTAGAAGTTCTAGAAACTCTGGCTCTATCATGCTCATTCATAGCATGGCCGATGTATTCACAATTAGACCAATCCTGGCCTAGTGCGTTCATTTGCTCTTTTTGAACGTCATATTTGGGGTGTTTGCCGCTTCTTAGAAATGCTAAGGGAACTTTAGTCGGTTTGAGATTTTTGAACGCATGATCCCAACCTTCAGCATCGGCCATCATCTCAAATAAACGGTTATTCACATCTAAGTCATCAGTAAATACAAACAGTTTGCTTCCATACGTACCTTTTGAAACAGCGTCGTTTTTAGTATCCATCATTCTCTGAAACAGCATGCTAGTCTGAATCGTAGTAGAAAGTAACGCAGTTTGAGATACGGGATCTCCTCGCAAAGCCAACAAGTACTCGGCCCCTTCCTCTAACATTTCGGATTCTAGTGGTTCAATAGCTTCAACCTGATAATCAGAAACACCGGTGAATGAGGCAAAAAACTTGGAAGCATTGTTTAACGTAGCTGACAGCCCCACAAAGTGTGGTGAAGAATTCGTATACTTCATCCATCGCTTAAGTAAATAAGACGTTTGCGCCCCAGTAGAACCTTCATAAGTATGCACTTCATCTAGAAGTACCAAAGGAATAGATTGATTTTTTCGAGCACCAAACAGATGGTTTGAGAAACTGTTTCCTAAATGCTGGTTCAGCATTTCGGTTGTCGTAAATAGAATATCAGGCGCTGGAGACTCTCGTGTTAACGCGATCTCATCTCCATTAATTCTTTCACCGCAAGAACCACAAATTAGCACTTCCTTATTGGCGACAAAATCCTCGTACTTCCACTTTAATACGCCCGAGCATTTACAACTCAACATATTATAAGAAAGGTTCCCATTAGCTAGTTCTGAGTCGTTTTTACTCCAAGTATCACCGAAAAACGTGCCGATTCTAATTTTTCGGGCGTCATGTCTCTGCAAGTAAGAGTCTAGCTTCCTCGCTTGGAAAAATGTTTCTTGAAATTGGTCTTTAAGCAATTCTTTTCGAGGATAAATTGCTAAGATTCTAACTTTGATCTCTTGGTTTTGAGTGAGCTCGGTAGCCAAATTAGCTAGCGCTGGTAAGTAAAATGAGAGCGTTTTACCACTACCAGTTCCTGCACACACTATAGTTGCAGAAGCGACATTACTCTTTTTAGTCAGTTTATTCAGAATTCTTGTTGTCGCTCTTTTTTGAAATCCAGAAAGCTTTAACTCTTGGTTACCATCAAGCATAGAAAAGAGCGCGTCTCTGTGGTTCCCGCCCAACTGGTTCGATTTACATACTTCATCAACAACTAAATTAGGTTCGATATCCCTCTGGGGGTACTTTCTCGCCCTCCGTATAAATCTGAAGTCTGAGACTAGAGTCTTCGTATTCTGAAGTCTTTGTCCGTGGAACCACTGTCGCAACTTTTTAGAAAGATAAACCGACTGAGCCATTCGGCTTCGGTAAGCATCGGGAAAGAAAATATCAGCGACAGAAAAGATTAAACATCTCTTTATTAATTCTCTAAATACATCTTGAGCATTTTGAGAAGTTTGAGACTTTATAATTTCAAGTATCTCACCCTTTGTATGGCGAACCTCTGCATCACCCCACGCCAAAAGCTTAAACTCTCTCTGCTCAATTATGTCCAGGCAGTTATCCAAACTTTGCCGCAGTACTTTCTCATCTACCATAAACGACTACTTCCCCAATTATTTTCTTTCTACCTTGAAGTTCGTTAATTTACTGTTGGAATTAAGCCAGTCTAAGACTTGAGGGGTCAGCAAATCTAAAGTCGCGGGTTCAAATCGAGAATTCAGAGCCTTAAAAAACCTGGCAACATCTTCGGGGAAATCAGAAACATCAAATTGAGCTTTCAGACTCACCATTGAATCATGTAACTTTTTAATTTGAACTGCGTCTTCCTTTGCAACTGTTCTAGATTGTTTCAGCGCTTCTAAATTAGAAGCATCACTGATAAATTGTTTGTAATTATCTTTTTGAGTTGGGTTGTGCTTCTGGCTTTCTAAGACCTGCTCTTCAATAAAAACACTTTTATCTATCAATGCTAACCACTTTCGCCAACAATCTTCATTAGCCGCTTTTATTTTTTCTAACAATCCTTTCAACATTTCTCGGGCATGAATATAGGAATCCTTTTGTTGTACTTTATAATTCTCCTCTCTCCATGCACGCTCAAACTCATCAAACTTTATAATAGCGTTGCCAATTAACTCTTCTACCTCCCGATCGAAAACAATAGAGTTTACGCCATTTCGATATATACCATCATCAGAAAAAACTGTGGTGTAGTCTGGCGTCTCTTCTAATACTTTGTTCACAAAGTTCAAAGCTTTTATAACTTCAAACTGTGTTTTGAGTTTGTCACTTACAAGACGCAGTTCCTTGTAAATAATCTCATTACCCTCGATAATCACTTCATTCTGTTGGGAACTATCTGCCAACATTATTTCTGATTTAAAAGTAGCAATTCTTTCCTTCAAACTATTCATTTACTATCTGACTCCATAAACGAGGTTAAGTCCGAAAGTGTTTGGCTTAAATCAGCGTTAGTATTTTTGATGCTTTGGTTGACAGAACTTAACCGGTTTGCTCCAACAGTGTTATTGACCAATTGTATTTCCGGCAATGCTAACTTTTCAAAAGCTTCCCATTGGGAAAGAACTTTTGACAATAGGGTGATGAGTTTCCCATCAAGGTTGGCAAGTATCTCAATCTCTTTTTGCTCATCTTCAATGGCTATTAGCTTGATGGCATTTTTAACATCAATCCAACTTAAAGTTTCTAGCAACGTTTTGATATCTTGATTAGCCGTTTTACGCGTCAGGGTTTCATCAGGATACAATCCCAAATCTTGAATAGATTTATAAACTCCTCTTATCTCTTCGAGTAAATTTTGAAATTCCTCTTTATTGTCACAATCGCCTATACACATCTTTATTTTATGAAGGTTAGGCTTTATTTCATCGATTGCCGCTTTCTTAAGTCGCCGTGATACTGAATCAAGCTTCTCCTCTCCATTTTTTTTAGCTTCTTTGATTGCCGCCTTTAATATGTCTGAGTCGGCAGCAACATTGTCAATAAGCACAAGACTGGACCAAACTTTTTGCGTATCGTCCCATTGGTCTAACAAAGAAGTCCTTAGTTGTTCGAAGCCAGAATTTAACGGTTCCTTTAGAATCGCTTTAATGTGTACACTTTTCATGAAAAGCGTATTTTCGAGACTACCTTGCTCTTTTAGTCCCAAACCACTTAACAGCATCAACTGCTTATCAACTGAGCGTACTAAATATTTCTTACGTAACGCTTTGAGAGCTATCTTTAAAACATCTGGAACCCATTTTTCAGCGAAACTTTGGTAATAGGCAAAATCTTCATATCCTTTTTCATAATTCCACCCCGTATCTGGATTATCTTTATTAGTTCTGTGATAACGGATTATCGCTAGTGCAGTTCTATGAACTATATTGAAAGATTCTTGAGTAGAGAAAAAGTCATCTTCCGAACAAAATTCAATCAGCGTGTCTCTTATATTGTTGTTAGAACCTGGTATAGAAATTAGGAAACGATCTCCCTGTTTCAGAATTGCTTCTAATGCTGTTCTTTTAGTTTTTCCGACTTCAAAGACTTTACTATTCTTAAACCCCATCCATTCAGAAAATTGGGATTCTTCAATCATTTTATAGAGTTGACTTCTAAAATCATTCGCCAACTTAGAATCGATTGGTGCCTCTTTGTTGAACCATTTTCCAAGTTGCTCCTCCAATAAATCCGACTTATTGGGAGTAGGAAGAGGCACAGGTTCAATCGGTTTTTGTGGTGGTACAACAATAGGGCTTGGTGTAGGGATATGAATTTCGCTTCCTAAGTAGGGAGCAAGTTCTGGTAAATGGAATGAAATAGCAACTTCTTTGGGTAAAGCTGATTTCAAAGCTTCCAGGCTAGATTTATCTGACCAGATTGAACAGAGTGTTATAGCTTGTTGCTGAGTTGAAAGACCCAAATTGCTCAATTCAGCTAGAAGAGTTGGTTTGCGCTCTTTAAGTTCAACATTCTTCGGAAACATGCCTGCTTCGTAGTCGTTTCGTTGATATCTTAAAATATTAAGTAGAATATCATTTAACACATCTCGTGGATTAAAGATTAACGAACCTGAATCGTTGGAACAATACCATTTCGCAAGATTTACTATGGCCTCTTTATTAAACGGGAAAAGTGGGATCTGTATGGAAGATTTACCGAATGCATCCAAACACAGGCTATCATTCTCATCTAATTCGTAATTCCATATAGGAATTCTATCATCCCAACTCTCAAGGCTAATTACTTCCTGTAATTGAGATTTCCCATAGCGCGCCGCATTTAGATACCGACTACAGAAGTCGACTATTTTGTTAGGGATCTCTTCCTGACCGTCCTGATTATTTTTGATCTGCCATTCAAACCTTGCTCTCGTCCTAATAGTGTTTTGTCTTCTTGTATAACCACTATAACCACTTGTAACTGCGAGTACTGATTTCAGAGTACATAATTCATCTTTAGCCTCCTCTAACAGGCAATCTATAAGGACATCTTCGATAGCCGAAATTGCAGCGAGATCCTCAACTAAAATAACAAGAGTTTGATTACGAGTTTTTAGGTGCTTTCTTATTTCCTTAAATAAATCCTGGAAGTTACCACTACCAAATTGAAATAACTGTTGAAAAGCGGTTTGTGAGGCTCGGCCAACTCCTTCATTTATTACTTCTAAAGCCTTTTTACTTTGCTCAGGATTACTTTTTAGTCTAAGAGTCCCTAATGCTCTACGTCCGATTGCAGATAAATCATCGTCTTCAATCTCTTCAATTAAAAGGTCGAAATCTTTCTGTGACAAAGCAAATTCTTTTTGACGCAACTCTTCCTCTGTCGCTCCTTTTATCCACCTGGTTGCTATATTATAAATGTAGCTATCATCACTGATGAACCTCGATTTAAACTGGATATCGTCAACTAAATCAGGAAGGTTTGTAGCAAAAGCTATCCTCTCCCCTAACTCTTTGAAATCAGCAGACCCAGGTTGGCAACTATCCAAAAGTTGGAGACTTTCCTCCTTAATGTCCTGAATACCATGCTTAAGATGAGTACCAAAAAGATCTGCTATTTTCCGGGCGACAAGAGTACTCCCGACTTCATCTACTTGCTTCCTCGCGCTTTCGAAAACATCCCCATCCAAACCATCAAGAAGTAGATGAAGCGTCTGTCTTAAACTCGCATTCTTGGGGATTCGAACTATCTGCCAGTTCTCTTCCTGAACTATTTTCTCTGTTTTAAGCTTAGCATGTAGCCACCTTATTAGGTGTGATTTACCGAGGCCTGCATCAGCAACGATAGGAATTGGCCTGTCAATCTTTAAAAAGTGCTCTAATAGGTCCTTCTCAGTGGCCTCTTCTTCAGATGTATTGCTACTATATTTCGTCAACCTCATCGGTTCATGTACAGCAAGCAATGTCTCATCAGAGAGTTCTTCAGCTTCAGTTTTGATGCAATCTATAACGTTCTGTACGGAGGGCCAATATCTGTCTAAACTCATTTCACTCCCCCAAATCTTATGTGACTAACTGGCCTTTTTTTATTTCCAGGCAGTTTCAACTGCACGGTTTTTTCAGCATCAGATTTAGGTATAAGAAAAATAATCCCTTCAAGGTTGAGTCGGTACAATGCATGAGAAAGGCTTGCCGACAATTCATGGTCAGGCAAAGGTGTCCAATCTTTTATCTTAGATCGAATAAGTTGCTCAATTATGATGCGATATTCTCCACCATCAATTACAGGAAGTATGTCTCTTAGTTGAATTAAAAATTCTTCTACTGGCATTTCATTAACATTATCTGAATTTTTGAAGATCTTATTAATGACAGGCCTAATTAAGCGAGTAGGGTCAACCACAAACTTATCTTTCGTAACTTTTTCTAGAAAACCTGTTAAAAGTCCATAATTAGCAAAAGCCTTAGTCTCATTACTAGAGTTAATAGTCAGGCGTGTGCCAGCATCTGATCTAGTCGGAAGATACTTCCCAACTATATTTTCGATTTCTGTAGATGTAAAAAAACTGCCACCAGTAAAAGTCAAAGAATCTAAGCTCAGTAAGAGAGCCATTCCTCTTATTAGTGGTTCTATTCTTGTTCCATTTACAATATCCAACCGCTTTTTGAATAAGACTTGAGATACTCTTTCCCCGAGGTTTTCGTCACTTGACAATTCTGACCAAGCTTTAATATTGTCACCATCTTCTTCCCACAGGCCCTCGCTCTTCCAGAACGTCAGAGTGTCCTTTAACTTTTTTTCTGGATTCTCGTTTTTTTTAAACTGACCTAGTTCGTCTTTTTCATCGGCGATAAAAAGGTAGTCAGGCATGCTTGATGTTAGAATGTCGGATACAGATATAAACTCTGAGCTTTTTTTCTTTGAGCGTAAATGACGGTTCACCAAACGATCAATAAAATGCAGTGAGGTTATATGACTGCCGGGGTGCATATTATTTATTACTGACATCAGTTTTTTCCTAGCAGATTTCTAAAGTTACTTATTGATAATGATGTTGAATAATTTTCGTACCAATTTCGATATTCCTTGCCCGACTCTTTTTTTGACCGCTCAGCAAAGAAATACGTTACATTCTCTCTAAACCTCGGCACATCAATCACTTTCGCGCTTCCATCAGTAATTAATGCGGTTGGCCAGTAGCTTGCTTCATCTTCAAACTCTTGAGAAATCCAGAATCTATCAAAGCCAACGGGCATAGATTCTTGGAATTCAGCTAAAAATCTTTCAGATGCTTGAATTCCCGAAATAATGTTTTTCTCTAGCATTGATTTCAGTAATCCTTTCCAATCGAAACTATCGTGATTTTCAAAGTAAACCATGCACATATTCCGGTTAGAAATCAGCGTTTTTAAACTGGAGGTTGATGTTGCCAGGGAGTTGTAATTATCCAGATAGGCTGTCTTTCCAACGGTCGGGAAAAAACCCTCACAGTTGACACACCCTCTGCAGGTGCGCTGTGCGGGAATATGATTAATCGAATAGTACTTAGAAAGCGTTTTACAGAGTGGTTTTGAATTATATTCCAGGTAATGCCTCAGAACGTTGAATCGCTCATTTTGGACAGTTAACTCACTTTCTCTGTATTCATTAATTTCAGTTTCCCAATAATCCTTTTTCAGTGCTCTTGGCTCTAACAACTCTATTACTATTGTTTCAGAATAATCTTCCCAGAACCTTTGAAGTTTTAGTTGGTCATGAATTTCATCTAACGTTGAAGGTGGCTTAGGGACTTCATAATATATTTTAATTGCACCAGCACGCTGCATAAACAGCAAAGTCAACCAATTCCACTCGCTATTCGTATCTGTTTTTTTTTCTAAATCTTTTCGAAAAATGGAAGTGTTTAGCTTATAAAGATCGTCACTTTCAAACAAATCACTATCAACAGTCTGCCTTCGCGCAAACATATCCATCCAGCGTTCAAACCCTAGTTCGATCGATATGATATTCTCTCTGTTTATATTTTGAGCAATGGATAACTGATCATGATGATAAACCATTAGTGCTATTGCAGAGTCACCATTACGGCCAGCCCTTCCAATTTCCTGATAATACCTATCGATGTTATCTGGAACACTAGCATGTAAAACTGTTTTAACATCAGATTTATCCATACCGACACCAAAAGCAGAAGTTGCAACGATAATGTCGTACTGGTTACTCTTCCATTTTTCTATTATATTATTTCGTTCTTCATATTTTGTGTCGCCGACAAACTTAGCAATCCTGGTACACCCATAACCCTTTAACTTATTATAAACGTCTTCGGCTTCAGACTTTATTGTCGTGTACAAAATCAATGGTTTCGGTAGTAAAAAGGCATATTTGCATACTGAAGTCAGATGCTCTTGCCTATTAACTTTTAACACAGAGCTTTTAATTTCTGGGCGAAGAAAATTACCGTTGACGATAATCGGTTCGTTTACCCCATCGCCATAAACTTTATTGATAGCCTCTATATTCGATTGGGTAAACGTTGCCGACATCAGGACAGTGTTAAACTTACTTTTTGAAACCTGTCTAAGTGTTGCAAGCAACGCTCCAAATTTTTGAAAGTCGGGCCTAAAATTAGTGCCCCAACTATCAATTAGATGGGCCTCATCAACAATAATTTCTGCTATTTGATCGCTTTTCGATAATGAAAACAGTAAATGAAGTAAACTGCCAGTAAGCGACTCTGGTGATGTAAAGAGAACTTTCTGACGGCCTGATTGCATGTTTAACTTTATTTCTTTTCTCTCTTCCTGAGTTAAACTTGCATGCCAACAGTAATTGGAAACAACAGGAATGCCACAATGTTGAATTATTTCTCTAGCTCTTGCAGCTTGCTCGATTGCCAAGCCTACTGTAGGAAGAATAACAATGGTATTAGCAAATTCTCTTTGGAAAATTATCGAGGCGTGTGAAATCAGAGTTTTACCACATCCGGTGGGCAAATTAACAAAGATAGTTGAACCTTTTTTAGCTGTAAGGCATGCACGAACAGCTAATCTTTGCCCTGCCGTTTGGTATTTGCTGTACCCAAGTCCATCAAGCTTATTCTTTAAACACTCATCTAGCTTTACGGGTACGGTTTTTCTTGTGTTCTTCAAGGTATAAACATCGAAATCGTGTTTGTGGAGGCTGCTTTGATCGAGTTGTAGTAAATTAGTCCCTTGCCTTTGAGTCACTCCAGCCTTTTTTGCAATATCCAACTCAAGTCCATTTAATTCTCGTGGAAAGGCAAAACTAATGTAATTTTGATTGACTGTTTGATGAATTGAAACTAAGAAATCCTTTATTGCCAGCAGCACATCTACTGAACTAACATTATCGGATTTAACAACTGAAAGAAGTCTGTCAAAGAAAAAGTTACCGTTGAAGGAGATTTGAAAATTTGACAGTTCTTCAATAAAAAACTGGGACTCAAACTCATTTAATTTCAATGAATTTATTTCAGGCATTATTATCATCCACCTACTAATGTCATGCTCAAAGCGGAAACCAGCGTCACAGATAATTTATTTATTAGGTCTAAATGTTCATTTTTAGTCACTTCACTTTCTTTGATTTGAGACTCTCTATGTGTGACAGCACTCTCAATTACTCTCTCCCACTCATCTTTCGAACAAAACGAATCGAATAATTCCCACATATCCTGTTCTCCAGATACTTGAACTTCAAAATCTCTATAACCACTATCACGCTCATCCTTCGATGCTTTTACCGGCTTTTCTAGCAACTTCAGTATCGCTTCATTGTTGACTAGGTTCCCAGAGTCATCTACCCACTCAGTTACTACGTGGGGTTCGAACATTGCATCAAGTTTCCTCTGTTCCACAACTGAACCTTCATTTGACTCACAGGAAACTAGCCAATTCAGCTTAAAAAAAGTCTTGGGCTTTTCGAGTTTTATCTTTATTTGTCTCAAAATTGAGCTTACAAGTCCTAAAGTACTCGCATGAGTAAAATTGTAGATCGTATCGATAAAAGGTTGGCCATATCTCAATGGATAAGCACCAGTTTTGGCGGTAACTTCCCTGTCAGGTGTCATTGGTTTTGTAGAGGGGTTCCGTAATCCACTATTAAAGTCCATTCCTAAAATACAGTGGTGTAAAAAGTCGTCTATATTTAAACGAGTTATTCCAAGTCTATATTGATAAACAATTGAGGAATCCTCATTACGAGTTACACCAAATTTTAAACTCCGTTTTATCCAACTTTGTAATGAGTTATGTAAAGATTCAGCATTTAGGTCAACGTTCTGAATGTTCTCGGCAAACTTTTTGATAGAAGCGAGATCAATCTGCATTTCATTCCAAACTTCCTGATCTGCTACCTTCTTCCGCTCTTTTGCAATTAAGCCTTTTTCACCCCCCAACTTATTTCTAAGACAAGTTAAGTGTCCAAAACCGTTTGCTAACAGGTTAGCTTCTTCAAGTTGGATAGCTTCTTCTACAACTAATTGGATACTTGCCGTTGTTTCATCAAATACGCCAATGGTGTCTTTCAAAAGAAGAGTCCAGTTTTGGATGAAACCTTCATAATTTGGAACAAGAACATAGTTCTCAATCGGTTTCATGCTTTTCGAAGTCGCACTATACCTATTTAACCTACCAATACGTTGCTCAATTCTTACCAAAGAGCGTGGTATGCTGTAATGAATCGCGAGTCGAGAGGATCCTTGTAAATTTAACCCATCCTCACCTTTTTCATCAGTAATGAGTACTTTTAATAAGGGGTCTGCAACAAAAAGCGGCCTAAAATCTTGAGAATGTCTTTCTACATCGCTTCTATGTTTTTGCAAAAATGTATAAAGGTGATCCGCCGAGGCTTTATTTCCGCAGAAAATAACTACTTTGCCATCTACATTTTTTGCCAACCATTCTTCAAGTACATTTTTTGTAAGTTCATCCTTGTTGTTTTGTTCAACGAGCGCCGACTCCTTCATAATCATGAATGTTTCAGAAAACTGCTGATAATCATCAGTGTTAATTAATTTATCGAGTTCATGCGAAAAACTCTTTGGAGAATCTAAAAGTGCGTCCAAAAGAGTTATCACACTTTGGTTTTTTTGCTCAAAGCCTTCACAAATCAGGTAGTCTCTATAGTCATCTAATTGCTGATCTAATGAGGGTAATTGTTTAGCAGTTTCCCATTTATACAGTGCGCAATCACCAAGGCCCGGAAAAAGTAGTTCTATCGAACCGTTTTTGCTACCTCTCCTATTACGGATAAAACGTTGAAACAATCTATATTTTTCACCAAAATGCACCTTAAGCTCATGAATTGCCGAGTTTCTTTTATCCTCATCCTTATTCTTATTGAAGTAATCGATCTCAGGCCTTAGACGCTCAATCAGTGTCGTTAATTCCGCATCCCCCAAGCCCAAACTTTCTAATTCATCTATTATCCCAGCCAATGTAAAGTCGTCAGACTCTGGTGAAATTGCTGTATAAATCCCTGAAAAGCGCTCCCTTTCGCTTACCTTTTTGTTGAATTCATCAATACCTGCCTCAGTAATTTTGTAGCTTTCCGGGTTAAGACAATGCAACATAGCCAAGAAACTTTTCGCATTCCCAGCAATAGGCGTACCCGATAGAATAACTGTGGAACGTGCATTTGAACAAAAAGTGACTATTTTTTCGTAATTTACAAAACTGTCGCTATCCCATGCCAAGTCAGCGAGGTTATGCCCTTCATCAACCACAACCATAGTTGGTTTATTTTCATTCACATCAAACAACGGCAAATCAAAATAATCACAGACAAAGACTTTTTGATCTTCCTCTAACTCATCGCCAAGCACATCTTCTAAATGAAATTTTAATGTTAACTCCTCTTTCCATTGGCTAATTAGGGAAGCAGGAGTAATAACCAATACACAAGCATTGTCTTTAAGCTCAAGAATATGTTCTCGGATCAAAAAGCCAGCTTCAATAGTCTTGCCTAAGCCAACCTCATCACCCAATAGGTATTTTTGATTTGAGTCTTTCAGAACTTGCAATACGACAGATAATTGATGGGCTTCTAAGTTAACTGCACTACTTGTTAAAGAAGATATTGATTTACAAGCAGCTCTTTGTTCTATATACGAGGAAATAAAACTTGTTCTGTTTACATAATGCTTATGAGCAGTTGTTGCCTGAGAAGCTAAAAATTTAGACGCGGGAAATGAAGCATATTCTAACAAATTGGGGACGAACAAGTCCTCTAACTCGAATATCTCTGACTCTTTACTATTAAAATAAACTAAATGTTTATCGTTTGGTCTTTCGCCATCGTAGAATCCCAATCGCCAACGTTTCTGTGGCCCAAACTGCACATAGATAGGTGTTTTCTCGAATAACTTGCTTTTTCCAGTTAGTTCACTCCCTTTAACTTCGACTTTTTTATCAAATGGAGTTAAAGGAGAAGTAAAAAAACCGACTATCGCGCTTTGGTCTGTCTTAGAAATTGATAAAATCTTACCTATGCCAATGAAAGAACTACTTTCAACCAGAGAACCGATTATTAATCTCATACTACTTTCTCTTTTCTATCACCTTTTTGCTTAAAACAGTAAAAGTCGACATGACGAAAAAATGCTCGATGGGATAAGAGGAGGGCTGTTTGCTTAAAACCGTTAGAACAATGTGATTTGGACAATACGCTTAAAACTTCAACAAAACGCATTCTACATCCTTATAGTTAGTCTTTAGTCTAATAAAATAACATTGAATTATTTATTGATCCAACGGCGTTTATCGATAGATCAGTATGATTAAATTGTATTAGGTATTAATTCAACTCTTTTGCACATAAGCGTTTTTTTTAGTCAGCCGCTTTAAAATCTTTTACATATCTCTGCCCTAGCTTGGCTAAAGCCATGTTTACATCTAGTTCTTCATCTTCAATCAAGAATTTCATTGCTGCCCTCAACACGAAATCACTATTTTGTTTGTATTGTTTTGCGAATTCTCGGCAAGGCTGCTTAATCTCATTTTCAAGCTCTTTTAGTTTCATCGTATGATGAAAGTTTTCTATCGCTTTTTCGAAAGACTCTCCGCCTTCAAAATAGAGTTGGCTTAATTTGCTCTTTTTTATTTGATAAGTTGAACACGCAAACTCTAGGGCTTCCTTAAAGCTATTAAATTCGTATTCGAACACTTTGAACAGTCTTTTTTCGGGTTTGGCAACTCGTGTAATACTGCCATTTACCTCATAGTCAAAACCTGGAAAACGAATTCTTGAAATAGCTTCTTTGCCAAGGTTAGAGCCGCCTTTTAGACTTCTTTGGAATGAAGCGTCCATCTCTTGTATTTCGTCTTCATTCCAGTGATTAAATACTCTAATCGCCTTTTCGTATTTGTCTGCTAATAGCCCTTTTAAAGCATCTATTCGTAAATCTAGCGATCCAATATTCTGCTTTTTAAGCAAATCTCGACATTCAGTACAGGCAGGCACAGATATAAAATCAGCCTCTCTGCTTGCTTCTCGCCAGTCATGAATAAAATTAATGGGGGGAATATAGTCTGAACATGAGGCTTCACAGCCACAATAGATACAGCGATTAAAATCAGCGGAGTGAACAGCTTTTAAAGGTTCGTAATACTTTTCGTAGTCCATTACTAATGACGCGCCTTTCATTGAAATTTTATGTCATCTCTTATGACATACTTTCAAACATAGTCTAAATTTGACGGCTTGTGAATAGCTAAACTAAGAATCTAAAACAATCTCAAGCTTCTGATAAATATATCATAATTCACTTATAAATGAAGAACCGCCTTTCGCCAGCACTCCTCCAAAACAACTAAACTCTTTATCGAACACATCGCACTATGGTTTTGCTACCCTCATTTTTCAATACGCTAATCATTAGCACTAATTGAGTTTATAATAGCGGTTAAACCGTTTTTGAATTACATCGACCAACGTGAGTAGAACATGGCCCATAAAGTACGTTATAGGTTCAAAGGTGTGGCAAAAGAGATAAATTTTTCTTACAGCCGCCATCAAAATATGCATGAAGCTGTGGCCGATGCTGAGGGAATAGACCTTTCTCAGTTCCTGCAAACTGAACAGCAGCTTGCCGCTATTAGTAAAGACAAAAAAACCGTAAGAAACTTCAGAGATACCGAATTTGCAAAAATGGGGTTTTCTGATTTGTACTTCTTAAAAAACGGTCAAGAATGATGGTCCTCAACCAACCCGTGAAAAACCTCAATCGCCCTATCGAAGCTTTCATCGTTGTCGAAATATAACTGACTTAGTCGGCTCTTCTTTATTTTGTAGGTGGCGCTGGCAAAGGCTAGCGCTTCTCTAAAGCTGCTAAATTCTTCATCGAACACTTTGAATACTTGGTGCTGCGGCTTTGCCACCCGCGTTATGCTGCCGTTTACCTCAAAATCGAACCCAGAAAATTGAAGGCGTGACAGGGTTTCTTTGCCCAATCGCATGCCGCCTTTTAGGCTTATTTGAAATGCGGCGTCCATTTCTTCAATTTCTTCCATGCTCCAGTGGTTATATACCCTAATGGCCTTTTTGTATTTTTCAGCCAAACGCTTTTTTAAAGTGTTTATTCTGGGCTCTAAGGTGCCGTTGTTTTCGCTTTTTAATAGGTCGAAGCATTCGTTACATGAAGGCACGGAAATAAAGTCGGCCTGTAGGTGCCCGCTTTGCCAGTCGTGAATAAATTTTATGGGCGGAATAAAATCTTGGCGTGCAGTCTCGCAGCCGCAATAAAAGCAACGCCCGAAGTCTTCTGAATTCACAGCTCTTAGTGGCTGGTAGAATTTTTGGTAATTCTTTTCTGACATGCTGCTATTTGCTTGAACGTTGTTGCTAAAAAACTAGGCTATTTATGGAGGCTACGTTAACACAGCACGCCTTTTGTGAAAGTTAATTGTGCCGCTTCAAAATGAAAAAAGCGCCACCTTTTGGTAGCGCTTTGCTTTATAACTTAATCACTATTTATAAGTTACTCAGTACACCTACAGTCGCGACGGCTTGCTGTGCGGGTCACCTTCAATGTGGTCTTTCGGCCCGCGCGGTTTGGGTTTTGCGGCTATAGGCACGTCTTCTTCGGCCTCCTCACCTTCCTCGTCAATGTCCCAACTGCCCTCTTCGCTCCATGGGTCGTCGTCTGGGAACTCACCAATGTTGATTTCTTTTACCGAGTAGTCGGGCTGGTAACGCATGTCATAGTTTGCGGCCCTTACTATGGCAATACACAACATAAAGGCTACGGCTAATAGCGGTACGCCACCTATTATTGATGCGGTTTGTAGTGTTTCTAACCCGCCCACAAACATAAGCACTATGGGCATGAAAGATAGCGCAAAGGCCCAGAATAAACGGTTCCAACGCAGTGGCTCTTCGTCTACTTCTTTTTGTACTACGGCAGCCAAAATGTAAGAAATGGAATCGAACGTGGTGGCGGTAAAGATTAGTGCCAGTAGCGTGAATACAGAAATAACTAAATAGTCGAGCGGCAGCGTATGCAGCATGGCAAAAATAGCCGCTGTTGGGCTTTCTTGATTCAGTATGGTAACTACGTCTAGTTCACCCGATAGCTGTAAATACAGGCCGTAATTGCCCATTACCATGAAGAATAAGAAGCAGCCCATGGTGCCGAAGAACATAGAGCCTGCCACCATGGTTCGAATGGTACGCCCTCTTGAAATACGCGCTATAAATAAGCCTACGCTTGGTGCAAATACCAGCCACCATGCCCAGTAGAATATGGTCCAGTCTTGTGGAAAGTGGGTGTTTTCAAAGCCGTTGAATTCGGCGAAGGGCTCTAGCCATGTGGCCATTTTAATGATGTTACTCATTACCCGGCCAAGGGCGTCTAAGCCGGTATTAGCCATAAATAGCGTGGGCCCAACAATGAAGATAAATAGCAGTAACCCTACGGCCAGCCAAAAGTTAATGTCTGACAGCAGCTTAATGCCTTTTTTAAGGCCAACATACGCGCTGTAGCCGAATATGGCGGTACAGGTTATTAGCACCACCACCTGCGTAGTTAGCGATTTAGGTACACCGAATAGTTCGTGCACCCCTTCGTTTATCATAGGTGCCGCCAAGCCAAGCGTAGTTGCCCCGCCGCCTAGCATGCCGAAGATAAAGCTGATATCGATAATTTTGCCTAGCCAGCCATGAGCCATTTTCTCGCCTATTACCGGCATTAGGGCTTCGGATATTTTAAGTACGCTGTGATTACGTACGTAGTAGAAGTAAGCAATGGGTACCGCAGGAATAAGGTAGATAGCCCAGGCTAACGGCCCCCAGTGGAATATGCCGTAGGCCGCGGCCCATTTTGCGGCTTCTGGAGTCTCGCCTTCTATATGAAACGGCGGCGCTTGGTAGTAGTACACCCACTCAATCATTGACCAGTATAAGATAGACGCCCCAATGCCGGCGCAAAACAGCATGGCGGCCCAGGATACGGGCGAGAACTCGGGCTTTTCTTCAGGCTCGCCCAGTTTTATTTGGCCAATGTCGCTGAACATGATGTACACCATGAAGCCACCTGCGCCTACACCAAGTAACAGGTATAAAACCCCCAGTTTACTGGTAACGAATTCTTTGGCCGTGGCTACCCACTGTGCGCCTTGGTCGGGCCAAATGATAAGGGGGATGGTGACGGAAAGAAGAAGAATAAGAGAGCCAAAAAACGTAGGCTTATCAATTACGCTAAACGCGGTTTCCTGTTCAGTGCCAGCCTTTGATGAGGCTGCATCTCGGGTATTACTACTCATACACGATCCTTTGTTTTATTTTTATAGACGCCATTATGCTGTACCGCTTTAAACGGGCATTCTTTTAAAATAGTTTAACAGAATAGTGTGAAATGAGGTGGGCAATGATTTTTTAGCGCGCTTGCGCGTTGTTCACAAAGAGTTTTAAAAAAGGATTATTAACGAAGAGTTTGCACGTAAGTGCTTTAGCCCAAATCAGTTGGGCTAAAGCGTTTTCATGTAGACCATACGTTATTTATTCACGTGCTGAGTTTCGGGCTTAGCCAGCCACTCTCTGCCTTTTAGCATGCCTTCCCAATAAATGGGAGGAAGCAACTTTTCTTTTAAATACCATGCTAGGCGCGACGGTTTCGTGCCATCCAATACCCACGCCGGCATGCTGTTAAGGATTTTCCCACCGTAGCCAAATTCGGCCAATATCACTTTGCCTCGCTCAACAGTAAGCGGGCAGCTGCCATAACCGTTGTATATGGCTTTATCTGTTTGTACACCACGCTCGTAAAGTAAGTTATTGGCAACCACGGGGGCTTGCATGCGCGCCGCCGCCGCGGTTTTAGCATTAGGCGCGTTTATGGCGTCGCCAAGGGCAAAGATATTTTCAAACGATTTGTGCTGTAGCGTTGACTGGTCGACATCAATCCAACCATTGCCATCAACAAGCGGGCTGACTTTGATAAAATCTGGCGGAGACTGGGGCGGAACCGCGTGCAGCATGTCGAATTCAGTTTCAACAAGCGGGGCGTCTGGGTTTGCCACCTTCTTAAATGAAGCCACTTTCGCTTTGCCATCAACCTTTACTAGCTGGTGTTCAAAGTTAAGGTTTGCGTGGTACTTCTTAATGTATTCCATAAGTGCCGGCACGTATTCTTTTACACCAAAAAGTACGGCACCCGTGTTATAGAACTCTACGTTAATATCGTTTAGCACGCCTTCTTTAAACCAGTGGTCGCAAGACATATACATGGCTTTTTGCGGCGCACCTGCACACTTAATTGGCATTGGCGGCTGTGTAAATACTGCCTTCCCCTTTTTAAGGTTTTTTACCAATTCCCATGTGTACGGCGCCAAGTCAAAACGGTAGTTTGACGTCACACCATTTTCACCTAGGGTTTCGCTTAAGCCTTCTACTTTGTTCCAATCTAGCTTAATACCGGGGCAAACCACCAAGTGTTCATATTTAATGGTGCGGCAGCCGTCTACCACAATCATGTTTTCTTTTGGCGCAAAGGCCGCTACGCCGGCTTTTATCCATTTAACATTATTAGGAATAACAGAAGCCACAGTGCGCACGGTGTCGTTAGCGTTAAATACGCCCCCGCCTACTAGCGTCCAGCCGGGCTGATAGTAGTGCACTTCGTTAGGCTCTATTATTGCGATATCTAAATCTGGGCAGCGCGATTTCAAACTAGACGCAACAGCAACACCGCCCGCGCCCGCCCCCACAATGACTACCGCATGAGAGTGATCGGCATGGTCGCTGGGTGTTTCACCGCCGTTTTTTAGGCGTCGTACTACCCCGCTTAGGTCATAGCCGGCTTTCTGTGACAGGCAGAGTATGTCTTCATAAGAAAGGGTTTTGGTTGCGGTCATTGCCCATAGCGTAATAGAGCGTGTGCCTGTTCGGCAGTAGGCAAATACGGGGCCTTCTAGCTTTTGTAAATTCGCTTCAAACGTTATTGCGTCTTGCTGGGTTACTTTTCCGCTAACTACTGGCTGATATACGCAGGGTAAACCCAGCGACGATGCTTTGGCTTCTATTTCTGCAAAGGTAGGTTGGTCTGCCCCTTCACCATCGGGGCGGTTACAGATAATAGATTTAAACCCTGCTGCTTTTATTGCCTCCAGATCATCCACTGAAATTTGAGGGCAGACAGATAGCTGTTGCGTTACGTTGGCATATTGCATAACTCACCCCTTCAAATGGCATTTACAGGAATTTTGATGAACTGCTTACCACCTTCAGATTTTTCGCCAAACTGGCCGTTTCGAAGGTTTGCTTGAATGGCGGGTAACAGTAATTTAGGTACCGCAAGGGTTGCATCTCTTGCCTCGCGTTTTTCCACATATTCCTGGAGGGTTACGTCTGGGCGAATTTGCTTGTTCGTTTCTTTGGCTTCTTTGATAGATACTGTTGATAGCGGGGCTGCACCGTCTTTAGGGTAGTCGTGACCAAGGTAAACGGTGGTGTCGTCAGGCAGGGTGAAGAAGCGCTGGATAGTGTTGTAAAGTTGCTCGGCACTGCCGCCCGGGAAGTCGCAGCGCGCCGTCCCTAAATTAGGAGCGAACATGGTGTCGCCTACAAATATTTTGCCGTCTACCAAGAAGCTTGCGCAGGCTGGGGTATGGCCCGGCGTATGCCATACTTTTACTTCATATTCACCGATATTGAAGGTGTCGCCTTCTTCGAACAGCACATCAAACTGACTGCCATCGCTCGGCGTATCGTTCGCCGTCTCAAATACGTCTAGCCAAGTATCGAGCACCGTTTTAATACCTGAGCCAATACCAATTTTGCCGCCAATTTTAGACTTTAAATAGTGCGCCGCCGTAATGTGGTCGGCGTGCACGTGGGTTTCTAGAATCCATTTATTCTTAAGCTGGTTTTGATTGACGAAGTCGATAACTTTGTCGGCGCTTTCCATTGACGCGCGCCCCGAAAAGATATCGTAATCGGCAACCGAATCTATCACGCCACACTCTTTGGAAGCGGGGTCGAATAGCACGTAAGTAAATGTGGCCGTTTTGTTATCGTAAAATGTTTCAACGTTCATGGATGTTCTCCTAAAGAAGTTCTTTGGTCATGATGAAAACGGCAATAACTAGAGTGAAGAATGCAAAGAACTTCTGCAAAGCTGCACCGTCTAGTTTTCCCGCTACCTTCGTGGAGACAGCCATCCCAATAAACGTGGCTACCAGCATAAGCGGCAGCAAAGGCATCTCCAATTGAATTCCGGTTTGTAGGTCGCCAATGAAGCCAAGTAACGACTTTAAGGCGATAATGAATAGCGACGCGCCCACTGCATTCTTCATGGGCATGCCTAAAATAAGTACCAAGGCAGGTATGATGAGGAAGCCCCCACCCGCGCCGAGTATTCCGGTAACAACACCAACTACGGCGCCTTCAATAATTATCAGCCCAACGTTGGGTTGTTTATTCTCAACAACCTGAGTTGCTGGCGCCGATTTGCTGTAAGCCTTTTTCAACATCATGGCGGCCGAGGCCAACATCAGCATGGCGAACAGCACCATGATGCCCAGATTTTTATCTATGGTTAGCGATTGAAAAGCGATAGTTTCGGGAATGGCGGGCATGAGGAAGGCCCGTGTTAGATACACAGCAATAATAGAAGGCACAGCAAATAAAATAGACGCTTTAACGTCAACTAAACCCTCTTTGAAATACCTCACTGCGCCGAATGCGGCTGTGGCACCCACGATAAGCAATGAATAGCCGGTGGCGACATCTGGCGTAACGCCCATTAAGTAAACGAGGATAGGCACGGTAAGGATTGAGCCCCCTCCGCCTATTACGCCTAAAACCATTCCCATAAGAACAGCAGCGATGTAACCAAGAATAATCATATCGACACCTTATTTCATTTTGTTATATCATAGAACAAAATATATAATAATGTATATCTCAAATATATATTTAATTTTCGTGCTGCTGTAATATCAAGAAAGTTGAACTTAGCGTTTATGATAAATCCCATGAAAATCAATACTTTTACTAATTTAGCGTTTCGCGTTTTGATCTATCTTGCGCTGCGAAAAAATCATCTCGTGAAGACAAGCGACATTGCAGATGCGTATTTCGTGTCTTTCAACCATTTAAAGAAAGTCATTACGCTGCTTATTGAACAGGGGTATGTCACTGGTACAAAAGGTCGCGGTGGTGGTATTACACTGGCTAAAGAAGCGGAAGAAATTAATTTAGGCGATGTTTTTCGCCTTACCGTAGAAGACGTGGCATTGGCAGAATGCTTTGCATCACCAACGAATAAATGTGTTATCTCGCCCGCGTGTCGCTTGAAGTCAATTCTTCAAGACGCGGCTGATAAATTCATCAGCGAGCTTGACCAATTTACACTGCACGATTTAGTGAAAGACAGAGAGGGCGCACTAGCCATGCACCTTGCCATCGATTTTATAGAAGTTGAATAGCAGGCCTTATTTAGGCTGCTGTTTATAATATGTTTTATATGAAAATGCTTTTTGAATAAGGCATTACACAAGTAGGTTTAGGAGAGAAAATTGGAAAACTGGACATCAACTCCCTTCGAGCCGCTTGCCGGTTTGGCAGGCGGGCTGCTTATTGGTTCATCGGTGGTTTTATTACTGCTTACCCTAGGCCGTATTGCAGGTATTTCAGGTATTGCCGCAGGCGCGATGACACAGCGCGGCATTGAACGCTACTGGCGCTTGGCGTTTTTAATAGGGGTTGTTTTATCTGCTGTGCTTTACATGGTGTTTGTTGGTGATTTACAGGTGCAAACGCAAATGAGCTCGGCATGGCTGGTTGTAGCTGGTTTACTCGTAGGCTTTGGTACACGCCTTGGCTCTGGGTGTACGTCGGGCCACGGAGTGGCTGGCCTTTCAAGGCTATCCCCCCGCTCTATTGTTGCTACGCTCACGTTTATGGGTGCGGCTGTACTTACCACCACAATTATCAGGCACCTGTAAATCACCGAGGAGAGAATATTATGAGAGCAATTATCGCCTCGCTACTTTGTGGGCTGTTGTTTGGCTTAGGCCTGCTAATTTCAGGTATGAGTAACCCTGCCCGTGTACTTAACTTTTTAGATTTAAGCGCCAACTGGGATGCCACGTTAGCGTTCGTAATGGGCGGTGCTATTTTAGTAGCTGCGCCAGGTATGTACTGGGTGCGCAAGCGCAACAAGCCGATGTTTGCGAACAAGTTCGATATACCAACTAGCAAAACTATTGATGCTAAATTGATATTGGGCTCTGCCGCTTTTGGTATTGGCTGGGGCATTAGCGGTTTTTGCCCAGGCCCTGCCGTAGTTGCCATTGCGTCGCTTCAAACTGATGTGCTGATGTTTGTTGGCGCGATGATTGTCGGTATGCTGGCGCAGCATTGGTTGAAGCCTAAATCGGCATAAAACATAACTGCTTTTTTCTTTGCGACTTTATCCCTTGGTGGGGATAAAGTCGTAATTATCCCCTCTAGAGGATAAACCATGGCTGCCACTTACAAAAAGTGCAAATAGCTCACTTAACGATTTGCGGTTTTCCCTTTCAATAAACCCACACCCAAGGCGGCCATAGTTACGGCAATAACGCCATTTAGATAGTTGAAAAAGGCATAGGGTGCATAGTCGAGAACCTCAACCCCAAGGGTGGCAGAGTAGAACGCGCCAGCGGTTGTCCAAGGTATAAGACCTGTAGTCATGGTAGCGCCCTCTTCTACCGACCGAGACAGTACAGCAGGGTCGAGCTGTTGTTGTTCATATTTTGCTTTGAATAACTGACAATTTAATATGATTGAGATGTAGGCTTCGCCCATAGCCACATTGCCCAAAAAACCAGAGGCTATGGTTACCGCAATTAAGCTTGCTGTGCGCTTCACCCGTTTGATAATGCCCGCCAACAGCGCCGCTAAAAAACCCGCGCCGTGTAATATACCGCCCAGTGCGATTGCCATTAAGGCAAGCAGTAAGGTCCAACTCATACTGCTGATGCCGCCCCGCCCTAGTAGGGCGTCCAAGTTCTCTATACCCGTATTTTGCGGGGTATTTTCCCACAATGCGTTAAGTACGCTGATGGTGCTGGTGTTTTGGTAGAAGATAGCAATGATAACAGCAAGCAGAATGCTGAATGACATGGTGACTTCAGCAGGGACTTTTTTGATACTTAGTACCGTAAGCAATAGTAGCGGTAACAGTGTTATATAGGGCGCAAGGTTATAATGCGTGGCAAGCGCTGCTTTAATTTCAACGACCTGTTCAACATTTAAATTCTGGTTTGCGTAACTAAAACCTATTACCAAGAAAATAACGAAAGTAAGAAGGAAGCTAGGCACCGTTGTATAAAGCATGGAATACATATGCCGATAGAGGTTCGAGCCCGCACTCATTGCTGCGAGGTTGGTGGTATCAGAAACTGGTGACATTTTATCGCCAAAGGTTGCTCCACATACCACCATGGCCGCTACAATGGGAGGCGGTATATTCATGGCAGCGCCAATACCCATTAGCACCACGCCCATGGTCCCTACGGTTCCCCACGATGTGCCTGTTGATACCGACATTACCGCACAAAGAATTAACCCCACTGCCAGAAACACACTGGGGTTTAGCCAACTTAACCCATAATAAATGAGCGTTGAGATAGTGCCGCTTTGCATAAAGCTGGCGATAACCATTCCAATAAGTATGAAGATATAAATCGCCGGCATGGCACGGGTTAATGCGCTGGTCATTAATTCGCGAATTTGCAGGTACGTGTACCCCAAACTAAAAGCATTCGCCCCAGCCCACAGCAAACATAAAAATATGAGCGCGTGAAGGCTAATACCTAAGCCGAACAACCCACCTGCTATTAACGCGACAATAACGCCAAAACAAAGCAGTGACTGAGCAAAACTGGGGCTAGGTAAAGATTGAGGCGACGTTAGTGACACGTGGATACGCTTAAAAATTAAGTGGTAAGAACAGTATAACGACTTTGCGATGTGGTGTGATCAAGAAAAGAGCAGCGTTAGTCATTACCTATTCAGGTTTGCCTTTCTGCCGAGGAGCATTTTGAAAAGATTGTCGATAACAACCCGCCGTCATGCCTATGTGTTTTTTGAAGAACCTTGAGAAGTAGGGGTAATCCTTAAAGCCAAGGCTGTAGCATAGGTCTTGTATTGGTTGTTGGGTGTAAACCAATTTCCGTTTCGCTTCGTCAATTAATCGCCTTTGAATAATGTTTTTGGGTGACTCTCCTAAATTTTTATTACATAGGCGATTTAAGCTAGACATAGAAACAAATAGTTCGCTGGCATATTTGGATAAGGGCCAGTGCTCTAGGTAGTGCTCTTCTATTAGCCTTTTAAATTTGGTCAATATGCGCGCTTCGTGTGGCCCAGCACTGTATTCAAGCTGCTGCTCTGCTGCTAGTCGTTGAAGGGTTAACAACACAAGCTTTGTTAACAACAGCAATGATTGGTCTTGATTTTGTAGGGCACGCTTTAGCTCGTCGCGAATATCAACGAAGTATCGCGTTAACCTATTAAACTGCGGACTGTCTTCTTGAAACACATGAGCAGAATGGAAAAGGTTGTTTATGGCGGTGTCTTGCGCATTTTGCATTTCTTCGCCCAAGATAGCGCTTGTAACAGATAGTACAAAACCTTTAATGTTTGGCTGAAACGTAAAGCCATGTACTACCCCCATAGGAATAGTTACTGCGCATTTCCCCCTTATGCTGAATGTTTTTTTGTTTAACGTAACGTTTGCCTGCCCATCTAAAATGTACAACACTTGAAATAAATGTGCATGTCTGTGCGGTTTTATTACCCAGTCCAGGCTTTCACTTCGCGTGGAGATATCTTCCAAATGCACCGCTCCCGGCCTTTCTATAAGCCCACTTTCCCCATATAGGTCGTAGTTTGGATATTGATGAATTTGCGATGTCATTTTAAAAACCATATTAAACACAATTTTTAACTTGATTGAAAAGTACAATAAAATGAGTGAAAAGTTAATAATTTGTTACCACATTTAACTTCACACTATTTGCACAATATTCGCAAAGGTAGTGAAGATGAAAACATTAACCACACAAGTAGCTATTGTTGGCTCTGGCCCTTCTGGCTTATTGCTTGGTCAACTCTTAGCTAAGCAAGGCATAGATAACATTGTTATAGATAGAGCAAACAAAGATTATATTTTAAGTCGTATTAGAGCGGGCATTTTGGAACAGGGGTTTACCGATCTTGTGCGAGAGGCCGGCGTTGGTGCTCGCATGGACAAAGAAGGTGAAGTGCATGATGGTTTCGAGATTGCCATTGACGATAAAACGGTCCATATCGATTTAAAAACGTTGGCAGACGGCAAAGCTGTTATGTGTTACGGCCAAACCGAGATCACTAAAGATCTTATGGAAGCACGCGAGGCCGCAAAATTAACCAGCTTCTACGAAGTTGAAGATGTGACTTTGAACGACATTGATACCGCATCACCCTATGTGGTTTTCAAAAAAGGGGACGATGTTTACAAGCTAAATTGCGACTATATCGCTGGATGTGATGGTTTTCACGGTGTTTCTCGTAAAACTATTCCTGAGTCTGAAAGAACAGAGCACGAGCGAGTTTACCCATTTGGCTGGCTAGGAGTGCTGAGCGATACGCCGCCTGTTAGTGAAGAACTTATTTATTGCAAAAGCCAACGGGGCTTCGCTTTAGCAAGCAGACGTTCTTCTACGCGTTCGCGCTATTACCTTCAGGTGCCTGCCACTGACGCGGTAGAAAACTGGACAGACGAAAGGTTCTGGGAAGAGCTTAAAATGCGCTTACCTGCAGATGTTGCCCAAAAACTCATAACTGGGCCAAGCATTGAAAAAAGTATTGCTCCTTTGCGTTCTTTTGTTTGCGAACCTATGCAATACGGTGCACTTTTTCTTGTTGGAGACGCTGCACATATCGTTCCCCCAACAGGCGCAAAAGGCTTAAATTTAGCAGCATCCGATGTGGCAACTTTGTACAAAATACTTTGTCGCGTTTATCTTGAAGGCGACAACTCACATATTGAAGACTATTCAAAAATTGCATTACGAAGGGTATGGCACGGCGAACGATTTTCGTGGTGGCTCTCAAACATGCTGCATAATTTCGATAATGAGCATGTCAACGATATGGGCCCAGAGACATTTCAGCGATTCATGAACTCTGAGCTGGATTACTACACGTCTACCGAGGAAGGGAAAAAGGTTATTGCCAACCAGTATGTAGGCATGCCCTATGAAAACTTAAGTAATTAGTCGCAGAAGTTCAGTTACGTTTATATTCATCTAGCACTTCAAGGAAGCGTCTTTGAAGTGCTGTTGGCTGCCAATCGCGTCTTAGTGTGTAGCCTATTTCTCGACAGCTATCTGGCAACGGGTTAGGGCTTACATAAAGCAAACCAGCATCGACCTCGTCTTGAACTTGCCTTGCAGATAACAAGGTTACTCTGTCGCTTTTTAACAAGATTCCACGGATCGCCATCATAGTACTGCATTCGATAATATCTTTGGGTACCGGCATAGCTTCAAGCTCGAACATGCGATTAAAAACCTTTCGCGTTGGCGTACCGGCTTTGGGAATAACCCATTGCCATTTACTTATGTTGGAAGCGTAAGTCCCCTCTTCTATGGCCGCTAAAGAAGGATGGTGCTTGCGCGCTACAAGGTGCAGTTTATCGTCAAACAATTTGTGCTGCGAGATTGTGTTATCAAGGTTAGGGGCACGCAATGCCCCTACAATGATATCAACTTGCCCTTGCAGCAAGCCAACAAGTTGTTCCTCATATGGGCCGTCAACGATACTCACTTCCGCTTGGGGATATTCCTCTAATAACCGCAACACCGCCATAGGTACTATGTTTGCCCTTGCCAGCGGCAAACTGCCTATACGTATTTTGCCAGAGCGCTGCCCAACGAACTCGTTGACTTCCTGCTGCCCTTGTTCAATTTCAGCTACAAATAAATGAGCAAGACGAGCAAGCTGCTTTGCTCTCCACGTTGGTTCAACACCAGTGGGAATTCGACGAAATAACTTTTGTTCAAGCGTAAATTCAAGGTCTTTGATCGTTTTACCCAGCGTTGGCTGTGTTAAACCCAGCTTCGTCGCTGCGTTGGTGTAATTTCCGGTATCTACAACCGTAATTAATGCAATAAGTTGACGGGTTGTAATAAGCCGTAAAAACCCTTCCTTTCTCTTCGCACTTTTTTCAAACACGTTATTGGCAAAAGACAGTAAGTAGTCGAACGCTCTTGTTACCCGCTTCAAAAAAACATCGCCTACATCTGTTGTAAACATACCTGACTGGGTGCGTTCGAAAATTGTGTGGCCAAGCTGAGACTCCAGCTTGTTGATACCTTGCGTTAAGGCCGATTGTGATAAATGAATATGCTGAGACGTTTCGGTTAGCGTACCGAACTCTCTAACTTTCATAGCACTAAGCAAGTGACGCGTATTAAAAATCAACGTATGCCCCTAATGTTTTTTAGTCATTATAGAAAAAATTAATAGCAAAGGGCAGCAATCTAACGTTCTTTTCAGCGCCGAGTTATCCATAATCGAGAGACTTCAATATTAAAGGAATACCCTAATGGCTATTTGCGTAACAGACTGCCCACGACCTTCTCTGTCAACCATTGAAAAATATCAGGGGTCAGAGGTTGCTACCGTTCACGAAGCGCAGGGTAGAAAGGGGCTTTTAGCGCAAGATATGCGCCCTATTTATCGACCTGCTCAAATAGCCGGCCCTGCGGTTACATGCCAAGTAGCGCCGGGAGACAACTGGATGATTCATGTCGCGGTTGAGCAGTGTCAGCCGGGAGATGTATTGGTTGTTACGCCAACCAGCCCTTGTTCAGATGGCTTTTTTGGTGACCTGTTGGCTACATCGTTAAAAGCAAGAGGGGTAAGAGGGCTGATTATTGATGCAGGTGTTCGCGATATCGCTACCTTAACTGACATGAAATTCCCCGTGTGGTCTAAAGCCGTGTTTGCGCAAGGCACCGTAAAAGAGACGATTGCTAGTGTTAATGTACCTGTTGTTTGTGCAGGTGCTTTGATAAACCCTGGGGATATTGTTGTTGCTGATGATGATGGCGTGGTGGTGGTTAAACAAGAAGAAGCAGATGACACGTTTGAAAAGGTTAAGCTGCGCGTAGAAAACGAAGAGTCGAAACGCAAACGTCTTGAACAAGGTGAGCTTGGTCTGGATATTTATAATATGCGCGAACGCCTGGCAGCTAAAGGCCTTCGCTATGTAAAGCACGGTGAGCAATAGCACTTATGAAAGCCGTAACTGCGTGCCTAATGAGGGGCGGAACCTCTAAAGGACTCTATTTTTTAGCCAAAGATTTACCCCTTGATGTTCATCGTAGAAATGCCTTTTTATTGTCGGCTATGGGCTCCCCCGATAGCCGGCAAATAGACGGTGTGGGCGGTGGTCACCCGCTAACAAGTAAGGTGGCCGTTGTAAACCCGTCGTCTAATCCAGAAGCCGACGTTGACTACTTATTTTTACAGGTAGCGGTAGATAAAGCCCAGGTCAGCGATACGCAAAACTGCGGAAACATTCTGGCCGGCGTGGGTGCGTTTGCTATTGAGCAGGGGCTAGTAAAAGCACAGGACACGACAACCGATGTACGTATTCGCATGGTGAATACCAACACGTTCGCTGTAGTAAGAGTTCAAACGCCTAACGGCGTGGTCAATTACGAAGGCAGTGCGAGTATTGACGGCGTACCTAATACCGCCGCCCCTGTTTATATTGACTTTTTAGATGTTGCAGGCTCTTCCTGTGGAAGCTTATTCCCCACCGGGGCCGCTCAAAATACCGTAGAAGAGATTAATATTACGTGTATAGATAATGGTATGCCGGTCGTGCTAATTGATGCCCATTCGCTGGGACTTAAGGGAAGCGAAACACCGGAACAATTAGAAAGTAATGCCGCCTTAAAACAAAAAGTAGAAGCCATCAGGCTTAAGGCTGGCGAAATGATGCAGTTAGGCGATGTCACGGCTAAAACGGTCCCTAAGATGACGATCATTTCTGCCCCTCTAAATGGCGGAGATATCAATACTCGCACCTTTATTCCACACAGAGTACACGACGCTATTGGCGTTTTAGGCTCAGTTAGCGTTGCGACGGCTTGCTTGGCAAAAGGCACCGTTGCCTATGACCTTTATCGCCGCCATTGCGCTAAACGTGATAACGAATTGCAATCTGCTGTGCCCCTTGCAATTGAGCATCCAACGGGAGCGTTCAAGGTAGACATGGAGGTCGCAAATGCTGATGCATTCGAAACATTTGAAGTGAAGCGCGCCGCTTTACTGCGCACAGCCAGACTGCTCATGCAGGGAACGGTGTTTGCTCCCGACTCTGACCCTACACTAGCTCATGAATAAAAACGATAAAGAGGACCGAACATGATCATTGATTGCCACGGACATTACACCACTGCACCCGAGCCACTACAGCTTTTCAGAGAGGCGCAAATTAAAGCGTTTAAAGATGGCAAGGCGCTGCCTGAAGTTCCTTATATTAGCGATGACCAAATTCGAGAAAGTATTGAGAAAAACCAGCTTAAGTTACTAAAAGAGCGTGGTTCAGACATGACAATATTTTCGCCGCGTGCATCTGCGATGGCGCATCACGTTGGCGATGAAGCAGTATCAAAGCAGTGGACCAGCGCATGCAATGACCTGATTAAGCGCGTTGTCGATTTATACCCTCAACACTTTATTGGTGTGTGTCAATTACCCCAGTCACCCGGTGTTCCAATCAAAAACTCTATAGATGAGCTAGAGCGCTGTGTTAATGAGCTGGGCTTTGTAGGCTGCAACTTAAATCCAGACCCCTCCGGTGGCCATTGGACATCAGCGCCTTTAACGGACAAAAGCTGGTATCCGTTCTATGAAAAAATGGTAGAACTAGATGTACCAGCCATGATCCACGTGTCGGGCTCGTGTAACGCGAACTTCCACGCTACGGGTGCTCATTATATGAATGCAGATACCACGGCATTCATGCAATTTTTGCAGGGTAATTTATTTAAGGACTTCCCCGAACTACGCATTATTATTCCACACGGCGGCGGCGCCGTACCTTATCACTGGGGGCGTTATCGTGGCTTAGCTGATATGCTAAAGCAGCCTCCACTCGATGAACATGTAATGCAAAACGTGTATTTTGACACCTGTGTTTACCATCAACCCGGGATAGACCTGTTATTCGATGTTATTGACATTAAAAACATTCTATTCGGCTCAGAAATGATTGGCGCAGTGCGAGGTATTGACCCTCAAACGGGTAATTATTTTGATGACACAAAACGCTATATTGATGCGTTGGATATTCCAACAGAAGATAAGCAGTTAATATTTTCTGGCAATGCTCGTAGGGTATACCCTCGACTAGATGCCAAACTAAAAGGAATGGGGCTATGAGCAAATTTACCGTTGATCCAGATTGGTTACACTGGCACCCATCACCGTCGAAACCACAGTTTACATTACCGCAAGGCGCGGTAGATGCGCACTGCCATGTGTTTGGCCCTGGTGAACAATTTCCTTTTGCTGCTGAGCGAAAATACACACCATGTGACGCATCTAAGTGGCAGTTGTGGGCGCTGCGTGATTATTTAGGTTTTAGCCGAAATGTTATTGTGCAGGCGACATGTCACGGTGCCGACAACCGTGCATTAGTTGATGCGCTAAACAACTCTCAGGGACTTGCGCGAGGCGTTGCCACCGTAAAACCTGATATTTCAGATGAAGAGTTGTATGCACTGCACAAAGCTGGCGTACGAGGCGTGCGCTTTAACTTTGTTAAACGTTTAGTCGATGCCCTGCCGTTTGATGCATTAAATACAGTAGCGCACCGCATTAAAGAACTTGGCTGGCATATTGTTATTTACTTTGAAGCCCAAGAACTACCAGAGCTTTATTCGTTTTTTACCGCACTGCCAACCACGGTTGTTGTTGATCACATGGGTCGTCCCGACGTGAGTAAACCGGTAGACGGTGAAGAGTTTGGGTTATTTCTAAAACTAATGACAGAGAACACCAATTTTTGGTCGAAGGTGAGTTGCCCAGAGCGAATCTCACTGGCTGGGCCGAGTAACGGTTACCACGATGTCATCCCTTTCGTCAGAGAAGTGGTTGAACGCTTTCCAGACCGTGTTATTTGGGGCACAGATTGGCCTCACCCGAATATGAAAAGTCACATGCCGGATGACGGAAAGCTGGTTGATTTCATTCCGCTTATTGCCTCTACAGAAAGATTACAGCGCAAACTTTTGGTTGATAACCCAATGAAGCTTTATTGGTCTTAAGGCTCGATACTGCTTTTGAAATTGAGGAAGATTTTATGAAAATTATAGTTGTAGGTCCTGGCGCTTTTGGTATAAAGCACTTAGATGCATTGAGCAAAATTGATGATGCTGAGGTTGTCGGTTTAGTGGGCCGAAACCCGCAAAAAACGCAAGCGGTTGCCGATGAGTACAAGATTCCCCATGTGTACACCACACTTGAAGAGGCACTAACCTCTGATGCCGATGCCGTTATTCTTTGCACCCCCACCCAGATGCATGCCGAGCAGTCTATTTTATGCATGCAGGCGGGCAAACACGTACAAGTTGAGATACCACTCGCCGACAGTTGGGAAGACTCTCAAGCCGTCATGGATGCACAACTAGCGTCTAATTTGGTATGCATGGTGGGTCATACTCGCCGCTTTAACCCATCTCATCAATGGCTAAATAAGCGTTTGCGCAAGGGTGAATTAAATATTCAGCAAATGGACGTTCAAACTTATTTCTTTCGTCGCAAAAACATTAATGCGAAAGGTGAGCCTCGTTCTTGGACAGACCATTTGCTTTGGCACCACGCTGCTCATACGGTTGATTTATTTGCCTACCAAGCAGGCTCGCCTATTGTAAAAGCGAACGCCGTACAGGGGCCGATTCACCCTGAACTGGGTATTGCTATGGATATGTCAATTCAGCTTCAAGCTGAAAATGGCGCCATTTGTACCCTTTCACTATCTTTCAATAATGAAGGACCGTTAGGTACATTCTTCCGATACATCTGCGACAACGGCACTTATATCGCAAGATACGACGACCTTGTTAACGGCCATGAAGAACCAATTGATGTGTCTACCGTTGATGTATCATTAAATGGTATTGAACTACAAGACCGCGAATTTATTAGCGCGATAAAAGAAGGCCGCCAACCCAACGCTAGCGTAGCGAGCGTATTGGGCTGCTATAAAGTGCTTCATGACCTTGAGCAACAGCTAGCGTAGTTGGAGGCGATTATTAAAACACGTAACCTTTTGGGTAAACAGGTGGGTGAGATTGGCTTTGGTTGTATGAACTTTAGCCATGCCTATTCTGGCAAACTCAGCGAAAATGATGCTATCGATTTACTACACAAGGCTTATGATTTAGGCGTCGATCATTTTGATACTGCGGCATTATATGGCTTCGGAGAAAATGAGCGCATTGTCGGAAAAGGGATAAAACCCTTCAGAGACAAGATTTTGCTGGCCAGTAAGTGCGGGATGACTGGCGTGAACGGCAAGCGCACTATTGATGGCTCGCCTAAAGCTATAGAGGCTACGCTTAATAATGCGTTAAAAAGCTTACAAACCGACTTTATCGACTTGTACTATTTGCACAGGATTGACCCTAACGTGCCGGTAGAAGACAGTGTTGGCGCGTTGGCAAATGCGGTTAAAGCAGGCAAGATTGGCGCGATTGGTTTGTCTGAAGCGTCTGCCGAAACGCTTATTAGAGCGCACGCCATTCATCCAATAGCCGCGATGCAAACAGAGTATTCACTGTGGACACGTAATGCAGAAATTGCGGTTCTGAAAAAATGCGAAGAACTAGACGTTGCTTTCGTTGGCTTTAGCCCTTTAGCACGTGGATATTTAAGTAATACATTTGCCCATATTGATGACTTAGATAGTGGTGATATTAGGCGGGGAATGCCTCGGTTCCAAGGTGAAAACTGGGTGCAAAACCGACGTATATTTACCCAATTTGCAGCCTTAGCAAATGAAGCTGAATGTACACCCGCGCAACTGGCCATTCATTGGGTTTTGAAACAAGCAGACTATATACACGCTTTACCCGGCACCCGCTTTATCACTCATTTAGAGGAGAATTTGCGGGCGAGCGAATTAACCATTGATAGTAATATATTAGTGCGCGCCGGTCAGTTAATTAATCAAGAAACGGTGCAAGGCCCAAGATATCCGGCCGCTGCACAGGCTGATATAGACACAGAAGAATTTTAATACTGCTAAATAAAAAGCGGCGAGTACTTCACATGTACTCGCCGCTTTTTTGTTTTACGCTATGCTTACGGCGTTATGTACGCCGCGTTATCTTAGCGGTTATCTAAAACCAACACACCTGCGCCCGTATTTGAAATAGGTGCATGGTAGTGCTTGTGTATCACGTTAACATCGTCTTTTAGCGCACCGCGCATGACCAGCCACATTATGGTTTCAATACCTTCTGTTCCCGCTCGTTCCATAATTTCAGCATTTGAAAACTGCGTCATCCATTCAGGTTCTTCAGCTATCTTATCCATGCACTCAAGATCAAAGTCGACGTCTATAATACCGGCTCGTTCGCCTTGAAGCTGGTGCGACATGCCGCCCGTACCCAATATCACAACTTTATGGTCTTCAGGATATGACTCCAGTGCTTTACCCAACGCCTTGCCCAATTTTAAACAACGAGCAGCAGTTGGTACTGGGTGCTGTACTGTATTTACAGCAAGCGGAATAGCTTCTACCGGCCACTCTTCGCAATCGCCAAACAACGCGCGAATAGGATTAACGAAACCATGATCGACTTTCATTTCTTGGCAAGTGCAGATATCTATTTCTTGTTCAATAAGCGACTCTGCGATATGCCAAGAAAGTGGTGCATTACCCTTAAACGGGTTAACCGGCTTTAAGCCCCACCCTTCATCGGCATTGTGATACTCATCTGCACACCCTAAAGCAAAGGTCGGAACGGTATCTAAGAAAAAGTTTAAGCCATGGTCGTTATATACAACAATAACCAGGTCTGGCTTTACTTCATTTAACCAGTCTTTCGCAGGTCCGTACCCGTCAAAAAACCTTTTCCAATAAGGCTCTTGCTGAAGACCTTCAGTAATAGCGTTGCCAACGGCAGGTATGTGCGAACTGGTTATTCCACCAATGATTTTAGCCATTCCAGTAGTCTCCTTTTTTCTTAATTTTTTCTATAAGACCGTCGCTTTTGGCCACCAAGTTCTGCTTAAATTCTTCCGTTGTAATACCTTGAAAAGCGGCACCTGCGTCTTGTACAGACACGCCGCGAGGAATAGCCATTTTTGCCATGAAGTATATGTTGGCGCCTAATCTAAGCATTTGTAGAAAATCAGAATTTACCACGACGTCTTTATACTCACCTTTAACACCATACTTGTCACAATACGCTGCAGGGTCTTTATCAAATTCCGTTCTGTTTTCTTCGTTGTTAAAAGAAAACAGTAGCTTATTTAGAGCATAAGCAGGGTGAGCGCGTTTACCATCGAACACATAGGTACCAGGAATGTCCTCGTAATCTTTTTTCTGCCAAGTCATTAGACGTATTCCAAATTAAAACGTACCTTTATTATATAAATGCGCCCTGCTTTTATAATGGCGAAAGCGCATCAATATTTGTACATTTCATAGATTTTTGTCGAAGGTGAGTAAACGCATGGTTTTGGTACAAATACAGCACTAACCATTATGGGACAACGGTTAACGCTGTATTGAGAAAGGCCCAACGGCTGTGTGGGAGTTAGGCAGCAGCAATACTAGGCCTTAGAGGCCTTTTTTATAACCTTTTCAGGGCCTATGTTTAAGAATTTGTTCTCGCAGCCACTTGTGTAGCGGGTCGTTATTTAAACTTGGGTGCCACATCATAGACTCATTCAACTGTGGCGTTTTAAACGGAATATCGTAAATCTTTATAGGGAGATGTTTTGCGTTAATTTCAGCAAGACGCTTTGGTGCTAGGGCCACCCTTTCGGTATTTATCACTGTAAAAAACATACTAGAGAAATCGTTGACGATGACTTCTACGCGGCGGTTAACTTCATCTGAGTCTACCATCCATTTCTCTATGCTCAATTGACTCGCTTTTTCATAGCCAATGGTTACATGGCCAATGTCTGAGAATTGTTCTAGGGTAATATGGCCATTTAGCTTGCTGTTGTTTTCATCCGCTATACAAACGAACTCATCATCTAAAACTTCTTGGGATGAATAGCCATCGAGCATGAAAGCAGAAGGGGCAATAATAAGGTCAGCGCCTTGTTTTGCGAGGCTGTCTAAATCACCAGCAAAAGTAGACATAAATTCAAATGTTATGTTCGGCGCTACTTTCGTGACGTAGGCCAATAAATCAGCCAGCACCACCTGCATTACATAGTCTGACGCAATAATTTTGAAATTGCGATTTGATAATTCTGGTGTGTTTATTTTCTTATCTATAATGCGGTTTCTAATAGTGCTTAGCACTTCGCTGACTGGCTGCTGCATTTCAGCGGCAAGTGGCGTGATGTGCATTTGCTTACCCATTTGTACAAGCAAATCATCATCAAAATAGTCCCTCAAACGAGATAAAATACCACTTGTTGCCGACTGCGAAAGGTGCAGTCGATAAGCGCTTTTCGTAATGTTTTTTTCTTCTAGCAAAACTTCTAACGCCACCAGCAGGTTTAAGTCTAGTTTTTCGTACCGCATTTCTACCCCGAGAACTTATCTACCTATTTTGTACCAACGGTTTTTGAGATATCACGTATCGGCACAAACGATTTTTGCTTAGTAACTCTGAATACTACCATCTTCTGTTAACAATAATTAAAACTTTTAATTACGAAGAGACTTTATTCAATGAAGTTAGCGTCACTCAAAAGCAATGGGCCTGATGGCAAGCTAGTACTTGTTTCTAAGGACCATAGTTTGTGTACAGAAGTTAGTGATATTGCCCCTACTATGCAGTTTGCACTGGATAATTGGGATGCGTGTTATGACAAGCTTAACGAGCGATATCAGTTACTTAATAATGGGAACGCGAATAATGCGTCTCACTTTAAGCCCGAGCAATGTTTAGCGCCCCTACCCCGCGCTTGGAGCTGGCTTGACGGCTCTTGCTATTTAAATCACGGGCACTTAATGCAAAGAGCCTTCAACTTAGATCCTATTGAAGGCGCCGACAAATACCCTTTGGTTTACCAGGGCTCTGGCATTTCGTTTAGGGGGCCACGCGAACCACTTTTTGCCGCAAAAGAAGAACATGGTATCGATTTTGAAGGTGAGTTCGGCGTCATAACCGGCCATGTTCCTATAGGCGCTTCACAAGAAGAGGCCAAGCAGAGCATTCGTCTGGTCGTCATGTTAAATGACGTCAGTTTCCGTGCCCTTGCCCCCCGCGAAATGAAAACGGGGTTCGGCTTTGTACAAGCAAAAGGCGACACAGCCTTCGCACCTATTGCCGTTACGCCAGATGAACTTGGTGAGCATTGGCAAGATTCAAAGGTCTGTGCACCTTTAGAAATCCACCGAAACAACGAGTGGTTTGGTGCACCTGATGGCGCAAAGATGTTCTTTGGATTTGACCAACTCATCGCACATATTGCTGTAGCACGAAGCCTTCCACCTGGCTCAGTCATTGGTTCGGGCACGGTATCTGATAGCACACCTAACAAAGGCCAAGCCTGCCTTTCAGAACTCCGCGCAAAAGAACTTGTTCAATTTGGCGAGCCCAAGACGCCTTTCTTAAAAGTGGGCGAAACAATAACGATGCGAGCGCTGGATAAAAATGGCTCCAGCTTATTTGGCGACATTATCCAAAACGTAGAGTTGGAGACCTCAAATGTTTAACCCAAGAGAATACGAAATTATCGATTTGTCGGTGACGTTAGACAATAACCCACACACCGATCCACCGCCTTTATTGCCCAAAATCGATTACATGGACCACCAGGAAGGCTGGCCCGAAATGGCGTCAATGTTTCCGGGACTAACCCTCGATCAGTTACCTGGCAACGAATCATGGGCGGCAGAAAGGCTTGCAATAACCACCCATAGCGGCACCCATATGGATGCACCCTGGCACTATGCCTCAACTACTGATGGCGGTAAGCCTGCATTCGGTATTGATGAATTGCCCCTGGAGTGGTGTTTCCAACCGGGCGTAAAGCTGGACTTTCGCGACTTTGAAGACGGCTACATTATTACTGCCAGCGATGTGGAAAAAGAGCTGCAACGCATTAATCACGATTTACAGCCGCTGGACATTGTTGTGGTTAACACCCGTGCGGGCAAGATATTTGGTGAACCAGGTTACTTAGACGCAGGGGTCGGCATGGGCCGCGAAGCCACAATGTATTTGCTTGAAAGAGGCGTAAAAGTGGTGGGCACTGACGCCTGGAGTTGGGACGCTCCCTTCAAATACACACGTGAACGCTTTGCCGAGACCGGCGATGCATCCTTAATTTGGGAAGGCCATAAAGCAGGTCGGGATATTGGTTACGGTCAAATGGAAAAATTGAGCAACTTAGAAGCGTTGCCCGCAACTGGATTTTTGATCTCTTGTTTTCCTTACAAAATTAAACACGCCTCTGCAGGCTTTGTTCGCGCAGTTGCATTTATAAAAAAATAAATTATCAGAGCTAACTTGGCGCATTTGCGCCGCAGAAAAATCAGGAAACTACAATGTTTAAATATTTCCCGACAAACTATGTTTGGAACCTGTCAGTCGACCTTGCCATAGAAATGGGTGCACGTATTGGCGAAATTGAAGAAATGTGTGCGCCATTAAAAGAAGCGGCAAAACAACCCGACAAAGAGGGTGTGCAGGCATTTCGTGATACCTGGGCAAAAATGGCAAATAAACTCGTCGAGCTCGCTGAAGAAGATGAAAGCCGAGGCCGATTGTTTTCAGCGGCTGAAAAATACAACCGTGCTTCCTCGTACTTAATTACGTGCGAACGCTTACAAGCGCATAAAGCGCCAGGACGCCTAGAGTTGTACAAGCATCAGCTCGAGCTTTTTCAAAAATCTATTACCCTGGGCAAAGAAAACTGCGAGCGTGTGGAAATTCCTTATGAAGGCAAACACATATCAGCACTGTATGTTAGAGCCGAAAATGTAGAAGGCCCTGCCCCAGTATTAATCCAGGTTAACGGCTTAGACTCAACCAAAGAAATGAAATATCGCGTTGGCTTACCGGGTTGGCTGGCCAAGCGTGGGGTTTCTTCGTTGATTTTAGATCAGCCTGGAACAGGTGAAGCGTTAAGACTGCAAGGCCTTCACGCCCGTTACGACAGCGAGCACTGGACGTCTCCAGCTGTTGATTGGCTTGAACAGCGTGAAGAGATAGACAGCAATCGCATTGGCATGGAAGGCGTATCGTTAGGCGGTTATTTCTGCCCCCGCGCAGTCGCTAACGAGCCACGTTTAGCCTTGGGTGTATGCTGGGGTGCAAACCATGACTGGCGTGATGTTCAGAAGCGCCGCTTAGAAAAGGAAGGTGATTTCCCAGTGCCGCATTACTGGGCGCACGTGAAATGGGTATGGGGTGCAGAAACCATGGAAGAATTCATGGAAATCGCCGAGAAAGTTCACTTAGACGGGCAAATTGAAAAGATCAAAGTGCCATTTTTGGTCACCCATGGTTCGAAGGACTCACAAATTCCTCTTAAATGGGCAGAAAGAACCTATGAGCAGCTTGTAAACAGCCCGAAACGCAAACTTAAGATTTTTACCGAGCGAGAAGGTGGTGTTCAACACTCGAGTTTCGATAACAGTGCTAACGCGGGTCAATACATCGCGGACTGGGTTGCTGAAACCTTTAACGCGCGTACTGCCTAGAAGGAAAAAACGATGAATATTATTGGCTTAGACAAGCTAGTCTTTGGTGTAGATGACACACACGCAACAACACAATTCGTTTTGGATTATGGGCTTAAACAAGTAGATGAGCACAATTTTGTTGCTCAAGACGGTACCGGCCTAGAAATTCGGTTGAAAGACGACCCTTCATTACCTGCACCGTTAGAAACCGGCGCTAGCATTAGAAAAACGGTTTACGGTGTTCCGGATCAAGCGAGTTTAGATGCCATTAACGCCGAATTGTCTAAAGACAGAGAAGTAAAAGTACTTTCTGACGGAAGTATTGAAGCTGTCGACGATTTAGGCTTTGTATTAGGTTTTCAAATTACCCTTCGCAACACAACAGACTTACGGTCAGAAAAAATAAATGCGCCGGGCGATATTAACCGTGGCGTGAATGTGAACGGAGTAGACGAATCAACGCCACCGAAGATCCACTCGTTATCTCACGTTGTATATTTTGTGCCTAACTCAGCCGCTATGGAACAGTTTTACGAGCAGCGCCTGGGCTTTAAAACCACTGACCGATTTAATGGTGTTGGGGCGTTTATGCGCCCGGCAGGGACAACGGACCATCACACGTTGTTCTTTATAAAGACCCCACCTCACATGAAGGGTATTGAGCACTTTACGTTCCACCTTGGCGGCCCGACAGATGTTGTCAGGGCGGGTACTAACATGGTGAACAAAGGTTATCAGAGCTTTTGGGGGCCTGGTCGCCACATTTATGGGTCGAATTGGTTTTGGTATTTCAAAAGTCCGTTTGGATGCAATATGGAATTTGATGCCGATATGGACCAGCATGACGATACGTGGCAAGAGCGCGCAGCGAACATGGGGCCAGACTACTCTCAAATCTTTTTGTTAGAGCATAGAGAGAAGTGGGCACCTTCAGGTGGACCACCTGCTAAATAGACTGCTGTTATGGACGAACATTTATTGTGCAGTACCCAAGAGATTCAGGAAGGGAAGGCAAAAGGGTTTAAAATAAGCGAAAATGGTAAAGATACGTTCTTCGTTACTCGAAAAAACAACCAGTTTTTCGCTTATTTAGATGTTTGCCCTCACTACAACAGTACTACACTTCCATGGAAGCGACATGAGTACACTGATGTAAAAGGCGAGCATATTGTTTGTGCTGCACATGGCGCGCTGTTCGACATAGCGACGGGTGTTTGTATTCAAGGACCTTGTAAACATCAACGAATTCAAAAAATACCCATACGAATTGAATCAAACCAACAAATTTGGATTTCAAAAAAAACAATAAAGGCCTTTAAATTATGAAATCAAGTGTGAGCAATGTTTTAATAATTGGGGGCGGTTTTTCAGGTATGACCGCCGCTATCGAATTAAGAAAGCGCAATATAGAAACAGACTTAGTAGAGATAGATGAAAACTGGCGTACAGACGGCGCGGGTATCAGCATTGGCGGTGCAACTTTACGAGCATTCAAAACAATTGGGATATTGGATGAATTTTTAGAGCAAGGTCATGCACACAACGGATTAGATTTGTTTGCGCCGCACGGTTTGCACTTAGCGCATGTCCCTACGCCCTCTGTTGCCAACGCTGACGGTATACCAGGCGCAGGCGCAATTATGCGACCTACCCTTGCAAAGATCCTTGCCGAAAAAACCTTGGCGTCTGGCGCGAATGTGCGCTTAGGCTGTACCTATAAAGAAATGGTTAATACCGACGAGGGCGTAGAAGTCAGTTTTACCGACGGTACGACCAAAACCTACGACCTAGTTATCGGTGCAGACGGCGTGCACTCGCAAGTACGTAAAGATGTATTTCCTGAAGTTGAAGCACCAAAATATATCGGCCAAGGTGTGTGGCGCGCTGTGCTGCCAAAACTTCCTGAAGTAAAAAATACAATGATGTGGGTAGGTCCGCACTTGAAAGTTGGTGTTAACCCTATGTCTAAAGATGAAATGTACTTGTTTTTGACAGAAGACAAAAAGGAAAGACCTAAATACGACCCTGCCACTTACGTTGAAAAACTAAAAGAATTAATGGGTACCTTCCCTGCCCCCATGGTTAATCAGTTTAAAGATATGCTGAATGAAAATTCACTTATCGATTTTCGAGCTCTGGGAAATCTTTTAGTACCTGCCCCCTGGCATAGAAAAAGAGTGGTACTGATTGGTGATACTGTGGCCGCAACCACTCCGCATTTAGCTTCAGGGGCGTGCATAGGCATTGAAAGTGCCATCGTTTTAGCTGAAGAGTTAGCAAAGGATGTTACAGTTGAACAGGCACTCAATTCGTTCTTAGAAAGACGCTGGGAGCGCTGTAGAATGGTTGTCGAAAACTCTGCTCGCTTATGTCAGATAGAAATTGAAGGTGGCGATAAAGAAGAGCACACACAAATTATGCGCGAATCTATTATTGCTTTAGCACAGCCTATCTAAACTTTTAAAGTGCTTATAAAATAAAAGCTAGCAGTTTACTGCTAGCTTTTTTTGCTTTAAATATAAAAAACTAAAACCTGTTAAAGTTAAAGATCCAATACCAGCTTTGTGCCTTTTGCTCGAGAACAACACGGTGTCATCAAGGCGCCATCCGCTCTTTCTTCTTCGTTTAAAAACACATCACGATGCTCGACGTCACCTTCCAGAACTTTAGTTACGCACGTACCGCAAACCCCTTCTTCACACGCAACAGGAAGAAAAATGCCGCTGTCTTCTAATGTGGTAAGAATGGTTTCATCAGCAGGAACGTGAATTATTTGACCGGTACTTTTTATCTCGACATCAAAAGCTTTATCTTCGTCACTTTCAAGACTGCTTTTATCGATTGAAAAGTACTCTCGGTTTATTAGCGTGTCATTCCAACCAAGCGCAAGTGCACTTTCTATAACATCGTCAATAAACCGCTGAGGGCCGCACACATAAATAGGCATATGGGTAGATTTACTTTTCAAATAGTCCTTTACGCTAAGTCGAGACGACTGAGTATCGTTAGAAAAGTAGAACTTCGTATTTGGCAACTGCCTTATTCTGTCGCCGTAGGGCATTGCAGAAGCATTAGTTGCACACACACTGAATTCAAAGGGCAGCCCTTTTTCTTTGCATAACTCTGCCATAGGTAAAATAGGCGTAATGCCAATTCCTGCGGCAAGAAATAGTACTGTAGTATCCTTAGCAGGCAGGGTAAACGGGAAGTGATTTTTGGGTTCACTAATTTGTAGCTCATGACCAGCTTCCAACTCATCGTGAATAAACGATGAGCCGCCACGGCTATTGCTTTCACGCAGAATGGCAATTTCATAGTCGCTATTGTTAGAAGCGCCACACAAGGAATATTGTCTGAGTAACCCATTAGCTAAGTGCAGTTCTATGTGTGCACCGGGTTCCCATGGCGCCAGACTTGTACCATCAACGGCACTTAGTTTAAGCCTTGTAATGTTATCGGTGAGCTTTTCTTTAAGTGTTATCTTAACGTTTTGCATAAACTTTATCTCCCGTGACTTAACGGCTTTCAGCTTTGATAGCGCGGGTTATCATTCTTCTGGCCATAACACCGCCAGAATCGATATCCAGCATGAGAAGCTGCCTATCGGGATATAAGTTTAAGTTCTTCTGTTGCTCTTCTAAGATTTCTTGATCTTCAGCAAATACCGCGCCCTGCTGCTGCTTAATTTGCTCAGTTAGTGCTGTATCATCAACTTTGAAATCTCGCGCCATTCCCCAAAAATAATGTATGGATTGGTCAGATTCTGGCGTAATAAAGTCGACAACGATACTGCCAGCCCTTTTATCTGGTGCCGCATTGATACCGCCTTCTCCCGCCACAGCAACACCCACTTCAATCATAATGTGGCTGGGTAAGTCGAAGCGACAAACTTGCCATCGGTCTACGCTTCCTTCTTTAGGTAAATCATTAGCTTCCAAAGCCGCTTGCCAAAATGGAGGGGCTACAATATTTTCCATAAAGCGTGAGGTCACAACCTGTGCACCCTCAACTTTTGTATTTACTGGTGCTTCTTCTATTTCTGATTGCCCGATACTTGTTGAGTGCACGTAGGTTTCGTGGGTGAGATCCATCAGGTTATCTACCATTAACCGATAATCGCAATTAATGTGATACAGCCCACCACCATAAGCCCAGTCAGGGCTATCGGCCCAAAATAGATTAGGTAACGCATCTTCATCTGCAAGGTCTTGTTCACCCGGCCACAGCCAGATAAAGCCGTACTTTTCGACGACTTTAAACGCTTTGATGCATGGAAATTTGTCTACCCGCTGCTTGGGCATAGCGTCGGTTTTACCTTCTCTCCCCATCACTAGGCCATGATAGCCACACACCAACTTTCCATTTTCAACATAGCCTAGAGAAAGAGGTGCGCCGCGGTGGGGACAAAAATCTTCAACCGCAGCAACGGTTTTATTGCTATCACGGAAAAAAACCAGCGGCACATCGCAAATTATACGTGCTAATGGTTTGTCAGAATTTACTTCATGTGAATAACACGCTACATACCATGTGTTTAACGGATAAATTTTTTCTTTCATATTGTTGTCCCCATCCAGAATTGGATCCAATATATGCCATAACACGTTAAAATCAAGTTATTTAAACGTAAATTGGATCCAATAATTAAATAACGTGTCCTTTAAGCTCCTAAGCACCCTTGATAATCGCCAATTAGCAGGAAACAGGACTTGAGTTGCACTGATTAAAAACGGTAAATTGGATCCAATTTCGATGTATGTAAGTGAATTATGAGCGAGACAAAAACGAACCCAGCCGTAGTAAGTATTCTTCGAGAGAAAATATTGATGGGTGAATTCCCTGCTGGGAAGCGTCTGGCAGAAACGCAAGCTGCAGAAGCCTTGGGAGTATCAAGAACCCCGGTTCGTATTGCGCTGCGCTCTTTAGCGCAGGAAGGACTTCTTGAAAAGCTTCCTGCTAGAGGCTATCGAGTAAAAGAAGTCACCGTTACAGAAATTACGAATTCGGTAGAAGTGCGCGGTGTACTTGAAGGTCTAGCAGCTAGACAAGCGGTTGAGATAGGATGCAGCGAGCACACAATTGAACAGCTAAAAACGTGCTTGGCACAAGGAGATGCACTATTTGTTGATGGCAGCATTGATGAGGCTGGCATAGAAGCATATCAACAGATGAACGAAACATTTCACGATATTATTATCAACGCAAGCGGAAACACGTCAATTAAAAGTGCGTTGCAGCTAAATGAACATTTTCCTTTCGCCTCGGTAAGTGCCATTGCATACGACCCGAACCAATTAGACAGAGAGTTTCATCGCCTCAAATACGCTCATACTCAGCATCATGCTATTGCAGATGCCATGATCAAAGGCCAAGGTGCGCGTGTGGAGGCTTTATTAAAAGAGCACTCTCTTGCCACTATCAATCATATCGACTTATTTAATTCCAATACGTATAAGCTATACAAGCCTAGAAAAATGTAGGCCCTAGGAGCATGAGGGCCCGCAGAGAATCTTGATTATCGGCTACTTTGCAACAAGCGGCTGCGCATGCTTTGTTTTTACAAGCGCTAGTAGCGCGGCCAAAAACGCTAACGTCGCAAATAGCATCAATACGTTATACAGACCACCAAACTCTACCTGAAGTAAGGTAACCAGAATTGGCGCACTAAATTGCCCAAGGAAAAATGCGCCAGTCCACAGTCCAGTGCCTTTTCCGCGAACATTTACTGGTAGCACTTTCAATACCCAGTTGAGTGTGGTGGGTAGTAACAAGCCAAAGCCCAAGCAGGCTATCACCACAGATACAGAAGTCATAACCAACGACGTGGAAACCGCCGCGCCAACATAGCCTAAAGTAGCTAGCATTAGACCACCAGCTATAAGCGATGGGCCAGTTAACCCTTTGGCTTTTTTAAATGCGATAGACCCTAGCGCAACACCGATATTCGCAGCGGCACCAATCCCCCCAATGACACCTGGTGAGACCTCGGCTGATAGCGCTAATATCTCTCCTAATTTAACGATGATGGTATAGAAGATTACACCAACAAATAACGTTGTTATAAGTATCGGAAGAATGTCGCGCCACGGCGTTCTCACGCCGGATGCGGTATCTTTAGAAGACGCGGAAGGTTCAAACAAAACTCGGTGGACTAAGAGGGCTATGGGGAGAGCGAGAATATACAATAAGAAAGGGCCTCTTGAGCCTAACAGCTCTCCTAAAATACCGCCAAAGGCAATAAGTACTATTGCACTAATACTGACACTGGCAATTTGTATTGTTACCCATCGCTGACGTGCTTTACCCGTGTAGTAATCTGCAATGAGTGCTGTTGCGACCGTCATAATGGCAGCCTCTGCCATACCTAACACCACGCGAGATAAAATAATATGGAACAAATTAGTGAGGAAGAAGGGTGCAAGTCCAATGAATGCATAGATGATTAGCGCGGTAAGCAACACTGGCTTTCGGCCAACTCTATCTGATAGCCATCCGGCTATGGGAGAGAACAGTGCTACACAAAGCGCGGGGATTGTCATTGCCATTGGTACTAAAAATTCAGCGCCTTCTATGTAGGCAAATTCTTTCATAAATAGCGGTAAAACCGGTACTAAAGAAATGATTGCCATAGTGGGCATAATGGCTGCTAAAACTAAAATCACACCATGTTTAGACGCCGCTACGCCTTGTTTATCTAAAGCAGTCATACAAGTACCCCTTCTGGTTTTTATTGTCTCTACCGCTTATCTCACTTGATAGTAATTTGCATAGGATTCGAAGGATAATTGTTCGCCTCGATATACAGGTATTGGCAATTGCGATACTTACTGTATGTGCTCATAAAAGGCCCTTGTGACATATTCATGAGTGAGCTTTTCATTGATACGTGCTGGTCTAAGCTATGCGTTCTCTCTCCGACCCGCCGCTAGCTAGGTGTACTTTTTATCGCAAGGCAAATGTTTTAAGGAATAAGAGGTAGCAAATAGTTAGGTATTGAAAAATTACCAAAATAGCTACAGCCGGATTAGAAGGCTGTAGCAGATTTTTTTACAGAGAGATCCCTTTGAAGGCGCTGGCGCTGCCTTGCAGAGCCAGCTTAGTGGTGGCTAGTACATTAATGTGATAACTTCACTTTCTGCCCAGCCATAGCGTACCGCTTTGATGAAAAGCTTATTGTGCGCACTATCTGGTACAAAGCTTTTATCATAAACTTGCCATACTTTGTTGTCATAGCTATAGCCTATGGATGCACCTTCTGTTCTAGGGGCTATGAAAACTTTACCTGTGATCTCATCAATCTCGGCAACGGCAGGAAGGGTTGTTTGCTGCGCGTCATGACGATTTCCGCTATCTTGAATTAATACGCTCTCTTCAATTAAGTTGTAGTCACTACCAAGATTACGCCAGTTATCCAACTGCTCTCTGAAACGCGACAGGACATGGGCGTAATCAGGATTGCTCGCTAAGTTAACAAGCTGCTCGGCATCTTTTGATAAGTCATAAAGCTCCTCTGGCACCTTGCTGTCGAACCATTTTTTCTGCTGGGCTGTAAGCGTGTTGCTCGCTTTAGCATTGTTCAAGGCTTTAACTGATGAGAGTACGTTTCTGAATTTAATTTCAGAGCCATTTGGTTGGGTAGCGTAGTTGCGTACGTACTGATAGTTTTCGTCTAGTACATAGTAAGAGCGAAGGTCGACAGCGTCCATTCTGGCACGATCAGCAAAAATATAGTGCCGTTTGACCGGTGCGTCATCAGATAAATCAATTCCCTGCATATAGGGTAACCTTTCGATGCCTGCAAAACCCAACAGGGTTGGCGCTATGTCTTCAAAAGACACTAACCGGTCTATTGCTTGGCCACTTTCTGGCATCCAATCGGGTTTATATTTTTCGGGAATGTGCATAATCATTGGTACTTTGATACCTGATACTAACCCTTCGCGCTTACTGCGAGGCAACGCATCACCATGGTCGGTGGTAAATATAAAGATGGTGTTGTCCCACAGTTTATCTTTCTTCAAATTCTCGATGACAGCCCCAACTTGTTGGTCCATCACCTCGATATTCTCATAAAACCTCGCGATTTCCTGCCGCGTTTCTTTTGTATCGACTAAATAAGGAGGCACCGTAATTTTATCTAAGTCGGGTGTACTGAATTGGTAGTTTGCGCGGATCCCTTCACTAATTTGGTTCATTTGCTGTAAATGAGGTGGCGTATTTTCTGGTATAAACAGCGCTGACTCGTGTGTAATAAAAGGGTTTAAGTTTAGGAAAAACGGTTTACCCTGCAGGTCATGTGTTCTCCATGCCGAAGGCACTAGCGAGTCTTCAGGGTTGCGAACATTTCCGTTAGCACTCCAAATAGTAAAAGGCCCCACGCCAACGGCACCTTTGGCAAATTGGTAGTCGGTCTTGATATCGTTGTAAGTAAAGTACCCATTTTTACGAAGAATTTCAGGATAGGCTTTGACCTGTGCAGGCGGAACACCAAAATACTCTCTGTCTGCAGTACGCATATGCTGAAGACCTACTCTGTGTGGCGGAGCACCAGTGATAAGCCCCGCTCTAGATGGTGCGCAAACACCAGCCATGGTATACACATTGTTGAACATTACGCCTTCGTTAGCCAAACTGTCTAAATTTGGCGTACGCGCAACGTCGTCACCATAGGCACCAATACGCGCGCTTAAATCTTCTGCCACAACAAGAACGATATTCGGCTTTTCGCTGTCTCGTTGCTTATCAAATTCAGCGCTCATTACCTGTGACGTATTCGCCGCTAATAATGCTATCGCTATAAGTTTTCTTAACATCGCAATCTCCTTTAAAGCGGCTGGTAAATGGGGCTTTTCAACTCAAGGGGCTGGGTTGAGAAAATGTTTTTAGATGAAGAAGCAAGATGCACGTCATACAACCCGGCCTCGGCGTACCAAGCGTTCTTTTCTGTATTAAACGACATGAGATCTTCTGCGGTTAAGGTAAACACTACATCTTCTGACGCCTTGGGCGCTAACAGCGTTGTTTTAGCGAAATGCTTCAACTGCTTTTTAATTAAGGATTGTGGGCCTTGTGGTGCACCAATATAAAGCTGAACGACGTCTTTGGCTGGCACCTCCCCGGTATTAGTAACCGTTACCTTAACTTTCACCTCATCTGAAAAAGACGTACTGCTTAAAGACACGTTTTGATAGCTAAAGTTAGCGTATGACAGGCCAAAGCCAAAAGGAAATGCTACCGCTTCGTTCGCCGTATCAAAGTACCTGTAGCCTACTCGTGTCCCCTCTTGATAAACAACTTTAGATGGTTGAGAGCCAGTTATGCCATTTGGTTCTGCTTCTTTATCGGTGATAAAACCAGGAAAGCCTTTATCTGATGGATAATCTTCAAGCTTAAGTGGCCATGTTGATGCAAGCTTGCCTGACGGGCTTACTTCACCAGTAAGTATATCAGCCACTGCATTACCCGCTTCTTGTCCAGGTAGATGAGTAAGCAATATGGCGTCAGCTTTTTCTTTCCAGCTCTGCGTCTCGATTACACCGCCAACATTTAAAAGAACGATAAAAGGTTTGTTTTTGGCCGAGAAAGCGCGTGATAGCTCAGTCAAAAGAGCCTGTTCATGTTCTGTAAGATAAAAGTCTTCACGCTCTCTATCTACGAACTCTCCTGAATTGCGACCTAAAGTAAAGATGGCAACATCGTGGGTTTGTGCAAGCGCTTCAGCTAGTGTTGTTGATATGTCTAATTCACCTAATGCAGGGCTTGGCATCATGTCCGCTAAAGGGTGGTGGGATACAGGCAAATTGGCAGTTTCAGTTGCGATGTGTTTATCGTAACGTAATGATAATTCCTCGCTTAAACGTATTCCTGCGTTCTTAAGCCCTTGCGCAATTGAAATACTGTAAGCTTCATGAACATCGCCACTGCCAGTGCCGCCAATCGCTGTTTGATACGAACTATTTCCAAGCAACGCAACTGAAGCACCAGCCTGTAAAGGTAGTGCCTGGTGTTCATTTTTAAGCAGTACCATCCCTTCTGTAGCGATTTCGCGAGCGAGTTTGGCATGTTCTTGAAGGGGTGGTTTGTTGGTGACCGTGCTTTTCTTAAACGAGTGGGTTTTGACGATTAGATTCAAAATATTGCTAACGTTACGATCTAAAACAGACTCTTCTAGTGCACCGTTTTCAACGGCACCTTTGATGATAGCATTTTGATGATCCATACCAGGCATCAGTAAATCGTTGCCCGCCGACATTTGCTTTACGGGATTATCGCCACCAAACCAATCCGTCATTACAATGCCGTCGAACCCCCACTGGTGACGAAGGGTGTCCGTTAAAATAGCACTGCTTTCGGATGTATATTCGCCATTAACTTTATTGTACGAAGACATTAACGCCCATGGTGCGCTCTCTTTCACGGCAATTTCAAACCCTTTTAAATAGATTTCCCTAAACGTTTTTTCATCCACTTCTACATCAATTTGATCACGATTCCATTCGTGGTTGTTAGCAACAAAGTGCTTTAGCGTTGCACCTACCCCCTGGTATTGCAGGCCTTCAACATACGCAGCAGACATCATTCCACTTACAACGGGATCTTCAGAAAAATACTCAAAGTTCCGCCCTCCCATGGCATGCCGATGTATATTCAATGCAGGCGCTAGCATCACATCAATGCCGTACGCTTTGGCCTCATTACCTACCGCTTGCCCAAATTTTTGAACAAGAGGAAGGTTCCAGCTTGAGCCGATTAAGGTGGCGATAGGAAAAGCAGTGGCGTAAAAGGTTGCTTCATGGTCATCTCTAGTGGGCGAGATACGCAAACCTGCAGGTCCGTCGGCAAAAACGATGGAAGGAATACCTAGTCGCTCTATCGCATAAGTTGTTCCTGCGGCGCCAGGCACTTTATCTTTAGTTACACCGACTTGCGGCCCACCGGTTTCCATGGCCATGCCAGTTCCTCGAACAAGCATTACCTTTTCATCTAGCGTCATTGCTTTAACAATGTCTTCCACTGGCGCGTTGCCAAGTTTAAGCTCGTCTGACGTATTAGCTGAAGAAAAAGTGGGTACGGAAAGAAAAACCATCAAAACAGAGCATCTTTTTATAAACTTCATATGAATTTTTTCCATGCAGTATGCGCGCTTTTGCCCTGTTTGCCAGGCCATGTAAATCGCAACATCGTCGAAAAATTTTAAAACAAAATTAACAAATTATGCTAAAAGAATCACAAAGTGAGAAATAGTTGATAATTTGGATATGTAACTATCGTTAAAAACGATAGTTACAGGATATCGAATTTTTTGGGTCTTTAATGAGTGAAAAGTGCGCTAGGCGCAGGCCTAGCGCTTTAGTTGATTAGAACTCTTGAGATACTCTTATACCAATGGTACGCATTGAGTTAAGTCCCCATGTCTGTACGGTTGAGGCTAACCCGGCATTGTTTTCACCTGCGTCAAAACCAATAGAAACTGGATATTTTTCATCAGTACAGTTGTTGCAGAAAACAGAGACGTTTAAACCATCGTAGGTAGAGATACCGGCACTCAAATTTAAAGTTGTTATTGCATCAAGCTCCCTCTGAGGCGAACCAATTCCATAAGACGTTTCCGAGCGGTAATATACGTTTGCATTCACAAAACCGTACATGTTTTCGGTCAACTCTTGTTCATAGTTTGCTTGCAGCGTTGAAGTAATGTCAGGTGCCATTGGTAGCGTATAACCCGAGGCGTCAAAGAATGCATCGTCAGGACCACAAACTTCAGAATCCGGCGTACACGATGCACCTTCAAAACTATCAAACGTTGCGTCTAGTAATGACGTGTCCCATTGGAGCGTGAGGTTTTCAGTTGCCATGGCCTTTAATGAAATCTCAGCACCTCGGGACGTTACGCTTGCCGCATTTTGAATAATGAACGCTTGAGCGTCTAGATTAAACGACTGCGCTTGGTAGTTATCAAAATCAGTGTTGAACACAGACACGTTCAAGATAACCTTGTTATCTAGCAGTCTGCTCTTTACACCGGCCTCGAACGTGGTCGATATTTCATCTTCAACTGCAAATGGAATATCAGGGTTACCTTGGTTATCTGTATTAAATCCAGGTGCTTTATAACCTTGCCCAATCGATGCGTACAGCATGACCTTATTGGTGTACTCATAGTTAGCGCCCAGCTTCCAACTGACGTTGGTATTATCGACTGATTCTTGGAATCGACCACGCGGGCCACCTATCCCAACAAAGTAATTACGCTGCATTTGTAAAACGTCTGTTGAAATGTCGTCTTGCGTAACGCGAGCACCTGCGACAGCCGTGAATTTATCGGTCAAGTAAAAGTCGAACTGACCAAAAACAGCATAGCTTTCCTGTTTTAGCTCAGTATCGCTGTCGTTCCCTAAGAAAACGTCATTGCTATACGGGCACTCTGGGGGTGGTCCTGAAATCTCTGCGCCAACGCAAAATGGGAACCCAACTGCAACAAATGGAGGAGGGCCTTCAACGTCTAAGCTGTTGGTCATATCAGAGGTAGAATTAAAGTAGAAAAGTCCAACCTGCCCTGAATAATCGTCATTTTTTGGGAATACGAGTCGCACTTCGTTTGAATATTGCTCGTAGTCGTTGGTATTTGGGTTATCAACAATGTCTCTTCTAGATGCAAAGTCATTGTGCAAATTAGTATCGCTTTCGAAGTAACGCCACGCAGCAATATTAATGAGCTCTATACCGCTATCAAACTCATACGCCAACTCAACTTGCGCTCCACCTGTCTCTACGTCGCTAAACATTGCACCATCTGAATTGTTGGTCATATTTTCAGGGCCTGGAACAATATTGTCTGGCTCAAAAAAGTCCAATAACTCACTGTTTGGATCTACGGTTCGATAGGTTCGGCTGTAGCGCTCAGCCGTGCCTTCGTTTTCGTTGTAATCGGCAATCGCGTATAAAGAAAAGGGGCCATCTTCATAAAGGTACTTAACTTTAATCCCCGATTTGTCCTGACCTAAGTCTGTTCTTACATCGTCATTAGGAAACACGTTTTTGATAAGCGGATCTTGAGACGATTTGAGCAGATTTACACGAAGCGCTGAATTATCTGAAACAGGAACATTTACCGTCCCTCTGATAATGTGCCCTTTGGCATCTGTGGGCGTGGTATCTCTGTAGTTATATTCTAATGAGACATTACCTGAGAATTCATCAAACTCAGGCCTTCTTGTTGTAATGTTTACCAAACCTGCGGATGCGTTTTTACCAAATAACAAGCCTTGAGGACCGTTAAGCACTTCAACAGAGGCAATGTCGTTGAATGGTTGGCCAGCAAGCGCATTTCGTCCTAAGCTTACGCCGTCAATTGCCAACGCCACACTCGGGTCAATGGTTTCTGCAAACACTTGAGTGCCAATACCGCGAATGGCAAAGGTGTTGTCTTGCCCTAGTTGTAGTGTAGGCGCCAGCGTTGAAAGTTGAGTGATTTCATTGATGCTTTGTTTTTGTAAATCGTCAGAAGATAATGTTTGTACACTTACCGGTACTTTCTGAATATCTTGCGAAGTACGCTGTGCTTTAACCATAATAACTTCAAAGCCTTCAGAGTCCTTGGCTTCGGTTTCAGCGTTCTGCGCAACGGCTGATTGAGCAAAAACAGCTGCTATAAGGGTTACCAGCGCTGACTGTTTAAATTTTGATGTGCTTTTCATGTGTCCCTCTTCTCAGTAGTCATTCGAGAGTGTTATTTGTGCCGCGTTATTAAAGTGCGTTATGTGCTAGCTAGTTTCACAAAGCGGTCTTTGAATCTAGCCACCCAACGGTTTACAAGAATTTAACCAAATAGAAACGTTTGAACACTCCGATTTCGTGATACCCACCTATCGCAAACTATGATACTTAGCAAAACGTTTAACACCTGAGCTCTAAACGCAGCTAAACCCGTGGACTTCGTTCCTTTATTGAGCCGAGTAAACATCGAAAAAAATAACGTCAACGACGTCTATCGAGTATAGAGATATTTAGTATCTGTAATTTCGATTTTTACCTTAACGCGGCTTTTTCTAGGATCGGTGGTTACTGAAATGTTAAAAGTAATTTGTTTCATGACCAGCGACGAAATACACGCCGTAGGTTACATTCACTGCAGGTAGCTCAGCGCTTGATTGGGGCACGCATTACTTTTCCATATCTTACTTCACCTCGACATGATCACATTACATCTCGCTTGAATTATCAGACGACTGTGAAGTTTCGCAATAGTGTGAGCCGCTAAGGCGGCGCAATTTTTTGGAGAGAATAAATTGAAGCGCACATTAAAGGTTTTTCTCACGGTTTGCAGTGTATTTACTCTTTTTGTCCAGGCCTCGGCAACTGAAAGCGAGCATGGCCAGAAGCGAAACATTGTATTTGTATTAGTTGATGATCTTCGATATGACGGAATGGGCTTCATTCAGCCTACTCTCCAAACCCCCAATATTGATGATTTGGCATCAACCGGCGTGCACTTCACAAATGCATTGGTGACTTCGTCTTTGTGCTCACCTAGCCGTGCATCAATTTTGACAGGCATGTCTACTCGCAATCATAAGATCGTTGATAATAATAATTCTAGCGAAGAGGGGTTAACCTTTTTCCCTCAGTATTTACAAGACGCGGGCTACCAAACGGGCTTTTTTGGGAAATGGCATATGGGGTCTCACTCAGATATGCCCCGTAAAGGCTTCGATAAGTGGGTAAGTTTCACCGGTCAGGGCACCTACTATCCGCAAGACCGGGTACCGCCACCATTACGCAATAAAGGGATTGTAAACCAGCTAAATGTCGATGGTGTTCACGTTGATCAAAAAGGCTATATCACAGATGAGTTAACCGACTATGCACTTGAGTGGCTAGATAACGATATCGACCAAACACAGCCATTTTTACTTTATCTAAGCCATAAAGCAGTGCATTCAGATGCAACGCCTGCCGCTCGCCACAAAGACCAGTACAAAGATGTCGAATTCACATTGCCTGAAAGCGCAAAGGTGACAAAGGAAGATGCTAAAAACAAGCCTATGTGGGTTCACAATCAAAGAAATAGCTGGCATGGCGTAGAATTTTTCTATGCCAGTGACAGAAAAATGAGTGACTACTTAAAAAATTATTACGCTACGTTGTCAGCGGTAGACGATGGTTTAGGCGAAATTATTAGCTATCTGAAAAAGAAAAATCTCTTTGATAATACTATGGTTGTTTTTTACAGCGACAACGGCTTTATGATTGGGGAACACGGCCTAATTGATAAGAGAAATGCTTATGAAAGCTCTATAAAGGTACCGCTTGTTATTAGTGCTCCCGGTCTACTTCCTGAAGGAGAGAGCAACCATACATTAGTGCGAAACCTTGATTTGGCTCCAACATTTTTGGACCTTGCTGGTATAGCGGCACCAAGTCACTTCGAAGGGAAAAGCTTCTTACCCGTTGCCACGGGTGCGGTAAAGGAAGAGGAGTGGGATGCCCCTGACTTTGTGTACGAGTATTACTGGGAATATTCATTTCCTATGACCCCAACCACATTCTCAATACGACGAGGCGACCTCAAATACATTCAGTACCACGGCGTTTGGGACATAGAAGAACTGTATGATTTAAGTACTGACCCCGATGAGCGGAAAAACTTAATTCGCCACCCTGATTACGCAGAAAAACTGCTTCCTCTTCGCAAAGCGCTTTATCAATCTTTATTTCCAGCAACAGGTGCAAAGCCTTCTGTTCCTTTCAACGCTCGCCTCTCAGAGGGGTTGAACTTGCGTAAAAAAGAGGGTTTAGAAGCAGCTCCCTTTCCCGATTGGTGGAAAGTAGAACCTAATAGATTTGATAAATACAACGGCTTATTCCCTGATACTCCTTTGAAGATAGAAAAGGAAAGAAAAGGTGAGCTTTACTTTCCCTTCATGGAAAGTCTGAATAAAAACAACTAGGAGAAAGTTTGTGCAACAAGCAAACACTAACGAAAACCGATTCACTATTATTCTGGTCAGCTTGGTAGCGACTATTGGCGGTTTTTTATTTGGTTTCGACAGTGGCGTGATTAATGGGACCATCGACGGACTGCAATCTGCGTTTAATGCCGATGATATAGGCACAGGTTTTAACGTTGCATCAATGCTATTAGGTTGTGCCATTGGCGCTTTTTTTGCGGGGAAATTAGCAGATATTTTTGGTAGGAAAAGCCTGCTGATTGTCGCAGCAGTTTTTTTTATTATCTCAGCGTTAGGCTCGGGGCTCGCTAGTAGCTCGATTGAATTTGTTATATACCGAGTACTTGGAGGGATAGCTGTAGGGGCAGCTTCCGTCATGTCACCGGCTTATATTGCAGAAATTGCACCAGCTAGATACAGGGGCGCTTTGGCGACTATTCAACAAGTTGCCATTATTACTGGTCTCTTCTCGGCATTTGTTAGCAACTATGCATTGGCGCTATCGGCAGGCAAATCAACTGACATATTGTGGGCAGAATTTGAAGCCTGGCGTTGGATGTTTTGGGTAGAACTTGCCCCAGCAAGTTTGTTTTTTTTCGCACTGTTCTTTATACCAGAAAGCCCAAGATATTTAGTTTTCTCTGGAAAAGAAGAAAAAGCCAAAAGCGTGTTAAGTGCGCTTTTTGGAGAACAGCAGGCCAATCTTATATACAACGAGATATCTGACTCGCTGCAAGCTGATCATAAGCCTTCAATGCGAGATATTTTCGACACATCAACGAACAAAGTTAGGCCTGTTGTATGGGTAGGTATTGGTCTAGCCGTTTTACAACAGCTTGTTGGTATAAATGTGGTGTTTTATTACGGTGCCGTATTGTGGCAAGCCGTTGGGTTTACAGAGTCAGATGCATTACTAATAAATATACTCAGTGCAGGGCTGAGTATCTTTGCTTGTATTATTACCATTACCTTGATCGATAAATGGGGCCGAAAGCCCATACTCACTGTCGGCTCGGTCGGTATGGCAACAGCACTAGCGTTAATGGTTATCGCATTTCAAAGCGGACAATTTATAGAAGGACAGCTTCAGCTGCCGGGTCATATGGGAACACTCGCTCTAGTGGCGGCTAATGTTTACGTTTTCTTCTTTAATTTATCGTGGGGGCCCGTGATGTGGGTAATGTTAGGTGAAATGTTTCCTAATCAAGTAAGGGGGTCTGGTTTAGCTATAAGTGGCCTTGCACAGTGGAGCGCCAACTTCCTCATTACAATAACCTTCCCAATATTGCTTTTAGCAATTGGTTTGGTTGGAGCTTATAGTCTTTACGCACTTGCTGCATTTTTATCTATTTTCTTTGTCGTGAAGTTCGTGAAAGAGACGAAAGGCAAATCACTTGAAGCAATGTAACACCTGCACCAAAAGTGACGCTATTGTCATCAACTCTCGTCAAGCAGGGAAATGGTTCACAACGGAGGTCAAAATTGACCGCTAAAAATCTCGAGCTCTATGTAGAGAATAGCTTTGACGAGTTCGAAGCTTTCTTTCATAGCGAAGCACTGACCGTTCGTAGCCAACAACACGGGTGGAAGATACTACCTCATCGTCACAAGGCGCTTTGCCAAATTTTTGTTATCACGACCGGCGGTTGTAGAGTTCAACTCGATGACAGAAATACGATAGTGACCGCTCCCTGCGCGCTTTTTATACCTGAAAATGTTGTTCATGGGTTTGATTGGGACGTGGGGTCGAAAGGGCATGTATTATCTGTTGTTTCACCCGTGGTAAAACAAATAGCACAGAATGTAGATTGCTTGGGTTTCATTGACGATGCATTGATAGGGAGTTTAGACGGAAAGTACATACATGATATCGTTTATTTGTGCCAAAAGCTGGAAGACGAAGCTCGGAACGTCTTCGCTTGTAGCGGGGCTATGACAATAGCGTTACTTCAACAACTTTTAATTACTCTCGGTAGGGTTGAGCCATCAACAAGTCAACCTGTGATTAAGCCGTCTAGATCTGAACATAAAGTCCGCTTTTACGAGATGCTAATTAAGAAGTATGGTTGCGAACAACACCAAGTAAAATGGTACGCGAATAAGATAGGAGTAAGTAGCGCTCATCTTAATGTAATTTGCAGGCAGTATTCTCAATCAAGCGCTTCAGAATTGATTTACAGATATTTATTGGATGAGGCGAAAAGGCTTTTGATTTTTTCGAATATCAACATCTCTACCGTAGCAGAGCGGCTGGGTTTTCAAGACCAAGCACATTTCACTAAATTCTTTAAGAAAGCGACTCACTATACACCTTCTAGTTTCCGCAAAAACCACAAATAAAATGGCCCGCCCTAGAGGATTCGAACCTCTGACCTCGGCCTCCGGAGGGCCGCGCTCTATCCAGCTGAGCTAAGGGCGGTTTGTAGAACCGGTGAGATAATCACCGAGCGTTTACAACAACGAACTACGTCACTACACGTATGCTGCAAACGGGGCGTAATAATACTGACGCCACGGGCTGGCTTCAACTCATTTATTAAAATCTCTTTAGATGGCTTGGCAGAAGTGTTAAAAATCCTTACTTTTTATGGGTAATTGGCCTCAAATAGTTGTTCAGCCCCAATTAACCGTTATAATCTGGCCAGTTATATTTTAAACAAATTCATCATTGCCTGGAGACAGATGTGAAATTAAAGACTTGGTTAACTGTTGCTGCTACTGCGCTAACTGTTTTTGCAGCACAAGCACAAGAAATGAGTAACGATGAAATTGCCGATCGCATTAAGCCGGTAGGTCAGGTACATGTTGCAGGTGCAGCGGCAGAAGGTAGCGCTGGCGCAGCTGGCGGTGCAAAGTCTGGCGAAGACGTTTACAACTCTGCGTGTGTTGCTTGCCACTCTGCAGGTGTTCTAGGCGCTCCTAAAGTTCACGTTGCAGCCGACTGGCAGCCTCGTTTGGACGAGCGCGGTCTTGACGGTGTATGGCAAAACGCTTTGAACGGTATCAACGCTATGCCTCCTCGCGGTACTTGTGGCAACTGTTCTGATGACGAAATTAAAGCCGCTATTGAGTATATGATTGAAGGTATCTAATACCCACACGATCACAACAACTTGATGGAAAAAGTAGCGTTTCACCCTCTAATCGGGTAAGTTAACCGGTTGGGAAACGTTACTTTTTTACTGGCGAGCGGAATGTCACAAGATTCGACGCAACACGAGTTGACGGAAGAAGAACTGCGCGAACTTATACCGCAGCTCCAACAACTCACCGACAAATATAAGCGCGCTGAACGTGTTCAGAAGGCGCTTTTTGATATTTCCGAACTTGCCAGCTCTGTAAGTCACCTAAACCGCCTTTACTCCGCTATTCACGAAATCATTGCCGATTTCATGAACGCCGACAATTTCTTTGTTGCCTTTTACGAACCTGAAAGCAACGTTGTCGACTTTGCCTATTTTATTGATGAATTCGACGAACAAACCGTTCCTCAGCTTCCTGCCGAGTCTTTAATGGACGGTATGACCGGCTATATTCTTAGAACTGGCAACTACTTATTTTATAAGCGCGATGAAGAAGAAACCTTTGCCTCTGAGCACGACATTAAGCTGGTAGGTTCACAGCCCTATGAGCTACTGGGCGTTCCTCTTAAACGCGGTAGCCAAGTGATTGGGGCAATGGTAGTGCAAACTTATGATGAGGGCGTGCACTACACTCAGGAAGATTTAGAGGTTCTGCTCTTTGTTTCCCAGCATATTGTTACTACCGTAGATAGAGTAAAAAACAGAGAGCTTACCGAACGCACTATTCGCGAGCGTACCCGCCAGCTTCGAAAAACGAACGACGATCTTCAAGAAGAAATTTTAGAGCGCCAAAAAGTAGAGTCGCTGCAGCAAGCGCTGTTTGAAATTTCTGAACTGGCGGCCAACCTTGAAGGCGATATGGATGCCTTCTACTCCAGCCTTCACGATATTCTTGCGCGGCTTATTAGCGCGCCGAACTGCTACATAGCTATTCTCGACAAAGAGAAAGATATGTTGGAGTTTCCGTACTTCAGCGATACCAAAAACAAAGAGATTAGTGCCAGGCCGCTCGGCTTAGGGCTTACCGAATATGTGTTACGTACGGGCCAAGCTGAGCTAGTAAACCCGCCGAAGGTGTTAGAGCTGGCTGAGTCGGGAGACCTCGATGTTTCTGTTGCTCAGACCATGCTAAATAGCGCTAACTCTTGGCTTGGTTCACCGCTTGTTGTTGAAGGCGAAATAGCCGGGGTTATTGCGGTTCAAACCTACGGTAAACTGGCAAAATACAATGCCCGCGACCAAGAGCTTCTTCGCTTTGTATCGCACCACATTGCGGTAGCCATTGAGCGCAAGCGTAACACCGAGTCGATGCAGCGCTATAACATTGAGCTTGAAGAGCGCGTGAAAGAGCGCACTGCAGAACTTAACCGCGCGAACAAGTTTTTAAAGCAGCAAATTGAAGAGCGCAAAGAGATTGAGCTTAAGCTTATCCACGACGCCCACCACGACTCGTTAACGGATTTACCTAACCGCGCTATGTTCACAAGTCGGTTGGAGCTAGCCGTAGCCAGCAAGCAACGTTACAGCGACAACCTGTTCGCGGTGTTATTTATCGATTTAGATCGCTTCAAAGTTATTAACGACACGCTAGGTCACCACGCGGGCGACGAGTTCTTAATTGAGGTCGCAAGACGCATTGCGCTGTGTATTCGCGGTCACGACTTATTAGCCCGCTTAGGAGGTGATGAGTTTGTTGTACTGCTGGATAACTTCGAAGATGAAGCCGATGTAGAAGAAGTAGCTAGTCGCATCATTTCTTCAATTTCAGAGCCATTCTTACTGGATGGTCGCGAAATGTATTCCGGCGCCAGCGTGGGTATTGCCCACTTAGAAACCTATTATCGTAGCGCCGACGAAGTATTACGTGATGCCGACGCCGCCATGTACCAAGCGAAGACGCTGGGGCGTGGCCGTTACGTAATGTTTGATAAGAGCATGCGCGAAAGGCTGATAGAAGAGTTGGAGCTTGAAAATGAATTCAGGCGCGCCCTGCGTGAAGAAGAGTTTGATTACTTTTTGCAGCCAGTGATTGACTTAAATGACAAGAGCACGCTGTACAAAGAAATGTATATTCGCTGGTCTCACCCTGCCTACGGCAAAATAGCCCGTGAGCAGTTTAGGGAAGTGGCTGAGCACAGCGGCCTTACACTCGACCTTGATTTATTTCAGCTTAACAAAGCATGCGAGTTACTAAACCACTACAAGAATACCGATGAGCCTATTAACAAAATAGCGGTCAATGTGTCGATTAACCACTTATTACAGGCTTCTATGGTTAATCAAATGATAGACGTAATTGCGGCATCTGACATTACGCCAAGCCAGCTTGTGTTTGAGTTTGATGAAAATGACTTAAATCGACGTTCGCAGTTTATCTTACCGGCAATTAAAAAGCTCAAACGCGCTGGCGTAACCCTTGTTCTTGATAACTTTGGAAGTGGATTAGCTTCGCTAAGTTACCTGTTTGCTTACCCCTTCGACTTCATCAAGATTGACCACCGATTTGTAAAATCACTCCCGCGCTCTCAGCGAAACTTAAAGCTTATTCAATCGGTGATGCTTATTTCTGAACACCTTAAGTTTAAGGTGATCGCAGAGGGAGTAGATTCCCAAGCCCAGCTTGACGCCCTAAATGAAATTGAGTGTTCGTACGGTCAGGGCAAGATATTAAAGCACGCCAAAGTGCTTGATATGGCACTGCTAGCCAGCTAAAAGTAAGTACTCACTTACAACAAAAGGCCTTACACTAAAAAATAAATAGGTGGTGTAAGATTCAAGTCGCGCCATCTGTAACTTTTGTAGGCTAACTACCCGCTTTCAGCTGATGCTTGCTCAACAAGGTATGCCCAAAACATATGACCAGGAAATTTCTCACTCTGGTTATTCCGACCAGTCTTCATTGATAAAGCTATCTGAGTTAGATACTTACCGACTACTTTTTACCTAAGATACCCCTTAGGTTAGCAATACCCACCTGTGCTTTTTGCTGGCGCTCTTCTTTCGTTGCCTTTGGCTTTTGGTTTTCCCACTGAACGTCATCGGGCGGTAGCTCGAATAAAAAGCGGCTTGGCTCGGGGTTAATCACTTCACCAAACTGTCGGCGCTCTTTGGCAAGGCTGAATATAAGCTCGCGCTGGGCACGGGTAATACCTACGTAGGCAAGTCGGCGCTCTTCTTCTACGTTATCTTCGTCAATACTGCTTTGGTGCGGCAATAAGCCCTCTTCCATACCCACTAGGAACACAATAGGGAATTCCAAACCTTTAGAAGCATGCAGCGTCATTAACTGAACCTGGTCCCCTTCCCCGTCGTCTTCACCTCGCTCCATCATGTCGCGCAGAATTAAGCGGTTCACTACCTCAGTTAAAGTCATGGGTTGGTCTAGGTCGTTGCCTTCCAGCATATCGTTAACCCAACCAAATAACGTACTCACATTGGCCATGGCCATTTCTGCGGCCTTGGGGCTGGCGCTGGTTTCATACAGCCATTCTTCATAACCCATGGTGCGGATCATGGTGCGCACTGCATCTGCAGTGTTGCCACGTTCAGCGTTGTCCGAGAACTCAACTACCCAGCGGGCAAAGGTCGATACCGAATGAAAGGCTTTATCAGGCAGCACGCTGTTTAAGTTAGGATGGGTCGCGGCTTCAAACATAGACACACCCAAGCTATTGGCAAAGTTACCCAGTTTTTCTAGCGTAGCGCGGCCTATACCACGCCCAGGCGTATTTATTATACGCAGCAAAGCGTTATCGTCGTCCTGATTCACCAAAAGCCGTAAATAGGCCATGATGTCTTTCACTTCAGCTCGACCAAAGAACGACATCCCACCGCTTATTTTGTAAGGAATGCGGTTGCTCATTAGCAGCTTTTCGAAAATACGGCTTTGGTGATTCCCGCGATACAAAATGGCGTAGTCTTTAAACTGGGTGCGGTTCATGAACTTGTGCGCCAGCAGTTCTGCCACCACCCGCTCACCTTCATGTTCTTCGTTCTTCGCCTCTATCACTTTAAGCGGCTCGCCGTACTGCAGTTCAGAGAACAGGGTTTTATCGAACAAGTGCGGGTTGTTCTGAATAAGAATATTCGCGCAATGTAGAATACGCCCTGACGAGCGGTAGTTTTGCTGTAGCTTAATCACGTTTAATCGCGGAAAATCTTCTTGCAGCAAATGTAGGTTTTGCGGCTTCGCGCCACGCCATGAGTAAATAGACTGGTCGTCGTCGCCAACCACGGTAAACCGTGCGCGCTCGCCTACTAGTAACTTTACTAACTCGTACTGACTGGTGTTGGTATCTTGGTATTCATCTACCAGCAGATAACGAATTTTGCTTTGCCATTTGGCTCTTATCGTTTCGCTGCTTTTTAAAAGCAGTGTGGGCAGCAGGATAAGGTCATCAAAATCTAGCGCGTTATAGGCTTTTAGGTTGTCTTGGTAACGCTTGTAGGCTTCTGCAAATTCGCGTTCGCCCGTGCTGGTTGCTGACTTCAATAAGGCGTCAGGCAATATAAGGTCGTTCTTCCAGTTCGATATGCAGCTTTGCAGAAGCTGAAGCTGATCTTTATCGCCATCGAGGGTGTCGGACGTTAGGTCGTTAAGCAGGGCAAACGAGTCTTTATCATCGAACAGCGAGAACCCCTGTTTTAGGCCTAAGTCTTTTACATGGGCTTTAATGATAGTTAAGCCCATGGTGTGAAAGGTCGATACCTTTAACCCTCGAGCTTCTGGCTTACCCAAGGTTTGCGCTACACGTTCTTTCATTTCACGTGCGGCTTTGTTGGTGAAAGTAACCGCTGCAATATAGCGTGCTGGCATATCGCAGTTTCTAACTAAATGAGCAATCTTGTTGGTAATTACACGGGTTTTACCACTGCCCGCCCCTGCCAGCACCAAACATGGGCCAGACACATAGGTTACGGCAGATTCTTGAGCTTCATTTAGTTTCATTTAATTCCTAAAACAACGTACGTTTGGGCGTAACACGGTTTTCATTGCATGTCGCGACGATACCGATAGAATAGCTTTCATATTTTGAGCTGCGCATTATAAGGGAATTCCATGTTGGATCCGAAGAAACTCGAAGATTTAGCGAAACAAATTGCTGATGCCGTACCACCAGGCGTTAAAAACATGGCTGAAGAAGCAGAAGGCCGAGTGAAAACAGTATTGCAGTCGCAGCTGTCGAAACTTGATTTAGTGACTCGCGAAGAGTTCGATATTCAAAGCCAAGTGCTTATTCGCACTCGCGAAAAGTTAGACGCTATGGAAAGTCGCATAGCCGAGCTAGAAGCAAAGCTAGCAGAAAAGTAGACATTGGTACTTCTAGAAACCTGAAAGCGCCTTTATGGCGCTTTTTTGTTAAAACCGATGAGATAAAGAATGCTCTTCTGTCTTTGCAAAAGCCCAGAACAAAAGAAACGTTACATCAAGATCTCTAGACCTTTCTGCTCAACAAGGCTCAGAAGCTTTAAAGAAGTACCTCGAGGCTTTTTGCTCCCCTGCTCCCACTGCTTGATTGTAGATGGCGTGATATTTAAATAGGCAGCAAAAACAGCTTGGCTTACTCTTGCTTTATCACGTATTGCTTTTATCCGCTGTCCATCATATTGCTTGAGTTTGGGTAAACATAATGCATCAAACTTATGCATAGTCTGCTTATCCATTACTCCGGCTTCGCTCAAATCTTTTGCTGTACTATGGACTACATCTAAAATGCTTTCTTTCATGTTATCTCACCTCTTCAATACTACCTTAATCAATAGCTTTCTTAAGCTTTTCCTCGCTGTAGTTCAGTAGCTCTTTAGCTAAGAGTTTTAAAGACTTCATCTCTTTAACACTAATGTTAGAGCGGGTGCTTTTGGAAAAACCGTAAATAAAAAAGGCTTTATTATCCACTTGAAAAGCTATGAGGGTTCTTAAGCTTCCACTTTTGCCTTGCCCCAAAAGAGGTACTCGCTTTTTATACACGTTTGCACCTAAATCGGCGTCAACTAATCCCTGTTACATTTCTGCAATTGCTAATTTTAGCACGCTGTCTGATAAACCTTCCTTACTCGCCCACCTCTTGAACCACTTCAATTTATATATGCCTATAGATTCCATTCGACACCTGAAGTATAACACTTAGTAGCACAATTTGTGTACAGCTTTAAAAACATTTAGTGATTGAAGCGCGTTCCTGTATAAGCTAGTGAATACTTTAGACTGGCTATAAATAAGTTATAAGGGGACGTTGGTACAGGTTGAAGTTTGCTGTTGGTAAGTTTTACCTTACCAAACAAAAATGCAGCGCCGTACCAAGCGTAATGGCTAAACCAATGTAGTGGTTTTCAATAAACGCAGTGAAACAGCCTTCACGCTGGCGGCGTTTAATAAGTTGATATTGGCGCACGCATAACAAAGCAGAAAACAGCACGGCCGTGTAGTAAGGCCATGTCGCATTGATTGTTACGCCTATACTCCACAGAATTGCTAGCGCGCAGGCTTGCAACAACATCACAATTAGCACGTCGTTTTTATCGAACAATATAGCGGTAGATTTAACGCCTATTTGCAAATCGTCGTCGCGGTCTACCATGGCGTACATGGTGTCGTACGCTACTGTCCATAGTAAGTTAGCAATAAACAACCACCAAGCGTACGTTGGTACAGTTTCTAGCACGGCCATGAAAGCCATAGGTATAGCCCAGCCAAATGCCGCACCTAATACCACCTGCGGCAAGTGGGTATAACGCTTCATGAAGGGATAACTTGCAGCAAGCAAAAGCGCTACGACAGATAACGCGATAGTTTGCCAGTTAAGAAACAGCACTAACACAAATGCAAAGGCGATCAGTGCGCTGAATAACTGCAGCGCTTGTTTAGGCTTAGTTTCGCCAGTTGCCAACGGACGCTGGGTTGTGCGCTTTACGCGTCCGTCGACCTTTCTGTCAGCATAGTCATTGATAACGCAGCCCGCTGAACGCATTACAATTACACCAGCCACAAAGATAAGCGTAATGCCTAAAGACGGTAAACCTTGTACCGCCATTAACAGTGCCCACAATGTAGGCCACAACAATAAATAAATACCTACGGGTTTATCTAGGCGCATAAGTCGCGCATATGCATTCCAATTGTGTTTCATAATTGTTGTTCGCTTTCTTTTTCGCTTGTCGCTGACTGACCGTAAGCCGGAGAATGTGGAAGAAAAACTTCTGCCACTATCATGCTGTAGTTATCTAACGTAAACAACGAGCGTCTTCCCCACAAGGTTTGGTTACTATTGATGCCAAACTGGGAGGCTTGGGCAGTACACAATTGGAACTGTGAACGGGTGAACCGCGCGTCGTTAAATAAGCGTTTTCCCAGTGGCTCGCGACCTAAGTCAGAAAGCTCACTGTCTACAAATGCTTGGGGGATAATTGAGCGTGCAAACACCCAGGGTTGGTGATCGCCACATAATAGAATTTCACGGGCTTGATAGCTGGTGTTACCGTTATTGTGAAGTAACGACAGCTCGTTGTCGTGAGGTATTTGCGTGCTCTGCCCGATAAGCTCCAGCGAAAAATGATCGCTTAGTGATTGCACCCGCTCGGTCAACGACCCTGTGTCTAAAAGCCAATTTTTTAGCTGCGCATTAGGAATTGTGATGCCAGAAGGTGCTTGCCAGTCAACCGCCAAACCCACTGGAAAAGTGGCATTAAAACTCACACGAAAAGCCCGAATAATGAATCTGTTGGTATGATAACACGTCATGTAAGAATATTTTCACTTGGTTAAACTTTTGCAGTAGTGTGTTTGATCAGAGATTTGCTACACTACCAAGTGAATTTATTATTTTGGTGTTTCAGGCTTCACTATGTTTAAGTCACTAATTTTACGTATATTAGCGGTTAGCTTTTTTGTTTTTGGTTGCAGCTCAGCATTGGCACAAGATAAAGCCAACTATGCTTATTTGGGCTTAGAGCCAGAAATTGTTACCAACTATATTAGCGACAGCGCACAGAAGCTGGGATACGTTCGCGTGTCGGTAGAGTTGATGATTAACGATGTTAACCAACTGGAAATTGCTGAACACCATATGCCGCTGCTACGCGCTACCGCTATTGAAATTTTTGGGCAGCAGCCAGCAGAAAAGGTGAAATCACTAACCGGTCGTGAAGACATTCGCCGCGCTATTTTAAAAGCCCTTCAAGAGCACATGCAGCAAGAAACTGGTGGTGAAGTAATTAAAAACGTTATTTTTACTAAGTATTTGTACCAGGGTGCTTAAATAGAATAACTGCTGCCTAACCCAATGAAAAAGCGAGCTTCAATACTGAGCTCGCTTTTTTGTTTCTATAGCAGTTTACCGTTTTTTATTAGCGTGTAATACGCCAAATATCTAAGTAAGTGCGGCTAACTATTCCCTATCTTTTCGTTGTGATACCTGCACGTTCTAGCACTTATACAAACTAAGGCCTGCGCTGGCCAATTGCTAACGCTTAGCAGAACCCAAGCTTAGTATGGCGGCAAGTAAACAGCCTGAAATAAGCCCCGCCGTATGCGCAGCATTTGCCATACTCACCCACAGTATGTCGGCATAGCCAATGACCAGCCAAACCAACATAAAGCCTACAATAGAGTTCGGTAACGACAACCCCCAACTAGGGCGCAGCCAGCCAAGCCACCACACAAAACCCATCACGGCATACACCACACCAGACAAGCCGCCAAATAAGAATAGATTACCTTGTACAGGGTCGCTAAATAGCGCTTGAGCGGCATTGGAAATTGTGGCCGATACTAAAAATACAATAAGCAGCATGCTTATGCCTAGAGTACGTTCAATTTTGGCCCCCAGCATGCCCCACCACAGTAAATTAAATATGATATGAAGTGCCGAGAAATGAATGAACGCCGGGCCCAGCAGCCGCCACCACTCGTGATTTTGTGACAAGACAGAAAACGGCTGCATCAATAAGTGCTGTGCAATGGGGGCAAATAACCCAAATAAAGACAATAGGTAAACTGCAGCACACAGCACAAATACCACAGAAGTAAATGGCGCTTTAACGGCATCAGAGATTATTTTTCTTAACGAAAAGCCGCTACCTGATGGGGCTAGCTGTACGTTCTTACCATTGTCCCATGCCGCTTGTTGATATTTAGGGTTCGTTGGATTTGCTATAAAGTCTTCTGCGATAACTTTTGCGCGGTCAATATGCTCATTGTTATCCAGCACAACCACAAACTCTTTTTCGTGCTGTACTACGTTGGCGTTGATATGCTGACTGGTTAAATAGTTGGCAAGAAGGTGCGCTGGACTTTGCTGATTAAACGCAATTAAAGGATGACCCATAAGCTAGTTGTTACCCCAAAAGCAAAAAAGAGTGTGAAGCGATAAAGATGTGCAAGAGCGCGGAATCCTAGCTCTCGTCATTGACTCTTTATACTGAAATAGTGAAAGACCTGCAAAACATAAAATAAAGGTGCACATTGTGCACCTTTATAAAATCGCTATTCGGTTACTACCGGGTTCGCCTGTCGCCACGCTTCAAAGCCCCCGTCCATACTATAAACGGTCTCAAAACCTTGTTGAGCGATCACTTGTGCAGCCTGCTGACTGCTTACGCCGTGGTAACACACTACAACAACTGGGATATCTTTGGGTGTTTGGTCAATAAACGCCCCAAAGTTGTCGTTGTTAAGCGGTGCCGCATTGGGCATATGGCCATTAGCAAAGGATTGAGGATCGCGAATATCCACAATCGTTACGTCGCCTTGGAAGTTAGCCACGTCGTTTACGCTAATGTGTGAGAATGTTGTCATTATTGCCAGTCCAAAATAACTTTACCTGAGTGTCCTGACCCCATGGTATCAAACCCTTTCTGAAAGTCATCAACGGAAAAGGTATGAGTGATGATGGGAGAAAGATCTAGGCCGCTTTGTAGTAAGCTCGCCATTTTGTACCAAGTCTCGAACATTTCTCGGCCATAGATACCTTTTATGACCAGACCTTTAAAAATGACCTGGTTCCAGTCGACAGCAACGTCTTGCGGAGGAATACCCAGCATGGCCACTTTGCCGCCGTGATTCATCTTGTCGAGCATGTCTCTGAAGGCTACTGGCACACCAGACATCTCAAGGCCCACATCGAACCCCTCTGACATGCCCAGTTCGCCCATAACGTCTTGTAAGTTTTCTTTACTTACGTCAACAGCGCGGGTTGCACCCATTTTTTTAGCCAACTCAAGACGGTAAGGGTTGATGTCAGTAACAACAACATGTCGCGCACCTACGTGCTTAGCGACTGCTGCGGCCATAATACCGATAGGTCCAGCACCCGTGATAAGCACATCTTCACCTACCAAGTCGAAACTTAGTGCGGTGTGAACGGCATTACCAAACGGGTCGAAAATAGACGCGAGGTCGTCGCTGATATTGTCTGGAATTTTAAACGCGTTGAATGCTGGAATTACCAAGTACTCTGCGAAAGCACCAGGGCGGTTTACACCCACACCCTCAGTGTTACGGCACAAGTGTACGCGACCAGCGCGACAGTTGCGGCAGTGACCACAGGTGATATGACCTTCACCAGAAACACGGTCACCAACTTCGAAGCCTTTTACTTCTTGCCCCATACCCACTACTTCGCCAACGTATTCGTGACCAACCACCATTGGTACGGGAATCGTGTTCTGCGACCACTCATCCCAGTTGTAGATATGCATATCAGTACCGCAAATCGCGGTTTTGCGAATTTTAATCAGTAGGTCGTTGTGCCCTACTTCAGGCTTTGGCGTGTCTTGTAGCCAAATGCCTTTTTCCGCTTTTGCTTTTACCAGCGACTTCATGAAATCACTCCCATTTCACGGCCTACTTCGATAAACGCATCGATGGCTTTATCTACATGTTCAAGGCTGTGACCTGCTGACATTTGCGTACGAATTCGGGCTTGCCCTTTTGGTACAACAGGGTAAGAGAAGCCAATAACGTAAATGCCTTTTTCTAGCAGTTTGTCAGCCATTTCACTGGCTAAGCGGGCATCGCCAAGCATTACCGGAATAATAGCGTGATCTTTACCTGCAAGGGTAAAGCCCGCGTCTTCCATGCGCTTGCGGAAGTGGTTGGCATTTCGCCATAGATTAGCGCGTAACTCATCGCCTTCTTTCATCATTTCAAACACTTTTAACGATGCTGAAACGATAGGTGGCGCAACTGAGTTAGAGAATAGGTAAGGACGGGAACGTTGACGTAGCCATTCAACAACTTCCTTTTTGCCTGACGTGTAACCGCCTGACGCACCACCAAGGGCTTTGCCTAAAGTACCTGTAATAATGTCTACACGACCCATTACACCGCAGTATTCATGGCTACCTTTACCATTTTCGCCCAAGAAACCCGTGGCGTGGCAGTCATCAACCATTACCATGGCATCGTATTTGTCGGCCAGGTCGCAGATTGAAGCAAGGTCGGCAATAACGCCGTCCATGGAAAATACGCCGTCGGTAGCAATGATTTTAAAGCGCGCACCGTCGGCATCAGCTTGCTTTAATTGCTCTTCTAGCGCTGCCATGTCGTTATTGGCATAGCGGTAACGTTTGGCTTTACACAAGCGCACGCCGTCAATGATGCTCGCATGATTCAGCGCATCAGAAATAATGGCATCTTCTGGTCCAAGAAGGGTTTCAAACAAACCTCCGTTGGCGTCAAAACAAGACGGATAAAGAATGGTATCTTCTGTACCTAAAAAGTCGCTGATAGAGGCTTCTAGTTGCTTGTGAATGTCTTGCGTTCCGCAAATGAATCGCACAGATGCTACGCCGAAGCCATGACTATCTAAGCCTTCTTTCGCCGCTTCGATTAAGCTTTCATTATTTGCTAGGCCAAGGTAGTTGTTAGCACAAAAATTAATAACGTGCTCGCCACCAGCAACGCCAATATCCGCTTGTTGTTTCGACGTGATTACACGCTCTTTTTTGTACAAACCATCTTCTTTCGTGGCTTCAATTTGCGATTGCAAATGAGAAATAAATGCCGCAGACATGCCATTCTCCAAGTGTGGGTATATGAAAACCGCTAGTGTAATGAAAGCGCATGAAAGGGTACACACCCTTGCGCTGTATTTAATGGGTTTGTCGACTAAGTTTGTAAATTATTCAGCACACTCACAAAAAATGCTTAAATCACGCTAATTTGTTTTAAGTGCTAGGGCCTGTTGACCTTTGTTGTACATTTTTGCAGCGGTCTGTGTGCCATCTAGACAAGGCGAATGTTTGACGGTTTAGTGGTTCTAAATCGAGAACATTCAACGCAGTATAGATGGCACAAAGGCGCTGCCCGTAGGGGTCGTTATGGAAGCCTTTTACTCTTTGTCACAGTCCTTTAACTTAGCCCGCTAGGCTTGCAGGACTGTTTCGCGATTAAAAGGCTTCCATTTAGACCAAAATTCGTACACCAAAGGTCAACAGGCCCTAGGCAAAGTCTTTCCAAAAACCGTTTTCTACTTTGTCCCTTAATGCGTCCCAAAGGTTTACTTCAGGTATAGGACGGCTAATAAGATAGCCCTGGCCCTGATGGCAGTCGAAATGACAAAGCAACTCGTATTGCTCATTGGTTTCAATGCCTTCAGCTACCACCTGCATGCCCATGTTACGCACCATGGATATGGTGGAATGCACGATGTTTCTGTCATCTGCACTGCTGGCGATGTTGGCAACGAAAGAGCGATCTATTTTTATAAAGTCGGCTGGTAATGATTTTAAGTAACTTAAAGATGAATAGCCGGTTCCAAAGTCATCAATCGCTAACATGCACCCCATATCACGTATGGTTTGCATTATCCCCGTAGCCCGTTTGATATCAGAGACCAACACGGTTTCAGTTAGCTCTAAGCAAACTTGATCGGGAGCGATATCGTTTTTAATAATTTGGTGCTGTAAAAACTCTGGCAAACTGGGGTCGAGGAACTGCCCGGCCGATAAGTTAATTGCCACTTTGATGTCTGGGTAGCCGCTGGTTTTGAGCTCGTTAACTAAGTGAGTGGAACGCGTGATCACCCAATAATCTAGCTCGAGCATAAATGACGTGTTTTCAAGAAGAGGAATAAAATCGCCTGGCGATATATGCCCTTTTTTAGGGTGATACCAGCGTAATAGTGCTTCAAAGCCCATTAGCTTACCGCTGTGCATGTCTATTTGGGGTTGCAAGGCAAGGCTAAACTGATTGCCTCTTAGCGCTTCGCGAGCTTCAGACTCCAATTCAACCTTTTGCATTACCTTAAGGTTCATAGTGGCGTCATATACCCTAAACTCAGCACCTTTTTTCGCCTTAGCTTCGTACATCGCTATATCGGCATGGCGCAGCAGCTCTACCGGCGTAGCGCGTGAGTGGTTAGTAATGGCAATACCAATGCTGATTGAAACATAAAACGTAACGCCGTCTACAATAATGGGCTCTTGAAACTCGTCGATAATTTTTTGCGCGACCGTGTCGACATGTTTTTTGCTCTCTATATTCGACAGTAAGATAACAAACTCATCGCCCCCAAACCGCGATGCAATATCAGACTCCCGAATAGGACGGGAAATTCTCATTGCCGCAGCTTTAAGCAGCTTGTCGCCGACATCGTGCCCATGGCTATCGTTAACTTTTTTAAAGTCATCTAAATCCATAAACATGAGCGCTACTAGCCTGTCATCTCGAATTGAGCTAGCCAGTTGTTTTTCAATTTGAAAGGTCAACATGTTGCGGTTGGGTAGGCCTGTCAGCACGTCGAACATGGCCATTTTTTCTAGCTTAGCGGTGTTAATTGCCATTTGTCCGTCAAAGCTTTCTAGCTGGCGCGCTAAATCGTTCGCCGCTTCCTCAACTACGTCGAGTTCGTCGGTTAGCTTAAATACCGGCTGCTTTCGACGCTTAGCTGCGACCGTATAGAATTCGCTAAACTTATGTTCAGCCAACATCGGCAGACGCTCGCTTATGTCTAAAAGCCTTGTGCGATATTGATTTAAGAAAAGATAGAGCAACGAAGAGAAAAGAAGAAATAATGCGATAGCGCTTGAAATAACCACGTACTGATATTGCTCGTTCTGACGTATCATTGCTGAGACATCTTGAACGATAAGCAAATAAGGATGATCGCCTGCCGCATGGTCAAAAGGCAAAAGGCTAACCAGAAGCTGCTGGTTTTCTAACTCTACGTTTACCCCTTTTATTACGAGGTCGTCAACACGCCAGTTTTCAGGCAATGCCTTAATAAGCGAATTTAAAAATTGTTTGTTCGCAGCGGAAACCTGACTTGCTACCTTTAACGCAAGTTTTTCAACCTGTGATTCATCTACCTGAACAACCGCGACTTTATATACATCGGTGGCGCGGCTAAATAAATACAGTAACTCTCGCATGGAAGTCGACACGACAATAACCGGCACTTTTTCGCTTGATGCCATTATAGGTATAGAAATGTAGTGAGTGCATACGCTTTCGCAGACCAGTAACGAACGACTTTCAAATGAGGCCCGGGTAGAATCTACAAGCCGCTTGATGGTGCCGTTAACGGGGTAAGTAGGCTTTCCAACAACGCCGTTTTCATCGAATAAGTAAAGGGTTTCTACCTGAAAATTGAGCGTTAGGTATTCGCTTAAGTCATCTAGCGTATTATGTAAATTATCAAGGTTATTAGAATACGCGCCATTTTTACGGCTAATGATATCAATGAGGGTGATCATACGGCTATGGAGTATGTCTTCGAATAGCTGAACCCTACGCTGGTTGCTAATTTGGCTTTCCCGCTGCTGCATCACAACCTGTGCTTCAGACTCTTGAATTAGCACGGTGGATATAACGATAGTAACGGTTAAAACCATTGCCAGTAAAATAGCGATGGTTTTCGTGGTAAAAGATACCTGAACCTTCATCTTTTACCCTTAAAACCAATACATCAATTGTATTGACCACATTTCCCAATGCTTATCGGCGTGGGATGCCACATCACGGTTTAATAAGCTGACCACACGCGTTGCACCTTCAACCCAGTGATATTCGCCCTGTAATCGCCATTTGGGCGCGATGTCCCAACGTAACCCCACCGTATAAGTATCTTGATACCCGAAGTAGGCAGGGATAAGCCCTCCAGTACTTGCCTCTAGGATTTTACCGTCTCTGTCGGAGGTATCGTTGATGTAGGTATCGTAACCAATAAGACCGCTGATTTCGTTGTTAAATAGGTATCTAAATTGAACAAAGCCACCTTCACCAGTACGTTTTTCAGCAAAGTCAGGGGCAAATAACCCTTGGCTGTCTTGTTTTTCACGAAGTACCTCTGCAGTGACTTCCCACTTCTCAGCAAAATATTGGGCGGACAGCATAAAGCGCTCGACATTAGCTCCACCAGACAAACGGTTATCATTTTGTGATGGGGTGTACCTAAAGTCGGAATTAAGCCAACTCGCACCTACCTTCCACGTCATTGATGAGGGCTGCAAAAATACGCTAGCTTGATGCGCGAAATCTTGTTTGATTTTGCCCTCAGCTGCATCGCCTAAGAGAAAATCGCGCTGAGAGTCATTAATATTCGAGCGACCATAACTCCAGTTAAGCTCCCACGTAAATTCTTTACCATAGTGAGAGAAACTGGTTAGTATTCCGTTACTGCCCAAAGCGACATCGCGGAATCCGTCAAAATACACTGACTGAGGCAGTACTGACGTATATCGCGTTTGAGGGACATCTCTGGTTGATGAATAAAGCCAGTGGATGTTTTTAAAGCGTCCTGCATGAATTTGGCCCTGCCACCCGCCAGGTAAGTCAGGTAGTTTCCAGTCAACAAATAAGTAATCGAGGCGAGCACCTTGCTCGAAGCGATTCCCACCCTCTAGATAGTTAATTTGGCCTGCTATGGATATGTTTTCAGCAAGCTGATAATAACCGTTTAAACCGATTTCGGTGAGTTCACCTGTCACTTTATTATCGTCAGTAATAAAACTACTGTCTTTCGACTGGGTCAAGCCCTGTGAAACATAACCATGCCATGTAAAATCTGATTGCGCGCTAATAACATGCGAGCTAAATAGCCCAAGCGCTAAAGCGATGTATATTTTCATTTTAAATCTACCTCAACGCGTCTAAGCTTGACGATATCGGTCCGCTCAACATAACCGATAGAACCTACCGTGTTTTCCAATGCATCCACTAGCGCTTGATAAGAGGTTACTCTGATAGGGGTGATACCTTGGCCAGAATAGGTAATTTGATCCCAAAGACGAGACAGCTGATAAGGGAACATTTGAAGAATATCGCGGCAAAATTGACGGTGTAGCTCGTCGCTGTCTTGCAGTACGAAAACGGTAATTTTAGTGCCATTTTCCCAATACTGGCGCTGCCCCGTAAAGATCTGACGAAGTTCGGAGCGACTAAGTTCTTCAACCATTACACTTTCGTTCACCATGACGTTAAGTTCCGATGCATTTACTTTAGGCAAGCACATGAATAGCACTGCTAGTGTTAGCAGTACTTTTCTAAATGCAGCAAAAGAATGAATCTCGGACAGCCATCGCAAAGCGGGCTTTTTCATTAAGTAACGACTCCCTGTTCAAAAGAAGCACACAGCACAACGCTAAGTGTAGATAATAGTTGGTAGTTTTACCTTATGATAAAAAAATTAAACGAGGAACGGCGCAACTTTTTGCTTAACCATGTCTACGGTAATTTTTTCCATTAACTGGCTCCCTTTGGCTCGCGTTCCCCACGGTAAGGCGCTCCAAGGTTTCCCTTTTTGCTCTTCTATGCATTCATCATAAACCGACACCAACCTTTCAAGATTGTTGTAAGGCCCTGTTCTACGTGGATTAGAATGTGCGTATAGCCCAATAACAGGCGTGCCCACGGTAGTTGCCATGTGAGCAGGCCCAGTATCTGGTGCAATAACTAGGTGAGCATGCTTTAGTAACATAAGCAGCTGATGCAATGTTGTTTGCCCAGTAAAGTCTTTAAGCGGATATTTCACACTCGCTTTAATTGCATCAGCAGTTTTGCGGTCTAAATCTCCTGGACCGCCACATAATATCACGGTGACACCGGCCTCTTGGATATAGTCAGCAATACTTGCGTATCGTTGCGGCAACCAATTTCTTTCAGCCTTACTTGCCGCTGGTGAAATAACGACATATTTACCCAAGGTTTTAGCTTGTTCTTCTCCCCACTTTTCATCTTCTGATGCAACAGGAATACTCCAAGAAACAGCTTTTGGCTCAGGTACGCCCAATGCATCGGCAAAATCCATAAAACCTTTAAGCACATGAGCGTGCTTTGTGGCAGCCACCCTTTTATTGGCAAACAACCAGTGCAGCTCCTTACTTCGCGCCCAGTCAAAACCTATGCGCTGTTTTGCTTTAATCACTCGCGAAGCTAAGTTTGCCCGTAATGCCACTTGCATCATTAATAAAGCATCAAAGGTTTCACCGGCCACTTCCGCTTTTAGCGACTCTACTGCAGCTTTCCCTTTTGATTTATCAAAAATAATGAACCGTACGTTTGGCATCAGCTTCACAAGCTGATACTCCACTTTCCCTATTACCCACGTAATTTCAGCATCGTTCCACTGTGATTGAATTCGAGTAACCATAGCAACGGCATGACACACATCCCCAATGGCCGATAAGCGCATTAAACAAATCTTTTTTCCCACAGAAGCTCTCTCGTTGCTGAAAAACCAAAATAAATCATTAGAATATGAAATTTACCATAAGTTGTGGGCAACATGGCGACAATGCGACGAGACATAGGTGCTGGGCACCACTTTATTTTCGACAACACCTTAGTCAGTCAGCCTAATACAGAAATGTTTAGCCCTGAGTTTTGGCAGCTACAAAACAAGATAACAGGTCAAGCCAAGGGGCGTGGTACAACGATCTTCATTGAGCATGAAGGACAACACTGGGTTTTACGGCACTTTATGCGTGGCGGACTGGTAGGCAAGGTACTTAGTGACCAATACTTTTTTAATGGTATTGAACGTTCTAGACCTTTCGAAGAATTCGCATTGCTCGAATACATGCGAGGTGAAGGTCTTTTGGTACCTATTCCTGTCGCTGCACGTATCCACCGCAGAGGCTTGATTTATCGCGGCGATATTATCACCCTTAACATTCCTAATAGCCAAGACCTGCACCACGTTTTGTGCCAGCAGCCACTATCAAAAAACGAGTGGCAGGAAGTAGGGCGAGCGCTGGCTCGAATGCACAATTGCCAGGTTTATCATCACGATGCGAATGTTCGAAATATTATGATTGATAGCGATAAGCAAATTTGGCTAATCGACTTTGACCGCTGCTCGAAACGTAAAGGGGATAGCTGGAAACAAAGTAACCTAGATCGTCTATTGCGCTCTTTGCATAAAGAGCAAGGCAAAAACCCGATATTTCACTGGAAAGAAGACGATTGGACGGCATGCTTAGATGGCTACAACGAATTGGTGAAGCGTTAGAAACCGCGCATAATAAACATAATCGCAGCAGTACTTAGCATTACTCGTTAATGTGGTACAGTAGCCCCGTTGAACCTATAAACCCTATACGACAATAAGATTCAATTTATGCACACTAGAGCACTTTACCCAGGTACTTTCGACCCAATTACTAACGGTCATGCAGACCTTATTGAGCGAGCATCTCAGCTATTCTCTCACGTTATCGTGGCTATCGCGTCTAACCCCAGTAAAAAGCCGCTTTTTACATTAGAGGAACGGGTAGAAATGATAAAGAAAGTTACTGCCGATCTGCCTAATGTTGAAGTAGTAGGATTTACTGGTCTACTAGCGGACTTTGCGGATGAACAAAACGCGACTATTTTGATTCGTGGTTTACGCGCGGTATCTGATTTCGAATACGAATTCCAGCTAGCTAATATGAATCGACGCCTAAACCCTAAGCTAGAAAGCGTATTTTTAACTCCAGCTGAAGAAAACTCCTTTATTTCTTCAACTCTAGTGAAAGAAGTAGCCTTGCATCGCGGGGCCGTAAGTGGTTTTTGCCACCCCGTAGTAGAGCAAGCGTTAAGAGACAGGCTAGGTAAAAAGAGCTAGATAAACCGGCGCTTTCCAGTACAGCCGGTTTACAGTGTTATGTTGCTTTAAGCTATCTTTCTAGCTGTAAACCTTTCTAGCTATGAGTCTTGTCTTGCTATATTTAGCGCTGGCAGCGAGTACAGAAAAAGGTATTTCGCTGTCCTATTACCTTGCTTTCAATGGCTTTGCCACACACTTCGCAAGGCTCACCTTTTCTTCCATACACATTTAAATGCTGTGCAAAGTAGCCTGGCTTACCATCGGTTTGTGCAAAGTCTTTGAGCGTAGTGCCGCCCTGCTCGATAGCTTTAGCAAGCACTTGTTTTATTGTTGCAGTAAGTGACTTGTAACGAGCGGCGCTAATATTGCCCGCGGATCTTCTCGGGTCGATACCTGCAAGAAACAAGGCTTCGTTTGCATAGATATTGCCTACACCCACAACGATAGCGTTATCCATTATAAAGTTCTTTACCGGACCTTTGCGGTTGCGCGATAAGCTGAATAAACGTTTATCGTCAAAGTCGTCTGTAAGAGGTTCAGGGCCCAAGTTGTCGAACATTGATTGTTGTGTATTGGGCGCTTGAAATAAAACCGCCCCAAAGCGTCTAGGGTCGTTTAAGCGCAAACACTTACCAGTATTTAAAACAATGTCCACGTGGTCGTGTTTCACAACGGGTGTACTTGCGTCAATAACCCGCAGTTTACCTGACATACCTAGATGTAAAACCAGTGTACCTGTGGCAGTTTCAATTAGCAGATATTTCGCCCTACGCTTTACCGCTATTACCTTTTTTCCCTCAACCAGTGAGACTTCCTCTGGTATGGGCCAGCGCATTCTACGTTCTCTTACCACCACTTGAGTAATGGTATTGCCGATTAGATGAGGTGATACGCCCAACCGGCTTACTTCAACTTCTGGTAATTCAGGCATTTATAGTGTCCAGGGTAATAATTTATCAAGGTCGGTATTGGTTAATGTGTACCAGTTATTTTCGAATTTGATCACTACCGGTGATGTATTAGGATAAATAGCGTAAACCTTGCCGTCGCTATTACCCGCCAGCCACACCACTACAATAAACGGCTGCGTATTCAAGACCGATTCAGGCACTTCAGTTGCTGGATTCAACATAGCCCTTTGCCAATGTGAAAACTGCTCATCAGGCTTTACAGCGAGGCTGGTGTTAAGACCTTTTTGACGCCATTGTTGTCCGACACGTTCCAGGCTATTGTTATCATGCTCTATCTTTAGCACGTAAGCATCTTCAGGCAATAAGCTGCGCGTTTGTACTGGGCTTTTCTTTGGTACCAAACTGTCTAAGTTAAACAGTGCAATCATAATGAGCATCGCAACGATAACCACATTGTTCATTGCCCGCTGAGAAATTCTTGCCACGCCTTGTTCCTGTAAAATGGTCGACTATAAATACCGGAATATAGTAATACCTCACTCTCTTATAAGCTAACTCAATATTTTTAGGTGACTTTGAAAAGTATGCGCGTTTGTTCACATAAACCATGGTGCTGCTTAGCGTTTGGTGCTGAGCTTTATGTGTCTTGAACTTTTAGAAGCAAACTTTTTTCAGGCTGATGGCAACGTCTGATCTGATATAGACAAGGCCATTATTGACCTATGAATTATTTGGGATCATTTGTGCGCTACGTTGCGATCTCGCAGAGATCTGAGAGGTATACAAACAATTGCTAGAGTTAAAAAAGCAAAAAACCCAGCAAAGGCTGGGTTTTCGTGGAGACAAAAGCAAGCTAATTACTTGATTTTGGCCTCTTTGAACATAACGTGCTTACGCACAACGGGATCATACTTTTTGATCTCCATTTTGCCAGGCATGTTACGCTTGTTTTTATCAGTGGTGTAGAAGAAACCTGTACCTGCTGAAGAAACTAGTTTAATTTTATCACGCATTGTCGGCTTCCTTAGATTTTCTCACCACGGGCACGGATGTCAGTTAGTACTGAATCAATACCTTTCTTATCGATGATACGCATGCCTTTAGCAGACAAACGTAGTTTTACAAAACGGCTTTCGCTCTCAACCCAAAAACGGTGTGTTTGAAGGTTTGGTAAAAAGCGACGACGAGTCGCATTTCGTGCGTGTGAACGGTTATTACCAACCGTTGGACGCTTACCTGTTACTTGGCATACTCTTGACATTGTATTTGTCTCCAGAACAACGATAACTGTCGCGTCAGTTAATCCCAAGCGCTCAAACAGTGGTTGGGTCAAATGACGTATTACTATAAATTAGAGGGCGCATTTTATACAGCAAAGGCAGGATCATTTCAATAAGAAAGTACAAAAAGGTTACTTTTACGTACTATTTTTGCACAAAATACCACCAGCACTCATTTTTCACGGCCTGTATTGTACTTTTCTCTTCGCAGTTACGCTACGAATAAATACCTAATCTACACTTTAATTTCGTAGCTGAATTAAATTATCTACAGGCAAAAAAAACGCCACATTCACGTGGCGTTTTTCTATTTAGTCAAAAAAAGGCGACCTAACTTCAGTTAAATCTATCAATCTTGAAGGTCGGCGTAACATTTGCCCACCGTCACGAGAGATTGGTACCCAAGGGAATAATCCTCGCCCTTTCGACGGCTCTAGCAAGAACAAATCGGTAGGAATGGAAATATAGAAGCCTTTAGTAAAACTTCCCTCTCCATATTCTTCTGACGATACATCAGTAAAGGCAGCGTAAGCACCTACTATAATGCCGCTATCAAAGCGTTTGGCGTAATCAATATTTACACCTTTATCTTTCGCTAAGAATTGACCTGCACTAACCGTAATTTGCGTATCATCTAGGAATTCAGGCTGCCAATAGACACTTGCATGGCCGGTTAGCGTGTCGTAATCCTCTAAGCCTGTTTGGCTGTAAGGATCACGCTGCTTAACGTAGTTGATATCGATGCCGTAGGCGACATTACTATCGACAGGGCGATAAAGAATTTCACCACCTACACCAGCAAACATGGTTTCTAGATAACCTGCGTATGCTTGAGCATAAAGGTCGTCAGCGATATCGTCTTTGTAATGTAAAAACGCGGTATCTAACCATACATCATTTTCAGACACATATTCACGTACCCGGGTACGTACGCGAGGTAAAGACACGTCTTCACCATCTACGAGGTAATTAAACTTGTCGAAGTTATCAAGAAGCGTCACTCGTGCACTACTCACCACCGAGAAGTTTTCATTAAACGCATAGCCACCGTTGAGTAATAGCCCAGTTTGATAAAGGTAGAAGTCCTCTGGATTACCAAACGATTGAGTGAAAAAGAAGTCGGTGCTATAGAAAAAGCCTGACGTATTTGCGGGATCGTAAGCGTCCATCACTTCTTCAGAAGGTGACGTTCTTATGTAAGTCTCAGTTATTTCAGCATCCACTGACTCATAGCGGGCGGCAGAGATAAAGGCTTCAGCATCTATTTGTGTATCGACCATAGGAATGCCGCCACGATTATCTACCATATGATAAGTTTTAACACTATCAGGAAGCTCAGAAGCCGCTACGCGTCCCACGCGCTCGATAGCTTCATCTTGATCGCGATACTTAACCTGCGTTCCATAGAAAATTGCACTGTCTTCTTTAATTTCAGCATCGGACAAAACAAAACCGCCTGAATTATAAAGGTCATTATAAAGACGCGATTTATTCACATCTTTAACATTAGACGGTGCATTTCTTCCCAATAAGTTTCGCGGCGCATCGTCAAATTTGATCTGTGATGCTGTGTTCATGTTGAAGCGATATGTCACGCCAAAACCAATGGTATTTCCACGTTGGTAATTTAACGAGAAATCAAAGTCTTTGTAGCGATATACCGCGCCTACATTCCAGCGAGAATCTTGCTCTAACTGACCGGCTCTGTCACGTGAGTAATCGTTCCCTTCAAACTCTAGCTTTAGCGTTAAAGGTTCCCACGGCGTTTGGTACTCTACGCCACCAAAGAAGGCAGTTGTACCTTTAAAAAATTGATCGTAATCGACCTTACCACCACGGCCTGAGAACCCGCCAGGACGTTCACAAAAGCTGTCTCTAACCTCACAAAATGGGTTAGTGATATCGTCAGCTGTTCCTAAATATCCCCAGCCTAAGCCTAAATGAAAATCAAACGGCCCCACCGATTTACTGGCGTTTACGTATTCGCTTTCAAAGAAGCCTGTGCCACCGAAGTCTCTAAAACCAACGCTAATATCTGGTAGGTAATAACTTTCTTTCCATAGCCTGAATTTAACGTCTAGGCCCTTATCTTTTAAGGTTTGGTCGCCACTGAATGATTCAACTTGGCTATATAAACGTGTACGTACGTCGGTATAGCGAGCGGTCGCTTCCATCCAATCATAAAGCTGGATATTAACTGACCAAAAACGATATTCGCCGTTATCGGTGTAGTTGATGGCCATTCCGCCTTCGTCTCGCATACGCGCGGTTGGCGTTTGGATTAGGCCATTACCGCCTTGCACCATTTGAGAAGGCGTAACCCGAAGTTGAGTATCGGCAAGCGTGGCAGAAGACAATGCGCTGCCAATTACCAGCGCGAGTGTTTTTTTCTTAGATACTTTTTTCTTAAATATTGGCGCACTCATTGCGGTAAAACCCTATGTACAGCTAACGCGGCGACCCGCTCATTTAATTGCTTAAGTTTATTGCTGAAAAGCTCTGAAGAAATAGGCACGTAAACCTGGCTACCCGGCATAAGCTGAGCAAAATCTAAATTCCAGTAAGCAATACCCTTCTCTTCTATATTGCCCATGGGGTCAATGACGTAAACAACGCTTCTGTCGGCGTCTACCGCCTTTTTGACCGTATGAGCCGCCGTATAAATTGAAGTGTCGCTTTGATGTTGGTAAGCGCCTGGCTTTATTACCGCGCCCGAGAAATGCACTACGTTAGGGCGCCCATTCAAACGGATCCAATATTTACCCGGCTGGAACATAGGGTTGTCTTCGAAGAACAACCTAGCTCGATTGTAAGAGATAGGCATATCGATGCGCGTAGATACTGTCCATGATGACACTTGTTCAAACAAATTCTGTAGCGCTTTGTGAGTGTCTGAGTCTTTATCAAAGCTAGCCAGCAGTTCTCTTATTTGCGACAGCGCTATTTCTTTTTCTCTTTCAGCTGTTGGATTGGTTAAATCAAATGCAGAAGCTGTAGGCCAATACCAATCGCCATTATCAGCCACTATAGACAACACACTTGATAACCTGATTGGTCGGTCGAACTGATAAGTTTGCTTGTTCACCATAACGCTTACAAGGCCGTCATTGGCATATAAACTAGTAGATGTAATAAGACCTAAGGCAATAAAAAGCGTAGAAATAAACTTCATTATTGCGTTACTCCTTGTTTGTTCATCTCACGTACTACACGGCTTAGATAAACCATGTCGTACACGTCTCCCTTAGGGCTGAACTGTTGCTTTGTGGCCATCAGTTCTTTCGTATGTTTGTGCAAGAAGTAGGTATTTTCCCACGACAGACCCACGTCAATAAACGGGGTATATTCTGAAAAGTCTACGGTTTCTACGACTTTAATAAGGGGCACAGTAAAGCCTAGGTATTCGTGGGTTTCCTCGCCCACAATTCGCCATGAAGAGTCTACTGGAACACCATAGCCAATTGCGTCGATATCCACTTTACGCTTCCAGCTAAAAGGCAAAACATCGTTGGTGGCTAACGGATTATGCTGCAAATTTCCTGTATAAAAGAGGTCGTTATCTAAACCTTCAGTTTTAACAATTATGCCGTGATGCATGGTGAAGATGACTCTATCACCCGACACCCATTTATACTTATCACCGTCAATATAGGCTAATGCAAGAGAGGCTGCGTCTCGCTCCCCCGCTTTAATTTGCATAATATCCGCCTTACTCGCTGCAATTTCTTCAACGGTGTAAGTTACCGTGCGGTCTTTAAAAGCAAGTTTAAGCGTATTGTAATAAGCAAGTGTTGTTGTGGAACAACCCGATAGAAAAAGGCAAAGAAAGCCGATAAGGGCCGATAGAATATGTAGTTTCATTAAAGTACGCCGACAAACACTAAGAATGATGAAATTTTGCTCTAAAAATAAAAAAAGCCGCTAAAAGAAGCGGCTTTTTCGAATACTCTTAAATTTACTGTACGGTCGGCGCGTAAGTAAATGTAACAGGCACGGTAATTGTCTTAGTTACAGTGCTTGTACCAGAAGTAGTAACAGTAACAGTGTTAGTTGTACCAACACATACGTCGTCTACGATTTGATCGTCGCCTTCGCAAGTAGGTTCACCTGGAGTAACGCCACCATCTCCTGGCGCGTCTGCAGAGTTGTTGTTTGCAACACCAGCAATGATACCAGCAGCAACAACACCAGTAGCGATAAGACCACCGCTTACTGCGCCTGCGCCACCTGCACCAGCACCACCTTCATTTTCTTGTGCGTTAACACCAGCTACCATAGTAGCAGCTGCAAACAATGCAATAATTGACTTCTTCATAACAGTCCTTTAATAAAATTACCCACTAAGTCCTATGCTAAATCATTTTCAACCATTTGACTAGATTATAATCGACAAATGACTTAGAAATCTTATGTTAGCAAGCCACGCTGCGCAAATGAAATGGTTTCTTTATCTCCAACCACAAAATGATCAAGCACAGGCACGTCGATCGATGCCATGGCATTTTTGATCTCGGCTGTTAACCGAATGTCTGCATGGCTAGGTTCTGCTACGCCTGAAGGGTGATTATGGACCAAAATGATCGCCGCCGCGTTGTCGATCATAACCTGCTTGATCAATTCTCTCGGATACACTGCAGCGCTATTGATCGTTCCGTTAAACATGGTACGAAAAGCGATAAGTTGATGTTGGCTATCAAGCATCAAAAGCGCAAACTTTTCCCTTTCGCAGTCTCTTAATTTGGCCTGCAAGTAACGCTTAGTGTCATCTACGTTGTTAAATACATCTTGGCGTTTAAGTTTTATTTCTAAATTACGCTTAAAAATTTCAAACCCTGCTTGGAACTGGGCATACTTACACGGCCCAATGCCAGACACCTTTGCATAGCTTTCTTTTGTCGCAGTTACCACACCTCGCAAACACCCTAATTCATTTAGCAATTCGTGCGCTACAGATAAGGCGCTCTTTCCTTTAACACCTTTACCCAGCAACACTGCGATAAGCTCAGCGTCACTTAAGCTTTCTGCACCTTGCTGTAGTAGCTTTTCTCTTGGCCTTTCACTTATCGGCCATACTTTTATCGACATGTACTTGGTCCGTTAACTCAATAAAACAGTGGTTATAGTTGAATTGAAAGAGATTAACGACTGTATAAAAGGCGGGTTTCTTCTTTTGAAGTTGAGCAGATAAAAGACAAACAGTATCTAAACGCCAAGATCGACTTTTGTTCAGCTATCCGATTTTTTGTCACCATGGTAGGCTAATATTAATATTTAGATTTAGTGTTCTTTTATGTCTATTGCTAATAAAAACATTTTGCTGGGCGTGACGGGCGGTATTGCCGCTTACAAAGCCCCAGATTTAGTGCGAAAGCTCACCGCATTAGGTGCAAACGTACGTGTTGTTGTCACCGACTCTGCCGCAGAGTTTGTGAGCACTTTATCGCTTCAAGCTGTGTCAGGAAATCCGGTGCATCAGCACCTTCTCGACCCAGCTGCTGAAGCTGCGATGGGGCACATCGAATTAGCAAAATGGGCCGACATCCTACTTATTGCGCCAGCCACAGCAAACACTATCGCTAAACTTGCTCACGGCATGGCAGACGATTTACTAACCACGCTTTATTTGGCCACAACCGCTACGCTTTTTGTTGCCCCAGCAATGAACCAGCAAATGTGGAAAGCATCGGCGACACAGCGAAATATTGCTACACTTCAAGAAGACGGTGTAACCTTTATTGGCCCAGCAAGTGGTGAGCAAGCTTGTGGTGATGTAGGCTCAGGCCGCATGGTTGAACCTGTAGATATCGCCAATGCATTAAATGACAATGAAGATAAGTCTTCAGAGTTGGCATTAGCATTAACAAACCTAGCGGGAAAACAAATCACGATTACCGCAGGGCCAACCAGAGAGCCGTTAGACCCGGTACGCTATATCTCTAATCACAGCTCTGGAAAGATGGGGTTTGCTATTGCGCAAGCTGCGGCTGAAGCGGGCGCGAACGTAACGCTAGTTGCAGGGCCAGTAACGCTTTCTACGCCTACCCTTTGTAACCGTATCGATGTCACCACCGCAGATGAAATGCTTAAGGCCTGCGAAGAACTTGTGCCTTCAACAGATATTTTTATTAGCACTGCAGCGGTTGCCGACTATAAGGCATGCTCAGTGGCGGACAATAAAATAAAGAAAACAGGAGATGAGTTAACACTTACTTTTGTTAAAAACCCTGATATTCTAGCAACTGTATCTAACAGACAAGACCGCCCATTTTGCGTGGGCTTCGCAGCTGAAAGCCAAAATGTGGAAGATTATGCCCGCGGTAAGCTTACTAAAAAGAAGCTAGATATGATTGCGGCAAATGATATAACGGCTGAAGGTCTGGGGTTTAATAGCGATAAAAACGCGCTGCATGTAATATGGCAAGACGGTGATAAGCAATTGCCTGCCACCAGCAAAAATGCGTTAGCCGAGCAGCTGCTAGCGCTTATTGCAGAACGTTTTGCTTTCAACAATAAAAACTAACAGATACTTATTAAGTGTCGATAATAAAAACGATAAATATAAACGCTTTGGCGTAAGCCAACTTAACATGGAGCCCGGGTTGCTATAACTCGGTAGCGGAGGAACCACTTTCGTCATGCCTGCTGTCAAAAAAACAAATCGCAGAGCCCAAATTCTGCAAGCACTTGCTGGAATGTTAGAAACCAGCCCAGGTCAACGTATCACTACTGCTAAGTTAGCGGAAAAAGTCGGGGTGTCTGAAGCGGCACTGTATCGTCATTTTCCCAGTAAAGCGCGAATGTTTGAAGGGCTTATTGAATTTATTGAAGAAACGCTTTTTACGCGTATCAACAAAATTGTTAATGAAGAAAAAGACTCGCTCACGCGCTGTCAGCTAATTCTTCACCTTATTTTAGGCTTTGCAGAGAAGAACCCAGGCATTACCCGTATTTTAAACGGCGATGCGTTAATGGGTGAGCAAGACCGACTACGTGCGCGTATCGCCAAGCTTTTTGAACGTTTAGAAACCCAGCTTAAACAAGTGCTAAGAGAGCGCAAGCTGCGTGAAGGGAAAACCCTTTCCGCCGATGAAGCGATTATCGCTAATATGATGATTTGCTATACCGATGGACGTATTAACGGCTTTATTCGCAGCGGCTTTACCCGCAAACCCACTGAGCAATTCAATGAACAATGGGCCGCGTTTAAGCAAATGTTTGTGTAAGGCGCTAGGTTTAAACTAAGCATCAGTTTTTTGCATATTACTGATGCTTTATTCTGGCTCATTTCAACACTACTATTCGCAGTTAGTTTTTCTCAATATAATCAACTATGCGTAGCGAGCTTTTACCATCAGTAGGACCTACGTGATCTTCGGTATATGCCTCACGCTCTTCTTTATATAAATCTCTATTTTCTAATTGCTTTTCTATCGCGCCTCGTAGTTCTTTATAGCTGTTTATATGAAGCCCTATATTCTGATAAATCACGTTATCTTTACCAAAGCGCTTCTTAAAGCGGTATTTGAAAATACCCCGATATGACCACTTCAACTTAAAGAAGTTACATACGATTACAGGTTTAGTTAACGCGACAAACTCAAAGAGTGTGCTCGATGCTTCACTGACTAAAATATCTGCTTCTTTCATAAAAGGAAGTAAAGATATGTCTGTTTCGGTTGCTACATAGGTGTTACTAAACTCTCCCCACTTTTTCAGTTTTTTCCGCTGATTTTTGTAAGCTTCACGGGAGTAGGTGAAAGTGTGCGGCTTGATAAGAATATTGAAATCAGGAAAGTGGCTTGGCCAATTATCAGGAAAACATTCAAGTGAGCTTGGGTTAAAAGTGGGGGCAAACAATAGGGTCGGCTTATTCTCATCCAAACCTAGTTCAGCGTACTTTAAACCTGTTTCTGTATTGTTAAATAAGGGGTCGAGCTTGGAAAAGCCAACCTGAACAAACTCGTCATTCGGATATAGCTCTCTAATCTTTGCTAGACGTAGTTTACCCTCTATAAACCTAACCGTCATAGGCGTAGCTGATTTGTGATAGTAGCTAGGTTTAGGCCCAATACCATGACCGAGTTGTGCGGTTTTACTGGCTTTGTGAATATCATCTAAGTAAGGAAAGCCATTGCCAAAGAATATCCAGTCAGGGGACTCTTTCAAATAAAAGTCTCTGGCGGCTTTATCATCATCTACCCAGCAAAACTCATAGCCTAGCGACAATAAAACTTGTTCGAATTTCTGAACGTTGTTTTTATTGCTATAGCAAACGAGTTTAACTTTATGACCGCGCTTTACTAGTTCTTCACATATGGGAATAAATTGAGGTAAGTAATACACATTGACAGTATCAAAAGCTATCTTCATAAAATTTCTTATAATTATTTATTGTTAGTATCAAAAAAAATAAGCGACTGGGCGTAATACTTAATTTGTATTACAGTGTGAACAGTATCATTTATAAAATAAAATTTATGCTTAACACTACCCTATCTAAATTCGGTTATCCTGATAATCTTATAAAAACATACGATTATTGGCATGTTTTACTCAGACCTGGACAGGTAACCCTTGGTTCATTAGTTCTTATATGTAAAGAAAATGTCTTTAACTATTCTGATATCTCAGAAGAGGCTGCTAGAGAACAAAAGATCGTTGTTGCAGATATAGAAAAGGTGCTCAAAAAACGCTTCAACTTCTGCAAAATAAACTATTTAATGTTAATGATGGTGGATCCTGCTGTCCATTTCCACGTTATTCCTCGTTATGAACATCCCGTGATTTTTTGCGAAGAATCTTTTGAAGACAAGCACTGGCCTAAGCCACCTGTCTTAAGCGAAAAGCTTGAATTAGATGAGGATTATTTTGCTGAATTAAGAGCAACGTTACGCGCTGACTTTGCATTACTTTCATCTACGAACGCATCCGAGACAGGTAAAAAATATCAAAGAATGTATACGTCAGGCTGCTTTGACATTTTCCACCAAGGTCATCTAAATATACTGAAGAAGACAAAAGCGCTTTGTGATTATTTGATTGTAGGAGTCTCTACCGACGAGCTCATCGAGAAGTCTAAAGGACGCCCACCGCTTATCCCTTTTGAGGAACGAATTTCCATCCTCGAGTCCAACCGATATGTGGATGAAGTTATCCCTCAGGTGGATAAAAATAAACAAAGAGTGGTAGATGAATACAATATTGATGCGATTTCAGTGGGTTCTGATTGGAAGGGAAAATATCCTAGCGTAACCTGTGATATGGTTTATTTTGACTATACACCCAACGTTAGCTCTACCGTGCTTAAAAGAAAGCTATAAAAAACGCATGAGCTAGCAGTAACCTGCTAGCTCAAGCATAGCCGTTTACTTACTAAACGTATTACCGAAAAAGTCACCCTCGTTCCACTTAGGCTTATCTTTTTGGTTTGCTAGTGTCCAACCAATTTGCGCGTTGACCTTAGTAAACGTCTCCGCTGCATTCCAGTTGAAAGGCTGGTTAATATCATCGCTGGGTTTATGGTAGTGCGTAGATAAGAACTTACCAAATACCTTGCTGCCGTCTACGTTAGGATCTTTTGATTTAAGACCCGGCACCATAAATACTGAAGGTACACCTTGTTTTACAAACGCATAGTGATCTGAGCGAGTAAACAGCGCCTGCTCAGGCCATGGGTCTGGGCTTAGCTCGATATCGGCGTTAGCAGCGGCTTTTTCCACTGATTCTTGCAAATCACTGTGGTTTGCGCCAAAGGCAATAACGTCTGCAAACTCGTAGGTTAGAATTGGCATATCTAAGTTTACGTTCGCCACCATTGATGTAACAGGTACGGTTGGGTTACGAGCGAAATAGTCTGCACCTAACAGGCCTTTCTCTTCACCGGTTACCGACACGAACAGAATTGAGCGCTTTGGCTTTTCTTTCATTTCGCTAAACAGGCGTGCTGTTTCTAACATCACTGATGTGCCCGACGCATTGTCCATAGCACCATTGTTAATGTTGTCTTTCTTCACTGTTTTGGCAAAACCAATGTGATCAGAGTGAGCAGAGAAAACCACGTACTCGTTTTTAAGCTCTGGGTCTGAACCTTCAAGTACACCCACTACATTCGGGCTTGTAATGGTGTCGTGAACACTCTTCTTACTAATATCTACCACACCGTTTAATGCAAAGCCTTGCGGTACTTTGTCAGCTTCAAGAACTGCATAAACGTCATCAAGGCTCTTTTCAGCACCTTCAAATAACTTACGCGCAGCGCCTTCACTCATATAAGCGCCCCCTTTCAGTTGAGAAAAGCTGTTTGCAGGCTGATCTTTGTCGTCTAACCAAGCCATACGCGGTGTATGAATATAGTTCAAGCGGCTTTGATAAGGACGCACTTTTTCATTTTTGGGCGTAGTAATAGTGATCATGCCAATAGCACCATTGTCTACCGCATACTTTTGCTTTTGATAGCCAGATGCAAAGTGAGCGCCCTCTTCTGATGGAAAGTCGCTTGGCTTACCAGCAAGGGCCACAACAATCTTACCTTCTACATCTAGGTCTTTGTAATCGTTGTGAGATAGCTCGTCAGCTACAATACCGTAGCCGACAAATACCATTTCGCCTTTTACATTGCCCTCAATACTGAGCAAACTCGGGCTAGCTAAGTACTCTTTTGGATAATCAAAATCGATGGTCTCGCCGTTTTGGGTGAAGGTAAACTTAGGAGACTCTTGAACCAGATTGGCTTTACGAAACGATACGTTTTGTACGTAACCATCTGTACCTGCCGGCTTCAAACCATATTTGGCAAATTCGGTAGCAATATAAAGCGCCGCAATTTCATGGCCGCGAGAACCAGTATCACGACCTTCAAGTAAGTCATCAGCTAAGAAAAACAGGTGTGATTTAATTCGCTGTGTATCAGGGTTAAAAGCATTGTCTGTCGATGCGTGGTTGTGAGCAGTAGCAGCAAAGGTCATTGCTGTCATTGCACTACCTATTAGTAGTTTTTTTATCATTGTAATTTCACCGTATAACTAAGTGTGCGACATGGTAACGCAGTTAATAGGCGAAATACCATTAAACTGCATACGTTTACCATGTGTTTCCTACCGTTGCTCGCATTTTAGGAGCAAGGTAAAATTGTTAGCTAAACGCCGGTGTAGATTCCGGGAGTATTTATATTTTTAGTGAAGAGCAGCATCCATGTCGAAAGACGATATTCTTTACCGCGTTCAATTCATCAGCAATGGAGAACGTTACGAACTGTACGTTAGAGCCCTTACTCAGGGCGCTTTGTTTGGCTTCATCGAGATAGGTGACTTTGTATGGGATACCCATACGAGCGTTGTTGTAGATCCTAGCCATGAAAGGTTAAAAGCTGAATTTTCAGAAGTAACAAAAACTTATATTCCTATGCACAACGTTTTACGCATTGACGCCGTAAATAAAAAAGGAACAGCCAAAATTACTAAATTAGAAAATAAATCTGATAAAGTAACGGCTTTCCCTAGTCCAATATATACACCAACGAAAGAGTAGCCGCCGGAGTCTATCCGGTAAAGGTTACCGGAGACCCTTATGTATCGCTATCTGTTAGCAGCATTACTACTTATTTGCAGCGTTAGTTCATCTGCAAAGAGCCTTGACGATGAAAGCTTGTATCAACTACTTGATGACATTTGGCAGTATGAGCTTTCGGTTTCCCCGCTTTTAGCGTCTCGCCAAGGCGATAGTTCCTTGGCCCATGTGCTACCCGATATTTCACCAGAAGCACTTAAAGCACAAAATGAACAGTGGCGTGTGTTTCAAAAAGCCTTAAGTCAGTACGAAAAAGACTCTATCTCTACTGACGCTTATATTGCTTTGCTAATGCAGCAATACCGTTTAGCCAACTATGTGGATGAATATACCTATCGCGCGCACTTGGTGCCCATCAACTCAGAATACGGCTTTCACGGTGCCATGGCCTCGCTTCCTAACTTATCTACGTTTAAGCGTGTAGAAGACTATCAGGCATACATTAGCCGCTTAAACGCACTTAAGCCTTATTTTAACCAGCAAATTACTTATATGAAGCAGGCGTTAAAAGAAGGCTACACGCAGCCCAAAGTCGTGCTGAAAGGGTTTGAAGACTCAGTTGCGTCGTATATTGTTGAAAATGCAGTGGACAGTGGCTTTTATTCTCCGTTTACCCGCTTTCCAGAGTACTTTACTGCCGAGCAAAAGGCAGCGTTAGCAGAGCAAGGCAAAGCAGCCATAAACAGCAGCGTGTTGCCTGCGTATCAAATATTCTACGACTTCATGGTAGAGGAATACATTCCTAATGCCCGTGAAGATATTGCCGCAAGAAACTGGCCTGATGGTGTGGCCTATTACGCCAATAGAGCCAAGCATTACACCACAACAGATATGACCCCTCAGGAAATCCACGATTTAGGTTTGTCTGAAGTAAAACGTATTCGCGCGCAAATGCAGCAAATTGTGGATGAGCTTGGCTTTGATGGCGACATTAACGACTTTATTGCGTTTTTACGCGAAGACCCTCAGTTTTATGCCACCAGCGCTGAAGATTTGCTGAAAGAGGCGTCGTTTATTGCAAAGAAAATGGACGCGAAACTCCCTTCTCTTTTTGAGTATCTACCAAGAACGCCTTACGGCGTAGCACCCGTGCCAGATGCTATTGCACCTAAATATACAACGGGCCGTTACATCCATCCTAGCCGCGATGATCAGCCAGGATATTACTGGGTAAATACTTACGCCCTTGATAAACGCCCTTTATATGCGCTGCCTGCTTTGACATTACACGAAGCGGTTCCAGGGCATCACCTTCAAATTTCATTAGCAGCAGAGCTTGAAGATTTACCTATGGTACGCCGTAACACCTATATTTCAGCATTTGGTGAAGGCTGGGGACTGTACTCTGAGTTTTTAGGTATTGAAGCAGGTATTTACGAAACGCCGTACGACAACTTCGGTCGCTTAAGCTACGAAATGTGGCGTGCGTGTCGCTTAGTGGTCGATACTGGTATGCATACAATGGGTTGGAGCCGTCAGCAAGCGGTGGACTATATGATGGAAAACACCGCGCTTTCAGAACACAACGTTAATACGGAAATAGACCGCTATATCTCTTGGCCAGCGCAAGCGCTGTCATACAAAATTGGTGAAATCAAAATAAAAGGCCTTCGCGAAAAAGCAGAGATTGCTTTAGGTGAGCGTTTTGACGTGCGCAAATTCCACCGCGCGGTGTTAGAAAATGGCTCAGTTCCACTTTTCATATTGGAACAAAACATCAACACCTTTATAGAAGAACAAAAGGCAAAATAAACATGATCGTTGCATTTGGAGTTATAGGATTACTTATCCTGTTTTTAATTTACTTTGTGCTGCGAGCGCAGAACTTACAGAAAGAGCTGGCGCTGTTGCGCCACTCGAATAAGCAGACTAGTAACAAGGTTACGTATGCTTATCGCAATCTTGTCCTTGTTACAGATGCGTTGGAAAAAAACCTTACCGCGCGTATTGAAAGTGCCTATAAAAGCCGTCTTATCGACCAAACTCAATATAATGCGCTGCACCCGCTTATGCGCAACTTTTCAACCATTATTATGGCTTGTTGTGAAAAAGGCATGTCTCTTGAAGAGTCTTTAAATAAAGCATTGCAGAATGAAGAAGTGACGCTTGAGGAAATTCGTGAGGTGGTGAAAGCACTTCCTAGCAACGTGCGTATGGTGTGGTCAAAAAATACCGCTGATGGTTTTATTGCTTTTTGCCAAACCGTTACAGCAACCGTAAGCGGTACTGCAGCAAAATCACAAAAAGAACCTTCATCACAAGAGTAGCCTCTTACTCTTATCCCCATGTTAGCGTCGATAAAGTGCTAATTACGCGTTAGGGTCGCCCGCTTTACTGTGTTGTTAGGATTGGCGGCCCTCGTCTATATCACTACTCTTTTAAAAGTTTAATCTTTTTACCTTTTCAAACTAATCAGTAAGTTAGCGCTTAAAACAACAAGTCAAAAACCTTTTGTCTTGAAAAGGGTTATTGCTGCATTATAATACTGTATAAAAATACAGTTTATTTTGAGTGCCATGAACAAATCGTTATCCGTGCTTAACAACCACCCGCATATTTGGCGGGCCAGAGATAAGAAGCAAAGTGAAGCCAAGTTTTCGCTGGGGTTTCCGCGTCTGGATAAAGCGCTTAACGGTGGCGTTGCCTCTACGGGGCTTGTACGTATTGCCTCACTAACCGGCGTGGGTGAGCTTTCGCTCTTTAAACAGGTTATTTGCCAGCATCGCACGCATAAACTGGTGGTATTTATTAACCCTCCTGGGCTACTACAGTCGCCGTGGTTAGAAAATCTGGGGCTTAAAGCACAACAGGTGCTGGTAGTAAAAACAAGTGCAGAACAAGAATCATTATGGGCAGCAGAACAGTGCTTAAAAAGTACGGCTTGCCATTGCGTGGTGCTGTGGAGTAATGCTGTAAATCAAAAAGAAGCGCGACGCCTACAGGTAGCAGCAACGCATAACGATGCGCTGTGCTTGCTGTATACTCCACCGCAACAGCAGGCCTTACAGTTAGGCTCCCAAAAAGCCGACATGGGGAGCGATTCACAAGCCACCCTTTCGAATCAAAGCGACAGTGCATTACCCGTTATTTTAGATATTGCATTAAAAGGTAACCCCCATGCTTTGGCAGTGAGCATACGCAAGCAGCGTCATGGGTGGCCCAAAGATAACATTGTTATTTCTCATCAGTGGACCCCTGACAATCAGGCCATTAAATGGGCCATGGCACACAACACGCTTTCCGACAAGGCGCTACACTCTGTGAGCTAATAATGTTGTGGGCTTATATTTACTGCTATCAACTTACTTTAGACAGCCACATAAAAGCGGCTAAAACTAAACGTACGCCCAGGCAAGGGTCTAGAGACGAATCTAACGGAAGTTATTCTTCATTACCGTCGAATACACCTATTGCTGTGTATTGCAGTAAAACAAACAAAATTACGCAGTGTAATGATATTGCGATAAAAGAAGGCATTGAAGTTGGTCATGGACTTGCCCAAGCCGCGGCGCTGTGCCCCTACGTGCATATTCTGCCTTTCAGTGAAGAAGCCGAAAAGCATATGCTGACGCAGCTAGCCCATAGGCTGTACCCTCTTGCTTCTGACATCGTACTAGACAGCCACATTCATTCGAATGGCGTAAATGGCCTGGCAGTAAGGCTAGATAACCTAATCCATTATTATGGCGGGCATAAGCCGCTGTGGAAAACCCTAACTCAAGCACTCGCAGAGGCAAATATTCGCTATCATTTTGCTAGTGCATGGACGATTGAGGCTGCAAAGGTATTAGCCCTTCATCAACACAATACCTATATGCATGCGCCAGATGACATAAAGAAAGCACTAAGTAGGTGCCCGCTTTCTATTACTGCTTTGTCATCTAAAGTCATTGAGGCCTTGGCAAGGGTAGGTGTTACCCGTGTACAACAACTGTTGGCCATGCCGGTACAAGAGCTGGGGCGGCGCTTCGACAATAACACTATTATGTATCTTACTGCGTTAAGGGGAGAAACCTTTCCACGGGTTACATTATTTAGGCCTTTGGAGCACTTCGATAACTTTATCCTATTGCCTTTTGATATTGAAAACACGCAGCACCTAACCCCTTTTGTCACCCAGCAGTTTGAGCATTTGTCTCACTATTTACGGGCCAGGAACTTATATACATCAAGCATAAGCGTGCATATTCATTTCAGAGAAGCTCCTGTATTAGATATTAATATTCGCTCTGCAATGCCTCAGTCTTCGGTGCATAGTTGGCTACCACTGTTTAGCCTTAAAACTGAAAGCTTGGAGTTATCTGAGCCTGCCACAGCGATTGCGCTTACCTGTCAGCAGTTTGAAGAAATAGATTCGCAGAATGGCGACTTTTTTAGCAATAGGTTTAATAACGTTGCACAAAAGCAATTGATTGGCCGCTTAAACGCCAAACTAGGTGATAACAGTACGTTTCAACCTCGCGCTGCCGACAGCCATCAGTTTGAATATATGACGGTGAACGAGCCGAGCGCCGACAATTATGTTTATAGCAGTGACATTACGCCCACCTTTACCTTTGATACACCTAAACCGCTTATTCAGGCGACCCAAATTTGCTTTGGCCCTGTGAGGTTACACAGCGAGTGGTGGCATGACAGCCCAACAAGGCGAGATTATTTCATCGCCCAGACTGAGCAATGTGTAAGGCTCTTAGTATTTAAAGACGAAGAAAACCGTTGGTGGGTGCATGGACTTTTTTGCTAGCCGTATGCGGTTAAAGAAAAGGTAAAAGCGAAACCATGAAATACAGCGAACTCTTTTGCCAAAGTAACTATAGCTTTCTTTGCGGAGCCTCTTCTCCCGCAGAGCTTGTGACCACCGCGTCTTTTCTTGGCTATGACGCGCTTGCTATTACAGATGAGTGCTCAGTAGCAGGAGTCGTACGGGCTTTCGATGAAATAACCCATCAGGGTCTGCCTATTAAGCTTATTGTTGGCAGTTACTTTGTATTCGATGACACTTTATCTTTTATACTGCTGTGCCCGAACAAAGCAGCCTACAGCGAACTGTGCCGAATTATAACTAACGCGAGACGTCGCTCTGAAAAAGGAGAGTATCAACTGGCCGAGTGGGACTTACGTACCATTCGTCACTGCAAATTCATTTGGCTACCTAGCGGAAAAGAAGCCCACGACAAACATTGGGCTGAGTGGCTGCAAAAACACCCTAGCATTGATGCCTATATCGGTGCTCAGCGTCTATTAGACGGGCAGGATCATCAGAAGTTTGCGCACTACAACCATTTACAGTCTGCCTACCCCTTTCCTGTTATCGCCTGTACAGGTGTACTCATGCATCACGCTGACAGGCTACCGCTTCAACATGTTTTACATGCTACACACCAGCATACCAGTGTAGATAAAATAGGCCGGGAAGCATTGAGTAACGCAGAACGTAGTCTGCGCACCATACAAAAAATAAAGAAGCTCTACCCTGAGAAGTGGATAGCCAATACCAATGCCCTAGCCCAGGTATTCACGTTTTCTTTAGAAGAGTTGCGCTATCACTATCCTTCGGAACTTGTGCCACAGGGCTATACACCCACATCTTATTTACGGGAGCGCGTAGAAGCCGGTATTAAAGTGCGCTTTCCAGAAGGTATAACCTCTGAAATTCGCCAAATTATAGAAAAAGAACTAACACTTATTGCCGAACAAGAATACGAGTATTTCTTTTTAACCATTTACGACATTGTTCAATTTGCCAAGCGGCAGCGCATTTTGTACCAAGGACGAGGATCGGCGGCTAACTCTGTAGTGTGCTATTGCCTAGAGATAACGGCTGTAGATCCAAGGCAAATAAGCGTACTGTTCGAGCGTTTCATATCTAAAGAACGTAACGAGCCGCCCGATATTGATGTGGATTTCGAGCATCAGCGCCGTGAAGAGATCATTCAATACATTTATCAAAAGTACGGCAGAGAAAGAACCGCTATCGCGGCTACCGTTATTTGCTACCGCTTTAAATCAGCATTTAAAGATGTGGGTAAAGCGCTTGGCTTTAGCGAGTCACAACTTGATTTTGTAGTTAAACAAATCAATCGTCGAGACAGCGTTATTCCGTGGAAGTCTCAGCTGGCTGGACTAGGACTAAACCCTGAAGAGCCTAGGGTACGGCAGTTAATTACCCTTACCGAAGCTTTACTGGGAACGCCCCGACATTTGTCGCAACATGTAGGCGGTTTTGTTATTAGCGCAGGGCCGCTCTACGACCTTGTACCCGTTGAGAACGCCGCAATGGAAAACCGTACCATCATTCAATGGGATAAGGATGACATTGAAACCTTGGGCTTGCTAAAAGTAGATGTGCTGGCGCTAGGGATGCTAAGCGCTATTCGTCGTGCATTCTCTCTTATCAATAAACAATACTCTGTTGAAACCAGTATTCCATTTATCACTAAGCTCGGAGATGACAAACAGGTATTCGATATGATCTGTCGTGCCGATACCGTAGGCGTTTTTCAAATAGAATCACGGGCTCAGATGTCTATGCTGCCAAGGTTAAAGCCCCGCCGCTATTACGATTTGGTCGTACAAATAGCCATTGTACGGCCAGGCCCGATTCAGGGCGATATGGTCCACCCTTATTTGATACGTCGCCACGGCAACGAAAATATTAGCTACCCATCTAAAGATGTGGAAAAGGTGCTATCACGCACCATGGGCGTGCCTATCTTTCAAGAACAAGTGATTCAACTTGCCATGGTTGCCGCTGGCTTTAGTGGCGGAGAAGCCGACCAGCTGCGACGCGCTATGGCTAGCTGGAAAAAAGACGGCAGAATTTTTGAGTTCAGAGATAAACTCATTAAGGGTATGACGGATAAAGGCTATGAAAGTACGTTCGCTCATAACTTATTTGAACAAATCAAAGGTTTTGCAGGGTACGGCTTTCCCGAGTCTCACTCAGCGTCTTTTGCGGTATTAGCTTATGTGTCTTGCTGGTTGAAATTTTACTTCCCCGTAGAGTTTTACGTGGCGCTATTAAATAGCTGGCCCATGGGTTTTTATTCTCCTTCTCAATTAGTTCAAGACGCTAAGCGTCACCATATACGAGTAGAGGCGCCCTGCGTGAACCAGTCAAGCGCAGAACACACTTTGGTTGTAAAAGGCCAAGAAAAGTACATACAACTTGGTCTTAAGCTTATTAAAGGTTTAAGTGAAGCGTCGTCCCAGATTATTGTGGAAAACCGTACAGCAAAAGGCTACAACAACGTTGAACAGTTACAGCAGCTTTCGCTTAAAAGTAATGAGCTAGAGGCACTTGCCAGCGCCGATGCGCTTCGTACTATTTCAGGGAACCGGTACGAAACTCGCTGGCGAATTATGGATACACAAACGCGTTTACCGCTATTTGATACCGATGATTTTTATGCAGATAAAAGTGCCGCCCCCCTTGGCGCTAAACCCTCTGAAGCAGAAAACTTACTTGAAGATTATGCCTCGACAGGCTTGTCTGTAAATAACCATCCTATTTCACTGCTTAAGCAGCAACATGAGCTTAAAGACATAAGCTGGTCAAATTCACTTAAAGATAAAAAAAATAAGTCTGTTATTAAAGTACTTGGGGCAGTAACTGGTCGACAGGCCCCAGGTACTGCCGCAGGCGTTACCTTTCTAACTTTAGAAGATGATATAGGCAATATGAATGTTGTGGTATGGCAAGCTACGGCGCGCGCTCAGCAACAAACTTTTTTGAAAGCCAAGCTTCTTCAGGTTAACGGTATTATTGAACGTTCAAAAGAGGGGGTTATTCACATTATTGCGGGTAAGCTTATCGACCGTACATCTTGGCTCGAAAAGCTGACTTTAAACTCTAGAGATTTTCACTGAACCTTTTACAGAGACAAAGCAATAGATTATGGTCTGCGAAACGGTTATTTTATGAATGATAATTCCCTTTTTTGTTGAGTAGCATATAGACAATTCCGCTATACCTGTAGAGAACAGTTATCATTTTTGGAGTATAAAATGATGCGATGGATTGCGCTTTGTTTTATCTGCTTATTCAGTCTTAGTAGCTACGCAGATAAATATATAGTTGGCGCACAAGATTTAGCTTACTTCCCTCACTACGATTTTTCTTCGCCTGTAGATAAAGGGGTTGCTTGGTCAATTTTAGAGGCGTTTTCTGAAGCTTCTGGGCACGAATTTATTTATTTGAGTTTGCCTATAAGACGGCTTCAACTCGAGCTAGTTAAAGGTAATGTTGATTTTGTATACCCTGATAACAGAGGCTGGTATAACAGCATCACCACATCAAGCGATAAGCATTTTTCACTGCCCTTAACCAATGCAGTAACAGGAACTATCGTTAAACAAGAAAATGTTGGACAAGGTATTGATGAGATAAAGCATCTAGCCATGCCACTAGGTTTCACACCAGTAAACTGGCAACAAAGAATAGACAGTAAACATACAAAAATTACTTGGGTTACGAATATACAACAGGGCTTAGCCCTTCTATACCAAGAGCGCGTCGACGGGTTAGATTTGGAATACTTTGTTAGTCAAAGATCCGCACCGCTAGCGTATGAGAAAGGCGCGTTTACTTTAGATTTAACGCTTCCTCATAACGAAATCCCTTTTTCTTTATCTACCCTTTATCATAAAGACATTATTAGTGAACTGAATGATTTCATATCCTCAAACCCCGAATTAATTGATAGTATAAAAGCGAAATACGGAATAACCCCTTTTGAGCAATTGTCTCATCAGCTTCTTAACGAACAAGGATTGGAAATTGAAGAGGTTTGGAAATAATAAAAACGCGCTATGGAAACCCTTGTAAAAACTTCAATAATGTCAGTAATGTAGACTTTATAAAACTTAATCCCTTCTTATTCTAGAGCCCTATCCGACTGAAATAACGGCCTTTTTTTGGTTGGATAATTTTTTGCTTGTTGATCATCAGATCAAGGAGCAATTATGAAACAGTTATCACTACTTTTATTTTCTTTTTTAATCATTTTTACCGCTAATAGCGCGCAGGCAAGGCAAACTGTCAGTGTCGACTATATGCACGGTTTTGATGATATCGACGGTATGCGCTTCGCATACAGACCACTTGAACAAACATTAGCGACAGATTGGTTTGGCGACATAAAGCTTTACTGGGAAGTGAGCGCGGTTGTTTGGGAATATGGCGAGAACGATACGCACAGTACAAGTTATGGCGCATCACTGACTCCTGTTTTTATGAAACAAGTATCCACACTATATGACAAGTACCCTGTATATATAGAAGCGGGCATTGGCGCAAGTTACATTGGCGATCAAAAAGTCGCAGGTAAAGATATTGGCTCTAACTACCAGTTTGAAGACAGATTGGGCGTGTTTGTAGAGATTGATAAGAAACAACACGTTGCGCTGCGTTACATGCACTTTTCAAACGGTGGCTTTAACAACGACAACCCAGGACTAGACTTCCTTAACTTATCATACGCCTACCATTTCTAAAGAAATGGGGTCAGTGTCGTGACTCTGACCCCACTATTTTCTTTCGTCTAAACGCAAAAACCCGCCGTTAGGCGGGTTTTTCTTAATGGGACCTGGCAGTGTCCTACTCTCACATGGGGAAACCCCACACTACCATCGGCGCTAATACGTTTCACTTCTGAGTTCGGGATGGGCTGGGCCGACATGTCGGTCAGGTGGTACCGTATCGCTATGGCTGCCAGGAAAAACTGGTTTGCAGTAGCGTTTACTGCGTAAAGCTGATATTTATCAACTTCACTGAATTCTGTTAGCTTACATACTTGGATACTATAGCTTCTATATAAAGCAAAAAACCCGCCGTTAGGCGGGTTCTTCTTAATGGGACCTGGCAGTGTCCTACTCTCACATGGGGAAGCCCCACACTACCATCGGCGCTAATACGTTTCACTTCTGAGTTCGGAATGGATTCAGGTGGTACCGTATCGCTATGGCTGCCAGGAAAAAACTGGTAACAATTTGGGAAAGATAATATTAATTCAATCAGTGAGTAACTGCTTTTTACTCTTACTTGCTTACTTTAGCTTGTCTACAACACTTCCAAAAGCCTAAAGCTTTTTGGGCGTTGTATGGTTAAGCCTCTCGGGCAATTAGTACAGGTTAGCTTAACGCCTTACAACGCTTCCACACCCTGCCTATCAACGTCATCGTCTATAACAACCCTTCCAGAACTTAGAGTTCAGGGATGACTCATCTTTGGGCCGGCTTCCCGCTTAGATGCTTTCAGCGGTTATCCGTTCCGAACATAGCTACCGGGCAATGCGATTGGCATCACAACCCGAACACCAGCGGTTCGTCCACTCCGGTCCTCTCGTACTAGGAGCAGCTCCCATCAATCATCCAACGCCCACACCAGATAGGGACCGAACTGTCTCACGACGTTCTAAACCCAGCTCGCGTACCACTTTAAATGGCGAACAGCCATACCCTTGGGACCGACTTCAGCCCCAGGATGTGATGAGCCGACATCGAGGTGCCAAACACCGCCGTCGATATGAACTCTTGGGCGGTATCAGCCTGTTATCCCCGGAGTACCTTTTATCCGTTGAGCGATGGCCCTTCCATACAGAACCACCGGATCACTATGACCTACTTTCGTACCTGCTCGACGTGTCTGTCTCGCAGTTAAGCTAGCTTATGCCATTGCACTAACCTCACGATGTCCGACCGTGATTAGCTAACCTTCGTGCTCCTCCGTTACTATTTGGGAGGAGACCGCCCCAGTCAAACTACCCACCAGACACTGTCCACAACCCCGATAAGGGGCCAATGTTAGAACATCAAACATACAAGGGTGGTATTTCAAGGACGGCTCCACACAATCTAGCGACTGTGCTTCAAAGCCTCCCACCTATCCTACACATGTAGGTTCAATGTTCAGTGCCAAGCTGTAGTAAAGGTTCACGGGGTCTTTCCGTCTAGGTGCGGGTACACAGCATCTTCACTGCGATTTCAATTTCACTGAGTCTCGGGTGGAGACAGCGTGGCCATGGTTACACCATTCGTGCAGGTCGGAACTTACCCGACAAGGAATTTCGCTACCTTAGGACCGTTATAGTTACGGCCGCCGTTTACCGGGGCTTCGATCAAGAGCTTCGTCCGAGGACTAACCCCATCAATTAACCTTCCGGCACCGGGCAGGTGTCACACCCTATACGTCCTCTTACGAGTTTGCAGAGTGCTGTGTTTTTAATAAACAGTCCCAGCCACCTGGTCACTGCGGCCTCCATTTGCTTACCACGCGAAGTGTTCACAAACAGAGGCGTACCTTCTCCCGAAGTTACGGTACAATTTTGCCGAGTTCCTTCACCCGAGTTCTCTCAAGCGCCTTAGTATTCTCTACCTGACCACCTGTGTCGGTTTGGGGTACGGTTCATATAATCATAAGTTTAGAAGCTTTTCCTGGAAGCAGGGCATCAACAACTTCACTCCCTTGGGAGCTCGTCTCGTGTCTCGGCCTTGAAAACCCGGATTTACCTAAGTCTTCAGCCTACGCACTTTCACTTGGACAACCAACGCCAAGCTTGCCTAGCCTTCTCCGTCCCTCCATCACTGATTATATAAGTACGGAAATATTAATCCGTTTCCCATCGACTACGCATTTCTGCCTCGCCTTAGGGGCCGACTTACCCTGCCCTGATTAGCATGGGACAGGAAACCTTGGTCTTCCGGCGTGGGAGTTTTTCACTCCCATTATCGTTACTCATGTCAGCATTCGCACTTGTGATATGTCCAGCAAGCTTTACAACTCACCTTCATCCACTTACACAACGCTCCCCTACCCAGCATGTAAACATGCTGCCGCAGCTTCGGTATATTGCTTAGCCCCGTTACATCTTCCGCGCAGGCCGACTCGACTAGTGAGCTATTACGCTTTCTTTAAAGGGTGGCTGCTTCTAAGCCAACCTCCTAGCTGTCTATGCCTTCCCACATCGTTTCCCACTTAGCAATATTTTGGGACCTTAGCTGGCGGTCTGGGTTGTTTCCCTCTCCACGACGGACGTTAGCACCCGCCGTGTGTCTCCCGGATAGTTCTCATTGGTATTCGGAGTTTGCAAAGGGTTGGTAAGTCGGGATGACCCCCTAGCCTTAACAGTGCTCTACCCCCAATGGAATTCGTCCGAGGCTCTACCTAAATAGATTTCGGGGAGAACCAGCTATCTCCCGGTTTGATTGGCCTTTCACCCCCAGCCACAAGTCATCCCCTGACTTTTCAACGTCAGTGGGTTCGGTCCTCCAGTTGATGTTACTCAACCTTCAACCTGCTCATGGCTAGATCACCGGGTTTCGGGTCTATACCTAGCAACTAAACGCGCAGTTAACACTCGCTTTCGCTACGGCTCCGCTATTCGCTTAACCTTGCTACTAAATATAAGTCGCTGACCCATTATACAAAAGGTACGCAGTCACCCCGAAGGGCTCCCACTGCTTGTACGTATACGGTTTCAGGTTCTATTTCACTCCCCTCACAGGGGTTCTTTTCGCCTTTCCCTCACGGTACTGGTTCACTATCGGTCAGTTAGGAGTATTTAGCCTTGGAGGATGGTCCCCCCATATTCAGTCAAGATAACACGTGTCCCGACCTACTCGATTTCACTGTAAAGATTGCGTCGTGTACAGGGCTATCACCTTGTATCGCTCCTCTTCCCAAAGGATTCCACTACATTCAATACAGCTTAAGGGCTGCTCCCCGTTCGCTCGCCGCTACTAGGGGAATCTCAATTGATTTCTTTTCCTAAGGGTACTTAGATGTTTCAGTTCCCCTCGTTCGCCTCGTTACACTATGTATTCATGTAACGATACCTATAAATAGGTGGGTTTCCCCATTCGGACATCTGTGGCTCAAATGCATTTTGTCGGCTCACCACAGCTTTTCGCAGACTTACACGTCCTTCATCGCCTCTAACTGCCAAGGCATCCACCGTATACGCTTCGTCACTTAACCATACAACCCCAAACAGCCTTTTGACTTCTGTCTAAGTTATGTCGCATGAATGACAAGCTAATCGGAAGAATTGCCTTGCTATCAATAAATTGATAACAAGCAATTCAGTCAAGTAGAGTAAAAAGTTCATCTTTCGATTTCTCAGTTACTCAATTTTGATTGATTACTATTAATATCAGCTTTCCAAATTGTTAAAGAGCATAGTGCTTAATTCAAAACACTTAGGTTTGATCTTACATCAAAGCTAAGGGCTTTTATTTAAGTCATCTTTAAATATAAACAAGACTATCTGTGTAGGCACTGCATCAAGTGCGTCTTTCGACGTAATGGTAAGGAGGTGATCCAACCCCAGGTTCCCCTAGGGTTACCTTGTTACGACTTCACCCCAGTCATGAAACACAAAGTGGTAATCGTCCTCCCGAAGGTTAGACTAACTACTTCTTTTGCATCCCACTCCCATGGTGTGACGGGCGGTGTGTACAAGGCCCGGGAACGTATTCACCGCAGTATTCTGACCTGCGATTACTAGCGATTCCGACTTCATGGAGTCGAGTTGCAGACTCCAATCCGGACTACGACATTCTTTAAGGGGTCCGCTCCACATCACTGTCTCGCTTCCCTCTGTAAATGCCATTGTAGCACGTGTGTAGCCCTACACGTAAGGGCCATGATGACTTGACGTCGTCCCCACCTTCCTCCGGTTTGTCACCGGCAGTCTCCTTAGAGTGCCCAACTTAATGCTGGCAACTAAGGACAAGGGTTGCGCTCGTTGCGGGACTTAACCCAACATCTCACGACACGAGCTGACGACAGCCATGCAGCACCTGTGTCAGAGTTCCCGAAGGCACCAATCTATCTCTAGAAAGTTCTCTGCATGTCAAGTGTAGGTAAGGTTCTTCGCGTTGCATCGAATTAAACCACATGCTCCACCGCTTGTGCGGGCCCCCGTCAATTCATTTGAGTTTTAACCTTGCGGCCGTACTCCCCAGGCGGTCTACTTAGCGCGTTAGCTTCGCTACTCACGACTTAAAGTCACAAACAGCTAGTAGACAGCGTTTACGGTGTGGACTACCAGGGTATCTAATCCTGTTCGCTACCCACACTTTCGCACATGAGCGTCAGTCTTTGGCCAGGGAGTCGCCTTCGCCACTGATGTTCCTCCAGATATCTACGCATTTCACCGCTACACCTGGAATTCCACTCCCCTCTCCAAGACTCTAGTCTGCCAGTTCTAAATGACCATCCCAGGTTGAGCCCGGGGCTTTCACATCTAGCTTAACAAACCGCCTGCGTGCGCTTTACGCCCAGTAATTCCGATTAACGCTCGCACCCTCCGTATTACCGCGGCTGCTGGCACGGAGTTAGCCGGTGCTTCTTCTGTTGTTAACGTCACGGCTAGCAGGTATTAACTACTAACTTTTCCTCACAACTGAAAGTGCTTTACAACCCGAAGGCCTTCTTCACACACGCGGCATGGCTGCATCAGGGTTTCCCCCATTGTGCAATATTCCCCACTGCTGCCTCCCGTAGGAGTCTGGGCCGTGTCTCAGTCCCAGTGTGGCTGATCTTCCTCTCAGAACAGCTAGAGATCGTTGCCTTGGTAAGCCTTTACCTTACCAACTAGCTAATCTCACTTGGGCCTCTCTTTGCGCCGGAGCCTAAGCCCCGTTTGGTCCGTAGACATTATGCGGTATTAGCAGTCGTTTCCAACTGTTATCCCCCTCGCAAAGGCAAGTTCCCAAGCATTACTCACCCGTCCGCCACTCGTCAGCGAAGTGCAAGCACTTCCTGTTACCGTTCGACTTGCATGTGTTAGGCCTGCCGCCAGCGTTCAATCTGAGCCATGATCAAACTCTTCAATTAAATATATCGAAATATGAATCGTCGTTGTGACACTCTTAACGAGTGCCCACACAGATTGTCTTGTCTAAATTGTTAAAGAACGTAGCAGCCTCGCTGCTATTCACTAGAAGTCGTTGCTTCTTAGTGACTCACCCTGTTCGAGTGAGGTGCGCATTATACGCTGGAAGTTTTCGTTGTCAACACTTTTTGAAAATTTATTTTCTGAAGCGTTTCTTCTAAACTCCCGTCTTTACTGGCCTATATAGGTAGTAGAGACTTACTTCAGGAGGGTTGCTGTTTCGCTTTTCCCCCGAAGCGGATGCGCATTCTAGGGAAATGAGCGCTCACGTCAACACTTATTTTAAAAAAAGTGTCATATTAGCTCTGAACGCTCAAATTACCCTCAACATGAGCTTTATTTGAACAATCTGAAGCTCTCAAACTAAAACACTGGTATCTATTTAGCTATAAGAATGTATTTATCGAACCTTTACATATATCTGTTCGGTTCCTCACATTAGCTTTAAGTTAGTAAAAAAGAATATTTTCATGCGCATGCCACAATCCTTTTTAATCAGTCATATGATTCATAATGATTAACAGCGGCAGTGTCATTACTCCCCACACTTAGATAAACTACGGGAAATAACCTGCCGATACTTGCTTTCAATTTTGTCAGTATATAAGCATCTGTTAGCGGGGAGTTGGATACGTAATATCAATATTGCTTAACTACATTATATAGAGGTCTATCACGCATTATGAAAACGAGCGTCATTTTTACAACTTATAATTCACCCGCGTGGTTAGAGAAAGTACTATGGGGTTTCTTCGAACAAACTGCAGATAACTTCGAAATTGTTATTGCGGACGACGGCTCTCGTGAAGACACTAAAGCACTTATCCAACGTCTGAAGCAAGACACAGATATACCTATCAAACACGTTTGGCAAGAAGACGATGGTTTCCAAAAGTGCCGTATCCTTAATAAAGCTATTGTAGCCTCTGAGGGCGAATACTTAATTTTCACAGATGGCGACTGCATTCCTCGAAACGACTTTGTAGAGCAACATCTAAGACTATCAGAGAAAAATACCTATCTTTCTGGTGGGTATTTCAAATTACCCATGAGTGTAAGTAAAGCAATCACACGTGAGGATATCGTAAGTCAGCGAGCATTCAATGTGGATTGGTTAGTTAGTAAAGGTTTAAAAAAGACGCATAAAACGATGAAACTCACTGCAAGAGGCGCCTGGGCAGAGTTCTTAAATAAGATAAGCCCGGCTCGCCCCACTTGGAATGGTCATAGCGCTTCATGTTACAAAGAGCACATTCTGGCAGTAAACGGTTTTGAGGAAACTATGCAATATGGTGGTCAAGATTGCGAATTTGGCGATCGATTAGTTAACTATGGCCTAAAAGCTAAACGCATACGTTATTCCGCTGTGTGCATACACCTTGACCATAAACGCGGATATGTTACGCCAGAAATGCTACAGAGAAGCAAAGCAATACGTGAAGATACAAAGAAGAATAAAGTAATAAAGGCACGTGTAGGAATAGAAGAATCATCACAGTAAAACGGTAATAAACAAGAGTTGCTCTAATGCATAAACCAATTGATAGTTTCAAAGGTGTCTCACCTACTTTAGGAAAGAATGTCTATATTGATGACTCGGCAAGGATAGTCGGTGATGTAGTATTAAAAGATGATGCCAGTATTTGGCCATTGGTTGCTGCACGCGGTGACGTGAACAAGATTCGTATTGGCGCTCGCAGTAATATACAAGACGGCAGTGTTTTGCACGTTACACGTAAATCAGAGAAAAACCCTGATGGATTTCCACTTATTATTGGTGACGACGTTACCGTTGGGCACAAATGTATGCTGCATGGCTGCCAATTAGGTGATCGTATTCTGGTCGGTATGGGCGCTATTGTAATGGATGGTGTTGTTGTTGAAGACGATGTGCTCATTGGCGCAGGTACATTAGTACCGCCAAACAAAAGATTAGAGAGCGGATTTCTTTATGTAGGAAACCCCATGCAAAAGAAAAGGCCACTCAACGACGCTGAAATGGCATTTCTAAAACAGTCTGCCGTAAACTATGTGGTATTAAAAGATGAGTACCTAGAAGAAGCGAACTAGTTTCGCTTCTCACTTTGCTCAACAATATCTCTAACCTGTTTCACAATGTCCGAGGTATCGGGGCGCTTTTGTGTCCATATATAGAAAGCTTCTGCCGCTTGCTCAACCAGCATCCCTAACCCATCTATTTGCGTTTTGACACCAAGCTCGGCCGCATCTCTCATAAACCGCGTGGGCGAGTTTTTATATACCATGTCGTACACCACTTCACAGTGTTGTAAAACACCATCAGTTAAACTACACGGCAACTCGTTGCTTAGACTAGCAGCTGTTGAATTGATAATAATATGAGGTGCTATCGTTGCGATATCTTCTAGGGACACCACCTGCACTTTAGCGTTAGACGCAGCGCTTGCGACTTCCTCAGCTTTTGCTTTCGTTCTGTTCGCAATAATTAGTGAAGCAGCACCCGCTTTTAATAACGGAGAAATAACACCACGGGCTGCGCCGCCGGCACCAATAAGCAACACGCGCTTACCCTTAATTTCCACACCGCTGTTAAGCAAGTCGTTTACCAGCCCTACACCATCAGTGTTGAATCCCCATATTTCACCGCTGTCACCATTCATTAGCGTATTAACAGCTTGTGCATCTTTGGCTGCTTGGTCATCTACCTTTGCCAAGTTGAATGCATCAAGCTTAAAAGGCATGGTGACGTTACAACCTACAGCGCCTTCCTGAGCTAAAAACGCGTTGGCGGCATCTACAAAACCGTCTACTGGCGCAAGTATCTTTTCATAAGAAATCTTTTCTCCCACTTGTTCAGCAAACATTTGATGGATAGTTGGTGATAAACTCTGTGCAATAGGATTTCCGAATACAGCGAATTTTTTCATGGGAATACGAGACTTATTTAATATAAAGAAGAAAAACGATAATCGTGCTTCGCAGAGTACACCATATGAACGTATAGGTGGAGAGGAGAAAGTGCGGGAATTAGCAAATACGTTTTACGACATTATGGAGACCGACCCATTAGCAAATGAACTACTTGCTATTCACCCTCAGCCATTAGACAGAATTCGTCATGTATTCTTTTTATATTTGAGTTTATGGCTGGGTGGTCCTGATGATTATCAGCAGCAATTTGGACACCCCCGTTTGCGTGCACGCCACCTTCCCTACACAGTAACTCCAGAGTTAAAAGCACAGTGGATGTATTGTATGCGAAAAGCCATGTTTAAAACGGTAGAAGATATCGCGTTAGCTCAAAAGTTGATAGACGCACTTGATCAACTCGCCAATCACATGGTGAATACAAAATAAAAAAGCGCGTTGAAAGGATTAACCTTTTAACGCGCAACTCCCCTGTTACTGTCTACGCTCTTTATGGCGCATAAAGTAGTGCAATTGTGAAAGCCTCATAGTTAATAAGGCGTGAAACTAATAATTAGAATGTGTAACCCACCGATAAGGTATACACCCAAGGGTCTATTTCAATATCACTTACCTTTCCAGCAGCATCTCCCACTTTAAAGGTGGCTTCTGTATCTATATCAATGAATCGAACCGATGCATTGACGTGCCATTTGGTATCAATTTGGTAATCCATTCCCACCTGAGCTGATACACCAAATGAATTATCAAGGGATAGGTCGCTTAAGCCAGCTGTTTCATTCGCACCTGTAAACTCTTCATCAAAGATAAAGGTATAGTTGATACCAGCACCAATGTACGGCTGAAATGCAGAGCTGGCATCATTAAAATAGTAGTTTGCGGTAAGCGTAGGTGGAAGATGTGTGACTTCACCAAGCTGATTACCCGTCCCTAAGGGATCAGCAACAGAAAAATTAACGTCGTGCTTAAAGGGCGTTGCGGCAAGCAGCTCAATATTAATATTGTCAGTAATAAAGTACGCTACATTTAAACCTAACTGAGTATCGTTATCGATATTAAGGGCCACGCCAAGATCAGTTCCACCCGCTACGATGTTAGAAGTCGATTCGTCAGGAGCAACGGTAGTAAGACCGCCACGAACAATCCAGTCGCCCTGTTGATGAGCGTTAGCTAAAGGTGAAAGTGCAGCAAGTGTAAGACAAAGTGCAGATGCAGATAAAAAGTGTTTGCGCATGATGTGTCTCTTTTGTGTTTAACTAAGATGGCGCTACTTTACGCCCTTGGTTAAGAGAAACATTGATCCAGCGCAAGCTTGATAACTCATTGAAACAAAGATGATATTCGGACTTGATGCAGATCAAAAAAACGCCGCATTGATGTTAATGCGGCGTTTTTTAGTCATTGAAGATGAGTGCTGTTATAGGCGGTACGCTTTAGAATTTAAGCGCAGCCTTAGTTAACTAATTGATCACCAGTCAGTAGGCTTTAACCAGTCAGTTAACTTAGCTTCAGCGCTACCCGGTGCGGGTGTATAGCAATACTCCCAGCGGGCTAACGGCGGCATCGACATTAAAATAGACTCTGTGCGCCCTCCGGTTTGTAATCCAAACAGGGTACCCCGGTCGAATACTAAATTGAATTCGACATAGCGACCTCGGCGATAAAGTTGGAAATCACGCTCTCTTTCACCGAAATCGGTTTGCTTACGACGTTCAACAATAGGAACGTAAGCATCGATGAAGCCATTACCAACAGCCTGCATAAACGCAAATGACTGTTCAAAGCCCCATTCATTCAGGTCGTCGAAGAACAAACCGCCCACTCCGCGAGTTTCATTGCGATGCTTTAAGTAAAAGTAGTCGTCGCACCACTTTTTATACTTAGGATAAACATCATCGCCAAACGGCTTACATAATTTCTTCGCGGTATCATGCCAGTGCACAACGTCATCTTTGAACGGATAAAACGGCGTTAAGTCAAAACCACCACCAAACCACCAGATAGGTGCTTCACCTTCTTTTTCCGCAATGAAAAAGCGAACGTTAGCGTGTGACGTTGGGACATACGGGTTATGTGGGTGAATAACAAGTGACACGCCCATTGCTTGAAAATTTCTTCCCGCAAGCTCAGGACGATTTGCCGTTGCTGATGCAGGCATTTGGCTGCCAAACACGTGTGAAAAATTAACGCCGCCTTGCTCAATCACCGCACCGTTTTTTAAGACTCGAGAGCGACCACCGCCGCCTTCTTCACGCTTCCAACTATCCTCGACAAACTGACCTTTCCCATCGGCGAGCTCGAGGGTTTGGCAAATGGTGTCCTGAAGCCCTAGTAGATAGCTTTTTACTTGTTCTATTACTTCAGCGGCGTTTTTACCGTCCACTAATTCTGCTGACGTCATGCTCTTATTACCTCTGCCGTGTCACCATCGCGAATGGTACTGGGTTTAGTTGCACCGCCTACTGAACCGTCAACGTAGAAAACGGAATCAGCGAATACGGCTTTTGCTTCTTCAGTGGTGATGGCTGGCGGTTGACCTGTTAGGTTAGCACTTGTAGAAACAAGTGGCTTCCCTAACTTATTGCACAGCTCAACTACTACTGGATGATTAGTTACGCGCACAGCTATTTTATTATGCTTGCCGGTTAACCAAACAGGCGCCGATGTCGACTTAGGTAATAGCCATGTATTAGGGCCAGGCCAGCTAGAGAAAATATCGGTGCGTCGGTGTGGTCGTATGGCGTTGTCGTTGACATAGGGCAATAGCTGACTGTAATTGGCAGCTATTAAAATAACGCCCTTTTCTACTGGTCGTTGTTTTATCTCTAACAACGCATTTACCGCTGCTTCATTGTCCGGGTCACATCCAATGCCCATTACCGCTTCGGTTGGATAAACGATTAAACTTCCCGCTTCAAAAGCGGCAACAACAGGGTCTACTTCAGACGAATTAGCCTCAACGGGTGTAAACGTATTCACGTTCCCATTTTGGGTATCAGACATGGTTTTGATCTCTACGTATAGTTCTTCGTGTAGTTCTTTGTATAGTTACTTTTTAAAGCCACAAGTAGGCTGAGGGCACTGTAACTGTCCCTTTTTATCTATCAATACTCCCCAACCGCAGTCTGGGCAGCTTTCATTTACCGGCGTGAAATTTAGCACATATCGACATTGTGGATAATGGTTGCACGCAAAAAACTGTTTACCGTATTTGTTAGTACGCGAGATCAGGTGCCCTTTCTTGCATTTTGGGCAATCTACCAAGGTGTCTTCTTTTTCTTTAATAGGCTCTATGTGATGGCACGTAGGAAAATTTGTACAGCCAATAAACATACCAAACCGCCCCTTTTTTATAGCAAGGTCAGAAGCGCATTCGGGGCAAGCTATTCCTTCTAAGGTTTTGAGAATAGTAGTTTGTTTATCGTGAAGCGGCTTACTGAAGTTGCATTCAGGGTAGCCTGTGCACCCAATAAACGGGCCTGATTTACTGTTCTTTATATGAAGGGGCTTGCCGCACTCGGGGCAGTCTCCGAAGTTATCATCAAGAGCATGCTCGTGCGCTGAAAAAAGTGAGTGGTCTATTTTAGACATGTATTAGACGTTAAGGCCTTAACGCGCTGCGATTTCACAGCGCATTTTTTAAATAAAGATTCAAATATCAGTGACTATGACTGCATTAATGCAGCACGCCATCTGGCTCTTCGAACAAAAGATCTTCCATTTGCGCGTAGGCTTTCTCTTTGCCAGGTACGTTGAATAGTACCATTAGCACAACCCACTTCAGGTCTTCTAAACAGAATTCATTGGAATCGATTTCCATAACCCGGTCTATCACCATTTCACGTGTGGACGCATCTAGTACATTGACCTGTTCTAAGAACATAAGAAAACCACGACATTCCACATCTAAACGCATCTGTTCTTCGTGGGTGTAAATGCGGCTTAAGCTAGTGCTAATCCCTTTACAAAAATACGGTTTAATATCCGTTTCCTGCAGAGCCGCTAGCTTTTCTAACCATGCGAGGGCTTTATAAATCTCATCGTGATGGAAACCTGCGCGCACAAGCTCTTCTGTTAACTCGTCTTGATCAACACGAATTTCCGTTTCACTGTGAATGAAGTTTTCAAACAGATACATGAGGATATCGAACATATTATTTTCCCCTCAATTTAATGTAACCACCAGGGACAGCGGCTACTAAACCACGCAACTCATATTCTAATAATGATGCCATTGCTTGCGATACTGATAAGGCATTGCGCTGGGCTATAACATCAATAGCGGTGATGTCATAATCCACACTAGCTAATAATTTATCGGTTGCCAAGCTATTCGCTGCACTTTTTTCGTTTTGCTCGCTTACATCCAAGCCCAGTTGCTCAGGTTGAAAACCAATTTCATCAAGAATATCGTTAATATTAGTTACTAATTTGGCGCCCTGTTGGATTAACCAATGGCAGCCTTCAGAGTACGCGTGAAAGATACTACCAGGCACAGCGAATACTTCTCGCCCCATATCTGCGGCCAAATTCGCAGTTATCAAGGTGCCACTCTTAATTTTTGCCTCTACCACCAAGGTTCCAAGTGATAATGCTGCGATAATTCGGTTTCTTCTAGGAAAGTGCCAAGGCTTAGGCCCCTGCCCCGGAAAGAACTCTGTGACGGTAACGCCCTTGTCATTATTTATTTCCTCGTAGAGCTTGTGATTTTTCGCGGGGTAGACCTTTTCAGGCCCCGTCCCCATTACTGCGATTGTCCCTGCGTTACCACGCAAAGCGCCTTGATGCGCTGCACTATCAATGCCCATAGCAAGGCCGCTTGTTACTGCAACCCCATTACTAGACAACCCTACTGCAAATTCACTGGCGATACGCTTACCCTGAATGCTAGCCCTTCTGCTACCCACAATGGCAATTTGCGGGCTCGACAACAAAGTACTATCCCCCGTTGCAAATAGCACTAGGGGTGGACTGTCCAATTGCTTTAACGATTGGGGGTAGTATGAAGACGAATAAGAAATAATGTGTCTATTATCAGTTGCTTGTTCCCATGAGAAGGCAGCATCAATAAGGGGCTTTGATATTTGATTTACGAGCTGTTTCACAGCGTCGGGAAGTGATGATGCATTACCGACTAAATCAGCAGGAGATAGTTGATAGTGTTCAAGGGACTGTAGCCAAATTTTAGGGGAGATGCCCTGAGCCGATGCTAGTGCTATCCATGCAAATAGCTCGCTGTTTGATTGAGAAGTATGCTGTTTCATTGTCGCTCCTTTAAAAGCGACAATGAAACCTATAGCGTCTAAGGCTTAGCAACAATAAAGCCGCGCTTAATTCCTTTATTCGCTCGTGTTATTAATCCATAGCTTGCCGCATCGAATGTTTTAAAAACAATCACCTCACCTACTTTGAGTGCGGGCTGTGCTACCGTATCAATAAACCACTCACCACCGTTTTTAGCACCGGGTTCATCAACGTAACGCGGGCTATCTTCATCAATAATGGCTGGACCTTGAGCATACAGCCCCAATACTGTGCCTGGTGCTACATCCATTGCACCAAGGTCAACAATGACAACGTCATATTTGCCAAGTAAGTCGTGATCATGCAAATCACCTACGACCGCTCCTCGTTGTGAAGTAGCAGGCGTAAGCTCGAAACCTTCTGGATGAGTAAAGCCACCGGCCATCAATTTGTCACCACGTTTTGCTTCTTGATTGGCGTCATCAATAAACAGCAGCATGGTGTCGTCTGACTGGTCTTTCTCTACCAATGAAGCATTGGATATATGAGTGACCTGAATGCCCAGCGTTTCTCCATCTAGGTTTTTGATAGTAGCGTGTTTTCTAATCACTCTGTACTGATCGTCAGTACTGAATTGTTGCTGGCTAAGCACAAAGTCATCTGAAGCAAACCTTACATTTCCGTCTTGGTTACCTAGGAGTCGAGGTAAGGCTGAATAGTCGTCTTCGTCTAGCAACATATGCTGTCTAACAAAAGGAGATATAGTAGTCCAAGACAGGACGTCGACAGGTTTTGGCTTTATTCGCTTATCGGTAGACGGTGAAAGGTTGTAGGCTAGCTTGTCGCGTTTTACGCTTAAGACAGGCTGACCATCAATGTAACCTAAAACGATGACATCACCGGGATAGATGAGATGAGGGTTATCTATTTGCGTATTCGTTCGCCATAGCTCTGGCCATAGCCAAGGCTCGTTTAGAAAAATACTCGCAATTTCCCATAGGGTGTCGCCACGCTTCACCGTATAGGTTTCAGGCGCAGTGTCTTTTAATTGAAGCGCGAACGCAGGCAAAGACAAAAGCACTCCAAAAATAAATATTGCTGCACGACGCGCGTATGTTAATCGCTTTTTCAAATTGACCACCTGCAAATTATTCACTGTCATTTATTGTTGATTTTTCAGACAATAGCACTATATCGGCAGAAGTACGTATTCTTATAGGGTTTAGGCAAAAAACTGCACGAAACCACCCGATATACGTTAGAATAGTAACTTAATAAGCACTGTAAAGCGTGCTGGCAATTAGATCGTATATGAATTTATACAGCGAAAAGGTGAAGTAAGCGAGAAATGGCAATTTTAGACGTATTAAGTTTTCCTGATGAACGTCTTCGCACGGTAGCTAAACCCGTAGAAGAGGTTAACGACGAAATTAAACAATTGGTATCGGACATGTTCGAAACCATGAAAGACGAGAACGGTATTGGCCTTGCAGCGACGCAAGTTAATCGCCACGTTCAAGTTGTTGTAATGGACGTATCGGAAGATCAAAACGAGCCTCGCGTATTTATTAACCCTGAAATTATTCGTAAAGATGGTTCCACAATTAGCGAAGAAGGCTGCTTGTCTGTACCGGGTAACTACGCCAAAGTTGAGCGCGCTGAAGCAATAACGGTGAAAGCGTTAGATGAAAACGGGGACACTTTTGAATTGGACGCCGAAGGCCTGCTGGCTATCTGTATTCAACACGAACTCGATCATTTAAAAGGTAAGCTTTTTATCGATTATTTATCGCCACTTAAGCGCCAACGTATTCGTAAAAAGCTTGAGAAAGAAGCGCGGCTTGCCGCAAAAGCGTAGGGAATAACGTGACGACTCCATTAAAAGTGATTTTTGCCGGTACTCCGGATTTTGCGGCTAAACATCTATCGGCGTTGCTAGAGAGTGAGCACGAGGTTATTGCAGTCTACACTCAGCCTGATAGGCCCGCTGGACGAGGTAAGAAACTCACAGCCAGCCCAGTTAAAGTGCTCGCTGAAGAAAATGCCATTCCTGTGTATCAGCCTCAGTCGTTAAAAGCGCCAGACGCACAAGAAGAATTAGCCTTGCTAAATGCCGATTTAATGGTGGTAGTTGCTTATGGCCTAATATTGCCTACTGCTGTGCTTAATGCACCTAGACTAGGTTGTATTAATGTCCACGGTTCTATTTTGCCAAAGTGGCGTGGCGCAGCTCCAATTCAGCGCGCTATATGGGCGGGTGACGCAGAAACCGGCGTAACTATAATGCAAATGGATGAAGGTTTAGATACCGGCGATATGCTTCACATAGCCACATTACCTATCACGCCTGAAGACACCAGCGCCACTTTGTATGAAAAGCTTGCAGAACTAGGGCCACAAGCGTTAGTTGAAGTCGTCGATAACTTTGAAAACTATACGCCCACCAAACAAGATGATTCTTTGGCTACCTATGCGAAAAAGCTTTCTAAAGAAGAAGCGCTTATCAATTGGGCAGACGATGCCGAGCAAATAGAACGAAATATTCGCGCCTTCAACCCTTGGCCGGTAGCGTGGATGAAGGTAGAAGATCAGAATGTGAAGGTGTGGTCAGCTACCGTTGTAACACTAGATAAAGAGGTTAAGCCAGGTACTATAATCAGTGCTAATAAAGAAGGCATAACCATAGCAACAGGGCGCGATGCACTTTGCATCACATCACTTCAAATTCCAGGTAAAAAGGCGCTACCAGCGTCAGACGTCATCAATGCTCGCCAAACGTGGTTTGAAGTGGGTCGTTGTCTGACACAAGCGGACTAAACGTGAAACCATTACCCCTTCCCAAGCAAAAAAACCTGCGCGCAGATTGTGCGTGGGTCATTTATCAAATTTTAGAGCAAGGCAAGTCGTCGCGTGAATGCCTAGAACGCGTTCAGCGCAGACACAACGCCAAAGACAACGCATGGATTCAAGAAATGTCGTTAGGGGTAATGCGTCGCCTTCCCCTTTTACAGCACTGGCTACGCTCTTTGCTAGATAGACCCTTAAAGGGAAATAAAAAGGTTATCGAGCACCTTATACTTCTTGGCTTGTACCAGCTTAACTTTTCACGAGTTAGTAACCATGCTGCAGTAGGTGAAACCGTTGCTGCAGCGTCTTATTTAAATGCAGCAGCGCTTAAAGGCTTGGTAAATGCGGTATTACGCAATTTTCAGCGAGAGAACCTTGCCGACAAAAACGTTGATGATGCCATTATAAACAGCGGTTTACCTAAGTGGCTGTTTAAGGCAATAGAGACCGCCTATGGCGCCGATGCCGACCAAGTGCGTAGCGAAACTAACGCTATGGCTCCCATCTGGCTTCGTGTAAATAAGCTGCAAACAACATTGGCAGCATTCACCGAGGCGCTAGATAGTGTTGGCGTCGAATATACCCTTAGCGACAATCACGCAGATGCAGTAATTCTGGCTAAACGTGAAGACATTACGTCCCTGCCTGGCTTTGATAAAGGGCACTTTGCGGTGCAAGACGGTGCAGTTCAATTAGCCGCACACTACTTACAGCCGCAAGCTAGTGAGCGTATTTTAGATTGTTGCGCCGCACCAGGTGGTAAAACCGGGCACATTGTAGAATGCGAACCGGATACTGAGTACGTGTTGGCACTTGATGCCGACGCTACACGCCTAAAACGCGTAGAAGAAAACATGACGCGTCTTAAACACGTTGTGGATATTAAGCAGGGTGATGCCGCTAATCCAAAAACTTGGTGGGACGGAAAGCCCTTCGATAGAATATTATTGGATGCCCCCTGCTCTGCTACTGGCGTTATACGACGCCACCCAGATATTCGCTGGCTTCGAAAATCCAATGACATCGACAATTTAGCGCGGCTACAACGCCGCATATTAGATACGCTGTGGGGCCTATTAAAACCAGGCGGCACCTTGCTTTATGCAACCTGTTCTATTTTACCAAAAGAGAACATGGCGCAAATACAGCAGTTTCTAGCCGACACGCCAAACGCCAAGTTATCGCCTGTAGTGAAAACAGAAACCATAGACAAACCTGGACGTCAGATTACGCCGGGGGAAGAACAAATGGATGGTTTCTATTATGCGAGGCTGGTAAAGTCGTCAGACTAAGTTTAATAGTTGTGCAGGTTACATTGTGATGACCTGCACAGATATGAAGGCAAAATAATAACGATGAAGATCATCATTTTAGGGGCCGGACAAGTAGGCGGAACTCTTGCTGAAAACCTAGTAGGTGAAAATAACGAAATTACCGTTATTGACTCTGACCCCACTATTCTTCGCGCGCTGCAAGACCGCCTTGATTTGCAGGTTGTAACAGGTGTGGGTTCACACCCAGATGTATTGCGCAAAGCCGGTGCGGAAGATGCTGATATGCTGATAGCCGTAACCAATAGTGATGAAAGCAACATGCTAGCCTGTCAGGTTGCCTATAGCCTTTTCAAAACGCCCACAAAAATTGCCCGTGTACGCTCAGAACAATACATTATTTACCAAGAGCAGCTATATAAGCAGCAAGACATTCCGGTAGACCACATTATTGCCCCAGAGCAACTGGTAACCAAAGCAATTAAACGCCTCATTGATTATCCCGGTGCCCTTCAGGTTGTTGAGTTTGCAGAAGGCAAAGCAAGCCTGGTAGCCGTTAAAGCCTATTATGGCGGCTTATTAGTAGGCCACGCGTTATCTGCGCTTAAAGATCACATGCCTAATGTGGAAACCCGGGTTGCAGCTATTTACCGTCGCGGCCGCCCTATTCGACCATTGGGAACGACCGTTATAGAAGCAGATGACGAAGTATTCTTTATTGCCGCCACCAAGCACATTCGTGCAGTAATGAGTGAGCTTCAAAAGCTCGAGTCTAGCTACAAGCGAATTATGATAGCCGGCGGTGGTTTAATTGGCGCAGGGTTAGCGAAGAAGCTTGAACACAATCATAACGTTAAGCTTATTGAATACAGCCCAGAGCGGGCAAAGTATTTATCTGCCAACTTAGATAAAACCATTGTCTTCAGTGGTGATGCATCTGATCCTGAATTACTCAGTGAAGAGAATATCGAACAGGTCGATGCCTTCATTGCGGTAACTAACGACGATGAAGCGAATATTATGTCGGCCATGCTGGCAAAGCGCATGGGCGCGCAAAAAGCCATGGTGCTTATTCAGCGAAGTGCTTATGTAGATCTCGTTCAGGGTGGCGAGATAGACATTGCGTTTTCACCACAACAAGCCACTATTTCGGCACTACTTACGCACGTACGCCGTGGAGACATTGTTAACGTTTATTCTTTACGTCGTGGCGCGGCAGAGGCTATTGAAGCCATTGCTCATGGTGATGAAAACACATCTAAAGTGGTTGGCAGACAAATTGGCGACATCAAGCTACCTCCTGGTACGACTATCGGTGCTATCGTTCGCGACGAACAGGTAATTATTGCCCATAGTGATACCAAGATAGAAGCGAACGATCACGTTATTTTGTTCTTGGTGGATAAGAAGTACATCAATGATGTAGAAAAGCTGTTCCAGCCCAGTGCATTCTTCTTTGGCTAGCGCTATACCCCTCTTTAATAAAGCTTCGCAAAGATATCAGAGTACAGTGATTCGAATATAGACTCATAGAACAAAGGGCGATAATTATCGCCCTTTTTTCTAGATATTAGCTTCGCCAGAACGTAGGCGAGAACAGTACCAGTAATGAAAAGACTTCTAGTCGACCAAACACCATCCCAGTTACTAAGATCCATTTGCCTGCATCAGTTACATCGGCATAGTTTGCTGCCACACTGCCTAGGCCTGGGCCTAAGTTATTTAGCATGGCCGCCGTTGCAGTAAAAGCACTCAGGTTATCTAAACCTGTCGCAATTAGGCCTATCATTATTACCACAAATACTACGGCGTAAGCCGAGAAAAACCCCCATACAGCTTCTACCACTCTGTCGGGCATAGCACGGTCGCCAAACTTAACACTGTACACGGCTTTAGGGTGGATAAGTCTGTCTACTTCACGCTTGCCTTGTAAAAACAATAAGCACACACGTACTACCTTCAAGCCACCACCTGTGGAGCTGGCGCAACCGCCTATGAAGCTAGAAAAAATAAGCATTATGGGTAAAAACGTAGGCCATACAGAAAAGTCAGTAGTGGCGAATCCGGCCGTGGTGCTAATGGACACTGCCTGAATCATAGCCTGATCTAGAGCTTGCTCTGCTGAACTATAGTAGCCTGATAGAGTGAGTACTAGAAAGCAAATACCAATTAGCGACGCTTGAATAATAAAGAAGGCTTTGAATTCAGGATCTTTAAAGTAGCCTTTCACTGAGCGTGAACTTACCGCGGCGTAGTGCAGCGAGAAATTCAGCGCAGCAATAAGCAAAAAGACCGTACAAACCACGTTTACCATGGGGCTGTTGAAGTACCCTAAGCTCGCATCATGGTTAGAAAACCCACCAATGGCTACGGTTGAGAATGCATGGCATATAGCATCGAATACATTCATACCTGAAAGCCAATATGCACCCGCGCACGCGATGGTTATAGTTAGGTAGATATACCATAGATGCTTTGCCGTATCGGCAATACGCGGCGTCATCTTATTATCTTTAACCGGGCCGGGTGTCTCTGCTCGATACAGCTGCATGCCCCCAACACCAAGAATAGGTAATATGGCAACGGCAAGTACGATGATACCCATACCGCCTAGCCACTGAAGTTGCTGCCGGTAAAATTGTACTGAATGAGGGAGAAAATCTATCCCTTCGATAACCGTAGCACCTGTGGTCGTCAGGCCAGAAAACGATTCAAAAAAAGCATCGGTTACTGTCATGCTAGGTTGTTCAAGCAAGATAAGTGGAATTGCACCCACGCTTGCCAGTACTGACCAAAACAGCGCGACTATTAAAAACCCTTCTCTCGCTCTTAAATCATTTTTTTGCTGACGATTGGGATACCACAAGGCCATGCCGCCAATGACACAGAATATAAAAGCGAGAGTGAAAGGAAGACCGCTGCCATCTTGATAAATCAACGACACAATAGCTGGTGGGATCATGGTTACGCTAAAAAGCGCTATTAGTAACCCGAGTATTCGTATGATGGCACGGTAGTGCATTGTTTATTATGCCTTTATTTTTATAGCGCGCATAAGGGCTTAAGCGCCCTAGTTTTAATGATTTTTTGAACTGACTTCAAAAAAACAAACGTCGTTACCTCAAACAAAAAAGGTAAAACTCAATGTGTTTCGTATAGGGTTTTGATTATAGGACTATAATCAGTAAGGGGAAACCTTTGTCTCCCCACATTATTAAGCTAATTATATAGAATGGCGCTTAACTTTTCGGTTCAGAAAAGCCAGCCCCAAGTTTTCTATTTCATGGCAAGTACAGTCTTGACCATTTTGCTAATACTCGCATTCGCCTCACTAACGCTTTGCGCCAGCATATAGGCAGGTGTAGTTACCAGCTTCGCATCATTATCCACGACAACCTCATCGACTGGGCACTCTACATGAGTGGCACCTAAGGCATTCAAGCCGCAAGCCGTGGCTTCATCGTCGCCAATAGTTAGCTTAGTCTTGTTGCTATACACTTTGGCGGCTAAAGCTGGTGCAATACACGCATAAGCTGCAGGTTTTTTAGCTTGTGCAAATGCCTTACAGACCTCAAGAACCTCTTCGTTAAAGGTACATTTATCACCGTCTACAGCAAAGGTGCAAAGGTTTTTCGCCGCACCAAAGCCGCCGGGCAGTATAAGTGTATCAAATGCATTAACGTCACAATCAGTGACAGGCTTTATATTGCCTCTGGCTATTCGGGCTGACTCTACCAATACGTTTCTGGTTTCACCTTCCGCCACTTCACCGGTTAAGTGATTGACCACGTGAAGTTGCTCTACATCGGGCGCGAAACATTGATAAGATGCTCCTTCTTGCTCAATGGCTAGAAGCGTTAATACCGCTTCATGTAATTCTGCCCCGTCGAACACACCACTACCACTTAAAATAACGGCTACTTGTTTCATATTGTCCTCCTAGACGTTATGCCATCTACTTATTCAAAATTTGGCTATTAAACACACAAGTGTACAAAAAAAGTTCTTATAAATACGTGTATACAATGTTAACGGTTATGCTACATTACTTGACCAACTTGGTTAAACCAAAAATAAACGTACACCAAGTTATCCACACAAAATGGAATGATTAGTAGCAGGTACGCTGTTTTCACACCTTAGTCTCATTCCCTTATTTTTCTTGATTTAGATGGTGATCTTTAACTTGACAAAGATCATCCGGATCACTGTGCCTGAAACTTTAGATCACAAAGTTATCCACAGGCGAAATATGATCGGCTGTCACGTTTAATCTTCCTTCATGATATGGCGATCTGCCCTAGCCTGTGGCATCCTTGCGCTCATATTGTATATTGGAAAATCGCCCGCTATGCCAGATTCTAAAAAGCCTCCATTTATTCTTGTCGATGGATCGTCCTATCTCTTTCGTGCCTTTCACGGTTTACCCCCTTTAACGAACTCAAAAGGCCAAGATACCGGTGCCATTTATGGTGTTGTGAACATGCTTAAAAGCTTGATCAAGCAATACAACCCTACCCACATGGCAGTAATTTTTGATGCCAAAGGAAAAACGTTTCGAGACGACATTTATAAAGAGTATAAGGCGAATCGCCCGCCTATGCCGGATGAGCTAAGAAGCCAGATCGAACCATTACATACCATCATTAAGGCGATGGGCTTACCGGTTATCGTAGAGTCCGGAGTAGAAGCAGATGACGTTATAGGTACATTAGCCAAACATGCGACAGAGAAAGGAATTGATACCCTTATCAGCACTGGCGACAAAGACATGGCGCAATTGGTTAATGAGCATGTCACCTTGATCAATACTATGACCAATCAAGTAATGGACGTTGAAGGCGTAAATACTAAGTTTGGCATACCTCCTGAACTTGTGATCGACTTTCTCGCATTAAAAGGCGACAAAGTAGATAACATACCCGGCGTACCTGGTGTAGGCGATAAAAGTGCTCAAGCTTTACTTAATGGTATTGGCGGTATCGACGATATTTATAAGAACCTGGATAAAATCGCCGATCTATCGTTTAGAGGTAGCAAGTCAATGGCGGCTAAAATGCAGGAGTACGAGGAGCAAGCACGACTCTCTTATACCCTAGCCACTATTAGCATCGATCTTGACTTAGACTATGATGTTGAAGCCTTGATGCCTAGCCAACCCGATAATGAACAACTTCGCGATCTCTTTGCTGAGTATGAATTCAAACGCTGGCATACAGAAGTAAGTGCGCTTGTGGCGGGCGGTGATACCTCAAATAGCGACACTACTGGCAGTGAAGATAGCAGCAGTGCACAAGAAAGTGAGCAAAGTACATCGGTAGATATCGACAAAGCGAAATACGAAACCGTACTTGATGAAGCGCGCTTTAACGCTTGGGTCGCTAAGCTTGAAAAAGCTGAGCTAATTGCCTTTGACACCGAAACTACTAGTCTTAACTACATGGATGCCGAATTAGTTGGCGTTTCATTTTGTATAGAAGAAGGTGAAGCAGCTTACGTACCTGTAGCCCATGATTACCCCGATGCGCCGGCACAGCTATCACGAGAGTTCGTATTAAACGCATTAAAACCTATTTTGGAATCAGACAAGGTTATCAAAGTAGGCCAGCATATTAAGTACGATAAAAATGTACTAGCGAACTATGACATAACCTTAAATGGCATTGGCTTTGACACTATGCTTGAAAGCTATGTACTAAACAGCACCGCCCAGCGCCACGATATGGACTCGCTAGCTCTAGCTTATCTTGGTCATAAAACCATTCACTTTGAAGAAATTGCTGGCAAAGGCGCAAAACAGCTTACCTTTAACCAAATTGACCTAGAAGAAGCTGGCCCTTATGCAGCAGAAGATGCTGATATAACGCTTCGCTTACATAACGCTATTTGGACAAAGTTAAAAGATATTCCGGAACTTAAAGACTTGTTGATAGACGTTGAAGTTCCCCTTGCGTGCGTCCTTTCTCGCATGGAACAAGAAGGCGTTCTGATTGACAGCCAGAGACTTAGTCAACAAAGCCAAGATCTTGCTAGTCGTATTGCCGAGCTAGAAAGTGAGGTTCATGAGGAAGCGGGCGAGCCATTCAACTTAGGCTCAACAAAACAGCTTCAGCATATTCTATTTGAAAAGATGTCGCTGCCAATTATTAAGAAAACGCCAAAAGGCGCGCCCTCTACTTCTGAGGATGTACTTCAAGAACTTGCACTTGAGTATCCGCTGCCTAAAAAGATCATGGAATACCGCGGCTTAACTAAGCTAAAGAATACCTACACCGATAAACTTCCTAAGATGATCAATCATCGAACAGGTCGGGTGCATACGTCTTATCATCAAGCGGTAACGGCAACAGGGCGTCTTTCTTCAACCGATCCTAATTTACAAAATATTCCTATTCGCAATGAAGAAGGTCGTCGCGTACGTCAGGCTTTTGTTCCAAGGGAAGGAAATAAGTTTGTCGCAGCTGACTACTCTCAAATTGAGCTGCGTATTATGGCGCACCTTTCTGGTGATAAAGGCCTACTCGATGCCTTTGCTCATGGCAAAGATATTCATAAAGCAACGGCATCTGAAGTATTCGGCGTACCACTTGATGAGGTAACGACCGAGCAGCGACGCAGCGCAAAAGCGATTAACTTTGGCTTAATTTACGGTATGAGTGCGTTTGGACTGTCTAAGCAACTTAATATTCCACGTAACGAAGCCCAAAAATACATGGACCTTTACTTTGAGCGCTACCCTGGTGTGCTTGAATATATGGACTCTACTCGTGAGAGTGCAAAGGAAAAGGGTTATGTAGAAACTGTATTTGGTCGCAGGCTATACCTGCCTGATATTAAAGCAAGTAATGGCGCACGCCGAAAAGGTGCAGAACGCGCAGCAATCAATGCGCCAATGCAAGGTACGGCGGCAGACATTATTAAAATGGCCATGATTAAAGTTGACGACTGGATCAGAAAAAATGCATCCGACGATGTAACCATGATGATGCAAGTGCACGATGAACTGGTTTTCGAAATTAAAGAAGACAAAGTAGATACCTATGTTTCTACTATTACAGCACTTATGGAAAGCGCAGCCACACTTAATGTGCCGCTAGTTGTTGAAGCTGGTGTGGGCGAAAATTGGGATGAAGCACATTAGTTTGGTAATTAGATTACAGTTTCAATACCCAGTTGGGAGTTATTTACATTAAATTTGGTAATTTAATTACATAACACCCTTGCCTTTTCTGTGCTTTGTTGTAATATTACGCATGTAGGGTACAGAGGTGAGAAAGCTGTTTTCAAACCTTTGCTTTAACCCCGACAGTTTTGTCGGGGTTTTTTTATATCTGCAGAAAATAAATAACTGTTAAATATCAAACACATAACACTTTGAGTGATTTTTCTTTCTATTTTTTCTGAACTTCTTTTATTACCGCTACTCTATATCTACGGTTTTTATGTGTTTTCTCTCAGTTTACGCCTCGCTCTATGCGGGGCGTTCTTTTTTCTAGCGCATCGAGCTTTCCCACTAAATACACTAAGTCAACACAAGTGAAATTCACCGTTAACGTTATTTGGCTTCACTATCGGATGTATCTTCATCAACTGATTTGTCCAACCCAAACCATGAATCTAAGATACGCTCTAGCTCTGGTAAACCATGTTTATTTAATGACGAAAAGGTTTGTACCGTCACATCACCCATAAATGCCATAGCAGCTTCACGGGCCATTAATAGTTGTGCTTTGCGCTTTCCGCTTTTCAGTTTATCGGCTTTTGTAAGAAGCGCGAGTACAGGGATATCCGACGCCACAGCCCAATGAATGAGGTCTTGGTCTAAATCTTTAAAAGGATGACGAATATCCATTAGTACCACCAAACCTTTTAGCGACTTACGCTTTTGAAGGTATTCACCTAATGACGCTTGCCACTTCTTTTTCATCGCCACCGGGACTTTAGCAAATCCGTAACCCGGCAAATCGACAAGGCGCAAGTCTTCCTCTAATTCAAATACATTGATTAATTGAGTACGACCTGGTGTTTTACTGGTTCTCGCCAAGTTTCTTTGACGGGTTAATGTGTTAAGCGCACTCGACTTTCCCGCATTCGAGCGACCCGCAAACGCAACTTCAATACCGCTGTCATTCTTTAAGTGACGAATGTCAGGTGCACTCGTAAAGAATTTTGCTTTGGTGTAATACGACATCTAGACTTACCTCCACATGCGTCTCAACCTTTGGTTTACAGTTTTTTAATGAATAAACCAGCTAAAAACCATAGTTTTATCATGGAATAGGTTTTTCTGACGCGTTAAATGTGTAAAATACGCATGATATCACGTATATCACGCGAGCCGTTGGATCCATTTAAGAGATTTATTATGAAAAAACTGTGTTTGTTGGTGTGTATGTCTTTGGGTTTAAGCGCAACTGCTATGGCAGAAGGCGACGCCGAGGCAGGTAAAGCGAAATCTGCAGTATGTGCAGCCTGTCATGGCCCTGATGGCAACAGCATGATTGACATGAACCCGAAACTTGCTGGCCAGCATGAGAAGTACATTGTTAAGCAATTAACCGAATTTAAACTTGCCTCTCAAACGGGTGGCGAGGAAGGTCGTAACAATGCTGTGATGAACGGCATGGCTGCTCCACTATCAGAGCAAGACATGAAAGACCTAGCTGCTTATTTCTCAAGCCAAGAGCCTAAAGCGGGCGAAACGCCTGAGCAATATGTAGAAGCTGGACGCGCACTTTATCAAGGTGGTGACGAGTCGCGTGGCGTAACAGCATGTATCGCATGCCACGGACCTAAAGGTAACGGTATGGCATTAGCAGGCTTCCCTGACATCAGTGGACAGCACGCTACCTACACTGCATCTCAGCTAAAGGCTTTCCGTTCTGGTCAACGTCACAACGATATGAATGGCATGATGCGTGATATTGCGATGAAATTAACCGACGAAGATATCGAAATTTTATCTAACTATATCGCAGGCTTACACTAAGCCGTACCGTTTTTACACACTGTTGTTAAAATTTTGTTACCATAAAAGTTGTATTTTAAAATTATTCGTGTAATCTAACGGCGTAGTTTGTAGGTGCCTTTGAAAATCTACAAACTAAACAACAAGAATAATAATAAAAATGCAGCATGGAAGACGGGATAAAGAGCCACGAGGGCCAAAAACAACAATACAGCTCTGCTAAAAATAAAAATAAGGGGAGCACAGCTAGGGAAGCCAGCTACACATAGATGTGTATAACGGGAGAGGTGTCATCTGACACTCATACAATGTAAGGTGATGGTGAAAACCATCACCTTTTTCTTTTTTAGCCCCTTTATTAATATCCGCCTTTTATGTCTTGTCCTTTATGCCAAAGCGCTAATACATCATCTCACTACCACACTGATAAAAAGCGGGAATACCTCCAGTGTAGTCAATGCGAACTTGTTTATGTTTCTCCTGCGTTTCTGCCGTCAAAAGAAGTAGAAAAACAGGAATATGATCTTCACGAAAACAGCTTCGAAGATGAAGGATATCGAAAGTTTTTAGGAAAGGTTTTAACCCCGCTCTCACCTTTTATAAAAGCAACTAACGCAGGAGAGCTTTCTGGACTAGACTTTGGCTGCGGTCCAGCACCTGTTCTAGCAAGCATGCTGTCAGAAGAAGGAGTGAATATGAGTACATACGACCCCTTCTATGCCCCGACCTTAAGGGTACTTGAGAAAAGCTACGACATTGTAACCTGTACTGAAGCTATCGAGCACTTTCACTCCCCATACGTGGAATGGGCGCTGTTCAACAAACTTGTTGCCCCTAGCGGGGTTCTAGCCATCATGACAAAACGCGTGCTCGATAAAGCCCGCTTTGCAAATTGGCATTATAAAAACGACATCACACATGTAAGCTTCTTCAGCGAAAAAACCTTTGAGTATTTAGCACAAAGAGACGGCTATGACGTTAAATTCCCAGCAAATGACGTTGTGCTAATGAAGAAGCGCTGAAATAGATTATCTATCACTACCTTTATGGCATATTGATTTTTAACCGCACACCCAAAGATCAATACGTAGGCACTAATTCGCGCTATAATAGCGTTGTTTTTTCACTCTCTTTGTTATTTGGAAATTATGGCACGTTCAAAGAAATCTCGTAAAGTCGGTCAAATCGGCGTTCGTAAAGACCCAGACTTTAAACCTAGCGAAAACCGTAAATCAGACTCACCTCGCCCTAAAAAGCACAAGGGTAAGCCTGCAGGTAGCCGCCACAATGTTGAACAGAAAAAAGTAACTGGCAAAAAGAGTGCTGAGAATAAAGATCCTCGTCACGGCAGTAAGAAGCCTGTTCAGCTTGTAAAAACAGTAACGCCAACCCCTGCTCAAAAGAAGAAGTACGCAACTCCAGCCCAAGAGTTGGCAGCCCTAGAAGTAGACCAACGTTTAACAGATTTACTTGATAAGCTTGATGATGACAAGCCGCTTACTCGCGAGCAACAAGCGTACGTAGACGAAAAAATGGCACGCCACCGCATCCTTTGTGACCTACTAGGTATAGTGGAAGAAGATGATGAAGACGACGATATGGATCCGTTTAACGATTTAGACGCTATTAACATCGACGACTTTAAGCATTAATAGAAACAGGAAAACGTTATGCTTTGGGCAGTACTTTCAGGCATTGCGCTACTCATCATTGTTGGGCTTGGCTTTTACGCAGGTAAACTGCTGTTTATGCTAAAGCAGCAGAAAGCGCGACAGGAAGCCGCAAGGCAATCTCGCATTGCTAATATCACTGACAGCATCATAGTGATTGCTAAAGCGATGGAGCAACAGCAGTGTGATTTATCAGAAGGTGTTATTCGTATCGTTAACTTGCTTAACGCCCTTCCTATTAATTCACCACCTGACTTTAAAGCGCAGTATCCGCAAGTTCATGCACTTTTCACCGAGGTCAGTGGCTTTGCTATTTTAGAAGCAAGACAGCAACTTCCTAAGAATGAGCGAAGAAAACAGGATATCGCACGAGAGCAAATTGAGTCTGAATACGAGTCTAAGGTATTGGATGAATTACCACCGCTTAAAGCCTACTGTGAAACTTTGATAAGCGCTCAATAAGAATGTAACGCTATTGCGTAAAAACAAAAGCTTTAGCGTCAGGCATATATAAAAAAGACCGAACATCACTAGGTGCTCGGTCTTTTTTGTTTTTTATGAATTAATTTCTATATTCAATGTTGTGTCCCTTACCATATCACTTTATCGCTAAGTCACAGGTACGCTGATAACAGTGACACCCTACTTCGTGATCGTTTACCATTCCCACTGCCTGCATAAAAGCGTAGCAAATTGTTTCGCCTACAAAATTAAACCCGTGCTTTTTTAATGCTTTTGACATCGCTTTCGATGCGTCGGTAGAGGTGGGGGCCTGCTTAAAGTTATCCCAAGCATTTATCACAGTACGTCCGCCTGTGAATTGCCAAATAAACTCGCTGAATGGCTGTGTTTCTTCTATGGCCAGATACCCTTTAGCATTTTTAATAACAGACTCTATTTTAAGCTTGTTTCTGATTATACCGCTGTCGTGCATTAGCCTTTCGACATCAGAAGGACCCATAGTCGCGATTTTCTCAGGATCAAACTGGTGAAATGCCCGCTCAAAATTCTGCTGCTTTTTAAGGATAGTTAACCAAGACAAGCCTGCTTGCTGACCATCTAGGCATAATTTAGCAAACAGCGCTCGGCTATTTAGCTCAGGTACACCCCATTCGTTGTCATGATAAGCCAGATAAATAGGGTCATTGCTCACCCAACCGCAACGGTGTAATGGCGTGTTTTGTGCTGTTTTTAATTGACTGGTCATGGCTTAAGATTAAATCCTTGTTGTGAAGTAGCATATTGCCTTTATTCGTGACGTTTTTTCACCCTTTACACCTACATACTGTGCCTCACAAATTGTATACTATCCCACCTTAATTTTAAGTCAGTTAACTAATAAGCAGCGGATGTATGCAAAAATACGATATTAAAACCTTTCAAGGGTTGATCCTTGCGCTTCAAGATTATTGGGCGCGTCAGGGCTGCGTTATTATTCAGCCTCTGGATATGGAAGTGGGTGCAGGTACTTTTCACCCTATGACATTCCTACGTTCTTTAGGTCCAGAGCCAATGAGTAGCGCCTATGTTCAACCATGCCGTAGACCCACCGATGGTCGTTACGGTGAGAACCCAAACCGCTTACAGCATTACTATCAGTTCCAAGTAATGCTTAAGCCTTCACCTGACAATATTCAGGAGTTGTACTTGGGCTCTTTGAAAGAGTTGGGCTTTGATCCGCTGGTTCACGACATTCGCTTTGTAGAAGACAACTGGGAATCACCAACGCTTGGTGCGTGGGGACTAGGCTGGGAAGTATGGCTTAACGGTATGGAAGTGACGCAGTTCACCTACTTCCAACAGGTAGGCGGCCTTGAATGTAAGCCTGTTACTGGTGAAATCACCTACGGCTTAGAGCGACTAGCTATGTACGTTCAAGGTGTAGATAGTATCTATGACCTGGTATGGACTGACGGCCCAATGGGTAAAGTCACCTATGGTGATGTATTCCATCAAAACGAAGTAGAACAATCTACGTATAACTTCGAACACGCCAACGTAGAAGCCCTGTTTAGAACTTTCGACGAGTGTGAAGCCGAAAGTAAAAAGCTAATTGAGAATAACCTTCCACTACCCGCTTATGAGCAGGTAATGAAGGCGTCTCACGCATTTAACTTACTTGATGCACGTCATGCTATTTCAGTGACAGAGCGCCAACGCTATATTCTTCGTGTGCGAACTCTGGCTAAAGCGTGTGCAGAGAGCTATTACCAAGCACGTGAAGCACTAGGCTTCCCACTATGTAACAAGGAGGCATAAGCGTGCGTACAGAAAATTGTTTAGTTGAATTAGGTACTGAAGAGTTACCACCAAAAGCACTTAAGTCTTTGGGCGAAGCCTTCGCCACACAATTTGAAGCAGCACTTAGCCAAGCTGACTTAAGTTTTGACTCAGTTAGCTGGTTTGCAGCCCCTCGCCGCTTAGCGGTTTACGTTTCAGGTCTTGCTGAAGGTCAAGCTGATAAAGTAGTAGAGAAACGCGGTCCAGCAGTATCTGCGGCGTTTGACGCTGATGGCAACCCCACTAAGGCAGCTCAAGGTTGGGCACGCGGTAACGGTATCGACGTTTCTGACGCAGAGCGTTTGGTTACGGATAAAGGTGAATGGCTTCTTCATAAAGCATATGTGCCTGGTCAAACTATTGCTGAGTTGTTAGAAGGTTTGATTAATCAAGCAGTAAGCAAGTTACCTATTCCAAAGCCTATGCGCTGGGGTAACTACAACACTCAGTTTATTCGCCCTGTGCACACCCTTTGTGTGCTTTATGGAAGCGAAGTGGTTAACGTTTCAGTATTGGGCCTAACAAGCGGCCGCGTTGTTCAAGGTCATCGATTCCACGGCGAAGGTCGCTTTGAGCTTGATCATGCTGACAACTACGCCTCTGCACTAGAGCAACAATATGTGCTTGCAGATTTTGAGGCGCGTAAAGATAAAGTGCGTCAGCAATTAGAAGACGCAGCTAAAAACCTATCGCTTAAGCCAGATTACGATGAAGAACTGCTTGAGGAAATTGCTTCCCTGGTAGAGTGGCCTGTTGTGCTGCAAGCAGGATTCGATAAGGGTTTCTTAGAAGTCCCGAAAGAAGCGCTTATCTACACAATGAAGGACGACCAGAAGTATGTGCCGCTGCTTGATAGTGATGGCGCACTTTCTAATACCTTCTTGTTTGTAACGAATATTGAAAGCCATGACGCATCTCAGGTTATCTCAGGTAATGAGAAGGTTATACGCCCTCGCCTTGCCGATGCAGAGTTCTTCTTTAATAGCGATAAAAAGACAACATTAGAAAGCCGCCTTGAAAGCTTAGAAACCGTGTTATTCCAAAAGCAGCTTGGTACGCTTAAAGAAAAGTCTGAACGTATATCAGCCCTATCGGCATTTATCGCTTCGCAAATTGACGCAAATGAAACACAAGCAGCGCGCGCAGGTCTTCTAGCTAAAACCGACTTAATGTCGAACATGGTTATGGAGTTTCCAGACGTTCAGGGCGTTATGGGTAAATACTATGCGCTAAACGACGGTGAAGATGCACCTGTAGCGGAAGCTTTATATGAGCAGTACATGCCACGTTTTGCTGGTGACGCACTTCCTAGTTCTGGCGTAAGCGCATCAGTAGCCCTTGCTGACAAACTTGATACACTGGTTGGTATATTCGGTATTGGCCAGCTGCCAAAAGGTGATAAAGACCCATTCGCGCTTCGTCGTGCAGCTATTGGTGTTTTACGTATTGTTACCGAGCTATCTTTGCCTTTAGACCTTGAAACACTAGTGAGCAAAGCAATTGAGGTATATGGCGATAAATTAACAAATGCTGAAACACAAACGCAGGTTGTTGATTTTGTATTAGGTCGCTTCAATGCCCTCCTACAAGATCAAGCTATCGCCATTGACGTTATTCAGGCCGTAGCAGCCCGTCGCCCTACAAAGCCTTCTGATTATCTAGCTCGTGTCCATGCGGTAGATAAATTTAAGGCATTAGAAGAGGCAGAAGCCTTAGCAGCCGCTAACAAACGTGTAGCCAATATTCTTGCTAAGCAAAAAGTAGATGTGACTAACTCGGCGAATATAGATGAATCGTTACTAGTGGAAGACGCTGAAAAAGCGCTTTATGTAAATCTGAAGTCTGCACAAGGAGAAGTGGATAGCGCACTACCTTCACACGACTACACACGCATTCTGTCAGCACTTGCTACGCTACGTGATGTAATCGATAACTTCTTTGATAACGTAATGGTTATGGCAGATGACGAAGCAGTTAAGAATAACCGACTTGCTTTACTGTCGCTTTTAAGGCAACTTTTCCTTACTACCGCAGATATTTCAATCCTTGCGAAGTCATAAGGCTAGTTAACGTTAATGCAGTCTAATGCTGCAATAAATGAAAGCCCAACCCTTACGTTGGGCTTTTTTATAAAGGGAGAAACTGTGAAAAAGTTACTAACTATTGCTTCTATGTGCATAGCCCTGTCAGCATGCTCAAGCAGTGGAAGCTTTAAGATCCCAGAAATAGCACCGGAAGTGCCACGTATTCAATTTGAAAACATGTTTTTAAGAGGCGTGTTTAATTGGTGGGAAGCCGATGCAAGCTATAAGTTCGAAAGGTCAGATTCAGGTTGGGCAGTAGATGTTGAACTGATTGCCGACGGACAACCTTACGATTTCAGACTATCTGATGCAAAATGGACGCCCTCACAGAGACTGTGGAGGCAAATATAAAGGCCAGCCTGTGATGCTAGGCTCTACCGCCTATTTAGTCTGTGAGCAAGGCTCAGAGAACTTACAATTCACCCCCTCTACTACTGGCACTTATCGCTTTACAGTAAACCCTGCTAGTGCAGGAGAGGTCGCATTAATAGTGACCAAAGTTTAAAAAGAATGCCGCATTGAAGCGGCATTCTTTTTACATATATCATTAATCATTTAATCCACTACGGTAAACACACTATAACGTTACTGTCTTGTAGCGAATTTTCTCGTTCTTTATACATAAAAAAAGCGACCATGTGGTCGCTTTCTTTTCAGCAGATTTTATCTACTACACGTCTAGGTTTTCTACCTTCAGCGCATTCGCTTCGATGAATTCTCTACGCGGCTCTACTTGGTCGCCCATTAACGTTGTAAATAATTGGTCACAACCGATAGCATCTTCAATAGTAACTTGAAGCATACGACGGCTTTCAGGGTCCATGGTAGTTTCCCAAAGCTGCTCCGGGTTCATCTCGCCTAGCCCTTTATAGCGCTGAATGTATTGTCCACGTTTCGCTTCATTCATTAACCACTCTAAAGCGTCTTTGAAAGACTCTACTGGCTGCTTACGCTCACCACGCTTAATGTAAGCGTCTACACCCATCATATCATTGATAGCTAAGTTAAGTTCTTTCAGACGCTGGTACTCAGACGACTCAATGAATTCATGGTCGATAATGTACTCATAATCGATACCGTGCATACGCATGATAATCGTAATGTAGTATTCGCTTAACTCTGCGTCAGTACGAATTTCATAACGGTACGTTGCACCATCGTTTTCGCGCTCTGTAAGCTGCTCTACGAAGTGTTTCGCTACATGCTCTAGAGCTGATTCATCTTTCAGATCTTCAAGGTTAAGCGTAGGCGTGTACAGCATGCGGTAAAGAATCGCTGAAGGCATTTTGCGCTTCATACGGGCAATCATTTTTTCTACTGACTGATATTGCTTAACTAGGTTTTCTAGCCCTACACCGCTGATGCCTGGATCGTCATCACTAGTGTGCAATGATGCCCCATCAATAGCGATACCTGTAAGATAATTAGTCAAAGCATCATCGTCTTTTAGATATTGTTCTTGCTTACCTTTCTTTACCTTATAAAGCGGAGGTTGAGCAATATAAACATAACCACGTTCGATGATTTCAGGCATTTGACGATAGAAGAACGTTAGTAGAAGCGTACGAATGTGAGAGCCATCCACATCAGCATCGGTCATGATAATGATGCTGTGATAGCGTAGCTTTTCTGGGTCATATTCGTCACGGCCAATACCACAGCCTAATGCTGTGATAAGCGTTGCAACTTCTTGTGAAGAAAGCATCTTGTCGAAACGTGCTTTCTCAACGTTAAGGATTTTACCTTTAAGCGGTAAAATAGCTTGGTTTTTACGGTTGCGACCCTGCTTGGCTGAACCGCCCGCTGAGTCACCCTCCACTATGTATAGTTCGCTCAGTGCAGGATCTTTTTCTTGGCAATCAGCAAGCTTACCTGGCAGACCGGCTAAATCTAGCGCGCCCTTACGGCGTGTCATTTCACGTGCTTTACGAGCAGCTTCACGCGCTCGCGCAGCATCGATGATTTTACCTGCAATAATCTTACTTTCAGCTGGGTTTTCTAATAGGAAATCGGCAAGCTTTTCATTCATCGCAGATTCAACTGCAGGACGAACCTCAGAAGATACAAGCTTATCTTTTGTCTGTGAGCTAAATTTCGGGTCAGGCACTTTTACTGAAATTACAGCTGTTAGACCTTCACGAGCATCATCACCACTGGCATTGGTTTTCGCCTTTTTATTCAGGCCTTCCTTTTCCATATAGTTGTTCAGCGTACGCGTCAACGCTCCACGGAAGCCAGCTAAGTGAGTACCGCCATCTCGCTGTGGAATGTTGTTAGTAAAACAGAAAACGTTCTCTTGGAAGCTATCGTTCCACTGCATTGCAACTTCTACAGCAATGCCATCTTCCTGCTCGCTTGCGAAGTGAAACACTTTTTGATGTACAGGCGTTTTCTTTTCATTCAAATATTCAACAAAGGCTTGAATACCACCTTCGTACATGAAGTGGTCTTCTTTACCGTCACGTTCGTCTTTCAAACGAATTGACACACCAGAATTCAGGAATGAAAGCTCTCTAAGGCGCTTAGCAAGAATATCGTAATGGTACAGTGTATCTGTAAATGTATCAGAGCTTGGCCAGAAACGAATCATTGTTCCTGTTTTGTCTGTATCGCCAGTAACTGCAAGAGGAGCTTGTGGAACACCATGTTGGTATTCTTGCTCATGAGCTTTGCCAGCGCGACGAATGCGCAGCTTCAGTCGACTAGAAAGTGCATTTACTACCGATACACCAACGCCGTGAAGACCGCCGGAAACTTTATATGAGTTGTCATCGAATTTACCGCCTGCGTGAAGCACCGTCATAATAACTTCAGACTGCAGACACACCCTCTTCAGGGTGTAATTCTGTAGGGATACCACGTCCATCGTCAGACACAGAAACTGATCCGTCACTATGGATTTGCACAGTTATTTCAGAACAGTGTCCCGCCAGTGCTTCATCGATAGAGTTATCGACCACCTCAAATACCATGTGGTGCAATCCGGTACCATCATCAGTATCACCGATATACATACCCGGACGCTTTCTTACTGCATCTAATCCTTTAAGTACTTTAATACTGGACGAGTCGTAGTTGTTCTCTTCTGACATACTAGCTTTTACTCCTCTTTCACGCTTCCATGTTCCACGTGAAACATTTTCTTTTCGTTGTATTTTTGTATAAATGCGAGTTGCGAGGACTCAATTGCAGTAACGAAAACCTGCGTATCCATTTCGAGCAACCCATCAATAAATTGTTCTCTTTTATCTGCGTCTAACTCAGCACCTACATCGTCAAGTAGAAATATACTTTTCCGTTGCGTTGCCGAATTGAAAAGCTTTGTCTGGGACATTTGTAATGCAGCCACAGCCATTCTAAGCTGTCCTCTCGATAAAAGCTCTTGGGCATTAACACCATTCACTTTAAGCCTTAAATCTGCTTTGTGAGGCCCAGAAGAGGTATGTCCTATTTTACCATCATACTCGCGTTTTTTAACTAAGCTTTCTGATAAAGCGACATCTTTTTCCCACCCTTTATAGTAACTTAATTCCACATCAAAGTTTGGAAGAAATTCTTCTGCATACTGTTTAAAAATAGGTGTTAGTCTATCGACATAGCTTTGGCGAGTAGAGGTTAACGTCTCTCCCAGGTCGGAAAACTGTGTTTCCCAATATTGGTTTTGTGGTGCGGACAAGTTAGCTTGCTGCTTTAATAGAGCATTTCTGTGTTTTAAAAACTTACCATACTGATTAGCAAGAGATTGAAATTGATGTTTCACGTGAAACAACCCCCAATCACAAAAACGCCGACGTTCAGATGGCGAGCCTATTATGAGGTCTGTACTTTGAGGCGTAAAAAGTTGAATAGGAACTAAGCTGACTAAGTCAGACAATTTATTTGAATGTTCGCCATCAATACTACAGGTAAATGTTTCGTTTCGACTTCTTTGAAAACCGAGCTTCAATTTCTCTTCTGCTTCAGTTTTACAGGAAGCAAAAACACTAAAGTTGTCTTGCCCATTTTGAATAACTGAGTTGTGTTTATTCGTTCTAAAAGAACGACCAAAACCTAGATAATAAAGCGCTTCAATTAGTGATGACTTTCCACTGCCATTTGCACCTTTAATTATTGTTAAGGATGGTGAAGGAGAAAGCGTTACGGAAGTAAGATTACGAAACTGAGTAATCTGGACTCGGTCCAGTTTCATGAGGCCACACTAAAGATAAAAAAGAAGCGATAAATAACTAAACTTATCGCTTCTTGGATTGGATATGTAAATAACAAAATAAAATCGTTATAAAAGAAGGGGCGAATACTTTTATAGTCGCATTGGCATAATTACATATAACGCAGCATCATCAGCATCATCTTCAATGAGCGCACTCGCATTGGAATCAGATAGACTAACTTTTACGCCATCAGAGCCTAACGCATTTAAGACATCTATGAGATAGGCAACATTGAAGCCTATTTCTAAATCATCGCCTTGATATTGAACGTCAACGATTTCTTCTGCTTCTTCTTGCTCTGGGTTATTTGCGGTTATTTTAAGTTCACCCGAAGAAAGGTTTAATCGTACACCTCTGAATTTTTCATTGGATAATATTGCAGCTCGCGAAAATGCATCTTTTAGCACCGCCTTGCTTGCGATAATTTCCTTGTCACCGTTTTGAGGCAAAACACGGCGATAGTCTGGGAACCTACCGTCTACTAATTTTGAAGTGAAAATAAAATCGTTTGAGAAGATGCGTAGGTGATTAGCGCCAATTTGTACTTTAAGCGATTTGTCATCTTCGCTAATAAGACGAGAAATTTCTAACACGCCTTTTCGAGGAATAATCACCTGGCGAGACGGTAATGCAGTTTCATAGTTCAAACGGCATAGTGCTAATCGGTGACCGTCAGTAGCAACGGTTCGAATGATGTTCTCTTCAGTTTCTAGAGACATACCGTTTAAATAGTAGCGCACATCTTGTTGCGCCATAGAAAAACTGGTTGCGTCGATAAGACGTTTTAAGTCACTGCACGTTAATTCAAATTCGACCTCACCTTCCCAATCTTCAAGATTAGGATAGTCGTTAGCAGATAACGTAGAAAGAGTGTAGCGACCTCGACCCGCACGAATAAGCGCTTTGCTTCCGTCTAAGGAAAAATGAATGTCTGTTCCCTCAGAAATACCGCGGATAATATCAAACAGCTTTTTAGCTGGAACAGTAATTTCACCTTCGGTGAATTCGCCCTCTAGCTTTACACTAGAAATTAGCTCAACCTCTAAATCTGTACCGGTAAGCCATAGTGCGTCCTCACTAACTTTAATAAGAACGTTAGAAAGAATTGGCAACGTATGTCGACGCTCAACAGCACCTGACACTAATTGTAGGGGTTGTAAAAATTGTTCGCGGCTTATAGAAAATTTCATCGCAGTGCTATCTCGCCTCTAAAGTCGTGTTGTTAGGAAGACAAAGTCCTAATGAGGTTCTTATAGTCCTCTTTTATATCATGACTTTCTTCTCTTAGCTGCTCTATTTTTCTGCACGCATGCAAAACGGTAGTATGGTCTCGCCCACCAAACGCATTACCTAATTCAGGCAAGCTATGATTAGTTAGCTCTTTAGCCAGCGCCATCGCTACTTGGCGAGGACGTGCTACGCTACGACTACGGCGTTTAGACAAAATATCAGCTACTTTTATCTTATAATAATCAGCGACAGTTTTCTGAATATTATCAACGGTCACCAATTTTTCTTGAAGCGCTAATAAATCGCGTAGGGCTTCACGTACGAAATCAATGGTAATTGGGCGGCCCGTAAAGTTCGCATTTGCAATAACTCGGTTCAATGCGCCCTCCAGCTCACGTACATTCGAGCGTAAACGCTTAGCGATAAAGAATGCAACTTCATTAGGTAAATGTATTCGGTTTTCAGCCGCTTTACGCATCAAAATTGCAACCCGGGTTTCAAGCTCAGGTGGCTCAATAGCAATTGTTAAACCCCAGCCGAATCGCGACTTCAATCTATCCTCTACCCCATCAATCTCTTTTGGATATCTATCTGAGGTTAAGATAATTTGCTGATTACCTTCTAAAAGCGCGTTAAATGTATGGAAAAACTCTTCCTGCGACCGCTCTTTGTTTGCAAAAAATTGAATATCATCGATAAGTAGCGCATCGACGCTTCGATAGAAACGTTTAAAATCTTCTATAGCGTTGTTTTGAAGCGCCTTAACCATATCTTGTACAAAGCGCTCAGAATGCATGTAAACAATTTTGGCATCGCCATTGTTTGCCACAATACCATTGCCTACCGCATGCAATAAGTGAGTTTTACCTAAACCTGTTCCACCATATATAAACAATGGGTTATAAGAACCACCGGGGTTGTTGGCAACCTGAGTCGCCGCCGCACGTGCCAGTTGGTTAGATTTACCCTCGACGAAATTATCAAACTGATACGTCGGATTAATATTGCTTTTATGTTTCATCGCCTCAGGGATCGGGATCACCTTTGGCGGCGTTGACGATCGTGGCGCTTGATTTCCGTAATGATTTTGACCATTAGGATCTACATTTCTTGCAGCAGTATTATTCTGATCAGCTTGCTGTGAATAAGCACCAAGATCCTTATTTTGATCTTTATAATTAAAGTGATCGCTACCGCTAGCCACATTACTGTTTTGAGGTATGGTGGGCTGACGCTGATACGATGAATGCTGAACCTGGCTCTCGTCGTTGCGGTTAGTAAATTGTGGCGCGCTGTAATTTGAATTATGTCCGTGATTCGGAGAATTTACAGTAGTAGAACTATTGGTGTAGCTATCACCGTTTGAACTATGCACTGAACCAGCAGCATTACCCGTAGCCGGCTGAGAACGGTTTACGCTATTGCGACTCATTACCTCTAAACGCAACTGAGGTGCATCGGTTCCAGCAAATTCCCTTAGCAGAGCAGTAATATTATTCAGGTACTTGTCTCTTACCCAATCAAGCACAAAACGATTAGGAGCGTATAGTGCTACAACACCGCCCTGCTCTTCACAAACAAGCGGTCGTATCCACATACTAAATTGCTGCGTAGGTAGTTCTTGACGCAGTCTTTCAAGACATTGGTTCCACAAGGACATGGTACGTTGTTAGCTCCCGTAACTCGCTAAAAACCACCCTCTTTTGAAAGCCAAGCATAGAATAGCAGGCACTGAAGCGCGCCATTAGAAGAAAATAGCGTTGGAGGTGTAGAGTAGCAGCGAGAAATTTAAGTTTTCGTTTTAATCGCTGTGGATTATCTTACGTTATCAACACAATGTAAATGGTGATCCCGATCGATCTTTTCGATCAAAATATTAAACCATTGAATTTAAAGACATTAACCTTTAGATCAAATGTAACTATAAGAAGAAAGAATCATTCTAAATTTCACTAAGAAAACCGCTAGATCACCTTGCAATTTATATCTAACATCATGTTTTTCACAATCCGCTGTGGATAACCTGAGTCAAATTTATGCGTTATTCACAACTAAATTGTGTAAAAAACAATGTTATCGTTCAAAAAACAGCATAAATTGTTCACTTATTCGTCCGAAAAGCAAGAATATCCATTGACAGCAGGCCCCGAGATCTCTAGAATTCAGCGTCCTTTTTCGATGGGCTTTTCTGGTGAAAACACCACATTGTTCTGGCAACAGTATAATGTGTTACCAAAAACGCCTATGTTTAACTAAATATAAGTGAGACTTTGGTCATGAAAAGAACATTTCAACCGAGCAATCTAAAGCGCAAGCGTTCTCACGGTTTTCGTGCTCGTATGGCGACTAAAAATGGTCGTAAAGTACTAGCAGCTCGCCGTGCAAAAGGCCGCGCTCGTCTTTCTGCTTAATTAGAAAGACGCCAAAAGTGGGTGAGAATAATTTTTCAAGGGAGTTACGTCTGTTAACTCCCACCCACTTTACCTATGTGTTTGATGACGCAACCCCTGCTGTATCCCCCTCTTTTACTGTTCTAGCTAGAAAAAATACACTCTCTAATCCTCGTTTGGGTATCACGCTCGCTAAAAAACGTATTCGTAAAGCGCACGATAGAAATCGATTAAAACGATTAGTCAGAGAAAGTTTTCGGCATAAGCAGCACAACTTACCCAATGTTGATATTATCGTTATTGGCAAGTCAGGCGCTGACAACCTTAGCAACCAAGAAGTTTTCGCTACATTGGACAAGCTATGGAAAAAATTAAACAAGCGTTGCGGCAACTCTTAATTGCTGTGCCTTTGGCCTTGATAAAATTTTATCAATGGTTCATTTCCCCTGTATTAGGGCAACGATGTCGTTTTCATCCTTCTTGTTCTTGGTATGCTATAGATGCATTAAAAACACACGGATTAGTAAAAGGCGGTTGGTTATCTATTAAACGCATATTAAAATGCCACCCTTTGCATGCCGGCGGATATGATCCAGTGCCGGAAAAACAACAAGATAAACACTCAAAATAAAGAGACCTCTATGGAATCGCAACGTAGTTTTCTGATAATTGGCCTTGCGCTAGTTAGCTTTTTGCTTTGGCAATCATGGCAAAAAGATTATGGGCCGCAGCCAGTTGTGCCTGTTGAGCAACAACAAACGCAAGAAACATCACAAGGTGTGCCTTCATTTGATGACAATGGTAGTGAAGATGTACCTAGCAGTGATAGCGTGCCCGCTGCACAGCCTATTGCTGCGGCGAAAAACACAAACCGTATTATTGAAGTAAAAACCGATACGCTTGATTTACGCATCGATTTGTTAGGTGGTGATGTAGTATCAGCAGACTTACTTAAGTTTCCAGTAGAGCAAGGTTCAGACATACCTTACAGCCTGCTTCGTTCTGGCAATGGTCTATATGTTGCTCAAAGCGGTCTTATTGGCGCACAAGGTCCAGATGCAAGCAGTAGTGGCCGCCCTGTTTACAACGCGCAAAGTGAATTCTATGAAATGACGGGCGACACCCTTGTTATTCCTCTTACTTGGAAAAACAATCAGGGCTTGGCTATCACCAAAACCTTCACTTTCACTAAAGGTCATTACGACGTAAACGTAAGCTATAGCGTTGAAAATGGTACCGGCAGCGCAGCAACGGTTCAGCCGTACGCGCAGCTTAAGCAAGTGATGGAATTTGAAGACGACGGCAACATGTTTATGCCAACGTACCGTGGTGCCGCTTATTCAACGGAAGATGACCGCTATCAGAAATACTCGTTTGACGAGATTGAAGATGACAACCTTCGTGAAACCACAAAAGCGGGTTGGGTAGGCATGCTTGAGCATTATTTTGTGTCAGCATGGGTACCTTCACAAGAACAAACCAATACGCTTTATTCACGTAACTTGAAAAATCAGTACGCAGTCATTGGTGTATTATCACCTTCTGAAAGCGTTGCCTCAGGTGAAACTAAAACGATAGCGTCTACCCTATACATGGGCCCGAAAGACCAAGATAAGCTTGCCAAGATTGCTCGCGGTTTAGACCTGACTGTCGATTACGGCATTTTATTTTGGATTTCACAACCGCTGTTTGCCCTTCTTACGTTCCTGCATAGCTTAGTTAATAACTGGGGTGTGGCAATTATCCTTATCACCATTGTAGTGAAAGGCGCAATGTACTGGCTAACCAAGAAGCAATATGAATCAATGGCGCGCATGCGCAACCTAGCGCCTAAGATGCAACAGCTTAAAGACCGCTTTGGCGATGACAGACAGAAAATGTCGCAAGCCATGATGGAGCTATACCGTAAAGAAAAAGTAAACCCGATGGGCGGCTGTTTACCCCTTCTTCTACAAATGCCTATCTTCCTAGCCCTTTATTGGGTACTGATGGAAAGTGTTGAACTACGCCATGCAGACTTTGTGCTGTGGATTACTGACCTTTCTACAAAAGACCCATACTTTGTACTGCCTATTCTAACAGGCGCGAGTATGTACCTATTGCAAAAACTTCAGCCAACCACCATTACTGATCCAATGCAGCAAAAAATCATGCAGTGGATGCCGGTAGCAATGAGTGTGTTCTTCCTGTGGTTCCCTGCAGGTCTGGTACTATACTGGCTAGTCAGTAACGTGATTACCTTGGTTCAAGCCAAAATGATTTATGCTTCCATGGAGAAGCGGGGCATCAGCAGTAAATAACACGCTGATCAATTAATTATACAGCCCGCCTATGCGGGCTGTTTTGTCTTAAAAGATAGAGGATTAACCTGTGCCATCATTTGATATTGTTTCAGAAATCAACATGGAAGAAGTTCGTAACGCCACCGAGAACGCCAGCCGCGAACTATCAACGCGTTTCGACTTTCGCGGCATCGACGCGAGTTTTGAATACAAAGATAAAACCGTGGTTATGAAAGCCGAGGCTGAATTCCAACTTCAGCAAATGGAAAGTATGTTTAGAACGGCGATGTCTAAGCGCAATGTAGATACCTCATCAATGGATGTGAAGCCTTATGACGCTCACGGTAAAACCTATCGCCAAACCATTGCGTTCAAGGAAGGTATTGAGCAGCCCACGGCAAAGAAAATTGTAAAGCTGGTTAAAGATGCCAAAATCAAAGTGCAAACCGCTATTCAAGGTGAAGAGCTTCGCGTAACTGGGAAGAAGCGCGATGATTTACAGCAAGTAATTTCGCTGGTTAAAGAGTCTAACTTAGGCCAACCTTTCCAATTTAAGAACTTCCGCGACTAATTATGGAATCACTCACCCTTTCTACCGACACTATTACTGCACAAGCGACAGCGCCCGGCCGTGGCGGCGTAGGTATTGTGCGTGTTTCAGGTCCTAAAGCTAAAGCCATCGCAGAGGCGTTAGTACCAAGCGCACTAACACCACGTCTTGCGACCTACACGCCGTTTGTTGATGCTAACAACAGCGTAATAGACCAGGGCATAGCACTGTTTTTTAAAGGGCCAAACTCTTTTACCGGAGAGGATGTGCTTGAGTTACAGGGCCATGGAGGCCAAATAGTAATGGACATGCTGATTGATGCCGTGCTTGCAACGGGCCATGCCCGGCTTGCCAACCCCGGTGAATTCAGTGAACAAGCCTTTTTAAATGATAAATTAGACCTTGCGCAAGCAGAGGCGATTGCCGACTTGATTGATGCAAGCTCTAAACAGGCAGCCAAAAGTGCGCTGCGTTCACTACAGGGTGAGTTTTCCACACAAATTCAAACGCTATCCGACCAAATCGTACACCTTCGTATGTACGTAGAGGCGGCTATCGATTTCCCTGAAGAAGAAATTGATTTTTTATCTGACGGTAAAGTATCGGGTGACTTAAGCGCAATCATGCAAAGCTTAACCAAAGTACGCGAGCAGGCTAAACAAGGAACCTTGTTGCGCGAAGGTATGCAGGTGGTTATAGCGGGGCGCCCTAACGCCGGTAAATCGAGCTTATTAAACGCCCTAGCAGGACGTGATAGCGCTATTGTTACTGATATCGCCGGTACTACACGCGATGTATTAAAAGAGCACATTCACATTGATGGCATGCCGGTGCATATTATCGATACTGCAGGTCTTCGTGAAAGCCCAGATAAAGTAGAGCAAATAGGCATTGAACGTGCGTGGCAAGCTATTAACGAAGCTGACCATGTATTGTTTGTTGTAGATTCTACCGCAACCTCAGTTATCGACCCTTACGAGATTTGGCCAGAATTTATGGCGCGCTTGCCACAAGGCATTCCCGTTACCGTAGTTCGCAATAAAGCGGACTTAAGTACCTTAGATATCGGACAAAGTAAGGTTGCTACCGAACAAGGCGATATCTCGGTTATCAACTTATCAGCCAAAGAAGGTAGCGGTGTCGATACGCTAAAAGCACATCTGGCAAAAACAATGGGCTTTGATACGACCACCGAAGGTCAGTTTATTGCGCGAAGACGACACATAGATGCACTTGATCAAGCCTACAGCTATGTAAGCACTGGTGAACAGCAGCTACATGACGCCATGGCCGGTGAATTATTGGCTGAAGAGTTACGTTTGGCTCATCAAGCGCTATGTGAGATAACGGGTGAGTTCACATCCGACGATCTCCTTGGCAAGATTTTTTCATCATTCTGTATCGGCAAGTAGTGTAATAAACAAAGTGATAAGTAAGAAGGTGAATAACCTAACGGATAAGACTTACTTACGTTAAGACGATAATCGAAAATAGAGAAGCAACCCAATAATGAGCAAGCATTTTGAAATCATCGTTGGCACCATGTTAGGCGCTGCAGAATACGTGGCAGATGCCATTGCGGAAAAGCTTGATGCGAGCGGGCACACCCACACTATTCACGCTGAACCTAATCTGGACGAGATAAAAACAGAGTCAACGTGGATCGTGTGCACGTCTACCCATGGAGCAGGCGAACTACCTGACAATATCCAACCGTTTGCAAAACAGCTAGAAAATGCTGATTTAAGCTTAGTGAACGCCTACGTTATTGGACTGGGCGACACAAGCTACGACACCTTTTGTTTCGGTGCGAAAGAAATGGAGAAGCAGATAAAAAACGCAGGTGGTACATTAATCACTGATGCCCTTTACATCGATGTGCTTGAACATCCTATTCCTGAAGATGCCGCCGTAGAATGGTTTGAAGAAAAGCTGGCCAATGCTTAACAACACCATCAATGTGGACATTGCACTATGAACAGCAATCTAACCCAAGCTGAACTAGCGGCGTTGCAATCTCCTCTTTCTAACGATTGCCGGGTGCTTTATTTACTGGGGCTTCGAATAGGTGCGAATTCAGCAACGACATCGTCTGCGCCTATTGATTATAAGCAGCTATTAAATCTACTAAACGGCGACGACAAAGAAGAACCCTATCAGCGTGGCCGACAGATCAATAGCTTGGTGAAGCAGCTTGAACAAGTGGGGTTGGTCGCCCTGCCCATCGAACTTGATCTTGAACACACGATTAATGGGAAAACCCTGCTTCTTCCACTTCTAAGCGAGCCCCAGTCAGACTTCGATCAACTGCATGCTCGGCATAGTGCAATGACAGCCAATTGGACACCTAACAAAGCGCTGTTTGAAGAAATGGCCTCGCTACTCGGTATCATTGATAAGACATTTGATGACAATGAGGTGGGTGAATTCATCGCCTACTGGTTGGGAAGACCAAGTTCTGTATTTAGCGAATTTCAATGGACGCAAAAATTCGCCAATAATATCAAGCGAAAGCGCTTGGCTTCAGGCTATGCTCCAACAAAAGTGGTAGGTACTCAGCAAGTGAAAGTTGCAGCCGGCATAGAAGCAGATGATAATGCTAGAAAGCTGGTGGAAAAGTATGCCGCAACAAAGAAGAGTTAATTCATTATGGATCGTATAACTGACAAAATTGCTAATCTTGCCAAAGCGCTTAAAAAAGATGTCGATCCCAATGGTGAGTACATCGACTACAAAACGCTGCGCAAGCAGTATGAAGCGAAAGCTAACGAGGAAGTATCACAACTACAGCAGCGCAGTAAGAAAGCGCGTGTAGAAGCTATCCATGGCCGTTCTGACTTAAATCCAAAGTGGACGTTTGCCAACTTAGTGGAAGACAGTGACGATGTTATAGAAGCTGTTTCTATCGCACAGTCGTTTATTGCTGCTCATGATGATCCAGCGTGGCGCCAAAGTGGCTCTCATATGATGATTTTCTACGGCGATTATGGTCGCGGTAAGTCTCATATTGCAGGCGCTATTGCCCATCAACTTATCGAGCAATATGAGATCTCTGTGCTATACCGTCAGCTTTCAACTCTGCTCGAAATGCGCAACTTTTCTTTTGATTTCTCTGCCACCGATAATGCTAGTCAGCGTTTCAGAGAAATTAACCAAGAGCTTTTAGACGTAGATTTGCTTATTTTAGATGAGGTCTGTGTCAACGAGTCTGCACTTAAGAAAAACGCACAGAGCTGGTTTGGGAACTTGCTACGACAGCGCTTAGTGAATAAGAAAAACTGTATCTTAATCACTAATCACAACTTAGCCGAACTTGAAAATGCCCTTGGCCGTTATTGTTTCGAATCGATTAAAGAGTACGACACGTACAAAGTGCGATTCCAAGGCCCAAGCCGCCGTGAAGGCCTAACTATCGAACAAGAGGATATGCAAGGCTCTGTTGCACAGCCACGCTATCAACCTAACCAGGTGCGCTAACAGCACCTGGTTTACGCCCTTTTAATCCATTGCTCATTCTTCGTTTTATCTTTTAGAAACGCTTATTCTCTTCACAGTCTGTGTTAATTGAGAGAGGATCAATCTGTTGATCTCTGGTTTAACCACATAATACTGTTCCAATACGTAGATACACATGTCGATCCCGTTCATTCATACGATTGAATCACCTTACTGCTTCACATTATGGTTTAAAATGTGACTGTATTTTGGACAGTGCTGATATTTTTATTGTGAGAAATAGCTAATTTTGAAGAAAATAATTTCGTTGTGAATAAAGTTACGCACTTTTCTAAAAAGACACATTAATGCGATCGGACGATCTAATCACAGCTTTTGGAAAAGATCTCCTCCACAATGTGATCACGCTATAACGCACGTAATTACACGATCTTTTGATCGCAATACATAAATAGCAAACATTTTATCCCCAGTTGGATCACATCTTGATCACCCCTGTGGATAGGATCCTACAAACCACTGTGCATAAGCTTTGATCGAAAAAAGAATAACTTTTCAAAGGATTCGGGGTGTGGATAAAAAGGCCATTTATACACAAGTTTGAGGTAGGGTTATGGATCGGTGTTTCCCAATGTTATTGATCGCGTAACTTGATGATCTTAATGTGCTTTGATCGGTTACCCACAGATCTTCATGATCCTAATAAAAATAAAAATAAACAGATCTAAAAGAGATCTTAAGATCTTATAATTCGATCACACCTTTTCAAAAACTGGTTTTGAGGAAAATTTAATCATTTTCTTTATCCAATAAGTCAGATAAAATACGCGCCCTTTTTTCAGCAGTCTCTGCGTGAAAAAAAATTAGTTTTTAATCGGCTTATCGTAAGTTAATAGTGAGGTTTAACCATGTTTTATGCTGAAGCATTTGATGTCATCGTTGTAGGTGGTGGACATGCAGGTACAGAGGCGGCACTTGCAGACTGCTCGCATGGGAGCAAATACGCTTTTGCTAACTCACAATATCGAAACGATCGGTCAGATGTCCTGTAACCCAGCAATCGGCGGGATCGGGAAAGGGCATCTTGTAAAAGAGATCGATGCGTTAGGCGGTGCTATGGCTCTGGCCATCGACAAAGGTGGAATTCAATTTAGAACACTGAACTCTTCAAAAGGCCCAGCGGTACGTGCTACTCGTGCACAAGCTGACAGAACGCTTTATAAAAACGCCATTCGTGACATTGTAGAAAATCAAGAAAACCTAACTTTGTTTCAACAAAGCGTTGACGATCTCATTGTTGAAAACGATCAGGTATGCGGCGTTGTTACGCAAATGGGCCTGAAATTTAAAGCTAAGTCAGTCGTGCTGACAGTAGGCACCTTCCTTGGCGGTACCATTCACATTGGTCTTGAGAACTATCGCGGCGGTCGTGCGGGCGATCCTCCGTCTATTGCTCTAGCAGAAAGACTTCGTGCGCTTCCATTTCGCGTTGAGCGTTTAAAAACAGGGACGCCAGCAAGACTTGATGCACGCTCATTAGATTTTTCTGTGATGCAACCTCAGCCTGGTGACAATCCAACGCCGGTATTCTCGTTTATGGGTGATAGAAGTATGCACCCTACGCAGATCCCTTGTTACATCACGCATACCAATGAAAAAACTCACGATATCATCCGCGGTGGATTAGATCGCTCACCCATGTTTACAGGGGTTATCGAGGGTATTGGTCCGCGTTACTGCCCAAGCATTGAGGATAAGATCACACGCTTTGCCGACAAGACTTCGCATCAAATTTTTGTCGAGCCAGAGGGCTTAAACAGCATTGAAGTTTATCCAAACGGTATTTCAACCAGTTTGCCGTTTGACGTGCAAATGAATCTTGTTCGCTCGATCAAAGGTTTTGAGAACGCGCACATTGTTCGCCCGGGTTATGCGATTGAATATGATTTCTTTGACCCACGCGATCTGAAACAAACATTGGAAACTAAGTTCATCCGAGGTTTGTTCTTTGCAGGGCAAATTAACGGTACCACTGGCTATGAAGAAGCGGGTGCGCAAGGCTTAGTAGCGGGCGCGAACGCAGCGCTACAAGTTCAAGAAGAAGACCCGTTGATTTTACGCCGAGACCAAGCATACATGGGCGTACTTATCGACGACTTAGCCACCATGGGTACAAAAGAGCCGTACCGCATGTTCACTAGCCGTGCTGAATACAGACTTCTGCTTCGTGAAGACAATGCCGATAGCCGCTTAACCGCGATGGGCCGAGAAATTGGTCTTGTTGACGATGCGCGCTGGGCGAAATTTAACGACAAGATGGAAGCGGTAGAAAGTGAACTACAGCGCCTTCGCGGACAGTGGATCCACCCTGATCATGCAGCTACACCTGAACTCAATCCTATGCTGAAAAATCCGGTGAGTCGTGAACATTCTCTTGAAGAACTGATACGCCGACCAGAAATGACGTACAGTCAGTTAATGGAAATTGAGAGTGTTGGCCCAGGTCTTGAAGATCCGATTGCTGCAGAGCAAGTAGAAATTCAAATTAAGTACGCTGGCTACATTGCCCGTCAAATGGATGAAATTGCGAAAACGCAGCGACACGAAAATACATTGTTGCCGGTTGATATGGATTTCAGCAAGATTTCTGGCCTGTCGAATGAGGTGGTTGCCAAATTAACCGAAGCCAGACCGGAAACTATTGGTAAAGCGTCGCGCATTTCGGGCATTACCCCGGCGGCCATTTCTTTACTGCTGGTTTATCTTAAAAAACACGGCATGTTACGCAAGCAAGAGAAAATTAGTGCGTAAAACACGCGCTTAATTCATCAGGCTACTCGCAGCGCTTAGTTTTTCCTGTTTATTCGCGTATTATGCTAGTCATAATTGCCTTAGCTATGCGAAAGCTAGAAAAACTAGGTGCTTACCATACAGTTCTATTGTTCCTCTTCACTAGCGTCGTGCGGCTTTTACTTAACGTACATTTGATTCGTACGTGAATAAGTCGTAATGATTAGCGGCGATGGAAGTGTAACAAATACATAAAACAGATTGCGGTTCGCCGCTAATGTTTATGTCAAAGACTAAGTTAAGCTTAAGACTTCAACGCGAACAGACAGATTTTTCAATGACGATACAGCAAGAATTGCATACCATTTTGGTTTCTGGACTTGATGCCCTTTCACTAGATTTAAGTGATAAGCAACAGCAGCAGTTAATTGACTATGTGCTGCTCATGGATAAATGGAATAAGGCGTATAACCTCACTTCCGTTCGGGATCCAAAGCAAATGATGGTAAAACATATTCTGGACTCGTTAGCGATTGTCCCCTTTCTTGAGGGTGACAATATCATTGATGTTGGTACAGGCCCTGGCCTTCCAGGTATGCCGTTAGCCATCGCGTTTCCAGATAAATCTTTTACGCTACTTGATTCATTAGGCAAACGCGTACGGTTTATGACCCAATGTGTGCATACGCTTGGTTTAACTAATGTGACTCCTGTGCAAAGCCGCGTAGAAGAGCACAATGGCGATAGACCTTACGATATTGTGCTAAGTCGAGCTTTCGCTTCGCTAAAAGATATGTTGCACTGGTGTCAGCATCTGGTAGATTCTGAAGGACAATTTTTGGCGCTTAAAGGTCAGTTTCCAAAAGATGAAATAGAAGAAGTGAGTGATCACTTCCATGTGAGTAAGACGGAAAACCTCACTGTGCCAAATTTAGTAGGCGAACGACATCTGGTTTGGCTAAAAAAGAAATAGCCGAAAAATAGAAAAAGACGAAAACAGGATCTAACGTGGCTAAGGTAATCGCGATCGCGAATCAAAAAGGTGGTGTTGGGAAGACAACCACCGCAGTTAACGTGGCAGCGTCAATGGCAGCAACCAAACGCAAGGTATTGCTAATTGATCTCGATCCACAAGGCAATGCCACCATGGGTAGCGGCGTTGATAAATACGACGTTGAATCTACGGCATTCGAGTTGTTAGTTGAAGAGAAGCCCATTAACGATGTCATCGTTAAAGCGACAAGCGGCAAATACGACCTCATCGCTGCGAACGGTGACGTGACCGCAGCAGAAATTAAGCTGATGGAAATGTTTGCTCGTGAAGTAAGGCTTCGCAATGCGCTAAAGCCAGTTATGGACTACTACGATTTTGTCTTTATCGACTGCCCGCCTTCACTTAACCAATTAACCGTGAACGCCCTAGCTGCAGCTGATTCGGTAATGGTGCCCATGCAGTGCGAATACTATGCACTTGAAGGTCTTACGGCCCTTATGGATACCATTCAAAAATTAGCGTCAGTGGTGAATCCTGAATTGAAGATTGAAGGCGTATTGCGTACTATGTACGACCCGCGCAACCGCCTTGCTAACGACGTTTCAGAACAATTGAAGCGCCACTTTGGTGAACAAGTTTATCGTACGGTTATTCCGCGCAATGTTCGCCTAGCTGAAGCGCCGAGCTTCGGTACGCCAGCGATGTACTATGATAAGTCATCGACAGGTGCTAAAGCCTACCTAGCATTGGCTGGTGAAATACTGCGCCGTAGGGACAAGACATCGCCTAAACAGGCAAAAGCTAGTTAAACACAATAAGCTGAATACCATCAGCACATGCCATAGAGGACACTATGTCAGCACGTAAAAGAGGCCTTGGCCGCGGTTTAGATGCGCTACTCGCAACCAGCCAATCATCTGCTCAAAAAGAACAAGATGCCGCCGAGGTAAATTCAACCAACGGTGAGTTAAGCAAGCTCCCTATTGAATACTTAGTGCCAGGCAAATATCAGCCTCGTAAAGACATGTCACCTGAGGCATTAGAAGAATTAGCCTCATCTATTCGGGCACAGGGCATTATTCAGCCGATTGTTGTGAGAAAAGTGGATGAACACCGTTATGAAATTATCGCCGGTGAGCGTCGTTGGCGCGCTTCACAATTAGCACAACTAGACGAGGTGCCGTGTTTAGTCAAAAACGTACCTGATGAAGCTGCCGTTGCTATTGCTCTTATCGAAAATATTCAGCGTGAAGATCTTAATGCAATGGAAGAGGCTCAGGCGCTAGACCGTTTAATGAGCGAATTTGCGTTAACTCATCAAGAAGTGGCAGAAGCGGTGGGTAAATCTCGTACAACCGTAACTAACCTACTTCGTCTGAACAATCTAAACGATGATGTAAAACTGTTAGTTGAGCACGGTGATATTGAGATGGGACATGCCCGCGCCCTTTTAGCTTTAGAAGGCGAAACTCAGTCAGAAACAGCGCAAGTGGTTTCGGGTAAAGGTCTTACCGTTCGAGATACTGAAAAGCTCGTTAAAAAGCTATTAGAGCCCGCGAAGCCAAAGCCTGAGAAGAAAGTTGATCCTGATGTTCAAAATCTTATGACTCGGCTTTCAGAAAATTTAGGCACGCCTGTGGTCATCGACCATAACGCTAAAGGCAAAGGTAAGCTAACGATAAGTTTTAGTGACCTTGAACAATTAGATGGAATTATCTCTAAAATTCAATAGTTTATATTAATAACGGCCGAAGTGGTTCCCTTGCCTACCCGCAATTGACATGCTGTCCGACACTAGCAGCGGACACTCTCCTTTCCGGTTATAGCAATAGAAAATTTTCAGAATAACTTTCAAAAAGCGTTGTACTGTTGAAAATTGTCGGTAAAACAGTATACTTCTGACGCTTTTTGTAAGACGTGAACAAGCTGCGAGTAAAAGTGACGAACAAGTTAGCGAAGCGCGGGATAGACCTCGCAAAAAAAGGGCTACTTTTTCAGGCTGTCACGGCCCTATTCGTTACGGTCATCGCAGGTGCTGCAGGAGGAAGTCATTCCGCCATGTCGGCAGCAGCAGGCGCTCTAATCAGTATCCTGCCCAATAGTGTTTTTATGGCTTTCGCGTTTCGATATGCGGGTGCGAGTAAAAACGACCTTGTTGCACGGAGTTTTAGCCAAGGCTCAAAATTGAAGCTGGCACTGACAATCATTTTATTTGTAATTGCTTTTAAAGGTTTAAACGCCGCGCCATTAGAGATTTTCATGGCATTTGTGATTACAACCGCTAGCCACGGGCTAGCCATGTTTCATTACGGTACGAAACAATAAAGACAACGCGAGGCGTTGCGATAACTAAAACAACGTAATCGACCGATTGAGACAGTAGAACCAGTCACCAAATTTTTACACTTTACAACTTGGGTTAAACAATGGCATCTGAATACACTACCTCAGAATACATCAAGCACCACTTGACCAATGCCACCATGTGCTCAACTGACAACGGAATTGCTTTTAACAAAGCGTGTTCTGACGCCGGTTTTTGGGCATGGCATGTTGATACACTGGCATGGTCTATTGGTCTTGGTCTTCTTTTCTTAATCATTTTTAGAAGCGTTGCTTCAAAAGCGACAACCGGCGTACCTGGCAAAATGCAGGCGTTTGTTGAGCTTGTTGTTGAATTTGTTGACGACAACGTTAAAAGCACTTTCCACGGTAAGAGCGCACTTATTGCGCCATTAGCGCTAACTATCTTTGTATGGGTATTGCTAATGAACCTTATGGACTTGGTGCCAGTTGATCTCATTCCATGGGTATCTGGTCTTATCGGCCAGGCGGCTTTTGGCATGGATCCACACGACGTTTACAACAAGGCAGTTCCAACCACTGACCTTAACTTAACGTTCGCACTGGCTTCAGGCGTGTTTATCCTTATTCTTTTCTATTCAATCAAGATGAAAGGCATAGGCGGTTTTGCTAAAGAACTGACAATGCAGCCTTTCGGTCACCCTATCTTTATTCCGGTGAACTTTATTCTTGAAACCGTTACTTTGCTTGCGCGTCCGCTTTCACTAGCACTGCGTTTGTTCGGTAACTTGTATGCCAGTGAGCTAATCTTCATTTTGATTGCTACAATTGGCTACTTCCAGCTTCCACTACACTTCATGTGGGCTGTGTTCCATATTCTGGTACTTCCGCTTCAAGCGTTTATTTTCATGATGCTTACCATCGTGTACTTAAGCCTGGCGTGTGAAGACCACTAAGCATTAACGGGTGTCGGTTTTGGCTTTTAATCGGCACCGTTTTTACAGAGTTTGACTTTTAAACATTAACTTTAAATTTAACTTAAATCGGAGACGTAAATGTTATACATCGCTGTTGCACTACTGATTGGTCTTGGTGCCCTAGGTACCGCTATTGGTTTCGGTCTACTAGGTGGTAAATTCCTAGAATCTGCCGCTCGTCAACCTGAACTAGCACCTCAACTACAAGTTAAGATGTTCATCGTAGCGGGTCTTATCGACGCCATCGCGATGATCGGTGTTGGTATCGCTCTATACCTATTGTTCGCTGTTGGTGCCTAATTTTACTAAACACTTTTTTAGCGAACTTTAAGAGGAGGGGCGATTGTGAATTTTAACGCCACTTTTATAGGTCAATTAATCGCCTTCGCTGTGTTCGTGGTGTTCTGCATGAAATATGTATGGCCTCCACTGATGGCAGCGATTGAAGAACGTCAGAAGAAAATTGCCGATGGGCTTGAAGCTTCTGAACGTGCAGAGAAAGACCTAGAGCTTGCTCAAGCGAAAGCTACTGAGCAATTGAAAGATGCGAAAGCGCAAGCAGCTGAAATTATCGAGCAGGCTAAAAAGCGTGCCAACCAATTGGTTGACGATGAAACGCAAAAAGGTCATGCGGAACGCGAAAAAATTATCGCTTCTGGTTATGCCGAGATTGAAGCTGAACGCAATCGTGCCAAAGAAGATTTGCGCAAGCAGGTTTCTGCACTTGCAGTAGCTGGCGCACAGCAAATCTTACAACGTGAAATCGATGCTAACGCACAAAACGACATTGTTGAAAAACTTGTCGCTGAGCTTTAATTGGGAGATGAGCCATGTCTGAATTGACTACTGTTGCTCGTCCTTATGCTAAAGCTGCTTTCGATTTTGCTGTCGAGAAAAATGCCGTTGCAAAATGGCAAGAAATGCTCACCTTCGCAGGTGAAGTAGCAGTAAATGAAGATATGCACCAGTTACTAACTGGTGCTATCGCCGCTGATACGCTAGCCGACATTTTTAATAATGTGTGTGGTGAGCAACTCGACGAACACGGTCAAAACCTAGTAAAGGTTTTGGCTGAGAATAAACGTTTAGCCGCGTTGCCTGAAATTTCTACTTTGTTTGATGCGTTTAAAGCGGATTACGACAAAGAAGTAGAAGTGGACGTAACCTCAGCATCTACGCTGACTGATGCCCAAACAAATGAATTGGTAGCATCTTTGGAAAAACGTTTGGCACGTAAAGTGAAGCTTAATTGTAACGTGGACCCTGCCCTGATCGCTGGAATGGTAATAAATGCCGGTGATACAGTAATTGATGGTTCCGTAAAGTCGAAATTGAACCGTCTAGCAGACGCGTTGCAAGCATAACGGGGATAAGAGCATGCAACTTAATTCCACTGAAATTGCTGAACTGATCAAGAAAAGAATTGAACAGTTCAATGTAAGCAGTGAAGCACGTAATGAAGGTACTATCGTCGCAGTAACTGACGGTATTATCCGCATTCATGGCCTTGCAGATGTAATGCAGGGTGAAATGATTGAGCTTCCTGGAAGCCGTTACGCAATTGCACTAAACCTTGAGCGAGACTCTGTAGGTGCAGTTGTTATGGGTCCTTATGCGGACCTTAAAGAAGGCGATAAAGTACAATCTACTGGCCGTATTCTTGAAGTACCAGTAGGTAACGCACTACTAGGTCGTGTTGTAAACACACTAGGTGAGCCTATCGATGGTAAAGGCGCAATTGATGCTGCTGGTTTCGAGCCAGTTGAAAAAATTGCACCTGGCGTAATTGAACGTCAATCAGTAGACCAGCCTGTACAAACTGGTTATAAGTCAGTTGATGCCATGATCCCAGTAGGTCGTGGTCAGCGTGAGCTTATCATCGGTGACCGTCAGTGTGGTAAAACAGCAATGGCTGTTGACGCTATCATCAACCAAAAAGGTACAGGCATTAAATGTGTGTACGTAGCGGTTGGTCAGAAAGCGTCTACTATCGCTAACGTGGTACGTAAACTAGAAGAGCACGGTGCCCTTGACCACACTATCGTGGTTGCAGCATCTGCTTCTGAGTCTGCAGCGCTTCAATACCTAGCGCCTTACTCTGGTTGTACTATGGGTGAATACTTCCGTGACCGCGGTGAAGATGCGCTAATCGTATATGATGATTTGTCTAAGCAAGCTGTTGCTTACCGTCAAATCTCACTACTACTTAAGCGTCCACCAGGCCGTGAAGCATACCCAGGTGACGTATTCTACCTTCACTCACGTCTACTAGAACGTGCTGCACGTGTAAACGAGCAATACGTTGAGCGTTACACTAACGGCGAAGTGAAAGGTAAGACAGGTTCATTGACTGCGCTTCCTATTATCGAAACGCAAGCTGGTGACGTATCTGCATTCGTACCAACTAACGTAATCTCAATTACCGATGGTCAGATCTTCTTAGAAACTGACTTGTTTAACGCAGGTATCCGTCCAGCGGTTAACGCTGGTATCTCGGTATCTCGTGTTGGTGGTGCTGCACAGACTAAAATCATCAAGAAATTGGGCGGCGGTATCCGTCTAGCCCTTGCTCAGTATCGTGAACTTGCGGCGTTCTCGCAGTTTGCTTCTGACCTTGATGATGCAACTCGTGAGCAACTTGAGCACGGTGAGCGCGTAACTGAGCTAATGAAGCAGAAGCAGTACGCTCCACTATCAATTGCTAACATGGGTGTATCTCTGTTCGCGGTAGAAAAAGGTTTCCTTAAGGGTATCGAGCTTAACAAGATCCTAGATTTTGAAGCCGCTCTTCACTCTTACATGAACAGCGAACACGCTGACCTTATGAAGACTATCAACGAATCAGGTAACTACAACGACGAGATTGCCTCTAAGTTGAACGACGCTTTAACAAACTTTAAAGCGACACAAACTTGGTAATCAATGGTGCTGGTGTTTAACCACCAGCGCAATTCGTTGAGTAATCGGAGAGATAGTCATGGCCAGCGGTAAAGAAATAAAAGGTAAGATTGGGAGTATCAAAAATACTCAGAAGATTACCAGTGCGATGGAAATGGTTGCTGCGTCTAAAATGAAAAAGGCGCAGGAACGTATGGCTTCTGGCCGTCCATATGCACAAAATATGCTTAAAGTGATTGGTCACATTGCAAACGGTAACCTTGAATATCGCCATCCATATTTGGAAGAGCGTGAAGTCAAGCGCGTCGGTTACATTGTGATTTCCACTGACCGAGGCTTATGTGGTGGCTTGAACACCAATGAATTTAAGCTCGTCACCCAAGATGTCAAAAAATGGCGTGAACAGGGTGTAGAAGTGGATTTCGCTGCATTAGGTTCTAAAGCGTGCAGTTTCTTCAACCGCTTTGGTGGCAAGTTGCTTGCTGCTGAATCTGGTTTAGGTGACAAGCCGTCTGTGAGCGATGTAGTGGGTGTTGTACGCGTTATGCTTAAAGCGTACGACGAAGGACAAATTGACCGAGTATTCTTGGTATTCAATGACTTCGTTAACACCATGACACAGAAACCTGTGATCAATCAGTTATTGCCTTTGCCAAAGTCAGAAGACGAAGAATATCAACATCGTTGGGACTACATCTACGAGCCAGATCCAAAAGAAATTTTGGAAGCACTAATGGTTCGTTACATTGAGTCTCAGGTGTATCAGGGTGTTGTAGAAAACGCGGCGTCAGAACAAGCTGCGCGAATGGTTGCCATGAAGGCAGCAACCGACAACGCCGGTAACCTTATTGATGAGTTACAACTGGTATATAACAAAGCGCGTCAGGCTGCAATCACACAAGAAATCAGTGAGATTGTTAGCGGTGCCGCAGCGGTGTAGGCAAAGGTTTAAAAGAGATAACGAGGACAAATTATGAGTCAAGGTAAGGTCGTCCAAATCATTGGCGCCGTTGTGGACATTGAGTTTCCACAAGATGCGGTACCAAGAGTTTATGACGCACTACGAGTTACCGAAGGTGACTTGTCAGGTCTAACCCTGGAAGTGCAACAGCAATTAGGTGGCGGTGTTGTTCGTGGCATCGCACTAGGTACTACTGACGGACTAAAACGTGGTCTTACAGTAGAAAATACCGGTAACCCAATCATGGTTCCAGTTGGTACGAAGACACTAGGTCGTATCATGGACGTATTGGGTAACCCAATCGACGAAGCAGGCCCAATTGGTGAAGAAGAGCGTATGTCTATTCACCGTGAAGCGCCTAGCTACGAAGATCAGTCTAGCTCGGTAGAACTACTAGAAACTGGTATCAAAGTAATCGACTTGGTTTGTCCATTCGCTAAGGGTGGTAAAGTTGGTCTATTCGGTGGTGCGGGTGTAGGTAAAACCGTAAACATGATGGAACTTATCCGTAACATCGCAATCGAGCACAGCGGTTTCTCAGTATTCGCAGGTGTTGGTGAGCGTACTCGTGAGGGTAACGATTTCTATCACGAAATGAACGATTCAAACGTACTTGATAAAGTATCGCTTGTATACGGTCAGATGAACGAGCCACCGGGTAACCGTCTACGTGTTGCACTTACCGGTCTAACTATGGCTGAGAAGTTCCGTGATGAAGGTCGTGACGTTCTATTCTTCGTAGACAACATCTATCGTTATACACTAGCAGGTACTGAAGTATCAGCACTTCTAGGTCGTATGCCATCTGCGGTAGGTTATCAGCCTACTCTTGCAGAAGAAATGGGTGTACTTCAGGAACGTATTACGTCAACGAAGACTGGCTCAATCACGTCAATCCAAGCGGTATACGTACCTGCGGATGACTTGACTGACCCATCTCCAGCGACAACCTTTGCTCACTTGGATGCAACGGTAGTACTTTCTCGTGATATCGCCTCTCTTGGTATCTACCCTGCGGTAGACCCACTAGATTCAACGTCTCGTCAGCTAGACCCACTAGTAATCGGTCAAGAGCACTACGACGTAGCACGTGGCGTACAGACTGTTCTTCAGCGTTATAAAGAGCTGAAAGACATCATCGCGATCCTAGGTATGGACGAACTATCTGAAGAAGACAAGCAAGTAGTATCACGTGCTCGTAAGATTCAGCGTTTCCTATCTCAGCCGTTCTTCGTAGCAGAAGTATTTACTGGTGCACCTGGTAAGTATGTTTCTCTAAAAGACACAATCAGTGGTTTTAAAGGTATTCTAGACGGTGAGTATGATCACCTTCCAGAGCAGGCCTTCTACATGGTTGGTTCTATCGAAGAAGCGCTAGAGAAAGCCAAGAAAGCATAATAGCGGGGCTAGCATTAGCTAGCCTAGCATCATGCTAACGTACCTAATCAGGAGGTTCACATGGCAATGACAGTACATTTGGACGTAGTAAGCGCGGAGGAAGCGATTTTCTCAGGACGCGTTGAATCGATTCAGGTGACAGGTAGCGAAGGTGAATTGGGTATTAACCCAGGTCACGCGCCACTTATCTCTGCTATTAAACCTGGTATGGTGCGTTTGGTTAAACAGCACGGTGAAGAAGAAGTAATTTATGTTGCTGGTGGTGTACTAGAAGTACAGCCTAACAACATTACCGTACTGGCTGATACCGCGGTTCGAGCTGAAGATCTTGACGAGCAGGCAGCACAAGAAGCCAAACGACGTGCAGAAGAGCACATCGCCAACCCAGGCGCTGACTTTAACTATGCGGAAGCAGCTCACGAGCTTGCAGAAGCAATTGCACAACTTCGCCTTATTCAGAAGTTACGCAAGTAAAAAGCACAGCTTTGAAAAAACCCGCCAACTGGCGGGTTTTTTATTGTCGAACGAAAAGTAAACGTTCACATTCTCTTACGTTTATTTATATTGCTTACGATGACTTTAACGCTTATGGTTGAGGTGTTATCTATAGCCCATGGGAATGCTTCTTTCGAGTTTATTAAATTAATTGAAAGTAAGAAGAACTACCTTTAAATAATTATCATAAATAATGAAACTAAATCCATATTCAAATGCGCACAACGGTGTATTTATAGGATTATATCCATTCTTATTGGTTGTCGTTCTTCTAGTTTTACACTACTTCAGTGGTGCTTTAGCGCTGGACAATAACGGAAGTGTTCGCGAGCAGAGAGACTTTAACTCAGCAATTGGTATGACTTTGCTATCTGGGTATTTTTGGTTTTGTTTACAACTAAATCATAAAAATGTACTAAGCACATTAATCTCGATGTTGGTAAAAACAAATCAGCTGAGTCATTTGAGCCAGCATAGGCAAAAACTTGTCACAAAATTCCAGCTACATACTATAAATAGCCTTATTACTGCTGTTTTTACGACCGTAATGTACGTAATTTTAGAAAACCTGCTTTTTTCCGAGGTAAAGTTGTATCAATACGTGATTACAGGATGTGCGGTACTTTTTTGGTTTTTGTTTTTTCTCTTTTTAATTCAGTCTACGTCAAACGTAAGCTATTTAAAAAAGCACGTACTAAGTCAAACTGAAAACTATATTGACTATTTAAATTCTATCTCCTCTCTAGCTCGTTTATCCTTGATTAACGCGACTTTATCCATTGGGGCTTTTTCTCTTTTCCCTATCTTTTGGCTTAATAAAAACGTTCCTTTTTTTGATATTGCTATGACGTTATTTTTTTTATGTATTATAGCGTTTTACCTATTTTATCCTGTTTTAAAGTTACACTCTCAGTGGTTTAACGGTAAAAATAAAAAGCGCGAACAGCTTAATAAACTAGCGAACAACGAGAAGTCTTCAGAAAAGCTAGTGCAATGCGAGCAAGACTTAGAAAGGATAGATTCACTGTCGATGAACCTATTCGGACTTAAAGACAAAATGAGACTTGTTGCTTGCTTACTCTTAATAGCTATATCTTGGGGTATGGTTTTAATTTTCTCCCACAGCTTCAAAGGGCACATATAACAGCCTGCACTTAATTTCTTCTTATGAATAAAGCTAATTTACTAGAAAACCTAACGTATCCCGTAATACTTGTAACCTCCATGATCGTACTACACACTATTGGTGGCACAATACTGTTAGATATCGCCTCTCTGGATGCACAAAGAGACTTTAATACGGCAATAGGAACCTCACTACTTAGTGGTGCGTTTCTTTTATCTATTAGAGTCATCCAAAAAAGTGTGGCCAAGCATCTTTTGCTTATCCTTGATGTAACTAAACAACGTCATTATTTTTGGCTACATAGAAAAGCTTTGTCGGAGCAATTTAAAAAACACCTGATTTGGTCAGTGTCCTTAGGTTTTATAATGCCTATTTTGTACATGGTAACTGAAGGACTGATCTCAAGAATTAACGAGAAAGAAGTCTTTATCGTTGCAATGGGAGCAATACCTTTCTGGTTACTCATGTCCCTATATATTTTCCAAATAACGACAGTTAACCGGCATCTAAGGACATTTCTTAATACTGAAGGTATGGAGCTTATCGTCAAAATAAAGATGTATAAAAGTGTAATAACCGTTGCCGCTATCACTATAGCCACAACATTATTGGTGTTCTTAATAATGCCAGTATTTTGGATAAATTTATCGGTTCATCTGTTCGATATGGTTTTTATATCTTCATTATGCCTGTTTTTAGCAATCCTACTAGTTTCGCCGTTAATCAATTATTATCGTAGATTAAGTATGACAAAGCGGTTACTAGCGACTGATTTAGATAGACGGGTAGAGTGCCTAATCAAAGAAAGCGTGACGTCAGAAAGAAGCAAAGAAATAGAATATTTACTTAGTATGAAAGAAAAATACTGCAATTCTAATTTTACTGTGTGTATATATAAAGGTTAATGTAGCTAAGTGAATCGATGAGCTTAAGCTGAAACGCTTGCATGATGCCTTCTACCTAACTGTATTGAGATTACCACTGTGCGAATATACGGCGATAAACGTTCTGGAAACTGCTACAAACTTGAATTGCTTCTTTCTTTGTTAGGCAAAACCTGTGAATGGGTTAATGTTGATATAATGAAGGGAGAGACCAGAGCGCCGTCATTTCTTGAAAAAACGCCTAACGGTAAAATTCCCATACTTGAACTCGATGACGGAAGGGTGTTGTCAGAGTCAAACGCTATCATGCATTACCTTGCTTCTAATACGCCCTACGTTCCCTCTTCCCCCTATCACTTTGCGCAACTGCTACAGTGGCAGTTCTTCGAACAGTACAGCCACGAACCGTACATTGCCGTTGCCCGCTACATCAATATCTATTTAGGGTTGCCTGATGACAGAAAAGCGGAATATGAGTCTAAGCAAGCGGGTGGATACCGAGCGCTTGAGGTAATGGAACATCAACTTAACAACACACCCTATTTGATAGGCGATACCATTAGCTTAGCTGATATATCACTGTTTGCTTATACCCATGTAGCTCATGAAGGCGGCTTCGACTTGTCGGCATACCCTGCTATTCGCCATTGGATAAGTTTAATTAAAGGGCACAAAGGCTTTGTACCTATGAACACTTAGATAGTCCTGTGACCCTCTCAGCGTTAGATTTGTCTTCTATGGGACATTGGCCCTTGCCAATGCTTTTGTAAGGCGCATTGAGCTTTGTGAAGTGCAGATACGTCGGTTTTGTCTAAACAGCTTATCGCATAGGCTGTCGCTTCGAGTGTAGAGAGCGCGTGCTCTAATTTTGTGTGACGAATTGCATAATTAGACGCTGGCGCCGATGAAAAGTGAAATGAAGGCAAAGTAGCAAGCCATGGGTTTTGCTTAACTATGCCGAATGCCTGTTTCCAGCTCCCGTCTATTAACAGCAAGGTAGACAGTTTATTTAATCTTTCTCGAGCAGTACTTTCTATTGGCATACTGGTATCACTGGGATATATGAGCGCTGTATGTTCTAGAGAGCACTCGTTGGGCAAGCTACCCATAGCTTGCGCATCATTTGTAAGAACAATACGACTTGTTGGAATACACAAAGAAACTAGTCTTGCTGTATTTTTCGCATGATACGCTTCTTTTTCATGCTGGATAATGATGATATTTAACGACGTATCCACCGTGTTAATATGGGCGCAGATACACGTTGCTTCGGGGTATCCACATTTTTCACAATAAAGGCGCATTACCTTATTTCTCTACCTTTTTTTACAATGTTAACTGCGTTCATTTATCGCAATCACCTATTAAACAGCGCAACTTACCAGATAGGATAATATACAACATGGCAGGTGAAGCCGTACAATCTAGAGTAGAAAAAACGCTTTCTTACGTACCATCAGGACATGTAATTAGTTACGGACAACTAGCTGATTTATGTGGGTTACCTGGCAGAGCAAGAATGATGGGGAAATGTTTAAGAGAGATAAACATAGACTGTAACTGGCATAGAGTATTACGTAGTGACGGAAAAATCGCTTTTCCTGCTGGTTCGGAAAAAGCAGAGGAGCAACGTCAACGTTTAACTGCGGAAGGTGTAGTAGTTAAAAATTTCCGAGCCAATATGAGTAAATTCGCATGGAAGCCAGATTTACACACTATACTGTTAGAGCTAGAGTATTAGTTCCATAGAAAGTTTAGTAAATGCTCTGTAGCAACGTAATAGCATTTGGAAAATAGTGTTGTACATTTAGAATGATTAAAAAGATTACGATAGATCAGCTAATACCGGGTATGTTTGTTCATCAGATATTAGAGCAAAAAGGTACTTTAACGGTTAAAAGCCAAGGGCGCGTTATATCAAATGATGTCGTTAATGTACTGAAGAAGCAAGGCGTAAAAACGTTAGCTATCGATACTGAGAAAGCATTTGATCCTAGTAATAATTCAACTTCTTCTACGGACAATAGTAAGCCGAATAATTCGAATAAGGCTGAAAAAGCCGAAAAAGTCTCCCTTGAAAATGAGTTAACCAGGGCATCTAAACTTCACGAACAAGGCAAAGCGATTCAAAAGCTTTTGCTTGCTAGTGTTCAAAAGGAAACGCCTTTTGATGCAAGTATTCCAAAAGCATTTTCGAGTAAACTGGTGGAGTCAGTTGATAGAAATCCTGATGCGCTGCTTTGCTTAACTAAAATTCGCGAGAAAGACGACTACTTGCTAGAGCACTCCCTTAACGTTGCTGTTCTTTTGGCGAACTTTGGCAAATTTTTAGGTATGTCAGAAGAAGAGGTTCAAGACCTTTCATACGCGGGTTTTTTGCATGATTTAGGCAAGATAAAAATTCCAGATGAAATACTTCATAAGCCAGGTCGCTTAACAGATAGCGAAATGGATATTATGAAGGGGCATGTAAAACACGGCGTAGACTATCTAAAAGAGACAGACATAGCGCAACCGCTTATTCAGGCAATTAGTGAACACCATGAACGTTTAGACGGCCTAGGCTACCCTGCTGGAACAAAAGGCAATGATATAAGTAAAGCAGGACGCATGTTGGCTATTGCAGATATGTACGATGCGTTGACTGCGGATAGGGTTTACAAAGCAGGTATGTCTAGCCAAAGAGCATTCTCTATCCTAATGAATGATGCTCCCACCCGACTTGATAAGTCGCTTGTACAGCAATTTATAAAATGCTTAGGGGTTTACCCTGTAGGTAGCCTAGTTTTACTGTCTAATGAAAGGCTAGCTATGGTACTGGAACAGAAAGGTTCACCTCTTACGCCATTAGTAAAGGTTTTCTATTCCGTCCGTAACAGTCATTATTTAACACCGAAAGATATTGACCTATCTATAGATAAAACCGTAAACATCACTAAGTCTGTTATCGCTTCAGACTACAAAATAGATGTAAATGCGTTCTTCGAGCGTTCAGTTTCGGTTGGTTAAAACGTTACTTATTGGCAACACAGTGTAGAGTTTACACTGTGTTACTCTACTTCTTTTCTCTTCTTCTGTAAAAATAAACGCACCCGTTTAGCTTGGGTTCAGCATGTTTCGTTTAGAATTTAGCGAGATTAGTTAATCATGATAACAAGGGCTAGACGTTTATCACTGATCTAACAGCAATAATTTTTTAAATTTAAAAATGTAGATAGTAGTATCAACACCCTGCTAACTATATCGCAAATAATGAGTGGAACGTTAATTGCAAACCTTAAGTATAAAGTTAAGTAATTAACAACGTTTTTATATAAAGCTCATTGAGAGTGGTAAAGGACATCTGACGCTTCTCAAAGCTGAGCTTTCAATTGAAAAAAGAGGAAGTTATGAAAAAGACTCTTGCTGTAAGTTTGATTGCTGCATCACTAACGGTGGCTGGTTGTGCAACAGACCCTAATAATACGCAAAAAGGTGCTGCTATTGGCGCTGTAGTTGGCGCATTACTTGGTAAAGCTACTGGCGACAACGATAAAAGTCGCTATGCCTGGGGCGCTGCGGTAGGCGCTATCGCAGGTGGTGCAATAGGTAATTACATGGACAAACAGGAAGAAGAACTTCGAAGCGAGCTTTCTGATACTGGTGTTCAGGTGGTACGTGAGGGCGATAATCTGCGATTAATCATGCCAGGTGATATTACTTTTGCAACAGATAGCTCAAGCATTAGTCCTAACTTTAACCCAGTACTTCAAGATGTTGCGAAAGTTGTGAACAATTATGAGAAAACCGTATTGATGATTAAAGGTCACACTGACGATACGGGGTCAGAACAGTACAACCAGTCTTTATCTGAGCGTCGTGCAGGTGCGGTTAAAAACTTACTGATTAACTATTCAGTTAATCCAACACGTATTACAACAGTAGGTATGGGTGAATACTCGCCAAAAGTGCCTAACAACAGTGCGGCAAACCGTTCTATGAACCGTCGCGTTGAGATGGAAATTCAGCCGCTTACCCAATCTAATACCTAATGACCAGTAAGTGAACTAAAGATCCAAAAGCCCCGTTTTAATGCGGGGCTTTTTCGTTGTCCATTGTTTTAATTTGCTCTGCAACGCTGTCAGCTATTGAATTAGGAATGGGTATAGCTAGATGGTATTGTGTTAGCTTCCAATCCTCCCCAATTTTTATCAGAACGCCAGTCCCTCTTGTTTCGCCTAAACTTTTATTATCCAGCAACTCGTCGAACCAAGCTGTATTTTGGTCTGGCGAAAAATAGATGTGCCTATCTCTAGGGTGATATGTCCATCCAGTGCCTTTATCGAAATGGGGTTTCGCATAGGCTTTAAATGTTTCTTTATCCCAAACTTCCGACGCGTCAGTACCAATGAAAATAGCGTTTTTATGATACAAGCTGAAATACGCTTCAAAGTTAGCAACAGACGCATTGTGATGCAGCGCATCAAGGGTTCGGTTCACAGTGGCCTCGGCAGTATTGGCACTGACCTTCGTTCCTACCCCTAAACAAAACAATAAAAAAGCTAACAATAGATACTTCATAATTTTTCCCCAAAAACTTTCCGCGGTATGCTGATAATTTAACGTGGCTACATCTGAAGTAAACTTCTATTTTTCGATAGCCTGACGCCTATGCGACTTATTTGTCATTTAACTTAAAGGTAAGTGTAGATTGGGATTCAGCTCGTTAAATTAGAAGGTGTAAATGTGCTTCAAATTACAGGGGGGGTACATAGTTCAAAGGCGTGCGATATTTATAAACGATGCTAACGTTTTGCCATGTTCCACATGGAACACGCTCTTTACGCTATTTTCCCAAACCATATGGGCTACAGTTCAGATTGCTTCCACTTACGATATATAAATAGATTTTCCTCTGTAATACTGCAGCTGCTAAGGTTCACAAATTATCTTAGCCATCATACTTCATAGTAGATTCACGCAGTATAAGCGTGGGCTCAAAGCTCAATTGAACGTCGTTAGCTTGCCCATAAACTTTGTTTAAAATGTATTTTGCTGACATCTCGGCCATTTTAGCAACGGGGTTACTTACCGTCGTTAGTCGTGGGAAAACATGATGCGCGAAAACGACGTCATCGAAACCAACAATTGATAGGTCGTGAGGAAGACTCATGCCCAAATCTCTTGCGCAACTTATTGCTCCTGATGCCATCCAATCGTTAGCACATACTAATGCGGTAAATGGTAAGTCGCGAGCCATAAGTTCCAATAACCCAAGCTTTCCGTCTTCCTCAGTATAATTGCCTTCAAAAATGAGTTCGGAGTTGGCTGAAACCCCAGCTTCAGACAGCGCACGATTGTGCCCTTCCAAACGCAGTTTGGCGTCACGCTTTTCTATTGGACCTGATATATACGCAATGTTTTTATGGCCTAATTCGAGTAAGTGGCGGGTGGCAAGGTATCCCCCTTTTTCATTATCCAGCGTAGTGCACGCTTCAGAGAGCCCCTCGACTTGCCTGTTAACTAAAGCAATAGGAAGTTTGGACTGATTAAGTTCTAATAAGTATTCATCTGAGAGCGCCTCGGCGTGCATGATAAGTGCGTCGCAATTACGGCTTATTAAGAATTCGACCGCATCTTTTTCGGTTTCTAAGCAGTTTCGCCCTACAGTAATGATGACGTGCTTATCTGCAGCGCGTAACGTTGATTCTACTGCCTGCATCAAGTCGCCGAAAAAAGGAGCATTTAGTTCAGGTACAAGCACACCAATGCTGTCTGTTCGGCTATTAGCCAAAGAGCGGGCGACGGAATTTGGACGGTAGTTTAATTCTTCTACCGCTTTTTCCACCCGTTCTCGCAACACCTTATTTACCGAGGCTTTTCCGTTTAAAACGCGGGATACGGTAGATAAAGAAACACCTGCGCGCTCGGCAACTTGGTAAATGGTAGGCACGTGTAAAAACCTCGTTTATTAAAACAATCACTTAACGTTTTTGTATTATGCCGTTATCGGCGGTTGTTCGCTACGACGAGTAAGTAAAGCTTTAGTGACTTCTCGCTGTTTTTCGTCATTTAAAGGATACAAACAGATAAGTGCTGCTCCAGCGAAGCCGAATAATGCAGGTATCCAACTCATCAATGACTTCATACCAGGAAGAGATTGCTCGATAGTATTTACATCAAGCCCGTTGTAACCGTAGCTACCTAGCACTAATAGTACTAAAGCACCTGCAAAGCCGCCCCCGGTCTTTTGGACAAAAGAGCCCGCTGAATAAACCAAACCTGTCGCTCTACGTCCGGTTTTATACTCACTATAGTCCGCGGAGTCGCCTAGCATAGAGAAAAATAAGGTGGGTAAAATAGCTGCAAAAAATTCGGCACTGCAGCCAAGGATAAATATTCCACTCACATTACCTTGGGGCACAAAGTAAATGCCACAGGTGAGTAAGCTACTCGCTAATAGCGCGACTATAAAAAGCTTCTTTCGGCCGATTATTGAAGATAGCTTTGCCGTAGCAAGCGCACCAAAAATAGATACTACCAGAAGAGCAATAAAGAAGTACCCTGTGAGTAGCTCATTTCCCATATAATACTTAAAGTAATACGCAATAACGCCGTACTTGATACCGTTAAACATCATGGTTAAAAAACCCATTCCCAACAGTATCAACCAAGGTTTGTTTGACAGTAAATCGATAATATCCTGCTGTGAGCGAGTGTTCTCAGATTCTGAGCGACGAGTTAGCTGTTTAATTGCGATAGAGGTAAATACCATAACCGCAATAAAAATCACGCCAGTTAATATATCGCGGTAATAGAAAAAGGCTGTTATCGATGAAAGTGGAATCAAAATTAGTGGCAGCTGTTTAGCTAAATCAGAAAGTTCAGATGATAAAGGGCGAGAGCATTGAGGTGATTTTTGTATGGACACACGCTCTTTTGTTGTGAATACGGTAATGCACATCAACGCAACCAACAAGGCAGCAAATAGCCACATCGTATACTGATAGCCAGTTGCATCGTTACCTTTTCCTAACCAATCTACTAGCATGGGTAAGCAGCCCATAACTACTAAACCACCTAAAAAAGCGCCAGCAAAGCGAAATCCAGATAGACTTGTTCGTTCCCTATCGTCGGTAGTCATTACTCCCATTAGCGCTGAGTACGGCACATTATTAACTGTATACGCCAGTGTAAGTCCGATGTAGGTAAGGTAGGCATAAACAAGCTTTCCAGAGTAAGAAAGTTCTGGCGTAGTAAAACAAAGGATCATAAAAAGGCCGAGAAATGGCGTAGAGCCTAGTATCCATGGCCGAAACTTCCCCATTTTGGTTTGCGTCCTGTCAGCAATCATCCCCATAATGATATCGGTAACACCGTCTGAAAGACGAACCACGAGGAACAACATGGCAGCGGCGGCCGCAGTAATACCAAAGGTATCGGTATAGAATACTGCAAGGTAGGCGAGCGCGCCTCGCCATACTAAGTTAGCAGCAGCATCTCCCATGCCATAACCTATTTTTTCTTTTATCGTCAGTTTATGGTCCATCGTTTTTTCCAATATTACTATGTTCGACTTGCTAGCAAAGTTTTGTAAGCATTGGCGCTAAGTTTTGGTGTGCGCTTCTGGGTCTCAAAATCAACGTAAACTAGGCCAAATCGTTTTTCATAACCCTCTGCCCATTCAAAGTTATCCATTAGGCTCCATGCGAAGTAACCACTTACTTTCACTCCGTCAGTAACTGCCATATGGACCATATTTAAATGCTCATGGTAATACTTAACACGGTCGACATCGTTAACCTCGCCATTTATTAATTTATCTGCCATAGCAGCGCCGTTCTCAGTAATGAAAATAGGTGGCAGCGTGTACCTTTCATTCAATGACATAAGCAAATCATAAAGCGCTTTTGGATAGATCTCCCACCCAATATCGGTTAGCGGCCCTTGGTGAGGGTGTTCGAAAAATAATGCGTTTTTTTCCTTCGGCGCTGAATAGTGTAAACGCGTGTAGAAGTTAACGCCTAAGAAGTCGATAGGCTGGCAAATAATATCCAAATCCCCTGCTTTTATCGGTGGTCTGTCTGCTTCGTCTAGTTCAAATAAGACTTCCGGATAGTTACCCTCCATTACTGGCTGCATATACCACTGATTAATATATTCATCAGCTTTGCGGGTGGCTAATAAGTCTTCTGATTTTTGTGTGGCGGGGTAGCATGGTGTGAAATTCAATACTATACCGGCTTCACTGTTTGGAACGTTTTGTCGAAGTGTTTTAATACCTAAACCATGAGCCAGTAAAATGTGGTGAGCTGCAGTGCGCCCATTCTTCGTTCCTGTTCTACCCGGTGCATGTACGCCAATTTCATACCCGAGATAAGCGCTACAGAATGGTTCATTGAAGGTGGCGTAAGAAAAAACATTTTCACCCAGAGCTCGGGAAATTTTATCTACATAGTTTTGGAACTCATAAGCCGTCTGTCTGTATAGCCATCCGCCTTTGTCTTCTAAATATTGCGGCAGATCCCAATGATAAAGTGTTACGAATGGCTTAATGCCCTTCTCGTTTAGGGCATCAATTAATGTTTTGTAGAAGGCTACGCCTCTAGGGTTTAACTCACCGTTTTGCGTCATAACGCGAGGCCAAGAAATAGAGAAGCGGTAAGCATCTACATTAAGGTCTAACAGAATCTCGAAATCTTCTCTCCAACGCGCAATATGGTCACAGGCCACGTCGCCATTTGAATGATCGGCGATGGCAGAAGGACGTTCACAAAATTTATCCCATATACACTCTAAGCGATTTTCTACATCACCTTCAATTTGGAAGCTTGAAGTAGCGGTTCCATAAAGAAATGATTGCTTTAACAAAGGACTGTCAGCGGGTAGAGAAATACTGTGCATAATAGATAACCTCTTTTCTTCCCGTGCAAGGGCCATATTGCGCAGGAAAGCAGTAAGATGAATTTTTAATAGAGGTGAGTTATAGCACAAATAAAAAACAATTAGAAAGCGCTTTCTCAATAAAATGTCATTTTTTAGTTAACAGAGTTAGGAGTGGTCACTTATCTGACATGTATAAAAAATAGTGAAGGAAAGGTAATTCATTGTTTTATATTATTGATTATTCATGATTTTTTGTTTTTTTGCTATTGCTTGTCAGTTTGAAGAAATACACTCTCTGTGAAATTGTTGTAAAAAATGTGTTGATCTAATTCTTTTGTTGAATTAATGTTCGGAAAGCGCTTTCTTATTGAGGGTTTTTCATCCGGTTTTTGAGAAAGCCCTTTCTAAAAGCGCTAAAGGTTCAAACACACTTATATAACAGATGAAAGAGAGAGCGATCGTGACACATAAAACACCACACAAAAGTAAAATCGCAACAAGCTTGTCATTAATACTAGGAACCGCATTAAGCAGTGGCGTTATGTCACCGGTCGCCGCACAAGAAGCAGAAAAAGATATCGAAGTCATTCAGGTATCCGGTATCAGAAGCAGTGTACAAGAGTCGATGGGAATAAAACGTGATTCGTCGGGCGTTGTCGATGCGATCTCAGCGGAAGACATCGGCAAGTTTCCAGATACTAACTTAGCTGAATCCCTTCAGCGCATAACAGGTATTTCTATTAGCAGAAATAATGGTGAAGGTAGCCAAGTCACCGCTCGTGGTTTTGGCCCTGATTTCAACATGGTCACTTTAAATGGAAGAACCATGCCCGGCTCTGCTTTACCTGGAGGCGGCGGTACACCAAATTCTCGTGCGTTCGATTTTTCTGACCTTGCTTCTGAAAGTGTACGGGCTGTGGAAGTGTATAAAACCGGCAGAGCTAGTATTGCCACGGGAGGAATAGGTGCAACGGTTAACATTCGGACTGCTCGCCCATTCGATGCAGCAGACAACGGTATAACTGCTAGTGTTGGTGCTAAAGCCTTGCACGATACAACAAATCGCGTGGGCGATGACGTTACGCCAGAACTGTCAGGGTTTATTAACTATCTAAACGACGATAATACATTTGGTGTCACATTTACGGGCTCTTTCCAGCAGCGCGACAGTGCAGCACAAGGTGCATTTGTTAATCAATGGAGAGTAAATCCTTTCGATGGAACTGTTCCTCAATCTCCAGACCCAGCGAACCCAGACAGCGGTGACCCTGTTGTATTAAATAATGCGCCAGCTATGGGACAACTGTTTGCTATTCCTTCTGACCTTCGTTATTACATGGCAGACCGAGAGCGTGAGAGAACCAATGCACAGCTAACGTTCCAATTTGCACCCTCAGAGAAAATGACGGCTACGCTTGATTATACTTATTCGAAACAAGATCTTTATGAAGCGCGTGCTGAACAGTCTATTTGGATGGACGATAGGTATTTCGCTGAGCTAACTTTCGATGATGAAGCGGTTAAAACACCAATATTAATTTCACAAGAGCGCCGGGATTTGCTTCCCCGTGATTTAGGCTTAGCGCTACAAGAACTTAACCAAGTAAATGAAAATAAATCGATTGGCCTAAACCTTGAGTACTTCGTTAATGATGACTTTACTCTGGTTTTTGATCTTCATAACTCGTCAGCTGAAGGCCGCCCAGATGCCCCTTATGGAACGTGGACAAACTTAGGTCTAGGTGCGAATGTGGTTAAAGGACAAGGCGTCGACTTTAGCGGTGATTTTCCTGTTATGTTTGTCGATTTTGACGATGCAGCGCGGGATAACTTGAATGGCAACGGCGTGTTAGATCAAGATGACGTAGGCACGTCAATTTTGGATATGAACTTTTCATCGCAAGATACTGAAATTACCCAAGCCCGTCTTGATGGGTCTTACGTAATGGATACTGGAAGTATTAACTTCGGTATAGAGTCGCGCTCTATGGAAAGTACGTCGCTTCAATCGCTAACGCGCCACACCATGGGTAATTGGGGTATAGAAAACCCTGGTGAATTACCTTCGGGCTTGCTAACCCCTCTTGATTTAGCAAGCGAATTTGATGACTTCAATACCGATGGTATGTTTTCTCAAGGTTTTACTGGGAGTGTAGCTGAGATTGGTGCATTTGCAGCGCAGCAGTATGGATTTGATTTAGTTGCTAACAACCCGTTTGCTACCAACAGAACTATTGAAGAAGATATTACCGCCGTCTACTTCGAGCTAGATTTGTCGGGCGAGTTAAACGGAATGGAGTATAACCTGCTTACTGGTGTTCGCTACGAAAATACCGATGTTACTTCAATTGCAAATATTAGTTTGCCCAGCGGTATAGCATGGGAAGGAAATAATGATTTCAATGTACGCTTCGGTAGTGAAATGGAAGACGTTGAAGTGGAAGCTAGCTATGACCATGTGCTTCCTGCGTTAGACTTCGATATTGAAGTGATTGAAAATGTCATTGCTCGATTCTCTTACAGCAAAACAATCGCGCGCCCTACCTATAACAATCTAAGTGCTGCTGCGTCAGTGTCGCCACAAAGTGGACCTACCTTGCTTACCGATAGTATTACTGCAACGGCGAGTTCTGGTAACCCATCTTTGATACCGCTTGAGTCTGATAATTTAGACCTATCCGTTGAGTACTATTTTGATGAAACAAGCTATGTATCTGTGGGCTTTTACGACAAGCGAGTTAAGAACTTCATAGGTAATGAACAAGTTGAAGAGAACGTATTTGGCCTAAGAGATGTGACAAATGGCCCTCGCGCAGAAGCTGCGCGTGCAGAGTTAGAAGCCCGTGGAATACCGGTAAACGATACGTCTCTCTTTAATATGGTTGCTGCTATAGAAAACGGTATTGAATACGACTCTTTAACCGATGAACAATTTGAGCAGCAGTTCGATATTTTACCGAACAGCGATGACCCTCTCATCACTTTTATAAACTCAAAGCCAGTGAACAACAAAGCCGCAAATATCTATGGCTTTGAAGTAGCTGCGCAACACTTCTTTGGCGACAGTGGTTTTGGAGTGTTAGCGAACTACACGTCTGTTAAAGGTGATATCGGGTTTGACAATGAAGCGGCCCCCTCTATTACTCAGTTCGCGCTAGTGGGATTAAGCGACACTGCAAACCTAGTGTTAATGTACGAGAAAGACGCGCTGCAAGCTCGTATTGCATACAACTGGCGTGACAAGTTCTTAGACACGACGTCTCAGTATATTAATGAGCCGGGCTATACCGAAGCCTATTCACAAATTGATTTGAGTATCTCTTACGATATAACCGAAGATTTAACAGTGGCCTTCGAAGGTATCAATATTACTGAAGAAAATATTCGCCGACATGGGCGTACCAGCGCAATGCTTTGGAACTTAGACGAGTTTGGTGCAAGGTATGCGCTAAGTGCTAGATATACATTCTAAAAATTGGGGTGTGTTTGCCCGCTATAGCGCTTAGGGTTGCGCTTTAGCGGGCTTTTTTGTCATAGTGCTGTTTGAATAGTATACAAACAGCTTCGGCACGTGACAGAAACTGAGCTTTTCAAGATAGCGTGGTTATCGTCTTATGAGTAATTCACAAAACCAATGCGGCCTACATCGGGTCGTCATTGTTGGAGGTGGTACTGCAGGGTGGCTTGCTGCTGGCGTTCTTGCAGCGAAGCTTAGCGCAAAACACTCGGTTACCCTTGTTGAATCTCCTACTATCTCATCCATCGGCGTTGGTGAAGGTTCATGGCCGTCACTTCGCGATACTCTTTTAGATATTGGCATTAATGAATCTGAGTTTTTGACCCTATGCCAAGGTGCTTTTAAGCAAGGCTCTAGTTTTGTGAATTGGCGTAAAGGCGGACACCGCTATCACCACCCATTCACTATCCCAACGGGCTACAACGAACTTGATATTCATGCTTGTTGGCAAGCTTTTGCGCCCGACATGCCATACGAAGACGCTTTTTCGCTACAATCGACAATGTGTGCAGCAGGCAAGGCGCCCAAACAAATTGCCACGCCTGACTATGCCCATGTGCTTAACTACGGTTACCACTTTGACGCTGCAAAGCTCGCTGATTTATTGAAAAAGCACTGTGTAGACAAGCTGAACGTTGAACACGTTATAGGCCATATTGCTTCGCTCACTTCACATCCAAATGGCGATATTGAAAAAGTAGTAACAGAATGTGGGCGAGAGGTGTTTGGCGATTTGTTTATCGATTGTTCGGGAAGCAGCGGTTTGCTTATTGATAAGCATTTCAAAGTTCCGTGGGTACCCGTTAAGCACGCTATGCTTAACGATAGAGCCATAGCCTTGCAAGTGCCTTACACAGAAAATGATAACGAAATAAAAAGTACCACTGTGGCTACTGCACAAACCTGCGGGTGGACGTGGGATATTGCATTGCAGCATCGGCGAGGTACCGGTCTGGTTTATTCTTCCCAATTCACAAATGAAGAACAGGCAAAGCGGGTCCTTATTGACTATGTTTGTGAACGTTATCCTGGTGCAAAAGAGCACGAACTTGCTTTTCGCACACTCTCTTTTGAGCCGGGCTACAGGTCAAAGTTCTGGGTAAAAAACTGTGTAAGTTTAGGTATGTCTTCGGGTTTTGTTGAGCCGCTAGAAGCATCAGCTATTGCCATGGTTGAGCTTGGCTTACGTATGCTCTGTGAGGCGTTTCCGCATAATAAAGAGCACATGGAAATAGTCAGTAAGCGCTACAACACGCGCTTTGAATACCGCTGGCAGCGAGTCATCGACTTTTTGAAGCTACATTATGTGCTTAGCGATAGAGAAGAGCCTTATTGGGTAGCACAAAGAAGTGATGCTTCAATTCCTGACTCACTTGCTGAGCTGCTTAAACTGTGGAAGTATCAAAGTCCTTCACGCTTAGATCTTATCGAAAACGAAGAGATTTTTCCCTCTGCCAGTTACCAATATGTGATGTACGGGATGGGCTTTACTACGTTTGGGCCGCCACTAGGTTTAAACGAAAAAGATAAGCGTAAAGCACTGCATCTTAGTGAAACGTTGCAACAGACTAAAAAAAACTATTTGCAGGGGCTACCGACTAATAATGCGCTGCTCAAAGATATCGCAAAGCGCTATTACAATGAGCAGAAGCATCTTCACTCGCATACTCAACGTCAGGACAATGGCCACACTTGCGCTACAAATTTAAATAACAATACCTCTTCAGATAAAAAGGACACTTCATATGACCGGATCGGGTTTAGATAGCAGTAACAATCAAACGCCCGTTAAGAACGTTGTTATTGCAGGTGGCGGTACTGCAGGATGGATGGCGGCCACGGCGTTGTCCCGGCTTTTGGGTAAGTCGATAAAGGTTACCCTAGTCGAATCAAAAGATATTGGTATTGTGGGCGTTGGCGAAGCCACTATTCCGCCGATTAGAACATTTCATAAGTTGCTAGGTATAGACGAAAAAGCCTTTATGCGCGCTACCCAAGCCACGTTCAAATTGGGTATAGAGTTTGAAAACTGGCGTGAACAGGGTCACAGCTATATCCACTCGTTTGGCATTACCGGAAGAGAGTGCTGGGCAGGCGAGTTTCACCACTTTTGGCTGAGGGCTAAAGAATATGGTTTCGGCGGTGAATTTGGTGATTATTGCCCTGAACTGATTGCCGCTAAGCAGAATAAATTTGCTACATCAGAAGCTATGCCGCTTAACTTTGCCTATCACTTCGATGCCGTCGCCTACGGTCGATTTTTAAAATCGTTAGCTTGCGAAGCCGGGGTGACGCATCAGGAAGGAGACATAGAAAAGGTCGTTGTTTGCCCGCAATCAGGCAACATCCAGTCCCTACAATTAGCAAGCGGTGAAGTGATAAATGGTGACTTCTTTATCGACTGTACGGGTTTTAAAGGGCTGCTTATTGAGCAAGCGCTTCATACTGGATACGACGATTGGCAGCACTATTTATTTTGTGATAGAGCAGTTGCCATGCAAACAGAGCTTACTGCCCCACCTGTGCCATACACCAAAAGCGTGGCACATCAAGCGGGCTGGCGCTGGCAAATTCCACTTCAAGAGCGAATGGGTAACGGATTGGTATTTTGTAGCCGCTTTATGAACGATGAGGACGCCATTAATACACTCAAATCGCAGGTGACAGGTGCGCCAATTAATGAGCCGAGAGTCATTCGCTTTACGCCTGGTAAACGTAGGCGTGGTTGGAATAAAAACTGCGTTGCGTTAGGGCTATCCAGTGGTTTTATTGAGCCTTTAGAGTCGACCAGTATTCATCTTATCATGACAGGCCTTATACGCTTAATGCGTTTATTCCCTTTTGATGGCATCACCCAAAGCGCAATCGATGAATACAACAACAAGTTTGATAGCGAAATGTCGGCCATACTCGATTTTATTGTTATGCATTACAAGGTGACACAGCGTGAGGACAGCCCTTTTTGGCAGCAGTGTCAGCGCATGGATATTCCGCCGTCACTCAAACACAAATTAGCTTTGTTTGCCGAGTCTGGCCGCGTGTTTTTAGACGACGGAGACATTTTTCGTGTCGATTCCTGGACGCAAGTATTGATGGGCCAAGGTATGACGCCCAAGCAATATCACCGCGTTGCCGATGAAATGAGTGAACAGTCGCTTAAGCAGTTTATGGCAGGGTTAAAGCAGCAGGTGGAAAACCTTGTAGCTAAACTCCCCTCGCACGAGGCCTTCTTAACACTGTATTTGAAATGAATTATTAGGAGCGTTGGTTGTTGGCGACAGGTCGCGTGTTAACGCTGACTCAAGCAGTTTGTAACCGAACCCCCTGCAAAAGACCAAATCCAGCTAGAAAGCTTGGTTTGGTCCTATTTATTGAATGAATTTGACTTTGCTTTTAACTACTCAATATTCTGGATCTGCTCGCGCATCTGCTCAATCAACACCTTAAGTTCAACGGCTGATTGTGTGATGTCAGTACTGATAGACTTTGAACCTAACGTGTTCGATTCGCGGTTAAACTCCTGCATCATGAAATCTAAACGGCGACCCACTGCCCCACCCTTTTTAAGGATATTGCGCGTTTCTTTAACGTGGGCGTTTAGGCGATCTAGTTCTTCGGCAACATCCACTTTTTGCGCAAGCATAATCATTTCTTGTTCAAAACGGCCTGCATCAAGCTCTACCTTTGCTTCTTCAAAGCGGGTTTGCACTTTTTCTCGTTGCCACACCATGATTTCAGGCATACGCGCGGCGACTTTCTCCGCTTCAACTTCAATGGCGTCTAGGCGCTGCGTGATCATACCTTTAAGGGCTTCGCCTTCTGTAGCGCGAGCACTGATGAAGTCGTTTAACGCTTGATCGAACGCTGCCATTACGTCGCCGTGAATGGTATCCATATCAGTTTCTTCAGCAGCAATTACGCCAGGCCAGCGCAAAACATCAAGCGGGTTAACGCCGGTAGACTGACCATGTGACTGCACCCAGTCGGCAGCGTGAAGCACTTGTTTAGCCAGTTCTTCGTTTAGGCTTAACTTGGTTACAGCAGCATCGTTAGCAGTAAAACGAAGTGCACATTCAACTTTGCCTCGCGCCAGCTTTTTACGAAAACGCTCGCGCAAAACTGGCTCTAACGAGCGGAACTGTTCCGGTAGGCGAAAATAGGTTTCTAAAAAGCGTTGGTTTACCGAGCGTATTTCCCATACGGTCTGAGCCCCACTCTTTTTTCGTTTCTACGCGTGCAAACGCTGTCATGCTGTAAATCATAAATGTCCTTTAAATTTAACTGAAAGCCTGCAAAAACAACCCGAACGTCGTGTTGTATACGTGAATTTCTACAGCAGGTTTTCTTGTATTTTGTATATTAGCGCACATTTAGGTAATTCAATAAGCAAACATGTAAAGTTCGTTTTTATCGGTCACGGGTAATGCGTTATACTTATGCACAATTTCGTAGCTACATCGAATTTACAGGGTTTGACCGCGAATTGAGCTTTCTATTCCCATATCGCACGAAAAACCTGTAAAGCGCTACCTTTTTTAAGCATTTACGTTGTGGAGAACACTATGCGTCCAAGCGGCAGAACCGCCAGTCAAATTCGCCCTGTTACTATTACTCGCCAGTACACTTGCCATGCAGAAGGCTCTGTTTTAGTAGAGTTTGGCAACACTAAGGTGTTGTGTAATGCGACGGTGGAAGAAGGTGTACCACGCTTTATGAAAGGCCAAGGTAAAGGTTGGGTTACCGCAGAGTACAGCATGCTTCCACGTGCAACCCATACGCGTAGCGGTCGTGAAGCGGCCCGTGGTAAGCAAGGTGGTCGTACGCTAGAGATTCAACGTCTAATTGCGCGCTCACTTCGCGCGGCGATTGATTTAAAACTTCTTGGTGAAAACACCATTACGTTAGACTGCGACGTTATTCAAGCCGATGGCGGTACGCGCACGGCCTCTATTACTGGTGCATGTGTTGCTCTTGTTGATGCGCTTACCTATATGCGTGCAAAAGGCATTATCAAAACTAACCCGCTTAAGCACATGATTGCTGCACTTTCGGTGGGCATTTATGAAGGTACGCCAATCGCTGATCTTGAGTACACTGAAGACTCTGAAGCTGAAACAGACATGAACATAGTGATGACCGAAACCGGTAAACTGATTGAAGTTCAAGGTACTGCTGAGGGTGAACCCTTCTCGTTTGAAGAGCTTGATGAATTATTGAAAATTGGTAAGCACGGCTTACGCGAATTATTCGATATTCAAAAAGCGGCGCTTGCGTAAGCGAGGCAATTAAGCGTATTTAACGCCTACGTATTAGTTAGTAATTAAGAGGTCATCATGAAAGCGTTTCAGCGTGATTTTATCGAGTTTGCCATTGAACGTGGCGTACTAAAATTTGGCGAATTTACTTTAAAGTCTGGCCGCGTTAGCCCTTACTTTTTTAATGCCGGCTTGTTTAATCGCGGCGGCGATTTGGCCAAGCTAGGGCGTTTTTACGCTGATGCGCTAATGGATGCAGGCGTGGAATTCGATGTACTGTTTGGTCCAGCGTATAAAGGCATTCCCATTGCGACGACTACCGCCGTAGCACTGGCCGATAGCCACAACCTTGACGTACCTTATTGCTTCAACCGTAAAGAAGCAAAGACCCACGGTGAAGGCGGCAATTTAGTTGGCAGCCCACTAGAAGGCAAGGTTATGCTGGTGGATGACGTGATCACCGCGGGTACCGCTATTCGTGAATCGATGACATTAATTGAACAGCAGCAGGCAAGTTTGTCTGGCGTATTGATCGCATTAGACAGACAAGAACGCGGTAATGGTGAACTGTCAGCTATTCAAGAAGTAGAACGTGATTTTGGTACTCAAGTTATTTCTATTGTAACGCTGACTGATGTGGTGGCCTACCTGACTGAGAAAGGTGGTTTTGATAATGAAATCAGCGCTATCAACACCTACCGTGAAAACTATGGCATCTGATTTTGATAGCGCCTTTGGTGCAGCAAGTCAGCATTTAGATGCATTGGGCTTACGTTGCCCTGAACCAGTGATGATGGTGCGTTTAAATATTCGTAAGCTGGCCGACGGGGAAACCTTATCGATCACGGCTGACGACCCGTCAACGGCAAGAGATATTCCTAGCTTTTGCCGCTTTATGGACCATACGTTGGTAGCGTCTCAAACAGAGACCTTGCCTTACCAATATGTTATTAAAAAAGGGCGCGCTTAAGCGCCCTTTTATCATTCAAATTTAGGCTCTTAGCGCCTTCCATTTAAATTTCCTACTCTACCTTTCTGTACTTCGCTTCTAGCGCACAATAAAGGCCGAACATAACAAAGCCTGCGCCTACTGCGGCAATGAGATAAGGGCCGAAGGGCTGCTTCATCAAGGTTTCTAGTGCTTTTTGTAACCCTCCTGCTTGGGATGGGTTACTTAATATGGCGGCAAGGATAAAAAAGCCACCTACTAAGGAATAAACGACCCCTCTTGCGGTATACCCTAGGCGACCGGTTACTTTCACACTCTTTCTAATGCGCTGATTTAAAGCGTGTAGTGAAAATTTCTTTAGAAAGTCAGCAGTGTAAGCATGTTTGAACTGCACAACGGCAAATATGATGATGCAAAGCCCGATCGCGGCTACAAGCCACAGTCCCCACTCGTATTGCATTAGAAATTCACTCACTTTCTTTCCGTTCCCTTGCGATGATGAGCTACTTTGTATTTCTAATAAGGTTTTACCTCCCGCGTAAGCTGCAACAAAATAGAACGCGCCTGATATAAAGAAGAACAGCTTATTTATGATGTGAATGAACCAGCTGTCGTCGTCAGATCTGTCGGTAATAAAAATTTGAAGCCAACGCCAACAGGCATAGCATGCTAAGCCAAGAACTAGAATGCCTAATAAGATCTGCCCGAGTGGTTGCTCTTTAAGTGTAAGAAAGACATTGGACTGAGAGGCTTTTTCACGGTTAAGCGCAGTAAATACAGATGTAAGAATGAAGACACCAAGCATAACGTACATGACTGTCTTGGCGCTATACCCCGCTCTAGCGGTTATCTCTTTCCATTTAGACGAAGGTTCCACGGTGTCCTCTCATAGCTTAATTGCAAAATAAAAACGATTTCGTTACTTATTCTGTATCAAGTTATGTTCCGTTTTGCTCCAGTCTGTATTCTACGCTTACGAGCTAGCGTTTCAGGTTAACGTTCCGAACTGTCTGCAACGGCTTTTAGCAGCAAGTTTTGAAGCGTACGTTTGCTGTGAGCACAATTGCAGTGAACATCTGTCATATGTAGAACTTCACCTTTAAGCATTTTTTGAAGTACAGATGCTCTCACACTTAAAGAGACAAAGCCGTCTTCATTTGGGATTTGTTTCGACATCATCATTTGCTCCTTCAACTGTTTGATTTAATGCAGAGCTGCAGAAGCAAGCTGTCTGCTAATTTGAGGTTCGTAGGTTTGCTCTAGCGTGTGCTGAATGGCGGATATAAGCCTACATACAGACGGGTTAGTGGCATGCAAAGGCAATATGGCAATTAGCTGCTGTTGGCACTCCTGCAAAATTGCGTGAGATTCTTGTCTTTTATGCTCTTGAGCAAGTAAAGAAGATAAGTATATGCCCATAGTGCCAAACGCGAGTACATCTTCTTGCACAGCGCTCACTTTTTGAGAGGATGTGGGCTGCAGCGCGTTGAGAATAGCTTTAGCCGCTTCAAAGGCTTGATAACCTAACTCTCTGGCATAATCCAACTTACCCTGTTGATGGGCTTTCTGCGTTTGTGCCTGCATTGCTAAGCGATGCTCTCGTGCGCTTGAAGGGTTTAGCTGTAGCCACTTTCTGTAAACTGGGCATAAACGTTGAACATTCATATAAGCACCTCCTGTTTTTTATAACATTAGTGCAAATAAGAATCATTATCAAATGTAAAGTTCAAAAAATCTATTAGCGTGATTTGAAATGAGAATTTAAGAAAGGCCTAGCACGGTGTGGTTGATGCTATTTTGATAGCTTTAGCGCCCTCAAATCGAAAGGCTCTTCAATTAGGAGAGCATATTAGACAGCCACCACAATAAAACTACCACCAGCGTGATAGCAAACACGGCTTTCATCTTGTAGCGTTTTATAAGTTGCTCTGCTTTGTCACCTGCGTAATACACCACTACTGCAAGGCCAAAATAGCGAATAGCGCGGGCAATAACCGTGGCTAAAAGGAATAGCGGGAGTGAATATTGGGTGGCGCCAGCAGCTAACATGGCCACTTGAAAAGGAATAGGCGCAATGCCTAGCGTCATCACAAACCAGAAGCCTTGATTTTGCATTTGTTGTTTAACGCTGTCGAACTGATCTTGACTAAAGAAGGTATCAATCACCCACTGGCCAACAAGGTCGAAAAGGTAATAGCCAAGGGCATAGCCGAAAACAGCGCCAATCACACAGCCCACGGTAGCCATTAATGCAATTTTCCATAGCGACTCTCGTCTAGCTTGCATTAACGGCACCATAACAGCTTCAAGCGGTATAGGAACAATGGTCGATTCTAAAAATGACGCTAAGGTAATGCCCTTTAACATATGTTTAGAGTCAATAAGCTTTTTGGTTTTGTGCTTAACCTTTTTACCTAGTGCCATGTAACCTCTACCACTTTTATTGTTTTACTGCTTGTAAACTACCCCGTCTTTCATCACAAAAGACACGCTTTCCATAAGTGATATATCGTCAAGCGGGTCGCCTTGAACAGCAACAATATCTGCTAACTTACCTTGTTCTAACGTACCTAAAATGTCGCTTATACCCAGTAAATCTGCGCTATTAACGGTAGCACTAAGAAGTGCGTCAGCGGGTTTCATGCCTGCTTCAACCATTAAAGAAAATTCCTGTGCATTATTGCCATGGGCCGATACACCACTGTCTGTACCAAAAGCAATTTTTACGCCCGCTTTGTGCGCTTGTTCAAAGGTATTTTGAATTAAGGGGCCGATGGCTGCTGCTTTAGGGCGAACTAGTTCAGGGAAAAAGCCATCAATCTTGGCTTTATCTGCTACAAACTTCCCAGCCAATATAGTAGGTACATAATAGGTGCCGTGTTTCTTCATTAGCTTGCGAATTTCACTGTCCATATAAGTACCGTGCTCAATAGAATCTACTCCAGCTTCTATTGCGCGTTTCATGCCTTCTTTACCATGGGCATGCACAGCCACCGTCATACCGTAATCTTTTGCTGTATCGACAATCGCTTCTAATTCGTCGGTCATAAACTGAGGGTTTTGGCCACTTTTGGCTACGCTTAGTACGCCGCCAGTTGCAGTAATTTTGATTAGGTCAGCACCATCTTGATAACGGGTACGTACCGCTTCGCGGGCTTCAACTTCGCCGTTAACTACACCCTGCTTTGGGCCTACATCTGGTCGAAGTAAGTGAGACATACCGTTGCTTGGGTCAGCATGTCCGCCTGTAGTCGCAATAGATTTAGCTACCGTGTAAATACGTGGGCCGGTAGCATAGCCTTTCGCAATAGCATTTCTTAAAGCCACGGTTTCGTTATAGCCATCACCAAGGTTACGCACTGTGGTAAAGCCTGCATCTAAGGTTATTTCTGCATAGTTTGCTGCACGCAATGCGTAATCGGCTTCATTAAGTGAAAAACGTTCTAAGTAGGTTTGCGGACCGCCGTGTTGCGACGATAAATGAACATGCATATCCATTAGACCGGGCATAACCGTTGAAGCGCTTAAATCGATAACGGTGTCGGCTTTTTGTGGCTTAGCAAACCCTTTCTTTATCTCTGCTATTTTGTTGCCTTCAATAACAATGGTCATTTTTTCTTGAAGTGATTTTGAGGTGCCAGTAAACACTTTTCCCGCATGTATAAGGGTATCGGCAACCGCAGAAAAAGGTGATGAGATTAGTGCGCTGGTAATCGCAAGGGTGAGCAAAGGCTTTTTCATGATGTAGGTCTTCTTTTGATTGTTTTATAGACTACATCGAATGTAATGCACACAAAGAAATAACGCAAAATAAAGTGCTATTAATGACATGTTGATGGTGACAAATATTTTAATAGTAAGTGCAAGTTACAGACGCAAAATAGTTGTGCAACACTAGTAGCGTAACCATAAGTTGCTTATCCATCAGTAACGTGAGAATAGAAAACGCGAATTAGGGCGTTTGAAGTATTTCGCCCAATACGAAGGTCGTACCGCTAGATTGAATACTAAATTGCGTATTCGAACCATCCGATGACTCTTCGGCTTGTTCTAGCAGCTGGTAATAAGTGTTTTGATGTAGCCTTGCCCATAGGTTTCTACGAACGCGAATGTAAGGAATGGGTGTTGCCTGGGGGTCCTGAATAGCTTTTGGTGGAACTCGAAGTTCTAGCTGATCTGCGCACTCTAAGCGAATAACGTCGCCGGTTTGCGTAGTAAACACATAGGTGCTGCCGCTAGCAGATTCACCTTCTTGCTCAACTTCACTCGCCTTGCCGCATTTATTCTTTTCTATATGCCACTGGGTAATGAGAAAGGGCGTGTCTTCAACAGTGATCCCTACCTTTTCGACAGGTGTCACTAAAAAGTACTTATCGCCTTCTCGCTTCAGAACAGAGGCAAAAAGCTCGACCAGGCTTGCCCGCCCTATAGGGCTGCCCTCGTAAAACCATCGGCCATCAAGGGCTATCGTCAGATTAATATCACCGCAAAAATCTGGATTCCATTGGTCAACGGGGGGCAAAGGGCGCGCTTTTGAAGACGTGCCCTTAAGCTGATGTTGAAACCTAGTTAGATCCACGCTCTTCTACCAAAACTTTCAATTCGCGTAGTTTCGCTTTAATACGACGCATATTGTCTGGTCCGGTACGCAGTAGCTGCTTTTGTGGCTCGTTAAGGCTCTCTAAACGATCGTCTGCATACTTATAAGCTACCGAATCTGTATATACCTCAACAGGAACAGGTACTTCTGGTGTATCAAGTAACTGGTCGATGGCGTTTAGTAATACGCTGTTAAAGTCTTGGTCTGGACTACCAATTTCTGCAAACTTCGCTTGGATATCGTCTTTATAAATACCGTAGATATTAAGCAGCGCTTCATTATCGAACGACTCCAGCATATCTACATAGGGCGTATATCGTTTATAACTTGCAGCATCAATCCACTGTTTTCCCGCTTGAGAATAAACCCGGAAGTTTTGTTCTGGCGGCGTAAGTAGTTGATGGTTTGGCGCCATCTCATCATTCGCGAGATTAACTACAGAGACAACAAACCGTTGAATAAGACCTTCGTTAACCAGCATACGATTTACGGTTTCTTCATTTGCAGAAGAACTTTCAATTAATGACGCTTTGACTGCTGGATCGCTAGTATCTAATGGCTCTGGATCAGGCTCAACGGGCTCTGGAAGTGGCTCAACGTCGTCTTTTTCTTCAAGCTCAACGGTGGGTGCTGGTTGAGTAGGTTCAAAAATCTCTGGCTCTTCCGGTGCTGTGACTTCCGGCTCGGTCACTTCAGGTTCAGGCGTAATTACTGGCTCAGGCTCTTCGTCACTTGGCCAAAAAACTACAGCCAGAATAACGATAAGAAGGATGCCGACAATAATAAAATGTGGGCCTAACGATTTCTTTTCTGACGATTCGCTCATAATGACTCCGCTACAAAAATATCCTTTCGGTAATACTACCAGAGATAACACCCAAAATTAGAAAATCAATCAAGAGAAATGTTCCCTCAAAATTCAAATTCCTTATTCTGAACAGATTTTAACGTTTAAAAGACAGTTTCCGATTTGTTTTCATCCAAAAATTAGTGGGAACTCCCCATTTTTTTGATCTTCCAGTTCGCCATACAATGTAAACGTGAAAGTAATTTTTAAAACAATTGTTTAACATTTGGGGCTTTGTGTACTAATGTGTTGATTAATCATTGAAAAGCAAATGCTAGAGCACTGCTATTTACAGTAATTAACTAACATTTTGAGTCCTTAAGTCCCAGTGTTACCTAAATGTGCCCTTGTAGGATAGTAAGCGTGAGTAAATTCAAATCATATCATCCAAAGTTACACCGAGCCGTTACACGGTACACTGCTATACAATACGTTATTGCACTAGGGATAATGCTTTACCTGTTTTTGAATATGCATAGTCTGCCACCGCATCATCAACTAATTACTGTAATAACCGTGGTTGTTATGGGCATACAAAATGGCTTTATCTTGTCGAGAGCAAAAGTTGCACTTGCTGTAGAAGGGCCTCGGTTGCTGGTTTTCCCACTGTTATGGATAGCAACTGGAATGGGGGTCGCTGCTCTTGTGTACACCGTTTTTTCTATTGCTTCGTTGTTGGTTTTAGCCAACGCAGTGCGACATAAAAATCACCGCCCTCCACTTCATCTTCTGAATGAACCTGAAAACCTCGCATAGCGTATAACTGTCATTATCTCGTCCTGAAAATCAACGTACATAAAATAAAGCAGGGCGAGCGTAATGCGCACGCTGATTTCATGAGGTAGTAAAATGCATAAATTTTATTTTCGGGATATTGAAGAGTCGCCGACGGTTATCGATTACTTAGAAGTTCAATCTTATGAAATGAACGTCTATTTGGTTTATCTGACTATCGATAAACAAAGCGGTATGCTTTACGACAATAAAGACAAGCCAATGCGTTTTTTTAGTGCCGGGCACATTCGTGAAGCGTTCGCTCATTGTCGCGTTCAGCAGGCTGTAATGAAGCACGATACACCGTACGACGAGATGATAGGTAACCCGCCGAAAAGCAAAGAGCAGATGGCCTTACCTTTTAGTATGGAACTGCCCTACTAAACCTTGTTAAGAGCAAAGCCAGTTGCCCGCGGCCTCGCGCATATCCACTTTAGCTTGCAACCGCTTCGCTAACAAAAATAAACCTCCGAGCTTTCTATGTATAAAGAGCGCATCGACCGGCGGAGTGTGCCAAAAGTTATGTTCCATTGTAAGCGACATTCCTTTTTCGTGAAGTCTTGCGACTAAATCACTTTTTCCAAAGTCATAAGCCCCCTCAAAGCGAATGGCTTCACAGGCTTCCATGCCTATAGCTATGACTGCATCAACTTGCATTTTAGAATGACTGTCATCAATAAGCCCGATATTGTATGCAGCTTGCTGCATCAGTGCTTTATCATTGTCTGCGGCGCTCTTAAGTAAAGTTTGGTATTGCTGAGATATATTTTCAGGCACTTCGCGAGTAGCGCCAAAATCTAGCAGCACGATTTCCTTGGTATCAGGTTTAAACTGATAGTTGGCTAAGTTAGGGTCGCTTTGCAGCAGCTTAAAGTGGAAAACTTCATTAAAAAACAACGTCATTAACGCTGTCATCACGGCATCTCGAACTTCTTGAGGCTCATCAATTAGCACATCCAAATCTTTCGCTTCGATATAGTCCATGGCTAATACCGTGCTTGTGGTAAGTGGTGCATAGGTCTTTGGAATAATAAACGCGCTTTGTTCTTCCCCTTGGATATCAGCGGCCTCAACTAGGTTGCGGTAACGATTTAGCATATCGGCTTCTCGTACGTAATCCGCTTCTTGGTGAAGCTGAGCTTTGGCTTCCTGCAATAGTGGGCCTATATCTAATGATTTTGGCACCAAGCCGGTAAGCTTTATGAGTGTTGCTACGTTATCCACATCGCTATCAATACTCTTTTTCACGCCAGGGTACTGTACTTTTACCGCTAACATTTTACCGTCCATAGTAATAACTTTGTGAACTTGGCCTATGGAGGCTGCAGCAACAGGGGCAAAGGAAAAGTAAAGTAAGTCATCTTGCCATCTGTCGCCCCAAGACTGATTTAGCGTGGCTATTAGCTGGTCCTTGGGCATGGGGTCAGCATCGTCTCGTAAACGTCCTAAAATGGCGGCGAGTTCTTCGGGTAAAAAGTCTCCTGCATCCATGGAAATGAGTTGCCCTAGTTTCATTGCAGCGCCACGCATACTGGCAAGCTGATCGGCAATATTTGATATATTCTTTGGTGTTAAAAGCAGCGAAGATAGGACCGGCTTCTCACCTTTTAGCAGCTGGCCTGCGCCCTGAGAAACCACATTACCTGCAATCCTACCTGCTAACGTGCCTAAACGACCTATACGCGATAAACGAGACGAGGGTACTGCCTTACTTGAACGGGTTGGCGACTCGGAAGATTTAGTTGGCTTCTCTGCCATAGGTTCACTCTGTTTTATTGAAGACGGAAAGGAATATTAATTTTTATGGTTTAAAGCATAGCTTAAAAAGTACTCTGACCCTTTATACATTTAAGTAGGGTGGCTGGATCGGGTATAAGAGCCATAAATCACCAAATAATTAAATGAATTGCTTGATAGTAGTGTTGAGATTATAGAATCAGGAAGAGATGTAAAAATAAGATTGAGCACAGCATAAGTGTGCGGATTACACAGTGCTATATATTTAGATGATTTGAGAAATAAATTGAAGCACTAGACCAATGACGCTGCCATAAGCAAACCCAGCCCATCCGCTTGCTGTTCTGTAACGCCAAAGCGCAGCACCAAAGAATCCGCACCATAGCATTGCAGAATAAGTTGATATTAGGCCCCCGCCCATGCCTGTATCGGGCAGAAATAGCATTACGATAAATGTCAGTGCCATGGCACCGCTCAACAGCACCCACATGATATTTTTCTTATCAGCGAACGCATTGCTGTTTTTACCCTTTGCTAAATTAGCATCTTGGGTTAGTTCTGCATTTACCTTTTGTTTAGCGCGCTCTGCTGCGTTGGCAGTACGCATTTTTTTAGCGCGGCGCTCGCTTCTTGTTTGGGTTTTCTTGACCTGTGAAGGCAACGGTGCTGTAGCGCTATTGGTCATGATATACCTCGTTAACTAGGTTTGAGTAACGTATTTGTCTATTGATAAGGTAGAGCATGCCTTAAGCTATGACTATAAGACTTCGGTCTCACATCGACATCATGGAGTAAAACTTCTTATACGGAGAGTAAAGAGCGGATCTTTGTGCATTCGATATGGGTATTTGCCAACTCAGTTCGAATCAAAGGGCATTTGAGTCAGGGGTATTCGAATTAGGGAACTAAAAAGTTAGTCATTAAAAAAGCCCACCAGCATTCACCGTCTATCAACGATGAAAGCTGGTGGGCTTTTCACAAGTTACTCAGCTAAATATTAGTGATGGTCGCTATTTTGACTTTTAAAGCTCACTTCCAGCAGATTTACGCTATCAGCAAAGGTGAGGGTTTTAATATTGCCCTTGCCTTCTACATTTAGCGTATTCACTTGCTTAGGCCACAAGTCACGCAATGCATCATGACGAATTTTAATGCCTTCTAGCACAGGCGGTTCAGCAGTTTCCTGATAAACCCAAAAGTGCTTACCTTCAACTTCAAAGCCCACGTCAGCAAGTTTTAACGATTCGCCTGCCGCGTTTAAGATAGCAAAATGCTTAGCAACGTAATCGGCAAACTGCTGCTGCGTTTTAACGTCATCCATAATATCTGCATGCTTGTCGAACAAAGCTTTAACCGCGTGCTCAGCATCATGCAAATTAAAGCGGTGCATCACTTCAATATTTTCTGTTCTAGGGTTGAACAGTACTGTTGTAATCGCGGCTTTTATTTGATGCGCTTGAGCAGTCGTGCTGAACGACATTGCGCTAACTAGTAGCGCAGCCGCAATAGCTAACCCACCAACGCTTGCAAGCAGAGCATGAGAGCTCTGCAGCAGGCGGGCTAAAGACAACTTATTCGTCATCTTTATCCTCGTCGTCAGTTTTTAGCTCGGTCTTTGAATCGTGCATAAGGTCGCGGTACTCGTAAGTGTTACGCGGCTTATTCTTATACGCTTCAATACGTGAAGGAATGATACGACGTGGGTAGTGGTTGTTTTCCACATCTACGTCCGCTGTTTCCCAATGCGGGTCAACCGTCACGCTTACCAACTCTTTGTCTTTGTCGGTAACAATAAGCTTGCTAACGGCTTTAGGTGTACGACGCCAGATTTCTGCTGGAATGCGCATTTCTTCTTTCGTACCGTCTTCAAAGGCTAGCTCAAGAATAATCGGCATTACCAAACCACCTTTGTTGCTAAAATCTAGCACATAGTAGTTTTTGTCTTCTTTTACCGCACGTTCAAAGGCTTTACGCTCCCAAGGTTCAAGCTTATCAAGGAACTTCTTGTATTTGTTGCGCTCTTTGTTGGTTACAGTATAGCGGTCGTTTTCGTCGTAAAAGTCACTGATATCTTCAAAACGATCTACCCACAGCTTTCTACCTTCTTCTTTATTGCGAATATCGGTAAGTGACTTAGGCTTTTCCATTTCCGCTTCGCGCTCGCGAGCAAAGTCGATATCTGGGTCTTCAGTGTCTAAACGCAGCTTGTATACGCTGTCTAAGCTAATATCTACGTGATCTGTGGTGTAAAACCAACCCCGCCAGAACCAGTCTAAATCAACACCCGAGGCTTCTTCCATGGTGCGGAAGAAATCTGATGGTGTAGGACGCTTAAACATCCAGCGCTGCGCGTATTCTTTAAATGCGAAGTCAAACAGCTCGCGGCCAAGGATAGTTTCACGAAGGATGTTGAGCGCTACCGCAGGCTTGGTGTAAGCATTTGGACCAAGGCGAAGTACCGAGTCAGATTGCGTCATAATTGGCACCTGAGTCTGAGACTTCATGTAGCCTGTAATATCGCGCGGCTCTACACCCCATGGAATTGTTGGGTCCCATTCGCGACCAGCAACGCCATCTAGGAAGCTGTTAAGACCTTCATCCATCCATGTCCACTGACGCTCATCAGAGTTTACTGTCATAGGGAAGTAGATATGGCCCACTTCGTGAATAACTACGCCAATTAGGAAGCGTTTCTCAGCTAGCGAGTAGGTGCGTGAACCGTCATCACGAAGTTCTGTACGCGGGCCGTTAAAGGTGATCATGGGGTATTCCATGCCGCCAACTGGACCATTTACTGATTGGGCTACTGGGTAGGGGTAATCGAAGCTAAAACGGCTGTAAACATCCATAGTGTGGATGATTGACTCTGTTGAATACTTCTGCCACAGCTCACCACCTTCTTTCGGGTAGAAGGACATTGCCATTACAAGCGGCTGAGTGTCACCATCTTGCTGGTAGCCACGTGCATCCCATGCAAACTTACGCGACGAAGCCCAAGCAAAATCACGTACGTTATCCGCTTTAAAGGTCCAAGTCTTAAGCTTAGAGGTGCCTTCTTTTTCGTTTTCAATAGCTTCTTCAGGAGAAACGATGAATACGATACGGTCAGCTTTTTCTGCTTTTTTCAGTCGATCCCGTTGTGTTTTAGTTAACACATCTTTCGGGTTTTGAAGCACACCTGTTGACGATACGATGTGATCAGCCGGAACCGTGATATCTACTTCGTAGTTACCGAATTCTAGGGTGAACTCACCACGGCCAATAAATTCTTTATTGGTCCATGCTTCGTAGTCAGTGTATGCCGCTAGGCGCGGAAACCACTGGGCTAGCAAGAATATATCATTGCCGCCTTCACGTTCGTCATCTGGGAAGTGCTCGTAACCTGCACGTGCTGAAACCGCATCTTCTTCAACAATATTAAAGGCAAAGTCGATATCAAAGGTTACTTTGCTGTCTGGCTTTAGTGGCTTAGCTAGGTCAACCCGCATTAGGGTACCGACAATGGTGTGGCGTAAATCATTGCCCGCTTTGTCTTCAACGCGAGAAATGGTGTAGCCCAGCTCGTTGTCGTCAACAAACTGCTGACGGCGCAATGCACCCATGCTTAATTTAGCGGGCGTATTGCCACTTGCGGCTTGCGTGCCTGGTCCACGGTTACCAATGCCACCGAAAGTGGTAGTAAGCGCAGACATTGAGTCGTCACGAAACTTGTTTTGATCTAGCTGAACCCAAAGGTACTTAAGGGTGTCGGGCGAGTTGTTGTAATACGTAATTTCTTCGCTTGCTTCGATACGGCGCTCGTCTTCAAGTAGCTTTACGTCGATATCGTAATCTACTTGCTGTTGCCAGTATTGATGACCAGGCTCACCAGCGGCGTTGCGATAAACATTGGGAGTAGGAAGTACTTCATCTAGCTGACGGAATTTATCTTCAAAGTCGCCTTTTGTTTGTTTTATAGCGGCGGTACTAGGAAGAGAAATCAGCATAGACAACACTGGCGCTAGCCAGAAAAAGTGTCGTTTTGCGGTGCTCATGCAGGTTCCTTGCAACTTGTAAGTTAGAATTGTTATAAGATAACACTTGCTAGTATATAAGCATGGCACACACAATCCAATTTTTTGACCGTAAACTAACCATGTTTTAACGCAAAAAAACTGTAACAGAACGTTTTGTTATACGCTTTAACTGTCGTATTCTTAAGCTCTTGTTATCTTTTTTCCTCCCCCCCTATGAATTGTTTTAATTGGCAACGTGCTGTTATTAAAGTTGGCAGTGCCCTTATTGCACCTGAAGGCAATGGTTGCAGCGGACGCTACCTTTTGTCTCTTGCTCGATTTATTACCGCAAGCCGAGAGGCAGGCAAAGAAGTAATTTTGGTTTCATCAGGCAGTGTCGCTGCTGGTCGTAGCCAAGTTAAAGTTCGCCACAACGCGTCTATTGCAGAGAAGCAGGCCATGGCTGCGATTGGTCAAAATTTAATGATGGCCAACTGGCAGCGCTTTTTTGATTTCCCCTGCGCGCAGGTATTGCTAACCGCAGATGATTTGCGTGACAGAACCCGCTACGTAAATATCAAAAATACCTTACGTGAAATTTTGAATCACAACGCGTTACCTATTGTGAATGAAAACGACACGGTAGCTGTCAACGAACTTAAAGTAGGTGATAACGATAACTTGGGTGCTTACACGGCATTGGTTGCGCAGGCTGACACTTTAATTATTTGCTCTGATATTGATGGCTTGTTTACCGCTGACCCCAGAAAAGACGCCAACGCCACACTCATTCCGCAGGTGGATAAAATAGACCCTACTATTTACGGACTAGCGGGGGGCGCAGGTACTGCGGTAGGAACTGGCGGCATGCGCACAAAAATTGAAGCGGCAGACAAGTGCACCAGTAGTGGTATCCAAACTCTTATTGTTAATGGGCGAAAAGGCGAAACCTTCGATGTTTTACTTGAAGGCAAGGTGCCGGGGACTTTGTTTACTGCTAGCAGCACACCGGCCAGCGCCAGAAGGCTTTGGCTTACTCACACCCTTAAAACCGCTGGTAGAATAGAAGTAGATATAGGTGCTAAAGAGGCGCTAGTGAGAAAAGGCGCGTCATTGCTGCCGTCGGGTATTGTGAATGTGAGCGGTTCATTTGAACAAGGGGATGCCGTTGAAGTGATGTGCGATGGAGAAATTATCGCTAAAGGTCTTTGCTTGTATAACGCAAAAGACTTAACCCTAATAAAAGGGAAAAAGTCGAAAGAAATTGCCAGTGTGTTAGGTTATGAAACAAGCGATGTTGCCGTTCACCGTGACGATATGGTGCTTTATTCATAGCACTATCATTGAAATACGATATAGCGCTTAGGCGCTATATTTGTTCACTTTTTGGGCAGTAACACTTACCCAAATGTATATGCCAAGGATTGTTCATGACTGATATTACACCGACACTTGCCGACTACCCTTATAACGTCACTATTACCACCCGCTGGCAAGACAATGATGCATATGGTCATATCAACAATGTTGTGTATTACGGTTTTTTTGATACCGCGGTAAACCGCTTTCTGATTGAAAAAGGCAATTTAGATATACACAACGGGCAAACCGTTGCGTATGTGGTAAGCAGTCAATGCCAGTACGTGGCTCCGGCGGCATACCCAGAAGACATTTTTGTTGGGCTACGGGTAATAAAAGTAGGTCGAAGTTCAGTGACCTATGGGTTATCTGTGTATGCAGGCGAAAATAAGCGACGCGTGGCCCATGGTCAATTTGTGCATGTATTTGTAGATAGGAAGACCGATAAAGCTATTCCGATTCCTGTAAACGTGAAAGCGGCGTTAGAATCTATTGTGGAAGTAATGTAGGCCTATCGACAATGACAAAAAACGATGCTTTAAACAGTAAAATTGAAGATAACCAAACACAATCGTCGCGCAATAGGCCAAAAAAGCTAGTTGTCTTCCTAGACGCTGAAACAATGGATTTACCCAGCCTTGATACTTCTGTACTCGATAGTCTTTATGCCGACGTCACACTTTATCAGCAGACTCGTGCTGAAGAAGTTGCCGAGCGTATTCGAGCAGCCGATGCGGTTTTAGTAAATAAAGTTGTGCTAAACGCCGAAGATTTAAAGCAGGCAGAACAGCTTGGTTATATTGGTGTAACGGCTACTGGTACGAACAATATCGATCATGATTACTGTAAGCAAGCGGGTGTTACTGTTCAAAATGTAGAGGGCTACGGCACTGATAGTGTGGCGCAGCACGCGTTAACCTTAGCTCTGAACCTGGCTACGAACTTTGTGGCATATCAGCGTGATATGGATAATCAGGCATGGTCCGCTTCTTCTCATTTTTGCTTACTTAATCACTCAGTGATTGAGCTTGCAGGTAAACACGCGGTGATTGTGGGTCACGGCGAACTTGGTAAGCGTGTAGAAGCATTATTCAAAGCTATGGGGATGAAAGTGAGTATTGCTGCTCGCCCCGGTAAACAAGACGACCCTCGCCCAAGCTTTGCGTCTCTTTTGCCCAGTGCTGATGTGATAAGCCTTCATTGCCCGCTTACTGAAGATACCGAAAAACTTATTAACGCAGATACGCTGTCATTGATGCAGCCAACGGCCTTTCTTATTAATACCGCTCGCGGCGGACTGGTTGATGAAGAGGCGCTTTACCATGCGCTTAAACAAAATAAAATTGGTGGTGCAGGGTTGGATGTACTTAGCATAGAGCCCCCGCCCGCTGATCACATATTACTAAAGGAGCCGTTACCTAATTTACTGATAACACCACATAATGCTTGGATTGGTAATAGTGCAAGGCAAAAACTGCTTGATAAAGCCCTTGCCCATTTAAAAGATTTTTTGGGTTAAAGCGCGGCGATGAATAACGCGACCTTATTTGCTCTGTGCTGCCTGATTTGGGGTTCGACTTGGATAGCCATTACCTATCAAATCGGACACACATCAGAGACGTTTGCCATAGCGCTTCGCTACTTTTTAGCGTCGGCTTGTTTAGGGGCATACTGTGTTATTAAACGTTTACCGCTAAAACTTCCCCTGCACGTTCATGTGAAAATGGCGGCAGTGGGTCTCTTTTTATACAGTTTGAATTACACGCTGCTGTATATTGCACAGGCGCATATTATTAGCGCGCTATTGGCGCTTATGAGTTCCTGCATTATTTATATCAACGTTGTACTTCGCCGTTGGTGGCTAAAAGAGCCCATAAGAAAAGAAGTCGTGGTTGGGGCCACCTTTGGCTTGCTGGGAATTGTGTGTCTTTTCGTGCCTGAGTTTTCAAAAGTATCCATGGACGCAGCGCTTGCCACCGGTCTTGCCATCGCGTTTGTCAGCTTTTTCTGTGCGTCAACGGGTAACGTTATTTCCGAGCGTATTCTGACTTCTGGTACGCCTGTTATTCAAATGAATTTCTATGCCATGAGCTACGCCATGGCGCTGCTTTTTATCACCTCGCTGGCTATGCCTGGAGAATTAAAGATTCCTACCCACATTGAGTTTTATTTATCACTCGTGTACTTGGCAATATTTGGCTCTGTGTTCGCGTTTGGCGCATATATGAAACTGTTAAAACAGATGGGCGCAGACAAGGCAGCCTACGTGGTGCTGGTCTACCCCATGGTTGCACTGGTTATTTCTACATTTTTTGAAGGTTACACCTGGAGCGTGTTATCAGTACTTGGCGTAGTAATTGTGCTGGTGGGTAACGCCATTGCAATGGGAAAAGTCCCCCGCTTTATGCGTCGCCCACCCGTATCTAGCTAGTGCCTGTGAATTTGACTATACAATAATTCGACGACCCCTGATAAGCGCGTTCACTTAAGTGCATTGATTTTCTTGTTTAGCTCGTAAGCAGGCTCAGTGACGATGGTTTCAAGGGTTTCAATACGCTTCATTAAAGTTTCAATTTGCGCATCTTTTTCTTCTAAGCGCTGCTGCTGTTTGTCGGTCACGGCTTTTACAAACGGATTACTGCACTCGCCGTTCATCCAGTCGTTCAATCGCCACTGGAATTTTGCGTCTAAGTAACTTGCCAAAAGCACAAGCGATGTGATGCTGCCAATTAACAAAACTAAACTTAACGTAGACATAGTGTTTTCCTCGTTTAAATTTCAGAATTTAAAGTTAAAGCTTTTTAGGGGAAGTGTCCTCACCGCCCGCTACTTCGTGTTCTATTTCCTGTCTTTGTTGAGTAGTCGGGAGCTGTTAAAAAAAATTACAGCTTCATCAAAAAAAGTTTGTAATAAAAATAGGTGTGGGCAGACTGATAGAAGTAACACAATAAAATAACAACAGTTTTTGCTATTAGGGATGTAACCTTGGGGCAGGGTTTTGAAGATGTTTTTGCGCAATACGGAGCACTACTTGGCCGTGTAGCTAACAGCTATGAGGCAAACGAAGCGATGCAGCAAGAATTATTGCAAGAAATTGCTATTGCAGTTTGGCAAGGACTGTCTCGCTTTAAAGGCGATAGCAGCGTAAAAACCTATATCTTGAAAATAGCCCACAACCGCGCTGTGACTCACGTAGCAAGTCAAGTGAAGCGTATTGATACCCATCAATACGACCACGATGATACGGGCTCTGACGGGTATGCGAGTAATACAAAATCCCCAGAAGAAGTGTCCAGTCACCATCAATCTTTAGAACGCCTATTGCGCGCTGTACGAGCCTTGCCACTGCAGCCAAAACAGGTGCTTACCCTCTCTCTTGAAGGCTTAAGTTACGACGAAATAGCAGACGTGTGTGGTCTGACAAAAAACCATGTTGGTGTGATATTAAAACGCGCCAAGCAAAGTATCATGCAGGAGCAACCGCATGCATAATTCAGATAAAGAAAGTCATAAGACGCCGCCAATATCAGTAGGTAACGAACAAAACGAGGCCCTATCTGCGCTATGGCAAACTCAGCCAGTTACGACTATCGATGTTGAGGAAGTAAAATCCAGTTTGCGCAGCGAACGAACAAAGCAGCGTTGGTATATGGTAGTGGATTTACTTATGATTGTTCCCGGTGTTTATGTTTTTTTTAAGTATTGGGACAATATGTCGTATATCGCGCAAATGATAATTTTGTTTATCTTAATCGCGTCCTTTCCCTTTCTTGCTTACCAACTATGGCTGAGAAGCGAAGCTGCATTCTATAAAAATACTCAAACTGCTGACCATCTCGCAAAGCTCACTAAGCAAATCAAGAATAACGTCAGAATCGCTTATATGACTAAACACTCAACGTGGATAGGCATGGTTTTTGGAATAGGTCTGGCGATGGAGCGTTATTTTTATGGGGAGCTTACTCCAGAGAAAATCACCAAGATGACGATAGTTATGACAACACTTAGTATCGGAATGCTAGTGTGGTATGTATGGGCACACAAAAGACAAAAGCGCTTCGAGCGGCAGCTCAAAACGCTAGAAAGTATGGCGCAGCAGCGCTAAAAAATAGAGCCTAACTAATCAAAGCATCAACATGGAGCGTTTAGCTGTCCTTGCTAGCACTTGAGGTATCAGCGTTGCTTCTCTGTGATGATTCTGAATTATTATCAACCTCATCAGCATCGTCGCTATCGTCATCAGCGTTATCGCTTTTGCGAGTTCTGTTATCACCTAAAAAGAACTCATAATAAAGATCTAACGCAAACTCTGATTGGTCTTCCAGTGTGGTTTGGATTGCCTCTAAATACAGGCTAGGTAGTAACTGATATTTAAGCGCCAAATCGGGTGGGAGCTGTCGTCGTCTCAGGGTGCTATTGGCATCGTTATCTTTTATGCCTACGTCCACATTGTATTCCACCGAGAGCCTGTCGTTGATTTGGCCGGTAACAGAAAGCATGTTTTCATTAGTACTTAAACTAAAATCGTCAATGCCTAAAGCACTGCCTAACTGGCCGGTAAGGGTTTCTGTGTTCGACAAACCAAAACCCAATAGCAGAGCTGCGTAGTTAGGATCTGCTGAACTACCTGAATCTGGTCCAGACCCCGTTAATAGATATGATAATACGCCCTGCTGGTCCATAGAGGGTTCAGAGAAAAGGTTGATACTCGGTGCGTCAGCGGCCCCGTCAATACGAATACCCGCTATAACATCATCGTCGGTTTTAGCAGGGTCTCTTATAGCTTCTACCAGCAACAGCGGTTGGTCGATAGGACCGTTGAACTGTACTTCGCCGGTTTGAATTATTAATTGTTGGCCATAGGCGCTGTAGCGACCGTTTATTATTTGCAGGTCTCCATAGCCAACTAACGCCGGCTGAGTGTTCACTCGTATACCGCCGAACAAGCTGGCTGTAAGACCAAAGGCTTCAAGCTTTACTTCTTCTGTTTTGTTTTTATCAATATTAACCAACACAGATGCATGAACAATATCCAGTGGTTCTTCTTTGTCTGGTTCTCCGCGCAAGTGCACGTCCTTTGATGGTGAAACTGCACTTTCAGGCAGGGACTCTACCTCAATTCGGGCCCACGGAATATTAATATCGCCAGTGACATCGACCTTCTCTTTAGTTGCGGCAACATCAATATTAGGCGATACCTTAAGGCGAATGTTTGGCTGCCTAATTTCAAAGCTGTTGCCCTTTAACTTAAAGTTAGCGCTAGGCTCTGATGACCAGTCGAGTTCACCTTTTAGCGTGCCTTTACCTCCACCAAGTATAAAACTGCCATCAAGCGCTGCAGTTTGGTCGCTAAGCACTACTTTTTGATTCCAGTCGGCTAATGTGACAGGCGTATCTTGAATATCTATTGCGCCGTTAGAAACCGTAAGTTCGCCATTTAGAGATGGGTCATCGACATAACCGCTAAGGGTAATATTACCGTTAAGCACGCCTGTTAAGGTGCGAATTGCGGGTGAAAGAGGTTTCAGTGGCGCTACATCAAGCCCCTCCATTACCAATTTACCGTCCAAAGGTATTTTCTCTTCAAACGGTCGGGTATTTAACGTAAGCGTAGCATCACCGATATCTTGACTAGAGATCAGTGAAGTAGACTCCAGCAGCCCTTGTTTTATTTTCCCGCTAGTTTCAAATGAGTTAATGGTAAGCGTTAATGGTCTGGTTTCACCTAATTGCCACGGGGCTGCACTCATTGACGCGGTAAAAGTGGCGTCAATAGGATCTTGTTGTGAATAGCTGCCTTTTGTTTGAATACTCAACGTCGCTTCAGAGGGCGCTGAAACCATGGTCGGCACTAGTTCATTTGCCCACAGCCCCACAGGCAGTGACGTTGCCTTAATATCCCAACTTGCTTTGCTGTCTTGGTAATTCACGTTCGAGATGCACAGCTCTCCTTCGCGTCGCGATGTCCAGCAGTGCTGGCCTATTTTGGCCGTAACAGGTGCAGTGCCTATATCAAGTGTGAACGGGCTTGATAACGCCCATTGCATATTAGCAAGCTCTAGCTGGGTATCGCTAATATCACCTATCCAATGATTGTTTGCCCATGAACCTTTAAGGCTGAAGGCGACTTGATTATCCGGCACAGAAAGGTTTAGCTGCGCTTTGTGGTCTTTATAAGTGCCATCTAGTGTTATCTCGCCACTCAACGGTCCTTGCTGCGCAGCAGAGGCATTTAAATTTGGTGATATAGTGATGTTGGATAACTCTAATGTGCCGTTAGCTCGTGGATTTTGCCACGGACCAGAGGCAGATATTTTACCATTTATCGCACCGGATACTTCTGGGTAAAGATTATTTATTGTGTTGGCGTTAATAGTAATATCGGCGTTTAAATGACGCTTGTTTAAGACTTGTGCAATCGCTCGAATAACGTTCTTTTCATTATTCCCTTCTTGCACGATGTTTACGTTAGTAACGAATAAGTCACTGGGGCCGGCATACACGGCGTTGCCTTTTATTTCTAGTGGTTCACCTTGTAGCACGCCAGATACCTGCATATTTTTAAAGCTCATATGCAGCCCGCCACGCTCTGAGTACTGTAAAATGCTCTCTATCTGGCCGCTTAAGTTCTCAGGTGCGTAAGCGCTGAAACGCTGTGCAGACACGTTTGAAAGCGTGGTTTTTCCCTCCCAAGCAATACTCTCGTTTAGGTAAAGGGTACCTGTATTGACTAAGCTACCTTCTAGCGCCTCAATATTCGCCTGATTGACATAGATATTGTTCTTTTTAAGCACAACATCCAGTGATACAGGCACATTGCCTATGTCTGGCAAGGTTGCTGCACCGGCGCCTTTTAGCAGGTAATCGCCCATAGTGCCTTCAAGTGACAGCGTACCTGCTTTTAACGTGGCGTTTTCCATTGTTGGAATGGGTTGTTCTTGCCACTTTGCAGTAAGTTTAATGGGGAGTTCGGTATTAAGAACGTTTGCCGCCAAATTAGCGTCTGCGTTTACAGCCCCCTTTGTGTTGAGAGTAATGGCCAAGTCATCAAGTGCTCCCGACGCGTTGAAGTTTACGGTAAGGGGAGCATCATCAAGGACTGTCTTTGCTCTAGCTGCAATGCTTAGCGGGAAGTTCCCACTAAGGGTGGCGCTCGCTTTTGCTTTTACTTCCCCTTGTTCATGCGCGACAACCATTTCTTCAATGGCAATATCACTGTCTTTGAACTGTGCATCAAGCAGCGATACTAATGCTATTTGTTGTGTGCTATCGCCTTGGGTAACGTGTAAGTCTTCAACCAATAAAGTACCAAACGATATGGGAATTGGAGCGGTGATTGTTGGTAATTCAGGCACCTCGTAGCTAAGCGAGTATGACTTGGGTAAGGCGCTTTCTTCACTCGAGGTCGCTTGGTTTGCTGTTTTATCGGTGTCTTGAACAGGGGGCTGTTGACTCTGGGATGATTTAGCTTGAGAAGCCGTGTTTGCCGCTGGTGAATTAGCGTTTTCATCTGCCTCTACTAAAGCTATACGAATTCCTTTAGTGGCTAAACCGCCAAGCGTTAGCGCTTGGTCACCGCTAAAATCCGTAAGCTCTAGCTCATCGACTTCAATGGTTGTGGTAAGAAGCTCAACGTTAATGTTTGCAAGGGCTAGATGCCCTACCTCAATGGGAATAGGCAAAGAAAATTCATCGCTAGCCTCTGTTTTTTCATCAGTCTCAGGAGCAGCAGCGAGTTGCGTTAATGTGGCATTTTCAAGCGTGAGTTCATTTACGCAGACTTTTGGTTCAAAGAAACAACGCCACGTTATATCAATATAGGCATACTCCGATGCCACGCGCCACTGCGCGTTCTCCCAGTGTAAATCGCGTATTTCGAGGGTATCGGCAAAACTTCCCTCAATATCATCAATGGAAAGGTTTGTAACAAAGCTGTTTGCTATAAGTTTTACCGTTGGGCCGCCCAATGGGCTAATAAGTAGCGCGTAAATGGCAACCAATAGCAGTATAGGTGAGAGTAAAATGGCCGAAAGCGTACGTTTTCTCATAGCTCAGGCCCTAAAATGATGTGAATGCGCCAATCATTTCCTTGTTTTGATAGCCCTCTGGCTAAGTATAATCTTACAGGGCCAATAGGTGACAGCCAGTGGACTCCTGGCCCTATACCATAAGCGAGTGAGTCGCTTATATCGTTAGCTGCTTTACCCGCGTCTACGAAAGCGGCTATTCGCCAGTCGTCTGCAATTGAGTAAGCGTATTCTATGCTCGATGTGACTAGGTACTTTCCGCCAATAGATTCAAGGTCAAGCTCGCCAGTCTCTGGGTTAATAACATCTGCTTTCGGCGACAAATCACGATAGCTAAACCCTCTAACGCTTTGGTCGCCTCCAGCGTAAAAGCGAAGTGAAGCAGGCACATCATCGAAAGAATTTGTTTTAATTGCTCCAATTTCTCCGCGTAAAGTTATTCTATGCTTATTAGCGAATGTACGAATTAACATGCCTTCAACGGCAGTTTTAGCATAGTCAATGTCTGAGCCAAAACCCTCTTTGCCATATTGAGCCAGCACTTGAATATAGGTGCCGTTGCTAATGTTTAATTCATCGTCTTTATCGCGATAGGTTAGAGAATAGCCCGGTAAAACTAACGACGTGGTATTGGTATCAAGATCACCCTGATCGTAAGTTTCTCTAAGGTAGGTTACTGAATAATCATGTTGCCATGGCGATCCATCTTGTTGCGTGTACCTATGTGCCGACAAAGAAAGGGTTTCGCTTTCAAATGACGTATTGGCGTACTCAATAAACTGGTAGCCCGCTTCGATACTGGCATAGTCACGGGTGATATTTTTCATCGGGATGCGATAGTCAGCGGTAACCGATTGCTCAGGCTCCGAAATAAAAATATCTGATGAAACTGAATGGCCTTTGTCATTTACCCAAGGACGTTCCCAACCCAAACGTACTCGCGGTCCTGTATCGGTAGCCGCACCAACAGAGACGTTAAATGCATCGGTAGGCCTGTGTTGAAGCGAGACTTCAACAGGAACCAGTAAACCTTCTGCGTCGCTGACTACCGGCCTTGCTATCACTCGGTTGAAATAGCCCGACTGATTTAAACGTCTGTTAAAGTCGCCTAACACTGAGGACGAATAGGCATCGCCAGTTTTAAAAGGTTTTAGGCGCTCAATAATCGCTTTAGCTTTATCATCACCTACAAATTTGAGTTCCCCAAACTTATATTGAGGCCCGCTTTGCGCAATTAGCAGCACGTTTGCTTGTTTTTCGTCACGTACTAGATCTAAACGTGTTGCTTGCCAGAAATAATCAAAATAACCGTTTGAGAGAGCGTAGTTAAACATGGAAGATTTAAATGACTCATAGATGGTCTGATTTAACACATCACCTTCTTTGAGTTTAAGTGAGTTAAAACGCTCTCTAAATGCCTTATCTTCACGACCAGCACCAATGATTTCTCGGGTAACTTTGTTGATGGTAAGAGGGGCATTCAACGCAACCGTTACTGTGACCTTGTCCCCTTCTTGTATGCGTACCTTGGTTTCACTGTTGTAAAAGCCATAGGGTTGTACCGCCGTCGCCACCGCTTCTGCCACTTCGTCTTGCCAATAAGGGTCAGTTAAAAGTGCTTTTTCCACATCAAGTCCGCTTAAATGCAGTCGAATGTTGTTACGTAGCTTCCCGTCTTCTACGCCTTGAACATCGTAGGTAATTGACTCTTGAGCCAAAGATGTCGTGCACAGCAAGCACAACTGCACGCACAACAAAGCCTTAGCTAATAAAGAGCATGCTTTGGATGTTTTGCGCACTAATTGTCGGGAAAATAGGCCTTGCAAAGTGGCAAGCCCGCTCCAAGTTGAAGGCATGAAAAGGCTAAATCCTTAAGGTAACGCTGGGCTTAGAAGCTTACTGGTTTAGGGTAAAATCCATATTATATCTGTGGTTAATAGTACCATATCTGCATTTTGTATTCGCAAAGTACGACGAGAGATCAAATTATTGCGTCAATATTATCTATATTAACCCGTATGGGTTGGTTTTTTGTACATTGGGTCACAACTTTGTATACTCGAATTAACATAGTTTTGAGGTTTACTCATTAACTAAGTTCCGCCCAAAATAAAAATTACAAGGGAATGTTATGTCTTATCAAAAGGCTTTCTCACCAGCTACGCTTATTGCCCTACTATTGTTAGCTACTTCGACTACGTTGAGCGCTGAGCCGGCTACTCAAAAAAATGCCTACGATGCTTTTAGTAAGCTGCCAACCTATTGGACGCCATCTTTGTCACCGGATGGAACAAAAATCGCTTTTGTTCAAAATGTTGAACAAGGAGAGGCGTTTGCCATGCTCGCCACCTTCGACTTGGAAAAGGGTGAAAAGCATTACCTACTTCGCTCTGACAATGAGCGTGTAAAGATTAAATGGTACAAGTGGGTAAACAATGAACGTGTCGTGGTGAGTGCGCGCTATGAAACTCGCCGTGGTACCACAAAAGTGCATGACACCCGCTTGTTAAGTATTAAATTCGATGGCGAGGGCGGCGCGTTTAATATGGTTGAATGGGAACGAATTAAGCGTCGGGCCGGTAATCCTAACCACATTCCCCAATTTCAAGATGAGGTTATCGATTGGCTACCTGATGACCCAGATCATGTGCTTATAGCAATCGATGCCGAGGTACTAGGTTTACCTTCAGTGTATAAAGTCAATGTCAACACAGGAGGCGTAAGCCGCATTATGCGTGGTAAAAAGCGCATCAGAGATTGGCTTACCGATCAACAAAGTAACGTCCGTATTGGTGTTTCACTTAATTATGATAGCGGTGAGCGCGAGGTCTTTCTAAAAGAAGAGGATGGCTGGCGAACCTTGTTTGCCTATAACGCCATGACAGAGAAGGGCGAATATCCAGTAGGCTTCGCTAAAGACCCAAACATTCTTTATTACAAAGGCTACAAAGGTGACTACCGCGCACTTTACACCCTAAACCTTAAAACCAATGAGCGAACTGAAGTTTATGCTGATGAAGGGTACGACGTAAACGGTAGTCTTATTTACTCACCAGTAACGCGAGATGCCATCGGTGTGCGTCACGATGGTCGTTTTTATTGGGATGAGCGCTATGTTGCACTTCAAAACGGTATTGATATTGGGCTCCCCGATTACGATAACACGCTAGTCAGTTTCAGTGATGATGAACAAACCTACATCGTTTATTCTGAATCGGACGTATTGCCCGGTGTTTACTTACTGGGTAACCGTAAGGAAGGCACGCTCGATGTATTGTTTCAGCAATACAGCCAAATTGACTCTGCACAATTATCAGAACATAAACTCATTGAATATGAAGCCCGAGACGGCATCAAGATCGAAGCATATTTAACCCTTCCCAAAGGTGACGGACCCTTCCCAACCATTATTCATCCTCATGGCGGTCCGGGTGCTCGTGATTTCAGCGGTTTCGACTATTGGACGGCATACTTCACCTCGAAAGGCTACGCGGTGTTGAGACCGAATTTTAGAGGCTCAAGAGGTTATGGTTATAGTTTTGCGCAAAGCCAAATGAAAGGCTGGGGATTAGCTATGCAAGACGACATCACTGACGCGGCAGGCTGGATGGTTAAACAAGGTTATGCTGAACAGGATAATATGTGCATTGTTGGCGCAAGCTACGGTGGATATGCAGCTTTAATGGCAACGGTTAAAACCCCTGATTTATTTAAATGCGCGGTGAGTTTTGCCGGCGTAAGTTCACTTAAACACGTCGTCATTCACTCTCGCCGTTTCCTGAACAATGAATTTGTTAAAAATCAGATTGGGGACGACTACGATGATCTAGAAGCGCGTTCACCTTATTACAATGCGGAAAGTATCAAGACACCTATTTTACTTGTACATGGCGAAGAAGACCGTATTGTTCCACCTCTTCACAGTCGTTACATGGCTGACGAATTGGAAGACCTCGATAAAGTCTTTAAGTATGTAGAACTTGAAAGTGGCGATCACCACCTTTCTATTCAGCGTAATCGACATTTGTTTTTTAAAGAAATGGATGCATTTTTGGGCGCGTATTTGAAACCAAATAAAAGCGGCGAGAGGATGGCGGCAGACCTTACAACCGAATAGCTCCCGTTAAACGTGTCAGTATTTACGACAAGCGTGCGTGAATCGACGGCTTTTTAACCATATTTCAGGTATACTATACAAGGCGCGATTATTTCGCGCCTTTTTAATTTCCCCACTTTATTTCGTTTTCGAGAATTTATGCCCCAGACATCTAATGGCGTATCTGATGATACTGTAATTGTGCAAAAGCCCGCCCTTGGCCTTGTTGAATTTGTTGCCTTAATGGCAACCATGACATCGCTAGTGGCACTTAGTATAGATGCTATGTTGCCCGCACTCATTCAAATTGGTGAAGCTCTAAATGTAGAGGAGGCCCATCAAACCCATTTGATTGTAACCGTGTTCTTTTTAGGCATGGCATTTGGACAAATGTTTTTTGGCCCGTTTTCAGACAGCCGTGGTCGTCGTTTAACTATATTAGTGGGCTTGTGTATTTTCGCCTTAGGTACTTTTGTGTGTATGTTGGCAACCAACCTGGAAACCATGCTGGTGGGGCGGGTTATTCAAGCATTCGGCGTGTCAGGCCCTCGCATAGCTTCAATGGCCATCATTCGTGATTTATACGTGGGGGATGCCATGGCAAAAGTCATGTCGTTTATCATGATGGTGTTTATATTGGTGCCCATGTTAGCCCCCATCATCGGACAAACGGTGATGGAATTGACGTCATGGTTTCATATTTTCACTATGTTCCTCATAGTGGCTACTATGGCTGGAATCTGGTTTTTCTCTCGCCAGGGAGAAACCTTGCCTCGGGCAAAGCGCAGAAAATTCTCGCGCGCACACTTTTTCAAATCATCAAAGTTTATCCTAACCCACCCCGAAGTGATGGGTTACACCTTTGCGATGGGGTGTATTTTCGGCGCGTTTTTGGCGTATTTAAGCGCGTCACAAACCATCTTTACTGTGTTTTACAATGTAGGTGAATGGTTCCCCTATATCTTCGCTACCCTTGCCTTTTCTATCGGTCTTGCCTCTTACTTTAACGGAAAAATGGTAATGCGCTTCGGCATGCGCAAGCTGTGTCGATTTGCGCTTAAAGGCGTAAATTGTTTTGCGGTGGTGTATTTGGCACTGCTATTTGCTTACGATGGTCTGCCGCCATTAATTCCGACCGTGGCCGTTATGTTCGTTGGCTTTTTCTTTGTAGGTATTCTGTTTGGCAATTTAAACGCTATGGCAATGCAGCCTCTTGGCGATATGGCTGGTTTAGGTGCAGCAATCATTGGTTGCTTTTCAAGCTTATTCTCGGTGCCCGTTGCCCTTATAGTCGATAGTTTTTTAAATGGGAACTTGATGCCAATAGGTTGGGGTTTTCTTATCTTTTTTGCGCTGGCGTATGCATCAGTTCGCTACGCTGAGCGTGTTCGGGAAGTGGCTGTTTCTTAAAGAGATAAGTGGTTGTTAGTCACTGCTTTGAGTTAGCTAAGCAGTACGCTTTAAAAGGATATGTGACTCACTGAGTTACAGGTATAAAAAAGCCCGACCAAAATGGTCGGGCAAGAGGGCTTAGTTAAGCACCTAACGACAGAAACTGTCCTATCCTATGATGGCTTTCATGTCAGTCATGTAGCCACGCAAGGTCTTACCTACTGATTCCACACCGTGTGAGCGGATGGCTTCGTTAATCTCAACAAGGCGTTTGTTCTCTACTTGATTAGAAGCAGCAGTCAAACCCTTACCGATAACGCTGGTATCAATAGTAGGCATAAATTTCTCACGCAAAATTGGAATTGCTGCGTTAGCAAACAAATAGTTTCCGTATTCTGCTGTGTCTGAAATAACCACGTTCATTTCATACAAACGCTTACGTGCGATTGTGTTAGAAATTAGCGGTGTTTCATGCAGTGATTCGTAGTACGCAGACTCAGGCAGAATCCCAGCTTCAACCATTACGTCAAACGCAACTTCAACACCACACTTGATCATGGCAACTAGCAAGATGCCGTGGTCAAAGAATTCTTGTTCGCTGATTTCACCTTCGTAAGCAGGTGCGTTTTCAAACGCGGTTTCACCGGTCTCTTCACGCCACTTAAGTAGGTTCGCATCGCCATTTGCCCAATCTTCCATCATGGTGCGAGAGAATTCACCGCTGATGATGTCGTCTTGGTGCTTTTCAAATAGCGGACGAAGTAAATCAGTTAACTGCTCAGAAAGCTCAAACGCTTTCACTTTTGCAGGGTTTGATAGACGGTCCATCATGTTAGTTACACCGCCAATCTTAAGTGCTTCAGTAATGGCTTCTAGACCGTACTGAATAAGCGCACCTGCATAACCTGGGTCAATACCATCATCAACCATTTTCTCGAACGCAAGTACTGCTGCAACTTGTTGCATACCACATAAAATGGTTTGCTCACCCATAAGGTCAGATTTAACTTCAGCCACAAATGAAGATTCAAGTACACCTGCGCGGTCACCGCCAGTTGCACTTGCCAGTGCTTTGGCTTGATCCCAACCTTTACCTTCAGGGTCATTTTCTGGATGCACAGCTATTAGTGTTGGTACACCAAAGCCACGCTTATATTCTTCCCGTACTTCTGAGCCTGGGCTTTTCGGCGCACACATAATAACTGTGATATCGCTACGAATTTGTTGGCCTTCTTCAACAATGTTGAAGCCGTGTGAGTAACCTAACGTTGCACCTTTTTTCATAAGCGGCATTACTGCCTCTACTACACTTGCGTGCTGCTTATCAGGAGTTAGGTTGTAAACTACATCAGCTTCTGGAATAAGCTGCTGATATGTACCAACAGTAAATCCATTGCTTGAAGCGCGTTTGTAAGAGTCGCGTTGCTCATCGATCGCTGCCTGACGCAGCGCATAAGAAACATCTAACCCTGAGTCACGCATATTCAGGCCTTGGTTAAGGCCCTGCGCGCCGCAGCCTACAATGACAATCTTCTTGCCTTTTAAGAACTGACAACCGTCAGCGAATTCATCGCGTGCCATAAAACGGCAGCGGCCAAGCTGGTCTAACTGCTGGCGAAGTGACAGGGTGTTGAAATAATTAGCCATAAAAATTTCCGAACAACATTCATTTTTGTCAATATCAAACACCGACCTTGGCGTTGACAGACCTCGTCTATGACGACTTGGTAGTGAGACTAAAAGATTTCTTTTGTTTTGGAAAATGATATATTTGCAAGATAATATTGCATAAAGTGAAATATATATGGATTTTCGCAGTCTACAGCTCTTTAACCACCTGGCTACCAGTCTTCACTTCGGCGTCACCGCTGAGGCCATGTATGTATCGCCATCTACGTTAAGCCGTGTAATTCAGCGTCTTGAAGACGAGTTAGGCTGCACCTTGTTCAAACGGGATAACCGTAAAGTCGCGCTCACCCATAGCGGGCACAAGTTACTGTCCTTCTCAAAACAAGCGTTAGCTGATTGGCAGCAATTAAAAATTGATTTAAAAGAAGATAGCGATGCACTTCAGGGGGAACTAAGTGTATTTTGCTCGGTAACTGCCAGTCAAAGCCATTTACCCGCTATGCTAAGGCAGTTTAGGCAGCAACACCCTGGGGTTGATATACGCCTAATAACCGGTGACCCTGCTCTTGCCATAGAAAAAGTTAAAAGTAAGCAGTGTGATTTATCTATTGCTATCTATACCCCTGACATGCCGACAGATTTGCATTTCACTGCTCTTGATAACGTACCTTTGGTTCTTATTGCTCCAAAGGAATGGCGACTTACTCAGCTAAACCAGCTGGATTGGACCAAGCATCAGGTGATAATGCCTGAAACAGGGCCAACGCGACGCACTGCCTATCACTGGTTTGCCGAGCACGGTATTCGGCCGAATGTTTATGCCTATGTAGGCGGTAACGAAGCAATTGTAAGCATGGTAGCGCTAGAGTGTGGTGTAGGCTTTGTGCCAAAGGTAGTGCTCGACCACTCCAGTATGGCTAATGCGGTAACCCAAATTCAGGTTGAAGATATCGAGCCTTATGCCCTTGGCCTATGTTGTTTACAAGATAAGCAAAACGAACCGCTTATCAACGCCTTCATGCAGCTAAATTTGCACTCTCGAGGGTAAATTATTTTATTAGTTGCGCTTAGCTAGCACTGAGCTGCTTTATAAGGTTATCGAGAGCACGATAGCCCAGCGCTTCTGCGATATGAGATCTGGATACGGCATTTTCTTCTTCAAGGTCGGCAATGGTTCTAGCCACTTTCAGCGTGCGGTGAAATACGCGCATAGATAAATTAAGTTGTTTCGCGGCTGCTTGTAAAAAGAGGAGATCTGCGTCATCTAGCAAACAGATGTCGGCAAGCTCACCTGCGTGCAGCGCACCATTGGGTTTGCCTTGTCGAGACTCCTGTCTTTGCCGTGCAGCTATCACCCTTTCCCGCATGTCATGCAATGAGTCATTAGGTCTATTACCCCGCTCTGGCAAGTCGTAGTCTGGAAGTCTAGGCACCTCGACTTGTATATCTATTCTATCTAGCAGCGGGCCTGACAAACGGTTTAAGTAGTTAAGCTGCTGCTGAGGTGTTAGACGGTTGTCGTCGATATCCCCAGTAGGGCTGGGGTTCATAGCCGCTACGAGTTGAAAATTTGCGGGATACGTTGCACTTCCTGATGCTCGGGATAAATGCACGTCACCGGTTTCAAGCGGTTCCCGCAATACATCCAGCGCTTTTCGGCCAAATTCGGGGAGTTCATCTAAAAACAAGATACCGTTGTGGGCCAGCGAAATTTCACCTGGTACTGGAGTAGAGCCCCCGCCCGTAAGTGCTACGGCAGAACTTGTGTGGTGGGGGGAGCGTAAGTGGCGGGTTAGAAAACGTTCAGCATTTAGCTTTTCGCCTTTCACTGAATGGATAGCGGCGACCTCCAGGGCTTCTTCTTCACTCATGTCTGGTAGCAACGACAGCATGCGACTGGCAAGCAAGCTTTTACCTGTGCCTGGCGGGCCTACCATCAATAAGTTGTGAGCCCCGCTAGCTGCAATAATTAGGGCCCGTTTAGCCTGCTCTTGGCCGATAATATCGTCCCAACCCGTTGGGGAGTTACATGATGAATGAGAAGTGAAAGGCTGCCCTTTGGCGAGCTTTTTGTTACCCGTGAGGTGTTCATACACAGATAGGAGATCGAAGGCGGGAAAGCGTGTGGCGTGGGAAACCAAGGCTGCTTCAACATCGTTATCTCCCGGATACACAAGGGCTATATCTTCGTTCGCTGCCGTCATCACTACAGGAATAAGCCCGTTAACCGGTTTAATCTCACCGTTTAGTGCTAGCTCGCCCACGAATGCAATATTGAGCAGGCTAATATCTGAAATGTAACCCGAAGCTGCTAAAATGCCAACGGCAATAGGAAGGTCGAACCGGCCGCCGAACTTTGGAATATCAGCCGGCGCTAAATTAACCGTTATTCGTTTGGCAGGAAACTCAAAACCACTGTTAATTAACGCGCTGCGTACCCGCTCACGAGCTTCTTTAACACTGGTTTCCGCCATACCGACCAGTTGAAATGCGGGTAGGCCATTAGCCAAGTGAATTTCCACACTTACCTCTGGTGCAGACACCCCCTGCCCTGCAAAGGTTTTAACAACAGCCATTCCCATATTGTGAACACCCTCTCTTACACACTCATTGTTCGTCTAATTGAAATTTCAAAACTTAAGTGCGGCTAAATAGTCAACGCACTGGGCATAAACTCTAGAGAGAGTGGGATAAAGATGTAACTGTACTAACGACGGGATTTATCGCCAATACTCACCGAGCCAGGCCATTGATTACCTTGCTCGGCAACGAAGGTTAGATGCTAATGATGGTCGTTGTAAAATACGGGTAGCTGCCAATGCCAGCGCATGGCGCCTAATCTAAACAATACGGTGGTTGCAAGGGCTGCAATACCACACCATTGGGTAGCAAGGTCAAATTCAAGTGCGATGCCATATACAATACCGCCAGCGATACAGGTCATCGCATAAAGCTCGCCGTTTAGTACCAGCGGTACCTCACGGCAGATGACGTCGCGTAACAACCCCCCAAATACGCCAGTAATGGTGCCCATTGCTACCGCCACTGCCATGCCTGTGTCGTTGGCTAAGGCTTTCTCTATGCCTACTACATTAAAAAGTGCTAGCCCAAAAGCATCGGCGATTAACAGGTAGTGAAAAGGGAAGCGTGGGCTAATTCGCAGCCAAACAATGGGAATAAAGGCGGCAATTAGCGTGGTGTACAAGTAATCGGTATCGGCAATCCAAAACACGGGTACATCTAGCATCACATCTCGCAAGGTACCGCCGCCAATGGCTGTTGCACTGGCAAGCACTACCACGCCAAATCCATCCATGCGTTTTTGATAAGCCATAAGGGTGCCTGAAATTGCACACACGGCAACGCCTGCCAGGTTTAACCAGTGAAACCAATCGAACATGCTTATTACCCTTTTACTACTCTTAAGAACTCGCTATTTCTACCGCAAAAACTTGATCAAACCGTGTGTTTCATGCTATTTCTTTGCCTAATACCAATTCGCGGTTTAGCGCGCATTGCGTTTAGGGGTAAAGCCATAGCCCCTAACGAACAACATTTCATTTTTATAATGCCAAAGGAATACGGCATTGTAAGTCAAAGATATCATATAAAACAAAGCGCTACTGATCTGTAAGCAGTGAGGCTTTGTCGCCCTTCGCTTGAACGACCTAAGATGATTTAATACATCATCAGTATGACATGCAATTTTGAGTAAAACAGCGCGTATTGGAAAACAAGCCAAAGCATTACTGGTTTACCACTGTTTTTAAGTTTCACATAAAGGTCTAGCATTAAACTCTAGCACCTAAAATTAACGGGAAGGATTTATGCCCAAGTTACGTTCTGCAACTACCACACAAGGTAGAAATATGGCCGGTGCTCGTGCGCTATGGCGTGCAACCGGAATGAAAGATTCTGATTTCGGCAAGCCTATTATTGCTATTGCTAATTCATTTACGCAGTTTGTACCTGGGCACGTTCACCTCAAAGATCTTGGTCAGCTAGTAGCGCGCAGCGTGGAAGAAGCCGGTGGTGTCGCCAAAGAATTCAATACGATAGCGGTAGATGACGGTATCGCCATGGGACACAGCGGCATGCTATATAGCTTGCCGTCTCGTGAAATCATTGCTGATGCAGTGGAGTACATGGTGAACGCACACTGCGCGGATGCCATTGTATGTATTTCTAACTGCGACAAGATCACCCCGGGAATGTTAATGGCGTCTATGCGTTTGAACGTGCCCGTTATATTCGTATCTGGCGGCCCAATGGAAGCGGGTAAAACCAAGCTTTCAGACCAGCTGATTAAACTTGATTTAGTTGACGCCATGGTAGCGGCTGCTGATGATAAAGTGAGCGATGCCGACACTGACGAAATTGAGCGCTCTGCCTGCCCTACTTGTGGGTCGTGTTCAGGTATGTTTACTGCAAACTCAATGAACTGCTTAACTGAAGCGTTAGGTTTATCACTACCGGGCAATGGCTCTATGCTGGCCACTCACGCCGACCGTGAAGGCTTATTTAAGCAAGCAGGTAAGCAAATTGTTGAGCTTTGTAAGCGTTATTATGGCGATGATGATGAAAGTGTATTGCCACGTAATATTGCTAACTTTAAAGCGTTTGAAAACGCCATGAGCCTAGACATTGCCATGGGTGGTTCAACCAATACCATTTTGCACTTGCTAGCGGCAGCGATGGAAGGTGAAGTGCCTTTCACTATGGATGATATCGATCGCTTGTCTCGCAAAGTGCCTCACTTATGTAAAGTAGCGCCGTCTACGCCAAAATATCATATGGAAGACGTTCACCGTGCCGGTGGCGTACTGGGTATTTTGAACGAGCTAAATAAAGCGGGCTTACTAAATACCGATGTTAATCACGTCTTAGGCAAGCAGCTTACTGAGGTTATCAGCGAGTGGGACATCACTAACCCTGAAAACGAAGATGCGATAACTTTTTTCCGTGCAGGTCCTGCGGGTATTCGCACTACTAAAGCCTTTAGCCAAGATTGTCGCTGGGATGAGGCCGATGCCGACCGTGAAAATGGTTGTATTCGCTCTATCGACAATGCGTTTAGCCAAGAAGGTGGCTTAGCGGTGTTATACGGCAATTTGGCCGAAGATGGCTGCATTGTAAAAACAGCGGGTGTGGATGAGTCTATTCTAAAATTCAACGGCACTGCCCGTATTTACGAGAGCCAAGATGATGCGGTGGCAGGTATTTTAGGTGACGAAGTAAAAGCCGGTGACGTCGTGTTTATTCGCTATGAAGGCCCTCGCGGTGGGCCAGGTATGCAGGAAATGCTGTATCCAACGTCGTATTTGAAATCGAAAGGCCTAGGCAAGCACTGTGCGCTAGTAACCGACGGGCGATTCAGTGGTGGTACAAGCGGCTTGTCTATTGGACACTGTTCACCAGAGGCAGCCAGCGGTGGCGGTATTGGCTTAGTTGAAGACGGGGACAAGATTGAAATAGATATCCCTAACAGAAGCATCAACATCGTTATTTCAGATGAAGCACTTGCCGAGCGCCGTGCAAAAATGGAAGCAAGCGATAAGCCTTGGAAACCGAAAGATCGTGTACGCGAAGTCTCTACATCACTTAAGACCTTTGCCGCGCTAGCAACCAGTGCCGACAAAGGTGCAGTGCGCGATGTCAGTAAGTTGGAAGACTTGTAATGGAAAACGAGCACGTTAGCGACCACGAGTATCTGAAAAAGATATTACTCGCTCCCGTTTACGATGTGGCGGTGGCCAGTGAACTTTCTTATATGTCTTTGCTTTCAGCGGAGCTTGGCAACGAGATCTTTTTGAAACGAGAAGATCAGCAGCCAGTGAAAAGCTTTAAACTGCGCGGTGCCTACAACCGCATCTGCTCATTAAGTGAAGCACAGCTGCAAGCTGGCGTTATTGGCGCATCAGCGGGTAACCATGCACAAGGCTTAGCATACAGTGCAAAAATGAAGGGCATTCAAGCGACTATCGTGATGCCAGAAACCACCCCTGATATTAAAGTGGATGCTGTACGTCGCTTCGGTGGTGATAACGTTAATGTAGTCTTGCATGGCACGAGCTTCGACCAGGCAAGCAACCATGCCAAAGCGTTATGTGACACCCACGGCTATACTTTTGTGCCTCCCTTCGACAACCCCGATGTAATCGCCGGACAAGGTACGGTTGCACGAGAGCTGTTGGAGCAGAACCCAAATTTGGATATTTTGTTTATTGCTGTTGGCGGTGGCGGCCTAGCCGCGGGCATTGCGGTGTACTTAAAGCAACTCAAACCCAGTATAAAAATTGTAGCGGTTGAGTCAGAAGAGTCGGCCTGTTTTATTAAAGCAAAAGCGCAAGGCGAGCCTACAGAGCTGGAAAGCGTAGGTATTTTCGCCGATGGCGTGGCTGTTAAAGTGATGGGGCAAGAAACTTTTCGCCTGTGTAACCGTTTAGTCGATGAAACCATTACGGTTAGCAATGATGAAATATGCGGGGCTATAAAAGATATCTTCGATGATACCCGCGTTATCGCCGAGCCTGCTGGTGCACTATCTGTAGCGGCAATTCGTAAATATGCCAAGCAACACGACCTTAAAGGTAAAAAGTTAGGCGGTATTTTATGTGGCGCAAATATTAACTTTCATACCTTGCGCTACGTGTCGGAACGCTGTGAATTAGGCGAGCAGAAAGAAGCCGTTTTTGCCGTTAAAATTCCTGAAACTAAAGGCGCGTTTAAACAGTTTTGTGAATGCGTTGGGGCAAAAGCGATTACTGAATTTAACTATCGTTACGCAAGTGAGAGCGAAGCGCATATTTTTGTTGGGGTTAAGCTAAAAGGCGGTCAACAAGAATTTGCGACCCTTCAAAGTGACCTTGAAAGTAAAGGATATGACTGCGTTAACCTAACGGATAACGAGTTAGCCAAGCTCCATGTCAGACACATGGTAGGCGGCCGCCCGCCGACCATCTTAAACGAGCAGGTGTTCAGCTTTGAGTTCCCGGAGCGCCCAGGTGCACTACTGAACTTCTTAAACACATTGGGCGAGCAGTGGAACATTACTTTATTCCACTATCGTAACCACGGTGCGGCGGAAGGCTTGGTATTGGCTGGTTTTGATATTGCGCCAGAAAGCCGAAATGACTTTAACCAGCATGTTGCCGAGTTAGGCTATAAGGTTGAAGAAGTAACGGATAATCCGGCATATCGCTTTTTCCTGTCGCAACCAGCGTAAAATCCTATCGGCTATGCAGAACAGCCTTCGATAGCTATACATTCAAAAGCGAAATTTAGCGCGCTTTAAACACTTTTTCGCTTTGTATTGCTTCACGTTAAGCGCAGGTTTACCGAGGAGCGATACAAAGCGGCACTATTTAAACCCTGCTATACCATCCTCTATGGAGGACCAGCTCAGTGCCTATCGAAATATAGGTACTAAGAAACCCCATAAGTTAGGAATACGCCCAATAAAAAAACCATGCGGATGCATGGGTTTTTTTACGCTTTTAACAATGCGGTAGTTTTTGTTGCTTACAAAGCTAATTTGCCGTGTTAAGCGCCACATTTTCCAAATGCTGAATCATCTCAGGCCATATCAGCGCCATTACGTCAGCCCGCAACGCTTCACACTCTTCCGAGTATTTTAAGCTGCCGTCTTTTTCAGAATCTAACCAATGATTATCTTTTAATGCGCCGATAAAGCTAGATAATACGTTCTTATCGTAAAACTCAGGTGAACTTAATCCGTAAAGGGCAGATAAGCGCTCAGCAACTTGTTTACTTTCTCGTTCTAATGCACTGCGGCTAATTACTTTTTCTTTATCAAGAATAGTCAGTACTACGGCATAGCGCTGCAATGTTTCTTGCATACAGCGACTTAATAACCAAGCAGAATGGAACTGTTTGCAGTGTGCATCTGGGGGTAAAAGTTCACCGTCTTTTTGGCGCAACAGCCCGTTGTCTAACATCGCGGTAATCAACGCATCAGTATGCGCAAGTGCTTCATCTTGTGTTAGATGCAAAAACAGTTCTTTTTGCAGCAAAGGATAAAGTGCTGCAATGAGTTGGAAAATACTGTTCTTGGTTGCGCCCTTCTTAGCGAAGATAGACGCCATGATAAGGCCGGGTATGGCGAACAAATGCAAAATATTGTTGCGATAATAGGTTAGGTATACAGCAGATTTAGGCTGAGGGCTGATCAAACGTCCGTAATCGTCTTCTTTAACATCAAAACGACCTAATTTTAATGTATCCCGAAGCAATTCTTGTGCTGATGAATCTGGAATAGTGGCGTCATCACTAAAGGGCACTGTTTTGAACAAGTTCATGAAGTCATCCATGGCTTGTTTAAGCTCCATCTCACTCATGGTCTGCCTTTTAGAAGACAGTAGACATAGCGAAGCTAATGCCATGCCGTTAAGTGCCGCAGCGCGGTTAATGCGCGTCATGACGTTGTTAGCCAACTCATTAACGGCAGGCGTTAACCAAGCAGGCTTTTTCTCTGGCTCGGCATCGCGACAGTCGCGCCAGTTCGGCACATGGCTTTCAAGGAACTGATTAAGAGCGATAGGCTCACCAAAGTTCACATATCCATGCCCGTAATTCTTAAGCTTACGAATGGCTGAGAAAACCTGAAGGTTAGACTCTTTTTTCTTCTTTGAGCCTTTAAGCTCATTCAAATAGCTCTTCACTTCCATCACATTTTCATAGCCAATGTAGACAGGAACAATACTAACTGGGCGGTTAACGCCTTTAAGCATGGCTTGAATTGTCATGGCCAGCATACCGGTTTTAGGTGGAATTAGGCGACCAGTACGGCTGCGTCCACCTTCAGGGTAGTATTTTACAGAGTAACCTTTGTTAAACAGCAGCTCTAAATACTCTCTAAATACCGCGGTATAGAGCTTGTTGCCTGCAAAACTACGACGTAGGAAGAATGCACCTCCTCTGCGAAACATTTTTCCAACAGGCCAGAAGTTAAGGTTGATACCCGCTGCAATGTGAGGCGTTACCATACCTTCGTGATAAATCACGTAAGTTAATAACAGATAATCCATGTGACTGCGGTGGCAAGGCACATAGATAATTTCGTGACCGTTAGCGGCCAGCTCACGTATACGCTCTGCATGACCTACGCTAATGCCGTTGTAAATCTTGTTCCAAATGCGTGTCAGCAATCTGTCACCGAAACGGATAAGCCCTTCACGATAATCTGCAGCAATCTCGGTGATATAGCTTTGAGCCCGCTCTTTGGCCTTTTCGTGTGTGACCTTTTTGCTTTTTGACTCTTCGGCGATCGCACGACGTACGGCATCTGAACCCAATACACTGTTATTGAGTTCTTGTCGCTCTAGCAGCGTAGGGCCAGTCATACTTTGACGTTTACGTTGAAAGTGAGTACTTGCTACTCGTACAAGTTTGTGTGCGATGCTTTGGTCACTACCATGCTGATTTGACATGGCGCGCGCCGAGACAGCTTTAGAATAATTAATAAAGTTATCACGGCCTAAAAACAGCACGATGAAAAGTTTACGTAGCCAGTCTCGGTGCAGCGTTATCAGCAATTAGGTCGCTCAACCCTGGGTTACCGCGCCCTGGTGCACGACCCCAGGTTACATAAACAGGAACTACCTGTAGATCAAGGTTTTCGTGGTCTCGGTGCAAATGGAAAAGGTCAGTGAAAACGTCTTCAATGCCCGTATCTTTGGCTGATGAGCGAAAAAGAGGCTGAGTTTTACGTAAAAATAGAGTCGATGAGTACTCTCGACCTGCCAGTGTAAGCGTGTCAGTTGGGCTAGGGAGGCCCAGGTATTTAGTCGACATTCTCAGCGCAAGCTGGTCGGTCACTGAGTTAGTGGGAAGTAGATAAACAATAGGCTTGCTCTTGTCTATTCCTAATTCGGTTTCAACGTTAACTGGAATACTGTGAGCTTTAACCAGTAACTTAACAGGATAATGAAATACCGACAGAAGGGCTTTTCGCATCCACGACATGAATTATGTAATCCTATGAAATAAAAACGGGTGAAGTGTAACACAATCGCGTCACAATCTCGCGACGAGCCATTGTTATTGATTTGCTTGTTTTACAGACTCCCTACCTAGCGGTAAGTTCATGAAGTTCATAAGCGCCTGTATTTTTATATCTTCGTAACTTTGTTTAGGGTAAGGCTCACTGACCCTTTTAGCAATGCAACATTAGAAGTATTTAAATTGCTATAAGCTTTGATAATTACTACTTTTATAAGGGTTAATGAATGTGAGCATGTAGTAGTGGATGAACAAAACCGGTTAAAGACGATTGATGACTTTTTGCTCAGTGATGAGGTGCCGTTAGATCTTGACGACCTTATGGTTGTGTTAGCAGGGGCATATAAGGTGCCTATCGCGCTAATAGGAATTGTTGGTGAATTTGAAGAAACATTCAAAGCGCGATATGGAACTACACTTTCTAAAGTGAGCCGTGAGCATGCCTTTTGCAGTTGTGTTGTAGAAGAGCGCAAACAAGTTGTTGTTAACAATGCCCACGAGGACCCCAAGTTTAAAGATAATCCATTAGTTACGGGTGAGCCGCACATCTGCTTTTATGCAGGAACTCCCATTGAAATTAATGATGAGATTATTGGTGCTGTCTGTCTTATCGATACTGTTCCTCGAGAAATTGATGCCAAATATCTTGAAGTGCTGAATAGAATTGGAGCGCTTGTTAGCCAGCATATTTCTCTTTCTAAAGAGCATGAAGCACTCAAGCGTGAGCATGGGCTAATAGAAAAGTCCCCTATTGTTCTGGCTACGTGGCGAAATACTACGTCGCTCAAACTGGTTCATATCTCAAATAATAGTGAGCGCGTTTTGGGCATATCGTCCCAAGATTTACTGAGCGGTGCAGTTGAGCTTGGCGATGTTTTAACACAAGACGCTGAGGGCGACTTTACGTTTGCCATGCAGGCGCATATGGAGGGCGTGGAAACGCATACCTGTCGTCTTCAAATAGCCACGCCCACACGTACCATTTGGGTAAGTATGATCTCTACGGCGAGTTTCCGTGAAGACGGTATGTTGTCTTCAGTTCAGGCGTTCTTATTTGACACCAGCGACCAAAAATATGTGGAAGACAAGCTCAACAAAACAAACCAGCGCATGCGGCTGTTATTGGAAGCCTCTGAATTGGGCACATGGGATTGGAATTTGGCCGCTGACGTAAACCAAGTAAACAAGCGTTGGTGTGATATCGTCGGTCTGGAATATGAGTACTATGACACCAGCTCTCGCTTTTTCAGGCAGTTAATTCACCCCGCGGACTATGTAAAAGTAGAAAAGCAATTAAACGAGCACATCATTGGTAAAAGCAAGGTTTTCAATACCACGTTTCGCATGAAACATACTAACGGCGCGTGGGTTTGGGTTGAAACCTACGGAAAAACCGTAGAATTTAACAATGCGGGTAAGGCTATTCGCGTTGCTGGTATTCATCGCGACATCACGCAGAGAATGGAAAGTGAGCTTCATGAGAAAAAGAAAACCCAGCTACTTCAATTTATAAATAAAACCCGTGCCTCTTACCTCCAGAACAACGATTTAACCATGGCCTGCCAAACGGTATTACCCGAGCTTATTGATATCTCGGATAGTCAGTTCGCTTTCATTGGGCAAATGAAAGGTGAAGGCGATGCATCGAAGCTGTTTATTCATGCTATTTCTGAAATAGTCTGGGACAGCAGCAGCTTTACGCAATACAACGAGTACAAAAAGCGAAACTTGTATTTCAGCAGTTTCGATAACCTTTTCGGTACCACAATTTTAACCGGTGAGGTAACGATTAGTAATGCCTCAGGAAGTCATCCAAACTCAAAAGGGGTGCCCCAAGGGCACCCCCGCATTAGTCGATTTTTAGGGCTACCGATTAAGATCAAAGATAGAGTGGTGGGCATGATTGGTTTAGCCAATAAATTCGAGCCCTACACCTTCGATGATGCTGAGTTTTTGCAACCTCTATTAGATGCATTAGCCGGTCTTTTCTATGCGGTTGAACTGGAAGAATCACGCGCGATAGCTGAAGAGAAGTTGCGTAAGCTGGCCATGACTGACTCGCTAACTGGGCTGTACAATCGACGAGCTTTTGTTGATAAATGCCATCAGCTCTCTGCACAAAGCAATAGAGTGAGCGTAGCGGTAATCGATATAGACCACTTTAAAAAGGTTAACGATACTTATGGACATGATGCAGGAGACCAAGCTCTAATTTCAGTAGCCCACCTCATCGAAGAATATTATGTGGAGCCCGATATTGTTTCACGTCTTGGTGGAGAAGAGTTTGCGATAGTAGCAATTTCAGACAACAAAAGAGACGAAGAAAGGCGATTTAACAAACTTCGAGAGGCTGTTGAAAAAACAGAAGTTAAATACAAGAAAGACACGATATTCGTGACAATAAGTATTGGTGCTGTTTTTGCTGAGGATAGCTTAAATCTTGACTTTAGTGTGTTACTTTCCAAAGCGGATAAACTGCTATATACGGCGAAAAAGAATGGCCGAAATCGAGTTGTTCTAGAGTAATGAAAACTTAAGGCCGCGCTAGGTTTCACGTATTTGACAGCCTTAAGCCCCCTAGTTTTTATATACTAGGTGCTAGCCCCATCCAGCTTGCTCCATAGTTTCAAGACTTTGCGCTTGTTATTTGCTTTTAGGTGTATATACTTACAGGAACTGTATGAACAGACAGGTCTTTTATGCGCCCACTCACAGCTCGACAAACTGAAGTTTTAGAACTTATTAAAACAACCATGCAAGAAACGGGAATGCCGCCTACGCGTGCAGAAATTGCTCGTCAACTTGGTTTTCGTTCTGCCAACGCAGCAGAAGAACATTTGAAAGCATTGGCGCGTAAGGGCGTAATTGAAATTTTGCCTGGTACCTCGCGTGGTATTAAGTTAAATATTCCCCTCGAGGATACTGCACCAGAAGAAGAAGGCTTGCCTCTAATAGGGCGCGTGGCGGCTGGTGAGCCAATTTTGGCGCAAGAGCATGTAGAATCCCACTACAAGGTCGACCCTGCTTTGTTTCAGCCTCAGGCAGACTTTTTACTTCGTGTAAACGGCATGAGCATGAAGGACATCGGTATCTTGGATGGCGATCTTCTTGCTGTGCATCGCACGACTGATGTCCACAACGGTCAGGTAGTTGTCGCGCGGGTGGATGAAGACGTTACGGTGAAGCGTTTAGAGAAACGCGGTCGTGAAGTTTTACTTCATGCTGAAAACGAAGAGTTTTCGCCAATTAAGGTAGACCTTGCCAGCGAGCCTTTTGCTATTGAAGGTATTGCCGTAGGTGTTATTAGAAACGCCGACTGGATGTAAGGTTTTAGCATCTTCAATCAAAAGCGGCGTATTAGCCGCTTTTTTTATGCCTTTTAGTACCATATTTTAGTTAATTTTCTTAGGTTAGCGTTTGTTAGTATGTCTCAAAACTACGAAATCTGGCATCACCATTGTGCGAAAGATATGCGCTATTTGGCCCGAGAATGAATTGGCTAATACACATTTATTATTTGAAAGTTTGTTTGAAAAATAGGACGAGCGATGTGTTAATTGTTGATTTTATGACCAAATGAAGCTTCGTCCTCATCAACACCCCGTTCAAAATGCGCGTTTGATTTTTTAACCGCCGCGAGCACGCCCAATACCCTCTCCAACAAAATTGTAACGTAAGCCTGCCACAAGAAATGGTTAAAAATTAGCCTCTTCATTAAATTTTTAATAGAAAAGACTAGACGACACGGCATTATTGCGCAATTCTTATACAGAGATTAACAAAATAATAACAATGGCTCTAAATTTGTTTTACAAGTTGTGGTGATGGGTCAATCGTTCGCAAACCATTTGGTAGGGCAGCGCGCAAAATAATCAGCGTTTTTGGTCTTGCTATTACGGAGGTGCTGAGTGAAACAACTAACGACCGTTTTTGCAAAGTGGTGTTCAATAATACCATTTTTGCTTTTCTCCCCTTTGCTTCTTGCACAAGAAGTTAGTGAAGAAGCCTCTTCGCTTAATTTGAGACGCGGTGCTACCGACATCAGTGGGCAGGTCTATGATCTGCATATGTTGATGTTCTTCATTTGTGTAGGTATTGCGGTTGTCGTGTTTGGGGTTATGTTCGCCTCAATGTATCTGCATCGGAAATCTCGTGGCGCCAAGCCCGCTAACTTTCATGAGAACGTGAAGGTTGAAATTGCTTGGACCGTTATTCCTTTCCTTATTCTTATCTTTATGGCTGTGCCTGCCGCAAACACGCTTATTGCGATGGAAGACACATCTGAGCCTGACATGACAGTATTAGTTACAGGCTCTCAGTGGAAGTGGCACTACAAGTATATGGACAGTGACGTAGAATTTTACTCACTGCTTGCTACTCAGCGTGAGCAGATAGAGAACAAATTTCAAAAAACCGACAATTATCTGCTTGAAGTTGACCGTCCGTTAGTTATTCCAACTGGGAAAAAAGTGCGTTTTCTTATTACCTCTGACGACGTTATTCATTCGTGGTGGGTCCCCGATTTTGCTGTGAAAAAAGATGCCAACCCCGGCTTTATTAACGAGTCTTGGGCCAAAGTGAATGAGCCTGGTATTTATCGCGGACAGTGCGCAGAGCTTTGTGGAAAAGACCACGGCTATATGCCGGTTGTGGTGATTGCTAAAGAGCCAGCTGAATTTGATAAATGGATGGGTGAACAAGAAGAAATTGTTCGCAAAGCAAAAGAAGAAGAGCAGCGTCTACTTTCTATGAATATGTCTATGGATGAATTGATGAAAGAAGGCGAGCGCGTTTACAACACAACTTGTGCAGCGTGCCATATGCCAAATGGTGAGGGTTTACCCGGTGTATTCCCTGCACTTAAAGGCAGCAAAATGGCGTTAGAAGATCAGCAAGGCCACATCGACATTGTATTACATGGTAAGGCGGGTACAGCTATGCAGGCGTTTAGCAAAATGCTGAGCCTTAAAGAAATTGCTGCGGTAGTCACTTACGAGCGCAATGCGTGGGGTAATAACACGGGCGATATGGTTCAAGCCAAAGACGTCAATGCAGTGGCAAACGGAAACTAGGAGCAGACAAATGAGCAAAGCAACTGAAGTTATTTCGCCAGATACCTCTGCGCCTCACAGTGGTCAAGTAAATGGCGATCATCTACATGATGACCATGAACATCACGACCATATTCCTAAAGGAATAACGCGCTGGCTGTTTACCACTAACCACAAAGACATAGGCACACTGTATCTGTGGTTTGCCTTCATCATGTTTTTGGTTGGCGGCGCAATGGCCATGGTTATTCGCGCTGAATTGTTCCAACCTGGCCTGCAAATTGTTGAGCCAAACTTCTTTAACCAAATGACCACGGTGCATGGGCTTATCATGGTGTTTGGTGCTGTAATGCCTGCCTTTACAGGGCTCGCAAACTGGCTGATTCCTATGATGATCGGCGCCCCAGATATGGCATTGCCGCGCATGAATAACTGGAGCTTTTGGATTTTACCTGGCGCTTTTTTAATTCTGCTTAGCTCGCTATTTATGGAAGGTGGTGGCCCTGCTTTCGGTTGGACTTTTTATGCGCCGCTCTCAACAACCTACAGTGGCGATTCGACAGCATTGTTTGTGTTTTCTGTTCACATTATGGGTATCTCATCCATTATGGGTGCGATTAACGTGATTGTGACCATATTTAATATGCGTGCGCCAGGCATGACCTGGATGAAAATGCCGCTATTTGTATGGACGTGGCTTATTACAGCGTTCTTGCTGATTGCGGTAATGCCAGTGCTTGCTGGCGCGGTAACCATGGTATTGACAGACAAGTTTTTCGGAACCAGCTTCTTTGATGCTGCAGGTGGTGGCGACCCAGTTATGTTCCAGCATATTTTCTGGTTCTTCGGGCATCCTGAAGTCTACATTATGATCTTGCCCGCTTTCGGCATTATTTCTCAAATTGTCCCTACCTTTTCTAGAAAACAATTGTTTGGCTATGCCTCTATGGTGTACGCCACGGCGTCTATCGCGCTGCTTTCTTTTGTAGTTTGGGCTCACCATATGTTTACCACGGGCATGCCGGTTTACATGGAAATGTTTTTCATGTTTGCCACCATGCTTATCTCAGTGCCTACTGGAGTAAAAGTGTTTAACTGGGTAGCTACCATGTGGCGCGGCTCACTAAGTTTCGAAATGCCAATGATGTTCGCTATTGCTTTTATCGTGCTGTTTACCATTGGTGGACTATCAGGACTAATGCTGGCGATAACACCTGTGGACTTCCAGTACCACGATACCTACTTTGTAGTGGCTCACTTTCACTATGTTCTGGTAACAGGGGCGGTCTTTTCAATTATGGCGGCCGTATATTACTGGCTGCCTAAATGGACAGGCAAAATGTACGACACTACTTTGGCTAAATGGCATTTCTGGTGCTCTTTAGTATCGGTAAATGTCTTGTTCTTCCCTATGCACTTTGTGGGTTTGGCAGGTATGCCACGCCGTATTCCTGACTATGCATTACAGTTCGCTGATTTCAATAAATGGATAAGTTTGGGTGGTTTTGCATTCGGTTTATCTCAGACTCATCTTTCTTGCCCTGCTTATTAAGGCGTGCAAAAAGCAAGGTGAGCCGGTATCAGCGCAAGTTTGGGACGGCGCAGAAGGATTGGAATGGGAAATTCCATCCCCCGCTCCTTATCACACGTTTGAAACTCCGCCTGTCGTCAAGTAACGATAGGTGGGATTTGTGAACTGACCATTCTTGTAAAGCGCTAAACTGCAGCGGTTAGGATGGTACTCACATATTGCTGACGGTGGAGTAGATAAGCGGCTATACAAGCGTTTACCAAGCTTCACTCTTGAAGTTACCCGGAGGTTGCGTGATGTCACAGCAAAGTGCAAATAACAAGATGGTTATCAAGCTTGTTGCTATTGTCATTGGCATGTTTGGCTTTGGCTTCGCCTTGGTACCCTTGTATGACGTATTTTGTGACGTAGCAGGAATTAATGGCAAAACCGAGAACACGGCAGCCGTTTATCAATCAGTTGAGATTGATGAATCGCGAGAAGTGACCGTAGAGTTTATCACTCGCACAAATACCGGTATGCCGTGGGAGTTTCGTGCTGAAACCAAGCGTGTGAAAGTGCACCCTGGCGAGCTAAACACGGTATCGTTTTATGTGAGAAATCCTGCATCAAGTAATATCGTAGCTCAAGCCATTCCCTCTGTATCCCCCGGCACAGCAGCGCTCTACCTAAACAAGACGGAATGCTTCTGCTTCAATCAACAGCCGTTAGAGGCGGGGAGTGAAGCCTACATGCCTATGCAGTTCTATGTCGACCCGCAGCTTCCTGAAGATATAACCTTTTTTACCTTGCAGTACACACTCTATGACGTCACAGCGCGAGCCAGTGACCTAACGACAACACCGAATCCCTTTATGGCTTCGACACCATCAACTGGCGAATAAGCAGAAGGGATAAGGAGAAGAAAATGCAAACCGAAGTACAGAATCACGAATACCAAAAATACTATGTACCAGCGCAAAGCCCATGGCCCATTGTAGGGGCCGTCGCTCTATTTCTTATCGCCGTAGGGGCAGGAAACTATGTGGTGCAGGCAACCAAAGGCGAAACCGGCTATGGCGGTCATATCCTTTTAGCGGGAATAGCCGTATTGCTGATTATGCTAGTGGGCTGGTTTAAAAACCAAATTGATGAGTCTATGGCTGGGCTTTACAGCGACCAGCTAGGCCGCTCGTACCGTCAAGGCATGAGCTGGTTTATCTTTTCAGAGGTGATGTTTTTCGCTGCGTTTTTCGGTGCGCTTTACTACGCACGGTTTATCTCGGTTCCATGGCTTGGTGGTGCATCGAATAACGCTATGACCAATGAAGTCTTGTGGCCGTCTTTTGAGGCTATGTGGCCGCTGGTATCAACGCCAGGCGGCACTACCACACAAGAAATGAGTGCTGCGGGTTTACCCACAATCAACACAATTATCTTGCTTATCTCATCTATTACTTTGCACTTCGCTCATGTGGGTTTAGAGCAAAACAAACGCAAGCAGTTGACCCTAATGCTAGGCATTACCATTTTACTCGGGTGTGGGTTCCTGTTTTTACAGGTGGAAGAGTACATTCATGCTTATCGCGACTTAGGGCTTACGCTTCAGTCGGGCATTTATGGCAACACCTTCTTTATGCTTACAGGGTTTCACGGCATGCATGTGACCCTTGGCACCATCATTCTGATTGTATTGTTTTTTAGGGTATTGAAAGGCCATTTCACGCCTGAAAACCACTTCGCCTTTCAGGCGGGTAGCTGGTACTGGCACTTTGTAGATGTGGTGTGGGTTATGCTCTATATCTTCGTTTACGTGCTTTAGAAATAATACCCCAAACTCAATAAGGTCTTGGGTTTGGGGTAATTAAACCAGTACCAATAGCGATAAGAATAATAATAACAATGATGGCTGAAGTGAGCACACGTCGACCAATATACTTACTCATTGGCCCCTTGGACGTGTCGTTTTTTATCATGATACGCATCGCCATGAATAAATTCACAATCATGTACAGCACCAAAACAACAAGGACTATTTTTATCAACATATTCACCTCTGTTTTTATTCTCATTTTGCAGGGTGCGAGATAATCATGCTTTTTCGCACTCGCCACGTTATTCCTTGGTTACTCACTGGCTTTAGTGTGGCGATTATGTGCGGGTTAGGTTACTGGCAACTAGATCGCATGGTCCAAAAGCAACAACGTTTAGCTAGCATAGCGCAAAAGCAAAGTAATGGAACCTTGAGTTTAGAAGAAGCGCTGAACCACAAAGATCCGAGAGATATCACCGTTTCTTTCAGTGGTTCCTTAGATGCAAATCACGTATTGCTTTTAGATAACCAGATTTACAATCAACGGGTAGGGTTTGACGTGATAGCGCCGGTATATACCAATGCCGGTTGGCTTTTAGTGAACTTTGGCTGGGTGCCCGCACCAGATTTAACTCGCACCTTGCCAGATATAAGTTTTACGAGCGAAATTCGCGATTTTACCGGTGTCATCAGTGCTCCGGGTAATAACCCTTTAGTTAAAGAAACCAACATGGCCTTGGCGCAAAGCCCTGCGCTTGTTCAGCACATCGAATTTCCCGAATTAAACGACGCCTTAGAGCGAAATTTCTTACCTTTTATTCTCCAGCTTACTACGCCTGATCCAGCGTTTATTCGCGAACATCAGGCCGTTGTAATGTCTCCCGAAAAGCACCTAGGTTATGCCGTTCAGTGGTTTGGTTTAGCCATTGCCGCTGCGGCTATAGGTGGTTTTGCAATTAATAAGAAAGGACGTAGTTATGAGTAATGCTGCTTCGAAAAAAACGTTAATTATCATGGTAGCTGTGTTTGTTTTGCCTGTCGTCATGGCGAAGCTTGCACTTGACAACGATTGGTTTACCAAAGGCGCTACTAATAAAGGTCAGCTGCTTGCGCCAACAATCGACATGAGTGCACTTTTGAAAGATGCAGAGCCCAAGTGGCGTTTACTTTATGTCATGCCGAACGAGTGCGATGCAGTGTGTGAAAATGCACTATTTAGCATTAACCAAGTATGGCTTGCTTTGGGTAAAGAGTCTGATCGCGCCCAAGCAGTGGTCGTTACGAGCGATTCAAGTGATCAAGTAGCGATAGCAGCCTTAGCGGACTACCCCTTTGTAGAAACCTTGCCGGTTACCATGCCAACCGCCCTCGCCTCTAGCAGTGTTTATATCGTCGATACTCAAAATAACGCCATGCTCTTTTACGAAATTAAAGACGATAGAAAAGACGCGGTGATGGAAAGCCGTAACATGCTGGCGGACATGAGAAAGCTATTAAAGCTATCACGCATAGGATAAACGCTATGAAAAAGTTAACCCTATTCAGTATATTTTTAGCTGCTGTTGTTATCATTTTAGGTGCCTATACCCGTTTGACCGATGCCGGATTAGGTTGCCCGGATTGGCCTGGGTGTTACGGAAACTTAACCGTCCCCTTAAGTGAAGAAAAGGTAGCACAAGCAAACGCCGCCTACCCTGAGCGTCCGGTAGAAGCATTTAAGGCGTGGAATGAGATGATTCACCGCTACTTTGCAGGAACCTTAGGGCTATGTGTACTGGCTATTGCCATTATTGCTGTTCGGCAGCGCGACAAAGGCACGCCCGTTAAATTACCTCTGTTACTGCTGGGACTCATTATATTTCAAGCAGCCCTTGGTATGTGGACAGTGACGCTCAACCTACTTCCCGTTGTCGTGATGGGGCATTTATTGGGTGGCTTTTCTGTGCTTTCTTGCTTGTTTATTCTCTACCTTCGTTTGCGCAATACTGAAGCTAAAGCAGAGGAAGCTAGACACGCGAACTTAGCGTCAGCTATGCATGATCGTGACATGACCGACTTACCTCAGGCCAAAGCCTTTCAGCGAAACCTTAAACTTTTCGCTTTCATTGGACTCGGCGTACTTGTTACGCAGATTGCTCTGGGAGGGTGGACTTCGGCAAATTATGCGGCCTTAGCTTGTACGGAAATGCCGGTTTGTGAAAGCGGTTGGCAGGAACGAATTGATTTGGCAGGCGCATTCAGTGTGCCTGATGCAGACAACTATGAATTCGGTGCTCACGATTACGGCGAGCGAGTCACTATGCACATAGTGCATAGGTTCGGTGCGGTCATTACGTTTTTATACTTGCTAGCACTGGCTATCAGTGTGTTGGTAAGCCGCCATACCTCAAGTAAACAAAAATATGTGAGCGCGTTTATGTTGGTAGCCTTGTGTACGCAGGTGGCATTAGGGCTTAGCAACATTATCTTTATGCTGCCACTGGCTGTCGCTGTAATGCATAACGCAGTAGCAGCCGTGTTACTTCTTTCCCTACTCAACCTCATTTTTACCGTATTTCTGGCACTAGAAAACGATAACGTCTTTGGTACAGAAAAACGAAGAACAGACTCATTCTCAGGCTCGAAACCACTGCAGGGGGCAGGTGCATTTAGCATACATGAAGTGCCTTTGCAGGGCCCATTTGACGCGTCAACGTCTTCTCATATTCTCCCTAAAGCTCCAGGAGGTTTCCATGGCTAAATCGGTCTCTTTACATGCGCGTACTTCACGCAAGCACAATGTAGTCACGTGGCGAGATTACTATGAAATGACTAAGCCTAATGTCGTCATGTTGTTGCTGTTAACCGCGTTAGTGGGAATGTGCTTAGCTACGCCTACTTGGGTAAACGCAACTGTGCTCATCTGCGGCTTATTAGGTATTGGTATGTTGTCTGCGTCTGCTGCCGTTATTAATCACGTTGTCGACCATAAAATAGATAGCGTCATGGCACGTACGTTTAATCGGCCTGTCGCGAAAGGCAAAGTCAGTATAAACAACGCTCTGTGGTTTGCCGGTATCTTAGGTGTGGTAGGGTTCGTGGTGTTGGCCTTATTTGTAAATATGTTAACCGCGTGGTTAACCCTAGCAAGTTTAGTGGGCTACGCGTTTATCTACACTATGTACTTAAAGCGAGCGACACCGCAAAATATCGTGATTGGTGGTTTGGCGGGTGCCGCGCCACCCCTTTTAGGTTGGACTGCGGTTACCGGGGAAATACATGCCCATGCATTACTTTTGGTACTGATTATCTTTACTTGGACCCCTCCCCATTTTTGGGCTCTCGCCATCCATAGAGAAAAAGACTATGCCAAAGCGAAGGTGCCTATGCTGCCAGTAACCCATGGTGTGTCTTTTACGAAAACTTCAGTATTGTTATATACAGTGTTGCTAGGACTTGTGTGCCTGCTTCCCTACCTTACAGGTATGAGTGACCTCATTTATTTAATTGGCTCAAGTATGCTTAACATTGGATTTTTATATTATGCTTTAAAGCTAAAATTTGATGCACAGCCTCAAACAGCAATGAAAACTTTTAGGTTCTCTATTATTCATCTCATGGTATTGTTTGTAGTATTACTCTTAGATCATTACATTCCATTGAGTTTATGAACCAACGAACGATTGTCGGTCTTGTAGCATTTTTAGCGTTGTGTGCGGGTATTGTCGGGGCGCTTTATATCGCGCCTCCAAGTGTTGAAAGTAAGCCTGAATACTTTCAAACCTACCCTGAGCCAAGAGCATTATCACCTTTCACACTAACGTCACATGAAGGTGACGTATTCGATAATTCCTCGCTCAAAGGCCAATGGAGCTTAGTATTTGTGGGCTATACATTTTGCCCAGATATTTGCCCCACGACCATGGCCGAGTTAAACGAAATATACCCTGAACTAAAGGCATTAAATACTGTCGAACCAATTCGAGTTGTATTTGTATCCGTTGATCCGAATCGCGATTCAATAGAAAGACTTTCAGAGTATGTGAGCTATTTTAATGAGGAGTTCATCGCCGTTACCGGAGAGCACAAAGCGCTATTCCCGTTCGTACGTAATTTAGGGATGATGTATGCTATCGCTGAAAGTACCGATAACCCCAACTATTTAGTTGATCACAGTGCATCTGTTGTACTTGTCGACCCTGATGCTAGGGTGATAGGAAGATTCAAACCAAAAAGAGAGCCAGGAAAGCTATCGATAAGTGATTCTCAGCAAATATTGGCAGATATGCCGATAATTACCTCGAAGCAGTAGTATGGAAATAGAAATTAGGCAAGGTGTGGCATCTGATGCCGCGCAAACTACGCCGCTCATATTGAACGCGGCGCAGTCATTATTAACGTCTATTTTTGGACACAATAAGAATAAAACAGCCGATGGCTACCTTGCTCATGCTTGGGAACTAGGCGGCGGTCAGTATGGCTTCAACAATCATTGGGTGGCATGCAGTGGTGACGAAGTGCTAGGTGTGGTAACTGCTTGGCATAGCAAACTAGGTGCCGCATTTGATAGAGCAACTCTAGACAGCATTACGTCATACTTTACGCTTGATGAAGCTATGACAGTACTCATGCGTAACCAAACAGTAGCGGTAAACCTTACGCCCCCCACCAATACTGAACTAATGATTGGACACCTTTCCGTTGAAGAAAGCGCCCGACGAACCGGGGTGGGCTCTATGCTGATGGATGCTATGCAGGTGCGAGCGGAAAAGCTCAAGAAACGTAAGCTTGTGCTCGATGTTGAAGTATCGAACGTGTCGGCTATCCGTTTTTATCAACACCATGACTTTGTGGAAGAGTCCATTAATAAAGGCTTTATCCGCTTTGCTCGTCCAGTTTAGGTAAACGTTTCCTTATGTAAGAGCGACGCCAACCTAAGGGCGGGCCCAATCCTATAATTACTGCCCGTTATTCTCTAGTCAGGATAATTGCCATTTTCATCCGCCACAAAGAAGGGCGTTGAGTACCAATAATAGCGACCAGTCTTGAGTATTGGATGGTGCTGTACAGTTCACCCGTGAGCGGCCTACCGGGAGCGTCTTATCTAAGGTGAACGAAAGCACCTTACCTTCAAGGTCTGTCTCGATGGTATCGCCCCCAAAAAAACAATTAACCTGAGTAAGACGCACATCGTCACTGTCTATAGTCAAGCTTATGGGTGAAGACAAGGTTCGTGTCGTCATGCGAGGGTTTTCATGTGAACTGTGCGTTACTGGCATAGCAAGGCTATTAAGCTTGGTCTTGAGCGTTGCCAAATTTGCGTAAGGACCTGCCGCTGGAAACCGTGGAAGGGCTTGCATGTCGCTAGATGGGCCTACAGCCCCAGAGTGCTGTCCAAATCCAACATAACCTTCAGTTTTGAGCTTATTAGCAAGCGCGGTGTTGTACTCGCCAAACGGGTACGCTAGATATTTAAGGCTTATATTTAGCTTGTCTTCTATCTTCTTTTCAGCACTTTCTACGTTTTCCCACACTTTTTCCAGCCATGCGCGCTCCCCCATCGCTTGCTCACCGTTTAGCATATGAAGATGATCTAGCGTATGGTTGGCAAAAGTAACGCCGTTGTTGTGCATGGCAATTACTTGCTCCCAGGTTAGCTGCTTCGGGCCTACGCCAATTTCATCGGGGTTGATAAACACTGTGTATGGAAAGCCAAGGTCAGCCAGAATAGGATGAGCATTGTGTAAGATATTCGCGTAACCATCGTCAAACGTGATAGCCACTGCTTTTTCGGGCAGTGTTTTATTGTGTTGTATTGCTTCAACAACGTCCTGTAGCGAAACAACTGTGTGGTGTTTGTCCAAGTATTCCATGTGCGATCTAAAGGCTTCAGGCGAAATACTGGTACTAGCCGGTGTTGAAGACGACACATGGTGGTAAAGCAAAATGGCCGCGTTAGGCGTGGCACTCGTACTAGAATCTGAAGCGAAGCTAGGCGAGGCCAGCAACATATTGAAGATCCCCAACAACGTTAAAGAAAAGATCTTCAAACGCGAGCGAATCATCATTCTATTTTGAATTACTTTGTTGGTTTTCATATCATCATCCACTGAGTGCCTGAACAAATTCAATAGCATGGTAAACTTCAAAATTACGCAAATTGGGCCAATTTTATATTTGGTCGCGCAGGTACGCTTTTACTTATGCTGTTGCCTAGGTTGATAGTATATAGCGAAATTAACCCCTACTGAGATCATTTATGCCCCGTTCCCAAGTAACTCAGCGCTCTTTTTTTGACGACCATTCCCGTCTGTTGGCGTTAGCGCTTCCCATGATCTTAGCAAATATTACCACGCCCCTATTGGGCTTGGTTGATACCGCAGTTTTGGGGCATATGTCTTTACCTGCAATGCTTGCGGGAGCATCGGTAGGCGCGCTAATTCTAACGCAAATATACTGGGTGTGCGGATTTCTTCGCATGTCTTCAACGGGCTTAAGTGCACAAGCTAAAGGTTCGCCGAATAACACGTTAGAGTCAGCAAAAGTGTTGTGGCAAACGGTGGCTGTTGCCTTGGTATTGGGGGCATCGGTACTTGCTCTTCAATCTCCCATTTTGTCTATAGGCTTAGCTCTAACTCAGCCAAACAGTGACGTCGCCCTTCACCTTCAACACTATTTTTCGACGCGGGTATGGGGTGCGCCAGCTGCTATGCTGAACTTGGCATTGGTTGGATGGCTTGTCGGGCAGCAAAAAACGCGCAGCGTCATGGCTATTCAAATAGTGGGAAATTTATTAAATGCGGCACTCGATGTGGTGTTTGTGTTCGGTCTTGGTTTGTCCGTGGCTGGCGTAGCGCTGGCCAGTGTTATCGCTGAATACACCATGGCTATAATGGCGTTCGCCGTGGCGCTTAAGTGCGTTGGCAGTGTAGCGGTAAGTGCGTCTTGGTTTAACCGTGCGGCCCGTAAGGTGCTAATGAAGTTAAACGGTGACATGTTACTACGGAATCTGGCACTGCAAGGCTGCCTAGCGTTCCTCACTATTCAAGGGGCCCGTTACGGTGAAACGTCGGCGGCCGTCAATGCTATACTCATGCAGTTTTTTGTTCTAATTGCATTGGGGCTTGATGGTATTGCGTATGGCGTGGAAGCGCTGGTCGGTGAAGCCAAAGGGGCGTCTGACAGCAGCGAAGTGAAACGACGCACCTATCAAGGGTTAGTCTGGTCGAGTATTTTTGCCCTTATTTATAGCTTGATATTTTTCGCTGGCGGTGAGGCTATTATTACGTTGCTTACGGAGCATAGTGACATTGTAGATGCTGCGCTACCTTATCTTGGCCTAATGGTATTACTTCCTTTATTAGCGCATTGGTGTTTTTTGTACGACGGCGTGTTTGTTGGTCTCACCCGAGCCAGCGCCATGAGAAATACCATGATAATAAGTGCTTTAGGTGTATATTTCCCTGTTTGGTATCTCACGCAAGACCAAGGTAATGTTAGCCTGTGGTACGCCCTACTCGCCTTTTTACTCGCTCGCGGCGTGACACTGGCGTGGAGTTTTTATCGTTTAGATAAACGCGGTGAGCTAGCGACACCGCAAAGCTAGTGTTTTATAACGCTTCGCTGACCTTACTTAGTGAAGGCGTGCTGAGCACGCTGCCTCTCTCAGTTTTTCTAGGGCATCATTCAGTATTATTTTTGCTACTGTGTTTTTTGCGCGGCTCTTTTTTGCACAATGATAATAGTGTGTAGCTCAGGGTGCTGATCAAACTCAACGTGGCGAATAAATCCGCCAGCTTCCATCAATATTTCCAAGTATCTATGTAGCCCTAGCGAGGCGTAGTAGACTTCTGGGCCCATCACTTCGTTTGTATGTTGACCACTTTCATCCGTGCCACCGCAGCTAAAAAGTAACACGCCGTCATCGTCTAAGTGGTTCACTAGCTTCTTAAGCAAAGGCTCTTGTTGCGTTAGAGGAATATGCCAAAAGCTATCCCAAGCGCTTATAAACGAATAGTGCTTGGGCATAGTGAATGTACACACGTCGGCGCGATAGAAGGTATGAGCGGGTAATTGAGTTGTCGCAATGGCAAGCATTTCTTCGGATACATCAATACCTTCGTAAGTTAACCCTGCGCTTTCGATAATGGGAACAAAGCGGTTTGTGCATCCACAACCTATGTCTAGCGCGTAACCTCGTTTTTTGGGTTTGACTTGATTGCTCTCGTCTCCTTTATTTAGCGCTTCTCCTTTGTTAGGCGCTTCTTTCTCACCAAGCGCTTCTCTTTTGTTAGGCGCTTCGCTTGGCACTGTATCGGGCTCTTGTGATGGGGTGTCCGGCAAAAATGACAGGGCTTTTTGATAGGCCGTCATGCCATTTTTCTGATTAAATTCAGAGCGAGTCCAAAGGTGAGTAATGGTGTCGTAGGCCTTGCCAGTTTCTTCAGGTGTCATATTCCCTCTGTTAGCTGAGCTTATACTGGTTCAAGATTAATTCATTTAACAGCAATGTATAGTCAAAGTACAAGGAAGAGAAAAAGCGAAACCCGTTTGAGGCATGGAGCGGCCAGACAGTAACGCCTATGCTTTTTCGCTTGGCTAGGGCTTATATGTAGACTTAAATAGACATACCCAAAGCGCTATTACTTAAAGCGCTTTGGGCCAAATAGACAGCTAAAAGCTAATAGCCTGCAAAAAGAGCGTAGTCATAAAGCAGGTAGAACTTCAGCTATTTTTTTATAATGTGCGTGGCACAGAGTTTGTTACCCGCAGGGTCGCGAAGATAAGCTAGATAAAGTTGGCGTTCGCTATTACCTCTAACACCAGGAGGGTCTTCGCATGGAACGCCCCCATTTTCGCTTCCTACCTTATGCCATTCATCTACGATGTCTGGTGTACGCGCTGCAAGACCAAGGGTTGTTCCATTGCCGTGTGTCGCTTCCTCGCCATTAATTGGCTTGGTTAGGGCTAAAATACCTTTGGGCGTATAGTAAAACACGCGTCCATATTCATCAAAAACGCCTGGCTCGTAACCCAATACACCTAAAATAGCGTCATAGAATTTCTTCGACGCCTCAAGGTCGTTTGCACCTAACATAACGTGGCTAAACATAGTTGTGTCCTCTGAAATAGTAGGGGTAACCCCTTTTTATCAAATTCGGTTACTCGTGCTCTGCTCTAGTTTATTTATTGCCCTAAAGCGAAGTCTACCGCGGCTTTAGCATGGATAGCGGTAGTGTCGTATAACCTAATCTTGGTATGCTGTTGTTGCACTAATAACGCGATTTCGGTGCAGCCTAGAATGATGCCTTCAGCACCCTCGGCCGCAAGTGCGTTTATTACTTCAATATACGCCTCACGAGAATCAACACAAATCACGCCCTTGCATAATTGTTCATAAATAATGTTATGGACTGTATCTCGTTGTTCGGCATTCGGAGTGATAACCTCAATACCGAAAATCTCCTCAATACGCGATGTATAAAAGGTTTGCTCCATAGTGAAGCGGGTGCCTAGCAGGCCAACTTTCTTAACTGAATTTTTCTGCAGCACACGACCCGTGGCATCGGCAATGTGAATAAGAGGGATACTAATATTTTGCTCTATGTCACCCGCCACTTTGTGCATGGTATTGGTACAAATTAATACGGCTTTTGCACCTGCAACTTCTAAATGCTTTGCCTCGCGGATAAGTATGTCGGCGGTTTTATCCCATTCGCCCTTATGTTGAAGCTGCTCTATGTGAGCAAAGTCAACGCTGCTTATAATCATGGGGGCATTGTGGAGGCCTCCAAGTTGTGCGTTGACGCCTCGGTTTATAGCTTGGTAATAACTGACCGTTGATTCCCAGCTCATGCCGCCGAGCAAGCCTAGCTTTTTAATAGTATTTTCCACAGCTCACCTTTTTTAGGTACTTAGTACTACCTTCAATCTACCGATAAAATGAAGTCGCGACTAGTGGCTGGAAGAAGGAAAACATTATGAACAGAAATATAACAGCGATATAACTAGCTAAGTGTAGGGAGAGACGTTGGCGCGTTGTGAATACTTTAACGCGGTAAAGTGGCTTAAATTAAATAGATAAGCTCAATTGTTAGAACTTAGGTGGCGGTTTCTTATTTTTCATAAACGAGAAACGCTGAATGAAAATGCCCCAGTAGCCCAACATGGCAATAGCAAAACCAAGAAATAGCACCAGAAGGCTTAGGTAACGCAGCGCAACATGAAGTTCGCTAAGGGTAAACAACATCAAGACGCCAACAACGAAAATAGATAAGCCTATTTTAAATCGTTGCCAGCTCTTGAGTGGATCTTGCGTCAGCATAAGGGCAGCATTGTAATGTGCACCTAAATAAGCGCAGTATTGCGCTTAGTAGTAAGAGTGCTCACCGGCTTGGTGTTCAGTTGCATCGCGCACGCCTTTAAGCTCGCCAGCGAACTGTTCAATCATTTGCTTCTCTATACCTTCTTTGAGCGTCACGTCTACCATCGAGCAGCCATTACAGCCACCGCCGAATTGAAGAATAGCGTAGCCATCATCAGTTAACTCGGTAAGTACAACATTACCTCCGTGGCTGGCTAGCTGCGGGTTAATTTCTGATTCAATCATGTAGTTGATTCGCTCGACTAAAGGGGCATCGTCGGCCACTTTGCGCGCTTTAGCATTAGGCGCTTTAAGTGTTAATTGCGAGCCCATTTGATCGGTAACGTAGTCAATTTCCGCCTCATCGAGGTAAGGTGCACTTTCTTCGTCTACCACGGCATCGAAGCCGTTAAACGTAAGGCGAGTGTCTGTTTCTTCGACAGCGTCCGGCGGGCAATAGGACACGCCACACTCAGCTGACGAGGTGCCTGGGTTTACGACGAATACACGAATATTCGTGCCAGACTCTTGTTTACTCAGCAGTTTTACGAAGTGAGCCTGGGCTTCTTCTGATATAGTTATCATCAGCAAGTCCTACATATTTTGAAAATTTAGATTATTGTATCAAATTTACCTGAGTAAAACAGTCAGGTATTAATTAAATAAATTATTCCAGTGAATCGAATTTGTTGAGAGCGACGTACCTCGGTATTACTCTCAACCATAACAACAAGACGGGAAGCGCTATGTTAGCGAAACTAAAAATCTCCGCCAAAAATAACCCATTATCACTTACAGTATTGTTGGCGCTTGGCACTATCGGCCTTGGGGCGACGACCAGCCAGCAAGCCCTGGCACAGCCAGCCTTATCATCAGTGGTTACTGTTACCCCTGATACCGGCGGGCAGCCAGTTACCGCATACTTACCTGATACAGTATCCTACAACCCAGCTATTCCTACGCCTGAATCTGTACTTGGTGCCAACATTGGTGAGTGGCACGTACGTCACGACCAAGTCGTAAATTATATGCAGTTGCTTGCCGAGAAATCTGACCGCATCACCATTGAAGAAACTGGCCGTACCCACGAAAATCGCCCGCTTTTACTCATGACTATCACTGCGCCGTCAAACAGAAACAACATTGAAGCCATGAGGCAGCAGCACATTGATGCCATGGAAAGTGGCAAAAAAGTAGGTGGCGGCGCTCCTTTGATTTTTTACATGGGCTACAGTATTCACGGTAACGAGCCTTCCGGTACCAATGCTTCCCTAGCGCTGGCTTATTACTTAGCCGCCGCTGAAGGTGAAGAAATTGATGCCTTGTTGAACAACAATATTGTGCTGTTTGATCCATCTTTCAACCCCGATGGACTCTCTCGTTTTGCTCAGTGGGCAAATATGCACAAAGGCAAGCAGTTAGTTTCTGATAGCCGCCACCGTGAACATGACGAGGGGTGGCCGTCAGGCAGAACAAATCACTACTGGTTCGATTTAAATCGCGACTGGTTATTGCTGGCGCACCCAGAGTCACAGGCGCGTATTAAACAGTTTCATAAATGGCGGCCACATATTCTGACCGATTTTCATGAAATGGGCACAGACAGCACCTATTTCTTTCAGCCCGGCGTACGCTCGCGCAAAAACCCCTTAACGCCAGACGAGAACGTCACCTTAACTGAAGCGCTTGCGCATTATCACGCGGCTGCATTCGACGAACAGGGCGAGCTGTATTTCACCGAAGAAGCATTCGATGATTTCTACGCTGGTAAAGGATCTACTTACCCGGATTTACACGGTAGCGTGGGTATTCTGTTTGAACAGGCCAGCTCACGAGGACACCTTCAAGACTCTATAAACGGCAAGCTTGCTTTCAAAGACACCATAGCGAACCAAATTACCACGTCTCTCAGTACCTTTAGGGGCGCATTGGCAAATAAGGCTGCAATACTTGATTACCAATCGGGCTTTGTGAAGAGTACGCAGTCTTTAGCTAAGCAAGATGCACAGGCTGGATTTGTGGTAAGTGCATCGAATGATACCGCTCGTTTTAACGCGTTTATCGCATTACTAGAGCAGCATCACATCGAATATGAAGTGCTTACAGAGAACTTCGACGCGAACAAGATTAGCTACAAGGCTGGGAAGGCAATATTTATCCCTACTAACCAACCTCAATATCGCCTAGTAAAGTCAATCTTTTCTACGCAAACATCATTTGAAAATAACACCTTCTATGATGTTTCAACGTGGAATTTAGCGTTGGCGTTTAACTTGGACTACACGCCTTTAGACAAGGGCGATGTGCGAAGCCTTACGCTAAGTGACAACTCTGCTCTAACACAAGCAACACCTAATAATATTCAGGAAAACGCTTATGCCTATGCGTTTTCATGGCAGCATTATTACGCGCCCGCCATGCTTCAAACTTTACTGGAAGCCGGCGTGAAAGTGCGAAGCAGTGAAAAAGCGTTTTCCGCTATTAAATACGATGGCAAAAATGTTGACCTTCAGCCCGGTAGTATCGTGGTACCTAAAGGTTTGGGGCAGCCCGAAAACTTAGTAGCCATTTTGAGCGAAGCGCAGCAACAACTTCAGGTACCTGTGTTTAGCTTGCGTAGTGGGTTAACGCCGACAGGTAATGATTTAGGTAGCCGGAGTATGGCGCCAGTGGCGTTGCCGCAAGTGTTGATCGTAGGCGGTGAAGGTACCAGCGAATACGAAGCCGGTGAAATGTGGCATTACTTCGACACAAAGGTTGGTATAGCGCCTAGTATCGTAGAGCAACAACATTTAGTACGTGCGCTTAATGACCCTAGCATCTCATACACTCACATTCTATTTCCAAGTGGTCGCTATCGCTTTACAGAGAACGACAGAGCGAGAATTGAAGACTGGGTGAAAGCCGGTGGCGTGATTGTAGGCCAAAAATCTGCACTGCGTTACTTCGCCAAACACAAGTGGCTAGATGCGGATATTGTAAGTAAAGAGACCATAGATAACGCTTTTGATGAAAGCGATTTAAGCTACAAAGACAGATCATCGCTCTATGCCAGAAAGTTGGTGGCAGGCGCTGTATTTGAAGCAGATATTGATAACTCTCATCCACTTTTTTATGGCTACAACGATGACACGCTACCTATGTTTAAAACGAACAATATGATCGTGGAGGCAAGTGGTTCGCCGTTTGTCACGCCAGCACGCTACACTGGCGAGCCGCTCATGGCAGGGTTTAGTGATAAAAGAATGGTTGCGCTAATGGCTGAATCGACTGCCGTGACGACTCAGAAAATGGGGCGTGGTGTGGTCATTGGTTTTACCGACAATACGCAATTTAGAGGCTACTGGTACGGCACGAACAAAATGCTAGCTAATGCAATTTACCAGTCGCACTTTATCCGCTAAATCAGTTTATAAGGCGCGGTGAATGCCGCGCCTAACAGCGCATTTTTATATATTCCTTTTTAAACCTTACGCCTTTAGCAATAAGCTGCTTTTAGGTGGCGGCGTAAATACCGCTGCCCACACTTGAACCTGTATATTTGGGTAGCGCTGCTTAAGTCTTTTACTTAGTGTGTTTACGGTCACCCCCGTAGTAAGCACGTCATCCACTATCGCCACGGTGAAATCGCTACCATCTTTATTTCTTTGCGCTGCCGCTATTTCGTCATCAATACACTGCTTGGATAAAGTAAATACACGGTTTGCGTTCTCTGCTCTGGCCATTTTGGATAAGTGGTGCTGCACACTAAAACCTTTGCGGCTAGCCCACGCTTGGTTAATGGGTATACCTAGTTCGCGGCTTAAGCTTTCACACAAAAGCGTAGCTTGGTTGTAGTGACGCTTTGCAAGCCGCCATGCACTAATTGGAACCGGAAGTAGTACATCTGGCACTGATAGAGTGCACTGTCGCTTTTTATGGACAAACCAGTTACTTAATACTTTCCCTGCCGTCAGTGAATGCGTAAACTTTAACTGGTGAACCAGCGATGACATGGGCCATGTGTGAAGCCCCAGCACGGATAGTGCGTCGTAATGGCTATGCTTGACGTGGCCTGCCACAGGGCCGTATTGAAGTAGGTTACTCCCATGTAATGAGGCTTCGAAAAAAAACATGTCATTTTCACACCAGTGACATACTGGCGTAGGACTTGCCTGATAACATAGCAAGCATGAAAGGTTCATAGTGTTGATTCCATCAACTTCCTTGAATTGTCGAACGTCGACCTATTTTCATCATTTCGTGTTTTCACAAAAACACGTTTCTGCCTAAGGAGGTGTAAATGGAAATTTTGCATACAAACGGCGAGCTTGTCACCCGTACTCAGGGTACAGGCGTAGATGTAGTGTTTCTTCACGGTTGGGGTATGAACAGCGGCGCGTTCACATCCTTTATCCCTTACCTTAGTGATAATTTTCGCGTTACCACCATTGACCTTCCTGGGTTTGGAGAAAACGCGGAAATCGTGCCTTCACCTTACAATGTTGAGTCCCTTGCCCAAGCTATTGTAGACAAACTGCCAGACCAGTGCGTGTTGGTTGGATGGTCACTAGGTGGATTGGTAGCTCAAAAGCTCGCGTTATTAGCACCAGAAAAGCTCAATGGACTGGTTACTATTGCTTCAACGCCTCGTTTTATAGCCGGACCTTGCTGGCCAGGCATTGCGGCTGATTTACTTACTATGTTTGAAACACAGGCTGGAGAAGAATTACCAAAAGACACTCGAACGCTTTTTGGCAATTCAGGCTATGGGTAGTGAAACGGCAAAGCAAGATATTAAAGCAATACGAGAGCAGGTCACTCAATTTCCAGAACCCGCTGAGGAAGCGCTTAAGAAAGGCTTACGTATATTGTCTACTGAAGACATGCGACACGATGTAGGGCGGATAACTACGCCTACGTTGCGATTATATGGCAGATTAGATAGTTTAGTGCCGACCAGTGGAATAGATCGTATATGTGAGTTGCACCCACAGGCCGATACGGTTGTTCTTCCTCATGCCTCTCATGCGCCTTTTATTTCTCATCCTCAGCAAACTGCCGATATTCTATTCCGTTTTGCTGCGGGAATTTACCAACAGAAAGCGTCTTGATCTAACGCCTCAATACGGCTTCAAACTGCTATTAATCGGTGGTTTGAAGCTTTTCGTTTCGTTACAGCTAATTAAAAGTCGCCTGCTTACAATAAGTTAATGGTAGTGTGTGATACATGACTTTCCATTTGTGTGAAATTGGTCAATAATTGCACATGAGAGGTTAGGGGTAGTGTATGACAAATATTGATGGTTTAAGTGCAGGCTCTGCATTTGCAGCGGCTCAGTATGGGTTACAAAGTGCAAGCGATGGCGTATCGCAGGCAGCGGCAAATATTGCTCAGCGAACGGCTGAGGATGCTATTGCACCCGCTCAACCTACAGTAGCTACCAGCGAATCAAACAATACTTCTTCTAACTCCGCTTCTAGCACTACGCGTTTAACCGACGATTTAATTGCGCTTAATGTAAACGAGCGTAATGCCCAAGCTTCCGCCAAAGTTTTAGGGGTGGCCGACGAGATGCTTGGCACTATCATTGACGTATTGGCTTAAGTGGAGCTGGTACGGTGAATATAGTAACGCCAATCCTTAACGCTATTGCTTATCCCACGGCGAATGTAAATACAGAATCTGCCCGTAGAGATAACGTGCAGCGGGAAACTATTCCCCAAGCGTCAGACTCCCAGCAAGGCGCTTCTCAAAAAGGTTTAGGTTCTGAAACTGATAAGGCTAAAAGCCCGGGGCAGCCGCCAGCTCCTGTCACCTACGAACGCCCTCAAATACAAACCGAGCTTCAAGCCGCTTTCCAAAACGTTTTTGGGCAAGAAAAAGACAATGCGCAGGACGAGAGTGCAGGCAAGCAAGACGCGAAAGACAGGCAGCAAGAGCAACAAGAGAAGCAAGAAGCCACGGAAATTGAACAACTAAAAGCCCGTGATCAGGAAGTAAGAGTTCACGAGCAGGCACATGCGGCAACAGGTGGGCAGTACGCAGGTGCACCGCGATATGAATACACTACAGGCCCAGATAATAAGCGCTATGTTACCGATGGCGAGGTGTCTATTGACATCTCAGAAGAGAAAACGCCAGAAGAAACGCTGCAAAAAATGGAACAGGTGCGCGCCGCAGCGCTCGCGCCAGCTGAGCCTTCTTCGCAAGACTTAAAAGTGGCCGCTGAGGCATCTCAAAAAGCGACAGAGGCGCGAAGTGAGATTGCTAAAGCGCAAGCTGATAACCCACCAACAGCGGAATCTATTACAGAGCAGACTCCAACCGGTAGTGTCGATACAGTTTCAGGTATTGAAACTATCACTGAGTCCGAAATTAACACTGGCCCAAGAATAGGAGCGGCGGCAGACGAAGTGTTGGATAGTGCGTCTAACCCCGCAAACGCTATATCTTCGAAAGGCTTAGAAGCAAATGCGCCTGACGCCATGCAGACAAGAATAGGCCGTATTCAAAACGCTTATTTACAAGCTTACACTCCATCTAGAGAAGGTATATCTCTTCAAGCATAATAGCCAGCTTCAAGCATGATAGCGTAAGTTAGTGCTGGCTGCTTCATATTACACCAACAAATTAACCCGCTGAATAACTTACGATCTAGCCCAAGAAACTGCGAGCTAAATCGCAAGTACGGCACTTTTATTTATGCAAAAGTTTCTTCAAATCAGCAAGCCCTAATAATCCAATATCGCCTTCGTAAACGGATATTTAGGTGCACCACCAGTGATATCTGATAGCACCGAATTCATGGTATCTACGTCGCTATCGAATCCACCATGGGATGTAGCTGCCGTCGCATTACCTTCTTTTCCTTCGCTGTATTTAAACGTTACGTTAGACAGTGGCTGATTAAATACGGCCATACCTAATAATGGCATCTCCGGTTTAGGTTCAAAAGCATTTGATACCAAATAGAGCAGTGATTTTTGGTAAATACGCGCCACGTGATCATCTTTTTCTAATGCTTCAGATAAGTTATAAATCGTGGTCGACTGGATATGTTCTCCCTCTATAAACTCCGAAAGCTTTTCGTCGAATAGAGAATAGCTAATGGCTGGGGCCATTAAATGCAGGCTTGATACTTTTATATTTTCATCAACTTTGAATAACCTTGATAGACTGTGTGCATGAAAAATAGAGCCTGCCGAATGACCCACAACATGCAGCTGTATCCTTGGGTTGTTTTTCAAATAGTCGGCTAACTTTGTTAAAAAGTAGGTGCCATCGGACGTGGTGCGGGTAAAAGGCGTGCAAGCGTCTGATTTCATTTCACGCCACAGTGCGCCGCCCACTTTACGTGTCGCCCATTCTAAAATGCGGTCAGTGTAGTCGGTAAAAGCCCCAACTTTGGTGCTAATTTCTTCATTCTTAAAGCCTAAAATATCTTTTAGCTCTTCAAGCATGCCTGTGTCATACATGAAGTGAATGGGGTACACATCATTTTTAAGAAAGGTGTCTTTCATGGCGGCAATGCGTCTAGCCGAGGCTTTAATGCTATTCAAGCCTCCGTGCGCGTACAGCATTACATGTTCATGATTACTGTCGAAAAGCTTTTCAATAATGGCATCGACGTGGTTTTTATTGCTCCAATATTTACTTTTAGTATCAAAGTGCCCGTCATCAAAATGAACGAAGTGATCTTGAATACTTACTCGTGGCGTAGAGCGAGAGAACAGCCCTTGTGCGATAGAGCGCGTAGCTTGATGGTAGGTACCCGTACCTGAAATAGGAAGAGCGAGTTGTACCACCCAGGCATCCATAACATTCAACGCCCAGTCATCGTATCGCCAAAGCGCTAGCCCTGATTTTTTCCAATCCGTACCCCACGAGTTCTGAATCCAAAAGCCTTCATCATTGTAGCCAACAATGGCGAACGCATGACCTCCCATGGGTTCAGGTCTTAAGTTTATCGCGTCGCCCGCGGCGTCTTTCCAGCCTTCATGAATTCTCGCAGAAACAAAGATTACACCCACTTCATTAAGTGCAGCATGAAAATCGCTAATTTCCCGTTCAAGGCGGTAGTATGCGCCGAGCCTATGATTACTGGCGTTATCAGCTATGGCGAGGGTCATTTCAAATTCGTTGCTGTGATTGATATTTTGCGTCAGTGAGTCGCTGCAAACTCCGCTGTTATACCAGCCTTTAATAGCGCCGCGGCAGCTAGAGCCATCATAAGCTTCACCCAACCATTCATCGTGACGCTTTGCCATGGCATAAAGCATCCATGGGCTCACGGTATGTTTTCGGCCTTGCTGGCGATAGATAAAATTTATGGTGGCGGCCAAGGCAAAGCCTGTACAAGCGCCGTCTTTGCCTTGGTCTAATATACCCAAGTTACCCGGCGGGTCGATAAAAGGTTTAAGTGGGGTAAGGTTGGGTTGGTAGTAGCGATCCCGAAGGTCGGGGTAGTCTGCACTGACATTTAACATGCTTTTTGAAACCGGTAAGTTCATAACATCATCCTCTGATTAGGGCAGGTGATTTTTGCTGTACAGCGAGATGAAACGCGCGTACACCAAAGACCGTCGGCCGTTAACTCATTATGGTCGTCCGAAAGTACTGCCTGTAAAAAAAGGCTGAGGTCAAATGAGCAACATTACCTTCGTTAAACGTTAAGGCACTAAAAGCATGTCAACGGCCCTGCTAAACGCTACCAATATACGAAATTCGGTTTCGGTGTGACCCACACCTTTTTATTGTTTCGGTATTCTCTATTTTGGTGCTCTGGCTAAAGAGTATTTAGGCATATAGAATTTCTATGCGCTACAAACTAATGTGCCACAAAATAATGTAGAAAAAAACGACAGGCTAAACGAAAGCGTGATAAAAAAGGGCCTGTCAATGACAGGCCCACTATAAGCAACATTAAATTGTTGTGAATCGCTACTATCTACTTTTTCGCTTTAGCAAACGCGTCAGCAAAGGCATTACCCATGGCGCTGTTTTGAGGCTGGCTGTTGCGATTGCCGCCTCCCTTGTTTGAGCGCGGATTTGCTTTGCTATTGGCACGCCCAGCCCCTTGGTTATTCGCACCTCTACCTGAAGCCCCCTTGCCTGAAACGCCCTTACCTGAAGAGCTATCGCCAGCGGTATTATTACTCTGACTCGGTGTATCGTCTAAGCGCATGGTAAAGGAAATACGCTTGCGCGGTACGTCGACTTCAAGCACTTTTACTTTAACGATATCGCCTGCTTTAACAACCTCACGAGGGTCTGAGATAAACTTGTTAGTCAGTGCTGAAATATGTACCAGTCCATCCTGATGTACTCCCACATCAACAAACGCGCCAAAGTTAGCTACGTTGCTCACTACGCCTTCTAGGATCATACCTGGCTTCAGGTCGTTAATAGTTTCAACGCCTTCTTTAAACGCCGCTGTTTTAAATTCAGGACGAGGGTCACGACCTGGCTTGTCTAGCTCTTTTAGAATGTCTTTAACAGTTGGCAAACCAAATGCGTCGCTGGTAAAGGTATCTGGCGACAGGCTTTTTAGAAGCTCGGTATTGCCGATGATGTCGTTAACCGCAACAGCAGTGGTATCTACAATTTTATCGACTACAGGGTAGGCTTCAGGGTGAACCGCAGAAGCATCAAGTGGGTTGGTACCGTTTACAATACGCAAGAAACCCGCCGCTTGTTCAAAAGCTTTTGGACCCAAACGCTCAACTTTTAACAGTGCTTTACGGTCTGGAAAAGCACCATTGGTGTCTCTGAAATTCACAATGTTGTGCGCTAAGGTTTTGTTTAAGCCTGATACATAGCTCAATAGCGCAGGCGATGCCGTGTTTAGGTCAACGCCTACCGCATTTACACAATCCTCAATTACACGGTCAAGAGACTTACCTAACTGGCTTTGACTTACGTCGTGCTGGTATTGGCCTACACCAATAGCTTTAGGCTCAATTTTGACGAGCTCTGCGAGTGGGTCTTGCAGGCGGCGTGCGATAGACACGGCACCACGAATTGAAACATCCAGATCAGGCAGCTCTTTCGAGGCAAGCTCAGACGCTGAATACACAGAAGCGCCAGCTTCACTTACCATAATTTTCTGTGCTGTAAGTTCGCTGTTGTTCTTAAGCATTTCTCCGACAAGTTTGTCGGTTTCACGAGAACCTGTACCGTTACCAATGCTGATTAAGTCTACTTTGTATTGTTTACACAAGGTTGTTAGCGTGCGAATAGACTTATCCCACTGATTTTGCGGTGCGTGTGGGAATATGGTATTTGTCGCTACCACCTTACCTGTACTGTCTACTACCGCTACCTTAACGCCAGTTCTTAAACCTGGATCTAGACCCATAGTGGTTTTTGCACCTGCAGGTGCAGCCATCAACAAGTCGTTTAAGTTTTTAGCAAATACTTCAATGGCTTCTTCTTCAGCACGCTCTCGAAGGGCGCTGGATAGCTCAGTTTCCATGTGTAAACCAATTTTGATTTTCCACGTCCACTGCACTACCTGAGCTAAGAAATCATCAGCGCCACGACCGCGGTGCATGATATCGTAGTGGCTTGCGATAATGTGCTCGCAATGAGATGGTCCCTTTTCTTCTGATTGTGGGTCGGCATCTAGCTGAATATGAAGCATGCCTTCATTGCGACCTCGGAACATGGCCAATGCGCGGTGCGATGGAACTTTTTTGTATTTTTCGCTGTGTTCAAAATAGTCTTTATACTTAGCTGCTTCTTGCTCTTTACCTGGTACAACCGTACTTTTTACGTGAGCATTTTCAGTAAGGTAATGGCGCACTTTCGCTAGCAAAGCAGCATCTTCAGCAAACCTTTCCATAAGGATATAGCGAGCACCTTCTAGCGCGGCTTTAGTATCAGCAACGCCGTTGTCTGCATTAACAAACTCTTGCGCTTTGCTTTCAGCGTCTGTGTCAGGGTTGCTAAACAATGCATCGGCTAGCGGCGCTAAACCTGCTTCGATAGCAATTTGTCCTTTAGTACGCCTGCGAGGCTTATACGGTAAGTACAAGTCTTCAAGGGTTGTTTTGCTGTCAGCACCGGCAATGCTGCTTTTGAGTTCGTCAGTGAGTTTGCCCTGCTCTTCGATAGATTTAAGAATAACGTCGCGGCGTTCTTCTAGCTCACGTAAGTAGGTCAAACGCTGCTCTAGATTACGCAGACTGCGTATCATCAAGGCCTTGGGTTACTTCTTTGCGGTATCGGGCAATGAAAGGAACGGTTGCCCCTTCATCGAGAAGTTTTACTGCGGCAGTTACTTGCGAGGGTTGAACGCTAAGCTCTTCTGCAATTTTATTGGTAATCATAAGTCGCTCTAAGATACTAAAAGTTCGCGTTAGGCAATGGCGAATAAACGGTGTGTGACAGGCTTACATACACAGCGTTAGTAGTGAAAATAAGAGCGGTGAGTATATCACCGCGGTGTAGGGAAAGTCGTCTGATCATTGTGTTACAACTGGGTAGTTAAGTAGATCATCTGTTTATTCAAAGTTTATCTGTTGCGTCGTACCAAATACGGTTTATCCACCACTCTTTAGTACCCGCCTCAGTTTTAACAATAAACTCATCGTCCTCTTCTTTGCCAAGTAGAGCACGGGCCATGGGTGAATCAATGGAGATGTAGTCCTTACGGCCAAATATTTCATCATAGCCAACTAAGCGAAGCTCCATAACTGCGCCTGATTCGTTTTCAATTTCAACCCAAGCACCAAAGAACACTTTTCCTTCTTGCTGTGGATCATAATCAACAACTTTTAGGTTCTCTAAGCATTTGCGTAAGTAACGAACTCGACGGTCAATTTCGCGAAGCTTCTTTTTGTTGTACTGGTAGTCAGCATTCTCACTCCTATCGCCCAGGCTGGCTGCCCAAGTTACCTTGCGAGTGATTTCTGGCCGTTCTTCACGCCACAAGAAATCCAGTTCTTGTTTAAGCTTTAAATAGCCTTTTCGAGTGATAAGCGGTGTTTTCACAATGTCCTATAAATAATCCAGCTAATTACCCCTACTTTATGTGGGTAATAAGGCAAAACGCAATCTTTCGATAAGGTAAAAAGTGACAAAACAGACAGATTGAATAATTATTGAACATAAACCTTTCTGTCAGTGTCGTAGTATCAATACCATACTAGCCATTAGGGGAAATGAATGCGTAACAGAATGCCTGTGTTGAACCGCCGAAGGTCGGGAAGCGATCCGCTTCAAACCAGCGGCACTATCATAGGTTTTATGCTGTTTTTAAGCGGCGCGCTGTTATTGTTGTATGCCTTACTTGATATAGTTGTTCGCTTAAATAGTGTACGAACCGTGATATACCTTATCTTAGCGTGTGCCATGTATAAAGTAGGGCACTCACTGCTTAATCATTTTGCGACGTTTAAAGTCCATACGGAGAGACGACGCGCACCTAACCGTTAAAACCTTTAGTTTTAAGCCCCAGTTTTTAAGGTTTAATTGTTCCTAAAAACCTTTGTTAGGGCCGTGAAATATTTCAATCTTAGGCTAAGCTTTAAAGTGTAATTCGAGGCACCAAGCATATTGAATAACCCATTTTACTATTTGGGTACGCGCGTGGTGAAAATCCACTAGCTCGTAGGGAAAAGGTAAGCAAGGATCACGCTGACTCACTAAAACAAAAAAGCCGACGCATAGCGTCGGCTTTCTCTTTTCTGAAACTCTAGCTTATTCAACTGGCGCTTCGGCTTCAGGTTTAACCACTTCTAGAAGCTCAACATCAAAAATTAGCGTTGAGTTAGGCGTGATTGCGCCTGTTGAACGTGCGCCATAAGCAAGCTCTGATGGAATGTGGAAGCGGTATTTCGCGCCTTCTTTCATTAGCTGTACGCCTTCAGTCCAACCCGCGATTACGCGATTAAGAGGAAATTCAACTGGCTCGCCGCGCTTATAAGAAGAGTCGAACTCTGTACCATCAAGCAAGGTACCACGGTAGTGAACTTTTACCATGTCTGTTGCTTCTGGGCTTGCGCCTTCGCCTTCTTCAAGTACTTCGTATTGAAGACCAGACTCTGTTGTGGTCACGCCTTCTTTCTTACCGTTTTCTTCTAGGTAAGCAAGACCTGCTTCAATGTTTTTCTCAGCCGCTTGTTCAGCCATTTCTTGCTGTTTAGCACGCAATACTTCTTCGCCCTGTTGAGCGATTTGCTGAATTTGCTCTGGCGTAAACTTAAGGGTGTCGTTCAGGCCGTCTTTAAAGCCTTGTTGTAGCGCATCTTGGTCTAGGGTTAAACCAAGCTGCTCTTGTTGTTCGGCACGGTTGCTAACGAACAGACCCATACTCGCGCCCATGGCGTAAGCTTGCTTTTGTGTATCTGTCATTTCTTCTGCTGCAACAGCAGTTGTTTTTGCACTATCAGCGCTTGTAGAAGCGGCCTCATCAGATGTGTTTGGCTGGCAAGCGAAAAGGCCTAGCGCAGCGATAGTAGATAAGGCAACGAGCGACTTCTGCATAAAAACGTCTCCATTAATTATTATCATCATGCGTCTATGTCTATACTGCTGCATCTAAGGCAGTTTGCACGATAGTTAAAGATGCGTGATCCATGCTATGTTAAACCTAGCGTTTACAAAGCGAAACCCATTTGATTATGTTTAGGCCTCAAATGTTCCATAGAATAGTGTTACTCACCTTACTTATTGGCAATTCCATGGGATGTTCTGTCCCTGATACTACGCCAATACAGCAGTGGCGTCATGTAGAAGAGGGCGCATACGCGGCAGATATATCTACCGACGGCACGTTAGCAGTAGTGTCTGGCGTAAATAATGGGGTCAATGTATGGCGAATTGGGCAGAGTGAACCCCTCTATCATTGGAGTCATCAAGGGGAAGGTAACAACCTAGTGATGTCAGTGCACATCAGTGCAGATAAGCGCTATGTGGTCACTGCCGACCGTGAAGCGTTTGCTCTGTGGAGCTTGGAAACTGGCGAACCAGAAGGGTTTTGGAGAATTGATGAATCCTCTATTCGCGATGTGGTAGTCACCAATAATGGTAATGGCATACTCGTCGCTCGCTCAAATGGTAAAGTGATGTATTTTGAGCCGCGCACCTCTCGTCGTCTCGAGTTTTTTGGGCATCAGGAAAAAGTTAATTCCATTGATATCTCACCTAATGGCAAGTTTGCCCTTACTGGTGGCAATGACTACATTGCCTACTTGTGGAGTACAGACACTGGGCAGATTATCCACACCTTCACGCACCCCACCCGAGTAACCAAAGTTGCGTTAGACGATGAAGGCCGGTTTGCTTTTACTGCCGACAGTCAAAGTAAGTCGCAAGTGTGGAATGTACAAACCGGGCAGCCCGTGACTTCACTGAAATTTGCATCAAGACAAAAAATCTTCACCGACGTTGAGTTTTCAAAAGATGGCCAGTATTTACTAACAGGCTCGCCAGCCAGGAAAGTTTATCTTTGGAATTTGAAAAACGGCGAGCAAGTTCAGTCAATTCAAGTCGCATCTAGAGAGTCAATTTCACCGCCAACCGCAGTTGTTTATGGCGTCGGCTTCCTTCCCAATGATAATATATTGTCTATAAGCAGCAGTGGCCTTGCCGAAGAATGGCAACGAGAGAGATAGAGAATTTACATGACAAACAAAAGCGCTGAGCAGTTACAACAGCAAATAGATAGCGCCAATAGCTATATTGAAGAGTTACAGATGAAAGTAGCCTTTCAAGAACACACTATCGAGGCACTTAATGAAGCATTGGCTTCACAACAAAAGCAACTTGATGATTTAGCGTTTAAAGTAAGTCACGTAATAGACCGTGTTAAAAGCATAGAACCGTCTAATATTGCTAAGCAATCAGAAGAAACCCCGCCTCCGCACTATTAATTTTAGCCATTCTTGAGTGGTATAGGCGCTTTTTTGGTTTGAAATAGGCGCCTCAAAGGCAGTCGACAAATTAGTAAAATCAACCGTTTATGAGGCTTTGGGTTAAACACTAGTTTATCTTGTTATGAGTTAGGCTAAGACTGCATTTATCCTGATAATCTAATTGAATTACACTTGCGCGCAATTGCACAGGCCCAAGTAATACCGAGCCTTATCTTCAACAAATAAGAGAGTAGTTATGAGTGATTTTGATATGGATGCGTTTGACAGCATCGATTTTGACTCAGTTGAGCAGTCAGTAGCCGAAAAGCAGGCTGAGAAAGACAAGCAGGAAAGCCAAGAAATTGAAGGAATGCGCGACGGTGCCAACGATTGTGGCGATAGCTGTACTATATAACACTATCTAAACTGCTAAGGGCTCGTGAAGAGCCTTCAGCGTTGTATAAGCCTTCAGCGTTATATAAGCCTTCAGCGTTATATAAGCCCTTAGCGGTTAAATCAGCCCTTAGCAGCGTAAGAAAAATTCAGCGTTTTTAATTAGACCCCTCAGGCTTCCCTAGTCGGTCTAACTCCAATCTGTCGAGCTCTACACTTTCCTCCACATCGCCTTGAAATGCTTTAATAAATGCGTTTTTCAATATCGCCGTAAACGCCTCCCAAGTCTGTGTTTCTGGGCTAGATAAGTCGCCCTCAATGGGAATACGCGTGGCAATTTGGTCTTGGCTCTGATTTTCAAACAGTTCAGTGATAAACGCGGAAATTGCTTCAATACTGCCTTCAACAAAACCGTCTCCGTCACGTTCAATGTCGCCTTTCCAAGAAAATACTTCAACGTTATGCAAAATAGGTTTTATATAGCCTTTTACCTGCCCTTCATTAGACGCGACCTCGGCAGCAAGCGTAAGCGTTCCGGCTTCTAGGTCGAAAGGCGCATAGGTATCAAGCAGGTTTTTAAAATTCACCAGACCCACATTGTCAGCTTTAATGTCTAGATCAAAAGTAGGGGCTTTGGTTGCAGGATTAAGCTTGGCGTTTAATGAAATAGTACCTTGCTCCGCAGTCTGGCCTCTCGCAGTAGCTGTGGCTACGCGGGTGTCTGATAAGTCGTCGCTGTTTACCAAATTATTCACTTCAAGATGAATGTCGTGCAGCGCAATATCGATAGCCGGAGAGGTATCAGGGTTGTGAAAGGCAATTTTCCCTTCGTTAATGGTGAGTTTGTCTATACGTAGAGGAAACAATTGATCGGCAATAGACAGCCAGTTTTCGTTCTTACCCGACTGACTCTTTTTTTCCGTGTTTCCGTCTACAAAGTTAATTTCTGGAGAATTTACCACCACTCTGCCAACGGCTGCACCTTTAAGAAGCTGTGCCCACGAAAGTGTAAACTCCACATAGTCAGCCTTAAACAGTGGCTTATCTATTTGTCCATTCGCTTTATACAGCAACACATATTCTAAGCTGTAAGCACCACGCCATAGCATTAAATCGACATCGCCCACTCGACCATCGTATTGGTCCGATTGGCTTAGTGTATTGTTAATGTATGTGGCTGCGGCATAAGGAAGGTACAACCTGAACGCGATGAGCATGAGCAATAGCCCTGCTACTACATAGCAAAATCGTTTTTTAGCGTGTTTCATATTTCACTCCTTAGGGAAAGGAATACAAAAAGCATGCCTTGGAGAGCGTTTTTCCTCGGTAAGAGCGTTAGTCGCGACTGGCGCGGTATCCAGAGAAGGTTTTAAAAAGCCTGAGTACAGTATGATAAGGTGTTACACAGGCCTGATGGTAAGATTTTCTTAACAGTGAGTAGGAATGCTAGTGAGGTTTGAAAATACCAATCACGTTTTCGTTGGAGCGAGTGGCGGCACTGACCTTTTCGTCAGTTTGCGCTTCGTTGTACCCACATGCGACGCATTCCAGCTTTTCCACGTTATTTTCAAAATATAACGAAATAGTATCTAGCTCTTGGCATTTTGGGCACGTAGCCCCTGCTACAAAGCGACGTTTTACACGTTTTGACATACATACACCTTTGGGGAATTTCGCCAGTATTATACCTTGAAATGGTATGTGTTGATCAGCTTTTACCTTAAGTTTTTGATACTATACGCGCCCTAGATTGTTCTATCACAGGTTAGTCATGATTAAGCTTTCAAATGTATCGCTACTTCGCGGCCGCAAAATGCTGCTGGAAGAGGCGTCGGCACAGGTTTTTCCAGGCCACAAAGTGGCGCTAATAGGCAGCAATGGCTGCGGAAAGTCCACGCTGTTTGCTCTGTTGCGCAGTGAACTAAGCGTCGATGCCGGAGATTGCAGCGTACCCAGCGATTGGCGAATTGTGAGCGTGGCTCAGGAAACGCCAGCGACTGATCGAACTGCGATAGATTACGTGATAGACGGTGACAAACATTTACGTGATTTACAGGCTAAGCTAGACGCCGCTGAAAAAAGCGGAGACGGCGTAAAGATTGGCCAAATTCATGGGCAACTAGAGCAGGCTGGGGCTTACGATGTGGAATCACGTGCAGCGACTATACTTTCCGGCCTAGGGTTTACTAATGCGCAGTTAAGCGCACCAGTCAGTGACTTTTCTGGTGGTTGGCGTATGCGCTTGAATCTTGCACAAGCACTACTTTGCCCATCAGATCTATTGTTGCTTGATGAGCCCACTAACCACTTAGATTTAGATGCCGTAATTTGGCTCGAAAAATGGTTACAACGCTATGCGGGCACGCTTTTACTTATTTCTCATGATAAAGCGTTTATAGACAATACCGTCGCGCAAATTATTAGTGTTGAGCAACAAAAGCTTGTTACCTATACAGGTAATTATTCATCTTACGAAACACAGCGTGCTGAGCGCATGCGCTTGCAAAACATAGAGTATGAAAAACAACAGCAAAAGGTAGCCCATCTAAACTCGTTTATTACGCGGTTTAAAGCCAAGGCTAGTAAAGCAAAGCAAGCGCAAAGCCGTATTAAGCAGCTAGAGAAAATGGAAACGTTAATGCCAGCCCATATGGCTAGCCCGTTTAGTTTTTCCTTCGCACCACCAACTGCGCTTCCAAACCCGCTTGTGCAAATGGAAAAAATACAGCTGGGGTACGATGACCATATAGTGCTTCAACAGGTAAAACTGAATTTAGTACCTGGCAGCAGAATAGGTCTTCTAGGTAGAAACGGGCAAGGTAAGTCAACGTTAATCAAGCTGTTAGCGGGTGTTCATGCGCCTAAGCAGGGGATTTTCAATACCGCAAAAGGTCTGAAGATTGGCTATTTTGCCCAGCACCAGTTAGAAACGCTAGACGCTAATGCCACACCCCTTTTACATTTGCAGCGTATTGATGAAAAAGCTACTGAACAGCAGCTTCGCGATTACCTGGGTGGTTTTGGATTTAACGGCGATGAAGCATTGGCGCCCGTGGCACCTATGTCAGGTGGTGAAAAGGCGCGTTTAGTATTGGCGTTAATTGTTTACCAAAAACCTAACTTATTGCTGCTGGATGAGCCTACCAACCACTTAGATCTAGAAATGCGCCATGCGCTAAATATTGCGCTGCAAGGTTTTGAAGGGGCAATGGTGCTGGTATCTCACGACCGCTTCTTACTTTCCTCTGTTTGTGAAGATTTCTATTTGGTAGACAGCGGTGAAGTTGAGCCATTTAAAGGTGACTTGGATGATTATCGCGACTGGATTTTAAAGCAGCAGGCTGCAGAAAAAGCCAAGGCCAACAGCGAGGCTAAAAGTGCTAACAGCGACGCTAAAAACGGCGCGCAGCAAGAGGCAGGAGCGCACAGTAAGCCAGAACGCAAGTTAGATCGTAAAGAAGAAAAGCGCCGCGAAGCCGAGTTCAGGCAAAGCGTAGCGCCACTTAAAAAAGCCATCGAAAAACACGAAAAAGCCATGGAGAAATGCAGTACCGCCTTGGCAGAGGTAGAAGCATCACTCGCCGATACCTCGCTTTACAGCGACGACAAAAAAGCAGAACTCATGGGCTTGCTCGACAAACAAACTGAGCTTAAGCAACAGCTTGAAGAGGAAGAAATGGCATGGCTAGATGCCCAAGAGCAAATAGAGCAAAAACGAGAAGAGTATGACAGTGCCAGCGCCTAATATTAATAGCAGCGAGTTTTGGGAGTACAGCGTATCTCGCTATACGAAAGGCGATATGGCACCGCTCGCGCTTCTGCTTCAAGATAACCACAAGGTGAATGTAAACGTTCTCTTGCTGATTTGCTGGTGTTTAGAGAATAATGTCATTATAAATTTGCCTCAGCTTAAATCGGTTATAGCGGCATCAGCGAGCACTGACGAAAAGTTAAAACAGCATCGCGAGAAGCGCAAAGCAGCAAGCCCCGAGAAAGGTGGTGAGCAAAGAGCCTACGATGTACTCAAAGCGCAAGAGTTAGAGCTTGAAAGGCAACAGCAGCAAGACATCGTTGCATCTTTTAATGAGCAGGCGATTACGCACTTGGGTCAGCAAGCCTCGCCAACGAATATATTTAACGCGTCTATCGCTGCGTTCATTAATGCATACGAGTTACGCGACAACAATGAGGCGCGCCAGTTAGTGAGCCTTGTGGTTAATCAATTATCGTAAAAACACAATAAGAAAATACAATGAGCAAATCAGCGCTATCGCATGGAAAGATAATAAAAAGTAGCTTTAAAGTGCCAGGATGGGCAAAGAACCGACATGTGCAAACCATATGGCCGCGTTTTATTCAAAAGCGCTTACCCCTTTCTTATAACATGGAGCGTTTAACCTTACCGGATGACGATTTTGTTGACGTAGCATGGGGCCCCAAACCACAAGAGACATCAGGGATAGTGGTGATGTTTCACGGATTGGAAGGCAGCATCAAGTCGCATTATGCGAACGATATGATGGCCCAACTGTCTGTGAATGGTTGGCAGGTGGTAATGATGCATTATCGCGGCTGTAGCGGTGTGCCAAACCTAAAAGCGCGCGCTTATCACAGTGGCGAAACAGAAGACCCTAGTTTTTTCTTAGAGTGGCTGCACGATAAATTTCCACGTATTCCCAAGGTGGCTATTGGCTTTTCGCTTGGCGGTAATATGCTGTTGAAACTGTTGGGAGAAAACCCTGCACAAAAGTGGCTGAAGGCGGCTGTTGCCATCTCTTCTCCGCTTAAACTATCTGAGTGCGCTAAGTCAATCAATCAGGGTTTTTCTCGTGTGTATCAAAAGTATTTACTTACTAGCATGAAAGATACTTTGCGTAAGAAGATGGAATACATTGATTATCGCAAGCTTATTCAGCTTACAAAAAGTGATGTAGAAGGCATTACTAGCTTTACTCAATTTGACGAAAAGATCACGGCTCCCCTGCACGGTTTTGCAGATGCGCAAGACTATTATGAAAAGTGCAGCGCGTATCACTTTTTAAGCGCCATCCACTGTCCAACGTTAGTATTGCATAGCATTGATGACCCCTTCATGAACCACTTAATTGTGCCAAAAGAAGAGGAACTTGCGCGTAACGTCACCGTAGAATTGAGCGAACGAGGCGGTCATGTCGGCTTCATGCAAGGCTCTGTATTAAACCCGAAGGTTTGGCTGCACGAGCGCGTAAAACGCTTCGTTAGCGAAGCGTTACCGGTAAACTCAACCTGTGGTTATGTTAGTCGCTAATACTGAGGTGATATTGGTGTCGTTTAAGTTTTATAAAACGTTTTTCCCAGGAGTGTGAATGATAATTCCCATCGACGCATTAGAAGCCGATACGCTTTATAGCTTGGCTGAGTCTTTTGTATTACGCGAAGGCACCGACTATGGCGCTGAGGAAGTTGAGCTAGAAGTAAAAGTTCAGCAGGTGCTAGACAGGTTAAAATCTGGCGAGGCAGTACTCGTATACTCAGAGCTTCACGAAAGTGTAGATATAAAAAGAAAAGAAGATATTGAGCCCAGCGACACAGTTGAATAGAAAACGAAGCGAAAGAATAGCCGTCTTCTTGAAATGCAGACATAAAAAAGCCGGGTCGAGCAACCCGGCTACCTACCTGAGGAGAGGAAGGCTTAAAAAGCGTAGCGTGCAGTTACCTGCATAATGTCTAAATCATCAATGATTTTGTAGTTTGCACCAACTGCCCACTGTGGCGTGATGTAGTAGTTAGCGCCTACTTTGAATGTCGCTTCACCGTCGTCTACATCGTAATAGCCCACTTCACCAGCAAGCTCTACCTGCTCTGTAATCATTGAGCGAAGACCGGCATTAATGCTGTAACCAGTCTCGTCATCTACGTCACCATCAATACGCTCTAGGTTAGCGCCAAAATAGGCATCTGTTGTGGCGTTTACAGGTAAGCGGTAACCTGCACCTAGGGTTAGCATATCGAAGTCGAAGTTACCTTCTTCAAAAAAGCTGTACTCGCCGTTTAAGTACCAGTTGCTGTTTAACAGGTACTTACCATTCACGGTTAGGCCGTCTGGTTCGAAAGACTCGTTGTCGTCAAAGTCCATTTTGGTGTAACCACCTTCTACGTAACGCCAGTCTGGCTTGTCGGCCATTGCTGTAAGAGGAAGTGTTGCCGCAGTAAGTGTCGCTGCAATAAGTGTGATTGATTTACGCATGTGATAACTCCTTAGTATGCTCAGTAGCCCAGTTTCTGCAACGCAAACATCCAATGTGTTTGCGAAGCGTGTCACAAGTCAGCGCTTCTAAAGCGCGCTGCTCTTCTGCAAACACGCTGTCTTTCTAAATCGCTCTGCTTTTATACATCGCTCTGCAGTGGGCCACTTGATTGATGAACACAAAGCCAAAAACGTCTTCATGTCATCTCAATTATTTCTTTTCAGAAATCGTGTCCGATGTATTTATCAACATGGTGGAGTGCAAAGCGTCTGCCAACTGCGAAAAAAACTCAGCTGAAATTCAAATTGGAGGTATCCATCTATCTAATAAATATAGAGAAATTAAAAAATAAGAAGAAGCGTTATATGAATACCTAAGCTGCTAATGTCTGGGTGAAGTTTAAAAAGTAAACATATTGGCATGGGGAACTGTCTCTAAAAAACAACAGATAAACTTTTGTCTAACTCATCGGACAAATTTACAACAAGGAAATTGCCCACTAACTTCAATGTCGATGCTTTTAAGTGACTGTAAATAAATGTAAATATAATAAATTAGCCCGTCTTTTTAGTGTTGGAACAGCTTTTGCTGAAGTACCTGTGTGTTATCCAGCATTCACTTTTGCCAACAGGCACGGAATTCGGTTTTTTTCGCGATACCAGTGAATAAGGAAAGGAATAGAGCGCCTTTCTTGAATGGTTTCAATGAATACTTTTTCTCATCATCGCTTTTAAAGCAACAGATACTCTGTTGCTAGCTATACATAGCTAAGCGATAAAGTTAAGAGATTGACGACCATCTGGATAACCATTGTTTTCATAAGGAGAGGACAAATGGCTAAGCCAGTTTCAATTTTCGGAAAAGATTTACAAACTAATGCGATTCAGCATCGAAAGCTGTCGCGCATTCTTTTGGCGATGACCAGCGTTATTGCCCTATTTGCATTTCACCAAGCAGGCGCTGTCGAGGTTAATGACAACAATCAGCCTCTAAAAGCATCACCCGTTCTTCAATCTATAATTGATGCTGCTCGCAAATCAGCAACAGAAAGCTATGAACAAGACGATCACGGACTAAACAGCAAATTAAAAGAGATTGATTACACCACCTATCGTTCTATTCGTTTTAAGCCTGAGCAAAGTCTTTGGCACGGCGAGAACGACTACGAACTTCAGTTTTTTCATCCGGGTTTTTTATATGAATACCCCGTTACTATTCACACTATTGGCGAAAGTAACAAGCCTGAGCGCTTAGCGTTTAACAGTGATATGTTTAACTACGACGGGTCTGCGTCGGGGTTAGCTGGGTTAACGGATGAAAAGTCAGGGTTTGCAGGCTTTCGTGTTCACTACCCTATAAAAAACGAAGAGTACAAAGATGAATTTGCTGTATTCCTCGGTGCTTCATATTTTCGTTTGGTAGGTAAAAATCAAGTTTATGGTATTTCAGCACGCGGTTTGGCAATTGATACCGCGTTAGCGAAAGGTGAAGAGTTCCCTCATTTCACAGAGTTCTGGGTTATCGAGCCTGGTGAAGGCAAGCCAATTACTATTTATGCTCGCCTAGAAAGTCCTTCTGTTGCGGGTGCTTATAAATTTGTTATCCAGCCTGATATCGATACCAGCGTAGAGGTAGAGAGCTGGTTATTTGCTCGCGACGACGTGAATAAGCTAGGTATTGCGCCATTTACCAGTATGTTTTTATATGGCGAGAACACAGAAAAGCGCCATGACGACTATCGTCCAGAAGTGCACGACAGCGACGGTGTGCTAATGGTAACTCATGCGGGTGAAGAGATTTGGCGTCCACTGACTAACCCAGCACGCCTTCAGGTTACTTCACTTAGCGATACAAATCCAAAAGGCTTTGGAATGCTTCAACGCGACGGCGAGTGGGATAACTACCTTGATGCTGAGGCCAACTATCATATACGTCCAGGGCTATGGGTTACCCCAGAAGCTGGTTTTGAGAAAGGCCGATTAGAAGTTGTTGAAATTCCTACTAAGTCTGAGATCCACGACAACATTGTGGCTTTTTGGACGCCTGAAAAGCCGTTTAAGTCAGGTGAATCTTTGTATTTTTCTTATGAGCTTAAAACGGTAGAGCAAAACCCTTTTGTTAGCGAATTTGCTTCTGTAGTGCGTACCCGTCAGGGAAAGGCCGTGTTACCAGGCGATGAATTTAAAGATGATAGCTTGAACACTACCCGCCAGTTCAATGTGGACTTCAGTGCTCCTTCTGCCATTTCTTTTGACAATGAAACTATGAAGCTTGTTGTGCAGGGCACCAACGGAACGATTTCCCAACAGCGCCTTTATCCTGTAGCCGACGGCCAAGAGTGGCGCGCTTCCTTTTTTGTTAAGCCGAAAGAAAAGCAAACGGTAGATATGCGCGCTTACATTGAAAAAGACGGAAAGCGTGTTAGCGAGGTTTGGAATTATGTCTACCAGCCAAAATAATCGTCCTCAAACATCAGTATCGAACGAGGCTAAAGCCGTGCCTCAGATTAAACGTGACAGCACTGCACGTGCTTCACACTTCATCTTAAAAGGAGAGCATATGCGTTTGTTTATCATGGCAATGCTAGTGATTCCAAGCACGGCATTGGCCGGTTGGAGCTTATACGAGATATTTTTACCGAACGGCCTTACGAATCTAGAAATTGCGCAGTTAGGCTTGGGTTTGACTCTATTTGCTTGGCTGTGCATGGCGTTTTGGACGGGTATCATTGGTTTCTTTTTACAGCTTTTCAATATAGATCCACTGAGCTTACGCAGAAACCAAGTAAAGCCAGATGCTTCGTCGCCGTTAAAGCAAAAACACGCCGTAGTCATGCCGGTTTATAACGAAGATACCCGCCGTATTATGGTGGGGTTCGAAGCCTGTATTCGCGAGTTAATGGAAAGCGAAAACAGTTCGAATTTCGATTTCTATATGCTCAGCGACACCCGTGACATGGAAAAAGCGGATGCTGAGCTACGCGCTTTTACTCGATTGAAAAAGCGTTTGGGAGCATTCTCTAGCCAAGTGTTTTACCGCCGTCGCGAGCAAAACCTGCACAGAAAAGTGGGTAACCTTAAAGAGTTTTGCGAACGCTGGGGTGCAAATTACGAGTCGATGATTGTATTAGATGCCGATAGCGTAATGACCGGAGAGCGTATGCAGGACCTGGCCCGCCGTATTGAGCAAAACCCTGATACGGCCTTAGTGCAGACTATTCCTATGCCAGTACGTCAAAACACCTTTTTTGGTCGTTTCGTGCAGTTTGCCGCTCATCTTTACAGCCCAATGTTGGCAACAGGCTTATCGTTTTGGCAAACGGACAGTGCAAACTACTGGGGGCACAATGCCATTATTCGTATTGCCCCTTTCATGCAGCATTGTGGACTTCCCACTCTTGAAGGTCGTGCACCTTTTGGTGGCGAAATACTAAGCCACGACTTTGTCGAAGCAGCGCTTTTGCGCCGTGCAGGTTGGCAGGCTTACCTACTTACCGACACAACAGGTAGCTATGAAGAAGTGCCAAGTAACATTGTTGACTACGCCATTCGCGACCGTCGCTGGGTACAGGGCAACATACAGCATTTAGGGCTTTTGAAGGTGAAAGGTCTTAAAATGGCGAACCGTCTGCACTTCTTATTTGGTGCGTTTGCGTACATTTCTTCACTAATACTGTTTTGTATGTTGGCACTAGGTACCGCAGATGCATTAATTCGCGCCACGTCAGTGCCAGAGTTCTTCGTATCTGAGTATCAGCTTTTCCCCAGTTGGCAGGTAGCACGCCAAGACATGATGATGGTAACCATGTGGGGTACCGCCGCCTTACTATTCTTACCTAAGCTTTTAGGTATTACCTTGGCTTTGATGAAACGTCGCGAAGAGTTTGGTGGGGCGTGGTCTTTACTAAAAGGCGCGGCAATTGAATTAGCCATGGCTGTGCTAATTGCGCCGCTGATGATGTTCTACCACAGCTATTTTGTGATCAGTGTTTTTATAGGCCACTCAGTTAAATGGGAAGCGCAAGAGCGTGAAGGGCGAAAAGTGCCGTGGAAAGTTGCAATTAAACACACGCAAATTATGAGCTGCTTAGCGGTAGCGTGGGGCGTCACTACCTTTTATTTCACCCCGTCGTTATTTATGTGGCTGCTACCTGTATTAATTGGCATGGTGTTGGCAGCACCGGTTATCCGCTTAACAAGCAGTGATATACTAGGCATAGCGATGCGCAAGTGGGGCGTGTTTGTCATTGATCAGGAAGTAAATGAATGTAAAGCACTTAAGCGTTTACGTGTTGCGATGGGATATTTCACTGTCTCTCAATATAAGGCAGAAGTACCTGCCCTTCCTGAGAACGTGTGGCAAGGTATGCCAGAGCAAGCGTTAAGTCAAAAGCCATTACCTATGCGTTATAGACTTCCTAACAGGCTACATCAGTCTTAGAAACAAGCCCTTAAAACAAAAAAAACCGCACGTTTTCGTGCGGTTTTTTTATGCTTTGATTTATTACCACTGCCTAACTCTTATCGATAGACCCTAGCAATAGCTGTATTCTATTGCGTAAAGGTAACGGAAAACGTCACTGGGACTGTTGTCGTTATACTCTTTAGCCCTGCAATTTTTTGTAGCGCAGCTACGCCTTCAGCAAGGCCGAAAGATTCTGCTTTAATAAGGGTCGGAGCAGTAGTAGATACAGTTAGCGTACCGTCGTCTACTTTACTCGCCTTAACCGCAAATGATGTAGGAACGGCTTTTCCATGTAACATCAAAATGCCATCTACTTTTCCGTTAACAACTTGACCCGCTTTCAGGCTCATCATCGACTCAGGTAAATCGGCCTCAAACTTAGCTTGTGCATATTTGCTCACATTAAAAAGCATCTCTTGCATTCGCTGATTGCGAATATCAATGGCTGTATTAACTGACGATAAGTCTACCGCCACAGAGAGCTTGCCGCTATCAGACAAGGTACCGTCAAAGCTATCAAACTTATGTACTTCAGTGACTTGTGCATTCTTAGTTGATAAGAAATGCAGCGCACTTGTCTCGCCGTCTATTGACCAGTCGGCTGCGGCAGGGAATGCTAGCCCACATGCGAGCAATGCTGCAGATAACGTGCGAATACGTGTAGTCATCATAGGTTACTCCTTTTACTTTTTGGTTCCATCTGGCTTGATTTAACCAATACCAGAGTAATGTGGCCCAGCAACATTACTACGCTATTATACGTAGGTTTATTGCACTGCGCTAAAGAAATAATACGCGCTAGTGCTGATGTGGGTTTACAAAGTCATCATACTGGACTACGTCTTGCCATGGCACCCTTTGATCGCCCATTACTACAAAATCTGGGTTTTCCAGCGAATGACGCTGATTATACGTAAGCGGCTCGAAGTTGGCCGCTGCTATACTCCCGCCAGCTTCGGAAACAATGCATTGAGATGCGCCTGTGTCCCACTCGCCTGTGATACCAATGCGCATGAATACATCAGCTTTGCCTTCGGCAATAAAACACGCTTTCAGTGAGCAACTGCCCAGTGGAAGCGTTTGATATACGCGCTTCGCGCACATTCTGCTGAGTACTTTCTCTCTTGACTGTCGACGGCTAATTGCAATCATTACCACGCTATTTTTAGGGTCGTCTAGTTTGCGAACGCTTATTGGGTGATCGCCATCAGGGGATGACTTAAACGCCCCTTTGCCTTTTTGCGCATAATACAATGATTGACCTGGAGGCCAGAAAATAACCCCGATAGTTGGCTCATTGTTCTCTATTAGGGCAATGTTGACCGCAAAGTCTCCGCTTCTGGCGATAAATTCTTGGGTGCCGTCGATGGGGTCGATTAACCAGTATCGAGGCCAATGCTTTCGCTCTTCTAAACTTGCGTGTTTGTTTTCCTCTGAGAGGATTGGGATATCAGGCGTTGCAGCTTGTAAGCGCTTGTTGATGATATCGTTTGCTAGGTAGTCTGCACTGGTAACGGGAGATTCGTCGTCCTTTTGATAAGCGTCAAACTCACCTTTATCGTACACTTCTAATACGGCTTCACCAGCTTCAACGGCAATTTCTTTCGCAAGTTCTAGTAAGTCGGCATGGGCGTCATCGGGCATTGTTTATTGTTCCTTAAACCACTTTTGAGCTAAAAACAGCGCGGCTATGCAGCGTGCTTCAACAAAGTCTTCTCGTGCAAGTAAAGCATCTGCTTCATCTAAAGGCCAGTGAATCACCTCAAGAGGCTCGGGTTCATCGCCTTCAAGCTGTTTAGGATACAAGTCGCGGGCCAAAACGATGGTCATATTTGCATTGAAAAACGTAGGGGCCATGCTGACCTTATGGAGACTCTATAAGATCGTTCGCTGCAAAGCCCGCCTCTTCTTGTAGTTCGCGATTAGCGGCTTCAATAGCCGTTTCACCTGGGTCTATTAAGCCTTTAGGAAAACCTAGTTGATACGAATGTGTACCGGCAGCATATTCACGAATTAACACCATGGTGTTTTCATCAAGCATGGGCACTATCATTACAGCACCCCGGTTTCCGCCCGCCATCCGCTCGAATTCACGGGTAGCGCCGTTCGAAAACTCAAGGTCTAAGCGTTCTACCCTAAAGAGTTTGCTTTGCGCAACGATTTCACGAGAATGAATGTGTGGTAACGGTTTGTTCGGATCGATTTTTGGCATGTCTCTCGCTACAACTTTGTTATCATACTTGTATACAATTTCTTAGCTTACTTCATTATAAGGAAAATCGCTTGCCCTTTCTGCCCTGGAATGAAATAGAAACTGTACTGCTAGATATGGACGGTACTTTGTTAGACCTTCATTACGACAACCAGTTTTGGCTGCACCATTTACCAAAACGGTTAGCTCAGATAAAAGGTATTTCTGAGGCCGAGAGTCAAAAGGAAATGAGCGCGCGTTATGAGTCAGTATTTGGGCAAATTCAGTGGTACTGTTTAGACTACTGGGCTGAAACTCTAGCACTGGACCTAGAAAATGAGTTTATGCCGCTGAAACGAGAGTTGGCGCACTTGCTAGCCCTTCGCGACGATACCATTCCCTTCCTTGATGCACTTCATGACTCAGGTAGGCAGGTAGTGTTAGTAACCAATGCGCATCCAAACAGTCTGGCGCTTAAAATAGAGCATACCCAACTTGATGCGCATATCGACAACCTTATTTCTACCCATGAATTTGGCGTTACCAAAGAGTCTCAGCTTTTGTGGGAGCGGCTACAAAAGAGAGTGCAATTTGATAGTAGCCGTACCTTATTTGTCGATGACTCACTGCCTATTTTGAAAGCGGCACAGACGTACGGTATTAAACATTTACTTGCTGTAGATAACCCTGATAGTACCTTGTCAAATCGCAATATTAGCGAATTTCCAGCAGTACGTGATTACCGTTTAATGCTAGAAGATATTAAACGCAGCCCAGTGGGTGATGTTGCAAAAGAACGTTTTTAAAGGACAAATGCAAATGGTATCTGACACAATTTTTGTAGGATCGCTGAATCCGGTAAAAATAAATGCTGCGCTCAATACACTCTCTGACACACTAGAGCACGACTTTGACGCCCAGGGCATGGCTGTGCCAAGCGGCGTGCCCGAACAGCCAATGAACGAGGATGAAACGCGCCTAGGTGCTATTAATCGCGTGAAGGCCATGCTCGCCCACCATCAAGGTGGCCTTACAGACGCATGGTATGTGGCAATTGAAGGTGGTGTGGATGTATTTGAAGATGGCCCTGCAACCTTTGCGTATGTGGCGATTTACCATGAAGGTCACTGGTCGGTAACACGAAGTGCGAGTTTGCCGCTGCCTGTTAGCGTGTATCAAGCGCTACAGCGAGGCGAAGAGCTTGGACCGGTTATGGATAAGCTTTTCGATACGGTAAATATTAAGCAAAAAGGCGGTGCTATAGGGTTACTGACTCTAAATCATGCCTCTAGACAAAGTGTTTATGAAGTTGCGTTGACCCTTGCTATGGCGAAGTTTCATTTTCCAGACTTATATACCGACTAGTCAGGTTAAGTTTCCTTTCACTAAATTAGCCATTACCAAACGCAGCATATCGGCCCTCGAACAAATGTGACCTCTTGAGGGCCGCCCTTCTTTTTCTAAAGAGCTCGCTCTGAAATCTTTACTGCGATAAGTAATCTTTTCTAATTCCAGTTTTATTCTCAGACTCCATCCTTGCTGTGACGTTGCTCTATGTTGCTGAATATGTTGCGAAAAAAAGTTTTTTGCAATTTGGCTTTCTAGTTGCACCTTCAACTTAACAAACGGATTAAGGAGAGTGACAATGAGTGAGACTATTAATACCTACAACCCTGCTACAGGTGAAAAGATCGATCATTATCATTTGATGTCAGACTGAAGAAGCTGAACAGGCGGTAACACGTTCTCAAGAAGCCTATTTGAACTGGCGCCGTACGTCATTTGAAACTCGAGCAGATTTATTTAACAACCTTGCCGATTTAATGGAAGAGCGCATTGACGACCTTGCTAGTCTAATGACCCGAGAAATGGGTAAAGTGACGGCGCAGGGTAAACAAGAAGTGCAGTTGTGTGCTCAAATATGTCGTTATACAGCAGAGCATGGTGCATCATTTTTAGAAGACGAGCACCGCATTTTTGAAGGTGGTCGTGCGATTATTACCTATCAACCTATTGGCGTTATTCTGGGTATACAGCCTTGGAATTTCCCGCTTTATCAGGTTATTCGCTACAGCGTATCAAACATCATGGCAGGTAATACGACAGTGCTTAAACACGCTAAAAACGTGTTTGGTATGGCACAAGCCATCCAGCAGATGTACGAAGATGCTGGTTTCCCGAAAAACGTATATCAGTCGTTGTTAATTGATGGTGGCACGGCAAGCGACCTAATCAAGCATAAATACGTGCGCGGCGTTACCTTCACTGGTAGTGACGAAGTCGGTAAACAAGTTGCGAAAGAGGCCGCGAGTTTATCGAAGAAAACCGTGATGGAGCTTGGTAGTAATGATGCTTTCTTAGTACTTGAAGATGCCGATATCGACCATGCGGTAGAAATGTGTATTCAAGGCCGTGTTATCAATAACGGTGAAACGTGCGTAGCGGCTAAACGCTTCGTTATCGTGGATAGCGTTTATGACGAGTTTAGAGACAAGTTCGTAGCACAGTGTAAGAAGCTTAAAGTGGGTGACCCAACGGATGAAAACACTGATCTTGGGCCTATGGCCAGAGAAGACTTGCGAGATGAACTTCATGAGCAAGTGAAAAAGTCAGTAGAAGCTGGGGCGAAACTCACTCTTGGTGGTGAAATTCCAGACTCTAATGGCTACTTTTACCCAGTAACTGTGCTAGAAGACGTATCATCTGGTATGCCGGCTTATGATGATGAACTGTTTGGCCCTGTTGCGTCGTTAATTCGTGCCCGTGATGATAAACAGGCGATGGAAGTTGCAAACGACTCGCGCTACGGCTTAGGCGGCGGCATCTTTAGTACTGATACGGATAAAGCTGTTGCCCTAGCGAAAGACGAATTTGACACTGGTATGGTAAATATCAACGGGTATTCTCTAGCACAACCGAACCTGCCTTTTGGTGGTGTTAAAGACAGTGGTTATGGACGTGAGCACGGTGGTTACGGTATGCGTGAATTCGTAAATATCAAAACCATTATGGTAGCTGAGAACGCTGCTGAGTGATCATTAGTTAAGTAAAGCCATTAGCTAATTAATATAATGAGTTAAAAAATGGGGTACGTCATACGTGCCCCATTTTTGTATGTCTACGGCCCTACTCTCAACCTTTCTTCGCTATCACAGAGCTTTCATTGAATGATTTTTCACCCATGTTCGGTCTTTTCCTTTGATACAAATGTATAAATTCTTATGAAGCGATATAGGATGATGGCGATGAAGGTCTTACAAAGACAGATAAGCGGAACAGCATTGGGTAATGACATTAAGGATAATAAGAGGTCCATTAAGCGCGCGAAGCAAAGCGGTAAGGCGTGCAAGGGCTCGCTAAGTATACTAGCCGCTACTGCTGTTCTGGCGTTTTCTTCTGGGGCGCAGGTATCGTCAAGTGAGTTATTTCATGCTTCACCGCAATCTGATATTTCACCTCATTCATCGTCTAAACATACGAATCATGTAAAAAGCGAGAGTGAAAACGCCGCCTCTATGGCTTGTGGTAATGTCTCCGTGCAGGTACTAGGGTCGGGCGGGCCTGAGTTGGATGATGGAAGAACCTCTAGCGCGTATTTGGTCTGGGTAAATAACAAAGCTCGCGTGCTAGTAGATGCTGGCAGCGGCAGCAGTGTTCAGTTCGGCGCCGCTGGCGCGTCATTTGAAACCCTTGATGTGATTCTACTTTCCCACTTACACACCGATCATTCAGCGGATTTACCCAGCTTCGTAAAAGGGGGGTATTTCACCAATCGCGAGAAAGACTTATGGGTTATGGGACCAGACGGCAACCAAACTATGCCCTCTACTAACGCCTATGTGTCATCGTTAATTGGCGAGAAAGGCGCGTTTAAATACCTGTCTTCTTACACTATCGAAGGTCAAGACGATTACACAATATCGGCGAAAAGCGTTGCAAACGCCACACTAGAGAAACCCTTTGAATACGCGGTGAATAGTGATATTAAAGTTGAAGCGATGTCGGTAAATCACGGTCCTATACCCACTCTTGCGTGGAAGGTTAAGGCTAACGGGTGTGAAGCGGTATTTTCTGGCGATACTAACGATAAAGAAGGAAATCTAGCGCGCTTTGCTAAAAACGCCGACCTTTTAGTGCTGCACAATGCGATTGACGATAACGCGGGGCGCGTTGCGAAGAATCTGCATATGACACCAACGCAAATCATCAATATTGCCGAGCAGTCTAAAGCAAAGCGCATTGTGCTGTCTCATATTATGAAGCGCAGCGAATCGGGCTTAGATGCGCTTACCGAGGCTATTACAGTTGTAGCCGAAGGGCGTGTCTACGCTGCTCAGGAATTGATGAATATCGAGCTGCTTGACGAAAACTAGCCGCAGTTTCAAGTCAAATACGTAGCTATGGTAGCCTGTAACAAGGGGCTTGGTTTTTATGGGTTTTGGATGTTTAAAGCTGAGTAGAATGGGGTGACTTAAAAAAATGCAGAGCGTTGAGGCTCTGCATTTTTAATTTGGGCATGTTTAATTCAAACTAAGTCAGTCAACGCTCAGCGCAAATAGCGCTTTGTGTTAACCGTACTATTAACCGCGATTTTAACCGTACTTTTCACCGTACTCTTAACCGTACTTTGCTTTTCGGGTATTTAAAATACTGTTCTACTTGTTACTGAGGTGCAAAAGGCAGTGGAATAGGCGTGCCGTTAACGCTGGCTTTGCCATCTTTAAGCTCCAGTTTTGTTTCGTAACCTTTTTCAGTTTCTTTTATCAAGCCTTGCTGAGCAAAGGTGCTTAACATCATTGGTGTTTGCTGCTCTACTGCGGCTTCGAGTTCTTCTGCTGACATGTTTTGCGCTTGTGGTGTTGCCATCAATTGGCCCATCATATAGCCAGACGCTACGCTCTGTGCAAAAGCCTTGTCAGCGACTATTTGTGCATCGGCCATGAGATGAGTTACCCAATAAGCCACATCTTCCATGGTACCCGGCAGCGCTTCAATGCCTACTAGCTTAGTATTCGCATGGGCACTAAACGAGCCTTCAGGTAATGTTGCTTTCAGCGTCGTAATGTTAAGTTCGGGTTCGGCTTTCAGCTGTGGAAGTAAGTTAGCTTCGACAAACTCCATCATTTTAGCGGGTACTTCTTCAGAAGGGATCATTAAAGATGTGTTGCTAAAGTCTTGATAAGCCTCGATGAAGTCTACGTCTAAGTTGTTTAGGGCAACGCCTAACACCATATCAGAGGCTTCAAGCTCCGGCCCCACGACCTTATCAATGGCGTATTCTACGTACACATTGGCGGTGTTGTTATCTTTATCAATGTTAGTGTCTGTAATCAGTGCAATATTCTCTAGCTGCACCGTAGCGCCCGCTTCAAGGCCGGAAACTTCCATGGTTTCGATAAGCGCTTCAATTTTAGTTTCAAACAATTCGCCCTTGAAAGCTTCCATCATGCTGCCGTCATAGGCTACATCCATAGATAAATTAGCCATTTTCATTGAAAACTCATCGGCGTTAATACTTAGCGACTCGCCCGAGGACGTATATAAGGTTTGCCCTCCATCAGGCTTCGCTTCACCCGTATAACCGGAAAACAGCAGGGTAAAGCCTTCTTCCTCATTAGTTGCGCTAAGGGCCGGAATGACATCTTCATAGCTTAGACCGCCAAATAGACCAACCACGCCTTTATTGTGATAAATAGACTGTTGCGCATCCCATTGAACGTATTCTCTTAACTCATCGCCATCAATCGACACTGTATAATGAACGCGCCCTAATCCAACGCCGTCACCAAAGTACACAGGACCATGATGCGCAACCAAAGTAGCGGTAATGTTAGGGTTTTCGTCTAAAGGCATTTCTGCGGCATCGACATTTTGCGCATTGAAAAGCGCTTGAAAGTCTATAGCAAGTTTGATTTCCGCTTTTGTTGAGAACCAGCCTTTGTCGTACGAGAGGACTTCGGCTGAATATACAGCCTGTTCGTTAAATCCGTTTACTGCAGCGTTAACATTATCTTCAACGCTAGAACCGATAAAATAAGGGGCAATACCAAGCGCAACTAAAGTCACGCCAGCGCCAGCTAAAAGAGGTTTGTTCATTGTACAATCCTTTGTTGAGTGTGTTTCCTAGTGGCCCTGGTATAAAAACCAGGGCGTCTTCTTTGATATTGATTGGGTTTAGTACGTTAAAGCTTTATTGGGATATACCCACTGCTATTAGGTGCACCAAATAAGCGAGCTGCTTGGTGTACTTCGTTGGGCAAGCTATCGTCGGGTTTAAATTTACCGCTAACGCGGATATTTTTCATGTTGGTAGGAATAACCGCGTCCATAGATAAGCTCAACAAGTTAGGCTCGCTTACCATAATGCCAATGTCTTTCCCTTCGCAACGAAGTTTCGCTGAATAAGTACCGAAATCAATGGGTCCTTGAGTTCCCGCAACCGTCGCGTTTAACCAGTCTCCTGTACCATCTAGCGACTCACACGCTGGACCAAAGGTTAGATCATTTAACGAGACTTTAAAACGTCCGCCTGCATTTACCGGTAAGGGTAGGCGAACTTGTGCAAGTACTCTATCTACAGGCAGATACAGCGTAAAGTTCTCGGTATTGATCGTATCTTGGCTGAAAAGCCCTGTAGTAACAGGCCCTTCAAACGCGATGTCGTTTTTATCGCGAATATTACCGGCTTTAAGATCTAGCTTAACTTTACCCAATAACATGTGAAGCGGGCTAAGTTGCCATTTCAGGTTATTAACAGGCAAGCCGTTAACCACTAGGGTCTGTGCTTTACCAGAAAATAAGGTGCCACTTACTCCGCTTACCGAGACATTATTCGGCAATGTTACACGACCAATAACCTGCACTGCGGGCATATAAGCAATAGCAAACAATAGGAAGGCAAGAATTCCGCCTATGATCCAACTAACTTTCGACTTCATGCTTTACCTAACTGTAGTCGGCGAATTTTGATATAGCCCGGCGCATCTGCTTCAGCTATATCGGCTTGTAGAATAACTACGCCCATGTTTTCCATGGCTTTAAGCCATTCTAGAACCGCATCAAATGGCGCTTGGTCTACCCACACCTGCAGTTCATCACCTTGAGGCTGCATACGGGAAATAGCAATATCATGTTGGGCAGTGGTTCGATTCACCGCTTGCGGTAACGACCCCGAAAACGCCCTTTTGTTGCCCGAACTACGACGTAACTGCTGAGCGCGTGCACCGCTGTCTTTTACCCAAACTAAAAGCGATTGCTGGTTATCAAGTAATTGCTTTTGTTTGTCTAGCGCAGCATTAAGTGGCGACCAAACTGCAAAATAAAACAGTGCTATCACTACCATCACTGCAGAAATTAGCACTAATCTTTGTTCCCGTTCAGTGAGGGCTTTGTATTTTTCTAAAAGCGCGTTCACAACGTACTCCTTACTGAAACTGTACCCACAACGCCATTGTCACGATTATTAATCGCACCCTGTTCAACCACAAAACCGGCGTTTTCAGCGCTGCGTTTAAACTGTTCCAAGGCTTCAAAGTTTTTACCCTGCGCCTGAATTCGAATTTCCGTGCGGGTAGCATCAAAGCGCAATGTTTGCGGCTTAACGTCGGTGGCTGAAAAAGCCGGTGCAAGCTGATCTAACATAATAAGCATGGAAGCATCCCCACCACCCTGCTCTAACTTGGCAAGCTCGCTTTGTAGCTTTAACCGCACGTTGCGATAGGTACCAATATTTGGGAAACCGGCTTTAACCGAGCTACTTATTTCACTGCTAAGTGCTTGGTTTTGCGACTTTAGCTGATAAAGAGTAACGCCTTTATCTACTAAGCTGGTACACAGTGCAAGTACAGCGAGTACAGCGGCTACACGCCACTGACTTAGCACACCGCTGCGCTTACGTTTAATTTTGTACTCACCTTGGCACAAGTTAAAGCTGCTTTGCATGGCTTCTTTAGCCAATACTTGCATGGGCAACTCAAGTGGGGCCTGCGCTTCTTCAATATTCGGTAAACTGCCTAAATCGATACCAGCGTAGTTCGTAATGGTCACGGGCGCTTCTTGCTGCGCAGTAAAATGCACTAATGTAGGAAGCAACCAAGTTTGTTCACCTTGAACCCCTTTAAACTCGTCTTGGCGAACCAGTAGCTGCTCACCTAAGGTCAGTACCGACCAGCCGTTTTCGGTTACTGGAACAGCGAGTACATCAGGAATAATAGTGTCGCAGAATAACTCTGCTTCGCTTAGCCAAGCTTGCCACTGCTCCATTTTTTCATGGCTAACCACAGCGACAGCTTGGTTGTCACCGCGCTTAGGGCCAATAGCGAAGAACTGCTGGCTAATGTCGGTAGCCAATTCGTCTTCCAGCATAAATGGAATTGCAGAGATAATTTTACGCCCAGCTTTAGGAGGTAGCTCTACCCATTTAAGCAGAATCTCACTGCTAGGAGCTAGAGCGATAACGCTTCGCTGACCAGCGCGCTCGGTAAGCGTAGATAAGTCTTCTGCACTAGGTAGTTCGCCAGAAGCAATGATCTCGTCTTCAGATTTTGAATAAACGAGCCAGCTTATCGGGTCTGTATAGTTGGCGCCTAAACGCACCAATAATTGTTCCATTAATAGGTTCCCCCAAACTCGCGATTCACAATGCTAACGCCACTATCGGCGCTTGCATGAAACACGGTGGAAAGCTTAAAGGTTGCTTTGTTGTATTGTGTTTTTGTATGCAACATAAAATATTCAGTTTTAACCGTAAACCAATCTTGTCGAGAGCTTGTTAAATTAAGCGCTTGAACAGAGGGCTCGCTTAAAAAATCATTGATTTCGTCCCAGCCGTTTTGCGGGCGGCTGCTGAGTAAACTCGTCGCTTGCTGAATATCAAGCCCCGTTAGGCCTGCTAGTAGTGGTGCATCTTCCTCATCTAACGTATTAACGTTTATTTTCAATTCACTGTAATCTGGGATCACGCAAACCAAAGGCATTAAATCGTCTAGCCACGCTGGTGATACGCCGTTAATAATACGCAATTCACTTTTTGATGCCAGTGGTCCGTTGGCTGCAAGATATGGAAACTCTCTTGACTCATACTCGCTGTCTTCTGCACCATAGGGGCGCATGCTGTCATCTTCATCAACCCAGTCTGCTAAGCTGTCGCGCAGTGTATCGGCGGTAAAGTTGTCTAGCCCGTCAACGTTTAGCGATAGCAGCATGGTATGAAAGGCTTCCATAGCTTCGGTGGTATTGCTTGACGCACTATTTGCGTTATTCGAGGCACTACCCGACGCTATTGCGTTAAGATTAAAGCAAGCTTGAAGGTCTTCCAAATTAGCCGTTAAGCCACCGTTTTCTAATGGATAGCTAAATTCTTGTGCCCAAGGTTGGTCAATAGAAATAGTATCTGGGCTTTCCTCTATCAGCGACTGAATTGACTTGCGTGCAAAAGCTTCGGCGCCCATGGCGTACCAATAAGCCTGATTATTATCTTTTAAATTCATGGTGCGCTGCACTTGTAGCTGTAATCGCGTGCCCATTTCTGTAGCTAGCACGGCCACTAGTGCCACAATCATAAGCACAATCATTAACGCCACACCCTTTTGGTTAGCTGGTGGGCTAGACGGTTGGCGCTTACATGTCGCAACCGTAGCGCGCGTATGGTTTTTTAAAAGGCGTCTTCCTGTGCTTGGCATTATGACGATTCACCCGTGGTTAAGGTGAATTCCCTTCGAATTTTGCCAAAGTCTTTACTTACAAATTCTATCGCCACTGCCCGCGGTAGCGCCGCGCCTTTGTAGCTTTCACTCCACGAGATATCCTCGTCATCATCTAACGAACTGCTGTTCGAGGTGGCGAGAAACTCAATTTTTAAACTTTCTACGTCTTCTAGCAGCACTCGTACTTTGGGCTCGTAGCCAATAACATTATCCACGTAATTACTGTAAAGACGCTCAAGCCTGTTCTCTTGAAGTCTATAGGCAACAAACTGTAGGGTACTTCTTGGTAGCATCAGCTGCGGGTTGTGCCATCCGCCCCGCACAAAACCAATGCCATCATCATCGCTGTCGTCGGTTTCTCCACCTGCCATTACTACATCTTGCTTTTCTCCGTTTACACGAGAAGCGCGAGGTACTGCCTGTTGAAGATCACGTTCAATAGTGATCATGGCCCTCTGTAGCAATTGGAGCTTAGCAAAGCGCTCTTCAGAAATATCATTGCTGTCGATAACTGTGGTAAGCAAGCCCGTTGACGCCAGCCCGATAAGGGTAAATATGGCCATGGCAATCAGTATTTCTATAAGCGTAAATCCGCGCTGCATACTAGTTCCCCGCCGTTGGCTTAGCCACAAACGTGGTAACCGATGTCACTGAACTTTCGTAGTTTTCGTCTTCGCCTACCGAAACGGTAACTGCACGCAAGTCGTTATCGTTGGTCTTCGCAACAGTTTGTTGCCAGTACCAAGTGCGGTCAGCCATCTCCATGGTGCCTTTTAAATTATTTTTTGGTGGCCAGGTGGTATCAAGCTGAAGCTGGTTAAGGCGATTGCTTGCTACCCAATTGGCAAAAGTGACAGACTCTATTTGGCCAACGCTAGATAAGTGCTCGCCAGCGGCTTTAAGCACGGCGGTGCCTGTTAGTGCGAAAATAAGCAGTGCCACCATAACTTCAAGTAGGGTTAAACCACGTTGGTTATGGGGGTTGTTACACGACATGCTCTTGCTAGGCGAATTTACCGAGTTTGTTCTCATACAAGGTGCTTTCATAGTGGTCGCGTTCATAATGGACGCTCCAGGGGACCTTCAAGCACTAAAGGCGGTAAGTCTTGGTTTTGTAAGCTGTAATAGACAGGGTCGTCGCCGTCATCGCCCTCATAATTAAACGATAGGGTAAAAGGTGTAATTTCGCCGCTAGACATAATCAGCACTTGAGGCGGAGGCAGCTTTTTCTCTTCTTCGTTACCTATTTCTACGCCTTCGTCAGAAACACTTAGGTTTTCGTCGAACAATTCTCTGTCAAAGAGTCTATCTTCAACGTCCCACGGAAGGTCGTCTAAATTTAAGGTGAAGGTAAAAGGTTCGGGTAACGTGTAGGGCTCGTAGGTTTTTTCCCCTTCAATACGCTGCCACTCATCATCGTCGTCTAGGTAAACGAAGTAGTATTCGTTTTTGTCAGCTTCAAACCGCACGCCCAGCTGTTGTTGATTTAACACCGCGAAGTCGCTGGCCATATCAATGATCACCTGCAGGCGTTGGGCTTGAGTTTTTAACAGGTCTGACTTACTTGCGCCAAAGGCGTTAAACATAACGTAACCCGCCGCCAAACCCATAAGCAGCAGTACTAGCATGACTTCTAATAAGGTAAAGCCTGCTTTATAAGCCGATGTACTGCCGCGGTAGCGCATAAAAGTTAGTTCAGGTATTCGTTAATGTTCCAGTTACCAATGTCATCATCAGTACCCGGTTCGCCGTCTGGACCATTAGAGAAAATATCTACTACACCAAGCTCTCCTGGACTAATTAACGCATATGGATTGCCCCATGGGTCTTCAGGTAGACGTTTAATAAAGCCGCCTTCTGGGTAGTTGCGTGGGATTGGGTCGATAGTCGGGGCTGTCACTAGCGCGTCAAGACCTTGTTCAGTAGTTGGGAAGCGGTTGTTACGTAGCTTGTACATTTCAAGCGCACTTTCCATCTGCTGAATGTCTACCGCGGCCTTTTTAAGCTGCGCTTCCTCTTGGTTACCCAAAATTTGTGGTGCAACCATTGAGGCCATAATACCGATGATTAGAAGTACGACCATGACTTCAATCAAACTGAAACCAGAACTGCGATTAAGTGTTTTCATTAAATATTCACCATGTTGTTCAATGCTAAAATTGGTTGCAATATTGCCATAACGATAAACAGAACAATGCCTGCCATAGATACAATAAGTAAGGGTTCAAATACCTTAAGTGAGACACCAATAAGCGCTTCAAATTCCCTATCTTGATTATCTGCTGCGCGAGCCAGCATTTGCTGTAGCTCGCCAGACTTTTCACCTGATGCAATCATGTGCATCATCATTGGTGGAAACATTTTCGTGTTATCTAGCGCGGCGCGCAAGCTGGAGCCTTCTTTAACGTTGACTGCCGCATCGGCTACTTGATTTTTAATATGCTGGTTTTCCAGTACATCGCCTGAAATCCGCATAGCTTCGAGTAGCGGCACTGCGCTGGCACTCAATATACTTAAGGTACGAGCAAATCGGGCGGTATTTAAGCCTCTAGAAACTTTGCCTATTAAAGGCAGGGTTAAAAGTGCTCTGTGATAGCGCAGCTTCATGTGTTTTTGCTGTAGCACTCGCTGAATAATAACAATAAGTACGCCTATGCCAATTAGCATAAATAAACCGTAGTTCTGAAGCCATGTACTTACGGAAATAAGAAACTGTGTTATGCCCGGCAGGTCTTGCCCCATATGGTCAAACTGGCCAACAATTTTTGGCACTACTACGGTTAACAGCAGTAATACGATACCCATTGCAAAGAACAGCATTAACGATGGGTAAATCATCGCTTGAGTAATTTGGCTGCGGGTTTGCTGCCTGCGCTCTGTGTAATCGGCCAGTCGGTTAAGCACGGTATCAAGGTGACCGGATTTTTCACCAGCTGCAACCATTGCGCGGTATAGTTCGTCAAACACACTAGGAAATTGTGCAAGCGCGTCTGCAAGACCGTGACCTTCTACCACTTTACTGCGTACCGCCATCATCATGTTCTTCTGGCGGGTTTTTTCACACTGTTCGGCGACAGCGAGTAGTGCTTCTTCAACAGGAAGTGCTGATTCTACAAGCGTTGCCATTTGGCGTGTAAGAAGCGCTAGATCCGATGCTGAAATACGTGGCTTAAACAGTGAAAAAGAAAGCCCTTTGCCTTCGCTTTGAGACCGCTCTGCAACTTGCTCTACTTCTAACGGAATTAAACCTTTTTCACGGAGTTGTTGGCGTACCTGACGGGCATTATCGCCTTCAAGCACCCCATTTGTATTTTTACCGCGGGCATTAACCGCTTTATAAGCGAATGCCGCCATTTAGTCTTCCCTCGTTACTCGAAGCACTTCTTCAAGAGAAGTTTCTCCAGCTAGCACCTTGCTGCAGCCGTCTTCACGGATGCTTGGGGTCGAGGTTCTGATATAACGTTCAATGGCTTGTTCGCCCACACCTTCGTGCATCATTTCACGCACTTTTTCATCAACTAATAACAGCTCGTGAATGCCGGTACGGCCACGGTAACCAGTTTGATTACACGCTGCGCAGCCGTGCGGCTTATAGATAGTGGTGTCGCTCGTTGCGCTCTGCCCTAGTACTTCAAGCTCAGAAGCGTCTGGCGTATGGGGCTTTTTACAATCTGAGCACAGGGTACGTACCAGTCGCTGTGACAATACGGCCAATAAGCTCGAAGACAGCAAAAATGGCTCAATTCCCATGTCTTCTAAACGGGTAATGGCGCCTGCTGCAGTATTGGTATGCAGTGTAGACAGTACCAAGTGACCAGTTAAACTGGCTTGAACGGCAATTTGTGCGGTTTCGATGTCGCGGATCTCACCCACCATGACTACATCAGGATCTTGACGCAAAATAGCGCGAAGCCCGCGGGCAAAGGTCATATCCACACGAGGGTTAACCTGTGTTTGTCCGATACCTGGCAGATCAAACTCGATAGGATCTTCAACCGTTAATATGTTTCTGTCTCGCGAGTTTATTTCAGTTAACCCGGCGTACAGCGTGGTACTTTTACCAGAACCTGTTGGGCCTGTAACCAAAATAATGCCGTGAGGCTTTCTGATAAGGGACGAAAAATGGTTTCGGTTTTGAAGCGTCATGCCCAAATCTTCTAGATTCAAACGAGCATTGTTTTTATCGAGTAGACGCAGCACCACACGTTCGCCATGACTTGATGGCATGGTAGAAACACGAACATCAACAGCGCGACCGGCGATGCGAAGCGTAATACGACCATCCTGAGGCACACGTTTTTCGGCGATGTCTAACTTCGCCATAACTTTAATACGCGAAACCAACATGGATGAAAGTTTGCGGTTAGGACGCAAAATTTCCCGCAATACACCGTCTACGCGAAAGCGAACAACAAGCTGATTCTCAAAGGTTTCGATGTGAATATCCGACGCACCTTCTTTTATCGCTTCGCCTAACATAGCGTTGATAAGCTTGATGATAGGCGCATCATCTTCACTGTCTAATAAGTCTTCAGTGTCAGGCAAGTCTTCGGCAAGGGCGAACAAGTCGCTTTCATTGCCAAGGTCTTCCATTAGCTGTTTAGCTGCAGAACTATCGCGCTGAAACGCACTCGTTAATAGGTTTTCAAACTCGTCAGCAGGGATAGTTTTAGGTACAAACGGTTCCCCATAAAACCGCCTAACTTCGGCAAATACGTCAAATGGCGTATTTTCTGTAAAATACAGAACAGCTGGCGTTTCGTTGGTTTCAAGCAGCACCTGGTTGCGCTTTGCAAAACTAAACGATAACTGCTTGGGGCCAGCCTCTTCTTCAGGTAAACCGGCCTCTTCACCCATGGCTTCTAGGGCTTCTTCTTGCGCCTCTAGTGCTTGAGTAAGTTGTTCATCCGCCATACTACTCGTTACCTTCTTTCTGCTTCTCTTTCTCTGAAAGGTACTCTTCAAATGAAGGTGGTAGGGCTAGTGCATCGTTCCACTCAGGCATGCTCGGCGTTTCAGCCGATGGCATTAAAGACACACCCTCTTGCTGACGCTTAAGCTGTAGCGCTCGAATATAGTTGTATTTACGATGACTGATTGAGTTCATAGTAGCGCCATCACGAACAATCGTAGGTTTCAAAAATACCATTAGATTACGCTTACGCTTGCTGGTCGATGTGGTTTTGAAAAGGTGACCAAGAATAGGGATATCGCCTAAAAGTGGCACTTTAGACACACTTTCTTGTACGTCTTCATCAATCAATCCACCTAGTACGATAGTACCGCCATCATCAACGATTACTGTGGTTTTAATTTCACGCTTGTTAATCGAGATATCTACCGAGGTTGCACCGCTTACGCTCGACACTTCTTGTTCAATAAGTAATTGAACTGCATCGCCTTCGTTAATTTGCGGCGTTACTTTAAGTTTGATCCCCACTTCTTGACGGTCGACCGTTTGGAACGGGTTAGAGTTGTTCGCGCCCGTTGTAGTACCGGTAATAATCGGTACTTCCTGACCTACAATGAAAAAGGCTTCTTCATTGTCCATAGTGGTTAGGTGAGGTGTGGCAAGAATATTAGAATTGGTGTCAGTGCTTACCGCTTGGACAACAGCGCCCCAGCCATTTTCGATAACACCGGCAATCAGTCCATTAGCACCACCTAAAAGGCTGGCTAGTGAAGTATAGTCGCCTTCATCGGTGGTAGTAACAGTTACCACTTCACCGTCGTCGGTAACATAGGCTTCAGTGTCTGTATCATCTTCTGCTTGCTTAAGGGCTACGGCTAATGAACCTACAGGAACTACACCGTTGCTAAATTGCGTGCCGCCACCTTGTTCTGAAACCCATTGTACACCTAGCGTTGTGCCATCGCCTTCAAACACTTCTACGATAATAGCTTCAACTTGTACCTGCGCACGGCGAATATCTAGCTGTCGCACCACTTCCTCAAGCGAGCGCATCATATCCGGCTCTGCGGTGATTACGATAGCGTTAGAGTCTTCATGTGCGTCAATACTGATTTCGCGGTTTGAACTCGCTCGGCGTGACGTGGTGCCGCTGCCTTGCTCTTCAGCTTGAATACTGGCCGATACGCCTTGAAGTACCTTAACTAAATCTTCTGCTTTTGCGTAGTTTAGGAACAATACGCGAGTGTTGCCATTGGACTCAAGTTCTTGGTCCATGCGCTGAATAAGGTTAATAAGACGCTGACGTGCTTTAACGTCGCCACTTACGATCACAGAGTTCGTTCTATCGTCTGCTACAACGCGAGGTTCAGATTTAGCTCCAGTATTCGCTTTGCCTTGTGATTTGTTGATACTTTCAATAATACGTACCATCTCAGAGGCTGACGCGTAGCGAAGCTTAACAATCTCTACTTCTTCGTCACCCGCGCGGTCTACGCGCTCGATAATCTCTACTAGTCGATTCACTACCGCAGCGCGGCCGGTTAGCATCATTACGTTTGATGGATCGTGGCTTACTACGTTACCGCCACCTGCTTGGTCATTTAGCTGACGTAAAATAGGAGCCAGTTCACGTACCGGTACGTTATAAACAGGCACTACGCGGGTAATAAACTCATCGCCGTCTTGTTGCGCGCCTTCCACTACTGGAATATTAGAAGTTTTCGCGTCTTTAGAGCGTACAACTTTTAAGATGCCGCTTGGCATTTCAACTACAGCAAAGTCGTAAACTTGGAGTACATTTAGGAAAAATTGATAATACTGATCTTCATTAAGCATGTCGTAACTGCGCACGCTAATTTTGCCGCGTACGTTCGGGTCGACAATAATGGTGCGCTCAAGATTTTTGCCAACAATATTAATGAATTCATTGATGTCAGTATCTTTGAAATTAGGCATGTATTCAGCGGCAGTCACCGAGAAACACAGAAGCGCCGTACACATAGCTGTGCCTAAGCGAGATAATAGTTTATGGCTAGTGCGCCTTTTCATTCTAACTTCCTTCATTTCCTAACATGTCGATGGCTGAATTGCTTGTCAGTTACGTGCTGACCTCTACACAAACGCTTACTAGTAAAAAGCGAGCCGTTACCGTTTTAGTTGTTGTTACGCCTCGGGTAAATCTAAGTAGAGCGTGGTTAAACTGCCATCTCGAATAATCGTTAATTCTATATTCTGTGCATTGCGTAGCTCAGACAAAGCCTCTTGCGATTGTTGCAAGTCGGTAAGGTCTAGCCCGTTAATTTGTGTAATAACATCGCCAGCCTGAAGCCCGGCCGATTTGAATAATTCAGGTTCTTTCCCAGGACTAACCTGGTAACCAATAAGCTGGCCTTCCTCGGTTTTTGGCGATATCGAAATAAAATCTGTAAAGCTAGCAGGCCGTTCACGAAGTGCCGCAGTTGCCTCTAATGCTTCATCGCTAAGCTCGACGGTATCTTCTTCTAATTCATCTTCTGGCTCAGGGCGATTTCTTGCCTGCATTTCACGGCGACGATTAGCTTCGTCGTAGTCAATGCCGTCTAGCATCAGGGTTTCGTTTCTTACCCCGTTTTTAATAATGACGCGGTCGTTATACACCTTTTGCAACGTGGCATTGGTGCCTTCGATTTTGTCGCCTAAACCATATACCGCTTGGCTTCCACGATTTTCAATAATCGCCGTACCAGCTTCTTGTTCCGAACTTGCTACTACACCCGTTAAAGTTAGATTCAAACGGGTTTCAGGGGCGTCGGTTACTTCGGCAACGGGTTCAGCAGGTTTAGCTGCCGCATTACCAAATAAATTCAGCTGTTGTATTTTCGCTATGTTGACCCCACTTTTGCCTGATGACGATGAAATAACCGGAGTTCGGCTTACTGTGGGTGTCGCAGATAGTTGAGGTTCAGGTATAATTCGCCACACAAGTTTGGCAGCAAATGCAATTAAATACAGGCTAAGCAGAACCACTACTATGGTATGTAGCTGTTTTTGATGCTGGCTTAGATAAACAACCAGAGATTGTGGATTGGGTTTATTGAATGTCATGCTGCCACTAATGGTACTGCTTTATTATAATATAGTGAATTTTTGGTTAACCGCGCTTTAGCAAACCCATAATAGCCTAGTAAAGGTGAGGGTCAAACACTAAAGCCGCACCATTACGAAATTATTACATGAGCCAATCGGAAAGTAACAATACACCACAAAATGTTAGGCTGGACAAGTGGCTATGGGCTGCAAGGTTCTTTAAGACTCGCGCCATCGCTAGAGATATGGTGCAGTCGGGAAAGGTCCAGTACAACGGGCAACGAGCCAAACCTGGTAAGCATGTAGAGCTTGGTGCCATGATTAAAGTTCCCGCAGGATGGGATATTCGTGAAATAAAGGTGCTAGGCTTAAGTGATAAGCGTTTAAGTGCACCTTTAGCGCAGGCGCTTTTTGAAGAAACGGCTGAAAGTGTAACAAAACGTGAAGAAAACCAAGCCGCACGAAAAATGAGCGCGTTTCACAGTCCTAAACCAGATCATAGACCTGATAAAAAGCAGCGACGACAGATTATTAAATTTAAGCAGCAATAGTGTGCTGCTCAACAGGATCATTTATGAGCGATTTCGATAAATTACACCGCTTCCTATTCACCCAAGCTAACGTTCGAGGCGAGTTGGTTCGTCTAGATGAAAGCTTAAAAAACATAGTGCACAGCTATGAATACCCAGTGCAAATTCAAGCCTTGCTAAGTGAAATGGCAGCGGCGACGTCACTTTTAACGGCAACGCTTAAATTTAAAGGTGAAATTTCACTGCAAATTCAAAGTAAAGGGCCAGTAAGTTACGCGGTATTAAATGCCACACATGAGCAAACGCTTCGCGGTGTGGCGCGCTGGGATGAAACACTGGAAACGCTGCCAGATACCTTTTCTGAGCTATTGTCGCAGGCCGTACTGGTTATTACTATCACACCAGATGAAGGCGAGCGTTATCAAGGTGTAGTAGCTTTGGATAAACCGTCTCTTGCTGAATGTATTGAAGGCTACTTTGCTCAGTCAGAGCAAGCTTGCAACCAGCGTGCACCTAATGACAGACATGAGCGACCCTAAAAATGCGAAAGCGTCGGGCGTGTTGTTGCAAGTACTACCTACCGATGCAAGCGCAACTGACGTGTCGCAGGCCAATGAATTTGCTCACATCTCAAAAATTACCGAAACATTGACCAAAGAAGAGATGTTCTCTTTGCCTGTTGAGGACATTTTATACCGTCTTTATCACCAAGAAGATGTGGAAATGTACCCAGCAAAAGACGTATCGTTTGCGTGTTCTTGCTCAAAAGAGCGCAGTGCAGAAGCACTTCGTCATGTAGAGAAGTCTGAACTTCACGCAATTATTGCGGAAGAAGGCGCGATCAAAATGAACTGTCAGTACTGCCATGCAGAATACCGCTTTGACAGTATAGACGTTGAAGCTATTCACAGCGGCAACTTCGACGCTCCTTCTTCTAATCAGTAACTACTTGTTTACTTCTGTGTTAAAGCACCTTCTTTCGAAGGTGCTTTTTTATTTCAGAACACCTCGCAGTATATCTCAATTCATTCGCTCAACACTTCACTTGTGGTCAAAAAATGCCCAGTAGTAAGTGTTTAACTTTTCTCCACAGTCCCACTTTCCTTTTATTTCTGTTTCAGTGAAAGTTTTCACTCGCTGTTTCAAAAAAAATTTAATTTTTTATTTTGAAATTCATCGATCAATATAGGTTTTCTAATCCCTATTTTTGCATTTATATCCAAGGTAAAGGCTTTCCTTGTAATTAATTTGCAATATTTATGAAATTAGTATGTTCTAAATAGTGAGTATGCGTTTTATAAATGCTCTAAAGGCCTTGTTTACATTACACTCAAAGAGGTGATACTTTTTTGAAAGTGCTTTTGAAAAATTACATATAGGGTAACAGCCATGACCGCAGCAGCCTCAATTCAAACGGAACTGAAAGTAACGCCACTTATCGACCTGCCAAATGCAGAGCTCATCGAACGCGCCGTATTGCGCGGAGAAGGTGTATTAGACAAAAACGGCGCGCTTGTCGTTGAAACCGGCAAACGTACCGGTCGTTCTCCAAACGACCGGTTTATTGTGAAAGAGCCAACTACCGAAAACGACATCGATTGGGGCAAGGTTAACAAGCCTTTTGACGCCGACAAATTCGATGCACTGTGGGATAGAGTAGAAGCTTATCTTTCTACCCAAGAACACTTTCTTTCACACCTTCAAGTAGGCTCTGACCCTGAACATGCTTTATCTCTTGAGGTAAGAACGCAAACTGCTTGGCAGCACGTGTTTGCTCGTAATCTATTTATTATTCCACAGCAGTGGAATGTGAAAGGTGACCAGCCTTGGCAAATCTTAAACGTACCTGGTTTCACCTGTGAGCCAGAGCGTGACGGCACAAACAGCGACGGCACAGTTATCATCAACTTCGCGAAAAAACGCGTATTGCTTGCGGGCATGCGTTACGCGGGTGAAATGAAAAAAGCCATGTTCTCAGTGCAAAACTTCCTGCTTCCAGCAAAAGATGTACTACCTATGCACTGCTCAGCCAATGTGGGTGAAGAAGGCGATGTGACCTTGTTCTTTGGCCTTTCAGGTACTGGTAAAACTACGCTCTCAGCTGACCCTAAGCGTTTCTTGATTGGTGATGACGAGCACGGCTGGGCACCAGGTAGCGTATTTAATATCGAAGGCGGTTGTTACGCTAAGTGTATCGATCTTTCTCAAAAGAACGAGCCAGTCATTTGGAATGCGATTAAGTTTGGTACCATCCTAGAAAACGTAGTGCTTGATGAAACGCGCACGCCAGATTATACCGACACATCGTTAACCCAAAACTCACGTGCGGCCTACCCACTTTCACACATTGAAAAGCGCGTTGCTGAAAACCGTGGTGGAGAACCTCGCTCGGTCGTATTTTTGACCTGTGACGTAAGTGGCGTATTGCCTCCGGTTTCTGTGCTAACTGAAGAAGCTGCGGCGTATCACTTCCTAAGCGGTTACACAGCGAAAGTAGGCTCTACTGAAATTGGCTCTACTAGCGATATTGAATCAACCTTCTCAACTTGTTTTGGTGCGCCTTTCTTCCCACGTCCAGCAGGCGTGTATGCAGAACTACTGATTAAGCGCGTGAAAGCGTTTGGTGCTAAGGTTTACTTGGTTAATACCGGTTGGACAGGCGGTCCTTACGGCACAGGTAGCCGTTTTGATATCCCTACTACGCGCGCCATCATCGATGCGATTGTATCGGGCAATTTGGCTGATGTGGAAACTCAGCACATTGACGCGTTAAACCTAGATGTGCCAGTGGCAATAGACGGTGTAGACAGCAATTTGCTTGTGCCTCAAAACACATGGGCTGACAAAGAGAAGTACAACGAATACGCCGCTAACTTAGTTAACGACTTTAAACAGAACTTTGAAAAATATGACGTTAGCGACGCTATCGTTAAAGCCGGGCCGGGTAACTAATACTCGGTTCGCCCCTTCCCAACGTTCATCACACTCAACGTGATTGATGTTTTGCCCGCACCGTGTTGCGGGCTTTTTTATGCGGATTGGTATTATTAGGCTTTCGAGAACTAAGCTGCTTTAATGGCTCCTTTAATATTAGAGCATTGAGCTAAACCAATTTGTGGATACTGGAGTAAAGTTGATGTCGGCCTTGTACTGAAAAAGTGCGCTGTCCATATGACTATCTCTTATCCAGTATTTCTGTTTATCAATAGAGATAAGTCTTAGGGTGTAGGGCACGCCAAATGGATCTAGAGGAGCAGTTTCGATAAGCAGCGAAGTATCAAAAATACGAATCTCTCTTTGTTTGTTGTTTGGTGGTGGAGTTAATTTGTTTTGAGCATCATAAATAACTGGGACATGTAAATACACAACGCCTTGTGGGAGGTTATGTTTACTGACAACCTGAAATAACTCTTCGCGATAAAATCCCGATTGTTGGATGTCCCAACTGGAGTCAATAAATACTGTCGCTAAAGCGACGTTATTATCTCCAACATGAATAATTGCGCTAGGCTGAAATAATCTGACAAAGCAATAAAACCCAAATAAAGATGTAATGACACCAAATAAAATCCATCGCATCATTCATTTCGCTTTAGATTAACTTTATTAGGAAAGGTTGGCATCGGCGCATAAGGCATAACGAAGTATTCTCCAATGATTAATAGACTCCCTGTTTATACACCTTTTTATATCAGTAAGTGAGCCAAAGAGATAATCATTAATAAAGCAATTGTTGTTAACAAATTTAACATTATGAATACGTATGTTTATTTAAGTTGAGTAATGCACTAGCTATCATTCACCGTACACAAGTAGGCTTTAATTAAGCGCGCTTCGCATCGAAGCATAAAAAAGGTTTTAAGTATGATAGACAGGCAACTGTGTGTATCACTGGCATGTGCGGGTTTTGCACTCTTTTCGGCAAGTACGCTAGCGGAAGTTCAAACAGCAACACTTGAAAACGCAACGCTTACCATTGATACGGATACTAATGATTTTAAGATAAAGGCGCTGCGTAACAACAGTTTTCAGGTAACCTATCTTACCGATGGCAAAGGTGCGCCCTACGCAATCCTACCTTCTATGGCACTTCCTGAGGAAGCCACGAGTGCTGTTACAAAAAATATCGCAGGCGATGTTGAGCTAGAAGAAACCGCAACAACGCTTACGTTAAAATTCAACAATATTTCTGCACATGTCGATAAATTAACGCACGTTATCAGTTACTCGGTAAACGGCAAAGTAATAGCAAAAGAACAAGATGGGCTAAACATTTCTGATAATGGCGTCAGCCTGTCGTTTGCGCTTGATGAAAACGAAAAACTTTATGGTGGCGGTCAGCGCGTTTTAGGAATGGACCGTCGTGGTCATAGCATGCCGCTATATAACAAAGCACACTATGGTTACACCACCTCTTCAAACCAGATGTACTTTGGCTTGTCGGCTGTGATGTCGTCAAAAAATTACAGCGTATTGTTTGATAACACCGCTTCTGGCGAGCTAGATATTGGCAAAACGAACAGCGACGAGTTGCTATTTAAGGCGCAAGGTGGGCGCGCCAGCTACATCATGGTGTTGGGTGAAAACCTAGAAGATACGGTAACGTCTACTGTAGCAGTAACGGGAAAGCAGCCGCTTCCACCGCGTTGGTTGTTAGGTAACTTTGCTTCTCGCTTTGGCTATAAATCACAAAATGAAGTGATGGATGTTGTCGATGCCTTTAACACGCAAGATATTCCCGTTGATGCCGTAGTGCTTGATTTATATTGGTTTGGCAAAGACATTAAAGGGCATATGGGGAACTTAAGCTGGGACACAACCACGTTCCCAGAACCTGAAAAAATGATTAGCGAGCTACGCGCTCAAGATGTAAAAACCGTGCTTATAACAGAGCCTTTTATTCTTACCACATCAAAACAATGGGAAAGCGCCGTTGCCAATAATGCTCTTGCACAAAACGATAACGGTGCGCCGTATACCTTCGATTTTTATTTTGGCAATACTGGCCTTGTTGATGTGTTCAGTGAAGCGGGTCAAGATTGGTTTTGGCAGTATTATGAAAAGCTCGCTGCACAGGGCGTTGCGGGCTGGTGGGGCGACCTGGGCGAGCCTGAAGTACACCCTGATGATATACAGCACATGTGGCAGTCGAAAAAAGTAAGCGGCGCAGAAGTGCACAATGCCTATGGCCACCAGTGGGCGAAAACCGTGTATAACAATTTAACCGAGCTTCAACCTGATACGCGCCCGTTCGTGCTCATGCGTTCAGGCTTTTTGGGCAGCCAACGTTATGGAATGGTGCCGTGGACGGGCGACGTTAGCCGAAGCTGGGGCGGGCTTAAGCCACAGGTAGAGTTGGCACTTCAAATGAGTGTTTTTGGAATGGCGTATACCCATTCTGACTTAGGTGGGTTTGCCGGAGGCGAAACCTTTGATGCCGAGCTTTATACAAGATGGCTTCAGTTCGGTACTTTTTCGCCGGTATTTAGGCCTCATGCACAGGATAATATTGCCCCAGAGCCTGTTTTTCATGCCGACCCCGTGAAGTCTATTACGCGCAAGTTCATTCAGCTTCGTTACGACATGCTGCCGTACAATTATTCATTGGCATTTGAAAATGCACTGAACGGTACGCCGCTAATGCGCCCCTTGGCCATGGAGTATAGTGAAAGCGATTGGTTTGAGAACGCCGACAGCTATTTATGGGGCGACGCGCTGTTGGTCTCACCCGTGACTAGCCCTGACCAGACCCAATGGCCGACAACTCTTCCAAAAGGCGTTTGGTTCGACTTTTTCTCAAACACCAAATACCAAGGCGGGCAAACGGTAGATTACCCGTTAACTAAAGAAAACTTCCCTGTATGGGTTAAAGCAGGCAGCTTTATGCCCATGTCAAAAGGGCTTGATCGTACAGAGCAGTTTAATGCCCGTGAGCTAGAGATACATTACTGGCACGACAACTCTGTAGCTTCATCTTCTTACACCTATTACGAAGATGACGGTAAGAATCCAGCGTCTGTTGAAAAAGGTTTGTACACTAGTTTACAGCTACGCTCGTCAGTTGATGATAACGCTGAGTTAACCCTTTCTCTTGGCAGTGACGGTAGCTATATCGGTATGCCGAAGCAGCGCAACATCACCTACATGGTGCATGGCTTTAGCCAAAAACCTTCGCGTGTTTTAATAGATGGCCATAGCGTACCAGTAGTATGGGATAAAAAAGGGAAAACGCTTTCGCTTGCATTTAACTGCGACTATCAGCAGTCTGTTGAAGTTGTGATCATGCGATAATGTAAGTTGTGCTCATGAGATAAGAAAGGGCCCTGATCTGTCTTACTAGGCAGTTTTCCCAAGGGCACACTTTCTAAGTTAAGGGCGCTACCTAGATTGTGCCCTTACAACTACATCCGCTGTTTCCCAACTGATATCAACTGTGGAGCCTAAATGAGCCGACTGCCCGCGACCATTGTTATTTTTGCCGGTTTTTTCTTAATTGGTAAGTTATTTCTTTTATGGGGAATACTTCTACCTGATATCGCCGCCGACCTGAATATGTCTGAGGTCGTCAGTGGTGCTTTGTTCTCGCTGTTTTCGGTAGGCATGATGTTGGGCGCGGTGATTGGCGGTAAATACGCCAGTCGCTTCGAGTACATGCCGCTATTAGCGACCCTGTTTAGCATGAATACGGGGCTTCTGCTTTTAGTCTCAGTACTGTCATCTTGGCAATGGTTTCTGGTGTTAGCTGTTTTGATTGGGGTGGTAAGCTCAACGATCTTTACCATAGGTCACACACTAATCGCGCGGATGTACGCTGAAAAGCGCTTTACTATGATGGGCTTAATGGACTTTATGTTCAGCTTAGGTACGTTTGCTGCGTCGTTTTTTGTAACACTGTTATATCTTATTGAACAAAACTGGCGATTGCCTATTCAAGTAGTGGCTGGCGTGATGATCATTCTATCGTGCTATACCTATATCGCTGCGCGGTCGCAGGCAAAAGTTCTCAAAGGTCAGCCAAAACAGCCTAAGAAAACCTTGGCATTTGGTACCATCATCAAACAGCCTGTTTTTATATTTCTAGCCTTACTCACATTTGGCTATGGCGCGGTAGAGTTTGGTAACGCTAACTGGTTTGTGAGCTATGCGCAAAACGGCTTAGGCTTTAGCGGTGAACAGTCGCGTAATCTACTCGCATGCTTTACCGCAGGTATGGTTATAAGTCGCCTGACCTTTCCATTTCTGCTTCGCTTTGTGTCACTCCATCGCATGATAGTGCTTATGGCTACCGCTTCCCTTGCTGGTGTCTTTGTGCTTAAGCTGATGCCAACTTTCTATGGCATAGGCGCGGGGAATTTATTGCTAGGTTTAGGACTAGGTGGGCTATTCCCGCTTGCGCTGTCTGCGGCAATGAATATCGACAGCGACAACGGCCCTGTGCTTTCTGGCATTGCGATTATCGGCAATTCTACCGGGGTGCAGGTCGCTTCTTTTTCTACCGGGCTTTGGGCTAACTTTGTACCGCTTACCACGGCATTTTGGGTGATTCCATTAGGGGGCTGTGTATTGTGGCTAGCTTCTTATGGTTACAGCAGAAAGATAAAGCACCACAAAGACCCCGTAGGCTGAGCGCTCTGGGAAGGCTGAGAAGCCTAAGAAAGCAGAGAAAGCTGGCTTTGCGCGAATAAATATTTCTAGCCGGTATGCATAGCGCTACAAATTAATGGTGTAACGCAGGGCTATTTCTTTTTAGGAAGCTCTGAAAGGTAGGGTAAATAAAACTCGGCAACCAGTCCTTGCTGCGGGTGGTTTCTAAGCGACACTTCGCCGTCATGGGCCTCTACAATTCTTCGAATAATGGCAAGTCCCAAGCCAGAGCCTGACGAGTTACGCGCTTTGTCACCTTGCGCAAACGGCATGAAAACACTGTTTAATTCTTCTTCTGGAATACCTCGCCCGAAATCACGCACTTTGCAGTACACACGCTTTTCGTGACGGTTATAGAAACTGCTAATGGCGATTTCATCAGAGCCGTATTTGAAGGCATTTTCGATGAGGTTATCGATGACTCGCTTCATTGCAATACGCCGCAGCGATAATGGCGGGATGGCGTTAAGCTTTAATTCAATATGATGTTTATCATCCAAGTGCCTTGCTTGCACCAGCTCTGCAATAATCGCGTTTAAATCGGTTTCTTGGGTCATTTCTTCGGTGTCGTAACGTGCATAGTCAATGAACTGGTCGATGATAGCGTTCATGTCCTCTATGTCGTTCACAATGCCGTCTTTTATCCAATCCTGATCATCTGGCAGCATTTCTGATGCAAGGCGAATGCGAGTAAGCGGCGTGCGCAAGTCGTGAGAAATACCTGCGGTCATGATATTACGGTCGTTCTCTAGCTGCTTTATGCCCTGATTCATACGGTTAAAAGCGCGAGTAACCTGGATCATTTCCGTGCTGCCTTGTTCGCGAAGCGGCGCAGGATGCTCACCTTTACCCACGGCAATTGCTGCTTTTTGTAAGGCTGATAAGGGCCGCGTCATACGCCTTACAAACAGCCAGCCACCCGCTACGCTCAATATCCCAATCACCATTAAATACATAGTCAGTGGGGAGATATTTGCTTCGTTTAACCCCGAAATGGGGATAGAAATCCAGGTGTCTGGGTAGCGATTAAGAGATATCCACACAATGTAAGGCGCGTTTTCGTCGCTTGCTTGTGAGGTTGTGCTAATGCGCACATCGGCAAGTTGTCTTAGCTGTTCACTAACCTGCGTTGATATATAGCTGTAATAAACCGCGCTTTCTAGACCGTTCTCTCTCGCTACGCTTTCATCAAATACTTGAACCTGCGTTTGCTGAAAGTAGCTGTCACGAGTTTCTTGATTAGTCACCAGTAAATCGTTAGCCAGTACCGACTTTACTTGTGTGGCCAATAAGCTATTAATTTGCTGGTAGCTAGGATGAATAAAGTAATAGGTGACCGAGATGTAGGACACAATTTGGTTTATGAGCAACAACACGCCAATAAGCATGACGGTTTGACCAAATGCACTTTTGGGAATTAAACGCATAACATGCCGTCGCTGTGAGAAATGAGCCAGTGTCTGTAATGACAGTATGTGAACGCGTAGTTAGCCGTCATGAATACATACTTCACTAGCGAACTGGCTAAGGCGGTAGCATCCGCCGTATCCATCATAGGTGCTAAACTTGTTCGCCATCAGGCACGAATACGTAGCCCAATCCCCACACAGTTTGAATGTAGCGCGGGTTGGCTGGGTCGTCCTCGAGCATTCTCCGAAGGCGAGAAACTTGAACATCAATACTGCGTTCTAGGGCGCTGTAGTCTCGGCCTCGCGCTAAGTTCATCAGCTTGTCTCGTGACAATGGCTCGCGGGGGTGAGTAACCAAAGACTTCAATACTGCAAACTCGCCGCTTGTCAGAGTGAGCGGCGTATCGCCTGCTGTCATCTCTCGGGTGGCGAGATTAAGTTTGTAATTGCCAAACTCCACAATTTGCACGTCTTTAGACGGCGCGCCCGGCGCTTCGCTGCTGCGCCTGCGCAATACTGCTTTAGCGCGGGCTAAAAGCTCGCGCGGGTTAAATGGCTTTGGCAAATAATCATCTGCACCCATTTCAAGGCCAATAATGCGGTCAACTTCATCGCCCTTTGCGGTAAGCATAATAATGGGCATGTCGTTCTCTTGCTGACGCAGACGGCGACAAATAGATAAACCATCTTCGCCAGGTAGCATAAGATCTAAAACCATAAGGTGAAAATTCTCGCGCTCAAGCAACCTATCCATTTGCTCTGCATTAGCGGCACTGCGAACTTGATAGCCTTGTTCTAGCAAGTAGCGCTCTAATAGGCTTCGCAGACGCATGTCATCATCGACAACGAGAATTTTAGAGGTTTCCTGACCCATACTCATACCTTTTGTTTTACGTTTGTTTCACTATAACCACAAGATGTGAAATACAAAAGCGACAAAAGCGTAAAAGATAGCGCATGTTTGTTACAAATAGTGTCTAAAGCGGGTACGGCCCCATGTTGCTATGTAACGCTAATCAAAGTAACGCTAATCAAAAGTAGCGATATTAAGGGCTTTAGTATTTGCCGTGCCGTTAAGTGTCTCCAGATATAACTGTGTTATAGCATTAGTGCCCTGGTGCGACTGTTCGAAGAACTGATCGCTGACTTTTAAGGCGAAGCGCTGCCATGCACCCGCGTATTTCGCTAAAAAGGTCTCATGCCCCCATTCCCCTTGGCGCAGTTTTACACGTGCTGGTGCGAAGAAAATCTCTGCATTAAGCAGTTTGGGGTTGGGCTTTTCTTCGGCTTTCCAATCTGTTGCACCAATTAGCGTTACCTCGCTTAAACTATCGCCAAGCAGCTCGCTAAGGTTATTAATTAGCGTGCCGTTAGCCGCGAAATCAAGAAGCCAGTAGCGTGAATCGCTTTTGTCACTCGTAAGCGCATTAAGATCATCATAGCTATACACTGCATCGTAGCAGTCAGACGCTTTGACCATATCCACATTAGACTGAGAGGTTAACCCAACCACTTGATAGCTTGCGTTTCGTGACCCTTTTTGGTCTTTAAGCAGTTGCGCTGTACCCAACGCGGTTTTACTTGAAGCGCTAGATAGCAGTAAGGTTTTACCCTTTGCTTTCTCTGCCACGTAGTCATCAAGCACAAACGAGGTCATATAAAGAGGCCTGAAATTTAGCTGCCATGCCTCACGGTCTTTGTTGTAGCCAGGGTCCGCTGCACAGCGTAGGTATTGGTCGTAAACGGGGCTAATGCTTTTGCGTTGTTCGTGAATGTCAGAAAAGCCATGAGATGCCACTTTACCAGCCTTTATCACCCAGTGGCTCGCCATAGGAAGGTAACCAAACACTTTCTCACCTTCGCGAATATCAGGGTGGTTCGAGGCTTTGACTGTGGCAAAGCCCCAAACAGGTACTATTCCGAAGCCGTTTGGGTTATCACCATTGTCATCACTTTGTGGTGGAAAGAAACCCCAATAACCCATTTTAAAACCCAGCGCCGCATAGGTGATGTTATTGGCAGAAAAGCCGAAGCTATCGGTCTCAAGCAATACTTCGTCTTGCTGTAAATCGCTTACGTTTATATCGCAGTGAACAACTTTCGTGTTAGAAAGGTCTTGCTGATCTATCCAAATCTGCTGGCTTTGAAATGTAGTCATAATAGATGCCCGACGGTCATAGAACTGGGTTAAAAAGCTTAGTCAAAAAAGCTAAGCAGTTAAAAACCTAGACTGACGCAGAGGAATAGCCATTACGACTTAATGTTTTAAATATATGCCTATAGAAGTGGTGTATATAACCTGAGGCTACTCGTCGGTATTAAGCCAATCCATCTGATGGCCGGCTCTTCGCTTTTTATTTAAAATATCTTCAAGCAGCGGAGTTAGGATAAGTTCCATTGCCAACGCAATTTTACCACCTGGCACCACTAGCGTATTGATACGCGACATAAATGAACCGTCAATCATTTGAAGCAAGTAAGGATAGTCGACATTCTTCATCTCTCGTCTGAAGCGTACTACAACAAAGCTTTCATCTTGGGTGGGAATTTCCCTAGCGCTGAAAGGGTTCGAGGTATCAACGGTCGGTACGCGCTGAAAGTTAACGTGGGTGCGAGAAAACTGCGGCGTAATATAGTGGAAGTAATCGTCTAGGCCGCGAACAATACTGCTCATAACGGCTTCACGAGAATGACCGCGGTCAGTGGTATCGCGCACAATTTTTTGAATCCACTCTAGGTTTACAATCGGCACCATGCCAACCAGCAAGTCTACGTGCTTTGCGACGTCATTTTCTTCAGTTTTTACGCCGCCATGTAGACCTTCATAAAACAGCAAATCAGTGTTTTGAGGTAAATCTTGCCATGGTGTAAAGGTCCCCGGCATCTGGTTAAAAGGAACGGCTTCATCGAAGGTGTGAAGGTATTGCCTAAACTGCCCCGTACCCGAACTACCATATTCCCTAAAAAGCGTTTCCAGTAACTCAAAGTCGTTGGCTTTAGGGCCAAAATAGCTGATATGTCTGCCTTGTTCTTGGGCTTTACGAATTTCTACTTCCATTTCTGGGCGAGTGAAACGATGGAAACTATCACCGCCAACTACTGCAGCATTAACATTTAAGTTCCTGAAAATATGGCGAATAGCATTGGTCGTGGTAGTAGTACCCGCGCCAGAAGAACCTGTTATAGCAATAATAGGGTGTTTGACAGACATAGGAATTCTTTTTAGAAATGACGGGTACTAGTTATAAGCTGATGCGCGACAAGAATCAAGGGGACGACTACCTGCATATTATCGAATTTCGGGCGTGAATTTGCGTGTGAGCCTACATGTAATCACCTTTTACGTCCTTCGTGATGATGCTGCAACAAACGGACAATTAATTTTGCTTCTTCTTCATCTAAATCAAGTAACGCTCGTACGTGGTCTAAATGATGGATGTCATGCTCACTCAATTTTCCATCGTCTAACACACTTTGCACTGTATCTTTGAACCGATCACGCTTTAACTGCATTTGGGTGGTGTAGCTTGAAGATAAAATACCCGCTGGTAAGGCGTAAAAGCATATGCCCATGATGGTTATAAGTCCACCAAATACCTTGCCTAATGCTGTAACGGGAACGGCATCACCATAACCCACGGTAGTTAGCGTGACCAGTGCCCACCATAAAGATGCTGGAATACTGCTGAAAACGTTGGGTTGCGCAGCATGTTCGATATAGTAAATGCAGGTGGCGGCGATAACAGTGAAAAGCAGAAGTACGCTAATAGCTGCGATGAGGCTATGCGACTCGTTGCGCAATACGGTGATAAGGGTTTGCATTGAACGGGAATAGCGACCAATTTTCAAAATTCGAAGTACTCTGAAAACCCGTAATATACGTAAATCAAATGCCACGAAAACGCTTAAGTAAAAAGGTAGGATCGCCATTAAATCCACCAGTGCCATAGGACTTTTTATATAAGCCCAACGCTTTTGCCATGCCGTCGTTTTTTCTAGGGAAGTGCCGTTAGCTTGGGAAATACGGTGAGGTGCAGATGCACTGCTGTAAACGCGAAGTATGTATTCAACAGTGAAAATAAGTACCGAAACGACCTCAATGATATGCAATTCATGCTGCCACATGGTGGGAATACCCGGTACGGTTTCTAGCATCATGGCCGCTACATTTACGATGATCAGCGCAATAAGCAATATATCAAACAACTTGCTACGTTTTTTGTATTCGTGAGCTTCGCTAGCGGGGGCAAGAATGTGATAGCACGCGTTTCGAAATGACATAGCTAAATTTATGATTTAAGAATTAACCTTGTTATATCAATAACGGAGATGAATTGGTAATCCTTCTGACAAAGAGAGGCGTTACTGTGCAGCTTTTCAAACGCAGTAGGGCTTAAAACATGTTAGTTTAAATGTCAGGAAGGCAAACTAAGAGCGTATTCAATTGAAAAGTACTAAACCCCTAGTATCAGCATTCACCTCTACATTACTTGTCGCTATGCTTGCCCCGGCAGCACAGGCGAAGCCGGACAGTGTTATGTTTACCGCGAATGCCCCCGTTATAGATGGCGTAGCAAATGATGCTGCATGGAAAGAAGGTGATTGGCACGACATGACCTCGCTGATGTGGGGCACCAAGCCCGAGCCCGGTGACTTTTCTGGTAGATACAAACTACGCTGGGATAAAAAGGCCTTGTACCTTTTAGCAGAAATAGAAGACGACCACCTCTCAGATACCTATGCCAACCCGCTTGAGCGATATTGGGATGATGATTGCCTAGAAATCTTTATTGATGCGGATGCCTCTGGTGGCGATCACTTTAATAACTACAACGCGTTCGCTTATCACTTAGCGCTAGACAACCAAGTTGTTGATATTGGTCCGAATGAAGCGGGTGAAGCCGTGCCGCAGCTGTATAACAATCACGTTGAAAACAAATGGCAGCGAGATATATCGGCGCCTCATAAGATTTATTGGGAAGCGGCTGTGCGTGTATTTGACGATAGTTATCAGCATGGAAAAGACAACTCACCATTAACCTTAAAAGAAGATATGGCGCTGGGCTTTATGTTGGCCTACTGTGACGCCGATGGCGGTGACAGAGAACACTTTTTAGGCTCTCATGACATTACTCCGGTAAACGGTGATAAAAACCTGGGGTTTAAGGATGCGTCTGTGTTTGGGAAAGTGACTTTAGCGAAGTAGTGAAGAACTAAATTAAGGCGTTTGAGCCTTAAAAAGGAGTTCGCGCGCCCCTTCAGCCAGTGTATTGCTATAAGATAAACTTTATCCACTGGCTGTGGATGCTCACATATTCAATTATCGAATTACCGCTAGACAAAGCCGTAGCTGGTTACTGTTCTTTAAACAAAATAACAAGGCCTTGGGGCACTTCGGTGGTTGATAAAACATACGTCATTGAGTTTTTATTATTTAGTACATATGCCAACGCTTCTTCTTGAGAACGAAACTCTTTTGGTGGAGTTTTCCTTCCACTAAAGCGCATTTGCGCCCAATAGCCCTGAATGCGGGACTCTGTAAGCGCAATAAACTTAGTGTTGAATATTGTCCTAGCGGTATTGAGTGGTTGCAATCCTACAGGCTCTATATCCCAGTCAGAAGAATTTCCCATAAAGATGTCTCGAATTTGCCATTTTTCAGTTGGAGCGTCTTGCGCTTCCAAGTTAGCAACAATGATGACTTCTTCGCACCTTGCGAATGAAGCAAACATGGCAAAAAGAATGGCAAACAATAGCGTGCGAGTTTTCATTAGAACACCCACTCTAGTGCAAATTGGGTGAGTACCGCATTTCTATCGAAGCTCGGATCCTTAATTTCTGAATAAAATGAGTTCTGCCCCTCCTCACCGCTTAACCAAGTTACCTCAGCTTTGGCTGACATATTGTGTCTAAAGTCCCAGCGAAGCCCTACTGAAAGTGAATCAAGGTCATAGCGCGGAAGACTATCGACTATTGCGTCATAGGCAAAAGACAATGAAGTGAGTTGTGGTGATTGTCCCTTCGGAATTTGATTTGTTGGAACATCATTGCTGCTATTTGCAGAAGAAATAGTCGTAAATATTTGAAACTCATCAAAGTGATACCCAAGAGTCAGGTAGTATGCATTAACTTCGGGGACACTGATTAAATTTGATTCAATTTTAATAACTTCAGAGTAAACAAAATAATCAAGAGAGTCATATTGCAGGCTTGCTTGATACGCCACTGCGTCTGAATCAAATCGAAAAACGTTGGCGTTTTCTGTGTACCCGGCAAGCTCTAAGAGTGTCGCAAAGTCTTGAAAGCCGGGGATGTCTGCGAAGAAGTCAGATGACACTATGGCTGAAGCCCGCGCGCGAAAGCCGCCTTTAGATATGCCTAATATAAGCCCCCGAATATCGTTTACTTCAATGGCTGTTTCTTCTCCTGCACGGTCAAAAGTACCGTCATAAGTGCCGTAATAAGCTTCAACTTCTACATTCAATTTATTGAAGTGAATGCGATACGTTGCGCTTAAGCCCTCATAGTTTGAAAATAAAAAGCCGCCGTAAACTTGTTCGGGAGGCGTAATCCAGGGGTAAGCGAAGCCCACATCAAGTACGTCGCTGTAGCGGAAAAATGGAGTTCTTAATTTGCCTAACTTAAAGCTCCAATTAGAGTTCGCGTTATACGTTAGATAAAGCCATTCAAGACCTGAATCTCTATCGTCATTTGAATGCCCGAGTAATTGCCCAGACAATTTAAGTTTTTCACTAATACTTAGGTCCGCTTGTAACGCGAATAAGGACTGTTCAGAAAAACTAAAATCATTTGAATAGCCTTGGAATTCAGCTTCGCTCGTGTCTAGTTGTCCCCCGACAACCCTAGCAAAGCCACTGATACCTATCGAATCAGAGAGGGTATCGCTGCTCTTCGCCGCACAGGTAAAGCATGCTAGGCATATTGCCAGTATGTAAAGGGTTTTCATTCACCATGAATTCTTTTGTACTTTGATATCGTTCAAGTATAGACGCTCAAAGTAAAAAGTTTCGTCTTTTTAACTCGTTAAGTGAGAGTTATGTGAGCGTTTGGTAAGACAGTCAAAAAAATAGGCGATATAAAAAACGCGGCCTACGCCGCGTCTTTTATATTTGTGTTATATGTGTCGCTTATCAAGCCTCAGCTTCACGGGCAATAGCACGGTGGGCAATGTCAGTACGGTAATACACATCTTTAAACTGAATGGCTTTTAGTAGCTCGTAGGCTTTTTGCTGCGCTTCTGTAACGTTGTTACCCAAAGCAGTCGCACAAAGCACGCGGCCACCTGCGGTAACCACATCACCGTCTTGAAGAGCTGTACCAGCGTGGAAAACCTTTCCTTCTAGCTTAGCGGCGTCTTCAAAACCAGTTATCACGTCGCCTTTATCATAGCTGCCTGGGTAGCCGCCAGCTGCAAGTACAACACCTACCGATGCGCGCTCGTCAAACTCAATGGTTTTGCCTGCAAGTTCGCCTTTACACGCTGCTTGGCAAAGTGGAACCAAATCAGATTTTAAGCGCAGCATAATAGGCTGGGTTTCTGGGTCGCCAAAGCGGCAGTTGTACTCAATGACCTTTGGTGTGCCATCGGCCATGATCATAAGGCCCGCATATAAAAAGCCAACGTAGTCGTTACCTTCAGCGGCCATGCCATCAACCGTTGGCATGATCACTTCCTGCATAATGCGGTCGTGAATGTCTTGCGTAACAACCGGAGCAGGAGAATAAGCACCCATACCACCTGTATTAGGCCCTTTATCGCCGTCAGCTGCACGTTTGTGATCTTGGCTGGTGGCAAAAGGCAGTACGTTCTTACCGTCTACCATTACAATGAACGACGCTTCTTCGCCGTCTAGGAATTCTTCAATAACTACGCGGCTGCCCGCTTCACCAAAGGCATTGCCTGCTAGCATGTCGCGGATAGCATCTTCAGCTTCTTTAAGGGTCATCGCAACGATAACGCCTTTTCCCGCCGCTAAGCCGTCAGCTTTTACTACAATCGGCGCGCCTTTCTCGCGAACATAGGCAATGGCTGGGTCAATTTCGGTGAAGTTTTGATACTCAGCCGTTGGAATGTTATGGCGAGCCAAAAAGTCTTTAGTAAACGCTTTTGAGCCCTCAAGCTGCGCCGCAGCTTGAGTAGGACCAAATATCATTAAACCCGCGTTAGTGAACGCATCTACTACACCTGCAACTAGCGGCGCTTCTGGGCCTACAATAGTAAGCGCAACATCGTTACCTTGAGCAAAAGAAACTAAGCCTGCGATGTCGTTAACATCAATAGCTACGTTCTCAAGCTTAGGCTCTGTAGCGGTACCCGCATTACCAGGTGCTACAAATACTGTTGAAACATCAGAAGACTGCGCTGCTTTAAACGCTAGCGCGTGTTCGCGGCCACCGCCGCCAATTACAAGTACGTTCATTAACTGTTCCGTTTTGAGTGTTTAATATTATGATTTTGGTTTGGTGAATTTTAGCGTCATGCGATTGCTCTCGCCAATCGCCATGTATTTTTCGCGATCTTGATCGTCTAGCGCCAAGCGCGGAGGTAGCGTCCACACACCTTTCGGGTGATCTGCGCTATCCATTGGGTTTGCGTTTACATCGCTACTTGCTTCAAGTACAAAACCCGCTTTTTCAGCGGCAGCTACAACGTAAGAACGCTTCATATAGCCACTTTTCTTCATTGCTTCATCATCTGCACTTTCAGGTAGCTCATGTTCCACTACGCCCAATACGCCACCTGGCTTAAGTGCTTTGAAAAATGCGCCGAATGCATTGTCGATGCCTTCGTCACCGTGACGCATGTACCAGTTGTGTACGTTGCGAAAGGTTAGCACCATATCAGCGCTGCCCGCTTCGCTAATATCTAGCGCTTTCATAGGGTCGAATGCGGTAAGTTCTGCACCTTCGTACTTCATGCCCGGCTTCATTTTTTCTTTAAAGCCTTCTACCGACTTTTTGTAGTAGCCGCTGGTTTCATCGTCTACATAAAAGTGGGCTGCAACGTATTTTCCGTCTTGTTTTACAACAGAATAAAGAATGTCGGCATACCAGCCACCGCCTGGCGAGATTTCTACCACAGTCATGTCTGGCTGTAGACCAAAAAAGCGTAATGTTTGCTGAGGGTTGCGGTATTCGTCGCGCACTTTGGCTTTATCAGAGCGGATATCGCTCATTGCGGCGTCAGAAATAGCATCGGCACCGGCATAGGTTGCTGTTACACCTAGTGTTGCGGCTAACACGAGTTGGGCTAACTTTTTCATTCTTATTTCCTTTTTCTGTCGAGGGTAGGTAATTGTCTATGCGGACTAGTAAAACATAACATTTATTAGTAACACTATTACTACAAATTACCACAAGTCAGATCAAGCCTATCAGCTAACCCTTATTCGCACTTACGCCTTAGCAGAATAATTCGCAACTTTGTCGCTTCGATAAGGTTTCACTACAACCAAGCAAATGACCTTGAGTTTACGTATTAAAAAGGGTTAAGGAAAAATAACAAACACACAGTAAAGTAACAAAGTGCCACTTTACTGCGTGTTTAACTTAGGTGTCGGTTTCCCTCACTAAGCCTGTACTATAAGTTTTTGCGTAACTATTTATTAGTGACAGAAGTTATTAGTGACGGAAGTGACGCATACCTGTGAACACCATAGCAATGCCGTGTTCATCAGCGGCATCAATCACTTCTTGGTCGCGCATAGAGCCGCCAGGCTGAATTACTGCCTTAATGCCAGCTTCAGCTGCAGCATCAATGCCATCGCGGAATGGGAAGAAAGCGTCAGACGCCATAACAGAGCCAGCCACTTCAAGGTTCTCGTCAGCTGCTTTAATACCTGCAATTTTTGCAGAGTAAACGCGACTCATTTGACCTGCGCCCACGCCTACCGTCATACCGTCTTTGCAATAAACAATCGCGTTAGACTTCACGTATTTTGCTACTTTCCAGCAGAACATAAGGTCGCGTAGTTCATCTTCGCTTGGCTTACGTTTAGTCACAACTTCAAGGTCTTCCATTTCAACCATGCCGAAGTCGCGCTCTTGTACTAATAAACCGCCGTTTACACGCTTAAAGTCATAACCTTCAGTTAGCTGACCAGCCCAGTCACCACACGCTAGAAGACGTACGTTTTTCTTCGCACTTACGACTTCTTTCGCTTCATCACTTACTGTCGGCGCAATAATCACTTCTACAAATTGACGATCAACAATCGCTTGTGCTGTTTTCGCATCAAGTTCGCGGTTAAACGCGATAATGCCGCCAAATGCAGACGTTGGGTCAGTTTTAAACGCACGATCGTAGGCACTTAGAATATTGTCGCCAATAGCAACACCGCACGGGTTAGCGTGCTTAACAATTACACATGCTGGCTCTTCGAATTCTTTCACGCACTCTAGTGCCGCATCGGTATCAGCAATGTTGTTAAACGAAAGCTCTTTACCTTGAAGCTGGGTAGCAGTAGCAACCGACGCTTCTTGAATGTTGTTTTCAACATAGAATGCTGCTTCTTGGTGGCTGTTTTCACCATAGCGAAGATCTTGCTTCTTAGTAAGCTGCATGTTGTACGTGCGTGGGAATTCGCTGCTATCTTCACAACAACCTGTTTCGCATGCAGCACTATCTAAACGGGCACCGAAATAGTTCGCAATCATGCCGTCGTATTCAGCTGTATGTTCAAATGCTTTGATGGCTAAATCGAAGCGTGTGCTGTAAGACAAAGAGCCGTTATTGTCGTTCATTTCAGCAAGTACGCGAGCGTAGTCAGACGCATTAACTACAATAGTCACATCTTTATGGTTTTTCGCAGCAGCACGTACCATGGTCGGTCCGCCGATATCGATATTTTCAATCGCATCTTCTAGCGTGCAGTCTTCGTTTGCCACGGTTGCAGCGAACGGGTAAAGGTTAACCACCACAAGGTCGATAGGCGCAATGTTGTGCTCTTCCATCACAGCTTCATCGGTACCGCGACGACCAAGGATACCGCCATGAATTTTAGGGTGAAGCGTTTTAACACGACCTGCCATGATTTCTGGGTGACCTGTGTGATCAGAGACTTCTTTCACAGGTAAGCCAGCATCAGCAAGTAGTTTCGCGGTACCGCCCGTCGACAGAAGTTCTACGCCAGCGTTATGCAGCGCTGTCGCGAAATCGAGGATACCGGTTTTATCAGAGACACTAAGGAGAGCACGTTTAATAGGTTTTGGTGTTTGCATAAATTTTAAGTTTCTAATGTTGTAGTGTTGAAACAAAAAGAGCACCGTTTGGTGCTCTTTGGTGGGCAAAGCCCTTGGAATCTTAGTTCATGCCGTATTGCTTAAGCTTCTTGCGAAGTGTGCCACGGTTGATGCCCATCATGATGGCAGCGCGGGTTTGATTGCCGCGTGTGTAAGTCATGACTTCTTCTAGCAGCGGCGCTTCAACTTCAGCCAGTACCATTTCGTACAGGTTATCGATGTTTGCGTTATCCAATTGCTTAAGGTACTTGTTAACCGCTTGCTTTACAGAGTCACGCAGTGGCTTTTGAGCTTGCGTTTGTGAAGGCGTAGTTACTGTAGTAGTAAAAGGTGAAGTCACGTTTTGATCGAACATAATACTGTGTTGCTCTTAAGTTAGTCATCACTATGCTGCGGGAGAGATCTGTCGGGTCTCTCGTGTCTGCAGCGCTTGAAAATATGCATTTAGTGCATCGAGTTGCTCATTCGCGTCATCGATAGCGTTAAACGTTTTACGAAACTGACGATCCGTATCGTGCTCCGCGAGATACCAGCCCACGTGCTTACGGGCAATTCTTACACCGGCTATGTCGCCATAAAAGTCCTGCACATTAGCTACATGCTCGTGCAAGAGTTCATATAACTCTGACAGTGGCGGTGCTGGTAGGTTCTCGCCCGTTTCAAGATAATGTTGGATCTGTTTAAAAATCCAAGGCTTACCTTGCGCGCCGCGACCTATCATTACGCCATCTGCACCAGTGTAATTCAGCACCTCTTGTGCTTTCTCTGGAGAAGTAATGTCACCATTTGCAATAACCGGAATTGATATTGCCGCCTTTATTTGACGTATGGTGTCGTACTCCGCTTCTCCCTTATACATACAAGCTCGCGTTCTGCCATGAACAGCAAGCGACTGTATGCCGTTTTGCTCTGCAATGTGGGCAATGTCTACCCCATTGCGATTTTCTGGGTTCCAGCCGGTGCGAATTTTCAGCGTCACGGGTACGTCAACAGCATTAACTACTGCTTTAATAATCGCTTCCACTGTTTCTGGGTATTGAAGCAGCGCAGAACCTGCTAGCTTCTTATTGACCTTCTTGGCAGGACAACCCATGTTGATGTCGATGATTTGCGCACCGTTATCTACATTAAATTGTGCTGCTTGAGCCATAAGCTCAGGGTCAGCCCCAGCTATCTGTACAGAGCGAATGCCTTCTTCACCCTCATGATTCATACGCGCCTGTGATTTGGCTGTGTTCCAAACCTTCGGATTACTCGAAAGCATTTCTGAAACAACAAGCCCTGCACCTAAGCGCTTACAAAGTTGGCGAAACGGTCTGTCTGTTACGCCAGCCATGGGGGCCAACATCAAATTGTTTTCTAACTCGTAAGGTCCAATTCGCATTGTAAAATGTATAGCTCGCCATCTAAAACTGCACAGAAAATATACACCCGGCTAAAACGGGGCGCTAAGTGTACGTGTTTTCGCAAGGCTTGAAAAGGCTAAAAATCACACAAAATTTCACTTCGTGGTCTTGACAGTGAAAAAAATCTGTCACATTAGTAAGCTAACGCCGATTTTTAGACTAATTATTGTACGAAAGTCTTACAGCCCCCGATTTGAAAGGGCTGTAATGTGAAAAAAATTAACAAATTATTAGATGCTGACGATTTTTATCGTATGAATTTTCGTCGCAATATTGCGGTGGTTTACCGTAAAGACTCTTATTTGACTAGACGTAAAAATAACCGTCTAGTCAATTTTATAATCGCGCTTAGTGTTTTTTGCCCGACACTCGCGCCCATTCTCCATCAATGGCGCTGGGCTCAAGCGTGATATCGCTAGCATAGGCGTCTTCAATTCGAGTTACTTGCTCTGCCAGTATGCCGGAAAGCACTAACAAGCCGTCTTTTTTGCAATAGTTAGTAATAACGCTTTGCAGTTCCAGTAACGGACCAGACAATATATTGGCCATAACCACATCGGCTTCTAGTTCAGGTTGGTCTTCTGGTAGATATACATCCAGGCGGTCTTCGACGCCATTGCGGCGTGCGTTTTCTTTTGTGGCTTGCAGGGCTTGCGGGTCAATATCAATACCAATAACGCGCTTAGCACCTAGTTTTAATGCAGCCAGCGCTAAAATGCCTGAACCACAGCCAAAATCGACCACAGTTTTATCTGTCATATCTATGCCGTCTAACCAACGTAGACACAGTGCAGTAGTAGGGTGCGTACCCGTGCCAAAAGCAAGGCCTGGGTCCAACATAACGTTAACGGCATCAGGGTCTGGAACGTCGCGCCAGCTTGGGCAAATCCACAGGCGCTCGCCAAACTGCATTGGGTGGAAATTATCCATCCACTCTCGTTCCCAGTCTTTATCTTCAAGCGGCTCTAGCTTGTATTTAAAGTCTGGGCCAAGCACTTTAGCTTTACCTAGGCGCTGCAGAATACTTTTTATATCCGCATCTGCTTCAAACAAACCCACTACTTGTGTGTCTGGCCACAGTAACACTTCACCCGGCTTGGGTTCGTACATTGGGGTGTCTTTCGCGTCGACATAGGTAACCGCCTGCGAGCCATTTGCAGTTAGCATGTCACCTATTGATTCCGCGTATTCAGAAGAAGTATTAATTCGAAGTTGTAGCCAAGCCATATTTATCGTTCGTTGGGACCTTTGCGGGTTATTGTACCTTTGCTTGGCGTTAAACAAAATGAAAGCACGTGAAAAGCGCAAACAAACGGCGTTATTTGTTTGAGTCAGTGGGGCTTAAGTACCTTAGCCTTTTGTCCACTGGTATGAATTGATAATGCGCCTATAGTAGTTATCAATGCGGTTCGATTGTAAAGTTAACCGGAGTTTTATGCGTATTCTTATCCCTTTTTTGTGTGCTGTTGCCATTGCTTTGCCTGCTAAAGCCCGTGAATTAGACGTGGTGGTTGGCTGGAACAAGCCACCCTATGTTATTTCTCAAGAACACAGCGGTTTTGAAATTGACCTGGTAAGAGCCATATTAGCAGAAATGGGGCATACGCTTTCGCCCATCTATGTTCCATTTGGGCGTACTGCTCGGCTTCTAAAAGATAGTACTGTGGATATAGGCCTTACACAAAGCGCAGCGCACAATGTGGACGATTCTGTTCTTTCCGACCCCTACATTATTTATCAAAATGTTGTTGTGACAAAAACGCAAAATAACTTTGTCATCAATGATGTTAATGGACTTAAAGGTAAGCGTGTCATTGGGTTTCAAACTGCACAATCGGTATTAGGTGAAGAGTTCAAGCAAGCATTAGCGCTAGAGCCAATGTATATGGAAATGGCAAGGCAAGACCGGCAGGTCGATATGCTCATGCTCGATCATGTGGACGCGATTGTTTTAGATAGAAACATTTTCAACTACTTCAAGTCTCAAAACAGCGCTTATGTTGAAGAGGAGACAGAATTCCATGAATTATTTCCTATCTCAATATATCGCGCGGCTATACCCAATCCAAAGCTGAGAGCAGAGTTTAATTCAGCCCTTCATCGCTTTATTGCAGGTGGTCGGTATCAATTACTGCTCAATGAATATCAGCTTGATAATCTGCTTCACAAGCTGCCAAAGGCGCCCACCAAACTGTAATTGCGTATTTTATCGTGTAGACAGTGAACCATTTTTGATTCAACGTATATCAAACGTAGCAATACGTTTATGTCCGTCACTTTTTACCTAACCGTAGATAAGGCACGATGGTAAAAAAATCATCGCATAAGAACGTTTTCATAAAAACAATGCGTTAAGGAAAGCTCTATGTTGAAACAGTGGTATGTACTGGCTGTCACTTTGCTGTGCACCGCCTGTGTGTCGCAATCGCACCGTGAAAATAGTGATAATAAAAAGTGGCTAGATGAGCCAGCATATCTGCAGGTGCAGGCTATCGTTAATGGCGATACTACATCGACAGAGTTGGTCAGTGGTTATCTAGCGCGAATTGAGCAGTTAGATAAAAAGCCCAACAGCGTTTTAGCGCTAAATCCTAATGCATTAGCAGAAGCTAAATCAATCGATAAACAAATAGCCAGTGGAGCGGCATTAGGCCCGTTAGCCGGTATTCCCGTATTGCTTAAGGACAATATTGAAAGCGCAGAAATGCCCACAACAGCAGGTTCTATGGCGCTAATTAATAACGACACCGCACGAGATGCCCCCATTGTGGCGAAGCTAAAAGCAGCGGGCGCGATCATTCTAGGTAAAACAAATTTGTCTGAGTGGGCAAATTTTCGTTCTGAATCATCGATAAGCGGTTGGAGCGCAGTGGGTGGCTTAACTCGAAACCCTCACATATTATCAAGAAGTGCATGCGGTTCGTCGTCTGGCTCCGGCGCAGCGATGTCGCTTCGATTAGCGTCACTTGCCGTAGGTACTGAAACCAATGGTTCTATAATCTGCCCAGCATCTAGTAACGGTGTAGTGGGCTTCAAGCCAACCGTTGGTTTACTTTCAAGAACGCACATTGTACCCATTTCATTCAGCCAAGATACGGCCGGACCCATGACAACCAACGTTCAAGACGCATGGCTGATGACAGCGGTAATGGCTGGCGAAGATGCAAGCGATAGTGCTACTGAAAATACAGCTTCCCATCGACCTGACATGCCTTCATCGGAAATGTTGGCAACAGATTTAAAAGGCAAACGCATTGGCGTTGTCAGGTATCGTCAAGGTGATAACCCTCATGTACTGGAAGTTTACGAAAGCGCGCTAAATCAGTTAAAAGCATCGGGTGCTACGCTGGTGGATATAAGTGATTTTTCACAGCCTGATTCCTTTTGGGCCGACTCTTACAATGTTTTACTCAGCGAATTCCATCACAGCATCAACGAATATTTGTCGGGCTCGCCAGCAGAGATCCCTGTAAGAAATCTATCTGAGCTTATTGCTTTTAACAACCAAACCGAGCGAGAGCTAGCGTTATTCAATCAAGATATTTTTGAAAAGTCGCTAGACGCTGCGCCTATTGATAGCGAAGCATATCAAAGCGCCCTTCGCCTTATTCAAGATACAGCGGGCAAAAACGGTATTGACACATTGCTAGCAAAACACGACGTGGATGTATTAGTTGCGCCTTCAAACAGCCCTTCATTTTTAATCGACGGTGTATATGGCGATCATTCGCCAGCTGGTTTCATTGGTATAGGCTATTTAGCCGCTGTTGCCGGCTATCCACATCTCACAGTACCAGCGGGTGAAGTGAAAGGTCTTCCAGTAGGTATTAGCTTTATCGGAGGTAAGTGGCAGGATGAAAATGTGCTGAAAATAGGCAAAGTTTTTGAAGCAAAACATAGCTTCTTTATTAAGCCCGGCCTTTTACCAACCCGTTTTGCCAACTCAAGTTTAAAAGGTATTGATGAAGGGGTTCAAGTAACCGCTAAGTAATAGTAATTACTTGTAACTTAAAATCTGTTAAAAGATGTTAAACGGGTAAGCCTTGATGATTAAAGTGACTCAAATTATTTGAGCATTTCAGGTAATGAGAGTCATTTTATGTTCTGGCCACAATTTCAAAAAATAAGTTAAAAAAATGTGGTTAAATTTTGAGCAATGTGTAAGGCTTATGCTTGTTGACTTGAACGGTACGTCTTTTCAGACAGCCAAATTGCGGACATTGTTCATTGCCTGAATTCGCTTGGCGAGAAGAAGTGTAGTGGAGAGGTCAACACATATAAACAATGACTGCGGTAAATGTCACTTCATTCTAGATTATCACTATGGAGGTGTATTATGTCTGGAACTTCTGAAGCAGTTACTCAGGCCACGAGACTAAGCGAAATTGGATTCCCTGAATTTACGACTAAACTCATAACCGATGTGTTTGACGCCTTAATCTCTAGCAACATCCGCCAAACCGAAGCTTATATCGAGCTTCTCCAACAAACTAGCAAATCGCTTACTTCCTTTATCAATGACACCAAAGACGATATTAGTGGTGACATGATTTTAGATTTTTTAGCACGTGCGTTACCTGCTGATGTGGACGATCAAGAGAAGGTTACCGCTGTTGAAAATAACGGAGGAAACGCCACATTAGATCAAGCACAAGCTGATGCGTTAAATAAAGCACTTGAAACCCCGGCAGAAGCGGGAGTAGCCGACAATAATCAAGTTGCTGTAGATGGTCAAAATTCGTATGACGCTATTCTAGATGCGGTAGCGAAGCGAATATCGGTGAATAAATACGACATGCTTAAAGAAATGGTCAAGCAAGGAATCTTGCGCTTGGTCATTGAGAATGGTGATATAGAAACGCGTTTAACGTTTACAACCTATGGTTCGTCTTTCAGCCGAGAAACACAAAACAAATACAACCGCAAAGCGTTTTCTGCACAAGCTCGTGCTAAAACTGGCTCTATTTTATCTCGGTGGGTCAAAGCATCGGCATCAACTAAGTATTCGAATGTGACAGTAACGACAACGAGTAAAGTTGATCAAGATAGATCAGGCTCAAGAGTAAATATTTTTGGTGGTGTGAAAATTAACTTCCGCACCGATTATTTACCGCTAGATCAGTAAGGAAACGCGCCATGTCAAACTCAGCTCTTAATGAGCTGGGTTTTGCCGAGTTTGTGGCAAAGCTCATCTCAGATACGTTTGGTGCGGTTCTCGCATCGCAAATCGAACAACAAGATAAAATATCAGAACTAAGCAGTCTATTGTCACTTTCAGACGACGAGTTTGTTGCAATATGTATGCAAGACGATGAACTTGTTTTCCAATTAGAAGAGAATCTCAAACATCGGTATCCGTTTGATAGCGATACAGAGCACGCGGTCTACAAGGGCGCACCGTATCAAGCACCGACGCAACAAAAAGAAGAGTCCCCCCCATTTTTTAAAGACCTAGGAATTTCACTAGAGGAAAAACAGGACTTTTCAGGCAAAAAATTAACCGAAGAAGGAGCAAAGAAAGTAAAAATAGCTGTCATGCTAAAGATTGCACAAAAGCAACGGCAATTACTCTCTGGTGTTTTGACAAACGGCATTCCTAAGCTGTCTGTCGATCATGGTAAGATCAATGCTAAGCTCACTTTTAGCATGAAGGACGATAGTTCTCAGGGAGAGGAGGAAGAGAGCAACTCAGCACCGAATAGCAACGCAACAATAAACAGAAACTTAACTCTGAGTAATTTGTCAGTAGCCAATCGTTTTGCCGGGGTTATCGATACGTCAAAACTGACAAAAACAAGGCTTAACATTACGCCTGCAAGTAATCGCGCACCGCAAGACGCTCAAAGTAGCGCCAACATCTACAGCGAAGTAGAAATTCACTTCAAGTCCATTTTATGAGTACTTCTACTGACGTACAGAGCTTAATTTGGTTGATACATGCTGAAATGGCAACGGTAATGAATACCATAGCCGGTCAGCAGTCTAGTTTCGGTGTAGAGAGTATCCGAGTAAGAATGGGCCAGCTAACCGATGACGAAAGTAATAGTGAAGCCGCACCTCAACTTGATCTCCAACGCTACCCGCTTGCACAAGATGGGTGGTTACTAGACGTCCATTATAATGTTCACTCTATGGACACACCTTTGGTGCCAGCGAAGTGGAAAGGCTTAAAAAGCGATATTGAGGTCATTCGCCTTCAAGGCGTTGGTCCACAACTTACCAAGCGACTGCACAAGTTGCAGATCTTTACCATCGATGAACTTAGTCGTATGAAAGCTGAATTAGTCAAGGCTCACGAACTGAGGCAGTATCAAACGATAGCTGCATTAGCCTTATCGTTGCCACCCATCGCATTAACTTCTGAAATCCTTAAAAACTCGCCGCTATGGTTAATTGACAATGAATCATGGTTAAGCACACAAGTGTCTTCAAAAAGCCATCTCCGAGCACTTTCAACTTGGCTGCGGCAGTTAGAGGTTTGTTTGGACAATAAGTGGCTATCTCGTGTTTCGCTAAATGAAATTGTTGGTTGAATACGCCCAATGTTTTTAGTTCAGCGAAAAATAGTCATCATTTCATTTTGTTGGTCACTACACACGATAGGTCACTACACACGATAGATAGGCGGACTTGGCTAGCGTACGTGCTGATACTTACACGACTGTTTATAACTTAACAAAACGCCCGACTAACAATAGACGGGCGCTAAGTGAAGTTACAATGGTTAAAGTTGTTAACCTGGCTTTTTAACCCAAGCGCTACACCAGCCATCAGCGTTAACCAGCTTATTAGGGAAAATGTTACAAGGGCGATATTGTTCGCCATCGGCACCCTGCACGTACATGCAGTTTGCACATTTTGCACCTTCAACGGTTGAAGACGGTGTGTAGTTTAATGCTTTCGCAGTTGGGTCATCTGCGCTCAATTGTTCTTGAGCTTGCGCACGTAACGCTACACCACCTAATGTAAGACCGATAACTGTAGAGCCAGACAGTTTTAAAAAGTCACGGCGGTTTACAGATTTCATAACATTCTCCTTAAGAGATAGAAACGATAATGATTCTTTTTTATTCAGTGTCTTAAACGCAAAAACCTGCCCAAAGAGGCAGGTTTTGTGTAATGTTTAAATACTATCTCTTTTTGAAAAAAGATCGAATGAAATGTCTTATTTTCACTTGATCTAGATTAAATAAACTTCAGAGTAATAATACCCGATAGTAATTATCAGACCCTTCTATCTGCTACAAGTTCATTTTTTAGCTAAGGGGACTCCGGGTTTGGCGTAGGCAAACTGTGCAACACGCGTAGTGTTATGATAGCTATCTAATCCAGAAATACAGGCAGTGTTTGCTTTTTCTATATCGGCGTATCCGTCTTCATCAATAATGCTCTCTGGCATATGAAGCTCTTGAATTTCTCCAATAACCATTTCGGTTTCGTTAAGCAGTTTTAAATGTTGCGCCACTTTTAAGCCCATCTTGATTTCGCTTTCTTTAACAAACGGTGCACTAAATGACTCGCTAAACTGCGGCGTTAAACCCACAGCTTCAAATTCGCTCTCATCTGGAGCATAGCGAGCAGACGTTTGGTGCGCTTTGTCTACCCAATCAGTCGACACGTGATTTAGCGTGTAAAAGCCGTGTTGCTTAATATTGCTAAGGGTATCTCGTACCACAGTATGTGGGCGCATTATCATGCCTATAAGTGGCGGGTTAGCACCCACATGAACGATCGAGCTTACAATGGCTAAATTGTTGGTGTTTCCGTTTGTGGTACCCACTAACGTAGCCGACTTAAAGCCAGACAAGCTATTGACTAGATTAGCTCGGTATCGCTGTGCAAGCGCATCTATCTCGCTGCGTGTAAACTGCTTAGTCATTTTCTCGTTCTGCCTCAATTTGAATGTCGTCACCATGCTGATAAGTGGTCAACTCTATAGGTTGGCAGCAGACCTGACAGTCGAGTACTTGGACTTGACCCACATCGTTGACCTCATCTATCTCAACGTCATTAGGCGCCATACAGTAAGGGCAGGAGAAGCCCATGGAACGGGTTAAACTCATATTTCATTGCCTTATTAATCATGAATAGTGTTTATTACGTAATGCTAAGACGAGTGGATTTTCTTTAGCAAAATACCCCGTTATTTATGAAAAGAACGCGCTGAGGCAATCGCAATAGCCATTATTAAATGAAAGGCTTAATAATTAGCCCGAATAAACAGCAGCAAGGTGAATGAATAGAGGTGATGGTGTGGCAAATAAAGTAGGAAACTGCCCGTGTTGTAATAGAGAAACGCGACTTACTTATCATCATCTTATCCCGAAAAAAATGCACCGACGCACCTATTTCAAAAGGCACTTTAGCAAAGCCGAACTGCAGCACGGTATTTATATTTGTAGGCAGTGCCATAGCGGCATACATCGCTTTTATGATGAGATGACATTGGCCAAGCACTATTTTAATTTACAACGCTTACTAGATGACGAGCAGCTTTCAACGTTCTTTCAGTGGGTGTCTAAACAGCGAGTGCGTGTTTAATAAATGGCTTGGTCTAATACCGGCCAGTAGACTTTAAATACATTCGATATGGATTTAATTTGATTAACTTGGCTGTATAAATATACACTACTGGTGTTTTCATAGCCAAAGATACCTCATGCGAAAAGATTTACCGCCACGTTATTACCTCACACATTTTCACGAGTTCCTTAAGTTCTTTGAAGGTGTTAACAGCATGCTTTTGAGTGATGAGGCAGCTGATTTTGTTGAGCGCTTCAACGCATTAAACGATGATAAAAAATGTATTGTGGTGCGCGCTGCAAATCGCAAATATGCGGTTATTGACAGAACCCAGTTTAACTACGGCGAAATAACCGAGCCGCAAGCACAAATAGATTGTCTCATTGATAGCGGGTGGTTTGGCGACCTTTCGAACGCGTCGCTTAATGATATCGCCGGCGTTCTAACCAAAGATGCGTTGTTGGCGCTTCTTGCTGAATACGGCAGTACGCAGGGGCTCGCGTCTCTCACTAAGCCTAAACTCGTGACGTTACTTAATGAACATATCGGTGCTAGAGGCTGGCCAGAGAGCTTTTCGCTAAACAACTATTTAGTGTGTCTATTTGATAATGCGCTTCGCTATTTACTGTTTATCTATTTCGGTAATACCAAAAGCCGTCTGAATCAGTTTTCTATGCGCGATCTCGGTGTAATGAGAACCCGCTCCGATTCGGTAACCGATACTGCACGCTTTGAAAGTAAAAGCGATGCGCAAGCAGCTTGGTTTTACGCCAACCACTATAGCCAGCTAGCCTTTTATAACAATGATATGTTACTTGCCTTAGCGGATAGTGATTTCCCTGCTACAGAAGGTGTGTCAGCCAGTTTCTATCGCGATCAGCTGCTTTACGCACTTGGGCTTAAAGTGTTGGCTTTCGATAGGGCCAAAGGGTTAGACATTTTAAAACTAGCGCAAAGCGATAAAGCGAAAGAAAAGTGGCTAAGAGAGAGCTATAAAGACGGACAAGAAGATGACGTCAAACAAGCTCTTGAGGGCATTATTGATAATCCTCAATCTGATACGCTATTAGCGTTTGCCGAAGATTTTTATGCCCGTAAATACCATAAAAAGCGTACCAGTACCGTTACCGATATGCTACGAAATGCAAGCAGGTCGTTAGATATTGATGTAAGCCAAAATCAGCAGGTAGAACGCGGCGTATTGGCCCATTATGCAAGGCAAGGCGCAGAAGGCTGGCGCACAGAAAACCGTTTGTGGCGAAGTTTATTCGGTCTTACTTTTTGGAAGCAACTTTACGAAGAAGATACGCTGGTTACTGAGTTCGATCGCAGGCCATTATCGCTTAAGCAAAATAACTTTTACGCCAAGTTTGAGCAAAGTATTGAAGCACTGCTGCTTGCCCTTGATAGCAAAGAGAAACTGCGCTTGCACATTCATAAAATGGCCACAATGCACTATGGCAAAGTGAACAGCCTGTTTATGTGGTCAAGCCATTTGCTTACGCCTTTAGAGGCTCTGATAGAACACGGTTCTCTCGACAGTATCTATGCTTTACTTCGCATGATGTGTAAAGATTTTGAAAGCCTGCGCGATGGTTTCCCCGACATTATGGTGTTTGACGGCGCGCTTCGCTTTGAAGAGATAAAAGCGCCGGGCGATCAGCTTCGTCGAAACCAATTGGTTTCCATTCAGCGTTTGCAGCAAGCCGGGTTTGACGTTGCTGTAACGACAGTGAATTGGGTGCGGGACCCAGCTCAACCCTATGTCGTAGTGGATATTGAGACTACCGGTGGAAACAATAGTTATAACCGCATTACCGAAATAGGCATGGTTAAACTAGTCGGCGGTGAAGAGGTCGATAGATTTCAAACCTTGTTGAATCCGCAGCGCAGAATTCCTAGTAACATAACCCGTCTTACCGGGATTTCGGATGACATGGTGGCAGACGCGCCGCTGTTTGCTGAAGTTGCAGAACAGGTGGAGCGCTTTACTGAAGACGCTGTGTTTGTTGCCCATAATGTGAACTTTGACTATGGCTTCATTAAACAAGAGTTTGCGCGACTAGAGCAGCACTTCAGGCGACCTAAAATGTGCACCGTTCGCGAGATGCGCCGCACTTACCCCGGGCTGCCATCTTACTCACTGGCTAACCTAACCAAGCACTTCCATATCGAAATGGAACAGCACCACCGCGCGTTAAGTGATGCCAAGGCTGCTGCCGAGTTGTTAAAGCTGGCGTTTGAGAAAGATGATGAATTGACGGGTCTGTCGGCGAATTAATAACGTTGTTATTAAACTTTTTAGCATATGGGCACTGAACAAAATGCGCGTAAACTCAGTATTGAGTTGAGTTATAACGTGCATATTGAGATGTAAAACATGGCATTAACTGAAGAACAAGAATCACGAGTTATTGAAATGGCGTGGGAAGATCGTACGCCGTTTGAAGCAATTGAACGTTTATACGGGCTGCCGGAAAAAGACGTGATAAAGCTTATGCGTAAGAACCTTAAACAAAAAACCTTTAAAAACTGGCGTGAGCGCGTGTCGGGCAGAAAAACTAAACACGCGAGCTTGCGCCCAGAAGGAGTGGATAGGGGTTATTGTCCTTCGCAGTACAAATATAAAAGTGCCAATAAGTAATTTTGATAAGTATTTGTTTGGCGTTACCAGTCTGACAACGTGAATTAGCCCAAGTTACTTCTTTGGCGGAGTAATAGTGGTTATAGGTAAAAGAAACGCGGTTAGTTCTTGGCGCAAAGGCGTTGGGAAGACAACCGTGTTTTCTGATTGCAGAATGCTCTTCGCATGGTGAACCTGACGTAAAAGATTTTGGTAGGTTTCATCATTTTGCTGCAATGCTTCAACCTTACTCATCATGAGTTCTATAAACTCGGCAGTGGATAAATCGTCGTGCTGCCTAATTTCAAAAGCAAGCGCTTTGAGAACATAGGCCTCCCACTCTTTTCTGTAGCTCTCTTTTAAGCGTTCAGGGTATATCGCCAAATCCGCAATATCTTGCGCTAAATCTACAATATCAAGTGGAGCATCGAATAAAACCCGAAATGCAAGAAGCACTTCATCAGAAAGGCGAGAAATGGGAAGTTTTTCTTTGAACTGAGCGTAGCGGCTTGGCACAAGAACACCTTTTTGTTGCGGGTAAAACTTAAAGCTTTTTAGCCATGGACCTAATAATCCTGACTAACTTACTTCGCCTGATTTTAGTAAAACCAATAGCTGGATGAAAGTAGGCTAGGTTAAAAATACGTAATCTGAAATAACTGAACGTATTGGCAGACCAGCTCGTAATCTATTATGCACTGTTAAAGTGTGTACGCGTTCTTGCTGTTTGGCCCATCGTTTGATGGGCCTTTTTTATTTGGCTTAGCCGTTCTCGTGATATCAGTTGTGTTAAGGCGCTGAAGAGCGTCAGTCGCTTAACTCTCAAAGGAAAGCTTTACGCCGGCCAGTAACCGACTCACGCTATCTACAACATCCGCTCTGACAAACCACTCGACATCATGCTTTTCAGATAATACGCCGCTAAATTCCAGCGAGCCACCGTGACCTGTTCCCAAGAAATCTTCAATTAGTTCAGCGCGTTCGCCAAAGTCGCTGTCTATGTAGGAGTAGTATGCGAAGTATTCTATAGGGTATGACGTGTTAAACGCACTGGCTGCAAATTCGCCGCTGGTGCCCACTACAACTTTTCCGGCACTTTCATCAATACGCTGCACTAATTCAACAAACGCCGTATCTTCGTCGTTTACTCGAAACCGATATTCTGCACGAGCGAATGTACCGCCGAGCATTTTTTCAAAACTGGCCTCATAACTGTGGCGTTGGCCCATTTTTGCTGAGTACTCTACTTCGAAATATTCATCTTCTCCCCCAATATTAAAGGCTTCAGACGCTTCTGCGTTAGCTAGTTGGCCAACTACTACTTCAATGGCGGTGTCGTTTTGTAATTGCCTCACGTGACGTACCCCGGTTATCCAACCATCTTTTGATAAGCCGGTGGAAGAAACACGCCCTTTGTAAGTCGGTATAATGCCTAACTCGGTTTTGCCGTAATCGTTCTCGTGCCTTAAATAAAGTCGTCTCGCATAGAGGTAATCAGTGTTATCGCTGCCGAAGGTATTGTGGCTTGATGAAAAGTCATCGCCCGTAACAACAAAGCTGTTTACTGACCACGTTGAGGTGATTGCTAGAGAGGGATAGTAGCGCAATCGGTATTGTTCTCTGCTAGGGCGATTAGAGCGTTCATCGTATCGAACTTGAATGTCTAGCTTCTGTGAGAAGGAAGGCGACATTGGCTCTGCGAGAGCGTCAGTTCCAGTAACAATGATGAGTGGTAAAACAAGAAAAACCGGTTTTCGCACTTATTGAACCCTACACGGCATGACTAATTAGTTTATACATTAAATCTAATTAATTGGCGCAAATAAATTGCAATGTAATGGGAAAAAGGCAAAAAAAAGCCGGCAGGGATGCCGGCAATAAGTGGAGTGGGACTCCAATAAGGGTAAACACACAAAAAGTTTCAAACTCAGGGAGATGTCTTAAAACTTGTATGCAGTATAGAGCCAATTTTTAAATAGGAAAATCGTTAAAAATTGATTGTGGTAATCGGAAAATTAGAATGTTATGAATAGCGAATAGCGAATAGCGAATAGCGAATAGCGAAGGTAGAAAATTGGGCTACACAAAAGACACTGTGCAGCCCAAAGGGGGGATTAGGCTAAACCTAGCTTCTTCTCTAGGTAGTGGATGTTGGTTCCACCTGCGAAGAAGTTTTCATCGGCCATAATGGCGCGCTGAAGAGGGATATTTGTTTTTATGCCCTCAACCACAATCTCTTCAAGAGCATGGCGCATACGAGCAATCGCTTCGTCGCGGCTTTCACCATAGGTGATAAGCTTGCCAATCATTGAATCGTAGTAAGGTGGCACGTGGTAGCCTGCGTAGATATGCGACTCCCAACGAATACCCAAACCACCTGGCGCATGGAACATATCGATAGGACCAGGGCTAGGAATAAAGGTTTGTGGATCTTCTGCGTTAATTCGGCATTCAATAGCGTGGCCACGAATTTGAATTTGCGACTGATCAATTGACAGTGGCTGACCTGCGGCAATGCGAAGTTGCTCTTTAATAAGGTCAACGCCGGTAATCATTTCAGATACTGGGTGCTCTACCTGAATACGGGTATTCATTTCAATGAAATAGAACTCGCCGTTTTCATATAGGAACTCGAACGTACCTGCGCCGCGATAACCAATTTCGATACAGGCTCTACGACAACGATCGCCAATTTTTGCACGCATTTGCTCAGAAATACCCGGTGCAGGCGCTTCTTCAACCACTTTCTGGTGACGACGCTGCATTGAACAGTCACGCTCACCTAGGTGAATGGCGTTGCCCTGTCCATCGGCTAATACCTGAATTTCTACGTGGCGCGGGTTTTCAAGGAATTTTTCCATGTAAACCGTTGCGTTACCAAAGGCTGCGCCAGCTTCCGCTTGCGTGGTCTCAATGGCTTTTACCAGTTCACTTTCGCTGCGAACTACGCGCATACCACGACCACCACCGCCGCCAGCGGCTTTAACAATGATTGGGTAACCAATGCGCTTTGCAATCGCTTTGTTGCGTTCAGCGTCGTCGGTTAGCGGGCCGTCAGAGCCAGGTACACAAGGTACGCCTGCCTTTTTCATGGCGTTGATAGCAGAAACTTTGTCACCCATAAGGTTGATAGTTTCAGCTTTAGGACCAATGAAAATAAAGCCGCTTTTTTCTACCGCTTCAGCAAAGTCTGCGTTTTCCGCTAGGAAACCGTAACCTGGGTGAATAGCGATTGAATTTGTGACCTCGGCCGCAGCGATAATGCGCGGTATATTAAGGTAGCTTTCGGTTGCCGATGCTTTACCAATACAAATTGATTCATCAGCTAGCAACACGTGCTTCAAGTTTTTATCCGCAGTCGAGTGCACAGCTACGGTTTTGATGCCCAGTTCTTTACAGGCTCTCAAAATACGTAGGGCAATCTCGCCTCGGTTAGCAATAAGTACTTTATCTAGCATAGTTAAGCACTCGCTTATTCAATGATGAACATTGGCTGGTCGAATTCTACAGGGTCTTGGTTTTCAACCAATATTGCCTTGACCACACCTGCTTTGTCTGCTTCGATTTGGTTCATCATCTTCATCGCTTCAACGATACAAAGCGTGTCGCCAACTTTTACTTGCTGACCAACTTCTGCAAATGGTTTTGCCGTTGGTGAAGATGCACGGTAGAACGTACCTACCATTGGAGACTTAACAACGTGACCGTCTGGCTGAGCTGGCTCTGCAGCAGGCGCTTCTGACGCTGTTGTTGCAGCGGCAGCTGGGGCAGGGGCCATTTGCGGTGCAGCTGGTGCTGCAAAGCTGTAGTTCATTGGCGCTTGAACACCTGTTGGACCACGGTGGATGCGTACAGACTCTTCGCCTTCAGTGATCTCTAGCTCGGCAATGCCAGATTCTTCCACTAGTTCGATGAGTTTTTTAATCTTTCTAATATCCATGTTCTGTCTCTGCTCTATTTTGGCGATTTCGGTAAATTGATTGCCGCAGTCAGCGCGAGCGAATAGCCCATGGCACCAAGGCCAACAATGACGCCAGCTGCAACATCAGAAAAATAAGAATGATGACGAAAAGGTTCACGGGCGTGAACGTTCGACAAATGCACTTCAATAAACGGAATATTGACACTTAACAATGCATCGCGAAGGGCGACACTGGTGTGCGTGAAGGCAGCAGGATTAATTATAATGGCATCAACAGTTCCCATAGCTGCGTGTACGCGGTCGATCAGTTCAAACTCAGCGTTAGATTGAAAATGCGTTAGGTTCACGTTGCTCGACGCAGCCTGCGCTTGCAAATCATCAACGATGTCTTGCAAGGTTTGCGTGCCGTATTTGTCGGGTTCTCTTTGGCCTAACATATTTAGGTTAGGACCGTTTAATAACAAAATATTCATCTAGTTTGCTGCTATCTTCGGGAAAATGTCACTGTTGTTGCCATTTCAACAAACTTTTGTGACAGTTGCACGAAAAAAAGCCAATTTATCTGCTCGTTTATTGTGTTAACTGATGATTATAGTGATAGATAAAGATTTCGCAGCAAAATACTGGTCTAATCAGGTGTTTTCGGCGCAAAGTTTTTTGTTTTATTTGCTCGGAATGCTGGTGTTAGATCCCTGCATGCTGCGTTTTTGAGAGGCAGGCGATAGAAAGCATAAGAGCATTAGTTCACGGTTTAATTAGGGGGGGACTAACAGGGGCTGCAAAATTAAGTGAATGCTTCGATGACTTGAATTACTGAAGTCGCCGTTAACGCCGTGAACAATGCGCTATGGGCAACTCCACTTCTTAGTACTAATTACTTCAATTGGCGCGCTCATTCTGACGGCGGTTGGTTTTAGCGCTGTTAAGCCACTCGTTCACATGACTAGCAAAGGCCTCTGCTTTCATAAACCCAGTCACACGCGCTTTAGTTAGCTCGTCGCCGTTTTCGTCAAAAAACAAAATAGTAGGCAAGCCTAGCACAGTGAAGGTGTCAAAAACCTCCTGGCGCTCTGGCGTATTATCGGTAAGGTCCATTTGCATCCATACTGTATTGCTAAGCGCAGATACCACTTGCTCGTCTGGGAATGTGTATTTTTCGAATTCCTTACAGGCAACGCACCAGTCGGCGTACAAATCGACCATCACGGTTTTACCTTGTGCGTTAGCCGCCGCTATTTTATTACGTAAGTCTGCCAAATCTCTTGCAACAACAAAGTCTGGGTGCCCTGCGTGAACACCATCAGCGTGTTCGCCCCAAAGCCCGGTATTGAGCCCTGCTTGATAAGTAAGCCCAGCACTTCCCATAATTCCCATTGCAACGATAACAGCGCGTACAAGCTTCATCAGTGAGTTCTTACTTGCGCGGTTAAGTGCCCAGTAATAACCGAATAGACCAAAACCTAACAACCCCCATAGGAAGCCAGTGGCAGGGCTATTGTATAAACGCTCTATAAACACAATGGCTACCGCAAGCATCATGAAACCAAAGGTTACTTTAACCATATTCATCCAGTTACCCGCTTTAGGTAGCAGCTTACCGCCCGTCATGCCGAACAGAATGAGCGGTACACCCATACCTATGCTTAACAAGTAAAGCGAAACAAAACCTAGCGTCATATCGCCAGTTTGAGCGATGAATAGCAATATGCCGGTTAGCGGCGCAGTAGTGCAGGGTGAAGCGATAAGACCAGACAATACACCCATAATAAACACACCTGCAAAACTGCCGGGCGTTTGATTGTTACTCATGTGAGTGAGCTTTTCTTGATACTTTGCTGGCAGCTGAATTTCAAAACCACCAAACAGAGCAACGGCAAGCGCCACAAATAGCATAATAAATACGCCCAACACCACAGGGTGTTGCAGTGCTGCCTGAAACTGCGCGCCAGCTACCGCAACCACTAATCCAAGCAGCGAGTACGTGATCGCCATACCTTGTACATAAACGAAGGTTAGCCAGAATGAATGCGATGCGGTTTTAGGTTTGCCCTGACCAATCACAATGCCCGACACAATGGGATACATCGGAAATACGCAAGGTGTAAAGGCTAAGCCTACGCCTAGTGCAAAAAATAGAGCTAAAGTAAGAGCAAGGTTATCTTTATCGATTAGCCTTTGCGCCAAATCGAACTGCTCGCTTTGTGAAGAAGTTGCTGCGTTATTTGATTCTGAGGCCGTATCTGTCTCAGCAACTGCACTGCTTCCCACTTCATTTAAATACACGACTTTCACAGTGGGCGGGTAGCAAAGCCCTGCGTCAGCACAGCCTTGATAGCGAATTTTAACTACGCCGTCACTGAGTGCTGATTCGATAGGCAAAGTAATAGATACGCCGTTGTAAAACACTTCAGACTCGCCAAAAAACTCATCCTGAATCATTACCCCATTTGGGTACTCAGGCTCGCCAATTTCGGCTTGTTTCGCCACAAACTTAAACTGCTTTAGGTACAGATAATAGCCTTCGGCAATATCGAAGTTTACCGTAAGCATGTCGCCTTTTTGGTTGAAATCAAACGCAAACGCTTGGTCTACATCTAAAAACTGGGGTTCATCTGCAAAAGGATCGTCAAAGGCATTGGGCACCTGAGCCAATGCGAACGTGCTTAATAACGTCATTAAACAAAATGCTGAAAGTACATAAGCGCTAAAGCGACGAAACAGTGAAGCTGATGAAGTGCCTGATGAGAAAGAAGGTAAATTCATAAAGTTACAGTTCATTTTTATCTATTTTGCGTTGTCGTTATTTTTATTAATAACGTTTTAACTAGCGCTGTAGCGTGGTTTGTAACCACTGACCGTAAGCGCTGCTAGCCTCAGCATTAAGTTCTAACCATTCAGGGACATCATACGGATGTAGTTCACTTACTCTATCGAAGGCCTGTAAAACGTGTTGTGTGTTCGTTTTAATAAGCAGTTGGCATTCTGCGTCGGTTTCTACCTTCCCCTGCCACTCATAAACAGACTCAATACCCTTAACAATATTCACGCAAGCTGCAAGCCTTTCTTTAACCAAGGTGCTGGCAATCAACTGCGCTGACTTTTCATCTGGAGTGGTACACAGTACAAGCTTTATTGTCATAAACGTATTCTACCTTGTTTGCGCCTGTTACTTTGCTAATGAGCCGATGCATAATAGACCTGAAACTCCACACTATTCTTTCACAGCCAAAGTATATAACGGTCGTTATCGGTCGCTTTAAGTGGCTATTTAAGCGAAAGGATGGGCACCTTTTCTTGTTATTACGTACAAAGACCTTATAACAGGTTATGAATACATGAAAGAGGAAGCATTTTGCGGGTTTTATTTATACTGTTTGCCCTATTACCTATTTTAGAAATTGCGTTGCTTATTAATGTAGGCAGCGTGATTGGTGGCTGGAATACCGTTGGCTTGGTCATTCTTTCTGCCTTTATTGGTGCTTATTTTGTTAAGCGCGAAGGTGTGAGTACGCTGCAGACGGCACAAGAGAAAATGCAGCGAAATGAAGTGCCTGGAAAAGAGCTGGTTGAAGGATTAATGCTAGTGGTTGCCGGCATTTTACTTGTTACGCCAGGCTTTATTACTGATATCTTCGGCTTCCTTTTAGCAATGCCAGGCTCTCGTCATTTCTTTGCTGCACAGGTCAGTAAGCATATGAAAATGCGCGTTGTTGCTCCGGGAATGGGGCCTGGTATGGGGCCGGGAGCTTCAGGTTTCGGGCAAGGTCAGTCACCGTTTGGGCAAAGCCCTTTCGACGAGCGTTCACGCTCACACAACAACGATGGTGATGTATTTGAAGGTGAGTACTCAGATCGCACCACCAACGACCCAGATAAGCGCTTAAAATAAAAACATCTACAGGCCCTAATTTACTGGCCCCTCCCTTAGGTTATGAACGCCGTTTACCGCGATAAACGGCGTTTACTTGCCCAATAAAAAGAAGTATTTAGAGAAAAAACCAAATTTTTTACATTTTTTTGCTTAAAAACCCTTGAAGTTATCAGGGTACTACCCCATCTATCCGTGCAGAAACGATTTTAACTGCTCAGCAATGAGCAACCCAGGCACACAACATTCAGACAATCTGAATGTTGGTAATCACATAAACTTGAATAGTGGAATTTTCAGGAGACTTGAAAATGGCAATTCGTCCTTTACACGACCGCGTAATCCTTAAGCGCGCAGAGCAAGAAAGCAAATCTGCAGGCGGTATCGTTCTGACTGGTTCTGCAGCAGAAAAATCTACACGCGGCGAAGTAATCGCTGTAGGCAACGGTCGCATTCTTGAGAACGGCGAAGTTAAAGCGCTAGACGTTAAAGTAGGCGACACCGTTATTTTCAACGACGGTTACGGCGTTAAAACAGAAAAGCTGGATGGTGAAGAAGTACTAATCCTAAGCGAAAGCGACATTCTAGCGATTGTTGAGTAATTACAACTAACGTTAAAACGAATTTTAGAGGAATTTAATCATGGCAGCTAAAGAAGTACGTTTTGGTGATGACGCTCGCAGCAAAATGCTAAAAGGCGTAAACACACTAGCTAACGCAGTTAAAGTAACACTAGGTCCAAAAGGCCGTAACGTTGTTCTAGACAAGTCTTTCGGTGCACCTACTATCACTAAAGATGGTGTATCTGTAGCGAAAGAAATCGAGCTTGAAGACAAGTTCGAGAACATGGGCGCTCAGATGGTAAAAGAAGTAGCGTCTAAAGCAAACGACGAAGCGGGTGACGGTACTACTACTGCAACCGTTCTAGCGCAAGCTATCGTAACTGAAGGTCTTAAGAGCGTTGCAGCGGGTATGAACCCAATGGACCTTAAGCGCGGTATCGACAAAGCGGTTGTTGCAGCAGTTGAAGAGCTTAAAGCCCTTTCTACTGACTGTGCAGACAGCAAGTCTATCGCACAAGTAGGTACTATCTCTGCAAACTCTGATGCAGAAGTTGGTGACATCATTGCTCAAGCAATGGAAAAAGTAGGTAAAGAAGGTGTAATCACTGTAGAAGAAGGTCAAGCACTTCAAAACGAACTAGACGTTGTTGAAGGTATGCAGTTTGACCGCGGTTACCTATCTCCATACTTCATCAACAACCAAGAAAACGGTACTGTTGAACTAGACAACCCGTTCATCCTATTGGTTGATAAGAAGATTTCTAATATCCGCGAACTACTTCCTACCCTTGAAGGCGTAGCGAAAGCTGGTAAGCCGCTTATGATTATCGCTGAAGATGTTGAAGGCGAAGCGCTTGCTACTCTAGTAGTAAACAACATGCGCGGTATCGTTAAAGTAGCAGCGGTTAAAGCACCTGGTTTTGGTGACCGTCGTAAAGCAATGCTTCAAGACATCGCTATCCTAACTGGCGGTACTGTAATCTCTGAAGAGATTGGTCTAGACCTTGAAAAAGTTCAGCTTGAAGACCTAGGTACTGCTAAGCGCGTAGTTATCAACAAAGACAACACAACAGTTGTTGACGGTAACGGCGACGAAGAAGCGATTGAAGGCCGTTGTGCTCAAATCAAAGGTCAAATTGAAGAGTCTTCGTCTGACTATGACAAAGAAAAACTTCAAGAGCGTCTAGCTAAGCTTTCTGGCGGTGTTGCAGTAATTAAGGTTGGTGCAGCAACTGAAGTTGAAATGAAAGAGAAGAAAGACCGCGTAGAAGATGCACTACACGCAACGCGTGCAGCGGTTGAAGAAGGCGTGGTGCCTGGTGGTGGTGTAGCACTAGTTCGTGCAGCAGCTAAACTTGCTGACCTAACTGGCGACAACGAAGATCAAACTGTAGGTGTTAAGCTTGCACTACGTGCAATGGAAGCGCCTCTACGTCAAATCTCTATCAACTCAGGTGCAGAAGCATCAGTAGTTGTTAACGAAGTGAAGAACGGCGACGGTAACTACGGTTACAACGCAGGTAACGACACTTACGGCGACATGCTGGAGATGGGTATTCTTGACCCAACTAAAGTAACGCGCTCTGCGCTACAGTTCGCGTCTTCAATTGCTTCACTAATGATCACTACCGAAGCAATGGTAGCTGAACTACCTAAAGACGAAGCAGCAGCTCCTGCAATGCCTGATATGGGCGGCATGGGCGGTATGGGCGGCATGATGTAATCAAAGCCGCTCTCCTCTAGTCCTTGTATATCAATGGATTGCTTATAACGTATACATAAGAGTATATGAAAATGTAGACAGTGATGTAGGACAGAAAAGAAGCCAAAAGAGAGGCGCTGGGTTAACACTCAGCGCCTTTTTTGTTTGTTGGTCTTTTTTTGCTCTAAGTATCTGAAAAAAAGAAGAAATGGTTATTAATAGCTTCACGAAGTCGCACAGCTTATGGAATAATGCGCGCCCTTTTATTAAGTAGTTTTAAATTATGAAAAAAGCATTCTTTTCTTTAGTTATTTTAAGCGCATTATTTTCTTCAGGCTGCGCACAACGAGTTGCTGACTTTACTCTCGCTTCAACAAAAAATATTGATATAAACAAAGGGGATTTTGTGAAAGGCCCTCGAGTGAAAGGTGAAGACAGCAAGCCGGTGATTATTTTCCCTCTAGGTATTCCAAATGTAAAAGAAGCTGCCGATAAAGCGATTGAGAGCGACAAATGCGCCGTTGGCTTAACTGATGTTACCGCAGACTCTGTCGTCTTTTCATTCTTAATTGGTTACATTGCATATGAGGTTGAGGGCGATTTAGTTATTGATAAAAAAATATCTGGCTGTGAAAACTGGCAAGGGTAAGTACTAGCAGGGAATGGCCGGCAGTGCTGGTCATTCTAATACCTGCTTCAATCTCCATGCTCCCTAACTAATTCTCGTGATTTATCGTATTTATCTGAAACTTACCGCATCATAAACTTTTCAACATTCTCTTTTTTGCCAAGTTTTTATAAACGAAAAATTTACATTGCTTTCTTTCTAAAAGAAGCAAGTGACACGTCAAATGATCATGAAATGCCTAAAAACCAAAGGTACAGCTTAAGTAAAGCAGACTGCATAATTTGGAAGAGTAATTCTCACATGTTAAATAAATGGAAAATTACTCGTTTCAGTGGTAAAGGAATGGCCTGAGAGCAATTCGAACACTAACTTGTACTCAATAACGATTGCCTTTAACCTGCCACGCCTGCTTCATCTTTGAAGTAAGTAACTAGTGCATTTTTTATAAGGCATACTACCCACTATGGCACCACGTTCTTTCGCTTTTTTAAGCGAATTGAATTCATTAATTAGACCCGCAGTAAACTACACCAATGGTGTAGGCGCTATGCTGTGGCTAGCTAATATGGTGCTGTTGCTGAATGTTGCGCTAGTTATTAGTGGCACCATGGCCGACGCTACAGAGTTTGTCAGTGCATTTAATGAAAGCTTGGTTTTCGAGCCTTTCGTTATTGCACTTGCTGATCACACGCTTTCACAATTTATCGTTCCCACTATCGCGTTGGTGTTAGTCGGTTTATTGGTAAAAGCCACGGCTATAGCAAAGGCGCAAATAACAAAACCGCGCCAGCCTATCCCTTACTTTTGCCCTACATTTCCTCAGCCTTTCGTTCAAACGGTTGGCAGCCGAGCGCCCCCGCTTTTTAGTTAAACGTCTCCGATTTTTTAGACACCATCAGTGCTGCGCTTTAAGCGTAATACCGCCACTTTTGGTGCGTTTTTCGATGCTGTAAACCCGTGGTTCCGTTAGGAACTGCTCAGTCATCGCCGTTTAACTTGTGGGTTATAGGAACTTGTTTTGTCTATTCGTAACCTTTTTACTTTGATTGTTGCTGGTGCTGGGCTTACGTTAGCCGGTTGCAGCGGTGGCGTGCTTGACCCCAAAGGGCAAGTGGGCATGGATGAAAAGAATCTTATTATTCTTTGTACCATTCTGATGCTGATTGTTGTTGTTCCCGTTATTGTGCTTACGCTTTACTTTGCGTGGAAATATCGTGCTAGCCGCGACTTTGAAATTTACACCCCTAAATGGGCACACTCAACGAAGATTGAAGCCATTGTTTGGTCTATTCCAATCTTAATTGTTATTTCGTTAAGCGTGATCACATGGCGCTCGACACACGCGCTCGACCCCTATTCGCCGCTAGAAGGCAAAGGAGAGCACCTTACTGTTGAAGTGGTATCGCTTAACTGGAAATGGCTGTTTATCTACCCTGAGCAAGGCATTGCTACCGTCAATGAATTAGTGTTTCCGGCTAATAAACCTGTGGCGTTTAAGATCACTTCTGAAAGTACTATGAATTCGTTTTTTATTCCTCAGTTGGGAAGCCAGATTTATTCCATGGCTGGAATGGAAACTAAGCTTCACCTTATCGCAGACGAGCCAGGTACGTATAAAGGTATTTCGTCAAACTACAGTGGCGCGGGCTTTACGGGCATGAAATTCAACGCCATCGCCACACCTACCGAGGGCGACTTTAACGATTGGGTTGCAAGCGTAAAGCAAGCACAAACACCGTTAACTTCGGCTTCTTATGAGCAGCTAGCCAAACCAAGCGAAAACAACCCGGTGACTTACTACAGCGAAGTGAGTGAAGGTCTCTTTCACGACATCGTGATGAAGTATATGAAAGATCACGGCTCTATGGACTTTTACAGCAAGCCAGAAAATGCCGCAACCGGCGAACATCACACAATGCCTCAAATGCAACACCGTCATCATCAAGAGGATGCACAATAATCATGTCTTTTTTAGGTAAATTATCTATAGAGGCCGTGCCCTATCACGAGCCCATTATCATGGTGACACTTGCCGTAGTGGCACTACTTGGTGTGGTTATAGCCATGCTCATCACCAAACACAAACAGTGGGGTACCCTGTGGTTTGACTGGATCACGTCTGTCGACCACAAACGTCTGGGCATTATGTACATTGTGCTAGCTATGATCATGCTGCTGCGCGGCTTTGCCGACGCTATTATGATGCGTACTCAGCTTGCAATGGCAACCAATGGTGCGCCCGGGTACCTCCCGCCAGAGCATTACGACCAAATCTTCACCGCCCATGGCGTTATCATGATCATATTCATGGCAATGCCGTTTATGATTGGCTTGATGAACATCATTTTGCCACTGCAAATTGGTGCTCGTGATGTGGCGTTTCCATTTTTAAATAATTTGAGTTTTTGGCTAACCGCAGGTGGCGCAATTCTAGTGAATGTGTCTTTAGGGTTAGGTGAATTCGCAAAAACAGGGTGGGTTGCTTATCCGCCGCTAGCCGGGTTGGAGTTTAGTCCCGGGGTTGGCGTCGACTATTACATATGGGCCCTGCAGATATCCGGGCTCGGTACCCTGCTAACTGCCGTAAACTTCTTAGTTACCGTGTTTAAAATGCGTGCACCAGGCATGAAGTTAATGCAAATGCCTATTTTTACCTGGACCTGTACATGGGCGAATATTCTGATTGCCGCCTCGTTCCCTATTCTTACCGCTGTGTTAGCCATGCTAACGCTAGACCGCTATATGGACTTCCACTTCTTCACTAACGAAGCCGGTGGTAACTCTATGATGTATATCAACCTGTTTTGGGCGTGGGGACACCCTGAAGTTTATATTCTGGTACTGCCTGCATTTGGCATTTTTTCTGAAGTTATATCTACGTTTACCGCAAAGCGCCTTTTTGGCTACAAGTCGATGGTTTATGCGTCGGGCGCCATTGCCATTCTTGGCTTTATTGTGTGGCTGCATCACTTCTTTACCATGGGGTCGAGCGCCAATGTGAATGCCTTCTTCGGCATTATGACCATGGTTATTGCTATACCCACGGGGGTAAAACTATTTAACTGGCTCTTCACTATGTATCGAGGCCGTCTTGTACTAAGTGTGCCTGTGCTATGGACGTTAGGTTTTATGGTGACTTTCACCATTGGCGGTATGACAGGCGTGCTGTTAGCTATACCTGGCGCAGACTACGTACTCCACAATAGCTTGTTCCTTATTGCCCACTTTCATAACACCATTATTGGTGGTGCAGTGTTTGGCTACTTGGCTGGCTTTGCTTTTTGGTTCCCGAAAGCCATGGGCTTTAAGCTTGACGAAAAAACCGGAAAAGCAGCGTTTTGGTGCTGGCAAATTGGTTTCCTTTTGGCGTTCATGCCCCTGTATGTGCTTGGCTTCTTGGGTATGACACGCCGTTTAAATCACACAAACAATCCTGACTGGAATATCTGGTTATACATTGCTGCATTTGGTGCGTTTGTTATTGCGATTGGCATTTTCTTCCAGCTTCTACAGCTTGTATGTAAGCTTTAAAAACAGAGAAAAGCTCAACGACAGAACAGGCGACCCGTGGAATGGTCACACGCTAGAGTGGTCAACAGCGTCACCACCTCAGTTCTATAACTTTGCCAACATACCGCACGTCAAAGACATCGATGCATGGACGGATATGAAGGAACGGGGCGAGTCGTATCAACGCCCAGAGAAATACACACCTATACATATGCCAAAAAACACCTCTGCGGGTGTGTTTATGAGTATGAGCTTTACCGTTATGGGCTTTGCGCTTATCTGGCATATATGGTGGCTAGCCATTGCCGGTTTAGCAGCAGGAATAGGGGGGTTTATTAAACGTTGCTATACCGCAGATGTTGATTACTACGTGCAGGTAGATGAGGTTGAACGAGTTGAAGCTACGCACTTAAGTGCAAATACAGTAGGAGGTCGCTAATGAGTACTATTGCAACTTCAAGTGCAGCGCCAATGCCTCAAGCACACGCACATGAAGAACATCATGAGAACAACACTGTGTTTGGTTTTTGGTTGTATTTAATGACCGACTGTTTGTTGTTTGCATCTTTCTTTGCAACCTACGCCGTGCTCTTCATGAACACGGCAGGGGGCGTGTCTGGCAAAGATATTTTTGAACTCAACTTTGTGGCTGTGGAAACAGCTGCATTGCTCTTAAGCAGTATTACCTTTGGCTTTGCGATGATTTTTGCTCACCGGCAAAACAAATCAGGCGCACTTGCTTGGCTGGCGGTGACTTGGGCGCTGGGAGCGTGCTTTATCGGTATGGAAGTATATGAATTCCATCACCTTATTGAGCATGGCAACGGGCCGCAGCAAAGTGCGTTTCTAACAGCGTTTTTCTCGCTAGTAGGGCTGCACGGGTTGCACGTTACAGCAGGTCTTATTTGGATGACCATTATGTTTATTGAAGTAACCCGCCGAGGTCTTGGCGAGCAAACCGTTACCCGACTAAGCTGCTTGAGCTTGTTTTGGCACTTCCTCGATATCGTGTGGATATGTGTATTTACCGTAGTGTATTTAATGGGGGCAATGTAATGGCGTTACACGATGCAAAATTAGCTTCGAATTCGAATAGCCACGCTTCATCTGAACATAGTCGTGATGCTAGCCATGGCGATGTGAAGTCTTACGTTATCGGCTTTATTTTATCTGTAGTACTTACCGCTATTCCGTTTACTTTGGTGATGAATGGTGATTTTTCTAAAGTCACCACCATTTGGAGCGTGGTTACCTTGGGCTTAGTTCAAATTTGGGTGCACCTTAAATACTTCCTGCATCTTAACTTTGTAACCGAGGAAGGCAGGGCCAATACGTTCTCGTTTCTATTCAGTGCGCTCATTATTTTCATGGTGGTGGGGTTATCCGTTTGGATCATCTACGAATCGAACGCCATGATGATGTATTAGCAAATCACTGTGTATACGTGGTCTAGCCTGACGATTGTGTCGGGCTTTTCATGTGCTTACTGAATTTCGGTCAGTACGTTGAGCCCTCACATAGTGCCTTTCTGAAGGGCGCTCAATATTGGGCTTCTCAGTATTCATGGATGCGCTTCTCAATTGGCGCGTTCTAATTTTGGATTTTACCCATGACCTCTACCTTTAAACGTTATCTGTCAGTCACCAAGCCCGGCATCATTATGGGTAATGCCATTTCGGTAACGGGCGGTTTCTTATTAGCGTCCCGTGGCGATATCGATTATTGGCTGCTACTTGCTACACTTATTGGTTTGTCGCTGGTGGTGGCGTCGGGGTGCGTAATTAACAACTGCATTGACCGAGACATTGACGGCAAAATGCAGCGCACCGCAAATCGGGTTACGGTGACAGGCGAGCTGCCGTTACTTACTGCGATGTTGCACGGTGTTGTGCTAGGTGTTGCAGGGTTTGGCTTGTTAGCGCTTTACACCAATCTAACTGCGATGTGCTTTGCTGCTTTTGGCTACGTTATTTATGTGGGCGCTTACAGCCTGTATATGAAGCGAAACTCGGTGTACGGCACATTTGTTGGCAGCTTGTCAGGTGCGGTGCCGCCAGTGGTCGGTTATTGCGCAGTAAGTGGTCAGTTTGATATAGCCGCGGCTATTTTGCTGGGTATGTTCAGCATTTGGCAAATGCCTCATTCTTATGCCATCGCTATCTTTAGATATAACGACTATAAGGCTGCTGATATTCCCGTGCTGCCTGTATCGCAAGGTATAGCGAAAGCAAAACGCCATATTGTTCTACATGTTGCGTTATTTGCTTTAGTGGTAATGCTGCTTCCACTAAGCGGTTATACGGGCATTGGCTTTTTAACGGTTGCTTTTGCAACCAGCCTTTGGTGGCTGTTAATGGCACTGCGCGGATATAGACCCGACATCAATGTAGAAGGCTGGGCAAAACGCGTTTTTGGTTTTTCTATAGTGAATATAACGTTGTTATCTTTTGCTATGTCAGTGGACTACCACACGTCAGTAACGAGTCTGTTTGCGCTCTCGTTCTAATTGACGTGTTTCGACTCACTCGACGAGGTTGGCTTGAAAGCTTCCAATGCAGTGTGCGTATAGCAACGCATTCACTTTGGGCAATCAGGCCTGACCGAGTGCTTTTTGCCCTCTGTACAAACGAATAATGGTGAAGCTATTAACTGCCAGTAGCGTAGCTTCAAGCAGGGTGCCGCCAATAGAGCCGACAATAATATTGTTGGTTAGCCAACATATAGCGCCGCACAAAAACGCTAAACGCATGCGTATTCCCGACAAACAAAACAAGGCATAAGTGCCTATGCACGTGCCCAAAATAGGGAATAAATCGTACCAAACTTCGGCCAAATACAGCCCGGCTGCTAGCGATATTAATATAAATAGATAGGCGACACTGCGGGAGCGGGTTTTAATTGAAATGCCTGTTCTTACCACTGAAAGTAAGGCGCTTAAGCATGCGGTAACAGCACCAAGTAACGCGAAATGCAGGGCGTGATTTAAATTCATCACAACCATCATAATACGCAGGTGCTGATCATCACGCTGATAAAAGCACAAAATGCCAAGCGCAAAACTCAGCATTCCTATCGCTTGGGCCAAGTCGAATTCTGGTAACAAGAGGAAAGACTCGTCAATGATTGATAAAGGTTAACGATACGCAGTTTTTAAACAGCAGAGTAGCCTTTACATCGCTTTTTTAGCCCAACACATCACATTGACTAATGGCGGGCGAGTTGCTCACTAGGGTATACTTAGCGTGCACGATATTATTCTTAAACCCCCGAGACAAATTAGGTCCTTTCCATGGCAACGGCATCCGCACTTCACATTTTGGTTAAAACAGAGAAAGAAGCGCTTTCTATTTTAGAGCAGCTTAAAAAGGGTAAGGATTTTGCGACGTTAGCAAAGCGTCATTCTAAATGTCCGTCGGGCAAGCGTGGCGGCGATCTTGGTGAATTTCGTCGAGGCCAAATGGTAAAAGCTTTCGACGATGTGGTGTTTAAGAAAGAGGTGCTAAAAGTACACGGGCCGGTGAAGACCCGTTTCGGCTACCACCTTATTAAAACGCTCTATCGTAGTAATTAAAACCAGAGCCTTTTAAAATCAAAGCCGCTAAAGCCGAAGCAAGCCCGCTCCATTTAACAAGCGTTTAAAGTATGTCCTAGCTAATTACCTTGTTAATTACCCGGCTCCCACTTTTCGCCGCATACTGTGTTTCGGGTGAAGATAGCGTAAGGGCTGTTGGTCTCGTGAAGTGAACCACGAAGTGCTGCACCGTGATCTACTTCAATAAAAGGTGTATCAGGCGCTTTGCCTTGTCCATCCAACATAAAATAATCGCTGGTATAGCTTGTTAGCATCATACGGTTTTCATAACCCATATCGGTTAAGCGAACCCGGGTAATGGCTTTGAACTTAGCGTTAGGGTTTGAAAGCCCTACAATCTTCTTAAAAAAGTAGCCTTTATCAGATTGCAACTGCGAAAAACCGTTTAAGGTGTTAATCAGGGTTTTCAAATCTATGGCTTCGCGCTGCAACATAAAGTCGTGATGAATAGCATTCCCGTCTTTTCTAAGGCTGTCCTTTGACGGTGTTTTGCCAGCAGTATAAGCCTGCTCTGTCTCTAACGAAGAAAGGGTGTCCTGCCCTTCCTCTGTATAGTGAACTAGGGCGTTTGTATTCATATTTACGTAGTAGTCGCTGATCCCAGCGGGTACCACTTCAAATAGCATGACATCAGGGGTAACTGCTCCGCGCTCTTCAGGTGTTTGAGGGCCTTTGGCTACGCACTTGTCAGAAATGAAATAGTAATATTGGCCAGCTTCAATAGCGAAAGCTGTATTAGACAGCACCGCGCAAGTAGCCAAGAACATTAGCCTGGAAGTGAACTGTTTAAATGCCGTTACAGCACTGCCTATTAGCATATCAAAGCGCCTTATTGTTTGATGCATTTACATATAAGGCGTTATTGTAAGGGCTCAGAAAACAAAGGGCGAGAAAACTAGGGCAAATTTGCTTAGTTGTTTTTTTGGTTGTCAGGGTTTTCTATTTTTTCTATCTCTTTCCAAAGTGTCTCAGACTCAGCCGTTAGCAGCGAATACGTTTTGATGTCACCGTTTCGTTGTGCATGCATGGCTTTTTCCAATAAGGCGTCATATTGCTTACGCATTTTTTTCGTGGGGTTGTTATTAAAAAGTCCGAACATGGAAAAATTTCTCTTTTTAGTGGTTAGCGGTATAACGCAATAAGGGAATGTTTCGATCACCAAACTTAATTAACAAACTTTCATGGTAAGAAAGCGAGTTTTATTTTTCTTCAACAGATTCTTCATTCCGTATGCGCCCCACCATTGTAAAAACTTCCTTGAAGTTAATTTCAACATTTACGTGTGTACAAAAATTGACCGCATTTTTCTTTATTCACATTGTGAATGAGAAAATATTGAGGCCATTTATTGACTGTATGCCATTTCTTTATTCGTATTAGTTATTAGTCGTAAGGAAAAGGTAGTGGTTAAGCATAAGTGTTTCGCGTAGCTTTGCTCTGCTTTCGCCTATAAATAAAGCGGTCCCAAGGATGAGTACTAAAGAAAAAAGTGCGAATAAAACAAAAGTTGAATGTAATTTAGCCAAGGAATGCTAAGCATAAGCGAATTAAATGGCTGTGCGGCATAAGGTTGGTGTCATTCTCAAATTGCCAACAAGTGAGGAGGTGTATGTGTGAAGATCATAATATTAAATGAGTCAAAAGCGCCGGGTCCGCTCAATAATGTGGAGAAGCGCTGTGCAGCTACGCCAAGTAGTGCTCAACGTCTAGTGAAGAAAGGTGCAACTTTATTACTCGAAACAGGTGCAGGAAAGGGTGCTGGTTATTCAGATAAAGAATATCAAGATGCGGGTGTCACAATCCTTGATGATGTGAATGAAGCGTTATCAACAGCAGATATGCTGGTGGCGGTGAACAAACCCACCGATGCACAGCTAGCGTTGATGAAAAAAGGGGCCATTGTGGTAGGCCATCTTGACCCTTTCTTTCAGCAATCGCTTGTTGAGTCTATTGCACAGAAGGGGCTAATCGCTATTTCTGTAGAGATGATCCCTCGTTCTTCTCGTGCACAAAAAATGGACGCATTGAGCTCGCAAGCGAGTCTTGCAGGTTACGTGATGGTGATGCAGGCAGCGAACCAGTTGCCATCAATATTACCTATGATGATGACACCGTCAGGTACCATAAAGCCTGCGAAGGTATTCATTATTGGTGCCGGTGTAGCGGGCCTTCAAGCAATAGCAACGGCGAAACGTTTAGGCGCAAACGTGCTAGCTTACGACACCCGTGCGGTAGTGGCAGAGCAAGTAGAGTCACTTGGTGGCAAATTCCTTAAAATCGACATTGGTGAAACAGGCCAAACGAAAGACGGTTATGCAAAAGAACTGACAGACGAACAAAAAGCAAAGCAGCAAGAAGCCCAGCGCGACGCCATTGCTGACTCTGACATCGTTATAACTACTGCTCAACTATTTGGACGCAAACCACCTGTACTAATTTCAAAAGATACCTTAGCACTAATGAAGCCTGGCAGTGTGGTTGTAGATATGGCCGCAACATCAGGTGGTAATGTTGAAGGTTCGGTTGCTGGCGAAACAGTTGAAGTTAACGGTGTAAAGGTAATCGGTAACGGTAACTGGAGTCAGTTTGTGGCTAAAGCGGCCACCGATATGTACGCCAATAACATCTACAACCTTGTGGATGAGTTCTTTGACGATGAAACCAAAACCTTTGGGCTGAATTTAGAAGACGACATTCTGGCCGGCTGTGTTATTACCCACGACGGTAGCATTACCAACGACATGCTTAACAACGCATACAAAGGAGCCTAATCATGGAAATCATTTACCTACTTTTCATCGTGCTACTGGCTGCTTTTTTGGGTTTTGAGTTAATTCGAAAAGTGCCTGCTACGTTACATACGCCTTTAATGTCAGGCTCTAACGCAATATCAGGTATTACGTTAGTAGGCGCATTAGTCGCATCGGGTAGCGACAATAACTTGCTAACCACCATTCTTGGTACGGCCGCGGTGGCGCTGGCCAGCATAAACGTAGTGGGCGGTTATCTTGTTACCGACCGCATGCTTGGCATGTTTAAGAAAAAAGATAAATAAGGAGTACGCAAGTGAGTGATATCGTAACTGTAATAAACCTTGCGTATGTAGTTGCTGCGGCACTATTTATCCTAGGACTTAAATTACTTAGCCATCCAGATACCGCGAAAAAAGGTAACTTCATTTCTGCCATAGGTATGCTGGTTGCTGTGGTTGTTACCCTGCTTGATCAGCAAATTATTAGCTACCAATATATCCTTTTAGGTTTTGTTATTGGCGGCGCTTTTGGTGCGTGGAAAGCTAAAACCGTTGAAATGACGGCAATGCCCGAGATGGTATCGCTGTTTAACGGCTTTGGTGGTGCAGCGTCATTGCTTCTGGGTTGGGCAACATTAGCCGGAATGAGCCTGATTACCCTTAAAACTGAAAGCGCGTTTACCTTTATTACCTTGTTTTTCACTATTTTAGTTGGGGGCATTACGTTCTCTGGCTCGGTGGTAGCCTGGGGTAAATTGTCCGGGAAAATGAGTTCTAAAGCGGTTATTTTCACAGGGCTTCGCGAGCTAAGCATCTTGCACTTAATTGGTATGGTGGTGATTGGTTATTTCTTCACTACCGACCCAAGCAATCCACTTTGGATTTACTGTGCTATTGCGTTATCACTAAGCTTCGGCTTGTGGGCGACCATTTCAATCGGTGGTGCAGATATGCCGGTGGTTATCGCACTTTTAAATAGCTACTCAGGTGTTGCGGCGTCTGCGGCAGGTCTCGCTACTGGTAACACAATATTGATTGTTACCGGTTTACTAGTGGGTGCTTCAGGCTTAATTCTTACCAATATCATGTGTAAGGCAATGAACCGCTCACTGATGAATGTGCTGTTGTCTGGCTTTGCGAAGCCAGTAGAAGCGGGTGAAAAAATAGAAGGCGAAATTAAAGTATTGTCCGCGCAAGATGCATTTTATGTATTAGAGGCCGCGCAAGCAGTACTGGTGGTGCCTGGCTACGGTATGGCGGTTGCGCAAGCACAGCATGCGGTACGTGAGCTTCAGTCTCTATTAGAAGAAAACGGCTGTACGGTTGATTATGCCATTCACGCGGTAGCAGGGCGTATGCCGGGTCACATGAACGTGTTATTGGCAGAAGCCGATGTGCCTTATGACCAACTATACGAAATGGACGACGTAAACCCGCGTATGGAAAACTATGATGTGGTTATCGTTATCGGCGCGAACGATGTTGTTAATCCAGCGGCCAAGGAGATGAAAGGTAGCCCTATTTACGGTATGCCAGTTATCGAAGCCCATCGTGCAAAAACCGTCTTTGTACTTAAGCGCTCTGCGAATGCCGGTTTTGCTGGTGTAGATAACCCGCTGTTTTTCAAAGACAACACGCGCATGGTTTTGGGTGACGCTAAAGACACCATCAACAGTATTATTCGTGAGTTCGGGGACGATTAATACGGCGTCTATCTTCTATTAACAACGTTTAAAGACCTGCGTAAATGCAGGTCTTTTTACTTTTTGAGTATGAAACGTAATCACAATGTATTCAACTTTAGTTGTAGTTTAAGCTTTTCAACTCTACTATGTAGGAGCTATAGCAGTTGAGTTTATTATTCATATAGTCATAGAGATGTACGAATAAATGTCTACGACCCCTTTTCATATTGAGCCATTCAGAAATTGTATTTTGGTCACACTTCGTGGCAAGTGGGATATGTCTACAAACATTCAGTATCTCGCTAAACTTTCTGACTGCTTGAAAACCCGTAAAGGTAGACCCTTTCACCTATTTGTAGACATGCGCGGCTGGCAGACTCCCAATTCAGATTCCTTCAATCAAATAAAAGCGCCGATAAAGCTAGATAGGCGAAACCAGCTTAGCGAGACATGGTTAGAAGATGATGAGACTGATGCTGAACATATTGCGCAGAAGTTTTTTAAATCGCCGCAAATTAATCTGGGTTTTGAGCTTGAGCGTACTCAAAATATCTCAGAGTTTATAGCGTATTGTGAAGCAAAAGCAGACAAGATAGTTATAGACTATGTTCAAACATGGATAGACACTTAAAAGTTAGCGTTCGATAAACAAAATTAGTCGCGACAATAGATATTTTACATCGCAACAATACTCGCGTTCAGCCTTGTGTTGTCTATAATACGCTGCTTATTTTCGCACTTACTTTGCTAGGTATAAACCTAGCCCACTTACACATAGGTGAATAAATTGTCAGATTGGAGCATCGAAGAAGCGGAGCGCGTCTATGGCGTGTCTCAATGGGGTGGCGGCTATTTTCAAATTGGTGAAAATGGCAATGTCCATATTACCCCTGTTCCTGAAGATCCTAGCATTCGAATCGACTTTAATTCGGTAATAGAAGATATCCGCAAAGAGGGTGTACAGTTCCCTGTTGTTGTGCGGTTCCACGACATATTGCGCTCGCAAGTTGCCGGTTTGAATAAAGCTTTCAGAAGCTCAATCGAAGAAGCCGAATATCAAGGCCAGTACCAAGGTGTGTATCCGGTAAAAGTAAACCAAATGCGTGAAGTGGTTGAAGAGATTGTTGATGCAGGCAAGCCTTATAATTACGGTTTGGAGGCCGGTTCTAAAGCCGAGCTTCTTACCGTACTTGCCATGAATACCAACGAAGAGTCGTTGACCATTCTAAACGGTTATAAAGACGACGAAGTAATGCGTCTTGCACTGTTAGGTAGAAAGCTTGGTCGTCGAGTGGTTGTGGTAGTCGAGAAGTACACCGAGCTGCTTTTACTCGTGAAAATTTCAAAAGAGCTTAACATCGACCCTATTATCGGTGTGCGCTCTAAAATGACCGTGAAAGGTCGTGGTAAGTGGGAAAGCTCTGGTGGCGAACGTGCGAAATTCGGTTTGACCATTACCGAGATCATTAACGCAGCTCGCTACCTTGAAGAACAGGGTATGGCCCATTGCTTGAAGCTGCTTCACTTCCATATTGGCAGTCAGCTAACCGATATACGTGCAGTAAAAGAAGCGGTTACCGAAGGCGCGCGTATTTATGCCGACCTTCATAAAATGGGCTTCGAGCTGGACTATGTTGATGTAGGCGGTGGTCTTGGTATCGACTACGACGGCAGTAACTCAACGAATGAGTCTTCGCGTAACTACAGCATGCAAGAATATGTTGCTGACGTTGTCTACGGCATGAAGGAAATGTGCGATCTTGAAGGTGTACCACATCCGCATTTGGTAAGTGAAAGCGGGCGTGCAATCACTGCGCATCACAGCTGCGTTATTACAGAAATTGTGGGCGAGATTAAATCTAATGCTTCGCAACTGGATACGTCTGCGAAAGAAGGCGAGCACTTCTTTTTGAAAAACATGCGTGAACTTGCCGATACGTTTGACGAACAAACGAACATGCATGAGATTTACAACGACGCGTCTCAATATAAAGAGCAAGCGCTCGATGCATTTAAGCTGCGTGTACTTACATTAGAAGAGCTAGGCAAAATAGAAACCCTTTACTGGGATATTATGGGACGCCTACAGAAGTGGTATCGAAACGAAGAATATGTGCCAGAAGAGCTACAAGAGCTAGATTACAGCTTGTCGTCTCAATATTTGTGTAATTTCTCTGTGTTTCAGTCGGCTGCTGATACCTGGGCTATTGACCAGCTTCTGCCAGTAGTACCGCTTATTCGCATGAATGAAGAGCCAACGGTTAATTGCTCGTTAGTGGATATAACCTGTGATAGCGACGGTAAAATTGATCAATTCACGATTGGCCGTGAAATTACTGACGTACTGCCTATGCATCCACTTAAGAAGGACGAACCTTATTACATTGGTTTGTTCTTAACGGGCGCATATCAAGACGTAATGGGCGACATGCACAACTTGTTTGGTCGCTTAAACGAAGTGCATATTTACAGCTACGACGACGACCCGGAAGACTTCTACATTGAAGAAGTAGTAAAAGGCTCGTCAGTAGAAGATGTGCTAAACGTTATGCAGTATAACCCGCGTGCAATGGCGTCAGATGTTAAACGAATGATAGATAAGCATGTATGGGACGGCAAATTGAATCCGCGCGAAGGGGTTCGCTGGACCGATTTCTACGAAAACTGCTTAGCGGGTTACACTTACCTTAAGCAATAAGATGCAATAGTAAATAATCTAGAGCCTGCTACTCTTTAATAGTTTAGTTCCGCAGGTTTAAAGAGCCGATGCTGCTACTACTTAGCTGCGTCGGCTTTTTTCAAATAGCGCTTCCAAAGTTCCGCTGTTGTAGAATTAATCATATTTGATTCTGCGTTCATCAGCATTACATAGCCTACTTTTCTTTCGGGCATAAATGCTACATCGGCGCGATAGCCTTTTACCCAGCCGCCATGATAGTTAAGCTGCACCCCATTTAAGTCATAAATACGCCAACCTAAACCATAATGCGCATCGTCTATCATACCGCGCCAGCCCCTGCGATAGGTTTCACGCTTGGTTCTGACGCGTTTTGTTGTGACATAGTCCACCATCTCATCTGAAATCACCGTTGGGAATTCGCCAAGCAGCGCCTGCAAATAAATGGTCATATCTGAAATGCTGGCATTAACTCCTGCCGCGGGGGAAAAGCGGTAGTAGTTGCTTTCAACTTTGCCTTCACGCCATTTATTTCTAGCAATAGCAATGTGAGGTTGTGCCCATGATTGTGAAGCAAGCAACCCGCCTTTACCGACGCTGGCGGTCTTCATGCCTAATGGCGAGAAAAGGTTTGCCTGAAGCTGGCGTGAGTAGGAGGTATTATTGTTGCTAAAGTAGTACTCCAACGCCCCGAAAAGTGCATTTTGATAGGTGTAACATTCGCCAGGTGCACATAAAGGTTCAAGCTCACCAAGAGATTTCAACACGCGCTCTAACGAATAGTCGGCTTCAATCAGGTTGTCGTAGGCATTAGGCATGAATCCACTGGATTGCCCTACAATGTGTTGTAGCTGAAGCGCGCCCATTCCTTTTCCTGTAAAAGGAATGTCGGGCAATAAAGTAGAGATGGGGGTTTCCCAGCTAAGCTGATTTTTCTCTACAAGTTTGGCAGATAGTAGGGCGGTGAAGGTTTTTGAAACAGAGGCTAGCCTGAATACTGTATCTTCGGTAACGCTCTTCCCGCCTTTTTTACGAGTTTTTCCGTAAACGTAAACCCGCGGCGCTTTTCCCTGTTCGTAAAACACAAATGCATATCCAGGGACATTGTATTTTAACGCTTCTTTTTTAACGTGATTTGCGTAGTCATCTAACCAATCAGCAGAAACACTTTGCGTTATGACCATAAGTGTTGCAAATAGCCATAGTGGAGCCAGGCTCAGTAGTGAGAAGCGCGAAGAGTTCAGCATATAGTCAGCTCATTGTGCCTGTGACTTCAAGGTTACTTCACAGGGCGTTCATTATTATTATCTCGTTATTATGCGTTTAGCCGCATCAATGATCAAATGTCGCTAATTATACTCACCCATACTACCCCTGATTTTATAGAGTGCTGATTTTGTCGCACTTACAAATTAAAGACACGATACACTATGCTCACGTAACGAGTTAAGGGCGAGCGCTGCATACTTATGTTAGATAACGATGTTGTGCAAAATGAAGAGGCTTCAGAAAGCGAAGGGTTAGCTGAGTATGTGTTCTCCAAAGCGAGGCTTAGCAGAGATCCGCGTTTTGACGGTCGCTTTTTCGTTGCAGTAAAAACGACGGGTATCTTTTGTAGACCCATTTGCCCAGCGCGCTTGCCTAAAGAAGAGAATGTGACTTATTTCGAACATGCGATTCAGGCTATGGCGCAAGGCTATCGTCCTTGTTTTCGGTGCCGACCCGACAGCGCGCCTCGTTCTGCAGCTTGGAAAGGCGTGGGCGCAACAGTAAGTCGAGGGCTATCGCTATTATCTGCCATTCCAATAGAGAGTGTGGCAGATATTGCCTGCCGTCTAGGTATAAGTGAGCGCTACTTAAATAAGCTGGTCGTTAATGCGGTAGGCATATCGCCTAAACAGTTTCAAAATATGCAGCGCGCTTTGTTTGCAAAACAGCTTATTCAACAAACTTCTTTGTCTATGACGGATGTATCTGTAACCGCAGGTTATCAGTCGCTTAGGCAATTGCAGCGAGCTGTAGAACAATATTGCGGAACCTCGCCGACACAGCTTAGAAAAAAGCAGGGCGCTGAACAAAAGTCGATATCCCTGTTTCTTGCTTATCGCCCTCCGTATAACTGGCCTTATGTACGTGATTTTTTAGCTGCGCGCGCCATTGAGGGTATGGAGCTAGTTACAGAAAACAGCTACCAGCGCTATTTTTCAAGTCAGTCCAGTGTTGGTGTCTTCAAAGCAGAACATGATCAGGCGCGCAACGGCTTCAATGTTCACATTGATATGCCCGATTTACGCGCTCTTCATACCGTAATAGAAAACATAAAGCTGGTTCTCGACCTTCACGCCGACCCACTATTAATAGAGCAAAGCCTAATGCAGGCAGGGCTGTCACAAAAGCAGTTAACATCAGGCCTACGCCTCCCTAGCGCGTGGAGTGTATTTGAAAGCGGTTGCCGCGCTATTGTCGGGCAGCAAGTCAGTGTAAAAGCGGCTATTGGACAAGTAACGCTACTTGTACATCTGCTAGGCGAAAGGGTATCAAATGTCGTTTCTTCGCAAGACTTTGATACCGAGACGGGGGAGTGCTATAGCTTTCCTACACCAGAAACTGTCGCGGACAATAATCTAGAGTTTTTGCGTATGCCGCAGGCGCGAAAAAACGCGCTACGCAGCTTTGCACAATTGTTTGTTGGCGATAGCATGCCAGCCCATGAAGATATCCTTGCAATTAAGGGCGTGGGCCCTTGGACACTGGATTATTTAAAAATGCGTGGCGAGAGAAACCCAGATATTTATCTTGGGGGCGATTTAATTGTTCGTAAAGTGGCACAGCAGTATCCGCTGGAGCCTGATAAGGCCGCGCCATGGCGCAGCTATTTAACCCTTCAGCTTTGGCAACTTAGCAACCAGCAAAAAAAGGCTTAACCATGACATACACAGGTTTCGTAAATAGTGTACAAGGCCCAGTCAAAGTAGAAGCGACTGATGAGGGAGTAACGGCCATTGCGTTTTTAAACCCAGATGAAGCTGAGCAATACAACGCTCATGGTGATGAGGCTTACGCCCATACGCATTCATGCACTAACGCAATTACCGATGAAGGGTGTCGTCAGCTTAAGGCGTACTTCAATGGGCAGCTTCAGAAATTCGATTTACCGCTTACTCCTAAAGGCACCGTGTTTCAGAATCAAGTATGGCAGGCTTTACAGCAAGTAAAGTACGGTGAAACGGCCAGTTATTTAGATATTGCCAAGGCAATCGGTAACCCAAAAGCCGTTAGGGCCGTGGGTATGGCAAATGGTCGTAACCCTATTGCTATTGTAGTGCCTTGCCATCGTATAATCGGCAGTAATAAAACCCTAACGGGCTACGCAGGTGGTTTACCGCGTAAGCAGTATTTACTTAATTTAGAGGGAGCCCAAGGGGTACTGTGGTCATAAGAAAATGGTCGTAAAAAAACGGGTCATAAGAGAATGGTGATAAAAAAATGGCAATAAGAGACATTATTTCACTGTTGGTGTTAGCAGGAATATGGGGCGGTTCGTTTATTTTTATGCGGGTTGCGGCACCAGAGTTTGGCATTTATGTGTTGGTAGCAATTCGTACCTTACTGGCAACTGCAGTGTTATTACCTTTACTGTTATTGCGCGGCTCGATTAAAGATATTAAGCATCACTGGCTTGCCATAGCACTCGTTGGGTTGGCTAATACGGCCGTCCCTTTTGTGCTTTTTAATTACAGCAGTCTGCACTTAGAGGCAGGTGTTAACGCTATTCTAAACGCTACCGCACCCATGTTTGGGGCTATTGTTGCTTGGCTGTGGTTGGGCGATAGACTAACAAAGTCAGCGGTTGTTGGTCTTTTTGTTGGCTTTGTCGGCGTTACCGTTATTAGTCAACAAAAGCTTGGCGAGGGAGATATTAGCTTTCTTCCTATTTTAACTGCACTTTTAGCAACAACAGGCTATGGGATTGCAGCGTGTATGATGAAAAAATGGCTACAAGGGGTTAAGCCTTTAGTTGTGGCCACAGGCAGTCAAGCTATGGCCAGCATTATGTTAGCACCCTTTGCGCTTGCAACTCTGCCAGACACCATGCCAAGCGTGAATGCATGGGTAAACGCTGTGGCGCTAGCCGTCGGTGGTACCGGTATCGCGTATATCTTGTATTTCAAACTTATCGCCGATATTGGCCCGGCAAAGGCAATAACCGTCGCTTACTTAGTGCCGCTATTTGGCATTATTTGGGGCGTACTTTTCTTGCAGGAGCATTTGTCAGCTCAAACCATAGTGGGGGGCTTAATGATTTTGTTTGGTGTTGCGCTAACCACAGGCGTTCTCAAACGAAAACGCCTTAAGGTTAAGCCTGCTTAAACTGAAGCCAGCGTTATTTAGTCTATCAGCTGCATTCTTACTAAATTGCTGCCGTCGCGTTTAGCTTGATAAAGCGCGTCTTCAGCATGTGCGGTTACCTCGTGCATAGCGCGAGGTGACGCAGTATATGAAATACCAATAGAAGCGGTAACTACTACTTCAGGTAAATCTTGCAGAGGGGGTAGCGTAGCGATGCCGTGACGCAGGTTTTGCGCCATATCAAACGCTACGTGAGGGCCAGTATGAGGCAGTAGAATAATAAACTCAGCGCTACTCCATCTACCCACTACGTCTTGCTCGCGGATGTTCTCAGCTAGGTAAGACACCACTTTATCGAGAATATCGTCGCCTGCGTTTCCTCCATGGGCGTCAACTATTTCCGAAAGTTCATCAACGCTTACCAGCATAACGCTTAGTGACTTGTGCTCGGTCAATAAGGTTTTATAAATAAGCTGTAAATTGTCTTTCTCAGGGAGACGGTTGCTATGGCGTACCACTAAGTCTGGCTGCATATCTTTTCTGAAATAATACAGAAGATTGTAGATCAGCAAGAACAGAGAGAATACAACAACAAGCAGTGTTACCACGCTAAAGATAAACGCCTGAGAAATTTCTGCCTGACGGTCTTCAAGCGGACTTAAAAGAAACACAGTCCAACCAAATTGATTCAGCTTAACTTCGGCAATAAGGAAGTCTTTTTGATCAATAGTGACTAACTTATTATTTAGGGCTTGCTCGCTTTGAATAGTCATGGGGAGACTGGCATACCAAGGGAGCTCAGATAAGTTAGTAAAATCAGAATAAGAGGCAATAAGGCTTGGGTCTGAAGACAGCATAATGTCACCCTCGCCATCTACAAATAAGAAGTCATAGCCATATTCTTGTTTGTAGGTATCAAATACTTCAATAAAGCTGCGTAAGCTTTTTCCTACACCAAAAAAGCCTAAAAAGCGGCCATCTTCATCGTGAATTTTTATATCGATATAAAAGTGCGTGTCTTCCCATTTGCCGATATCGGCAACGGCATCGGCGGGATAATCACGGTATTTGAAGTACCAGCTCACTTCACCTTCAATAAGGTTAATAATGCTGCCATCAGAATTGTATTGTTTTCTGTCTGCTTCACTGGCAATGAAAAAAGATAAACCAAATTCATTTTCAAGACGATCCAATGTTTTGAAAACGGCTTCTTGGTCTATGGTTTCACCATCCATTAAGTCTACCAGTTCGGTAGAGTGACCGAGTGCTTCAGAAATATGTAGTGGCTTAAGAAGTTGCTCAACGATAAGCGAAATAGCAGGCGACAATGACTGTTGCTGCGCTCGACTTTGTTCGGCAACGATTTTTGAAATACTGAAATGAACCAGTGTTACTATGGCGATAACCACTACCGCAAATAACACTAGAATACTTCTATGTAGTGTACGAAATGTGTTCACAGACTGCGCATGCTCCCTTGCCTGGCTGAACCTTACCTAGATTGCGAGTATACCTGTTGCAATAATGAACTACTAGGCGATTTGTCTTAACTTAGACTAAATAACGAAGAACGAAAGCGCAACGCAAAGTCGTCCGGTCAGACCTCGAAATGAAGATATCGCTGACATATTATTGTCCCTTGGTTACACTATGCTCCGATTTTTCATTCTCTTTGCGAAATAAAGGAATTATATGGCTTTCTCAGTGGTTGTTTTAGCAGCGGGTAAGGGTACCCGTATGAAATCTTCATTGCCAAAGGTGTTACACAAAGTGGGTGGCGTGCCTATGGTGCAACGTATTATCAACACCGTTAAATCACTGGGTGCTGACAATATTCATTTGGTTTACGGTCATGGCGGTGATCAGCTAAAGGAAACAATTGTTGAAGATAACCTAAACTGGTGCTTACAGGCCGAGCAATTAGGAACAGGCCACGCCGTTCAGCAAGCGGCACCTCATATTAAAGACAATGAAGACGTGCTTGTACTTGTTGGCGACGCACCACTTATTCGTGAAGAAACATTGAGCGCTTTAAAAGCAGCAAAGGAAGGCTGTGATTTAGCTATGTTAACTGTGAATTTAGACGACCCTACAGGCATGGGCCGTATTATTCGTGAGAATGACAACATTACCGCGATAGTTGAGCACAAAGATGCCACTGAAGCTCAGCGTGAAATTAAAGAAATTAATACCGGCATGATGATGATGTCTGGTGCTGATCTTAAGCGCTGGTTAGGCGAGTTAAGCAACGACAATGCTCAGGGCGAATATTACCTTACTGATGTTATTGCAATGGCTGCGGCCGAAGGCAAGCGCATTCAGTCAGCTCAGCCGCAGTCTGCTGTAGAAGTAGAAGGCGTTAACAACCGTTTGCAGTTAGCTAACTTAGAACGCGCGCTTCAACACCGACAAGCCGACGAGCTAATGACCAACGGTGTAACCTTGTTGGACCCTGCGCGTTTTGACTTACGCGGTCAGCTAGAAACCGGTAACGACGTCATTATCGACGTAAACGCTATTATTGAAGGCAAGGTTACGCTGGGCAATAACGTTACTATTGGTGCTAATTGTATCCTGCGAAACTGCACCATTGCCGATAACGCGGTAATTGAAGCAAATTCTATTGTTGAAGAAGCCAGTGTTGGCGAAGCTTGCACAGTTGGGCCTTACGCAAGGTTGCGCCCTGGCGCAGTAATGCAGAAAAATGCCAAAGTGGGTAACTTCGTAGAGATGAAGAAGGCTATTTTAGGTGAAGGTGCCAAAGCGAATCACTTAACCTACTTAGGCGATGCAGAAGTTGGTGCTAAAGCGAACATTGGCGCAGGCACAATTACCTGTAACTACGACGGTGTAAACAAGTCCAAGACCGTCATCGGCGAAAATGCTTTTATCGGCTCAAACTCGTCGCTTGTCGCGCCAGTAAACATTGGCAAAGGCGCTACCGTAGGTGCTGGTTCAGTGATCACGTCAACAGTAGACGAAAACGCACTAGCCGTTGCCCGTGGCAAACAGCGCAACATTCAAAATTGGCCGCGACCTACTAAAAAGTAAAAGATGTTCCTTGCTACAGGCTGCGTGAGCAGCAATTAAACTATTAGGGCTGGCAACCATTAACCGTAAGTTGCTGGCCCAATTTCTTCTTTAGCCCCATCACTCTATTGCTCAATCAGAAAGGTGATAAGAACTGATGGCTAATAAAAGCGCCTAAAACAACGCTTTCCTAGTTAGTGTAAATGTAAATAGTCCACCTATTTTAAACACTCTTTCAAATATTGAACTATCTATGGTTTTATCTCTCTATTATTACTGATAGTGTGTGTTTACTTACCTGTTGTTTACTATTGAACAAGGATATTCGATGATATCTACTCTTATTGTTGGCTTTGGGTTTTCAGCCACAACCTTTCATTTACCCTTTCTAAATTACCTTCCGCAATTCTCGGTAGATGTGGTTATTTCTTCAAAACCTGATGCGGTTAAAGCGCTCTTACCTGAAGCTGAAGTGTACAGCTCGTTAGACGAAGCGTTAAAAATTCACGATGTAGACTTGGTGGTTATTACAACGCCTAATCATCTTCATGGTTCACAAGCTAAATTGGCACTAGAACACAGTTGCCATGTGTTGGTAGAAAAGCCATTCACATTAGATAGCGAAGAAGCAGAGGCGCTAGTAGCGCTTGCTGAGGCACAGAACAAACAGCTTTGTGTATACCAAAACAGGCGCTTTGATGGCGACTTCCTTACAATTAAAAAGCTTATCGACGACGGTGCGCTTGGTGAGATTAAACGCTTGGAAAGCCGTTTTGATCGTTTTCGCCCTGTACCACGAGACAGATGGCGTGAAAACGAAGGCCCAGGCAGCGGTATCTTCTGGGACTTAGGCCCTCATTTAATTGACCAAGCACTACAGCTTTTTGGCGAGCCGCAAGAAGTGTCGGCAAACATACAGGCCTTGCGTGAGAATGGGCAGTCGGATGACACCTTCGATGTAACCCTTCACTATAGTGATAGGGTAGTAAAGCTAGGTAGCTCAGCCTTTCAGGCGGGGGCAACCTTGCGCTTCGATCTACAAGGCACAAAAGGTAGCTTTCGAAAGTTCTATCTGGACCCACAAGAAAACCAGTTACGAGCGGGCTTGTCTTTTGAGGATGCAAGCTGGGCAACAACCAATGATAAAGAACATGGCGTGCTAACGGTGGCAAGCGAGAGTGGCGAGTTGCTGGAGGAAACCATTGAAACACGCAAGGGTGAATACCTAACATTTTTCAATCGTCTTGCTCACGCCATTGAAGACGGTAAGTTTTCGCCAGCTGATGCAAGCACAGTAGTACCTGTTATCAAGGTCATTGAATTAGCTATACAAGCGAGTGAGAAAAAGCAAACGCTGTCGTTTAATTAAACAAACTATCTTGATCAAAGTTTCAATTTAACTTACGATGCTTTCAATTTGTAATCTATAGCTTTCGTTATGAAAGTTATAGGTTGCGAGAAGCGTATTATTTACGAAATACTTATGGAGCTAACGCGCTGGTATGTTTATACAGCGAACTCCCAACGCGTACTCAAGCGCTAAAGCGATTCGTAAAGCCATCGAGGTTATATTGAAAAGTAGTCAATCAGTTGAGTTGCGCCGCCAGAAGATAGTGGCGTGGGTGAAAGAACACGGTCAGTCACAAGTTGAAGATTTGGCCGTGCGTTTTGCTACCTCTGAAGTCACGATAAGAAAAGATCTTGCCGCCCTTTCGCAGCAAGGTTTGCTCATTCGACAATTTGGTGGCGCAGTGCCTGTGCCATCAATAGCCTTCGATACTCACTCTTCTCAAGCCATCACTGATGAAGCTTACCCAAGCCAGACGACTAGCCCAATAATTAAAGCCATAGGCCAGTGTGCAGCAGGTTTAGTTAAACCGGGCAATAAGATAGTCATAGATTGCGGCTCGACCACCGCGTCAATCTTGCCTTACCTATCGGATATTAATGACTTAGTGGTAATGACCAATACATTATCCACTGCCAATTACATTACCCAAAGTGCTAAAGAGCCTACGGTGTTAATGGTGGGTGGGACATGGGATGCCCAGTCTCAATCGTTCCAAGGTGCAATGGCTGAACAGTTAGTTAGCGCCTATAGTTTTGACATTGCACTTATCGGCGCAGCGGGCATTGATGTAGACAGAGGCACTACCACCTTTAACGAACTTATTGGTGTGACCCGGGCCATGGCCGAAGCTTCGACAAAAGTGGCGGTATTAGCCAGTTCAAAAAAATTAACGCATAAAATGCCTAACCTAGAGCTGAGCTGGAAACACATTTCTGTTTTGATCACTGATGAAGGCATTAGTGAACAAGACAAACTTAATATTGAAAATCAGGGCGTGACCGTGCTTATTGCAGCGCCGAGTGGAGAATAATTATGTGTGGAATTGTTGGCGCTGTTGCTGAACGTAACGTGGTAGAAATTCTTCTAGAAGGGTTAAAAAGACTAGAATATCGCGGCTATGATTCAGCTGGTGTAGCGCTATTGCAAAACGACGGTACGCTCACCCGTATTCGTCGTACAGGGAAAGTACAAGAGCTGGCTGATGCGGTAGCAGAAGGTGAAGCGTTAGGTACTACAGGAATTGCACACACCCGTTGGGCAACCCACGGTGGTGTAACAGAAGCGAATGCTCACCCTCACTTCTCAACCGAGCGCGTCGCTGTTGTTCACAACGGTATTATTGAAAACTACGTACATCTAAAAGCTCAACTAAAAGAAAAAGGCTACACCTTCACCAGCGACACTGACACTGAAACTATTGCTCATACTGTGCACGAAGAACTAAAGTCGGGTAAAGCCCTGCTCGAAGCAGTACAAAGTGCGGTTAGAACTTTTCACGGCGCTTATGGCACCGTTATCATGGATAAAGAAGACCCAAGTCGCGTAGTGGTTGCACGCTCGGGCAGCCCGCTAGTTATAGGTTTAGGGCTTGGCGAAAACTTTATTGCATCAGATCAAATGGCGCTATTGCCAGTAACACGCCGTTTTATCTTTTTAGAAGAAGGCGATGTGGCAGAAATTACTCGTCGAGACGTTAAAATCTTTGATAAAGACGGTAACGTTGTCGAACGTGAAGTGATTGAGTCAAACGTAGAGCACGATGCGGGTGACAAAGCGGGTTACCGTCACTACATGCTTAAAGAAATTCATGAACAGCCAACGGTTGTGCGCAATGCGCTTAAGGATCGTATTGATGAAAACGGTCTTACCGCGGATGTATTCGGCCAAGGTGCTGATGAAATATTTAAAAAGGTTAAACACGTTCAAATCATTGCCTGTGGGACTAGTTACCACGCGGGAATGACGGCGCGCTACTGGCTAGAGCAGTACGCCAATGTGTCGTGCAACGTAGAAATTGCATCAGAGTTTCGTTACCGCAAATCGGTAGTGCACCCAAACAGCCTGCTTATTACGATTTCTCAATCAGGTGAGACAGCCGATACGCTAGCCGCACTTCGCTTAGCCAAAGAACTGGGCTATATGTCTAGTTTGACCATTTGTAACGTTCAGGGCTCGTCGTTAGTACGCGAATCTGACTTAGCATTTATGACCCGCGCTGGCGCGGAAATTGGCGTAGCGTCTACTAAAGCCTTCACTACCCAGCTTGCTGCTTTCCTAATGCTAACCCTTGCATTAGGTAAAGAGAATGGTATGACCGAGGCCGACAGCAAGGCTATAGTGTCTGCGCTTCATAGCTTGCCTGCCAAGCTTGAAGAGACCTTAGCTATCACTGGCGGCATAGAAGATTTAGCTGAAGAGTTTGCAGATAAAAACCACAGTTTGTTCCTAGGTCGTGGCGATCAATATCCCATCGCTATGGAAGGCGCCCTAAAACTTAAAGAGATTTCTTACATTCACGCCGAAGCCTATGCGTCAGGTGAATTGAAACACGGCCCGCTTGCGCTAATTGATGATGAAATGCCGGTAATTGTGGTTGCACCAAATAACGAACTGCTTGAAAAACTGAAGTCGAACGTTGAAGAAGTGCGCGCACGTGGCGGTATCATGTACGTATTTGCTGATAAAGATGCCGCGTTTGCAGGGGATGAAACCATGCGCGTTATTGACGTGCCGCACTGCGACGAGCCAATCGCCCCTATCATCTACACCTTGCCGCTACAGCTACTGAGCTACTACGTAGCGTTAATTAAAGGTACAGACGTTGACCAGCCACGTAACTTGGCGAAGTCGGTGACTGTGGAGTAGGGAAGCGTTGTTAAAGCAACTTTAATGTGCTTAAAAACAAAGCCTGCGATCAACAAACTCGCAGGCTTTTTTATTTCTCAGAGGTTATCGCTGAATGAAAGTAGCAACGCATTAAGCCTATTCACTTATTTAATGACGCCACTTCATCGATAAACCCTCCCCAACCGTCTTAAACCATCAATACAACCGTTGTAAAACGGACGGCACGTTCATACTTATAAATCATTACCGAGTTTCAACAATGCGAGGCACCATGGCTATTCCTTATTCACTGCTAGATTTAGCGCCTATATCTGAAGGGTATAGCGTGAAAGACGCGCTAAACAACTCCAAGCTAATGGCTATGGAAGCCGAGCGCAGTGGCTATGAGCGTGTGTGGTTAGCGGAGCACCATGGCACGCATGGTGTAGCCAGCTCTGCCACCTCTGTAGTGTTAACGCACATTGCTAATGCTACCTCTACCATCAAAATTGGAGCTGGTGGCATTATGCTGCCTAATCATGCGCCTTTGGTTATTGCTGAGCAATTTGGCACGCTAGCTGAGTTATTTCCCAATCGTATAGAGCTTGGGCTGGGCAGAGCGCCAGGTACTGATATGGCAACGGCAAGAGCGCTTCGTCGTAATTTGCAAAGCGATGTAGATAGTTATCCAGAAGATATTCAGGAACTTCAGCATTACCTTGGCACCCCAAAAGAGGGGCAGCCAATTGTTGCAGTGCCTGGAGCGAATACACATGTGCCTTTGTGGTTACTTGGTTCTAGCTTGTACAGTGCCCAGGTGGCGGCAAAGATGGGGTTGCCATATTCATTTGCTTCCCACTTCGCACCCGATGCGCTATTTGATGCGCTTCATGTGTATCGCAACATGTTTAAACCTTCGCCCCAATTATCAGCACCAAGGGCCATGGCAGGTGTAATGGTGGTTATTGCAGAAACCGATGAGGAGGCAGAATTATTATTCACGTCGGTGAAGCAGCAGTTTATGAACATGAGACGTGGCCTTAACAAGCCATTTGCCAAACCTATGCACAACTTTGATGAATATTGCACGGCAACGGATGAGGCCATGCTATCAAGTGTGTTGAGATATGCCTTGGTTGGCTCGAAAGACACCGTACAAAGCAAGCTGGCTGAATTTATCGAGGCAACGGATATTGACGAGATAATTGTGTCTATGCCCATTTACGATATAGAAGCGCGTTTATTTAGCGTTAAAGCGTTCGCAGACATCGTATCCTAGCAATTAAAAAGTTATGACCAGTTTTATAAATCTGGTCATAACTTCTTCTATGCAGTGCGCAAGAATAACTTTATGATATACAATGATATGTGTATTTTCATTTAGTGTTGCAGGTTTACAGTCATGCCAAAGGTCTGGTTTTCCTTTTTCTTTGCTTTTGCGTCTCTCGCAGCGGGCCTAAGTTCTGCACATGCGAAAGAAGCGCTGGACCTTGTCATTATTGAAACGCTCCCAGTTCCTATTGTTACTGAATCACGGGTCGAATTTGAAAAAGAGCTTGTTCGAATTATGCCCGAGCACGATATCAACGTAACCACATACAATGCTGAAGGATCTGAGACTCGCGCTAAAGAAATACTGAGCGAACTGGCGCAAGAGCCAGAGCCTGATCTCATTGTGTCCATAGCGACGTTGGCCACTCGCGCGCTGAATGCTGCTGATGAATTTATTGAAACGCCAAAGCTTTTTATGGTGGTTTCCGCTCCCGTGGAAGAAGGGATAGTCCCTACAATCGGTGCTGTGAGTAAACGCAATATAACGGGTGAGTCACACGTACTCGATGCGAAGGTAAAGCTCGATATGTTAGACGGCGTGCTTAGAGCATCGAACCCCGAGACTCCATTTACTATAGGTTTAGTGCATTCTACCTACCCCTCATCGAGCAACCTGGTAAACCAATTGCTAGCGTTAGACAGTGAGTATGAAAATATAAACTTAGTCGCAGTTAGTACGCCTTATCTAGAAGGTGATGAAGGACGCGTTGAAATGACGGATAGTATGGTTGATAGATTAGACCAAAAGAGTGCAGAACTGGACGGCTATTGGTTGTCATCAGGCCCCTTAGCAGAAGCCGAAGGGTTAGTGGATAAAGTTAAAGAGAAGACGGGATTACTCCCCTTATTCGCAGAAAGTATTTCATCAGTTAAAGAAGGCGCGCTTATTGGTGTGGTATCTGAACCGGCTAGTATTGGAAAATCAGCAGCAAGAAAAGCAAAGCTGATACTTCAGAGTAAATCGGCGAGAGACATTCCCGTTGGCAAAATGGACACGTACACTGTAGCAGTAAACGTAACCACGGCAATTAAATTGCAATTGCCCATTCCATCAAGTTACTTAAAACTCTCGAAAGAGCATGTGTATCAATAAGGCCTAATTAGAAGTTAGTATGCGGATCAAATCAAAACTGCTAGTTATCTACATTCCAATTTTGTTAATTGGTATGGCACTTACCGGGTATTGGGCTTATTTAACGGCGTACGACTCGGTTCGCGAAAGGGAATATCAGCTTCTTACTCAAACCCTTACATTAAACGTGTTAGAGATCATTGATGAGAGACGAGAACTGCTCATTGAATCAGGCCTAGAAAATGTTCCCGTTTTTCGCGAGGCTTATCAAAAGGAAGTTTTTGAAGAGCTAAAGTCGCTACAGCAAACAACAGATCGGCATTTTGCCATTAGCGATAAAAGTACAGGTACGGTTATATTTAGTACTACTAAAAGTGAGGTTGTACTGAATGCAGAAAACGCTAGTAGAGCGACGATAGCTGACCGGCGCGTGGCTTATGGTGAGTCGAGTGTAAACGACATAGATGTGTTGTTTGCTTGTTCTGAATTCACACCTTGGAATTGGAAAGTTACGGTTCTACAACCCGCAGAACCCTTACAATCCTCGCTATTCACGATAGCGTGGCTAACCTTTTTAGTAACGCTGTTTGCTGTAGTTATCGTTAGCCTACTTATGGGTAAGGTAACCCAGGTGTTCGTAGTCTCTCCCATTGAGAAAATCAAATCAGCGGCAAGTCGCATCGCTGTTGACCATAAGAGGGTCAACATAGACTTAGAGCAAAATGATGAACTAGGAAGTTTGGCGCGCGATGTTGAAGCCATGTCTGGTGAAATCGAGCAATACGTAGCGCAAGCCCAGCAGGCAAATCGCGCTAAAACAGATTTTCTTGCAGTAATGAGTCATGAAATTCGTACGCCGCTAAACGGGATTCAAGGCTTAGCCACACTGCTTTTAGATACTCAACTTTCAGACAAACAGCATCAGTATGCCAGCGATTTGAAGTCCTCAGCATCTATTCTTGCTACCGTTATCAATGACGTATTAGATCTCTCTAAAATTGAGTCAGGTATGTCGGAAATTGACGTGACAGAGTTTGATCTCGATTCAATGCTGAACGACCTTATTACGCTATTAGGCACAAACGCTAGTGCTAACAGTACCCGGTTGGTTTATAAGAGCAAGAACTTAGAGTCTGTGGCGGTAACTAGCGATATTACCAAACTTCGCCAAATTATTATTAATTTGGTAAGCAACGCTATTAAGTTTACCCACAAAGGCACGGTGAGTATTTCGGCTAAACTTAAACAGCCTTCAACAGCAACCATGGGTGACAACCGTTTAGTTATAGCGGTTAAAGATACTGGCATTGGGATTGAGCCAGACAGGCTAGAGCATATATTTGATAAGTTTACGCAGTCCGATTCTTCTATAACGCGGAAATATGGTGGTACTGGGCTTGGCCTTGCTATTGCTAAACAACTTGCTCAGATACTTGGCGGCGATATAAAAGTTGTCAGTAAAGTGGGCGAAGGCTCATGCTTTACCGTTACTGCGAATGTTCAATCTCGACTTGTGTCGGATTCATCCATTGAATCTTCTTCTGCACATAAAGCGCATGGCGCAAGCCTACCATCAGGGCTAAAGGTGCTACTGGCTGAAGATAATGCAATTAACGCTGTGGTTGCACAGGCATTATTAGAACAGCTGAAATGTGATGTTGAACACGTTGATAACGGGCTGAAAGCCGCTGCGCGTGTTGAAGAGGGTGGTATTGATGTGGTCTTCATGGACGTTCACATGCCTGTCATGGATGGCATTGAAGCGACGAAACGCATCAGAAAACTGAACGGTGAGCTCAGCAAAACCCCTGTTATTGGCCTTACAGCAGAAGCATTTAAAGAGCGCCATATCTCATTTAAGCAGGCGGGAATGGACGACATAGTCACAAAGCCTGTCACCGTTGAAGCCTTGCAAGAAAGTTTGTTAAAACTGGCACTTAGCCAAGAAGTCACTGATAATAGTTAAAGCAATTCTGCGTCAATGAGTTGCATCTGTATAGCCAGCGGCGGCTGCCACCATTGGCTGTATTGAAATACTTTTACGGACTTTATTTATCAAGGTGATGCGTGCAAATCAACAGACCCAGTGAACAACGCAGGCTAAGAATAGCGCTGATTATCGGCGCTGTTCTGGTACTTGTGTTTATGGCTGCTGATTTAGTGCTATTGCCTAGCAGTATGTACGAACTGTACACCTTCGACCGTCTACTTCTTCAATTCCCTATTATACTTATCGTTGTTGTACTGTCTTTTTGGCGCGAATTTATGCGGTACCGAGCGTACATATTTGCTGGCCTGCTTATTGCGCTTTCCTACAGCAACTATTGGTTAATATGGGTTTGCTGGGAAGAGCACAACTTTATTTTTCCTTACGAAGGCACCATCCTCTATGCATTCTTTTGTGTATTTGCGTTGGGTATTCCATTTAAGCTAGCAACCGCAGCCAATGTTATAAACATTTTGGGGTTTTTAGGGTTGATGTGGTTAGCGCCAATTTACGGTGACAGGGTTCCTATTTCAGCAGCTTTTGTATCAGGGTCATTATTTATATGCGTGTACGCTCGTTATCGGCTCGATCGCAGTGTACGTATGCTCAAAGAAACTAACGACCGCTTATTAAAGCTTAGCAAGTTCGACCCGTTATCTGATCTACTCAATCGACGGGCTCTGCGAGATCAAAGTGAAAAGCTGTTGGCCTTAAGTAAGCGCCATGACGTGTCGATGGCGGTATTAATGCTCGATTTAGATGACTTCAAAAAATACAACGACAGTTTTGGCCATCAGCAGGGTGATGAAGCAATAAAAGAACAAGCGCGTATTATGAAGCAAGTTTTTAAACGGGAAACTGATATCTTGGGCCGCTACGGTGGCGAAGAATTCATTGTTGTTTTAAGCGATATCAGTAAACAGCAGGTTGAAAAGCACGCACAAGCACTATTGGATAAATGGAAGCAGGCTGAATTAAAACATGCCGAGGGAGCAAAGCACCCGTTTATGAGTTGTTCAATTGGTGTTGCTTACGCCAGTTCAGTTGGCGACACTTCCATTGATTGGCTTATCGATGAAGCCGACAAAGTACTTTATGAAGCTAAAGAAAAAGGTAAAGCACAGTATGTGATATCAGAAGCACAGTGCTAGCGTTAACACTGTGCTCTTAATTAAAACTCTACGCTTCGTTTAAAAAATTACAGCTTAAGTATCATTTTTCCGGTGTTTTTACCTTCAAACAGCATATTTAAGCCTTTTTCGGCGTTATCTAAACCTTCAATGGTATGCGCACGGTACTTTATCTTTCCTTGCTGCACATAAGGTGTGAGTTTTTCTAAAAGCTTTGGAATTTCATTCCAATGGTCTGGCATCGCAAACCCACGAATATTAATGCGCTTCTTAATTAACGGGATCCAATTAGGACCTGGTGACGGCTCTTCTGATTGATAATCGGCAATCATTCCACACACAACAATACGACCATGGGCATTCATTCTGTTGAATATATGGTGCTGGATAGGACCGCCCGTGTTTTCATAAAATACATCAATTTTATCTGGCGTAAGCTCTGCCAGTTTTTCTTCTAAGTCGTCAGTTTTATAATTAATTGCGCCGTCAAAACCTAACTCATTGACAATCCAGTCGGCCTTATCGTCACTACCCACAACGCCGATTACACGAAGCCCGTCTGCTTTTGCTAACTGACCCACAATAGAACCTACAGAGCCTGCCGCACCTGTGACAATAAGTGTCTCGCCTTCCTTAGGTTCACCAAAGTTATAAAGGCCAGTGGTGGCGGTTAAACCTGGCAGCGCAAATACACATAGTGCCATTTCTTCAGTAACACCTTGCTGAAGCTTGTTAAAGCCTGAGCCATCGCTTAGCACATATTCACTCCAGCCAGTCATACCCATAACCTTGTCGCCAACTGAAAAGTCTGGGTTATTAGACTCAACAACTTCGCCCACACCGCTAGAGCGCATAATATCGCCAAGCTCTACAGGAGGAATATAGCTTTCTCTGTCTTCACTCATCCAACCTAACATGGCAGGGTCTAAAGACATGTGGGTTTGCTTTATTAGAATTTGACCGTCTTTTGGCGTTGGTATTTCAAACTCTTTTGTTTCGAATAGATGAGGGCCAATTTTTCCATCCTCGGGACGCTTGACCAGCGTGATAGCTTTATATGTTGACATTGTATCCTCCTGTGACATGTAAAAAGTTTCTGGTGTGACGAATGATTTACCTTATGATTTGCCTGCTTATTTACCTAATATAGAAACGCATTAAGCATAGCTGAGATCACTCACCGACTGTAAAGATAGGGTGGGGCTGATTGTTATAAACACAACCAGTACGGGGTGAAGGCTATAAAATTGAGCGAAAAATGAAGACAGTAACAATAATTGCTGGTGAAAGCGGTAGATAACCTTGTTAACAATATCGTGATCTTTAGTTAACTTAACTTTATCAATATTGCTTATAAATGCGTCGAAGTTGTAGCTAAAATTGTAAATAATGCGATAAAAGTGCGTAAATAACGTTTACTTGCATTGAACAAAACTACTCATATCCGTAAAATGCCTGCTGCAATTTTCCCCTATTACAATGAGTATCTTATGAAGCAACAGTTTTCTTTACGTGCCTCAGTTTGCTTAGCGCTTGCTACCTTAGCCTCTTCTTCTGCGCTAGCAGCTGGTTTCCAAGTTAATGAACACAGTGCAAACGGCCTAGGCCGTGCTATGGCAGGCCAAGCAGCCAAGCCAGAAAATGCCTCTATTTTAGCAACTAACCCTGCAGCAATTGGTGTATTTAAAGAAGCTGAATTTAGTGCATCAGTAAGCTTTATCGACCCAAATGTAGATATTAATGGCGCGGTTACTTATGACCTTGGCGATAATACTGTTGGTAGTGGAGCTGCTCAAGAAGACAACATCGCTGATACTGCTATCGTACCTGGTTTCTTCTATGTTTCGCCTATTAACGATGAACTGTCTGCCGGTGTTGGCGTTTTCACTACTTACGGTCTTCGCTCAGATTACTCAGACGATTTTGGTGCGCTTCACTTCGCTGACACTGCAGAAGTGAAAACTGTAACGGTTAACCCTGCTGTATCCTATAAAGTGAACAAGCAACTTATGGTTGGCTTTGGTTTGAACATTACATATGCAGAAGCTGAAATCGGCTCTGGCGTCTCAAACACACTTGTAGACACTCTAGTTACTCTAGCGCCAAGCGCTGAGGCACTAGGTGTAACATTGCCAGAGCTGACTGCGGGTAATTCACTATTTAGTATGGAAGGTGATGACATTGGCTTCGGTTGGAACGCTGGCGTTTTCTGGCAGCCGACGGATATGACCAATGTTGCGCTTTCTTACCGTGCGGAAACAAAATTAGAGCTTGAAGGTAACGTATCTTCAGAAACCCTTATCTTCCCTATTAACCTAAACCAGCCTGGTAGTTTGGACTTGAACCTTGCTGCTATTACTGAGCTAGCGGTTGATCAAAAAATCGATAACCAGTGGTCTGTGCAAGCAAGCTTAACCTTCACCGACTGGAGCACGTTTGAGAAGCTTGAAGCTAACTTGGAAGACGGTGTCGATTTCTTGATTAAAGAAGAAAACTTCGATGACTCATGGCGCGCGGCTCTAGGTGTAACTTACATCTTAAATGATGAAATTACCCTTCGTGCTGGCTATGCTTATGACGACGGTGTGGTATCGGTAAAAAACCGCTCGCTAAGTATCCCAGATACTGATCGTCACTGGTTCTCTGGTGGTATGACTTACACTATGAGCGAAGATACATCGATTGATCTCGCCTATGTATTCATCGATGGCCGTGAAGCAGACATTAATAAAGACAGAACTATTTTAAGTGATGTTCTTCCTGGTACTAACTTCACTACAAACTTCACTGGTACTCAGTCAGCTACAGCGCACATTCTAAGTGTTCAAATGAACACTCGCTTCTAAAAACGAAGAAGTTGATAGCAATAAAAAAAAGGCAGCGTTTTTACGCTGCCTTTCTCGTATTAGACATCATATTTTACCAACTCATTCGCCACTAGTTGATTGTTAAATCTGCGCAAATAAATCTTGTAAGCAAGTAATCGCGGCGCTAATTTTGGCGGGCATAAGATCCCGTTTCGGCGTAACCGCATAAACGGTATAGTCAGGCAATTCCCATTCTGTGAAAAGCTGCTTCATCTCACCTGATTTGAGCAAGTGTCTTACCTCAGGTTCAGGCAATACGGCGTAGCCCAGGTTATCTTGGGTAAGCTTAATCAATGTCTGCATTGAATTTACATCAATTCGCTGAGAATCTAATTCAAACTCACCCTTGCTTTCATGTTTCATCACATAGTCTTCAATGTGCCTGTGCACAATGTAGGCATGATCACTTAACTCTTCAGGTGAAGACAAGTTTTCGCTAGCTAGCGGGTGCCCAGTAGAAACACATAGGATTCGCTCCCAGGTAGCAAGCTTCAAACTACTAAAATTCGTGTCAGAAACGGGAGCGAAGCAAAGTACAAGGTCTGCGCTTGATGCAATAATATCTTTAGGTTCGTCGGTAACGGTTAATGATATTGTAATTTTTGGAAATTCTTCACACAGCTTCTTTAATGGTTCACTTAGTAAGCCACCGCCAAAACCTTCAGGTGCGATAATGTTGATTTTACCAGTAGGGTCGTCTTGAAGGCTTTCAATTTTCTGTTGAGCCAGTTCCGCGGTTTGCAGCATTTGTTTACTGGTGTCGTAGTATATGCGTCCGGCTTCAGTGAGACTTAAGCTTCGGGTATTTCGGTTAAAAAGGCTAAGCCCAATATCATGTTCAAGTTTTCGTAACTGTTGGCTAATTGCAGAAACAGTCATGTGTAGCTCGCGGGCTGCAACACTCATGCTACCGCTATCTGACACCGCAATAAAAACCTGTAGAGAGCGAAGTAATTTGGTATTCATGGCGCAGTTAAATCCTTTCTATTGGCCGAAATCTTGTAGGCCTATATTTGTAGCAAATTAAAGACGTTAGCGGACGAATTTTACCTCAGTTAGACGTTAGTGAGCGTTTTTAACTGTGCTCTTTACTCAATACTTACATTAAACAGTGCTTTTAAAATAAATTAAAGCTTTGCGTTGGAATGAAACAAAGCGACTAAAGAGGTTAAAAACTCTATAGTCGCCTTTTTGGGGGGGGACTAGTTTATGTCAATAAAGCGCTAACTGGTTGAGGTAATGAGACTACCGGATAGTTCTGACTAAGTTTATAGTGTTAGTTGCAAGTTTGACTTCAACCAGAAACACAATAAGCGCACTGATTAGAAACATCATTGCCAATATGAATAGCACTATAATCGGCGTTTTCAAATCGACCACCCAGAGTGACCCGGAAAACAGCGCCATAATTACCGTACAAACCATTAGCCCCGAAGCGACACAAAGTCCAATCGCCCAGTTAATGACTTTCACCCTGCGCCACAGTACTTTTATTTCTTTTTTAGAGCGGTCGACAATATGTGGGTCTGACAAGGTATGAATTTGTCTTTCTGCAACTCTAACCCTATCTGATATTCGCCCTAACCGAGACGACATAACGTTTAGGAACCCCGCAATACCGGTAAGTAAAAATACAGGGGCTACAGCGAATTCAATAAGCTGTGAAAGACTCGGAATAAGTGTGTCCAATGATTCCTCCAGCGAACATGGTTTTGTTTTAGTGCAACGGTGTTTAACTTTTTTGACAACGCACTGCCTACTTAACGTGCAGTATTTATGGCCGTGTGTAGCCAGTGAGTAAGGTAACTACTCATGGCTTTTACAAGGCTTTTAGCCAAGTTTATAGCAAAGGCAGCAAGTATTACGCCAAGGGTTTAATCACATGAATGGCTTAGTTGTCTGAACATTGCAATAGTTTATCGGTTTTTAACCCATTCTTTCTCTAATTAACGATACACTAGCGCTAATTGCTAAAAAAACATTTTTCATCATAAGGATAGATAATGCGCTTTGCCCCAAGCTTTCCACTTTCATTGCTAACTACGGCACTGTTATCGTCTGCCGCGCTTGCCCAAGAAACCAATGAGATAGAAAGAATAGAAACTACGTCTTCTCGTATACAAGGTAGTATGAATGCTTCTGGCTACGCGGTATCGTCTATCTCAGAAGAAACGCTTTCACTGCTTTCATTTCAGCATATTCAAGAGTCGCTTAACTATATAGCGGGGGCAGGCGTGCAGCGTGGTAACGGGCAAGAATATCTACCAGCCCTTCGTTCACCCGTGTTAACCGGTGCAGGAGCATGCGGAGGCATTTTAGCCGCAGAAGACGGTATTCCGCTTCGAGCAGCAGGCTTTTGCAATATTAATGAATTGTTTGAGGCCCATGGCGAGCTTGCTGAGCGTATTGACGTAATAAAAGGCCCTGCATCAGTGCTTTACGGGTCTAATGCCATTCACGGTGTTATTAACGTAATCACGCCAGATACCACGCAAGGCGATGGTTTATTAAGTGCTGATTATGGCTCGTATGGCTTTCATCGCATTAAGTTTAAAGAAGGGAAAGACTTCGGTAGTAGCGGTGTAGGTATTGCAGCTAGCGTAACTCGTGACACCGGGTACAGAGATGAAGAAGGCGTGGACCAAGAGAAAGTCTCGCTTCGCCACCGGATTGAGTGGGATAACACGGTTATCACAAGTGGACTTACCTATACCCATTTAGATCAGGAAACGGCTGGGTACATAGTAGGATTTGAAAGTTACAAAGACACGCAAATAGCCAAAAGCAATCCTAATCCCGAGGCGTTTCGAAAGGCAGAAAGTTTCAGGTTGTGGAGTAAACTAGACACCACTTTTAATGGCGGTCACGCCCTTTCAATTACACCTTATGTACGTAACCAAGATATGCGTTTTCGCATGCACTTTCTGCCTGGAAAGCCTCTTGAAACGAATGCACAACAAGGGTTTGGTGTACTGTCCCAATTCAACTACGTTATCAATGACAGCCTAAGTGCAGATATGGGGTTAGACCTTGAGTATACAGAAGGTGAGCTCACCCAATCTCAAGACAGCATTACCGAAGGCTCTGCGTTCTTGGTGGAAACCATACCCGTAGGTAAGCATTACGATTATGATGTAGACGCTACCTTGCTCGCACCGTTCTTTACTTTTAACTGGGAAACTGAGCGTTGGGCTATTTCTGCTGGCGGGCGTTTTGAGTCCATGAAATACGACTACGCCAACAATATGAACGTAGGTCGTGTACGTGAAGATGGCACAGCGTGTGGGTTTGGCGGCTGTAGATATTCCAGGCCTGAAGACAGTGAAAATAATTTTGATAACTTCAGCCCCAAACTCTCAATTCGCTATCAACTAAATGAGCAAACTCAGTTGTTTGGAGGTGTTGCAAGAGGGTATCGCGCCCCTCAGGCTACCGAGCTGTATCGTTTACAGCGTGCGCAGACTGTTACTGATCTTGACTCGGTAACGGCTGATAATATCGAAGTGGGCGTTACAGGTACGCTATTTGACGGCAGCTATACGCTTAGCCTTTATAGCCTGCAAAAAGACAATGTTATCTACCGCGACAGCGACTTTTTCAATGTGAGTAACGGCGAAACTTGGCATCGAGGCGTAGAGCTAGCTTTTGACCAGCAACTTAGCGAGGCGCTGCGCTTAGACTTTGCTGGTACGTATGCCAGGCACACTTATGAACACAGTCAACTTTCAGGTGAGCAAGATATCAAAGGTAATGATATCGACACAGCGCCCAAGCTTCAGTTTAACACTCGCTTAAGCTTTGATGTGTCGAAATCGGTACAAACTCAATTAGAGTGGCAGCATGTTGGACGCTATTTTACCGACGCTGAAAACCTAAACGAGTACGAAGGGCATGATTTAGTGCATGCTCGCGTGAGTTACAGTGTGAGTGACGATATTACGCTGTATGCGCGAGTGAATAACCTATTTGATACGGACTACGCTGAGCGCGCTGATTTTACTAGTTTTACTGGGCCGCGTTATTTTCCTGGACGCCCTAGGAACTACATGATTACGGCGTCGTTTGCCTTATAAGTTTAAATAGATATATGTAATAGATAACTATTAGTCCCAAAAATATAGACTATTGCCGTGATCCGCTTGTACCCCGCAAGCTTCAGGCGTAGTCTGTAGCCATCAGCATGGGTTTCAGTCATGCCATGTATAGCGCTTTTAACGGTAAGGCGGTATAGGTGGAATGATTGTTAATAGGTATACCCATGCAAAAAATAGTAATTGTTGGTGGCGGTGCTGGTGGTCTTGAATTAGCCAGTCGCTTAAGCCGCACCCTCGGGAGAAAGAAACAAGCCGAAATTACCCTTGTCGACCGCAGTCGAACCCATATCTGGAAGCCGCTCTTACATGAAGTGGCAGCTGGTGTAATTGATAAACATTCAGACGGTGTGGACTACGCAATTCACGCTGCTGCTCATCACTATCGTTTCCAATTAGGTGAAATGTGCTCGCTTAACGCGCAAGCACAAACCATAACCTTGTCCCCTTTAATTGACGAAGAAGGAACACAGGTTTTACCTGAACGCGAGATTCAATACGATCAGTTAGTGCTGGCTGTTGGCAGCGTGAGCAATGATTTCGGGACACCTGGCGTTGCTGAGCACTGCTACTTTCTCGACTCGTTAAAGCAAGCTGAACGCTTTCACAGAGCGCTACTTAATCAGCTAATCCGCATCAATCAGCAAGAAGATAAAGACGCCAAAATTGATGTCGCCATAGTAGGGGCGGGGGCAACGGGCACTGAGCTAGCCGCGCAACTTCACCATGTGGCGAATTTGTCCAAGGCGTACGGTATGCCAGACATGTCAGCTTCTCGTCTTAAGATTACTATTGTGGAAGCGGGAGAGCGTATATTGCCTGCGCTACCTGAGCGTATAGCAAACTCTGCAAGAAAAGCGCTGCATAAGTTGGGCGTAGACATTAAAGAGCAAACCATGGTGGCAGAAGCCGACGCGAAAGGGCTGATCACAAAAGACGGTGGGCGCATTGACGCTGATTTAATGGTGTGGGCTGCGGGGGTGAAAGCACCGGACTTCATAACAAAGCTTGCGCTTTTTGAAACGAACAGAGCTAATCAAATTCTTGTTGATAAGCAGCTTCGCAGTTCATCTCATAAGAATATTTGGGTGTTAGGCGATTGCTGTGGCTTTCAACAAGAAAATGGCAAGTGGGTGCCACCTCGAGCGCAGTCTGCCCACCAAATGGCGGATATTGTTGCGCATAATATAACGTCGTTATTTACTCAAAAAGACACGAAAGATTTTACTTACAAGGACTATGGATCCTTGGTTCACTTAAGTAAATACAGCACGGTGGGAAGCTTAATGGGCTCGTTATCTAACAGCAGTATGTTTATCGAAGGGCGCTTAGCTAAGCTGGTGTACGTTTCTTTGTATAATATGCACCAATTTGCGGTACACGGGAAAATTAAAGGTGCATTAAAGCTCCTTATGAAGAAGTTAAGTCAGGCTATTAGCCCTAAGCTGAAACTTCACTAACCACTTTCAGATAAGAAAGCCCCTTGGTTGGGGCTTTCTTAAGTCATAAGTTTAGCTCGCTAGAACAAAAGCTAGTTAACTATTGTTTTACGCCTTCAACGTGAAGCTCTAATTCTACCGTTTGTGACGCTGGACCTAAATCATAGTCGATGCCATAATCTTTAAGTGCAATCGTCGTTGTGCCCATAAAGCCTGCACGATAGCCGCCCCATGGGTCTTTGCCTTCGCCAATCTTTTTGGCTTCAATTGTAATAGGCTTTGTCACACCATGAAGCGTGAAGTCACCCATTACATCCATCATGCCGTTGCCTTTATCGACAATTTTTGTACTGACAAACTTCGCCTCTGGAAAGTCGTCAACGTTTAAGAAATCGTCGCTCTTAAGGTGCTTGTCACGCTCTGCGTGGTTTGAGTCGATACTGTCGGTATCGATAGTCACCATAATTTTTGCTGCACTAGGTGCTGCGTCGTCGTAACTAAAAGTACCTTTAAAATCGTTGAAGCGACCAGTAAGCCACGAGTAGCCCAAGTGTTGAATTTTAAAGTTGATAGACGCGTGGGCGCCTTTGCTATCAATCACATAATCTGCGGCGTTAGCGGTGCTTAAAGACAGCGCAGCGGCCAAGGCAAGTGTTAACTTCTTCATCATTTCTCCTTTTTCCTCAATATCATCGAAGCCGTAACATCTGCTTCAGTGTGTCATCGTTACTAATAAAGTGGTGTTTCAGCGCAGCCAGCGCGTGAATGATCGCCAATACAATCACTGACCACGCAATATAAAAATGGGCCTCTCCAGCAATGTCTTCTTGATTTTCAAAGAACTCGCCCATTGCAGGTACAGAAAACCAATTAAATACGTCGATGCTTCTTCCATCGGCCGTTGAAATTAAATAGCCGCTCGCGAATAGCATGATAATCAAGGTGTACAAAAGCCTATGACCTATGCGACTTAACCTTTTTTCTAACGGGGTGCCATGTGACGGCGGCCGTGAAGTAACAACACGCGTGACTAAGCGAATAACCGTGATGGCAAGCAAGATTAATCCAACACTCTTGTGCCAATGCGGTGCCGTCTTATACCAGTCGCTGTAATATGTGAGGTCGACCATCCACAGCCCTGAAGCAAACATGCCGACAATGGCAATGGCAGATATCCAATGCAAAATAACTATAGGTCTGGACCATCTTGGTTTCATATCACTTCCGTTATTACTTACTTGCAATCAGGTTGTTTAGACCTTCAGTTAATGCGTTATCTCAACCGCTAAATGACCGCTGAAAAAACACCTTATGGATCAGTTGAATGTAGTGTATTTCTAATTACGTTGGCTAAACATCACATTTAATGGGAGTGTTCGTTCTTGTTTTTAGAACGAATGTACAGCAAACAACCCACCAAACCTGAGTCGCGACACGGTTAGTTTTCGAAGACGCGTCGTTTAATGGTCTATAAAATGCGCTAAACACCTCTATTAAACGCGCTAAATACTCTTATAGTTTAAATAGGCAGTAACAAAAGTGGCTGCTTTGCTTCAATGTTGTTTAGTTCAGTAGAGGTTGTACGCTTTGCGCGTTTCGTACGTTTTGTTGGCCGTTATTCTGCCAGCGTTATTTTCATCACTAGTATCCGTCTCCGTATTGGGAGAGGGAAGAAGTGTGCAAAATATTGCGGGGCAGTCTAACAGTGCAAATACGCTCTCAACTCTCATTAGCGAATGGGAAAGCTCCGCTTTTGAAGTATCTGACGACGACATTGATGATGGCATTTCGTTTGTCGACATCACCAGCGGCTTGGAAAAATACCAGTTTTCGGCTGGTAAAACGATTGATGCAAAAGCCTTTACTAGGCAGCGCGATAACATCATTCGAGGACCGCCTTCTTTCACTTAATCACTTTAAAAAACTTATTCTTTTACTTTTGATTAGGAGAAAGGTATGCACGCCTTAAATCTATATAAAACCGAAGCTATCGATACATTGGCATGGCCGGTTGTTGAAAACACTATTACCGTTAATTCATCTGCCATGGCTGTTTTCACAGACTTTAAGCAGCATCTACCACATGTGCTTGATGCCAGAACACCCGCGACAAAAGTAGAGTCGATTATGCGTCAATCTCATGTTCGTATGATGCTGGTGGTGAACAGTGAAAATCGTTTCATTGGAATTATCACCAGTCATGATGTAGGCGAACAGCAAATCATACAACGTATAAGCGACCTTAAAGTTAAACGCGAAGAATTAACGGTTCACGATTTTATGCGCCCTAAAACGTCGCTCATGTCTTTTGACTATACTGAGCTAACGCATTCATCGGTGGGTGATGTGATAGAAACGCTTAAAGATTATGGGCAACATCACTGTCTTGTGATGGACAGAGACAGTCACGAAGTTCGGGGTGTTATCAGCGTGAGCGATATTGCTGAGAGACTGCGGTTGCCGCTGGATATTCAAGGTCGCCCTACATTTGCGGAGTTGATCACAATTCTTGCGGCATAAACTTCACATTTATAGCATCTATAATATTTTTCGCATTCAATAAATTTTGGACCATACTTTTACTACGCGTTGTACATAACACCGCGTAGTAAAAGGTACTCATCTCATACAGTATCTGAATATGTGCTATTCAATAATTTGCTGGAATAATTAGGTGGTTTAAATGCGTTACGCTCATGGTGAATTTATTGTAACTCGGTGTGGTGACGCCGTCGTAACACAAGCCTACGGACCTTGGAATCAGGAGTGTGTAAAAAGCTTTGGTAAGGAATATCGCACCAACGCGGAAGGGTTATTTGGAAAGGTGTGGTGTAACATTGTTTGCGTTACTGGAGAGTCACTATTAATACCGGATGCAGAAGCGCTGCTGCGCGAGCGTACGGCGGCAATGCAACCTTTGGGGTTGACCCACATAGCGGTTGTATTAGGTGACTCGACGGCAAAGGCAACGACCAAAGGTCAACTCAAACGTGTGTACAACGGGCTCAATGTTGAATTTACGTTTGTTGAATTTATTGAAAATGCAGTTGAGTGGATGCAAGACAACGGTTTTAACATAGATTCAGAAGGCATTTCATCGCATCTAGCAAAAGTAGCATCGAAGTAACTCTCTCAATTTCATAAGAACTACTAACTTGGTATGTATTTCGCACAGTAGCTTGCAAAGAGTTAAAAATATCTCATCAAAATTGTTCGATGAAAGAGGCGAAATTATGAATAGATCACCGTTTCCTACCAGTGTTGTAACCAAAGCATTTACTTGGGCTTATCAAGAACTTGGGTTAAATGTAAAGCAAGCTTCTGAAATATTAGGTATTTCTCCTTCATCTCTTGCGCAAACTACCTTGCTTGGTTTTGAAAGCGGCACAGCGGAGTACCGAAAGCAGCTTGCATTTATTCGTATGTATCATTTACTCATCTCATTGTCAGAAGGGGACAGTGAACAAATGAAAACTTGGTTTAGTAGCTACAATATTACGCTTGAATCGACCCCTCTTGAGATGTGTAAGGAATACGATGGTATTGAGCGTGTGGCTGACCAGCTGCGTAAATTAAAACAGACTGAATCTGGCAGACAAAACGCGTTGGCTATTGTTGAGTTCTCTCACAATGCTCACACTTCAAAAATGGGCGCTGTGTTTCATTAGTCGGCTTGTCGCGCTTTACTGTCAATCTCGACAATAAAGTCTGCACAGATTTGCGCCTGAGTAATGGGTATCATGTGACCAGCGTCAGGAATTACTTTATGTTCAGCCGAGTCTATTGCCGAAGTGACAGCTTCGATATGCTCACTTGGCTTTAAAATAGTGTCCTTTTCACCATATAAGACGCCTACAGGACATTGGATTTCGCCATAAGATGACTGTTGTCTATGCAAACTGCCTTGTGCAGAGACAGTGTCTCGGCTTCCTTCATAAAAACTGCGAGAGTGAAGCGCAAGCAAACCACCTCCTTCAACAGAGAATGAAGCAGGCACAGGTTCTGGGTGAAAAATTTGCGCTACTTGCTTTCTACCCAACTTTGCTCTTAACGGGCTGGCGATGGTTTTCGCTACACTATTGCGCACGAATTCATTAGGTATATACAGTACGGAAAGTGGGCCTGCACCACCTTTAAGTGGCGTAGTTAACGGGCATAGCAATGACACAGAAGTGATTTTCTCAGGCGCGTCTATAGCCATTCTTAATGCAATACCCCCGCCCATCGAGTGACCCGCAATACTGACTTTTTCAATGCCCTCTTTTTCCATCCATTCTAATAACATTTTGCTTTGCTGCTCAAAGCTGGCTGATGTGGTTTTGTATCGACTAGAAAAGCCGCTTCCAGGGCGGTCTACGGAACAAACCGTGTAATGCTGCGCGAGGGTTTTGGCTAATTCATTAAAGTTGTTACTATTGCCCAGTAAGCCGTGGATTAGTAAGAGTGATGGCCCATTTCCTTGTTTTTGCCAGTGAATAATTCCTCCCTCGACAGGAGTAAGCTTTCCCGAAGGCCTAAACGATGACTCTATGCTGCTATCCATTTTTGCAGTAAACCAAATAAGACCTACAAAGATACAAATAACGATAAGTAAAATAGTCAGCATGCTGTGTTTCCAAGATAGGGGATAAATTAACCTATCGGGTTACCTTTTAACGGTCAAGTAAGCGATGAGTTATAGTCGCAAGTCATTAGCGTGATAAAGACGCAGTAAAAATAATACGCCATGCCACTAAGAGTATAGGAACTGATATGGAATTAAAGATAACTAGCTCTATCTCGATAGATGAGGACGAAGCCGAACTTCAGGCTATTCGCGCTCAAGGTAGCGGGGGGCAAAACGTCAATAAGGTAAGTAGCGCAATACATCTGCGATTTGATATCAATAAGTCGACGTTACCCGACAAGCTTAAAGCCAAATTACTGAATGCGAAAGATAGTCGCGTTACTAACGAAGGCGTTTTTGTACTTAAAGCACAAAATTTTCGCACTCAAGAACAAAATAGAGAAGATGCATTAGCGCGCCTTGTCGCGTGGATAAAGGCGGCAACTGTAGAACAAAAGCCGCGTATAAAAACTAAGGTAAGCCGAGCAGCTAAAGCCCGTCGTTTAGATGTAAAAAAACAACAGGGCGCGAAAAAATCTATGCGTAAGAAAGTGGAATTTTAAACAAAACTAATCTAAAGTATAAAGCCTGTTAGATGTCATTTCGCAAGACAACGGAAAATTCTTACAATAACAAATGAATGTGTCTTGTGCTTGTGCTAATTATTGGAACTTAGGGAAGCATACAAAGTGACGCGTTCGAACGTAATTCCTATGGTGCTATTTGCAGCCATAGTAGTTTCGCTTGGGATTAATACACCGCAAGCCGCAAACGAGATTATTGCTCGTTTGTTCAACAAATCTATATCTAATACCGAGCTTCAGCCTTCTCAGGAGGATGTTGATCGTTTTCAGTCAATTCTCACTGACAAATCAGAAAAAGAGGTTCGCGATATTTTAGTCCAACGTGCGCTCGGCAATAAAATTACCGAGTCTGTTCTTTCCGATTTTGCAGATAAAAATGCTATAGAGCCCAATGAAGGCGAAATTCAGTCTGCGTATTCTGTCATCAAATTGTGGACCGTTGACTTAGATAGTGATGGCACTTATCAAGATGAAGAACTAGAGCGTTACCGTCTTGCAATGGCTGAAGGTATGGCAAAAAGCTGGAAAGTATCTAAAGCGCTGTATGAAGCCTATGGTGGTGATGTGGTTTTTCAACAAGACAACCCTTTAACACCTGTAGGTGCCTACCAAAAACTGTTTGAGCAGTATCGAGAACAAGGTGAGTTTGTCATTTACGACCCTGTCTTCAAAGCCGCGTTTTGGAGTTCGGTAAAAATGAAATATGCTAAAACCTACGACCCGGAAAATATAGATTACTCTCTTCCCTGGTGGGAAAAGAGCATGACTGCTTCAGAAAAATAGTTTAAAGAAAGCCCTGTTTTTACAGGGCTTTTTTATTCTTTGCGAAAAAATAACTCCTCAGCGGAATAAAACCTTCCATCTAATCGTTATCTCAGTGTCCTTTATGAACAACGGAGATAATCGGATGAAAAAGTTAAATACTGCAATTGCATTGGCTTTAGGTATGGCGTCAACGTCGGTGTTGGCTCAAGAAGCAACCTTTTCGGCAAACGTTTCAGCTAATGCTTCAACGTCTACATCAGTTTCTCTAACAAATGGTGCAAACGCACAATCTGCTGCTCAATCAAGTATGCAGACATCGGCACAAGGCGACACAGTTACTCCAAGCCAAATGTCTACCGAAAGTTCTGCTAATGCTAGTGGACAGCTATTGGCAAGCCACACAGGCAGTGACTTATCAAGCGGGCAAGAATTGAATCAAGCTCATGAAGTCAATACCGAAGAAAGCACTGAAGGCAGTCTCAGATCAAGCAGCGGCAAATGAAGTAGCACAAACGACTACTTCAAACACTAGCCTCTTGGCAAATAGCGCTCAACAGCTGTCTACAAACGCAACATCTTCACTGGTTAACTCGCAGGCTTCTCTTGAAGGCGTTGTTTCAGCGACATCAGACACGGCGAATTTAATGACAGCATCGGTGACAGGAACGCTTACGGGTAACGTGTCTGGTTCGACTTCAGCTTTGTCGTCAGCATTAGGATCTGTTGAACCGAATGCACAGCCAGAAGGTGAAGTGGAAAATGCTGCAGCAAGCACGGCTTCGGGAGCCGCTCAAAGTGCAGTAGAGGGAACCGTGACCAACACAGTAACGGGTACGGTGACCAATACTGTAACTGGCACTGTCGCTACCGCCGTCGAAGGGGCGATTGCTGCAACGGTAGCAAGTAATGTAGGAAATACGGTAGAGAGTACCGTCGAGAGCACGGTAGCGAACACTGTAGAAAGCACGGTAGAGGCATCGGTTGCAAACACTGTGGAAAGCACAGTAAACGATAACGTTGCTTCAAATATCTCGGGTGCATTAGGTCTTTAACGTATGGGCCTCAACGGTTAGGAGGAGGGAGAGCTTCCCTCCTAACTTCCTCGCACAACCCATTCATAGTTGAAAACACCGAGTTTCACTTTCTCTGTAGTAGGTAGTAATAATGAAAACCCCACCATTTCAACGTTCACTCAAGAAAATTTTATTTACCCTGGATAGTCGCAAATGCATCGGTCTTGCTACGGTTACCGCATTAATAGCCAGCAGTACAGCCTATGCAAGCAACGACAGTCAGTCAAAAGTAACTAATGATGCAAGAAGTACAGATGAAGAGAAGCAAGTTATCTCGTTTTCAGGCTCTGGTTATGTAGGCTATCGCCACGATAGTAACGTAAGTGTCAGTGAGCTGGACACAAATTCTAATGTGGACGACAGCGCTGTACAGTCAAAAGCACTTTTAAAAGTTTCAGTGAAGCCAACGGATAAGTGGGAAAATGAGCTCTCGATAAGCCAGGCAAATACCAAATACCAAACCCTCAGCGAGTTCGATCTTGGGCTTACCACTTTATCTGCAAGCACTAAGTATACGTTAGACTTTGCAAAACTAGGTGCGCATTACTATCACGCCAGCGCTAAGCTTGATGGGCACGATTTTCTTACCTATCAACAATATGGTTTATCTGCGGGAAAACTGGTAGGACAGCGAGCTTATTTGCGTATTAGTAGCGACCTTATCGACAAGAAGTTTGAGAACACGCCTGAGGACACACCAATTCGTGATAGTGAAGCTGTTGCCGTACGCAGTGACCTGTTTTACTTTTTTGAAGGGGAAGATTTTTTTCAAATTGCCCTTAAATACCAAAATGAAGATGCGCAGGACAATGCGTTTGATTATACAGGGAAGGGCATTGACCTTGCCTACACTTATCCATTTACGGTGTTTAGTAAGCCGCTTGAGTTCAAGGTTGCTTACCAGCTAGACGTGCGCGATTACGCTTCAGAACAAGATGGAGGTACAGGCAGGGAAGACGACAGGCACCTTGTTGAAATGAGTGCAGACTACGCCGTTTATGATCATGTGGATATCAAATTGTCTACCCAATACGGAGACTTTGCTTCTACAGTCGATGGAGCAAATTACCAAGAAACTATTGCCGAGTTAGGCATTAACGTTCATTTCTAGTGAACGTTAATGCCAATATGAATAGGGTTGTATTTTAAGGCAGTACGCCGAAGCCGAATACCTTGTCCCGTCCGGGGCTACCAGCATCTAAAGCTATTTTCTGCATTTTTAATAAGGCGGCGTGTCTTTGCTGCTCTGTGCGGAAAAAGCAGGCGTACAGCGCAGTGGCACGAGGGGAGGCCATTGAGGTTCCTGTTTGCCTAACTGTTTTTCCATTAGGGTGTGCGGCATCAACCGATACGCCAAATGCAGCGAAATCTACATAGTCACCTTGGTTGGCCCACCTGTATATTGCATGTGATTTATCCACTGCGGTTATGCCAAGTGTCTCGGGGTAGGCTGCAGGATATAAGGGTAAAGAGGCTGGCCCTTCGTTACCTACAGCTGCAATAACTTGTATGCCGTTTGTATCTAACTGTTGTATAACACGCGCTAAAATAGGATTGTCGGGCCCTGCAAGGCTCATGTTTATGGCATCAACCTGCTGTGATGCTAAATAGTTAAGGCCTTCAATTAACGACATAAGCGTTGCACCTTGGCTAACACTATTGCGCGAGTAAAATACACTAGCGTTAAATACTTGGCTTGACTCAGGTAGCGACGCCGCTATTAAGCTTGCTACTGCTGTACCGTGATCTGAGGAAAAGGCTACGGTATTTTCTTGGGAAGATGGCTGCCCTATAATTTTTCCATCACCTTCACTGCTCATATTGCTATCTTGAACATGCTCATTCTTCTGGCTTTGACCAACAATAAAAGAGGCTTGTTTTAGGCTAATGTGCGACAGCATTGGGTGGGGAGACACAACATGGGTATCAACCATCCCGATGCGCAAGGGTGTCGAACAAGATTCAAATTTTTGCGGTGATGCTTTTGACTCATGTTTAAGCTCTGGTTCGCTTTTGTTCGTAGCCACTTCGTTTTGGGATAAGTAAATATGATTACGTCCTATTTGAGACTGCAGGTTTTTAGGTAAGCTGTTGCGAATATACGACACTTCATCTTCATCCCCTGTTACCTTTACTTTATAAAGCCACTGAGAGAGTGCAGGTAAAAACTGTGCCTCTAGTATTTCTATATTCGTGCCATTGAAATATGCTTTATCGGCTTCCTCACCTATAAAAAGCCACTCCTTTTCAACGGCAAGAAAACCATTTTCTAACCTAACTTCTTTGATAATTTTCTGACCCGACGCAGATAATATAGTCGTGGCCGTAGGAGCAACAAATTGGGGGGCGGGGACCTTGCCAACAACGCCTGAAGCCAATGAAGATAGGCCTCTGGCGCCATCGATAGACGTTTGCACCTTTCGTCTTGCTTCCTCTCGAATGCTCTTCAATTCCGAGGGCGCTCTATCAATTATTGGGCGCACCGGTGGAACCACTTGATTCAATGTTCCTGTAAGTTGCGCTTGGGAGATAGATGCTGCCAACAAGCCTACTATCCCGACAAAGAGTGTGTACTTCATTTTGCTACCTTACTGAATACATGGGAGCAGTTCAGTGCCTTGAGAAGGAATGGCATAAATTGTGCCATGGTCATAGATAGAGTCTAAGTCACTGCTGCCATTTTATGTAGTGACGAATAGAAAGAAGAAAAATTCCGCTGAGTGTCGAAGAAGGGCTGATAACCTAAATTTACAAAAGCTCGAAATAAATTGTTATTCAACGGAATAAAAATACTCGTGGCTCGTTAATAGAGTATTGATAACGGAAATCTTCACGAAGGTACATGAAAATGAAAGATGAGTTGACCGAACTCGTCCCGTCATTACGAAAGTTTGCATACTCATTGACGGGTAACATACATGATGCTGATGATTTGCTTCAGAACACGCTAGAACGGTTATTGAGTAGACCCATTCCTGAGCAAGTTACACTAATGGCATGGGCATTTAGAGTGTGCCGAAATTGCTGGATAGACGAATACAGGGCGAAGAAAGTGAGAACTAACGCTAGCGATACCCTTTCATATGAAGCTAAATCAGCGAATGACCATGTAGATATGGATGAAACGGTAACCCACTCAATAACATTGAAGCAGGTTTCAAGCGCTATGGATGAACTGCCTTGTGAGCAAAGAGAAACCCTCTCTTTGGTGGCAGTACAGGGAATGAGTTATGCCGACGCATCTGAAGTTTTACAGGTGCCAGCAGGGACTATAATGAGCCGTCTTGCCAGAGCCAGAACAAAGATATCCAACTTACTGAACGGGCAAAATGAGGTGCTATCGTGATCTTATCTGACGAAAAACTCTCTGCTTTCTTAGATGGAGAGCTTGATGCTGGAGAAATGGATACGGTTCGCGAGGCGATAGCACATGACGTAACGGTTTCTGACCGTCTTGCCGCACTTGCAGAAGTAGACAGAGTAGTAAAAGTGGCTGCAGAAAAGGCGACTGCAGTTGCGCTCCCTAAAGAAATCGTCGCGCTTTTGAGTGATGAAAGTCGCTTAAGTGAGAAAAGCGTAATACAGGGGCGTAGTGAACGTTTAAATGGAGAGGGCTCAGCAAACCAAAGCACAGCGGAAAATGTGAGGCCGTTTCCTCAAAAAATGAATACAGACTGATGGCGCAAGCGGTGGACAAGCAAAGTGGAAAGGAGTTTCTTCAATTGCTGCCATAGCTGCAAGCGTGGCGGTTTTAGCTGGTTTGGTATTCTTTAATCAACAAGGTGCTGATACTTCACAACCTTCACACTGGGCTAATGTGTCGTCTGTGCTCGACAGTAATTTAAGTGGAGAGACTACCGCTTTTAAATCTGGCGTATCGGTGACGCCTAAACTGTCTTTTTTGAACACTGATTTCAACTTTTGCCGACAGGCTGAAGTGACGTCTCAAGATGAACTCAATGTAATGATTGCTTGTAAAGACAAGCAAGGCGGCTGGCAACTTGCGGCCAATAAATTAGATGAGTTAGGCGCAAATACGGGGCAATATCAGACGGCTACTAGCGCCAAACTGTTAGAAGATAAATTAGATATGATGATGGCGTCCGCGCCATTAAACCGAGAGCAAGAAAAAAACGCAATTGAAGCAACTTGGCTAGCTGAGAAAGCCGAAGGAGTAGATGATGAAAACTAAAATTATGTTAGTACTTGCGGTATTGATTATGGCGGGCTGTGCAAGTCAACCTGATTATAGACAAGCAGATAAAGGCGGTTTTGGTTACAACGAAAGTAAGTTAAGTGATACCCAATACCGCGTACATTTCAAGGCAAAAGGAACAGATAAAGGGAAAGCCATGGACTATGCGATGTTGCGCGCTGCTGAGCTAACCCTACTGGAAGGCTATGACTGGTTTGTCGTTACCGACCGCGAAACCTTAGTAGACAAAGAAACGGTGCAGACCACGCCAACTGCCGGCTTTAGCCAACGTTACGCACGCGTCACTGACTGCGGTGTACTTACTTGCCGTACGTCTTATCACCCCACTAGCCAATTTGAAACCGGAGTGTTTGTCGGGGGCTCTCAAAAAAGTGAAATCGAGAGTATTCTAAGCATAGAGCTGGGTAAAGGCACTCGGCCTACTTCGGCAACCAGTTTTGATGCTAGAGAAGTACGTGAAAATCTACAGCCGAAGGTAGATGAGTAAAATATTTTTATTACTTGGAGGCGATAAGAAACGGCTAATAGATGGGCAAGCTTATCTTATTAGCCCGCCACAGCATTAGTCTTAAATACTGCATTAAAAACAAACAAAAAAGGCCACAACATTATGTTGTGGCCCTTTAGAATTTGCGGTAACAAAAGCTAATATCTGTTAAAAACATTGCCTTTGTTTAATTACCTTGGGGTAAATATAAATTATTAATTGAAGTAAGCGTCTACTTCTTTTTCAGCCTCGTCGCGGCTTTTGCCGTATTCCTGCTGAATCTTACCTACTAATTCTTCACGGCGACCGTCAATTACGTCTAGGTCATCATCAGTAAGCTTACCCCATTTCTGTTGTACCTTACCCTTCATTTCTTTCCAATTACCTTCAATACGATCATTGTTCATAACGTGCTCTCCTTATCCAAACAATTGGTTGAGAAAACTGACGAAAAAACTTGCCAGTTATACAAATAGCAGCAAATGGCATTCCATGTCATAGATCTTTGATCATCATAGATATTATCTGGGTGTGTAATCAATGAAACGGAATTTTTAATGCAGAATTTACAAACAGTTGCAAACACTACAGAACAATGAGTAGGGCATTAAGCCATGGTCTTGGCAAAGGCTTCACTATCCTGTCTCTTTTCTATTTTATGCTGGTCTTCACTTCGACCTTTTTTCCAATAGCTACTGATATACAAACTATCGTGAGCCAACGCTTTTTCATCCTTAAGCCATGCTCGTATTGCTCGCATATCTGAGAATTCGCACGCAACCCAAACTGAAGGATTGCCTTCCAGCCAATCTAGCTGTGTAAGACTATGGGGCAGAGACTGTTCATAAACCCATTCCACCTTAACCCCGTCGGGTTTTTCGAGCGCAACTGCGTCTTGTTTATCTTGTATTTTAATTACAGCATAGCCTTTGGCATGAGAGGGTAAAGCCGCAAGATGATTTCTTATGCTGGGAAGAGCGGTCATATCGCCTGCTAGCAATACCCAGTCATAATCTTCGTTTAAGCCTTTGCTTGAGCCTGGACCTGCTATTGTAATTACGTCACCAGGTTTAGTACTTGTAGCCCACGCTGAAGCAGGCCCTGTTTTTCCGTTATCTGCGTGAATAACCATATCCAAAATCATTTCAGGCTTATCCGCATCAAAGTGAGCAACCGTATAAGTGCGCATTGCTACTTGGTCCATATCTGTAGGTTTGTTGAGCGGATTTCCGTTTTTATCGAACATAAGCTTTACATAAGCACCCGCCCCTACGGCAGGGAAAGTGCGGAGATCTTCACCACCTAAAAAGACGCGCTGCATAGTAGGGGTTATACGAACAGATTGTGTCACAACAGCTTGGCGGGGTTGGGGTTTAGGCATTAGCTTCTCCTTAAAAATCTAAGGGGATTTTATTTGATAATAGTTCTCATTACCATTTCTTTAGGTGGAACGATAACGTTTGTTAAATTCTATTTTTTAGATTAAAGGGAAGATATTTAAAATACTGGCTTCAATTGATAGATAAGCACAGCGAAGTGGGGGTTATTTGAAAGTACTTATGTGAAAAATAGCAGGCAAAAGAAAAGGGGCTAAGAAGCCCCTTAAAAAACCACAACATAACTTGGAAAACACATTTACACATCACAAAGACGCACACTCAACGACTTCATGTATTAAGTAAGATAGCCCAATCCCGAAAAGGTTCCGCATTTTTAAAAATAATTGGTAAAAAAATAAATACCTTTGAAAAACTATTATGAAACTACAGGTGCGCGCCTGTGATGCTAGTCTTTAAATCTTATCTGTGGCGGCTAGTTCTTTGCAGCGCTACATAGACTACACAAGAGGTGACGGCAATTAGCACTGACGCTACAGCGAAAGGTAAGGCAATATTAACTTGATATACAACTGCTGCGAGTGGTGGCCCTATAACATAGCCCATGGCGGTAGTGGCTGTAATTAACCCGGTAATGGTCGCTTGTTGAGAAGGCGCGCAATAGGTTGTTGCCGCTGCTGCTAATGATGGGTAGGCCATACCCATACCTAGCCCCATCAAAGCCATGGCAATATAAAGCACAAACAATGAATGTTGAAGGAACAGTAACAAGTACGCCAACCCCAATAGAGGAAGTGCGAGAGTGATCATTGTTTCTTTACTTAAACGCCCTTTTTGTACCCAACCAAATTGTGCGGTGAGAGAGGCTGCGGCGCTGACCATCATTGCAAAACCCACCTGTCGAGCAGCTTCAACGGGCGTGTAATGATAAAAATCGATAAAAAAGAAGCCTAGCGACTGCTGCATCATTGCCATAGCGCAAAACACGCAAATACATGCAGCAACAAACACATACGGCACTTTGGTGGGTGCTTGATTGTCTTTGCTAGCATGCACAGCTGCCTGTTGCTTAGATAAAGGGGGTAAAACTGGCAGCTTAAAATACACCAGTGCCAGTGCTAACAAGGTTAATAGAACAATACTGTACAGCGGAGCTAATAAGCCGAAACCCACCAATAACCCAGCGTAAGCTGGACCGACAATTTGCCCGACATTGCTTGCAGAGGTCACTTTACTAATAGCACTTACCCGAGCCTTCGGCGAACTTATAGCGACAGCGTAACCTACAGCAGAGGGGGGCGTTGCCGACATAATGGTAGATTGCAAACTGCGACTTATCAGTAGCGCTAGGAATAAGTTTGTACCACTGATAATGCCAGAAAACCCTGCCATCCACGCGCTAGCAAAGGCAAAGGTACCTAAGCTATAGCCAGTAAGGCCCACCATTAGTATTCGTTTGAACCCTGCACGCTTTGCTACTTTGCTCCATACATTAGTGCCAAAGGCGAAAATAAGGGCGGAGCTCGACATGATTGTTGCTATATGAAACTCTGAAAGGTTGGCTTGTCGCCCCATCGAGGGAAGCGTGGTTAGCATGACGCTTTGACCGACAGATGTAGCTAGCAATGCACAGAAGAGAACTTTAAAAACAACAGTAGATGCGGATGGCGATAACACGCAGGTAGCTCTTTATCTATGCGAATTGGTATTGTTTATATTATCACAGTTGAGGATAAAAAAATGCCCGCCAAAGGCGGGCCAAAATCAGAGGTATGTAAAGGCCGGGATGGGCCTTTGAGGGGAGAGGAATGTCGTCGGGTGACAACTCACTAATAATATCGACGACATTACCAGTGTCCTCACTATGGTTTCGCTGAAGCAACACACACGTACTTCAACGAATCCAAATAGGGTCAACAATCCCTTGCTGCACGAGACATCACTGTCAGTGCTTGCGATGTAGGCACTCAGAGCTTGTTTACAATCCTTATGAAACAAGAGCCATGCGTCCTGCGAGTTTATCTAGGTTATCTTTTACCTAACCTCATCATCGACCAGCAATTTAACGAATGCTCTACAGGTATCCTTCAATTTCAAACACTGACTCATCCATTCATCCTTGGTAACCATTCCATATGCTTCCTATGTCGTCACCTTCAGTCTTTGATATTTACGTAATCTGGCCTCTCCGTCGCTAAAGCCGTCCTGGCTACAAATTACGTTCTGCGTTTATCCGTTAGTCTAATGTATGCGTGATCTGTGCCAATCTTTTTTTATGGAGTTGGGGGTGTTTTAAATTGTTGATATTGAAAGGTTATTGTCGTTATCTTTGACGCTTTTATAAAAAACGTATTTTGCATGTGAGATACGGCTATGTAGTTTTTTCCCATTAATGTGTATCAAATTACAAACATTTAATTACAGCGGTTTTATCTCTGCCAGTTTCTTTGGCTTCATAAAGGGCTCTGTCTGTATCTTCTAAAATGGCAGTAGCGCTTTGCGCGGACTCAATTACTTTTAATCCTGCTGAGAATGTTAATTTAATGTCTGCACAGAGTTGACTTGCAGAGGCTATTTTTAGCGTCTGACGGAAGCTATCAAGCTGTTTGTAAATTTGGTCTTCTTTAGCGCAATGGAATATAAACAGAAACTCTTCACCTCCTAACCTGCCCATATCGACGTGTTTAGTAAAAAGCTGTCGCGCAGTGCGAGCGAATAGGCGCAATGCATCATCGCCCATTTTGTGACCATAGTTATCATTGATAGATTTGAAGAAATCGATGTCTAACATTGCTACGTAAAATTTTTCGTTAGCCGCTTCAAAGGTGGCGAGAGATCCTTCCAGTAACTCTAGAATTTTGACCCGGTTATAAAAGCGGGTTAATGCATCGGTAGTAGCAAGCCGCTCTAACCTTTTTTGGTAACGCGCACGCTTAATGTAGAGTAAAAACAGTAGTAAGCTAAGTATTAGACATAACCCAGTGATTACAGCCAGTAAAAAGTTTCGTTGCTGGTTAAGCGCAAGCTTTTCTTCTTGTAATTGAGTGATAGCTTTTAAGTCGCTATTTTCTGCCTGAATTTCGTCTAGTTCGTAAAGCGTTCGTATTATTTGCTCACGCGACTTATCTAGTGATTCGGTTATTTTCTTATTTAATTCAATGTAGTGCTTGAGTGCGTCTATCGTATCTTGCTCGTTGCCAAACCTCTCAAGAATAGACAGTTTAAGATAAGCGGCTTCCAAATGGGCAACGCCTGCTTCTGCGCTCGCTATTACCTCTTCTGCAAGCCTAACCATCTCTAATGCCTCTGTTTTGTCTCCGCTGGACAGCGCCAGACGAGAAAGCGCTATAAGCGAGTTAAAGTAAATAGTAGTAGAGTCTAAATCACGGGCTAGGTCGCTTGCTTCTTCAAATAAAAGGCGAGCGGCGCTGGCTACCTCAGAGGTATTCCCTTGCACTAACAACATTTCCCCTTTGCCGAGTAGGGCTTTGGCTAGTAGGAGGGAGTTATTGTTTTTTCTTGCAATCTCTATGGCTAATTCAAAAAAGCGCGCGGAGTCTTTAAAGTTTGAAAGCCCTAGCTCTGTTCGAGCAAGCTTTTCTGCTACCCGACTTTGATTAACAGTGTTTTTCTTTTTAACCGCAAATTCATAAGCTTCGTTTAAATATGCTTTTGCTTCTTCGAATTTAGACTGCTGCAAATAAATAGTGCCTATCAGACCAGCAATATGAGAGGGGGGGACTTGTGTCTTGAACTGTGTAGCTAATTCATAAGCGGAGAGATAGTTATCAAGAGCAAGCTTAGGTTCTTCAATATTTTCAAAAGTAGTACCTAGTGTCATTAATACGCCAATATTCAATTGTATTACGCCATGGTTCATAGACCACTGCTTAACGGCGTTGAGCAAGCTAATCGATTCTTGAATTTCGCCTTTGCGTGAAAGTATTTTGGCTTTGAGCAATTTTGCGCGTTGCTGCATTAGCCTACTAGCGTAAACATCGCTTATGCATTTCTCTGCGAGTGCTAAAGCTTCATCATATTCGCCCTGTTTTTCTTTACCTAAGGCATAAAGGTATACCCATTCATGACGTTTTGGAGAGAACTGATTTGAATCGAGCAGCGACTTTAATCTAGCCATTTCTTTTTCGGGTGCTCGATGTAGCGCTTTGATACTGGCTATAACTTCATCGTTTGGTGCAGGGTTGATTTGGTTTGTAGCAGCGTAGGCGGGCTTTAACGCGAGAAGGGTGAGCAATACACTTGTGACAAAAAGTCCAGTTCTAGTCATTCAACTATGCGCCTATTTATAAAAACTCCATTCACTAAAATATAGTCTTTCGTTTCGAGCTTCGACAATATTGAGCTAAGTTTCTTGTTATGAAGGTCTCAATCAACAATGTGGGTAGATAAACGTAAAACTTACTTTATTGAAATATATTATGTTATAACGTATTTTTGTTTCTTTGATGGGGCATCTTTGTGAAATTTTTTGTCACGCTTCCTAGCGTTAAACTTGGTTTAATTGCGACACTACTAATGTTAGTTAGCGCGTTAAACTTAACCCGAGCCGCCGGTTACGAAGAAATTGACTGGGTAGCCCTTATGCCCGAGGACGATTTGAGCGCGCTTTTAAACAGACCTGAGTTTTTAAACGATATTGCCGATGGATCTGCCGCCGACTCAATTGATGATTTTGCTTCAAAGCAGCTAGAAGATGAACAAGCACAACGATATCAGCAAGCTTTAGTGTCAACCCGGGTAATAGATGAATTTGATGGTAAAGCCATTCGCATCCCCGGATTTATTGTACCTTTAGAGCAAAATGAAGAACAAAAGGCCACTGCCTTTTTCGTCGTACCGTATTTTGGTGCTTGCTTACATATGCCGCCACCACCGCCTAATCAAATTTTGTACGTTGAATACAAAGAAGGTGTCGCAGTAGAAAACTTGTACGATCCTTATTGGTTTGAAGGTACGGTAAAAATCGACAACCACGAAAGTGCACTGGGTACATCAGCCTATTCATTAGTGCTAGACAGCTTTACGCTGTACGAGGAGTAACTAACATGAAAAAGACGGTCGTTGCAGCCACTCTTTTATCGAGCTCAATAGTATTTCATAGCAGTGCATGCGAACTGCACGCGGGAATGGGTAATATGCAGTTTGGTTTTCAGCATCCTATGATGCAGCAGCACCTAGCGGCAGCGAAAGAGCCACTTATCTCCCTTAATATCGATAGGAAGCATGAAGTGGCAAAGCTCGAAGCGTCTGCTGTACCTCTGCGATTTACCATTCCTTCGAACTATAAAGAAGTGAGTGTAGATGTAATGGCAAGCGACGGCGTAACGCTACTTTCGCCGCAGCGATTCGCCCTGGTCTCGGCTAAAGGTGAACAAGCTATTAGCTTTCAGGCAAAAGAAGAGGGCACCCACGAACTCGTACTAAAAGTGTATGCGCTTAAAAAGAATGTGCCAGTCACTTATACGCGCAAAGTAAAAATTTTAGCGAGTTAGGCGCTGAATGCACAAATGAAGCGCCCCTCTTTTGCTTTACTGGCTTTCTTTATTGCATTCGCCGCATTAGGTGCGTTCGTCGGTTTAGGGCTTAATGGCAAACTTAATGGCCTTATCGGATTTTTCAGCAGTGACGTTGTTATTTATCAAGACGGCACGCGACTGCAGGAAACCCAACAGTATCAAGTTTTAACTTGGGATGCCTTGTTACCCGACGCCGAAAAGGCGCTGTTGGGCAAGACCCAATCGACTCAAAATCCTCAGCAGAATTTACCTCTTCACGAACAGGTATTTCAGTCTATTCAGCGTACGTTCGACGATGAGTATCAACAAGCGCTGATTTCAGTGAATACGGTTGATACATTTAACGGAGAGTATGTTGAGCTTAGCGGGTTCATTGTACCTGTTGAAGCAAATGCAGAGCGTGAAATAACGGCATTTTTCATTGTTCCATATTTTGGCGCATGTATTCACTATCCGCCGCCTCCGCCGAATCAAATTGTGTTTGTTTCGCTGAATAATACCCAAGAACAAGGCGGTATTAGGGGAATAAACATTCAGCAGGCTTATACTTTCTCGGGTGAGTTTTCTACAGGGCTCTATGAAGACTCTCAAGGAACATCGGCTTACCTACTAGACGTAATAGAAATAAAGCCCTATTCAGGATTGGGAAATGGTATTAATGATGGAAAAGCGGAATCTAAGAATGGCGCTTTCCATATAGAAAGCGACATTCGTTAATCTTATTTTTTCAATGTACTACCAAGAACCGTACATTGGGTTTGGCAGAATGAAAATCTCTGTACCAACTCGAGGCATTAGCGCCTCAACATTAGCAGATTCTTGGGTTACGCCGCCCACATCTTCAATATTGTCGCCAATTTGCATGATAATAGTGTGAGTTGCCGACCAAGCTGATGCTGTGTTGTTAGATGTATTTGAGCAAGCTATCTTGCCGTTAATAAGCTGCATTCTTCGCAAGTCTTTGTCATTAACCATACCTTCTTGTCCGACTGCTTTTTTATCTTCAGCAGTACGGCCAACTACGCAGGTATTGCTGGTGGTCAGCGGTAAACCTTGTGCTAAAAGATTATTCCACGTGTGCTTATCAAGCGTTTTATCGCGATTCGTAATAAGCGCCACTTTTCCATTTCGCTTAATAACCTCGTCGATAAAATCAGCGACGCCGGGAACCAGTGTGGCTTCTTCACGCTTTACCCAGTCAGCCCAGCTTTTTGATGAATAACCTAAGCCGACACTCTCGCGCTCTTTTTGGTAGGTACTATTATCTAGCACGGTTTCATCAACATCCATGACGACAACGTCGCCATTAGCAAAACGCGTAGGCAGTGCGGCAATGGCTTGGTTGTACACAAAGCTTGAAAGAACAGGGTACTCTTTGCTACTGGTTTGGTATATCACAGCGTTAGACAGCGTATGCGCTTTTTCACCGGCCAGCGTGGTAGATGGTGTTGACGAGCATGCCGCGATAACTGATACCGCAGCGCTAATGCACGCTAGTTTGCTGATATCAGCGAATTTTTTTACAGATAACAATGTTATTTTCCTTTTATCGTTTTCTCTGCTTGCGAATTTCAACGTACACAACCATGTATGATTTTATCGGTGAACCGGGCCTGATATTTCAGCGATAGCGTCGTGTGCATGCAGACTTTCTTGATGTTCTACTTTTACACGAAAATAGGTTGCTTGGTAATACGTACTGAACGCGGCATGTAGACGTCTTACCGAATCTTCAACGAACATTAGGTTTTCGGCATTGCGTTTTGCAAACGCCTGCTCATCTTCTCGCTTAACCGCGGTTTGAAGCGGCGTGCCCAGCGCAGTTTCTACTAAGTCGATAATGCCTACGAAGTCGGGAATATCGTTATTAGCCAAATCCAAGGTTATATCGGCAAAAGAGCGCTGGGCATGCGCTGTGGCGATGCTGGCTTCTTTAGAAGCAAGCCAAGCGCCCATTTCTTCTACAGTTGCTTGCTGCCCCTCAGATTGCATTCCAGCAAACTGCTTGCTCTCAAACTGTTTGCTCTCAAATTGTTTCACGAAGGCCTCTGCCAATGCCTTGCGTGAAAGTGATGCAGAGCATGGGCACGTACTGGAATAAGGCACTCTTAGCTTGAGCTGCGCTTTGTAATGCTCTGATGTACGCATTACACACAGTGAAGCAGGGTAGGATTGATACCCTGACGTTTTACTAATAAGCGCTGGACGCGACACGGCTAGATCAAAATGCAAATTTAATTGTGCGCTTTTACTGAGCCCATCTTGCGAATCGATAAGCGCGTTTATTAAGCTTGTTAGTGCCGACTTGTGAAGATCCTTATTGCTCAAGTACTGCTGTAGCAGCTTGTACAAACGAGACATGTGAATGCCTTTGGCGTTGGGATGATCTAAACTCACTGTTACATCCACCTTTGCCTGACTGGCTAAACGCTCTCCGCGTTTACCTAATACGTGTAGCGGTATTGCAATACCCTGCATCCCAACACTATCAATAGCAGGAACTTGAGCAGTAGATTGCTCAGTAGTGACATCGGGTAGTACCGTGTCGCGATGATCGAAACTAGACAAAATGACCTCTGACTAAAACCTTAAAGACCCTTACATCGCTATATTTTTAAGCGTCGCTCAAAAGAACAAACGTTTTTGATGAAGTGATGAAACTAATAGGTGTGTGATTGTGCTGTCTCTCGCTCTTCGCAGGTCGAGCCCTGAGTAGTTTCTCTGAGCCGGTAATTGGCAATATGCGCACTGACAATAATTAATGAAGCGACTACCGTGATTGTTACTTCACCATATTCGCCAAGCACCTCGTGCCCTAAACCTACCCATTCGACCAGCAGTGGGCTGCTTAGCAATGTAAGACCAGTAGCGCCAGCTAATACCACCCATTTATTTCGGTGGTGTAAATAGCCTACTGACAGCGCAAAGGCGCCAATAGGCAGTACAAAAAACAGTAGTATTTGATGGAAGGTTTCATCATTGAGAATAGACACGCTTGCCAATGCCGGTATTGAAATCAATAGAATAGGCGTTAATAAACAATGGATGACGCAAAGCGATGAAAGGGTCATAGCGATTTTGTCTGAAATGAGCTGCACTTTTGGCATTGCGCTGCTTCCTTGAGTTACAGAATTCATAGTATTTCCGAATATTGCTATGGCGCATGCTTCATTAATGAAACTTGCGCCTCAGAGTATAAAAATAATTAGTTGGTAATGGATAACGTTGGCTGACTTGGGGTTATTTCCATAGCGCCTTGCCCTTTGTTTGTTACCCAAATAGTGTTGACATGCTGCAAGCTTGGCCAATGGGAAAACCCTGTCATTTCAATACGCTTAAGAGGTTCTTGGCAGCTAAGCAGGTACGCTACGCGAAAATCAGAATGGGTGTTGTGATGGGCGTCGCTTTCGTGTTCACTGTCATGCTCATCATGCTCATCATGCTCATCATGCTCATCATGCTCATCATGCTCATCATGCTCATCATGCTCATCATGCTCATCATGTACCTCGGCTATTTCCCAAGGGCTCTCAAGGGTGGTATCGAGCAATTCACACGTATTGCTAAGGGAAAAAATGTCGTCGAAGCGCAGAAACAATTCCTGCATGTTCTGATAGCGTTTCTTTTCGTCAGCTGTGGTCGGTGTGTACTCAAACCCCAATACATCGGCAACAGGTAACTGAAGTACAAACTGCCATTCACTTCCCGCTTGTAGGATTTGTAGCTTTCCTTCGCCGTGAGTATGCTGCGCAGCGTGAATAGTGCTTATAACCATTCCAGCCAAGTTCAATCCGGCAAAAGCACCCACTTTAAGAAAAGCTGAAGAGGCGCGTAGCGCTTTTTTTGATTTTTTCCACGTAATAGAAATGGTTTTCATTTTTACCTCTTGCGTAAATGTTACAATATAACATACCATAAAAATAAAGTTGATACATTATCACATTACACAAATCAGAGGTTAGAATAATGAAACTGTCTCGATTGGCGCTAGGCTTATCGCTTTTAGCGCCTGCGTCACTTTTTGCGTCTCCGTTAGTGCTAGCACAAACGCTTTCTGGCACGGTAACCAATGCAGCAGGAAAGCCTCTCGCCAATGCCACTGTTGAAATTGAGGCGCTAAAGCGGGTTACCAGCACTAACGAGCAGGGTGAGTTCATTTTCTCTGACGTAAAGGACGGTGACTACACGCTGCATATTTTTGCATCGGGTTTTGCTCATTTGCATAAAGAGGCAACAGTGCAATCGAACTCTACAGGTGGCACTAACTTTGTCCTAGCGCGAAGTGCTATTGAAGTGATTGATGTGCATGCCACCCCTATGCACTTATCTGTCATGGAATCGGCTACGCCAGTAAGCGTGTTATCAGGTGAAACCTTACGACGTCAACAGGCGGCAACACTTGGCGATACGCTAGAGAAACTGCCTGGCGTACAATCTAATTTTCATGGCAACGTTGCAAGCACGCCGATAATTCGAGGCCTCAGCGGTCCAAGGGTACTGATCACGCAAAACGGGTTGGATGTGAGCGACGTTTCTCGCGTTGGCCCAGACCATGCAGTAGCAAGTGAAGCCTCAACCGCTAACCAAATTGAAGTACTACGAGGGCCTGCGACCCTTTTCTTTGGTAGCGGTGCAATAGGCGGTGTGGTTAACGTAGTTGACCAACGCGTGCCGACCTCCACTGAAACACGTGGGGAATTTTTACTAGAAACCCAAAGCGTTAACGACCAGAAGCTAGGAACGTTTAACGTGACCACTGGCGTTGACAACATAGCCTTCTATGCTGACGGTTTTTATCGCGACTCAAATGACTATGAAACCCCAATGGCGCCTGATATCGACGACCCGGATGGCGAGCATGTAGTTGAGAACAGCAACGAAGAATCCCACGGGTTTACATTAGGTACTAGCTACTTATTTGACCAAGGTTATGTTGGTGTAGCGGTAGAAAGGTTCGAGCGAGAGTACGGCGTGCCTGGTGATAGCCATGGTGATGACTCATCAGTGTTCGCTGATCTCGAGCAGACTAAGTATCAACTTTTAGGTGAGTACAACTTTACTCATGACTTTTTGCAAAGTGTTCACTTTAGAGCGGGCTATACCGATTACGAACACGCTGAAGTAGAGAGTGGTTTTGTCGGTACTACGTTTAGCAATGAAACCGAAGAACTTCGCGTTGAGCTATTGCACAAACCCATGGCCGGCTGGCGTGGCGGTGTGAGTCTTCACTACAAAGGCGCGGACGTTTCGGCGCAAGGTGAAGAGGCCTTTACACCTCCTTCAGAAATGGAGATGTTCGCTATAGCGTTGATGGAAGAACGTCATTTTGGTGACTTCTTGGTTCAATTAGGAGCCCGAGCAGAAAGAGTAACGCTGGACGCTTCGAGTGTGTTGCTGCCCGAGTTAGATGCTCACGACCATGATGAAGAGCACGAAGAAGACGAGCATGATCATGATGAACACGAAGGCAGTGAGTTTGTTCGCCAGTTCGCGGTAGACCAAGAGTTTACGCCTATGTCACTGTCGGCAGGTGTGGTTTACACCATCAATGATAGCTATAACGTAGGCGTTTCACTTTCCCGTTCAGAGCGGGCGCCTTCAGCCTCTGAGCTCCTTTCTTTTGGCCCGCATATTGGCACCCGTACCTATGAAATAGGCGCCTTGTTTGATTTGTCAGAGGAAGGGGAGTTTGTGCTTTCTCAAACGCCTATCGATCTTGAGACGGCCAACAATATCGACCTAACGTTTAGAAAAACACAGGGCGATGTTGGTTTTGTATTTAATGCTTTTTATAACCAAGTAGATAACTATTATTTCCATGAAGAAACTGGTTTATTCGCTGAAAGTGGTCATGACCACGATCATGGTGAAGAAGAGCACAGTGATGAAGAGCACAGCGAAGACGAACACAGCGATGAATTACCTGTCTACCTATTTGGTTCAGCTGACGCCATTCTTCATGGTTTTGAATTACAGGTTGCATGGCAAACCACTGATAACCTAAAGCCTGATTTCTTCGCCGATTACGTTAAAGCCCGACTTAAAGATGGTGGCGCACTGCCGCGTACGTCGCCTATGCGCGTGGGGACACATGTTGCTTACACACTTGATAACATCCGCGCCGACTTAGACATTACGCATTTTGCCAAACAAGACGACATCTCAAACTTCGAGACTGAAACTGACGGTTACACCCTTGTTGATGCAGCAATCACCTATGACATTCCATTGGGTGACGTCGACTTATCTGTTTACCTGAGCGGTGAAAACCTCACAGACGAAGAAGCGCGCGTTCACACCTCATTTTTGAAAGATATTGCACCGCGTCCAGGCAGAAACTTTGCCTTCGGTGTACGTGGTTATTTTTAAAATCAGCTTAGAAAAAGAATTATTGATAGGGATACACACATGAAAACTAGACTTACGCTTAGCGCTATAGCCAGTGCGCTTTTGCTTGCAGGCTGTGGTGATGCAGAAACAAACATTGTAGAGCTGGATCCTATTGAGGTGCCAGAAGACGATCACGACCACGACTCAGACTATGAAATAGAAAGTGAAGGCAGATTAGTGGTCGCTGATGCTGCTTCAAATACGCTCACTGTGTTTGATTTAGATGATGATTCAGTACTCGATACCTTCTCTACCACCCATGATGGTAGTAGTGTAAGCGCCTCAGCAGACTACCGCTTTGCAGTAATTAACAGCCGAGCAAACGGATTAACTGAGTTTCTCGATGGTGGATTATGGCGTGAAGACCACGTAGAACACCTTCATGACTATGAGGAAGCTCCAAGTTTGTCTGATTTCACACTAGAAGGCAGCCAACCGACTCACGTAGTAACCCACGATGGTCAGCTTGCAGTGTTTTACGATGGTGACGCCGATACCAGTATGCCTGCAGCGGTAAAAGTGGTAACTGACACTCAAATTGCCAGTGAAATTACAGACGTTCCTACTTTGGAGTTTACCGTAAACATGCACGGTGTCGCCGAGCCTCGTGGTGACATGCTGATTAGTACCGTACGTCGTGATGATGCAGAGTCTCTTTCAGCCAACCCAATCTTGCCAGACAGTGTTGCGGTATATCACTGGCATGATGGCGAGTACGAAGAAGAGCAACGCTTTGATGGCGAGTGTGCTGATTTACATGGCGCAGCTCAAAACGAAATCGCTGTGGCATTTGGCTGTAGCGACGGTGTATTAATATTAAACGAAGCTGATGAAGTATTTACCAGCACGTTTATCGACAACATTGATGCGCTTGGCGACCTGCGCATTGGCACAATGTATGGACACGAACACGCAGACGCGTTTATCGGTATTGCTTCACAGTACGGCGGTGGTAGTGCTGTTTTAGCTAACGTGTCGCCCGTAACCAGTACAATGAGCGTAATTGATTGGCAGCCAGAGACTGACGCTCATGCAGTGTCATACGGCTTCTCAATGGGCGGTGAATTCTTTGTTATTTTAGATGACAAAGGTTTTGTAACTCTGCTAGAAGCGCATGAAGAAGACGGTGATACGCACTGGGAATTGTCGCACAAAATTGATGTGGCCAGTGCCAGCGCCGCAAACCTAGCAGAAGGTCAGTCATTTAGCATGGCGGCATCGCAACACGAAGAAGCCTTGTTTGTTGTTGACCCTGTCGCGCAAGCTATCCTTGCTGTTGATTTGGAAAGCGAGACCACGGAAACCTTGCTTGAACTGGATTTTGAGCCTGCAGGTGCAGTTTGGCTAGGTATTGCTGAAGAACACGAGCACGACGATCACGACCACTAATCAGGCGTAGTGTTTAACAAACGCTAATGAGTGTTTGAATTTAGCAATTCACAGATAAAGGGCATAGCGATATGCCCTTATTTTCTGAATCTTTCATATTTATTATACATTCGTTAATTTCGTTTATAACAGCCCTCGCTTCTTTCTCCGCTTTATATATAAGCGACTATTTCTCAGTTGCTTTCTACCGTTATTGATTCTGAATTCGTATATTGGTGTCGGTCATGCAAAATCTAACAAGTCAGTACCGAAGAAGTTATCGATGACACAGCGCCATTCACCACTCGCATCCCTTTGCAAAACGTAGACGGCGCGCTTGCCCTCGCAGGGTAGGGCGTTGGGTGTAGCTTTGGGTACAAGATAAAGCTTAGCCACGACTAGCGCTACGTCACCGGCTTGTATAACCCGTTCATCTCCGGTGGTAACAAAATGCTCGGGCATAAATTTCTTTTGAAATTTAAGCAGGGCGTCAACGCAGTCGCGTTGCGTAGCATGTTCTTCAATGATTTGGTTTTGCATTGAATTGGACATGGGGGTAGCGACCACTGTTGCATCGCTAGCATAACATTGGGATAAGGCGTCTTGATCGCCGCGGTTTACTGCGTCATGCAACTGTTGTAACACGTGAGATATTGGATTGTTCATGGCTGTCGTTCCGTTCTTTTTACCGCAAGACGAGCCAATAAAAAACCCGCCTTTGCGGCGGGTTTAGTGAATTCTATTTACGCACTAGCTAACCCGCCCATTCCTTAGAATAGCGAGAATAATAATCAGCGCAGATGCTGAGTAAGCAGTATGTATATTCATGTTTTTAGGCATAGTGTTTAAAAACAGTGTGCTGCTAGTGAGTATTTAATGACCCGAGTATCCTGTGCGCCAAACAGAAAGTCAACGGTTTTTTAGGTTAAGAAATCAGACCCATGCGAGCGGGTGGGCAAGCAGTAAGTGTAAGGTATAAGATGAAAGGTGTAATACTACTCTAGGCTTCAAATATGGTAATGCGAATAATCGAGCCCTGCTTTAAACAGTTATAGATATCTTCATCAGTAAAGCCACTGTTATGGAGAATTTGCCTGGCAACAAGCTTGGCGTCTTTTGTGCTGTGCTTGTCGCATATTATTTGAAGTGCTTTGTTTAAATAGCTAATAGAAGGCATGCTAAATAACCTAACGCGACACAAGTAACTTTGTATGATATTTAAACGGTGTTGTATGGTGTTGTGATCACTAACGCCACGCAAACAGTGTCATAAATTAAGGTGGAGTTTGACTCTTGGAGTTAATTTTTAGCTGGTTAACGGCCAACGATACATTGTCGATGTCAACGTCAGTAGTGCTTGTTGTCACATCATTCTTTACGTCTATGATGACTGCAACATTAGGTATTGGTGGCGGGGTGTTATTGCTTGCTGTAATGGCAGGTACTATGCCGGTTAGTGCGCTGATCCCAGTTCACGGGCTAGTTCAGCTTGGTTCCAACGGAAATCGTGCACTGATGACGGCAAAGCATATCGACTGGCGTATGCTGAAATATTTTTCTTTAGGTGCAGTTGTTGGCGCTTTCTTAGCGTCGTTTATTGTGGTTCAGCTGCCGCTCGTTATCATTCAGTTTGCAGTTGCTGCATTCATTTTATTTTTAGTGTGGGGGAGTAAACCCAAAGCACAAGAAATGAGGCCCGCGGGTAGAACGTTGGCGGGGTTGGTGACCACCTTGGTTTCAATGTTTGTAGGTGCCACAGGGCCTTTGGTGGCTGCATTTGTACACCGAAATAAATATAGCAAAATGCAGATAACCGGCACATTTGCCAGCTGCATGACACTCCAGCACGGCCTTAAAGCCTTCGTGTTTACCTTTGTAGGGTTTTCTTTTGCGCAGTGGGCAGGGCTTATCATCATTATGATTGCCAGTGGTGCGCTCGGCACGTTTTTTGGTTTGAAGGTATTAAAGCGTGTGCCGGCGGAGAAGTTTATGCTGGCGTTTAAGATTGTAGTGACGCTTTTAGCCCTTCGCCTGCTATGGCAGGCTATAGCTAGCTTGTTATAGAAAAAAGAGCTTAAGAAGTTAGCTTCTTAAGCTCAGCATGTTTTTTGCCTTTTCCGTTATTTTTTGGCTGCTTAAAAGCGATAGTTCAACGACAGATGCCACTCCCTTCCAGCACCAGGCACGCGCTCTCCTACTTCAACATCGGCGTTCATTACTCGATTGATGCCGGCTGTATGTGGAGCATATTGTTTGTCGAACAGGTTATGAATAGTTGCCGTAACCTGAAGATTCGACTGCGCATTATCAAAAAGCGTTAAAAGCCCTGAGATATGAAACAAACCATAGCCTGCTGTGGGTGCTTCACTTTGCAGTGCCGAGATATGGTTTTGTGCACCTGCTAATTCAGATGTAAGCTGCATCTGAAGCGGCGCGTCAAAGACCTGAGTATTCCATTGAACTGTTGTTGTTAACTGCTCTGGCGCAATGCGGAACAAAGCATCATCAATGTCATCACGGTTACCATGCTGAATGGTTGCTACTGCTCGCAAGCTTAGGTTTTCACTAAGCTCGCCTTGCACGGCCATATCTACACCTTTGATAACAGCGTCGGTATTCGTCCACTGAAATGGCGCTGTACCAGCCATCATGGTAGATACCATGTTCGCCGCCATATTCGTACTAGGTGAGCCGGTAATGTAGTCTTCTATGTCTTGATAGAAAAGGCGTGGAGAGATAGTCCAATTTTTATAGGTGTAATCAACACCCACATCTAATTTACGCGCAGTTTCATTGTCTAACTCGAGGTTGCCTATGTAGTTAAAGCCGTCAGCCATGCCGCCCGAGATGCCAAGTGGCAGCCAGGTATAACGTTCGAAATAGGTAGGAGCGCGATTTTTCTGAGAAATACCAAGCACGATATCAAGCGAGTCGCTCGCATGGTAGCGGGTGGTAGCGGCTATATCTAACATGTTATAGTTTTCGTCACGCTCAGCGGCGTTAAAATTACTGACTAACGTAGCAACTGCTGGGTTCATCATCACCATGTTAGAACCCGCTTCTCCGGCTTCCATATTAACGCGGGTGTATCGCGCACCATAAGTAGACGAATAGGCTTCTTTGTTTATTGTCCATTGGGCATAAATACTCGCGGTATCTCTTTGTACATTAGTAAAGTTATCTACAAAGAACATACCGTTATTAGGGTTAGTAATAACAGAGTTGTTGCGGCTGTGGTGTAGATAAGCGCCCAGTTCAAGCTCGCCGTTATCCAACGGCATAACGTACTTGGCATCCAAACCCTGAGCGATAGCGTCTGCATTATTCTCTCTAGCCATATCAGCTGACATTACCATGCGCTGGGAAAAGTTATCCATGGCATGTTGGTTACTGTTGCCAAACCAATTTATGGCAAAGTACTCTGCTTCGCCGGCGTTGTAGCGATAACCTAGTCGGTACCATGCTGCATCAATAAAACCTATATCCATGGCGAGCGCTGGTGTGCCGCTCTCATTGGTATTTAGTTGTTGATAGCTAGCATCGAATTGGTGCTTTCCCCATTCATAGCCAAGCCTAAATTTGCCGCCATTTCTTTGGTAATGGCTGTTAGGTATAACGGCGTTATCGCCCGATTCTCGCTCATCACGCTGCTGATGCATGAAGGCGCCGCTAATGAAAGCTTGGTCCGTTTTGTAAAGCACATTGCCTTGGTATTGTTGTCCGCTACCCGGGCCAATTAAACTTGCATTTACACTGCCAGTAATACCGCTACCTAAAGCAAAAAGAGATGCCGCATCGGCGTTAATTCGCAGCTTTCCACCTAGCGTTTGCACCCCAGCACTCACCGGTACAATACCGCGATACAAAGTAGCAGTAAGACCTGGCTCTGGTAGTACGTGGGATAATGGCGAGTCCATGGAGTTAGGCCCCGCGCCCGCTATATCGACACCGTCGATAGATAGACCGACCCTATCGCCAAACAGCCCTCGGTATTGAATAAGACCTGTAACCGGCCCGTTTCGGGAAACGGATACGCCAGGCAGTTGCGCTAACTGATCGCCAAAATCAGCGTCTATATTAGTTGCGGCGGTCACCGTTTCTCGCTCAATTTCTACTGTATTATCCTTAAGCGAAGAGCCAATAACTGTAATCACTTCTGTTGAAGCGCTGTCAACGAACGCCGATGTGTTTGCATAAACGTGTGCAGATGTGCAGGCAGTCTGAAATAGCGAATGCCAGTAAAGAATACTTCATAACAATTCCATTAAATAAACGAACTTTATGCACGGTTAAACCATGCGCGTTAAGTGTGTTTTAAGGTTTTGTTATGCAATTGGTGGAGCGCGGCCAAGCGGGGCGGCAAACGCAAATGATGTGTAGGGCGCTGCTGCAAGGCGAGATACTAAGGCGCGATAGCGCACAAGGGATAGCACTACTAATGCATCTACAGGTACGTTGTCCATTTGAGGAAGGTCGGCCAACGTGCCGTTGGTACAATCTACGTGCTCAACAGGTGCTTTAAGTAATTCTGGGCTTATAAATACAAACTCACCTTCAAGCTCTGTTGCGCTTACCGATATATAGCGCATGGTTTTGCCAGTACAGATAAGCTCAATGTCATCACCCACCAACCCACGGGCATGCTGCATAGTATGCGAAGCAAGGCCTAGTGCTAATGCATTTTGCAAAAGCATACAGAGGCAGAGTGTTAAGGCTGTAAGGCGTTTAATCGACATTTTTTATCTTTTTAGATTGCGCACTTTTATCATAGCCTGTGCCGACAGTTTATTTCCACTGATTAATTGTGTTCGTTAATACCTGCTTTGATACCGGCTTTATTTAATTTTCGATAAAGGGTACGTGTACTCACGCCCAACTGGTCCGCAAGCTGGTTTATATCGCCTTTGAAAGTATCATAAACTTCAGCAAGATAAGCATGCTCGGCTTCTTCTAGGGTCATAACTTCATTCGCAGGCTTTGCCAGCCCCTTAATATCCACTTTTCGAACGTATTTACCATTACTATTTGCCACTGGGCTTAGGTCTTCGCCTGTAAAGTCATCGTCAAGGTCAGGCAAGTCTGACTCGTATATTACGGTCTCATCGGCAAGTAATATGGATTGCTCCACGATGTTACGTAACTCGCGAATATTGCCCGGAAAAGTATAGCTACTCAATTTCTCTAGTGTTTTCTTGCTGAAACGCTTTTTCTCTTGCGACTGCGCTAAAAAGTGCGTTGCGATAAGCGCAATATCTGACGGTCTTTCTCGCAAAGACGGAAGGCTAATAGGAAAGCCCGCAATTCGGTAATAAAGATCGCGTCGAAACTCGCCTCTTTCTACCATTTGTTTCAAATTCTTATGCGATGCGCAAACCAAACGGAAGTTAGCTTTCTTAGAGACTACGCTACCCACGGGGCGATAGGTTTGGGTTTCAAACAATCTTAGTAGTTTAACCTGCATGGCAAGCGGTATATCACCTACTTCATCAAAAAATAGGGTGCCGCCATCCGCCGCTTCTACTAGCCCTTTTTTGTTTGAAGTAGCGCCAGTGAAGGCACCTTTTTCGTAGCCGAATAACTCACTTTCAAGTAAAGCGTCAGACAGTCCAGTGCATTCGATTACGACAAAAGGCTTGTTTGCTCGACTACTGCTAGAGTGCAATGCTTGCGAGACTAACTCTTTACCTGTACCAGTTTCTCCATGTAGCAGTACGGCTATATCTGAATTTGCAGCGCGATTTATTTTATTAAGCATAGTTTTAAATGCTTCAGACTCGCCAATCATTTTGCCTGCTGCAGGACTATTAGATGCAAATGCAAGCTTATCTAAAATCTCTAAATAACCTAATAAATCGCCATTTCCATCGAAAATTGGACGCATCAAAATATCGCAATAACTTTGACCTTCGCTGGTGGAGTGAATATGTACCACGCTCGCCGCTCGTCCAGTCGTCTTACTTTGCTGCATGGGACACTGCTCGCCGCATTGATCACAGGGTTTGTTGTTGCGATGAGATACCTGATAGCAGGTGCTATAGCCTAACTTAATATTAACGGGGTACGTGTCTCTGTAAGGCGCATTGACCGCCTCAATAATATAGTTTTGATTGATGAAAATAGCGGGTTTGTCTATTGCATCTATCATTGCTTGTACAATTGATATGTTCATTGTCAGCGTATTAGTTAATTCTAATTTTATTTCATCAATTTAACATACTGGCACAAAGCTTGTTCACTGTTTGAGATAAATGACTTGGCTTTAGTAGCCATAAACTCAGTTATCAGGAGCGTTACCTTATGAATAAATATGTGGCTTTAATGGCGTTAAGCACGATATTAAGCGCAATGTTAAGCAGTCTGTAGTCTCGCTGAAAAACCTCAAGTGGCTAATGCTGATGCGCAAGAAGGCGAGGTGCAAATAAAAGTGAAACAGGCCAAAGGGCACGTAAAAGCACTTGGCGCCGGATTAAAAACGCGACTTCAACAAGCTATAAAATCTGGTGGTTTAACAGCGGGCGTAGAAGAGTGCCAATTAGCCGCAGGGCCAATTGCTGAGAGCCTAAGCAAGAATGGTTGGGCGGTAGGACGTACTTCACTCAAAGTACGTAACCCGGATAATGCACCGGATGGCTGGGAGCGAGAACAGCTAGCGCATTTTTCTAGTCTTTTAGAGAAAAACAAACTAACTAGTGAACCGCTTAAAAGACCCTTAGACGCATATCAGTATGATGATGAAAGCGGTGAATTTCGTTATATGATGGCCATTGAACAAGGTCAACTTTGTATGGCGTGCCATGGCACTAATGTAGCCCCTGCTGTGAAAGACGTTATTGCCAAGCATTACCCTGATGACCAAGCTACGGGGTTTAAGGTTGGTGATTTGCGCGGTGCTTTCACGCTTACATACCAACCTGAATAGCGGTGATTTTACAACTTAGTCCCACAATGTCTTACTGACAAAGTGCTAACACTTTCCTCCCCTTTACATCAGTGTCATTTTTGTCTCTTTATTGACAAAAATGACGCGGTTTTCATATTAGATTCTTGCGATGGATCAAAGTGCTCAACTTTCGACCATGGAATAATCCCTCTGCAGCGTACGAAGATGCCGTTCTGCAACCAAGCTTTGCTTTTAAAGTGAAACCAATTTGGCGAGTGGCATAGACCGTGCTCTAACAAAGCTGCCAAAGCTGCAATTTCAGTAGATATCCCACTGAATATTAAACGACCCATTTTTATTTCATGCGCTTAGCGCACCTGTTTGACAAGGGAGATAACCCATGAGCGATACGTTAATAGAACTATCGCGGTGGCAATTTGCATTAACTGCGATGTTCCACTTTATTTTTGTGCCCTTAACGTTAGGGCTTAGCTTTTTACTTGCCATTATGGAATCCGTTTACGTGATGACAGGTAAAGAGATATATAAGCAAATGACCCAGTTTTGGGGAAAGCTGTTTGGAATTAACTTTGCCATTGGGGTAGCTACTGGCTTAACCATGGAGTTCCAGTTCGGCATGAACTGGTCATACTATTCTCACTATGTGGGCGATATTTTTGGAGCACCTCTGGCTATTGAAGGACTGATGGCGTTCTTCTTAGAATCTACATTCGTAGGTTTGTTCTTCTTTGGCTGGGACAAAATGTCTAAGGTTAAACACCTTATGGCAACCTGGCTGGTCGCCATTGGCTCAAACTTTTCAGCATTATGGATCTTAATCGCTAATGGTTGGATGCAGTATCCAGTAGGCGCTGAATTTAACTTTGAAGCCATGCGTATGGAAATGACCAGCTTCGCTGAGGTTGTTTTCAACCCGGTTGCACAAGTTAAGTTCGTTCACACGGTATCTGCAGGTTACGTGACTGGCGCTATGTTCGTATTAGCCATTTCAAGCTATTACCTGCTTAATCATAAACACATCGCTTTTGCGCGTCGTTCATTCGCTATAGCTGCAAGCTTTGGTTTAGCGGCCACATTATCAGTTATTGTGCTTGGTGACGAAAGTGGCTATGAACTGGGTGACGTGCAAAAAGTGAAATTAGCTGCTGTGGAAGCTGAATATGAAACGCATCCCGCGCCAGCACCCTTCACTGTTTTTGGTATACCTAACGATGAGAAAGAGGAAACCGAATACGCCCTTCAGATTCCGTGGGCAATGGGCATCATTGCAACCCGTTCGTTAACCGAAGAAGTGAAAGGTATTAAGGATCTTAAAGAAGAGAATCGCGAGCGTATTTTAAGCGGCATTAAAGCGTACGAAGTGCTTGATGATGTAAGAAACGGCACAGCGACCGCTGAGCAGCGTGCAGCCTTTGAAGCCAACAAAGACAGTCTTGGCTACGCCATGCTGCTTGAGCCCTACACAGACGATGTATCAAACCCATCAGAAACGGCGATTCAACAAGCCGTTGACTACAGCATTCCTCCGGTGGCCCCGCTATTTTGGAGTTTCCGAATCATGGTTGCTGCAGGTTTCATTATGCTTGCTCTGTTCTTGTGCGCATTTTATTACAGTACAAAACATAAAATCACCAAGCCTCGCTGGCTACTAAGAGGCGCGCTTTATGGTTTGCCACTTCCTTGGGTGGCGTGTGAAGCAGGCTGGTTCGTTGCTGAATATGGTCGTCAGCCATGGTCTATTGCAGAAGTATTGCCGGTGCATACCTCAGTGTCTAACTTGGCGATTAGCGATGTGGTAATCACTATTGTTGCCTATACCGTCTTCTACACAGCAATGTTCATCATTGGCTTTTACCTAATGAAAAAATTCGCGAAGAAAGGTCCTGTGCCTCCGGAAGATACAAAGACTGAAACTGAGCTTGATCTTATTGACCTTGATGAGCAAGGAGCAAAAGCATGATTGATTATGAACTGTTACGCGTCATTTGGTGGTGCTTAGTTGGCGTGCTGCTAATTGGGTTCGCCGTCACTGACGGCTTCGATTTAGGAGTGGGCGCTTTGCTTACCCTTATCGGGAAAAATGACAAAGAACGTCGTGTGATGATTAACACCGTTGGACCTCACTGGGACGGAAATCAGGTATGGTTTATTACCGCTGGTGGCGCTATCTTTGCGGCGTGGCCAATGATTTATGCTACGGCGTTTTCGGGCTTTTACCTCGCGTTAGCATTAACCTTAATTGCCCTATGGATGCGTCCTATTGGTTTTGACTACCGCAGTAAACTACCAAACCCTCAGTGGCGCAAAGCCTGGGACTGGGCGCTTTTTGCTGGTGGCATTATTCCGTCGCTCATTTTTGGCGTGGCGTTTGGTAACCTGCTATTAGGTGTGCCTTTCGAGCTAGATAGCACCCTTAAATCAACCTATACAGGTTCGTTCTTTGGTTTGCTGACGCCTTTTGCCCTGGTGAGCGGATTACTGTCAGTAGCTATTTTACTTAACCACGGTGCAACCTGGTTACAAATGAAAACCGATGGTTTTATTGAAGTTAGAGCCCGCGCCGTGTCAGTAGTATTGAGCCTGGTAGGCGTAGCCTTGTTTGTTATTGCAGGTGTTTGGGTAGCATTTGGCTTAGATGGCTTTGTGATTACCTCTGCGGTAGACACTATTGCCACATCGAACCCGCTTAAGAAAGAGGTAGCTATTGAAGCGGGCGCTTGGATGAGCAATTACAGCAAATATCCTTTCATGGTGGTAGCCCCTGTATTAGGTGTAGTAGCTGGTCTTGCCTGCGCGTTCTTCTCTAAGAAAGGCAATCCGGGTATGGCGTTCGTATCAAGTGCATTGTTTATCACGGGTGTAATTTTAACTGCGGGCTTTTCAATGTTCCCGTTCCTAATGCCTAGCATCACCATGCCAGAAGCTAGCCTTACCGTATGGGATGCAACGTCTAGTCACATGACGCTGAACGTTATGTTCATTGTTGCCTGTATCTTTGTACCCATTGTACTTAGCTACACCGCTTATAGCTTTTACGTGATGCGTGGTCGCATCAAAAATGATGACCTCGACCAATCGCACACTATCTATTAAGGAGATATTTATGTGGTATTTCGCTTGGATATTAGGTGTTTTACTGGCGTGCTCTTTCGGCATTATCAACGCCATGTGGTTAGAAGCTACAGAAAATATGGATAGACCGGAAGATCAAGAGTAGAAATGGAAGTAGGCTGGCCGCAAGAACACGCCGTGAACCCGTCAAAGGGGGCTTTGCGGCCAGCCCACCACCCCTTCGAAGAGGGTGAAAAAGAAATCAAATAACGAGAAAGATAGATACGAACAGTGATTAAAGAAAAGGTTCCCAACAGGCAAACACTTACTCAGTGGTGTAAGGAAATGGATAGCGCGCACACGCTTGGCTTGCGCCGTTCTCTTATGTCACAGGTAGCGGTTAAGTGTTTGTCGCTTTTTTCTTTAATTATTGGTTTTTATTACTTTTCTAATATTGCCCAAGACTGGGTGGTGAATAAAACACCCGCCTTACAAAGTGATCTAGCGGGCTTATCTGTTTGCTTGGGAATAACCTGGGTGCTTCAAGGCGTAGCGAATCGCTTGTCGTGCCAAGCGAAAGACTCGGTGCTCAACAAGCTGGAGCAGAAGTTAAGTAAGGTGTTTGTTTCTCGCCAACATGCCTTGGTTCGACAGCACTCAGTTTATTATTGGCAAACCCTATGGTTACAGCACCTACAAGCTTTTACAGATTGGGCGCTGGAATATCGTGTTCAGCAAACAATAGCCGTTGTAGTGCCTTTATTAGCATTAACAGTAATTTTTTATGTCAATCCGGTTATTGGTCTTGGGTTACTAATCACACTTCCTGTTGTGCCGCTTTTCATGATTATTGTTGGTAAGGGCGCAGCTGCACTGCATCGTAAACACTTTGTTGCTCTTGAAAGGTTGGGAAGCTTATTTACAGACCGTTTAGCGGCATTGCCGATGCTATCAAATTTTCAAGCGCATCAAAGACAAACCGGCCTGCTAAAAGAAGCAAGCGAACAGTTAAATACACGCACAATGAAAGTCGTCAGTGTCGCATTTTTATCTAATAGTGTGCTCGATTTTTTTGCCACGCTTGCTGTGGCGTTAGTGGCGGTGTTTATTGGGTTTTCGCTATTAGGTGAGCTTGAAATTGGCCCGGCTATAACCTTGCAGCAAGGCTTATGGGTTTTACTTACCGTACCCTTGTTACTAAGTGAAATGAAAAAACTGGGGCAGGTGTATCATCAAAAAGCTCAGGCTGAAGCAGCGCAAGAAGAACTGGCTCCATTGTACTCACACGTGCCTGATACGATTTCACTACAATCTTATGCTCAAAGCGCTGATAATCCTGAGGAAATGTCACGGTTACTAGATGCTTCTAACTTCAATGTGTTCGACTTGCGCGAGCCTGCTTCACTTAATGGAGGGCACGTACAACCTGCCTTACTAAAAGCTAACTCCTTGATAATCTCAAAAGGCGATAAGGTGCTCCTTAATGGGAAATCTGGAGCGGGAAAAACCTTATTGTTAGAGGCGCTTAGTGGCCAAAGGCCAGCGACCCATAAATTCGAACAGCCAGTAGTGTGGATCACTCAGCACCCAGTCATCACGCCAGGTTCAGTACGGGAGAACCTATGTCTTAACGATACTTACTCCGATGACATCTTAATGGCCGCATTGCAAGACGTTGAACTTGAAGCTTGGCTAACACTGTTGCCCTATGGGCTTGATACTGTGATGACAGACTACCCGCAACTTTCAGGCGGTGAAGCACAGCGTTTGTCACTGGCAAGAGCGTTATTACGTGATGAAAGTATCTGGCTTCTCGATGAACCAACCGCACATTTACCCGATGAGCAACACCATAGGCTAGCTCAGTTGATTAAGCGTTTGGGCGAGAGCAAAACCTTGATATGGGCCTCTCACAAAGCATTGCCAAGTAATTGGTTTAATCAGTTTTGGTCGGTTGAGAAAAAAACGTCACTCAACCAAGCAAATACTGAAGCTAATAATGATCACAGCGACACTGGTATAGAACACGGCAACCACGATTGTGATGTAGCAAGTGTAGTGAAAGTAGTAACCAGTGCTGTGAATAAAAATTCAAATGATCAGAAAAGGAGTTTTGGTTTTGAATAATGGAAAACCCGCTTATCTGACGTTACTACTGGCTCTTTTGCATGGCATAGCGGGGATTAGTATTCTTGTTATTTCTGCTTGGTTTATCGCGATTAGCGCAATAGCGCCAGTGGGGTTTAACTATGTAATACCTGCTGTGGTCATTCGCGCTTTGGCGCTCCTTCGTATTGCGTCAGGTTATGCCAGTATGTGGTTCGGACACAATGACCTCCTAGCACGCATTGCAAAAGCACGGCTGCGCGTTTTTCGTCAGCTAGAAAACAGTCGGATTACTGATAAGGCCTATACCACAGAAGCACTAGCGCAACATACTGAAGAGCTTGCGAGCAAATGGATTGCATGGGTTGCCCCTCTATCAAGCGTTGTATTCATCTTCTCAGGTTTGTGCGTTGCTGCGGTGTACCTCGACCTCCCCGGCGCTTTTTATATTCTGGCGCTATTTGTTGCTTGGCTAGTTTTTGTGGCCGTGCAAGGCGTAAACGCACTAACGCTTGCGAAAGAGGCCAATAAAGCAAACAAACTATTTCGTCAGCAATCTTCCGATTTTTTCAACTGCAGTGCCATTTGGCATCTGGACAAATCGATGATTGAAAATGACCTTGCCTCACCTAACCCTGACAACACTAAAATACCGAGTGCTAGTCAGGTATGGCGCTATCAGCTGGCGCAAAAAGCTAAGGCACAACGAACAGCATGGTGGTTTCAGGGATTAGCGTTTTTATTTGTTGTTTTAGTCATGTCGGGTGTTTCACCCGTAGCGTCGGCCCTTGTATTCGCGCCTATCGCTATAGTCATACCTATGGTTCTATTGGCAGCGCCTGACTGGGCAAGTACAGGCTTTTTAAGTGTAAGTAAATTTGCGCAGTACAAACAAAGCGTCAATGCTCTTAAGCAACTTAAAGCCACGCCAATTAGGCAGTATCGTGATAGAGAAATAAAACACTCACTTAATTTAATTCAGTTTTCTGCTAAAGGTCGACATGCAAGTTTGGTTAATACTTCACTACCTGCGAATGGTGTTGTTTGTATTTCTGGGCCGTCGGGATGCGGTAAGTCTTCATTGTTGCAGTCAATTATTGGTTTGCTGCCAGCTACGGGGCTGCGCGAAATTGACGGCATAGGTATGCCTGAGGGCATGGTAACAAACTGGCGTTATGTAGAGCAGGAACCTATTGTGTTATCAGGCAGTATATCCTTAAACCTAGACCCAGCGGGCAACGATATTTCTCAAAATGAAATGCGTGAATTGTTGTCTGCGCTTGGCCTGGAAGAGATTCTGCCCTTGACGAACTGGGTAGGAAAAGCTGGAAGGCCTTTATCTGGTGGTGAGCGAAAGCGTTTGGCATTAGCTCGCGCAATACTAGCAAAGCCACCTGTTCTTGCTGTAGATGAGCCTTTTGAGGGCTTAGATTCTTACACACAACTAAAGGTGAGTGAGGTACTAAATAGTCTTTCTGCTACCACATTGATTTTAGTTGCATCCCACACAACACCAGACGCGCTAAACGTAAAAACGCACCTTCAACTAGGTGAAGCCGACATTAAAACTTCACTGCAAACACAGTGCGCTATTTCATAGCCTTGTGTTCAAAGTTTCTTGTAATGTCTTCTAAGCTTCTACCCTTAGTTTCCGGAAAGAGCTTAGCAACTAAAATGAGGCTGATTAATGCAAAACAGCCATAAATAGCAAATGTGGTGGCCGCGCCTAGGTTAGCTAGCTCCCACGGAAAGATAATTTGAACTAGAAAGCTGGTTAAGGAGTTAATCACGCCCACCAAAGAGATAGCCAAACCACGCGTTTGATTAGGAAAAATTTCGGCTAACATCGCCCACATTACAGGGCCTAAAGACATAGCGAAAGAGGCTACAAACGCGATAATGCCAAATAGCACTAAGGGCGCGTTCATTGTGATACTGCTGGTAAGCAATGGCTGTTGGTAAGTATCAAACTCTTCACTTGATAAAACAGTTTTAAGCGCCCGTTTAAACTCCACGTCCGAATAATAGACTTGGTTGGTTAGAGGTTCTAATTTGCTTGCTGCGATGGGGGCGTCTTGTTGAATAGTGCTAACGGCAGTTTGTTGAACTTGGTAAGTGGCTTGTTTGAAGCCATAGGTACAGATAGCCATGCTGATTACAACACCGGTCAAACCCACAATGAGTAGTGGCTTTCTACCCCACTTATCAATAGTCATCATTGCCACAACAGTAAAGGCGACATTCACTACACCAATCCATACTGCCTGCATAAAGGCGGCGTTGGTACCCACGCCGCTTTGTTCAAAAATAGTAGGTGCATAGAAAAAGATAACGTTGATGCCGGTAATTTGCTGCGCAATGGCAATAATGATTCCTACCATCAAAGGAAAGCGCATGGCTTTTGCTTTTAAAAAACCAAGGCGCTCGCGTAGTGTCCAAGTCTTCTCATTAAGCGAAGATGCAATATCCTTAACAAGTGCATGGGCTTGTGCCTTATCGAAAAGGCGGTTTATCACCTGCTCTGCTTCTTCTTGCCTTCCTTTTAGTACTAACCATCGAGGGCTACGTGGAATAGTAAATAGTAGGCCAAACCAAAATGCGGCTGGAATGACTTCAAGCCCTAGCATGTAGCGCCACAAATGCGTATCTATACCCCATTCAGTAACCCAACCTGCACCGCTGTTACTCAGCTGTAACAGGTAATAATTAGTGAAATAGGATAGAGCGAAACCAAACACAATGTTGAGTTGATTCACCGATACCATTCTACCTCGGTTTTCTGGGGCGCTTATTTCCGAGATATACAGTGGGGCAATGATGAGTGAACAGAAGGCAATGCCGCCAATAAACCGAGCAAGCACTAACAATTCGAAATTAGGGGCGAGGGCAGAGCCTATGGATGAAAGTAAATACAAGAAAGCCACAAGGATCAGGGCTTTTCGTCTTCCGATAGCATCGCTTATGCCGCCGGCAAAGAGCATGGCAATAAGTGCGCCCAACGTGGGTGAGCTGACCACAAATCCTTGCTGCCAATCACTTAGGTTAAATTCGGCGTCAATAAAGCCATTGGCTCCGGCTATCACGCTGGCATCAAAACCAAATATGAACCCACCAAGGGAAACAATGAGCGTGTAGTATAGCGAGGGAGTCAGGGCTTTATGCATTTTATAATTTGCCTAGTGTGTCCCTATCGACGACTTCAGGAACAAATAAGTGCTCAATTGGGATAGGACTTTTAATGTTATAAACATGTTCAAGCACCCAATAAGCGGCCATTTCTCCCATAGCGTGAATAGGGTTATTAATAGTTGTTAGCTTAGGATAGAGATAGCGCGAAAATAGCACGTTATCGAAACCCACTATGGAAAGCTGAGTTGGGATATCAAATCCAGCTTCTCGTGCCGCCGTCATTGCGCCAGAGGCCATTTCATCGTTTGCGCACACGAGGGCGGTGAAGTCTGGAAAGGTCGCTTGGAGATGCTGCATCCCTTCCTGTCCTGTTGACTCATGGAAGTCGCCTTCGAACAAACTGTTGCTGTCAAATGTAAGTCCCGCTTCTTCAAGAGCTTTTTTGTGACCAGTAAGACGATCGCTCGCATCTTTTTTAAATAGCGGTCCGCTAATGTAAGCTATCTTCGTATGACCTGCGTCAATGGCCGCTTTCGTAGCCAAGTAGCCACCTTTTACGTTGTCTACAACAAAGCAGTTTTGCTCAAGTTCGTCTACTTTTCGGTTAATCACTACAACCGGGACTTTGCTGTCGACCAGCTTTTTCAAGTATTCGTCAGAGACTGCCTCAGCGTGCAAGATAAGTGCGTCACAACGGCGGCTTTTCAAAAACTCTATAGCTTCGTGTTCACGCTCTTCATCGACGTGTCCCGCGGTTATGATTACATGCTTACCACTTTTCTTTAGCACGTGTTCAACCGTGCTCATCAAGTCACCAAAGTATGAGCCATGCAGTTCGGAAACAAGTAAACCTACACTATTGGTACGGTTTGATGCCAGAGATTGCGCAATAGCGTTGGGCTGATAGCCCAGCGATGCCATAGCGTCTTCCACTTTTTTACGCGTGCGTTCGCTTACTTTCGCGTTTCCATTCATAACGCGAGAGACGGTAGCCAGCGATACCCCAGCTGCTTCTGATACTTGGTAAATTGTTGCCATACGGTTTCTAGTAATTGTCCTTATTTAATACCGCTAATGTACCCATTTATGCGACTCTTCACCAGTTTTGAATAGGCTAAAGCACTTTGTTTTAAGGTGCGTTTTTGGGTTTCGTAGTCAACATATACAATGCCAAAACGCTTGGAATAACCCAGCGCCCACTCAAAGTTGTCCATCAGGCTCCATGCAAAATACCCGCGAATGTCCACACCCTTTTCCATTGCTTGATTTACGGCATTTAAGTGAGTGTGAAAATAAGCGGTACGCGTATCATCTATAACTTCACCGTCATTAAGGACATCATCCATGGCCGCACCGTTTTCTGTAATGTAAATGGGCGGTAAGTCATAGCGCTCATTAAGATCAACGAGCAGTTCGGTAAACGCGTCAGGGGTAATTTCCCAGCCCATTGCTGTTAGCTCATTTGTTGCTGGTGGAACAATTTCAAACCAATTATTTCCATCACTTTGATACAGAGTGCGTGTGTAGAAATTGATACCCAAATAATCGATAGGTTGAGAAATGATATCCATATCACCTTCAAGTATTTCTGGTTTGCTATCAGTATCGAGCATGTCGATAATATCGGGGTATCTACCTTCTATTATCGGCTTTAAATACCACTGGTTATGGTAGTCGTCGGCCAGTTTAGCTGCGTGCTTATCTTCGTTAGAATTCGTCGTGGTATGGCAGTTACTAAAGTTAAGCACAATACCGTTTTGACTGTTCGGGCAATGGCTATTAAGTACTTTCAAAGCTAACCCATGTGCAAGCAACAGGTGGTGCGCTGCTTTACGCCCGTTGCCCATCCCTGTTTTACCAGGCGCATGAATACCGGCTTCATAGCCTAAATAAGCAGAGCAAAATGGCTCGTTTAAGGTGGCGTAAGAATAGACTTTCTCGCCCAATGCCTTTGCAACGGCCTCTGCGTATTTTTCAAATGCGTAGGCGGTGTCGCGGTTTAGCCAGCCGCCATTGTCTTCAAGGTGCTGCGGTAAATCCCAGTGATAAAGCGTAACGAACACTTTCATACCGCGTTTTACGACCTCGTTAACTAGGTTGACGTAAAATTGCATACCTACTTCATTAACGGTGCCGTCTTGCATCATAACGCGGGGCCAAGAAATAGATAATCGATAGGCATCGACACCTAAGGCATCGATAAGCGCTACATCTTCCTTCCAAAGCGCTACGTGGTCGCACGCTACATCACCGTTAGTTGCATCTGAGATAGCCCCGCTTTTTTCGCAGAATGTATCCCAAATACAGTCCAACCTTCCTTTTCTGTCGCCTTCTATTTGAAAGCTTGATGTAGCTACACCAAACAGGAAGTCTTTAGAAAGCATCATAGAATTGGATGGAAGGTTAATGTCTTTCATCGTAGAAATGTCCTAGCAATAACAATTTCGTCATATTTGCTTTGCGAATTGCTAAGCAAATAACATCATATTTACATTGAATTCGATAACGCTTCATGTAATTATCTACTCAATGTAAGCGCTTACAAAATAATTTGGATAAGGATGTAAGCGCTTTCAAATGTAAATTTATCATTAATCAGAAAAATAGCAACAGAGGTTACTTGTGGACACACCAGTTCAGCCGAATATTTCATCCGCCCAAGAGCAAGGGGCAAACGGTGGCTACCGTTTTGCGCTAATCTCACTTACCACGTTGTTTTTCATGTGGGGATTTATTACATGTTTGAACGACATTCTTATTCCCTATCTAAAAGGAGCTTTTAACCTTAGCTTTACGCAAGCAATGTTAATTCAATTTTGTTTCTTTAGCGCTTATTTCATCGTATCGCTCCCCGCGGGAATGGTTGTGTCGCGCATTGGTTACCTAAAAGGCATTGTGCTTGGCTTAGGTATAGCATGTGTAGGCTGCTTGCTGTTTTTCCCCGCTGCGTCTAGTCAAATTTATGGTGTTTTCTTGTTGGCGCTCTTTGTGTTGGCGTCAGGTATAACCATACTTCAAGTGTCTGCCAACCCTTTCGTGACAGCACTAGGAGACCCTAAAACGGCCTCGTCACGACTTACCATGACTCAGGCATTCAACGCGTTTGGTACCACAGTGGCGCCATTCTTCGGCTCTTATCTTATCTACGGTGCCACAGGCGAGCACGGTGGGGGCACGCCAAGCCCGTCAGATGTACAGGTTCCTTATTTAATTCTAGCGGCGTCGTTACTGCTTCTAGCGCTTATTTTCATGTACTTGAAGTTACCTAAGCTTAACCACACAGGCGCAAATGCAGGTGTATTTAAAGGCGGCGCATGGCACCACAAACACCTTGTTTTAGGTGCGGTTGGTATATTTATGTATGTTGGTGCAGAAGTGGCTATTGGCAGTATGTTGGTTAATTACTTAGCCAGTCCCGCGGTTGGCGGACTAACTGAAGCTGGCGCGGCGAAACTGCTGGCATATTACTGGGGTGGAGCCATGGTAGGGCGCTTTATCGGCGCTGTCGTTATGCAAAAAATCTCAGGTGGTTATGTATTGGCCTTTAATGCTTGTGTAGCAATTGGCCTTATTTTGCTATCGCTTTCAAGTACGGGTGACCTTGCGCTGTGGAGTATATTAGGCGTAGGTTTATTTAACTCAATTATGTTCCCTACCATTTTCAGTCTTGCACTACAGCAACTAGGTAAGGACACACCGCAAGGTTCAGGCATTTTATGTCTAGCTATTGTGGGGGGAGCTATCGTTCCACTCTTTCAAGGTATGCTGGCCGACTCAATTGGGGTTACGCTTTCATTCCTATTACCCGCTTCGTGCTATCTTTACATCGCTTATTATGGCCTTGTAGGAAGTCGCGTGTCTAAATTTCAAACCACTGAAAAGTAACGAGGATTAATAATGCGAAAAAGTCTAATCGCGAAGGTTGTTGCAGGTGCATTGATCAGTGTCTTAGTTAGCGCTTGTGCATCCGATGAAGACGCTTCTTCAGTTAACAGTGCCGTAGAAAAAACGAATAAAGCCAGTGAGATATGGCCTAAGCTAGATATCGAAGTAAAGTCAGCCCCTGCGGTAGAGAAAAAGGTAGATGATATTTTATCTACCATGACGCTTGAACAAAAAATTGCGCAGATGATACAGCCAGAAATTCGCAATATCACTGTTGAAGACATGCGTAAGTATGGGTTTGGCTCTTACCTCAATGGTGGTGGCGCATTTCCGAATAACGACAAGCATGCAACTCCTGAAGATTGGGTGGAACTTGCCGAAAAGCTATATCAAGCCTCCATCGACGACAGCCTAGATGGTTCGACAATCCCAACGATGTGGGGTACCGATGCGGTTCACGGTCATAACAATGTTATTGGCGCCACTTTATTTCCTCATAACATAGGTTTAGGTGCGGCAAATAACCCTGAGCTAGTAGAGAAAATTGCTCATATCACAGCGAAAGAAGTGATGGCGACGGGCATTGATTGGGTATTTGCGCCAACGGTTGCTGTTGTACGTGACGACCGTTGGGGTAGAACCTATGAAAGCTACTCTGAAGACCCAGCGATTGTAAGAGAGTATGCTGCATCAGTGGTTAAAGGTCTACAAGGTGCTGCTGACAAAGACTTTTTAAGCGACCAGCGTGTAATCAGCACGGTAAAACACTTTGTCGGTGATGGTGGTACCGTAGGCGGGGACGATCAAGGTGATAACGTAGCTAGCGAACAAGAGCTATTCGATATTCATGCCCAAGGTTATGTTGGCGGATTAACCGCTGGTGCGCAGTCTGTTATGGCATCGTTCAACAGCTGGAACGGCGACAAACTTCACGGTCATAAGTACCTATTAAATGATGTACTTAAAGACCAAATGGGCTTTGACGGCTTCGTAGTAGGCGATTGGAACGGTCACGGCCAGGTAAAAGGTTGTAATAACGAAGACTGCGCGCAAGCTATCAACGCGGGTCTGGATATTTTCATGGTACCTAACGATTGGAAGGTACTGTACGACAACACCCTCGCTCAAGTGAAAGATGGCACTATCGCGATGACGCGTATCGATGATGCTGTGCGCCGTATTCTTCGTGTGAAAGTACGAGCGGGTCTTTTCGATAAGCCTAGCCCAGCAAATCGACCACTTTCAGGTAACCGTTCATTAATTGGCAAAGCTGAGCATCGCGAAGTAGCAGCACAAGCGGTACGTGAGTCACTAGTACTGCTGAAAAACAAAGATAAAACTCTGCCTCTTTCTGCAACTAAAAACATATTAGTGGCCGGTGATGGCGCCGACAACATTGGTAAGCAGTCTGGTGGCTGGAGTATTACGTGGCAAGGCACCAACAATACTAATGCGGACTTCCCAGGCGGAAGTTCTATTTACGACGGCATCAAAGAGCATGTCGAAAGTGCAGGTGGCAACGTTCAGCTTTCTGTTGAGGGCGATTTTGAAACTAAGCCAGATGTTGCCATTGTGGTATTCGGTGAAGAGCCTTACGCAGAAGGCCACGGTGATAGAGAAACGCTTATCTACCAATACGGCAATAAGAAAGACTTAGCGCTACTTGAAAAGCTGAAGTCTCAAGGTATTCCTGTGGTATCTGTGTTTATCAGCGGCCGCCCAATGTGGGTAAATGCCGAGCTTAATGCATCTGACGCTTTTGTTGCTGCATGGCTACCGGGTTCTGAAGGTGATGCGGTAGCTGATGTGCTGTTTGGCGAACAAGACTTTAAAGGAAAGCTATCTTTCTCTTGGCCGTCACAGCCTCAGCAGATAGTGAATAAAGGCGATGAGGCTTACGAGCCGCTCTTACCTTATGGTTTTGGTCTTACTTTCAGCGATGACAATGTATTAAGCGACACGTTGAATACTGAAATAAAAGTTAGCACTGACAGCAACAAGCCGATGGAAATCCTTAATGGTGCCGTGCAGTCACCGTGGGTACTATGGCTTTATTCAGGTGATGAAACGCTACCTGTGAACGCAAGTACTCACACCCTTGGTGCGCTGACCTACCGCACTGTGGACAAGGTAGTGCAAGAAGATGCACGAAAAGTTACCTTTGATGGCTCTGAATTTGCGGCTATGCGGTTTGCTAGCAAGAGCTTTTTCCGCGAAGATTTAAGCGCACAGCTACTTACAGAAGGAGCGTTAAGCTTTAACGTTAGCCGTCACTCAGATATTAATGCGCCTGTCACCGTAGGTATGAACTGTGAGGGCGAGGGGGATGCTGCGGGCAGCTGTTCAACGCAGATTGATATTAGCGAGCAGCTTAAAGCGATGCCTGCTGATACATGGACAAACGTGAACATTGACCTGCAGTGCTTTGTTGATGAGGGCATTGATTTCACTGGTCTTGTCGTACCGTTTGAGCTAGGCAGTTCAGGTAAGGCAAGTTTGAGCGTAGCAGATATTCAGTTTACGCCAAGTGCGGCAGAATCAGCGAGTATAAGCTGCCAAGAGTAAGTTAAAGCTCTATCACTAGACCTTAAACAACGTCGCCGGGGCAAAGCCTTGGCGACGTTTTTGTTTGTAAAAAGCTCAACCCCCCACTCATTTGCGTCACCGATCTTTTCCCCACGTTACCCCGTAGCTATGTTTATTAAATCTGCAAATCAGTGGCTGGATGATAACTGATTCAAGCAGGGTATTTTGCTAAGTCCTCGTTCACTTCACATGTTTATTTACAGGGTAGTAATATGACAAACGATAAAACGCCTACACCCCATTTTTATCTTGCTTTGACGCCAGTTATTTTAACCCTTTTGATATTGGGTATGCAGATCTTCTACTTCGGCGTGTTCGAGCCTCATATCCCACTTGCCATCGGCATAGCATTGACCAGTTTTGTGGGGACTTATCTTGGTCTTACATGGGAAGATGTACGGGCAGGTATTTTTAAAGTTATCCACGTGGCCTTACCTTCGGTGAGTGTTCTTATTGTTGTTGGAATGATCATAGGTATTTGGATAGCTAGTGGTACTGTACCTACCATTATTTACTATGGGTTAAAGACCCTTTCTCCCCAAATCTTTCTGGCTGCCGGTATGGTTATCTGCGCAGTCGTTTCCGTTTCTCTAGGTACAAGTTGGGGGAGCGTAGGCACCGTTGGTTTAGCGTTAATGGGTATTGGCGAGGGCTTCGATATACCCATGTACTGGACCGCGGGGGCAGTGGTTTCTGGGGCCTTCTTTGGGGACAAAGTATCGCCGCTGTCTGACACCACAAATCTTGCTCCGGCAGTAACCGGTACAGATGTGTTTTCACATATAAAAAATATGATGGCAACAACCATTCCTGCCATGCTAATCGCGTTTTTAATTTACCTTGGCGTCGGCTTCTTCGTTATAGATGCCCAAAGCGTTTCGTTTGCTAAAATTGCGGGTATTACCACGGCACTAGAAGATAATTTCACCATTTCTGGCTGGGCACTTTTGCCAGCACTGATTGTTATGGGGTTAGCACTTAAGAAGATTCCGCCACTTCCTGCATTATTTGCTGGTGCCGTGGTGGGAGGTGTATTTGCCATGTTCATGCAGGGGCAAAGCCTGCAGGCCGTATTCGATTATGCAAATAACGGCTACTCCATTAATACCAATATCGTTGAAATAGATAGCTTACTTAATCGCGGTGGTGTTCAGTCTATGATGTGGACCATCTCCTTGGTGCTTATTGCCCTTGGTTTCGGTGGAGCGTTAGAAACAACGGGCTGCTTACGAAGCATCATTAACGCAATTAAAAGCAAAGCAAAAACCTTTGCCGGTACACAGGTTGCGGCAGTTGGCACTGCCTTTTCCACTAACCTAGTGGCAGGCGACCCATATCTATCGGTGGCTTTACCTGGAAGGATGTATTCTCCCGTTTATCGTGGCATGGGCTATTCCACCCTTAATCTGTCGCGCGGTATCGAAGAGGGAGGAACGCTTATGTCTCCGCTTATTCCTTGGAATGCCGGAGGCGCGTTTGTGATATCGGCTCTTGGTCTTGGTATTTCAGGCGCTAGCTTAGAAAACTTGCTCTATATCCCTCTTGCTTTTGCCTGTTGGACGGCACCTCTGATAGGAATATTTTACGCCTATGTTGGCTGGTTCTCGCCAAAAGCCACAGACGCCGAACGTGAACAATGGAAGGCGTCCGGCGCTGCAATTGCGAAGTTTAACAAAGACGGCACACCCGTTACCGAGTAACGATGGCCTAGAGAAAACAGTAGCGTGGAAAGCACCAGTAGTCATAGTTAAAGCGAGACGCTTACGAAAGTGTTAGGGTTAATTAACCCTGGCACTGAGGTTTGTTCGTCTTGTTTAGCTTTCAACTCTTAGGCTTTTGTCAGTCATCATGACTAAAAATACAAACTCTATTTCTACCGAATCTTTTAGCTACGTATAGTGCATCGTCACATTGATTTATTAGTGTCGACGTTTCAATACCTTTTTGATATTCAGCGATGCCAGCGGAAAAGGTTTGTTCACTGATCTCACTAGAAATACGCAATTGTCGATAGCTATCAAGGATTGAATCTACAACTTTTTTAGCTTCGGAAGCGGAGGTTTTTGGAAGGCATAAAATGAATTCTTCTCCGCCATAGCGTCCAAAAGTATCTGTTTTTCTAATGGAGTTAGATACATGCTCGCAAAACGCTTTAAGTAAATCGTCTCCGCATTCATGGCCGTAGTTGTCGTTGATTGCCTTGAAGTTATCCAAATCGATTAACACCAATGACAAGTCATTTTGATACCCTTTTGCCTCGTTGAGCTCTAACTGTATAACACCGAGTAAACTTCTTCTATTACGAACCCCTGTGAGGGTATCTACAGTCGCTAATGTTTCTTGTTCTCTTTTTAATCTTCGCTGGACAGCATATAGATAGCTAATGAGGACTAGAAGTCCTAATAAAGTCAGCGCACCAGCAGTGAGTATTAAATTCACTCTGTTGCTGTTTGCAAGTTCCAATTGAGATAATTCGTGCTGTTGTTCTAAAAGCTCTAATTTTCGCTCAGCTAACGCACTTTCATAATAGTCGCTAAACAGCTCTTTTCTGTCGTCCGTCTGATAGTAAAGGGTTTGATAAAAGTTCTTACTGTCTCGCAATGCTGATATGGCAGCATCTTTGTTTCCCAACTGCTCGAAAAGAGAAGACTGAATAGATTTGAATTGCGCCCAATGTAAATCAGGCGAGCTGTAATCGTCACTTAAGTTATCAGCAATTATGGCAGACAAAGCGTTAGCTCTTTCAACATCTCCTTGTTCTACTAGCGCTTTAAATCGAGAAATTTGATAGGTGTTAGTATCGTAAGAGGTCGGTAGTGAGGATATAAAACTCTCAGTTTTTTCAATTAATTTATGCGCTTCTTTTACTTTGTCCAGAGCATACAAATACTCAACTTTCAAAACTAGCCCATAGGTGTAGGTATCCCAGTCTTCAATGGATGTAGCGTATTCAATGTACCTTTCAAGCGTATCGAAAGCCTTATCGGATTGATTTAAGTTCTCAAGGCTTCTTCGTTGGCAATCGAGGGCAATTTGGTAATATCGGTGTGGGCTAGCCAACGGCCTAGTAATAAAGAAAGCCTCTGCGCGAGAACACAACTCCAAAGCCCGTTTGCTCTCCCCTAGGTAAGACATATTGAGTCCTATATCAAGCTCCATGTTTTCTATTGCACCGTCTCCAAAGAAACGTTTTTCGGTTAATGAGGGCAATTCGCCCAAGATTTTTGCGCTGGAGTTCAAAGATGCTCTTATTAGTCCCATTCTCGCCAAGAAAATGGATTTAGTCGCAATGGCGTCAAAGTAAAGCTCAGTATCATTACCATTGGCAAACGCGATTATTTCGTCAATTTTGCTATGGGCCAAACGCCACTTTTCTTGAATGGCAAAGTTATAAGCTAACAGAATGTTGTGTCTAAAATATAAAGACGGATGTGAACGCTTTACATCTTGTAGGTGGTCTTTCGGCGCAAGTTTGTATTCTTCGAATCCCGTAGGATGATTAACCGTAGATTGCAGCAAAGCAATGTACACAGATGCAAGGGATGACGATTCAGATAGGGCGTCAGAGTCAGAGACTAATGCCATTAACTCTTTTTCACCGTCGGGTTTACTGCTTATAATTTGGGAATATGCTTGGAAATATTTATCACCGCTAATCGCAAAAGTAGAATTAATTCCCATCAAAAATAGCACTAGCGCGCTAATACACTTCTTATACTTCACTTGTTTACTTCTTCTACTACTCATACCTGAGCTTATGAAGTGAGGTTACCAAAAAATGGCAGAAATGTTTGATGATTTTAGCGGGTTGGAATTAAAAAAGGGCCTTGAAAAGGCCCTTATCGTAAGTGCTTACTAAACTTAGAAGCTGTATCTAGCGCCTAGCGTGTAGCGAGGGCCATACTGACGGGCAAATAAGAATTGCTCTTCAAAGCGGCCATAACCTCGCTCGGTTTCGTCGTTGATGTTCACACCTTCTAGGAACACTGTTAAGTGCTCATTCACATCGTAGTTGATGCTGGCATCAACCTGACCAAAGGTGTCGAACTGGGTGGCTGGGTTATCAGATGAACCTTGCGCTTGACCAATACCAACAACATAGTCTGAACGCCATGCATAAGTGACTTTTACAGACAGACCTTCCTTCTCGTAAAACACTTGGAAGTTAGCTGAATCACTGATACCTACTAGCGGGTTTTGCTGTTCTAGATTGTACGGGTCGTACTCTACGTCACCGTCAACCAGCGTTGCGTTAGCGCCAAAACCAAAGCCCGTTTCACCAAATGTGTGTTGAACAGCAAGCTCGATACCTTCAACAGTTTTTGATTCATTAAGGTTACGAGGCTTCACCACGTTCCACTCAATAAGTGGGTCATCTGAATTAGGCTCTACTACGCCTTCAGCGTTGGCGTAACCCGCCGACAAGAAGTAATCGTAAATATTGCTGTCAGTAGCTTGGATTCCGTCTGCTTGAAGTGCAGATACCGCTTCTTGCCATCTTGGCCCTTGATAGATGTCGTTTAGACCGTCAAAGGTTTCAAGCGCACCTTGCGTATCGATGTAGTTTTTAACCGACTTTCTGAATAGGCCGACTGACGCATAGCTCGCTTCGTCGTAGTACCACTCGAAAGATAAGTCTAAGTTAGTTGACTCGTAAGGCTTAAGATCGGTACTGCCTTCAGAAACCGTGCGCGAACCAATTTTAGGGCTTCCGCTAAATGAACGACCGCCTTGTAAGAAGCCGATAGGTGCACGGGTAATTGATTTGCCCCAAGAGAAGCGGGCAACAATGTCGTCAGTTACATCAATTTTCACGTCGAACATAGGAAGCAATACATCGTACTTACCGGTAAAGTCTTGCTCTTCAACGCCGTCTTGGAAAACAGTGATCCACTCACCAGCCGCAACCCAGTTAACCTGAATAGGGACGCGTACTTCAGCCGTGCTTGGTACTTCCGTTTCTTCGTAGCGAAGACCTGCGTTAACCTGAACATAGTAATCGCTAACTTCAAAATCCCATTCAGTCTGTACGTAGATTGAGTCTGTTGTCTCTTCTACGTTGCTTACTGAAGGTGCGCCGCTGAAGTACGGGTCGATAGAGTACGCGTTGCTTTCGCCCACAACGTCGGCAGTGATGAATTGAAGCTGACGCGCAATGGCTTCATCAAAGTCAAAGGTGTAATAATAGCCTGGGTTCATGCTCGCACCACCACCATCAAAAGCGTCTAGGAAGCCTGAGGTGTCGTTGCGAACGAACATGCTGTCTGGGAAAATTTCCGTAAACGACGGGCTAAAGCCAGGTCCGCCGCGTAGTCCGCTCCATGCGGTGAAGCCAGTCAAAGACTGTTCTGTGCGAGCTACACCGAAATCGATTTTGACAAGCGGGATATCCCACGCTGAGTTATACCAAGTACCGTCTAACTGCAGCTGTTCAATGTCAGAGCGTCCTGGTGAATAGATGAACTGACTGAAGTTAGAGTCAATTTCACCCGGCAAAATTTCATTAGTGCCGTTATTCCAGTTAACGAAGACCTGAGGGATTTCACCTTCACGGTAGTCATAAATTTTAGATTCTAACTGGTTTGAACCAAGAATGATTTGCCCAGCGCTACCCAATCCTTCGTCATAACCATTGTCGGTTTTGTTGTAAGAATCATGATAATCCAAACGGAAGTGCCAATCGTCATTCACCATCCAGTCTAAGTTTACACCCAGTGAGCGAGCATCGACGCGGGTAGTGTTGCGGCTTGCGGTAAACGAGCCGTCATCGCCACTGATGTCTGCATAAACAGCCGTACCATTTTCATCAAGCTCGTAAGCATTGATGTTAGCACCAAAATTGTTCCAAATACCCCAACCTACACTGTTAGTGCCGGTGGTTGCGCGAGACGCGGTGTAGTCTATGGTTGCAGTAAACGCATCGACAGGGCGGAACTGGAAGGTAACTTGTCCATTTGAACGTTCACGCTGTACATCATTAATGCTGTAGTTCATGTCTTTTGGGAAGAACGCCGCATCTGTAATATTAGTACGGTTGTCAACAACGTTGCTTGGATCTAGCTCAGGCAGTGCATCGTTCTCTTGTAGTACCCAACCTTGAATAGCAGCCGACTGCTGCTGGAAGTCACGCTCTTGGTGTGAAAAAGATACTCCGAACCCGAACATGTCGTCCGCGAAGGTATTGGTATAAACACCCGCAATTTCAGGGGTTACATCGTCACCTTCTTCGTTCGACGTATCGTAAATACCTTTCACTGAAATAGTAGCGTTTTGCCCTGACTGGGAAAGCGGCTTCATAGTAATGATATTTACCGTAGCACCTAAGCCTCCGCTCGGGTTTTCTGCTCGGGCAGTTTTTTGAAGCTCTAGCGTGCTTACGCCTTCAGATGAAAGGTTAGCAAGGTCAAAAGAACGGGTAAAACCGGTCCCCGGCATTTGGCGGCCATTTAGGGTTACCAGATTGAATTCTGGGCCGAAACCACGAACAGTAATTTGGCTACCTTCACCGTTATTTCGGCTGATGGTGACACCGGTAATGCGTTGCAGTGCTTCCGCTAGGTTTGTATCAGGAAATTTACCTAGCTCTTCAGCTGATATGGCGTCTACTACACCACTTGAGCTGCGCTTTAAATCCATTGAACGGATCATGCTGCCGCGAATACCACTAACTTGAATAACTTCTACTTCACCTTCTGCAGGTGTTGCAGCTTCTGCTTCCGCTTCTTGAGCATATGCGGGTAGCACAAGAGAAGAGCCCATCAACAAAGCCATTGATGTGGCAAGTTGGGTCTTTTTAAAAGATGTGTTTTTCATAATTGCCCTACTAATTCTTATCAATTTCGTATGTTGCCCAAGCTCCGCTTAGGCAACACATGCTTTGCTATTGCGCTGCAATTTCAACATTATCGACGCGGTATACTGCGCCTTCACCAGAGCCCCATGCAGGGAACATCATGATGACGTTGATTGCACTGATATCCAGACCTAAGTCGTACAGCGTTTGAAGAGGGAAGGTATAGGTTTGCCATTCGCCTTCAACAGGGTCTACACCCTCAAGGCTAGCCGAAATAGGGAGCTCTACTGCTGATGACACGTCGATAGATTCAATTTTGAATAACCAAGGCGCAGAAGCATTGTTAGGCATAGAGCTTACTTTCATTTCGAATCGCACTGCACCATCAGTTAGTAGTGCTGACGCATCGTAAGAATGACCATCATCGGCAATAATGCCCATTACCGTTGGTGTTGCGCCAATTCGAAACTCAGCAACTGTTCCGTGGTCTGCATCATCAACTTCCTCGGTAGGCGTTGAGCCACCGCAGCAATCCCAAATACGCCATTGGTCTGCCGCAGTGTCTGCAAACAAGGTAATGCCAGACGCTGAAGGCGCTTCTTGACCACTGTCAGGGTGGTATATTTTTACGTTGTCTAAGCGATACACGGCGCCTTCACCAGTACTCCAAGCAGGGAATACCATAATGACGTCTATCGCGCTAACGTCTAAGCCGCGTGCTTGTAGGTCAGAAATAGGGAACGTATATGTCTGCCACTCACCTTCAACAGGAGCTTGACCTTCAACGCTATCCGCTAATGGTAGTTCTACCGCAGTTGATGCATCGTTAGACTCAACTTTAAATAGCCATGTAGAGTCTGGATTGTTAGGAGCGCTCACTACTCTCATATCGAATTGTAGAAGGCCACCATCTGTAAGTGCAGTTGCATCAAATGGGGTATCACCACCACCAGCGGCAGAACGAGTAATAAAGCCCATTACGGTAGGTTCAGCGCCAATGCGGAACTCTGCAGTTAAGCCGTGCTCTTCGTCATCCATTTCTTCAGTTGGCGTAGAGCCACCACAGCAGTCCCACATAGGCCAATCAGGGTTTTGGCCATCTTCGAAGATAGTGAGTTCAGGGTAGTCTGTCGCACCGTCCTGTGAAATTTCTACATTAGTAATTTGATAAACGGCACCTTCACCTGCACCCCAGTCAGGGAAGATCATGATGGTATCAATGGCGCTAGTATCTAGCTCTGCTTCAGCAAGCATACTGATAGGAAATTGATAGCTTTCCCATACACCCACTTGCGGTGTAGCAGGTGCAGTATCTGAAGGTCCAACATAGCCGCTCATCAGTGAAAAAGAGGCATCTGTGGTTGCTTCAGTACTTTCTACTTTCAAGTTCCAGTTTGCTTCAGCGTTATTAGGTGCAGAAACAAGCTTTAAATCAAATTTTAAGCTACCAATGCCTTCAAGGGGAGATGCATCAAATGGAGAGGCTTCACCTTCTGGGTCAGTAAGAAACGCATCGCGGCTGATAAAGCCTACTACCGTCGGATCTGCGCCAAAGGTAAATTCGTAAACTTGACCTAGCTCAGTATCTTCAACAAGTTGAGGGGTAGAGCCACCACAGCAATCCCACGCTGCCCAGTTTGGATTAGGTGTGCCACCAAAAATGGTTAAGTCTTGTGGAATGCCGGTAGAAGGCGGTGACGGGATGGGAACTGCGCCTTCAACCAATGCATCATCTACACTGTCGTAACCAGGGCGCACAGTCTCACAACCTTTACCAGTTTCAGGGTCTGAGGCACACTCATAAACGCGCACGTAGTCAATTTCGAACGTTTGACCGTCTACGAATGCATCTGCATCTATGCCCGTTTCGTTAACTGCTTCAGGCCAGCTTCCGCCCACAGCGAAGTTAAGGATCATGAAAAACTCTTGATCGTAAGGGGCGTTATTCCATTGGGTTTCAAGTTCACCGGTAATTTGGTCAAAGTACTCGGTGTACCAACCGCGGTGGGAAAGACCTGTTGCATCACCATTTGCGTTATAGCGCACCTCAGAGCGACGCTGGGTGGCATATAAATAGCCGTCCATGTACCAGCGAATTTCACCTTCCTGCCACTCTATAGCGTAGGTATGGAAGTCATCAGCTGGGTTCGCGCCATCAGGAAGAGAATACGCTTGACCAGAGCTATCATTGTTCGGCCATTCTTGACCATAGTGAAGGGTGCCGTAAATATGGTTTTCAGGGTTACCGTCTGCGTCTGCTGCTTTCAGGTTTACCGCTTCCATAATGTCGATTTCACCAGAGCGCGGCCAGCCGCCATATACTGAATCAGTAGGCATCATCCAGAATGCAGGCCAGCTACCTTGACCTTCTGGTAGCTTAGCGCGCATTTCAAAACGGCCGTATTTGAAATCGGCTTTATACTGAGTAATTAATCGGGCTGACGTATACGGTTTTGGGGCACCTTCTTCGGCAGGAAGCGCGACAATTTTCAGGCTACCGTCAGACACAAATGAATTGTCTTCGCTGTCTGTGTAACACTGGGCTTCATTGTTACCGCCACCGTCACAGTTTACTTCATGGGTCCAGTTATCATCGTTAATACTGGTTCCATCGAACTCGTCGCTCCAAACAAGCTCCCAGTCGGTAACGGGAACCGTTGCGTCAACAACGTCGATATCTGTAGAGGTTGTTGCTCCACCTCCACAGCCAAATAGGGTTGTGACTGAGATCGCGGCTGCTATCCGCGAGAGTTGAGATGCTTTTTTCGTCATTGTTTTCAGCCCTGATCAAAAGAAATTGGGTTTTTATGTTGTGGCAAATGCCACGTAAAAAGCTTGTGTAAGCGCTTACAAAATGGGTCAAATAAAAATGGCTGTTTGAAAGCGCTTACATTACATTAAGCCACTGACACGTAAAGATCAATACTGTTCTCAAAAAATTAACATTTAGTAGAATGAGTATATATCGTCAAAAATATAAAAATAATAATATTATCAGCGGCTTGGTTGGTATTGGTCGTTTTATTTAAAAAGATTACTTTAACGATTCACTCTGCATTTACAAATGAAAAGGCGCGGTTGTTAATAAGGTGTTTGGAGTATTTCACTCGCAACAAATAGTGCTTCACGATAAGCTTTCTCTATAGCTCAAAAAGAGTATAGCCCATGCATAATCATCATCATGTCGACACTACTTCCTCTAAGGAAGACTCCACTCGTATCGGATGGGCATTTTGGCTGAACTTTACCTTTACTATTATTGAGTTTATCGGCGGTTGGCTCACTAACAGTGTGGCTATAATGGCAGACGCTGTTCATGACCTAGGCGATTCCCTCTCAATTGGATTAGCCTGGTACTTGAGTAAACTAGGTCACAAAGCCTCCACCGAAAAGTATACCTATGGCTTTAAAAGGCTAAGTTTAATGGGAGCCATGATTAACGGTCTCATTTTAGTACTTGGTTCAATTTGGGTAATGTCCGAGGCAATTCCTCGTCTATACAGCCCAGAGATGCCTGTAACGGAAGGCATGATAGGGCTCGCGATATTGGGTATTCTGGTAAATGGTTTCGCGGCCTATAAGCTTCATGGTGGCCATTCAATGAATGAGAAAGTGCTTAACTGGCATTTAATTGAAGATGCGCTGGGTTGGGTGGCAGTGTTAGTCGTTGCCATTGTTCTTCATTTTGTAGATTGGCCAATTCTCGACCCAATATTATCGATTGGTTTTACCCTCTTTATTTTAATAAACGTAGTGAGATACCTTGTGCAGACTATGTCTTTATTCTTACAAGGTGTGCCTGATGAATCTACGCGAAAGGCTATTAGCCAAGCGTTGCTGTCTATGGAGCATGTTGAAGAAGTTCACCATTTGCACTTTTGGTCTTTAGATGGTGAACAACATGTACTCACCGCTCATGTCGTCATTAATTGTGCTATCGACAATGATAAATTGCGCCAATTAAAAACACTGGTGCGTGAACGTCTTGCGCCATTTGCACTTGCACATACAACCGTAGAGTTTGAACTACCGGGGGAGCCATGCCGTGATGAGAATGATCATTTGCATGCCCATTCTCATCATCATGAACACGACGAGATAAATTAAGACGCAATAGAGGCAGGGACAGGAAGCCGTTAGTTAATCGTATTTCTAATTGCCTAAGCGCTTGAGTTATTGCTCTCAAAAAAAGAGGGGCGTATACACGCCCCTTTAAACACACACGCTTTGAAGGTTTAGAATTGTGCCTTGAAGGCTACGCCATAGTAACGGTCTGCGTCGCGAGGGATTTGATAACGGAAGTTATCGCCGCTATACGTTGTTGCATAGCTTTCATCGAGTAAGTTTTTAGCAATCAAAGATACGCGGAATGCATCGTCTTTGAATGAGAAACTTACGCTTGCGTTAAGCATGCTGTAGTCAGGTAATAATGAGTGAGAATTGAATACACCATTGTTGTCTGGCAAGTCAGAGTACTGCTCGTCGGTGTGGATATACGATGCGTTATAGTAAACATCGAATCCGTGCTCTGTTTCCATAAAGTATTCAGCGGTTAGCGAGTATTTCATGTCAGGTGAGAAAGGAACATCAAGCCCTGAACGGTCGGTACATGTCGCTTCTTCAGGACAGTTAAACTCATCGATTTCTGCTTTCGTGTATGCAGCACCACCGATTAACGTAAGGTTGTCGGTTGCGTTCCACATCATATCAAGCTCGATACCTTGCGTGGTAACATCCCCGGCATTGGTCAGACGGGTAATACACGCACCGTCCGAACAATCGAAGTTATTCGCTTGGAAACCTTCAATGTCGGTGCTAAACAAAGCAACGTTTAACAAAAGGTCGCGGCTTGCGTACTTATAGCCTATCTCGAAAGCGTCAGATTCTTCAGCGCCGATAGGACGACCGTCGTTGTCTGGATTAAAGTTATAGTAAACATTAAAACCCGGGCCTTTGTAGCCTTGAGAGTAGGTGGCATATACCATCTGATTTTTGTCAAGATCGTACTGTAGGCCTACACGACCAGACAGATTGGTTTCATCTACCACCCCTTCGGCATCCGTGTTTTCGGTAGCAGGGCGTACACCAACACCACGACGTCCATATTCATCGTTGCTAATGCGACGATGCTTATACGACACTTCATCGTCGGTATAGCGAAGGCCGAAGATAAGGCGCATATCATCGCTTAAATCGTAAGTACCATCGCCATATACCGCCCAGTTATTAAACTCGGTGCTCATAAATGCAGTGGCGGAGACGATATCGTTTGCATTACACGACACCCCCAGTGAGTCTGCATAGGCGTCTAGGTCTGATAGCGCGTTGGTTAGGTCGTCTCCTGACAAATTATTTTGTGCGTAAAAAGTCAGTGCGTCATCAAGTTGACCTGCATTGTTCTGGCAGTTTGCATCCCGCGTAAAATTACGCTCAGAATCCATGTTCCAGTAGAACATACCTGCAAGGAAGTTAAATGGACCTGCTAGGTTTGAAGCAACACGGAATTCTTGAGAAAACTGACTCCATTCCTGCTCACCCACATCGTGTAGTTGGAACGGGACGCCGAAAACTGGCTGGTCGCTGTCGCCAGCAATTGAGGTAAAGTCACCTTCGCGGAATTCAGTGTTTTCCCATGAGCGCTGGGCTGTGATTGAAGTGAAAGTATAGTCGCCAACAGTTTTATCAACTTGCACAGAGAAAGCTGAGTGGTCGTCGATGGTGCGAGACTCAAAATCGTGGTCGATTTGACGCTGTTCTAAATCAATGCCGTCAGCAATAGTTGCACTGCTAGGTGCTGCTTCTGAGTCTGGATTACGACCGCTTGATACGCCTTCTAAATCGGCACAACAGTCGTCATCAGCACTGTAAAACTCGCTAATAAATTTAACTTTTAAATCGTTAGTTGGCTCGTAAAGCACAACGGCGCGCGCACCTTCACGGTCATAGCCATTTACCGTTTCGTTGTTGTAAACGTTGTCTATATAACCGTCGAATTTACCTTGAAACACGGTCAAACTAGCTGAAAGGTCGTCTGTTATACCACCGCTCACCGTGCCTTTTAAACGATATTCATTGTCTTGATAAAATTCAGTAGAAAGGCTCCCGGTTAAGTCCTGTGACGGATCTTTTGTGGTGATGTTTACCACACCGGCTGATGCATTTTTACCAAAAAGTGTACCTTGTGGGCCGCGCAGAACTTCTATACGGTCAACGTCATATAGATCGGCAAAAGCCTGTCCGGAGCGGCCTAATACAACGCCATCTACCACAGTCGCCACACTTGGCTCGGCAGCGATACTAAATGAAATTGTGCCAATACCTCGAACCGTTAATGCAGAGTTACGGGTTGTGGTACCTTTACGAAAACTTACCGATGGGACGAGAGCTTGAAGATTCTCAACATTATTTGCGAAAGCCGACTCTATCTGGTCACCGCGTAATACTGATACTGCTACAGGAACATCGCTAATACTTTGTACACGTTTCTGTGAGGTTACGACAATCTGCTCGAATGACTTATCGTCTTTTGCAGCTTCGGTTTGTTCAGTCTCTGCATCTTGCGCGTAGGCATTTGCGTTAAGCAGCAATCCAGATGTCATAGCAAGGGTTACCGCCTTACTAATGATCGATCTTTTTGTATTCATGTTGTTCTCCAGGGTATTTCGCTTATCTCGCTCTAACTAACAATGGCCAACATTTTTCGGATATATCAACCGTTGTACGTAGACGGTGTTTGGTTTTTTATTTTTTTTTAGCTACACAAGGGGCATCATTTAAAATGGCGCACTATGTGATTTATCATTACCAGTCTTTATAAAAGATATCTTTCATCTGATGTCTTATATAAGAGTGGTTAAGTTAAACAATTGTTAAGTCGTTTGCAAACGTTATGTTAATTTTTTTGGTTTTTTTCTATACAGAAGCGAAGCGTTTAGTTTAAGCCGGCTGGGAAGCAAGGCGCTTTAGGCCTTGCTCGTATTTTACTCGCCACCATTTAAGGCTTATGCCAATGGCAGCGAAACAGGTTACCCACAAGCCAACTAGAGCCGGTATAAAGATGTTACTGATCCCGCCTACAAAGCCCACTGGGGAGAACATCAAATACAAGGTAGCAATAAGACCAACCAGCACAATGGCGCAGGGGATAGCGTAGCGCCATGGGGTCATATTAACTTCGGCCTTCGGTTTAAAGTGCCATGGTGTAGCCATTGGATATAGCTTACCTATGGTTAACATAATGGTCAGTTCTATAGCGAATAGAATGGCATAAATATGAATGAAATTGATATCCACTTCCCATACGAACTTTAGCAGCCCGTAAGCGATCACGTGGAAAATAATAGCTACTTTAGCGGCTAAGGCTGGCACTCTCTTAGTAAACAAGCCCACAAGCACAATGGTGATGACAGGGATGTTGTAGAACCCAGTGAATATGCGAATAATTTGCCATAAGCCTTCAGGTGCAAACATAAGCAGTGGCGCAGTGATAAAAGACAAAACAGCGATAACAATACTGGTGATCTTCGCAACGCGGATTAGCTTTTCGTCACTCACTTTATCTTTTTTGAAGGGCTTATAAACGTCTAAGCAAAATAGTGTGGCAGCACTGTTAAGCAGTGAATTGAAAGAGCTAAACACCGCACCAAGTAATACAGCTAAGAAAAAACCTGATAAATACTGTGGCAGTACGTCTTTAACCAAATGAGGGTAGGCGAGGTCGATAGTTTGAAGGTTTTCATCTTGGTATAAATGATAAGCAATAACGCCAGGTAGCATCATCATAAAGGGCACAAGCACTTTAAAGTAGCCTGAGAACAGCACGCCTTTTTGACCTTCAACCAGGTTTTTGGCCCCAAGGGTTCTTTGAATAACGTATTGGTTTGTACCCCAATAAAACAGGTTAGCTAATATCATACCTGTAAAAATAGTACCGAAGGGGACAGGATCGTTAGCGCCGCCTATGGCATTGAGCTTTTCTGTTTCCGTTGTCGCAATAGTCGAAAGTCCGTCGCTAAAGCTTCCGTCGCCTAAAGCAATTAAACCAAGTATAGGGACTAGCAAACCCACAATTAATAGGCCTACACCGTTAATAGTATCTGATACCGCTACTGCCTTTAAGCCACCAAAAATGGCATAGAGAGCGCCAATCGTACCGACTATGACGATGGTAAGTACCAGACCCACCTCATAGCTTACGTTAAAAAGACCCGGTACATCGAACAGTCGCAAAACTGCAATGGAGCCTGAATAAAGTACCGATGGAATAGTTACTAACGAGTAACCCACCATAAACAGTACTACCGTCATTCTACGCACGCTGTCGTCGAAGCGGTCTCGCAAAAACTCAGGTAGGGTTGAGAACGCACCCGCTAAATAACGTGGCAAGAAAATAAGCGCCATAATTATGGTAGAGATACCTGCGGTTACTTCCCACGCCATCGCGCTAAGGTTATAGCCGAAGGCAGAGCCGTTTAAGCCAATAAGCTGCTCAGCGGAGAGGTTGGTAAGGATCATGGACCCGGCTATAAAGGTGCCGGTCAGCCCTCTTCCTGCGAGGAAGTAACCATCTTGTGTGTTAACTTCCCCTTTGGTTTTCATGTAAGAGATAGCGGCAACGATCGCCATAAATGCCATACATGACAGTAGAGTAAGGGTAATATCCATGAACAACTCCTAAGCGCTATGCTGGCCAGTGCGAGATATTCGACATATCCATATCGGTATGCTGAACGTCTGGTCCCATTACTATGCGACTGCCTTTTTGGATGAACACCGTCACTTCATTTAGCGCAAGTATTTCTTCCCTGTATTGCTCACCCTGCACGACTTCATCGGTACCAAAGCGCACCCACTCGCCCTTAGGTAAGTAGTATTTAATTTTGCCGCCAGGCACGACACAAGGCACAACCAGCAATTCATCACCACACATAAACTGTTGCTCAAAAGCGTGAGAAAGCGGCTGGTCAGGAAAGGCTAACGCCATAGCTCGCTGAACCGGCAGGCCTGTAAGAGATGCTTTTTCTGCGGTTTCTTTTAGATAAGGTATAAGCTTGTAGCGCAGCTTTAATGCGTCAAACACGGCATCTGATGCTTCATCACCATATGACCAGGGTTCACGAGGGCCAATACCATGCAATCGCATGTGGGCGCTAAATACTGATGCTTGCGCCCATCGTACATAGAGCTCTGCATCTCGGGTATCTTTGTAAAAACCACCGATATCTGTGGCGAAAAAAGGTCCGCCTGACATACCCCAAGACAAACTGCCACGAATACTTGCCGCTAGGCCGTGCCAATCGGCTTGCGGGTCGCCGCCCCACTGTGATGGATAGCGCTGGCTTCCCGTCCAAGCAGAACGGCTAAATAAGAATGGGCCAGTTTTGCAGTAAGCCGCAGCTGCCTCATAAACACAGCGGTTATAAAGCATACTGTAAACATTGTGCAGGCGGTTGCCTGAATCACCACTGTAAGACAGCATATTGTCGTCTTCTAGCTGTTCACCAAAGTCGGCCTTGATCATGTCTACACCAAGGTCAAATAAAGGTTTGTGCGAGGTTTTCCAAAACTCATAAGCGTCTGGATTGGTAAAGTCTAAGATACCTGAGTCTGGCAGTGGCGTAAGCACTTCCCCAAATGGGCTCAAATCCCATTCATAGCGGTACGCTTCGCCAGTGCGCTTATCCTTTATCAGCCAACCTTTTTCTGCAGCTTTTTTATAAAGAGGGTTTTTCACTGAGATCATGGGGTATTCCCATACACAGATCTTAAAACCTAACGCTTTGAGCTCATCAATAACCGGCTGTGGATCTTCGTAGCGCTTCGGGTCCCACTCAAAAGCAAAGCGAGTATCCGTGTCTTGCCATGCACGACCGTCAAGGGTAATTACATCACAGGGCATATTCTTTTCGCGTACTTCACGGGCAACCGCGAGCAGCTCATCCGCATCTTTGTAATACGCTTTAGAAAGAATCACGCCTAAACTCCAGGTCGGAGGCGTAGGGGCAAAACCGGTTAATTCACTGTAGGTTTTAATGCTTTGGGCCGGTGAGTCTTGGTGGAACAAAAACAGGTCGAGTAGACTATCTTCTACTAAACATACATACGCTCGCTGTGACCAAAGTGCATATCCTACGCCATGGGTGACAGGTGCAGGTGTATGTACAAAAAGGTTCCAGCCTTCAGGGCTCCAGGCGTACGGGGTATTCTTGTACGACTTCTCCGCGTTTACGCCAAGGGCGTCGTGATTGTATGAACGAATTAGTTGACCGCGCTTATCAAGCTTGCCCCATTTCTCGCCAAGACCGTAAACCGCCTCATCATAACCAAGCTCTAGGCTCACTAACCATCCGCTGTCTGTTTTAGCAAAGGGCGGTAAACGATGCTGGCGCACGAAGTGGCCGTCGGTCGCGCTTTGTTGAACCAACACATCATCTTTATACAGCTTAAAATGTAGAGGAGAAGCAAAAATTTCTAAACGATAATTGCCAGCGACAAGTGTACTGTGCGACTTGTCACCTGAATACACTAACGTTTGCTTATCGGGCGACTGTCTAAGCATAGCAAAGTCGTCAGTGGCGTTAACGTCACTTTGAATGCGTAAGCCAAACTGGCTGATACTTAAGCTCAACTCACCGTATTGCGTAGGGACGATAAGTGTTTTATCGTCAGACAAAAAGGGCTGCTCAGTGATGTCGGCAGCTTCAATATCGTTCCAATCTGGTTCAGTTACACAAAAAGCGTTACTCATTTCTACATTACCCTTGATGTCTTATATAAGACATAAGTTAATGAAATGTAACTTGGGTGTCAATCTGCAATTAGCAAATTATAAAGATTTAGATCGGGATGTGGTCATCTCTGATTTGCTATTGTAGTGATACAAGCTTTTTCTCCGTTATCGAAATACGAGCGAAGAAGGCTTAAAAACTTATGCTTTTCACAATTAGGGTAACGCCACTTAACGCAAGCATAGTTAACGCTAATAACCTCACTGAAGATGCTGAAACTCGTGCTGCCAGTACGCGGCCGATTTTTGTAAATATAAGAATTACTGGTACTGCGAGTAGTGCAGAAATCATAACGTCTATTGAAGGGAGTGTACCAAAAGGTACTATAGCAAGACGTATTAATGCGGTTACGCTAAATACGGCCAACAAAGTAAAGCGTATTTCATTGATTGGCCAGGCTTGTCTGTAACACTGAAATACCACAGGCGGACCGAACGTAGAGAAAAGCCCGCCTAACATTCCGCCAAGACCGCCCGCAACAGTAAAACCAAAGGCACTACCAGACGGCTGCCCACGTTTTCTTTTAACCAGTAAAAGCCCGCAGCAGCTTAAAATAGCGAAGCCCAGCAATAGGTTTAACCATGTTGCCATGCCTATTGATAAGTATTCTAGCAGCGCGTAGCCAACTGCCATAAAAGGGATTCCGCTAATAAGTAAGATTTTAAATGCACGCGTGTTAATTTGATCACGATTTCTGGCAACCAGGCTTACCGAGTTAAAAAGGCTCAAAAAACTCACCATAAATGTGGTCGCCGTGAGGGGTAAAATACCAAACAAGGTGAAGCTAGACACCACCATTAACCCAAAGCCAAACCCGCTTAATGTTTGCAGGAGCGTCGCAAGACCTAAAAGGGCGAACATGGGGAGCAGTGTTTCCAAGAGCATGTATGTTATTCCTACGATGTATGTGATTTAAGTCAAAAATGCGCTATAACTCTTGTGTATGATATAAAAACAATAATTAAGCGTTTAGGTTAGGGTTCATGTCTTCATCTCAATTCGATCACAAACTCAGCGGTCCAAGTCTCGCTTTTCAGCCTCTGTATCAACAGGTAGCTGAATACATTAAGCAACTTATTGTGGAGCGTCGATGGCAACCCGGTGAGATGCTGCCTAGTGAGTTTAAACTTGCAGACGAGTTCAAAGTGAGTCAGGGAACCGTTCGCAAAGCTTTAACACTGCTTACCGACACTAAAATAGTAACCCGTAGGCAAGGGGTTGGCACATTCGTTTCTGAACATACCGCTCAAGATGCATTATTTCGCTTTTTCCCGTTACAAGCTGACGGAAAAGGCGCCGATTTACCTAAAGCAGAACTCATCAGTAAAGAACTGGTTGAGCCGAATGAAACGGTCCAAGCAGCCCTTGCTTTAACGGCAAAAGACAAAACGATAAAGCTTAAACGCAGACGCATACTCGAAAACGAATTTTGTATGCTAGAAACGATATTTTTGCCCTTCAAAATGTTTCCCGACATTCACCAACGCGAAGATATTCCACATACTTTGTATCACTTTTATCAAACGGATTATAACCAAACCGTGTTTAAAACCCGTGACAGCATTAAAGCCGTTCTAGCGTCAAAAAGTGATGCGAAAAGCTTAGGTATTGAAAAGGGAGCGCCCTTACTTTTGGTCACTCGTGTCACAGAATCTATTGATGGCAAATTAATAGAGTATCGCGAGAGTAAATGCAGAACCGACCACTATCATTATCAAGTTGAACTTGACTAACTTGCTTCATTTCTAGTCGGCTCTAGGCCATTTCTATCGTCCACACTGCTGACCGCTTCCTAAAAAGCGGACATAGATAAACGTCCGCTCAACATACCCGCCCTCCGAAACCGGGGTACAAGCGTTATCCAATCCCAACATTAAAAGCAAAACTCGATCTTTTAATTTAGTTTGTTAACACTTTGTTGACATAAGAGTGCCTGTGTAATAACTTATGTCTTATACAAGACTAAAGTTTGAAGCTGAAGTTATACAAGAGCATACTGTTAAAGTAAAACTAATTAGCTTAATGCAACAAATTCTAAGGTGAATGAAGCAATGAATAAGATACCTGAGGTAGGTTTTGGCTTTTGGAAAGTAGATACTGCCATTTGTGCTGAAACAACATACCAAGCAATCAAAGCTGGCTATCGCCATTTAGACTGCGCAGCTGACTATGGCAACGAGAAAGAAGTGGGCGAAGGTATAAAGCGCGCTATTGATGAAGGTCTGTGTACCAGAGAAGAGTTGTGGGTAACCTCGAAACTTTGGAATACGTTTCACGCCCCAGAACACGTAGAGCTAGCGCTTGAAAAAACGCTATCTGATTTACAGCTAGACTACCTAGACTTGTATCTTATCCACTTCCCTATCGCGCAAAAGTTCGTGCCAATTGAAACACGGTATCCGCCAGAGTGGTTTTACGACCCTGATGCAGCTGAACCAAAGATGGAGCTTGCTCCTGTGCCGCTTCACAAAACATGGGAAGCCATGGAAGCGCTAGCAGATAGTGGTAGAGCAAAACAAATTGGTGTGTGTAACTACAACACGGGCCTGCTTAACGACCTAATGAGCTATGCGCGCATTAAGCCAGCTATGCTACAGATTGAATCTCATCCGTACCTTACCCAAGAACGTTTAATTCGTTTAGCAAAAGACTATGGCTTAAATGTTACCGCGTTCTCGCCTTTAGGTGCGCTTTCTTACCTAGAGCTTGAAATGGCTGACCAGACTGAATCAGTACTTCAGCAGGACGTAGTGAAAGCTGCTGCAAAAGCCCACGGTAAAACGCCAGCGCAAATTGTATTGCGTTGGGGCATTCAGCGCGGCAACGCGATTATTCCGAAAACGTCAAAAGTAGAACGTATGAAAGAGAACTTGGCGCTTTTCAATTTCTCACTAAGTGAAAGTGAAATGCAGGCTATTTCAGCATTAAACATGAATCGTCGATTTAACGATCCGGGTCACTTCTGCGAAGCTGCCTTCAATCGTTTCCATCCCATTTACGACTAGGAGTAAACTATGAAAAACGTCAATGACAGCTCTGCGGTAGCTTATGCAAGCGTACCTACTCAGCACAACTACAACGGCGGCGTGTTCCCTGAAATAGTCGTGAACAATGAAAGCTGTTCCACTGTAGAGGAAACGGTTGCTTTTGTTAAAGCGAATCAGTCAGAACTTGAAGCAAAACTTGCTAAATCTGGTGCGCTGCTGTTTAGAGGGTTTCCTCTAGATTCAGCAGAGACTTTTGACGTTTTTTCAGCAGGCTTCGGCTATCCTAACTTTACTTATCAAGAGTCGCTGTCTAACGCGGTGCGTATTAACTATACCGAGCGTGTATTTACCGCTAACGAAGCGCCTAAAGATGTAGAGATTTTTCTTCATCACGAAATGGCTCAAACACCTATTTCTCCAAGTAAACTTTTCTTCTTTTGTAAAACTGCAGCAGATGAGGGCGGTGCTACGCCGTTGTGTCGTTCAGACAAACTGTTTGAAGCATTGAAAGCGGAAAGCCCCGAACTGGCAAGGGACTTTAAAGAAAAAGGTCTGAAGTACACCACTACCATGCCTGCAGCAAATGATATCAATTCAGGTCAAGGGCGTAGCTGGAAAAGTACATTGAGTGTTGAAACCGTAGAAGAGGGTGAAGCTAAGCTTAAAGAACTAGGTTACAGCTGGGAGTGGATGAAAGACGGTAGCTTAAAAGCTATTACGCCTGTACTTCCAGCAGTCATTGAGTTAGCTGACGGTTCTGAAGTGTTCTACAACCAGCTTATTGCAGCTTACATGGGCTGGAAAGGCGTTCGCGAGAACCCATCTTCAGCCATTACGTTTGGTGACGGCAGCGCTATCCCGAAAGAAGGGCTAGAGCGTATTGCTGAGCTTTCTGAAGACTTCACGTTTGATTTAGAGTGGCAAGACGGGGACGTGGCAATTGTCGATAACTATCGTGCGATGCACGGCCGTCGTCCCTACTCTGGTGACCGCAAGCGTGTAGTGCTTGTGGCATTGGTTGCTTCAGAGCGTTAATACAATGAATGACATAGCAGTAAAATGTAAAAACATTTGGCCTGGACTGGGTATTGCCACCATCACGGGCATGGCGGCCTTGTTTTTAAGTGAGCACTACAATGCCCCTGCTATGTTATTCGCATTATTGTTAGGCATGGCGGTTTCGTTTTTATACCAAAACGATACGCCATGCGCTTGCGGTATCGATTTTACCGCAAGTACCTTGCTTCGCGCGGGTGTGGTTTTACTGGGCTTAAGAATAGCCCTAGGTGACCTGGCAGTGCTAGGTTGGCAAACAGCGCTCATGCTCGCTGGCGCCATTTTTACTACCATTGTTTTGGGCGTAGTCTTGGCAAAAGCGCTAGGACTTCAAAAACGCTTTGGTGCACTAACCGGCGGCTCCGTCGCTATTTGCGGTGCGTCTGCTGCGCTAGCCATCTCTACAATACTGCCAAAGGGCGAGAACCACGAGCGAGATACATTACTTACCGTTATTGGTGTAACGGCTATGTCTACTATCGCCATGGTGCTTTATCCCATAATCGCGGGGCAGTTAGGTATGTCAGATACCGAAGCTGGTATCTTTCTAGGCGGTACAATTCACGATGTAGCGCAGGTAGTAGGGGCTGGTTACTCGGTGTCAGAAAGTGCAGGTGATATGGCGACCCTTACCAAGTTGGTTCGCGTTGCCATGCTCATGCCCGTGGTACTGATTATGATGCTTGTGATAAAAAGATTCTATAAAGCCAGTACTCAAGCAGAGGGCGGTGAAGTACCTAAAATGCCGCTTTTCCTCATCGGTTTTATTGCACTAATGCTGCTCAATAGTTTTGTAACGTTACCTGAATTTTTGATTGAAGCAGGTACGCAGGTTTCTCGTTTCTTTTTAGTTGTTTCCATTACTGCAATCGGTATGAAATCAAACTTAGGCAAGCTTGCCGAAGTCGGCATGCTTCCCATAGTCATGGTAGTGGTTGAAACCCTGTGGATTGCACTGCTCATTCTTGGTTTTCTATACACCATGTAAAGGCATTTCATCATTTTACGGCAGCACGTTTTAAACATAAGTCGATTGTACTATTAAGGTGGTCTCAGTGAAAAAACACGGTCTTCACGAACTTTATGCCAAAGACCCTGTAAAAGCCGATGAGCAGGTCTTTCAAAGAACCAGTGATAAGCTAACCCGCCGAGGCTTTATCAAAGGTTTGAAATCACTGTCTTTGTTACTCGGTGCCGAAGTGGTGTACGGGCAATTTATGCCAGCGGGGCTCATTCCTGCAGCATTTGCGCAGGCCGACACGCCTTTTTCTATTAAAGGTAAAGACGGTTTAACCATACTCAATGACAGGCCATTAAACGCAGAAACGCCAGCACACCTATTGGATGACGCAGTCACACCTGCTTCGCGTTTTTTCGTTAGAAATAACGGTATTCCCCCGCAAGCACCAGATGCAAACAGCTGGACGCTTACTATTGAAGGGGAGTCTGCAGCACAGTCAAAAACCTTTACCCTTGAAGAACTAAAAGCTCAATTTAAGCATTACACCTATCAGCTAACGCTTGAGTGTGGCGGAAATGGGCGTGCCGAGTTCTCACCGGCCGCTACCGGTAACCAGTGGACAACGGGAGCGGTAGGCTGCCCACGCTGGACGGGTGTAAGGCTAAAAGATGTTTTAAAGGCCGTGGGTGTTAAAGATGATGCGGTTTACATTGGTTATTACGGTGTCGATCAGCACTTAAGCCGAACACCGGGCAAGGCGGCGATTTCGCGAGGCGTGCCCATCGAAAAAGCGATGGAAGATGAATCTTTAATCGCTTGGGCAATGAATGATGAGCCGCTTCCTTTGATGAATGGCTACCCACTGCGACTGGTATTTGGTGGCTGGCCTGCATCAACGTCAGGTAAGTGGCTTAAGAAAATTGTAATTCGAGACCGCGTACACGACGGTGCAAAAATGCTGGGTAAAGCCTATAGGATGCCGTGTAAACCTGTAGCGCCTGGCGCGAAAGTTGCCGACGAAGACATGTGTATTATTGAAGCTATGCCAGTTAAGTCGCTTATTACCTTTCCAAAGTCTGGCAGCGACCACTCTCTTAAAGAAAAGCTAACCGTTCGGGGACATGCATGGAGTGGTGAAGGCAAAATTGCCAAGGTGTTTACCTCTATTGATTTTGGCCAAACTTGGCAGCTTGCTCAGCTGAACGCACCGGCAAACAGACACGCATGGCAGCAGTTCAGCACGCAGATAAACTTCCCCCAGCAGGGCTATTACGAAGTATGGGCTAAAGCACAAGATGAGCATGGAAAATCACAGCCTATGGTGTTACCTGGATGGAATCCAAAAGGGTATTTAAACAATGCCTGTCATCGTATCGCTGTGCGTGTGGTGTAGGTATATGAGTACGAGATTTTATGTATGTTAAGCGGGGCAATTGATATGGCTAGCATAATGGTTCGATTTATTGCCCTAGTAGGAGTCCTTCATCTACCCGTTGCAGAGGCCGATATTGAGACGAATAATACGAAAAGCATGACAAATTCATCAAAAGAGCACGTGCAGCCTGCTGTGGATCCCCAGTCAGGCCTCGTAAAAGCAGAAGGATTTAACTTAGTGTTAGCCCATTGCAGTGCCTGTCACTCGACTTCTCTTATTACTCAGAATGCCATGAGCCGTGAAAGGTGGCTTGAGACTATCCGCTGGATGCAAAACACACAGAAGCTGTGGTCACTGGGTGAGGCAGAACCAACGATATTAGATTATCTATCAACCTGGTATGGCCCTAAAAAAAGCGCTCGTCGTGCGCCTCTACCACCTCATTTACTGCCTGCAAACTAAAAGCAGAGATAATAGTTTAATTTATCCCCTCAGTTTTATAATTTTCTGCCGATAATCAAACAATAACGCTACTTCAGACTAATGGCTAAGACGATATAACCTCTGTTAGTCTGAACAAAATAACTCTATAAAAATTATTGGTAACTAAACATGTTTGTATCACGCAGCAAATTCGAAGAAAAAGAAGCGCAAGTTCAACTATTAGAAAAACGACTTCAAGAAACGTTAGACAGGGTGTCTTTGCTTGAAGCCGAAAATGCAGAGCTGACTACCGCTTTAGAGATTGCCAAGCACGAAGATGTTTCATCTGCCAATGCCACAGTGGTTAAATGTTTAGTAGATTCACTGTCACAGGTTGAGGGCGTTCGCGAAACGGTTTTACATTCTTACGAACGCATTAATGCCGAGAGTCAGTCTATTGTTGATATAAATGATTTATTTAGTGAATCGGCCTCTACATTGAGCAAGATTGTATCTGACATGAGCGGCCTGAATGTTCAGATGGGAAGTATGAGCGAGCGTATTTCTGGTCTGTCTACTACAGCTGACAATATCAATAAGTTTGTAACCACTATCACCAGCATTTCTGATCAAACTAATTTACTTGCCTTAAATGCAGCGATTGAAGCGGCCCGTGCAGGTGATGCTGGACGAGGCTTTAGTGTTGTAGCTGACGAGGTAAGAGCACTGGCAACTGAGACAAATAAGTCTGCTACAGAAGTATCAGAGCTTGTAAACGGTATTATCCAATCAACATCGAAAGCGGTGTCAGGTGTTAATGAACTGCGTGGTAACAATGAAGAGTTAGAAACAGGCATTAACCAGCTTAATAGCAGTTACGAGACTATGGTTCAACATTGCGACAGCATGAAGACCACCATTAGCGAAGGCGCAATGGCTACATTCATTCAAACTGTAAAATTAGATCACGTGGTGTGGAAAGCAGGGGTTTATGAGGTGCTCTGTGGCTTCAGTAACAAATCAGCAGCTGACTTTAGCGATCACGTTAGTTGTCGTTTAGGACAATGGTATAATGAAAATTCAACTAATCCTATAGGTCAGACGACAGCCTTTAGAGAGATTGAAGCGCCGCATGCAAAAGTGCATAGTAGTGGTGTTGCAGCAATAAAAGCTAAACAAGCGGGTAATATTGCAGAAGCAGATGCGAAACTGATAGAAATGGAACAGGCGAGCGAGCGTGTAATGATGCTTCTTGATCGCTTGGCCGGTTAAAACTATCAAGCGCTGAAGCACACAGAATAAAGCGTGCTCTTATAATTGACGGGCACGCACAATGGAGGGCTTTAAGGTGAGTGAAACATCGTATTCCACCGAAAACGAACGTATTCGTGCGCTTGAGGCCCGTGTTAATTCGCTAGAGCGACAGCTTAAACGCCAAAAAGTTGCACGCAAAAACGCTGAATCTTTCCTAGAAACCTACTCCCAAGACGCCTATCTTGCCAATCAAGCATTACGCAAAGCACTCAAAGACTCTAAACAAAGAGAGCGCGAGCTTCTTTACCTTAATCGAACAGCATCCCAACTTACACAAGCGACATCCGGGGAAAGTTACATATTTTCGGCCCTTGAATCTGCCGTAGAATTTAGCGGTGCGTTTTGCGGCAAAGCTTTTACCGTAAAAGATGGTGAACTCATCATTGGTAACGATGACAGCGTGCTGGTTCAGGGGCAGGGCTGGATTACGTCCCCCGCGTTAGCGCAATTTATCAAGCAGGAAACGCCACTAGATTTACGAGAAAGCTATTCCCATTGGTGTGTTAGTGCAGTAATACAGCCGGAAAAAGATACAGAGTCTCGCTTACTTCACTTTATGCATGAAATGTCGCGGGGGGAATATACGTGGCTAGTATTATTGACCAAAGACGATAATTTGGAAGAAGAAACTCTTTACGTATTAGATACCACGAAGCATTACCTCAATATCACGTCTCGATACCAAAATAAGAAAAGTGAACTAAATACTAGGCAAGTAGAACTGAGTAACGTGAAAAAGGACCGGGATTTCCTTGAAGAAAGATTAGTCAGTGCTGATAAAATGGCTATGCTAGGTCAGCTAGCCGCAGGTATCGCTCATGAAATTAATAACCCTATTGGTTATGTGCGAAGTAATACTGTCGTTGCAAAAGATATTTTTAACGACTATCAGCGTGCGCTTGAGGAAATAGGTAGTCTTTGTAAAAAAGCAGGTGGTGAAGTTGCCGCGCATTTTATGGCGCTTGAAAAGCGTTTTTCCCTTAAAGACAGTGCGACCGAAATTGCGGAAATGTTTGATGAGTCTCATGAAGGTATTGAGCGTATAATCGAAATTGTGAAAGCGTTAAGAAGCTTTTCTTATCCAGGCTCGGGCAAGCACTCTGAAATTAGCGCTATCGAAGCCATGAATACAGCGATTAAGCTCACCAATAATTTGCATCGTTATCGCAATACGGTGCGCTTTGAAGTACCAGAGGAAGATGCCTTCTTTAACGGTAACTCAGGGCAAATTCAGCAGGTGCTTGTAAACTTCTTAACCAATGCGATATATGCCACGCCGGTAGGGAAAGGCATAACACTAAAAATACAGAAGGAGGCTGGCAGTGTCTGTCTTATCGTTGAAGATGAAGGTATGGGCATGTCAAAAGAAACGCTTAGTAAAGTGTTCACTCCGTTTTTTACTACCAAACCGCCAGGTGAGGGCACAGGGCTGGGTATGTCAATTTCCATGACCATTGTCGAGGAGCATAATGGCAGGATAGATATTGTCAGTGTTGAAGGCAGAGGCACAAAAGTGTCAGTCGTACTGCCATTGGTCTAAAGTATAGAGTGCTTTCCTAGCTATCTGATAAAACATAAAATTTCTCTAATTTTTTGCTTAAGCTAGACAGCGGCTGTTTATGTTCTAGTCTTATGAGAAAGCAAAGATTCTCTGCTTTAAGGACGAACGCTTTGCAAAATGGAGAAAGTATTCAATGAGAAATAACCAGCCTGTTACCCAAAAAGAGTATAAATTTCCCCCTCACCACCGCCTTATTTCGTCAACCGACAAACGTGGTGTTATTCAGCATTGTAACAATGAGTTTGTGGAAGCGAGTGGTTTTACCCGCGAAGAGTTAATAGGCAAAAACCATAATTTAATTCGTCACCCCGATATGCCAGCCCCCGTGTTTAAGGAAATGTGGCGTACTTTAGAGTCTGGACAAAGCTGGCTGGGATTAGTAAAAAACAGAAGGAAGAATGGCGATCACTACTGGGTTTCGGCATTCGTGACGCCCGTTTATGAAGGTAAAACAATTGTGGGGTACGAATCTGTTCGAGTTCCTGCGTTAAATGATGAAATTGCCAGAGCTACAAAGGTTTATGAAAGAATAAGAGCAGGTAAATCGCCGGTATCGCCAGCGGTTCGTATTATACAAATGCTTTCGCATTTAGCACCATCATTAATATTCAGTGCGCTAATGGTTTTGATCTTGGCGTTTACACACGGCGCTGTTGCTGCTGGCATAGCGCTACTTGGCGCTATTATTTTGATGTTGGCTCAACAAACTAACGCCAAAAAAGATTGGCACGGATTACTTGCGCTTAGCCCTGAAAGCTACGCAAATGAAACGGTGTCACAAACCTACTTTTCTGATCCGCCTCATATAAGCCAAGCTAAACTCGCGCTAGGCTGTGAACTTGCAAGAAATCGCACAGCGTTGACTCGAATACAAGATGCGTCAGCGGGTCTTGATAATATAGCTAATGCAACCCATCACCAGGCTGAAAGTACTAGTGCTGCGGTCGTGCAGCAAAACCAAGCTACTCAGCAAATAGCGTCTGCCGTGACGCAAATGAGTCAGGCTATACAAGAAGTGGCTGAGCGGGTTGAAGGAAATGCGAAAAGCGCAAAAACAGCCGCAGCTAATGTAGAAACAGGTAACCAAAAAGCTGAACAAGCCATGCAGGCAATTGTTGCGTTGCGCGAGGCGGTTGAATCAATTTCAACAACAGTAACCGAGTTAGCTCAGTCAACCAGCGATATAGGTGAAGCGGCCAATATTATATCCACCATTGCCGAGCAAACTAACCTGCTAGCGCTTAACGCTGCCATTGAGGCGGCAAGAGCCGGTGAACAGGGAAGGGGTTTTGCGGTTGTTGCCGATGAAGTACGTACATTGGCTTCAAAAACGCGCGAATCAACCGACAAAATCCACAATATCATTAGTGAATTGGCTGAGCGTTCTGATCGCGCCGTGCGGGTATCTACAGAAGGGCTAGCTTCAGCAGAGCACGGCAGCATAATCGTGGAAGAAACGCGGGGGGCATTATTTGAAATAAATAACGCGGTGAAAGGCATTGCTGATGCTACCGTAGAGATGTCTTCTGCTGTAGAAGAGCAAAGCACAGTAGCGGAACATATTAACCAACAGTTAGTAGAAGTGGCTGATGGCGCGTCTGAAACTCAGCGTTCCTCAGAGGCATCGCTAGCAGCGAGCCAAGATTTGCGCGCTACGGTAAATCAAGTTCACGAGCTTATTTTGCGCTTTAGTACAGACAAGGGGTAGGAGAGTAGCCCTCTCCCCCCGTGTGGGTTGCGCCTAGTTCGTATTGAGGCCAGCATGTAAGCCGCGTTTATAGGCAGCAACGGCTGGGAACAGAGAAACTAAGTAGGTGCACCCTAATATAAGCAAAATGATAATAACGCTGCTTTGCCCAAACAGTGGACTACTCAAAAACAATCCATAGGTACTGCTTAACCAGGGTTTTAGTACGCTCATAAGCCCAGCCACCAAGCCTAAGCTTAGTACGGCACTCAACATAGTAAGCAGCATAGCTTCAATTTGAATAAGTAGCAGTAGGGTGAAAGGCCCTGCTCCTATGGTACGTAAAACAGCGATTTCTTGATAACGCTCACGCATAGTTGCAAGTAGCATAGTCGCTAACCCAATTAGCGCGCAAATGACGATAAGACCGGAAAGACCAAGCAATAGCGACTCTACATTTCCCATAATTTGCCAAAGCTCAGCGAGCGCCATACCCGGTAGTATCGCCATAAGCGGCTCTTTTTTACTTTGGTTGATTTGATACTGCAGCTGTAGCGCTGTAACGCGATGTTTTAGCCCAAGCATCACAACTGATACCGACTCTGGAGCAAAGGCTTCGCTGTTGTAAGTCTCATGCTTACCGGTATGCTCGCCGTGCTCGTGCTCGTGCTCGTGCTCGTGCTCGTGCTCGTCTTCGATGGTTTTATTACTCGATTTACGGCCTAACATTGAGGTGGGCGAATGCTTAGGCCCTGTGTGGGCCTCTTCAAGTCCCTGCAAGGTGACATACACAGCCTTATCCACCGGGGTGCCCGTTTTATCTAAAATGCCGGAAATAGTAAAAGGGTGATCGTCGTGATTATTGAATGAGACACTGCCTAAGCCGTGAGAAATAATAATCTCATCACCCACTTCATATCCCAATGATTCCGCTATATCAGCACCAACTACCGTAGATAGCGGTTGTGTAAATGTCGCTCCATCAGATAGCTTTAGTGACTGCATGTCACCGTATTTAAAGTGGTCAAAAAAGCTGTTGGTCGTACCTACCACTCTAAAGCCTCGGTGAGTATCACCTAAAGAAAGTGGAATGAGCCACGACACCTGTTTGTTAGATTTAAGTGATGCAACACTCTTATATTCAATGCCCTTAGTGGGTGTTCCTATATTAAACACCGACGACAATAGCAGGTTAAGCTGGCCGCTCGGTGCGCCGACAATAAGGTCAACACCTGACACTGTACGCGTAAAGCTGGTTTTCACTTGGCTGCGAATTATATCAACGCATAAAAGCAAACTAATGCTGATGGTAATGCTTAACAGCGTAAGTATTGCCGTTGTTTTTCTGCGCTTTAGACTTTCAATAGCAATAGTACTTAGCATTACGCACGCTCCTGTGCTTGCTCAATGCCACCGAGTGAGGATATTGCGTGGTTCGAGTTTGGGCTCAATTCACTGATACTGCAATGACGGTCAAAATAGCTCTCCATGGCTTTATCATGGCTAACAAAAATCATGGTGCTCTTACCTGCAACCTCTTTTAACAACGACATAAAGCTATCTCGCGCATCGCTATCTAACGCCGAAGTTGGTTCATCAACAATTAATAACTGTGGGTCATTAATAAGCGCTCGGGCTATAGCTACCCGCTGCTGCTGGCCAATACTCAAAGCATCTGCCTTCGCATGTAGTACCTGTGAAGGTAGTTGTAGCTTGTCGAGTAAATGGAGAAGTTTATCTTCTCCCGCCGTTTTAGTTGTTTTACTACTTGCGAAGTACACCGCAGCGTTAATATTTTGCGCCACAGAAAGATACGGAATAAGGTTGAACTGCTGAAAGACAACGCCAATATTGCGTGCTCTAAACTTGTCTCGCTGACGGTTTGATAAAGAAGAGAAAGGCTGCGACAACAAAGTTATGTTGCCTTGGGTGGGTGTCAAAGTACCGCATAACAAATTAAGCAATGTACTCTTTCCGCTTCCCGAAGGACCTGAAAGAAAAACATGTTCACCTTGTGACACCTGCCACGCTTTTATGTCAATGACGGGCGGGCTTTCTTTAGTGTACGAAAACTGTAAATTACTTACTTGAATTGCTGGGTTGCACTCTTCTATCAATGCGTTGTGCTTTTCAGACACTGCGTTGCGCTGGGAATGAGTGCTATTGTTTTTATTGATGGTGTTCACGCTAAGCCCGACCTGTATTTACGTCTTATATTCACATTAGCAAAGGCGGTACCTTGTTTCTTATTTGTTTTCCTACTTATTCAATCAGCTAGAAGCAAGTAAAGAACATAGCACCGCTTAAAAGTGATGTTATCAAATAACATCACTTTGCAAAGACATGTTATCAGAACTTACGCATTTAAAGCGGCAGTTGCTCTCACTTATTGTTCATCATAACGACATAGAGGGCGAGTCGAGCTTACATTATCAGCCGTTGGCCTGTAATTTTACTACTTCTGCGCTTTCATCTTCTAATACGCTTTCTGCTGTAGCGCCTTTAAATATTTTGCCGACTTTATCTTTGTTTTTCGCCAGCATGATTGTGAGTTCTTCAACCACGCTATCGTCTAGTTTAATGCCTTTAGCATGAATATATTCAGCGAGGTTATCTGCTGCATCGAGCATCTTATCGAACTGATCCGCTTCTTTTTTGTCGGTAGTTACCAATTTTTCTACCCCTTTGTGCGTAACAACATACTGTGTGGTAATGGCCATGGTAGGTCCCCTGTTTATTAAAGACACAAAAACTGTACAGTAAAATACTGTATAAATAAACAGTTTTGAGGTGATTTTTTCATTATTACAGGTAACATTGCCGAGGTTTGTACTTTATTATAAGTTGGTAGCTTCAATTGCGTTTGAATTTAAACTTTGCGGAAGCAGCAAATTAGTAAGGTATTTCAGCGTCCGAAATACCTAGAACAGTAGAAATATAGCGTTAATTAGCACGCTCTCGAAAAAGGAACTCTAAAGTTATGGTAGCGAGCAAAGCTGTTCAGCAAGACATTCAAGCTATAGACGCAATCGATGCTATACCTAATATAATGCAAATATTAGCCAGTAGCTTAAATTTGCGTTTCATCTGTGTCGCTAGAGTCACAGAAGAAGCATGGACGATGTGTGCCGTGTTGGACAACGCTGAGTTTGGGTTAACACCTGGCGATCATTTAGAAATTGAAACCACTTTTTGTAGAACCGTAAGGGCGAGCAAACAACAGATAGTCATTAATCACGCCTCTGCTGATAGTAAATATTGTGATAATCCCATTCCTATTATGTCTGGCTTTGAGAGTTATTTTTCTTACCCTATCTATGATGCAAACGGTGAGTTTTTTGGAACGCTTTGCGGTCTAGACCCAGAACCTAGGGAGTTACGTAGCGAACTTGTTCACGGGCAAATTAGTGCATTTGCTAAGCTTATATCTAGTCAAATTTTATTAAAAGACCAAATGGAGCGTTCACAGGCTCAGCTAACCGATGCAAGAAATATTGCCCGCCTTCAAGAGCAGTATATTGCTATTTTAGGCCACGATATTCGAACTCCTTTATCGTCCATTCAAATTGGTATCAGCTTTCTTGACGACATAATAAAAGACAGTCAAATAGCCAGTACGGTTCAAGTACCTGTATTCAAAGCTGTATCGAGAATGAAGAATAGTGTGCAGAGGATGACGCGTTTAATTGAAGATGCTATGGACTTTACTCATAGCCGTATGGGCGAAGGGCTACCTGTGAAAATGGCCGAAGCAGCTAGTTTAGCGCAACAGTTGAATTATACGGCTGAAGAGCTAGCTACTGCTTATCCTAATTGCACTATCAGAACACATATCGATATTACCGAGCAGTTGGTCTGTGACGAAAAACGGGTGTGTCAGCTTTTATCTAATTTATTGAAAAACGCTCTGGTTCACGGCGACCAAGCGCATCCGGTATATGTGAAAGTCATCACCAACCGAAACGATTTCATTCTCAGCGTGCAAAATAGCGGCACACCAATACCTGATGAGTCTAAGGCGCGTCTTTTTCAGCCTTTCTGGCGTAAAGAAAGCAGTGCAAAAAACGACGGGCTAGGGTTGGGGTTATTTATCGCATCAGAAATTGCAAGGGCGCACCAAGGTTCGCTGAGCGTGACTTCTGATTTTAACGGCACAGAATTTACCCTTTGCTTTCCTTTAACCCGTGTTTCTTCTATTCCATTTGAAAGCGTTTCGCAATAACCGCGAAGCGCTATTGATACAAGCGCTGTCAATACGAGCTCTGTCAATAATAGTAAGCGCAAAAATAATTGCCAAAGTTGATTAATGCTTGTGCAACGATGTTTGTGTGCGTATAATGCGCGCCCTTACAGCCATCCCAATTCGTTCCTTGTCTCCATACAGTCGGCTGTACTGTCGAGGCTACAACCGTAAGGAGCTATAATGCGTCATTACGAAATCGTATTTATGGTTCACCCTGATCAGAGTGAACAAGTACCTGGTATGATCGAGCGTTATACCACAATCCTAAAGCAAGACGGTGGTCAGATTCATCGTTTAGAAGATTGGGGCCGTCGTCAACTGGCTTACCCAATTGAAAAGCTGCACAAAGCCCACTACGTACTAATCAATGCTGAAGCGTCTGCAGAAGCTGTTGATGAATTGGAAAATGCTTTCCGTTTCAACGACGTGATCCTACGTAACATGGTTATGCGCACTAAGACTGCTGTGACTGAGCCTTCTCCAATGATGAAAGAAGAGCCTCGTCGTGAGCGTCGTGACGATTCTGCTCCTCGCCAAGATCGCGCGGAAAAGAAAACTGAAACCACTGAAGACAACGCTTAAGGAGATCACCCATGGCTCGTTTTTTCAGACGTCGTAAGTTCTGCCGTTTCACTGCAGAAGGTGTGACTGAGATTGATTACAAAGATATCGCTACTCTTAAGAACTACATCACTGAGAGCGGTAAAATTGTCCCTAGCCGTATTACTGGTACAAGCGCAAAATATCAGCGTCAGCTGTCTTCTGCGATCAAGCGCGCACGTTTCCTTGCGTTGCTTCCGTACACTGATTCACATAAGTAATTTGGCGAATATAAGGGTTAGCTAAGATGAATATCATCCTACTAGATAAAATCGCCAACCTTGGCGGCCTGGGCGACCAAGTGACTGTTAAGTCTGGTTACGCTCGTAACTTCCTTTTCCCACAGGGTAAAGCGGTTCCTGCAACTAAAGACAACGTTGAAAAGTTCGAAGCACGTCGTGCTGAGCTTGAAGCGAAAATTGCTGAGCAACTAGCTGCTGCTAACGCACGCGCTGAAAAAGTTGCTGAGCTTGCTGAAGTTACAATCGCAGCTCCTGCTGGTGACGAAGGTAAACTATTTGGCTCTGTTGGTACTCGTGACATCGCTGATGCAATCACTGCAGCTGGCGTTGAAGTACAAAAAGCAGAAGTTAAACTACCTACTGGTACTCTTCGTGAGACTGGTGAGTATGACATCGACTTACAACTTCACTCTGACGTTATCACTTCAATCAAAGTGATCATCATTGCTGAAGCGTAATCGCTGACGTATTTGAAAAAGCCGCTCCTAGAGCGGCTTTTTTTTGCTCTAAATTTTTGTCCGATACTTAAGAGCAATACCAATCCGCATAGATGATTGCCCACCCAGAGCGCTGGCAAGTTTCCTAGCAAAGCGTGGGAATGCAGGAATGGCCGTTGCTTTTTAAATTCCCAGAGTGAAGCTTGCCAGACCTTCCCGAAGGGCGAGTTTAAAATATCCCTACCCTCACTCCACGTTGCGACGCCTAATTAACGATGGGTGTAAGCAAATATGTCCAGCGCCGACAAATTGCGTATTTTTGAGGTCCACTCATCTGCGACAAATAACGGTTTTTAAACGGTGTTTAAACAAAATGTTAATAGTCGCTGAAATTCTTAACGTCATAGCTTTAAACTTTTTCTGTCATTACTGCGACCTATAGTAAATCAGACAATAAAAAGCATAAGTGCCATCTTATGGACATCACTAAGCAAGCAATACAAAACGCGACTGGGGTAGGTATCGGAATAACGCTACTGGTATTTTTAGGTCTATATAGCCTGTTTAATTTACCGGTACAGCTATTTCCTGACATCGAACGACCCAATATTAATATCCAGACCTCTTGGCGCGCTGCGTCGCCCCAAGAGATCGAGTCGGAAATTATTGAGCCTCAAGAGGAAGTGCTGCAGGGAATTCCAGGCCTTGAGTCGATGAATGCATGGGCAAACCAAGGCAACGCGTGGATAAACCTAGAGTTTGGTTTAGATACGGACATGCAGAAAACGCTCATTGAAGTGATTAGCCGCATGAACCGTGTGCCGCCACTCCCTCGCGATGCACTATCGCCGAATATTATGCTTGCTGGAAGTGGGGGAGATGCGCCCGCTTTGACCTACTTTTTTCTTCAGCGCCTACCGGGCAATCCAAACGAAATTAATACCTATGTCGCCTTTTTTACTGATGTCATTAAACCTCAGCTTGAATCTATCCCAGGTGTTGCAAGAGCGCGTATGGAAAGCGGGGTTGGCGGCGTCGAGGAGTTTCAAATTGTTTTCGACCCGTTTAAAGCGGCGCAGTTAGGCATTGACCTAACGGCAGTCGCTAACGAGTTGGGTCGTGCGAATGATATTTCAGGCGGCTTTGTCGATGTGGGTAGAAGACGCTATACCCTGCGTTTTGAAGGTCGTTACGAGCCTAAGCAAATGGGTGAAATGATCCTTGAATGGCGAGATGGTAGCCCAATTACTCTAAATGACATCGCCGAAATTAAAATCACCCGCGCTGACGGTGCAAACTACAGTGTGCAAAACGGCAATCCGGCTATCTCTATTCGCGTAGACAGACAAAACAACGCCAATGTTCTTGCTACCTTAGAAGCCGTAAAAGCAAAAGTAGCGCAAATAAACGAACAGGACTTGGCCCCTGAACAGTTAGTGATGGCGCAAAGCTTCGATGCCTCAGTATTTATCTATAGAGCGGTGCAGCTAGTTACCAGCAATTTGTTTATAGGCGTGCTGCTTGCTATTGCCGTACTTTGGCTCTTTATGCGCCAGCTGCGGGCAACGCTCATTGTGGCATTGGCCATTCCTATCTCACTACTTAGCACTTTTGTGGTGCTTCAGATTACTGGTCGCTCGCTCAATATCATTTCGTTAGCAGGACTCGCCTTTGCGGTAGGTATGGTGCTAGATGCCGCGATTGTCGTGCTGGAAAACATTGTAAGAACGCGCAAGAACACCGAAACCGTAGTCGACAATAACAACCCAAATTCACAAACGCACATGGAGGATTGTGCCCATCGGGGAACGAGGGAAGTTTTTGGTGCCCTCATGGCGTCAACAGCCACCACCGTTGCCATTTTTATTCCCGTCATGTTTTTGGAAGATGTTGAAGGGCAATTGTTTGCTGACCTCGCTCTTACCATTGCCATTGCAGTGTGTATGTCGTTAGTGGTTGCGGTAACGGTATTGCCTGTCGTTGCCGCTAGATACCTTAATGGCAACATGCCAGCTGATAGCTTACAGCGGGTATGGGCTAAGATAACCCGCGCTATTATGTCGCTATCAAGCACGCCGCTTCGCCGCCTTGTATTAGTCATAACGCTCATGGGCGTGCCTATTACAGGTAGTGTTTTGCTTATGCCTTCCATGGATTATTTGCCGCCCGTAAAACGCGATGCCGTTGACGCCTTCTTAAGTTTGCCTGCAGGTGCCAGTGAAAACTTTATTAGTGAAGAAGTGATGCCAATTATCGTTGAGCGACTGCAGCCCTATATGGACGGAGAAAAGCAGCCAGCGCTTAAGAACTACTACATTATTACGTGGCCAAATGGCGGAAATTTAGGCGTGCGCGCTAAAGATCAGTCTAAGGTCAAAGAGTTAGAAGCTATTGTTCGCGATGAAATTTTAAAGGATTTGCCGGATACACAAACCTTTTCGCAGCAAGGTAATTTGTTTGGTGGCTTTGGAAACGGTAGGTCAATCGACATTCATCTACAAGGCACCGATCAGGCCATGCTCGGCATCGCTGCGCAAGCAGGTTTAGACAAATTGAGAGAAGTTTTCCCCAACGCCAATGCGCGTTCGAACCCTCCATTAGAGCAAGCTGAACCAGAGCTACGCTTTTACCCGAATGACAGCCGAATGATGGAAGTCGGGTTAAATCGCGGCAATATGGGCAACTTGGTACGCGCCATGGGTGATGGGATGTATGTGGGGGAATACTTCGATGGTACTAAACGCATGAATATTATCTTCCGCTCAGCACCTTGGTATACACCAGAAGACTTGAACAGCACGCCGGTTATGACGCCATCAGGCGAGGTGGTGCAATTAGGTGACCTTGTAGGTATTGAAAGAGCGGTAGGACCAAGCCGTATTCAGCGTATAGATGGCCGCAGAACCCTTACGCTAAACGTTAATCCGCCAGAGGGCATGAGTTTAGAAGAAGCCATGAAAGTGATTACCTCTGAAGTTGAGCCTGCGATTATGGCTATGATGCCAACCGATGGCGCTATCAATTACGGCGGCAGCGCAGATAGCTTAAAAGGCGCTATTGCCTCTATGGCAGACAACTTTCTTTTTGCCATGGTGCTACTGCTACTTTTGATGGCGGGTTTGTTTAAGTCGCTAAAAGACAGCGTGCTGGTAGTCCTTTCAATTCCGCTTGCTACGGTAGGTGGCGTCATGGCTATTCGTATTATGAATATATTTACCTTCCAGCCCATGGACCTGTTAACCATGATTGGCTTCATAATTTTGCTAGGGCTCGTGGTGAACAATGCCATTTTACTTGTGCATCAGACTCGCCTAGGAGAGCAAGAAGGGCTGACCCGTGATGATGCGGTAGAGCAAGCCATCAAACTTCGTTTACGGCCTATCTTTATGAGCACGCTGACCTCAATCTTTGGCATGCTGCCGCTGCTGTTACTACCTGGAGCAGGCAGCGTTATTTACCGAGGTCTTGCGGCTGTTATTGTGGGAGGAATGACGGTGAGTACCCTATTTACCTTGCTATTACTGCCCACCTTACTGCGTATGACGGCTTCAAAGTCATCTGTAAATATACTCAGACCCCTGGCCGAGCGCATAGAGAGATCTGGCGCTTCGCCGACTACCTCATCCACCGTAAAACAAAACAAATACAACGACCATGTGTAAGGAAAAGACAACCATGAAAGCAATGACTTCTACTCTCGCCCTTAGTTTGTTTGCCTTGCTTACAGGCAGTGTGTCGTTGAGCGTAAAAGCACAGGATAGCAATCAACCACCGCCGGTGCTGGTTCAAATAGATGAAGCAAGAGAGCAAGCGATTTCACAACTAACCTGGGTTCCTGGAACGGTACTAAGTGTTATCGATGCAAACCTCGCTTCTGAGATAGACGGTCGCATTACTTGGATGGCAGAGGTAGGTGACGTGGTTAAAGCCGGGGAGCCTTTAGTTAAAGTCGACGATACTCGCTTAAGCATTACCCGCAATCAAAATGCCTCGAATATTGCCAGATGGCAGTCGCAGGTTGAACTGTTTACCAAACGTCTTACAAGGTACAAAAATCTTCAGGCCAGTCAAAACACGTCCAGAGGTGAGTTAGAGGAAGTGGAAGCTGACTTAGAGAATGCTAAACAAGAATTAGCGCAAGCCAAATTGGACTTAGAATTTACCGAATATCAGATTGCACAAAGCAGTATTCGTGCTCCCTTTACAGCCTTAGTGGTTGAAAGGTTGCAGTCGCCTGGCGAATATACTGGGGTAGGGCAAACCCTGCTTCGCGTGGTAAACCCTGATAGCGTTGAAGTTCAGGTGCGCGCCCCCCTTAACGTATTACCCTATATTGCTAACGGCATGAGCGTAACCGTTCACAATAACGTGAACCAAGTACAAGAATCTATTCGTGCCATTGTACCGGTAGGCAACAGTGCATCGCGTATGATGGAGCTACGAATTGCTATCAACCCAGGCGATTTTCCAATAGGCAGTGCAGTGCGCGTGGCGTTGCCTAGCAGCGATACTCATGATGGTGTCACCATACCCCGCGATGCACTGGTACTAAGAAAGTCGGGCACTTTTATTTATCAGCTAAACGAAAATAACGAAGCTGAGCAAGTGAAGGTGACAACCGGGGTGGGCATGGGCGATAGAATTGAAGTGTTTGGTGATGTGAACCCGAAGCGTTCTGTTGTTGTGAGGGGGGCAGAGCGTTTACGTGCGGGCCAGAAAGTGCGCTACAGCGATGAGCGGAAGTCTTTGACGGCGAAAAATTGAGGAAGTGTAACAATTGTAAAAGTGCTATCCATTTAGGCAAAACTTAATGAGAATGTTTCTTATTTGTAATTGTTGATTGTCAAATGGAGTTACCCTTGAAAAAGTTAGTCTTAGCTGGTGCAGTGTGCACACTATCCAGCCCAGTAGTATTCGCGCAATCCTTAGAAAACCAAAACGAAGAAGCCAAATCTATAGAGCGAGTTGCTGTGGTAGGCGCAGCAACTAACTTGAGCATTACTGCGGAAGATATTGACCAGTTTCAGGCAAATGACTTAGCGGATATTTTTAGAGAGTCGCCGTCGGTCAGCGTTGGCGGTTCAGTGGGTGTAGCACAAAAAATCTTTATTCGCGGGCTAGAAGACGCGTACTTGAATGTAACCGTAGATGGCGCGCAGCAAACCTCAACGCTGTTTCACCACATTGGTCGCGTTACTTTAGACCCTGATCTTTTAAAGCAAATTGATGTGCAGGCTGGTGCCGGTGAAGCAACCAGCGGCCCAGGTGCTATAGGCGGTTCAATTCGCTTCAAGACCAAAGATGCACAGGATTTATTAAAAGAAGACGAACAATTTGGTGGTCGAGTAAAAGCGAGTTATTTCTCAAACGATGGTACCCGATATAGTGGTAGCCTTTATGGAAAGCTAAGCGACACTTGGGGCTTACTAGGTTATTACAGCACGGTTGACAGAGATAACTTTGAAGACGGTGACGGCAATGAAGTACTAGGCACTGCCGCAGATCAAGATCTCATGTTCCTTAAAGCCAGTGGCTACATTGCGGATAATCAATACCTTTCGATAAGCGCAGAGCAGCGCGATGAAGAAGGTGAGTTTTCGGCAAGACCTAACTGGGTAGTACTAGAAGGTGCCCCGCTTTATCCTAGTGAAGCACAGCGTGACACCTATGTTGCGAACTATCGTTTTGACCACAGTGCGATGGTGTTTTTAGAGGCTACGGCATATCAAACTTCATCGTCATTCCGTGGCGGTCGCTTTGACTTCTTATCTGATATCGATACCTATGGGTTTGATATTAGAAATACGAGCGACGTTACCAATCATGTATTTACCTATGGTATCGATTATCGCAAAGACGAAGTTGAGAGCGGCCCAGGAACAGGCCCTGTTCAAAATGCAGAAGAAGGCAGCGTATTAGGTATCTATGCTCAGGCTCATAGCAACATTACGCCAGAGTTGTTGTTAAGTTATGGCGTTCGTTATGACGATTTTGACTTCCAGCAAGAAATTCTTATTGATGACTATTACGGCACACCCGTTACCGATGAGCCATCTGGGCTAGACGATGATGAGCTCAGCTTTAACGTAGGTCTTGAGTATCAGCTTACCGAAGCTTGGACCCTTGGTCTTGGCTACGCAGAAGCGGCGCGCGGCAAGCAAATTGGTGATGGCTTCACCCTAGATGAGTACTTATACGATGGCGAAGACGTTCCTGTTGTTGCTAGCGACGTGGTGCCTGAAACTGTTACCAATATCGAAGCGTCAATTGAATACAGTGCCAATAATCTAAACGCGCGTCTTAGCGCTTATGAATCTACCATTGATGATGTGCTATTTAGCGGTTATCAAGGTAACTCGGTATTTAATAATATCGGCGACCTAGAATCATCTGGCGTAGAGTTTAACCTTGCGTACCGTTGGGATTCTGTTGACCTGTACTTTGGGTTTTCAAGCGTAGACGTTGAGTTGATGCCTCGTGAAGATCTGTACAGCGTACCGTATAACAGCATCGATATTAACGGGTACGAGTTTGTTGGCTTAGGTAATAGCCGCGGCGATACCTGGGTGCTTGGTGCAGATTATACCGTAACGGCTGACATCAGCATTGGCTTCAACATTACTATGGTTGACGACATCAACATAGATACCCTTCATCAGGCCTTAGAAAATGGCTGGACTGATTCGCTGTATTCACTAAACAAAGCAGACTATACCCTAGTGGATATTTATGGCGAATGGGAAGTAACGAATGATCTTAGCGTCAACCTTGCTGTTACTAACCTGTTTGATGAAGCCTATATCGACCATTCAAGTGTGGGTGATTACAGCGAAGTATTCCCAAGCGTTGTTGGTCCGCAAGAAGCTGGGCGAGATATCCGTTTATCAGTGACTTACGATTTCTAAGTAACGCTATTAAATGAACTTTTCCACTTTTAAAAGGTGGGTCTTTTGGGCCCACCTATTTGCTGGCTTATTGGCCAGCATTGTCGTTTTTATCATGGCTTTTACTGGGGTATTGCTAACTTACGAGCGCCAGTTTAAAGAGCTAAGTGAAATGGCTTATGCGCAAACCATTGATATTGAAAAGCCGGTGATCTCGACTGACCAAGTTGTATCAATACTTCGCGAAAAGCACCCTGACGAAGCGCATATCTTCGTTCGATGGGTAAATAGCGAAGGAGCGGCCATTCCGGCGTGGGCGGGCGAGCATAGTTATCTTATTCACCCCTATACCGGAGACATATTAAGAGAGGGAGAAGGGGTTGTTGAAGAAGTATTTCATTTCATCACTGACCTCCATCGATACCTCTTAATGGAAGGCGATTACAAATTAATTGGCAAAACCATAACGGCTTATAGCAATCTTATTTTTATTTTTTTGCTGTTATCGGGTGTCATCATTTGGTTGCCAAAACACATATCGAAAAAGTCCTTAAAGCAGCAAATGTGGTTGCGGCAAAAATACACAAACAAACAACATCGACGCCGACATTGGCATTTTGTTTTTGGTATGTGGTCACTGCCTTTTTTACTTGTGATTGGAACGACGGCTACGCTGTTTTATTTTGAATGGGCTAACAAGGCACTGTATGGCATGTATGGTGAACAAGTACCTGCTCGTGAAAAGAAGGCAATGCCCGAAACGCTAGACGCCGACGTTGTGAGTTACCACACGTTATTTAATAAAGCGCGGCAACATGCCAATGAGCATGGCTATCAGGATTGGTACTCCATGTGGATGGAAATTGGTAAAAGTGAGGGCGTTGCCCGATTTTATATTGATAAGAGTATCGGGCACCGTCAAGAGCTAGCATATTCTCTGTATTTCGACACAGGTACTGGTGAAATCGCTAAAGTTCTACACAAAACAGATTGGCCAAAAGGAAGTCAGGCTTGGGGCACTTCTCGGTTTCTACATACCGGAGAATACTTTGGCTTTGTAGGCCAGACTATAGCAGGATTGGTTAGCTTGCTTTGCTGTATCTTAGTTTATACCGGCACACTACTTGGTGTGAAAAGGCTTCTCAATTTGCGAAAGCCGCATCAGAAAATTTAGGCAGGGTGATGGTGACCATCAGTCCTGTCTGCTTGGTTGCGCTTGCATCTTTATTTAGATAAGCGTTATTGATCTGCTCATCGCCTTTACTTGCGCGATTGCACGCAGATATGTCACCGCCTACAGCGGCAATTTGGCGTTTCGCCAACGCAAGCCCAAGGCCAAACCCAGAGCGCTTTGCAGCATGAACATAGTTTTTCGTTGCACGCGCCTTGTCTACCCTGAAAAAAGGTTCAAATATGGCGTCAAGCATTGATTCAGGGACACCAGTGCCTTCGTCTGTAACAGTGATAACGTAGTTATTGTTATCGCTGACCAAGGTCACGCTTACTTTGCTTTGTTGCGGAGTATGGCGCAAAGCATTGCGGACAATATTCTCTAATGCCTGCCCCAAAGCAAGCTGACTGCTTTTTTCTATACTCGCACATTCCGGCGTGCTTACGCATAAGGTTCTATCAGGGTATTCAAAGCGGGCATCTTCACAAATAACATTAATGAGACTCTACCAAGTCAAAGTCATCGCTATTTAATTGTGGAGATTCTGTATTTAGCCATGCAAAAGTTAGGGTATCTTCAACAAGCTCTCTCATCGTACTTGCTTCATAGCGCAGGCGTGAAAGGGCTTGTTCACGATTAATGTCTTGCTCTACAAAGTCTATTGCCATATCAATGCGGGCAAGAGGCGTGCGAAGCTCGTGAGAAAGGTCTGCAAGCAAACTTCTTTGGTTATAAATGAGACTGCTCGTTCTTTGCGCCATTTTATCGAAGGTTTGAGCTAGTGTAGTCAGTTCATCATTTCGCTCGGGCATCGTAGCCATTGCCCGAGCTTCTAAGTTACCGTTAGCAAAGTCTTTTGTTGCCTTTTCTAGCTGCTTAAGTGGTGTCATAACATGCCGATAGAGCATAAAACTCAATAGACTTAGTATGACTAGGGGTAGTGCAATTTGTAATGATAGACGGGTGGCGAGTAATAACGAGCCTGGGCGCATCCGCTGTGGAAGCTGAATCAAAAAGTGCGTGTTGTTGTCTACAAAAGGCACTTCCATTACAGGGTTTTCAGAGAAATACAAATGTATTTTCCATTCAGGGCTGCGCCCAATTTGAAACCTATCTGCAAATTCATCTAACATCTTGGTATCAGCGAATGTTGTCATTTCAGAGTTAAGCACAGCAAGCCAGGTGTTCTCTTTCGCTCTTATCTCTTTTAAGAAAACGGCTAACCCTTCTTCTCCCTTTTCCAGATAGATTTTTTCGGCATTCTTTCCATAGGTATAAAGAGTTTCTTGATGAGCCTTATCTAAAAAGCTCATGCTAGTTTCGGTGTGATTAGTAAGCCAAGCAATGGCCCAAAATAGCAAAACAGTGCCAACAGCGATGAATGCACATAGCCGCCAAAGCAATTTATTTTTCACGAAAAGCGGTATCCTTGTCCATGAACCGTGGCAAGGCGCTCAGGGGGCATACCCGTTTCAACTAACTTTTTGCGTACTCTAGAAAGGTGCATATCTAGGCTTCGGTCATATCGAGAAAAGGGTTTATTGAGCACACTGTGGTAAAGAAATGCTTTGCTCAAGGTTTCGCCCTTGTTTTCTACAAGCATCCACAGAAGCTTAAATTGTATGGGGGTGAATTCGAGCAATTTAGCGTGATACTTAGTTACTTGTTGAATGCGATTTAGGTAAAGCACATCAACTAATATTTCTGACTTTTGCGTACCCGAACTATTCATCGCTTTGCTACGCCTTAGTATTGCGTCGATGCGAAGCATCATTTCTGTATAATTGAAGGGCTTAGGTAAGTAGTCATCTGCGCCTTTGCGGTAGCCTTCAATTCGCTCTTGCTCGGCACCAGATGCCGTAATCATCATTACGGGTGTTTGTTTAATTTGCCTGAGTTGATGCAGTAATGAGAGACCATTTAACGATGGAAGGCGTATGTCGAGTAACACAAGATCAAAGTTTTCCTCGAGCGCAGCGTGCAATCCGGCATGACCATCGTTTTCATGGCGAGTGTCAAATCCTCGAGCCTGCAGTAGCTGAGTAATTTGTTCACTTAACGTGGCGTCATCTTCAATAATGAGTATTCGGGTTTTACACATAACGGCTTAAGAAATAAATTTTAGTTTATATTATTAATAATAATTATCATTTGCAACTTCTCGGTTTTGCTCTATTCGACTTTTTATCTTGTTACAAATTTACTGTTAAGCGATTGTTTTCTTGTCTTACAATGGTGGCTATCGTGATGCTGTGTTCTAGCGCAAGCTTTTCAAAAGCGGCTTTCTTATAAGGGAGTTAATGGAATATAGATATAGCGACAGATTTAAGCCTTTATCTGCAAGAGTTGAATTACAAGGACGGAATACTAAAAATGATGAGCTGTTTAGATAAGCTAACAAAGCAGAGGACGTTTTTAGCGACTGTTGCAGCCACTGTTTTAATTTCAATTATTGTGACAGGGTGCGCAATGCCGAATAAGGTTACTCAGGTTGATAGTGACGAAGCGGTAATTAAGTACTCTGATACACCGGGCTTCGAGGATAGATTTAGCAATATTTACGGCCGTTTTAAGACTTACCCCGTCACCTGTACTGATGATTGCTACCCAGCGTCTGCAGATATCGAATGTGAAAGTGACATGCAAAATTGTCAGTTTGTTGGCAACAACCCGCCAGTGAACTTACACACCGGCTTTAATGTCACATGGTTAGGGCACGCAAGTTTTTTACTAAACACCGCAAGTGGTGAGCAAATACTTATTGACCCTGTGTTTGGGCAGTTTGATTGGCCCGTTAATTGGGCTTTTCGACTGGCAGAAGGGTTCAGCCGCAACGAACCCGCTAAGGTAGATGAAGACAAACTCGCTCAAACCGGTGCAGTGGTCTATTCCCATATTCATTACGATCATTTTAATAAAGCCGATATTGCCAATTTAGGCACAAATCCCGAATATCTTGTTCCGTTAGGTTTCGCAGAGCACTTCCCTAACAGAGGCTATAGCATTAGCGAGATGGCGTGGTATACCAGCAAAAACGTAGGCAACACCGCTATTCACTTCGTGCCTGCCCATCATTTCAGTAACCGAATTTGGGTGCCGTATCTATACGAGGACGACAATGCAACATTGTGGGGTGGCTGGGTCTTTGAACATGAAGGTAACACCTTATTTTTTGCGGGGGATACAGGGTACTCACCTCACTTCAAAGATATTAAAGCTCGCTTTGGTGATATTGATGTTTGCCTGTTACCCATAGCGTCTTATTTCAGCGAAACCTCACCTAAATGGTATCGCAAGGTACATACTACGCCAGAAGATGCCATTATTGCGGCCCAAGACCTAGGCTGTAGAGTCGTAGTGCCTTGGGGCTTTGGAAACGCCACATGGATGATGGGCGACAAAACCTCACATTCTGCGCTGTTTCGACTGATGAAAATGAAAAAGCAGCTCAATCCTTCAATGCCATGGATTATTTTGAATGAAGGTGAGAAAGTGTCTTTTTAATAGCTATCTGTTATACAGGTATTATTACTAATAGACTTGCCCAAGTTTACTATTGTGGTTATTCTTTAATCAAATAAGAACTGGTTTTATTTTCAAGGATTGAAAGTGTCTGAACTAAGAAGTAGTGCTTTTATTACTTTATCTATTGTACTTTGCAGTTATCTCGGAATTTGGATATATCTGATAAACGAGCGGCCTGGTCAACTCTCAGCGCCTTATAAAAGCTGCATAGACAACTGCAGGGTTAATATGGAGTACCTGCTTTCTAATTCCGAGAATTACCAGTACGCTTCAATGCATAACGCACTCAATCAAATTTTCGAGCCGTACGCTAAAGAAGAGGTGGGCTATTACATTTCCTGTAACTCAAAACGCTGTGCACTTTGGGTTTATGTAAATACGCCATCAAAATTGCCTCCCATACTTCGCCGCCTAGAAAATGAAGTTTCTCCGTTTTTTTACAATGAATTACCTCTTTTTCAAGACGGAGATGGCAAGGCTATCTACTCAAACTATTCTATTTATCCGCAACTCTATCCGCAATCTTTTGGCATTTTCCGCGCCACTCATCATCAAGCGGTTTTAGCTTAGCTAGCTTTTGAGCCAATGCTTTGTCGGCTTTCGTATGGGCACACTGCATTAAAGTGTGGACATTAACGGTATCGTCCTCACGGTGCAGTAGTGTTACTTCGTCGCCAACGTTTATGGTACCGGTTTTAATCACCCGGTAATACCAGCCAGTAATGCCTCGCTCTCCAACAAATCTATCTAAGTTGGGAATGCCAAAGCGTTGAGATATTTTATTGCAAGGAGCACGCGGTGCGCTTACTTGCAGCTCTACATCGCCGAACTTCCAGGTATCTCCGATATAAACGGTGGCATCGTCCATGCCCTCTACACTGATGTTTTCGCCAATACTGCCCAGCGAAAATTCGCCTTCAGGAAAGTGCTTTCTTAACGTCAGGTAGTTGGTCGGATTGAACTGATGTAGCACTTTTTCCGGTCCACCGTGAAGGCGTTTGTTGGCCTGTTCGTCTTCATCGGTTCTGTCCATATGCACCGTTAACTTTTCGGCGGAGGTTTTAACAATGCTACTTGGTGCCCCACGAGGCCCAAGTGGCTGAGGTTTTCCAGCAAACAAAGCGTTAACAGTAAAGGTGGCAGACATGGCAACTCCAAAAAATATTTTTGTGTATTTAAACCTTTCTACTATAGGGTACGACTAACCTTATAACACTAACAAGTGCTAATGCTAATCAGCATCACAAATAACAAAGAGAAAAAAATGGAACACACACAACAACGTGTTGTACACGCCAATGTGGTGTTTGGTAACAAAGGCGAACACGAGCTTATATGTAAGGCGAAAGAGGGCGATAAACAAGCGTTTAGAGCTCTTTACGACGAATATGTTGGCCGAGTCTACGCACTGTGTTATCGGCTTACTGGTGAAAAAGGAATGGCAGAAGATGCGTCTCAGGAAGTCTTTATTCAGCTGTGGAAAAAGCTCGATAATTTCGACGGGCAAAGCCAGTTTTCTACGTGGCTACATAGCGTAACGGCAAACATTACCATCTCTTACATGCGCAAACAGAAAGGCTGGGTGCAGCGCATGTTTAACTTGGAAAATAGCGGCATTAGTGAAATGCCGGCTCAAGAGAATAGTACCGATGTGGATTTAGAAGCATTGATTATTCGCCTACCAGAGCGCGCCAGAATGGTTTTTGTACTTCACGCACTTGAAGGATACCGACACGAAGACATTGCCAACATGTTGAATATGGCAGTGGGCTCAAGCAAAGCGCAATTTTTCCGTGCTAAGCAATTATTGAAAGATTTTATGGGAGTCGATGATGAGTGATTTTGATGACAAGCTTGCTCAGCATGTGTCTGGGTTATCGAAAGAGAAGCAGCCAGAAAGGGACCTATGGCGTGGAATTGAGCTAGGCATAGCGTCTCAACAGAGCGATGCTTCAAATGAAGAGAGCTCACGTTCTACGGTAACTTCAAGACAATGGATGGCTATAGCTGCCAGTGTTTGTTTGGTCACTGTCTTGTGGTTTGCTGCTCCCTTTGCGTTCAAAAGCGATGAAAGTCGAAGCAGTGGATACGCGTTAATTGACGCAATGAGCAGCCAACAGCAGCAGCAAGTTAACAGCCTGCTAGCAAGTTATGAAAGTACACCTGCGCTAACCCAAGACTGGCAGGAGCAGCTGAAAGAATTAGATGATGCCGCGGATGTTATTAAAGCGGCGTTAAAAGACGATCCAGACAACTCAGCATTAATAAAGATGCTGCATCATGTATATCAACAGCAAATTGCCTTAATTGAGCGAGTGCACGCGCCCAAGTGGCAGCAAATTTAATAAGGGCTTTAAAATGACTAAAAATATGAAAAACACAATATCGGATAAGTTAACGCACACGTTCAGCACATCGAACAGGGTTAAAGCTGTGCTAACTACGGCATTATTAAGCATCGCGACTGCCGCCTTTGCGGGTGAAAAAGTTGATAAAACCATTGATACCTCATCCTCTCCTAAAGTTGATATTGAACATATCGATGGAAAGGCTGACATCCGAGTATGGGATAAAGCTCAGGTACGGGTAACAGGGGAGCTTGGTGATCAAACCGAAGAATTTATTTTTGAAAAGCGCGGAGATGTTGTTGTTATTCACGTAGAGGTGGAGCACCGCTCAAAGAGCTGGTATCAGAAGAGTCTAGATGGTGATGACCTGATAATTTACGTGCCATCGGCAAGCGATCTTCATTACACTGCAGTCAACGCAGATGTGAAAGCTGAAGGAATAACAAAAGCGGTAGATGTAGAAGTCGTCAACGGCAATGTGACACTGGAAAACATTGGCGAGCGCGTTGAGGTTGAATCTGTAAATGGCGATATTTTATTAAAGAACGTCAGAGGCCGGTTAGAAGCAGGCACGGTTAACGGCGATATAGAAGCTACTCACGAAGGCAGCACGCCTGTAAGTTTTACGGCGGTAAATGGAAAGCTCGATATCGCATCAAGCAGCCCTGACTTGTCAATTGAGACAGTGAATGGACGTATTGATCTATCGTTGCAAAATATTGATAGCTTGCAGATAAATACAGTCAACGGTCGTACTTTTGCAAAATTAGGGCTGAATGCGAACGGCAGCATTAAAGCTAATTCGGTTGGTGGTGCGATGGAATTTATTTTTCAAGATGATGTATCAGCCCAGTTTGATATAGAGACACATGCAGGTGGAAATATTGTGAATAATATTAGCGGCGAAAAAGCACAAAAGCCCAAGTATGGGCCTGGAAGCTGGTTGCGCTTTATACACAATGGCGGTGCTGCGAGCGTCGATATTTCAACGGTACACGGGCGTATAGAAATAGATCGAAAATGAATAAGCTATAGTAAGCTTGATAGGGACTTTAGCTTGAAAAAAGTAATTTAGACCACATTTATTAATTAGCGTATGTGGTGGTGATAGAAAAGCTGCGTATAAACGCAGCTTTTTTTGTTTAGTCGCTAAATGTTGATATTTGGACGCTTAGTTAGAACTATAGGGAAAGTTTAAAGCTCTATACTCAAGTGGCTTCAAGTGAACTTTTTATATAGCTTTTACGTTAAACCACCTGATTTTAATAAATTTTATCTACGGAGAGTAAATTGAGTATTGTTGGACACGTCAAAAGGTTTTGGCGATTTCATAGCCTAATTATCGGTGCGTTTGGGATATGTGCGCTAACCTTAGGTTGTGCTGTTCAAGAGCCCGCTTATTACGAAGGAACCTGGGTTGTTACTAAAGCTTACAACGTAGGCATTACCGCTCACTCAACAGCTGAATCAGAGCAGTTTCTTGGGCGCTCTGTAACCTACGAGAAAGATACGGCGAAACTTGATCAAGCCTTTTGCGAGTCGCCTATTTATACATCCAAAGAGATGAGTGGAAGTGACTTTCACGCTACTTTTGGCGCATCGCCGTCGTCGCTAGACTTCAGTGATGACCCAATCATCCAAGTGAGTTTGGCTTGTTCAGATAACGGCGCCACCATGGGGTCGACACTAATTTTTCAAGAAAATATCAACACTTATACCTTGGTAGATGGCACTTTTTTGAAGCTAGAAAAAACGCTTTAGCCTAAGCTGCCTTTTTAGGCTATCGTGATAAAAGACCTGCTTCCTTTGTTGAGAGATGTGCGTTAAAAGCGCATAATATCCAACTGACTTTTGTGCATTGGAATAGGCTTTACTTGTGGCGTCTGCGTCTAACAACGATAAAAATGTTGATAAATTGAAGGTTCCCCCTCATAGCATTGAGGCCGAGCAGTCTGTTTTAGGCAGCATGCTTATCGACCCTGAAAGCTGGGATAAGGTCGCGGAACTCGTTACCGATAACGACTTTTACAATCGTTCACATCAAATAATCTTCCGTGCTATCACACGATTGCTCAATAGCAGTCAGCCGATAGATCTTATTACCGTATCAGAAGAGCTTGAAAAGCACGATGAACTGGAAGATGCGGGTGGTTTTGCTTATCTCGGCGAGCTAGCAAAAAACACCCCAAGTTCTGCAAACGTAGTTTCTTATGCACAGATTATTAGCGAGCGTGCTATTACTCGTGAACTTATCGGTGTCGCACACGAAATTGCTGAAGTAGGCTATAACCCTGAAGGCCGTGACAGCGCAGATATCCTCGACCTTGCTGAAAGTAAAGTTTTCGAAATAGCAGAGCGAAGAACCGGTGAAAACGAAGGCCCTCGCGATGTCGAGTCTATCTTAGGTAAGACCATCGACCGTCTTGAAGAGTTGGTAAAAACCAATAAAGAAGTAACGGGTGTTACAACGGGCTTTACCGATCTAGATAAAATGACCAGTGGTATGCAGCCGTCGGACCTTATCATTGTGGCGGCGCGTCCATCAATGGGTAAAACCACTTTTGCCATGAACTTGATTGAAAACGCCATGATGGCAGAAGAAAAGCCAGTACTGGTTTTCAGTCTTGAGATGCCTTCTGAACAAATCATGATGCGTATGTTGGCATCGTTAAGTCGCGTAGACCAAACTAAAATCCGTACTGCACAGCTAGATGATGAGGACTGGGCACGTATATCCAACACCATGGCTATGCTCAAAGACAAAGACAGCTTATTTGTTGATGACTCTTCCGGTCTAACACCAATGGACGTGCGAAGCCGAGCCCGTAAGCTTGCACGGGAGCGCGGCGGGATTAGCCTTATCATGGTGGATTACCTTCAGCTAATGCGTGTACCTTCGCTAAGCGATAACCGTACATTAGAAATTGCCGAAATATCACGGTCATTGAAAGCGCTGGCTAAAGAACTGGAAGTGCCCGTAGTCGCACTATCGCAGCTTAACCGTACGCTAGAACAACGTGCCGATAAACGCCCCGTTAACTCTGACCTTCGTGAATCTGGTTCAATCGAGCAGGATGCCGACCTTATCATGTTTATCTATCGTGATGAGGTTTATCACGAAAACAGTGAATATAAAGGTATTGCTGAGATCATTATTGGTAAACAACGTAACGGTCCGATCGGTACCTGTCGACTTACCTTCCAGGGTCAGTTTTCGCGTTTTGATAACTACGCAGGCCCTGCCATCGCAGATGAGTATTAATGCATTTTCTTCACTTCAGTTGATTGTCTAACAGACTCGCAAGCTTTGATTCAATAGCGTGAAGCATTCGTTTCTGCAAAACGCTATTTAGGATGGGTCGATAGATACAAAAAAGGCGCCTTTCGGCGCCTTCTTCAATTCATATGACCCATCCTAAATAGCGTTGACACTTTTCAAACTTAATTTGGAGAGTGTAATGAAATCAAATAGCAAAAGAACTCAACGCGATTATTCCCTCGCTTTTAAACTGGCCGTTGTAGACCAAGTTGAAAAAGGCGAATTCACATATAAACAAGCACAAGACCACTACGGAATTCAGGGGTGTTCAACGGTTTTAGTTTGGCTTCGTAAGCATGGTCGTTTAAATTGGACGGATGGTACACCTGAGTTTCTTAAACGAGGTAACTGCGTGGATAAGTCCAAAGTAGAGCTCACTCCAGAACAGCGTATTAAGGCACTGGAGAAAGAGCTTGCTGATACGAAAATGAAAGCTGATTTCTTTGAAGCCGTCGTGAATGTTCTTGAAACTGATTATGGAGTAAGCGTTGTAAAAAAGCGCAAAAGAAAGTCATCCAGGAAAAAGTGATAGACGGGGTTTCCGTAGCCAAAGCTTGTCGTTATCTGAATATTTCTCGCCAGGCCTATTACCAACATTGTGCTCGTTCAATCAAGCGCGAAGCGCATGAGGCTAGAGTCATTCAATTCGTACGTCATGAGCGAATGATTCAACCTCGCATCGGTGCTAGGAAATTACAGTATCTTCTTGCGCTCGTAAAAATAGATATTGGTAGGGATCATCTCTTTAATTTACTAAGAGAAAGGCGTCTATTAGTGCCTACAAAGCGTGCCTATCACAAAACAACGAACAGTCATCATCGGTTCCGCTGTCATCCCAACCTTATTAAAGCGGGGTTAAAAGCGGATAAACCCAATCAGCTATGGGTAGCGGATATCACGTACTTACCGACGCGAACTGGAGAGAGTTATGTGAGTCTCATTACAGATGCTTATTCGCGGAAGATTGTGGGCTATCAGGTCGACGATAACATGCGAACGCAGTCAGTAAAGCAAGCATTTACTCGAGCGCTTAAACAAAAAAGTACAAACGAAAAACTCGTACATCATTCTGACAGAGGTATACAGTATTGCTCAGAAGAGTATCAAAAACTCCATAGAAAACATGATGTACAGTGCTCAATGACAGATGGCTACGACTGCTATCAAAACGCCCTTGCAGAGCGGATAAACGGTATTCTTAAAAATGAATACTTACTCCATAAGCCAAGAGATTTAGAAGAAGCGAGAAAGATGGTTGCAGAGTCAGTAACAATCTATAATGGTAGGAGGCCACATCTGGCTCTTAAATACAAAACGCCCGATGAAATACATCGGGCGTTTTAACCGAAATAAGTGTCAACCTATTTCAGGACTAGTCAATATAGTATGAATTACTTTTCTTCAGCTACTTTCACTGTGTCTTTAACTGTCACTGAAATGCGACGGTTAACACGGTGTGCTTCAGCATTCTTACCATTGTCTAGAAGCTGAGTTTCGCCGTAACCGATAGTCTCTAGGCGAGAGCCGTCGATACCGTACATGTCCACCATTACTTCTTTGAAGTTAGCAGCACGACGCTTAGAAAGGTCCATGTTGTACGCTTCAGAACCTGGTGCAGAAGTGTGACCTTCTACTACTGCAGTTGTTGAAGGATACTGCTTCATGAACTCAGCAAATTCAGAGATTTCTGGATCTTTAGGCATTTTAACAACAGCGCTTTCGTTGTCGAATAGAACGCGTAGTGTGATTTCTACTGTCTCTTCGTCAAATACTGTACAACCTTTAGCGTCTACTTTTACGCCAGCTGGTGTATCAGGGCACATGTCTTTGCTGTCTACAACGCCATCGTTGTCAGCATCTTTAAGCGCACAACCTTTAGCATCTACTTTAGTGCCAGCTGGAGTGTTAGGACACTGGTCAACACTGTTTAGAACGCCGTCGTTGTCGTTATCAACGCTACAGCCAGTTGCATCAACGCGAACGCCAGCTGGAGTCATTGGACACTGATCTTTGCCATCTACAACGCCATCGTTATCGCTGTCTTTAGGAGCAGAAGGTGTCGCTTTACCAAATGGAATCGCAAGACCAACTTTTACACTGAAGTCGTTATAGCTTTCACCAAAGTCATGATATGTAGCAATTTCTGTAATTAAGCGAGCTGTTTCACCCACTTTCCAGTGTTTACCGATACCAATGTTACCAAGTGTTGTAGAGTCACCAACTGATTGGCGCTTAACACCACCAAAAACAAACCATGCGTCATCCGGCATGAAGTATAGCGCGTCAACACCAGTCATTTCGCCACTGTCGTCGCCGCCATCACGGAAATCTACAGACAATTTCGTGAATTCTACACGAGCAGCCCAGCTTTGGGTGAAACGGAAACCGTATTCGAACGTTGCACCTAAACCGTCGTCGTATACTTCACCTTCGGTAAGAGAAAGAGGGCGCGACTCGTCAGTATTGTAGTGCATGCCCGAGATACCGAACCAGCTTTTGTACTCTGGCTCAGAAGAGTCTTGAGCAAATGCACTGGTAGATGAAAGTACAGCTAGAGATAGCGCTGCCATTTTAAAGTGTTGTTTCATAGTCACATCCTGTTTAACGTTGAGTGATTATCGATTTTAGATAATTTTGTGTTGTGCTTAGCGATATTTGCTAGCACAAATTGTGCCATTTATAATATGGGTTAGGCTGCGATCCCTTGTAATGTGGCAATAATTGTTCGTCTTCCACCATGATCTCGGTGTTCACCGAGCATGATACCCTGCCACGTGCCAAGTGCAAGTTTGCCTTGTTGGACAGGAATGGTAAGTTGACAGCCTAGTATACTCGATTTTAAGTGAGCAGGCATATCATCTTTACCTTCATAAGTATGCCTGAAAAAAGAAAGTTCTTCTTTTACACTATGGTTGAAGAAAGCTTCCATATCATGCCTTACTGTAGGGTCGGCATTTTCGTTTATCGTTAAGCTTGCGCTGGTATGCTGAAGCCATAGGTGTAGCAGCCCAACTTCAATATGGCGAATATTCGGTAGCGCAGATTCCACCTGGTCGGTTATTAGGTGAAATCCTCTGGGGTAACTGTCGAGTGTAATTTTTTCAGAGTGCCAGAAATTATTTGTCAAAACAGATTTCCAAATGCGCTAATCCCTCATCACACATAAAGGGGAGAATAATTTTAGCGCCATCAACCTGATGGCTGATAGTGTGTTGCTTTCCCGATACAACGATAGGTGTCGCCATTCCAAACTCGAACCCGCGTTCTGCAAGATCTCGTTTTGCGTTTCCGCAAATCATATTGGTAACTTCACCAACCATATCACCCACTTCAGCATCGAGTTTTTCAGGGCGCTCTCCAACCATTCGCTCCATAATTGTAAGGGCAAGTGATTCATCAAACGTGATAGACATAGAACCGCGAACGTCTGGACCTACCATGCCTATCAAACCAGAAACGTCACCTTTTGCGATATCACTCTGTTTGCGTTTGGGCTTGCCCGGTGTCAACTTTGTTTGTGCCATCGTTTCTAGCACGTTTAGCAGGCCGGCAATAAAAGGGTTCACAAAATCAGCATTCATGTACACTCTCCTGGTCAGTGTGCTCTTCGGTTTGTTGGCAGTCGGCACATAATCCATGGGCCTCGATCGTTTGTTTTGAGACTTTAAAGCCGTGCTGTTTGGCCTGATTATCGAGGGTATCTTGAAGACCTTCAGATTGTATCTCAGCAACATCACCACAGCTGTCACAAATTAAGAACTGAACGGGGTGGTTACATCCGAAATGGTAACAGGCTACGAACGCATTGGTAGACTCCAAGCGATGAATGAAACCAAAATCGAGAAGAAAATCTAAAGCGCGATACACGGTGGCAGGTTTTGCACTGGATTCCGTTTCTTTTAATGAGTCGAGTAGTTCATAAGCACCCATGGGGCCGTGCTTTGATACAAGAATCTCGTACACCTTTTCTCTAAGCGGTGTAAATCTAGCGCCGCGCTGTTCACAATACGCGCGTGCCTTATGGATAAGTGTGGTTTTGTTCATTGATGATAACCGTAAACTCGACTTTCATTGTTATATTAAAGCGTCACTTCTGGATCACGTTTGTTTGTGTGAACGTGAGCAATTAACTCATCTTCCAAGGCAAAACGCTCTTCTAATGTTTCTCCAAGCTTGGCTATGGCAGAATCGAAGCCTGCAGCCTGCTCGGGCGTCACTGCTTGCGCAAACGTATCATTGAATTCCAGTGCAGCGTCAGTGGTTTTTGTCAATCTGGGGTAAAGTTTATCACGCAGTTTTATACCTTCGATGTCGCTTTCAACTAAAATATCAAAAACTTCGAAATGGCCTGCAGAAAGGTAATCAAGTAAAGCACTACAAAAGCTCGCTATATCATCGGCATCGGGCAAGCATTCGCTATGGTTGTTAATGCCAGCAAGTTCACAGTACGAGACTAATAGGGCTTGCCTGTCTAACAGCCAACGGTCTACGACTTGGCTTTTGCCACCCCATTTAGATTTTACGCTTTCCAACTGTTGCAACATTGTATGTGCTACCCGTTTAGCGACAATAAGTTTCAGTATAACACCGTGCACTAGCGACACAAATTTTGCACGAAAAAGTTTGCAGTAAAAACATGGTGCTAAGGCAGACTAACACGCAGTGGACGGGTTATTTGTCCTGAATTTACAAATTTTGGTCAGAATGTACAGTAACCTTTATCAGCCCTAGTGTATTATGAAGTACAGAAGCGTAGGAGTAACACAAGATGATGATAAAGTTAGATGAAGGAAAGTTGTCCTCCCAGCAGGCGATGTGGGTGGTTTTTAGTCGTGGAAAAGTGCTAGTACAAGAATCATCAGAGTCTATTCCCGTTGCTTATCTGAGTGAAATTCCTTTCCTAGCGTCATATGTTAACGAAATACATCAACTCCCGCCGCTAAACGAAACAGCACACAGAGAATTACCTGTCTTTGTTGTAGATTTCGGCGCTGAACACATAGATGAACCCGGTTGGGAAAAAGTATCGCTTAGACAACTTTTGTTTGCAGAATACGACATTGCTTTTTCTGTTATTGGTAGAGCTTGGCAATACATTCACTTTTTGCGGACACACCAGTTTTGTGGCCAGTGCGGTGCGAAAACCGAGCGTGTAGATTGGGAGATGGCTATGCAGTGTTACCGCTGTCAGCATCGCACCTATCCAAGGGTGTCCCCATGTATTATCGTTTCTATTCACAACAATGAAAAAATACTATTAGCAAAAGGGGTTCGCCACAAGGAGTCTAATATGTATTCGACCCTTGCCGGCTTTGTTGAAAGCGGGGAGAGTTTAGAGCAAGCCGTCCATCGAGAAGTATTTGAAGAGGTTGGTGTAAAAGTTAAAAACTTGCGTTACTACAACAGCCAGCCTTGGCCGTTTCCTCACTCTCTTATGGTAGGTTTTATTGCTGAGTATGATGGCGGAGAAATTCGTTGCCAAGAAAACGAGATAGATGACGCACAGTGGTTCGAAGTGGATGCACTGCCGACTATTCCGCCTAAAGTGTCTATCGCTGGGCAGCTAATCGAGAAAACAGTGTCTCTCATCGGAGACAAATAAAAAACCCTGCCGAAGCAGGGTTTCAATACGTTTAGCACGGTCCCATAAAGGGCTTCTTTTGTTTAACGGTTATAGTAATAGCAAACACTCACTTTAAGTGCAAGTTACTTTTTAAACAATGTACAAGGAATGTTCGTCTTTAATTATCGACACTACGTCGATTTGTCATTAAAACATCGACTTTTTAATTCAGGTTTTAGCACACCTTGTTCAGAATGCTGGTATACTCCGCGGTTCAAATATATACAGTTATTTAGGTGAGTTATATGTCGCAAAATTTCCCCAGTGTTGATAAGCCCGCGTTGAAGAATGATCGTTACTTACGTGCATTACTTAAGCAGCCGGTTGATATGACACCTGTATGGATGATGCGACAAGCAGGACGTTACCTTCCAGAGTATAAAGCGACCCGTGCAGTAGCAGGCGACTTTATGTCGTTATGCAAAAATGCAGAGCTTGCCTGTGAAGTAACGCTGCAGCCTTTACGCCGCTTTCCTCTTGATGCTGCTATTCTTTTCTCTGATATTTTGACTATCCCAGATGCAATGGGGCTTGGTCTTTACTTCGAGACAGGTGAAGGTCCACGTTTTAAAAATCCAATCACATGCAAAGCGGACGTAGATAAAATTGGTCTGCCGGATCCAGAAGGTGAGCTGCAGTATGTAATGAATGCTGTTCGCACCATTCGCCGAGAGCTAAAAGGTGAGGTACCACTAATTGGCTTTTCTGGAAGCCCTTGGACACTAGCCACCTATATGATCGAAGGTGGTTCAAGTAAGGCCTTTACCAAAATTAAAAAAATGGCATTCGCGGAGCCAGCCACGCTGCACGCATTGTTAGCCAAACTAGCCGACTCGGTAACTGAGTACCTCAATGCTCAAATCGCAGCGGGCGCGCAGTCAGTCATGGTATTTGATACCTGGGGCGGCGTATTGTCTCCTCGTGACTATAAAGAGTTCTCGCTTCAATACATGGAGCGCATCGTAAGTGGGCTAACCCGTGAAAATGAAGGTCGTAAAGTGCCTGTTACCTTGTTCACTAAAAACGGTGGTATGTGGCTTGAGTCGATTGCGGCAACAGGTTGTGACGCAGTAGGTTTAGATTGGACTATCGATATTAAAGAAGCTCGAGCACGTATTGGCGATAAAGTCGCGCTTCAGGGCAACATGGACCCTTCTATGTTATACGCTCAGCCGCAAAGAATTGAACAGGAAGTGGCGTCTATTTTAGAAGGCTACGGCGAAGGAAGCGGTCACGTATTTAATTTAGGCCACGGAATTCATTTAGACGTACCACCTGAAAACGCCGGCGTGTTTGTTAACGCGGTGCACGACCTTAGTAAGCAATATCACAAGTAAGCGACTTCAATAAAGGAAGTGGAATGAAAGCGTGGCTTGTGTTGTTGCTGATAGCGTTTGCATTGGTAGCGGGGTATAAATTCTCTGGCTATCAACACCAACTCAGTGAATCCAATGCAGAGAAAGAGCGACTAACCAGTGTGTTAGCGCGCTCTCGCGCCACGGAAACCAGTGAACTTAAAGTCATTAAGCCTGCCGCTAAGTTAGTAAAGAACGAAGTCGCAACAACTAACTCTGGAATAAGTGTTGTTGATGAAGAGCAAGCTAGCGTACAGGCAACTGATAGTGTTCAACCTGGGACTCTTGACCCGTTTTATATGAAAACAGAGGGGTCACTCAATACCTTTTTTGCTTTACCTCCTAACAAAGAACGCTTTGTGTTGGAAACGGTAAAATGTGGAAATGGGCTTTGCGAAATAACCGGAGAGTACGATGGCTCTGAAACCGAATTATCTTTGGTTATAGAAGCGTTAGAGAGAGAACCATGGTGGCAATTTGGCTCACCGACTATTACTACTGAGGTTGCACAGCGCGGCCTAAGACTCAATGTTTCTTTTGTTGCTTCACAGTTGCCAAGCGCTCGCGTGCAAAATCGAAGCCGTGCCCAAGAGCAAAATCAAAATAGTGTTCAGTCTGACTCGGACAACCAAATTGCATCAGCCCAAATAACATCTGCGGGATAGCCTTTAACCTTAGGTTTATTGCTTGAATTTACATTCAAATCCTATGCGTCTCTAGGTAAGCCTTTTTCAACAACGCGAATAAGTCGAGCTTGCTGTCTACTGTCGGCGCTAGAGGCCTGTTGTTTGCTTTGCTGTTGCGCAATAGCCCAATCAATGTGCCTATCTACTAAGTCGCTTACACAGCCCCGTCTTTCTTCTAAAAGTTGAATACTATCTTCATTATAGGGGGCATTGCCTAACGCCACGGCGATGTTTCTCTGCCATTTCTCAAAGCCGATACGTCTGATAGGCGAGCCTTCGGTATTGCGTAAAAAGGTTTCTTCAGACCAACTAAACAAATCGTTAAGACTTTGACCATGCAATACCTGCCTAGGATGAAAGTCTTCTTCGCTAGTGATATCGGCGAAACGATTCCAAGGACAGACAAGCTGACAATCATCACAGCCGTAAATACGATTGCCCATTTTTGGTCGTAAGTCTTCGGGTATATCCTTATCCGACTCAATGGTGAGGTATGATATACAGCGTCGACCGTCCACTTTATAGGGGGCTACAATCGCGTTCGTGGGGCATATAGTCAAACACGCTGTGCAGCTTCCACAGCCTTCTTCGATAGGGGCATCCACTGGCAGCGGTAAATTAATAAAAAGCTCACCTAGGAAGAACCAAGAGCCCGCTTCTTTATTAAGTGTCAGGCTGTGCTTACCGGTCCAGCCAATACCCGCTTTTTCGGCGATGGCGTGTTCCAGAACTGGTGCTGAATCCACAAACGGGCGGTATTGGGTATGCGCAAGGGAGGTGGTTATTTTTTCGCCGAGCAGCTTTAAGCGCTTACGTAACACTTTGTGGTAGTCACGGCCTAACGCATAGCGGCTGATATAGCCTATTTCTGGATTCTTCAAATGCTTAGCAAACGAGGCATCAGGAGGTAAGTAATTCATGCGAACACTGATTACACGCAATGTACCTGGAACCAGTTCATCTGGCCGGGCACGCTTCATCCCATGGCTTTCCATAAAGGCCATATCACCGTGGTAGCCATTGTCTAACCATTCCTGTAGGCGTGACTCGTGCTGATGTAGATCAATATCGCTGATGCCAACCTGTTGAAAGCCTAGCGCTGTACCCCAAGCCTTGATATTGTTGGTCAATTCAACAAGGTCGATAGAACTAATTTCGGACATTTGCTTATGCTAGATACTCAATTAACGTCAAGTTTATCATACAAACTATTTCGGGCCGATCAGGTTAGGGAAAATGAAGGGCAAGCCGCCGCCGACTCTGGCTGTGATATGTTCACCTTAATGCAAAGAGCCGGTGACGTGGTATTTAAACAATGCTTAGAGCTAATGCCTAATTCAGACGTTTATTTAGTATTGGTGGGCCAAGGTAATAATGCGGGCGATGGCTACATTGCAGCAATCAACGCAAAACTCGCGGGTAAGCAAGTTCACCTATGTGCGGTAGAGCCTGAACGTACTCTCGACGGCGATGCGGGTAAAGCACAGCAGCGCTGGCTTGATGCTGGCGGCAGCGTTAATGGGTTTGATGCGGCGTTATTGGACAAATCAGATGTAGTTATTGATGCGCTTCTTGGTACAGGTATTAACAGTTATATACGCAATGAGTTTGCTGATGTTATCGATGCCGTAAACTCGTCATCGACCCCCGTGGTGAGCGTGGATGTGCCCTCAGGACTAGATGCTAACACAGGTCAAAGTCTAGGACGCTGTGTTCAGGCTGATATAACGGTGACCTTTGTGGGTATAAAGCCCGGGCTTGTCACAGGTGCGGGCAAACAATCATGCGGCAAATTGGTTTACGCTGATTTGGGTATAGGTAAAGCCTTCCAAGCATTAGCCAAAGCTAGCGCGACCATGCTGAATATCGATCACTTCAAGGGAATGGGTCCTCGGGAGATCAACAGCCACAAAGGCACTTACGGGCGACTGTTATGCATTGGCGGAAACCGAGGTACTGCAGGGGCAATTCGACTTGCCAGCGAAGCGGCCCTTCGAAGTGGCGCGGGTATGGTTCGAGTGTATACCCATGAATCGTCGGTAGTTCAGGTAAGTGCAGGCAGACCTGAACTTATGGTGACCGACTTCAATTTGGAAGATGCATTAGCTTGGGCGACTTGCGTAGTTATCGGGCCAGGTCTTGGGCAAGATGAATGGGCCAAAGAAGCATTCGAAACCACAATGAAACATTGCCAAAATCAGAATAAGCCTGTAGTTGTCGATGCTGACGCGCTCAATCTTTTGTGCCAACAGTCCACAGCGTACACCTTGTCAGACAGTATATTAACGCCTCACGCGGGTGAAGCTGCGCGCTTACTGGGTGTTTCTATTGACGATGTAGAGAGCGATCGTTTCAACTATGCAAGACAATGTTCACAGCGATATCACGCCGTTTGTGTACTGAAAGGGGCAGGCACACTTATCGACAATGAAAAGAAAACCTGGGTTTGCCGTCACGGTAACCCCGGCATGGCAACGGCAGGAAGTGGTGATGTGCTAAGCGGAATTTTAGGCGCACTGCTTGCGCAAGGCGTTGAAACAGATATTGCAGCAAAATATGGCGTAGTGCTTCATGCTAAGGCTGGTGATGATATTGCCCAACTGTATGGTCAACGTGGTATGATAGCGAGTGATTTGTTCGACGCAGTACGTGCGCTTATCAACCACTAAATAGGTTGGTTTTGTCTTAAACGGGCAGGCATCTACTGTGTTTCTTTATACTACTGTGGAATATTGTTGATGTCTTACCCGCATACCTCTTTTTTTGCTAATGAAGTAGATGATACTGCTCAGCTTGCCAGGGATTTAGCGCAAGCGGTTTCGAGTCAACTCCCTACCGATGCTGTTATTTATCTTGACGGCGACTTAGGGGCAGGGAAAACAACATTTAGCCGTTATTTTATTCAGTCCCTAGGTCATTCAGGTAGCGTTAAAAGTCCAACCTATACATTGGTTGAACCTTATGAGTTGGATAGCGTCAATATTTATCATTTCGATTTGTATCGCTTGGCCGATCCGGAAGAACTAGAGTTCATGGGAATTCGAGATTACTTCGGCTCCGGGGCAATCGCGCTTATTGAATGGTCGGAAAAAGGCGGCGAATACTTGGCATCCCCAGACTTAGTGATTAGTATAAATATTACACCAGCGGGTAGGCAGTTCAATTTGGAAGCGAAAAGTGCCCACGGTGCTAAATTGCTTCAGCAATGCAAACGCGTGTAGCGAATATTTGAGCTGAAAGAGACATTGAACAATTAGTGGCTCCGACGTTTACGAGAGCGGCATGACAATAACAAAAAGGCTAATTATGGTGCGCAGTATAGTTTCGGTATTATTCTTGTGTTTCGTAGTGCAGTTTGCACACGGCGCACAAAATAACATCGACGGAGTAAGGATATGGCCGTCGCCGGACAATACACGTGTCGTTTTCGATATGAAAGCCGCGCCAGAATTCACCTATTTCACCCTCAAAAATCCCCTTAGACTGGTTATCGATCTTAAAAATACCAGCGATTCAGCAAAGCTTTCAGGCTTAGAAAATAGCGGAGATTTAATCAAAAAGCTGCGCTATTCAACGCCTAAAAATAAGTCATCTGCTAGGATAGTTGTCGAACTTAACAGAAATACAAAGCCCTCGTTGTTTGCTGTAACGCCCGACGGCTCTCTTGGGCACAGGCTTGTGGTTGATTTGCCCGACAGTGCACCTAAAACATCCGCAACACTGTCGGCATCGACATCAACGGGCTCAGTAGTGATTGACGATAAAAGTAGCGCACGTGATAGAGATATTATTGTCGCCATTGATGCTGGGCACGGTGGACATGACCCAGGCTCAGTTGGGCCCGCAGGAACATATGAAAAGCATATCACGTTGAGCATAGCCAAAAAGCTTGAAAGCAAGATCAATCGGGAACCCGGTATGCGTGCAATAATGACACGCGGCAGTGACTATTATGTATCACCTAACCGTCGCCCTGAAATTGCCAGAGAGAAAAAAGCCGACTTACTTATCTCTATCCACGCCGATGCGTTTAGTCAGCCACAACCGCGAGGCGGCTCGGTATGGGTACTCTCAACGCGCAGAGCTGACACCGAACTAGGCCGTTGGTTAGAAAAATCAGAGCGTCACTCTGAGCTGTTAGGCGGAGCTGCTGAAGTCATTAATGATAAATCTAGCGAAAGATACCTTACGGAAACTATTCTGGGCTTATCTATGGATCACAGCATGGCGACTAGTCATGACTTAGGCAATAAAGTGGTAGAAGAACTAAAGCAAGTGACCAGTCTTCATAAAAGAAAGCCACAAGCTGCAAGCTTTGCCGTGTTAACTGCGCCCGATATCCCTTCAATTTTGGTTGAAGTTGGTTTTATATCGAACCCGCAAGAAGAGAAAAACCTAAACTGGTCTAAACATCGCGAACGCTTAGCGAATGCAATGTTTAATGCGACTAAGCGTTACTTCAAGCAAGTTCCCCCTGATGGTACACTATGGGCACAAGAAAGGGCGAACAACCGTACGCACAAAGTAAGAAGCGGCGAGTCGCTTTCACTATTGGCACAGCGCTATAACGTGAAAGTAAGCAGCATTAAAGCAGCTAATGATCTCTCAAGTGATGTTGTACGCGTTGGGCAGGTACTAAATATTCCGAGAACATAAACCCGGGTTTTGTTTCATCGGCTTTTTCAGCGCTCGTTGCACTTACATGTTGTATCGCCACCAATCCATACAGTTATTATCATAGGGTAGCCCTTTGCCTATACAGCTTTTATCTCCCCAACTCGCTAACCAAATTGCCGCTGGTGAAGTGGTTGAACGACCTGCCTCTGTCGTGAAAGAGACTGCTGGAAAACAGCCTCGATGCCGGCGCTACCAAAATAGAGATCGATATTGAAAAAGGCGGCCACAAGCGCATTCGAATAAAAGACAATGGGTCAGGCATTGTAAAAAGTGAACTGCAGTTGGCATTGAGTCGCCATGCGACAAGTAAAATTACTACCCTTGATGACTTAGAACAAATTTTGTCCCTTGGTTTTCGCGGTGAAGCACTTGCTAGTATTAGTTCGGTGAGTAGGTTGACTCTGACATCTCGAACAGAGTCTCAAGCCGAGGCATGGCAGGCGTATTGTGAGGGCAGGGAAATGGCGGTAAATATTCAGCCAGCGGCCCACCCTGTTGGCACCACCATTGATGTAGCAGACCTGTTTTACAACACGCCAGCAAGACGTAAGTTTTTACGCACTGAAAAAACCGAATTTCAGCATATCGAAGACGTTATTAAGCGTATTGCGTTAAGTTACCCCAAAGTTTCTTTTGTTTTAAAGCACAACGACAAAGTGATTAAGCGCTTTATCGCCGACAAAGAAGGCAGCTTACAAACACGGATAGGCGCCGTAGTTGGGCAGAAGTTTGTTCAAAATGCTGTGCACATAAATACGGAATATGAAGGTCTTCACATAGACGCATGGCTCGGCAACGAAGCTATGTTGCGCAGCAGCAATGATTGCCAGTTTAGTTTTGTGAACGGTAGGGGCATGCGCGACAAGCTTATTATGCATGCTATCCGGCAAGCGTATGAAAGCGTCTGGGGCGTTATCGAGCAACCGAGCTTTGTGGTGTATTTAGATGTTAATCCTAAAGATGTTGATGTGAATGTTCATCCTGCTAAGCACGAAGTTAGGTTTCAGCAAGGCAGGCTGGTGCATGACTTTATCTGTAAAACGGTGAGTGATGCACTACACGCCATGACCGACGAGCAGCCACTGACAGGAATAGATACAAATCGCGCTTCGGGCTCTGATTTCATGGCTACACAGGTAGAACACGACTACATTAGGCCCCTACAAGAACAAACGCCTGATAACGCACGCGCTTTTAATGAAACCTCTCATTATCCTGCGGGGGCATATTCGCAAAATGATACGCAGAGTAACGGTCAATATCCCGGCAGTGCGAAACCTTCGTCAGCGGGAAGCTTTAGTGGGGGCGGCGGCGCTAAGCTTTTGCAAGGCAGAGGGCAAAGTCGAGGGCCAGGCGCGGCTTATCAATCTAGTTATAACGCCTTAATGACGCCAAATAGTAACATCGCCGATAGTGATAACGGCGAACAGCGGGCTCATGCTCACGTTAATCTTTCTCCCTTGTGTAGAATTTACCCAAAATCAGAAAAAATTTACCTTCTTTTTGCAACTAAAGTTGCAAGTATCTGGTTAAGCGAACTATTTTTAAAAGCGAAGCATGGGCAGCCGCTATTGATGCCTGTCGCCGTTTCACTTGAAAATGTGGATGAAAAGCTTGTCGAATTATTAAACGCATCGCATTTTGAAATTAACAAGGTAGCTGGAAAGTACCGCTTGCAGCAGGTGCCTGCCGGAACAAGGCATTTACCTTGGCTAAAATGGTTTGAATCCTTTTTATCCATCAAGGGTAGCGGTGAATTAGATTCTTTTGAAGGTGCGATGTCATCGCTCGTTTTAAAAGAGCAAGTGTTCGACGACGATGTATCAAATATGCTCTGGTACTGGTTGGATCAGCAAAGCGAAGCGAAACAATGGGAAATTATTGAGCAATTTGCTAAAGTGCGCCCCTTAAATTTAGTGCTAGATGTGTGGGGAGAATAACGTGTCCAATGGCATAAATTCTGCATTACCTGTAATAGCAATTATGGGCCCCACAGCGTCAGGCAAGACGGGGTTGGCGTTAGATATAGCAGTTCAGGTCGATAGTGAAGTAATTAGTGTAGATTCAGCCCTTGTATACAAAGGCATGGATATTGGCACAGCGAAGCCGACGCAGGAAGAGCAAGCGGGGGTAGTGCACCACTTAATTGATATTATCGACCCGGCAGATAGCTATTCGGTGTCGCAATTTGTAAACGATACGAATGGGCTTATCGGCGATATTTTAGCTCGAGGCAAGGTGCCAATTCTGGCTGGAGGTACAATGATGTACTTTAATGCCTTGATAAATGGAATTTCGCCACTACCTAAGTCAGATGAAAAGATACGAGATGATATAACACAGCAGGCACAACGCTTGGGTTGGTCTAAATTACACGATGAATTACGTGGTGTAGACCCAATCAGTGGTGAGAGAATCCACCCCAATGACCCACAGCGTATTACTCGTGCACTGGAAGTGTATAGAAGTACCGGCAAGACGTTGACATATTGGCAACAACAAGAGGGTGAAAAGTGCCCTTATAACATTGCACAATTTGCCATAGCGCCCGCAGACAGGGCAGTGTTGCACGAACGGATCGCGACCCGGTTCGATATGATGTTAGAGCAAGGGTTCGAAAAAGAAGTATCGAAACTTTATGAACGCAGTGATCTACATGAAGATCTACCTTCTATACGTTCAGTAGGGTATCGACAAATGTGGCAGTACCTAGACGGCCAATTGAGTTACGCAGAAATGCGTGAAAGAGGTATTATCGCTACAAGGCAGCTTGCCAAGCGTCAGCTTACGTGGTTACGGGGCTGGGAGCAGGTTACATGGCTTGACACATTTGCTAACGATAATTTGATTAAAATTACAGCGAAAGTCACACTTTAAATGTTTGAGTGTGGTATACATTAGACGTGCAGTGATAGTGAAATTTCTATCATGAATAATAAAAACTAAGGATATCAAATGGCTAAAGGGCAATCTTTACAAGACCCATTCTTGAACGCTTTGCGTAAGGAACGTATTCCAGTATCAATTTATCTGGTAAACGGTATTAAACTTCAGGGGCAGGTTGAATCATTCGACCAGTTCGTTATTTTACTGAAGAACACAGTAAGCCAAATGGTGTATAAGCACGCGATTTCTACTGTTGTTCCAGCACGCGCTATCACTATGCCTAGCGCAGGAGATTCTGAAAATACTAAAGGTGAATAATTTAAAAGGTAACGCGCTTGTTTGACCGTTATGAAGCCGGTGAACAGGCTGTACTTGTTCATGTTAATTTTTCCGACGAGAACAGTAAAGAAGACTTAAGTGAGCTTGAATTACTTGTGTCTTCAGCAGGGGTAAATGCGGTCGAAGTCATCACGACGTCACGCAGTGCGCCTCATGCTAAGTTTTTTGTCGGATCAGGTAAGGCAGAGGAAATAGCAGCAGCGGTAAAAGCACACGATGCCAACGTTGTTATTTTTAACCACGCGCTTTCTCCTTCTCAGGAGCGTAATTTAGAAGCGGTGTGTAAATGCCGGGTGTTAGATAGAACAGGGCTTATTCTCGATATTTTCGCGCAGCGCGCGCGAACTCACGAGGGTAAGCTTCAGGTTGAACTAGCCCAGTTGAGACATATCTCAACCCGTCTCATCAGAGGATGGACTCACCTTGAGCGTCAAAAAGGTGGTATTGGTCTTCGCGGTCCGGGTGAGACACAGCTAGAAACTGACCGTCGATTGCTTCGTGGTCGTATCAAAGCCATTCTTCGTCGCTTGGAAAAAGTGCAAAAGCAGCGTGAGCAAGGTCGTCGCTCGCGCAAACGCGCTGAAATTCCAACGGTATCCTTAGTTGGCTATACGAATGCGGGAAAGTCGACGCTATTTAACACCATTACCGACTCACACGTTTACGCTGCTGACCAGTTGTTCGCAACGCTAGATCCTACGTTACGTAAAATCGAGTTAAAAGATGTTGGCCCCGCAATTTTGGCCGATACGGTTGGTTTTATTCGTCATCTTCCCCACGACCTAGTTGCTGCGTTTAAAGCAACGCTTCAAGAAACACAAGAAGCTGATTTACTGCTTCATGTTGTCGATATTGCCGATGCAAAATACCGTGAAACCATGGATGAGGTGAACGACGTACTTGAAGAAATTGAAGCAGGTGACATTCAACAATTACTAATCTGTAATAAGATTGATAAACTAGACGACGTTCAGCCGCGTATAGAAAGAAATGACGAAGGCGTTCCCGTTAGAGTGTGGTTGTCTGCACAGACGGGTGAAGGGACGGAATTGTTAAGCCAAGCTTTGACTGAATGTTTAGCTAAAAGCATGGTGAACTATACGTTGAAGATTCCACCCGCACAAAGTCAATTGCGTGGCGTGTTGTTCGAGCTAAACTGTATTGCAAGCGAAGAATACGACAGTCAGGGAGACTGGGTAGTTGATGTAAGAATGCCCACTGCCGATTGGAACAGGCTTGAAAAACGTCTGGAAAACGGAATATCAGAGTATGTTGTGCGACATTAAGCAGTGCTAAACACTGTATTGAGCATGCAAAATTCAAAAATATAACAGTAATCTATGGAGTATCAGCATGGCTTGGAATGAGCCGGGTGGCAATAATAACGACCCGTGGAAGAATCGCGGTGGGAAAGAGCAAGGTCCCCCAGATTTGGACGATGTTTTTAAAAACTTATTTGGTAAGTTTGGAAAGTCAGGTGGCAACGGTGGTGGTTCAGGCAAAAGCCTAGGCGGCATCGGTGCTGGTATTCTAGTAGGTTTACTTGTCGTGATCTGGTTCATTAGTGGTTTTTATACCATTCGTGAAGCTGAGCGCGGCGTAGTCCTTCGTTTTGGTGAGTATCACCAACAAGTTGAGCCGGGTCTTCGCTGGGCGCCTACGTTCATCGACTCTGTTATTCCTGTTGATGTTCAATCAATACGCGATCAGTCGTCATCAGGCTCTATGCTTACTGAAGATGAAAACGTAGTGAGCGTTCAAATGGAAATGCAATTTCGCGTTGTTGATCCATACCGTTGGACGTTTGCCGTTGAAAGCCCTGAGCAAAGCTTAAGTCAATCTCTTGATAGCGCTATCCGTTATGTGGTTGGTCATTCTACAATGGATGACGTTTTGACTGACGGACGTGAAGTAACCCGTCAGCGTGTATGGGAAGAACTACAAGCTATCATCGAACCATACAATATGGGTGTTTCTATCATTGATATGAACTTCCGTGATGCTCGTCCACCTGAGCAAGTTAAAGATGCATTCGATGATGCTATCGCTGCCCAGGAAGACGAACAGCGTTTCATTCGTGAAGCAGAAGCTTATGCTAGAGAAATTGAGCCTCGTGCACGCGGTCAAGTCAATCGCATGAATGAAGAAGCTCAAGCCTATAAAGAGCGCGTTACGCTAGAGGCACAAGGTGAAGTGGCTCGCTTTAAAGAGCTGCTTCCTCAATACGAACGCGCCCCTAAGGTTACTCGCGAGCGTATTTACCTTGAAACCATGGAAGAAGTACTTAGCAATACCAGCAAAATCATGGTTGATAGCAAAGGTGGCAATAACATGATGTATCTACCGCTAGATAAAATTATGGAACGCCAGCAATCTACAAGTAACAAAAATACGCGCAACACGCTGGAAGGCTTACAAGCACCAGTAACCGATGCTAATGGCCGCAGCCGCAACAGTTCGCCAAGTTCAGGCTTGCGTGGCGATAGCTACAGAGAAGGGAGATAAGCATAATGAAGAATATTTTTATTGCAGCATTCGTTCTTCTTGTTTTGCTTGCATCAGGTTCTCTGTTTGCAGTTAAAGAGGGCGAACGCGCTATTGTTATTCAGTTTGGTAAAGTTCAAAGAGACGACGCGACTGGCGATACGAAAGTGTTCGAACCAGGTCTTCATTTTAAACTTCCGTTTATCGATTCAGTACGTGTGCTTGATGCGCGTATTCAAACGTTAGATGGTTCACCAGACCGCTTTGTAACAAGCGAGAAAAAAGACCTTATCGTTGATTCTTACGTTAAATGGCGTATTGAAGACTTTGCCCGTTACTACCTATCAACAGGCGGTAATAAGCTTCAAGCCGAAGCACTACTAAAGCAAAAAGTGAACAATGGTCTACGTTCAGAGTTTGGTACACGTACTATCGCGCAAATCGTTTCTGGCGAGCGTTCAGCATTAATGAACCAAGCAATGGAACAGGCGTCTACATCATCAGACGAGCTAGGCATTGAAATTGTTGACGTACGCGTTAAGCAAATCAACCTACCTACTGAAGTGAGTAACTCTATCTTCCAACGTATGCGCGCAGAGCGTGCTGCTGTTGCTCGTGAGCACCGTTCAGAAGGTCAGGAACAAGCTGAAGTAATTAAAGCTAACATTGATGCAAAAGTAACAGTAATGCTAGCAGATGCTGAGCGTAATGCTCGTCAATTGCGTGGTGAAGGTGATGCGATTGCAGCTCAAATTTACGCTGACGCTTATTCTAAGAATGCAGATTTCTACAGCTTCTTGCGTAGTATGGATGCATATAAAGAGAGCTTTAACAGCAAACAAGACGTTATGGTAATTGCACCTGACAGTGACTTCTTTAAGTATATGAATCAGTCTAACGGCAACTAAAAACCAAATGTTTTTATAAATATAAAGGCCAGTCTTTTAGACTGGCTTTTTTATATCCACTCGAAAGGTAACTTGCTGATTCACAGAGGCTATTTTTTTATTTCACGAGGCCAATTTGGCAAAGTGTACAGTGAGTTTACCTCTCATTTTCCCTATCCACTGCCAAATTTTCACTAAATCGGGTAAAATACCGCCTGAATATTATTAAAACACGTCACTCATTAAGTACGAAGTTAGCGCCGTCCCAGCGATAACTTTGATGCAGTAGGCGTAAATAAACGACAGAGGGAAGATTTTGACAACGGAAAACAAGAGTACAGCGTCTGCCGATAATAACGGCGGACAAGGTGGGTTATTCTCGCGATTTCTCGCTACGGTGGAATGGTTAGGAAATCTACTTCCACACCCAGTAACATTATTTGCGCTGCTTTCACTTTTCATAGTGGTACTAAGCGGCATATTAGGTTACTTCGACATTGCGGTTGCCGACCCTCGCCCTGTTGGTGCGAAGGGGCGTGAAGAAGACGGCATGATTGAAGTCATATCGTTAATGAGCGCAGAAGGTTTGCAGCGAATAGTGACTGGGCTTGTCACTAACTTCACCGGGTTTGCGCCACTTGGCACCGTGCTTGTTGCCCTTCTTGGTGTATCGGTAGCTGAACATTCGGGCCTTTTGTCGGCAGCAATGCGCGCATTAGTTATGAATGCTTCAAAACGCGCTGTAACCTTTGCTATTGTTTTCGCCGGCATTATTTCAAACACTGCCTCTGAGTTCGGTTACGTGGTGCTCATTCCGCTTGCAGCGATGATTTTCCACTCTCTAGGACGCCACCCGCTAGCCGGTCTTGCGGCGGCCTTTGCAGGTGTTTCTGCAGGTTACAGTGCAAACCTATTGTTAGGGACGGTCGACCCACTATTGTCCGGCATAACAGAAGCGGCAGCGCATATGATTGACCCTGATTACATGGTTGGGCCAGAAGTAAACTGGTACTTTATGTTTATCAGTACTTTTGTAGTGGCCACTATGGGGGCGCTAGTTACTGAAAAAGTGGTAGAGCCAAGACTGGGAAAGTTTGACCCATCTGAGGCATCAATCGATTTAGGTAAGCAATCAATGGATGCGCCTACAGACTTAGAAAAGAAAGGTCTGCGTTGGGCGGGAATATCTTTTGTTGTGGTTTGCGCAATACTGGCGTTAACAGTAGTACCTGAAAACGGTATTTTGCGTCACCCTGAAACGGGTGAAGTGGCGGGCTCTCCGTTCCTTAAAGGCATTGTTGCCTTCATCTTCATTACTTTTGCCATTCCAGGTTTTGTTTACGGTAAAGTGACTAAGTCGATGAAAAATGACAAAGACGTTATTGATGCCATGTCTAAAAGCATGGGCGCTATGGGTCTTTACATAACGTTAGTATTTTTCGCTGCGCAATTTGTTGCGTTCTTTAAATGGACGAACTTAGGCACAGTATTAGCCGTTAAAGGTGCTGCACTATTGCAAGCGGCAGGGTTAGATGGCCCAGCCGTATTTATCCTATTCATATTGATGTGTGGTGTGGTTAACTTATCGTTAGGTAGTGCATCTGCGCAGTGGGCAGTAACGGCGCCTATTTTCGTACCTATGCTTATGTTAATTGGGTACGCGCCAGAAGTTATTCAGGCGGCTTATCGTATTGGTGATTCAGTAACTAACGTTATAGCACCTATGATGAGCTACTTTGGACTTATCCTTGCCATGGCCGCTAGATACAAAAAAGACTTAGGTATGGGCACGCTTATTGCCATGATGTTGCCTTACTCTATGGTCTTCATAGTAGGTTGGACTATCTTATTTTACATCTGGGTATTTTTACTTGGCATGCCGGTAGGTCCGGGCGCAGCCACTTACTATCAGCCCTAAGTAAATAATTAGCTTTATTGCCACAATATTTATTAGGTGGCAGTTAAACAGCGGTATGTGTTTTTAAATATTATTTTTAAACATATGCCGCTTTTTTAATGCCTAAAATCTATTAGTGCAATCGTAGTTTTTTGGCGTTATAGCAGATCATAATCTAAGGTAATTCAGTATAATACGGATATAGCGCAGTACTTCTCGGACTATGAATACATGAAATACAAATCAAACAAAGGCTTTACCCACGGGCAATCAGATAAAATTGGTGTTCTTGTAACGAATCTGGGGACGCCAGAAGCGCCAACTAAACAGGCTCTACGCCCATATTTGAAAGAATTTCTATCAGACCCTCGCGTGGTCGAAGTACCTAAAGCGATTTGGTGGTTTGTATTAAATGGCATCATCTTAAACTTTCGCCCCAAGCGTTCGGCAGAGGCCTACTCTACTGTGTGGACCGAAGAAGGTTCACCGCTAATGGCTATTACGAAAGCGCAAGCATCAGCGATAGCAGAACGTTGTAAAGCACAATACGGCGATAATGTTATTGTCGACTTTGCTATGCGCTACGGTAAACCTGCTATAAGCGACACTATCGATGCTATGCTGGCAAAAGGCGTACGCAAGCTTGTAGTGCTTCCGCTCTATCCACAGTACAGTGCGTCGACGACGGGCTCTACCTTTGATGCTATTGCAAAAGATTTTACGTCGCGCCGCTGGCTCCCAGAGCTTCGTTTCGTTAACCACTACCACGACCGCGACAATTTTATTGCTGCACTTGCCAATAAAGTAAAAGCGCACTGGGAAGTACATGGCCGCGCAGATAAACTCATTTTGTCCTATCACGGCATTCCGAAGCGCTACTTGATGAATGGCGACCCTTATCACTGTGAATGCCATAAAACATCGCGTTTGCTTGCCGAAAAGCTCGGGCTCTCGCACGACGAGTATATGACAACGTTTCAGTCTCGTTTTGGTCGTGAAGAGTGGTTAACACCGTATACAGATGAAACATTGAAATCATTACCTGAAAAAGGGGTTAAATCGATTCAGGTTATGTGCCCCGGTTTTTCAGCCGACTGTTTAGAAACCATTGAAGAAATTGGTGAAGAGAATCGCGAATACTTTATGGAAGCCGGCGGTGAGCGTTATGAATATATCGCGGCACTTAACAGTGATAAAGAGCACATAGATGTGCTTTTTGACATAGTGAAAGAAAATCTACATGGCTGGGCGGTAGAATCAGACAACGGTTTACGTGCGGGCTTAGCGAGAGCGCTGGGCGCTGAAAAGTAGCGTTTGAAAAGCTGACAGCAAACGTTTCGAGAAAAACCAATAGGGAAATCACTCTTGGTGGCGCATTGATTAAATTAAAAGGGAGATAAGGTCGTGGAAGGCAAAGCACCAAAGGAATTACTTAAAGCGCAAAAACTGGCGAACTTGCTGGACACTGCCGTAAAGCTCCCTTTTATTCCGATAAAAATAGGCTTGGATTCAATCGTGGGCCTTATCCCTGGAGCCGGTGACGCGCTGATGCTCTTCGTTTCACTTCGAATAGTTTGGCTGGGAAAATCATTGGGTATGCCCAAAGCGTTAATAGCTCAAATGGTAAAAAACTCAGCAATCGACTTTGGCTTAGGTTTTATTCCATTTGTTGGCGACATCGTGGATATATTCTATAAAGCCAATCAGAAAAATGTTCGTATCATGGAGCGCTGGTGGATAAGCGAAAATAAACATGAGGTAGATAAAGTAACACAGAAGGCGCTATCCGAATGGAGTGCTGAATAACCTAGGTTTAGTTACCCAAATACCTGCGCTTTTTTCACTTTGCTTATTTACAGTGTAAAGCTTGAGTAAATAAGAGAACCTTGTCCTTTAGCTAAATGTCTTTTTTGCAAAGACAACCAAGGGCAATGTACGATGACATCAAACAAATTAACGGAAGAGCCGCTCAAACGACGCCGCTTTATGAAAACAGCGGTGGGACTTACATTGGCTCCTATTGCGATCGGGTTGTGGGGTTGTGGAGGTTCTAATTCCACCTCTGCAAGTTCCACAGCATCTACCTCCTCATCTTCCAATAACGACACCGATTCAAATGCCGAACCTGAAGAAGATTTTGACGGTTGGGCAAGCGGTGGCACGTCAGCTATGACGTCAGACTTTCCAGACGATAGTTTATTTGACACTGCTTCTGTATGCAGTGTGGCTCTCACAGGTTCTCAAACGGAAGGCCCGTGCTATTTTCAAAGTGATTATCTTGACGACATATCATATGAGCAAACAGGTTTGCCGATGATGTTGTGTCTTCAGTTAATTGATGAAGCGTGTAATCCCCTATCGGGTTATGAAATTGAAGTATGGCATTGCGATGTAGACGGCGTTTATTCAGGAGATACCAGTGATAGTGCTGATGCCAGCGGATTCAATTCGGCATTTTGCACGGGAAATGAAGTGGATGCATTAAGTGCGAAGTGGTTCAGAGGTATTGCGGTGACAGATACTAGCGGAAGAATAAACCTAAAAAGCTGTTTTCCCGGCTGGTATAGCAGCCGAGCTATCCACATTCATTTTCGTATACGTCGCAACAACACTGATCAATTGGTTTCTCAATTTGGCTTTTCCGATAGCTTTTGCCAAGATATTTGTACCAATCATCCCGACTATAGTCACCGGGGTGAGCCAGACACGTTGCTGGGACAAGATACAGTGTTTGGCAGTGACTACAATGAATATACATTTAGTGTGTCACAAAACGAAGATGGTTCTTTGCTCGCATACAAGCGCATAATAATCAGTGATTAGACTTCCATTTTCTCTCCTATACACTATTTTTTAACATGCCCGTTAGCAACGGGCATTTTATTACGCACAGTAAACCCATTCGCAGCATTGTTTCGTAGCACATCTCATAAGAACTTTATTTTCTGCTCAAATTACAAGGAGCGTGCAGCACATGAAAGCGTCCGATTTATTTGTTAAAGCGTTAGAAGCAGAAGGCGTGGAATACGTCTTTGGTATCCCAGGTGAAGAAAACCTCGACTTACTTGAGTCGTTGCGCGAGTCCTCTATTAAACTGGTGCTGACTCGTCACGAGCAAGGCGCTGGTTTTATGGCTGCTACATATGGCAGGCTTACCGGAAAAGTGGGCGTGTGCCTTTCGACCTTAGGGCCTGGGGCCACTAATTTAGTCACGCCCGCTGCCTATGCTCAGTTAGGCGCCATGCCAATGTTAATGATTACTGGGCAAAAGCCAATCAAAACCAGCAAACAAGGTCGCTTTCAAGTTATCGACATAGTGGACATGATGCGACCTATCACCAAATTTACCAATCAGGTTGTTAGTGGAGACAGAATTCCTTCAACGGTTCGAGAAGCGTTCCGTCTTGCTTCTGAAGAGCGGCCCGGCGCGGTACATATTGAGCTACCCGAAGATATAGCAGCAGAGCAAACTAGCGCGCAGATATTAACGCCAAGCAGTACGCGAAGACCGATAGCTGAATATAAAGCGATTACTTCGGCAATTACGATGATAGAAGAAGCGCAGTCTCCGCTCTTGCTTATAGGCGCCGGAGCAAACAGAAAGCTAACAGCGAAAATGCTCAGGGAGTTTGTTGATAAAACCTGCATTCCATTTGTTACCACTCAAATGGGTAAAGGGGTACTAAACGAAAGCGATCCGCGTTTCGCCGGGAATACGGCATTATCTGATGGCGACTTCGTGCACCGAGCGATAGAACGGGCTGATCTTATCATTAATGTGGGTCATGATGTGGTAGAGAAGCCGCCGTTTTTCATGCATCACAACGACAAAAAAGTGATTCATGTCAACTTTGATTCGGCTGCCGTAGACCCTGTTTACTTCCCGCAACTCGAAGTGGTTGGAGATATTGCTAACAGCATCTGGCAAATTAAAGAAGGCATTACCCCCCAGGACGATTGGAAGCTAGATTTCTATAAAGATGTGCATCAGGCGTATGTAGAACACCGCGCTGAAGCAGAAGATGACAATCGTTTTCCTATTTTACCCGAAAGATTTGTTAGAGATATTCGAAAGGTCATGCCAGATAACGGCATTGTCACCTTAGATAACGGTATTTACAAAATTTGGTTTGCGCGTAATTATCCTGCTTTTCATCCCAACACCCTGCTTTTAGATAACGCTCTTGCCTCAATGGGAGCGGGCTTACCATCTGCCATTGCGGCTAAATTAGTAAAACCGGAGGCGCCAGTACTCAGCGTATGTGGCGATGGTGGTTTTATGATGAATAGCCAAGAAATTGAGACAGCTGTAAGGCTCAACCTAGACTTGGTGGTGATCATCTTGCGTGACGACGCGTACGGAATGATTAAGTGGAAGCAAGCAAACATGGAGTTTGACGAATTTGGTTTGGACTATGGCAACCCAAATTTTGTTAAGTATGCGCAAAGCTATGGTGCTCAAGGCTGGCGTGTGGACGATACAGACGTACTCATTCACATGGTAGATAAGTGTTTAAACACAAAAGGTGTGCACATTATCGATTGCCCTGTTGATTACAGCATGAATGACGAAACATTAAACCACACAATAAAAGAGTTGAGTGCCAAGCTTTAAAACACAGTATTGAAAAGGTAAGGAGTTAAAAAATGTTGAAGGAAAGCTACCCCTACTATTTAGCCAGTGAACCCGAATACGCGAACACCGACCTAGAGGTAACCAATAAATACACAGGCGAAGTAGCGACTAAAGTTGCTATGGCTGATGCTGATACCATTGATAAAGCCATAGCTGCGGCAGAGAAAGCGCAGCCTGCCATGGCCGCAATGGCGCCTTTTGAAAGACAGGCAGTGTTAGAGCACTGTGTTAAACGCTTTACTGAGCGCGCAGACGAACTGGCGCAAGCTTTGTGTATTGAAGCAGGTAAACCTATTAAAGATGCCAAGGGCGAAGTGACCCGATTAATAGACACCTTTAAAATTGCCGCAGAAGAATCGGTTCGTATCAATGGCGAAACGGTAAATTTAGAAATATCAGCGCGGGCAAAAGGTTATCAAGGCATGACCAAAAAAGTCCCCATTGGTCCGTGCTCGTTTATATCCCCTTTTAACTTCCCGCTAAACTTGGCTGCCCATAAAGTGGCACCTGCCATTGCCGCTGGTTGCACATTTGTACTTAAACCGGCCTCGCGAACACCTATTGGCGCACTAATTATTGGCGAAGTATTGTCAGAAACAGATTTGCCCAAAGGGGCGTTTTCAATTCTGCCGTGTAGCCGTGATGGCGCTGACTTGTTTACCACAGACGAAAGACTAAAACTGCTAAGCTTCACGGGCTCTCCAGATGTGGGTTGGGCACTTAAAGCAAAGGCCGGTAAAAAGCCAGTTGTGCTGGAACTAGGCGGTAATGCAGCCTGCGTAATTGATGAAGATGCTGACATTGAAGACGCGATCGACCGGGTGATTGTTGGGGCTTACTATCAGTCTGGTCAAAGCTGTATCAGTGTTCAGCGCCTTTTAGTACATAGTAAAATATACGATGAATTTAAATCGCGCTATGTAGAAAAAGTAAGAGCATTGGTGTCTGGTGACCCTTCAAATGAAGATACTTTCATCGGCCCCATGATTTCTGAGGGCGAAGCTGAACGTTTGCATGGTTGGATTACAGAGGCCAAAGAAAAGGGCGCATCTATCTTATGTGGCGGTACTCGCGAAGGCGCAATGCTTGAAGCTACGGTTATGGAAAACGTGCCCAAAGACTGTGATGCCAGTGCCGAAGAGGCGTTTGGTCCGCTATCTATTCTAGAGCCTTTCGACAACTACGACGACGCGCTTAAAGAAGTAAATAACAGTCGTTACGGACTTCAAGCTGGTGTGTTTACTCGCGATATTTATAAAGCACATAAAGCTTGGGATGAACTAGAAGTGGGCGGCGTTGTTATTGGTGATGTGCCTAGCTGGCGGGTGGATAACATGCCTTATGGCGGCGTTAAAGATTCAGGACTAGGTCGAGAGGGTATTCGCTACGCGATAGAGGATATGTCTGAGACGCGTCTTATGGTTATTCGAACGCCCCAGTAAGCTAAGAAAGCTTTTTATTAATAAATAAAAAGAGCATGTTTAGGCAAACATGCTCTTTTTTTATGGTTAGTTTCATCAACCAATACCTGGTGTGAAAGGCTCACGTTGAGGCTCATCAGTGGAAAATATCTTGTCCAATCCCCTAGTTTTTGTCAGCCGCATATTCTTCTAATAAAGATAGCGGAATGATATCTAGGGCTTTTTCATGGGTAGCTTCCAGTCGCACCTTGGGCGCAACACCGGCTTCGTAAGCTTCTAACCAACGAGCAGCGCACAGGCACCATCTGTCGCCGTCGAGTAGACCGGGGAAAGACATGCTAGGCCAGGGGGTTATTAAATCGTTACCCTGTCGTAAGGAAAACTGTAGAAATTCATCGCTAACCACAGCGCATACACTGTGATTGCCCACATCAGCATCGGGTACATAGCAAAAACCTTCACGGGTAAACCCCGTATTTCCGCAGCATAGCTGGAGCGGTCGACCATATACATTTTTTGCGTTTGCCAAAATCAGAACCCTCTTTCACAACGTATATTCTTATAATGTGTTTTTATCTAGGTGCCTATTTAGAATATAAAGGTGTACGTCTTAAATGCTCACCCTAATGTATTCACCTTATGACCCTGAACATTATGGGTCAATAGAAAAGCACTAGTGTACTTACGTTTAAAGGTAAAAAATCGTGCTCGATAAAAGTAAAAAAACCGGGGAAGTTAACTTTTCTGAAGAAGAAATTTCGCGCTTTGACTCACTGGCAGAGTCATGGTGGGACCCCAGCGGCAAATATAAAACAGCCCTTGAGTTTAATCGAGCGCGCTTGGATGTCATTAAAGCGCAAATAGAGGATCATTTCGGCAAAGGTAACCTCCCACCGGATTATTCGTCTTTGTCTATTGTTGATATAGGTAGCGGCGGCGGGCTTATTAGCGAGCCTCTGGCCAAGCTTGGTGCAAAGGTAACTGGCATTGATGCAAGTGCAGTAAGTGTGGAAGTGGCAAAACGCCATGCGGAAAAAAATGGTGTATCGGTAACTTATAAACACATGTTGTCCAGTGAACTAGTTAAAGAAGCACAGCAATATGACATTGTTATAAACGCTGAAGTGGTAGAGCATGTGCCAGATCAGCAGCAGTTAATTGATGAATGCGCTAGCTTGGTCAAACCGGGCGGGCTGCTTATTCTTGCCACTCTAAACCGAACACTTAAAAGCTTTGTAATTGCTATTGTGGGGGCTGAATACGTAATGCGGTATTTGCCTGTGGGAACCCATGATTGGCAAAAGTTTGTAAAACCTAGTGAATTAGAAAAATGGGTCGGTGAAGACTTCACACTGAAACATCAGATAGGTATGAAACTCGACCCTTTCAAGGGAGAGTGGCTAACCACTTCTAGCCTTGCGGTAAACTTTATCCAATCCTATTCCAGAAGTTGATAACGGTTTATTAATTGTGTTTATGGTTCGTATTTCGAGTGAAAATGGTATGGGCGAGTATACTCTCGCGTGAGTACTATCTTGCTGAATTTAATAGATATTGATAGTTAGATGACGATAAATATCACAACTTGATGTTTATCCTCCTTATTAAAGTTTCAACATAAAGGTTGATCTTTACAGTGTGTTTACATAATTATAACAAAGGTCTGACCACAGACCACAACGTTATAATTATGAGGCACACACACGATGAGAATATCCAAAGATAATAGAGCAAGGAATGCTCTCATTGTTACTTTGCTTGCCATAACAGGCGCTGTCAGTACCCTAGTTGTAGGGGCAGGACAAGCCTTCGCAGGAACATACGCAAAAACTGAAAACCCCATAGTATTGGTCCACGGCCTGTTTGGCTTTGAAGACATACTCTTTGTAGATTATTTTTATAAGGTTCCGCATAAACTCAGCCGCAACGGCGCTGTGGTATATATTGCTGAAGTTTCACCAGCAAATTCCACAGAAGTGCGCGGCGAGCAGTTGCTTGAGTATATCGACGAAGTACTCGCCTTGTCTGGCGCAGACAAAGTGAATCTAATTGGACATAGCCACGGCGGCCCAACGGCACGTTACGCCGCAAGCGTGGCGCCAGAAAAAGTTGCTTCGGTAAGCTCTGTCGCCGGTGTTAATTGGGGCAGTAAAGTCGCAGATGAATTACGGGATGCTTTCGCTGAGGGCTCAGTGGGAGAAGGCGCCGCTGGCGTCGTTGTTAATGCATTTGCCAACATTATTGAAATTGCGTCTGGGTCAGATCCCCGTGAAAAGCCCACCGACTCAATCGCTGCACTTGATTCTCTATCAACTGCAGGCTCAGTAGCGTTCAATCAAAAATACCCTGAAGGCATGCCTACCGCCTACTGTCGCAACGACGGTAAGATGTTGGCTGAAAATGGCGTGTATTATTTCTCATGGAGCGGCGGAAGAACTTATACCAATGCTTTAGACATTGTCGACCCTTTCCTAGCTATTACTGGCACTGCGTTTAAAGAGCCAAACGATGGCTTAGTCTCAACGTGTAGCTCGCACTTGGGCAAGGTGCTAAAAGATAACTACAAAATGAATCACCTCGATGAAGTAAACCAGAGTTTTGGAATTACGCACTGGTTTGAAACCGACCCGGTAGATGTGTTTGTACGCCAGGCTAATCGTCTTAAAAGATTGGGCTTGTAGTGACAAAAGGTAAAGTACGCCATGCGTATTCAATACTCACAGGGCTAGTTGCTCTGTTAGTATTGGGTACTGTTGTTTATATCCAATTTGCACCTGACACCAAAAAAAACGGGGCTGGGCATTCCTCCGAACGCTTGGAAGTTAGCAGGCAAAAAGAAACCAGTGGAAAGCTGGGCGAGAAGGGAACAACGCGTAAGGAGACAGATGCGCGCCTCCATCTAAAGAGCGAAGCAGAAAGCGCAAATAAAAGCCTTACTCCTTTTAAGCTTAACTATTCAACCAAAGACGCTTTCGACCGCTTTATATTTACGCGTACAACAGACGACCCGCAAACCGTTAAGTTTGCCTATACCACCTACGTTAGCAACGTGTTTACGCCAACTACCCAAGCGGTAGCGTCTGACTTATTTACCCGATATGTAGATTATAAAGTGGCGCTTTCTTCCATCGAGACGGAGGTCGACTTGGCTACTCATAGTTTACAGGATGTGTCTTACAAACTTGATGAGCGCGAGGGGATAAGACGGACCTACTTCGACGACACCGAATACCATTATTTATTTAGCCAAGAAGCGCAGGTGGACGAGGCGGCGCTAGCGCGTTTACAACTTGCTCAGGAAAGCACGCTGTCTAGGCATGAAAGAAAAGCGCTTATTGTTGAGTCACTGAAAACGGGAAATCAAGCCGAACGCGATGTTTTCCAGCCAACGCTGAATATACATCGCATCAACGAGATAAAACGCAGTTATAGCAATATTAATGATCGGTATAACGCAGTGGCGGCAGAGTTTGGAAGTACGGTAGCAGACCGCTTTGCGAAAACCTGGGAAAAGCAGGCTAACTGGAAAAACAAAATTGCAGATTATCAGGCGTTTCGCGAAAGCCTATCGCAGCAGGCACTTTCGCCGAGCGAGGCAGAGGATGCCCAGCGCGAATACCTGTCTGCACGCTTTACTGATAATGAAATAAAACGTCTTAAGGTGATTACGGGCTCATAACTAATGATCGGACCCCAATCCTGGCTTTTCATTGTTTTTCAGTATTTAAAAATACCCAAGAGGTATAACCATAAAAGAACTGAATAGTTCTGTGCATAGACAGAGTGATTTGAAAGCGGTATGTGCAATTACTAATCTAGAACCAACCCTATATTTAGCAATCTGTCATAAGGTCTGTGGCAATCATTATGAAAATATACGAAACGAAAACCGCACCTAACCCACGTCGAGTACGCATGTTTTTAGCCGAAAAAGGCATTGATGTTGATTACGTGCAAGTCGATATTCAAAAAGGTGAAAACCTAAGTGCAGAAATGCGCGCTAAGAACCCGTTAGGTAAAATACCCATTTTAGAGCTTGATGACGGTACCTGTATTGCAGAAACCGATGCGATCTGTACTTACTTTGAAGCATTGCAACCAGATCCCCCTTTAATGGGAACAACGCCCGTTGAAAAAGCAACGATATCTATGTGGCAGCGCCAAGTAGAGTTAGCCTTCATGATGCAAATTGGCATGTGCTTTCAACATACCACAGGTTACTTTAAAGATCGTATGACACCTGTACCTGAATATGGCAAAGAAGCGGGTATCAACGCGTCTAAATATCTCAATATTCTAGAACGCCGACTTGGTGTAAAAGAATACATCGCTGGCGATACCTTTTCTATCGCCGACATAACCGCGTTATGTGCTATGGATTTCGCCCGAGTGGTAAAAATTCGTATGACTGACGACCACGTTAATTTAGCGCGCTGGTATGAGGCCGTAAGCAACCGAGCGAGTGCAAAAGCCTAATGATAGATTTATATACCGCAGCCACCCCTAATGGTTGGAAAGCGTCAGTAGCGCTTGAAGAAATGGGACTTGAATATACAGCTCATGCTGTAAACTTAATGAAAGGCGAGCAGAAAACCCCTGAGTTTTTAGCCATGAACCCGAACGGACGTATACCGGTTATCGTAGATAGAGAAGCCGATGGCCACGTTGTTTTCGAATCCGGCGCAATTATGATTTATCTCGCTGAAAAGACCGGAATGTTCTTACCCCGCGATGCTAAGGGAAAGAGCCAAGTTATCCAGTGGTTAATGTTTCAGATGGGTGGAATAGGCCCTATGATGGGGCAAGCCAACGTGTTCCATCGTTATCTAGAAGAAAAAATTCCCGTAGCAATAGCGCGTTACCAAAACGAAGTGCGACGTTTATTCACCGTACTGGATAATAGGCTAGAAAATCGTGAATATCTGGTAGACGACTATAGTATTGCTGACATGGCTAACTGGTGCTGGGTGCGCACTTATGAATGGTCAGGTGTTAGCATTGAAGGCTTGGACAACCTAATACGCTGGAAGAACAGTATTGAAGCGAGGCCTGCAGCGCGACGTGGCGTGGAAGTGCCTAATAAGATAGATAAAGAGGCGCTGCTTAAAGGCGCCAAAAATGTGGTTACTAAATAACGCTTTTAACTGAATCGACAAACCGATTGAGCCAGCCTGATGCCATACTCGGTTTGTAAATCAACTCAAAATGCTCTTCATGGCAAAAGTCATAATCTGATACGGACACGCAAGTAAGATCATGACTTTTCGCTATGAAGTCAGGTACGTAGGCCAAAGCCAGTCCTTGCCTGACAATAGACAGCAGTGTGCCAAAATCATTACATCGATAGTGTATAGAGCGGGGGACTTTGTCGTCTCTCCACCCATCAGAGCCTATGCCCCGTTTTATTCCACAAAAAGGTGAAACGTCAGGGCAAGCAAAAGCGAAAGCGAACAAACTTTGACTTGTTAATATACCGTTCTTTGCTTCAGCTACCGCAGGGTGATTTTTTGCGGCCGCAACCACATAGGTAGACGACCCTAATAATATGCGATGCAGTGACGGGTCTTTCTCTCGTTCTTCCATTGCAAAAGAGGTGGCGATAGCCACGTCGCTACCCCCTTTAGAAACGCTATCCAGCGCTTTCCCTTCCCAGCAAGCGTGGATATTGACGTGAAAGCGATCTTGTGAAGAGGAAGGTTTAGCAAGCAAAGTTGGCAAGTAATATTGAAGCAAGAGTGATGGGCCAGAAACGGTAATGTTGTATAAAGCAGTATTACCCCTAAACTCACTGAGTGCCTGATCGGCTTCGTGCACAAGATGAGTGGCATAAATAAGGAATTTGTTTCCCCGTTGGTTGAGTCGAATATGTTTACCTACGCGGTCAAACAGTTGGCTTTCTAACTGTTGTTCTATGCGTTTCACCACTTTAGACAATGCGCCTGTGGTAACCGATAAGTGCACAGACGCTTTATTCAAGTTCTCATGTTGGGCAACAACAATAAATTTTCTTAAGTCTTCAATATCCACGGGTTCGCCGCCTCATTGTTTCCGGTTGGGAATTAAACATGTATTTATTGTAGCTTAATTGTAGGTGGTTACTGTGCCAGTATCGCCATAATAAAATTGTTATTAAGCGTAAAAGGTTTATGAAGCGTCTTCATTTGGCTGTCTTGTGTTTATATATGGTGTGCATGGGAGCAACGGCGACAACCACAAAAGAACTAAGTGCAGATGGCATTAGTAAAGCATCCAATGCTAGTTCTTCTATACACGCCGGTCATAAAAACCACAAAAGAGTTGGTTCTCACGGTATGGTGCTATTTACAGATGGCGCTGAACTCTATGCGAGTCACTTACCCCTTTATTATTCGCCACATGATTACCAAATTATTTATGCAGTAGGAAGTCCGCATAAAGCTACGCTAATTGCGTATCTACAAGCAGGCTCAACCTCTCACAGCAACATGGTGACCCTGTTACCAGAAAATTTTGATTTAAATAAACTTGTTGATGGTGAAAGATTTTCTATCTCAGCACAGTTTTATAAAGGTCATTTTGAGCGAGGTGGCACTAAGTGGTTGGGTAAATCGGAACTGACATTTGAAAAGCTGATGTTTAAACGTCGCTTGGTAAAACAATACAAACCGCCACATTCTGACGACGATAGCGTTACATATCAGCCTGATGAAAAGTGGACTAGCATCAGCCTCGGTGACAAGTATTTATACATTCACCTCATTGGCGAACGCCCATCCTTTGATGCACTGTTTATCGTTGACGATTGTCAGGAAACCTTAGGAAACATGCTGGGCGAAAGTGTTCCGAGCAAGGCGCAAATTAAAGAGGTTTTTACTCACTGCGAATCGCCTTTTCTAGTGTACTTTGAAACACAGGATTTTGCGCACTGACGCCGCTGATCTGCACTAGCGTGATTTCAGTTTTAAGATTTTACGCTATCACTTATGGCTTTGATATGTTCAGGGCCTATGCCGCAACAGCCTCCAATGATACTGGCACCTGCCGCTAGCCACGATTGAGCGTAATCTGCATAGCGCTGTGGCGTTATATCGTCACGCAGCTCTGACAAAAGGGCGTTAGCTTCATGCTGACGCTTCCTTTCTGAAAAGCTATTGGCGTATGCACCAGTAGCAATGTTTTCATTCAACTGTCGCGTAATTGTTAGTGCATTTTCCATTTCTTCAGGCTGTGAACAATTAAAAAGTACGCTTTCAACACGCTCCAGCAAAGGCGCGATTTTTTCTAGCGGCTCGCCTGAACGAAGAGTTACAGGCTCGTTTGACGACGCTCTATTATGCAAAGAAAACGACAGCCAAATGGGACGAGAAGACAGTGTTTTTATTAGTGAAACTACGGCATCAGCTTCTTCAATAGAGCAAACCGTTTCAATAAGCCAAACATCCACAAAAGGCGCTTGCGCTTTGATAAGAGGCGTTAAAATCTCTGCCACTCGTTCTGCATCGAATAAGTCTGGGCGGTACGAGCCAAAAGCAGGTGGCACACAGCCCGCGACTGATAACTTGTTGCTTTTATCCTGCTGAAAAGTAACGGCTTCCTTTGCTAGCTTAGCCGCAGACTCGGCCAGCGAAAATGCTTGCTCGTTAAACGCGGTTTCACCAATATGAAATGGAACGAGGGCATAGGCATTGGTAGTGATGACAGTGGCACCAGCATTTAGAAAGTGGGTATGAACCTCACGCACTAGCTCAGGGGTCTGCATTAATGCCAGTGCGGACCATTCCGGCTGCCTAAAAGGTGCACCAATCTTTTCAAGTTCACGACCCATACCACCATCTAGAATATGAATCACTTTGCTACTTACTGTCATGAAAACCTTAACTGCACATCTGAATAGTTAGAAATAATTAGCCTGAAGCGCTAAGTTTGCGCTTCCAATCGATTGGGCCTTTACGCCCACGTGACCGGGGCTAATTTGCGCGGGAGTAATTCCTCGCATATCCAAGTCTTTCAGCGCACTTTGGGTTGCTTCAACTAATAATTCTTTTATGTTGCTGGGTATGGCGCCGTCAATGATTACGCCATCTAAATCCAAAAGGCTCATCGCGCACTGTGAAGCGAATGCCAGCCCTTTGGCTGTCTCGCGCACCCAATTTTTTACAAGTGAATCATTGCACTGCCAGTAAGAGGGGGACTCATAAATGTGCTTAGCGTTTTCCCCCGCTTTTTCTAACTCGCTTTCCAATAGATAAAGTGAAGATTGCGTTATTAACTGACGCTGCTGATTTTGACTAAAAAAAGGCAACGAGCCAATAGCGCCGGCATTACCTGTTTTGCCATTGATAAGCTGATTGTTAAGTACCAGTCCACCGCCTAAAAACGTACCAACAAATATGTATAAAAAGCTATCGTAACGCTTTGGATTGCCGAACGACATCTCCGCGCTACACGCTGCTCCTGCATCATTTTTAATGAAAACAGGTAGGTTTAATAAGCTTTCAAGTTCGGTTTGTGGGTCAAACTCTTTCCATTCTTCTAACTCTTTTTTCGGCGCGCCTGCTTCCTCTGCCCAACTCCAAATTTCAAAAGGCATAGCTACGCCTAAGCCTCTAACCATCTTTTGCTGTGCTGCATCTAGGTTTTTGATTAGAACATTGAATGCACGCTCTGCAAAGTTCAGTAGGTTGCTTACCGTTGGATAGGCGAACTTTTCGTGAAGGGTGGCTTTAACATTGCCTTTTAAGTCGAGCAAGGTTATGTCGAAACTACGGCGACCAACTTTGAGGCCGATACTGAACGCACCGTTAGCATTCAATCCGAAAGGTACCTTAGGCTGCCCTACACCGCCTTTTATAGGCTTTAGGCGTTTGACCAATCCATCGGTTTCTAACTTCTTGATAATTACCGTTGCAGATTGCGCCGACAGCCCAGTCAATTGTGCAATTTCAGCTTTAGGTAAGGCAATGCGTTGCCGTATTAAGGTTAAGATCGCGCGCTCATTCGCAGAACGATCATCAAGTAACTCTGGTGCGTTTTGTTGTGGCAGGTGAAAAGCCGATTCAATATTCAAAGTAATTACTATCTACCGTTAAAAAAGAAAAGAGTTTAATAATACCAATGCGCATAGATAATTGCCCATTCAGAAGGCGCTGGCAAGTTTCCTAGCGAAGCGTGGGAATGCAGGAATGTGTCCCCTTTCAAACTTCCAAAATGAAGCTATGAATCTTACCAGACCTTTCAGATAAAAATTTTAATCTTTTTAATACAATAGGTACACATCCTACAATCCTTTTAAAAAAAGTAAATCAATTGGGTTGATTTAATAGTTTTGTTCGTCAATACTATGCCGCAATTAATTAACGATTCGTTAACCTTACGTATTGTGCGCACTAGGTAAACGTCCTTTATTGACATTTTTTGAGCGAGGCTGGTATGAAAATTTTGTGTTTAGGTGAAGTGCTTATTGATATGTTAAGCCAAGGTGCAGCGCCCAAAGATGGCAACATACCAGCCATGAAGCCTTTCCAGCCTTATGCTGGTGGCGCGCCCGCTAACGTGGCGGTTGCTGTTGCCCAACTGGGTGGAGAAAGTGCGATGGTATCGAAGGTGGGTGACGATACTTTTGGCGCCTTTCTTAAAGAAATGCTTGAACACTACAAAGTAAATACGGACTTTGTGTGGACCACACAAGAGGGTAATACGGCGCTGGCGTTTGTAAATTTAGATGAAGACGGTGAGCGTTCGTTCGATTTCTATGTTGATAATGCCGCACATAAGCATATTTCAGAACAAGACTTGTCTACGATTGACTGCGACAAGAATACAGTACTGCACTTCTGTTCGGGTTCAATTTCTGGCCCTGAGCTTATTCCTGGCACCGAGTTTATTTTAAACAAGGCAAAGGAAAACGGCATGATGGTGTGTTTAGACATCAACTATCGCCCAGCATTTTGGGATGACACAGCCAATGCGCCAACACGTATTGATGAGGCTGCTAAAAAAGTTTCTGTGTTAAAGGCAAGCCGCGAAGAACTTGCAGAGCTTTATGGCGAAGAAAATGCCGATGCAAAAGTACAGCAGTGGCTAGATAGCGGTGTGAAGGTTGTATTGGTAACAGACGGTGGCGAGCCAATTCACTATATTACTAAGTCGTTCAGCGGCACGCTGGCATCGCCAAAAATGGATGTAAAAGATACCACCGCAGCCGGTGATTCGTTTATCGGTGGGTTCCTGTATTTCCTTTCGACCAAAGTTAAGAACGCGGATGAGTTCGATGCGTGGGCTGAAAACTTTGAAAATGTTAGCGAAGCGACTGAATTTGCTATTCGATGTGGTGCTTACACAGTAACCCAGTACGGTGCATTCAGCGCACTGCCTACGCAGGAAAATATCGCTAAGTAGGAAACGCAAAAAAAACGCTTTCAAAGCTGTGAAGCAGGCAATAAAAAAGGGTTCGATTGAACCCTTTTTTGTTTTTTTAAGCTGAGCAAATATTTCAAGTGTCGATGGCAGCCTAATTCAATACGTTAAATTGACTAGTGCTTATCGGCTCTGCTTTGGAACTTACGCTCTTCGGTATTGACCTTAATCCATTCACCCGTGCTGATGTATTCTGGCACTTGAACTACTAGACCGGTCGAAAGCGTTGCTGGTTTGGTACGAGAAGTAGCAGACGCACCTTTAATAGACGGGTCGGTCTCAACTACTTCTAGCTCTACGCTCATTGGCAAGTCCAAGGCAACGGGTACTTCGCTAACAATGACAACTTGAATGCCATCGGTTTCTTCGTTAATAAACAGAGCTTCATTCTCAATGCTCTCTTTGTTCAAGTGATAAGGGGTGTAGTCTTCCTTATCCATGAATACATATTCTTCGCCATCAATATACGAAAACATAGCAGGACGACGAATTAAGTCAGCCATATCTAGGGTATCTGAGTCTTTAAAGGTTTCATCGTATTTGGCGCCCGTTACTACATCGTACATGCGCATGCGATAGATGCTGCCACCAGCACGACCTTGAGGGACAGAGCGTTCAATGTCTCGCACGATGCAAGTTTTTCCGTCAAATACCACAGTGTTATTCTTTTTAATTTCACTAGCCTTAGGCATGGCGATTTCCTATTGTTTTATTTTCTTAAGGTGCAAGCCTTGTTTCTATCTCAGCCCATTCTCTGCGATTTTAGACGACTAAGAAAGTGTTTTTGCTGGCTCAGCCTTCTATTAGTGCTTTAACGTTCGCTAAGGTATCTGCTTCATTAGCGGGCTTGTCCCAACGAATTCTATGTATACGGGGAAAGCGCAGCGCGACCCCTGATTTGTGCCTCGACGAAGGGTGTACAGCGTCGAAAGCCACTTCAAGCACCAGTTCTTTTTTCACTTCTCTTACCGGGCCAAACCGCCCCACGGCGTTGCGTCTTACCCAGTTATCTAGTTTTTTGAGTTCTTCATCGGTGAACCCGGAATAGGCTTTTCCGATAGGCAGAAGCTGACAGTCTTCCCAAGCGCCGAACGTGTAGTCAGAGTAAAAGCTGGAACGCTTGCCGTGTCCGCGCTGTGCATACATCATTACCGCATCCACAACCAGCGGATCGCGCTTCCATTTAAACCACTGGCCCTTAGGCCTGCCAGGTACATATTTACTATCTAAGCGCTTTATCATCAGCCCTTCTACCGCACGATTCTGGCAGACTTGGGTGTGAAGCTGGCGCAAAGTTTCAGGGGAAGTGGCATTAAGTGTTTCAGAAAGAAACAAGCGGCTGTTATTCGTGTTGCTAAACCATTCTTCAAGGGCATCGCGCCTTGCCTTTAATGTTTTATCAGTTAGATCTTCACCATTAAGCACTAAAGCATCATAAACGATTAGTCCAACTGGGGAGGAAGACTGTAACGCTTTACTCGGTTTCTTTTTATTAAGGCGCTGCTGAAGGGCATTAAAGGTATCCACGTCTGGCTGTGTGGCGGATGAAGCCTGTTTACCGCTTTTATCACTACTGGTGCGTTGACTAGCCGCACTTTGGGCAGTCAATGCTTCAGATTGATGTAAGCCATGTTCTGCATTATGGATAACCAGCAGTTCTCCATCTAGCACCATATTACCGCTTACAGACTCAAGCAGATCAGGAAATGAGTGGCTGATATCATCGCCAGTACGAGAAAAAAGAGCTTTTTCAGGTTCATCGCCATCGACCTCACTATCTTTCTGAGGCTTATCATCAACAGTTTTATTCGACTTAACAACAAGCTGCACGCGAATGCCATCATACTTGTTCTCAATTTGCCAAGCGTCTTTGGTGAAAGCGTCGATATCGCCATCTTCAATGGGGTGAGAAAGCATAACTGGATGAAATGTGACGGCATTTTCAATATCAGGCTTGTCAGCTTTTCCTTCTAGCCAACCAAGCATATCGACATAAGGCGGAGTAACCGCATGCCATAGTGTCTCAACTTCTTTAATGTCTTTATTGCCATAATCGGCCAATATTTGTTTTATAGAGCGCGCCGACACGCCTATACGTAACCCTCGTGTGCCCAACTTTAGTAACGCCCAGCGTTGAGCCGGCGTCATTATTGTTAGGTAATGGGCTAGCGTCTCAGAAACTTTTTGCTTACTGACCGAAGCGAACGTTTCTACCACTTCGGTAAGCGTGGGTAGCGAATTTGTTGGCTCACTATAAGGCCATAAATGGGCCACGGTTTCACTAACCTCACCCACATAGTCATAGCTCATGGCAAAAAGCTCAGAGTCGGTATGTTCGGTAATAAGCTTTTTTACCGTATTGCGCTTAAAAAAGTCGAACCGCAATGTACCTGCCATAGCAGCAATCGCCCAGCCTCGATCAGGGTCTGGCGTATTGGCAATGTAGTTAGCTATAAGCTGCGCTTTGGCTTTGTTTCCAGACGTGAAATACAGCTGTTCAAGTAAGTGACTGAATGCTTCCACTAATCGCCTCCTTGTTCTGCTTCATCATAACCGACTAGCGATAGCGCTCTGGCTTTAAACCCCATTTTTTCAGCCTGATACATCAGCGCATCTTCTCTGCCATGAGTCACCCACACTTCCTTCGGGTTCACTTCTTCAATGGTTTGCAGCAATTCAGGCCAGTCGCAATGATCAGAGATAATAAGCGGTAGCTCAGCATTTTTTTGCTTAGCGCGAGCGCGAATTTGCATCCATCCAGATGCCACAACAGGGCGTACATTAGGCAAGCTTCGTGACCATCTATCGGCAAGTGCAGAAGGGGGCGCAATGACTATTTCGCCGGCTAAGGTCTTTTTATCTGCAACCTCAGACACCGGAATCAACTCACCTAAATCTATTCCTAATTGCTTGTATAGGTCACACAGCTTCAGCTGCGCACCATGTAAGTAGATGGGCTTGACGTAACCCGCCTCGCGCAGCGCTAATATAACCCGTTGACATTTACCCAATGCATAAGCGCCTACTAAATGGCATCGCTCGGGAAACACGCGTAATGAGTGAAGGAGCTTTTCGATTTCATGTTCAATAGGCGGGTGCTTAAAGACAGGAAGCCCAAAGGTGGCTTCGGTAATCAATACGTCGCAAGGTACAACTTTAAAAGGCGGGCAGGTAGGATCGTGACGGCGCTTATAATCGCCGGAAACCACCACGCGGTAGCCTGCATATTCGATAAGAATTTGTGTAGAGCCAAGAATATGTCCTGCTGGATAAAATGTGGCTTTTACATCGTTAAAATTAATGCTTTCACCTATAGCTACAGCGTGCTGGTGAGTAGCCATATCTTCACCGTAGCGGGTTTGCATAATAGCTAGTGTTTCTGAGCTTGCGAACACACTGTTATGACCTGCCCGTGCATGGTCAGCGTGACCGTGTGTGACAAGCGCGGTGGCGACTTCATTCATTGGGTCGATGTAAAACTCACCGGGCTCGCAATAAAGGCCAGTATCGTCAGCTTTTAACCAGGTTGATGGGTGCACTACTCATAGTCCTGCCAAATCAGAGAATGCTTTTTACTACGTATTTAACCCCCTGAATCGACCACTTGGGTCGCACTCACTATTGGTTCAACCCACATTCATCTATCAAATTTGGCTTGGGCTATGATACTGACAAAAGCCAATTAAGCTCGGCTACTTTGCTAGGTGCTTTCAGGTTCTAGATAGTTGCGCCAATATGCTATAGGACCAGGCTCTACCTGGTCCTTTTGCTTTAATCGGATTTATATAACTTCTTTTAGTAAAGATGTTAGCTATGAGGTTTTATTTGCCTCTGTCGCTAATTCTTGCTCTGCAACTAAGCCGTCGTTTTGCTTGCTCTGTTTCTTCTTATAAAAGCTGCGCAGGTATAGCCTTCTCCATGCCGCTTCAAATGGCCCTTGTTCAAAATGCTTAGTTATAAAATTCGCCAGCAACATTTGAATTGCTGTGAGCGCAAAGGTAATTAACATCAAATCGAGCAGCGTCACGGTATAGGCAAAGTCGGGATAGTAAGCGGGCATAATCACACGAAACAACACAGCCAGAACAATAGATTGCGTCAGGTAGAGGGTAAACGCTACCTTGCCGCAATTAATAAGTGACTGATACCACCAAGTGGTTGTATTTTTCACCTTGATTAACAGGTGTGCGTAGGCAAAAGCACAGAAAATTGCTGGGATACTGGTAAACATGGGAATAACATCCGACGTTACTTGCTCAAATATCAACTGAGGTATAACCGTAACGACAGATGTGGCTATGGCAATTATAGACACTTTCAAAAATACAGTAGATGAAAACCCAACGCTAAAGAAACCACTTCTATAAAGATAGGCACCAAACATCATAAGCCCCATCGACTGCCATAGCATGGTAAAAGGTGCTGCAATAACGGTAGCAAGAACAAAAGAAGCTTGAACCCCAATTTGGAACAAATAACTACTTTGCCATTGTGTAACCTCTTCGGCGTAAGCTTCGCTAGACCTAAATGGAAGTGCGCCACCGTAGTCGTATCCAAGCGTAAGCACTATGCCAAAAACAAGCATAATGATGCTTCCCACGACTAAATATTTAACGCTTTTTGTGCGAAGCGCTTCTTGGTCTAACGTTAAGTGTTTTAGTACAAAGTAGGCGCAAAAACTGTAATAAAGCAGTATGTCGCCGCCAAATATGAAAACGCCATGTATTAACCCAAATAAAAATAGCCATTTAAGCCGAGATTTAGAAAAGTCTAAAAAGTTGTGCCCACGCTTTTGGCAAGCGTCGAATTGAATAGCTAAACCTGCTCCAAACAACAGGCAAAATAAGGTGCGAAATCTGCCATCTAATAAAAGCGCGCTAAGTGTCGAGATAATCTCATCTGATAAAAGTGGCTCTTCAAAAAACGCGTAGCCGGTGTGAAAGTTTTGATGGTATGCAATGTTTAAAAACAAAATGCCAAGGATTGCTAAACCTCTAATGGCATCTATGGATTGAATTCGCATTTACGTTCCCTGTAATCATATTTTGTAGTTTAACGAGTGTAGTGTACTCGTTTTCGAAGTGTCGATAATTAAAGTGTATCCGAATATTAACTATTGCTAATAACCTTAATCCACTAATAAATAAAAAGTACAGGAGATACGTATTTTTTCAAGAAAGCCTTATTGCGCTGAGTTTGGGCGCTGAGTTTGGGCGCTGAGTTTTGGCGTTGAGCTTTGACGATTATTGCAAAGGTAAAAGTAAGGTGTTGGCGTATATAAACTTAACTAAAGAATTGGCGTATAAAGCGGAAAAGGCATAACAGATACTGTAAATGACATTACTTCCCTGCGCTTTCTCTAAGTGGTTTAAGCAAAAAGGCTGGCAACTACGTGATTATCAACAGACCATGTTGGTGGAAAAAGATAAACATGACTGTACGTTACTGATAGCACCGACAGGGGCGGGTAAAACCTTGTCAGGTTTTCTGCCAAGTTTGGTAGAGCTTAGTGAGTTAAATGAATCAGCTGAAATCAAGGGTAATCAGAGTGGGTTTAATGGTTTGCATACCCTGTACATTTCACCACTTAAAGCGTTAACCCAAGATATTCATCGCAATCTGTTACAGCCTATTGAAGAAATGTCGTTGCCTATCACCGCGGAAACCCGCACCGGCGATACATCCTCTCATAAGCGTCAGCGGCAGCGTAAAAAGCCGCCTAATATTCTACTTACTACCCCCGAATCTCTTATGCTGATGTTGAGCTACGCCGATGCCGATAAGCTTTTCGGCAAGCTAAAACGCGTGATAATCGATGAAACCCACAGCTTAATGGCTAATAAACGCGGCGACTTTTTATCTCTTGCCTTAGCGCGATTAAGCGTTCTTTCTCCAAGCTGCAAACGCATAGGTTTGTCAGCGACCGTGGCATTTCCTGAAACTTTGGGCGCGTGGCTGGCAGGCAGTGACAGCTTTGCCAATATCATTAAAGTAAAAGCGGGGGAGAAGCCAAAAGTTGAGATGCTGCACTCTAAAGCACGCATGCCTTTTGGTGGCTTTATGGCTCGTTACGCCATTGATGATATCTATGCGGCCATAGAAAATGCACAGACCACGCTGGTTTTTGTCAATACACGAGCCCAGTCCGAGCTTCTATTTCAAATGCTATGGGAAGCAAATAAAGCGGCGCTTCCCATTGCGCTTTATCACGGCAGTTTGAGTAAAGAGCAAAGGCGCAAAACCGAAGCAATGATGGCAAGCGGTATGCTAAGGGCAATTGTGTGTACTTCTGCGTTAGAGTTAGGTATCGACTGGGGTGACGTGGATAAGGTTATTCAAGTTGGCGCACCTAAAGGCGTAAGCAGGCTGCTACAAAGGATAGGGCGAGCGAACCACAGGTTAGATGAACCTAGCGAAGCGCTGCTTGTTCCGGCAAATCGTTTTGAAGCGCTGGAATGCCAAGCGGCAATTACTGCTATAGAAAAAGGTGAGCTTGATGGTGAAAGCCCACAGCCGGGCGCCCTAGATATCATTCCACAGTTCATCTTGAACTGTTTATGTAGCAAAGCTGATAGCCCAGATGCCTTGTATCAAGAGATACTTACCGCCACGCCTTATCAAGGGTTAGATAGAGACGATTTCGATAAGCTGTGGCGCTTTACCCAAGACGGAGGCAGTGCCCTTAATGCTTATGAACGATATCAGCGTTTAACACGAAACGACGATGGCACTTTTGCGCCCGCAAATCGGCGAGTTATACAAAGACACAGGCAAAACATAGGCACAATCGTTGAGGCAGGACGTTTAAAGGTAAAGCGTATTCGTAGGGGGAACCAAGGCAAGATCATTGGCGAGGTAGAAGAGTACTTCGCCCAGCAGTTAGCGCCCGGAGATACCTTTTATTTCGGTGGAGAAGTACTGCGCTTTGAAGCAATTCGCGACATGCAGCTTCACGCCAAGCCGGCTAAAGCCAAAGAGCCGAAAATACCCAGCTACGCGGGTGGGCAAATGCCGCTATCTACCTATTTGGCGGAAGGCGTACGGGCAATTCTGGCTACTCAGAAATCATGGAAAGCACTGCCCGCACAGGTACAAGAATGGCTGAAGCTTCAGCAGGCGTTTTCTCAGTTACCTAGCCCTGAAAAGGTGTTGGTGGAGCAGTTTCCATTTAGGCAGGCGCACTATACCTTGTACTACACCTTCGACGGACGCAAAGCGAACCAAACCTTAGGTATGTTGCTAACGCGGCGAATGGAAAAAATGGGCATAAAGCCACTGAGCTTCAGTGTGACTGATTATGGTTTGTCGATAGCATCAGTGAACGCCATCACCCAAGGGCAGTTACAGCAGCTGTTTCAGCCGGATATTCTAGGCGACGAGTTAGAAGATTGGATGTTACAGGCGCCTATGCTCAAACGCTCGTTTAGGCAAGTAGCGGTAGTGAGCGGGCTGACCGAACAGCGTTATCACGCCAGCCAAAAAACCATGAAGCAGGTTACGTTTTCTACCGACCTTATTTACGATACATTGCGTGAGCACGACCGTGACCACATATTACTTAAAGTAGCTCGGGCTGATGCTGAGCGTGAGCTTCTCGACTTACGGCGACTCGCTAATTTACTTATTCGGTATGTAGATTCAGCGACATTGATAAATCTGGAAAAGCCCTCTCCCATGGCCATACCTATAGTGCTTGATGTGCGTAGTGAACAAGTGAAAGGGGCTGGCGCACAGGCCATTATTGAGCAAGCTAACTTATACGCCGAAGCTGAAACTATGTTAGATGAAGTACGCGCACTACTCTCAGGGGCTAGCGTTGAATAGGGTGGGGTTAAACAGAATATTCAAACTTCGCTTTTTTATATTAATGATATACCTTACGCCAGATGCTTTACTTAACAAACATTTGCGGTAAGTCCGTTGAATAGGAAAGCTTAATAGTATTTCGCTAAATAAACGTCAGCGTTACCTAGGTACTAAAAACTCGAAAAAGAAAAATAAAGAGGATAATTTGGCAATAACCGACGCGTGGCTGACTGAAAAAGTCAGTCAGCGCCATATCACTATTACGAAATATGCAGACTACTTGTGGTTATTAGACGCACGTGGCGTCGCATATTTACCCGCATGCGACTGGCTGATTGTGTCTGATCTTCACTTAGAAAAAGGCAGCTATTTACGCAGCTATGCGAACCCTATACCTAGCTTAGACTCCACCGCCACACTTAAACGCTTAGAAAGCATTATTGATGAATACCAGCCTAAGCGGGTAATCAGCTTAGGGGATAGCTTTCACGATAAGCATAGCATGTCCCGAATGACCATTGATGACCGTAGGCATTTATGTAGGCTTGTTGATAGCGTCAATGAGTGGATATGGGTTGAAGGCAACCATGACCCTGATTTACCTGAAGGCATTCCGGGCACGCCACGTTTTGAAGTGGTACTAGATAATATGGTATTCAGGCATGAGCCGGAATTAAACGAAAAGCGAGCGCAAGTTATCGGTCACTATCACCCTAAAAAGCGCACCACTATTTCTCGCCGCCGATACTCAGGCAAATGCTTTACTAACAACGAAAACTTGTTTGTGATGCCCGCCTTCGGGCAGTTCACCGGCGGATTAGACATAGACGAAGACGTAATGCTAACGCTTCTTCCCAATTCGACCCGTCAGGTTTTCATGCTCTGTGACGGCATAATCTTCAAAATATAGCACATCAAAAATGGGGGCAGAGTCAGCGGGACATTTAGACATTGACCTTCCTTCTAAAAGCCGAAGTAAACAGTGAGGGGGTCAGAGTCAGGACTCTGACCCCCTCATTTTTTAAGCCTAGTTTAGTGCGCTGAGTTCCCATATACTTTTTCAACTGAACAAAAAAGGAACAGGAAAATGTATCGTTTTGGAATTGTCGGCGCAGGCATGATTGCGGATTTTCATGCTAAGGCCATCCACGCTATTCCCAATGCAGAATTAACAGGGATTTATTCACGTTCAATTGATAAAGCCAACGCTTTCTCTAAAAAGCATAGCTGTAAACCTTACGACGACTATACGTCGTTTATAACGTCTCCTGATATTGACATCATTACTATATGCACGCCTTCAGGCTTTCATTTAGAGCCTATATCCGCCGCCGCAAAAGCGGGCAAGCACATCATTTGTGAAAAGCCGCTGGAAGTTACAGCTGACAGAGTCGATGAAATGATTGCGGTGTGTGCTGAAAACAAAGTGATGCTAGCAGGCATTTTTCCTCGTCGGTTTAACGCCTCTTCAAAGTTACTTAAGCAAGCTATAAATGCTGGCCGCTTCGGCAATATTGCCATGGCAGATGCTTATATTAAATGGTGGCGAACTCAAGAGTATTATGAAAGCGGTGCCTGGCGTGGTACTTGGAAGCTTGATGGCGGTGGCGCGTTGATGAACCAGTCAATTCATACTATCGATTTACTCCTTTATGTAATGGGGGATGTAAAGTCTGTGCGAGCAGAGACTAGGCTGGTGGCCCATGATGGTATAGAAGTGGAGGATGTTGGAATTGCGATGCTCGAGTTTAAAAACGGTGCATTAGGCGTTATTCAAGGTTCAACAGCTTGCTGGTCTAAAAGCGGTCATCCGGCAGAAATTCAAATCACTGGTTCTCAGGGCTCTGTTTTTATGAGCGACGACAAATTTCGAGTCTGGGAGTTTGCTGATGAAAGTGAGGAAGACGAAGAGATCAGATGCAAGTATGGGCTCAATGAAGGTGAAGCGGGAGCAGGGGCGGCTGATCCATCCGCCATCGATTTCGAGTGGCATCAAAGAAACTTCGAAGATGTATTAAATGCCCTTGATAACGGCACCAAACCGCTTGTGGATGGATTTGAAGGACGTAGATCGATTGCGCTACTAAACGCTATTTATCGCTCAGCGAAAAACGGCGGTGAAAAAGAACTTGTGTAAAAATGGGGTCAGAGTCAGCGGAACATTTAGACATTGACCTTCCTTCTAAAAGCCGAAGCTGGGGTCAGAGTGCTGACTCTGACCCCTTTGTTTGGGTTAGTCGCGCCAGCGCTTAGTTAGTTCGTCGTAGGCGTCGATGCGACGGTCACGGAAGTAAGGCCAAATGCGCTTAACCTGTTCGGTACGTTCCATATCAAGCTCTACTGATAGCGTGGTTTCACCTTCAGCTTCGGCTTTTGCCAAAACCTCGCCCTGCGGACCTGCAACAAAGCTTTGTCCCCAAAACTGAATGCCTGGGTCGCCTTCAACTGGTGACGCTTCAAAACCAGTACGGTTGGCTACGATAACCGGTACTGAGTTAGCCACAGCATGAGAGCGCTGAATGGTTTCCCATGCACCATGTTGACGGCTACGTTCTTCTGCTGTGTCAGTTAAGTCCCAGCCGATAGCCGTAGGGTAGAACAATAAGTCTGCACCTGCCATTGCCATCAGGCGAGCTGCTTCTGGGTACCATTGATCCCAACATACCAAGACGCCAAGTTTACCTACGCTGGTTTCTATAGGCGTAAAGCCCATATCGCCCGGTGTGAAATAAAACTTCTCGTAAAAACCAGGGTCGTCAGGAATGTGCATTTTACGGTATTTGCCCGCAATTTCTTTACTGCGGTCAAACACGACTGCAGTGTTGTGATACAAACCAGAACCACGTTTTTCAAACAAGGACGTGACTAACACAATATTGTGTTTTTCGGCTAGCTCACCAAAAAAGCCTGTCGCTGGACCTGGTATTGGTTCAGCCAAATCAAAGGCGTCAGTATCTTCTTGCTGGCAAAAATACAGGGTACTGTGCAGTTCTTGTAGCAGAATACACTCGCAGCCCTCAGCCGCTAATTTGGCAATTTGCTCGGCACTTTTATTCCAGTTCGTTGCTTTATCGTTATCGGCAACGGCCTGTTGTACCAGACCCACTTTTAGCTTAGCTGGGCGCATGTAATGACACTCCTTTCTTTAAGGTGGTGATAATCGAATCTTTTAACGTATCTGTGGGTACTTGCATAGAAATACAATGCAAGCTGCCGTATTGTCTTACGAGTACACTACAATCAATTGGTTCAACAATATGATTGGGGTGTGCTTTTTGCACAGTCTCGATGGCTTCAGCATCTTCTTTTTCACCATACACAGGCAATAAAATCGCGTTATTACAAATCAAGTAATTTGCGTACGATGCCGGCAAGCGATCTCCTTCATCGTTTACTATATGAGGCAGCGGTAAATGAAATTGTTTATGTTCTGGCAATTCAAGAGCGCACTCGTCACATAACGCCTTCAAACCTTCGAAGTGACTATCATTAGGGCGGTTGTTACACGCCTGAATTACTAAGCCTTTATTCGGGGTAAAGCGCACTAGGGTGTCAATATGGCCATCTGTATCATCGCCTTCTAAATGCCCATGCTGCAATATGGTGACCTTACTGCAGCCCAGCATATCTTTAAAGGTATCTTCGTAAGCGCTTAGCGACATATCTCCGTTGCGTTCGGGGTTTAGTAGGCACTGAGCAGTACTTAATAGGTGCCCGTTTTCATCAATCTCTAACGCACCGCCTTCTGCCACAATAGGGCTGCTGCGCAGCGCAGAATTGCACATGGCGGCGAGGTAACGCTGATTGACAAGGTTATCTTCTGAAGCGTTGAACTTGTTACCCCAACCGTTGAAACGAAATTCTACGGGCGAGCCGTTACTTTCACTGTCTTTACAGGTGATAAAACCGTAGTCGCGCATCCAGGTATCATTAAAGGATGCAGGAACAATAAGCACTCGGGCATTTTCGGGTAAACGAGGCTTAAGATCATCAACGTCACTTGGCGCGCATAATAAAATGACACCCGCGTTATTGCGATTCACTGCTGCAATCACATTCAGGTAGGTTGCTCTTGCTTCTTCCAACCATGGAGCCCAATCGGTTTGTGCATGTGGCCATGCCAACATAACAGCATCAATGTCGTGCCATTCAGGCGCCATAATACGGTTGCCGTACATAGTAGAAATCCAAGTCGCTTTAAAATAGGGAGTGGATTATAGCCATGCCGCAGTACCAGACCAAGGCTAATGGCGATGAAATTAATTGGCGGTGACGATTAATATAAACCAACCAAAACGTAAGCTTAGCTTGAAATCTATAATATTACTTTAAATGTCGCCCGCCATTAAGGTGTAGTGTTTGTCCCGTCACGTAGTCGCTGTCAAATAGATAACGCATGGCTTTAACAGCCTCTTGGGCACCCGGTACTATTTCGAGTAGCGACTTCTTCACTGCTTTTTGTTTATAAGCTTCATCGTCACCTTCATTAAACATGAGTAAAGCCGGTGCAATGCTATTCACTTTCACCTTTGGGGCCAGCTTTTTGGCAAAGGACAAAGTGAGATTGTGCAACGCAGCTTTACTCGCCGCGTAAGCCATATGCTTTTCACTGCCGGTATCTTGCACATAATCAGTCATGTGTATAATGTCAGCTTGTTCTTCACAACCGCACAGCGCTTCTTCTAATGCTAAATTAATGCGATAGGGAGCAACCGCATGAATCATCATCATGCGTTCCATTAAGTGTTGCTTATTACCATTATCTTTCTCTTGAGCCCAATCTGATGCATTGTGAATGATCCCTCGATAGGTTTTACTGATTGCCTTAATCTCATCAATTGCTCGATCAATAGCCGCCTCAGTGCTAAAATCCGCCTGTAAGACTGTTGCACCTTTTTCTTCAAGCATTGCAATACTAGAGCGATGCGTTCGATAAGTCACAACAACGCGATGACCTTGTTCGAGTAAACTTTCGGCCATCGCTAAGCCCAATCGTTGGCTGGCGCCTGTTATCAGTACAGGTGAGTTCAAGATAGTGTCCTTCTTTTCTAAGAGGTAACAGTTTTATTATTCCGTGCTAAATGCACGTGTGGTAGCAACAACATTAAATAAAAGTCATGTTGTCGTATAACCGAACTTTTACGAGTTGAAAGGCGTATCAGTTCAAAAAAAGCAGTAACAACGGATAAAGCAATGTTAGCAAAAGAAGCGGTAATTGTGCGTGATGCACTAGACCCCTCTATATCAGAGCCAGCACAACGTGTACGTGAAGCATTAGAAGCCAAGGGTTTAGAAACGCCTATGGTGGCTAATGGTCTTTCTGACGAACAAAAGCGCCAACGAATTGAAAGTGCTATGCGTGACGTAATGGACACGCTTGGACTTGACCTTACTGATGACAGCTTGTGCGACACGCCTAGCCGTATTGCCAAAATGTACGTCAATGAGATTTTTGGAGGCTTGGATTACCGCAAGTTCCCCAAGATTACTGCTATTGAAAACAAAATGCAGATAGATCAGCCTGTTCAGGTATCTGACATTAGCTTAACAAGTACCTGCGAGCATCACTTTGTAACCATTGATGGCACAGCCACAGTATCTTACATACCTAAAGATACGGTGATTGGTCTTTCAAAAATAAACCGTCTTGTAGGCTTTTTTGCTCAACGTCCTCAGGTACAAGAGCGTTTAACGCAGCAGGTGTTAGTTGCACTGCAAACATTAACGAATTCAGAAGATGTTGCTGTGAGTATCAACGCTACGCACTATTGCGTGAAAGCAAGAGGGATTCGAGACACTAATTCCTACACCAAAACGTCAGCGTTAGGTGGCCGTTTCTTAACAGACAGTGAATTAAAACGAGAGTTTTTCCGTTAAGCAAGTCGGGAAAGGCTTCACTGATAAACTAGAAAAGCCGCTTTCTGAAGCGGCTTTTTCGTAGATACCTAGCGTTGATTTCTTACTTGAAAAGGTGTTCGCTATCTAAAGCGTCAACAACAAGATTAATTCGGCCACCAATACCATCGGCGGGAATAAGACTGAGTACTTTGTTACAACAACCACAAGACTCATGTTGTTCGAGGTACATGTCTCGAGATGCGTTTAGTTGAAAATCATTAATTGCGCCGCAATAGGGGCACATGTATTCCAATGCTTTAACACTTTGCATTGCTTTATCCGTTACCATGTTTTACATATCCATATGACGTAAGTCGAAATCCAGTGTGTGAAAAAGTAATTTGTATTACCTCGACGTTTTAGCTTTTAAAAGAGAAAAAGCTAAAAATCTGCAAGATACAAACCACACACATCGGTCAAGTACTACTTTCGCGTTAACTAGCCTGTAAATAAGCTGAATGGCCACTTTGCGGAATTATCTCACAAAGATTTTGGATAACCCTTATCCACGACTAAAGTATAGTCTGTAATTCTTTTACTGCCTGTTTAATTTGGGGTTATTTAGTAAGTCGTTGGCATTAAAGCTAATTAATTTTATTGGCGGTAACCCACCCGCCGCGGAGGGTACAACGAGTGGGTCACAATGTATGAAAGGTCGCGTTAGTTGGCTAAAAGCCATAGCTGCTGATAGGGGGCGAGTAATAAAGGTGCAGCTTCCATAGTCACAGTTTCACCTGACAGCAGGTCGGTGGTCGATGTACAGTTGACTGTCGCCAATAGAGAACGCTGAAGCTGTTGCTCATGTTCACTGAAATTACAGATAACAAGGAGCTTTTCACCTGCATCATTCTCGCGCATAAAAACAAAACAATGTTGATTGTCAGCATCTAATATATGTGTTTGAGCTTGGCCAAAAACGGAATACTGTTTTCTAGTTTCGATCATTTTTTGCAAGCCTTTAAATACGCGAAGGCTCGCGACTTCCGCTTCACTAGACGGTGCTGTCTTACCTAGGGCCAATGCGGTATCTTCTTCATTAACCGCGATGCGATTAACCCATCTGTCGTCATGCTTTTTACTTTCGTCTTTGCGGTAGTTGTAGTCGTTTAGCTTTCCAATTTCATCGCTGGAATAAAGTAAAGGGATGCCGCCGATACTGAAAGTTACTCCATATAACAACAACATGCGTTTAACGGCTTCGTCGATACCTTGTGCGTCACCGTTTTTAAGTGCGCCTTCTAAGCCGCACAGCGATGCCAGTGAACCACATACACGACAATCGCCATTACTTGGGTTTTCTGCAAATGGCACACCGTTAGCAAAACTTCCCTCAAAGCGACCAGTATAAAATTGGTTGAGGAAATAGCGATGATCGAAGGGGTTTATACCCAATTGATTAGCGACAGCATCATCGAACGTCCAGCCTATGTCGTCGTGACAGCGTACGTAGTTAACCCAAGTACACTCGTTTGAAATAGCGAAGCTCTTTTTCATAGAGTGTGTAAGCAGGCGCGTTTTACGTGTAGCTAAAGAGTTCCACAGTAATGCCATTAATAACGGGTTATAAGAAAGCTGGCATTCATCTTTATCGATATACTTCAGCACCTCATCTGGATGAACAATAGCTTCTGACTTAAATACCACCGCTGGCGCAACAATTTGCAAACAGCAGTTGAACGCTTGAATCAGTACGTGTGCTTTCTCCTGATTTTCGCAGTCGGTCCCCACTTCTTTCCAAATAAACGCAAGTGCGTCTAAACGTAACGCTGCGCTACCAATGTTAGCTAGAAATAGCATTTCAGAGGTAATGGCATTAAAAACTTCAGGGTTGCTGTAGTTTAAATCCCACTGAAAGCTGTTGAAGGTCGTCCAAACCCATTTTTCAATCTGTTCGTTAAAAGTAAAGCTGCCTCTTCTAACTTGAGGAAAAATCTCTCTTAACGTTTGTTCATATTGATCGGGAATAGTTCTGTCATCAAATAAGTAGTAGTAATTTTGATATTGCTTGTCGCCATTTAATGCCGCTTTTGCCCACGCATGTTCATCAGAGGTGTGATTAAACACAAAATCTAATACCAGGTTAATTCCTTCCTTTTGCAGGGCCGACGAAAGCTTTTCCAAATCTTTCACAGTACCTAAAGAGGGATTTACCTTGCGGTAGTCCGAAACAGCATAGCCGCCGTCACTGTCACCTTTCGGGGCGTCATATAGCGGCATTAAATGTACATAGGTTACACCTAGCGCTTTAAAATAAGGAATTTTATCGTGTAAGTCTTTTAGCGTTGGCCCCATTAAATCTACATAGCAGGCCATGCCTACCTGTTGCTCTTCGCGATACCACAAGGGAGCTTTTAGCCTTTCATTATCAAGCTTTTTAAGCGCTGGCTTTCGACTTTTTAACCCATCTCTTAATATTTCAATGAGTTTTTGTAAATGAAAATAGCAGTCATACTGATGTCCATAGACGCAGGTATAATGTTTAAAAAGTCGAGGGAAATGTGCTTTTAATCGCTGGGTAAACGTCGTTGCATCTTTCTTGGTAAGTCCAGATAAATCGGTAGATGCCAAGATGCGCTCTAAACACATACTGCTATCGGCAGCGTAGCTCATAGAAAACTCCATAGTATGACGCGGTTGAAGGACTAGCGAACCTATTCTAATTAACGGGTTTACAGGCTTTTTAAATTCTGTTAACTTTCATCTTAAACGATTAAGTTAATTTTTCCAAATGAGATGTTAAATTTGTTATCAAATTTATTACATCGTCGTTTTTGATTACTAAATATGTGAAATAAGTCAGTGCTTCAAACATCTATTGTTTGTCAAAACTGACATGTTTTTTATACGTGCATACGGATATAAATTTTCGTCATGCCGCTGTTGTGAGACTGACTATGCCTAACCAAGACCGTAGTAGCAGAATTATCCGGTGGTTAACCTACCTAATGTTTATGATGTTTGCGATGACATCAGATTCAGTAGGCGAGATTATCAAAGAAGTGAAGGTGGCGTTTTCCGTCACTAATGCGCAAGCAAGTTTAATGCATTCTTTGCCTATGCTGGGTATCGCCCTATCTGGTTTGTTCTTGGGGTTTCTAGCCGATAAGTTAGGTCGTAAGCCAACCATTATTATAGGGTTAGCATTGTTTGGATTAGCTTGTTACAGCTTCCTTATTGCTAATGACTTTATGCTAATTGTTAGTTTGATGAGCTTGTCAGGGGTGGCCGTTGGTATTTTCAAAACAGGTGCGCTGGCCCTTATTGGTGACATTTCAACTTCAACAAAACAACATACTGCAACGATGAACGGTGCAGAAGCTTTCTTTGGTGTTGGCGCAATTATAGGCCCTTTAATTGTAGCCTACCTTATCCATCAAGGGGTAGCATGGCAATGGCTTTACGTTATTGCGGGCGGCGTTTGTACTGTTCTTATTGTCGGTGCGCTGCTGGTCAAATACCCGGCTTATTCTCGTGACACGTCTTCTGGTGAAAATAAAGTATCCATTGCGCAAAGCTTAAAACTGGTAAAAAACCCTTACGCGTTAGGCTTTTCAATTGGCGCATTTTTATATGTTGCTGCAGAGAGTGCTATCTACGTGTGGATGCCTAGTTACCTAGTATGCGACGCAACTACGCTTAAAGCGACCTACGACTGTTACAGTGAGGGGTTTTCTCAAACTTTGGCTATTTATTCGGTAACCGCATTTTTTATTTTGCGTGCCGCAGGCCGTTTCGTGGGAATTTGGATGATGTCTCGCTTTAACTGGGCGTTGGTGTTGATGTTGTTTACAGGCGCTATAGTACTGTGCTTCGGCTTGGGGTTATGGGGCGGAAAGCAGCTCGCGCTTTATTTGTTCCCACTCACAGGTATTTTCATGTCGGTCATTTACCCTACGTTCAATTCAAAGGGAATCAGCTGCTTCCCTAAACATCAACACGGGAGTGTGGCAGGAGTTATATTGTTCTTTACTGCTGCTGGCGCAGCGGCTGGCCCTTTTATCATGGGGCTTGTAAGTGACGCTAACGGCGGTGATGCAAAATACGGCTTCATGGTCGCCACGGGTTTTGCCGCGTTGCTGTTTATCGGCTTAGTATATAACTTCGTTAAGAACCCCACCAAAGAGCGTTTAGCAGAAATTGAAGCGAGTGAGTACGCTAACTAAGTGAAAATAACCGCGAGGCTAGTCGCTCAGCGTGTTAGTTAACCTAAACGTGCCGGACTTATGTTCGGCACTGGTTTTTCATAGCGTTGTTGTTTAAGCTTCCCAATATTCCCTCATTTATCAATCTGTAATAACGTCCCATGGATGAATTAAAACAAGCCCAAGCCCTTTACGACACGCTGGTTGAATTTGCTGTGACCTACAGTTTCCAAATTGTAGGTGCCATTATCATTTTCTTACTTGGCTGGTGGGTAGCAAATAAAATAGGCCATGTGGTTGAAAACCTCATGGTGAGCAAGAAGATTGATATCACGCTTAGCCGATTTACCGGTGGTATATGCAAGCTGGTAGTACTTGGTATAGTCATCATTATTGCGCTTGGGAATGTGGGTATCAGTGTAACGCCTTTAATAGCGGCACTTGGTGCAGTGGGCTTAGGAGCTGGTCTTGCTATTCAAGGCATGCTGGCAAACTATGCCGCAGGTTTTACGATAATCATTACCCGTCCGTTTGTAGTAGGAGATACTATTCGGGTTCGTGGCGTTGTGGGCGTTGTTGATCAAGTCATGCTGCCTTATACCATTCTTATTGATGAAGATAACGTGCACATACAGATTCCCAATAAGCTAATTGTTGGGGAAATCTTGCATAACTCTGCTGAAAACATGCTTATAGAACTCGAGATAGGCGTTGCTTACTCCAGTAATGTAGATAACGTCATTGAAGTAATTCGACATGCAGTTGCATCTGTTGACGGTGTTAGTGCAGAAAAAACACCTGCTATTGGTGTCGATAATTTTGGTGACAGCAGTATTAATTTTGGAGTTCGAGTTTGGGCTCCTGCGACAAGGCATTTCGAAGTGCGCTATGCGCTTAATCAAGCCGTTTTTAACGCGCTTCAACAGCACAATATTGATATTCCATTCCCGCAACGAGAAGTCAGAATGCTGGACTAGGATAAGGTTATTTTAGCAGACCTATTGTTAGATAAATGCCGAACAGCCACTCAGCCGTTCGGCATTTTTTTATAATTCGTAAAGTTCTAGCGGTAACCCGTCAGGGTCTTGAAAAAACGTAAAGCGCTTACCGGTATATTCGTCTGTCCTAACCGGCTCACATTCCACACGCTTGTTAGTTAAGTGATCAATCATTTCATCAAGGTTGTCTACTTTAAATGCCAAGTGTCTAAGCCCTTGTGCTTCCGGGCGCGAAGGTCTTTGCGGTGCCCCTGGAAACGAAAATAACTCAATTTGACTACCGTCAGGCAGGCCAAGGTCGCATTTATATGAGTCCCTGGCTTCTCTGTAATTTTCGTCAATGATGGAGAACCCTAACACGTCGGTATAAAACGCTTTTGAACGGGGATAGTCACTACAAATAATAGCAACATGGTGAAAGCCTTTTAGCATGCTATTTCCTTACTAGTGCTTATGGCATTTCTTGGCCACGAGCGACTTCAAACAACTTGTACCAGTGTTCGCGAGAAAGATGAACGTCCATCGCTTTCTGACTAGATTTGATACGTTCTACATTGGTGCTGCCTAACACAGGCGCGATATTGGCAGGGTGTCGCATTAGCCATGCTAAAACAATTGCTTCAGGCGTTGTTTGATATTCGCTTGCAAGCTGTGCCACTAAATCTGCGGTAGCTGCATCTGCACTAGTCTCGGTTTCCGCCCCTGTATATTTTCCTTGAGCCAAGCTTCCCCAAGCCTGAAGCTGTACATTATTCATCATGCAGTATTCAAGCGTGCCGGGGGCATAACCTATATTGCGATTAGCCGCGCTGTTGCTGGTTATCCCGTCTTCCAACCAGTCCCTAAAGCCAAGACTCATTTCAAGTTGGTTAGCAACAATAGGTGTCGACAGTGCTGATTGAAGGTAGTTTATTTGATGCCCATGCATATTAGACACGCCTACGTGTTTAATCTTTCCCTGTTGCTGCAGCAGTAGTAGGGTACCAGCCACTTCTTCTAGCTCCATAAGCGGGTCGGGGCGGTGTAGCAACAGTATATCGAGTTGCTCGATACCTAAACGTGAAAGTATACCTTCGACCGAGGTGTGAATATGATTTGCCGAGAAATCATAGCGCTTTGGTCCTAAATCGTCCTCAAAGCGTATTGCACATTTAGATTGAATAATCATTTGATCTTTAAGCTCTGGCGCTTGCTTTAGGGCTTCACCAAAGGCAGTTTCTGCTTTACCGAATGTGTAAATATCGGCATGGTCAAAAACGTTAATATCCAAGTCTAGTACAGTGTCAATGATTGTTCTTGCTTGGGTCACATCGGCTTTAGTGACGGGGTCGTTATTCCAACCTCCACCTAGGCCCATACAACCATAAATTAGGCGGCTTGCGTGTGGAAAGTGTGCATTCATGTAGTTATCTCCCTTTAAAGGTGTGAGTGAACAAAATTGCCTTTGCACTCATAGAAGCTTTGGCGCTTATTCTTATTATCAACTGGGCAGTACTCTAGTATGACGTGTTTGATAATAAAAGCTTGATTAGTCGAGTGTCTTTTAACTAGCGACAGTTAACGCTTGGGATATTTATGGTGTGAATTAGCAATAAAGATCACAACTGCTGGTGTAGGCGTTTTAATATCGTAGTGAATATTCATCGCTACAAACTCATCACAAGAGAAGAGGGTTTATGTTGAAAAAATGGCTTTTATTTGCAATTGCACTACTTGTTGGGTTAGCTGGCTGCACCGGAGTACCGGAAAACGTAAAGCCGGTTAAAGGTTTCGAGCTTCCTAGGTATTTAGGGGAGTGGTATGAAATAGCGCGCTTTGACCACAGTTTCGAAGAAGGGCTCAGCGAGGTCACAGCAACCTATAGTATGCGCGAAGATGGTGGCGTGAAAGTGATTAATCGCGGCTATTCAAAAGAAGAAGGTAAGTGGGATGAAGCCGAAGGCAAAGCGTATTTTGTAGAGAACGAAACCACAGGACATTTAAAGGTATCCTTCTTTGGCCCGTTTTACGCGAGCTATGTCATTATGGAGCTAGACAAAGAAGGCTATCAATATGCACTGATAACAGGCCCGGATAAAGATTACCTTTGGATATTAGCGCGGACGCCTTCAATTTCAGACGAAGTTCGCATGCGTTTATTAGAAAAAGCGACCGCGGCTGGGTACGATGTTAGTAAGCTTATTTGGGTAGAGCACGGCCAAGTGAAATCATAGCTGCTATCAAGCGAGTTGTTCTGCGCGCAAATTGGGAATTGTGCTATTATTGCGCGCAATTCCCCTCTGTTTGAATAAGTATTAAGAGAGACAAGGCATGCAAACGCTCAACATTACTACGCCAGACGATTGGCATCTTCATTTTCGCGACAACGAAATGCTGGCTGAAACAGTGCCTGCAACTGCGCGTTGTTTCCAACGCGCTATCGTTATGCCGAACCTAGTACCACCCGTAGTTAATGCTGAAATGGCGATGGCATATAAAGGGCGAATTGAGGCTGCGCGACCTGAAGGCAGTAACTTTGAGCCGTTAATGACTTTATTTCTTACCAACCAAACTACGCCGCAGGATATTATCGATGCAAAGCAAGCAGGCGTAACCGCATGTAAGCTTTATCCAGCAGGCGCGACGACTAATTCAGACGCGGCGGTAAAAGGTATTCAGGCTTTATATCCGGTATTCCAAGCCATGCAAGAGCAAGGTTTGCTTTTGCTAATTCACGGTGAAGTTACCGAGCATCACATAGATATTTTTGACCGTGAAAAAGTGTTCATAGACACACATTTAGGTCCCATTGTTGAAGCATTTCCTAAGCTGAAAGTGGTGTTTGAACACATTACCACAGCAGATGCTGCTAGCTTCGTAGCGGGCGCGAGCGAATTTGTGGGCGCAACTATCACGCCTCAGCACTTATTGCTTAATCGCAACGATTTACTAGTTGGTGGTGTACGCCCTCACAACTATTGCCTGCCGGTGCTTAAGCGAAATACCCATCAAAAAGCCTTACGCGATATGGTGGCAAGTGGTAATAAGAAGTTCTTTTTAGGTACTGATTCTGCACCACATGCTAAGCATAAAAAAGAGAATGCTTGTGGGTGTGCAGGTTGTTACAGCGCATGGTCTGCAATAGAGCTTTATGCAGAAGTGTTCGAGCAGCTAGGTGCAATAGACAAGCTTGAAGGTTTTGCTAGCCATTACGGTGCAGACTTTTATGGTTTACCGCGAAATACAACTACAATGACGTTAGTGAAAGAGTCTTGGACGGTGCCAGAACAGGTAACCCTAGCTGATGGTACCGACATGGTTCCATTTTTTGCGGGGCAAACACTACAGTGGAAATTAGAAAAGGCATTTCAAGCGTAAGCTTATTCTATATGTTTTGTACGCGTGCCCTGTGGAACGTTTCCTTAAGGGCACAAACGCTCTTCTACACCCATTCAAACGATTTTACTGACACTTTTCCATCATCGCACTTTCTTCGAAGAGTGACATGATGAACCAAGAATATGGCGTAGCTCATCATATAGAATATGGTGTAGTTAACTTTTGGAACCCAAATTAATGACCGTTGAAACCGTTAAGCATTTAGATATAAACCCTGCCATCGTTAAAGCACTAGACTCTCAAGGCATTCACCAACTTTCGCCAATCCAGGCGCAGTCGCTACCCGAAGCTCTGCAGGGAAGAGATGTGATTGGTCAAGCGCAGACAGGTAGCGGTAAAACTCTATGCTTCGTGATCCCTGCTTTACAGCACATTGAAGTTAACGACTTTACTACACAAGCTATTATGCTTTGCCCAACCCGTGAGCTTGCCGACCAAGTAGCGCAGCAGTGCCGTACTGCGGCTAAAAATATCGGTAATATTAAAGTAACCACCTTATGTGGCGGGCAGCCTATGGGGCCGCAAATTCAGTCGTTAAAACACAGTCCTCACATTATTGTAGGTACTCCTGGACGCGTGATGGATCATGTGGAAAAGCGCCGTATTGATTTGAGTAATACAAAACTGCGTGTGCTTGATGAAGCCGACCGTATGTTGGACATGGGATTTGAAGATGATTTACGCATTATCTTCGGACAGACGCCAACGCAAGTACAAACTCTACTGTTTTCCGCCACTTTCACTGAACAAATTGAACGCGTGGCTAAGCAATATTTGCATAATCCAGTAACCTGTAAAGTAGAGTCGCAAGACAGTAAACCCGCCATTATACAGTTAGGTTACAACGTACTACCACACACACGCACTCAAGCGCTTAAAGCTGTATTGACTGAATATCAGCCTAAGAACGCCATTGTTTTCTGTAACCGTAAAACGCAGGTAAATGAAGTTGTTGAAGAGCTTATAGAAGACGGATTCAGTGCTAAAGGGCTTCAAGGTGATATGGAACAGCATCAACGTACATCGGTACTTATGCAGTTTGCCAGCGATGCACTGCAAGTACTCGTTGCCACTGACGTAGCTGCGCGAGGGCTAGATATTGACGATGTTGCTTGTGTGATTAACTACACAGTAAGTGAAGAGCCGGAAACCCATATCCACCGCATTGGCCGTACGGCACGGGCGGGCGCTAAAGGCATGGCAGTGACGCTAGTAAGCGAGGAAGAAGAACACTTTTTACGAAAGATCGAAGTATTGCAAGAAAGTGATATTCCGCTTAAAGGTGCGCAAAGCTTACGTTTTCATAAAAATAAAATTACCCAGCCTGACTTTACCTGTATTTCACTAAGCGCGGGTAAAAAGGAAAAGCTTCGCCCTGGTGACTTGGTAGGTGCACTTACCAAAGATGCGGGCATTCCTGGCGACGACTTAGGCAAAATTAAAGTGCAAAACAGCATGAGTTTTGTCGCAGTGAAAACGCGAAGCGTGAAAAAAGCCATGACTCAATTTAGAGAAGGTAAAATAAAAGGTAAGCGTATTCGAGCCCGAAAACTTTAACGGGCGCTTTAATAAGTAAGTATTTACCTTAAAGTAAGAAAGGAAGGTTAGTGTGGTTGCTGAAACTGATTTAACCCTGTTGCTCAAAAACTTAAACCCTGTAGCCGGTAGTGAAGACTTTGTATTCACCACTTTGCAGGCAGATAAATTAACCAGTTCGTTGATTTCAGCGGCTAAGGGCATGTTTCAAGAACGCGAGGGCACCACCCTTATTCTTCCGGTTGCTATAGCCGAGAAAGCTAACCTGCAATTTGAGGGTTATTACCGCTGTATAACCTGTGAAGTGCATTCTAGTTTGGAAGCGGTAGGCATGACGGCAGCTATGTCCACCGCGTTGGGTAAGGCAGGAATTAGCGCCAACGTGGTGGCCGCTTATTATCACGACCACATTTTTGTGCCAGCTGAAAAAGTCGACTTGGCGATAGAAGTTTTAACGTCGCTGTCTCACTAGGCCCGCCCATTCTCTTCCTGCTTTTTTTCTTTTCCCGAGAACGCATTAACCAGCCCCATGGTTAAGCAATATTGTGCTCCATAGTAAGTTGTCATTACCCAAAAGGTAGAAAGTGGGAGCGGGGTTTTGAAAACCGACTGAGCGAGAATGGCATCTGATATCACAAAAAGTAACGCACCGGTTACGATTAGCTTGGTTTGAGCTAACCACACCGCGGTTAAGCCCATCAGCGTGATTACGCTAATGTATGCCACTACAGGGTAAAACAACGAACCTGATGCAGGCAGAATATGACCGGCCATCACTGCCGTAAAACTTACAATGGTAAGGCTAATTAGCCATTTCACATTGTGTGAAATAATATCGCTTGAGAGCGCTTTGGGTTTGTGGCGATTTAGATTGGCAAAACACGTGGCATAAGATAAGTGCGCGAGAAAAAAGCAAGACAGGCCTGATATAAAACTTTCTGCAAAGGGCAAGGCCAGACTAATATCTCCAGCAAAACTAAAAAGTAGCGCCATCAACACCATATATCGCGGCATGGCGCTAAGTTTTATATAGGCGAAAACTGCCAGTACCCCAATAGGTAGAGCTTTGGGTAAGAATTGAGCCATATAGGGGGTAAGCGGCAGCGTCGCCAAGTAAAGCAACGCTAAGCTGCTAAAGACAATAGTTGTTCTTACATTCATATTTAGCCTTTTTGAAACTGCTCAGTCATACACTTCAACACGACAAAAAAAGCCCCAGTTTGGTGAAGCAAACATGGGGCTTTAGCTATCGAATTTTGTGTACGCTACTTTCTATGTACTGTGTTTAGAGTACGCAAATTACCAAATTTTCACGCGTTCTTCTGGTGGTAAATACAACGCATCTTCTTCGGTAACGTTAAACGCTTCGTAGAATTCTGGTACGTTGCGCACAGCGCCGTTGGTACGGAATTTAGTAGGGGAGTGGGTGTCTGTCTGTACCTGACTGCGCAAGGCTTCTTCACGGTATTTGCTGGCCCATACCTGACCATAACCGATGAATACGCGCTGGTCGCCAGTAAAGCCATCTAGCTCTGGGGCTTTTTCACCATCAAGAGACAAGTGGTAAGCTTTAAGCGCAATACTAATACCGCCAAGGTCGCCGATGTTTTCACCTAAGGTATATTCACCGTTTACGTGCAAATCAGGTAAGACCTCGAATTGATTGTATTGCTCAATCAAGTTTGCAGTACGTGCTTCAAACTCGCTGCGATCTTCATCGGTCCACCAGTTTCGCAGAACGCCATCACCGTCGAAGGTTGACCCTGAATCATCAAAGCCATGACCAATTTCGTGACCAATTACCGCGCCAATGCCGCCGTAGTTAACCGCGTCTTCGGCGTTCATGTCAAAAAACGGAGGTTGAAGGATAGCCGCAGGGAATACAATTTCGTTAAGCGGTGGATTGTAGTAAGCGTTAACGGTTTGAGGTGTCATACCCCACTCGTGGGTCCACACTGGGCCGCCTTGTTTCTTAAGCATCTCTTCGTATAGCACGTCAGAAGAACGCTTAAGGTTTCCGAATAAGTCTCCGGCATTAACCGTCAGTGCTGAATAGTCTCTCCACTGATCTGGGTAACCAATTTTCACGGTAAATTTAGACAGTTTGTCCAGCGCTTGCGCGCGGGTTTCATCTGTCATCCAGTCTAGGTTTTCAATACTTTCTTTGTAAGCCAGCAGTAGGTTGTTAACCATTTCCATCATGCGGTCTTTCGCTTCAGGCGGGAAATGCTGTTTTACATAAACCTTTCCGATAAGCTCGCCAACATGAGCGTTTGAAAGACTCACTGCACGACGCCATTGAGGCTGCTGTTCTTTTACACCGCGAAGCACCTTGCTGTAGAAATTGAAGTTTGCTTCATCAAGCTCAGCATTTAATTGACTAGCTGAAGCATTTAACACGCCCCATTTAAGAAACGTTTTCCAGTCTTCTAGTGAGGTCTCTGCTATGACGCCATCAATGTTTTGCATGTAGTCTTTTTGCAGAATACCTAGCGAAGGAATGTCGCTAATATCAGCTTCGGCAAGGTAAGCATCCCAGTTAAACTTAGGCATCAATGCTTTAAGTTCTTCAATCGAAAGCTTGTTATAGTTTGCGGCAAAGTTACGGGCTTGCTCTTTCTTCATGTGCAGTTGAGCAATTTTAGTCTCAAGCTCGAAAAGCATATCGGCACTTTCTTTTGGTGCTTCGAAACCCGCAAGTTCAAACATAGTTTGAATATGCTTAACGTATGCGTCACGAATGGTTTGTGATGTTTCGTCGTCTTTAAAATAGTACTCGCGCTCAGGAAGTCCAAGGCCGGCTTGCCACGTGTACATCAGATATTCTTTCGGCGACTTAAGATCTGGGTACTGAGTTAGGCTGAATGGCGTACCGTAGCCATAGCGAGCAGCATAAGCAAAATACTCAGCAAGGTCAGTGTAGTCTTCAATGGCTTCAATCTTAGTTAACTCAGGCTTTAGCGGCGTCGTACCAAGTTCGTTGCGGGTTTCCATATCCATATAGGCACGGTAAAAATCACCCACTTTTTGTTCGTCACTGCCCGCTTTAAAATCACCTTCGGCAGAAGACTTAATAATATCCATTACGTGGTCTTGCGCTTCATCACGTAGAATAACGAAAGAACCGTAACTAGACTTATCAGCTGGTATTTCAAAATTATCAAACCACTTACCGTTTACGTAGCGGAAGAAGTCATCACCGGGGTCTACAGACAGGTCCATATTCTCTTTAATGACGCCTGAAGAAAGCTGCTGCTGAGCTTCTTCAGTGGCAGCGCTTTGGTTTTGTTGTTCTGTCGATGAATTTTGTGGGCTACAGGCCGTTAAGGCCAGTGCCACGCTTAAGCTTAAAACGCTACGTAACATTTAGAGTTTTCCTTTTCATTCTGACTGGGCAATGTTTGGACTTGCCGCTTATAGTTTTTAGCGCGTTGTTAGGCCCTTTACATCCAAAAGAATGACCTTTGCATCCACAAGAATATCGGGGCGCAACACGCACGGTTTTTCTAACGTTTTAGCATGATGGTAGGGATAGAAAAAGTGTTTATAGTGAAAATACACAGCTTGTAACAACTTGGCAGACTAAGTTCGCTATAGTGTTCTGTATTGACCTCATCACAATATTCAAGGAACGGCAATGGACTTACATAAAACTCCTTTTGAAAGCGTATCACCGTGCGAGTACGCAGACGCCCTGCCAAGAGAGCAGTTCATGCACTACGGGATTAAACCATTGTGGTACGGTATGCCTCGTATTGCGGGTCCAGCATTCACCGTTAAGTGTGAGCCGGGTGACCATCTTATGCTGCATGCGGCGATATATCGTGCAAGCCCCGGTGATATCATTGTGGTTGAAGCTGACGATAACTTTGCCGTTGCGGGCGGTAACGTCTGCGCAATCGCCCAATCTCGAGGGATTAAAGGCTTCGTAATTGATGGTGTTATCCGAGATATTGCTGAAACCCGTGACAACAAGTTTCCAGTGTTTGCCAGAGGCGTTATACCCAAGCCTGGAGCGAAAAAGTGCATATCGCCGTTAAATGAGCCTATCACATGTGCTGGTGTAACTGTTCACGCGGGAGACATCATTGTGGCGGACGAGGAGGGCATTGCAGTAATTCCAAAGGATGAGGCGCTAGCAGCCTATGATATTGCCCAAAAGCGCGCACAAAAAGACGGTTCTATGTCGTTAGAACAGTGGCAGGCTGAACACGCTGAAAAAGTAGAAAGCATACTCGCTAAATTAGGCTTTGCAGAGTAAAGCTCTGCAGAAAATGAGCCATATTTTGACAGGTGTTCGATGAGCTATTCACTAAGCCCTTCATTAAGCAATTAGCTTGTCCAAATATTAACTAATGTTAAGTGAGCTTTGCGGTAAAAAAGTACCGCAAAGTTCAACACACTTTCAGTTATCGTGTAGAATTGTGACCTAAGCATTTTGGGCATACGTAAACGTGCTCTGTCACCGAATAATTAACGAGTTCTACATGTTTTCATTTTTTGAAAAGCTGACCCAGCCTTTCCCCGATACACCGCCTACTCAACCGCCAACAGGTATCATTGCATTTTGTAAGTACTACACCAAAGGCATGTGGGGCGTCATCCTTACAGTTTCGGTGCTTAGTGCGATTGTGGCCATGTTAGAAGTAGCGCTGTTTGGATTTCTAGGCCAGTTGGTTGACTGGTTCTCAGAGCAAAGCCGAGAAACCTTTTTAGAGGACCAAAAATTCACGCTTATTGGCATGGGTTTAACGGTTCTTGTTTTCATTCCTTTGTTTATTTTGTTGCGCTCGCTGTTTTCTCGCCAGTCCTTGATGGGTAATTACCCCATGCGCATTAGATGGCAGGCACACCGCTACTTACTTGGGCAAAGTTTAACCTTTTTCCACGATGAATTTGCCGGACGTGTGGCCACCAAGGTAATGCAAACCGCATTATCGGTGCGAGAAACGGTAACTAAAGTGCTCGATTTGCTGGTGTACATCAGCGTTTACTTTATCTCCATGGTTGTGCTTATCTTCAGTACTGACTGGCGCTTAGCCATGCCGCTTATCGTGTGGTTTTTTGTGTATATCGGTATCTTGAAGGTGCTAGTACCAAAACTAAAAGAAGTCTCTCAAAAGCAAGCCGACGCGCGCTCATTAATGACAGGGCGTATTGTGGATAGTTACACCAATATCACCACAGTGAAGCTGTTTTCGCATAGTCGCCGTGAAGCTGATTACGCAAAAGAAAGCATGGATGGTTTTCTTAAAACGGTTTACCCGCAAATGCGTTTGGTTACCGTATTGGAATTTTGTGTGGAAATGGCTAATGCCATTCTTATTTTTACCATTGGCGCGCTGTCTGTGTATTTGTGGATGGAAAACATTGCGAGCCCCGGTGATATCGCCATTGCTATTAGTCTGTGTTTGCGACTAAACGGTATGTCGCACTGGGTAATGTGGGAAGTATCAGGCTTGTTTGAGAACTTAGGTACTGTGCAAGACGGCATGAATACGCTAGCGCAGCCAATTGCAGTAAAAGATAAACCTAAGGCTAATGCACTTAAAGTAAATGGCGGCGGGATTAACTTCGACAACGTGAACTTTTCTTATGCTGGGGCCGATGAAAAACCTATTGATGTGTTTAAAAATTTGGATTTAGACATCAAGCCTGGTGAAAAAGTAGGGTTAGTGGGGCGCTCTGGTGCAGGTAAATCAACTTTAGTGAACCTATTAATGCGCTTTTACGATACCCAAAGTGGCCGAATTATCATTGATGGGCAAGATATTACCCAAGTGGGGCAGGAAACCCTACGAGCTAAAATCAGTATGGTAACGCAGGATACCTCGTTGATGCATCGCTCTGTACGCGACAATATTTTATACGGGCGTACGGACGCGACAGAAGAGGATATGGTGCGAGCAGCTAAGCAAGCCGAAGCTCACGATTTTATCCTTACACTTACCGATAGTTACGGTAGAACAGGCTACGATGCGCATGTAGGTGAGCGCGGTGTGAAGCTTTCAGGAGGGCAGCGTCAGCGTATCGCTATCGCCCGTGTATTGCTAAAAGACGCACCTGTACTGGTACTGGACGAGGCGACATCGGCACTAGATTCAGAAGTTGAAGCGGCCATTCAAGCCTGTCTGGATAAAGTGATGGAAGGTAAAACCGTGCTAGCCATTGCACATCGCCTATCTACCATTGCACAAATGGACAGGTTGCTTGTTTTGGATAAAGGTAACATTGTAGAGCAGGGCACACATGCTGAGCTTATCGCTCAAAATGGTATTTATGCGAAGCTTTGGGCTCACCAAACCGGCGGATTTATTGGTGTTGAATAGGAAACTCGCGAAATAGTGTTCAATCGCAGAAGGGATGGATAAACCGCTTGTATCTTGAAAGTGGTTAAGTATAATACGCGTCCCTCCCTTGCGATACCGCACTTTCCTTAGAAAAGACGCACAACTCACAAGGGCAGTGTAAGTAAATTTTGTCTTTTAGACACCACAGGGGTGTAGTTCGAATTGGTAGAACAGCGGTCTCCAAAACCGATGGTTGGGGGTTCGAGTCCCTCCACCCCTGCCAAATTTACTTAAACTAAGAATTTTTAAATTGCGCATTAAATGAGTGCGTAAAACAACGACGCTGTAGTGCTAGGATCGTAACATGAGCGAAAAGACGGAAAATCAGTCCAATGCATTGGACATGTTTAAATGGGTAGTGGTTTTTGCACTACTTGCCGGTTTAGTAACCGCTAATACAATGTACGGTGAGATCTCGGTACTATACCGTGCTATCGCTATTGTTGTAGTAGTTGGTATAGCTGGTTTTATCGCGGCAACTACCGAAAAAGGTAGCACCTTCTTGAGCTTTGCTAAAGAGTCTCGCACAGAAGTTCGCAAGGTTGTGTGGCCTACTCGCCAAGAGGCGAACCAGACTACCCTTATCGTGCTTGCAGCGACGTTAATCATGGCACTAATTTTATGGGGACTAGACGGCATCATCGTTCGTGTAGTTGGCTTTATTACTGGAATAGGAGCATAAACGTATGTCTGAAGAAGAAGCAGTAAAGAAAAGATGGTACGTAGTACAAGCCTATTCGCAATATGAGTCTCGTGTAAAGAAGACCCTGCTTGAATACATCAAAATGCACAACATGGAAGACTACTTCGGTCAGGTACTAGTACCAACAGAAGAAGTTGTTGAGATGCGTGCGGGTCAGAAGCGTAAATCTGAGCGTAAGTTCTACCCGGGTTATGTATTGGTAGAAATGGCGATGACCGAAGAGTCATGGCACTTGGTGAAAAGCGTTCCTCGCGTACTTGGTTTCATCGGTGGTACATCTGACCGTCCTATGCCTATCACGCAAAAAGAAGCTGATGCTATCTTAAATCGTCTTGAAGAAAACGTTGATAAGCCAAGACCAAAGACCTTGTTCGAGCCAGGCGAAGTTATTCGTGTTACCGACGGTCCATTTGCAGACTTCAACGGTGTGGTAGAAGAAGTCGACTACGAAAAGAGCCGCGTAAAAGTATCCGTACTTATCTTCGGTCGTTCTACACCGGTAGACCTAGAATTTGGTCAGGTAGAAAAAGGCTAAGTCCTCTCTGCTAAACGCATTTAAAAAAGCCCCGTTCAACGGGGCTTTTTTTTCAGCTACGGGAAATAGGCATAGTTAAGTAAGTTTTATCTTTCGTAGATTATACATACTGCTAAAACATGCAGTTATGTAATCCATAAAAAGCAGCTACTTAATGCCAGTATCAAGAACACAATTTGTATAATTGTACTGGTGCTTTTTGATACTTTACTGCTTTGAGTAAATGAATCCCAAAAGCGAACGCCTAATGCTCGCTTCAAAATAAGATTGCTAATACAGAGAAAGAGAAACCAGATTAGAACTTCGTTTACTTCCACCATCATTGAACCTTTATTTACTCTTCGTATGTTTCGGCCTCTTCAAAATCTGAGTATAGACCCGCAATTCCGCCTGCGACGATACCACCGCCAACAGTGGTAGCAAGCGAACTGAAGCCTTTTACCGGACTTAAGGCACCTGCGCCCATTCCTGAAAGGGTTCCCACTGCGATGTCGCTAAATGTAGCGTTTCGTCCACCACTAATTATTGAGCCGTAAAAGCCTCCTATGCCACCGGCAATTGCACCCAACGCATTCGCCCAAAGTGCTCCAGATACTTTTTCTAATTCATTTTCATTTAATTCTACTGGTCTTTCCATCTTCCAATAATCCTTCTGTTATTTCATTTAGGGCGTTATGCACTTCGCATAACGACAAATTTAGCTTTGCACTGTTGGGGATAAAAAAATACTGACCTTTCGATGGTTTTTTATTCTAAATAGCCCTTGCATAGTAATTAATCACCTTATATAATGCGCGCCCTTTTAAACGGAAACGGGAAGCCGATTGAGCAAATAATCTCTGTATTTGCGAGGCGTTAGACCCAAACAAGAGAGCATGTAAAATGGCTAAAAAAGTAAGCGGTATTATCAAGCTTCAGGTTGCAGCAGGCGCTGCTAACCCAAGTCCACCAGTTGGTCCTGCACTAGGTCAACACGGTGTAAACATCATGGAATTCTGTAAGGCTTTCAACGCGAAAACAGAAAGCCTTGAGAAAGGCGCTCCAGTACCAGTAGAAATTACTGTATACGAAGATCGCTCTTTCACATTCGAAACTAAGACTCCTCCTGCGTCTTACCTGCTTAAGAAAGCAGCGGGCATCAAGAGTGGTTCTGGCCGTCCTAACACTGAAAAAGTGGGTAAAGTTACTCGCGCTCAGTTGGAAGAGATTGCTAAAACTAAAGAGCCAGACCTTACTGCAGCTGATCTAGATGCAGCGGTACGCACTATCGCGGGTTCTGCTCGCTCAATGGGCTTGAACGTAGAGGACTAATCGAATGGCTAAATTAACTAAACGCGCTCGCGTAATCCGCGACAAAGTTGACTCTACTAAAGAGTACGAAATCAACGAAGCAGTAGCGCTTCTTAAAGAACTAGCAACAGCTAAGTTCGCAGAAAGCGTAGACGTATCTGTTAACCTTGGTATCGATGCGAAGAAATCTGACCAAAACGTTCGTGGTGCAACTGTACTACCTAACGGTACTGGTAAAGACGTTCGCGTTGCAGTATTTACTCAAGGTGCAAATGCTGAAGCAGCGAAAGAAGCTGGTGCAGATATCGTTGGTATGGACGACTTAGCTGAGCAAGTTAAGAAAGGCGAAATGAACTTTGACGTAGTAGTTGCTAGCCCAGACGCGATGCGTGTTGTTGGTCAACTAGGTCAAATCTTAGGTCCACGTGGCCTAATGCCTAACCCTAAAACTGGCACTGTAACGCCTGATGTTGCAACTGCAGTTAAGAACGCTAAAGCTGGTCAGGTACGCTACCGTAACGATAAGAACGGTATCATCCACGCTAGCATCGGTAAGATTGCGTTCGAAGCGAACCAAATTCAAGAAAACCTTGAAGCGTTACTTGAAGCACTGAAGAAAGCTAAGCCTTCTTCTGCTAAAGGTACATACATCAAAAAGATCAGCCTAAGCACTACAATGGGTGCTGGTGTTGCTCTTGATAAGGCTTCTGTAGGTCTTTAATTTCGCTGAGCTTAGGCTCATCGAAATCTCTTAAAGGTTATGGGTTGGAGCTGTGACAATTAGCAGTGCTAATAAGCAGCTCCCGTCCAAGACCGCAGGTGCGGTGTGGTGAAAGAGGTAAGAGAACTTTCACAGTCAACACACTGCTTAATACAACAACCTGCGCAGACGGTGGTTTGACTCAGACTCTCTGGGGTAACAAACACCGTAGAGCGGTATCAACCATGAGGGTTGGTATCAATCTGTGAACCCTGACGGCGTAAGCGGGTAACCGCAAACAAAGTCAGATACAAAGAGGTGAACTCAGTGGCACTAGGTTTAGCAGCAAAAAAAGAGATCGTAGCAGAAGTTTCTGAAGTTGCGTCTCGCGCTCTATCCGTAGCCGTTGCTGAATACCGTGGGATGGAAGTTGCAGAACTGACTGACCTACGTGTTAAAGCTCGTGAGCAAGGCGTATACCTTAAGGTTGTACGTAACACTCTTGCAAAGCGTGCTCTAGCAGACAGTCAATTTGCAGACTTAGACAGCGCCCTAACTGGCCCGCTTATCTATGGTTTCTCTATCGACGCACCAGGCGGTGCGGCACGTCTTTTCAAAGACTTCGGTAAGACTAACGATAAGCTTAAAGTTACAGCACTATCTATTGGTAGCGGTCTTCTTGGTCCAGAGAAATTGGACGCAGTTGCAGCACTACCTACCCGCGACGAAGCGCTTGCAAAACTACTTGCAACCTTCAAAGCACCAGTTGGGAAATTCGTTCAAACAATCAACGAAGTTCCTGGCAAGTTTGTGCGCGTATTGGCGGCGGTCAAAGACACCAAGTAATTGGCGTTTTTGGCATATTGATTTTTTTAACATTTTATACCCAGGAGTTTAGAGAACATGGCTCTAACTAAAGAAGATATCTTAAACGCAATCGCTGAAATGCCGGTAATGGAACTGGTAGAACTAATTGAAGCGGCTGAAGAGAAATTCAACGTATCTGCTGCAGCTGCTGTTGCTGTTGCTGGTCCAGCTGCTGGCGGCGACGCTGCTGCTGCAGAAGAAAAGACTGAATTCGACGTTGTAATGACTTCATTCGGTGGCAACAAAGTTGCAGTTATCAAAGCAGTTCGCGGCGCGACTGGCCTAGGTCTTAAAGAAGCTAAAGAAGTAGTTGAGTCTGCTCCTAAAGCTATCAAAGAAGGCGTAAGCAAAGATGAAGCTGAAGCACTTAAGAAAGAGCTTGAAGAAGCTGGTGCAGAAGTAGAAATCAAGTAATCTGACCTAGTCAGATTATTGCCTGAGACGGCAAGGCTGGTGGTTTTTTGAACCACCAGCCTTTTTGCGCTGTATAGTGTGTAGAAACTAACCCTTGGTTACACTACTTAAAGCGCCATTCGGAAATACCCATAAAAAGCATAAAAATCCAACAAGTTAACTAATAATTGGTTGAATTTTGTTGTATGCTGGTGTATCTGCCCGAAAAAGGGTTGTGGAAGTTTGTTGCTTAGTGCGCCATTTGAAACGCAGCTTTTAGCCCATAGCACGCGTTTTAAAGCATTTTGCAGCAGGTTGGGTCATAAATCAGCAGGCTGAGGAACCCATGGTTTACTCTTATAGCGAAAAGAAACGTATCCGTAAGGATTTTGGCAAACGCCCACAGGTACTGGAAATTCCATACCTTCTTTCAATTCAGCTTGATTCTTTCAAAAAGTTTATTGAGACCGATCCGGAAGCTCAATACGGTTTGGAAGCAGCATTTCGTTCCGTTTTTCCAATTAAAAGCTACTCAGGTAGTTCAGAGCTTCAATATGTAAGCTACCGCCTGGGAGAGCCAGTTTTCGACGTTAAAGAATGTCAAATTCGTGGCGTAACTTTCTCTGCTCCGTTAAGAGTAAAACTACGGTTAGTGTTGTTCGATAAAGACGCTGCCCCAGGTACCGTAAAAGATATTAAAGAACAAGAAGTGTACATGGGCGAGATCCCATTGATGACTGAGAACGGTACGTTCGTTATCAATGGTACTGAGCGTGTTATCGTGTCACAGCTACACCGTTCACCTGGTGTATTCTTTGATCACGACAAAGGTAAAACCCACTCGTCAGGTAAAGTGCTTTATAACGCACGTGTAATTCCTTACCGTGGTTCGTGGTTAGACTTCGAGTTTGACCCGAAAGATAACCTATTTGTACGTATAGACCGTCGTCGTAAATTGCCTGCAACCATTATCTTGCGCGCACTTGAAATGACGTCTGAAGAAATCCTTGATACCTTCTTCGACAAAGTTGGCATACGTATCAACAAAGACAAGTTGATGATGGAAGTGGTTCCAGATCGCCTTCGTGGTGAAACTGCTGCATTTGACATCATTGACGGTGAAGGCAACGTTGTTGTTGAAACGGGTCGTCGTATCTCAGCACGTCATACTCGTGCACTAGAGAAAGCAGGTCTTACTGAGCTAGAAGTTCCAGCTGATTACCTAATTGGCCGCGTGTACGCTGCTACTTATGTAAATGAAGATACTGGCGAAGTTATTGTAAGCGCGAACGAAGAACTTACCCTTGAGAACCTAGCGGCGCTAAGCCAAGCGGGTATCAAAGAGTTCGAAACGCTTTACATCAACGAACTTGACCACGGTTCATATATTTCAGATACACTTCGTATCGACTCTTCAACTAACCGCCTAGAAGCACTAGTTGAAATTTACCGTATGATGCGCCCTGGTGAGCCACCAACAAAAGACGCAGCTGAAACCTTGTTCGATAACTTGTTCTTCTCTGACGAACGTTACGACCTATCTTCTGTTGGTCGCATGAAGTTCAACCGCCGTCTAGGTCGTGAAGAACTTATCGGTTCAGGCACGCTAGATAAAGAAGACATTATTTCTGTAATGAAGCAGCTAATAATGATTCGTGACGGTAAAGACGAAGTAGATGATATCGATCACCTAGGTAACCGTCGTATCCGTTCTGTTGGTGAAATGGCAGAGAACCAATTCCGCGTTGGTCTTGTACGTGTAGAACGTGCAGTTAAAGAGCGTCTAAGCTTAGGTGACCTAGACAACGTAATGCCACAGGACCTAATTAACGCTAAGCCAATTTCGGCTGCGGTTAAAGAGTTCTTCGGTTCATCTCAGCTTTCTCAGTTCATGGACCAAAACAACCCGCTATCAGAAGTAACGCACAAGCGTCGTATTTCTGCATTAGGCCCGGGTGGTCTTACACGTGAACGTGCAGGCTTCGAGGTTCGAGACGTACACCCGACTCACTATGGTCGTCTATGTCCAATCGAAACGCCGGAAGGCCCGAACATCGGTCTTATCAACTCATTGGCAAGCTTCGCGCGCACCAATGACTTCGGTTTCCTTGAAACACCTTTCCGTCGCATTGTTGACGGTGTGGTAACAGACGAAATCGATTACTTATCTGCAATTGAAGAAGGTCAATTCGCAATCGCTCAGGCTAATATTGCGCTGACTGAGAATGGCGAGTTGGTAGACGACCTAATTCCATGTCGTCACCGCGGTGAAACTACTTTGATGCCAACTGAAGACATCAAATACATGGACGTTTCACCACAGCAAATCGTTTCAATTGCTGCGAGCATTATTCCATTCCTAGAGCACGATGACGCAAACCGTGCACTTATGGGTGCGAACATGCAACGTCAGGCAGTACCTACACTACGCGCTGATAAGCCGCTAGTTGGTACCGGTATGGAAAGAACTATCGCGGTTGACTCAGGTGTTACTGTAGTTGCTAAGCGCGGTGGTGTGGTTGATTATGTTGATGCCAGCCGTATCGTAATTAAAGTAGACGAAGATGAAATGCTTCCAGGTGAAGCGGGTATCGATATCTACAACCTGACTAAATACACGCGTTCTAACCAGAATACTTGTATCAATCAGAAGCCTACCTGTAGTGTTGGTGACCCGATTGTTACTGGTGACGTGCTAGCTGACGGTCCTTCAACAGACCTAGGTGACCTTGCACTTGGTCAGAACATGCGTATCGCGTTCATGCCGTGGAATGGTTACAACTTCGAGGATTCAATCCTTATTTCTGAGCGTGTAGCACAGGAAGACCGTTTCACTACAATCCACATTCAAGAGCTTAGCTGTATCGCTCGTGATACTAAGCTTGGGCCAGAAGAGATTTCTTCTGATATCCCGAACGTGGGTGAATCTGCACTAAGCAAGCTTGATGAATCAGGTGTTGTTTACATCGGTGCGGAAGTGAAAGGCGGTGACATCCTAGTAGGTAAAGTAACGCCTAAAGGTGAAACGCAGCTTACGCCAGAAGAGAAACTACTACGTGCAATCTTCGGTGAAAAAGCGTCTGACGTTAAAGATACGTCGCTACGTGTACCTAACTCTGTTCACGGCACGGTAATTGACGTTCAAGTATTTACCCGTGATGGTGTAGAGAAAGACAAGCGCGCGCTAGAAATCGAAGACATGCAGCTACGTCAGGTTAAGAAAGACCTTACTGACGAGTTCGAAATTCTTGCAGACGGTATCTTTGCCCGTGCACAAACTGCACTTCTACGTGCTGGTGTTGACCAAGCTAAGCTTGACAGCCTGCCGCGTGAAAAGTGGTTTGAAATTGCACTTAACAGCGAAGATGCACAGCTAGAGCTAGACCAAATCGCTGAGCAACACGCTGAAATTAAAGCGGACTTCGATAAGAAGTTTGAAACTAAGCGTCGTAAGATCACACAAGGTGATGACCTAGCGCCTGGCGTACTTAAGATTGTTAAGGTTTACCTTGCAGTTAAGCGTCACATCCAACCGGGTGACAAGATGGCCGGACGTCACGGTAACAAAGGTGTTATCTCGACTATCCAGCCTGTAGAAGACATGCCATACGATGCTAACGGTACGCCGGTAGATATCGTTCTAAACCCACTAGGTGTACCGTCTCGTATGAACATCGGTCAGATCCTAGAAACTCACTTGGGTATGGCTGCACACGGTCTTGGTGTGAAGATTGACCGCATGATTAAAGAGCAGCGTGAGCTGGCTGAACTGCGTGAGTTCTTGAAGAAGGTGTACGAGCTTGGTGAAAATCACCAAGAAGTTGACATCGATAACTTCACAGACCACGAAGTGCGTCGCTTAGCAGAAAACCTTCGTAAGGGTGTTCCAATTGCAACGCCTGTATTCGACGGTGCTCGTGAATCAGAAATCAAAGAAATGCTGAAGCTTGCTGATATTCCAGAAAGCGGTCAGATTTCATTGTTCGACGGTCGTACCGGTCGCGAATTTGAGCGTCCAGTTACGGTTGGTTACATGTACATGCTGAAACTGAACCACTTAGTAGACGACAAGATGCACGCGCGTTCTACTGGTTCTTACAGCCTTGTTACACAGCAGCCTCTTGGTGGTAAAGCACAGTTTGGTGGTCAGCGCTTCGGTGAGATGGAAGTGTGGGCACTTGAAGCATACGGTGCAGCATATACCCTTCAGGAAATGCTTACTGTTAAGTCAGATGACGTTAACGGCCGTACCAAGATGTACAAGAACATCGTCGATGGCGACCACAGAATGGAACCTGGCATGCCAGAATCATTCAACGTACTACTTAAAGAAATTCGCTCGTTGGGTATCAACATCGAGCTTGAAGAAAAGTAATACGGCAATCGCCGCGTAATGTTATGAGATGGCCCGGCGCTTGCGCCGGGTTCTAGAGACTGACTCCGCTGGGAGAGTAATGTGAAAGACTTATTAAAGTTTCTAAAGCAACAAAACAAGACCGAAGAATTCGATAATATTCGAATCGGTCTGTCTTCACCTGACATGATTCGTTCATGGTCATTCGGTGAAGTTAAAAAGCCTGAAACAATTAACTACCGTACGTTCAAGCCTGAGCGTGACGGTCTGTTCTGTGCGCGTATCTTTGGTCCGGTTAAAGACTACGAGTGTCTTTGCGGTAAGTACAAGCGCCTTAAGCACCGTGGTGTTATCTGTGAGAAGTGTGGCGTTGAAGTTACACTGACTAAAGTACGTCGTGAGCGTATGGGTCACATCGAGCTAGCTAGCCCGGTTGCACACATTTGGTTCCTTAAATCACTACCGTCTCGTATCGGCCTTATGCTTGATATGACACTTCGTGATATTGAACGTGTACTTTACTTTGAATCATACGTGGTTACAGAGCCAGGTATGACTACACTTGAGCGCAGCCAACTTCTTAACGAAGAAGAGTACTTGGATGCACTTGAAGAGCACGGTGACGAGTTTGAAGCGAAGATGGGTGCTGAAGCAGTATTCGATCTTCTAACAGTACTAGACGTAGACGCAGATGTTGCGGCTATGCGTGAAGAAGCTGCCTTCAATCAACTCTGAAACCAAGCGTAAGAAGATTACTAAGCGTCTTAAATTGCTTGAGTCATTCCAACAATCTGGCAACAAGCCAGAGTGGATGATCATGACGGTTCTTCCGGTACTTCCACCAGATTTACGTCCTCTAGTACCACTAGATGGCGGCCGTTTTGCAACGTCTGACCTTAACGACCTATACCGTCGTGTAATCAACCGTAACAACCGTCTTAAGCGTCTTCTAGACCTAGCTGCTCCAGACATTATCGTACGCAACGAAAAGCGTATGCTTCAAGAGTCTGTAGATGCGCTTCTAGATAACGGACGTCGTGGTCGTGCGATTACCGGTTCTAACAAGCGTCCACTTAAGTCGCTTGCAGACATGATCAAAGGTAAGCAAGGTCGTTTCCGTCAAAACCTTCTTGGTAAGCGTGTTGACTACTCAGGCCGTTCTGTAATTACCGTTGGTCCTACGCTACGTCTTCACCAGTGTGGTCTTCCTAAGAAGATGGCACTTGAGCTATTCAAGCCGTTTATCTACGGTAAGCTTGAAGGTCGTGGTCTTGCAACAACAATCAAAGCAGCTAAGAAGCTAGTAGAGCGCGAAGCACCAGAGGTTTGGGACGTACTAGACGACGTTATCCGCGAACACCCGGTACTACTTAACCGTGCACCTACACTTCACCGTTTGGGTATCCAAGCATTCGAACCTACACTAATCGAAGGTAAAGCGATTCAGCTTCACCCGCTAGTGTGTGCGGCGTACAACGCCGACTTCGATGGTGACCAAATGGCGGTACACGTACCGTTGACAATCGAAGCACAGCTAGAAGCACGTGCACTTATGATGTCAACGAACAACATCCTGTCACCAGCGAACGGTGAGCCAATCATCGTACCTTCACAGGACGTTGTATTAGGTCTTTATTACCTAACGCGTGACAAAGTAAACGGCTTAGGCGAAGGCATGGTATTCACCAGCCCGAATGAAGCAGAAAAAGCGTACCGTACAGGTAATGCTGAGCTTCACTCTCGCGTTAAAGTACGTATTACTGAATATGACATCGATGAAGATGGCAACAAAACTGAGAAAGTAACCCTAACTGACACTACTGTTGGTCGTGCGATTTTCTCATTGATCCTTCCAAAGGGTCTGCCATTTGAAATCATCAACCAAGCGATGGGCAAGAAGCAAATTTCAAAACTATTGAATGCTTGTTACCGTACGCTAGGTCTGAAAGACACAGTAATTGCTGCTGACCAAATCATGTATACCGGTTTCCACTACGCGATGATCGCGGGTGCGTCTGTTGGTATCGACGATATGGTTATCCCTGCTGCTAAGAAAGAAATTATCGACGCGGCGGAAGCAGAAGTTATTGAAATTCAGGAACAGTTCCAAAACGGTCTTGTTACTGCGGGTGAGCGTTACAACAAAGTTATCGATATCTGGTCAAATGCCAACGAAAAAGTTGCTAAGGCCATGATGGATAACCTTAAGACTGACATCGTAATTAACCGCGATGGCGAAGAAGAAGAGCAATCATCATTTAACTCAGTTTACATGATGGCCGACTCGGGTGCTCGTGGTAGTGCCGCTCAGATTCGTCAGCTAAGCTGGTATGCGTGGTCTGATGGCTAAGCCAGATGGCTCAATCATCGAAACCCCAATTACGGCGAACTTCCGTGAAGGTCTGAACGTACTACAGTACTTCATCTCAACTCACGGTGCTCGTAAAGGTCTAGCGGATACCGCACTTAAGACAGCTAACTCGGGTTACCTAACACGTCGTCTAGTAGACGTTGCACAAGACTTGGTAATTACAAACGACGACTGTGGCACATTCGAAGGTGTTCAAATGACACCACTAATCGAAGGTGGTGACGTTGTTGAGCCGCTACGCGAGCGTGTACTAGGTCGTGTGGTAGCAGAAGACGTACTTAAGCCAGGTACTGACGAAGTACTAGTTGAGCGTAATGTTCTTCTAGACGAAGCGTTAGTAGACATGCTTGAAGCTAACTCAGTTGACCAAATCATGGTTCGCTCGGTAATCACTTGTGACAACGACTTCGGTGTTTGTGCTAAGTGTTACGGTCGTGACCTTGCACGTGGTCACATGGTAGGTAGCGGTGAATCGGTTGGTGTTATTGCAGCACAGTCAATCGGTGAACCAGGTACACAGCTTACCATGCGTACGTTCCACATCGGTGGTGCGGCATCAAGAGCATCTGCTGAGAACAGCGTACAGGTTAAGACAGCGGGTAGCCTTAAGCTACACAACGCGAAGTTCGTACGTAACTCTGAAGGTAAAGTGGTTATTGTTTCTCGTTCAACAGAGCTTACTGTTATCGACGAGCAAGGCCGTGAGAAAGAGCGCTATAAAGTACCTTACGGTGCTGTACTTAGCGTGGATGACGGTGCATCTATTGCAGCTGGCGACGTTGTTGCAAACTGGGATCCGCATAGTCACCCAATCATCACTGAACGTGCAGCTAAGATTAGCTTTGCAGACATTGATGACTCTAACACCGAAATGCAGCAAGACGAGCTTACTGGTCTAACCCGTATCGTTGTTAAAGACCTTGCGAAAGTTAACGCTAAAGAGCCTAAGCTAATTCTTGAGAGCGATGAGTTCGGTCTTCAGGAAATTCGTCTTCCAAGCTTTACCACGATTGAAGCGTCAGAAGGCAAAGTGGCTAACGAAGGTGACGTGCTAGCACGTATTCCTCAAGAAAGCTCGAAGACTCGTGATATCACCGGTGGTCTACCGCGCGTTGCGGACCTATTTGAAGCACGTAAGCCTAAAGAGCCTGCAATCCTTGCAGAAATCTCAGGTACTATCGGCTTCGGTAAAGAGACCAAAGGTAAGAAGCGTCTTGTAATCACACCTGCTGAAGGTGACGCATACGAAGAGATGATTCCTAAGTGGCGTCAGCTTAACGTGTTCGAAGGTGAGAAAGTGGAAAAAGGTGAAGTTATCGCCGATGGTCCAGAGTCTCCACACGATATCCTACGTCTACGTGGTATCTCAGCAGTAGCAAACTACATTGTGAACGAAGTTCAGGAAGTATACCGTCTACAGGGTGTTAAGATTAACGATAAGCACATCGAAGTAGTTATTCGTCAGATGCTACGTAAGTGTATTATCACTCACCCAGGCGATACGCAGTTCCTTGAAGGCGAACAGGTTGAAGTATCGAACGTTAAAGTGGCTAACCGTGAAATTGAAAAACACGGCAAGATCCCTGCGCAGTACGAAACACAGACTGCTTGGTATCACTAAAGCGTCACTGTCTACTGAGTCATTTATCTCGGCGGCATCGTTCCAAGAAACAACACGTGTTCTAACTGAAGCTGCGGTTCAAGGTAAAGAAGATGACCTACGCGGTCTGAAAGAAAACGTAATCGTTGGTCGACTTATTCCAGCGGGTACCGGTTTCGCTTACCACGAACGCCGTGCACAACGTCGCAAAGAGCAAATCGAAGAAATGTCAGTTTCTGCTGCTGAAGCAGAACAGGCACTAACCGAAGCGCTTAATGCAGGTGCAGACGAAGATACTGCCGAATAAGGCAAGATCATAGGAGTACGTTAACGTACTCCTAACAATTTGGCAGTGAAGTTGTACAGATTGCAGATAAATTAACTGCTTAAGCTTTGTACACCTTGACAGTCAGAGCGATGATCTTTAATATTCCGCGACCCGATTTTGGATAGCCATCAAATGGCTCGATAAACGGTCGCGGTTTTTCGTATCAGCGCTCAGTGAATATTGACGAGCACAATGTTCACAAACAAGCGCGATTAATAGATTAATCGCATTAATATGGACCCAATCGCAGTGATTGGGTTTTCGTAGTTTTTAATCAGGAGCTAGTTAATGGCAACAGTTAACCAGTTAGTGCGCAAGCCGCGTAGAAAGCCCGTTGAAAAAAGCAACGTAGCTGCTCTACAAGCTTGTCCACAAAGACGTGGTGTATGTACTCGTGTATATACTACTACGCCTAAGAAACCAAACTCTGCACTACGTAAAGTATGTCGTGTACGTCTAACTAACGGTTTTGAAGTTTCTTCATACATCGGTGGTGAAGGTCACAACCTACAAGAGCACAGTGTAGTACTTATCCGTGGTGGTCGTGTTAAAGATCTACCAGGTGTTCGTTATCACACAGTTCGCGGTACTCTTGACTGCGCAGGTGTAAACGATCGTAGACAAGCCCGTTCTAAGTACGGCGCGAAGAAGCCTAAGTCTTAACGGTTCTCCGTTAGTAAGGCCAAACTGAAGTTTAAGAGTTTTGGGTTTTCCCTGAATTCATACGGAGAATAGAAAATGCCAAGAAGAAGAGTCGTAGGTCAACGTAAAATCCTACCAGAGCCAAAATTTGGTTCACAACTGCTTGCGAAATTCATGAATGTCGTAATGCTCGACGGCAAAAAGTCAGTCGCTGAAAGAATCGTTTACGGTGCGCTTGATATTGTTGCTGAAAAAACCGGCAAAGCACACCTAGATATCTTCGAGGAAGCGCTTGATAACATCCGCCCAACAGTAGAGGTTAAGTCTCGTCGTGTTGGTGGTTCAACTTATCAGGTTCCAGTTGAAGTACGTCCAGTTCGTCGTAACGCGCTAGGTATGCGTTGGATGGTAGAAGCTGCACGTAAACGTGGCGAAAAGTCTATGGCACAACGCCTAGCGGCTGAAATGCTAGACGCAGCAGATAATAAAGGTTCAGCGGTTAAGAAACGTGAAGACGTTCACCGTATGGCCGAAGCAAACAAAGCGTTTGCTCACTACCGTTGGTAATCAACGTTATTTAACTGAGAGAGATTTATGCCTCGTAAGACCTCGATTGAGCGTTATCGCAATATTGGTATTGTGGCTCACGTGGACGCGGGTAAAACCACGACCACAGAGCGAGTCCTGTTTTATACAGGGCTGTCTCACAAAATCGGTGAAGTGCACGATGGTGCTGCTACCATGGACTGGATGGAGCAAGAGCAGGAGCGTGGTATTACTATCACGTCTGCTGCAACGACTTGTTTCTGGTCTGGTATGGAGCAACAGTTCGATCAGCACAGAATTAACATCATCGACACCCCTGGACACGTAGACTTTACTATTGAAGTAGAGCGTTCATTACGTGTACTAGACGGTGCAGTAGTTGTTTTCTGTGGGTCTTCTGGGGTAGAACCTCAATCAGAGACAGTCTGGCGACAGGCTGACAAATATGAAGTGCCACGCCTAGTGTTCGTTAATAAAATGGACCGGGCTGGCGCTGATTTTGAGCGCGTTGTGGGGCAAATCCGCAAGCGTTTAGGCGCAAACTGTGTTCCGATTCAAATCAACATGGGCGCTGAAGAGAATTTCCATGGCGTCATCGACCTTGTGAAGATGAAAGCCATCAACTGGAATGAAGACGACATGGGTATGACATTTACCTATGAAGACATTCCGGCTGAATATCTTGATACCGCTGAGCAGTACCGTACCGAGATGATCGAAGCGGCTGCAGAAGCGTCTGATGAGCTGATGGATAAGTATTTAGAAGGCGAAGAGCTGACTGAAGAAGAAATCCGTTTAGGCCTTCGTACGCGTACACTGAACAACGAAATTGTTCTTGCCACTTGTGGCAGTGCCTTCAAAAACAAAGGTGTTCAGGCAGTACTAGACTCTGTAATTCACTATCTACCGTCTCCAACTGAAGTTAAAGCCATTACAGGTGTGCTTGACGACAAAGACGAGACTGAAGCAGAGCGTCATTCAAGCGACGATGAGCCTTTCTCAGCACTAGCATTTAAAATAGCAACAGACCCATTTGTGGGTACGTTGACCTTTTTCCGCTGTTACTCAGGTGTAGTTAACACGGGCGATACTGTATATAACCCAGTAAAAGGTAAACGTGAGCGCTTCGGGCGTATCGTGCAAATGCACGCAAAAGACCGCGAAGAGCTTAAAGAAGTACGCGCAGGTGACATTGCCGCCGCTATCGGCCTTAAAGATGTTACCACTGGTGATACGCTTTGCGATCCTAATAACGTTATCACGTTAGAGCGTATGGAGTTCCCAGACCCTGTTATTTCAATAGCAGTAGAGCCTAAATCTCAGGCTGACCAAGAAAAAATGGGTATTGCCTTAGGCAAACTTGCGGCAGAAGATCCATCGTTTAAAGTTAAAACTGATGACGAGACGGGTCAGACAATTATCTCAGGTATGGGTGAACTTCACCTTGACATCATTGTCGACCGCATGAAGCGCGAATTTAAAGTTGAATGTAACGTAGGTAACCCACAGGTTGCTTATCGCGAAACCCTTCGTAAATCTGTTGAAGTGGAAGGGAAGTTCGTTCGTCAGTCAGGCGGTCGTGGCCAGTTTGGTCATGTATGGTTACGCATTGAGCCTCAGGAAGAAGGTTCAGGCTACGAATTTGTGAACGAAATCGTCGGTGGTGTTGTACCAAAAGAGTTCATTCCAGCGGTCGATAAAGGAATTCAGGAGCAGATGCGAAGTGGTGTTCTTGCAGGGTTCCCAGTACTAGATGTAAAGGTTACTTTGTTTGATGGTTCTTACCACGATGTTGACTCTTCTGAAATGGCGTTTAAGATCGCCGGCTCTATGGGTTTCAAAAAAGGCGCCGCAGAAGCAAATCCGGTGTTGCTTGAACCCACAATGAAAGTTGAAGTGACTACTCCAGAAGACTGGATGGGTGATGTAGTTGGTGACATTAACCGTCGCCGCGGCATGATCGAAGGTATGGAAGATGGCGTAGCAGGTGTTAAAATAATACGTGCAAAAGTGCCGCTTTCAGAAATGTTTGGCTACGCAACTGATTTGCGTTCACAAACACAAGGTCGTGCTTCATACTCAATGGAGTTCTTCAATTATTCTGAGGCGCCTAACAATGTGGCGCAGGCTATTATTGAATCTAGAATTTAATCTAAATGAAGGTTCGGTCCGGTCTATTGGTGGGTCGGACTTTTAACTTAGGAAACGAGAAAAATGGCAAAAGAAAAGTTTGAACGTACGAAACCCCACGTAAACGTGGGTACAATCGGCCACGTTGACCACGGTAAAACTACCCTTACTGCAGCTATCACTACAGTTCTTTCAAAGACTTACGGTGGTTCTGCTCAGGCTTTCGATCAAATCGATAACGCGCCTGAAGAGAAAGCTCGTGGTATCACCATCTCTACTTCACACGTAGAGTATGACACTCCTACTCGTCACTACGCACACGTAGACTGCCCAGGACACGCTGATTACGTTAAAAACATGATCACTGGTGCTGCTCAGATGGACGGTGGTATCCTAGTAGTAGCTGCGACTGATGGCCCTATGCCTCAGACTCGTGAGCACATCCTACTTGGTCGTCAGGTTGGTATTCCTTACATCATCGTATTCATGAACAAGTGTGACATGGTTGATGATGAAGAGCTTCTAGAGCTAGTAGAAATGGAAGTTCGTGAACTTCTTAACGAATACGAATTCCCAGGTGATGACCTACCAGTTATCCAAGGTTCAGCTCTTAAAGCGCTTGAAGGCGACGCAGAGTGGGAAAAGAAAATCATCGAGCTTGGTGAAGCGCTTGATTCATACATCCCAGAGCCAGAGCGTGCAATCGACAAGCCGTTCATCCTTCCAATCGAAGACGTATTCTCAATCTCAGGCCGTGGTACTGTTGTAACAGGTCGTGTTGAGCAAGGTATCATCAAGGTTGGTGAAGAAGTAGAAATCGTAGGTATCAAAGACACTACTAAGACTACTTGTACTGGTGTTGAGATGTTCCGTAAGCTTCTTGACGAAGGCCGTGCAGGTGAGAACGTTGGTGTTCTTCTACGTGGTACTAAGCGTGATGAAGTTGAACGTGGTCAAGTACTAGCTAAGCCTGGTTCAATCACTCCACACGTTAACTTCGAAGCAGAAGTATACGTACTGTCTAAAGATGAAGGTGGTCGTCATACTCCATTCTTCAAAGGCTACCGTCCACAGTTCTACTTCCGTACAACTGACGTAACTGGTGCTGTAGAGCTTCCAGAAGGCGTAGAAATGGTAATGCCTGGTGACAACCTTAAATTCAAAGTTGAGCTAATTGCTCCGATCGCGATGGAAGAAGGTCTTCGTTTCGCAATCCGTGAAGGTGGTCGTACAGTAGGTGCTGGTGTTGTATCTAAGATCCTAGACTAATCTAGACTTAGCAACACAAGCCAAAAAAAGCGCACTTAGGTGCGCTTTTTTTATGCCTAAACATCAGGCGGCGCTTGTTCAATCTAGAACACGCCGTGAACCCATCCATGGGGGCTTCGCAGCTGCTTCCATGCAGCTGAGAGTTCTAGATTGAACAAGCTCCCCCTTTACATTTATTTAGACTGTGCGGAGAGGAAGAAACACGCCGTAAACCCATCCATGGGGGCTCCGACAGCGCATCCCTGCGGTGTAGGGTTTCAGAGGGCATACACTCACTCCATACTCAATCAGCATAAAAAAGCTAGGCATTTGCCTAGCTTTAGCTTTGTTAACCCTGTGCCAAAGGCGAATTACATTTGTTCTATCTTGTAACCTTTAGCTTCCAATAGGGCAATCACGCTGTCATCACCCACTAAATGTCCTGCACCAACTAAAACAAACTCTTGGTCTTCATCGCCGAACATAGCTTCGATTTGAGGTAGCCAGTTTTGATTACGCTTGGTAAACACATCATCATAAGAGGTAGGAGATTCACGTTTGAATGTATCTACCACCAACTCATCAATTTGATCAGTGTCACCGTTTCTCCATGCTTTAATAGTGCTTTGTAGCATGTCTTTTAGCTCTGGTAAGGTTTCTAACGTTTCAGAAATAAGGCGATCTTCTTCACCCGCGCCCATGTTCGCAAGCATATTGATTTGAAAATCTAGTGATTCTAAGTATTCACTTGCTTTACCGTCACGTGCCGCCAACTGCATAAAATAGGCATCTACCCCTTGCCCGGCCATCTGAGAGCGCTGTGCTTCCATAGCAACTAGCATAGATGCAACCATGCCTGGCTTAAATCGAGCTAACTGATCTGCAGTAGCGCCGAATTTAGCTAAATAAGCATTAAGGGCTTGATAGGTTTCTTCTGACACATCATCTTTAAGCGACTTGCCTTCCGCGTAGGCGAGCCCTGCCATCATTTTCTGTTGGCCTTCAATGTCTGTGGGATCCGGCATTTTGACTTCGAATACTAGTGTGTCTGCCTGCTCATAGACGTCGGTAAATTCACTTGGCAGAGGGAATTCAGAGATAGGTAAAATATGGATAGTGCCACCTACATATACGGCATCTTCCCCATTGGATACTTTCCAAACTGACGTTTGGCTATCATCGTCGGCAATAACGGATGTTACTGTAGATACAGCGAGTCCTAGTGAGAACAGTAGTTTGTGTATAGAAAAGCTTTTCATCTTCATCCCTAAGGTTATTTACTTATTAGCTAAAGCGTGCGATTTAGCATCCCTTCGCTTTCAAAAAAGTCGTAATCATTTTTACGGTAGTGAGTAAATTATAAGCTAGCATAGCAAAATGCAATCTAGATATAACCTGTACTTAGTACAGTTTTTTCAGACTACCTAGAAAAGGCGCATTTAGGTCTAGGCGAATGCTAGCAATTGAAGCCGCAAGTCAGACTAAGCTTTACATTTACGCGGATTGGTATTACAGCTTTGTTCACGTACATTAACTCTTATAGAAAGCTACACATTTACGTAAGGCGTCTATTCATTATGAAATTTACATACCTATTGATGTACGTACTTGCGTTGTTATTTACTCCTACTACATCAGCTACTACAAGCCCTATGCACAACAATAAGCCACCATTACCCCAAGCAGCCAGTGAGGCGCTGATAGAAAGCATCTCAGCATTTCCCCACTTCACCAAAGAAGAAGTAATAGCGAGTACACCTCGTACCATTGAAGAATGGAGAAACTATGTTCACGCTAGAAATAGCGAGCAAAAGAAAAAAATCAAAAAGATGAAAAAAGAGCTTAACGTGGATGTTGAGCTTATTAAATTAAATGATGTGGTCGTGCGCAAGTTGACACCTAAAACGATTACACCTGAATTTAAAGACAAGGTTTATCTTGATATTCATGGTGGAGCGTTTGTGCTTTTTGGCGGTTTGCCGAGCATCGAAGAAGGGCTGCTCGTCGCTGAAAGGTTAGGTATTGTAGTATATAGCGTTGACTATAGGATGCCGCCAGCGTTTCCTTTTCCCGCTGCACTGAATGACGTAGTTGCAGTTTACAATGCTTTACACGACCAAGTTGGTGAGGGAAATATATTTGTGGGAGGAACATCGGCTGGAGGTGGTTTAGTGCTTTCACTAGTCCAGTATCTCATCAGCAGCAAAAGTCCTTTACCCAAAGGGGTGTATGCAGGCACGCCTTGGGCCGACCTTACCAAAACCAGCGATAGTCTTTCTACAAATGAGAGTATAGATGCTGTGTTGGTGACCTACGATGGAGTACTTGAAGCTGCCGCCAAACTATATGCTGGCAAAAGAGCGCTAACGGACCCTGCAATATCGCCACTGTACGGTTCTTTTGAAGCATTCCCGCCAACTCTGCTGGTGACAGGGACGCGAGACATGTTTTTAAGCGATACGGTAAGAGTGAGTCGTGCAATACGTGATAGTGGAGGTGTTGCGCAGATAGAAATCTTTGAAGGGCTATCCCACGCCGAATATTTGATTTTCTATAAAACGCCAGAGTCGGAGACCACTTACAGGTCGATGAAATCCTTTTTTCTCTCTATCAATTAATTAGCCCAGTACGCATACCGTTCAGTATGCGTACTAAAAGCGCCATAACATAGGCTCGACTACACAAATGTTTCGAATTGCAAACTTCGAAGCAAAAATTACGAACCAAAAATTACGGTTAACACGGTAACGATAGCTCCGATACCAGCTATTTTTAGCCCGTTCTTGTACATAGGCAGTTTAGGAACAAACATCAAAAACGCGGAAATAACAAAAAATAGCAAGCCTACGCCAAAGCTTATGTTTAGCCAAAATAGAGGGCTGTTATTCGTCGCTTTGTGAAGCTTAACCATTTTAGACAAAACGATTGGATAGTCTTTTTTGGTGATAGTGGCTTCACCCGTAGCTTTATTGTACAGGCCTACATTAAGTACAATTTTGTCTACGTTTTCACTTGTGACTTTACTGCCTCTCATTTTAAGCAAAGGCAGCAGTTCTTCACCTGATAGGTTTGCTTCAAATTGCCTGGTCTGGACTTGTTCATACTTCAATATATCGGTAGGGCGAAATATTAAAAGAATGCCGCTAATAGCGTATACACCCATTATGCCCGCGAGAAAAAAACCAAGCCAACGGTGATATTTGCGAAAAGCCATGTGAAATTTAGGTGATGCCATTGTTCTGCCTACAGATAAAAAGAGGCGTATTTATAAACGAGAATGCATCTTATTTAAAGCGCTGTTTACCTGTTTGATAGAAAATTTGAGATTAACAGCGTTATTTTTCTCTTTTCCGTAGCGCTGCCTATAATCAAGAAACGCTAAGTGGTATGAAGAGTCGTAAAAAACTACGCCAGAGTTAGACTTTAGTCTTACAATGGCGCTAAACCATGGCGACAAATGGTTTAATGTTAAAAGAAAGGCTCGGGTTTTTAAGCTTCGATATACAGCGAAGCTTATGAGATCTTATAAAAACAATATTAGGATAATAAAATGCAGTCTATTGCCATAGTGATACTGGGCATCATTGGAATGTTGCTTGGTTGGTTCGTATATTCGAAGTTTATTGCGAACCGTATATTCAAGTTGGATGATAGTTTTGTAACCCCCGCCCATACCATGCAAGATGGTGTCGACTTTGTTCCCACCAATAAAGTAGTGTTATGGGGTCACCATTTTACCTCGGTAGCCGGTGCTGCGCCGATTGTAGGCCCCGCAATTGCCGTTTATTGGGGCTGGGTACCCGCTGTTCTGTGGGTGGTATTTGGCACGATTTTGTTTGCTGGTGTGCACGATATGGGGGCTTTGTGGGCCAGCGCACGTCACAAAGGGAAATCCATGGGAGCGCTCTCTGAGAGTGTTATTGGTAAACGCTCCCGCTCACTCTTTATGATAGTGATTTTCCTAGTACTTTTAATGGTTAATGCCGTTTTCGGCGTGGTTATCGCTAATTCCTTTGTTTCCCAACCTAATGCGGTTTTCCCTGCGTGGATGGCGATTGCCGTTGCATTAGTTATTGGTCAGCTACTAAAGCGTAACTTCAGCCTTATCCCTTTGTGCCTTGTCGGCATTATCGTGCTTTACGCATCGGTCTATGCAGGCAGTTATATTCCACTGAGCTTGCCAGAAACCATGTTTGGTTTAGCCGATAAAGCGAATTGGATAATCATTCTTTTTGTTTATGCTGCTATTGCCTCCCTACTACCAGTTTGGATGTTGCTACAGCCTCGTGATTTCATTAATGGTATGCAGCTATTAGTGGGCCTATTTTTACTTTACGGTGCTGTCTTCTTTGCTATGCCGGATATCACAGCGCCAGCGTTTAACACGCAAACGGCGGTAGATTCACCAAGTCTTATCCCGTTGCTGTTCGTCACCATTGCGTGTGGTGCGGTTTCTGGCTTCCACGGCATAGTGTCATCAGGTACTAGTTCCAAGCAGCTTGATAAAGAAACAGACGCACGTTTCGTAGGTTACCTTGGCGCTGTGGGCGAAGGTTCACTTGCGCTTATTACTATTGTCGCGGTTAGCGGCGTAGCGTTCGCTGCGTCACCTGAAGAATGGCACGAAGTCTATAGTCACTTAGGCGCTGGAAGTGTCGGTGCATTTATCACAGGTGGTGCGAACTTAATTCAGCAGGGCTGGGGGCTGCCAGTAGACTTTTCTTCAACGATCCTTGCTGTAATGGTTGTTCTATTTGCAGGCACTACTATGGATTCAGGTGTACGCTTACAGCGGTACATCATACAAGAATGGGGTGATATTTATTCTATTGGTGCACTGAAAAATGGCGTAGTTGCGACGCTTGTAGCCGTTGGATGTTGCCTATTGCTGGCCTTCGGCGCAGGTGGTGCGTCAGGCAGTGGCGGTATGATTATTTGGCCTTTATTTGGCTCTACTAACCAGATACTAGCTAGTTTAACCCTGTTAGTAATCTCGGTGATGCTGATTAAATTAGGCCGACCAGCGAAATATACGCTCATTCCAATGGTGTTTGTACTGATCATGGCTTTCTTTGCTGGCCTGATAAAGCTTAAAGAGTACTACGTAGAAGGAAACTATCTGTTGGTGTTCTTAGACGCAGTAGTGCTGGTGGTTTCAGTACTCGTAATGCTCGAAGCTTTCTCTGTGGTGTCTAAGCTTAAAAAAGAGAAGCAACATAAGGCTACACAAGAATAAGCAGCTTAATGATTAACTGAACAATTATCCGATTTTTCATGGTTGACCTCTGAGTTTAAAAAGCACACTCACGAGACAGTCAACATTCGGCCAGTACATTTGTACTGGCCATTTTTATGCTTCTACAATCAACCTAATCAGTTTTGTTGATTTTCTGTCACACCTTATATCTGTTACTATGTATAGTGTTCAATACAAGGTGACTTTGTCTGCAAGCAGGATATGCCTACGAGCATTGAAGCTTAAGGCAAGGTTACAAGAGAGGCTATGTGTCAGATATCATTTTACTAGGGCAAAACTTTCTAGCGCTATTCATGGAATCAGCGCCATGGCTGCTATTGGGTTTACTGGTCGCAGGAGTGATGCATGAGCTAGTGCCTGTATCTTTTTTAGAAAAGCATATGGGTAGCGCATCATTTGGCTCTATTAGCAAAGCTGCTATTATCGGCGCGCCTTTACCACTTTGTTCATGTGGCGTTATTCCGGCAGCACTCGGTTTACGCCGAAGCGGTGCATCCAAGTCTTCAACGATATCCTTTCTAGTGTCTACACCGGAGACGGGGGTGGATAGTGTGTCAGTTTCTTACGCATTGTTGGGGCCTTTGTACGCTATCGTGAGACCTATTGCAGCAATCATAAGTGCAATCTACGCAGGTTTGATGGTACGCTTTTTTGCGGAGCGCAGCGAGCTAGCAGTGCAGAGTGAATTTATTACTCCCTCTGCCACTTCATCATGTTGCAGCACTAAAGCAGAGCCTGCTAAGAAACCAGAAAATAAGACCCAATGCTGTGACAGCGAGTCTGTCCATCAGCACGATCACCGTGCTGGCCAGCATGATCATAATCTACCGCGCAAATCATCTCAGGTGGCTAAGGTATTGTCTTATGCAAGTGGCAAGCTGCTAGAAGATATTGTGGTGTGGCTACTTATTGGTTTAGCCCTCGCCGCCGCCATTAAAACTTGGGTGCCCACCGATTTTCTTACCCAGTGGGGAGATGGTGTGGTCGCTATGCTTGTTATGGCACTTATTGGTATTCCTATGTACATATGCGCTACCGCGTCTACACCGCTTGCGGTTGGCTTTTTGGCTGCAGGGTTATCTCCTGGTGCCGTGCTTGTGTTTTTGATGGCAGGCCCTGCCACTAACGTGTCTACTATGGGCATGATTAAACAAGAAATGGGTACGCGAACTCTTGCGCTTTATTTGTTCAGCGTTATCTCGGCAAGCATAGGTTTTGGTTACGCACTAAACTACCTAGTGTCCTCGTTTTCTCTATCTTCGATGATCAAAACAGCCAGCCACGTTCATGAGCACGGCGCAGATGTTCAAATAATCTATGGTTTATGTGCAATTTTGCTGGCGGGATTGATGTTAAGGCTGGGTGTGAAAAAGCTTCAGCAATATCGCCATAATCACGAACACCACTCGGCATGCTGTGGTTAGGTTTAACGCTGCAGTTGCTTCTCCTCATTCAAGCGCTCGAATGTTATTTACAGAGCGCTTGTATATCCCGCTCTATTATCCATAATAGTCGCTCAACTTCTTTAAATTAAAACGCGTTTAAACCTACAGGGACGCTTGGAATAATTACATGCTTTTACTTATTGTGTACGTCTTCATTGCACTGGGCTTTTCTTTTTTGTGCTCAATCGCAGAGGCTGTAATTCTGAGCGTTTCGTCAGCGTATATCTCGGTATTGGAAAAAGACGGCAAAGCCAGCGGTGCACTACTTCGTAAACAAACCGATAATATTAATACTCCGCTATCTGCTATTTTAACGCTGAACACCATTGCCCATACCATGGGGGCTGCCGGCGCAGGTGCGCAAGCAGCGGCCGTACTCGGCGACGCCTATTTAGGTGTTATTTCAGCTGTCCTTACTCTGCTTATTCTAATTTTTTCAGAAATAATTCCAAAGACGCTTGGCGCTACTTATTGGCGAACACTTGCCCCTGTAACGGCATACTTTCTCAAATACCTTTCAATCGTGCTTATGCCGTTCGTTAAAATGTCTGAGCTCATGACTAAAGGATTCAAGGAAGACAGCCCACTTCGCGGATTGAGCCGCAGCGAACTTCATGCCATGGCTGAACTGTCAGGGCAGGAAGGGCAGTTAGCTAATCATGAAGCGGCGTTTTTGCAGAGCTTATTAAGCTTGCACGAGCTTAGAGTGAAAGATGCTATTACCCACCGAACGGCGCTATTTAAAGTATCAGAGTCGATGACGGTGGAAGCGTTTTTCCATAAACACGCCAATATTGAGTTTTCACGTATACCTGTATTTGAAGATAGTGACTCAGAGAACATTACTGGCTACGTAATGCGCTCTGACTTGTTGGTCGCGCAGGCGAGAGGTAACACTGATAAGCCGCTTTCTGAATACGCCAAAGACTTGGTCACAGTATTAAACACCATGCCTTTATCGGTAACTTTTGAGCACTTCATTAATAAGCATGTACACATGTTGTTGGTAGTAGATGAGTACGGTGGCTTAGAAGGCGTTTTAACCTTAGAAGATTTGCTTGAACGCTTATTGGGCGTAGATATTGTAGACGAAAAAGATACAACAGTGAGTATGCGTCGGTTAGCGAAGATGATGACAAAGCGCAAGGAGCAGATGATGATTAAAAATGTTCCCGATGCGTCACTTGAAAAATCATCGAGGAAAAAATAACCTATATTGCAACAAAGGCCTGAACCGTTATTAAGGATGATAGTGATGTTTAAAGCGATATTGAAAAAAGCTAAACGACGTGAAGCCCCACCATTGCTCCTACCCATGTATAAGTATAGGACTGAGCAAAAACCGCTCGCCTTTATGGTAGCTGTTTTACTCACTTCTGGTTATATGGCTGGCGCAACTGCACAAGAGTTGAGCATTCCCTGTGATGAAGTTGAAGAGAAAGCATTAGCAGAAGCCAAGACTAACGAAGTGGAGCGGATAAGTGCATTTAAACCCGCGACCCCGTTAGAGCGCGTTGACCCTAGATATCCTTCTTCTGCAGCGAGAAAAGGCCGTGAAGGCTGGGTTAGGCTGAGCTATGTTATTGATGAAGAAGGCAGGGTGAAAGACCCTGTAGTAGAAGATTTCTTCGGAAGCCCCTCTTTCAAGCGCAGTGCACTATCAGCCGTTAAGAAGTGGCAGTATGATCCAGCAATAAAAGACGGCGAACCTACACAACAGTGTCATCAAGCTGTTCAAATGGATTTCGCATTAGTCGGAAAAACGGGCGCAACTCGTAAATTTATTAAAGCTTATAAAAACGTAGATGAAATATTTAACGCCGGAGACGTAGAGGCGGCAGATGAAGCTCTTAAAGAGCTATTAAGCTGGGATACGTTAAATCGGTACGAGAATGCGTGGTTACTCAACTTGGAGTCACAGATTGCAGGTGCTAAAGGTGACATCGAAAGAGAAGCGACAAGCTTAACGCGGTTGCTTGCTAGCAATGGACAAAAGCGCCTTGACAATGCGGTGTTCGATGACGACTACGTGGCTTACGTGCTTCAAAGAAAAATCCTTCTAGATACGCAGCGGGGGTATTTTGCAGATGCCTTAAAGTCTTACAGCAGGCTTCAAGAAATGGATGAACAACAAAAGCGTATCGAAGAAACTGCCGCCGTAATAAATCAGATTGAAACATTCATTGCGTCTGAAAAGAATCTTCAGGTACCTGTGGACATGGGAGATAACGGACGTTGGTTCCACACGCTGGTGAGAAACAAGTTTGCTTTTAATAACATACAAGGCGAACTTGATACTGTGGAAGTTCGCTGTGACTCCCACCGAGAAAAGTTCACCGTAGCCGAAGCTCATGTTTGGCACATCCCACAAAGCTGGGGGCAATGTCAGGTTATGGTTAAAGGAGACAGTGAGACGAAATTTGACTTAATCGAGGTTGCCGAAAGTTAGATTTCGCCAGACTGAGCTTTAAAAAGCTATAGTTCAGAGTGTTGCGGTTAACGCCACTTGAAAGAGGTGTTCTGTGAAATTCTCACTAGGCCGAAAGAAACGCAAATTTTCTTGCTCACCTGAGTTTAATTGCCATTCTGTCGTTACTGAAAAGCGAGAGGTAATGTCGTACTTTACGCTAATTGTATAGGCGTTACCTCGACTACCATTTGGGTCGTACATTGTGTTGTCATTATCACTCACGCGATACCAGTCTATGCGTGCTGCCGCGGTTAAGTTTTTTAGTCCCACCGCATTCAAATCTAAGGCAGCGGCAACATAAGCGCTCGCAAAGTCATTATCAACGATGTTTTCTCCCATTAGGGTGTCGCCATATAGAAGTTGAGAAAACAGCGTTAATTCGGGGCGGGGTAGATAGCGCAGTGTTAACGAATGAAAGCGTGTATGCCATGCGTAGATGCGGTCGGGGTCGACTGCATTTGCGTCTGCGTTATTATCGTAATAGTAATAGCGCATTTCAGCGCTGCGCTTGTACGCCACGTGCGCTCCGAAGTAATAGCCAAAGCGATTGTCTATTTCCCGAAAAGGTTCGGTCCATGCAGGGGCATCCAGCCTTTCCTCATCGATTACACTCGGAATGGGCAGGAAATTCACCCTATCGTTGTAAAGTGACTGTCTATCGTGAAGTGCAAAGCCGCGCCAAGAGAGTAGTGTTCCAGTGCTATCGTTACCTTTAAAAACGCTGCCCAATACTTTCCACGACCAGTTGCTTCGTACTTGTCTGCCATTTTGCCGAAAACTCATCTCAAGCCCACCTGTTCTTAGTTCTTCACCTATCCAGCTGTTTATGGCTGAGTTAGTGAGGAAGTGAGGTGATAGCCAAGCAATGTCTGTATTTTCAGCTGAAATAGCAGGATAAAATGCACCTACTTTTACTTCTGGTTTTATAGATGAGGCGCTAAGTGGCCGATATTTTAAATATAGCTGAGAAAAGTTGAGTCGTTCCTCACCGTCACTGTAAGCGTTTAAAACACCAGATATTGTCCAATCATCAAATAAACGCAGGTTGGTTGAGATAACGGCTTGAGAAAGGTGTAAGCCATCACCTTCGAATCGCTGGTGGTTTTGGCCAAAGTCTTGAAAACTTTGTGTGTTTTCTTTCAGCGCCCAGGTTCCGCGCAACAAAAAGTCTGTTTCTGCGTAGCTTGCGATAGAGAAAACTAACGACAATAGGGCTAATGATTGAGTGACAAACCGCATCAATAGTCGCCGAAACCAGAATCGAATCCGTCATCCCTAATTATGTTTGTATTAAGTGCCCATGTTACTTGAGTATCGGCAGACACAGAAATGGACTGTGCAGGGAGCGCTTTTTCACCTTCCACTTGCGGGTGCCAAAAACGGACGGTGTACTCACCATGAGGAAGTGAAATTGAAGACTGCCCCTCATTATCAGTTTTACCAAAATAAGGAGAGTCTGAGACTACAATGTAGCCCAGCATCCAATCATGAATATTACAGCCAATGTCCACAATACCTGCATTTTCAAAGCGTAAAGGCTCTGCCGTAAACTCTTTATAGAGCTTTAGTTCGAATTGTTTCGTAGGTGAAAATGAATAGACGTGGTGAAACAAATTATCCGCATTAGGGAAAGTCACTTCAGTACCGGCTTTTACCACAAGCACGTGAGGTTCAAACTGTTTATCTATTTGATTCATTACGGCTGGTTCTTGCTGCGGCATCTGATGTGCATCCGGCTCAAACTGAGGCTCAAAAAGAAACACGCCGTTATCGACAGGCTCGCCATCGCTATCATTAAGTGTGATAGAAAAGCTAGCGGTTTCGCCGTTTTGTCCTAAGGCCATACTTGAACAAGCCATAAAAAGAAGGGCGGTAAAAAGTGTTTTATATTTCATTCAAGTACCACAGCACAAAGTATAAAAAGAAAGCGTCAGTTGAATATACCAGTCCGTATAGATAATTACCCACTCAGCGAGAGTTAAAATGTTCGTAATCGCGGCGTGTTACCGCAGGTATAGTGGCTCTACATCAAGGTGACACAACAAAGAGTACGGACATTTTAAACTCGCCCTTCGGGAAGGTCTGGCAAGCTTCCTAGCTTCATTCTGGGAATTTGAAAGGGAGCAGCCATTCCTGCATTCCCACGCTTCGCTAGGAAACTTGCCAGCGCCTTCTGAGTGGGCACTTATCTATGCGGATTGGTATTAGTCATAGAATAAACCCAGTAATATACAACTGCGTTACACCTTTAGTATAGGACCCTATCGACTGAGACTTTATTTCGTTTTTAAGAAAGCTTTCGCGCTAATGCTTGTGACAAATTGTACTTGTGTTGAATTGAGGTTAAAGCTGAGAGAACTTTCTCACCAGGTTGTGGTAAACATGATGAAGTCCATCAAGCTGCTCTCGCTCAGCGGTGCCTGCGTTAACCAGTGACTGAATGCTTTGGTCAAGCTGGAAAAGCGTTTCACGCATTTGCTGGTCACTCACCATACTTTGCAGCCAGGTGATAGCGGCAATGCGCTCGCCTTTAGTGACAGGCGTCACCTTGTGTAGACTTGAAGATGGGTAGAGTATGGCGCTTCCGGCATCGCATTTAACTTTTTGCTCGCCAAATCCTGTCTGAATAACAAGTTCACCGCCTTCGTAGTCATCTTTATCTGTAAGAAAAATCGTCATCGACATATCGCTGCGTAAGACATCGGGCGTATTCGGAATACGCATAATGGCGGCGTCTACATGGTAGCCATAGGTTTGCGATTCGCTGTAGCGGTTAAAGCACGGCGGGAAAATACGTTGAGGAAGGGCGGCGGAGATAACTTTGGGGTGGTTACCTAATTTGCTCAGCAATTGGTTAGCAAGCTGCTGAACACGTTTGTCCTGTGCATCTGCCTGACCATTATTTTTGACGCCTGCAGCCATGCCCATCGCTGTGTTCTTGCCATCAACAAAGGGCACATCAGTAAGCTGCTGACGAAACTGAGCAACTTCATTTTTCGTCAATAAGTCATCAATAATAATCATGTTTTCAACGCTTTTGAGAGTGTTTTTAATATAAAAAGACCTAGGCAGTTGCCCGCCTAGGTCATGCTAGCATTAAAATTCGTAGCTAACGGTACCTGTAATGTTGCGACCATCACCGATATACATGAAGGCGCCAGAACGGTAGGCTGCCGTCCAGTATTCTTCATCAAACAAGTTTCCAATGTTAACACGGAAAGTCAGTGACTCTGAGTGATAGTAGTTAGCGAATAGGTTAATCACTTGATAGTCAGGAACTACGATAGAGTACTCACCGGTTTCAGCACTATAGCCCGCTGCGGTATCTGGTTGACCGCCATACATTTCCGACTGGTAGCTGTAGTCTCCACCAAAGGCAAACTTCTCATTAGGCTGATAGCGCATTTGAATGTAGAAGCTTTCGTCAGCGAAGTTGCTTAGCGCAAGGCCGATATTATCTTCGCTGTAAGACTCAAGAATTTCTGAATCCATAAATGCAGCAGACGCCTGGATGCTAAGCTTATCTGTGATATCACCGCTTAAACCAAACTCAATACCTTCTACACGGTTTTCACCTGTGTTCAATGTACCTAGCGTTGAATAAGCATCACCAACACTCTCGTGTACGTCGCTCTTAGTGATACGGAATAGCGCGGCATTTGCTACAAGCTTTTCATTGAATAGTGACCACTTAGTACCTAACTCAATGTTTTCAACCTGCTCTGGGTCAGCTTGAGACGCTTGCTCTGGCGTACCACAAATACCGCCATAACCACAGTTAGCACCTAGATCTGATTCACCGCCGTTTATGTTGGTTGCCGTGCTATACGAAGCGTAGATGTTACCGTTCTCGGTCACATCATAAACTAGCCCTAAATGACCGTTGTATAGTTCATCCGAGAACTCGTAAAGGTCGCTAGAGGTTTGGTTGCTATAGTCATAGCTGTCTACACGAAGACCGGCGAAAACATTAAAGTTATCGGTCAGCTCAAAGGTGTCCATAACGTATAGTGAGTATGTTTCAATGTCGAATAGGGCATCAGCATCGCCACGGGTATAAGCTTTACCCATTAGCGAGTTAATGTTATCGACCATGTTACCTTCACCATCTAGTAAGCAATAGCTTTCAGATACACCGCGACGACCGCTGGTTAAACAGTTTGATGGATTAGTATAATCCATATTGAACACGCCATTGTCTACCGATTCATCGGTGTATTCAAAACCGATCACGAAACGGTGATCAACGCCTGCGAAAGCCGTATCCCAGAATAAGTTAAACTGGGTAGTTACATAGTCAACTTCCTGCCAACCTTGGTGATTGCTTAAAGATAGTGTGTAAGCACCTGGCGCAGTAGGGTCGGTTGCGTCACGGTTAGTGCCACGCATCCCCGTGGTAATATATTCGTTTTCCGTTTTACCTACACGGGTAGCGTTATAAAAACGCACGTTATCGCTAATATCATACTCAGTACGCAAGGTGAATGTGGTTACTTCCGAGTCTTGGAAGTCTTCATCTTGTGCGTACACAGGAATATCTTCAAGCGGGTAGCCTGCATCCCTGTCGTAATAGCTACCTAAGTCAGGAATGTCTTCTGCATTGAGGTAATACAAGTCGCCAGTGAAGGACAAACGGTCAGTAGGCTGATTCACATAAGAAAGCTGCACACCTTCACGATCGCGCTCAATACCCTCACGTCCAGGTTTATCTTCAGAAGAATAAAGTCCGTTTAGGCGCACAGCGCTGGTTTCAGTTAGCGTTTTGTTTAAATCAACGGTTACTCGCTTGTGCTCGTCGGTACCTACTGCGGCATCAATACGGCCGAAGTTGTAAGCGGTAGACGCCTTTTTGGTGATAGAGTTAACCGCTCCACCTGAAGAACCGCGACCGGCAAAAGTAGAACTAGGACCTTTGGTAATTTCAACTCGCTCGGTTGCGAAGCTTTCACGGATTGTCATACCTGGGTCGCGAAGACCATCAACGAATACATCACTGCGTGCTTCGTGGCCACGAATAATATAGCGGTCACCAAAAGCATTACCATTCTCACCGGTACCTAAAGTTACACCTGCCTGTGCTTGCAAGATATCTCTAAGATCTGTTCTTCCGCTTTCTTGAATTTGGTCTTGAGTAAGAACGCTAATGGTTTGTGGTGTATCAACAAGGTCTGCTAAGCGACGAGGATCGCCAGATTTATTGTAGCGGTAGATAGATTGCTGTACGCCGTGGATTTTAATCAGTTCTATTGCTTCGTCAGTTACGGTTTCACATTCTGCTGAAGTAGTGCCATTACAGGTTTCTACTTCTTCTTGCGCCATTACTGCACCACTACCAAATGCCAGTGCAGCGGCAATAGTCTGTGCGCCCATAGTTAACTTAGTGTTTTTCATCCTGTTTCCCTTGAGTGTGTGTAAGGAGGACGAAGTCTATGAAATATGCAAAGAAATGTAAATATAAATAATAAACATTCTCATTTGATATGCTTGAAAGAGTCTTAAGTAATGCTTAATTCAAATTCTCTTTATATTTCGGCCAGTTGCTTTTGTAAGATAGCTTGCCACTTAGCAAAAAGGACGTCTAATGAGGAGAGACTTTTGTTTTGCTATTAGACTCTCCGAGTATTTATAACAGGTGACTTTGCCAAAAATGCTTTATACCAGAATTAAAGCGGCAGCTTAACGGTAACGATGACGCCCGTGCCATCTTCTCTGTCATTCAACAAAAGCTGCCCTTTATGAAAAGTAGCTATCATGTTCGCGATATAAAGCCCTAGCCCTAAATGGGGGGAGTGTGTAGCGTTTTGCACGTCATTTTCTTTTCTTACCGATACCATGGATTGGGTAAGCTGACTCTTCATTCCTTTGGGAAGTAAAGGCCCAGGGTTGCTGACCGACAGTCGCACAGATTTGTCGTTCTTTTCCAGTTTGACGATAATTTCATCATTATCTTTGCTGAAGTCCACAGCGTTTGAGACGATTTTATCGAAAAGCTGGGCAATAAGTTCAGGAGACCCTTTAATAAGCAAACTATTGTCAGTGGAAATAAAGGTCCATTTTCTTTGCGCATAAGCGTGCTGATAGCCTTGAACACATCCGTCAATCACTTTGATAATATTAAAGGTTTCTAAGTCTTCCTGCTCAATTGCTTGCTCTAATCGCGTAGCCTCACTCATACTGTTTAATATAGTGCTTAGACGATTTACGCCTGACTGAGCCCTTTCTACAAATACCGCTTGTTGGTCAGCATCATTAACGTGAGAAAGCATATCTAACGATGACTTCACCACAGCGATAGGTGTTCTTAGCTCATGAGACAAACGAGAGGCCATGTTCTCTAGATAAGAGTTGTACTGCTGTAAGCGTGAAAGTACGTCGGCAAATGAACGGGATAAATCGCCAATTTCATCACGTTGGTTAGATACCGGCAGTGCGCCAATAATCTTACCATTGTCGTCAATGACGGCTTCGGTGTTATCACGAAGGGAACGGATACGATTTGAGATTCGCGTAGCGAATAGCAGTAGCCCCAATGTACCTATGCTCATTACTGCTAAAATAACGTGGAAAAGTTGCTCAAGGGCTCGGTTTCGCAATGTGCGAATGCCATTAGTAGTTTGTTCTACAATTACCGCCCCCATTACATTGCCTTCAATAAAAATAGGGTAGGCAGCAGAAAGTACAATGGCTTTATTATCGGGTGACAAGCGCCACAGTGATTCAGGCTGACCATTTAACGCCGTACCTAAATCCTGCCCCACTAGTGCATAGGCATCGTCTAACTCATCGATAAAGTCGGCAGGTGGGCGAGTAAGAATTTGATAATAAAGCGGAAGTAACCACTCACTTTCTATCCAATGCCATACCGCATTAGATGGGGCTTCTTTTTCATCGACTTTAATGCCTGTAGCCGATTGAATATCACCAGCGCGAGCGAGCACGCGTTTGTGCTTGTCCACAACCCACACCCTAGAATCGGCATATTTTAAGCCTGCCAAAATACGCTCAATTTCAGGGGAGGGTGTTATGACAGTACCCAACTCAGCGAGCTCTTTTGTATTTGCTGTGCCTAATGCGTATTGCTTCAACCTGCTGTTCTCATCATCAACATCGACGAGTGAAAATGCTAAGCCGCCTGTAGTCATAGACAGCGGGAAGCGCAATTCAACATTGTAGCCAGTGGCAGTTTCTTGCCAGCGACCTTGAATTGAAAGAGCGTTCTCTATTGCTCGTGTTGTAGACGTGTTGCTAGCAAGTTTGTACGCGTTTACCCAGCCACTTTCATAGGGCGCAACAACGTATCTTGCTAGCTCACCTTGTGGGGTTTCCATGCCGATAAGTAAATGGTCGCCCGTTTCTACGCTTAAGCTATTGGGTTGCCGCCATAACAGCGCGTCATCGCTCACTTCAAACATGGCATACAGAAATTGTCCGTAGCGTCCCACCATATGTTTAAATGACAAGCTAGTGGGTTCGCCAGCAAAGCCGTTGTAATACTCAATGACTTCATCACTGCCATACTCGCTCATTAATTCGCTAACTTGCTGCCAGTCGTTAAGTTCGCCATCTAGCTGAATAGGATAAGGAATAGGCGGCGCGTAAAGGTCTGTGCCGGGGCGCACGTCTTGAAGGTAAGCTGATTGACTATCAAATAAAGCGGGTCGTTCGTGAAGGGCAGTGGCAACGGCTCGCGCCGTACCTATCATGGTTTGCTCTTGACCATTTCTAAGGTACTGCTCAAGCTCCCACACGTAGTTATAGCCCAAGTAGGGAATGGTGAATAGGAACAACGACAGCACCATAAGCTGAAGGCGGATAGAAAAGCGAAATCCCATGTGTGTAGTCGGTTGCCTCTATTTTTTACTGATGATACACAGCGTTAAACCCACGTACTTTAAAGCTGCCAGCGATACCCCATACCGTACACGGTATCGATATGATCAAAGTTTGCGTCAAGCTGCACAAATTTCTTGCGCATACGTTTTATGTGAGACGTAATGGTGGTGTCGTCGACTACCATTCTCGACTCATCCATAAGCTGTTGACGGCTTTTTACGTGACCTGGTCGCTTGATGAGTGCGTGCAGCATCCAGAACTCTGTTACCGTCAGTAAAACAGGTTGGTTTTGCCAGCTTACCGTCATTCTCGATACATCTACTTTTAAATCACCTACTTTTAGCTCATCTTTTTGCTCTGTGGGGGCAGCAAGCAAATCAGTACGTCTAAACAGTGCGGCAATTCGGGCTAGCAGGTGAGCCATGCTGATATCTTTAGTTAGGTAATCATCCGCGCCCATTCTAAGGCCACTAATAGTATCGACATCGTTATCCCGCGCAGTGAAAAAGATAATGGGAAGGGTTTGAGAAAGACCTCGCAGTTGCTGGCACAGCATAAAGCCACCTTCTATTTCATCTTTCAAACCAATATCAATAATGGCTAAGTCGGGTAGGGTGTGGTTAAACGCTTCGGCCGCAGAGGGTCTGTCTTCATAGGCATTTACGCTATATCCCTGCGCTTTAAGCGCCATAATGTAGTTTTCGCGAATGGCCGCGTCATCTTCCACTAATGCAATTGTCTTTGGCATACATTAACCCACAATTATAATTCTAATAGAACGCACACTATACCTATGAACAAAAGCTATTGCCTAAGTTCGACATAAAATCCTCAAACTTGCCTCATTTGCGCCATATTTGAGAAGCGTTGAGCGAAATTTTTATAAATAGAGCATTCTGCAACGCGAGCTTCTATCTGGCTTAGCGTTCTATTGTACTGTCTGTGTGGACTGGTATTAAACCATCATTACATTTCCACAATTAGGCGCCTTTTCTGCCATTTGTACCGTGTTAAATAAATATTGTCTGTCGAACACAGTGCGCATCGCTTCAAAACAGGCTTCTATACCTAGTCTGTTTTAGCAAGTGCAATGTGGTTAAAGCAGACTGTGCTGTTGACGTCTCTTTTATTCTCAAGAGAGTGACAAACAGCACCGTGGAAGCGGTAAGGCTGAACTTCCATGCAGACTGGTATAAAGCTACCCTTTGCGCTGCGTGCTCCCCCAACGGTACGCAGCGCTTTTTTATTAGGGTTGAAAAAGGTCTTTTTGCACTCATTTTCTAACTGTTTAAAGCAACCACTAAACGCGAGTGTATTCATTTAATAGCATGAACTAGGTTACACTTCGTTGACTATATATTGTTAGCGACAGATAACGACATCTCACTAAAGTTGGTAAGGGCGTACTGACCTTTGGCTTTTATCAAAGGTCAGTATGTCTTAGTAGTCACACTCTCACTACGGGCAAATCATGAAAGCGTTGGACATTAAAGGGTTAACCAAAACCTACAAAGGTGGCGTACAGGCACTAAAAGGCGTCGACCTTACAGTACAAGAAGGAGACTTCTTTGCATTACTTGGCCCAAATGGGGCAGGAAAATCGACCACCATTGGCATTATAAGCTCACTTGTTAATCAAACTAACGGCAGCGTTTCGGTGTTTGGTTATGATCTCACCACGCAAAAAGAACAAGCTAAAGCCTGCATTGGTCTGGTACCACAAGAGTTCAACTTCAACCAGTTTGAGACCGTACTGCAAATTGTGCTTAACCAAGCTGGGTACTATGGCGTACCGCGTAGTGTTGCGAAAGAACGCGCTAAAAAATACCTTGCTCAACTGGATCTATGGGAAAAACGCGATGCCCGCGCCCGCGAGTTATCAGGTGGTATGAAACGCCGCTTAATGATTGCTCGTGCGTTAATGCATGAACCAAAGCTACTTATTCTAGATGAACCAACTGCAGGCGTAGATATTGAAATTCGCCGCTCTATGTGGGGCTTTTTAGAAGAAATAAACCGTCAGGGTATTACCATTATCCTTACCACCCACTACCTTGAAGAAGCAGAGATGCTGTGCCGCAATATCGCCATTATTAATAAGGGCACCATTGTAGAGAACACCAGCATGAAGGCGCTGCTGTCTAAGCTTAATGTGGAAACCTTTGTGTTAGATATCAAAATCCCAGATGGCATAAAGACAACAGATGGCCTACTAACCGGCTTTGAACACCGTTTGATTGACGACCACACCCTTGAAGTTGATGTAGAGAAGACCGAAGGACTAAACCCAGTTTTCACGCAACTCAGTGAAAAGGGCGTTCAAGTAATGAGTATGCGCAACAAATCAAATCGCCTGGAAGAATTGTTTGTGCGTTTAGTTGAATCAGCGAAACAAGCTAGCTAAGCCCACAGCAGGAAAAGGTGAAGAACATGAAAACTGAAAGTACACAAATGAACACAGAAGAAAACGTGGGTTGGTTTAAGCAAAACTATGTTGCGCTAACCACTATTTGGATAAAAGAATGCACGCGCTTTTTGCGCATATGGGTACAAACCCTGGTGCCACCAGCTATTACGATGAGCCTGTATTTCGTTATATTCGGTAGCCTTATCGGTAACCGTATTGGCGAAATGGGGGGCTTTACCTACATGGAGTTTATTGTACCCGGACTTATTATGATGTCGGTGATCACAAACTCTTACGCCAATGTGTCATCTTCATTTTTTAGCGCAAAGTTCCAGCGCAATATTGAAGAGCTATTGGTATCGCCTGTACCCACTTCAGTTATCATTCTTGGGTATGTGGGTGGCGGTGTAGCACGCGCTATTCTCATAGGAATAATCGTTACCTTGGTGTCGCTATTTTTCGTTGACGTACAAATACATCATTTAGGCATTATTGCGCTGACGTTACTACTTACTTCTACCTTATTTGCCACTGCGGGCCTGATTAATGCGGTGTTTGCCAAAACTTTTGATGATATCAGCGTGGTGCCAACGTTTGTTTTAACGCCGTTAACTTATTTAGGCGGCGTATTCTATTCTCTTACGCTATTGCCTGAATTCTGGCAATGGGTGAGCAAAGCGAACCCTGTTGTATACATGGTTAACGGGTTTCGATACGGCTTCTTAGGTGTATCTGACGTGAACGTGACACTATCGCTTACTTTGTTAGTGGGCTTCAACGCGTTGCTATTTAGCGTAGCGTACTATTTACTTAAAACCGGTAAAGGTATACGTAGCTAATGGCGAGCGGTAACTCTAGAGAAATCACTACATCGCAGGTGGGTATTCACGATAAGTTAGACGACTTAGTAAAAAAGTACCAAGTCAGTGAAAACAAGAGGCCCATTAGCGAGCATACACAAGCCGCCTTTGACGAGGTAAGTGCGTGGCTTGATGCTGGCGACGGCTTCAACGGCGAGGTTATTCTAGACTCTTGCTGTGGTGTTGGCGAAAGTACGGCAAACATAGCAAGAGCTAACCCCGATGCCCGTGTTATCGGCATTGATAAGTCAGCTTTACGGGTAGATAAGCATGAGCATTACAGCGCGCAGCAGGATAACTATCGGGTGATCCGTGCTGATGTAAATGACTTTTGGCGCTTGGTAAAACAGTCTAACTGGAAGGTGACGCAGCACTTTTTACTGTACCCTAACCCGTACCCCAAAAAGACCCAGGTTCAAAAGCGTTGGCACGGCAGTGCGGCCATGGTGGATTTGATGGCTATTACCCCCAATATTGAGGTGCGAAGCAACTGGCTTATCTACCTGATGGAATTTGCGCAAGCGGCTAAACACTACGGCATAGTGTCAGACTTATCTGAAGTCACCGGCGACAATCACATGACGCCGTTTGAACGAAAGTACCGAGGTAGTGGGCAGTCGTGCTGGCAGCTAAATTGTCGCAGCGAAGAAAGTTAATAAGGCTCTCAATATTTGAGCGGCAGCTTACTTTGGATAAAAGGGCGGGGAGCTTACTTCAATACCTCGCCCTTTTTTCGTCTATATCGCTAAACGACTAGCCTATTAATGCCGTGCTGTGGCAGAGCGTACGTTCGCTAAAGGCGGGCTGAATACATAGCCCTGTGCATAGCGAATGGGCAGGCGCTTTACGCGTTCTAAATGCGCTTCATCTTCAACGTGTTCAGCTATGGTGCTTACGCTATGTCGTTCACACAGCGACAATAAATAGTCCACATACTCTCTTACTGCCTCTTGTTCGTCGTAATGTTTAATGAGTCCACCGGCTAGCTTTATGCCTCGAACTGGCAGGTTCATCAACGCCCGTATATTCCCTGGGCAAGAGCCGACATTGTCAATGAACACACCTAGCCCGGCGTGCATACTTTTTTCTATAAACTCGGTTAAGCTTTTAGGATTAGACAGCGCGGTAGAAGCACTGACTTCAATGCTTACTCGCTCTGGCGCTGGGTAACTCGCTAAGTGGGTTATAAGTGTGTTGGTAAGTTCCTGGTTATACAAATCTTTGGCACTTATATTAATATTCCAAGGAATATTCACATCGTGAAAGTAACTGGCACACTGAACGAACATACTTGCTGCAAGTGAATTTACATGTTGCTCTCGTTCAATAAGATAAAGAAATTCGCTGGGCAGAAAGGTTTTATCCCCTCGTGTAATAAGGCGCGCCAAGCATTCGTATCGCCATACCCCTTGGCTATTTAAATCAACAATGGGTTGAAAGTAGGGGACAATATCTTCTATGGAGAAATCCTCGGATATTTCGCGTATGGGCATAAACCGACCTCCTTGCAATAATGTATCTAATAGTGACTGATACGTCCCCGACACCTGCGCTTAACAGTTATAGCAGGTTGCGCATCTGCACTATTCATAAATTAAATATAGTTGAGAGTGCAAAATTTTGCGGTACTAATTTGAAAGAAGTATGGTTTATCCTTGCAGGTCACATCACTAGACAGCTAAAGGTATAGTGTGTCCGTCATGTCCATGAAAATTGACTAACTAGTCTGAATGTTTCACATAAGACGGTGAATTGGCGGTTTCTGCCTCTTGGCGAGCATTGCAATCTGATGTAAAGTGCCACACCCTGAAAGTATTGTGATAAGTTTCAGGTTTGGCAACGAATGGACCGCGTCAACGCGCATTAGCCTAGCCGATATCTAGTTTTTTATAGCAACGAGGTATAGGGGTTAAATAGCTGCTGTTTAAGAAGCATGCTAAATGGCTGAAGGAAAAGTAAGTGTCAGGCCGGTATCCTACAAAACCGCCTGTTTATTTCGCCCAATAAATGTAAGCGAAATGTGTGATTGTTTAAAGTATGAGGTGTGTTGAGTGGGTGAAGCGCAAGTTAGTTTAGAGCACCTGTTTAGGGTCTTTACCAAACCTGAACACAAAGACTCAAAGCTGGCTCAAATAGAGCAGCATTTATCTGACAATATCTTAGATTTTTTGTCGCAGCATGTAGTGACAAAAAAAACGTCGTTAGAAGAAATTGAAAAAGATTTTTCAGACTCCAAAGTGCCTGAGTCGCCTGAGTTTGTGTCTACTCATGCTGAAAGCTTACTTGATAAGCTCGTTGCACACTCTGTAAATACTTACTCGCCTACTTTTATTGGTCACATGACCTCTGCGCTACCTTATTTCCACCTACCGCTTTCTAAGTTAATGGTAGGGCTTAACCAGAACTTGGTTAAAATAGAGACCTCTAAAGCTTTCACACCGCTTGAACGTCAAGTGCTGGGTATGATGCACAACCTTGTGTACGACCAGCCTCAAGATTTTTATGATGAGCATTTGCACAGTGCAGCACACTCATTAGGTGCATTCTGTTCAGGCGGTACTATCGCCAATATCACTGCTTTGTGGGTAGCTCGCAATAAATTACTCGGCCCGCAAAAAGGCTTTTCAGGCGTGGCTAAAGCGGGTCTTGCCGCTGCTTATCGTCACTACGATATTAATAACTTAGGGGTGATGTGCAGCAAACGCGGCCACTACTCATTATCAAAAGCAGTAGACGTACTAGGCTTAGGTCGTGAGCAGTTACTAACGGTCGCTGCGCCGAAACAAACCCTAGATCCAGCGAAAGCCCTTCGCATTGGTAAACGTTATCAAGAGGAAGGGAATAAGCTTCTTGCTATCGTTGGCGTGGGCGGTACCACTGAGACCGGTCACGTCGACCCACTGGATGAGCTTGCTGACGTTGCAAAAGAGCTTGGCTGCTGGTTCCACGTAGACGCAGCTTGGGGCGGCGCTACCTTATTTTCTGCGCGTTATCGCGACCGATTAAAGGGTATTGAGCGAGCAGACTCAGTCACCATTGATGCTCACAAGCAAATGTATGTGCCTATGGGCGCGGGCATGGCCCTTTTTAAAGACCCACAACATGCCAACGCGGTAAGACATCATGCTCAGTATATTCTGCGTGCAGGCTCTAAAGATTTAGGTGCTACCACGCTAGAGGGCTCCCGTAACGGTATGGCTATGATGGTTTACTCGGCGCTGCATATATTTGGTCGCAAAGGTTACGAACTCCTTATTGATCGCAGCATCGATAAAGCCAAAGACTTTTCACAAATGATAGATAAGGCGAGTGACTTTGAATTAACTACTACGCCAACGTTATCGCTATTGACCTATCGAGTGTGCCCTGAAGAGGTACAGGAAAAGTTAAAGCACGCTAACGCCCAAACGCGTAACGCAATTAACCAAAAAGTTGACGCGCTCGTTGTCGCAGTTCAAAAGCAGCAGCGTGAAGCTGGTAAGTCATTCGTATCTCGTACTCGTTTAGAAGCGCCAGATTACCCATCTCAGTGTATTACCGTATTTCGCGTAGTGTTAGCGAATCCGCTTACTAGCCATAACGACTTGGCAGCAATTTTGGCTGAGCAACACTTAATTGCGAAAGAGACACAGGCTTGGAAAGAGCTAATGGATTTTGTTAGTGAAACAGAAACTCTAGCTTCATAGGTGAAGCATCTTAAATGCTAGCCTCTAAGGTGTTAGCTTTTTAAATTCGAGTAGTTTCTAGGCTAACGAAAAAGCTAATGTTTCAAAGCGAACAAACAAAAACGCCCGGTGCTGGCTCTGTTTAAGAGTGTTGCATCGGGCGTTTTTTCGTTTATAACTGACTTTCGCTTAACGTCGAGTAATTTGCATGTTATCGATTAAACGGGTCTTACCCATAAACATAGCAACTAGCAATACTAGCTCTTTGTCGCTATCGTTAGCCGCTTCAAACGTAGCTGCGTTAACTACCTGGCAGTAGTCTTTCTTAAAGCCTTTCGCTTCAAGGTTAGCAACCATGATATTTTCAAGCTCAGCAAAGTGGGTATTACCATTTTCGATGCTCGCTTTAATACGCTGCATCTCTTCAAAAATAGCGCTTGCTGTGGCTTTTTCAGACTCTGTCAGGTACCCATTTCTAGAACTCATTGCCAGACCCGACGCCTCGCGCTCGGTAGGTACGCCATGAACTTTTACCGCCATTGACAAGTCACGCGCTAAAGCGCGAATAACTTGTAGCTGTTGGAAATCTTTCTCGCCAAAGAAGGCATCGTCTGGCTGTACCATGTTAAACAGCTTAGTAACCACGGTTGCCACGCCGCGAAAATGTCCTGGACGACTTGCCCCACAGTGAGAGTCTGATATACCAGGCACTTCAACAAAGGTTTGCGCGTCTAGACCTGCCGGGTACATCTCAGCAACACTTGGTAAAAATACGGCATCTGCGCCCACCGAAATAAGCTTAGCTTTATCTTCTTCAATAGTGCGTGGATAGGCGTCTAAATCTTCGTTCGCACCAAACTGCATGGGGTTAACAAAAATGCTTACCACCACTTTGTCGTTGTGTGCTTTTGCTTTTTTAACTAGTTTAAGATGACCGTCGTGCAGGTTACCCATCGTAGGGACAAAACCTACGGTTTCACCATTTCGACGCCACGTATTTACGGTGTCGCGCAATGCTGAAATACTATCAAGCACCTTCATATTTTACCCCGTTATTCGAAGCTGTGTTCAGCAGAAGGAAATGCACCGCTTTGCACATCTTCAATGTATTTTGATACTGCTTTGCGCATATCACCGGTTTCTACAAGGTAGTTCTTAGAAAACTTAGGCATGTAGTTGGCGCTGATACCAAACATATCGTGCATTACTAGAATTTGGCCGTCGGTATCTTTACCAGCGCCTATGCCTATTACTGGTATAGTTAAGGCTTCGCTGACTGCTTTTCCTAATGATGAAGGTACACATTCAAGTACTAGTAGCTGAATACCGGCTTCTTCTAATGCTTTTGCTTCGCTAAGCAGCTTTTCCGCTTGGCTTGCTTCACGACCTTGTACTTTAAATCCACCGAAAACGTGAACTGACTGGGGTGTTAAGCCTAGATGCCCGCATACGGGCACGCCGCGAAGGTTTAAGCCTTTAATGGTGTCGCATAACCAGCTTCCGCCTTCCATCTTTACCATGCTAGCACCGGCAGCCATTAGCTTTGCTGCATTAGTGTAGGTCTGCTCTGGTGTAGCGTAAGACATGAATGGCATATCAGCTAAAACGAAAGCGCGCTCGGTACCGCGACGCACACTTTTTGTGTGGTAGGCAATATCGTCGATAGTTACTGGAAGGGTGTCGTCTTCACCTTGAAGAACCATGCCTAAAGAGTCGCCGATAAGAAGGGCGTCTACGCCTTGTTCATCAAACATTTTGGCGAAGCTGGCGTCGTAAGCGGTTAAAGAGGTGATCTTTTCCCCAGCCTGCTTTTTCTTAAGCAAGCCAGATACTGTTACTTTCTTCATGACATGTCTCAGATTGATATTTGTTGATATCGTGTGGCGAACTATACGGATTTTGTCGCTAATTGGAAGTCTCGCAGGCGACTAAGTCCGTCTAGCGAGCAGTTAGCAACCCACGCTGAAATAGGCTTACCGTCGTGCATTACCATATTAGGGGCAATTTCAAACAAGGGGACCATAACGAACTCACGCTCTGCCATACCGTAGTGAGGGATAATCAAATCTGCAGTATCGATAGTTTCACTGCCGTATAGCAGTATATCTAGGTCCAGCGTGCGCGGGCCCCAGCGTTCACCCTTACGCTCGCGGCCTTCTTCTAGCTCGATGCGCTGAAGTTGTTTTAATAGTCCGTGAGGTTTAAGCGACGTTTCTATTAAGCATACTGCATTAATATAGTCAGGTTGGTCTTGCGGCCCCATCGGCTTACTGGAATAAAGTGAAGAGGTTTTAAGTACGCGAGTATCTTCTAATTGGTTAATGGCATCAAACGCACGCTGCGCTTTTTCTTGGCTATTGCCAAGGTTGCTACCTACGCCAATGTAAACGTGCTCTTTATGCATCTGGACCTCGTTTCGCTGCTGGTTTACGCTTGCGTTTACGCGGTGCACCTTTTCCGCCACCCTCGCTTTTGCGAAGTGCGTTAAGCATGCCTTTTTGTTTACCATTGTCAGCGTGCTGGAAGTGCGTCCACCACTGAGCTAGCTCAAGCAGATCGCCGCCTTCTATTTGACCTCGAGCCAATAAGAAGTCATAGCCAGCTCTGAACTTAGGGTGAGTAAGCAATTGAAACGCGCGACGACCAAAGCGTTTAGGAAGACGCTGCTGTAAAATCCAGATGTCACGTACCACGGTAGAGAAGCGCTTAGGTATCATAATGCGTTGCGTCTGACGGGCAATAACTTCGCCTGATGCAATGTTAAATGCATCGTGTGCGTTTAAGCCAGACTCACTTTGCAAGCGCTGTGACTGCTCTTCAACCGGATACCACAATAGTGCCGCATAAAGGAAAGCGGGCGTAACACGCTGATCGTTGTTAATGCGTTCATCGGTATTGGCAAGCACGCGGCGCACAAGCTGCATCTCACGGCTGTTTTCATCTTTTAAAAATGGCGTAAGCTGAGGGAATAAAGGCTCAATTAAACCGTATTCGTGCAGCATTAAGAAGGTTTCTTCCCCCTTACCCGATAAAAACAGTTTAAGAGTTTCTTCAAACAAACGTGCTGGTGGTATGTTCTGAAGAAGGTTCGCCAGAGACTTCATCGGTGCAGCGGTTTTTTCCTCGATGCTCATGCCAAGTTTAACGGCAAAACGTACCGCGCGTAGCATTCGCACCGGGTCTTCACGGTAGCGTGTTTCAGGGTCGCCAATTAGCTCAACTTCACGCTTCTCTATGGCGGCTAGACCATTTGCAAAGTCTTTCACCGTAAAGTCAGCCACACTGTAATACATGGCATTAAAGGTAAAATCACGGCGCTCAGCATCTTCTTCGATAGAGCCAAAAACGTTATCGCGTACTAGCTGACCATGTGCATCACGCTTCGCAATAGCTTTGCCCTTAGGCAGATTTTCGTCTTCGTCGGACTCTTGGTGGTGACCACGGAATGTGGCAACTTCAATAATTTCTCGACCAAAAACAATGTGGGCCAAACGAAAGCGCCTGCCTATCAGACGGCAGTTTCTGAATAAACCTTTAATCTGTTCAGGTGTAGCATTAGTCACTACATCGAAGTCTTTTGGTTCGTGACCCATCAAAATATCGCGTACACAGCCTCCGACCAAATAGGATTCGAAGCCAGCTCCATTAAGGCGATACATTACTTTCAATGCATTTGCGCTTACATCTTCACGAGAAATGCCGTGTTCTCCACGGGTCATTGTCCTTGGCTTCAAAGCGTCAGAGGACGAGCTCTCTTTTGAAAAAGCGCGCTTAACAGATTTAAAAACACGATGAATGATGATGGTATCTCCGCAGACTATAAAGGTTCGCTATAATAAGTGGATTCATGCTGTGGAACAATAATTTCGGGTGTTTTCACTACTTTTTTCCTATCCCACATCGAAATAGCCGCTTTAAGCGCTGAATCAATATCATCAAATTCTGATGCAATTGGAAAGGAAAAGCCTAAAAAGTCCATCACACGCACAATATTATTTAGCGCTGTATTGTTGTTAACGGGGGCTGCTCGGTTTTGTTTACTGAGTTTTCTGCCTGGCGCGACAGCCGCTACCGGCACATGCCCGTATTGAGGGGCGGTGTAACCAAGTGTTTTATACACCGCGCGTTGCAATGGCGTTACATCAATTAGGTCGCACCCTCTGATTACACAGTTAACTCGCTGAAATACATCATCCAAAATGACCACAAGATTGTAAGAAAACAAACCGTCACGTCGCTTAAGTACTACATCTTCGGCGTTTGAGCTGGCGTTTGAACTAGAAGGCGTAACCTTACCCATGAGTACATCTTCAAAAGCTTCAAGTGGTGTATCTACTTTTAACCGTAGTGCACAGTCCTGTGTATCTATGCTCAACAACTTGTCTCGGCAATTACCGTTATAGATACCGCCCATAGCTTTAATTTGCTTACGTGTACAGGTACAACGATAAGCTCGCTCTTGAGCAAGTAAATCATCTAGTATCGCTTGATAACGAGGATGTTGCTGACTTTGGTAAATGACATCGCCATCCCAATACAAACCATGGGCTTCTAGCGTGGTAAGAATGTCCTTGTCGACGCCCGCTATGCAGCGTGGTTCGTCGATGTCTTCCATGCGAAGCAACCACTTGCCGTTATGGCTTTTCGCGTCTAGGTAGCTGGCAACAGCAGTAACGAGTGAACCGAAATGTAATTGGCCGGAGGGTGAGGGAGCGAAGCGCCCTACATAGTGGTTATGCATAATTAAGGTTTAACAAAAAGCCCCATCTTTTTGGGATGAGGCTTTCTATATCAACATACTCGCGGTTATTAGCTTAACCTTGAAGTTGTTTTTCTTTGATTTCAGCCATGGTCTTACAGTCGATACACAAATCAGCTGTAGGACGCGCTTCTAAGCGACGGATACCAATTTCGATACCACAAGAATCGCAGAAGCCGAAATCGTCTTCTTCAATGCGCTTAAGCGTTTTTTCAATTTTCTTTATTAGCTTACGCTCACGGTCACGTGTACGTAACTCAAGGCTGAACTCTTCTTCTTGAGCTGCACGGTCTACAGGATCAGGGAAGTTTGCTGCTTCATCCTTCATATGCGTTACCGTACGGTCAACCTCTTCACGAAGTTGATTGCGCCACGCTTTAAGCAATAGACGAAAGTGCTCAAGTTGGGGCTCGCCCATGTACTCTTCGTCAGCTTTTGGCTCGTACGGCTGCAAACCTGCAAGCGCTAATAGTCCTAGGGATTTTGTTTCTTTTCCTGTTGGCATCTGCCACATCTCCTACACTACGACATCCATCTTGTCCTGATTGGACCGATATCTATATCAGACTCGACAGCTTCAGGCAATCGATCGTGTCTATGTAATTATTATGCTGGTGTGTTGTTTCTAACATTTACCAGATGTTTAATCATTTATACGACTGGCTACCAGCAAACGCATTAGTGCGTTCTCCCACTAAAACAAGGCGCAAATATGAAGGCGAAATGAAAAAAATCAACCTATTTTTTATAAAATCACAGGGAGTGATTGATTTAATAGGATTTTTTGTTCATCAATTATACAGCCTGCGGCAAGTACAGTTACGCCTGCATTAGCGGCAATCTGTACGCTTTCGGCATAAGTTGGATCAATATGCTTTGCAACTTGAACACTTTCAATAGCGGTATGTTGCACACAGAACAACAAGCTGGTCTTTATACCGCCTTGCGCTAGGCGAGCCAGTTCCAAACAGTGTTTTGCACCTCGCTGAGTTACCGCATCGGGAAAGTAGCCTTTATTATTTTCCGCTAAAGTGACGGATTTTACTTCCATGTATTCTGTAAGTTCTTGACTCTGCGCGTTTTCCCTTGTCAACGCGAAGTCGAATCGGCTGTTGGCAGTTGGCGGTGTTACTTCTGCTTTCCAACCGCCGATATCGGAAAATTCACCTAGCACCTTGTTATCTAGTGCTTCTGCCACCAACTTATTAGCATTGTGTGTGTTAATACCGATGAAGTGACCATTAAACGTTTGGGCTAGTTCCCATGTATACTTAAGCTTTCGCTTCGGGTTCGTCGACTCACTTAGAAAAACCGTGTATCCCGGTTCAGCGCAGCCGGTCATTGCGCCAGTATTTGGACAATGAGCAGTAACGATTGAACCGTCGTCTAGCTCAACGTCGGCAAGAAATCGCTTGTACCTTTTAATTAAGGTGCCGCGTAATAACGAAGGTGAAAACTTCATGTATCGCCTTTTTTATAAAAACTAGGTTCACCGCGTAGGCGTTTCCTGCCAGTACTCGTGTGCTATAGCATCGGATTTATGGGAAACGCGCTACATGTTCGCGGTATGCAGGCAAAAGAGAGTAGCAAAGATTTGAGCAAGCGCAAAAAGCGCTTATCGAAAATATAACGATGTATAAGGAATAAAACGCGATGGCAGAATTTACCGTAAGCCTTTCAACCAATAGTGCTGAAGCTGTATGGGGCGAAAGCGCTAAGCTTTCTTTCACTGAATCAGGCGCAGTTATTCACCTACCTGATGACAAGCTTAACGAGCGATTAATTCAGCAAGCAGCGAGAAAGTTAGATGGTCTAGGGCTGCCTGCCGTTACGCTGAAGGGTAATTGGCATAAAGAGCAACAGTGGGCCTTTGCACTTAGCTTTACACGTGCACTTAAGCCTGCCTCTATCCAATGGGCGGATACGGCTGACAAAGCCGCGTTAGAGCAGGAGTATGCGGCATTATTATTTACCCGTCAGCTGGTAAACGAAACGCCGGAAGACCTTAGCCCTGAGACATTAGCGACACGTGCTGCCCAGTGGCTTAAATCATTGGGTGGGGACAAAGTCTCTTACTCAATGACAGTAGGTGAAGGCCTTAAAGAGCAAGGCTGGATAGGTATTTATAACGTAGGTCGTGGTAGTGAACGCCCGCCTGCAATGTTAGTTCTTGATTACAATCCCACAGGCAACGCAGATGCTCCCGTCGATGCCGTGCTAGTAGGGAAAGGCATCACGTTCGACAGCGGCGGTTACAGCATTAAATCTAGCGAAGGCATGCTAGACATGAAATGTGACATGGGTGGCGCAGCGACTGTTACAGGGGCATTAGGGCTATCTATTTCTCAAGGCAGCGAAAAGCGTATTCAGCTTATTTTGTGCTGTGCAGAAAACCTAATTAGCGGTCACGCTTATAAGTTGGGTGATGTACTTACCTACAAAAATGGGGTAACCGTTGAAGTTGTTAATACCGATGCTGAAGGACGTTTAGTATTGGCTGATGGTTTGATGGCCGCCACGGAAACTGGCGCACCGCTTATTATCGATGCAGCAACGTTAACAGGTGCAGCAGTGGTTGCACTGGGTTCTGATTATCACGGCGTATTCTCGCTGGATGATAATGCGCGCGATCAAATGCTTAAAGCCGCAAAAGCAGAGAATGAACGCTTTTGGCCATTACCCCTTGAAGACTTTCACGCAGACCGTTGCCCTTCAGCGTTTGCTGACACGGCAAATAGCCGACCGATGAAAGGTGGCGGTGGCGGCGGTGCGTCAAACGCTGCGGGCTTCTTATCGCGCTTTGTTAAGCCTGAAGGCTGGGTGCATTTAGATTTGGCTGCGGCCTATCACGGTGGTGCAACCGCTGAAATGCCGGTAGGTGCTACAGCAAAAGGCATTCGTTCAATTGCCAGAATGCTGAAAGATTTCACTGCATAAATAAAAAAACAGGGGGGCTTCACAGGGTGTCGCCCCTTTTCGTTAGCTAGATCCCGCCCAAGCGTTCAGCGAGCTTCTTATAACGTTCAACGTCACCGCTATCAAAAAGTGGGTTACCGTCGGTATCTTTGTCTTTTGATACTAAAAGGCTTTCGCGCTCTAGACGCTCTACGCGTACTTCTTGCACACCCAGAAATGCTGCCACTTCTTTTACCGTCATCAAACTCATTACAATTTTTCCTATTGTGGTTGTTTTTGTTAGGTTTTAACCAGGCCTCTACTTTGGTCAAGGCTGTGTAATCTTGTCATTACATCAGAAGCGCTTTGTACAAGACATTACCTAAAAGGCGAATAAAAAACTAAACATCCAGCTTTGGTAAGCGGTCCTATTTACGCATTGCATAAACCAAATGCTAGATAAGGTTATCGTTGCTCCGCCTGTTGCATACTGCTTCCTATTGTTTTAGTTAAGCGCATTTTTACTATTTTTCGAGTCTTTTTTACCGATTCTTTTAACGTTCACTAAAGTTAGGTATGTGCTTTTTACTTAAAAATCGGGGTTAGATAGATATAAAGAGCAGCAGTCGAGTGTTAAAAGGTGTTTTTTACTCACTCTGCTTGGTTTACCATTGCGCGCCATAACCACCTATCTGCATGAATATTGGGTTATACTTTACAATTCACGCTATAAATAGGGCTTACGCTCTCAACCGGAGACAATAAAAAAATGGATACCTGGTCCGCTGCCGTTATGCTTTTTTTGATCATGGATCCGCTCGGTAATCTGCCGGTTTTTATGTCGGTACTTAAATCCATTGAACCTAAAAGACGGCAATTTATTCTTATACGAGAGCTATTGTTTGCGCTTGGTATTTTATTCCTGTTTCTGTTCAGCGGTCAGTCGGTTCTCAACTTTTTGAATGTAGAGCAAGAAACTGTGAGTATTGCCGGTGGCATCATTCTATTTCTCATCGCGCTTAAGATGATATTTCCGTCGTCTGGTAACCCTAGCGGACTTGCTGTAGGTGAAGAGCCTTTCTTGGTGCCTCTTGCTATTCCAATGATCGCAGGTCCATCAACGTTAGCTGCGTTGATTCTACTTGCTAATCAAGCACCGGATAGAATGGTGGATTGGTCACTAGCGCTTGCCGCTTCTTGGTCGATTAGCGCTGTCATCTTATTATTTTCAAACGTATTTCATAAAATCTTAGGGGAACGTGGCCTAGTTGCGATGGAGCGATTAATGGGTATGATCCTCGTTATGATCGCTATCCAAATGTTGTTAGATGGCGTTACCAAATATTTCATGCATGCCACTGGAGCCCTTTAAATGGCAAAGCAAAAACTTAATACCTTTGGGCGTGTCCGCGCCTTGGAAGGCTGGAAAGCCGTTGCATTCGGCGCTGCGTTACTTGAACGTATGTTGCCTAACTACACGCTGTTTTGTGAGCTTACAGAAAGTGGTGATGCGAATGCCTTACGCAACTGCTTAAACTTGGTCTGGGAAACACTTAAGTCTCCTAAAAGTAAATTTAATATTGCGGTACAGCTTGAAAAAGTAGAAGTTGCCACCCCGGATACAAGCGAACACGATAACTATGGCGTTTACCCTGCTATTGATGCAGCCATCGGATTAGCTGGCCTACTCAACCTAATAGCAGGTGATGACCCCCAAGGTGCTGTGGTAATCAGCAAACTATCTCAAGGTAGCGTTGAAGCTTATTTATTAGAAAGCGAAGAAGCTGATGATGAGACCGTGAAAGGTCATCCACTTATGGAATTTGAAGTAGAGGTACAAAACGAACTGCTCGATTACGTTGAGCAGGCTAAGTATCCTGCAAAGGCAGCAGACGAAATGAAAGCCCTCGCGCTGGAAGCGGGTATCTCAAACATAGGCCTTGAACTTTAAAATAGCTAGGCCGTGCACTCTAGGTAAGTTCACGGCTTTGCGCTACGCTAAGCGTACGTTCTATTAGCTCACTTCTATTAACATGTAGCGCAGTGCGCTGGTGTGTTTTTCCTTAATAACTTGCCAGTGGGTAGGTAACGTTGGTGTTGTGAGCGTACTCTCATGCTCTAAGTAAACTACGCTGCCGCTTTGCACTAGGTTATTTTCTGCAAGCGATATAAGCGAAGGTGCTACTAAATCTTTGCCGAACGGCGGATCAACGAATACTACATCGTAGGGTGATCCGTTGAGCCCCTTCAAGATGTTTAGCGCATTACCTTTATGGACATTGGCTGAACTTACTTTAAGTAAAGAAAGGTTACTTTCTAGCTGCGAAGCAGCCTGATTATCTAATTCAATAAAATCGCAATGCGCTGCATAGCGCGATAATGCTTCTAAGCCCAGTCCACCTGAGCCCGCAAATACATCTAGACAGCGTGCGTCATTAACATAAGGCATTAGCCAGTTAAATAAGGTCTCTTTATTCCTGTCGGTAGTGGGCCTTAACCCTTCTGCGTTCAATACAGGTAGCTTTCTACCGCGCCATTGACCACCAATAATACGTATTTGCCCCGTGCTATTTGCACGTTGGGCTCTTCCATTTTTTGGTGAATGAGGTTTTTTTGCAGAAGATGGTGCCCGAGTAGGGCGAGAAACTCGCTTCATAGTGGCTGACAATGGTATCATGCGTTCATACATTAGGCGGCAAGTGTAGCCGAAATTGCTAAGAATTTATAAGGATTTGTCCTAACGATGTCGAAACTTTTTGGCTGGTTCAGTAAGAACAAAAAAGCAGAGAAACAAAAAGCCCAAGCGGAAGAAGAGGCTCGCTTAAAGGCAGAAGCCGAAGCACAGGCGAAAGCGCAAGCGGAAGAAGAGGCTCGCGAAAAGGCGGAAGCTGAAGCACAGGCGAAAGCCCAAGCGGAAGAAGAAGCTCGCGTAAAGGCAGAAGCCGAAGCGCAGGCGAAAGCGCAAGCGGAAGAAGAGGCTCGCGCAAAGGCAGAAGCCGAAGCACAGGCGAAAGCCCAAGCGGAAGAAGAAGCTCGCTTAAAGGCAGAAGCTGAAGCACAGGCGAAAGCCCAAGCGGAAGAAGAGGCGCGCACAAAGGCAGAAGCTGAAGCACAGGCTAAAGCCCAAGCGGAAGAAGAGGCGCGCGCAAAGGCAGAAGCTGAAGCACAGGCTAAGGCCCAAGCGGAAGAAGAGGCTCGCGTAAAGGCAGAAGCCGAAGCACAGGCTAAAGCGCAAGCGGAAGAAGAGGCTCGCGCAAAGGCAGAAGCTGAAGCACAGGCTAAAGCCCAAGCGGAAGAAGAGGCGCGCGCAAAGGCAGAAGCTGAAGCACAGGCCAAAGCCCAAGCGGAAGAAGAGGCTCGCCTACAGGCAGAAGCCGAAGCACAGGCGAAAGCGCAGGCGGAAGAAGAAGCTCGCGTAAAGGCAGAAGCTGAAGCACAGGCCAAAGTCCAGGCGGAAGAAGAGGCTCGCGTAAAGGCAGAAGTCGAAGCACAGGCTAAAGCGCAAGCGGAAGAAAAGCCAAAAGAGAAAAAGTCACTATTCGCACGCTTAAAAGCAAGCCTATCTCGCACAAAAGAGAATTTGGGCAGCGGCATCGTTAGCCTATTTAAAGGCAAAACCATTGACGATGAGCTGTACGAGGATCTTGAAACACAGCTTTTAGTGGCCGACGTGGGCATGGATACCACTCAGAAAATTATTGACCACTTGACTGATAGTGCGTCTCGTAAAGATCTTAAAGACGCGGAAGCCTTGCTGGAGATCATGAAGCAGCAAATGTCGGGTATGCTGTCTGAAGTTAACCAACCGCTTTCTGAAGTCATGAAAGCGCACGATTCAAGTGAAGGCCCGTTTGTTATCTTAATGGTTGGCGTAAATGGTGTAGGTAAAACCACCACTATTGGTAAGTTGGCTAAGCAGTTCCAGCAAGAAGGTAAGAAAGTGATGCTTGCTGCGGGTGATACGTTTAGAGCTGCTGCCGTTGAACAGCTTCAAGTATGGGGCGAACGCAATGACATTCCCGTTATCGCACAGCACACAGGCGCGGACAGTGCCTCGGTACTTTACGATGCGCTAGAAGCGGCCAAATCGCGGGGCACAGATATTCTTATTGCTGACACCGCAGGGCGTTTGCAGAACAAGAATAACTTGATGGAAGAGCTTAAGAAAGTGGTTCGTGTTATGAAAAAGATCAACCCGAACGCGCCTCACGAAGTCATGCTTACATTAGACGCTGGAACTGGGCAAAACGCCATTAGCCAAGCTAAGTTATTTAACGAAGCCGTGGGCTTAACGGGTATCACCCTTACCAAATTAGACGGCACAGCAAAAGGCGGTGTTATATTCTCTATTGCCGATAAGTTCAAAATTCCTATAAGGTATATAGGTGTTGGCGAAAGCATTGATGATTTACGCCAGTTTGACGGACAAGAATTTATTGATGCGTTGTTTAGCGAAATGGACACACCTGAAAGCTAAAACCAGCAAAGCGGTAGGGAAAAATAATGATAAAGTTTGAGCAGGTAAGCAAAACCTATCCGGGCGGACAACGTGCGCTAAGCAAGGTGAATTTTCATATTGCGCCGGGTGAAATGGCCTTTTTAACAGGGCATTCTGGCGCAGGAAAAAGCACGCTACTTAAACTTATCAGCCTAATGGAGCGCCCAACAGTAGGGCGCGTTCTTATTAATGGCCACGACCTCAACGCCATTACCCGTCGAGACATCGCTTACATTCGACGCGATATCGGGATGATCTTCCAAAGTCACCAGCTGTTAATGGATAAATCGGTTTTTGACAACGTGGCGTTACCTCTTGTCATTGAAGGGTACACCCATAAAGAAATTCGCAAGCGTGTAGAAGCCGCCCTTGAAATGGTGGGGCTTAGAGACAAAGTCCGTTGCTTACCCATTACGTTATCTGGTGGTGAGCAACAACGGGTGGGTATTGCGCGAGCAGTGGTAAATAAACCTCCCTTACTGCTTGCCGATGAGCCAACCGGTAACCTCGACCCTAAACTTTCAATGGAAATTATCCGCTTGTTCGAAGATTTTAACCAAGCGGGAGTATCGGTGCTTATAGCAACTCACGACTTAGGGTTAATCGCTCGTATGCGCTATCGCACGCTCACTCTTAAAAACGGGCAAATGATTACTGATGGCCTAACCGACGATATAAGTGACGCGGGTTCAGGTAATGGCGAAGGAGAGTGGTCGTGAGCATTTTATTTAAAGGTCGCGCCCAAGGCGCATCTTCAGCAAAAGTAGGCATGGTACAAACTATTATCATGTTCTTTGTTAGCCATGTGCGACAAGCTTTGTCTAGCCTTGGTGAGCTATGGCGGCAGCCCCTAGCCTCGTTAATGACAATTGGCGTATTGGGTTTAAGTATAACTTTGCCAAGTACGCTATACATCATGGTAAAAAACACAGAGAAAATTACCGCAGGCTGGGATCAGGCATCAGAAATATCCCTTTTTCTAAAGCCTAGTATCAATGCGGCAAGCTCACAACAGCTGGTCGCCAGACTGAATACCTGGTCGGAAATAGACAGTGTAGTTTACATTCCTGCCGATGACGCACTTAAAGAGTTTCAGCACCTATCTGGGTTGGGCGATGCTATCGCATACTTGGAGAAAAACCCGCTACCGGATGTCGTACTGGTAACGCCTGGTGAAAAACACGCATCACCTACTGCTGCTAAAGCGCTGTTAGACAAGCTTCGTCAGCAGCGCGAGGTAGACATCGGAAAGCTTGATATCGAGTGGTTAGAACGTTTGTACGCGGTTATTGATATTGCAAGAGACTTAGTTACCTTAATTGGCCTGCTCTTGTTTATTGCTGTAGTGCTTATTATCGGTAACACTATCCGACTGAATATACTCAACAAATACGATGAAATTGTAGTAATGAAGCTGGTGGGAGCTACCGATGCGTTTATTCACCGCCCTTTTTTATACACAGGTTTTTGGTATGGCTTACTAGGCGGATTGATGGCGTGGTTTGCCGTAATTATTATTTTGTGGTGGATGGATAGCAGCATAACCACATTTGCTGCCATGTATCAGAAAGATTTTAATATTACAGGGCTAACCGGTTCAGCATTGCTAACCATGCTAGGGCTTTCAGTACTATTAGGCTTGCTCGGATCTCTAATCTCAGTGCAACGTCACGTAAAAGAGATCGAGCCTAAATAATTAAGCAGTAGCGCGCGGGTAGTGTGAAGAAATTGCACTGCGTACACCGTTGCCCCACGTAATAGCTTGGTTGTACAGCATGTGTAATTGCTTTTGGTCAATGTTCAGCAACTTTGCTTGCTTGATTACGTTCATCCAAAGTGCACTCTCGAAGGCGCGCACTAACGTCATGTAGTTGTTCATTTCCAGGTTTTTACCCAACAAGGCATCGTTCACCTCTTCAGACAGCGGAAGCTGTTTCACAATGTCTGTCATAGACTGGTCGAGTAAACCTTCAAGTAACGAAAATAGCCCAACTAAGAAAGATATGGGCGGGTTATTCTTTATGCCCCTGCGCTCGGCCAGTAAATCAAAAAACTTGGCGCGTACAAGCGACATATGAATGATTTCTAGGGGCTTTTCATCGCCTAAATTAGTCAGACTTAATAACGCGATAAATTTCTTAATTTCAACTTCACCCATGTAATTCAGGGCATGCTTCAACGATGTAATTTTGTAACGCTTATTGATGGTTGGGTTATTAATAAACTTTAGCAATAAGAAACTAAGCGTGGCGTCGCGTTCAATAATTTGGGTAATGCGCTCAACATCAAAGCTAGTACTTGAGCTCTCTCCCATCAAATCTACGATATTCATTTTAGAGGCTGGAAGCTGCTTAAGTATGCGCGCTTCAGGCTGTGAAAAGAAATAGCCTTGGAAGAAATCAAAGCCTAAGTCTACACAAGTAGAGAAGTTATCTTGGGTATCGACCTGCTCAGCAACAAGTTTCACGTTAGCATCATGATAGCGGGGGATGTGCTTTTCGATGGTTTCAAAGCGAGTTTTAGTGACATCTACTTTTACTATGTCGATAAGAGGGAAGACATCATGGGTTGCGCCTACCATCATAGGGTCGTCGATGGCGAGCTTAAAGCCAAGCTGTTTGATGTGCTGGCACGCTTCATACAGACCGTTAGTGTTATCGGTAGGGTCGGCAAGTTCAACAACGACCGACTCTGGATTGAGCGAAGTTGGAAAGCGCGAAATTATGGTATCAGATGAGAAAGTGATAAAGGATGTTTTCTCGCCGCTTATATCGTCAAGCCCAAGTGGATGAAAATGTTCAGAAATATACTTAGCTTTTTGGTCGCTATGTTCTGGGTATGCGCCTGATTTACCATCCCTGAACAAGAGTTCATAGGCAAATACGTTTTTGCTTTTGTCTAAAATAGGCTGGCGAGCTATGAACGCAAACATAAACTAATCCTGAGGCAACATGGTTTGACGAGGTTTTTATTGGTATCAAATGGGCTTAGAAAAAATTAAGCCCACACCCTAGTCTATGATATGTAGGTATAATCTAACAACAAATCAATGATTATTTTGAAAACCTATTCTTTTATTGAGCTCGTTAGTCATCTTTCAATGCTGAGTTATGAATGTGTTTTGCCCACTTTATTGCTTCATTGTAGTAGCTGTGTAATAGGCTTTGTTTCATTTCATATTTTGCCGCAAATTGTTTAACACCAGCCCATTTAGCTCGCTCAAAATATTGTACAAGCGTCAAGCAGTTACGCAGCATACCGGGAGTACCGCAAAGCGCGTCCTTAACATCATCACTGATTGGTACCTTGCTTACCAAATCATCAATACGTTGCTCCATCATGGCGTCAAGCAAAGACAATAGCCCAGTAAGGAAGCCTTTCAGTGGATTGTCAGACGTCTCAAGTTGGGTAAACACTAACTCACAAAATTTCGCACGAACCAGCGCCATCTGCATCAATTCGGTGGGTTGACCATCGCTTAAATTGGCAAGAGCAAGTAAAGATATAAATTTCTTCACTTCTACTTCACCCATAAAGGTTAGCGCATGCTTAAGTGACGTTATCTTATGGCGCTTATTCACCATCGGGTTATTGATAAAGCGCAGCAGCAAGTAGGTAAGCGATGGATCTCTTTCAATAATCTTATTCACATCATCGAAATTAAGCTTGGGTTGGCTGCTTAAGGTGAGCAACTCCATCATAGTTAAGCTGCTTGGCCCCAACTTCCTATGCCTAACAATTTCTGGTTTAGCTAGGAAATAGCCTTGGAAGTAATCAAAGCCCATGTCTTTGAATTTATGAAATTCTTCATAGGTTTCAATCTTTTCGGCTACTAATTTGATGCTGTTTGATTTGAAACGCGCTACCAAGGCGGGGATTTTATCGTGAGAAATTTCGGTGATATCAATTTTCACCACACTGGTGAATGGAATGAAGGCTTCCCATTTTCCCTTCATGTCATAATCGTCTAGGGCAATTGGGTAACCCAATCCTCGAATATGTTTACACGCCGCAACTAAGGCGTCATCTACCTCTACCGTTTCAACGATTTCAATTACAACTTTGTCAGCATCTAACGACGTGGGAAAGCGAAACATTAGCGTATCTCGATGAAAATTGATGAACGCTTTTTTGTCTCCGGTAATTTCTTCAATACCTAAACTTAAGTGAGTAGAGGTGAGAATTTTCGAGGTGGCCTCATCGGGGGGGATATCCGGAAAGCAATTTTCCTCGCCCACGCGAAAAAGCAGTTCGTAAGCGTAAACCTCTCGATTTACATCAAATATGGGTTGTCTAGCGACGTAAGCAAACATCGAGTTCCTCTTTGCTTTACTTGCCTTACTCCTTCCTTAAGTATTTCCCTTCCAGTTTTTTATTATTGTTGTCTGGAAAATGCCATGCAGCGGTCGTAGTGCAAAATCGATTAATACAATCTAATATTTTCAATTTCCGAACAGAAAAGCAAGGTTTAAAATACTAATATCACAAGGGTATGGTAGTACTGCATGAACTTGAAAAGCGCTAAGAGTGCAGGTTGCTAATATTTATGCTTTCGCTGAAGCAGGTAGCGTATAAACGTTAGAATTCATACCAGTGAGATTAGCTTTTAACTCTAGCTATGTAATTAAAGTATAATAGTGTTGTAGTTAAATGACCTACCCAACTACCACTAAGTGCAGGCCAGTCATTGAACGGGTGTGGCGTTAGTGGAGTATGAAGTCAAAAGAGCTAGCGCTCATAAGGAATGGTGAGAGGTTTTGACTGAAAGAGCGCTAAATGCATAGTTCTTTCTTGAAGTTGAACTTTTTTTCTTATTCTAGGTCTTGATATTGTAGAAATAGTCACTATACCTACATATTGGTTAGACTTCATATCTTAATGAGGTCTCGCGCAGCTTCAGTTACTTTGCTAATATGAAGCGGCAATAAATGAGGTGAACAATGAGCAACAATTTGCAATCTATGGCCCTGTCAGTGCCACACAGCGGTAGCATTGAAGGCTACATCCAAGCTGTAAGCAGCATTGATATGCTTAGCGCTGAGGAAGAGCGCGAGTTGGCAGTGCGCCTTCGCGAAGACGAAGACTTACAAGCCGCTCGTAAGCTAGTAATGTCACACCTTCGTTTTGTAGTGCACATTGCAAAATCTTACTCAGGTTATGGCTTACCACAAGCCGACTTAATTCAAGAAGGTAATATCGGTCTAATGAAAGCAGTTAAGCGTTTCGACCCAACCGTGGGCGTGCGTTTGGTTTCTTTCGCGGTACATTGGATCAAAGCTGAAATTCATGAGTTTGTACTTAAAAACTGGAGAATAGTTAAAGTTGCGACAACTAAAGCGCAGCGTAAACTGTTTTTTAACCTTCGTAAGGCGAAAAAGCGTCTTGGTTGGTTTACCCATGCTGAAGTGCAAACGGTGGCGGACGAATTGGGCGTGAGTACAAAAGAGGTGCTTCAGATGGAAGCGCGTATGAGTTCTCAAGACCAAGCGTTCGACTTAACTGCGGATGAAGATGAAACAGGCAATTTCGCACCAGTTCAATATCTAGAAGATAAATCATCAGATGTTGAAACTGACGTGATTAACAATGACTGGGATACAGCGGCGAGCAAGCGTTTGTATTCAGCAATTAAAACGCTAGATGAGCGTAGCCAAGACATTATCGAAACCCGTTGGTTAGCAGACAACAAGATTACGCTGCAAGATTTAGCTGATAAGTATCAGGTATCTGCAGAACGTGTTCGTCAAATTGAAAAGAACGCGATGAAAAAACTTCAAGCTGCTATGGTCGCGTAGTACGCGCACAACACAGCTTATACAAAACTTAACGTTGAAAAAAGCGCCTTAAAGGCGCTTTTTTTTATGTGTAGAGTTTCATTGTAATGACGGCTCTTAGAAAAGGGTGAAGAGTATCTTTCAATTCACCGTTGAAGCAGTCATGTATGTATCGATATGTTGGGAATTACATGTAAGCAACTAGGCGTTAAACCTAATGCTACTCTTCTTCGTTTTTTGAAGGGGGAAGAACGTAGAAGACACCCTCAAATTCCGCTACCGGTGTATCGCCGTCTAAAATAGCCACGCTCAATTCAAAACGTGCTTTGTTGTCGCTTTCAAGGGGCTTGAACTTACCCGATAGGGTTTCAATATTACAGATGGCCCTTGGCTTCATAGTGATCGGCTTGTGGTAGTGGATATCACCATCGCCCAATACAATATCACCGTCTAAACCACGCTCTTTAAGCTGCAAGTAAATCATGCCCCAGCCGGTCAGTGTAGCTAAAGAAAAAATACTGCCCGCAAACATGGTGCCGTGAATATTAATATTTTTATTCAGTGAGGCGCGGGTTTCCAGAGTACGCCCGGTATACTGATATAGTTTGATACCCATGTGTTCGGTAATAGGTATAGTCTCTGACCACGTTTCCTGCAGCGATTTACACCATTTAGGGTGTAGTATTAAGGAATTGTTTTCGGTGAATTTTTTAACCATTTGCTGGCGTTTAAGCATGCCTAGTTCATTAGGGGCTTCACGCTCAATCTCAAAACCGCAGGCACTAAAAAAGTCGATAGATATTTCGCGGCTATTTGTCACTGCGCGCTCAGCACCCAAGTCTTTGGCAACGTTTTCCAGCGCTGCCATTATCATCTGACCTAAGCCTTTACGTTGATGGTCCTGATGTACCGCGATATGACGGATTTGTGCTTCCTCAGCGGTGTTTAAATGAACACGGCCACAGGCTACAATTTCGTTCTTACGGTTGGTAATAATCCGATGCTCGGCGACCTGTTCATATTCGTCTTTCTCAGAGCCAGGAGGGAAATTCCATGGTTGGCGCAAGTGCTCCCATCGAAAATGAAAATAGGCTTCAAATTCGGCGTCGCTTTTAGGCGTAACTACCTTGTACACAATAAACCGACCTTCTTAAATGAGTGAAGGAGTATTTAAACGTAAGAACCCATGAGGTACAAGTTTAATTATGTAAGCAAACTTGGAATGCCGAAGAAGTACACAGTCACCAGTAAACCGAAGGACCCAATAGTTACGGACTAAACAGCAAGGAATGCCCGAATTGCTTTCGCATAGCTGGAAAAAGAAAGGTTTAGCCGCCTAGTGCAGCGAGACGCGCCCCTTTGAGCTCTTAGACACTAAACTGAAAAGTAACAGGCCCGTCATTAATAAGGCCAACCTGCATGTCTGCACCGAACTCGCCTGTGGCTACTTTCATGCCTTTATTTTTAAGGGCCTGCACAAATTGTTCATAGATAGCTTGGCCATGCTCTGGGGATGCTCCGCGAGAGAAGCCTGGACGATTCCCTTTTTGAGTGTCTGCAACAAGCGTGAACTGAGATACCACCAGTATTTCGCCATCGACTTGCTCAATATTTAAATTCATTTTGCCATCTTCGTCGCTAAACATGCGATACCGACAGAGTTTATTCGCCAGCTTCTCTATTTGCGCTTCGCTGTCTTCTTTTTCAACACCTAACAGCACCAACATGCCTTTGCCAATCTCACCAATAACGTTACCGTCTACAGTTACATTAGCTTCTGATACCCGTTGGATAAGTCCTATCACTTAGATGACTCCTGAATAAAACGTGACATGTCGCGAGTAGCGCGGCAAAGGGCATAACCTATACTGGGTTCGGATGTGCTGTGCCCCGCATCTGGGATGATTTGTAACTGGCTCTGAGGCCATGCTTTGTGAAGTGCTTCAGCGGCTTCGGTTTTACAAATCATATCGTAGCGACCATGAACAATAGTGCCCGGAATATGACTTATTTTGTCAATGTTTTCAAGAATGTAGTTTTCATCTAAAAAGCATTTGTTAGAAAGGAAGTGGCACTCCAACGTTGCCAGGCAAGTGACCAGTTGCATGGGGTAATTGTCAGTGGAATCACCTACGCCGGGGGGTAAAGTAATGCGCGACAATCGCTCTTCCCACTGATACCAGCGCTTTAATGCTGCGTGACGCAGTACATCATTGCTAGAGCGTACCATAGCGCTATAAAAACTGCAGACTGCGCTTGAGGTCACCGGTGTAGGCACATCCTTGGTGAATTTGCGGTAGTACTCAGGAAATAACTGAGCAGCGCATCCATTTGGCGATAAAAACCAATCTCTGTCTTCTTGCCGGGCTAAAAATACGCCGCGAAGAATGAGACCTGTTACTCGCGGGGTATACTTGAGCGCATAAAGTAAGGCGAGCGTAGAGCCCCATGAGCCCGCCGAATAGTAAAAATTTTGGTATAGAAAGGTGAGTTCGTAGTGCTTCTATATCTTCAACGTTAGACCAAGTGTCGTTGTTTAATGTATCGGCGAGTGGGGTAGAGCGGCCGCAACCACGTTGCTCATAACCTATAATGCGATACTTGTTGCTATCAAAAAAGCATTTGTAGTTAGGGGGTAAGCCTGCGCCAGGCCCGCCGTGAATAAAAAGCACGGGGATACCGTTTGGATTGCCACTTTGCTCGAAGTAAAGCGAATGCCCACTTCCCACTTCGATAAATCCGTTTTCATAGTAGGTAACATCGGGGTAAAGTCGTTTCATTTTGTTTCTGCGCGTTGTGTGAGTGCCTGTTTTAGTTTAGTTTATTGTTATACAAACGTTTGCGTGCTGACTGCTTCAACGCCGTTTTTGCTTTTAAATTAAGTAATAAACGTTAAGTCTATACTATAGAACAAGTGTCATTACGTGCTAGCTAATCATATTATAGTCATAAATGCGAGGATGTTTATATGGCAGGTCAAGGATCGGGCGGTAACGTAATCGCCGCAATTTGTAACTTCTTTATTCCTGGGTTAGGTCACCTGGTACAAGGAAGAATTTTAGGTGCATTGTTCTTTTTCATCACAGTAGGCGTATGTTATGCCTTAGCTGCAACTGTGGTACTAGCCATTGTCTTTTGGCCTTTAGGCGCCCTTTTGCATTTGATTTGTATTATAAGCGCAGCACGTTTTAGAGGTGGAGTAACCGCATGAAGTTAATCGCATCAGCATTTGTTGCTATGCTTGCCCTTAGCGGGTGCCAGTCTGCATATTACGCAGCATGGGAAAAGGTCGGCGTTGAAAAGCGCGATATCTTAGTTGACCGCGTTGAAAACGCAAAAGAATCACAGGAAGACGCACAAGAGCAGTTTAACTCTGCGTTAGAAGCATTCAGTGCTGCTGTTGCGTTCGATGGTGGAGAGCTAGAAGACGTTTACAATCGCTTAAATGGTCAGTACGAAGACAGCGTTGCCGCTTCAGAAGAAGTGAGTTCACGCATCGATAAAGTGGAAAGCGTTGCTGAAGCTTTATTTGATGAGTGGGCAGAAGAGCTTGAAAAGTATGAGAATGCGTCGTTGAAACGGGATAGCGCGGCGAAGCTTCGCGAAACCAAGCGTCGCTATTCTTCATTAATGACAGCAATGCGCAAAGCAGAAAGCAAAATGCCGCCAGTGTTAAGTGCACTTCAAGATAATGTGTTGTACTTGAAGCACAACTTAAATGCCAGCGCCATTGGCGCACTGCAGGGCGAACTTTCTACTATTGAAAACAATGTTGCTCAGCTTATCAGACAAATGAATTCAGCTATCGCTGAGTCTGACGCTTTTATATCTTCGATGAAAAACTAGCCGTTAGTTAGGCATTAATTATAAAGAAGGGAGCTTATAGCTCCCTTCTTTCGTTTTATGCATTTTTTGAAAGCCGAGGCGTAAGGTTAATCATAATTACGCCTGTCTATACATTAGGTTGGCTACTCCTTTGGAACTTTGCGCGGCTCGTTCTCTGCTTTACGATTTTCAAAAGCTTCGCCTAAACTGCACGTGAATTCTGCACCGAACAGCACGATTATCCACGACAAATACACCCATAAAAAGAGGATAGGTACCACCGCAAGGGCGCCATAAATTAACTCGTATGAAGGAAAGTTTGTTACATACAATGCAAAGCCTGATTTAGTAATTTCAAAAGCTATAGTGGCAACAATCGCGCCTATGAATGCATGGCGGGCAAACACTCTTCTATTTGGCACTACCATGTACAAAATAGTGAATGCGAGCATGGCAGCACCGCTTGGCACAAGGCTGAGTAAGAAGGTTCCCAATCCAGGCGTGTACTCTTCGGTAAAAGCAGCAAGGCCAGTTAAATAGGAACTTACTACTACGCTAGAGCCAATAAGCATAGGCCCTAGAGTGATCACCATCCAATAGATAGCAAAAGTGTACACTATGGGTCTGTCACTTTGCGTGCGCCAAATTCTATTCAGGGTTTTATCTACGTTTGATATGAGCATTAGCGCTACGACCAGCAGTGACAAAATACCAATAGCGCTCATTTGCGAGGCGTTGCCAACAAAATCGGTCATGTATTTATGCACCACATCGCTGGCGGTAGGCACAAAGTTGCTGAAAACAAAATGCTCAAGTTTACTTCTTACTGAAGCGAAGGCAGGAAAGGCCGACATTATGGTAAAGGTCACCATAATAAAGGGTACTAAAGATAACAAAGTTACATAAGCCAAGTGCCCAGCAGAAATAGTAATATTGTCTTCTCTACAGCGCTTTATAAAGATGCTGAAGAGCTCTCTTAGTTGAGGGGTAACATTGTTATATAAGGTTTTAACCTTGTCTAAATCCACTCGACTTCTCCTGGCGATACCCTCTGGCAGATAAACAGCGTGATCTTTTGATGGGAGACCTTACGGTATCAATAGTTCAATTCATATTGCAGCAAATGGTAACTGGCGTAGGCGTCAGTGGCAAAAGGTTAATGCAATCTTTATACAACAAAGGCGCATGAATGCGCCTTTAGTCATCTAACTGTATAACTTTGTTAAAGCTATACGAAATCAGTCGCCGGAGCGCACCCCCAGCATATGACAGATTGCATAGCTTAGTTCACTACGGTTGAGAGTATAGAAGTGAAAGTGCTTCACCCCTTCTTTTGCAAGAACTTTCACTTGGTCCATGGCAATGTTAGCGCCTATTAGGTTACGAGTGGCTTGATCATCTGCATCAAGACCGTCGAACATCTTGTGTAACCATCCCGGTACGTGAACATCTGTAAAGCCTGCAAACCTTACTAACGTTTGGTAGTTAGTCACGGGTAAAATGCCTGGCACTATGTCTAAGTCTACACCTGCGGCGGCTGCACGGTCTCTAAATCGCAGATAAACACTGGTGTCGAAAAAGAACTGGGTTATCGCTTCGGTAGCGCCAGCTTCTGCTTTGCGTTTAAGGTTTAGCAAGTCGAACTGCGCATTTGGCGCTTCAGGGTGTTTTTCCGGGTAGGCGGCAACTGAAATATCGAAATCGGCAACGTCTTTTAATAAGGCAACTAGGTCAGAGGCATACATCTCTGTTTTGTCTACCCCTTTAGGCAAATCGCCACGAAGTGCAACAATACGGCGAATGCCGGAATCCCAGTAGTCTTTTGCAATTTGCTTTAATTCATCACGGCTTGCGTCGACACAGGTTAAGTGAGGAACGGCAGCAACGCCTGTTTGCTGTTGAATACGTTTTACCACATCGTGGGTTCTGTCACGCTCACCGCTATTGGCGCCGTAAGTAACCGACATGTAGCTTGGCTTTAACGGTGCTAGGCGTTCAACCGACTTCCACAGGGTTTGCTCCATGGCTTCCGTTTTAGGCGGAAAGAATTCAAAAGATACATCAATATCACGCAGCTCCGACAGGGACTGGTTTAATGCATCGATACCTTGTGCGTAAGAAACCATGGTTTATACTCTCAAAAATGTAATCTTATAGACGTTTAGACGTCTAAATTAAAGAATATATGTCTAGACGTCAAGAGGTTTACACTGCTCAATTGACCTTTTCGTGAACTTGTTTAGAATTTCTCTTCATAATATAAAAAGAGTAGACCGAGTTAGTACAATGGCAGAATGGAACGGTAAATATATTCACCCCTACGCAGAGCATGGGAAAAAGAGCGAGCAGGTAAAGAAAGTCACTGTTTCTATACCTATTAATGTGCTTAAAGCACTTACTGATGAGCGTACCCGCCGCCAAATCAATAATTTGCGCCACGCCACTAATTCGGAACTATTGTGTGAAGCGTTTTTACACGCGTTTACCGGGCAACCTTTGCCTAACGACGATGACCTGCGTAAAGACAATCCTAATCGCGTGCCGGCTGAAGCTAGGCGTATTATGGAAGAAATGGGCATTGACCCAAGCTTCGAAAATGATGTGTCTGAAGACGACTGATATTTAGTATTAAAGAGAAACGGCGCTGTGTTGTAAGGCTTTACTAGTTGATAGCCTACAACACAGCGCCGTTTTTTATGTACTTGTATTCTTTAAGCGCACTTTTAAGCAAATATTGATCGAGCGTTAACACAACCTTTTTTAGCCTTGTGCGCCAGAACTTTATTTTTCTGGGCTTTCAGGTACTCGTGCAACACCCGACTCAATAGCCGCCTTAGATACCGCGGTAGCTATACGCTCGCACAGACGTGGGTCCATAGGTTTAGGAATAATATACTCCTTACCAAATGTTAGGCTGTCACTTTTACTCGCTGCCAATACTTCCTGTGGTACAGGTTCTTTCGTAATAGCACGAAGAGCTTCAACTGCCGCCACTTTCATCTCATCATTAATGGCTGTTGCGCGAACATCTAAAGCACCGCGGAAAATAAACGGAAAGCACAGCACGTTGTTCACCTGATTAGGATAGTCTGAGCGGCCAGTAGCCATAATTAGGTCTTTACGCACTTCGTGAGCAAGCTCAGGCTTTATCTCAGGATCTGGGTTAGAACATGCAAATACGATTGGGTTTTCAGCCATCAAAGAAAGTGCTTCTGGTGGCAAAACATCAGGGCCTGACACACCAACAAAGATATCTGCATCTTCCATTACATCTTCAAGGGTGCGTTTATCAGTATTGTTAGCAAACAGCTTCTTGTGCTCAGTTAAATCTTCGCGACGAGTGTGGATAACGCCTTTTCTATCTAACATGTAGATACGCTCACGCTGGGCACCACACTTAATCAGTAGCTCCATACAGGCAACCGCTGCTGCTCCGGCACCCATACAAACAATTTTAGCGTTCTCTATATTTTTGCCCTGAATTTCTAAAGCGTTAAGCATACCTGCGGCGGTTACAATAGCGGTACCGTGTTGATCATCATGGAATACTGGGATTTTACAGCGCTTAATGAGTTCTTGCTCAATTTCAAAGCACTCCGGCGCTTTGATATCTTCTAGGTTAATACCACCAAACGTATCAGCAATATTGGCTACAGTATTGATGAACTCTTCGGTCGTACGATGTTTCACTTCAATATCAATGGCATCTAAACCAGCAAAGCGTTTAAACAGAAGTGCTTTACCTTCCATTACTGGCTTTGAAGCTAATGGGCCTAAATTACCTAAGCCTAAAATCGCAGTTCCGTTACTGATAACAGCGACCAAGTTACCTTTGCCCGTATACTTGTAAGCGTTATCTGCATCCTCGGCGATTTCTCTCACCGGCTCGGCAACGCCCGGGCTGTAGGCAAGAGCAAGGTCGTCGACGCTATCGGCTGGCTTAGATAGCTCTACGCGAATTTTTCCAGGTGTGGGTTTGGCGTGATAGTCGAGTGCGCGTTGTCTAAAATCTGACATGTAAAAAGGTATCCTTAGATGTAGGGTTCATCGGTATTTTTGTTCACGCTCTGTAGCTATTTTATTATCGTTGTAGTTATAGATAGATAAACATAAGCGCGTTACAACTAACTAATGACAAAAGTGATTATAAATAGTTGTTAGCACCAGTGTGGTACGTTGGAAACTGCAGACCTAGCGTTAACTCTTCCTGATTTCCCTCACATATCGCTGTTGATATTAGGTCTAACATTTAGACCTGAATTTATATCCAAAAGCGCCACAAGCCTTAGCAGTAAAGCATTATTCATAAAATTAATGCTCACTATCAAGGTGCCGATCGCAACTCTAACACAGCCAATCACTGTGTACATATCTGATCAGAATTCTCATTTACCAATGTAGGTTAGGCATACTAATTAGACCAGTAAAATAAGTCTATAATTGTCATTCATAAAATTTATTTTGAAGTCTCATTTCATTTTGAAGGTGTATTATAGGCGCGGGTGCTAAGATGCTTATCGATTTATACTCGAGAAAACAGCTTTGGATAATATTTCACAAAGATAGACCTCTTTATTTTCACTATTGTTTTTCTGATAAAATACAATAAATGGCCTCTCAAGCTAGCTTTGAAGACAAAGAATATGACAGAAAGAAAACTGATTGCGGTGCTAACTGATGTGTGTGAAAACGTAAAATCTGACGATAATGGTTTCGTATGGCTTACGCATTTAGGACCTTGGAAAGCGCCGAAAGTTATTGCCGTATTTAATACGGAGCAAGAGAAGCAGCAAGCATTGATTAACGGTTGGGATATGGACTTCATAAACCAGGTGAATATAGCCCTAGAATCTATAAAGTCTATTCCAGCTGGAATGTATTTCGACAGTGAGGAATCGTGTAAAAAACAAAGTAGAGGGGACTGGGATAAACACTTGTCAGGAGTCGAAAAACTTCATTAATTATAATGAGTGTTTTGATCTTAAGTGTGAGCGTTATTGATATGATCAATTAGCGTTGATTAGAGGTGCTTGCATAAGTGGGAGCTATTCAATGTTAGTTTACTAACGTGAATAGTTTTCTCTGGACAATAAAAAAGCGCCATGAAGGCGCTTTTTTCGAACTCGATATCAGGCTTACTTTTTGCCCAATGCACCGAAACGCTTCTTGAAGCGATCAACACGACCACCAGTATCAACGTTACGTTGCTTACCAGTGTAGAATGGGTGACATGAAGAACATACGTCTAGGTTAATGTCTTTACCAAGCGTAGAACGAATCTTCATTACGTTACCACATGAGCAAGTAGCTGTGATTTCTTCGTATTTAGGGTGGATATCTTGTTTCATTGGGTTACCTCAAATAATAAGGCCGTATCGCTATACAACCCGAAGTCGCACACCATACGTTACTTAGTTCAAATGATAAGTCGTTCAAAGAACAACCCATCGCAAAAAGAGCGGCGCATAATATAGGATGGATGTGGCATGATCAAGTGGTTTTTGCCCAATTGTTAAACAAAGCAGCTTGGCAAGAAGGCTACCCAAGACAGCTAAACAAAAAAACATTCCTTTTATGCTTACCAGTAAAATATGTTTAAATATTTATCTTTCAAGGCTAGGCCCATTAGCGTCAATAGTAAAATTGTGCGCTATAGCAAAATGTGTAGCTAACTGTTAGCAGCGCAAACTGCCGTAATATATGGGTCTGCAAGTAGCTTCAGTATTATTAGTTTCAATATAAGAAGCTTAGTAAGCGCATTACGCGCTGTAACAGCCATCAAATAAGGTAGAACGTTCGCAATGGCCTTTATCCAAGTTGCCGTGCCAGTGCCACTGCGCCAACTTTTCACATATACCCACAACAACGCACTCCGTGCGGGTGTAAGAGTGGTTGTGCCTTTTGGCCCCCGCAAATTGGTGGGTGTGGTCATTGAAACCCTCCAAAAACCTGAAAGTGAAATTGACAACGTCGACAAGTTAAAAGCTATCGAGTCGGTACTTGACGATAGCCCCATTATAGATGATGTGTTGCTGAAAATGGCACAGTGGCTGTGGCAGTATTATCACCATGCGCCGGGTGAAGTACTGCACGCCATGTTGCCTGTTTTATTACGCAAAGGCGAGTCGGCCGCGCCCACACCACAAGATATGCTAATGCTTACCGAAGAAGGTAGGCAAACGGCTGCAGACACGTTATCGCGGGCGCCTAAACAACAAGCCTGTTTTACTGCGCTGGCTGGTGGAGCTTTATTAGCCTCCCAAACGCGAAAGCAGTATGGTGCACCTGCGGTCAAAGCGTTGGTTGAAAAGTCACTAGCATGTATCGAAGAAATAGCTCCTGAATTTAAGCCGGGCAGTTGGCTTGCCTCGTTATCGCTTTCTGAAAAGCCAACTCCAGACACTGAACAGTCGGTTGCCATTGCTGCGCTTAATCGTCAGCAAGGTAACTTCGCGGTAAGTTTACTTGAAGGGGTTACCGGTAGCGGTAAAACGGAAGTGTACCTTCAAGCCATTGAACCCTTACTGCGCGAAGGAAAACAGGTGCTTATTCTTGTACCAGAAATTGGGCTTACACCGCAAACCGTGTCACGCTTTGAGAAGCGCTTTGGCATTGCGGTGGGCGTTTTGCATTCTCAGATTTCTGATAAAGAACGTTTACATGTTTGGCAGCGTGCAAAAGCCGGTGAACTCGGCATTATCATTGGTACTCGTTCGGCTATTTTCACGCCGCTGCATAATCCCGGCATGTTGATTGTAGATGAAGAACACGACGAGTCTTTTAAACAGCAGGATGGGTTGCGCTACCACGCTCGTGACTTAGCGGCCATGCGTGCCAAGCAGCACAATATTCCTCTTTTACTAGGCAGCGCCACACCCGCGCTTGAAACACTCAATAATGCACTAAACGGCCGCTATGCTCATTTACAGCTAACTAAGCGAGCAGGGGGGGCGAAAAGCACACATCAGCATGTGCTGGACGCACGCGACCAACCTATTCATTACGGTATTTCACAAGGCCTGTTAACGATAATGCGTCAGCACATTAACGCAGGAAATCAGGTGTTGGTGTTTGTAAACCGAAGAGGTTATGCGCCAGCGCTACTTTGTCATCACTGCGGTGAGACCGCAATGTGTAAGCGTTGTGATCGCCCTTATACCGTGCACAAAGCCCAAAACCGGTTACAGTGCCACCACTGCGGTGGCATGCGTTCAATGCCATCAAACTGCGAAGCGTGCCATCACAATGAATTAGTTACCGCAGGTACGGGGACAGAGCAAGTTGAGCAAGGGCTAGCAAGCTTATTTCCCGGCGTTAAACAGGTAAGAATAGACAGCGATACTGTGCGGGGTAAAGACAAGCTTCACCAAACCCTTGATGCTATTAATCGCCAAGAGTACCAGTTGCTAGTAGGTACACAGATACTGTCAAAAGGTCACCATTTCCCTCATGTAACATTAGTTGCTGTGCTAGATTGTGATGGTGCACTTTTTAGTGCCGATTTTAGAGCGCCAGAAAAGCTCGCCCAGCTTGTGACACAGCTTGCTGGAAGAGCAGGGCGCGCAAGTAAACCCGGTGAAATGTGGCTTCAAACCCATAATCCTCATCACCCTTTACTACAAGATTTAGTGCACAATGGCTATGGGCATTTCGCGCGACACGCTTTAATGGAGCGTAAGGCAGCAGGGTTACCCCCTTTTATTAGCCAGTTTGTTATTCGCGCAGAGGCTACCGATAGCAGTTTAGCTTATCGCTTCCTACAGGAAAGTAAGCAGGTGTTTAATCAACAACACGCCATTGATATAAACGGACCGTTTCCTTGTTTAATTGAAAAGCGGCAAGGCAGGTTTCGGTTTATGCTGGTATGCAGCCATGAAAAGCGTGCGCCGCTTCACAATGCGCTGCGTTTGGCGCTGCCATTTTTACAGGCGTTACCACAGGCTATGAAGGTAAGGTGGTCGATTGATATCGATCCTACCGATTTCAGTTAGCTTGTTAGGTAGCAATACGTTAAAATTTTAACAAGATTGAAGAGGCTGAAACACCAGCCCTTCTAATAGACTTGGTATATGACGTTTTCTTACGCATACAAACAACGATAACAAGTAGGAATATTGCCGACTATGGCTCAACGCGATTATGTCTCTCGTGGACGCTCTCCTCAAAAAAAGAAGCCCGCTGGTAAAGGTAGAAAGCCAGCCACAAATACGCGATCAAACGCACAAGCTAACGCCCCAGTTTCTGGGAAGCTTCCTATCGTGCGTCTTATAGGCATTTTCGCTTTAGTGATTGGCTTCGGTGTATTTTTATGGTCGATAAAAGACAATGTAGAGGATGACGTAGATACTCAAGCTTCACGACCTGTTGCCCCAACAGAAGAGTCTTTACCTGAGCTGCCTGAAGAAGAGTGGGAGTACATTAAGACCCTGCCAGGGTATGAAGTAGAAGTTGAAGTAAGAGAGCAGGAAAAGTCTGACAAACGCTATCTTATGCAGTGCGCCTCATTTAGAACCCGCGCCCAGGCTGAAGAGATGAAAGCCAAAATTGCATTCCAAGGTTTAGAAGCTCTTATCAGACACAGCACCGGCAGCAACGGCGATTGGTTCCGCGTTATTCTTGGCCCATATGAATCTAAGCGCGATGCGGAAAAAGCCAAGCACAGCCTGCGTAAGGTGAACATTGCCACATGCCAAATTTGGTACTGGAATTTGTAGCAGTTCATTGTAGGTGACACTTAATGCGCTGCATAGCGCGTAGCGGAAGTATGTATTTACAAGGAAGTATCAATGGGTTTTGCCATCACCGAACAACCAGATTACGCCGCTTATAGCATAGAAGAGCTTGAAGACGTTCTGGAAAATGTCGATAAGCAGGCCTTTCCAGAGCGCTATCAGGCAGCGAAGAACGAGCTCGATTCTAGGCGAGCTACGCTGTCATTTGATGATGATGCGGATAGCGCCGGTCAAGACGAGCATTTTACTCGGCCTAAATGGTCTGAGCTTCATCCATTAACACGCATCATCCATGGTACTTTTTTTGTACTTATTGGCGCAATGTGCATAGCGGCTTTCACTGATTTTATCGTGATTAATGCATGGCTAAATAATTCAACATGGGCCATTTTTCTCCTCACTTTTGTCTACAGCGTCTTTTATTACCTGTCTATCTCCCTCGATAAGCGACACGCGCAGTTTGTGACTAAAGATTTGCGTGGAAAAATGACGTTACTTGGTATGCCGCTATTAGCCTTTTTCTTATGTTTTAGTTTCGTTGATGTGGCATTACCCTACACAATTCATTTAGCGTCCGATAAACAAGAGACCGAACGAAAATTTGCTTATGAAAAAGGAAGCGGCTCTAAACGCTGTCGACATCCCCTTTTGCTGAAAGAGAGCGGGACTTTGTCCGATGGGCGCTTATGCTTAGGGGAAAGCGAGCACAAACGCTTACCGAACAAAGGATGGGTGTATGTAAAAGGTTATGAAAGTAGTTTTGGTTTTGACATTGAAGGATACCGATTTCGCTAAGCCCAAATAGTAGGAACCTCTGAGCGCACATTCTTTTGTCTCACCCTTGAAATTAAAATGCCTTCCCCCACTTATTTGTTATTGAATTATTACGCTGCTGCCTTAGTTCCGCGAAAAAGGTACATATTAAACGCAGCAGCGCCCAGCTAAACGGGGAATTAACGTGACAACGATTGTATCTGTACGACGTGGGAATCAAGTGGTAATGGCCGGTGACGGACAGGTATCACTGGGCAACACCGTAATGAAAGGGAATGCGCGCAAGGTGCGCCGTTTGTACCACGACAAAATTCTTGCGGGCTTTGCGGGCGGCACGGCCGACGCATTTACGCTATTTGAGCGTTTTGAAGCTAAGCTTGAAGCGCATCAAGGCCATTTAACCAAGGCAGCGGTTGAACTTGCCAAAGATTGGCGGACTGATAGGGCGTTACGCAAACTCGAAGCCCTACTTGCCGTAGCCGACGAGACCGCGTCATTTATCATTACCGGTAACGGGGATGTAGTGCAGCCAGAGCAAGATCTTATCGCTATTGGCTCTGGCGGTAACTATGCACAAGCGGCTGCTACCGCACTTTTAGCCAATACCGAGCTAAGCGCAAAAGAAATTGCTGAAAAATCGCTGACCATTGCCGGTGACATTTGCGTATTCACTAACCATAGCCAAACGGTTGATGTACTAGATTACTAAGTAATAGCGAACGCTGTTATTGGCTTGTTGTCGCTCGTTTGCGTAGCAAGTACAACAAGTATTGTTAGAAAAGGGTTTATTCATGTCTGAGATGACACCAAGAGAAATTGTTCACGAGTTAGACCGACACATTATCGGTCAACAAGATGCCAAGCGCGCTGTATCTATTGCACTTAGAAACCGCTGGCGTCGTATGCAGCTTGAGCCTGAGCTGCGCCAAGAAGTTACCCCAAAAAATATTTTGATGATTGGTCCAACGGGGGTGGGTAAAACTGAAATTGCTCGCCGTTTAGCAAAGCTTGCTAACGCACCTTTCATTAAAGTTGAGGCGACAAAGTTCACCGAAGTGGGCTATGTGGGTAAAGAAGTTGAGACCATCATTCGTGATCTTGCCGACATTGCGGTAAAAATGACGAAAGAAAACGAAATGAAGAAAGTGAAGTTCCGCGCTGAAGAAGCAGCGGAAGAGCGCATTTTAGACGTTTTGCTTCCTCCACCAGAAGACGCGTGGGGCAACAAAGAAGACGTTGAAGATCGCGGCACTCGCCAAGCATTTCGTAAAAAGCTGCGTCAAGGCGACTTAGACGACAAAGAGATCGAAATTGATGTGGCACTTCCGCAGATGGGCGTAGAAATTATGGCGCCTCCTGGTATGGAAGAAATGACTAATCAGCTTCAAGGCATGTTCCAAAACTTGTCGGGTTCGCAAAAGAAAAAGAAGAAGCTGAAAATCAAAGAAGCGTTCAAACTGCTTATTGAAGAAGAGGCAGCACGCCTTGTAAATCAAGAAGATTTGAAAGAAAAAGCCATTGAGTCAGTAGAGCAGCACGGTATTGTGTTCGTAGACGAAATCGACAAAATTTGTAAGCGTGAAGGCAATACGTCAGGCGATGTCTCTCGTGAAGGTGTACAGCGTGACCTGCTTCCACTTGTAGAAGGGTCTACAGTATCGACAAAACACGGCATGGTTAAAACCGACCATATCTTGTTTATTGCTTCAGGTGCATTCCAAATGAGCAAGCCGTCGGATCTTATCCCAGAGCTTCAGGGTCGACTGCCAATTCGTGTTGAGCTTGCTGCGCTGAAAGTGGGCGACTTTAAACGTATTCTTACCGAGCCAAATGCATCATTAACTCAGCAGTATGTAGCGTTAATGAAAACGGAAGGGGTTGATATCAGCTTCGATGATTCGGGCATTCAGCGTATTGCAGAAGCAGCATGGCAGGTGAATGAGCGCACCGAAAACATTGGCGCACGTCGCTTGCACACGGTGCTTGAACGCCTAATGGAAGATATTTCGTTTGATGCTTCTGAGAAAAGCGGTGAGAGCTTTGTGATTGATGCAGATTACGTTAACAGCCACCTAGAAACCTTGGTAGATAACGAAGACCTGTCGCGTTTCATCCTTTAAATAAATGCTAAGTAGAGGCCTCTTCCTGTAGTTCGGTTGTGAATGCTCACTTCTACACAAAAAGATAGTAAAAAGCCGACTCTATGAATGTAGTCGGCTTTTTTATGTGAAAAAATAAGATTTAGTCTTTCACTTTTTCCCATTGAGCTTCAATTTCTTCAAGGCGAATTATACTCGCAGCTTCTTCAGCTTGAGTATCGGCAAGTAGATCAAGAAAGTAACTCACAGGGTTATTCTTCTCTTGGCTTTCCATGTAAAGGGCTCTCAAAGCAGCATCTGTCGTCCTGGGAATTTTCGTTTGACCTTTCTCGTAACGTGCAATGGTCTGTTCATCTACACCAAACCGAGTCGCGAGTATTTTTTGAGAAAGATTCAATTCAATACGTAAAAATTTAAACTCATCGTGTGCAAGAGGTCTGCTGGTGTCTACAATCGCTTGAGCGATCGCGCTATGGAGGCCGTTCATATCGTCAATACTTGTGTATTCTTCGCCGTCGACAATCTCAACAGTAACACCATTTTTCAAAAACACATTTGATAACCCACTTTCAGTGTAATGGTACATATAAACCTCTCAAACTATCCAAACAGTAACTAGAACTGAAGTTGGATTATCATGATGGTTCTTTAGTGCTACGGTTAGTTCGATAACTTTCCCCGCTGCTAAACCTTTCAGATTAAATTTCCAATCTCCGGTAATTTCAAGATATGGTCCTTCCCTAAAAACTGAGTATTTACTCTTGAGTAAAGTCATCACCTGACCTGTAGTTATTCCTCGCTCATGCATACGCTGTTTAACATGTTTACTCCATCGAATCCTATGAGTATGGTTTTCTGCAAGGTCGCTCATTATCTTCCTTGCAGTTTCCGCGCTAAGAGGGAATTCCTTAACGCCTTTGGGGGGCTTTAGGGCCATAATTATTAATCCATTACCTATCATGTTGATAGGTTTGGTGGGTGTTGTCAATATGCATCTTCAAAAGTGATGTGAATAACACCTAGGGCAGTTTACAAAAGCGCCTAGAAGCAAATGGGCTTTATTAAAGTGTTATAAAAACTAAACCTCCACAAGCTGCGCCACCAATTTATCTGTTATATCCAGGCCTGTATCGTTCTCTACTTTTAGAAAATAAGGGCTGGGGTTAGCCTCTAGAAAAAAGTACTTTCCCTTCGCACTTCTACGCCAGTCGATTGCGCACCAATGCATGCCTAACGCTTGGCAAATTTTAATAGCCATACGCTGCACCTCGTTTGGGATAATAGTCACAGACACACTGGCATTGTCGTCGTTTCTATAATCTAGTTCGCTTGAGTCGATTTGTACGCTTAGCACATCATCGCCTAGTACATAGCTACGTACATTTTCGCCCACAATATATTTTTGGAAGGTCACAGGGCGCTCATTTAAAAGTGAATTTAGGAGCGGGCGCATATTAGACTGTTTATTTACAAACTGCGCCGTGCGACCGCCGCGTACTGGCTTATAAATAACTTCTCGCATGTTGTTGCAAAACTGAGAGGCGACTTCGGGGGCATTGCCAACGAAGGTGTAGGGTATATGTGCACCCAACTTGCCTGCAACCCGTGACTGGTAAGGTTTACATTGATGGCTTCTTACAGCATCGATAGAGTTCACCCATTTGATGTCGCTATAGCTAAACCAACACAGTAAGGTGCTCGCCCGTTCTTGCTCGACCCAAGTAGCATCAGCTAACAGGTTAGGTGGCTTATTGTTAAGCTCATCTGTCTTAATCTGATTATTCACAGCGTGATTGGGTCGAGTATTCTCACCTGATGCTGTCAACGAAGCTCCCGGCAAATATTCATGCCAGTAGGCCGCTTTGGTGTTCGAAAAAGTCACTCTGGGTTGGTCACATAGTGTCGGTGAATTGAAATGGACTAATCCGTCGTCAAAATCAGGGTCATAGCTAATACTCCAAGCTGAACCGAATTGTTGCGTATTAGCGATATAAAAAGGGCTAGCTGTTTGACTAAGCGCCTTCGCTACGTGTTGAATTTGTGGATCTTGCTCACTTCCTAAAAGTGCAACGTGCATTCGCGCTCCTTGCTAACGGGTTATGGGTAAAGAGTATTGTTTTTAAAAAGCGCAACATATGGACAGTTCGTAAACACTGGCTATCCATATGCTGACGCTAAGGGGGCTTAGAGCTATGACAAAATATCTGGTAGTTTGCCGCCGCCTTCACCAATAGCCATGGTGATATAAACCGGTTCTTTGGGGGCAGGGCCAACTACCGGTGAGGTATCGCTTAAACGAACGCGTAGACCGCCGGATACTTCAAACAGTTGCGCTTCCGCTAAAGCAACGGGCTCGGTGCTTGCTGGTGGGTTTAGATTTGGTTGGTTGTGATTTAGTTGATGGTGTTTCATAAAGTACGCTCCTTGTAGTGGCGTGTTGAGTGAAGAAGTGGATGCGCTTAAAGCGAAACCACTTCTCGGTAAAGGGTTCGAAAGCAGCAGGCGATAAGTGCTGAACGGCTACTGATATTGAGTTTTTTATAAATGTTGGCGCAGTGAAACTTAACGGTTCGCTCGCTGATGAATAGCTCAGAGGCGATCACTTTGTTAGAGCGGCCTTCCATTATTTTGTGTACTACCTGTAGCTCACGTTTCGACAAACAGTCCATGGGAATAACGGTGTCACGAGCGGTAATGCCACTCGCATCTATTTGCATGCGCTCAGCAGTTGTCATCAATACTGCGGGTTCTCTTACTTCATGGTTTTTCATAGGGTTTCTCCGTGTTTACCAGATGTTGCGCTTCCTGTTACTTCAGAGGGAGAGCATGGTTGTAATGTGCCCTGTTCTAGGCGATAAATTTTGTCTGCCAAGGCGATAGATTGGGGGCGATGTGCCACAATAATTCGAGTCATATTCAAGGATTTGAGGTGATGATTTATCTGAGCTTCATTGGCCATATCTAGGTGGCTGCTCGCTTCGTCTAAGAACAAAATGTCAGGCTCTTGATATAACGCTCTTGCTAAAAGCAGGCGCTGCTTTTGCCCACCGCTCAAACTGCTACCCATATCGCCTACTAGCGAGTGATATTGCATAGGCATATGCATAATGTCGTGATGGATACAGGCAAGCTGTGCTACATAAACCATCTTCTTGAGGTTCGGGGCTTCTTCAAAACAACAGATGTTTTGCCCAATAGTACCGCTTAAGCAGGCGTCCTCTTGAAGCACAGAAGCGATGACAGGATTTACAGTACTAGGGTGCTCTATGCTGCCTTGTGAAGCTGGATAAAGGCCCATTAAGCACTTAAGCAAAGTGCTTTTCCCACAGCCGCTGCCGCCGATAATGGCCACGATTTCGCCGACTTCTACTGAAAATGTCAGGTTCTTAAATACCCACTCACTATTTTCTCCATAGCGGTAGCTAAGTGACTTTACCCTAAGCGCGGTAGTGCCTGACAAAGCGTCATCGTCGAAAGTGCTACTTCCCGGCGAGTCAGCATCGAGTAAGTTAAATAGGGAAGAGTTAAGTGAATCTGAGGTAGAAGCCGGGCGGTTACGCGTTTGTGTACTTTGAACGCCGAGCGAACGTTCTGTGTTATGTAGCGGGTGAATTTTGGCTTTTTGCTCTACTGGTGTAAGTAAAATATCGCTTAAGCGGTTGAAATGAACGCCTAGCATATTAAGCTCAATAAGCTTATTAACTATACCGTCGATAGCACCTACAAACCTTGTCTTATATGCCATAAAGGCCAGTAACATGCCTATTGAAAGGGTACCTTGCATGACAAGGTTCGCGCCAATATAAACAACGACTAGGTTTTCAACACCAAACAGAAATTGGTTTGCCAGTGTGCTACCTATGTTAAATTTCCCTAAGGTGATGTCTTTGTTAAGTGTTGCAACTAGCTTGTTCTGCCATAGGCCATGGCGCTGTATCTCTTGCCCATACACGCGAATAGGTAAAATTGCCCGCACACTCTCCATGAAGTGGCTCTGTTCAGTAGCGGCCAGAGCAATGCGCTCAGTAGTATGCCTTTTAATGAATGGTAGAAGTCCCAGACGAATGGCCAGATAGATAAGCATTATCACCACGACCACTAAAGTAAGCTTGAAGGAATATAAACTCATCACGGCCAAGGTGACGATTGCCATTATTCCATCTAGCATGGCGGTAACGACCCCAGTGGTTAAAAATTCCCGAATGCTAGCCAGGGAACCAAAGCGCGATACCACATCACCAATATGACGTTTATCAAAATAGTCTAAGGGAAGAGCTAAAAGATGCTTGAATACAGATGCAGACATCTGTAGCTGTAGGCGGGATGAAACGGACAAGATAACGAACTTTCTTATACCGCTTGTAAAGGTTTCTATAACCAGTAATAGGGCAAAGCCAATAGCAAGAGCTTTGAGCAAGGCCTCGTTGTTGTAAATTAATACATCGTCTACCACTGTTTGCATGTAGTAAGGCGCAGCAAGGGCAAAAAGCTGCAGTACTATTGATAAGGCGAAAAGGGTTAGTAGATTACGTTTGAAGCCAATGGCACGGGAGAAAAACTGAGTAAGCCCAAGTTGAGGCGCAGACTTTTTGGGGCTAAATGTGTCACTTGGTGAGACCTCAAGCGCAATTCCCGTAACGTACTTTGAGGCTTCTTCAAAATTGAGCTTTCTTTTACCTAGGGCGGGGTCATGAACGAAAATATGCTTCCCTCTCACTTTTGTCAAAACAACAAAGTGGTTCATATCCCAGTGCAAAATGGCTGGGCAAGATAACTGCGCAAGATGCTCCATTTCTATCTTTACCGCTCGGGTTTGAAAGCCCAGGTCACTGGCAATTCGCATTACGTCTTTTAAGGTCGTTCCTCGTAATGACACGGATATGCTTTGACGCAAAGTATTAAGGTCGCGCTTATCGGAGTAGTACTGTGCAATCATTGCCATACAAGCAAGTCCGCATTCAGCCGCTTCGCTTTGCAGAATAACCGGTACCCTGCTTGTTGTATGAAACAGTTGTGCCGAAAGAGGGTGTGTTAAACTCATCATGATTACAGCTTCCCTTTAATGCTATAAAGCGGTTCCATTAACCATTCCATAAGCGTGCGTTGACTTAATTGAACATCTGCCGAAAATGTCATGCCTGCTTTCAATGAAATACGGCTGCCGTAAGCCAATACTTCGTTTGTATCTAAGGTGGCAGTAACCAAGTAGGCTGGCTCGCTAATTGAAATAGGTGCATCGGCAAGTTCTCCCGGTAAAACAAGCGACGAAGAAATATTAACTATCTCGCCAAACTGCACACCAAACTTTTGATAAGGGAAGGCGTCATATCGTATGTGTAGGGCTTGGCCTTCTTGTAAAAATCCTGCTGAGCGCACGGGTACTGCGATTCGCGCTTGAATGTCAGCATTTTGAGGGAGTAGAGTGAGTAGAGGGCGAGCGCTGTCAACGGTATATCCCGTCTTTACATGAAGGCCTGATATCACGCCGCTGCGAGGGGCATAAATTATCTCTTCAGCATTACTTTTGTGACTCACAATTTGTTGGGTGAGATCGCTATAAGTATTCTCTATATTTGCCAGCTCGTTGGCTTGTTGCTCAGGCAAGGTAGCGAGTTCATGATTTATTGCTGCTATGTTGGCTTGCTCGCTATTCCAATCCTTTTTTGCTAAAGCTAGTTTCTGCTCTGCATTTAAGCGATTAAGCGAATGGGTTTCAAAGTCGGCACGGCTAATATGTCCCTGCTTAAGTAAGGTTTGTGCTTTTTCCCATTGTTTAGATGCTAGAAGCCACTGTGATTGGGTTAGAGCAATAATGTCTTTCAACGTTTCTGAGGTATGTTTAGCCTGGGAAAGCTGCTCTTCCAAGCGCTGCTGCTGGGCTAGGTGCAAAGTGCGCAGGCGCTTAATACTTTGGTGAGTGCGATTTTGTTTCGATTCTAGTTCGGCAAGTAACTGGGTACTGACTCTATGGCCTAATGCATCCTCGCTGCTGTAGCTAATTTTTATTAGCGGTGCGCCCTTTTCGACTAATTGACCTTCACTGACTATAACGTCGAGCACTTTTCCTCGCCTTGCGTCTGAATAAAGCTTGAAAACACCATAGCTGGGTTCTAGCCATCCAGTTACCGAAGCTTTTCGCGCATAACTTTCCATGTTCAGGTAAGCAGCAACCGCCACAATCCACACGACAAGCAGCCCTGCTATTGCTGAATAGGCTGGTTTAGGGGTCATTAAAAAGCTCCCCTCAACGGCATTCGATTGCTCATCAATAACTTCTTTTCTAAACAACCCTGTTCTCATCTTCATCCCTATATAATTCGCTACTTGCGCTTGGGGTCCTGTTAAAGCAACCCTTTTTCTAGGTGCTAGTTTGCACATAAAGAGTATCTGGCTGCCGCTTCCATATCGGCGATTAATCCTTGGCATCGTAATCCGTGACGCCTCCGTTTTGTTACTACCAGATACCTTGTGGTCAACGTTACTGCAGTGACGGTATTTACTTTAGGCGGAGTGAGAACTTGATGAATGGTGCTTAAGGTCTATTTTTCTGTAGCATGCAGCCTCATTGGGCTTGGCGCATTTTTGAAAGCGCTTGGCCTAAATTTGAAAGTTGATATTGCACAAGAAAACGGCGAAGAGATGCAAAGAAGTCATAGAAGTGTCTAAAGAATGTGCTATAAAAAACAAGGAAATATGAAAATAACACGGTAAGAATACGTAAAAGGAAGCAAGATGTTTGTACCCAGCATACTTTTAAAACAACTTTACACACGTGCAAGCCTTACAAAAACAAATAAAGGCTTATCTTTTTCTCTTAAAAACAGATTAAAAGACGCGACAATCAAGGAAGTAAAATGGATTTCCCTTGATGGAGAGAAAATCCCTGAAGAAAAAATTTCACTCCAGCTTACCCCCGATTCCTGTATTTCTGTTGAAGCGTTAAATAAGTCGGACGGAGAGCCGTTTGGCTTGCGTCAAACTATTACCGTTCACTTAGACATCGACGAAGCACCTTGTCCGGAAAAGCGAAAGCTAGGTATTTGTTTTTCTGCTTCTCCATTCGGAAAACTTAAATTTGAAGTAGAAGATAATATTACGGCGCCAGGACAACGCAGTGCCTTTATTCCTCGTGACGATATGGATGATTATGGCGAAAGCATTATAAAAACACGCCAAGAATATTTTGAAAGCGCTACAGGCAAGAAAATTGACCACGTAGGTAAGTACTCAATCGACCCGCAAGCGCTTAAAGGCAATATCGAGCATTTCATTGGCGTGGCGCAGGTTCCTATCGGTATTGCTGGGCCGTTGACTATAAACGGCGAACACGCTCAAGGTGATTTTGTAGTACCACTAGCGACTACTGAAGGCACATTGGTAGCGTCGTACAACCGCGGTATGAAGCTACTTAACATGAGTGGTGGCGTAACGGCAACAGTAGTTGATGATGCCATGCAGCGCGCGCCGGTATTTATCTTTGAAAATGCGCGAGGTGCCAGAGACTTCGTTAAGTGGATAAAATCAAACTTTGAAAAGATTAAAGAAGAAGCTGAAGCGACCTCAAGCGTGGCTAAGCTAACCTACATCGACCACTTTCTGTCTAACAAATTTGCGTTTTTACGGTTTAACTTTAAAACCGGTGATGCTGCAGGTCAGAACATGGTGGGGCGCGCAACTTTTGCTGCCTGCGGATGGATACTCGACCATTACGAGGGAATAGAAAACTTCTATCTTGAATCTAACTTTGCGACCGATAAAAAAGCCTCTCAAATAAACATTATGCGTACCCGTGGTAAACGGGTGACAGCTGAAGCCACTATTAAGCGAGAGCATTTGTTAGAGGTAATGCGCGTCGACCCTAAACAAATAGATTATCACGGCCGTGTGGCTGGCGTAGGATCATTCTTATCTGGTGTGAATAACACCGGTCTTCATTCGCCAAACGGTATTACCGCTATGTTTATAGCAACAGGGCAAGACGTAGCCAACGTATCTGAATCGTCAGCGGCCATGATGTATTCCGAACTTACCGACGATGGCGACTTATATGTGTCTATCACCATACCATCGCTTATTGTGGCTACCTATGGCGGTGGTACTGGTATTGGTACCCAGCGAGAGTGCTTGGAACTGTTAGACTGCTACGGGCGAGATCGCGTGTATAAATTTGCAGAAATCGTGGCGTCGGTTGTGCTGGCCGGTGAGATATCGCTAGCGTCAGCCATTAGTTCGTCAGACTGGGTGTCGTCACACGAACAGTATGGGCGTAACCGGTAGCAAGTAAATTTAACTAACGGAAAGTAAAAAGGGGCTTCACATTATGTGAAGCCCCTTTTGTTTAGCGGTTCATTTACTAATGCTCCCAATGATAGTGGTGCGCTTTCGCTTCCACTTCATCAGCCGTTTGTTGCGGCATAAAGGTCGCATTGTCTTGTTCAAAGAAGAACGGTTTACGTTTTTTCTTACTGCCTACTTCGTTCATGGTGGCCGACTCGTATACGCGTCCATTTAGTACAGTGTATTCTACGAATTCACTCTTTCTAATGTCGCTAAGCACATCGCCATCAATCACAACTAGGTCAGCAAGCTTACCTTTTTCGATACTGCCAAGATCTTTGCCCATACCTAGGTGTTTCGCGCCATCAATAGTACCACCGCGTAGCGCTTCCCAAGGCGTGAAGCCGCCTTGTTCCATGATCCACAACTCCCAGTGCGCTGCTAAGCCTTCACGCTGGCCGTGAGCGCCAATATGTACACTGACCCCATTATCTCGAAGCTCTTTGGCGTAGCTTGCAACGTTTTGGTGGTTGTACTGATTTTCTGGCGCAGTAGGTCTGCGGATCGCACGGCTGTCTAGAATAGTCGACGGGGTATAGCGAAGAAGGCGCGGGTTCTTCCACACTTCTGTTTTATCGTACCAATACTCTTCACCCATCATGCCGCCGTACGACACAACGAAGGTCGGCGTGTAGCCAAACTCTGTCGCTTTCCATAGTTGAGTGATGTCGCTGTAACCTTTTTCCACAGGAATGCTGTGCTCAAGACCCGTATGGCCATCTACTAGCATAGTCAGGTTTTGTTGTAACTTACCGCCACCCTCAGGCACTACCATCATCTCTTGATTTTTTGCCGCCCACAGCACTTGCTGGCGCTGGTCACGACGGGGCTGGTTGTAGCTTTTTACTGAAATAGCACCGGCTTCTTTTAAGCGCTCTACGTGGAAATAGGCATCTTCATAATTGTTGATAATCGCTTTGTAACCTAGGCCTTCTGCACCGTATAAAATCGTGCCGGTGGAGTAGATACGCGGCGCAACAATATCGCCTCTACGCTGTAATTCTGCCGCAGCAAAAATTTCTGTCGTGTCGTTTGATGGGTCATGAATGGTAGTGACACCGAATGACACGTTCGAGTACTGACTCCAGTTTTGCTGAGGAATAATCTCATTGCGGCCCTGTGAGCCGTGAGCGTGCGCATCAACAAGCCCTGGGATAATGGTTTTACCCGTTGTATCTATTTGCATTGCATCATCAGGAATGGTCACATCACCACGTTTACCCACTGCTTCAATGCGGTTGTCTTTAATCAGCACAACACCATCTTCAATCACCTCTTGGGTGTTGTCGGCATCGCGCATGGTTACCACTTTACCGCCAACCAAAGCTTTGTAACCAGATGGCTTGTCAGCTTTAGTGGTAAACGACAAATCCATACCTTCAGCTACCGGCTCAGGTAAGGTTTCCGCTGCGCCATCTACAAAGGCAAAGGCTTCATCAAGTGAACGGCTAAATAGCGTAGGGCCGTTAAACCAGCTTAGGGTTTTGTTATCAGGCGACCACGTTAAGTATTCACCTGCGCGGCTTGAAAGCTGCGTTACCGGCAGTGAGGTCATGTTCGGGCCTATGGTAATGCGCTTGCCATTTTCGACGAAAGGCGCCACGTAGGTTTTGAACTGGTAAACAAACGCAACCCATTTCTTATCATGTGAAAGTTTGTACTCACTTACCTTATCTGCACCGTAAAGATGAGTTCGCTTGTCGTTACCTTTAAGATTTACGCTTGAAAGCTGAGTTTCGTAGTAAGCTTCGCCGCCCGCTGATTCGGTGAAATACACTCGGTCATCGTTACCCGCGAAATGCGCGTTGTAGCCGCCTTCAGAGACTTTTTCTACGGTGTCTTCTTCAAGGTCTGCTACGTAAATTCCAGGCTCAACTGAGTATTTCGAGTCTAGCAGGTAGCCGCCTGTAAACTTGCGGAAAACTACTTTCTCGCCATCGTCAGAGAACGACGGTTCGATGTAGTGGCCTGGCTGCTGGGTAATAACCTTTCCTTTACCGCCGCGAGCAGAAACCACGCGAACGGTGCCTAAGTCTTGGTCATTCCAAGTGGTATAAACAATCGACTTTCCATCGTTTGAAAAGCGCGGATAGTATTCGTCATGGTCGTTTTGTTTCGTTAAACGCTTAATTTTGCCAGATTTAACATCGCGCACATAAAGTTTACCTAACGCTTGGAAGAGTACGGATTTACCGTTGGGCGACATTTGAGACCAGCGGATCATGCGAACGTCAAATTCATCAGGTGCGACATCTACGTCAAAGCGTAACGCATCGGCAAATTTCACCGTGCCTTCAACGGTTACGTCCATGGTGCTGGTGGTTTTATCTTTCACGTTGATAGTGTGGAACTTACCGCCCGTCCAATATACGATTTCGCTGCTGCCTGGCATCCAGTCAAAGTAGGCAAAGTAACCTTCCGAACCAAAGCCTTCCTGCATATCTCGCTCTAGTTCTAACGTCAGTGGTGTTTCTTCACCTGTCTTGATGTCCTTAATGAAAAGCGCAGTTCTATCTTTAACGCGACGCACAAAAGCGATGTATTTACCGTCAGGTGAAGGCGTAGGAACCACAGCGCCGCCCGTACCGCTAATATAGCGGCTCTCTTCGCCGGTTTCGCGGTCGTAGCGAGTGATAGCAAAAATGCCTTCTAACGGGTCGCGGTTATATTCAAAGCGGGCGCCCGGAACCGTATTTTCGGTAAAGTAAATATACTTGCCGTCATGAGAGAATACAGGGTCGGCAATGTTTTGTTGGTCGCGCTTTCCGCTGTTACGAGCTTTAATTTGTAGGCCGTCACCACCTGATTTGTGGTACATCCAAATCTCGCCTGCAGGAATACTACGGCTAGACATGATGCCTTTGGTTACCACTAGGTATTCGCCGTCTGGGCTCCATTTAGGAGAGTGGATAAGATTGCTTTTCTCTTTGGTTACCTGACGAAGATTACTGCCGTCAATGTCCATAACCCATACGTTGCTTAACCCATCTTTATCCGAGATAAATGCGATGTGTTTACCGTCTGGAGAAATTGAAGGGTGAATATTCCATGCGAAGTCTTGGGTCAGCGGGGTCGCATCGCCACCACTCATGCTCACTTTGTACAAGTCGCCCAGCATGTCAAAAACCATAAACTCGCCGTTTGGTGCAACGTCTAAGCTAGACCAGGTGGTTTCGTTTGTTTTGATAGTGACTTCGTTTAATGCATAAGGTGGGTTGCTGACTTCCCACGTTTCAAGTTCGGATTCTGTTTTTTCTTCACTGTCGGTTTGGGCGTATAAAGTAGGTGCCACGCCCAAGCCCAGGGCGCTTACTAGCGTGATGGCCAGTAAACTTTTCTTTGTCGTTATCATAATTGTGTTTCCAACCGCTTGTTATTTATTTTCTGTCTACATCAGAGTACATGACTTAACATGAAGATACGTATTCTTGAATTGTAAAACTAAGGTTAATCTTACTGCAAAGTAGGATAGATTCACTCACCTAATGCGATTGTGGGTATAAAATTAACGTTCAACGAATGCACCATCACTTTCAGTGATGCTTGTCTATTACAGCAATAGTCGCTAATTTCGTAACAAGCTATTAACAACGAAATGTGTGGATATAATCGTGAGCGACGCTGAACAACAATTGCATTATTCTACTTGTACGCTTTGTGAAGCAATGTGTGGCATTGAAGTAGCGACGAAAGGCCGTCAAATATTGTCAATAAAAGGGGATAAAAATAACCCCTTTAGCCAAGGTCATATTTGCCCGAAAGCCAGTGCGCTCAAAGACTTATATGATGATCCTGACCGTTTAAAGCGCCCTGTAAAAAGGGTAAGACTTGAAGGAGGAGACAGCGCCTGGGAAGACTGCACCTGGGAAGAGATTTCGTGGGATGAAGCCTTCGACCTAGTTGCTAATAACTTGCACCGCATTCAACAGACCCACGGTAACAATGCGGTAGGTGTATATCTAGGAAATCCCAATGCGCACAACATGGGTTCAATATTATTCGGGCCTTATTTTTACCGTGCGCTGAAATCGCACAACCGCTATTCCGCTACTTCCGTTGACCAGTTGCCACATCACATTGTTAGTCGACGACTTTTTGGTCATATCTCTCAAATTCCTATTCCTGACATCGACCACACGCAGCATTTCATGATTATCGGCGGGAACCCGCTGGCATCCAATGGCAGCATTATGACAGTGCCAAACGTGAAAAAACGTTTGAAGGGTATTCAAAAACGCGGAGGGAAAGTGGTTGTTATCGACCCTAAACGCAGTGAAACCGCTGATATAAGCTGTGAACATCACTTTATACGTCCTGGCAGTGATGCGCTGTTACTACTGGCTATGCTGCATGTATTGTTTGAAAAGCAACTGCACAAAATGGATGAAGTTTTACCTTATGCTGAAGATATAAAAGCGGTTGAAAAATACGTTCGCGATTATTCACCACAAAAGGTGAGTGAGCTTACCGGTATTACAGCTTCACAAATCACTCAGCTTGTTTTGGACTTCTGCAATGCTGAGTCTGCAGTTTGTTATGGAAGGATGGGGGCTAGCGTACAAGCCTTTGGCACGCTCACTCAGTATCTCATTATGCTGTTCAATATGCTCACCGGAAACCTAGATAAGCGGGGTGGCATGATGTTCACCCAGCCCGCCGCTGACGTACTGCCAGTTTCAGGTAGGGGCAGCATGGGTGGATTTACCTCTCGCGTAAGAGGGCTTCCGTCATTTGCTGGTGAGTATCCGGTGGCGTGTTTAGCCGAGGAAATCTTAACCCCGGGAGAAGGGCAAATTAAGGCCATGGTAATTGGTGCAGGTAATCCAGTGGTCACTACGCCCAACGCAGAGCAGCTTGATAACGCATTTTCTCAACTCGATTTTATGGTTGCCGTAGACTTTTATGTTACCGAAACTTCCCGTCATGCTGATGTCATTCTTCCTCCAGTAACCGCGCTAGAGCGCGACCACTACGACGTTGTTTTTCATAACTTTGCCGTGCGAGATTTCGCTAAGTATTCGGAAGCGGTGGTGGACATTGACGAAGACCAGCTTAGCGACTGGCAAATATACCTTTCGTTAGCAGAAAGGCTCGACGCGCTAAACGGAAAAAACACCGCACACTATGCTGCGCTTTGGGACAAGCAGCCTAAAGGTGTGGTCGATGATTTGTTACAAGCAGGTCTTTATGGTCGAGCAGCAAGTAAAAACGAAAAAGTCGAGGCTAACTTAAGCGAAACTCCAACCGCTATTCTGGAAGGCGGGTTGTCGATTGATGTGCTTAAAGCACACCCACACGGTATCGACTTGGGGCCGCTACAACCGTCTTTGCCTCACGCCTTGTTCCATGAAGATAAAAAGATTCACTTAGATTTTGATTACTTCATGGCTGATTTAGACAGGGTGAACACGCATTTCTTTGGAAAAGCGGACCATGTTACAGCGCAAAATCAGTCCCTCGTTTTGATAGGGCGTAGGCATATTAAAACCAACAATTCTTGGCTGCATAACAGCTCCCGTATGGTGAAAGGCAACAACCGCTGTACGCTGCAGCTTCACCCTGATGATGGGGCAAAATACGGCATTGCAGATGGTGATGAGGTATGCGTGAAATCGCGAGTTGGCCAACTAACCATAGAGGCTGAGATAACCGATGCAATTATGCCCGGCGTGGTTTCTATTCCCCATGGATGGGGACACAACAAAAAAGGCATAAAGTTGTCTGTGGCAAGTCAGCACCCAGGGGTTAACACCAACATACTTACTGACGATTTGCAGGTAGATGAACTATCAGGAAATGCGGTACTCAATGGCGTACCTGTTGAGCTAGAAAAAGTAAGTTAAGCATATAAAAAAACGGCATCTACTTAAAAGTAAATGCCGTTTTTCAGTGGTATGTTCAACAAGTAGGTCTTCTACTCATTGTGCGTTCACCTGTGAACTTTTATGTAGCTATCCTGAAAGAGTAACGCTAAAAAAGCTTTTCTACACTAAATCAAACAGTGAAGAGCACACACTTAAGTCATTGTAACAAACTCTTCACCGCTGGTAGGGTGAATGGCCACACACGCATCAAAATCAGCTTTAGTAGCGCCCATCTTTATGGCAACGGCAAAGCCTTGTAAAATTTCATCCATGCCGTGACCAATACCGTGTAGACCTACCACTTTTTCGTCTTTACCTGCACACACTAGTTTCATCTTGGTCATCTGACGATGGCGGGTTACCGCCGTGTACATAGATGCAAAACTAGAGGTGTACACTTTAATATTGTCCTCGCCATATTCTTCAATAGCTTCTGGCTCAGTTAGGCCAATTGTGCCAATAGGTGGGTGACTAAAGACCACGGTTGGAATCATTGAATAATCCATGTGAGCGTCTTTTTGGCCGTTAAACAAACGTTCGCTAAGCAAACGACCTGCTTTAACTGCCACCGGAGTAAGCTCTGCTTCACCGGTAATATCACCTACCGCGTACACGTTTTTAGCTGTGGTGTTTTGGTACTTATCTACTTTAACTGTACCGTCATCACTCAATTCAACATCAGTATTTTCGATATCAATTTTGTCGGTAGACGGCTTACGGCCAATTGCCCAAATTAAGCAGTCAGCTTTTAGCACTTCACCGTTGGTTAAATGTACTGATAGTTCGCCATCGTCAGCCTTTTCCACCTTCTCTACGCTGGCATGGTCGTGCAGTTTGCAGCCTTCAGCGTGGATCATATCCACCAAGGTCTCATGAATGATGGGATCAAAATTTCTAAGCGGAGCGTGTTTGCGAACCACCAAATGTGACTCTGTTCCTAGCGCATGAAGTACACCAGCTAACTCGACGCCAATGTATCCAGCACCAACCACAACAGCGCGTTTAGGTTGCTCTTTTAATGCAAAGAAACCATCAGAATCAATGCCGTACTCGGCGCCTTCGATATCCGGAATTACTGGGTGACCGCCAACGGCAATCGTAATATGGTCAGCCGTATACTTTTCGCCGTTTACTTCTACTGTATTGTTATCGATGAATTTCGCGAAACCGCGGATTAAGGTAACGTCGTTTGCAGTGAGAACGCGGTCGTATGAGGCATGAATACGCTCAATATAAGCCTGGCGACTGGCAATAAGGCTATCCCAACTAAAGTGATTTACCGACAAATCGAACCCGTATTCAGGCGCGTAGCGGTGAACAGCTTCAGCAATTTGGGCTCCGTACCACATGGCTTTTTTAGGTACGCAGCCTACGTTTACGCAAGTGCCGCCAATATCTTTAGCTTCAATGATGGCGGCTTTCTTTCCGTGTTTAGCTGCACGGTTTGCAGATGCGATACCACCGCTGCCACCGCCAATACAAATATAATCAAAATGTGTCATTCAAAAAGCCTTCTTTATCGGTTTTACGATCGTGAACACAAGCATAAACGCTTAAACACGTTCGCACAGCAAATCATTTTTAAACGGTTCTGTTTGTAAGATTAATTAAAAGACCGAGGTTTGCCTAATAGTGTTTCAATTAGTTAGTCAATGGGGACAATGCAGATTAAATAAAAGGGCGTGGCGCAACCCGCCATAATTTATGTTGCGCCAGCCCCATTTAAGCTCAATGCCTTCAGAACTTACTCACTTATAGTAGCAGAAAGCTCTTCTGGTTCTATTTGAATACTAAACGCTTTTCCTCGCTCTTCTTCAAATTGCACGAGTTTTTGAATGGTAGCGTCACTAAATACGTGACCTTCAGGAAGGATTAGAATATGGCTATCGTTATATAAATTTTGAGCAAGCACCATGCCTGCTTTAAGCTGTGAAGCCTTCAATGATGTCGAAAGTAGCTTTGACGTAGTCACATCTTCTGCTTCGAGTAAAAGGTCCAAAAACTCGCCATCATAGCGGGTATTTCGGTGCTTTTTCATTTCTAATTTGGCATCGCGGGGGCTCATTTCAACGCCGCTCATTCTGCCGGTTACTAAGCGCCAATAATCTCTGGCAATCGCTAAAATGCGCGCCCCTGCGGGAATTTCTTTGGCAACTTTGTTATACAAACCAGAGCCATTGTAGTGCTCGAATTGAAACTCGATAATATCTGAAACTTGATGCAGTTCGTGAGCCGGCGCAAGGATCAGTGCAGCCTGTTTGGTTTGCGATAAATAATTTTGTTGCTGCTGATATTTAAGCTTTGAAAACGGCGCTTTAAAATCTTCGGTTTCAAGCCCTAATAGCCCAAGCTCACATATGAGACCTGCGTAGCGAACTTGTATTATTTCGTCTTTCTCCAAACGTGCAATACGCGCAAGCTTTGAAGACAGCTCACTTACCTCAATGGCAAATTTCCCGTTAATGTTCGGGTTAATGCTAATCACGTTGAACAGCACTTGCTCCATGGCAATATTGTGCTTTTCAATTTTGTTAAGTGCAGCTTTAATTTGACGAGTACGCTTTTGGACCACTTGTTCTAGCGATGCATTCACATCTCTGAGCTTTCTATTCTGAAGGCGTGTAAGTTTTTGAAGACGCGTATTTTCAGCTTTTAATTTAACTCGCTCTAACCCTTCCTCAACTACTGCTTTTAATTCTTCGTTATCCCATGGCTTTTGAAGGTAGCGATGAATTTTTCCCTGGTTGACTGCTTTAATCGTGGATTCGATATCAGCATAGCCGGTAAGTACTACTCTAAATGTATCGGGATAATTAATAGCCACCTGTTCAAGAAGCTCAGCGCCAGACATTTGAGGCATCTTCATATCTGAGATCACAACGTGGACTTCGTTGTTGCTCATCAACTCCAGTGCCTTAGCACCGCTATCAGCAAGCAGCAGTGTAATATCCATAGTGAAGAGCGCACGTTTAATTGCACGAAGAATATTAGGTTCGTCGTCGACAAATAGGACGGTATAGGTTGTAGCTTGTTCAGTAGGCTCTGTCATAAAAATTATCCTTATACGCGACGTAACAACTATCACACGCAATGGCATGTTTTAACACTATTAATTTATGCATTATCAGCGTTACCATTACTTTGTAAGTCTTTGGATACGGGGTTGATAGGGAGCGCTAGCGTAAAGGTACTGCCGTCTCCTTCCGTGCTGGTGGCAGATAATGACCCACCGTGTTCTTGCGCGATACCAAATGAAATTGAAAGACCTAACCCCGTCCCTTGCCCTTCTGGCTTGGTCGTGAAGAAAGGATTAAACAGTTTATCAAGATGACTAGGCGGAATACCGCAGCCTGAATCCTCTACCCGCAATTCTAAAAACTCGCCAACCGTGCACGTTGTGATAATTATCTTTCCGTTTTTGCCGGTGGCTTCTATAGCTTGTCCGGCGTTAATGAGCAGGTTGGTAATCACTTGAGATATTTTACCAACGTTCATTTCTACATCCGGGATCCTTCCTAAATGGGTTTCTACCGTACAGATATATTTCAGTTGATTGTTAACCATCGCCAAAGTAGTACGTACACAATCATTAATATTGTGTTTTTGCATTTGATCGCTATCAACCCGTGAAAACAATTTAAGCCCTTTAACTATTTCAGCCACGCGAAGCAAGCCTTCGCGAGAGTCACTCAGTAAATCTGAAATGTCTTCGTTTATAAAGGCCATATCTTGTTTATCTAGCAATTTCTCTAGTTCAATCAGTGATGCTGCCCGTTTGTTTTCATCTTTCTCGCCTATAACAACTTGAATTTGAGAAAAGATCATTTGATAAGTAGCAACGTATTCACTAAGTGTTGAAATATTACTGCTTACAAAACCGACGGGGTTATTAATTTCATGGGCAACGCCAGCGGCAAGCTGGCCTACTGATGCCATCTTTTCTGCCTGAAGAAGTTGAACTTGGGCTTCTTTTAAGTCTTTGTTTGTTTCTTCTAGCTGGTAATTTTTTTGATTGAGTAGAGACGTTCTGTCTTGCACTTTTTCTTCAAGAAGCGTGTTTAACTCTTTAAGCTCATCCTGCGCACGCTGACGTTGTTCGTGTTCCTCTTTTAACCGCTCTACAAGTTGATTAAATGCTTCAGCAAGCTCGCTTAACTCATCTTTGCCTCTAACTGGAACAAACACTTCTCTGTAATTATTGTACTTAACTGCCTCGCCGAGGTGTTTAGCACCCTGCAAAAGCTGCTGAAGCTGAGACATTAAAAACGAACCAAGTAAATATGAGCACAAGCCAATTAGAACGAATTCCATCAAAGCGAGCGTTACGGTCCAGTTTCTCACTCTTGAGACCGACTCAGTTACAGAAGCGATGTTTAATCCAATTTCTACATAGCCGTAAACAGTGTCGTTAACCATGATTGGTGCGCGGGTATCGTATACACCATCGTCAGCTGCCGACACCGACAGGTCTGCCTCAAAAGGGCGGCTAAGCGCGTCCTCACTGCCTTTCTCTACAAACACATTGCCAAGTTTATCTTTTACCTTCACGTAGGCAATATTCGGGTTAGTGAGAATTTCAGATACATCTGCGTCAAGAGAAGCTAAGTCATAACTTAAAAAAGCATTTTTTGTTGTAGAAACGAAAAGCGCAACAGTGGTGTCCGCAGACTTTTTGATGTTGCTGTCAACCAGATCGTTTAATAATTGGAACACGGTCACAATTAGCACCAGCAGCAAGAGCGCTGCGATGCTAGCAATGCCAGTTATTGTTTTAAATCGTAACGACAGCTTCATCTGCTCGTTTCTCATAGGTGTGGTCTAGAAAGCGATGCAATACCCAGCTCTCTAACGTCATTCCAATCGCTGTCGTTAGATTCAACAAATTCACTCAACCCAATTTTGCGAAGAATTGATGACTTACTACTGTCATTAGATAATGCAATCAATGCATTAAGAATAGCTTGTCTATCTGCTAACGCCATTTTGGGGTGGGTGGCTATAGCGTGTGGCGTGTAACCTTTGCTTTCCCAAAGCACTCGTAAATCACTTTTCACTGCCTCGGGTGAGATGTTTAGCGTTCGATGAATGCCTCCACCTGCTTTAAAGAAATCGCGCTGAACCGACAAGTACACTGAATCGTGCGAATTTACATAACGCGGAATGAATGCAACATTGTTATTGCGCAGGTGGGCGCTGGTAATAATAGTGGCCGCAAACGCCGCGGGCGCTGGGAAGGCTATTTCGGCACCATTTAGATCATCAATTGATTGAATAGTACTGTCTTGATGAACCACGATTAATCCGCGAATTTTTTTGTCACGTTGTCTAGCAAGAGAACGATAGCCTGCAGATTCGTTGAAAACTACAAAGTGATAGGGGTTCATGTAGGCAATGTCGTAAAGCCCAGCAGTCAAGTTTGCTTCGAAAGTGGGAATATCTTTAGTTGTCTTAAACTCGATGGCAAGCCCAGTATAATTACTCACGTAATCAATAAGCGGTTGCCACCGTTCAGCCAAAGTTTTGGCTGACTGCTGTGGAACGACGGCGAAAGTTAGCGTTTTTGCGTTAGAAGAGAGCGTAACAACAGTAAGACAAAGAGCTGTTATAATGAACATTGCTAGCCGCGACATAGTGCACACCCTCTCATCAAAATTACATCGACATGAATTGTTCTAAGACATTCGTTAAATCATGGTTTGAGAAAGGCTTTTGAAGCGTGGCATCAGCGCCTATTTCTAGCGCACGCTCAAGACTGATATCGTCTAGGGCAGAGATAACAATAATTTTTAAATCTTTGTGCTTGTTTTGCTCTCGAGTGAATTCAATAACACTGTAGCCATCCATGCCTGGCATACTCAGGTCGAGGGTCATCACTTTAGGTTCGTACTGACTTAACATGATCCCTGCTTGGAACCCGCCAGTCGCAATGTATGAATCGAACCCTGCACGACGAGCCACACGCTGTATTGATTTCGCTACCGGCATCTCGTCATCAACAATTAGAACAGATGGCGAAGCAATGCCTTTGAGTGCGTCAGGAATAGGCATGTCGTGGCGTTCAAGAAATTCTATGAAGTCCTCAACAAGAATACGATTGTTACCACGCCCAGGAAGCTTAAAGCCTTTAAGCTTCCCGCTTTCAATCCATCGAATTACAGTGCGAAGGTTCACATCGCAATACGACGCTATTTCGCCAGAGGTTAAGGTTTTCATATCTAAGCCTTGTAGATTTATTACACAGAATTATAGCTGCTGTATCACAAGGAGACAAAGTAGACAAAAGGATGAAATGTGACATTTGTGACAAGTGCTTCGTGAGGTCACAAGTTGCTAACCACCTTATTTATATTTATTTGAGGAACGCTTCAAGCACACTAACCTCAACAAATCTTCGTGATCCTTACTTTCAAACTAGAAGTAACTTCAAGATAGGTCAACCGCGGCTTAAACAATAGCTTGCTTTTAGTCAACGAAACCCCATCATTATTCTATCAACGTGTTAAGAGTGAAAAAGATTATGACAACCCCAGCAATCGAGATGGTAGACGGCCTACCAATTTTTTCTGCTATTGAGCCTGCCTCTATAAAGCCAGCTATCGAAAAAGCCATTGAAGCTTGTAAAAGTGAAATAGAAGAAGTGGTAGCGTCGAATGATTACTCTTACAAGAATTTAGTATTACGCCTTGAAGAGGTAGACGACCGCTTAAGCAAAATGTTCTCCCCTGTGTCTCATATGAACAGTGTAGTAAGCAGCGATGAGTTGCGAGAGGCGCATGATGCGTGTTTGCCGCTTTTATCTGAATATGGGACTTGGGTAGGTCAGCACGAAGGCCTTTATAATGCTTATGCTTCACTAAAAGCGTCTGACGAGTTTGAAACCCTGAGCGAAGAACAACAGAAAGTCATTGAGAACGCGGTACGCGACTTTACGCTCTCAGGTGTTGCCTTGCCTGCACAACAAAAGAAACGTTTTGCAGAAATTCAGGCAAAGCTTAGTGAGTTATCGTCAACCTTCTCAAACAATGTGATGGACGCCACCATGGGCTGGACCAAACACATTACCGATGAATCTGAGCTTGCAGGTATGCCAGAGTCAGCACTTGAAGCGGCCGCGCAAGCTGCGCACCAAAAAGACTTACAGGGATGGTTATTCACCCTGGATATTCCGTCTTATTTACCCGTTATGCTTTACGCCGATAATCGTGAACTTCGCGAAGAAATGTATCGAGCTTATTCAACCAAAGCATCTGACCAAGGGCCAAATGCTGGTAAGTGGGATAACACCGACATTATTAAAGAGACCTTAACGCTGCGCACAGAGCTGGCTGAATTGTTAGGGTTCGCTAGCTATGCGGAGCGTTCACTGGCTACCAAGATGGCAGACTCTACCGATCAGGTAATAGGTTTCTTACGCGACTTGGCGGCTAAGTCTAAACCTCAGGCGGAAAAAGAGCTTGAAGAAGTAAGAACGTACGCCAAAGACAAACATGGTGTTACCGAATTAGCAGCATGGGATTTACCGTATTACAGCGAAAAGTTGAAGCAAGAAAAGTACACCATTTCTGATGAAATGCTGCGCCCTTATTTCCCTGAAGACAAAGTGCTATCAGGTCTTTTTGAAGTAGTGCATCGCTTATATGGCTTGAAAATCATTGAGCAGCCTGGCATCGATACTTGGCATAAAGATGTACGTTATTTCACTATAACCGACGATGCTGACGCATTGCGTGGCAGCTTTTACTTAGATCTGTACGCCCGTGCTAAAAAACGTGGCGGGGCATGGATGGATGAATGCCGAGTACGACGTGAAATGATAGACGGCGAGCTACAGCTACCAGTGGCGTACCTGACCTGTAACTTCAATGCCCCTGTTGGCGATAAGCCTGCGCTGTTTACTCACGATGAAGTCGTCACCCTTTTCCATGAGTTTGGTCATGGAATCCATCACATGCTTACAAAAATGAGTGTGGCTGGCGTATCTGGCATTAACGGTGTGCCTTGGGATGCTGTTGAACTACCAAGTCAGTTCTTAGAGAACTGGTGTTGGGAAGAAGACGCTTTAAACTTTATTTCTGGTCATTATGAGACCGGAGAGCCGCTTCCAGCTGATTTGCTCGACCGCATGCTTGCGGCTCGTGATTATCAATCTGCTATGCAGATGGTTCGTCAACTTGAATTCAGTCTATTTGATTTCTTACTTCACAGTGAAAAGGGCAGTGAAGTAGACGTGCAGGGCACCTTGGACAAAGTGCGCGAAGAAGTTGCCGTAGTTATTCCGCCATCGTTTAATCGCTTCCAAAATGGTTTTGGACACATTTTTGCAGGTGGATATGCAGCGGGCTATTACAGCTATAAGTGGGCTGAAGTCCTTTCTGCAGATGCCTACAGTAAATTTGAAGAAGATGGCATCTTCAACCGTGATACGGGCAAAGCGTTCTTAGAAAACATTCTAGAAATGGGCGGTAGCAAGCCTCCTATGGATTTGTTTGTTGCCTTTAGAGGGCGCGAGCCGAAGGTTGACGCTTTGCTTCGTCATAGCGGTATAAAGGGCTAGGCATACATGAAAGAGTCGAAGTTAGAGTCTTTCCAATCTATCTACCGCCGTGCGTGCGAGCGCAAAGGCGGTGAAAGGGGGCTTGAGGCAATGCTTCAAGCCCCGCTTTCTAAAGCGCAAATTGAAGCCATTAGTGATGATCGCTTTTTAGCGGCTATGACTAAGCAAGTTTTTAAATCTGGCTTTGTATGGCGAGTCATCGAACAAAAATGGCCAGATTTTGAAACCGTATTTTTCGGTTTCAACGTGGATAAAGTGTTGCTGATGCCAGATGAAATGCTAGAACAAAAAGCGTCGGATAAGCGCATTGTTCGCAACTATAAAAAAGTGATGACTGTGCGAGATAACGCCATGATGATTAAAGACGTGGCTATGGAGCACGGTAGCTTTGGCAAGTTTGTCGCCAGCTTTGATAAAGACAACATCACCGAACTATGGACGTTTTTGAAAAAGCGCGGCGCGCGATTAGGTGGCAATACGGGCCCGTACATGCTCCGCGCATTGGGTATTGATACGTTCTTGTTCTCTCGTGACGTTGAAGATTATTTGCGCAAAAACGACATTATAGATGGCGGATTAACATCGAAAAAGTCGCTGTCAGCAGCAAATTCAGCATTTGCACATTGGCATAAAGAAAGCGGTCGCTCGCTACAAGAAGTCAGCGCTATTGTAGCTTTTAGCTGGGGCACGAATAATCTTACAGCGTAATACGGATTAGGACTATTTAGGGCTTCTTTGCGTATATTAAAAGCAGGCGTGCATCTCGCAGGCTAATGCAGAAGCAAAGCTAGCAACTTGGCTTTCAATATGAGGCAGACAGGCATAAAGCTTTTGCTTCAGCACACAATCCTATACACTTCGGCATTAATAACAATATTCAAATTACAGGACTGTCATGAGCGACAATCAAACTCCCGCTACGCAAGCAGACTCTGCAATCGACAATGCTAACGAGCATACGACACACTTCGGTTTTAAGCAGGTAGATAAAGGGCAGAAAGCCTCTTTGGTTGCTAATGTTTTTGACTCTGTTGCTGCGAAGTACGACGTAATGAACGACTTTATGTCAATGGGAGTACATCGTTTATGGAAGCGATTTACCATTGACTGCAGCGGTGTGCGCGCGGGTAATAAAGTACTGGATATTGCGGGTGGTACTGGCGATTTAACAGCTAAGTTTTCGCGTTTGGTGGGCCCTACAGGCCGCGTCACGTTAGCTGATATTAACTTGTCTATGCTTAAGGTGGGGCGTGATAAATTGCGCGATCGCGGTTTGGTTAGCAATATTGATTATGTACAAGCCGACGCAGAAGCGCTGCCGTTTCCTGACAACCATTTCGATGTGGTGACCATGGCATTTGGTCTTCGAAACGTGACGGAAAAGCAAAATGCACTGAATTCTATTTTTCGTGTGTTAAAACCCGGTGGTCGCTTACTGGTTTTAGAGTTTTCTAAGCCTACGTCAGAGCAGCTAAGTAAGCTTTACGACATGTATTCTTTTCACATCTTGCCGAAAATGGGGCAGCTGGTGGCGAATGATGCAGAAAGCTACCAATATCTTGCTGAAAGTATTCGCATGCACCCTGATCAAGAAACATTAAAAGGCATGTTTGAACAGGCTGGCTTTGAACAATGTGATTACCAGAATCTAACCGGCGGTATTGTGGCTCTGCATAGAGGCTACAAGTTTTAATGCCTACTTCAGCGCTTGTTACCGCTACGGTTGAATCGGCTCTAAACAAACTGCTGTCTTTAGATGAAGACAGCGAGAAAAGATTAAAAGTCCTTAACGGCGCGAGACTTACCGCGTTTATTTCGCCGCTGCCTTACGGTATCACCTTGTCTTTTTCTGACCGAGTGGACGTACTCAGCGAGCAAGGCTCGTTTGAAGACGCCGTCGCGTCCCTTGGGCCGAAAGACTGTTGTATTAAAACGTCGCTACAGACCTTGCCTGAGTTAAAAGAAACTAGCCAGCTGACCCGCCTTATTCAACAAAAAGCACTCTTTTTAGAAGGGGAGCTGAACGTTGCCCAGCAAGTCAGCGCTTTGTTTCAGCAGCTCGACATCGACGTTGAAGAGTTGATTGCTCAAAAGACCAATGACGTTATCGCTCATCAAACCATTAAAACGGTAAAAACAGTGCATGAGAAATCGATGACGGCTCTAGCGTCTATGGCGAAGGTCTTTGGCAATGCCGTGGTAGAAGAAAAACAGCTGGCTGCACATAAGCTTGCGGTAATGCACTTTAGTGATGAAGTGAATGCGCTTCGCGACAGGGCAGAAAGTGCCGATGCGCGACTGCGCCGGTTAGAAGAAAAACTTAAGTAAAATTGAGAGAAACAGGCTCATAAATGCGTATTGTTAGGTTATACCGAATTAACAAGGTATTGTTGGAACACGGCTTAGATGAACTTATTCCAGCAAAATGGTTACCCTGGTACGCGCGAATTATGCGCCATGCCATTTTTTGGGTGCGCAATAAGCATAAAGGGAAATCTCCTGGCGAGCGCATTACTCTTGCATTGCAAAATCTTGGTCCAGTCTTTATCAAGTTTGGTCAAATGCTTTCTACACGCCGCGACCTGCTTCCCCCAGCTATTGCTAATGAGCTGGCCCGCTTACAAGACAAGGTACCACCTTTCTCGTCAGACGTAGCGCAAGACATCATCAGGCGGGCACTAGGGCTATCTGATCTGAACGAGTTGTTTAGCGAATTTGAAACCGCGCCACTCGCGTCGGCCTCTATTGCGCAAGTTCACGCAGCAAAGTTAAAGCACAATAACGAAGATGTTGTAGTAAAGGTATTAAGGCCGGATATTCGCGATACCATAGTGGCGGATATGGAGCTTTTATTTAGCCTAGCAAATGTCCTACAGCGTTGGTTGCCAGACGGCAAGCGTTTACGCCCTGTAGAAGTGGTAGTGGAATACCGCAAAACCATTGTAGATGAGCTTGATCTGCTCCGTGAGTCAGCTAACGGTATCCAGCTAGGACGTAATTTTGAGGGCTCAGACGCCTTATACGTACCTAAGATTTACAGCGACTACTGTCGCAGTAATGTATTGGTTATGGAGCGTATTTACGGCTTACCTATTTCCAATATCGATGCTTTGTTAACCCAAAACACCAACATGAAAAAGTTAGCAGAGCGCGGGGTTGAAGTTTTCTTTACCCAAGTATTCCGGGATAGCTTTTTCCATGCTGATATGCATCCGGGCAACATTTTTGTATCTACGGAACATCCTGAAAACCCCAAATACATCGCCATCGATTTTGGCATTGTTGGTACGCTTAATCGCGAAGATAAGCGCTATTTGGCCGAAAACTTTATCGCCTTTTTCAACCGCGACTATCGCAAAGTGGCGCAACTTCACGCCGACTCAGGTTGGGTGCCGCAAGATACCAACATTGATGAGTTCGAAATGGCCATTCGCACAGTATGCGAACCGATATTTCAAAAGCCTTTGGCAGAAATATCCTTTGGTAACGTACTGCTACAGCTATTTAACACGGCACGACGTTTCAATATGGTGGTACAGCCGCAATTGGTGTTACTGCAAAAAACCTTGCTGTATATCGAAGGTTTAGGTCGTCAGCTTTACCCCCAGCTCGATTTATGGAAAACCGCCAAGCCGTTCCTCGAAAACTGGATGAAGGAACAAATTGGTTTTACGGCTATGATGGGGAAAGTAAAAGACAACTTGCCTTTCTGGTCTGAAAAACTCCCTGAAATGCCAGACCTGCTTTACGACAGTTTACAGCAAATGAAGCGCTTGCCATTGCAACAGCAGAGGGCACATTTGGCACTGATTCAAGAGCAGAAGAAAACAACTCAGACCACTCACTTAAGCCTAGTAGGTGCAACCTTTGTACTGATGTCAGCAATATTGCCAATTTATGACTTATCTTGGTATTTCCCTGCAAGTACGGGAGTAATCGGCGCAATTTGTTGGTATTTAGCGTGGCGAAAAGGGCTGTGATTTTTGTTACGCTGCGGTGAAATATTTATGAAATCCGTAGTTAATTAATTAATTTGTATAGTAATCGTCCCGAAGAGTGTTATAGTGGATACGGCTCTAAGCCAAAGTCTTTAAATAGACGCGATTTTGTATTATTTGCTATATGTTAAACCACTCGAGTTACCCGGTAATTTGTTGTAAGTTGTTTGTCCATTCGTAAGTAAGACCCAATACTCCGCCAATTTAAAGACTCTAAAGAACTTTGTTACACGCGCTTATGCGCAATTTAATACGATATTTGAGGTCTATACGACATGTCTAAAGTTACAGGCACAGTTAAGTGGTTCAACGCTGATAAAGGTTACGGTTTCCTAACTCAAGATAACGGCGGCAAGGACGTTTTCGTTCATTTCCGTGCGATCATCTCTGACGGTTACAAAACGCTTCCAGAAGGTCAGCGAGTAGAATTTGAAGTTGAAGAAGGTCAAAAAGGTCTTCAAGACTGCTAACGTGCAAGCTATCTAAGAATTCAAAAACGGCGGTCATTTGACCGCCGTTTTTCTTTCTATTGTCTGCATTTCCCACGCTCACGCTAAATGCTTGACTAGGGTTTTAGTGCATAACATTTTTAGTCTATAACGCTTTTGGTATAACTCACTTTTAACGAATAGCGCTTTTCTTCAATTGCCAGTCTTCAGCGTAACTATCGTTACCGTTTCTTGTTTACACCGCACCAGATCACATAAGCACTCGTTCACCCCAATAATTTTGATGCTCGCAGTATATTCCTAATATCAGTACGCCACAGTATTGCGTAGTCATGGTGTTTAATGCTTTACTCGATATAACGATGAACACGCTTTCAGGGAGTGCTTTATGCGCATCACATCAATTATTCGGACCACACTGGCTGCTTTACTACTTCTTCTTTGTTCAAACTCTACTTATGCTGCCCAAGCAGATGGACTAGTCGTTGGCGAGAATGTTTTGGCAACAGTGCTCAGTACCGAAATTCGAGCAGTAGACGTAATGCCCAGTGAAGAAAAGCGTCAAAGCATGAAGGACCAGGCGAAAGATTCCTACGCCGAAGTGCTCGAATATGTCACACGTGTAAACGCGTCTAACAAGATTTTCGAACTAGTGTTAGAGGATTACGCTAAGGAAAGAGGTATTGCTCTTGATCAAGCGCTAGTAAATAAGTTTATCGATAAGTTTAAGAGTCAGGTATCTAGCGAAACTTCATCTAAACCTATCGAAGAAATAGCGGTTAAGCAGGTAATGCAATTCCAAGCTGAAAAAACCATGTTCGAAGAGTTTGGTGGTCGTGTTGTTTTTCGACAGTCTAACCCGCAAATGCCTATCGATGGTTACAACAAACTCCTCTCTCGCTATCGTGATGCGGGTAAGCTTGACATAGTGGATGAAGACCTACGCGAAGCGTTTTGGGATTTATTTAAACCTCCCTATCAGTATGAAATTGCCACTGAAAACGTCGATTTTTCAAAGCCTTGGTGGCTTTAATTAAAGTATGAGTAACAAAACAAATATACAACTGAAAGTGTTGGGGAGAAGGGCTAGGTTTTGCTATGGCTAATGAAAAAATGAGCGTTATAGACGCAATAGATAAAGCCATTTTGGCCATGCTTCAGAATAATGCTGATACGCCTGTTGCAGAAATCGCCGAGCAAGTCGGGCTAACGGTCACTCCCTGCTGGCGACGCATTCAAAAGCTAGAAGAGAAGGGCATAATTTCTAAACGAGTGGCGCTGTTGCAAGCAAAGCAGCTAGGCCTTGCAATGACGGTTTTCGTTCAAGTGAAAGCAGGAAGGCACGATGGAAAATGGCTAGCAAGTTTCGCCAAGCACGCCGCGTCATTTGATGAAGTTGTTGAATGTTATCGTATGTCAGGGGAGTACGATTACTTGCTGAAAGTCCTCGTCACCGATATGGATTGCTTCGACCACTTTTATAAACGATTGGTTAACGGTATAGAGTTTTCAGACGTTACCTCTAGCTTTGCCATGGAACAGATTAAGTACACAACCTCAGTCCCTTTAAACCACATTTAATACGCCAAAAAAATGGGGCCGGTTTGACGGGCCCCATATAAATTAATGATTTTGGTCTTCAACGTGCTGGTCGGCAAATATCTTGGATTTCTTTTTAATTTTACATCCTAAGATACGCTGCGCATTTTTACGGCCGATGTAATGAGCGACTGTATAGGGGTGCGCGCGTTTGAAGAACCGTGAGAACGAATGGAATACATTTTCCATAGTATTGGCTCCTTCTAGTAAAAATTGCCCCAAATAAAATATAGTAATATTACAGTTTGATGTCAACAAAATAATTGTCATTAAACAATTTATATATCTCGTTCACATAATAAGGATAGACTCAGTAGAACTGAGCATCCTCTATTCATTGGTATACATTGTTCGAGGGAAAGGATCATATTTTGATCGCAGGTTTTCAGATCGAGTTTCCGAGCAGGTTATAGTCGTCGCCGAAAACGCCACAGGCCAGAAAGTAGTTGGAAACAGAATAAACTCACAACGTATAAGCGCCAATTATAGCGCTGAATAGAAAGTGAACACCACTGACTATCAGTGATGTTCACTATTGTTTTGAGTAATTAGGATCTGCTGGGATCCCAATAATAAATACTAGTAGTAAGAAAGCTTCTCTGATTTACCGGAGAAAATCTTATACACCATGGCCGTATAAGCCAGAATGATTGGCACAACAATAACTACACCGACTAGCAAGAAGCGCAGGGAGTTAGCGTCACTGAGCGCATCCATCACCGTCATCTGCCCAGGTATAATAAACGGGTAGTAACTAATGCCAAATGCGGTAAAGCAAAGTAAAAATACAAGCAAGGCTATAAAGAACGGAAGCCATTCGCCTTTACCTTGAGCGTCAGGCAGCTTTTTAAGCAATACCCCACACAATGCTAAAAGCGCAAAACATGCTACGGGTATAGCAAAAAGCACATAGCCCCAAGGTGCAGACAGCCATAAGTCTCGCACATCATCGTGTAGGGTTAAATTAGCGATACTTACTGCAGTAATTCCCACAGCCAGTACAACCAACCCTCGGCGTGCCCAATAATATGCTTTTTCTTGAAGCTCTCCTTCGCCTTTGAGTATTAACCAGCATGAGCCAATAAATGCATAGGCCGCTGTTACTCCAAATGCCGCAAGTAGAGCAAAGCCTTGAGCCCAAATATCAGTGCGAAGCCCTGTCACGTAAATACCTAACATGTATCCTTGCGCGAGCGTAGTTAAAAGCGAACCGTATTTAAATACTAAATCCCACTTACGCTTTTTTACTTGCACAACTTTAGCGCGAAAATCAAATGCGACACCGCGCAAAATAAGCCCTAACAACATGAAAGTTGCAGGTAAGTACAGAGTTTGCAGAAACTCGCTATGTGCTTCAGGAAAAGCGATAAGCAGTAAGCCTACGGCAAGCACAAGCCAGGTTTCATTGGCATCCCAGTAAGGCCCAATAGAGGCTATCATATCGTCGCGAAAAGCCTCTTTTCTTGGCGGTATTAATACGCCAACACCTAAGTCATAGCCGTCTAAAATAGCGTACAGTAATACAGATAAACCAAGTAAGCCGACGTAGATGTTTCCAAGCATTTCTGCTGATACATTTTCAAACATGTTTGCTCTCCTTATACCGTGCTTGGGTCAGGTTCAGAGGGTTGCATCTTAGCCTTCGCTACTTCGCGCTCTTCCGTCGTTATTTCCTCGATTTCCACTGCTTTTCGGCACATCAACATAAGCGTTCCCATGTATGCGATTAAAAGCACTGTGTAAATGACAAGGTAAAGCGTGAATGACAGAGCAATATTGGCCGGTGGCAATTGGGTAACAGCATCAGCGGTTCTCAATACACCACTCACTAAATAAGGCTGGCGGCCTATTTCTGTAACGTACCAGCCTGCTAACGTTGCTATCCAACCGCTAAATGCCATACCTGCAAACGTGCGTTTAAGCCAAACGGGGAAGTCTTTCTTGCGAATAAGGTAAAGACTACCAAGCCATGAAACGGCCAGCATTAGCATGCCCATACCCACCATGACTCTGAAGCCGAAAAAAACAGGGGCAACAGGCGGATGTTCTCCCTCAAACTCATTAAGCCCTTTTATCTCTCCTTTGAGCTCATGGGTCAGAATTAAACTTGCACCGTAGGGAATAGGAATTTCAAAATGATTCTCTTTGTTTTCTTCGTCAGGAATTGCAAAAAGCAATAAAGGAGCGCCTTCTGTGGTTTCCCAAAGCCCTTCCATCGCCGCTACTTTCTGCGGCTGATGTTCAAGGGTATTTAAACCATGCATGTCGCCAGCAAAAATTTGCAGCGGAATTAACACTGCCGCCGTATAGGTGGCAGTTTTAAGCGCGAGCTTAGGCGCAAGCTTGTCGTCGCCTTTAAGCATGCGGTATGCCGAAAGCCCCGCTATTAAGAAACTAGCTGTCAATCCGGACGCTAACATCATATGAGCAAAGCGATAAGGGAAAGATGGGTTGAAAATGATTTCTGTCCAGTTTGTGGCATACACCACACCATCGACTACTTCAAAGCCTTGTGGGGTTTGCATCCAGCTATTAAGCGCTAGTATCCAGAATGCAGAGGTTGTGGTGCCAAGGGCAACAATAAGGGTAGACGCTGTATGCAGCCAGTTAGGCACACGGCGTATACCAAATAGCATGATGCCTAAAAACGTGGCTTCTAAGAAAAAAGCGGTCAGTACCTCGTAACCTAAGAGCGGACCGGCCACGTTACCCACTTTTTCCATGAATCCAGGCCAGTTAGTGCCGAACTGAAATGACATGGTGACGCCGCTGACAACACCTAATGCAAAACTTAGAGCAAAAACACGTACCCAAAAACGATACATGCGCATCCACACAGGGTGACCTGAAATGTTAGAACGCAGTTTAAAATAGAATAGAAACCAGCCCATCGCCATGGTGATGGTTGGAAATAAAATATGGAAACTAATATTTAACGCAAATTGTAATCGAGACAGCAAGAATGCATCCACAGAGAGCCCCCTTAGTTAACGCTGTTTTTCCCCGGAAGCAGCTTGTCCTTAAGCTCAAGCATACGGCCCACGCCAGAACCTAACTTCATCAACGTGTTTAGCTTTTCAGGTCCAAGATTTTGAAGCTCTTCAGACCATGCCGTAATTGATTCGAGTAAATCATGAATTTCGTTCAGTTTATGTTGGGCGTTTGCCTCCTTTTCATTAGCAGGTGCGTCAAGAAGCAAATCCCGAAGCAGGCTCATGGTTGGGTCTATTTCGCGCTTTCTGCGCTCTTCAAATACTCTGTTTGCTAATGTCCAGATATCGCCAGCGGGAATAAAGAACTCTTTTCTTTCGCCGGGAACGTGATGTTGTTTTACTAGGCGCCATGATTGAAGCTCTTTTAAACCCATACTGGTATTGCCTCTGGAGATATTGAGCGCATCGGCAACCTCTTGTGCCGAAATGGGCTCTTCGTTTAATACAATAAGCGCAAGAATTTGCCCTACTGTTCTATTAAAACCCCAGCGACTTCCCATTTCGCCAAAGTGCATGACTGCAGATGTAATTAAAGGCGTCATTTTCATTCTTATTTTCCAGAAGTTTCAGAAATTACTGAAAGTTTATTGCGTCAGATCAAAAAAAGCAACAATAAAAAGCTTTGTAAGCTAAATTTTATTGATAATTTAATAAAAGTTAATTAGGAAAGTTTCAACGATATTGCATGCTTTGGTTGCAATAAGTTGTTATCGTGGTTGTGTAATTAAAACCCTCATGAAAGTTAGCTTTCAAAATTTCTCGGCCAAGGCAATGCAACACGTTACAGATAAAAAGATAAAGACGCTTCAGAACTGCGAAGATGAAGCTATTCACCTAATCGAAAGTGTTCAAAGCTTTGGTTACGTTATAGCGGTAGACCCTGAAACTAAAAAAATTCAGGTGTTCAGTGAAAACATCAATGAACTATTTAAAGTCAGTATCACTGCGGGTGAAACCCTTATTACTGAACTCATCGATACCCCTTCTGATGATGCCCCCACTTTTCAAAGTATTTATCAAAGCGTAAAAGGCGGAGACACGCGCCGAGCGTATCAATGGAAATTTGCCGACAACGCGCTTCATTTAGACAACTGGGAAAAAGAGGGTAGCGGTGTCGCGTTCGATTCAAACGGTTTACTTGTTATTGAATTAGAGCCTACCCCGCAGCTTAGCTATGAAGCTGCCCAACAATGGGTACCGATGGACGTAGATATTCGCACATTGCTTCCTGATGTGGATGGGTGCGAGTCTATCGGTGATGTTGCAGACGCCATTGCGGGCGTATTTAAGCGCTACATAGGGTTTGATTCGGTGATGGTTTATCAGTTCGATAAAACCTATAGCGGAGAAGTAATTGGCGAAGCAAAATTACCAGCTTCACGCTCTTTCAAAGGTTTGAAATTTCCGGCATCTGATATTCCTAGCCAAGCCCGAGCTCTGTACTTAAAAAATCGCGTACGTTGCGTATTTGACGTAGAACAAAACCCTATTGCTTTAAAGCCAACAGTGCAAGAAGCAGAGCGACCGCCACTGGATTTATCCATGTCTATGGTTCGTTCAGTGTCGCCGGTTCATATTACTTATCTTAAAAACATGGGTATACGTTCATCGTTTTCAGTGTCCCTTGTGTTTGAAGGTAAACTTTGGGGGTTACTTGCTTGTCACAATAACGAGCCTAAATATATCGACCAAAAAAAGCGTTTGGTATGCGAATCCCTCGGTCATCTCTATGCGTGGCAGCTACACACTAAAGCCTTGCATGAAAAGAAAGAACAGTTTCAAATTCGCCAACGTAAGCTAAACACTATTATTCATCAGCTTACTGGCTTTGCTAACCCGCTTGAGGCGATAACCCAAAAAGAAAAAGGCCTTTTGGATGTTGCCAATGCATGTGGTATGGCGGTTATTACCCCTGTAGATAAATATTTAGTAGGTAAAACGCCCTCTGAACAAACATTAACTCGCCTTCTCGACAAATTCGTCATTCCAAATTCTGAAGAGTCAATTGCTATTAGCAAGCTGGCGGAAGAAGTGTCGGAGCAATGTGACCTCAATGGCATTCGCGGCATGTATATATCCTGTGTATCTGCCAAGCTTGGTTACTACACGGTTTGGTTTAGAGAGCAAAAAGACAAAACCATACGATGGGCGGGCCGCGAAGCCGCAAACAAAGATATTGGTAAGGTACTAACGCCTCGTAATTCCTTTGATATGTACTTACAAAGTGTTGCTGATGAGTCGATTGAGTGGAGTGAGGATGATCAGCTTATAATAGAAGGTTTTGATCATCTATTTATACCTTACGCGCTAAGCCTGAAAGCTTCGCTCGATAAGCAAATTAGTAAATTAGAAGAGTTAGATAAAGCTAAAGATCAGTTTTTAGCGAGTATTTCCCATGAACTTCGTTCACCCCTTAATTCAATTGTAGGTTGGACCGATTTAGCCCTGATGGATGTGACGAATGTCGATAGAATGTCCGACGCATTAGGCGTTATCAAACGCGCTGCGTCTACACAGGCCGCCTTAATAAATGACATTTTAGATTTGTCGCGCATTATCTCCGGCACCATGAAGCTCAGCACGCATTCACTTAATATTGCTTCATCTATTTCTGAGGTGGCTAAATCATTTGAAGCGGGCTTTGCCAGTAAAAATATTCAACTTTCAATCAATTGCGAAGACGAACATACCCAAATTCTGGGTGATAATTTGCGTATTAAGCAGGTGATAAACAATCTGCTCAGTAACGCTCTTAAATTTACAGCAAAAGGCGGAACCGTGCATGTGCGGGGCCGAAGAGAACACTCTAACTATTTGTTCCGTGTAAAAGACAACGGTAAAGGAATGACCCAAGATCAGATAGCCCGGGTTTTTGAGCGCTTTTACCAAGGTAAAGATTCTCATAACAAACTCGGCTTGGGGCTGGGTTTATCCATTGTAAAGAGCTTAGTTGAAATGCACGGCGGGGAAATTCGCGCCGAAAGTGATGGACCAAATTCCGGGACTACTTTCTTTGTATCTTTGCCTATTGCTCCTCTTAGCTTGCACGATGACATTATCGAAACCAAGAATAGCGAAATCAGTGATTTAACCGAGTCTTTGCGTTTAAGCGGTTTACGAATCTTGGTAGCAGAAGACGAGCAAGACGCCCGTGACTTTATAAAGTTATTTTTAGAGTCTAACGGTGCCCGCGTCAACGTAGTTAAAAACGGGCTGCTCGCATGGAAAGAGCTAAACGATATGCCCGAAGCTTTCGATCTATTACTGTCGGATATTGGCATGCCGGAAATGGATGGGTTAGGTCTAGTGTTAAAAATAAGAGCCAGCGAAATCCCCGAGATTGCGAAGCTCAACGCTGTGGCACTTACTGCATACGCCTATACATCAGACCGCGTTAAAGCCCTTAAAGCCGGCTTCAATAATTACGTATCTAAACCCGTTGACGGAGAAGAGTTGCTGACTATTTTGGAAATGTATATGCCAGAAACGTCACTCTAATAGCTGAAAACCGCGCCTGTAAGTCTAGTCAGCCTTCAGCGCGCGGATAAGTGCATACTGCGTGGCATTGTATTGACTACAACCTGAATACAGAGTCTTAAATCAGGCTCCGTTGATGCCCAACAGCGAGTTAGCATCTGTTAGGCTTTCAAAATTTATCTACCAGCGGCGAAGCAGTAGCTGGTAGGTGGTTTTATCTAGTAGTGAATCGCGAGGTAATGCATTTTCTTTAGAGGGAAGCGCAGCGCGAGCATCTTCTAACGATGCATACCCTTCACCGTTAATATAAAACACGCTATTTTCAGAAGTCGGTTTCCCGTCAAGGGAATAGGCCGTATTGAGTAAGTCAGAGGCGGTAGTTATGCTGCTATGCCCAATATAGTCGGCTACGCCATCTCCATTCACATCTTTCGTTAGCCATGCTAATGCAAGAGGCTGATTAAGTTCACCGCTATCTTGTAACGCCGATAGGGCTTGGTTAAATTTCGCAATAATGCTTTCAGCACTGGTAACATTTTTACTAATAGCTATTTGAAACCCTGTTTTTATTAGAGGTTTTGCTGAGAAGTGCAGAGTCTCTTCGTTATCGTTGGCAAGCAGTATATTTAGTTCTTGTGCGAGAAGCTGAGTGGTAATTAAGTAAGGTGCTCTATCATCGGCAAGTTGTCGAAAGGCATCAAAAGTTGTGGGATTACGCGACCACTTTACATTTTTAAGTAGTCTGAATGAGGGGGTATTGGCAAAGCGATTTTCTATGGCAACGCGATTGCCTTTTAAGTGAGGGAAAAGTTTTACGTCTTCTACCTCTGCCTCCTTACTCACCGCGTAAAGGTAAACAGGTAAGTAGATATCGGAGAGTATATAGTTGCCGCTATTTTCGCCTAAATTCATATAGGCGAATTCGCCGTCTAGTTTCCCTGTCAGAACAGAGCTGCCTAAAAAAGCTTGTCGCATAACCTGAAGTTGAATATTTAAATCGGCTTTCTGAAATATTTTTTCAAGCAAAGCATTAATTCGAGCAGGCTCACCATCATCGCTTATATAAGTTTCAAAGGTAGCGGCCCCCAAAGTCGTTGTGGCGGCTTGCAAAGGCGAAATGTTGACTAAACAAAGGGCTAGGCTTATACCTAACAGGGAAAGGCGTCGAGCGAAAAAAGAGAGCGAAAATGCGCTGAATCTTACCAAAAGTGAACTCCGAACTGCCGTCATGCATTTATTACACTGTAATGTAGTTAGTGACTTAATTCCAATAAACCCGTATCGGTTTAAATTAACAAAATGTAAGCGGCATCAATTAATCGTGTGTCATGCTAACGTCTAGGCAGGCTTTTGTTGAGAAAAGTCATTCGTGACGATAAGCCAGTTTCCATTACCCACTTAACGCCACGAATTTGATTGGGTGCGTAATTGAGGGCGTAATTGAATGCGTGTAAGTACGCGTAATATAAACTCTCAATTTAAACGTTTATTCGCCGAAGCTTCCCGCAGGACCTGGATAAACCACAACGCTTTCAACACCGTCTTTGTTCACGCTGGCAACGCCAAAAAAGTAGTTGTCGATAACAACGTTCTCAAGCATGGCTTCGGTCACATTGCCCACAAATTTACTGTATTCCCATTGCGGTGCATCAGTATGACGCCAATATACTTTGTACCCTTTAAGCTGAGGGTTCTCTTCAGCGTCTAGTGCATCCCACTTCAAAAAGGTTGAGGGCTGAACGGCGCCGGCAATTTCTACGTTTGCAGGTGGGTTAGGCGCCCACGCCATTGCTGCAAGAGAAACAGCGTTTAAACCGGTAAGCTTAGCGGCGTAGTCAAAGTTAACGCCATCTAAGGTATCACCATAGGCAATACCGTCTTCTACGCGAAGGTCTTGGTGCTGGCGGGTGTAGTTTTCGTTAGTTTCCATAATACGAATACCCGGGTAGCCCAAGTCGTTAAATGGGCGATGGTGGCCACCACGACCAAAGCGGTCCAAACGATAAATCACCATAGTGTCTAAATTCTCTATGTATTTATCCGCGATTTTATCAATATAGCGGGCAAGGTTCCGGCTTGGTGAGTCAACTTCACCCCCGGTGAAACGGCGCATTCGCGCTTCTTTTTCCGTTTCGGTTACGCGTGTACCTTCGGCAAACAAGCGAGCGGTGGTGTTATTAATCACACCGTTAACCCCTTCGATGTTGCCTATCATGTCATTATTGAGCACGGCTTTAATTCTCCAGCCGTCTTTTTTGGCCTGGTTTGCCATAATACGCCCGCCGAAAAGCCCTTGCTCTTCGCCAGATAGTGCAGCATACACGATACTGCCGTTAAACTTGTACTTTGATAATACTCGTGCCGCTTCAAGAGTTCCGGCAACACCCGAGGCGTTGTCGTTTGCACCCGGTGAGTCAGACGTGAAATCCATGACATCAGATACTCGTGAGTCAATGTCGCCAGACATAATCACATAGCGGTCCGGATCAGTACTACCACGCTGAATCGCAATTACGCTAACCACTTCCACTGGGTCTGGAATACGTTTCTCACCACTAATCACTTCTGATTGGTAGTACACTTCTAAGCAACCACCGCACTCAGTTGAAATTCTATCAAATTCAGATTTAATCCAGCGACGCGCAGCGCCTATACCACGGGTATCAGACTCGGTTTCAGAGAGAGTATGGCGTGTACCAAAGTTCACCAACTTGGTAATGTCTTTTTCAATGTTTTCGGCAGAGACATTTTTAGCAATATCGTAAAGTGCTTGCTGCTGTTCGCTTTGTGCGTGAGCAGCGAAAGAAACGGTGCCGCTCAATAATACAGCAGATGTCAGCAGGGTGTTTTTACTTATTTTTGCGCTTAAGTTAGCGAGTGCGGATAGGTTTTTTATCATTGTTCTCTCCAGTGTTTATCTTTTCACCATAACCAATACGTGGCTTGTCTACAATTGGAGTAAACCTGTTTAATGGTTGGTCATCGCAAGTCATTGCGATTGAAAAGCGGAGTAAGGCGCGGAGTATAAAAAACGATCTGTAACAAAGAATGAAAAAACCGGCATTCGCCGGCTTTCACAATATGAGGTTTACGCTAGCGCTTAAATAAAGGCAAACGCGTCGCCGAATAGGTTTTCAACTTTTAAACCGCGCTGAGTAAAATCGTCGCGCACTACTTTTGCCATTTCGAAGCGGCCGGCAACATATACTTGAACGTTCGCAAAGTCAGCGTGGTCTGCCATTACCGCGTGATGTACCCAGCCTGTTCTGCCTTTCCACTCGTCACATGCAAACTCTACAACCGGCACAAAAGTGAAGTGATCGTTAGCTTCAGCGAGTTCAGTTAGCTTGTCAGCTAAATACAAATCAGCCGCGTGTTTTCCACCCCAATAAAGGGTAAGTGGCGTTTTGTCACCGCTTTGAAGATGCTCTTGCAGAATTGAGTAGGTATACGAGAAGCCTGTACCACCAGCAATTAGCACCATTGGCAGACCGTTACTTTGCAAAAATGCATTGCCATTACCTACGTTTACGGTAATTTCGCCATCTGCACGCATGCGCTCTAGCACTTCACCAGCGTAGCTGTTGCCAGGCTCTGCACCAATGTGTAATTCAATGCGGCTGTTATCAAACGCGGCATTAGCAATAGAAAACGGGCGCATATCTTTTTCGCCCATCACCACCATAGCGTACTGACCCGCCTTAAACTCAACAGGGCTTTCTGGCGTCAATTCAACTTTTTGTACCACTTCGGTTAAAGGCGTGATGCTTGCAACCTTACACTTAATCTCTGACATGTATTCTCTTTAAACCTTCTTGCTAGCTTGTCGCCTTTTTATGCGCTTTGAGACAAGCGCATGCTTTAATAATCGTTAATAGCGCTACATCGAGTCGCTACATAATACCAAGACTGTCCCAAATATCATCAACCCGTTTTTTAACGTCTTCGTCCATCACAATGGGTACGCCCCATTCACGGTCGGTTTCGCCCGGCATTTTATTTGTGGCGTCCATACCCATTTTCGAACCTAGCCCTGATACCGGTGACGCAAAGTCCAAGTAATCGATAGGCGTATTTTCTATCATCACCGTGTCGCGGGCTGGGTCCATACGGGTAGTGATAGCCCAGATAACATCGTTCCAGTCGCGCGCGTTAACGTCGTCATCGCACACTATCACAAATTTTGTGTACATGAACTGTCGTAAGAAAGACCACACGCCCATCATCACTCGTTTGGCGTGACCCGGGTACTGTTTCTTCATGGTAACTACCGCCATACGATAAGAACAACCTTCTGGCGGCAAATAGAAGTCGACAATTTCAGGGAATTGCTTTTGCAAAATCGGCACAAATACTTCGTTTAGCGCAACACCTAAAATGGCTGGCTCATCGGGCGGGCGGCCAGTATAGGTTGAATGATAGATAGGATCTTTACGATGGGTAATATGCGTTACCGTAAACACTGGGAAGTCATCGACTTCATTGTAATACCCGGTGTGATCGCCGTATGGACCTTCAGGTGCTGTTTCATCTTGTGCGATATAGCCTTCAAGCACAATCTCGGCACTGGCAGGTACTTGTAAGTCGTTACTAATAGACTTAACTACTTCGGTTTTATCACCACGTAGTAAGCCCGCAAAAGCATATTCAGAAAGGGTATCTGGAACAGGAGTAACTGCACCTAAAATCGTAGCGGGATCTGCACCGAGCGCAACAGATACAGGGTAGGGTTCACCCGGATGAGTTTGACACCACTCACGAAAATCTAGCGCACCACCACGGTGTGATAGCCAGCGCATAATGAGTTTGTTTTTGCCAATAACTTGCTGACGGTAAATCCCCAAATTCTGGCGCTTTTTGTGTGGTCCTTTAGTAACACTCAAACCCCAGGTTACCAAAGGTGCAGCGTCACCCGGCCAACAGCGCTGAACCGGAATTTTTGATAAGTCTACATCGTCACCGGTAAGCACCACTTCCTGACAAGGGGCTTTTTTTAACACTTTAGCAGGCATGTTCAGCACTTGTTTAAACACAGGTAACTTTTCCCAAAGATCTTTAAGCCCTTTTGGAGGCTCTGGCTCTTTTAAGTAGGCCAGCAGTTTGCCCACTTCACGTAGCGCTTCAACAGAGTCTTGCCCCATGCCCATCGCTACGCGTTCGGGGGTACCAAATAAATTGGCCAGTACCGGCATATCGTGGTTTTTAGGGTTTTCAAACAACAGCGCAGGGCCGCCAGCACGCAAAGTCCTATCGGCAATTTCTGTCATTTCAAGGTCGGTATCAATGGGCTGGCTAATGCGCACTAACTCGCCTTTTGCTTCAAGCTGGCGAATAAAGTCGCGTAAATCTTTGTACTTCATCTGTTTGGCGTATCCACACACGTTATTTATGGCAAGAATATACCATTTTAGTGCAAAGTCCGATCAGTAAGCGGTGTGAAACCAACATTAAACGTTCTACAGACAAATTAACCTTTACAGTGGCGCCATTTAAGTGTGATATAGAAATATGTTATTAAATTTAACAATTACGGGCCAATAGCGCACGGCGTGCGTATTCTTACTTAGCCCTTCTATTTTAGTGCTTTGCTATAACACGCCGCAGTAATGCGCGTGCATTAAAACCCTAATAACCCTTTTTTTGCCTAAGGTGGTTACATGAGTTCATTCGATCAGGACATGCTAGACGAGTTAAATTTGCTACTGAAGTTTCCTGCAGACAGTCTACTTCAGGGGCTGAAAATTCATCACGATGCCAGTCAAAGCATGGTGAACGCAGCATCCAGGCTGTACTCGAAAGGCTTAATTACCCAGCCAGACGGTGGTTACCTAACTGATTTAGGTATTGATTTAGCCGACCACGCCCGTCATATCCAATCCGCCATGTGCCCGCGAAAAAGTAGTCATTAGCCTAAACGTTTTCTGCTATATCTTTTAGCAGATAGGCCAAAGTGAAATAGGCTTTGGCCGCTCGCGATTATTTACGTAAAGAAAAGCGTCTCTTGGTTAAGTTAATCTATAATAGGTCGATAACTAAACTAAGTTTGCGTTATCAACATTTATTGCTTAGCTATGAAACGAATTATATCTACCGCTTTATTAATCTGTGCCTCCGTAGCGGGGTTTTCTGCTCATGCGCTTGAAGGTGAGACGATAGAAGAACTGCGTGCAGTTCAGCTTTACAGTCAAGACGCGCTCATCGACATGATTAACGCGAATACTCACCTAGATAAAGTGGTAGAAGACAGATGTCAGCTTGTTCAAGACATTGAAGCTCGCGCTGATGTGTTAAAAATTCCAGCCTACCAATTTTTATGGGGTGATATGCTGGCGTGGGGCGTGTGCGTAGATGCTGCACCTGCTCGTGGAATTGGCTATATGGAAGATGCCGCGAATCAAGGTTTGCCTGCAGCACTAGAGCAGCTTGGGCGTTATTATGCAAAGGGCACGCTGGTACAGCAGGATAAAGCACGCGCGGTGGTGTACTTACGAGAAGCCGCGGCACTTAAAAACCTAAAAGCGCAGATTCGTTTGGTCGAGTTGTTTTTAGACGGTCACGGCAGCCCTTACGATTATGAAGATGCCTACCACTGGCTTTATAACTCTGTGACCAACGATAAAAAGCAGCACCAGCAAATAGCGTCATACCTCGCTCGCTTAGAAAAATTAATGCATCCGAAAGCTGTGCGTGAAGCAAAGCGTCCTTTAGATAGCTAAATGACATTAGTACCTAATTGATATCAAACGCCTAATTGATTACGAGAGTAGATTTAAACACAAGGGGAAGCAGGCAATCCGAGCAACAGGAAAAAGCTAGCAGTTAGCATGAGCTGGCTTCTGCAATAGCGATAGCCTTTGTGCATTTATGGCTTCAGTGCATTTTCACTCTAAAAGGGGCTTAACGCCTTCGCCAGCCTGTGAGTATAGGGCGAACTAACTGAATATTTCCCATATATTGCACAGCAAACACTGCAGCAACATGCACTAGCACACATGCGTAAAGCACATCGGCGATAATGCTGTGTATCCATTCCAGCGTACTATTACCGAACATGGCATCTATTTCTTCCATCATAAAACCGGTAATACCCAAGCCCAGCAGTAGCGTGATAACGGCCATTATCATTAGCCAGCCGAAAGGGTTATGGCCATGATGAGTGGGAACTTTCTTTTGTTTTACGTGTTGTATATGTTCAGCGAAGGCTTGTTGATGCAATGACACGTTAGAAAAGCTTGCGTATTCAGTGGCAACCTTTTTACTAGCTTCGAATTTGGTTGATAAAAAGCCCCAACTAACCCGTATGGATATAAGCGCTACCGCTGTGTAACCAGCTATTTCGTGATAAAGGCGACCTGGCTCCACAATAAAATAGTTGGTCACAAAGGTAGCGACAAGGCCCCAGTGGCACAGGCGCACTACCCAATCCCAAATATAAATATCCGAAGGCGTATCTTTAGGTCTGTACATTACATCACTTTCTTAAGGTAAAACAAAAACGCTGCAATAGGTTGCAGCGTTTTTATCAAGTATTAAAGCAAGCGAGCTATCAGCCGTTTGCTAAAACACACCTAGTGCATTTCTTTCTTAACAATGCTGCCATCAACAGGGTTAAAGTAAATTTCTACTTTGTTTTCTTCTTTATCAAAACCATAGATTTCGTAGCAGTTGCCGCCTGTTACTTTAAACTCGTTTATTTTGTAGCCTTGTGCTAAAAGCTGAGCCTGAAACGCATCTTGGTTTTGCCATTCAGCTTCAGGTGCAGTAGTACACTGCGTAGTGCCATGTTCTGCACTACACGCACTTAAAAGGGTTGCAGCGCCAATAGCCGTAGCCATCATTAATTTTCTCATTGCAGTCTCCATTTCGCTTTTTAGTTAAACGTTATTTCTGTCCTACGTGGAATGAGTGTACTTAGTTTGCTCTATGATTCAAAGGGTAGTTTTTGCAATAGACATATATCGCGGCGTACATTTTTGTTATTGTCGATATTCACGATATAGTTTTAAAAATTAGCGGGGTAAAGAACTATCGTTAGCGCGAGACGTGGCTTTCTTTTTTATGAAGGGTAAGCGTAAGTTCGAACCCACAGACACTTGCATATCTGACTAAAGTCTTCCAATTAGGGTTGCTATTCTCTTTTTCCAATCGGCTAATATTACTCTTGTGTGTTTGCATTTTTTGCGCAAGTTGCTCTTGAGTTAGCCCTGCCTCTTTCCTCATAGATATCAGCTGCTCGATAAGTGTGAACTCGCTTTCGAGGCGATCATATTCTTTTTTTACATCTTTATTTTTCAATGCTTCACGCTTAAGGTTTTGCAAAGTCATAGCTAGTGAACCTCTTTCATTCTCAATCTGGCGATCTGTATTACTTCTTTCGGCGTCTTCTGAGACTTTTTTATGAACGCATATAAAATATGTATCTGTCTTCCTTTTGTGTAGCAGAATAGCCCCCTACCGATTCCTTCTTTTGCTTTAGCTCTGACCTCGAACAACCCATTACTCATGGGTTTAGTATGAGGAGCCCCTAAGTTCGGGCCATGCTTTTCCATAAGTTCTAATAACCGTATAAACCGTGCCTGAATCTGTGGTGGCATAGCCAATATTTGCTCTTTAACGCCTCTGTGAAACCTGATCTCCCAATTCATCATTATTCCCATCGGGTTATCATTAATGATAACTTCTGTTGTGTATTTATTCAACAAAAGTTACATAGGGCTTTACTTAATAACAACTGAGTTCTGGTACAGAGCTGATTAGGGGAATAGAACCGGAGAGTCGTCTGTCACAAAAGTGCCTTTGACTTGTCACCTATGCTTCATCGAACCTTCGCAAAAGCGTTCTACATTCTTGTGCTTCGATAATTCTAAAAAGTAGGCAATGTCGCCAATCTACCGGTGAACTGCTTATAAAAACACATAAAACACCCACTAAGCACACGAAAGGAATGATTTGATGCGTCCTCTGTACCCTAGATCCGTTTATTCACGCTCTTTACTTGCTACAACGATTGCGTTTGCTCTATCAAGCGCTTCAATTGCACAAGAAGTAGCGCCCGACACAGCAAACGAAACTGACTATATAGAAGAGATTACAGTAACTGCCCAAATGCGTGAGCAGTCCGTAATGGATGTACCTGTTACTATGGATGTAATCGGAAGTGAGTTCTTAGAGCGCACCAACATTATGGAGCTTGACGAGCTTTCTCGAATATTGCCAAACGTTCAAATTCAGGAACAAGCCGTAAGCCTACCATCTTTTAATATTCGCGGTGTCACCGATGATGTTTCGTCAGTGGCGGCAACGCCTCGTATATCGGTATACCAAGATGGCCTTGATATCAGTAAAAAAACCATAGCTAGTGTGGCGCTTTACGATATTGCCCGCGTAGAGGTTTTAAAAGGCCCGCAGCCAACACTTTTTGGCGTAGCCGCGGCTAACGGAGCGGTAAGCATTCATTCTAACCTTCCTACCTTTGAACAGGAAGGCAAAGTGCAGGTTGGCTATAATTCAGAGCAAGGCCAAGAAGTTGAGTTTATGTACAACCAGCCTATTAACGACAACCACAGTTTCCGAATTGCCGGGCTTTACCGAGAAATGGACGGCATTGTAGAAAACAATGCCTGTAGCGCTGATTCATACTACGGTAATGCCAACATGTATAATCATTTAGGTGAAGAAGTACCGTGCAATAGCGAAGATCTTCAGGGGGTGTCGGTGCAAGCACTTCGCGCAACTTGGCTTGCAAGCTATGAGAAGCTAGAAATTATTGCTCGTGCGGCCATGGAGTATAATGACCAGCCGGGCATTGCTTTCAAGTCAGGTTCTATTGCACCAAATGATGGAGATACTAGCCCTTTTACCGATGCTGAGTTCAGCTTGGGCAGTGAGTTAGGTATTGAGCGTACGCTTCAAGCCTACGACTTAACTGTAAACTACGATTTCAACCAAATGCTTAGCCTACACGCCGATGCCTACTATAAAGATGTAGAAGTAAGCGAAGGTTTTGATGCTGATGGTTCAGCGTTGCGTATTCAAGATGCCTATTTCGATAACGATGCCACACTTCAAGGTGCGTCAATGCGTTTGGTGTATGACTCAGGTGACAAGCTTGCAGCGTTTGTTGGCGCGTCTATTACTCAAGATGAATCGATTTTGCCTTACTATGTGATGGTAGACCCATTTATACGAGGAACGTTTGATGCAGTAAGAGCACAGCTTGAGTCCACCTCGAACATTCCACTTAACCAAAATATCGCTACCGACGCATCGTTAGAAGACATTGAAGCGCTACGTGCCATGTTGGTGTCTCAGCTATTTAATGCCGATGGTTCACCTATTTCTAACCCAACTCTACCGCCTATATTGACACAAGGGCCGTTTATCTTTGAAGCTGAGCTAGACATTGCTTCCTACGTTGCTGAAGTGTCGTATTTTGTTACCGACAATATTAACGTAACGGCTGGCGTTCGCTACATTGATGAGACCCGTTATACGCGAAATACCTTTACCACTGCAGACGGTGCATTTACGTTCGATGCCGAGCGCGACTTTGACGATACTCTGCCACGCTTCGCGGTAAGCTATGACGTGAACAACAACTGGAACTTGTATGCGAACTACGCCAAAGGTCGTCGTTCACCGGTTGTGGATGCAAACGCGGGTGGCGTTAACGTGACAAAAGCTGAAATTGTAGATAGCTACGATTTGGGTGTTAAGTATCAAAGCGCCAACTTCCTGTTCTCGGGCGCCATTTTTACCTACGAATACAGCGACTATCAGCAAAGCTTTACCGATGCGGAAACCTTGCAGTCTATTACTGTAACGGTAGGCGATTCGACCATGTCGGGCATTGAAGGCATGGCGACCTATAACTACAGCGAAACACTCACGTTAACAGCAAGCCTAGGTTTCCTTGACGCTGAATTTGCTGACAGTACTGCTGATGGTTCTGAGTTCCAGTACGGCGGTAACAAATTCCGCCTTGCGCCAGAGGTCAGCGGTGCCATCAACATCAACAAAGTATTCAACATGAATAACTTCGACATTGACGTTAACTGGCTAACCAGCTTCCAATCTGAAGTGTTCTTTGAAAGCAGTAATTACCCTGGTCTTTCTCAAGACACTTATTCACTTACCGATGTTTCGGTGAAACTGCTTCAAGACAACAGCAAGTTTGCCTACGAATTTTACGTAAACAACCTGTTTGATAAAGAGTTCTTAATTGATGCAGGTAACACGGGTGGCGGCTTGGGCATTCCTACCTTCGTACGCGGCATGCCACGCATTGCTGGTGTGCGCGTTTACTACGAGTTTTAGAAATACCTAAAAATACAGGCGCTTAACTGGGTTAAGCGCCTTAATCTAAACAAATTCTATTTACTATGCGTTTATTTCATAGCTATGCGTATTAACCACTTTTCCTGCCTTGGTCAAAATCGCATCCACATAGTGCCAGGTCGCTTTAGCGTTATCCTCGCTAACGGTCAATGTCATAAAGCCGCGCTGGTGAAGATTACAGTACTGTAAATCATCAATAAGAAGCGGAAGTTCGTCGGCAAGGGTTTCTGCCATTTCATCATCCATACTTAAATAATGTTCCATACCGGGTGATGTCACGCCTGGTGTAGCAAGCTCAACGCCTACTTCTGTGCCATCTTTCAGGGTTAACTTATTGTGCCATGCATTATGAGTATCACCTGCAAGGGCAATAACGGGTTTGCCGATGGATTTTAGCTGCATCAGAACCTGTTCACGTTCAACAGGGTATCCATCCCATGCGTCTAAGTTGTAGGGCATTACCGTATTGATAAGCGCAAGCTCTTGTTCGCTAAGTGCGCCACCTTGCTTTTGTTTGCGTTTGATATTCGCGAGCCTATGTACATGAGCAGGAATATCTTTTCGTTCAACCCCATTAAAAACAGATACTGGGAAGAGCATGCGGCCTATCAATAGCTGCTGCCCTAACACCTGCCATTTAGCTTGGCTCTGCTGCATAGAAGAGTGCAGCCAGTTGCGCTGCGTTTCACCAAGTAAACCGCGATTCGGGTTGCCGATGTCTTTCATAAAACTAGCTTGGTCAAACGCTTTTGTTTCAGGATCGCGATAGTCGCCGTACTCAAGCTGTTTGTCGCGAGCAAGAACGCGGGTGTCGAGCATGTACAAGTCAAGAAGCTTACCAAAGGTAAACTGACGATAAATTTCTAAACGCTCAGTGCCAAACGGTGGGCGGATGGGTAGCCATTCGTAATAAGCTTGTACGGCGGCAGCGCGACGTTCATAAAAATCGCCTTCATCTGCTTGATGATTTTCCGCGCCGTCTTTATAAGTGTCGTTAGTAATTTCATGGTCATCCCACACCACAATAAATGGTTTGTTTTGGTGTAGCGCCAATAAACCTTCATCCGTGCGATATAGTGCATAGCGATTGCGATAGTCGGTTAGCGTATAAAGCTCGGTATCGTTATCAGGCGCATAGGTTCGGCCAATCTCTTTTGCATGCTCTGTCGCATAACCTTTGCCATCGTACTCATAAATGTAGTCGCCAAGGTGCAATACATAGTCGATGTTGTCGTTTTTCGCTGCTTCCATATAAGGCGTGAAAAAGCCAGCAGGGTAGTTGGAGCAAGAAAATATGCCGAACGTAACGTTAGACACATCAGCTTCAGGCAGTGTACGGGTTTCACCCACTGGGCTTGTATTATCAGCGCTTTTAAACCGGTAAAAATAACGGCTTGCTGGGGTAAGGCCTGTGACGTCTACCTTTACGGTAAAGTCATGCGTTGCTTTAGCTTCAACTATCCCGCTACTTACCACGTTGGCAAAATCAGCATCGCTTGCCATTTCCCATAAAATATCGGCTTTTGCTAAACCCGAGCCTGAATCTGTTGTCGGGACGGCGCGCGTCCAGATAATAACGGCGTCTTTTAACGGGTCGCCACTAGCCACACCATGGGTAAAGGTAGCGTTAGTTTGCGGTTGGCTATTTGCTGAATTGCTCACTGTGCAGCCCGCTAGCCCTGTAGACACTGCCACGCTCGCACCTGCGAATGACGACAGCTTTATAAACGTTCTTCTATCCATATGCCTGCTCTTTATAAGTTTGTAAGGTAACTGGTGATGTCATTGTTTTGTTGAACGCTCATGCAACAAAAACCAAAACCCATTTTTATACTGAGTGTTTGTGACATAGAGATGTCAGGTTGTGATTCCACAATAACGCGCAATCTTTTAGTGCAAATACTGTTATACTGTGCAGCAAATAACCACATGAACCAAAATTGGTTTGTGTGTCTAAAAAATCATATTCAATGTTTTCCATAGCGCTTTTAAGAGAAAGGCCACCAACGAAGACGTTTTGAACAAAGCAATTAAAGGTAATTTAAAAATACATGAGTGACGATCCGCATTATCAGCGCGAGAAAGAGAAGTACGAAAATCCGGTAGCCAGCCGCGAATACTTAATGAGTTTATTAAAAGAACACGACAAGCCGTTGTCGTTTCTTGATATCTGTAATTTGGTGAACGCGTTCGATGAAGAAGCGCGAATTGGTATTCAGCGCCGACTACGTGCCATGGAGCGCGAAGGGCAGGTGCAATTCACTAAGCAGAAAAAGTACATACTTCAAAACCGTGATGAACTCATAAAAGGCAGAATTATTGGTCACCGAGATGGTTACGGCTTCTTGCGTCCTGAAGACAAAAGCGGTGACTTATTTATAAGTGCTGGGCAAATGAATTTGTTCCTTCACGATGACGTGGTAGAAGCGCGTATTAGCGGTACCGACCGTCGCGGCAGAAAAGAAGCCTTTGTGACGCAAGTCATTGAGCCGCGCAGCGAACCTATTGTTGGTCGTTATTTTGTTGAGCAAGGCTTTGGCATGGTAGTGCCAGACGACAGCCGTTTGCAGCATGAAATTGTCATTCCACCAGAAAGCACTAACGGCGCCCGCATGGGGCAGGTAGTAGTGGTAGAGCTTACTCAGCGCCCTCGCCGTAAGATGAACCCGGTGGGCAAAATTGTGGAAGTACTTGGTGAGCATATGGCGCCGGGAATGGAAATAGAAATGGCGCTTCGCACGTTCGATATTCCACACCAGTGGCCAAATGGCGTAACCAAGCAGGTGGAAAAGCTTACCGACCAGGTGCCTGATGAAGCAAAAGAAGGTCGCATCGACTTGCGCCAGCTTCCCCTTGTTACCATAGACGGCGAAGACGCCCGCGACTTTGACGATGCAGTATACTGCGAACCGCTAGACGATGGTGGCTGGCAACTATGGGTAGCCATAGCCGATGTAAGTCATTATGTAAGAACAGGCTCAGCCCTTGATGATGAAGCCCAGCAGCGCGGTAACTCGGTCTATTTCCCTGACCAAGTAATTCCTATGCTTCCAGAGGTATTGTCTAACGGTTTGTGTTCATTGAACCCTGAAGTAGACCGCCTTTGTATGGTGTGTGAAATGACCATCAGTGCAAATGGCAAACTAGAAGAATTCCAGTTTTACGAAGCGGTCATGAACTCACACGCCCGTTTAACCTACACTAAAGTGTGGAATATTCTGCAGGGCGACAAAGAACTTCATCAGCGTTACGAGCCTCATGTACCTCATTTACGTAATCTTCACGACTTGTACCGCGCGCTTAAAAAAGCCCGTGCCAAGCGTGGTGCTATTGAGTTTGAAACCCAGGAAGTGAAGTTCGTTTTCAACGCCCAGCGCAAAATTGAAAATATCGTGCCTTTAGTGCGTAACGATGCGCATAAGCTTATTGAAGAATGCATGATCATGGCGAACGTAAGTGCGGCGTTGATGTTAGAAAAGCATGAAGCGCCAGCGCTATATCGTGTGCATGACAAACCAGACGCCGACAGACTTACTGCTTTTACCAGCTACTTAAGTGAAATTGGTATCCCTCATGCCATTGTAGAAGATGCTGAGCCAGCCGCGTTTACCGATGTAGTGCTTAAAACCCGCGGTCGAGTAGACGAAGAGCTTATTCAAACCATGCTGCTACGCTCAATGAAGCAAGCGGTTTACGATGGCGAAAACGTAGGGCACTTTGGTTTGGCACTAGAAGCTTACGCCCACTTTACATCACCTATCCGTCGTTACCCTGATTTAGTGGTACACCGTGCGCTGAAAGGCATTATTGCTAAACAGCAGGGTAAAAAAGCGGTAAGCGGTGCTAAAAACTACACTGTTGAAGAAATTGAGCAGCTTGGTGAACAGTGTTCAATGACAGAACGCCGCGCTGATGATGCGACTCGCGATGTGGCCGACTGGCTTAAATGCGAGTTCATGCTCGACCATGTTGGCGACACCTTCGAAGGGGTAGTGAGCTCGGTCACTAACTTTGGCTTATTTGTGCGTCTTACTGAATACCATATTGACGGCTTAGTACATATAACATCATTAGATGATGACTATTATCACTATGATGATGTTAAACAAGCGCTAGTGGGTGAGTCGGGCCATCGTCAGTTTAGACTTGGTGATACGGTTGAAGTAACCGTTGCGGCAGTTAACCTTGATGAAAGAAAGATTGATTTATTACTCGATAAGTCTATGCTGCGCAGCACTAAAGGCAAGAAGGTAAAAGTGAAGACAGCTAAAAAGGCTTCAGACAAACCTACTCGCTTTGATAACAAATCCCGCTCTGGTAAAGACTCCCGTTCTGATAAGAAAGGGAGCAAAGGTAAAGGCGGCACAAACTCGTCTAGTCGAAGCGGTGGAAAATCGTCAAGTCGCGGCAGCGCAAAAGGCGGTAGCAGCGGAAAAACATTGTCATTGAATAAAAGAGGTAAGCGTTAAATGGCGCAGCAAGAATGGTTATACGGTTTACATGCCATGCAGTCGGTACTTGAAAAAGAGCCCGAGCGTGTAATGGAAGTGTGGGTTTTAAAAGGGCGTAACGATGAACGCTTGACCAACATTGTTAACCAAGCCCGCCGTTTCGGAATTTCAGTTCAGTTCAGCCAGCGTAAAGCGTTAGACGAGAAAGTAAACGGCGAACAGCATCAAGGCGTTGTTGCCAAAGCAAAGCCTGCTCGCGTATTGGATGAGGCTGACCTTGATAAAATACTTGAGCGAGAGTCGCAGCCACTAATTTTGGTGTTAGACGGTATTACCGACCCTCATAACCTAGGGGCGTGCCTACGTACAGCTGATGGTGCGGGCGTACACGCTGTGGTTGTACCTAAAGACAAGTCGGCAAGTTTAAACGGTACAGTGCGAAAAGTGGCCTGTGGGGCAGCTGAAGTTATGCCACTAATCCAAATTACAAACCTTGCTAGAACCTTAAAACACCTTCAAGACAAAGGGCTTTGGATTGTGGGTACCGCCGGTGAAACCGATAAAACCCTTTATGATGTAGACCTGAAAGGCCCAACTGCACTAGTGATGGGTGCAGAAGGTAAGGGCATGCGTCGACTAACAAAAGAAACCTGTGACGAATTGGTTAAGTTACCCATGGCTGGTAGCGTAACAAGTTTGAACGTGTCGGTAGCAACTGGCGTGTGTTTATACGAAATCGTAAGGCAGCGCAGTATGTAAAGACTAGCGGCCTGTATTAGCTGGCTTATTGCAACTAATATAATAATACTTATGAAAAAAGCGCGTGATCCGAGAGGGTCACGCGCTTTTTGCTTTTAAGTAAAAATAATAAGAGTTTTAATATTTTGTTACATTTTGTATTGTAAAATAAATGTTAATTATGAAATTTTATTCCTAACATGAATTTGCTCGTAGAACGCATTTGGCGCGCTTTTCATCAAGTGTGGTGTTTTTTTTAGTATTTTTAAAGGTATAAAAAATACTCACCAGGGTTAAGGCAACATACTCAACTGTTTGATTAGCCGCCTAATATGAGCTCTGTAGCTAACCTGCTTATCGCTAGTTAGCTATTAACCTGACAAACGGGTAGGTCGTTGCAACGCTGTTGCGTCGGTTGTCATGGATGAGCTTTTCGTATGAGGTAATGGTTATACCTGTATGTCATTTAATAACAAATAGCTTCAAAAGCACGAACTAAAACAGTGCTGAAGTTAATAAGACAGATAAAACAGGAAATAAGTTTTGAACTCAAAATTAAATAAGAAACACACATGTCTAACAGCAGCTGCACTAGCTGTATCATTTGGTTTAATGACTAATTCTGCAATGGCAGCAGGCGAAGGTCTGGTAAAAGTTAAAGAAAAACCGCAAACCCTTAAACAAGCGCTAGGCAAAAGGCTAACTGTTGACCGCCTTGTTACAGTAGACCAAGAGCGCTATATCATTAAGTTTAAAGACGAAATGATAAGTGAAACGGTAGAGGTGGCCAGTTCAAGCGATACGCTGAGCAGTAGCAAAGCCAAGTCAAAGGTTAAGACTAAACTGAAAAACAAGAAGCCTTTCAGCATTGCTTCAGCTAAATCTGAAGTTAGAAAAGCCGGCGGTTCAATTAAGAAAGAGCTTAAGAAGCATAAAATGGTGGCGGCTACTATGAGTAAGTCTGCGCTAAACAAGCTTCGTAAAAACCCTAACGTAGAAAGTATTGAAGTAGATGTTCGCCGTAAGCCTATGGCGCAAACTACGCCTTACGGCTACACCATGGTACAAGCAAATCAGTTTGGTCAGTCAGATACTACAGCTCGCAAGGTATGTATCATCGATACGGGTTATAACCTAGGTCACCCAGATTTGCCTGGAACCAACGATGGCGTTACGGGTCAAGCTAACAACAGTGCTGTTGGTAACTGGTATAACGACGGTAACGGACACGGTACTCACGTAGCGGGTACCATTGCGGCATATGATAACAATGAAGGTGTTGTTGGCGTTTACCCTGGCGTGGATATGCATATCGTTAAAATCTTTAACGATAATGGCCAATGGACTTATGCGTCTGACCTAATTGATGCGATTACTCAGTGTCAAGATGCGGGCTCAAACGTAGTTAACATGAGCTTAGGTGGCGGCAGTTCATCTACTACCGAACGCAATGCTATGCAGAGCTTTACTGATGCTGGAATGTTATTGGTAGCGGCTGCGGGTAACGATGGTAACAGTGCAAAGTCTTATCCTGCTTCTTACGATGCAGTAATGTCGGTTGCAGCGGTAGACTCAAACGAAAACCGCGCAAGCTACAGCCAGTATAACGACCAAGTTGAAATTGCTGCGCCAGGAAGTGCCGTGCAATCTACTTACCCAACTAATACCTACGCGTCTTTAAGCGGCACATCAATGGCTACGCCACACGTGGCAGGTGGTGCTGCATTGGTGTGGAGCTACTTCCCGCAGTGTTCAAACAATCAAATACGTAATGCGCTAAATGCAACAGCCGAAGATAAAGGCAGTGCTGGACGCGACAACTTTTATGGCTATGGTTTGATGCAGTTAGCTGATGCGTATAACTACTTGAACACCAATGGCTGTGATGGAAGTGGCACGGGTGGTGGCGGCTCTGAGCCTGGCGTCGAGCCAGTATCAGGTCAACTAACAGGCCTTTCAGGCACTCGCAGAAACTGGGATCGCTACACTTGGACTATCCCAGAAGGCGTATCGCTAATGACCATTCGTACCTCTGGTGGCTCAGGTGATGCTGACCTTTATGTGAAATTTGGCTCACAGCCAGAAACCAATAGCTACGATTGTCGCCCTTATCAAAACGGTAATAGCGAAGTATGTACATTTGACGCACCAGCATCGGGTACTTGGCACATAGGTATCCGCGCATACTCATCATATAGCGGTGTGACGCTTTCATACTCGTATGAATAACTAACGCCGTAAACAAACGATACTTTCAAAGCCTGCATTTGCAGGCTTTTTTGTTTCTTTTCTACCAGCATTTTATCAATACATCCCCCGTCGAGAGAGCTTCTGCAAAAAGTTGCTGCTGGTTGCGAACTGTCAAGTTATACAAAGAAAAGTCAGCTTTGCAAAGATAGTGTAAAGCTCTGAACTAAGACCTTCTCAGATAGCCATATCGCTGTATTGTGCGAGCCAATATAAGCAACTTTTACGTGTGCCTGCTTGTGTTAACGCAGTCTTAAACCAATAAAGAACAACTTCAAAGGACATTCAATTTATGCAATTGACCTCTCACTCTTTGCTCAAGGGAACTTGGTTCCGTGCAGCGGCAATGGGGCTTGTAGCGCTACTAGGGCTAACCGCTTGTGGTGGCTCAGACAGTAGTAGCTCAGATTACTCTTATGCTTACATACAGTTTTATAACGCATCACCTAATGGCGCGAATGTTGAAATGCGAGAGGTTGATGGGGATAGCTTTGGTTCAGCTCAATTTGGTGATGCTACCTCAATGTACTCGATGGATGATGGCGAATACGAACTTGAGTTCATTCGTACAGACTCTGATGACCAAGAAGTTTACATTGACGAAATTACTGTGGACTTAAAAAATGGCTATAAAACCATCGTTGTAATGAGTGGTGATTTTAGCAATCCAACTTTTACTACGTATTCGTATGAGCGCGAAACACTAGAAGACCATTTCCGTTTGTTTGCGCTTTCTGTGGCCGTAGATGATTCATCATATGATTTTTACATGAGTGAATCAGGTGACCCGTTTGAGGCAGCTAATTTTCTTGGCACCGTGACCACGGGTGACATGATAGAGTTTGACTATTGGGATGCTGATGACGACAGCGAATACTTTGATGAAGATGAATATACAATTTACCTTACCGAGCCAGGTAGCGATGAGGTGGTATTCGAATCGCAAACGATAGATTTCGTTTACGAAACTGAGTATTTAATGACCCTTCGTGATGTAAGCGGCGCTATTCAAGAAGGGCTTGTGGTCGACACGGTATTAAACTCTTCAACAGTAACAGCGTTGACCGACGTTGAAGCTGATTCGCAGTATCGTATATACAACTCTACCAATCTAGATGCCGAGCTAAATGTTACCTTTGGCGGTAATACAGACGAAGAAGACGTAAGCTTTACGCTGGCAGCGGGTGAGATGTCTGAATTTAGTGCTATACGCTATGGCGATTATCGCGTAACCGTTACTGACCCATCAGGAACAGTTGCATCGCTTAGCAATAAGCTAATCACCCTTAACCAAGGTGAGAGTAAAGCTATCCTTATCTACAACACTAACAACCAACTAGGTGCTGCCACCTTTGTTGAAAGTGGTTTGCCGCAGGCATATGACAAGACCGTTAACTTTATCAACTTAGTCAGCGACTTCGATGATGTGGATTTTTACTTAGTAAGAAACGACGAAACCATTGATACCGCAGAATACGATATACAGAACCTGGAGTTTGCTGAAAGCACCAGCGAAGTGCTGCCGTCAGATTATTACGAAGTAATTGCGGTTTACGAGGACGATAATGAAGAGCAAGTGCTTCTAGATAGAACGTCTCTGTATGGTTTTACTGAAGAGGAAAACTACATCGTAACTGTAGAACCAGCAGATACCGCAACAGGATATGAAATTAACGTGCTTTATTAATTAGTTAGTCTATTTATTATACTAATTGATAATGCGGAAAACTTTCATCTTGTAAAATATCCCATAAATTTAAAAGGTCAATGTTAGTACATTGGCCTTTTTTATTTGCAGTCTGGGAGGGCTAAAATCCTCATGAGTATTATTCGAGATCTTCAAGTTATATCTGATGATAAGGCTATGTCATTAGATGAAAAGTTAGAAAGTTTGCTGCGTATCGGTACAGAAGCGCTTCGTTTAGAAACAGGGATTGTGAGTAATATTCAGGGAGAGCGGTATAGCGTGCTAAGCGTTGTCACTCCCAACGGTGACATACCAAAAGGCGCTGAATTTTCCCTTTGCGATACGTATTGTGCCGACGCTGCAAGAGCCGACTCAGTCATTGCGTACCATAATATCGATGTTCAACCTGGAGCTTCACATCCTTGTTTCGATAAATACACGCTAAAAAGTTACCTCGCTTCTCCTATTCGCGTATTCGGAGAGTTCTACGGTACGGTAAACTTTTCCTCGCTGTCTTCAAGAGATGAACCGTTTAATGAACTAGAAACCGACTACTTGTTACTGCTTGCCACCTGGATTGGCAATGAACTTGAACGGCAGCAGTCCATGAGTAATCTGAATGCCCAAAAGGTCATGTTTGAGGAGCGAAACTCCCTGTTAAAACAAGTAACAAATTTGGCTGGGGTTGGAACATGGGAACTGGATGTAGAAAGCGGCTCGATAATCTGGTCGGGTGCACTAAAGCGCATGCTTCATGTTCACAGTGATCGCGTGATGGTAGCCGAGGATATACTGAAATTTATCGTCGATGAGGAGCATCGTAAAAAATACGCCGAAAAATTTAAGCAAACAATGCAAACAGGGGAAGATTTCTTATACAAAGTAGAGATTCGAACCGATGCAGGTGAAAAGCGTTGGATTGAAAGCAGAGCCCATCCCATAATGGATAACGGCAGGTGCGTAAGAGTAGTAGGTGCTACCGTCGATATTACGCAAATGCAGATAGACAAGGCTGTTCTACAGCATAAAAGCGACTTGGCGCAGAACGCCCTCAAAGCGAGAGGTGATTTTTTGGCTAATGTGAGCCAGGAAATACGTACGCCAATTCATGGCGTTCAGGGGATGCTAGAAGCGCTAATGGCGTCGCCATTAAATTCGAAACAAATGGAATTAGCCTCCCTTGCTGCGCAAAGCGCAGATTCCCTCCTCAACATTGTGAACGACATCTTGGACTTTTCAAAAATTGACGAAGGGGAGCTAGTCTTTGAAGACGGGCCTACTAACTTTGAAGAAACGATTGAAGAACAGATACCCATGTTCACAAGTCTTGCACAGGAAAAAGGGATAACGTTTAGCGTAAATACATCAGCGCTCAAAGGCCAAACTTTTATCGCTGATAAGTTGCGGTTAGGGCAGGTACTCATCAACCTGGTAAACAACGCTTTTAAGTTTACCAAAGAAGGTGAAGTAACCGTCGAGACAAGGTGTGTGCGTTACGGTAAAGGGCGCTATCGGGTTAAATTAATTGTGACTGACACAGGTATTGGTATCAGCGCTCAGCAGCAGAAAATAATCTTCACCCCGTTCATGCAAGCAGACAGTTCTACACAACAACTTTTTGGTGGAACAGGTTTAGGCTTATCAATCGTTAAACGAATAGTAGAACACTATAACGGAAAAATTGAAGTGAGTAGTGAGTTGGGTATTGGCGCTCGCTTTACTGTTACTCTCACATTAGATGATGCAAATGCAGGCGCTATTGCAAGTAAAACAGTTACTCAGAACGATACTTACATACCAAGTAAAGAAGATCTGAGGGCGTTTAAAGCGCTTGTCGTAGAAGATAACGAGATAAACCAGCTTGTTATCAAAGAGCAGTTGAGAGAGATAGGTCTTGTTAGTGATTTAGCGGTAAACGGTGAGGATGCCCTAGAAAAGGTTAAGCGTTCAATGGCTGAAAAGTCACCCTATGCGCTAATATTTATGGACTGCCATATGCCCGTTATGGACGGCTTAGAGGCAACCAAACAAATTAGGCTAATAAATCAACAGACCGCCGAAGTTCCTATAATCGCCTTAACGGCAAATGTTTCGACAGGAGAAAAAGAAAAATGCTTGAAATCTGGCATGGACGACTTCATATCAAAACCTGTTGGTGTAAGTCGCTTGAAAGAATGCGTTTTTCGACATATGAGTAAGCAGTTTGTAAACACTGTTTCAGCGTTAAAAGATCCTGCTTGATAACCTATGACGTGGTTATCGGCCCCGACTTTTAGTCGGGGCTTTTTTATTGCTCACATAGTTTAAAAATAATTCAATTTACCGCTATCACTTCCTAAAGTTTTCTGTTATTATTTCGCGCCCTTTTTATGGGGGTATGTACATAAAAGCAACGACATCCAGTTGTTTTTAGCAGCACTAACGACTCGGGAGAGTCTTAATTTAAGAGCGGAGCACTAACATGATCCAAATGCAAACTAACCTGGACGTTGCAGACAACAGCGGCGCTCGCAGGGTTCAGTGTATTAAGGTTCTTGGTGGCTCGCATCGCCGTTATGCAGGTATCGGTGACATCATCAAAGTTACTGTTAAGGAAGCAATTCCTCGCGGTAAAGTTAAAAAAGGTGACGTACTGAATGCAGTGGTGGTGCGTACTAGAAAAGGCGTTCGTCGTGCAGATGGTTCTACCATTCGTTTTGACGGTAACGCGGCTGTTATGCTTAATGCTAACAAGCAACCAATTGGTACGCGTATCTTTGGCCCGGTTACCCGTGAGTTGAGAAGTGAAAACTTCATGAAAATCATCTCATTGGCCCCAGAGGTACTATAAGGAGTCACGATAATGGCTAATAAAATTCGTCGTGATGATGAAGTAGTCGTATTAGCGGGTAAAGACAAAGGCAAACAAGGCAAAGTCCTTAAAGTGCTTATTGCTGATAACCGTGTAATTGTAGAAGGCGTTAATCTTGTCAAGAAGCACACTAAGCCAAACCCACAACTGGGCGTAGCTGGTGGCATCGTTGAGAAAGAAGCTTCTATTCACGTTTCTAATGTTGCGATTGTTAACCCGGCAACGGGCAAAGCAGATCGCGTTGGTTTCCGTTTCGAAGATGAGAAGAAAGTACGTTTCTTCAAGTCTAACGGCGAACTTGTTTAATTATATTGGAGAGTACGATGGCGAAACTGCATGATTTCTATAAAGAAACAGTAGTAGCTGAACTTGCTAAGCAGTTCGGATACAAAAGCGTCATGCAAGTCCCTCGGATTGAAAAAATCACTCTAAACATGGGTTTAGGTGAAGCAGTTGCTGACAAAAAGGTACTTGAGAATGCTCAAGCTGACATGACGGCTATCGCCGGTCAGAAGCCTGTTGTTACAGTTGCTAGAAAATCAGTAGCGGGTTTTAAAATCCGTGAAGGTTATCCGATTGGCTGTAAAGTAACCCTACGCGGCGAGCGTATGTGGGAATTCCTAGAGCGTTTGATTTCAATCGCTATTCCACGTGTTCGCGATTTCCGTGGTTTGAATCCTAAATCATTCGACGGACGTGGTAACTACAGCATGGGCGTGCGTGAGCAAATCATTTTCCCTGAAATCGATTTCGATAAAGTGGATAAGGTTCGCGGTATGGATATTACTATCACTACCAGTGCGAATACTAATGACGAAGCACGTGCTCTGCTGGACGCGTTTAACTTCCCATTCAAAAAGTAGGGGTGTAGGGTTATGGCAAAAGAATCAATGAAGGCACGCGAAGCGAAGCGTACTAAGCTAGTGGCTAAGTATGCTGAGAAGCGCGCCGCACTTAAAGCGATTATCAGCGATGTTAACGTTTCTGAAGAAGAGCGTTGGGACGCTGTTCTGAAGCTACAACAACTGCCACGTGACTCTAGTTCTTCACGTCAACGTAACCGTTGCCGTGTAACTGGTCGTCCACATGGTTACCTACGCAAATTCGGTCTTAGCCGTATTAAGCTTCGCGAAGCAGCGATGCGCGGTGAAGTCCCTGGCCTTAAGAAAGCCAGCTGGTAAGGAGTAGCTGATAATGAGCATGCAAGATCCTATCGCGGATATGTTTACCCGCATCCGTAACGGCCAGATGGCACAGAAAGTTTCTGTGACTATGCCTTCTTCAAAACTTCGCGTTGCAATCTGTGAAGTATTGAAAGCTGAAGGTTATATCACTGACTTCGCTGCTTCTGGTGACGTTAAGCCTGTTTTAGAAGTTACGCTTAAGTACTTCGAAGGCAAGCAAGTAATTGACACTATCGAACGTGTAAGCCGTCCTGGTCTGCGCATCTATAAGAAAAAAGATGAGCTTCCAAAGGTTATGGGTGGTTTAGGCGTAGCTATCGTGTCGACTTCTAAAGGTGTGATGACTGACCGTGCAGCGCGTAACGCTGGCATGGGCGGTGAGATCATCGGTTATGTAGCATAACGGAGGAGTTGAAATGTCACGTATAGCAAAAGCCCCAGTAGACGTTGTATCAGGTGTAGAAGTTTCTATCTCTGGTCAAGAAGTTACTGTTAAAGGTAGTAAAGGCACTTTGACCCGCGTTTTCAACGACGCTGTAGAAGTTGCACAGGAAGAGAACCAACTTAAAGCACTTCCACGTGAAGGTTTCGCTGACAGCTGGGCACAAGCAGGTACTGCTCGCTCTATCCTAAACGCAATGGTTCAAGGTGTTTCAGAAGGTTTCGAGAAAAAGCTTACATTGTTAGGTGTTGGTTACCGTGCACAAGCACAAGGTGCCAAGCTAAACCTTACACTAGGTTTCTCTCACCCTGTAGTATACGAAATGCCTGAAGGCATTACGGTTGAAACTCCTAGCCAAACTGAAATCGTCGTTAAAGGCGCCGATAAGCAGGTGGTTGGTCAGGTTGCGGCGAACATTCGTGGTTACCGTCCACCAGAGCCTTACAAAGGTAAAGGTGTACGTTACGCTGACGAACACGTACGTCGTAAAGAAGCTAAGAAAAAGTAGGTGGGTGATACGATGGATAAGAAAACAGCTCGCATTCGTCGCGCTACTCGCGCACGAGCAAAAATTCGTGAACTGGCCGCGCATCGCTTGGTAGTTAACCGTACACCTCGCCACATCTACGCTCAGTTAATCGCTCCTTGCGGTTCTGAAGTGTTGGCAGCGGCTTCAACTGTTGAGAAAGATCTTGCAAAAGATCTTAAGTCTACAGGTAACGCTGAAGCAGCGACGGTAGTCGGTAAAGCAATCGCAGAGCGCGCGCTTGAGAAAGGCATTAAAACAGTGGCTTTCGATCGTAGTGGTTTCCAATACCACGGTCGCGTTAAAGCATTAGCTGATGCAGCTCGCGAAGCTGGTCTTCAGTTCTAGGAGTTTATAATGGCTAAACAAGACGTTCAAAATGGTGAATTTCTAGAGAAATTGATCGCTGTAAACCGCGTTTCTAAAGTGGTTAAAGGTGGTCGTATCTTTAGTTTCACTGCATTGACAGTAGTGGGTGACGGTAACGGTCGCGTTGGTTTTGGTTACGGCAAGGCACGTGAAGTACCTGCTGCAATCCAAAAAGCAATGGAAAAGGCACGTCGCAACATGGTTGACGTAGACCTTAACGGTCACACGTTACAGCACCCGATTAAAGGTCGTCACTCTGGCTCTAAAGTTTACATGCAGCCAGCATCTGAAGGTACCGGTATTATTGCCGGTGGTGCGATGCGTGCAGTACTTGAAGTAGCTGGTGTACAAAACGTACTTTCAAAATGTTACGGCTCTACAAACCCAATCAACGTTGTACGTGCAACAATCAACGCGCTAACAGAAATGAATAGCCCGGCGAAAGTTGCTGCGAAGCGTGGATTGTCTGTAGAAGAAATTTTGGGGTAATCAGACATGGCAACGATTAAAGTAAAGCAAACTAAAAGTGCAATTGGCCGCTTGCCAAAGCACAAAGCTACGCTTAAAGGTTTAGGCCTTCGTAAAATCAACCATGTTCGTGAACTGGAAGATACCCCAGCCGTTCGTGGCATGATCAACCGTGTACATTACATGGTTGAGATAGTGGAGGAGTAAGACATGCGTTTAAATACAATTTCTCCAGCCGAAGGTTCAAAGCCTACTGGTAAGCGTTCTGGTCGTGGTATCGGCTCAGGTCTTGGTAAAACAGGTGGCGTAGGTCACAAAGGTCAAAAAAGCCGTTCAGGTGGCCGTGTTAAGCCAGGATTCGAAGGTGGTCAGATGCCTATCCAGCGTCGTCTTCCTAAGTTCGGTTTCACTTCACGCAAGAGCTTTGTTACTGATCAAGTAACTCTTGCTGAAATCGCGAAGGTTGATGGTGATACTGCGTCTCTTGAGACTTTAAAAGCAGTCTGGACTTGTTAAGAAAGAAATCCAGTTCGTTAAAGTTGTAAAGAGCGGTGAAGTTTCACGCGCTGTTACAGTAAGCGGGTTAAAGGTTACTAAAGGCGCTAAAGAAGCGATTGAAGCTGCTGGCGGTAAAGTAGAGGAATAAGCTAGATGGCTAAACCAGGATTGGATTCAGGCGCTAAAAGCGGCTTGAGTGAGCTTAAGGCAAGATTGTTGTTCGTACTTGGTGCGATTGTTGTATTCAGACTAGGTTCTTATGTTCCTATCCCTGGCATCGATCCAGCGGTACTTGCTGACTTGTTCGAGCAACAAAAAGGCACCATTGTAGAAATGTTTAACATGTTCTCTGGTGGTGCGCTTGAGCGTGCATCCGTTCTGGCTTTGGGCATTATGCCATACATTACTGCATCCATTATCATGCAGTTGCTCTCGGTGGTTCACCCACCGATGGTGGAGCTTAAAAAAGAAGGCGAAGCAGGCCGTCGTAAAATTAGTCAGTACACGCGTTATTTAACGCTTGTATTGGCTATCTTCCAATCTATTGGTATTTCGACTGGTTTGCCTAACCTGATTAATGGATTGGTGATAAACCCTGGCTTCGGATTCTACTTTACGGCAGTGGTGAGTCTAGTCACAGGAACTATGTTCCTTATGTGGTTAGGTGAGCAAATTACCGAACGAGGTATTGGTAACGGTATCTCTATATTGATTTTTGCTGGTATTGTTGCCGGTCTGCCAACAGCGATAGGTCAGACTGCGGAACAAGCAAGGCAGGGCGACATTAACTTGTTGTTCCTACTGTTGATTGGCGCAATTGTTATTGCTCTTACATACCTAGTTGTATTTGTAGAGCGCGGACAGCGCAGAATTGTGGTAAACTACGCAAAACGTCAGCAAGGCCGTCAGGTTTTTGCTGCGCAAAGCACCCATTTACCGCTAAAAGTCAACATTGCTGGTGTAATTCCACCAATCTTTGCTTCTAGCATTATTCTGTTCCCGGGTACCATCGCAGGATGGTTCGGACAGAATGAATCAACAGCGTGGTTGCAAGATGTAGCGCTTATGCTATCTCCTGGTCAACCGCTGTACGTGATGTTATACGCAGCTGCGATTATCTTCTTCTGCTTCTTCTACACGGCGTTGGTATTCAACCCGCGTGATACAGCAGATAACTTGAAGAAGTCTGGCGCGTTCATCCCAGGCATCCGCCCGGGTGAGCAAACGTCACGATACATTGACAAGGTAATGACTCGCCTTACACTGGCTGGCGCACTGTACATAACCTTTATTTGTTTAGTGCCTGAATTCATGCTAATCGCTTGGAATGTTCCGTTCTACTTCGGTGGTACGTCGCTTCTAATTATTGTAGTGGTTATCATGGACTTTATGGCACAAGTACAGACACATTTGATGTCTAGTCAATATGAGTCTGTGCTGAAGAAAGCTAACCTTAAAGGCTACGGCCGATAAGTTAGCCCCTTAATATTGATAGAAAGGGGAAAGATGTAATGAAAGTTCGTGCATCAGTAAAAAAGATTTGCCGTAACTGTAAAGTTATCAAGCGCAACGGTGTTGTGCGTGTAATTTGCAGTTCTGACCCAAAGCATAAGCAGCGTCAGGGCTAATCAAAGCGGAACAGAATATTTGCAAGACTAAGTGAGCAGAACCTGGATTATACTTGTCAGGTTCTGCTAGTTTTGTTTAAAAGTATTTTGAACCTTAATTTGCAATTTAGTCGACGGGTAAGTATCCTATCGGGCTTTTTAGGTCGTCGACAAATAAACAAGAGGAGTGCTGTTAATGGCCCGTATCGCTGGCATTAACATTCCTGAGCACAAGCATGCTGTAATCGCTATCCAAGCGATCTATGGCGTTGGTCCCACACGTGCGAAAAGCATTTGTGCGGGTGCTGGTGTTGCAGAAAATACAAAAATCAAAGAGCTAGACGAAGCTACTATTGATAAGCTTCGTGACGAAGTGGCTAAATTCACCGTTGAAGGTGATCTACGCCGTGAAGTCTCTATGAGCATCAAACGTTTGATGGACCTGGGTTGCTTCCGTGGTATTCGCCACCGTCGTAGCTTGCCTCTACGTGGTCAGCGCACTAAAACTAATGCGCGTACCCGTAAAGGTCCTCGTAAGCCAATTAAGAAGTAAACGGGGAGTAAGTTATGGCTAAAGCACCAGCTCGTAGCACGCGTAAGCGCGCTAAACGTCAGGTTGCAGACGGAATGGCTCATATCCATGCGTCTTTCAACAACACAATTGTGACTATAACAGACCGTTCAGGCAATGCACTAGCATGGGCGACATCTGGTGGTTCTGGTTTCCGTGGTTCACGTAAATCTACCCCATTTGCTGCACAGGTAGCTGCTGAGCGTGCAGGTGTTGCTGCACAAGAATACGGTCTTAAGAACCTTGAAGTATTCGTTAAAGGTCCAGGTCCAGGCCGTGAGTCTGCGATCCGTGCTCTTAACGCTACAGGTTATAAGATCACAAACATTACCGATGTGACCCCTATTCCTCACAACGGTTGTCGTCCACCGAAAAAACGTCGCGTTTAATCGACGGACAGTTGGAGAAAGATCATGGCAAGATATTTGGGTCCTAAACTCAAACTTAGCCGTCGCGAAGGAACTGACCTGTTCCTAAAAAGCGGCGTTCGCGCAATCGATTCTAAATGTAAAATCGATACAGCGCCTGGTCAGCACGGTGCCCGTCGTGGCCGTCTGTCTGACTACGGTGTTCAGTCTGCGTGAAAAACAAAAAGTTCGTCGTATGTACGGCGTTCTGGAAAAACAATTCCGCAACTACTATAAAGAAGCTGCACGTCTAAAAGGCAACACAGGTGAAAACTTGCTACAGCTTTTAGAACAGCGTCTTGATAACGTAGTTTACCGTATGGGTTTCGCTAGCACTCGTGCTGAAGCACGTCAGCTAGTTAGCCACAAGGCGATCATGGTAAATGGTCAAGTTGTGAACATCCCATCGTTTAACGTTTCTGCCGAAGACGTGGTTTCTGTTCGTGAAAAGGCTAAAAAGCAAGCGCGTATCGTTGCTGCTTTGGAACTGGCTGACCAACGTGAGAAGCCAACCTGGATTGAAGTAGACAGCAGCAAAATGGAAGGCACTTTCAAGCGCGTTCCTGAAAGAACTGACCTGTCTGCGGAAATTAACGAACAGTTGATCGTCGAACTTTACTCTAAGTAAAGCTAACTAAAGAGGAAGCATTGTGGGTTCTGTGACTGAATTCCTAAAACCGAGATTAGTTGAGATCGAAAACGTTTCTCCTACTCGTGCCAAAGTAACTTTGGAACCACTAGAGCGCGGCTTTGGCCACACTCTAGGTAACGCCCTACGTCGTATTTTACTGTCATCTATGCCAGGATGTGCAGTTACCGAGGTAGAAATTGACGGCGTTCTTCACGAGTACAGCACCAAAGAAGGTGTTCAGGAAGACGTAATTGAGATTTTGCTAAACCTTAAAGGTTTAGCGGTTCGCCTTGAAGGTAAAACTGAGGCAACCCTAACTCTAGTGAAATCTGGCGCTGGCCCTGTTGTTGCTGGTGATATTCAGCATGATGGCGACGTAGAAATTGCAAACCCTGAGCATGTTATTTGTACTTTAACTGGCGAAGCTGAAATCAGCATGCGCATTAAAGTAGAAATGGGCCGTGGTTATGTACCAGTTTCTACCCGTCGCTCCTCTGAAGAAGATGATCGTCCAATTGGTCGTTTGTTAGTTGACGCTTCATACAGCCCAGTTGAACGTATTGCTTACAGTGTAGAGTCTGCACGTGTTGAACAACGCACAGACCTAGACAAACTAATCATCGACATGGAGACGAACGGCACTTTAGATCCTGAAGAAGCGATCCGCCGTTCTGCTACTATCCTAGCTGAACAGCTAGATGCATTCGTAGACCTACGTGATGTATCTGAGCCAGAAGCGAAAGAAGAGAAGCCAGAATTCGATCCGATTCTGCTTCGCCCAGTAGATGACCTAGAGCTAACAGTACGTTCTGCAAACTGTTTGAAAGCAGAAGCTATCCAGTACATTGGTGACCTGGTACAGCGCACTGAGGTTGAGCTACTTAAAACGCCAAACCTTGGTAAGAAATCGCTAACTGAAATCAAAGATGTTCTAGCATCTCGTGGTCTTTCTCTAGGCATGCGCCTAGAAAACTGGCCGCCAGAGAGCATCGCTGAAAAAGATTAATCAGGTTTTTATCAAACTGATTTGTAGAGAAGGATAAAACTATGCGCCATCGTAAGAGTGGTCGTCAGTTGAATCGCAACAGCAGCCATCGTCAAGCTATGTTCAAAAACATGGCCGGTTCTTTGGTCAAGCACGAAGTGATCAAAACTACGTTACCAAAAGCGAAAGAATTACGTCGCGTAATCGAGCCTCTAATCACTATGGCTAAAGAAGACAGCGTTGCAAACCGCCGTCTAGCTTTTGCCCGCACTGGTGACAAAGAGGTTGTAGGTAAACTATTCAACGAGCTTGGTCCTCGTTACGAAGCTCGTCCAGGCGGTTACACTCGCATTCTTAAATGCGGTTTCCGTGCTGGCGACAATGCCCCAATGGCATATGTTGAGCTAGTTGACCGTCCAGTTGTAGAAGCTGAAGAAGAAGCAGTAGAAGCAACTGAAGAGTAATTAATACTCGATTTGAAAAAGGGGCCTGAGTGAAAACTCAGGCCCCTTTTTTTGTGCCAAAGAATAATGGGGTCAGAGTCACAACTCTGACCCCATTATTGTTTTTTATCTCACAATTGCTCATCAAGCTTACGAAGTATTTTGTCACACCGTAATAATCACTTTGGCTTGTTGCTTGCAAAAAAGAAATAGGTAAGTTTTTAGACCATGCATTGAAAGTGCCGTTCGCAGCTAGATTTTTGGCACTTGGTCACTTCTGTTATTCATAGCAAGGAAGTTTATGTTAACCGTTTCATCATTTACACAGTCGCTATCTTCAAATCCTGTGTTTAGTAAAACGCTCTCTACCGCGTATGAAAGGCTAAGTTCAGGGCTTAGAATAAATAGTGCTGCTGATGACAGTGCAGGTTTACAGATATCAAATAGGCTCACGTCAGAGTCAATTGCAAAAAATCAACTTCGCCGTAACTTAAACGACGGCATTAGCTATGCACAAATAGCGGAAGGCGGGCTGCAAGAATCTGCCGATATATTGCAGCGTATGCGGCAATTAGCCATGCAGTCACAAAATGGCATTAATACTGATTCAGATAGGCGCGCACTAGATAGAGAATTCCAACAGTTAAAAAACGCACTCAATGGCATTGCCTACAATACCGAAGCATTTAACCGATTGCCTTTGCTTGGTGATAACGACTTATTGTCAGATAACGTACCTTCAATAGGCGATACCTTTGTAAAGGGTAATACAACTCGATTGAGCAGTGGCTTACGTTCTGTAGCGTACATTCCCGCAGGTTCAACAAATATATCTATAGATATTGATAGCTTTACTGCAGACGATGATTTGCAGGTATTCACAACAAGCGGTAGGCATCTAGTTGGCACACCACTGTCTGATAATGTCTGGAGTAGTAATAACGTAAACTCGACGAGTGACATCAAACGTTTTCTATTCTTACCTGAAGAAGGGTATGCACCCACAGCAAGCTACGATGGTAGTTCATTGATTACAAGTGGTTCTGGTACGATTAACGGAACAACATTCACCTTCTCAGGTGACCAACACCCAGGCGTAACAACAGAAAGTTTAACCATTGATAACACTAGCGAGCCGCTCATTATTGCAGTAGTGGGGCGAGGTGTATTTGATGCCACAGTAGACTGGGATACGTTGGGTGCTGCCGGAAGTGGTGGAAACAGCTTTGAAGCAGGCCCTGTGGATATCACTGCTACTAACTCGCTAAGCGATGGCACAGACTTCATAAACCTAACTAAAACGCCAGTGGGTTTATCTGACCTAGACATGGTTGAAAGTGATGTGCTTACCTTTGAAAATGCAGAAATAGCGCTACAGCAAATTGATAATGCCTTAGAGTATGTTAGTGAGAGCCGAGCGTTTTACGGCGCAAAGATGAATCAAATGGAGTCGGCCCTAAAACTCAATGACCGTATGCACGAAGGCCTAATGGCAGCCCGTTCTCAAATCCTCGATACAGATTTTGCTGAAGAAACTGCTAAATCCACACAGGCGCAAATAGTTGAACAAGCGAGCATTTCTGTTCGGGCCCAGGCTCAGTCCAGTGATGAGCAGGTTTTGGGGTTGTTGGGATCTATAGGTGATAATTAGAAGTGCGTGTTTTATCATTTCAATAGCGATTTATAGTAATATCAACCTATGCTTTTCGACGTAAAACGCGTTAAAAGCTTTGTAAATCTATCCACAATCAAAAACCAAGGAAAATACGAGAGATGGGAAGCCAGATTACCTGCTTTAAGGCCTATGACATTCGAGGTGAACTAAATACACAGCTTACTGAAGAAGTGGCATACAGAATTGGCTATGCATTCGCTGCAGAATTGAGTGCAAAAACGGTAGTGGTTGGCAGTGACGTTCGTTTAACCTCTACCCCCTTAAAGCTAGCACTAAGCGCAGGTCTGATTGATGCCGGTGCTAAAGTGACTGATATTGGGATGGCTGGCACAGAAGAAATATATTTTGCTACCAAACATCTTGGTCTCGACGGTGGTATAGAAGTTACCGCAAGTCATAATCCGATAAACTACAATGGTATGAAGCTCGTGAAAGCTGGTTCTGTTCCAATAAGCGGCGATACAGGCTTAAACGCAATAAAAGTACGCGCAGAAGCATTAAGCGATGAGTTCGTTTTAGGACGTCTTTCTCATTATACTTCGGGCGGGCTTATCGATGCAGATGCTTTTTTCAACGGTCAAGCGCATGTGCAGCTAGAAAAGCTAGAAGAAACTGACCAGTACCTTAAACAATCTTGCATGAAAGATTATGTGGCTCACATGCTTTCATACATCGATCTTAAAAACTTTACCCCCCTTAAAATTGTGGTTAACGCAGGTAATGGTGCCGCTGGTCCAGCACTTGATGCCATTGAGCATGAGATGCAAAGACAAAACGTGCCTGTCGAATTTGTTAAAGTCCACCACAACGCAGACGGTACTTTTCCAAATGGTATCCCTAATCCACTTCTACCAGAAAATCGAACTGACACCGCCAATGCAGTAAAAGCCTCAGGTGCCGATTTTGGTATAGCCTGGGATGGCGATTTCGATCGTTGCTTTTTGTTCGATGCAGATGGTGAGTTTATTGAGGGGTACTACATAGTAGGGCTTCTTGCTGAGGCATTTATTGAGAAAAATACCGACAGTAAAATAATCTATGACCCACGCGTATATTGGAACACTGAAGACGTAGTAGTAAACGCAGGCGGCATGCCAATTAAGTCAAAGACTGGCCATGCATTTATTAAAGAAAGAATGCGTAAAGAAGATGCTGTATATGGCGGTGAAATGAGTGCACATCATTATTTTCGCGACTTTGCCTACTGCGATTCAGGGATGATCCCATGGTTATTAATTGCAGAACTTGTGTGCGTAAAACAGCAAACCCTAGCCAGTATGGTTAAAGAGAGAATAAAAGCTTTTCCTTCTTCTGGCGAGATAAACAGTAAATTGAAAGATGCTGACGCAGCGCTAGACCGAGTGACAAAAAAGTATCAACCCTTAGCTGACGTTGTCGATACTACAGATGGTCTAGGTTTGGAGTTTGGAAATTGGCGCTTTAATTTACGTAAATCGAATACCGAGCCAGTAATTCGCCTCAATGTAGAAAGTAAGGGCGATATTTCGTTAATGGAAGAAAAAACCAAAGAAGTGTTAGCCCTTATACGCGTTGAATAAGTAAACGCCGAACGCTAAATTTTACGATAAAGATAGGGCATAAGTGCTGAACTTCGCCCTATTTTTATTTCTACCTAGTTTTTGCCATTTAATCGCAACACAAACCTTTGTATACTATCCGCTGAATATATAACTATTAGGACGTGGGCCAAGCACCCACACATCAAGGATATTACAAATGAAACCAGTAGTATTAGCTGGCGGCTCAGGTAGTCGCTTATGGCCAAAATCTCGTGCGGCGCTTCCAAAGCAGTTTTTGTCTCTCACATCAGACAGCACCATGCTTCAAGACACAATCACACGCTTAAAAGGCACCCCAGACTCAGAATCCAATTTTTATTTGTAATGATGCACATCGCTTCCTAGTAGCTGAGCAGCTTCGACAAAAAGATATTCAGCATGGTGGCATTCTTCTAGAACCTGTTGGTCGTAATACGGCACCGGCAATAGCACTAGCGGCACTACACGCAACAATTAATGGTGAAGACCCTGTTCTTCTAGTGTTGGCCGCTGACCATCTTATTAAAGATAACCAAGCATTTCACACTGCTATTGCTAAAGCCGAAAAGCTGGCAGCGCAGGGCAAACTTGTTACTTTCGGTATTGTTCCTGACCAGCCGCATACTGGGTATGGTTATATCAAAGCCGGTGAGCAAGCTGGCGAAGGTTTTGAAGTAGCACAGTTTGTAGAAAAGCCTGCACTAGAAACCGCAAAAGAGTATGTAGATTCTGGCAGTTACTACTGGAATAGCGGCATGTTTATGTTTAAAGCAAGTCGTTATTTGGAAGAGCTAGAGAAATATAACCCTGAAATGTTAGACGTGTGTAAGCGTGCTATCGACACAGAAACACCAGATCTAGATTTCATCCGTGTAGACCACGACATTTTTGCGACTTGCCCAGACGATTCAATCGACTATGCAGTAATGGAAAAAACAGATAGCGCTGCTATGGTCCCATTAGACGCAGGTTGGAGCGATGTGGGGAGTTGGTCGTCATTGTGGGAAACTGCAGAGAAAGATGAAAACGGCAATGCTACTGTAGGCGATACAATCCTGGAAAACACCAAAAACAGTTACATAAATGCCGAACAGCGTTTGGTTTCTGTAATCGGGCTAGAAGATGTTATCGTAGTAGAAACCAAAGATGCCGTTATGGTAGCCCACAAGGATGATGCGCAAAGCATTAAAACGGTAGTAAATAAACTTAAAGCAGAGCATCGCCCAGAGTTTGAATTCCACCGTGAAGTATTCCGCCCATGGGGTAGCTATGACTCTATCGATAGCGGTGCCCGTTTCCAAGTAAAACGTATTACGGTTAAGCCTGGTGAGAAACTATCGGTTCAAATGCACCACCATCGTGCTGAGCATTGGATTGTAGTATCGGGCAGTGCAAACGTAACTATTGATGAAAAAACACAGCTAGTTACAGAAAACGAGTCGGTTTACATTCCAATCGGCGCCGTTCATGCACTAGAAAACCCAGGTAAGATCCCGTTAGAGCTTATTGAAGTGCAGTCTGGGGCCTACTTGGGAGAAGATGATATCGTAAGATATTCAGATCGTTATGGCCGAGTTCCAGATAGCAAAAAGTAGCAATGGTTTAAAGCTAGCAAACGGCGGTCAGCGATCACTGGCTGCCTATTGCAATACTTAAAAGCGGTAACTTCACTACGGTAACAGAATACTGAGTTTCGCAGAAAGCCTTAACAATTGAATTCGACTTAGTTCGCCGTTCATTTTAATCTTCTGTGTATATCAAATAAATAAAGCAGGTCTAAGTCAGCTTTACTTTGGCTATAGTGGTTTAATTAAACTAGGAAACTCGGTAAACTGAAATGCTCAACAAGAACGAGTTTGTCTATATTAGTAGTATATGGAGACACTATGCCTAAAGCCATCGTGGTGGCGGTGGGAGATACCCCTCTCAACCCCCTAAATGACTTACTCAAACAAAATTCTATAAGTAGTAATGTTATCGACGCTGCAACCAGTCTCGGTGGATGAAATTGTCAAATTTATTCGAACAGATGATCAAGCACAATGTTTACTGCTTAAAGGAGTTAGTTCACTTTGCCAGCACATTCCACGCATTGCAGATGCGACAAAAAAGCTGGTGTTGTTATACTGCTCACCTGCTACTGCATTAGGAAATGCACTCGAAATATCAAACGGTAAAGTTAAACCCGAACAGGTAATTAACCGCTGGCAGGAGTCACTTTGCCAGACTATGAAATTGGCTGAAGATAGTGGTTTGTATTCGCTGTGTGACCTAAATGATGTCTTAGAGCATTCATCGCTTTTCCTCAAAGAATTTTTCGCAATCGAAACATCTGCGGAATCAAAGCCTTCTACGTATACAAAAAGGCAGTTAGCTAATCACCTTGCTACACTTTATTTGTTTGAGCAAGACGATGCTTTCGCCCTTTATGACGAAGCCTTATCAATTGGTAAGTTATACGGCGAGTTTACAGTTCACTTAGGCCCAGATACCGATGAAATCAAACAGTCAGCTACCGATTCAGGCCAGTCTGTATTTAAACAACTCATCAGTAATCATCAGGAAATACAGTCTAAACACAATGAGATCGAAAGTCTTAAAGCCCAAAAAAGTGAAAAGGTTAATGCGTTAGAAAAGCAACTTGCGGAATTACAGCACACCAAAGCCGCGTTTGAAGAAAATAGTGTTCAGTTGCAGGAAGAGCTAACTAAAAATAAAGAGCTGGCTGAGCAGCAAGCAAGCAAAATAGAAGCTCTACAAGACAGCAAGCAAAATATTGAAATAAAGCTTCAGGCAGTAACTGACCAAATAGAAAAGTCTAAAAATGAAATGACGGCTTTAGCATCCGAATTATCAGCTAAAGAAGCAAGTTTGACCGAGAACCAGGATCGTCAAACCAATCTACAGACACAGCTTCAGGGGAAGGAGCAAAGAAATACACAACTGCTAAGTCAAATAGAAGAATTAAAAGCCAGTACCGCAAAGCTCCACGAAGAGCTAAGCCAGCAGAGACAAGTAATTGCTGAAAACGATAAAGATAAAGTGGCTAATACGGCTGCTTTACAAGAACTTGGAAACAAGTTGCGGTCAGTTAACCAGCAAGCCAGTACACTTAACTTGGAAAAAGTAGAGTTAACTGACACGGTTCAACAGTTAAAAGAACAACTAGCCAATCAGCAGTCGGTTATCGAAGAAAAAGAAAAAGAAAGTAAAGCTGCTAAAAAATCATTACAAGATACACAGCAACAATTCCAGTCTGCTAAGACTAATGTTACCGAACTCAACGCTCAGCAAGATGAGCTAACTTCAAAAATTGAACAATTAGAAGAGCAAATCCAGAGTCTACAAATAGTTATAGAAGAGAAACAAGAAGCTATTACACTCAAAGACAGTGCCATAATAAAGTATGAGAACCAGCTCAATACTTCACATCAAAAAATTAGTCAATTAGAAACAAATTTAGTTGAGTTACAAACTCAGCACCAGGAAGTGATGTCAGGCAAGGATAAAAAATTCGCGGCCCTTTCTAACTCACTAACACAAGCCCAGACAGCCTTAGAAGAATCTACCAGTTCACTGGTTAAATTCAAGGAAGAAAACACAGTAACTAGTCAGGAATTCGAGCTCGCAACGATACAAGTAGCTCAGTTACAGGAAGAGCTCGAGAGTACTTTTGCTGAGCTCCAGCGAGCAAGAGATACGGAAGCCTTGCACGAAGATGCTCGCTCTAAACTGTCCGCGGTTACACAGCAAATAGAGCAGTTGATTCAGGACAAGGAGCTCGCTGAACTGCAAATAAGTCAACTACAGGAAGAGCTTGAACTAGTAACCGTGCAGAAGGCCGACTTAGAAGCTGCAAGCAGCTCAAATGAAAATGTAATCCCAGAAAAATCAAAGCAAATAGAACTACTTACAAAAACGAATGAAGAACTTATTGCTCAATCCTCTAGCCTAAAGCAACAAGTTGAAGCAGCAACTAAAAGAAAAGGACTGGAAGAACAAGCAATCGTAAATGAATTGCAATCTCAATTAGAACAACAACTTAAACAAACTCATTTACTAAAAAACAGTAATGCGAGATTGCAAGAGCAGTTAAAACAGGCTGAGGCAGGAATGAGTCAAAGTAACGAATTTCAACAAGCTGAACTACAGCTCTGCGTCACTTCAAATCAGTCAGCTTCAAAAAGAATTAGAGTATTATTATAACGCATGGCAAGAAGCACAACAAAATGGAACTCAGGTAATTAAAATGGGCAAACATCATCAAAAAGTGTTTAGTAAAGCTCAGGCTGAATCATTGGTCGTTACAGGAAAATATAGAGAGGACGGCTACCAAGATCTACATTTGTTGTTAAGCGAAGTACAATTGGGGGATGGCCGGGAGTTTGCAGAATTACAAGTGAAATTGGTAAACATAAACAGCCATGTGGGAATAGAATTCCGGGATAGTTCTGATGGCGGTTTGTTCAAAAGTTATGACGATGCTATAGATGATTATGGTCCATATTTACGCTATTTTGCCAAGCCGCCTGCGGGGGAAGTAGGGAAGCAAAAAGTTACTAATGGCCGCATGATAGCTAGTGAACGACTGCTTGTAATGAGTGTTATTAACTTAGTCGCTGACTTATTGCAGGGTAAGAACATCGACTGCCATGTAAAATTGGAAAATTCTGAGTGGCGTAGTTGGCGCTTGGGCGCTATTCAACTAGCCAATTACGTAACCAGTCTGCCCAACTGGCTAAGCTTTGATAGCGTAGTATTAAAAGAAGAATTTCGTACGGAAGGGTACGAACACCTCTGGATACAGTTTAATCATGTTCTGATGGGCAACGTATGGCAGAAAAAACTCGAACTAAAATTGGCTGCCCTCGAGTTAACCGTAGACAACGATGATATTTTCTGCCAACGCATAGCTCTGGAATTTAGGGAGTTAGAGGATGGCACCGCACCATTACTTACCTGGCCGCCAGAAACTTCAGATGAATTTGGGCTAAAATTTGTAGTTCCAATAAACCAACTGGAAGTGTTAGACGATGTTGCCGCACAGGATAAGCAATTGATTACGCAGGTTACTAATAACCTACCAAGCATCCTCGAAAAAATTGATGAATCGCAGGTGTCTATGCAACGCTCTAAAGCGCAATGGAAAAGCACGGTACAATACCTTCTCGAAAATAAAGAGGCGCCAGTACTTCCCGAACAACAGATACGAGAGGCTCTGATTTTAGGAGAAGTAGTAAGTATGGGCAGCTACCAGCACATTGCATTTGATCTACCAGAATCGGATCTCAAAATAAAGCTACAAGCACAAAATGTAAACCCTGATACCTTCGATGCCGAACTTTACCTTGAACTGAGAAACGGTAATCATGATGTACTGTACCATGATACCGAATTCTTTGGCGAAGACGAATACGGCCCAAGAGTACAAATTCCGGCAGAGGCTCTGCTAGGCGAACTCAGTATACAACGAAACGACGAATTTGCATGGGCCATCCAGTTATTTAACACCACAGATGCTAAGTTAAATAACAGCGATCTCGATGAACTTGTTAAGCGGCTCTGGCTAAATATCTTAAATCGCAAGCGTAGCCTAAACTAGTCCTATGAAAACTTTAGTTTGTATCGACTATCGCCTTACGCGAGTGTAGGTCCGGGTTAAGCTCTTCACGACTTCAAGGTTTTTTCAGAGCTATCATGATAGACTTTCGACAAACTAGCTGGCATTCGAAGTAAAATATGAGAGTTAGCTATGGATATATCTTAAAACAAGAATACGCTGATTTTACGTCTGACAGCAAGCGATTTTGTATTTTCGAACCGGTTTTAAACTAAAGTATTGGTGACTCGAGCAAACTTATTTTACAGTGCTGCCGATTGCGCCCCCATATATGCCGTAAGCGGTTTAGGGCGAATGGCAGTTTATTATATGCGGACAAGCATACTGGATAGTAGAGTGAAATGGATATATGGCAATGAATTTTTCTTTAACGACATTGTTAACGCACTCAGAAAGGAAACTGGGCACAATTGTACATATAGGCGCCGGGAGTGGTGCAGAGCTATCTGAATTGTGTAGTGCGAAACCAACTCTGGTCGTGGCAATCGAGGCCTCTGATGTGCTGTATGCTTCCCTCCAGCGCAAAGCTCGCAAGTACAAAAATGTTGAAACTCTTAATAAATGGCTACTACCCGCTGGCTGCCGGCAAAGTAATGTATATCTGTTTAATAACCCGCGTTTTAATTCGTTATGTAAACCAAAAGCGGTGTTGAAGACTTATCCCAATATAAAATTGACAACTGAAAAACAAGTGTCCGGTATTCCTATAGATGTATTTGTGACTGATTTGGTACTCGATCCTGGGCAACTCAATATTTTGATTATGTCGGCGCAGGGTAGCGAAGTACCATTACTGCAAAGTATGGGATTTGAAGTGCTGAAAAAGTTTGAATTGATTATTATTCAAGCACCACAGAACGGCTACTATGACTCAGCGTGGCAAGGAACACTCACATTAGAGAATTTTGAATTGTCTGGTTTCAACGAAAAAGATAATTATAGTGAACTGCTTTATAAGCAAAATTCGGAACTTGCTGAGCTTAAAGTCGAATTGTCAAACGCTAAACAAAGTGAGCAAGCATTAAGAAGAGAAAACAAGACCTTAGCGGAACAATCTCAACAACTTCATGATGAACAACTAGGCTTAAAAAATGCAAGACTAGAGCTTGAGAATACTTTGCAGGCATTACAGACAGAGTTACAAGAAATACGAGCTCAAAATACTCAACTGAATGCTAATAATACTGAACTCGCCGTTCAGCGTGACCAGCAAAAAGAACAGATTTTAAAAAATAAAACCTGGGCTGAGAATTTAAAATCAGAAATCGAAATTCTACAAAAGAAAATTAACCAGTTAGAAGCAGAGTTAACCAAAGCTAAAGAGTGTGAACTTGAAGTTGGCCACAAAAATACAGAGCTCTTGAAGCGTGATAAAAAGTCTCAGGCTGAATTTGATTTAGAGCGGCAAACATTACAATCTGCTTTGCAGGAAAAATTAGCACAAATAGAAACACTTAATACAAAAGTTCAGCAACTTGATAAGGCTAACAAAAGCTTAAATGATGATAATTTGAAAATAACCGAGGGACGTAATACTGAGCGTCACTGGCATCAAAAGAGTAAAGAACAGGTTGAACTGCTCCAGAAAGCAAATGAGAAACTGAGATCTTCACAAGAAGAGAGTAATAACAAACTGACGAAACTAGAAGCCGAAATTAAAAGTCTCAAAGGTGATTATGAGACTAGCCAAGCAAGAGCAAAACAGCTTACTTCAGCGCTAGAGCTTAACATTAAGTTGATGACAAAACTGCAAATAGATTGTGATGACTTACGTAGTCAATATAAAGAAAAAGTGAAGGAAGGAGCCGAACTAAAACAGTTAGTTACAGAGTTGCATCAAAAGCTGCAACAAGCTGCCGCCTACTATCATAAACTGGAACAGCAGCATCCTGAATTACTCGGGAATAACATACAGACATGAAAGCTGATAATAGTGACTTTAAAAATATGCAAATTGAGCTTGAAAGGGCGCTGGCCATATTAGATAAGCATAAAGTTGTTAACATTCCGGATGAAAATAAAGATGTTATGAGTTCACCCTGTTTACCTATTGATGAGACGGATAGTTTGCTAAGTCGTTGTCAGCAAATTGTTGATAATTCAGATAGCCGAAAAATTGTTAGAACAGTGCATCATTTTGCTTGTAGCGGTGGCTCTGTTATCTCTAAGTGTATAAATGCTATGCCCTCTGTTCGGTTGCTAAGCGAATTACATCCTTTGGCAAGAAAGCACCTGGATACAAAAAGTCATAAATTTACACCTTCAGATATTATTTCATGTGCTTATTATGCCGATGTGACGGATATCGACGAGTTGGCAAAAAAGATAATGGTGAACTCAGTTGGCCTTTCTATAGAACATACTGAAAGCCGAGGTGAGATTTTAGTTTTCAGAGAGCATACGCATACGGATTTCTGTGTTGGTGATACGGCGTTAACATCACGTTTCTTTCAAACGTTAGATGAGGATTCATTTATAAACCTTCCGGCAGTCACTGTAAGAAACCCCATCGATAGCTTTCTTTCTTTAAAAAAAAATGGTTGGGTTCATTTTTCTCCTGCTACTTTCAACGAGTACTGTAAGCGGTTAAATGCTTTTCTGAGTACATTTTCTGATGAAAGTATATTTTTCTACGAGAAATTTGTCGAAAAACCGAAAGTCGTAATAAAAAAGATTTGCGAAGCGTTAGATATACCTTACTCTGATGCTTTTATAGATATATTTGATGCTAGGTCAATTACTGGTGATAGTGGCCGCGGTAGCTCAGAAATTACATTACGCCCAAGAAGAGAATTACCCAGTGAAGTTAAATATGAAGTTGAGAACTCAGAGGAGTTCTTTAGTTTTCTTGAACGTTTTGACTTTTATAAAGGTTGTATGGAGAACCTGAAGTGAAGAAAATATACCATATCATTAACCCTTATAAAGTCGATGAAAGTGCAGCAGCTTTTGTAGAACAGCAGAAGACATTAGATACTCTATTTACAGCTATAAACTTTGTAGGCAGTGATTATGAAGTCAAGCTTGTAATGAAAGTGTCGCAGGGCGACTACGAGTATTTTAATGAACTATACAGTAAAAATGACAAAGTGTTTTTATGTAAGCTGGCTACTGATTCTAGCGAAATTGACCCACCGTTTAACGTTAGAAGAGAATTACCTTTACTGAATGATTTACTTGATTTATCTGAGTTGTCTGGCACTGCAAATGAAGATGACTTAGTTGTAGTTACGAATATGGACATTTGTGTTCAACCCTTCTTCTACATGGAACTCTTTAGGATCCATAATACGGGTAAAGATGTGTTTGTGATTAACAGACGAACAATACCAAAAGAGTTAATGGATAAAGAATTGATAGATGCTTACGTGTCGAATGGCGATCAGCATATTGGTCATGATTGCTTCGTTTTTCCTTTTAAACTATTAGATAAGTTTGATATTCGAGACCATATCCTGGGGATAGGTTTTGTCTTCAGGCCTTTTCTGCTTAACTGTGTTTTACATGCAAAATGTTTTGACGAACTGGATGATGCTTATCTTACGTTTCATTACGGTGATGACATGGAGTGGAAGAATGAAAAGTACAATGATTACTTGGAGTACAATAAGCAGAAGCTTATTGCTGTATATCGAGATAATAAAGAATTAGTCGATTTAGCGAGAAATAACGGAATGAAGATGCAATGGATGGATAAATTCTTTAACTTTACCTTCTTAGAGAGTAAATGATTAGCAATGCTTAACCTAGGGAAAGAATTAGAACAAAGTTATGGTAGCCATCGAGCTGGATGGTCTTACGCAGTGAGCTGTTTACGAGAGTACCACGACCCCAATGGCCCTGAATTTATCAGTTTTGTTGAAAAAAAATTCGTTTTTGGTGGCGACGAAGGGGATATTAATAATAATTTTGAGCCAGTTAACCGACCGTGGGTGGGTGTAATTCACTGCCCAGTGAATGTGCCTCTTTGGTTCAATCGTCATTATTCACCAGAAGTCTATTTTACGACACCTGAGTTTCAAAGTGCGCTAAAACATTGTAAGGGGTTGATCTCTTTATCCACCCCACTATCAAATTGGTTATCAAGGAATTATGACCTGCCAGTAACAACTCTGCTTCATCCTACCGAAAGCTGCACATCTTTGTTTGATGAATCGGTGCTTACGTCAAAATCACCACTCAAAGTGGTTCAGTTAGGATTTTGGTTGAGAAAACTTCACGGTATTCACGAACTAAATTTACCCGAATCCACGTTTAGAAAATATACGGTAGGTATGTCAAGACCCTACCAACAGCGGATTGTGAATATAGAACGGTGTATCTTTGAGCCTAAAATTAATAATCAACAGAAAGTCGAAAACGTAGGATTTTTAGACAACGATGAATATGACAAGTTGTTGTCGGAGTCTGTCGTGTTTGTAGATTTCTATGACACAAGTGCTAATAATGCCATCATTGAGTGCGTGGTGCGGGGAACACCAATTTTGTGTCCACCGTTAAGAGCGGTAATTGACTACCTTGGTAAGGATTATCCGTTGTACTTTTCTACGAAAGAAGAGGCAGAATGCTTATTAAACAATCGAGATAAGTTGCTGGAAGGTTCTCAGTTTTTAAAGGAAAGTGGCGTCGCAAATCGATTGAAATTAGAAAGCTTTAAAGACAGCTTTAGGCAAGTTAAATATAAAGGCTAACAGTGTGAACATAGTAGAGAGTTTAATTAAAAATAACAGGCAAGTTGGCGCGTTATCGTATCTATTAAATCCCAAGTATGTAAAAGAATGCGATGATTTGTCTCAACTATGTGCTCAGTTAATAGACGTTAAGAACTATGTTGAGTCAGACAGCCCTGCCTATAAAAATATCGTAAGTAATAAAATTAATCTTGTGTTTAACGATACGGTTAAGCATTTATCGGGGCCTGACATAAAGAAGCTGACCTATCAGCTGCTTGATAAATCAGTAGACATTAAGTGTCTCAAGGAATTTTTTGAATCTGTTCTTAAAGTCAAACCCAAGGTGTTTGGTGATAAATATCTCGTCAGCATTGTGAAAGTCACAATGGGAGAAACCTTAAACGCGCAGGATTATGAACCTTTTGATATTAACCAGTTAAGAAATTTAGCCGAACTGGCAGAGGCGGCAGGCTCTCTGAATGCTGCGCAGGTAGTTGGTGAGCTGATCGTTGAGCGAGCTCAAAACCCTTTCTGGGAATATCATTTTGTCGCATTGCAGCATAGCCGGTTAGGTAACATTGAATATGCGTTTGATAATTACAAACTGTTTTTGGATGAAGCTATCAATAAAGGGGTGAATGGCGCGATAAAAACAGGGTATTTGCGCGTTATAGAGTGTTGTCAGCAGCTGAACAAATCCAAGGATGATATTGACACACTAGGTGAGCGAATTCCTAAGGAGATCAAAAAAGCTGGCGAAGTGGTTAATGCGTTAAGAGCGTTGGAAGACATAGAGCAGTTTAGGGACAATCTGATTAATAATGGCAAGAAGTCAAAAGTAATTGGTTACTTCCCCTTAAAAAGCTTGGAAAAGCTGGAGAAAGAAGTTAATCGTTACTTAGAACTCATTAAAGTTTGCCCCAGCTACGAGTCGTTTTATGAGTTGTATAAATGTTATTCTGTTCTTGGGGACGAGGCTAATGCGCTAAAATATTTAGAGTTAGCACAGGACTTTAACTATTTTTTATTCAATCAATATAATTAAGAATTACCAGTATGGATAGCATCTTAATTACGGGGTTTTTTAGAACCGGCAGTACACTGTTATTTTCTGCATTACGCCAATGCGCAGAATTACAAGTATTTTATGAGCCTTACCATCCTGATATCTTGAATTATGTGGCTGCGTGTCAGGCTGGATTACCTAGTGCTGATCGAGAGAGACTGGGCCATACATTAGATGGTGATTATTTCGAAGAATACAGAAATATAAATTTAGGTGAAATGGCCCAAGCGTTTAACTTAAGCGCGAGAACTCTGCATCACCCTGTGTTAACAGGTAAATGTAAAAACAAAAGTTTAAAAAAATACGTAACGTTTTTACACGATCATGCCAAAGAAAATAAAAAGATCCCGGTTCTCCAGGCTAACAGGCTGAATTTTTGCTTTGATTGGTTTAGTCATAATTTTCCTAATAATTACAATATCCTAATTACTCGCAATCCGTATGAGGTTTTTCTTTCGCTACAGAAGTTGGCGAAGAAAGATGGGCTTGAGCTTACAGAGGATACAGAAGGACTGGACTATTGGAATGTGCTGTCGATTTTTAATGCTTTAAAAGCACGGTATCCGTTTATAGAAAGCCTTGATAAAGGTTATTTTTACAAATTGTGTTTTGTAGTGGAGTGGATCAACCGGATTGAAAGTAGAAAGGCTAATCTAGTTATTCCTTATGAAATCATCGGAGATAAATCTACACTTTTTTCAATTGGGTTAGCCTTGGATAATTTTCATGTTAGTTCTGATAAATTGAACTCGTATGTATCCAAAAATTTCAAAAAGCTTGATGTTTTGCCTCGTGATAGCTTTATTAGCGATACCGTTTACAAAGTCCATCAACAACTAAACGTTATTTCTTCATATCTAACTTAATTTAAGTAATATAGAGTTTTAAATTATAGTTTCGTATAAGGTTGAGTTTGAATTAAGGGAGTGATGATGAATATCTTCGAAAGGTTAGCATTTTCCCTAATTTGTTCCTATATTATTCTTTACCAACCAATTTGCATTGCCAATGATTTCTCTGAATATTATGTAAGTAGCGATGGAAGTCTGGAAAACCCTGGTACCATTGAAAAACCTTTTAGAAATATTCAGCAAGCCATAGATGTGATGAAAGCCGGAGATACTTGTTTTATTAGAGAAGGTGTATACCGAGAAAATGTGGTAATTAAAAATTTAAAAGGGAATACTGAAACTGTTATTTCTGCATACAAAGATGAAGTGGTGATTCTTGATGGTAGAGATAAAATAGTAAACATTACCCCAGTCAAAGAGGGGAGTGGTCTAATTACCAAAATTGTTAATGTCCCTTTAGCAAAGCAATATTTCATCGGAGATCGGATGTTAATTCCAGCTAGGTGGCCAAATACATCCTTTGAAGATATTCTAAACCATAAAACTTGGATGGGGGTTGACAGTGGAAGTATTCCTGGTGTAATTAAAAGCTCAGCCATAAAAAATATAGCGATTAACTTTAGTAAAGCGAAAATAATATTTAACGGCGGGCATCAATACTATAGTTGGTTGTTGGCTATAAAAGGTTTCGATAAGGAATCATTCAGCCTTTATTATGACCTTGGTGATTTAAACGTAATCGAAAAAGACATTCAGAGTAAGGTGTGGGAAAATGATAGGTTCTATTTAGTCGGAGATTTCCCGCTTCTAGATTACGAAGATGAGTACTATTATGATCAGGATAGTGGTGCTATCTATATTTACTCGAAAGATATCAACGATAAAAATTTATATTTCAAATCCAGAGATTATAGCTTTAAATTAAAGAACGTACGGAATATAAAAATTAGTAATATTAGGTTTTTTTCCTCTACAATTAGTGTTAAACGATGTGATTATTGTCATTTTGATAACTTGAGATTCAATTTTCCTACCTATACAAACAATCCAAATGAATTAAGTTTTACTTCATTTGAGGGCAATAATATTACTTTGAATAAAGTTTCCCTAACAAATGCCGCAGGTGGCGGGATTTACCTTAGAGGTTCTAATAATAATATTAATGACTCTACAGTTGACAACACTTCTTGGTATGGGTCGTTAAAGCAGCCGGCTGTATTTATCCAAGGTATAGGCAATGGAATTGGTAGTTCAATATCTAACTCAATAGTTCGTAATTCAGGTACTGTACTAGTAAAATTTAATGATGGTCCCCATTTAGTAGAAAATAATGAAGTGTACAATGGAGGGATGCTAAGTAACGATGTAGCATTATTATATACTGCTAGGGGGGGAACTGCTGGCAGTATCATAAGGAATAACAGAGTACATGACATTAATTTTATAGAAGGCCATGGGATTTGCATAAGGGGCGATGACCATACCAGGGGATTAACTATAGAAAACAATTGGATTTGGAATTGTGGAGAAGTCGGAATCGTCACTAAAGGTGATGCTAATAAAATAAATGATAACTTTATTTTACTTGATGAAGATAAAATTGGCATGTTGATTCCTACAGAACCTGAGAAATACAAGCAAAATGATAAGGACGCTTCTCTTTTACAAGTACAGAATAAAAATACGGTAATTTTTGATAATATTGTTTCCAGTATTGTAAATTCCAGAAAGCGAACTCCATTTCCATATAGCCACAACACTTGTGGAAACATAGGTGTAGATAAGGATGAATTAAAAAAGCACACTCTTATAGCGTCTTGTGCAAACGAAGCTAGTTTCTCAAGTATTAATAGTTGTCAATGGAATGAAGCTGCTCTCTCATATATAAAAAATATTCGAGAGAGAGCCGGATCATGCTTAGATATTCATTAAAGTTTTTAAACTTTGTTTAAATGAAATTCTAATTTAATTAATCTTTCGAGCTAGAGTTTTTTAGATAAAAATAAATACATTGAAAAACTAGCTGTTTTAGTTTTTTAACGTGATGACTAATGCTCGCCTAGGATTGACTTTTATCATTAAAGCTCTGCCTAAACGCTATATACTATAATTTATAGGTTTCTAATGTATAAGAAAATTATTATTCATGTCGGACATGGAAAAACAGGGTCTTCTACGATTCAGAAGAGTATGAGGCAAAGATATGATTCTTTTGTAAAGCAAGGAATTAAGCCTCTAATGCCTAAGAGTGAAAATATACATATATTACTACGTCAGGCATTTTGCGATTCAGATGAAACTGCTTTAAAAAAAATCGCACTACTAACCGAGTCTGATTCTTGTGACACCTTATTAGTGTCTAGCGAGAATATTGTCACTTACGATATCGAATCGTTAGAAAACATGAAGAGTTTTTTTGACAAGTACTGTCAAGACATTGAGGTGATCATTTATCTAAGGCATCCTTATACTCATTCAGTTAGTCTATGCCAGACTTTGGTCAAGAACGGTGAGATATTACTAAATACCTATTTGCAAAATCCCTTTGTATTTAGAGCAAAAGAGCAATTAGAAAAGTTGAATTCGGTGTTCGGTAGTGGTTTGGTAAGGATGCATTTGTTTGAAAAGAGTGCATTGAAAAACGAAAATGTCTTAGATGACCTACTCATTAATATCGGAGTCGCCGATGAAGAATTAAAGGCGTTCGAGGTTACTTCATTTAACGAATCTCTGTCTATAGACGCAACCCTTTTGGCCGATTATATTTATACTAATTTTGAGTTTCCTATCAAGTCAGCCCGGTTTAAGCAGTATTTGACCAAAGTTCCCGGAGTAAAATTCTATCTTCCTCTTGATACGCTGAGCATAATTCGTTCGAAAGCTAGTAGACATTTGGAATATCTAGATGCTCAATACAACTTTATTTTTCCCGAAGCTAATCTGGATGTTTTTTCAGAAGTGCCATATCCTGTGTTGTCAGAAGAGTTTATTGGAAATAGCTGTAGAGAAATTGAACAGTTGTTTGATATTCAGTTGGAAAAAAGAAAATGAAAAAAGCACTTATTACCGGTGTAACCGGCCAGGACGGCTCCTATTTAGCCGAGTTTTTATTAGAGAAAGGATACGAGGTTCACGGTATTAAGCGTCGTGCTTCTTTGTTTAATACTGAGCGTGTTGATCACATTTATGAAGATCCGCACAACGAAAATCCAAAGTTCCACCTGCATTATGGTGATTTGACTGATACGTCTAACCTTACTCGTATTCTGCAAGAAGTGCAGCCGGATGAAGTGTATAACTTAGGAGCACAGTCTCACGTGGCAGTATCTTTTGAAGCGCCAGAATATACTGCCGATGTTGATGCGATTGGTACGCTTCGTTTGCTGGAAGCTATTCGTTTCTTAGGTCTTGAAAAGAAAACCCGTTTTTATCAAGCGTCAACGTCTGAACTTTATGGTTTGGTGCAGGAAATCCCGCAAAAAGAAAGCACGCCTTTCTATCCGCGTTCGCCTTATGCCGTAGCTAAAATGTATGCATATTGGATCACAGTAAACTATCGTGAATCTTACGGTATGTATGCGTGTAACGGTATTTTGTTTAACCATGAGTCTCCACGCCGTGGTGAAACTTTTGTAACCCGTAAAATCACTCGTGCAGTGGCCAATATCGCCCAGGGGCTGGAGAAGTGTTTATACCTCGGCAATATGGATGCACTACGAGACTGGGGGCATGCTAAAGACTATGTGCGTATGCAATGGATGATGTTGCAGCAAGACCATGCAGAAGATTTTGTTATTGCTACCGGTAAACAAATCTCTGTACGTGAGTTTGTTCGCATGAGTTGTAAAGAAGCTGGTATTACAGTCGAGTTTAGTGGTGAAGGTGTAGATGAAATTGCTACCGTTACTAATGTTGAAGGTGATAATGCACCAGGCGTTAGAGTTGGCGACGTGATCGTTAAAGTGGATCCGCGTTACTTCCGTCCAGCAGAAGTAGAAACGTTGCTGGGCGATCCTGCTAAAGCAAAAGAAAAGCTTGGTTGGGTACCTGAAATCACGGTAGAGGAAATGTGTGCCGAAATGGTGGAAGGCGATCTGCAAAAAGCCAAACAACACGCATTACTTAAAAAGCATGGTTATTCAGTAGCTGTTGCAAAAGAGTAACTTCAGTTTTCGATAAGCGCAGATTTTATTTCAATAGCACCAAAGCTGAATAATAATATTCAGCTTTTTTCGTTTTAGGCACCAGAACAGAGCATTTTAGTATGAATGGAAAACCGACACGTCATGATACTACAGTATCTTTAATACAAACTAGGCAAAGTGATTATGAAAGGTGGTCGGACGATAGCTCACTTATGCCTGCTTGGAATGAAAGAACAAAGCTTATAGCTAGCTTTGTACCTGAGAGTGCGTGTGTATTCGAATTTGGTGCTGGCGCGGGTGTTTTGAAACAGTATTTGCCGTCACAATGCAAATATCAAAAGTCTGATTTAATCGATAGAGATGGCTGTACAATCGTGCTTGATTTAAACAAGGATGAACTGCAACCAATCGAGGGTTATACAACCGCTATCTTTTCCGGCGTTTTAGAATATTTACATGATCTGCCAAAGGTTGCAAAATTTCTATCTAAGAGTTTTGAAACTGTAATCCTTTCTTATGCGTGCTTAGAAAAAAACCACAGTGACAGAAGAAGTCATGGGTGGGTAAATGACTTCACGATACCTGACTTGATTGACATATTCAGAGCTGCTGGATTTGTATTGCATAATTACCGTACTTGGAAAACTCAAACTATATTATGTTTGTCCAGACTAAAAGGTAACCTAAACCCTTCTTTTGCAGGTATTGAGCATGTCTTTTCAATTTCCCTAGCGCGAGACATAAATCGCAAACAACATACAATTGCTGAAATGTCAGCTTTAGGAGTACGAGATTTTAGTTTTTTTCCAGCTATCAACTTTGATGAAAAGCTGGTGAAGGATGCGTTTTGCAGTAATTTAATTAAAGCGCCAGGATTATGTTTTCGTTGCGGTAAACAATCTTGTGGTTGCCCAAATAACGTGCTTATTCCCAAACAAGTTGCTAATTGGTTATCTTTCCTTAGCGTACTGCACGTTATTGCACTAGGTCAGTATTCTGTAGCCATGGTTTGTGAGGATGACGTCAAGTTTACCTATTATGCATCTGATGTCTTTCGCGCAATCCATAACCGAAAAGAGATTGTTGATAACCTCAAGAGTTCAGTTCCCACTTTGGTTAGGTTGGGATATCCTGGATACTCACCTGATATACATAAAATAAATGGTGAGGTTAATTTTTCAGATAACAAAGCGATGAGTAATTCTTGTTTTGTATGTAATGCATCGTATGCTCAATATGTTATTAACTCAATAAACGATGTAAGTGTAATAACCCATACATCTGATGTTTATTTTCACAGTCTTTGTATAGCAGATTCAGTTAAGAGCTTTACGGCTCAACCACCTCCAGCCTTCGATTTATCACAATCACGTTTAATTCATTCTGCTATACACCCTAAAGCTATTGATGGACTCGATATCGAACGAGACAGAAGTCACGTGAAACGAGTTCTTTCTTCGGTTGGCAGCGCGAACGTTTTTGGTGGCAATTTCGGTGATGTGTTGGGAAGCTATATTTTTGAAAAGATTGTAGGCGTCTCTCCAAAAAACATTTTTATCAATAACAAGGAGATTAAGAGTCAAAACACAACTGAACACTATATGATTGTAGGCTCTATCCTGAAACATACTTCTGAGCTGTCATGGTTATGGGGGATAGGGATCATGCATGAAGGGGATGTCGAGCAAGTTTATGAGTCGATTGTTCCAGATCAAATTTACGCAGTTCGCGGGCCAATAACTAAAAAAGCATTGGAAGAGGCAGGACTGCAATTGCCAAAGCAGGTTGCATTAGGAGACCCTGCTATTCTGCTACCATTGATGCGCACCGGCTCCCATAAAAAACAATACAAATTCGGGATTATTCCGCACTTTACTGAGTATGGAACAGTGCGAGAGCGATATAAAGATCATCCGGAAGTTGTGGTAGTGTGCTTGGGAGAACACAAGACTAAAGCAACGGTTGATCACACGATCGATGTTATCACTTCTTGTGAAAAAATCTTGTCCTCATCTCTTCACGGAATAATTGTTGCTCACGCCTATGATATCCCCGCTGTTTGGTGCAATTTTACGGAGGTAACTCAAAAACAACAGAGCGGAACTACAAAGCTGAAATTCCAAGACTACTATGAAAGCGTCAATCTTTCCGATGTAAATCCGGTGAGTTGTCTTAGTATGAATGCTGAATTTCCTCAAGAAAGCGAGTATACATTGCCAGACACTGAGGTGATTAAAGAGGTACAGTCTGACTTATTAAAGTATTGCCCGTTCAATTTTCTGGGGCTTGACAGAGATGAACTTCGTCAGAATAAAATGCTCCAAGCTGAAAGCTCAAAAACCACGTTCTCTCAGTTATTATCGATGGATTAAGTTCTTCGATATATTTCATAGCATGCATAAAAAGTACAAATGGCAAATTACTGTTCTGAGAGAAAGTAAAGAGCGAAATTAAAACCCTTTGAATTGTGTTGTTAGATAGCCCTAACTAAAGTTAATTAGCGGGGTTATTGCGCGAGCAGTTTGCTCTTATTACAAAATAACTTCGAGGCAGAACTTTATGAATTTTACTCAGTTTTCTCCAGCTTCGATGTTAGTAAGAGGGAGTTAGGGATAGGTACTAATTGCTGGGCAAGAGTGCTTGTTGAATATCACGTATAGATGAGTAAGCGCGGCAAGGTTCCAGGTTATGGGTCATTAACGGAATAAATGGTTAAATCGTCCTGTATCTGAACAACCGTACCAGTTGATACTACTCGCGAAGATGTAGGTTACATTGATTAATTGCTGCTTATTAATGATAATCGTGGAATTAAATTCAAAAAGGACGTTCCGTTAGATGAAAACTGTATTCGTAGCTGGCCACCGCGGCATGGTGGGCGCAGCCATTGTAAAAAACTTAGAAGCCAGTGGTGGTGTAAAAATCATCACCCGTACCCGTAGCGAACTGGACTTAACCAGCCAGGCAGACGTGTCAGCGTTCTTTGCTGAAAATAATATTGACGAAGTCTACTTAGCGGCTGCCAAAGTAGGTGGTATTCATGCGAACAATACGTATCCAGCTGAATTCATCTACGAAAACCTGATGATTGAAGCCAACATTATTCATGCGGCACATGTCAATGATGTACAAAAGCTTTTGTTCTTGGGATCTAGTTGTATTTACCCCAAACTGGCAGAACAGCCTATGACTGAAAGGGCCTTACTAACGGGTACACTCGAGGAAACTAACGAACCTTATGCCATCGCAAAAATTGCAGGTATTAAGCTTTGTGAGAGCTACAACCGTCAGTATGGTCGCGATTATCGCTCCGTAATGCCTACAAATTTGTACGGCCCAAACGATAACTTCCACCCAGAAAATTCGCACGTTATACCAGCATTGTTACGCCGTTTCTACGAAGCAGCGCAGCGCGGCGATAGCGAAGTAGTTGCATGGGGTAGCGGTACGCCAATGCGCGAGTTTTTGCATGTAGACGATATGGCAGCAGCGAGTGTGCACATAATGGAGCTTGATAATGAAACATATCAAGCCAACACCCAGCCAATGCTTAGTCACATCAATGTTGGCACGGGTGAAGACTGTACTATTCGCGAGTTGGTTGAAACAGTGGCGAAAGTAACGGGCTTTGAAGGTGAAATTAAATGGGATACCAGTAAGCCAGATGGTGCGCAAAGGAAGCTTATGGATGTCTCTCGTTTACACGCTTTAGGTTGGAAGCATACCTACAACCTTGAAAGTGGACTAAAGCATGCCTTTGATTGGTTTTTAGCAAACCAAGATAATTTCAGAGGCTAGTGAATATTTAAAGTTTAAGGCACCGGGGCTTGCCCGGTGTTTTTGTTTATAGGGATTTAAATATGGCTTTTTTAGAAAAAAGTGTGTTTACCACTGTTATCGATAGTACACCACTTGTATCCATTGATCTTGTTATCGAAAATACCGACGGCAAAATATTACTGGGGTATCGCAATAATCGCCCGGCTAAAGGCTATTGGTTTGTGCCAGGGGGAAGAATTCAGAAAGGCGAGAGCATGGACGATGCTTTTCAACGCTTAACATTGGCTGAAATCGGTAAAGTTTGCCAAAGAGAAAATGCTACATTTCTGGGGCCTTACGAGCATTTTTACGACGATTATGTTTTCGGGGAAGACGTTTCTACTCATTATGTTGTTTTGGGTTATAAGCTTACTTGCGATATTGATCTTTCAACATTACCCAGTGCCCAACATAATGATTATAAATGGTTTGATAAAGATGAAATGCTTGCGCATTCACATGTGCACATGCACAGCAAGTGGTATATTAATAAGACTGTTTAGTTCGACAAAAAATAACACTCAAAGAATAAAAACGTATACGTATAAAAGGCATTTTAAGTGATAAGAGATGTAATTAGGACTAAGGATATTTTATTTCCAACGCGTAGGTGGAAATTAGTTTTAGTCGACTGGGAAAAATACGACCTATATCGAGAAAAAGACTTCAACGGTAAAAAAGTGCCATGTGGTCTAGGACCTTTCCTCGAAAATATGAGTAAGCTAAGGGGTAATAAAAACGTAAGCATCACGATGGTGATAAATGCCGCAATGGGGTGCGACCCCAAGTTACGTTCAAAGTATCACGAATTAGTGGAACGTACAGGGCTTAACGTTGAAGTTTTCTTTAGAGAAAACGTGGCTCGGGACATTGGGGCATATGATTTCGGTTATAAAAAAGCGCTTGAGAGTAATTATGAAGGCGATATTGCTTTTATGAATAGTTCAGTGAGTGGTCCGTTTACCGATTACTGGCTAAATGCCTTTCGTAAATTGCACTATAGTAAAGAAAATATTGGACTAACTGGAACAACACTGAATATGTTTCCGCTCATTGAAGATGGAAAAGAGATCGGATGCCATAAGGAACATGTTCAAAGTTGGTTTTTATACAGCAATATGGCTGTATTAAAAGAAGCGTTCGGCAACTCACTACTCTTTGAAGGAGCAGACTACAAGGAGAAGCAAGCTCTGATTGAAAATGGAGAAATAGGAATTAGCCAGCGTGTTCTTAATAAAGGTTTTGGTATTAATTGTATGTCGTTTCCAGAGCTTTCCTATTTTAAAGGTCAAACTTGGCCTTACCCGTTTAGGTTAGGCTGGCGAATCAATAACGCCGAACTACAAAAGTTTATTAATACCACTATCGTTTAGAAAAACTATTTCACCTGTAATGCATACTTTGACATTTTGAGGTAGCATTGCTGGTTTAATAAAAACTGATCATTGGAAGATAATGAAAGCAAAATTTAAGCGATTGATTAAAAGAATACTGGGGCGAGGTCGTATAAGTTATCACTTAGATACTGTCTCCGTTAGCCAGATTTCAGGGTGGGCGCTCAATGATGTAGCACCTTCTACTCCTTGCCACGTAGAAGTACGTGAGGGTGAAAAGGTATTAGCTTCAACTAAAGCAGCAACTTTGAGAGAAGACCTATTGGAGGCAGGAATAGGAAATGGTTGTCACGGTTTTACACTAAATCTTGAAATGCTTCCTTTTTCGGCTGAGGCAAGAGAAGTTCACTTATACATTAATGGCAAGCGCGTTACTTCTGCTCCTATTCGTTTGCAAAGTGCATTTACCGAGGTATTGGGTGACTTTGCAACGGAAGTTGAAAAACGTATGGATGCGCTTCTTGCTATTCAAAATGAACGTTTCCAGCGCGAGTTTAACTACTTAAAATCACAGCTCGAAAAATAGCCTATGTCGTCCCCATTACAAAAATTAGTTATTTTTTGCCCTTTACCCCCAAAACCTAATGGAATAGCAGATTACCTTGCTGAGCAGTTACCGTATTTCGTCCGAAATTTTGATGTAACTGTGGTTATAGAAAACGACTCTCCTCAGCCTGTAGATATACCTAACAATGTTTCAGTCTTGTATATCGAGCAGTACATGTGGTGCCGAGCTGAATATGTACAATACCCGCATCTTTATCACGTAGGGAATAATCGTGATACTCAGTATATGCTTGAAATACTGTTGTCGACACCAGGTATCGTTATGGTTCATGATTTGAATCTTCATTACCTTATCGACTTAACAAACCTGTCTATTGGTGATAAGGCGTCTTATACAAAGGCACTGTATAACCAGTACGGTTCTGCGGGTAAAGTGTTAGGTAAACAACTCTCTGAATATGGGTGGAAAGGCGGTTTTATGCCGCACGAGCTTATGATGAATTCAAGCATCATTGATGCTGCAAGTCATATCATAGTCCACTCAAAATATTCAGCAGACAAAATAAAGGCGATAGGGCATCAGAAGGTTTCTATTATTCCGCACCACCTGTCACCCAAAACTCGAAAGTATAGCTTGAAACATAAGATGACCTATCGCGGGCAATTAGGCCTTCCGGGGAATAAGGTTGTTATTACTTCTATGGGGTTTATCGCAAAGGCGAAACAAATTAAGGCGGTGCTATTGAGTTTAAAAGAACTCAAAGAGCAGGGATTAGAGTTTGTTTACGTCCTAGCTGGGCAGTGTAAACCTCACGAATACGATGTTTATCAGGATATCGCTGATTGTGGGTTGCAAGACCATGTTATCGTTACCGGATTTTTAGAGGAAAATGACTTCTTTAAATATTTGTGTGCTTCGGATTTCATTGTAAATTTACGTTATCCAAGCGGAGGTGAAACATCAGGTACATTAACTAGAGCAATGGGGTTAGGCTTAGCTTGTGTTGTTGTTGATATCGGTCCATTTGGGGAGATACCCAAGGAGTGTGCACTAAAATTAACGTATGATGAAGACTTTCAAACCAGTCTCACAAAAGCTCTAAGCACGCTGATAGAAGACAACCAGCTGCGAGCTAATATTGGCATTTCCGCAAAACGATGGGTTCAGCAAACACAAGAGATAAATGTAACTACTAGCGCGTATGGCGAAGTGGTTAAAGCGTGTCAACGCGAGCAAAATACGCATACCGATAATAGTGGAAGGGAATCTCCTAGCAATCAAATATATAGTTATTATTCCGACACTGCATTTTATTCAGAAGTAGACACTTTGATGGGTAGCTCTGAATTTTCTGACCTCATCGCCCGCATAAGTGGTGTTACATGGTGGTCTGAAAACGTCATTCCAATCGGTATAAAAGGTAACGTATTGTGTATTAGTGAGTCGTTTGACGATGCAATTCTTTTATCACGGCTGTTCAAATATGACGATAGCAGTATTTCACATATCGACCCTTTTGAAATCACGAACCCCGTAACCACTCAAGCCAAGTTGGTTGTTAATATTTCTCCGTTACGTGCGATGGAAAATGACCCTATTTCCTATTTGTCAGCAATAAACCTACAGTGTGCTGTGGGTGCTGTGGTGATATTGTCTTTTATTAATGATGGGCTTACTTCATCGACTGTCGATTTGCAGCGTAGTGATCTCGAGCACTATATTGAAGCAGCAGGCTTCAGTGTAGAAGACAAGTATGCAGGGCAAAGAACATTGGATATCCACAATCGATTCCCCTTGTTGGATACGGAGGAATGGACATTTGTGACAACAAAATGCTCTCGAATGGTAAATAAGGCGCCAAAAGGTTACGGCGCAACTAGCAGTAATTTAGCGTTACTGCCAGAAATCAAGCAGCAGGAAGTCTAAATGCAGAACCATTCATCCACAGTTTTAGAGTTGATGTCAGAACGGCATGGCATTTACAGAGATATTATAGTTACTGCCGCTATATTGGAATCTATGCCGGCGAAGTTTCATGCTTTAATAGAAGCTCAGCCTCAAAGTCTTTTGGTGAATATGTTCGAAGCTTCTGGGTTAAGTTGTACATTAATCCCTTCATTTGAATTATTGAAACAACACGGCTTTGAATTAGCGAAACTGTATAGCGAACTGGATATTGATCTTACGTTTATAGGTCAAGATAGTCGAGACCATCATATAGTCCCTAAAGTTCAGGCAGGTTATGCCGGGCTTGCAGAGCACAAACGAATTATTCGTGAACGTACATTTTCAGAAGTTTGTAGTAGATATACTCACTTGAGTTGGGTGGCCTTGTCATTTATTGATGACGCGCTACTTTTAGACAACGCGAGCATCATAAATCAGAAGCGACCACTTATTTCAGGTAGGTGTAAATCTGTAACGCAGGATATGATAGCGTGGGGAGACAGAAACAACTATGTCTTTTTAAGTGAGCTACTCTGCGACATAACTGAACATGAAGAAGGTCGTATCATTTACGCATTTCCATCTTCAGACTGGGCTGAGCAGGTTAAAAGTTATGCTGGTGCAAAGTCAGTAATATCGAATCAATCAGTTTCTACAAGCAGAGTTTTACAAAAATACTATTCGCCTCTTGTATCCATTAATTCTGTCGTTGGGCGCCTAACATCAGACTATTTGAAAAATAATAGACGTTGGTATCACATGGATAAGCTGATGGCGTTCAACTTTTATCCACTAGAAACAGATGGTGAGCAATATTGGCGTTGGCTAGGCCCAAATTCATCAAGCCGGCTATTTATTCCTCTGATGGCAAGAGGCCATTATAAGATAAATTTGCAGATAGGTTTTTTTCCGGAAGATGTTATTAGCAAGAAGATAAAGTGCTTTTTCGATGGCAATTTAACCTTCTTTGAAACAATCAACGAGGGGCAAACTATTTCGTTTGAGTACTATGTTCCTTCAGATGGTAAAACTTTCGAATTATTAGTTACTTCTGATGAAATGACGTCTATTGAAGGTAAATTACTGGGCTTTTCGTTAAGCGGTTTGGTTATTGAGTGGGTTGAAGGGCTAGAGAATGAATAAAGATATATTGATCGTATCTCCAATTCCATCACACCCGCAGTTTCAGGGTAATAGCGCTAGAATTTATCGCCTGAACCAAATGTTTAAACTGCTAGGTTACAGGGTTCATTTCGTTTACTTTGGAATGGAAGGATTAAATGAGACTCAGCGATTGGAAATGGAAAGTGATTGGGATACTTTCCACTTTGTAAAACCTGAGGGGCCTGCCGCAGAACCGTCTTTTGTAGACTACTTTGATATCGATGACTGGTACGATGAAAAAGTTTCTGAGTTGGTTGAAGAATTGTGTGGCCGTTATAAATTTGATATCTGCCTTGTCAACTATGTCTGGTTCTCAAAGGTTTTAGACGTCGTTCCAGAGACGACATATAAAATAATAGATACACACGATGTGTTTGGCGACCGCCATATCGTTGCTGCAGAAGCAGGGTTAGAGGCTGTTTGGTTTTACACCACGAAGGCGTTGGAAGCGTTAGGGTTGGAACGGGCTGATCTTATATTAGCTATTCAGAGCGAAGAAGCTAAGTATTTTGAAGGTCTTGTTGAAACGCCAATTTCCACTGTTGGTTACCTTGTTCCTCCAGTGGTTCTCGTTGAAAAACCTCATGAAACCTCAGCGAAAATAAACATTGGTTACATAGGTTCTGGCAATCCATTTAATGTTACGTCAATTCTGGCGTTACATGATTTTGTATCACAATATCCCTGCTTATTGGAAAAGTTCGAATTTAGCATCGCGGGAACAATTTGCAGCGCTTTAAAGTCAAAAGTTCCTAACTTTAACTTAGTGGGTTTAGTCGATGAGTTAGATGACTTTTACCGAGTGATAGACGTCGTTGTTAACCCTATGATTGGCGGAACAGGCCTAAAAATCAAGTCACTAGAGGCGCTTTCCTATGGAAAACCTCTGATAGCCACAAAAGATGCTATGGTAGGTATTAGCACTACTAGCGACTTCCAAAAATTTGAATCTGTTGAATTATTGGTTAGTGCTTTACGCACTTTCGATAACACTGCGAAAGAGCAACTGGCCATAGACTCAGTAAATGTTTTTCAAGCGTATAACGCTCAACAGATAGCTACTTTTAAAAAACTATTTGGTAATGTTGAATGATAGTCAGTCACAAATATAAGTTTATTTTTGTACATATTAATAAGTGCGGTGGAACCAGTGTTACGCGAGCATTATTGCCTTTTTTAGGTGAAGATGATTTGGTGCTAGGCGGCTCACCTGAGACAGAGAAGCTATCTGAAGAGTATTTAGCGAAGCACGGAATATATAAGCACTCAACGGCATCAGAAATTAAGCGTTTTGTTGGTGATGACGTTTGGGATTCCTATTACAAATTTGCCACTATTCGCAATCCATGGGACAAAATTGTTTCAACTTACTTTTGGTTTCATAAAACAGGATGGGGCAAAGGCGGAAAAGGAGACAAAGTAAGAAGTTTAGATTTTGAAACTTACGCAAAGTCACAGTGGATGGATGAGTTAGGGTGCAGTGACTTCTTATACGACGGCAATGATCTATTGGTGGATGATGTCTTCAAAGTGGAAAACTTGAACGAGATGCTCGCTTATATTAGTGGCAAATATCATTTACCCTACAAGTCAGCACCGCGCTCAAACTCAACAAAGCATCATCACTACAGCTTTTATTATAGAACGGAAGAGAGCAAACAGAGAGTAGCAAACCGATTTGCTAACGACATTAAAAATTTTAATTTTGAATTTGAGTCGAGCTCAGAGTCAGATTATTCGCTTGCGCAACATGAAATTGACTTTTTAAGAGATTTAGCAATCCAAAACGAAAATAGCGATGTTTCGCTGGCGCAGAAGCTAATGTCTATTGCATACAATGCACGACCTGAAGGCTCATTGATAAAGAAAAAGCTTAATGATTATGAAACGCTTCTTTCAAAAAAAGAAGACTAAAATGCCGATTGTAACAACATGCTCAAATGCGTATGTCATTCCTCAAACATTGGGTACTGACTTTGGTTGTGGAGAGCAAAAGTTTATTCACGGCGTATATATTAACTCGTCTGAAAGGCCTAGCCATTTTTTTCATAATAGACAGTCAGGCCCTTTGATTAACTTTTCATTAAGAGAAGAATACTTAAAGGAAAATTTAGTGAAAGACGTCACTAAAAAGAAAGGGCGATGGTTGTATGCAGGCGGCCTCTTTGAACATTTTGGTCACTTTTTGTCGGAAAGCATTCATCGTTTGTGGAAGTATGATAGTTCCGAATTTGATGGCGTTGTGTTTTCATGTAAACCAAATATTGAAAATGTAGAACACCTTCCAAGTTATATATTGGAAGTGTTATCTCTTTTCAATATTTCGCAAGACAGCGTTTTCTTAGCGAAGGAGTTGGTTTGCTTTGAAGAGCTTGTCGTGCCTGAACAAGGAACTGTGCTAAACGGAGTTCCTCATGACTGGTATATAGAACATTTAGAAAAAATTCAGAAAAAAGTGCCAAAAAGCGACTCGCGTGCTTATGAAAAAGTGTGGGTTTCTAGGGAGAACTTCTTGGCGGCCGGACGTGTTCTCGGTGCAGATTACTTTATAAATCTTCTTGAAGAAGATGGTTATAATGTGTTTAGGCCAGAAGAACATTCTCTTACAGAGCAGTTATCTATTATTTTATCTGCCAAGAAAATCATATGGGAAGAAGGTAGTAGCATGCATCTTCTTGATTTGATAGGTAGCCTAAATAGCTGTAACTTAATTTTGGCGCGACGCCCTCATCACAAAGCATTTGAAAAGTTATTAAAAGCGAAGTGCCAAAGCAGTTACGCTTTTTTTGACGTGCAATGCTTGCCCGACTTTAGGCGAGATGACGACATGCTTTTTAGTGCAGTATCTTTATTTTCAAACGGTGCCGATTTCTTCAATCTATTAAAAGAGACTAACTTTTACTCGCAGCTTAAAGAAAAATTCAACGAAGATAGATTTCTGAGCTTTGAGAAAAGAGATGTACTTCAATTTTTACATCTGGCGTCAAATGAAATACGTAATAGTGATAAGTTTTCAGCCTTTTTGAAAACTTATTTAACCACTCGACACGTATAATATATGCAAATCATTATTCATGTGGGCCCATCAAAAACGGGTACTTCCGCAATTCAAAATTGGTTATCGTTTCACCAAGGCGAGCTTTCAAAATTAGGAATATATTATCCTAATCATAAAGTGGATGTGAATGGCATAAGTTCGGGGAACCTATTACAAATTTTCGATAGAGAAGGCGAAGACCTTGTTATCAATAGAAAAAAAATTCAAGGTGTATTAGCCGAGGCCAAAATCCTGAACTGTGATCGTTTGCTCTTATCTTCCGAGTTTTTTTCTGAACATATAGAAGCATTGGTAAGTGAGTTGTCTCAAATAGAAGTAATCGCATATTTACGTTACCCCCTCGAATTTACACAGTCCTCTTATAATCAAGGTATTAAACGGCACAGACAAACCCATCGATTTGGCATAAGAATGAAGCCTCAAGCCTTTAATTTAGAGCGTCTCGCAAAAGTTTGCGATGCGCTTGGTAGCAATGATTACCAGATTAGGCCTTACCATGCAGAATGTTTTGAAGGAGGGAGCTTAATCTCTGATTTTTGTTCCGCTTTGGGAATTCATGAGTCAGTTTCCTCGCTAATAACTGATGAAAGAAAAACGAGTCAAATTAACCCCTCGTATAGTATTGAGAATTTGGAGTTTAAGAGGTGGTTTAATCAACTAAATCTAGCGAGTTACACCAAAACCTTGGATACCTTCTTGCAATCTGAGAGTAAAAGTGGTGAAAGATACTCGTTAGTTAAGCCCGAATTGTTCGAAATAGTAAAGTCACACTTTAATAAGCTCATCGAAGAGTTTTCTGTGCACTATAAGGTTCATAATGCTGAAAAGTTTATTAGAGTTTGCCGTGATTTGTCGCCTCCCCCCTATAAAGAGCAATTTTTATCTGAGAAAGATTTTAAAGAGATAGCAGATAAATTTTTAGCCGCTCCCGAAGTGGATGAGCTTACATTGTTTACTTTATATATCAATGAATGGAGTAAAGTTGACAACATTGAGCGCCCAGAATTATTAGATTTGCTAGGTTCGAGATTTTCTTTGTACGTTCGATTTCGTTTTTACGCTAAAGCACTGGTTAGGCGGGTTAGTAAGTTACTTCAATTGGTAATGATGAAGGTAAAAAATTGAGTTTAAAAGAATTTAATTCCTATCTTCCTTGGACTGTTAGCAGAGTTAATAGCATTCCAAAATCTCTGTGGGAATTGCTGTTTGCAGACTTTAAATTCCAAGCCGTCATTAATACGAAAGTTACCAATTTAATGGTATTTCTATATACAAAACATTTTGGGAACTGTGATCCATGTTGCCCCAAGACGCAAAGAGAAATATTTTCTTGGTTTAGCGTCACGGGCCGTTCAATCTATAATTTGGATCAATTAGAGTCTATTCTAAATGAAACGCCTCAGGCAGTAAAAAATGAAAAAGCCCATGGCTTTAACTTGATTGGTTATAATCGTGGACGATTAGGTTTAGGTGAAGACTTAAGAGGTTTTATCAATGTATTTGAATTATTAAACATCCCATTCAGTGTTTATAGCATTGGTCACTCTTCTGACGCACCTAAAGATTATATGCATGTTAATGAAGATTACTCTTTGCCTTTCGATCACTCGATTTTTTGCATGAATGTAATTGAGTTAAGCAAGTTGATCCAATGCTATGATGGTGACTTATCACCATTTGCTTATTGTATTGCAGCTAGCCCGTGGGAGTTACCCAAAGCACCAGAAAAGTGGGGTGAAACTTTGTCTCATTTTCAAGAGATTTGGGCGATTTCCCGATTTGTTGAAAAAAGCTACAAAGATGCATTCGAAGACAAGATCAAAATAAAATATGTTGCGCCAGTTGCAAGCATGCCGAACGCGTCACCTATCCAAAACGTAAAACGGCAGTCTCGTCCTTTTACGTTTTTGTTTATTTTTGATGCAAAGTCATATCTGAAACGAAAAAACCCAGAAGCAATTGCTAAAGCCTTTCTTAAAGCATTTAACGGTAATGAACAAGTCAGATTGGTTATTAAGTCTACTTCAGAAGGGAGTGGCAGCGATTGGCATAGTCTTATCAAGCTAGCACAGAGTGATAGTAGAATCATGCTTAAGGTTGGAAGTATAAGTGATGGAGAAATGGCTCAATTTTGGAAAAATTGTGATTGTTATGTTTCCCTCCATCGAAGCGAAGGTTTTGGAAGAACGCTTATTGAGGCGGTAGCTAGAAAAATACCGGTAATTGCAACAGGGTGGTCTGGTAGCACAGATATAATTGCTGAGACTAACCCTTTAGCGGTAGAGTATAGCTTGAATCAGCTCGACAGTAGTGATTACCCTGAAGGGAGCGGGCAATGTTGGGCTGAGCCGCTTGAAAATTCAGCTGTCCAAAAACTTAGGTGGGTCTATGAAAATCGCCATTCAAATGAGATAGCGAATATCGTTCGTGACAATTATACTAATTTTCAAAACAATTTTTCTGTGACAGCTGAAAAACGAAATCAAATACTGCAAAGTTATTTAAAAATATAGGTTGAAAAATGCGAAAAGGAATAATACTAGCTGGCGGATCTGGCACACGTTTGCACCCGTTAACTAAAGTAGTTAGTAAGCAGTTAATGCCTGTTTACGATAAGCCGATGATTTTTTATCCGTTAACTACGCTAATGATGTCGGGCATTCGTGACGTACTCATTATCACCACACCTGAAGAGCAGCAGCGTTTTATCGACCTAATTGGCGACGGCGCGTCGTTAGGAATGAATATTCAATATGCGGTTCAACCATCGCCCGATGGTTTGGCACAAGCGTTCTTGATTGGTGAAGAGTTTATTGGCAATGATAGCTGCTCTCTGGTTCTAGGCGATAATATTTATTACGGCCATGACTTAAAACTTTCACTCCAAAATGCATACAAGCAAGAACATGGTGCCACGGTATTTGGTTATCATGTTAACGACCCAGAGCGATACGGCGTGGTAGATTTTGATGATGATTGGAATGCGCTTTCTATCGAAGAAAAACCCGCTGTGCCTAAATCAAACTATGCGGTAACCGGTCTTTATTATTACGACAACCGCGTAGTGGATTTCGCAAAAGAAGTGAAGCCTTCACATAGAGGCGAACTCGAAATTACCGACTTAAACAATTTATACCTTCAAGATGGCTCGCTTAAAGTTGAACTAATGGGCCGCGGTTCTGCTTGGCTTGATACGGGCACGCTTGATTCATTGCTTGATGCTGCAAATTTTGTGGCGGCGATTGAAAAGCGTCAAGGCTTAAAAGTATGTTGCCCAGAAGAAGTGGCCTATAGAATGGGTTATATCAACGCTGAGCAACTTGAAAAGCTAGCGGCACCACTTAAGAAAAGTGGTTACGGTGATTACTTACTAAAAGTGATTAACGATAGAGTTAAAATCTAGTTTCATGTCAAATTACAAAAGGTGGCACTGCCACCTTTCTTCTTATTTTAAATTGCCAGTTTGTATGGAAAGTAAATGCAAGTCATTAAAACAGATATCCCAGACGTTAAAATTATTGAACCAAAAGTATTCGGCGACGAGCGCGGTTTCTTTCTAGAAACCTTTCGCACCGACTGGTTCAAGAAAGAATGCGCAGATGTAGACTTTGTTCAAGACAACCACTCCAAATCTAGCCAAGGTATTCTTCGCGGTCTTCATTATCAAATGGAGCAAACACAAGGTAAGCTAGTTCGCGTGGTTAGCGGTGAAGTGTACGATGTAGCCGTAGATATGCGTAAAGGTTCATCTACCTACGGAAAGTGGGTTGGGGTAACGTTATCAGCTGAAAACAAGCGTCAGCTTTGGGTACCAGCGGGCTTTGCTCACGGTTTTTACGTAACCAGTGAATCTGCTGAATTTGTGTACAAGTGTACCGACTATTATCACCCGGAATCTGAAGTATCGGTAAAATATGACGACCCAACTTTGAATATTGACTGGCCTTTGGTGAACGGAGAAAAACCTTCACTATCTGGGAAAGACGAAGCTGGGGTGGAATTTGTAGACGCGCCCACATTTTAATTGTCATTGGTACTAGCGATAAATGAATATTGTAATTATAGGTAAGTCTGGGCAGCTAGCGTTTGAGCTTTCTCGTGAGCTAGAAGGTAGCGAACACCATGTAACGTTTTTAGGGCGCGATGATATTGATATTACAAGTAGCGATAGTATTAACACTACTTTAGCGTCGTTGTCAGTTGATGTTTTGATAAACGCATCTGCGTATACAGCTGTTGATAAAGCCGAAGAAGATACTGAAGCATGTAATGCTATCAATACGTTTGCTGTGAAGAACTTAGCAAACTTCTGTAAAGATAACGGCGCCTTCATGGTGCATGTGTCTACCGACTATGTATTTAACGGCCACAAAGGTTCACCTTATTTAACGGATGATCCTATCGAGCCGCAAGGTGCTTACGGTAAGTCAAAGGCTGAAGGTGAAAAAGCACTGTTTGAAATACTGCCAGAAGCCAACTGCTTAATCCGTACTGCTTGGGTTTACTCGTCGCATGGCAATAACTTTGTGAAAACTATGCTGCGCTTAATGGGCGATAAGCCACAGCTTGCTGTTATCGATGATCAAATTGGTACGCCTACGTGGGCAAAAGGTTTGGCTGAAGCTTGTGTTTCTGCCGCTGAAAATAAAACAGCCGGTGTTTACCACTGGACCGATGAAGGTGTAGCAAGCTGGTACGATTTTGCGTTAGCTATTCAAGAGTTGGGCGTTGAGAAAGGATTGCTAGATAAATCAATTCCAGTACTACCTATACCGTCCAGCCAGTACCCAACACCTGCAAAACGTCCTCACTATAGTGTGCTTGATAAACAAACTGCGCGTGAAGCATTTGCTTCGTGCAAGCCTACTCACTGGCGTAAGCAGTTAGCTAGCATGCTAGATGAATTGAAAGCCTAAATGGCAAGAACAGAATTATTTTTGGTAAAAAGAAAATGAGTAAAACAATTTTAGTAACAGGTGGCGCGGGCTTCATTGGCTCTGCAGTAGTTCGTCATCTTATTAACGACACTGACCACGCAGTGGTTAATTTAGATAAGCTAACTTACGCGGGTAATTTAGAGTCATTAACTTCGGTTTCAAACAGCGACCGCTACAGCTTCGAGCAAGTTGATATTTGTGATGCTGAAGAAGTAAAGCGTGTTTTCAATACGCACCAGCCAGATATCATTATGCACCTTGCGGCAGAGTCTCACGTAGACCGTTCAATTGACGGGCCAGGTGAGTTTATTCAAACCAACGTTGTAGGCACATACACTTTGCTTGAGCAAGCAAGAGCATATTGGTCAGCACTTGAAGGCGATAAAAAAGCAGGGTTTAAGTTCCATCATATTTCTACTGACGAAGTATACGGCGACCTTCCTCACCCAGATGAAGTTGAGCCAGGAACGGAGCTTCCACTGTTTACGGAAACTACTCCGTATGCACCAAGTTCACCTTATTCAGCAAGTAAAGCAAGCTCTGATCAGCTAGTGCGTTCGTGGCTTCGCACATACAAGCTTCCAACGCTTGTAACTAACTGCTCTAACAATTACGGCCCTTACCACTTCCCAGAAAAGCTTATTCCATTAGTTATTCTAAATGCACTAGCTGGTAAGCCGCTGCCTGTATATGGCAAAGGTAATCAAATTCGTGATTGGTTGTATGTTGAAGACCATGCGCGTGCGCTAGTTGTTGTAGCGCTTAATGGGGAGATAGGCGAAACTTATAATATTGGTGGACACAACGAAAAGCAGAACATTGAAGTGGTGCAAACCATTTGCGCTATTTTGGATGAAGTAAAGCCGAAAGATAGTAAATACGCTGAGCAAATCACTTACGTTCAAGACCGCCCAGGGCATGATATGCGCTATGCCATTGATGCTAGCAAAATTGAGCGTGAGCTAGGATGGAAGCCACAAGAAACATTTGAAAGTGGTATTCGTAAAACCGTTGAATGGTATTTAGCAAATGAAGGCTGGTGGAAAGCGGTTCTTGACGGTAGTTACCAAGGCGAACGCTTAGGTACAAGTAGCTGATACTCGCCACTTTAATTCGTGATATAATAAAAAGCCGCAAAATTGCGGCTTTTTTGTTTTTTTAGTGTTGTTAGATATCGCTGTTAGGGATTGAATTAGCTGTATGAAGAAATTGGCCATGTTAACCGTTAAAGGCGCTGTTGGTTTAGTACCAAAGGCGGTTAGAAACAAGCTGAAAAGCAACCATAAACTCACCGAGTTTTATAGCCGTTCTTTACAGCGTTCGGGGTTGTTTTATGGTTTCCCTTCTGAAAAAAAACGTATGGCTTTGTATAGTGCTTACCTCAAACAACAGACGCAATACTTCCAAGAGTTGGCTTCTATTGACAAAAATGCTCTCGAAATTCACGTGCTTGTCTTTGGGGCAAAAAATCAATCTTTAACGTTGGATTCGCTTAACCGGGTAGGCGTAAAACATGAACGCATCTGTGTGGTGGCGCCAAACAGTGTTGACGAGTCAATCCGTCGTGCCTCAACAATTTCTGAAGCAGTGGATGATTTATCTGAATCGACGAGGCTTCTGCTTTTAAATAGCGGAGATACGATAACTAAAGAGTCTTTTGAAACGTTTCTAAAATGCGACAGTGGTGGCGATATTGTTTACTGTGATACCGATAAGATTGACGCTAAGGCTCGAAGAGTCTCCCCTCATTTTTTGCCCGATTGGAATCCGGACCTACAGTTCTCTACAGGTTATGTGTTTACGGGCGTAATGTGTAAAGCGGCTTTGGTCAAAAAGACCTTGGTAAGCGCTTCGTCAATCGCCGGACTCGTTACTGAGCTATGGTTGAAACAATCAAAACTGTCAGTTGAGCACGTACCCTATACACTGGTTCATCGTTTCTTTAATAAAAAGAGGGCAATTGAAAGTCTAGCTGATATTAGAACAGTGATAGAAAGTTGCATAACTGCAATTCCATCTTACAATGAAGAGCTTGCCGTAAATACTATTCAGTGGCCCGTTGAATCTGAACCTTTAGTTTCTCTTATCATTCCTACTAAAAATGGCAAAGCACTTGTTAAAGCTTGTATAGAGTCCATATTAGAAAAAACCGTATATCAAAATTATGAAATATTACTCATTGATAATGGTTCTGATGAAAAAGAAAGTCTCGAGTATTTTTCAGAACTAGACAAACATACCAAAATTCGAGTTCTTCGTTACCCTGGTGAATTTAATTATTCAGCAATTAACAATTTTGGCGTACAACATGCTTGCAATGATAGTACGGTAATAGGGCTTATCAATAATGACATTGAGGTGATAAACCCTCATTGGCTAACAAGTATGGTGGGACATGCCATGCGTAGCGATGTGGGGTGTGTGGGCGCTAAATTGTTATACTCCGATGGAAGAATTCAACATGCTGGAGTGGTTTTAGGGTACGGTGGTGGTGCAGGCCATGCACATAAATACTTCCCTAGATACCACCCAGGGTATATAAAGCGCTTAATTGCAACGCAAAATTATTCTGCAGTGACAGCAGTTTGTTTGCTGGTAAGGAAGTCGCTATTCGTGGAAGTAGGTGGTTTAAATGAAAAAGATCTCACTGTGGCTTTCAACGATGTAGATTTCTGCCTAAGGGTGAAAGAGTTGGGAGTGCGGAATATTTATTGCGCAGAGGCTGAACTATACCATCATGAATCTGTGAGTAGAGGCTTAGACCATGCTCCAGAAAAAGCAGCACGATTTAATCGAGAGTTAGAATATTTAAAAGTACAGTGGGGTAAATACATTGAACATGACCCCGCATACAGTCCGAACCTTACACTTATGCGTGAGAACTTTTCCATCAAATCGAAAGAAGAGTTTTCCCGTTAGAAATAGCTTTGAATTAATTTGAAAGTTGGAACTGAAAAAGTAAATGGAATCAACAATGAGCAATTATAAAATAGCGGTAGCTGGTACCGGTTACGTAGGCTTATCTAATGCTGTGTTGTTAGCGCAACACAATGAAGTGAAAGCAGTTGACTTGGTTGCAGAAAAAGTCGAGATGCTGAATAACAAAAAGTCTCCAATTGAAGACATAGAAATTTCAGAATATCTAGCAACGAAAGAGCTTAACCTTGAAGCCACGTTAGATGCACAAGTTGCTTATAAAGATGCCGACTACGTTGTCATTGCAACACCAACGGATTACGACCCTCAAACTAACTACTTCAATACTGGTAGTGTAGAGGCGGTTATCAAAACAGTGATGGAGATTAACCCTAATGCTGTGATGATTGTAAAATCGACCGTGCCAGTAGGGTTTACTAAAGACGCAAAAGCCCGCTTCGGTTCCGATAATATTATCTTTTCGCCAGAGTTCTTGCGCGAAGGCAAAGCACTTTACGATAACCTTTACCCTAGCCGTATTATTGTGGGCGAACAAAGCGAGCGAGCAGAAATTTTTGCTAAGCTACTTCAACAAGGCGCAATTAAAGAAGAAATCGACGTGCTATTTACCGATAGCACCGAAGCTGAAGCCATCAAGCTCTTTGCGAACACTTACTTAGCAATGCGCGTTGCTTACTTCAACGAGTTAGACAGCTATGCTGAGCGTAATGGTCTTGACACTAAGCAAATCATTGAAGGTGTTGGTTTAGACCCGCGTATCGGTAATCACTACAACAACCCAAGCTTTGGCTACGGTGGTTACTGCTTACCAAAAGATACCAAGCAACTACTAGCTAACTACAGCGAAGTGCCGAATAACATGATTCAGGCCATTGTAGATGCCAACCGTACACGTAAAGACTTTATTGCTGATTCAATCGTAAGCCGCGGGCCGAAGATTGTCGGCATCTATCGCCTTATCATGAAGACAGGTTCAGACAATTTCCGTGCAAGTGCGATTCAAGGCATCATGAAGCGTATTAAGGCGAAAGGTATTGAGGTTGTAGTTTACGAGCCAGTGCTTAAAGAAGAAAGTTTCTTTAATTCACGCGTAGTAAACGACTTAGAAGAGTTTAAGGAAATCTCTGACGTAATCGTAGCAAACCGTGTAACGGGCGATATCGAAGACGTACTCGATAAAGTATACAGCCGCGACCTGTTCAACGCTGACTAACAAAATAAATTGAGATTGCGAAAAGCATCAGTCTTTTCGCAACCCTCCTCACAAAAAACTTCCCAAACCTCAAAAATCAAAATAAAATCCACGCCAATTCAACCCCTGCCATTAAGCCTCAAGCTTAATCACACCCGGCGGGGAAGAAGCATGCTTTAAAATATTGGGGTCGGAGTACATTTCTGCCTCCAATGCTATCTGTTCACTGGTTACCAAAATCAGTAAACAAAGTGTTGAGTTCATGCTACCTACCATATTACCCAGCGTGAACTTCGTTTCGTTTTAGTTTGCTTTTATTAGCGGAGTCGTTATGAATAGGCTGCGTGAGCTTTCCAGCCAAGTGATGGATGTTTACCAATCTCTTTCTCAAGAATTTAGCGCATATCAATCAAGCCAGTCATTAAACTGTGTTGAGAAGTGCGGCGCATGTTGCAATAAACCCGACATTGAAGTGTCGCCTTTAGAAATGTTGCCATATGCACTGCATCTGTTTGATAGTGGTCAAGCCGAACAAGTATTCGATGAGCTTCAAAGCTATAGCGGTTTTGCATGCAAGCAATATCAACGCTTGAGTTTAGACGGTACAGAAGGTTATTGCGGAATTTACGAATACCGCCCAGGAATTTGCCGTATGTTTGGTGCGGCAGGCTATAAGACAAAGTCAGGCGAAGCAACGCTTTCGGTATGTAAGCCGATTAAACAAGCCGTACCAGAAAAGTATGCGGCCGCGCTAATAGCCATACAACCACTGGGTTCTGATGTGCTTAAGTATCCGTTGGTTGTTGATATTGCTGCAAACAGTACTAGTCACGTTGTAAAGACGAAGCCGCCAATGATCGCAGAAGGTAGGCAAAAACTGGCTCAATTAGATTATGAATTGGGTGAAAAGCTTATGCCTATCAATGACGCACTACGCTTTGTGTTAGAAAAAATTCTGACACTAAGTTTTTATGCGCAAGATATAGATGATGGTGTTGCTGCTTAAACAAATAGAAAGCATAAAATGTACTCTGACCCCATAACTCAGAGTGTTACGCTAAAATTCCACGTGCCGATTCCACGATCGCTTCACTAATTGTATAGTCGGCACGGCTTTTACCGGTAATGGCGTAGTATCTCTCATTCAAAGTATTGGCGTTACCTATGCAATGCACCCCGTACTGTTCTTCTACATGTTTTGATATAGCTGATGGGGCACAGAACACGCCAAAGTCCTCGCTGCCGAATAACTTCAGCAGCGCCGTATCATCGAATTCGGCCACAATTTTTGGGTAAAGCTGTTCGGTTTCAAGCCAGCTTGTAAGTGCTTGGCGTATGCCCGACGTGTTTCCTTGAATAAGTAACGGCATTTGGTTTAAACAATCTGGAAACTGTAGCCCTTCACTAAGAGGCGACTTAGCAAAAAAGCTTAAAGAGCTTTCCCCTAAAAAGTAGCTGTTAGCGCTAATTTGCGTACCGGGCGCTATGCCTCTGTCAGCAACAATAAAGTCGATAGCATTTATAGCCAACTCCTTTAGTAAACCATCAAAGCTATCTTCTTTAATTACGTACTTTACTTGCGAGAACTTGCGCATGGTGTCGTGCACAAAATCATAAAAAAGCACTTTTGGAATACCATTTGTAATACCTATTACGAATTCCTTCGTATTTACTTCATCGCTATTGTTAAGTATTTCAGCCAGTTGGTTACCCTTGTGAAATATTTCGCTGGCATACTGATAACTTACTTTACCCCGTGCGTTTAGGTACAGCCGCTTGTTTATTCTGTCAAATAGTGAATAACCAAGCTGACTTTCAAACGTGCTCAGTTGCCCGCTTACCGTTTGCGGGGTAACGTGGAGTAACTTAGCTGCTTTGGCAATGCTACCTTCGCGGGCAACCAGATAAAAATAATAGAGATGGTGGTAGTTAAGATGATGCATGCTTTATCAACCTGTTAAACGAGTAGAGAAAAGTACTCTGACCCCATTATTTGTAAACGCAATTATTTTCGATGAAGTATTAAGAATATAACAGATTTATTCTTACTAACCATTGCAATACACTATAAGTGTTGTTGCATATGCTATTTATAACAACGCATAACTAACTTTTCTGAGCTAGCGGTATATTGAAGACATAACTATGGCTAAAACAATAAACTTACGTAAAACGCGAAAAACACTGTTTTCGTTATTGAAACCGGAGGCTGGCTTTTTTTGGGTAGCAATCGCTTATGGCGTTGCAATTAGTTTGATGACACTGGCAGTACCTATTGCTGTACAAACGCTAATTAACAGTATTGCCAATATTGGCTCAACACGTGCTGTTATCATCCTCGCCGTTATCTTGTTTCTTACCTTGTTTATATCAGGTGTATTCAGCGCACTTCGTATGCGCGTAATGGAGTTTTACGAGCGCAAGGTGTATGCACGCCTTACCGCAGATTTAGGGCTTAAAACTATTCTTGCCCCGCATAGCTTTTTCGAAGGTCGTCAGAACGTAAGTATTACGCAGCGTTACTTCGATATTATGACGTTTCAAAAGAACATGCCTTCGCTGATGATCGACGGCTTTGCTCTGGTACTGCAGATGCTGGTGGGTTTTACGTTAGTTTCATTTTACCATCCCGCACTTTTTGCCTTTAACGTAGTGCTTTTACTTACGATGTATGCCGTGTGGAAAATTTGGGGGCGGGGCGCTAAACGCACGGCCATCGAACTTTCTCACGCTAAGTATGATTCAGCTAAGTGGCTGCACGACCTTGCCATCGCACACGAGTTTTTCAAGTCGGCGGATCACGTGGAATATGCCGGTCGCAGTACCGAAGGCTATATCAGTAACTATGTGAAAAAGCACAAAAGCCACTTCAATTACACTTTCGCGCAAGTGGTAATGTTCCTATTAATGTATGCGGTGGCAAGTGCTTCGCTACTTGGCATTGGTGGTGTGCTTGTTGTACAAGGTGAGCTGTCTATTGGTCAGCTCGTTGCGGCCGAGCTGGTAATGTCTGCCGTATTCTTTGGTTTATCCCGCTTTACTCAGTACTTAAAACTTTATTATGAACTCTACGGTGCAGCCGAAAAGTTGGGTGGTGCTTTAGCCATGCCTCAGGAAGAGCTAAATGCCTCAGAGCACATCCCTACATCGTCTAAGTTGGTTTTTAACAATGTAGAGCTTAAACATGGAAATGATACCTGCCATTTAAACGTTGTGTTCGAGCCAAGTACTAAGTATTTCGTGACTACTGACAAAAGCTGGGTTCAAAAGCAACTGTTGGGGCTAGTAAAGCAATATGAACGCGTGAAGTCAGGCGATATATTATTAGGTGAGTTTAGCCTAAACGATTATGACACCCATGAGTTAAGGCAGGCGGTAACTATTTTAGATCGTTCTTTAATTATTGAAGTGTCTATCGAGCGATACTTGAAACTGGCACATCCCGACGCGAGCATTGCCGATATTCGCGCCGCCCTTGAAGAAGTCGAAATGACGAAGGTTATCGATAGCTTACCGGAAGGTCTGCAGACCAAAGTGTCGGTATTAGGTGCGCCTTTACAGCCGTTAGAATTCTTACTGCTTAAGCTGGCTGCTGCTATCGTAGGCAAACCTAAGCTGCTTGTGTTGAACCAGCACTTTGATGCCATACCTGTCGACTTAAGAGCAAGACTGCTAAGACGCTTAAGCAAGTACGATTTCACTGTAATGTACTTTACCAATATGCCAATACCGGATTGCTTCGAGGGTGTGCTTCATCTACACGATAATGCCACGGCTATGTTGAACACATATAGCGCTAGCGAATTGCCAGTCAGTGGTGAGCATGAAAGTACTAATGCTAATAATGGACAAAGTAATAACTTACAAACAAATGATAAGGAGGGTGAGTAAGTGAATAACGCAGAACGTCGCTTTTTAGACAACATTACATCGTTACCCTCTTTGAAAGTGCCCAAACTCCACCGCGTCATCACAGGCGTGATCATTTTCTTGGTACTAGCTGCTGGATTAATACTGTACTTTACCCCTTGGATCCAAACCGCCTATGGTACAGGTATGGTTGACTCGCTCGACCCTAAAGACAGAACCCAGCCTATTAACGCTCTTGTCGATGGACAGGTTAAAAAATGGCATGTGAGAGAAGGTCAGCAAGTTAAAGCGGGCGAGCCTATTGTTACGCTTATTGATATCGATGCTCAGCGTCTTGAAAAGCTTCAGTCGCAGCTTTCTGCTGCAAATCTTAAAAACCAAGCTAACGAAACGGCGGTGAAAAATGCCGAAAATAACCTGGCGCGCCAAAAGTCACTGCAGGAACAAGGCTTGGTGTCTCGTAAAGAAGTTGAGCAAGCCGAAATCAAAGTACAGGAGCTAAGAGCAAAAGCCGCAGCATCGGTATCGGAAATAAACGAAGTAAGTATGACGCTCTCTCGTCAATCTACCCAAACCAAGTTTGCGCCGGTAGATGGTACCGTGGTGCGTTTACTGTCGGGTGGTGTGTCTACTTTTGTAAAATCGGGCGACATCTTAGGTCAGTTTATTCCTGCCGATGCCAAGCGTAGTGTGCGGGTAACGGTAAGGGGATTAGATGCACCATTAGTAAAACCTGGTGCAAAAGCGCGATTGCAGTTCGAAGGTTGGCCGGTTTTCCAGTTTAGCGGGTGGCCTGGAAGTGCAATAGGAACCTTCGGTGGTGAAGTAGTATATGTTGAGCCGGTGGCAAACGCCACGGGCGACTTTAATGTGTGGATCAGACCCGACGAGTCCGACGTTCCATGGCCAGCAGAAAGTTCGGCCCGTTTAGGTAGCCGTGTAAAAGCATGGGTGCTGCTAGAGGAAGTACGATTGGGTTATGAAATGTGGAGACAGTTAAATAACTTCCCGCCATTACCTACACAGCAGTCATCAACAGGTGGAGCGAAAGGCTCAGGAGCATCGATATGGTAATGCGCAGATTGTTTTTTACTGCAATTGCATTAGTTACATATATAGGTGGAAGTGTACCTGGTTCATTCGCGCAGATACAAAATACGAATCAAGTGCAAACTCAACAGGGTAGACAAGCGCCAACCATAGAAGCGTTAGTTGATAGCATGGTGAACTATCATCCTTATGTGCAGGCGATTAACGAAGGAAACTATCAAGCTGCCGCTGAACTTGAGATTGCAAGGAGCAGCTTCGACCCCTTTATTGAACAGAAAACCAAAAGCCGAGTGTCGGGTTATTACGATGGGACCAACCTCACTCAGCGTTTCACCAACCCAATTGAAGATTTTAACGCGTCTGTATTTGGTGAGTATCGAATTGCCGCAGGTGACTTTCCTAGCTATGAAGGGTATTACGATACGCTTTCTGCCGGCGAGGCGAGTGTAGGTGTTGCCATGTCTCTTTTGCAAAATCGCGAGATAGATAAACGCAGAACTGAATTGCGCAACGCGGGGCTGGCTACATCGCAATGGCAGGCACTAGCGACGAGCCTTATAAACGACTTTGTCTATAAAGGTGTAAGTGAATACATTGCGTGGTACGAGAGTGCGTTACAAATTCAAGCCGTCACTGAGTTACTTAATACGGCGTCTGAACGTGAAAAAGCCTTGGTTACTCGGGTGGAGAAGGGCGACTTAGCCAGTATTGTGCTTACCGAATTTAAAGCCAACTTACTTCAACAGCGTTTAACATTGGCCGAACTAAAACAAAAGCGAGATACGCACGCGCAAATGCTGTCTTTTTACTGGCGTTCACCAACCGGTGACATGTTGGCAATTAACAGTGACCAGCCACCTACCGATTTGAGTTGGCCCTTTTGGATTGGCAACAGCCAGTTGGTGATGCTTCGCAATGCGCTTCGAAGTCACCCAGAATTAGATGTAATGAAGTTAGAACAGCAGGTGGTAGAAAATAAAGTTGCACTGGCTGACAACGCGCTACTCCCCAAGCTTGACCTTACAGCGTCTATCGCCAGAGATGTGGGGGCAGGCTCTGAAACATTGGAAGGCACAGAAACCAAAGTGGGCTTATCGTTTTCTTATCCGCTAGGCAACAGAAAGGCGAAGGCAGAGCGCGCTCAACTTCAGTCAAAGCAACGAGAGCTTGCACACAAGCTAACATCAACGCAGCAAGCTATCGTTCAACGATTCGAACAAGCTTTTATTTATTGGTCGCAAGCAAAGGATATTGTGTCGCTTCAAAGTGAAAATGCTGCGTTAGCGAAAACTTTGTCGAAGGTAGAGAAAACGCGATTCGATGCAGGTGACAGTGATATGTTCGTATTAAATGCGCGAGCGCAAAATGAGATTAAAGCCAGGATCAAAGAGATCAAAGCCAAGGTCGACTTATTAAAATCGGAGCTTATGCTATATAAAGAAGCAGCGATGCTGCATTCCCTCGACAACTAGCTTTTGTAGAATCCAGTCATCGCAATTGCAATGTAGGCGATGTGCAAGTGCTGACAAGATTATAAGTACGGGCTGCTTTTATTTACGACACACCTTACTGCAATTGAAGTTATCTACAAAGCCATAAACGAAAACGGCGTATTGATTTACTCAATACGCCGTTTCAGTTAAGCATTGTTTATGAACTGGAAGACTAATTGTTTAGCGCACTATTTACGTCGTCTTCACTTAGACCCGCCGACATAGCGTATTCTTTTAACTTATCATCAGACACACCAGCATGTTGAGCGGTGTTCAAAATACGCATTACTTGTTCACGCTGCTGCGCTGATTCTCGTACTGCTGTTTCGACTACTGTTTCCGCTTCGTTAGGAAACACGGCTAGAAGTGCGTCTACTACATATTCACCAACAAAAGGTACAGCGTTTAACGCACTTGTCATTATATCGACAATCTTGTTTGGATGTTCCTGAGACAATGTCTGCACTATGCTGTCAGCAGCATCAGGTTGCGTTAATACGGCAACGCGTACAATCTCATCTAATTCTTCAGGTGTAGAAACCGCAGCTGCTTGCACAACGAAATCTACATAAGTCGGTTCTGCCTTAATAGCTAATTGCACGATGTTAGGGCAGCTACTCACTTCTTTCTCTATAGCAAGCTGAACAATTTCTTCGGTAGAAGAAGGCTGCGCTGATATAGCAGCGAAGATAATCTCACGATATTTGTCAGGGTAGGTATCTAGCGCAATATCTACGATAGACACGATTTCTTGAGGGTAGTGACCTGCTATAGAGCTTATAGCTCTGCCTACAGACATGGTTTGGTCAACTTGACGTTTTAAAAAGGCTGTTTGAAAGCGATTAGACTCATCAACGGATTTTTCTACACTCGCTGAAGTGGATGGCTGAATTACTTCATCAGAAGAAGTGTCTTGTGCCATTGCCACATAACTAACTTGAGAAGCTAGTATTGCCGCTGATAGCAATGTAAGAGTTCGTAACATAAACCCACCTTTATAATTATTGCGTAGTCAATTTATGACACCACCAGTATTAATACATTTATAAAGAACGCAAAGCGTGCATCGTTTACGCTTATATACATTCTTATACGTATTCCTTTACGCTGGCTTCAATATCAGTAACTAATACTAAGCACTTTTATAATAACGGCAGGATCAAATACTACTTTAAGAACTACTACTTTATAGGATCTGAATCTCCATCCTATTAGTAATTAGTCCATATTGTCTACTAATTATCACATTTGAATGAAAAATAGACGGTTAGTTCAGTTTTTTCATCTTTTTTAAAATAAGTGTTGACGTGAGCGCTCATTTCCCTAAAATGCGCATCCGCTTCGGGGGAAAAGCAAAACAGCAACCCTCCTGAAGTAAGTCTCTACTACCTATATAGGCCAGTAAAGACGGGAGTTTAGAAGAAACGCTTCAGAAAATAAATTTTCAAAAAGTGTTGACAACGAAAACTTCCAGCGTATAATGCGCACCTCACTCGAACAGGGTGAGTCACTAAGAAGCAACGGCTTCTAGTGAATTGCGACGAAGTCGCAACGTTCTTTAACAATTTAGACAAGACAATCTGTGTGGGCACTCGTTAAGAGTGTCACAACGACGATTCATATTTCGATATATTTAATTGAAGAGTTTGATCATGGCTCAGATTGAACGCTGGCGGCAGGCCTAACACATGCAAGTCGAACGGTAACAGGAAGTGCTTGCACTTCGCTGACGAGTGGCGGACGGGTGAGTAATGCTTGGGAACTTGCCTTTGCGAGGGGGATAACAGTTGGAAACGACTGCTAATACCGCATAATGTCTACGGACCAAACGGGGCTTCGGCTCCGGCGCAAAGAGAGGCCCAAGTGAGATTAGCTAGTTGGTAAGGTAAAGGCTTACCAAGGCGACGATCTCTAGCTGTTCTGAGAGGAAGATCAGCCACACTGGGACTGAGACACGGCCCAGACTCCTACGGGAGGCAGCAGTGGGGAATATTGCACAATGGGGGAAACCCTGATGCAGCCATGCCGCGTGTGTGAAGAAGGCCTTCGGGTTGTAAAGCACTTTCAGTTGTGAGGAAAAGTTAGTAGTTAATACCTGCTAGCCGTGACGTTAACAACAGAAGAAGCACCGGCTAACTCCGTGCCAGCAGCCGCGGTAATACGGAGGGTGCGAGCGTTAATCGGAATTACTGGGCGTAAAGCGCACGCAGGCGGTTTGTTAAGCTAGATGTGAAAGCCCCGGGCTCAACCTGGGATGGTCATTTAGAACTGGCAGACTAGAGTCTTGGAGAGGGGAGTGGAATTCCAGGTGTAGCGGTGAAATGCGTAGATATCTGGAGGAACATCAGTGGCGAAGGCGACTCCCTGGCCAAAGACTGACGCTCATGTGCGAAAGTGTGGGTAGCGAACAGGATTAGATACCCTGGTAGTCCACACCGTAAACGCTGTCTACTAGCTGTTTGTGACTTTAAGTCGTGAGTAGCGAAGCTAACGCGCTAAGTAGACCGCCTGGGGAGTACGGCCGCAAGGTTAAAACTCAAATGAATTGACGGGGGCCCGCACAAGCGGTGGAGCATGTGGTTTAATTCGATGCAACGCGAAGAACCTTACCTACACTTGACATGCAGAGAACTTTCTAGAGATAGATTGGTGCCTTCGGGAACTCTGACACAGGTGCTGCATGGCTGTCGTCAGCTCGTGTCGTGAGATGTTGGGTTAAGTCCCGCAACGAGCGCAACCCTTGTCCTTAGTTGCCAGCATTAAGTTGGGCACTCTAAGGAGACTGCCGGTGACAAACCGGAGGAAGGTGGGGACGACGTCAAGTCATCATGGCCCTTACGTGTAGGGCTACACACGTGCTACAATGGCATTTACAGAGGGAAGCGAGACAGTGATGTGGAGCGGACCCCTTAAAGAATGTCGTAGTCCGGATTGGAGTCTGCAACTCGACTCCATGAAGTCGGAATCGCTAGTAATCGCAGGTCAGAATACTGCGGTGAATACGTTCCCGGGCCTTGTACACACCGCCCGTCACACCATGGGAGTGGGATGCAAAAGAAGTAGTTAGTCTAACCTTCGGGAGGACGATTACCACTTTGTGTTTCATGACTGGGGTGAAGTCGTAACAAGGTAACCCTAGGGGAACCTGGGGTTGGATCACCTCCTTACCATTACGTCGATAGACGCACTTGATGCAGTGCCTACACAGATTGTTTTGTTTATATTTAAAGATGACTTAAATAAAAGCCCTTAGCTTTGATTTAAGATCAAACCTAAGTGTTTTGAATTAAGCACTATGCTCTTTAACAATTTGGAAAGCTGATATTAATAGTAATCAATCAAAATTGAGTAACTGAGAAATCGAAAGATGAACTTTTTACTCTACTTGACTGAATTGCTTGTTATCAATTTATTGATAGCAAGGCAATTCTTCCGATTAGCTTGTCATTCATACGACATAACTCAGACAGAAGTCAAAAGGCTGTTTGGGGTTGTATGGTTAAGTGACGAAGCGTATACGGTGGATGCCTTGGCAGTTAGAGGCGATGAAGGACGTGTAAGTCTGCGAAAAGCTGTGGTGAGCCGACAAAATGCATTTGAGCCACAGATGTCCGAATGGGGAAACCCACCTGTTTACAGGTATCGTTACATGAATACATAGTGTAACGAGGCGAACGAGGGGAACTGAAACATCTAAGTACCCTTAGGAAAAGAAATCAATTGAGATTCCCCTAGTAGCGGCGAGCGAACGGGGAACAGCCCTTAAGCTGTATTGAATGTAGTGGAATCCTTTGGGAAGAGGAGCGATACAAGGTGATAGCCCTGTACACGACGCAATCTTTACAGTGAAATCGAGTAGGTCGGGACACGTGTTATCTTGACTGAATATGGGGGGACCATCCTCCAAGGCTAAATACTCCTAACTGACCGATAGTGAACCAGTACCGTGAGGGAAAGGCGAAAAGAACCCCTGTGAGGGGAGTGAAATAGAACCTGAAACCGTATACGTACAAGCAGTGGGAGCCCTTCGGGGTGACTGCGTACCTTTTGTATAATGGGTCAGCGACTTATATTTAGTAGCAAGGTTAAGCAAATAGCGGAGCCGTAGCGAAAGCGAGTGTTAACTGCGCGTTTAGTTGCTAGGTATAGACCCGAAACCCGGTGATCTAGCCATGAGCAGGTTGAAGGTTGAGTAACATCAACTGGAGGACCGAACCCACTGACGTTGAAAAGTCAGGGGATGACTTGTGGCTGGGGGTGAAAGGCCAATCAAACCGGGAGATAGCTGGTTCTCCCCGAAATCTATTTAGGTAGAGCCTCGGACGAATTCCATTGGGGGTAGAGCACTGTTAAGGCTAGGGGGTCATCCCGACTTACCAACCCTTTGCAAACTCCGAATACCAATGAGAACTATCCGGGAGACACACGGCGGGTGCTAACGTCCGTCGTGGAGAGGGAAACAACCCAGACCGCCAGCTAAGGTCCCAAAATATTGCTAAGTGGGAAACGATGTGGGAAGGCATAGACAGCTAGGAGGTTGGCTTAGAAGCAGCCACCCTTTAAAGAAAGCGTAATAGCTCACTAGTCGAGTCGGCCTGCGCGGAAGATGTAACGGGGCTAAGCAATATACCGAAGCTGCGGCAGCATGTTTACATGCTGGGTAGGGGAGCGTTGTGTAAGTGGATGAAGGTGAGTTGTAAAGCTTGCTGGACATATCACAAGTGCGAATGCTGACATGAGTAACGATAATGGGAGTGAAAAACTCCCACGCCGGAAGACCAAGGTTTCCTGTCCCATGCTAATCAGGGCAGGGTAAGTCGGCCCCTAAGGCGAGGCAGAAATGCGTAGTCGATGGGAAACGGATTAATATTTCCGTACTTATATAATCAGTGATGGAGGGACGGAGAAGGCTAGGCAAGCTTGGCGTTGGTTGTCCAAGTGAAAGTGCGTAGGCTGAAGACTTAGGTAAATCCGGGTTTTCAAGGCCGAGACACGAGACGAGCTCCCAAGGGAGTGAAGTTGTTGATGCCCTGCTTCCAGGAAAAGCTTCTAAACTTATGATTATATGAACCGTACCCCAAACCGACACAGGTGGTCAGGTAGAGAATACTAAGGCGCTTGAGAGAACTCGGGTGAAGGAACTCGGCAAAATTGTACCGTAACTTCGGGAGAAGGTACGCCTCTGTTTGTGAACACTTCGCGTGGTAAGCAAATGGAGGCCGCAGTGACCAGGTGGCTGGGACTGTTTATTAAAAACACAGCACTCTGCAAACTCGTAAGAGGACGTATAGGGTGTGACACCTGCCCGGTGCCGGAAGGTTAATTGATGGGGTTAGTTTTCGGACGAAGCTCTTGATCGAAGCCCCGGTAAACGGCGGCCGTAACTATAACGGTCCTAAGGTAGCGAAATTCCTTGTCGGGTAAGTTCCGACCTGCACGAATGGTGTAACCATGGCCACGCTGTCTCCACCCGAGACTCAGTGAAATTGAAATCGCAGTGAAGATGCTGTGTACCCGCACCTAGACGGAAAGACCCCGTGAACCTTTACTACAGCTTGGCACTGAACATTGAACCTACATGTGTAGGATAGGTGGGAGGCTTTGAAGCACAGTCGCTAGATTGTGTGGAGCCGTCCTTGAAATACCACCCTTGTATGTTTGATGTTCTAACATTGGCCCCTTATCGGGGTTGTGGACAGTGTCTGGTGGGTAGTTTGACTGGGGCGGTCTCCTCCCAAATAGTAACGGAGGAGCACGAAGGTTAGCTAATCACGGTCGGACATCGTGAGGTTAGTGCAATGGCATAAGCTAGCTTAACTGCGAGACAGACACGTCGAGCAGGTACGAAAGTAGGTCATAGTGATCCGGTGGTTCTGTATGGAAGGGCCATCGCTCAACGGATAAAAGGTACTCCGGGGATAACAGGCTGATACCGCCCAAGAGTTCATATCGACGGCGGTGTTTGGCACCTCGATGTCGGCTCATCACATCCTGGGGCTGAAGTCGGTCCCAAGGGTATGGCTGTTCGCCATTTAAAGTGGTACGCGAGCTGGGTTTAGAACGTCGTGAGACAGTTCGGTCCCTATCTGGTGTGGGCGTTGGATGATTGATGGGAGCTGCTCCTAGTACGAGAGGACCGGAGTGGACGAACCGCTGGTGTTCGGGTTGTGATGCCAATCGCATTGCCCGGTAGCTATGTTCGGAACGGATAACCGCTGAAAGCATCTAAGCGGGAAGCCGGCCCAAAGATGAGTCATCCCTGAACTTTAAGTTCTGGAAGGGTTGTTATAGACGATGACGTTGATAGGCAGGGTGTGGAAGCGTTGTAAGGCGTTAAGCTAACCTGTACTAATTGCCCGAGAGGCTTAACCATACAACGCCCAAAAAGCTTTAGGCTTTTGCGTGTTGTAGACAAGCTAAGCTCTGATAAAGAGCAGCAAGTAGAGTGAAAAGTAGTTACTCACTGATTGAATTAATATTATCTTTCCCAAATTGTTACCAGTTTTTTCCTGGCAGCCATAGCGATACGGTACCACCTGACCCCATTCCGAACTCAGAAGTGAAACGTATTAGCGCCGATGGTAGTGTGGGGCTTCCCCATGTGAGAGTAGGACACTGCCAGGTCCCATTAAGAGAAACCCGCCTAACGGCGGGTTTTTTGCGTTCGGAAGAAAGAAAAAATGGGGTCAGAGTACATTAATTTCCACTCATATCAACAAAACCTCAAAATTAAGATGTCTTTTTCGTTTCACTTGACATACATAATCAATATGTTGGCAAAGCTCTTTAGTGTAAAATGAGAATACATTACGAAGGAGCTATTAAATTAATATGGAAGAATACACTTTCTTCGAAAAAATGTTGCTTAGATTGAAGAGTGAATTAGCACAATGGAAAAAAGCGCAGCGACTGTTAATTAATCGGAACATAACATCCAGAAATGTTGAGCGAATTAAACTAGTTGCAGTCGCTAAAAATGAGTCGATGTACTTACCAGAATGGATTTTTCACCACCTATACTTCGGCTTCAGTGAAATAGAAATATACTACAATGGGTGTAGTGATAATACTGAAGAGTTGGCCAATCTACTCGAAGACCTTCCCGTAAAATTTATAAACAGTGATGAAGTTTTTGCAAGTGGTATCCCCGCTCCACAAGTTCACATATACAAAAGCAGTTTTACGAATATCGAGAGTGTAGACGCAGTTATGTTTCTTGATATTGATGAGTTTTGGGTTCCTATAGATTTAAAGAGAACAATTGCCCAGGTCTGCAGTTCAATAGGAAAGTTTGATACATTGTCTTTCAAATGGTTTAACAAGCTTGAAAAAGATAACTTGTTGACCCCTGCGCTTCAGCAAACAATAAGCGTTGAATCAGCCAGACAAATAAAAACGCTGTACAAAAAATACACGCGCCCCCAGCAGATGAACCCCCACAACACTTTAGATAATGGTTTACTACAAAAATTCGAGAATGCAGAGTATCTAAAGTGTATAAACGACCAAAATTCTCAGGTTGATTGTATCGAAATGCCAAAGAATGCTTACATATTACATCGAAAAAATCGGTCTCAATATGAATATGTCGCAATGTTACTCAGGGGGCGCCCTCTTGGAAAGCTGAAAGAAGAGCATTTACGTCTAAAAAGTAATCGAGCAGGTTTTTATTTTGTTTCTAACCCTCACACCTTTAGTTTTCAAACGGTTGCTTTCGAGGACTATCGAAGCTATATGGAAAAGCATTTGAAAGATGAAAGGTTTAGAGATTACTTTAAAAAAGCGAGAGAGTATCTTGATTTTCGATATTCGGAAGTAATTAAAATAGTGAGTGACAACTATTCAACAAACAAGCGGGATTTAAGTAAGCTCTTAACAGGCATTACCTTGCCAGATATAACGGAAATTCTCGAAAGGTGAATCACCGAATCTGGTGATCCTTATCAAGTTTCACTTCTACTAGGTGAGTTGTAGTCAAAATGTTGAGGTATTAGGTTTTAGAATGAAATTGCAGTTGTTAGGTAGTAGTGCATCAGAACTCTTTTCTTTGATAAGTGAACACCTTATATCAAATCACGTTGAGTTTGCTCTCAGCGAGTTATCTAATCTTGACAATCGAGAGCAGCGAATTGATGCTATTATTGTCTGTGATCCCATTGAATACTTAAAGCAAATATTTGTGAGCATAGAGCATAGTTATACAAATATTGGCGACTTTTTTGAAGCTAATATTGATGATGTAAATGCCTATTATGAGAAAATTTTTAGTTGTATAAAGGGAAATAAAGCTTTAGTTCTCTCCGACTCGGATCTACTAAGTTCTGTGCTGATAATTGAGTTAAAATACAATGTTTCATTTTCGAAAATACCTTACGGGAAACTATTCAGCATTACGTCAGGCGAGAGCGTTCGCTTGGCAGAGAAGGAAAAATTATATATAACTGAAAGACTAAGAGAAGCATATTTAATTTATGAAAAAGTAAATGCGATTTTTTTGGAAGAGTGGAGTGGTATTGTACAGCAAGTCATTGATAAATATAAAACTAATAAGAAGATAGCCATACATGTCGGTCCTCCAAAAACAGGTACTTCCGCGATACAAGGGTGGTTAAATAGTCAATCGGATAATTTATCATCTAAGGGGATTTATTATCCAAATCACAAAACAGATAGAAATGGCATAAGTTCGGGTAATTTCTCTTCATTGATTTCAACTTCCAGTGGAAGGTCGCTCTACTTCGACCGTGAAAAGCTCTCACAGCTTATCAAGGAACTAGAAAAGAAAAATGAAAAAATGCTCTTACTTTCTTCTGAGCACTTTTACTATTTTTTACCTTGGCTATTTCTGTATTGTAAGAGTGCCAAATATATTTTCTATATAAGACATCCGCTTTCGGTTTTAGAGTCAGGCTATAACCAGCAAGTAAAAAGGCATGGAAAGACAGAAAAGTTTAGGGCTCCAAGCAAAGTTAAGTTTAATCACCTTGAAACGATAGTTACGATTGCATCAAAATTTCAAGTAGATGTCATGTATCGTTTTTATGATTTTAGTGATTCAAAGGGCGATAATATCTTTGAAGATTTTTCTTCTTGCTTCGACAACTTTATTGAATCGCCGGCTGAATTCAGAAAAATAAACACAAAATTCTCACCTGGCTCTTTAGAGCTCATGAGGTTGTCAAACGGCATTGCTTCAAAAGCTGTGTTGGAGGAGTTGGATTTAATACTTCAGCGAATGAGTGAAAGTCATGTCGACTTTTCTCTAATGAACTTCAGCGACTTTGAAAAGCTCAATAACTTTCTTGAAAAAGACAAAGATGAGCTAGTTGCCCGATCGGACACATTGGACAGCGAGCGGTTTTCACGATTACTTACTTCTTATAAATGCGCCGAAACTTTAGATACCGAGGCAGTAAACGATGACTTTCGTTCGGTTATTAAAAGCTTATGTCGAAATCATAAGTTAATTGCATATTATTTGCACTACCAAAGTTACAACAGTCAAAATCTAAAGCTTTACTCTAGCTTGAGCGAACACTTAACTTCTAAGTTATTATCGGTGGTAGCATTTTACTCTTTACCGAAAATAATACGCCTAAAAAAAGCTATTCAGCGTTTTTAAATAGCAAAGTTGCATAATTTTTAAGGATTAAATTTTTAATAGCATTAAAAGTGTTGAAAGACAGGTTGAAAAATAATCTGCGTGGTGTAAAGACACGAAACAGCAACGATGTGTTTATGTCAACGTTACCATTTAATAATAACCCTGCTTATTTGCGGGGTAATTTTCAACTTGAACCTGTCAATTCTGTAATTAAGCAGCATGCAGAATTTGTCTGCTTCTTTATAATAGTACTCTTCTTTGCCTGTAGTGCATTTATAGAAAATAGTTAAAAGGAAAGGGTCTTAGCCAACCCTCTGATAAACGACTTTTCTATATCGATTATGGAGCGATTGATCCCTCATCGGATGCTAGACTTCGCTATGTACTGCTGAAATTACTCAATGTTGATAAAGTTACTCTTACTTTTAAAGTCTGGGTAACCTGCCTCCGGTAGCTTACCGAGAAAAACTAGAATACTCTCATTCAGGACTGTCTCATTAATGGGGAAGTGGACATAGCTCGTTCGATAGCGATTTTATTTATAGTGCGATCGATAAAATGCATATGAGAAAAACAGAATTAAATGGCTATTGAAAGTTATCTAGTTAGCAATGTTCTCCCATATTACATAGTGTAAGCACCACCATTAATATAAAGAGTAAAAAACTCAAAACACCGTAGGGCACTTATTTGTGTGTTTGCGCTTTTATTTGATGCGTCCTTACCCTACCATTAGCGGATTGTTCGCAGTTCGTAAAATTCTATGCCCTCATTACAAGCTTACAGCACATTCGGCCTTTCAGCGTCGTGTGATTCCATCCAGTCGTTTACCGACGTAGCCTCATTTCAATCTATCTTTAATACCTATAAGAATGAAACAAACAAAGCTATTTATATTTTAGGTGGTGGAAGCAACTCGATTTTTACCGACGATTTTGACGGTACGATTCTGGTAAACGAAATAAAAGGCATTAGTCACTTTGATACTGAAAGCCACCACTATTTACGAGTAGGAGCAGGCGAAAACTGGCATGACTTTGTAACTCTCTGTATGAAAGAGAAGTGGTATGGGTTTGAAAATTTAGCGTTAATACCTGGTTCGGTAGGGGCTTGTCCTATTCAGAATATTGGAGCCTACGGTGTAGAGGTTAATTCGTTAATCGATAAGGTGGAATGTGTATTTCTTGAAACCGGCGAACAAGTATTACTAAGTAATGCAGACTGTCAGTTCGGTTATAGAGACAGTGTGTTTAAACATGCCTTAGCCAACAAAGTACTTATCACCCATGTAAACTTTAAGTTACCTAAGCAATACGAACTTAAAACAAGCTATGGAGAATTAGCCGCACTTACCGAGCCGACACCAGAAAAGGTGTATAGTAAGGTAATTGAAATTAGAAAAAGCAAACTGCCAGATCCCAGTGAATTAGGTAATGCAGGTAGCTTTTTCAAGAATCCCGTTGTCTCAAAAGCAGTTTACGAAGCGATAGCGCAAGAATATGACTCGGTACCGCATTTTGTTGTAAGCGAAAATGCTGGTTCATCAAATACTGGAAATGAACAAGAACAAATAAAAATACCCGCTGCTTGGTTAATTGACCAAGCAGGTTTTAAAGGCAGAACGTTGAATAAAGTACGTTGCCACCCTACACAGCCATTGGTACTTACTAACTTAGGTGGCGCCACCGGAAACGATGTAATTACCATGGCGAAAAATATCATAGCAAGCGTACAGGATAAATTTGGCGTACAGCTGGAGCCCGAAGTACGCTTATTAGGAAACAAAGGACTTATTTCGCTATGAGACAAGCATCAAAAGCTATAAGAAAACATATACTCGCTTTGTTGTCTGACGGTCAGTTCCATTCAGGTGAAACCATTGCTCAGCAAGTTGGACTTTCACGTACCGCAGTAGCGGGTCATATTTCCCAACTTGCCGATTGGGGTTTAGATGTATTTAAAGTAAAAGGTAAAGGCTACCGATTAGAACGAGGTTTTCCATTGTTAAGCGCTGACAGCATTAAACGCCATTTAGGCAATACAAAACGAGCGGTTATTGATGTGGAGTCGGTTTTACCTTCCACCAATACAGAAATGAAGAAGCGTATTGCGAGCAAACGAGAAGATCTTGAAAATGGCGATGTTGTTTTTGCTGAAATTCAGACCGATGGGCGAGGGCGACATGGCCGTTCTTGGTTAGCGCCAGTTGGCGGAAGCTTAACTTTTTCTATGTATTGGTCTTTTCCTGATGGTTATCAGAGTATGGCTGGGCTTTCTTTATTAGTAGGTCTAGCTGTTTGCGATGCGCTTAAAGAATTTGGTGTCGAAGATGCTGAATTAAAATGGCCAAACGATATTTATCTGCAGGGTAAAAAACTTGCGGGTGTACTTATTGAGGTAGAAGGGCAGATAGGTGCAACGGCGCATAGTGTTATCGGAATAGGTTTAAATGTTTGTGTTCCAGATAATCAATATGACGTTGGTCAACCTCATAGCGATCTTGCGTCTTATTTAGGCACTATCCCAGATAGAAATGCATTAGCGGCAGAAATAATCAAATCTCTGTGGTTTTATTTGCCTAAATTTACTCAACAAGGCTTCGGGCCATTCACAGCATATTGGGAAGCGCTCGACTTATACGCAGATAAACGCATTGTTTTGCAAATGGGAGAAAAGCGTTTTTCCGGAATTGATAGGGGAGTGGACGCCAGCGGCGCGCTTCTTGTTGAAACGCAAGACGGTATTACCCGTTTCCACGGTGGCGAAGTTAGCCTAAGAGGTAACTAACGTTTTATTTTATAGTTGAGCTACGAAAATTTTGGCCATTTTTATTATAAAAGTACTTCGTAGTTCATCTTTGTGATTTTTAGATAGAACTCTTTCCTTTCGTTTTACGTATTGCTTCGCAATTGAAAACTAAAATATGAACAACATTGAAGAAAACCACGTCATATTAGTGGATATCGGTAACACCCGAATAAAATATTCACTGCTTTGTCATGCAGAAGAAGAGCCTAATGCATGTGAAGATGCCAATTCTCTTTTCTCTTTTATCGATTCTCAGAAAAAAATTTCTCATTTATATATCGCTTCGGTAAGAAATCAGGAGCTAGTTGATGAAATATCCGCCATGTGTAACGAGCGCAATATTATTTTTGTAGAAAAGCACACAGAGAAAGAAGCCTTCGGCATAAAAAATAGTTACGCGAATGTTCAAAAAATGGGCGTTGATAGATGGCTTGCTATGGTCTGTGCTGCAGAAAAATCAAAAAAAGCATTTTTTGTTATGGATGTGGGTACGGCAATAACGGTCGACTTTGTCGTAGATGGTCAACATTTAGGCGGTTGGATCGTGCCTGGTTTTCAAGTAATGCGTAATGCATTGGTAGCTTCTACTAAAAAAGTGTACGCGAATGATGAAATTCCGACCACCTTTGGCGTAGGAACCGATACTGAAGATTGTGTGGCATCAGGGTGTCATGCGGCACTATATGGTGTTTATTTGAGCGCGATTGATTACATATCAAGCAAACAAACCGATTTTGATATAATTTTAGGGGGTGGAGACAAAAAAGTGTTTGCATTCTTAAAATCTGCTGATAACATGCGCCTCGCTCATTTGGTGATGCAGGGTCTTGCCCGCTACGCTCGAAGTGAACTTCTAAAGTGAACGTCGACGTAAGTTTTTGATTAGTTGAAAAATTGGTCAAAAAAGAAAATTGAAAAATTTTCAAAAAGACACTTGCACAGAGTTAAACAATACTCTAGAATGCGCACCCACTTGATGTAGTGCCGACTTAGCTCAGTTGGTAGAGCAACTGACTTGTAATCAGTAGGTCGCCAGTTCGATTCCGGCAGTCGGCACCATCAATCTGGAGGGGTACCCAAGCGGTCAACGGGAGCAGACTGTAAATCTGCCGGCTCAGCCTTCGCAGGTTCGAATCCTGCCCCCTCCACCACTTTCTCTATGAGGTGGCCAGAGAATTAGGATTGCGGGCATCGTATAATGGCTATTACCTCAGCCTTCCAAGCTGATGATGCGGGTTCGATTCCCGCTGCCCGCTCCAAATCAGTGCTGATATAGCTCAGTTGGTAGAGCGCACCCTTGGTAAGGGTGAGGTCGGCAGTTCAAATCTGCCTATCAGCACCAGTTTATTTCTCCCCAGCTCATGTAAAATTTCTAAATTTTTTAATGTAACTTTGCTGGGATAATAGAAATGGCAAAAGAAAAGTTTGAACGTACGAAACCCCACGTAAACGTGGGTACAATCGGCCACGTTGACCACGGTAAAACTACCCTAACTGCAGCTATCACTACAGTTCTTTCTAAAACTTACGGCGGTTCTGCTCAGGCTTTCGATCAAATCGATAACGCGCCTGAAGAGAAAGCTCGTGGTATCACCATTTCTACTTCACACGTAGAATATGACACTCCTACTCGTCACTACGCACACGTAGACTGCCCAGGACACGCTGATTACGTTAAAAACATGATCACTGGTGCTGCTCAGATGGACGGTGGTATCCTAGTAGTAGCTGCGACTGATGGCCCTATGCCTCAGACTCGTGAGCACATCCTACTTGGTCGTCAGGTTGGTATTCCTTACATCATCGTATTCATGAACAAGTGTGACATGGTTGATGATGAAGAGCTTCTAGAGCTAGTAGAAATGGAAGTTCGTGAACTTCTTAACGAATACGAATTCCCAGGTGATGACCTACCAGTTATCCAAGGTTCAGCTCTTAAAGCGCTTGAAGGCGACGCAGAGTGGGAAAAGAAAATCATCGAGCTTGGTGAAGCGCTTGATTCATACATCCCAGAGCCAGAGCGTGCAATCGACAAGCCGTTCATCCTTCCAATCGAAGACGTATTCTCAATCTCAGGCCGTGGTACTGTTGTAACAGGTCGTGTTGAGCAAGGTATCATCAAGGTTGGTGAAGAAGTAGAAATCGTAGGTATCAAAGACACTACTAAGACTACTTGTACTGGTGTTGAGATGTTCCGTAAGCTTCTTGACGAAGGCCGTGCAGGTGAGAACGTTGGTGTTCTTCTACGTGGTACTAAGCGTGATGAAGTTGAACGTGGTCAAGTACTAGCTAAGCCTGGTTCAATCACTCCACACGTTAACTTCGAAGCAGAAGTATACGTACTGTCTAAAGATGAAGGTGGTCGTCATACTCCATTCTTCAAAGGCTACCGTCCACAGTTCTACTTCCGTACAACTGACGTAACTGGTGCTGTAGAGCTTCCAGAAGGCGTAGAAATGGTAATGCCTGGTGACAACCTTAAATTCAAAGTTGAGCTAATTGCTCCGATTGCGATGGAAGAAGGTCTTCGTTTCGCAATCCGTGAAGGTGGTCGTACAGTAGGTGCTGGTGTTGTATCTAAGATCCTAGACTAATCTAGACTTAGCAACACAAGCCAAAAAAAGCGCACTTAGGTGCGCTTTTTTTATGCCTTTTGGAAAGTGCGTGAGCGTATGCCCTCTGAAACACGCCGTGAACCCATCCATGGGGGCTCCGACACCGCATCCCTGCGGTGTAGGGTTTCAGAGGGCATACACTCACGCCCGTTACTATGCGTTAAATAAGACTTTGTAGGAGAGGGGGATACGCCGTAAAACCATCCATGGCGGCTTCGCAGCAGCGTCGCTGCTGCGATCAGTTTTTGATGGGGCTTCACTCCCTCCTTAACCGGCATAGTCAATAGCTTGAGAGGAGAAAGGGGAACACGCCGTAAACCCATTCTAGCTTTTAAGTAAGAACACCGACTCCGTATCCGTGCGATGCAGGGGAACAGAGGGCATAGACTCGCTTGTTTTAATCTATGTAAAACGAAAGCTATTGGGAGAGAGGAATCCGATATCAAGTTCAGTTGATAAAAACGACATTTGTCTCTATATTTAGGAGTAATTGTCTTTTGGAGGCGCTATGAAAGTAAGTGAAAACAAGAGAGACGGGACTTACGATACCGAGGTCGATTTGGTTGAAATCGTTAGTGGTGGCCTGTTAAACAAGCTATCGTCACCGTTTGACGAAGTTGAGGCAGTCCGCAAAGGTTTTACCGTCAATAGAATAAAGCGTCTTGAATCCATAATGAAATGGGATCGAAAAGCAATTGCTAAATTTATACGTACTACACCTAAGACGCTGGAAAGATATGCTAGGGATAACAAAAATCTAAGTCCACAGGTGAGTGAAAACACACTTGATGTGGCCCGACTAATGAACCTTGGTATCGCTTACTTTGAAAGCGTAGAACGTTGGAACCTTTGGTTAAACACTCCTCACGTCCAATTCAATAATTCAGCCCCTGTCTCTGTGTTAGAGTCAGCCAGTGGTCGCGCCTTGATCAAGCGTATCGTGCTTGGCTTAGAATACGGTTTCGTAGCCTAGTGCTTGTCTATCGTATAGCACCAAGAAAGAACAACTCTAGCGAGAACGCGCTCAATGGAATAGGCGGCCATTATTGTGAGGGTCGTTGGCACTATACAGGGCAGTCTGCTGTCTATACTGCTAGCAGTCGGGCTTTAGCGATGTTAGAGCGATTAGTTAATGACTCATCTGAAGTGTTGAAAAAGGACCTCACTATAACCACAGTTCTATTGTCGGAAGAAGTTCGTATAAAACGTTTATCACTTAAAGAACTGCCTGCTGGTTGGGGTGCTATGCCATACTCGCAGCATACTAAACAAATCGGCACGACTTGGCTTCAAAATAAATCTTCTGCCGTTCTACAAGTACCATCAAGTGTTTGTCCAGGTGAATTTAATTTTGTATTGAACCCCGAACATATCGATGCCCAGCATTTTAAAGTTGTAGATTGTAAACCTTTTTACTACCCGCCTCGTTTGGCTGAAAAACTATAGGTTTGTTGCTAGAGTTCCTCCCCATTAACCGCTTTCCCCAAGCTGTCTGCCTATAAAATGCGAATGTCCCTTGCCAATGATTTCTTATAGTGTTGTTATACAGTAACAATTAATGGCTATCATGCCCGGCTTTATTGTTTAACGAGATTTTCATGATTACACGACGCCAGTTTTTAGTAGGCTCTTTGGCATTTGGTGGACTAGCGACCAGTGCTTTTGGTAAGAAAATGAATTTGGCGTCAATGCCAATTAGTGAAGGCTATGGCGCGCTAGTGGCCGACCCTCAAAAGCTACTCGATTTACCCAAAGGCTTTAGCTATAAAGTTATCTCAAGTCTTGGCAATGCGATGTCTGACGGTATGCATGTACCTGATAGGGCGGATGGAATGGGGTGTCTACCTATAGATGGTAGTAGCAATAAAGTGGCGCTAGTACGCAATCATGAATTACACCCCAAACATTTAAGTGCTCAGCCTGAGTCTATTCAAGCGCATACCAGCGACTTAGCTTATGATAGTTACGCTAATGGCATTGCTATACCCGGCGGTACCACAACCATGGTGTATAACCTTGCCACGCAAAAGGTTGAAAAAGAGTTTATTAGCCTGACTGGCACCGTAAGAAATTGTTCCGGCGGCATTACGCCCTGGGGCACGTGGTTAACCTGTGAAGAATCGGTAGACCGTCCTCATGGCCCTAACGGCGATGTAGTAAACAAAGATCACGGCTACATTTTTGAAGTACCTGCAAACGCCGACTCACTGATTGAAGCTAAACCTCTTAAAGATATGGGGCGTTTTAACCACGAAGCAGCTTGTGTCGACCCCAAAACTGGTATTGTCTATCTAACCGAAGATAGAGGCGACAGCTTGCTTTATCGCTTTGTACCAAATGAGTACGGTAACTTGGCAGCTGGCGGCCAATTAGAAGCATTAGTCGTTAAAAATAACCCTCAGTTCGATACACGTAACTGGAATGGCAATGCTATGCCTGTAGCTACATGGTTTGACGCGGAGTGGGTAGCTTTAGATAACCCAGAAAGCCCTAATGATGATTTACGCGTGCAAGGGTATGATAAAGGTGCTGCGCTTTTCGCTCGCGGTGAAGGCATACATTGGGGTGAAGATGAGCTTTACTTCTGCTGTACCAATGGCGGGCAAAAGCAGCTAGGTCAGGTAATGAAGCTTGTTCCCTCTGCAGATGGTAAACAAGACAAGCTTCAGCTGTTTTTGGAAAGTGAAGACAAGAACCTGTACAACTTTGGCGATAATCTAACTGTGTGCCCGAACGGGCATTTATTGGTGTGCGAAGATCAGTACACTGACATAGTGGATAACCATTTACGTGGTGTTACGCCAAGCGGAGAAGTATACAACTTTGCTAAATTACACGCGCAAACAGAACTAGCAGGTGCGTGTTTCTCGCCTGATGGCAATACGCTTTTCGTCAATATTTACTCACCAACGAAAACGTTGGCCATTACCGGTCCGTGGCTTAACGCCTAAGTTTATTAAATGATTTCATGCGCGGCGTTTTGACAAAAACGCTGCCACATTTTTTCTCAAACACTTAGCCCTACTATACTTACTAGCCTAAAAAGACAGATAACCTTCACTTTCCCACGGCAATAGCCATCACTCTCGTTCATAAAAAATTACGATTAGCCAGCATATTTACAATCGGTTTGTTTGATTTAATGAATCATATTATCTCGTTTTAATAGTTTTACTCAATTAATGATAATGCTCTCAACTTAACAAGGAGAGCGAAATGAGCGCACTATTAAAAAAGCTAACAACGGCCAATAGCCACCGTGTTTCCTCCACAACGAATCAACCAATTCAAACGCAATGCAACTACGCTGATAACTATTACGGCGATCAAGTTTGTGTAGAAGTTAAAGCCCCTAAACCTCGTACCAACCTTCATGTAGGAGTACAACTGTGAGAACCTCAATGAAATCAACCTTAACTAAATTTGTATTAGGCGGCGTTGCTGCCAGTATGCTTACTTTAGGTGTAAGCGCAGATACACTAACTCGCCAAAATGGCGCCCCGGTAGGTGACAACCAAAACTCGCAGACTGCAGGGCCATGGGGTCCAGTATTGCTACAAGACTCTCACCTTATTGAAAAGTTAGCGGCATTTGACCGTGAGCGTATTCCTGAGCGTGTTGTTCACGCCCGTGGTGTTGGTATTCACGGTTACTATGAAAACTATGTCGACCTATCTGACGAGACAGTAGCCGCACCATTTCAAGGCGAAGGTAAAAAGACTGAAGTATTTGTTCGTTTTTCATCAGTAGTTCACGGACATTTATCGCCAGAGACGCTGCGTGACCCACGTGGTTTTGCGGTAAAGTTTTACACCGAACAAGGAAACTGGGATCTAGTAGGCAACAACTTCCCGGTATTCTTTATTCGTGATGCGATTAAATTCCCTGATATGGTTCACGCATTTAAACCGTCGCCGGTAACGAACAAGCAAGATGCGAAGCGCATTTTTGACTTTTTCTCTCACGTGCCAGAGTCAACGCATACGTTAACCATGCTTTTCTCTGATTACGGTACACCAGCAAGCTATTTAAATATGGACGGCTCAGGCGTTCACGCATTTAAATTTGTTGATGACGAAGGTAATTACAAGTATGTGAAGTTTACTTGGAAAGCGAACCAACCTATTAAGAACTTCTCTGCTGAAGAAGCAATGAAAGTGCAAGGTATGGACTTCCAGCCTCATACTACTGATGTGTACACCCGTATCGGTGAAAAAGGTGAAACAGCATCTTGGGATCTTTATCTTCAAGAGTTAGAGCCAGAACAGTTAGATGACTTCGAGTTTAACCCACTTGATACGACTAAAATTTGGCCTGAGTCTTTAGTTCCTGCTAAGAAGATTGGTCGCCTAGTGTTAAACCGTGTGCCAGACAACTTCTTTGAAGAAACTGAGCAAGCGGCATTTGCACCAAGCAACTTAATTCCAGGTATTGAGCCATCAGAAGACAGAATGCTTCAAGGCCGCTTGTTCTCGTATGCTGATACGCAGCGCTATCGTTTAGGTGTTAATGCGTACCGCATTCCTATTAACGCGCCGAAAAATGCGGTTATCAATAACCACGAGCAACACGGACAGCTTCGCACAACTAGCTCTAATCGCGATGTGAACTATCAGCCAAGCCGTCGTCTTGACCTAAACGAAGATCCAGCGTTTCGTTATTCAAGCAAGCCGCTTGCAGGTATAACACAACAAATTCCGTTCTACAAAGAACAGAACTTTAAGCAAGCGGGTGAGTTTTTCAGAAACCTAACTAAAGAAGGTCAAGCGCACCTTATTAGTAATTTAGGTGGAGCGTTAGCATCGGTACCTGAAGAAGAAATTCGCGTAATCATTAGTGCATATATGTACAACGCAGATAAGAACTATGGTAAGGGCGTAGCCAAACTAGCTAAAGCGCCAATGTCGAAAGTTCGCCAAACTGCAAAAGACTTGATGGAGCAACAGGCAGCACGCGCTGCAAAAGCAAAGCAAGTTGCAGAAAGCCTAACGGCACTTATGCAATAAGCTAAGTAGCAATAACGTTGGGAGTTATATCACAGTGTTGAGTAACTCCCATTTTTCTTTAACAACCTTTCTCTTATAGCTTTGCTAAAACAGCTTTGCCAAAACAGTTTAGTAGTAACCAAGTTTAATTTACCAGTAAGGGGGCACAATGTCTTTTTTGAAGCAAACACTTACGGCAGCACTGTTCGTCGTTGCCACCTTCACCAGTTTTTATACTAGTGCGGCAATTGACACAACCACTCAAGCTAATACTCAACAAAGTGCAACTACGCCTAATATGGAAGCCTTGAAAGCACGCTATTTTGATGCGGCGCGAGAAGGCGATAGCGCCATGCTAGGTGCATTTTATCAAGCTGGCCTAGATGTTAACGTAGCGGATGAAAAAGGCTATACCGCGCTTATTCTTGCTGCCTATCACGGCCACACTGAAACGGTAGACTTCCTTATCAGCAATGCACACGCTAACCCATGTCAAGAAGACAATCGCGGCAATACTGCGTTAATGGGCGCCATCTTTAAAGGGCATGTAAGCGTGGCCAAACAGCTCGTATTTGCCGATTGCGATATTGACGAAGAAAATGCACAAGGCCAAACCGCGTTAATGTTCGCAAGCCTGTTCGACAGACAAGAAATTATCAATACGCTTATCGACAAAGGGGCTAACCCAGCTCACATGGATAAAGCGGGCAATTCGGTTGCCGATATCGCACTTTCGCAAGGTAACTACGAGTTAGCGAAAATACTAAGTAAAAGCGTTGATTAATCTTCAACGCTTTTAAATCGCCCTAAGATTTGGCCGCTGTCAGCCACTGAACTTATTTAAAAGGGTTGTGCGTATAGTCAAAGGATACACCTAGGTCTTTGCGTTCAGTTAATCGCTGGCTTCCATTGGTGGTATACAAACTTTTTGCCAAATAAGCCTTATATGCAGCACTATCAATAGTATCTACATACCACCAATCACAGGTTACTTTTTGATGGGTAACATCAACAATCATAAAGCCGTGAGATTTAAGCTCTACGTATTTCATATGTGGGTTCATTGTCGGTATCAATGTGGCTAGCGGGTCTGCAACAGGGTCGCTTAATCCCGGCGATGTTACCGACGGCGTCACAAACTCCACTGCTAAGGGCTGTTCACCAAGGCGAACACGATCGTTGTAGGTGTACCCGTTAGTGCTGTCTTCAAAAACCTCCATTCCCCAAGACGTGTGGATATCGCCTGTTAATACAACCGTATTCTCTATTCTATAGGCTTTGATGGCGTCCAGAATTCGTTGCCTAGCTTCAGGATAGCCATCCCATTGGTCCATGTTGAGCGCAAGAATATCTTTGGTAACAGGAATTCCGGCTGCCTCTAGGTTTGGCGCGTTCAGTCCTTTGAATTGACCAAACATCACTTGTTGCCCTAAAAAGCGCCATGTAGACGTAGATGTAGTGAGCTTATCTAGTAACCAGCGTTCTTGGGTATCGCCAAGAAGTGTACGGTTGGTATCGTAGCGTTCTGCTGAAACAGGTGAATCAACCTGCGGATCGCGCCCTTCAATGCGTGTATCAAGCATATATAAATCAAGGAGCGAGCCCCACTCAAAATGCCTGTAGATACTGCCTTCGCGAATAGGCATCCATTCATAATAGGCCTGAATTGCGTACGATTTGCGTAGTTGGTAGTTGCCTTCGCCCTCGTTATGGTTTTCAGCGCCAGTGCGATGAGCATCGTTCGTAATTTCATGATCATCCCACACCGTGATAAAGGGGTAGGCAGCATGCAATAACGCTAGGTCTGGATCAGTTTTGTATTGGGCGTGTCGGGTCCGATAGTCACTTAAGCTGGTAATTTCTTTGTCAGGCAGTGGCGCTCTGCCTAACCGCGAGCCATCACCGTATTCATCTTCGGCGTATTCATATAAGTAGTCGCCTAAGTGAAGGACGGCATCAATCTCCCCAACGGCATTCTTGTTCGTAATGGCGTGGTAGACATTGAAAAAGCCCTCTGGGTAGTTTGAACAACTTACAACTGCAAAGCGGGCATGGTCTGTCGTGACAGGTGCCGTTTTCGTAGTGCCTATGCGGCTTCTGTAGCCGTTGACTTCAAATTGATAAAAGTAGGTGGTATCCGACGAAAGGTTTTGGACATCAACTTTTACGGTATAGTCTCGACTTTCAGACGTGGTTAACTGTTCTTTCAGCACACTGTTTTTCATCGAGCTGTCCAAAGCAACATGTAGTGTGACTAGTGTTTCAGTTGCAACATGACTGATGCGAGTCCATAGGACTACAGCATTAGGGAGCGGATCACCACTGGCAACCCCATGTTGGAAATAGTAGTTATTATCCAGCTTAAAAGACGTATTCAGCGCTTCAAAAGGCGCCGCTGAAGCCCTAAAGCCTAAAATTGAAGCGGATAACCCCGCCGTTTTAAAAAATTGTCGACGGGAATAATTTATCGCGTTTTTCATTGTTTAACCTTCTCTCTCAATAGGGGAGCGCGCTTCAGCCGAATACAGCTACAGCGCTAGCCACACCTTAATTGCCTATATACGGAGTTATTTATCTGTAATTCGTAAACTCAGCCCCTGGTATTGAGAGCGAGCATGAATACCAATAGAAACGGCGCTTCCACGCGGTACGTCAATGATGCAGCTTTCCGTATTGTCTACCCCATTAGAGCGACATACATAGTTACGAAAACTGACGTTTTGGCCAATTTGTACATACAAATCAGCATCGCCAAAACCGCGTTCTAAATAAATGGAAAGGGTTCTGTCGTGCTCAATAGCATCAACAATATAGGTTTCAAAAACGCCCGTGCTTGCGTGCAAGTTTGTTAGGTTCTGCGGCGGCGTTAAAAGGTTGTTAGGCGTTGAAAAGCAATCTTCGGTAGCTGAAAAGGCCACGTGTAAAACAGGTGCTTTGGTGTTTTCGCTAGCGTCGATAAAGCGTTGCTGTAGAGGATGGTTCGTTGAAATTCCAAGCCCAAACGCCCCGTGTTCTATAAACTGCTGCTGCAGTGTTCGAATAGTAGATTCGCCTAAAGGAAGGGTTATATTATTACCTGCATCAATGACGTTAACACTTGTAAAAGTACTGCTTGAAAAGAGTGAGTGCCCACTATGCCAGTTCACTGTGTTTTCATTGAAGCTAGGCGTAACAGTTGATATGCCAAGCGCTGTGGGGTTCGGATACACGGGAATTAGTTCGCTAGCTAACCCGGTAGCAGCACTCGTTTCGCTTGGGTTAGATTGAAAAGACAAGGTAGCGCTATCGAGAGTGGCACATTTTGCTATGTCACTTGCATCAAAGCTCATCAGAGCTTTTGTTTCACCATACTGAATATGGTTATTAACCACCATCATACCGCTAGGGTAAGCATTGTAGTTCATCGTAGGTTTTGCACTAGAGATAAAACTATCGTGCTTTGCAGTAAGCGTATAAGCCCGTCGATTTTCTTGATTTGGCGGTAAGTAGGTTGTTAAACCATTGCCGTTCTGAGTTAGAGTGAAAACAGCGCCTACGTCATTGGCTACCCACCATTTAATATTTTCAGGCAAGGCTAACGGGTTCCTTTCTCTTTCCTCCATCGAAAGAGTGCTGGCTTCTTCATCAAATTCAGCGGTACGCACTTGTATTTCACTAGAAGTAATGCTCAACACTTTAAACTGTTGAATACTGGCAAGGTCAATGGTCCAAGGGTAAGACTGATTAGCAGAACGGGCCGGAGCGCCCCAGCTGCCTTCACCCACATAAACGGTGCCGCCTTCGTCTGAACGACGAAAGGCTACTTCGTTTTGCTCTGGCGCCATAGGATAGGTCAATTTGTTAATGTGGGTATCTGACTCAACGACAAGGTTCATATTGTGTTGGTAAAACAGCGCTGCCCACCACTGGAACAACCCTTCATTCGATGACTTTCCATCGAAATGAGGGAAGATGGGCTTGTGGTATTGGGCTAGTCGCCAAAAGGGCGCTTGCTGGCTCAACTGCAAATCTGACGCAAGCCAATCATTCATCTGGGTTGCATACACTTGCCATCCACTTTCTTGGTACTGACTGTTGAGCGTATAAACCCTAGCCAACGCATTAACGGTTAACGCGCCGTAGGTGTCTTGTTCATCACACACATTGTCTCGTATAAAGTCGACACCGAATACCTGACATAAGGTGGCATAGTTGGTGTCTTCATGATTACCGTGAGTGGGAATGATGGGATAAATACGCTTAAACGCTTTGCCGTTTATCACATCATTTGAAAAAGTTAGCTGCCAGTCATCAAGAAAACCCGCCATTTCAATTGGGGTATTGCCATTGGTGAAGTCACCGCCGTGCATAACAAGCAAGGGGCGGATCTTCGCTACTAGCTTGTTGCCTTCCTGCCGCGTCGTCCAGCCCGTGCGTGTGTCGCCGCCTGCAATAGCTGTAAACGGGGTAGGTTCCGTTGATGCAGTTTTAAACCACATTGGAGTATCACAACCATCAAAGTCACACACCTTGAAGTAAATCGCACTGTCGGCAGGCAAACGGGAAAGCCGCACAAAGTAAGATTCAAGGCTAAAGAAACTGGCTTTGTGACTAATCTCTACCCGTTGCCACTGGTCTTCATCGGTTGACGTTCCATATAGAACATAAGGTGAAAGGCTAACCCCCTTAGGTGAAAAACCTACTATCGCCTCGTGTGCGGGGGCGCTATCCCATGCTAACCGGTATAAGTGAGTAGCTGATACTACCGTGCCCGCATAACTCAATAAAAGCAGTGCCAGAATCGTTCTATAACTACGCATAATCATATGACTGTTACCTTAGTTTTGTTTGGTGCGTATTGGATAAAAAAATGAGGCGATGAGATATGGGGGTAACACCCTATTGATGGGGGAGTCATAAAAAATTCATAATTGTGCAGCATAAGTATTTGGCAAATTTGTGTGCGAAAATGACTCGCAAAAAACTGTTTTTATTTAGCCATCTGGTAGTAGGCTGTTGCGTGCTCACCCAGTTGTTAAGCGGCTTTCGTATTGCCTCACAGCATCGAGACTTTTGGCTTTATTTTGATTGGCTGTTACCTGAAGGGCTTGTGCATATTTGGCACGTGATTTTCGGGCTGTTATTGCTTGTGATGATGCCGGTAATGCTTTTCGCACTGCTAAATCAACGAAAAGAAAAGGCCGTACCAAAAACATTTAACCAAGTAGGCTCTGCACTTATTTGCGTATCGCTAGTAAGTGGTGGGGCACAATTCTTTTTTGAACTCACACACTTAGTGGTGCGCTTTATCCATTATTACAGTGCGGTAGGGCTACTTATTTTTATTGCGCTTCACCCCTTGCGATACTACTTTCAAAAGCCGGTAACATACCTTCTCCACATTATTATCGAACCTTTCACTTTCAAGCGAGGCTATTTTTATTTAGGGGCGGCTGGATTGGTAACGTGTAGTTTGTACTTGTTCACATTATCTATGCCTACACCTCTTCAGTCTAAAGTGGTTGCCGACGATGTGTTTATCAAGATTGATGGAAAAGCCAATGAGAGTGCTTGGCAAAAGGCGCCTGGCGTTACAGTAAAAACTTTTGCTGGTGCTAATTTTTATGGAGGGACGTCGGACGTTACGCTTAAAACGCTACACAATACGACTGAAACTTATTTCTTTATTCGCTGGCAAGATCCTACGGAAAGTTTACTACACCTTCCTTTAGTAAAAACCGATGCAGGTTGGCGAGTAAAAAGTCATGGTTTTGAGCGGTTCGATGAGAAGGAGTTTTACGAAGATAAACTTGCGCTACTGTTTTCTCAAAGTTGCAATATAGCAGCAGCTGCCACCGCCCATTTAGGTAGTCAGCCTCGTTCTGAATTACCTGCTAATAAACATAAAAAGGGCTATCACTTTACATCCGACGGTGTCGTCGATTTGTGGCAGTGGAAAGCGGTAAGAACTAATGCGATGTACTTGGTCGACGATAGTTATATCGGCAGGCCTGTAGCGCCTATTATAGGCGAAAAAAGGTACACGGCTGGCTATCAGCAAGACAGCGATATGGGGGGAAGCTATGTCTTAAACTGGAAATGGTACAGCAGCGAAAATGTTACCCCGAAACGCCTTCCTAACGCTCCTCCATTTGAATCTCAAGGTTATGCTAGCTGGTTTGACTACAAAGCTTATTCTCCCAAACGGGATGATTTACCAGTAGGCAGTTTGATCAACTCAGTTTTGTACCGTTCTAATCAGCTTGAAGGGGGACGAGCCGACGTGCGTGCTTATGGAAGGTATGCAAACGGTTACTGGAACCTTGAAATTGTGCGAAAGAAGCAAACTTCAGAAGAGACGGACATCAATTTAACTGATGGTATTTGTTTGTGGGTAAGCGCGTTTGATCACGCTCAAATTGCTCATACCCGACATGTTAGACCCTTGCGGCTTAGCTATGAATTGTAAGGGTAATGCTATGCTTTTATTCGTAAAAAAGCTTTTTGTCCTTTGCGCTATAGTCCTCGTTGGTACACAGTTTAGCGTGCTTTATCAATTTTTCAAAAGCGTGCCTGATATGTTTGCTGCTAAAGAAACAGCGGAGTATCGATTTGTAAAATTGAACTCACATGGGCATGCCATTTCAAACGAACAAGGCCCTTGGCATTGTGTTTACGACAGAAAGCTCGAAGTTGCTTGGCTGGTGGGAAGAGATGACGAGTCGCCTTTTGACAGTTATTGGAGCTACAGTTGGTTCGACGAAGAACAGCATAAAGGAGTGAAAGAGCGAGGGAGCTGTTATTTCAACAAGCCGGGGTGCGATACAAGGCATATTCAGCAGCAAGCAATTAAACGGAAAGTGTGTAACTTATCTAACTGGCGCCTGCCCAATGCAGAAGAGTTGATTGCCTTAGTTCAAACTCCAACTAAATCTAATGGCCCTTTTATACAAAGCGCATTTTTCCCAAATATCCAAAAAGGTGATTATTGGACGCAAACACAAAGCAACAGTATTGATACTCAAGCGCTTACGCATTTAAAAGACGGAGCGGTTGCGGTCAACTTCAAACATGGAAAAAGTCGAGTTCTACCTTTTAGAAATGCTGCTCATGTCATGCTTGTGGCGGACAAAAAAGCGCTACCCCTTTCGCCTAATCAAAGTGCGTTCTTAGGTAGAAAGCAAAGCATCGCATATTCTCACAATTAATTAGCCATTGGCACTATGTAGGGGGAAATCCCTATTTGCACTTCGAGCAGTTGGTTTGATACTGAGCCTACGAAATCACATGGGTAACCATTCTATGAAGTCATTAATTGCAGCAGTGTTCGTTCTTTTTTCCGCGCCTTCTTTCGCTGGCGTAATCACTTATGATTTCACTCGATTAGTGTTAGGTGACGAAGCTGACGAAACCAGCTTAATCGGGCAAATCACCTTCGATGAAAACGAAACCCAATTTAATATGAATACATGGCTATCGTTTTTCTTTCAGTTAGAGTTTGATGGCGTCTCTTACGATATTTTAGAAGCCGACATTGCTGACTTTGCGATAGTTGATTTAGATGATGGTGTGTTTGGTGATGAAAGCAGTGAAGGCTTTGAGTTCTTCATTGAAGATTCAAGCGTTCCTTACGAGTTTACTATTAGTTCAGGTTTAGCTGGACTAGGGCAAACCGATACTTGTGTTTTCTTTGAAAATAGCGACCGCTGTGCGGGCGGGTTGTTTCAATTGGTTAAAACTGTCGAGCCGAGTAGTGGCTCCAATAACGGCTCGACGCAAGTGAGTGAACCTGCTTCCTTCGCATCGGCAATGTTAGTTTTGTTCGCGTTTACCTCACTGAGGAAGCGCAAACAGTAAAGCATTTTTAATTTTAATAAGCGTTTCATTTCTTTTACTGTGTTCGTTCCCTCCAACCTATCAATGTTTTTCGATAGTTGGTGTTTTTAGCCCTCCATTTGTGAGGGCTTTTTTCTTTTTAGATTTCTGATTTTTCAACGCTTTTATAAATCACACCGAATAGGGGGAACTCCCCATAGTTTTGCTTCTTTGGTTGTTAAATACTCAAGGGGTACTCAAAGAGAGGTGTATTATGAAGTTCCTTAATAACAAAACAGTATTATCAGTTGCTATTGCTTGTGCCCTACCAGCGAGCATGGTGAATGCAAAAACTTTCGATAAAACCTTGGCTGATGCACTTGCTGCTTCGCCACTAGAACTACAACAAGTTATTGTTACATTTGAAGGTAAGGGACCTGCCACAACAGAACAAATTACAGCACTTGAATCGTTAGGCATCACTGGCGGTGTTAGCCTGCGTAACGTGCCAATTGTTGGTGTGTTAGCCAACAAACAGCAAGTTGAAGCGCTTTATCAACGTGATGACGTTGTGTCAGTGTGGAACAACGACCCGCTAGAATTAGAGAACCATGAGTCTACCCAAATTACCGGCGTACAGGCACTACAGGCTGACCGCGATATTCGCATTAACGGCATGCCTGTATCAGGTAAAGGCATTGGCGTAGTGGTAAACGACTCGGGTGTTGACGGTACACATGGCGATTTAGCATTCCCTGATCACGTTGTGCAAAACGTTTTAGCGCAGGTTAATCTAAATAGCTACAGCGGCATTTTACCGATTACATACCAAGAAAACGTATCTAACACCGATATCCTAGGCGGTCACGGTACTCACGTAGCAGGCACAGTAGGCGGTAACGGCGCCAAGAGCGGTGGTTTACACGCAGGTGTAGCACCAGGTGCAGACATCATTGGTTATGGCTCGGGCGCAGGTCTATTCATTTTAGATACCATCGGTGGCTTCGACTACGCGTTAACACACCAGTTCGATTACAACATTCGTGTTATCTCTAACTCGTTCGGTAACACTGGCGATGTAGGTACAGACTTCAACCCAGATGACCCAACCAACGTTGTAACCAAAGCATTGGCTGACAACGGTATTATTACCGTGTTCTCAGCGGGTAACTCAGGTCCTGGTGAGTCAACTATTACCGGTAACTTCAAAAAAGCACCTTGGGTAATTACAGTGGCTGCGGGCAACAAGCAAGGCGAGCTAGCTGACTTTAGTTCTCGCGGTGTTGAAGGAAAAGGCGGACAAGCGGTTGTTGATGGCGAAGTGTTCACGTGGGAAGACCGTCCTACCGTAACGGCGCCTGGGGTAGACGTCATATCTGCCCGTGCATCACTGTCTAGCTTAGGCGGTTTAAGTGCAGCTGACGACGCGGAGATGATTGAGCCACAGCACTTGCCGTTTTATACCGTATCTAGCGGCACATCAATGGCTGCGCCGCATGTGTCAGGTATTGTTGCACTAATGCTAGAAGCAAATCCAAACCTTCAGTGGGAAGACGTTAAACGCATTCTTCAGGAAACCGCAACACCAATGGCTGGTATGGACGAATGGGAAGTGGGCGCAGGCTACGTTAACGCTTATGCTGCGGTAACTGCAGTGCTTGACGGTGAAGAAGTATTTGGCGATACAGTGAAGAAGAATCGCGAGTTTAACGCATTTGCTAACGTTGCTGAAGGCGATAGCTTTACGCTACCTACAACTTATCTTCCTGTTGGTGAGTCACCAGTAGAAGAGTTTGAGGTAACGTCTGACGTATCTATGGTGGTGGCGAGCGCGTCAATTGAAACGGCAACAGCGTTCGTATTAGAAGACCCGGCAGGAAATACCTACGGTTCTGGCATTGGCCTACCTGTTTTAGGTTCTTCTGTTGGTACAGCTGCTCCGGGTATGCCGGGTACATGGAAACTATACAGCCGAGGCATTGGCAGCATTAGTGGTGTGTCAGTTGACCCACTCGGCGTTACAAATGGTGTGGGCATTCCTGGTACTAACGATGTGAATATTCGCTTGTTAGTTACATCAGGCTATACCGGTATTGATGATGCAGTAGGCCATCCAGCGAAACCATTCATTGAATATGTAGTAGCAAATGAGCTAATGGACGCAAAGGAAAGCGGTTTTGCACCAGATGCACCGTTAACGCGTGTAGAACTTGCTGATACGCTAGCGCTTAGCGCTAATCTTCGTCAAACCAACGATGGTAATACAGTGAACTTCACTGATGTGAGTGCAAAAAAAGCTGCCGCCGTAAATTCAGCAACAGCAACTGGCGCTGTGCTTGGGGATCTAGAGATGAATACGCAACCGGTGATGCAAGTTGACGGCGACTTTTTTGGTAGCAACATGCAGGTGAGCAAAGAAGAAATGGCGTACTCAATGGTTCAAGCGTTAGGTCTTGAAGATACAGCACAAAGCTTCGATTCTGAACAGGTTATCGCCATCGTGCTTGGCGAGGCAGTGGAAGTTGAAGATACAGACGCGATTGCACCTGAGTATCGCGGCTATGTTCAACAAGCTTTAGCTGCAGGGATAATGCAGGTGGAAGTGAAGGTAGAGCAAGGTCCATTTGACCTACAGCCTACGCTTAAAGCCTTCTTTAACCCACAAGATGGCGTATCACGAGGCGAAGCAGCGTTTATCCTTACGCAATACGCTGAGCTTTAGTCCTTAGGGTTGAGGGCCGGTTGTAACATTCAAAACACGCGGTAAACCCATCCATGGGCGCTCCACAGCAGCATCCCTGCTGCTGAGGGTTTTGAATGTTACAACCGGCCCTCGCGTAATCTGCAGAAGGAGGGGGGAAGATGGAGCAAGGCCCCTCTTTTTTGTTTAAGTTTCGCCGAAAGTTTATCGCTCAATATTGGAATTTGTTCACGGGCGTTCTGCCGTAGTCCCCCTGCTGCTGAAGGGTTTGAATGTCACAACCAGATCTCGTGTAGTTTGCGGGGGAGGAAAGCAGTGCTTCAACCTAAAAGCGGGTACAGCTACTCTAGCAAGCCTGCTTTTCCAGCCATTCTGATAAGTTCTGCGGAACTGCTTAAATTGAGCTTTTTATAAATGTTGCTTCGGTGATTTTCTGCGGTTTTAAGGCTCATATCTAGTAGTTCGGCAATCTTCTTACTGGTGTTGCCTGCGGCAACTAAGAAAAAGACTTCTCGCTCTCTTCGCGTCAAAACGCTCAGCGGTGATACGTGCTTTTGACACTGCTCACTGGATGACTGGGTTAATTCGTCGGGAAAAGAGGTTTTGTTGGCCGCCACTTTTATAATTGCATCGACTAAGCTATCGCCAGACGACTCTTTTAAAATGTAGCCCTTTGCGCCAGCGTCGCGCATGGCCTCTATATATTCCACTTCGTTGTGCATAGACAGCACAAGTATCTTTGCATCACTGCGCTGAGACAATATTTTATCAATGGCAACGAGTCCGCTCATGCGCGGCATAGAAATATCCATCAGAATAACGTCGGGGGAGAGTTTTAGCACCGCTGCAATAAGCTCAACACCGTCATCACATTCTCCGACCACTTCAATATCTGGGTTTGCATTTAGCATTTGAGATACGCCTTGACGCATGAGTACATGATCGTCGGCTAGCACTACTCGAATTGTCATACAGGTACCGTTACTGTTGTTCTTGTGCCTTGCCCTACAGCTGAATCTATTTCTAGCGTAGCGTTGAACGCTTCGGCTCTATCGCGAATACTTGAAAGACCAATGCCAGGCTCTACTGTTCTACTATCAAACCCTACACCATTATCAAGAATATCTAAACGAATAACGTTATGGTGGTAAGAAACCGTCAGGGTAAGGTGTGTTGCTTCACTGTGTTTTATAGCATTTACCAATGTTTCTTGCGCAATTCTGAATAATAAGGTGCTTATATCTTTCGAGAGATCTGTGGGTAGATTTATGTCAGTGTTATACGCCATATCTTCACCACTAAGCAGGTTCCGACACAGCCAGTTTAGTGCGGGTTTAAGGCCCAGGTCGTCTAAAATGGTGGGGCTCATAAGGCGTGATAGCTGCCTCACGTCATTTAGCGCCATTTCAGCGATACCGTGTAGTGCTTCTATTTCAGGCGAGGAAGATGAGAGCGCCTGCAGTCGTCTTGTCAGCCCAGTAAGTAACTGCCCTATACCATCATGCAACTCTCTAGAAAGTTTAGCTTTTTCGGATTCTTGTTGAGCCCACAGGCGTTTCGCAAGCTGCTGAAGTACTTCCTGATCAGCGTCTAGTCGCGCTTGAAGTGTTGCCTGTAGTGCCTTAATGCTCTCTATTTCTTTGGCTAAATCACTCAAAATAGGCGTTCCTGTAGTCACCCGCTTGTTTTTCCGGTAGTTGAGACAGCCACTGCGTTGTTAACTTATCTACGGTATCTTCTTTGCCGGGAATAGCGCGATAGTATAGGTGATTGCGCCAATATGAAGGGTATAGCGCGAGCTTTTGCTTGAGCTTTTCAACTGATGCTTCATCACCTAACGACGCTTGTATATACAGCCACTGCAAGTATTGTTGATAATAAGTAGGTTTAATAAGAGTGCCAAGCTTTTCCATGATACTGCTCGAAGCGCCTAAAGAAAGGCGCTGCTGCATATCGAGCAAAATCTTTGTTTCGGTGATCGCGGGTACATTGTCGTTATTTAGAAGCGTTTTGTAGATGTCGTCACTTTCATCGTTAAGGTTACCTTGATGATGCTTTAACCCTAACGTTAACCATTGATAAACGGCGAATTGCTCGTGACGTTCTTCGCTTATGGTGGGCAATACCGACTCAAGACGCTTCTCTAAGCATGACCAGTTTGCAGTTAACAAGCATATTTCACCCTCCCAGAGCAAAACTTCTGTTTTTGCTCGGCTATCTTCAGACTCCTGAGCTAAGCGTTTTGCCTGTGCAGCATGTTGTGTGGCTTCTTCTAAATTTCCGTTTGCAAAGTTTAAATAGCTGAACAGAAGGTGATTGTAGAGCTTTTCCTGATTATGCTGTGTACCTAATTGCCTATCTACCGCCGTTAAGTAATTGCTTGCGATATTTTTATCACCTTTAACTAAACTCAATTGCGCAAGATTTTGATGGGTTCGAAGTAGGTGAGATTCATCACCATTTCTCTCAAATAGCATCTTAGCCTGCTGCCAGTATATTTCTGCAAGTGAAATGTCACCGATTAAAAAGTGCATATAGGCCACGTTGCTCATGCTTTGGGGCTGAAGTACCTTGTCATCGCTTTGAACACGAATATCAAGGCCTCGTTTGTAGTAATCTAACGCTCTTGCAAACTGTCCTCGTTCTTCAAACATAAAGCCTAGGGTGTCGTTTACGTGCGCTTCTTGTGCTAAGTCACCTAAATCGTGAAGCAGCTTTACAGCTTCTTCTAGCGACGCTTCAGCAGTGGTGTAGTCGCCTGTGAGTGAAGTAGCAATAGCATAGTTTGCTAAGGTTTTGGCCCGCTGAGAAGGCTGTGTTTTCGCATCTCGCAGCGCCAGCGCATCCCTAAAATAACGCGCCGCTGCTACATTATCGGCCGTTCGCAGATAGGCAATACCAAAGGCATTCAGCACTAAACTTTCACCTTGTGTATCTTTGGCTTGTCGAAATGCTACCAGTGCGCGTGTTAACGAATCGCTGGTGGCCGTTTCTATATCTCCGTCAATAATCTGCAAACGAGCCAGCTCAAACCATAGTTGCCCGTTGTTAGGTCGAAGGGCTAAAGCGGCTTTGTAGTCAGCCATCGCTTTGGCATCTTCGCCCGCCCACTGGTATATGTCGGCCCGTATTGATAGCAATTCTGGACGGTTAGGAAATTGAGAAACCAGTGCATCTATCGATTGTTTTGCAAGGGCTAAATCTTCATTAAGTTCAGCCCGTAGAAGTTCACTTTGTAGTCGCCAATATAGCGCTAATTCGGGAAGGCTGGTTAAGGTTTGCAGGGCCTGTCTGGCACCATCATAGTCGCCAGTATTCATCCTATTGCGGGCTGTGGCTACCCACCCACCGGGGTAATCAGGGGTTGTCGCGGTAATGGCGTCGACTGCATCTGTACTATTTAGCGTTTCTCCCTTTTGCCACGCTGAATCTAACGCATCTAGATAACGTAAATCAGGGAGTGGTTGAGGGGCTTGAGTTTCAACAGCATCAAATAGTTGCTGAATTAACTTGTTGGAAAACTCCACTAAATCCTCAGAAAGGGTGTTTGCATCCACATTGTGCGACACGGTAAAAATAGGCGTATTGGCAGGCATGCTGAGTAAGCTTGCGTGAAGCAAGTAAGCACTATTACTGGTAGGCGTAGCATCAAGAAGCAGTACGGTATTAGCTGCAAGTGTAGCGGCTAAATCAGTGCGATCATTATTCTTAGTAAAGGGGGATAACCCTAGATTGCTTACCCAAGCTTGAGTCTGTTCTTTGTTGTCTAACACTATGTTGGGGTGGGTAGACAATGGGTAACGTAGTAATGTGTTAATGGTTTCTAAAAGCGGGTATTGAGGGTCATTCAATACCAGAAGCTGAATAGGACTATCTGTCGCTAATTTGGGGTGACTCTTTTGATACCAAGTGAAGGAAAAAATACTGGCACTCCCAATTAATACCAGTAAAGCAATTATAGAAAACCCAACAAGGGTTTTGTTAGGCACGGTCGCACTGCCATTAACGCTAAGGGCATGACCTTTAACGCTGAGGGCTCTACCATTAACGCTAAGGGCTTCTTCCAGCGAAAGCCTCTTGGCCGGTAAGTGATGAGTTAATTGAGCAATGCAGGTTTTGCGCTTTTTCAACCACAAGTAATGGGAGATGCCAACGCCTTCTTTTTCAACACAGCCCAACATGTCTTCTAACACTTTACCTAGGCTATAGGTGTCAGAATGCTCACTTGCTTTTCCGGTTTGAATAACTTCAGGAGCTGTGTAGCGTTGATGCCCGCTGGTTTGGACACCCGAAGCCGCGCTTTGACCAATGCCAAAGTCGATAAGCTTAATATCTTCATTATGGTCAATTAGGATGTTGTCTGGCTTTATATCGCCGTGCTTAATACCTATGGATTTACATGCAAGTAAGGACTCAATGAGCTGTTGTTGCCACTTATCGAAGTCGGCTTTGCTGATAGGTTTTTGAAGGCGCGTATAAAGAGGCTCCCCTTCTATGAAAGCCATGGTAAAGAATGCAGTATCTCCGTCAGAGAAAACATCATGTACACGAATGATATTGGGGTGTTGAAGCTGTCTGGCAATATTGACTTCATTGCGGATAGTTTGCATTTTAACCGGGTCGCTAGCACCACCTTCTATCACTTTTAGCGCCACTTTCACATCAAGCAGCTCGTCGAGCGCACTATAAACATTAGCCTGAGCGCCACAGCCTAACTGTTCTACAATAAGAAAACGGTTAGCTAGGCGTGAATTTGGCGCAATAGATGGCCCTAAAGCTAAGGCTTCAGTTTTAAGGGAATTATTTTGCGACGAGAATACATCTGGCCTGTTCAAAGCCTTCTCCACACTTCACTAATTAACGTGACGAAGCAACTCAAATAGGGTTTACGCCACGCAGGCCAGTCGACAATAGGTATAACAAATGGTCGACTGGCTTAAACGTTATTGCTTTTATTCTAGCTTATAAGTGAAAGTTTATGCTCTATTGTGTGGAATAACAAACGCATGGAAATCATATTTGCTAAGGAGGTGGCAAATTCTATGTCCGTTTGTGTGAAGTAACGTCGCCCTAAAACAGAGTCAGCATATAAAACACCAACAGGCTTTTCATCTAAACATACGGGTACACAAATGGCTGCCTGAATACCGTGGTTAATTATACTGTGCTGCTTGTTAAGCGTGTTGTCGCAAACAATATTACCGATAGCGCGAACGGAATTTGTCTGCATACATTGATTGATAATAGTGCGGCTGCCTGTAAAGTCATCGCCCTGCATCCAATCTTCATAACCTACACCAAGCTGATAGTTATTTATTTTATCAAACAGAATGAGCGAAGCGCGTTCGCACCCAAGCGACTGAGTTAAACACTCTCTGGCGAGGTTAATAAGTGTAGTGCTGTTATTACAGTGCTGTAGTTGGTTTTGATATCGTTTTAGTTGTTGCTTACGCCATTCACGTTGGCTATCAAGTTTAACGACATTATTAAATGCCACAGGCGTGAATTCACAAGGAATTGGACCAAGTTGCAAAACGTGAGGTTTGTCTAGCGTAAGATGTTTTACGGGGGTACCTGCGTTGCTGAAGCACCCTGTAGAACTGGTGTCGTCCAACTGCCAAATATGGTCGTTGTCAGCATATTTTGCGGTGCGTAAAACAATGTGAGAACGTGAGATTTGAGGGTGAGGAATAACGATGTCGGCACTATCGGCGCGCCCTACTTGATATTCACGGCCCTCAAAAAGCAAGTGTTCACTTACGCTACCGTTGCTCTTTGTAAAGGCAAACTGTAATGGCATGGCATCACCCTCATCATGTCACTGTCGCTGAATTTTTATTATTTTTGCAACCTACGACCATGCCCGGATAGGCACGAAGCCAAGTTGACCCTAGTCCCGTGTAGCTGTTTAAAAAACAGTGTAGATTTAAGGTCAACAGGACTATTTACAGCGTTCTTAAACTAAAACGTAATGTTTGCAGCTGAGTAAGAAGCAAACCTTTCACATTAACTATGTCGCCACTTGATCGCCATACGTCAGCAATCTGGCTTCCAGAAGCACTATCAACAAGTGTAATAAGGCTATCAACCGCAATTAATGCTGCATCGTCATCGTTTATCGCCAACGCTGACTGAATGTCATTTATTCCGCTATCAATAGCTGCTTCTAGCAGCGGGGCTATTTTGTCGCGATTATCATTAACAGTTGTACTTAAAGAGGCAACTTTGTCGTTAATGACAGTAGTTGAAGGACGATTGTCGAGCAAAATAATGAAGTCGGAAAATTGCCCTGTACTACCGCGCGCACGAAAGCTACCAGATGAAGTAAGCGTTGTTATGTCTTCAAATTGCTCGCCGTCATGCGACGTAAACAAGCGCCATGGAATGGTTGGGGTGTAATGAATGGCTTTGGTGTAAAGCTCAACCGTCGCTAAACCTTCAAAGCCAAATCCTGCATCTGTTTTCGGCGAAATAGAAACAAGAACAGGGAAGCCTGAAACGGCACTTGTTAGTGCTGAAGGCAGACGGTCTGTAATCGTTAAATCTGCTGGGTCTAGCAGCTCTGCAGTAATATCAATAGTGTTGGCATTAAGACCAATGCTGTTTTCAAACTCAACGGTCAAATCAACTTCGATTAAGCTGGTAAGCGCAAGCTTCGCCTGGATCTTATTGTCATCGACAGTTAGGGTTGCAGGAGTAACTACCTGTGCTTGCGCGGTTGAAAGCAGAAGTAATGCAGTGGTGGCAACAACAGTAGTAAGTTGTCTGAATTTCATCGCAGTAAACATCATAGGATGACCTCTTTCAGTGTTGGTTAAAATTTAACCCAAAATGGCGCCATTATCAATTAGTATAATGGCACCGTTTTCAGTGGTTTGCGATTTTATTCAAAATATTGGGTGAAAAAGCGTGAAGCGAGTACAGCATAATGCGCTCTGGTTATCACTGTATCTGGCGCGAAGCTCGCAGTAATAGTTGGCGCAATGCTAAATGGGCTTTGCTCTACACCAAACTCAGCGTTAATGAGAGACAAGGTTAGCGCTAACTGCACATATCCCTTCATATCAGCCGGAATGTTGTCTTGGTCTTCTAAAATGATTTGTTCGCCATTATAGTCAACAACGATGTCGGCATTGGGGTCGAAGCTAAGTGCTGCTTCTTCAAGACCTAACATTTGCACCAGCGAATAAGCAATATCTAACTTGGTTACGCTAGCAAAGGGGTCGGCGCTGCCGCCTACGCTTCTTAAAACAGGCGCTTGTGTACGAAGCTTATCTTTAAGTGCACCACCTTTAACCATGACCGATTCTACAAACGCTTTATCAAACCCAGGTACTGAGCCGATGTTAGGGCGCTCTTCGTTTAGCAGGTCACGGTATTGTCTTACTGCACCGCCCATTACCGCATAGCGAGCAAAGTCCTTACGTTTAAGGCGAGCATCTGGCGAGAAACCACGGCTGTTAATGGCATCCATTAGACGCTCGCTAACAGCAAATTCAATGGCGTTTTGCTGAGGGTGACCTTCAACATCATCCATACCTTCAAATCCACCGCTATTTTCGAACGAGACAGTAACGTTGAAGGTTTCAGGCAGACCTGGGCCGTTGGTTAAACCTAATGGGTCGGCCTCAATACCCGACAGTGACGTCAATCCATAGACATATACGCCCCAAGTGCCCGGCATTGCAGGAGCAGCGACACGCATGGTCGTTGTAAGCACTGGTGTTGTAAGGTTACCGCGATATTCAGTGCCGTCCGGCGCAACAAGAACAAGCTTGGTTAAGTTTGCGAAACTATCGGCAGACGCTTTAACAAGTACTTCTTCTGTTCCTACTTCAAACTCTATAACTTCAGGCGCACCTACTGGAGAGTAAAAAACATCGAAGTTTTCTACACGGTCGCTGGTGGTCACTAGTGCATTTGCTTTGAAGCTTTTGCTATCTAGGTTATTAACCGTAACTTTATGATCCATGTCTTCAAGAAGGGCCGCGGCAACCGCAGAGCGCGCGTTAACATAACCCGCACCCACTTCCCAGCGCTCGTAGCCAGGCATATTAGTAGCAGTTTCTTGAAGCAAGCGCTTTATGGTTAAGTTATCAAGATTTGGGTTTGCTTCTAGCATTAACGCAATAATGCCCGATACATGTGGCGTTGCCATAGAGGTACCAGAGATCATGGTATAGAAAGGAATATTTTGCGGCTCTATCGCACCAATATCACCATCACCGCCATTAGTTGCCGCATTTAAAACAGCGCGAGTAGAGATAATATCTACACCAGGAGCGACAATGGTTACGTCGTTTGTATACGTCCAATCTGTGCCGTCTGGCATAGTAAAGTCACCAGACTCGCCTTTAAGACCACGAGATGAAAAATCGGCAAGTTTGCCAAACTTATCGCCCGCACCTACAGAAATTCCCCAAGGAATTTGCGCGTATGGGTTATGTGAATCTTCACCTGGGCCATCGTTACCCGCAGCGAAGACACTAATCATACCCATTGTGTGCGCTTTATAGCTGGCCAATGATACAGGACCAAGTGGCTCATACTTGCCGCTTGAACCCCATGAGTTGCTAATAACTTTGATAGGGTTGTCAAAGGTGTACTGCTTACTTATCGCGTAATCAAAACCACCGATGGTATCAAGTAGCAGTACCGCTGCACCCGAACCATAACCAATAATATCCGCGTCTGGTGCTGCGCCGCGGTGCTTGCCGCCAGACATAGCGCCAGTACCTGCGATAGTGCCAGTCACGTGTGTACCGTGACCTGAATTTAAGTCTGTATTTACTTGGTTAGATAGCGTTGGGCCCGTTATGCCAACAATAGACAATGCGCCTGGGTTCAAAATCGCTTGCACATTATCAACCACGGTATCACCAAAGAAGTGGTCTTGATGAGAAGCATCAACACCAGAGTCAATGACTAAAACCGTTGAACCTTTACCAGTAAATTCGACATTGTTGCGCGATGCAAATGCTTCGCCCTGCATATCAGCAACACCCGTTATCTCACGCGCGTCAGCGTTGTATAAGCTCATCTCACGGTTTGCGAATACTGAGCGTACCCCGTCAAATTGTGCAATAGCTTCAATTTGAGCTTTGGTGGCTACTACACCAATAATTGGCAGGTTTTTAAATTGAATACCTTCTGTAATACCCAAGTTTAATAGTTGAGTAATTTGAGATTCAGCAAGAGGCGACATTTGATCGTACGTAACAACCGCCATCAATGATTCTGTAGGGGATAGAGACACTAGTTTATCGGCCATTTGAGAACCAATGTAAGCGTCGGCTAGCGTGTGAGCCGAAGGACTTGCCAGCATTGCAGCAGCTAAGGTAGATAGGGCGAACTTCTTCATATTCTTCTCCAAATTCTAAACGCTGCGGTTTGCTTTGGTATCGGGTTACGTCATCGCAGCAAGGTACGCCTTAATAGTGACTTTTTGAGAAGGGCCAGAACATAGGGGTTTCACCCTAATTATAAGATTTTTTTAAATAGCGAAACGTTCAAAAATGCTACAAAGGTTTAATAATAAAACGTGCGTTAAACATCTATATTGATGACGTATGTTGATGTGTTTTCAGCGTTTATTAGCTTTTATTTATGTAGCTAATGCTCGCCCTTCTCCCAAGAGGAGCTTGTCATGAAGTTCGATTCCATTAAATCTCGCCTAGTTTTAATGACCCTTGTTTGCGTTATTGGTATGGGGGTATTAGTTGTTAGCCAGCATTACTTCACCCAGCGACTTATAGGGTTACACCAGCAGCGTGATGTATTGCTAAGAATGGGGCAAGATTTGCTGCAAATGCGACGACATGAAAAAGACTTTCTTCTGCGCCACGAGACCGTTTATTACGACAAGTTCCTTGAGCGGAGCTATGAATTTAAAGGTCGCTTAACAACTCTGGTTCCCTTGTTCAATGAGTACAGATTGCCTGTGGCTGACGTGGAAAGCCTGTCATCTTCGATAGAAGCCTATAGCGGCACATTTCGACAGGTAGTATCGCTTCAAGAACGGATTGGATTAGGCCAAAACGATGGTTTGAGAGCGCGCATAACCGAGTTAGAAAATACCCTTAGCGAAGGGCTGCGTGCTCAAGACTCGCAAGCGAGTGAACTGTTGACTGGTATTCAACTGGCAACGCGCAATTATCAGATAAACCAAGAAGGGGTTTACGCAAGGCAAATGATGACGTTGAGTGAGCGTTTAGCTTCTGAATATAGCGGTACTGCTTTATTGAGCGGCACTTTGGTTCAATATAGAGAAGCGCTTTTACAGCTAGTTGATGCATTTACTACCTACGGCGTAACTCATAATGAAGGGCTTCGTGGCGAATTTAGACAAAGCGCTCACAATGTTGAAACTCAGCTAAAAGGCGTCGATGCCGCCCTGCAACCCATGATCGAGCAACAAGAAGCACAGGTGCGTATTTATAGCTTAAGTATTGCCGCGCTTACGTCTGTCGTATTAATTCTGGTGCTGATCAAGAGTTTTGCGACATTTCATCGCGCATTTGTTAACTTTCTTACTTTCTTTTATCGTTGCAAGCGTCAGTATCAAACGATTGATACCAGAAAGTTAGGGTTTGCAGAGTTAAAGTCACTCGCAGAACTGGCGAATGAAATGGTCGAGTCGAAAAGAGATATTGAGGCGCGTCTCGCCAGCGTCGAAGCCGAGTTGGCCAATAAGAAAGCCTCATAGCTTTCATTTAAAAGCTAAAAGTAGGTAGATTTTCTAAAGCGGCCGACTCACTATTGCATAAACAAGGTATAAGCCAAGGTAGAAGCAAAGATGAAGTTTAACCGCTTAGGAAATAGCGACCTACAGGTGTCAGACATCTGTTTAGGAACAATGACATGGGGTATTCAAAATACCCAGCAAGATGCAGATGAACAAATAGCTTACGCCCTCGATAAAGGTGTTAACTTTTTAGATACCGCGGAAATGTATCCCGTTCCTCCTAATGCCGAAACCTATGGCGATACAGAGCGAATTATAGGTAATTGGCTCTCGCGAAATGACGCCAAGCGCTCAGATATTATATTGATGACCAAAGTTGCCGGCAGCGGCTTGAAGTATATTCGCAATGCCGGGCCAATTACGTCTGATGCAGTTAGCAACGCACTTGCTGATTCGCTAGAGCGTTTAAATACTGACTATATTGATGTTTACCAGCTACATTGGCCGAACAGGGTAACGCCACATTTTGGAAAGCATTGGCCTGATGGCGCGGATCCCACGAAAACGAATCGCGAAAAAGAAATAGAGGGTATGCGCGATATTCTTTTGGGAATTAAGCGGGCATTAGACGAAGGAAAAATAAGACACTGGGGGCTGTCGGATGATACGCCTTGGGGCATTCACATTTTTCTTACCCTTTGCAAAGAGCTCGATATGCCTCTTCCCGTATCTATCCAAAATGAGTTCAGTTTACTGCACGCAAAAGACTGGCCGTATTTAATCGAAATGTGTGAGCTAGAAAATATTGCATATTTACCGTGGTCACCACTGGCCACGGGTATGCTAAGCGGTAAATATCAAAACGGTGCGCGCCCGGAAGGGAGTCGATGGACATTAGCTCAGCGTATGGGATTATTCAGAGATAAACCGCCTGCGCAAGCTGCCACTGCTGAATACATAAAAATTGCTGAAAAAGCAGGAATAACGCCTTCGCAACTCGCGTTGGCGTGGTGTCAGCAGGTGCCCGGTGTTACGTCTACTATCATTGGGGCAACAACAATGCCTCAGTTAAAAGAAAACATTGATGCGTTTGATATAGTGCTCTCAAGCGAGACGTTGAATGATATTCACGATGTATTTAGAAGGTATCCTCTCGGTTTCTAATAGTTAGTGCTTATTTGATGAAGAATGGCGGGTATATCCCGTCATTTTTGTGTCACACGGTCGTAATAGTATGGTTTTTTCTGTCTTAACTCGTACTCGTTATCTGAATGATTGACCCACAAATACTATCAGCCAGCACTGTAGAAAAGAACAATAACTGGCACCGATGGCTGCTTCTTGCACTACTTGTTTATGTCATGTTACTTGCGGTGAGCATGATTGGAAGTGGCTTCAAATATGCCGCTGGTGATCACGCTAGAGAGCTTTTTAATTTTGCATCAAACCCAATACTTGGGCTTATCATTGGCATGGTTTCGACTGCGTTAATTCAGTCTTCAAGTACGGTAACTTCAATTATTGTTGGTATGGTTGCAGGTGGTTTACCCATTACCATCGCGGTACCCATGATGATGGGGGCGAATATTGGTACTAGTATTACCAATACCTTGGTAAGCCTAGGGCATGTTGCTAAAAAAGAAGAATTTCAGCGCGCTTTTAACGCAGCCACTATTCATGATTTTTTCAATGTTCTTTCCGTACTTATATTCCTTCCTTTAGAAATGGCCTTTGGTATTTTAGAGTACTTGAGTGGCCAGATTGTTACACTTATTCATACTCCAGAAGCAATAGGAATGAGTGGGTTCAACCCAATAAAGGCGGCCACACAGCCAGTAACCAATTTGGTTTCTCAGTCCCTTGAGTTTTTACCTTCTGTTTATCCAGGTATCGCTAAAATTCTGATTGGTATTGCGCTGATCATGGTTTCTATTACCTATATGGGAAAAATTATGAAGTCCCTTATGGTAGGAAAAGCGAAGGATTTACTACACAAAAGCATTGGGCAGGGGCCCATATCCGGCATCACATCTGGCGCCTTAATGACGGTGTTGGTGCAGTCATCATCCACGACCACATCACTCATGGTGCCCTTAGTGGGGGCAGGGGTGCTAAAAGCCCGTGAAATCTACCCGTTTACTCTTGGTGCAAATATTGGAACTTGCATTACCGCCCTTATTGCTGCGTTAGGCGTGGCGGGCGTGAACAGCGGTTTTGCGTTACAGATAGCGCTGGTACACCTTATCTACAATGTGTTGGGTGTCACACTCATTTATGGTGTTCCTGTTTTGCGTAATATTCCTATTAATTTGTCCTACCAGCTATCTGTCCTAGCTGCAGAACGAAAGATGTACGGCGCAGCTTACGTGGGTGGATTGTTCTTTGCAGTACCACTGGGAATTATTTTTACGACAATATAAAAGCGTACCGGCAGTTTTAAACTGCACTAGAGAGGTAAATGCGGACTAATTGTTTCTGATGGTGTAATACAGGTTAGCGCGCTCACTACCTGTGCGGGCCGGTATAAACTAGGCATTAAACGCATTTAGCAACCATTCGGTCAATAAAAAACGGCGTTTCCGAGCTCAGAAACGCCGTTCTAATTTGTAAAGCTGCGTACTTATTAAAACGCGTATTTAGCTGAAACTTGGAAGCGGTTCATGTCGCCTTCAAGACCGGCTTCAATTTCGCGTTTTGCGAACGCATATTCAGCACCAACAGTTAGCGCTTTCGTTGGCGAGTACAAGTAGTTCACACGTGTGCTGTAGGTACTTTCAGTCGTATTTAAGCCAGTAAGCGTTACGTCATTGTCGGCTTCAAACGCTGAGAACATAATGCTGCTGCGTGCTTTTTCGCTCCACTTGTGACGATACGCAATGCCATACCCAGTTGAGTCAATGGCTTCCAAGTCGCCACTTTCAGTAAGAACAGCGCCATTTACTGCGTTCAGTGCAGAGTATCGGCCTAAACCTTTACCCGTATTGAACGTGAAGCGAATATCATCGCCATTGGATAAGTTATATTTACCTGTTAACGACACGCCAAAGCTAGTCTCATCAGCGTCAATGCCTGCGGCATTATCATAAGAAAGTTGTCTGACTAAGCCCGCTACTTTTACATAACCCCAGTCTTGCTTTGTGGTGTAGGCGGCAACTAAATCTGGAACACTACTGTCATCACTTGTTATCCTGCTACCACCACCAAACGGCGTAATGGTTGATTCAGGGTTTTCTAGTGCAATCTGAAACCCGCCATTGGTATATCTCACCATGACTTGACGACCAAAGGTAATGCCGTCGGTAGTACCAATAAAGTCAAGTGATTCTGGTAACGAACCTACGTCCATAAAGGTCGTCCATGTTTGGCCCACCAACCAATTCTTGTAAGTTAAGTATGCGTGACGTACTCGTGGAGTATAGGAGTTACTGATACGCTCATCACCGCCGCTAGTCACAACAAAATCCAGCTCGAATACACCGTTAATAGTGTCACCTTCGGCGGTAGGCGTTGATGTGGCAAAGCGGAAACGAGATGTTCTGATGTGTGCATCGAACTGTGGGTCTTCGTCAACGCCACCAACGGGAGTTAGTGAAGGTATATAAAAGTCTCGACCTACGCTGCCAGAGGCAATGGTGCCATCTGAATAGTCGCTTACCATAGCGTCAACTTTAATATAACCCGTGAATTTCACACTAGTGTCGCCGATTGTTGCTGCTTGTGCTGTGCCGCCCGCTGCCGCTAGGCACAGCGCTACTGCGGTAGCGGTATTTTTTATTTTAGCTTTCATCGTGTCTGTTCCAAAAAAGTGGTTAAATAAATGTAAATTAAACGTTAACATCGCTGATTGTGTACTTATTATCGCAAATTTAAATAAGCCGTTGGTCGCATAAGACTATAGTCGTAATACTTTTAGTCTAACTTTTTTATTACTACCTTAGTTTTATGCTGCTAAGACCAAAGTCTCATTTTGCTTTGTGGGTGAATAGCTAGAGTGTTTCACCATACAACAAGAATTTTACATTATTGATATTGGAGGCAATCTTTATGACCGCCAGCAAAACTTATCCTGTGCCTGAGAACATTCTTCAATCTACTCATTTGACTGCGTCGCAGTATGACGAGATGTATATGCAGTCAGTAGAGCAACCCGAAGTGTTCTGGGCTGAGCACGCGTCTATGCTTGAGTGGTACCAAAAGCCCACCAAAATTAAAAACACCATGTTTGGTGAAAATGATGTGTCTATTAAATGGTTTGAAGACGGTGAGTTAAACGCTAGCTACAACTGTATTGACCGTCACTTGGCAACCAATGCCACAAAAGTTGCCTTTCATTGGGAAGGCGACTCACCACAAGACAGCCAAGATGTGACATACCAACAAGTGCATTATGAAGTATGTAAGTTAGCGAATGCACTTAAAGAAATGGGAGTCACGAAAGGTGATCGGGTCGCCATTTATATGCCTATGGTACCTGAAGCCGCCTACGCGATGCTTGCGTGTGCACGTATTGGTGCGGTTCACTCGGTAATTTTTGGTGGTTTCTCACCAAACGCTATTGCCGACCGCATAAATGACAGTAGCGCAAAGGTCGTTATTACAGCCGATGAGGGGCGCCGCGCAGGAAGAAGCATTCCGCTTAAAGCAAATGTCGATAAAGCGTTAGCCGATGATGCCTGCCCGTCTATTACACATGTTCTGGTGCATAAACTAACGGGTGGCGACGTAGACTGGAACCAGAAGCACGATGTATGGTGGCATGAAGCTGTGGACGGTATGTCAGCACAATGCGAGCCTGAAGTAATGAACGCGGAAGACCCGCTATTTATTCTCTATACATCGGGTTCTACGGGTACGCCAAAAGGTGTGGTTCATACAACAGGCGGTTATCTGCTCTATTCCGCTATGACCTTTAAATACGCTTTCGATTACAAAGACGATGACGTTTATTGGTGTACTGCGGATGTGGGCTGGATTACAGGTCACAGCTATATGGTTTACGGCCCCATGGTAAACGCTGCGTCACAAGTGTTCTTCGAGGGTGTACCCACCTATCCAGACGTAAAACGTATTGCGCAGGTCGTAGAAAAATACAAAGTAAATAGTCTTTATACTGCGCCAACCGCGATTCGTGCATTAATGGCTCACGGTGACGTACCTGCTGAAGGCTGTGATTTATCGTCACTTCGTTTACTTGGCACAGTGGGTGAGCCAATTAACCCAGAGGCATGGGAATGGTATCACCGTGTTATTGGAGAAGGCCGTTGTCCTATTATCGATACATGGTGGCAGACTGAAACTGGCGGACACATGATTTTGCCTCTGCCTGGAGCAACAGAGTTGAAACCTGGCTCTGCCACCCGCCCATTCTTTGGCATACAGCCGGCGCTATTTGATGCTGATGGTAATGAACTTGAAGGCGCGGCAGAAGGTAACCTAGTGATCAAAGATAGCTGGCCAAGCCAGGCTCGAACGGTTTATGGCGATCACCAGCGCTTCATTAACACCTACTTCAGCGCATACAAAGGCGTGTACTTCACAGGTGATGGCGCACGTTGTGACGAAGATGGCTTTTACTGGATCACTGGCCGCGTAGACGACGTACTAAATGTATCGGGCCACCGTCTAGGTACGGCTGAAATAGAAAGTGCACTTGTTGCTCACTCTAAAGTGGCTGAAGCTGCGGTAGTCGGTTTCCCTCACGATATCAAAGGGCAGGGGATATATGTTTATGTAACGCCTAATGAAGGTGTTGAAGCAGACGAAGCGCTGACTAAAGAACTTAAAGCGTGGGTGCGCCAAGAGTTAAGCCCCATTGCCACTCCTGATATGATTCAGTGGTCTAACGGGCTACCTAAGACACGCTCTGGTAAAATCATGCGCCGTATTTTGCGTAAAATTGCGGCCAATGAGCATGAGCAATTAGGTGACACATCTACATTGGCGGATCCATCGGTTGTTGATACACTGATAGAGGAACGTCTGAATAAGTAGAATTAAGGATATAGACAATGATAACCCTTCTAATCGCTGATGATCATCCGCTGTATCGCGATGCACTACGAGGCGCGTTGTCGTTGTCACTTCCAGCCCTTACCCTTAAAGAGGCCGGAGATCTAAACACCACAGTCGATATTCTCAATAATGAGGATATCGACTTATTGCTTCTCGACTTACATATGCCAGGCAGCAATGATTTATTTGGCTTGCTGCATATCCGTAAACTCTTTCCTGAACTTCCTGTTGCCGTGGTTTCTGGAACGGAAGACGCTACCCTTATTTCGAAGATCATTAGTGTAGGGGCACTTGGTTTTATTCCAAAAACGGCCAGTGCACAAGATATAGCCAATGCAGTTGAGGCTATTTTAGACGGTGATGTGTGGTTGCCTGAGAACTTAAGCGAAGATGTAGATGAGGTGGATGAAGCGTTTTCTGAACTTGCTGACAAAGTTGCGTCGCTTACGCCGTCCCAGTATAAAGTACTTTGCTACATGCGAGATGGGTTATTGAATAAGCAAATTGGCTTTAATTTAGATATTGCTGAAGCCACCGTTAAGGCGCATGTTACCGCTATCTTTAAAAAGTTGGGCATAAATAACCGTACCCAAGCGGTACTTATTGCTTCGCAGCTTGAGTTGGAGCCACCGGTTCAGTAGCATCGTACTGAAGCACGGCTTCAGACATAGCAAATTCAGGTAGAAACTTTTCTAACGCCAAGCGGCTTTGCTCACTTAATAACGGGTTATCTATCTCAATAATCGTACGCCCATCAATTAAGGTCATTCCTTCTCTGAAGTTCTTATGTGCGAGCAGTAACTCTTGGAACTTCCCGGTTTCAAATAGTATCAGTAGACCTTGTGCTATGCGCCCCGCCAATGCTTGGTTGTCGCTGCCAACAAAGAAAAAGATAGGGCTTGGGTATGAAATGACGAGGTTGTTATCAATAGTTAAACCTTTTGACAAGGTTTTGTTGGCAAACTCTTCGTTAATTTCCATCACACTTCTTGGAAACATATCAGCGAACCCTTCCGAAACAATGCGGAATGAGGCGCGGTATGTGGTTTCTAAAACAGGAATATCATTAGCCCGAAAAATCTTTGTATCAGGCCAGTCATACCCTAAAACCGCGCGAAACTCTTGGAGAGCTGCAAGGTTTTTTACCTTTTTTAGTCGCTCATCCCCTTCTTTAACAAACAAGGCGCGCTTACCAAATAGCCCGGCCATGATAGGAATGCGAACAGGAAGGAACTGACGCTCGCGCTCGGTTGAGGTTACGCTCCACGTTACGTCTAGCATATTGTGTTCGAGGCTTCGCAACTGGCGCTCTTGGGCCGTTTCTTGGTTACTAACGATGAGTTCAAAGGTACCGTAATGCGGCTGTGTAACACGCAAAGCTTCTGTTAGCAGTGACTTTGCGTAAGAGTAAACGCTATCCCTTCCAGGATGGACGTTGGGTAATCGTAAAATGGTATGAGGCAAGTCTGCGCTTACCTCATCAGAAGGTTGCTGTTGCCCGTAAACAACGAAATGCGCAAGTAAACTCATTAACAAAATGATACGGCTTAGTGATTTAGCTTTGATATCCATATTTTTAACTCATTTACGTGGCGCCAGCCCGGCTAATTGCTTTGTTAAAGGTTACTTAAAGTATAGCCCTTTTTTTAGCTGCTAATCTTTTCCAGTAAGTAAAAAATCGTGTTCGGGGTCTACAATAAACTGTCCACTCATCGCCTCTCTGCCAAGCAGCATTAAGTAAGTCATTTCAGAGCGATCCGTTAGGGTTAACTGGATATCCCATTGGAATCCGTCCATAACGATAGGCGTAATGATAACATAGCGTTTCTCACGTGTAGCTGTTGAACTTTTTACGCGCTTTTTGCCTTCAACGCGCGCTTCCCGTCTAACTACACGTTCTACGTTATGAATGTCTGGGTGAATATCAAATTTAATCCATAGTTCACCGTCTTGCTCAAACTCTTCAATATTGTCTACGTGAAGTGATGACGTTGCCGCACCTGTATCAACGCGCACGGTTAAGTCGGAGATAGCGAGTTTGGGCAAGTCACACAGTTCTACTGCACCAACAATTTTCTTATTGTTCATCAGTTTTCTACCAATTTATAAAACAGGGTTCTGCTCTGGCGGCAATAAATTGTCTTGTAATAGTTCTACGTGTTCGGCAACAGTATCAGGCTCTGAAAAGTATGCAATGTGGTAAACGGCTTCACCTTCTTGGGTAAGCGGAATATTTTGTTTACCAATTACAACGCCTTCAGTCTGGGCTTTCAAGGCTGTCCAAATAATTGCCAAATGGATCCGCAATAATGGCTAGTTTGTCACCTTTTTCAACATGATCGCCTAGTTGGGCTAGGTGATTTACAAATCCACTCTCAGGCGCGCGCACCCAGCCACTTTGTCTGGCAATGAAACGCTCAATGCTATGGCCCTTGCTACGGCTTTTGTTTAGCATGCCTAAGTGGCGCATGGTATTGATTATACCTTTTACGCCTGCGCGAATAGAAAATTCATCATAGCGCAGTGCTTGACCAGCTTCATAGAGCAATATTTTAACGCCATTTTCACTGGCCGCTTCGCGTAACGAACCGTCTCGTAATTCAGCATTAAGCAGCACAGGCACACCAAACGCTTTGGCCATTTCAAGCACTTCAGGGTCGTCTAAATCCGCGCGAATTTGTGGCAGATTACTTCGATGAATAGCGCCTGTATGCAGGTCGATGCCCACGTCGCACTTACTCACTATCTCTTTGAAGAATAAGTTCGCCAACCGCCCGGCAAGCGAGCCTTTTTTACTGCCAGGAAAACTGCGGTTTAAATCACGTCTGTCGGGTAAATAACGAGACTGGTTTAAAACGCCGTAAACGTTAACCATGGGTACCGCTATTAAGGTGCCCCTAATGCGTTCGATCGCTTTTGACCGGATAAGGCGGCCGACTATCTCAATGCCATTTAATTCATCACCATGGATAGCAGCGCTCACAAACATAACAGGACCAGGTCGCTTTCCTCGTTTAACATAAACGGGGATACTCATATTGGTCGCTGTATACAGCGGTGGCATTTCTAACTCAATCTTTTTTGTTTCGCCAGGAGCAATATTTTCGCCCCCAATTTTTAAAACATCACTTACCACTAACGTTTTCCTATATTTACGTTATTGCGTAGGTTGAAGGGGTTAGCCTTTTCCTCGGGTTTTTGTTTTATGTGGCTCGGCACTCTTTTCAATAAATTCAATGATCATGCTGGCAACGTCTTTATTGGTCGCTTTCTCGATACCTTCTAAGCCTGGTGAAGAATTAACTTCCATCACTACAGGGCCGTTGTTCGAGCGAAGAATGTCTACACCACAACAATTAAGGCCCATGGTTTTCGCAGCATCTACCGCCGTTTTGCGCTCGGCAGGGCTTAATCGAACTAAGCTTGCCTGACCACCGCGGTGAAGGTTAGAGCGAAACTCTCCAGGCGCCGCCTGACGCTTCATAGCGGCAACGACTTTTCCTCCAACTACAAAGCAGCGTATATCGGAGCCGCCCGCCTCTTTGATAAATTCCTGTACTAAGATGCTGGCGTTAAGTCCCATAAATGCTTCAATAATGGATTCTGCGGCTTTTTGGGTGTCTGCCAATACAACGCCTATGCCTTGGGTACCTTCTAGCAGCTTAATAACCACTGGTGCGCCGCCCACGGTCTTAATCACATCGTCAATTTTATCTGGGTGATGAGCAAAGCCAGTTCTAGGCATGCCAATGCCTTTGCGCGAAAGCAGTCTGTAGTGAGCGAAGTTTATCTCGAGAGCGGCTAATCGCCACTGACTCGTTGAGGCTGTATGTCCCCATCATCTCAAACTGTCGAACTACAGAAGTACCGTAAAAGCTAACAGATGCGCCGATACGGGGGATCACTGCATCATAGTAAGGTAGTTTCTTACCGTTATAGCGAACAGACGGTCGTGCGCTCGTAATATCCATGTAGCAGTGCATTGTGTCGATAACGTCGACCTCATGCCCGCGAGCCTGCCCAGCTTCCACTAAGCGTGAAGTAGAGTAAAGACGTGGATTTCTTGAAAGAATAGCGATGCGCATTATAAAAAAGCCTGTAGTTTGTGATTTATTTTGTCGTTTATTCGACCTGTCATTTACCACGTTAGCACGTGAGTATACCAATCTGTATAGATAATCGCCCATTCAATAGGTTAATTTCTATGCGGACTGGTATTAAAATTAGACAAGTCATTTTTGCGCGCATACTAATAGAAGTGAAAGGGGGTGTCTTACGAATAATTCTTGTTGTGTCGATTGCTTTTAATGCATGAACTTGTCTGTTATTCACGTTAGCATTAGAGCGCCTTGGCTTTTTAAAGCAAAAATAGATAAAGAAGCCAGTATGCGTGATAAAAACAGTAAGGAAAAAATAAATGAATGAGTGGTGGCATGGTTTTTTGGCGTGGTTAACTCAGTACCAGTCAAACGTCGTGTTCAGTGGTATAGTTCTGCTTATCTATTTGGCAATGTCGCGGAAGCTGCTACCAAAATTAGAAAATAATATCGTAAAATCAAAGCTCAAATCTAACAGTGCTTTAAAAGGACTTTTTGCTGCGCGTGTGATTGTAGCAACTGTATCGCTTTCCCTGCTGCTGTTGGCATGGGGTATCGATTTCTCAGGCCTACTTGTACTTTCTACGTCCATCATTACGGTAACCGGGGTTGCACTTTTTGCAAGTTGGTCGCTCATCAGCAATATTACGGCATACTTTATTTTGCTTACCAATGTAGCCTATAGCAGAGGCAACTATGTGCGCATTCTCGATGGCGATAACTATATAGAGGGCGTCATTGCGGATGTTGGGCCATTCAGTACTCGTTTAATCACCGCCGACCGCGAAACGCTAATGTACCCCAACAATTTGATTCTAACTCGCCCAGTGCTACTCAACCCGAAAGAAAAGTGGGGGGCTATGGGTAAAGTTGTGGCGAAGTCGAGTGTAGAGACGCCGGTGGTTAAGACGGAAGAAACTAAACCACATGACGAGTTACTGTAAGTACTTCTTTATTCGTCATTTACAGTGCAATAGTAGAGAACGAAAAGCATTCAATTAACGTGGTGCAGATACGTCATTGTTCCACAATAATTAAACGTTTTTCGCTTCTCTAATATAACGCGTCATACTTTGTAGTAATGCGCGTAGTTTTGCCGGTTTAAGCGGCTTAGCCAAAAAGTTTACGCCTTGGTCTTTACACTCAGTCACTAAATTCTCATCTGGTGTTGCGGTTATAAGCGCCGCTGGCACTACAACGTTTAGTCGATGTCTTATTTCTTCAATCAGAGCAAGCCCATTTTTCTCGCTATCGTGACTAAGTTGATAATCCATCAGTAAGATCTGAGGCTGAATGACCTCACAAACCTTCAGTGCATCATCCCAGTTATTCGCTAAGAACACATTTACGCCCCATTTTTGTAATAGGGTTTGCATGGCATCTAAGTTTTCCCTTTGGTCGTCTACGCAAAGTACATTCATTCCAGTAAATGTGGTACTACGAGGCTTTGCTGCAATACTAGAAACTCGTTTAGGTTTGGCTTTCGCAAGAGAAAACGCAAAGCAACTCCCTTTTCCTACCCTTGAGGTTACATTTATGTCGCTGTCTAACTGCAGGCTCAAGCGGCGCACCACACCCAAACCCAAGCCTAACCCATGTTCTTTACTTTCGTTGGCGCGAAAAAAGTCGCCAAATATACTGTCTTTTTTATCATTAGATATGCCAATACCCGTATCAATAACTTTGAAATAAACGGTTTCTTTAATAGGCCTAACCGTGAAAAGAACCCGCCCTTTTTCGGTGTATTTCACTGCATTTGACAACAAATTTTGGGTAATTCGATATAAATAGGTTTTATCTCCTCGTACCCAGCAAGGGCGGATTATGGCTTTGAAACCAAGCCCCTTTTCACGGGCACGCATAGCCATTTCATCAACTAGTGGAGAGAGTAGGGCGCTTACATCAATTGATTCGATATCGGGTTTCATCTCTCCTTGATCTAATCTAGCAATATCAAGCAGGGTGCCGATGAGCGTTTCACTTGAACTAACGCTATGGCCAAGTTTCTGAACTATATTCTGGGCTTGTTCAGAGAGTTCCTGTTCTTCCAACGCACTTACGTAAAGCTTAGCTGCATTGAGCGGCTGCAGTACGTCATGACTGGCAAGGGCTAGGAAACGAGTTTTACTGGCGTTGGCATCTTCTGCCGCTTTTCGTGCTCTTATTAGTTCTTTCTCGGCCTCGGAGCGTCGTTCTATTTCCAAGCGAAGCTCGGCGTTAATGGAGTGCACTTCTTCCGTACGTTTCTTTATGCGAGCTTCAAGGTCAATGTTCGATTCTTCAAGGGCTTGCTGAATTTCCACATGCCCTGTGATGTCGTTGAAGCTTGTTACAAAACCGCCACCGGGCAGTGGGTTGCCGACCATTTCAATGACTCGACCATCTTTACGCTGGCGAGTAAAGCGGTGCGGCATACCAGAGCGCAAGTGCGCTAAGCGTTTTTCTACTTCAGCATCGACATCGTCCGTTCCAAACTCGCCTTGGGATGCGTTGTATCGAATGAGCTTTTCTATTGGAGAGCCAACAGCAAGTAAGTTGTCGGGGTAAGGATACAGGTTAGCGTAGCGCTTGTTCCAGGCGACCAAATTTAAATGTTTGTCTACCACGCTAATGCCCTGATCCATGTTTTCAAGCGAGGTTAATAGCGCTGTCATATTAAATTGCATCGCCTGCGTGGTATCGTCGAAAAAGTTAATTACCTCAGTAAAATCCATTTTCTTGCCACGTAGCGCACTGTCTAAAAGTACCTTAGCACTAGAGGCGCCAATAACCCCGCCAAGAGCGCGTTCACAGAATGATAAAAACGATTCATTAGGTGTATCTGCGTGGCTTAACTGGCAATTATTTAGCTGTTGATATTGGGTAAGAAGCTGATCGCAACGACCTGTTCCCATAAAGGTTGAAAGCAAAGTGATAAGGTCAGACACGGTAACGTTTGTGGCTTGAGCTTTCACCGTGTTGTTACTAGAAATGGCGGGAGAAACGAACGCTTCTGCCTGCATTCTGTCAATAAGGCGCTGGGGTGCAAAATGAGAAAAGAGTACATAGACAAGGCTGTTTGCGGCCAAGCTAATCATGGCCCCTTGGCTTATCAATTCGTTTTGCTCCATTTGAGAGACTTGCTCACTTACAATAGGAAGCACTAACCAAAGCACCCAGATAACAAGCCCGACCATAAGCCCCGCATAAACGCCGTGGGCATGAGCGCGTTTCCAGTAAAGACCGCCGACAATGGCAGGCATCAGTTGGATAACAAGTGAAAACGCGATAAGGCCAATAGAGTGAAGAGAGCGACTGCTGGTCATTTGCTGGTGGTATAGAAAAGCCATCAATAAAATAAAGGCGATAACAATCCGTCTGATTAGGCGGATTTTTTTGGATACGTCTTTTTTGTCGTCGGTGTTGCCTGTGAACGCTAAAATTCGTGGCAATATCACGTCGTTGGTAAGCATGGTGCTTAAGGTAAGCGTGGCGACTATGATCATAGCCGTAGCCGCAGACAGGCCACCTACAAATACAATGACTTGAAGAAGTGCAGACTCCGAAAACATCGCAAGAGACAATACATAGGAGTCAGGTTCAATGCCTTGACCAGCAAAGATGGCTTTACCCGCAATAGCAATGATAGGGATAACCGCGGAAATAATGGTTAAGTAAAGAGGAAATAGCCAACGCGCTGTGCGAATGTGCCCCAAGCTTAAGTTGTCGATAATGGCAACGTGAAACTGACGAGGTAAGCAAACAATGGCTGCCGCAGCCATAATAGTTTGTGCAATGAAGCTAAACGAACCGAACTGAGCAAGCGCAACCTCGTTAGTAAAACTTTCGAAAAATGCACCAGACTGGGTACGCTTCCACGCGCTGTAACCCACAATAGCAACCAGCACTAAAGCAAGTAGCTTGATGGTAGACTCAAATGCTATGGCCAGCATCAGGCCACGCCTATATTCTGTTACATCAGTTTGGCGCGTACCAAAATAAATCGCGAAGGCAGCGATAAAGCCTGTGGCGGCAATGATAATTCCATTGCTGTTAGGTTGTTGAGTTAACAGTTGAAAGGTGGCGCCTACCGCCTTTAACTGAAGCGCAATGTAGGGAATGGTTGCCAGTAAAGCAATAAGCGTAACGACTAAGGCTACGGTTTGACGCTTGCCATAGCGAGACGCAATGAAGTCTGAAATGGTTGTGATATGCTGCTTTTTACTTACCAGTGTCAGTTTGTAAATAAACTTGTATCCCAGTACATAGACTAAGATGGGCCCAAGCATGATTGGCAGGTAAATCCACGTATCTCTACTTGCTTGCCCCACCATGCCAAAGAAGGTCCAAGCGGTACAATAGATTGCCAGGGCTAGTGAATAAACGGCGGGATGAGAAGTCAGTGCCCTTGCTGTAGGCGAGTTCTTTTCTCCCCAACTTGCTAATGAAAACAGCAAAAAAAGGTACAAGACTGCAAGCGTTACCCAACCAAAAACCATAATCTTCCTTTAACTTAGTTTTAACAACTGTGCTGATATTATAATCATTTCGACCATGGTCTACCTACGACCATGGTCTCATTTTGAATTTCACACCTCAGGTCTAGAGTAATAGCCGACCTCCTAGATGCTTGACTTTTGCTGCTTTGGTTCTGTCGTGTACAAAAGTTTCAAACGCAGTAATAACGTTAACAAAGCCGAGCGTTAGGGAATTGTAAAATCATAACAACTAGTTAACCTGACATAAGGGTGAAACAATGGCATTTAGAAACGAAGAGGACAAAAAAGCCTACTGGAGTGAAAACCTAGCGCTCCTAGCTAAGCTTTTAGTCGTTTGGTTCATCGTATCATTTGGTGCCGGCATACTGTTTGTCGATATCTTAAATGAAATTCAGTTCTTTGGCTTTAAATTAGGCTTCTGGTTTGCACAACAGGGCTCAATTTACGTATTTGTTGCTTTGATCTTTGTCTATATGGCGAAGATGAACGCCATGGACAAACGCTACGGCGTAGATGAGGAGTAAATCATGGACGTTCAAACTTTAACATTTATTATCGTTGGCGCGTCGTTCGCGCTTTATATTGCAATTGCAATTTGGGCACGCGCTGGGTCGACGAATGACTTTTACGTGGCAGGTGGCGGCGTACCGCCTGTTATGAACGGTATGGCTACAGCGGCAGACTGGATGTCGGCTGCATCGTTTATATCAATGGCGGGTCTTATCTCATTTATGGGATACGACGGTGCGGTGTACCTTATGGGCTGGACCGGTGGCTATGTTCTACTTGCACTTTGTTTAGCGCCTTACCTGCGTAAGTTCGGTAAATTTACGGTACCTGACTTTATTGGCGATCGTTACTACTCACAAACAGCACGTACCGTTGCGGTATTTTGCGCCATCTTTGTTTGCTTCACATACGTTGCAGGTCAAATGCGTGGCGTAGGCGTGGTATTCAGTCGCTTCTTAGAAGTGGATATCGTGTCTGGCGTTGTTATTGGCATGGTTATCGTGTTCTTTTACACCGTACTTGGCGGCATGAAAGGCATCACCTACACACAGGTTGCTCAATATTGCGTAATGATTTTTGCGTACATAGTACCTGCCGTATTTATCTCAATGATGGTTACCGGGCATATCCTTCCACAAACCGGTTTTGGCGCAACCTTGGCAGACGGTTCGGGGGTGCATATGCTGCAGAAACTCGATAATTTATCCGTCGAGCTCGGGTTCAATGAATACACATCAGGGACCAAAAGTACTATTGATGTATTCTTTATCACCTTTGCACTAATGGTGGGTACCGCGGGCCTTCCACACGTTATTGTTCGCTTCTTCACTGTGCCTAAAGTTCACGATGCACGTAAATCTGCAGGTTATGCCCTAGCGTTTATCGCCATTCTTTACACTACAGCACCGTCGCTTGCAGCCTTCGCTCGTGTGAATATGATTGAAACCATTAACGGTCCAGAGATGACGGGCACCAGCTATGAAGAAGCGCCGTCGTGGATTAAAAATTGGGAGCAAACTGGCCTTATTGCGTTTGAAGATAAAAACGGCGATGGCAAAATGTTCTACTCGGGTGATGAGCGCAACGAAATGAAAGTTGACCGCGACATCATGGTATTGGCTAACCCTGAAATTGCTAATCTACCGGCATGGGTGATTGCGCTTGTTGCAGCAGGTGGTGTGGCAGCAGCCCTTTCTACCTCAGCGGGCTTACTGTTAGTGATTTCCACCTCTGTGTCCCATGACTTACTGAAGCGGAACTTTATGCCGAATATTACGGATAAAGCCGAGCTGATGTACGCCAGATTGGCAGCAGCGGTGGCTATTATCATTGCAGGTTACTTCGGTATCAATCCGCCCGGGTTTGTGGCGCAGGTGGTCGCCTTTGCTTTCGGCTTAGCGGCGTCGAGCTTCTTCCCTGCAATTATCATGGGTATCTTTAGCAAGCGTATGAACGACAAAGGCGCTATCGCGGGTATGATTTCAGGGATTGCGTTTACTGCGGCTTACATTATTTACTTCAAGTTTGTAAATCCGGCTGCGAATACGCCTGACAACTGGTGGTTTGGTATCTCTCCTGAAGGTATTGGTACTTTAGGTATGATGGTAAACTTCATTGTTGCATTCCTAGTGTTTAAAGCAACAGATGAAGCACCTGAAGAAATTCAAGAACTGGTAGAGAGCATTCGTTATCCTAAGGGAGCGGGTGAAGCATCAGCGCACTAAATTAGTAATGCCTTAAGATAGGCTTTAGCAAAATAAAACCAATCTACTGGCGAATGTGAGTAGGTTGGTTTTTTCTTTTTGAGAACTGGACAATCTCTATGACTGCGATGGCTAAACAAGTTGAAGACTTTCTTAATACATCCGCACCTTTTGATTTGCTGGATAGCGAGCAAAAGCTTCAGCTAGTAAAACATACTGAACTGGTATACGTAACCGCGGATAACGTCGAGGAACTGCAAAAGGATAAAGTGTCGCTTTTCCTTATCCAAAGCGGGCAGTTTTCCGTCCAAGATTCTGATGCCCCTTTACGCCATTTAAGTGAGGGAGACTACTTCGGCTACATCAATATAATGGAAAAACGTAATTTTCCACTAAGCATAACGGTGGACAGCCCAGGGCTGGTTTATTGTTTTGATGCGCTAGCTGTAGAACCTTTACTTGAAATACCTACCATACGGCATTTTTTTGATGGCCTTAGTAATAACGCTCTGCAAAACCATGCCATAGCAGATAGTAATTCAATGTGGCTTTACAAGGGCCTTTTAGACATTATCGAAAAAGCCCCTGTTTCCGTCGAGGCTCAAACCCCAATCACGGAGGCAGCCCAGTTAATGACATCGCAAAAAGTCTCTTCTTTGCTAGTAACTGAACATGAGAAGCTAATTGGTATCATTACTGACCGCGATTTAAGGTCGAGAGTGGTGGCAGCCTCTTTAGACCCTCATCTTCCGGTTAGCCAAATAATGACAGCTAACCCAGCTCAGATTATGGGTAACAGGACCTTGTTTGACGCTTTAGCGCTGATGACGGAAAAAAACATTCATCACTTGCCTGTTATTGATCACCAAACGCTCGTGCCCCTTGGCATGGTAACCGCAAGCGATATCATTCGTCATCAGCGGGGGAACGTACTCTTCATCATTGGTGAACTGAGCAAAGCCGAGAACCTTTATGAGCTCACGCGCTTGTCGTGGCAACTGCCTCATTACTTTTCAGCTCATGCTAAAAAAGCGGGTGATTACGATATTGCTGGAAAAATATTGTCACAAGCAACCGATATTATGACCAGAAAGCTAATTGGCTTTTTCCAAGAAGCTAACGGTAAAGCTCCCATGATGTTTGCGTGGTTAGTGTATGGTTCACAAGCCCGAGAAGACCAAACCATGGGCTCAGATCAAGACAACGGGCTACTTCTTGCCAAGCAACCTACCGAGGTGCAAGCCGAGTACTTTTCGAATATGGCAGAGTACGTATGCAAAGGGTTAGCGAAGTGCGGCATCAAGCTTTGCGATGGCAATATTATGGCCAGTAATCCTAAGTTGAGACTATCTCTCGATGAGGCGCTCGAAGAAGCTAAACAGTGGGTAAAAGCGCCTACTAAAGATGCCATTATGCACTTCAATATCTTTTTGGATGTGCGGTGTGCCGCTGGTGATGTGGGCCTATTTAAGCAGCTTCAAAAACAGCGCGCCCCTTTAATGCAGCAAAACATGTTCTTAGCAGCCCTTACCAGGCATAGCAATGAAATAGCTGTGCCGCTTTCTATGTTCCAGAAGTTTGTTTATGAGAAAGGAAGAAAAGAAAAAGATGTTATTGACCTAAAGACCCGAGCTGTCGCTTTAATCAATAATATAGCAAGAATCTATGCCTTGGCTGATGGGGTGACTTTACCTAACACGCTCGCACGTCTAGAAGCGTTATCTGCTCGTTCGCAGCTTTCAAAACGGGATGCAACGAATCTTAGCGATATTTGGCTGTTCCTGAATCGTCTGCGCTGGCGTCATCAACTTGAAAACAAAGTTACCGATAATCGCGTTTCCATATCAAGCCTGTCATCAATTGAAAAACATCAGCTTAAAGCTGCTTTTAAAGCCATAGAAAGAACGAATCAAGCTATGGTGATGAAGTTTTCAGGTGGCGTGAGTTAATCGATATGGTTCAACGGTGGATAAAGGCATGCGCACAGGCACTCACGGGTAAAACCAAGCTGAAAAAGCGTCTTCGCGAACTTAGCGTTTACAATACATCATTTACCGCAGTTGATTTAGAACTTACTTCGCTAAACCCTTCAGCAACGCAAATTACTTCTGTGGGTTATGTGAGTGGCAAGGGGGGCCGTATCGATTTATCGACGAGCGGTTATCATGTTATCAACACGACCGCAGACCTAGGGCAAAGCCCTGTGATTCACGGGTTAACCCCTGACATCTTGCAAAAAGGCGAACAATTAGAAGTGGCGCTCGGTGCACTCACGCCTTTATTTCAGCAACACATTCTTATTTTTCACAACGCTAGACTGGACTTAATGGCGTTAAACAAAGCTTTTAAACTGTGCGCTGTACCAAAGTTGGAGGTGGTTTATATTGATACCCTTCAGCTTGCGCTATATCAGCTAAATAAGCAGCATCAGGTTTTGCCAGGTAATAGTGCTACGCTAGGTGTGTGCCGCCAACGCTTAGATCTTCCAGCTTTCAATGAACACAATGCGCTAGATGATGCGTTAGCTACGCTTCAGCTTTTCCTAGCCCAGTTGACGGAATTAAGTGTAGAGAAAGAGGCTACGCTGGACTGTCTGCTTCACACCGGGGCTGTTGGTTGCACTCAGCTAGGCGACAGCTAGAAACTTTTTATCGCTTGTGAAGAACTGGGGCTCAATGCTTTTTTCGTAGGCGCAAGTGAAGGAGATACTAAGCGATTACGCCCGGAAGTTTTAGCTGCATACAGGTTTTTATCCGCTTCCAGCATGACATAATCAATCGTTTTATCATCGTTGGCAGTTTTTATCGCTAAGCCTGCACTCAGTGTTATGCGCCCGTACTCAGACGAACTATGTAGAATGTTGAGGTCGTAAACGGTTTCTAATAGGCGCTCGGCGACAACTACTGCTCCCTCCACATCAGTGTTTGGTAAAATTACTAAAAACTCTTCACCACCAATTCTCACCAATTTATCCATAGGACGAAGGAGTGCATCGTTTATCGTTTTACTAACCTTCCATAAGCAGCTATCACCATCTAAATGTCCATACATATCGTTAAATAGCTTAAAGTGGTCGACATCAAATATAACTAAAGACAATGGGGTGGCATTGCGTTCGCTATCTTTAACTAATCGGGGGAGATAGTCATCCAAATAGTGTCTGTTGTAGGCACCGGTTAGTTTGTCGATATATATTAGTTTTTCTAAGAAATCACTTCTGAGCTTGTGTTGAAGGTGCGACTTTACGCGATTGCGCAGCGTACAAGCATTCACAGGCTTAACTACAAAGTCTACACAACCAGAACCCCAACAACGAGATTCTTCCTCGTCTGTTGATGAAGAGGTAACGAAAATAATAGGTATGTGTTCACAGGATGGCTTTTGTCTAAGCAGCGCTGTGGTCTCGTGCCCATCCATTTCTGGCATGGAGACGTCCATAAGGATTAAGTCTGGCCTGTTATGCTTGCAGTACTCAATGGCTTCCTTTCCTGAGCTTACAGAAAAGCACTCTACTGTTTCTTCGAGTAGGGTTTCTAAAATAAGTCTACTGCTGGCTTGATCGTCGACAATCAATACACTGCAATCAGTTAAAGTCCGATCGCCGACTTGGTCAATGTACACTGGGGCTCCTAAACACATATGTGAGTGTTCAATTAATAAGAATACGCCTGAATTTGGAAAAGAACATTAATCAAAAGTGTAATATTCAAGCGTAGGATTCATTATCACTGTTATCTGCTTCTCTATAAAAACCTTTAACGAATAAAGCACTTTCCATAGGTAAAAGAATACTTCGCTGTATGATATTTGTACAGCGCAAGGGAGCTAGCTAGAATAGCAACTGAAATAACGCGAGCCCATAAACGCCAAGTGTACATAGAGCTCCTACCATATAAAAATAGCTTCTTGGGCTAGGGTTCTTTTCTGTGGCAACAGCATAGTACAGCGCCATATGTATGATACGGCTTAGCGCGAATGCCCATACCAAAATGGCGAGTACATCTGTTTGTGCGCCAAGAAACATGCAAAGCAGGGCGGGCAGCACAAATTGGTGAATATTTTCAAGCGAGTTATGAAAGGTTCTGTGACTTCTAAATACAAAACTATCGTGGCTCAATTCTTCGCTAACTTTACCGGGGATGTAGCGAGACTGTTTTCTATGTGCCACAGCGGCAACAATGTTTTGGACAAAAACCGTTAAGCTAATCACTAATAGACCAGCAATACTGTATGTGTAAACCGTAAACATATGAACTCCTTTTCTAGTCCAAAGGGCAAGGTTAATTATTTGAAGTTCTAATAGCATCGAGACTGATTTGTTTGTTCAACTCACGCGCCTGATAGTGCTAGAACAATAAAAACAGTGTTTCATATGATTTTTTACGGAGAAGTTATTGGGAGAGATCGGTGATGATTTTAAGAAAAGCAAAGATCGACTAAAGGCGATCTTTACTTTTCTTTTTAGAGGAACATCTTATAAAGAGGCTTTTACATCGTTTGGAAGTAATACCGTATCAATAACGTGAATAACACCGTTGCTGGTCATCACATCAGCCTTGATAACCTGAGCATCGTTTATCATGACTTTATTCATAGTAGTAGAGACCATAACTTTACTTCCTTCCACTGTAGTGGCATCAGAAAGCGCAGATACGTCTTTGGCCGTTACTTTGCCGGCTACAACATGATAGGTAAGAATTTTCACAAGTGTTTGTTTGTTTTCTGGCTTAAGCAGCATTTCAATAGTTCCATCAGGTAAAGCTGCAAATGCATCATCGGTTGGCGCGAAAACGGTAAATGGACCATCTCCTTTCAATGTAGTGACTAAATCAGCAGACTTTACGGCAGCAACCAGTGTAGAAAACATGTTATTGCTTGCGGCTGTATCGACAATATCTTTTTGCTCACCTTCAGCGTGGTGACCGGCGAAAACGCTGGTGCTTAAAACAACCAAAAACAACACACTCATTAATTTCTTCATAATCTTTCCTTTAATATGTAAATGGGCTTTGAATGAAATTCACCATCCTTCGTTTTGCCTACTACTAAATGACAGCCAATGAAAGGTACTGAATTGAGAATAGTTACGGCGCTGTTTAATATTTTGATGATTAACTTTGTGTAATGCCGTTAAAGAAACGATTACCATTAATAAGAATGAGGTAACAGAGCAGTGAGTAAGCCCATTTTGATGTTTTTTGCGATAAAAGTACAACTGCATAAGTTGTAAATAAAATGTAAAAAAATGGTTTGGGTGCTATAATTTTAAACTATCGAGTAACTAAAATAGGTGCCTGATATGAATACTCGACTAGTTTTAATTTGGCTACTTTGCTGTTTTCTAAGTGCTTGCCAGTCAACGGATGAGCAAAATATAGCGTCGCCGCCTACCTTATTAAACGATAGCCTTTTTCCGTCGTACCATTTGTTTCCCGTAGAGACCATCGACGAGATTTTTTACTTAGGTGAAGACGCTCAGTTTTTTGCTGAAAAAGCGGTACATAACAAAAGCACTTTGCAGAAAAACGTTAAAGGTTTAGTGAAAGCTATTTTTGACCATTCAGATTACGGCATGCTTTATCGCAATAGTGCGAATACGACAGCAGACACTACGTTTAACAACCGCGCGGCAAACTGCTTATCCCTTTCAATTATGACCTATGCGCTTGCTGAACACGTGGGTTTAGACGCGACCTTCTATGAAGTAGATATTCCAGAGTATTGGACACGAAGAGAAGGGTATAGCCTGCTAAATGGGCATATTAATATGCGCGTCTCAATGCCTGAGGCTAACAACGTAACATCGATTGGAGGCTTATGGGCAGACGTAGACTTTGACCCTCAAATGCTACGCAACTACTTTCCCAGAAAGCCAGTAGCGAAAAACAAAATAGTGTCTATGTACTACAACAACAAAGGTGCAGATGCGTTGGTGGCGAATAGCTACACAAGGGCTTACAGCTACTTTCGTGCCGCTGCTACATTAACGCCTGAATTACAGCAAAGCTGGGTCAACCTTGGCGTTTTATATAGAATGGTTGACGCTTATAAGCAGGCTGAGATGACTTACAAGCACGCACTATCACTAAATGATGAAAACCTCACAGCTTGGGAGAATTTATCCATTCTCTATACTCACCAAGATAGAAACGAAGAAGCAATGCAGATTACACAAATGGTTGAGGCAAAGCGTAAAAATAACCCTTTCTATCATTACATATTAGGGGAACAAGCTTTTGATGCTGGCAAGCTTAACGCTGCAATAGCGCACTACAGAAAAGGGCTAAAGCTTGATAACGCGCGTCACGAGATTTTATTCGGCATGGCCAAAGCGTATCACGAGTTAGGCGATGTTAGCGAAGCGCAACGCTTCTTAGAAAGGGCCGTGAAGCATTCGCCAAACCTACAGGAAAAGCAACGCTATTCTTCTAAATTAGCTACCTTGGCAAGCAACTAAAAAAAAGCCGCAGACTAAGCTGCGGCAAAAGAATAACACTACAAAAGGAACTTAATTTATATAACGCCCAGCTCTCGAAGGCGCTCTTGCAGGTATGACCCTGCAGTATGACGTTCTGAAAGAACAACATCTGGTCTTGGGTGTAAAAACAATGGCAACGAGATACGAGATTTCGTCATGTCAGTGCCATCTGGGTTTACAACCCTATGGGTAGTTGATGGGAAATATCCGCCTGATGCTTCTTGAAGCATGTCGCCAATATTCACAATCAAGTTCCCGAAATCACAAGGAACGTCAATCCAACTACCGTCTTTAGCTTGTACTTGCAATCCTGGCTCGTTGGCTGCTGGTAAGATAGTAATCAAATTAATATCTTCGTGAGCAGCAGCGCGAATCGCATCTACTTCTTCATCACCTTTTAGTGGTGGGTAGTGCAGTATACGCAGCAAGGTCTGATCAGAATCTTTGATCATGTCACCTAGCGGTTGACTGTACTTGTCACTCACCTCTGAAGGAGAGTGCTTTTCTATCCAACCCAATAGCTCTTTCGCTAATGTGTTCGCTTCCTCATAGTACTGAGAAATTTGTGGATGTAGCGCTTCTGGGCACTGCCCCCACGGATAGAAGTGGTAATACTCTTTGATGTCTTTTTTCGTAAAGCCTTTAGCTACCTCAGATACGCTCTGAGGGAAAAATCCGTCTTGTTTACCTTTGTTGTACAGGTAGTCGTTCTTCTCTTCACTATCGAAGAAGCCCTGCCAATTGTCGTAAATACCTTGAACTAATGACTGTTGGATAGGGTGATTTTTCAAAACACCGAACCCTGTCTCGCGAAGTGACTTCACGAATTCTTCTTGTGCGTTTTCCGCTTGGTAATCAACAGCAACTAATTGCATAACTTTATCCCGTATATTTTGACTGCGGCATTATAAAGGTAGACGGGCTACAGAAAAAAGTCGCAGAAATTGACATAAATCAACCCCGCGAGGAATTTGCGCGTAATTTACAGAAACCTGACTAGTTAGTCTAGTTTTTTCTTGACCAACTGGTCTAATTTAATAATCTTTAACCCAGAGAGAGGAAAAAGCCTGCCAGTGCGGCACTCATTAAATTAGATAGCGTAGCTGCGATAACTGCTTTTAATCCTAATCGCGCAATTTCATTTCTGCGTGTTGGTGCCATTACACCAATTCCACCCATCAAGATTGCGATAGAAGAGAAGTTTGCAAAACCACAAAGAGCAAAGGTGATAATGGCCTGAGACGCTTCAGATAGCTGTGCTTGGTTTTCTAAGAAGTTAAGGTAGGCAACGAATTCGTTCACCACCATTTTCTGACCAATAAAGCTGCCTGCAAGTTGTGCTTCTTCCCATGGGACGCCGATTGCCCATGCAAGAGGTTGAAGTACATAACCCAGGATCCCTTCAAACGTTACGTTTTCATAGCCAAATAGCCCTGCTGTCCAGCCAATAAGGCCGTTAAACATGGCAATTAAAGCTATGAAAGCGAGTAGCATAGCGCCTACGTTTAACGCAAGCTGCATGCCTGACGCTGCGCCACTGGCAGCAGCATCAAATACATTAGCGTAGCCGGTATCTTCCGAGTCTACGTCGTGTAAGTCTTCATTTGGTTTACTGGTTTCAGGCAAAATAATTTTTGCCATTAACAAGCCACCTGGCGCAGCCATGAAGCTTGCGGCCAATAGATATTTAAGCTCAACCCCCATGCCAGCATAACCAGCCATGACAGAGCCTGCTATTGATGCCAGGCCGCCTACCATAATGGCAAATAGCTCAGAAGTCGTCATGTGTGGGATGAAAGGACGAACTACCAAAGGCGCTTCGGTTTGACCAACAAAAATGTTGGCAGCAGAGGACATGGATTCTGGGCGACTGGTTCCGAGCGCTTTTTGTAAGAATCCACCGATTACTTTGATGATGACACCCATCACTTTAAGGTGATAGAGCACTGCGATAAGGGCTGAGAAAAAGACAATAACGGGAAGTACGTTAAAAGCGAATATGAATGCTATTGACTTGTCGCCAATAGGGCCAAACAGGAAGTTTATGCCCTCTTGGCTGTAAGCAATAATATTAGCAACAAACTTGGTTGCACTTAACAATACCTCTTTACCTGGTTCAGAATACAGGACAAATGCGCCAACTGATGCTTGAATAGCAAATGCGCCACCAACGGTGCGCCAATTTATACTGCGTTTCGCCGATGATAACGCGAAGGCAATACCCAGAAGGACTGCAATGCCCAGTAAACCTACCATAGTAATGTTTCCTTAAAGAAGCGCTTGCTGAATGTGTGATTTGATCACATCTAATGCAATTTGGTTTTTGCCACCTTGCGTCACTACTACGTCGGCAGTGAAGCGGCTAGGTTCGATAAATTGATGATACATAGGCTTTACAGTTTCTTCGTACTGCTTTGCCACCGACTCAATGCTACGGCCACGTTCTTTCAGGTCTCGCATCATTCGGCGCATCAAACAAATATCAAGAGGAGTGTCGATAAAGATTTTTACGTCATATAGAGGTAATAAATCGGTACGCGCAAGCAACATAATACCTTCAAGTATGATTACCGGTGCGGGGTTTAAGCGCTCCGTTTCAGGTAAACGTGTGTGCGTTTTATAGCAGTAATGCGGATAGTCGATAGGTTGGCCATCACGCAATGCTTGCAGGTGCGCTTTCAATAACTCGTGTTCAAATGCGTTTGGATGATCGTAGTTATTCTTCTCACGCTGTTCCATGGGAAGATGATCTTGGGCGCGATAGTAGTGATCTTCGCGCAGCACTTGAACAGGGCGGCCTTGAGCACTGAAGCCGTTAAACAAATTTTTTGTAAAAAGAGACTTCCCAGAGCCAGAAGCTCCAGAAATGGCAATAATTAGTGGCGATTGCATAGTACTATAAAGCTGGTTTTGTTGGTGCAAAGATACGCGTTTAGGCCTCGCGAATCAATGTTATATTCACAAGTTCTCGCTTTTGGGCGCGGTCTTTGCTAGAACATTATTGTATTTTCAAGGTATTGCGGGCTGTTTTTTAAACTCGCATAAAATACAATAAAGTTCTCCAAGTGGTCAGTTTTTAATTAGTTACCAATAATTTCGATATCCTCTTCTTTTATCGGTGGCAATGCATAAGAGTGTTGCTTTGAACGTGAACCTTCACCCTGAGCACGAGGTGGGTAATACTTCTCTTTTTCTTCAACGTAAGACAAGAACAACTCATCAAGGGCAGTCTCTTATTTCACTTAACGTTTTGTCTAGGTTTGCGTTGAAGTCGGGGCGTTTTCTCTTTGTATGGCCTAACTCAATCAATCGGCCGAAGCATTTATTAGCTAGCGCCATTAACTCACTTGGAACATCTTTATGTGGCGGTAATGGTTGATTGGGATTGGCTATGCAGTATTTAACCAAAGCAGTGTAAAAACAAAGAGGTTTGTTTTGTAAGGTTACTACTTTGTCTTCAATACCGTTTGATATGGTCTTTTCTTGCAGGTTAATTATTAGTTTGGGCTTAGGAGGAACAACGAGTTCTTCAAGGGGAGATTGTTTTCGCTTCTCTTTGTTCGTAAATACAAATAATGGGGCAATAAGAAGTGCGATTAGAACGGCTACCCAGCTAATGCCCACTTCACTTAAAGCATTTCTACTATTAATTGAAATATGTATCGTTTGCTCTGCATTCTTAAAAGTGGAACTATGCACAATTGGGTATTCAGTTAAGTCTGCATTTGTCTGAACGCCCTGAACAGCACTCGCTATGACAGGCAGCGTTTTTTCTTCTATCACTTTATTGAGGCGTTCAAGATAGCGCTCAATTGCATACATATTCGCTGGCGTATTTAGCGTTTCGTTTCCAACATCAAGGAAGGCGCTATCCAAACTTATACGCCTTTCGACGACATCAATAGCTTGATGGATAGAAAGCTGATGTGCAAAGTATTGACCGACTATAGATGCTATTTGCAACAAAATTACCAGTAATAAAAGCGTAGCCGCAATTTTGGAGGGTGACTTCAGATGTAACTTAACTTTACTCATTTGTTACACCCTTCTTCCAACGTAATATTTTTGTAATATGGTCTTGGGTGAGTTGTCGCTATTTCGTAGACAACTGACTGAACTGCGCAGAATAGGTCCGTATTTTGGGTCTGCATCTTTAAATACCATTGCATCCCGCTCACGCTCTCTAAAAGGGGGGCGGTGTAATTCTTAGAAAACGTCTCGGCATCTTCCTCTGCCCAATACGTTGAGATGATATCGACTTCGCCTGCAAGGAGTGCGCGCCTCAATTCCTTGTGAGAGCTGTAATAGACAATGTCGACAATGGTGTCTGTCAGGCCCATATGTTGTAAGACTGTCTTGGGAACTATATGACCAGAACGGCTACTCGGATAGTCTAAAAGGCCAATGCGTTTCCCAAGTAAATACTCTTTACTTAACAATGGTTTTTCTCTAAGCGCTATAAAAAATGCGGGGTAGTCAGGGTGGGCTGCTAGCTTAGTCAAACCATAGATTTTATCTGCACCAAAGGCATCCACGATATTGCTTTTCACCAAGGCTAGGTCAACTACACCGTGGTTTATATATCGAAAGGTATCGTAATCGCTTTGACCAATTACTACTTTAATACTGCTGTATTGGCGTTTTATTGTGCTGTCAGAGCATAATCGTTCGCTAACCATTTTAGCTATGCGACCATCGGTTATATAAGCAGAAAATACATCTTTATTACCCGATAACCCTGTATTGCAGGTTAATATTTGGCCGGTTTGAGGCAGAATGTCATCATAAAACGTAGAGTTTTTATAATAGCTTGCTAGGCCACACGATAGTGCAACTATAGCTAACACAATCCACTTTGCAGAGGTAACAATTCTTAAATCTGTCAAAAAAACGACCAAATGAATTAACGATTTATATGTGGATTTCATCAGTTAAGGTTACTTATTGCAATAGGTAAATTTATTTTAAAGTGGTAAGTTGTTGTTATTAATGAATCTTTTATAGGTAAACCTGATTTTTGTTAAACGCTGTTTATTAGTGTTTGATATGGCAAGAATAGCATCAGCTAATCGCCGTGAATTGACAATAATAACAATAAGTAAATTAACCTGACCATTTGGTCAAGATATTTTTTACAAAGTCAAACGCCTAGGGGAGTTGCTGCTAAATAAAAATGTAAAGTTGTAATAAAATTGACATGAATCTCTATAACAATTTCACCGATTCATATTAATTAAAGGTCGACTAAGGGAAACACCCTACTGCGACCCTAAAAACAAATTTAAACAAAAAGGGAAACACACATGAGAACATCAGCAAAGTTCAGTCGCATTGCGGCTGCGGTTGCGCTGTCAATCGGTTTGTCGTCAACGGCTATGGCCCAGGTTACGTCATCTGAATTGAACGGTAAAATTGTGGGGCCACAAGGTAACCCAGCAGCAGGTACTGTTGTAACAGTCACTCACGTTCCTACGGGCGCAGTTAAAACTGTTACTGTAAACAACGGCGGTACGTTCAGTCTTCGCGGTCTTCGCGTTGGTGGTCCATACACAGTTGTAATCGATTCTGACGAGTTCGCTGATCAAACAATCAATGACGTTTACCTAGAGCTTGGTGAGTCAGCGTCAATTGAGCGTATGCTAGAGCCAGCAGCCCAGTACGAAAATATTGTTGTTACTGGTTCTCAAGTTAGCAGCTTATCTTTCGGCCAAACCGGCCCTGTTGCAAGCTTCGACCTTTCTACTCTTCAAGAAGCGCCTGCTATCAACCGTGACATCACTGACATTGTTCGTATCGACCCACGTATTTACGTAGACGAAGGTGGCAGCAACGGAATTCAGTGTGCGGGTAAAAGCCCACGTTTCAACAGCTTGACTGTTGACGGTGTTCGTATGAACGACCTTTTCGGTCTAAATTCAAACGGCTACCCAACTGAAAGAATGCCTTTCTCTTTCGACGCTATCGCTGGTGTTTCAGTTGAAATTGCACCGTTTGACGTAATCTACGGTGGTTTCTCTGCGTGTAATATTAGTGCTGTAAGTAAAACAGGTACTAACGAAGTTCACGGCTCTGCATTCTATGACTTCGGTAGTGACAGCCTACGTGGTGACTCTCTAGAAGGTGACGACATTACTCTTGGTGGCTATACCGAGAAGCGTTATGGCTTTACTGTTGGTGCCCCACTTATTAAAGATAAATTATTTATCTTCGCAGCATACGAAAAACTTGAAGGCGCTAACACCTTCGACCGCGGCGCAATCGGCTCAGGTGCTATCAATGAAATCAATATAACACAAGACCAAGTTGAGCAAATTCAGGCTATCTCACAAAGCGTATACAACTTCGACGCTGGTACAGTTCCATCAAGCATGGCGAATGAAGATGAGAAGCTTCTTGTTAAATTAGACTGGAACATTAACGATCAGCATCGTTTTGCTTTCACTTATAACTACAATGACGGCAACAACTTCTCTGAATCTGATGGTGATTCTGATGAATTTGAATTCTCAAGCCACTTATATGAGCGTGGTGCTGAGCTTCAATCTTTCATTGGTGTGCTTTACTCAGACTGGACAGATAAATTCTCTACTGAAATCCGTATTGCACGTACAGAGCTAGATAACCTTCAACGTTCAATGTACGGCGATGGAAACCCTGGTGGCAACGACTTCGGTGAGATCAAGATTGAATTGACTAACGCAGATTCTGACGATATCACTGTTTACCTTGGTTCAGACGACAGCCGTCAAGCCAACGACCTTGACTGGGATGCAACCAGTATCATGTTCCGTGGTAACTACTACTTCGATAATGGTCATACCCTAACCTTCGGTTATGAAAATGATAAGTTGGACATATACAACTTATTTGTTCAGCACTCTGAAACGTCAATTACGTTTGAAAGCATTGAAGACTTTGAGAACGGTACCAACGCAGAGATAGAATACGGTTATGCCTATTCAGGTGATTTGAACGACCGTGCGGCAGAGTGGGGTTATACGTCTCACTCAACTTATGCTCAGGACGAGTTCTACCTAACTGACGATCTTAAAGTAGTAGCTGGTCTTCGCTACGATTGGATCACAACGTCTGACCGCCCAGTGGAAAATACCGAATTTACTGAATCTTATGGTTATAGCAACACAGCAAACCTGGATGGTATTGACCTACTTCAACCGCGTGTAGGTCTTAACTACACGCTAAGCGATAGCACAGAGCTTCGCGGTGGCTTTGGCTTGTTCTCAGGTGGTAACCCTAACGTTTGGATGACTAACAATTATCAAAACACAAACGTAACTGGTGGTGAAGTAGAAGGCGAATACGCTAACCTTCTAGACGGTAGTGTTACGTGGGTAAATACTGAAGACGGTGTTACTGCTGGCCCAGGTTACTCTGTACCTTCAGACTTAGATGCTGCTATGGACGCTGGTGAAGGTGATAACTTCGAAAGTAACAACCTTGACCCAGATTTCAAAATGCCTAGTGAGTGGAAAATCTCTGCAGGTATGACGCATATTACAGATGAAGACTACGTATTTAACTTAGATCTATTGGTAAGCATCACGCAAGACCAAGCGATGATTAAATACAAAGGTATTGAAGCGGTTGGTTTAACCGAAGAAGGTTATATCGATTACGATAGAACGGGTTATGGTTCTCTTGAGTTAACTAATTCTGACGAGTCTTCAACTTCATATTCATTAACAGGGACTATGAACAAATCATGGGATAACGGGATCTCAGTTGTTGCAGGCTATAACTACAGCCACGCTGAAGATGTTCAGCCTATGACCAGTTCGGTAGCGTTTTCTAACTACCAGTACAGAGCATTTACTAACCCGAATGAAGAAGTTTCTTCACTTTCAGACTGGAACATTGCTCACCGCTTTACATTGGACTTCCGTTACACCACCGAGCTTATTGATGGTTATGACACTACGTTCTCTGCATTTGCGGTTGCACAGTCTGGCAGACCTTACAGCCTTGTTTATTCAAAAAATGAAGGTAACGCTATCTTTGAATTCACTCCTTACCTAGATAGCGGTAGTGTTCTTCCAATCGGTGCTGAGCGTAATGATGAAGAAAGCCCTTGGTGGACAAAGGTTGATATCGCGGTTCGCCAAGATGTTCCAGCATTCCACAAAGACCACTCAGCACAAGTATTCTTCGTGATTGATAACTTCACAAATATGCTGAATGACGACTGGGGCATTCTTGAAGAAGCATCGTTCAACACTGTTACAATTGGTTCTTCAAACCCAACTCCACGTCAAGGTGATGCATCACTTTGGGAATTACGTTTGGGTGTTAACTACCGCTTCTAAGAAGTAGTAAACACTAACTACAAGTTGTAGTGTTAGGTGCCACTTTCCTTAACAGAAAGTGGCACTTTTTTATGCCTGCGATTTATCTCACACACAAGCCACTAATCGATCACAGTGTTTGCTTATGATCTAAGTCCCTCCACCACACGAATCAATTGGCGTTACATTTTTAAATGCTCGCAAGGAGGGCTTATGACAAAACGTATGCTTATGGTAATGACGTCTCACGAAATTATGGGTGATACGGGGAAGAAAACTGGCATGTGGTTAGAAGAGTTCGCAGCGCCATATTACGCATTTAAAGACCAAGGCTATACGATTACGCTGGCATCACCAATGGGCGGGCAAGTGCCAATTGACCCAAATAGTCTTGCAGAAGACGCAATGACAGACGACGCTATGCGTTATACCAAAGATGAATTGGCACGTAGTGCTATCGCCTCGACTATACCGCTTGAAGATGTGCGTGCAGATGAGTTCGATGCCGTATTTTACCCGGGCGGTCACGGCCCGCTATGGGATCTTTCTGACAACGCGCACTCGATTAAATTAATTGAGGACACAATTGCGGCGAATAAACCTGTTGGTGCAGTGTGCCATGCTCCAATCGTACTTAAGGACGTTAAAACTCCAGATGGCAAATACTTAGTTGATGGCAAACAGGTAACGGGGTTCTCAAACAGCGAAGAAGCAGCAATGGAACTTACTGATGTTGTTCCTTATCTGGTAGAAGATGAACTGGTTAAAAAGGGCGGTAAATATGAAAGTGCTGACGATTTCGCGGTAAAAGTTTTTACTGACGGTTTGTTAGTAACGGGTCAGAACCCACCGTCTTCACGCCCAGCGGCAGACGCGCTTATTAAGTTGCTATCTTAGGATAGCCTTGGGTTATACCCTATTTGGAAACCGCATCTTGTATGCGGTTTCTTGATTTTTGATTGTCGGCTTTTGGTTGCCCTAACTAAACATTTTCAAATAAATCTTCAACGCGTTGTCTTAATTCTTCAATTCTTGTCACATCAGCAGGGGCAATGAAAATAGTGTCATCACCTGCAATAGTGCCTAGTACGCCATCTTTCTTGCTTAACGAATCTAATAAACGGGCAATAAGTTGAGCAGCGCCTGGGCTCGTTCTAATAATGACCATGACATTGTTGTGAACGATATCTAATACCAACTGTTTGAGCGGACTTTTGGCGGTAGGCATACCTAATTCAGGAGGCAAACAGTAAACCATGTCTCCCCGTGCATTTCGGGTTCGTACCGCGCCAAACTTACTTAGCATTCTAGAGATTTTCGATTGGCTGATGTTGTCAAAACCTTGTGCTTTCAAAGCGTCAACAATCTCGCCCTGCGAACCATAATTTTCTGCTTTTAGAATTTCTTTAAAAGCTTTGATGAGTTGCTCTTGTTTTGCGTTTGCCATTAGCGCTCTTTTCTTTTTTAAGTGTTATCGTAAGGAATTCTATTTAGTATGCGCATATTGTGCCGTACAGGTAGACTTTGCGCAATTTCTTTGCATAATCATTCATGATAATGAATATCGAATGAAAATCGCCATAAATAACGTTAATAAGACGATCCGGTGATTGAGTTTTCCCCCGCGTTGCATTAGTGTGACGTTCCGTTTAAATACGTGAAGTAATCCCATAGGAGAAATGGTATGAAAGTAGCCGTGTTAGGTGCTGCCGGTGGTATTGGTCAGGCGCTGTCTTTGTTGTTGAAAACACAATTGCCAGCAGGTTCAGATTTAGCGCTATATGACGTTGCGCCAGTTGTTCCTGGTGTTGCCGTTGATTTGAGCCACATCCCCACTGCGGTAAAAGTAACCGGTCACGGTAAAGATGACCTAGCTGATGCACTTACTGGAGCAGACGTAGTTCTTATTCCAGCGGGTATGCCTCGTAAGCCAGGTATGGATCGTTCTGATCTGTTCAACATCAACGCCGGCATTGTTAAAAACCTAATTGAAGGTGTAGCTGATAACTGCCCGAACGCGTGTGTTGGTATCATCACTAACCCAGTTAACACTACTGTAGCTATTGCAGCTGAAACGCTTAAAGCTAAAGGCGTTTACGACAAGAACAAGCTTTTCGGTGTAACGACACTTGACGTTATCCGTGCTGAAACTTTCGTTGCTGAACTTAAAGGTGTAGACGTATCTTCTGTGCACGTACCGGTAATCGGTGGTCACTCGGGTACAACTATCCTTCCTCTTCTTTCACAAGTTGAAGGCGTAGAGTTTACAGACGAAGAAGTATCTAGCCTAACTACTCGTATCCAGAATGCGGGTACTGAAGTTGTTGAAGCGAAAGCTGGCGGCGGCTCTGCAACCCTTTCAATGGGTCAAGCAGCAGCGCGTTTCTGTCTGTCTCTAGTTGCAGCAATGCAAGGTGAGAACGTTGTTGAGTACACTTACGTACAGACTGACGACAGCGACGACGCAGCATTCTTCGCACACCCAGTACGCCTTGGCGCAAACGGTGTTGTAGAAATCTTGCCATACGGCGAGCTAAGCGCGTTTGAAGAAAAAGCGAAAAACGACATGCTTGAAGGCCTACGTGGCGACATCAAGCTAGGCGTTGATTTCGTAAACGGCTAATAGTGCTTAAAGCGGATGCATTAGCATCCGCTAGAAAAGGCTGGATACGTAAGGCCTACACAGACACGCCGAGCTTCCATCCATGGAGGCTTGGCTGCAGCATCCCTGCTGCAGACAGTCTGTTACGACCTTACGTATCCAGCCTTTTTTGTTGCGTCTTTGTAGGCTTTGCCACGGCATCCTTGGCACAGGAGAGCCTGTTTCTCAAACTCCTGCCAATTCAATCCATTACCGAACATCCTTTGGCACACTCATTATTTGAAAAAGAAGCGAGCCTGTTAAAATCTTATAAAACTCGCTCGCTATAGTTAAGCAATCTGCAAAAAAAAGCCTGCTCAATGAGCAGGCTTCTAGTCACAACGCTAAGCGCTAAATTGGGCTCTAGCCCGTATTACGCATACCAATCGCGATTCCCGCAATGGTAACCATCATTGCACGCTCTAAGCTGGTATTTTGCGACTCATCACCGGCCTTACGGATACGGTCAAGAAGCTCAATTTGCAGGTAATGAAGAGGTTGTAAATACGCAGCGCGAATTTCCATAGACTCTTTACCTTGCGGATCGTTCTTCATAATGTCGTCATCGCCTGTAATAGCTAACAGTGACGAGATGCTCTCTTTAAGCTCGCTACGTAGCGCTTCACCAAAGTGCTTAAGCTCTTTAGGTACAAGGCGCTCATCATAAGCTTCACTAATGCGTGGATCAGCTTTGTGGAACACCATGTCTAGCATAGAAAGACGCGAACGATAGAATGGCCATTCGCTGAACATTTCGTTAACTACTTTCTCGTTTTCAGGGGTCTTCACGCTATCAATAGCGCGCATAACGCCTAGCCAGCTTGGCAGTACTAAACGTGTTTGTGCCCAAGCGAAGATCCACGGTATAGCTCGTAGGCTCTCAATTCCGCCTTGTGGCTTACGCTTAGCTGGGCGGCTACCTAGCGGTAGTTTACCCAACTCTTGCTCTGGAGTAGCCACGCGGAAGTAAGGGACAAACTCTTCATCATGACGTACAGTTGCACGGTAGTTATCGCGACCTTGCGCTGCCATTGCGGTAATAAGCTCGCGCCACTCTTCTTTTGGTGCCGGAGGTGGGAACAACATAGCTTCAATAATGGCGCTGGCGTAAATACCTAGGCTGCGTTTAGCCAGTTTTGGCATACCGAACTTATAGCGAATAGTTTCGCCCTGTTCTGTTACGCGGAATCCGCCTTCTAGTGAGCCAGGAGGTTGTGAGTAAATAGCAGCGTGCGCTGGCAATCCACCACGACCAATCGTACCGCCACGACCGTGGAATAGGGTTAGGCTTACGTCGAATTCTTCTGCAATGGCTACCAGTGCTTCTTGAGACTGATACTGTGCCCAACCCGCAGCCAATGCGCCTGCATCTTTCGCTGAATCAGAATAACCAATCATCACAAACTGACGACCTTTCACGTAACCGCGATACCAGTCGATAGACAGAAGTTTGCGCATTACGTCAGGCGAGTTGTTCAAATCGTCTAGCGTTTCAAATAGTGGTGCTACCGGCATTGGCCAATCTACACCGCTTTCTTGAAGAAGCAGTCTAACCGCCATAACATCTGATGGCTCACTCGCCATAGAGATAATGTAGATACCAAAGCCATGCTTGCTGTGCTTTGCAATGACCTTACAGGTATCCAGCACTTCTTTTACATCGTCAGATGCGTCCCATTGTGCTGGGAATAGCGGACGTTTTGAGCCAAGCTCGCGCAATAAGAATGCTTGCTTGTCGGCTTCGCTCCACTGTGCGTAATCGCCTAAACCTAAATAGCGAGTAAGTTCGCTAAATACGTCTGCGTGACGTTCAGAGTCTTGGCGTACATCAAGGCGTAGAAGGTGAATACCAAATACGCGAGCACGACGAATGGTGTCTAGTAGTAGACCATTAGCAACAACCTGCATACCGCAGTCTAATAGTGACTGATAGCAAAGCATCAACGGCTCGATAAGCTCATCATCGCTTTCTATCCAGTTAGACGTGTCTGGGTTTTTACCTGCAAGATAGTCGGCAATGCCGTCACGAGTAGCAATAAACTTATTAACCAACGGGCGAAGTAGGGCGCGGTACGGTTCGTTTGCATCGCCTACTTGTGCACGTAGTTCTTCGTTGCAATCGTACATCGAAAGTTCTACCTGCAAACGGTCAAGGTCGATTGCGAAAAGCTTAGCCGCGCGTTTTCTTGCCAGCAGCAATACTTGCTCAGTTACTTTCGAAGTAACAAACGGGTTACCGTCTCTGTCTCCACCCATCCAAGAGCTAAATTGTACTGGTGACGAGTCTAGCGGTAGCGATACGTCGTAGTCTTCATTTAAGCGACCATCAAGCTCGCGCATGAAGTCAGGTACCGCTTCCCACAATGAGTTTTCAATGACCGAGAAGCCCCAACGCGCTTCGTCGACGGGAGTCGGGCGAACTGAACGAATTTCTTCAGTGTGCCAAGCTTGCGCTATAAGATCAGCAATGCGGGTTTCGATCTTTTTACGCTCAACATCACTTAACGATTCTTGATGCACAGCCTGCAGGCAGTCCGCTAGCTCTTTATGTTTATGAATAAGTGTACGGCGCGTAACCTCAGTAGGGTGTGCGGTTAATACAAGATCGATGTTTAGTTTTGCAACGGCGTCTTGTACTTTGTCAGCAGTCAGTTCTGCTTTATCTAGGTGTTTAAACAGAGCATCAATAGATGCATCGACATTCATTGCCGCGTTGTATTCTTGCTCGGCAATATTACCTAGGTTCAAGAATTGTGCGAAGGCACGACCAACAGTCAGCAAATCGCTGTCAGACATTGTTTTGAAAGTTTCTTTCAGTTCTTCGCTACAAGTAGCGTCTCCCTGATAAGAAGCTCGGCCGCCTTTACGAATCTTTTCAATACGGTCTAGCCACTCCTGACCTAATTGATTTTTGATTGTTTCACCAAGGGTTTTACCAAGGTATCGAACGGTATCTTTCAGTTCAGCATCATAGTGTGTTTGCATGCTATCCTCCTAAATATATGGGCTAACCATACTGTGTCCTTTGCGACTTGTCTAACCACTTTCGGTTATAATTTACAACATTTTGATACTTTTGCACCCTAGTTAACATTGCTCAAAGCAAGATATTTTGTGGTGTGGTACACTCTTGCACCGGAAAATGCAGAAACATTCTCGCGTTAAGCGTTTTGTTTGAAATTTGTACTGCATTTGTAATTTAATTTCAGGAGTTCTTGTGACTGATACATTCAATACAGTAGAAACCCAAGCAAGTTACGGCATTGGTTTTCAAATGGGTCAACAACTACAATCAAATCCTTTCGACGGACTAGCGATTGACGCTGTTGTAGCTGGCCTTAAAGACGCCTTCGCAGGTCAAGCACCTCAGGTTGATAACGACACTCTACGTGATGCGTTTGGCGAAATTCACAAGCGTATGCAAGCTGCTAAAGAAGAAGCAAGCAAAGCGGTTATTGAAGAAGGCACAAAGTACCTTGAAGAAAACGCAAAGCGTGACGAAGTAACCGTAACTGAATCTGGTCTTCAATATGAAGTTGTTACTGAAGGTGACGGCGAGACTCCAGATGCTTCTAGCACAGTACGTGTTCACTACCACGGTACGCTTATAAACGGTACTACGTTTGATAGCTCTTACGAGCGTGGTCAGCCAGCTGAATTCCCAGTAGGCGGCGTAATCAAAGGTTGGACTGAAGCACTTCAACTTATGAAAGCAGGTTCAAAGTATCGTCTATACGTACCACACGACCTAGCTTACGGTGAGCAAGGTGCTGGCGCAGCTATTGCACCTTACAGCACCCTAATCTTTGACGTAGAACTTCTTGACGTTCTAGGTTAATGATTTCTTCACAGGAGTGCCCAATGGTGCTCCTGTGAATACCAGTACTTTTCTTTGTTTAATCTTTTATTCCTTTCTATCTTCTAACCTATTCCTTTTACTTTTCTAACGCTTTGTTAGTAAACGAACAGCACACTAATAATCTGGACGCGTTTACGTGTCGCTTGTTTAAATCTAAATATGTGATGCTACTATGTTTTGTTGGTGAGAATGCATGTATGCGATATGCTGGCAAAAGCGAATTAAAGGTTAGCAGGGTCCCATCTGCTCCGAGTTGTTATCAGTGGCTTCGGCATTACAATAGCCCCACGCTCAAATAAGGAAAATTATTATGGTTATCAAGCCTAAAGTGAGAGGCTTCATTTGTACAAACGCGCACCCGGTAGGCTGTGCTAAAGCGGTTGATGAACAAATTGCTTATGTGGAAGCAAAAGGTGACTTAGGCGAAGGCCCTAAAAATGTACTGGTTATTGGTAGCTCTACAGGCTACGGCTTAGCGTCACGCATCACATCTGCCTTTGGTTATGGCGCAAAAACATTAGGTGTTTGTTTTGAAAAAGCGCCAACGGAACGCAAAACAGGGACTGCTGGTTGGTACAACACGGCAGCATTCCATGAAAAAGCCAAAGCAAAAGGCTTGTATGCAGATACTATTAATGGCGACGCCTTTTCTGATGAAATCAAAAGCGAAGCTATCGAAAAAATCAAAGCTGAAATGGGTAAGGTTGACTTGGTTATTTATAGCCTTGCGTCTCCGCGCAGAACCGACCCAGAAACCGGTGTGACCTACAAGTCGACGCTTAAGCCAGTAGGCGAGGCATACACCACAAAAACTTACGATACAGATAAAGACAAAGTGCATGAAGTGGCGCTTGAGCCTGCCAACGACGATGAGATCCTCAACACCATTAAAGTGATGGGTGGCGAAGATTGGGAACGTTGGATGGACTTTTTACGAAATGCTGATGTGCTAGCAGAAGGCTGCAAAACCACTGCCTATACCTACATTGGTAAAGAGCTTACATGGCCTATCTACGGTCAAGCGACTATCGGCAAAGCAAAAGAAGACCTTGATCGCGCTGCAGACTGCTATTATTGGCAAAAACAGTGACTTGCTTGTACAAGCAAACGTAAGCTCACTAAAAGCGCTCGTGACGCAAGCAAGTTCTGCCATTCCCGTCATGCCGCTTTATATTTCACTTATTTACAAAGTGATGAAAGAAGAGGGCACACACGAAGGCTGTATTGAACAGATTCATGGTTTGTTCACACAGTGCCTGTTTGGCAATACGCCTACGTTAGATGAAGCAAATCGCTATCGCATGGACGGCAAAGAAACAAATGACGCTACTCAAGCGAAGATTAAAGCGCTATGGGACCAAGTGACACAAGAGAACTTTCATGACTTAAGTGACTACAAAGGTTACCACCATGAGTTCCTAAAGCTGTTTGGTTTTGACATTGACAGCGTTGATTACGACAGTGAAGTTGACCCATTGGTTAAGTGGTAAAGCCTAAACTTACCATTAATTAACTTAATGCAATTCGTGCAAAAGCCGTCTGATTTGACGGCTTTTTTGTACCGAATTACAAGCCGATATAGGGTGTCATCGAAAAAATTGTAAATGAATAAGACCAAAGGTTTACATTAAATTGTAGAAAAATTTGCCTTTATCTTGAAATAGCGTGGCACAAACGTATGGGTTAATGCTAAAATCCCGAAATTAAGTAGGGGTCTTTTCTGCCTCTACCAAAACAGCAGTGGCGATTGCAGCTACACAACAACAATAATAAGTGTAAATTTCTGCTGGTGGTCTATATAGAAAGGACGAACAAAGCGTCCGCTAAAGGAATTATGCGTTACGGCTTCATAACAGGCTGACCGTAGCAATTGCAGCAAGTTCCATCAATCAACAAAAAAGGTGTCTAACACCTGTTAATAGTGCGTTTTTGCATGCTGACAGGCAGGTTTCCTGCGGTCATGCAAAAGGGTATTTCTATTAGAGTAGTGCAATTACATATGATAAAAATCAAGAAAGGTCTCGACCTCCCAATTGAGGGAGCGCCAAAGCAGGAGATTGCTGATGCATCTGCTGCAACGCGCGTTGCCATTCTGGGAGAAGAATATGTGGGTATGCGCCCTACCATGCACGTCCAAGTTGGCGATGTAGTGAAGAAAGGTCAGGTTCTTTTTGAAGACAAAAAGAACCCTGGCGTTAAATTCACTGCTCCAGCTGCGGGTGAAGTGGTAGAGGTTAACCGTGGTGCAAAACGTGTTCTTCAGTCTGTAGTTATCAAAATGAACGGCAGCGATGCCGTAACATTTGATAAAATTGCAGCTGACCAGATCGCGAGCGCAACACGTGAGCAGCTTCAGTCAATCCTTGTAGAGTCAGGCATGTGGACAGCGTTACGCACACGTCCATTCAGCAAATCGCCTCAGCTAGACTCTGTACCAAACTCAATTTTCGTTACAGCAATGGATACTAATCCACTTGCAGCAGATCCTGCTGTGATTATTGCTGAGCGCCAAGACGATTTCGTAAATGGTCTTAAAGCGCTAACGCAATTGAGCGGTGGCAAGACTTACGTTTGTAAAGCGGCAGGTGCTTCTGTTGCTACTGGCGATGCGGCAGTTGATGTTGAAGAGTTTGGCGGTCCTCACCCTGCGGGCCTACCGGGTACTCATATCCACTTCCTTGATTCAGCCGGCATGAACAAAACGGTTTGGCACATTAATTACCAAGACGTTATGGCGATTGGTGCATTGCTAACTACAGGTGAATTAGATAACCGCCGTGTTATCTCACTTGCAGGTCCTGCTGCAACAAACCCACGTCTAGTGCGCACTGTAATTGGCGCAGACGTGACCGAGCTAACTGCGAATGAGCAAGTAGACGGTGAAGTACGTGTTGTTTCTGGTTCTGTACTTAACGGTACAACTGCAATGGGCGTACACGGTTTCTTAGGTCGTTTCCACACCCAAGTTTCACTATTAAAAGAAGGTCACGAGAAGAAATTGTTCGGTTGGATCCTACCTGGTTCAAACCAACACTCAGTGACACGCGCTTACTTAGGTCACCTAAGTGGTAGCAAGAAATTTGATATGACAACAACTACCAATGGTTCAGAACGTTCTATGGTTCCAATTGGTAATTACGAACGCGTTATGCCCCTAGATATCATTCCTACGCTTCTGCTTAGGGACCTGATTTCTGGTGATACTGACGGTGCTCAGACGTTGGGTTGCTTAGAGTTGGACGAAGAAGATTTGGCATTGTGTACTTATGTATGCCCAGGCAAATACAACTACGCTCCTATCTTACGCGACTGTTTGACCACGATAGAGAAAGAGGGTTAAGTCATGGGTTTAAAAGCGTATTTAGAAAAAATTGAGCCGGATTTCGAGCCGGGTGGTAAGCATGAAAAATGGTACGCGCTTTACGAAGCTGCAGCGACCATCTTTTATACGCCAGGTAAAGTAAACAAAGCTAACACGCACGTGCGTGACAGCATTGACCTTAAGCGCATCATGATCATGGTATGGATGGCAACATTCCCAGCTATGTTCTTTGGTATGTATAACATTGGTTTCCAAGCGCAAGAAGCTATTGCTGCTGGCGCAGGAACGCTGCCTGACACATGGCAAGCAGGTCTATTCGCTGCCCTTGGCGGTGACTTGGCAAATGCGGGAACACTAGGTCTATTCTTCTATGGCGCATGTTTCTGGCTGCCAATCTACGCGGTAACGTTCGCGGTAGGTGGTTTCTGGGAAGTATTGTTCGCGTCTGTGCGCAAGCACGAAGTTAACGAAGGTTTCTTCGTTACATCGGTACTGTTCGCACTAACACTTCCAGCTACTATTCCTCTATGGCAAGTTGCACTAGGTATTACCTTCGGTGTTGTAATTGCTAAAGAAGTATTCGGTGGTACAGGTCGTAACTTCCTTAACCCAGCATTGTCTGGTCGTGCGTTCCTTTACTTTGCGTACCCTGCACAAATTTCAGGTGACCAAGTATGGGTAGCGGCAGATGGTTATTCTGGTGCAACGTCTCTAAGCCAAGCGGCTTCTGGCAACCTTGATTACGCGAACATGGATCAGTGGATGAACAGCTTCATCGGTACTATCTCAGGTTCAGCGGGTGAGGTGTCTACCCTTGCTATTATTCTTGGTGGCTTGTTCATCATGTACATGCGTATAGCAAGCTGGCGGATTGTTGCTGGTGTAGCAATTGGTGTTGCCTTCTTCGCAACTTTGCTAAACCTAATTGGCAGCGATACTAACCCTATGTTTGCAATGCCTGCACATTGGCACTTTGTTGTTGGTGGTCTTGCTTTTGGTATGTTCTTTATGGCGACAGACCCAGTTTCTGCGTCGTTCACTAACCAAGGTAAGTGGGCTTACGGTATCTTCATTGGTTTCATGACGGTACTAATCCGCGTCCTAAACCCAGCCTTCCCTGAAGGTGTAATGCTAGCAATTCTATTTGCTAACTTGTGGGCGCCACTGTTCGACTATTTCGTCGCACAAAGCAATATCAAGCGGAGGGTAGCACGTGTCGGCTAAGAAAGAATCTTTAGGCAAAACGGTAGGTATTGTTGTTGCCGTATGTTTAGTTTGTTCAATTGTTGTTTCTGGCGCGGCTGTTGGCCTTCGCTCTTTACAACAAACAAACGCAGCTCTAGATAAAAAGAGCAACATTCTTAATGCTGCAGGCCTTTATGAAATGGGCATGAGCAATAGCGCAATTGAAAGCACGTACAGCGAGCGAGTAGAACAGCGTTTTGTTAATCTTGACGAAGGTACTTTCGTAGAAGCGCCTAAGCCAGATTACGACATGTATAAAGCAGCCAAAGAAACTGAGTACAGCACAAAGGTAACTAACAGCAATGTTGGTTTCCAGCGCCGCCCTAACGTGGCAAGTGTTTACTTAGTTCGCGACGACGCAGGTGATGTTTCTCGTATCATCCTTCCTGTTCACGGCAGCGGCCTTTGGGATCTTATGTACGGTTTCTTAGCGGTAGACGCAGACGGCCAAACGGTTCGCGAGCTTATTTACTATCAGCAAAAAGAAACGCCAGGACTAGGTGGTGAAGTGCAAAACCCTGCTTGGCAGGACAAATGGGACGGCAAAGAGCTTTACGAGAATGGCGAAGTTGCTATTCGCGTAGTGAAAAATGCTAACCCTAGCAATCCTCACACTATCGATGCGCTTTCAGGTGCAACCCTAACCAGCAACGGTGTTGAAAACACTATTCGTTACTGGGTAGGCGAGCAAGGCTTCGGCCAGTTCCTGAAGAACCAAGCATGGCGTTCATAAGGGAAGTCTCATGGCAGATACTAAAGAAATGAAAAAGGCCCTCTTTGGGCCAATCCTGGACAACAACCCGATCGCCCTACAGGTATTGGGTATCTGTTCAGCACTGGCAATTACCACTAAGCTGGAAACAGCATTGGTAATGTCGCTTGCGCTTACAAGCGTTGTAGCGTTCTCAAACTTGTTTATTTCACTAATTCGTAACCAGATTCCATCTAGCGTTCGAATTATTATCCAGATGACCATTATTGCGTCGTTGGTAATCGTGGTTGACCAAATTCTGAAAGCGTATTCGTATGAAATATCGAAGCAGCTGTCGGTATTCGTTGGTCTTATTATTACTAACTGTATCGTAATGGGTCGTGCTGAAGCTTACGCCATGAAGAGCCCACCTCTGATGAGCTTCCTTGATGGTATTGGTAACGGCTTGGGTTACTCTTTCATTCTAGTTGTAATTGGTACAATTAAAGAGCTATTTGGTTTCGGTACTATTTTAGGTTTCGAAATCCTTCCACTGGTTCAAAACGGTGGCTGGTATCAGGGTAATGGTTTGTTAATCCTACCATTCAGCTCATTCTTCTTAATCGGCGGTATGATTTGGGTTATCCGTACCATCCGTCCTGAGCAAGTAGAGCCTAAGGAGTAAGTCATGGAACATTATTTGTCGTTATTTGTTCGCTCAATTTTCGTTGAGAACATGGCGTTATCACTTTTCTTAGGTATGTGTACCTTCCTTGCGGTATCTAAGAAAGTAAAAACTGCTATGGGTCTTGGTGTTGCTGTTATCGTGGTACTAGGTATCTCGGTTCCGGTTAACCAAATTATTTATGTAAACATTCTTGCTCCAGGCGCATTAGCATGGGCAGGTTTCCCTGAAGCTGACTTAAGCTTCCTTAACTTCCTAACCTTTATCGGTGTTATTGCGGCATTGGTACAGATCCTAGAGATGAGCTTAGATAAGTTCTTCCCTGCGCTTTATAACGCACTAGGTATCTTCCTTCCGCTTATTACCGTTAACTGTGCAATCTTCGGTGGTGTAGCGTTCGCAGTACAGCGTGAATATAACCTGACCGAAAGTGTTGTTTACGGCGTAGGAAGTGGTATTGGTTGGGCAATTGCAATTGTGTTGCTTGCGGCAGTACGTGAAAAGCTTAAGTATGCTGATATGCCAGATGGTGTTCGTGGTCTAGGTTCTGTATTTATGATCGCGGGTCTAATGGCACTAGGCTTCCAGTCATTCACTGGTATTCAGCTGTAAGAAAGCTCGGGAGCATATAAATGAATAATGTAGAAATATATCTAGGCGTAGGCATGTTCATTGCCATCGTTCTAGCGCTGGTATTTATTATCATGTTTGCCAAGTCTAAATTGGTACCAAGCGGTGATGTTACTATCACTATCAACGGTGACCCAGACAAAGCAATCAAAACAGAGCCAGGTGGTAAGTTACTTGGTGCTCTAGCTGATGCAGGATACTTCGTATCTTCTGCGTGTGGTGGCGGTGGCTCATGTGGTCAGTGTCGTGTAGATGTACACTCAGGTGGTGGTGAAATTCTTCCAACTGAACTAGACCACATCACTAAAGGTGAAGCACGCGAGGGCTGCCGTCTTTCATGCCAGGTTGCTATTAAGCAAGACATGGAAATCGAGCTAGAAGAGTCAGTATTTGGTGTTAAGAAATGGGATTGTGAAGTTATCTCTAACGATAACAAAGCAACCTTCATCAAAGAACTTAAGCTTAAAATTCCTAACGGTGAAAGCGTACCTTTCCGTGCAGGTGGTTATATTCAGATTGAAGCGCCAGCGCACCACGTTAAGTACAAAGAGTTCGACATTCCTGAAGAATATCGCGGTGACTGGGAGCGTTTTGGCTTCTTCGACATCGAGTCTAAAGTAGACGAAGAGACGATTCGTGCGTACTCAATGGCGAACTACCCAGAAGAAGAAGGCATTATTATGCTGAACGTGCGTATCGCTACGCCGCCACCTAATAACCTAAGCCTACCTGCGGGTAAAATGTCATCGTACATTTGGAGCCTGAAAGAAGGTGACAAAGCGACTATCTCTGGTCCGTTCGGTGAATTCTTCGCGAAAGAAACTGAAAACGAAATGGTATTCGTAGGTGGTGGTGCAGGTATGGCCCCAATGCGTTCTCACATCTTCGATCAGCTTCGTCGCCTTAAGTCTAAGCGTAAGATGAGCTTCTGGTACGGTGCACGTTCACTTCGTGAAATGTTCTATACAGAAGACTTCGACGAGCTAGCAGCAGAAAACGATAACTTCGAGTGGCACGTAGCACTTTCTGATCCTCAACCAGAGGACAACTGGGAAGGTTACACAGGGTTCATTCACCAAGTACTTCTAGAGAATTACTTGAAAGATCACCCTGCACCAGAAGACTGTGAGTTCTACATGTGTGGACCACCTATGATGAACGCGGCCGTAATCAACATGCTTAAAGATCTAGGTGTTGAGGACGAAAACATCATGCTAGATGACTTCGGTGGCTAAGCTACCAAGCTAACAAGCAATTTAAAAAAAGGGGCGAAAGCCCCTTTTTTGTTTAAGCTTAACGCAATAACGTACATAGAAGCTTTACAGCTTTGTACATGTAAGTAAGGACAACAATGTGATTCGTTTTGGTATTCGAATTTTTCTCGCTTTTGTTGCTATTGGTATTCTTGTACTAGCAAGCTGCAGTGACGAAAAAACGCCTGTAGTGCACCTTCAAGGACAGACTATGGGAACAACCTACAATGTGAAATACCTTGTAGCTGAAACGCCAGTAGAAGGCTTACAAGCTGAAATAGATGCTCGCCTTGTTGACGTTAACAAGATGATGTCGACCTACGACCCAACGTCAGAGCTCTCACGCTTTAATCAATATCGCTATACCGATAATTTTGCTGTGTCGCCCGATACCCTTACCGTGGTAAACGAAGCTTTGCGATTGGCTAATCTTAGTGGTGGTGTACTAGATGTGACTGTTGGTCCACTGGTTAACCTATGGGGGTTTGGCCCCACTAAGCGCCCTGAGAAAGTGCCAAGTCAGGCAGACATCGACGATATCCGTGAATATGTGGGCTATAAGAAACTATCAACTACACCAACAGGCTTAAAGAAAAGCCATCCAATGTTGTACGTCGACCTATCGACTATTGCTAAAGGTTTTGGTGTTGACGAAGTGGCCGAGATCCTTGAAAAGCACGGTATTGAAAACTACCTTGTGGAAATAGGCGGTGAAATGCGCGTGAAAGGCGAACGCGGCGACGGCAGTGAATGGCTTATTGCTATAGAAAAGCCTGTTACCACTGAACGCGCTGTTCAAAAAGTTGTCTCAATAGGTGAAAACGCGGTTGCTACATCAGGTGATTACCGTAACTATTACGAAGAAGACGGTGTTCGTTATTCGCACCTAATCGACCCTACAACGGGCAAACCTATCTCACACAACTTGGTTTCTGTAACCGTTGTTAACCCCTCATCTATGACGTCAGATGGTTTAGCTACGGCATTTAATGTGATGGGGTGGGAACAAGCAATAGCGGTTGCTGAGCAAGAACAACTTGCTGTATTCCTCATTCGTCGCACAGAAGACGGATTTGAAGAGTATGCATCGCCAGAATTTGATAAACTGGTTACAGTTCATAATTAGGGGGTAGCAATGTCTACATTCATTCTTGCTTTTGGTTTCTTTCTAACAATGGTACTGGCTATGGCCGTTGGCTACCTATTTCAGAAAAAATCAATCTCTGGAAGCTGTGGCGGCTTAGGGGCACTAGGTATCGAAAAAGCCTGTGACTGTCCAGAACCGTGCGATCGTAAAAAGTCACGTATGGAAAAAGAAGAAGCCCGCCAGAAAAAATTAAACGAGTGGAAGCAAAACCAAATTTTGTAATGCTTAATCTCTCGTTGGCTTAAGTTATAAAAGCGCTGTTTGATACTCATCGACAGCGCTTTTTTGTATCTGATAGATGGAGATTTTACGTCGAATCTGCACAGCTAACCTAATGTAACTTGTCGGGGATGCTTCATGGGCGACACCACTTAAAGGGAGCGTTATCTTTACGAACAAGCCATGAACAGGCGTTAATATTTTAGCACTTTGTTAGCTCTACCCATATTTCGTTGCTCCACATTTGTATTTAGGTTAAATTTACATCTCATAAAATTCTAATATAAACAATAAAACATCAAGGAAGAGTTATGACACGCAGTGTACGCCTCGGGACCTTCAGTATAATCGCGTTATCCCTAGCCGCATGTGGAGGCGGAGGTTCGGACTCTGATGTGTCGGATAACGGAGGCTCCACTCCGGTTTCTTCATCATCAATCATCAAAAACGCTAAAGACTACACTCCATCGCGCCTCAACACTGCAGCAAAGGCAATTGCAAACGCCCAATACCAAGGCGAAACAGTCAATGCGGAAGTGGACATAGAGCTGGTCCAAGAAGCGTTCAATTTATTGTTTAATGATTCAGTTATGACAGTCCCAGAACTGGCAGAACAGGACTTTTCTGATGATGTGAACGGCGGAACGATTAAAAACACGTATGCCTGTGATCAAGGTGGTAGTGTTGCTTATGACGGCAAAGTATCCGATACCTTGACAGGTACCATCGCCATGAATTACCAAAATTGTTGGTTGTATAGCAATGGCGTTGCTATTTCTGGGTCGACGGCTATTGCCATTGAAAGCGTGTCAGATAGCGCTGCGAAATACAGTATGTATTTCGACAGTCTGACATGGACTATCGAAGGTGTACCCTATACTTTGTCTGGCGTCGTCTCAATCGATGAGGGCTTCAACGAAACTAACAGTAGCTATTACGTAGATACCAGTCAACATGTCGCGTTCACTATAGGCGCAGAGCAATATAAATTAACGGGGAATTACGACATATCCTATTCGCCCAATGAAAGCCTTAACCATGCTGAATTAGACTTCTATGTTGGCTCTAAAGGTAAACTAGCTGTCGAAGCAGAGGCCCCTGAGTATTTATGGCCATACATGTACGATGGCGAAGTAGTAGTAGCGGGTGATAAAACTGCAACCTTACTTTTCGAACAAAGCACTATTCGTTATTTAGAAGATACAGATAACGACGGTACCTACGACCTAGGTACATTTATAATTGATGGTCATGATTTAATTAGTGGTAACCTTGCAGACAGATCACTTGTCGCTATTGCTGACATGTCCATGCCACCCACTGTCTATGCACCTGATTTTTATACTTGGGACAACGTGGACACGACGACACCCATTACTGTTAGCCCTGGCTATTATAATGATAGCGATACAGACTACGAAGATTTAACGGTCAGTTTCCGCTGGTATCTCAATGGCAACTTAGTAGAGGACGTTTCAGGGGATACCTTTCCAGCCTACCGCGCTGTATTTAACGATGTAGTAGAAGTATCAATGGTCGTCTCTGATAGCGCTAACACTGTAGAGTCAGGTCGCACTTCAATCACTCTGGCGGATGCACCGGCACAAGTAGCATTCGAGAATTTACCAGAGTCAGTGTCTCCTGGCGAATATATCGAATTTAGTGCAATTGTGTCTGACCCTGATCTTGGCGACAATCAAGGGGTTCCGACCTTAGTGTCAGCGCCTTCAGGCGCTACCATTAACGAAGATGGATTGATTTCTTGGCAAGCGCCGAGTAATCAGTTGTTTAAAACCCAACTTTACGAATTTGGTTTTTCAACGGGTGAAGAAGGTGCCGAAGTAGTCAAAACTGATGTCTCAGTGACTAATAATGACGTTCAAGAGTTAGCTCGCTCGGGTATTGAAGTGCCTAAAATGAACAATTCAATGGTAGTGGGTGATTTCGACCACGACGGTGACAATGAAGTTCTCTCCACCGATTCTGCAAATCGAGTGTTCTTACTGTCTTATCAAAACGGCAACTACAACCAAACTTGGATGTATCCCTACAAAATCGAGCACGGTGAAACAGTAAAACAAGTTCTCAGTACCGATTTTGATAACGACGATTACCCCGATATTTTAGTGATATCTGAACACGGCGTATCTGTCGTTACCGACATTGATGAAGCGGCCACAACGCTTTTTACCACCGACAATTTCATACATAGTGCTGTTCTAGGAGACATAGACAACGATGGTGACGATGAATTGGCCTACCTATATTCATCACGTGATTACGGCGATGCCGATAATATTGTGGTGGTAGATCTTAATTCACCCGAAACACCTTTATTTACGTTTACCGCTGAAGATACCTATGAAATTGCTCTGGGTAATGTAGATTCCGACACTCAGTTAGAACTGGTTACCAATTCTGGTTTAGTTTATGACCTTGATTCTGGTGAAAACCAGTGGTTTTTGAACTCAGGATTTGGTAGTCATCACATTGCCGTTGCCGATATAAATAGCGACGGTATTGATGAAATTGTAGGCGCTGACAGTTGGTCTTATATCTATGTGTACTCAGCACAAGACAAGTCTCAAATAACGAGTGTTGAGAATTTTAATACTTGCGACATTAGCGCAGGGAAACTGACTGACGATAGTGATCCTGTATTGCTTGTAGGGGACTGCCAATGGGGCAATGTCCACGCCATGAAGCTGTCTAGTAACACGCTCACTTCAGTATTTAGCGTTGATATGGTTGATCATGGTTCGACTTCGCTGACCCTTGGCGATGCCGACAATGATGGCCTTAACGAACTGTTATGGGGCACCGGCACTACACATTCTGGTGAAAATTTACTCGTAACGGCAGATGTCACAGCCACTTCTGCAACAATAAAAACGACGGCAACCACACATCAACTAGATAGCTTTAGTGCGGCTGGGTGGGCAGATTTGTACCCTGGTGACGAACGTGCTGTTTTCTTCGTGCCAAGCACGGGTAGTGGTTATGACGGCTCTAAGGTCTTACTAATGGAGAACACAGGGAATTACATTACTAGTGAAGAGATTTCTTCTAACTGGGATAACTCTAGTGTTGCTGTAACTACCGATTACAACAATGACGGTGCTGGTGATTTATTCCTACCTAGTGCAGAAACCTATGATGGCGCATTCGCTGCAATGCGATTAAATGATTTCTCTATTCAATATGAGATTACAGGCGATTATTCAAATGATGTTTCAGTTATCAAGGCATTCGACTTCAATAACGATGGTTTCGATGATGCAGTGTATGTTGATGGTCGCACATTAAAAGCGGTCGACGTGAATAATCAAGTTATGTTGGCCACTTACACCATGCCTCAATATTTCCGTGATTTTGATATTGCCGCGATCAATGGCAATGTGTACGTGGCGCTTTCTCAAGGCGACGACATAACGCAATTACTCAAACCAACAACATCAGGTTTCTCTATTCAGGCAAGCGCCGATATTTCTTGCGCGCGCCTTACCTTTATTAATGCTGATAGTGACGCTGCCGCTGAACTGGCCTGTTATAATCAGAACCAATCTCTAGTTATGTATGATGTAGCTGACACCAGTTTGACCAAGACATCGGAAGTTTCGATAAATAAGGTTATTGTAGACATGGTAGCCAATCCAGTAACCGCTACTGAACAGACACTTCTTGTGACAACGGCGCATGACAATGATTGGAGTTACTACGGTGCTTCTGAACTCAGCGAAATGACGGTTGAAGGCATCAGTATTTGGAAAAGCCCTGCGTTGATTGGACCGGCCCGCAGCCACTCTCTACACGCGAGAAAGTCTGCTGAGGGAAGCCTAGAAGTGATGATGGCAACATCTCGGGTAATGTATTGGTTAGGCCGAGCGAATTAGGTAAAACTGCTGGGACAATTTGGATACTTGTTTTGGCGTTTACATAATTGAGCGGCGACACATCAATGTTGGTGTGTCGCCGCTTTTTGTTTAGAACTTTAATTCTGGCAACGTTCTGTAAAAAACACGCGTTTCAACTTGAGCCATTCATGCAAAAGAGTGAGGACCAATCAATCTCGTTAATTATCAAAACGAGGTAGTGTAATTAAACACTATTGATAATATACTGTCTTTTTGTACAGTTTCGTGTGAGCACGTTAAGAGCAAAGGCAGGTAATGCGAAAAATTATCCACGTCGACATGGATTGTTTTTACGCCGCAGTAGAAATGCGCGATAACCCAGCCTTGCGCGATATTCCCATTGCTATTGGCGGCAGTGCCGACAGACGCGGTGTTATCTCTACCTGTAATTATCCCGCCCGAAAATTTGGTGTACGCTCGGCTATGGCTACCGCGTATGCGTTAAAACTATGTCCCAATCTTACTTTAGTGAAAGGCCGCATGGAGGTGTATGCCGCTGAGTCGCAAAAAATACGTAAAATTTTTGCAGACTATACCGACCTTATTGAACCCCTATCATTAGATGAAGCCTATTTGGACGTTACTAACAGTGAGTTTTGTGGTGGTAGCGCTACGTTAATCGCTGAAGAAATACGTGCACGCATTGAAAGCGAGTTAGGTCTTACCGCTTCAGCAGGGGTCGCGCCCTGCAAATTCGTGGCAAAAGTAGCCAGCGATGAAAACAAGCCTGACGGTATTTGCGTGATCACGCCCGATAAACTTGATGAGTTTGTACGCGAAATGCCGCTAAAGAAAATTCCAGGCGTAGGCAAAGTTACCATGCAAAAGCTTCAGCGCATGGGGCTCAATACGTGTAACGATGTTCGCCAGTATCCTTTCGAACGCATTCAAAAAGAGCTGGGCAAATTCGGTAGTGTGCTATGGGAACGGGCTCATGGCATCGATGAGCGCGAGTTGTCAGTATCTCGAGAGCGCAAGTCTATAGGTGTAGAGCGCACGCTAAGCGAAGATATACACACTATCGAGCAATGCATCGACTTTTTGCCCCACTTGTTTGAAAAGCTTCAGGAACGAATGGAGAACCATAAGAAGCGGACAGGCAAGCCTGTGCGTATTCGCACACAAGGCGTAAAGCTTAAGTTTAACGACTTTCAGCTGACCACGGTTGAACATCGTTGCGCTACGCTTGATGAAGCTTATTTTCGTACATTAATGCAGGAAGCTTTTGAACGCGCAACAGGGCGTGGCATCCGTCTTGTAGGCGTGCATATAGGTCTTGCCGCCGACCAATCAACACAACAGCTGGTTTTGCCTTTTGAGCCAATTTAATTAACACTAGCGCCTTATTCTTTGACGCAACACTTACCTTGAAGGTCACAATGGATTCAATACAACTTAAAACCCCCGGCCGTTACAAGCATTATAAAGGCAATTTATACGATGTTTACGAAGTGGCGACGCATTCAGAAGACGAAAGTAAGTTAGTGGTATATCGGCCGTGTTATGGCGAAAAGGCGTTATGGGTTCGCCCTCTCGATATGTTTTTAGAGTCAGTGGAAAAAGACGGAGAGACACTTCCTCGTTTTGCTTATGTGGGTGATATCCCTAATGACGAAAAAATGATCTAATTGTGAAATTAGGTCATAGTGTAAGAGGTCTTATTTAAACAGGCTTCTTACAAGGAAATAATAATGAAAACTGCCCCTCGTTTTAGTGCCCACATTATGGCTGCGTTCTTAGCTGCTAGTCCTTTAATTTATTCATCGGTTAATCCAGCAAATGCACAAGACAGGTTCGCCGATGTTGAAGTAAAGGCAACCGCGATAAAAGGCTCTGTTCACATGCTTACAGGCGCAGGTGGAAATATTGGCGTATCAGCTGGGGAAGATGGTGTTCTTATCATCGACGATCAATTTGCGCCATTGGCTGAAAAAATAGCGGCTCAGCTTGGCGAACTAGGCAGTGATAAGCCTAAATATGTGATAAATACTCATTATCACGGCGATCACACAGGCTCTAATGCATTTTTCCACAGCCATAAAGGCGCGACCATTCTGGCCCATGAAAATGTACGCGTACGCTTAGCTAACGATGAAAAGATAAAACCGGAAGCCCTGCCAACCATTACCTATGAAGATGGCATTAAAATTTACTTTAATGGTGAGACCTTACATGTCATACATTTAGCGGTAGGTCACACTGATGGCGATAGCGTAGTGTGGTTTGAGCAACCCAACGTCATGCACACGGGCGACTTATTCTTCAATGGTCGTTTTCCCTACATTGACCAAGGTGCAGGTGGCAATGTAGAAGGCTACATGGAATCGGTAGAGCAGTTGCTAGCGAAAATAGATGACGAGACCATTATCATTCCGGGCCACGGCGAAATCAGCAACAAGCAAGAATACACCGCATTTTTAGCTATGATCAGCGAAACCTTTGACTACGTTAAGAAACTCAAGCAAGACGGCAAAACCCTTGATGAAGTAAAAGCGATGGGCCTAGATGAAAAGTGGGCCGACTGGAGCTGGAATTTCATCAATGAAGAGAAGTGGATAGCGACACTCTACAAAGACGCCTAGCAAAAAATAACAGTGGGGTCAGAGTCAGGGCTCTGACCCCCAATAAAATATGGTGCATTGTAAAACGCACTTTATCAGTGACTACTCACTAAACGTTTGGATATAAAGCTGCTCTACTTTATCTCGCGCCCACTGGGTCTTTCTAAGAAACTTAAGTGACGATTTAATCGAAGGGTCGTTGTTAAAGCAGTTCACTCTTATGCGGTAATACAACCCGTCCCAGCCGTAGCGCTCATGAAGCTGCGTTACGATTTTCTCTAGCGTTAAGCCGTGTAGGGGATTGTTGGGTTGTTCATTCATAGTATGGCGCTGCTCTGTCTCATTTCGAACTGCTAGTTTATCACGAACAACGGGGTCAGAGTCACAACTCTGACCCCATAACTTTTTGATGCCACACTAAGCGCTAGTCTTCGCTGCCTGTTGCGTTTTTTGTTGCTCTGAATTGAGCACAGGTAAGCCCTTATTGGAAGACTCAGTCTTTAACTGCTTTGGCTTTCTCGGGGTTTTGTACAGCGGCCAAATTAGTTGTTCTTTCCAGTCGGCGTAAAACATACCCTCAATACCGTATTGCGCAGGATATTGCCTTGTTATCTTAGCGGTACCAAATAATACATCCCAAAAGAACAATAGGTTGCCGTAATTACCTTTGTAATTGGTCACGCCGTCATCTGCTTTTAATCCATGATGCGCACTATGTGTAGAAGGCGTTGATATGGTGCGCTCGACCACCCAAGCAATAGGGTGTAACAAAGGTATATTGTACAGTACTTTGTCCCACTTCCACTCTGCATGAGCGCCAGTTATCACAGTAAGCTTTGCCACTAAATAAAAGGCGTAGGTCCAACCTAACCCCAAATAAATTAGCGCGCCAGAAAACCATAATGACGGCATAAATAGATAATAGAAGAAGTTATTTCTGTAGATAATACGAACACTCATGTACTTAGCATTGTGGTGGGCTCGATGTAAGTTATAGAGAAATCGGGTTGAGTGCGAAAGCCTGTGCCACCAGTATTGCATCATGTCATCAAATATTAAAAGCAGTGCTAGGTGCAAAAGAATAGGGGAACCTGTAAGCGCCCCCTGAAATTGGGGGAATGCTAACGCCATTATTGCGGCAGAGCAAAAGAGAACCAGAGGTTGTGTTACGGTAAATAATAGTAACGTACCGATAAGCTCTACTTTTCCATCATCGCTGACTTCCGTAGCTTTTTTAAATAGCTTACCGCTCTTGGCTTCCAGCAAAGCAAACGTAACAAAAACGGCCAAAATTGCCCATTGATAGCTCATAGTAATTACTCCCACACACGATTGTTGAGTGTGAATTTACATTGCGTTAACATCGCAGAATATATACTTATATAGATTTTATGAGCATGTCTTACATTCACGGTATACAGCAGACGGTTATGCCTGATGATTATCTCGATATTTGTATACCCTTTGGAAAGGTAAAAACCTATGCAGCGACCTCGACTATTCACGATAGAGGAAGCAAAAACAAAGGGTTGTCTATTGTTATGTCTGGAGAAGTTAAAATAGGTAATTATGGATTGGACGGCAGTTATCAAATTACCACCATACTGCAACGCGGAGATACGTTTGGAGAATTTACGCTATATGCTTCACTTGCCAGAACCCACCACGCACTAGCGCTAACGCAATGTAAGATACTACAGGTCCCTGAACCTGCTTTTCGTTCTCTTATAAACCAGCATCCTGTAATCTCTGACTTTATTTCTCGATCACTCGCAATAAAGCTTCACGCGGCGCTAGAAAGGCTAGATGATATTCGACGTTTACCCACTTATGTTCAGTTGGCTAAGTTGATTTACCAGTCATATTTGACGACACAAAGTGACGTTATACCCCTGCGGCAAAGCGATTATGCAGAGAGGTTGGGAGTAACAGTACTTACCGCACATAAGTCGCTAACTAAGTTGTATGACTTGCAACTTATAGAGAAACGATATGGAGGAATAGCTATCACCAATGTTGAGCGCCTTAAAAATTTTCTAAAAGACAGTTCGTCTATATTACCTTTGTAGGGACTCTTAGTACTCACTCAAAAATTATAACGACCTACTGCAAGTGTTATCTGAACAAAATACATTGAGTGTTCCCCCCAGTTGATTGGATTTTGATTAAGGCTTTAGCCCGTCTAAAATAATGTGCTGAATGTTGCTAAGCGTGCTATCGAAGAAGTCGGGATCGCTTAAATCTTTGCCGGTGATGGCTTTAATCTGAACGCTGAAATCTGCGTAGTGCTGCGTTATGGCCCAAATGCTGAATATCAGATGCATGGGGTCGACAGGTTTTAATTTGCCGGCTTCAATCCACGCATTAATCACGGCGCTTTTTGCATCCAGCAATGTTTTAAGCGGCGTTTCTAATTCCTTTATTAAAAGCGGTGCACCTTGTACCACTTCCATACAAAAAAGCTTTGATTCGGTTGGGTTGTCTCTCGACATTTCAAGTTTTACTTTTATGTATTCACTCAAGGTGGCTATGGGTTCCTGTTCTGCAGAAAAGCTTTGTAGCGGCGTTAGCCATACATCTAATAGGTGAGTGATTACCGATAAGTAAAGGCCATCTTTGCTTTTAAAGTAATACAGTAAATTACTCTTTGATACATTCGCTAATTCCGATACTTGTTCTACGGTTGTGCCGCTTACACCGTTTTTTGAAAACAGAGAAAGGGCAGCATCCATAATGCGGTTACGCTTTTCTTGAAGCGCCTTTTCTCTTCGTTTCTGGGTAGTAGGGCTAAATGCTCTTGCTGTTTTTGTATTTAATTGGTCTTCAGATTTACTCACTACTCAATTCTTCTTAACCGGATTTCTGCAATCTGGCGCATAGTTTACGCGCAGTTTTCTAACCTATAAACCCATTTGCACAAATATGCACCAATTAAGTTCAGTTGCACTGGACTGGATGTTCCAAATTGAACCAATAGGTCTAATTTCAAAGTTAAAGATATTTAAGTTGTTGAAATTTAAGTGTTTAATAAATTGGCCTGCTTTGTGCTGTTCACTATGTATACCGCCACTTCAATGTTTTGAATTCGGCAACCTTAAAAAAAGCGGGGTAAACCGCTTAAAACGCAGACAAGCAGAGGGAACAACATGGATATAGGTGTATTTATTCCGATTGGTAACAACGGCTGGTTAATTTCTAAAAATTCGCCTCAGTTCAAACCATCGTTCGATCTCAACAAAGAGATTGTAATGAAGGCAGAAAAGTACGATATGGACTTCGCGCTCTCTATGATCAAGTTGCGCGGTTTTGGCGGTGAAACAGAGTTTTGGGACTACAACTTAGAGTCGTTTACCTTGATGGCTGGTCTTGCCGCTGTTACTTCAAAAATACAACTGTATGCCACAACTGCAACGTTGGTCTTGCCACCAGCGATCATGGCACGCATGGCGACTACTATCGATTCTATTTCCAACGGTCGTTTTGGGGTCAACTTGGTTACTGGCTGGCAACGCCCTGAATATTCTCAAATGGGCATGTGGCCGGGCGATGAGTTTTTCGGTAACCGCTACGAATATTTAGATGAATACATCAAAGTTGTGAAAGAGCTTTGGGAAACAGGGAAAAGTGATTTTAAAGGCGAGCATTTCCAAATGGATGACTGCCGTATGCTGCCCAAACCACAGCGTAAAATACCGCTTATTTGTGCAGGGCAAAGTGCCGCGGGTATGGATTTCTCGGCCCGTCACGCCGACTATAACTTCTGTTTTGGTAAAGGTGTAAATACACCTACCGCATTTGCGCCTACCGCTGCGCGCTTGACCGAAGCGGCGGAAAAGCACGGTCGCAGCGTTGGCTCCGCGGTACTTATCATGATCATTGCTGATGAAACCGACGAAGCAGCTATGGCTAAATGGGAAAGCTATAAAGACGGTAAAGATCAGTCAGCGTTAGATTGGATGGCAACGCAAGGCGCGGCAGACAAAAAGTCAGGCAAAGACACCAACATTCGCGACATGACCAATCCAACCTCAGCGGTAAACCTGAATATGGGTACCCTTGTTGGCTCTTATGAATCAGTCGCTTCTATGCTAGATGAAATCGCGACGGTTCCAGGCTGTGAAGGTGTATTGCTAACCTTTGATGATTTCCTTAAAGGTATGGATGATTTCGGCACTAAAATTCAGCCGTTAATGAAGTCCCGTCAGCATTTACTTGAAACATCGGGAGCAGCCTAATGTCTGCCGGTGAAATATTTGAAGTGTCAGGGTGCTTTCAAGCACGTCAAACAGGGCAGCCAGTGCTGCCTGCCAAACCTGAGCCCTTAACCCTAAACCCATCTGAAACCGTCGTGATAGTTGTGGATTTGCAGAACGCTTATGCCAGTAAAAACGGTTATTTAGACAAAGCGGGGTTTGACGTCTCTACTACTGCGCCGGTTATTGAAAATACCGTTAAGGTGCTTGATACCGCTCGTGCCGCAGGCATGCCGGTGGTGTTCTTACAAAATGGGTGGGACTCGGATTATAAAGAAGCGGGAGGCCCTGGCTCACCTAACTGGTATAAGTCTAACGCCCTTAAAACTATGCGCAGACAGCCAGAATTGAAGGGGAGTTTGCTTGCCAAAGGTACTTGGGACTATGCACTTGTAGATGCACTAAAACCTCAAGCTGGCGATATCGTTATCCCTAAAACCCGTTATAGCGGTTTTTATAACACCAATTTAGACAGCATGCTGCGGGCTCGTGGTATTCGCAATTTAGTGTTTACCGGCATTGCCACTAACGTATGTGTAGAGTCGACGCTGCGCGATGGCTTCCATCTGGAATATTTTGGTGTGGTGCTTGCTGACGCAGCCTATCAAGCTGGCCCGCCAGAGATTCATGAAGCGTCTCTTTTTAATATTCAAACGTTTTTCGGTTGGGTGTCTACCACGGCGCAATTTTGTGAGGTGTTTAAACCTTCTTAATTTTAAAAACCAAGTCGTGAACTCGCAGCACGTAAAGCGAAAGCCCATTTAGCTTAAACCCATAGCAGCGATTAAAAAGTGGGAAAGAAAGCTTAAAAGCGAGAAACCGATAATAGTAAAAATAAAGGGCAACAAGTAGCGCTGCCTTTATAAAAAATTAGCTAAAGCAGTACTAAAAGCACTGTGTAAATAGCGCAGAGAATGAGGAATGTAATTATGCCGAAGAACGCCATTATTCCAGCGGGTACTTCAACGCCAATAGCCCCTTTTGTTCCGGGCTCCATGGCTGACAATATTCTCTATGTGTCAGGCACTTTGCCGTTTGATGAAAATAATGATGTGGTGCATGTAGGTGACGCTGAAGCGCAGACTCGCCATGTGTTAGAAACCATAAAAAGCGTTATTGAAGAGGCGGGTGGCACTATGGATGACGTCACCTTTAACTCAATTTTTATTACCGATTGGGACGACTACGCCGCGGTAAACAAGGTTTACGCCGAATACTTCCCAGGCGAAAAGCCTGCTCGCTACTGCATTAAAGTTGGGCTGGTAAAGCCTGAAGCCTTAATTGAAATTGCCTCTACAGCACACATTGGGTAAGCGGTTATGTTTGGACTTCCCATTAATTGTGCTCATTGGTTTTATATAGGTGAGCTTTATGCCTTCTGATAAGCGGGCAAGCTACGCCCACATGAGCGGCGAAATGCACGGCAAGACACATTACGAAATACATGGTCTGACGTCGCCAGACGCGCCAACGGTTGTATTCAGTTCAGGGTTAGGCGGGGCTGCTAAGTTTTGGCAGCCCCAACTGGCTGACTTTACCCAATACTACCGAGTGATCACTTACGACCAACTTGGAACCAACAAAAGTGTAGGTAACTTGCCAGCGAACTACAGTATTTCTGATATGGCAAATGAACTCGCCGCACTGCTGAAAAAACTGGAAGTGCAGCAGTGCCATTTTGTTGGTCATGCGCTTGGTGGGCTGGTGGGCTTAGAACTAGGGTTTACTCAGCCCAACCTACTGCAAAGCCTAGTGCTAGTAAATGCATGGAGTAGCCCCAATCCGCACACCCTGCGCTGCTTTGATATACGCAAAGCCTTACTCGCTGCGGATAGAAAAGATATGTACCTACAACTGCAAGCGCTGCTGCTATTTCCACCTGACTGGATAGCCGCGAATGCACAGCACTTAGACGATGAAGAGGCACATTTACTCAACCATTTTCCTGATGTAGATAACTTGCTAGCGCGTATCGGCGCGCTAAGCGCATTCGATATCGATGACAAGCTAGCAAATATCACTACACCAACATTAGCACTGGCAAATAAAGACGACACCTTGGTTCCATGGCAGCGCTCAAAAATACTAGCTGATGCCATGCCTAACGCAGAGTTATCGGTAATGGAATATGGCGGTCATGCATCGAACATTACGGTGCCTGAGGCATTTAATAAATTGGTGTTGGGATACTTACAGCGCATAGCTTAATTGTTCACACGTAAGTGCCTCAGAACAATGCGCTCAAGACAATACCTAGGCGGCTAAGACGCTGTCTAGCAATTTGAAAACTGGAAAGACATAGAAATGACGGTATTAGAAAAAACTGAATATGAAACGAAAGGCCCTATAACCGAAAGTGGTCTAGCTCAGTTATTTAGCTGTGCACACACCCACACTACATGGCTGGATAAAAAGATAGATGAGGCAGTCGTAAAGCAGCTTTATGACTTAGTGAAAGTAGGCTCGACATCAGCAAATTGCAGCCCGGCGAGATTTGTTTTTATTACCTCAGATGAAGGGCGAGAAAAACTTAAGCCTTGTCTTTCAAGCGGTAACGTAGAGCAAACTATGACCGCACCTTGTACGGTTATCGTGGCTTACGATGAAGAGTTCTATGAAGAGTTACCTACGCTATTTCCTTATGCGGATGCTAAGAGCTGGTTTACTTCAAGCCCTGAAGCCGCTTATGAAACCGCGATGCGAAACAGTTCCATGCAGGGCGCTTATTTAATTAGCGCCGCGCGTGCACTCGGTCTTGATGCCGGTGCCATGTCTGGCTTTAACCCCAAATTACTTAACGACACATTCTTTTCCGATAGCACGTGGAAGGTGAACTTCTTACTTAACATTGGTTATGGCGATGGAAAGAAAGTGCACAAACGTTTGCCTCGCTTAAGTTTCGAGCAAGCTTGTCAAATATTGTAACGCCAACACAAAGGATATTTGTATGACTATTACAGCAATAAAAAACGCAGTAACAGAAGTGCTTCCCCCGGTTACGCCTGAGCAATACCGTGAAGGCATGTCTAGCTTAGCGGCAGCGGTAAACGTCGTTACAACAACTGGCCCAGAAGGGCGCGCTGGCTTTACAGCAACGGCAGTGTGCAGCGTAAGCGACAGCCCAGCAACTTTGCTGGTGTGTTTAAACCGCAGCGCTTCTGTGCATAAGGTATTTAAGAACAGCACGCATCTGGTTATTAACACGCTAACCTCGCAGCATCAGTCAATTTCAAACACCTTCGGTGGTAAAGCGCCTATGAATGAACGCTTTGAAATTGGTGATTGGGGCGAGTCAGCAACTGGCTGCCCTCAACTACTCGATGCCGCAGTCAGTTTTGATTGCGTGATCACAGATGTAAAAAGTGTTGCTACACACGATGTGCTTTTTTGCCAAGTAGTAGACATCAAACAAGACCAAGACGCCGACGCACTTTTATATTACCAGCGCGGATATCACAGCGCGTGTAAAGACGCATAACTGAAGGATTAGATACCCAATGAAAGTAGTAGGCCATTTTATAAACGGTGAAACCTGTACCCCAAAAGGGCGTATGCAAGATGTTTATAACCCGGCAACGGGGGAGGCAGAGAAGCTGGTTTTGCTGGCATCAAAGGCTACCGTAAACGAAGCCATTGTTAACGCACAGCAAGCTTTTCCACAATGGCGAAACACGCCGGTAAGCAAGCGGGCTCGCGTTATGTTTAAGTTCAAAAGCTTACTTGAAGAGCACGCGGATGAAATTATCGCGCTAATTGGCGCCGAGCACGGAAAAATAAGCCACGACGCGGCGGGCGAACTGCAGCGAGGTATCGAGAACGTAGAATTTGCCTGTGGCGCGCCGCAGTTGCTTAAAGGTGAACACAGTAAAAATGTGGGGCCAAGTATAGATTCATGGAGCGAGTTTCAGCCCCTTGGTGTGGTTGCAGGAATAACTCCATTTAACTTTCCGGCTATGGTGCCGCTTTGGATGTTTCCGCTCGCCATAGTATGTGGCAACACTTTTGTTTTAAAACCATCAGAACGAGACCCAAGCTGCGCTATTTTCCTAGCGAAGCTACTTAAAGAAGCAGGGTTACCCGACGGTGTTTTCAATGTAATCAATGGTGATAAAGAAGCGGTTGATCAGGTACTCGATGACGAGCGCATTAAAGCAGTAAGTTTTGTAGGCTCAACGCCTATTGCTGAATACATCTATTCAAAAGCCAATGCTAGTGGCAAGCGCTGCCAAGCACTAGGCGGGGCTAAAAACCACGCCATTGTTATGCCTGACGCCGACGTTGATAACGCGGTTAATCAACTGTTAGGCGCAGCCTTTGGTTCATCGGGCGAGCGCTGTATGGCGCTCTCTGTGGTGGTTGCCGTGGGCGACAAGATAGCCGATGAGATTGTAGATAAAATGCAGTTGGCGATGAAAGACTTAAAAGTGGGGGCATTTGACGATGCATCTAATGATTTTGGCCCGCTTATTACACAGCAGCATAAAGAGAAAGTAGAAGGCTTTATAACAAGTGCAACTGAGCAAGGCGCTAACGTAGTCGTTGACGGGCGAAGCCCCACAGTCGAGGGATATGAAACTGGCTTTTTCTTAGGTGCCACACTCATCGATAAAGTCACGGCTGAAATGACAAGTTATAAGGCCGAAATTTTTGGCCCGGTATTACAGGTAATGCGCGTTGAAAGTATGGAGCAAGCCATGCAGCTTATTGACGAGCATGAATACGGCAACGGCACCTGCATTTTCACCCGCGATGGTGAAGCTGCCCGTTATTTCTCCGACAATATTCAGGTGGGCATGGTAGGCATAAACGTACCGCTGCCTGTACCTGTTTCTTATCACAGCTTTGGTGGTTGGAAGCGCTCACTCTTTGGCGACCTTCATGCATACGGACCTGACGGCGTGCGTTTTTATACTAAACGCAAAACTATTACCCAACGTTGGCCCTCAAGTGGTGTTAGAGAAGGAGTCAGCTTTTCATTTCCTAGTTAACTAACAAGTTAATAAAAACTACATGCTGCCGGTGCATTAATGCCTTTAGCTAAAAACGGCAAATGTTCACTGGCGGTGGGTAGTAAAAGCTATGCCATTAATTATAACAATTTAAACCCGCAAACCTTTGGCAGTTCCTCTCCAGTCCTGCTTTAGGTTTGTACCCCAGTGGCAATCGATAAGCAGTTCACGTCGACAGTTACTCTTATAAAAATATCGGGACAACACCGCCGCAAGGCTTGTTAAAAAGAACTATAAACGAGAGTAAAACATGCATACGTTAAACACACACAAGCGTCTGCTGGCGTTAACCGTTGGGATGGCGTTAAGTACGCCAGCGGCCTTTGCTGCAGAGAATGTTTGGGAAAGTATTGAAGTTACCGCGCAAAAGCGCAACGAGAATATAAGCGATGTGGGTATCGCTATTACCGCTTTTTCGGGGGAGCAGCTTAGAGGCGCTTGGTCTTGAAAGCAGTACCGAGCTTATTGCGTTTACCCCAGGCGTGTCGTTAGCCGGGGATATTGGTGGGCAGCGCGCTATTTTTAATATTCGAGGCGTGGTGCAAAATGACTATGCTGATTTGGCTGAAGCGCCGGTGGCGGTCTACGTGGACGGCGGATATTTAGCAAGCACCCAAGCGCAAACCTTTGGCTTATTTGATGTAGCCCGTATAGAAATTTTGAAAGGCCCGCAGGGAACATTATTCGGAAGAAATGCCACAGGCGGACTGGTTAATACGGTTACTGCCAAGCCTACTGTTGATACAGAGGGTTATGCTGAGTTTACTGCCGCACGATTCGAGCAATACCGCTTTGAAGGGGCCATATCAGGCGAACTAGCAGACGGCATTTATGGCCGCTTTTCTGGGTTTACCAATCAGCAAGGTGAGATCCTGGAGAATATTTATGAAGACGGCGCTGCACCTGATACCCGTTTAGGTTCTGTGGGAGGCGGTGAAGATGGGTACAACGATGATACCAAAGCGTTTCGTGCTCAACTGATGTTTGATATTGGCGAGGAAGGCTCCTTACTTCTGAGCGGTAACTGGTCTGATACCACCAAAAGTGAAGGCCCGTATCAGGTGGTGAATACCACAGAAGTGAAAGATGCCGCGGGCAATGTGATAGATGTAATTTTTGCAGCCGACGATCCTCTAGGCTGTGACACTATCCAAGCGGGTGTGTGTGTAGATGGTAATTTTAATGGCGACCCATTCCGTCCAGTGCAAGGTGGTGACTTCAACGGCAACTTTGACCCTGACGGTTCGGGCAATAAGGTAAATAAAGACTTCGCCTTTGACGATCAAAACAAAATCAAGTCAAAAGGCTTAGCGGCAACACTAGACTATGCTTTCGAAGAGTTCGATTTCTTTGCCATGTCAGATTATAAAGAATTCAAGCGTACGGTTGGTCTAGATTCTGACCAAACGGCGTCTCCTGAACTTATCTTTCAGTCAAATAGCACCATCGAACAGTTTAGCCAAGAGTTTCGCTTTTCAGGTGACACTGCCGACTTAAAGTGGGTTGGGGGGCTTTATTACCTTTCTATCGACACAGATTACAGTCAAGGCTTGGCGGGCTCGCCCACCACCTTCTTTTTAGGCGGAGAAGAAAACAATACTTTGGTGGCCCTTGAAACCGAATCATACTCTGTATTTGGGCAAGTCGACTACAGCTTGACTGACGACCTTGTTCTGGTTGGTGGCTTACGCTATACCCGTGAAGACAAAGACTTTGTGGGTAATGTTTATCAGAACGAGAACACCGACGACCGAGTTATTGAGATTGACACCAGCACGTCTTCTTTAGAAATGCTTTCGCAAAGCAACGACCAAAATTTATGGTCTGCAAAGCTTCAGTTGGAATATAGCATTGGCAATAGTTTGTACTATGCGGGAATTAATCGTGGCGTAAAAGCGGGAAGTTTTAATGCGCCCTTATTCGGAGGGTTCAGTTTTTATGAACCTGAAGAGCTCACTTCTTACGAAGCTGGCTTGAAGCACAGTTTTATGCAGGGAAGCGGCGTGTTTAATGCTAATGTCTTTTACTACGACTACAACGATTACCAGTCTTTTTCATGGGTAAATAATGCCGGTGTTGTGACGAATGAAGAAGCCTCGTTTAGCGGTGTGGAGCTTGAAGTATTTTTAACGCCAACAGACAGCTTGGATTTGATGGTGAATTTCTCTTATACCGATGCTGTGGTTGAAGATTTAGAAGTGGCGTCAGGTTACTTTGCCGATACTACTCCGCCATTTACCCCTGAATACCAGGCGTCTGCTATGCTCAGATACAACTGGGATGCGTTCGAAGGAAATATGGCTGCACAGCTATCAGCAAACTATCAATCTGAAACTTTTCACAATGCGCGTAATTTTACCGCTCATGAAATTGATAGCTATGCTACGGCAGATGCACGCTTAACCTGGGTTGATGGTCTAGACAAATGGAGCCTAGCTGCTTACGTAGATAATCTGTTTGATTCTGATCACGAACTCATTGGCTTTGACGTTTCAGGCTTTTACGGCACAAGTCAAATTTCCTACGCAAAACCTAGGACATATGGCGTGACTATTAGACGAAGTTTCTAGTTTGGTAAGTAAGGCGTTTTAGACACTTGGCTTAAAACTTAAATCTTACTCGAAAACGGCCTTGCTCGAAAATGCCAGATATTTAGCTAACCTAGATACCGACATTCTAAAAAACGGTATCTAGGTGTTTCGTTATCGGTAAGCGCAAAACGGCAGCATTTTTGCTTCTGTTCTCATCAGCGACTTATCGGTGGCTTATCGCTAAATAGCGCGTTTTCGCTAGTTAAAAAGAATGCGGCATTTTTTCAAAAAATGTCACCCAAGGAATCAGCAAAATATTCGATATTTTGTAAACAGTAACGCTTCGTAAGGCCCTGTTTTTTATTTATAAAAAAGACAAGCGCGTGCAGCACTAAAACAACAAGGAAATAGATCGTGGATAACACCAACAATCAACCCATGACAAAACCTTCCCATTACGATGGCGATTTATGGAACCCAGATTTGGCGCCCACCAGTGAGGCAACAAGAACCTGGAGGTGGAAGGACTATGCGGCGTTATGGGTGGCTATGGTGGTATGTGTGCCCACCTATTTGCTATCTGCTGGGCTAGTGTCTGAAGGCATGAACTGGTATCAGGCAGTGATAACCGTGCTGTTGGGCAACATTATTGTGCTGGTGCCAATGATGCTAATTGGTCACGCGGGGGCTAAATACGGTTTACCTTTTCCTGTATTGCTACGTAGTGCTTTTGGTACCAAAGGCGCGAAGATCCCTGCTCTGGCTCGCGGCCTTGTAGCGTGTGGGTGGTTTGGTATCAATACATGGGTGGGTGGCAGTGCGATTTACGTTATTTTAAATAGCGTGAGCGGCGACGCGTTTGTAGGGCAGGCGCTGCCATTTTTAGGTATAGATATTACTCAAACCTTATGCTTCTTTGCTTTTTGGGCAATGCATTTGGTTTTCATTAAGCACGGTACTGAATCTATTCGCTGGCTTGAAACTTTTGCTGCACCATTTTTGATCTTAATGGGCTTAGCGCTTCTTGCTTGGGCATACATCAATGCCGGTGGATTTGGCGCTATGTTATCTACGCCATCTCAATTTGTCGAAGGGGGCGCTAAAGAAGGACAGTTTTGGTCTGCGTTTTTCGCAGGTCTTACATCTATGGTGGGCTTTTGGGCAACCATGGCATTAAATATCCCTGACTTCACTCGCTTTGCTAAATCACAGAAAGATCAGATGCTAGGGCAGGCTATCGGCTTACCCTTACCCATGGCGTTGTTTGCCTTTATTGGGGTAGCGGTTACCTCGGCAACGGTAACCATTTACGGTGAAGCTATTTGGGACCCAGTGGCACTCGCGGGCAGAATGGGCGGCATGGGCGTGGTCTTTGCGCTCGCGGCATTAGCGCTTGCTACTTTAACTACGAATTTAGCCGCTAACATGGTTGCCCCGGCGTATGGGTTTTCGAACATGGCGCCTTCAAAAATTAGCTTTAGAATGGGCGGATACATCACCGCGGGTATCGGCGTTGCTATATTCCCTTGGAAGCTGCTTGAAACCGCCGGTGGTTATTTATTTACGTGGCTTACGGGATATTCAGCGCTACTGGGCCCAATCGCAGGTATTCTCATTGCTGACTATTTTATCTTGAGAAAATCGATGCTAAATATTGATGCGCTGTTTCAGCACAGTGGCGAATATGGCGCGAACAATGGTTGGAACATGGCGGGCGTAGCTGCACTTGTTATTGGTATTTTGCCTAATATCCCTGGCTTTGCGCACGCAGACTGGGTTTGTAGACAGCGTACCTGCCATTTTCGATACGCTTTACGCCTACGCGTGGTTCGTGGGGCTAATTATCGCCAGTATCGTTTACCTAACGCTGTCCAATAGAGTACCAGTTACCATGCAGGCAAAAAGCGCCTCCCAATAATGGGGTCAGAGTACATTTCTATTTAATTTACTCTGACCCCCAAATATGCTTTGTCAGGGTTATTTTCGCTTCATGTTTTCAAAAAGCGAAGGTTCCCAAGGCCGCATAGCCATCAGCAACCCCACATGCTGGCGCTCTTCTATCGGTAAGTCATTATCTTCGCTACTGAGCTTAGCTGCTTCTTGCCTAAGCTGCTCTAAGCGCCGCTGAATGATAGATACCGAGGTTTGTGAATAGCGCCCGCGCAAATAAAAGCGGAACATCCAAGGTTCGTTTTTCTTTGGGTCCATGAACTTCACCATGACTTCTTGTTCCATAAACTTTTCTAGCGGCCCGCCTGGGATCCAGCGAAAGTCTTGGGCAATAAGCAGCTTATAATGGTTGTTCGGCAACAGTTCGATAAGCTTAAGCCTATCAAGGGTTGTCATTAGCTTAATGCCTTCCACTTCATCAATATCGTAATGTTCGATGAGTTCTGAAAAGCGCCAACCGTCTCTTACGCACACGGCGGCAAGCAGTAGCTTAGGGTTAGCGAGCAGTTCCATTTCTTGCTGTTCAGACAGCTGCGAAATCTTCTCCTGCTGCTTTTGTGAAAGGCTAAATAAATCGCTTAATGACAGATTTAAGCGCTCACAAATCTGCTCTAACTTATCAAGGCTGAATGCCTGCAACGAAAAGTTACGCTTTACACTCGCTTCGCTAACATCAAGTGCTTCTGCAAGCTGCTTATAGGTGAGTCGCTGTTCCCGTAAGCATTGTTTCAAGGTGTCGTACACAAGGCTAATTTGGCTCATGGTATTACTTTTTTATACTTGTGGTGTAATTTAATACTACATTAATCATTTTGGTTTACGAAATTTATTCTTGGTTCTAGTGTAGAAAGTGTTCAGACACATCTTGTCTTAACACAATAGGAGCAAGTGATATGAAAAATACACGTTCAACATTGATGTTAACTGCACTATTAAGTGGTGCGCTTCTTACCCATTCTGTAATGGCAGATGATTCTTTTGACCATAGCGGCAAAGCCAGTAAGCACAGTGCGTTAGCTGCCTCTGAAGGCTTAGCGACAACCGCTTCGGTAGCAAGTGCGGTGGTGGCAGTGCCTGTGGTATTGACCGGGAGTGTGGTTGTAGCAGGAAGCGCGGTGGTAGAAAGTGCCGTGAATGAAAGTGCTCGCAACCTTCATCAGGCTAGCCATCAGTCTTCATTAGCGCACAACCAACCTTTGGTAATAACCGAAACTATTATTACTGCCGACCCTGCTCCAAACCAAGTGGTTACTACTAAAACCAAAGTGATCACAACTACAACAAACACTAAGCGGTAGGTTAGACATGAAAACCTACATAACTTCAATCGGGTTTGCACTTGTACTATTGATGTCTGGTATTCATGACGTATACGCGGGTAGTCAGCAGCATGGTAAGCCTACTTTTACGCCAGAAGCGATCGCTACTTTTTCAAAGAATGTGGAAAAGTATGCGGCAGGTGAAGGGGCCCGCGCGTTTATCGTTGCCAGACGTGGCAGGCCTATTGAGGATATGCCAAAAGGTATTCGCTTTACTCATACCGCAATCGCTATTTACTCAAGTATTGAGCTAAGCAATGGCGATACGGCGAAGGGTTATGCCATACACAATTTATATCAAGACGCAGATGAGCAGGGCAAAAGTCATTTGATTACCGACTATCCAGTAGATTTCTTCTGGGGCGCGTATGCGCTAGAGGCAGGAATAATAATTCCTTCAGTAGAGGTACAGCAAGCGTTGGTAAATCTATATCGCGATGACAAAGCTAAGCTGCTTCACAATGCTCGATATTCGGTAGTGGCAAACCCGTTTAATAGTGAACGTCAAAACTGCACGGAATACACCCTTGATGTTTTGAACGCTGCAATTTATTCAACCACTGATATTACGCAGCTAAAGGTAAATGCTAAGGCCCATTTTGTGCCACAAAAAGTAAATATGAGCCCCGCGAAACTTGGCTTAGCAAGTATGTTCAGCGATGGCGTAACTTTGTCAGACCACGGTCGCAAGGTAGAAACCACCACTTTCGGAAGCCTTGCTCGCTATATGCAAAAGTACGATTTAACAAACAAGGCCGTTACGTTTACCCATACGGGTCAAATAGAGAATATTTAGGAGTTTTACTATGCAAAACATGACTAAACCCACTAAAGCATTTCGAATCGCGTCACTAGCTGCACTTATTGTAGGCGTAGGTGCTTATTTTATAGGCTTGTACAATGCACCTATGGCCCTTAACGAAAAAGGTTATTACTTCACAATCATGCTATTTGGATTATTTTCAGTGGTAAGCTTGCAAAAAACGGTACGGGATAAAATGGAAGGTGTACCTACGACCAAAGCATACTTTTTAGCTTCAGCGGTAGCCACCGGTTCAGCCATTGTACTGTTAGTTATTGGATTGCTGAACGCAGAACTCTTGTTAAGCGAAAAAGGCTTTTTTGGCATGGCGTTTACCTTGAGCTTATTTGCTGCCATTACGGTTCAAAAGAACGTTCGTGATAGCCAAAATCAAAATGAACTTAGTAGCGTTGAACCCCAATTAGAAACTAACGTTTCACAGCCTGAAACAACCACCGAAGTAAAAGCTGTATAAAAGTAAAGGGGTCAGAGTACATCTCGCCAAAGCTGTACGAACCCTGCCACCAAATTAATGTACTCTGACCCCCATAAGTTTTGGGGTCAGAGTACATTTCGCCAAAGTCAGACGACCCCGCCATCAAATTAATTTACTCTGACCCCACTTTTTCGTATTGTATATCAATTGTTTAGCTATTTAGCGTCCTTTATTTTTAACGCATCAGGGATGAAATATGCGTAAACCCGTCAAATACAGAATTGCTTTTTTAATCGTTGCTGCGGCGTGTTTTTATGTAGGCACATGGTTCTTACCGAGTACCTTGCCAGACATTACGCTGAACTTTAGCAATATCATATCAGAGCCAAGCTGGCGTAATACGGCGCTTGTTTCGTTGGTTTATTTCCTTTTGCTGCCGGTGTTGTATTACTTCTGGGTTATCCGTATTGGCGAACAAGCTCTTTGGAAGTTACTGCTAATATTTTCTTTAAGTAGTTTAATAGCCCGCTACAACTACCCGGAACAGCTAGCGCACTATTTTGCGTTTATCAGCTACCTTAAATACCCCATCATTGCCGTACTAATGATTATTGAAGTAGTGCTTTTGGTAACTATCGTGAAAGCGCTTTGGGGCGCACGTAAACTAAGCGGCGACCCACGAATACACATGCTCGAAAAATATGAAACAGCTGAAGCGCCAGAAAAAGGTAGCAAAGAGGCTAAGCAACTAGAGCTTGCTTTAATGTTGGCTCACGAACCTGCTAGTTGGTATTACGCTATACCTAGCTTCAGCAAAAAGCATGTGAAAAGCGCAGTGCACCTGAAGTTACTTTCTGGTAAGTGGTGGCATTTACTAAGCGTACTTATTGCTTTGAGTATCACAACCTATGCCTCTTATGTATTGCTATCGCAATTTAGTGAAACGATTGCCATGGTGGTGGCCACCTTGGTGTTCTATCTAGTGATCATGTTTGTTGCGAACTACCGGGTAAGCAAAAACTACAGCTGCTTTGTTTGGCAGGACAAGGTTGTAGTGAATAACTCTTGGTGGGGAATGGTTGTGATTCCAAAAGCGAATATAGAAAGCATTGAAGTTGGCGAGTGGAGTAGAAATTTAACCAAAGAGGATTTTCACTTTGGAAGGGGCGCTGCTAACGTCAAACTTACCTTCAATAAACCCCAAACATATTATTCTGGTATGGCTTTACTAAATGAAAGTATTTCGACCCTATATTTAAGCGTAGATAACCCTTCGATGCTACACAGGGAGCTTGAAGTCATCGATTAGCTTTTCACTGCGCAGTAGGCGGTAAAGCCTAAACCACCGCGCGCAATACGTCGCGGGCGGTGGTGGCTTGCAGGAGTTTACTCTTTAAAGTAAATCAAAATTTATAAGTAGCAGAAACTCCAACGTTTCTCGGGTCCGCAATGGCAGCGTAGCCCGCCGGGTTACGAGCACTTACGGGTTCTTGAGTCACAATGGCAGTTTCGTCGAAAAGGTTGTCTATAAACGCAGTAACAGACCAGTTGTCGGTCTCGTAGCCAGCGGTTAGACGTACCAGGGTATAGTCTCCAGCTACACGCTCTTCAGTATTTGAAAAGTCGCCAAAATATTCACCAATGTAACGGACCGAGCCACCTACATTAAATGTGTCGTTTAGCCAGTATTTTGCCCCTACATTTGCGTTAAAAGAGGGGGCAGAATTCAGTTCATTACCATCCACATCAGGGTATTCCTCACCTGCATCGGTAATTTCACTGTTAAGTAACCCAATACCCGCATTAAGCTGTAGGTCGTCAGTGAGATTTGTATGCAGCTCCGCTTCCAAGCCATAAGTTGTTACCTCTGGCATATTCGTTATGAAGCGGGTCGAGCTTAATGCTTGAAAACCTGAATAGTCGTTATAGAAAAGGTTAGCACTAATGAATGTACTATTACTTAACGATGTACGCGAGCTCAACTCGTAGGTGTAGACTTCTTCTTCATCGTAGTAATAGTACTCTTGAGCTGTGAAGTTTAGCGCACCACCCGCTGCGTTATACCCTTTACGAGCACTGATACCCAATGTAGTGCTTTCATCTACATCATAGGTTAGCGCGAGTTTAGGAAGGAAAATGTTAGTATCTTCTATGTATACATCGTCGATGGGGTCATAAACGAAGTGCCTGTCTTGGCTTTCTCTTTCTAGGCGCCCACCCGCGGTAAGCGTGAGCTTATCCGATAAAGTAAAGTTGGCTTCGGCATATAGTGCGATTGATTCACTATCGTCGTCACCGTAGTAGGGAAATGCTCCCGTACTTAAAATATCTTGCTCACGCTCGAAGTAATAGAAACCAATAAAACCTGTGGTTTCACCACCACTAAACGCGAAGTTTAGCTTTGCATCTACCGTGGTATTGGTTTCATCGAATACTAGAGTTTGTTCGTCTTCATCAGATGCTTCGTAACTGTCAAAGCCCCACTGATAATCCATATAAGCCAATATAAGGTCGAACGAGAAGTTATCATTTATTGCATATTCTGTAAGGAGCGAGGTGGTAGATATTTCAGTTTCAATATTTCTAAAAAATACGCGATTTCGTTCGTCTAAATTTTCAAGCTCATAATAAATACGCCCCGTGTCACCTTCTTCGTTGTTGTAGGTGTGTGTAAGCATAAATGAAAGGTCGTCGCTAGGCTCCCACTTAAGCTTCGCGCGCACGCGACGGGTTTCAATTTCATCTATGTCGTAGTCTGGAGGGTTAGTTTCAAAACCTTCACCATTGGTAATGGTATCTGCGTTAAGCGTTTGCACACTTAAACGAAACGCTAGTTCATCTTCAATAATAGGGCCTGATATAACACCAGCAGTATCAATATATTGGTCTTTATTTCTATAGCCTACTCGGGCTGCGCCTTCCCAATCGAAAGAAGGATCATTAGTCTTAATGAAGACAGAGCCGGCAATACTGTTTCGTCCATTACTTGTAGATTGAGGGCCCCTGAAAACCTCTATTTGCTGTAAGTCCCACATACCACTATCGCCGCTTAAGTCGGCAACAAAAGGCTGTGCCACGCCATCAATTAGGGTTGATACACGCCCCTTTGCGCCACCGGCAATTGAATTAAAGCCCCCAGCGCCACCGTTACCCGAAACACCGCGAATGTCGGGCAATGCTCCCGAAAGCGTTACCACGTTGGCGATTTCTGAAAGTGCATCAGATACCGACTTGTATTGCGTATTGTTTATTTCATCTGCGGTAAGAATAGATATGGATGATGTTGAATCTTTTAGCGTACGATTGGCTTTTTCACCTAGTACGACGATTTTCTCAATTTCCTCAACACTCCCGTCAGGGGCTGGTACATTTTGAGCATTGACAGTAAAGCCGACCGTTGATATTGCCATTGCTATCACAGATAACGATGATGGAAACGTGTTTCTCATAAAAGTAGTTCCTTATTATTTCTCAAAGTAGTACGGCCGCTTTGAACGAGGCTCTTTTTATTGCTTAAGTGGTAAAGTTCTGGCGGTTGCCAACGGTCAACACTCGCCAGAGTGTTAGATTTAGGTTACTGCCAGACACCGTCTTGGGGCACAAGCGTGCGCTTTGCAGCCAAACTATTCGCAGTCAAAATAAACAAAGCAATAAGCGAAATAGCAACTCCGATAAACGCGATATTTATGGTGCTAGATACGCTGGCATTCCAATAAACACAGGTCACTACAATAAGGCTAAGTGCTATGACGGTAAGTGCATAAAGGCTGTGAATGGCTGCTTTAAGAGGGGGAACCCAAAAGCTGTATGCTATCGCTGCTAGGAACCCGCCGTAATAGCCAAGGTGCTGATAGAGTTGAATGTTACCTTGTGCTGCCGATACAAGCTTCGCCGCCAAAAGAGATAAACCAATCCCAACCAAGGTACCTGTGCAAACGCCGACAGTTAGGCGCGATAAAATTCTTACCGAGCGTTTCTGTGTGGCAGGAGCATTAGCTGTCGAGCGTTTTCTTCTCCCTTCTATCCAAATGATATTGCCCGTTAGGAAAAGCAGTGAGCCGCTTAATCCCAATGCAAAATAAATCCAGTGAATTGCACTGCCGCCAAACCCCCCGAAGTGCAGCGTGAAAAAGCTATTCACAATTTTACCCGCTACGCCTGAAACTGAAGGCAGCATTGCCGTATACCCAGCTGAGGCAGTGTATGGGTCTGTCACCCAGAACGCATAATAAGGACCGCGGATGATCTCACCTTCAAGTTCGCCACCAATGATCAATCTAGAACGCGGCGTACCCAGACCTGAAAAGCGAAGTTCAGCCATATTAAAGTCAGGCTCAGTTTCTGTAATTTTCTGGCGTAATGTTTCTATAGAGAGAAGGTTTTCGTTGTTTCGAACCACGTCAATTGCAGCGGGTCGATTAAACATAGGCTTATCTTGATAAACAAGGCTTTGCATAGAGCCATAAAGGATATCGTGATAAGCGAATACCACAGTTGTTACCGCGATGATGATGTGAAAAGGAAGGGCTGAAATACCTAATATATTGTGAAAATCTACCCAAAAACGTTTTGCTTTTTTTGCCTTTCGCAGGGCAAATAAGTCTTTTGCCCATGTGGGGAGAAATATAACCAGACCAGATACAATGGCGACAAAGTAGAGTATACAAACGATACCCATTATCCAGATACCTACCGCATCGTGATCGTCACCTCCTGGGATCCCTGCGGTTCTGTGTAAATGATCAAGAAAATCACCGATATCTGAAAGAAATGCTTGCTGACTGATAAGTTGTCCGTTCTCATCCAATGAAGCATGCCAATAGACCGCATCATGAGTACCTTCATCTCTCACTACCCATTGAACCGGCGCATGTTCTGTCATTGCGGTAGGCAAATACACCGTCATTTCTTTACCTGCTTCTGGGTGCTCAGTAAGTACTTGTTGTATTAGGTCGTCATACTGGCTTTCAGCGATGGCAGGCATGGTATTTTCGCTGTGTAGAGCCCAGGTGTTCAGTGGCCCTTTAAACATGGTAAAAGCACTCGTTGCAAAGCAGATGAACAATAAAAGCCCAGATAAAATGCCTGTCCAAATATGAATGTTTTGGTAGTTTTTAAAGTTTTCTAATTTCATGGTTTAAATGAAGACCTGTATTGCTAGGTACTCTGCAGCGGTTAAAAGAGCGATAGCGGTAAAGATGCGAAGTGGACGGTGAGAAAAGTAAATAAGTGCTATAAGCGTGAGCCAGACAGGTACTATCCACCACATAAGGTGTTGTGTTTTAACGTCTAAAGGCGTGTTATCAAAAACTGCAAAAGTGATAAGTGCGCTAGTAAATAAACCTAGAGGAAGCCCCAGTACAAGTGCTCCAATACTTTTTAGCCACCATTGTGGCGGATTAGCTTGACTACTTTGGTCGCGAGATAACGTAGATTTATTACCCCGTGGTGCGGTTAAAGGCTTCTCCCACCGTGTTATAAGAGGTACAAGGCTTAAACCAAGCATGCTAAGCGTGAAAGTCGTATAAATTGCTGCGGCTACTGAAAACGACTGGCTGAAACAAAAAGTGGCGACAGTACAGAGACTAATACAACCGATGATGGCTGTTTTAAATGAATAAGGGCGTGTTTTAAACCACTGCTGGTTTGGGTTCCCAGCATACAAGACTGTACACGCTAACACGCAGAGGACTAAACCAAATGCAAATACAGTCGTCAACGTAAGCTCTCCTTTAGCTTTTATTTAATTTGCGGCAAGCAGCCTTAAAAAATCGCCAATAGGATATTCAACTAAAGTATGCATGTAAATAGTAATTATTGTTATTTTCATTACTATTTTATTTAATGGACTCTTTAAAACCTCTTTAATTATGAAATGTTGATTGCTCCTAATTAAGAATTGAACTAGCGCCAGCCCTTTATTATGCTGAACACAAATATTGTTAGAGGCCGTAAATTAACGTGTGTGAACTTCTAGGCATGAGTGCCAATACCCCAACAGATTTGTGTTTTAGCTTTACGGGATTAACGCGCCGTGGTGGTGAAACCGGGCCGCATAAAGACGGCTGGGGCGTGGCATTTTACGAGGGGAAAGGCGTGCGTATGTTTCACGACCCTGAGCCTTGCGCCACGTCACCTATCGCCGACTTTGTTTCTAAGCTTCCTATAAAAAGTAAAAACGCCATTTGTCATATTCGGCAAGCTAACGTTGGTAACATCAACTTGGCGAACACGCATCCCTTTACCCGTGAGCTTTGGGGGCGCTATTGGGTGTTTGCACACAACGGGCAGTTACCCAACTTCTCACGTCGAGCAGGTATTTATGAAGCGGTAGGGAATACAGATAGCGAAGAGCTTTTCTGCGACATTATGAATAATGTTAGGCAAAACCTCCCCCGAGATGCTATGCCAGAGCAGCTAGCTGAAACGCTTGTCGAATTGGCACAAGAGTATGCACAGCAAGGTGTATTTAACTGTTTATTGAGTAACGGCGACTGGCTGTTTACTTTCTGTAGCACAAAGTTAGCTAGCATTACCCGTAGAGCACCTTTTGGCCCGGCTTGCTTAAGTGATGTTGAAGTAGAGATTGATTTTGCAGCTGAAACCACGCCAAAGGATGTGGTAAGTATTATCGCTACCGAACCGCTAACTAACGATGAACAGTGGGATATATACGAGCGAGGTGAATGGAAGCTTTGGCAAGAGGGGGAAGTCATTGCCTCGGGTAAAGTGGGTGTACCTGAACACAAAAAAGAAGCCGAGATGGTAGCGCCCGATCCTTCGCTTCACGACTAATTACGAATTGTGGGGTCAGAGTAATTTTAATGGTCCCGCCCTCAAAAGCTCTGCGTTTAGTCGTTAAGCCAGCCTGATAATGTACTCTGACCCCAAAACTCGGGTCACCCCACTATTTATCTCAATACTTGGGAGATGGTTTGTTTTACTGCTTGATAGCGGGCGGGGAGTGCGCTGTGGGGTGTTTGAACACTGTATAATGGCTCTGTCACCTCATTTTTGGCTTCGTAGACGGTGAGTTTGTCGGCAAATGACACAAATTCTAGCGTGCTGGTTGGCAGCACGGTGTAACCTAACCCTTCGCTTACCGGCAGTAGAATTTGCGAAAGTTGATTGATATAGCCGGCGTGTGGCAGCTTATTTGGATTAACCTTGGCTAATTCAGGCTCTCCGCAATCGTTAAAGTAGCGCTGTAAGTAGTGCATGGCGTCAGGGTGATTTATAAGCCCTAAATGGTTGATTACGGCTTTTAGCATAATAGCGTCATCAGTTTTACTCTTTGCTCTTTCAGATACGCTTGTTATTTTTGTACCCGTACCCGTACCCGTACCCGTACCCGAATCAGGCATAAAGTTCTGTGTATTTTCAGGCAATTCAGAAAGCTGTGTAGCAAGTGCAACAGGCAGGCTACGCGGTAGGATAAGCCCCAGTGCTTCTTCGCCTAAGTACTCACTGTGTATATCTTCACTCTCTGGCTGGTTAGTCACAATGCCAAGCTCAAGGGTATTGTTAGCTATGCCTGATAAAATTGTGCGTCGAGGCGCGACTTCAACATGAATATTTAGCGCGTTATGCTGCTTTTGTAGTGCCAACAGGGCAGGGTAAATACGCTGCGCGATAGCGCCTGAACAGGCCACTACACATTTTCCTTCAAATGGCGCGTCAAATTTCAAGCTGGCAATAAAATCTTGCTCCTTAGCCTGCTGATTTTTAGCGTAGTGATACACCCGCTGACCCTGCTCTGTAAGCTGAATCCCTTTGCCTAAACGAACCACCAATTCGCACTGACATACTTCCTCTAGCTTTTTCAGATGCTGACTTACTCCTGGCTGCGTCATAAAACGTTGCTCAGCGGTGCGAGTGAAGTTGCCTGTTTCTACTAGAGTAATAAAGGTGTCTAGCCAAATAGGGTTAATCATTTTGGTATAACCTAAATTTATGAAATTGAGAAAATATCATAATTTCAAGTTTACGGTTTGTCTAGCTACTATGTATCCATGTTCACTTAAGCGCTATTTATCGAGTAGCTTTCCTATTGAAGTTTTGGGTGGTTGTTGAGGCAAAAACGCTATCTAACCCAACACTGAAATAGGCAATGTATTAGTCGCTTAAACCATTTTGATAACTTGCACTACCTAGGAGTAAGTGATGACTGAAGCAGTAAAAACACCGTATCCACGTACGTTTTCTCACATCGGTATTTCAGTATCTGACTTAGAAGCTGCCGTGAAATTTTATACCGAAGTACTTGGTTGGTATCTCATCATGAAGCCAACGGAAATTGTTGAAGACGATTCGGCCATTGGTGAAATGTGTACCGACGTATTCGGTGCAGGTTGGGGTAAATTCCGCATTGCGCACCTTTCAACAGGTGATCGTGTTGGCGTTGAAATCTTTGAGTTCAGTAACCAAGAGAACCCTGAGAACAACTTCGAGTACTGGAAAACCGGTATCTTCCACTTCTGTGTTCAAGACCCAGACGTAGAAGGCTTGGCTGAGAAGATTGTTGCCGCTGGTGGTAAAAAGCGAATGAAGGCGCCGCGTTATTACTATCCTGGTGAAAAGCCTTACCGCATGATTTACATGGAAGACCCTTTTGGCAACATCCTTGAAATTTATAGCCACAGCTATGAATTGCACTATGCAAGCGGCGCTTACGAGTAAGCGTTAATTAATAATGCTTTATAGGCATTGCGTAAGCAAATGCATAGCTAGCATTAAATAAGCGAAAGGCGAGGGCGAAACAAGCAAAAGCTTGTTCAACGCACCTCGCCTTTTTGTTCTTTAACTGCTAATAAAACGTAGGGTTTTATCCAAACTGACCCGAAACATAAGGGTTAGTCGCCTTTTCTGTGGCTACCGTTGTAGTGGGGCCATGCCCAGGATAAATCGTCATATCATCGGGTAGCGCCATAATTTTTTGCTTAATAGAGTCGATAAGCTGCTGATGATTTCCTTGCGGAAAATCAGTTCTGCCAATAGAGCCCGCGAAAATTACATCCCCCACAATAACCCGGTTGCTTGAACGCTCTACCAACACCACATGTCCAGGCGTATGACCGGGGCAATGCAATACTTCTAACGTTAAACTGCCTACTGAAATGGTGTCGTTATCATTTAACCACTCATTGGGAGCAAAAGGTTGCGCGGGCGGAAAGCCAAACATCTGGCTTTGCTGCATAAGGGCATCTAACCAGAATTTATCACCGATATGAGGGCCCACAATAGGCACACCGTAATGTTCAGCGATGGCGACTGTGCCGCCAACGTGGTCGAGATGACCGTGAGTCAGTATGATTTTTTCTATACTCACGCCTTTATTTGTAGCAGCTTCAATTAACGTTTCAACGTCGCCACCTGGGTCGACAAACGCGCCTTTGTTAGTCGTTGGATCCCAAATTAACGAGCAGTTTTGGGCAAAGGGCGTAACCGGTATAACTTGAATTTCCACTGTTTAACCTTTTGATTTTTTGTTGCTTGGGGCTAAATGAAAAAGCGCAAAATAGAGCAGTGCGCCTACAGCTAGTTCACCTAATAAAAATAACCATGCGTTCGTTGAAGATTGTGCAATAGACCATGCACAAACCACTAATGCAGCAAAGGGTATCAAACGTTTTAATGGGTTTATAGCGTTAGCGGATGAGCCTGTAGAACTCCCTTGTAAATAAGTCCTCTGCGCTTTCATTAGCACCACTACACACATTGCATATACTACTAGCCGCGCCAGCACGCTTGAAATTGCTAGCCATACAAAACTGCCGGTAAGTGCCATGGTACCGGCAAAAATCCCCAGTATAGTTATGGAAACGGCTGGGGTAGCAAAGGTCGAGTGAACTTCACCTAGCTTATTACCTAGTCTACCGGGAATAAGAGACTGCTGCGCCATAGAGAACGTAAGCCGAGAGGTAGATATCATGTTCGCCAATAGGTTACCGGCAACCGACACCACGGCGGTAAGCGTCATTATCAGCGCTCCGGTTTCGCCAAATATCACATTAGCAAGGGCAATAAGTGGTGCGCTATCCGGCTTGGCAGGCCCTACGGTGTGCCAATAAAGCCACTGCACGCAAAAGTAAAAGATGGCAATGCCTGAAACCGTAAGCATCAACGCCCGAGGAATGGTCTTTTTCGGTGAATTAGTCTCGCCGCTGGTCACCACTACCGTCTCAAAGCCAATAAAGGCGTAAAGCGTAAGTAAAGCACCCGCTGATATAGTGTCGAATGCAGGGACAACAGTAGCCGAAGAGCTTGTCAGCGCAGTAGAGAAGTCGAGCTGCCAATAACCCACAACAATAAGCGCTACAAAAGGCACGAGTTTTAGCACTGATATAGTATCTAGCGAACGCATAGCGGCCTTAAGACCAACAATATTTACTACAATTAATGCTGCTGTCAGCCCTATGATTGCATATGATTTTCCTGCGCCTGTATTAAGCCCGGGCCACATATAGCCTGCGTAAAGTAACAGAACGTGCATATTAGCGGCAATTGCCGTGGCTCGAGCCAAGTAATACACAAACCCCGTCTGAAACGCGGCTGCATTACCAAAGCCTTTTTGGGCATAAATGACTGGCCCGCCAGTTTCTTGATAGCGTACCGCTAACTGTCCAAAACACCAGACAATGGCCAGCATAAGTGCGCCAAAGATCAAAAAGATGTAGGGGCTGAAAGCACCAAGCTCTGCTGCCATTTTAGCGGGCAGTGCAAAAATGCCTGCCCCAATAAGACCGTTTAATACTAAAAGGGCGGCGCCAATGCCGCCGATCCCTTTGGTTAAAAGGCTTTTGTTTTCGCTACTCATTTAGAGAAAACTTCCTCTCCAGCCACATAGGTGGCGTGAACTTCGGTTTTCCAAATATCTTTAGCGTCTATGCTGAAAATATCTTGGTCTACCAAAATGAAATCAGCCCATTTCCCTGGCGTTAATGTGCCTAAAGTATCTTCCATATGCCCTGCGTAGGCTGCATCTAAAGTAAACCCCTTGAAGGCCTGCTCAATGGTTAAGGCTTCGTGGGCATACCAGCCTTTTACCGGTTGGTTGTTTCTGTCTTGACGTGTAACCGCAGCGTGAAGACCATAAAACGGGTTAGCAAGCTCTACAGGAAAATCTGAACCTAAGGGGAGGGCAATGCCCGAATCGAGTAGCGTTTTCCATGCATAAGCGCCTTTCATTCGATCTTTGCCAAGACGATCTTCCGCCATGTTTTTATCGCTGGTGGCGTGAGTAGGCTGCATAGAAGGTAACACCTTTAGCGACGCAAAGCGGGCTAGGTCGTCAGGCGCTATAACTTGCGCGTGTTCTATGCGGTTGCGCAACTCGCTGCCGCCAATATTTTTAAACGTAGTTTCAAACTCGTTTAGCGCAACATGATTCGCCTTATCGCCAATAGCGTGATAGTTAAGCTGGAAGCCCGCACCAATAACCGTGGTGAAAAGCTGTGTCATATCTTCTGGTTGAGTTAACAGCAATCCATGTTGATGGGGCGCATCTGAGTACGGTTCGAGTAATGCTGCACCCCGACTACCTAGGGCACCATCGCCATAGGCTTTCACTGAACGAATATACAAAAAGTCGTCTTCATCACGAATTGCACCGTTGCTCAACATGGTAGAAAGTTCGGGGTCAGTCGCGCTCACCATTGCATAAATACGTACAGGTAAGTCGCCTTCTACCGCTTCTTTTAAATAGAAGTCGTAAACGTCTCTGCCCACACCAGCATCGTGCATTGACGTAATCCCATTTGCTAGTAAGTGCTCACCTGCGGCATTCAATTGCTGCTCGTATATCGCGTTACTGGCTTTCGGTAAGTGTTCTTCAATTAACAGTGATGCGTTATCGATGAATACACCAGTAGGTTGGCCGTTAGCATCCTTAATAATTTCACCACCAACAGGGGACTGAGTGTCTTTTGTGATGCCAGCTAGCTCCATAGCTTTTGTGTTAACCCACGCCGCATGACCGTCCACTCGAGTAAGCATTACAGGTTTATCTGAAACAACTTTGTCCAAATCAGCAGTTGTTGGAAACGCTCTGTCAGACCATAATTCTTGGTTCCAGCCGCGCCCGGTAATCCAAGCTTGTTGTCCGTTTGCAAAAGCGTATTCGGCAACCATTTTAGCTGCGTCTTGGGCACTTGTACTTTCTCGCAAGTTTACTTCTAGTAAGTTTGCCCCTAGGCCGAGAAGGTGACCATGAGCGTCGATAAGACCAGGCAGCATGACTTTACCTTCGCCGTCGATGGTGTCATCAACAGAGGTTTTACCTTTATCTACATCTAGTGCAACGACCTTACCTTCGTCTAAAAGAAGATTTTTAAAAGTAGTGAGTTCACCCTTTTCATTTAAGGTGTAGCCTTTTACGTTCTCAACCAGGGTGGCTGCCTCAACACTAAGCGCAGTGGTCATGGCGGTCAGTGTTGCCGCTGTGGCAAATGTTGCTGCGAGTAGTTTTGAAAGCGAATGCTTTTTAAATGTCAGCGTAGACAATGTAGAGTTCATAGTGAGTTTCTGCCTGTTTGTTTTTCTATTCTTAGTATTAAATCGTACTATTCGCTTAAGTTCTTTTTAAAACGAAAAAAGCGAAATACCGCTTTGCTAAGTCTGAGCTTGGACCTGCGACTATGCCTCAGCGTCTTTAAGTTCTTCTAATTCGTCAGCGTCTTCAAAATCCAGGATAGGAGGCTGCAATAAAAAGTCTCTTTCCCAAATTTTTGCCATATTCGATTGGCTAATGTTGCCACCACTTAATATTACAAGAGCGGTTTGCCCAGGAGGAGTGTTCGCCGCCCAAGCTGCTACAGCGGCCATCGTCATTGCACATGTTGGCTCTATATGAAGCTTTAGTAGGTGGTGCAACCATTGCGTCCAATAAGCAATTTGTAGCTCGTCTACTTCATAAAAATCGTCAAGCTCCTGAAGTATAGGAAAGGTTACATCGCCCACTGAAGGGGTGGCTGCGCCATCAGCTAGGGTATTTGGCGTATGCTGCAACGATACTATCTCGCCCGCCTGTAGCGACATGGATGCGTCGTTTGCCTCAGCGGGTTCTGCGCCGATAACCAAAGCATCGGGCTGCAATTCACGGGTTGCCAGCAAGGTACCAGATAGCAGACCGCCACCGCCGCAAGGTGCAAAAACGGCGTCCACATCGCCTATTTCATTTAACGCTTCTAATGCCACTGTGCCTTGCCCCGCCACTATGTCTTCATGATTGAACGGCGGTATCCATACAGTGTCTAGTGCCTTTGATGCTTGCTCTACTGCTGCGTCGGCCTCTGGGCGAGTAGGATACAACTTTAATTCTGCACCATAGCTTTGCGTTGCCGCAGCTTTAATTGGCGAAATGGTCTCGCTCGCGAAAATTGTAGCGCTACAACCGAAATGTGCGGCTGCATAAGCAACAGCTTGTGCATGATTTCCAGAGCTATTGGCAACCACATGTTTTGGTAGGCGGCCTTCCTCTTTCAAACGTGCCAGAAAATTCATTGCGCCGCGAATTTTGAATGCCCCAATGGTTTGTAAGCATTCTGCTTTAAACAAAATGCGGTTGCCCATCCATTTATTCAGTAACGAAGATTCTACTATTGGTGTTTTCTTTACGTCGTTCTTTATCCGTTCATAGGCTTGTTTTATATCTTCAAAATTTGGGGAGTTACTCATTAAGAAACGCTCTTTTAATTGTGTGTTTTTAACGCGTTAAAGTAAGCATGCCCTTTTTCGCGCTAAAGAAAAAATTAAATCTATACACTGCCAGATACTTTTCAATTACGCCAGTGTGCTGAAACTTTATCGTGTATAAGGCAATTCATATTTATTTCATAATTCTACTTTAGTCTAACTGCGCCAGTTTCCGGAGATAGGCACATGTTAAGCAAACTCAATCATCGTATTTACGCCTTACCAACGGTTTTGTTTCTCTTTCTCACTTTACTATTCGTTTCTGCGGGCGTTTTTATTCAAAACGACGAACGCCAAGCACGTATTTCTAAAGCCCAGTCAGTAGCAGAGCAGGTAAAGATAAGCCTAGAGGTTTTCTCGAGTGAACGCATTCAAGCGCTGCATAACCTTATGCAAAACTGGCCCACCTTCGAACCAAACCAAGTAGATTGGTTTAACGCGCAAGCCTTGTCATTAATGGGCATGCAGCGTGGTTTTTCATCGTTGGTGTTTGTTGATGCTAATGGGAAGATAGCGTGGGTGGCCACGCCATCTTCCGGCATTAAAACCCGTATAGACAACAGCTTAGTTGGTAAGCCTATGGAAGCGTTGGGCCTGAATATATCGCGCTTTTCTGAGGACTTGGAAAGCACGCTTTTGTATTCAGATACCGCTAAACACCACTTTATCATTATGGGTAGATCGATAAGCCCTCAGGAGCCTGAACATGGCTTTCTAGTGGCGAGTTTTGATGTCCAAACTATTCTAGGTGTGATGTTAGGCGAGTTAGTGGGGCCGCAGTTTAATTTTCAGCTCAAAGCCGACAATCAAACCTTATTTAAAAGCGGAGAATTAGTAAAAGATGGCACTATTGTGTCGCTTGCACCATTTACATTTCTAGAGCGGGACTTCCTTCTTACCATGCAGTCCCAGCTTAGCCCTTACAACGCAGGGCTTTTGATTATGCTAACGGGCTTGTTAATGTCAGCATTGGTTAGCTATGTACTACACAAACAATTAAAGGGTGCCGTCAGTTTATCGCTTAGCCATCAGCGTTACCTAACAGCCAGCGAGGCTTCTTTAGATGCCTTGCTTATTTACCAACCTACTGAAGGCGATTTTTCACTCGTCGAAGCCAATTCATATACCCGTTATCTGTTTCGTGGGGCGTGTGACGTACTGCGCTCCATGACATTGGCGGAGCAAATGCGGTATTTAGGGTTGGGTAACGAATTTATAAATGCGCAAAACGTATATAAAGATGGCGTACCTTATGAATCGCATATCGCTATTGAAAGTGATCAAGTTAGCCCAGAATGGATAAAAGTTCAGGTGGTAAAGGCGGGGGAAAATATCGCCTTAACAATTAGGGATGTTACCGAGCGTTTTCGGGCCCAAAATGATCTTAAACGCAGCGAGGAAAAATACCGTCGCTTAGTTGATGGCATGCACCGTCACTTTGTTTACACCAAAACTGTCGAGCATAACTTTATGTATGTGAGCGCGGGTATTGAAAAAATTTTAGGGTTTAGCGCCGAAGACTTCTGTGCGAACGAGTCGAGGTACGTACGACAAGTACCTGACGAGACCTTTGAAATACGCCAAACCATTGCCCGTGGCGAAAAGCCCGAGCCTTATGTTGTGCATTATCAAGGCAAAGTAGGCGAGCCATTAGCTATTGAGTTCTCAGACACCCCTATCCTCGACGAGCAAGGACTACTCGTAGCCGTTGAAGGCATTGCCCGCGATGTGACGAAAGAGCTAGCGCTGCAGGAAGAAGTGTATTTTCAAGCAAACCATGACCAGTTAACCGGGTTGTTTAATCGCTACGCGTTTGATGAAAAACTGCGAGAGATCCTTGATGAAACGCATAAAGAAGCTGTTCAGCACAGTAGCCAAGAGGCGTTACACCAAGTTGGTTTTAAAAAAGTGGCAAACATTAGCTCGCCTCGCGCTTACCACAAGCAAAGCGTGATGTGCTTTATCGATATGGACCGTTTCAAATTGGTTAATGATAGCTGTGGTCACCCCGCGGGCGACAAGCTTTTAAAAGAGATATCTACAATATTCAGACAATACGTAAACGGCCAAGACTTGCTTGCCCGAATAGGTGGGGATGAATTCTGCATTATATTTCGCAATCAAAGTTTGGATGAGGTAACAAACCGCCTAGACAAGTTATTGGTGGCGATTTCAAATTATCGTTTTGTTTATGACGACAAGTTATTCTTTGTAGGCGCAAGTATCGGCGTTATCGAAATCAATGAAAGTACACAAAGTGCAGAAGCATTGATTAAAGCTGCAGACAATGCGTGTTACAAAGCCAAACACCTAGGTCGAAACCGTTACTTTGTATTTCATGATAACGACTCGCAAATGGCCATTGACGACAGCGAAAATCAGGTTTTACATGCTTTACACCACGCGTTACAAAACGATGGTTTTGAGTTGTATAGCCAAGCTATTATGCCACTTAACGTGCCTAGCCAAGAAAAGGCCGCCCAACAAGAGCATTACGAAATTCTACTGCGTCTAAATGCAAAAGATAGCGGCCTTATAAGCCCGGGGCTTTTTATTCCATTGGCAGAGCGCCACGGATTAATGAACAAAGTGGATATGTGGGTGGTAGATAACACCCTTAAAACTCTTGAGAGTAACCCAGCTCATATTGATAACGTTGGCAAGGTTGCGATTAATTTATCGGGTATTACATTGGGCGATGAAATGGCGCTTCACAACATTACGAAGCGCATGCAAAGTACCTCTGTGCCAGCTGAGAAGATTTGCTTTGAAATAACAGAAACAACGGCGGTAACTAACTTAAGTGCAGCTAAGCATTTCATTTCTACCTTACGGGCCCTCGGCTGCAGCTTCGCTTTAGATGACTTTGGTGCAGGTATGTCCTCGTTCACCTACCTTAAAAACCTTGATGTTGATTACGTTAAGATTGATGGTTCTTTTGTGCGAAACATTGTTCACGATCCAATTGATCATGCTACAGTTACTGCGATTAATAATATTGCGCACAGTATGGGTAAACAAACGGTAGCTGAGTTTGTGGTCGATAACGCGACCGCAGAGGTCTTACAAGAGCTTAAAGTGGACTATGGTCAAGGCTTTGCTTTAGATAAACCTAAACCGCTGGCGCATAGAGTTCAATGGCGAGTTAAACTTGCCTCTGCCTAAAGGAAATGATTATGGGTTTATTTGATACCATCATGGGTAATGCAAGCGAGACAAGCGCTTCAGACGTACAAGAAGAGCTTACGCCAATACTCGCAGCTAACGAGACCGTTACCTCCGCGTTTAAACTAGTGCGCGATTTAAGCGTATTTACAAACAAACGCTTAATCCTTATCGATAAGCAAGGCCTAACCGGGCGCAAAGTGAACTATCACTCCATTCCTTACAAATCTATTACCCAGTTTATCGTTGAGACGGCAGGGCACTTTGATACTGACGCCGAGCTTAAAATTTGGTTGTCGGGTAAAGCCGACCCTGTTGAAATTGAGTTAAGTGCATCGTCTGCTCAGGCGGTACAGCAAAACCTAGCAACCCAGATGTTTAGCTAGTAAGAATCAAAAAAACCAAATAAAAAAGCGATGCTTTCACAAGCATCGCTTTTTTGTTTATTACAACTTGCCTAGGCCCTAACCCGATTAGTCTTTCAAGTTACGGTTAAAGAAGTTAGTAATCGTTTTGTATAAGTGAATGCCCGTTTGCTTACCACGAATACTGTGCTTCTTACCTGGGTAATCCATGGTTTCAAATGGAATCGCCAAATCTTGAAGGTGCTTGTATAGCATGGTCGAGTGCGTAAACAATACGTTGTCATCTGCCATGCCGTGGTAAATCAAAAGGTCGCCTTTCAAGTCTTTTGCGTAAGGGAATACTGAAGATGCTGTGTAGGCATCATCATCTGTATTAGGGTTACCCATATAGCGCTCGGTGTAATGAGTATCGTACAAGCGCCAGTCGGTTACCGGCGCACCTGAGACACCCGCTGCGAAGTAGTCGCCCGCTTTGAACATAGTCATAAGCGTCATGTAGCCGCCATAGCTGTGACCGTGAACACCGATACGCTTAGCATCAACATAAGGAAGTGTGCGCAAGAACTCTACGCCCGCAACCTGATCGTCTACTTCAATAAAGCCCATTTTTTTGTAAATAGGATCTTCAAAGCTTTTACCGCGATAGTTAGAGCCACGATTATCTAACGTGAATACTACGTAACCTTGGTCAACCCAGTGTTGGAACAGCAAACCACGGTTACCCGCCCAGCTGTTTGTTACCACTTGTGCGTGTGGACCGCCGTAAAGGTAAACAATAACAGGGTGCTTCTGTTTAGGGTTTTGCTTAGCGCTGTCTGGCGTGTAGATGCGATACTTAAGCGTTGCGTCATCCTTAGTGGTAATGTCACCAAACTCAGGTGCCGTCCAGCTGTCCATATAAGCGTGTAGCGGGTGGCCTTCTTCAACCTTATTTTCTTCAAGCCAAGTAATTCGCTCGCCGTTTGCACTGTTTAAGCTTACCTGTGCAGGGGAATTGATAGTTGAAAAACGGTCAATAAAAATTGAAGCATCTTTGCTAAACGCAGCACTATGATACGCGCCTAACTCAGTTACGCGTGAAATCTCGCCGCCATCTAAGGGTACGCTGTAAACATGACTTTCTAGCGGCGTATCTTTGCGACCAGAGAAATACAAACGGTTGTTTGCGGTATCAATAGCTTCAACACTGTCAACAACCCAATCACCTTTGGTTAACTGCTTAACTAACTTGCCGTTGTTGTCGAAAAGGTAAAGGTGTTTAAAACCGTCGCGCTCAGACGCCCAAATAAATTGACCCTTATCTTTTAGAAAGTAAAGGTCGTTGTGCAGGTTTACCCAGGTATTACTTATTTCTGTAAGCAATACGTTTTCTTTTTTACTGTTAAGGTCGAACGCGCGAAGCTCTAAGGTTTGCTGATCTCGCGTTTGCCACTGGTAAGTAAAGGTAGTGCTGTTTGGCATCCACTTACCGCGAGTAAAATAAATGTCTTTATCTTCACCTAAGTCAACCCAAGTGCGATCGCCAGAGTTGATGTCTTGAATAGCAAGTTCCACTAACACGTTTGGTGTGCCCGCTTTCGGGTATTTCTGTTCGATAAGCTTGATGTCGTCAGCATAGATTTCAGAGCGAGTAATTACATCTACTGGGCTTTCATCAACCTTGGTAAAAGCGATTTTACTTTCATCTGGCGACCACCAGTATCCAGTCATGCGGCCCATTTCTTCTTGAGCTACAAACTCGGCCATACCAAATTTAATGTTGTCGCCACCTTCTTTGGTAATTGCTGTCTCTTTACCTGATTCTATGTGTTTAACATAAAGGTTCTGGTCGCGGATAAACGAAATGTAGTTACCTTTTGGTGATAATTTAATATCGGTTTCAAACGCTTCGGTATCTAGAAGCTGTTTTGCGCCTTTTTCACCTAGCTTGTGATAGAAAACGTCTCCGCCCAGCGGGAACAACAATGCTTTACCATCGTCGGACCATTGGTAGCTAACAATGCCGCTACCAGATAAGCGCATACGCTCACGTCGCGCTTTTTCTTCATCAGACAGCACTTCTTCGCCGCTTTGAAGGTCGTTTGAGTCGAACAGCATGCGAGTTTGACCGCTTTCAATATGGTATTCCCATAAATCTAGGCGCTCGTAGTCAGTTTGCTTACCTTTTAAGAAGGTAACACGTTGGCCGTCGGGGGATACTTTCAATGAACGGGGTGCATTGCCATCAAGTGAAGGAGAAGAGAAAATGCGCTCAATAGTGAGCGTTTCAGCGTTTAAAGCAGTAGAGAGCATAGCGGCTCCAATTAAAAGGGCTTTTTTCATTTTTATCTGCATATTTGACTGTCGAAGGTTTGATTGTAGTTATATCAATTTATGATACAAGGTGCGACGTATGAAATCCGCAATGGTGCTAGGAGCGACAGGTTTAGTAGGACGAACGCTTGTAAATATGCTGTTACAGGACAGACGATACAATGAAGTAACCTGCTTAGTCAGAAAACCGCTTTCTTCTAGCATGTTTAACGACCCCTACAACAGACTAAAGCCTGTGGTTATCGACTTTGACAACCTGCAAGACTACCAAGGTTACTTCAGTGTAAACCATGTTTATTGCTGCCTGGGTACTACGCTTAAAAAGGCAGGGTCTAAGCAAGCCTTTCGCCGTGTCGACTTCGAGTACGTTCACGTAGCGGCGCAGCTTACCCGCGCTCAGCGCGCAGACAGTTTTGTATGGATATCTTCAGTTGGCGCTGATGCTAAAAGCAGTAACTTTTACTTGCGGGTGAAAGGAGAACTGGAGAACGCCATTATGCGTATGCCGCAATTACCCCATGCCTCGGCAGTTCGACCTTCATTACTACTGGGTGAGCGCAATGAATCGCGAACGCTAGAAGACATAGCGCAGAAAACGGCGCCTATATGGCAAAGCATAATGAAAGGCCCGTTAAAAAAGTACCGACCTGTTCATGCCGTGGATGTGGCCAGAAATATGATGTCGCTACAGCGCTGGCAATGAGCAGGTTTATAATAACTAGCAGAATATGTCACCAGCTTAACGTGAAGCGCAACCCAACTTGGTATAGAATGCGCGCCTTTTAATGCATCAGGTAATATGACTTCCCCATGTTCCGCTGTAAACAATTCACCGTAGCGCAAGATAAATGCGCCATGAAAGTGAACACCGACAGCCTAATTTTAGGAAGTTGGGCTAAGCTTCGTGCAGACAACATTAGCCACGCCCCGCGTATTTTAGATATTGGAACCGGCAGTGGCATTTTAGCCCTAATGATGGCGCAAAAAGCCGAAAGCTTTTTTCCGTTAAATCATAACAATGATGCACTTCAAGTCGAGGCTATCAAAATTGATGCCATCGAAATTGATAAGGATGCAGCGGCGCAGGCAGCAATTAACTTTGAAAATTCAAAGTGGGCAGGGCAGCTACATATCCACAACTGCGATTTGGCGGGGTTTGAACCAGCCTATTTGTATGACACCATTATTTCCAACCCGCCGTATTTCGAATCGCCAGCGAAACTTTCTAATGCCTACAGTAAGCAAAGCCACAATCGTTCAGTAGCAAGACAAACATCTACATTAAGCCCAGATGATCTTTTTAACGCTAGCAGTGCATTATTGATAGAAAGTGGACAAATGTACTGCGTTTACCCTGCGTCGATGGAAACTGACATTATCAAAACCGCCGCTGGTCATGGCTTATTGCTGGAAGCGATGCTTTATGTAAAGCATACATCGGATAAAGACCCTTACCTTTGTGCATTTCGCTTTAACAAAGTAATGAAGAATGCTGACGGCGGACATGCAGATTGTACTGCGTATGCAGACCATCAGCTTTTTACCACAAAAGTTGCGAATGAAAATGCGCTGGTTATTAGAGACCATGAGGGGAATTACACAAATGAATATAAAGCCCTTTGTCAGCCTTTTTACCTAAAATTTTAATGAGCTTATATAAATGAATATAGTTGCAGAAGGTTTTGGCGCGATAGCCGTTGTTTTAAATTTTATTGGGTATCGCCAAACCAATGTCGACAAATATTTGCTTATTTCAGCGTTTGCTTTAAGTGCATTAAGTGCCCATTTTTTTATGTTGGACGCTATGGCCGCTGGCATAGGTACATTGCTCGCAAGCGTGCGTAACTTTATTGCTATTAAACACAGAAGCAATGCTATTTTGTTTTTCTTCGTAGCAGTGAATCTTGGCTTTCTCGCCTATGAATGGTTTGTGTTAGAGCACAGTTGGATAATTTTTATTGCCTATGCGTCATCACTTATTTTTACCGTAGGTTCATTGGTTATCAGAAACACACATACCATCAGAAAAGTGTTTCTAGCGGCTGAAACATTAGGGCTGTTATACGCTTTATCCGTAGGCAGTATTTTCGGTACTGTTTTCAATATCAGTAACTTGATCAGTATTTTAAGTAAGCTTAGAAAGCCTTAATACTATTCTTACCACACTTATCTAATCAATTAGTCTAATTTAGCTCACTTTTAGCTCAAAAAATGGGCTGTTTTGGGCTTTCAAAACGCCTGATAGCACTCCTCCAAACGGTCAGGTTTTGGTATGCCAATCTGCTCTAAGCCTTGTTTTTAAAGGCTTATACCAAAGTTTAATGAGCTAAAGTCCAATTTTCTTTTGCGTATGTAAGCGTATCATTATCAATCAGTAAGTATGGTTTCAGCAATTTTTCCTCCGGATGTGCAGAAGTAGACTTGTCGTGTAGTAGTCAGGAGAGCGTGCGCAGTGAAATTAGTCGATAACAAACAACAAATTAATCAAACTGATCTGCTTGAGCAGTCTTTTCAAAACGCTATCAACAGCGGTTCTGCGGTAAATGTGTTTGAACGAGCACAACATTTCAAAAATACAGCGCCAGCTGGCAACAAGCCGCGTTTGGTAGAAGTAAGCACCAGTCTTGAAACAGAGAACCTTTGGAAAAAGCGTCTTAAAATGCTACTGGATGCGGAGAATAATCTTATAAAAGTTATACGTTTACGTAAAATTACTGCTATATTTACGGTCCTGAGTATCGCTATGTTTTTATTTTCCCTGTACGTGGCTCCTTCCATGTCTCCAGCAGTTTTCTACAGTTTGATTACTGTTGCAGCTTTCGGTTTGGCGACTTACCCAGCATGGTTCTTAGTTTCGAAAAGTAATAGAAAACGCAGAGACCATATCTCTAGCTTGTTCTACAAAAGCAACCACGAAGTTGAGATTGTTGACGGAACCATGAAGTTAATAAACAGGGCGAACTATGCAAGTGTAACTCAAATACACATATTGGATCGCAAACTTGGATTATTCACAAACCCATAGACATCACTATACCTCCAAGCTAATTTTGTTGCTTCTGGTAGCCTCTTGTTTGTTAGGAGGCTTACTTTTAGCGCCAATGGACGCACTAGGCCAACTATTGGCCTCTATTACTATCCTAGTTTTCATTTCTCTTTGTAGTAAAGAAGCGCGTCATACTCAGAAATACCAGCATTTATTCCGCATCTTTGCGCTCGTTTTGGCCATAGCACTTAGCGTAAGGTATTTGCTGTGGCGAGGTATCTATACACTCACCTATTCAGATATTTTTTCGATGATTGCAGTATGGCTGCTGTTCGCAGCAGAAATATATGCGGGTATCACTTCGGTATTAGGAGCTATTGTTAATGCTTTCCCGTTAAGTCGACCATTGCTCTCATTAGAAGGTATGGATAAATCTGCGCTGCCAAGCGTAGACGTTATGATCCCAAGTTATAACGAAGATGAAGAGATATTAGAGGTCACGATTCGTGCCGCACAAATGTTGGATTACCCAAAAGACAAACTTCATATTCACCTGCTTGACGACGGTGGTACAGATCAAAAAATCAACGCGGATAACCCTACCTCGGCAGCGTCAGCCAGACAGCGTCGACAAGACTTACAATCACTTTGTTCGCGCTTAGGCATTACCTATCACACTCGGGCGAAAAATGAGTTTGCTAAGGCGGGCAACGTTAATAGTGCAATACAAAATACGACGGGAGATTTGATTGTAATTCTCGATGCCGATCACGTGCCTACTTCTGACTTTCTCGACAGAACTGTCCCTTGGATGCTTAAAAACGAAAAGGTGTTCTTAGTTCAAACCCCTCACTTTATGGCTAACCCAGATCCAGTAGAAAGAAACTATTTCTCTGCGTTTACGCGCATGCCTTCAGAGAACGATATGTTCTATGGCACTATCCAAAAAGGGTTAGATTATTGGGGTAGTTCGTTTTTTTGTGGCTCAGACCGCATTAATGCGTCGAAAGCACTTGGACTTGGTTGGCGGCATTTCTGGTGACTCTATTACCGAAGACGCAGAAACCGCGCTAGACCTGCATAAAATGGGCTATGAGTCTGTGTATGTTGACAGACCTATGGTAAGCGGACTTGCTCCTGAAACCTTCGATGCGTTTATTCAACAGCGTATGCGTTGGGCGCAGGGAATGACACAAATTTTACTACTTAAAAAACCATTTAAAGCGGAAGGTTTAAAGTGGTACCAGCGGGTGGGCTACATGAGTTCAATCATGTTTTGGCTGTTTCCTTTCGCCCGCATTATCTTTTTACTCATGCCTTTAGCATATCTTGTGTTCGGGCTTCAGGTTTACCATGCCTCTATACTAGAGATATTCGCGTTTACACTACCCCATGTGTTCGCAACTTATATGATCTCCACAATGCTCTTTGGGCGAACGCGATGGCCCTTGGTATCCGAACTTTACGAAATATTGCAATGCGCATTCACATTAAACGCATTAGTGAAAGTTTTCTTGAAGCCGCGAGCCCCCTCTTTTGTCGTAACGCCGAAAGGAGAAAGCTTAGAAAAAACCTTTGTATCGCCGCTTTCTAACGTTTTTTACTGGGGAATACTTCTTATTACTTTCGCGCTAGGGTGTGGAGTTTATAAATTAATAACTGAACCACTAACCCGAGAGCTTACGGTAGTCGTATTGCTTTGGAATGTCTTTAATTTAATTTTATTGCTGTCAGTGTTGAGTGTTCTACTCGAGCGAAAACAGGTACGCAGCCAAGCTCGGTTGCCAGCCACCAATAGTGTAGTAATTAAAACTAAAAGTGATGAAGCTTGGGTGGGTGACTTAGTCGACCTTTCATTAGGTGGAGCAAGGTTGCGATTAAAAGGTAAAGGAGCATTCGTTCCCGAAAAGGCAACACTTTCTTCATGGAGTCATGCTTTAAATAAGAATGTACATATCGCTATTGTTGTACTGAACTACGATAGCAAATCTAAAATACTAAGAGTTCGTTTTGTTCCCGAAACGGACGAACAAGAAAACGAAGTCATCGCCTTCGCTCTTTGTGACAGCTTGCGTTGGTTATCGTTTCAACGTCGCAGAACCAGACCCATTTCTTACTGGTTTGGAGCTAAACACGTATTAAAAGTTGGATTAAAGCCAGCTTTATTGCATATGCTTGTATTAATAGGCAAATTCGCCGATAAATTAGGTCTATTGCCTAAATCGGTAAAGGACAAACAATGATTAAAAAATACTTTATCTTCATGTTGTGTTTGTGCGTATCATGCAGCCTCGCGGCCCAAACCGATACTTACAGGCTAACAGAGTTTTTCGGCGGTGACGAAACCCTGCGCCTACAAGGTAAAGCGGCAACGCTAGACATACCTATACCTCTTAGTTCGCTTGCGAAAGTAAACAGCGCTCGACTGCGGTTAGAGGTAATGAGCTCCCAAGCGTTGATCAAAAAACGCTCTCAACTTTATGTTAGGTTCAACAACGCGACTATCGGTCAGGTGGCTTTTGACCCTCAAAGGCCGTCTTTAGTCTCTGAGATAGAAATACCCCAGTCTCTTTGGCGAGCAGGCTTTAATTCACTGACGTTAGCAGTAAGCCAGCACTATGCCGAGCAGTGCGTAGATGGCAGTGCGCCAGAGCTATGGAGTGAAATTAATGCCTATACGTCAACGTTACAATTAGAGACATCAATCGATAACAAACCTTTTAAATTAGAAGATTTAAGCGGTTTCTTTAATCCAGGCATTGGCGGACAGAGAGACGTACAGCTTTACACTGCACGCGAGATCGAAAGTGAGCTAAAGCAACAAACTTTGCCTTTAGTGGCACAAGCTCTAGCGCTTAGAAACCAATACCAACCGTTAATTGTAGAGCATGACACCTTCGATGATGGTTATGTTTTGCCTCAATTAAAAGAGACTGAGGATAGCTATTGGGGGGAGGAAAACGTAGCGCGTTATGAACGCACTGCTTGGTATTTGGAACGAAAAGAAAAGCAGCCCGTTCACGTATTAATTGGCACCGTAGATGCTTTATCCCCTGTGTTATCTGACGAAGTAATAAACGATATTGACGGTGCATTTTTGAAAACCCAGCGAACTCCAGCGTTTGTAAAAGATGGTGAAGTAATTGTACCGGCGAGCTATCGGCTTATTGTTAGTGGCACAACACCAACTGAAGTGCTTGAAGCGGCAAAAGCGTTGGCGGTAATGGATGACGCTATCAATCCAGTCTCTCAGGTCACCATACTTTCCCAAACCCAAATGAAAGCAGACACGCTTCAGCGCAATTTTGTATTGGCTCCTGATAATCATTACACACTTCAAGATTTAGGCGTGTCCACATCGCAATTTAGAGACGAAGGCACCTTCAACAAACGAGTATCGTTTAGATTGCCCGCTGACTTTTACGTACCAGAGAATGCCAGCGTTAACTTGTTCTTAGATTTTGGTTATGGCGCGGGTTTCGGACCTGGCTCTGTAATGAATGTGAGCGTGAATGATGAGTTAGTTCACGGCCTAGCGCTTAATAATGACAACGGCCAGTCGTTTAGGGATTATCAACTCAGGGTGCCGGCGCGCTTTTTCAAAGGAGGCATCAACAATGTTGACTTTGATTTAAGCTTACGCGCGCCACTTGCAGGAGTGCCCTGTGACGATGTTTCAGGTAAGCATTTGGTTTTTCAACTGGCCGATTCTTCTGCTATCGAATTTCCGGATGCAGGAAATGTTGCTGTGCAGCCGAATTTGGCATTATTGTCTGAAACTGCCTACCCGTTTGCACGATTTAAATCGGCACCTGTATCCACAATTGTCATTCCATCAGATAACTATCTAGGTACCGCGCTCACGCTAACGGCTAAACTTGCACAAGTAGCGCAGGTTCCTTTGTTAAACCTGCATATAAGAGAAGGAAATGACGTCTCTACCGATGGCTCTGCTATTGTTTTAGGCACGCCAGAAACCCTCTCGCAAATTGAGCAAACCGAATTTAGCACTGCGATAGAGGCAACAAAACGCTGGTCTTATCGATTGCAAAATAATTTGTACAACCGCATACGTACGCTTACTGACGACATGTCTTTCAAGGTAATGCGTGTAGATGGGCACACAGTACAAGAGAGTGATTTAGGTGAACAGGCAGTGTTGACCGCCCAAGAGCATCCAACTTCATCCCAGACGGATACTATGTTCATTATTGCCGCGCAAAGTCCTGAATTGCTTCAGGCGAGAGTTACCGACCTGGTTAGCTTGTCAATGTGGGGGCAAATGGCTGGCGACTTCTTCGCCTGGAAAAATGCTTTATCGCCATCTTTGGTTATGCAAGTAAGCGATAAATATGAGGTTGGCGAAGCTGATGATACTTGGTTGCACTTAAGGTTATGGCTATCTAATAACCCGTGGTATTGGCTAATAGGTTTCGTAGCTATAGTGTTTGTGGTGAGCTTGTTTATATATCTATTATTAAAACGCAGAAACAAACAAGTGCAAGACTCATGGTAAATATACACAGCGTTTTAAGAGCAACATTTTTATTCGGTATCACGCTTTTGTTAATGTCATGTTCTACTGAAGAAGATAGCGAATTTAAGTCTCAGTACATTGCGTATAAGGCGCTGTTTATTGATGGTGGGCGGGTAGTTGATACCGGAAATGATGAGGTATCACATAGCGAGGGGCAGGGGTACGGCATGCTCTTTGCCGTTGCCGCAAACGATAAAGACACCTTCAACGCACTGTGGCATTGGACTAAAAGCACACTAATGCGTGACGACGGCTTGTTTAGCTGGCGTTATCGCCCTTGTGTTGATAATTCATCTGCTTGTATTGATGACCCTAATAACGCCTCTGATGGCGAAATTCTTATCGCGTGGGCGTTATTACGTGCGAATGAACGGTGGGGCGTAAGCAGCTATCTGGAAGACGCTAAAGCAATTGTGGGTGCTGTCGAACAGAAGTTGTTGATAACCCAAAGCAACAGCGTTGTATTGTTACCTGGTGAATACGGATTTACGTCCGAACAAGCAGGCAATATCAGTTTGCAGCTGAATTTGTCTTACTGGGTTTTTCCCGCTATCACTGATTTGGCAAAAATATCGGCTACGCCCGCACGCTGGGAGAAACTCTATAATTCGGGCTTTGCTTTGCTGTCTAAAATGCAATTTTCTTCTTACAAGTTACCAAGTGACTGGGTGCGTTTTACGCCCAACAGTACTGACTCAGACAATAAGAATATTGGCGCAGTAAGCCTAGACAAGGTGATATCGCCCGAATTCGGCTTTAATGCCATCCGCATTCCACTGCAGCTTTCATGGTCACCGAAATTTCGTGAAAATAATCAGCTAATCGAAAAGCTACTAGCGCCATATTATGCATGGTGGGCTGTTACACCTACGCCAGCTACTATCAACCTATTAAGTGAGGAAACAGCTGAGTACGAGATGTCTAAGGGCATGAAGTCGGTTCAGATTGCGGTAAACAGCCTAATGAAACCAGAAGCGGCACAAAAACCTAAGTGGCCTTCTATCGACCGTAACATGGATTATTACTCAGCAAGCCTAACGCTGCTCTCTATGTTGGCTGTTTTGGATAATGCATCGTGAAAGAAAGGTTTACACGCACGTCACTCTGTCTAGCCATCGGCGCATTGCTCACATCCTTTGGGTCGATGCAGGCGTACGGGCAAACTAAAACGACCTACAAAGAAAAAGATCTAGGCATACTTCCGGCACAACAGGAACAGCCCGATTTAACCGGGCTTTGGTATCACATTAACGAGCGACAGATTAAGCGAGCGAACGAAGAATTTACGCGTTTAAAAGCCCGTTACCCCCAGTGGAAGGTGCCGGAAGAAGTCGAAGCTGAGCTAAATAGAATTAATGGCCGAGTTAAAGGTACTATTAAGCCTGTAGTTTCAGTACCGAGAGTAGATAAGTCAGACAAACCTGAGGCTGACTCTAGGCCCAATGATTCGCTCGAAACACCCCAAAAACAGGTTGCCAAACCTTCCTCAAAAGCGCTTCCACTAGAGAGGTTTGCGCAATTAACGCCTAAAGCTAGAGCGACAACGCCAAAGCAAAAAGTAGAAAGGCTTGTTGCGTTAAGTAATCAGTTAAAGCGCACTGACTTTTACTTGCTCATGGGGTGGACTGCTATCGACAAAGGCATGTTAGAGGTCGCTAGCCAACAGTTTACTGCAGCTTTGCAATCGTCTGTTCGCGATATCGATAAACAATCAGCACAGCAAGGTCTTGACAGCGTTACAGGTATCAAGCTCCAGCAGGCGTTGACGCTGCGTGATACAACAAGGCTGGCACAGTTTCTTAAGTCTGACGACAATGGCTACGTAAAAGAGGTACTACAAGGCGCGGCGTGGCAGCAATATGATTTAAAAAATTATGACTTTGCCGAAGCGCTGTTTAGGATAGTAGAAGATAATGAAGGCCAGTATCTGGCACTCAGCGCGCAAAACAGCGATGTTGCTGAGCAAAACGCTTTCGACTTGGCGTGCAGTATTGATACAGAAGTCTTCATTCGACGCTGTGCAGATGGCCTGGCTAGTCGACAGGCCCAGTTTTACGATACAAGGCGTTACAAAGAAAGTATACAAGCTGGCGAAGCCCTCGAACGTTTGCGGCCTTTAAGCATAGAGGAACGTGCGTTAATTGGCTGGGCTGCAAAAGAAATACAAGACATTTCCACCGCAACGGCGGCGTTCGAGCAAGTGCTATCGAAAACGCCAAGCAATACGGTTATTGCGAATGAATTGGTTTCATTGAATCAAAGTAATGACACTACATTAAATCGCTTGGCCTTAAAACACAGTGCAGTGAAAAGCATTTTGCAAGCGCGCACGATACGCAACGCGTGGCCTAGAAAACAATTTTGGTTAGCCTATCAAAACGACGACCCACAAGCGGTTACCGCACAAACTAAAGAAGGCCTAAGTGCAGTTTACGGGATAAATACCCGCAGCCGAAGTGGTGGCGAGGGGCTTGGTAACTTTGATGTATTGTCACAATACATCGGCATTGGCAGCGGCTATAAAAACTGGCTTTGGCAAGTTTCATTAGACTATAAGCAGTTCTACAGCGGTTCTCCTCAAGTTGGTGACTGGTTCGGTGACAGGCAATTAGAAAGTGCATCTTCGGGCATAAGCGGTTTCGAAGACACAGGTGTTCGGGCTGAAGCCTATTATCAAGCGCCAGACTTCAACTTTTACGCGAATTTGGAATATGCCATGTTCGAGCAACCCGTTGGCGCTAAAGTAACCGGGCAAATCTCGGCGACCAAGTTTTTAGCAAATACAACCGTTGCGGCTACGCTATTTAGAAAAGCGAAAGAAGACAGTCTATTGAGTCAGACCGGAACTTTTTATGCCAACCGGGGAAGGTCTTGGGGCTATGTGATAGAAAGCGGTATTCGTGGATTGGTCGCCCATTCCATTGCTGACAATATGTCGGTTGCGGGAACTGCACAAATAAGCCGATTGGAAGGCGAACTCGTTGCTGATAACAGCGCGTTGTCACTTCGTGGTGACGTGAGCTACGACATAGCGAGTTATGTATCTCCTCGCCTTGATTATTGGCGTGTAGGGCCATTCTTAAGCTATACGAGTTACGATAAAAATTTAAGCGGTTTTACTGTAGGCAACGGGGGCTACTTTAGCCCGAGTCAGTTTGTCAGTATTGGCGGCTATTCTGAGCTGCTAACCCTAGAGGCACATAATTGGCAGGTTAAACTGCGTAGTTCACTTGCACTCTCTCGTGTTAAACAAGACGATGATTTACGTTTTCCAACAGGAGAAGCGTTTCGCCTTGAAGACTTAGATGAGATCTTTGGAGAAAACTCAGACACAGGTTTAAGCGGCAATTTTATGGCTGAAGGGCAATATCGTATTGACCACAACTGGATTGTGGCTGGCTATATTGGAAAAGCGTTTGCGGTCGAATATCAAGCGTTTGAAGCGGGTATTCAAATAAGATGGCGAGAAGGGCAGGGTAATGGTGTAACAAGCGATGAGCTTTTGCTGTCTTCACCAAGATTAAGCGGCTTTGCTTTGTAAAGCCGCTTCCGTTCAAAGGCCTAATTATCCTTTTTAGACCTTGCTAACTTGTCGACGCCTAGCCAGCATGAAGCACCCTGCGCCAAATAAAAGGGCAATTGAAGCAGGTTCACTAACGTTAATAGCGCCAAACTGATAGTTATTTATTTGTCCTGTTGGCGCGACGTAGGTTTCGCCATTGTCATTAACCAGTTCTTTGAACGGCGTTTCCAAACGATTCGCAATAACGTTGCCGTCCACATGACCATTGTAGAAACTTAGTTCTGCATATGGCGCCAACACACTACCTTTTACGCCTACACTGTGCAGGGTGAGATCTTTAGCATCAACGAAGTTAAACAAGATGTTGTTGGTATAAAGGCCATCATGACGTTGACCTTCATTGTTATCATTGTCTCTATACTGGCCATTTTCTGTAAAGTATTCGTTTTCCTGCGTAAATGCAGTATTGAAGAAGCCTGTATTAAACAGCTCTACCGTATCCCCATACACATTGATAATGTTATAGCTAGTGGTAGAGAAATCGTAAACAATGTCTTTGTCAGCTGCGCTGAACCAGTCAGAGCTAATCGAATAGATATTCACATCATCGGAGCCGGAAAATACGATGGTGTCGAGAGTATCAATATTACTGTCATTACAACTGACTAACGCATTTGGATCTGAAGCGTCGGTGCAGGTCAGTGTCGTTGTTCCATTCACGCTCATCGAGGCAAAGTCTTGAGACTGCGCCGTTACTTCAGTAGCGATGGAATTAAAATCGAGATTGTCGACGTTTACTGTATTACTGGAAGACTGCATGGCGCTCCCAGTATAGCCAGCATTATCCACGGTAAGCGTTGTACCGTAGGTTATGGAGCCATTCACACCCGCTTCACGGATGGTGACGGCTTGCTCAGACTGGATGTCCCCGTTATTAACGCCAGCCTTCTCTAATGTCACGTCACCTTTACTGAATATACCGCCGTTTTCGACACTACCGTAGGTTACTGTGGTAGCACTGGTACTGTTTAGTGCTCCATCGAACATTACGCTATTAGCAGTAACCATACCTGAAACTGTGGTTTGTCCTGCGTGAACATGGCCTCGGGTATAAGAAAGATCGCCACCTACATAAATTGCACTAGAAGAAAGATCGGTAGGGAGTAGAAGACCTACATCAAAGTCTTCAACCGTTAGGTTTCCACCTACGGCTAACGTACCTTCAACGTCAGAACGCTCACCTTCGTAATCTTCAAAGATGAAAGCGTTGTAGTTAAAGGCTTCGCTTAATTCGATTTTTGCTGCAGACACCTGGGGTGCTGACATTACTGCTGCAAGTACAGCAGTGTAAATAAGTTTTTTGTGCATAATGGCTCCAGTGACATCCGAGTCTGGAACCGAGTTTCAACATGGTTTATCCAGACACACCGAATGGTACGATCTGAACAAAATTCGTGCGATAGCACAAGAGATACTTTGGTATAAGAGAGGATACGAAAAAGCCACCCGAAGGTGGCTTTTACTTAATTTGTATTTGATTAATAAAGCGTTTTAACTGCTCTTTTTAACCAAAACAGATACTTTGTCGATACCAGCAATTTTAACTTGGTTCATCACTTCAACCACTGTGCCGTGCTCGCTGTCTTCGTGAGCCTGGATAGCAGCAGAATCAGTGTTGTTTTCTGCTAGGTATGTTTGCGTGTTCGCAACCACACGACGAATATCAACCTCACGGCCACCCATCATGATAGTGCCATCAGCATCAATACGGATAGAAAGCGCTTTAGAAGGCTTGTCGTTTTTCGCTTGATTATCTTCTGGACGGTTTACGTCTAAACCTTTCTCTTTCACGAACGAGGTCGTTACGATGAAGAAAATCAACATGATGAACACGATGTCCAACATGGGGGTCATATCAATCTGAGCCTCGTCTTCAGCCGAGGTATGCTTCTTTCTTTTCATCTCGTCTTCTTTCTTCTGTTACGTTCGAGCCATTTAGTATACTGCTTGTTACAAAAATATACAGACTTTTGTATAAAAACAGTGTGCTCATTAACACTTGTTGTTGAAAAAATACTCAGTTTCACGGTGATAAAACAACAAATTAGGGTTGTTTGCGTGAAATAGCGACACCTAATTGGTAAAAATACAACATCAATGCCTGATTGAGTGATGTACGCAAGTTACCATGAGGGTAAATGCCAAGTCTAGCTTCCGTTGATTTTTTTGTGCCTTGTACCAAAAACGCATTTTTGATCTCGTGATCTTGTATACAGGCTTCAAATGCTCGGGCAGCCATCTCCTGAGGCATAGCATAATAATACATTTTTAGCGCGCGATCAGCTTCTACGGATCGCACAAAGTACTCATTAGGCCTTTTTTGATCATTTAAGAACAATAGCGAGAAGCAATCGCTTAATTTTTGATTCAATGGATGGGCGTTCATAGGTGCGTTATCTAGCCATGCCTGCGTGGCGAAGCTGCCGGCAGCAATGCCTTCGAACATACGAGGCGCAATGTAGTGATCAAATGCGTGAAACCACTCATGGGCAAGGGCCCCAGCTCCCGCGTTTTTTGCTAGCGCTAGCTGCCTTTTTGCGCTGTTGTAGTGGGCGCTACTGTGTTTTTGCCCCCCACTGCCAAAAGCAAGGGAGAGAGAGCCGTTTAAAGACAGCACTTGCTCATTAACATTTAAGATCGCAACCAGATCGTACAGCGCATCAAAAAATAAATTGGCAGCGATCTGCTGCTCTTCCGCGGTCACCCACCTGCCAACCGTGATTGTTGCGAAGTTAAACAGTTTACGAATATCTTGAAACGACACGTCGGCACCGTCCCGATGGCTTGGGCCGTTGCGATAGAACTGCTGATGAAGACGACCTTTATTTTCCAACGCTGATATCCAAGTGGATTAAAGTTTTATGCCATTGAGACCAGTAGCTGTTCACACCAGGCTTCAATGCGAGCATCGGTTTTGTCGTATTGGTTTTCATCATCAAGAGATAAACCTACGAACTTGGTTTTATCTTCGGTCAAGGCTTTAGAGGCGGTAAACTCGTAGCCTTCGTTAGGCCAGTACCCCACAATATTACAACCTGAAGGCATAATTGCATCGTGAAGCATGCCTAACGCATCTTGAAACCATTCGCCGTAACCAAGTTGATCGCCAAGGCCGAATAGTGCAATGGTTTTACCTTCTAGATCTAAGCCGTGAACCTCTTCCCAATGAGACTCCCAATCTTCTTGAAGCTCGCCAAAATCCCACGTTGAAATACCAAATATGATGATGTCGTATTCGGCTGTGCGCGTCAGGTTTACATCTTTTATGTTGTGAAGGTCAACAATGTCTTCGTCAAAAAGGCTATTGAGCTGCGCTTGGATTTTTTCTGCTGCCATTTCGGTATAGCAGGTTGTTGAGCCGTAAAATAATCCGATGGACAGTGCGCTATCACTCATTAGATACCTCTTTTGAACTAATCGTCTTTAGAAGCTGGGAATTCTACCTCTTTACCGTTGCTCAACAAAGCTTTGCACTGAACATCGGCGTTTTTCTGTGAAATTTTTAATACACCGATGGCGCAACCGTTGAATAATTCGCCATAACCCTTGCTAGGCTCTCGTGCTTTTACCGACATGTTTCGACGTCTTGTGAAAAGGTTCAAGGGAGACTTGGAGCGATACAGCACGCGGTTTAATCTATCTAGCCATTTAATTAGCCCATCCGGGAACGCGTTTTTCAATCCGCTGCAGGTGAATTGGGTGATGTGAGGGCTGTTGCGCCTAAAGCGCAGGCGTACATCGTACACAAAGGAATAGTGCACATCGCCCGACAAAATAATGAATTCAGGCGGGGTTTTGTAGTGCCTGAAAATGTTTAACATAACGTTGGCAGTGCCTTTATGTGCCATCCAGTTTTCAGCATCAACAGTGAGCGCCTTGCCAAAAAACGTAAATATTTTTTGAATGGCCTCAATAACTTTAACCCCATAGATGGGGGCGGCAGAGACAACAATGACAGATTCTTTGCCAATAATAGAATGCTGGAAATCACACAGTGCTTCCCAGTCCATTAGCCCCGAGGGCTTGTTCATATCTGATTCACTGCGCCAACGCTGCGTGCGGGTGTCTAAAACCTCAATAGGAGGTGTGGTATCTAAACGGTAATGCCACTGATCAAAATCCAACAGTTCGTCAATGATTTCATCGTGCGAGTTTAAACCGCTTTCTCCCATTGACTCTTGTACTTTAGCGATTAGTGGCGCTACTTTTTTTGGTGCATTCCCCCAGCCTTGGCAAAGCAAATAGCCGATAAGCGCATTGCCGATCATGCGTTTTGATAAAGGGTTTCCATAGACTTCTTGTTCCCAGCCCCGAGTTAAATTCCAGTCGTCGGTAACGTCGTGATCGTCAAAGATCATATAGGTAGGAATATGCGCTAGTGCTCGACGTACCTGGGGTAATTGCTTAACGAACCCGGTAAGCGCGTCATTTTCTTTATTGAAAATGTTTGAGTACTTTTCTGGTATACCCTCTTTATCTATAGAGCCATCAGAGCGCAACGTATCAGCCCAAAGCGTGTCGGACCACACCAGCAAATACATAGCGATGATCTCTGCACTGCCAATTAAATGGTTTTGTGCATTTACCGACGTAAACACAGGCTTTTTCTTGGCGCCAAAGAATATTGAAGATAGTACTGTGTTGGTCGCTATTTGCGGCAGAAGCTGTTCACGTTCATAAAACCCAAATTCATGGGTTGCAAGTTCACTCGTATTGCTCACCACTGCGCCCTCAAGCGCTTCATGGTAAAGGCCTAAGCGCTCTATCACTCTGTGAATGGCTTTCAGCATAGGGCCAGCGACATCATCTGCGTAAATTTGATCTCCCGTCATCAACAAAAGATCGGGAAAACCGTCATCCTTTTCAAACGCATTCTTGTGAAGCACGTCAACCTGCGCGAGCGCATCATCGTCATGAAAGTGGGGTTTGCGGCATGAGCCGTGCAAAATAGTTTCAGGCGTTTCTGTGTAGTGAAAGCTTGGCGAAGTTTGACCATCGTAGAGTATTGCGCGCTGTTCATTTTCCCAGGTGGTTTGGGCAGACGGATCGTCGAATAACAGTTTATAGCTAATTCGCGCTCTGTCTTTAAAAGTATCAGCCGCGTAAAAAGAGATAAGGTGGATGAAAGCATAAGTGCCTACGCGTACCGTTTCACTTTGACACTCACCCGCTATGGTCTGGTCACAGACCGACAGTTTCAGTGATGGTGCCTCGGCGTTACTGGTGACTACCCATATATGGCATTCAGTAGGCGTCACTTTTCTTACTATTGGCCCTGCTATGACTTGGGGCAAGTGCTGCGTAGGAATGACTTTCTCCTTCAATACTCGATTTACTATCTAAAACTTTTCTGCCTCAATACTAAGAAGCTTTATAATATTTATAGTGTCTTTTACAAGCCACAAACGCAGTCGCAATGTAAATAACCGTTATAACCTTACTCTTTTTTGTGCGTAAACGGTATGCTCGATATACTCCCTTACAATTTTTTCAGTTTTAGCTTTTGCTCTCGATACGCCGAGTCGAGAGAGGACTTCATATTATGCTTAAGTATTTATCCGCCACCGTTTTAACCGCCATGCTGGTCACCGCATGCAGCGAGCCCAAAGATGTCATTATCAGTCCAGAACCTACCGACTTGACAGAAACAACAGTAGGGAAGTGGATCCTTGATGAATCTGGAAAAGTTATGTTTGACCCCCAAACATCCGGGCTAGTCGTGCTAGACGGACAGTTAGTTACCATTGCAGATGCAAGTGCGGATGTTACGCAGCAGTTGAAGTTACATAGCATTTCACCAGAAACGGCAACGCTAAGCGCGTCTAGTAAGCGTTTTTCATTCTCAAGAGATGTGCGCCGAAGCTGCTTCTATAGCTACTTGAGCGAACAACCAGATTTAGAAGCGTTAGCGGTAGACCCTAGAGATGCTAATGTCATTTACACCGTCACAGAGGATGCAACCCGTACAGGAGCCTTGAGCCCTCGTTGTGAAACCAAGTACGAAGATACAGGCTCTACAGACTACCCAAGCCTATTGGTTAAATTAACCCGCAAGGACAATGGTGACGTAGAAATGTCAGATGTGCGTCCGCTCCAGTTTCCGAAAGAGTTCGAAGTAGGTAACTTTCCTAACGATGGTATTGAAGGCCTGACTATGGCGGAAGACGGCACTTTGTATTTGTCATTAGAAAAAGACAAAGCGGGGCAGCCAAGGATCTTTACATTGTCTGTTGATGAAAACTTTTTCTCATCGAGCGATTTTGCAACTGTAAGTGAACCAGACCTTCAACTTCCTTCGTTTACCTCGGGTAATCACCCTATAAATGGCTTGGCTTTATATACGCACTCAACGGGCGCATCATATTTATTTGGCGCGGCAAGAAACGACAATGAATTATGGGTAATTGATACCACTGGTAGCAAACCGACAAAGCGCATTCCCATTATTTTTGATGTTGCCAGTGATCAGAGTTGCGAACAGTACACAATGGATAACTCGTCGATGGAAGGGTTAGTCACTATTGATAGTACGCTATGGATCATTAACGATCCGTGGGAAAAGAATTATATGAAAAACGCGACATGTGAGGCGCATAAGACGCGTTATGAAGATTTAGCGCCCTTGCTATTTTCGATAGAAATCAATGACGCTTGGTTTGATTAGCGTCTATCTACTTACGATGTTATTAAAACCGAAAAAGGGTTGCTACCAAGCAACCCTTTCGTTTCTAGCCAACCTGTAAACGTCGCTAAAAAAGCTGACTTTACCTATGCATCGCTGCGAAGGCGAGAAGCAAAAGTCTTTTTGAATTTTGCAAGTTTAGGTGCAACCACCATAGAACAATACTGGTTCTGCGGATTATTTTTGAAATAATCCTGATGATAGTCTTCGGCGTCATAGTAGTTATTCAAGGCTACTACTTCAGTGACTACCGGGTCAGGCCAGATTTCTTCTTCTGTGATTTGTGCAATAATTTTTTCAGCTTCCGCTTTTTGTGCATCGTCGTGATAGAAGATTGCGCTGCGATACTGAGTACCCAAATCATTACCCTGTCTGTTTAGCTGAGTAGGGTTATGTAGCGCGAAGAAAATCTCTAGAATTTCACGGTAGCTGATGCTGTCTGCATCAAAGGTTACTTGTACCACTTCTGCATGACCAGTGTTTCCCGTACATACCTCTTCATAGGTTGGATCGGCTTTTTCACCTCCAGCATAGCCAGAAATTGCTTTTTCTACACCTTCGACAGTGTTAAATGCAGACTCGATACACCAAAAGCATCCGCCTGCTAAAGTGGCTACTTGTAAATTTGCCATAATAAAACCTCTCATGATCTTTGCTTGTAGTGTGGGTGCGGGTAGGGCACAACACAAGTCATCCAAGCGTGTTTTTTTATCGTATAAACGAATATTAAATAAGAATAACGTGCGACGGCTTAAAACGGTTTTAAACTGGCCGCGACAAGAGTGCTGATAGTGCACGGCAAACGCGATGTATTTTTTGTTTTTCCATGTTTGCATGGGCGAAATCGTCTTTTAAGCGATAAGCGTCTTATTTAGCAGAGGTAGGTAGAAGTGATTATTTTTTACGATGGTTATTGCCCTTTGTGCATAGCCGAAATGCGTCATTTACGCAAAAGAGACAAGGATAACAAACTCACCCTGGTCGACATTCAGGCCCCTGATTTTGCAACTCGCTATCCTGCCATGGATTGGCATGCGCTTAACGCCAGAATTCACGGACTTCGCGAGGATGGTACCCTAATTACCGGACTTGATGTTACCCATGAAGCGTGGAAGGCAGTAGGTATGGGATGGATCTACGCACCGCTTCGCTGGCCTGTTATCCGTTATGCCGCTGATGCTTTCTACAATGTATTCGCAAAACATAGATATACCATTTCTTACCTTTTAACGGGAAAAAAACGTCAGTGCGACCGCTGTGTACCGGGAGAGCCGAATGGAAAATAACGTACTTATCGTGGGCGCATCTGGTGGCATAGCGTCTGCGCTTATAGAGCAATATCGCAGTGCGGGCGCAAAAGTGTTCGCTGTAAGTCGTGCAGCTGCAACTGAAAGTAATAATTCAGAGAACGTCTCCTATCATCAAATTGCTGAACAGGATGATAAGCACATCAGCGGCTTTGTTAAGCAACTTGCTAAGCAAGAGGTTGTGTTAAATACGGTAGTAATAACAACCGGTTTTTTGCATAACGAAAGCGAAGGTATTCACCCCGAAAAGCGCTTAGAAGATGTCAGCGAGGAAGCCTTGACTGCGTATTTTGCGACAAACAGCATTATTCCCGCTATATGGCTTAAGCATTTAGTCAACGTTATGAGTAAAGAAGGCTCAACCCTTGTTTGCCTAAGCGCGAGAGTTGGGAGTATATCAGACAACGGGCTTGGCGGATGGTATGGCTACCGTGCCTCGAAAGCCGCGCTCAATATGTTTGTCAAAACAGCGTCTGTAGAGTACAAGCGCAGATTGAAAGATGTCATGCTGGTATGTTACCACCCAGGTACCGTTGATACTGGGCTGTCGAAGCCATTTCAAAAAAATGTAGCGGCTAAAAAACTCTTTACGCCAGAGTTCACTGCAAAGCAACTTATTCACCACCTTTCAGCGCTCAATCGGGACCAGACTTGCCATTTTATCGACTGGAATGGTGAAGTGGTAACTTGGTGATACGGTCTAACCTCATTTCTGCAAGTCCAACATCAAGACTTTTTATTTCACTGCTGTTACCATGTTATTTTGGGAATGGTGCAGCGTATTGATACGCCCATAGAGGTAGCAATACAACGCGTTGACGCCACATGTGAGTCATTACAACAAACGCCATCCTAATAATAAATAATACCAGTTCGCTCGGCTTGATTCCGACGAGAATCAAGAACGAACAACAAGTACAAATTGTGATTTCAAAAAGTGATTGTTGTATACAAGGCTAATTTGAATGTCGCAAGGCGTGATAAGCGAACTGCTATAACAATAACTCAACAAGAGGAAGGGATATGAGCGGGGCCAGAGAACAGTTCGGATCGCGCATAGGTTTTATATTGGCTGCTGCAGGCTCTGCAGTGGGCATTGGTAATTTGGTGGGGTTCCCAGTCGGCGCAGCTAAAAACGGCGGTGGTGCATTCCTTTTAATGTACGCTATTTTCGTTTTTGCCATTTGTTTACCGGTTATGTTGGCAGAGATGTCGGTAGGTCGCCATGCTAAAAAAGACCCGTTAGGCGCATACAGCGCTATCAGTGGTAACGAAAAGAAGTGGAAACTTGCAGGCTGGCTCGCGATTGCCACGCCGTTTATGATTGCCGTTTTCTACATGGTTATTACTGTATGGCTTTTTGGCTATTTATTTGAAGCAGTTAGCGGAAACTTAGACAAACTAGCAGACCCCGATACCTTTGGGGTGTTTATTAATTCAGAGTCTATTTTCGTCTACATGGCTGCTGTTGTTGGTGTGGTTTACCTTATCCTTCAAGGTGGTGTAAAAGAGGGGATAGAAAAAGCGGCGAAGCTGCTTATGCCAGCACTTTTCGTGATGCTTATCGGCCTTGTTATCTTTGTACTAACTCGCGAAAACGCAATGGCAGGCGTAGAGTTTTATATTGTTCCTGAATTTTCAAAAATTACAGCAGAAGTAGTGAACGGCGCACTGTCACAAGCCTTTTTCTCACTGTCGCTGGGTATGGGTATTCTTATTACCTACGGTAGTTACATCGATAAACGAGCGGATGTACCAAGCGCTGCAAAGCTTGTTGCATTAACCGATACTGCTGTGGCTTTTACCGCAGGTTTAATGATTCTTCCTGCCATATTCTCTTTCAACCCAGATATTAACCCTGATGAGTTAAGTGAATCGTCTGTAGGTATGATTTTTACTTATCTGCCTAGTATCTTCCTGGCACTACAAGACTCCATTGGCTATATGGGCGCTTCGATTGTCGCGAGCCTGTTCTTCCTACTAGTATTCTTTGCGGCAATAACGTCTCTAGTGTCTATCTTTGAAGTACCTGTTGCGGCGCTTATGGATGAAAAAGGCGTAAGCCGTAAATGGGCGCTAGGCTCTTTAGGTAGCATTATGATTGTGCTGGCAATTCTAAGTGCATTGTCGTTTGGTAAAGTTGATATGCTGACGTCATTTATGCACTACGCAGGTGCCGATAAATCGCTGTTTGACGTAATTTACGATGTATTTTACGACACTATTTTGCCGTTAAACGGCCTGCTAATCTGCTTGTTCGTTATTTATCGCTGGAAGAGTGCTAATTTTAATGCTTCTTTGGAAGAAGGCAGCAGCGGCTATAAAGGCAGCTGGTTTGAAAAGTATGTGGATGTTTCATTGAAGACGTTTATTCCGCTAATTCTACTTGTGATTTTTGTAAACACGGTGGCGGTGAAATACTTCGGGTTGAGCCTTTTTGGTTAATAAGGTTCACGACAAAAATTACTAAATTTACCGTGCAATAGCAGTAACGTTAGATGAGAAAACGGCAAGCGTGAAGCTTGCCGTTTTTGTTTTCAACAGAATCTTTATTTTTCACTCACTGTTCTTGAATAGTGACTCGCTTAACACATTAGGTTAAACGCACTTCATCCCAAGAGAACTGTGTTAGAAAATGAGTCAATATAAGACTTAAAACATGCTATAGGGGTCACCATAGGTAGGCGTAATGTTAAGCCTTTCCCAGCTTTGCGTAGCGTCGATGACCTTGCCGCCAGGCTGAGCTTCTGTACCAGAAAAGTGTGGTGTGTCTATACCCAGAGCGTTAGCTGCATCTACATAATAAATACCGCGTTTAGGGTGAGATAAGCTGCAAAGGTGTATAACGTCGTTTAGTGGCTTGTCGCAAATAATTGAGGTTAACGCAGACACAATGTCGTGCACATGGACAAGGTTAATTCGTTTATTTCCTGCATCCAACTGTCTTCCACTTAGCGAACGGGCGGGATGACGGTCTGGACCTACTAAACCGGCTAAGCGAACAATACTGATATTAGTTTGGTCTCGCTTAGACATTAAATGGTTTTCAATAGTCACGTGTGCCTTGGCCGAAGCTGTTTGCGGCTGTGTAGTGCTAACTTCGGTAACTACTTCGTTCGTGGCATCGCCATAAACTGATGTAGTACTGATAAAAACAATGTGCGCGACGCCTGCGCTTAGTGCAGCATCAATAAGTCGCAGCATATTTTCAGTAAATGATTCGAGGTTGGTGTTTCTTCTACCAGGGGGAATATTCAACAATAACGTCGCGTTTTGTAAGTTGCTACATAGTACTGATGTATCATCGCCTAGTGCATATTCAATAGCGGTGACACCTTGTTCCTTTAACGCGAGGCGTTTCTGTTGGCTTCGAGTAGTGCCAATAATGTTGACCTTACCTGACAGTGCGTTGCCTACATAGCCGGCTAACCAGCCATAGCCACTAATTACTACATTCTGAGTCATCGATTAAATTCCCCCTTTATTTAGGGCTTAAGAGTACATCAATCGGGGGGCGGATGTCGTTAATACGCCTACCATTAACTGAAAAAGCAGAAATCTGAGTGAGGAGAAATATTAAAAAGTTAGATAGCGAGCGCTAAAAAAACCGACTGTTTTTTCAGTCGGTTTTCAAAGTAAGTGATACAGAAAGGTAAGTCGTTTATTGTAGCAGGCTTAATTCGCTAAATTATTCGACTACATTTTCATTTCGTCATTGTGCTCGTTGTGACCATGATGGTCGTTGGGGTCAATATCCAGCAGGTTCAAGTCATCAAGCCCTGATATAGATGCCTGCATTTGACCTTCGGCATAGTCGGCTTTCTTCAGCACTTTACACAAAGCATCGCCTTTTTCTTCCAGCGAAGCGGCTTGGCTTTCCAAGCGATATTCTAAATCTTCACCCCAGCGCTCCATCTTTTGCTCAAACTCAGACATATCCCCGCCTTCCCACAGCATTTGCGTACCAACCGCGATAAGAATTCTGCCCATAGATTCACTGATCAAAGATTCAATTTGTGTTTCAAACTCTTGCTCCAAGCTTTCGTCAAACCAACCTGGCTCGTCAAATTTCGTAGAATCTACGCGGATATTACCCGCGTCATCATAAAATGAGGTGTTTAGTTTGGTCTCTAGTGAGTTGAACAATTCATTGAAATCATCACCCATTTGATCGCCGCCCAACAGTTCAGTAAACACTTCAGTTACTGCTACATTGGCAATTTGTAGGCCTTCACTGGCAATAGTAAGGGTCATAGGAATAGCAATATCAATGTTGTTGTAGTATTCACTTACCCAATGCTGTTGTTCGCTATTTAGCGAAATTGACTCACCGTTGATGGTCATATTGTGTTGAGCATCAATTGTCATTACCGAACCATTGTCCATCTGAACCGTAAGGTCGCCTTGGTAATACTGAATATGGCCATCAAGCTCCATGTCGCAGCTGTTGTTCTGAAAACTTGTGTCATGCGCGAATGCGTGGCCGCTTATCAAAGCACTGGTAACAGCAACTGAAAGTAATAGTTTGTTAGACATTGTTCATTCCTTAATTTAGGTGTAACACATCAACCTTGTTCTAAGAGCTACGACGGGTTGTAGAGTCACTATCAAATAAACACTAGCGTTATTTGCTGGTATATCTTTAGTTGAGCAATGGCCTTGCCAAGATTTAAAATTTATATTTTTCAGTTGGTTAGGTTATGTGTGCGTTTTTTTAGAGCAATTTCCAATTCACTATTTAGTGAAATTGCTAACTAATTAGTAGATTTGACTAAGATCAATTAATACCAATAGCGATAGATTTAAGCCAATCCAAGCATGGTTAAATCTTATTTATTGGTGCATAATACCGCCAATATTTTTAAGGGGTTATCACAATGGCTGATTGGATTAATGCAATTATGTTTGGTGTTGCGCTAATTGCCTTTACGCTAGGGCTAAGCAGCATCGTTATGGGCTTTATGACTGCTAAAGCAGGTGCTGAAGGTATGCAGGAAAAAATCGAGTACGGTTTTTTTGGCGTTACTGGTTTAGTACTTTGCTTACTGATGGCCTACGCACTGGCTTAAGCGATAAGCATTATGAAAAAACCGGCTATTACAGCCGGTTTTTTTTCGCCTTTAAACAATAGTGATATCAGTTCTACTAGTCGTTGTCTTTGCGGTCGTGTTCGTTTTTGTCCTGAGCTTCTCTTGGCGTATTAGCACTCTTATCATCAATACGGTCTTGGGCCGGTTTCTGTTGAACATCGTTTCCTTCAGTGCTGTTAAACACGCTATGTTCCCGATGGGCAAGCAAGGATAAATGACCATCACGCTGATAAGCGCGTAAGTCGAACAGGTCTAGCATAGCCATGACATGGTCAAAAATATCTGCCTGAACTTTCTCGTATTTGACCCACTCTTTTTGAACACTAAAGCAGTAAATTTCTAAAGGCAAACCGAGCTCATTAGGCGGTAACTGCCTAACCATGAGGGTTAGTTCTTGGTTAATGTCTGGGTGCTTACGTAGGTAAGCTTCTAAATAGGCCCTAAAAGTACCAATGTTAGTAAGGCGGCGATTGTTTAACAGGTCCGACTCATCGATAGAATAATCTCTGTGATAGGCGCGGAGCTCATTTTTCTTTTTGTCGATATATTCGTTGATATAACGAATTTTGGAAAAGCGCTCTAGCATGTCGTTGTCGCAAAGCTTGATCGAGTGCACATCAATATAAATAGCGCGCTTAATTCTACGCCCACCAGATTCCTGCATGCCCCGCCAATTTTTAACCGCTTCAGTGGTAAGGCTATAGGTCGGCAACGTTGAAATAGTCTTGTCCCAGTTTTGTACCTTAACGTTAGTAAGGCCTATTTCGAGTATTTCACCATCTACTTCATACTTAGGCATGGCAATCCAGTCGCCCGTATTAAACATGCGGTTGGCGGCAATTTGAATACCGGCAACAAAGCCTAAAATGGTGTCTCTGAATATTAATAGCAGTACAGCAGCAATGGCTGTTAAGCCAGACACAATAAGCAGCGGGCTTCTGTCTACAATTAAAGAAATACTAAGCAGTATGGTAATAATAGCGAAGGCAAGTTTCGTTACTTGAATGAAGCCTGTAATAGGAGCGCGCCGAGATAAGGCTGAAGCATTGTAAACATCTTCTACCGTGCTTAGCATGGCATACAAAGCCAATAGCCCACTATACAGCATGTATAGTTGGGCACTCTTAATCATCATTCCGTGTATGACAGCTTCATCGTCAATGAGAACGGGGGTGGTAACGTAAATAAAGAGCGCCGGAAAAAGGTGCATCAAACGCCTAAAGAAGCCGTGTTCTTGTAGCGCGTTATCCCACTTATTATTCGACTTATATACCCAGTTAGCAATTTGAGGGCGCACTAGCAGGCGCGCAATCACGTAGATTAGGATTGCTACGAATAGTATAGAGCCTAGAGCGAGCAAATTATAAAGCGGATCTTCAGTGGTTAAATTAGGAAAAACGTCTTTAACCAAATGAATGAAATGATCGCGTACTGAAGCACTGACTTCCATTATTTACGACTCCAACAGTTTCTTTATACGGTTGTCTTTATTTTCCCACAGACCATTTAACCAGTTTTGGAAATAAAGACGAAACTCAGACTCAGTGCGTTCTGATTCTTGTTGGAGCTCTGGTACAGGAGTCACGTTTACGTCAATAACGATTTTTGTCATCTGACCGCTTAGCATTGCCATCATGGGATGACGTTTATTTTCTGGGTAAAGTAACGAGATATCTAGCACGTTAGTGAATAGCTCACCCATAGCTGAAAGCGTGAAAGAAACCCCGCCCGCTTTTGGTGGCAGTAGGTTTTCGTAAGGGCTTTGCTTAGACAAGTGCTTTTGGGTTGTAAAACGCGTTCCTTCCACAAAGTTTATGACGGTAGTAGGAACCGTTCTAAACTTTTCACAATACGCTTTAGTGGTTTCTAAGTCCTTGCCTTTCTTGTCCGGATTTTTTTCCAAATATGCGCGGGTGTATCTATGCATAAAGGGCATATCAAGCGCCCAAGCGCCTAATCCAACAAAGGGTAACCAGATGAGCTCTTTCTTAAGAAAGAACTTAGGCGCGGGAATGCGGTGTGTGGCAAATTCAATAAGCAGAATAATATCTAAATAACTCAGATGATTAGCGATAATTAGATACCAACTGTTTTTTGAAAGCTCACCATGAACCGAACACTCAATATTAACCTTATTAAATAGCCTGATTAACAGCACACTAATACGCCCAAAGCTAAACATTAGGGCATGCATAACCTTGTTCCAGGCAGTTCTAATTCTTCCATTTGGCAAAAGCAGCTTTACCAAGCCAAGTAGAATAATTAGTCCGCCCCATAGAGCGAGATTGAGAATTTGCAGCGTGGTGTGCAAAACAAAAATAAAAGGCGCGAGTACTACACGGATCATAATGGTTTCTGAGTTGCGTTAAGTGAATCTAAAAGCTGATCTTTGGCGTGCCATTGTTCATTCAGCCATGTTTGAAAACGGGCACGAACTTGCGGATCATCAAAGTAACTATCGTTAAATACGCCATTTTCCATAATGTCTTTAATAGGCATAACCTTTATATTTACGCGGATGTCGCGCACTTTTCCACTCACGAAGTCCCAAAAAGAAGGAACACCGTTAGGGTAGTCTATTGTGACATCTATCAATTTATGTAGCTGGTCACCCATGGCCGATAATACAAAGGCAATTCCGCCTGCTTTGGGCTTAAGAAGGTGCTGAAAAGGCGAGTTCTGCCTATCGTGTTTTCCCTGCGTAAAGCGGGTGCCTTCTACAAAGTTCATAATACTAACGGGCTTGTTGCGAAACTTCTCGCACGCTTTACGTGTAGTTTCCATGTCCTTTCCCTTGAGATGCGGGTTTTTAGCCAAGAAAGACTTTGAATACCGCTGCATAAATGGGAAGTCGAGCGCCCACCATGCCAACCCAAGAATTGGCACATAAATTAGTTCTTTTTTAAGGAAAAACTTCAAAAAAGGGATTTTTCGGTTGAATACACGTTGAAGAACAAGGATATCGACCCAAGATTGATGGTTAGCAACGACGAGATACCAATCATCTCGGGTGAGTTTTTCTAGTCCGTTTACCTGCCATTTGGTTCGGCCGCTGATGCGCTGATTAAGGTTGTTTACACCAATCCATGCGGTAGCGCAGGCATCGAGCAAATAAGAGATGAAGCGTCGCCACGGGGCTATAGGAATTAACTTAAATATCGCTAAGATGAATATAGGCGTTGACCACAAAACTGTATTCAGGAAATAGCAGATAACCGAAATAGTGCCAACAATATGATGCAACAGGGCTTTTACCATTGTACTTACCTCAAAAATTAGGCGCTTAGTGTAAACGAACTTGATCTAAAATCCGATAGAGCCTTTACTGATTCCACAATAAAGGTGCAATTTTACGAATTTAAGGAGCTGAAATGGAGCTTATTGGCGAAAATAAAGCATTTGGGGGCCAGCATTTGCGCTACACCCACAAAGCTGAAACCACACAGTGCGATATGACTTTCGCAATTTTTTTACCCCCATTTGCCTCTAAAGAAAAGCCGGTGCCGGTATTATATTGGCTATCTGGATTAACCTGCACCGATCAAAACTTTATGCAAAAAGCGGGGGCAATGAAGCTTGCAGCAGAATTGGGTATGGCCATTGTTGCACCTGATACTTCGCCTCGTGGAGAAGGAGTGCCGGATGATGAAGAAGGGTCTTACGATTTCGGTTTAGGAGCGGGCTTCTATGTAGATGCAACGCAAGCTCCGTGGGACAAACACTACAACATGTATAGCTATATTGTTGATGAACTGCCAGCGCTTATCGAAAGCGAATTTCCTGTAACTAAAGAGCGGGCAATTAGCGGACATTCTATGGGCGGACACGGTGCGTTAGTCATCGGCATGCGTAACCCAAACAAATTCGTTTCGGTATCAGCGTTTAGTCCTATTTCGAATCCGTCAGATTGTCCATGGGGTGAAAAAGCACTAGGCGGATACCTAGGTGATGACAAGGCAGCGTGGAAGGACTACGATGCATCTTTGCTGTTAGCAAGCAAAACCCATAGTGTGCCTTTGTTGGTTGAGCAGGGTACAAAAGATGAGTTCTTGCACGAACAGCTAAAGCCTCAGTCTTTGGTTCATGCTGCACAACAATCCGATACGCAACTTACGCTTAATATGCACGAAGGTTACGATCACAGTTATTTCTTCATCGCATCGTTTATTGAAGAGCATTTAGAGTTCCATGCGGGACATATGGGCTTAATCTAAGCGTGCTCATTTAAACTCAAAAGTACATTAAAAAGCCGGAACATGTTCCGGCTTTCTGTATCATTATTGCCTAAAAGACTGTAATTACTTTAACTTTTGCGCAAGCGAGATGAATTCATCAATCGCAACGGGTCGTTGATATAAATACCCTTGACCGTAAGCGCATTGATGATTTTTTAGAAACAGCTGTTGCTGTGGCGTTTCAATGCCTTCTGCAATGATTTTGATATTCAGATTATTTGCAAGCCCAAGGATAGCCTGAACGATAGCTTGATCGTCGGTATTTTTCTCTAGTTCACTCACAAAAGAACGGTCAATCTTAAGCTCATCAATGGGCAGTTTTTTCAGATATACGAGTGAGCTAAAACCCGTACCGAAATCGTCTATCGATACAGTAATTCCCATAGCTCTAAGCTCATTAAGCAAAACAGATACTGTGTCTAGGCTATCAACGAATACGCTCTCAGTTAATTCGATAGACAAGTTCGAACCTTGTAGTTGGTGTTCTTCCAGTGCGCTTTTAATTTGATTTAGCAGAGTTAAATCTGATACTTGGCGACCTGATATATTAATTGCCAATCTAATGTTTAGATTAGCTGCCTGTAACGCTTCAATAGCATTACAGGCTTCATTAATTAGCCATTCGCCAAAGGGGAAAATGAGTTCACTTTTTTCTGCCAACGGAATAAATACTTCTGGCGAGATAAACTTACCTTCAGGCGTTATCCACCTAGCGAGCGCTTCACACTTTACGACTTTACCAGAAGAGAGAGCGACGATGGGCTGTAAGAAGAGTTTTAGCTCGCTATTTTTTATGGCACCGCGAAGCTTCGTTTCAAGCTCATTAATGGCACGATGCTGCTCGTGAAGTTCCTCGCTGTAAGCGAGGGCGATGTTCCTTCCCTGATATTTAGCGGCTTGAAGTGCAATATCTGAACATTGCAACAGCGTTTCTGATGAAAAGCTGTCCTGTGGAAAACTCGCCTCACCAATATTAACACCTAAGTTGGGCTCGTTGCCGTTAAGTACGGTGTAGGGCTGAGTTAGCTTAGTTACAAGCTGTCTAGCATACTCGGTAGTGCTTACATCTTTAAAAGTATCTATTCGTTTTACGAGGGCAAACTCGTTACTGCCGATTCTTGCAATGAATCCGCTGTTACCAACGAAGGTTTGTAGCCGTAAAGCAAATGACTTTAAAATCTCATCCCCAGATTGGTAGCTCAGCATCTCATTAATTTTTTTGAAACCGCAAATATCAATGATAAACAACTTAAAAGGGGTATCTTCCTGTATCAGCCGCCTTACCGTGCTGGTAAACGAATTGCGGTTGGCAACTTTCGTTAGTGAATCCATACCACTGGCGGTAAGCACACCTTCTTCTTTATTGTGTATATGCGTAATGTCAGTAAATAAGTAAACCCAGTGAGTAAGTTCATCTGCATGCATTACAGGATGGATAGTTACCTGAAGCCAAACTTTGTAATCGTCTATTGGCTGCCAGTATATTTCGCCTTGCCAGGGGGCTTTCCTCTGTACCAAAGTCGGTAAAAAAGTAGACGGCGCGTCAATGTCTTTAATCAACTCACCGATGCGAATAGAGCTTGGCGTTGTGCTATTGCAAAGTAAAAGCCTATGTGAAGCTTTGTTATCAAGTATCAAGGCACCTTCATTATCTAAAATAACTACGCCTGTTTCTAAATTATGAATAGCTTGTTGTATAGGCGGTACTAGCTTTTGAAGACGGGTGTTTTTGCGCAGTACATTATTTAATTTATGCCTAATGTATTCATGCTGCCCTACAATTTCATGGTGGCGTAACAGTAATTCACGAGCTGCTTGGAGCGTCTGCTGTTTTTCATCAAACTGCTCTTCAACGTTTTTAACCACTAGATAGCGGGAGCCGGCTCCGCCATTGATCGCCAAGGCTTCAAGACGCAAAAGCTGATTTTCGTTTTGTTCGGTCCAAAAACCGGAAGATAGGGTGAATGACGTTTCTCCTTTCCATACCTCATCGGCGTCGAAAAAGAAATCGTCTAAAAAAATAGATGAGATGTGTTTTTTTTGCAGTTTGTTGTTATCGTCAAGCGCAACAACATTATTTAACCATGGAAGTTCCGGTGTTAAACACGTGATATCGTTCTCAGAATTGCACTTAAACAGCGCGCAGTTAGTTATGCCTAGCGCATTTAATAAATGGATATCCATGGCAATCTCCTACCAAAACGCAATTGTACTGAATAAGTTTTCTACATTTTCACCGGTCTTCGCACTTGTTTTCGTAAGTGAAGAAAATCTTCGTGCGTAATTATTCAATTCTTCCTCACTCCAATGCCAGCTAGTTGGGAGGTCAGTTTTATTCACTACGAAAAATGCGGGAATGTCAGGGTAGTGCTCTTGGGCGAGCTCGAGAATTTCTATACCCTCAAGTAAAGACTGAGAGCGAGTTTGGTCAACCACGATAATATAAGCACTGGCGCCGCGAAGGTAGCGAGGATTAAAGCCACAGTATCTATCGATACCCTCTAAATCCCAGAGGAGAAGCTGGACACCGCGCCCTTCTTTATTGACTTGTTTTTTGTCTATTTTTACGCCAATAGTAGTCTTGTACTTTTCAGAAAAAATACCTTCGACAAACTGCTTTACTAGGCTTGTTTTACCAACACCAGTGGGCCCTAGAATACAAACTTTTTTCTGTATCACCGCAAAGCTTCCTTACTATTACTCACTGGATATTAAAACATTTAACATAACTGAACGCCCCATCGATGCTTTCTGCAATGGTAGCTCTCCTAAGCTTACGGGTATAAGAATATCACTTTCTACACCAAGTGAAATTAATGAATTCACAACATTCTCTGCTCGTTTTTGGCTTAAGGCGCGATTGCGTGCGCTTGAGCCCGAATTGTCACTGGCCCCCATCACAACGATACTCACAATAGTATTTGTTCTATCTGCGAGCATTAATAATTGTTTTATGTCATTTGCTAGGGCTTCTAATTTTGCTAACTGTACTTCAGAAAGCGCCTCTTGGTTAGTAGCAAAAAGTACACTTTGTGAAGAAACCTTATTAACGAGTCGATTTAAAGTCGCTTTTTGAACCACAGCTTGATCAACATCGTATACCTGTTTCACTTTAAGGGCATTAGTGTCCATAGAAATCGACGATATACCAGGGATTGCACTTATTTGCCGAGTAAGCTCTATCGCGGTGGTGTTAAATACAGTTCCTGATATCAAGAATCTGCCGTTATCACCTTTATCAACTGAAATGCTTTCTGCTTCGCTGAGTGGATAGCTGGTAATGAGCCTTTCGAGCTTTTGTTCAACCATGCTGGTTTTTAGAGAGACAAAGGGCTCTTCAATTATTGTGACCTTTTCCGTATCAATGTCATTTTCATTTAGCCACTTTTCTATGTCGGTGGCTATGGGGTCCCGTAGCACTTTGGCATGTATTCTCCCGTGAGAAATATAAGTATCTGTAACTACGATACCTGGCGGAGGAGTAAGCTCGTGCATATCGCTTTTGATAACACTTAGAGACAATCTCATAAACGACAGCACTGCTAGCACGGCAAAGATTACCACTAGCACGACAGCGCCTATCATGCGTTTCGATTTTTTACCTTCACCTTCTTTCCTTTCACTGATCAAGCAATCCGCAAGAATAGTTTCGCATCCCTCAAAAGGAGCATTGTCGCCTTCATAATGAATTAAAGGTTGTTGGTAAAACTGATGAAATTCCTCCAGAGCCTGCTGAAGTTTACCCCGTACTTCAGGCGGAATACTTCCAGTAACTGCAGCAACCAGCAGTGCTTGCGGACCAATTTTAATCAGTAGTGTAAAATCTTCTGTTTTTATCTCGCCTAGCTCGTTTTCAGATTCGGTAGCTGTTACGCCAAACGCATCCGCAACGAAGTCATTGATGGCGACAAGCATCGAAGAAATGAGATCTGCATCTTTTTCTTTTTCCGGATCGGACGAGATACTGTGAAGTAAAGTGCCGGTTTCACGGTGAATGACCAGCAGTTGTTGCACTTGATACTGATATATTTGCGACGCTACATATTCAGAGTACTTAACGCCAGACTGCCAGGCTTTAAAGCGCCACGAGATACTTTTGGGGCTAAAGCTATTTTCGATTAATGCATTGGTTCGCTCAACAAACTCTACAAGAAATGATGAAACGGCTTTTCTTACTAATGTACCTACTAATGGGTAAAGTGTGCCTACAATCTTTTCACTATTAGCTTCGATAGAGCGGTGCAGGGATTTTTCGACAAGGGGAACAAGAACTTTGTTAACCGAGCCATCTTTAGTCTCTCGTTCAAGTAACGCTTCAGAAACAACATTGCTCACAAAGCCCTTTGCGTCGCGATCAAGCTTCTGTTGAACGAACTTGTCATCTCGTCCAATAAGTAGCTCTCTGACTTTTTCAAGAGAGTTGTCCGGCAATTCAGACGGCGGCACTTTGTCACTCATTAATTAATGATCGGTAGCGAGGTTGGTAGCCATGGTTGAAAGTAAGTTTGCCAGTGTTTTTCTGTCTGTCTTACTCTCTGAAAGCTCGCTAGTAACTTGCTGAAGCTTTTCTAACAATTCTTGATGACGCTTGCTAAACAAGTTGTCCAGTGACTCCAATTCTTTCACTACATGAGCTTCTAAAGCGTCGTTGTCGTTCTTTGCTGATGTTTCAGCAATTTCCAGTTCACTTTGCAGCTTATCGGTAGTGTGCTGAAGCTGTTCTTGCACGTTACTGTTGTTGTCATTAGCGCTGGCTAGCTGATTAGAGAGTTCAGTGATCTGATTATCGATAAGTTTACGTATATCATTGAACTGGTTATCAAGGTGTGTGTTTAATTTAGCGAAGCTATCATTTACTCGCGACTCAAGGGCAGAGAGATCTGCACGGAAAGCACGATTTGTTTGACCAAATAATATTTCTCTAAGTTGAGCAAGTTCGTCAGCTGGTTGAGGAGCGTTTTGTGCTTCATTAACGCTTTGCGCTTGCTGATCCTTCGGCTTCTTGTCCGCCATAAAATGTCTCCGGAAGGTGCAGTACTTTTGCTTTTAATAGCGAGTATTCTGCGATCACATTTTTAATTGTGCTGATAATTACGGTTATTACCTTATACAATAGCCACTAATTGCTCATTTTGAAATACGCTAAAAGCATAATAGTGGTAAATATCTATCTAAAAAAAGCAAATTTTTCAGAGGGTTGTTAATAATTTAATAGTGCAAGGATACTAAAAGCACTATTAAGTGAGGCTGAGGCAGCGCTTCGAATCTAAGAAAAAGTTAAGGCGTTAACTAGTAGGATTTTGTAGACAGCGCTAACTCGATATCTAAGGGGTGCGGCAACCGCAAGACTGCAATATTCGTTCATTTTTTATGTGTTCACTTTTTGTGAACATCGGCTTTTAATGAACATGAAGGCAGCCTCAATGTAATTGAAAAAGTAATAACTCCCGACTCTTTGTTTCTTACTCTCACGCGATAGACATTGATATTTTTTCTCGTCGTCTTAGTAATGCTATAATACGCCATCTTATTTTCCGCCTAAAAACTTGGGCCTCCAAAAGGCTCTTTTTGGACCCCGATGCAGTGAAAATAAGGAATAAAAGGGATAAGTACCGCTTTTGGTACTTACTCAAAAAAGTTAAATATTATCTATACAAAACATGGGCTTAAATTGAATACTACTGTTCAAACTCTTGACCGAAGATTCTCTGTCGCTCCAATGCTGGATTGGACAGACAGGCATTGTCGCTACTTTTTACGATTAATGTCTAAGCACACGCTGCTTTACACTGAAATGGTCACTACAGGCGCGATTATTTACGGTAAAGGCGATTACCTTGGCTACAACCAAGAAGAACATCCAATCGCTGTTCAGCTAGGTGGCAGCGATCCCGCTGACATGGCTAAGTGTGCTGAATTATCACAAGAGCGCGGCTACGATGAAGTCAACATAAACGTAGGCTGCCCAAGCGATAGAGTAAAAAACGGTAGCTTCGGTGCCTGTTTGATGGCGCAACCTGAAGTGGTAGCAAGCTGCGTTAAGGCTATGCAGGCTGCAGTAGATATTCCCGTAACTGTGAAATGCCGTATTGGTATTGACGACATGGACGAAGATGAAGACTTTGCTCGTTTTATCGATATAGTGGCAGACGCAGGCTGTGACACCTTTATTGTTCATGCAAGAAAAGCATGGCTACAAGGTTTAAGCCCAAAAGAAAATCGAGAAATTCCGCCTTTAAATTACCCTAGGGTTCACAGACTAAAACAGGCGCGCCCTGAATTATCAATTAGCATTAACGGTGGTATTAAAACACTCGCCGAAACCCAGCAACAGCTAGAGACCGTTGACGGTGTTATGGTTGGCCGCGAGGTTTACGCAAACCCCTATATCATGTCTACCGTTGATAAAGACATATTTGGTGACACTAATGCACAAAGCCTGTCACGTCGTGAAATAGTACTTCAAATGCAGGAGTACATTGAGCGCCAAGAGGACCCGTATTTTAAGCCTTGGCATGCAGCTCGCCACATTCTGGGCCTTTATCAAGGGCAAGCGGGTGGACGAATTTGGCGAAGATACTTAAGCCAGAATGGTACAGGTAAGAATCCAGATCCTAATTTACTTCTAAATGCTTTAGATGTTGTAGAGAGCGCGCAAAAAGAAGTTGCTGAGTACAATAGTCAAAAAGGCTAACAACTTAGTATTTTTGACCAAAGTTTAATATTTGTTCAATTGTATCCGAAGCTCGCATTTTTGCGGGCTTTTCTTTAAGTTCATATAAATCAGCTGGTTAAGTTCTTTTTAAGGAGTTGGCACACCTCTCGCAATCCTCTAAGTATCGCGACGACAACGTGTTGTTGCACTGACTAAATTTAGAGGGATAACATGAAAACTTCACTAATCGCAGCAACTTTACTGACAGCAAGCATGGCAAGTGGTGTAGCAAATGCAGAAGAGTCAGTGCTTCAAACATTTTTGACGCATGTAGTTTCAAATGCAGTAACTACAACTACACAAGAAATAAAGTCTGATGTGTACCAAGCAGTGGCTAACGCTACCTATCATTTTGAGTTGAGCCCTCAAGAGGTACGTGGAAACGGGAAAGTGAGTGTTACCGACTTAGCTGTAACGGAAGCTGGTAACCAAGATACAGATAAAGACGCTGATTAACCGTCAATCAGCATCGATAAAAGCGCCTACGGGCGCTTTTTTTATGCATGTTTAGTAATGAAATAAGTTTACAAGGACACAGTGTAAATGCCGCCAAACCGGAAGTGGTCAATTTAACAATAGGGTTGGTTAAATACACTAATTTATCGTATCTAAACGTAAAGTTAAAAAGCAGCTTTAAGCTCAAAATTTAATAAAAAACATATATATCAATAATTTAAATAAATGGCATAGTCATTGTAATACTAAAAGTGTTGAGGAGAACTCAGTCAGCGGCAACTAGCAGTGTGTACAAGAGAATAAATGATGCTGGAAGCCACAACACTACTTTTAACGGAGAAAGAATCATGGGTATGTTTTCACGCATTAACGATATTGTTCAAGCAAACATCAACGCGATGTTAGATAAAGCTGAAGATCCTGAAAAAATCATTCGTTTGATTATTCAAGAAATGGAAGAAACCCTGGTTGAAGTTCGCACCGACGCGGCGCGCTTTATTGCTCAGCAAAAAACGCTAGCGCGTCATATGGAAGCAGCGAACAGACAAGTTGATAGTTGGCAGCATAAAGCGCAGATCGCGATGAACAATGACAAAGAGTCTTTGGCAAAAGCGGCGCTTATAGAAAAGCAGAAGTATGTTTCGAAACTTGACTCTCTTAAAGAGCAAGAAGCGCAACTAGCAGAAAGCATCGAAAAGATTCAAGGCGATACTGCAAGACTGAACAGTAAATTGGCAGAAGCCAAAGCTAAGCAAAAAACCTTAGTTCAGCGCAAAAATTCAGCGCAAACACGCTTGAAAGTGAAGCAAGCTGATCACGAAGGAAAAATAGACGATGCAATGATGCGTTTTGAAAGCTACGAACAGCGCATTGACCACCTTGAAGCGCAAGTAGATGCATATGACTTAGCGAAGTCGAGTGAGGCAACATCATTACAAGCTGAGTTCGATGCAATGGAAGCAGACGAAGCGATAGAAAAGGAACTGGCAGAGCTTAAGAAGAAAAAGGTCGCCTAAGCGACCTTAGGCGCCGCCAACTTATATTGTAGATATCGAAAGAAACATTTTTGGAGAAGATGATGAAAGTACCATCACAGAAGCGAATTTATAGAGACCTTGATTCTGGCATTATTTCAGGTGTGTGTGCAGGTGTTGCACGTTATTTTGATATCGATGCAGTATGGGTAAGAGCGGCGGCGGTAGCGGGTTTATTTATCGCAACCCCCATCACGCTAGTGGCTTACGTGGCTGCCGTTATCCTACTACCGAGATTAGTGTAATGAAAAACTTTCTAATTGCACTGGTTATTGCCATTGTACTGGTTAACTGTTTGGGTAGCCTTGTAGATAGCTGGCTAGGTATGCATCTTGTCATGTCTGACGAACTGCTTAGCCCTTGGGAAAACGTGGCCGTGCTTTCGCTAATTGGGGTTGCCCTTGCTGTTGTTGGCTTTGTTGTCGCAATAAGTGTTGTTGGAACGATTCTGTTAGCGCTTGGCGCCGGCTTCCTAGCGCTACTCGTTATGGGCGTTAGCGCTTTCTGGCCAATTATTCTTATCGGTATTGCACTATATGCGCTGAAAAATCGCAACTCTGCTGCTTATAAGCAGCAAAATGATACAAACATGCATCATACTTTATAATTAGCATAAATAAATTTATATTGTGTTAACGTAGTAAAAGATGGTGTTATGTCGTTAACCGTCATAAAGGTTTCGCATTTTTCACATAATATTAGTTGTTTCAAATAGCTGACCATCGTCGGCTATTTGTTATTTAAAAGGAAGGTTGGTGTTTATATGAGACAATCTATTAACTCAAAACGAATAGCGATTGTCGCTGTGGTGATTTTTTTACTTTTCTGGTTAATTGGTTGGTATTGGAGTTTATCTCCAGATACATTTGATGTCAGAAAGCGTTTGGAGCAGAACTCACCCGTTGAAAACCCCACAAATATAGCGGGTTACACACTAACTACCACCATGATTGATGTGTCGGAAACCTTGCTAGATAAGCCTGGTGGGTATCTTTCAAATGATGTCATTCCACCCGGTGTTTTTTTAGATAATATGCCGGCTTGGGAGTTTGGAGCATTAGAAATGGTACGAGACCTCGCGCTATCAATGCGTAAGGATTTTAGCCGTTCTCAATCTCAATCAATTGAAAACCCATACCTGACAAAAGCTCACCCTAAATTCAATATGGACCATAAAAGCTGGGCATTACCTTCGTCTGAATCTAGCTATGCTGAGGGTATCGAACTTCTTAAAAAGTACCGAGACGAGTTGGCAAACACACGTAATTCAGACAGTCAGTTCTATACCCGAGCCGATAACCTGCGAGAATGGTTGAAGCAGGTTGAAAAACGGTTGGGTAGCTATTCACAAAGATTAAGCGCCAGCGTAGGATCTGCTAGAGTTAATACAGATTTAGCTGGTGACGCTAACGCGAAGCAATCTACACCTAGCACCAGTCAACGCGTTGTACAGACAAGCTGGTGGAAGTTAGACGATAATTTTTATGAAGCGCGTGGCGCAACATGGGCTCTTCTACACTTTCTTAAAGCTGTAGAAATTGAGTTTAACGATGTGCTTGAAGATAAGAATGCATTAGTCAGTCTTCAGCAAATCATTCGCGAACTGGAAGCAACACAACAGTCTGTTTACAGTCCGATGATTTTAAATGGCAGTGGCTTTGGTATGTTAGCTAATCACTCTTTAGTTATGGCTAACTATATTTCTCGCGCAAACGCTGCTTTAATTGAAATATCAGAACTTCTTAATCAAGGATAATTAATGAAAAAAGGTCTTATAGCTGCCGCATTGGGATGCGCATTATTTTCAGTTTCATCTCAAGCAGACACTATCGCAGGCGTTTACGTTGGAGCTCAAGTTTGGCAAACCGACACGCAAGGCGGTTTTGCAGATAGCAACAACACTGCTGATTTCAACTTTGACGATGAAACCAATACGGCGTTATATATTGCCTTTGAACACCCAGTGCCGTTTTTACCGAATGTGAAGGTAAATCACACTACGCTAGATAATTCAGGCACTACTGCGCTTGATGCCAACTTTACTTTTGATGATCAGTTGTTTACAGAAAGTACTGTGGTCAATACTGATATCGAGCTTGATGCAACGGATTTCATCTTGTACTACGAGTTATTCGATAACGACTTGGTAAGCTTTGATCTTGGTGTAAATGCTAAGTACATCGATGGTGCATTGTTTGTTGTCGATACAGCAAGTGATACCAGTGGCTCGGCTGAATTTTCGGGCATAGTGCCTATGGCATATTCGAAAGTTCAGCTAGGGCTTCCGTTCACTGGGCTATCTGCATATTTTGAAGGTAGCTATTTATCATTCGATGACCATGAGCTAAGTGATTATCAAGCGGCAGTTCAATATTCATTTATTGAAAGTTTAGCAGTCGATATGACGCTTCAAGTTGGTTACAGAAACGTAACAGTTGATATTGAAGACCTTGATGATGTTTACGCTGACATGGAATTTGACGGTGTATTCGCAGGCTTAGAACTTCATTTTTAAGCACTAACTATCTGTTTTTAAAGGCGTGGCTGCTTGTGCAGTTCACGCCTTTTTTATTTTTCGTGGGTAACGTTTAGGTGCGTTATTACTTATTCACTTAGTCATTAGCACTTTCAGTAATAAAAAAGTTTCATTTATTCTTTTCTCTTCTTGAAGAAAGCCGTTAGCCTTAGCGCCATTGATAAAAGGCTAAAAGACTATGTCACAAGATTCTAATTCGAACTCAGCGCCAGGCGCGGTATTAAACGAACAGCAGTGGAATGCCATTACGCAAGCCATTGCAGGCTTAAATCGTGATCAACTTACTTGGGTAAGTGGCTATGCAGCAGGCATGGCGGCTGCGCAAGGCGGCTCGGTTGCCCCTGCTTTGCAAAGCGCGCCTGCCGTAGCGGGTGATGCGCCAACGCTAACTATACTGTATGGCTCACAAACAGGTAATGCGAAAGGTGTGGCTGCGCAGTGTCAAGCCAAAGCAGAGGAAGCAGGCTTTAACAGCAAGCTTGTTAGCATGGCTGATTACAAGCCTCGCAATTTAAAATCAGAAACCCACGTAGCGGTATTTGTAAGTACCCACGGTGAAGGCGATGCACCTGATGATGCCATCGAACTGCACGAATTCTTAGCGGGTAAAAAAGCCCCGAAGCTTGCGAACACTAAATACGCCGTTGTGGGGTTAGGTGATAGCAGTTACGAGTTTTTCTGCCAAACAGGTAAAGACTTCGATGAGCGCTTGGGTAAGTTAGGTGGTAAGCCTATTGTTGAGCGCCTTGATTGTGATGTTGACTATGAAGCTGAAGCCGAAGCATGGTTAAACAAGCTTATTGAATCATTAAAAGATGATTTTAGTGCGGCTCCACAAGCAGCGGTAGCGGCGCAAACTGGCGCAGCAGTGCAGGGTGTAGCAGCACAGACTTACACCAAAAAGGCACCGTTCAAGGCAACGTTGATTGATGCCCAGAAGATTACGGGTCGCGATTCAGTTAAAGATATCCGTCACATTGAAATAAGTCTTGAAGATAGTGGAATTACCTACAAGCCAGGTGATGCGCTAGGTGTTTGGTTTAAGAACGCCGCTTCTTTGGTATCAGAACTTATTAGTATTTTGTCGTTAGATGGTAATGCTGAAGTGTCTGTAGGTGATGCGACAATGTCGTTAACTGATGCATTAACGTCCAAGCTTGAATTAACCTTAAGCTACCCTAATTTCATTAAGTCTTATCAAGAAGCGACCGGCTCTGAATCGTTAGCGACCTTGATGGAAGATAAAGCGCAGCTGCGTACTTACATGGCTGAGCGTCAAATCATTGATATCGTGCGTGACCACCCAGGTAAGCTGTCTGAACAGCAGCTTGTTGATGCATTGCGCCCATTAACACCACGTTTGTACTCTATTGCATCAGCCCAAGCTGACGTGGAAGACGAAGTGCACTTAACGGTAGCTCACGTCGACTATGAAGCGTTTGGCCACCGTCATCAAGGTGGTGCGTCTGGCTTCTTGTGCGAATATTTAGAAGAAAATGGTGAGGTAGAAGTTTTCGTTGAAAACAACGATAACTTCCGTTTGCCGGAAGATCCTAATACGCCAGTGATCATGGTAGGACCGGGTACAGGTATTGCGCCGTTTAGATCTTTTATGCAAGAGCGTGATGTGCAAGGCGCTGAGGGCAAAAATTGGTTGTTCTTCGGCAACCCTAATTTTACGCAAGATTTCCTATACCAGGTAGAGTGGCAAGGTTACGTTAAAGAAGGTCTGCTAGACAAAATTACGCTTGCATTCTCTCGTGACCAAGAAGAAAAAGTATATGTTCAGCACCGCTTATTAGAAAATGGTAAAGAAGTGTACGAATGGCTAGAGCAGGGCGCACACTTTTATGTGTGTGGTGATGCAATGCACATGGCGAAAGATGTAGAAAACGCCTTAATCAATATTGTGCAGGAGCACGGCGGAAAATCTGAAGCCGATGCTAAAGCCTACATTGTAGAGTTACGAAAAGCGAAACGTTATCAGAAGGATGTCTATTAATGAGTAACGAAAAATCACCATTTATCGTTGAGGGCAAACTGGCTGACAACGAGCGTCTAAAGCGCGAGAGTAATAATTTGCGCGGTACCATCACTACCGATCTTAAAGATGATCTTACCGGTGGTTTCACAGCTGATAACTTCCAGCTTATTCGCTTCCATGGTATGTACCAGCAAGACGACCGTGACATTCGAGCAGAACGTGCAAAGCAAAAACTTGAGCCGCTTCATAATGTGATGCTTCGCGCTCGTTTACCGGGTGGTGTTATCACGCCTGACCAATGGTTAGCTATCGATAAGTTTGCCGCTGACCACACCATGTATGGCAGTATTCGTTTAACCACTCGCCAAACTTTCCAGTTTCACGGTGTGTTAAAGCCTAAGATTAAGTCTATGCATCAAATGCTAAATAAAGCTGGCATCGACTCTATTGCAACGGCGGGTGATGTAAACCGAAACGTACTATGTACGTCTAATCCAGTTGAATCTGAGCTTCACCTTCAGGCATTTGAATGGGCTAAAAAGATAAGTGAACACTTACTTCCCAAAACTCGCGCGTATGCTGAAATTTGGTTAGATGGTGAAAAAGTTGAGACCACTGAAAAGCCTGTTGAGCCTATTTTAGGTGATAACTATCTGCCGCGTAAGTTTAAAACTACCGTGGTTATTCCTCCGCAAAACGATGTTGATGTTCACGCAAACGACCTTAACTTTGTTGCGATTGCAGAAAATGGTCAGCTAATTGGCTTTAACGTGCTTGTTGGTGGTGGTCTAGCAATGACCCACGGTGATAAGAGTACGTATCCGCGTAAAGCCTCTGACTTTGGTTTTATACCGCTGGAAAACACGCTAGACGTTGCCGCTGCGGTTGTTACCACGCAGCGTGATTGGGGTAATCGTGTTAATCGTAAGAACGCGAAAACCAAATACACCTTAGAGCGTGTTGGCGTAGACAACTTCAAAGCTGAAGTTGAGAAGCGCGCAGGCGTGACTTTCCAAGATAGCCGACCTTACGAATTTACGGACCGTGGTGACCGTTTTGGCTGGGTTGAAGGCATTGACGGCAAATACCACCTGACTGTGTTTATCGAAAATGGTCGTATTTTGGATTACCCAGGTAAAACGCTAAAAACGGGCTGTGCAGAGATTGCCAAAATACATAAAGGCGATTTCCGTTTAACCGCAAACCAGAACTTGATTATTGCTGGTGTTCCACCCCAGGACAAAGACAAAGTAGAAGCCTTAGCTCGTGAGCATGGCCTCATTGCGCCAAGTGTTTCTAATCAGCGCCTTGATTCAATGGCCTGTGTTGCATTGCCAACTTGTCCGCTAGCGATGGCAGAAGCTGAGCGTTACCTGCCAGATGCTGTTACCGAGCTAGAAGGCTTGCTTGCCAAACACGGTTTAGAAGAAGACAGCGTTATCTTCCGCGTAACTGGCTGTCCTAATGGCTGTGGTCGCGCGATGTTGTCTGAAGTTGGCTTGGTAGGTAAAGGTCCAGGCAAGTACAACTTGCACTTAGGTGGCAACCGAGAAGGTACGCGTATCCCACGTATGTATCGAGAAAACATTAGCGAACAAGAAATCATGGCAGTGTTAGATACGCTACTTGGTCAATGGGCTAAAGAGCGTGAGAGTGGCGAGGCCTTTGGTGATTATGTTGTTCGCGCTGGTGTTGTAAAACCAGTAGTAGACTCCGCACGGGATTTCTATGACGAATAATACAGCAGAAAAGCAGCAACCACTTACGCTTGATATCAGCAAGGAAGACCTTGCTGATATCAACGATATGTTGGAAAAAATGACAGCGCAAGAGCGAGTAGCTTGGGCGCTGGACAACTTGCCCGATACTCATATTGTGTCTTCGAGTTTCGGAGCGCAGTCGGCAGTTATGCTGCACATGCTGACTCAAGCACAACCGGATATCCCCGTTGTGCTTACTGATACTGGGTATTTGTTTCCAGAAACGTACAAATTTATTGATGAGCTGGTTGAAAAGCTTAGTTTAAACTTGCACGTTTACAGCGCAAAAATGTCATCTGCGTGGCAAGAAGCGCGCTTTGGTAGGCTTTGGGAACAAGGCATCGAAGGTATTGAAAAATACAACAAGATGAACAAAGTTGAACCAATGCAGCGTGCGTTGGGTGAACTGAATGCGGGTACCTGGTTCGCAGGTTTGCGCAGAAGTCAATCTGATACTCGCGGCAAACTGCCTGTTCTGCAAAAAGTGGGACAGCAGTTCAAGCTATACCCAATTATCGATTGGAGCAACAAAGACCTCCACTACTACCTTAAAGATAACGGCTTGTCTTATCACCCGCTTTGGGAGCAAGGTTATGTTTCAATTGGCGATTGGCATACAACGCAGTCGCTGCAAGAAGGTATGAGTGAGCAAGATACCCGCTTCTTCGGGTTAAAGCGCGAATGTGGATTACACGAGTTTGGTGACGGTATTTAACTTATGTTGAATACCTCGCCCAATACTTTTTTCAATTCTTGTAAATACCTTTCGTTAGAGGATTTAGTAACCAGTTTGTAAAGCTCACTTCCGACGGGAGTGAATTTATAATATACCAACGCAACTCCCGACGTTTTGCACGTCAGCGTAATATTTTCGTTAACACATCGCCACGTGACCTGTTGCCCCTCTACATATTCTCCACTCTCGATTTCACTGGCATAAATTAACTTCATTTCCTGCAGCGACAATAGGTCTGGGTAACTAAGTCCAACAGAGGCTAAATTTAATTGTTCTGGAATGGGTTTTCGAAGAAACGAAAGCAGGCCTTTACGTTTATGATACCCCACTAATATGCGCGGCACGGTATCATTACTTTTTCGACTGGCTACGTTAACCGCTTTATTAAATACTTTGGCATCTCTGTGCGTGAGCGTTTTAAGCAACTGCAGAGTGCGAAGTGAAAAACTACCGGGATGGGCGACCTCAACGGCAAAAATCTTGCCCCACAATTCTTGCATTGGTTGGCTGTAAATTTCCTCAGCCATAGTGCTAAAGGCGAAAAACCAATCTGCATCAAGATTATCGTTAGTTTTTTCGTTGATTGAAACATTTAGTGCTATATTTAAAACAGATTGAAGATTGCTCGCTTTTTGAGTTTCTAGGATTTGTTTCCTTCGTTCCAGCGCATGTTTTTGCTTTTTAGGATCAGGAGACATCATAGAAGGGCTAATACCCACTCTAGCAAACCATGACAACATGCGTTGGCGGCTCGCATCCGCTTTGATAGAGCTCGCCATTTTATCAGCAGCGGGTTGGTCACTAGGCGCTTTAGCGTTACTGACTTCCGTGTTCTGAGTTTTTTTAATCTCAGGGGGCAAATGCTGAGGTGTAATCTTCATATTGATTTAAATAATTGAATGTAAATTAGCATGTAACATGAGAGCACTATTGCATTGCGTAACCCATTTATCAATGCGATTGTCTCCTTATTACAGTAAGTCGTGCATTCTTGTTTTGTATGTATCGGGGAAATGAGCGGTAATGTCGGCAATGGATTACGATAACGACGAGTTAATTTTTTTAGATGATGATGATTCAGTTACAGAGCCTGTATTATTAGGCAAAGACTGGAACATTCTTATCGTCGATGATGATGAAGAAATTCACACGGTAACGCGTCTGGCGCTATCTGATCTCATCGTAAACGATCGCAAGTTGAACTTCATCCACGCTTATTCTGCAAAGCAAGCCAAAGAAAAACTTCACGAATTCGGTAACAGTATCGCTATTATTTTGCTTGATGTTGTTATGGAAACTGACGATGCAGGCTTTGATGTCGTTAAATATATTCGTGAAGACATGAAACTGTACGAGCCTCGTATTATCTTGCGTACAGGGCAGCCAGGTTATGCACCTGAAGAGCAAGTCATTAAAGTTTACGATATTAACGACTACAAAACGAAAACGGAACTTACGCGCTCCAAGCTACTTACGACCATTATCTCTTCGCTGCGCTCTTACCAGCAAATTATAACCATAAGTCAAAGTCGCGCTGGCTTAGAAAAGATAATTACCTCGTCGGCGAATTTGTTTGAAGAGCATTCGGTTAAAGAGTTTTGCGAAGGGGTTGTCACGCAAATTAGCTCTCTTATTGGTCTCGATTCTGAAGGGCTATTATGTGCCAGAGCCGGTTCCCTTTTGGATCAAGACGACGAGCAAGTATATGTCCTTGGTGCCGCGGGTGAATATGCGAAATTTATCAATCACCCGGTTGTAGACGTTAACAACATTGACATTGAAGAAAATATAAGCCGATGTTTACGGCTTAAAAAGCACATATTTGAGGCGAGTTGTTCTGTACTTTATATAAGTCGCGCTGGGTTCGAAGCCGCCGTATACGTCAGGCAAACTCACGAAATCAGTGAATTGGATAAAAACCTTCTAGAAGTATTCTTATCTAGCATTTCGGTAGGTTATGAAAACGTCAATCTCTTCCACGAATTAAGAAATGCAGCGTTCAGAGATTGGTTAACCCGATTACCAAACCGTAATGAATTCATTAATATGCTAGACAAGCCTCACTTGTTTGCAGGTGATAATTTTAGTGTTGCGCTAATCGACGTCAATCATTTTTCCGATGTTAATGATGGGTTAGGACAAGAAGTTGGCAACGAGTTATTACGTGCAATCAGCGATCGTTTTCAAACCTCATTTGACGGCCGAGTCAAGAAAGGACGTATTGGTGCTGATGTTTTTGGTCTTATCGGCCCCGATGAGCTTGTCTGTCCCGAGGCAATCAACGCACTTTTCCAATCATCCTTTAAAGTGGGTGACCACACGCTACCCGTGAATGTAACCGTCGGGTTTTGCAAGTTAGAAAGCAAGCGTCACATCGGCATTGAGATTTTAAAGCGCACCAATATCGCGCTAAACCGCGCTAAGAAAAACCTGACAGATAACTTTGAGTATTACGCTAAAGATATTGAGGATCAGACCACGTGGCGTTTGGATATGATCCGCCAATTAAGAAATGACTTTGCGGCGAGAAAGCTAGAACTATGGTTTCAGCCCCAAGTAGATTTGCTCAACGAAAAAGTAGTGGGTATGGAAGGGCTTCTTCGCTGGCCAGATGGGGAGGGAGGTTATATCTCTCCAGCTGTTTTTGTCCCTCTTGCTGAATACTCTGGGCTTATTGTTGATATCGGTGAATGGGTGCTCGAGGAGTCATGTCGCCGGTTGCAAGAGCTGAAAGAAAAGGGATACGGACACCTTAGGGTTGCTGTAAACATTTCTATTCCCCAGTTTCGAGATAGGCTATTTGTTGAAAAAGTGAAACATGCACTTTCCAAAGCCAACTGTGACCCTAGTCTTTTAGAGCTCGAAATAACCGAAAGTGTGGTAATGGACGAGCCGCAAATAGTGATTGATGCTTTGCGTACGTTGAAAGAGTTTGGTGTTCAAATCGCTATTGATGACTTTGGCACGGGTTTTTCTTCCATGAGTTATCTACAGCAGCTTCCTCTAGATCGTTTGAAAGTCGATCGTTCTTTCGTTAAAGACATCAAACCGGGTGCTAGTGCAGTGCTTGCGGAAACCATAGTAACGTTAGGAAACAAACTGGGTTTACTCACCATTGCCGAAGGTGTGGAAAAACGAGAGCAAGCAAGCTACATGATTAAACTAGGGTGTGATGAGGCCCAAGGTTATTTATACGCAAGGCCCATGCCTTTCGATGCTCTTCTAGCGTTTCTCGACACACACGATTAATCAGATAAAGCTGACGAAATAGCGCGCTCCAATTTGGGAAGTATAGTTAGCTCAAACCACGGGTTTTTAGCAAGCCACCTGTTATTCCTGCCAGATGGGTGAGGTAAAACAAAGTGTGTGTTTGTTGGGGCGCTTACGGCTTCAGTCAACGTTTTGTACTGGGGTAAATAATACTGCTGCGAGTATCGACCTACGTAAAGCGTGACTTTAGGCTTTAAGTAGTTGATAAACTCATCGTGCCACGTAGGTGCACACTCTTTTCTAGGTGGGGCATCAGCGCCGTTTTTGTACCCTGGAAAGCAAAACCCCATGGGCAGCACCGAGATTAAGCGCGGGTTGTAAAAAGTTTCTTTAGATACAGCCAGCCATTCTCGCAAGCGATCTCCGCTGGGATCGTCAAACGCAATACTTCTTTCGTGAGCTTTAAGCCCTGGTGCTTGCCCAATAATAAGAATTTTTGTGGATGGTGAAGTGTTAAAAATGGGGTTAGGTTTGTGAGGTAAATGAGGCGCACACAGTGTGCAATTCTTTGCTTTGGTCACCAACTCATCGTGGCCTTTCAAAATTTTCTCCAATTATTTCTTTCTGTAATACTTTTGTCACAATTGTATGATCTGAATTTGACTATCTAATGTATATACAGTATGTTTAATAGTGACAGTAGTAAACTGTAGCACAGGAGAAGAAACATGCGTAAAGTAGTACTAACATTAGCTCTATCAGCAGCCTTTGGTATTGCGCATGCGGAATCTGGTGAAAACCAGCTTTTCGATTGCATGGATGCGAAAACATTCGAAATGAATAACCAATGTATGTCGGATCAAATCGGCAATAACATTCGTTTCCGTGATGCACAAGCAAAGCTGATCGACATTGCAAGCGAAAGTCAGGGTGACTACGCTATTGCAACAATGACATTCGATCAAGAAAATATGCACATCGACATCGTAGCACATAAAGACTCGCTTAACGCGCTTGCTGCGAACCGTAACTAATTTTTAGTTAACGCATATAAGCCGGCGACAATTTCGCCGGCTTTTTTGTATCTGTTAGAAAATCCTATTTAGCCCATTGATGGCAGCAACACGATAGGCTTCAGCCATGGTCGGATAGTTAAATGTAGTGTTAACGAAGTAGTCTATGGTGTTGCCTTCACCTTTTTGTTGCATGATGGCTTGGCCGATATGAACAATTTCAGAGGCACGTTCACCAAAGCAGTGAATACCCAGTATTTCTTTCGTTTCCCGGTGAAATAGAATTTTAAGGCTACCCGTTTGTGTTGATGCAATCTGCGCTCTGGCCAAATGTTTGAACTGGGCTCTTCCCACCTCATAAGGTATCTTGGCTGCAGTAAGTTCTTGTTCTGTCTTACCTACCGAACTAATTTCCGGGATGGTATAGATACCTGACGGAATATCTTCTACTAACGCTGAATGTGTATTTATGCCGAGCATTGCCTCAGCGGCAAATCGACCTTGGTTATATGCTGCAGATGCCAAACTTGGGTAACCAATCACATCGCCAACAGCAAATACATTGTCTACGTCGGTTTGATAACTTTCATTAACCTTAAGTTGGCCTCTACCATCAGCTTTTAAACCAATATTCTCAAGTTTCAGAGTATCTGTGTTGCCCGTACGGCCATTAGCAAACAATAAGCAATCGGCCCGCATGCGCTTACCTGACTCTAAGTTTAAAATTACTGAATCATCGGTAGCTTCGACAGAAGAGTAGGTTTCATTATGACGAATAAGTACGCCGTTGTTCCATAAGTGGTAACTTAGCGCATCAGAGATTTCGTCATCTAAGAATGACAATAGACGGTCTCGCATATTAACCAGATCGACTTTTACTCCCAAGCCTCTAAAGATACTGGCATATTCCGACCCAATTACACCTGCACCATAAATTATGATGGACTTTGGATCGTGATCTAGAGATAAGATGGTGTCAGAGTTATAAATACGGGGGTGATTAAAATCGATATCTTTCGGGCAATAGGGGCGCGAACCTGTGGCTATTGCTATTTGTGCTGCTGTGACTGTGTCCTTCGAGCCATCTTCTCGTGTTATTTCCAAGGTGTGTGCATCGACAAAGCTGGCTTCGCCATGAAACAGCGTAACACGGTTCCTATCATAAAAAGAAGAACGCAGGCGAGTTTGGCTTTTAACTACACCGCTAGCATGGCTCATGATGTCTGAAAACGTAAGGCTCTTACTTAAGTGGTTGTCGGCAAATAGGGGAGACGTATTGTATTCAATAAGACGACTGACTGAGTGACGAAGCGCTTTAGAGGGAATAGTGCCCCAATGAGTACAGCCACCGCCAACAGCTTCGTAGCGTTCTACCACTGCCACTTTTTTACCGGCCTTGGCAAGCTGCATTGCAACACCCTCTCCACCGGGGCCAGTGCCTATAACAATCGCATCGTAATGATACGACGGAGCTTCAGTTTTTTGCTTCGTTGCCATGTTATCTTCCCGTATTATTACTTCTATGATGTGGCGTCTGAAATCACAATAACCGCCATAATTCAGTTTATGATGTAGCTTGAACACCGAACTTAGTCTAAAGCTAAGCTGTTTATGCCAACCTTACAAACTCTAGTATAACTACCTTACTTGAAGTGTCATCCCAACTATAGATCAAAAAAAACCACATAAGCAGATACTTATGTGGTTTTTGGTTTAATCAGATCAGCTAAAAGAATAGGTAATGCTACGCCATTTGAAGCGACAAACTCTGCAATTGGGTCCATTTTTCTTTCTGAACAGCAAAGGCGTGCTTCATCTCTTTATATTTGTAAGCAAGCTCTAACCCTTCAATGCTGCGTTTTAGTGTACGCTTCTTAACGCGCATAACGCGCTTTTTCGTTGCGTAGTACTCACTCATCCGCTGCATTAGCAGGTCGTACTCTTCTTGAATAGTGTGCATCATTTCTTCCGCATTCGGTAGTAACGACACTTTTTCACTTGCCCTTTGAAGCTGCATGGCCGCCAGAGCTTTTTCGATGCGCTCTTCAGGTACTTTGCGAAGGTTCGACGTTAAACCTACATAAGACAGCCCTTTGATAAGCCATTTAGTAGGATCAAACTGGTACCAACGAATGCCATTGCGGTAGTCGTACTCAAAAATATGGTGATAGTTGTGATAACCCTCACCAAAAGTAAAGAATGCTAAAACGCCATTATCACGTGCTGTATTCTTATCGGTATAAGGCTGACTACCCCAGAAGTGAGCAAGTGAGTTGATAAAGAAGGTTACGTGGTGAACTAGCACTAGACGAAGTACGCCGGCCACCAAGATCATGCCCATAACGTCGCCGTTCAGGTAACCCAACAGACCAGTAATACCAAAGTTAGCAGCGAGTACGATAGGCAAGTAGTATTTGTGCTGCCACATCACAACGCTATCTTTTTGTAGATCTTTACAGTTGCTGTAATCATCGTAACGCTTAGCTTGATACTCACGTAACATCCAGCCGATGTGTGCAAACCAAAGACCTTTCTTTGCAGAGTAGGGGTCTTTGTCGTTGTCATCTACATGGCGATGGTGAACGCGATGATCTGACGACCAGTGCAAAATACTATTTTGCAGTGCCATCGCCCCACCAATCGCTAATACGACACGAACTACAATGTTGGCATCGTAGGTTTTATGTGACCACAAGCGATGATACCCAGCAGTTATCGACATACCGGTGAAATAGAATAGGAATATAGCGGTACCGATTTCTGCCCAATCGATACCCTGATATGCCACCCAAAGCGGCACACCTATAAATGCAATTGCGCCCGATATTATAAATACCAGCACATTCGTTAGGATAAGAGGAGGTTTTTTCATTTTATACAACTTGGCTTACAACTGTTCGCTAATTTATCGTTTTACGAGGCTTCAGGCAAGCAAAACCCAGATAAGTTCTGCTTACATGTGTAAAGTTTAATTATAGCCGAGGGTGGCAAAAACGTAGCTAAAACGTGAGAATTAACGCTTAACCCTTGTTTATAAAAGAGATGATTTTATACTGGTCTTCAGTCTGCCTGGTCGTTTTTAATTGCGTCTTCTATAACAAAAAGCCTATCTTGTCCCCACACCTGAATATCGCCGTAGCGAAACACCGGAACCCCCCAGCTTCCCTTGGAATACATGTCACGCTGGTTTCTCTCCACTTCGCCAAGCCAAGATTCATTGTCCAAGTGTTGTTTTGCTTGCTCCCACTCTAATCCCGCTTTTTCAACGATTTTCTTTAATCCTCTATCTGTTTCTGCGCGAATGCCTTTGGCATTTACGCACTCTGAAAAGGCGAGCAGATACTGTAGAAAGTGTCCGTTGTCGCGTGCAAAGTCCAACAGTGCATAGCAACGTTTAACACCGTCACCAAGTGGATCTGCCAATTTTCCGTAAGGCCATCCTAATTTTTGGGCTTCGCGTTTTGTGTCTAGAAATATGTAAAGTGCTTTTTTGAAAGGAACAAACAGGCCGCGCATCATCATTGGCAGAACGGGGCGAACAACCAATGGAACTTGATATGTACACGCAAGAGATATTCCCTCTAATAGTGCTATGTGGGAGTATGGACTTCGAGCAGACCAAAATAACTCTACAGGCTTTTTGTGACTCGTTTCTTCATTATGCTGTATAGCCATTGGCAGTACTGTTATGCCTGGCCGCTCTCTTTTTAGGTTGTATGTTTTGCTAAAAGTTACTGGCGTTGCATTAGCGCACTTCAACTTCTCTTCGGTAAGTCTTTGCTCTAAATGCGCTAATCTATCCACGCCCCAGTACCACTCTCCGTCATAGTAAACTGTAGCGGGTAAATAATGACCACGTTCACTTAGCTCAGCGGTATTAGCCTTTACTTGTTCTTCTATTGCGTTGTTTTTCTCGGCAGTGTTTACCAAGTCAGTTAAATGTGTGCCTTCAGTTGTATTCCAAAACTCTAGGACTGTGCGAATAAGTTCAGGCCAGTTTCTTCCATCGTTAATAGCACTTTGTAACTCAATGGTATATGCGCGCTTTCTTTCGGCAGTGAGCTTCTCGAGTTCGCTTTTGAGAGTAGGCACTGCCAAAAAGTTGTACAGCGAAGCCAGTAATTCTGCGTCTTTGAGAGCATGTTGTTCCCAAAGAGTGGGTTCTGGAAACATAACATCATCAGTTGAATCGATAACTTTAATTACACACTTTATGTCAAATCTTTGCTCTATGCTCGGTAACGCCTGAAGTAACAAAAATGAGTAAGGGTCATCTATCTTTAAATAAACTGCTAGCTGAGCTGAACTGCGAAGCATTGCGCGCTTTATCTTAAAAAGTCGTCTTCGAAGTTGTAAAAGCCAATCGCTTGAGATGGCTTGAAGCATCAGTGGTTTGATAGTTTTCTTCAATGTGGTTATCTCTTCTTTGCAAAGCTTATAGTTAACATCAAATGAGTAGTCATTTCTGGCCAAGGTTAATTCAAAACAGGTGAACAATGTTAACTCTCTGTTAACATAAGGCATTTGCCAGTCTAGGATATCGTATGATGTCTGGCTACTTGAATTAATAATGAGAAAAAACGTTTTTACTCACACTGAAGCAGTATTACCCATTTACTTTCCTAAGGTCCTGTACCTTATGTTACGCGACGAAGGCTATGATCCTGAGGAACTACTTATTGGGTGCGGTATTAAAGAAAGTGACTTTGAATCTGAAAATATCAAACTGTCATTCAAAGCACATCAGCAGTTTATCAAAAATGTTCAAAACGTTACCCAAAACGAACATATTGGTTGGAGTTTCGGCCAGTGCATTAATCTAACGACGTTAGGCACTGTTGGTTATGGAGCGCTTAGTAGCGAATCGTTAAAAGACGCCCTTGAGTTTATAAGTCAATTTCTTCACTTACGAACTTCACTTTTCAGTGTTGCTATTGTTGTAAAAACTGACGAGCACGTAAGCGAAAGCTTTTTAGAAGTAAGGCCTCTGGTCACACTTTCTCACTCACACTACTTTTTACTTGCGGCGGCGGTAAGTGCCGTACTAAACATTATTTATTTTTGCCTTCCTATAAATAATTCGGTGAAAAAAATCGAAATGCAGTGCGCGACGCCGAAAACCCATTGTGATGTATTTCTGCCCAAGGGATTACCCATTTTATTTGATAAGTCCTCAACGCGTATCTATCTCAATAGCGAGATACTGAACATTCCTTTACCTACAGCCGATTCTTTTTCAAAAAAGGCAATGTATAGTTTGTGCGCAGAGCAGTCTTGTAATCTCCGTCAGGGTAGTGATGTCGTAACAGCTTTACGGAAACATATAAAAGAAAGCGATCGATTTTCCCTTTCTTTAGACGAAGCTGCCGCACTGTTTTACGTTTCGCCAAGAACGCTGCGTCGTGCACTATCTTCATGTGGTACACATTTTAAATCGATCATCAATGAAGAAAAGGCTAACTTTGCAAAAGACATGCTTTTGAAGACAAGACTTTCTATTGCAGAAATCGCGCTTCAACTTAACTTTTCTGACCCCTCTAACTTCTCAAGAGCGTTCAAAACTTGGACTGGTGTATCTCCCATATATTGGCGGGAGCATAAATAAGTAGTCATTGGTATAGTTCATTGACGAAGCTATACATCCTAGCAGGCATGTTGTCCTTTTGGCACTGTGAGATGGCCACTCTTGCACTTACTTTGAGTCAAGGTAGCCCACCATAATGCTACTCGATACTTCAGATGCTACTAATTCTAGGAAGACGAGTTATGAACACAAATATATCGGGAAGAACGGCAATAATTGCTGGTGGAAGTGCAGGTATGGGAAAGGCTAGTGCCATAGCATTAGCGCAAGAAGGTGTTAATCTGATTATATCTGCTAGGCGAGAGCAGCGATTACGCGACACAGTAGAAGAAATTAAAGCGCAATACGGTGTAGAAGTTACTGCTGTGGTCGCCGATCATGCAACCGAAGAGGGCAGAGCAAAGTTGTTAGCAGCTTGCGAAACCCCGGATATTCTTATCATTACTATATCTCCACCCCCTATTATTTGGGAATACGGCGATATAGAGGAAGAGAATTGGCTTGAGTCAATAAAGCTTGGTCTTATTGGTCCAGTAGAGCTTATAAAAACATTCAGTAAGCCCATGAAGGAAAGAGGCTGGGGAAGAATAGTTAATATAGCTACGGTGGCCGCGAAACATCCACTGGAAATGCGCTTAATGTCGGGGCCCGCACGCTCGGCATTAGCAAACTACACGTCAGTCGTATCAAGAGATTTAGCAAAACATGGTGTGATTTTAAATAATGTGCTGCCAGGCATGTACGCGACAGAAGGGATGATTGAATTAGCGCTACCACACAAAGAAAAAATTGAACAAAAATATGGAAAAGGCGCTGCGGATAATATTACGCCTGAAATGGTACACAAGATGACCTTGGACTTGTTTGACATTCCTACAAACTCGTTAGGAGATCCAAATGACTTGGCCCAATTCGTTACTCTGCTTAGTTCTGAGGCTGCTAAGTTCACTGTCGGTCAAAACTTTGTGCTTGATGGTGGAATGTCGAGAAGCCTGTTCTAGGCTATGAGTTAATTTAAACTTCTCCAAGAGGCTCGGGTTGCGATAGACTATAAAAGAGTAATTAAGTGAGTCTATCGTGAGCCGACAAGAACAGAAATTAAAAACCCGCCAAAATATCATCCATGCTGCATTTTCATTGCTAGATGAAAACCGCAGTTTATCGGCAATAAGCTTGCGTGAAGTCGCCCGAGAAGCTGGCATTGCTCCCACGTCGTTTTATCGACACTTTAAAGATATGGACGAGTTGGGTTTAACGCTGGTGGATGAAGCGGGTTTAGCGCTGCGTCAGCTTATGCGTCAAGCTAGAAGGCGCATTGCTTCAGGTGGCGGCGTCATTCATACCTCTGTGGAAACCTTCATGGAATTCATCGCGGCCAACACAAACGTATTTCGTTTATTACTGCGAGAGCATACCGGTACGTCGTCTGCTTACCGACTAGCAGTGTTCAGAGAAATTCAACATTTCATCGATGAACTTACTGACTACATTATCGAACAGCAAGGCGTGGAATACGCCTGTGCCCAGTTACAAGCCGATGCCATGGTAAGACTGGTATTCAGTGCCGGAGCTGAAGCATTAGAAGCGGATGATAAGCTTAGAAGTGAAATTGGTGAAAGAGTGAAAGCGCAACTTCGCTTTGTTCAAATAGGCGCTACGCAGAAAGCGTAGCGCTGAAGTATTATCAAGTATTTCACGAAACAGATTCTGGCATAAGCCTTCTTATTGCACGGAATATAGCTTGTTAAGCTCTCAATACGATAACGCTGGGTTCAACCAGTTAATTTCAAGAAAAGAGAGCAAGATATGTATTATTCAGTTTTAGAAGTTACACCTACCGATGAAGCGTGGATCCCGCACTATGTAAAACTCGCCGCGGATGTCGTGTCGAAGCACGGTGGAAAATATCTAGCGAACAGTGCGAATCATCAAACTTTAGAAGGCGAGAGAGAAGAACCCGCCATTCGCGTTATAATACAGTGGCCTTCAAAACAAAGCGCACTCGATTTTATGTCTGACCCAGATTACCTTCCACTACTAAAACTAAGAACTGACGGCTCAGTAAGCCATCACGTTCTTGTACAAGGCAAGGAGTAGTAGAAAATGACTTACACGCAAACTAGACTTTGCGTGTAAGTAGAACGCCTGCCTCAATATGATGAGTGAAAGGAAATTGGTCGAATAGCGCTGATTGAGCAATGTTGTGAGTTTCACCTAAAAGCTCAAGGTTTTGCGCCAAAGTTTCAGGATTACACGAGATATACACAATATTATCGTAATCCTGAATCATTCTTAGCGAGTCTTCATCTAATCCAGCTCTTGGAGGGTCAACCAATACAGTGGTGAAATTATAAGTGCTTAAATCAATGCCTTCTAAGCGACTAAACGTACGCTCGCCCTTCATAGCCTGTGTGAATTCTTCGGCGGCTAACCTTACAATTTTTACATTGCTCAGCTCGTTTTGCTCAATATTAAACTGAGCTGCTTGCACTGAAGGTTTAGCTATTTCGGTACCTACGACATTATCAAAGTGAAGTGCTAGCGGAAGTGAAAAGTTACCGGCACCACAATACATTTCTAGTAAGTCTCCAGAGAGTGGTTTAACACAATCTAAAGCCCATTCAATCATGCTACAGTTCACTTCGGCATTGGGCTGAGTGAAGCTATTTTCTATATGCTTGAATACGAATTCTCGTCCGTTTACTGGTAAACGCTCAATTACAAAATCGTTGTCGATAATAAGCTTTTGCTTTCTAGCGCGACCAATGATGTTTACTTTAGGAAAGTGAGTTTCAAGTGTCGTTTTTAGTTCTCTTGCTGCCACTTGCCATTCTTCATCTAATTGACGATGGTATAGAAGGCTTATAACAAGTTCACCAGACAACGCAGAAAGGTAATCGATTTGAAATAACTTTTTTCTTAGAGTCTCGTTTGGTCTTACTTCTTCAAGCAAAAGTGTCATCGCATCGTTTATTGCTTTACAAGCAGGAGGGAAACTATCTACGCGATACTTCTCTTTCGTTTCCTGATTGAACATGATGTGAAATAAGTCATCGCCCTCATGCCATACTCTAAACTCTGCGCGCATGCGGTAGTGTGTTGGCTGCGAGGGGAATACAGAAAGCGCCGGGGCATTGAATGGAGAAAGCAACGCGGTGAGACGATTTACTTTTTCGTCTAACTGATCGTGATAGCGTTGTTGTTCAGTGGTGGTCATAAAATTCTCCATTCATTGTTGAGGTCGCGAATTGTAGTCCCTTAAAAAATAACTGCAACAAGCGCTCCCGACTTCTTCATTATTAATATGCGTAATTGCTTAAATAGCTTTTAGAAAAAAATGCTGTATTAATATTAAACAATATTGATTCTTTGCCGATAATAAGAATGAGGATAGTGAGGATCAAATTATGAACGTGGGTCAAATTAAAGCTTTTATGGGAGACCAAAAGGTTGATCAGAAAGCGGATCAAAAGGCAACGGTTCACCCGAATGAAGCGCTTAAAAAGCAGCTGCAGCAAGACGGATTGCAGCAAGCCGCTGAATTCTCGAAGCAACAAGCGGCTTCAGTATCTGTTTCAAGTAGCCAGACGAGTATCGGCTTGCGCGTGGTAAGTAGCAATATTAATCAAGCGTTGGAAATAGATGGGCAAAGACCACAAGAAACGAAAGAGAAAAATCTTGAAGAAAAGTCGAACGGTTTATTCGATTTTGAAAAAGTAGCCCGAAACGTACTTAAGTTCGTGGGCAGCGTTATTCGCGGCGCAGCCGATGGAGGTGCCAGCGAAGAAAAGCTGACCGGGCTATTTAGCCAAGCAAGAGAAGGAGTAAGCCGCGGCTTCGCAATGGCTGAAAAAGATCTTGCTGGGTTTATGAATGAAGAGATTGAGCAAGGTATAACGAAAAGCCGGGATCTCATTGATACGGGTATTGATGATCTAGAAACCGATATCTTTGGACGCCAGCAGCCTAATGCTGTCCAGCTGTCTTCGGTGGAAGCTGTTGCAGCATCGGACGAAAAAAGCGGTAGTTTGATGATTCGAACTAAAGATGGTGATGAAGTGAGCTTTAGTTTTGAAAGCCTGCGTTCTTTCCAGGCTTCTCAGCAACTTAATTTTCAGGCTCAGGCATCTCAAGAGCAATCTGACGGTAGTGGTGAGCAAAGTGAAAGCAATTTTTCAGCGTCTTACACTGAGCAAACTTCTTATCAATATTTCGAGCGAAGCGGCATTAGTTTTTCATTGAAAGGAGAACTTGATGAAGATGAGTTGGAATCGATAGCTGATTTAGTTGGGCAGGTGCAGGATCTAGCTGATACCTTCTATAGTGGTGATATAGACAAGGCATTTGAAGAAGCACTGAGTTTAGGCTTTGATGATAAAGAGTTGGTTGGTTACGCACTACAGTTAAATAGGACTACGCAAACCGAAGTGCTAAAGACATACGAAAATATTCAGCACTATATCGAAGATAAAAGCGAAAACGCGAAGTACGGTAATGTGGTTAGTCCAATCGCTCAATATCTAGAGAAGATGATGGATACCTTTGCTAACGCAGAAAGTAAGTTAGAAAGTAGTGAAGACTATAATGCGTTAATAGCTGGTATTATTAACGAGATGGAAGATGTTCAGGTTCCTGACCTTATATCCGCTATAAATAGATTTCGTTCATTTAATCAAACCTTGTTGGAAGGTCTTCCCCAATCTGCTGAAACCAGCGAGAGCTAATGTTCATGACAATAAAAAGCCCGGAAGCGAAAGCTTACCGGGCTTTTTTTACATAACTAAAAACTACGAATTAAGAACTAAGCGTGTTCAACTTTGTCTTTCGCAGGTCGAACTTTTAACGTTCGTTCCTGAAAGATTGAGTCGTTAGTTTTATCAATAACACTACTAAGGTCGTCTGTGACAACCTCGATAAAACCGTAACCTTTTCTTTTTCCAGTTTTGCGATCCTTCATTAAACGAACCGACTGCACTTCAATAAAGCTACTGAAATACTCCTTTACAGCGTTTTCATTTGCTCTATAGGGTAAATTACCCACATATAAAGTTTCGACTGATCCGTTATTGGTGTGTGCTCTGGCATCTGAGGAAGATGGACTTTGAATAAGAGACGCTAGCCAAGGAGTAACGATACCGCTTATCAGCAGAGCTGCAGATACGGTAAGTGGAACATGGACGTTTAAACTAGCAGAAGAAAATAACAAATACCCTGCAATTGCAAAAATAGCGCTAATAACAGCGCATTGAATAAAGCCTACTTTCATATACCTACCTTTCTATTGTTTATTATGGTGCTGGAGGCTGTACATAGTTTACTCATTTGTAACAATTTGAACAATAAAATGTGAAAAAACTAGTCTAAAGATGCATTGAGCCCAGAGAAATGATGCAGAAATGAGCGGTTAACATCAAAATGGCCTTAAAAAGCAAAAAAAACCAATTTAAGTGTTGATCTTTCTCAAGAGGTATCTATAATGCGCTCCACGTTCTGAGGGGGCTTCGAGAAAAACAAAGCCAACTTAGCAACAAGTGCGAAACCAAGTTTTCAAGCAAATAAAAAGTTTAAAAACATGGTTGACATCGAAAATAAACGATGTAAAATGCGCACCTCACTCGAACAGGGTGAGTCACTAAGAAGCAACGGCTTCTAGTGAATGTTCTTTAAAAATTTAGACAAGACAATCTGTGTGGGCACTCGTTAAGAGTGTCACAACGACGATTCATATTTCGATATATTTAATTGAAGAGTTTGATCATGGCTCAGATTGAACGCTGGCGGCAGGCCTAACACATGCAAGTCGAACGGTAACAGGATGTGCTTGCACATCGCTGACGAGTGGCGGACGGGTGAGTAATGCTTGGGAACTTGCCTTTGCGAGGGGGATAACAGTTGGAAACGACTGCTAATACCGCATAATGTCTACGGACCAAACGGGGCTTCGGCTCCGGCGCAAAGAGAGGCCCAAGTGAGATTAGCTAGTTGGTAAGGTAAAAGCTTACCAAGGCAACGATCTCTAGCTGTTCTGAGAGGAAGATCAGCCACACTGGGACTGAGACACGGCCCAGACTCCTACGGGAGGCAGCAGTGGGGAATATTGCACAATGGGGGAAACCCTGATGCAGCCATGCCGCGTGTGTGAAGAAGGCCTTCGGGTTGTAAAGCACTTTCAGTTGTGAGGAAAAGTTAGTAGTTAATACCTGCTAGCCGTGACGTTAACAACAGAAGAAGCACCGGCTAACTCCGTGCCAGCAGCCGCGGTAATACGGAGGGTGCGAGCGTTAATCGGAATTACTGGGCGTAAAGCGCACGCAGGCGGTTTGTTAAGCTAGATGTGAAAGCCCCGGGCTCAACCTGGGATGGTCATTTAGAACTGGCAGACTAGAGTCTTGGAGAGGGGAGTGGAATTCCAGGTGTAGCGGTGAAATGCGTAGATATCTGGAGGAACATCAGTGGCGAAGGCGACTCCCTGGCCAAAGACTGACGCTCATGTGCGAAAGTGTGGGTAGCGAACAGGATTAGATACCCTGGTAGTCCACACCGTAAACGCTGTCTACTAGCTGTTTGTGACTTTAAGTCGTGAGTAGCGAAGCTAACGCGCTAAGTAGACCGCCTGGGGAGTACGGCCGCAAGGTTAAAACTCAAATGAATTGACGGGGGCCCGCACAAGCGGTGGAGCATGTGGTTTAATTCGATGCAACGCGAAGAACCTTACCTACACTTGACATGCTGAGAACTTTCTAGAGATAGATTGGTGCCTTCGGGAACTCAGACACAGGTGCTGCATGGCTGTCGTCAGCTCGTGTCGTGAGATGTTGGGTTAAGTCCCGCAACGAGCGCAACCCTTGTCCTTAGTTGCCAGCATTAAGTTGGGCACTCTAAGGAGACTGCCGGTGACAAACCGGAGGAAGGTGGGGACGACGTCAAGTCATCATGGCCCTTACGTGTAGGGCTACACACGTGCTACAATGGCATTTACAGAGGGAAGCGAGACAGTGATGTGGAGCGGACCCCTTAAAGAATGTCGTAGTCCGGATTGGAGTCTGCAACTCGACTCCATGAAGTCGGAATCGCTAGTAATCGCAGGTCAGAATACTGCGGTGAATACGTTCCCGGGCCTTGTACACACCGCCCGTCACACCATGGGAGTGGGATGCAAAAGAAGTAGTTAGTCTAACCTTCGGGAGGACGATTACCACTTTGTGTTTCATGACTGGGGTGAAGTCGTAACAAGGTAACCCTAGGGGAACCTGGGGTTGGATCACCTCCTTACCATTACGTCGATAGACGCACTTGATGCAGTGCCTACACAGATAGTCTTGTTTAAAATGAAGAACGACACAAGTTTATGGGGCTATAGCTCAGCTGGGAGAGCGCCTGATTTGCATTCAGGAGGTCAGCAGTTCGATCCTGCTTAGCTCCACCATCTACTTGATACTGAGCTTGCATAAGCGAAGTACTGAAGGCTTGTAGCTCAGCTGGTTAGAGCGCACCCCTGATAAGGGTGAGGTCGGCAGTTCAAGTCTGCCCAAGCCTACCATTTCCTTGCTTTAAGAAAGGAAGGTAACAAAGGTAGAAACGTGTCACGTTGGACCCGAAATCCTAATGAATATTTACTGTTTCAGTAAGCATTGATTAGGGTTTTTTACTCTAAAGATGAAAGTACTGCTTTTGCAGGAAACATCGAATGTTCTTTAACAATTTGGAAAGCTGATATTAATAGTAATCAATCAAAATTGAGTAACTGAGAAATCGAAAGATGAACTTTTTACTCTACTTGACTGAATTGCTTGTTATCAATTTATTGATAGCAAGGCAATTCTTCCGATTAGCTTGTCATGCATGCGACATAACTTAGACAGAAGTCAAAAGGCTGTTTGGGGTTGTATGGTTAAGTGACGAAGCGTATACGGTGGATGCCTTGGCAGTTAGAGGCGAAGAAGGACGTGTAAGTCTGCGAAAAGCTGTGGTGAGCCGACAAAATGCATTTGAGCCACAGATGTCCGAATGGGGAAACCCACCTGTTTACAGGTATCGTTACGTGAATACATAGCGTAACGAGGCGAACGAGGGGAACTGAAACATCTAAGTACCCTTAGGAAAAGAAATCAATTGAGATTCCCCTAGTAGCGGCGAGCGAACGGGGAGCAGCCCTTAAGCTGTATTGAATGTAGTGGAATCCTTTGGGAAGAGGAGCGATACAAGGTGATAGCCCTGTACACGACGCAATCTTTACAGTGAAATCGAGTAGGTCGGGACACGTGTTATCTTGACTGAATATGGGGGGACCATCCTCCAAGGCTAAATACTCCTAACTGACCGATAGTGAACCAGTACCGTGAGGGAAAGGCGAAAAGAACCCCTGTGAGGGGAGTGAAATAGAACCTGAAACCGTATACGTACAAGCAGTGGGAGCCCTTCGGGGTGACTGCGTACCTTTTGTATAATGGGTCAGCGACTTATATTTAGTAGCAAGGTTAAGCGAATAGCGGAGCCGTAGCGAAAGCGAGTGTTAACTGCGCGTTTAGTTGCTAGGTATAGACCCGAAACCCGGTGATCTAGCCATGAGCAGGTTGAAGGTTGAGTAACATCAACTGGAGGACCGAACCCACTGACGTTGAAAAGTCAGGGGATGACTTGTGGCTGGGGGTGAAAGGCCAATCAAACCGGGAGATAGCTGGTTCTCCCCGAAATCTATTTAGGTAGAGCCTCGGACGAATTCCATTGGGGGTAGAGCACTGTTAAGGCTAGGGGGTCATCCCGACTTACCAACCCTTTGCAAACTCCGAATACCAATGAGAACTATCCGGGAGACACACGGCGGGTGCTAACGTCCGTCGTGGAGAGGGAAACAACCCAGACCGCCAGCTAAGGTCCCAAAATATTGCTAAGTGGGAAACGATGTGGGAAGGCATAGACAGCTAGGAGGTTGGCTTAGAAGCAGCCACCCTTTAAAGAAAGCGTAATAGCTCACTAGTCGAGTCGGCCTGCGCGGAAGATGTAACGGGGCTAAGCAATATACCGAAGCTGCGGCAGCATGTTTACATGCTGGGTAGGGGAGCGTTGTGTAAGTGGATGAAGGTGAGTTGTAAAGCTTGCTGGACATATCACAAGTGCGAATGCTGACATGAGTAACGATAATGGGAGTGAAAAACTCCCACGCCGGAAGACCAAGGTTTCCTGTCCCATGCTAATCAGGGCAGGGTAAGTCGGCCCCTAAGGCGAGGCAGAAATGCGTAGTCGATGGGAAACGGATTAATATTTCCGTACTTATATAATCAGTGATGGAGGGACGGAGAAGGCTAGGCAAGCTTGGCGTTGGTTGTCCAAGTGAAAGTGCGTAGGCTGAAGACTTAGGTAAATCCGGGTTTTCAAGGCCGAGACACGAGACGAGCTCCCAAGGGAGTGAAGTTGTTGATGCCCTGCTTCCAGGAAAAGCTTCTAAACTTATGATTATATGAACCGTACCCCAAACCGACACAGGTGGTCAGGTAGAGAATACTAAGGCGCTTGAGAGAACTCGGGTGAAGGAACTCGGCAAAATTGTACCGTAACTTCGGGAGAAGGTACGCCTCTGTTTGTGAACACTTCGCGTGGTAAGCAAATGGAGGCCGCAGTGACCAGGTGGCTGGGACTGTTTATTAAAAACACAGCACTCTGCAAACTCGTAAGAGGACGTATAGGGTGTGACACCTGCCCGGTGCCGGAAGGTTAATTGATGGGGTTAGTCCTCGGACGAAGCTCTTGATCGAAGCCCCGGTAAACGGCGGCCGTAACTATAACGGTCCTAAGGTAGCGAAATTCCTTGTCGGGTAAGTTCCGACCTGCACGAATGGTGTAACCATGGCCACGCTGTCTCCACCCGAGACTCAGTGAAATTGAAATCGCAGTGAAGATGCTGTGTACCCGCACCTAGACGGAAAGACCCCGTGAACCTTTACTACAGCTTGGCACTGAACATTGAACCTACATGTGTAGGATAGGTGGGAGGCTTTGAAGCACAGTCGCTAGATTGTGTGGAGCCGTCCTTGAAATACCACCCTTGTATGTTTGATGTTCTAACATTGGCCCCTTATCGGGGTTGTGGACAGTGTCTGGTGGGTAGTTTGACTGGGGCGGTCTCCTCCCAAATAGTAACGGAGGAGCACGAAGGTTAGCTAATCACGGTCGGACATCGTGAGGTTAGTGCAATGGCATAAGCTAGCTTAACTGCGAGACAGACACGTCGAGCAGGTACGAAAGTAGGTCATAGTGATCCGGTGGTTCTGTATGGAAGGGCCATCGCTCAACGGATAAAAGGTACTCCGGGGATAACAGGCTGATACCGCCCAAGAGTTCATATCGACGGCGGTGTTTGGCACCTCGATGTCGGCTCATCACATCCTGGGGCTGAAGTCGGTCCCAAGGGTATGGCTGTTCGCCATTTAAAGTGGTACGCGAGCTGGGTTTAGAACGTCGTGAGACAGTTCGGTCCCTATCTGGTGTGGGCGTTGGATGATTGATGGGAGCTGCTCCTAGTACGAGAGGACCGGAGTGGACGAACCGCTGGTGTTCGGGTTGTGATGCCAATCGCATTGCCCGGTAGCTATGTTCGGAACGGATAACCGCTGAAAGCATCTAAGCGGGAAGCCGGCCCAAAGATGAGTCATCCCTGAACTTTAAGTTCTGGAAGGGTTGTTATAGACGATGACGTTGATAGGCAGGGTGTGGAAGCGTTGTAAGGCGTTAAGCTAACCTGTACTAATTGCCCGAGAGGCTTAACCATACAACGCCCAAAAAGCTTTAGGCTTTTGCGTGTTGTAGACAAGCTAAAGTAAGTAGAGTGAAAAGTAGTTACTCACTGATTGAATTAATATTATCTTTCCCAAATTGTTACCAGTTTTTTCCTGGCAGCCATAGCGATACGGTACCACCTGAATCCATTCCGAACTCAGAAGTGAAACGTATTAGCGCCGATGGTAGTGTGGGGCTTCCCCATGTGAGAGTAGGACACTGCCAGGTCCCATTAAGAGAAACCCGCCTAACGGCGGGTTTTTTGCTTTC